>NZ_CM174473.1:0-4770886 GCF_057838705.1 Citrobacter sp. KH_055_1
GTGTCACTTTCGCTTTGGCAGCAGTGTCTTGCCCGATTGCAGGATGAGTTACCAGCCACAGAATTCAGTATGTGGATACGCCCGTTGCAGGCGGAACTGAGCGATAACACGCTGGCTTTGTATGCGCCAAACCGTTTTGTGCTCGATTGGGTAAGGGACAAATACCTTAATAATATTAATGGATTGCTGAATAACTTCTGCGGAGCAGATGCCCCACAGCTACGCTTTGAAGTCGGTACCAAACCCGTCACGCAAACGCTGAAGACGCCGGTTAATCACGTTGTCGCACCTGCGTATGTAGCGCAACAAGTTCAGCCGCAACGAGCTGCACCTGCAGCACGTCCGGGTTGGGATAACGTCCCGGCCCCGGCAGAACCAACCTATCGCTCTAACGTCAACGTCAAACACACGTTTGATAACTTCGTTGAAGGTAAATCTAACCAACTGGCGCGCGCGGCGGCTCGTCAGGTGGCGGACAATCCTGGCGGCGCCTACAATCCTCTATTCCTTTATGGCGGCACCGGTCTGGGTAAAACCCACCTGTTGCATGCTGTGGGTAACGGGATTATGGCGCGCAAGCCGAATGCAAAAGTGGTGTATATGCACTCCGAGCGTTTTGTACAGGACATGGTTAAAGCCCTACAAAACAATGCGATCGAAGAGTTTAAACGCTACTACCGTTCGGTTGATGCGTTGCTGATTGACGATATTCAATTCTTTGCTAATAAAGAACGATCCCAGGAAGAGTTTTTCCACACCTTCAATGCCCTGCTGGAAGGTAATCAGCAGATCATCCTGACGTCGGATCGCTATCCGAAGGAGATCAATGGCGTTGAAGATCGTCTGAAATCCCGCTTTGGCTGGGGACTGACCGTCGCGATCGAACCACCTGAACTGGAAACGCGCGTTGCGATCCTGATGAAAAAAGCTGACGAAAACGATATTCGTCTGCCAGGCGAGGTGGCGTTCTTTATTGCCAAGCGTTTACGCTCTAACGTGCGTGAACTGGAAGGCGCACTGAACCGCGTGATTGCTAACGCCAACTTTACTGGCCGGGCGATTACTATCGATTTTGTGCGTGAGGCGCTGCGCGACCTGCTGGCATTACAGGAAAAACTGGTCACCATCGACAATATTCAAAAGACGGTGGCAGAGTATTACAAAATCAAAATTGCGGATCTGCTTTCTAAGCGTCGATCTCGCTCGGTAGCGCGTCCGCGTCAGATGGCGATGGCGCTGGCAAAAGAGCTTACCAACCACAGTTTGCCGGAAATTGGCGACGCCTTTGGTGGGCGTGACCATACTACCGTGCTTCATGCCTGTCGCAAGATTGAACAGTTGCGTGAAGAAAGCCATGATATTAAAGAAGATTTCTCCAATTTAATCAGAACATTATCTTCGTGACGCTATGAAATTTACCGTTGAACGTGAACATTTATTAAAACCGCTTCAGCAGGTCAGCGGCCCGCTGGGTGGTCGTCCTACGCTGCCGATCCTCGGAAACCTGTTACTACAGGTTGCGGATGGAACGCTTTCTCTGACCGGTACCGATCTCGAGATGGAGATGGTGGCACGCGTTGCGCTGATCCAGCCGCATGAACCCGGTGCGACCACCGTCCCGGCGCGTAAATTCTTCGACATTTGTCGTGGTTTGCCGGAAGGTGCGGAAATTGCTGTCCAGTTGGAAGGTGACCGCATGCTGGTGCGTTCTGGCCGCAGCCGTTTCTCGCTGTCCACACTGCCTGCTGCCGACTTCCCGAATCTGGATGACTGGCAGAGTGAAGTTGAATTCACGCTGCCGCAGGCGACGATGAAGCGTCTGATTGAAGCCACGCAGTTTTCGATGGCTCATCAGGATGTGCGCTATTACTTAAACGGCATGCTGTTTGAAACCGAAGGTGAAGAACTGCGTACCGTGGCGACCGACGGTCACCGCCTGGCGGTGTGCTCTATGCCGGTGGGTCAATCGCTGCCCAGTCATTCGGTGATCGTGCCGCGTAAAGGCGTGATTGAACTGATGCGTATGCTCGACGGCGGCGACAACCCGCTGCGCGTGCAGATTGGCAGCAACAACATCCGTGCGCATGTTGGCGACTTCATCTTTACCTCCAAGCTGGTAGATGGACGTTTCCCGGATTACCGTCGCGTACTGCCGAAGAATCCAGACAAACATCTGGAGGCGGGCTGCGATATCCTTAAGCAGGCGTTTGCCCGTGCGGCCATACTCTCCAATGAGAAATTCCGCGGTGTGCGTCTGTACGTCAGCGAAAACCAGCTCAAAATTACGGCCAACAACCCAGAGCAGGAAGAAGCGGAAGAGATCCTCGATGTCACCTATCCTGGGACTGAAATGGAAATCGGCTTCAATGTTAGCTACGTGCTGGACGTACTGAACGCGCTGAAGTGCGAAAACGTCCGTATTATGCTGACCGATTCCGTATCGAGCGTACAGATTGAAGATGCAGCGTCACAATCCGCAGCCTACGTCGTCATGCCTATGAGATTGTAGAATCTGCAAAGGGGCTGGTTTACTTGCCATTTCGCCTTCCGGCAGTGCTCGAAATGCTCACGTACTTCGTGTACGCTCCGCTTTCTGCGCGCTGGCGGTAGACGAACTGGCTGCGGCACCCACGCCCCTTGAATGATGACGAGTTGATATGTCGCTATCCCGACTCCTGATTAAAGATTTCCGCAATATTGAAAATGCGGATCTCACTTTATCTCCCGGCTTTAACTTCCTGGTCGGCGCTAACGGCAGCGGTAAAACCAGCGTGCTGGAAGCTATTTATACGCTCGGTCACGGTCGGGCGTTTCGCAGTGTGCAGATTGGCCGCGTCATTCGCCACGAGCAGGAGTCGTTTGTACTCCACGGGCGTTTGCAGGGCGCCGAGCGTGAAACCTCGATTGGCCTGACCAAAGATAAGCTGGGTGACAGCAAAGTGCGCATTGACGGCACTGACGGTCATAAGGTTGCCGAACTGGCGCACCTGATGCCGATGCAGCTGATAACGCCTGAGGGGTTTACTTTACTCAATGGCGGCCCCAAATACAGAAGAGCATTCCTTGACTGGGGATGCTTTCACAATGAAGCCGGATTCTTTACCGCCTGGAGCAACCTTAAGCGATTGCTAAAGCAGCGCAATGCGGCGCTGCGCCAGGTGAGTCGTTATGAGCAACTGCGCCCGTGGGATCGAGAGTTGATCCCGCTGGCGGAACAAATCAGCACCTGGCGCGCGGAGTACAGCGCCGGTATCGCGCAGGATATGGCGGATACCTGCCAGCTGTTTCTTCCCGAGTTTTCACTCTCTTTCTCTTTCCAGCGTGGCTGGGAGAAAGAGACCGATTACGCTGAGGTGCTGGAACGCAGTTTTGAACGCGATCGCATGTTGACCTACACCGCGCACGGCCCGCACAAAGCGGATTTCCGCATACGTGCCGACGGTGCACCGGTGGAAGATACGTTGTCGCGTGGGCAGTTAAAACTGCTGATGTGCGCCTTACGTCTGGCGCAAGGGGAGTTCCTGACTCGCGAAAGCGGACGGCGCTGCCTGTACCTGATAGATGATTTTGCCTCTGAACTGGATGATGCGCGTCGCGGACTGCTAGCCAGCCGCTTAAAAGCCACGCAATCTCAAGTCTTTGTCAGCGCAATTAGCGCTGAACACGTTATGGACATGTCGGACAAAAATTCGAAGATGTTCACCGTGGAAAAGGGTAAAATAACGGATTAACCCAAGATAAAATGAGCGAGAAACGTTGATGTCGAATTCTTATGACTCCTCCAGTATCAAAGTCCTGAAAGGACTGGATGCGGTGCGTAAGCGCCCGGGTATGTATATCGGCGACACGGATGACGGCACCGGTCTACACCACATGGTATTCGAGGTGGTAGATAACGCTATCGACGAAGCGCTCGCGGGTCACTGTAAAGATATCGTGGTGACAATCCACGCTGACAACTCCGTGTCCGTTACCGATGATGGTCGTGGTATCCCAACCGGTATCCACCCGGAAGAGGGCGTTTCGGCGGCCGAAGTGATCATGACCGTCCTGCACGCAGGCGGTAAATTCGATGATAACTCCTATAAAGTCTCCGGCGGTCTGCACGGCGTAGGTGTTTCCGTGGTTAACGCCCTGTCGCAGAAACTGGAGCTGGTGATTCGCCGCGAAGGCAAAGTGCATCAGCAAACTTACGTGCACGGCGTACCGCAGGCACCACTGGCCGTGACTGGCGAGACTGAAGCGACCGGTACCCAGGTGCGTTTCTGGCCAAGCCATGAAACCTTTACCAATGTCGTTGAGTTTGAATATGAGATTCTGGCGAAACGCCTGCGCGAGCTGTCATTCCTGAACTCCGGCGTATCCATCCGCCTGCGCGATAAGCGCGACGGCAAAGAAGATCATTTCCACTACGAAGGTGGCATCAAGGCGTTTGTTGAATACCTCAACAAAAACAAAACGCCGATCCACCCGAATATCTTCTACTTCTCCACCGAAAAAGACGGTATTGGCGTCGAAGTTGCGCTGCAGTGGAACGATGGTTTCCAGGAAAACATCTACTGCTTCACCAACAACATTCCACAGCGTGATGGCGGTACTCACCTTGCAGGCTTCCGTGCGGCGATGACCCGTACCCTGAACGCCTACATGGACAAAGAAGGCTACAGCAAAAAAGCGAAAGTCAGCGCCACCGGTGACGATGCCCGTGAAGGCCTGATTGCTGTCGTTTCCGTGAAAGTACCGGATCCGAAATTCTCCTCCCAGACCAAAGACAAGCTGGTCTCCTCCGAGGTGAAAACCGCAGTAGAACAGCAGATGAACGAACTGCTGAGCGAATACCTGCTGGAAAACCCGTCTGACGCGAAAATCGTCGTCGGTAAAATTATTGATGCGGCACGTGCCCGTGAAGCAGCACGTCGTGCACGTGAAATGACCCGTCGTAAGGGTGCGCTGGACTTAGCTGGCCTGCCGGGCAAACTGGCGGACTGTCAGGAACGCGACCCGGCCCACTCTGAACTGTACCTGGTGGAAGGGGACTCAGCGGGCGGCTCTGCGAAGCAGGGGCGTAACCGTAAGAACCAGGCGATTCTGCCGCTGAAGGGTAAAATCCTTAACGTTGAGAAGGCGCGCTTCGACAAGATGCTCTCTTCTCAGGAAGTGGCAACGCTGATTACCGCGCTCGGCTGCGGTATCGGTCGCGACGAATACAACCCGGATAAACTGCGTTATCACAGCATCATCATCATGACCGATGCGGACGTCGACGGCTCGCACATTCGTACGTTGCTGTTGACCTTCTTCTATCGTCAGATGCCGGAAATTGTTGAACGCGGCCACGTCTACATTGCACAGCCACCGCTGTACAAAGTGAAGAAAGGCAAGCAGGAACAGTACATCAAAGACGATGAAGCGATGGATCAGTACCAGATCTCTATTGCTCTTGATGGCGCCACGCTACACACCAATGCCCACGCTCCGGCGCTGGCGGGTGAAGCGCTGGAAAAACTGGTGTCTGAATACAATGCCACGCAGAAAATGATTGGTCGTATGGAGCGCCGCTTCCCGCGCTCGTTGCTGAAAGAACTGGTTTATCAACCGACGCTGGCCGAAGCCGATTTGGCTGATGAAGAGAAAGTCACGGCCTGGGTTTCCCAGCTGGTGAACGTGCTGAATGAAAACGAAATGCACGGTAGCACCTGGAATAGCTTTGTACGTAAAGACGCCGAGCTGAACCTGTTTGAACCGGTTATCCGCGTGCGTACCCACGGGGTCGATACCGACTATCCTCTGGAGCATGAGTTTGTGACCGGAGGTGAATACCGTCGTCTCTGCACGCTGGGTGAGAAACTGCGTGGCCTGATCGAAGACGATGCGTTTATTGAACGTGGTGAGCGTCGTCAGCCGGTTACCAGCTTCGAGCAGGCGCTGGACTGGCTGGTGAAAGAGTCCCGCCGTGGTCTGTCTATTCAGCGTTATAAAGGCCTGGGCGAAATGAACCCGGATCAGCTGTGGGAAACCACCATGGATCCGGAAAGCCGTCGTATGCTGCGTGTAACGGTGAAAGACGCGATTGCTGCCGACCAGTTGTTCACTACGCTGATGGGCGACGCCGTTGAACCGCGTCGTGCGTTTATCGAAGAGAACGCCCTGAAAGCGGCAAATATCGATATCTAATGTGTAACTCAGGCCTGCTCCTGTAGGCCTGATAAGCGCAGCGTCATCAGGCAGTTCGTCAGTTTTTGCCGGATGGCGGCTTAGGCCTTATCCGGCCTACCATCGATTGTCAAAAGGGGGATCCCGGTTCCCCTTCCTATCCCCCTTTTCGTAGCTGTTTTTTGAGCGGAATCGCGTTAGCATGAGGATGGACTCATTTAATCCGGGGAACTCATGGCTATCAAACTTATTGCTATCGACATGGATGGCACACTTCTGCTGCCCGATCACACCATTTCACCTGCAGTCAAAAATGCAATTGCTGCGGCGCGCGCGCGCGGGATAAACGTGGTGCTGACCACTGGCCGTCCGTATGCCGGCGTCCACAGCTACTTGAAAGAACTTCATATGGAACAACCCGGCGACTACTGCATTACCTACAACGGGGCGCTGGTGCAGAAAGCAGGAGATGGCAGCACCGTTGCCCAAACGGCGTTGAGCTATGACGATTATCGTTACCTGGAACAGCTCTCCCGGGAAGTCGGTTCACACTTCCACGCCCTCGATCGCAACACGCTGTATACCGCTAACCGAGATATCAGCTACTACACGGTGCATGAATCGTTTATCGCGACCATTCCGCTGGTGTTCTGCGAAGCCGAGAAGATGGACCCGGCGACTCAGTTCCTGAAAGTAATGATGATTGATGAACCCGAAATCCTCGATAAAGCCATCTCACGCATTCCGGCAGAGGTGAAAGAGAAATATACAGTGCTGAAAAGTGCGCCGTACTTCCTCGAAATCCTGGATAAACGCGTCAATAAAGGCACCGGTGTGAAATCGCTGGCCGATGCGCTGGGCATTAAAGCCGAAGAGGTTATGGCGATTGGCGATCAGGAAAACGACATCGCGATGATCGAATATGCCGGTATGGGCGTAGCCATGGATAACGCAATTCCCTCGGTAAAAGAAATCGCCAACTTCGTCACCAAATCTAATCTTGAAGACGGCGTTGCGTATGCCATTGAGAAATTTGCGCTGAATTAGGTCCGCTATGGGCAAATGCCTTGCCGCATTTGCCCAACGTCTTTTTCATCCGTTGTCGTTTTTGATTCAGGGTATTCGGCCTGCGGAATATGCGCCACGCCGCTGCGCATTATCCATTTACGGGAAAATGCGGACGTTAGCGCCCGGCTCTTGAGGATTTTTCCATACAGCTTGATACGCAGCTTGCGGGTTGCTTTGCGATAGGCTTTATTTTTGTCTACCACGTCCTGCAACAGTACGGATTTAAGGATTTCCGCGCTGTCCAGCGCATAGCTAATACCTTCCAGTGAACTGGCGCTAATAAATCCGGCGGCTTCACCAATCAGAAAGGCGTTCTCCTCGCCGCAGACGAAATCCTTCCAGCGTGACGGGAACAGGACTGTACATTTTTCGCTTTTCACCGGTTTGCCAAACTGGAAATGGAACGCTTCCATCCTGGTTTTCAGCATGTCAAAACGTGCCTGACCGTCCTTCATTGGGTAAGCCCCCCCGAAGATAAAAAAGCCGTCTTTGCTGATACTCCAGGAATAACAGTCCGTAGCATCGTTATCAAAAATACACGAGTAGAACGGGACAGGGTGTTGTTCCGTAAACCACTGTTGGATAGCAACATATTTACGGATCTGGTGTTGTGGATAGAGATGACGGCGCACCAGCGAATTCGCCCCGTCGGCACCGATCAGATAGCGAGCCGTAATCTGCTGTTCCCAGCCGTCTGCACTGAATATCACATGCCATTTATCGCCCTCGCGCCAGACTTTACGACACAGGCTGTCATGGTAAACCTGCACATCGTCAGGGATGAGTGATTTCATCCATAAATCAAAAGCATGGCGATCGATATTGATATAACTACGCTGGTAGTTTCGGGTCAGAGAGGCGGCCACATCGACCGTTTTAACGCTGAATATCTGCGGATTGGCAATAACATCAACGGGGAGCGTGATCCCGTCGCGGATAAATGAACGTTGGGCGTCAGGAGCCAGTAGGCCTCCGCAGGGTTTGGTGAACCCTTCAGTCCCGCACTGGCGCTTTTTATCCAGAGCAATCACGCGCATTTTTCCGCTCAACTGCCGCGCCAGCGCTGCACCTGCCGGGCCTAAACCGATAATCGCCACGTCAAAATGTTCCATCTTTCTGCCCATAGTAAGTGAGATGAGCATACGCTAAAGCCTGAAAGTGAAGTCCTTGTGAAGTATGATTGCTGAAATTGTCTCGTATCAGGGCATCCCATGAAGCAAGTCACCTTTACGCCGCGTCATCACCAACTGACCAATATCAATACCTGGACCCCGGACAGCCAGTGGCTGGTTTTTGATGTGCGACCCTCCGGCGCATCGTTTACCGGCGAGACCATTGAACGCGTCAATATTCACACTGGCGAGGTGGAAGTGATTTATCGTGCGACGCAGCAGGCACACGTTGGCGTGGTGACCGTTCATCCGAAGTCTGAAAAATACGTGTTCATTCACGGGCCTGAAAATCCTGATGAAACATGGCATTACGACTTTCATCACCGTCGCGGAGTCATTGCCGGGCAGGGTGATGTGACGAATCTGGACGCGATGGATATTACTGTCCCGTTTACCCCTGGCGCACTGCGCGGCGGCAGCCATGTACATGTTTTTAGCCCGAACGGCGAGTTTGTTAGCTTCACCTATAACGACCATGTGTTGCGTGAGCGTTCCCCGGCGCTGGATTTACGTAACGTTGGCGTGGCTTCGCCGTACGGTCCGGTGACGGTTTCCGTTCAGCATCCGCGCGAGTACAGCGGAAGTCACTGGTGCGTACTGGTAAGCCAGACTACGCCTGCGCCACAGCCGGGTAGCGATCAGATTAACCGTGCCTATGAAGAGGGCTGGGTGGGGAACCACGCGCTGGCGTTTATCGGTGATACGTTGTCAGTCAATGGTGAGAAAGTACCTGAACTGTTTATTGTCGATTTACCGCAGGATGAAAGTGGCTGGAAGCAATCGGGCGATGCACCGCTTGAAGGCAGCGAATCAACAATGCCAGCCCCGCCGGCTGGCGTGGTTCAGCGCCGCCTGACGTTTACTCACGACCGCGCTTTCCCAGGGCTGGTGAATCAGCCGCGTCACTGGGTGCGCAGTCATCCCCTGGCATCAGAGATTGCGTTTTTGATGCGTGATGATCATGGCGTGGTGCAGCTCTGGTTGATTTCACCTCAGGGCGGTGCACCGCGCCAGTTAACTCACTGTTCGAGTGATATTCAGTCCGCCTTTAACTGGCATCCGTCGGGGCAATGGTTGGGATTCGTGCTGGAAAATAGAATTGCCTGCTGTGATGCACAGACGGGAGAGATTGATTTTTTAACGAAAAATCACGAAGCGCCGCCGTCTGCTGATGCGATCGTTTTCTCGCCTGATGGGCAGCAAGTTGCGTGGATGGAGGACGTCGAGGGTTTCCGCCAGCTATGGGTGACAGAAACCGGGCGTTAACTTAAGGGGCTGGCATTGTTGCCGGGGGGATCACGTCGTTAATGGCTTGCGTGCTCTCCTCGCTTCTTTCAACGCGCGATCTTACCGAGCTATCGGTACGGAAGAAATCCCACGGGAGCAGTAGCGTATCCAGCACGGCGGTAAATGGCATATCAAGAATCGCCAGTGACTTGGTTCCCCAGTTGGTATCGCTCTCGCTAATCATCGTGGCGCTGGCACGCGTGCCAGGATACGTTCCCTCTTTGCCACCGGTGTGCGACATGACGCTGGAGCACCCGCTCACAACAACCATTCCGCTGCACATCATCAGTGTTAACAACATTTTTCTAATCATCATTTTTTCATCTGTTAAACATCGGTGTTTGCATGGTGAGTTATAGCGATCCGTTGCGAAAAATAACATCACCATTCTGTCGCACTGTGGTGGCTATCGCACTCTAACGATAACAACTGTTCCCCCAGTGTATGCAATAGACAACAAACTGCAAAAAAAGTCGGATGAATACGCTTGAAAAGTTTGTATCAAGACCCATTTTTAGGATGTAGGCAAATGAAGGGCACGCCTGATGGGTGTTCTGGCTACCTGACCTGTCCATGATGGAAGGTCTAACATTCTCGCTGATTTCAGGAGCTATTGATTATGCGTAACTTTGACTTATCCCCGTTATACCGTTCTGCAATTGGTTTTGATCGTCTGTTTAACCTGCTGGAAAGCAATCAGAGCCAGAGTAATGGCGGCTACCCTCCGTATAACGTCGAGCTGGTAGACGAAAACCATTACCGTATTGCGATTGCCGTTGCGGGCTTTGCTGAAAGCGAGCTGGAAATTACCGCCCAGGACAATTTGCTGGTGGTGAAAGGCGCTCATGCAGACGAGCAAAAAGAACGTACTTACCTGTATCAGGGTATTGCCGAGCGCAACTTTGAACGCAAGTTCCAGTTGGCGGAGAACATTCATGTTCGTGGCGCAAACCTGGTGAATGGTCTGCTGTATATCGAGCTTGAGCGCGTGATTCCGGAAGCGAACAAACCGCGCCGTATCGAAATCAACTAATTCAGTGGGCCGCGTCAGGCGGCCCTGCTAAGCAATCAGCTTGCCGTCAGGGAGCTGAAAGGTATTTACTCGCTTCTTAGAAGGAGAAATGAATATGCGTAACTACGATTTATCCCCGCTGCTGCGTCAATGGATCGGTTTTGACAAACTGGCCAATGCACTGCAAAACACCGGCGAAAGCCAGAGCTTCCCACCCTATAACATCGAAAAGAGCGACGATAACCACTATCGCATTACGCTTGCGTTAGCCGGTTTCCGTCAGGAAGATCTGGATATTCAGCTGGAAGGTACGCGTCTGACCGTGAAAGGTACGCCTGAGCAGCCGGAAAAAGAGACCAAGTGGCTGCATCAGGGGCTGGTGACACAATCCTTCAGCCTGAGCTTTACCCTGGCTGAAAATATGGAAGTCTCCGGCGCGAGCTTCACCAATGGTTTGCTGCACATCGATTTAATTCGCAACGAACCTGAAACGGTCCCACCGCAGCGGATCACCATCAGCGAACGTCCCGCATTAAATAGCTAATTAGCTCCTTGCCTTTGCCCCGCCAGAAATGACGGGGCTTTTTTGTGCTTTACCACCCATACATTGCGACTGTACTCTGCCAGAATCCATCTACTTAATGATGTTATTCACAGGGAACAGAAGAATGAGTGATATAGCATTGACGGTCAGCGTTCTGGCATTGGTGGCGGTTGTCGGGTTATGGATCGGCAACATTAAAGTCCGGGGTGTGGGTTTTGGCATCGGAGGCGTGCTGTTTGGCGGTATTATCGTCGGACATTTTGTCGATCAGGCAGGGATGACCCTGAGCGGCGATATGCTGCATTTTATTCAGGAGTTCGGCCTGATACTCTTCGTGTACACCATCGGTATCCAGGTGGGGCCGGGTTTCTTTGCTTCGCTGCGCGTTTCGGGCCTGCGCCTGAATTTGTTCGCCGTGCTGATTGTCATTATGGGGGGGCTGGTTACCGCTCTCCTGCATAAAATTTTTGCTATACCTCTTCCCGTGGTGCTGGGCATATTCTCCGGTGCCGTCACTAATACTCCGGCGCTGGGTGCTGGACAGCAAATCCTGCGCGATCTGGGTACGCCCATGGATGTCGTGGACCAGATGGGGATGAGCTACGCCATGGCTTATCCTTTTGGTATTTGCGGTATCTTGCTCACGATGTGGTTAATGCGCCTTATCTTCCGCGTTAACGTCGAGGCAGAAGCACAGCAGCACGAATCAACGCGGACCAACGGTCAGGCGCTGATTCAGACCATGAACATCCGCGTTGAAAACCCGAACCTGAATAATATGGCGATTCAGGACGTCCCCATTCTGAACAGCGATAAAATTATCTGCTCGCGTCTGAAGCGGGATGAGACACTGATGGTGCCGTCGCCGGGAACCATTATCCAGATGGGCGACCTGCTCCACCTGGTCGGGCAGCCCGATGACCTGCACAACGCGCTGGTAGTGATCGGTCAGGAAGTTGATACCTCGCTGTCGACGCGAGGCACGGATTTGCGCGTCGAGCGTGTGGTGGTGACCAACGAACAGGTGCTGGGTAAACGGATCCGCGATCTGCATTTCAAAGAACGCTATGACGTTGTTATCTCGCGTCTGAACCGCGCAGGTGTTGAGCTGGTCGCCAGCAGCGACGCCAGCCTGCAGTTTGGTGATATCCTCAATTTGGTGGGGCGGCCCTCGTCCATCGATGCCGTCGCTAATGTTGTCGGCAACGCGCAGCAAAAACTGCAGCAGGTACAGATGCTGCCAGTGTTTATCGGTATCGGACTTGGGGTTTTACTGGGTTCTATTCCGCTGTTTATTCCTGGCTTCCCGGTGGCGTTAAAGCTGGGCCTGGCTGGTGGGCCGCTGATTATGGCGCTGATACTTGGGCGTATTGGCAGCATCGGCAAGCTGTACTGGTTTATGCCGCCGAGCGCTAACCTGGCGTTGCGCGAACTGGGGATTGTGCTCTTTCTCGCGGTGGTTGGCCTGAAATCGGGTGGTGATTTTGTCGATACATTAACCCAGGGCGATGGCTTAAGCTGGGTGGGTTACGGTATTTTCATTACCGCCGTTCCGCTGCTCACCGTTGGTTTGCTGGCGCGGCTGCTCACCAAAATGAACTACCTCACGCTGTGCGGAATGCTGGCCGGTTCGATGACTGACCCACCGGCATTGGCTTTTGCCAACAACCTGCACGCTACCAGCGGTGCGGCGGCGCTTTCCTATGCCACTGTCTACCCACTGGTGATGTTCCTGCGCATTATCACCCCCCAACTGTTGGCGGTGATCTTCTGGGGGATGGGTTAACACTGACTTATCCGGCCTGCCTGGTCTGTAGGCCGGATAAGACGCAATTCGCCATTACCCTCCAGCGATACTCTGATTGCATCATTTCTAGCCAAATAATGTGACTGTATTTTGATAAAACGATTAAATCGGCGAACCGCCGCTGAGAAATGAAAATATCATTATAATCAGAATGATGGTGAATATCAGCGCGACGCCAAAGAGCAAGGCATGAAAGACTAGTGTTCCTCCGCCGAAGATAATGGCGCCATAGATACCCCAACGATTTTCTCTGCGCATGCCACCGATAAAAGCACAAACCAGAGCAATGACGGCAAGAGCGATACTACTGTTATCCAGCACCTTATCAATATCGATGGTTTCTTCTTTGTCAGTAACAAGCGGCTTCTCACCCTTCAGCCCAGCAATAATACCTTTTTTGACGGCTGAAACCTTCTCTGCCACCACGTTCTCAAGTCGAGCCTGTGGGGCGTAAAATGGACCGAAAGAGAAATGAAAAATACCAAAAATCAAGGCAATGGCGCCGAAAAGCATTCCTAATGAGCTACATTTGTTTTGCGATATGATGTCCATTTGACCTCCCGGTGCTGGATAGCGTGAAGAATATCAGCAATCTGGCGTTTGAAATTCTGAAAGTGGGCAGGAAAAACGGCTGAACCGCGATAGTTAAAAGGAGCCATAATGAAAATTTCCCGCCTTGGAGAGGCGCCGGATTACCGCTTCTCGCTGGCAAATGAGCGTACGTTTTTGGCGTGGATCCGCACTGCGCTGGGGTTTCTGGCCGCTGGTGTGGGTCTTGATCAACTGGCACCGGATTTCGCCACGCCGGTCATTCGCGAACTGCTGGCGCTGCTGCTGTGCCTGTTTGCCGGCGGTCTGGCGATTTATGGCTACCTGCGCTGGTTGCGGAATGAAAAGGCCATGCGCCTGAAAGAGGACCTGCCATACACGCATAGCCTGTTGATAATCAGTCTGATTTTGATGATTGTTGCGGTCATTGTGATGGGCCTGGTGCTGTATGCCGGATAGCCGTAAATCGCGACGTATTGCCGATCCGGGGCTGCAACCTGAACGTACCTCGCTGGCCTGGTTTCGCACCCTGCTGGGTTACGGCGCGTTAATAGCTCTGGCGCTGAAACATAACTGGCATCAGGCCGGCTTTCTGTTTTGGGTGTCAATTGGGGTACTGGCAATTGTGGCGATAATTCTTTGGCGCTATACCCGGAGCCGTAACCTGATGGACGTCACGCATAGTGATTTTTCTGAATCTCGCGCGGTGCGTGACAAATTTATGATCTCCCTCGCGGTGTTATCTCTCGCAATACTGTTTGCTGTAACACACGTTCGCCAACTTATCGTATATCTCGGGAATTTTGTATGACGGAGTGTGAGCACATGGATGTTAGTGAGGGAATGATTAGGGTGGTGGTAGATCGGTTGAGATGTAATCAATCTATTGATTTATATCGCAATATACAAAAATCAGGCGTTCGTTCGGTGCAGTTTGTTCCCTTAGTTGAACGCGATGAAAAAGGGTGTCCGACCGCGGGTTCCGTTACAGCGGAAGACTGGGGACATTTTTTAAATACGGTATTTGATATCTGGGTTCGTGAGGATATTACGCGAATATCTATTCCGCTTTTTGATGAAACGTTGAATCGGTGGTGTGGTCGAACGGGACAAACCAATCGACAGACGATCTCACAGATGAGCGCGCGCTGTCAGTCATGTTCCCTGTTGCAATTCTATCGTGGCGATTGCCCTGCATTTTGTGATGATAGCGGCAAGGGTGGACTGTGTGCAGGCTATCAAGCTTTCTTTGACCACACGGCTCCGCATATGCGCGTTATGCGCGACCTGCTGAAGCAGCATCGCTCACCGATGGAACTGATGGCGATGCTGCGTTAAGGTCAACGGCGTTTAGCGCCCTTTCGCCAGGTACTGTGCCATTTCGGCTTCCGGCACCATGCCGCCGCCGGTGGCCCACACCAGGTGCGTGGCGTTATTAAGTTGCTCAGCACTGAAACCGTGCATTTGTTGATAGTCAGTTGACGCGCAAACGCGCTGCGGACCGGCCATCCCCGCCAGTGCCGACGGCTCAAGGCGAATCCCTTCCTCCTGCGCCAGCCAGCCCAGCATGTCGTACATGGTCTGGTCATCAAGGGTGTACAAGCCGTCGAGTAGACGCTCCATTGCACGCCCCACAAAACCAGAAGCCCGACCCACCGCCAGGCCATCGGCTGCAGTCAGATTATCAATGCCAATCTCCTGTACAGAGATTTCATCGTGCAGCCCGGTGTAAACCCCGAGCAGCATGCACGGTGAATGGGTCGGCTCTGCAAAGAAGCAGTGTACGTTATCGCCGAACGCCAACTTCAGGCCAAATGCCACGCCGCCAGGGCCGCCGCCGACGCCGCATGGCAGATAAACAAACAACGGATGGTCGGCATCTACCACGCGGCCCTGCTGCGTGAACTGCGCCTTCAAACGCTGCCCGGCAACCGCATAGCCTAAGAACAGCGTGCGGGAATTTTCGTCGTCGATAAAGAAGCAGTTTGGATCAGACTCCGCCGCCTTGCGGCCTTGTTCAACCGCCACGCCGTAATCTTCTTCATACTCCACTACCGTCACGCCGTGGCTGCGCAGTTTGGCTTTTTTCCAGGCGCGGGCGTCAGCAGACATATGCACCGTCACCTTAAAGCCAATGCAGGCGCTCATGATACCGATCGACATCCCGAGGTTACCGGTCGAGCCTACCGCGATGCTGTACTGGCTGAAGAACTGCTTGAACTCAGGTGAAAGCAGCACGCTGTAATCATCATCGGTGGTCAGCAGACCGGCTTCCAGCGCCAGTTTTTCGGCGTGAGTCAGTACTTCATAAATACCGCCACGGGCTTTAATCGAGCCGGAAATCGGCAGGTGGCTGTCCTTCTTCAACAGAATTTCGCCACTGATATTCTGGCCAAACTCTTTTTCCAGCCGTTTCTTCATGGCGGGAATGGCGGCCAGCTCAGATTCGATAATACCGCCGGTGGCCGCGGTTTCCGGGAAAGCTTTTGCCAGGTACGGCGCAAAGCGCGCCAGACGGGCGTGAGCATCCTGAACGTCGTCTTCCGTCAGGCCAACATAGGGTAAACCTTCCGCAAGAGAGGTGGTGCCCGGGTTAAACCAGGTCGTTTCTTTCAGTGCGACCAGATCCTCCACTAACGGATACTGGGCGATGAGTTTTTGCATGTTTTCCATAGGACGTCTCTTTGCGCTTAGATGATAAAGGAAAGCAGGAATGTGCACGCGAGTGCAATCACCGACGCGATAAATGTCGCGGTCGTATAGTATTTAAACGTCTCATTCAGGGTAGCGCCGCAGTACTGCTTCACCAGCCAGAAGAGGGAATCGGTGACGATTGTGCAGCCAATCGCGCCGGAACCGATGGCAATGGCAATGATCTCCGGGCTGACGTTGGGATAGAGCGGCAGCATGGGTGCCACAATCGCCGTTGCGCCCATCATCGCCACCGTGGCAGAACCCACCGCAGCGTGCAGGATCAGCGCCACCAGCCAGGCCAGCAGAATCGGGTGCATATGCATGTTTGAAAGAATCAGCGCCAGCGTATCCGCCAGTCCGCTGCTCTTCAGAATGGCGTTGAACGCGCCGCCCGCACCGATAATCAGCAGGATGTTGGCAATGGATCCAAAGCCATTTTCAGTATGGGTCAACAGTGCGCCCATGCCGATATGCTGGCGCAGACCGAGAATGTAATAGGCCACAAACACGGCGATAAACATGGCGGTGATCGGGTTGCCGATAAACTCCAGCAGCGTATACACCGCGCTGCCTTTCGCCATATTCAGTTCAGCGACGGTTTTCATCAGCATCAGGCCAATCGGCAGCAGCACGGTAAACAGCGTGGCACCCAGCGACGGCAGCGTGTTTTCGTCGCGTACCTTCAGGTCGGAAAACTCAGCCGGTACCGGTTTAAACGGCAGACGATTGCCGAGGAATTTCAGGTACAGCGGCCCGCCGATCAGCGACGCCATCAGACCCACCAGTAAACCGTAAACGATCACTGTACCAATATCGGCACCCAACTTGTTCGCCACGAACAGGGCCGCCGGATGTGGTGGGACGACGCAGTGCACCGCCATCAGTGCTGTACACAACGGGATCGCCAGCTTCAGCAGCGAGGTATTGGTTTTTTTGGCAATAGAAAACGCCAGCGGAATCAACAGCACCACGCCGACTTCAACAAACAGCGTGATCCCGCAAATCAGACCGACCAGCACCATAATGACGTCAGCGGAAAGCCAGCGGCAGCGCTGTAGCGTCAGGCCGATGCGTTCTGCCGCGCCGGACACTTCCATCATTTTTCCGAGAATAGTCCCCAGACCGATAACCGCGGCGAGGAAGCCCAGCGTACCGCCGATACCACTCTCAATGGCATTAACCATATCCAGTGGACCCATACCCATCATCGTTCCCACAAAGAAGCTGGCTAACAGCAGCGCCAGAAACGGGTGGAATTTGAACTTCACGATGGTCAAAACGATCAACACGATGCTTATCAACAACGTGCTCACAACCCAGATTTGAGAGTGCATATCTCACCTTGCCCTGTGATTAACCTGACTTTATAGCCTGGGTCTATTGGACAAAAATAAGGCACTCGCTGACAAACGATAAAAATCCTCTTTCACATGAGATAGATTGAATCAAATGGGTGATTTACCTCTAATAATGGCCTAATAATGCGATATGGTTCACTCTGATTCATCTTTGCGCTGATTTTTACAGCGGTTTTTTTTACACTTCGGGGAAAGATTCAGGATGAAAGAGGTGAGTATGGATCCCGTACGCGAGGTCAGAAATCGGCTGCTCAATGGCTGGCAACTGTCAAAGCTTTATACCTTTGAAGTGGCGGCCAGGCATCAGTCGTTTGCGCTGGCAGCAGACGAACTGTCGTTAAGTCCCAGCGCCGTCAGTCACCGTATTAATCAACTGGAAGAGGAACTGGGCATCCAGTTGTTTGTCCGTTCACATCGAAAAGTCGAACTCACGCACGAAGGCAAGCGGGTGTTCTGGGCGCTGAAATCTTCTCTGGATACGCTTAATCAGGAAATTCTCGATATCAAAAACCAGGAGCTGTCCGGGACGCTTACCGTCTACTCGCGGCCCTCCATCGCCCAGTGCTGGCTGGTTCCCGCGCTCGGCGACTTTACCCGTCGCTATCCGTCGATTTCACTGACCATGCTGACCGGGAATGACAACGTCAATATGCAGCGTGCCGGTATTGACCTGGCCATCTATTTTGATGATGCGCCGTCTGCGCAGCTCACGCATCATTTCCTGATGGACGAAGCGATCTTGCCGGTGTGCAGCCCGGATTATGCCCGCCGCCATGATCTTACCGACGCGCGGGTGAACCTGTCGCACTGCACGTTGCTGCATGACAGGCAGGCGTGGAGTAATGATTCAGGGACCGATGAGTGGCACAGCTGGGCGCAGCATTTTGCAGTGAATTTGCCGACATCATCGGGCATTGGCTTCGATCGTTCCGATTTAGCGGTGATTGCCGCCATGAACCACATCGGCGTGGCGATGGGGCGCAAGCGGTTGGTACAAAAACGCCTCGATAGTGGAGAACTGGTCGCTCCCTTTGGTGATATGGCGCTGAAATGCCATCAGCATTATTACATCACTACGCTACCTGGCCGGCAGTGGCCGAAAATCGAGGCGTTTATTAGCTGGCTGCAGGAGCAGGTAAAATAATCGAGGTGAGCCTCGAATATTTTTACGCTTTCTCTCTACACCCGGCGTCAGAAATCATGCTAAATACGTGAATCACACCTGATGATTTACTTGAGGATCACCGTGTTAAAGCCGCTTGCTTCTCTGTTGCTGCTCGCCAGCGCCACTGTCTATGCGGCACAACCTCCGCTGACGGCAGCACACTACGCCCAACAACTGGGTGTGGGGATGGACGTGGATTGGGCGCGCACCGAACGGGGCATCCGCGAGTTTGACCCGCTGGTGGTAAGAGATTTCCAGGCGAAGGGGCTCGCCCATGTGCGTATTCGCGTGGCCGGAGAACCCACTGAGGCCCGGCTTATCCATCTGCGTAAGCTGGTGGAAGCCTGTGAACACTATGGCGTGATCCCGATTATTGCTTATCAGGCGGACGAGTATAAAAAAGACCCCAGCATCAGCAATGAAAAAGAGGTGATTAACTGGTGGGTGGCCGTCGCACATTACTTTGGTCAAGGCTTGCCGTTACTGGGTTTTGACCTGATCTACGAACCTGCTGATAAGCTCAATCACAATCAGGCGTCGCTCAATCGGGTGTATGACAAAACGATTCGTATGATTCACGCCATCTATCCCCAGCGTATGATTTTTGTCGCACCCCGTCTGCGCGCCGCGCCGGAAGAATTGTCGAGTCTGAAGCTACCGCCGCAAAGTCAGAACACCGTGCTGGCCGAGTGGCATGTCTTCCCGTGGGGGCCGCTAAAAAACAACGGTAAGTATCCGTGGACGTCGGGTACAGCGGCAGAAAAGACGGCGATTCGCGCCCGCATTAACAGCGCTGTTCACTGGCAGCAGAAGACCGGTCATGTCAGTTGGGTTGGGGGATGGGCGCCGGGAGAGACGATCAAAAATGTGCCTTCGGCCTCGCAGATGGCGTTTGCCCGCTTTATGGCCTGTGAGCTGAAGAAAGCAAAAATTCCCTATGCTATCAATGCAGATACGCAGTTTTATGATGGCGAGGAAGGGGCCTGGCGTCCGGCGCTGGAACCGTTGCTGAATACGGTGATTGCGCCTGAATGTGAAAAGCCCGGCGAGAAACCGGGCCATCACACGCTTAAACCGCCTGCTCCTGATGAGACACGCGTGACGCCAGCGGCAACCAGCACACCAGAATCAGCACACCCATAAGGGTCATCAGCAGACCCAGGCTAGCTTGTCCGGTCTGAGGCATCATCGCGGAAAGCCACGCCAGCACGCCGGAACCAATATTTTGTAAACCACCTACCAGTGCCCCGGCGGTACCAGCCAGGAACGGGAAGGGTTCCATCGCGCCGCTGGTGGCGAGTGGGAACAGCATCCCGGCACCAAAGAAGAACAGCGCGGCGGGGATCAGTAACGTCCAGACGTTCATCACGTCAAGCAGGCCCGGGATCCACATCATCAAACCAGCCACCAGGCAGCAGATAACCGACTGCCACATCAGCGTTGAGAAGCGCTTGTTCGGGCGACCGGCGAACCACGCACCGAAAAACGCCGCCGGGATCGGCAGAATAAACAGAATACTGACCGCCATGCTGCTCAAGCCTAATCCTGCGCCCAGCAATACCCCGGAGCAGGCTTCGAAGACGGCAACGCCCGCCAGTCCGCCGATGAGCATCAGTACGTAACAGGTGAATGCGCCGTTGCCAAACAGGGTTTTGTAGCTGGCGATAAGCCGTGGGCGCGGCGCACCCGCAGGGCGCGTTTCCGGCATCCAACGCGCCATGCTAAACGTTACGCCTGCGCACAGAATCAACAGGAAAATATAACAGGCGCGCCAGTTCCACATCGTGTCCAGCACGCCGCCAATCAGCGGCGCTAACAGCGGGCTGACAAGAATACCCATGTTTAACAAACTGTTAGCATGACGTAGTTGGGTACCTTCATACAGATCGCGCGGTAAGGTTCGCGCCATTACGCCGCCGACGCCCGTTCCCATTCCCTGAATGGCGCTGGCGATAATCAGTACCGTCAGGCTATGGGTAGTAATGGCGACCAGCGTAGCCAGCATAAAAATAGACATTCCGGTGAGGATCACCGGACGGCGCCCTACTCGGTCGGAAAGGGGACCGTAAACCAGCTGCGACAAGCCGTAGGTCAGCAGGTAAGCCGCCATTACACTTTGCACCGCTCCTTCGCGAACGTTGAGTTCACGCGCCATATCGGCAATGGCGGGGATATAAATGGTTTGAGCCATCTGGCCTACCGCCACCAGGAGTACCAACATCAACAACAAATTGACGCTTCTATGCCTTTTCATTTCGCTGATTACTTTTAAAAAAGAGAAAAAAGAAGAATAAGGTGCTGAACATTCCGCTAAATGCGCGTGGAATCTACCACATTAAAAAAAGAAGACCATATTGATCACTACAAAGGCGGGAAGGGAAGCGGCAGGAAATGTAAACAAATAGCGGCAATAAATGTTGCCGGAATGCATCCGACCATTCTGGAGGATGGAGAAGGCGCGATCACGACAAACGGAGCAAAATCGCCCCGGCGGCAATCCCGGCAGCAGCAAAAATGCGTATACCGGCGACTTTTTCTTTAAGCAGCAGCCAGGCGAGCAGGGCACCAAACAGGATTGACGTTTCCCGTAACGCGGCGACCACTGCCAGCGGGGCCTGTGTCATTGCCCACAGTGCCAGACCGTAAGATCCCATGGTGCCGATACCGCCCAAAATGCCTTTCTTCCATTGCTGCGCCAGATAGCGTGATGCCTCCCGGCGTCGGGCGATCATCGCCCAGGTGAGCAGACAAGATCCGTTGAGAAAGAAGGTCCACAGCGTATAGCCCAACGCGGTCTCTGAGAGTCGTACCCCGGTGCCATCCACCAGCGTATAGCCAGCAATAAAGCAGGCGTTAATTAACGCCAAAACAATTCCCTGCTGTGAGCTGCTGCGCCCGTTAAACGCCATGCCGAGGATTGCCATACAGATGGTGGCGATACCCACCCAGGCGAGCATTGACAGACTATCGCCGAGAAACAGAACGCTGATGATCGCGACAAGCAGCGGGGCAGTACCGCGCATTAAGGGATAGGTCTGGCTCATGTCCGAGACCTGATAGGTCTTGGCGACCAGCACGGTATACACCACCTGTAACGCGGTTGAGACCGCTAAGTACGGCAGGCTGGCTGCTGAGGGATGAGGTGAAAAAGGCAGTAAAATCAAGGCCATGACTGCAGCCGATCCGCTGACGCTAATGGCGGAGTACAACTTGTCGTTTCCTGCTTTTACGATAGCATTCCAGCTGGCATGGAGCAGTGCGGCGAACAGCAAAATGCAGAAAACAGAAAGCGTCATAGCGGTATTCGTCCCTGATAGCGTCATAAAAACGTAACATATTGTCGAGCTACGCGCACCTGGGTAACGGTGAAAGGGGAGTGGTTACCCACTCCCCTTTAGTGCGACTTGAATCTGAGTTATTTAATGTACTTCAGAACAGCATCAAGCAGTTGCAGTGCAGCAACAATGAGTTTCAGGATAAGAATGGTGATATCCACGAGGCTCATACGCTCTCCTTTTGGTACAAGGAGCACGGTGCTGGCGTACCTCGCCGCTGCCTGTTGCCAGCACCTTTGTTGACATAACACAGTGTGCTCACACGGGGGTTAAGGCGCTGACGGCACCACCCGTTTCAGCCAGGACTTTTTTGCGCCGGTTTACTCTGCGGCCCCCGCATAACACATTGCGTACGGTGACATTATAGATAAATACTGTATAAATGAACAGTATTTTATGGACGTAATGCTATGACTGAATCATACTAAAAAACGTCAAAATTCGTGCCGAAATTGCGTGTTCTTCGTAGAACGCGTATACTTTTTGCGTTGACATAACACAGTGTGTCCAGCGGAAACCAACCGCACAACGCTGATGAAAACCTCGCTCCGGCGGGGTTTTTTGTTTTTGCACAACATACAATGAAACGTGATCGTTGACGCATTTTTACGCAGATGAAAATTTTTCCATTGTCACGCTGAAAAACCTGTGTTTGTATAAATCCTGTTAACCAACAAACAGACAAGGCCCCTAATGAACCCTTCCATGCTGACAGCGACCCTACTAAAAACTGCGCCATCTCGCGCAGTGGTCGTCGTGCGTGTGGTGGTGGTCGTCGGCAATGCGCCGTAGGGTCCGGAACACACGATTCCAAAACCCCGCCGGCGCAAACCGGGCGGGGTTTTTCGTTTAAGAGACCCACCCGGATACGCAGGCCCAGAATAAAAGGACTGGAGCATGGCAAGTTCGGGCATAACATCCAAGCGTACGCGCTTTACGGGCGCAGAATTCATCGTTCATTTCCTGGAGCGCCAGGGCATTACGGTGGTCACCGGTATTCCGGGCGGCTCGATTCTCCCCGTCTACGACGCTTTAAGCCAAAGTACGCAAATCCGTCATATCCTGGCGCGTCACGAACAGGGCGCGGGGTTTATCGCCCAGGGCATGGCGCGAACCGATGGCAAACCTGCCGTGTGTATGGCCTGTAGCGGGCCGGGGGCCACCAATCTGGTGACGGCTATTGCCGATGCGCGACTGGATTCCATCCCGCTGGTGTGTATCACCGGTCAGGTTCCGGCCTCGATGATCGGCACCGACGCCTTCCAGGAAGTCGACACCTACGGCATTGCGATTCCCATCACCAAGCACAACTATCTGGTCCGCCATATCAATGAATTACCCCAGGTTATGAGTGATGCCTTCCGCATTGCGCAGTCAGGCCGTCCGGGCCCGGTGTGGATAGACATTCCTAAAGATATCCAAACCGCCGTGTTTGAGATTGAATCATTGCCTGCACCGGCTGAAAAAGCACCCGCGCCAGCCTTTAGCACGGGGAGCATCCGCGATGCCGCTGCGATGATTAACGCGGCCAAACGGCCGGTGCTGTATCTTGGCGGCGGAGTCATTAACGCCCCTGAGCGGGTGCGTGAGCTGGCAGAAAAAGCGACGTTGCCCACCACCATGACCTTAATGGCGCTCGGCATGCTGCCAAAAGCGCATCCGCTGTCGTTAGGTATGCTGGGGATGCACGGCGCGCGCAGCACCAACTTTATTCTGCAAGAAGCGGATTTATTGATCGTTCTGGGAGCCCGTTTTGATGACCGGGCGATCGGTAAAACTGAGCAGTTCTGCCCGAATGCAAAAATCATCCACGTGGATATCGACCGCGCGGAGCTGGGTAAAATCAAACAAGCGCATGTGGCGATTCAGGCGGATGTAGATGAGGTGCTGGCACAGTTAATCCCGCTGATTGAAGCGCAACCGCGTGAAGCCTGGCATCAGCAGGTGTCCGACCTGCAGCAAGAATTTCCGTGCACCATCCCACAGGAAAAAAATCCGCTCAGCCATTATGGGCTGATTAACGCGGTTGCTGCCTGTGTGGACGACAGCGCGATCATCACCACCGACGTCGGTCAGCATCAGATGTGGGCGGCGCAGGCTTACCCGCTGAACCGTCCGCGCCAGTGGCTGACTTCCGGCGGCCTCGGTACCATGGGGTTTGGCCTGCCTGCGGCAATTGGCGCGGCGCTGGCGAACCCGGATAAAAAAGTGCTGTGCTTCTCCGGCGACGGCAGCCTGATGATGAATATTCAGGAAATGGCCACCGCCAGTGAGAATCAGTTGGATATTAAAATCATCCTGATGAATAACGAAGCGCTGGGGCTGGTGTATCAGCAACAAAGCCTGTTCTACAAACAGGGCGTGTTTGCTGCCACCTATCCGGGGATGATTAACTTTATGCAGATTGCCGCCGGTTTCGGCCTCGAAACTTGCGATTTAAACCACGAAGCCGACCCGCAGGCGGCATTGCAGGCGATTATCGATCGTCCGGGACCGGCGCTGATCCACGTGCGTATCGATGCGGAAGAAAAAGTGTATCCGATGGTGCCGCCGGGCGCGGCAAATACAGAGATGGTGGGGGAATAAGCTATGCAACAGCAGACTCATGACAACGTAATACTTGAACTCACCGTGCGTAACCACCCCGGCGTAATGACTCACGTTTGTGGCCTGTTCGCCCGTCGCGCGTTTAACGTGGAAGGCATTCTCTGTCTACCGATTCAGGACAGCGACCAGAGCCGCATCTGGCTACTGGTCAACGATGACCAACGTCTGGAACAGATGATCAGCCAGATTGATAAACTGGAAGATGTGGTGAAAGTCGCGCGCAACCAGTCCGACCCGTCGATGTTTAACAAGATAAGCGTGTTCTTCGAGTAATCCGTTCAAGGCTTGAACGATGAAGTGTATATCGTTAAGGTAAGCGCCTTTGCCGGAGGGCGGCGTAAACGCCTTATCCGGCCTACCACGGCTCCCGCCCGTAGGCCTGATAAGCGTAGCGTCATCAGGCATCCCACACGCCAGGACAACATTCATGACAACCATTGCACTGATAGACGATCACCTTATCGTCCGCTCCGGCTTTGCGCAGCTGCTGGGGCTTGAACCCGATTTGCAGGTTGTGGCTGAGTTTGGTTCAGGCGCTGAGGCGTTGGCGGGATTGCCTGGCCGCGGCGTGCAGGTGTGCATTTGCGATATTTCGATGCCGGATATCTCCGGGCTGGAGCTGTTAAGCCAGCTCCCCAAAGGGATGGCGACGATTATGCTCTCCGTGCACGACAGCCCGGCGCTGGTGGAACAGGCGCTAAACGCCGGGGCGCGCGGCTTCCTCTCCAAACGCTGTAGCCCTGATGAGCTGATTGCAGCAGTACATACTGTAGCAACAGGCGGCTGCTATCTCACGCCGGATATCGCTGTCAAACTGGCGGCAGGGCGTCAGGATCCGTTGACCAAGCGAGAGCGTCAGGTGGCGGAAAAACTGGCGCAGGGCATGGCGGTGAAAGAGATTGCCGCCGAGTTGGGCCTGTCGCCAAAAACGGTGCATGTGCACCGCGCTAATCTGATGGAAAAACTGAACGTCAGTAACGACGTTGAGCTGGCTCGACGGATGTTTGACGGCTGGCAATGAACACCTTTTTTTCTCGCTTAATCACCGTTGTCGCCTGCTTCTTTATCTTCTCCGCCGCCTGGTTCTGCCTGTGGAGCATTAGCTTGCATCTGGTGGAACGCCCGGAGCTGGCGGTACTGCTGTTCCCGTTTGGCCTGCGGCTGGGGTTGATGCTGCAATGTCCACGTGGCTACTGGCCGGTGCTGCTGGGCGCGGAATGGCTGCTGATTTTCTGGCTGGCGCAGGAAGTGGCGCTGGCGCACTTCCCCCTGTTGATGACCGGTAGCCTGCTGACGCTGCTGCCTGTGACGTTGATCTGGCGCTATCGCCATCAGCGCGACTGGCGTGCCTTGTTGTTGCAGGGGGCGGCGCTGATTGCCGCGGCGCTGTTACAGTCGCTGCCGTGGCTGGGGCAGGGCGAAGTCGCGTGGACTGCGCTGCTGCTGACCCTGACCGGTGGACTGACGCTGGCCCCTATTTGTCTGGTGTTCTGGCACTACCTGACCAGCACTACCTGGCTACCGCTCGGGCCGGCGGTGGTCTCCCAGCCGGTGAACTGGCGTGGGCGGCACCTGGTGTGGTACCTGCTGCTGTTCAGCGTCAGCCTGTGGCTGCAGTTGGGCTTGCCGGACGAGCTTTCGCGCTTTACACCGTTTTGCCTGGCGCTGCCGATCATCGCACTGGCCTGGCATTATGGCTGGCAGGGCGCGCTGATTGCCACGCTGATGAACGCCATCGCGCTGATTGCCAGCCAGACCTGGCACGATCATCCCGTTGATTTACTGCTCTCGCTGCTGGCGCAAAGCCTGACCGGGCTGCTGCTCGGTGCGGGGATTCAGCGTCTGCGAGAACTCAACCAGTCGCTGCAAAACGAGCTGGCGCGTAATCATCGGCTGGCAGAACGCTTGCTGGAAACCGAAGAGAGCGTGCGCCGCGATGTGGCGCGCGAACTGCATGACGATATCGGCCAGACCATCACCGCCATTCGCACCCAGGCGGGCATTGTCCAGCGGCTGGCCCCGGAGAATGCGGGCGTGAAGCAAAGCGGGGCGCATATTGAGCAGCTTTCGTTGGGCGTCTACGATTCGGTGCGTCGCCTGCTTGGGCGGTTACGCCCACGCCAGCTCGACGATCTGACGCTGGAACAGGCTATTCGCTCGCTGCTACGCGAAATGGAGCTGGAAAGTCGCGGCATCGTCAGCCATCTCGACTGGCACATCGACGAGTCGGCACTCAGTGAAAGCCAGCGGGTGACGCTGTTTCGCGTCTGTCAGGAAGGGCTGAACAACATTGTGAAACACGCCAACGCCAGCGCGGTGACGCTTCAGGCCTGGCAACAGGACGAGCGGTTAATGTTGGTGATTGAAGATGATGGCTGCGGTCTGCCGCCGGGCTCGAATCAACAAGGATTTGGCCTGACCGGCATGCGTGAGCGCATTACGGCCCTTGGCGGATCGCTCTCGATTTCCTGCACGCATGGCACGCGCGTCAGCGTGTCGTTGCCTCAGCGCTACGTGTAAGGAGCATTGATGCTGACGTTTTTTAAAGCCCCGGCGAATGCGCCGCTTATCACTGATAAACACGAGGTCGACGCCCGTTACCGCTACTGGCGGCGTCATATCCTGCTGACCATCTGGCTTGGCTATGCGCTGTTTTATTTCACGCGTAAAAGCTTCAACGCCGCGGTGCCCGATATCCTTGCCAGCGGCGTACTCACCCGCAACGATATTGGCCTGCTGGCAACGCTGTTTTACATCACCTATGGCTTGTCGAAGTTTGTCTCCGGTATCGTCAGCGACCGCTCCAACGCCCGCTATTTTATGGGCATCGGGCTGATTGCCACCGGGGTGGTAAACATCCTGTTTGGCTTTTCCACTTCGCTGTGGGCGTTTGCCGTACTGTGGGCGCTGAATGCCTTCTTCCAGGGCTGGGGGTCGCCGGTGTGCGCCCGTCTGTTGACGGCCTGGTACTCGCGTACTGAACGCGGCGGCTGGTGGGCGCTGTGGAACACCGCGCATAATGTTGGTGGGGCGTTAATTCCGATGGTGATGGCCGCCGCCGCGCTGCACTACGGCTGGCGGGCCGGGATGATGATTGCCGGGACGATGGCGATTGTGGTTGGCATTTTCCTCTGCTGGCGACTGCGTGACCGCCCGCAGGCCATCGGCTTACCGCCGGTTGGCGACTGGCGGCACGACGAGCTGGAAATCGCCCAACAGCAGGAAGGGGCAGGGCTGACCCGTAAAGAGATCCTCACTAAATACGTGCTGCTGAACCCGTATATTTGGCTGCTGTCGCTGTGCTATGTGCTGGTGTACGTGGTGCGTGCGGCGATCAACGACTGGGGCAATCTGTACATGTCGGAGACGCTGGGCGTTGATTTGGTCACCGCTAATACGGCGGTCACCATGTTCGAACTGGGCGGATTTATCGGTGCGCTGGTGGCGGGTTGGGGATCGGACAAACTGTTTAACGGCAACCGTGGACCGATGAACCTGATTTTTGCCGCCGGGATTTTGCTCTCAGTCGGTTCACTATGGCTGATGCCGTTTGCCAGCTATGTGATGCAGGCGGCGTGCTTCTTCACCACCGGATTCTTTGTCTTTGGCCCGCAGATGTTGATCGGCATGGCGGCGGCGGAGTGCTCGCACAAAGAGGCGGCGGGCGCGGCAACCGGGTTTGTTGGGCTGTTCGCTTATCTCGGCGCATCGCTCTCCGGCTGGCCGCTGGCAAAGGTGATGGAAGTCTGGCACTGGACCGGGTTCTTCGTGGTGATCGCCATTGCGGCGGGTAT
The DNA here is from genome assembly GCF_057838705.1 of Citrobacter sp. KH_055_1. Taxonomy (NCBI): domain Bacteria; kingdom Pseudomonadati; phylum Pseudomonadota; class Gammaproteobacteria; order Enterobacterales; family Enterobacteriaceae; genus Citrobacter; species Citrobacter sp. KH_055_1. The sequence continues at coordinate 28,546 of NZ_CM174473.1, forward strand.
TTCCGCACTATTGTTGCTGCCGTTTTTAAACGCTCAGGCGCCGCGCAACGTCAGCGAAGCGTGATGCACCTCACCTTTTTGCCCTGAGTGGGGCAAAACTAAGAAATTTTCCCGGTTCCGCCTGGACGCTGTCTCAGGCGTCTCTGCCGACTGATTTTTACAATGCCTGCTATTCGCAGGTATAAAAATTAGCTCGGGAGTGTCCTATGCTGGCCTTTCTAAACCAGGTGCGCAAGCCGACCCTGGATTTGCCGCTCGATGTGCGGCGCAAAATGTGGTTCAAGCCGTTCATGCAGTCTTACCTGGTGGTTTTCATCGGCTACCTGACCATGTACCTGATCCGCAAAAACTTCAACATCGCGCAGAACGACATGATCACCACCTACGGGCTGAGCATGACGCAGCTGGGGATGATTGGCCTGGGCTTCTCCATCACCTATGGCGTGGGTAAAACGCTGGTCTCCTACTACGCTGACGGCAAAAACACTAAGCAGTTCCTGCCGCTGATGTTGATCCTCTCGGCCATCTGTATGCTCGGCTTTAGCGCCAGCATGGGGCCGGGCACAACCAGCTTGTACCTGATGATCGCCTTCTACGCGCTGAGCGGTTTCTTCCAGAGTACCGGCGGCTCGTGCAGCTATTCGACCATCACCAAATGGACGCCGCGCCGTAAACGTGGTTCCTACCTCGGTATGTGGAACATCTCCCATAACCTCGGCGGTGCGGGTGCGGCAGGCGTGGCGCTGTTCGGTGCTAACGTGCTGTTCGACGGCCACGTCATTGGGATGTTTATCTTCCCGTCGATTATCGCGCTGATCGTGGGCTTTATCGGCCTGCGCTTTGGTAGCGACTCTCCGGAATCTTATGGTCTCGGTAAAGCAGAAGAACTGTTTGGCGAAGAGATCAGCGAAGAGGACAAAGAGACCGAAGAAAACGAAATGACCAAATGGCAGATCTTTGTTGAGTACGTGCTGAAAAACAAAGTGATCTGGCTGCTGTGCTTCTCCAACATCTTCCTGTACGTGGTGCGTATCGGTATCGACCAGTGGTCTACCGTGTATGCCTTCCAGGAGCTGAAACTCTCTAAAGAGGTGGCAATTCAGGGGTTCACCCTGTTTGAAGTGGGCGCGCTGGTCGGCACGCTGCTGTGGGGCTGGCTGTCGGATCTGGCGAACGGTCGTCGCGCACTGGTAGCCTGTGTCGCGCTGGCATTAATTATCGCCACGCTCGGTGTTTATCAGCACGCCAGCAACCAGTACGTTTACCTGGCTTCCCTGTTTGCCCTCGGCTTCCTGGTGTTTGGTCCGCAGCTGTTGATCGGCGTGGCGGCAGTCGGTTTTGTGCCGAAAAAAGCGATCGGCGCGGCCGATGGGATTAAAGGCACATTCGCGTATCTGATCGGTGACAGCTTCGCTAAGCTGGGTCTGGGGATGATTGCCGATGGGACGCCAGTCTTCGGCCTGACCGGCTGGGCGGGCACCTTCGCCGCGCTGGACACCGCCGCTATCGCTTGTATCTGCCTGATGGCTATCGTGGCCGTCTTCGAAGAACGTAAAATCCGTCGCGAGAAAAAAATTCAGCAGTTAAACATCGCTTAAGTGTGTAGTGGTAACGTTTTGCCCGCCTTTATGGCGGGCTTTTTTATGCCTTATGCGCCGTCCGGAATAGCGTTGACACGTTCGGCCGTCGACAGAGATGAATTTGCCGCTATGATGGGCGTCCTGTCGGGTAAGGGATGTGCGCATGATTTGGATAATGCTGGCCACGTTGGTGGTTGTTTTTATTGTCGGTTTTCGGGTGCTGACGTCCGGGGCGCGGCGTGCGGTTCGCCGGTTGAGCGAGCGTCTGGGTATTGATGTGATGGCGGTAGAATCGATGACCGATCAGATGGGAAAAGTGCAGGGTGAGGCGTTTTTACAGTACCTCCACCGACCTGACGAATCGCATCTGCAAAATGCCGCACAGGTGCTGTTGATCTGGCAAGTCGTCATTGTCGACGGTAGTGAGCAGAATCTGCTGCAGTGGCATCGTTTACTGCAAAAAGCCCGGTTGGCCGCGCCAATTACCGACGCCCAGGTGCGTCTGGCGCTCGGTTTTTTGCGTGAAATGGAGCCAGACCTGCAGGAGATAAATGCATTTCAAATGCGCTACAACGCCTTTTTCCTGCCTGAAGATGGTGTGCACTGGCTACACTGATATCAGATTTGTGATGATGGCTATTTGGCATCGCCGTCCGGCGGTGAAAGTTGTTAAAACGTTAAATACGTCACATTTTTAATGTTACACTGCGTAACTTTTCTACAATAATCCTACGCAGGTTACAAAATTGAGTGACGTTATTGAACAAAAATCCCGCGCAGAGGTGAATGCCCGACCTAACTGGTCGGCGGTATTTGCCGTCGCGTTCTGTGTTGCCTGCCTGATAACCGTTGAGTTCTTGCCGGTCAGTTTGCTGACGCCGATGGCGCAGGATCTGGGCATTTCAGAAGGTGTTGCCGGGCAGTCGGTCACCGTGACGGCCTTTGTCGCCATGTTTGCCAGCTTGTTTGTCACGCAAATCATTCAGGCGACAGATCGTCGCTATGTGGTGATCCTGTTCTCAGTGCTGCTGACGCTCTCCTGCCTGCTGGTCTCGTTCGCCAACTCTTTTGCGCTGCTACTGGTGGGCCGTGCCTGTTTGGGGCTGGCGCTGGGCGGATTCTGGGCGATGTCGGCGTCGCTGACTATGCGTCTGGTTCCCGCGCGTACGGTGCCGAAGGCGCTGTCGGTTATCTTCGGCGCGGTCTCTATTGCGCTGGTGATTGCTGCACCGTTGGGGAGTTTTTTAGGCGGTATTATCGGCTGGCGTAACGTGTTTAATGCTGCGGCGGTAATGGGAGTGCTGTGCACCATTTGGGTGGTGAGATCGCTGCCTTCGCTGCCCGGTGAGCCGTCGCACCAGAAACAAAATATGTTCAGCCTGCTCCAGCGTCCGGGCGTGATGGCCGGCATGATCGCCATCTTTATGTCCTTTGCCGGACAGTTTGCCTTCTTTACCTATATTCGCCCGGTGTATATGAATCTGGCGGGATTTGATGTGGATGGCCTGACGTTGGTGCTGCTGAGCTTTGGTATTGCCAGTTTTGTGGGTACGTCGCTCTCGTCGATGATTTTGAAGCGCTCGGTGAAACTGGCGTTAGCCGGTGCACCGCTGGTGCTGGCGCTCAGCGCGCTGATCCTGATTTTTTGGGGCAGTGACAAAGTGGTAGCCGCGGGTATTGCGATTGTTTGGGGGCTGGCGTTTGCGCTGGTGCCGGTGGGATGGTCGACGTGGATCACCCGCTCGCTGGCCGATCAGGCAGAAAAAGCCGGATCCGTCCAGGTCGCCGTGATCCAGCTTGCCAATACCTGCGGGGCTGCGGTGGGAGGCTATGCGCTTGATAACCTCGGACTGCTGTCGCCCCTGATGCTCTCCGGCAGCCTGATGCTGCTGACGGCGCTAGTGGTGGCAGCGAAAGTGCGCATAAAGGGTATGCAATGATCCCAATATTCATTGCGGGACCGTCTACGTAGGCCGGATAAGGCGTTAACGCCGCCCCCCGTCATCGTGCCCGGTGGCGCGGTGCTTACCGGGCCTACGTAACGACGAGAATGCATGATTCCTTATCAGAACCACGCTTCCCACATCGCGCCGAGGTTGAAGTCGTCCAGGGTTTCGTCTTTCGTGCCGTTGACGCGCGCGGTGCGGTCGTTGTCCACTTTGCCGCCTGTCACGTAGAAGCGCAGCATGGGGCGGAATTCGGGTCCCATGGCGATCGACATGTTCTGCGACAGCGTCAGCTTCCAGCCGCTGTTATCCTCGCCGTTGTCGTAATCTACGCGCTGATAGCCCGCTTCCAGCCAGGTGGAGTGAACGTCGTTCCAGAAGTACATCGGGCGTACAATTGCGCCGTAGTTCTTACGGTTATCACTTTTATCTGCGCTGTTGTCGTAGTCATGGAACGCCAGCAGGTATTCCACCTGCGCCTGGCGGGTAAACTTATGGCTCCCCTCGAAGCTGGCGTAAACCGTGGTCAGGTCGTCGGTTTTGTTGTAGACGCTGTTGTCTGAGTTATCCGAATAACGGGCGATCACCTTGTTCACGCCGCTGTCGTTGGTGTGGCTCAGCACAAAAGCGCCCTGCCAGGCTTTCAGACGGTCATCGCTCTCGACGGCCTTGGAGTCAAAGCCATAGTTGGCGTAGATCTCCAGGTCCAGCGGGCCGACCTTCATATTGTGGATTTTTGACGTCACCGCGTAGTTACCCTTATCGCCGGTGCCGGAGCCGCCGGTACAGGTAATGCGTGAAGGGTTAGCTTCGTCTTCCATGACTTCCGGGCTACACGATTCGACGGCGGCGACGGTGGCAACATCAAACTGTACGCCGCCAATGTCGAAGTTCTTCACCCCGGCGCCCTGGCCGTCGTGGTTCATCCAGAAGTAGTCGTTGATACCCTGTTGTGGACGCTGATGGAAGTCACGACCGGCCCAGATGTAGGCGTTCGGATTGGACTCCAGCACGTTGGTCACGCCCGCGTAGGCTTTTTTGAGGTTAACTTCGTCGCCCCAGTGGTCAATCATCACGTTGATATCCCAGATTGCGCCGTTGTCGCTTTTGAACGCTTTGGAGAGCTGGAATTCGCCACCGTTGCCTTCGTTACCCAGACGACCAATCGCGGATGCACCGTTATAGGACCCGTCAACGCCAACGTATTTCTGATCGCCACTCTGGAAGTGCGCGCCGTAACGGGCGTAGCCGCTGAACTTCACGCCGAACGGTATCGCCATATCCGGCGACTGCGCCGCGCTTTGCGGTTCGTTAATCACATCGGTTTTCTTCGCCACGGCAGCGTCCATTTTCTCCTGGCGTTCCGCCAGCGCTTTATCGACGGCTTTGGCGACGATGGCGTCGATTTGTTCCTGCGTAAATTCCTGTGCGAGCACAGAAATTGGGCACAGCGCGGCCACGACCGCCATGGCTAATGGAAGTTTTTTTATGTTCATGGTTATCTCATTTGACACTTAACCCTTCAGGTTGCCATTGGCATTCTGAATAAGCGTGTGTATTCATTTATTTTAAGATAATAACCATCCCGTCTCGGTTGAATTTGCTATCACCAAAACAAGTTGATTTGTTTGTTTTTTAATAGGTACAGAAATGATTTATTTAGTCGTAATAAATACTCCGTTCAGAAAGTGTTATTTAGAAACTAACGTTGATACAGATGAATGATTTCTTCTGACAGTTCGCGGGCTAATAGCGACGTCATTAAGTGGTCCTGCGCATGCACCATAATTAATGTCATTGGTTGCCGGGCTTCCCCGGCGTCCTGTTCGATCAATTTGGTTTGCATGTGGTGAGCCTGACGGGCATAGCCGTCAGCCTCACGAAGCAGGCTTTTCGCTTCGTCAATGTTCCCGGCGCGCGCGGCGTGCAGCGCTTCGAAGCACAGGCTGCGTGACTGCCCGGCATTGACGATGATTTCCATTACTGCTTCTTCTAATGCAATCATGATGCTCTCTTTTTAATCGAATCCATTATTGGCGGCAGTTTTCGCAAACCACTCGCCGCTCTTTTTCACTGTACGTTTTTGCGTGGCTAAATCTAACTGGACAAAACCGTAGCGGTTTTTATATCCGTTAAGCCATGACCAATTATCAATAAAGGTCCACATATGGTAACCAAGGCAATGACAACCCTCGTTAATGCCTTTATGCAGCCATTTAAGATGTTCCGAGACAAACTCAATACGGTAATTGTCGTTAATCTGATTGTCCTGAATAAAACGCTGCTCGTTTTCTACGCCCATGCCGTTTTCAGAAATAAAACAGCGCGGGTTGCCATAATTATCACGCAGATTCGTAATAATATCGTAAATGCCCGGCTCATAGATTTCCCAGCCACGGTACGGATTCATTTTACGTCCCGGCATTTCGTAATAATCAAACAGCGACTCTGGCATAAACGGCGCGTCAGGATTGACGGCGCTATCGCGGCATTTCACCCGGCGTGGTTGGTAGTAGTTAATGCCCAACAGGTCGATTTTACCCTCGGCGATGAGCTGGCTGTCGCCGGGCTGGCAGGCCGGTAGTTGATCGTACTGTTTTAACAGTTCCACCAGGTCCGCCGGATATTCGCCTTTTAATACCGGATCGAGGAAGCTGCGGTTAAACAGCAGATCCGCATGGTGTGCGGCTTTCACATCCGCCGGATTTTGCGAGCGCGGATAAGACGGCGTTAAATTCAGCACCACGCCGATTTCACCGTCATAGTTGCCAGCGCGATACGCACGGACCGCCGTCGAATGCGCCAGTACGGTGTGGTAAGCCACGGTTGCCGCACGTTTGAAATCCACCACGTTCGGGTAGTGGAAGTCATACAGATAGCCGCCTTCTACCGGGACAATCGGTTCGTTGAAGGTGAACCAGTGCTTCACCCGATTGCCGAACAAGGTAAAACACGTCTGGGCGTAGCGGCCAAAGGCTTCCACAACTTCACGATTTTCCCAGCCGCCTTTCTCCTGCATGACCATTGGCATATCGAAGTGAAACAGGGTGATAAAGGGCGTGATACCCTGTGCCAGCAGCTCGTCGATGACGTTGTTATAGAAATCGACCGCTTCGGGATTGACCTCGCCGGTGCCGTCCGGGATCAGGCGCGACCAGCTCAAGGATGTACGAAAGCTGTTGTGCTGTAGCTGTTTCAGCAGTGCGATGTCCTGTTTCCAGTGTTGATAAAAACCGGAGGTGTCTGCCGGGCCAACCCCCTGATGGAAACGACCTGGCTGACGGTCGAACCACACGTCCCATGTGGTCTGGCTTTTACCGCCGTTCAGGCTATCCCCTTCGGTTTGCAGCGCTGAGCAGGCACTGCCCCACCAGAAGTTTTCAGGAAAACGGTATCTCATTGTTCTGACTCCTTGATTCATTATGAGTTGCTACGGGCAGCGTTCGCCACGGAGACGGCATCCTGGGCTTTTTGCTCTTCGGATTTCATCAAAGAACGTTCGTACGCACGCAGGAAAGGCAGGTACATCAGCGCCGACATTGCCATGCAGATAAAGCACATCACCACTGGACTTAATGCCCAGTTCGCAGCCCAGGATGCCCCAATTGGCGCAGGCGTGGTCCACGGGGTTAACGACACGACCTGGGCTATCCAGCCGAGCTTGGTAGCGCTATAGGCCAGTACGGCGTTGATCATTGGAACGCAGACGAACGGGATGAACAGCATCGGGTTCATGATGATCGGCGCACCAAACAGAATAGGCTCATTAATATTAAAGAAACTAGGCACAATTCCCATTTTGCCGATGGTGCGCAGGTGGGCGACGCGGCTGCGCAGTAGCAGGAACGCCAGCGGTAAGGTTGAGCCCACGCCGCCAATCAACAGGTAGTGATCCCAGAAGCCTTGCAGATAAACGTGCGGTAGCGCCGCACCTGCCGCCAGTGCCGCCTGGTTAGCGGACAGGTTTGCCATCCAGAATGGGTTCATGATGCCGGTGACAATCAGTGCGCCGTGGATTCCCGCAAACCAGAAAATCTGGCACAGCAGGACGGAAAGCAGAATCGCCGGCAGCGAATCAGAGGCGGAAACCAGCGGTTCCAACAGGTGCATAATCGCCTGCGGAATGATCATCCCGGTTTGTGCTTCGATAAACAGGTTCAGCGGATGCAGGGTGGCAATTACCACCAGCACCGGAATCAGGATCTCAAATGAACGCGCGACGCCGGTCGGCACTTCTTTCGGCAGGCGGATTGTCACGTTATTCTGCTTCAGCCAGGCATACACGCGGGTGGAATAAATGGCGGTAATCAGGGCGGTAAAAATTCCCTGACCGGAAAGATACTGGGTCGAGATTTTTCCGTCGGCATAAGGCGCTGCTACCAGCAGAAACGCCATAAAAGCCAGCAGCCCGGACATAATTGGGTCGAGATTAAACTGACGGCCAAGGCTGGCGCCAATGCCAACGGAGATGAAGAACGTCATAACACCCATGCTGAGGTTGAACGGCAGCATTAACTGTTCACGGTAGGTGGCAGAAAAGTCGAGCCAGCCACGGGCAAAGCTGTTGGTGGTTTCGGCAGAGAACGGAGGGAAAATAAACACCAGCATGAACGAGCCGATGATCATAAACGGCAACGCCGCCGTAAAACCGTCACGAATCGCAATCACATACTTTTGCTGCCCCAGTTTTCCGGCGAGCGGGGTGATGGATTGTTCAATGACGGCAACCATTGACTGATATAACGAACTCATATTGATACCTTTCTAGTGTGCCGCTTCAATCAGCGACAGGGCATAATCCAGCACTTTGTCACCGCGTTGCATACCGTAATCCATCATATCTATGGCTTTTACGGGTACACCCTGGGTGGCAGCCTTTTCTGAGAGCGTAGTAAGCATGTACTTTACCTGGGGGCCGAGCAGCACCACCTGATAATTTGGAAACTGTGTGTCAAATTCGGCAACACCGTATGCATCAATCTTCACGGGCAACCCGCGCGTTTCCGCTTCTTCAACCATTTTGCGAACCAGCATGCTGGTGGACATCCCTGCAGAGCAACACAACATAATCCTGAACATGGTGAACCATCCTTTAAATGTAAAAACATATTGCGAGTCTGATTTGATATCATACGGAAACCGGTTTCCATCCATCGCAAGCAGAACTGTGACGGCCATCAAGATCTTATTGTTATAAGGCTAATTATTTGAATCTGGCTCACGAAATTCGGCAATTTGATCTCTTTTTGAGTCAAAATGGAAAATCGGTTTCCATGAAAAACGGAAACAGATATACTGCGAGTGGCGATTATTTAAGCCAGTGTTAAATACAGGAAGGAAAGGGCCAGGCGGGTCCTGTCAGGGGAGAATGATGTCTACTATCAACGATGTATCGCGTCTGGCCGGGGTGTCAAAGGCCACGGTGTCACGCGTGTTGAGCGGTTCACGTGGTGTCAAAGAGGCCAGCCGTCTTGCCGTGCTGAAAGCGGTGGATGAACTGAACTATCGCCCGAACGTGATTGCACAGTCGCTGCTGAGTCAGTCTACCGGCTGTATTGGGGTGATTTGCGCGCAGGATAACATTAACCAGACTACCGGCTATCTCTACGCGCTGGAAAAACACCTTAGCCAGCATCAAAAGCATCTGCTGCTGCGTTTTGCCAATAGCAAAGCGGAAGTGATGAACGCCCTGGATGAATTAAGCTGTGGGTTGTGCGATGACGTATTGATTATTGGCGCGCGGTTCCCGCTGAGCATTAGCCAGGAGAATGTCATTCTGGTGGATTGCCTGGACTCTGGCGATGACGTCAACAGCATTCAGTTTGATCACGCGTTTGCTACCGAAACAGCCTGTAACTACCTGATAAGCCAGAACCGACGCCAGATTGCACTGATCCACCCGGACGGTATGGGGTTCTCGGATCAGGTGCTGCTGGGCTACAAGCATGCGCTGGAAAAAAACTTCCTGCCGTTTAACCGCAATCTGGTGTTTATGGAAGCCACTTCGTCCTCCGTGGCATTGCAGGAGCTGCTCAATAACGCGTCAACGCTCAATTTTAACGCGCTGCTGGTGGCGGACGAACAGCAGGCCCAGCGGGTTATCCCGCAGCTGCAGGCGTTTAATAAATCGGTGCCGGGAGACATTATGGTCTTTAGCCTGGCCGGGTCGCTGCATCTGCCGGGCATTCCAACTATCCCGGCCATTGAGTATTCAATGGATGCGATGGCGGCACGCATTGTCAGTTGGCTGAACGAGAAAACCCAGAACGTGCTGGGTTCATACGTGCTGCGTGGCGACCTCATTATTCCTCAGCGTTAACCGTCTTAATCAGGCGTGAAGCCATGCGCTTCACGCCTAGATATCCGGGCATTCCACTTTGCCCAGCGCATCCCAGTAGTTATTCTGATTACTCCTTTGTATTGCCAAAATGGCCTCGCGAATGTGCTGCTGATTACGCGTATCAGACATAATCGTTTTTTCCCATACTTCATCCGACGGCGACCCTTGTGGGGTACAAATTTTGCGTAAGTCCTTTAATACGGTGTTTTTTTCGTGAACTGCCTGTAGAGAACCGTAAGCCGAGTCGGCCTGCGCCAGACCCGGCAGCGTGAAAAGGACGGCAATAATCGGAAAAACGGCTCGTTTCATGATAATAATCCTTGTTGTCGATGCGCATCATCTCAAGAGTAAGTGTAGACGCCATAAGGCTCACTCATCAGCCTGTGTTAATGTCTAAAACCAAATCAGCCAGAAGTTGTAGTTTTTCAGGAGGATAGAATGCAGATACAGATTACGGATACGGTTACTGAAGACGATCAAAACGCGCTGCTTACTGGCCTGCGGGCTTACAACTTCCAGTTCCTGAAAACGAGCAATTTCGGCGATTTGGCGGTCTATTGGCGCAATGAACACAATGAAATACAGGGTGGGCTGATCGGCAAAATCAAAGGTGAATGGCTGTGTATCGAGTTTTTGTGGATGCATGAATCCCTGCGTAAAGGGGGTTATGGCACGAAGCTGATTCAGGCAGCAGAACAGACGGCTCGCGAGAGAGGATGTCTGCATGCGCTGGTTGATACCCTGAGTTTCCAGGCGCTACCGTTTTATCAAAAGAACGGCTACCAGCTGCAATTAACCCTCGAAAATTTTCCGGAGCAAGGGGCTGCGCGCCACTATTTATCGAAAACGTTTTGATGACCGTCACAGCCGGTTATGCGTTTCAGCAGCCCGTGTAGGCCCGGTAAGCGTTAGCGCCTCCGGGCATTTTTGCGAACATCATTCCCTGAAAATGAATACATTACAGTAGTGTGTATTTATCTCCCAAAGCACCTCGCAGGCTTAAACGTTGCCTGATGTGGATTATGCGATAGGCGAGTAAGGTCCCGTCATCTTGTAATGCAGGTGATGGATCGCCATGAAAAAAAGCACGACATCCACGCCGCATGATGCGGTGTTTAAAAGGTTTTTAGCCCACCCGGAAACGGCGAGGGATTTCCTGGATATTTGGCTTCCTGAATCGCTACGCGACCTTTGCAAGCTGGACACGCTGAAGCTTGAATCCGGCAGTTTTGTAGAGGAAGACCTGCGGGCCAGCTATTCCGATGTACTGTGGTCTCTGCAAACAACGAAGGGTAATGGCTACATCTATGCGCTGATTGAACATCAAAGTTCGCCGGATGCCCACATGGCATTTCGACTGATGCGCTATGCCATTGCCGCGATGCAGCGTCATCTCGACGCCGGGTATAAAACGTTGCCCCTGGTGGTGCCGATACTTTTTTACCATGGTGTGGAAAGCCCATATCCCTTTTCGCTAAGTTGGCTGGATGAATTTGCCGAGCCAGAGATAGCGCGGCAACTTTATGATGCGCCTTTTCCGTTGGTGGACATCACCGTGGTGTCTGATGATGAGATTATGCAGCATCGGCGGATGGCTCTGTTGGAGCTTGTTCAAAAGCATATCCGTGAGCGCGACCTGACGCTTTTGGTGGATAAACTGACGGTCCTGCTTGTTAAGGAACACGCTAATGACAGCCAGATAGAAACGCTGTTTAATTACTTGCTACAGTCTGGTAGTGCGACCCGTTTTGAGGTGTTTATCCGCAGGCTTGCCGGGCGCGTTCCCCAACACAAGGAGAGATTAATGACGATTGCAGAATGCTTACGTGAGTCGGGGAGAAAAGAAGGAAAGCTTGAAGGAAAACAGGAAGGAAAGCAGGACGAAGCGTTGCGGATTGCACATGCCATGCTTGAAAAGGGTATCGATCGCGACCTGGTGCTACTGATTACCGGGCTATCCATTGATGAGCTTATGGAACACTCTGACTAATCTCTCTTATTTCCGTTATGCCTTTTTCTTCTTGCTGATGCTTTTTCGTTTTATAAACCGCAGCGGCCTTCCCGCTATAGTCATTTCATTACTCAATGGGCGGTTAATTCAAAAGGATAAAAACGTGAAGCTGAAGAAACCCTATTTCGGGGCCGGGACCGCGGTATTGCTGGTGGGATTATTGCTGGCAGGTTGCGACCAGCAAAGCAGTGATACAAAACACATTAAAGTCGGCGTGATTAACGGCGCAGAGCAGGATGTGGCGGAAGTCGCGAAGAAGGTGGCCAAAGAGAAGTACGGACTTGATGTTGAGCTGGTGGGATTTAGTGGTTCGTTACTGCCTAATGATGCAACTAATCAGGGTGAGCTGGATGCCAACGTCTTCCAGCATCGTCCGTTCCTGGAGCAGGATAATAAAGCGCATAACTATACGCTGGTGGCGGTGGGCAATACCTTTGTCTTCCCGATGGCCGGTTATTCGAAAAAAATCAAAACGGTCGATCAACTGCAAGACGGTGCGACGATTGCGATACCTAACGATCCCACTAACCTCGGGCGTGCGCTGTTGCTGCTGCAAAAAGAAAAATTAATCACGCTGAAAGAGGGAACCGGTCTGCTGCCGACGGCGCTGGATATCACCGATAACCCGCGTCATCTGACTATTATGGAGCTGGAAGGCGCGCAGTTGCCGCGCGTGCTGGACGATCAGAAAGTAGACGTGGCGATCATCAGTACCACCTACATTCAGCAAACCGGACTTTCGCCAGTACATGACAGCGTGTTTATCGAAGATAAAAACTCGCCGTACGTGAATATCCTGGTGGCGAGAGAAGACAATAAAAATGCCGAGAACGTAAAAGAGTTCCTGCAATCTTATCAGTCTCCGGAAGTCGCAAAAGCGGCGGAAAAAATCTTTAACGGCGGCGCGGTACCTGGCTGGTAATACCCCTCTGTAGCCGCGCCGCTCGGTGTTATACCGTTCGGACGCGGCGACGGGAATCCATTGAAATCAGCACTACAGAAGAGAGGATCAGCAGCGTGCCCAGCCAATCAGGCAGGGTAAACGTAATCCCTAACAATAACAGCGACAACAGGGCGCTGCTCAACGGTTCCGCACAGCTCAAAATACTCGCTTTCGGTCCGCCAATCATCTGCGCGCCTTTCAGATACAGGCTAAACGTTAGCGATGTGCCGATCACCACCAGATAGAAAAACGCCAGAATCAAACTGCCATTGACCACGAAGTCCGTTCCCTCTCCGGCATAGATCGGGAGCAGGATCAGGCCACCTATCAACATACTCCAGCCAACGATCGGCAGCGTACCGTAACGGGCGATAAGCGTAGAGGGATAGGTGGTATAGAACGCGGCGGCAAAGGCGGAGGCGATCCCCCAGAACAGCGCGGCAGGTGAAATAGACAGCGAGGTTGGGTTGCCGTGAGTCACCAGCAGGAATGTGCCGATAAGTGAAGTCAGAATGGCGGTGAGCACTAAAATGCCGGGTCGCGCTTTACGCGCCACGGAGAACCACGCCACGATAATGGTCGGTGACAAAAATTGCAGTACCGTTGCGGTGGCGGCGTTGGATTTTTCAATGGTCAGCAGAAAAGTCAGCTGTACGGTGAGCGCGCCGACCACAGAAAAGATCAGCAGACTGATGGCATCTTTGCGGTTTTTGATGATCGAAAAGACTTTGTCGCCGTGCACAAACGAGAGCATCAGCAGAATGAGTCCGGCGAAAATCAGGCGCGTCATGGTTAAAAACGGCGACGACATCTGGCTTTGCTCCATGATGTACTGCGCGCAAACGCCCGAACTTCCCCATAATACGGCGGCAATCAGGACGTTTATCATCCCTCTTCTGGTGGAACTCATTATTCCCTCGGCATGGTTGTATTGTCTTATTTGTGTGCAAGTATCATATCAGAGATGGTATGGATCTCTGCCTGCACATCCGCCTTCAGCCAGTCATTAAAGATTTTCACCTCAGGGCGCATAGCCGCGTGCTGTGGCGTGACGATGTAGTATGACCATGCCAGAGGCCAGCGGACGTTGGGATGAAGCTGGACCAGTTGTCCGTCAGTAAGAAGTTGTTGCACCAGCGCGAGGCGCACAATGGCCACACCCTGACCACTGAGTGCTGCCAGAATCACGGTGGCGGTGGAGTTGATGTGCAGCCCGCTTTCGCGTGCGGCGGGAGCATGGGTAGCATTCAGAACATCATCCCAGGACGGAAAATTGGCACCGTGGTGGGGGGTATCATCATGGATCAGCTTCTGTGTGGCCAACCATTCACCACAGGATATTTTTTCTGTTGGCACGAGGAGCGGGCTGCAGACCAGAACGGCCTCTTCATCCATCAACTTGGTTTTGTTGATTCCTGGCCAGTCACCTTTTCCGCAGCGCACACCCAAATCCGCTTCGCCGTGGGCGACATCCATTAATTTTTCCGTCACGTTCAGGCGTAGTTCGATGTTTTCATGCGCCTGCGAGAAACGGTTGAGACGACTCATCAGCCAGTTCATTACCAGCACCTGGGAGGCGGTGATGATTACCACCGAGCGTGCCCGACGACCGCGCAGTTTATTCAGCCCGGATTCGAGGTTATCCAGTCCTTGGGTAATGTCGCGTAATGCGTCCTGCGCTTCACTAACCAGCGTGAGGCGCTCTTTACCTGAACGGGATCGGTGTAACAGCGGATGGCCCACCCAATCTTCCAGTGCGCGTACCAACTGTCCGACTGCGGCGGGCGTTACGCCCAACTCCTGCGCAGCGCCGGTAAAGCTGCCATGGCGGGCGGTGGCCTCAAAGGCGTGCAGCCATTTTAGTCGATTAAGTAAACGCATCTGGTTCTGTTCCTTCTGATTGGCAGTTCTCAGTATACGCCTGCGAGATAGATTTTCTTTCTGGTGTCGCTATTTCTTCTCATTCGTCATCACCTCTGCCGGGTGGCATCTTTAGCGCATCAAGGAATTTTTGAAACGAGGTTAACGATGAAAGCATTATTTGCCGGACAAAAACTGTTAGTGGTGGGCGGGACCAGTGGGATGGGACTTGAAACTGCGAAACTGATCCTGAAAGAGGGTGGACGTGTGGTGCTGGTCGGTAATCGTGCCGATAAAGCTGAGCAGGCGCGTCAGGCGCTGGCGGCAATGGGTGATGTCGCGGTCATTGCCGCGGATCTGATGTCAGAAGCCGGAATGCACCAGGTGATGGAAACGGTGAATACTGAACACCGCGACATCAGCCTGCTGGTCAATGCGGCCGGGGTTTTCTTGCCGAAACCATTTATTGAACATGAGGTTGCGGATTATGATCTGTACATGAGCCTCAACCGCGCGATGTTCTTCATTACCCGGGATGTGGTGCGCAATATGGTGGCGGCAAAGATAAATGGTGCCATTGTGAATATTGGTTCGATGTGGGCACAACAAGCGATAGCGGCGACGCCCTCTTCGGCCTACTCGATGGCAAAAGCGGGCCTGCATGCCTTAACGAAAAATCTGGCCATTGAACTGGGGGGCTGCGGTATTCGCGTTAATGCCGTTTCTCCAGCGGTGGTACACACGCCTATCTATGAAGGGTTTATTCCGAAAGAGGATGTGCAGGGGGTGATGAGCAGCTTTGATAGCTTCCATCCGACAGGCCGGGTTGGGACGCCAGTTGATGTTGCAGAAACCGTCGCATTCCTGCTTTCTGATAGAGCGGGTTGGGTGACCGGGGCTGTCTGGAATGTGGATGGCGGTGTGATGGCGGGGCGTAATGCCTGACTGAATATCCCCCGTGTGGCGGGGGATTTCATCAAGAGATTAAGGCGCAATCGGCGTCAGATAATCCAGACGCAGCGGCTCAGCCAGCAGATCGTTCATTTGCAGGATAAACGTCTGGAAATGCGGCAGGGCAATATGGTCGTCCAGACCGGCCTGACCCCGCCAGGATTCGCGCACGTAAAACACATCCGGCGTATCGCGCAGTTGAAACAGCGCATACTCTATATTGCCCGGTTCCCGACGCGTGGGCAGCAGTAAGGCCTGCAGCGCCTGTTTCAGAGCGTCGGTTTTCCCATGTTTGGCTTTCAGTACTGCAATAATCGAAATCACTTCAGTGTCAGACATATTAAAACCCCTCCAGAACAATTTTGCCTACCGCACGACCGGTTTCAATTTGCGCGTGGGCTTTTTGTAAGTTCGCCGCAGAAATAGTGCCCAAATGCTCGCCCAGAGTGGTACGGATCGTCTGACTGTCGATCAGTTGCGCCACGCGGGTCAGTAGCTGGTGCTGGGCAATGATGTCATGGGTTTCGAACATTGAACGGGTGAACATAAATTCCCAGTGCAGCGAAATACTTTTGGCTTTCAGCGGGCGGGCATCAAGGAACTCCGGGTCGTCAATCAGTGCCAGTTTGCCCTGTGGGGCCAGGGCGCTAATAATCTGCTGATAGTGCTGTTCGGTATTATTCAGGCTGGCAACGTGTGTGACCTCTTTAACTCCAATTCGTGCCAGCTCTTCGGTCAGTGGTTTGCTGTGATCGATCACATGATGCGCACCTGCTTCATGCACCCATTTCTGGCTTTCCGGGCGCGATGCTGTGCCGATAACGGTCATTTTGGTCAGTTTACTCGCCAGTTGAGTCAGGATAGAACCGACGCCCCCCGCTGCACCGACGATCAACAATACGTCGCCTTCGTTGCCATTTTCTGCAACACCCAGGCGGTCGAACAGCATTTCCCATGCGGTGATGGCCGTCAACGGCAGGGCGGCGGCAGAGGCGTTATCCAGCGATTGCGGCTTCAGCGCGACAATGCGTTCATCAACCAGCTGAAATTCGCTGTTACTGCCCGCCCGACCCAGCGCGCCGGCATACCAGACTTCGTCGCCCGGTGTGAATAACGTTACGGACTCGCCGACGGATTTCACCACGCCCACCGCATCCCAGCCCAGAACACGCGGGGTATCAGCGCTGAATCCCTCGCGAACTTTGGTATCAACAGGGTTAACGGAAATCGCTTTCACCTCAACCAGCAGGTCATGCCCTTTGGCAATGGGCGTTGGCAGGTCAATCTCTTGTAAATATGCGATGTTACTGCCGTCGGTTGCGGCGTGGGTAATGGCGATGGCTTTCATAATCTCTCCGGTTACAGGATTCTGTTTATCTGTTGAATAATTCGATGGTAAACCGGCATCAGAACGGGAAAAATAGCCTCACGGCGACAGGACTTATACTCGGGGAGTGAAAATGTTCCGGCTTGAAGATCTCACGTTGTTTGTCCGCGCCGCGGCGCTTAACAGTTTTAGTGATGCGGCGCGCGAAGTCGGCGTCCAGCCGGCCCAGGTCAGTTCCGCCATCAAGCGCCTGGAGTCCACGCTGACCATACGCTTGTTTGCGCGCTCCACGCGTAGTCTGCGGTTGACACCGGAAGGCGAGGTCTGGTTGCCCTATGCCCGCCAGATGCTGGACGTGATGCATGCCGGTCTGCAGAAAATTCAGACACCCGAGGATGAGATTTCCGGCACGCTGCAAATTGCGGTGCCGTCCGATCTCGGGCGTAACCTGCTGCTGCCTGTTTTTCAGTCATTTCGTCGTTGCCACCCCGCCCTGCGCCTGCGGGTCTTTTTCTCCGATCAGGTGACTGATGTGTTTAAAGATCCCGTCGATGTCGCGTTTCGTTATGGTAATACCGAGGATGCGTCTTACATCGCACTGCCCGTGGCTCCTGGTAATCGACGCGTGCTGGTGGCTTCTCCGGGGTGGGTTACGCAGCACGGTGAGCCGCAAAAACCAGATGATTTAGCACCGTTAAATGCCATGACCTTCGTCTTACGCGGGCGACTCCATGACCGCTGGACGTTTACGCGCAACGGTGAGGTCAGCAGTGTGCAGGTCAACAGCACGTTTATGAGCGATGACGCCGAAGTGATCCGTCGTCTGGCGATTGCCGGTGAGGGGATTGCGTATAAGTCGTGGCTGGACGTGAGTGAAGATGTACGTGACGGTCGTTTGCAGTTGCTGATGCCTGATTATCAGGGGGAAAAAGTCCCGCTAAATATGATTTGCCCGCACCGAAAACAGCTTTCAACGGCGGTACGCCTGCTGCACGACGCCGTGAAGGCGCGGTGTGAAACGCTGGCGCAGAGCTGAAAACGTCTCCGCACCAGCAAACCAGGCCATTTACCTGGCGGTGACTCAGTCTTTTTTGGCTGCGTTAGCAAAGAAAATATCAGACTGAATATCTTTAGTGCGGATAGTGAACAGCTGATTCGTCAGGTCTTCCGTCAGCTTCTCGGCGTCGGCCATGATGCGCAGGTTGAAGTCATTCAGCATTTTATCTGCGGCAGGCTTATCGGTTTTCGCCATCTTCAGATATTCGGCCTCAACCTCTTTTTGCTCCTGTGCAACCTTGTCTTCCCACGCTTTGTAGGCTTTTTTGACGATGGGCGCGAGCTTAGGATAATCGGTCATAGTCAGCGTCTGTAATTTACGATACTTCCAGTAGATGGATTGATCGTCTGCTTTATCCGTCCCCATCGTATAGTTGGCCGGATACGCCTTCAGTCCACTGTAGTATGGAACAAAGGCGGTAAGATCGGCCATACCGAGGCCAATGTAGGTCGTTTCGCCAATTTCTTTTGGCAGCCACGGGCGGACCTGCATCACGTGCGCCTCGTAGGTGCGGAATACGCTGACAGGACGCCACGGTTCTTTGCCGTTCAGACCGTTGGTGTACGGATCATGGCTGGTGCCTTCATAGTGGCTACGCAGCACTGACTTCACATCATCCAGCGTCATCTTCTTCTCCGGCTTCAGGAATACCGGGAACTCGCGGCCTGCGGCCATATCCTGATTGACGGAAGGATTAAACGTTTTCTGGATGGTCCACACGCGGGGGTCGTTATAGGTACGGTCACGTACATCATCGCGGGTATAGACTGTGGAGAAGTTAAATTTGCCGTCTTTGGCCTTATCGTACAGACCTTTTTCGCTGGCGAACTCAACCAGGTTTTTCGACGCCATCATGTTCGGGTCTTGTGGATCGTAATCCTGTAAACGTCCCTGGTTACCGGTGGCAAAATATTGATTATTTGGCAGCCGCTGTGCCATCCACTGGTGACCGCTACCGGTTTCCAGATACCAGATTTCTTTATCATCCACGACGGCAACGCCGAAACCTTCACCTGCGCCGACGGTTTCAACGATATGCCCCAGCAGGGCCACCGCGTCACGTGCGATTTTGCTCTGTGACAGTAAGATGTCTGGGATATCGTCTTCGGTGATCCCTTTATCCTCAACGTACGGGTCAACGGCCAGCGCCTTCGGTGAAGCAAAAATAGATTCTGTCCCGCTGACGCCAACGCCCAGTTCGTTAAAACCGGTGGCTCCGTGTAGCTGGGTTTTCCAGTTAGGCACGGTGGTATAACGCAGTGAGTTTTTCGGCAGCGGCCAGGTAAAATCATTCGCACCATTATGTGCTTTGGTGCTGTATACCCCGGTCTGGTTCTGTTTCGCTGGATGAATCAAAAAATGCTGTGCTTTCAGCGCGTCGCTGTCTGCGCTACGGGCCACCAACATTGAGCCGTCCGCCGAGGCTTCATTGCCGACCAGCAGGGTCGTACACGCAAAACCGGATGAAACAACCGCCAGGTTTACTGAAAGTGCAATCAGGCACTTTTTAAAACTAAACATTATGTATCCCTCATAAGTACGCCATAAGTACACCGGAAACACACCGTTTCCTTAATGCGATCACGCCTGTACTGTCAGGCATGGCTCGCCAGAGAGATAAACGCCCCTGCCCACGTTATCTCCGCATATCCATCCGTCGGTTAAAGTCTTCTGGACGCTCTAACACGTCCATTTCGCTTGATTTTTACGCAGTGGATATCGAGGTATTCAGGATGCTTCCTGATTCGGGGAGAAGAATAGCAATGGCTTATTACTGGATTCAGTGACCCATGTCGCGTAAGTCAATGATGATAAATGTGAATGCTGGATTTAAGTGAAATTACGATATTATCTTTTGCGGCAATACAGTGAGGGAACATTCGACGTCGCAAAAATCCACGCGCCTTTATACTCCTCCATAACCAGGCTCAGGCCTCGCCCGCTCTGGCGATAAAACCCTGGCAATGTGCTGTTAATATCATCTTCATCCGCTGTATCGGCGAAAGTTTTGACCACCTGCATCGTCTGCAGCACGCGGGCATCGCGCTGTTGGGTGTAGCTAAAATAAATGTTCCTGCTGACGTCCGTGGTGTGATGTCCATACAGCCTGCCGTTAATGGTCGCCAGCCCTTCATGCTGGTACATCCGGTACGACACCGTGCCGGTAAAGCGTTTGTCACCAATATTCCACTCTACGTTGCCGACGCAATTCAGTGGTTGTTCGGCATATCGCGAATGCCATAGCCAGGCACCTGAACCGAGAACCGTCGCCAGCCCAATACTGACCAGAATAATCGTGCAGGTTTTTTTCATTGCGCACGCATCCAGTAATAATGGCTGGTACAAAACGCAGAAGCATCCGTTCGTGCGTCTTTATCACAGACAAAGGCGACCACTCTCTCGGCTTTGCGGTAACCGGCAAGGAACACATAATGGTTTTTTTCACAGAGAGAGGGATGCGATTGCATCAAATTGAAATAACCGTCCAGATTGTGTTCATTCGGTGAATAATAAATTTTGCAGTTTTGATTTGAGGGAATTCGCATGGAAATAGAGACGAAGGCGTTAAATGGCATCGCCGGGCGTTTCTGATACCACACCAGCCAGATAACCAGGGTAGCAATAAGCACGCTGAGGGTAAAAATAATCCCCCATCGTGGGATCGGCGTTGTTTGTTTCGGTGAGGGCACTATTGTTACGGGTGTTGTTTTTTCTTCAATCACTGGCGGTAAGGAAACATCACTTTGTGTGTGCGTTATGACTTCTACCTGTGTATTTTCCGTTAATCTTAGCCCTCGGCGAGAAATAGTTTTTACCGTGTCACGAGGCAGCCCTACTTCCTCCAGCGCTTTACGCAGCGTCAGGATTGTCTGATAAAAGGTATTGGTTGTGGTGACATTATTGCGCTCCCCCCAACCCACTTTTAGCAGCGTGTTCTGAGAAACAATTTCATTTGGGTGCGTAATTAAATACAAAAAGCAGAGTGAGGCTGGCAGTTGCAGTTGAATCGACCGCCCGGTCTGCTGGTTAACCAGACTTCTGTTATCAGGATTAAATTCGACCAACTGATTGATAAGGTACAATGCCCGGCCCTCAGTAACAAAGACGTATCACGGAGTGCCGTTGACACCCCCTTTAATTCTACATACAAATCGCAAAAACGCCTCGGTCTTTGCACATCATCAGTGATAAAGTTCTTAGGTGACGAAATAAAATCATTAAAATACAAACGGATAGCATAGATAAATCTTAGGTGAGAATGAACTAAGGTTAAGTAATGAGAATTCATTACAGATTTATCAGAATTACCCTTATATTTATTCACCACGCCGCCAGAGTGATTAAATTATCGGATTAATGTTACTGATAATTATCTCTTGTGTCGGTTTTTTAGCAAATAGTGCTATGTGAGTATTTATCCTGGTGCCGTGATTTGTGTGCAAAATTCCTAATGTTATGGTTATTTGTCTGAGAAAAGATACGCATATACTGATTGGTATCAGGTTATTTATCATCCGTATTAATTTGCTGATAAGACTTTATAACATTTTTAATGACTGAATTTAATTGACTAACGGGGCGCGCGTAGCGTGTCGATTGACACATTTATTTACCAGTGAAATATTGAAGGAAAAAATTACAGGAGTTGTTTTTGATGAAGAGAAAACCGCCACCAAATGTTCGTTGCATAAGTTGTGAATTATCCTGCTCGTTATTTCCGCAGCCTGCGGTACGCGCACAGTATTGCCATCGTGCTACTTTTGCTATCTGGCCTGAGGGGAATCGTTTTTTGAAAGCAGGGATCGTTGAAAAACTTCTTCTTAATAATCAAAATCATTTGTCCCGGGGCTTTATTTTTGTCGACTTTTCGTTCCCGAATCTGCGCTTGTTCGCCGATCCGCAGTGGGTTGACCGTTTAGCCCGTAGCGGGATGCGTATTGTCCTGCTCTCTGACCGGAATCTGACACCGTTAGCCAATTACTGGTTGTCGAAAAGCAGTTACATACAAGGCATTATTTATTCTGACGATGACGATATTGTTCAGCATCAGAAGATTCACCGACTGTTCACAGGTCACCTGGCTAACAGCAAGCGTGGACGATCATTAAACTACACGGAAATGATATTGCTGAAGCGTTTTATGTCGGGGAAAAGTATTCAGCAAATCACCGTCACAGATAATATCGATATTAAGAAAATTTACGTCTATAAACTTCGGCTTGAAGAAAAGCTGGGACATAGTATTCATAAAATAATCTCGAATATTTTATAACTGTTTTTCATTTTTATTATTTCCACATTATTACGATGTGGTGGACTCTCTACGCCTAAATGTAGGAGGCAATTATGCCCAATCCTAAGTATTACTCACGTCTAGCCATAGCGGTGTCTGCCGCATTAGCTTCTATGGTATTTTCATCCCACGCGGCATGGGTGGATGTCGACAGTCTTCCCTCCAGCGGGCTGGTGAGCAGTTTGCCCCCGGAATTGCAGGCGTTAATTCCTGCTCAGGCGAATGCTCATTTCGCGAAAACCAGCGCGTTGCCGAATTATGTTTATCAATGGAATGCGGGCACGATTCCCGTTTATGGCCACGGGGTGACGCTTAATGGACCTGGCGCAGAAGCCTTTGAACACTCCCTTACCGTTATTCAGAACGGCAACACGGGAAGCCCAGGGGTTATTTTCGGTGATGACCTGACGATTCATACTCAGTCAAAGAATGCCGCTAACAACGGTAAAGACGTTGATGGTATCCGTACACACGGAGCTAATACGCCAGATAACCCGGTCTTTATTATCACCGGCGACCGTACCTCCATTTATGTGGACGGTCAGGATGGTGACGGTATTAACGCTGGTTACAACTCCTTTAGCCAAGGTTGGAAAGGATCGGCCAGCATTTACGTCGGTGACGATCTGTATATTCAAACCACCGGTTACCAGGGGCGTGGTATCACTGCAAACGCAATGAAAGACGCTACGGAGGCCAAAAATACGATTGTCGTTGGCGACCGGGCACACATTGTGACGACCGGCGACGGCTCTGAAGGTCTTCGCACCGGGCGGAGTGGTTCCTCGATCCTGCTTGGCAATGACGCTACCATCGAGACGTCGGGTGCTTCCTCAACGGGGATTTATGCCGCCTCATCGTCCAAAACGGAACTGGGCAATAACGCCACGATTACGGTGAACGGTATCAGTGCACATGCGGTCTACTCCACGAACGCGACCGTGAACCTGGGCGACAAAGCGACCATTAGCGTGAACAGTGCTGGAAAAGCGACTTCATACAGCAAAGCCCCACGCGGTCTGTTTGCGCTTTCACGCGGTGCGATAAACCTCGCCGGTGGTGCAGCCATTACCATGGCGGGCGATCACAGCAACGAAAGCTATGCCATCAGCACTGAAATGGGCGGTATCGTCGACGGCTCGGCGGGCGGTCGCTTCCTCATCGACGGTGATTTGCACGCCGCCAGCGGCACTGCGGCGATCAGCACGCTGGCGCAGCAAAACAGTACGATTAAGCTCAACATGACCGATAACTCGTTGTGGAATGGGGCGTCATATATCACCAGTGCCACGGCAGGGACGGGGGTTATCTCGCTGCAAATGCGCGATGCGACGTGGAATATGACCCACAGCTCAACGCTCACCGACCTGACGTTAAACAGCGGGGCAGTCGTTAACTTTGGCCACGGTGGCGACGAAGCGTGGCAGACGCTGACCATCAATGAGGATTTCACCGGCAACGGCGGCAAACTGGTTTTTAACACCGTGCTTCATGATGACGCCTCCGAAACCGATAAGCTGAAGGTACTTGGCAATACGGCGGGTAACACGTTCGTGGTGGTGAACAACATCGGCGGAACCGGGGCGCAAACCGTAGAAGGAATTGAAATCATTGAAGTGGCGGGCAATTCCGACGGTACCTTTGAAAAAGCGGGCCGTATTGTTGCCGGTGCGTATGATTACAACGTGGTACAGAAGGACAACAACTGGTATCTGACCAGTTTTATTCCGGTCACTCCACCTGGTCCGGTTGACCCCGATCCTGTCGACCCAACTGACCCTGAGCCGGTTGATCCAGACCCCATTGATCCCGTGGACCCTGTGATCCCTGAGCCAGAAGAGCCTGTTGTGCCGCCGGTAACTGAACAGCAGTACCGCCCGGAAGCGGGCAGCTATCTGGCTAACAACTTTGCCGCCAATACCTTGTTTATGACCCGACTGCACGATCGTCTGGGGGAAACGCAGTACACCGATATGCTGACGGGCGAGAAAAAAGTCACCAGCCTGTGGATGCGCAACGTCGGCGGCCATACCCGCTTTAAAGATGGCAGCGGGCAGTTGAAAACTCAAAGCAACAGCTATGTATTGCAGTTAGGCGGCGACCTGGCTCAGTGGAGTAGCGACGGTCTCGATCGCTGGCAGATCGGCGCGATGGCAGGCTACGCCAACAGCCAGAACCGCACGCAGTCCAGTCTGACCGGTTACGCATCACGCGGTCAGGTTACCGGTTACAGCGTGGGTCTGTACGGTACCTGGTACGCGAATGACGCCGACAAGACCGGTACTTATGTGGATAGCTGGGTGCTGTACAACTGGTTTGATAACAAGGTGATGGGCCAGGAGCAGGCGGCGGAGAAGTATAAATCCAGCGGGGTAACCACCTCGGTGGAAGCCGGTTACAGCTTCAAACTGGGTGAAAGCGAGCGCAACAGCTACTGGCTGCAACCGAAAGCGCAGGTGGTGTGGATGGACGTGCAGGCCGACGATCACCGCGAAGCGAACGGCACCCGCGTGAAGGATGATACCGCAGGCAACCTGATGACCCGCCTGGGCGTGAAGGCCTTCATCAATGGCCACAACGCCATCGACGACGGTAAATCTCGCGAGTTCCAGCCGTTTGTTGAAGCCAACTGGATCCACAATACGCAGACCGCCCGCGTGAAAATGGACGATGTCAGCAACGACATGCGCGGCACAAAAAACATCGCCGAACTGAAAGTCGGTGTCGAAGGCCAAATCACCCCGCGACTCAACGTGTGGAGCAACGTGGCTCAACAGGTCGGCGATAAAGGCTACAGCGATACCCGCGGTATGCTGGGCGTGAAATACAACTTCTGATATAAGTGAGTAATGGAAAAGCCGCTGATTAATGGGTCAGCGGCTTTATTTTTTTTGGAAGCGGTATGTCGGATAAATGACATTCGTCAATAAGGCTCAGTCATAAAGCCATTTACCCGCTTTTGCTGACTCTGCCAGCATGCGGAGTGTTAATGGCTGTGGCTTATCGTCATCTCTGCTACAGGTAAAAATTGCATAAAGTATGAATGTCTCATTAGGCCAATATTTATAAAAATCGAAATTGGTGCAATCAACATTGAAAGTTGCAAAGTAAGCATCCATGATGTCTGCGCCCGTTTCACTGGCCCACACATAATCTCCCGTTGAAAGACTGGTATCGAGGGTGACTGGCCAACGCTTTTTAAAGAATAAGCTGGGTTTATTAAATGTTTCATCGTACCAGGCGATGACATCATTATCACTTACCATAGCTTATCTTTACCTCTGGCTATGGTGTTGTATTTAATTGTGGCTTTGTATGAAATCACACTCACGTCATAAGCCATTATGATAATCCCCAATATTGGAATCCATCTTCCAACAAAAGCGCCTAGATTTGTTACATATGCAAATTTTAATCGTCTTATACTTCCTGTAGTTAGGGTGGGTAAACGTCTGTTTTCTATATTTAACCAGTGTCGTAGCTGAGAGCTCAGAGGTGATGTCCCTGCTGTTGCCCCTATCGGCTTACCTCTGGTTGCGATCGTAGGTTGACCAAGTAAAATTAGACCCAAGGTCATGTAATCATTTACGCCAAATTGTTCACTGGTTTCATCAAGGAAAATCCAGAAAAGAAGTTCTCCTGCTGAAAGATTAGCAAACCCTCTGTAGAAATATGTACCGTTAAGCTCTTCGATAGTGTCCATATGATTTCACTTATTCGGTTATGCGTTCATTCCAAGCATCCGAATACTGGATATTACCATCGAGATAATGCCAAGTAATTTTATCGTAACGCAGCTGTACTTGTTCACTATGACCAACATTGATGACAGTTTTAGTGTCATGCATCATCGGTGTTACGGATACAACTTTAACCCCTTCGAGGAGCATGTTGTAGTACTCTACTTCCTGACCTGCATTATTGATCTCGTACCACCTAAATTCTGCCGATTGCAAGCTTTGCCCTGTGGCAACGGCTTTAAAAAGATAAGGTGAAGCGCTATCGAATTCCTTCTCAAAAATCAGTGCGCCGTGCACACGTGTGCCAGTAAGCTTTCCTGTATTGCCATCCGTGGGGATGTAAAGGTTATGGCTAAACGATATCACCTCGATTGAGCGTTCGCGATTGGTTACATCAACAGATCCCTTTATAAGTGAGCCACCATCGTCTTTGAGCCAGAGATAAGCAGGAATTGCCATTTTAATAATCCATTTTGTTGAGAAAATAATATATGAGGTTTTTACGGTTGGTTTGCAATAGTGAAGGTATTAATAATAGAGAAAAATAAATAAATTATTCTACGGCTGAATTTAAAATACTTATATATAAGTGGGATGATTGGTTATGGAAGAATAATTGATTTTGAAAGTAGACCGGATAAGCGTCAGCGCCATCCGGCAAATAAGGTGGTGAGCTACAAACGTTGTCCCAGATGTTTTGTTGGTACTCGGCTTTGGTGTAAGACTGCCAATACAACAATATTTGTGTCTTGTGCACTATAGTAAATCGTATGGCTAACATAAGGAAAGCTGTAAACATCTTCACCAAAATCATCAATGCGATGTTGCCCCATGCCTGGCATTTCAGCTAATTGGGAGAGAACGACCTGTAATTTACTAAGATAATCCCTGGACTGTTTAGCGCCCCAATTTCTTGATGTGTAATCACGGATTTCAATAATATCGCGCTGTGCTTCCCCAGTAAGTTTGTAACTCACTTTTTATCCTTTGTGTTGATCCATCAACTCATCAAAAAAAGCATCGCCGTCGACAGTATTGCCCGAATGAATATCGTTCTGAGCACGCTGAATTTTGGCCTTCAGTAACTGGAGCTTCATGGCTTCCATTTGTTCATAGTCCTCAATGGAAACGACGACTGCAACAGGCTTACCGTTACGGTTAATTTGCACAGGTTCTCGCTGTGCTTTAAGCAGCATATCGCCAAATTGTGTTTTGGCTTCATTTGCCGTAAGAGTATGCATATTGTCACCATTTCGCATGAATCGTTCGATTCGTTCATTATAGTCGATATCTTTCTGGTGGTCACTATGAAGAGGGGGCCAGAAAAGTAGGCCGGATAAGCGATAGCGCCATCCGGCACCTGGTGAACCTGTAAGTATGGCTTACAGGTTCAGCTGTACTTCACTGGAGAGTCGCCAGCGTACTCTCAATTCTTGCCAGCTTCTGCTGTACCTCTTTCAACTCATCCTGCAGCCGTTGCTCCTGCTCGCCATAGACCATCAGGACGATACAACCGTTCATCACTTTTACGGTAATCTGTTGTCCGGTATCAAACCCAGCCGTGCGTAACCACTTGCCGGGAAGGATAATTTTGGGCGTGGATATGTCGAAAACATTCGGGCGATATCCCACAATTAACGAACGCTCGGCTCCGGATTGGTCAGTGTCTGGGGTAGAATGCGAATCAGCCATAATCAACTCCTTGATAGTTGGTGAGGTTAGCACTCGTCAGGTACTGCGAATACCGGGTGGGAGCATTTATAGATCAGGTCGCCAAAGGAAAAGTACGTACCTGGTTGGTGATGTCTTGCTCTTATAGGTACGTACATGTCAACGGTTAAACGCGACCCAAACCAGTCCAAATCCGGAAAAGCACCGACCTTCCAGATTCGTATCACGCCTGAGTTAAAGGCGCAGTTCGAGGCAGCTGCAAAGGCAGAGGGGATGAGCTTGGGGAATTGGCTCAAAACCTTGGGGAGAAAGGAGTTGGTAAGGCTGCAGATTGAGCCTCAAGATAAATAGTGGGCCGATTAATTATCCTGCCTTCCTGGGATATTTATGATCTCCATTTTTAAGGCATCTTCTCCTGAAAATATTGCAGCTAAACCCTTCCTGATTTTTAATTGGTCGTTCTCTATTGCCCCATGAGCCACAGGGGAATATATAGCTGTTTGTAACTGCACTCGCTCAAAATTATAGCCAATATCTTTTGCGATCTCTGACAATAAGTCCAAGAAAAGATTGTTGCTTATTTGGTTCCATATGGTTCCTAAGGCGTTGTCGTTATCAGGGTATGATGTATTCAAATGTGCAAAATAAAGCTTCCAGGAAGATAATACATCACTTTCAGAAGCGCTTCTTCTGGCCTTTCCTCTTCTTATTTTTCCATAAAATGCTAAGTCGATCATATTTAATGCACGAACATGTTCGTTAGACAGTCGAGCATTCGGAGATCTGGTTGCCATGAGTTGTTTGAATATATCAATCTTTAATGATTTTATTTGTGAATGTTTTTCAATGAATTTTTGAGTTTGAATAGCTATTAATGGGCTAATCAAAGTGGCAGTAATGGCTATAATGGTAAGTGCAGTACTCATATATGATTCTCGTTATCAATAATTGAATTTAAACATTTGAACGAGGATCATAAATGAATTCGTGTACTGAGGAGATATGACAAATGGCTGGGATAAGAAAAGCATTTTGGCGGAGATCACAGGAGTCGCATTAGGTTGGTAATTATGTTGAATTTATTCATTATTTTTCTATGCGATTTGTGAGTATGCCCCCAAATATGCCCCCACATGTTTTTTCTTGTCAGTTAACTGGCTAAATTATAAACGTTCCATGTTGAGTTTAAATCGAGCTCGATGGACATCCATAGATGTTAACCAAGGCTCTGGATCTTGCACGGAGAAGCTTCTTTGGTCAATACGGACTAGTTCATAGCGTTCAACCAGAAAATTTACGGCATCGGCCAGAGTAATACCGGCCTCAATGTGTTCCTGAATAACAGTTTCATTATTGAACGGCGTGTCGTTTAGTGTCAGGACATAGTGCTGTTCCAGCAGGCGTGTCAGTAACATTTGCCAGACAGCCACGGGCGACGGGCATGGCTTCGCCGCCTGCGGACTTGTTGCAGGTTGAGTATTCATGTTTGCTCTCGTGAAATTAATTAGCGTTGAGTTAGATAAGCGGCGATGTACACATAGCCGCAACTACCATGGGTGTCGGCTTCGCAGGTAAAACCGTTATGGTAGAGCGTGACACAGTGATGATGGCAGGGGTCCAGTTCACCAGTGGTCAGCATCGATTCCATCTGGCTGATAAAGTGTGGAAATGCGTCATTCAATTTGAAGCATTCCGTATCGCTGAAATTGCCCATCAAATTAGCCCTGTCAGCCAGATAATGCAGCCGGTTGCCTTCCTGAACTAATCTGGCACCAAACCGTGGAACAATTTCTCTTTGTAGCCCCCATTCATGGGCTGGTATTAATGACATGAGAACCTCCTTTTAAAGTAATCCCAGCTCAGCAAATGAAATTGTCTCATTCCCGACTACGAGATGATCCAGCACGCGCACTTCCACCAGCGCCAGCGCTTTCACGATACGCTGAGTAATATGTTTATCTTGCTGGCTGATTTCTGTCGTACCAGATGGATGGTTGTGCGCCAGAATTACCGCAGCAGCATTATGCCTCAGAGCCGATTTCACCACTTCGCGGGGATGTACCTCGGTATGGCTCAGTGTGCCGGTAAACAGTGTTTCGCGTTCCAGCAAACAGTGCTGATTGTCGAGATACATCACGATGAAAGCTTCACGCTCAAGGTGTGCCATCCTGAGTTGAAGCCAGGCTTTAGTAACGCTGGTGCTAGTAAATGATTCGCTGGGTTGACGCTGATACTTCTCCAGCAATCGCAGTGCGCGTTGTATAACACGTTGCTCGTTTACAGGAAATTCCGGGAATAAATAGGGTGCAGACATAATTGTTCCTTAAAGCAAAAAGCCCTACCAGTTTAGTCGTAGGGGCAAAAGAGCCTTCGTGACAGAGTTCATGAAGCAAGTTGCAGCATATTCTCAGCCATAACCCACAGTGCTCGATTGAGCTTCACATCACCGTCGATCCCTTTCACTGCGCGTGTATGAGCGCGTTTACCTTTGATGGTTCGTCCCGATAGCCCACCTTTAATCAGGTTTTCCTGAATGCGTTGGTAGGTAGTCCAAAGATCGTTACTTTCATCCTGCCATCGGCGCGGGGAAAGTATCTGTGATTCCGTCACTGGTTGATGCTCTTCACCAAAACGATAGGTTAATGCCGCTTTCGCAATGGCGTGCTGAGCAGGTGGCGGTAACATAAGCGACTGCATGGCATCGCGCCTCTCTTCTACTCGGTCAAATATCCCCAGTATTTCGTAAGCCCCTTCAATGACTTTCTCCACGACATTGCCTTTATGCGGCACACGCACTTCCCCAAAACTTTCACCGCAAATCAGTCCATTTTGGCAAACCGATCTAAACAACCCTGGCAGCATCTGGTATGAGCTTGAACCGTCATGGCTATTAAGCAGAATTATTTCTGGCACCTGTTTGCCGGTAATTTGTCCTTCGCGACGCAGGCGCAGCATGTGTTTGGTGTGTTCTCGCTTACTCAGATCTCGCACGCGGGTCTGGCAGGCAAAGAACGGTTGAAAACCCTCGCGTTGAAGGTTATCGAGGAGGGTAATAGTAGGGATGTATGTGTAACGTTCACTGCGGGATTCATGCTTTTCTTCACTGAAGACACTCGGAACGTAATGCGCCAGTTCATCGTGGGTTAACGGGCGATCACGGCGCACTAAATTGACCGCACCAAAGCGGCTGGCTAATCGAGTCATAATTAATTCCTTCGGGCATAAAAGCGAAAAGGCCATACTTCCCTGGGGAGGCATGGCCTGGATAAAATGATTAATAGCAGTTGAATGGCGTATTACTGACCTTCGTACTGAACCTGTGTGCCAGTCACCGCACCTGATGCGTTGAGGGTGACGCGAACTTTGTCATAAGTTTTATAGCCCGGATTAAAGACCTCATACTCCACGACACGCAGTTGTTGTGTTTTATCTGCCGGATCTGGTACAGAAGGCGCTTGTTTGTATGATCCAAAGTCAGCTGATGCGAGGGTTTCTTGATCGTAATTGGCAGCATAAGCCTTTTTCGCTGCCGCTAATGCTGCCTGCATCTCTGGTTCTGTAATTCCAGTAGCGCTTTTTGACATACGATTTTGTGCTGCAAGGCGGCGTGCTTCGTTTGCAGCTTCAGCATCTTTTTGTGCCTGGCTACCCGGACCATAAAGATTTTTATTGGCTCCGTCTCCATAGAACCCTCCTTTTCCTGAATTTTCAGCAACCCCCGCTTTGGGATCATAGTTGGCGGCTATTTCAGGATCTGCTTCGCGTGAATATGCCTGCTTTGATTGTTTATGCCATTGGCCGTTTTCATCCTGTTTATAGCCCATCTTTGTCATGTCCTGTTGATAGGTTTTTTGGGGATCGAAGTCGGCCACTTTCTGGTTAATGATGGATGAACAAACTTGTGCAAAATCAGCGGTATTAACTTCAGAGCGTGAACCGAAGGTATTGATGCTGACCGATTGGTTCTCTTGCAGCATGCTGATTATGTTTTGGATATCTTTTGTCGTTGTGGTGGTTTGCACTGCCTGATAGTTCGATTGGGCGTTACACATCACGCTGGAGGGATAAGACGAACCATTGACACTAAAGTTACTGCCAGCCAGTTCGGTTGAGCCCCGTCCGTTGCATTGCGGTTGCTGCTCAATCAAACCTATTGTTGCGGGTTTTACGCGAATGAGTATCTGCCCGTCGTCGCTGTAGGATTGGCAGAAGGTGCCATTAACTTGCCAGGCTGCCGAGGCATTAGAGGCAGTGATACTCATCACCACAGCAAACATCGTAGTTTTCAGAGTAATATTTTTCATTGAAGGTTCTCCATAACAGACAAGAGGAAACCAGCCACATAGGTGTATTCCGTTGGCTGGGATTAATAGCGAAGGCTGTTAATGACATCGCTAATGAGTGGGAAGTGGGGAAGTGCAGCGATAAAATCTTCACCGGCTGTCAGGTAAGTAACATCTTCGCGTCGGCTAAAACGCCCATCAGCCAGCGTAACAGCACCAATGGTGGTAAGTGCAAAGACACGAATTTCCCCCGATTGGCACACCACCAGATACCACTCTTCCACGTAGTGGATGAGCCGGTAGGGTTCTAACGCTTCATGGCGCTGCCCTTCGACCAGCACCGTGATTTGTCGTTGCTGGCTGATTGCCTGTACCAGACGGGAAAAGAACTCCGGCATTGCCACATGGGATTTCAGAGGTGCATGCCAGATGAGGCACGGTGAGGTGCCGGTTTCATTCATCAACAAGTTCATCAGTTGCTTGTCCCGAACCGGCATGATCCGTGCGATCCCCGTGGTGCGGATAAAGGAGAATGCGCCAGATGAATGATCGGGAGGCTGGCTATCATTCAAGCGGTATCGTCCATTTTCATCCTGGATATCGAGATGGATCAGTCGTTGATTGAAATCACGCTGTAAGGTGCGTTCAGAAACCCCAAATTCATCCACCAGAGATTTCAGAGTGAGTGTTTCTCCGGCAAGCAGGCGGCTAATAATGACCGACAACCTGATCGCCAGTCGGTCGTAACGTGAGTCGTGCTCGTTGACGGACATATGGCCTCTCAGGGAAATAAATATGTTGCTATTTCATGCAGTTATTATGCAGGACAGGCCGGACACGTTATGTCGGCAAAGATAGGTAAAATGTAGAAAACAGGAAAATAGCGCGGCACGATAACGCATTGTTAAAAAAGGTTTTGTCCATTAAATATTCATCATGGCGACACAACCTGACGGAGATGGAGTTAGCTAAAGATTCTGTCCCACAGCACGGTGGCAAGTTGCACTAGTTTTTGGCGCAGTTTCCTCAAAAGGCTGGTCCAGCCTGACGGGAAAGAGTCAGGGTTTATCACCGTATCAAATGCAGTTCCTGCCATCTCGCCAAACCGCTGGCGTACAGCATCGTTGCTCTCTGTAGTCAGGTGCTCTGGTTTCAATTGCCGATAAAAGGCGCTGCTGGCCTGTATCGGTAATGAATGCACCGTAAGCTCTACAAGGGCAGTCAGGTTGTAACCGGTATGAGCGGAAACTGCTATTACCGGATAAGACGATGGAAACTGACCCGCAATTTGGGCGCTGATGGCGGCCAACGAGAGGTATTGTGTTGGAGAAGGCCGATCCTGGCACTCAGAGTTAGTAGGCAACGGAGGAATACATTCAGCCTGAGTTATCACAAATAAGAAACGTGATGCATCAGCGCCATTAGAAAGTAGCAATCGGTGCGTTGTAATATCTATTGCCCGAGCGCGGTCATCAGCCCGTAATACCCAAATAACCAAATCCAGTTCAACAAACAAACGATGATAGAGCGCTATATACTCAGCATCGAACTCAGGAGTTTCACCCACGCCAGGAAGATCGACTAAGGTTATGCAGCGTTCGCCTACAGTGAGGACCATGCGCTGTGGCTCACGTGTACAAGCCATAAGCTCGCTAGTAAGACAAATTTGCTCCTGGAATAGTGCGTTGCAAAGGCTGCTTTTACCTGCACCGGTTTTACCCATAATTCCAATTACTGGCTCGTAGTCGATGGATTGCTTTAATTGCTTCAGGATGCGTTCAGTTGTAGAGGAGGGTAGGAAGTTAAGGCAGGCTTGGAATGCGTTTACCGCATCCTGTGAATCAGTGTGTTTGGACATAAGGCGCTCCTTTGAATGTATTACCTGAAAGTCTTTCGGTATTTCAAAGGGGTAATGAGGGTGTGAAATTTTTTGGAATGGTGGTGGTAAGTTAACTTACTGTATTGCCGACACAAAGCGTGGAAAAATGAGCGCCAATAACGACAATTTTGGCGCTATTTGTGTAAGGTATTGCATCACCTCTTCAACTTAGTTTAAGACCACTTCCGAAGGCGTCACCTGAATCTGGTAGTGTGTCAAAAATATACTCTGGGATGATAAAAAAGGTTGTTTCTTTGCTCTGCCTGCCCATGAAATAGGAAAAGCTAACGATTTGGCTCATCTCCCCGACGTCAACAACCTGAAGTGAAAAAAAGCTATTGTAGAGATCGACGATTTCTTGGGGACTCTCAATAGCTGCGCCATAAAAATGCCGTAGATATCGTCTTAGAAGTAGGTACATGCATCTTTCGTAGTTGTCCCTGCCCCATGCCCGAAATGGATGCCTTGTGGATGAAGCTGTATCGTCAAACCAACGCTGAATCCTCATGAAACGCATCAGGAAGCGGTCACGATCACCTGTTAAGATCGCATAAAGCATGATAGCAGCCACTAATTCAACATAGATAGGAAGAAGAGCCTCGTAATCTCGCCGAATACCTTGAAGAAATTTAACAATGTCATGGTGCCCTAAGCGTAATAATTCCTCAATTAACAGCATTAGTATGGGAAATTCATGATGCATTCCCCTAAACTCCGGATTTTTAGCGTAATTGCCATGGAAGTGCTTCAGTTTGCCAATTGATGAAAGCTCTTCGTCTACAACCTTTTTTCCAAATCGTGCAACTAAACCATCGTACAGACTTCCATTCAGTAGCATTTTCTTTCCTAAAGCTTTCAATCCTGGAAAAAGGCTACCTTGGTATGGAATAGTATCTTTTAACATGCGATTGATTCGCAATGGGGCAATGATCACATTATTAGGTGTATTTTCACCCCCACTATTTACCGGATAGAAATGGCAGACTTCTAGCCTAAAAAGCGGTACTGGTTTCAATTTGGATGACGGTTTAGATACATCCGATTGTTGCTGTGCTGATACATAGCTTCTTTGATGTTTGGCTTTACGTTGGTACAAGTGGTATAGCCCTGTGATGTCATCCACTTCATTAATTGAAGCTAGTTCTATCGGGCTTCGTTTAATATGATGTTGAATATGACCCCAGTAAGAAAATCCGATAATATCCGTTATTACTTTACCCAGAAGCTTTCTAGAACCAAGCTGCCGGTGTGTTTTACTACAGAATTTCTTATTTCTCACTTGTGCTAGGGACAGGCCGCAATAATGACAAACTGATAATGCCTTAGCTTCTTTAGCTATTCTATTTTGGTTATATGCGGCATAATGTTGTTTGCAAAGACGCTTAGATCTCTCTTTATTGTTTCCACAAACAGGCATGGTGCAATTCTTACGGATACAGATAGCCATTATTTTATCCATATATAAAATTTAATATTTAGGGTGATACTATTTGATATAAATAACGTTGTGTTATAATTAATTATCAAATAATCAATAACTGACTGGTATATACATAATGTTAAATGTAGTTATCAACATACAAATTACCTAGCCAGTTATT
The DNA here is from genome assembly GCF_057838705.1 of Citrobacter sp. KH_055_1. Classification (NCBI taxonomy): domain Bacteria; kingdom Pseudomonadati; phylum Pseudomonadota; class Gammaproteobacteria; order Enterobacterales; family Enterobacteriaceae; genus Citrobacter; species Citrobacter sp. KH_055_1. The sequence continues at coordinate 64,029 of NZ_CM174473.1, forward strand.
GTTCTGGATGGCTATTAGCCTCGCTTATTTGCTCTTTGCTCAACCCATTCTTGGTACTCACTCAGTTTCCACCGTGAAGAACGCCCTAGCTTAATTGGCGATGGAAATAGGCCTTTCTTTATTTGAGCGTAGAAGAACTTATTTGTCAGACCTGAATTACTCACAATGTACTTCATGTCGACTAAAATATCATCTTGGTTGTAATTTGGCGGAACAGTATCAGTGAGCTTTTGATCAGGGATTAGGCTCGTTACTAACCCGGCTGGAACTTCACATGTGCCCCATACATGCTTAGTGCTCGGGGAACCCTCGAAATGAGAAGAAAGGCGAGTCCTGATGTAGGTAGCTGTTTTACGAGCCTGTAGTTTATTCTTTATTGCATCGGTGTTTAACATTACTTACCTCTTTATAAATCAAGTGTTTTGGCGTGAAGAGTTGTTGCTACGAAGAGGATAGTAATAGGTTCTTTTAGTGTGTAAAATTGGTAAATGTCAGATACTTTTTTAGACACTAAGGTAAGCAAATGCCTAAAGTCTCAAATGAGCAGAAAGCAGTAATGGACATACTTGATCTTATTCATTTTCATAATGTATATACATCAAGATTCATATCTTCTGAAGATATAAAGTTATTTCAAAATATAGCTTTGGATGTACAGGATACTGTAAATAAAATCAGCACTGATGAAGCGCTACTAGATATTTTAACCCACTATTTGATATGTGGTTTGGAAATTTCATTAAGTGGCGATGATGTAAAATTTATGAGTAAGTTGAAGGGTAAACATGAGATTCCTGATGAAGTACTAGATTCTATTTTGAAAAAGAAGAAAGAAATATCTTTCGCTCTTCTTAGTTGTATGGTGTCAGAGCATGGTATTAAAAAAGTTGATTTTATAAATCAGTTGGTGAATTTGACAAAGAAATATGAGGGGATATATATCCCAGCCACTTTAGCTTATAGACTTGCTAATAATTTTAATAGTCTTGTTCATCCTCTTGATCATCTTCACTTCTATGGATATCTTAATGATCTTGGTATAATGACATGCGCGAAATATCGGTGTAACAAAAAAAATGATAATAAGGACTCTTTTAATCGGGTAGCATTGCTCATGGAGTTTGAGATTTTTAGAGTATTTGCAAGGTTTTGTATTGACCCAGGCGGCATGGATGAAATCACCTTAAAAGTTCCCCCGAAAGATATTCCTGATGAGTTAAGGAAAAATATTATAGATGAATATAAATATTTAATAGATAATATTTTTAGCAAGGAAGGTATTATTTATAAATTTATAGATACCAGTTTAAATGAGGAGGAAACAGCTTTACTCCTTCTGGGAAATGTAAGTCGTTTATTTAAGCATAGACGATTTTTTCAAGGAACAATAGCCAGATGGCCGGGCGCTTGGGGAGCTTTTTTAATAGAACTTTTGAGACAAGAGAATCCAACAAGAGCAATTTATTGTGAAAGCGAAAACACTAATAGCATTAGTGAAAAGGCTAAAGATATAATGGATAAACTGAATTATAAAGTATCAGCTAGAATGCTTTATTTACGATATAGCCAATTTATAAAGAATGAATCAAAATTTATAATAAAATATAACAATGTATTAGCTCAGTTACCTTATACGCCTGAATGGGATGGTGACAACTATGTTTACCATAAATTTTTAGTGTAAAATGTAGTCCAAGGATTTTCTAATGAAGAGATATTCGAGAGGATTTTTGGTAGAAGAAGTGACTGGGGGGTGGTGGTAGGAGCGATGACCACTCTGAAATGGTCAGTATTTTCAGATGGTTGACTAATTCTTCATAGGTAGTATGTAACTATCTTTTACTGCAAGGATAAGATCTGAATGAACATTTGCCACATTTTTTACTGATTTATAATTAACCATAATTATGAATGATTTTAATTTTTACTGTACATATAAACAGTGCTGGGCGATACTAAGCTATGAGTGACAGTTAGAGCTGATGAAATGAAAGAAATTGATATCAAATTGAAAATTGTAGAGTTTCTTTTAAACTCTGAGCCCGCTGATACATACCTCGCTGCTGAAGTTAGATTTAGTTTCGGGTCAAGACGTGCTGATATCGTTTCAATTTCATCTGATGTTGCAACTGTTTATGAAATAAAAAGTGAAAAAGATTCCGTTGAAAGGCTTGTTTATCAAATAGATAGTTATAAAGAATATTTTGATTATTGTTACATAGTCTGTGTGAATCAAAATTTAGATGCAGTCAGGAAAAAAATCAGCTCGAATGTTGGGATTATTGTTGTAGATGATATTAGCGTTAAGAGAATTAGAAAGGCAAAGCGTATTGCCCGGCAAGATAAATTATGTTTAGCAAGCACTATACCAGTGAATGAATTAAAAAAAATTGTCATACAAAAAAATGGGCTATCAAAATATGAATTATGTGTTTCATTAGCTAATGAAAAGTCTCTCGCTGAGATAAAAAGCTTATCGAGAAAATTTTTATTGAATAATATCATGAAAAATTTCAAAATTTTCCATGATGAAATTGGTGAGATTTTATCACCAGATGACATTCTAACAATAACAAGAATGCCTCCTGGTAGGATATTAAGATTTTCTTAGTAGAACACGGCTTGACATGAAATAATTCATTCTCACTGCAATCCAAAAAGATGGACTTATACCTGAAGGCGTGTTTTTAGCTGCAAGACTAATTTCATGATCAGCCCATATCCCAATTGATTTATAACGTTCATCTTTTACCATCATTGCAGCACACAACGGATAACTTCCGGCGTCTCTTCTATACCTTTTATAGATAAATTTCTCCTGTAAAGAAATATCTATTCTTGGTACAAAAGTGCCTCCTTTCATTTCAATTTGTTCAATATTAATTGAAGCATAATCACCATATTTTACTTGATAATTTTCGCTAATTTTATTGAATATTTTTTCTTCTAAAATAGGTATTTCACCTCGATCATCGTGCCCATATTTAGTAGGGCTAGAGGGAAATGATGTACAGGCAATGATAACATCTTCGATTTTATCATTAAACATTTCTAGATCACTACAAGCATTAGAAAAGTACTCTTCTTCTTTATCTGTAGTTCCTTCAACTTGCCCTGCATCTAAGATAACAAAAAATTTACTGCCGTCTTGTAAACTATCAGCTATAGGTTTAATAAAAATAGAATAATCATCTAGATCGTGTGGAAGGCGTAACGCCAGCATTTTCTTTGTTTTTGTTATTTCGGTAACAAAACTCTGCACTTCTGAAAAATCTTCATCATCATAGATGTGTATCATTGGGATAATGTTCAAATGACTATAAAGATTGATGAAGTATCTCCATTCATAATAACCATCTTTTTCATCAACGAGTTGTCGAATTTGATCGTTAATATATTTCTCATTTGATGTTAAATCTAAAATAAAAGGTCTTTCCCCCTGAATATCTTTGATAGTCAGCATTCTACGATGAATGTCTCCATCTGGAGCAATTTTGGCTTTTCGTGACTTTGTTAGCTCATAAATTGGTAGAATATGATCAAATATCCCTGAAGAGAGTTTTGACACTGCTTTTAACTCAGCGTCCCGGGTCTTCATAATTGGAAAGTAATTGAATTTTTTCATGATTTATAAATTATGTCCACTGAAGCCTAATTGTTGAGCACGGATTCTCACAGCCATTGAAGATACTTGAAAATGTGCTGCTATATCAGCCACTTGATTGGATTTTTCTTCTATAAACTTACTGAATTCAATCTCTGGCATTAATAACTCGGCAGCGAATCTATTTGCTTCAGCTTCCATTTTATTTGTTTCTTCATTTCTGAAGAAAACTGTGTCTGTAAAGCTATTTCTATTGAGTGTATGGCGAATAAAGTGGCCTAGTTCATGGGCAATAGTGAAGCGTTGGCGATGCGGATGATGTAAAGAGTTTACCGTCATTACCCAATTGCCGCTTTTCCCTTGTTTGAGAGAACCAGATTCTTCTCCTTTCATCGGCTCTAGTCGCATCGTAATACCCAACAAATTGGTTAGTCTTGAGACATCTAGAGGACTAGTTTCAATATTATTTTTCTTTGCAAAAACAATAAGTTCTGAAGCTGTTGTCATGTCAATGTCTTGGCCGCTTATTACACCACTGCTTTTTAATTTCTTAGTCATAAACGCCATTTAAGTTCTCCTTCCTAAGATAAAGTTGCTGCCATCTTCATCTGAGGTATCTTTTAAAGAAATGCTTTCAGCAATTAATTTAAGATTCCTTTTTAAACCATCCAGTTCTTGCTCAAGTTTCTCAAATGACTGATTATGTTCTTGTTGGCTGAGTTTAATCTCGTCAATTGAACTAATTTGAGCTAGCAAATCAAATTGTACAGGTTCAATCTTTTCATATAAAATTTTCTTTATTTCTTTTTCAAATTTTGAGCTTTCGACATATTGATTTACTTCGACAACGGCAATATCTCTCGCTTCTTCTTTTGCTTTTGCTGTGGAAGAGTTTTTGATAATAAGAAACGAAAATGCTGCTACTATCCCATTGAGTGCAATGAGTACAGTAATAATTGTTTGGTATAAATTACTTTGGAAAGACCAAAAATCGTCAAGACTTAAAAGGGTTCCATCAGTGACCATCTTACCGATGTTCTGTAAAATTTTTGGATCAGAAATGATATCGGGCTTCTTAAGCACAAAATTATCAGCGAACCCAATGTAAGAATAAAAATTTGGGCGTAGAACTAAATAGAAAATAAAAAGCCAAAAAAAACTAGTTACTAAGGTACAGAAAGCAATAGATAGAAAAGTAATCCATTTACTATGATGGCAAAGTTTTGGCTTAAGGTGTATATCTCCGTGTTGAGCTTTATCTTTTATCGACATTCTCTACCTCGTTAAGCCTGCCCATGCCATATCCTCTCTACTCTTGTGTATGATACCAGCTTTTGTTGGCTGCTCGTTCATACTTAGATTTCGTAAAAATGTGACCTTTATTGCATTGTGGCTTAAAAATCAATCTAGTAAAAGACATTTTCAAGCCAATTCGATGCCTCAACTTGCTATGTTTCTGACACTTGCGACACTCAAGCTTGTTATGAACGAAGCATACCACTGCATCATCTCTTTCCTTCCATCCAGATATTGCGCATGGTTGTAAGCCCCACGAATCGCATTTTTATCCACATGAGCAAGCTGAGTTTCAATCCACGCCGAGTTAAAGCCTTCTTCATGCAAAATGGTGCTCATCGTATGGCGAAAGCCGTGCCCTGTCAGCCTTCCTTTGTATCCTAATAACTCAATCACCTGATTAATGCTTTCCTTTGAGATCGGCTTAGTACGATCATTACGTCCAATGAATACAAGCGGATATAACCCAGTAATAGGTTTCAGTGACTCAAAGAGTGCCATTACCTGATCCGACATAGGTACGATATGTGGGCGCTTCATCTTCATCACTTCGGCAGGTATCTCCCAGAGCCGCTTTTCAAAGTTGATATTTTCCCAACGGGCGAAACGCAACTCCTGAGTTCGTACACCTGTAAGCATGATGATTTGGGTTGCCGTCTTGGTAATAATGCTACCCGTGTACCCAGCTAGATCTTTAAGAAAGTGCGGTAGTTCTTCGACCGTCAGGAAGGGAAAATGTGTTTTCTTAGGTGTCGCGAGGGCAGTAGCGAGATCGGGGGCAGGATTGTATTCAGCGCGTCCGGTCACGATCGCATGACGAAATACTTCACCACAGCGTTGCCTGACTTTGCGCATCTTTTCTAGCGCTTCACGTTTTTCCATTCGGCGCAGAGTTTCAAGTAACTCCATCGGTTTTATCTCTGCAATGGGACGCTTACCAATGTAGGGAAAAACATCTTTCTCGAAGGTATCAATGATTTCGTCACGATAGCGCAACGACCACCGGTCAGCTCTCACCTGATGCCATTCTCTCGCAATTGCTTCAAAAGTGTTTTCAAAACCTAGCTTCTGAGCGATTTTCTCCGCTTTCTTTACTTCACCAGGATCGTTACCTGCTGCCAGTACCTTTTTTGCAGCTTCACGTTTATCACGCGCTTCAGCCAAGGAAACTTCTGGATATACACCAAAGGCCAGGCGTTTTTCTTTACCAGCGTAACGGTACTTTAAACGCCAGTAACGTGAGCCGCTGGTCGCTACTTCAAGGTAGAGGCCAGCTCCATCAGATAACTTGTAAGGCTTTTCTTTCGGTTTAGCAGTATCAACTTGGCGGGCTGTTAACTTCATTGGGGGCACCTTAAAATGGGGGCATCTTTTATGCCCCCCATAATGCCCCCAGAATGTACTTGATTCTGGTAGACATGAGTTGACCTCAGGAGAACATAACTGATCGCAATGGCAGGTAGTATAAGGGATTTATTGACTGTGGGGGAATTCAGGAGAAGCTAAATGGCGGAAGATCACAGGAGTCGAACCTGCCCGGGACCGCTGGCGGCCCCAACTGGATTTGAAGTCCAGCCACCTCACCGGAGATGACGATCTTCCGCGCCTCGATTGCTACATGGAGGCGGGGCGCATTATAGCTACTTCCTCGGGTTTCCACACCCCCTGACTCACTTTTTTAACTTCCGTTTCGCTATAACATGATCGGTTTCATATAAATCCCCACAAAATCCATAAGTTACAGTGATGTTTATTTTTTGACGCTACCCCGATCACAGAAAACAAGAATCGTAATTTGATAACGAGATATCGGAATACCCATGTCCCGCGTGATGATTTACAAAAACTGTAACCGGTACCAGTATGCCTGTGTACGCCTTATGCCCCGTATCTGACCGACGCAATCAACAGGACGTTACGGCGAAAGCATTTCAGAACTAAAGGAACAGACGATGAAAATTAGTGACGGAAACTGGATGACCCAGCCAGGTCTGAATGTAATAAACCCCGTTCAGGTGTTCGATGTTGAACAACAGGGTAATGAGATGGTGGTCTACGTTGCGCCGCGCGACGTGCGTGAGCGAACCTGGCAGTTGGACACCCCGATGTTTACGCTGCGCTTCTTCTCGCCGCAGGAAGGCGTGGTGGGCGTGCGTATGGAGCACTTTCAGGGGGCGCTGGATAACGGCCCGCATTATCCGCTGAACGTGCTGCAGGACGTGAAGGTTGAGATGTGCAATAACGCCGACTTTGCCGAACTGAAGAGCGGTAATTTAAGTGTGCGCGTCACCAAAGGCGAATTCTGGGCCCTCGATTTTTTACGCAACGGGGAGCGCATTACCGGCAGCCAGTTGAAAAATAATGGCTACGTGCAGGATGCTAATAGCGATCGCAACTATATGTTCGAGCGCCTGGATCTGGGCGTCGGCGAAACGGTGTACGGGCTTGGCGAACGCTTTACGTCGTTGGTGCGTAATGGTCAGACGGTCGAGACCTGGAACTGCGATGGCGGTACCAGTACCGAGCAGTCTTACAAGAACATCCCGTTCTATGTCACCAATCGTGGTTACGGCGTACTGGTGAACCATCCGCAGTGTGTGTCGTTTGAAATTGGCTCCGAGAAGGTGTCAAAGGTACAGTTCAGCGTGGAAAGCGAGTATCTGGAATACTTCGTGATCGACGGCCCGACCCCGAAAGCGGTGCTGGATCGCTATACCCAGTTTACCGGTCGCCCGGCACTGCCGCCAGCGTGGTCGTTCGGTCTGTGGCTCACCACCTCGTTCACCACCAACTACGATGAAGCGACGGTGAACAGCTTTATCGACGGCATGGCCGAGCGCAATCTGCCGCTGCACGTTTTCCATTTTGACTGCTTCTGGATGAAGGCCTTCCAGTGGTGTGATTTTGAGTGGGACCCGGTGACGTTCCCGGACCCGGAAGGCATGCTCCGTCGCCTGAAGGAGAAAGGTCTGAAGGTCTGCGTGTGGATTAACCCGTACATCGGGCAGAAATCGCCGCTGTTCAACGAACTGAAAGAAAAAGGCTATCTGCTTAAGCGGCCGGACGGTTCAGTGTGGCAGTGGGATAAATGGCAGCCGGGGCTGGCGATTTATGACTTTACCAATCCAGAGGCCTGCGAGTGGTATGCCAACAAGCTGAAAGGCCTGGTAGATATCGGCGTGGACTGCTTCAAGACCGATTTTGGCGAGCGTATCCCGACGGATGTGCAGTGGTTTGACGGCGCTGACCCGCAGAAAATGCACAACCATTATGCGTTCATCTACAACGAACTGGTGTGGAACGTGCTGAAAGAGACCGTGGGGGACGAAGAGGCGGTGCTGTTCGCCCGTTCTGCTTCCGTGGGCGCGCAGCAGTTTCCGGTGCACTGGGGCGGCGACTGCTATGCCAACTACGAATCAATGGCGGAAAGCTTGCGCGGTGGCTTATCCATCGGCTTGTCCGGCTTTGGCTTCTGGAGTCACGACATCGGCGGCTTCGAGAATACCGCCCCGGCGCACGTCTACAAACGCTGGTGTGCGTTTGGGCTGCTCTCCAGCCACAGTCGTCTGCACGGCAGCAAATCCTACCGCGTACCATGGGCGTACGACGACGAATCCTGCGATGTGGTGCGTTACTTCACCGAGCAGAAATGCCGCATGATGCCGTATCTGTATCGCGAAGCTGTGCGCGCCAGCGAGTATGGCACGCCGATGATGCGTGCGATGATGCTCGAATTCCCGGACGATCCGGCGTGTGATTACCTTGACCGTCAGTACATGCTGGGCGACAGCGTGATGGTGGCCCCGGTGTTCTCTGAAGCGGGAGATGTGCAGTTCTACCTACCGGAAGGTCGCTGGACGCACCTGTGGCGTAACGACGAGATTGTGGGCAGTCGCTGGCATAAACAGCAGCATGACTTCCTGAGCCTGCCGGTCTACGTGCGTGACAACACCCTGCTGGCGCTGGGCAGCAATAACCAGAAGCCGGATTACGCCTGGCATGAAGGCACTGCGTTCCAGCTGTTCCATCTGGAGGAGGGTCGTGAAGCCGTCTGTGACGTGCCGGCCGCTGACGGCTCGGTTATCTTCACGCTGAGGGCGAAACGTGTGGATAACACCATCACCGTGACGGGGGAGGGCGAGGCGCGCAACTGGATGCTGTGTCTGCGTAACATCCCGCAGATTGGCGGCGTGAAGGGCGGTTCATCTACAGGGAGCGAGTGGGGTGTGGTGATTGCAGCAGAAGGCAATGTGTTGACCATTACTCTGTAAGTGCATGTGAACGTGGTGCCGGTTCTCTTATCCGGCACCACGGTGTGCGCAACTTCTTGGCTCGGTAGTATTTGCTCTACCGGCGATACCTTACTGCGCAGGCTCGGTCGACATCACTTCGCCGCCCGAAATCTCACCTGCACTCATCGTCTGTGTCACTTGCTGCTTGTCGGCATTCACCGCATGCAGTTGACCGTTCACCGTGGGCTTCAGCGGCGTATCTGCCTGCAGAGTGCCGCTGGCAGTCAGTTGGATGTTACCGTCGCCGGAAATCGGCAGCGCAGGCCATCCCCACTGTTGTAGGATAGTCATTGGCACACCGCGACCGTTCAGGCTGACCTGCGTCTGGCGCTGCGGAAGTTGTGAGATGCTGGCGGTAGCCTCCAGCAACCCTTTCTCGGTATACGCGCTCAGTTCGCTGATATTGATCGTGCTGCTGTTGGCCGTAAGCGTCAGCGAAGGGCGGCGTACGTCGGTGCGGTTAAACGTGGCGGCCGCGGCGTTGAGCGTGGTGCTGCCGCTCCAGATCCCCCACTGGTGATTTTGCACCAGTCCGAGGTTGGCGCCGTAACCGTCCAGCGCGGTGAGCTGCCACGGGAAGGCTGGGTCGATATCGATCACCAGATTGCGGCTGGCGCTGAATTTCTTCAGCGTCAGGCTGTCGAGCCAGGTGGGCAAGGGCTTCACCCACAGCGGTTTCCAGTTTTCCGGTAGCGTGTATTCCAGCCCGGCAACTGCGGCATCGTCGAGAACAAGCGCTTTGCTATTGCGCAACCAGTTGCCGGAGGTTCTGACCATACCGCCTTCCCAGCGGGTGGTGAACTGGCGCAGCGCAATGCCCTGCGGCGAGAACTCAGCGTTGAGAATAGGATCGAAGAAGTGCAGCGAGCCGTAGATAAACTCGCTGGCGTTCATCGACAACTTACCTTCCTGGGTTTGCCAGTCGTCCTTACTGAAGGTCATGTTGCGCAAGCTGAGATCGAGATCCGTTACCGCCCAGTCAGGGCCTTGTAGACGGGCATCTGTCACCTCAAGACGACCAATTTGCAGCGAGGGAATGGTGGTGAGCGGCGCAAAAAAGTCGGTCAGCGATTTATCGCTTTGCAACCGAATGTCGTTTAGCCGTAGATTTTCCACCACCCAACTGCCGTCGGGGTTTCGCTGCGCCACGCCGGTCAATGCGCCGCGCGCCACATCGGCGCCAATATTGCTTAACGTGACGCGATCGTTATCGATACTGCCTTCAATCAGCACGTTAGTCGTAGGAACATCGTTCAGCGTTAACGAGCTGGCGCTGAGCTGGATCTGCGCTTTACTGCCGAGTATTTTTCCGGCTTCAGGGCTCCAGGGGATCACGCCGCCGTTCACGCGCTGCGCACTGAGGTTCCACTCGCTTCCGGGGCTGTTGAGTGCCATATCCTGTAGCTGCAGGCGATCGGCCTGGAACGGCAGCGGTGCAGTTTGTGGAGAAAGATTCAGCGTACCGTTTTGCAACAGGATGGTGTCGACGTGCAGCGGGTCGGTGATTTGGCGACTGCTCAGCCCAATATCAACGTTTTTTGCTACCAGGGTGGCAGGCTGGCCATCCCGACCAAAGGTGACGTTCTCCAGCAGAATGTGGGAGGGCGAAGAAAACCGATGATCGATGGCATCAAACGTCAGGTGGTAGCTGCTGTTCTCTGACACCCAAGCGCTGACATGCTCGGCGCCCCAGCGGGTTTGCAGTAGAAAATAGAGACCGAGGATCGCCACTGCAAGGGCGATCAGCACGTAAAGAAGCAGCTTTCCAATAAATTTCATGGTCTTCCATCCCGCAAAGTACACGTAGTCAAGTTATGCACGATTTACGCGCAATCCTCAAGGCGGGAATGGTGAAAGAGCGTAACAGCGGCGTTGATTCTGAATCAACGCCGCATGTCGCTTACTGTTTCTCTGGCGGGAAAACGAGGTTCAGAACGATAGCGGTAATACCGCCTGCGGCAATCCCTGAGGAGAGCAGGTTTTTCACCCAGTCCGGGGCAAACTGCAGGATCAGCGGCTGCTGGGAGACGCCCAGGCCAACGGCCAGCGACAGTGCAATAATCAGAATAGCGCGGCGATTCAGCGGCTCGCGAGAAACAATGCGCACCCCGGAGGCGGCGATGGTACCGAACATCACCAGCGTAGCGCCGCCGAGAACCGGCTCAGGGATGTGCTGTACAAACCCACTGACCGCCGGGAACAGACCCAGCGCGATCAGCATCAGCGCGACTACAAAGCCAACATAGCGGCTGGCTACGCCAGTCAACTGAATCACCCCGTTGTTCTGCCCGAAGCAGGAGTTCGGAAAGGTATTGAACACGGCGGAAACAAACGAGTTCAGGCCATTTGCCAGAACGCCGCCTTTCAGACGCTTCATGTACAGCGGGCCGGAGACCGGTTGTTCGGAGACATCGGAGGTGGCCGTAATATCGCCGATAGTTTCCAGTGAGGTGATCATAAAGACCAGCATCAGTGGCAGCAGTAAGCTCCAGTCGATGCCCAGGCCATAATATAGCGGCGTTGGTACCATGATGAAGTCCTGGCTCACCGGGGCGGTGTTTTGCGGCAACATGTCCATAAACCAGGCCAGCAGATAGCCTGCGGCCATGGCAATCACCAGTGATGCCACACGCAGGTACGGGTTGCGCTGGCGGTTAAGAAGAATAATGAGCGCCAGTACAACGCCGGCCAGCATCAGATTCTTCGGTGCGCCGAAGGTGTTGTCGCTCATTGCGGCATAGCCGCCACCGATTGACGTCAGGCCTACCTGAATCAGCGACAGGCCGATAATCATCACCACCACACCTGAGACCAGCGGGGTAATAATACGGCGCGCCAGATGCAGTACGCGCGAGATAACCATTTCCGTGCAGCTCGCCAGCATCAGCGTACCGAACAGTGCCGCCATCATGGTCGGGACATCTGCACCGCCGGTTTTCAGCGCCGTGCCGCCCATAATCAGCGGTGCTACAAAGTTAAAGCTGGTGCCCTGAATGGATAACAGCCCTGAGCCGACCGGCCCCCAGGCTTTAATCTGAATGATGGAGGCTACGCCGGAAGCGAACAGCGACATACTGATAATGTGTTGAGTATCCTGAGCCGGTAAACCGAGCGCCTGACAGATAAGCAGGGCTGGCGTGATCACCGCGACGAACATCGCCAGCAGGTGCTGGCAGGCGGCAAACAGGGTCTGGGCTAACGGGGGGCGATCTTCAAGACGGTAAATCAGTTCACTGTTGTGAGCCTGCGCAACCGGTTGCGCATTTGTTGGCTCTACGGCGTTAACGGACATCAGAGGCAATCCCATGGTGGAAAAGCGGTGATTTTATCTGACCAGAACAGAAAAGCAAACGTTTGCTAGCAGGTATTCTTAATATTTAAAACCGATGAACTCACCTTTTTATATAACTTTTTGTCATTTTCTGCTTAAAATCCACCCCGAAAACCTAAAAAGACCTAAAAATCGATCTGGAATACATCGTGCGTGATTGTGCTAAACGCACTAATGGAGCTGTCTATGTTTTACCTCGATACGTTATCTACATTGGTTGCGGCAACGCTGGTGTTGCTGCTGGGACGTAAGCTCGTCCAGTCTGTTCCCTTCCTGAAGAAATACACGATACCTGAGCCCGTTGCGGGTGGTTTACTGGTGGCGATCGCACTGCTGGTACTGAAAAAGAGCATGGGCTGGGAAGTTAATTTCGATATGACGCTGCGTGACCCGTTGATGCTGGCGTTCTTTGCCACTATCGGCCTGAACGCCAACATCGCCAGCCTGCGCGCCGGTGGCCGCGTGGTGGGCATTTTTCTGATTGTGGTGGTGGGGTTGCTGTTGATGCAGAACGCCATTGGGATCGGGATGGCGAGCCTGCTGGGTCTTGACCCGTTGATGGGGCTGATTGCCGGTTCGATTACGCTTTCCGGTGGACACGGTACGGGCGCGGCGTGGAGTAAGCTGTTTATTGAGCGCTACGGTTTTACCAATGCCACCGAAGTGGCGATGGCGTGCGCAACATTTGGCCTGGTGCTGGGTGGACTGATTGGCGGCCCGGTCGCGCGCTATCTGGTGAAGCACTCCACTACGCCTGACGGTATGCCGGACGATCAGGCCGTGCCGACTGCGTTTGAAAAACCGGATGTCGGGCGCATCATCACCTCTCTGGTGCTGATTGAAACCATCGCGCTGATCGCTATCTGTCTGACGGTGGGCAAAATCGTTGCGCAATTGCTGGTGGGTACCGTGCTGGAATTGCCGACCTTCGTCTGCGTGCTGTTTGTTGGGGTGATCCTCAGCAATGGCCTGGCGTTAATGGGCTTTTATCGGGTGTTTGAACGCGCGGTTTCCGTGCTGGGCAACGTGAGTCTGTCGCTGTTCCTGGCGATGGCGTTGATGAGCCTGAAGCTGTGGGAACTGGCTTCGCTGGCGCTGCCGATGCTGGCGATTCTGGTGGTGCAGACGATCTTCATGGCGCTGTACGCCATATTTGTCACCTGGCGCATGATGGGCAAGAACTACGATGCCGCTGTGCTGGCAGCCGGGCACTGTGGTTTTGGTCTCGGCGCAACGCCGACGGCGATTGCCAACATGCAGGCGATTACCGAGCGTTTTGGTCCATCGCATACTGCATTTTTAGTCGTGCCGATGGTAGGGGCGTTCTTTATCGACATCGTTAACGCGCTGGTGATTAAGCTGTATTTGCTGTTGCCAATTTTTGCGCAATAAAGGCCGTGCGGCGGTGTGACAACCGCCGCCGCTATTTATCGATTACGCGTTGGAATAGCGTTCGGTTTCCGGCATCCAGCGTTCAATCAGCGCCACCGCCTGTTGTGGGTAACGTTCGTGAATATGACGGGCAATGCGCTGAACTTCCGGAATAATTGCATGATCGCGTAGTAAATCCGCTACTTTGAATTCCGCCGTCCCCGTCTGACGTGTCCCCAGTAATTCTCCGGGGCCGCGAATCTCCAAATCCTTTTGCGCAATCACAAATCCGTCGTTACTGTCTCGCAGGACCTGCAGGCGTTTCTGCGCGGTTTTTGACAGCGGTGATTTGTAGAGCAGCACGCAGTGGGAGGCCACCGCGCCACGACCGACGCGGCCGCGTAGCTGATGCAGCTGGGCCAGACCTAAACGTTCCGGGTTTTCGATAATCATCAGGCTGGCGTTGGGGACGTCCACGCCGACTTCAATCACCGTGGTGGCGATCAACAGATGCAGTTCTCCCTGCTTGAAGGCAGCCATCACCGACTGCTTCTCGGCGGGCTTCATGCGTCCGTGCACCAGACCAATATTGAGTTCCGGTAGGGCAATTTTCAGCTCTTCCCACGTGGCTTCTGCCGCCTGGGCTTCTAACAATTCAGACTCTTCAATCAGCGTGCAGACCCAGTAAGCCTGACGTCCTTCATGGGTACAGGCGTTGCGCACGCGATCAATAATATCGCTGCGACGGGTATCCGGGATGGCGACCGTGGTGACCGGCGTACGACCCGGCGGGAGTTCGTCTATCACCGAGGTGTCGAGATCGGCGTAGGCGGTCATTGCCAGAGTACGCGGGATCGGCGTGGCAGTCATGATCAGCTGATGCGGGTGGAAACCCTGCTGCTGACCTTTTTCCCATAGAGCTAGACGTTGATGAACGCCAAAGCGGTGCTGTTCGTCGATAATCACCAGCGCCAGACCATTGAACTGAACCTGCTCCTGAAAAATGGCGTGTGTACCGACAATCATCTGTACCTGCCCGCTGGCAATGGCTTCCTGTTGGGCAAGACGCGCTTTACCTTTCTGCTTACCGGCCAACCAGCCGACTTCAATGCCAAGTGGGGCAAACCAGCTACGGAAGTTATTCGCATGCTGTTCGGCCAGTAGTTCGGTTGGTGCCATCAGCGCTACCTGCTGACCGTGGGCAATAGCCCGTAGGGCAGCGAGCGCGGCGACCAGGGTTTTACCAGATCCGACATCACCCTGTACCAGGCGCATCATCGGGACATCCAGCGCCATGTCGCGTTCGATCTCAGCGGTCACCCGCGCCTGTGCGGCTGTGGGTTTGAAGGGTAATGCGGCCAGCAGCTGGTTTTTCAACGTATCGTTGGCACTCAGTGACTGGGCATGAAAACGCTGCGCCCCGGCGCGCAATGCCAGCATACTGAGGTTATGGGCTAAGAGCTCTTCGAGGATCAGGCGCCGCTGCGCCGGATGTTGTCCGGTTTCTAGATCGCTGAGCTGTAACGATGGCGGTGGACGATGCAGCGTGCGCAGCGCTTCTGGTAGGCTCATCATGCCCTGTAACAGTTCGGGCGGCAGCAGTTCGGCAATGGCGCAGGTATCGAGCAAATCCAGCGCCTGATCGGTAAGTTTGCGCAGCGTAGCCTGCTTAACCCCTTCCGTAGTCGGGTAAACTGGCGTGAGCGTTTCCTGTAGTTCCGGGGTGCTGAGATCGCCCTGTACGCGGTATTCCGGGTGGATCATCTCTGCCCCGTATTTCCCGCGCTTGGCTTCACCGTAGGCCAGCACTCGCCGACCTGTCGCCAGGCTATTTTTCATTGCCGCGCTGAAGTTGAAAAAACGCATCGTCAGGATGCCGGAACCGTCGCTTATCTGGCAGGTCATCATTCGCCGACCACCGAAGGTGACAGTGCAGTTCAGCACTTCTCCTTCTACGGTGGCGTAGACGCCCGGCAAAAGCTCGCCAATTGGGTACAGATGCGTGCGGTCTTCATAACGCAGAGGAAGGTGTAACAGGAGATCCTGTACGGTGTGCAGGCCGATTTTAGCCAGTTTACTGCTTTGCGCTGCGCCAACGCCCGTCAGGGAATTAAGTGGAATGGCATCCAGTAAACGGCCTTTCATCGGATTTATCTCGCTGACTGCATAGTGGCCCACCACGCGGCATCGGCTTCAATTTCGCCCTGCGTATTGACGTGGGGGTAAGGGAGACCTTTGCGCTTTGCGACGTTGGCCAGCACCGGATAACCCCCTTCGAAAAGCAGGCGCTGCTGCTCGTCTTCCGGCAGCATGCTGTTATCTCGCTGGTACATGCCGGCGTTTTGCCGCTGGCGCTGTGCTTCATACAGAATGAGTGCGGAGGCAACCGAGACATTCAATGACTGCACCATGCCGGTCATAGGAATGATGATATCCCGATCCGCAAGGTCTAACGCTTCCTGGGTGATGCCGGTTTTTTCCTGACCCATCAGGATGCAGGTGGGGCGCGTGTAATCAATTTCGCGGAAATCGACAGCCTTATCAGAGAGATGCGTCGCCAGAATCTGCATGCCCTGATTTTTTAAATGGGTGACCGCATCGCCAATAGTCGGGTGGGTCTTGACTTGCACCCAGCTGTTACTGCCTGCGGCAGAAGAGAGCATGGTGCGCATGCGGCTACCCGGCCAGACGGCGTGGACTTCGTGCACACCGACCGCATCTGCGGTACGAACGATCGCAGAAACATTATGAGGTTTATGGACCTGCTCCATGCAGACGGTCAGATCGGACTGACGCCTGGCGAGCATTTCACAAATACGCGCATAACGGTTTGAGTTCATTACACTTCATCCTTCGAACTGCCTCGGCGTTGGCTGCACTCACTTACCCCAGTCACGTACTTCTGTACGCTACTGGGGATTCATTCGCTTGCCGCCTTGATGCAATTCGAATGATTTTGTGTAAGCGCTAATTTCTATTACGTGTGACTTTAATAACGTCCGGCATTACGCGGATTTTGCGCATGATATTCGCCAGATGCACGCGATCGCGAGCGGTCAGGCGGATAAAGGCGCTGTAGACGCGACCGTCTTTTTCTTCCGTATTCAGGCTTTGAATATTGGAAGTCGTGGTGTTGATTGCCGCCGTCAGGTTAGCCAGAGCACCCTGGTGGTTAAACATCTCCACCTTGATTTCGGTGATGAATTCCTGCTCCGTTTCTTTGTCCCATTCTACCGCCATAAACTTCTCTGGCTCTTTCTGGTAACCACGGATGTTACGACAGGATTCATGGTGAATGACCAGACCTTTCCCCGGGCTGACGTGGGCGATAATCGGGTCACCTGGGATGGGACGACAGCATTTCGCGAAGGTGATCAGCACACCATCAGCGCCTTTGATCGGCAGATGGCCGTGGCCGGATTGCGCAGGAACATTCGCAGATGCGTCACCCTGCTGGAGGTTCTTCGCTACCACCACGCTCATGGCATTCCCCAGGCCGATTTCCGCGAGCAGATCGTCAAGCGTGGCGAGCTTCATGCGCTCAAGCTCACGCTGGATGCTCTCCTGCGGGATCTCAGCCAGTTTACGGCTGCCGCCTAAGGCATGGTTAAGCAGACGGCGACCCAGGCTAACGGAATCATCGCGCTTGAGGTTTTTCAACAGCTGGCGAATTTTGGCGCGGGCTTTCGAGCTAACGACAAAGTTAAGCCACGCCGCATTCGGACGCGCGCCCGGAGCGGTAATGATCTCAACAGTTTGGCCGCTGGAAAGCGACTGCGAAAGCGGGTAAGGCTGTCTGTCGACGCGTGCACCGACGCAGGCATGACCGATGTCGGTATGCACGGCATAAGCGAAATCGACAGGTGTTGCACCGGCAGGCAGTTCAACAATGCGCCCTTCCGGTGTGAAAACATAAATCTCATCCGGGAAGAGATCAGATTTGACGCTTTCAATAAATTCAAATGAGCTACCGGCACTCTGCTGCAGTTCCAGCAGGCTTTGCATCCAGCGCTGTGCGCGGATTTGCGCTGTGGTGCTGCTTTCACCGCCGTGCTCTTTATATGCCCAGTGCGCAGCAACCCCCATCTCCGCCATTTGGTCCATGTCTTCAGTACGAATTTGTACTTCAACCGGAACCCCGTGCGGACCGATCATCGAGGTGTGCAAAGACTGATATCCGTTCGCTTTCGGAATGGCGATATAGTCTTTCACGCGACCAGGACGGGGTTTGTACAGGCTGTGCATTTGACCAAGTACGCGATAACAGGTGTCGGCGTCGTGGACGATAACGCGAAACGCGTAGATGTCCATGATCGAGTGAAAACGCTGCTCTTTGAGCACCATTTTGCAGTAGATCGAGTACAGGTGTTTCTCGCGACCGCTTACGCGACACGGAATGCCTGCCTCCTGCAAACGCCCTTCGATTTCCGAGAGGATTTTTTGAATCATCTCTTTGCGGTTGCCGCGTGCGGCTTTAACCACTTCTTTAATCACGCGATAGCGGTTCGGGTACAGCGCTTCAAAACCCAACTCTTCCAGCTCGGTTTTAATGTGATGTATACCTAAACGGTGCGCCAGCGGACTGTAGATTTCGAGGGTTTCGCGGGCAATACGGCGACGTTTGTCCGGGCGTAATGAGCCCAGCGTGCGCATATTGTGGGTACGGTCGGCAAGTTTGATGAGAATGACGCGGATATCCTGCACCATCGCCATAATCATCTTGCGAAAGTTTTCGGCCTGCGCCTCTTTCTTATCGCGGAACTTAAGCTTATCAAGCTTCGATACCCCTTCAACCAGTTCTGCAACGCTTTTACCAAAAAGCTGTTCCATGTCCTGGTAGGTAGCGGGGGTATCTTCAATCACGTCATGCAGCAGCGCAGCCATTAGCGTTTCATAGTCGAGTTTCATCTCGGCCAGAATGCAGGCTACTGCTACCGGGTGCGTGATATAGGGTTCACCGCTTGAACGTGTCTGGCCCTCGTGAGCGTCACGTGCAACGAGATACGCCTGCCGAAGACGCTTAATCTGGTCTTCCGGCAGGTAGTTTTGAATCAGTTGATTCAGGCTTTCAAACAGATACAAGGGCGACCCGCTTTGTGATTAACGACGACCTTCAGCAATAGCGGTAACGGCTTGTAATTCAGCGGCTTCCTGCTCTTGCTGTTCCTGGCGCTCACGCACGTCGAGGATCTGGTTGTTGATCAGACCTTCTTCGATTTCGCGCAGCGCGATTACGGTAGTTTTATCGTTTTCTTCTGGTACAAGCGGATCCTTTCCGCCTGTCTGCATCTGACGAGCGCGACGCGCGGCGACCAGTACCAGGTCAAAACGGTTACCAATTTTCTCTACAGCGTCCTGAACAGTTACGCGTGCCATACTTAAAATGCTCCACAGGTGAAGAAATGACTGGGCATGATACTGAATGTGGGTTCAGTCTGCCAACAGTTTGCTGATTAAAGCGTCATGGCGCTGCTTTTGGCGGCTCATGCGCAGACGTTCGGCGCGAATGATCGTTTTCAAATCGCCCAGGGCAGTATCAAAATCATCATTCACAATCAGATAATCATATTCGGCGTAATGGCTCATTTCTGCAACAGCTTGTGCCATACGTTTTGCGATCACTTCTTCGCTATCCTGACCACGCCCACGCAGGCGACGGTCCAGTTCAATCTTAGAAGGCGGCAAAATAAAAATACTGCGTGCATGCGGCATTTTTTCACGAATTTGCTGCGCACCTTGCCAGTCGATATCTAAAAAGACATCTACGCCCGATGCCAGTACTTGCTCAATTGCCTCACGCGAGGTGCCGTAGTAATTGCCGAATACCTCTGCGTGTTCCAGAAACGCATCTCTGCCAATCATGGTCCTGAATTCATCATGGTTCACAAAGAAATAGTGTTCACCATGCACTTCCCCCGGGCGCGGTGCGCGCGTGGTGTGCGAAACAGAAACCTGGGTGTCATACAACGGTTGGGTCTTTAATAAAGCCTGAATCAGGCTGGATTTACCCGCGCCACTGGGGGCAGAAACAATATAAAGCGTGCCTTGAGCCATGAGTATCTTATGTATGTGATTGTCGAAAGAGAGCCTACATACGGGCTTATTATACACGTAGCCGCTATACGACGTAGTCTTTGTCACACTTTTTGCGCAGGATTATTGCGTTTTGCGTATCTTTTTCCTGTTTTATCGCAGAGTTGCTGCAACAAGTAAAAATGACCGGAAAGCTCCTCGCAGGATGGCTTTTTACCACTCGGATTCTCTGCCGCTTCGCGCTATACCTGCCGCGTAATACAACCTACAGCGGAGGTAGTGATGGCAATAAGGAAATACATGGTGCTGATTTTGCTGCTAGGGCACTTACCCGTATGGGCTGTGTGCCCGGTCTGGTCGCCAGCCAGGGCTCATGAGGAAATTTCACAGCTACAACAGCAGATAACCCAGTGGGATGCCAGCTACTGGCAGCAGGGGGTCAGTGCTGTAGACGATGGCGTTTATGACCAACTCAATGCGCAATTACGGCAGTGGCAGCGCTGTTTTGATGAGGAGCCTCAAGCCGAGGTGCCTGCCCCACCGATTAGCGGGACGATATCGCATCCCATTCCCCATACCGGTGTCCGTAAACTTGCAGATAAACCCGCGATACAGCAATGGTTACGTAGCCGCAGCGATGTATGGGTACAACCGAAGGTCGATGGGGTTGCGGTGACGCTGGTTTATAAGGATGGCAGTCTTGTCAGGGCGATTAGTCGCGGAAATGGACTTAAAGGGGAAGACTGGACCCAGAAGGTTCGTCGGATCCCTTCCATACCGCAGACAACTAAAGGTCTGCTGGCGAACAGCACCTTACAGGGTGAAATATTTCTACAGCAGGAGGGGCATATCCAGCAAAAGAGAGGCGGAATGAACGCCCGCTCGAAGGTGGCAGGAATGCTGATGCGTCAGGATAATCCAGAGTCACTACACTCCCTGGCTGTTTTCATCTGGGCCTGGCCTGATGGCCCAGAGGCGATGCAGGAAAGACTCACGCTGCTCGCTGATGCGGGGTTCGGTTTTACACAACACTATACTCAGCCCGTGAATAATGCAGATGAGGTCGAGCGTGCCCGTACACATTGGTGGACTTCCACATTGCCTTTCGTGACGGATGGTGTGGTGGTGCGCATGGCAAAAGAGCCGCCAGCGCGAAACTGGTTACCCGGACAGGGCGATTGGGTGGTGGCCTGGAAATATTCTCCGGTCGCTCGCGTGTCCGAGGTCATGGATATTCAGTTTTCTGTTGGTAAAAGTGGGAAAATTGCCGTGGTCGCACTACTGGCTCCTGTCATGCTGGATGATAAACGGGTGCAGCGTGTCAACGTTGGCTCTGTAAGGCGCTGGAATGAATGGGATATTGCCCCAGGCGATCACCTCCTGATAAGCCTGGCCGGACAGGGCATTCCTCGCATCGATGAAGTTGTCTGGCGCGGCACTCAACGTACTAAACCTACGCCCCCAGAGGGGCACTTCAATTCATTGACCTGTTTTTATGCTAAGCCTGAGTGTCAGCAACAGTTTGTTGCCCGACTGGTCTGGCTGAGTGCAAAAGAGGTGCTGGATCTTGAGGGTATCGGCGAGGCGGGATGGCGGGAACTCCATCAGGCGTATCGCTTTGAACATATCTTTTCGTGGCTGGCATTAACCCCAGAGCAATTACAGTCCGCGCTTGGGGTAAGCAAGGGAGAGAAGTTGTGGCATCAATTCAATCTGTCACGGCAGCGTCCTTTTACTCGCTGGCTAATCGCCATGGGCATACCGTTAACACAGGTAACACTTAACGCCAGTCACGAGAGTTCCTGGCGGCAATTACAGGCGTGCGATGAGAGCCATTGGCGCCAGCTTCCCTCCACGGGGGAGCGTCGTGCCAGGCAGGTGATTCAATGGCGGGATAATCGGCAAGTCAACGCACTAAGTAACTGGTTAGCCGCTCAGCGCGTTACCGGATTTATGCCTTAATGACCTTCATGGTGATAATAGAACACCGGCAGCCCTAGCTTCAGGCGCAGCGCCAATAATCGCGCAGTAAAGCCGAATAGCAGGGTGGAGATAACGACCACATCGTGATTGGAAACATAATGTTGTAGCACGATGTACAGTACGGCAGCGGCAAATGACACCCCGGCATACAGTTCTTTCTGGAACACCAGCGGAATGCGTTTGCAGAACATATCGCGCAATACGCCACCAAAGACACCGGTGGTGACTGCTGCTACAACGGCAATGATTGGTCCATGTCCCATATCAAGTGCAACCTGTGCGCCGATAATCGAGAACACCACCAGGCCTAGTGCATCCAGTACGAGGAAAATCTTGCGCAGGTAGGGCATGACGGGAGCAATAATTGTGGTTAGCACCGCGGCGGTCGCCACAATAATGACGTACTCAGGATGTTTCACCCAGCCGAGAGGATAATGGCCGAGAAGAATATCACGGACGGACCCGCCGCCAATGGCTGTCGCGGTGGCAATAATAATAACGCCAAATGTATCCATGCGACGACGGCCTGCCGCCAGTGCACCCGTCATGGCTTCAGCAGTGATGCCAATTAAGTATAAAACGTGTAACAGCATGTATTCCCCCTGATTTCTTGGGGGCTAAGGTTAGCGATTTGTGCTCGTTGTCACGATTGAGATTTTCTAAGGCGAAGTGGTTTTAATAACTACAGCTAATGCGAATTTACTAAGCATGCCAGATGGTATGCACTTTAAGCTATAAAAACTGAGCATAGATGATGAGAAAATATAATTCGAAGTGGCGATAAAATAAGCGCATAGTTGAAAGGCAGGCGTAGCGCCGCCATTTTATCGACGGGCTACGTGAGGAGATGACCTATTCGATGTTCTGAATCTGCTCGCGCATTTGCTCGATCAATACCTTCAGCTCAATGGCTGAGTTAGTCACTTCGGCATTGATGGATTTAGAGGCGAGGGTGTTCGATTCACGGTTGAATTCCTGCATCATAAAGTCCAGACGACGGCCGACCGCCTCTTTTTTCTTCAGGATGTTGTAGGTTTCTTTAACGTGAGCTTCCAGACGATCTAACTCTTCCGCCACATCGATACGCTGCGCCATCAGCACCAGCTCTTGTTCAAGACGGTTATTTTCCAGCTGAACCTGTGCGTCTTCGAGTTTGGCAACCAGACGTTCACGCTGCCACTGCAGGATTTCCGGCATATGCGCGCGGACTTTCGCCACTTCGGTGCTGACGCCTTCCAGACGTTGTTCGATTAACGCTTTTAGCGCCTGGCCTTCGGTTTCACGTGCGACAATAAAGTCGTCCAGCGTGCCATCGAGCGCGGCAAGGATCTCTGCGGCAATAGCGTCCAGGTCTTGTTCCTGGGCCGCCATGACACCCGGCCAGCGCAGGATATCAACCGGATTAATTTCGCCTTCATCGCTCTGCATCTTGACCCAGTTTGCGGCGGTGACGAGCTGTTTAGCGAGTTTTTCATTCAGGAGCAACTCACCTTGCGCGCTGGCATCAGGCTCAAAACGCAGCGTACACTCGATTTTACCGCGTGTCAGACGCGTGCGGATGCGCTCGCGTACAACAGGCTCAAGACTACGGAACTGTTCCGGCAGGCGAAAATAGGTTTCCAGATAACGCTGGTTTACCGAGCGCATTTCCCAGGTAGCGCTACCCCATTCACCCTTGATTTCACGCCGGGCGTAGGCGGTCATGCTGCGGATCATAGACGTTCCTGTTTTTGAAGATGAGATGGGAGGATTATAGCCATCCATGTCTTGTCAGGATAGGAATAACCGTCGGAACTCCGTATAATGCGCAGCCACATTCGTTTCAAGCCGGAGATTTTATCATGCGTCCAGCAGGTCGTAGTGCCAACCAGGTGCGTCCCGTCACCCTGACCCGTAATTATACAAAACACGCTGAAGGCTCCGTGCTGGTCGAATTTGGTGATACCAAAGTACTGTGCACCGCTTCGATTGATGAAGGCGTGCCGCGCTTTCTGAAGGGCCAGGGGCAAGGCTGGATCACCGCAGAATATGGCATGTTACCGCGTGCGACTCATACCCGTAACGCACGTGAAGCGGCGAAAGGTAAGCAGGGCGGCCGTACCATGGAAATTCAGCGTCTGATCGCGCGTGCGCTGCGCGCCGCCGTTGACCTGAAAACGCTTGGCGAATTCACCATCACCCTGGACTGCGACGTGATTCAGGCGGACGGCGGTACCCGTACTGCATCCATTACCGGTGCTTGTGTTGCGCTGGCTGATGCGCTGAACAAACTGGTTGCCAGCGGTAAGCTGAAAACCAACCCAATGAAAGGGATGGTTGCTGCGGTGTCCGTGGGTATTGTGAATGGCGAAGCGCTCTGCGATTTAGAGTACGTTGAAGACTCTGCGGCAGAAACCGACATGAACGTGGTGATGACCGAAGACGGTCGCATTATTGAAGTGCAGGGCACGGCGGAAGGCGAACCGTTCAGCCATGAAGAACTTCTCACCCTACTGGCACTGGCCCGAGGGGGAATTGAATCCATCATAACGACGCAGAAGGCGGCGTTAGAAAATTAATTTTAAAGGCGACTGATGAGTCGCCTTTTTTTTGTCTGTTATAAAGTGAGATGAGGAGCGAATCCATGAAACCGTATCAGCGCCAGTTTATTGAGTTTGCGCTTAGCAAGCAGGTACTAAAGTTCGGCGAGTTTACGCTGAAATCCGGGCGTAAGAGCCCCTATTTCTTCAACGCTGGACTGTTTAATACCGGGCGTGACCTGGCACTGTTAGGCCGTTTTTATGCCGAAGCGCTGGTGGATTCCGGTATTGATTTCGATTTGCTATTTGGCCCGGCGTACAAAGGTATTCCTATTGCCACAACGACCGCCGTTGCGCTGGCAGAACACCACGATAAAGATTTGCCGTACTGCTTTAACCGTAAAGAGGCGAAAACCCACGGCGAAGGCGGTAACCTGGTCGGCAGCGCATTGCAGGGCCGTGTGATGCTGGTGGATGATGTGATCACCGCCGGTACGGCGATTCGTGAGTCGATGGAGATAATCCAGGCGAATGGTGCGATGTTAGCTGGGGTTCTGATTTCTCTCGATCGTCAGGAACGGGGTCGTGGTGAGATTTCCGCTATCCAGGAGGTGGAGCGTGATTATGGGTGCAAGGTCATTTCAATCATTACCCTGAAAGACCTGATTGCGTATCTGGAAGAGAAGCCGGAGATGGCGGAACATCTGGCCGCAGTGCGGGCGTATCGCGAAACGTACGGCGTATAATCAGAACTGCCGGATGGCGCTACGCTTATCCGGCCTACGCACTTTCTGTAGACCCGGTAAGCGTAGTAGCGCCACCGGGCAATCAGCGATTACTGCAATTGTGCGACTATCAGCGGCCAGCGGATGTCAAAATCGTCCGTTGGACGGTATTTAAATTCGCTGCGCACAAAACGAGACAGCATACCTTCACAGAAAGCCAGTAACTGGCTGGCCAGCAGCGTTTCATCCATGGCGTAACCTTCACCTTCACGCATCCGTTTTTCTCGCAGGACCTGACGCAGCTGGGCCTCGATGCGTTCAAACAACTGATTAATGCGGCCCTGCAGACGATCTTGCTCAAACATCAGTGCGTGACCGGTCAGAATACGCGTCAGGCCGGGGTTACGTTCACCGAACCCTAAAATCAGCAACACGATCAGACGCAGGCGTGCGCCGGTGTCTTTTTCATCTTTCAAAATCAGGTTGATACGGGTAATCAGACTATCTTCGATAAACTCAATCAGGCTATCGAACATGCGGGTCTTGCTGGGAAAATGGCGATACAATGCCGCTTCGGAAACGCCAACAGAGGCTGCCAGTTTTGCTGTCGTAATGCGTTGGCTTCCATCGCTGGATTCCAGCATCAGCGCCAGAGACTGAAGTATTTCTTCGCGACGATTCCTTTTCGCAGTTTGCTTTTCTACCATGTTACAAAATACCCCTGAAAATAAGCACTTGCCAGGCAGGCATCCACACAGCGACCGCAAACGACGGTTTGCGGTATGTTATTGCGTTATTACGCTGTGGGATACTTCTCTACGGGTTACTTGCGCCCGGAATGGCCGAAGCCGCCTTCGCCACGATCGGTGGCTTCAAATTCTTCCACCAGATTAAATTCAGCCTGCACGACCGGCACAAAGACCATCTGTGCAATACGCTCACCCGGCTCGATAGTGAAGCTGTCCTGGCCACGGTTCCAGACAGATACCATCAGTTGGCCCTGATAATCGGAGTCAATCAAGCCGACCAGGTTGCCAAGTACGATACCGTGCTTATGGCCCAACCCGGAGCGTGGAAGCATTACCGCCGCCAGCGAAGGGTCGGCGATATGAATGGCTAACCCGGTTGGCACCAGCGTCGTCGCGCCCGGAGCCAGTTCTACGGCGTCATCAAGACAGGCGCGCAGGTCAAGTCCGGCAGAGCCAGAGGTGGCGTACGTCGGGAGCGGAAATTGTTGCCCTACGCGTGGGTCCAGAATCTTAACGTCGATTTTTTTCATCATAACGGGTCACGATCTCGTCGAGTAATAATTGGCCCAGGAGTTCTTTACGCTCAAGCGGTAAGACTTTATCTCCATCCTGCCAGAAAAGGTGTAATGCGTTGCTGTCGCTGTTAAATCCTTGAGTAGATAGTGAAACATCGTTTGCACAAATCACATCAAGGTTTTTGCGGATACGTTTTTGCCGGGCATATTCTTCCACATTATTTGTTTCGGCGGCAAACCCAACGACAAAAGGACGATTAGCATTGAGTGCGGCAACCCCGGCGATAATATCCGGGTTTTTGACCATTTTTACTGTGAATTCATCACCCTGCGTCGCCTGCTTTTTGATTTTTTCATGGGCTACGGTTTCTGCGCGATAATCAGCGACGGCGGCACAGCCGATAAAAATATGCTGTTGCTGTACGACTGATTGCACGGCAGCTTCCATTTCGAGCGCCGTAACGACATCAATACGCTGCACCAAAGGCGGCGTGGCTAATGACACGGGACCTGACACCAGCGTGACATTAGCGCCGCGCTTTGCTGCCGCAGCGGCGATGGCGAAACCCATCTTTCCGGAACTGTGGTTAGAAATGTAGCGCACCGGATCAAGCGGCTCGCGTGTTGGGCCAGCCGTAATCATGATGTTGAGATGTTGCAGGGAATTGACAGGTGAAAAATGTTCCGCCGCCATATCCACAATGGTTAACGGATCCAGCATACGGCCAGGGCCAACATCGCCACAGGCCTGGCTGCCGCTGTCGGGTCCCCAAATGAGCAAGCCACGTGACGCGAGAACGCCGAGATTGTGCTGTGTTGCGGCGGCGCGGTACATCTGCTGGTTCATGGCCGGTAAGACGGCAACAGGCGCAGGCGTTGCCAGGCAGATCGTTGACACCAGATCGTTGGCCATGCCAGCGGCAACGCGCGCAATCAAATCAGCCGTGGCGGGGGCCAGGATAACTAAATCGGCCCATTTCCCGAGTTCAATATGACCCATCGCAGCTTCTGCTGCGGGGTCAAGCAAGCTGTCGGAAACGGGGTAGCCCGAAACCGCCTGTAAGCTCAGGGGCGTAATAAACGCTTTTGCCGCCTCGGTCATTGCCACGCGGACGTCTGCGCCACGTTCCCGTAAACGGCGTACCAGCTCGGGGGTTTTGTATGCAGCAATACCGCCACTGACACCAATTACGATTTTTTTACCGGCCAGGCTCATCATGATCTTTCCTGTTGGATTTCACCAGAAGGCGGATATTTTATCACAATCCTCAATGCGAGGTGCTTTTGCCGGGAAGCACTTTGCGAGGCGTCACGAAGAAGTGAAAACAGGACGTCGCTTCATGGCGGGTGTTATGTAACCATTCGCGGGCTAAGGGAGGAGATGCATGGAAGAGATGGAATGTTCGATGCCCCGGGAAAAAATGATGGCGCTGGGGGTAGATTCGCTGACGGATGTTGAGCTATTGGCACTTTTTTTACGTACCGGTTCGCGAGGGAAAGATGTCCTGACGCTGGCAAAAGAGATACTGCAAAATTTTGGTTCTCTGTATGGTCTGTTATCGGCCGATTACATGGATTTCAGCCAGGTTCAGGGTATTGGCGTGGCGAAGTATGCTCAGCTAAAAGGTATTGCCGAATTGGCAAAGCGTTACTACAACGTGCGCGTGATGGAAGAGCGTTCGCTACTGAGTCCCGAAATGGCGCGTGAGTTCCTGCAAAGCCAGTTCTCGCAAGAGGAACGAGAGATCTTTCTGGTGATCTTTCTTGATGCTCAGCATCGTGTGATTAAACACAGCACACTTTTTTCTGGCACGCTCAGCCATGTCGAGGTGCATCCGCGAGAAATTGTCCGAGAGGCGATAAAAATGAATGCGTCGGCGCTGATCCTTGCGCATAATCACCCTTCGGGGTGTGCAGAGCCGAGCAAAGCAGATAAACTTATCACCGAGCGTGTTGTGAAATGCTGTCAGTTCATGGATGTCCGGGTGCTTGATCATCTAGTAATTGGGCGCGGAGAGTACGTTTCTTTTGCGGAACGCGGTTGGATTTAACGCACTTTACGCGATCCATCGGGATCTTTGTCTGTTCGGGACTTGAGCACATCGCTGACTCAGCGTATACTACGCCACCTTTGAGAATCTCGGGTTTGGCATTTGGGCCTGGCAATCGAGAGTTCGCAAATATACGAAATCATTCATTCGGTATCCAACGTTGATGCAGTATGAAAGATTGAGTGTATTGAACTGCGATAACCGGGCTGAGAAGCCTGACGAGGCGCCAATACCCCATACGAAGCTCGAGCTAATTTGATTTTTGGAGAATAGACATGTCCCGAGTCTGCCAAGTTACTGGCAAGCGTCCGGTGACCGGTAACAACCGTTCCCACGCACTGAACGCGACTAAACGCCGTTTCCTGCCTAACCTGCACTCTCACCGTTTTTGGGTTGAGAGCGAGAAGCGTTTTGTCACCCTGCGTGTATCTGCTAAAGGTATGCGTGTTATTGATAAGAAAGGCATCGAAACAGTTCTGTCTGAACTGCGTGCCCGTGGCGAAAAGTACTAAGTACTAAGAGGAAATAAATCATGGCTAAAGGTATTCGTGAGAAAATCAAGCTGGTTTCTTCTGCTGGTACTGGTCACTTCTACACCACCACGAAGAACAAGCGTACTAAGCCGGAAAAACTGGAACTGAAAAAATTCGATCCAGTTGTCCGTCAGCACGTTTTATACAAAGAAGCGAAAATCAAATAATTTTCGCTTTGATGTAAAGAAAAACCCTGCCTCGGCGGGGTTTTTTGTTTTCTGGCCGTCCCCATATTAATGAGACCTGATACACCGCCGGAGATGCTATGCCTGAATTACCTGAAGTCGAAACCAGTCGCCGTGGTATTGAGCCGCATCTCGTTGGGGCAACGATTCTGCACGCCATTGTGCGTAATGGGCGTCTGCGTTGGCCGGTATCAGAAGAAATCTATCGTCTTAGTGATAAGCCTGTGCTTAGCGTACAACGTCGTGCGAAGTATCTGCTTTTAGAGCTAGCGGATGGCTGGATTATCATTCATCTGGGCATGTCAGGCAGTTTACGTATTCTTCCTGAAGAACGCCCGGCAGAAAAACACGACCATGTGGATTTGGTGATGAGCAATGGCAAAGTCCTACGCTATACCGATCCCCGGCGGTTTGGGGCGTGGTTATGGACCAAAGAACTGGCGGGACACAATGTTCTCGCGCATCTTGGCCCGGAGCCGCTGAGCGATGATTTCAACGCCAGTTATCTCCAGCAGAAATGCGCGAAGAAGAAAACGGCGATTAAACCCTGGCTGATGGACAACAAGTTAGTGGTGGGGGTTGGCAACATCTATGCCAGCGAGTCGCTGTTTGCGGCTGGTATCCATCCTGACCGCCTGGCATCGTCGCTGTCGGTATCTGAGTGTGAGCTGTTGGTGCGCGTTATCAAGGCGGTTTTGCTTCGCTCTATCGAGCAAGGGGGAACGACGCTGAAGGATTTTCTGCAAAGTGACGGCAAGCCGGGCTATTTTGCCCAGGAGTTGCAAGTCTATGGGCGAGAAGGTGAGCCTTGCCGTGCATGCGGCGCGCCGATCGTTGCGACAAAACATGCACAGCGAACGACATTCTACTGCCGTCGCTGCCAGAAATAGCGTAGATAACGCCTTTACTTCAGCTTGGCCATTAACGCCTGGTGCACGTTCGCCGGTAAAAAGTGGGTCACGTCCCCCTGATGGCGGGCGACTTCTTTAACCAGCGATGATGAGATAAATGACCATTCTTTGGAAGGCATCAAAAAGACGCTTTCCAGCTGCGGCATCAGGTGGCGATTCATGTGCGCCAACTGCATTTCATACTCAAAATCTGCCACGGCACGCAGCCCACGAATCAGAACATTTGCCTGTTTATCGCGGGCGAAGTTTGCCATTAAGTCGCTAAACCCCAGTACTTCGACATTGTCGAGATGCGCCGTTGCCTGCTGTGCCAGCTCAACGCGCTCTTCCAGAGTAAACATCGGTTTTTTACTGGGACTTGCGGCAATCGCCAGAATCACGTGATCGAACATGCTTGTTGCACGCGTCACGATATCGATATGGCCGTTAGTAATGGGATCGAAGGTTCCTGGATAAATTGCCCGTTTTTGCATGACAACCCTCAGTGCGTTTTGGGTGGCAGGTAAGGTTCCAGCAGCTGCAGCAGACGCTGTAGCGCGCCCTGGTTTTGATACAGAACTTCAACTGCATGACGACCATAGAAATTACGATAATCTGCATCGGTCAGCAACGACGAGATCTCTTTCACCAACGTGGTGGTATCGGTGACGGTGATCAATCCACTTGCCTGCTCAAGTCGGGCGCAAATATCTTTAAAATTAAAGGTATGTGGTCCCATCAGTACGGGAATCGCATGCGCTGCAGCTTCTAATGGGTTATGACCCCCACGTTCAACCAGTGAGCCGCCGACGAACGCCAGGTCGGCAATGCCGTACAGCAGCATCAGTTCGCCCATCGTATCGCCAATAACCACCTGAGTACCTGAGGACGGGACTTCTCCCGAGGACCGTGTGGTATAGCTTAGCCCAGCCTGGCGTACGAGGTTAATGGCATCCGGAAAACGTTCCGGATGTCGTGGAACCAGAATCAGTAACAGATTAGGGAACTGATTTAATAATGCCTGATGCGCGGCGACGATAATGCTTTCTTCACCATCGTGTGTGCTGGTAGCAATCCATACCGGGCGATGTGGTGCCCACTGGCGACGTAACGTGATCGCTTTAGCGGCCAACTGCGGGGTGACGGAAATATCAAATTTTAGACTGCCGGTGACGGTCACCTGATTGCTCTTTGCACCAAGCGTAATAAAGCGTGCACCATCTTCTTCATTTTGTGCGGCAATCAACGTAATACGACGTAGTAATCTGCCAACAAATTTACCCAGTTTCGCGTAGCCTGCGGCCGAGCGGGCGGAAAGTCGGGCATTAGCAATGACCAGAGGAATATGACGTTTGTGGAGTGCCGCGATCAGATTTGGCCACAACTCGGTTTCCATGATTAACACCAGTTTGGGGTCAACTTTGTTCAGGAAACGGTTGAGTGCATCGGGTAAATCGTAAGGTAAATAGACGTGTTGAACGTCAGTACCAAATGCAGACTGTACGCGCTCTGAGCCGGTTGGTGTCATGGTGGTAACCGTGATCGGCAGGTCCGGATAACGATGTCGCAGGGCGCGGACTAATGGGATCGCCGCCAGTGTTTCGCCCACGGACACAGAATGCAGCATGATGCCGCCTGGCTTTAGCGGACGACGATAAAACCCGTAGCGTTCACCCCAGCGTTTACGGTAGGCCGGAGCCTTACGACCGCGCACCCAAAGCCGTATCCAGATCAAGGGCTGAATAAGGTAGAAAAGGGCGGTGTAAAGCAATTCGAGCATAATAGTGGCTAACCTAGGGATGTGCTGGGGATTCTATGTATTTAACTGTGGCTTTACCATCATTTTTATCCAGGTTGTACCAAAACGCTTGTGTTGACAAGGCATTGTTATGCCTGGCGGTCGTTTCAAAAAACACCTGCTTCCAATATTAGGGCTTAACTTCTCGTGCGATACGACTTTTACGATGAAATTGAATTTATATTATGTATCTGTTTTTTATATTAAATTTAATTTTTTGTTCAAAAAACATTCAGTTCGGATTGAGTGATAATCAATGATATACTATTGCGCAATTTCTGGTAGTTTGCGGCCGAAGCATGTGGAGTAATCTTTGGGTAGCGCAAGTAAGGATTACAGTCCCCTTATGTATCTGGCTTGGTATGCCTGGCGACACGATGCGGATATTAATGCATGATCATTGCTTTTTGTTTGTACAAGTATTTTCCTTATGGTGGATTGCAGCGTGATTTTCTGCGGGTTGCGCAGACGGTTGCTGCACGGGGACATCATGTTCAGGTCTTTACCCAACAATGGCAGGGGGAGCGCCCTGAAGGCTTGGAAATTATACTCGTTCCAGTTACATCCAGAACAAATCATGGGAAAAATGAGCAATATCATCAATGGGTTCAACAGTATTTTAGCCAACATCCTGTTGATCGTGTTGTTGGTTTTAATAAAATGCCTGGGCTGGATGTGTATTATGCAGCCGATGTCTGTTATGCCGAAAAAGTTGCCCGTGAAAAAGGTTTTTTTTACAAGCTGACGCGGCGTTATCGCCATTATGCCTCGTTTGAAAAGGCGGTATTTCAGCAAGGTTCTCATACCACATTACTGATGTTAACCAACAAACAAATTGGCGATTTTAAACGTCATTATCATACCGAGAATCCACGTTTTCGTATTTTACCACCGGGTATTTACCCTGACCGAAAGTACAGCCAGCAGCCTGAAAACAGTAGACAGATTGTCAGGGAAAAAAATGATATTGGTCTCGATCAGTTCTTCCTTCTGCAGGTAGGTTCAGATTTCAAGCGTAAAGGTGTGCTGCGTACATTGCAGGCTCTGGCGTCTTTGCCTGAACCTCTACGCCAGCGTACGCGGTTGATGGTCGTCGGTCAGGATAAAGCAGATCGTTACCGTGCTCAGGCTCGCCAATTGGGTATTGAAAAACAAGTACAGTTTTTCTCGGGGCGGGATGATATCTCCGAATTGATGTCTGCTGCGGATTTGTTACTGCATCCTGCTGTTCAGGAAGCTGCTGGGATTGTCTTATTAGAGGCAGTAGTTGCAGGGTTGCCGGTGTTAACCACGGAGGTATGCGGGTATGCTGACTATATCAATGCTGCCCAATGTGGCGTGGTTATTCCTGAACCGTTTGAGCAGAACAACTTGAATTCAGCACTTTTCGATGCGTTGCAAAACAATGAGCAAAGAAGTCGCTGGGCCGGCAATGCACGGCATTTTGCTGATACAGAAGATCTCTATAGTCTGGCTGACAGGGCTGCAGACATCATTTTAGGCATTGAGAATGATTGAATTAAAAGAACCCTTTGCCACGCAGTGGCAGGGAAAAGATCCGTTTACAGAAGTCGCTAAACTGGATGGTGAGGTTTTTCGTGCGTTGGAAACGCGACGTACTCTACGTTTTGAGATGATGGGGAAAGGATATTTCCTTAAATATCATCATGGAACCACGCTCAAAGAAGTGGTGAAAAACCTGATTTCGTTACGTATGCCTGTGCTGGGGGCCGATCGAGAGTGGCTAGCTATTCATCGTTTGCAAGCGTTGAATGTTGATACCATGACCGGGGTGGCGTTTGGACAGAAAGGACTGAATCCATTAGAGCGTACGTCATTTATTATCACTGAAGATCTCTCTCCTGCTATCAGCCTCGAAGATTTTTGCGCTAGTTGGAGTGTTGAACGCCCTAATTTTGTATTAAAACGGACCATAATCACCCGCGTGGCAGAAATGGTGGGTAAAATGCATCGTGGTGGGGTGAACCATCGTGACTGTTATATCTGTCACTTTTTGCTTCAACAACCTATGCCCTCAAAAATTGAGGATATTAAACTATCGGTGATCGATCTGCATCGTGCGCAAATACGCCAACATGTACCTCGCCGTTGGCGCAATAAAGATTTGATTGGGCTCTATTTCTCATCACTTGAAATCGGGCTGACATCAAGAGATATCTATCGATTTTTACGTGTTTACTTTGCCATGCCGCTACGTGAAATTTTCCGCCAGGAAGTTAAATTGTTTGAACAAGCCGTTACGAAAGCGCAAAAAATCAGACAGAGAACAATAAGAAAAGCGCTCTAAAGTACATATTAATTTTGAGGCCATTGCACTATGAACATCGATTTTCAGCAAGTAATTATTCAAAAGCATTTGATTGACAGTTCTACGCACGAAAAGAACAAAAAACTAAATATTGCGTATGGTGTTGATCGTAATTTTTTATTTGGTTCTGGCATCTCGATGACCTCAGTGCTGGTAAATAACCCTGATATTGATATCCACTTCTATATAGCAACAGACTATGTCGATGATGACTATCTGGAAAGTGTAAAACGACTGACGCAGATGTACAGTACGACGGTGACGGTTCTGGTTTTCGATAATACTGCATTTCGAAAATTACCGAGCACTAAAGCCTGGACCTATGCAATGTATTATCGCTACTTTGCATTTGAGTATTTAAGCACTGAACTTAGTTCAGTGCTGTACCTTGATGCCGATGTGGTTTGCAAAGGTTCTTTGCGAGAACTTACTGAAATTAATTTTTGTGAGGAATATGCCGCTGTAATCAATGATATTGATGAAGTGCGTATTAAATCCGGTACCAGACTTGGCATTCCTGAGTTGAGTAATGGGTATTTTAATTCTGGCGTGGTGTTTGCCAACCTGGCCGTCTGGCGAGAGCAACAACTACTAACTAAAGCCTTTTCTATTTTAGAAGAACGCCAAAAGGATCTTCTTTATTTTGATCAAGATGTTCTGAATATATTATTTGTCGGTAATGTAATTTTCCTGAGAAGAGACTTTAACTGTATTTATGGTGTTGATCAGGAACTGAAAAATAAGAATGATGAAATTTACAAAAACTATATCACTGATGATACAGTGTTAATTCATTATGTTGGAGTAACAAAGCCATGGCATACATGGGCTAAATATCCAGTAGCTAAGTTTTTTATTGAAGCATATCAGAAATCCGCATGGGCGGAAAAATCTTTATTGAATGCAAATACGGCGAAGCTATATAAACGTAAATCGCGGCATGAAAAAGTGCAGCGGAAATATATCCGTTCTGTGCTAAGCCACGTTATGTATATAAAAAATAAACTACATAATGCACGGTCGCACTAGTTTGCTGTGCAGATAATTTTCAGATAGCATAAAAAGGTGTAGTACATGAATTTTGATTGTCATCAGTCTATCAAGGATACCATTGAGATCTGTGGTGCTCCAACAGATCATACCCCGCAGCTCAATATTGCATGGGGGGTTGATCAGAATTTTATGTTCGGAGCGGCAGTTTCGATGTCGTCCGTTTTACTACATAATCAAGATATCAGCATTCATTTTCACCTTTTTACTGATTATATTGACTTAGATTATCGGCAACGGCTTGAAAAACTAGCAAAACAATTTTCTAGTAATATAACGGTCTATGTAATGAATGCTGAAGGACTAAAGGTCTTGCCATGCGGAAATGCCTGGTCTCATGCGACTTATTTTAGATTCATTGCATTCGAATATCTTAGCGAAAAAATCGATAGTCTACTCTATATTGATGCCGATGTGGTATGTAAGGGTTCGTTGATTGATTTAACGAATATCAAATTTGAGCATCATGTAGCTGCAGTTATCCAGGATGTTGATGATAGTCGCTCATATGCAGCTACTCGTCTTAATGTTCCAGAGTTTAATGAGCAATATTTTAATGCTGGGGTTGTTTTTGCCAATTTAAAGGAATGGAAGGAGCAACAATTTTTCACTAAAGCATTTTCTACTCTTTTAGATAAAACTAAGAAATTTGCGTTTCTTGATCAGGATGTTTTAAATATCATGTTTTTGGGGAAAACTATTTTCTTACCACGAATTTATGATGCAATATATGGTATTAAACAAGAACTTAAGAGCAAAGATCTTTCAAAGTATAAAGAGTATATTACACCTGAAACCATTCTGATCCATTATATAGGTGTGACTAAACCATGGAATTCATGGGCTAACTATCCTTCAGCACAGTATTTTATTGAAGCGTGGAAGTCTTCACCATGGACTGATGTTCCTTTGTTACCAGCCAGAACGCCAAAACAGTATAAAAAGAAATCACGGCATGAAAGACTACAAGGAAAATATTTCGCTTCAGTAATTAGCTATATCGGCTATTTACGTGCAAAGTTACAAAGTAAGTAAAAAAACTCCCGAAAGGGAGTTTTTATTTAGCGCAGTTTTGTCTTGAGATATTTCATATACCATTTGATAGAAGCGCAGTAATTTCCCCTTTTGGCTTCCTGACGCGAGTAAACCCGATAATCAGTAGGCCTCATTCGCGGGGCATAAGAGCGCATTTCTGTGTTCTGCCATGGTGTGAAATGATGGTAGAAAAGATACAGCTGCTGTGAAAGCCCTGTGTGTTCTTTATACCATGGCTTTCTTCCACCGGTGAAATGGATAATGCGTGGCAGGTTATCTTTTTGATAGAAGAAGCTATCTTTCTGTTGATCGTTAAACCAGTTAAACAAAAAATTCCATCGATTATCAATAAATTTGACGTTGCCATCCATTGCAATATTTAGAGCATCTTGATCAAAGTAAGGTAGATTTTTTCCCTGTTCAAATAGTACAGTATTTGCTTTGTTTTCGATGTCGAATTTAATCCAATTCGCGATATTAATATACAAAAAACCGGCATTGAAGTAATGACCTGTACTGAGACCTAGGCGTTTGGCATTTTTTGTATCATGGATATCGAGCGAGTCGTGGCTGGCTGCGCAAATGACGTTACTGATATCAATGCTGTTAATATCATTGAGTTTATCAAAACACAGAGTGTCGGCATCTAAATAGATAAAGTGCTCAACTTTATCTTTCAGTAAGCGCGGAACGGCAAGGCGCATATAAGTTGAACGGTTCAGGTGTTTGATTGCAAAGTCATTGTTATATTTTTCAATCTCTTCTTTATCAATATTGATAACCTGAATTTTATCACTGGTGGAGCGTAGCTTATCAATCTCTTCATCAGTGACGTCATAGACAAAAACGAAAAATGACAGGTCTTGTCCTGGGTTGTTCATTATGACGGACATAATGGACACTGCTACATATTCCAGATAATTGGCATCTGTACAGTAAGCAATATTAATAACGTTATTTTTGTTGTCCATTTATGCTTTCTCATTGCCTTTATTATTGCCACTATCATGAAGTACCATATCGATAGCGTCAATCACAGCTTGTTCTGGTACCCATGTTAAATATTTTTTTGACCTGTCGAGTTCATCTCTGGAAGGCATTGGATGGTAATCGCCAGCCCAAATCAACACGGCTTTATCTGACCATGGTCTCCATTGCTGATAATTGGTAGCGCCAAACAGGCAGACCTGTGGTGTTCCTAACGCTGCCGCCATATGCATAGGCGCAGAATCGACCCCGATGTAAAGAACTGCATGGTCGATCAACGCAGCCAATTGCAGGAAGGTTGTTTTGCCTGCCAGTGTCAGGTCAGGAGAAACCGGGCACAGTTCTGCGATGCGTTGAACCTGCTGTTGCTCCCCTAATGCTGGCCCACAGGTTAGATAAACATGCAGGCCTTGTTGATGCAGATGGTCTATGACATGTGCGAATTTATCATCATCCCAACATTTAAACTCTTGCCTTGCCGTAGGCTGAATAACAACATATTTTTGCGAAGATAGTGCAGGCAGCTGGGATACTAAATGTTGATAGTCATCCGGACGATAACACAACGACATCTCTTTCTTGAGCTCTGCTTCACCAAAGCCAATCCCTTTCAATATAGATAAATTTTGCTCAACGACATGTGTTCCAACGGAGGGCGTTATGTGTGTAAAAAGCCGATTCCATTGATTTTTGTCACGTTCAAACGCAACAGAGGGACGATGCAGGGAGGCTATAAGGGCTGCAATAGGCCACTGCTCTGTTAAGTTGACGATAAGATCATAGTGATTTTTCTTTAGTTGTTGACGCACCGATAGGTAATTTTTCGTAGTCGCCAGCAAACCTTTCTTTTTCTCGATGAGGTAAAAATCATTGATATCTTTATTCGCGGCTACGATTGCTTTGGTATCTTTATAAAGAAGCAGATCGATTTTAGCCTGCGGATAGCGGGCTCGAATGCTGGCAATGACGGGGGTGATCAACAGTACATCCCCGTAAAATTTGAGCTTGCAGATAAGAACTCTGTCCACTTTATCAAACATGTTAAAGTCCCTTTCGAAAAAATAAATTCTTGCAGGTATTTATAATTTTAAAACGTATTTCAGAAATGGAACGATCAATGTGTGGATATTTCATTTTATAAATGATCTTTTTCTTAATAATTCGCGTGTCGCAGCATGCCAGCGCGTTGTGAATATCATTTAGCATGCTTTCGTTATAGCGGTAATAGCCTTTTTTCTTACGCAGTAGTTTGCGTCCTTCGAGAAAACAATTGATGATCATGAGCGTAGCAACAGTGCGTTTGGCACTATTTTCGTTGATATAGTTATACATTTTTCGCATGGCGAAGAAGATACTATCCGCATCGCTATCAATAATATTCTCGGTAATACTTTTATCATTTACCCGGTAGTAGTAAAGATTATTTTCGATCTTTAAAATCTTATGGCATTTAAAATATTGAAAAGGACAGAAAATCATATCTTCATAGCGACGATGTTCTTCAAATCGATCTTCACCGATCACATCACGATGAAAAATCTTCGTCATTAAGTGCCACTGACCGGCACGAAAAATTGGGAATAGTGGCGCATAGTTGTCATTTTCTAAAGTCACTTCGTGCTGGACGATAGTCTTTTCCGTATCAGAAGTATTCTTATGCAGATTTTTTATATTACGGGTTAGGTTAAATTCAATAATATCATATTTTTCGTCTCTTAATTTAGGGAGGAGAATAGAAAAATAATCACGGCAGACAATATCATCGCTGTCCACAAAACCAATATATTTTCCCGTCGCATGAGCCAGTCCAACGTTACGGGCGATTGCAACACCTTGATTATTTTTGCTTATATATCTAATGTTCTTGCAATTTTTTTCACGATAAAATGTACTAACGCGTTCTTCGGTCAGATCGGTTGAGCCATCATTAACAATGATTACCTCCACATCGTCAGTGATACTCTGGTGTATCGATGCCAGTGTTTCTGCGATGAATTCCGCATTGTTGTATGTTGGTATAATAATGCTCAGTAAATAACCTGAAGCGTTAATCATGGCATCGCTCTCTCGTTGGATTCGAGGTCAGCATTGCTGCTATACACAATGCTAGTACGCTGCTCAAAGCTTCACCTTTGGCATATAATAATAAATCACTTAAGCCATAGATAGCGATAGCACCTGCGATGACAAACAACAGAGAACTACGTTGCCAGTAAGCTCTTAAAAACATGACTGCATAGAGCAAGAGTAGCACAACAGCCCCTAGGATGCCTTTAAGCGAAAAGGTATCAATTATCTCGTTATGCAGATGAACGTCAAGGAATTCAACGGCGCCTTGTAGCGAGGTATCTTGCAAAGCAAGTTGTTGTATTTCTGCACCTCGTTGCTCAAGTGACTGTCCCCAGTAATGCTCTTTCCCGGCTTCAATACCTGCTCGTTGCATTGCAAGTCGCGCGCCAATAGAAGAATTACTATTGTTCTGGCTGTAGGAATGCAAATCGACCAGCGTGTTCTGGTAACGATTTTCAATAATTGATTTAAGCGGAATTGACGCTACCCCTACCAGTATCACGAAGCCCAATAATGTTTTGAACAACATGATACGGTTGTGACGATGGTGCATGAGAAACAGGCCGATACTCAGGATCGGGTATACCAAAATAGCCGCCCGAGTTTGCGTGGTAATAATAACCGCCAGCGATATTAAGAAATGTAACAGATACAGTGAAACGGTATGTTTTATACGCAGGTTGATAATGGCCTGAGATGCCAATAAGCCAATCAATGTCAGCGCATAAGCGGTACCAGTCTGGTGCTCAAAACCGAGAGCAACACGATAAACCAAAGGATTAGGGGCACCGGCTAGCTGGTAGCCTGCAAAAAGATACAGGCCAATTGCCGTAACAATAACCCAGATGCTGGTGACACGGATTTTGGTTTCGCAGGGTGCTCGCGAGGTTAACGCGGTGAGAACCAGTGCGGCAAAGATCATGACCTTACCCCCGTTCTGATACGAACGGTAGGCGCCGGTAAAGGCAGAGCCGGGTTGCTTAAAGATGTCCACCCAGATAATTTGCACTAAGCCAAAAAGCAACAGCATAAAAGGCAAGATCAGATTTTTTTTGTTGCTGAGCACATACTTTATATTTTTGCCAATCAACGGCAGAGACAGGACAGCACAGGCAATAAATACCTTCAGTGCCTCATCGGGATTGACCAGCACCATCGCAAGGGTGACAAGGATCCCCGCGTAAAATAGCTGATATAGAAAATTTAATGGGTTGTTTTTTGTATTATCGATAAAGCGAGAAAACATGTTTTGGCAAAGCATGGTTCATCTCTTAAAGTTAAAGCAAATTAATATCAAGCAATGATGCGTTGATGCTGCTGGCATCGAGATCCTGTAAATTACCGGATTGACTCTGCTGTGCGTATTGATTCTTCCCATACCCACCAATCAGCCCAGGGTCTGTTGGGCCATACAGGGTAATGTTCGGGCGATCCAGCGCTGCGGTTAAATGGCTGAGCCCTGTATCCACCGACACGACAAACTTTGCCCCCGCCAACACACTTGCGATCTCTTCCAGACTCATCCGCGGCAGGACATCGACGTAGTTAAAACCATCAGCCAGCCTTTTGGCGCGCGCTTCTTCATGAGGGGCACCCCAGGGCAGCTTAATGCGTATTCCGGCGTTATGTAACTGGCCAATCAGCTCCCGCCAGTTGGCTTCCGGCCAATGTTTATCGTCACGGGTTGTCGCGTGTAAAAATACCGCATATTGGCCTGCATCAGCATTAAGATCGTTCAAGAAATGCTGCGCGATAGCATAATCGCCCTGCGGCTGTGGTTTGGTATACCCCAGACTTTTCGCAAACAGTTCCCGCGTACGTTCAACGGCATGCTGCTGCCTGGCAATATGATGCTTACAGTTATAAAACAGGCTTGCCAGTGGCTCGCGAGCCGTGCTCCAGTCCATGCCATGCTTGATGCCGCGCCCCAGACGCGTCACCAGAGCGGCACTTTTAACCAGACCTTGGGCATCGATTATCGCGTCATACTGCTGTAAACGCACCGCATCGCGAAACGCTTTACGCTCGGCTTTAATCGGTGCTGAAAACCAGGTTTTACGCCAGCGGCGAATCGCCACGGGGATCACCCGGTCAACGGCTGAATGCCAGGATGGGATTTGCGCGAACCCTTCTTCAACCACCCAGTCAAACTGAATACCTGGAATTGCCCGCTGCGCATCGGTTAGCGCAGGCAACGTATGCAGTACATCGCCCATCGACGATGTTTTAACGATCAGAACCCGCATCCGTCAGGCTTCCTCTTGTAACAACAGGTCGTTCAGTTCTTCCAGAACGCGCT
Source organism: Citrobacter sp. KH_055_1 (assembly GCF_057838705.1). Classification (NCBI taxonomy): domain Bacteria; kingdom Pseudomonadati; phylum Pseudomonadota; class Gammaproteobacteria; order Enterobacterales; family Enterobacteriaceae; genus Citrobacter; species Citrobacter sp. KH_055_1. Next base: position 105,674 of record NZ_CM174473.1, read on the forward strand.
GAGGAGTGATGTCAATCAGGCTCTGATGATACCCTTGTGCCGCATCGCCCTTACGCACTTTGTGATAACCCGTTATCAGGCGAATCACACGTGCTTTATGGGAAAGAGGCGGAGTAAAGTCTGGGCTGCTGGGGCCGTACAGAGCGACCAGCGGACGGTTCAGCGCGGCGGCTACGTGCATTAATCCTGAGTCATTGGTGACTACCGCTTTACAGGCGGCGAGAAGAATAACGGCCTGCTCGAGCTGCGTTTCACCCGCCAGATTACGGCACCATGCCTGCTGTTCGGTGTTGAGTGTCGCCAGAATTTCATTACCGGCTTCATGATCTTTGGCTGAGCCAAACAGTACGATCTGATGACCTTCGTCGATCAGCTGCTTTGCCAGTTCCGCATAGTGATAATGCGGCCAGCGTTTGGCCGGGCCAAATTCTGCCCCAGGACAAAAACCGATGATCGGGCGTTCAGCAGAGAGAGAGAACTGGCTACAGGTCAGTGATTTTTCACCTTCGCTGACTTGCAGCTGCGGCCATAACAGCGGCTGCGGTAAATCTTTCGCTGAAAGCATTACGCCTTTATCGTAGGCCAGCGCCACATAGCGCTCGACCATCAGCGGCCAGGCTTCTTTATCCAGCACGCGTGCATCATTGAGCAGCCCGTAGCGCATCTCACCGCGCCAGCCGGTACGATGGGGAATGCCCGCAAAGAACGGCACCAGCGCTGACTTAAATGAGTTCGGCAGCACGAAGGCACGATCGTAGCGTTTGTCACGCAGACTGTGGCCGAGTTTACGCCGTTCACCGATCTCCAGCGCGCCGTGACCTAGCGGCATGGCAATCGCGTCGTTGACTTCAGGCATGCGCGACAGCAGCGGACGACACCATGCCGGTGCCATCACGTCGATTATCGCCTGGGGATAGCGCGCCTTGAGCGTGCGATAGAGACTTTGCGACATCATCATGTCGCCAACCCAGGACGGGCCAACCACCAAAATTTTCATACTTACGCGTCGCGGTTCAGCCAGGCCATATATTCCGTTACGCCTTCGGCCACGGTCTTAAACGGCTTGTCGTAGCCTGCTGCGCGCAGGTTAGTCAGATCCGCCTGAGTAAACGCCTGGTAGCGGCCTTTCAGTTTTTCCGGGAATGGAATGTACTCAATGCTGCCTTTTTTATGGTAAGCCAGCGTAGCATCCGCCACGGCCTGGAATGATTCCGCACGACCGGTACCGAGGTTAAAGATACCGGATACACCATTTTCCAGGAACCACAGGTTAACTGCGGCAACATCGCCAACATAGACGAAATCACGTTTGAAGTTTTCGCTGCCTTCAAACAGTTTTGGCGTTTCGCCATTGTTGAGTTGGGTATTGAGATGGAAAGCCACGCTTGCCATGCTGCCTTTGTGGCCTTCACGCGGTCCGTAGACGTTGAAATAGCGGAAGCCAACAATCTGCGAATCCGCTTCTGGCAGGATCTGACGAACATACTCGTCGAACAGGAACTTTGAGTAGCCGTAAACGTTCAGCGGTTTTTCATATTCACGGGATTCGATGAAGTCAGAAGTACGTCCGCCGTAAGTGGCTGCAGAAGAGGCGTACAGGAACGGAATTTCGCGTTCCAGGCAGTAGTGCAGCAGCTCTTTGGAGTATTGATAGTTATTGTCCATCATATACTTGCCATCCCACTCGGTGGTGGAAGAGCATGCGCCTTCGTGGAAAATTGCTTCGATATCGCCGAATTCTTCACCGGCCATAATCTGGATCAGGAAGTCTTCCTTATCCATGTAGTCAGCAATATTCAGATCCACCAGGTTAACAAACTTGGTGCCGTCTTTCAGGTTGTCCACCACCAGGATATCAGTGATGCCTTTATCATTCAGTGACTTAACGATGTTGCTGCCGATAAATCCCGCGCCGCCGGTAACGATGATCATAAATGTAACCTTCGAATTATGGAGTCAGAGACAATCTCAGACACGAATACTTCTATCATATCACTACATGGCCCTGGCTTCAGCCATTCACCGATAAGCCGTGCGGGTACACGTGATTTATGCTTCATTTTGAAGAAGTGATGACGCGTCATCTCGTATCAATGTATAGCTTTGGGTAATATGTGCTGAAATTTGCCCAGTCTGGAGAATTGCAATGCGTGGGAATTTTTACAAGCAGTTAACGAACGACCTGGAAACCGCACGTGCGGAAGGGCTGTTTAAAGAAGAACGCATTATTACGTCTGCGCAGCAGGCGGATATCACGGTGGCTGATGGAAGCCACGTGATTAACTTTTGTGCGAACAACTATCTGGGACTGGCTAACCACCCGGAACTGATTGCAGCGGCAAAAGCGGGTATGGATTCTCACGGGTTTGGCATGGCTTCGGTGCGCTTTATCTGCGGCACCCAGGACAGCCACAAGCAGCTGGAGCAAAAACTGGCGGCGTTCCTCGGTATGGAAGATGCCATTCTTTATTCTTCCTGCTTTGATGCTAACGGCGGCCTGTTCGAAACGCTGCTGGGCGCAGAAGATGCGATTATCTCCGATGCCCTGAACCACGCCTCTATCATCGACGGCGTTCGTCTGTGTAAAGCGAAGCGTTTCCGTTACGCCAATAACGATATGCAGGAGCTGGAAGCGCGCCTGAAAGAAGCGCGTGAATCTGGGGCGCGTCACGTGCTGATTGCTACCGACGGCGTGTTCTCGATGGACGGCGTGATTGCCAACCTGAAAGGCGTCTGCGACCTGGCGGATAAGTACGATGCACTGGTGATGGTTGATGATTCCCACGCGGTGGGTTTTGTCGGCGAAAACGGCCGCGGTTCCCATGAATACTGCGAAGTGATGGGGCGTGTCGACATCATTACCGGTACGTTGGGTAAAGCACTGGGCGGCGCGTCCGGTGGTTATACCGCAGCGCGTAAAGAAGTCGTGGAGTGGCTACGTCAGCGTTCCCGTCCGTACCTGTTCTCCAACTCACTGGCTCCGGCGATTGTGGCGGCGTCCATTAAGGTGCTGGAAATGGTTGAGTCCGGCCATGACCTGCGCGATCGCCTGTGGGCAAACGCCCGTCAGTTCCGTGAGCAAATGTCCGCCGCTGGCTTTACGTTAGCCGGTGCCGATCACGCGATTATTCCGGTGATGTTGGGTGATGCAGTCGTTGCACAACAGTTCTCCCGTGAACTGCAAAAAGAAGGTATTTACGTTACCGGCTTCTTCTATCCGGTGGTTCCGAAAGGCCAGGCGCGTATCCGTACCCAGATGTCTGCGGCGCATACCCCTGAGCAGATTACGCGTGCTGTTGACGCGTTCACACGCATTGGTAAACAACTGGGCGTTATTGCCTGAGGATGTGAAATGAAAGCGTTATCCAAACTGAAAGCGGAAGAAGGCATTTGGATGACCGACGTTCCTGAACCGGAAGTCGGTCATAACGATTTGCTGATTAAAATCCGTAAAACAGCCATCTGCGGGACTGACGTTCACATTTATAACTGGGATGAATGGTCGCAAAAAACCATCCCGGTTCCAATGGTTGTTGGGCATGAGTATGTCGGCGAAGTAGTCGGCATCGGCCAGGAAGTGAAAGGTTTTAAAATCGGCGATCGCGTGTCGGGTGAAGGCCACATTACTTGCGGACATTGCCGTAACTGCCGTGGTGGGCGTACTCACCTGTGCCGCAATACGACCGGTGTCGGTGTAAACCGTCCGGGTTGTTTTGCTGAGTATCTGGTGATCCCGGCGTTTAACGCGTTCAAGATCCCGGATAACATCTCCGATGATTTAGCCTCAATCTTCGATCCGTTCGGCAATGCGGTTCACACGGCACTGTCGTTCGATCTGGTCGGAGAAGATGTGCTGGTTTCCGGTGCGGGTCCTATCGGGATTATGGCGGCAGCCGTCGCGAAGCACGTTGGTGCACGCCACGTTGTCATTACGGATGTGAATGAGTATCGCCTTGAGCTGGCACGCAAAATGGGTATTACTCGCGCGGTAAACGTAGCGAAAGAGAACCTGACTGATGTCATGGCCGAGCTGGGTATGACCGAAGGGTTTGATGTGGGTCTGGAGATGTCCGGTGCGCCGCCAGCGTTCCGCACCATGCTGGACACCATGAACCACGGCGGTCGCATCGCCATGCTGGGTATTCCGCCGTCAGACATGTCCGTCGACTGGACGAAGGTTATCTTTAAAGGGCTGTTTATTAAAGGTATCTACGGTCGCGAAATGTTTGAAACCTGGTACAAAATGGCTGCATTGATCCAGTCTGGTCTGGATTTGTCGCCAATCATCACCCATCGGTTCTCCATCGATGAGTTCCAGCAGGGCTTTGACGCGATGCGTTCAGGTCAGTCAGGGAAAGTGATCCTGAGCTGGGATTAACCGTTTCTGATTAATGGGTTCTGTGTGCTGTCCCCGGATATTTATGTTCATTAAATACTCGGGGATTTTTTTCTGGCGCGATCCCGCTTGTCTGGCGCATTTTAGGTCAAAGATAAGAATAACTTTCTCTGATCTTCTGCCGCGTAATATGCTAAAAATTGCCGTTAATTACATTGTTTGGCAGGATTTTATATGACCTATACTCCAGGCCTATTGAGCGTCATTATGCCGCTTTACAATACGGGTGAACCGTTCATTGCGTGTATGGATTCGCTGATCGCGCAAACCTGGAAAAATCTGGAGATCATCATCGTAAATGATGGCTCTACGGATAACTCGGCAGAGCTTGCTCAGGCCTATGCGGATCGTTATCCACACGTCCATTTGCTGCACCAGCGCAACGGGGGCGTCTCGGCAGCGCGAAATACCGGTATGGCGGTAGCAAAGGGCGAGTATATCGCTTACGTCGATGGTGACGACATTGCCTATCCGGAAATGTATGAAACGCTGATGAATATGGCGCTGCAGGACAATCTGGACATTGCCCAGTGTAACGCCGACTGGTGTATTGCGGAAACGGGTCATACCTGGGCATCTATTCCCACCGATCGTATTCGTTCTACCGGCGTCATGACCGGGCCGGACTGGCTGCGCAAAGCACTTGCCAGTCGTCGCTGGCGGCATGTGGTCTGGATGGGGGTTTACCGTCATCAAACCATCCGCGACGCTGGGCTAACCTTTCTTTCCGGTCTGCACCACCAGGATATTATTTGGACGACGGAGTTTATGTTTAACGCCAAACGCGCGCGTTACACGGAGGTTCCGCTGTATAAATATTTCCTGCACGGCGCGTCCGTCAGTCGCCTGCCGCGTACCGGAGAGAAGAATCTGGCCTATCAGCGCCACTACATCAAAATTACCCGCCTGCTGGATAAGATGAATCATGATTACGCCGGGCGTATTCCGATTTACCCTGAATTCAAACAGCAGGTGATTTACGAAGCGCTACGCGTATGCCATTGCATCCGTAAAGAGCCAGACGAAAAGATTCGCCAGCGCATGATTGCCGAGGTGTTTGTATCGGGTATGTTCAAGCGAATGGTGAGCAATATTTGCAGCGTTAAGCTGGGTTATCAGGTGCTGTTATGGGCCATCCGGTTTAGCAAGTGGCGCGATAAATCACTGACGCCACGCCGTCTGGCCCATGTCACGCTGGGTCTGAAAGACTGATTACGACCAGCCCTGCCACTGCAGGCGCATATATTGTACCAGCGTGCTTTGGGTGATGCTCTCACCGAGCACGCTAAAGAATCGGCTGGCGTAAACGGGTTCTAACGGTTGCTTCGGTTTGCACAGTTTCACCCCGCGGAAAGGATTACGCGGCGCATCAGGCGTGCTGTTTTTCGGTGGCGTCAGATTTGGCGTAGAGGTATCTACCTGTGGTTCATTGAGCAGGCTGCTTGGGCGAACCAGCGTAATGTCGGCGGGCAGGTTATAAACCATTTGCTGCAATACGCGTACCGTCGAAGGATGAGGGTGCCCAATCGCGATAGCGGAACCGTTGCGGCGCGCCAGTTCGACCGCGCGGTTAAACTGGCGGCGAATGTCCGCTTCGTTTTGCGTGTCGTCGAGGAAGACTTTGCGTTTAATCACTTTCACGCCCGTTCCTCCTGCCGCACGCATGGACTGGCTGTTACCGATGGTCATACTGTCCAGGAAATAAAGATCGTACCGTTCCAGTGCCTGCATCACTTTCTGCATACCAAACAGGCTGGAGGTCATCGCGCTGCCCATATGGTTGTTAAGCCCGACGGCATACGGCACTTTGCTTACCGCATCGCGAATAATCCGCTCAATCTCGTCGCTGCTCATCTCCGGGCGCAGGGTATCTTTCTCAAGCGGCTGTTTGCTGAGAGGCGCCATCGGCAGATGGATTAAGACTTCATGTCCGCTGTTATGCGCTTTGGTCGCCATCTCCCGTGCATGTGGTGCATTGGGCAGAACGGCAACGGAGATCGCAGAAGGCATCGCTAGCACCTGATTCTCGTTGTGCGGACGATAACCGAAATCGTCGATCACGATGGCAAGCTTACCGGCAAAAACAGAGGGAGCGAATGCCAGCAGGCTGGCGAGTGATAATATTATGCGGCGAAACTGAGGCAAAACTTATCTTCCCAACCACGGCTGTGGATTGACCGCCTGACCCTGGCGACGAATTTCGAAATAGAGTGCGGGTCTGCCCTGACCGCCGCTGCTACCCACCAGGGCAATCGGCTGTCCGGCACGCACCTGCGTACCTACGCTGACCAGCGCGCTTTGGTTATAGCCGTACAGGCTCATATCGCCTTTACCGTGCTCAACCACGACCACCAGACCATAACCCTGAAGCCAGTCGGCCAGAATAACGCGACCGTCGGCAATGGCTTTCACTTCGGTGCCTTCAGATGCGCCAATGACCATCCCTTTCCAACGTAGCTCACCTTGCAGCTGTTCGCCATAGCGATGTAGCGTTGGGCCACGGACGGGCCAGAATGCCTGACCGCGCGGTGAACCTAACCCCCCGGTACGGGACATCAAGGATTTTTCGTTTTCGGTCGGCTTGTAGGTCGACCCTTTGCGCGATGCATCCTTTTGCTTATCGCGCACCGCCTGTGCTTCGCGGGCTTCACGTTCAGCGCGCGCTTTGGCGGCGGCCTCGGCCCGTGCAAGGCTGCTGCGTAGGCGGGATTCGTTGGCGCGCAGTTCGCTGAGCTGCTGCTGGCCCTGCTGAATGGAGGACTCCAGCCCAGCGAGCGTTTTTTGGCGCTCGTTACGCGCCTGTTCCAGCTTGGCCTGTTGAGCGCGCTGCTCGTACAGCAGCGTTTGCTGCTCACTCTGTTTATCTTCCAGCTCGGCTTTCTGCGAATCGACCTCTTCGCGGGTTTGCTTCAACTGGGCGATGGTTTCCTGCCGCGCCTGGTTCAGATAGCCAAAATAGGCCTGCAGGCGCTGCCCGCGCTGACTCTCTTCGCCACTGAGGATTAACTGAATGCCGGTGTGCTCACCCTGACGAAACGCGGCGTCCAGTTGGGCGGCCAGGCTGCGTTCCTGTGCTGCTCGCTGCTTTTCCAGCTTCGCGAGGGCGGCGTTCATTTCGGCAATTTGCGCATTCAGTTGCGCCAGTGAATTTTGCGTTTCGCGCAGCTGTCGTGCCGCAACGGCGATGGCCTGTTCCTGGGCTTTAAGCTGGGCGAGGAGGGTGGAACGTTGCTGTTGTTGCTGGCGTACCGCGCGTTCTTTTGCCGCGATATCGGCCTGAATAGATTTGAGCTGGTCGCGTTCGTCCGCGTGGGCGGAAAAGGCGCACAACAATACGCCAGCGCTAATCACGCTGGCGTATAACAAGGGCCTGACTGAAAACCTACGCGGTTTTGCGGCCCATGTGATGGTATTAATCGCCTTTCCCCTCATGGGGAGGGATTATTCCACGATGAACAGCGGCTTACCAGTCATCTCTTGCGGGATTTCCATGCCCATCAGCGTCAGCATGGTCGGGGCGATATCGGAAAGTTTACCGCCATCGACAGCTTTGACGTTTTTACCACCGACATAAATCAGCGGAACCGGCAGGTTGGTATGTGCAGTATGTGCCTGACCGGTAGACGGATCGCGCATTTGCTCAGCGTTACCGTGGTCTGCGGTGATCAGCAATTGGCCGCCAACGGACTCAACCGCTTTGGCCACTTGCTCAACGCAGTGATCCAGCGCTTCAACCGCTTTAACCGCAGCATCCATTACCCCGGTATGACCGACCATGTCGCCGTTCGGGTAGTTACAGATGATGGTGTCGTATTTCCCGCTCTCAATCGCGGCAACCAGCTTCTCGGTCAGCTCTGCGGAGCTCATTTCTGGCTGCAGATCGTAGGTGGCTACTTTCGGCGAGTTGATCAGGATACGGTCTTCGCCTTTGAACGGCTCTTCTACGCCACCGTTGAAGAAGAAGGTCACGTGTGCATATTTTTCAGTTTCGGAAATACGCAGCTGGGTTTTGTCGTGCTTCGCCATCCACTCGCCGAGGGTATTCGCCAGAGACGTTGGTGGGTAAGCTACCGCTGTTTTGATGTCGGCCGCGTATTCGGTCAACTGCACAAAGTTGAGGTTAACCACTTTCTTACGCGCGAAGCCATCGAAGTCAGCGTTCACAAACGCGCGGGTGATTTCACGCGCACGATCAGCACGGAAGTTCATGAAAATCAGCGTATCGCCGTCTTCCATTGCGGCATCAGCCTGGCCTTCTGCGCGGATCACGGTCGCTTTTACGAATTCGTCGTTTTCATCACGAGCATAAGCGGCCTGCAGACCTGCTACTGCGGTGTCAGCCTGGAATTCACCCTGGGCCAGCGTCATCAGGTCATACGCTTTTTCAACGCGATCCCAACGGTTGTCGCGGTCCATGGCGTAGTAACGACCAATAATGGACGCAACGCGACCTTTGCCCAGTGCTGCAAATTTTTCTTCGAATTTTTGCAGCGACTTTTCAGCGCTGCGCGGTGGTGTGTCACGGCCATCGAGGAAGGCGTGCAGATAGATTTTTTCTGCGCCGCGTTCTGCCGCCAGCTCAACCATCGCCAGGATGTGATCTTCGTGGCTGTGTACGCCGCCCGCAGACAGCAGACCCATGATGTGTACTGCTTTGCCGCTATTTTTCGCCTGGTCGACCGCATCGGTCAGTACCGGGTTAGTGAAGAAAGTCCGTTCTTGAATTTCAACATCCAGACGGGTCAGATCCTGATACACGATACGGCCCGCGCCCAGGTTGACGTGACCCACTTCGGAGTTACCCATCTGGCGGTCAGGCAGGCCGACTTCCAGACCAGATGCGTCAATCAGGGTATGTGGACGTTTGGCCCACAGAGCATCCATAACCGGGGTTTTAGCATTAAAAATGGCGTTATCCTGGCTGTCTTCGCGATAGCCGTAGCCATCCAGAATCACCAGTACCATAGGTTTTTTAGAAACCGACATTGCGACAACCTCACACTTAATAGATAAAAATAATTGCGTAATTTTACTACAGCTGAATCGATAAAGTAGCCCCCGAAGATCAAATAATGGGGTATAGCACGTCAGGGAGGACTCGGATTTACGTTTTTTTTTCCGTAGCGCCCCGCAAAAATGCAATCCAATGCACGCTCTGGCTGTATTTGCGCCAACGCGCAGGTATACTCTTTCCCTGGTTTTTTTAATCACTGAGTCGGGAGTTGTTACCCCCCATGCAAGAAATTATGCAATTTGTTAGTCGCCACCCTGTCTTGAGTATCGCCTGGATTGCGTTACTGGCGGCTGTATTATTTACGACCATCAAAAGCCTGACCTCGAAAGTGAAGGTGATTACCCGCGGCGAAGCCACTCGTCTTCTCAATAAAGAAGATGCGGTTATTGTGGATTTACGTCAGCGTGATGACTTCCGCAAAGGCCATATCGCCGGTTCAACTAACCTGCTGCCGAGCGAAATTAAAGCCAACAACTTCGGCGAGCTTGAAAAACACAAAGCCAAACCGGTTATTGTGGTTGACGGTTCTGGCATGCAGTGCCAGGAATCTGCAACTGCGCTGATTAAAGCGGGTTTTGAGCAGGTGTCCGTGCTGAAAGACGGCGTAGCAGGCTGGAGTGGTGAAAACCTCCCGCTGGTACGTGGCAAGTAACACCGTAAGTTAATATCGGAGATAAGTCATGGCCAACATCGAGATCTACACCAAAGCAACCTGCCCATTTTGCCATCGCGCGAAAGCGCTATTGAACAGCAAGGGCGTGAGTTTCCAGGAACTTCCGATTGACGGCGACGCCGTGAAGCGCGAAGAGATGATCAAACGCAGTGGTCGTACGACGGTTCCGCAGATTTTTATTGATGCACAGCACATTGGTGGTTGTGACGACTTGTATGCGTTGGATGCGCGTGGTGGACTGGATCCCCTGCTGCGTTAAGGCGTACGGATAGTATTTAAAGGACAACACTAAAGGGTTTTCTAAACATGTCAGAACAAAATAACACTGAAATGGCTTTCCAGATCCAACGTATTTATACCAAGGATGTGTCTTTCGAAGCGCCAAATGCACCGCATGTTTTCCAGAAAGATTGGCAGCCAGAGGTTAAACTTGATCTTGATACTGCATCTACCCAACTGGCAGATGACGTGTATGAAGTTGTGCTGCGTGTCACCGTAACGGCTTCTCTGGGTGAAGAAACGGCGTTCCTGTGCGAAGTTCAGCAGGGCGGGATTTTCTCCATCAGCGGAATTGAAGGGACTCAGATGGCGCATTGCCTGGGTGCATACTGCCCGAACATCCTGTTCCCGTATGCCCGTGAATGCATCACCAGCCTGGTATCACGCGGTACGTTCCCGCAGCTGAACCTTGCACCGGTCAACTTTGATGCGCTGTTCATGAACTATTTACAGCAGCAGACTGGCGAAGGTACTGAAGAACATCAGGATGCCTGATGAATCAAAGTAATGCTTCAATGACTGTGATTGGTGCCGGCTCGTACGGCACCGCTCTTGCCATTACCCTGGCAAGAAACGGCCACCCGGTTATCCTGTGGGGCCATGATCCCAAACATATCGCAACGCTCGAGCACGATCGCTGCAACGTTGCGTTCCTTCCTGATGTGCCTTTTCCCGATACGCTGCGCCTGGAAAGTGATTTAGCCACTGCGCTGGCCGCCAGCCGTAATATTCTGGTGGTGGTGCCGAGCCACGTCTTTGGCGAAGTGCTGCGTCAGATCAAACCGTTGATGCGCTCTGATGCGCGCCTGGTTTGGGCGACAAAAGGCCTGGAAGCGGAAACGGGACGCCTGTTACAGGATGTCGCGCGTGAAGCGTTGGGGGATGCCATTCCGCTGGCGGTGATTTCCGGTCCTACGTTTGCCAAAGAACTGGCTGCAGGCATGCCTACGGCGATTTCGCTGGCGTCAACGGATGAGACGTTTGCTGACGATCTCCAGCAACTGCTGCACTGCGGCAAAAGTTTCCGCGTTTACAGTAACCCGGACTTCATTGGTGTACAGCTTGGCGGCGCGGTGAAAAACGTGATTGCCATTGGCGCAGGGATGTCTGACGGCATCGGTTTCGGTGCTAATGCGCGTACGGCATTGATCACCCGCGGGTTGACCGAAATGTCACGCCTTGGCGCGGCGCTGGGTGCCGATCCGGCGACCTTCATGGGCATGGCGGGTCTGGGCGATCTGGTGCTGACGTGTACCGACAACCAGTCGCGTAACCGCCGTTTTGGCATGATGCTCGGTCAGGGCATGGATGTTCAGGGCGCGCAGGACAAGATTGGCCAAGTGGTTGAAGGCTATCGCAATACGAAAGAAGTTCGTGAATTGGCGCACCGTTTTGGTGTCGAAATGCCAATAACCGAGGAAATTTATCAAGTATTGTATTGCGGAAAAAATGCGCGCGAGGCAGCATTGACGTTATTAGGTCGTGCACGCAAGGACGAGCGGAGCAGCCACTAGCCGTAAGGAACCGTTTTACTATAACGACCCGACCCGCGTAGAACGGGTTGGTCGTTTTGCTACCTTCTGTGGAGTACGCAATGCCGTGTGAAGAACTGGATATCGTCTGGAAAAATATTAAAGCAGAAGCCCGGGCACTGGCGGATTGTGAGCCAATGCTGGCCAGTTTTTACCACGCAACGCTGCTCAAGCATGAGAATCTCGGCAGCGCGCTAAGCTATATGCTGGCGAATAAGCTTGCGTCGCCAATCATGCCGGCGATTGCTATTCGTGAAGTGGTGGAAGAAGCCTACGCCGCCGATCCGGAAATGATTGCCTCGGCGGCCTGCGATATCCAGGCAGTGCGCACGCGTGACCCGGCTGTCGACAAATATTCCACCCCGCTTTTGTACCTGAAGGGCTTCCATGCGCTGCAGGCTTACCGCATCGGCCACTGGCTGTGGCATCAGGGACGTCAGGCACTGGCGATCTTCTTGCAAAATCAGGTGTCTGTGACTTTCCAGGTCGACATTCATCCGGCGGCAAAAATTGGTCGTGGGATCATGCTCGATCATGCCACCGGAATTGTGGTGGGTGAAACCGCGGTGATCGAAAACGACGTCTCGATCCTGCAATCCGTCACCTTAGGCGGGACCGGTAAAGCGGGCGGCGATCGTCACCCAAAAATTCGTGAAGGCGTGATGATTGGCGCGGGCGCAAAAATTCTCGGCAACATCGAGGTTGGGCGCGGGGCGAAAATTGGCGCGGGTTCTGTCGTCTTACAGCCCGTACCGCCACATACCACCGCCGCAGGCGTTCCGGCACGGATTGTCGGTAAACCTGACAGCGATAAGCCGTCCATGGATATGGATCAGCATTTCAACGGGATACATCATACGTTCGAATGCGGCGATGGCATCTGATTTCGAGCTATCTTACTTGCCATATTGAACCTGGGCTGTGCTCGTCATCCTCACGTACTGCGTGTACGCTCCGGTGACTGTGCGCAGTCCGTGTGCAATCTGTCTGCGCCGATAACGCTCGAAACGAATAACATCAAATTAATGTAGGTCGGATAAGGCGCTAGCCGCATCCGACAAAATCAACTGCGTAATACGGCGCCCGGATACCCCAGCTGGCGCCAGGCCTCATACACCACCACCGACACCGCGTTAGACAGGTTCATGCTGCGGCTGTCCGGCATCATCGGAATACGAATTTTTTGTTCTGCAGGCAGCGCGTCGAGAATGCTGGCGGGCAGGCCGCGCGTTTCCGGGCCAAACATCAGATAATCACCATCCTGATAGCTTACCGCGCTATGGGCCGGCGTCCCTTTGGTGGTCAGCGCAAAAAGACGTTGCGGATTTTCTGCAGCCACAAAGGCGGCGTAATCAGGGTGGCGCAGTACGGCGGTAAATTCGTGATAATCCAGCCCCGCGCGACGCAGGCGCTTGTCGTCCCAGGTAAAGCCCATGGGCTCAATAATATGCAGACGAAAGCCGGTATTGGCGCAAAGGCGGATGATATTGCCGGTATTTGGCGGGATTTCTGGTTCGAATAAAACGATGTTAAGCATACTGCCCCCTTAATAACGGGGGGCAGGATAGCAGAAAGGACGGGTACTATGCGACGGTCAGAGGCTGCGGTTTATAGCGTTGCAGCTTATAAAGCGTTGCGGCAGCAGCCAGCAGCGCGGGAACGCTGAGGAACATCAATATGCTGTCAGCCTGCCATTGCAGAGAAAGTAATTGGGCGCTGGTCATGGTCCCGGCGACGCCACCAAAGCGGCCCACGCCCTGCATCCAGGCAATACCTGTTGCGCGACAGTGGGTCGGGTAAAACGTTGCCGCCAGCGTCTGTAGTCCGGACTGTGCACCGTTCATGGTGATCCCCATCAGGAAGATCAGGGCGCCAAACAGAATGATGTGGTTATGTTCAAACCCGAGCGCCAGTGCAAACAGCATTGTCAGGATAAAACCGATGGAGACGACTTTGTGCGCTTCCCAGCGATCCATCAGCCAGCCGGCCAGCAGGATCCCCGCGGTACCGCCGAAGGTGAACAGTGATGTCAGCCAGGCAGATTCTGCCAGCGGGTAACCCATTCCCAGCATCAGCGTCGGCATCCAGCTCAGCAGCACATAATAGATAACCAGCCCCATAAAGTAGGTCATCCACAGCATCAACGTGCCCGGCAGCCACGGCATGCTGAACAACTGCGCCACGCTGCCTTTTTTGACGTCAGTCCGTTCTTCATCCAGATAAAAATGGGTGACCTGGTCTATATCACCTGGCATAAAGCGACGGGCAATTCGTTTGACTTGTGCGATCTCTTTCCCGCGATGGACCAGATACTTGACCGACTCCGGCAGAAATAACACCAGGAGGATGGTCAGCGCCAGCGGGGCAATTGCCCCGGCGAGCAGGACGCTGTGCCAGCCGTAGTTAGGAATCAGCCAGGAGGAGATAACCCCGCCACCTGCTGCACCGAGCGGGAAACCGCAGTACATGGTGTTAATCGCCATCGAGCGGCAGCGTTTTGGCGCAAATTCTGACACCAACGTGATGGCGTTCGGCATTGCTGCACCCAGCCCGAGTCCGGTGAGAAACCGCCAAAACGTTAACATATTCAGCGTCTGGGCATAGGCGGTGCCCAGACTGGCGAGACCAAAGAACAGGCAGGAAAAAACCAGTACGCGTTTACGTCCCATGCGATCGGAAATTGGCCCGGCCAGCAGGGCGCCAAATGAGAGCCCCAGCAGCGCGGCGCTTAATACCGGCCCGAGATCTTGTTTCTTGATCCCCCAGTCGGCTGAGAGGGTAGGGGCAATGTAGCCCATCGCCGCCGTGTCGAAGCCATCAATGGCCAGCACCAGAAAGCCAAGGACGATGATGACCCAATGAAAGCGTGAAAAAGGACTGTCATCTATCGCCTGCTGGATATTCACTTTACCGGAATAAACCATGTCACCCTCGCCCGTTATGATGGTTGTTGTCGTGTGGATTATTATTGTGTGGGTTGTTGTTGTATTAGCTTGTATATACATTTGGCAGGTGAATAAAAAGTTGTCAAATATATTGAGTGTAAATGTTAACTGGTCGTTATTTTTGCATAAAAAATGGCCGGGCTGAGAACAGGCCGACCATTCAGAGTGTAGGGTTTTACGGGGTGCGGTTACGCGGCGCTACCCTGGACGAGAGGTGCCAGAGCGGCGGGCAGTTGCTTTCCCAGCTCTTGTACCAGTGAGTCACGGCTGATTTCACGAATGGATTTTGCACCGGTCAGCGTCATCGCCACTTTCATTTCTTTCTCAATAAGGTTCAACAGGTTAGCGACACCTGCCTGACCGTGGGTCGCCAGTGCATACAGGTAAGCACGGCCCAGCAGTACGGTATCTGCACCCAGTGCAATCATGCGCACCACGTCCAGACCGTTACGGATGCCGCTGTCTGCCAGAATCGCAATATCGCCTTTCACCGCGTCGGCAATGGCGGGTAGCGCACGCGCAGAAGACAGCACGCCGTCCAGCTGGCGGCCGCCGTGGTTCGAGACCACGATGCCGTCGGCGCCAAAGCGTACGGCGTCGCGGGCATCTTCCGGGTCGAGGATCCCTTTGATTACCATCGGACCGTCCCAGAATTCACGGATCCACTCGAGGTCTTTCCAGGAGATGGACGGATCGAAGTTGTTTGCCAACCAGCCGATGTAATCCTCCAGGCCGGTGGGTTTACCCAGGTAGGTCGAGATATTGCCTAAATCATGCGGACGACCGTTCAGGCCAACGTCCCACGCCCACTGCGGATGGGTTACCGCCTGCCAGTAACGGCGCAGCGCGGCATTCGGACCGCTCATCCCGGAATGTGCGTCACGGTAGCGCGCGCCGGGCGTGGGCATATCGACGGTAAAGACCAGCGTGGAGCAACCCGCTGCTTTAGCACGCTCCAGCGCGTTACGCATAAAACCGCGATCGCGCAGGACGTACAGCTGGAACCACATCGGACGCTTGATCGTCGGGGCAACTTCTTCAATCGGGCAGACGGAAACCGTCGAAAGCGTAAACGGAATACCTTTGGCGTCAGCGGCAGCGGCGGCCTGAACTTCGCCCCGGCGGGCATACATGCCGCACAAGCCAACCGGCGCTAATGCCACCGGCATCGACAGTTTTTCGTTGAACAGGGTGGTTTCCAGACTCAGGTCGGCCATGTTCTTCAGCACGCGCTGGCGTAGTGCCACCTCCGATAAATCTTCGACGTTACGGCGCAGGGTATGCTCTGCATAGGCACCACCGTCGATGTAGTGGAACAGGAAGGGGGGCAGAATGCGCTGGGCTGCGGCGCGATAATCGCTGGCTGCTGAAATAATCATGAGTTGTTCTCCCTGCTAATTTCATTATGGTCACCGGGCAGACGGGTAATACGCGCCTGGCGGGCCTGGTCTTCATCAAAGCGTTTAATGGTGGTGTGGACAAAGCTGAGGTGCGCCATCATCGCCTTACGCGCGCCATCAGCGTCCCCGGCGACAATCGCGTCCAGCACGGCAAGGTGCTGTGCTGTGAGCTGTGAAAACACAGGTGGCACCAGGTACATACGCTGGCGGCTCTGTTTTACCGAGGACTGCAATACGTCGAAGAAACCGCGCATGGTCTGGAGCAGCACCACGTTGTGCGACGCTTCCGCAATGGCGAGGTGAAAGCGAACGTCTGCTTGTGAGGCGAGGTCCGGGTCCTCACTCTGCGTGGCCTCAAAACAGAGCCTGATTTTCTCTTTGTCGGCGGTCGTGGCGCGCATCGCGGCATGCCACGCGGTGCTGGCCTCAATGGCGTGGCGGGCTTCGAGAATATCGAAGCTGTAATCCGGGTCATCCGCCATCAGGCTTTTCAGCGGCTGAACGATGTTTTGTTCGGACCAGGCTTCATGCTGCCAGCGGACAAACGTCCCGCCGCCGCGACGGCTGAGCAGCACGCCTTCACTGACCAGCTTTGCCAGCGCCTCGCGCAGTGAATTACGCGACACGCCGAGCTGTACGGCCAGCTGGCGCTCGGCGGGCAACTTCATGCCCGCCTCCAGCTGTTGTTCTTCAATCAGCGCCCGTACGCGAGTAGCGACCTCGTCGGACAGGCGTCTGGGCATCACTATCATGGGATCATCCAGGTTAAGACATAGGCCTGAAGCGTGGTAATCACACCCACCATACAGGTGAATATCAGGCTGTGTTTCACGGTAAAGCGGAACAGGTCAGACTCTTTACCCACCAGCCCCACGGCCGCACAGGCGATGGCGATAGATTGCGGGGAGATCATCTTGCCGGTTACGCCACCGGTGGTATTTGCCGCCACCAGCAGTACATCGGAGACACCGATTTGCTGCGCTGCCGTTGCCTGTAGGGCTGCGAACAGTGCGTTAGAAGAGGTATCTGACCCGGTCAGGAATACGCCCAGCCAGCCGAGGAACGGCGAGAAGAAGGTAAAGGCGCTGCCGGTGTGTGCCAGCGCTAATGCCAGCGTCGAAGACAGGCCTGAGTAGTTAGAGATAAATGCGAATGCCAGTACCATCCCGATGGAATAGATGGGCAACGCCAGCTCTTTCAGCGTGCTGCCGAAGGTTTGCAGGGCGGCAGAGGGCTTCATTTTCAGCCAGACAATAGACAGCAGGGCGGCAAACAGAATGGCGGTGCCGGTCGCTGAGAACCAGTCAAACTTGTATACCGCCGCGTAGGCCGTGGCTTCGTGTACCACCGGCGGCATGCGGGCCACCAGTTTGTCGAGGAACGGTACCGGAACATTCACCACCCAGTGATACATCGCGCCGCCAGGGGCAAACAGCGCTTTAAACGGTGGGATGCTCCACAGCGTGACCGTTGCTGTCAGAAACAGGAACGGTGACCAGGCGCGAACCACCTGGCCGGCGGTGTAGTGAGTGCGGGCCAGCGTTTGATCGACCTGTGAAGCACCCATGTCACCAAAGCGGAAGATGCGTACCGGCTGCCAGCGTTTCAGGAACAGCGTCAGACACACCAGTGACACCAGAGAAGAGATGATGTCCGGCAGTTCTGGCCCGATAAAGTTAGAGCTGAGGTACTGCGCGATGGCAAAGGAGCCGCCTGCGACCATTACCGCCGGCCAGGTCTCTTTCACGCCGCGCCAGCCGTCCATAATCGCCATGATCCAGAACAGCACGATAATCGTCAGGAACGGCAGCTGGCGGCCTACCATCTGGCCGATTTCAAAACTGTCCAGCCCGGTAACCTGACCAGCAACCAGGATCGGAATACCCATTGCGCCAAACGCCACCGGTGCGGTGTTTACAATCAGGCACAGACCTGCGGCGTACAGCGGGTTGAAGCCCAGGCCAACCAGCAGTGCGGCGGTAATCGCCACCGGGGCGCCAAATCCTGCAGCCCCCTCGAGGAATGCGCCAAAGCAGAAGCCGACAATCAGCATCTGCAGACGCTGGTCCGGGGTAATCGACAGAATTGAGGAACGGATAATGTCGAACTGCCCGGTCTTGACCGAAATCTTATAGACGAATACGGCGGCGATGATTATCCAGGCAATCGGCCACAGACCATAGAAGAAGCCGTACACCACGGATGCCAGCGCGTGATCGACCGGCATTTTGTAGAACAGCAAGGCGACCAACAGGGCAATCCCTACCGTCCACGTCGCAGCGACATAACCTTTCAGCTTGAGCTTAATCAGCGCGAAGAAAAAGAACAGAATAGGGAGTGAGGCAATCAGGCTTGAAAGCCAGATGTTACCGGCCGGGTCGTAGTTTTGTTGCCAGAGATTCATTGCAGGTCTCCTGGGGGCCGCCGACATAATGCAATGAGTCTGTGCTCATCTCGTCGTCACACTATGTGTAAAAGTGGCCCTGCCAATATTGTTGTGTAGGGGTAATGACAACGAATGGTTAATCAAATGTTATTTATTGGCAACGGCATTGTAAGTTATTTTTAACGAAATGTGAGGGGGTATTCGGATCTGGCTAAAATTGGTAGGGCCAATTGGCGGGGAAATAGGAGACCGGGCAAACGGACGTTGCCCGGAGGGTGATCAAAACTCAGTCTTTGAAAAGCCAGTCATCTCTTTCAGGCCCATTTCACGACCCAGTTCGGTCATCGGGTGTACGATCACCAGGCCGCGCACGCTTTTCTTCAGCTTGCCCATGTCGGCCTGCTCTTTTTTGGTGATGGCGCGACGGAACGGGAGCTTGCTGAGCTTTTGTGCTTCTTTGCTCAACTTCTGACCGTGAACTTCACGCAGGCGCACGATCTCGGCTTCCAGCGTTTCTTTTTCTTTTTCCAGCTCGGCATATTTGTCGGCGGCTTCAACCAGTGACAGGTCTGCCTGCTGGTGGCGGATGGCGTCCAGGCGATCGCTCAGACGTTTAATTTCGTTTTTTTCGACTTCTTTCATAGGATAGCTTCTGCTAAAAATAGGATGAATATCCTATAGTATGCGCGCAGAGGGGGATTATTCTCAACTAATCGAAGATAAATAATCAAATGCTGCAAGTATTATTTCGCTAATGAAAATGTTAGCTGTTTGATTAAAAAGGGATTTTAAGAAATAAGATCGTTGATGGTGCTTTTTGTCGGTGGCGGCATAGTGAAGCACGTTTTCCTCAATATAATTAACCATCCGATCCTAAACTTAAACCATCGACCGCGCAGGCGGGTCGCGGATAATACATGGAGGATGAATCATCATGGCGAAAATAGGCGAGAACGTTTCGATTCTTATTGATAAAACCATCGATTTTATGGCGTCAAGCCAGGCTTTTCGTGAGTACTTGAATAAAACGCCGCCGCGTAACACGGTGCCTTCTGAGGTCCCGCAGGAAAACGTGCCGCTGTATCTGCAGCGTCTGGAGTACTATCGCCAGCTGTATCGACCGCAGCAGGATGAGAAGTAAATCGGTATGACGTTATTTCTGAAAGGCTTTCTTTAAGCTGATTTTAGAAATCAGCTCGGTCAGAGAGAGCACCATGGTTGAGCGTACCATTTGCTGGTAGCGCTGGATTTGCATGGCGTACAAACCCGAGTCTGAGGTATCAAACTGGGGCGGGGGCGGGAGCGCCGTCACGCAGTGCAGTTCACCAAACGGTCCGAGAATTTCGTCGTCGGTGAACGCATATTCATTACCGTCGTGATTCAATTCCTCACGCAGCGCCATCAGCAGTTCCGCATCTTCATACTCAGGGCGGCTGAGCACACCCAGGCCGTAGATCAGCTTCAGACGGACCGACAGATCGCCCAGCGGCCCGTCGCCGTCGAGCAACGGTTCCACTGCATATTTAACCGCGTAGTCGTCTTTGCGAAATACCTGAAGCACCAGGATATTCACCGCCTCGGTGAGTAAATCTACGGCGGTGATGAGGAAGCTGCGTACGGTTTTGCCAGCATTCAGACGCTCAAGCACACGATTTTCAAAGGCCTGCGTTTGTTCCATTATTGCCTGCATATCTGACAATCTGATATTCGGGCGCAGGCTGACCTGCGCCGCACTGTGGATCATTTGGTTGCGTTATATGCGTTAACCGCCTCCGCCACCACGTCGCTGTTGGCATCCAGCCCGGAAACCTGTGCCAGCGCGGCCTGTGGGCCTTTTTCGTCAATCAGCGCTGCCAGTTCCTGCGCCTGCGGGTCTTCTTCACTGCGGTAATGCATCGCCGCAGCAATACCCTGCACCAGATTAACGTGCGGCAGGCCGTACTCCAGCGTGCCGAGCAGCGGCTTGATTAAACGGTCGCCTGCGCTCAGTTTACGCAGCGGCTGGCGGCCCACGCGCTCAACGTCATCTTTCAGGTACGGGTTTTCGAAACGACTGAGGATTTTCTGAATGTATGCTGCATGTTTTGCCGCATCAAAGCCATAGCGTTTGATCAGTACCGCGCCGCTCTCTTCCATCGCACCTTTTACCACTGCGCGGATTTTCTCGTCGAGAATCGCGTCACGGATGGTCTGATGACCGGTCAATTTTCCGAGGTACGCGGTTATAGCATGCCCCGTGTTCAGCGTGAAGAGCTTACGTTCGACAAATGCCATCAGGTTATCAGTTAATTCCATTCCCGGGATGTTTGGCAGCTCGCCTTTAAACTGGGTTTTGTCGACAATCCACTCGCTGAAGGTTTCTACGGTCACTTCCAGCGGGTCATTGGCGGCAGAGGCGGAAGGCGGAACAATACGGTCTACGGCAGAATCGACAAAACCAACGTGTTCTTCAACCCAGGCTTTATCCGCATCGTCCAGCGCGTTCAGCACGTGGCCTTTCAGCTGGGTGGTGCCGCGCACCATGTTTTCACAGGCAATAATATTCAGAGGGGTGCTAATACCCTGCGCTTTACGCTTGACCAGCCCTTTGGCGATGGCAGGCGCAATGCGCTCCAGCACGACCGGACCAACCGCGGTGGTCACGAGATCAACCTGGGCAATCAGTTCAACGACATCGTCGCCGATGCTGCTGACGGCGTTAACGCCGGAAACGGTATCAACTTGCTCATTTTCACCGACAACATGAACCTGATAGCTATGACGGGCATTCAGGGCGTCGAGAACCACCTGATTTACATCCGCAAACGTCAGTTGTATCCCCGCGTCTGCCAGCAGTTTGCCGATAAAGCCACGACCGATATTACCTGCGCCAAAATGTAATGCTTTCATAGTATTAACCTTCATTAATGTTTTTACCCAAGAGGGCTGGGGTGAGGCTTTTCCCTCAACCTAACCCTCTCCACAAGGGAGAGGATTTTGTAGGCCCGGTAAGCATGAGTCTTACCGGGCAATAACGCTTACTTACGACCTGCCAGCAGTTCCAGCACTTCATCCACGCTGGTGGTCTGCGCCAGACGTTCGATCACGGATTCATCATCCAGCGCGTTGGTCAGGCTGGTAATCACCTGGATGTGCTCATTGTTACGCGCGGCGATACCAATCACCAGGCGGGCAATGTCGTCTTCTTCTTCACCGAAGCGCACACCTTCCGGGTACTGACAGAACACGATGCCGGTTTTCAGCACGCGATCTTTAGCTTCGATGGTGCCGTGCGGTACCGCAATGGACTCACCCAGGTAGGTAGAGGTCAGTTTTTCGCGATCCAGCATTGCCTGGACGTATTCCGGCTCAACATAGCCGCCTTTCACCAGTTGCTCACCGGCAAACAGAATGGCTTCTTCTTTGTTGGTGGCTTTACGGCCAAGGAAGATATTCTCCGCACCCAGTTTGAACAGGTTGTTATCACCTTCATCAAAACTGTCTTTCAGGTGGTCACGTACCTTCTCTTCGTTAACGTTGTGGCGCTGTGCGGCAACCAGACGCTCGGTCAGGCTGGTGTACAGACCGCTGTCGAGGAAGTTGGTCAGCGAAATGTGCTGCGCCTGCGGAACCTGGCGCATAGCGCGTTCGGTCAGGTCACGGTGGGTAATGACCAGATCCACATCCGGCGGCAGATTGTTAATCGCGCTGTTGGTGACGGAGATCTGAGACAGACCGGCATCCTGCACTTTCTTGCGCAGTACGCCTGCACCCATTGCGCTGGAGCCCATACCGGCATCACAGGCAACGATGATTTTACGCACATGGCTCAGGTCGTTGGTGACATCGCCCGCAGACAGCGGAGATGAACCTTTGGATTCTGCTTTCATGTCGTGCATGCGACGGGTCGCTGCATCAATGTCATCTTCTTCTTTCACTTTGCTGGTTTTCAGCAGAATGGCTGAGACCACAAAGGAGACCGCCATGGCCGCACAGATTGCCGCGATGTTAGCGAAGTACGCACCTTTTGGCGTCATGGCCAGTACGGCCAGGATAGAGCCCGGAGAGGCCGGAGAAACCAGACCGCCGCCGAGGATAGTCAGCGTAAATACGCCGGTCATACCGCCGAGGATAACGGCCAGGATCAGACGTGGGTTCATCAGCACGTACGGGAAGTAAATTTCGTGGATACCGCCCAGGAAGTGGATGATAGCCGCGCCGCCCGCAGACTGTTTAGCGCTACCGCGACCGAAGAACATGTACGCCAGCAGGACGCCCATACCCGGACCCGGGTTTGCTTCAATCAGGAAGAAGATGGATTTGCCCATCTCATGGGACTGCTGAATGCCCAGCGGTGAGAAAATACCGTGGTTGATGGCGTTGTTGAGGAACAGGATTTTCGCCGGTTCAACAAAGATAGACGCCAGCGGCAGCATGTCATGGACAACCATGAAGTTAACGCCTGCTGCCAGAATTTTGGACAGGGCCTCAACCAGTGGGCCAATGCCGAGGAACGCCAGGATAGCGAGGATCATCCCGATGATGCCGGCGGAGAAGTTGTTCACCAGCATCTCAAAGCCGGATTTAATCTTACCGTCAACCCAGTTATCGAAGTGTTTAATCGCCCAGCCGCCCAACGGACCGGCAATCATTGCGCCGAGGAACATCGGCATATCGGCACCGACGATCACACCCATTGTGGTGATGGCACCGACCACACCGCCGCGATCGCCACCCACCAATTTACCGCCGGTGTAACCAATCAGCAGCGGCAGAAGATAGGTGATCATAGGGCCAACGAGCTTCGCCAGCGTTTCGCTCGGCAACCACCCTGTCGGAATGAATAATGCGGTGATAATACCCCACGCGATAAACGCGCCGATATTCGGCATCACCATGTTGCTGAGGAATCGACCAAAGCTTTGCACTTTGATCTTAATATCGGATGACATAAAAACACCCCTTCTTATGTTTGCTATCGCGCAGGCTGAAAGCCCGAGGTTTGTTAATGTAGCGGCAGGAGGTAGCCGGACCCTGTAGATACTGCGAAATCTGGCACTGAATCGTTCAACTGTCCAGTCGACGCCTTTTTATGTGATATTCGTCACGTAAATATAGGGTGTATGGCGGTAGTTAATGTGATATTCATCACAAAACACCAGTACAAAAAAACACCTCACGGTTAGAATTCACCCAAAAAGGCAGAAAAATGTGAATTGGTTCACGTTTTATGTTGGCGTGTTTGTTGGGTCTTTGTGATCTGAATCACAAGAAATTTTCATCTGTTTTTTTCCCAGTGTGATCTGAAGCAAATTCTCCCCCGCCCATTTTTTGCGGAAAATAAAGCAACTTTTACTCAGAAAATATATTTTTTTTGTGGTATGGCAAAAATTGCCAACTCCAGTTATGTTCAAGACATCAGCCAGGGTACATACGGCTGCCAGCACAAAAAAACTCTAATTAGTGTGAATTCGAGGCAGGTATGTTTCTAAATTATTTCGCGTTGGGCGTGCTCATTTTCGTCTTCCTGGTTCTGTTCTACGGAATCATCGCCATCCATGATATTCCCTACAACATGGCTAAAAAGCGTAACCATCCCCATGCCGATGCGATTCATACGGCGGGCTGGATTAGCTTGTTTACGCTCCATGCCATTTGGCCGTTCCTGTGGATTTGGGCCACGCTCTACCAACCCGAACGCGGCTGGGGAATGCAAAACCATATTCAGCCAATGACGGGCAACCCTGATATTGACGCTCTTGCGAAGCGCGTAGCCGATCTGGAACAAAAACTGGCTGCGGTGCAACCCGCCGCTGATAAGAACACGCAGGAGCGCTGATCATGGATCTGTTGATTGTTTTGACCTACGTGGCATTTGCCTGGGCCATCTTTAAGATATTCCGTATCCCGGTAAACCAATGGACGCTTGCTACCGCAGCTTTAGGTGGCGTGTTTATTGTTGCGGGCCTCATTTTATTAATGAACTATAACCACCCGTATACCTACACCGCGCAAAAAGCGGTGATCTCCATTCCAATTACGCCGCAGGTTACGGGGATTGTGAGTGAGGTTACCGATAAAAATAATCAGCTGATTAAAAAAGGCGAGGTGTTGTTCAAACTCGATCCAGGCCGCTACCAGGCGCGCGTCGACAGGCTGCAGGCCGACCTGGTTACCGCAACGCACAATATCGATAATTTAAAAGCGCAACTTTCGGAAGCGGTCGCCAACACCACGCGAGTGTCTGCCGAGCGCGATCGTCTGTATAAAAATTATCAACGCTACCTGAAAGGCAGCCAGGCGAAGGTTAACCCGTTTTCTGAAAGCGATATCGACAACGCCCGCCAAAACTTCCTGGCACAAGATGCGCTGGTGAAAGGCTCCGTTGCGGAACAAACCCAGATCCAAAGTCAGTTAGACAGCATGGTTAACGGTGAGCAGTCGCAGGTTGCCTCTCTGCGTGCTCAGCTTGCTGAAGCCAAATACAATCTGGATCAGACCGTCGTGCGTGCGCCAAGTAATGGCTATATCACGCAGGTGCTGATCCGTCCGGGGACCTATGCCGCTGCGCTGCCTCTGCGACCGGTGATGGTCTTTATTCCGGAACAGAAACGCCAGATTGTGGCCCAGTTCCGCCAGAACTCATTGCTGCGTCTTGAACCGGGCGATGAAGCGGAAGTGGTGTTTAATGCGCTACCAGGCCAGGTTTTCTCCGGTAAATTGACCAGCATTCTGCCGGTTGTGCCGGGAGGTTCTTATCAGGCTCAGGGTGCATTGCAGTCCTTAACGGTGGTGCCGGGTACCGATGGCGTACTGGCAACGATTGAACTGGAGCCGAATGCCGAAGTAGACGCCTTACCGGACGGCATTTATGCCCAAGTGGCGGTTTACTCCGACCATTTCGCCCACGTGTCGGTGATGCGTAAAGTACTGCTGCGTATGACCAGCTGGATGCATTACCTTTATTTAGATCATTGAGTTGATACGGGATTATACGGATAGAATTTTAACCAGAGTAAAGTGAATTGTTCATGTGTTGTAAATGAAAATTCACTTTACCCTGATATATTTCATATATTTTATTTTGGGTATATTTGCCGTTTTTCCATCTATTCTCAAGCCTCATGCCACTGATAAATCTTGGCTGTATTTATTAATTATCATTCGTTAGGTCAATTCTTTTAGTAAGGCATTGAGAAAATGCTTAACGTTTAGTACGTTATCTATCAAAGTCTGTTTAAATATAAAACAGATATTTTTAAACCTTCTTCATCAGTCCTCGAGGCTTTATTACACAGTCTGGTTTTAATCCTTCATTGTTAAATAAAATTGTCATAACATTTGTAAATATATATTTTAACCATTGGAGCGGTCTCATGAGGTTTATTTTACCCTAATTAAATCTTTATTTAACAATGCGCTCAACAAGCCCATTCATATATTTAAACTTTGATTCATCCTCAAATACAATGATCGCATTTGCTTTTCCCCATGAGACCCAGTCGATAACTGAATTTCCTGAGTCTGGGATAAAGTTGTTGGAAATAACGGGTTTGTCGCCTGAAAAATCGAGAACCACACTGATACTGCAAAAGCCCTTGTATTCTAACTTATCAAGGCAACGCTCGTTTAAAGTATATGTAATAACTGTCTTGGTGGTAAAGTATTTGTTATTCTTAAAGAAACCCATATGATTATTAATCATGTCATCATCCATGAATGATATATAATTGGTTTTTGCCTTATATATATTCACACCGTTTAGGGTAAGATAAGAATAACCGTCACCTGAAGTGGATTTCGTTATCTGGTCGAGAATCCCAAACTTAGTATAATAACAAAATGACGAATCCGGATTGCAATCAGCAATGCTTATGGCGGGAAGGGTTAATAAGGATAGGATGAGTGTGGGGCGCTTAATCATTATATTGCCTCGTTAGTTTTTCAATTGTTTCTATTAGATTAATATCGTCATAGCTATTTGAGGTGATTTGTTCATTGCAAAAATAATTACTTAAATTAATGTTTCTATTTATATAATCTATCAACCATTGTCTGTGCGCTTTAACATACCCCACCGTTTTGGACCTTGCCTTGGCTGATTCTTCTCCCACCTGTGCAGTTAGTAATTTTTTAGCATTACCTTCAGTGATTTTATTTCCAATAAAACGTTTTGCATCACTCAGACCAAGGTGGTGTGTTAAATATATAAGTTTGGATTTTTCAGCATCATTAAGTTCATCAATGTTATATCCAGCATCTTTCAGCGATGCTAAATTGGCGATGCCATAATCAACTGCGGCCATAATGGCATATTCTGGTTTAAATCGAAGATTTAACCATTGTTGCACGTCTGCCGTTGCGTGGTCCGGGTACGGTGTTACTCCTGTGATATATCTGCCGTTTTTTAATTCATTAAGATTTTTCCAGTCGTCGGTAGAAACCTGAAATTTCTTTTCATATACGATCTCATCTTTTTTGTTTTTTACTACCTCTCCTTTTTTATTGAGTAAGGGCTTATCTGCTACTAACCCTTGTTCAGAGGCTTTTTCAAAAAGATATGTCCCTTCCTTTAACGTCTCCGTTATCCATGTCCCATTTAAAAATTGTGTCATGCCAGCCGCTGAACTTTTATATACCGTGTTTTGTTTTGTCGAGTTTACTGAATCCCTACACACTGAGGTTGGTTTCCAGACTCCCCCACGATATTTAGCCGCTTCAGCATGAATAACTGCCGCAATACTCTGGGGTATAATACCACTCCGCTCAGATGCGCGAATAATATCATTCCAGTAAATAACATTCTTACCTAGCATAAGATCATAATTGTTAGGGCAGGTATGGTTTATATGAACTCTGGGTTTTCCATCAGAGTCTCGGCCAACGTTGATTTTATTAATTCCATCACTTTTGCTGTCAGCATTGCCTGTCGGACCGGTTATCGCTGTGCTTTTTCCTTTAACTCTCACTTTAGGACTTGAAATAATGGCATTTAATTTTCCTTCCTGAGATATGAATCTGGCAACTTCCTTTATCTTGCCCATTCCACTGGAGACAGTGATTTTAATTTCAGATTCGGCTTGTACAGCGAAATCATCAATATTTCCCAGGCCGTCGGTTATGAACTCGAAAACCTCACCCAGCGCCGATGTCACTTTAACCTTCAATCCAGAGAGAGGTTTCTCTATCAGATCTTCAAAAGATAATGATAACAAACATTGGTTATCATCTTTCTTTTTCGTGGTGTCAGTTTCAGTTAGCGTGTAATGCCGTTGCGGAATATTTATCACCTGCCCGGGGTAGATCAACCCAGGGTTTTTAATATTATTATATTCAGTAAGCTCCTCAACGGAACAGTTATATTCATTTGCAATTTTTCCAAGCGTATCTCCTTTGAGAACAACCACGCTACGCTTATCCGGTGACAATGACCAGATATCATCTAATGGTACAGGCTTATCCTCCTGATCAAGGTAACATTTCCAGTCAGCAGACCATCCAAACAGACCATCATATTTTGTCGGTTTATCCTGTGGTTCATCAAAAAATGGGGTGGGTTTGCTAGTCACTTTTATTCCTCCTCAGTAAACGGTCTGAATACAAGCTCTTTACTTTGAATGCCATCCATTCCTTTTATGGACCCAAACATATGGTTTAATTCAGGCTCAGATGTTGTCTGATCTGATTCGTTTTCCCCATTCGAATCCCCGGAACCACCGTCCTCATCTGGTAGCGCCCTCAACACAGCTGGTTGCAGTGTCGATATCGGTGTACCCGGACTCCCCCCGCTGTTCAGGTTTATCTTCGGCCCCGTGATGTCCACGCCACCGGGATGGATCACCACAAACGAACCGCCCACCTTCAGGGTGATGCTGCCGCTACTCTCCAGCACGACAGCTTCCCGGGCCTTTATCCCCAGCGCACCCGCCACCTTCCGCGCCAGGTCGCCCTTCACCTCCAGGCTGTGGCTGCCTTCCACCAGGCTGATATGGTCCCCGCTGGTTTTATGCGCCTGTTTCCCTTCCACCGTCACTTTCCGGTCATTTGCCACATACAGCCCGTCGTCATGGCTGATGCTCACCATCCGGTCATTCTTCACTTTCAGCGTCTGGTCGTTGCGCACCGTGATGCTGCGGTCATGCGCCACGGTGATGGTCTGGTCATGCCCTGCGGCATTCTCCTTACCCACCTTCACTGTCTGCCCGAGTCCGATGGTAATACTCTGGTTATTGCCGGTGGTTTCTGTGTGGTCCACTTTCACGTCGGTGGTGCGGCTGTTCAGCACTTCGGTATCCATGTTCTTCTGCGCATGGATATACACCTGCTCGTTGCCCGTCGCATCCTCAAAGCGCAGTTCATTAAATCCCCCGCCTTTACAGGTTTTCGAGCGGATAGTCATCTGCGTTTTTGTGCCGGGCAGGTCTCCGGGGGTACGGTTATCTTCATGGTAGGTACGACCCATCACGATGGGCTGGTCCGGATCGCCGTTGAGAAAGTCGACAATCACTTCCTGGCCCACGCGGGGAACAGCGAGGTTGCCGAACCCGGCTCCGGCCCATGCCTGGGATACCCGTATCCAGCAGGAGCTGTTTTCCGTTCCGTCCTGATAGCGGTCCCAGAGGAACTTCAGCCGTACCCGGCCATATTCGTCGCAGAAGATTTCTTCGCCCGCCGGACCGGTGACCACAGCACTCTGCGGGCCGTCAACGGAAGGTTTTGACAGGGGGGAGGTCCGCCATGTCCGGTCTGCCGGAATCACGTCGAATGCCTTGCTGAGCGTGGTGCCTTCCCCCTGGAGACTTCGCGGGTACCGGGGTTAAAGGGCATTTCCCCCAGAGTGGAAACCCCGGCCACATCATCACAGAGCACCAGTTTTTGTTCAGGACCGGTCGGGTGTAACCAGTCAAAATAGAAAATACCTTCTTCGGCCCACAGGCGGGTGAGAAAAGCGAGGTCGGTCTCGCCGTACTGGACACAGAATTCCCGCGCCGGATGGGATTCATAGAAGGAAGGCACCCAGTCAGTGACGCCATTTTCAGTGAGCAGGGTGGAGGAGATAGCCTGGATATCCTGCTGCTGAAAGATACGGAAGTTCTGGCGCAACCCTGCCCGCCAGAGCGGGGGAGAGAGGGTCAGGGTGTAATTCATCTGCCAGTCGTTGTTTTCCCCGGTTTCCATCCCGGTAATGATGCCGTGGAGGTAGCGCTGTGGAACAGGTCCCTGCCAGAGGGTCAGGGTGGCGCTCTTTTCAAGAAAATCAGGTGCGGTGAGGTCAGACTGGTCGCTGGCAATATCGACACTGAGCAAAAAGGGGGTGGAGAGATTCTGATACAGGGTGAAGCTGACGACAGCGGTATCCGTCACCATGAGTTCGTCCACTTCCAGGGTAAAGCGCAGTCCCTGCTGTGACATGATTTTCTCCGTGACGTATTCATATCCTTGCAGAGAACCATACGTCCCGAGTAACGCAGGGAAAAGCATATTGTTAAAAAGCAGCTGAAACTAAGAAAACGTTTAGGTCAGAAGTAAATCAGCAAGAATGATAACCATCATCTGCCTTTTGTCTCAGCCTGAGCCATACTGATATTTTTGTTGGCAAAAAGGACACGGCATGAAACTCATTGGCAGCTACACCAGCCCTTTTGTGCGAAAAATCTCTATTCTGTTGCTGGAAAAAGGCATCACCTTCGAATTCGTTAATGAACTTCCCTACAACGCCGAAAACGGCGTGGCGCGCTACAATCCGTTAGGAAAAGTACCCGCGCTGGTCACCGATGAGGGCGAGTACTGGTTCGATTCGCCAATCATCGCCGAATACATTGAGCTGCTGGATATTGCGCCAGCCATGTTACCGCGCGATCCGCTGGCGGCGCTGAAGGTGCGTCAGATTGAAGCGCTGGCGGACGGTATTATGGATGCTGGACTTGTCTCCGTACGTGAACAGGCCCGGCCAGCCGCACAGCAATCAGAAATCGAACTGCTGCGCCAGCGCGAGAAAATTACCCGCAGCCTGGATGTGCTGGAAGGCTATCTGGCAGACGGTACCCTGAAAACGGACACGGTGAATCTGGCCACCGTCGCCATCGCCTGCGCCGTGGGTTATCTCAATTTCCGCCGCGTCGCACCCGGCTGGTGTGTTGACCGACCGCGACTGGTCAAACTGGTGGAAACGCTCTTTCAGCGTGAGAGCTTTGCCCGCACAGAACCGCCAAAGGCTTGATGCGTATTATGTCCGCCTGAGCAAACTCACGGTACAATCCCCCCATATTGCTATCCCTCTCCCCGGCGGAGAGGGCCACCAACAGCCAGGCCCTTTCATGACAACCGACATGCGTTCACTCTACAGCCAGCTTCCTGCGATCGATCGTTTATTGCGCGATAGCGCCTTTCTTGCCTTACGTGAGTCTCACGGCCATACCCGGGTGGTGGAGCTGCTTCGCCATATGCTCGACGAAGCCAGGGAAACGATTCGCGACGCGCAGGCGCTCCCGGCGTGGAGTGACGACTGGGCGCAAGAAGCCAGCGCCCGGCTGGAACGCGAGTCGCACAGCGCGCTGCGTCCGGTCATCAACCTGACGGGTACGGTGCTGCACACCAACCTGGGTCGTGCGTTGCAGGCGCAAGAAGCGATTGAGGCGGTGATGCAGGTGATGCACGCGCCGGTGACGCTGGAGTATGACCTCGACGGCGCCGGTCGTGGGCATCGCGATCGTGCGCTGGCGGACCTGTTGTGTCGCATTACGGGAGCCGAAGATGCCTGCATCGTTAATAACAATGCGGCAGCGGTACTGCTGATGTTGGCTGCAACCGCCAATGGTAAAGAGGTGGTGGTTTCACGCGGTGAGCTGGTGGAAATTGGCGGCGCATTTCGTATTCCGGACGTGATGCGCCAGGCCGGGTGCGTTCTACATGAGGTCGGTACCACTAACCGGACGCACGCCAGCGATTACCGTCAGGCAGTGAATGAAAATACCGGTCTGTTGATGAAAGTGCATACCAGCAATTACAGCATTGAAGGCTTTACCAAAACGGTGGATGAAGCCGAGCTGGCGGCGATCGGTCATGAGCTGGATATTCCGGTGGTGACGGATCTGGGCAGCGGCTCGCTGGTGGATCTCAGCCTGTACGGTTTACCCAAGGAGCCGATGCCGCAGCAGTTGATTGCCGCGGGTGTTAGCCTGGTCAGCTTCTCGGGCGACAAGCTGCTGGGGGGGCCGCAGGCCGGAATTATCGTCGGTAAGAAAGAGATGATTGCCCGGCTGCAGCGTCATCCGCTGAAACGTGCGCTGCGGGCCGATAAAATGACCCTGGCGGCACTGGAAGCCACGCTGCGGCTCTATTTACACCCGGAAGCACTGGCGGAAAAATTACCCACGCTGCGCCTGCTCACTCGTAAGGAAGAGGCGATCCGCGAACAGGCCCAGCGCTTACAGGTACAGCTCGAACAACATTATGGCGGCGAGTTTGCACTGAACGTGATGCCCTGTCTGTCGCAGATTGGCAGTGGTTCGCTACCGGTTGATAGACTGCCCAGCGCGGCATTAACCTTTACCCCGCATGACGGGCGAGGTAGCCGCCTTGAGGCCCTGGCTGCCCGCTGGCGCGCGCTACCGGTGCCGGTCATTGGGCGAATTTATGATGGCCGCTTATGGCTGGATCTGCGCTGTCTTGAAGACGAGCCCCGGTTTATGGAGATGATGCTGAAATGATTATTGCAACAGCCGGACACGTTGACCACGGAAAAACCACGTTATTACAGGCGATTACCGGTGTGAATGCCGATCGTCTGCCGGAAGAAAAAAAACGCGGCATGACCATCGATTTGGGCTATGCCTACTGGCCGCAGCCGGATGGCCGCGTGCTGGGGTTTATCGACGTTCCCGGACACGAAAAGTTTCTGTCCAACATGCTGGCGGGCGTCGGCGGCATCGATCACGCGCTGTTGGTGGTGGCCTGCGATGATGGCGTGATGGCGCAAACGCGGGAGCATTTGCAGATCCTGCAACTGACGGGCAATCCGCAGCTCACCGTGGCGCTGACCAAAGCCGATCGCGTGGATGACGCGCGTATTGACGACGTGCGTGCAGAAGTGCAGTCAACGCTGGCGAACTTTGGTTTTACCGGGGCGACACTTTTCGTGACCGCCGCCAGTGAAGGGCTGGGTATTGATGCATTACGTGAGCATCTGCTGCAGCTGCCTGCGCGAGAGCTGGCCCGCAATCACACCTTCCGGCTGGCAATTGACCGCGCCTTTACGGTGAAGGGGGCGGGCCTGGTAGTTACCGGCACGGCGCTCAGTGGTGAAGTGAACGTTGGCGACACGCTGTGGCTGACTGGGGTCAACAAACCGATGCGCGTGCGTAGTCTGCATGCGCAAAACCAGGCCACTGAGTACGCTCATGCCGGGCAGCGTATTGCCCTGAATATTGCTGGCGATGCGGAGAAAGAACAGCTCACCCGCGGTGACTGGCTGTTGTCCGATGCACCGCCGGATGCCTTGACCCGCGTTATTGTCTCTTTAGAGCACGCCGCCCCGCTGACACAGTGGCAACCGCTGCATATTCACCACGCGGCCAGCCACGTGACCGGGCGTATTTCCCTGCTCGAAGGGACGCTGGCGGAGCTGGTGTTTGATACGCCGCTGTGGCTGGCCGATAACGACAGACTGGTGCTACGCGATATTTCTGCCCGCACGACGCTTGCGGGTGCACGCGTGGTGACGCTCAACCCGCCGCGTCGTGGCAAGCGTAAACCGGAGTATCTGCAGTGGCTATCGGCGCTGGAAAACGCACAGAATGACGGCGACGCGCTGGCAGTGCATCTGACGCGTGGCGCGGTGAACATCCCCGATTTCGCATGGGCGCGCCAGCTTAACGGCGACGGTATGCGCCCGTTGATTGAGCAACATGGTTTTATTCAGGCTGGATATAGCTTGTTGAATGCCTCTGTTGCCGCCCGCTGGCAGCGTAAAATTTTGGATACGCTGGCGACGTACCACGAGCAGCATCGCGATGAGCCGGGACCGGGGCGTGAGCGTCTGCGGCGCATGGCGCTGCCGATGGAAGACGAAGCGCTGGTCCTGCTGCTGATCGAAAAAATGCGCGATAGCGGCGTTATCCATAGCCACCATGGCTGGCTGCATTTACCGGATCATAAGGCCGGCTTTAGCGATGAGCAGCAGGCCATCTGGCAAAAAGTTGAGCCTCTCTTCGGCGATGAGCCGTGGTGGGTGCGGGACCTGGCGAAAGAAACGGGCACTGATGAGCAGGCCATGCGTCTGGCGCTACGGCAGGCAGCGCAGCAGGGCATCATTACCGCGATCGTCAAAGATCGCTATTATCGTAACGATCGCATCGTGGCTTTTGCCAATATGATCCGCGAACTGGATCTGGAAAGAGGATCAACCTGTGCCGCTGATTTCCGCGACAGGCTGAATGTGGGACGTAAATTGGCTATCCAAATTCTGGAATATTTTGACCGTATTGGGTTTACCCGTCGCCGGGGAAATGATCATTTATTACGCGATGCATTACTGTTTCCCGAAAAGTAATGACACAATTAATTCATAGAAAACATGAATTAATACAAAATAGCGGTTGATTTATATAAGCACATTAGATTTTAAACCTAATGTGCTTTTTTAATTTCTGGTGTTATTAAAATAACAACCACGATCATATTTTGATGGGATTTTCACACGTATGCTGCCTACCTCTTTAGAGTAATTAAGGATTGTACAATGGCTGCTTCAACATTTTTTATCCCATCTGTGAACGTAATCGGTACTGGTGCATTGAAGGATGCCATGAATACAATGGCGGAATATGGATTCCGTCGTACGTTAATCGTGACGGATGCCATGCTGACCCAATTAGGGATGGCGGGCGATATTCAAAAGGCCTTACAGGAACGTGATATTTTCAGTGTTATTTTTGATGGTACACATCCTAACCCAACTACCAGCAACGTTGCGGCGGGTCTGAAACTTCTGCAAGAACACCAGTGTGATAGCGTTATTTCCCTGGGCGGCGGCTCACCACACGACTGTGCGAAAGGCATTGCGCTGGTGGCGGCTAACGGCGGCGACATTCGTGACTACGAAGGCGTTGACCGTTCTGCAAAACCACAGCTGCCGATGATTGCCATCAACACCACGGCGGGTACGGCATCTGAAATGACCCGTTTCTGCATCATCACTGATGAAGAACGCCACATTAAAATGGCGATTGTTGATAAGCACGTAACCCCGCTGCTGTCGGTAAATGATTCCTCGCTGATGGTCGGTATGCCGAAGTCTCTGACGGCGGCCACCGGTATGGATGCGCTGACCCACGCCATTGAAGCCTATGTTTCCACTGCTGCCACGCCGATTACCGATGCTTGTGCACTCAAAGCGGTAACGATGATTGCTGAAAATCTGACGGTTGCCGTGGAAGAGGGCAGTAACGCGCAGGCGCGCGAAGCTATGGCCTACGCGCAGTTCCTCGCCGGTATGGCCTTTAACAATGCTTCTCTGGGTTACGTTCACGCAATGGCGCACCAACTGGGCGGTTTCTATAACCTGCCGCACGGGGTGTGCAACGCCGTCCTGCTGCCGCATGTTCAGGTGTTCAACAGCAAGGTTGCTGCGGCTCGCCTGCGTGACTGCGCGGCTGCAATGGGTGTGAATGTGGCGGATATGAGCGAAGCGCAAGGCGCTGAGGCCTGCATCGCGGCGATCCGTGAGCTGGCGCAGAAAGTGGCAATTCCGGCAGGCCTGCGCGACCTGAACGTGAAGGAAGAAGATTTTGCTATTCTGGCGACCAACGCCCTGAAGGATGCCTGTGGTTTTACCAACCCGATTCAGGCGACGCATGAGGAAATCATGGCGATCTATCGCGCGGCAATGTAAACCGTGACATCTGTCGTAAAGCAGTAAATGGCTGGCGAATAATTCGCCAGTCCCGTCTACCTTTGTAGTACCCCTACAGCAAGGAGACGGTCATGACCAATAACCCCCCTTCAACGCGTATTCATCCCGGCGAGTATGGTTATCCCCTGAAGTTAAAAGCCCGATACGATAACTTTATCGGCGGCGATTGGGTGGCACCGGTGGACGGTGAGTATTACCAGAACCTGACGCCGGTCACCGGGCAGTTACTGTGCGAAGTGGCCTCTTCCGGCAAAAAAGACATCGACCTGGCATTGGATGCTGCGCACAAAGTCAAAGATAAATGGGCGCATACGTCCGTTCAGGATCGTGCTGCGCTCCTTTTCAAGATTGCCGATCGCATGGAGCAAAACCTGGAGCTGCTGGCGACGGCAGAAACCTGGGATAACGGTAAGCCAATCCGCGAAACCAGCGCGGCAGATGTGCCGCTGGCCATTGACCATTTCCGCTATTTCGCCTCCTGTATTCGAGCCCAGGAAGGGGGGATCAGTGAAGTCGACAGCGATACGGTGGCGTATCATTTCCATGAACCGCTCGGCGTAGTCGGGCAAATTATCCCGTGGAACTTCCCGTTGCTGATGGCGAGCTGGAAGATGGCGCCGGCCCTGGCAGCGGGTAACTGCGTGGTGCTGAAGCCAGCTCGTCTGACGCCGCTGTCGGTGCTGCTGCTGATGGAAGTTATCGGTGATTTGCTGCCACCGGGCGTGGTGAACGTGGTCAACGGTGCAGGCGGAGAAATCGGCGAATATCTGGCGACATCAAAACGCATTGCGAAAGTGGCGTTTACCGGATCGACGGAAGTCGGCCAGCAGATCATGCAGTACGCCACACAGAATATTATCCCTGTCACGCTGGAACTGGGTGGCAAGTCGCCGAATATCTTCTTTGCCGACGTTATGGATGAGGAAGATGCGTTCTTTGACAAGGCGCTGGAAGGCTTTGCGCTATTTGCCTTCAACCAGGGCGAGGTGTGTACTTGCCCGAGTCGTGCACTGGTGCAGGAATCTATATACGAACGTTTTATGGAGCGAGCCATTCGCCGTGTGGAGAGTATCCGCAGCGGTAACCCGCTTGATAGCGTCACGCAAATGGGCGCGCAGGTCTCGCATGGGCAGTTAGAAACCATTTTGAACTACATTGATATCGGTAAGAAAGAAGGGGCGGATGTCCTGACCGGCGGGCGGCGTAAGCAGCTGGATGGGGAGTTAAAAGAGGGCTACTACCTCGAGCCAACCATCCTGTACGGCAAGAACAATATGCGCGTTTTCCAGGAAGAGATCTTCGGCCCGGTGCTGGCGGTCACAACCTTTAAAACTATGGAAGACGCGCTGGAGATCGCCAACGATACCCAATACGGACTGGGTGCCGGCGTCTGGAGCCGTAACGGTAATCTGGCCTACAAGATGGGACGTGGTATTCAGGCCGGACGCGTCTGGACCAACTGCTACCATGCCTACCCGGCACATGCGGCGTTTGGCGGCTATAAACAGTCGGGTATCGGGCGGGAAACTCACAAGATGATGCTGAACCACTACCAGCAGACCAAGTGCCTGCTGGTGAGCTACTCTGATAAACCGCTGGGGCTGTTTTAATCTCCTGTCACTTATTGCCCGGTATCGCATAGCGAGCCGGGCATCAAGTTCTGCTCTGCAGTTTACTCAGGTAAATGACTGGGGTGAGCGAACGAAGCCAACAAAGAAGCAGCTCAAAAGATGATGGGTATATATAAACCCATATATCGTTATATAAATAAGGCAATTGCATCCAATCTGGTCATTCCACTATTATGCTCAAATCTATTATTTAAAACTAATAGCATACAAATTCTTTATTTTTAATCCCTGAGGCAAATATGTTTCTTGATTATTTTGCATTAGGAGTGCTTATTTTTGTATTCCTGGTCATTTTTTATGGGGTTATTATTCTGCATGATATTCCCTATCTAATTGCAAAAAAACGTAACCATCCTCATGCCGACGCTATCCATGTTGCGGGATGGGTAAGTCTGTTTACGCTGCATGTTATTTGGCCCTTTTTATGGATTTGGGCAACGCTTTACCGCCCG
This sequence comes from Citrobacter sp. KH_055_1, assembly GCF_057838705.1. Classification (NCBI taxonomy): domain Bacteria; kingdom Pseudomonadati; phylum Pseudomonadota; class Gammaproteobacteria; order Enterobacterales; family Enterobacteriaceae; genus Citrobacter; species Citrobacter sp. KH_055_1. Next base: position 143,273 of record NZ_CM174473.1, read on the forward strand.
GAGCGCGGTTGGGGCATGCAAAGCGCTGATTCTTCCCTGATTCAACTTCAGGAGCGGGTAGCCGATCTGGAAAAGAAACTGGCCGAGGTTAAGACCTCCCCGGCGGAGTAATATCGATGGATTTACTGATCGTTTTGACCTATGTGGCTTGTGCATGGTCTGTATTTAAAATTTTTAAAATTCCTGTAAATAAATGGACAGTACCGACTGCAGCATTGGGCGGTATTTTTATTGTTTGCGGGCTTATATTACTGATGAACTATAACCATCCGTATACATTTAAGGCGCAAAAGGCGGTTATTTCTATTCCCGTCGTGCCGCAGGTGACCGGGGTGGTAACAGAAGTCACGGATAAGAAAAACACGCTGATCAAAAAAGGCGAGGTGCTGTTTAAGCTTAACCCAGGGCGTTATCAGGCGAGGGTTGACCGCCTGAAAGCCGATATTGTCACGGCACAGCATAAAGAGCAGGCGCTGGTTGCGCAGTTAGATGAAATGAAAGCGAACACGCAGCAGAAAAAGGCCACGCGTGACAAGCTGGCAAAAGATTACCAGCGTTACGCGCAGGGTAGCCAGGCGAAGGTAAATCCTTTTTCTGAACGCGATATCGATGCGGCACGGCAAAACTATCTGGCGCAGGAAGCGTCGGTAAAATCGTCCCTCGCAGAGCAACAGCAAATACAGAGCCAGTTAGACAGCATGGTGATGGGTGAGCATTCACAAATTGCCAGCCTGAAAGCCCAGCTGGCGGAAGCAGAATTTAACCTCGATCAAACCGTGGTTCGTGCGCCCAGCGATGGCTATGTTACCCAGGTGCTGATCCGACCGGGCACCTATGCCGCTGCGCTGCCGATGCGTCCGGTGATGGTGTTTATCCCGGATCAAAAACGACAGATTATTGCCCAGTTCCGCCAAAACTCACTTCTGCGACTGGAGCCAGGTGACGAAGCTGAAGTGGTATTTAACGCGCTACCGGGGAAAGTTTATAGCGGAAAACTGGCCGCGATTAGCCCGGCGGTTCCGGGTGGTACGTATCAGTCGAACGGCGCGTTGCAATCCTTAAACTCCACGCCGGGTTCGGAAGGGGTGATCGCCACGATTGAACTGAATGAGAATGTGGACGTCAACGCGTTGCCTGATGGTATTTACGCTCAGGTCGCGGTGTATTCGGACCATTTCGCCCATGTATCAGTGATGCGTAAGGTCCTGTTACGCATGACCAGTTGGGTGCATTACCTGTATCTCGACCACTAGGTGCAGACTATTTTACTTACTCAGGTGGCTGTTGTAGCACTTGAGTAAGCTGCTCGCGAATCTCCGCCAACATCTCATCCAGAATAAACTGCACTCGCCAGGGTTGGTATTCACGCTTACGGAAAATCGCGACCAGATCCAGCCACCACTCGTGCTGTTCAGAGAAGCACGGAACCAGCGCCCCAGCCTCAATATCAAGTTGAACGCTTTCATTGGGCGCAAAAACAATGCCCAGATGATTACGTGCCAGCGCCAGCGCGGATTGTGTATTATCGCAGACGTAATTTCCTGTCACCCGATAGTCATGCATCTCCTTGCCACCGGCTGAATTGAATCGCCAAATATTGGCGTCATCAATCATCATTGAATCAATCAAAATACAGGAATGTTGCTCCAGTTCTTCAGGGCTACTGATGGGGTGTTTATCGAGATATCCCTGGCTGGCAAAAGCCGTAACCGCATATTTAGTAATGAAACTGGCAACCAGTGTTTCATCTTTGGGATGTGCGTAGGAAATTAAAACATCACAATCATCAGGGAATTCGACCCCTTCATAAAATGCTTTACGCTCCAGGTTATAGGTTTTCAGCGAGAGGCTAATTCCACCAATATTCTGAATTTTTGCAATAACATGTTGCGATAAGTAAGCAATAATTCCCGTTGGTGCATATACAGTGACCCGACCACGTTTTTCATGCTTATAATCGGCAATAAAATTGTTCAGCTGTTCGTTTCTGTCTAACATGTCATTGATGTAGGGTAGCAACGCGGTGCCAAAGGGCGTCAGGGTAAGTTGTCGGGTGGTTCTGTCAAACACCTTTAATCCAACTTTTGATTCAAAATCAGCAAGATATTTGCTGACGTTGGCCTGCGCAATGCCGAGTACGGTTGCGGCATGGCTGATGTTTTCACTGGCAGCAATGACCGAAATAATTTTCAGTTCCCGGTGTTTGAGTTGTAATTTGTTCATCGCTGAATCCAATATATATATGATTTTATATATTACTATATAAATATGCGTCTTGCACTGATGAAATTGTAAGCATTATTATGCGCCTGCTTTGTAGCTTATTTTAAAATGGAAAGTTGGCATGTTAATTAAACGCAATATTGCGGCGCTAGTTGCTTTGTCTTTTATGGCAAGTGCATCAGCCGCAGAGTTTTCTCTTGGCGGTGGGGCTGTATATAACGAATCTCCTTATCGTGGATACAATGAAAATGTCCATGCAGTACCGCTTATCAGTTATGAAGGCGAATCATTTTATTTTAGGCAAACAACGCTAGGTTATATTCTGTCGAAGAGTGAAAGTAATGAATTTAGCATTACTGCTTCGTGGATGCCGCTTGAGTTTGACCCAGGCGATAACGACGATCATGCGATGAAGCAGCTCGACAAGCGTGACGCAACCGCAATGGCGGGGGCCGCATGGTATCACCATGAGAAATGGGGCAGCGTGAAAGTCTCTGCCGCAGCGGATGTAATGGACAACAGCAGCGGTTGGGCTGGCGAAGTTTCTCTGTTCCGTCCAATGCCGATGGGCAAGCTGACGCTGACGCCGTCCATTGGTGTGCTCTACTACGATGAAAAATTCAACGAATATTACTACGGCATCTCAGGCAATGAGTCTCGCCGTAGCGGGTTATCAAGCTATTCCCCAGGCGATAGCTGGACACCGTATGCCGGTCTGTCCGCAAAATATGCGTTAACCGCTAACCTGACACTGCTGGCCAGCGCCAACTATAGCGTGCTGCCAGATGATATTAAGGATAGCCCAATGGTTGATCGCGATGACAGCTTCACTTTCCTGTCAGGGGTGAGCTGGCGTTTCTAATTCTCACCCGTTTGTCCTCATGGAAGAGGGCAATTTTTTCATGATGTTTTGACGGATGGCGCCAACAGTCGCCATCCGTCATATCATTACTGCTCGTTGACCCAAATCCGCATTTCACCTTCACCACGGTTCGCCCAGCTAAACCACGGAATAAACGTCAGCGTATGCGTTTGCCGGGAAGCGGGGGAGACATCGTAGTGCCACAACGATTGCTGCGTGGCATCATCAGCGCTTTGCTTCACCCCTTCCGTTTGAATCAGTATTTTATGGCTGAATAGCCCTTTCCCCTCAAAGACCCTGAATTCACTCTCTTTGGGCAGCCACAGGTTATGCAATTCCTCGCCGTTATCCGCCTGCTCCAGACAATAGACTAACGGTCCACGTTGAATGGCAACCTTACCGGCAACATGGCGAACCAGCGGATTACCGTATACCCGACGCACCGGCATCGGGAGCGTCAGGCTCAGCGTATCCCCTTCTTGCCAAGTGCGGGTTATGTGCAAATAGCCTTTGCGAATATCTTGTTCTACAGGCAAACCGTTCAGCATTACCTGCGGCGCGGAGCACCAGTCCGGCAGGCGTAGTGCCAGGGTGTGGTGTACTGGCTGCACGGAATCAATGGTGATATTAACCTGCTCATGCCACGGATAATCTCCGCTAATGCGGAGTTTCAGCGTCCCGTTTTCAACGGGTATTTCCATGCTGTTGCCCACATACATATTGATATACAGCGCGTCCTGGCGCGGCGTGTAGAGGTAATGGCCAATCGACGTTAACACGCGCGCGATATTCGGTGGGCAGCAGGCGCAGCCAAACCAGCGCTGGCGAATGGGCTTCACGTGGTCATAAATATGGTTAAATTTTAGAGATTTAGGATGCACTTCCAGCGGGTTAACGTAGAAAAAGTGTTTCCCGTCAAGCGCCATACCACCCAGTACGGTGTTATACAGCGCGCGTTCCATCACGTCGGCGTACTGACTGTCGGCCTCCATCTCCAGCATCCGGCGGGCGAACATCATCAGACCAATAGAGGCGCAGCTTTCCGCATACACAGAGTCGTTGGGCAGATCGTAATCGCTGCTAAATGCCTCGCCGCTGCTTTGCGAGCCGATCCCGCCGGTAATGTACAGCTGGCGCTGGGCCATATTGTTCCACAGTCGCAGGCAGTCCTGGCGCTTGCCTTCGTCCTGGCTTAAGCGGGCCAAGTGGGCCACACCGGTCATCAGGTAGACAAAGCGCACGGCGTGACCGATGGCGGTTTGCTGTTCAGATATTGGCTGGTGCGCCTGGCTGTAAGGCTTGTCTTTCACCATCCACGCCGGGCCGTAGGTGTGCCAGTAGGAGGTGCGACCGCGTTTTTCGTACTCTTCATCGTAGAAATGCGGCTGTGTGCCACGCTGCTCAACAAAATAATTTACCAGCGTCATATACCGTGGTTGCTGCGTGACTTCATACAATCGCATGAGCGCCAGCTCAATTTCCGGGTGTCCGGGATAGCCATGCAGCTGGTTTTCACCGGGTCCAAAAATGTTGTCGATATGGTCTGCCAGACGACATACCACCTCCAGTAAGCGGCGTTTTCCCGTCGCCTGAAAGAAGGCCACACCCGCTTCTATCATGTGACCCGCGCAGTACAGTTCATGACATTCGGCCAGATTCGTCCAGCGTTCTTCAGGGGCCTTCACCGTAAAATAGGTGTTGAGATAGCCATCTTCGCACTGGGCGGCGGCGACCAGTTCAATCACCTCATCGGCAGTTTTTTCCAGCTCGGTATCCGGTTTCTGACACAGCGACCAGGCCACGGCCTCCAGCCATTTGGCCACGTCGCTATCCTGAAAAACCATGCCGTAAAACTCACCGGATTGCTGGCCCGCAGCAATGCGGAAATTCTCGATAGCGTGGCTGGGATCGGCTTCTGCAATGCGGTCATTGAGCGCATCCCACTGATAGGGGATCACCACGTCGCGCACCAGTTGCTGGTATTGTCCGAGGAACGGATCGCTGACCGTGAGCTTATGCAGGTCGACTTCCTGTGCGTTCATTTCGTGCTCCTTAAGGCTGTACATGACGCTGACGCAGATCGGTAGCAATGCGCGACATCATCGGGTTATTGAGTTTGCAAAGGCGGATAGACAGCGCCAGCAGTAGGTGGAACAGGGCGGGCAGCAGCGTCTCCATGGCGGTAATACCTTGCAGCGAACTGGCGGTTTGGTTGCCAGCGCCAGGCTGATAGGCGACAAAAATAAACAACACGCTGATGATCCCGGCACTGGAGGCCCAGGCCAGCTTGATGAAAAACAGGTTGAAGGCGAAATTCATGCCGGAGGAACGCACGCCGGTTTTCCATTCGCCGTAATCATCAGCAAAGGCCATCAGCGAGAAGTGCAGCGGCAGCGTGAAGCCGAGAATAATGCCGTTGCCGAGAATCACCGCCAGCCATAACGTCTGGTGCGCTGGACCGGTTGGCAGGAACCACATTAACGCTGCCAGCGCCGCCAGTACCAGGTTGGTGTAGTAATAGAGTTTGACGGTGTCGATGCGTCGCGTCAGCGGGCTAACCACCACCGAACCGATGATCGAGGCGAAGGTGACCATGGTGAAAAACAGCGAGGTGTAAGCGGTACTGCCTTCCAGCACGTAGGTAATGAAGTACATGTACCCGCCGCCACGAATATTAAAGACATTGATCAGCAGGAAGGACATCACCAGCATCAGCAGCAGTTGGTCATTTTTACGCAGTCCGCCGATGTGTTCGCGCAGCGTAAATTTCCCCATCATCGCCAGCGGTACCCGCTCGCGCACCCAGAAGAAACAGCACAGGAACATGCCGACTGCGATGGCACACAGGATGCCCACGCCAAACTGATAACCCTGCGCGGCGTTGCCCTGACCGAGTATCTCCACCATCCACGGCAGGCCGACGGAGACTAAAAAACCGGCGACACCGCACAGCACAAATCGCCAGGACTGGCAGGCGATCACTTCATTGTGGCGCGTCGTCATGGTGTTGATCAGCGCACAATACGGCACATTGATCGCGGTATAGCCGACGGAAAGCAGCAGATAAGTGCCAAATGCCCAGGCGATTTTTACCCCCATGCTGGCGTCCGGGACGGTAAAGGTCAGAACGCCAATAATGCCGATGGGAACGGCCACCCACAGCTGCCATGGGCGAAAGCGTCCCCAGCGGCTTTGCGTGCGGTCGGCGAGGACACCCATGATCGGGTCAGAAACCGCGTCAAATACGCGCAGGGCAATAAACAAGGTGCCGACCAGTGCGGGCGTTAAGCCAAACACATCAGTATAGAAAAAAGTCAGGAAGTTCATGATCAGGCAGGTAATAACGGTCCCGCCTGCATCGCCTAATCCGTAACCTATTTTTTCACGCAGAGATAATTTGTCGTCTTGTGCACGTTGTGCCAAATCGTTGGTCGTAATCGGAGCCGAAGTCATAAATAACTCCCGGAGAGGATGTTCAGAAAGTACCCCGCTACATTGCGGGCTTTTATTGTGTCATTTGCAAAGTACGTTATTTATTCTGCACCAAATACACAGACCAACAAGGGAAGGGAAAAGTATAAAAAGATGACAATTCCGACTTAATTGAAAAAGTGTGATTTCGATCCGGCGAGATACTATTTTATCGTGAATAATCAAAGGTGAAGGCAGGTTTTAGGGTGCTAAAAGCGGGAAATTGAATAGTTATGCTTGAATTATCCATGTCACTTCCGATTAAAGTACAAAATGGCGGGCTGTTTATTTCTCGTGGCGTGGGAAGTCATCCGGCGCGGCAACTTCATTCCTGGGAAATTATCTTTGTCGAAAAAGGGACATTAACGATTCGTGAAGGGAACGCTATTTTTAGCGTGCAGGCTGGAGAGAGTTTGCTGTTGTGGCCGCAGCGTTTACATGTCGGCGTGGGACAATTTCCGCCCGATTTAAAATTTTATTGGCTGCATTTTGAAGTGAAGTCCGGTGAGTGTGTTTCACCGCCTGAAGCGCTGCTTTCGATCCCGCAACAGACTCGGGTGAATGAGCCACAATATATTATTTCGCTGTTTCGCCAGTTTTTACGTGAGCAGGAGAATATCCATCGCAGCGTTGCGCTGGAGCTGATCCTGTTGCTGATTTTGCAGCAAATATCCGCTGCCGCCAGCGAACAACCTGCCGATACGCCCGGTAATGCGCTGGCGTGGAAAGCGCAGCAAATGATACATACGCAGTTCCATTTACCCCTATCAGCCTCATTGCTGGCGAAAGAGCTGCATTGCAATGCAGACTATCTGGGGCGTGTATTCCGGGGTGTTTTTCGGCTGACGTTAACCGAAGCGCTGCATCGCCAGCGGGTGAGGGCGGCAGAAAAGCTGTTGATCAGTGATTCGCTGTCGCTGACCGAGGTGGCGTTTAAATGTGGATTTAACGACGTGGGGTATTTTCGCAAAATTTTCCGTACGCACACCAGCCTGACCCCGGCGGCGTGGAAGCGCCGTTACTGCAAAGAGCATATTAATTCGGCGTAGTTGCCCCTGCCTGGCTCATACACCTGACAAAATTCCACCGTTTCCCCTGTCCGATCAAAGCGTTGGGGGCCGGCTCTCTGGCACTCTGTGGTTTTAACGGCGACGGAGAAGGCAATGAACGGGTTTATTATGGCGGATGCGGCGAAATGCATTGGATGTCGAACCTGCGAAGTGGCCTGCGTCGTCGCGCATCAGGAAAACCAGACGTGTGCGACGGTCTCCTCCGGGGCATTTATCCCGCGTATTCGGGTGATTAAAGACGACGCGTTTACCACGGCGGTAACGTGTCATCAATGCGAAGACGCGCCTTGTGCGAATGCCTGCCCGACCACCGCTATTCGCCGCGAACATGGGCATATCTTTGTGGAACAGGCACGCTGCATTGGCTGTAAGAGCTGTATGCTGGCCTGTCCGTTTGGGGCCATGAATGTGATTGCACAGCGCTCGCGGGTGCAGGCGGTTAAATGTGATTTGTGCTGGCATCGTGAAACGGGCCCGGCGTGTGTAGAATCCTGCCCGACCCGTGCGTTGCAATGCGTTGACGCCGCAAAAATTCAGCAGCAGCGTTTGCGTTCACAGCCGTTGTAATGCGTGACCCGACCGATTAGGCGGTCGGGTTTGCCATCAGCCTTCACGCCAGGCGCGTTCTATCTCTTCAGCCAGAATCTTCACGCCAGCCTCGATTTTCTCCGGCTCCGGAACGTAGTTCATCCGCATGCACTGGTGGGTGTGCGGCCACGGCTTGTCCAGCCCCGGGAAGAAGTAATCACCGGGAACCATCAACACGCCGCGTGCTTTCAGGCGCTGATACAGCAGCTCGGTGGTGATAGGCAAGTCCTTGAACCACAGCCACAGGAAAATCGCCCCTTCTGGTTTATGGATCAGGCAGCGCTCTTCGGATAAGTAACGGCGAATGATCGCCACGGTCTCCTGAACGCGCTGATAATAAAACGGCTTGATCACGGTCTCCGACAGGCGCAGGAGATCGTTGCGTTTAATCATCTCGCACATGATAGCCGGACCCATACCGCCAGGGGCAAGGCTGATGATGCCGTTCATGTTGGTGATCGCGGTGATGATTTTTTCATTGGCGATAATAATACCGCAGCGCGAGCCCGGCAGCCCGAGCTTGGAAAGGCTCATGCACAGTACAATGTTGGGGTTCCACAGCGGACGGGCTTCGCTAAAGATAATGCCGGGGAACGGGACGCCATAGGCATTATCAATGACCAGCGGAATACCGTGCTGATTGGCGAGACGGTCCAGCTTCAATAACTCTTCGTCAGTAATCACATTGCCTGTCGGGTTGGTGGGGCGCGACACGCAAATCATGCCGGTCTCTTCGCCAATGTGCAGGTGTTCAAAGTCAACGTGATACTTAAACTGACCTTCCGGCAGCAGCTCGATATTCGGGCGCGCAGAGACGAAAAGCTCCTCTTCCAGCCCGGAATCGGCATAGCCAATGTATTCCGGTGCCAGTGGGAACAGGACTTTTCGGGTGGTCCCGTCGGCGCGACGTCCGGCGAAAAGATTGAATAAGTAGAAAAACGCGCTCTGACTGCCATTTGTCAGTGCAATATTTTGTGGTTCGATATCCCAGCCCAGCTTCTCGCGCAGCAGCGTGGCCAGTTCGGCCAGTAGCTCGGTTTTCCCTTGTGGACCGTCATAATTACAAAGCGCATCAGTGACTTTGCCGTTTTCCAGCATCTCGGCTAGCAGAGACTGGAAGTACTCCTGCATCTGTGGGATTTGCGCCGGGTTACCGCCGCCAAGCATGATCGCGCCGGGCGTACGTAAACCGTCGTTGAGGTCCTCCATCAGGCGGGTGATGCCTGAATGGCGGGTAAATTTGTCGCCAAAAAGTGAGAATGTCATAGCAGGTGGTCTGTCGAGCTGGGTAATAAAGTGGCTAACCATAGCGCTACCTATGGCGGGGTGCAAATCAGGCCTGTGAGACTAAATTGACGTTTTGTGCTACACATTTGTAACAGGGTGGTGTTTTATTTTGTATAACGCTTCTCGCCCCACCGGGTACGAGAAGCCAGGGGGGATTAGGGCTGACCTGCCCAAATGACCATCACTTTGTCGTCACCGTGCTCGCGGGAAAATCCGTATCCTTGTTTCAACGTCAGCGTGGTTTGTTTACCGGCGCCGATGGCGGCATGTCTGGCCCTGAACTGGCTGATTTTCTGCCAGTGTGCGACGCTGGCGGCCGATTTACCGCTGACGTCCTGCCAGTTCATATCGGATCGCGTGCCTTGTAAAGGGTCTGAGCCGGTCGGGCCGAAAGGACGCGCGGATTCGTCACCGTAAAACAGCTGCACCGCGCCCGGTGCCAGTAGCAACAGCTCGGCGGCTTTATCTCCACCTTCGCGGAACAGGCGCGTGTCGTGCGATGAGAGATAGCTCAGGACGTTAAAATCCTGCAATTTATCCGCCATCTGCTGCCAGGTGAGATCCATATTGGCCAGGCAGTCGACGGCGCTGGCCGCCTGTTCCTGATAATCAAAATTGATCATCGCATCAAAGCCGTGGCGGTAATACTCACTGCGCATAACGCCGTGACCCCAGGCTTCGCCGGTCATCCAGAAGGGTTTATCATCCAGCGCTTTGTCCGGGTTAGCTTTCTTCCATTCGGTCAGCGCTGCGCTGGCCTGGGTTTTCAACTGCTGCCAGGCGGGAAGTTCGACGTGCTTGGCGGTATCGACCCGAAACCCGTCAATCCCGTAGTCGCGCACCCACTGGCTGAGCCAGTGGGTCAGATAATCTCGTGGCGTGTAGCCCGCAATGGCTTTGGCGTGGGTATCCGGTTTGTTATTGTAAAACACCGGTAACCCGGAAGGCGTGTTGGACTCGGTTTTCAGATCGGGCAGGAAGGCCAGCGACATCGTCAGGTCGTCAAAACCGGGGCTGTCGTAGTCGCCGATGTCGGTACGGATCCAATTTTTCCCCCACCATTTTTCCCAGGCGGCTTTATCACTGAAATTGATGTAATCATTAAAGCTGTGCCAGCTCTGTCCGGCGGCGGGCTTCCAGTCCGTCCAGTGTTCACCGAGCGTATGTTTCAATTCATCGCCCGATAAATATAACGCGCCAAACTGATAATCCTGCATATCGGCCAGCGTCGCGTAACCGGCATGGTTCATCACCACATCGAACAGAATGCGGATACCGCGCTGGTGAGCGCCATCGACCAGCGCACGCAGATCGGCCTCGTTGCCCATATTGGCATCAAGCGTGGTCCAGTCTTGCGTGTAATAACCGTGATAGGCGTAGTGGGGGAAATCCCCTTTGGTGCCACCACCTACCCAGCCGTGAATCTGCTCAAACGGAGCGCTGATCCACAGGGCGTTAACGCCTAACTGTTGCAGATAGTCGAGTTTGCTGGTGAGGCCACGTAAATCGCCACCGTGAAACGTCCCAATCTCCTGCATGCCGTCGTTGTGGCGACCGTAGCTGTGGTCATTGGTCGGATCGCCGTTTTGAAAGCGATCCGTCAGTACGAAATACACTGTGGCGTTATGCCAGTCGAAGGGGGCAGGGGCGTCCGTTTCTGCGCGTTCAAGCAGTAATAGCCCGTTGCTACTGGCTGCGGGTTGGAGGGTGATTTGACCGTGCTTAACCATTGCCGTCTGCTGGCTGTAGTAATCACGCACCACGGCACCTTCAGGGAAAGTCTGACTCACATCCAGCGTCAGCGGTGAGCCATCCCATTTCGGACACTGGCGAATCAGGTTGCTCACCGGCTCAACGGCGGATGCTACTGATAACATCAACGTTGGCGTTCCGGAGCGGGTATCCACTTCCAGCGTGTAACTACCGTCTTTGAATAAACGCCACTGTGGTGGCTCGCCTGTGCAAGGTTTTAGCGACAGCATCTGGTTGAGTTTAATGGTTTCGGCAGGCTGCCAGCACTGTTGGTCAAAATTTAGTATTAAAGGACGGGTACCCTTCGTCAACGTTGCATGGCTGACAAACTTACCCGTACCCTCCACTTCGAAGGTGGGGAACCCTTGAGAAGTCCATGACGAGGCGATGGTGATGCCTGGCATAAGCGCCAGCGCAAAGGCGGCAAGTTTCATAACGCTGTCCTGAATGCTGCGATTTTAGCCAGTTTGCCAGCGAATTACGGTCGGAGACTCATCCTTTGGGTGGATTCCGCCAGGATGAGACGTGAGGGTGAGCGATCGTGCGCAAAAAACGGCATTATTTTGCGATAACACCCGCATTTTCTTCGAATTAATACCAATCTTAACCGTTAGCGCGTGACATAGTTTCGGAATTGGACTATTCCTTTGGGTGCTCTTGACGGCTATTTTTGCTATGATTTGAGATTCATCTCTCATTTTTATGAAAAATATAAGGTGTTGGAATGTATAAATCCGACCAGGAGACCTAATGATATTGACTCCCATTCGACGATATGGGGCCATGATTCTAATGTTACTCACCATTGCATTTTCCGGTGAGGTGCTGGCAAAGACACACACGGCAACAACGAGTCAGAAGCCCCTGGCAACCAAGACAAGTAATACACAGGTAAGCAGTAAACAAGAGTATTCTCGCAATAGTGCAAAGAGTAGTTCACTTCCTGATTTGCGAAAATACCCTTCCGGAACACCAAGGAAAAAAGCGTTTCTCCGGACGGTTATGCCTTACATTACTAGTCAAAATGCGGCCATTACTGCTGAACGTAACTGGCTGATTTCAAAGCAGTACCAGAATCGCTGGTCGCCGAGCGAGCGTGCGCGCATGAAAGATATCGCCAAACGCTACAAGGTGAGCTGGTCTGGCAACACGCGTAAAATTCCGTGGAACACGCTGCTTGAGCGCGTGGATATTATCCCTACCAGTATGGTGGCAACCATGGCTGCGGCAGAAAGCGGCTGGGGTACGTCGAAGCTGGCACGTAGCAACAATAATCTGTTTGGCATGAAATGTGTCAAAGGTCGTTGCACCAATGCGCCGGGTAAGGTGAAAGGCTACTCTCAGTTTGACTCGGTGAAAGAGTCAGTGACGGCTTACGTCATTAATCTGAATACGCATCCGGCATACTCTTCTTTCCGTAAGTCACGCGCTCAGCTGCGTAAAACCGATCAGGAAGTCACCGCCACGGCGATGATTCATAAGCTGAAGGGGTATTCCACCCAAGGGAAGAGCTACAACAACTATCTGTTCGCGATGTACCAGGATAACCAGCGCTTAATTGCAGCGCATATGTAATTCCTGCGCCTGATGGCGCTACGTTTATCCGGCCAACAAGATGACTCGTCGGCCGGATAAAGCGCAGTCGCCATCCGGCAACACATCACATCAGCACTTCGCTGTTCACATCGCGGTATTCTTTTGGCGTCGTGTCGTACTCTTTCTTGAACACCGAATAGAAATACTGCAGAGACGGGTAGCCGCACATTTGTGAAATCTCGTTGATGGAAAGCGTGGTGGAAATCAGCAGGCTGCGCGCTTTCTCCAGCTTCTCGGCATGGATCACCGCATGAATGGTCTCCCCGACCTCCTCTTTAAAACGCTTCTCCAGATTCGACCGTGAAATCCCCACTGAATCCAGTACCTGTTCGACCTTGATGCCCTTACAGGCATGGTTGCGGATGAAGTGCATCGCCTGAATAACGGCCGGATCGGTAAGTGAACGGTAGTCGGTTGAACGACGTTCCACGACGCGTACCGGAGGGACCAGAATGCGTTGTAGCGTCGGCTCTTCGTTCGCCAGCACGCGGTGCAGGAGTTTTGCGGCCTGATAGCCCATCTGACGAGCACCCTGAGCAACGGATGATAACGCCACGCGCGACAGGTAGCGGGTCAGTTCTTCGTTATCAATGCCAATGACGCACAGTTTCTCCGGTACCGGAATATGCAGATGTTCACAGGCCTGCAAAACGTGCCGTGCACGCGCGTCGGTGACGGCGATAATCCCGGTTTGCGGCGGCAGAGTTTGCAGCCAGTCGGCTAACCTATTTTGTGCGTGTTGCCAGTTTTCTGGTGCAGTTTCCAGGCCCTGATAGACCACGCCACGGTACTTTTCTTTCGCTACCAGTTGGCAAAAGGCATATTCACGCTCCTCGGCCCAGCGTTTGCCGCTGGAGGGTGGTAGACCGTAAAATGCAAAGCGGTTCACTCCTTTTTCTTTCAAATGCAGAAAGGCGCTTTCAACCAATGCGTGGTTATCGGTGGCAATGTAGTGGACCGGTGGATAATGTTCAGCAAGATGGTAAGAACCCCCGACGCCAACGATGGGGACATCGACATCGGCAAGTAATTGCGCAATGTCATCGTCGTCATAATCGGCAATAACACCGTCGCCTAACCAGTCTTTAATATTATCAATACGCGCGCGAAAATCTTCCTCGATGAATATATCCCATTCAGATTGCGACGCTTGCAAATATTCACCCACGCCCTCAACCACCTGGCGGTCGTAGGCTTTATTGGCATTAAATAAAAGAGTGATACGGTGACGTTTATCAAACATAAGAGCCTGTCCTGGAAAGGGTGAATATGGGCCTGTCGATACTACCAAAACCGTGGATAATGCTGCCTGATTATGTGTGACAATTTTTTGATTTGCGTAGCGCTACGCAAAATTCACATACCCTAAGCGGGAAGGCAATTGTCATATCTTATCCGCGGATTATGGTTTTTAGTTTATTCATCAGGATTCGATCCCGATCGTCTTTTTATTTCTTTATTTAGCGCGTTTTTTTGGGAGCCAGCGCACATTTGGGTATTCTCTTAATAGCGGTGTGAAATAACGTAATTGAGCAATAAATCAGGAAATTCCAGTATGGCGATATCGCAGTTTACTTGCCGTATTACCTGATTATGGAGCTTATTATGCAGGCTTATTTTGACCAACTCGACCGTGTTCGTTTTGAAGGGACAAAATCCACTAACCCGCTCGCATTTCGCCATTACAATCCTGATGAGACAGTGTTAGGCAAGCGTATGGAAGATCACCTGCGTTTTGCCGCCTGCTATTGGCATACTTTCTGCTGGAATGGTGCAGACATGTTCGGCATGGGGGCCTTTGACCGCCCATGGCAGCAACCCGGTGAAGCGCTGGCGCTGGCGAAACGCAAAGCGGATGTGGCGTTTGAGTTTTTCCACAAGCTGAACGTGCCTTACTACTGCTTCCATGATGTGGATGTCTCGCCTGAAGGTGCTTCGCTGAAAGAGTACAAAAACAACTTCGCGCAGATGGTTGATGTGCTGGGCGCCAAACAGGAACAAAGCGGCGTGAAGCTGCTGTGGGGGACGGCAAACTGCTTTACTAACCCGCGTTACGGCGCAGGTGCGGCTACCAACCCGGACCCGGAAGTGTACAGTTGGGCGGCCACCCAGGTGGTGACTGCCATGGATGCTACGCATAAATTAGGCGGCGAGAACTATGTTCTGTGGGGCGGTCGTGAAGGCTATGAAACCCTGCTTAATACCGATCTGCGTCAGGAACGCGAGCAGATTGGCCGTTTCATGCAACTGGTGGTTGAGCACAAACACAAAACCGGTTTTCAGGGGACTTTGCTTATCGAACCGAAGCCGCAGGAGCCGACCAAACATCAGTACGACTACGATGCGGCGACCGTTTACGGCTTCCTGAAACAGTTCGGCCTGGAAAAAGAGATCAAACTGAATATCGAAGCTAACCACGCCACGCTGGCTGGCCACTCGTTCCACCACGAAATCGCCACCGCGATCGCGCTGGGCCTGTTTGGCTCTGTCGATGCCAACCGCGGAGATGCGCAGCTGGGCTGGGATACCGACCAGTTCCCGAACAGCGTGGAAGAGAATGCGCTGGTGATGTACGAAATCCTGAAAGCGGGTGGTTTCACCACGGGTGGCCTGAACTTTGATGCCAAAGTGCGTCGCCAGAGCACCGATAAATACGATCTGTTCTATGGTCATATTGGGGCGATGGACACCATGGCACTGTCGCTGAAAATTGCAGCTCGCATGATTGAAGATGGCGGCCTGGATCAGCGCGTTGCAAAACGTTATGCCGGTTGGAATGGTGAGCTGGGCCAGCAAATTCTGAAGGGCCAGATGACGCTGACCGAAATTGCGCAGTACGCTGAACAACATAATCTGGCGCCGGTGCATCAGAGCGGTCATCAGGAACAGCTGGAAAATCTGGTAAACCATTATTTGTTCGACAAATAACGGATCGTTAAGAACGTTCGTCAGCCCGGATAGCTTTGCGCTGCCGGGCATTTCTTTAAGGAACGATACCCTATGTATATCGGGATAGATCTGGGCACATCAGGCGTAAAGGCCATACTGCTGAATGAGCAGGGTGATGTTGTGGCCTCGCAGACGGAGAAACTCACGGTTTCGCGTCCTCATCCGCTATGGTCGGAGCAGGATCCTGAACAGTGGTGGCTGGCAACGGATCGCGCCGTCAAAGCACTGGCTCAGCAACATTCACTCAGGGAGGTGAAGGCGCTGGGGATTGCCGGTCAAATGCACGGTGCGACGCTACTTGATGAGCAGCAGAAGGTATTGCGCCCGGCGATCCTATGGAATGACGGACGCTGCGCACAAGAGTGCGAGATACTGGAAAACCAGGTTCCAGAGTCTCGCGGCATCACCGGCAATCTGATGATGCCGGGTTTTACGGCACCCAAATTGCTGTGGGTTCAGCGCCATGAACCGGATATTTTCCGCCAGGTTGATAAAGTCCTGCTGCCGAAAGATTACCTGCGTTTGCGTATGACCGGGGAATTCGCCAGCGATATGTCTGATGCCGCCGGTACGATGTGGCTGGACGTTGCGAAGCGCGACTGGAGCGACGTCATGCTGGCAGCCTGTCACCTGACCCGTGCGCATATGCCTGCGTTGTTTGAAGGCAGCGAGATTACCGGCACGTTGTTGCCTGCGGTCGCGCAAGCCTGGGGCATGTCCGAGATCCCGGTGATTGCGGGTGGCGGAGATAACGCGGCAGGCGCGGTTGGCGTCGGTATGATGAATGCCGGTCAGGCGATGCTTTCGCTGGGCACGTCCGGTGTTTACTTTGCGGTAAGCGACGGATTCCTCAGTAAACCAGAAAGTGCGGTACACAGTTTTTGTCATGCTTTACCTGAAAGATGGCATCTGATGTCCGTTATGCTCAGTGCGGCATCCTGCCTGGACTGGGCGGCAAAATTAACCGGGCTGAGCAGCGTTCCTGCGCTAATAACTGCGGCACAACAGGCGGATGAGCAGGCTGAACCCGTCTGGTTTTTGCCGTACCTGTCGGGTGAACGTACGCCGCATAATAATCCGCAGGCGAAAGGCGTCTTTTTTGGTCTGACGCATCAGCATGGGCCGGCAGAACTGGCGAAAGCAGTGCTGGAAGGCGTGGGATTCGCGCTGGCAGATGGTATGGATGTGGTGCATGCCTGTGGTGTTAAACCGGCCAGCATTACGCTCATTGGCGGCGGGGCGCGCAGCGAGTACTGGCGCCAGATGCTGTCTGATATCAGCGGGTTGCAGCTGGATTACCGTACCGGTGGTGACGTTGGTCCTGCGTTGGGGGCGGCACGTTTGGCACAAATTGCGATGAATTCCGATAAGCCATTATCTGACCTATTGCCTCAACTGGCGCTGGAACAGGCGCATTATCCTGACGCAGATCGCCATGCGCTTTATTTGCAGCGTCGCGAAACCTTCCGTCGTCTCTATCAGCAATTGCTGCCGCTGATGTCATGATCATATTTCCCCTCTGCTAAATGGAGGGGATTTTTATAATCTATGTATTTTTTAAATTAATAATTTACGTGTATGGATTTATTCTGAAAATATAACTTAGTGCTATTTTTCTGTGTTGTCTTTAGTGGGTTATTCATATTGTATCCGTGATGGATAAGGAGATCCCAATGAAGACTACGAGGTTTATGGCATGGCTATTATTCCTTTCGGGTGCACTCATTTACGTTATTGGTTTATGGCGCGCCTGTCCCTTATTGAACGGGAAAGGATACTTTCTGGGTGTCCTGATGACGGGGATGTTTGTGACGTACGCTTACCAGCGTGCTGAAAATAGTAATCAGAATGACGAACACTTTACGCGTGTGTGCCAGATGGTGGCATTGATAACAGTAGGGTTGCTGCTGCTGGGGATGCTGAACGCTCCCTTGTCACTCATCGAAATGGGCGCCTATCCAATGGCATTCTTCGTGTGTTTAGCGGGGCAAATTATGCTGATGCGCCCGCTAAAAGAGTAACGACGGGTGAATGTTAACTCACCAGTCGGCGTGTATCGATGCGTTGCAGCAGAACCGAAAGTAGCAGGCTGCCCGCCAGCGTGGCGCTGAAAATCCACAGCATATCTAGCGGCGGCCAGTTCTTAAGCTCGATACCGTTAGTGCGCAGCGCATGAATGATCAGCGCGTGGAAGCCATAGATACTCAGTGAGTGGCGGGAAATCAGGCCCAGTACGGGGATAGTGCGTGCGCTGAGGGTGTTTTTGACCAGCGTCAGCAGCGAGACTGCGCAAATAAATACGGCTGGGCCGCAGTAGAGATACCAGGTGTCGGCAAAATTCCCTCGCCAGCGGAGCTCGTATAAGGTTCCGCGAGAGATAACAAAGACGGCGGTGACGCACAGTGCCGCACTGACCCAGGTGAGTGCGCGTTTTTGTGTATTCATCATGCCAATCGCCCTGCCCAGCAAGCCGTACAGGATGTAATAGACCGTGTCGCCGCTGATGTACAGGTTGATGGGCAGCCACTCAACGCCCCCCATTTTTAGCGAGACGGTGTTGGGATTAGCAACGATGCCAAGCACCACCATCAGCGCCAGCAGCATTTTTCCGCTAATACTTTTCACTTGAATCAGCGGTGAGACCAGGTAGATGACGGCGATGGCGAAGAAAAACCACAGGTGATAGAACACCGGTTTTTGCAGCAGATTTTTCAAAGACAGCTCGGCGTTAATCGAGGTGAACAGTGAGATGTAGGCCAGTGCGACGGCGCTATAAAACAGAACGCAGAGCGCAATACGGAGAAAATGTCGCGGCTGGGCGCTGCGCTCGCCAAAGAAAAGAAAGCCTGAAATCATGAAAAACAGCGGTACGCTGACGCGTGAAGCTGAATTGAGCACATTGGCAAGATCCCAGGCTAACGGGCTGACGCTGTGCGCATTGGTGATGTACCAGGTGGTTGTATGGATCATAACCACCATTAAACAGGCAATCCCGCGCAGGTTATCAATCCAGAAAATTTTGGGCTGCATCAGTTCCTCTGTTTCCATTAAAAAAAGTCTGACTGGCATTTCGCGGATGTATCTCACTGGAATAATCTGAGTTTTTACGCTAAAGCTTGTGATGGTCCGATGAGATTCTCAAAATAGGATCCGTTTCCAGACAGTAATAATAATAAGACTGACCCGCAAATCAGAGGGTAATAAAATGATGATGAAGTATTTCTTTCCCGCGATGGCTGCCCTCCTGCTGGCAGGATGCGCGGACCCACAGCCGCCGGCACCGACTCAGAAAGCGCAAAAGGCCAAAGTGAGCTCTTCACGTTCGCTGGATATGGAAGCATTATGCAAAAATGAAGCGGCTGAACGTTATAACACCGGGACGCAGAAAATAGACGTAACCGGCTTCGAACAGTTCCAGGGCAGCTATGAGATGCGTGGTTCTACCTTCCGTAAAGAGAGTTTTGTCTGCTCATTTGACGCAGACGGGCAGTTTTTGCACCTTTCCATGCGCTAAGTTCCTCCTTTTTCCCGTTTCGTACTGTATATCTTGCAGCCAGCGGGTATACTGATCGCTTCCTTTAAATCCACACGTATCCAGCACGAAATAATATGCAAAAGTTTGATACCAGGACCTTCCAGGGCTTGATCCTGACCTTACAGGATTACTGGGCTCGCCAGGGCTGCACCATTGTTCAACCATTGGACATGGAAGTCGGCGCGGGTACTTCTCACCCAATGACCTGCCTGCGCGCGCTGGGGCCGGAGCCGATGGCGACTGCTTATGTGCAGCCTTCTCGTCGTCCGACCGACGGTCGCTATGGCGAAAACCCGAACCGCTTACAGCATTACTATCAGTTCCAGGTCGTCATTAAGCCGTCCCCGGACAACATTCAGGAGCTGTACCTTGGTTCGCTGAAAGAGCTGGGTATGGATCCAACCATTCACGACATCCGTTTCGTGGAAGATAACTGGGAAAACCCAACGCTGGGTGCCTGGGGTCTGGGTTGGGAAGTGTGGCTGAACGGCATGGAAGTGACGCAGTTCACCTACTTCCAGCAGGTTGGTGGTCTGGAATGTAAGCCTGTGACCGGAGAAATCACTTACGGTCTGGAACGTCTGGCGATGTACATTCAGGGCGTAGACAGCGTTTACGACCTGGTCTGGAGCGACGGCCCGCTGGGTAAAACCACTTACGGCGATGTGTTCCATCAGAACGAAGTCGAGCAGTCGACTTACAACTTTGAATACGCTGACGTGGACTTCCTGTTCACCTGCTTCGAGCAGTATGAGAAAGAAGCCCAGCAGCTGCTGGCGCTGGAAAACCCACTGCCGCTGCCTGCTTACGAACGTATTCTGAAAGCCGCCCATAGCTTCAACCTGCTGGATGCGCGTAAAGCCATCTCCGTCACCGAGCGTCAGCGTTATATTCTGCGCATTCGCACCCTGACCAAAGCAGTGGCAGAAGCTTACTATGCTTCCCGTGAAGCCCTTGGCTTCCCGATGTGCAACAAAGACAAATAAGAGGCGGCCATGTCTGAGAAAACTTTTCTGGTGGAAATCGGCACTGAAGAGCTGCCACCAAAAGCACTGCGCAGCCTGGCTGAGTCCTTTGCTGCGAACTTCACTGCGGAGCTGGACAATGCTGGCCTCGCACACGGCAACGTAGAGTGGTTTGCTGCGCCGCGTCGTTTGGCGCTGAAAGTGGCTGCCCTTGCTGAATCGCAACCTGACCGTGAAGTAGAAAAGCGCGGCCCGGCGATTGCCCAGGCGTTTGACGCGGAAGGTAAACCGAGCAAAGCGGCAGAAGGTTGGGCGCGCGGTTGCGGTATCACCGTTGATCAGGCTGAACGCCTGACCACCGACAAAGGTGAATGGCTGCTGTACCGTGCGCATGTGAAAGGCGAAAGCGCAGAAACGCTGCTGCCAAACATGATTGCCACGTCACTGGCTAAGCTGCCGATCCCGAAACTGATGCGCTGGGGCGCGTCTGACGTCCACTTTGTGCGTCCGGTTCATACCGTCACGCTGCTGCTGGGCGACAAAGTCATCCCGGCAACGATTCTAGGTATTCAGTCCGATCGCGTGATCCGCGGCCACCGCTTTATGGGCGAGCCTGAATTCACCATCGACAATGCCGACCAGTATCCTGAAATCCTGCGCCAGCGCGGCAAAGTCATTGCCGATTACGCCGAGCGTAAGGCAAAAATCAAGGCCGATGCCGAAGAGGCGGCGCGTAAGATTGGCGGTAACGCTGACCTGAGCGAAAGCCTGCTGGAAGAAGTCGCGTCTCTGGTTGAATGGCCGGTGGTGCTGACGGCGAAGTTCGAAGAAAAATTCCTCGCGGTACCGTCTGAAGCGCTGGTTCACACCATGAAAGGTGACCAGAAGTACTTCCCGGTGTACGCGAACGACGGCAAACTGCTGCCGAACTTTATCTTCGTCGCTAACATCGAATCGAAAGATCCGATGCAGATTATTTCCGGTAACGAAAAAGTGGTTCGTCCGCGTCTGGCGGATGCCGAATTCTTCTTCAATACTGACCGCAAAAAACGTCTGGAAGATCATCTGCCGCGTCTGCAAACCGTGCTGTTCCAACAGCAACTGGGTACCCTGCGCGACAAGACGGATCGTATTCAGGCGCTGGCGGGCTGGATTGCTGAACAGATTGGCGCTGATGTCAACCATGCCACCCGCGCGGGCCTGCTGTCCAAGTGTGACCTGATGACCAACATGGTCTTCGAGTTCACCGACACCCAGGGCGTGATGGGCATGCACTACGCACGTCATGATGGTGAAGCGGAAGATGTAGCGGTAGCGCTGAACGAGCAATATCAGCCACGCTTTGCCGGTGATGACCTGCCGTCTAACCCGGTGGCCTGTGCGGTAGCCATTGCCGATAAAATGGACACCCTGGCGGGTATCTTCGGTATTGGTCAGCATCCAAAAGGTGACAAAGACCCGTTTGCACTGCGTCGTGCTGCGCTGGGCGTGCTGCGTATCATCGTTGAGAAGAACCTGAACCTTGATCTGCAAACGCTGACCGAAGAAGCGGTACGTCTGTACGGTGACAAGCTGTCCAACGCGAACGTAGTGGATGATGTCATCGACTTTATGCTGGGTCGCTTCCGTGCCTGGTATCAGGACGAAGGCTACACCGTTGATACCATTCAGGCGGTGCTGGCGCGTCGTCCGACGCGTCCGGCTGATTTCGACGCACGTATGAAGGCGGTTTCGCACTTCCGTACGCTGGAAGCCGCGTCTGCGCTGGCTGCAGCCAACAAACGTGTTTCTAACATCCTCGCGAAAACGACAGAGCCGCTGAACGACCGTGTGAATGCAGCAACGCTGAAAGAGCCGGAAGAAATTACGCTGGCGATGAAGGTTGTGGTACTGCGTGACAAGCTGGAGCCTGCGTTTGCTGAGGGTCGCTATCAGGAAGCGCTGGTCGAACTGGCCGAACTGCGCGAACCGGTTGATGCGTTCTTCGAGAAAGTAATGGTTATGGTGGAAGATAAGGATTTACGTATCAACCGTCTCACCATGCTCGAAAAACTGCGTGAGCTGTTCCTGCGCGTGGCGGATATTTCGCTGCTGCAGTAACCGTCTGTTTTGACGTAAAAAATGCCGGATACGCAATTGCCTATCCGGCATTTTTTTATGCTGTTAGCGCAGCTGCAATTCGGTCAGACAGGTCTGGCTGTCATTCATCGTTTTGATGGCGTGAGACGCTTTTTTGCCGTTGTAGCTCACTTCAATTGTGCCATCCATATTGCGTGGCAGCCATACGCCGATAAAACCATTGCGGTAGCTGGTCATTGCTTTCTGCACCACCACGTCTCCCTTGCTATCCGTCACTTTGACATCAAAGGTCTTCTCGGGCATTTCTCCCTTGCAGCCAGAAAGGCTGTGGTTAAAGCAGGGGTGAGTTTGCCATTCGTATGGGGCAAAGGAGAGATAGAACTTGTCACCAAGCGGTAGCGTATAAACCTGTTCACCGGAAGAGAGCTTTAGTTCGGTGCTGGTGATGGAGGCAGAATAGGGCAGTGGTCGACTCTGAGGCGACTGGTCAATGGCGTCGACAATTTGCTCAACGGATTTCCCGCTTAGCCCATGTTGCGCCAGAAAGGTTGATTCCGGGGTAGCAGCGAATACGCTACTTGTGGTGAGTAAACCTAATAACAGCAACAGTGAGGTTTTCGACATAGCTTCAATTCCTTGTGAAAATTGTGGAATACATGCCGACGTACTATAAAGCTTACCCTTAGGGAAAGGTCAAAGGTGCGGTGGGTAAAGTAATGCAAAGAAGAAAGCTGAGGAAATTATTGCGAGAGACAGATAAAAAAAATCCCCGCCGTTTGGCAGGGATCTAGAATTTTGAGCTTTTTAAGCTTACAGGCTGGTTACGTTGCCAGCTGCCGGGCCTTTAGCGCCGCTTTCGATGGTGAAGGAAACTTTCTGACCTTCGTCCAGAGATTTGTAGCCTTCGTTCTGGATAGCAGAGAAGTGTACGAACACGTCTTTTGAGCCATCGTCAGGAGTGATGAAACCGAAGCCTTTATCAGCGTTGAACCATTTTACGATACCAGTCATTTTACCGGACATAGTGTATTACCTTTTAAAAAATAAGTGTGCCTTTCGGCGATATGGCGTGCTTTACAGATTTTTTAACAGTAAAGGAAAATGCTCACTACGAAGGGTATCAATGATAACTCTTGAAGGGACTTGCCTTACTAAACTGCTGTAATGGTCTGTACGTCAAACCGTTGAGTGCATTAACTCATTTTACGCCGGAGGATGCAACTACTATTTTCTTTTTTGTTGCTGGGGCTGGTAGTAGAACGGTCCATTTATACAGGACCGTTCTGAAGAGAAACCAGAAAAAACATCAATCCATCAACTGCTTACTTAATCTCGGGTCGGCCTGAATCAGGCGCATCAATTTCAATTCGGTACTGGAAGGCTTTACGCGTTTAGACTCCCACTCATGAACCATCGCAACCGTTACGCCCATTACTCGGGCAAAATCATCTGTTTTTAAACCCGTCCCTCGTCGTAGCTGTTCAAATTCGGTAAACGGGTTGGCTTTTTGCGTCAAGGTGACGGTCTGCGATACATCTTTAAAAACAATCTGTTCCAGACTGCTAAGCAGTTCAAGCATAGGATCTTTATATTCCATTGAGGACTCCTAAAATCACACAGCGGGATCGTGAATTTCATCGAAGCTCATTAAGAATAGTCGCAAAAAAAGACGCCGGGCGTGGGGTGCGCGCGGTGGGCGCGTTTCAGCGGATCGCGGTGGCCGACCTGTAGTTTGCTAACGATCTGATAACGGTCGGGATCTCCTCTCGGCCAAACTCATTTGTAAAGATGACAAAATTTTTACGCCATTCGGCTGATGGCGCATTGTTCAGCAAAACGCAGGGCCACCGAAACGGGTATTTTCCCCGACAAGATTACGCGGAAAGGGTATCTTGCGGGGCTGACCTGGACTATCCTTGTCATCGTCAGGCACGCGGGTGTCGTTGTGCGCATTTTTGGGTGAAGGAGTATTAAAATGGCGACAGGTAAGTCCTGCTCTCGCTGGTTTGCGCCTGTTTTGGCGCTCTTAATGGTAGTTGGCCTGAGTGGGTGTTTTGATAAAGAAGGCGATCAACGCAAAGCGTTTGTCGATTTCCTGCAGAATACTGCAATGCGTAGCGGAGAGCGTTTACCAACGCTGACCGCCGATCAGAAAAAACAGTTTGGCCCGTTTGTCTCCGATTACGCGATTCTTTATGGTTATTCACAGCAGGTGAATCAGGCGATGGACTCCGGTCTGCGCCCGGTTGTGGATAGCGTAAATGCCATCCGTGTTCCTCAGGATTACGTGACCCAGCGTGAACCGCTGCGTCAGGCAAATGGTGCGCTGGGCGTGTTAGGGCAACAGCTGCAGAATGCGAAGCTGCAGGCCGATGCCGCACGTGGTGCGCTGAAGCAAAGCGAGGATCTGAAACCCGTCTTTGATCAGGTTTACAGCAAAGTCGTGACTGCTCCGTCAGAGGCTCTACAGCCGCTGATTCCTGCCGCGCAAATCTTTACGCAGCAACTGGTACAGGTGGGTGATTTTATCGCGCAGCAGGATACGCAGGTGAGCTTTGTGGCGAACGGTATCCAGTTCCCGACCTCACAACAGGCAAGCCAGTACAACACGCTGATTGGCCCGCTGGCAGCCCAGCATCAGGCATTTAATCAAGCCTGGACTGCTGCGGTGAACGCAGCCCAGTAATTCAGGGAATAGCGATATACAGAATGCCGGGTACGCAGTAGCGCCACCCGGCATTTTTTTATCCTGCTACCTGCGGATTCACACAGTTCTTCTCGACGTTCCCTTGCAGTGC
The DNA here is from genome assembly GCF_057838705.1 of Citrobacter sp. KH_055_1. Taxonomy (NCBI): domain Bacteria; kingdom Pseudomonadati; phylum Pseudomonadota; class Gammaproteobacteria; order Enterobacterales; family Enterobacteriaceae; genus Citrobacter; species Citrobacter sp. KH_055_1. Next base: position 168,448 of record NZ_CM174473.1, read on the forward strand.
ATCAATTAAGTTATCTACCGCACAGGCCGCCATGTTGTAGCGGGTTTCATGGGTTGCCGAACCAATATGCGGTAGCGCCACCACGTTTGGTAACGACAGCAGCGGAGAGTCTACCGGCAGCGGTTCCTGCTCAAACACATCCAGACCGGCGGCATGAATTTCCCCGCTTTGCAGGGCGGCAATCAGTGCGGTTTCGTCCACGACCGGGCCACGTCCAGCGTTGATGAAAATGGCGGAGGACTTCATTTTGGTGAACTGCGCGGCGCCAAACAGATGGTGAGTCTCATCCGTTAGCGGCAGGATCAGACAGACAAAATCCGATTCCTGCAATAGCGTATCCAGATTGCAGTAGCGCGCGTTGAAGCGCTCTTCCGCTTCCTTATGCTGGCGGCGTGCATTGTAGAGAATGGGCATGCCAAAGCCGAAATGGGCGCGTTGTGCCAGTGCGAGGCCGATGCGGCCCATACCGACAATCCCCAACGTTTTGTGATGTACATCGGTGCCGAACCAATCCGGCCCGATGCTCTTGGTCCATTCACCTACTTTCACGCGTTCAGCCACCTCGACTACGCGGCGAGCCGTGCTTAACACCAGTGCCATTATCGTATCCGCCACGGTTTCGGTCAGTACGGTTGGGGTGTGCATCAGTAAGACATTACGGGCGTTAAGCGCCTCGACGTCGAAATTGTCATAGCCTACGGAGATTGTTGAGGTTGCGCGCAGCCTGGGCATGTTCTCCAGCAGGGCGCTATTGACGGTTTCGCTGGAGCCCAGCAGACCTTCCGCACTGGCGAAGGCCTGCGCGTGCTGTGCGACCGTTTCCGGGCGCAGGTTAGGGACTTGAGTCACCGAAAAATGTGCTTCCAGGCGCTGCAGTAAATCGTCAGGTAACGCTTTGTAGAGAATAATGGACGGCTTCATGCGAATCTCCGTAAGTTAAAATTTAAGCGTGGCGTGCGCCAACCGGAATGCGGGTATTATTAGCAGGCTTAACAATCAGAGTTAGCCACACTGAGACAAAAAGCGCCACCCCCATAAAAATGTACGAGGCGGACGGGCTGCCGGTGGTGCCATTGAGGTAGCCAACAAACCAGGAGCCAAAGAATGATCCCAGCGCGCCCATACTGTTAATCAGCGCCATGGCGCCCCCGGCGACGTTACGCGGCAGCATTTCAGGAATGATGGCGAAGAAGGGACCATACGGGGCGTACATCGCCGCACCGGCTATCACCAGCAGGGTGTAAGACATCCAGAAGTGGTCAGCGCCAACGGCCCAGGAGCCGATAAAGGCACACGCGGCGATCAGTAACAGCGGCCAGACAAACAGCTTACGGTTTTGCAGTTTGTCGGAAGCCCATGAGGCCAAAATCATCGCGACGGTGGCGGCCAGATACGGGACCGATGAAAGCCAGCCCACTTCCACCATGCCGAGATTCGCGCCGCCGCTGCGGATAATTGACGGCAGCCACAACACAAAACCGTAAACGCCGATACTCCAGGTAAAATACTGCATACACAGCAGGATCACATTGCGTGAGCGGAAAGCCTCACCATAGTTACGCACGGCTTTAATTCCCTGCTGCTCTTGTTCCAGCTGTGCCTGCAGCGCGCTTTTTTCGGACTCCGTCAGCCAGCCCACCTGGGAAGGTTTGTCTTTGACCAGCACCCACCAGCAGAACGCCCAGATGACGGCCGGAAAGCCTTCGATGATGAACATTTCACGCCAGCCGAGCGCCTGAATCAAATAACCCGAAACGACGGACATCCACAGCACGGTGACCGGGTTACCGAGGATCAGGAAGGTGTTGGCGCGTGAACGCTCGGATTTGGTAAACCAGTTGCTGATATAAATCAGCATCGCGGGCATGACGGCGGCTTCTACGACGCCAAGAATAAAACGGATGGCGGCAAGCATGGGGATGTTACTGACCATTCCGGTCAGCGAGGCGCACCCGCCCCACAGGATCAGGCAGATAAAAATGAGTTTTCGTACGCTGCGGCGCTCGGCGTAAATTGCGCCTGGGATCTGGAAAAAGAAATAGCCGAGGAAAAACAGGGCACCCAGCAGGGAAGAGATCCCTTTGGTAATGCCAAGATCCTCGTTAATGCCTGCGGCGGAGGCGAAGCTGAAGTTCGCGCGGTCGAGATACGCCAGGCTGTACGTGATGAACACGATTGGCATGATGTACCACCAGCGTTTTGCTGCATTGGTTGAGCTATTCATAGACTGCCCTCTGGTTATGCTGTTACGCCGCCTCTGTATGTAGGGTACAGAGTGGGCCGGGGGTTTATTCCGCTAATTGTTCACGTGTGGGTAATCCTTCGCTGTCGCCCTGAACCTGTATGGCCAGGGCGCCAATTTTATTGCCTCGGGTCACCGCCTGATGCAGTGAGTGCCCTTCCAGCAGTGCGCTGATGACGCCGACCGCAAAGCCATCGCCCGCGCCGACGGTATCGACCACGTTGTCGACCTTCACCGGTGCGACGCAGCCCTGCTCGCCGTTGGCTGCCTTATACCAGGCGCCATCGGCACCTGTTTTAACAATCACTGCCTTCACGCCATGGCGCAGATAAAAGTCAGCGATGCCTTCAGGCGTCTGTTGTCCCGTCAAAATCATGCCCTCTTTTAACCCCGGCAGAACCCAGTCGGCCTGGAATGCGAGTCGGTTGAGTTTCTCCACCATCTCCGCTTCGCTATTCCACAGCACCGGGCGTAAATTGGGATCGAATGAGATAGTCTTTCCCTGGGCTTTCATGGTGCGGGCGGTATGGGCCAGCAGTTCGTAAGAACTGGCGGACAGCGCTGCCGCCACGCCACTCAGGTGCAGGTGGCGTGCGCTGGAGAAGTACGCTTCGTGATAATCCTCCATGCCAAGATGGCTGGCGGCTGAGCCTTTGCGAAAATATTCCACGATGGGATCGGTTCCATTTTCGACTTTAGATTTCAGCTGAAAGCCGGTTGCGTAGCGTCCATCCTGGGTGACTCCCTGCGCATCAATCCCTTCCTTTTCCAGCGACTTAATAATAAATCGGCCAAAACTGTCGTGACCTACGCGACTCACCCAGCCGACCTTCAGGCCCAGACGGGCAAGGCCGGTTGCCACGTTAAGCTCTGCGCCCGCGACCCGTTTGATAAATGTCTCTACATCCGCCAGTTCGCCGGTTTGCGTGGCGACAAACATCGTCATTGCTTCGCCAATGGTGACGACATCCAGTGAATTTTTCATGTGTTACTCCTCGCGTAGCAGTTCGACGTAGTGACGGGTCACCGCCGCTAAGTCATGCCCTTCCAGGGGGAATTCAATGCCGCGCGGGACGTCCGTGGGCAGCGTGTTTAACAGTGCCAGCCAGCGCGGGTCTGCCCGATCGGGCGCAACGGCACGGAAGCTGTCGAGATGCGGAGTGGCGGCCTTCACATGGATATATCCCACGGTTGAGGCGAGCGCCTGCGCGGCGTCTTCGGGGGAGTCGCCGACCCACAGCCAGTTGCCCATATCAAAGGTCAGGGATACCGGCAGCTCCTGCTTCTGGCAGGCATCCCTGAAGTGCAGCATAGGCTGCAGGCGTCCGCAGGGCGTTTGATCGTTCTCGACCACCAGTTCCATACCGCTGTCGTTGAGCCACTCACGCAGTGTGTCGAATTGCTGAGTATGGGAAAAATGACCCAGGGAGACTTTTAACCATAACGCCTGCAACGTTTGGGCTTCCTGAAGGAGCGCCGGCAGGTGGGGATTGAGATGACCATCTTGTAGAAATAGCGGTTCTGGCGCGGAGTAGCAGGCCAGCAGGCCGAAGATTTCAATCGCGGATGCCAGGGTTGGCAGCGTTTTAAGCTCGGTGTCGCTCAGCATTTCGCGGCGAATTTCAACGCCGTCAGCACCAGCTTCAGCAATAATAGGCAGCATGGCAGTTTGCCCGCCTGCTGCATGCACCTGGTCGTAACCGTAAGCAGCGGTGACCACCATAATTTTTCTTTTCATGGAAACTCCAAATCGTGCGTTCTTGCTATAACGCTAGATGGAACCGGTTCCAAAGAAAAGACTATGATGCCGAATTTATGATCACCATCACGAAGGAAATTTAACGGGCGGTAGACCCGCGAACGATCAGCTCACCTGAGAAAACCTGTTCCTGAACAGCATCCGATTTACCATCGATCCGGCGTACAACCTGCTCGACGGCGGTATAGCCAATCTGCCAGGTGGGCTGCTTCAGGGTGGTGATGCCGACGCCAGCCAGTTCGGCCCATTCCAGTTCGTCAAAACCGAGCAGGCCGATGTCGCTGCCCCAGTTGAGGCCAATACGCTTCAGCGAGCGGGCCACCTGCAGCGTGAGCGCGCCGTTGGCAGAGATAACGGCCTTACGCATTCCGCGATGCTGCTGATGAAACTGACGCAGCGTGTCATCCAGTTGCGTATTTTCCGCCAGCGAAACCTCGGCATTTTCGGCGATAACGCCGGGATATCGCGCCAGCGTGGCGCGAAAAGCAGTCAGACGTTCGCGTCGGGTGTTAACCATCCCCAACGGCTCGCTGAGGAACAGAATAGCTTCGAAGCCTTGTTCAATCAGGTGCTCAGTGGCAACTGTCGCCGCCTGGGTGTTATCCAGACCGACCATATCACAGGCGAAATCCGGAATTTTACGATCAATCAACACCATCGGTAGTGCAGACTGTTGCAGGCGGTTCAGCCCTTCTTCGCGCATGCCGACGGCATTCACCACAATCCCCTCAACCTGATAGCTGCGCAGCAGATCGAGATAATGCAGCTCCTGGTCCACTTCGTTGTTGGTATTACAGACCAGCGGGGTAAAGCCTTTTTCGCGACAGGCAGCTTCGATACCGCTTAACACGTTAACGGAGTAGGGGTTGGTAATGTCGGCGATAATCAGGCCTATCAGGCGGGTACGGCCATGCTTCAGGCCTCGTGCCATCAGGCTGGGGCGATAGTCGAGTTCGGCAATGGCGTGTTCAATGCGGGCCAGCAGCGCGTCGGAAAGCAGATGCTTCTCACCGTTGAGGTAGCGTGAAATGCTGGTCTTACCCGTTTTTGCAGCTTTCGCCACATCGCTGATGGTGGCACGTGTTGATTTGCTCATCGCTGATTTCCCTGAATTTAGTGTGAACACCTTATCGTGAAAATCAACGATGGCAAGTGCTTCATGCCGGATAAGGCGCAGCCTGTCTCCGGCACAAAACGTTACTGAATTGGACTCAACGTGATTTCTACGCGGCGGTTTTGTGCTTTACCTTCCGCGGTGCTGTTGCTGGCTATTGGATTCGCCGGGCCCATTCCACGGGTGCGGATACGGTTAGCTTCCACACCCTGAGTGATCAGGGCGCTGGCAACGGAGTCCGCACGCTGCTGTGACAGACGCATGTTCAGATCCTGGCTGCCGGTGCTGTCGGTGAAGCCCAATACGTTGACCGCGGTTTTATTGTACTCTTTCAGTACCATAGCCACGCCGGTCAGGGTGTTGGCCCCGGCAGGTTTCAGGTTGGCGCTGCTGCTGTCGAAGGTGACGTTGTTGGGCATATTCAGAATGATGTTATCGCCACTGCGCGTCACGCTCACGCCGGTTCCCTGCATTTTTTCGCGCAGTTTAGCTTCCTGCACGTCCATGTAGTAACCGATACCACCACCCACGGCGGCCCCTGCGGCTGCGCCAATCAACGCGCCTTTGCCGCGATCTTTCTTCGACGAGGAGAGCGCGCCAATGCCCGCACCCACCAGCGAACCAATGCCCGCCCCCATGCCGGATTTACCCGCTTCGCGTTCACCGGTGTAAGGGTTTGTGGTGCAGCCAGAAACCGCCAGGGCGCCGCTCACGATGGCAGCAATCACAAATACACGTTTCTTCATCTTAATTCCTTAATGACTTTTTTATTCTTTACCACAGCGACTGTGGCGGTTGATTATGACGTGTGAACATGAAGAAAATTCCAGGGAAGACTCTGAAATTTGTAAGTAACATTGAACGGCATAATAAATAAGCCGTCACATCGCATTCAGGAGCGCCATCTTGGCTAATTCACCCGCACATTACTCGGTATTAACCGCCGCCCACTGGGGACCCATTCTTGTTGAAACCGATGGCGACACGGTTTTCTCCTCGCGTGGCGCATTGCCCACTTCACAGCCCAATTCGTTGCAGACCGTGGTGCGCGATCAGGTACATAGCAAAACGCGGGTGCGTTTTCCGATGGTGCGTAAAGGCTTTCTGGCCTCGCCGGAGGCCCCACAGGGTGTGCGCGGGCAGGATGAGTTTGTCCGTGTCAGCTGGGATGAGGCGCTGAATCTGATCCATACCCAGCATAAGCGCATTCGCGACAGTTACGGTCCGTCCTCCATTTTTGCCGGTTCGTACGGTTGGCGTTCGAACGGTGTGTTACACAAGGCCGCGACCCTGCTGCAGCGGTATATGGCGCTGGCGGGTGGTTATACCGGCCATTTGGGGGATTACTCAACGGGGGCGGCGCAGGCCATCATGCCGTACGTCGTGGGCGGGAACGAAGTCTATCAGCAGCAGACCAGTTGGCCCGTCGTACTGGAGCACAGCGACGTGGTGGTGCTTTGGAGCGCGAATCCGCTCAACACCCTGAAGATTGCCTGGAACGCCTCTGATGAGCAGGGGCTCGCGTACTTTGAGGCGTTACGCAACAGCGGTAAACGCCTGATCTGCATTGATCCGATGCGATCGGAGAGCGTGGATTTCTTTGGTGACAAAATGGAGTGGGTCGCCCCGCATATGGGTACCGATGTCGCCCTGATGCTCGGCATTGCCCATACGCTGGTGGAAAACGGCTGGCACGACGAGGCGTTTCTTGCCCGCTGTACCACCGGTTATGAACGATTTGCCGACTATCTTGTGGGGAAATCCGATGATGTCGCCAAAACGGCAGAGTGGGCTGCGGAGATTTGTGGTGTACCTGCGGCGAAAATACGTGAACTGGCAGAAATATTTCACCAAAATACCACCATGCTGATGGCCGGGTGGGGTATGCAACGTCAGCAGTATGGTGAACAAAAGCACTGGATGATCGTCACGTTGGCCGCCATGCTTGGGCAAATTGGCACGCCTGGCGGTGGTTTTGGTCTCTCTTATCATTTTGCTAACGGCGGCAATCCGACGCGTCGCGCGGCGGTGCTCGCCTCCATGCAGGGGAGCGTAAAAGGTGGCACCGATGCGGTGGATAAAATCCCGGTTGCGCGCATCGTTGAGGCTCTGGAGAACCCCGGAGGGTTCTACCAACACAACGGTATGGACCGCCATTTCCCGGATATCCGTTTTCTCTGGTGGGCGGGCGGGGCAAACTTCACCCATCATCAGGATACCAATCGTCTGATTCGCGCCTGGCAAAAGCCAGAGCTGGTGGTGATCTCCGAGTGTTTCTGGACTGCGGCGGCGAAGCATGCCGATATCGTTTTGCCCGCCACCACCTCTTTTGAGCGTAACGACCTCACCATGACTGGTGATTACAGTAACCAGCATCTGGTACCGATGAAGCAGGTTGTGCCGGCACGCGATGAGGCGCGTAATGATTTTGATGTCTTTGCTGAACTCAGCGAGCGCTGGGAGCAGGGCGGGTATGAACGGTTTACGGAAGGCAAAAGCGAGCTGGAATGGCTGGAGACCTTTTACAAGATTGCCGGGCAGCGCGGGGCCAGCCAGCAGGTGACGTTGCCGCCCTTTGCCGAGTTCTGGCAGGCCAACAGGCTTATCGAAATGCCGGAAAGTGCCGTCAACGCGCAGTTTATTCGCTTTGCTGATTTTCGCCGTGACCCGCAGGCGCATCCGCTGAAAACTGACAGCGGCAAAATCGAAATCTACTCGCAGAAGATTGCAAGTTACGGCTACGCGGATTGTGCAGGGCACCCGATGTGGCTGGCGCCGGATGAATGGTTCGGTAATGCTGAGCCCGAGCAATTACAGGTGCTGTCGGCCCATCCGGCGCACCGTTTGCACAGCCAGTTGAATTACAGCACGTTACGCGAGCAGTACGCGGTGGCGGATCGCGAACCGGTGACCATTCACCCGCAGGATGCGAGGGCGCGGGGGATTGCCGATGGCGACACGGTCAGGGTGTGGAATCATCGCGGGCAAATTCTGGCCGGGGCGGTGGTGACGACAGGCATCAAAGCGGGCGTGATTTGTATTCACGAGGGCGCCTGGCCAGATTTGGACCTGTCCGCAGGGGGTATTTGTAAGAATGGCGCGGTGAATGTGCTGACCTGCGATCTCCCCAGCTCGACGCTGGGGAATGGCTGCGCGGGCAACACCGCGCTGGCGTGGCTGGAAAAGTACACCGGGCCCGCACTGGCGCTTACGGCGTTTGATCCGCCTGCCAGTTCATAATCCACGTGGGGTGATGCGTCTCTTCCTGCCATGCGCTGTCTTCAATACGAAAACCCAGCGCATGGTAGAAATTCACCGCCGACTGGTTCTTCTGATAAACCTCAAGGCTGAGTAACGAAAAGCGCTGCTGGACATGCTGCACCAGCGCTTTGCCGATCCCGCTTCTGATGGCGGTAGGTTCAACAAACAGTGCGCCCAAAAAGCGCGCTTCCATCACGCTGGCAAAGCCTTTGAGCTGGCCGCTTTCCTCCCATACCCAGGTTTGTGCTGCGGGCAGGTAGACATCGCGTACGATGGGTTCACTCTCACGCCAGTAGCGTTCTTCAATAAACGGATGAGCATAAATCGTGCTATCCATCCACAGCGCCAGAATCGGCGCCAGATCGTCAGGCGTTGATTGGCGAATCATGTTGACCCTCCGGGTAGCAAATACAGCCGGTGACATGGTCGTTGACCAGCCCGCATGCCTGCATAAAGGAGTAACAGATGGTGGTGCCGACAAACTTAAAGCCGCGCTTTTTTAACGCTTTTGAGAGCGCGTCAGACGCAGGGGTTGAGGTGGGGATGTCGCTCAGGCTGGCGGCGCGCGTCAGCTGCGGTTGATGATCAACGAACGACCAGACAAACTCGCTAAACGGTTCGCCGTTTTGCGCCATCGCCAGGTAGGCGCGTGCGTTGCCTATAATGGCCTGAATTTTCCCTCGATGACGAATAATACCGGCATCCAGCACCAGCCTTTCGACATCATCTTCGGTCATCGCGGCAACGGCGACAGGATCGAAATGGTGGAAAGCATGACGATAGTTTTCCCGTTTCTTCAGGACGGTTATCCACGATAACCCCGCCTGCTGCCCCTCCAGACAGATCATCTCGAACAGCTTTTGACCATCGGTTTCGGGGACACCCCACTCCTTGTCGTGATAGGCAATGTATAGTGGATCCTGACTGACCCAGCCGCAACGCTGCATATTCTTCCTCGCTGTTTTTACTGGCGTAAAAATTTCATTCGGCTCGCCTTGACGCGCCCGCTAAAAAGACAATATTTAATACAGGGCCTAATGTGCCCGATATCCTTCACACAATGACAATAATATCGCCGAATTCGGCTCTTTTCTGGAGTCGCGTTGATGATTATAAGAAACAGTAGTGGTCGCCAGAGGTTCAGCCTTCTGGTGAGCGTCGTGGTCTGTGCGCTGTCTACCCATACGGCCTATGGCTGGCAACAAGAATATATCGTTGATGCTATGTCAGGTCATACGGCTGAACGTTATACATGGGACAGCGATCACCAACCACGCTATAACGACATACTTGAAGAACGCATTCGTTCCACGAAGAGCGTGGCGGGTCCGGTGGTGAACCTGGCGGACCAAACGACGCTGGATACGACCAGCGGTATGAGTATGGGCTGGAATTTCCCCGTGTCCAGACAAGTGACGACCGGCCCGATCGCAGCCCTACATTATGACGGTTCGGCAACGTCCACCTATAACGAGTTTGGCGACAGTGCGACGTCCGTCACGCAGACCGATCCGTTATGGCATGCCAGCGTTAGCACCTTAGGCTGGCGGGTTAATTCGCAGTTTGGCGATGTGCGTCCGTGGGCGCAAATCAGCTATAACCAGCAGTTTGGCGAGAATATCTGGAAGGCGCAATCGGGCCTCAGCCGGATGTCTGCGGCGAGTCAGGACGGCAACTGGCTGGATGTTACCGTGGGTGCCGATATGCTGCTCAATCCGCATATGGCGGCCTATGCTGCGCTCTCTCAGGCGGAAAATAGCACCAATAACAGTGACTATATGTACACCATGGGAGTAAGCGCTAAATTTTAACGCGAACATGCGTAAATAAAACAACTCTGTTACATATTAGAATCAATAATCACACGCGTCTCAGTGATAGCGGGTACTCACTTGTGTGAAAAAAACCGGTCCTCTCACTTTTTGTCTCGTCATTCATTCCGCAATCCAGGCATTTCATTCCGTTCTGATGGCACTTCATGCCGTTTTCCCCTCGTCATAAATGCACTTCGGTATGGTTGTTGGCAGAGAATTTCCCATTTTGCTTATGCAGGAATACTGCCATGAAAACTTCTGATTATCAGCGTACCCGGTGGCTGACCCTGATCGGCACCATCATTACCCAATTTGCCTTAGGTTCGGTTTACACCTGGAGCCTGTTCAATGGCGCGCTTTCTTCAAAGCTGGATGCGCCGGTCAGCCAGGTGGCTTTCTCCTTTGGCTTGTTAAGCCTGGGCCTGGCGATTTCTTCTTCTGTCGCCGGGAAACTTCAGGAACGTTTTGGCGTGAAACGCGTCACCATGGCATCCGGTATCCTGCTGGGCGTGGGCTTCTTCTTAACCGCACACTCTGACAGCCTGATTATGCTGTGGCTGAGTGCGGGTGTACTGGTGGGCCTGGCGGATGGTGCGGGCTACCTGTTAACGCTGTCCAACTGCGTAAAATGGTTCCCTGAGCGTAAAGGGCTGATTTCTGCCTTTGCTATCGGCTCTTATGGCCTCGGCAGCCTCGGCTTCAAGTTTATCGACACTCATCTGCTGGAAACCGTCGGGCTGGAGAAAACCTTTGTTATCTGGGGTGCCATTGTGCTGGTGATGATCGTCTTTGGCTCTACGCTGATGAAAGATGCACCAAATCAGGAAGTAAAAACGGTGAATGGCGTGGTCGAGAACGACTACACTCTGGCGCAATCGATGCGCAAACCACAGTACTGGATGCTGGCAGTGATGTTCCTGACCGCGTGTATGAGTGGGCTGTATGTCATTGGTGTGGCAAAAGATATTGCACAAACTCTGGCGCATATGGATGTGGCGACAGCGGCCAATGCGGTGACGGTGATTTCCATCGCTAACCTGTCAGGCCGTCTGGTGCTGGGCATCCTGTCCGACAAGATTTCCCGTATTCGCGTTATCACCATTGGTCAGGTTGTTTCGCTGGTCGGTATGGCGGCGCTGTTATTCGCACCGCTGAACGAAGCGACCTTCTTCGCGGCGATTGCCTGCGTTGCCTTTAACTTTGGCGGTACGATTACCGTATTCCCGTCCTTGGTCAGTGAGTTCTTTGGCCTGAATAATCTGGCTAAAAACTATGGGGTTATCTATCTGGGCTTCGGGATTGGCAGCATCTGTGGGTCCATCATCGCTTCCCTGTTTGGCGGTTTTTACGTGACCTTCTGTGTCATCTTCGCGCTGTTAATCATCTCGCTGGCGCTGTCTACCACCATTCGTCAGCCTCAGCGTAGCGTATTTACCGAGGCGCACGCCTGATTCTATTAGTGGTGTCATTAATACCTGGCGCATATATTTACAAAAATATATGCGCCATTTTCATTCTCTATAAGCACTTTTGCGTTTACCTGTGGTCTACTTACTCGCGCCCGTAGACATTTCAAACTCTGCCGTTGTCGCATCTTTCACCTGCCCGGTCTAACTGACTGTAAGTAGGGCTTTTTATCCCGTTTTCCAGGTTTTATTGATGAGATATATTAAGTCGATGACGCAGCAGAAGCTCAGTCTCTTGCTGGCAATCTATATCGGTCTGTTTATGAACTCCGCTGTATTTTACCGTCGTTTTAGCGGATATGCGTACGAGTTCACCGTCTGGAAAGGAATCTCTGCGGTTGTTGAATTAGCTGGCGCGGTGCTGGCAACCTTCTTTTTACTTCGTCTTCTCTCTTTATTTGGCCGACGCGCCTGGCGTGTACTGGCAACCTTTGTGGTGCTGTGTTCCGCAGGTGCCAGCTATTATATGACCTTCCTGAACGTGGTGATCGGTTACGGCATTATTGCCTCGGTTATGACCACCGATATTGATTTATCGAAGGAAGTTGTGGGCTGGCATTTTATTGCGTGGCTGGTTTCGGTCAGTATTTTGCCGTTGCTCTTAATCTGGAATAACCGCTGTCGCTACACCCTGATAAAACAGCTGCGCACGCCAGGTATGAGATTTCGCAATGTGGCGGTCGTTTTGCTGGCGGGGATCATGGTATGGGCGCCGATTCGTCTGCTCAGCATGCAGCAGAGATCCGTCGAGCGTGAAACCGGCATCGATTTACCCAGCTACGGCGGCGTCGTGGCAAACTCCTATCTGCCGTCAAACTGGCTCTCCGCGTTAGGGCTGTATGCCTGGGCGCAGGTTGATGAGTCCTCAGACAACAAATCGCTGATGAACCCGGCGAAAAAATTCACCTATGTTGCCCCCAAGAATCTCGATGACACCTACGTGGTGTTTATTATTGGTGAGACCACGCGCTGGGATCATATGGGGATTTTTGGCTACGAGCGAAATACCACACCAAGACTGGCTCAGGAGAAAAACCTGGCGGCATTCCGTGGGTATTCATGTGATACCGCGACCAAGTTGTCGCTGCGCTGCATGTTTGTACGTCAAGGTGGTGCGGAAGAAAACCCACAGCGGACGCTGAAAGAACAAAACGTTTTTTCCGTACTCGGTCAGTTAGGGTTTAAAACAGACCTTTACGCGATGCAAAGCGAGATGTGGTTCTACAGTAATACCATGGCGGAAAACATCGCCTATCGTGAACAAATTGGCGCAGAGCCGCGTAACCGTGGCAAAACGGTTGACGATATGCTGCTGATTACCGAAATGCAGCAATCCTTAAAGCAGAATGACAGCGGTAAGCGCCTGATTATTCTGCATACCAAAGGTTCACACTTTAACTACACGCAGCGCTACACTCGCGAGTATGCACAGTGGAAGCCTGAGTGTGTGGATGTCGATAGCGGCTGTTCGAAAGAACAGATGATTAACTCTTTCGACAACTCGGTGACCTATGTCGATCACTTTATTACCAAAGTGTTTGATCAACTGCGCGATAAGAAAGCGATAGTGTTCTATGCCGCCGATCACGGTGAGTCTATTAACGAACGTGAGCACCTGCACGGTACGCCGCGTAAAATGGCGCCGCCAGAGCAGTTCCGCGTGCCGATGATGGTGTGGATGTCGGATAAGTATCTGGAAGACCCCGATCATGCGAAGGCGTTTGCTCACCTGAAGCAAGAGGCGGATATGAAGGTCCCGCGCCGTCATGTGGAACTGTATGACACCATTTTGGGTTGTCTCGGTTATACCTCGCCAAACGGCGGTATAAATGAGAACAATAACTGGTGCAACGTTCCGGGCGGGCAGAAAGTCGCGGCGCAGTAACCGGCCTGCTGACTTTCTCGCCGATCGAATGGCATTTTGATACGAAGGGATTGACGGGCGCGCACCTGAGCAGTAAGATGCGCCCCGCATTCGGTGATTGGCGCAGCCTGGTAGCGCACTTCGTTCGGGACGAAGGGGTCGGAGGTTCGAATCCTCTATCACCGACCAAATTCAAAGCCCTGCTCTACGAGCAGGGCTTTTTGCATTTGATGCCGAGAGGATGAGAACCTCCGGGGGCAAGAGGTTCGACTCGAGCGGTAGCGAGAGAACGTTGCGCCAGCAACGGCCCGCAGGGCGAGCCACGCAGTGGCGAGTCATCCTCTATCACCGACCAAATTTAAAGCCGAGAGGATTTGTAGGCCTGATAAGCGTAGCGCCATCAGGCAATTAAAGCGCGTGGGAGTCTGCATCGCCGGATGGCGGCGCAGGCGCCTTATCCGGCCTACGGGCTGCTTCCCCGTTTCATCTTCATTTCGCCTGCAAAAATTGTGTACCACTTCCCACTGTCTGTTAACGATTCTGTGACATATTCCATTGTCTTTTTTTATATTTGCTTGAATCTTTTTTTGCGTTACTTATGGCTGAACCTAGCATTTTCCGCTGTGCGCTTTAACGTTCATGGTATTAATCGCTCAGATATGCAGCATTCATTAAGAAAATTTTCACATTTTGCATAAATGTTAATCACTAAACGTTGCTAAATATGAAGATATTTATTCTGGTATAGGCCGCGTAGCACAAATTTCCCTGCTGAAAATGCCCCTCTGCACTTTTTTTAATCTTTGTTTGCGAATTCTCACCGTTGGCGTAAATCACGGTTACCTGTATTGACGTTTTCACATTCTGTTGACAGATTGTAGGGCATGAGGGGCATTTCATGGAGAATCCGCACTGCAACTCAGTCGCTTATGTGAACGGAATCCCCATCCTCTTAACGCCGACCCGGCCGGGTAAAAAACAAAAAAGGCCAGGCGGTGCAAACCCACTGCAAAGGGTAAAACAACAAACATCACATTTGGAGCAGAAGAATGAGTATTTCCTTGAAGAAGTCAGGGATGCTGAAGCTTGGTCTGAGCCTGGTGGCTATGACCGTCGCAGCAAGCGTACAGGCTAAAACTCTGGTTTATTGTTCAGAAGGATCTCCTGAAGGCTTTAACCCACAGCTTTTCACTTCTGGCACAACCTATGATGCCAGCTCAGTACCGATCTATAACCGCCTGGTTGAGTTCAAAACCGGTACGACTGAAGTGATCCCGGGCTTGGCTGAGAAGTGGGAAATCAGCGAAGACGGTAAAACCTATACCTTCCACCTGCGTCAGGGCGTGAAGTGGCAGGACAATAAAGAATTTAAACCGACGCGTACCTTCAACGCTGATGACGTGGTGTTCTCCTTTGACCGCCAGAAAAACGCCCAGAACCCGTACCATAAAGTCTCTGGTGGCAGCTATGAGTACTTCGAAGGGATGGGCTTGCCGGATCTGATCAGTGAAGTGAAGAAAGTCGACGATAACACTGTCCAGTTCGTACTGACCCGCCCGGAAGCACCGTTCCTGGCAGATCTGGCGATGGACTTCGCGTCTATTCTTTCCAAAGAATATGCCGACAACATGCTGAAAGCCGGCTCCCCGGAGAAAGTGGATCTGAACCCAATCGGTACCGGTCCGTTCCAGATGCAGCAGTACCAGAAAGACTCGCGCATTCTGTATAAAGCGTTCGAAGGTTACTGGGGCACCAAGCCGAAGATCGATCGTCTGGTCTTCTCCATCACCCCTGACGCATCCGTGCGTTACGCCAAGCTGCAGAAGAATGAGTGCCAGGTGATGCCGTACCCGAACCCGGCTGATATCGCGCGCATGAAGCAGGATAAAAACCTCAACCTGCTGGAGCAGGCGGGCCTGAACGTGGGTTACCTGTCTTTCAACACCGAGAAAAAACCGTTTGATGACGTGAAAGTGCGTCAGGCGCTGACCTACGCGGTGAACAAAGAAGCGATCATCAAAGCGGTATATCAGGGCGCAGGCGTTGCAGCCAAGAACCTGATCCCGCCAACCATGTGGGGCTATAACGACGACGTTAAAGACTACAGCTACGATCCGGAAAAAGCCAAAGCGCTGCTGAAAGAAGCGGGCCAGGACAAAGGCTTCACCGTTGAACTGTGGGCGATGCCGGTACAGCGTCCGTACAACCCGAACGCACGCCGTATGGCTGAAATGATCCAGGCGGACTGGGCGAAAATTGGCGTCCAGGCCAAAATCGTCACCTACGAGTGGGGCGAGTACCTCAAGCGTGCCAAGTCTGGTGAGCACCAGGCGGTGATGATGGGCTGGACCGGGGACAATGGGGATCCGGATAACTTCTTCGCCACCCTGTTCAGCTGTGCGGCAGCGAAAGACGGCTCCAACTACTCTCGCTGGTGCTACAAGCCGTTTGAAGATCTGATTCAACCGGCCCGCGCGACCGACGACCACAACAAGCGTGTTGAACTCTACAAACAAGCTCAGGTAGTGATGCATGACCAGGCGCCTGCGCTGATCATTGCTCACTCCACCGTGTATGAGCCCGTGCGTAAAGAAGTCAAAGGCTATGTGGTTGATCCATTAGGCAAACACCACTTCGAAAACGTCTCTATCGAATAATTAAAACTCAGGGGTGTTCATGCACCCCATGCCTGGCGGCGCTACGCTTGCGCAGGCCTACGAGAGTAGGCCGGATAAGCGTAGCGCCATCCGGCGTAGTGCTTTACCCACAGTTGTTTATGCGTGGGATAAGATTTGTGAGCAATACAGATTCACGGTTCCAGGCCGTGCGTCATTAGAGAGAATCCGGGTTATGTTGCAGTTCATTCTCCGACGTTTGGGACTCGTCATCCCTACGTTTATCGGTATCACTCTTCTCACCTTTGCCTTCGTCCATATGATCCCCGGCGATCCGGTAATGATCATGGCGGGTGAGCGTGGGATCTCCCCTGAGCGTCATGCTCAACTGCTGGCTGAACTCGGTCTGGATAAACCGATGTGGCAGCAGTACCTCCATTACATTTGGGGGGTTATGCATGGTGACTTAGGCATTTCGTTAAAAAGCCGCTTGCCGGTGTGGGAAGAGTTCGTGCCGCGCTTTAAAGCGACGCTGGAACTCGGTGTCTGCGCCATGATGTTTGCCACCGCGGTAGGGATTCCCGTTGGCGTACTCGCCGCGGTTAAGCGTGGTTCCATTTTCGATCACACCGCTGTGGGTCTGGCACTGACCGGTTACTCCATGCCTATCTTTTGGTGGGGCATGATGCTGATCATGCTGGTTTCCGTGCAGTGGAACCTGACGCCGGTTTCCGGGCGGGTGAGCGACATGGTGTTCCTTGATGACTCCAACCCGCTGACCGGGTTTATGCTGATCGACACCGCCATCTGGGGTGAAGAGGGTAACTTCATTGATGCCGTGGCGCATATGATCCTGCCCGCGATGGTGCTGGGCACCATTCCTCTGGCCGTTATCGTGCGTATGACCCGTTCGTCAATGCTGGAAGTGCTGGGCGAAGATTACATTCGTACCGCGCGCGCCAAGGGGCTGACGCGGATGCGCGTGATCGTCATTCATGCTCTGCGCAACGCCATGCTGCCCGTGGTGACCGTTATCGGTCTGCAGGTCGGTACGCTGCTGGCTGGGGCTATTCTGACCGAAACCATTTTCTCGTGGCCGGGTCTGGGGCGCTGGCTGATTGATGCGCTGCAACGCCGTGATTATCCGGTAGTGCAGGGCGGTGTATTACTGGTAGCGACGATGATTATTCTCGTCAACCTGCTGGTAGACCTGCTGTACGGCGTGGTGAACCCGCGTATTCGGCATAAGAAGTAAGGGGCCATCATGTCACAGGTTACTGAAAATAAAGTTATTGCTGCACCGGTGCCGATGACCCCGTTGCAGGAGTTCTGGCACTATTTTAAACGCAACAAAGGTGCGGTCGTTGGCCTCGTTTATGTGGTCATCGTGCTGTTTATTGCAATTTTCGCCAACTGGATTGCGCCCTATAACCCGGCGGAACAGTTTCGCGATACGCTGCTGGCACCTCCTGCGTGGCAGGAAGGCGGCTCGTGGGCGCATCTGTTTGGTACTGACGACGTAGGGCGCGATGTGCTGTCGCGCTTGATGTACGGTGCTCGCCTGTCGCTGCTGGTCGGCTGTTTGGTGGTGGTGCTCTCGCTGCTGATGGGCGTGATTCTCGGGCTGGTGGCCGGTTATTTCGGCGGCATCGTTGATAACGTCATCATGCGAGTGGTCGATATCATGCTGGCACTGCCGAGCCTGTTGCTGGCCTTGGTGCTGGTGGCGGTATTTGGCCCATCGATAGGTAATGCGGCGCTGGCACTGACGTTCGTGGCGCTGCCGCACTATGTGCGTCTGACACGTGCCGCTGTGCTGGTGGAAGTGAACCGCGACTACGTCACCGCCTCTCGCGTGGCGGGTGCCGGTGCGATGCGCCAGATGTTCGTCAATATTCTTCCTAACTGTCTTGCGCCGCTGATTGTTCAGGCGTCGCTCGGCTTCTCTAACGCCATTCTCGATATGGCCGCGCTTGGCTTCCTGGGCATGGGCGCGCAGCCGCCAACACCGGAATGGGGCACTATGCTCTCCGACGTGTTGCAGTTCGCGCAAAGTGCCTGGTGGGTCGTGACCTTCCCGGGTCTGGCGATCCTGCTGACGGTGCTGGCATTTAACCTGATGGGTGACGGTCTGCGTGACGCGCTCGATCCCAAACTGAAGCAGTAAGAGGTTCGAGATGGCGTTATTAAATGTAGACAAATTATCTGTACATTTCGGCGACGTTGGCGCCGAATTCCGTGCCGTAGACCGCATCAGCTACAGTGTGAACCAGGGCGAAGTGGTGGGGATTGTCGGGGAATCCGGCTCCGGTAAGTCCGTCAGTTCACTGGCGATTATGGGGCTGATTGACTACCCCGGCCGCGTGATGGCGGAAAGCCTTGAGTTTAACGGCCGCGACCTGAAACGCATCTCTGAAAAAGAGCGTCGCCAGCTGGTGGGTGCTGAAGTGGCGATGATTTTCCAGGACCCAATGACCAGCCTCAACCCGTGCTACACCGTCGGCTACCAGATTATGGAAGCCATTAAGGTGCATCAGGGTGGCAACAAGAAAACCCGTATTCAGCGGGCGATTGACCTGCTGACGTTGGTGGGCATTCCTGACCCGGCTTCACGTCTTGATGTGTATCCGCACCAGTTGTCTGGAGGCATGAGTCAGCGCGTGATGATCGCCATGGCGATTGCCTGTCGTCCGAAACTGCTGATTGCCGATGAACCGACAACCGCGCTGGACGTGACTATTCAGGCCCAGATCATCGAACTGCTGCTGGAGCTTCAGCAGAAAGAAAATATGGCGCTGGTATTGATTACTCATGACCTGGCGCTGGTGGCAGAAGCGGCACACAAAATCATCGTTATGTATGCCGGTCAGGTGGTGGAAACCGGGGCTGCACACGATATTTTCCGCGCGCCCCGCCATCCGTATACCCAGGCATTGCTGCGTGCGTTGCCGGAGTTTGCGCAGGATAAAGCGCGTCTGGCCTCGTTGCCGGGCGTGGTGCCGGGTAAATACGACCGCCCGAACGGTTGTCTGTTGAACCCGCGCTGTCCGTATGCCACGGACAAATGCCGTAGCGTAGAGCCGGAGCTGAACATACTGGGCGAAGGTCGCCAGTCGAAATGCCACTACCCACTCGATGATGCCGGGAGGCCCACACTATGAGTACGCACGAGGCCACCTCGCAACAGCCATTGTTGCAGGCAATTGACCTGAAAAAACACTATCCGGTGAAGAAGGGGATGTTCGCCCCGGAGCGCCTGGTTAAAGCGCTGGACGGCGTGTCATTTACCTTAGAGCGTGGCAAAACGCTGGCGGTGGTTGGCGAGTCGGGCTGCGGGAAATCAACGCTGGGTCGCCTGCTGACGATGATTGAAGTTCCGACCGGCGGAGAGCTGTATTACCAGGGGCAGGATCTGCTCAAGCATGACCCTCAGGCGCAGAAGCTGCGTCGGCAGAAAATCCAGATTGTGTTCCAGAACCCGTATGGCTCGCTGAACCCGCGTAAGAAAGTGGGGCAGATTCTGGAGGAGCCGCTGCAGATCAACTCCTCGCTCAGCAAAGAGCAGCGTCGTGAAAAAGCGCTGGAGATGATGGCGAAAGTGGGTCTGAAAACCGAGCACTACGACCGCTATCCGCACATGTTCTCCGGTGGTCAGCGTCAGCGTATTGCCATCGCCCGCGGTCTGATGCTTGACCCGGACGTGGTGATTGCCGACGAACCGGTCTCCGCGCTGGACGTTTCCGTGCGTGCGCAGGTGCTGAACCTGATGATGGATCTGCAGCAGGATCTGGGGCTGTCCTATGTCTTTATCTCCCACGACCTGTCGGTAGTGGAACATATTGCCGATGAAGTGATGGTGATGTATTTAGGTCGCTGCGTGGAGAAAGGGACCAAAGATCAGATCTTCAACAATCCGCGTCATCCGTACACCCAGGCGCTGCTCTCTGCGACGCCGCGTCTGAACCCGGACGACCGTCGTGAGCGCATCAAGCTGACCGGCGAGCTGCCAAGCCCGCTGAATCCACCGCCGGGCTGCGCGTTCAACGCCCGCTGCCGCCGTCGTTTTGGTCCTTGTACCCAGCTACAGCCGCAGCTTAAAGATTACGGCGGTCAGCTGGTGGCGTGCTTTGCCGTAGACCAGGATGAGAATCCGCAGCAATAAGCGTGGGTTATGACCCAATAACCGGAGCCTTGTGCTCCGGTTTTTTTATATTTCGTTTTTACTTCCACAATGTGAGTCCATTGGCAGAACATTATTCCACAGCGTCTAGAATGTAGTCAGATTCTTGAGCGTCACCGAAATATCTACTTCGCAGTTGCTAACTACCTGGAGCAAATGTGGTCACGATACGCTGGGATATTAAAACAATTGATCGCCTGTCTATGGTTGAAGATGTCCTGAAGGAGTTTTCCTGCTGTGATATCAATATCATCTCAATGAAAGTGACGGCAGGCCGGATCCTGATTAAATCCTGGTGTCGTCAGTTGCAGGATATTTCCTGCGTGCAATCCAGCTTAAGTCAGCGTGCCGATATTATTAACGTTGCTTACTTTTGCGAAGAGATAAGCGAACTGTCGATGCCCG
Source organism: Citrobacter sp. KH_055_1 (assembly GCF_057838705.1). Lineage (NCBI taxonomy): Bacteria > Pseudomonadati > Pseudomonadota > Gammaproteobacteria > Enterobacterales > Enterobacteriaceae > Citrobacter > Citrobacter sp. KH_055_1. The sequence goes on from NZ_CM174473.1 coordinate 189,168, forward strand.
AAGTGGAACGCCCACGCTATTTTTCAGACATTATTTGCAGCAGCCAGAGCATGCAGGCACTGATCGAAAAAGCGATCAGAATTGCGGACAGCAAGTATACCGTCCTGATCCGCGGTGAAACCGGCACCGGTAAAGAGCTGCTGGCCCGAGCGATTCATAACTCTGGCCAGCGTAGCTTTTATCCATTTATTCCGGTTAACTGCTCTGCATTACCCGAGTCGCTGATGGAGAGTGAATTCTTCGGATACGAAAAAGGCGCCTTCAGCGGTGCGGACGGTAAAGGCAAAAAAGGGCTGTTTGAAATGGCGGATAAAGGCACCCTTTTCCTGGATGAATTTGGTGAGATGCCGCTGAATTTACAGGCCAAATTACTGCGAGTACTGCAAGATGGCGGGATCCGCCGCGTGGGCGGGGCGCAGATTATTCCGGTTAACGTGCGTATTATTGTGGCGACCAACGCCAATCTGGAAGAGATGGTCGAACAACGCCTGCTGCGCGCCGACCTGTATTATCGAATTAACGTCCTCTCCCTGACTATTCCTCCGTTGCGGGAACGCCCGCAGGATCTCAGCCTGCTGATCCGCCATTTTGTGCAGAAATACGCGAAAGAATTTCAGCGCCGGTTAATTTTGGATAAAGGCTGCTTTGATGCGATGCATCATCATGGTTGGCCGGGGAACGTGCGCGAACTGGAAAACACCATTATTCGTCTGATGTTGATGGCAGAATCTGATGTGATTACCCGAGAGGATTTGGGTATCGCGAGTATAACCTCAGTTAATCAGGCACGCGGCGGACAGCCTTTTAAACAGCAGGTTCAGTGCGCTGAGCGTCAGTTAATAGAGCAGATGATGGATGAGAATGTTTCATCGCGGCATATTGCCAAAGCGTTGGGGGTGTCGCATACCACGGTACTGAATAAAATCCGTAGCTATCAGCTGGAGAGCGTGGAGTAAGCGCCGTCAGGGCTGACGGCGCTGTTATCGGGTTAATTAATTTGTTATTCAATCAGCTTCAACAGCGGTGACAGGCACAGCAACATTCCGTACAGCAGGATAAGCCAGGTTTTTACCCCGCGCAGTTTTTCCAGCTGTGTGACTTTATAAATCAGGAAGAACGGAATAATGCACGAGACGATACCGTAAAGCGGGCTACCCAACTGGAAGAACACCAGTACTGATACGCGGAACGACACCCAAATCACCAGCGTGGTGACGATAAAGGCGCAAATCCCCAGCGTCAGAACCAATGGATTAATTTTCTCAACGTCGATAACACGACCCAGTACGTTAAGAATAATACCCTTCATGGCCTCGTGGAATCCCAGATAAATACCGAAGAATGCTGTCAGTACGGCAAAAATATTCAACACCGTGGAGGTGATGTGAATAATTTGTCCTGGGATAACTTGAGCCGCCAGCGCCAGTGCGGAAATATTTTGTTCGAAGGCTGAGACCGCTTCTTCATGGCTAATAGAGAAGGTAAAGGAAAATGAGAAGAACAGAATGACTGCAATCAACGTAATATAACTGATGCGGTGGGTACGAATGACCATGCGCGTAGCCAACACCCGGTCTGACACTCGTTTGCGGTAGGCGATATTCATGGGGTTCAGTACCTGAATAAACACCGCCGAGAAAAAACAGAACGGGATGGTTAGCAGGACATCGCGGAAGAAGACGCCCGCTTCAGGGAATGCGCTGATATTATTAAAGTTCCAGTGCGGGACCATCGCAAAGCCAAACACAATGATGATGCCAACTTTTACCACCACCATCGGGCCGGAGATTTTGAACAGCAGCTTTTCTCCGCCGGAAGCAATGGCAACCAGCACCGCAAAAATCGCGACTTTGTAGATAATGGACTGCGAAAGATCGGCATCGGTGAGTCCGAAGGTTTTGATATAGGACGCACTGTCAAAAACAACCGATAATGAATAAATAAAGATGCCGTGGATAATCATCAGAAAATAGATGACGCCAAGAAATACGCCCCAGTTCTTACCTAAATAATGACTAATAATATCGGTGTAGTCATTACAGGTTTCACTTTCAGAGAGCGTTTTTAAATAAATGTCCTGCACAATATAGGTGGCGGGATAAGCAATAATAAAGGCGACAATAAATACCCAAATACCGGTTAAACCAATTTGTACCGGCATCAGCACCGTTCCGGCGCCAATTGCCATGCCGATACAGAGTAATACCCAACCAAAATCGTATTTTGTAAAAGGTAGCTTTGTTGAGAAGGATGCGGCGGTTGCTGTAGTGTTGCTTAATTGTAATGTGTTGTCCTGCATAGAACCCCCTGCCGAAAATACACGCTCTCCCCCCGAAAAGGAATTACGTGTATAGCCAGGCCGTTGTGCCTTGATTCTCAACGGCCTGAACCGATCTGCATCGGTTCAGGCCGTAATAGTCAGAATGTTGCCTTTCTGATGGCGTGTTCAAGGTCGTTAATAATATCTTCTGGATCTTCAAGACCAACAGAAAGACGGATAAGTCCGTCGGTAATACCTGCTTTAAGCCGTTCCTCTGGCGCAACGGGCGAATGTGTCATAGACGCTGGGTGCTGAATGAGGGTTTCGGTGTCACCGAGACTGACCGCGAGGAGGCACAATTCTACAGAATTGATCATCCGTCTGCCAGCCTCGAGGCCGCCGGCGATTTCGAAGCTGATAATTCCTCCCGGCAGGCTCATCTGACGTTTACCCAGCTCATACTGCGGATGTGAAGGCAAGCCAGGGTAATACACGCGGGTAATGGCCGGATGCCCTTCCAGGAAGCGGGCAATTTTTAACGCGTTTTCACAATGGCGCTCCATTCGGATGCCCAGTGTTTTCACGCCGCGTAGCGTCAGCCAGGCGTTGAACGGACTCATGCAGCCGCCGGTGATATCTTTCAGCCCGACGAACCGTGCCTGGTCGATAAATTCCTGCTTGCCAACAATCACACCGCCAATCACGTCCCCGTGGCCGTTGATGTACTTGGTCACGCTGTGCACCACGATGTCGGCACCTAACAGCAAAGGTTGCTGGCAGTAGGGCGACATAAAGGTGTTATCCACGACCAGCAATGCGCCTTGCTGATGGGCGATCCCGGCGACCGTTTCAATATCAACCAGCGAGAGCGTTGGGTTTGCTGGTGTTTCGATATACACCACTTTGGTTTCCGGGCGCATGGCCGCGCGGATTTCTTCCGGCTTGGCGGCGTCGACGAAGCTGACGTTAATGCCGAACTTCGGCAGGCTGTGTGACAGAAAAGCGTGAGTGCAGCCGTAAATGGCACTGGCGGAAACGATATGGTCGCCCTGCTGGCAAAGGGTCAGCAACGAGGTGGTGATGGCTGAAATACCGGATGCAGTTGCCAGCGCGGCATCGCCTCTTTCCAGCACAGCCAGCTTTTTCTCCAGCGCGTCGGTGGTGGGGTTTCCAAGGCGCGTATAGATGTAGCCGGGTTCTTCAAGCGCAAAGCGGGCGGCGCCCTGTTCGGCACTGTCAAAAACGAAGGTTGACGTCTGGAAAATAGGCGTACTGAGCGCGCCAGTGGAAGGGTCGGGTTGTTGGCCCGCATGAACGATCTGGGTATTGAATCCGTAAGCACGACAGTCAGACATGATATCTCCTTTGATTCGGAACAGAACAGCTCACAGTCAAATAGCAATCGCTGTGCCAGAACATGAATTTATAGATATCAATGTGTTAGTAATTTAATCATTTGAGATGCCGTCAGGAAAGTTGCCAGCTGGCAAATAACTTTCCAGTTACGGCGAGATAAACGTGAATGCGAGGCTTCATGCAGACGCGGTACTGGCGAAGTGGTTGGGGTGATGTGTTACCGCAGAATCATCGATAAACCGGGCTTGTCCGGTGAGGCGTAATCTTGCGGCCTTTTTCGCCTTTCTGTCGGTAACTTTCCACGCCAGGCGTCAAACCTGCGGCGAAAATACGCGATGGGAACTTTTCAGATAGCGCCTCTCTTAATAACGCTATGATCGGGTATACTCTGACGGCAGTTTTATTTATCCATGGAGAGTCAGTTTGCGTGTCAGTCGCTCGTTAACAATTAAGCAGATGGCGATGGTTGCGGCCGTAGTCATGGTGTTTGTTTTTATTTTTTGCACCGTTTTGCTGTTTCATTTGGTACAGCAGAACCGCTATAACACGGCTACGCAACTGGAAAGTATCGCCCGCTCTGTACGTGAGCCCCTGTCGGCCACCATTCTGAAAGGGGATATCCCCGAAGCGGAGACGATTTTACGGCGAATTCAGCCCGCGGGCGTGGTCAGCCGCGCCGATGTGGTACTGCCGAATCAGTTTCAGGCTTTACGGATGAGCTTTATTCCCGAACGTTCGGTCCCGGTAACGGTGACGCGTCTGTTCGAACTGCCGGTGCAGATCTCGCTGCCGGTCTATTCTCTGGAGCGTTCTGCCAACCCACAGCCGCTGGCCTATTTGGTGCTGCAGGCAGATTCGTACCGTATGTACAAATTCGTGATGAGCACGCTCTCAACGTTAGTGACCATTTACTTACTTTTATCCCTGGTCCTGACGGTGGCGATCTCCTGGTGTATTAACCGCTTGATTGTGCATCCGTTACGTAAAATAGCCCGAGAACTGAATGAGATCCCTCAGCAGGCGTTAATGGGCTACCAACTGGCGTTGCCGCGCCTGCATCAGGATGATGAGATTGGCATGCTGGTGCGCAGCTACAACCTGAACCAGCAGTTGGTACAGCGCCGCAGCGAAGAGTTGAGCGACTATTCGATGCGTTTTCCGGTCTCCGAACTGCCCAACAAAACGTTTTTAATGGGGCTGCTGGAGCAAGTTGTATCCCGCAAGCAGACCACAGCACTGATGATTGTCACCTGCGAAACGTTGCGGGATACCGCAGGCGTGCTGAGCGAAACTCAGCGGGAAATCCTGCTGCTGACGGTTGTCGAAAAACTCAAGTCGGTACTGGCGCCCAGAATGGTGCTTACCCAGGTCAGTGGCTACGATTTTGCCATTATTGCGCATGGTGTGAAGGAACCCTGGCATGCCATCACATTAGGTCAGCAAGTACTCACTATCATTAATGAGCGTTTGCCTATCCACGGCATCCAACTGCGCCCCAACTGCAATATTGGGGTCGCGATGTTTTATGGCGACTTAACCGCAGAGCAGCTTTACAGCCGTGCGCTCTCTGCGGCACTCACCTCACGCCGGAAGGGTAAAAACCAGATTCAGTTCTTTGACCCGCAGCAAATGGAAGAAGCTCAGCAGCGTTTGACGGAAGAGAACGACATTCTTACCGCGCTGGACAACCAGCACTTTGCGCTGTGGATGCAGCCGCAGGTAGAAATTGCCAGCGGCAAAATACTGAGTGCGGAAGCGCTGTTACGGATGCAGCAGCCGGATGGAAGCTGGGAACTGCCGGAAGGGTTAATCGACAGGATTGAATCCTGTGGTCTGATGGTAACTGTCGGGTACTGGGTGCTGGAAGAGTCCTGCCGCCAGCTTGCTGCCTGGCAGGAGCGCGGTCTGATGCTTCCACTATCGGTCAATCTTTCTGCACTGCAGTTAATGCACCCGAATATGGTGTCAGACCTGCTGGAACTACTAAACCGGTATCGTGTGAAGCCCGGCACGCTGATTCTCGAAGTGACCGAAAGCAGACATATCGATGATCCCAACGCGGCCGTTGCCATTTTGCGCCCGCTGCGTAATGCAGGTGTGCGTATCGCGTTGGATGACTTTGGTATGGGCTACGCCGGTTTACGCCAGCTACAGCATATGAAGTCGCTGCCGGTGGATGTGCTCAAAATCGATAAGATGTTTGTCGACGGCGTGCCTGAGGATTGCAGCATGATCACGGCGATTATTCAGCTGGCGCACAGCCTCGATTTACAGATGATTGCCGAAGGTGTCGAAACCGAAGCCCAACGCGCGTGGTTGGAACAGGCGGGCGTGGAAGTGGCGCAGGGATTCTTATTTGCCCGTCCAGTTCCGGCAGATATCTTCGAAGAACGTTATTTAACGCAGTAATGGGCTGATTACAAAACTTAAAAAAGGGTGCGCTTGTGCGAGCCAGCTCAAAATTTTTAACATTTTTGTATCAATTATGATCTTTGTACATTTCTGTCATGTTGTGTGGGTGTTACTTTAGGGCCGCAGGTTAAATAAAACCTTACAAGACCTGTGGTTTTTACTTTAAGGACACCCTATGAAAACCTCAATATTCAAAAGCCTTTACTTTCAGGTCCTGACAGCGATTGCCATCGGTATTCTCCTTGGCCATTACTACCCTGAATTGGGCGCCCAAATGAAACCGCTTGGCGACGCGTTCGTTAAGCTCATTAAGATGGTCATCGCTCCCGTCATCTTCTGTACTGTCGTTACCGGCATTGCCGGCATGGAAAGTATGAAAGCAGTAGGCCGCACGGGTGCGGTTGCACTGCTTTATTTTGAAGTAGTCAGTACGATTGCGCTGATCATCGGTCTTATCATTGTCAACGTGGTGCAACCCGGTGCCGGGATGAACGTTGATCCGGCCACGCTGGATGCCAAAGCTGTCGCGATTTACGCTGAGCAGGCAAAAGACCAGGGGATTGTGGGCTTCCTGATGGATATTATCCCAGGTAGCGTCATTGGCGCGTTCGCCAGCGGCAACATCCTGCAGGTATTGCTGTTCGCGGTGATGTTTGGTTTCGCGCTGCACCGTCTGGGCAGCAAAGGCCAAATGATTTTCAACGTGATTGAAAGCTTCTCGCAGGTCATTTTCGGCATCATCAACATGATCATGCGCCTGGCGCCAATCGGTGCTTTCGGGGCCATGGCCTTTACCATCGGTAAATATGGCGTCGGTACGCTGGTACAGCTGGGGCAGTTGATTATCTGCTTCTACATCACCTGTATTCTGTTTGTGGTGGTGGTGCTGGGGTCTATTGCTCGTGCAACCGGCTTTAGCATCTTCAAGTTCATCCGCTATATCCGTGAAGAATTGCTGATCGTTCTGGGGACATCATCTTCCGAGTCCGCGCTGCCGCGTATGCTTGATAAGATGGAAAAACTGGGCTGTCGGAAGTCGGTGGTCGGGCTGGTTATCCCTACAGGTTACTCGTTTAACCTTGATGGGACCTCGATCTATCTGACGATGGCGGCGGTGTTTATCGCTCAGGCCACGAACAGTCATATGGATATCTTCCATCAGATAACCTTGTTGGTGGTGCTGCTGCTCTCCTCGAAAGGGGCTGCGGGTGTCACCGGAAGTGGCTTCATTGTCCTGGCGGCGACGATCTCCGCTGTGGGCCATTTACCGATTGCCGGTCTGGCGTTGATTCTCGGTATTGACCGCTTTATGTCTGAAGCCCGTGCGCTGACCAACCTGATTGGTAACGGTGTGGCCACGGTCGTTGTGGCTAAGTGGGTGAAAGAATTGGATACCAAAAAGCTGGATGACACGCTGAATAACCGTGCGCAGGATGGCAAAACGCACGATTTATCCTCTTAATCTCGTCACTTCTGCCCGTAGTCCCTTGTAGGGCTACGGGCTCCTGCGCATAATTACCCCCTGTACCTGAAGCTGTCGATCCGATGGCTTCGGGATTTTTTCACTTCTTCCGTGACATTTTTATGTTTTCGCGGTCTAACACGAAGTGTTTTAACGTCATATTCAGAGAGTCCTGTTCAGGGCTGTCTTTTTATTACCAGGATTGTTGATCAGGGGTTCACATGCAGGGCACAAAAATTCGACTTTTAGCGGGCAGCTTGCTGATGATGGCCTCTGCCGGCTATGTGCAGGCAGATGCGCTCCAGCCTGACCCGGCGTGGCAACAGGGTACGCTGGCAAACGGTTTACAGTGGCAAGTATTAGCCACCCCCCAGCGCCCCAGCGACCGTATCGAGGTTCGCCTGCTGGTTAATACCGGTTCACTCACCGAAAATACACAACAGAGTGGTTTCAGCCATGCGATCCCGCGTATCGCGCTGACGCAAAGCGGTGGCCTTGATGCCACGCAAGCCCGTTCACTGTGGCAGCAGGGGTTCGATCCCAAGCGTCCCATGCCGCCTGTTATCGTTTCCTATGATTCCACACTGTATAACCTCAGCTTGCCCAACAGCCGTAACGACCTGCTGAAAGAGTCGCTCTCTTATCTGGCGACTATCTCCGGCAAACTGACCATCACGCCAGAAACCATCAACCATGCGCTGAGTAGCGAAGATATGGTGACAACCTGGCCGGTGGACACCAAAGAAGGCTGGTGGCGCTACCGACTGAAAGGATCAACGCTGCTGGGACACGATCCTGCCGATCCGCTGAAAACCCCGGTCGATGCTGAGAAAATCCAGTCGTTCTACCAGAAATGGTATACCCCGGATGCCATGACGCTGATTATCGTCGGCAACGTTGACGCACGTAACGTGGCAGAGCAAATCAACAAAACCTTCGGCGAATTAAAAGGTAAACGTGAGACTCCGGCACCGGTGCCGACACTTTCTCCGCTACGCGCTGAAGCGGTGAGCATTATGACCGATGCGGTACGCCAGGATCGCCTCTCCATCATGTGGGATACGCCGTGGCAACCGATTCGTGAATCTGCCGCGCTGTTGCGCTACTGGCGTGCTGATTTAGCCCGTGAAGCGCTGTTCTGGCACATTCAGCAGACGCTTACTAAAAACAATGCGAAAGATATCGGCCTCGGCTTTGACTGTCGGGTGTTGTTCCTGCGTGCGCAGTGCGCCATTAACGTTGAGTCACCGAATGATAAGCTGAATGCGAATCTGGGTACGGTGGCGCGTGAGTTGGCGAAAGTGCGTGATAAGGGGCTGCCGGAAGATGAATTTAACGCGCTGGTGGCACAAAAAAATCTGGAACTGCAGAAGCTGTTTGCCACCTATGGCCGAACCGATACCGATATCTTAATCAGCCAGCGCCTGCGCTCGCTGCAAAATCAGGTGGTGGATATTGCGCCGGAACAGTACCAGCGTTTACGCCAGAACTTCCTCAATGGCCTGACCGTAGAAATGTTGAATCAGGACCTGCGCCAGCAACTGTCGCAAGAAATGGCACTCATTCTGCTGCAGCCGAAGGGTGAGCCGGAATTCAATATGAAGGATCTGCAGGCGACGTGGGATGCCATCATGGCGCCGGTGGCCGCTGCGGCAGCGTCGGTTGAAACCGATGAGTCGCATCCTGAAGTGACGGATATTCCGCCAGTACAGTAGAGGGTATCGTAACCTGTAGGCCGGGCAAGCGAAGCGCCCCCGGCGTACCCAATGCCGGATGCGGCCTTAACGCCTTATCCGGCCTACAAGAACAATAAGTTACTGCGGCATTGCGTCGCGGGGAATAATCGCCCCGCGATGCTGAATCACCGTGCTGGCCGTCAGATGACCGCGTTTGGCGGCTTCTGCGGCATCACCACCGGTTAAGCGTACGGCCAGATATCCGGCGCTGAACGAGTCGCCCGCGGCAGTGGTATCAATCACTTTCTCTTTCGGCAGTTTTACCGCCGGTACATCAATGAGCTCTTCGCCATTGATAGACACCAGGCACGAGTCTGCGCCGCGTTTCACCACTACTTCTTGCACACCGGCCGCGTGGGTACGGGCAATGACCTCAGCAACGGGTTTTTCACCCCACAGCGCGTCTTCATCATCCAGCGTCAGGAACGCGATATTGGTGCACTCCAGCATCTGCTGATACACCTGCTGCGTCTCTTCTTTACTGCTCCACAAGCGCGGGCGGTAGTTGTTGTCAAAAATGACTTTTCCGCCGTTGGCGCGGCATTCGCGCAGCAGTGACAGCAGTTTCTCGCGGCTGGTCGGGCTTAAGATCGCCAGGCTTATACCGCTCAGGTACAGGTAGTCGAACGTCGCCAGCTCTTCGCAAATGGCGGCGGATTGTTCACTCTCCAGCCAGAATTTTGCCGCGGCTTCATTACGCCAGTAATAGAAGGTACGTTCGCCGGTGCTGTCTGTCTCAATGTAATAGAGACCCGGAAGGCGATTGTCCATGCGTTGCGTTAATGAGGTATCGACGTTTTCGCCATGCCAGGATTCCAGCATCTGTTGGCTAAAACTGTCCGTGCCCAGCGCCGTGACATAGTGTACAGAAAGGGCCGCAGAATCGACCTGACGGGCGATATAAACGGATGTATTCAACGTGTCGCCACCGAAACCGCGCTGAACGTCTGCGCCTTTCTGTGACAGTTCAATCATGCATTCGCCAATCACGGCAATCTTGCTGGACATAGTCGTAACCTGCTCTGAAAAAAATTAACGGTAGTGTGCGCTGTGGGTGTTAAGTGGTCAACTATATTAAAACATCGTTCCATTAATTTTTTGAGCCAACGCGTATTCTGCGCAATTTTTTTGCTGCCTGGTTTTTATTTTGCGATGTGCTGAACGTAAAGTTCTGCGCCCGAGCGCCGATAACCTTTGACGAGTCCGGTCAGTCACACTCTTATTTACAGGACATCTCAGATGATAAAGCAGGTTACCCAGCAGCTAATTACGCCTGATGCGAGTATCGAGAGCTTGCTGGAGAGACGCTATTGGCTGCAGTGCGAGCGTGCTTACACCTACCAGCCGATTTACCAGACCAATGGGCGGCTGATGGCCGTTGAACTACTGACAGTAGTGAGCCATCCTGACAATCCTGCCCAGCGTCTTGCGCCGGACCGCTATTTTGCCGAAATAACCGTACGTCATCGTATTGACGTGGTGAAAGAGCAGCTTCTGCAACTCCAACTGAAAAGCGACTTTTTCAGAGCCCACGACCTGCTGGCGTCGGTGAACGTCGATGGCCCGACGCTGCTGGCGATGCGCCAGGATCCCGACATACTGAAAATCATTGAATGCCTGCCGTGGCTGCGCTTTGAACTGGTGGAGCATATTCGTTTACCGAAGGGAGCGTCATTTGCCTCAATGTGCGAGTTTGGTCCGCTTTGGCTGGATGACTTTGGCACCGGGATGGCGAATTTCTCTGCTCTGAGCGAAGTCAGCTATGACTACATTAAGGTAGCGCGGGATCTGTTTATTATGCTGCGCCAGACGCCGGAAGGCCGCAACCTGTTCACACTGCTGCTGCAGTTGATGAACCGTTATTGCCGCGGCGTGATTGTTGAAGGTGTGGAAACACTGGAAGAGTGGCGCGACGTGCAAAACTCACCGGCGTTCGCTGCGCAGGGCTATTTTCTCTCGCGTCCGGTTCCCCTGAATACCCTTGAAGAGGTGATATTGTCGCTGTGATGTTGGCGTCATCGGCCTCCTTTTAACCCTGCTGGACTATCTTTAGAACAGGCAAGGAAGAAAGTGAGGAGGTAAAAGATGACGAAAGCAGGCAAAATAACCACAGCAGTATCAGGGGTTTTCTTGTTGTTGATCGTCGTACTCATCATCGTGATTGCGACATTTGACTGGAACCGGCTCAAACCGACCATCAACCAGAAAGTCTCTACTGAGCTCAACCGACCGTTCGCGATACGCGGTGATTTGGGCGTCGTCTGGGAACGCCAGAAGCAGGAAACCGGCTGGCGAAGCTGGGTTCCGTGGCCGCACATTCATGCGGAGGATATTATCCTCGGCAACCCGCCGGATATCCCTGACATCACCATGGTGCATCTCCCGCGCGTTGAAGCCACGCTCGCGCCGCTGGCGTTGCTGACCAAAACGGTCTGGCTACCGTGGATTAAGCTGGTGAAACCGGACGCGCGGCTTATTCGCCTGTCGGAGAAAAACAACAACTGGACCTTTACCCTCGCGGGGAGTGAAAACCCCGATCCCAACACCCCGCCTTCAGCCTGGTCATTTCGACTCGATAATATTTTGTTCGATCAAGGACGTATCGCCATCAACGATAAGATCACCCAATCGGAGATTGAGATCGTCGTTGATCCGCTGGGCAAGCCGTTGCCCTTTAGCGAAGTGACGGGAACGAAAAGCACAGAAAAGCGTGCCAACGTTGGCGATTACGTTTTCGGCCTGAAGGCACAGGGGCGGTATCGCGGTGAACCGCTAACCGGCAGTGGAAAAATCGGTGGGATGCTGGCGTTACGCGGCGAAGGCACACCGTTCCCGGTGCAGGCCGATTTCCGTTCAGCTAATACGCGGGTGGCCTTTGTCGGTGCGGTAAATGACCCGATGAATATGGGCGGCGTCGATCTTCAGTTGAAATTCTCCGGTGATTCGCTCGGGGATTTGTACGATTTGACCGGCGTTCTGCTGCCGGATACTCCCCCCTTTGAAACTGACGGGCGGCTGGTGGCCAAAATAGGCAGCGAGAAATCTGCCGTATTTAGTTATCGCGACTTTAATGGCCGCATCGGCGACAGCGATATTCACGGCACGCTGGCTTACACCACCGGCCAGCCGCGCCCGAAACTGGAAGGCGACATTGAGTCGCGCCAGCTGCGGCTGGCGGATTTAGGGCCGCTGATTGGCGTGGACTCCGGAAAAGGTGCACAACGCGCCAAACAATCTGAACAGCGTAAAGGCGAAAAGAGCGTTCAGCCCGCGGATAAAGTCTTGCCGTACGACCGTTTCGAAACCGATAAATGGAACGTGATGGATGCCGATGTGCGCTTCAAGGGACGGCGTATTGAGCATGGCAGCAGTCTGCCGGTAAGCGATCTCTCCGCCCATATCATCCTGAACAATGCCGACCTGCAACTGCAGCCGCTGAAATTTGGTCTGGCGGGAGGCAGCATCGTCTCTCGCATTCATCTGGAAGGGGATAAAAAGCCGATGCAGGGCCGGGCGACTATTCAGGCGCGTCGTCTGAAGCTGAAAGAGCTGATGCCGGATGTGGAACTGATGCAGAAAACGCTCGGTGAAATGAACGGTGATGCCGAATTTCGCGGGAGCGGGAATTCGGTGGCTGCGCTGCTCGGAAACAGTAATGGCAACCTGAAGTTGTTGATGAACGACGGGTTGATCAGTCGAAACCTGATGGAAATAGTGGGGCTGAATCTGGGCAACTATATCGTCGGACAGATATTTGGTGATGACGAAGTGCGAGTGAACTGTGCGGCGGCGAATCTGGATATCGTCAATGGCGTTGCGCGCCCGCAAATTTTTGCTTTTGATACCGAAAATGCGGTTATCAATGTTACCGGAACAGCGAGTTTTGCCTCTGAACAGCTGGATTTAACCGTCGATCCGGAGAGTAAAGGCATTCGTATTATTACGCTGCGTTCACCGCTGTATGTTCGCGGGACATTCAAAAATCCGCAGGCCGGAGTGAAAGCAGGGCCGTTGATTGCGCGTGGAGCCGTCGCCGCGGCACTGGCAACGCTCGTCACACCGGCAGCTGCCCTGCTGGCACTGATCTCACCGTCAGAAGGTGAGGCCAATCAGTGCCGGACGATTTTGTCGCAAATGAAGAAGTGATGTCTGGCCGGATGTTTACCCGGCCTGGATTTCATGCTCAACGTAGGCCGGATGAGGTGGTTACACCGCCATCCGGCAAAAGAATCACAACGACTGATGACGCGTCTCGTGGATTAACAGCAGCGCGATCAGCGTTAATGCGGCCATCGAGGCCAGATAAATCCCGACGGCCGGCAAACCATAGTTACCTTGCAACCATGCCGCGATGTAGGGGGCCACGGACGCGCCGAGAATCGATGAAACGTTATACGAGAACGACGCGCCCGTGTAGCGCACCTCGGTCGGGAACAGCTCCGGCAGCAGCGCGCCCATCGGGCCGAATGTCAGCCCCATCAGGCTCAGCCCCAGCAGCAGGAAGACAAAGACCAGCGCCGGATTGCCAGAACCCAGCAGCGGTTTAAAGGCGAACAGAGCGAACAGAATGATAAGCGTGGTGATGATGAGCATGCTCTTGCGACGACCAAACGCGTCGGCCAGCAGTCCGGCAACCGGGACCATCACGCCAAAGCCAATCACCGCCATCATCAGCATCCACAGGACTTCATTGCGCGGTAAACCAAGGCCCACAGGGGCGGCGGCGGTACTGAAGGTCATTGAGTAAACGGTCATGATATAGAACAGCGTATAGGTCGCCAGCATGATAAACGTGCCGAGGATCGTGACGCGAACATGTTTTGTCAGCAGGGTTCCCAGCGGGATCTTGACCTGCTTTTTCGCTGCCGCGACTTTGGCGAACACCGGGGATTCATGCAGTGAGACGCGAACGTACAGACCGATAATCACCAGTACCGCAGAGGCTATAAACGGTACACGCCAGCCCCAGCTCATAAACTGCTCATCGGTCAGCAGCCAGGAGAGCAGCAGAAACGTGCCGTTGGCAAAGAAGAAGCCGATCGGTGCGCCCAACTGCGGGAAGGACCCATAGAGCGCCCGTTTGCGCGGTGGGGCATTTTCTGTGGCCAGCAATGCAGCACCGCCCCATTCACCGCCAAGACCCAATCCCTGACCAAAACGCGCCAGTGCCAGCAGGATCGGGGCGAAAATCCCAATCGACGCATAACCCGGCAACAAGCCGATAATCACCGTCGAGATCCCCATGGTCAGCAGCGAAGCAACCAGCGTGACCTTACGCCCGACGCGGTCGCCGAAATGTCCGAACACCGCCGAGCCGATCGGCCGCGCCACAAAGGCGATAGCAAAGGTGGCGAGAGACTGCAGCGTGGCCGCCGCCGGGTCGCCCTGCGGGAAGAAGATATGGGGGAAAACGATCACCGCGGCGGTCGCGTAAATATAGAAGTCGAAGAACTCAATGGCGGTACCGATGAGTGAGGCGACGACGACTTTATTGCGCGAATTGACCGGGGTGTGTTCCTGTTCGTTGTCGAGCGTTGTGGCGGTTGCTTGCATAATATTTTCTTATTTTTTGTCGAACGAACGGTCATATTACGCACAGCAAAAGAGACATTTCAATCTGTAACAAACGTTGCGCTTGGTTAAAAATCGGGCAAAAAGGGGATAATGTTTAGGCCGAAGATTTCTCTTCTATGAAATGCTTCACATAATTTAAAACTTGGATGATAAAACTGGTTTTTGGTTAAATAAAAGTTACGGGTTGGATTTATTCACTGAATCAGTGAGAGCGGGCGGCATTATAATTGCCGGATGGCGCTACGCTTATCCGGCCTACAAAACTCACCAGTAGGGCAGATAAGCGTAGCGCCATCCGGCAGTTAACGAAGATTAGCGGTGCGTTTTCCCCGGCATCCGCGGGTCGTCTTTGTATTCTGCGGTGGCTATCCAGGCGGCGCAGAACAGGGTCAAACGGGCGAAGAAGTAGAAGAAAGCCATTAGACCTAATACCGAGCCAAACGCCGCGCCTGACGGGGATTGCACCAGCGACGGCAGCGTGTAAGTCATAATAATTTTGATTGCTTCAAAGCCAAAGGCCGCAATAAAGGTACCGCGAATGAGCGCCTTCTTACGTGGGCGATGACGCGGGAGTCGCCAGAAAATCCAGAAGAACAACAGATAGTTGGCGAAAATAGAGATCGCCAGGCCGATCAGTCGCCAGGCGGGCTTCAGCCAGTCAATACCATCGAGGTACAGGGCCGAGATTATCATCTGCTGGGCGGAACCGGCGATGGAGGTAATTGACAGGGTGACA
Source organism: Citrobacter sp. KH_055_1 (assembly GCF_057838705.1). Lineage (NCBI taxonomy): Bacteria > Pseudomonadati > Pseudomonadota > Gammaproteobacteria > Enterobacterales > Enterobacteriaceae > Citrobacter > Citrobacter sp. KH_055_1. The sequence goes on from NZ_CM174473.1 coordinate 204,704, forward strand.
ATCAGCGCAATCAGTAATCCAATCAGCGAGACAAAATCGCGCAGATATTTAACCCAGATTTTCTCCTGATCCTGCGGCGTGCGTTCCCAGACATCACGCGACTGGGCGCGAATGGCCTCGCGCAGGTTTCCCATCCAGTTAACCCCGGAGTAAAGGGCGATACCCAGCCCGACCAGCCCGACGGTGGTACGTTGCTGAACGGCGGTATTGATGGTGTTTTTCAGCGTGGATGCCAGCGTCGGATCGCTGACGTTGGCCAGGATTTTACTGAAGATATCCTGCAATAACGTGGGGTGCGACGCGAGAATAAAACCGGCGGCAGCGAACGATACCATCAGGATAGGGATCATCGACAGGAACGAGAAATAGGTGATTGCTGCACCAAACTGGTTTCCCATCCGGTCATTAAAACGTTCTGCGGCGCGGATAAGGTGGGCGATCATGGGCTGGCGTTGAACGCGTTCCGCCAGAGTCAGGGCTGTTTTCAGCGCCTGATGGGTCTTATTGTTGGTTTCTGTCTGGTCACGCTCTGGTGTGTCAATTTTGGCGATCGGCGCGTGCTCAAGTTCCTGAATGGGGCGTTTTACGTCTTTTTCCTGCGTCATCAGGGCGGTAGTCCTTATTCTGTGCATTCACAGGACAGTATAGCGCGTCAGTCCACATAGTCTTTCATCACGCCGGTCAGCCATTCCATAAACAGGTGGACCCGGCGGGAGAGATTACGGCGATGTGGATACAGCAGAGAAACCGGCATCGGTTCGGCGCGATACTGCGGTAAGACTTCAACCAGCGTACCGGCGCGCAATGCCTCACGTACACCCACGCGTGGGACCTGAATGATGCCCAACCCGGCAAGACAGGCCGCATGATAGGTTTCGGTACTGTTTACCGTCAGCATGCCGCCGGTTTTTATCCAGCGGGGCCCGTTGTCGGTCGCTATTTCAAAGCCCTGAGAACGGGTACCCAGATTTACCGCGTAATGCACCACCGCATGCGAGGCCAAATCGTCCAGACTTTCGGGATAACCAAAACGGGCCAGATACTGTGGGCTGGCGCAGTTAATCTGCGTCAATTTCCCCAGCGGGCGGGCAATCAGCCCTGAATCTTTCAGCGCACCCACGCGCACCACGCAGTCGAAACCCTCACGGATTAAATCCACCAGACGGTCGCTGCTGCTGAGTTCTAGCTCAAGTCCCGGATACTGATGTAAAAAGGCAGGCAGGCGGGGCATCACCAGATTTCTGGCCACGCCAACCGGCATATCGACCCGCAGTTTACCGCTGATGCTGGTGGGATCGTGATGAAAAAGTCCGTCCAGCTCATCCAGATTGCTCAACAGATCTTTCGCACGTTCGTAATAGATCATCCCGTCCTGGGTCAGTTGAACGCGGCGGGTGGTGCGATGCAGCAACTGGGTACCCAGATGATTTTCCAGCGCCTGGATTTGTCGCGATACGCTTCCCTTAGGCAGTCCGAGGGTGTCGGCCGCACGCGAAAAACTCTCCAGTTCTGCGACGCGGAGGAACAACTGCATTGCGTGAATTTTATCCATCTCTCTGCCCTATTGTTGTTCCTAAGGAAACAGTAATGCGCAATTCGACATATTTATTGTTTTTCTAACACCTAATAAGCTTTATCTCAATCTTCACAACGCCTGAAATGAGGTTTCTTATGACGCAACGTATTGTATTGGTGACCGGCGGCGGTCGTGGACTGGGGAAAAACGCGGCGCTTAAGCTGGCGAGTAAAGGAATGGGCATCATTCTGACGTGGAACAGCAATGAAAAAGAAGCTCAACAGGTGGTGGATGATATTCGCCAACTTGGCGGCAAAGCAGCAGCATTGCCGCTGAATGTCGGCGATATCTCAACGTTTCCGCGCTTTGTTGAACAAATGCAGGAGACGCTGCAAACCCAGTGGCAATGTACGAGGTTTGATTATTTATTGAACAACGCCGGAATCGGCATAACTGCGCCGTATTCTGCCTTCACCGAAGCGCAGTTTGACCAGCTTTTGAACATCCAGTTTAAAGGGCCTTTTTTCCTGACGCAGAGCCTGTTGCCGCTGATAAACCAAGGGGGAAGGATCCTCAATGTGTCGACCGGGCTGTCGCGTTTTGCCCTGCCAGGCTACAGCGCCTATGCCGCCATGAAAGGCGCGATGGAAGTGCTGACCCGCTATCAGGCAAAAGAGTTGGGGGAGCGCGGTATTACGGCGAACATTATTGCGCCCGGCGCGATTGAAACCGATTTTGGCGGCGGGAACGTGCGGGACAATGCGCAGCTGAATGCATATATTGCCTCGCAAACCGCATTGGGACGTGTCGGGCTGCCGGATGATATTGGTGATGCCATCGCTGCGTTGCTTAGTGATGACCTGGCGTGGATGACCGCGCAGCGCATTGAGGTCTCTGGCGGGATGTTCCTGTAAACCCGTCCCGTGCTTATTCGGTCACTGACTCTGATTAAATAAGCACTTCATGCTACATTATTTTTTGTAACATATTTCCCTGATATGCCATGTTCCTTATTTTTGGTGAAAAACATAGACTCTGATTAATTAATATTACTTGGCGAGAGGCATGCGCTAATAATAAGGAATTCCTTAATTCAGAGTCTTTTTATGACCTCTTTATGTAATCCTTTTGTTTGAGCTGTAACTATTCATAACTTCTGCTTCTCTCTTCTTCTTTCATCGGTAGAATGGCCCCTGCCAAATGGTGAGTTCTTATTTTACCCCATGGGTAATACCCTTCCGCGTGTTAAGGCCAATATCTTATTCAGACGGAGAGAAATAATGCAGGTAATAATGTTTGACAGGCAGTCAATATTTATTCATGGAATGAATGTCAGTTTACAAGAAAATCTTCCAGGAGTGGATGTTCAGGGTGTCAGTCAGGCAGATGACCTTTGGCAAAAGCTGGAAGACAATCCCAATGCGTTGGTTATGCTTGATGGCGATCTTGGCAGTGAGTTTTGCCGTGAACTGCTCCAACAACTCGCGCAACGCTATGAGACGGTAAAAGTACTGATCACCGCCACAGATTGCCGTAAAAAATGGCTGCAGGAGGTGACACAGTTAAACGTGCTGGCCATTGTGCCGCGCGACGCTGACGCAGAAACATTCGCGCTGGCGCTCAATAGCGTGGCAATGGGCATGATGTTTTATCCCAGAGATTGCTTAACGCCAACCACGTGCGGTAGCCAAAATATAAAAGCACTAAGTTCGCGTCAGCGCGAGATCTTGACCATGCTGGCTGCAGGGGAGTCCAATAAACAAATTGGTCGCCTGTTAAATATCAGCACCGGGACGGTAAAAGCGCATCTGGAGTCGCTGTATCAGCGTCTGGAGGTAAAAAACCGTACCCAGGCGGCAATGATGTTAAACGAAGTACATTAATCAACGCTTATTTCACAGTCAGATCGTCTCTGGCTGTGAAATATGAGCAGGCCACATTTCTGATGCGCAAAACCGGGTTATCCCCACGCTAAACATCCACGCAATTAATGCTTCCAGCTGAAACAGATCGTTCAGTTGCGGCAGTTTCGCCTGGATTAATTCCTCGCAGGCGTAGAGATCCATGAGCAGCAGCGTTTCTGCCTGTGCTACTGAAATTTGGCTCGTGAAGGTTTCACCTACGGTGATTTCATGCCCGTAGCCAATGACCCAGACCCCGCGTTCATCCTGATATTTTTCCAGCGACAATCCCTGTCCTTGTTTAATAAAGGCGATACAGGCGGGCGTAAAATGTGATGAATGGCGGTACATACTGATTTCTCTGCAAAGAGAACCATTCTAGAGCAAACCTTCCGTTATGGTACCTGCCATACAGCCCGTTTTTTCAGTAAGACACCTTATGACGCGCGGAGCGGATATTCGTGCTTTAACAGGCCGAAAATCCAGTCATCGTGCCAGGTTTGATGCAGCCAATAGCTTTCGCGCAGTGTACCTTCGAGAATAAATCCCGTCTTTTCCAGCAGACGTCGAGACGCATAATTGCCGGCGGTGACGCAGGCCGTCATACGGTGTAGCCCGCCGGTTGTAAACGCGAAATCACACACGGCATGCAAAGACTCCGCGCCATAGCCTTTACCTTGCGCTTCGGGCGCGAGCAGAAACCCCACTTCGGCACACTCATTATTTTCGTGAACATATCCGGTGACGCCGAGCGGCGTTCCCGAGTCGTTATCGCACATGACCAGGCATAGCCAGTGTGGGCTTCCGGGAGACCATTCGGCTAAACGCGAGTCGAATATTGTCCGTACGTCTCGTTCAGAGCGCGCATCAGAGACATAGTGCATTACGCTAGGATCCTGCTGTAATGCTAAGAAAAAATCCCAATCAGACGCCGTCAGCGGGCGGCAGGTCAGTCGTGGTGTTTTTAACACGGGCACAGGCTTATCTCCTGGATAATTTTCAATGATTACGAGGTCATCACTGTAAAACACATTCATTTGTTATATGAATGTATTTCAGTTTGCACCGGCCCGTTTTAATACGGCGTCGCGTTTATAAAAAGAGCAATAAAGACCATTGTGAGGCCGTACCGTTACGGCCCTTTTAGGGATGATAATGACCAATAGCGCATTACCGGCGACATGTACGCCATTTGAACACTGTTTGGGGATCATCCGCCAGGCATCGGTGGAAATCCTGTTGTTGTTAGGTGTGCATGTTGCAGAGGGAAAAGACCCGCGCTGGTTTCTGGAACAGCTCGACCAGGCTCGCCTGAATCTGGGTGGCTGGGGGGCGGTAGCCAGACGATTGCAGATGAACGATGCGCAATTAAGCCAGTTCACCCTGCGGTTACGCCATCTTCAGCAAAACGTTCCCCAGTATGAAAGTGGTCAGGATGTCAGTGAAAACCAGCTCATTTCTGCGCTGCGTTTTGTCGCGTCTCTGGAGCAACTGCGCCATCTTCAGCCGATCCTGCACTATCAAACCGATATTGAAAGTGGAGGACAGGAGGCGCAGCTGCAAGCGCAGAGTCAACTTCGTGCTATAGAGTTAACCCTCAAAGCCCTTGTCGCAAGGGTATGGCCGGACCAGCATCCGCTCAACAGCTTCCTGAAACAGCACTTCGGTGCTGACAGGCTACGCCGCTGGCTTAAGCTGGGTGAGGGGCGTGATGCGCTGGACGGCATGTTGTTTAGCGAGCTGGCGCTGATGGTGGTCGATAAGAAACTGTTCGTGCGCCACTTTACCCAGATTTTTAATGACACTTCGGTACTCACGCTGTTTGTCGAACCGCGCTTAACGCTGCGCATGTTTCTTGATGATTGCCGGATAGCACGTAATAGCGTCATTGCTCAGCAGCCGCTGACCTCGGTACAGCTGATGTTGTTAAAGTATCAGTACCGACAAATTACCCACCCCGTGCAGCGGGCGTTTGAAGAACGTCGTGTCCGCATCAATCCCGCATCGTATCTGGAATCTGATGAGGGTCTCGTTCGCCAGTTCTGGGAAACGGCAAAGCAAAAGGCTGAACAGACCGGGGATGATAAACACGAAATTGCCGACAGCATTGACCCACCAGAAAAGCGAGCGCAGCGTACGGCTGAAGAGCGTGAGCAGCTGATTTCCAACATGCTGTGGGTCGCCGTTGGCGCGATGGTGCTGGCAATATCGCTGGGCGCATTCTGGTTATTTAGCTCGCCTGCGCCGCGGGTGACCGCCGGTCAATCGGTTGAAATCATACAAGAGGAACCGCGACGTGATGCTCCTTCCGCACGGGAAGCCGTGACCCGCATGGGCATTTCGTGGGATGCGTTTACCATGCGGGCGGCTATCGATCGCAATGATACCCGCATTACGTCATTGTTTTTACAAGGCGGGATGGACTGGAAGCTGGCGTGGACGGAGCAGGCGTTCTCTGCGGGCAATACTGCTGTGCTGAAGCTGTTGTTGCGCTATCCCTCGCAGATGGATGAAACCCAGCCCTGTCAGCAGTTTATGAGTACGCTAAGTCATGCGATGTCGAACGGCGCATCGCTGACGTCGCTGCATAAAAGCTATCTGCAAAGTTTTTGTGCTAAACCGGACGTTGTCGCGCGCCAACGGTATGACGCCGAGCAAGCCGAACGACGCGCTCGCGCGGAGCCAAACGCCGAAAACAAGAAATGGCAGAAAATTCATACCGCGCTGTATGACGCCATTAACTGACGGCCTGATGAGCAACGTCCTGTCAGACCGTTACGGCTCGCCGTAGAGACCGATTAATCGGCGCACGACGCCGTTGGTCCAGCCAAAGCCATCCTGCAACGGGTACTCGCCGCCGCCGCCTTCACGTGGCGTGCCGTCGGCGATATGGTACTTCTCGATAAGCTTATGGTGCTCCTGATAAAAAAGGTTAACCGTTTTCAACCAGTTGCGGGCAATCTCATCTCCCAGGTGGTCGTCACCGTACAGCTTGAAGCCCTGAATCGCCATCCACTGCAGTGGTGCCCAGCCGTTGGGTTTATCCCACTGTTCACCGGTTTCGTATTCCGTCGCCATAATACCCCCGGGGGTTAACAGACGGCTGCGTACGGCATTAGCGAGGCGGTCGGCTTGTGCATGGGTTGCCATACCGACATACAGCGGCACGATACTGGCGGCGGAGAAGAGGGCCATCTCTTCGCGTCGCCAGTCATAATCCCGATAACAGCCGTTTTCATCATCCCATAGAAAGTGGTCCACGGCGGCGCGGCGGTTGGTGGCTTTCTGGCGAAACAGAGCCTCGGTTTCGCGATCGCCTTTCAGTGCCGAAATGTTTGCAATGGTGCTTTCCAGTTTGTACAGGAAGGCGTTGAGATCAATGGGGATGAACTGGGTGGTGCGGATGCTGGCAAGGCGGCCCGCATCGCGCAGCCAGCGTGAGGAGTAATCCCAGCCGGAAGCCGCACCGGCACGCAAATCCCGATACACCTCATTCGGCGGCCGGCCAGAATGCTTGGCCGTTTCGACGTCTTCGATCCACGATTCATCGCGCGGGGTATCACGATCGTCCCAATAACGGTTGAGCAGAGAACCATCCGGCATTCTGATGACATGACGGTACGCCTGGTTTAACGCCAGGGAATCTGCGCCATCCATCCAGAACGCGTATTCCATTTTGAGATGATCCAGATAACGCCGCGCGCCGCGCACGCCATCTTCTTCAAACAGTTCCACCATCAGTGCAAACACCGGCGGCTGAGAGCGACTCAGGTAGTAGGTCCGATTACCGTTCGGGATATGGCCATAGTTTTCAATCATCCAGGCAAAGTTATCCGCCATACATTTCAGCAGGTCCCCCCGTCCGCTCTCCGCCAGACCCAGCATGGTGAAGTAGGAATCCCAGTAGTAGGTTTCGCTAAAACGTCCGCCCGGCACAATATACGACTGCGGCAGCGCCAGCAGCGAGGACCAGGGAATGTGATCCTGCGGTTCGCGTGTTAGCACTGGCCACAGCTGGTCAATATGCTCTTTCAGAGAGTCCTGCGGGTTGGAAACGTACTCACTCGACGGGGTCTCGGGGAGCCAGAAATGGTTCTCAACAAAGCGCTGCAGGTCAAAGTCCCGGTGCCGCTTAACCTTGCGATAGCGGATCAAAATGTCCAGCGGGTCCATTTTGGGTGCGCAGTCGGGGAAGGTTTTGCTGTCGGCAAACAGCTTTGACGACTGAACATGTTCGAACAGTTCGAGGTAACGATCGGCGGGCGTTAACGCATCTGAGGCAGGCAGCCCTTCAATCATCTCCGGCTCAGGCTCTGCCTCAATCATTTCATCCAGCTTTAACTCGCACGGATCCATTTCATAAAGCAGATCGAGGTCGATCGTCAGTTCTTCTGAAGGGGCGTGGGGTAGTTTCTGGTTGAGCATAATGAGAAAGACCTCCGGTAAAGAGATGTTGAAAGGAAACGGCTATTGCCCGGCTGTCTGTTAAGCGTAGACATTCGCTTCGGTGTCGGGTGAGTAAAGCGTGCGGTTGATCACGTTCTTATGTTTTTTAATATTTAAAAAATAAAACTATCTTAATGATAATAATGAAGAATTACTGGTCTTGTGCGATCTGTATATTTTCCATTTTCAGAACATTCGATTGCAACGAGGTGTGAACAGAATCAGCTAACATCCGATCCCTGTAATAGGTGCAGGCTATTCTAATGATAGTTCTGGCCCATGTAATTGATTGATACTTATCAAAATAATACTCCGCTTATTTTCTATGATGGTCAAGTCTGACAAAGACTGCGCATTAATTATTTCAATTTTCTGGGTCACAATAACTCACAACGGTGAGGGTAAAATAATGAAAATCATTACCCGTCTTACCGCGATTGCCATAACAGGCATCGTAATTTGTTATTTTGGATTATCCGGTTATGTGTGGTATCACGATAATCAACGTAGCAAACAGGCTGATGTTCAGGCCTCTACGCTGGAAGCCAATAATAAGGTATTAGGATTTTTACGCGAAAAGGGATGTGATTATTGTCACACGCCTTCAGCTGAATTACCTTTCTATTCTTCCTTTCCCGTCGCTAAACAATTGATGAATTATGACATTCAATTAGGATACAAATCATTCAATCTTGAAGCTGTTCGTGCCGCGCTGGTTGCGGATAAACCCGTTTCGCAAAGTGATTTGAATAAAATTGAATGGGTGATGCAGTATGACACCATGCCACCAACGCGTTATACCGCACTGCACTGGGCCGGTAAGGTCAGCGATGCTGAGCGAGAAGACATTCTTGGCTGGGTAGCCAAACAACGTGAGCAGTACTACGCCAGCCGTGATACCGCCACGCAGCATCGCAATGAGCCCGTACAGCCAATACCGGAAAGTATTCCGACTGATGCCCGCAAAGTGGCGCTGGGCTTTACGCTGTATCATGACCCGCGCATTTCTGGCGACAGCACGATCTCCTGTGCGCACTGCCACGCCTTAAACGCAGGCGGTGTGGATGGCAGGAAAACGTCAATCGGTGTCGGTGGCGCCGTTGGACCGATTAATGCACCGACGGTGTTTAACTCGGTCTTTAACGTGGAACAATTCTGGGACGGTCGCGCACCAACATTGCAGGCGCAGGCGGGTGGTCCACCGTTAAACCCGATTGAAATGGCGTCGAAATCCTGGGATGAAATTATCCAGAAGTTAGATAAAGACCCGGTGCTGAAGCAAGAATTTATCACCGTTTATCCTCAGGGATTCAGCGGGGACAATATTACCGATGCGATTGCTGAGTTTGAGAAGACGTTAATTACGCCAAATGCACCGTTTGATAAATGGCTGCGGGGTGATGAAAGCGCGTTAACGGCCCAGCAAAAACATGGCTATCAATTATTTAAGGAAAATAAATGTGCCACCTGCCATGGCGGTATTATTTTAGGCGGGCGTTCATTTGAACCCTTAGGCTTGAAAAAGGACTTTAATTTTGGTGAGGTCACTGCCGTAGATATTGGTCGAATGAACGTCACCAATGAATTACGAGATAAGCTGCGCCAGAAAGTCCCTGGATTACGCAACGTTGCACTGACTGCGCCTTATTTCCACCGGGGAGATGTGCCAACCCTCGACGGCGCGGTAAAACTGATGCTGCGTTATCAGGTCGGCAAAGAACTGCCGCAAAAAGATATCGACGATATCGTGGCGTTCCTTGAAAGCCTCAACGGGATCTATACGCCGTATATGCAGGATAAGTGATTAATACAATGCCGAAGGGCGACTGATGCTTTATCTGGCCTACATATTACGGTGTTTGTAGGCCGGATAAGGCATTAGCTGCCATCCGGCATTTATAGTATTAACGCATGGTGACAAATTCTTCCGACGCGGTCGGGTGAATAGCGACTGTGTTGTCGAAGTCTTTCTTGGTCGCGCCCATTTTCAGTGCCACGGCAAAGCCCTGCAGCATTTCGTCCATGCCAAAGCCGATGCCGTGAATACCGACAATCTTCTCTTCCGGACCCACGCACACCAGCTTCATACGGCACGGCTGACGGTGTGTGGTGACAGCGGTATACATCGCGGTAAACGATGATTTATACACTTTCACCTGATCATCGCCGTGCTGCTCGCGCGCCTGTTGCTCGGTTAAGCCGACGGTGCCAATTGGCGGATGGCTGAAGACCACGGTCGGGATGTTGCTGTAGTCCAGATGTTCGTCCGGCTTGTTGTTAAACAGACGTTCGGACAGACGACGACCCGCGGCAACGGCAACCGGCGTTAATTCAACGGCACCGGTGTTATCGCCCACGGCGTAAATCCCAGGAACGCTAGTGTTCTGGTATTTATCAACGATGATGTAGCCTTTTTCGTTGGTTTTCACGCCAGTAACCGCCAGGTTAAAGTTATCGGTTGCCGGTTCACGGCCAATCGCCCAAATCAGGCAATCCACGGTCTGGCTACGACCATCTTCCAGCTCCAGGGTCAGGCTGCCATCTGCATTTTTAACCACCGCTTTTGGAATCGCGTGTGTATGCAGGGTCGGGCCTTCGGCATTCATTACCTCAACCAGCGTGTCGACGATCATCGGGTCAAAGCTGCGCAGCGGCGCGTGTTTACGCACGAACAGATGTGTTTCTGCGCCCAGGCCGTTAATCACGCCAGCCAGTTCAACGGCGATGTAACCTGCACCAACTACCGCAACGCGCTTCGGCAGGGCCGGCAGTTCAAAGAAACCGTCGGAATCAATACCGTATTCCACGCCTGGAATGTTCGGGTGGCTCGGGCGGCCGCCGGTAGCAATCAAAATATGATCGGCGGTGATGGTTTCACCGTTTACTTCAATGGTCTTGGCATCAACGAAGCGGGCAAAACCTTTGATCACATCGACATTATTTTTACCCAGTACGTTGTCGTACGAGGTGTGAATGCGGTCGATATAGGCGGTACGGGTGGCAATCAGCTTGTCCCAGTCGAATTTATTGATGGTGGTATCGAAGCCGTAGTCCGGGCCGTACATATGGATCGCTTCACGAACCTGTGCGGCATGCCACATCACTTTCTTCGGTACACAGCCAACGTTGACGCAGGTACCGCCCAGTTCTTTGGCCTCAATCAACGCGCATTTCTGACCGTACATGGCCGCGCGGTTAATGGAGGCGATACCGCCGCTGCCGCCGCCGATAGCGATGTAATCATAGTGTTTGGTCATGACCGCTCCTTCATGTTCATTGTAGGGCGGAGAAGCGTTATGCCTTCCGCCAAAATATTCGCGATTGTATACCTGAAATCAAAAGGTTCCACCGATGGCTGCGATTACTCCGGTACGATCCAGCTTACCGAGGTATGTCCGGTTCCCGCCGGAACCAGTTTGCGGTGCAGCCATGGCAGCACATTGTTCATTTGCTGTTCCAGCTTCCACGGTGGATTAACCACAATCATGCCGGACGCTGTCATGCCGCGTTGATCGCTGTCCGGACGAACCGCCAGCTCAATTTGCAGGATGCGGCGAATGCCGGTCGCTTCCAGCTCTTTGGTCATGCGTTTGATTTGCTGGCGCAGGACTACCGGATACCACAGGGCATAGGTGCCGGTCGCGAAACGCTTATAGCCTTCGTGGATACCGGCCACTACCGCCTGGTAGTCGGTTTTAATTTCGTACGGCGGATCGATGAGGATCAGCCCGCGACGGGAGACGGGTGGTAATTTCGATTTCAACTGCTGATAGCCGTCGGCTTTTGCCACGCGCGCGCGCTCATCTTTCTGGAATTCGGAGCGCAGCAGCGGAAAATCGCTTGGGTGCAGTTCGGTTAGCTGCAGGCTGTCCTGCGCGCGCAGCAGCTGGCGGGCAATCAGCGGAGAGCCTGGGTAGTAGCGCAGTTGACCGCTACGGTTGAAATGATTCACTACGCTGATGTACGGCTCGAGTTCTGCCGGCAGGTCGTCCTGCTGCCAGATGCGGGCGATGCCTTCCAGATACTCACCGGTACGTTCAGCACGTTCACTGCTCAGCTGATAACGGCCCGCACCGGCGTGGGTGTCCAGATAGAGAAACGGTTTATCTTTCTCTTTGAGCGACTCGATGATCAGGCTCTGAACCGTGTGTTTAAGGACGTCGGCGTGGTTGCCAGCGTGAAAGCTGTGGCGATAACTGAGCATGGGTAAACGTGTTCCAGGTTGTAAACGTAGGCCCGATAAGCTGCGTGCCATCGGGCGAAAATAGAGCGTATCGCCACAGTATACAGAAAAGTCGTCACTGCCGCGAAAGCGCAACGCCTGGCATTGAAATCCTCTACACTTAACCCCATTCTACAAATAATATGCACAGCGCCGGATGCGCGCTTCATTCACTCTTTTCTACAGGACTGCGCTAATGACCAATCCATTGCTGACTCCCTTCGAACTGCCGCCGTTTTCCAAAATTCAGCCGGAGCATGTTGTACCCGCCGTCACTAAGGCGCTGAACGACTGCCGCGAAAACGTCGAGCGCGTGGTTGCGCAGGGGGCGCCATACACCTGGGAAAATCTTTGCCAGCGGCTGGCGGAAGTGGACGATGTTCTGGGGCGTATCTTCTCTCCGGTCAGCCATCTGAACTCGGTGAAAAATAGCCCGGAACTGCGCGAAGCCTACGAACAAACGCTGCCGCTGCTGTCTGAGTACAGCACCTGGGTTGGGCAACATGAAGGCCTGTACCAGGCGTACCGCGATCTGCGTGAAGGTGACCATTACGCCACTCTGAATACCGCGCAGAAAAAAGCCGTCGATAACGCCCTGCGTGACTTTGAGCTTTCTGGTATCGGCCTGCCGAAAGAAAAACAGCAGCGCTACGGTGAAATCGCGACCCGCCTGTCTGAACTTGGCAACCTGTACAGCAACAACGTGCTCGACGCCACCATGGGCTGGACCAAACTGGTCACCGACGAATCTGAGCTGGCTGGCATGCCGGAAAGTGCGCTGGCGGCAGCAAAAGCCCAGGCCGAAGCCAAAGAGCAGGAAGGTTATCTGCTGACGCTGGATATCCCGAGCTATCTGCCGGTGATGACCTACTGCGACAACCAGGCATTGCGTGAAGAAATGTACCGCGCCTACTCCACCCGTGCGTCCGATCAGGGGCCCAATGCGGGCAAATGGGACAACAGCCCGGTGATGGAAGAGATCCTCGCGCTGCGCCACGAGCTGGCTCAATTGCTGGGCTTTGAAAGCTATGCCTTTAAATCTCTCGCCACTAAAATGGCCGAGAACCCGCAGCAGGTGCTCGACTTCCTGACCGATCTGGCAAAACGTGCCCGTCCGCAGGGTGAAAAAGAGCTGGCCCAGCTGCGCGCCTTCGCCAAAGCAGAGTTTGGCGTTGATGAGCTGCAGCCGTGGGATATCGCCTACTACAGCGAGAAACAGAAACAGCACCTGTACAGCATCAGCGACGAGCAGCTGCGCCCGTACTTCCCGGAAAACAAAGCCGTAAACGGCCTGTTCGAAGTGGTTAAGCGTATTTATGGCATCACTGCCAAAGAGCGTACCGATGTTGACGTCTGGCACCCGGAAGTGCGTTTCTTTGAGCTGTATGACGAACACAACGAACTGCGCGGCAGCTTCTATCTGGATCTTTATGCGCGTGAAAACAAGCGCGGTGGGGCATGGATGGACGACTGCGTCGGGCAGATGCGTAAAACCGACGGCACGCTGCAAAAACCGGTCGCTTACCTGACCTGCAACTTTAACCGTCCGGTCAGCGGCAAGCCGGCGCTGTTTACCCACGATGAAGTGATTACCCTGTTCCACGAGTTCGGTCACGGCCTGCATCATATGCTGACCCGCATCGAAACGGCCGGTGTTTCCGGTATCAATGGTGTGCCGTGGGATGCTGTCGAACTGCCAAGCCAGTTTATGGAAAACTGGTGCTGGGAGCCGGAAGCGCTGGCGTTTATCTCCGGTCACTATGAAACCGGTGAGCCGCTGCCTAAAGAACTGCTGGATAAAATGCTGGCGGCGAAAAACTACCAGGCGGCGCTGTTCATCCTGCGTCAGCTGGAGTTCGGCCTGTTCGACTTCCGTCTGCACGCTGAGTTTAACCCGCAGCAAGGGGCGAAAATTCTCGACACCCTGGCGGAGATTAAAAAGCAGGTTGCCGTGGTGCCGGGCCCAACATGGGGTCGCTTCCCGCACGCTTTCAGCCATATTTTTGCCGGGGGTTATGCGGCGGGATATTACAGCTATCTGTGGGCTGACGTGCTGGCGGCGGACGCCTTCTCCCGCTTTGAAGACGAAGGGATTTTCAACCGTGAAACCGGCCAGTCGTTCCTCGATAACATCCTGACTCGCGGGGGTTCCGAAGAGCCTATGGAACTGTTCAAACGCTTCCGTGGCCGTGAACCGCAACTGGATGCGATGCTGGACCATTACGGCATCAAGGGCTGAAGACTGGCGTGAAAATTTGTTTACTGGATGAAACGGGCGCCGGAGACGGCGCCTTATCTGTTCTGGCTGCTCGCTGGGGACTGGAACACGATGAAGACAATCTGATGGCGCTGGTGATGACACCGGCGCATCTGGAACTGCGCAAGCGCGATGAACCCAAGCTCGGCGGCATCTTCGTTGATTTTGTCGGCGGGGCGATGGCCCATCGGCGTAAATTTGGCGGCGGTCGCGGTGAAGCGGTGGCGAAAGCCGTTGGCGTGAAAGGCGATTATCTGCCGGACGTGGTGGACGCGACGGCCGGGTTGGGACGCGATGCGTTCGTGCTGGCCTCCGTGGGCTGTCGCGTACGGATGCTGGAACGTAACCCGGTAGTGGCGGCGTTGCTCGACGATGGTCTGGCGCGCGGTTATGCCGATGCGGAAATTGGCCCGTGGTTGCAGGCGCGTTTGCAGTTAATTCATGCATCCAGCCTGACGGCACTCACCGATATCACCCCACGCCCGCAGGTGGTGTACCTCGACCCGATGTTCCCGCATAAGCAGAAAAGCGCGCTGGTGAAAAAAGAGATGCGCGTGTTTCAGTCGCTGGTGGGACCGGATTTAGATGCCGATGGCCTGCTGGAGCCTGCGCGCCAGTTAGCCACTAAACGCGTGGTGGTCAAGCGCCCGGACTATGCCCCGCCGCTGGCGGAGGTGGCAACGCCGAACGCGGTGGTGACCAAAGGGCACCGGTTTGATATTTATGCCGGAACTCCGTAGGCCGGATAACACGCGTCGCGTCGCCATCCGGCATGGTTTGCTGCCCGATGGCGCTGCGCTTATCGGGCCTACGCGCAGCCTTGCGAGTACGCTGACATCCGGCAATATCAATTACACAAACGGTGCCAGCGGGTCGGCAATCTCAAAGGCGACTGCACGGTCCGCTTTCGGTGGATAAATCAGCTCGCTGACGATTGATCGCTTCAGTTTCTTCGCCTCTGCGCGCGTCAGTTTCACTTGCTGATCCCAGCCTTCGCTGTACACCGCGCCCCACGCGCCCAGATCCAGACAGGTGACGTAGTTTTCCTGGCGATAGGGCAGTGGCATCACATCTAACAGGCTGGCAGCGGCATTGTTCCCGGCGAATTTACCCAACAGAATCGCGTGCTGGCAGGTCATTAAGGCGTGGTTGCCTTTGTCATCAGTGGCGGCCCAGGCGACATCACCCGTCGCGTAGATATCCTCGTGGCCCACAACCTGAAGATGCGCATTCACATGCAGACGGCCCTGACGATCGCGCGGGGCGTCGATCTGTGCCGTTAAGCCGTTTGCCTGCACGCCGACTGTCCAGATAACGGTTTGTGATGCAATCGTCTGCCCGTCTTTCAGCGTCACGCCTGACGCATCCACGTTTTCGACTTCTGCATTGACCCGCCATTCCACACCCAGTTCAGCGGAGGCTTCGGCGATCACATCGCGCAGCTCCTGGCTCCAGCGTGCACCCGGTTGCGGGCCGCGTTCAACTACGACTACTCTGGTCTTAGCATCAGCACCGAGAATGTCGCGCAGGCGACCCGGTAATTCCAGCGCCATTTCGATCCCGGTAAAGCCGCCGCCGCAGACCACCACGGTATTGCGCTCCTCGCTTTCTGGTCTGTGCGCGAGATCTTTCAGATGCTGCTCCAGTACGGTTGCGCTTTCCAGCTGATCGAGGTCGAAGGCGTGCTGCGCAGCGCCGGCAACCCTATTGCGATTAACTTCACTGCCGCTGGCCAGAATCAGCCGGTCGTAGCTGAGAAGCTGTTTTTGGCCCGTTGCGTCCGTCCAGCTCACTTCTTTAGATTGTGGAAGCAACTGGGTAACCGTGCCGCGCAGGAAGTTCACACCGGTGACATCAAACAGCGGCTGCAGTGGCGCAACCAGCGTCTGGACATCATTCTCATAAAAACGCGGGCGCACGCGCAGCTCTGGCTGCGGCGCAATAACAGTAATATCAATGGACTGCTGATGTTTATCCGCCAGTCGTGCGGCGCTTAATGCTGCCCACATACCGGCAAAACCGGCGCCCACGATCAGAATTTTTTTACGCATTGGCGTTTCTCACTGGTGACTATGAATTATTTACTCGGATTTTATTGGTCGTAGTTAAAGATTGCAATGTGATTTCCTGTAAAAGCGCTTCTTTGTCTGTCGAATTGTATTTATATATTTGATATTTAATGAATTAAATTTTATTTATGAGCAGGTGAATTCTGAGTATCTGGTATGTGCAGGCCGAAAAAGTTACAATAACTCAGATTCATTTTGGCTGAGATAAGAGCATGGCATTCTACAGTTCCGGGGTTGAGTACGGCATCCATAGCCTGATGTGTATGGTTGACAGTAAGGGGGATGCGCGGGATATGAGCGTACGGGAAATTGCTGAGCTACAAAGCGTGCCGTATGACTATCTGGCGAAGATCTTCACCCGTCTGTCGAAGGCCGGACTGGTGCGCAGCAGTGAAGGAAAGGGCGGCGGTTTTCAGCTCGCCAGGCCCGCCGAGCACATCACGGTGCTGGACGTGGTCAATGCCATTGACGGCGATAAGCGCATCTTCGAATGCCGTGAAATCCGCCAGCGCTTAGCGGTCTTTGAGGAGCATCCGCCGGAGTGGGCCTGTGAAGGGATTTGCGGCGTGCGCTCAGTGATGGATATGGCGCAGCAGCGTATGGAAGAGGCGCTTGGTCAGCACACGATCCTGGATTTGGCGCGTAAAATGTATCGCAAAGCACCGGATACGTTTGTCGTAGAAGTGCAGGACTGGATCGACGCACGCAAAGGATAACCACTAAAAATGCCCGATAGCGCAAGGCGTATCGGGCATAATGAATGTAGGCCGGATAAGGCAATAGCCGCCATCCGGCACGGCGTATTACTGTTCAGTACTCGGCGTATTAATCATCCGATTCAGCCAGGGCACCATAATCGCCATCACTACCGTGACGGCCAGCGTGACCAGACCGATTTTACTAAAGACGTTGGTATAGATAGGCAGCGTCTGTAGCGGGTCAGTGATGTTTTCCGGTACCGCGGTGAACGTTGCCACGTAGCCACCCATCAGGAACGCTGCAGCCTGGGTCAGGAACCACATCCCCAGAATAAAGCCCATCAGATGCTGCGGCACCAGCGCGGCGACCATGGCCAGCCCCAGGGCGCTAATCAGCAACTCACCCAGACTCTGGAAAAGATATACCAGTACAATGAACCACGGCGAGGTCAGCCCCTGCGCATCGGCAAACCACATACCCGCGGCAGCAGCGGTCAGGAAGCCCAGCGAGCACAGGAACATACCGAGCGTGAACTTCATCGGCATGGTCAGGTCTTTGCCCTTGTTGCCCAGACGGGTATAAATCACTGCCAGTACCGGGCTGGCAAGCACCACCCAGAACGGGTTCAATGCCTGGAAGCTCACCGGGTTGATGGCGAAACCGAGAATTTCATGGTGTACATTATTGATGGCAAAGAAGTTCAGTGATGTCGGCATCTGCGCGTACAGCACGTAGAACACCACTGCTTCCAGCATCAGGATAAAGGCCACGAACATCTTATTGCGCCCGGTTTTATCCAGTTTGAATGCCTGACGGAAGAAGATGATGGTGACGATAATCGACAGGACGATCAGCACCAGGTTGGCAACTTTCACGTTGTGCATCAACCAGGCGCACACGAATATCATCACCACGGTACCGGCCAGTACACACAGCAGATTGCGGAATACCAGCGGCTTATGGTCTGGCTCAGAACCGATATCCTTCACCATGCCACGGCAGGCAAAATAGACCAGCAGTGCAACGATAAGTCCCGCGCCACACAGGTTGTAAGTCACCGCATAGCCAAACTTATCGGCAATGACCGGCGCCAGCGACAGCGACAGCAGGGAGCCGATGTTAATCGACATATAAAACAGGGTGAAGGCGCCGTCCAGTCGGGCGTCTTTTGGCGGATAGCATTTTGACAGCAAGCTTGCCGGGTTGGCTTTAAACAGCCCGTTACCTACGGCGATGGTACCCAACGCGATAAAAATCAGGTCGGGTTTCAGCAGCGACATTCCGGTCATGAAATAGCCAATGGCTAACACGATGGCGCCGAGAACCAGCGTGCGCTTGGTGCCCAACAGGTGGTCGCCAACGTAGCCACCAATGGATATCAGGCCGTACACCAGCGCAGCAAACGCACCGAAGGTGATAAACGCCTGTTCCTGAGAGAAGCCGAGTTGTTTAACAAAAAATACCGCCAGGATGCCCTGAACGCCGTAATAGCCAAATCGTTCCCATAATTCTACAAAAAAGATCATGAAGAACGGACGAGGTTGCTGCAGCAAGCCCGTAGGTGCTCGTGTATTCATATTCCTTCGCCTTTCAAAGCCATCCCGAAAAGTATGAACGCGTATTCTAAAACGCGCCGAAAAAGTCTTATTTTGTTATAGACTGCGGTGATAGGCCGCGCGGGTAGAGTATTATAGAGATAGTTTTCGATCCAATTAGTTGATCACACTAATTATGATTTATTTGTTGGATTGATGTACTGATAGGCAATAATTTTCACGCAAGGTACAAAAACAAAAACGCCCGCACAGGCGGGCGCTTACAGGCTTAAATGTTTACAGCGGGGCGGGTTACCCCCCGACAGCTAGCATTTTATGCTTCTTCGTCATCTCGCAGCGGGACAATCAACATGTCGACGTGAACGGTGTTGATCAGCTGGCGCGCAGAGGACATCAGCTTGCTCCAGAAATCCTGGTGATGGCCGCACACGACAAGATCCATATCGTATTTTTTGATGGCATCAACCAGAACCTGACCCAGATCGCCGCTACCGCTCAGGGTTTCGGTGATAGGGTAGCCTGCGTTGGTGGACAGTTCGGTTAACGCGTGATGAGTTTCTTCAGAAATGCGTTTCTGCATGTCGCCCAGATTTACGTCGATTAGCCCGGTGTACAGGTCGGAATAGTTTACGTCAACGTGGATAAGGGAAACTTTTGCATTGTAAGGCCGCGCCATAGAGACCGCTTTTTCAACCAGAACTTTGCTTTCCGGAGAAAGATCAACCGCGATGAGAATGTGTTTATAAGCCATAGTGTTACTCCTTCCATAAGTTGTCGATGACTAGCCTTCTGGCGATCGTTTGCCGCCGCGTCATCCGCATCCTGCGGACCTTACGCGCGGGGCTAGCCCAGTCGTAAAGACGTACCCTATAGGGACTATCCTTACATTATAGCGACCAGAATAATCCGTCAATCCACCTTGATTGCCAAGTAGTTAAACAAATTTTTCAGTTAATTGTATTGATAGTGATTAACCTTCTGGCAAAAAAATTAACTAATCTCCTACACTATCTAGAGAGGCGCTCGGATGCGTGACACTAACACGAGCGGTTTCGGTAGCACTCTTCACTGCATAGTTTGGTAGGGTATCGGGGAGCGGTAGTCCCGGAGAGGAACTCCGTGGGCGGGTCGCCGGGGAGGGGGTATGATAAGCACCATTGCGTTATTCTGGGCTTTGTGTGTCGTTTGCATTGTTAATATGGCGCGCTATTTCTCGTCGTTGCGCGCACTGTTAGTGGTACTTCGTGGTTGCGATCCATTGCTTTACCAGTATGTTGATGGCGGAGGCTTTTTTACCTCGCATGGGCAACCCAACAAGCAGATGCGTCTGGTGTGGTATATCTACGCTCAGCGCTATCGCGATCATCATGATGATGAGTTTATTCGCCGCTGTGAGCGCGTGCGTGGCCAGTTCATTCTCACCAGTTCGTTATGTGGGCTGGTATTAATCAGTATGGTTGCGCTGATTATCTGGCACTGAACCTGATGACAGCGTAAAAAAAAGCGGACCTGTTTGCAGGCCCGCTTTTTTATTGCGCATTCGCTTAGATAAGCTTCAGGGAGAGCCAGTACAGCCCCCCGGAAAGAATAATCGCCGCAGGCAGGGTGAAGACCCAGGCCATCAGAATGCTGGTCACTGTTTTACGCTGTAAGCCGCCACCGTCAACGACCATCGTACCCGCAACGGAAGAGGAGAGTACGTGGGTGGTGGAAACTGGCATACCGGTATAACTGGCGAGACCGATAGAGACGGCGGCCGTCATCTGCGCCGACATCCCCTGAGCATAGGTCATGCCTTTCTTACCGATTTTCTCACCGATAGTGGTTGCCACGCGACGCCAGCCAATCATCGTACCGCAGCCCAGAGCCAGCGCAACGGCCATGATGATCCACACCGGAGCGTACTCAATGGTGCTCAGCATGTCGGTTTTCAGTTTCTTCAACAGACGCTGATCGTCGTTGCTTACACCAGGCAGTTTCACGACCTTATCGGTGGTATCGGAAATGCACAGCATAATACGGCGCAGTTGTCCGCGCTGCTCAACGCTTAACTTGTCGTAGGTTTCCAGATTCGCCAGCATACCTTTCGCACGTTCCAGCGCGTTAATGGTATTAGCCGGGTGGCAATGGAACTCTGTCGTCGTCGCTGTACCTGTTTCCGTCGGTGACGGAATCAACTGGTCTACGCCGGTCGCCTGCTTGAGCAGGTCAGGACGTTGCTGGAAGAAGGTTTCGACGTTATTGATAGCATCGCGGGTACGGGTAATTTCGTAACCGGAAGCGTTCATATTCACCACGAAACCGGCAGGTGCTACGCCAATCAGTACCAGCATGACCAGACCAATGCCTTTCTGCCCGTCGTTTGCGCCATGAGAGAACGCCACGCCGATTGCGGAGAGGATCAGTGCGATACGCGTCCAGAATGGCGGCTTTTTCTTGCCGTCTTTCTTTTCACGCTCTGCTGGCGTCAGGTGAATACGGGCACGTTTTTTAGTACCGCTCCAGTAGCGACGCAGCAAAAAGATCAGGCCGCCTGCAACCACCAGGCCGACAATCGGCGAGATGATAAGAGAGGCAAAAATACCCATCACTTTCGGGATGTTAAGTGCATCCACGACCGATGTGCCGTTCATCAACGCATTGGTTAAACCAATACCGATAATCGCGCCAATCAGCGTGTGGGAGCTGGATGCAGGCAAACCAAAGTACCAGGTACCCAGGTTCCAGATAATTGCCGCCAACAGCATAGAGAACACCATGGCGAGGCCATGTGATGAACCCATGTTGAGCAGCAGATCCGTTGGCAACATATGCACGATGGCATACGCTACGCTGAGACCGCCCAGCAAAACACCAAAGAAGTTAAACACCGCAGCCATGATCACCGCCAATTGCGAACGCATGGCACGGGTGTAGATCACAGTAGCGACGGCATTGGCTGTATCATGGAAGCCGTTAATTGCTTCGTAGAACAGAACAAAAGCCAAAGCAAGCAAGAGTAAAAGCCCGGTATGTAAATCCAGGCCAGCAAACAAATGTAGCATAGGACGTTACGCCATTTTGAGGACATGAACGCGGCGCATTATCAGTGACTTTGGCGGCGCGGGCAAAGTGAAATATAGAGTTTTTTTGATTTGTCTCCTGCTTTGTATGACACCACTAAAGAATTATCTTATAGAATTCAGATAAATACCTATTTTTGATGGTTTGGTGCTGGTGCGGCCACTGAGGAATCTTTACAATTCACGCCCGCTTTTTAGAGAGGATCGCAACGTGGAAAGGTTTGATACCGTTATTATAGGCGCTGGCGCAGCGGGTATGTTCTGTGCCGCGCAGGCAGGACAAGCAGGAAGTCGAGTACTGCTTATTGATAATGGTAAAAAGCCCGGGCGCAAGATCCTCATGTCTGGCGGGGGGCGCTGTAACTTTACCAATCTTTATGTCGAGCCTGCGGCTTATTTGAGTCAAAACCCTCATTTCTGTAAGTCAGCGTTGGCGCGCTATACCCAGTGGGATTTTATCGATCTGGTGGGTAAACACGGCATTGCCTGGCATGAAAAAACGCTCGGCCAGCTTTTTTGTGACGACTCCGCGCAGCAAATAGTCGATATGCTGGTAGCGGAATGCGAAAAAGGTAACGTTACGATGCGCTTACGTAGCGAAGTTCTGAGCGTTGTACGGGATGATGAGGGCTTTACGCTGGAGCTCAACGGTGCAACCGTTGGTGCGACGAAACTGGTGATTGCCAGCGGTGGGCTTTCTATGCCGGGTCTGGGTGCGACGCCATTTGGTTATAAAATTGCCGAACAGTTTGGCCTGAATGTGCTGCCAACGCGGGCGGGTCTGGTGCCTTTTACGCTGCATAAGCCGCTGCTTGACCAGCTTCAGGTGCTCTCCGGCGTGTCTGTTCCCTCTGTCATTACCGCCGAGGACGGCACCGTATTTCGTGAAAACCTGCTCTTTACGCACCGTGGGCTGTCAGGCCCGGCCGTTTTACAAATTTCCAGTTTTTGGCAGCCGGGTGAATTTGTCAGCATTAATTTGTTGCCAGATGTTGACCTCGAAAGCTTCCTTGATGAACAGCGCAGCGCGCATCCCAATCAGAGTCTGAAGAACACGCTGGCGATGCAATTACCGAAGCGACTGGTGGAGTGTTTGCAGCAGTTGGGGCAAATCCCGGACGTGACGTTGAAGCAACTTAACCTACGCGATCAACAAGCGCTGGTGGAAACGCTGACCGAATGGCGCGTGCAGCCAAACGGCACGGAAGGGTATCGTACGGCAGAGGTGACGCTGGGTGGAGTAGACACCAACGAATTGTCTTCACGGACCATGGAAGCCCGCAAAGTACCGGGCCTTTATTTCATCGGCGAAGTGATGGACGTCACCGGCTGGCTGGGCGGCTATAACTTCCAGTGGGCATGGTCGAGCGCCTGGGCGTGTGCGCAGGATTTAGTGTCCGGGGAGTGACGGTGAAGGTAAACCGTATAACGTTTTAATATTACGCGTCATCTGATGTAGTCGTGGCCGGCAACGTAATAGACGTCACTCTTCTTTCGGCAGGCACTGCAAATGACCGTGGCGCACGCCGCGTTGGGAGATAACGTCATCGGCAAAATGCTGAACGTCACCCATGTCCCCTTTTAGCACGGCGATTTCCAGGCAGTCGTCATGGTTGATGTGGACGTGCAGCGTGGCGACCGACAAATCGTGGTGGTGATGCTGGGTCGAGACAATACGGCTGGCTAAGTCACGCTTCTCATGTTCATAAACATAGGAGAGCACTGCGAAGCCCTGGGTACCGTGTTCTTGCGTGCTTTCCTGGGATAGCGCGCCGCGCAAAATGTCGCGGATGGCTTCGGAACGGTTGTTATAACCCCGGCGCTGGCTCAGGCTGTCCAGCGTTTCCAGTAAATCGTCATCGAGAGTAATGGTGACTCGTTGCATCTAAAGTTAACCTTTTATGTGGCGTACAGGGCATGCGGAAATAGCGTATTTTGTAACACACGTGTGGCATCTGGGGAAAAGGTTAATGCGCTCGCAATAAACGCAGCAGGGTGCTTACCTGCTCATCCAGCGGCGCGAGCGTCTCTTTGACGATCAGATGCAACGGTGTGGCACGGCGAGCGCCGTGACTTAACGGCAACGGACGTAATAGCCCCTGATCAAGCTGCGCTTGAATGCGCTCCTCGGGCAACCAGCCGTAACCGACCTGATACAGTACCGCATCAATAGCGGCATCAATGGTAGAGAAGGTCCAGGCATCGCGAACCGCTTGCTGTGGGTTGTCGCGATCGGCAATACGTATCAGCGGCCAGGCGCGTAAGGCGTCTTCATCCAGCGGCGTATCCTGCGTGCAGAGAGGGTGATCGCGGTGGGCAACGGCCACGAAATCAATATTCATCAACCATTCACCGCGTCCGGTGACATCCTGACGCCGGGTCAGAACCATCACGTCCGCATCGGCATGTGCCGCCAGCCGATCGTCAGCATTCTCCAGCACTTCAGTCAGACGCACCTGCGTCTGCGGCCACGCCTGCTGGAACTGCTTGAGGATCGCGAACAGGCGTTTGCGTGGGAAGATGCTATCTACCATCAAATCCAGTCGTGTTCGCGTGCCATTGCGTAAAGTCGCCGCCCGGGTTTCCACCCATGAAAAAGCCTTCAATAGCGGTTTGACCTGATTGAGCAGTACCTCGCCTGCCGGAGTTAATACCGCTCTGCGGCCTTCCGGCGTCAGTAGCGTCACGCCGAGCCGCTCCTGTAACAGCGCCAGATTGTAGCTCACCGAAGACTGACTACGGTTGGTCTCTTCCGCTGCTTTAGTAAAGCTACCCAGCTCCACCACTTTTTCCAGCAGGGCCCACTGCTCCAGGGTTGTCTTATGCATAACTCATCTAAAAATTGAATGAATATGATGCAAACATAGCGTTATTCATCCAATTTTTGAAGCGTTAAGATCGCCCCATCAACTGAGAGGAGAACGCATATGAGCGCTTTTGATAAACATGATTTGAGCGGGTTTGTCGGTAAACATCTGGTCTATACCTACGATAATGGCTGGAATTACGAGATCTACGTGAAAAATGACACCACGCTGGATTACCGTATTCACAGCGGTATTGTGGCTAACCGTTGGGTGAAAGATCAGCGGGCGTACATTGTGCGAGTTGGGGAGAGCGTTTATAAAATTTCATGGACCGAACCGACCGGAACCGACGTCAGCTTGATCGTAAATCTGGGTGACAAACTTTTCCACGGCACCATCTTCTTTCCACGCTGGGTGATCAACAATCCGGAGAAAACGGTCTGCTTCCAGAATGACCATGTTCCGCTGATGATGTCGTATCGTGATGCGGGCCCGGCGTATCCAACCGAGGTGATTGATGAGTTCGCGACCATTACCTTCGTGCGTGACTGCGGGGCGAATAATGACAGCGTTATTGCCTGTGCTGCCAGCGAATTGCCGGATAACTTCCCGGAAAATTTACGCTAAGGTATCCAGTCTCTGCACAGTATCGGCAGTCAATGTAAACGGCGTTGGCGTACACACGGCCAGACTCAGGGTATCGAGCTGGCACTGACTGACAGAGAGTGAGGACGTCAGGGTAGTGCTGTCGACGCTGACAATTTGCCAGGCGCTGCCGCCACGTTGCTTAACGATGGCCTCTTTGCGCGTCCAGATGCGCCAGAACGCCGCCAGCTGGTGGTCCGGGCGTTCAGCTTCGACTTCGGCATGTTCCCCAAGGCTGAATACTGTATTTGCCAGCGTCCGCCAGTTATCACGGGGGCGCACGACTTCAATATCGCAGCCGACTTCCCCTTCATCACTGAGCAGCAGGGCGATGTCATCCCCGCTGTGGCTGAGATTAAACCACAGCGGCGTGTCGCCTGAGAATGCGGGTTTTCCCTGCTCACCATAGACAATGTCAGGCAGTGGTGACAAGGCATGGGAAAGCAACACGCGGCCAGCCAGCCAGCGCGTGCGGCGCGCACCTTGCGGCGCCTGTTCATACAACGCGCGAGGCAGGGCGCCAGCGCTTAAAACAGAAACTTTCCCAACAACGATCCGGTACATATCAGGGCCAACGTTTGATGATAATAGAAGTATTTATGCCGCCAAACGCAAAGTTATTGCTCTGCAGGAACTCACAATCAATCTTGCGGGCTTCACCCATAATGTAATCCAGCGCGCCACAGTTGGCATCAGGCTGGCTTAAATTTAGCGTAGGCGCAAACCAGCCTTCGCGCATCATTTGCAAACTCATCCAGGCTTCCAGCGCGCCACAGGCGCCAAGGGTATGGCCAAAATAACTTTTGAGCGAGGACAGCGGCACATTATCACCGTAAATGGCGGCGGTTGCCTGACTTTCTGCAATATCACCTCGATCGGTCGCCGTGCCGTGGGCTGAAATATAACCGATATCCCGCGCGCGTAAGCCCGCCATTTTCAGCGACTGCTCCATGCAAATCTGCATCGTCTCGCGCTGCGGCTGGGTGATATGCGCCGCATCGCAGTTGGTGGCAAAACCGATAATCTCACCGTAAATTGTCGCGCCGCGCGCTTTGGCGTGCTCAAGCTCTTCCAGAATCAACGTGCCTGCGCCTTCGCCAATTACCAGCCCGTCGCGATGTTCATCAAACGGCGAGGGCGTGGTTTTCGGTTCGTCGTTGCGCTGGCTGGTGGCGAACAGGGTATCAAACACCGCCGCTTCCGACGGACACAGCTCTTCCGCGCCGCCGGCGACCATCACCGTTTGGTAGCCGTGACGAATGGCTTCCCATGCGTAGCCAATCGCCTGGCTGCCGGAGGTGCAGGCGCTGGAGGTGGGGATCACTCGCCCACGCAGGCCGAAGAATAATCCGGTGTTGACGGCGGTGGTGTGCGGCATCATCTGCACGTAGGTGGTGCCGGTTATATTGTTGGTGTGCTTCTCGGTCAGCATGGTGGCGAACTCGCTCACCGGACCGGTGCTGCCGGTTGACGAGCCGTAGGCAATCCCGGTTTCGCCGTTGGTCAATACCGCATCGCCAATCAGCCCAGCCTGCTCCAGCGCCAGTTCTGTTGCGCGGGTGGACATTAGCGACACGCGACCCATGGCGCGAATACGCTTGCGGGTGTAGTGTTCCGGCAGGGTAAAGTCGTCGATAGGCGCGCCAAGCAGCGTATGCAGCCCGTCATAAACCTGCCACTCCGGCATTTTGCGCACTGCGTTTTCATAGGCCAGCAGCCCGGAGGAAACGGCCTGCCAGTTTTCGCCAAAGGCGGTGACGCCGCCCATCCCTGTAATGACCACGCGACGTGTCATAGCATCCCTCCATTGATAGAAATCACCTGGCGGGTGACGTAACCCGCGATATCCGACATTAAGTAGCTGGCAAGTCCGGCCACTTCATCGGCCTGACCCATCCGTTTCATCGGGATCATCGACATCGCCTCTTTCAGTGCGGCCTCTTCCATCTCGATCATCCCGGTATCAATCAGCCCCGGCGCAATGCAGTTGACGGTGATTTTGCGTTTCGCCAGCTCAATCGCCAGCGCTTTTGTCGCTCCAATAATCCCCGCCTTGGCGGCGCTGTAGTTGACCTGACCGCGATTGCCCATCACGCCGGAAACCGACGATAAGGTAATGATGCGCCCACCCAGGCGGGCGCTAATCATCGGCATCATGCACGGCTGGATGACGTTGTAGAAGCTGTCGAGGTTGGTGTGGATCACCGCATCCCAGTCGTTGTCGCTGAGCGCCGGGAAGGCCGCATCACGGGTGATACCGGCGTTACTGACGATGCCGTACCACGCACCGTGCGCGTCGTTATCTTGCTCCAGCACTTCACGGCACTGCTCACGGTTGGCGACGTCAAAGGCCAGCAGACGCCCCGTGCCGCCAGCAGCGAGGATTGCATCCAACGTCTCCTGGGCACCTTGTGCATCGCGATGATAGTGAACGCCGACCACAAAGCCGTCCGCCGCCAGCTGGCGGGCGATGGCGCGACCAATGCCCTTGCTGGCGCCGGTAACCAAAACTGAACGACTCATGCGGACGCTCCTTGTTGAAATAGGGTGTTAAGTTCTTCCGCTGTCGGCTGGAAGGTGTTGACGCGACCGCTTGCCAGCATCTCTTCACCGGCCTGAACGGCGCATTCAAAGCTGCCAAAACGTGCATCTTGCATCAGCAGCGTGACGCTAATATCCAGTGTCAGGCCACCTGGCAATGTTCCCGCCGCACAGGCTAATTCACGTGCGCCGAGCACCATGCCCAGCGAGATACTGGCCTGACCCGCCTGATGACGGTGCCAGCCGGACCAGACGCCAACGGTTTGCGCCATTAGTTCAAGGGCGAACCAACCGGGTAGATTGCCCTCGCCATCGAGAAACGGAGCCAGTACGCCGTCGGGCGATACCGTGACGCGGCAGGTGGCGGAGTCGTCCGTCACGCTGACCACTTCTTCAAGCAGTAGCATCGGCGCGTCGTGTGGCAGATAGTCGCCGGGCGCTAAATAGTGGCTCATGGCATTCTCCCGAGCAGGATACTGGCGTTATTGCCGCCAAAGGCAAAGGAGTTTGACAGGATAACTGGCTGCGCCAGCGGCTGTGGCTGTTCGATGATCCCACAAGCAGGCAGCGTTTCATCGCGCGGCGACTGGCTGAAATCCTGCGGCGGCAGCGGCAGGTCGCGCTGCAAAATCAGCATACTGATGGCGGCTTCGGTGATCCCCGCAGCACCTAGCGTGTGTCCGGTCAGATGTTTAGTCGAACTGCACGGGACGCTTTCGCCAAATAGCGTGTTCACTACGTTAGTCTCAATTTTATCGTTCAGCGGCGTGGCGGTGCCGTGTAGATTGATGTAGCCCACCTGCTCTGGCGTCATCCCCGCGTCGTTAAGCGCCTGACGAATGGCGTGGATCGCCCCTTCGCCCTGCGGATGAGGGGCCGAAATATGGTACGCATCGCTGGATTCGCCAACGCCCAGCAGCGCAATCGGCTGCGGTTCGCGGGTCAGCAGCATCAGCGCCGCGCCTTCGCCGATGGTAATCCCGCAGCGGTCGCGACCGAACGGCTGGCATAACGTTGGCGAGAGTGATTCCAGGCTGTGGAAACCGTTGATGGGCATCCGGCTTAGCGTGTCCGCCCCGCCGACAATCGCCACGTCCGCCAGCCCGGATTCAATCAGGCGGCGTCCGCTCATGATCGCGCGGGCGCTTGAGGAGCAGGCGGTAGAGAGCGTAAACGCCGGGCCGTCCAATGCCAGCCAGTGGCTGAGAAAGCGCGACGGGTCGCCCAGCTCCTGCTGCGGGTATTGCCAGGCGCTGCTCGCTTTGCCGTTGAGCGTGAGATCAACATGCACGTCGCCTTCGTCCAGCCCGGAGGTGCTGGTGCCGAGCACCACGGCAACGCGATCGCGACCAAACTGCGCAATGGCGTCATCTACCTGCGGCTGGATTTGCGCCAGCGCAGCCAGCAGCAGCTGATTATTGCGCGAACGATGGGCGCTAAACTCATCAGGAATCGTCGGCAGTTCACCGTCTACGCCGGCTAAAACCGCGTGCGGATGGCCCTGAAGCCAGCCGGTGCGCGGGCGCATACCGGGAGCCACGCCGCGCTTCAGGTTGGCGGCTATTTCATCGGCGTGGTTGCCCAGTGCGTTAATCATGCCAACCGCAGAAATGTAGATCATCTCAGTCACCCAGGTATTGAATGGTGATGTGGTATTTAAACACGTGCTGTTCGATGCTGATGGGCTCGCGCTTGCCTTTGCGGTTCAGGTAGGTGATTTCGGTGACCAGCTTGCCGCGGGCGTTGCGCAGTTCGCGCTTGTCGCCGATATCGATGAGCGTCCAGCCCTTCGGCAGCTGTGGCTGCCAGGCGCTAATCGGCCAGTGGCTGAGCATCACGTCGGCGAGCACCTGGCTGGCGGGCGGCAGCTGCGGCACCACGATTGATTGTTCGGCATGCAGCCCTTTTTCATCGTAAGTGACAAGGAACAGGCGGATTCCGACAGAAGAGAGTCCCGCCAGGGTGAGTTTCTTATCGTCGGCATTGAGCATCACCAGCAGCGACTGGGTTTTGCCGTTAAAGCTGCCGGTGAGGAGCTGCTGGGAACTGACCGCCGGAGAGATCCCCGGCGCGGGTAGCGTCACGCGTGCGCCCGGCTCCAGCCACGCCTGTGGTCGGCCTTCTTGTTCGGGCTGTGAGTGGCTGCAACCGGCCAGCATCAGCGTGGCGACAAGCAGGCCCCGCCGGATGGCGCTGCGCTTATCCGGCCTACAATTGATGTGCTGACGTAGGCCGGATAAGGCAACGCCGCCATCCGGCAAAAGCCCACTCAACCAACGAAATATCAGTTTACTCATCGTCTTTTTTTCTCTTTTTCACTGGCATCGCCAGCGGTGACAGCAGGAAGGCGGTGAAAATGCCGCTCACCAGCACGATACCAAAGCTGCTGATAGCCTGGGTGGCACTGAAAACCAGCATGCCGAGGGTCAGCAGCGTGGTCAGCATCGCCAGCGTAATCGCTAAAAATGAGGTTAACGGTGTGCCGCGCGGATTGCTGAAAAACAGCGTGTAGTTAATGCCGATGCCGAGCACCAGCACCAGCGCCAGCAGCGAGAACAGATTGACCGCGTGACCGCTGAGCGCCAGCACCGCCAGACCGCAGCCCAGCGATAACACTGAAGGAACGAGGCTTATCAGCCCTTTGCGCCAGCCAAGTCGCACCACTGCGCCGCAGGCAATCACCGCCAGCGCCACCAACAGCAGGCCGGTCAAAATATGGCGATACAGCGCGAACAGTTCGTCGAAGCTGCTTTTCCGATCCACCCACGCGACGCCGGTGTATTGGGTACTGAGGGTGTTTAATGCAGCGCTGTCTTTCATCCCTTCAACCGGTACCAACACGCCGCTTTCGCCATTGGCCAGGGTCAGCCACAGTAACCGCCAGCCTTCGCTGGCCGGGCTGGCAAGCCAGGCATCGACCGTTACCGGCATGGCGTTAAGTTCGGCATTTACCGTCGCCAGTCCGGCGTTGTTCAGGGCTTTAGTGACGGCTGGCGCAGCGTTTTTCAGCAGGCTGAGATCCTGCTGCTGTCGGGCGAGTGAATTCAGCGGAATAGTGCGATACCCGCCAAGCCATCCCTCTTTTTTCGCCTGCTCCAGCGCAGCAGTAAAGGCTTCCAGCCGTTCCAGCGTTTGCTGTGCAGATTGGCCGTACACCACAAACCACTTCTGATCGACACTCTGCCCGGTCAGCGCGGTAATCGCTTTTTCCTGTGCCAGAATATCCTGCGGCAGCGCCTGAAGCTGCGAGATATCATCGTCCACGCGCAGTGTGGCAAGACCCGCCAGCGAGAACAGGGCCAGCGCCACCGGCAAGCCGACAGAAAGCTTTTTATTGCGTCGCCAGGCCGCAAGCCAGCGTAGCATCAGTACCATCGCCGGAACCGGGCGCACCGGCAGCCCACGACACAGCCACGGGTGCCAGAAAATCACCGTCAGGCAGGAAGCGCTCAGGCCCACCGCCGCGAATACCGCCATCTGACGAATGCCGGGGAAGGGCGCGAGCATCATAATCAGATACGCCGCCACGGTGGTAAGCAGCGCCAGCAGCAGGGCATTGCGCACTTTGCTGAGGCTTTGCCACGGTGAGGTTTCTGCGCCGTGCACCATCCGCTCGGTCAGATAGTAGAGCGTGTAGTCGGCGGAGATCCCGATGATGCTCATGCTCATCACCAGCGTCATCAGGTGCAGCTCGCCAAAAATCAGCAACGTGACGACGGTGCCTGCCAGCGCGCCAATGCCGATCGAAATCAGACACAGCAGCAGCGGGCGCAGGGAACGGAACACCGCCACAATCAGCAAAATCACCCCAAGCAGGGTGGCGACACCGAGGGTCGAAACATCCCGCTTCGCCTGCTGGCTGGCGTAATCGCTGTAGAACATGGTCCCGCGAGACAACAGCTGCGCCTGCGGATATTGCGCCTTGAGTTCACCTTCCAGCGTATTGAGCGTGGTGACCAGTTGGTGCGTCTGCTGCATGTCAAACGACGAACCGGCCAGCTCGCCGTGCAGCAGGTACCAGTAGTTACCCTGTTCATCCTGGGCCGCCAGCCAGCCGTCCATCAGCCGCAGGCGCTGGCCGTTTTTGGCCATTGCCAACTGCGAGCCGCGCATCAGCATCAGCGGGTCGTTTTGCAGCTCTTTGCCGCTGACACCGGAAAAAGCAGAGTAGAGCTGGGAAAGTATCCATTGCGCCTGCGCTTCACCGCCGTTTTGTAGGCGGGCGCGGGTGTCGCTATCGATCAGGCCGTTGCGGTGCTGCCAGAAGAAAGCGCCCCAGGCCTGCTGGCTGTCGGCGTCCATCGGGCCTTTGACCTCAGCCAGCGCCTGCGATTTCTGTAATAGCGACAGCCAGCTGCGGGCAACCTGCGGGTCGGCTTTTTTCCCGGGGCTTACCAGCCAGACCAGTTGCCGGTCAAGGCGCTGCATAAAGCCGTCGTTGAGGCTCGGCGGGATCGCCCCCAGCGTCTGCTTGGGCAGCATTGCCAGGACGCTGCTGTTAAGCCGTGCCTGAGGCAACAGCGTCAGCAACACGCCCAACAGGATCAGGCAGGCGATTCCCCACAGCAGCGCGGGACGTTTACTGGGCGGCAAAGCGTTGGCGTTCATCATCAGTCAGCTGTGCGGGCGTCAGTTGGTGTTGGGAAAGCGTGATGTCGGTGCGATCGCCCTGCTTATCGTTCAGTTGAATGCTCTCCAGATAAGTTTTTCCGGCTAAATCAATGGTCGCGAAAATCTTATCCAGCGGCGTGGTGATCGGCGTCAGGCGCAGCGTCCAGCGGCCTTCACCTTTGTCGGTAAACGCCACGCGGAAGTTCTGTTCCAGCACGTTACGATCCGCCTGGAACAGCGCGCGCAGCAGATGGTTGAACTGGAACATCTGCGGGTTGTTCTCGGCGGTGAGGGTTTGCGGCGGCTGGCCGTTGATCACCTGTACCATCCGTTTGTCATCGAGCAGCAGCTGCATCGGGAACGGGGACGTTTGGTCCCACAGCAATCCCTGGTCACGTGCGATCAACATGTTACCCTGCGATCGTAGCGGCTGCGGCAGATCCTTAATGGTGCGGGTTTGATCGAAGTGAGCGCGGACCACCGGCTGTTCGGTAAAGCGCTGTTGCAGATCATCCAGCGTCAGAGCGCTGACCCATGGGCTGATAAGCAGCGCCAGCAGCGGTAAAAATCTCATGGCGTGACCCCCATACGTTCGAACAGGATAGCCGGGCTGACGAAGCACAGTTCGCGGCTGTTCTCTTCTACCGCCACCTGGATGGTATAGCCGGTAGTCGCGCGTTTGCCGGTTTCGGCATCGAAAATTTCGTAACCAATGCGCAGACGGTTTTCGAACTCCTCAAGGCGGGCGCGTACGCGAATGCGCTGCTCAAAGGTCAGAGGGTTGCGGTACTTGACGCGGGTATCGACCACCGGCCACAGATAGCCCGATTCTTTCATTTGCCGATAGCCATAATCGAACTGGTTAAGTAGCGCCTCGCGGGCAATTTCGAAATAGCGGAAATAGTTGCCGTGCCACGCCACGCCCATCATATCGACGTCGTGGAACGGAATGGTCAGCTCGACTTCAGCCGTAAAGCGGGGATCGTTAAGCACCCTTACTCCTTGTCTTTGGTATCCGGCAGCTGCCAGAAATCGAAAAAGTTAAACCAGTCGAGCGGCGACTGTAGCGCGTAGTGCTCCAGACGTTCGGCGTAGCGATCGATGGCTTGCTGTAACGCGTTTTGCCGGTCGGCGCGCGGCAACAGTAGCGGGTCGGCGAAAGGCTCGCAGTGAATACGCAGTTTCCCCTGTTGTCGCAGGGCGAAAATCAGATCCACCGGGCAGCGTAAAATAGAGGCGAGAATAAAGGGTCCCTGCGG
This sequence comes from Citrobacter sp. KH_055_1, assembly GCF_057838705.1. Taxonomy (NCBI): domain Bacteria; kingdom Pseudomonadati; phylum Pseudomonadota; class Gammaproteobacteria; order Enterobacterales; family Enterobacteriaceae; genus Citrobacter; species Citrobacter sp. KH_055_1. Next base: position 238,295 of record NZ_CM174473.1, read on the forward strand.
GAAGGGGGCCGCTTGCCCCATAAAGCGGCTCCAGCAGACGCGCCATTCGCCGCCGCGTTGCGGGTTGACTGCAATACGATCGCCGACGATGGCAATCCACTCGCCGCGATCCAGCTTCTCTTTAAGCAGGATCGCGGTATCCGGTCCAATATCGGTTACCGGCAGCAGATTCAGCCCGGCCTGCGGGGCCATCTCTTGCATAATTTGCTTAAAGCGCTGGGCATTGTCGCTAAACACCAGCGCGTTGATGGTTTTGCTGCCCTGTAATTGCGCCAGCGCGCGACAGGCTTCCACATCGCCCAGATGCGAGGCCAGCAGCAGCTTGCCGCGTGGTGAGCTAACGTTGAGCGTCTCTTCAGCGCCAGGGGCAAAGATCACATCGCGGCCTAACCGCAGTTCGCCACGCCAGCTGGCAATTTTATCGAGCATCGCATCGCCAAAACGCAGGAAGTGCTGATAGCTGGTGAGCGATGGCGGCAGCGGCATCTGGCGTGCGGTTAGCTGTTCGCGCACGCGGGCAATCCAGCGTTGGGAGGACTGGCGGGCGGTGGTTGCCGTCAGCCAATAAACGCCGACTACCGGGTAGAGCAGCAGGGAGAATACTTTGCGCCCCAGTAAGCGCCAGACCAGTAGCATCAGGCGCATCCCCCATAAACCCTTCACTTCCTGCTGACGCGCCCAGTGTGGCGATGCGCGGCGAAAAAGCAGCGACGGGATGCGCGGCAACATGCCAAAAAACAGGCGCGTGTGCATCCGTGAAATGCGCAGGTTGTCTTTGAGGGCATCGAAATGAGAGAGACCGTCCAGCGGATAGGTGACGCGGGTGGGGACAAAATAGCTGGTGTTGCCTTGCCAGTAGAGGCGCACCATTACTTCGGTATCAAAATCCATTCGCTTGCCGAGGGTCACGCGCTGCGCCAGGTGCAGCGTCGGCGCAAGCGGGTAAACCCGAAAGCCGCACATGCTGTCTTTGAGCTGGAGCGAGAGCGTTTCAATCCACACCCAGACGTGGGTCACCCAGCGTCCGTACAGGCGCGAGCGGGGTATGGAATCGTCATAAATAGGCTGCCCGGAAATCAACGCTGTTGGGTGAAGCTCCGCCAGTGCAAGCAGCTTCGGGATATCTTCAATGGCATGCTGCCCGTCGGCGTCTACCTGCACCGCGTGGCTGAACCCGGCCGCTGCCGCTGCCTGCATACCGCTAAGCACCGCCGCGCCTTTGCCTGCGTTTTCAGGCAGACGAATTAAGGTCAGATTTTTATCTTCTGCCGCCAGGCGGGCCAGTTCATCCCGCGTGGCGTCGTCGCTGCCGTCATCCACCACAATGCAGGGCAGGCCAAACGGCTGCAAACGTGCCAGCACGCTGGCCATCATTGCGCCATGGTTGTAGCAGGGGATCAGCACGCAGGGAGAAAACGTTAACGGCATAACCGGATCTTCCCGCTGCTGGCGGTATGGCGTGCTTCGCCGTCGTGGCGCTGGTAGCTGAAGGTCAGTATCTGGCGCTCTTCTTGCCAGTTCAGGGCTAGCGTGACGGTGTTTTCCGGTAACAGCGGAGCCTGAAATTTCACGTTCTGAATGCTGTGAAAGCGCCAGCCGGGGGCGAGCAGCGTGGTGGCGTAGTGCATTACCCAGTCCATCTGCGCGACGCCGGGCAGCAGCGGCTGCACGGCAAAATGTCCGCAGAACCAGAATAGAGAAGGGTCGAGATGCAAAACAATCTCCACCTGCTGAGGTTGTGCCTGATGACGCTCAATTTCATGGGGTTTCATGGAATAACTCCTGTAATTGCGCATAGACACGCTTGTTCATACTGTTCACCGGGATTTCGTCAATCACCCGCCAGTATCGGGGAACAGCAACCGGCTCCAGCCATGGGCGCAGCGCGCGCCGCCAGCTCAGCTCTTGTGGTTTCCCTCCGCGCTGATACCAGCGTTGACGCGTTTCGTTATCCAGAACCAGCAGGACGCCAACGCCCTGGCGTCCGCCGCGTGAGACAGGCATAGCAGCAACGTCGCAGATGCCGTCCAGTGCCAGCAGACGGCGCTCTACTTCGCTTAGCGAAATACGCTTTTCTTCAATTTTGACCACCCGGCCCCGCCGTCCCATCAGGCGGAACTGACCGTTTTCTGCAAAATGCAGAATATCGTCGAGCAACAGGCCATCATCAGCAGCAATCAGCGGGGAAAATACGCGAAACGCGTCATTTTCTGACCGGAATCTGATGTCGGGGAAGGGCTGCCATGCTACATCATCCTGCTGGCGATAACGCCAGGCGAGGATGCCGGTTTCAGTGCTACCGTAGATCTCATCAGGCCAGACGTTTAGCCAGTCTGCTGTCTGCGTGACGTCCTGCCAGGGCAGCATACCGCCCGCTGACAGAACCATCCGGACCGGCGGCGCGGCAAGCTGGTGGTCGAGGCGTTTCAGAAACGCCGGGCTGCTGATAAACACATACTGATGCTCATGGCCCAACGCCGCCAGTTGTTCGGCGTACCAGAGCATTGCCGCGTGTAGCGGCAAGCCCAAGGACATCGGCAGGAAGATACGAAATGTCAGGCCGTACAGATGCTGTGGCAACACTGATGCCACCACCCGACAACCTGTTAAACGGTCGGCAAAGCGCGCGGCGAGCAACGCCGCTTCGTTATCGAGACGCCCGATCGGTTTAACGACCCGCTTCGGCTGGCCGGTAGAGCCGGAGGTGAAGAGTTCCACAAAGGCGTCGCTGCGGATGGGGGGGAACGTCACGTCGTCTGTGGCGGCCGTCATGGCAGACTGGACAACCTGTAGCGGACCCTGCCAGTTCAGCGTTTTATCGCTCAATACGCCGTCAAACAGCGCATGCTGCTCGTTCAATAATGAAACGCGACAATGGCCCGGGATCACCGGCGTTTTGCCAGCATGGAGCGTTGCCAGCAGTGCCACGATAAACAGATAGCTGTCCTCAAAGCACAGTGCCCAGCGTTCACCCTCCTGCTGCTGCAGGTGCGTTATCAACCGGGCAACATCGTGGCGTAGATGGCCGAGTGTCCAGGTCGCGTCTTCTAACCACGCAACGGGTACGTCGGATGGACGTGGAGCGCTGAGCCACTCAGAGAGTGGAAGGGGCTGCTTCATGGGTTATCTCGTTTTATCACCTGGCGGCGCACCAGCCACTCTCCTGCCATCAGCGTTCCCATCAGCAGGTAGGAGAGCATGCCGTTCCACACCGTCCACAGGGACATATCGCCATACAGCGCGGTACCGAGCGCAATGCTGCCATTGAGGATGAAAAAGGCACACCAGATTTGCGTGACGCGGCGCGTGTAGCGCACACCTGCTGCGGGTAGATTGGGATCGCGCAGCCGTGCCAGGCGTTCGACAACCGGCATGGTAGACCAGAGTGAGCCACCAAAGACTGCCAGCATGACCCCGTTGACCACCACCGGATAAAACAGCAGCAACTGGTGCGTTTTGAGCAGATAGCTGGTAACGCAAAGCGTGATGCCCGCTACCGCCACTATCTGCGTCACGACGCGCAACGGTCCCGCCTGTCGCCGGGTCTGGCGAAAGCGTACAAACAGCAGCAATGCCATCAGCGGTAGCAGCCAGTGCAGGCCGTTATGTGCCAGGCCAAACCAGATTAAAAATGGCCAGGCCAACAGCAGTAAGCCTGTCAGCAGTTGTACGACTGGCAGCGAACGCGCGCCCGACACGATGCGTTATGCTTCTTTGAGCAGGCGTTCTACCGCATCGACGACATCCTGCACTGTCCGCACCGCTTTAAATTCCTCCGGCTTGATTTTCTTGCCGGTTTTCTTTTGCAGATGCACGATCATGTCAACAGCGTCAATGCTGTCCAGTTCCAGATCGTCGTACAGGCGCGCCTCGGGCTTAATGTCCTGTGGGTCGACTTCAAACAGCTTAACCAGCAGCGCGGAGACTTCTTCGTAAATGGCTTTTTGTTCAGTCATAACGGACTTTCCTCAGGCACGTTGCGCGTGAATGAAAGATGCCAGCGTGGCGACGGAGAAGAAGTGCTGGCGCATCTCTTCGCTCTCAGCCGAGAGAACCACGCCATACTCATTTTTCACCGCCAGGCCTAACTCCAGGGCGTCGATGGAGTCCAGCCCTAAGCCATCGCCAAACAGCGCTGCGTCGGTTTCAATATCGTCAGCAGTAAGTTCGTCGAGATTCAATGTCGTTATAATGAGATTTTTGATTTCAAGATAAAGCGCTTGCATCATTAATTCCTGAAAGAGGTAACGTACCTGGTTGTAATTGAAGCAAAAGATGCCGGTTCAACTGCCTTGCGGCCAGCGCCGGTTCTTGTGAATTTGCATCGTAAAATTGGTCGATTTTTACCCGTGCGCGGACGGAAATGGTAAATACGGGTTTAGCCGGTGGAATGTCATACCATTTGCTTTGCTTATCAAGCATTTGCTCGCTGCAGCTAATCGTGACTATGCGTAAGTCGCTGTGGCAGCGCACGGCGATATTTGCCGCACCACGCTGGAGCGTCATTTCCTCACCGGGACGCGTGCGTGTCCCCTCGGGGAAAATCAATATTGTGTTGCCTTGTTCCAGCCGCTGCTGGCAGGCGGGCAACAGTGCATCAGCCTGGCTGTTAATCAGATAATCCGCCGCCCGGACTACGCCGCCGAGGAACGGATTCTTCAGGAGCGCGCTTTTCACCAGACAGTCTGTTTCTGCCATGACCGAAGCCAGTAGCACATAGTCGATGAGCGTCGGATGGTTGGCGACGACCAGACATCCTCGTTCCTTGAGCAAAACGTCACGCCCTTCAATGTGGTAATCCAGCACGCCAAGCCCCTTCGTCACCGTTAAAAAGAGACGAAAACTGGCGGCTATGCTGCGTCTGGCAATGCGCCGACGTCTGGAATTATTCCATACTGTGATTAACAATACGTTAAACCAGATAGTGGAAAGGAGCAGTCCGCCGATGCCAAACAGGGCGAAGCATAAACCGGTCATCACCAGTCGCCATGCCCGGTTAAGGGTCTGGAACACCGCGCTCATCCCTGACTCCATTGCCACTGTACGCGTTCACCCGTCAGCGTAAACGCCGGGGTATCTCGCAGATAGTGTTGTAAAAACAGCAGGCTTTGCGGCAACGTGGACTCGCCGTGGTCGCGGTATGGGCGGGTTTCACACCGCCACTGACTACCTGGTTCAATAACCAACGCGACGGCAAATGGCCAGGTCGGCATGTCAGCAGGCAGCTGCGGGTGATAAAACTCAGGCAGGAAACCATCGAAATCGACCATTAACACCCGCTGATATCCCGCCTGTAGCAGGCCCATCACTTCGCATAACCCTTGCTGGAACGTGTCTTTGCCTGCTGAGAGCGAGGAGGAGACGATCGGTTTTTTTGCGGCGATGGTCAGGTTGCCGACGGCGGAGTTATGCACGGACAGGGCAAAATCGGTCGGAGAGATTGGCTGCTCTGTCGCCAATGCGTGCAGAATGCGGTAGTTACGTTCCAGTTCACCGTGACGACTGGTATAGAGGACGGCATCGATCGCATGACGACGGAGCATTGCCAGCCCGCACTCGACGGCCAGCTTGCTACCCGAACTGAGGCGGCGAGCGGTCATCATCGGTAATTCACTGAGCTTTCCCTGTGGCGCGGCTGGATCGATGGTGTGCGAAAGCCGTGACCATTCATGCCACTGTGCCGCTTCGCTTAATCCTGGAGCTTTTGCCTGCCAGTCGGTAATGTTTAATGCAAATTTCATCAACGCGCGTCCGCGATAAATCGGTTATTCCAGTTGTTTGTTATTTTTTCTTCTGGCATATCAATAAAGTATGCCCAATACCCAGGTTATCGTGGCGTTCATCTACCTGAAAACCTGCCTGTTTCAGATAGTGATAAAACTTCTCTACGCTGTAGAAACGACTGTTGCCGTTCGCCATACAGGTAAAATAAAGCGAAGACGCATTCAGGCTAAATGAGGCCGCTTCAAATTTCTGCGCATCCCAGAACAGTTCCATAATGCAGAGTTTGGCACCGGGTTTCATTACGCCGGCAATCTTGCTCAGCATGGCGATAATTTGCTCCGGGGAAAAACAGTCCAGGAATTGACTCATCCACCAGATATCAGCCTCTGCGGGTAAAGGCGAGTCACTAAGCATATCCACAGCATGGAACTTTATGCGATGAGATAATCCTGCATTTTCGATATTTTCACGGGCCAGCGCAATTTGTTGTGGTAAATCTAATAACGTGACGGCGATATTGTCATCATGCTGACAACAACGTAATGCCCATTTTCCGGTATTTCCGCCGACATCGTACAGGGTTGCAGGGGCATTGGCGAATACATACGGTAATGCCGCGTCAAATGCCCCGTCTGAATAGTAATGATCAAAAGCAAACCAACTTTCACGCGCCGCCAGCGGTAATTGCGACAGGGCGGGATAAATGGTTGGCCAGTCGCCAAATATTTTTAATCCGGCGGGTTTACCTTCTTTCAGCGCATTTTCCAGATAGAACAGCCCCTGATAGCAAACATCCTGAGTGAAATCCATGTTCACTCTGGTCATCGTGTCATGTAAAAGAAAATGACCGATTTTGGCGAGGTAATAATATCCCTCTTTGTGGGTAATGATGCGCCCACTTAATCCCATATCCAGCAATATGCTGGCGGCATATTCGTTGATGGTGCTGTTTTCGGTAATTTCGTCGAGCGTAGCGCCGCGTTTACCTTGCTTATCCAGCCAGGTCAGTACTCCCGCATTTCGCAGGCACAACGCGGTTTGAAAAAGCATAGGGGCAAATGCGATACGTTGTGCTTCAGTAATAGCATCCAGTGCGCTGAGCGAGTCCTGTTCGTACATGTGGGAACAACCTGTTGAGTGGCAGATAGTGAGGTTATCGGGCCTTATCGGCCCGACTTTAGGCATAATTACAGATTGGCACCGGCTGCCAGATTGACCTGAATGTCTTTGTCCAGATTGCGCACCCAACGGTTATAGTTTTTATGAATTTTTCCGCCTGAAGCCTGCAGGTTAAGACTGCTGTCATATTTGATGTCGTAGCTGGTCGCGGTGTAGGTGATACGGACTTCTGCCACGTGATCGCGTGTCTGTTGACGAGCTTTGATCACCCCCGGGTTAATTTCCGTCATGATCCACTGGCGTTGAATGCCGGCTTTTAGAATGGCGTTTTTAACCTGGTCCTGAGTGTGCCCCGCGCTAACGCTTGAGTGAACTTGATCGATCGGCGCAGTACGCGCACAGCCTGCCAGCGCGCCGACAACCGCAATAGCGGCAAACCACTTAATATACTGTTTCATTAAAACTCCCTATCACGGTATTTTTATACGATTGAAATAATAAGTGATGAAATTATTCTCGCCTTTCATCATCTGTATCTTTATTTAAGCTAAATTAGAGTTGTATTCCACATGACAGATAACACGGTGCTGGTGGCATGATTTCTTAATATTTAATGGTTTTCTTCAGTTGAAAATTTTGCAGCAACATGATTGGTGCGAAGTATACGTTATCAAGCTAAGCGCATCAATTTAAATGGTTTTTAAATATAGTGGGTTAGTGCCGGAGATGTGTTTTTGGAAGGTTTTTTATTTTAGTTATTATGGTTTTACTTTGTATATTGGTTTTTTATTTAAGTTAAGATGGTAATGTCTGCGTTATTACCATCTTATTCGTAATATATAAACTACCTTGTCTGGTAGTTTATCCCGGTAATCGACTTTTCGGTCTACCGGGGCCAAGCAAAATTGCCAGCTTGCTGCCACCCCTGGTGGTTTCCATCCAGATTTTACACACGCTGGTAAGCGGCACGGAAAGTAACATGCCGACCGGACCTAGCAGCCATCCCCATACCAGTAAGGACAGGAAGACAACAAGCGTCGACAGGCCTAAACGATGGCCCATCATACGCGGCTCGAGGATATTGCCAATCACCATATGTACGACCAAAAATAGGGCGCCGACCAGCACGCATTCGTAAATCCCGTTGAACAGCAGCGCCTGCAGCATGGGAGGGACGGCGGAAATCACCGAGCCAATATTGGGTACATAGTTAAGCAGGAATGCCAGCACGCCCCACATCAGCGCAAACTGAATGCCCATTAGCGCCAGTCCCAGCCAGACGATAGCCCCGGTCCATAAGCTGAGCAATGTTTTTAACGCCAGGTAGTGAGAAACGCCCTTCAATGCACGGTGCAGACCCGCAATATGGATCTGCGGATTATTCAGCGCAAAGCGCAGCTTGTAAGGAACATGGCGCACCTCAAACAGCATAAACACCACCGTCATTACCAGCAGGAAGACGCTGGCCATTGCGCCGGAAAGTCCGGTCATCAGCGTGGTCGTGAAGGTCATTAGCTTGTCGGAGTCAATACGTTGCAGTAGACGTTCTGGCGACATGTGCAGGTTAAGAAAAGGCACCATCTCTTGCACGTAGAGGACCTTGCGCGTCAGCTCCTTGTTGTACTTTGGCAGCATGTCCATGAATTCCGTGATTGAAGATGCGAGAACGCCGACCAGCGCGGTGAGCACGAACAGCATCACTACCACCACCAGCGTAATGGCAATCGGGCGACGCAGCCCCCGGCGAATAAACCAGGTCACCAGCGGGTTCAGGACGATGGCAAAAAAGAGGGCCAGCAACAGCTGCACAATAATGTCGGCAGCCGCATGAATACCTGCGAGGATCACCACCAGGGCGGCCAGTTTGAGCAAAATATGCAAACCTGTTTTATCAGGCTGAGCGCTTGTCATGTGTTCTTCCTTTTTACGTTTTGCTCTAAGTGTAGCGGCTGGCTTACGACCTATATTCCTAAACTGTCTGCTGATTTCTGCCCGGCAACATGGTAGAAATGAAACACTGTTGTAAAAATGTGGTGACCCTTCATGCCCGAACCCGTCGCTGAACCGGCGCTTAACGGATTTCGTCTTAATCTGCGCATTGTCTCGGTGGTGATGTTTAACTTCGCCAGCTACCTGACTATTGGCTTGCCGCTCGCGGTGCTACCCGGATATGTTCATGATGTAATGGGTTTTAGCGCCTTCTGGGCTGGGCTTGTGATCAGCCTGCAATATTTCGCCACCTTGTTGAGCCGCCCGCATGCGGGGCGATACGCCGATCTGCTGGGGCCGAAAAAGATTGTCGTGTTCGGGCTGTGCGGCTGTTTTTTAAGTGGCCTGGGCTATTTGCTGGCGGGAACAACCAGCGGCTGGCCGATGGTGAGCTTACTGTTGCTGTGCCTCGGGCGTGTGATCCTGGGGATTGGGCAAAGTTTTGCCGGTACCGGTTCAACGCTGTGGGGCGTGGGTGTGGTGGGCTCCATACACATTGGGCGGGTGATTTCATGGAACGGTATCGTCACCTACGGGGCGATGGCGATAGGCGCGCCGCTGGGCGTGCTGTGTTACGCCTGGGGTGGTTTGCAGGGACTGGCGCTGACCATCATGGCGGTGGCTCTGTTAGCAATACTGTTGGCGCTGCCACGTCCGGCGGTGAAGGCCAGCAAGGGCAAGCCGATGCCGTTTCGCGCGGTGCTCGGGCGCGTCTGGTTGTACGGTATGGCGCTGGCGTTGGCTTCCGCTGGTTTTGGGGTGATCGCCACCTTTATCACGCTGTTTTATGACGCCAAAGGCTGGGACGGCGCGGCATTCGCGTTGACGCTGTTTAGCTGTACGTTTGTCGGGACCCGCCTGTTATTCCCAAACGGCATTAACCGCTTAGGCGGGTTAAATGTGGCGATGATCTGTTTTAGCGTGGAAATAGTTGGGCTGCTGCTGGTAGGGATGGCGGATCTGCCGTGGATGGCGAAAGTAGGCGTTCTGTTGGCAGGTGCGGGGTTCTCGCTGGTGTTCCCGGCGCTGGGCGTGGTGGCGGTAAAAGCGGTGCCGCAGCAGAATCAGGGCGCTGCGCTGGCGACCTACACGGTATTTATGGATCTCTCACTGGGGATTACCGGGCCGCTGGCGGGACTGGTGATGACGTGGGCGGGCGTACCGGTTATTTATCTGGCGGCAGCCGGGCTGGTGGCGGTGGCGTTATTGCTGACCTGGCGGTTAAAAAAACGGCCCCCGGAGGACTCTGCGGAGGCCGTGTCATCGTCTTAACCGTTACTGGATAACCAGCGTGTTAATGATGTTCTCTGCGGTCGCCTGCGCTTTCTGCTGATCGTCAGCAGGCAGCGTGATCTGCAGGGTCAGAAGCTGGTTGTCCACTTTGCCCAGCACCACAGAAGAGTAAGCGGTCTGGCCTTTGGCGGAGATGATGCTGTCTAACTGCTGCAGGGTATGGCCCTTCAGCTCAATCGACTTGTTGGTGACGACCTGCAGCTGCGGGTCACGGCTACGCTGCTGATCTTCCAAGCGTTTGGCCAGCACGGTCAGGTCTTCACTGGTGTCATCACCGACAATCACAATCACTGCTTTCTGGCCGGTTGCGTCAGAATACACGTGCATATTGTTGGCCTGAGTACCCAGCTTGCCGCTCTGATCGGTCATATCTGCTGGCAGGGAAAAACTGAGCTTGCCGTCCAGCAGGCTGACCGGTTGTCCGGCGGCGTTACTTTCCGCGGCAGCACCCTCGGCTGGCGCTTTGGTATCGCTATTATCACAGGCCGCAAGCCCCATAACCAGCAGGCCAATACCGACATATTTAACCAGATTGCGCATTGACTTCTTCCTTTCGATAAACGGCCATAACGGCTCATTCGTCCATCTTATCACAACTCGGAAAATGAACCTTTAACTCGTCTGTAATGCCGCGATTTCGGATTTATCTGCCAGCCTTTTCAGTAACATATTCAGCAACACACCGTACATCGGCAGGAAGAAAATAATACTGATCAGCACCTTGAAACAGTAATCGACCAGCGCGATTTCCATCCAGTGCTCGGCCATAAAGGCATCCGGGCTGCGCCAGAAGGCGATAAAGAAGAAGGCCAGCGTATCGCTGATGTTGCCAAACAGCGTGGAGGCGGTAGGTGCGAGCCACCAGCGGCGGTTTTGACGCAGGCGGTTAAAGACGTGCACATCCAGAATTTGACCCAGTGCGTAGGCCATAAAGCTGGCGGCGGCGATACGGGCGACAAACAGATTAAAGTGCAGCAGCGCGTCAAATCCTTGCCAGGACCCCATATAAAACAGCGCGGAAACCCCATAGGAGATCAACAGCGCGGGGATCATGACCGCAAAAATGATGCGTCGTGCCAGCGGTGCGCCAAAAATGCGAACGGTCAGGTCGGTGGCGAGGAAAATAAACGGAAAGCTAAAGGCGCCCCATGTGGTATGGAAACCGAAGATGGTGATCGGCAGTTGTACCAGATAGTTGCTGGATGTGATCACCAGCAGATGGAATAGCGATAGCCAGAACAACGCTTTTACGCGCTGAGTTTGTGTAAACGGAGTCATATTGTACCTTTTTAGTCAAGAATTGGGGTGAGGGAACCCAATAAAACGGTCGCATGATACTGCTTTAACAGGGCTTTGCAATGGTTGTTTTTCACGCAATCGTTAACCTGATTGGCTTACTGACCAACAGAGCGTAAAATAACGCCGTTTTTTATTGAACGAGACAACGATGAGCGATTTGTTTACCTCTCCCGACCATACCCTTGATGCCCAAGGGCTGCGCTGCCCGGAACCAGTGATGATGGTGCGTAAAACTGTGCGCGGCATGCAGGCCGGTGAAACGCTGCTGATTGTCGCGGACGATCCGGCGACAACCCGCGACATTCCCGGCTTTTGTACGTTTATGGAACATGAGCTGGTGGCCAAAGAGACCGACTCTCTGCCGTACCGCTATTTAGTGCGCAAAGGTCAGTAAGCTTGTTTGCCGGATGGCGGCGCAAGCGCCTAATCCGGCCTACAAATGACGAACAACCAGTCGGTCTGATAAGCGAAGCACCATCAGGCGAGAAACAGGCACTACCCTTTCCGTAACAGCCGCAGCGCGTTGGCGGTCACCAGTACCGTTGCACCTGTATCTGCCAGCACCGCCAGCCACAATCCGGTTATCCCCAGTAGCGTGGTTATCAGGAAAATCCCCTTCAGACCCAGCGCAATGGCAATGTTCTGGCGAATATTGGCGTGAGTGGCGCGCGCCAGTTGGATCATTTGCACCAGGCCGCGCAGGCGGTTATGGGTCAGGGCGGCATCCGCCGTTTCCAGCGCGACGTCGGTGCCGCTTCCCATCGCAATGCCGATGGTGGCTGCTTTCATTGCCGGCGCGTCGTTAATCCCGTCCCCAACCATCGCCAGCGGGGACTGCTGGTTCAGGCTGGTCACTACCCGAACTTTATCCTCCGGTAGCAGGCCTGCTTTGAATTCCAGCCCCAACTCACCGGCAATTGCTGCCGCCGCACGTGGGTTATCCCCGGTCAGGATCACGCCTTTTACGCCCAATTGATGAAGCTCGTTGATGGCGGTCAGGGCGTCGTCACGCAGTGTATCCTGTAAGGCCAGCACGCCGAGCACCGCATCGTTGCGCAGCACCAGTACCACCGTTTGCCCGGCGCTTTCCAGTTCGCTAATCTGTCCGGCTAAGGCTTCGGCAGGCTGTTTGCCCGCTGCGCAAATCAGTATCCGCTCGCCGTTGACCTGCGCTTCAATACCCGAACCCACCAACGCCCGCTGCGCTTGTGCTGCCGGGATGGTCAATTCACGGGTCTGCGCTTCACGGACAATCGCCTGAGCCAGCGGGTGCGTGGCACCTTGCTCAACCGCTGCCGCCAGCGCCAGCAGTTCGGACTCGCTGATGCCGCTCGCCGGATGAATCGCCGTCACGCGCGGTTTACCCACGGTTAGGGTACCGGTTTTATCGAATGCCACATGAGTGACCCTACCTAATTGCTCCAGCGCGGCTCCGCCTTTAATCAGCGCCCCACGCCGCGCCGCTGCCGCCAGCCCGGAGGTAATTGCGGCAGGCGTTGAGATCACCAGCGCACACGGGCAGCCAATCAACAGCAGCGTCAGCCCTTTATAAATCCACTCCTGCCAGGAAGCGGCAAACAGCAGTGGGGGAACAAGAGTGACCAGCAGGGCGATTGCCATAATGGCCGGAGTGTAAATGCGGCTGAAGCGATCAATAAATCGCTCAATCGGGGCCCGACGCTCTTCGGCTTCTTCTATCAGCTTCAGGATGCGGTCAATGGCGCTGGCGCCCGGTTCAGACAGGACTTCCAGCGTGACAAGGCGGTCAACGCTGGTGGCGCCCGCCGGGACTTTATCGCCCGTGGCGCGTTCGACAGGAATAGATTCGCCGGTCAGGGCGCTTTCATCAAAGCTGGCAAAGCCGGAGACCAGTTTGCCGTCGGCGGGTAAGCGCCCACCTGCAGCCACTTCAATCACGTCGCCGGGCTGGAGGCTGTTAATGGCCACTTCTTCGCGCTCGCCATTGCGCAGGCGGATTGCGGTTTCGGGTTTTAGCGCCATCAGCGCGCTGACCCCTTTGCGGGCGCGGCTGGCAGCCCATCCTTCCAGGCGTTCGCCAATTAAAAACAGCAGCAGTACCATCGCGGCTTCCGCCGTGGCACCAATAAACAGCGCACCAATGGCGGCGACGCTCATTAACGTTTCAATGGCAAAGTAGCTGCCGGTTTTCATCAGGCGCAGCGCCTGACGGGCAATGGGATACAGCCCGACCAGCGTCGTGGCGATAAACGCCATCTGACCAAAGGGATGATTGAACTGCTCCAGCCCCCAGCTAATCGCCATCATGACGATGAGCGTGATCAGCGGCAGATTTTCTTTAAACCGCGACTCGGGTGCGGCTTCCGGTGCTTGCTCATCGCGCAGGGTATAGCCCGCTTTTTGCACCGCGTTTTCTATGTTCTGGCGAATATCGGCCACGGCATCGACCACCAGTTTTTCGGTAGCGAACAGCACCTGAACCTGGTTGACGCCGCTGACCTGGCGGACCGCATTTTCAACTTTACGCGCGCAGGCGGCGCAATCCATGCCTGAGACTTTCCAGGTATAGCGCGTGCCGTCCACCGTATTGGATACGGGCGTGGGTGAGGGTGCGGCTGTCGAGCAACGGCCTTCACTGCAGCAGTCATCAACCTTCTGGGGTGCTGGTGCGAGCTTGAATGAAGAAAATTGTGGGGCCTTTTTGCCATTGGTATCGGGCGTCGACATGGCATCCTCCGGTTGATAATCATTTCGTATTAACCGGAGGATACACTCTGGAGTCGACTCCAGAGTCAAGCGTTTTTAAAGGTACAGTGAACGTACAATCAGGAAATGTCCGGCGAAGTAGCAGGCGGCGGCAATGGCGTTATCGGCGCGGAAGCGGCGGCGATAATGACTACCCAGCCAGACAATATTGCCGATGAACAGCAATGAGGCACCCATAAATGCCGACAGCGCCGGGGCGGTTGGGCGGAAGAACCACAGCTCGCCAGCCATCCAGACCATCATCAGGGTGATGCCGATAAAGGTGCAGATGGCGACGCGCAGTTCTTCCAGCCGCGTCCAGATCACGGCGATCAGCAGGGCACCCAATACCAGCAGCACCAGCGGCAGAGGCCAGAAGAATGACATCGTCATTTGGCTGGCGAAATAGATGGTATAGAGCAAATGCGACAGGAAAAACGCCCCCACGGCGTACAGCAGACGTTGACGCGGCAACAGCGTCAGCGCATCGCCGAGCAGTGAGGCCAACAGGCCGGCCAGCACCAGATAGCTGATGGCATTAAACATTGGCGCCTGCCAGGCCAGCAGCAACAGCAGCAATAATGTCAGGGGTTTAAAGACCCAGCGTTGCCAGGTGGGGCCACGATAGGACGCATCCACGAACAGCCATGCGGAAAGACAAACAGCGATAAACGACCAAAGCATCTTAGTTCCTTGAATTCGTTATTTTTTCGTAAGCGGGGTGCTTACGGCTCTTCTGTCCAGTGTAGAGGTCGATACCGCCAGATGACAACACCATAACAGGCAGGGTATGCTTATTTCCGCATTTTCTGATGGGTTAATAAAATGAGTAAGCCACCACTTTTTTTCATTGTTATCATTGTATTAATCGTTGTCGCCGCGTCGTTTCGCTTTGTCCAGCAGCGCCGGGAAAAAGCGGATAATGATGCAGCGCCGCTGGTGCAAAAGCAGGTTGTGGTGAGCAATAAGCGGGAAAAACCGCTGAATGACCGACGTTCGCGCCAGCAGGAAGTGACTCCAGCGGGTACCAGCATGCGTTATGAAGCGAGCTTTAAGCCACTTAGCGGGGGAATGGAGCAGACGTTTCGCCTGGATGCACAGCAGTATCATGCGTTAACGGTCGGCGATAAAGGCACGCTGAGTTACAAAGGGTCGCGCTTTGAGGGATTTAAGACTGGGCAATAACCCCGAACGGCATAGTATTTATTCCGCCACTGGCGACAATAAATTCAACTGAAATATATAATATCATTCAAGTATAGTTGTTATTTATTTAACTGTGGTAATACCGTTATTATTATATTTTTTGTGTGATGCAACATCGATCACATCACTATTCTGCTATCCGATTTTCACTATCATACTATTTCAATATTATATCAGGTATACAAAAATATAATTTTAAATGGCTAAGGAATTTATATGGCAAATGCAATGTGGTTAACCTTGAATGGACAGGCGCAGGGATTGATTTCTGCTGGATGCGCCTCGGTAAATTCGATAGGAAATAAATCACAACCTGCCCATCGTGATCAGATAATGGTAATGACAGTTAATCATGGCATGAGCCGGGTACAAAATGTGAACCATCAATGTTTGACGTTTATTAAGCCAGTAGATAAATCCTCACCGTTATTAGGTAAAGCCATAACTGAAAATGAAACATTGAGCTGTGAATTTAGCTTCTATCGCACCAGTCAGACGGGTTTAAACGAGTGCTATTACACGTTAAAACTGATTAATGCCAGAATATCCAGCATCCATCTTCAGGTACCTCATACCATTGATGACAGCGCGGGGCAGCCAGAAGAAATTATTGAGCTGTCGTATGAGTCTATTGCCTGGGAACACCTTATTGCAGGAACCAGTGCATACAGCATCTGGGATGAACGAATTTTTTAAGGAGTAATAATGGAAGGGTATTATGACTGGATTAGGAATCATCGTGAAGATATTCGCAGGGGAAATAATTGGCAGCGTAATCAGCGTTTCGAAAATGAAATCAGAACGCTACAAAATAATCTGTCCGGTAATGCCCAGCACATCATGTTGCTCACCCCTGACGAGGCGCAGGGCGTGATTGAAGATTTACTGGGCAGTAAACCCGTCAGTTTTTCGACGAATTATGCCGGTAACATCAAAGATGCGGCTGATGCGACTAGAAAGCTGTCGAAGCTTTTTTCTTATCAGCAGGCCGGAAAAATAGTCTTCACCTTAAAAGGCCTTGGGATCAAAGCAACGCAGTATGCTTATCAGGGAAAGCTGTATGTGAAGATTACTGGCTACCCTTCTCTGCGGCGCATTCTGAACGGCACCCGTTACCGGATTAATCATCCCAGGGTGCTTGAAGTGGGCATTGGCAGCGCCGGGTTTCGAAACGGTATTATGTCAGGCGCCAGGTTCTGCATCTGGTTTTCCGCATGCTGGCGGTTGATAGAGTTTATCTTTAAATCAGAACATGACGTTGCCGCATTGCTGGGGAATGTGACGATGGATGTGGCGAAGGTGATTGTGAGTGTTTTTGTCTCAAGATTATCAGGCAATGTTATTCGTTGGGGCGTCTCTCTTTTTGTAACGAGTGCGGCTGTTCCCGTTTGGGGAGAAATTATTGGTGCTGTTGCGTTAGGTCTATTCATTGCCTGGTCTCTGAATGAAGTGGACAAAAAATATGAGCTATCAGACAAACTGATAGCGTGTATTCGTGAGGGACTTAAAGAACGGCAAAGAATCGAAGAGTGGAACGCCCAACGATTGGGGTACAGAAACTCCCTTTACGGCGGAATTTATTGATATGAATATTAATCTGGAGAGCATTAAGAAAAGATGTTGTTTGTTTCTTTTTATGCTTTTTGTGGGAGGGATTAGTTGGGGGTTTTATTATGCCAGTGTGCCAGACATTACCGATCTTATTGAATCCAGGAGCATTGTTTATTTTTTCTGGGGGTCGTTTTGTCTGTTGCTTATGTTTCCTGTAGGGTTTTTCTTTGTTTTATGTATTGCCTACGTGACCTTTACGAAAAGCATGCAGCCGCCTAAATTCTTCGACAGGGCATTTACTATCGGTATCCATGTTGCGGGGGTAGGATTTGTTATTGGTAATATCCTCTCTTTTATTGTCATTTTTTATCCTCTTGGTACTAACTATGTTTTATGTGAGCGTCCAGGCCCGACGTCTGGCACCTATTACACCCGGACAGAAGAGATTTGCGAGCAGGTGAAATACCTGAGGAAAACAAGAGCCAGTAAAGATATACCAAAACTGAAAGATCAACTGGACGGCATATTACCACCGTGATGACGTTTTTTCGCCCGGCTCGCAACGCGCCACCGGGCGAAGGGATCACGATTTATTTCTTCAACTGCGTTTTAATTTTCTTCTGCCACACCAGCAACTCAAACACGCCGAACAGGAAAATACGCACTTTCTCGCCGGTGGTCATCTGCGGGCCGTCTTTCGGCAGGGTGCTTTTTAGCAGCGCAAGCTGCATGCCGTGCATCAGCACCATAAACACCAGCGCCACGTTAACGAAGATATTGAGCGGGCGCGGGAAGGGCTGAAAAAGGTTGAGCAGCAAGAATGCCCAGACGCCCAGCATCAGCAGGCGTCCCAGGTTAATCAGCATGGTGTTCTCCTCGTGCTTCACGTTGATACAGGCGATAGGCAACCTGGCCGGCGACTTTTTCACGATACAACGACCAGTTAACCGGAACCGGCGGCAGGCCGTTTTCGACTTCGCTCTCAACGTAAATATACGCCTCGTTTGCCAGCCAGCCATTCGTTTCCAGAAGCGTTAATGTTTCTTCCAGTAATCCTTTACGAAACGGCGGATCAACAAACACCACATTATGCGGCGACCCTGTCTGAGCCAGAAACGCCAGCGTATTGGTGTTGACGACGCGGGCGTGATTGGCCTTCAGCGTGACGAGATTTTTTTGTAGCTGCTGAGACACCGCCCGATCCATTTCCAGAAGCGTTGCGCCTGCGGCATAACGGGAGAGTGCTTCCAGTCCCAGCGCACCGCTGCCAGCAAAGCAGTCCAGACACTGGGCATCGACCATCATTGGTGCCAGCCAGTTAAACAACGTTTCGCGGACACGGTCAGTAGTGGGTCGCAGACCCGGGCTGTCCGGAACCGGGAGTTTACGGCCGCGCCATTGCCCGCCAATAATGCGGATCTGACCGCTGCCTGAGTGATTCGGTTTTTTCATTTCTATTATTGCTCAATCCGCAGGTGACGTGTCATTCCAGGCGGTGATGTGAGTTAAGTTAACCCGTCGCCTTTCAAGTGACCTCTTCGTTGGCTGCACTTACTCACCCGAATCACTTACTAAAGTAAGCTCATCGGGATTCGTGCGCTTGCCGCCTTGACGTAACTCGAAATTCATTGGGTATAAGTGATAGACTATTTCATCATTTTTTTAGCTGCTATGTACATAGCGTTGACGCTGTGCCATGAAGCAACAGCGGGGAGTGTAGTCGCAAATGGCGAAAGAGAAAAAACGTGGCTTTTTTTCCTGGCTGGGCTTTGGTCAAAAAGAGCAGGCACCGGAAAACGAGACAGAATTAAAAAACGAAGAACAACAACAGGTTGTAGAAGAATCTGCCGTTGTTGAGGAACAGCCGCGCGCGCAGGAAACCCATAGCGAAGCCGAAACGGAGGCCTTTGCGGCTGAAGTTGTGGAAGTCACTGAACAGGTTGCAGAAATCGAAAAACTGCAGCCTGAACCAGAACCTGTGGTCGAGCAACCGCAGCCGGAGGTTGAACCGGTTGTTGAAGCCCCTGCGCCAACGGCGGTTATTGAACACGAAGAGTTACCGCTGCCGGAAGAAGTAAAAACCGAAGAAATTTCGCCAGAAGAATGGCAGGCTGAAGCGGAAACCGTTGAAATTGTTGAAGCGGTTGAAGAAGAAGCGGAAAACGAACCGCAGCTGACCGACGAAGAACTGGAAGCGCAGGCGCTGGCTGCTGAAGCGGCAGAAGAAGCCGTCATGGTTGTGCCGGTAGAAGAACCTGTCGTAGAAGAACCTGCTGTAGAAGAGCCAGCAGAAGAAGAAACGGTACAAGAACAGGAGAAACCGACGAAAGAAGGCTTCTTTGCGCGTCTGAAACGCAGCCTGCTAAAAACCAAAGAAAACCTCGGTTCCGGATTTATCAGTCTGTTCCGCGGTAAAAAGATCGACGATGATCTGTTTGAAGAACTGGAAGAGCAGTTGCTGATCGCCGATGTGGGGGTAGAAACCACCCGTAAGATCATCGCCAACCTGACGGAAGGGGCCAGCCGCAAGCAACTTAAAGATGCTGAAGCGCTGTACGGTCTGCTGAAAGATGAAATGGGCGAGATTCTGGCGAAGGTTGATGAACCGCTAAATGTGGATGGTAAGACGCCGTTTGTTATCTTGATGGTTGGCGTGAACGGTGTGGGTAAAACCACCACCATCGGCAAGCTGGCACGTCAGTTCGAGCAGCAGGGCAAATCGGTGATGTTGGCTGCGGGAGATACCTTCCGTGCGGCGGCGGTCGAGCAGCTGCAGGTCTGGGGCCAGCGTAACAACATTCCGGTGATTGCGCAGCATACCGGCGCGGATTCCGCGTCCGTTATCTTTGATGCCATCCAGGCGGCGAAGGCGCGTAACGTTGACGTGCTGATCGCCGATACCGCAGGTCGCTTGCAGAACAAAGCGCATCTGATGGAAGAATTGAAAAAAATCGTTCGCGTGATGAAAAAGCTCGACGAAGATGCGCCGCATGAAATTATGCTGACCCTTGACGCCAGTACCGGGCAGAATGCCATAAGCCAGGCCAAACTGTTCCATGAAGCGGTGGGTTTGACCGGTATTACCCTGACCAAGCTGGACGGTACGGCGAAAGGTGGGGTAATTTTCTCGGTTGCCGACCAGTTTGGCATCCCTATCCGCTACATCGGTGTGGGCGAACGTATCGAGGATTTACGTCCGTTTAAAGCGGACGATTTTATAGAGGCACTTTTTGCCCGAGAGGATTAACAATGATTCGCTTTGAACATGTCAGCAAGGCCTATCTCGGTGGGAGACAAGCGCTGCAGGGAGTCACATTCCATATGCAGCCTGGCGAGATGGCGTTTCTGACCGGCCACTCCGGTGCGGGGAAAAGTACCCTGCTGAAGCTGATCTGTGGGATTGAACGGCCCAGTGCCGGGAAAATTTCCTTCAGCGGGCATGACATCAGCCGTTTGAAAAACCGTGAAGTGCCGTTTCTGCGTCGCCAGATCGGCATGATTTTTCAGGATCACCATCTGCTGATGGATCGGACCGTTTTTGACAACGTGGCGATTCCGCTGATTATCGCGGGTGCCAGCGGGGACGATATTCGTCGCCGCGTGTCAGCGGCGCTGGACAAGGTCGGGCTGCTGGACAAAGCGAAGAATTTCCCGATTCAACTCTCCGGCGGTGAGCAGCAGCGCGTGGGAATTGCCCGTGCGGTGGTGAATAAACCTGCGGTACTGCTGGCGGATGAACCGACCGGGAACCTCGATGACGCGTTGTCGGAGGGGATCTTACGCCTGTTCGAAGAGTTCAACCGCGTCGGGGTTACGGTATTAATGGCGACGCACGACATTGGGCTGATCTCCCGTCGTTCCTATCGCCAGATGGTCCTGAGCGACGGACACCTGCATGGAGGCCTGGCGCATGAATAGACGTGACGCTATTAATCAAATCAAACAGTTCGGCGGGCGACTGGATCGTTTTCGTAAATCGGGCGGTGCGCCAGGTGACGGGGGACGCAACGCGCCGAAGCGGGCAAAATCCTCACCAAAGCCGAACTCACGTAAAACCAATGTCTTTAACGAGCAGGTACGCTATGCGTTCCAGGGCGCGTTACAGGACCTGAAAAGCAAGCCGCTGGCGACGTTCCTGACGGTGATGGTGATCGCCATCTCCCTGACGCTGCCGAGCGTGTGTTACATGGTCTATAAGAACGTAAACCAGGCGGCAAGCCAGTATTATCCGTCCCCGCAGATCACCGTGTATTTGCAGAAAACGCTGGATGATGACGCGGCGGCGCGGGTGGTTGGTCAATTGCAGGCCGAGCAGGGCGTGGAGAAGGTGAATTATCTTTCCCGCGACGATGCGCTGGGTGAATTCCGTAACTGGTCTGGTTTTGGCGGTGCGCTGGATATGCTGGAAGAGAACCCGCTGCCGGCCGTGGCGGTGGTTATCCCAAAACTGGATTTCCAGGGCACGGAGTCGCTGAACACGCTGCGTGATCGGGTGGCACAAATCAATGGTATTGATGAAGTGCGCATGGATGACAGCTGGTTTGCGCGGCTGGCGGCGTTGACGAGTCTGGTGGGGCGCGTTTCGGCAATGATTGGCGTGCTGATGGTGGCCGCGGTGTTCCTGGTTATCGGCAACAGCGTACGACTGAGCATTTTTGCCCGTCGCGATACCATCAACGTACAGAAACTGATTGGTGCAACGGATGGGTTTATCCTGCGACCGTTCCTCTACGGCGGAGCGCTGCTTGGCTTTTCGGGCGCTTTTCTTTCACTGATTTTGTCAGAAATTTTGGTGATGCGTCTGTCTTCAGCGGTCACTGAAGTGGCACAGGTTTTTGGAACTAAATTTGATATCAACGGCTTATCATTCGACGAGTGCCTGCTGCTGCTGCTGGTGTGCTCAATGATTGGCTGGGTGGCAGCCTGGCTTGCCACGGTCCAACATTTACGCCACTTTACCCCTGATTAAAAAATCTCTGGTATAATCTTTCCCTGCACTGAGAAGTTCGCTCTGCAGGGAAAGAGTCCCTGTTGTCTCTTCCCGACATAGTCATTGTGATGTCACATTTTGTGCGTAATGTATACACAGTACGACATGGAACTTGTGGATAAAATCACTGTCTGATAAAAGATTGAATGATATTCTCGTTGCTCATAAGCTCTGGCATGGTTGTTGCTGTCGATTTTTCAACGCGCCAGATGATATAGATTGAGAGGATTTGAATGACCAAAGAAATGCAAAATTTAGCTTTAGCCCCTGTTGGTAACCTGGAATCTTACATCCGGGCTGCAAACGCGTGGCCGATGTTGTCGGCTGACGAGGAGCGGGCACTGGCTGAAAAGCTGCATTACCAGGGCGATCTGGAAGCAGCTAAAACGCTGATCCTGTCTCACCTGCGCTTTGTTGTTCATGTTGCTCGTAACTACGCGGGCTATGGCCTGCCGCAGGCGGATCTGATTCAGGAAGGTAATATCGGCCTGATGAAAGCCGTGCGCCGTTTCAACCCGGAAGTGGGTGTGCGCCTGGTGTCTTTCGCCGTGCACTGGATCAAAGCAGAGATCCACGAATACGTTCTGCGTAACTGGCGTATCGTTAAAGTCGCGACCACCAAAGCACAGCGTAAGCTGTTCTTTAACCTGCGTAAAACTAAGCAGCGTCTGGGCTGGTTTAACCAGGATGAAGTTGAAATGGTCGCTCGCGAGCTGGGGGTTTCCAGCAAAGACGTCCGCGAAATGGAATCCCGTATGGCGGCGCAGGACATGACGTTTGACATGTCTTCGGACGACGAGTCCGACAGCCAGCCGATGGCTCCGGTGCTTTATCTGCAGGACAAATCGTCTAACTTTGCTGACGGCATTGAAGACGATAACTGGGAAGAGCAGGCGGCGAACAAATTGACTTACGCGATGGAAGGTCTGGACGAACGTAGCCAGGACATCATCCGTGCCCGTTGGCTCGACGAAGACAACAAGTCGACGTTGCAGGAGCTGGCCGATCGCTACGGTGTTTCCGCTGAACGTGTGCGTCAGCTTGAAAAGAACGCCATGAAAAAACTCCGCGCGGCAATCGAAGCGTAATTTTCGCGAATTGCCAATGAACCCTCGAATGTGAATTCGGGGGTTTTGTTTTTTGTAGGCCGGATAAGGTGTTTACGCTGCCATCCGGCAACACGTTTGCCTGATGGCGCTTCGCTTATCGGGCAAACGGGCCTTTCCTCCCCTCCCACCGACACGAATCTGTTATCTGGATGTAAAATTAGCTATTCCAAAATAATAAAAATCGGGTATGTTTTAGCAGAGTATGCTGCTAAAGCACGGGTAGCTATCCAATAATCGAAATAAAGTGCTGAACAACAACATCACAACACACGTAATAACCACAATAATGGGGATTGTCAGGATGAATATGAAGGGTAAAGCGTTATTGGCAGGATGTATCGCCCTGTCTTTGAGCAATATGGCCTTTGCTAAGGATATTAAAGTTGCCGTCGTCGGCGCGATGTCGGGTCCGGTGGCGCAGTATGGCGACCAGGAGTTTACCGGTGCAGAACAGGCGATTGCAGACATTAACGCCAAAGGCGGCGTGAAGGGTGACAAGCTGGTCGTGGTGAAATACGACGATGCCTGTGACCCGAAACAGGCGGTAGCGGTTGCCAACAAAGTGGTTAACGACGGGATTAAATACGTTATCGGTCACCTGTGCTCGTCTTCTACTCAGCCCGCGTCAGATATCTATGAAGATGAAGGCATTCTGATGATCACCCCGGCGGCAACCGCGCCGGAACTGACCGCGCGTGGCTATAATCTGGTGATGCGTACCACTGGCCTGGACTCTGATCAGGGGCCAACCGCCGCGAAATATATTGTTGAAAAAGTGAAGCCGAAACGCATTGCCATCGTTCACGACAAGCAGCAGTACGGTGAAGGTCTGGCGCGCTCTGTGCAAGACAACCTGAAGAAAGCGAATGCTGATGTGGTGTTCTTTGACGGTATCACCGCCGGTGAGAAAGACTTCTCCACCCTGGTGGCGCGTCTGAAGAAAGATAACATCGACTTTGTTTACTACGGTGGCTACCACCCGGAAATGGGGCAGATCCTGCGTCAGGCGCGTGCTGCTGGCCTGAAAACCCAGTTTATGGGACCAGAAGGGGTGGCGAACGTGTCGCTGTCTAACATCGCCGGTGAATCTGCGGAAGGCTTACTGGTGACCAAGCCGAAGAACTATGATCAGGTTCCGGCGAACAAACCGATCGTGGATGCCATCAAGGCCAAGAAACAGGATCCAAGCGGCGCGTTTGTGTGGACCACCTACGCTGCGCTGCAATCATTGCAGGCTGGTCTGAACCATTCCGACGATCCGGCTGAAATTGCTAAATACCTGAAAGCAAACTCTGTTGAAACCGTGATGGGGCCGCTGTCATGGGATGCGAAGGGTGACCTGAAAGGCTTCGAGTTCGGCGTGTTTGATTGGCATGCTAACGGTACGGCTACAGACGCTAAGTGAGTAACTGCCCGGTGGCGCTTTGCTTACCGGGCCTACAACGAGCACTTCATAGGCCGGATAAGCGTCAGCGCCATCCGGCTTTTTTATTACCGTTTCTCCCAGCCATCCGCCTGTGCGCTAAACCCTAATGCCTGCATAAATGCGGCCATCACGCCGCGATCTTCCACGCCTACATCTGCCATCCACCATGAACTCACGTCAGGGTTTTCGCGGATCACTTCTTCGATCAAATACTGCCCGACGCCGCGACGGCGGGTGATTTCGCGTATGCGTAAGGAATCCAGCGCGCCTTGCGTACCGCTCAGGGTGACGCGTACTGCGCCTAACAGGCGCTCATTAAACCGCGCAGCATAGATCCGGTGAGCGTCATCGACGCGTAGAGATGAGGCGGAATATTCCGGCCAGATTTTGCCCAGATCAATGTTGTCCTGAGCACTAAAGTTTTCTAAACGAATGATGGTCAGCTTCATTGACAGCGTGTCCAAATCACAAAAGATGAAATCAGTGTACCGAAATAATTCCCCCGGACGCTTTCTCTTTTTTATGTGAATAACCAGGTGATTAATTTTATAACAACGATAATTACAGTTTGAAACATTAGGCATTGAAAAACAGGCAGGATATTACCCTGGGATGCAGCATTTTATTCCGCTCTTTGTGCCATTATTTTATGCTGACAAACGTGCTTTTTTTTGTTTATCTATAGTGAAAATCAGAATATTATCTTTTCTTAATCGACTGAAAAATAGAGATTTTAGCGATAATTTGCTTAAAAAACTGTGCTAAACCATTAATCAGACTGGTAAAAATAGTACAGTTCAAAAAAAGCACAGTCTGCTTTTTAACCATATAAATACAAAATAAATACACAACATCACGAATGGGGATTCAGGAATGAAAAGGAATGCGAAGACAATCATCGCAGGGGTAATCGCACTGGCAATGTCGCACACGGCTATGGCGGAGGAGATCAAAGTCGCTGTGGTCGGGGCAATGTCAGGTCCGGTCGCGCAGTGGGGCGATATGGAATTCAATGGCGCGCGTCAGGCGATTAAAGATATTAATGCCAAAGGTGGCATCAAAGGCGACAAGCTGGTGGGCGTGGAATATGACGACGCCTGCGATCCAAAACAGGCGGTGGCCGTGGCGAATAAAATCGTTAACGACGGCATTCAGTATGTGATTGGTCACCTGTGCTCATCGTCGACTCAACCTGCATCCGACATCTACGAAGATGAAGGCATCCTGATGATTTCCCCGGGTGCCACCAACCCGGAACTGACGCAGCGCGGCTACGCGCACATCATGCGTACGGCCGGTCTGGACTCCTCTCAGGGACCCACCGCGGCGAAATATATTCTTGAGACGGTTAAGCCTCAGCGTATTGCCATCCTCCATGATAAGCAGCAGTACGGTGAAGGACTGGCGCGCTCGGTACAAGACAGCCTGAAAGCGGGCAAAGCCAATATCGTCTTCTTTGATGGGATCACTGCCGGAGAAAAAGATTTTTCTGCGCTGATTGCCCGTCTGAAGAAAGAAAACATCGACTTCGTTTATTACGGTGGCTACTACCCGGAAATGGGACAAATGCTGCGTCAGGCGCGCTCTGTGGGCCTGAAAACGCAGTTTATGGGACCAGAAGGCGTGGGTAATGCGTCACTGTCCAACATCGCGGGCGAGGCAGGCGAAGGCATGCTGGTGACCATGCCAAAACGCTATGACCAGGATCCGGCGAATAAGGCTATCGTCGATGCGCTCAAAGCGGACAAGAAAGATCCGACCGGACCATATGTGTGGATCACCTACGCCGCTGTGCAGTCGCTGGCAACCGCTTTGGATCGCAGCGGCAGCAAAGAACCGCTGGATCTGGTGAAAGATTTAAAAGCACACGGGGCTGATACCGTGATTGGGCCGCTGAATTGGGATGAAAAAGGCGATCTAAAGGGATTTGAGTTTGGTGTCTTCCAGTGGCACGCCGACGGGTCGTCCTCGGTAGCCAAATAATTATCCCACCGCCCGGTGATGCCGGGCGGGTATGAAAAGGTTTGCATATGTCCGAGCAGTTCCTCTATTTCTTACAGCAGATGTTTAACGGCGTCACGCTGGGAAGCACCTACGCGCTGATCGCTATCGGTTACACGATGGTGTACGGCATTATCGGCATGATCAACTTCGCCCACGGCGAGGTGTATATGATCGGCAGCTATGTCTCCTTTATGATCATCGCTGCGCTAATGATGATGGGTATTGATACCAGCTGGCTGCTGGTAGCGGCCGGATTCGTCGGCGCTATCGTGATTGCCAGCGCCTACGGCTGGAGTATTGAACGCGTGGCATACCGGCCCGTGCGCAGCTCCAAGCGCCTGATTGCGCTGATTTCCGCTATCGGGATGTCCATCTTCCTGCAAAACTACGTCAGCCTGACCGAAGGCTCGCGCGACGTGGCGCTGCCCAGCCTGTTTAACGGCCAGTGGACCATCGGCAGTAGCGAAAACTTCTCTGCCTCCATTACGACCATGCAGGCGGTTATCTGGGTTGTGACCTTTGTAGCCATGCTGGCGCTGACGATTTTCATCCGCTACTCGCGTATGGGCCGTGCGTGTCGCGCCTGTGCAGAAGATCTGAAAATGGCCAGCCTGCTCGGTATTAACACTGACCGCGTGATTGCGCTGACTTTTGTGATCGGTGCGGCGATGGCGGCAGTGGCGGGCGTGCTGCTCGGTCAATTCTACGGCGTTATCAACCCGTATATCGGCTTTATGGCCGGGATGAAAGCCTTTACCGCCGCCGTACTGGGTGGCATCGGTAGCATCCCTGGGGCGATGATTGGCGGTCTGATTCTGGGTGTAGCGGAAGCGCTTTCCTCTGCGTATCTGAGTACGGAATACAAAGACGTGGTGTCGTTTGCACTGCTGATTATCGTGCTGCTGGTGATGCCGACCGGTATTCTGGGTCGCCCGGAGGTAGAGAAAGTATGAAACCAATGCACGTTGCGATGGCGCTGCTCTCTGCCGCCATGTTTTTCATCCTCGCGGGCGTCTTTATGGGCGTTCAGTTAGAGCTGGATGGCACCAAGCTGGTCGTTGATGTCGCCAGTGATATTCGCTGGCAGTGGGTGTTTATCGGCACCGGAGTCGTTTTTCTGTTCCAGCTGCTGCGCCCGGCTTTCCAGCACAGCATGAAGCGAGTTTCCGGCCCGAAGTTTATTCTGCCGGCGATTGACGGCTCCACCGTCAAACAAAAACTGTTCCTGGTGGCGCTGCTGGTGATTGCCGTAGCGTGGCCGTTTATGGTCTCACGCGGCACGGTCGATATCGCCACGCTGACGATGATCTATATCATCCTCGGTCTGGGCTTAAACGTAGTGGTGGGGCTTTCTGGTCTGCTGGTGCTGGGCTACGGGGGTTTTTATGCTATCGGTGCTTACACCTTCGCGTTGTTGAACCACTATTACGGTCTCGGTTTCTGGACCTGCCTGCCGCTGGCAGGCCTGGTCTCTGCGGCAGCGGGTTTCCTGCTCGGCTTCCCGGTACTGCGTCTGCGCGGTGACTATCTGGCGATTGTGACCTTAGGTTTTGGTGAGATCGTCCGTATTCTGTTACTGAACAATACTGAAGTGACCGGTGGCCCGAACGGCATCAGCCAGATCCCGAAACCGACTCTCTTCGGTCTCGAGTTCAGCCGTAGCGCCCGCGAAGGCGGCTGGGATACCTTCAGCAACTTCTTCGGCGTGAAGTATGACCCGTCTGACCGTGTGATTTTCCTCTATCTGGTGGCGTTGCTGCTGGTGGTTTTCTCACTGTTCGTCATTAACCGTCTGCTGCGTATGCCGCTGGGCCGCGCGTGGGAAGCCTTGCGTGAAGATGAAATCGCCTGCCGCTCGCTGGGTTTAAACCCAACACGTATCAAGCTGACCGCCTTTACCATCAGTGCCGCGTTTGCCGGCTTTGCCGGCACGCTGTTTGCTGCGCGTCAGGGCTTCGTTAGTCCGGAGTCTTTCACTTTTGCTGAATCGGCCTTCGTACTGGCGATTGTAGTCCTCGGTGGCATGGGGTCGCAGTTTGCGGTGATCCTGGCGGCCATCCTGCTGGTGGTGTCACGCGAACTGATGCGTGATTTCAATGAATACAGCATGTTGATGCTCGGTGGTTTGATGGTACTGATGATGATCTGGCGCCCACAGGGGCTTCTGCCGATGACCCGTCCACAGTTGAAGTTGAAAAACGGGCAAGCGAAAGAAGGGGAGCAGGCATGAGTCAGCCATTATTATCCGTGAACGGCCTGATGATGCGCTTCGGCGGTCTGCTGGCGGTCAACAACGTTGAACTGGAACTGAGGCCGCAGGAAATTGTCTCGTTAATCGGGCCAAACGGTGCGGGTAAAACCACGGTTTTCAACTGTCTGACCGGTTTTTACAAGCCGACGGGGGGGACGATCAAGCTGCGCGATCAGCATCTGGAAGGGCTGCCGGGCCAGCAAATTGCCCGCATGGGCGTGGTGCGCACCTTCCAGCACGTGCGTCTGTTCCGCGAGATGACGGTGATTGAAAACCTGCTGGTGGCGCAACACCAACAGCTGAAAACCGGTGTCTTCTCCGGATTGCTGAAAACCCCGTCTTTCCGTCGTGCCCAGAGCGAAGCACTGGACCGTGCTGCCACCTGGCTTGAGCGTATCGGTCTGCTGGAACACGCCAACCGTCAGGCCAGTAACCTGGCCTATGGTGACCAGCGTCGTCTGGAGATTGCTCGTTGCATGGTGACCCAGCCGGAAATCCTGATGCTCGACGAACCTGCCGCGGGGCTCAACCCGAAAGAGACTAAAGAGCTGGATGAGCTGATTGCTGAGCTGCGTAATCATCACAACACTTCAATCTTGTTGATTGAACATGACATGAAGCTGGTGATGGGGATTTCAGACCGTATCTACGTGGTGAACCAGGGCACGCCGCTGGCAAACGGGACGCCGGAACAGATTCGTAATAACCCGGATGTCATCCGCGCCTATTTAGGTGAAGCATAATGGGGGCGAGCCAAAAGATGGATAAAGCGATGTTAACGTTTGACAAGGTGAACGCCCACTACGGAAAGATCCAGGCGCTGCACGACGTCAGTCTGTATATCAATCAGGGTGAGATCGTGACGTTAATCGGTGCCAACGGTGCGGGTAAAACCACGCTGCTCGGCACATTGTGCGGCGATCCGCGAGCGACCAGCGGGCGCATTGTTTTTGATGGTAAAGACATCACCGACTGGCAGACGGCGAAAATCATGCGTGAAGCGGTGGCGATTGTCCCGGAAGGGCGTCGCGTGTTTTCGCGCATGACGGTGGAAGAGAACCTGGCAATGGGTGGCTTCTTTGTTGAACGCAACCAGTTTCAGGAACGTATCAAGTGGGTGTATGACCTGTTCCCACGCCTGCATGAGCGTCGTATTCAGCGGGCGGGCACCATGTCCGGCGGTGAACAGCAGATGCTGGCGATTGGCCGCGCGCTGATGAGCCAGCCACGCCTGCTGCTGCTTGATGAACCATCTCTGGGGCTGGCGCCGATTATCATCCAGCAGATCTTTAACACCATCGAACAGCTGCGTGAGCAGGGGATGACCATCTTCCTCGTCGAGCAGAACGCCAATCAGGCGCTGAAGCTCGCCGATCGCGGCTACGTGCTGGAAAACGGTCATGTGGTTCTGGAGGACACCGGCGATGCGCTGCTGGCCAACGAAGCGGTGCGCAGCGCCTATCTGGGCGGGTAATATTCCTTGAAATAGACCAGGGGCCGATGCGGCCCCTTTTTATTGCTCCATGTTATTATTGAGAATAATTATCAATAATAAAATGAACACGGAGAAAGGATGCGACGTTCTGGCACCTGCATGGTTATTGGAAGTCTGTTTTTGGCGCTCTCATCCAGCGCTCAGGCATTGAAGCCGCAAACGTTCGACCCGCGCGATCCCGCTATCTGGGAAGAAAAAACCACCAATCCGTTAGCACAATCCAACTCGCCCTGCGAAGTATTCACCAGCTCGGTGTGCCCGAGTTGGGAAGATGAAAAATCGGATATCCAGCGTGAGCGTGAGCGGCGGGAGCAGCAGCGTTTACAGAATGAGTACGAACGACGCTGGCGTAGAGATTAAGGCCGGCAACGCTGTTGCTTGCCGTTACGCCAGTTGCGCTGCTGTATTCCTCTGTGGGAGTACTCCAGCAGGTCGATCTGCGCAATCTGCCGGTGGAAGTCTGTGGTCGCGTGGTTTATCCCATCTCTTCGCTGAAACTTCCTGCGTTACGGGGAAAACGCATCATTAACGCCCAGTCACGCCAACTCAAGTTTCTGGAAAGCCTGGTGGCGATATCTCCGGAAGAAAACATCCATGGTATGCAGATCCTGGGTTTGGCGCTGGAATTTACTTTCGCGCAATCTTCCTGATTTTACTGGACTGATAAAATCCCTCCGTAGGCCGGGTAAGACATCACCACTACCCGGCTTTGTTGTGCACCACCCCGCATTTTCCTGTCACTACGCCTTCACTGCCTTGCCATCTCTCTGTCGCCTTACTATCTTTTTTTTGTAATAAAAAAGTTATTTTTCTGTCATTCGAGCATGTCATGTTACCCCCGCGAGCATAAAACGCGTGATATCGCGCATCCGGCACAACAAGAGAGATAACCGATGAAATCGTTACGACATACAGCTTTAGGACTGGCAATCAGCCTGGCATTTGCAGGTCAGGCACTGGCCGTCACCACTATCCCGTTCTGGCATTCAATGGAAGGCGAACTGGGTAAAGAAGTTGATTCACTGGCGCAACGTTTTAATGAATCCAATCCCGACTACAAAATCGTTCCGCAGTACAAAGGCAACTATGAGCAGAGCCTGAGCGCGGGGATCGCCGCATTCCGTACCGGTAACGCGCCTGCTCTGCTGCAGGTTTACGAAGTCGGGACGGCAACCATGATGGCCTCAAAGGCAATTAAGCCGGTCTATGAAGTGTTCAAAGAGGCCGGAATTAACTTTGATGAGTCTCAGTTTGTGCCGACGGTTTCCGGTTATTACACCGACTCTAAAACCGGACATTTGCTCTCCCAGCCGTTTAACAGCTCCACCCCGGTGCTGTACTACAACAAAGATGCCTTCAAAAAAGCCGGTTTAGACCCTGAACAGCCGCCAAAAACCTGGCAGGACCTGGCGGAGTACACCGCGAAGTTGAAGGCTGCAGGCATGAAGTGCGGCTATGCCAGCGGCTGGCAGGGGTGGATCCAGATTGAAAACTTTAGTGCCTGGAACGGTTTGCCGGTCGCCACTAAAAACAATGGTTTTGACGGTACCGATGCGGTGCTGGAGTTTAATAAGCCGGAGCAGGTGAAACATATTGCACTGCTGCAAGAGCTAAACAAGAAGGGTGATTTCAGCTACTTCGGGCGCAAAGATGAATCCACCGAGAAGTTTTACAGCGGTGACTGTGCGATTACCACTGCTTCTTCCGGCTCTCTGGCCGACATCCGTCACTATGCGAAATTCAACTATGGCGTCGGTATGATGCCGTACGATGCCGACGTGAAAGGTGCCCCGCAGAACGCGATTATCGGCGGTGCGAGCCTGTGGGTGATGCAGGGTAAAGACAAAGAAACCTACGCTGGCGTGGCGCAGTTCCTTAACTTCCTGGCGAAGCCTGAAATTGCGGCTGAATGGCACCAGAAAACGGGCTATCTGCCGATCACCACCGCCGCCTACGATCTGACTCGCGAACAGGGCTTCTATGACAAGAACCCGGGGGCGGATACCGCCACGCGTCAGATGCTGAACAAGCCACCGTTGCCGTTCACCAAAGGACTGCGCTTGGGCAATATGCCGCAGATCCGCACCATCGTGGATGAGGAACTGGAAAGCGTCTGGACCGGTAAGAAAACCCCACAGCAAGCGTTGGATACCGCCGTTGAGCGCGGCAACCAGTTACTGCGTCGCTTCGAGCAGTCGACCAAATCTTAAGTGTATAAGTGCCTGATGGCGCTGCGCTTATCAGGCCTACAGCGTTTGTAGGCCGGATAAGGTGCTTGCACCGCCATCCGGCACCTTCCAGGAAAAGAACTGTCATGTCCTCATCCCGACCGGTGTTCCGCTCGCGCTGGCTACCCTATTTATTGGTGGCCCCGCAGCTGGCTATCACCCTTATTTTCTTTATCTGGCCTGCGGGTGAAGCGCTGTGGTATTCGCTACAAAGCGTCGATCCATTTGGTTTTTCCAGCCAGTTCGTGGGGCTGGATAATTTTGTCGCGCTGTTTCATGACCCGTACTACCTTGATTCGTTCTGGACCACCATCAAGTTCAGTACGTTAGTCACGGTAAGCGGTCTGCTGGTGTCGCTGTTTTTTGCCGCGCTGGTGAATTACGTGGTGCGCGGCAGCCGTTTCTACCAGACGCTGATGCTGCTGCCTTACGCGGTGGCCCCTGCCGTCGCTGCGGTGCTGTGGATCTTTCTGTTTAATCCAGGGCGCGGGTTGATTACGCATTTTCTCGGTGAGTTTGGCTATGACTGGAATCATGCGCAAAACAGCGGTCAGGCCATGTTCCTCGTGGTATTTGCCTCAGTCTGGAAGCAGATTAGTTACAACTTCCTGTTCTTCTTTGCCGCATTACAGTCTATTCCTCGCTCGCTGATAGAAGCCGCCGCGATTGACGGTGCGGGTCCAATCCGGCGCTTCTTCAAGCTGGCGTTGCCGCTGATTGCCCCGGTGAGTTTTTTCCTGCTGGTGGTGAATCTGGTGTACGCCTTCTTTGACACCTTCCCGGTGATTGATGCCGCCACGGCGGGCGGACCGGTGCAGGCGACGACCACGCTGATTTATAAGATCTACCGTGAAGGATTTGTCGGGCTGGATCTGGCGTCTTCCGCTGCACAATCGGTAGTGCTGATGTTCCTCGTTATTATTTTGACCGTGGTGCAGTTCCGCTATGTGGAAAGTAAGGTGCGTTACCAATGATTGAGAACCGTCGCTGGCTGACAATATTCAGCCACACCCTGCTGATTCTGGGGATCATGGTGATCCTGTTCCCGCTGTACGTTGCGTTTGTGGCGGCGACGCTGGACAACCAGGCGGTATATGACACGCCGATGACGCTGATCCCCGGAACCCATCTGCTGGATAACATGCACACCATCTGGGTCAACGGGGTGGGCGTAAACAGCGCACCATTCTGGTTGATGATGCTCAACAGTTTCATCATGGCGTTCAGCATTACGCTGGGGAAAATCACGGTGTCGATGCTCTCCGCATTCGCCATCGTCTGGTTTCGCTTTCCGCTGCGTAACCTGTTCTTCTGGATGATTTTTATTACGTTGATGCTGCCGGTGGAGGTGCGAATTTTCCCGACGGTAGAGGTGATCGCCAACCTGAAAATGCTCGACAGCTACGCAGGTCTGACGCTGCCGCTGATGGCATCCGCCACCGCGACATTCCTGTTCCGCCAGTTCTTTATGACCCTGCCAGATGAACTGGTGGAAGCGGCGCGTATTGACGGCGCATCACCGATGCGTTTTTTCCGCGACATCGTGCTGCCGTTGTCAAAAACCAATCTGGCGGCGCTGTTCGTCATCACCTTTATTTACGGCTGGAACCAGTATCTGTGGCCGTTGTTGATTATTACCGACGTGAACCTGGGCACGGCGGTGGCGGGTATCAAAGGCATGATCGCCACCGGTGAAGGTACGACGCAGTGGAACCACGTGATGGCAGCTATGCTGCTAACGCTTATCCCTCCGGTAATCATCGTGTTAGCCATGCAGCGCGCGTTTGTGCGTGGCCTGGTCGATAGTGAGAAATAAAATGGCTGGTTTAAAACTACAGGCAGTAACCAAAAGCTGGGACGGTAAAACCCAGGTGATTAAACCGCTGACGCTGGACGTTGCGGACGGGGAGTTTATCGTAATGGTCGGGCCGTCTGGCTGCGGTAAGTCTACGCTGCTGCGCATGGTCGCCGGACTGGAGCGGGTGAGCAGCGGCGATATCTGGATTGAAAATAAGCGCGTCACCGAGATGGAGCCGAAAGATCGCGGTATTGCGATGGTGTTCCAGAATTACGCGCTCTACCCGCATATGAGTGTGGAAGAAAATATGGCCTGGGGGCTGAAAATTCGCGGCATGAGCAAAGCGCACATTGCCGAGCGTGTGAACGATGCCGCGCGTATCCTTGAGCTGAGCGAACTGCTCAAACGTCGCCCACGCGAGCTTTCCGGTGGCCAGCGTCAGCGTGTGGCGATGGGACGGGCGATTGTGCGCGAACCGGCAGTATTCCTGTTTGATGAGCCGCTTTCCAACCTTGATGCCAAGCTGCGCGTGCAGATGCGTCTGGAGTTACAACATCTGCACCGGCGACTGAAAACCACCTCACTTTACGTAACCCACGATCAGGTCGAAGCTATGACCCTTGCCCAGCGGGTACTGGTGATGAACAAAGGCGTCGCCGAACAAATCGGTACGCCGGTTGAGGTGTACGAAAAACCGGCCAGCCGCTTTGTGGCGAGCTTTATCGGCAGCCCGGCCATGAACCTTCTGGACGGGCGTATCAGCGCCACGGGCCATCATTTTGAGCTGGAGAGCGGCATGATGTTGCCCCTCGGCAAGGATTATTCGCGCCATATTGGGCGTAACATGACGCTGGGTATCCGCCCGGAGCATATTGCGCTAAGCTCGCAGGCCGAAGGCGGCGTGCCACAGGTGCTAGACACCCTGGAAATGCTGGGCGCGGATAACCTGGCCCACGGACGCTGGGGCGAGCAGAAACTGGTGGTGCGGCTGGCGCATCAGCATCGCCCGACGGCAGGCAGCACGCTGTGGCTGCATCTGCCCGAAAACCATATGCATCTCTTTGATGGCGAAACAGGACAACGAGTATGAGTAACTGGCCTTATCCCCATATTGTCGCCCATCGTGGTGGCGGTAAACTGGCCCCGGAAAACACGCTGGCGGCAATCGATGTGGGGGCGCGATTCGGGCATACCATGATCGAATTTGACGCGAAATTGTCAAAAGATGGCGAGATCTTCTTACTGCACGACGACAACCTTGAACGCACCAGCAACGGCTGGGGCGTCGCAGGGGAGCTGAACTGGCAGGATCTGCTGCGCGTTGATGCCGGGGGCTGGTTTAGCGGCGAGTTCAAAGGCGAGCCGTTGCCGTTGCTTTCTCAGGTGGCGGACCGCTGCCGTCAGCATCGCATGATGGCCAATATTGAGATTAAACCCACTACGGGTAGCGAGGCACTCACCGGCAGAGCCGTTGCGCTGGCAGCGCGTGAACTCTGGGCTGATATGACGCCGCCGCTGCTGTCATCCTTTGACATTGAGGCTCTTGAAGCTGCACAGCAGGCCGCACCGGAACTGCCGCGCGGGCTGCTGCTTGATGAATGGCGTGACGACTGGCGCGAACTCACGTCGCGGCTGGGCTGCGTTTCTCTTCATCTAAACTATACGCTGCTGGATGAAGCGCGTGTCGATGCGATACGTGATGCCGGGTTACGCATTCTGGTGTACACCGTCAACCGTCCCCAGCGCGCGGCAGAGCTATTGCGCTGGGGGGTGGATTGCATCTGTACCGATGCCATTGATGTCATTGGGCCGGATTTTCAGCCCTATTAAGGCCCAATCGTTTTTAACGGCACGTTAGGCTGCGGCGTGCTGGAGGGCTTAAGCATGTCGCCGTTCTTTTTCTCCGACAGCATTTGCTGCTGTTTATTCAGCGTGCTGTCCGGATTGCGGTTGGTGTTTAGCATCCCACCGTTGTTGTTGGGTAGCATTTGCTGTTGGCTGGTATTCAACTCCCCCGGCTGAGACTGGCGCACGCGCTGGGAGTTGGTGTTGATCTGATTTTCCATATGCTGCTGTTGCATGCGCGTCTGCGTCTGCAACTGTTGGTTCAGCATCCCTTTCTGCTGAATTTGCTGTGATTGCATTTGTGTCTGCATCCGCTGCTGACTCGGGATCTGATAACCCGGTTTATTCGGGTTGTTCATGGTGTTGATGGGCTGTGCAAAGCCTGCAAACGGCAATAGCATGGCTAAAATCAAGAGTCGTTTCATCGCTTTTCTCCTCTCGGGGATCTCTTTAGTTTACTCCTTTCTCGCCGTTACGATGGTTATTTCAGAGTTATGCACCAGGCTTAGTGGGGGCAGACCCCCGTACATCTGGAGAATAACGATGATAAAACCGACGTTTATACGCCGGGTAGCCATTGCTGCTCTGCTCTCAGGAAGCTGTTTCAGCGCGGCTGCCGCACCGGCTGCGCCGCCAGTATCATATGGCGTGGAAGAAGATGTGTTCCATCCCGTGCGCGCGCAGCAGGGGATGGTTGCCTCCGTGGATGCGATGGCCACGCAGGTTGGGGTAGATATCTTAAAGCAGGGGGGTAACGCGGTAGATGCTGCCGTGGCCGTGGGGTATGCACTGGCGGTGACGCATCCCCAGGCGGGGAACCTGGGCGGCGGCGGATTTATGCTGCTGCGCACCAAAGACGGGAATACGACCGCTATCGATTTCCGTGAAATGGCGCCGGCTAACGCCACGCGTGATATGTTCCTCGACGATCAGGGCAATCCGGACAGTAAAAAATCGCTAACCTCGCATCTGGCTTCCGGCACGCCGGGGACCGTGGCCGGATTCTCGCTGGCACTGGAAAAATATGGCACCCTGCCGCTCAACAAAGTGGTACGCCCGGCGATGAAGTTGGCGGCAGAGGGGTTTGTGGTAAACGATGCGCTGGCTGACGATCTCAAAACCTACGGCAGCGAAGTGATCCCCAACCACGAGAACAGCAAAGCTATTTTCTGGAAAGACGGCGAACCGCTGAAAAAGGGCGACAAGCTGGTACAGAAAAACCTGGCGAAAAGCCTCGAGATGATTGCCGAGAATGGCCCGGATGCGTTTTATAAAGGGGCGATTGCCGATCAGATAGCCGAGGAGATGAAGAAGAACGGCGGGCTGATGAGCAAAGACGATTTAGCCGCTTATAAAGCCGTGGAGCGTAAACCGATTAGCGGCGACTATCGCGGATACCAGGTCTTCTCGATGCCGCCCCCGTCCTCTGGCGGTATTCATATTGTGCAGATCCTTAATATTCTCGAAAACTTCGATATGAAGAAATACGGATTTGGCAGCGCCGATGCCATGCAGGTGATGGCGGAGGCGGAGAAGTATGCTTACGCTGACCGCTCTGAATACCTTGGCGATCCGGATTTTGTGAAGGTACCGTGGCAGGCGCTGACCAACAAAGCGTATGCCAAATCGCTTGCCGAGCAGATCGATATCAATAAAGCCAAACCCTCCAGTCAGATCAAACCAGGCAAGCTTGCCCCGTACGAAAGTAACCAAACCACCCACTTCTCGGTGGTGGATAAAGACGGCAACGCCGTGGCGGTGACCTATACCCTGAACACCACCTTCGGCACCGGTATTGTGGCGGGTAACACCGGTATTCTGCTCAATAACGAAATGGATGACTTCTCTGCCAAACCGGGTGTCCCGAACGTTTACGGGCTGGTGGGCGGTGATGCCAACGCGGTAGGGCCGAATAAGCGCCCGCTGTCGTCCATGTCGCCGACCATCGTAGTGAAAGACGGTAAAACCTGGCTGGTTACCGGCAGCCCTGGCGGCAGTCGTATTATCACTACTGTGCTGCAAATGGTGGTCAACAGCATTGATTTTGGAATGAACGTCGCCGAAGCCACCAATGCACCGCGTTTCCATCATCAGTGGTTGCCGGATGAGCTGCGTATCGAGAAAGGCTTCAGCCCGGACACCATCAAACTGTTGGAACAGAAAGGGCAAAAAGTCGCGCTCAAAGAGGCGATGGGCAGCACCCAGAGCATTATGGTCGGGCCGGATGGCGCACTGTATGGCGCGTCTGACCCACGCTCCGTGGATGATTTAACGGCGGGGTACTAAGGTGAATGGCCTACATCGTGCTATACGCTGTAGGCCTTATCTGTCAGCTAGGGAACGTACTGTTGCTGTGATTCAGACCAGCGATATATGCGACTGCTTTTATCCTCAAGGTTAACACGCTCTACGTCATAAAAACCGGCGGTCTTTGCCGTGCGTATTTTCAGGATGTACTTACTTTCGCTGATGTCGTGCTGTCGCGTTCCGTCCTGATTCCAGTCCCCGGCGATATCCTGATATTGGTAAACAAGGTTGGAAAACACGTTGATTATCTTGTTGTCTTTAATCGCGTAGAGCTCCAGCACTTCATAAAATGCACCGCCGCCGGAATACGCATTTGAGTACCCGCCGCGTACCCCGAATGCCAGGGTATCGGGTGCGATCCGATAAGGGGCCAGATCCAGTTTGGTGTAATAAGCCAGCGGTTTGACGGACTCATCATCACTCTGCGCTTCGGCGTTTTCATTCCACGTTGAGAGCTGGTCCAGCGGTTTTTCTGAACGTGCGATCGGCTGCAACTGTTGATTCTGCCAGGAAAAAACGCCGAGATATAATTTATTGACGCGGCTGGTGCTGTAATTTTCCGGACAGCCGTTATCTGCGCGTTTCCTGGTTTGTTCTGCCTCTGCCTGATTATCGGCAAAACAGGCGACGCCAATGTATTTCCCGTTTTTGCCCCAGGCTTTGGCACCGGTCATAATCAGGTTTTTGGGGTCTTCATTCGGCGCAACCCAGCTAATCCATTGCGCCACCTCTAACCCTTGCGGCAGTTCACCAAACCCTTTGGCGGGCGTTGCCCCCATCATTTGCTCGGCGAAAATCTGCTTGCCTTCCGGATGGTGAATGGCGTTGGGGATGGAATCCACATTTTGTACGGTCGTGGCGTAGCCGGGGGAAATCGTTGCCAGCAGAACCAGCGATAAAACCTTTTTCACGATGCGTCCTTTCAATAAAAAGGGCGAGATGACTCGCCCAACCATTACTTCACGCGCGCCATAAAGTACGCATCAACGTACTCACCGTTGCGCAGGCCATATTTCTTACCGGTCCCTTCGATTTCAAAGCCATACTTTTTGTACACCGCCACAGCAGGCTCATTATCGACAAACACCGTCAGCTCAATGCGCTCGACGCGCAGCCAGTTGTCGCACATGTCGATCATGGTGCGGATGAGCGCGCTGGCGACGCCGCGATTTTGCCAGCGGGCATCTACGCAGATCCCAAAATCAGCGACGTGACTGCGGCGCGGGCGCTGGGTGACTTCAATGCATAGGTGCCCCACGACAATATCATCAATGCAGGCAACCAGTTGTTTGACACCGGTGCGCTCGGCGAGCCGTTCTTGCCACATCTCCATGGAAGGATGAGGAACCTGTAGCGTATTGTGATACACCTCCGGCTGGGCATGGATTTGACGAATGGCGTCGTAATCTTTCTTTTCAGCGTGGCGTATCACTATCTCACTCATTCCTTATCTCCTGCAGGGTTAATTGTGTATTTACACTCGCTGAGAAAGAAAAATCCGTCAACTGCATTTTTTTGCAAAAAGAAGTAGACAAGTGCGAATGAGAATGATTATTATTGCTCTGCGTTCAGGGGAACCCTACGGAGAACCTGAAAGCACGACATTGCTCACATTGCTTCCAGTATTACTTTAGCCAGCTTTTGCTGGCTTTTTTTTTGGGGTTTTGTTTCAGCCTGGCTTACTTGCCATTTTGTCCCCGGGAAGTGCTCGTGCTCCTCACGTACATTTAGTACGCTCCGGGCCCTGCGCGCTTGCCGTGAACAAACTGACCGCGACGCCGCCGGCCGATCTTGAGGCTACTGCTTTTGTAGGCCGGATAAGGCCACGCCGCATCCGGCACGATGACAGGATGGATTCAGTCTCCCCCCACTTTGCGTTATGGTGTAGGCAATCACCTTCAAAAGGATTGCCTCATGACCTTACACTGTGCATTCATTGGGTTTGGTAAAAGCACCACCCGCTACCATTTACCGTACGTTCTCAACCGCAAAGACAGCTGGCACGTGGCGCATATCTTCCGTCGTCACGCCAAGCCGGAAGAGCAGGCACCGCAATATTCACACATCCACTTTACCAGCGACCTCGACGAGGTATTAAACGATCCGCAGGTGAAGCTGGTGATCGTCTGCACACATGCAGACAGTCACTTTGAATACGCAAAGCGTGCGCTGGAAGCGGGTAAAAACGTGCTGGTGGAGAAACCGTTCACACCAACGCTGGCAGAGGCAAAAGCGCTGTTCGAACTGGCGCAAAGCAAGGGGCTGATCGTTACGCCGTACCAGAATCGTCGCTTCGATTCCTGCTTCCTCACCGCCAAAAAGGTGATTGAGAGCGGCAAGTTGGGCGAGATTGTTGAAGTGGAGAGCCATTTTGACTACTACCGCCCGGTGGTGGAAACCCAGCCGGGTCTGCCGCAGGACGGCGCATTCTATGGGCTGGGCGTACACACCATGGACCAAATTATCTCGTTGTTTGGTCGTCCCGACCACGTTGCCTATGACATCCGTAGCCTGCGTAACAAAGCGAATCCTGATGATACCTTTGAAGCGCAGCTGTTCTACGGTGACCTGAAGGCTATCGTCAAAACCAGCCACCTGGTGAAAATCGACTATCCGAAGTTTATCGTTCACGGCACTAAAGGCTCGTTTGTGAAGTACGGTATCGACCAGCAGGAGACCAGCCTGAAGGCCAATATTATGCCGGGGGAACCCGGTTTTGCCGCCGATGATTCAGTGGGTGTGCTGGAATATGTCAACGATGATGGCATTACGGTGAAAGAAGAGATGAAACCGGAAGTGGGCGACTACGGCCGCGTCTATGATGCGCTGTATCAGTCGCTGACCACCGGTATGCCTAATTACGTCAAGGAATCTGACGTTCTTACTAACCTCGAGATCCTCGAGCGCGCCTTTGAACAGGCAACGCCTGCCACGATAACCCTCGCCAAATAGCGCTAAGTGACGCCTCTGGGCTTGTTCATTTTTTTTGAACAGAGGCGTCAATTTTCACCCTCTATGATCCCTGAGTGATTGAGTCCACACTGACTCCATCGAAAACATCTGGGGTGAACACAATGATCTTCTTACGCAAAGCAAACGACCGTGGTCATGCAAATCATGGCTGGCTCGATTCCTGGCATACCTTCTCGTTTGCCAACTACTATGACCCGAATTTTATGGGGTTCTCGGCACTGCGCGTGATTAACGATGACGTGATCGACGCAGGCCAGGGCTTTGGTACGCATCCCCATAAAGACATGGAAATCCTGACCTACGTACTGGAAGGTGCGGTGGAGCATCAGGACAGCATGGGTAATAAAGAGCAGGTACCTGCAGGTGAATTCCAGATTATGAGCGCCGGGACGGGGATCCGTCACTCGGAGTACAACCCAAGCGACACCGAGAAGCTGCACCTGTATCAGATTTGGATCATTCCGCAGGAAAACGGCATTACGCCACGCTACGAGCAGCGCCGTTTTGACGCCGCGCAGGGCAAACAGCTGGTGCTGTCGCCGGATGCGCGTGACGGTTCGCTGAAGGTTTACCAGGATATGGAGCTGTATCGCTGGGCGCTGCTCAAAGATGAGCAATCGGTACATCAGATAGCCGCGGAACGCCGCGTGTGGATCCAGGTCGTGAAAGGCAATGTCACCATCAACGGAACCAAAGCGTCCACCAGTGATGGTCTGGCAATCTGGGATGAACAGGCCATTTCGATTCATGCCGACAGCGACAGCGAAGTGTTACTGTTTGACTTGCCGCCTGTATAACGTGCTGTAACCCTTGTAGGCCGGATAAGACGCGACAGCGTCGCCATCCGGCTTTTCATCGTTTGTCATTAAATCCGCACGTCCGTGGTAAACTCGGGGAATCTATCCCTTTTTAACGCTTCAGGACGATGAAAAAGAAAAGACCCGTACTTCAGGATGTAGCCGACCGCGTGGGCGTGACCAAAATGACGGTCAGTCGCTTTTTGCGCAACCCGGAGCAGGTCTCCGTGGCGCTGCGGGGCAAAATTGCCGCTGCACTTGATGAGCTGGGTTATATTCCCAATCGTGCTCCTGATATCCTTTCAAATGCTACCAGTCGTGCTATCGGCGTGCTGTTACCCTCTCTCACCAACCAGGTTTTTGCTGAAGTGTTACGCGGCATTGAGGCCGTGACTGACCGCCACGGTTATCAGACCATGCTGGCGCACTACGGCTATAAGCCCGAGATGGAGCAGGAACGTCTGGAATCAATGCTATCGTGGAATATCGATGGCCTGATCCTCACCGAACGCAGCCACACCCCGCGTACGTTGAAAATGATCGAAGTAGCGGGGATCCCGGTGGTTGAACTGATGGACAGCCAGTCTCCGTGTCTTGATATCGCCGTCGGTTTTGACAACTTCGAAGCCGCCCGCCAGATGACCGCCGCCATTATCGCGCGTGGGCATCGCCACATTGCCTATCTGGGTGCGCGTCTGGATGAACGAACTATCATCAAACAGAGGG
The DNA here is from genome assembly GCF_057838705.1 of Citrobacter sp. KH_055_1. NCBI lineage: Bacteria > Pseudomonadati > Pseudomonadota > Gammaproteobacteria > Enterobacterales > Enterobacteriaceae > Citrobacter > Citrobacter sp. KH_055_1. Next base: position 281,149 of record NZ_CM174473.1, read on the forward strand.
GCTACGAGCAGGCCATGCGCGACGCCGGTCTGGTGCCGTATAGCGTGATGGTGGAACAATCTTCTTCCTATTCGTCTGGTATTGAGCTTATCCGTCAGGCGCGGCGTGAATACCCGCAGCTGGACGGTGTGTTCTGTACTAACGATGACCTGGCGGTCGGGGCGGCATTTGAATGCCAGCGCTTAGGGCTGAAAATTCCGGATGATATGGCGATTGCTGGTTTCCACGGTCATGACATCGGGCAGGTGATGGAACCGCGTCTGGCGAGCGTGCTCACGCCGCGTGAACGGATGGGCAGCATTGGCGCTGAGCGTCTGCTGGCGCGTATCCGCGGTGAAGCAGTCACACCTAAAATGTTAGATTTAGGTTTCACCTTGTCACCGGGCGGATCTATTTAAGCCGACAAGTTTGACGTAGCTCACACTTATACACTTCGAGCACGAATGGATATTGCTTCTCCATTTGTCCGGCTGGACAATGTTACCGATAACAGTTACCCGTAACAATTCCTGATTCTTGTACCAGTGGGGGCAACGCTTTGAGCACGACTAATCATGATCACCACGTTTACGTTCTGATGGGCGTATCGGGCAGCGGTAAATCTGCTGTCGCCAGCGAAGTGGCGCATCAACTGCAGGCCGCGTTTCTTGATGGCGATTTTCTCCATCCGCGCAGCAACATCACGAAAATGGCCGCCGGTGAGCCGTTGAACGACGACGACCGTAAGCCGTGGTTACAGGCGCTCAATGACGCCGCCTTTGCGATGCAGCGTACCAACAAGGTCTCGCTGATCGTGTGTTCTGCGCTGAAAAAACACTATCGCGACCTGCTTCGCGAAGGCAATCCGAATCTCTCTTTCATCTACCTGAAAGGGGACTTCGACGTGATTGAAAGCCGCCTGAAAGCGCGCAAAGGTCACTTCTTCAAAACGCAGATGCTGGTTACCCAGTTCGATGCGCTGGAAGAGCCGGGTGCGGACGAAAGCGATGTACTGGTGGTGGATATCGATCAACCACTGGATGGTGTGGTAGCGAGCACCATTGAGGTTATAAACCAAGGCAGTAAGTAGTGACTACATTAACGCTTGTTTTAACAGCAGTAGGGTCTGTTTTATTACTGCTGTTTTTAGTAATGAAGGCGCGTATGCACGCCTTCGTTGCTTTGATGGTGGTGTCTATTGGTGCAGGTCTCTTTTCCGGTATGCCGCTCGATAAAATCGCGGCCACCATGGAAAAAGGGATGGGGGGCACGCTGGGCTTCCTGGCGATTGTGGTCGCTCTCGGTGCCATGTTCGGTAAGATTTTGCATGAAACGGGCGCGGTCGATCAGATTGCCGTCAAAATGCTGAAATCCTTTGGTCACAGCCGCGCGCACTATGCGATTGGCCTGGCCGGTCTGATTTGCGCATTACCGTTGTTCTTTGAAGTGGCGATTGTGCTGCTGATAAGCGTGGCGTTCTCGATGGCGCGCCACACCGGTACCAACCTGGTTAAGCTGGTCATTCCGCTGTTTGCGGGCGTGGCGGCAGCGGCGGCGTTTCTGCTGCCGGGGCCCGCGCCGATGCTGCTGGCTTCTCAGATGCACGCCGACTTTGGCTGGATGATCCTGATTGGCCTGTGTGCGGCGATCCCGGGCATGATTATCGCCGGGCCGCTGTGGGGCAATTTTATCAGCCGTTACGTTGAGCTGCACGTGCCGGAAGACATTACCGAGCCGCATCTGGGTGAAGGCAAAATGCCGTCCTTCGGCTTCAGCCTGTCGCTGATCCTGCTGCCGCTGGTACTGGTGGGTCTGAAAACCATCGCCGCACGCTTTGTGCCGGTCGGTTCTTCAACCTACGAATGGTTCGAGTTTATCGGCCACCCGTTCACCGCGATTCTGGTGGCGTGCCTGGTGGCGATTTACGGCCTGGCCATTCGCCAGGGGATGCCAAAAGACAAAGTGATGGAGATCTGCGGTCATGCGCTGCAACCGGCGGGGATTATTCTGCTGGTGATCGGTGCTGGTGGCGTATTCAAGCAGGTGCTGGTGGATTCTGGTGTCGGTCCGGCACTGGGTGAAGCATTAACTGGAATGGGCCTGCCGATTGCCATCACCTGCTTCGTGCTGGCAGCGGCGGTGCGTATCATTCAGGGTTCTGCAACCGTGGCCTGCTTAACGGCGGTCGGTCTGGTGATGCCGGTGATTGAACAGCTGAACTTCTCCGGCGCGCAGATGGCGGCCCTGTCTATCTGTATCGCGGGTGGCTCTATCGTGGTCAGTCACGTGAATGACGCCGGTTTCTGGCTGTTCGGTAAGTTCACTGGTGCGACCGAAGCGCAAACGCTGAAGACCTGGACGATGATGGAAACCATCCTCGGCACGGTCGGTGCAATTGTCGGTATGATTGCTTTCCAGCTATTGAGCTGAGGGCATTGCCCGGTGGCGCTTGCGCTTACCGGGCCTACAAACGAGCACATTTCCACACCGTAGACCGGGTAAGCGCTACCCGGCTTTTTTATAGCACGACCAACCCTTCTTCTGTTTTCAGCCAGCGCGGTGCTTTTAGCGTATCGGCGAAATATTCCACCAGATCCTGCAGTAAGTCACCTGCCACGCGTTCCATCTCGTCAGACAGCGTTTTACTCATCAGCAGGTGCGTTAATAACTGACAGTAGCGCCCCATCTGGTCGGGTTCAGGCTCAAAGAGCGGAGAACGGGTGGGGAATGTTTCCACCGTCAGGCTGGCTTGCAGGTGATGCGGTACAGGTTCCGTTAAGGTTGGTTGCAATAGTGCCAGACAGGCCGACAGCCGCGCACAAATAGCCAGTTTTTCAACCGGGTCATGGCATTCAACAAGTCCTTCGACAAAACGCTCGCAGTTATCCGCCAGCTCGGTGAAATCTGTGGCATGGCTAAAGGGCAGGGTAAATAAAGAGTGTGAAAAGAGAGGGGTAGTCGCCATAGGGCAGCCTCCGATGAGTGATTTTCATCCACCACTGGAGAGGCTAATCTCACTGGTGGTGGAACCGAGCAGGGTTAGCCTTACCGGCCTCATCGGATACCGGTGCGTCTTGCGACGCCCCCGCCCGGTCCACCATTGAAGTGTACCTAAGCGTGCGACACAAAAATACTTGCGTCACCGATGAAAGAGTTCAGAAGGCTAATTCTGGCACCTGATTTTGCAGGTGCAGCGAGAAGATAATGCTAATCCGCGATGCTGACAAGAGGGCATTCCGGAAGGCGCTTCGCAGAAATGAAAATACGTTTTCTCAGCGGTTTAAAAGCATAAGGAATACCTGAAATTACAGTGCAATGCCGTTCAGTTAAGCATGTAGGGTGAACATGTGATTATTGCTCAGGGTTCCGTTCACCTGAGTGGTGTCATTTCTCTGAAGCGCTGATGCCCGTGAACGTGCAAGGGAGGCTCACCGCCGCCTCCCTTGCAACCCAGGCTCCCGGCGGGAAAATCGTCGCTGCGCGAGTTATTCGTCTTATTCCGTCTGCCTGTCGGGTCGGGGCCGAGCCTGCATCCATGCAGGCCGTCCCCTCTGCCCGCATCCCTGCGGGCAGACCCGGTCAGCCGTCAACACCTCATCGATTTTCAGCCGGACCAGGGTGTCGCTTCAGCGCTCTGGCTTTCAGCTATATCCGTTTTGCTGTTCAGAGGTATTCAAGTAAAAGCTCAGGTGGTCAGGTGTGGGCTGGTCCGGCTGAAAATTGCCGACGCGTTTCCGTAAGGCCGGGAGAACCCGCAGGGATGCGGGTTCAGGGCGCGTTTTGCATGGACGCTGCCTCGCGCCCGGCCCGGTAGCCTGGAGGAATAAGTGAACGGAACCGTTCTCTGAAATACCATGCTCTCCAGCTTCAAAACGGTTGCCCGGTGGCGCTTGCGCTTACCGGGCCTACAAACGAGCACACATCCACATCGTAGGCCGGGTCAGGCGAAGCCGCCACCCGGCGTAATATGAGTGCGTCACCCCTTCATCCACATCCGTACGCCATCGAGGAACATCTGGGTTGCCATCATCACCAGAATTAGCCCCATCAGGCGCTCAAGCGCGTTAACCCCTTTCTCACCTAGCAGGCGCAGGAACAGCGACGACTGCAATAAAATCACAAACGTTCCACCCCAGGCGATCAGCAGGGCAATCACCAGATGTCCCATCTGATTCGGGTACTGATGCGACAACAGCATCAACGACGCCAGGATGGTGGGGCCCGCCACCAGCGGAATGGCCAGTGGAACGATAAACGGCTCTTCGCCTGCGGGCAGTCCGGTGCTGTTACCGGTGGCGCTGGGGAAAATCATCTTGATGGCGATCAGGAACAAAATGATGCCCCCGGAGATCGACACGGTTTCCGCGCGCAGGTTAAGAAATGCCAGAATTTTCTCGCCCGCAAACAGGAATATCAGCATCACCAGCAGCGCAATAAACAGCTCGCGAATCATAATTGCGCGACGGCGTTTCGGTTCAGTATGTTTCAATACGGACATGAAAATGGGCAGATTTCCGAGCGGATCCATAATCAGGATCAATAAAACTGCCGCTGAAATGATTTCATTCATAACTCAAATTCCCTGATAATTACCGCGGACTTTCTGCTTGCGAGCGCAGCGGGATAAGTCGCATTACTGATGGCTTCGCTATCATTGATTAATTTCACTTGCGACTTTGGCTGCTTTTTGTATGGTGAAGGATACGTCACAGGATAATGGCGTACATACACAGCACACATCTCTGCAGGAAAAAAACGCTATGAAAAATGTTGGTTTTATCGGCTGGCGCGGTATGGTCGGCTCTGTACTCATGCAACGCATGGTAGAAGAACGCGACTTCGACGCCATTCGCCCTGTTTTCTTTTCTACTTCCCAGCTTGGGCAGGCGGCACCGACGTTTGGTGCGACCTCCACCGGCATGCTTCAGGATGCATTTGATCTCGATGCGCTGAAGGCGCTCGACATTATTGTGACCTGTCAGGGCGGCGATTATACCAACGAAATCTATCCAAAGCTTCGTGAAAGCGGTTGGCAGGGTTACTGGATTGACGCGGCCTCTTCACTGCGCATGAAAGACGATGCCATCATTATTCTCGATCCGGTTAACCAGAATGTGATCACCGATGGTCTGAACAACGGCATCAAGACGTTTGTCGGCGGTAACTGCACCGTTAGCCTGATGCTGATGTCACTCGGCGGTCTGTTCGCCAACGATCTGGTGGACTGGGTGTCCGTGGCGACCTACCAGGCGGCTTCCGGCGGCGGCGCGCGTCATATGCGTGAACTGCTGTCGCAGATGGGCCATCTGTATAGCCATGTGGCCGATGAACTGGCGACCCCTTCTTCTGCTATCCTCGATATCGAACGTAAAGTGACAACCCTGTCCCGTAGCGGCTCCCTGCCGGTTGATAACTTTGGCGTCCCGCTGGCCGGGAGCCTGATTCCGTGGATCGACAAACAGCTCGATAACGGCCAGAGCCGCGAAGAGTGGAAAGGGCAGGCGGAAACCAACAAAATTCTTAACACGTCTTCCGTGATCCCGGTGGATGGTCTGTGCGTGCGCGTCGGCGCACTGCGCTGCCACAGCCAGGCGTTCACGATTAAACTGAAAAAAGATGTGTCGATTCCGACCGTGGAAGAACTGCTGGCCGCGCACAATCCGTGGGCGAAAGTGGTGCCAAACGATCGGGATATCACCATGCGTGAGTTAACCCCAGCGGCCGTTACCGGTACGTTGACCACGCCAGTCGGTCGTCTGCGTAAGCTGAATATGGGACCGGAGTTCCTGTCAGCCTTTACCGTGGGCGATCAGCTGCTCTGGGGTGCTGCGGAACCATTGCGCCGGATGCTGCGTCAGCTGGCGTAATGCGGGACTGCCGGATAAGCATATCGCCATCCGGCAGACACAGACCGTGTTTAAACATTGGGTGCTGAGTCGCCCTTTTTTTTGCGTAATACAGGAGTAAGCGCAGATGTTTCATTTTTTACCGGGAGTAAGATAAAGCATTGGCTATTCTTTAAGAGTGACTTAATACCGGAGGTATTAAGTTGTTGCCTGAAGGTGGGACGACGCAGAGAGGATGCACAATTGTGCTGCGTCGTTCAGGTCAAAAAAAGTGTCACTACCTGATGTCGAAAATCAGTTGGAAGGGGTGACACCATAAAACAGGATGACAACCATGTCCGTTCGTATCGATAGAGACGTGATTAATGCGCTAATTGCAGGCCATTTTGCGGATCCTTTTTCCGTACTCGGTATGCACCAAACTGACGCCGGACTTGAAGTCCGTGCTCTTTTACCTGACGCCACCGAAGTGTGGGTGATCGAACCAAAAACCGGACGCAAAGTCGGCAAGCTGGATTGCCTCGACCCTCGCGGTTTTTTCTGTGCTGTAATTCCCCGCCGTAAAAATTTCTTTCGCTATCAGCTGGCTGTTGTCTGGCATGGACAGCAGAATCTGATCGATGACCCTTACCGTTTTGGCCCGCTTATTCAGGATATGGACGCCTGGCTGTTGTCCGAAGGGACGCATCTGCGCCCGTACGAAACGCTGGGCGCACATGCGGATACCATGGACGGTGTGACCGGCACGCGTTTTTCCGTCTGGGCACCGAACGCACGACGCGTTTCGGTAGTAGGGCAGTTCAACTACTGGGACGGTCGCCGCCACCCGATGCGCCTGCGCAAAGAGAGCGGAATCTGGGAGCTGTTTATCCCCGGAGCACAGCAGGGGCAGCTGTACAAATACGAGATGATCGATGCCAACGGTCATTTGCGTGTTAAAGCCGACCCGTATGCCTTTGAAGCGCAAATGCGTCCGGAAACGGCGTCGGTGATCTGCGGTTTGCCCGAAAAAGTGGTGCAAACGGAGGAACGCAAAAAAGCCAACCAGTTTGATGCGCCGATCTCTATCTACGAAGTGCATCTGGGCTCGTGGCGTCGCCATACGGACAACAACTTCTGGCTGAGCTATCGCGAACTGGCGGATCAACTGATCCCCTATGTGAAGTGGATGGGCTTTACCCATATTGAGCTGTTGCCGGTTAGCGAGCACCCGTTTGACGGCAGTTGGGGCTATCAGCCGACCGGCATGTATGCACCGACCCGACGCTTCGGCACGCGCGATGACTTCCGCTATTTTGTGAATGCCGCGCATCAGGCGGGGCTGAACGTGATCCTCGACTGGGTACCCGGTCACTTCCCGTCGGATGACTTCGGTCTGGCTCAGTTTGACGGTACCAGCTTGTATGAGCATAGCGACCCGCGCGAAGGCTATCACCAGGACTGGAACACGCTGATCTACAACTACGGGCGCCGTGAAGTCAGTAATTATCTGGTGGGTAACGCCCTGTACTGGATTGAGCGCTTTGGCATTGACGCGCTGCGCGTGGATGCCGTGGCGTCGATGATTTACCGCGATTACAGCCGCAAAGACGGCGAGTGGATCCCGAACGAATTCGGCGGGCGTGAGAACCTCGAAGCCATCGAGTTTTTGCGTAATACCAACCGTATTCTTGGCGAACAGGTACCGGGCGCGGTGAGTATGGCGGAAGAGTCGACCGACTTTGCCGGTGTATCAAGACCGCAGGACATGGGGGGCTTAGGTTTCTGGTACAAGTGGAACCTCGGCTGGATGCACGACACGCTGGACTACATGAAGCTGGACCCGGTTTATCGCCAGCACCATCACGATAAGCTGACCTTCGGCATGCTGTACAACTACACCGAGAACTTTGTGCTGCCGCTGTCACACGATGAAGTGGTGCACGGTAAGAAATCGATCCTCGACCGCATGCCGGGCGATGCGTGGCAGAAGTTTGCCAACCTGCGCGCCTACTATGGCTGGATGTGGGCCTTCCCGGGTAAGAAGCTGCTGTTTATGGGTAACGAGTTTGCCCAGGGCCGTGAATGGAACCACGACGCCAGCCTCGACTGGCATCTGCTGGAGGGGGGCGATAACTGGCACCACGGTGTACAGCGTCTGGTGCGCGACCTGAACCACACTTATCGTCATCACAAAGCGCTGCATGAACTCGACTTTGACGGCTATGGTTTTGAATGGCTGGTGGTCGATGACAACGAACGGTCGGTGCTGATTTTTGTTCGTCGTGATAAAGCCGGTAATGAAATTATCGTTGCCAGCAACTTTACGCCGGTACCTCGCCACGGCTACCGCTTTGGCATCAATCAACCGGGCAAATGGCGAGAAATCCTCAACACAGACTCGATGCATTACCACGGTAGCAATACCGGCAACGGCGGCGCAGTACAAAGCGATGAAATTGCCAGCCACGGTCGCCAGCATTCACTGAGCCTGACGTTGCCGCCGCTGGCCACGATTTGGCTGATGCGGGAGGGGTGATGACACAACTGGCAACCGGCAATGCCACCCCCCATGGTGCAACGTATGACGGCCATGGCGTTAATTTCACCCTTTTTTCGGCGCACGCCGAGCGTGTCGAACTGTGCATATTCGATGAGCAAGGCTGTGAGCATCGCTATGATTTGCCGGGACGTAGCGGCGATGTCTGGCACGGCTATCTGGCCGATGCCCGGCCCGGTTTGCGCTATGGTTATCGCGTACATGGTCCGTGGCAGCCGCAGCAGGGACACCGTTTTAACCCAGCGAAACTGCTGATTGACCCCTGCGCGCGCCGGGTCGATGGCGAGTTAAAAGATAACCCGCTGCTGCACGGTGGAATGAACGAACCGGATCATCACGATAACGCGGCGATTGCCCTGAAAAGCGTGGTGGTGTCAGACCATTATGACTGGGAAGACGATGCCCCGCCGCGCACGCCGTGGGGCAATACCGTTATCTACGAAGCGCATGTTAAAGGGCTGACGTATCTGCACCCGGACATTCCGCAACAGATTCGCGGCACTTACAAAGCGCTCGGTCATCCGGTGATGATCGACTATTTCAAGCGTCTCGGCATTACTGCGCTGGAACTGCTGCCCGTGGTGCATTTCGCCAGCGAGCCGCGACTGCAGCGGCTGGGGCTGTCGAACTACTGGGGCTACAACCCGGTAGCCATGTTTGCACTGCATCCGGCCTATGCCTGCTCACCTGAACACGCGCTGGATGAGTTTCGCGATGCCGTCAAAGCGCTACACAAAGCGGGGATTGAGATCATTCTCGATATCGTTTTGAACCACAGCGCTGAGCTGGATCTTGAAGGGCCGGTCTTCTCCCTGCGCGGAATTGATAACCGTAGCTATTATTGGATCAGGGACGATGGTGATTACTACAACTGGACCGGCTGTGGGAACACCCTCAACCTGAGCCATCCCGGTATCGTGGAGTATGCGTGTGAATGCCTGCGCTATTGGGTGGAAACCTGCCATGTGGACGGTTTTCGTTTTGATTTAGCATCCGTTATGGGGCGTACGCCTGCGTTTCGTCAGGATGCGCCGCTGTTTACCGCAATCCAAAACTGCCCGCTGCTTTCAGGCGTTAAGCTGATTGCGGAGCCATGGGATATCGGTGAAGGCGGGTATCAGGTAGGGAATTTTCCCCCGCCGTTTGCTGAGTGGAATGACCATTTCCGCGATGCAAGTCGACGCTTCTGGCTCCAGCGTAATCTGCCCCTTGGGGAGTTTGCCGGACGTTTTGCGGCTTCCAGCGACATGTTTAAACACCCTGGTCGCAAACCCAGCGCATCGGTCAATCTGGTGACGGCGCACGATGGTTTTACGCTGCGTGACTGTGTGTGCTTCACAAATAAGCACAATGAAGCGAATGGTGAGGAAAATCGCGACGGCACTAGCAATAACTACAGCGACAATCATGGTAAAGAAGGATTAGGCGGCACGCTGGACCTGATTGAACGGCGACGCGACAGCATGCATGCCCTGTTGACGACGTTGCTGCTTTCTCAGGGTACACCGATGTTGCTGGCGGGAGATGAACATGGTCATAGCCAGCACGGTAACAATAACGCTTACTGCCAGGATAACGCCTTAACCTGGCTGGACTGGCAGCAGGCAAACAGCGGGCTAACCACATTCACCGCCGCGTTGATTCATCTTCGCCAGCAGATCCCTGCCTTAACAGACGATCGCTGGTGGGAAGAGGGCGACGGCAATGTGCGTTGGCTGAACCGATACGCACAACCCTTAAGTGCGGATGAGTGGCAAAACGGCCCGAGGCAGATGCAGATCCTGCTCTCAGACCGTTTTCTGATCGTGATAAACGCCACGCTTGAGGTGACAGATATCGTTTTACCTGAAGGGGAATGGCATGCCGTTCCTCCATTTGCCGGAGAGGATAATCCGGTTATTACGGCTGTCTGGCAGGGACCTGCGCACGGACTGTGTGTGTTCCAAAGATGATAAAAAAGGAGTTAGTCATGGTGAGTTTAGAGAAGAACGATCGTGTAATGTTGGCGCGCCAGCTGCCATTAAAATCTGTTGCCCTAATCCTGGCCGGTGGTCGTGGTACCCGCCTGAAAGATTTAACCAACAAACGTGCTAAGCCTGCCGTGCACTTTGGCGGTAAGTTCCGCATTATCGATTTTGCTTTATCCAACTGCATTAACTCCGGGATCCGCCGTATTGGCGTGATCACCCAGTACCAGTCCCACACGCTGGTGCAGCATATTCAGCGCGGCTGGTCGTTCTTCAGTGAAGAGATGAACGAGTTTGTCGATCTGCTGCCTGCCCAGCAAAGAATGCAGGGTGAAAATTGGTATCGCGGCACGGCAGATGCGGTCACCCAAAACCTGGACATCATTCGACGCTATAAAGCGGAATATGTGGTGATCCTCGCGGGCGATCATATCTACAAACAGGACTATTCGCGCATGCTGATCGACCACGTCGAAAAAGGCGCACGCTGCACCGTGGCCTGTATGCCGGTGCCGATTGAGGAAGCCAGCGCCTTTGGCGTCATGGACGTCGACGACAGCGACAAAATCATCGAATTCGTGGAAAAACCGGCGAATCCACCGGCTATGCCAAACGATCCGACCCGATCCCTTGCCAGTATGGGGATCTATGTTTTCAACGCCGATTATCTGTATGAATTACTTGAAGAAGATGATCTCGATGAAAACTCCAGCCACGACTTTGGCAAAGATATCATCCCGAAAATTACCGCAGCTGGCATGGCTTATGCACATCCATTCCCTAAATCCTGCGTACAGTCAGACCCGGAATCCGAGCCGTACTGGCGCGACGTTGGGACGCTGGAAGCCTACTGGAAGGCTAACCTCGATCTGGCGTCGGTTACCCCGGAACTGGATATGTACGATCAGGACTGGCCGATTCGCACACACATGGAATCACTGCCGCCGGCGAAGTTTGTGCAGGACCGCTCCGGTAGCCACGGCATGACGCTGAACTCGCTGGTCTCTGGCGGCTGTATTATTTCCGGTTCGGTGGTGGTGCAGTCTGTTCTGTTCCCGCGGGTGCGGGTGAATTCTTTCTGTAACATTGATTCGGCAGTGTTGTTACCTGAAGTGTGGGTCGGGCGTTCATGCCGCTTACGCCGCTGCATCGTTGACCGTGCCTGCGTCATCCCTGAAGGCATGGTGATTGGTGAAAACGCGGAAGAAGATGCACGTCGTTTCTACCGTTCAGAGGAAGGTATTGTGCTGGTCACGCGTGAAATGCTGCGCAAACTGCAGATCAAACAGGAGCGATAATGCAGGTTTTACACGTATGTTCAGAGATGTTCCCCCTGTTAAAAACCGGGGGACTGGCAGATGTTCTTGGCGCGTTGCCGGCCGCGCAAATTGCCGATGGCGTGGATGCCCGCGTCGTGCTCCCGGCGTTTCCGGATATCCGTCGCGGCATTCCTGATGCGCAGGTCGTGACGCGGCGCGATACCTTTGCCGGACGTATCACGCTGCTGTTCGGCCATTACAACGGCGTCGGTATTTACCTGATTGACGCGCCGCACCTCTACGACCGTCCCGGCAGCCCGTATCACGATACTAACCTGTTCGCTTACTCTGATAACGTCCTGCGCTTTGCGCTGCTCGGCTGGGTGGGATGCGAAATGGCCTGCGGGCTTGATCCATTCTGGCGCCCGGATGTGGTGCATGCGCACGACTGGCATGCAGGTCTGGCCCCGGCGTATCTGGCGGCACGCGGCCACCCGGCGAAATCGGTGTTCACCGTGCACAACCTGGCCTATCAAGGCATGTTTTATGCAAAGCATATGGATGACATCCAATTGCCATGGTCATTCTTTAATGTGCATGGACTGGAGTTCAACGGGCAGATTTCTTTCCTGAAGGCGGGGTTGTACTACGCCGACCATATTACGGCGGTTAGCCCGACCTACGCGCGGGAAATCACCGAGGCGCAATTTGCCTATGGGATGGAGGGATTGTTGCAGCAGCGTCATCGTGAAGGACGTCTTTCTGGCGTGCTGAACGGCGTTGATGAAAACATCTGGAGTCCGGAAACGGACCTGCTGCTGGCATCGCGCTACACGCGTGACTCGCTGGAAGACAAAGCCGAGAACAAGCGTGAACTGCAGATTGCGATGGGGCTTAAGGTTAACGACAAAGTGCCGCTTTTTGCAGTCGTGAGCCGTCTGACCAGCCAGAAAGGGCTGGATCTGGTGCTGGAAGCGCTGCCCGGTTTACTGGAGCAGGGCGGACAGCTAGCGTTACTGGGTGCGGGCGATCCGGTGTTGCAGGAAGGTTTCCTTGCGGCAGCGGCAGAGCATCCGGGCCAGGTGGGTGTACAGATTGGCTATCATGAGGCCTTCTCGCACCGCATTATGGGCGGGGCTGACGTTATTCTGGTGCCCAGTCGCTTTGAGCCGTGTGGCTTAACACAATTGTATGGACTGAAGTACGGTACGCTACCGCTGGTGCGGCGTACCGGTGGGCTGGCTGATACGGTATCCGACAGTTCGCTGGAAAACCTGGCGGACGGTATCGCCAGTGGGTTTGTATTTGAAGATAGTAATGCCTGGTCGCTGTTGCGGGCAATCCGGCGTGCTTTCGTGTTGTGGTCGCGCCCTTCGCTCTGGCGGTTTGTACAACGTCAGGCAATGGCCATGGATTTTAGCTGGCAAGTCGCGGCGAAATCCTACCGTGAGCTTTACTATCGCTTGAAATAGATATCCAGGAATCACCTATATGAATGCTCCATTTAGTTATGCATCGCCCACACTCAGCGTAGAGGCTCTTAAGCATTCTATCGCCTACAAGCTGATGTTCACGATTGGCAAAGATCCGGTCATTGCCAACAAACATGAGTGGCTGAACGCCACGTTGTTCGCGGTGCGCGATCGCCTCGTGGAGCGCTGGCTGCGTTCTAATCGTGCGCAATTATCTCAGGAAACCCGCCAGGTCTATTACCTGTCAATGGAGTTTCTGATTGGCCGCACGCTTTCCAATGCACTGTTATCGTTGGGAATTTATGACGATGTCAAAAATGCGCTGGAAGGCATGGGGTTGGATCTCGAAGATCTGATCGACGAAGAAAATGACCCCGGCCTCGGTAACGGCGGCCTCGGGCGTCTGGCAGCCTGCTTCCTCGACTCGCTGGCGACGTTAGGCCTGCCTGGCCGCGGCTACGGTATTCGCTACGACTACGGCATGTTCAAGCAGAATATTGTTGATGGCCGACAGAAAGAGTCGCCGGACTACTGGCTGGAATACGGTAACCCGTGGGAGTTCAAACGCCACAATACGCGCTACAAAGTGCGCTTTGGTGGCCGTGTTCAGATGGAAGGCAAGAAGATGCGCTGGGTCGAGACCGAAGAGATCCTCGCGGTAGCATACGACCAGATTATCCCGGGCTACGACACTGACGCGACCAATACGCTGCGCCTGTGGAATGCTCAGGCCAGTAGCGCAATCAACCTCGGTAAATTTAACCAGGGCGACTACTTTGCGGCGGTGGAAGATAAAAACCACTCTGAGAACGTCTCCCGCGTACTGTATCCGGATGACTCCACCTATTCCGGGCGCGAGCTGCGTCTGCGCCAGGAGTACTTCCTGGTCTCCTCGACGATCCAGGATATTTTGAGCCGCCATTATCAGCTGCACAAAACCTACGACAACCTGGCGGATAAAATCGCCATTCACCTCAACGATACCCACCCGGTGTTGTCGATCCCTGAGCTGATGCGCCTGCTGATTGATGAGCACAAGTTTAGCTGGGACGATGCGTTTGAGGTCTGCTGCCAGGTGTTCTCGTACACCAACCACACGCTGATGAGCGAAGCACTGGAAACCTGGCCGGTGGATATGCTGGGCAAGATCCTGCCGCGCCATCTGCAAATCATCTTTGAGATTAACGACTACTTCCTGAAGACGTTGCAGGAGCAGTATCCGAACGATACCGGACTGCTGGGACGTACCTCGATCATTGATGAGTCCAACGGCCGCCGCGTGCGTATGGCGTGGCTGGCGGTGGTGGTCAGCCATAAAGTAAACGGCGTGTCTGAGCTGCACTCCAACCTGATGGTGCAGTCGCTGTTTGCTGATTTTGCGAAAATCTTCCCGACGCGTTTTTGCAACGTCACCAACGGCGTGACGCCGCGCCGCTGGCTGGCGCTGGCCAACCCGCCGCTTTCTGAGGTACTGGATGAGAACATTGGCCGTACCTGGCGAACCGATCTCAGCCAACTCAGCGAGCTGGAACAGCATTGTGATTACCCTCTGGTGAACCAGGCCATACGCCGTGCGAAGCTGGAGAATAAAAAGCGTCTGGCGACGCTTATCGCCCAGCAGCTTAACGTGGTGGTGAACCCGAAATCGCTGTTTGATGTGCAGATCAAGCGTATTCATGAGTACAAACGCCAGCTGATGAACGTGCTGCATGTGATCACCCGCTACAACCGCATCAAGGCCGATCCTGACGCCGAGTGGGTGCCGCGCGTGAATATCTTCGCCGGTAAGGCCGCGTCGGCCTATTACATGGCGAAGCACATCATCCATTTGATCAACGATGTGGCAAAAGTGATCAACAACGATCCGCAGATTGGCGACAAGCTGAAGGTGGTGTTCATCCCGAACTACAGCGTCAGTCTGGCGCAGGTGATCATTCCTGCCGCCGACCTGTCTGAGCAGATTTCACTGGCCGGGACCGAAGCCTCCGGGACCAGTAACATGAAATTTGCGCTGAACGGTGCGTTGACCATCGGTACGCTGGACGGAGCCAACGTCGAGATGCTGGAGCATGTGGGTGCGGAGAATATCTTTATCTTCGGGAATACCGCTGAAGAGGTGGAGGCCTTGCGTAGCAAAGGTTACAAGCCGCGCGAGTATTACGAGAAAGATGAGGAGTTGCATCAGGTGCTGACGCAAATTGGCAGCGGGGTCTTCAGTCCTGAAGAGCCGGGACGCTATCGCGACCTGGTGGATTCGCTGATCAACTTCGGTGACCACTATCAGGTGCTGGCGGATTATCGTAGCTATGTCGATTGTCAGGACAAGGTTGATGAACTGTACCGCGAGCCGGAGCAGTGGACCACCAAGGCAATGATTAACATCGCCAACATGGGCTACTTCTCATCGGACAGAACCATCAAAGAGTACGCCGAGAACATCTGGCATATTGATTCAGTACGGTTGTAACAAGAGATAGGGCTACCTGTAGGCCGGATAAGGCGTTAGCCGCCATCCGGCAAAATGCCCGGTGGCGCTGAAGCTTACCGGGCCTACAGGGCGCTCGTTGCCGGGGGCGCTTCGCTTGCCCGGCCTACGTTAATGCACTCTTGTAGGCCGGATAAGGCGTCAGCCGCCATCCGGCATTTTTATCAGGACGCCAGCGACAGCTGGTGTTTTTCAACATACTCCGCCAGCCACTGGGTCATGCGTGCCTGCTGCTCAGCGTTCAGCCACATGCCTTCTTTCGTGCGGCGCCACAGCGCATCGTCGGCGCGGCGTACCCATTCGTGATCGACCAGATACTTCAGCTCTGCCTCATAGAACTCGTGCCCGAAGTCTTCGCCTAACTCAGCAAGCGAGGTCGCTTCGCCGATGATCCACTCGGTGTTGCTGCCGTAGGTGCGCGAATAGTGGCGCGCCAGTGATTCGGTCAGGAACGGATAGCGACGGCGCAGTTTTGCCGCGTAATCTTCGCGATCGCCGCCGATGTCACCGCCAGGCAGGATGCACTCTTTGGTCCATGCCGGACCGATGCCCTGATAGTACGACGATAGTTTTTCCATCGCGTGCTCGGCCAGCTTACGGTAGGTGGTTAACTTGCCGCCGAAGACTGACAGCAGCGGCGCTTTGCCGTTTTCGTCGTGGATATCCAGCGTATAATCGCGGGTAATAGCCTGCGGCGAGTCGGACTCGTCATCGCACAGCGGGCGTACGCCCGAGTAGGTCCAGACGATATCCTCGCGGCCCAGCTGTTTCTTAAAGTGTGCGTTGTAGACCTGCAGCAGATAATTGATTTCGCTGTCGTCAATTTTCACTGCTTTAGGATCGCCTTTGTATTCGACGTCGGTGGTGCCGATAATTGAGAACTCATCCATCCACGGAATGACAAACACAATACGTTTATCTTCGTTTTGCAGGATGTATGCATGTTTCTGGGTGTGTACGCGCGGCACCACAATGTGGCTGCCTTTAATCAGGCGGATACCGTAAGGTGAAGGCAGGTGCATACCGTCGTCGAAGAACTCTTTCACCCACGGACCGGTGGCGTTAACCAGGCCGCGAGCCTGCCAGGTGTGTTTCTTGCCGGTATCGATATCTTCCGCTTCGACAATCCACAGACCGTTTTCACGACGAGCGGAGGTGGCGCGAGTACGGGTTAATACTTCCCCGCCTTTACGCACAACCATTTGGGCATTTGCCAAAACCAGCCGTGCATCGTCTACCCAACAGTCAGAATATTCGAAACCGCGCACAATCTCGGGTTTCATCACAGAATCTGCGCCAAAACGCAAACCAGTGGAACTCGGTAAACTGGTGCGTTTGCCCAGATGATCGTACATAAACAGACCAATACGGATCATCCAGGCCGGACGCAGGTGCGGGCGATGGGGCAGACGAAAGCGCATCGGGAAGGCTATATGCGGTGCCATCTTCAACAGGACTTCACGTTCAGCCAGCGCTTCGCTGACCAGACGAAATTCGTAGTGTTCAAGGTAGCGCAGGCCACCGTGGATGAGTTTGGAGCTGGCGGAGGAGGTTGCACAGGCTAAATCCTGCGCTTCCAGCATCAGCACGGATAAACCGCGTCCAGCGGCATCTGCCGCGATACCGGCACCGTTGATGCCTCCACCTATCACAATCAGATCTTTGGTTTCCATGCTGGCCTCTCGCACTTTCGTTATAGCTCATTAATGTTCGTTATCGAGCATAATAGCAAAGAATCGCGCCATTGGTAACATCGGATAAACAATTTACAGTGATACATATAACATTATGGCGTTTACCTGTGCAGGCGACGTACACTGCCAGGTAATATTGGTTACCTGCATAGAAATAATAAGAGAACATCATGGATCAGTTTGAATGTATCAATGTCGAAGAAGCCCATCAGAAGCTGCTGCACGGAACGGCGGTGCTGGTGGATATCCGCGATCCGCAAAGCTATGCCATGGGCCATGCGCCACAGGCGTTTCACCTGACTAACGACACGCTGGGTTCCTTTATGCGTGACCATGATTTTGATACCGTTGTGCTGGTGATGTGTTACCACGGCAACAGCAGTAAAGGTGCGGCACAATATCTGCTTCAGCAGGGGTACGATGCGGTGTACAGCATCGACGGTGGATTCGATGCCTGGCATCGACATTTTCCTGCGGAAGTGACGTTTGGTGCGTAAGCCCGACGCGACAGTGAAGTATGACGGATATAACAAAGATGCAGCCTGAAACGGGTAGTGTCGATATACTGTCCTCTTTTGTGTGGAATAAGCGACAGCAACGATGTTGATGATTACCTCTTTTGCTAACCCCCGCGTGGCGCAGGCCTTTGTTGATTATATGGCGACACAGGGCGTTATCCTGACGATTCAGCAACATAGTCAAACGGATGTCTGGCTGGCGGATGAGTCCCAGGCTGAGCGCGTGCGCGCTGAGCTGGCGCGTTTTCTGGAAAACCCTGGCGACCCGCGTTACCTGGCGGCCAGCTGGCAGTCCGGCCAAACCGACAGTGGCCTGCACTATCAACGTTTTCCGTTTCTTGCCACGCTGCGCGAACGCGCCGGACCGGTCACCTGGGTGGTGATGGCCGCGTGTGTGCTGGTGTTTATCGCCATGAATGTGGTGGGCGATCAAACGGTGATGCTGTGGTTAGCGTGGCCGTTCGATCCCTCGCTGAAATTTGAATTCTGGCGTTATTTCACCCACGCTTTTATGCACTTCTCGCTGATGCACATCCTCTTCAACCTGCTGTGGTGGTGGTATCTCGGCGGGGCGGTAGAAAAGCGGTTGGGCAGCGGAAAACTGATTGTTATTACCGTTATCAGCGCCCTGCTGAGCGGCTATGTGCAGCAGAAATTCAGCGGCCCGTGGTTTGGTGGGTTGTCTGGCGTGGTGTATGCGTTGATGGGCTATGTGTGGCTACGCGGCGAACGCGATCCGCAAAGCGGTATTTTCCTGCAGCGTGGTTTGATTCTCTTTGCCTTGATTTGGATTGTTGCCGGTTGGTTCGATCTGTTTGGTATGTCGATGGCGAACGGCGCACATATGGCTGGCCTGGCCGTTGGTCTGGCTATGGCATTGGCAGACACGCTCAATGTGCGAAAACGAACTTGAATGAGAGTGTTGTGATAGCAAACTGTAGGCCGGATAAGCGTTAGCGCCATCCGGCAAAATTCCAGGGAACAATAATGAAACAAACACAACGACATGACGCGATCATTGAACTGGTAAAAAAACAGGGATACGTCAGCACTGAGGAGTTGGTGGAGCATTTCTCCGTCAGCCCACAAACGATTCGCCGGGACCTTAACGACCTGGCCGATCAGAACATGATTTTGCGCCACCACGGCGGCGCGGCGTTGCCATCCAGCTCGGTGAATACCCCCTGGCATGATCGTAAGGCCACGCAGACGGCAGAAAAAGAGCGCATTGCCCGTAAGGTCGCCACGCAGATCCCGAACGGCTCCACGCTGTTTATTGACATTGGTACCACGCCGGAAGCCGTCGCTCACGCGCTGCTGAACCATAGCAACTTGCGTATTGTGACCAACAACCTCAACGTGGCCAATACGCTGATGGTGAAAGAAGATTTCCGCATTATTCTGGCCGGGGGCGAACTGCGTAGCCGCGATGGCGGCATTATGGGCGAAGCCACCCTCGACTTTATTTCACAGTTTCGTCTGGATTTCGGTATTTTGGGGATCAGCGGTATCGACAGCGATGGTTCATTGCTGGAATTTGATTACCACGAAGTCCGCACCAAACGCGCCATTATTGAGAATTCACGGCATGTAATGCTGGTGGTGGATCATTCGAAGTTTGGTCGAAATGCAATGGTGAATATGGGCAGCATCAGCATGGTGGACGCCGTGTATACCGACACCCTGCCGCCTGCGGGCGTGATGCAGGTGATTGCCGACCACCATATTCAGCTGGAGTTGTGCTAAGCCAGAGACAGGCCCGGTAAGCGTTAACGCCTCCGGGCTAATTACACCCCGTACCCCATCATCTTCAACAGTTTTTGCGCATGCTGTACCGCGTCCTGGCGGTGAGCCACGCCGAGTTTTTGGTACAAATTGCGGATGTGCGTTTTGATGGTCGTCGCGGCAACGGCCAGCTCACCGGCGATTTGCTCGTTGCTGTAGCCGGAATAAATCAGTCCTAACACCTGCCATTCGCGCTGGGTCAGCGGACTGGTGCGGATAAGCTCCGGGACTTCGGGATGGGTCAGCAGACGCTCCACGAACCCTTCATCAAAGTGGGCGAATTTGTGGCGGTGATGTTGGTTAATTTCACGCAGAATGCGCTGGGCGCGATGCTGATCGAGTTCCGGCAGCGTATTAAGCTGGATTAGCTGGCGTAACTGCTGCGCCATCGCTTCGCCTTCAATCACAAAATGGCTGATAAACCCGGTACGATTTGCCAACTGCAGTGCATCAAGTAACACGCGCTGTGCATCATTTTTGCGTCCAGCCTGCCAGTACAGCTGATTCAGCAACAACAGGTTGCGGTTGAGATCGCTCATCAGGCGCAGGTTACGCGCATTTTCATTGAGTTCTTCCAGCACAATTTCTGCCGGTTCAAATTCACTGAGCAGGATCTGCGCGCGGGCAATGTTACGCCACTGACTTTGCAGGAAGTGGT
Source organism: Citrobacter sp. KH_055_1 (assembly GCF_057838705.1). Classification (NCBI taxonomy): domain Bacteria; kingdom Pseudomonadati; phylum Pseudomonadota; class Gammaproteobacteria; order Enterobacterales; family Enterobacteriaceae; genus Citrobacter; species Citrobacter sp. KH_055_1. The sequence continues at coordinate 301,351 of NZ_CM174473.1, forward strand.
TGTTGGCAAACTCCGGTTTCGGCGTATGACGCAGCCAGTTGGCGGCCGAATTTTTGTCACCGACCATTTGCCAGTAAATCACGCGGACCTTATCGGCATTGGAGATCCAGTCGCTGTGATAATGTCCGTTGCCCAGCAGGTTTTCCAGACGGTTGAGCAAGCTGCGGGCATTGTCCAGATCGCCTCGCGCCAGCGAACACTGTACCAGCAGTGCCAGACACTGTAGCTGCTGCTGCGGCTGAAAGGTGGAAAGCAGTTCAATGCCGCTGCGGGCAGACGCTTCGGATTCGTCCAGCCGCGCCCAGGCCCACAGGAGCTGCGCGCGGATGCGTACCAGGAATTCATGCATAGGCAGCTGTTCCAGATGTTGCTCTTTCACCAGCTGGAAGGCTTTTTCCTGGGTTTCCCAGGCGGCTTGCAAAAAGCCCTGGGCGAATAAAATTTCGCTTTGTTGGATCAAACTCCACAACGCGTAATGCCAGACGTCATGATGACGCGCCATTTGCTCCGTTTGCTGCATTAATGACAGCGAGCGCGTCAGGTCGCCCTTACAGTGCAGGACTTCGCCGTGCACCGAGGTGGCGACGATACGGCTGTAGAACCAGGCGATCGGTAACTCATCCAGCGCCAGTTTTGCCAGACGCTCAGCTTCGTCAGGATTACCGTCGTTAATCGCTACCTGAGCACGCAGTGCATTAAATTCGGCATGCAGCGTTGGCTCCATATCACCTTTCATTTCCTGCTCAGCGCGCGCCAGTAGGGTGTTCACTTCACTGTAGCGGTGCTGGCTCTGCATCAGCCAGGCCTGTAGCAGCACCAGACGTGGATTTTCCAGCAGGCTTTCCCACGGCAGCGCTTTTAATGACTCTTCCAGCAGCGCCAGCTCGCTGTGGTTAAACAACCCCCACGCATGATTGAGCAGGATATCGCGCAGCATATGGGCGTCGCCTGCCGCCAGCGCATGGTGAATGGCTTCGCTGGGGAAACCTTGCTCCATCCAGCTTTCTGCAGCGGCGCGATGGATCTCGGGGAGTTCGGCCGCCAGTTCCCACTGACAGCGCTGGCGTAAGAAGTTACCAAACAGCGGGTGATAGCTAAACCATTCGCCGATGTCGTCCATCCGCTGCAGGAATAGTCCCTGACGCTCAATCTCTTCCAGTCGCATTTGGCCGTTCTCTTCCCCGGTCACCCGGACAATCAGCGCATCGTTCATGGAGCGTAATATGGCGCTTTTCAACAGGAAGTGGCGGGTACTGAGATCCACGCTGTCCAGCACTTCATCGACCAGATAATCTGATAAATGGCTGGCATTGATCCCGGCCAGGCGTCGTGCCGACTGGTGCGCGGAATGATTGTTCTGGCGTGCGGAAAGGGCGATCAACTGTAATGCGGTAGCCCACCCGGCGACGTCATCGCACATGCGGCTGCTTTCCGCCGCTTCAATGGGGGAGGATAAACGTCGATCGAAGAACTGTTTCGCTTCCTGATGGTTGAAGGCCAGCTGTTGGCTGCCGATTTCCAATAGCTGATCGCGCACCCGCAGGTTGGCAATACCCAGCTGCGGTAAGTTACGTGACAGCACCACCAGCGTGAGATTCTCAGGTTGGTGGCGCAGGAAAAAACGCATGGCTTCGTGGATGGCCGGATTAGAGATTAAGTGATAATCATCCACCACCAGGTACAGCGGACGATGCCATTCTGCCAGTTCAATGAAGAGCTGAGCAAACAGTGAGGTCAGGCTGGCGTACTGGCGTTTTTGTACCATGGCTTCACTGGTCGTACAGTGTCCACCGGTCGCCTGTTGAATAGCGGCAATCAAATAGCTGGCAAAGCGTTCCTGCTGGTTATCACCCTCATCCAGTGAGAACCAGCCCAGTTCATTTTTCCCCGCCGCCCACTGTGAAACCAGCGTCGTTTTTCCATAACCAGCAGGACTTGTTACCAGGGCGAGCCTGAAATTGTTCGCGCCGGAAAGTTTAGCCAACAGGCGCTCACGAACCACCGTATGGTCGAGACGAACCGGACGACTTAATTTAGACGGAATCAACATATGTTAGTCACTTCACTGTGTGAAAATGGGGAAAATGATTTTTTTTGCGCTTCGTAATTAATAGCTATAAGGTCGGCCAGAAAGTCATTTTATGCAAGCTAAGCGGGTTTTTTGTGTGTCTGAATTTGCACTATGTCACAATTCTATACATCTATTGCAATAATTGCTCTTAGGGGCCACAAAGGCCGTGGCGACTGGGTTTGGCGTTATTCTAATGGTCGCGAAAATACCCACTCGTTTTTTATGACTCGTGTATTGTCCAGAATGTTGTCATGGGTATTCGCGATCGACTTAAAACTTTCGTGTGAAATATCTTAATCACTATATGTATTTCAGGTTAGAAACTGTTTCTCTGTTTACATATTTTTTCTCAACCGTATCCCGCTATTTGATATTGTCTGCTGAGTCCCGTTTGGTTAATGCGAAAAACCTGTCGCATTGGCAGGTATTTTATGTGGGTATTCTGCGTAACGACGGGCAATACCCTCTCCTTTAAGTGGCGGCGATCACATTTTTATGCTCATCCCCGCACCTCCTCCCTCCCTAATCCTCACCAGGATGAGGAAGGTCAACATTGAGCCTGGCAAACTAGCGATAACGTTGTTTATTACCTAAAGGATCTGGAACCTCTATGTCACAGCCAACCTTCAACAAAGATCTCTTTCAGGCGGCCCTGACTCGTCAGTGGCAGCGCTTTGGTTTACTGTCGGCTCACGAAATGACGTCACGTCAGTGGTGGCAGGCCGTGAGTGGGGCGTTGGCTGAATTGCTCAGCGCCCAGCCTGCGGTGAAACCCGCTAAAAACCAGCGCCATGTTAACTACATTTCGATGGAGTTTTTGATCGGTCGCCTGACGGGCAACAACCTGCTAAACCTGGGCTGGTATCAGGGAGTGAGCGATGAGCTGAAAGCGCACGACATCAATCTGACCGACCTGCTGGAAGAAGAAACCGACCCGGCGCTGGGTAACGGTGGGCTGGGACGCCTGGCGGCCTGCTTCCTCGACTCAATGGCAACGGTGGGGCAATCCGCGACGGGCTACGGCCTGAATTACCAGTACGGCCTGTTCCGTCAGTCGTTTGCTGATGGCCAACAGATGGAAGCGCCGGACGACTGGCATCGCGGAAGCTATCCGTGGTTCCGTCATAACGAGGCGCTGGATGTGCAGGTCGGTATTGGCGGCAAAGTCAGCAAAGAAGGTCACTGGACGCCCGGGTTTATCATCACCGGCCAGGCCTGGGATCTGCCGGTGCTCGGTTATCGTAACGGCGTGGCGCAACCGCTGCGTCTGTGGCAGGCCAGCCACGCGCATCCGTTTAACCTGACCAAATTCAACGACGGCGATTTCCTGCGTGCAGAGCAGCAAGGTATCGACGCTGAAAAACTGACTAAAGTGCTCTACCCGAACGATAACCACACGGCGGGCAAGAAGCTGCGCCTGATGCAGCAGTACTTCCAGTGTGCTTGTTCGGTAGCCGATATTCTGCGCCGCCATCACCTGGCAGGGCGTAAGCTGCATCAACTGGCTGATTTCGAAGTCATTCAGCTGAACGACACCCACCCGACCATCGCTATTCCTGAGCTGCTGCGCGTGCTGATTGACGAGCATCAGATGAGCTGGGAAGACGCGTGGGCGATTACCAGCAAAACGTTCGCGTATACCAACCATACGCTGATGCCGGAAGCGCTGGAGTGCTGGGATGAGAAACTGATAAAAGCGCTGCTGCCGCGCCATATGCAAATCATCAAAGAGATTAACGACCGCTTTAAGACGTTGGTGGATAAAACCTGGCCTGGCGACGATGCGGTTTGGGCGAAGCTGGCAGTCGTGCACAACAAGCAGGTACGCATGGCGAACCTGTGCGTGGTTAGCGGCTTTGCTGTTAACGGCGTAGCGGCGCTGCACTCTGATCTGGTCGTGAAAGACTTGTTCCCGGAATATCACCAGTTGTGGCCGAACAAATTCCATAACGTGACTAACGGTATTACGCCGCGCCGCTGGATTAAACAGTGCAACCCGGCACTTGCTGCGTTGTTGGATAAATCGCTGAAGAAAGAGTGGGCCAACGATCTTGACCAGTTGATCAACCTGGAAAAATACGCCGACGATGCTAAGTTTCGTCAGCAGTATCGCGACATCAAGCTGGCGAACAAACAGCGCCTGGTGGCGTTTATTAAAGCGCGTACCGGTATTGAGATAACCACCGACGCCATCTTTGATATTCAGATCAAACGTCTGCATGAGTACAAACGCCAACACCTGAATCTGCTGCATATTCTGGCGTTGTACAAAGAAATTCGTGAGAACCCGCAGGCAGATCGCGTCCCGCGCGTATTCCTGTTTGGCGCGAAAGCGGCACCGGGTTACTACCTGGCGAAGAACATCATCTTTGCTATCAACAAAGTGGCGGAAACCATTAATAACGATCCGCACGTCGGCGACAAGTTGAAGGTGGTATTCCTGCCGGATTACTGTGTCTCAGCGGCGGAAATGCTGATCCCGGCGGCGGATATCTCTGAGCAGATCTCGACGGCGGGCAAAGAAGCGTCTGGTACCGGCAACATGAAGCTGGCGCTGAACGGAGCGTTAACGGTGGGCACGCTGGACGGGGCTAACGTCGAAATCGCCGAGAAAGTGGGTGATGAAAACATCTTTATCTTTGGCCACACCGTGGAAGAGGTGAAGGCGCTGAAGGCGAAAGGCTATGACCCGGTGAAATGGCGCAAGAAAGACAAAGTGCTGGATGCGGTACTGAAAGAGCTGGAAAGCGGCAAATACAGCAACGGTGATAAACACGCCTTTGATCAGATGTTGCACAGCATCGGTAAGCAGGGCGGTGACCCTTATCTGGTGATGGCCGACTTCGCCGCCTACGTTGAAGCCCAGAAGCAGGTTGATGTGTTGTACCGTGACCAGGAGGCCTGGACCCGGGCGGCGATCCTGAATACCGCACGCTGTGGCATGTTCAGCTCGGATCGCTCCATCCGCGATTATCAGGCTCGTATCTGGCAGGCAAAACGCTAATAAGGAACCACGATGGAAGGCAAACGTCTGGATAATGCCGCGCTGGCGGCGGGGATCAGCCCCAATTACATTAATGCCCACGGTAAACCGCAGTCTATTGGCGCCGATACCAAACGGCGTTTGCTTGACGCCATGCATCGTACTACCGCCGCCACGAAAGTGGCGGTGACTCCGGTGCCAAACGTGATGGTGTATACCGTCGGCAAAAAAATGCCGCTGGCGGTTGAAGGGAGTGGTGAATTTAGCTGGCTGCTGACCACCGAAGACGGTGTGCAGCACAAAGGGCATGTCACTGGCGGTAAATCTTTTCACCTTCCGGCGAAGTTGCCGGAGGGGTATCACACGCTCACCCTGACTCAGGACGAAGCGCGCAGCCATTGCCGCATCATCGTCGCGCCAAAACGTTGCTATGAGCCGCAGGCGCTGCTGGCCGGGCAAAAGCTGTGGGGTGCCTGCGTCCAGCTTTATACCCTGCGTTCAGAGAACAATTGGGGGATTGGTGATTTTGGCGATCTGAAGGCGATGCTGCCGGAAGTGGCTAAACGCGGCGGGGCGTTTATTGGCCTCAACCCGATCCACGCGCTGTATCCGGCGAACCCGGAGAGCGCCAGCCCGTATAGCCCGTCTTCGCGCCGTTGGTTGAACGTGATCTACATTGATGTGAATGCGGTAGAGGACTTCCGTCTGAGCAAAGCGGCGCAGAGCTGGTGGCAGAAGCCTGCCACGCAGCAAGCCCTGCAACAGGCCCGCGATGCCGAGTGGGTGGATTACACCACCGTCACCACGCTGAAGATGACCGCGCTACGTCTGGCGTGGAAAGGGTTCTCTGTGCGTGATGATGAGCAGATGGCGGCATTCCGTCGTTTTGTGGCTCAGGAAGGTGAAAGTCTTTACTGGCAGGCGGCGTTCGACGCGCTGCATGCATATCAGGCGAAAGAAGATGAATCGCGCTGGGGTTGGCCTGCGTGGCCGGAAGACTTCCGGACGGTGGACTCACCGGCGGTGAAACAGTTCTGCGCAGAGCACCGCGATGAAGTGGATTTCTACCTCTGGCTACAGTGGCTGGCGTATACCCAGTTTGCTGCCTGTTGGGAAACCAGTCAGGGCTTTGCAATGCCTATCGGGTTGTACCGCGATCTGGCGGTCGGCGTAGCAGAAGGTGGGGCAGAAACCTGGTGTGACCGTGAGCTGTACTGCCTGAAAGCGTCCGTTGGTGCACCGCCGGATATTCTTGGTCCGCTCGGTCAGAACTGGGGCCTGCCGCCGATGGATCCGCATATCATCACCGCGCGCGCCTACGAGCCGTTTATCGAGCTGCTGCGTGCCAATATGCAGAACTGCGGGGCGCTGCGTATTGACCATGTAATGTCGATGCTGCGTTTGTGGTGGATCCCCTACGGCGAAACCGCCGATCACGGCGCCTACGTGCATTATCCGGTCGACGACCTGCTTTCTATTCTGGCGCTGGAAAGTCAACGTCATCACTGTATGGTGATTGGTGAAGACCTGGGTACTGTACCGGTAGAAATTGTCAGCAAGCTGCGTGACAGCGGCGTGTATTCCTACAAAGTGCTCTATTTTGAGAATGACCATGAGAAGAACTTCCGCGCGCCGCAGGCGTACCCGGAACAATCAATGGCAGTCGCGGCGACGCATGACCTTCCTACGCTTAAAGGCTATTGGGACAGCGGTGATCTGACGCTCGGTAAAACGCTGGGGCTGTACCCGGATGAAGTTGTGCTGCGCGGGTTGTATCAGGACCGTGAACTGGCGAAGCAGGGCCTGTTGGATGCGCTGCACAAATACGGCTGTCTGCCAAAACGCGCCGGACACAAGGCGTCGTTGATGTCGATGACGCCGATCCTCAACCGGGGTATGCAGCGCTATATCGCCGACAGCAACAGCGCCCTACTGGGCCTGCAGCCGGAGGACTGGCTGGATATGGCGGAGCCGGTCAATATTCCGGGGACCAGCGACCAGTACAAAAACTGGCGGCGTAAGCTGACGACGACGCTTGAGGCGATGTTTGCCGATGGCGGGGTGAACAAGCTGATTAAGGATTTGGACAAACGGCGAAAAGCTGCCGCGAAGAAGAAGTAAAAAAAAGCCGGGAAAATCCCGGCTTTTTTACATCAGATAGCCATATTTAGCAGCAGGCATCCTACCAGACCGCATACCGAAATAATGGTTTCCAGCATTGACCATGACTTGATGGTCTCGCCGATGGTCAGGTTGAAGTATTCCTTGAACAGCCAGAAGCCCGGATCGTTCACGTGGGAGAAGATGACGGAGCCGGAGCCTACTGCAATAACCATCAGCTCAGGGCTCACGCCGGTCGTTGCAATCAGCGGTGCCACAATCCCACCTGCGGTGATGGCTGCCACGGTAGCAGAACCCAGTGCGATACGCAGTACAGCGGCAATTGACCATGCCATCAGCAGCGGAGAAACGTTGGTTTCATGCATCATAGAGGCGATGTATTTGTCGACGCCACTATCCACCAGTACCTGTTTGAACGCACCGCCACCACCGATAATCAACAGCATCATTGCGATGATCTTGATGGAGGACACCAGCGTGTCGTTAATCTGATCCATCGAACGTCCACGGTTCAGACCAAAGGTGAACATCGCAATCAGAACGGCAATCAGCGTTGCCATAACCGGGTCACCGAGGAACTCTGCAACCGGCAGGAAGGCATGGCCTTTCGGCAGGATCATCTCCGCGATAGCACGCATCGCCATCAGCACGACCGGAACCAGAGAGGTCCAGACGCTGACGCCAAAGCCTGGCATTTCTTCTTCAGTGAAGGTTTTTGCACTGTACAGACCTTCCGGGATTGGCTTATCAATGCCCTTCAGGAAACGCGCATACACCGGACCCGCCAGAATAACGGTCGGGATCGCCAGAATCGTACCAAACAGCAGGGTTTTACCCATATCGGCGTGGAAAATGGTGGCAATTGCGGTCGGACCCGGGTGTGGCGGCAAGAAGCCGTGGGTCACAGACAGCGCGGCGGCCATTGGCACACCGACATACAGCAGCGGGATGTTCGCGGCGGCAGCGATGGTGAATACCAGCGGCAGCATCAGCACGAAGCCCACTTCGTAGAACAGCGCAAAGCCCACGGTGAAGCCGGTTAATACCACGGCCCACTGGATGTGCTTTTTGCCGAATTTAGCAATCAGCGTGGTGGCAATACGTTGCGCACCGCCGCAGTCTGCCAGCATTTTGCCCAACATGGCGCCAAAACCCATAATCAGGGCGAGGCTACCAAGGGTTCCGCCGACGCCGGCTTTAATTGAACCGATGACTTTATCCAGTGGCATCCCTTGCATCAATCCGACAGCAAGCGCCACCAGGACGAGAGCGATGAAGCCGTTCATTTTGAAACGGATCATCAGGAGGAGTAACAAGATTACACCGATAGCAACGATGACTAATGGCATGATTTACCTGGCCTTTACTTTGTTATGGGTAACGTCAGTGTTTAGATGACAAATTCTGATTGTCCCGACCGGGAACAGAGTTATTACGGCACCAATGCTGATTGCCTTCAAAACTACGTAGTTTAGCTGGCTGTTATGAGTGTTCCAGGTGCGTGCGATAATGATACGGGTAACATGTACTGATTGAAAATCACCTGGGCAGGCAAAATTTAAATTATGAGAGGCAGGTCAAATTATAGGGGGATTGTTGCAGAACATATGCGGAGAAATGCAGGGGTGTAGGCCGGATAACGCGTTTACGCTGCCATCCGGCATCAATGCCCGATGACGACGCTGATGCGTCTTATCGGGCCTACGGATACTAGTAGTAAGAGTGTTCGCCGCGCTGGTGTTCGGTCAAATCGCGAACGCCTTTCAGCTCCGGGAATTCAGCCAGCAGCTGCTTCTCGATGCCTTCTTTCAGTGTGACATCGACCATTGAACAGCCGTTACAGCCGCCACCGAATTGCAGAATTGCGTAGCCTTCGTCGGTGATTTCCATCAAGGAGACACGGCCACCGTGGCCAGCCAGCTGTGGGTTAATCTGTGACTGCAGCATGTACTCCACGCGTTCCATCAGCGGTGCGTCATCAGACACTTTACGCATTTTCGCATTAGGTGCTTTCAGGGTCAGCTGGGAGCCTAACTGGTCGGTAACAAAATCAATTTCTGCCTCTTCCAGGTACGGTGCGCTCAGTTCATCAACGTAAGCGGTCAGCAGGTCAAATTTAATGGCGGTGTCGGTTGCTTCCACGGCGTCCGGCGGGCAATAAGAAACGCCGCATTCAGCGTTAGGCGTGCCGGGATTAATCACAAATACGCGAATTTGTGTCCCTTCTTCCTGATTTGCCAACAGTTTGGCAAAGTGCGCTTGTGCAGCATCGGAAATATGGATCATAGTAATGGCCTAATAGTTGACTATTTTACTTGGTTATAATACGCCCATCATCGAGGCTCTACAAGGTTCGACACAGGCACCATACCTGGACAGTCGCCGCGCCGTTGCGTAAAAGCAGCTGCGCGATCTCCGCGACGGTACTTCCGGTAGTGACGACATCATCCACAACAACCATATGGAGTCCCTGCACCGGCAATTCAAGGCGAAACGCATTTTTCAGGTTGCGTTTGCGTAATCGGGCGCTGAGATGGTGCTGTGTGGCGGTGGGGCGAGTTCGTGTGATGGCCTGACCGTCCCAGTCGCAGCCCAGCCAGCGTGCCAGTGAGCGACACAGTAAGTCACTTTGATTAAATCCCCTGCGCCAATGGCGGCGTTGCCAGAGTGGAACGCTAATCAGCCGATCCGGCAGGGGAAGGCCACGAGTACGGTGAGCCTGTAATACCTCCAGCAACATCAAGCGCGACAGTGCGGGGGCGATGTCACTACGCCGGGAAAACTTCAGCTGGTGGATAAGCCCGCTCAGCGGCGGCACGTAGTCACTGACCGCGATCAGTCGCTGCCACGGCGGCGGCTTTTGCAGGCAGCGTCCGCAGGGAATATCGGGGTGGGCGGCGGGCAGCCCGCACTGTGGGCACAGGCAGACATGTTGACACGTCGCACGCGTGCAAACGGAACACATTCCCCAGTGCCCGAGCATTAACGGCATTCGGCATAGCCAGCACAATCCTGGTACTGTTAGCATAGGTTCATCCTTGTTGGTCAAAAGAGAACAGTAACTGATGAATGACATCTGGTGGCAGACCCGGGGTTCGGGAAATTGCCATCTTGTGCTGCTGCACGGATGGGGACTGAATGCGGAAGTCTGGCATTGCATAAGTGAGGAATTAAGCTCGCATTTTACGCTGCACCTGGTTGATTTACCGGGATTTGGGCGCAGTCAGGGTTTTGGTGCGATGCCGCTGGAAGAAATGGCGGAGTGCGTTTTGCAACAGGCTCCGGAGAAAGCCATCTGGCTGGGCTGGAGTCTGGGCGGATTGGTGGCGAGTCAGGTGGCGTTGACCCATCCTGAGCGCGTGCAGGCGCTGGTTACCGTCGCCTCTTCGCCATGCTTTAGCGCACGCGATGAGTGGCCTGGTATTAAGCCCGAAGTGCTGGCGGGCTTCCAGCAGCAGCTTAGCGAAGACTTCCAGCGGACGGTGGAGCGTTTCCTGGCACTGCAAACGATGGGGACGGAGACGGCGCGCCAGGATGCGCGAGCGCTGAAGAAAACGGTGCTGGCGTTACCGATGCCGGATGTGGCGGTGCTGAATGGTGGGCTGGAGATCCTGAAAACGGTCGATCTGCGTGAGCCGCTCTGCGCCCTGGACATGCCATTCCTGCGTTTGTACGGCTATCTCGATGGTCTGGTGCCGCGTAAAGTCGTGCCGATGCTGGATGCTCTGTGGCCGAAGAGTGAGTCGTTGATATTTGCCAAAGCGGCACATGCGCCGTTTATTTCGCATCCTGCTGAGTTCTGTGCCGCGCTGGTGGCGTTGAAGCAGCAGATCTAGCGCTGTATCCCGCTCGGGGATTGGGGGCTATTCGTAGGCCGGATAAGCGTAGCGCCATCCGGCCTATTGCAACAGGTTAGCGTAATGCCCACCACTCGCGCAGACAGGCTTTCCCTTCAGGGCAACTCTTGCAGCTTCCAGAAAGACACCCGTCGGCATCTTCCTGAATACGCACGGCTTTACCCATCTGTTCTAACTGATTCAGCATGGCGTCAATCATCGGCTGCGGGGTGTGCAGCGTATGGCTGATTTGTGTTGCCTCCATACGCCCCCGCAGAGCCAGTAAATCACGTACCTGAATAAGCGATGCCATCATTCACCGCCTAGTGGCAATCGCCGGTGGTGCTGGCACAGCAGGAACTTGGCGTCTTATTGGTCGCCAGCAGTTCGATATCTACCCGACTGCGTGCGCGGCGCAGCATTCCCAGCAGCACGATGTTAAACAGAATGACGGTTAAAATGCACACCAGACTGTAGGTCGGATGCTCTTTGTAGCTGACCGTCTGGTAAAACAGCGTCGACAGAGAGTAGGCGATGTTCAGTCCCCACAGAATGGAGAAGCCCATCCAGCCACGGCTGGATTCACGAGCAATAGCGCCCATTACCGAAATGCACGGGACATACAGCAGCACGAAAATCAGGTAACTGTACGCGGCGGCGGCGCTGCCGAACTTCGCACCCATCACGCCCATTGCGCCGGTTGCCATCTCACCGTCGCCTTTGCTGGCTTCGATAGGGTTAGCCAGCACGCTCAGGCTGAAGGTGTCTTTCAGACTTTGCCAGGTTTCACCCAGCGCACCTGCCAACTCGTCACCGAGGTTGAACTCGGCCGGGTTGAACTCTTCTTCCTGAATATTTTCAGCGGTATAGAGCGTATTCAGCGTACCGACAACCACTTCTTTTGCCATGGCTCCGGTGAACAGACCCACGGTGGCCTGCCAGTTATCTTCGTGTACGCCAATCGGTTTGAAGATAGGGGTGATTACGCGACTGACGGACGCCAGCGCCGAGTCGTTGATGTTATCGACGATTTTTCCGCTCAGGGAGAAGCTGTTAAACGCACTGAGGAAAATACTGACGATGATGATGACTTTACCGGCGCGCAGGACAAAGCCTTTCAGGCGCTGCCAGGTCTGAATGACCAGGCTTTTAACGTGCGGTACATGGTAAACCGGCAGCTCCATCACGAACGGTGTGGCTTCGCCACGCATAATGGTGTGCTTGAGCATCAGGCCGGTCAGTACCGCCATGACGATACCCAGTACGTACAGTGAGAAGACGGCCAGCGCGCCGTTCTGGCCAAAGAACGCCGCAGCAAACACGGCGAAAATCGCCAGACGCGCACCGCAGGACATAAACGGCGCCATCATGATGGTCATCAGACGTTCACGCGGTGCATCCAGCGTGCGTGCGCCCATCACGGAAGGGACGTTACAGCCGAAGCCGACAATTAGCGGGACAAACGATTTACCCGGTAATCCCAGTGCCTGCATCAAACGGTCCATCACAAACGCAGCACGCGCCATATAGCCGGAGTCTTCGAGGAACGAGAGGAACAGGTACATCATGCCGATTTGCGGCACCAGCGGCAGCACGGTGTTAATCCCGCCGCCAAGACCCTGCGCCAGGAAGATGGTTAACCAGTCCGGGAAGTGTAGGGTGTAGCCAATCCACTGAATACCATGGATAAAGAGTGCCACGGAACCGACGTCAAACAGCGGCTGCAGCGCGCCACCGATGTTAATGGCGAGCAGGAACATCAGGTACATTACGAACAGAAATACTGGCAGGCCGAGGAAGCGGTTAAGTACGACCTTATCGACCGCGGTGGTGAAGCGGCTTGGCTCTGCGGTCAGGGTGTTGCTGACGGTATCGCAGATGGCGGCAATGCACTGGTAACGTGCATCAGCAATATGCAGCGCCGGATCGTCCATTGTTTCACTCAGGCGAGTCAGCGCGGCATCCAGATTTTGTGCCGCATCACCCGCGTAGGCGCGGCTGTAGATATCGCCTTCCAGCATCTGCAGGCCGAGCCAGCGACGTTGTTGCTGCGGCATCTCTTTGGCCATCGCGTCAGCCAGAGACTCGGCTTCACGCAGCAGCGGTTGGGCATAATGTACCAGCTCGACGGTGTCGTTTTCTTTGTAGCGATCGATAGCCAGCTTCAGTGCTTCAATCCCGCGACCACGGGTTGAGACCAGCGGCACCACCGGGCAGCCCAGACGGGCGGAAAGGGCATCGATATCAATCCGGATTTGCTGCTTCTCAGCAATGTCCAGCATGTTCAGCGCGACGATGCAGGGGATCCCCAGTTCAAGCAGTTGCAGCGTCAGGTAGAGGTTACGCTCGAGGTTTGAGGCATCAACCACGTTGATCAGCAGGTCGGCGTCGCCGCTTAAGATATAGTGACAGGCAATTTGCTCATCGAGGGAGGTCTGCGATGAGATTGTCGTCAAAGAATAGGTGCCGGGTAAATCCACCAGCGTAACCTGATGGTCAGTTGTCGAGAAATGACCTTCTTTGCGCTCAACGGTAACGCCAGCCCAGTTACCCACACGCTGACGCGCGCCGGTAAGCTGATTGAATAATGTTGTCTTGCCGGAATTAGGATTACCAATTAAACCAATGGTTAGTTTTTTCATTTTTATAGACTCACTGTATTAACAGGAAACCGCTTCCACTTCTAATAACGCCAGATCTTTTTTCCGCAACACCAGGCTGACTCGGCGTGTTTCAATATGGATAGGATCGCCTAATGGGGCGACGCGAACCACATTGAACGATGAGCCTGGCAGCATGCCGAGCGACAAGAGCTTCTGCCGGTACGCCGGGCTGATATCACGAGAAAAACCGGTAATTTTCCAAGCAGTGTCTGGAGTGAATTGCATAGGGACCTACTTATATCTCGCTAACTGGATGATTACCTCATGGGGCGAAAGGCGGCATGAGACCAGATGATTAGCCAACGAAGGAAAGAGTAAATAATCAACAAAACAATGATAATGAGAATGGTTTCTATCATCAATAGAATAAATGTGACGGAATGTTGGATTGGAGAATAATTTGAGTCAATTTTGATATGGCTCAACATTTATTCAGGTCTGACACGAATGATTCGAGGGAGAAACTATTGGAATTTATTAATGTTTAATTAAGGTTTCAGCTGTTAATAAAGTGATAAATATATTGTGACGAAAAGCGATAAATATATTAAATAGGCCGGATGGCAACGCTCGCGCGTCTTATCCGGCCTACAAATTAATTACGACAAGTTGGCCGGCTAAGGTGTTTACACCGCCATCCGGCACATGCGTCACACTAGCGCTTTTTACCCATTGCCGCCGCCAGTGCATCCATCATCGCACTGTTACCGGCTGACTGCGCCTCACGACCACGGGGTTTTGCGGTTTTAGGCGCCGGGCGGTTACCCTGTGTGCGCTCGTTGTTGCCACCGCCGCCGCGACGGGCATTGGTTTCACCCGGCTGTTCGTCCAGACGCATGGTCAGGGCGATACGCTTACGCGGTAGATCAACCTCCAGCACTTTCACCTTCACAATGTCGCCGGCTTTTACCACGGTGTGCGGGTCTTCAACGAATTTGTTCGATAACGAGGAGATATGCACCAGACCGTCCTGATGAACGCCGATATCGACAAACGCACCAAAGTTGGTGACGTTGGTGACTGCGCCTTCCAGAATCATGCCCGGCAGCAGATCGTTCATGGTTTCTACGCCGTCAGCAAACTGTGCGGTTTTGAACTCAGGACGCGGGTCACGACCCGGTTTTTCCAGCTCTTTGATGATGTCGGTTACGGTCGGCACCCCGAAGCGCTCGTCGGTAAAGTCGGCTGCTTTCAGGTTACGCAATTCGGTGCTGTTGCCCATCAGGTCGCGCAGCGACTGCTCGGTGGCGGCCAGAATGCGTTCCACTATCGGATAGGCTTCCGGGTGAACGGTTGAGGCATCCAGCGGGTTATCGCCGTGGTTAATGCGCAGGAAGCCCGCGCACTGCTCAAAGGCTTTAGGCCCCAGACGGCTGACTTTTAGCAACTGTTGACGGTTCTGGAACTGACCGTTCTCATCACGCCAGGCAACAATGTTCTGCGCCATCATGCGGGTTAAACCGGCTACGCGAGTCAACAGCGGCACGGAGGCGGTATTCAGATCAACGCCGACGGCGTTTACGCAGTCCTCGACTACCGCATCCAATTTACGGGCAAGCTGGGTCTGGCTAACGTCGTGCTGGTACTGGCCGACACCGATCGATTTCGGGTCGATTTTCACCAGCTCGGCCAGCGGATCCTGCAGACGGCGGGCAATAGACACCGCACCGCGCAGGGAAACGTCGAGATCCGGGAACTCCAGCGCCGCCAGTTCAGAAGCAGAGTACACCGAGGCCCCGGCTTCGCTGACGATCACTTTTTGCGCGGTCACTTTCGGGAACTGTTTCTGCACGTCGAGGAAGAAGCGTTCGGTCTCACGCGATGCGGTACCGTTGCCAATCGCCACCAGCTCAACGTTGTATTTTTCGCACAGCGCGGCCACCGCAACGGCGGCTTTGGCTGCCTGTCCGGTATGGGGATAAATGGTGTCGGTCGCCACCAGCTTGCCGGTCCCGTCAACAACCGCGACCTTCACACCGGTACGCAGACCAGGATCGAGACCCATAGTGGCACGCAACCCGGCCGGAGCGGCCATCAGCAGGTCGTGCAGGTTGCGGGCAAAGACGTTAATGGCCTCATCTTCCGCACGTTCGCGCACGGTGCCCATCAGTTCGGTTTCGAGGTGCATCAGCACTTTGATGCGCCATGTCCAGCTGACAACGCCTTTACGCCAGCTGTCCGCCGGCGCGTTGTTCAGGCGCAGACCCAGATGATCGCGGATAATCTGCTCGCCGTGGCTCTCTTTTGGCGGCTCATCGAACTGCGGGTCAGCATTCAGAGAAAGCTGCAGCACGCCTTCGTTACGCCCGCGGAACATCGCCAGTGCTCGGTGAGAAGGAACGGTGGAAATAGGTTCGTGGTGATCGAAGTAGTCGCGGAATTTGGCACCTTCCTCTTCTTTCCCGCTCACTACGATGGAAACCAGATGGGCGTTCTTCCACAGGTAATCACGGACTTTTGCCAGCAGCGCGGCGTCTTCGGCAAAACGCTCCATCAGAATGTAGCGCGCGCCGTCGAGAGCCGCTTTGGTATCCGCCACGCCGTTTTCGGCATTGATGTATTTGGCTGCTTCGGTTTCTGGGTCGTGAGAGGGATCGTTCCACAGCAGGTCGGCCAGCGGCTCAAGACCCGCTTCAATGGCGATTTGCCCACGGGTGCGGCGTTTAGGTTTGTATGGCAGGTAGAGGTCTTCGAGTTCGGTCTTACTTAACGTGCCGTTGATCGCTTTGGCCAGATCGTCGGTCAGTTTGCCTTGCTCGCCGATAGATTTGAGGATCGCCTGACGGCGGTCTTCCAGTTCCCGCAGATATCCCAGACGGGTCTCCAGATTACGCAGCTGCGTGTCATCCAGACCGCCGGTGATTTCCTTACGATAACGTGCGATAAACGGCACGGTGTTCCCTTCATCAAGCAGGCGAACGGCAGCTTCTACCTGTTCAGCACGAGCCTGAATTTCACCTGCGATAATGCGGCAGAAAGAATCATTCATCATGGATAGCTTCGTCTTTAGGATAAAAATCAGGGGATAGTTATACGGATTGACTGGCAAAAATGCCAGCCATCAGCAGGGGCTTCGGATTGTTCCGTCTTATTTAACGTACTCAATCTCATTCACGTACCAGCTTGCTTCTCCGCCAGGGGTGTTCACTACCGCGAGATCGCCGACCTCTTTTTTGAGAAGAGCGCGCGCCATCGGTGAGTCGATAGAGATGTAATCCTTACGGCCAAAGATTTCATCGTAGCCGACAATGCGAAATTTGCGGATGTCGCCGTCATCATTTTCAATCTCAACCCATGCGCCAAAGAACACTTTTCCTTCCTGCTGAGGGGAGTAATCGACAATTTTTAGATTCTCCATGCACTTGGTCAAATAACGGACGCGTCTGTCGATCTCGCGCAGGCGCTTTTTATTATACTGGTAGTCAGCGTTTTCGCTGCGGTCACCCAGACTGGCGGCCCAGGTCACTTTCTTGGTGACTTCCGGGCGCTCTTCACGCCAGAGGTAATTCAGCTCTTGTTTGAGTTTTTCATACCCTTCACGGGTTATCAGGGGCGTTTTCATCTTATTGTTTTACCTTGATTCTGTGATGATGCGCACAATTGGTATTACGTGAGCATATCAACAGAATAAATAATGTATTACGAGAAACATTGTATACTTAAGCTGCTGTTTAATATGCTTTGTAACAATTTAGCCTGGAATTCATACCAGAATTTGCTGGTTACTCAGGTGAGCTTTCTTAAGAATACACACTTACAATTGTTGCGAACCTTTGGGAGTAATAACAATGCAAGAGAACTATAAGATTCTGGTGGTCGATGACGACATGCGCCTGCGCGCGCTACTGGAACGTTATCTGACCGAGCAGGGCTTCCAGGTTCGAAGCGTCGCAAACGCTGAGCAGATGGATCGTCTGCTGACCCGTGAATCCTTCCACCTTATGGTACTGGATTTGATGCTGCCAGGTGAAGATGGTCTGTCGATTTGCCGCCGCCTGCGTAGCCAGAGCAACCCAATGCCGATCATTATGGTGACGGCGAAGGGGGAAGAGGTTGACCGTATCGTTGGGCTGGAAATCGGCGCTGACGACTATATCCCGAAACCGTTTAACCCGCGTGAACTGTTGGCGCGTATTCGTGCCGTACTGCGTCGTCAGGCAAATGAACTGCCGGGCGCGCCGTCTCAGGAAGAAGCGGTTATCGCTTTTGGTAAGTTCAAACTGAACCTCGGCACCCGTGAGATGTTCCGTGAAGATGAACCTATGCCGCTGACCAGCGGTGAATTTGCCGTGCTGAAAGCGTTGGTCAGTCACCCGCGTGAGCCGTTGTCCCGCGATAAGCTGATGAACCTGGCCCGTGGTCGCGAGTACTCCGCGATGGAACGTTCTATTGACGTGCAGATTTCCCGTCTGCGTCGTATGGTGGAAGAAGATCCGGCACATCCACGTTATATTCAGACCGTATGGGGTCTGGGCTACGTCTTTGTCCCGGACGGTTCTAAAGCATGAGGCGAATGCGCTTCTCGCCACGAAGTTCGTTTGCTCGCACGTTATTGCTCATCGTCACCTTGCTGTTCGCCAGCCTGGTGACGACTTATCTGGTGGTGCTGAACTTCGCGATCCTGCCGAGCCTCCAGCAGTTTAATAAGGTCCTGGCTTACGAAGTCCGTATGCTGATGACCGATAAACTGCAGCTGGAGGACGGCACGCAACTGGTCGTGCCTCCCGCATTCCGCCGGGAAATTTACCGTGAGCTGGGGATTTCCCTCTATTCCAACGAAGCCGCTGAAGAGGCGGGGTTGCGTTGGGCGCAGCACTATGAATTCTTAAGTCATCAGATGGCGCAGCAGCTGGGCGGCCCAACGGAAGTTCGCGTTGAGGTCAACAAAAGCTCGCCGGTCGTGTGGCTGAAAACCTGGCTGTCTCCGAATATCTGGGTTCGCGTTCCTCTCACTGAAATTCATCAGGGCGATTTCTCGCCGCTGTTCCGCTATACGCTGGCGATCATGCTGCTGGCAATCGGTGGTGCGTGGCTGTTTATTCGTATCCAGAACCGGCCGTTGGTGGATCTGGAACATGCGGCGTTGCAGGTGGGTAAAGGCATTATTCCGCCGCCACTGCGCGAATATGGTGCCTCTGAGGTGCGCTCGGTGACCCGAGCCTTCAACCATATGGCGGCGGGCGTGAAGCAGCTGGCCGATGACCGAACGCTGCTGATGGCCGGGGTGAGCCATGATTTACGTACGCCGCTGACGCGTATCCGCCTGGCGACCGAGATGATGGGGGAAGAAGACGGCTACCTTGCGGAGTCCATTAATAAGGACATCGAAGAGTGTAACGCCATTATCGAACAGTTTATCGACTATCTGCGCACCGGGCAGGAGATGCCGATGGAGATGGCGGATCTGAACGCGGTGTTAGGAGAAGTCGTTGCGGCAGAAAGCGGTTATGAACGTGAGATTGATACCGCGCTGCAGCCTGGCCTCATTCAGGTGAAGATGCATCCGCTGTCGATCAAACGCGCGGTTGCCAATATGGTGGTCAATGCTGCCCGCTATGGTAATGGCTGGATTAAGGTTAGCAGTGGCACAGAGCCACATCGCGCCTGGTTCCAGGTCGAGGATGATGGTCCGGGCATCAAGCCGGAGCAGCGTAAGCATCTGTTCCAGCCGTTTGTACGCGGCGACAGTGCCCGCAGTACCAGCGGTACCGGTCTGGGCCTGGCGATCGTGCAGCGCATCATCGATAACCATAACGGCATGCTGGAAATCGGCACCAGCGAACGCGGTGGGCTGTCGATTCGCGCCTGGCTTCCTGTTCCTGTCTCCCGTGTGCCGGGAACAACCAAAGACGCGTAAAAAAGGGAGGCGAAAGCCTCCCTCTGTTTATGGGGTAAACAGTAAAACCTCTGGCTTAAATTGCTTTTAATTGATTAATTATAAATGGGTTTTTTTGAATTAATAAAAGCAGTTTTCTTGGTGCTCCAGTGGGTTGGCGTCGTTTCGTTTCCCAGCTTTTAACCAGGTCATAACTCACACCAACCGCTATGGCAAAATCCTGTTGGCGTAACCCTGTTGCTTCGCGGATGGCTTTAACATCAATTTCGCTAAAAGTATGCACATGTTCAGGTTTAGGTGTTTCTTCACCTTTCTCTATACGTACCATTTCTTCTGCACTGGCCAGCAAATCGGCAAATAATTCGTCTTTCATTTTGGCCTCACCACACCGGATCGCGGTGTCCTGATGATTAAAATTCTCATAATTAAATCAGCATATCGGATAAGTGCATTAAAACTCTTTTTTGCTCTTCGGTTAAATCATCCTGTTCATTCTTAGGATAGAGCAAAGCCAGATAGATTCGACCTTTACGCGTCACGTTGTAATAGATAACCCGAATACCGCTGCGCTTACCCATACCAGAGCGACTCCAGCGAATTTTTCTGAATCCCCCCGTACCAGCGATAGTATCCCCTGCCTCAGGGTTTTCAATAAGCGCCTCTTGAAAGGCACGAAACTCATCGTCAGGTAAAAGTAACGGACGGCGTTTACTAAATCCCTGTAGCTCAATAAATGTGAACATGGCGCTTCCTGCGCATGGGGCTAATAGTACAAATTATAGGTGTACAGAGTACATGTTAAAAGAGTAAATACAATAAAAAGCCCCTTATCCTCTCAGATAAGGGGCTATATAACGAATCAAAAATTACAGCTTCGGACCGGCGCTGACTAACGCGGCACCCGCTGGGGTATCGGTATACTTCTCGAAGTTTTCGATAAACAGTTTCGCCAGCGCATTGGCTTTTTCCTGCCACTGTTCTGGTGACGCGTAGGTATTACGCGGATCGAGAATACGTGTGTCTACGCCCGGCAGTTCGGTTGGGATCGCCAGGTCAAACATCGGCAGACGGAACGTTTCTGCGTCATCCAGAGAACCGTTCAGGATGGCATCAATAATGGCGCGGGTATCTTTAATCGAGATACGTTTGCCGGTACCGTTCCAGCCGGTGTTAACCAGATAGGCCTGTGCGCCAGCAGCCTGCATGCGTTTCACCAGCACTTCTGCGTACTGCGTCGGGTGCAGTGACAGGAAGGCCGCACCGAAACAGGCAGAGAATGTTGGGGTCGGTTCAGTCACGCCGCGCTCGGTTCCAGCCAGTTTGGCGGTGAAGCCAGACAGGAAGTGGTACTGGGTTTGATCTGCGGTCAGACGGGATACCGGTGGCAGAACGCCAAACGCATCGGCGGTCAGGAAGATAACCTTGGTGGCATGGCCCGCTTTTGACACTGGCTTAACGATATTATCGATGTGATAAATCGGGTAGGAAACGCGGGTATTCTCGGTTTTAGAACCGTCATCGAAGTCGATAGAGCCATCTTCACGTACGGTGACGTTTTCCAGCAGCGCATCGCGGCGAATCGCATTGTAGATTTCTGGCTCTGCATCTTTAGACAGCTTGATGGTCTTCGCGTAGCAGCCGCCTTCGAAGTTGAACACACCGTCGTCGTCCCAGCCGTGCTCATCATCGCCAATCAGGCGACGTTTCGGGTCGGTAGACAGCGTGGTTTTACCGGTACCGGACAGGCCAAAGAACACCGCCACATCACCTTTTTCACCGACGTTTGCCGAGCAGTGCATGGAGGCAATGCCTTTCAGCGGCAGCAGGTAATTCATCACGGAGAACATGCCTTTTTTCATCTCTCCGCCGTACCAGGTCCCGCCAATTAACTGAATACGTTCAGTCAGGTTGAAAGCCACGAAGTTCTCAGAGTTGAGCCCCTGTTCTTTCCACTGCGGGTTGGTGCATTTCGCACCGTTCATCACGATAAAATCAGGTTTAAAATCAAGCAGTTCTTCATCGCTTGGGCGGATAAACATGTTTTTAACGAAATGTGCCTGCCAGGCGACTTCGGTAATAAAGCGCACTGAAAGGCGGGTATCGGCGTTCGCGCCGCAGAATGCATCAACGATAAACAGGCGTTTGCCTGAGAGTTGCTGGGTGACTAATCCTTTCAGGTGCTGCCAGGTTTCCTGGGAAAGCGGTTTGTTGTCGTTCTTACCTTTACCCTTGTCGGACCACCAGAGCGTATCTCGCGTGGTGTCGTCACGGACAATGTACTTATCCTTTGGTGAACGCCCGGTAAAGATACCGGTATCAACAGCAACGGCGCCCAGATTAGTTAACACTCCGCGCTCGTAGCCTTCCAGATTTGGATCAAGCTCTTCCTGGTACAGCAGGTCGTAGCTGGGATTGTAAACGATATCCTGAACGTCATTGATACCATAAGCCTCGAGATCTTGCGGGGTTAAACTGTTGTTCACACGCATTTCACTGCTCCTTAGCCAATATGTATTACCTGGAATAGTAAGGTTTTTTAGGGATTGTTAACCGCGACAAGGCTCATAGATTTACGCATCCGGCAAAATCACAGATAACTGAATACGCTGCGACTCCTGTCGCAAATAGGCGGATATTATGGCAGGAAACCCTTTTTTGTTGTGGAAAATGTTCTTAAAACGTTAATGGAGAGTATATTTGGCGGGAATCTTGTGAGTGTAATCGCATTCATGTAGGAAAATAACGTAACTCAAACATATGAAATATCGATTCACGTCGCGTTGTGAGGGGCTGAAAGACACCGGTAAGTGCCAATAATTGTGATGTTGATGCGATAATGATCTTTTCCCTTCATTCTGGATTACGACATGGACAGTGTTGAGCTTTCACGTACGACCCGCTGGGGCATGATGTTTATTGGTCTTCTGCAAGGCGTAGTGTGTTACCTGCTGATGACTTACCTCATCCCCCATAACAGTAGCTGGCTGTTCTATGGAATGCCTGTAACGATAGCGCTGACGTCGGCGATTCTGCTTTCTGTGGTCTCGTTTAAACAGCGCGCGCTGTGGTGCTGGATGGCGGTGATCTTCTGCGTCGTACTGGCGATGAGCATCTGGTTGAAGGGGCACGTTGCAGGAGGGAACCGGTGGAATGAGAATGAGATTTTCTTTGTCTACGGTTGGCGCCTCTTTCTCATGGCTATGCTGGCGTTACCCTGGATCCAGTACCAACTCTATGCGCGTACCGACCAGGCGCGCTATCCGCAGTTTTACAGCCAGATATGGCTGAATGTTCTGACATTGCTGATCGTCTTTGTCGCCAACAGCCTGTTCTGGATGGTCCTCCTGCTGTGGAGCGAGATGTTTAAGCTGGTCGGTATTCCCTTTTTTAACACGCTATTCTTTGAGACCGACTGGTTTGGTTATGTAACGTTTGGCCTTATTACCGCGCTGGCGGTGATTCTGGCACGTACGCAGTCACGCCTGGTGACGGCGGTACAAAAGCTTCTGACGTTGATCGCCACGGGTCTGCTGCCTCTGGTCGCGTTGTTAGCGCTGATGTTTATGCTGACATTACCCTTTACCGGTCTGGAGGTGATTTCGCAACGGGTGTCTGCGGCGGGGCTGATGTCGACGCTGACGTTGCTGCTCCTGCTATTGATGGTCGTTGTGCGCGAGCCGCATAAACGCGACTTACCCTATCCAGGGGCATTACGTTATCTGATTAACACCTCACTTCTCGTCGCCCCGGTTTATATGTTGATAGCCAGCTGGGCGCTCTGGGTCCGCGTCAATCAGTATGGCTGGACGCCTGAGCGTCTGCATGGTGCGCTGATCATCGCAGTGCTGCTGGTTTGGTCATTCGGCTACATGGCGAGCATTATGCGCCGTGGACACAATCCACTGGAAATTCAGAGCAAAGTCATCCTCGGTGTTTCGTTACTGTCTCTGGGACTGTTGATTCTGCTGACATCGCCGGTCATTGACGTCTGGCGTATTAGCGTCAACAGCCATATGGCCCGTTATCATAGTGGCCAAATTTCACCGGATCAGGTCAGCCTGTACATGTTGCGTAATAGCGGAAAACCGGGGCGTGCTGCGTTGGAGGCGTTACAAAAAGATGACGCTTTCACTAAGGACAGTAAGCGCAGACGTGATTTAAACGCCATTCTACGCGGGAACCTCGATCCCATGCGGGAACTGACCACAACGCAACTGGCACCGATGGTGATGATTGCGCCGGGTAGCAAAAAACCCGATGACGCATTCTGGCGGTTTGTAAAACAGCAAAGCTACCGCATTAACTCCTGTGTTGAGCAGGATGCATGCGTGTTAGTGAATCAGGATCTTAACGCAGATGGTCAGCCGGAGCAGGTGCTTTATGCTTTTGGCGAGGGAGAAAGTCTGATCTTTGGCATGAAGGAAAAGCAATGGTCTTTGCTCGGCGCAGCCCAGTTACCTGAAGGATTCACGAAAGCGACGCTTTTGCAGGCGGTGGAAAATCATAGGCTGACTACAGCCCCCAGAATCTGGCGGGATATCACTCTCGATGGGGAACGGTTAGAGATTAACTACTACGCTGAGTAAACGCTGGAATAAGTAGCCCGGCAGAATGGACTGTCTGCCGGGCTATGAACTTAATGTACTTGTGGGTCAGCAGGGGATGCGTTGTTGCGGATCTCAGCAATATCCATCGCGTTAAACAGATAATGGCTCGCGCAGTAATCGCAATTCATATCGATCTCGCCTTCTTCAGCCAGAATGCTGTCCACTTCTTCGTCCGGCAGGGTTCTTAGCGCATCTGCACAACGCTCACGTGAACAGGTGCATTTGAACACCACGTCCTGTGGATCGTACAGGGTCACCTCTTCTTCGTGGTACAAACGCCACAGCACATCATTTGCTGGCAGCGTCAGCAGCTCTTCGGCTTTAATGGTTTCCGTCAGCATGGCGAGGTGGGTAAAATCATCGGCCTGCGCGTCTTGTGCTGGCATCACCTGCAACAGCATACCGCCTGCTGCTGGCTTGCCATCGACGTCGCCAGTGCGGATAAACAGACGCGTTGGCAGTTGTTCTGAACGCAGGAAGTAATCTTCCAGACAGGCGGCCAGCGTGTCACCTTCCAGACCCACCACGCCCTGATAGCGTTCACCTTCTTCCGGTGTAATGGTGATCACCAGATAGCCGTTACCGACCAGCGTTTTCAGATCTGCATCTTCAGGGATATCGCCCTGAATGCGCGCGACACCGCGCATCTGCTGCTTGTTGTTACCGTTAATCACCGCCAGGCTCAGCGGGCCATCGCCCTGGAGCTGTACGGTGATATCACCGGCAAACTTTAGCGTAGCGGTCAGCAGGCTGGTGGCGACCAGCAGCTCGGCCAGCACGGTTTTAACCGGCTGTGGGTAAGTATGGTTTTCGAGGATCTGTTGCAGGGTTTGTGAAACAGTTACCAGCTCGCCGCGCACGGCAAAGTTTTCAAACAGATAACGATGTAATTGGTCATGTTGCGGCATAATCATCTCTCTTGCGGGTGACAGTCATTCACTGTCGCCGTGTTTAAATCGTAACAGGTCGCGGCGCTCTTTTTTGTCCGGTCGCCTGTCCGGGTGCGGCATGGTCAACGCGTTAAGTTTACGCGCCAGCGCTATTTTTTCGCGCTTTTCCACGCTTTGCGCGGTTTCTTCGTACAGCGTAACGGCTTCCGTTGCCGGGCGACGCTGTTCGGTAATGGCCTTAATAATCACCGTCCGCTCGTCATTTCCCTGGCGCAAGGTGAGGGTGGCATTCAGCTCGACAATCTTGCTCGGCTTACTGCGCTGCCCGTTGTAATGCACCTTACCGCCTTCAACCATTTCGCGAGCTATCGCACGCGTTTTATAAAAACGCGCAGCCCACAGCCATTTATCCAGCCTGACGTCAACAGGGGGCTTCTCTTTCATGGCATCTCCTTCACATCAGTGAGGGGATCAGTCGGCGGTAGTCATTCAGTGACGGATGGCGTGCATACTGTTTTTCCGCAATACCTGAATCGGGATTGGTCACGCCGAGGCAGTAACGAATGCCGAATTGAGCAGCGGCGTCGAGAATGGCTTCGCTGTCGTCAATAAACAGCGTTTTCTCAGCACGCATTCCCGTTTCTTCAGCTACAGCGTGCCATAACCGCTGATCCTCTTTGGGATAACCAAATGTATGGGTGGAAAGTAATAAATCAAGGTGTGAGGCCAGACCGGTATGCTCCAGCTTCACCGCCAGGTTATGTGGATGCGCGTTGGTCAGCAAAATACGGCGCTTGCCGCAGGCCTTTAAGGCATCAAGAAAGGGGACAGTATCTTCGCGCAGCACGGCGCGTGGCCCTTGGGCTGTCGTCATGGCACAAATATCCAGACCCAGGCGTTCGCTCCAGTAATCCAGGCAGTACCAGTTTAGCGTATGTTGCACGGCGTGATATTGCTGGCGAATATAGTTCTGGGCTTCCTCGGGAGAGATCCCCTGCTGCGCGCCATACGTTTCCGGCACCAGTTTTTGCCAGAAATAGTTATCGAACGCCAGATCGAGCAGTGTGCCGTCCATATCCAGCAGCACGGTGTCGACGTCCTGCCAGGCGATATCAATATGCATAGGAACTCCCAAAGGAAAACAGATGCGCGACAGGGTAGCATATCCTGTCGCGCGGGCGTGTTATCGAATGAGGCTTTCCGGATCGTCAATCAGCGTGGGATTCAGGCAACTTTCGTAGTATCCCTGAATTTCTGCGATGCGTGAGCGGTGGCGCTGGTAGCGTCTGAACGCCTGAATGCCGTTATAGAGCGCACAACCCAGCATGGAAAACATCAGCAAGGTGGTGCCGAGGTAACGCCACAGGCCTGAACGATCCGGGATACGGTGCAGCCCGATGTGCTGGGTTCCATTGGCATCGGTCGTGACATTGGTGACGATCCCTTCCGCGCGGAATGGTGTCTGCATGAGCATCTGCGCCAGACGCTGGAAGGCGTTCCACTGCTCCTGAGGCGGATAGTCATACAACGATGTGGCAGGCCAGGGCTGATCGACCAGATCGCTGCCTTCGTCACTGATAATCAGGAAGCCGCCAGGCGCAGGGCTGTTCAGTGCCTGAGCGGCGCGGGCGGTCTCACGTGCAATAAACGGCGCAGTGGAGGTATTGACCAGGTTATCCAGCGACTCGGCGCTGACCGGGCGCAGCAACACGTTTACACCATCCAGCTTACCTGCGTTGGCCCGCTTCACCAGCGCGGTCCAGTCTTTACTGTTACCCAGATTGACCAGCGCATTTTTCAGGCGCACACATTCATCTTCGGCGGCGCACAGGTCGGCAGTCTTCAGGACAATCTCACCAAAGTCATCCAGTAATACCATACCGGATTTCTGAATGGCCGATCGTAACGATGCGCTGACACGGGAATCATCATCGGGTTTGGGGTGTAGTTGGCGGCTGACGGCCTGCGTGAGTGCCGTCGCTTTATTCACCAAATCGGACTCGGGCAGCGGCAGCGCGCGTGCATCATTCCAGATAATCTGTGAGCAATCGAAAGGTAGAAAAGGCGTGGTGGGCTGTGCGTTCCAGCTTCCGGATGTGTGAATATTGCACATTCCCGTACCGCTCAGATGCAGGGTATCGCCGACGCGAACCCCGGCGTTTTCGAGCTGCTTAACGCTGGTGGCCTCGATAGTTTGCGCGCCTTTCATCCAGGACAGCGTGAATTTTATCGGCATATCCAGCGGGATCCAGAACAGCAGCATCAGCAGGACCAGCAACGATCCTCCTGCGATAACAGCGCTGCGTAGCCAGTGCTGCAAGGGGAAGTTTTTCACTTCGTCATGCAAGGATAAAAAACGCCCCTGGCGGACAACGTGGCGATCGAGATAAATATCGATATCCGTTTGTTGCCCGAGATCTTGCGCAATGTAGGGCTGCCAGTGAGGCGGATAAATCAGATCGATAATACCCAGTGAGATATTATTAATATGTTCCTGGTCGTTTTCGCCAAACAGCCCCCAACGACGCGGGGTTCCGCGCAGGCAATGGATCTCCCGCAGGGCAGTTTTAGACGGCGGGGCGAACAGTCCCCACAGGCCCGCAGCCAGCAGCAATACGGCACCACCGGCCAGCCACGGTACAAAGCCATCCGGCACGATTAAGCAAAAGAAGAACAACAGGAAAGATGCGGCAATCAGCAACGCCTCGCGGAGCCCTGCCGGGCGGCTCAGCGCATACTCTTCATGGGTTTCCTGGCGAATATTTAGCAGCTCAATTTGCTCGCTTTCTTCACCACGAATAGAGGCCTGCGTCGATGCAGTATGCTGTAGCGCATAGCCACGCGCTTCCTGCATGTACTCTTGCAGCGTATGACCGTTTAACGATATCACCAGCGGTAGCGTATTTGTGTGGATCAGCTCAACGCTATTTTCGTCATTGATGTATTGTTCCCAGAAGGGAGGCAAATGCACTTCGACGGAATCCAGATAATAACGCCACTTATTGGGATCGTCCGTGGTGATACCGTAGCGCGTAATCGAATGGGTCAGCACGATGACGCTATTACTTTGGGCATTCAGTGTGAGCGATACAGGGGCGGCGCTGGCGCCTGTTGGGCCAGGTATCTGCTGATTTTGACTCAGGTTTTCCAGGTAGTTTTCGACTGCGCTGCGCTCTTCGGGCGTCAGTTTACGCTTATTGGCGTCTGAGAAAACGTTACTCCAGGGCAGTTTTTGCCGCCTGGATTTTGATCTGAGTCGCCACCCTGCAAGTAACGAGCAGGCCAGCAAAGCAGCTAAAAAAATCAGAATGGTGCTCATGCTTTCCCCATCTTACTTAGTCTGTCAGGCGTGGTCAGTCGCACCCTGGAAAATAATCGTGATTCTGTCGTTGGCTATCGGCAAGCGTGGAGTTGAACTTGAGCATCTTTAAAGTACAGCCCAGTAAATGCGAATCATAGCAAAATCACCAAAAACGGCATATCAGCAAATTCCTGGAGTTATTTCAACCTATTGACTTTTAATTTGAAATGGGAATTAACTTTTAGTACGTTACATAAATGTAAATAAACGGCAATTCACATTGCCGAAACCGTGCGGTATATCGCACAATGACCCCAGATTTCACGGCAAAGACTCTCACGATGAGCAAATCATTACAAAAACCCACGATTCTGAAAGTGGAAACCGTCGCACAATCCCGGCTGTTTAAAGTCGAAAGTGTTGACCTTGAGTTCAGCAACGGCGTACGCCGCGTCTACGAACGTATGCGTCCGTCCACGCGCGAAGCGGTAATGATTGTGCCGATTGTTGATGACCATCTGATTCTCATCCGCGAATACGCGGTCGGGACCGAATCTTATGAGCTTGGTTTTTCCAAAGGGTTAATCGATCCCGGTGAAAGCGTGTTTGAAGCGGCGAATCGGGAGCTGAAAGAAGAGGTCGGGTTTGGGGCAAATGACCTGACGTTTTTGAAAAAACTCAGCATGGCACCGTCCTATTTCTCCAGCAAGATGAACATCGTCGTGGCCGAGGACCTGTATCCTGAATCGCTGGAAGGTGATGAACCCGAGCCGTTGCCGCAGGTGCGCTGGCCGCTGGCACATTTGATGGATTTGTTAGAAGACCCGGACTTTCACGAAGCGCGTAATGTGAGCGCGCTGTTTCTGGTGCGTGAATGGCTGAAAGGGCAGGGACGACTGTAGCGTATAGCGCCGGAAGGTGACGCCAGAGGCGTCTTATCCGGCCTACAATGTTGCGTTAAGTAGGCCGGATAAGCGAAGCGCCATCCGGCAATAGATCAGAACAGTTCGTGAGCCTCACCATTATCAATAATGGTGGTCCCCACTTCATGTACCGCCTGCTGTGTGGGCTGAGTCCCTTCAATAAAATACTCTTCGCGACTGTTGCCGCCGCTCGCCAGTTGACCGGTGCTGCGATCGATATTGACCGTTACGATACCTGGCGGTGGCGTCAGCGGCTGCTCTGGTACGCCCTCTAACACACTCTTCATATAGGCATCCCACGCTGGCTGGGCACTCTTCGCCCCCCCTTCATAGCCGGAGATCTGATCTTTGATCGCACCCGAGGCCGTAGAGTGTCCAAGGTTACGGCGATGGTCATCAAAACCAATCCATACCGAGGTCACGACCCCTGGGCCGTAGCCGGAGAACCAGGCATCTTTCGAGCTGTTGGTGGTCCCGGTTTTACCGCCGATATCTCGACGCTGTAAATCACGACCTGCACGCCAGCCGGTCCCCATCCAGCCTGGCTCACCAAAGATATTGGTGTTCAGCGCGCTTTTAATCAGGAACGCCAGCGGCGTGTTGATCACATGCGGGGCGTATTCTTGGGTCCCGCTTTGCGCGACCAGCGCCTGATTCGCCTGCTCAAGTTGCGGCATTGGCACCGCGGCATTCTGCTGTTCCTGAGAAATGGCAACGTCTTCAACGTTACTGTTTTCCAGCACGTTAGATTTCTGGGTGTCGCCATAAATCACCGGAATATCACACTCCGGACAGGCAATTTTGGGCTTCGCTTCGAAGATAACACCGCCCTGATCGGTTTCAATCTTACTGATGAAGTACGGATCAACCAGGAAACCACCGTTGGCCATCACCGCGTAGCCGCGGGCAACCTGCAGCGGGGTGAACGAGGCGGAACCCAGCGCCAGCGACTCGGTATGAACAATATTTTGCGCCGGGAAGCCAAAACGTTGCAGATACTCTGCTGCGTAATCTACGCCCATCGCGCGCATGGCGCGGACCATCACCACGTTCTTCGACTGACCCAGCCCCTGACGTAAGCGGATAGGGCCGGCATATTGCGGCGGTGAGTTTTTCGGCTGCCAGTCAGAACCTGCACCCGCATCCCAGCGGGAAATCGGGACGTCATTCAGCATACTGGCCAGCGTCAGGCCTTTATCCATTGCCGCGGTGTAGAGAAACGGTTTGATATTTGAACCGACCTGACGTAACGCCTGGGTAGCACGGTTAAACTTGCTCTGGTTGAAATCAAAGCCACCAACCAGCGCCATTACCGCGCCGTTTTGCGGATTGATGGAGACCAGCGCGGAGTTGACGTCAGGAACCTGTGCCAGCCACCAGGCGTCACCGACCTGGCGGACCCAGATTTGCTGACCCGTCTGGACAACATCGGTCACTTTTCGCGGCGTCGGGCCCTGTTGGGTATCGGAGCGGTAAGGACGCGCCCAGCGCATGCCTTCCATACGCAGCGCCACCGATGTGCCGTCCGCCAGCGTGGCGGTCGCTTCCTGTGGATTTGCGTTGGTGACCACCGCCGGCAGCAGCGGTCCGTAGGTCGGCAGCGCTTTTAGTGAGTCGGTGATTTTCTTGGTGTCCCAGGCGCTTTCGCCCACTTTCCATAGCACGTTTGACGGGCCACGGTAGCCGTGGCGCATGTCGTAATCCATGACGTTATTACGGACCGCCTGCTGAGCCGCCTGTTGGACTTTACGCGTAATGGTGGTGGTGATGCGATACCCGTCTTCATAGGCTTTTTCACCATAACGGCTATACATTTCCTGGCGCACCATTTCAGACAGATACGGCGCAGAGAAGGCAATTTCCGGCGCGTGATAGTTGGCGTCAATAGCTTCGCTGCGTGCCTGATCGTACTGGGCCTGCGTGATGTAGTTTTCGCTCAACATACGCGACAGCACAACGTTACGTCGCGAGGTAGCCCGGTCCATTGAATAGAGCGGGTTGAAGGTTGACGGTGCTTTTGGCAGACCGGCGATGACTGCCATCTCGCTTAAGCTGAGCTGGTCGACCGTCTTACCGAAATAGACTTGTGCTGCGGCACCAACGCCATAGGCGCGATACCCCAGGTAGATCTTATTCAGATAAAGCTCGAGGATCTCATCTTTACTCAGCAGTTGCTCGATGCGGATCGCGAGGAAGACCTCTTTGATCTTACGCATCAGCGTGCGTTCCGGGCTGAGGAAGAAGTTTCTCGCCAACTGTTGGGTGATGGTACTCGCCCCTTGCGACGCGTGCCCGGAGAACAGCGCAACGCTGGCCGCACGGAAGATCCCCACCGGGTCAACGCCGTGGTGCTCATAAAAGCGGCTGTCTTCGGTGGCGATAAAGGCTTTGACCATTTCCGGCGGCATCTGATCCAGCGTGACCGGAATACGACGTTTCTCGCCATATTGCGCGATCAGTTCGCCGTCAGCGCTGTAAACCTGCATCGGGATCTGCAAACGCACATCTTTTAACGTCGCGACGTCAGGTAATTGCGGCTCAATATAGCGATAGAGGCCATAAATCGAGCCTGCTCCCAGCAGGATGCAACATACTGCAAGGATTAATAAATACTTTACGAACTTCACTGGAGATTTCCCATTTAGTGGCATTTGGGCAGTTTATAAACAAACGCGCGGTAGTATAAAGGCAAGCCAGACGCATTGATATACCCGTTAAAGCAACGGGTGATAAGGAGATCATCAGCAATGGCTTTCAATATCTGGCAAATTGGTCTGCATATTCAGCAACATGACGTGCTGGCTGTGGCCGTCGTTCGCGACGCCTCCGGTTGGTTTCTACAGCGCTGGTGGCGGTTGCCGCTGGCGAACCAGACGATTGTCGACGGGCACATTCGCGCACCTGAACAGCTCAGCAAGGTGTTATTGCCGTGGAGTCGTGAACTCCCTCGCAGACACCACATTCATCTGTCCTTTCCCGCCCACAGGACGTTACAAAAAAAGATCCCCCGCCCAGTCATGACGCTGCGTGAGCCAGAACAAACGGCATGGTTGTCTGGGTCGATGGCGCGTGAGCTGGATATGGACCCAGATGCGCTGCAATTCGATTATAGCGAAGACACCTTAAGTCCGGCCTTTAACGTGACCGCCGCGCAAAGCAAAGAGGTGTCGACCCTCCTGACGCTGATGCAAACGCTGAAAGTACAGATAACCGCCATTACGCCGGATGCCAGCGCGTTACAGCGCTTTATACCGTACTTATCGGCGCATCAGCAGTGTCTGGCCTGGCGCGATGACGCGCAGTGGTTGTGGGCGACTCGTTATGCATGGGGGCGTAAACCGGTGGGCGACAGTCACGCTATCGACGATCTTGCTGCAACATTATCGCTTTCCCCGGAAGAGATTGCGTTGTGCGGGCCAGGCCGTTTTGACCCCTTAAGCGTGGTGTCTGTTCGTCAGCCGCCCATTCCGCCTGAAAGTCATATCTTTACTATTGCGCTTGGGCTGGCAATGGGGGGAACAGACTGATGATAGCGACCATCAACCTTCTCCCCTGGCGTCAGTCACAGCGGCGCGCCTGCCTGCGGTTTTGGGCTGTTTTATTTAGCGGATCGCTGCTGTTGATCGTTGGCTGTGCACTGAGCTATTACGCTGTCGTCATCGAAGACAACCGGGCAAAAACGGTGAAGATAGCTGCTGAGAAAATGCGGGGTGAGACGCTTGTGGCCCAAAAACCGCATTTACTCCTGCGCCAGCAACAATGGCAACAGCGACAGCTGCGTAAAACGCAGCGAGATCAGACGCGAAGCTGGCAACCGATGCTCGAAGGACTGGCAAATTTACTGCCCGAACAGGTGTGGCTGACAACCCTGACCTGGCAACATGAAGTGCTGGAACTGAGCGGAATGGCGCAGAACTTTAGCGCCCTCAATACGCTGGAAACGCAATTACGCAAACAGTCCTTTTTTCGCTTAGGCGACCCCGGCGAAACTCAGAAGGATGCGTTGGGACGTTGGCAATTTCACTATCGTCTGACGCGGAGCGTAATGCATGAACGTACTCTGTGATCGTTGGCTGGCCTTGTCGCCGCGTTGTCGAATCGTCTGCTGGGGCGGCTGGAGTGTCACCATGGCGCTGATGGTCATGTTGTGCCTGCTTTATCCGCTACGGCAAGAATGGAACGTACAACGGGAGGAACTGCGGCAGCAACATGCGGCGAACCAGGCGCAATGGCGGAATCTGTACCAACTGGTTACACCGGCTGACCCCACACTTTGGGCTAATGACGAGAATACGATGCCTTTTTCCGCTCTGGATTTTCAGACTCCGCTTTCACGCCTGACTCACTGGCAGCCTTCTGCACAGGGCGGGGAGATGACGCTGAAGCCCGCCTGGGATGCTGTTCCAGCATTGTTTGTCCGGCTGGCGGAACGGGGGATGCAGGTCAACGGTTTTTCTCTTCACCTGGAGAATGCCGAGCTGATGCTTACACTGCAGCTGGAGCGCCTGAATGACGGTTAAGCGTGGACTGTTGGTAGGGATTAGCCTGCTGATACTGACCGGGATGCGCGATCCTTTCCTGCCGCCGGAGGATCGTTGCCATACCACTGAGCTGTCGACGTGGCGTTATCAAGGTGCGGTAAGCCGGGGAGCGCGCCTGATTGGCCTGGTTCAGGATGGTAAAAATACATGGCGGCGGATCGAACTGCATGAGGCGCTGAAGGGGGGATGGACGGTTTCTCATATCTCGGCACAAAGCATAACTATTGAGATGGGTAAAGACTGTGAGCCGTCACGCTGGCAGTGGCAACGACAAGGAGAAGGGCATGAAGCGATGGATAGCCGTGGTGCTGATGGTCGTCATCCCCAGCGTGCTGGTGGGAAAAGCGCCAAACGTGACGCTGGTGGTGGATGATGTTCCCGTGGTTCAGGTATTACAGGCGATGGCTGAGCAGGAAGGAAAAAATCTGGTGATTTCGCCCGATGTCAGCGGCGTGATGTCGTTGCATCTGACGGATGTCCCGTGGAAGCAGGCATTCCAGACGGTGGTGAAAAGCGCCGGACTGGTGTTGCGCCAGGAGGGGAGCATCCTGCATGTGCATTCGGTAGGCTGGCAGAATGAAAATGTGGCACGCCTGGAGAGCGAGCAGGCGCGGCGGCAGGCCAGTCTCCCGCTGGAACATCGCAGCATTGTTTTGCAGTACGCTGACGCCGCCGATCTGGCAAAAGCGGGTGAGAAACTGCTGAGCGCCAAAGGCAGTATGACGGTAGATAAACGCACGAACCGACTGCTGCTTCGTGATAACAAACCTGCGCTGATGGCGCTGGAAACGTGGGTGGCACAGATGGACTTGCCGGTTGAACAGGTCGAACTGGCGGCACACATTGTGACGATTAACGAAAAAAGCCTACACGAGTTGGGCGTGAAATGGTCGCTCGCCGATGCCACGCAAGCGGGGACGGTGGGCGGCGTCACTACAATGACCAGCGATCTCTCTGTGCCCGCAGCGACGTCGCGTGTGGGGTTTAACATTGGTCGTATCAATGGTCGTCTACTGGAACTGGAGCTGTCTGCACTGGAGCAAAAACAGCAGCTTGATATCATCGCCAGCCCACGATTACTGGCTTCTCACCTGCAACCTGCCAGTATTAAGCAGGGCAGCGAGATCCCTTATCAGGTCTCCAGCGGGGAAAGCGGAGCCACGTCCGTTGAGTTCAAAGAAGCCGTACTGGGAATGGAGGTGACGCCAACCGTGCTGCAAAAAGGGCGAATTAGACTAAAGTTGCATATCAGCCAGAATGTCCCCGGGCAGGTGTTACAGCAGGCGGATGGCGAAGTACTGGCTATCGATAAGCAGGAAATTGAAACGCAGGTCGAGGTAAAAAGCGGAGAGACAATCGCGCTGGGTGGGATTTTTTCGCATAAAAATAAATCTGCGGCGGACAGCGTGCCGTTGTTAGGCGATATCCCCTGGCTTGGATATTTATTTCGCCATGACGGTAAAGAGGATGAGCGGCGCGAGTTAGTGGTTTTTATCACGCCCAGACTGGTCTCGATCGATTAATTTATGCATGAAAAGCCGTTGTTTTTGCACTGGACATGTTTCAGAAATTTGACGTGCGGGTGTATTTAGCATACAAGGAGTACCGATTTGAGCGTCGGTCGTTTTCTTTACTTGTGCACCGGTAATACGCTTTGCCTTTCTGGTGGTGTGTCATGGGTTGATTTGGCGTCATTTGGCCGTGCGATTCGTTGCCAGGCCTGATGTTTGCAGGGCAATACGCCTGCCACGACCAGAAATGCGAAAGGTTTGGTGATTTATTCAGTTGCCAAACCCGCTTGAGTATTGAGATAATTTTCAGTCTGACTCTCGCAATATCTTATGAGGTTTCAGTTCATGTCCTGCTGCGCTGAGTGTCTGCGAAGCGGGTTTATCATTAACGAATAGTCTTAGTAGTACCGAAAAAATGGCAGAGAAACGCAATATCTTTCTGGTTGGGCCTATGGGTGCCGGAAAAAGCACTATTGGGCGCCAGTTAGCTCAACAACTCAATATGGAATTTTACGATTCTGATCAAGAGATTGAGAAACGAACCGGAGCTGATGTGGGCTGGGTCTTCGATGTAGAAGGTGAAGACGGCTTCCGCGATCGCGAAGAAAAAGTCATCAACGAGTTGACGGAAAAACAGGGTATTGTGCTGGCAACTGGCGGTGGCTCTGTTAAATCACGTGAAACACGTAACCGTCTTTCCGCGCGTGGCGTCGTGGTCTATCTTGAAACGACAATTGAAAAACAACTTGCGCGAACTCAACGCGACAAGAAACGCCCACTGCTGCAGGTAGAATCACCGCCTCGCGAAGTTCTGGAAGCGTTGGCTGACGAACGCAATCCTCTGTATGAAGAGATTGCTGACGTGACCATTCGCACCGATGATCAGAGCGCTAAAGTCGTGGCAAACCAGATTATTCATATGTTGGAAAGCAACTGATTCTGGCTTAATACACTCGTCTGCGGGTACAAGTAACTAAGGTGGATGTCGCGTCATGGAGAGGATTACAGTCACTCTCGGGGAACGTAGTTACCCTATCACCATCGCGGCTGGTTTGTTTAATGAGCCGGCTTCATTCTTACCGCTGAAATCGGGCGATCAGGTTATGTTGGTGACCAACGAAACCTTGGCTCCCCTTTATCTCGATAAGATTCGCGGCGTACTTGAACAGGCGGGTGTTAATGTTGATAGCGTCATCCTTCCCGACGGCGAGCAGTATAAAAGCCTGACGGTGCTGGATACGGTATTCACAGCATTACTGCAAAAACCGCACGGTCGCGATACCACGCTGGTTGCTCTTGGCGGCGGCGTGATTGGCGATCTTACCGGTTTTGCAGCCGCCAGCTATCAGCGCGGCGTACGTTTTATTCAAGTTCCGACAACGCTGTTGTCGCAGGTTGATTCCTCCGTTGGCGGCAAAACCGCCGTAAACCATCCCCTCGGCAAGAACATGATTGGTGCTTTTTACCAACCCGCTTCCGTGGTGGTGGACCTCGACTGTCTGAAAACGCTTCCTGCGCGTGAACTGGCGTCGGGTCTGGCGGAAGTGATCAAATACGGCATCATCCTTGACGGTGAATTTTTCAGCTGGCTGGAAGACAATCTGGACGCATTACTGCATCTGGACGGTCCGGCAATGGCGTACTGTATCCGCCGTTGTTGTGAGCTGAAGGCAGAAGTTGTCGCAGCAGACGAGCGCGAAATGGGCTTACGTGCTTTACTGAATCTGGGACATACGTTTGGCCATGCAATCGAAGCTGAAATGGGTTATGGCAATTGGTTACATGGTGAAGCGGTGGCCGCAGGTATGGTAATGGCTGCTCGTACGTCAGAACGTCTTGGTCAGTTTTGCTCCGCGGACACGCAGCGCATCATTACGCTGCTGAAGCGGGCAGGCTTACCGGTTGATGGACCACGTGAGATGTCCACTCAGGCCTATTTACCGCACATGCTGCGAGATAAAAAAGTGTTGGCGGGGGAGATGCGTTTAGTGCTTCCGTTGGCAATAGGGAAGAGTGAAGTGCGCGGCGGAGTGTCGCACGAGGTGGTTCTTAACGCTATTGCTGATTGCCAGCAGGCGTAACAACAAGAAAGGTCCGGCTTGCGTTGTAAGGCGTAAGTCTTTTAGCTTCAGGTTATGTGCAACGTCGTAAGCATTAACCTTTGAGTGGGGTGTTAAATGGATGAATTCAAACCAGAAGACGAGCTGAAACCCGATCCCAGCGATCGTCGTACTGGTCGTTCTCGTCAATCGTCTGAACGCGATAATGAGCCGCAAATCAATTTTGATGATGTTGATCTGGATACTGACGATCGTCGTCCAGCGCGCGCGCGTAAAGAACGTGACGAAGAGCAAGACATTGAAGAAGACTATGAATCTGATGACGATACCGTGGATGAAGAGCGTGTAGAACGCCGTCCGCGTAAGCGTAAGAAGGCCGCCAGCAAACCTGCCTCTCGTCAATATATGATGATGGGTGTGGGGGTTCTGGTGCTGCTGCTGTTGATAGTCGGCATCGGTTCAGCGTTGAAAGCCCCCTCATCTCCCTCTTCCAGCGATCAGACGGCGTCTGGTGAGAAGAGTATCGATCTTTCTGGCAATAGCGCGACCGATCAGGCGAGTACCACTCAGCCTGCAACGACTGCTGAGCAACCGGCTGGCAATGCGCAGCAGGATGTTTCTCTGCCGCCAATTTCTTCTACGCCAACTCAGGGGCAAGCACCTGTTGCCGCTGAAGGTCAACAGCGTGTTGAAGTTCAGGGCGATCTGGATAATGCCCTGACGCAACCGCAAGGTCAGGAACAGGTGAACAACGTGGTTGTGAACTCCACGCTGCCAACCGAACCTGCTACCGTTGCACCTGTTCGTAATGGTACTACGGCGCGTCCTGCAACAACGGAGCCTGCTGAGCGTCACGCGACTGCGCGTCCGGAACGCAAACAGGCCGTTATTGAGCCGAAGAGCAAACCGCAGACGACCGTGAAAGCAACGCCGACAGAGCCAAAACCTGTTGCCCAGGCGAAGCGCACTGAACCGACTGCGCCAGTGACTGCACCGGTTACTACGACCAAAGCACCTGCGGCAACGACTGCGCCAAAAGCGACAGCTGAGCCTAAAGCAACCGTCAGTACCACCACACCTGCGCAGACTGCTACTCCTGCGCCAACTACGGCAACGCCTGTAGCGGGCGGAGCAAAAACGGCGGGTAATGTTGGGGCGTTAAAATCAGCGCCGTCCAGTCATTACACTCTGCAGCTCAGCAGTTCTTCTAACTACGACAACCTGAACGGTTGGGCGAAGAAAGAGAACCTGAAGAACTACGTGGTGTATCAGACGACGCGTAACGGTCAACCGTGGTATGTTCTGGTGACGGGTGTATATGCATCTAAAGACGATGCAAAACGTGCGGTGTCTACGTTGCCAGCCGACATTCAGGCGAAAAACCCGTGGGCGAAACCGCTGCATCAGGTTCAGGCCGATCTGAAGTAAGATAGGATATGTTCTGCAATGGTTTGATGTTTCGCCCAATTGCGGGACAAAGACTAAAGCGCAGGATGCTGTCGGAGCTTTCTCCACAGCCGGAGAAGGTGTAATTAGTTAGTCAGCATGAAAAAAAATCGCGCTTTTCTGAAGTGGGCAGGGGGAAAATACCCCCTGCTTGATGATATCAAACGGCATTTGCCTCAGGGCGAATGTCTTGTCGAACCCTTCGTGGGTGCAGGGTCGGTGTTCCTCAACACCGACTTTTCTCGTTATATTCTTGCCGATATCAACAGCGACCTCATCAGTCTCTATAACATCGTGAAGTCGCGTACCGATGAGTATGTGCAGGCTTCGCGCGAGCTGTTTGTCCCTGAGACCAATCAGTCTGAGGTGTACTATCAGTTTCGGACAGAATTTAACGCCAGCCAGGATCCATTCCGACGTGCGGTACTGTTCTTATACCTCAACCGTTTTGGTTACAACGGCCTGTGTCGGTACAACCTGCGTGGCGAATTTAACGTGCCGTTTGGCCGTTATAAAAAACCCTACTTCCCGGAAGCAGAGTTGTATCATTTTGCCGAAAAAGCGCAGAATGCAGAGTTTCATTGCCTCTCCTATGAAGAGTGCATGGAGCGTGCTGATATCAACTCTGTGGTTTATTGCGACCCGCCTTATGCGCCGCTGTCGGCGACGGCGAATTTCACCGCGTATCACACCAATAGCTTTAGCCCGAAAGAGCAGGCGCATCTGGCCGAAATGGCAGAAAAGCTGGTCAGTAAGCAGATCCCGGTGTTAATTTCGAACCATGACACGCCCGATACGCGCGAGTGGTACCGAGCGGCGAAGCATTTTCAGGTAAAAGTGCGGCGCAGTATAAGCAGCAACGGCGGCACACGTAAAAAGGTGAATGAACTGCTGGCTCTGTACAAACCAGGAGTCGTAACGCCTGCGAAAAAATAATTCTCAAGGAGAAGCGGATGAAACAGTATTTGATTGCCCCCTCAATTCTGTCGGCTGATTTTGCCCGCCTGGGTGAGGACACCGCGAGCGTTCTGGCCGCCGGTGCCGATGTCGTGCACTTCGACGTCATGGACAACCATTATGTACCTAACCTGACTATCGGGCCGATGGTACTGAAATCGCTACGCAAATATGGGATTACCGCCCCTATTGATGTGCATCTGATGGTGAAGCCGGTTGACCGTATTATCCCGGACTTCGCTGCCGCTGGCGCCAGCATCATTACTTTTCACCCGGAAGCCTCCGAACACGTCGATCGCACCTTACAGCTGATCAAAGAGAATGGCTGTAAAGCGGGCCTGGTGTTCAACCCGGCCACGCCGCTGAGCTACCTGGACTACGTTATGGATAAGCTGGATGTGATCCTGCTGATGTCCGTTAACCCCGGTTTTGGCGGGCAATCTTTCATTCCGCAAACGCTGGAAAAACTGCGTGAAGTCCGCCGTCGTATTGATGAGTCTGGCTATGACATTCGCCTGGAAGTTGATGGCGGCGTGAAGGTGAACAATATCGGCGAAATCGCCGCAGCGGGTGCGGATATGTTTGTCGCAGGTTCCGCGATTTTCGACCAACCTGACTACAAAAAAGTCATTGATGAAATGCGCCATGAACTGGCGAAGGTAAGTCATGGATAAATTTCAGGATATTCGGGGCGTAGCTTTTGACCTCGACGGTACGCTGGTTGATAGCGCGCCGGGATTAGCCGCCGCAGTGGATATGGCGCTGTACGCGCTGGAATTACCCACTGCAGGCGAAGAACGTGTGATTACCTGGATTGGTAATGGCGCAGATGTATTGATGGAGCGTGCACTCACCTGGGCTCGCCTTGAGCGCGCTACGCTGCGTAAAACGACGGGCAAACCGCCTATCGATGACGACATTCCTGCCGTTGAGCAGGTGCGTATTTTACGTAAGCTGTTTGACCGCTATTACGGTGATGTTGCCGAAGAAGGGACGTTCTTATTTCCCCACGTTGCCGATACGCTGGGCGCGCTGTATGCGAAAGGCCTGCCGTTAGGTCTGGTGACCAACAAGCCGACACCGTTTGTGGCACCGCTGCTTAACGCACTGGATATCGCCAAGTATTTTAGTGTGGTCATCGGCGGTGACGACGTGAAAAATAAAAAACCGCATCCCGATCCGCTGCTGTTAGTGGCCTCACGTATGGGGATTGCGCCTGAAAAATTGCTCTTTGTGGGTGATTCGCGCAATGATATTCAGGCGGCAAAAGCCGCTGGCTGTCCTTCGGTTGGTCTTACGTATGGGTATAACTACGGTGAAGGGATCGACCTCAGCCAGCCGGATGTAATATATGACAGCATTAATGACCTTCTGCCCGCACTCGGGCTTCCGCATAGCGAAAATCAGGAATTGAAAAATGACTAAGCCCATCGTTTTTAGTGGCGCACAGCCCTCAGGTGAATTGACCATTGGCAACTATATGGGTGCGCTGCGTCAATGGGTAAACATGCAGGATGATTACCACTGCATCTACTGTATCGTGGACCAGCATGCTATCACCGTCCGCCAGGACGCGCAGAAGCTGCGTAATGCTACGCTGAATACGCTGGCGCTGTATCTGGCGTGTGGTATCGATCCTGAGAAAAGCACCATTTTCGTTCAGTCCCACGTGCCGGAACATGCACAGTTAGGCTGGGCGCTGAACTGCTACACCTATTTTGGTGAACTGAGCCGCATGACCCAGTTCAAAGATAAATCTTCCCGTTACGCTGAAAACATCAATGCCGGTCTGTTCGACTACCCGGTACTGATGGCAGCCGATATTCTGCTGTACCAGACCAATCTGGTACCGGTAGGGGAAGATCAGAAACAGCACCTGGAACTGAGCCGTGACATCGCCCAGCGTTTTAACGCACTGTATGGTGACATCTTCAAAGTGCCTGAGCCGTTTATTCCGAAATCCGGTGCGCGCGTGATGTCCCTGCTGGAGCCGACGAAGAAAATGTCTAAGTCGGATGACAACCGCAACAACGTGATCGGCCTGTTGGAAGATCCGAAATCTGTGGTGAAGAAAATCAAACGCGCCATGACGGATTCCGATGAGCCGCCAGTTGTTCGTTACGATGTGCAGAATAAAGCGGGTGTTGCCAACTTGCTGGATATTCTCTCTGCCGTAACGGGTAAGAGCATCCCGGAACTGGAGCAGCACTTTGAAGGCAAGATGTATGGCCACCTGAAGGGTGAAGTTGCCGATGCCGTTTCCGGTATGTTGACTGAGCTTCAGGAACGTTA
The DNA here is from genome assembly GCF_057838705.1 of Citrobacter sp. KH_055_1. Taxonomy (NCBI): domain Bacteria; kingdom Pseudomonadati; phylum Pseudomonadota; class Gammaproteobacteria; order Enterobacterales; family Enterobacteriaceae; genus Citrobacter; species Citrobacter sp. KH_055_1. The sequence goes on from NZ_CM174473.1 coordinate 343,389, forward strand.
CCACCGTTTCCGTAACGATGAAGCCTTCTTGCAGCAAGTGATGAAAGATGGTGCAGAAAAAGCCAGTGCGCGCGCAGCAGAAACACTGAAAGCGGTGTATGAAGCAATTGGATTTGTTGCGAAGCCGTAATGTAACGTACGGCTAAAATAAAAGCCGGATTATCTCCCATACTGTTTAATATTATAACGGCATGGGAGATAACCCGGCTTTATATATTTATACGGAATATAAATAATTACAGCGCAGTGTCACCGCAGCCGCCAATGATTTTAGAAATAGAAATGGCTGGGTGCAGAAAATAATCGTAATCACAGGTCTTGTTTTTGTTCTGAACGCTACCGGTGCAGGCAGTCAATGTGGAGAGAGCCAGCAGTACTGCAGCAGCTTTAAGCATGTTTTTCATTTAATAATCCCTATCAATCAATAAAATATCAGTATGCCAATTCCATATGCTTCGAAAAACACGTAGTGAATTAAGCTTGCTATATATAACGTGACCAGGAAGTTATTACTTGTTCTTTTAACTTAATAGTAGATTTAAGAATTTTTAAAAAATAATAATTGATGATGATTAAAGATGAAGGATAATGACTGGAAGGGTAATCAAAAAACGGCGCTATGCAGAAAACATAGCGCCTGAATATTAATGGTTTGAGAACCAGTTCAGCTTATCGCGCAGGCCAACCACGCGACCAACAATGATCAGCGCCGGGCTTTCCACCTGTAGCGCCAGTTCACCGAGTTGCGTCAGTACACCATTGACAACGCGCTGTTTCACGGAGGTCCCGTTTTCGACCAGCGCAACCGGCATGTCTGCTGGCATCCCAAACGCGATCAATTTTTCCTGGATAGTGGCCGCCTGATTCAGCCCCATATAGAACACCAGCGTCTGTTTTTCTGCTGCCAGGTTTTCCCAGTCCAGCTCGCCGCCGGTCTTCAGGTGTCCGGTGACCAGGCGTACGCTCTGGGCGTAATCTCGATGCGTCAGCGGAATGCCGGAATAGGCAGAACAGCCGGACGCCGCGGTAATACCGGGAACAACAGAGAACGGGATACCTTCGTGGCACAGGGTTTCCAGCTCTTCGCCACCGCGACCAAAGATGAACGGGTCGCCGCCTTTCAGGCGCACTACGCGTTTGCCCTGTTTCGCCTGGTTCAGCAGGATCTGGTTGATCTCTTCCTGCGGTACGCAGTGATAACCCGCACGCTTGCCGACGAAAATACGATCGGCATCGCGACGAACAAGGTTCATGATGTCATCGGAAACCAGGCGGTCATACACCACGACATCGGCCTGCTGGATCTGTTGTAGCCCTTTCAGCGTCAGCAGCCCGGCATCGCCTGGACCGGCACCAACCAGCACTACTTCGCCACGATGGTCCAGCGGTTCGCTGAGCATCTGCTCGGTCGTTTCTTCTATTGCCTGCCGATCGTCGTTTGCCAGAGACTGCGCCAGCCTGTCGTTAACAAACAGCTTTTCCCAGAAGCGGCGACGTTCACCCATACTGGCGAACTGCTTTTTCACCCGGGAACGCAGCTGTCCTGCATACTGCGCGACCTGGCCCAGATGCTGTGGCAACACGGATTCGAGCCTTTCACGCAGCAGTCGCGCCAGAACAGGAGAGGTGCCGCCAGAGGAGACCGCCACCATCAGTGGTGAACGGTCAATAATGGAGGGCATGATGAAACTGGCCGCTTTTGGGGCGTCGACCACGTTACAGAAGATGCGACGTGATTCAGCGGCGTTGCTGACGCGAAGGTTGACGGCATCGTCATCGGTGGCGGCGATCGCCAGCCAGCAGGAGTCGAGCAGGGCTTCGTCAAACGGCCCCTCAACCAGCGTCAGCATGCCTTCATTTGCCCATACGGTGAACTGTGGAATAAACGCTAGCGCATTAACCGTTAAACGGGCGCCTGCTTCCAGCAGTAACCGCGCTTTGCGTTCTGCGACATCACCACCGCCGACGATCAAGCAGTCGCGGTCACGTAGTTGACAAAATATAGGCAAATGATCCACGACATTACCCCTTAATTATTGGCAGCAGCCTCAGTTTGGTTGATTTTTGCCGGAACGGGACGCTCCGATTTTGGCGTAGCATACCAATAACCCAACCCCATGAATACGACACCGGACAAAGTATTACCGAGTGTCACCCACAGCAGGTTATGGCCAATTCCGGACAAGGTATAGGCATCGCTGTGATGACCGAACCAGGAGAGCGCAAATAGCGTCATGTTGGCAACGGAGTGTTCATAGCCAGAAGCGATAAACGCCAGCAGGCACCACCAGATGGCGAGGAACTTCGCCGCACCTTCAGTACGGATCGCCATCCAGATTGCCAGGCAAACCAACCAGTTACACAACGCACCTTTAAAGAACAGTACGCTGGCAGGGGCTGTGGTTTTCGCCAGGGCAACGCTATGTACGATGCTGGTATCGACCGGCAGCAGGCTACCGCCACCCCAGCTGTACAGCAGGGCGACGAACACGGAACCGAGCAGATTTCCCAGCCAGGTTTGCGGCAGAATGGCCCACATCTGACCGTGGCTGATAGTGCCCGCTTTGACGCCAAGCGTCAGGAACATGGTGTGCCCGGTAAACAGCTCTGAACCGGCAATAATCACCAGCGTTAAGGCAATACCAAAGGTTGCACCCATCACCAGCGGACGTACGGATGGATCAAGCAGATTGCCGAGAGTGAAAATAAGAATGATGCCGAGACCGACATAAGCGCCCGCCATGGCGGAACTGACCCAGAAACCGAATGGGTTGTTGGCCGACAGGCGTGCAATGCGCGCAGCGTTAGCCGCACACTTATTGATAGTGTCTGTAAACATGTGTTTGATTATCCTTGAAGAAAAAAAAGTAAAATAAAATCGTAACCGTAGGCCGGATAAGGCAGTTATGCCGCCATCCGGCAATGTGCCTGATGGCGCTACGCTTATCAGGCCTACTAAAAAGGCCTACCAATACGTCTAAAAAGGGAGGCATTGCGCCTCCCAATAATTTACTAACCGCGCAACTGCACCATGCCGTCTTTCACCCGGGCTTCGTAGTGCGCCACGGAATGACTTTCGTCCTCCATGCACAGACCGTCGCTGAGGCGGAAGCGCTGTTTTTTCAGCGGGCTGGCAACCCATAGCTCGCCCTGGTGCTCAGCAATAATCCCGCGTGAAAGTACGCTGGACTGGAAGAACGGGTCGATGTTGCTGATCGCAAACACCTGGTCGCTGTGATAAGGACGGAAAATCGCGACTTGCTCTTTACCTAACAGGGCGCAGACGCCTGTTGCAGGCAGAATGTCATCGATTTTGCAGATGTTTTTCCACTGGCTCATGCGTTTTCCTCCACCAGAGTGACCGGGATACGCTCATACGGCGTGGCCGGGCGATGTTGTTCACGTTCAGGCACAACCTGGACATTCGGATCGCGTTTATCGCTGTTGATAAAGTGCTTGAAGCGAACCTGCGCGGACGGCGTGTTGACGGTTTCTGTCCACTCGCATACGACGGCTTCACGCAGACGCGCCATCTCTTCTTCCAGATGCTCGTTCAGGCCCAGCTTGTCGTCGATGATGACAGACTTCAGATACTCGATGCCGCCTTCCAGGTTATCTAACCACGGTGCGGTACGGGTCAGTTTGTCCGCAGTACGGATGTAGAACATCATGAAGCGGTCAAGGTATTTCATCAGCGTTTCACGGTCGAGATCCGCTGCCAGTAGATCCGCATGGCGTGGTTTCATCCCGCCGTTACCACAGACGTACAGGTTCCAGCCTTTTTCAGTAGCGATGATACCCACGTCTTTACCTTGGGCTTCTGCGCACTCACGGGTACAGCCAGAGACGCCAAACTTCATTTTGTGCGGGGTACGAATGCCCTTGTAGCGGTTTTCAAGCTCAACGCCGAAGCCTACGCTATCGCCGACACCATAACGGCACCAGGTGCTACCCACGCAGGTTTTCGCCATACGCAGCGCTTTAGCATACGCATGACCGGTTTCGAAGCCCGCTTCAATCAACTGACGCCAGATTTCCGGCAGGTCATCTTTTTGCGCGCCGAACAGACCAATACGCTGAGAACCGGTGATCTTGGTGTACAGATTGAACTCACGAGCGATACGGCCCACGGCAACCAGACCTTCCGGGGTAATTTCGCCACCGGCAGAGCGTGGGATAACGGAGTAGGTACCGTCTTTCTGGATGTTGGCCAGGAAGTTGTCGTTGGTATCCTGCAGCGGCGTGTGCTGCGGCTTGAGGATGTATTCATTCCAGCAGGAGGCCAGCAGGGAACCGACGGTTGGTTTACATACTTCGCAGCCGTAACCTTTACCGTGTTTCGCCAGCAATTCCTCGAAGGTTTTAATGCCTTCCACGCGGATGAGATGGAACAGTTCCTGACGTGAGTACGGGAAGTGATCGCACAGGTTGTTGTTGACTTCGATGCCCTGTTTCGCCAGTTCGGCATTCAGCACCTGGGTAACCAGCGGAATACAACCACCGCAGCCAGTACCGGCTTTGGTTTCGGCTTTCAGCGCTGCAACGGTGTGGCAGCCTTTGTTAATGGCGGCAACCAGCATGCCTTTGGTGACGTCGAAGCAGGAACAAATCTGCGCGCTGTCCGGCAGTTTATCCACGCCGATGGACGGCTTACCGCTGCCTGAGTGTGCTGGCAGGATCAGTGAGTCCGGGTTTTCCGGCAGTTCGATGGCGTTCAGCACCAGCTGCAGCAGGTTGCCGTAATCGCTGGTGTCACCCACCAGAACCGCGCCCAGCAGCGTTTTGTTATCTTCGCTGACGATCAGGCGTTTGTAGACTTCTTTACTTTCGTCGAGGTAAACGTAGCTACGGGCGCCCGGTGTACGCGCATGTGCGTCGCCGATACCGCCGACATCTACGCCCAGCAGTTTCAGCTTGGCGCTCAGGTCTGCGCCTTCGAACGCGTTTTTGCTACCGAGAATATGGTCAACGGCGACCTGCGCCATTTTGTACCCCGGTGCGACCAGGCCATAAACGCGGTCGTTCCAGCTGGCGCATTCGCCGATAGCGTAGATATCCGGGTCAGAGGTCTGGCAGGCGTCGTTGATCACGATACCACCACGCTGTGCCACATCAAGGCCGCACTGGGTTGCCAGTTTGTCGCGCGGGCGAATACCGGTGGAGAAGACAATGAAGTCGACTTCCAGTTCGCTGCCGTCGGCAAAGCGCATGGTTTTACGCGCTTCAGTGCCTTGCTGGACGATCTCTTTGGTATTTTTGCTGGTGTGCACACGCACGCCCATGCTTTCAATTTTGCGACGTAACTGCTCGCCACCCATCTGATCCAGCTGTTCAGCCATCAGCATCGGGGCGAATTCAATCACGTGGGTTTCAACGCCTAAGCTTTTCAGGGCACCTGCGGCTTCCAGACCCAGCAGGCCACCACCGACAACGGCGCCGCGTTTACTGCGACGAGCGCAAGACTCAATGGCGTTGAGGTCTTCAATGGTACGGTAAACGAAACAGTCCTGCGTTTCCGAACCTTTAATTGGCGGGATCCACGGGTAGGAGCCGGTTGCCATGATCAGTTTATCGTAATAAACCGTACGACCAGCGCTGGAGTGGATCACCTTCTCCTGGCGGTTGATGGTAATCGCGCGTTCGCCGACTAATACCTTCACGCCGTGCTTCTCGTAGAAGCCTTCACGCACCAGAGACAGCTCTTCAGCAGTGTGGTGAGAGAAGTAAGAAGACAGGTGTACGCGGTCGTATGCTTTGCGGGGTTCTTCACAGAAGACGGTAATATCAAACTTGTCCGCATCGGATTTATCAAGAAGATCCTCAATAAAGCGATGGCCGACCATACCATTACCGATAATAGCGAGTCTGACTTTGCTCATTTTTGCCTCGATTTCTTTTCTATTACTGCCTACCTTAACGATTCAGCAACCCCGCTTATTGATACAAATCAATTTCGCCCTTATATACTCCTTAAGAGGTATATAACTGATTTGTCAGCGTTTTTATAAGTCACGGAATTGACAGGCTTTTCATGTTTGTATGATTAGCGTACAAATTAAGGGGTTTTAGTGTGAATAGGTCAGGATCCTAAGGGTTAGAAAGGGGAGTGATAAATGCCGGATAATCAGAGCCGCTATCCGGCATTCAGGTTTACTGCACAGCCGGTGCGTTATGCTGGCGATGACGCGTGACAAACCCAAGGATAAAGCACATCACGAATACCACGGCATACAGGCCATTCGCGGTTTGTAGTGCGGCCAGAGGACCGCTGTGGGCAACGATCGGACCGGTCACCACGAAGGTTAACATGGTCCCAATGGTGCCGCAGGTCAGGACGAAGTTAACCAGCTTCGGTGAGGCCACTTTAGTCTGCTGGGAGCCGAGGGTGATAATGGTGGTATAGATGGCGCTGGAGAAGAAGCCCAGCGTCAGGATGAACCACGGCATGTGCTCTGGCGTACCGGTGATGAAGAGATACATCAATACGGTTGCCAGTCCTGCCAGCACGGTCAGGATACGCTGCAAATCAAAGAAGCGCAGGATAAAGCTAAACGCCCACATACCCACCATGTAGGACATCCAGAAATCGCTGACCAGTTTACCTGCATCGTTCAGGCTCATGCCGAGGCTTTTGGCGTATTCCGGCACCCAGGAGATAAAACCCAACTGACCGAGGATGTAGCACAGCGCGGCGATGGACAAAAACAGCACACCGATGCCCCACTTCTCTTTCGCCACCGGTGTTTCCGGTTGCTGCGCGTGTTTACCCAGCGCCGGGAACTCACAGCCAAAGGTCAGCAGGAAAATGGCGACGTACACCAGGCCGATACAGGCGTAGACCCAGTACCATTCGATGCTACGCGCCAGCAGGTACGCGGCAACCATCGGGAAAATCATGCCCGCCATGCTGAAGAAGGAATCTGTAAACAGCAGGCGAGATCCACGCTGGCGACCTTCATACATCTGGGTGACCAGGAAAGTACCAATCGACATGGTGATCCCGCTGACGACCCCCAGCACAAACATGGCGGCGGAGAACAGCGCCAGGCTATGCGTGAGCATCAGTCCGGCGACAGCCAGCAGCATCAGAATAAAGCCAAAACGTAGTTGCGTTTTCAACGGGACAATTTCCATCAACCACGCATTCAGAAAAATAGAGATCAGAATACCGGCATTCAGAAAGGTGAAGGTGTTACTCATACTGGAAACGGGCAAATGGAAATAGTCTGCGATGTTTCCCATCACCATCCCGGTGACAATAACCAACGCGCCTGTCAGGGCGTAGGAGAGAAAGCTGATCCATGTGAGCTTGATACGATTGCTGTTAGTCATGACTGGCCTGTATAGAAGTGTAAGGCGCATTGAAGGCGCCGTGAGCGGGCGGATTTTAGGCGTTTTGTTGATGTATTTAAATATTTTTTAGCAACTGCTGTTTCTATTACATATTTCAATGTGATCATGATCACATTGATGCGCGTTGCAAAGTATTTACATTTGTTTCAGATTCGTAAAATTAAGTAAAGGGATGGCCTTGTCATGGAAGGCTCTTTAGAATCAATTCACTTGCTTCATTTCTGCTCTTGTAAAGGAATTCTCATGCTCAAATCGACTCTGGCGGCTGTTGCAGCTGTTCTCGCTCTTTCTGCCCTCTCTCCCGCAGCACTGGCAGCGAAAGGTGACCCACGTGTACTGCTGACGACCTCTGCTGGTAACATTGAGCTGGAGCTGAACAGCCAAAAGGCCCCGGTTTCAGTGCAAAACTTTGTCGATTATGTAAATAGTGGTTTCTATAACAACACCACGTTTCACCGTGTGATCCCTGGGTTTATGGTACAGGGCGGCGGTTTTACCGAGCAGATGCAGCAGAAGAAACCTAACCCGCCTATCAAAAATGAAGCCGATAACGGGCTGCGCAATACCCGTGGCACCATTGCCATGGCGCGGACCGCAGACAAAGACAGCGCGACCAGCCAGTTCTTTATCAACATTGCGGACAACGCTTTCCTCGATCACGGCCAGCGTGACTTCGGCTATGCCGTTTTTGGTAAAGTGGTGAAGGGGATGGATGTCGCGGATAAGATAGCTCAGGTACCGACCCACGACGTCGGCCCTTACCAGAACGTTCCGTCCAAACCGATTGTTATCCTGTCTGCGAAAGTCCTGCCGTAATCGTATTTTTGCGCGGGCGGTTCCTGCCCGCGTTCTCTCCCTTCTCTGCGTAACCCGAAATTGCTGCTTATACTTGTGGCAAGTGCTGGCTCATTCAGGGAGGTCACGTGAAAAAACTCACCGATAAACAAAAGTCCTGTCTTTGGGAGCAACTGCGAAACGGCAATTTCCAGGCTAGCCGACGTCTGGAAGGCGTGGAGATTCCACGGGTTACGCTGAGCGCTGAAGATGCCCTGGCGCGCCTTGAAGAATTGAGGAGGCACTATGAGCGATAAATTCGGTGATGGGCGAGATCCCTATTTGTATCCGGGCCTGAACGTGATGCGTAATCGTCTCGGGGTCCATCAGGCCCAGCGTCTGGCGCAGGCGGCCTACGAATTGACGGCGCTGCGGGCGGCGACGATTGGGCTGGGCCCGCTAAAACGCGGTCTGCCGCATCTGTGCGCTATTCATCGCCAGCTCTATCAGGATATTTTTGACTGGGCGGGCCATCTACGCGAGGTCGATATTTACCAGGGCGATACCCGCTTCTGCCACTTTGCTTACATCGAGAAAGAGGGTAACGCGCTGATGCAGGACCTGGAAGACGAGTCCTGGCTGGTGGGGCTGTCGGCGGATAAGTTTATCGACCGACTTGCGCATTATTATTGCGAAATTAATGTGCTACACCCATTTCGTATTGGCAGCGGTCTGGCCCAACGTATTTTCTTCGAACAGTTAGCGGTTCATGCCGGGTATATGCTCAGTTGGGAGGGTATCCCGGTCGAAGAGTGGAATCAGGCCAACCAGAGTGGTGCGATGGGCGACCTGTCGGCGCTGCGGGCGATATTTCGTAAAGTGGTAAGCGAAGCCCGAGAAACTGGGTAGAATAGCGCGGTTTTTCTGTACCGGAGCCGCCATGATCCTGCTTATCGATAACTACGATTCTTTTACCTGGAACCTGTATCAATATTTCTGCGAACTGGGCGCAGAGGTCCTTGTCAGGCGCAACGACGAGCTGACGCTGGCGCAAATTGATGCGTTAAGTCCGCAAAAAATCGTTATTTCCCCCGGTCCCTGCACGCCGGATGATGCCGGGATTTCGCTGGATGTCATCCGTCACTATGCGGGAATAACCCCGATGCTGGGCGTCTGTCTGGGCCACCAGGCGATGGCGCAGGCGTTTGGTGCCAGCGTCGTGCGGGCGGCGAAAGTCATGCACGGTAAGACCTCCCCGATTACGCATACCGGGCAGGGCGTTTTTCAGGGGCTGGCGAACCCGCTAACGGTGACGCGCTACCACTCTCTGGTGGTTGCACCTGAGACGCTGCCGGCCTGCTTTGAGGTAACGGCCTGGAGTGAAACGCAGGAGATTATGGGCATTCGCCACCGCGAGTGGGATTTGGAAGGCGTGCAGTTTCACCCGGAGAGTATCCTCAGTGAGCAGGGGCATCAGCTGCTGGCTAATTTCCTCAATCGGTGATTTGTAGTTGCTATTCAGTGACTTTTTATTCATATTTTGTGATTATAATTTCACTAGCATTTCTGCTTAACTGGGTGGTAATGACATGGCAACTGAACAAACTGCAATTACGCGCGCGACATTCGATGAAGTGATTCTGCCGATTTATGCACCGGCAGAGTTTATTCCGGTCAAAGGGAAAGGAAGTCGAGTCTGGGATCAACAGGGTAAAGAGTATGTTGATTTCGCGGGTGGTATTGCAGTTACCGCGTTAGGGCATTGCCATCCGGCCCTGGTCGAAACGTTAAAAACGCAGGGCGAAACCCTGTGGCACACCAGTAACGTTTTCACCAATGAGCCTGCACTGCGCTTAGGCCGCAAAATCATTGATGCGACCTTTGCTGAACGCGTGCTGTTCATGAACTCTGGCACTGAAGCCAACGAAACCGCCTTTAAGCTGGCACGCCATTATGCCTGCGTCCGCCATAGTCCGTTCAAAACCAAAATTATCGCCTTCCATAATGCGTTTCATGGCCGCTCGCTGTTTACCGTTTCCGTCGGTGGGCAGCCAAAATATTCTGACGGCTTTGGGCCAAAACCGGCGGACATTATCCATGTACCGTTTAACGACCTGCATGCGGTAAAAGCGGTGATGGACGATCACACCTGCGCGGTGGTGGTCGAGCCAATTCAGGGCGAAGGGGGTGTTATGGCCGCCACGCCGGAATTCCTGCAGGGCCTGCGCGAACTGTGCGATCAGCATCAGGCATTGCTGGTGTTTGATGAAGTGCAGTGTGGTATGGGGCGTACCGGCGACCTGTTTGCCTATATGCACTACGGCGTGACGCCGGATATCCTGACCAGCGCCAAAGCCCTCGGCGGCGGTTTCCCGGTGAGCGCGATGTTGACCACTCAGGAAATCGCTTCTGCGTTCCATGTCGGTTCGCACGGTTCAACCTACGGCGGTAACCCGCTGGCCTGTGCGGTTGCAGAGACGGCGTTCGATATTATCAACACGCCGGACGTGCTGGACGGTATTCAGGTCAAACGTCAGGCATTTGTTGCGCATTTACAGAAAATAGATGCTCAGTATGACATTTTTAGCGATATTCGCGGTATGGGACTGCTGATTGGCGCGGAGCTGAAACCGCAGTTCAAAGGTCGGGCGCGTGATTTCCTCTACGCCGCTGCTCATGAAGGCGTTATGGTACTGAACGCGGGGCCGGATGTGATGCGTTTTGCGCCATCGCTGGTGGTGGAAGAGGCGGATATCGATGAAGGGATGCAGCGCTTTGCGCAAGCGGTGGCGAAGGTGGTGGGCTGATTGGTTGATTGCCGGATGGCGGCGTAAACGCCTTATCCGGCCTACAGGGTAAGGTGTGATTCGTAGGCCGGATAAGCGTAGCGCATCCGGCAGTCGATCTTAACCTTTCATATCCCGCAACCGGCGGCTCAGCCAGATACCGTGGTGCGGGCGTTGACGCCATGCCACCGACGAAATGGTGTGCATGGTATTCAGATGCCCCAGTATACGTTGCAGATGCTGCTCCAGGGTACTTAATGGACCGTGGGACAGCATCTCCGACGACTCGAGAATATTCACATCACCGGAGCTCCCCGGCCCGTCATATTCCAGCCGCTGCTGACAACGCTGAATCGCAATTTCACAGGACTGCAGATACCGCTGCGCCAAATCCGGCGTCAACATGGTGTGTTCCCGGGCCAGCGTGGTCATCGCATTAATATGTTCGACGATGAACTGGCTGTGCGTGACCCACAGTTTCATATCGGCCAGGTAATGTGAGTTAAATCCTGGCTCCTGCATCGCCTGGTTCAGTGAGTTAAACAGCGTGTTATGCGCCTGGTTGACCCGCATACGCTGATACGCCAGCGGTGTGGCCTGTGGATCGTTGCTGAGGATCAGGCGAATAGCTTCCTGGTCAGCTTCCAGAGCGTCGTGGGCGTTTTTGCGCAGCAGGCCGCTTTGCCACTGTGGCCACAGCCAGAGCGTGCCGCCAAAGGCAATCAAACAGCCCAGCACCGTATCGACAAAGCGCGGCACAATAAACTGTTCTCCGTTCAGCGTCAGCAACTGCAGGGTATACACCGCCGTAACCGTAAACCCGACGGTGGCCCAGCCGTAGTTTTTGCGCATGATCAGATAGCTGACGAGGGTGATGACCAGCATGGCAGCCAGCGTAAACCCTTCCGGAATATGAAAGTGCAGCGTGACGCCGGCAATCACCAGCCCGACAAGCGTACCCAGCGAACGATGCAGAATGCGTACCCGCGTGGCACCGTAGCCATTTTGCGTGACGAACAGGACCGTCATCAGGATCCAATAAGGTTTGGGCAGGTGTAAGGCGCTGCCCATCAGGCTGGCGATGCTCAGCATGACGCTGATACGCCCGGCATTACGCAACGCGGGAGATTTCAGCGACAGATAGTTTTTCAGGGCCGGGAGTAACGGCAGGCGGCGCTGTTTGTCGGCCATTAAATCTCGGGCATACAGCGGACGCTGGGTGCGTAGCACGCGGGCAATGCGGCTAAAGTGCCAGTAGCAAAACTGCCCGACCGGGTTTTCCGGGTGCTGGTTGGCAATTTTCTCCAGCGTGCCAATCTGTTTTTCCATCGAAAAGCGTGTTGGTAAGCGGTGATACAGAATGTCATCTGCCAGTACGCGTAACCGGTCGGCGACGGTGCGCGCATTCCAGCGAATCACCTGTTCTGCATGACTGCGTTCGACCAGCTTCTGCACCTCTTCTGGTTGATGCAGGCTGACGGAAATATGCTCCTGCAAATCCAGCGCCTCCTGAAAGGCCCGTAGCAGGCGTTTGTACTCGTTGTTGTGATGCGCCGACAGCATATGCATTTGCTGATAGCACTGGGTGATCAGATCCACCGCTTTTTGCTGGCGAACCAGCAGCGGGGGCAGCGCTTTTTCGGGATCGACGTGCTGGGTTAGCAGGCTGTATTTCGCTTCACAGTAATCGGCCAGTTCGCGATATAACAGGCTGAGCGATTCGCGCAGCGGCTGCTCACGCCACAGCCAGAACCAGAACCAGTTGAACGCGCCGTACCACAAAGTTCCCAGCGCATAGATCAGCAGCGGTTCCCAGACCGGCATGTTGCCAGCCAGGCTTAGCGTGAAAATTGCCGCAATCAGTGAGGCGGGCAGCAGTCGTGCATGCAGCGGGCTTAACTCGGCGGTCACGCCGAGAACCAGCGTCAGGCCGGTAAGGATCAGCGGGAGCGCAATGCTTTCTGCCAGCAATAGCTGCATGATCAGGCTACATCCGGCAAACAGTGACGCGCCAATAACTAAGCGTTTAAAAAATCGCTTATGCGGGGTATCAAGACCGGCAATGTTGCAGCAGGCGGGGACGAGGGAGAATAGCAGTCCCAGATGAAGCTGACCGATGATAAGACCGACAGCCACGGGTAAACACAGCACCAGCGTTTGTCGTAGTGCGTAGTTGATCTCGGGGTGATAAATCAGTCTTCGCCACATCGGTGCAAACAAAAATGGCGCATTACCAGGTAACGCGCCATTTCGACGAGGTTAACGCGTGCCGTAGACGACGATGGTCTTACCGTGCGCGGAGATCAGGTTCTGATCTTCCAGCATTTTCAGGATACGACCAACGGTTTCACGGGAGCAGCCAACGATCTGGCCAATTTCCTGACGGGTGATTTTGATCTGCATGCCGTCCGGGTGGGTCATCGCGTCAGGTTGTTTCGCCAGGTTCAACAGGGTCTGGGCGATACGACCGGTGACATCCAGGAAGGCCAGGTTGCCTACTTTTTCGGACGTTACCTGCAGGCGACGAGCCATCTGAGAAGACAGGCGCATCAGAATATCCGGGTTAACCTGGATTAATTGACGAAATTTTTTGTATGAAATTTCAGCAACTTCACATGCGGTTTTGGCACGTACCCAGGCGCTACGTTCCTGGCCTTCTTCAAACAGGCCTAATTCACCAATGAAATCGCCCTGATTCAGATAAGAGAGGATCATTTCTTTCCCTTCTTCATCTTTGATCAGCACTGCCACTGAGCCTTTAACGATGTAATACAACGTTTCCGCTTTTTCACCCTGGTGAATCAGCGTGCTCTTCGATGGGTACTTATGAATATGGCAATGAGACAAGAACCATTCGAGAGTCGGGTCTGTTTGCGGTTTGCCAAGCACCATGCGCGGTTATCCTCTGTTATAAGCTGTCTCCAGAGTCAGAACACGACGCTGCCTCTGGGGTTGCAAAAATATGCTTCCCGCTACCTGGGAAAGGGGCTGCTAAAAAGTGAACTGCAGCCTGTAATGTGATGTCCTCTGCATACATGCAGTACGTCAATGTATTACTGTAGCATCCTGACTGTTTTAGCATAGCTTTCGCCGTGTGTCTCCTGGTGTCTCGCTTCAGCATGACTCAGGTCGCCTTCCGTTGCGAGAATTGTTATGTACGCGTAATCTGTCAGGAAAATTGAAACATTGGAGTTACGAAATATGCAAGCGCGTGTAAAGTGGGTTGAGGGGTTAACCTTCCTCGGTGAGTCCGCCTCAGGCCACCAAATCTTGATGGACGGTAACTCCGGTGATAAAGCGCCGAGCCCGATGGAAATGGTACTCATGGCTGCGGGTGGCTGTAGCGCCATTGATGTGGTGTCGATCCTGCAAAAGGGTCGTCAGGATGTGACCAACTGCGAAGTGAAGCTCACTTCCGAGCGTCGTGAAGAAGCGCCGCGTCTGTTTACCCATATTAATCTGCATTTCATCGTTACCGGCAACGATCTGAAAGACGCTTCGGTGTCTCGCGCCGTCGATCTCTCCGCGGAAAAATACTGCTCCGTGGCGCTGATGCTGGAAAAAGCGGTGAATATTACCCATTCCTATGAAGTGATTGCCGCGTAATCCCTGATGCCGGATGGATGATGTTGATTTGTAGGCCCGATAAGCGTAACGCCATCGGGCACTTCCCACGCTTTACTCGATTTTTTTGCCTTCCATCAGTCGCTGGACCAGCGGCAGCATAATCAATTCCATCGCCAGCCCCATCTTGCCGCCCGGCACCACTAATGTATTGATATGGGAAATGAATGAGCCCTGCAGCATCGCCAGCAGCCACGGGAAGTCGATGCCTTCCAGATTACGAAAATGAATCACTACAAAGCTTTCATCCAGTGACGGAATGCTTTTGGCGGCAAAAGGATTGGAGGTGTCGACGGTCGGTACACGCTGGAAGTTAATATGCGTACGGGAAAACTGCGGGGTGATGTAATTAATGTAGTCGTCCATTGAACGTACCACCGAATCCATTACCGCCTCGCGGGAGTGACCGCGCTCGCTGGTGTCGCGGGTCAGCTTCTGGATCCACTCCAGATTGACGATCGGTACCACGCCGACCAGCAGATCAACATGCCGCGCCACGTTTTGCTGCGGCGTCACCACGCCACCGTGCAGGCCTTCATAGAATAAGACGTCTGTGGGTTCAGGCAGCGGCTGCCACGGGGTAAACGTTCCCGGAACCTGATTCCACGGTACGGCTTCATCGTAGGTGTGCAGATATTTTCGTGACTGGCCTTTGCCGGTCTGGCCGTATTCGCTGAAGGTTTGTTCCAGCAGGCCGAAGTCGTTGGCTTCGGGGCCGAAGTAACTGATGTGTCGCCCGGCGTCGCGCGCTTTGCGGATCGCCATGTCCATCTCCGGACGGGTATAGCGGTGAAAACTGTCGCCTTCCACCTCGGCGGCGCGCAGATTTAACTGGGCGAAAATTTTACGAAACGCGAGGCTGGTGGTGGTGGTCCCCGCGCCGCTGGATCCTGTTACCGCAATCACCGGATGTTTGGCAGACATAATAACTCCATGGATAGGTTAGTTTTTATTATAGTCAGCCGCCGGCTGCGGGTTATTCGCGAAACTGTTTTCGCGGCATAATGTTGACCGTTTCATGCAGTTCTGACCATACCAGTACAGCTTCGCCAGATTGTAACTGGCGTCGGACGTCGGCGACTTTTTGTTCGAGCGAACGTTCATGTTCACCATAATCGGTGCCTTCGCGCAAGACAAAGCTTTCAATCAGATTGTCCAGCGCTTCAGGGGATAAGTCCTGCCAGGGGATCTGCATGATTATGCCTCCAGATACGTTGTCAGCCAGTCGGGGATACGGGATTCCAGCCACATCTCAGGATGGCGCAGCGTGCCGCTAATAAACCCGACGTGTCCACCGTGCTCGGTTAACTGATATTCCACCTGTGAGGGCAGATTTTCCGGTTTGGGGATCACGTGGTGATCCATAAAAGGATCGTCCTTGGCGTGAATAATCAGCGTCGGTTTGGCGATCAGGTTGAGTAGTGGCATGGCGCTACACTGACGATAATAGTCTATCGCATCGGCAAAACCGTGGATTTTGGCGGTGATCAGATCGTCAAAGTCACGAATGCGGCGCAGGGACTTCAGCTGTGCCAGGCTTACCGGCAGCGAGCCAGGATAAGCTTCGAGCTTACGCGAGGCATTGGCTTTTAACAGATTAAGCAGATAGCGCTGGTAAACGCGGGAGAACCCTTTTTCCATATGATAACTACAGGCTTCCAGCACGAAGGGGGCGGAGACAATAACCGCGGCATCAATCGGGATAGCGTTCCCTTCTTTGGCCAACAGGCAGGCCAGCATGTTGCCACCGAGCGAGTAGCCGACCGCTGCGGTTGGCACGCGGCCGAACTCGCGCTCCAGCCAGCGTAAAAACCAGGTACCGTCCTCGGTCTCACCGGAGTGATAAATGCGGTTCAGGCGATTCGGCTCGCCGCTGCAGCCGCGAAAATGCATCACCACGCCTAACCAGCCGCGTTTTTGCGCCGCCTCAATCAGACCGTGGGCGTACGGGCTGTTCAGGCTACCTTCCAGACCGTGAAAAACCACCAGACGCGGTTTGTGCTTCGCCTGATGCGGATCTTCACTCCATGCCAGATCGACAAAGTCGCCGTCGGGTAATTCCAGACGCTGCCAGTGGGCGTCGAACTTCACCTTACGGCGAATTAAACGCGGCAGCATGGTCTGCAGATGGCGATTACTGATCCCGCGCATCGGGCGGAATTCTCGCGAATCATCGGCAGGGAGATTCATTTCTGTTGGAGTGATTTCAACCATAACACCAGAGCAATTAATCATCGAAAACAGCAACTATACCGCGCACAGAGCCTGCGGGTTAGCCAATATGTGATTTTGTACTTATTCAGCCAGCAGGTTACGTGAGAAAAGATGAAAATCCACACCCGGTTTACGTCGCCACAGGCGGGCTTTCCGCGTGCCGGTGGCCATGCTTTCACCGGTATCTTCAAACATATCTGAGGCCTCAAAGCGGCGGATCAGGCTTTTGCGCTGAATCGGCTGGCCGAGGATAACCTCTGTGGCTTCCTGTAGCTGACCATGGGTAAAGGTATCCGGCAAACAATAAACGGGCAGTAAAGAATACTTCGTTTTTTGCCGCAGCCGGTTCAGGGCGGCATCAATGATCGCCTGGTGGTCGAAGGCCAGCGGATAGTCGGCAAGCTTATCAACCGGGACCCAGCGGGCATCGCTGACGCTGGCAATATGCGGTTCGCAGTCCACCCAGGCTATCAGCGCAAACCAGGTGACCGTCAGGCTCCAGCCACGCGGGTCACGATCTGGCCCGGAAAATGTGTCCAGCTGTTCCAGCCACGAAGGTGAAACGCCAGTTTTTTCAGTGAGTTTACGCAGCGCTGTGGCGCGAGTGGAATCATCGTGTGCCATATCAATAAAGCCGCCTGGTAATCCCCAACGTCCTTTCTGCGGCTGGTTTGCCCGTTCGACCAGCAGCACGCACAGCGCCTGTTGATGCACGGTAAACAACACGCTATCCACCGTTACCAGTGGGGAGGGAAAGCGGCGGGCATCGTACTGATTCAGGTAGTCGGCTTCGGTGGTCATAAGATACTCACGATGATGTGCAACGCTGCCAAGTGTACCAGCCCGGTATCGGTGGGCAAGGTGCGTTTTTTTTCCATTGATTATCAGTTGATTAGCGCACGTTCAAAAATACTTTATTTTATGCTTGCTTAATAATTGTCTTAGAGACATTATTAATTGTGTCGAAGGGACACAATTTAAAGGGGAAGCGAGATGAGCGTAAAATTAACCTTAACGCTGGATGACCAGGCTTACGCTATTGTCAGCGGTATTTTCCCTGATGGGGCCGTCTGGTTGAAAGTCACCGACGCGTTGCCATGCTTCGCTCACCAGATGCGCATTCGTGCCACGGCGATGCGCGATATGAACGACTTTATGCTATTGGCGCAGTTGGTCGACGCGGTGCGCCATCAGACCGATGTACGGGTCAGCCATCTTGAACTTCCCTGGCTGCCGTGGGCGCGCCAGGACCGACATATGGTTGCGGGCGACAGCTTTGCGCTGAAGGTTTTTGCCCGTCAGCTCAATACGTTGCAGTTCGACAAGGTGAAGGTACTTGATCCACACAGCGACGCGGCGGCAGCGGCTATCGATAATTTCATCACTCTTCCCCAGGAGGTCTGTCTGCTGCAAAGCGCGACCTTGCAGCGCCAGTTCCAGCAAAATGCGCTGATGCTGGTGGCTCCTGATGCCGGAGCATTAAAGAAAATTGATGCTGTCGCCAGAGCCGCAGGGACTGCTGAGTACGCCATTTTGAGCAAAAAACGCGATGTCGCCAGCGGCAACCTGACGGGTTTCGCGTTGGTTGCCGGGGATGTTAAAGACCGGGATGTGCTGATTGTCGACGACCTGTGCGACGCTGGCGGCACCTTCATTGGCTCTGCCCAGGTTTTACGCGATGCCGGCGCGCGCAGCGTCAGCCTGTACGTCACCCACGGGATCTTTTCTAAGGGCGTTGAGCACCTGTTTGCCAACGGCATTGACGCCGTTTACACCACCACATCGTTAGCGTCCTCTACGCTGGCCCATCCGCAGCTTGAACTTATCGACATTGACGCGATTTACCGCGCCTGAGGGAGACACCTGTTATGAAAATGAATCCAATCTTGGCTATTGATGGCTACAAAGTGTCTCACCGCGTGCAGTATCCGCAGGGCACCAGCCGGGTCTATTCCAACTTTACCCCGCGCAGCGATCGCTTTTTCTCGTCGCCGTTGCCGGATGGCAAGCTGGTGTTCTTCGGTCTGCAGGGCTTTTTGCAGTGGTTTTTGGTTGATTTGTTTAACGAGGCGTTCTTTGCCCGACCGCAGGAAGAGGTGGTCAGTGAATACAAGCAGGTGATGGACGGGTATCTGGGAAAAGATGCCGTGCCGGTTGATCACATTCGTGCGCTGCACCAACTGGGCTATCTGCCGTTGCACATTAAAGCACTGGATGAAGGCAGCAAAGTCCCGATGGCGGTGCCGGTATTAACCATCATCAATACTCAACCTGAGTTTTTCTGGCTGGTGAATTACCTCGAGACGGTACTGTCGGCGGAGCTGTGGAAAGCGTCAACCAATGCCACCATCGCACACCACTACCGCAAAATCTGTGCGCATTGGGCAGAAAAAACCTGTAGCGATATGACGCACCTTGACTTCCAGTGCCATGACTTTTCGTTTCGCGGTATGTCAGGATTGCAGGACACCATGCAGGCGGGCGGCGGGCATCTGCTGAGCTTTAAAGGCACTGACAGTATTCCGTCGCTGCTGTATGCCCGTGATTACTACACCGACGGCGAGGCGTATTTCATCGGCGCCAGCATTCCAGCCACCGAGCACAGCGTGATGTGCATGGGCGAGCGCGAACACGAGATCGAAACCTTCCGTCGTCTGATTGCCGATCTGTACCCGCAGGGATTTGTGTCGATAGTCTCCGATACCTGGGACTACTGGCAGGTGCTGACGGAGTATACCCGGGAACTGAAGCACATCATTCTGGCGCGTGAGGGGCGGGTGGTGTTCCGCCCGGACAGCGGTAACCCGGTCGATATTCTGTGTGGCACTGGGTTAGATGACGATAACCGTGCCGAACGTACGCCAGAGGAAAAAGGTTCCGTGGAGGTGCTGTGGGAGATTTTTGGCGGTACGGTAAACGCCAAAGGGTATAAGGTGCTCGACCCGCATGTAGGGCTGATTTATGGCGACTCCATTACGCTGGAGCGGGCGAATGAAATCTTGCGTCGCCTCGAGGCTAAAGGCTTTGCCAGCTCAAACGTGGTGTTCGGGGTGGGATCGTTTACCTATCAGTACAACACGCGAGATACCTTTGGCTTTGCGATGAAAGCGACCTGGGGAGAAGTGAACGGTAAAGGCCGGACCATCTTTAAGGAGCCGAAAACCGACAATGGTCTGAAACGCTCTGCCCGCGGGCTGCTGCGCGTTGCACGTGATGAGCAGGGCGAGTTACGACTGCATGATGAACAACGTTGGCAACAGGAGCAGGAAGGCGAGCTGAAAACCCGCTTCCTCGACGGTAAGCTTTATCACCGTCAACATTTCGACGATATCCGCCAGCGCCTGGCGGCGCAAAAATAATTTCCTGCAAGCGGGTAGCGATACCCGCTTTACTTACCCCGCTTAAATTGATCCTCATCACAAATCGTTACTTCAATTATTACTCTCAAGCTAATGATTCACGCCTACGCTTAATTGATGACTTTCTCACCAGAGCGCACACTCATTCCAGTGTTAAGCAATCAAAAATGATTCGCTGAATCAGGAGGTTAATAATGTTATCTGGGCAAACGCCAGCTCGAGTCTGGAACACCCGCCGCACAGAAAAACAGCGGCGTCTGGCTTCCGTTCCGGTGCAGGGCAAGGTTCTGCCGACCGCAGACCTGACCGCGATGCTGGAATTACTTATCGCGCCGGGTGACCGCGTGGTATTAGAAGGGAATAACCAAAAGCAGGCAGATTTCTTATCTCGCATGCTGGCTGAAGTTAACCCGCAAAAAGTGCACGACCTGCACATGATTATGCCCAGCGTCGGACGCAGCGAGCATCTGGATATCTTCGAAAAAGGTATCGCTCGCAAGCTGGACTTCTCTTTCTCCGGTACCCAAAGCCTGCGTATTTCGCAGCTACTGGAAGATGGTCAGCTGGAAA
The DNA here is from genome assembly GCF_057838705.1 of Citrobacter sp. KH_055_1. Classification (NCBI taxonomy): domain Bacteria; kingdom Pseudomonadati; phylum Pseudomonadota; class Gammaproteobacteria; order Enterobacterales; family Enterobacteriaceae; genus Citrobacter; species Citrobacter sp. KH_055_1. Next base: position 364,069 of record NZ_CM174473.1, read on the forward strand.
TTGGCGCCATCCACACCTACATCGAACTTTACTCCCGTCTGTATGTTGACCTGTCACCAAACGTGGCGCTGATTGCCGGTTTTAAAGCCGACCGCAAAGGTAACCTCTACACCGGGGCGAGTACCGAAGATACCCCGGCGCTGGTTGAAGCCGCCGCATTCCATGACGGTATCGTCATCGCGCAGGTTAACGAACTGGTCGACGATGAATGCGACCTGCCGCGCGTTGATATTCCGGGCTCATGGATTGATTACGTGGTCGTCGCCGATAAGCCGTTCTTCATTGAACCGCTGTTCACCCGTGACCCGCGCCTGATCAAACAAGAACATATCCTGATGGCGATGATGGCCATTAAAGGTATCTACGCAGAGCACCAGGTCCAGTCGCTCAACCACGGTATCGGCTTTAACACTGCGGCAATCGAGCTGCTGTTGCCGACCTACGGCGAACAGCTGGGTCTGAAAGGCAAAATCTGTAAACACTGGACGCTGAACCCACATCCAACGCTGATTCCTGCTATCGAAAGCGGCTGGGTTGAAAGCGTGCACTGCTTCGGCGGTGAATTAGGGATGGAAGAGTACATCCGTGCCCGCCCAGATGTGTTCTTCACCGGTGCCGATGGTTCAATGCGTTCTAACCGTGCTTTCTGTCAGTTGGCGGGTCAGTACGCGGTCGATATGTTTATCGGTTCCACTTTGCAGGTTGATGGCTATGCCAACTCCTCAACGGTCACCCGTGGACGCCTGTCTGGTTTCGGCGGCGCACCAAATATGGGCCATGACCCGCACGGCCGTCGTCATGCAACACCTGCATGGCTGAATATGATTACCGAACCTGACCCAATGCTGCGCGGTAAAAAACTGGTTGTTCAGATGGTTGAAACCTTCCAGGCCGGTGTGAAACCGACCTTCGTCGAGAAACTTGATGCGGTTGAAGTCGCCAAAACCTCCGGGATGCCGCTGGCACCGGTGATGATTTATGGCGATGACGTTACACACGTTCTGACCGAAGAAGGGATCGCTTACCTCTACCGTGCAAAAGATCTTGAAGAGCGCCGGGCGATGGTGGCTGCGGTTGCCGGGATCACCGACATCGGTCTGGGCGTTGATGCGAAACGCGTCGCTGAGCTGCGTCAGAGTGGCAAGGTGGTGTATCCAGAAGATATGGGCATTCGTCGTACCGACGCGACCCGTTCTCTGCTGGCCGCCGGTAGCGTGTCCGATCTCGTTGAATGGTCTGGCGGTCTTTACAACCCACCTGCGAAATTCCGGAGCTGGTAATGAAACTTCTGTCCCCGATTCAGGTTGAAGGCGGTGCCGAATGGCTGGCGCGAACCGCCACGCAGTGTCTGATTGACGAAGCGCGACTCAGCCCGAAACCCGGTCTGGTGGACAGTCGGGGGAATGGCGCGCATCACGACTTGTCGCTTGCGTTAATGGAGCGCTCTGCGCACAGCCTGACCTCTACATTTCAGTCGTTAGCGCAACAAAGCTGGCAGCGTCCAGCGGATATTGCGCTCAGACAAACCATAGGGCGACTCGGTCGCGAAGGCGAGCAACAGATGATGGCGGCCACGGACGGTGTGAACACCCACCGTGGCGCGATTTGGGCACTGGGATTGTTGGTGAGCGCGGTGGCAATGCACGGTGGCACCGCGAGTGCACAGCAGGTCGCGGCGACTGCCGCCGAGCTGGCAAAACTGCCGGATGCCGCCGCACCCAAAGTGTTCAGCAAAGGGCTGCGTGCGACGCACCGTTATCAGGTGCCGGGTGCACGTGAAGAGGCACAGCAGGCTTTTCCGCATGTGATGCAACGTGCGCTGCCGCAACTGCGTTTAAGCCGGTTTAACGGCAGCAGTGAAACGCACGCCAGGCTCGACGCGCTGATGGCGATCATGACCTCGCTGACCGATACCTGCGTGCTGTCTCGCGCAGGCATGGAAGGGCTGGATGCCATGCAGGACGGCGCCCGTGCGGTGCTGAATGCTGGCGGCAGCGCTCATCCAGCAGGTCAGGCGGCATTGGCCGAACTCGATAGCCATATGCTGGCGCTGAACGCCTCGCCGGGCGGGGCAGCAGATTTACTCGCCGCCACCTTGTTCATCGACCGCATCGATTCGCCCTATACACGAAGTATTAAGAGGATGTTATGGAACACATTACGTTAACCGTACCGGCAAGCCGCACCTTAAGCGGTAAAGCGCTGGCAGGCGTCGTGGGCTCCGGGGATATGGAGGTGTTATTCACCGCCGACCAGAGCCAGACGTTAACCATTGATATCACCACTTCTGTCGATAACAGCCGTAGTCGCTGGGAAGCGTTGTTGAACCGTCTGCAAACGGTCAGCAGCCTGCCTGCAGGAAAACTGACGATCCACGACTTTGGCGCAACCCCAGGTGTTGCACGTATTCGTATCGAACAGGTATTTGAAGAGGTGAGCCATGCGTGATGACAGCAGTTTTATCGAATTAAAAGCACGTCAGCGTGCCCACGCGCTGCTTGATGAAGGCAGCTACCGCGAACTGCTCGACCCGTTTGATGGCGTGATGTCGCCTTGGCTTGGCGCGCAGGGCATCGTTCCGCAGTCGGATGACGGCATGGTCGTTGCTAAAGGCACCATCAACGGCAAACCGGCAGTGGTGGTGGCGATTGAAGGCGCATTCCAGGGTGGCAGCATGGGTGAAGTGTCCGGTGCCAAAATGGCAGCGGCGCTGGAGTTGGCGGCGGAAGATAACCGCAACGGCATCCCAACTCAGGCTGTCCTGAGCCTGGAAACCGGTGGCGTGCGTTTGCAGGAGGCCAACCTTGGCCTGGCGGCGATTGCCGATATTCATGCGGCGATTGTTGACCTGCGTCGTTACACCCCGGTAGTCGGCATTGTCGCCGGTACCGTGGGCTGCTTTGGCGGGATGTCTATCGCTGCGGCACTGTGTAGCTACCTGATTGTGACCCGTGAAGCGCGTCTGGGGCTAAATGGCCCGCAGGTTATCGAGCAGGAAGCGGGGATTGAAGAGTATGACTCCCGTGACCGTCCGTTTATCTGGAGCATGACCGGTGGTGAAATTCGCTACCAAAGCGGGCTGGTGGAAGCGCTGGTCGGCGATGGCGTGAACGCCGTGAAAGCGGCAATGAACGACGCGCTGGCAAAAGGCGTACCGGCAAAACACCGCACCGATAACTACGACTGGTATCTCGACCGTTTAACGAATTTCGACACCCGTAAACAGGCCGATACCGAACAGATTCATGCGCTTTTCGCCCGGGAGGTGAAATGATGAGTAACTCAATAAGCCGTGGCGAATTATGGCTGGAAACCCTCGTACCGAACGCTAAACGTATTGCCGGGCTGTGCCCGTCCGTACAGGCCGCTGATGGTGAACTGAACGGTGAAACGGTGCGCTTTATTGCCGTTGTTCCGGATGCCAATAACCATTACCCACGTGCTGCTGGCGGTGAAGTCGGTCTGCTGGAAGGATGGACACTGGCGAAAGTGGTGAGCGAAACCATCGCAGCCGACGCCAATAACGCGGTGAAACGTCCGATTGTGGCGGTGATTGATGTGCCAAGCCAGGCATACGGCCGTCGTGAAGAAGGCTTCGGTATTCACCAGGCGCTGGCCGGTGCTGCGGCGGCGTATGCCAATGCGCGTCTGGCGGGCCACCCGGTCATTGGCCTGATTGTCGGTAAAGCCATGTCCGGTGCCTTCCTGGCACACGGTTACCAGGCAAACCGTCTGATTGCGTTCAACGACAAAGGTGTGCTGATTCATGCGATGGGTAAAGAATCTGCCGCGCGTATCACGCTGCGTTCCGTTGAGGCGCTGGAAAAACTGGCGGCAACCATTCCGCCAATGGCGTACGACATCAGCAACTACGCCACGCTGGGGCTGCTGGAAAATCTGCTGGATATCAGCAACCCAGATGCGCCATCTGCAAACGATCTGACGCAGGTTAAAAACACCCTGCAGCAGGCCATCAATGACGCTCGTCAGGATCCAACGCTGAAAAGCCGTCTGGGCGCTGACAATCGCCGCAGCTCTGCCCTCGTACGCGAACGTATGCGAGCAAGCTGGTAAGTAAAAAGAGACCTGCCAGATATAAGGCTCCGTGGGCGCTTTCGTGCGCTCATGCGGGCCGCTGCATCTGAAAAATTATAATCATCGCGACAGTGCTAACTTTTTAAATTACAGGTGAAATATGACTTACGTAATTGTTCATGCTCTTGCTCCGATTTTCGTCATCATGCTACTAGGATTCTGGGCCGGGAAGGCCAAAATGGTGGACAACAAAAACGTCTCCCTGCTCAATATCTTCGTGATGGACTTTGCATTACCCGCTGCGCTGTTTAGCGCGACGGTACAAACCCCATGGGCCGGTATTGTTGCGCAGTCGCCGCTGATTGTGGTGCTGACGTTGGCAATGTGGATTACCTATGCTGTCATCTACTTTATGGCGACCAAAGTCTTCAAAAAATCTCCGCAGGATGCCGCCGTGCTGACGTTGACCGTCGCGCTGCCAAACTACGCGGCGCTTGGCTTGCCGATTCTTGGTAGCGTGCTCGGTGAAGCGTCATCAACGTCACTTTCGGTTGCCGTGTCTATTGCCTGCGGTTCCGTGCTGATGACGCCGTTCTGCCTGCTGATTCTGGAGCGTGAAAAAGCGCTGGCAGCAGGTGGAAATACCGGCTCCACACTGTCAATGCTGCCGGTATTGATGTGGCGCTCTATCAAGAAACCTATCGTGATGGGCCCGCTGTTGGGGGTTATTCTCTCGGCGATCGGCATCAAAATGCCGGAACTGGTACTGGCGGCCATTAAACCGCTGGGCCTGTCTGCAACCGCCGCCGCGCTGTTCCTGACCGGGGTTATCTTGTCTGCCCGTAAACTGCAGATCAATACCGTGGTCATTACGTCGACTATTACCAAGCTGCTGATTCAGCCTGCAATTGCCTGGGGCATCGTGCTTATCTTCGGTCTGCATGGCTCCGTAGCCATTACCGCTATTCTGATGATTGCGCTGTCTGCCGGTTTCTTCGGTGTGGTGTTCGGTAACCGCTTTGGCGTGCAGTCACCGGATGCAGAAGCCGTGCTGCTGTTGAGCTCAGTCCTGTGTATCCTGTCGCTGCCGCTGTTTATCTCGCTGACTTCAGGAATGTAAATCATGACCTCAACATTACGCCCACACGATCTTATCTGGCTGAATGCGCGTGACGCGCTGGAAGGGACCACGGAATCCTGGGTGGATGACGTTTGGCATACCGGCCTGCCGGTGGTTGTGCGGCGTGATGTTGACGAGGTGGGGCGTATCCCCGTCGGTGTGCGCGGCATGAAGCGCGATCAGCGGGCGGCGGGTTGGGTTAACCCTGATGCCGTCACCCGCGTCTGTACCCCGGAGTCGCTGGTTGGCCCGCAGGCGATGCTGCGTTCACCGTTTATCTCTCAGCCACCGGTTCAGGTGGCTTTGTTGCTGTCACAGCAAGCGTGGCAGTGGACATGGGGTATTACCGGCAGCACCGGTTATGCGCTGGCGACCGGGATCCCGGTGATTCATGCCAGTAGCGATTTGGATTTGCTGATCCGTGCCCCGCAGGCGCTATCACGCGAGGTGCTGGAAAAATGGCAGCAACAGCTCACGGACGGCCTGTGCCGCGCGGACACTCAGGTAGAAACGCCGTATGGCGCGTTTGCCCTAAACGAATGGCTGCGCGACGGCAGGGCACTGTTAAAAACATCACAGGGGCCGCGGTTGGTGAGCGACCCGTGGAGCAGGGAGGAGTAAATGAAAATTCTGTTCACCTTTCCGGGACAGGGAACCCAGCATCCAGAGATGCTGCATAACCTGCCGGGAACGGAATTGGCGCTGGCACGTGAAGTGCTGGGTGCAGAAGCGGATACGCTGGATTCCCCTGACGCATTGCAACACACCCGAGCGGTACAGTTAGCGCTGTTGATTGCCGGGGTTGCCTGGGCGCGCGAGCTGGAACGTCGCGGCGTTTCACCAGACATTGTGAGCGGGCTGTCGATTGGTGCATATCCGGCAGCGGTGGTGGCCGGGGCGCTCGACTTTACCGACGCGCTTAAATTGGTGGCGTTGCGCGGTGATTTGATGGAGCAGGCCTATCCACATGGCTACGGCCTGACGGCGATCATGGGGCTGACGTTATCGCAGGTGGAATCGCTGGTGGCGGGTAGCGGAACGTATATCGCCAACCTCAATGCCGAAACGCAGATTGTGATTGCCGGGACTGATGAGGCAATGGCTGGAGTGGCAAAACGGGCGTTGGAGAAAGGGGCGAGCAAAGCACATCGTCTGGCGGTTAGCGTACCGTCACACTGCGAACTCCTGGCAGAACCTGCGCAAAAATTGGCAGAGGCGTTTAGCCAGGTGACACTTTCTCGTCCTCGCTACGCTTATCTCAGCGGCAGCACTGGACGCGTGCTGTGGCAGCCGGAGCGCATTGCTGACGATTTGGCGATGAATATGGCGCGCACCGTGCGCTGGCAGGAGGCGGTTGTCTCCGCCAATGAGCGTGAAGCCCGGCTGGCGATTGAAATGCCACCCGGCGGTGTGCTGACCTGCCTGACGCGTCAGGCGGCGTGGGAAGGGGAGTCAATTTCGCTGGAACGCAGCGGCGTGGATGTTGCTGTACATTTGGCGAAACGGCTGCGTGCATAGTGGTATTGCCTGATGGTGCTGCGCTTATCGGGCCTACAAAATCGGTAGGCCGGATAAAACGCGTTAGCGTTGCCATCCGGCAATCAGGCTCCGCTCTTCAAACTCCGCGCATACATCCGCCCTTCGGCAGCTAACGCCAGCAAACTCGGGTCGCGCTCGCGGTTGCGGGCAAAGACAATCGCGATAAGCTGCTGCATTTGATAGGGCTCGGACAGCTTTTGCAGCTTCACGGTATTCTCATACATCTTCTTCATTCGCCCTGGCATCAAACAGAATCCAACCCCTGCCTGCACCAGACTGAGCATCGAGAAAATATCGTTCACGCGAGTGACGATTGAAGGCTCAAACCCGGCGACATGAAACGCTTCCTGGAAGCCCGCATAGGTGGCAAAGCCTTCCGCCAACGAGACGAACTTCTCATTGCGATAATTGCGAAGATCCGCTGTTTTGCTGGGATCCAGCGCTGCCGTGATCGGTGCAGCAAGGTAGATGTCATCGTGGAACAGCGGCAACACTTCCAGACTGTTACGGTCGATCTCGCTTTCAGAGATCGAGATCAGAATCGCATCCAGGGTACCGCTCTCCAGCATATTCAGCAGGGCTTCGTTTGATCCCATAGTCAGATCCATTTCCAGATCCGGACGACGTAGCTTCATACCCATAATCAGGCGTGGCACTGTTTCCAGCGTTAACGAGTAGAGCGTGCCGACACGCAGACGGCCCTGACCGACGCCCGCCGTTTTGCGCGTCTCTTCCAGCCCACGCTCCATTAACTGGGTCACTTCCTGACAGTACTCCAGCAGCGTCCACGCAGCCGGTTGCGCAATCAGGTTACGCCCTTTGTGTACAAACAGCGGACAACGAACGTTCTCCTCCAGCGTATGCAGCGCCCGATGCACGCTCACGCCGCTGATATCCAGCGCCTCGGCGGTACGGGCGATGTTGCCCTTCTCCATAAAGGTCATGAAGATGGTCAGTTTACGGAAGGTAATATCGTCGGTGATTGATAAGTTCATCGTCCGCCTTTTGTGGTTAGTCGTTCTGCAGCATCTGCTCAAGTTGCTCTTGCGCGTCCAGCCAGGCCATTTCACACTCTTCCAGCCCCGATTTAGCGCTGGCTTGCTGTTGTAAACATGCGGTCAGTTCGGCCTTGCGGCTTTGGTCGTACAGCTCGCTGTCACCGAGTTTTTCTTCCGCTTGTGCCAGCTGTGCCTGCAGCTTCTCCATCTCTTTTTCGAGACGGGTAATCTCTTTACGCAGCGGCTGGGTCAGGGTGCGCAGTTCGGCTTCACGGCGCTTCTGGTCTTTACGTGCCTGGGCGCTGTTGACGCTCTCTTTTGCCGGTTCATCGCTCTGACTTTCCTGCTTTTGTACGTCGCTCAGCCACTGTTGATAATCTTCCAGATCACCGTCGAACGGCTCAACTTTTTTATCATGAACCAGATAGAGATCGTCGGTGGTGGAGCGAATCAGATGACGGTCGTGCGACACCACCACCAGTGCGCCTTCAAAATCGATCAACGCTTCGGTCAGTGCCTGGCGCATGTCGAGATCCAGGTGGTTAGTCGGTTCATCGAGCAGCAGCAGGTTCGGACGCTGCCAAACGATAAGCGCCAGTACCAGTCGTGCCTTTTCACCCCCCGAGAAGCGAGCGGTCTGTTCGGTGACTTTATCGCCCTGGAAGCCGAAGCCGCCGAGGTAATCACGCAGCTTCTGTTCTAACTCCTGTGGCGCCATGCGGGCCAGATGCTGAATGGGCGATTCATCCGCGCGTAAAAACTCCAGCTGATGCTGGGCGAAGTAACCGAGCTTAATACCTTTCGCCAGACCGATTTCACCGCTAATAGGTGCCAGTTCTCCTGCCAACAGTTTAATCAGTGTGGATTTACCCGCGCCGTTACGGCCTAACAGGCCGATGCGTGACCCTGGCACCAGGTTCAGCTTGATGGAGTCGAGAATAATGTTCTCGCCATAACCTGCGCTGACCTTCTCCATTTTCAGCAGTGGGTTAGGCAGGCTTTCGGGTATGCGGAAGCTGAAGTGGAACGGGTTATCAACATGGGCTGGGGCAATCAGCTCCATGCGTTCCAGCATCTTGATACGGCTCTGCGCCTGTTTGGCTTTGGTGGCCTGCGCCCGGAAGCGGTCGATATAGCTTTGCAGATGCGCCACGCGCTCCTGCTGGCTTTCGTACATCGCCTGTTGCTGTGCGAGGCGAGTGGAACGCTGTACTTCAAACGCGCTGTAGTTCCCGGTGTACTCGAACAGGGTTTGCTGTTCGATATGAATAATCTTATCCACCACCGGATCGAGGAAGTCACGGTCGTGGGAGATCAGGATCAGCGTACCCTGATAGCTTTTCAGCCATCTTTCCAGCCAGATTACGGCGTCGAGATCGAGGTGGTTGGTCGGTTCATCAAGCAGCAGCAAGTCAGAACGGCAAATCAGCGCCTGAGCCAGGTTAAGACGCATACGCCAGCCACCGGAGAAATCGCTGACCGGGCGTTCAAGTTGTTCGTTAGAAAAACCGAGGCCGTGCAGCAGGCTGGCGGCACGCGAGCGCACGGTCCAGGCGTCGATGGCGTCCAGTTTGCCGTGCACGGTGGCAATCGCATGCCCGTCGTTACGTTCGTTGGCCTCGTTCAACTGTGCTTCCAGTTGACGATACTCGCGGTCGCCGTCAATGACGTATTCCAGCGCAGGCTGAGCAAGCGCGGGCGTTTCCTGATTTACCCAGGCGAGCTGCCAGTTACCTGGGTATGTAAACCCGCCAGCGTCGGCGCTGATTTCATTTTTCAGCAATGCCAGCAGGGTAGATTTACCGCAGCCATTCTTACCCACCAGGCCCACTTTCTGACCTGGATTAATGGTGGCCGTGGCATTTTCCAGCAGGACGCGCACGCCGCGACGAATTTGTAACGAGGAGAAAACAATCATAAGGCGCCGTATGTTCAGACTATGTTAATTTATCATTATGATAATGTAATGTGTGGGCGGTTTGCCGCACCGAGGCGCAATGGTAGCCCAAAACGCCGAAAATAGACAAAGACATAACCGGGAGGGGGATGATGTTCCAGCCAGCGAAAGTTTTGCTGCTGTATGCCCATCCGGAATCTCAGGACTCGGTCGCGAACCGGGTGCTGCTTAAACCGGCCATGCAGCTCAGTAACGTTACCGTGCACGATCTTTATGCGCACTATCCTGATTTTTTTATCGACATCCCGCATGAGCAGGCGCTGCTGCGTGACCATGATGTGATTGTTTTTCAGCATCCGCTGTATACCTATAGCTGTCCAGCGCTGCTCAAAGAGTGGTTTGACCGTGTGCTGAGTCGTGGGTTTGCCAGTGGGCTGGGAGGAAATCAGCTGGCGGGAAAGTACTGGCGGAGCGTCATCACCACCGGTGAACCCGAAAGTGCGTACCGTTATGACGCGCTGAACCGCTATCCAATGAGCGATGTGCTGCGCCCCTTTGAGCTGACAGCCGGTATGTGTCGAATGCACTGGATGAGCCCCATCATCGTTTACTGGGCCAGACGGCAAACGAAGCAGGAACTGGACAGCCATGCCAAAGCGTATGGTGAATGGCTGGCAAATCCAATCCCTGCGGGAGGCCGCTGATGGAAGGTTCTGATTTATTGACTGCGGGAGTGCTGTTCCTCTTCGCGGCGGTAGCGGCGGTGCCGCTGGCGTCAAAACTGGGTATCGGCCCGGTGTTAGGGTATTTGCTGGCAGGGATGGCGATTGGGCCGTGGGGATTAGGATTCATCAGCGATGTGGATGAAATTCTCCATTTCGCCGAGCTGGGCGTGGTCTTTCTGATGTTCATTATTGGGCTGGAGCTTAACCCGGCCAAACTGTGGCAACTGCGGCGCTCTATCTTTGGCGTCGGAGCCGCGCAGGTGATGCTCAGCGCGGTGATTTTGGCCGGGCTGCTGATGCTGACCCACTTCTCCTGGCAAGCAGCCGTGGTGGGGGGGATTGGTCTGGCGATGTCGTCCACTGCGATGGCGCTCCAGTTGATGCGAGAAAAGGGGATGAACCGCAGCGAATCCGGACAGCTGGGCTTTTCGGTACTGCTGTTTCAGGATCTGGCGGTGATCCCGGCATTGGCGCTGGTGCCGTTATTGGCGGGCTCTGCCGATGAGCATTTTGACTGGATCAAAGTGGGCATGAAGGTGCTGGCTTTTGCTGGCATGTTGATTGGTGGACGCTATTTGCTGCGCCCCGTTTTCCGCTTTATTGCGGATTCCGGCGTGCGGGAAGTGTTTACTGCCGCCACGCTGTTGTTGGTGCTCGGTTCTGCTTTATTCATGGACGCGCTGGGGCTGTCGATGGCGCTGGGGACGTTTATCGCCGGCGTGTTGCTGGCGGAAAGCGAATACCGACACGAGCTGGAAACGGCTATCGATCCCTTCAAGGGGCTGCTGTTGGGGCTGTTCTTTATTTCTGTGGGGATGTCGCTCAATCTTGGCGTGCTGTATACCCATATCCTGTGGGTGGCGGTAAGCGTTATTGTGCTGGTGGTGGTTAAAGCGCTGGTACTGTATGTGCTGGCGCGCCTGAATGGCATGAGAAGTTCGGAACGGATGCAGTTTGCCGGGGTATTAAGCCAGGGGGGCGAGTTCGCGTTCGTACTGTTTTCAACCGCGTCCTCGCAACGACTGTTTCAGGGCGATCAAATGGCGCTGCTGCTGGTGGCCGTCACGCTATCGATGATGACCACGCCGCTATTGATGAAGCTGATTGATAAATGGCTCTCCCGCCAGATTAACGGCCCGGATGAAGAAGATGAAAAACCCTGGGTGGAAGACGATAAGCCGCAGGTGATTGTGGTGGGATTTGGCCGCTTTGGTCAGGTAATTGGGCGTTTGCTGATGGCGAACAAAATGCGTATTACCGTGCTGGAGCGGGATATCAGCGCGGTGAACCTGATGCGTAAATACGGTTATAAGGTGTATTACGGCGATGCCACGCAGGTGGAATTGTTACGTTCTGCTGGTGCAGAAGCGGCACAATCGATCGTCATTACCTGTAACGAACCCGAAGATACGATGAAGTTAGTGGAATTGTGCCAACAGCATTTTCCACATTTGCATATTCTTGCGCGCGCGCGCGGACGTGTAGAGGCGCATGAGTTAATACAGGCTGGTGTGACACAGTTTTCCCGCGAAACCTTCTCCAGCGCACTGGAGTTGGGGCGAAAAACGCTGGTGTCATTGGGGATGCACCCGCATCAGGCGCAGCGTGCCCAGCTGCATTTTCGTCGGCTGGACATGAGCATGTTGCGGGAGTTGATCCCTATCCACACAGATACGGTACAAATCTCTCGAGCCCGAGAAGCCAGGCGCGAACTGGAAGAGATTTTCCAGCGTGAAATGCAGCGAGAGCGACGTCAGCCGGACGGCTGGGATGAATTTGAGTAGAGGATAACCATGGCAATTCGTAAACGTTTTATTGCAGGTGCAAAATGCCCATCCTGCCAGGCGCAGGATTCACTGGCGATGTGGCGCGAAAATAATATCGATATTGTTGAGTGTGTTAAGTGTGGTCACCAGATGCGGGAAGCGGATAAAGAAGCCCGCGAGCACGTTCGCAAAGAAGAGCAAGTGATAGGGATTTTTCATCCGGACTAGCGATATGCCGCAGCTTTTTTTAAGCTAGAGGGTACACAGGTGCAGAATTCCGCTACAATCTGCGCCACTATTCTTTCCATGCTCAGGAGATATCATGAAAGTAGCAAAGGACCTGGTGGTCAGCCTGGCCTATCAGGTACGTACAGAAGACGGTGTGTTGGTTGATGAGTCTCCGGTGAGTGCACCGCTGGACTACCTGCATGGTCACGGTTCCCTGATTTCTGGCCTGGAAACAGCGCTGGACGGTCACGAAGTTGGCGATAAATTTGATGTTGCTGTTGGCGCAAACGACGCTTACGGTCAGTATGATGAAAACCTGGTGCAGCGCGTGCCGAAAGACGTCTTCATGGGCGTTGACGAACTGCAGGTTGGCATGCGTTTCCTGGCGGAAACTGACCAGGGTCCAGTACCGGTAGAAATTACCGAAGTGGAAGATGACCACGTCGTGGTTGACGGTAACCACATGCTGGCTGGCCAGAATCTGAAATTCAACGTAGAAGTTATCGCTATCCGTGAAGCAACCGAAGAAGAACTGGCTCACGGCCACGTTCACGGTGCAAACGGCCATGACCACGATCACGAACATGGTCACGATGGTTGCTGCGGCGGTCACGGCCATGACCACGATCATGGTCATGAGCACGGCGGCGAAGGCTGCTGCGGTGGCGGCGGTAAAGGCAAAGGCGGCGGCTGCGGTTGCCACTAATCGGTATGATTGCCTGATGGCGCTACGCTTATCAGGCCTACCGTAGGACGGATAAGACGTTTACGTCGTCATCCGGCACAAAAAAAGCGGGGAAACCCCGCTTTTTTTACGTCTTAATAATGCGGTGGTGGCGTCTCTTCAGACTGCGACGCAATATGGGATGGCTGCGTTGCTTTAAGCTTCTCCGTCAATAGACGCAGATGATCGCGCAGTTTAGCCATTTCCAGTTCGTGAGCGGTGACCGTCACGTTGAGTTCTTCAATGGTGATTTCCTGAAATGCCAGGCGACTTTCCAGCTCAGCCAGGCGGGTTTCCATCGTTGTATCCTGCATGATTCACCTCTTCTGTTATTTCCGGCAGATCGCGGACTGCGGCGAATTTTACTCAACTTTGTCTGTTTGCACAGCACTCATTCCTTCGCAACGAAACTAATTTAAACAAAAAGAGTCTGAAAAGTGGTGATAATAGGGCGTGCCCGTATGTTGATTTGTTCTGCAACGCTTTATAGTACATTTTTGTGTTAGTTAACCCTGGGGTGAGATGCCCCGGCCCTGGAGAGATGGATGAAATCACTGTTTAAAGTAACGCTGCTGGCGACCACGATGGCCGTAGCTCTACATGCCCCGATCACCTTCGCCGCCGATGCTGCGAAACCAGCCGCTACTGCTGACAGCAAAGCCGCATTCAAAAATGACGACCAAAAATCTGCTTACGCGCTGGGCGCGTCTCTGGGTCGTTACATGGAAAATTCCCTGAAAGAACAGGAAAAACTGGGCATCAAACTGGATAAAGACCAGCTGATCGCTGGTGTTCAGGACGCGTTTGCTGATAAGAGCAAGCTGTCCGACCAGGAAATCGAGCAAACCCTGCAGGCGTTCGAAGCGCGCGTGAAGTCTTCCGCTCAGGCGAAAATGGAAAAAGACGCGGCTGATAACGAAGCCAAAGGTAAAGTGTACCGCGAGAAGTTTGCTAAAGAGAAAGGCGTTAAAACCTCTTCTACTGGCCTGGTCTACAAAGTAGAGAAAGCAGGTACTGGTGAAGCACCGAAAGACAGCGATACCGTTGTAGTGAACTACAAAGGCACACTGATCGATGGTAAAGAGTTTGATAACTCTTACACGCGTGGTGAGCCGCTCTCTTTCCGTCTTGACGGTGTTATCCCAGGATGGACCGAAGGTCTGAAAAACATCAAGAAAGGCGGTAAAATCCAGCTGGTTATTCCACCGGATCTGGCATATGGCAAAACCGGCGTTCCGGGTATCCCGGCAAACTCCACGTTGGTGTTTGATGTTGAGCTGCTGGACATCAAACCGGCCCCGAAAGCCGACGCTAAACCAGATGCTGCCCCGGCTGAAAAAGCTGCAGACAGCAGCAAAAAATAAGTTACCTAAAACCGCCGCCCACAGGGCGGCGGTTTTTTATTATCGACAGGATATAATTAATACTGGAAAGCGCCTCGTGCGCTGTATTACTTTAGATGCCCCTAATAGTGATGAGCCTGCCCTGACAACATAACGACAGGCTCCTGAAAAGGAGTGCTTTTTTTCATGTCCAGGTCGCTTTTAACCAACGAAACCAGTGAGCTAGATTTGCTGGATCAACGTCCTTTCGATCAAACCGACTTCGATATCCTTAAATCCTACGAAGCGGTAGTGGACGGGTTGGCGATGCTCATTGGTTCCCATTGTGAAATCGTATTGCACTCTTTGCAGGATTTGAAATGCTCGGCTATTCGCATTGCTAACGGTGAACATACGGGTCGTAAAATTGGCTCACCGATTACCGATCTGGCGTTGCGCATGCTGCATGATATGACGGGTGCGGATAGCAGCGTGTCGAAGTGTTACTTCACACGTGCGAAAAGCGGTGTCTTGATGAAGTCGGTGACGATTGCCATTCGCAACCGTGAGCATCGCGTAATTGGTCTGCTGTGTATCAATATGAACCTTGATGTTCCTTTCTCGCAGATAATGAATACCTTTATTCCACCGGAAACCCCAGAAGTGGGTTCTGCCGTGAACTTCGCCTCATCAGTGGAAGATCTGGTTACCCAGACGCTGGAGTTCACGATTGAAGAAGTGAATGCCGATCGTAACGTCTCCAACAATGCGAAGAATCGTCAGATTGTCCTGAACTTGTATGAGAAAGGTATCTTCGATATCAAAGATGCTATTAACCAAGTTGCTGACCGCCTGAACATCTCCAAGCACACGGTTTATCTTTATATTCGCCAGTTCAAGAGCGGTGATTTCCAGGGGCAAGACAAGTAATGCGCTTTGCTATCGTCGTGACTGGACCTGCTTATGGTACGCAGCAGGCGAGCAGCGCATTGCAATTTGCTCACGCATTGATTGAAGAAGGTCATGAGTTAAGCCGTGTCTTTTTCTATCGTGAAGGCGTGTATAACGCCAATCTGCTGACGTCGCCCGCCAGTGATGAATTTGATCTGGTTCGCGCCTGGCAACAGCTTAATCAACAGCATGGCGTAGAGCTAAATATCTGCGTGGCAGCGGCGCTACGCCGCGGCGTTGTTGATGAAACTGAAGCAGAGAGGTTGGCGTTGGCTGGGGCTAATTTACAAGCGGGTTTTAACCTTAGTGGGCTGGGTTCGCTCGCTGAGGCATCCCTGACGTGCGATCGCGTGGTGCAGTTCTAATGAATCGAATCGCTTTTGTATTTTCCACCGTGCCTCACGGGAGCGCATCGGGCCGTGAAGGTCTGGATGCACTACTGGCGACATCAGCACTAACAGAAGATCTCGGCGTCTTTTTTATCGGGGACGGCGTCTTCCAAATCCTGCCAGAGCAAAAACCTGATCTCATTCTGGCACGGGACTATATTGCGACCTTCAAATTGTTGGGGCTGTACGATATAGAACAATGTTGGCTGTGCGCTGCCTCATTGCGCGAACGTGGCCTTGATACGGACATGAAATTCGTTGTCGATGCGACGGTACTTGAACCTGAAGAACTGCGCCGTGAACTGGGCAACTATGACGTCATTATGAGGTTCTAAACGCGCATGCTGCATACTCTACATCGCTCACCGTGGCTGACTGACTTCTCCTCCCTGCTGCGTCTTGTTGGCGCAGACGATGAGCTTTTATTGCTTCAGGACGGCGTGACTGCAGCCATAGAAGGCAGCCGTTTCCTTGAAACGCTGCAAAATGCCTCCATTAAGGTTTATGTACTGGAAGAAGACATTAAGGCTCGCGGGTTGGGTGGTCAAATTTCAGACAGTGTCGTCAGGGTTAGCTATACTGACTTCGTCAGACTTACGGTGAAGCATCCCAACCAGATTGCCTGGTAATTGCGGGATCGTTGTATATTTCTTGACACCTTTTCGACACCGACCTAAAATTCTGCGTCCTCATATTGTATGAGGTCGTTTTATTACGTGTTTACGAAGCAAAAGCTAAAACCAGGAGCTATTTAATGGCAACAGTTAACCAGCTGGTACGCAAACCACGCGCACGCAAAGTTGCAAAGAGCAACGTGCCTGCGCTGGAAGCCTGCCCGCAGAAACGTGGTGTATGTACCCGTGTATATACCACCACTCCTAAAAAACCAAACTCCGCACTGCGTAAAGTATGCCGTGTGCGTTTGACTAACGGTTTTGAAGTGACTTCCTACATCGGTGGTGAAGGTCACAACCTGCAGGAACACTCCGTGATCCTGATCCGTGGCGGTCGTGTAAAAGACCTTCCGGGTGTTCGTTACCACACCGTTCGTGGTGCGCTTGACTGCTCCGGCGTTAAAGACCGTAAGCAATCACGTTCCAAGTATGGCGTGAAACGTCCTAAGGCTTAATGGTTCTCCGTTAAGTAAGGCCAAACGTTTTATATTAATGTCAAACTAAACTCTTAGAGTTTTGGACAATCCTGAATTAACAACGGAGTATTCCCATGCCACGTCGTCGCGTCATTGGTCAGCGTAAAATTCTGCCGGATCCTAAGTTCGGATCAGAGCTGCTGGCTAAATTTGTAAACATCCTGATGGTAGATGGTAAAAAATCTACTGCAGAAACCATCGTATACAGCGCCCTGGAGACCCTGGCTCAGCGCTCTGGTAAAGATGGCCTGGAAGCCTTTGAAGTAGCCCTCGAAAACGTGCGCCCGACTGTCGAAGTTAAGTCTCGCCGCGTTGGTGGTTCTACTTATCAGGTACCAGTTGAAGTCCGTCCGGTTCGTCGTAATGCTCTGGCAATGCGTTGGATCGTTGAAGCTGCTCGTAAACGCGGTGATAAATCCATGGCTCTGCGCCTGGCGAACGAACTTTCTGATGCTGCAGAAAACAAAGGTACTGCAGTTAAGAAACGTGAAGACGTTCACCGTATGGCAGAAGCCAACAAGGCGTTCGCACACTACCGTTGGTAATCCCTTCGGAGTAATAGTCACCAGGCGGGCGCTTCCTGTAAGCAGCCCGCTTTGGGCTACTTAAATTGAACGCCTAAAAGATAAACGAGGAATCAAATGGCTCGTACAACACCCATCGCGCGCTACCGTAACATCGGTATCAGTGCGCACATCGACGCCGGTAAAACCACTACTACCGAACGTATTCTGTTCTACACCGGTGTAAACCATAAAATCGGTGAAGTTCATGACGGCGCAGCCACCATGGACTGGATGGAACAGGAGCAGGAGCGTGGTATTACTATCACCTCCGCAGCGACTACTGCATTCTGGTCTGGTATGGCCAAGCAGTATGAACCGCATCGCGTAAACATCATCGACACCCCGGGGCACGTTGACTTCACAATCGAAGTAGAACGTTCCATGCGTGTGCTTGATGGTGCAGTAATGGTTTACTGCGCAGTTGGTGGTGTTCAGCCGCAGTCTGAAACCGTATGGCGTCAGGCTAACAAATATAAAGTTCCACGCATTGCGTTCGTTAACAAAATGGACCGTATGGGTGCGAACTTCCTGAAAGTTGTTGGTCAGATCAAAACCCGTCTGGGCGCGAACCCTGTTCCGCTGCAGTTGGCTATTGGTGCTGAAGAACATTTCACCGGTGTTGTTGACCTGGTGAAAATGAAAGCCATCAACTGGAACGAAGAAGACGCAGGCGTAACCTTCACTTATGAAGATATTCCGGCAGACATGCAGGAACTGGCTGAAGAATGGCACCAGAACCTGATCGAGTCCGCTGCAGAAGCTTCAGAAGAGCTGATGGAGAAATACCTCGGTGGTGAAGAACTGACTGAAGAAGAGATCAAGACTGCTCTGCGTCAGCGCGTTCTGAACAACGAAATCATCCTGGTAACCTGTGGTTCTGCGTTCAAGAACAAAGGTGTTCAGGCGATGCTGGATGCGGTAATTGATTACCTGCCATCCCCAATCGACGTACCTGCGATCAACGGTATTCTGGACGACGGTAAAGATACTCCGGCTGAGCGTCACGCTAGCGATGAAGAGCCGTTTGCTGCTCTGGCATTCAAAATCGCTACCGACCCGTTCGTGGGTAACCTGACCTTCTTCCGCGTGTACTCTGGCGTGGTTAACTCCGGTGATACTGTTTACAACCCAGTGAAATCGGCTCGTGAACGTTTTGGTCGTATCGTACAGATGCACGCCAACAAGCGTGAAGAGATCAAAGAAGTTCGCGCGGGCGATATCGCGGCTGCGATCGGTCTGAAAGATGTGACAACTGGTGACACCATTTGTGATCCAGACCACGTGATCATTCTGGAGCGTATGGAATTCCCTGAGCCGGTAATCTCCATCGCGGTAGAACCGAAAACCAAAGCTGACCAGGAAAAAATGGGTCTGGCTCTGGGCCGTCTGGCTAAAGAAGACCCGTCTTTCCGCGTATGGACTGACGAAGAATCTAACCAGACCATTATCGCCGGTATGGGTGAGCTGCACCTCGACATCATCGTTGACCGCATGAAGCGTGAATTCAACGTTGAAGCGAACGTCGGTAAACCTCAGGTTGCTTACCGTGAAGCGATTCGCGCGAAAGTTACCGATATCGAAGGTAAACACGCTAAGCAGTCTGGTGGTCGCGGTCAGTACGGTCATGTTGTTATCGACATGTACCCGCTGGAGCCGGGTTCAAACCCGAAAGGCTACGAGTTCATCAACGACATCAAAGGTGGTGTAATTCCTGGCGAATACATCCCGGCCGTTGATAAAGGCATCCAGGAACAGCTGAAATCTGGCCCGCTGGCTGGCTATCCGGTTGTTGATCTGGGCGTGCGTCTGCACTTCGGTTCTTACCATGACGTTGACTCCTCTGAGCTGGCGTTTAAACTGGCTGCTTCTATCGCCTTCAAAGATGGCTTTAAGAAAGCGAAACCTGTTCTGCTTGAGCCGATCATGAAGGTTGAAGTAGAAACGCCGGAAGAGAACACTGGTGACGTCATCGGTGACCTTAGCCGTCGTCGTGGTCAGTTGAAAGGTCAGGAATCTAACGCTACTGGTGTTCAGATTCATGCTGAAGTTCCGCTGTCTGAAATGTTCGGATATGCAACTCAGCTGCGTTCTCTGACCAAAGGTCGTGCATCTTACTCTATGGAATTCCTGAAGTATGATGATGCGCCGAACAACGTTGCTCAGGCCGTAATCGAAGCCCGCGGTAAATAAGCCGCAGGTTAAAAACCAAAATCCCGTGCTCTCTCTATAAGGGGAGAGCACTATAGTAAGGAATATAGCCGTGTCTAAAGAAAAATTTGAACGTACAAAACCGCACGTTAACGTCGGCACCATCGGCCACGTTGACCACGGTAAAACTACTCTGACCGCTGCAATCACCACCGTACTGGCTAAAACCTACGGCGGTTCTGCTCGTGCATTCGATCAGATCGATAACGCACCGGAAGAAAAAGCACGTGGTATCACCATCAACACTTCTCACGTTGAATATGACACCCCGTCTCGCCACTACGCACACGTAGACTGCCCGGGCCACGCCGACTATGTTAAAAACATGATCACCGGTGCTGCGCAGATGGACGGCGCGATCCTGGTTGTTGCTGCGACTGACGGCCCGATGCCGCAGACTCGTGAGCACATCCTGCTGGGTCGTCAGGTTGGCGTTCCGTACATCATCGTGTTCCTGAACAAATGCGACATGGTTGATGACGAAGAGCTGCTGGAACTGGTAGAAATGGAAGTTCGTGAACTTCTGTCTCAGTACGATTTCCCGGGCGACGATACTCCGATCGTTCGTGGTTCTGCTCTGAAAGCGCTGGAAGGCGAAGCTGAGTGGGAAGCTAAAATCGTTGAACTGGCTGGCTACCTGGATTCTTACATCCCGGAACCAGAGCGTGCGATTGACAAGCCGTTCCTGCTGCCTATCGAAGACGTATTCTCCATCTCCGGCCGTGGTACTGTTGTTACCGGTCGTGTAGAGCGCGGTATCGTTAAAGTTGGCGAAGAAGTTGAAATCGTTGGTATCAAAGAGACTGCTAAGTCTACCTGTACTGGCGTTGAAATGTTCCGCAAACTGCTGGACGAAGGCCGTGCTGGTGAGAACGTTGGTGTTCTGCTGCGTGGTATCAAACGTGAAGAAATCGAACGTGGTCAGGTACTGGCTAAGCCGGGCTCTATCAAGCCGCACACCAAGTTCGAATCTGAAGTTTATATCCTGTCCAAAGACGAAGGCGGCCGTCATACTCCGTTCTTCAAAGGCTACCGTCCGCAGTTCTACTTCCGTACTACTGACGTGACGGGTACCATCGAACTGCCGGAAGGCGTAGAGATGGTAATGCCGGGCGACAACATCAAAATGGTTGTTACCCTGATCCACCCGATCGCGATGGACGACGGTCTGCGTTTCGCAATCCGTGAAGGCGGCCGTACTGTTGGTGCGGGCGTTGTTGCTAAAGTTCTGAGCTAATTACTCGTTAATTAGTTTTGAATTGAAAAGGGCGCTTAGGCGCCCTTTTTGCTGCCTGATATTTGACACCTGTAATATTTATTCGCATTTTTCGCAAGCCGCGTCGGCATACAAACAGTATTGTGCTATTGTAATCATAACTATTCTCATTTACACTTTGCGCATAAATTGAACGGGAGCGATCATGTACGTTTGTTTGTGTAATGCGATAAGTGATAAAAAAATTCGTCAGGCTGTTCGCCAGTTTCATCCGCAATCTTTTCAACAATTACGAAAATTTATTCCTGTTGGAAATCAATGTGGTAAATGCATTCGCGCTGCGCGTGAAGTGATGCAAGATGAATTAACACAAATGCCAGAATTTAAAGAGATCGCCTAAGTCACACTCTTTTTTTTGACATCCCTGTAGCCCCATCTACGCTCTAAGAGTGGAAGCGGAGGGACTATAAAATGAAAGGTGATGTTAAAATCATAAGTTATCTCAATAAACTATTGGGAAATGAGCTTGTCGCGATCAACCAGTATTTTCTTCATGCCCGAATGTTTAAAAACTGGGGGCTGACTCGGCTCAATGATGTTGAGTACCATGAATCTATTGATGAGATGAAACACGCCGATAAATACATCGAGCGTATTTTGTTTTTAGAAGGGCTCCCAAATTTACAGGACTTGGGTAAGTTGGGGATTGGCGAAGACGTTGAGGAGATGCTTCAGTCAGATCTTCGACTTGAGCTGGATGGCGCAAAAGATTTACGTGAAGCCATTGCCTATGCCGATAGCGTTCATGACTATGTCAGTCGGGATATGATGATAGAGATCCTCACCGACGAAGAAGGGCATATCGACTGGCTCGAAACGGAGCTGGATCTGATTGGAAAACTGGGATTGCAAAATTACCTGCAGTCGCAAATTAAAGTCAGTGACTAAAAGCCCCGTACCAGATTTACCCCGCCAATAATAAAACCCGCAGCCGCCAGATAGGGTCCAAAAGGCAGCGGGTTTTTTAGTCCTTTTTTTCCGTATCTTACATAATCAGCTCCCATCATGCAGCACGCTAAACAAGCCGCAAGGAAGACCAATAGTGGTAATGATTCCCACCGATGCCAGGCACCCAATGCGGCGAGGAATTTTACATCACCATAGCCTAATCCCTCATACCGCCGCACCAGGCGATAGCTCCAGTAGATCAGCGAAAATGCGCTATAGCCTGCTATGGCTCCCCAAAGTGCGTCGGATAACAGTGCCGGTTTACAGCACTGGTAGTAAATAAGACCGCACCAGAGCAGAGGGCAGGTCAACTTGTCGGGTAATAACCCGGTACGTAAATCCTGGGCCCAAAGTAGCCCGCATAATGAAATGTAGAAAAACAGAAAGGGGAGGTCGGCGTACATGCGCGAATCCTTTGTGGAAATAGATGCCACCTTCAAGAAATCGTGCTGACCATACAAGGCTTGATTGCTCATTCTGTTGGCTTCCTTCCGGAGAAATTACGATGAACAAAAACCTCTGCATTCAGAGCGGAATCGGGCTCGCATTACTGGTTGAGTGATTAATATCTACACGGCACTTGCGTAAGGCTGAGATTTACGTATAATGCGCGGGCTTGTCTAATATTGACAGCGGTTCGATATGAGCCACCGGTACTGCGAAAGCGATACCAGACAATGTTCCCAATCGGGGAACTCTGTAAGAACGGTTACACTCTCCCATCAATCGTAATGGGTTTGAGGAGTAACTATTTCGTCTATAAAATAATTGGAGCTCTGGTCTCATGCAGAACCAAAGAATCCGTATCCGTTTGAAAGCGTTTGATCATCGTCTGATCGATCAATCAACCGCGGAAATCGTCGAGACTGCCAAGCGCACTGGTGCGCAGGTTCGTGGTCCGATCCCGCTGCCGACCCGCAAAGAGCGCTTTACCGTTCTGATCTCTCCGCACGTTAACAAAGACGCGCGTGATCAGTACGAAATTCGCACTCACAAGCGTCTGGTTGACATCGTTGAGCCAACTGAAAAAACCGTTGATGCTCTGATGCGTCTGGACCTGGCTGCCGGTGTAGACGTGCAGATCAGCCTGGGTTAATCAGGTCATCGAGCGATTGAGAGGTTGATACAATGATTGGTTTAGTCGGTAAAAAAGTGGGTATGACCCGCATCTTCACTGAAGATGGCGTATCTATCCCAGTAACCGTTATCGAAGTTGAAGCAAACCGCGTTACTCAGATCAAAGATCTGGCTAACGATGGCTATCGCGCTGTTCAGGTTACCACTGGTGCTAAAAAAGCTAACCGTGTAACCAAGCCGGAAGCTGGTCACTTTGCTAAAGCTGGCGTAGAAGCTGGCCGCGGCCTGTGGGAGTTCCGTCTGGCAGATGGTGAAGAATACACCGTTGGTCAGAACATTAGCGTTGAACTGTTTGCTGACGTTAAAAAAGTTGACGTAACCGGTACCTCTAAAGGTAAAGGTTTCGCTGGTACCGTTAAGCGCTGGAACTTCCGTACCCAGGACGCGACTCACGGTAACTCCTTGTCTCACCGCGTTCCGGGTTCTATCGGTCAGAACCAGACTCCGGGCAAAGTGTTCAAAGGCAAGAAAATGGCAGGTCAGATGGGTAACGAGCGTGTCACCGTTCAGAGCCTTGACGTAGTACGCGTTGACGCTGAGCGCAACCTGCTGCTGGTTAAAGGTGGTGTTCCGGGTGCGACCGGTTGCGACCTGATCGTTAAACCAGCTGTGAAGGCGTAAGGGGATAGCAATGGAATTAGTATTGAAAGACGCGCAGAGCGCGCTGACTGTTTCCGAAACTACCTTCGGTCGTGATTTCAACGAAGCGCTGGTTCACCAGGTTGTTGTTGCTTATGCAGCTGGTGCTCGTCAGGGTACTCGTGCTCAGAAGACTCGTGCTGAAGTAACTGGTTCAGGCAAAAAGCCGTGGCGCCAGAAAGGTACCGGCCGTGCGCGTTCAGGTTCTATCAAGAGCCCGATCTGGCGTTCCGGTGGCGTAACCTTCGCTGCTCGCCCGCAGGACCACAGTCAAAAAGTTAACAAAAAGATGTACCGCGGCGCGCTGAAAAGCATTCTGTCCGAACTGGTACGTCAGGATCGTCTGATCGTTGTCGAATCATTCTCTGTAGAAGCGCCTAAAACTAAGCTGCTGGCACAGAAACTGAAAGACATGGCTCTGGAAGATGTGCTGATCATCACCGGTGAGCTGGACGAAAACCTGTTCCTGGCTGCGCGCAACCTGCACAAGGTTGACGTACGCGATGCAACTGGTATCGACCCGGTTAGCCTGATCGCCTTCGACAAAGTCGTAATGACTGCTGATGCTGTTAAGCAAGTTGAGGAGATGCTGGCATGATTCGTGAAGAACGTTTGCTGAAGGTGCTGCGCGCACCGCACGTTTCTGAAAAAGCGTCTGCTGCGATGGAAAAAACCAATACCATCGTTCTCAAAGTTGCTAAAGACGCGACCAAAGCAGAAATCAAAGCTGCTGTGCAGAAACTGTTTGAAGTCGAAGTCGAAGTCGTTAACACCCTGGTTGTTAAAGGGAAAGTTAAACGTCACGGACAGCGTATCGGTCGTCGTAGCGACTGGAAAAAAGCTTACGTCACCCTGAAGGAAGGCCAGAATCTGGACTTCGTCGGCGGCGCTGAGTAAGTCGGAGGAGTAATACAATGGCAGTTGTTAAATGTAAACCGACATCTCCGGGTCGTCGCCACGTTGTTAAAGTGGTCAACCCAGAGCTGCACAAGGGCAAACCTTTTGCTCCGCTGGTTGAAAAAAACAGCAAATCCGGTGGTCGTAACAACAATGGCCGTATCACCACTCGTCACATCGGTGGTGGTCACAAGCAGGCTTATCGTATCGTTGACTTCAAACGCAACAAAGACGGTATCCCGGCAATTGTTGAACGTCTTGAGTACGATCCGAACCGTTCCGCGAACATCGCGCTGGTTCTGTACAAAGACGGCGAACGTCGTTACATCCTGGCCCCTAAAGGCCTGAAAGCTGGCGACCAGGTTCAATCTGGCGTTGATGCTGCAATCAAAGCAGGTAACACCCTGCCGATGCGCAATATCCCGGTTGGTTCTACCGTTCATAACGTAGAAATGAAACCAGGTAAAGGCGGTCAGCTGGCACGTTCCGCTGGTACTTACGTTCAGATCGTTGCTCGTGATGGTGCTTATGTCACCCTGCGTCTGCGTTCTGGTGAAATGCGTAAAGTCGAAGCAGACTGCCGTGCAACTCTGGGCGAAGTTGGCAATGCTGAGCATATGCTGCGCGTTCTGGGTAAAGCAGGTGCTGCACGCTGGCGTGGTGTTCGTCCTACCGTTCGCGGTACTGCGATGAACCCAGTCGATCACCCACATGGTGGTGGTGAAGGTCGTAACTTTGGTAAGCACCCGGTAACTCCGTGGGGCGTTCAGACCAAAGGTAAGAAGACCCGCAGCAACAAGCGTACTGATAAATTCATCGTACGTCGCCGTAGCAAATAATTTTAGAGGATAAGCCATGCCACGTTCTCTCAAGAAAGGTCCTTTTATTGACCTGCACTTGCTGAAGAAGGTAGAGAAAGCGGTGGAAAGCGGAGACAAGAAGCCCCTGCGCACTTGGTCCCGTCGTTCAACGATCTTTCCTAACATGATCGGTTTGACCATCGCTGTCCATAATGGTCGTCAGCACGTTCCGGTATTTGTTTCCGACGAAATGGTCGGTCACAAACTGGGTGAATTCGCACCGACTCGTACTTATCGCGGCCATGCTGCTGATAAAAAAGCGAAGAAGAAATAAGGTAGGAGGAAGAGATGGAAACTTTAGCTCAACATCGCCATGCTCGTTCTTCTGCTCAGAAGGTTCGCCTTGTTGCAGACCTGATTCGCGGTAAGAAAGTGTCGCAGGCTCTGGATATTCTGACCTACACCAATAAGAAAGCGGCTGTACTGGTTAAGAAAGTCCTGGAATCTGCCATTGCTAACGCTGAACACAACGATGGCGCTGACATTGACGATCTGAAAGTTACGAAAATTTTCGTAGACGAAGGCCCTAGCATGAAGCGCATTATGCCGCGTGCAAAAGGTCGTGCAGATCGCATCCTGAAGCGCACCAGCCACATTACTGTGGTTGTGTCCGATCGCTGAGACTCTGGAGACTAGCAATGGGTCAGAAAGTACATCCTAATGGTATTCGCCTGGGTATTGTAAAACCATGGAACTCAACCTGGTTTGCGAACACCAAAGAATTCGCTGACAACCTGGACAGCGATTTTAAAGTACGTCAGTACCTGACTAAGGAACTGGCTAAAGCGTCTGTATCTCGTATCGTTATCGAGCGTCCGGCTAAGAGCATCCGTGTGACCATTCACACCGCTCGCCCGGGTATCGTTATCGGTAAGAAAGGCGAAGACGTAGAAAAACTGCGCAAAGTCGTAGCTGATATTGCTGGCGTTCCTGCCCAGATCAATATCGCCGAAGTGCGTAAGCCTGAACTGGACGCAAAATTAGTTGCTGACAGCATCACTTCTCAGCTGGAACGTCGTGTTATGTTCCGTCGTGCTATGAAGCGTGCTGTACAGAACGCAATGCGTCTGGGCGCTAAAGGTATTAAAGTTGAAGTTAGCGGCCGTCTGGGCGGCGCGGAAATCGCACGTACCGAATGGTACCGCGAAGGTCGCGTACCGCTGCACACTCTGCGTGCTGACATCGACTACAACACCTCTGAAGCGCACACCACTTACGGTGTAATCGGCGTTAAGGTATGGATCTTCAAAGGCGAGATCCTGGGTGGTATGGCTGCTGTTGAACAACCGGAACCGGCTGCTCAACCTAAAAAGCAGCAGCGTAAAGGCCGTAAATAAGGAGCGTCGCTGATGTTACAACCAAAGCGTACAAAATTCCGTAAAATGCACAAAGGCCGTAACCGCGGTCTGGCGCAGGGTACGGATGTTAGCTTCGGCAGCTTCGGTCTGAAAGCTGTTGGCCGTGGTCGTCTGACTGCCCGTCAGATCGAAGCAGCACGTCGTGCTATGACCCGTGCAGTTAAGCGTCAAGGTAAGATCTGGATCCGTGTATTCCCGGACAAACCGATCACTGAAAAGCCGCTGGCAGTGCGTATGGGTAAAGGTAAAGGTAACGTGGAGTATTGGGTTGCCTTGATTCAGCCGGGTAAAGTCCTGTATGAAATGGACGGTGTACCGGAAGAGCTGGCCCGTGAAGCATTCAAGCTGGCAGCAGCGAAACTGCCGATTAAAACCACCTTTGTAACTAAGACGGTGATGTAATGAAAGCAAAAGAGCTGCGTGAGAAGAGTGTTGAAGAGCTGAACACCGAGCTGCTGAATCTGCTGCGTGAGCAGTTCAACCTGCGTATGCAGGCTGCAAGTGGCCAGCTGCAACAGTCTCACCTGTTGAAGCAAGTGCGTCGTGATGTCGCACGCGTTAAGACTTTACTGACTGAGAAGGCGGGTGCGTAATGACCGATAAAATCCGTACTCTGCAAGGTCGCGTTGTTAGCGACAAAATGGAGAAATCCATTGTTGTTGCTATCGAACGTTTTGTGAAACACCCGATCTACGGTAAATTCATCAAGCGTACGACCAAACTGCACGTACATGACGAGAACAACGAATGCGGTACTGGTGACGTGGTTGAAATCCGCGAATGCCGTCCGCTGTCCAAGACTAAGTCCTGGACGCTGGTTCGCGTTGTAGAGAAAGCTATTCTGTAATAGAGTATGCATTCTCAACGAATAAACGGCTCAGCGATGAGCCGTTTATTTTTTCTACCCATATCGTTGAAGCGGTGTTATAATGCCGCGCCCCCGATATGGGGCTTTTTAACGACCTGATTTTCGGGTCTCAGTAGTAGTTGACATTAGCGGAGCACTAAAATGATCCAAGAACAGACTATGCTGAACGTCGCCGACAACTCCGGTGCACGTCGCGTAATGTGTATCAAGGTTCTGGGTGGCTCGCACCGTCGCTACGCAGGCGTAGGCGACATCATCAAGATCACCATCAAGGAAGCAATTCCGCGTGGTAAGGTCAAAAAAGGTGATGTGCTGAAGGCGGTAGTGGTGCGCACCAAGAAGGGTGTTCGTCGCCCGGACGGTTCTGTCATTCGCTTCGATGGTAATGCATGCGTTATTTTAAACAATAACAGTGAGCAACCTATCGGTACGCGTATTTTTGGGCCGGTAACTCGTGAACTTCGTAACGAGAAGTTCATGAAAATTATCTCTCTGGCACCAGAAGTACTCTAAGGAGCGAATCATGGCAGCGAAGATCCGTCGTGATGACGAAGTTATCGTGTTAACCGGTAAAGATAAAGGTAAACGCGGTAAAGTAAAAAATGTCCTGTCTTCCGGCAAGGTCATTGTTGAAGGTATCAACCTGGTTAAGAAACATCAGAAGCCGGTTCCGGCCCTGAACCAACCAGGCGGCATTGTAGAGAAAGAAGCAGCTATTCAGATCTCTAACCTTGCTATCTTCAACGCGGCAACCGGCAAGGCTGACCGTGTAGGCTTTAGATTCGAAGATGGCAAAAAAGTCCGTTTCTTCAAGTCTAACAGCGAAACTATCAAGTAATTTGGAGTAGTACGATGGCGAAACTGCATGATTACTACAAAGACGAAGTAGTCGCTAAACTCATGACTGAGTTTAACTACAATTCTGTCATGCAAGTCCCTCGGGTCGAGAAGATCACCCTGAACATGGGTGTTGGTGAAGCGATCGCTGACAAGAAACTGCTGGATAACGCAGCAGCTGATCTGACAGCAATCTCCGGTCAAAAGCCGTTGATCACCAAAGCACGCAAATCTGTTGCAGGCTTCAAAATCCGTCAGGGCTATCCGATCGGCTGTAAAGTAACTCTGCGTGGCGAACGCATGTGGGAGTTCTTTGAGCGCCTGATCACTATTGCTGTTCCACGTATCCGTGACTTCCGTGGCTTGTCCGCTAAGTCTTTCGACGGTCGTGGTAACTACAGCATGGGTGTCCGTGAGCAGATCATCTTCCCAGAAATCGACTACGATAAAGTCGACCGCGTGCGTGGTTTGGATATTACCATTACCACTACTGCGAAATCTGATGAAGAAGGCCGTGCTCTGCTGGCTGCCTTTGACTTCCCGTTCCGCAAGTAAGGTAGGGTTACTGAATGGCTAAGCAATCAATGAAAGCACGCGAAGTAAAGCGCGTAGCTTTAGCTGATAAGTACTTCGCAAAACGCGCTGAACTGAAGGCTATTATCTCTGATGTGAACGCGACCGACGAAGATCGTTGGAACGCAGTTCTGAAGCTGCAGTCTCTGCCGCGTGATTCCAGCCCGTCTCGTCAGCGTAACCGCTGCCGTCAAACAGGTCGTCCGCATGGCTATGTGGGCAAGTTCGGGTTGAGCCGTATTAAGCTTCGTGAAGCCGCTATGCGCGGTGAAGTACCGGGCTTGAAAAAGGCTAGCTGGTAATTACCAATTGAATCACGGGAGTAAAGACAGATGAGCATGCAAGATCCGATCGCGGATATGCTGACCCGTATCCGTAACGGTCAGGCCGCGAATAAAGCTGCGGTCACCATGCCTTCCTCCAAGCTGAAAGTGGCAATTGCCAACGTGCTGAAGGAAGAAGGTTTTATTGAAGATTTTAAAGTTGAAGGCGACACCAAGCCGGAACTGGAACTTACTCTTAAGTATTTCCAGGGTAAAGCTGTTGTAGAAAGCATTCAGCGTGTCAGTCGCCCAGGTCTGCGCATTTATAAGCGTAAAGACGAGCTGCCAAAAGTTATGGCTGGCATGGGTATCGCAGTTGTTTCTACCTCTAAAGGTGTTATGACTGATCGTGCAGCGCGCCAAGCTGGTCTTGGTGGCGAAATTATCTGCTACGTAGCCTAATCGGAGGAAAAAATGTCTCGTGTTGCTAAAGCACCGGTCGTTATTCCTGCCGGCGTTGATGTAAAAATCAGCGGTCAGGTTATTACGATCAAAGGTAAGAACGGCGAGCTGACTCGTACTCTCAACGATGCTGTTGAAGTTAATCATGCAGATAATGCACTGACCTTCGGTCCGCGTGATGGTTACGTAGATGGTTGGGCTCAGGCTGGTACCGCGCGTGCCCTGCTGAACTCAATGGTTGTCGGTGTTACCGAAGGCTTCACTAAGAAGCTGCAGCTGGTTGGTGTAGGTTACCGCGCAGCGGTCAAAGGGAATGTAGTAAACCTGGCTTTAGGTTTCTCTCATCCTGTTGATCATGAGCTGCCGGCAGGTATTACTGCAGAATGTCCGACCCAGACTGAAATCGTGCTGAAAGGCGCTGATAAACAGCTGATCGGTCAGGTTGCAGCAGATCTGCGCGCCTACCGTCGTCCTGAGCCATATAAAGGCAAGGGTGTTCGTTACGCCGACGAAGTCGTGCGTACCAAAGAGGCTAAGAAGAAGTAAGGTAACACTATGGATAAGAAATCTGCTCGTATCCGTCGTGCGACCCGCGCACGCCGCAAGCTCCAGGAGCTGGGTGCAACTCGCCTGGTGGTACATCGTACCCCGCGTCATATTTACGCACAGGTAATTGCACCGAACGGTTCTGAAGTTCTGGTAGCTGCTTCTACTGTAGAAAAAGCTATCGCTGAACAATTGAAGTACACCGGTAACAAAGACGCTGCTGCAGCTGTAGGTAAAGCTGTTGCTGAACGCGCTCTGGAAAAAGGCATCAAAGATGTATCCTTTGACCGTTCCGGGTTCCAATATCATGGTCGTGTCCAGGCACTGGCAGATGCTGCCCGTGAAGCTGGCCTTCAGTTCTAAGGTAGAGGTGTAAGATGGCTCACATCGAAAAACAAGCTGGCGAACTGCAGGAAAAGCTGATCGCGGTTAACCGCGTATCTAAAACCGTTAAAGGTGGTCGTATTTTCTCCTTCACAGCTCTGACTGTAGTTGGCGATGGTAACGGTCGCGTTGGTTTTGGTTACGGTAAAGCGCGTGAAGTTCCAGCAGCGATCCAGAAAGCGATGGAAAAAGCCCGTCGCAATATGATTAACGTCGCGCTGAACCACGGCACCCTGCAGCACCCGGTTAAGGGTACTCACACGGGTTCTCGTGTCTTCATGCAGCCGGCTTCCGAAGGTACCGGTATCATCGCCGGTGGTGCAATGCGCGCCGTTCTGGAAGTCGCTGGAGTTCGTAACGTTCTGGCTAAAGCGTATGGTTCCACCAACCCGATTAACGTGGTTCGTGCAACTATCGATGGTTTGGAAAATATGAAATCTCCGGAAATGGTCGCTGCCAAGCGTGGTAAATCCGTTGAAGAAATTCTGGGGAAATAAACCATGGCAAAGACTATTAAAATTACTCAAACCCGCAGTGCAATCGGTCGTCTGCCGAAACACAAGGCAACGCTGCTTGGCCTGGGTCTGCGTCGTATTGGTCACACCGTAGAACGCGAGGATACTCCTGCTGTTCGTGGTATGGTCAACGCGGTTTCCTTCATGGTTAAAGTTGAGGAGTAAGAGATGCGTTTAAATACTCTGTCTCCGGCCGAAGGCTCTAAAAAAGCGGCTCGCCGCCTGGGTCGTGGTATCGGTTCTGGCCTCGGTAAAACCGGTGGTCGTGGTCACAAAGGTCAGAAGTCTCGTTCTGGCGGTGGCGTACGTCGCGGGTTCGAAGGTGGTCAGATGCCTCTGTACCGTCGTCTGCCGAAATTCGGCTTCACTTCACGTAAATCAGCGATCACAGCCGAAGTTCGTCTGTCTGACCTGGCTAAAGTTGAAGGCGGTGTTGTAGACCTGAATACGCTGAAAGCAGCAAACATTATCGGTATCCAGATCGAGTTCGCGAAAGTGATCCTGGCTGGTGAAGTCACTACTCCGGTAACTGTTCGTGGCCTGCGTGTTACTAAAGGCGCTCGTGCTGCTATCGAAGCTGCTGGCGGTAAAATCGAGGAATAAGTAGCAGATGGCTAAACAACCGGGATTAGATTTTCAAAGTGCCAAAGGTGGCTTAGGCGAGCTGAAACGCAGACTGCTGTTTGTTATCGGCGCGCTGATTGTGTTCCGTATTGGCTCTTTCATTCCGATCCCTGGTATTGATGCCGCTGTACTTGCCAAACTGCTTGAGCAACAGCGAGGCACTATCATTGAAATGTTCAACATGTTCTCTGGTGGTGCTCTCAGCCGTGCTTCTATCTTTGCTCTGGGGATCATGCCGTATATTTCGGCGTCGATCATTATCCAGTTGCTGACGGTGGTTCATCCAACGTTGGCGGAAATTAAGAAAGAAGGGGAGTCTGGTCGTCGTAAGATCAGCCAGTACACCCGCTACGGTACTCTGGTGCTGGCGATATTCCAGTCGATCGGTATTGCTACCGGTCTGCCGAATATGCCTGGTATGCAAGGCCTGGTGATGAATCCAGGTTTTGCATTCTATTTCACCGCTGTTGTAAGTCTGGTTACAGGGACAATGTTCCTGATGTGGTTGGGTGAACAGATTACTGAACGTGGTATCGGCAACGGTATCTCAATCATTATCTTCGCCGGTATCGTCGCGGGACTCCCGCCAGCCATTGCCCATACTATCGAGCAAGCGCGTCAAGGCGACCTGCACTTCCTCGTGTTGCTGTTGGTTGCAGTATTAGTATTTGCAGTGACGTTCTTTGTTGTATTTGTTGAACGTGGTCAACGCCGCATTGTGGTAAACTACGCGAAACGTCAGCAAGGTCGTCGTGTCTATGCTGCACAGAGCACACATTTACCGCTGAAAGTGAATATGGCCGGGGTTATCCCAGCAATCTTCGCTTCCAGTATTATTCTGTTCCCGGCGACCATCGCGTCATGGTTCGGGGGCGGTACTGGTTGGAACTGGCTGACAACAATTTCGCTGTATTTGCAGCCTGGGCAACCGCTTTATGTGTTACTCTATGCGTCTGCAATCATCTTCTTCTGTTTCTTTTACACGGCGTTGGTTTTCAACCCGCGTGAAACAGCAGATAACCTGAAGAAGTCCGGTGCATTTGTACCAGGAATTCGTCCGGGAGAGCAAACGGCGAAGTATATCGATAAAGTAATGACCCGCCTGACCTTGGTTGGTGCGCTTTACATTACCTTTATCTGCCTGATCCCGGAGTTCATGCGTGATGCAATGAAAGTACCGTTCTACTTCGGTGGAACCTCACTGCTTATCGTTGTTGTCGTGATTATGGACTTTATGGCTCAAGTGCAAACTCTGATGATGTCAAGTCAGTATGAGTCTGCATTGAAGAAGGCGAATCTGAAAGGCTACGGCCGTTAACAGTCGCCCGAGAAGTTACGGAGAGTAAAAATGAAAGTTCGTGCTTCCGTCAAGAAATTATGCCGTAACTGCAAAATCGTTAAGCGTGATGGTGTCATCCGTGTGATTTGCAGTGCCGAGCCAAAGCATAAACAGCGCCAAGGCTGATTTATTCGCATATTTTTCTTGCAAAGTTGGGTTGAGCTGGCTAGATTAGCCAGCCAATCTTTTGTATGTCTGTGCGTTTCCATTTGAGTATCCTGAAAACGGGCTTTTCAGCATGGTGCGTACATATTAAATAGTAGGAGTGCATAGTGGCCCGTATAGCAGGCATTAACATTCCTGATCAGAAACATGCTGTGATCGCATTAACTTCGATCTACGGCGTCGGCAAGACCCGTTCTAAGGCCATTCTGGCTGCAGCGGGTATCGCTGAAGATGTTAAGATCAGTGAGCTGTCTGAAGAACAAATCGACACGCTGCGTGACGAAGTTGCCAAATTTGTCGTTGAAGGTGATCTGCGCCGTGAAGTTAGCATGAGCATCAAGCGCCTTATGGACCTTGGTTGCTATCGCGGTTTGCGTCATCGTCGTGGTCTCCCGGTTCGCGGTCAGCGTACCAAGACCAACGCACGTACCCGTAAGGGTCCGCGCAAACCGATCAAGAAATAATCGGGGTGATTGAATAATGGCAAAGGCACCAATTCGTGCACGTAAACGTGTAAGAAAACAAGTCTCTGACGGCGTGGCTCATATCCATGCTTCTTTTAACAACACCATCGTTACCATTACTGATCGTCAGGGTAACGCGCTGGGTTGGGCAACAGCCGGTGGTTCCGGTTTCCGTGGTTCTCGCAAATCCACTCCGTTTGCAGCTCAGGTTGCAGCAGAGCGTTGCGCTGAAGCCGTAAAAGAATACGGTATCAAGAATCTGGAAGTTATGGTCAAAGGACCGGGTCCAGGTCGCGAATCTACTGTTCGTGCTCTGAACGCCGCTGGTTTCCGCATCACTAATATTACTGATGTGACTCCGATCCCTCATAACGGTTGTCGTCCGCCGAAAAAACGTCGCGTATAACGCCTCGTTTCTAGGATTGTTGGAGAAAGAAAATGGCAAGATATTTGGGTCCTAAGCTCAAGCTGAGCCGTCGTGAGGGCACTGACTTATTCCTTAAGTCTGGCGTTCGCGCGATCGATACCAAGTGTAAAATTGAACAAGCTCCTGGCCAGCACGGTGCGCGTAAACCGCGTCTGTCTGACTATGGTGTGCAGTTGCGTGAAAAGCAAAAAGTTCGCCGTATCTACGGTGTGCTGGAGCGTCAGTTCCGTAACTACTACAAAGAAGCAGCACGTCTGAAAGGCAACACCGGTGAAAACCTGTTGGGTCTGCTGGAAGGTCGTCTGGACAACGTTGTATACCGTATGGGCTTCGGTGCCACTCGTGCAGAAGCACGTCAGCTGGTCAGCCATAAAGCAATTATGGTAAACGGTCGTGTTGTTAACATCGCTTCTTATCAGGTTAGTCCGAATGACGTTGTTAGCATTCGTGAGAAAGCGAAGAAGCAGTCTCGCGTGAAAGCCGCTCTGGAGCTGGCTGAGCAGCGTGAAAAGCCAACCTGGCTGGAAGTTGATGCTGGCAAGATGGAAGGTACGTTCAAGCGTAAGCCGGAGCGTTCTGATCTGTCTGCGGACATTAACGAACACCTGATCGTCGAGCTTTACTCCAAGTAAAGCTTAGTACCAAAGAGAGGACACAATGCAGGGTTCTGTGACAGAGTTTCTAAAACCGCGCCTGGTAGATATCGAGCAACTGAGTTCGACGCACGCCAAGGTGACCCTTGAGCCTTTAGAGCGTGGCTTTGGCCATACTTTGGGTAACGCACTGCGCCGTATTCTGCTCTCATCGATGCCGGGTTGTGCGGTGACCGAGGTTGAGATTGATGGTGTACTACATGAGTACAGCACCAAAGAAGGCGTTCAGGAAGATATCCTGGAAATCCTGCTCAACCTGAAAGGGCTGGCGGTGAGAGTTCAGGGTAAAGATGACGTTATTCTTACCTTGAATAAATCTGGCATTGGCCCTGTGACTGCAGCCGATATCACCCATGATGGTGATGTCGAAATCGTCAAGCCACAGCACGTGATCTGCCACCTGACCGATGAGAACGCATCTATTAGCATGCGTATCAAAGTTCAGCGCGGTCGTGGTTATGTGCCGGCTTCTACCCGAATTCATTCGGAAGAAGATGAGCGCCCAATCGGCCGTCTGCTGGTCGACGCCTGCTACAGCCCTGTAGAGCGTATTGCCTACAATGTTGAAGCTGCGCGTGTAGAACAGCGTACCGACCTGGACAAGCTGGTCATCGAAATGGAAACCAACGGCACAATCGATCCTGAAGAGGCGATTCGTCGTGCGGCAACCATTCTGGCAGAACAACTTGAAGCTTTCGTTGATTTACGTGATGTACGTCAGCCGGAAGTTAAAGAAGAGAAACCAGAGTTCGATCCGATCCTGCTGCGCCCTGTTGACGATCTGGAATTGACTGTCCGCTCTGCTAACTGCCTCAAAGCAGAAGCTATCCACTATATCGGTGATCTGGTACAGCGTACTGAGGTTGAGCTTCTTAAGACGCCTAACCTTGGTAAAAAATCTCTTACTGAGATTAAAGACGTGCTGGCTTCCCGTGGACTGTCTCTGGGCATGCGCCTGGAAAACTGGCCACCGGCAAGCATCGCTGACGAGTAACCGGATCACAGGTTAAGGTTTTACTGAGAAGGATAAGGTCATGCGCCATCGTAAGAGTGGTCGTCAACTGAACCGCAACAGCAGCCATCGCCAGGCTATGTTCCGCAATATGGCAGGTTCACTGGTTCGTCATGAGATCATCAAGACGACCCTGCCTAAAGCGAAAGAGCTGCGCCGCGTAGTTGAGCCGCTGATTACTCTTGCCAAGACTGATAGCGTAGCTAATCGTCGTCTGGCATTCGCCCGTACTCGTGATAACGAGATCGTGGCAAAACTGTTTAACGAGCTGGGCCCGCGTTTCGCGAGCCGCGCCGGTGGTTACACTCGCATTCTGAAGTGTGGCTTCCGTGCAGGCGACAATGCGCCGATGGCATACATCGAGCTGGTTGATCGCTCTGAATCGCAAGCAGAAGCTGCTGCAGAGTAATCTGTAGTAACGTAAAAAAACCCGCCCCGGCGGGTTTTTTTATATCCGAAGCACCCCAACCTATCTATACGAACTGTACTTTTTTTGTTCACCCCCTGGAGCACTGTATGTGGTTACTGGACCAGTGGGCAGAGCGCCATATTAATGACGCGCAGGCCAAAGGCGAGTTTGATGATTTACCGGGTTCCGGTGAGCCGCTTGCTCTGGATGATGATTCTCATATTCCACCGGAACTGCGAGCCGGCTACAGGTTATTAAAAAATTCGGGTTGCCTTTCTCCCGAACTTGAGCTGCGCAGAGAAGCAATTCGTCTGCTTGATATCCTTGCAGGAATTCGTAAAGATGAGGTTCAGTATGAGGAGGTAAGTCGACGTCTTTCGCTCCTTGAACTTAAACTTCGACAGGCTGGACTCAGCACCGAGTTTTTGCGTGGGGAATATGCAGAAAAACTTCTGCATCGGATTAGTGATGATTAGCGGAGGTACCATGTATCGTATTGGCGAATTAGCTAAACTGGCTGAAGTCACGCCAGATACCATCCGCTACTATGAAAAGCAGCAAATGATGGAGCATGAAGTACGCACTGAAGGTGGATTTCGACTCTATACCGAAAGCGATCTTCAACGTCTTAAATTTATTCGTTATGCCCGACAGCTTGGTTTTACTCTGGAGTCGATCCGCGAGTTACTCTCGATCCGTATCGATCCTGAGCACCATACTTGCCAGGAGTCTAAGGGAATTGTTCAGGAAAGATTAAAAGAGGTTGAAGCCCGAATTGCTGAGCTTCAGACAATGCAGCGCTCGCTACAGCGATTGAACGATGCATGCTGCGGCATGGCGCATAGCAGCGTTTACTGCTCTATTCTCGAGGCACTTGAGCAAGGCGCTAGCGGAACAAAATCAGGCTGTTGATTTATTGAACGGTCAGGTCTACACTCGCGGCGTAAATTATTACACACTGGAGAGATTATGAGTCATTATCAGCACACCAAAGGGCAGATAAAGGACAACGCCATTGAAGCACTATTACATGACCCGCTATTCAGACAGCGGGTTGAGAAAAATAAGAAAGGAAAAGGAAGTTATCAGCGTAAAGGTAAACAAGGAAATCGGGGTAACTGGGAGGCCAGTGGCAAGAAAGTGAATCACTTTTTTACCACTGGCCTTCTTGTTTCAGTGAGTGCTTAAGAACGGTTATTTTGTTCTTTCAGCAGGTCACGTATTTCACTCAGCAACACCTCTTCTTTTGATGGGGCTGGCGGTGCTGTTGGCTCTTCAGCCTTTTTGCGATTCAGTCTGTTGATTAACTTGATGGCCATAAAGATAGCAAAGGCAACAATAATGAAATCAAACACATTCTGAATAAACACACCGTAGTGCATCACGACCGCCGGGATATCTCCCTGCGCGTCGCGTAACGTTAAGGCAAACTGTTTAAAATCAATCCCACCAATTAACAAGCCCAGTGGTGGCATGATGATGTCGGCAACCAGTGACGAAACAATCTTACCGAA
The DNA here is from genome assembly GCF_057838705.1 of Citrobacter sp. KH_055_1. Classification (NCBI taxonomy): domain Bacteria; kingdom Pseudomonadati; phylum Pseudomonadota; class Gammaproteobacteria; order Enterobacterales; family Enterobacteriaceae; genus Citrobacter; species Citrobacter sp. KH_055_1. The sequence continues at coordinate 401,857 of NZ_CM174473.1, forward strand.
TGCCGCACCAATAATGACACCCACTGCTAAATCTACAACATTCCCGCGCATCGCGAATTCGCGAAATTCTTTAATAATGCTCATTTTATTCTCCCTATGCAGCTGACGTTTATAAGTCTAACAAATGTTAAGACAATTTCCATTTATGTATTGCTGACAGGGGGATTTATTAGACCATGAAAAATAAGGGGAAATAAAAAGGGCGCTGTACTAGCACCCTCATAATTACAGAAAGAAGGGACTTGGCTGGAATAAACGTTCGACATCGGTAATAAATTTTTTATCGGTCAGGAACATAATGACGTGATCACCCTGCTCAATACGCAAGTTGTCATTAGCGATCATTACGTCATTACCCCGAACAACGGCGCCAATGATTGTTCCTGGCGGCAGCTTAATCTCGTCAATTGCACGGCCGACAACCCGGGATGTAGTTTCATCTCCGTGCGCGACAGCTTCGATGGCTTCTGCCACACCACGGCGCAACGAAGAAACGCCGACGATATCTGCTTTACGGACGTGGCTGAGCAATGCAGAGATCGTTGCTTGCTGTGGTGAAATGGCAATATCAATCACGCTGCCCTGCACCAGATCAACGTACGCCTTACGTTGAATCAGCACCATTACTTTCTTGGCGCCCATACGTTTAGCCAGCATTGCCGACATGATGTTAGCTTCGTCATCGTTAGTGACGGCAATAAACAGATCAACCTGATCAATATGCTCTTCGGCGAGCAGTTCTTGATCCGAAGCATCGCCAAAAAAGACGATCGTATTTTGTAACTTTTCAGCAAGCTCTGAAGCTCGTTGCTGATCGCGCTCGATCAACTTAACGCTGTAATCCTTTTCCAGCCGCCGAGCGAGTCCGGCACCGATATTACCGCCGCCTACAAGCATGATGCGCTTGTAGGGTTTTTCCAGACGCTGCAGTTCGCTCATCACTGCGCGAATATGTTGTGACGCTGCAATAAAGAATACTTCGTCACCCGCTTCCACGATGGTAGAGCCCTGCGGGCGAATAGGTCTGTCATGGCGGAAAATTGCCGCAACGCGGGTATCGATATGCGGCATATGCTCGCGCATAGTCGACAGTGCGTTACCGATCAGTGGACCGCCATAATAGGCTTTAACCACTGCGAGACTGACTTTACCTTCGGCAAAATTCACCACCTGCAGGGCACCAGGATATTCAATCAGCCGGTAGATGCTGTCGATAACCAGTTGCTCTGGGGCAATGAGGTGATCGATAGGTACCGCTTCGGAGTGGAAGAGTTTATCGGCATCGCGCACATAATCCGGTGACCGAATACGTGCGATACGATTAGGCGTATTGAAGAGCGAATAAGCGACCTGACAGGCGACCATATTGGTCTCATCAGAGCTGGTCACGGCGACCAGCATATCGGCGTCGTCGGCGCCAGCTTCGCGCAGTACGCGGGGATGAGAGCCATGCCCCTGCACAACGCGGAGGTCGAACTTGTCCTGCAGGCTGCGCAAGCGTTCACCGTTGGTATCGACTACCGTGATATCGTTGTTCTCGCCGACCAGGTTTTCAGCCAACGTACCACCAACTTGCCCTGCGCCCAGAATGATAATTTTCATCAGTCGCGACCCGTTATCTCATCACTTTTTGATTAGCTTAGCGTAAAAGAAGCCATCACCTTCTTCTGCACTCGGTAAATTCTGGCGGCCTGGTTGCTCAGGTGTGCCGGTTTCGCTTAATACCGCGTTTGGCGTACGCGTCAGGAAGGCCGCAATCTGCTGCTGGTTCTCTTCAGGCAGAATAGAACATGTTGCATAAACCAGCGTGCCGCCCGGCTTCAGATGCGCCCAAGTCGCATTCAGGATCTCTGCTTGTAGTTGGGCAAGCTCGGTGATATCCCGATCACGGCGCAGCCATTTAATATCCGGATGGCGACGAATGACCCCAGTGGCTGAGCATGGAGCATCCAGCAGAATACGATCGAACTGCTGTTCCCCACACCATTGTTGTGGAAAACGACCATCGCCCTGCTTGACGGTAGCCTTCATGCCCAAACGCTTCAGGTTGTCGTAGACGCGAGACAGACGTTTTTCGTCTACGTCGACCGCCATTACATTTGCATTCGGAGCAACCTCCAGAATATGTGTCGTCTTTCCACCTGGCGCTGCACATAAATCGAGGATCTGTTCACCGTTCTTCGGCTGCAGATAGCTTACGCATCCTTGAGCGGAAGCGTCCTGGACGGTTACCCATCCCTGCTCGAAGCCGGGCAATGCCAGAACTGACACTGGGGTTTCCAGACGCACAGCATCCGGGTAATCCGGGTGTGGGAAGCCGGTAAGACCACTTTCCGCCAGCAATGCTAGCCACGCGTCGCGCGAGTGGTGGTTACGGTTAACGCGTAGCCACATTGGCGGACGCTGGTTATTAGCCGCAAGAATGGTTTCCCACTGCTGTGGATAAGCATTCTTAATGCGTTTTACTAACCAGGATGGGTGTAAGAAGCGCAGTTCGCTTTGTGCAAACTCGGTTAACAGTTCGTCCTGGCGGCGCTGAAACTGGCGTAGTACGCCGTTAATCAGGCCTTTCAACTGCTGGCGTTTGATCACGACCGCGCCTTCCACTGTTTCAGCTAATGCAGCATGAGGAGGGATACGGGTATGCAGTAGTTGGTAGAAACCGACCATGATCAGGTAGTGGACCGTGCGCTGTTTACCCGTCATCGGGCGTTCCATCAGCTGTTTGATCATCCACTCAAGTTGGGAGAGGGTGCGCAATACGCCGAAGCAAAGTTCCTGTAACAGCGCCTTATCTTTATCGGCAACTTTCTGCTGCATGGCAGGTAGCACATTGCTTAGCGACTGCCCCTTTTCGACAACCTGTTCGACGGCCTGCGCCGCCATACTGCGTAAATTTAGATTTTTTTTCATAACCGCAAAAATAAAAATGCCCGGAGATGCCGGGCTTTAAGAGATGAACCGTCAGAGCAGACGGTTTCCAGGAACGAACCATTCCCGGCGTGAATTCAACAGGTCCTGCGCGCTCATGGCTTTTTTACCGGCTGGCTGCAAAGAGATGAGATTCAGGATGCCATCGCCTGTCGCAATCTGAATACCCTGGCGGGTTGCTTCCAGAATCGTTCCTGGTTCGGCACCTGCAGGTTTATCAATCACCGTGGCCTGCCAGATTTTGACCGGCTGCTCATCAATGACGATGTAACTCATCGGCCATGGATTAAAGGCGCGAATGCAGCGCTCCAGCTGAACGGCACTAAGCGTCCAGTCCATGCGGGCTTCTTCTTTACTTAGCTTCTCGGCATAGCTCACCAGCGATTCATCCTGGACTTCAGGTTTCGCGGTGCCCGTTGCCAACAGGTGCAGTGTGTGCAGCAGTCCCTGTGGGCCGAGTTCGGCTAACTTATTGTAGAGGCTGGCGCTGGTGTCTTCAGTGGTGATTGGGCAAGAGAGTTTGTGTAGCATATCGCCGGTATCCAGACCGACATCCATCTGCATGATGGTGACGCCGGTTTCGGTATCGCCAGCCCACAGTGAACGTTGGATGGGTGCCGCGCCGCGCCAGCGAGGAAGCAGGGAACCATGGACGTTGATGCATCCCAAGCGCGGCATGTCCAGCACGGCTTTTGGCAGAATAAGGCCATATGCCACTACCACCATTACATCTGCGTGCAGGTCAGCAACTAACTGCTGGTTTTCCTGAGGACGAAGAGAGACGGGCTGAAAAACCGGTAACCCTTTTTCTTCGGCCAGCACTTTTACCGGGCTGGGCATCAGCTTTTTACCACGTCCTGCTGGGCGATCCGGTTGGGTAAATACGCCGACGACGTTATGTCCAGAAGACAGCAGCGCGTCGAGATGACGCGCTGCAAAGTCAGGTGTACCCGCAAAAATAATACGTAGTGAGTCTGACACGTTGATTCTTGTCCTTAAGGTCGGGCGTTCAGGCGGTCAAGTTTTTCAACTTTCTGACGAATGCGTTGTTGTTTCAACGGCGACAGATAATCAATAAACAATTTACCGACCAGGTGATCCATTTCGTGTTGAATGCAGATCGCTAACAGGCCATCGGCTTCCAGTTCAAAGGGGTTACCCTCACGATCGAGTGCGCGAATTTTTACTTTCTCAGCGCGCGGTACTAATGCTCGCTGTTCGGGAATAGACAGGCAACCTTCTTCAATGCCGGTTTCACCGTCTTTTTCCAGTAGCTCAGGGTTGATCAACACCAGGCGCTCATCGCGATTTTCAGAGATATCAATAACAATGATGCGCTGATGAATATCAACCTGCGTTGCCGCCAGGCCAATACCTTCTTCGGCGTACATCGTCTCGAACATATCATCGACGATACGCTGAATTTCTGCATTCACTTCTTCAACCGGTTTTGCGATTTTGCGAAGGCGCTCGTCCGGGATATGTAACACTTGCAAAACTGACATAGTTATCCAGAGTTGTGTTCAGGAGTTGGAAAGATTATTACCTCTATTCTAGACAAAACCCCTTCTGATTGACAGCATCAGTGACCAATCGCAAAGATTGCTATGACTGCTTGTGGCAGGGGGAAAAGGGATGACCCACACAGAGATTTGGTTACGTTTAGCACGAGTATGTGAACTTTATGGTGATGAGATGGTGCGCATTGCTCACTGGCTTATTGCTCAACCGTGTATTAACAAAACGATACTCCAGTATGCAGGATTCTCTCCCCGCCAGGCCGCACGTTTTTTAAGCTTTTCCGACATTGAATTGGAAAAAACGCTGCGCTGGCTGGAGTTACCGCATCACCATGTCGTTTTTGCCGATAGCGAACGTTATCCGCCACAGCTTCGCGCCACTGAAGATTACCCGGGACTCCTCTTTATTGTTGGCGATCCCGATTGTTTACACTCTTTTCAGGTCGCTGTTGTGGGGAGCCGGCAACATTCCTGGTATGGAGAACGCTGGGGGCGATTATTCTGTGAGAAGCTTGCCGCTTGCGGTGTGACAATCACCAGCGGGCTGGCACGGGGGATCGATGGCGTCGCGCACAACGCGGCGGTAAATATGAATAGAACCAGTATCGCCGTGCTGGGGAACGGCCTGGAAACCATTCATCCACGGCGACACGCGCATCTTGCCGAACGTCTGATTGAGGCCGGAGGCGCGCTGGTGTCTGAGTTCCCTTTGGATATGCTTCCTCTACCGCGCAATTTTCCGCGACGAAATCGTATTATCAGTGGCTTAAGCAAAGGCGTACTGGTGATTGAGGCCGCTCAGCGTAGCGGTTCGCTGGTGACTGCGCGTTGTGCCCTGGAGCAAGGACGGGACGTTTTTGCGTTACCAGGGCCAATAGGGAACCCAGGTTGTGAGGGGCCACATTGGCTCATTAAGCAAGGAGCGACGTTGGTTACGGCTCCAGAAGATATTCTGGAGAATTTGCAATACGGTTTACATTGGGTGCCAGATGAACCTGAAAATTCAATTTATTCACCAGATCACGAAGAGGTGGCATTGCCATTTCCTGAGCTCCTGGCTAACGTAGGAGATGAGGTAACACCTGTTGACGTCGTCGCTGAACGTGCCGGCCAACCTGTGCCAGAGGTAGTGGCTCAGCTACTCGAACTGGAGTTAGCAGGATGGATCGCAGCTGTACCCGGCGGCTATGTCCGATTGAGGAGGGCATGCCATGTTCGACGTACTAATGTATTTGTTTGAGACATATATCCATAACGAAGCGGAGCTGCGTGTGGATCAGGACAAACTGGAACGGGATCTTACCGACGCTGGTTTTGATCGTGAAGACATCTACAACGCGTTACTGTGGCTGGAAAAACTGGCTGATTATCAGGATGGCCTTGCCGAACCTATGCAGCTTGCATCTGACCCTCTGTCTATTCGTATTTATACGGCGGAAGAGTGCGATCGCCTGGATGCGAGTTGTCGGGGGTTCTTATTATTCCTGGAGCAGATCCAGGTGCTAAACCTCGAAACGCGAGAAATGGTGATTGAGCGTGTACTCGCGCTGGATACAGCAGAATTCGATCTGGAAGACCTGAAGTGGGTGATCCTGATGGTTTTATTCAACATTCCCGGTTGTGAAAATGCGTATCAGCAAATGGAAGAATTACTCTTTGAAGTGAATGAAGGTATGCTGCATTAATCAATCTTCATTCAGTATGAGTTGTTATGGCTAAATCAGCACTGTTTGCGGTGCGTAAAAACGAGCCCTGCCCACAATGCGGGGCTGAACTGGTTATTCGCTCTGGGAAACATGGCCCGTTTCTCGGTTGTTCACAGTATCCGGAATGCGACTATGTCCGTCCGCTAAAATCCTCTGCGGACGGACATATTGTCAAAGTTCTGGAGGGTAAGTTTTGTCCTGAGTGCGGTGCTGAGCTGGTGCTGAGGCAGGGACGATTCGGTATGTTTATTGGGTGTAGCGATTACCCGGCATGTGACCATACTGAACTTATCGACAAACCAGATGAAACGGCGATTGTTTGCCCTCAATGCCGGACAGGCCAGTTGGTCCAGCGGCGTTCCCGTTATGGCAAAACTTTTTACTCCTGCGATCGCTATCCTGAGTGTCAGTTTGTCATCAACTTCAAACCTCTGGCTGGAGAGTGTCCTGAGTGTCACTATCCACTTCTCATCGAAAAGAAAACCGCACAGGGTGTGAAACACTTTTGTGCCAGTAAACAATGTGGAAAGCCGGTCTCGGCGGAATAAAAAAGTGAATAATAACCTGCCCACAGATCCCATCGCTGCTGCGATAGCGGTTCTGAAACAAGATAAAGTCATCGCTTATCCAACAGAAGCTGTTTTCGGCGTCGGCTGTGACCCAGATAGCGAAACGGCTGTTACTCGTCTGTTGGAACTAAAACAACGACCAATTGATAAAGGCTTGATTTTAATTGCGGCAAATTTTGACCAACTCAAGCCGTATATTGATGACAGCATGCTCACTGATGCCCAACGTGATGCTATTTTCGCGTGCTGGCCAGGTCCCGTTACCTTTGTGTTTCCGGCAGCGATAACGACACCACGTTGGTTAACCGGCCGTTTTGATTCGCTGGCCGTGCGCGTCACGGATCATCCGCTGGTGGTTGCGTTGTGCCAGGCTTATGGTAAACCGTTAGTTTCTACCAGTGCTAATTTGAGTGGTCTACCCCCTTGCAGAACGGTAGAGGAAGTACGCGTGCAGTTTGGTATAGATTTCCCCGTTGTCGAAGGTGATACCGGGGGGCGTTTAAATCCTTCGGAAATCCGTGATGCCTTGACGGGTGAACAATTTCGACAGGGGTAATATGAAAGAAGCCTATGCTGTTTTTGGCAATCCAATCGCGCACAGCAAATCGCCTTTTATTCATCAGCAATTTGCAGAGCAGCTGAATATCGATCACACCTATGGACGGGTGCTGGCGCCAATCAATAATTTTGTGAATACGCTGAACACCTTCTTTGCAGAGGGCGGTAAAGGGGCGAATATTACGGTTCCTTTTAAAGAAGAGGCATTTGCGCGGGCTGATGAATTAACAGAACGGGCATCGCTTGCCGGGGCGGTTAACACGCTTAAGCGTTTGGAAGATGGACGCTTACTTGGGGATAACACCGATGGTATTGGTTTATTAAGCGATCTTGAACGTTTAGCTTTTATTCGTCCCGGATCGCGTATTTTACTTATTGGGGCTGGTGGGGCATCCCGCGGGGTATTGCTCCCTCTTCTTTCTATGGATTGTGCGGTGGCCATCGTAAACCGTACCGCTTCGCGTGCAGAAGAACTGGCTCAGATCTTTTCCCATACCGGTAGCATTCAGGCCGTGGGATTTGATGAGCTTGAGAATAACACCTTCGATCTCATTATTAATGCGACCTCCAGTGGGATTAGTGGGGATGTTCCGGCTATCCCTGCATCACTGATCAACGCTTCTGTTTATTGCTACGACATGTTTTATCAGAAAGGGAATACGCCGTTCTTGTCCTGGTGCGCATTACAGGGAGCAAAACATTGTGCTGATGGGTTGGGAATGTTGGTAGGGCAGGCAGCGCATGCCGTTTTACTCTGGCATGGCGTATTGCCGAAGACGGAACCCGTCATTAAACAGCTGCAACTGGAACTGTCCGAGTGAACCAGGCTATCCAGTTTCCCGATAGAGAAGAATGGAAGTCAGATATAGATGCTGTCGTTTTCCCGGCGATGGTTCAGGGTATGCAGCTAACATGCGCCATCAACGGAGAGGTATTGGCGCGTCGCTTTGGCGGCAACACGCCTGAACAGTGGATGGAAATTTTTCGGGAGCATCGCTGGGATCTGGAAGATGAAGCCGAAGCATTGATCCAGGCTCAGCAAGAAGATGCTCACGGTTGGGTTTGGTTATCCTGACTCAAATACTCGTCTTTCCATTTCACATAGTTGTTAGCTGAATACTGCAGGCCCGCTTTTTCTTCATCGCTGAGTGGGCGGATCTGTTTAACCGGGCTGCCCAGGTACAGATACCCGCTCTCCAGGCGTTTGTTTTGCGGAACCAAACTTCCCGCGCCAATCATTACGTCATCTTCTACTACGACACCGTCCAGCAGGATCGATCCCATACCGACCAAAACGCGGTTGCCAATGACGCAGCCGTGCAGCATGACTTTATGGCCCACGGTGACATCCTCACCCACGATCAGTGGATTGCCTTGCGGGTTAGATGCTGATTTATGCGTGACATGTAACACGCTACCGTCCTGAATGTTTGTGCGGGCGCCGATTTGTACGTAGTTCACGTCACCACGGATCGCGACCAGAGGCCAGATCCCAACATTATCAGCCAGACGAACATCACCAATGATGACGCTGCTGGTGTCGATCATCACGCGTTTCCCGATCTGCGGGAAAAGATCCTTATAAGGACGCAGTACATCAGACATGTTTACCTCAATAAAATAGAGCAGTAATGAAGACTTTGGTTTGATTATCGAGACTGTGCAAGCGATTTAGTTATCAAAAATCAGGCATATTGTGCAGGAATGTAGCGAAAGGGGTAAAAAACAGCCACTCAGCAAAAAAGATCTAAAAAACACTTGTGCTAAAAAATGGGATCCCTATAATGCGCCTCCATCGACACGGCGGATGTGAATCACTTCACACAAACAGCCGGTTCGGTTGAAGAGAAAAACCTGAAAATAAACGGTTGACTCTGAAAGAGGAAAGCGTAATATACGCCACCTCGCAACAGTGAGCGAAAGCCGTGTTGCACTGCTCTTTAACAATTTATCAGACAATCTGTGTGGGCACTCGAAGATACGGATTCTTAACGTCGCAAGACGAAAAATGAATACCAAGTCTCTGAGTGAACATACGTAATTCATTACGAAGTTTAATTCACGAGCATCAAACTTAAATTGAAGAGTTTGATCATGGCTCAGATTGAACGCTGGCGGCAGGCCTAACACATGCAAGTCGAACGGTAGCACAGAGGAGCTTGCTCCTTGGGTGACGAGTGGCGGACGGGTGAGTAATGTCTGGGAAACTGCCCGATGGAGGGGGATAACTACTGGAAACGGTAGCTAATACCGCATAACGTCGCAAGACCAAAGAGGGGGACCTTCGGGCCTCTTGCCATCGGATGTGCCCAGATGGGATTAGCTAGTAGGTGGGGTAACGGCTCACCTAGGCGACGATCCCTAGCTGGTCTGAGAGGATGACCAGCCACACTGGAACTGAGACACGGTCCAGACTCCTACGGGAGGCAGCAGTGGGGAATATTGCACAATGGGCGCAAGCCTGATGCAGCCATGCCGCGTGTATGAAGAAGGCCTTCGGGTTGTAAAGTACTTTCAGCGAGGAGGAAGGGGATGTGGTTAATAACCGCATTCATTGACGTTACTCGCAGAAGAAGCACCGGCTAACTCCGTGCCAGCAGCCGCGGTAATACGGAGGGTGCAAGCGTTAATCGGAATTACTGGGCGTAAAGCGCACGCAGGCGGTCTGTCAAGTCGGATGTGAAATCCCCGGGCTCAACCTGGGAACTGCATCCGAAACTGGCAGGCTAGAGTCTTGTAGAGGGGGGTAGAATTCCAGGTGTAGCGGTGAAATGCGTAGAGATCTGGAGGAATACCGGTGGCGAAGGCGGCCCCCTGGACAAAGACTGACGCTCAGGTGCGAAAGCGTGGGGAGCAAACAGGATTAGATACCCTGGTAGTCCACGCCGTAAACGATGTCGACTTGGAGGTTGTTCCCTTGAGGAGTGGCTTCCGGAGCTAACGCGTTAAGTCGACCGCCTGGGGAGTACGGCCGCAAGGTTAAAACTCAAATGAATTGACGGGGGCCCGCACAAGCGGTGGAGCATGTGGTTTAATTCGATGCAACGCGAAGAACCTTACCTACTCTTGACATCCACGGAATTTAGCAGAGATGCTTTAGTGCCTTCGGGAACCGTGAGACAGGTGCTGCATGGCTGTCGTCAGCTCGTGTTGTGAAATGTTGGGTTAAGTCCCGCAACGAGCGCAACCCTTATCCTTTGTTGCCAGCGGTTCGGCCGGGAACTCAAAGGAGACTGCCAGTGATAAACTGGAGGAAGGTGGGGATGACGTCAAGTCATCATGGCCCTTACGAGTAGGGCTACACACGTGCTACAATGGCATATACAAAGAGAAGCGACCTCGCGAGAGCAAGCGGACCTCATAAAGTATGTCGTAGTCCGGATTGGAGTCTGCAACTCGACTCCATGAAGTCGGAATCGCTAGTAATCGTAGATCAGAATGCTACGGTGAATACGTTCCCGGGCCTTGTACACACCGCCCGTCACACCATGGGAGTGGGTTGCAAAAGAAGTAGGTAGCTTAACCTTCGGGAGGGCGCTTACCACTTTGTGATTCATGACTGGGGTGAAGTCGTAACAAGGTAACCGTAGGGGAACCTGCGGTTGGATCACCTCCTTACCTTAAAGAAACGTTCTTTGCAGTGTCCACACAGATTGTCTGATGAAAAATTAGCAGTAAAAATCTCTGCAGGCTTGTAGCTCAGGTGGTTAGAGCGCACCCCTGATAAGGGTGAGGTCGGTGGTTCAAGTCCACTCAGGCCTACCAAATTTGCCCTGATACTGTGTTGTGAAACGACTCGCATACTTCAGTATGCTTCGTCATTCCACGCCTTGTCTCAGGACAAATTATCGGTACAGAGATGAAGTATTACGATGGGGTTATAGCTCAGCTGGGAGAGCGCCTGCCTTGCACGCAGGAGGTCTGCGGTTCGATCCCGCATAGCTCCACCATCCTTTACTGCAAAAACACAAGAAAACTTCAGAGTGTACCTGAAAAGGTTCACTGCGAAGTTTTGCTCTTTAAAAATCTGGATCAAGCTGAAAATTGAAACGACACACTGTGTCTGTTCTCCGTAATAAGAACAGATAAGCGGTGTGTTCGAGTCTCTCAAATTTTCGCAACACGATGTGTTTTACGAAACATCTTCGGGTTGTGAGGTTAAGCGACTAAGCGTACACGGTGGATGCCCTGGCAGTCAGAGGCGATGAAGGACGTGCTAATCTGCGATAAGCGTCGGTAAGGTGATATGAACCGTTATAGCCGGCGATTTCCGAATGGGGAAACCCAGTGTGTTTCGACACACTATCATTACGTGAATACATAGCGTAATGAAGCGAACCGGGGGAACTGAAACATCTAAGTACCCCGAGGAAAAGAAATCAACCGAGATTCCCCCAGTAGCGGCGAGCGAACGGGGAGCAGCCCAGAGTCTGAATCAGCATGTGTGGTAGTGGAACGGTCTGGAAAGTCCGACGGTACAGGGTGATAGTCCCGTACACAAAATCGCATGTGTTGTGAACTCGAAGAGTAGGGCGGGACACGTGGTATCCTGTCTGAATATGGGGGGACCATCCTCCAAGGCTAAATACTCCTGACTGACCGATAGTGAACCAGTACCGTGAGGGAAAGGCGAAAAGAACCCCGGCGAGGGGAGTGAAAAAGAACCTGAAACCGTGTACGTACAAGCAGTGGGAGCCCTGATTTATCAGGGTGACTGCGTACCTTTTGTATAATGGGTCAGCGACTTATATTCTGTAGCAAGGTTAACCGTATAGGGGAGCCGAAGGGAAACCGAGTCTTAACTGGGCGTTAAGTTGCAGGGTATAGACCCGAAACCCGGTGATCTAGCCATGGGCAGGTTGAAGGTTGGGTAACACTAACTGGAGGACCGAACCGACTAATGTTGAAAAATTAGCGGATGACTTGTGGCTGGGGGTGAAAGGCCAATCAAACCGGGAGATAGCTGGTTCTCCCCGAAAGCTATTTAGGTAGCGCCTCGTGAACTCATCTTCGGGGGTAGAGCACTGTTTCGGCTAGGGGGTCATCCCGACTTACCAACCCGATGCAAACTACGAATACCGAAGAATGTTATCACGGGAGACACACGGCGGGTGCTAACGTCCGTCGTGAAGAGGGAAACAACCCAGACCGCCAGCTAAGGTCCCAAAGTCACAGTTAAGTGGGAAACGATGTGGGAAGGCACAGACAGCCAGGATGTTGGCTTAGAAGCAGCCATCATTTAAAGAAAGCGTAATAGCTCACTGGTCGAGTCGGCCTGCGCGGAAGATGTAACGGGGCTAAACTGTGCACCGAAGCTGCGGCAGCGACACTATGTGTTGTTGGGTAGGGGAGCGTTCTGTAAGCCGTTGAAGGTGTCCTGTGAGGGGTGCTGGAGGTATCAGAAGTGCGAATGCTGACATAAGTAACGATAATGCGGGTGAAAAACCCGCACGCCGGAAGACCAAGGGTTCCTGTCCAACGTTAATCGGGGCAGGGTGAGTCGACCCCTAAGGCGAGGCCGAAAGGCGTAGTCGATGGGAAACAGGTTAATATTCCTGTACTTGGTGTTACTGCGAAGGGGGGACGGAGAAGGCTATGTTAGCCGGGCGACGGTTGTCCCGGTTTAAGCATGTAGGCGGGAAGTTTAGGTAAATCCGGACTTCTGTATAACGCTGAGGTGTGATGACGAGGCACTACGGTGCTGAAGTAACAAATGCCCTGCTTCCAGGAAAAGCCTCTAAGCATCAGGTAACACGAAATCGTACCCCAAACCGACACAGGTGGTCAGGTAGAGAATACCAAGGCGCTTGAGAGAACTCGGGTGAAGGAACTAGGCAAAATGGTGCCGTAACTTCGGGAGAAGGCACGCTGATGGTAGGTGAAGCGACTTGCTCGTGGAGCTGAAATCAGTCGAAGATACCAGCTGGCTGCAACTGTTTATTAAAAACACAGCACTGTGCAAACACGAAAGTGGACGTATACGGTGTGACGCCTGCCCGGTGCCGGAAGGTTAATTGATGGGGTTATCCGTAAGGAGAAGCTCTTGATCGAAGCCCCGGTAAACGGCGGCCGTAACTATAACGGTCCTAAGGTAGCGAAATTCCTTGTCGGGTAAGTTCCGACCTGCACGAATGGCGTAATGATGGCCAGGCTGTCTCCACCCGAGACTCAGTGAAATTGAACTCGCTGTGAAGATGCAGTGTACCCGCGGCAAGACGGAAAGACCCCGTGAACCTTTACTATAGCTTGACACTGAACACTGGTCCTTGATGTGTAGGATAGGTGGGAGGCTTTGAAGTGTGGACGCCAGTCTGCATGGAGCCAACCTTGAAATACCACCCTTTAATGGCTGGTGTTCTAACGTAGACCCGTAATCCGGGTTGCGGACAGTGTCTGGTGGGTAGTTTGACTGGGGCGGTCTCCTCCTAAAGAGTAACGGAGGAGCACGAAGGTTAGCTAATCCTGGTCGGACATCAGGAGGTTAGTGCAAAGGCATAAGCTAGCTTGACTGCGAGAGTGACGGCTCGAGCAGGTGCGAAAGCAGGTCTTAGTGATCCGGTGGTTCTGAATGGAAGGGCCATCGCTCAACGGATAAAAGGTACTCCGGGGATAACAGGCTGATACCGCCCAAGAGTTCATATCGACGGCGGTGTTTGGCACCTCGATGTCGGCTCATCACATCCTGGGGCTGAAGTAGGTCCCAAGGGTATGGCTGTTCGCCATTTAAAGTGGTACGCGAGCTGGGTTTAGAACGTCGTGAGACAGTTCGGTCCCTATCTGCCGTGGGCGCTGGAGAATTGAGGGGGGCTGCTCCTAGTACGAGAGGACCGGAGTGGACGCATCACTGGTGTTCGGGTTGTCATGCCAATGGCATTGCCCGGTAGCTAAATGCGGAAGAGATAAGTGCTGAAAGCATCTAAGCACGAAACTTGCCCCGAGATGAGTTCTCCCTGACTCCTTGAGAGTCCTGAAGGAACGTTGAAGACTACGACGTTGATAGGTCGGGTGTGTAAGTGTAGCGATACATTGAGCTAACCGATACTAATGAACCGTGAGGCTTAACCTTACAACGCCAAAGATGTTTTGGCGAAAGAGACATCAAATTCAGCTTGATACAGATAAAATCAGAACGCAAAAGCGGTCTGATAACAGAATTTGCCTGGCGGCTGTAGCGCGGTGGTCCCACCTGACCCCATGCCGAACTCAGAAGTGAAACGCCGTAGCGCCGATGGTAGTGTGGGGTCTCCCCATGCGAGAGTAGGGAACTGCCAGGCATCAAATTTAGTGTGCTGATATGGCTCAGTTGGTAGAGCGCACCCTTGGTAAGGGTGAGGTCCCCAGTTCGACTCTGGGTATCAGCACCAGTTTTTAGGTTAATGTTCGGCACGTAGAAAAGAATTTGTCTGGCGGCTGTAGCGCGGTGGTCCCACCTGACCCCATGCCGAACTCAGAAGTGAAACGCCGTAGCGCCGATGGTAGTGTGGGGTCTCCCCATGCGAGAGTAGGGAACTGCCAGACATCAAATAAGTGAAAAGGCCATCCGAAAGGATGGCCTTTTTGCGTTATGTGTACTCAGAAAAGGCCAGATGACGGTGTCAACGCCCTATCCGACCTTTAGGATTGGTACCATTATTGGTCTGATAAATGTAGTGCCGTTATATGCAAGTGGATGATAATATTAATGTATTACCTGCGATAAAAACGCTCGCGTACGTTCAGAACGTGGATTGGCAAAAAACTCATCCGGGGGTGCCTGTTCCACTATTTCACCTAGATCCATAAAAATCACTCTGTCGGCTACCGTGCGTGCAAAGCCCATTTCATGGGTGACACACAACATCGTCATTCCTGATTGCGCCAGGCCAATCATAGTATCCAGTACTTCTTTCACCATTTCAGGATCCAGCGCCGAGGTGGGTTCGTCAAACAACATAATTTTGGGTTTCATACACAGCGAGCGCGCAATAGCCACACGCTGCTGCTGTCCTCCGGAGATTTGTCCCGGGAATTTATGCGCATGTTCCGCAATACGAACCCGTTCAAGATAGTGCATGGCCAGAACCTCAGCCTCTTTCTTTGGCATCTTGTGGACCCAAATAGGGGCCAATGTGCAGTTTTGCAAGACCGTCAAATGCGGAAAGAGATTAAAGTGCTGAAAGACCATACCGACTTCTTGCCTGACACGCTCAATATTGCGGATGTCTTCGTTGAGTTCAATCCCATCCACCACAATGCGTCCTTGCTGATGCTCTTCCAGATGATTAATACAGCGGATGGTTGTCGATTTACCAGAGCCAGAAGGCCCACATAATACGATGCGCTCCCCCTGTTTTACCTTCAGGTTAATATTCTTAAGAACATGAAACTGCCCATACCACTTGTTGACGTTTTCCAGCGTAATCATCGCGTCGGTAGACGGCATTAATAATTGGCTCATAAATTCCTCAGTGCGGTGTACGCCCGGTGTTAAAACGTTTTTCCAGATGTTGGCTGTAACGAGACATGCTGAAACAGAAAATCCAGTAAATCAGTGCGGCAAAAACGTAGCCTTCTGTCGACATCCCCAGCCAGGCGGGATCGACGGTTGCTTGTTGTACGCTACTAAAAAGATCAAACAGACCTATGATGATGACCAGGCTGGTATCTTTGAACAGCGCGATAATCGTGTTGACCAGGCCGGGAATAACCAACTTAAGCGCTTGGGGAAGAATAACCAGTCCCTGCGTCTTCCAGTATCCTAGTGCCAGTGACTCGGCGGCTTCATACTGCCCCTTTGGCAAGGCTTGTAATCCTCCGCGCACCACCTCCGCGACATAGGCAGACTGGAAAAGGATCACCCCAACCAGCGCGCGAATTAGTTTGTCGATGCTGGTACCTTCCGACATAAACAATGGCAGCATCACTGAGGACATAAACAGCACGGTGATCAACGGTACTCCACGCCAGAACTCAATGAAAATAACGGATAAAATCCGCACGACGGGCATATGAGAACGACGACCTAATGCCAGTAAAATTCCCCATGGAAGTGCACCGGCAATACCGACGGAGGCGATAATCAAGGTTAGCGTTAATCCTCCCCACTGCCGGGTTTCGACACGTTCGAGACCGAAAAAACCACCGTACATCAGCCACCAGACCACAATGGGGTAAACCACTGCCCAGACGGCGATATAGCGACCACGGTGGGACATGGTTTTCCAGAACATCGGGGCGATAGAAAGCAGACCGATAACCAGGGCCAGATTTACTCGCCAACGTTGATCGTGTGGATAGAGTCCATACATAAATTGGCCAAAGCGTTCATGGATGAACACCCAGCAGGCTCCTGCTTTCGTACAATCTGCCCGGGTAGATCCTACCCAGTTCGCCTGTAGAAATGCCCAGTTCAATAGAGGGGGAATAAACGCCCACATTAACCACACGCACAACAGCGTGAGCAGGCTATTTGACCAACTAGAGAACAGGTTCTTGCGTACCCACAAAATAACGCGTCCTGCGTGATTACTGTTCTGGCGCGTGGGGTGAGACAGCAGTGCTTTTGTCATCATGGCTCCTTAGCGCTCAATCAGTGCTATCCGACGGTTATAAATATTCATCAACAGAGAAATGCTCAGGCTGATGATCAGATACACCGACATGGTAATGGCAATGGTTTCAATGGCCTGTCCTGTTTGGTTAAGTACGGTCCCTGCAAACAGTGAAACCATATCCGGGTAGCCGATGGCTGCAGCCAGAGAGGAGTTTTTTACGATATTCAGGTACTGACTGGTCAGTGGGGGAATGATGACGCGCAGCGCCTGCGGGATAATAACCTGGCGAAGGGTTACCGGATTTGGCAGCCCCAGTGAGCGTGCGGCCTCGTGCTGACCATAAGGCACGGCCTGAATGCCCGCGCGAATAATTTCTGCAATAAATGCGGAGGTATACACCGAAAGTGCCAGCGTCAGCGCAGCCAGTTCTGGGATAAGCACCATGCCGCCACGGAAGTTAAAGCCGCGTAGTTCAGGCACATCCCAGTGTAGCGCTGTGCCAAAAATCCACTGTGAAAGCATCGGTAAAAAAGCGAACAGCGCCAGGGCCGTAGGCCAGGTCCGTCGTAACTGACCTGTTTTAGTCTGATGCATTTTATTAAAGCGAAATAACCCAATAGAGATGATGGCAGCAATCAGGGCGGCAGCGCAAAAGGCAGCAAGACCCTCTGCCATTTGTGGTGCCGGAATATAGAGCCCGCGGTTGCTCAGGAATGCGATATCCAATGCGTTAACAGCCTGGCGTGGGCCAGGTAAATTACGTAACACAGCAAAATACCAGAAGAAGATTTGCAGCAGCGGGGGAATATTGCGGAACGTTTCGATATAAATCGTTGAGAGCTTGCGCAGTAACCAGTTATCCGACAACCGCGCCAGTCCGAGAAAAAAACCGAGAAATGACGCGAAAACAATGCACAGCGCGGAGACTAACAGTGTATTAAGCAGACCGACCAGAAAGACGCGGCCATAGGTATCGCCCTGCTCGTAATCAATCAGATGCTGAACAATGCCAAATCCGGCACTGCGATCGAGAAAAGAAAACCCCGAGGTAATACCGCGGCTGCTCAGGTTATTAATCGTGTTATGAATGAGGTAGACCGCAATGCTGACGACCGCAATGACGGCGAGTATTTGAAATAACCAGGCGCGGACCGCAGGGTTAGAAAAGGAGAATGATCCTTTTACGCTTGAGCGGCGATGGGGCATAAGAAAACCTCGGTAACTGTGACTCTGGGCTGAGCGCCGCAGCTGCGGCGCCCGTTACATCGCTACGGATTAACGCACCGGCGGTGCGTATTGGATGCCGCCGTTATTCCAGAGGTTGTTCTGTCCGCGTTTGATCTTCAGCGGGCTTTCCGATCCCACGTTACGTTCAAAGATCTCCGCGTAATTTCCTACCTGCTTAATAATATGGTAAGCCCATTTGTTATCGAGCTTCAGATCTTTGCCGTAGTCACCTTCTTTGCCTAGCAGGTGAGCCATATCCGGTGTTGCCGGGTTAGCTGCTTTTTCATCAACGTTTTTCGAGTTAACACCCATCTCTTCAGCGTTCAGCATGGCGAACAGGGTCCAGCGAACAATGGAAAACCACTCGTCATCTCCACGGCGGACGACAGGTCCCAGCGGCTCTTTGGAGATAACTTCAGGCAGGACGATCCATTCTGCAGGATTGCTTAGCTTGATTCGCAGGGCATACAGCTGAGACTGGTCGGAGGCAAGCGTATCGCAGCGACCAGATTCCAGTGCCTTGGCGGATTCGTCCGATCGGTCAAAGGTGACGGGGGTGTACTTCATGTTGTTGGCCTTAAAGTAATCGGCCACGTTCAGTTCGGTATCTGTACCTGCCTGAATACACACCGTTGCGCCATCCAGTTCTTTAGCGCTCTTCAGACCAGCTTTATTGTGGGTGAGAAAACCAATGCCATCGTAATACGTTACACCAGTAAAGGACATGCCCATACCAGCATCACGAGAAGAGGTCCAGGTGGTGTTACGTGAGAGAAGATCGACTTCGCCGGACTGTAACGCTGTGAAGCGTTCTTTGGCGGTGAGTGGGGTATATTTTACTTTTGTATCATCACCGAATACGGCAGAGGCAACACCGCGGCAAACATCGACATCAATACCCGAAAATTTACCGTTCGCATCGGCGTAAGAAAAACCAGGCAAACCATCACTGATACCACATTGTACAAATCCTTTTTTCTTTACGGCATCAAGCGTTGCGCCGGCATGTGCCTGATTTGCAATCGCAAGCATCACGCCGGCCGCAGCCAGGCTGGCTATTATCATCTTTTTCATAGAGCATCCTGTGTGGAGGAATTATTGTTATGGAGACGTTTTGAAAACGTCTTTTACCTGTCTGTGGCTTTGGCCATACTCTTCTAAGCAAAGGTAGTGCCAGTTTTTTGCGACCGAATATTCGACGCAATATGCAGAGTGTAGACAGGAAAAAATAAATGCAGCGCCCTGAAGTGGTGCAAAATTGAAACGTAAGCCACATTTCGGCGCAAAAAATTTAAAATTCAGACAGGACGCAGGATAACGATTTCGGGCGGTAATATTGATGACGTGAGAATAACGATAGGAGGACATGTTGTTACGAAGAATACAAAAAATGCTAATTTCACATCGCGGATATGTGAGTGGAATCTATAATAATCTTATTCTATGATTGATGTCTTACACCAACCTTTTGTCTTATATGATAATTATCATTCTGATTAAAAGCGCGGCAGGTACCGCGCTTTTAAGAGGATTCATTTGGTTAGGGCAACGATCCCAAGTGTTAGGCCGGCAATGGCAGCAGCACCACCGGCGATTGCACCTGCTGTTTCCCAGTTATCCTGCGTGGTGCCTTTCATACAGGTATTGGTATGAACCAGGCGGCCCTGATCGTCATAGACAGGTACGCAAGGAGAATCGTGTGCACAGCCTGCCAGTAATGCTGTCAGCAATGCAACGGAAATTAATCTTTTCATGGTGTTACCTCTAAAATAAACGTTTCGCTAATAAAGCAAAGACAAACGCAAAGCCATCTGCGAAATCGAAAGCTATTTTACCACCTCTTAAAAAAAGACTGACATGAGGAATAATCTCAATTCGTGTGGTTTGTAAACATAATGAATAAAGCACATAGCAATAAATGCTTTTTTTCTGAGGGGTGGGAAAAAATAAATGGCTATCTTATTAATAAATAAAGATCTCAATATCCGGTAAAAAGGCGTCCGTAGACGCCTTTATTTTACAAATTAATCATTGTGTCGACTAAAACGTCGTCTAACGACAACAAAGAAGACAGGAACGAAGAAGATAGCGAGCAATGTGGCGGTGAGCATTCCCCCCATCACACCGGTACCAACCGCATTTTGTGCGCCACTACCTGCGCCGCGACTGATTACCAACGGCATAACCCCCAGAATAAAGGCCAGCGAAGTCATCAGGATTGGGCGAAGACGCATTCGGGAGGCTTCCAGCGTCGCTTCAATCAAGCCTTTACCCTCTTTATCCATCAGGTCTTTGGCAAATTCCACAATCAGTATGGCGTTTTTGGCAGAGAGACCGATGGTGGTAAGCAGGCCGACCTGGAAGTACACATCGTTATTCATTCCGCGTAGCGACGCGGCCAGTAGCGCGCCCACAACACCCAGTGGAACCACGAGCATGACGGAGAAGGGGATCGACCAACTCTCATACAATGCGGCAAGGCAAAGGAAGACAACGATTAACGAGATGGCATACAACGCAGGTGCCTGGTTACCTGACAGGCGTTCCTGGTAAGACATACCGGTCCAGTCATGACCGATACCGGTTGGCAGTTTTTCTGCCAGGCTTTCCATCATCGCCATGGCTTCACCGGTACTTCTACCCGGTGCGGCTTCTCCCAGTAGCTCCATTGATGGCATACCGTTGTAACGTTCCAGCCGCGGTGAACCATAGACCCATTGAGAAGAGCTAAATGTTGAGAATGGCACCATTTCGCCATTGGCGCTGCGGACATACAGATTATTGATGTCTTCCGGCAACATACGGAATTTTGCATCAGCCTGGACGTACACTTTTTTCACGCGGCCGCGGTCAATGAAGTCATTGACGTAGTAGCCGCCCAGTGCAGCGGAAATGGTTTCGTTAATATCAGATAGCGAAACACCCAGCGCCTGCGCTTTTTCCTGATCGACATCCAGCTTGAACTGTGCGGTATCTTCCAGGCCATTAGGGCGTACACGAACCAGCAGGTCCGGGTGTTGGGCGACCATCCCCATCAACTGATTACGTGCCTGGGTTAACGCCGTGTGTCCCAGTCCTCCCTGGTCAATCAGCTCAAAGTCAAAGCCAGTTGCCGTGCCCAATTCAACAATGGCGGGCATGTTGAAGGGGAATACCAGGCCATCACGAATCTGGCTAAAGGCGCGGGTCGCACGGGCAATAATCGATTCAACGTTATTTTCCGTTCCGCTACGCTCTTCCCAGGGCTTGAGGCTGACAAACGCCATCCCTGAGTTTTGCCCTTGTCCGCTGAAGCTAAAGCCGTTAACCGTAAAGACGCTTTCAACGTTGGCTTTCTCCGTGTTCAGGTAGTAGTGGGTGACCTGATCCAGCACCTTTTGGGTACGTTCTTGTGTTGCGCCAGCCGGAAGTTGAATCATGGTCAGGAATACACCCTGATCTTCTTCCGGCAGGAAGGAGGTGGGTAGGCGCATAAACAGCACCGCCATTCCCACAACGATGATCAGATAGACGACCAGATAACGTCCAGTTTTACGAATAATGCCACTGACGCTATTGGTATAGTGGTTGACGCTGTGATCGAATTTGGCATTAAACCAGCCGAAGAAGCCGCTCTTTTTCTCGTGGTGCTCTGCTGACACCGGTTTGAGCAATGTGGCACAGAGCGCAGGGGTCAAAATCAATGCGACCAGTACCGAAAGTGCCATGGCAGAAACGATGGTGATTGAGAACTGGCGGTAAATTGCCCCGGTGGAACCACCAAAGAAGGCCATCGGGATAAACACCGCAGACAGCACCATGGCGATACCCACCAACGCCCCCTGAATCTGCGACATGGATTTCTCCGTCGCCTCTTTGGGGGGGAGATTTTCTTCTATCATCACGCGTTCAACGTTCTCGACCACCACTATCGCATCATCGACCAACAGGCCGATGGCGAGTACCATCCCGAACATCGTCAGGGTGTTTATCGAGTAGCCAAACGCTGCCAGTACGGCAAAGGTACCCAGTAATACGACGGGCACGGCGATGGTTGGAATGAGCGTGGCGCGGATGTTTTGCAGAAACAGGTACATCACGAGGAACACCAACACGATCGCTTCGAACAGTGTTTTCACTACCTCATGAATAGAGATGGTGACGAACGGCGTGGTGTCATATGGGTAAACAACCTTCATTCCCTGCGGGAAGAACGGTTGCAGTTCGACTAGTTTAGCTTTAATTGCGTTGGCGGTATCCAGCGCGTTAGCACCGGTAGCCAGCTTGATACCAAGGCCGGATGCCGGTTTACCGTTAATACGGGCAACGACGTTGTAGTTTTCTCCACCTAACTCAATGCGCGCCACATCCTTCAAGTGAACAACAGAGCCATCACTGTTCACGCGTAATGTCACTTTGCCGAACTCTTGTGGATCTTTCAGGCGTGTTTGCGCAATTATCGAAGCGTTAAGCTGCTGATTAGGTAATGCAGGTGTCCCGCCTAACTGGCCTGCGGCTATCTGATCGTTTTGCACCTTCAACTGATTAATGACATCAACCGGTGTGAGCTGGTATTTGTTCAATAAATTCGCATCCAGCCAGATACGCATGGCGTATTGTGCACCAAACAGCTGCACGTCGCCCACGCCGTTTAAACGACTGATGGAGTCTTTAATGTTTGAGGCGACATAGTCCGAGATGTCATCTTGCGTGGTCTGTGGATTGTCAGAAACAAAGCCCGCGACCATCAAAAAGCTGCTGCTTGATTTCTCAACGCCGATACCCTGCTGCTGGACTTCCTGTGGCAGTAATGGGGTCGCGAGCTGCAGTTTGTTTTGTACCTGTACCTGAGCAATATCAGGATCGGTGCCGGACTGGAACGTCAGCGTGATAGTCACGCTGCCAGCTGAGTCGCTGGTGGATGACATATACATCAGGTTATCGATACCGTTCATGTTTTGTTCGATAACCTGTGTGACCGTGTCCTGCACGGTTTGCGCATCCGCACCTGGGTAGGTTGCGGAAATCGCAACGGCAGGAGGGGCAATAGTAGGATATTGCGCCACGGGCAGCTGCATGATTGCCAGCGCACCCGCCATCATCAAAATGATGGCCAGTACCCAGGCAAAGATAGGACGCCTAATAAAAAAGTTTGCCATGTCCTGTTACCTTATTGCGCCGCAGTCGCTGCAGGGACATCGGTGGTGGCTTTAACCTGCACGCCAGGGCGCGCTTTCTGTAAACCACTTACGATGACTTTGTCACCCGACTGTAAGCCTTCGCTAATCAGCCACTTGTCGCCAATAGCTTGCACGGCGACGACTGGACGAGTTTCAGCCTGGCTCTTGTCGTTAACGACCATCACGGTGGCATCGCCGCGCGGCGTACGCGTCACGCCCTGCTGTGGAACGAGGATGGCATTGGGTTGAACGCCTTCATCAACACGTGCGCGCACAAACATACCGGGTAGCAGAGTGTGCTGCGGGTTAGGGAATACGGCTCGGAGAGTGATTGACCCAGTGCTTTCATCAACCGTCACGTCAGAAAATTGCAACGTGCCTTTCAGCGGGTATGACTGGCCATTTTCCATCACCAGTTCGACGGTGCTGCTGGTGTTGTCTTTATGCAGACTGCCTTGTGCAATAGACTGTTTGAGGCGCATAAAGTCGTTACTGGACTGCGTCACATCGACGTAAATCGGATCGAGCTGTTGCACGGTAGCGAGCGCTGTAGCCTGACCATTAGTGACCAGCGCGCCCTCGGTGACGCTAGATTTACCGATGCGTCCGCTAATCGGTGATGTCACTTTGGTGTAGGCAAGGTTAATACGCGCGCTTTCGACAGCCGCTTTGGCGGCAATAACGGAGGCATCGGCCTGACGTGCGTCAGCAATGGCCTGATCGTATTCTTGCTGGCTGATATATTTTGTTCCGACCAGTGGAACATAGCGTTTTACCGTTAAGTGCGCGATTGCTGCCGCGGCTTCGCTTTTTGCCAGTTCACCTTTAGCGCTGTCATAGTCAGCCTGATAGGTCGCGGGATCGATCTGGTAAAGCGACTGGCCAGCTTCAACATCACTGCCTTCGGTGAAATTCCGTTTAAGTACAATCCCGCTGACCTGAGGGCGTACTTCTGCAATGCGAAATGCGCTTGTACGCCCCGGTAATTCGGTCGTCACGGCTAAGGGGGCTGACTCAACAACATGGACTGTCACCTGTGGCTCGGTGGGATGTGCCTGTGTTTCTCCTTGATCGTTACAGCCGGCGAGTAATGCAGCGGAGATGATGATGAATGAGGGCAGGAGCGAGAACCTGGCAGTTTTCGTCATTTCTATTCCTTAAAGAACCGAAGGCTCGTTATTTACCGGAGTAATGGCAGGTGATAACGCGCACAAATAAAAAATAATAGTTAGCTATCCTACAAATAATTAGCTTGCGATGTAAGCAATACTTATTTTGCGGCGTAATCCACGGCACATAAAAACAAAAAAAGAAGAAACAACTGCCCTTTCATTAAGCGAAGATTAGTCATGTTATGACTTGCATTAACACATATAGAAATAGGTATTGCATTGGTGAATGTATTTTTTCATTTTATTCACATTGTTTATTTGTGCTGAGTGTATGTAATGAAATGTTTTAGAACTCGTCTAAATAAAGGCTAAGTGATACATTAATTCCGTACAGTAAATATTAGATAAGAAAGTTTATCATTCCCTACTCTGTCTCAGGCATTCGAACCATGGCGAGAAAAACGAAAGCTGATGCCCTCAAAACGCGCCAGCACCTGATTGAAACGGCGATTGTACAGTTTGCGGCACGGGGTGTCGGCAATACAACGCTTAATGACATAGCGGATGCCGCTAACGTGACGCGAGGTGCAATCTATTGGCATTTCGACAATAAGAGTCAACTGTTTAATGAGCTTTGGCTGCAGCAACCTCCCTTGCGCGATCTTATTCAGGACCAACTCATCGGACGTTGGGGTGACAATCCGCTACAGAGGCTACGGGAGAAATTAGTCGTGGGTTTGCAATATATTGCAAAAATCCCCCGCCAGCAGGCATTAATGCAAATTTTATATCATAAATGTGAATTCCATAACGATATGATATCGGAACAGGATATTCGCGATAAAATAGGCCTTTGCCATCAAAGAATACGTGATTCATTACAGAAATGTATGGATGAAAATCTTATCGCCACCAGTCTGGATTTAGACGTTATCCTGATTATTTTACACGGAAGCTTTAGTGGGATAATAAAAAACTGGTTAATGAATCCAGTCAGTTATGATCTTTATGAACAGGCGCCAGTATTAGTCGATAACGTATTAAAAATGCTAAGTCCCGATGGCTGTGTGATGCAATTTGTTGAGCGTGAAAATCAGGTAGGGTAGATTCGGCTGATCGCAGTCAGCCGCCATGGCATGACGGCTGGAAACGCGCGTTAGCGGATGGGTTATTCAAGGTCGATGCAGTTGACCAGCTTGAGGGGATTCACCGAGTTCATATTCCGGCACTTATCATGCTCTGTTGTCATTAACTCAATCCACTGTATGAGTAGGGCATCAAAAAGAAAAACAAAGACAGCAAAAACAACCAGCCACCAATACTTGCGAATCATTACCAAATCCTGTGTATTCATACCCAAGCGTGCAGGGAATATACACGAAATCTCTATGCTGAAAAGCAGACTTACAATGCTTTTACTTTGTTGAAATTACGTTGTTCTTTTCAGCTAATCGGCTCTTTTTAGACAGGTTTTTTGTCTTTCGCTTTTTGACCTTTGCAAGGTCATTTTCTGAAAAGTGGGAGCTAATGCTCAGTCTTCTAAGCCCCATTTTTACGTATTCATCATTGACTTCGATACCGATAAATCTGCGATTCAACGCCACTGCCGTCGCGCCCGTGGTGAAGCTTCCTGCGAACGGATCTAACACAATCTCACCCGGGTTGGAGGACGCGAGAATAATGCGTTCTAACAGCGCCTGAGGTTTTTGGGTCGGATGGTTTTCGTACTCATCCATCAGATAGCGTACGCGGGGAAAATCCCAGACGTTACCGGGCACCTTTTGATGATTGTACGGCTGAGGTGGGTTCTTTCGGTAATCGATTAGCGCGCGCTTGGCGCCCGTTTTAGCCTCAACCAGAACGTCATCACGATTAAAGGTATAGCTTTTCGAGTCTTTGACCATCATCAAGATAGGCTCATACATTGAGCCAAAGAAGTTTTTGGCCTGGACTCCCGAGCTATCATAGGACCACACGATGCGGCTTTTGATGGTGAAAAGCTGGCGACATTTGAGGTCGATATACGGCATGTTCTCCGTACTGTTCATGATGTACATGGTACCCTGCGGCGTGAGTATTCGATGGCATTCATCAATACACTCAAACAACCATGCCAGAAAGGTCTCTTCGTCCCAGGATTCTACGAGCCCGTCAAAATCTTTGCCGATGTTATAAGGTGGGTCAGCAAAAATGAGGTCGACGCTTGTAGACGGCAGTTTTTTCAGTTCGGTCAGCGCATCACCGTGGATTATCTTTTTCGATTCATCGCCAAAATAGACGGGTTCACATCCTGCGTTCATCGTCAAAGCCTCCTTATGATGCTTATAAAAAAGGCGCTTCCCCATGCCGAGTAGCGCCTTTTAAAACAAACATTTAACTGATTAGTATCAGTTCATGCCGTATTTTTTCAGTTTTTTACGCAGCGTACCACGGTTGATGCCCATCATCAGGGCAGCACGGGTCTGGTTACCGCGGGTGTATTGCATCACCATGTCCAACAGGGGCTGTTCTACTTCAGCCAGTACCAGCTCATAGAGATCATTAACATCCTGACCATTCAGTTGAGCAAAATAGTTCTTCAGTGCCTGTTTAACCGAGTCACGCAGGGGTTTTTGAGTTACCTGATCCTGAGAGTTAACGGTAGAAACGGTCAGTACGTCAGAATTTACGCGTTGTTCGAACATAGTTCTGTCAGCTCTTTATTTCTGTTTACGCAAAATTTTCGAAGTATGCCTCCAACGCCGCCAGCTGTTCGCTGGAATCTTCAATGGCGTTGAATGTGCGCCGAAACTGGTCATTTGGAGCGTGTTCCTGGAGATACCAGGATACGTGTTTACGCGCAATTCGGTACCCTTTTGCCTGACCATAAAAGTCGTGCAGTTCCCGAACGTGCGCACAAAGCAAGCGCTTCACCTCTGCCAGAGGCAGGGGGGGTAGCAGCTCCCCAGTGTCCAGATAATGCTGGATTTCCCGAAAGATCCAGGGTCTTCCCTGAGCTGCACGGCCTATCATCAGGGCATCAGCCCCCGTATAGTCGAACACAGCTCTGGCTTTATGCGGGTCAGTAATGTCGCCATTCGCGATAATCGGAATGGAAACTTTCTGCTTAACTGCCCGAATACTGTCGTACTCAGCATCTCCATTGAACAAACAGGCGCGGGTGCGTCCATGAATGGTCAGAGCCTGAATGCCACAGTCTTCAGCCAGTTGGGCAATCTCTACGCAGTTACGGTGTTCCGGAGCCCAGCCGGTGCGAATCTTGAGAGTGACAGGAACGTCCACTGCATTGATGACCTCGGTTAGTATCGATTTCACTAAATCCGGGTACTGCAAGAGGGCTGAACCTGCAAGCTTGCGATTCACTTTTTTAGCCGGACACCCCATATTGATATCAATAATTTGGGCGCCGCTTTCCACGTTAATACGTGCGGCATCGGCCATTTCAACAGGGTCGCTACCGGCAATTTGCACCGTGCGAATTCCTGGTTCATCAACGTGCACCATCCGTAAACGAGACTTATCACTTTCCCAAACCTGCGGGTTAGAAGACATCATCTCGGATACCGTCAATCCTGCTCCCATCTCATAGCACAGCGTCCTGAATGGTCTGTCAGTGATGCCAGCCATAGGTGCTGCGATCAGGCGATTTCTGAGCTGATATTGTCCGATACGCATGAGTTAAGAAATGACCATACTGTGACTGCAAGGCGGCGTATATTACGCATTTTTTGCACGAGATGAAAGGCCAAACTTTGACCAATCCACTGAGGTGGATCAATGAATTGCCGTAAATGTGAACGGATGAAAATAATTAATTATATAAATCATTGGATTATAAAAGTGTGTCTGTTTTATATACGCATATAATTTTGCGTAACTTCTCATTTTTTCTTCATCGCCTGGAGATACTGGCAAGATAATCTGCTGAATTAATCAGCAAATTATCGGGGCATTGTGTGATCGTCACCTCATTTTAGTACAGGATCTCGGTGTTGCCTGATTGGCTGTCCTCAACCTCGCGACCATTCAGTGGTTGCAGTGGACGGTTGTTCATATGTCCTACGATGTACCTGAAATTTTCAAGCTGTTCGGTTGAGAGGGACATTGGCGTTTTCAGGACAATCCAGATAACGTTTTCACTACATGGCGGAATCGTCAATGAGCCACTGTAGCGCCAGTAGGCTTTATTGTCGGGCAAAAGTTGGTTGATGTTGACCGGTGAGAAGATGGGCATGTTGCTACCTTCCATGGTTGGAAAGGATTCCCACAAGTTTTGAATGGCTTGATTCGGTTCGTCAACATCAAACATGACAGCCACAATAACGGTATCACCTTGCTGATTTTTGTGGAGCAGCTGGAGCTCCATCGCGTAGTTTTTCCCCTCGATGGTGTGTTCACTCGGTGCGTGAAAATCCAATTGCTTTAAATAGTAAAGCTGATTGTCAATGTTGAGGGTATCAGGGGTATAGCTGTTCATCGTCGCCTGAAGCGTATGATTGATGCTCTGGAACCTTACTGGGCTATCGGTGTACTGCATGGTGAGTATAGGGAGCCCAAGTTTGCTGGTATCGCTGGGCTGAATATTGATAGGGGATTGATTTACCCCGGTCTGGCAACTTTTATACTCGTTGTTGATTTCCCCCCAATGTTCAGGGGAGGTATCTCCGATGCTATATCCCCATGACGATGCCTGCACTGAAAAGGACATGATGCATGCCAGCAGCAGCGTTGTTCTAACACGGATTAGATACATATATTCACCCGGTAAATGTCTGTGTTTAAAAACAAATAAAATCAAATGACTATGTTGAGTATTTTAGCGTTGGGGTGGGGGATTACTGGCTGGTGTATTGTCTGAAAATGGCGCAGCCAGAGAACCACGCCGTAAAGATTTTTTTTGACCGGTAATGCGGCACCACTCTTCTTTTTCGAGCACCAGATAGAGTGTAAAGAGATCGGCGTAGTCTTCGCAGACGCCTTCTGAGCGGGTTCTGAGGATTACTCCACGATCACGCGGCCATTGAGCGGTTGTTCTGGCCGGTTGTTGATGAGCGTGGCCGGTCCATCGGTATAGTGAATGGTTAGTGTTTATTTGTTTTTAACTTCAATGAGTTAAACAAATATTCTAGCGCAGGGACGTTGTGCGGGATGTACAAAAAACGGGAAAGACGTGGCCTGCGAAGAGGCCACGAGGGGAGTTTATTTTTTCCTGCCAGTAATGCGGCACCACTCTTCTTTCTCGATCACCGGATCGAGCGTAAAGAGATCGGCGTAGGCTTCGCAGACGCTGTCCGCTTGGCTGGCAAGAATACCGGAAAGGCCCAGTAAGCCGCCCTCAACTGGCAACACGCTGATTAACGGTGCCAGTTCACGCAATGGGCCAGCAAGGATGTTGGCAACCACCACGTCGGCTTTCATGGCTTCTGGCTGATCCTGTGGCAGGTACAGTTCCAGGCGGTCAGAAACGCCATTACGCTGTGCATTATCGCGGCTTGCCTGAATGGCTTGCGGATCGATGTCTACACCAATGGCTTTTGCTGCACCCAATTTGAGCGCTGCAATAGCCAGAATGCCGGAACCGCAACCAAAGTCGATTACCGTCTTTCCGTTCAGGTCGAGGCCATCCAGCCATTGCAGACACAAAGAGGTGGTTGGGTGGGTGCCGGTACCAAACGCCAGACCTGGATCCAGCATCACGTTGACGGCGTTCTCATCCGGCACATCGCGCCAGCTTGGGCAAATCCACAGACGTTCGCCAAAGCGCATTGGGTGGAAGTTATCCATCCATTCGCGCTCCCAGTCTTTATCTTCCAGTTGTTCAATTTTATGCACAAACCCCGCACCGAGCAGCGGATGCTGTTCCAGAAGGGCAACCACTTCTTTCATGTCGGTTTCTGCATCGAACAGACCCGTTACATCGGTGTCACCCCAAAGACGGGTTTCGCCCGGCAGTGGTTCAAACACCGGCGTATCATGCGTGTCCTGGAAGGTGATAGAAACGGCACCCGCTTCCATCAGCGCATCGCTCAACTCTTCTGCATTAGCACCGGTGGTGTTCAGTTTCAGTTGGATCCATGGCATGGCAAAACTCTTTATTTATCAGTAGTCAATATGGCGGCTTGCGGGGCGGCAGAACCAAAACGGTTTCCGACCAGGAAAGCCAGCAAACTTAGCAGCAACGAGGGCACAATTGGATGGAAGCCCAGGTACTGAATGTTAAAGGTAGCGAGTATGGCATACAGCACACCGCCGACAATCATGGCGCTCAGTGCGCCCGCTGCGTTCGCTCGCTCCCAGTACAGGCCCAGCACCAGCGGCCACAGGAATACCGCTTCCAGCCCGCCAAACGCCAGCAGGTTGAGCCAGATGATCATCTCTGGTGGTTTCCACGCGGCCAGCAACAACAACGCCCCCAATAACAGGGTGATCACCGCCGACATGCGCTTCAGGCGGGTTTCATTTTTCAGCTGTTCCGGGCGCAGATTCAGGTAGAGATCTTTAATGATCGTAGCGGAACTTTGCAGCAATTGGGCGTTGATCGTCGACATGATCGCCGCCATCGGTGCGGCAAGGAAGATCCCCGCAGCAATCGGTGGTAGGACTTTTACCATCAAGGTGGGGATAACCAGATCCGGTACCGTCAGGTCAGGGAGCACCGCGCGTCCTAATGCACCCGCCAGGTGCATACCAAACATCAGGATCGCCACCACAATAGTGCCGATAATCATCCCACGATGGACCGCTTTACTGTCCTTATAAGAGATACAGCGCACGGCGGTATGCGGCAGGCCAATCACGCCAAAGCACACCAGAACCCAGAACGAAGTCATAAAGGTTGGGGACAGAATGTCATCAGCGCCTTGTGGGGTCACCAGTTTCGGATCGATCGTTTGCAGCGTCTCCACCGCGTTGCTGAGGCCGCCCGCTGCGTGGACCACACCCACAAGCAGAACAATGGTCCCAACTAGCATCACCATACCCTGCATGGTGTCATTGAGCACGCTGGCACGAAATCCACCGAATGCGGTGTATAACGCAATACTGATACCAAAGATCAGCAGACCTGTTTCGTATGGAATACCCGCAGCGGTTTCCAGCAAACGTGCGCCGCCGATGAATTGCACTGTCATCGCGCCAACGAAAGCTACCAACAGGCTGAGGCTCGCCAGCCAGACCAGCAAACGGCTCTGATAGCGGGCAAACAGCATATCGTTAAGGGTGACGGCGTTGTAGCGTCGCGCCAGAATCGCAAATTTCTTGCCAAGAATACCCAGCGACAACCAGACGGCCGGCAGTTGTATCATCGCCAACAGCACCCATCCCAGCCCGTATTTATACGCGGCCCCCGGGCCACCAATAAATGAGCTTGCGCTGATGTACGTCGCGGTCAGCGTCATGGCTAAAACGACCCCGCCCATTGAGCGGCTGCCGAGGAAATATTCATTCAGGAACGTGCCGGTTGTTCTCTTTCTCATCGCGTACACAGAGAGACCAAACACCACTACCAGATAGGCGACAAGCGGCAAAATCACTTCAAGCTGCATCGTCATCCTCCAGAGGAATATCGCGATAGATAAATTTCACCATCGCCCAACACAGAACAATGAAAACCAGCGGGGTTAGCAAGCAGGCCATTTCGAACCAGTGTGGTAAGCCAGTAAAGCCCAGCGTGGAGTCTGGTAAGTAAGCGGCTACTAACCATGTGGCAAGATAGAAAAGGGTCAGCCACAGCGCCCAGCGCGCCTCTTTATGGGCCTGAACAAAACGAGCGTCCATTTTTTGTCCCTTGTGGATAAAGAAAGCGGGGATTGTACCTTATGGGACGTGCCGGAGGGGAGAAAAACAAAAGGCCGGAGGATCCGGCCTTTGCAGTTAATGCGTACTTACTTTTCCTGAAGTCCGAGTTTCTTCTCCAGGTAGTGGATATTGGAACCACCACGCTGGAAGTGCTCGTCATTCATGATGCGGATCTGCAGATCGACGTTGGTTTTGATCCCGTCGATGATCAGTTCCTGCAAGGCGTTTTTCATGCGGGCAATCGCCACGTCACGGTTTTCGCCATAACAAATAAGTTTGCCGATCATGGAGTCATAGTAAGGCGGTACGGTGTAACCCGCGTAAATATGAGACTCCCAGCGTACACCAAAACCACCCGGCGCGTGGAAACGCGTGATTTTACCCGGGCTTGGCAGGAAGGTGTTCGGGTCTTCGGCGTTGATACGGCATTCTACCGCATGGCCTTTAACCACAACTTCATCCTGCGTAATGGACAGCGGCTGACCCGCAGCGATACGCAGCTGCTCTTTGATCAGATCAACGCCGGTGATCATTTCGGTAACTGGATGCTCTACCTGGATACGGGTGTTCATTTCAATGAAATAGAACTCGCCGTTTTCGAACAGGAACTCGAAAGTACCCGCTCCACGGTAGCCGATATCCACACAGGCTTTGGAGCAACGTTCGCCGATGTAACGACGCAGTTCCGGGGTAATGCCCGGTGCTGGTGCTTCTTCGACCACTTTCTGGTGACGGCGCTGCATGGAGCAGTCACGTTCTGCCAGATAGATTGCGTTACCCTGACCGTCAGCCAACACCTGAATTTCGATGTGGCGTGGGTTCTCCAGGTATTTTTCCATGTAAACCATGTCATTGTTGAAAGCGGCTTTCGCTTCAGCTTTGGTCATGGAAATGGATTGAGCCAGTTCAGCATCGCCGCGTACAACACGCATACCGCGACCGCCGCCACCGCCGGAGGCTTTGATGATGACCGGATAGCCGATGCGCTTGGCATGGGCGCGGTTTGCGTCCATATCGTCGCCCAGTGGGCCGTCAGAACCTGGAACGGTCGGTACACCTGCTTTCTTCATGGCAGTAATTGCAGACACTTTGTCGCCCATCAGGCGGATGGTGTCGGCTTTCGGGCCGATGAAGATAAAGCCAGAGCGTTCTACCTGCTCAGCAAAGTTGGCGTTTTCAGACAGGAAGCCGTAACCCGGGTGAATAGCGACCGCGCCAGTGATTTCAGCGGCGCTGATGATTGCCGGGATATTCAGATAGCTTTTAACAGACGGAGCCGGGCCAATACAGACCGTTTCATCTGCCAGTAATACGTGTTTTAGATCGCGATCCGCGCTTGAGTGTACAGCGACGGTCTTGATGCCCAGTTCTTTACAGGCACGAAGAATACGCAGGGCAATCTCGCCACGGTTGGCGATAACGATTTTATCCAACATGTTCGCCTCGTTACTCGATGACGACCAGCGGCTCGTCAAATTCTACCGGTTGACCACTTTCTACCAGAATCGCTTTTACCACGCCGGATTTATCGGCTTCGATCTGGTTCATCATTTTCATGGCTTCAACGATGCAAAGGGTATCGCCCGCATTCACTTTCTGGCCCACTTCGATAAACGGTTTAGCGTCAGGGCCCGGGGTGCGGTAGAAAGTACCAACCATCGGGGAACGTACGATGTGACCACTGATTTCCGCTGCAGCAGGGGCTTCCATGCTTGGCGCTGCAGTTTGCGCAACAGCGTTAGACAGAGCAGGTTGTTGCATCATTGGTGCAGCATAAGCCTGTTGCATCATCGGGAAACCTGCATTTGGCGCTGCGCGGCTGATGCGTACAGACTCTTCGCCTTCAGAAATTTCCAGTTCGGAGATGCCTGATTCTTCAACCAGCTCGATCAGTTTTTTAATCTTACGAATATCCATGAGTGGGTTCCGTACTCTTTGTTTAGTGAAATTGTGACAGGCGTTTTATCGCCGTCTGTATAGCATTTGAATAACTGTTGGTGACAAGATGTCACCCCTCTCTGGCGTTGCACTGCGTGCTGCAGCCATTAAACGAGATATCAAAACTTACCAGTCATTGTGTGGCTATCTTCTGCCATTTTCGGGTAAAAGACAAAATATACCTTCAATACCCGATTGTCACCCTTTCCGCGCTGTAAAAACGCCTCCAGGGAAAGCAAGGTCGCACATTATAACCATTTCGTAGCAATTGGCAGCTAAATACTGGTCTTATCAGGGAAGATAATCAACCGCCTGCATGTAAAGAACGTGGGTTCGTCTGTGTTTTGCAACGCACTGCACATATCCCGAAACTACCGCCACCACTGGCGGAACTTCTTATAACGGCAGGCTAAAAGCACGACGGCGAGCGCGGCATAAATGATTGGTTGCGGGGATAAAATCTTCACCGACCACAGGTAATGCACGGGGGCCAGGATCGCCACAAGATAGACGAAGTTGTGTAAAAGTTGCCAGCGTTTTCCCAGTTTCCGCTGCGCAGCCTGGGTGGAGGTGAGTGTGAGGGCAAATAACAGAGTCCAACTGATAATTCCCAGCATCAGATAAGGCCGTGTCGTTAGCTCTCGACCCAACAGACTCAGGTTGTTAATGCCCAGCTCCAGCAGCGCATAACTGGTTAAATGCAAGGTGGCCCAGGCAAAACACCAGAGTCCTAACAGGCGGCGAGTGCGTATTAAGAGTGGCTGCTTAGCGTAGCGCGCCAGCGGCGAGACCAGCAAGGTTGCCAACAAGAATTTCAGAGCCGTCCTACCGGTAAAGTGTTGAATGTCCTTGACCGGATCGGCGCTTAAGACGCCATTATTAATGGCCCAAAAGAGCCAGACAAAAGGTAAAAAGCCGGCAAGATGCAGGCAAACTTTCAGCCAGGTGATGTGTTTTGCCGTCAGACGCACTTAAAAATTCTCCCTCAAGTTAAGGCCGTGATACAGCGAAGCGACCTCATCGGCATAGCCGTTAAACAGCAGCGTAGGTTGACGCTGTACGTCGAGGATACCGCCTGCGCCAATAAAACGTTCTGTGGCTTGTGACCAGCGGGGGTGATCGACGCCGGGGTTAACATTGGCATAAAACCCATATTCATTAGGCGCCGCCATATTCCAGGTGGTCGGCGGGCGATCGCGCGTCAGCTTAATGCTGACTATCGACTTAATTCCTTTAAAACCGTATTTCCACGGTACGGTTAATCGAATAGGGGCGCCATTCTGCGGGGGAAGCGCTTTGCCATAAACGCCCACGGTGAGCAGAGTGAGCGGGTGCATGGCTTCATCAAGGCGTAAACCTTCAACGTAGGGGTATTTCAGCCCTCCGCCAATAAAGCGATCTTTCTGCCCCGGCATATCATCCGGTGCGTAGAGCGTTTCGAACGCCACATATTTCGCATTGCTGGTGGGTTCAACCAGTGCCAGCAGCTTATGTAAAGGAAAGCCAATCCACGGCACGACCATGGACCAGGCTTCTACACAGCGCATGCGATAAATGCGTTCCTCCAGCGGGAAGCGGGTGGTCAACGCATCGTGATCGAGGGTTAATGGCTTTGCCACTTCGCCACTAATTTTCAGCGTCCACGGATTGGTTTTTAAACTGCCCGCGTTGGCCGCCGGGTCTGCTTTATCGAGACCGAACTCATAGAAGTTGTTGTAGCCGGTGACTTTATCTTCCGGCGTTAACGGTAATGTATTTTGCCAGGCGGCAGGTTTCGTGAAATCAAGCGGTTTTCCGGCGGGTGCGGGTGGTCGGTCATTACCTTTAAACCAACTTAGCAGATCGGCCTGGGCGTTGGGAGATAGGGAAAGGGCTGTCGCACTGATACCCAGCGCTTTCAATACCTGGCGACGTTGCAGCATAAAAACAGATTCTGCCGTTACGTCGGTTTCCGTCAGTTTTTTGGATTTCATATCATCCTCCGTCATGCGTTTTGCTAAGCATGACGGAGGCAAAGGCTTATCGCGAATTTATCACGAAAAATTGCAGATTAGGCGATTTTCACCAGCGTGCGGCCCTGCACCTGATTATTAATGATGGCGTCAGCAAGCTTCGGCGCGTCGGCGAGCGTAATTTCAGTTGCGGCCTGAGCGTAGAAAGATTCCGGCAGGTCAGTGACCAGACGTTGCCAGGCCTGAGCACGGCGCGCGGCTGGCGTCATAACGGAATCAACACCTTGTAGGCGCACATTGCGCAAAATGAATGGCATCACCGTGGTGGGCAGTGCAAAACCACCTGCCAGACCACAGGCAGCAACGCAGCCACCATAGTTCATCTGTGCGAGGACTTTTGCCAGTACTTTGTCGCCAACGGTATCAATGGCGCCAGCCCACAGCTGTTTTTCCAGCGGGCGAGTTTCAGCAAATTCATCACGACCGAGGATTCGGTTGGCGCCCAGACTACGCAGATAGTCGTGCGTGCTTTCGCGACCCGATACTGCTGCAACCTGATACCCCAGCTTGTGCAGTAACGCAACGGCAGTGCTACCCACGCCGCCGCTGGCACCGGTGACAACAATCTCACCGTCTTGCGGGCGAATACCGGCATCTTCAAGCGCCATCACACACAGCATGGCGGTAAAACCGGCAGTGCCGATGATCATCGCGTTGCGGCTACTCAGTCCATTTGGTAGCGCAACCAGCCAGTCACCTTTTACACGAGCCCGTTCGGACAGTCCGCCCCAATGGTTTTCGCCCACGCCCCAACCGGTCAGCAACACCTCCTGACCAGCGTGAAAACGGGGATCTTCACTGTGGCGAACGGTACCGGCGAAATCGATACCAGGAATCATCGGAAAATTACGGATAATTTTTCCCTTGCCGGTGATGGCCAGGGCATCTTTATAGTTCAGGCTCGACCAGTGAACATCCACCGTCACATCGCCTTCCGGTAGCTGATTTTCGTCGAGGGGTTGAACGGATGCGAGGGTTTTACCGTCCTGCTGTTCTAAGATCAAAGCCTGCATAACCTGTCCTCAATTCATATAGTGGATTGGAAAATGAATGATGAAGACTATACTCGTTAATCAAAACATGATGCCGATTCTGCGCAATAAATTGCCAGATATACCTGATTTGGTAGTATGCCCACACTATTTATGTAAATTGACGGATTTCGCGTTCATTTTTGCATTTTCGTGTCGCTTTTCCATTTTCATGCCTAATTCATAACTGTCGGAGTTAACACAAGGATGCGATTAACGACGAAATTTTCAGCTTTTGTGACTTTGCTCACAGGGTTAACGATCTTCGTGACGCTGATCGGCTGCTCGCTGAGTTTCTACAATGCGATCCAATATAAGTTCACTAGTCGTGTCCAGGCCGTCGCGACGGCGATCGACACGCACCTGGTCTCTAAAGATTTTGTCACCTTAACGCCGCAAATAGACGAGCTGATGGTGTCGGTTGATATCGTTCGCGTTGAGCTGCTGCAGGGGGAAAGCAAGGTTTATAGCCATTCCCGCACCAGCAGTTATCGCCCGGCGGGAACAAACAATCTGTACCGTGAGATCACTGTCCCTTTGCTCAAGCATCCGGGAATGTCGCTGCGCCTGGTGTATCAGGATCCGATGGGCAATTATTTCCATTCGCTGATGACCACCGCACCGCTCACGCTATCGATTGGTTTTATTATCCTGATGTTATTTTTGTCGGTGCGCTGGCTACAGCGCCAGCTTTCCGGGCAGGAACTGTTGGAGATTCGTTCCACGCGGATCCTTAACGGTGAACGTGGGCCGAACGTGCGGGGAACCGTGTATGAATGGCCGGCGCGCACCAGCAGTGCGCTCGATATGCTGCTCACCGAAATTCAAAGCGCTCGCGAGCAGCGCAGCAGGCTGGATACGCTTATCCGATCGTATGTGGCGCAGGATACAAAAACCGGGCTCAGCAATCGTCTGTTTTTTGACAATCAACTGGCGACGCTGCTGGAAGATCAGGAGAAAGTGGGCGCCCACGGCGTGGTAATGATGGTGCGTTTGCCGGACTTTACGCTTTTGCGCGACAGCTGGGGGGGGGATCTTGCGGAAGAACAAATCTCGGC
Organism: Citrobacter sp. KH_055_1; assembly: GCF_057838705.1. Lineage (NCBI taxonomy): Bacteria > Pseudomonadati > Pseudomonadota > Gammaproteobacteria > Enterobacterales > Enterobacteriaceae > Citrobacter > Citrobacter sp. KH_055_1. Next base: position 440,008 of record NZ_CM174473.1, read on the forward strand.
GCTGGTCAATTTATTATCGACCTTTATTGCGCGTTATCCTGGGGCGCTGTTGGCGCGTTACCACCGTAGCGATTTTGCCATCCTGCTGCCGCACCGCACCTTGAAAGAGGCGGAAAGCATCGCTGGGCAGTTGTTAAAAGCGGTCGATGCCCTTCCGACTAATAAAAAAATTGATCGTGCCGATATGATTCATATTGGCATTTGCGTCTGTCGCAGCGGCCAGTCCGCTGAACAGGTGATGGAGCACGCTGAAGCGGCAACCCGGAACTCGGTATTACAGGGTGGGAACAGTTGGTCAGTTTATGATGACTCGCTGCCGGAAAAAGGTCGGGGTAATGTACGCTGGCGCACGCTCATTGAGCAGATGCTCAGTCGGGGCGGTCCAAGGCTCTATCAGAAACCCGCGGTCACCCATGAAGGACGAGTACACCATCGGGAATTAATGTGCCGCATTTTTGATGGCAGTGAAGAGGTTATCTCGGCGGAATATATGCCGATGGTGCTGCAATTTGGCCTGGCGGAAGAATATGACCGTTTGCAGATTAGCCGTCTGATCTTGTTATTGGGATATTGGCCGCAGGAAAGTTTGGCGATCCAGACGACGGTTGAGTCACTTATTCGACCGCGTTTTCAGCGTTGGCTGCGTGATACCTTGATGCAGTGCGAAAAATCGCTGCGAAAACGCATAATTATTGAACTTGCTGAGGCAGATGTTTGTCAACACATCAGCCGGTTACAGCCCGTTATTCGTTTGATGGATGCGCTGGGTGTTCGCATTGCCGTGACGCAGGCGGGGTTGACGCTGGTGAGTACCAGTTGGATTAAAGAACTCAATGTCGAGCTCTTGAAGCTTCATCCAAGTCTGGTGAGAAACATTGATAAACGTACGGAGAACCAGCTGTTGGTTCAGAGCCTGGTGGAGGCCTGCTCAGGCACGCCAACGCAGGTGTATGCCACTGGCGTTCGTTCGCGTAGTGAGTGGCGTACGCTGACAGAACGTGGAGTCGCGGGTGGGCAAGGGGATTTTTTTGCCGCATCACAGCCACTTGACACAAACGTGAAAAAATATTCGCAAAGATACTCGGTTTAACCTGCCGTTTAATTTGTTTTCACGTAGAATAATGCGCGTTGTGCCTTCTGGGGGTGTGCTTGTCTGCTCGCCAGAATGTAACAGCAAACATGCAGGTGAATGACCTTTGACAGGTTGCAAACAAAAGCGAGGAGTGCTGCTGATTTTTTCAGCCCTGATGGACTCAGGCCGGTTTTGTAACAAAGGAAACGAACTGCACTAATTTTCACCGTAGCAGATGATTTTTCCGCCTTGTCGCTGCTGCGTGTGGTTGGTAAAGTAAGCGGATTTTGTTTTCCGCCCCAGCTTTCAGGATTATCCCTTAGTATGTTGAAAAAATTTCGTGGCATGTTTTCCAATGACCTGTCCATTGACCTGGGTACCGCGAATACCCTTATTTATGTAAAAGGACAAGGCATCGTATTGAATGAGCCTTCTGTTGTGGCCATTCGACAGGATCGTGCCGGTTCGCCGAAAAGCGTGGCAGCAGTAGGTCATGATGCGAAGCAGATGCTGGGTCGTACGCCGGGCAACATTGCTGCAATTCGCCCAATGAAAGACGGCGTTATCGCTGACTTCTTCGTGACTGAAAAAATGCTTCAGCACTTTATCAAACAAGTGCACAGCAATAGCTTTATGCGCCCAAGCCCGCGCGTGCTGGTGTGTGTTCCGGTTGGCGCAACTCAGGTTGAACGTCGTGCCATTCGTGAGTCTGCTCAGGGTGCCGGTGCGCGTGAAGTATTCCTGATTGAAGAGCCGATGGCGGCAGCGATCGGTGCAGGTCTGCCTGTTTCCGAAGCAACCGGTTCTATGGTTGTGGATATCGGTGGTGGTACCACTGAAGTTGCCGTTATCTCCCTGAACGGCGTCGTTTACTCCTCCTCCGTACGTATCGGTGGTGACCGTTTCGATGAAGCCATCATTAATTATGTGCGTCGTAACTATGGTTCCCTGATCGGCGAAGCGACCGCTGAACGTATCAAACATGAAATCGGATCGGCTTATCCGGGCGACGAAGTGCTTGAGATCGAAGTTCGCGGCCGTAACCTGGCTGAAGGCGTTCCACGTGGCTTTACCCTGAACTCTAACGAGATTCTGGAAGCGCTGCAGGAACCGCTGACCGGTATCGTCAGCGCGGTCATGGTTGCCCTGGAACAATGTCCGCCAGAACTGGCGTCTGACATCTCCGAGCGCGGTATGGTGTTAACCGGCGGTGGTGCACTGCTGCGTAACCTTGACCGTCTGTTAATGGAAGAGACCGGTATTCCAGTCGTTGTTGCTGAAGATCCGCTGACCTGTGTGGCGCGCGGCGGCGGCAAGGCGCTGGAAATGATCGATATGCACGGCGGCGACCTGTTCAGCGAAGAGTAATCGGATACCGGCAGGGTTAACATCCGATTGCCCTGCCGAATCTGATACGAGAATACGCAAACTTATGAAGCCAATTTTTAGCCGTGGCCCGTCGCTACAGATTCGCCTTATTCTGGCGGTGCTGGTGGCGCTCGGCGTTATTATTGCCGACAGCCGCCTGGGTATGTTTAGTCAAATCCGAACATACATGGATACCGCCGTCAGTCCTTTCTACTTTATTTCTAATGGTCCCCGTGAATTACTCGATGGCGTGTCGCAAACGCTGGCCTCGCGTGACCAACTTGAACTTGAAAACCGGGCGCTGCGTCAGGAACTGCTGCTGAAAAACAGTGAACTGCTGATGCTGGGGCAATATAAACAGGAGAACGCGCGCTTGCGCGAGCTGCTGGGATCGCCGCTGCGCCAGGATGAACAAAAGATGGTGACTCAGGTCATCTCAACGGTTAATGACCCTTACAGCGATCAGGTAGTTATCGACAAGGGTAGCGTGAACGGTGTCTATGAAGGGCAGCCGGTCATCAGCGACAAAGGCGTTGTGGGCCAGGTTGTTGCCGTGGCGAAACTGACCAGTCGCGTGCTGCTGATTTGTGATGCCACCCATGCGCTGCCAATCCAGGTATTGCGTAACGATATCCGCGTGATTGCTGCCGGTAACGGTTGTACGGACGATCTGCAACTCGAGCATCTGCCGGCTAATACCGACATTCGCGTTGGCGACGTGCTGGTAACCTCCGGTCTGGGCGGCCGCTTCCCTGAAGGCTATCCGGTTGCCGTGGTCTCTTCCGTTAAACTGGACACTCAGCGTGCTTACACCGTGATTCAGGCGCGTCCGACGGCAGGGTTACAGCGTCTGCGTTATCTGCTGCTGTTGTGGGGGGCGGATCGTAATGGTGCCAATCCGATGACGCCGGAAGAAGTGCATCGCGTAGCCAATGAGCGTCTGATGCAAATGATGCCGCAGGTTCTGCCTGCACCGGACGCGATGGGCCCGCCTGCGCCCGTTCCTGCACCAGCGACTGGCGTGACGCCAACGCCTGCAACGACAACGCCGCCAGCACCTTCTCCGCGTAAGCCGGGAGGGCAGTAAGTGGCAAGCTATCGTAGTCAGGGGCGTTGGGTTATTTGGCTCTCGTTCCTTATCGCACTTTTACTGCAAGTCATGCCCTGGCCGGACGACATTCTTGTTTACCGGCCAAACTGGGTGCTGCTCATCTTGTTGTATTGGATCCTGGCGCTGCCGCATCGCGTAAATGTGGGCACAGGATTTGTGGTGGGTGCCATACTGGATCTCATTAGCGGCTCCACACTTGGCGTGCGGGCTTTGTCGATGAGTATCATTGCCTACCTGGTTGCGCTGAAATTCCAGCTATTCCGTAACCTGGCGCTCTGGCAACAGGCGCTGGTGGTTATGTTGTTATCACTGGTCGTGGACATTATTGTTTTCTGGGCCGAGTTTTTAGTGATCAACGTCTCTTTCAGACCTGAAGTGTTCTGGAGTAGTGTAGTAAATGGTGTGCTTTGGCCATGGCTATTTTTACTGATGCGTAAAGTCCGCCAGCAGTTTGCGGTGCAATAAGGTTGATATGAATACTCTGTATCTGGCTTCAGGTTCCCCACGCCGTCAGGAATTATTGACCCAACTTGGCGTCACCTTTGAACGGCTGGTTCCAGGGATTGAGGAACAGCGTCATCCGCAAGAGAGCGCGCAGCAGTATGTTGTTCGCCTGGCGCGTGAGAAGGCGCAGGCTGGTGTTGCGCTGGCTGCGCGAGATTTACCGGTGCTGGGGGCTGATACCATTGTCATCCTGAATGGCGAAGTGCTGGAAAAACCGCACGACGCCGCGCATGCGGCCGCAATGCTGCATAAGCTGTCAGGCAAAACACATCAGGTGATGACGGCGGTGGCATTAGCCGATCGTCAGCACAGTCTGGACTGCCTGGTGGTTACGGACGTCACGTTCAGAGCACTAACAGATGAGGACATCGCGGGCTATGTTGCCAGCGGTGAACCGATGGATAAAGCAGGTGCATACGGTATTCAAGGGTTGGGTGGTTGTTTTGTCAGGAAGATAAATGGCAGCTATCACGCCGTGGTCGGCTTACCGCTGGTAGAAACGTATGAGTTGCTGAGCAATTTTAACGCACTGCGTGAAAAAAGGGATAAACATGACGGCTGAATTGTTGGTAAACGTAACGCCCTCGGAAACACGCGTGGCGTACATTGATGGCGGTATTCTGCAGGAAATTCATATTGAACGTGAGGCGCGACGCGGAATCGTAGGCAATATCTACAAAGGTCGTGTAAGTCGTGTACTTCCGGGTATGCAGGCGGCTTTTGTAGATATTGGGCTGGATAAAGCCGCTTTTCTTCACGCTTCAGACATCATGCCGCACACCGAATGCGTGGCGGGTGAAGAACAGAAGCAGTTCACCGTGCGCGACATCTCCGAACTGGTTCGTCAGGGCCAGGACCTGATGGTACAGGTGGTCAAAGATCCGCTGGGCACCAAGGGCGCTCGCCTGACGACAGACATCACGCTGCCTTCCCGTTACCTGGTCTTTATGCCTGGTGCTTCGCACGTTGGGGTTTCCCAGCGTATCGAAAGCGAAACCGAGCGTGAACGCCTGAAAAAAGTGGTGGCGGATTACTGCGATGAGCAGGGTGGATTTATTATTCGCACGGCTGCAGAAGGCGTGTGCGAGGACGATCTGGCCTCAGATGCGGCGTATCTCAAGCGTGTCTGGACCAAAGTCATGGAGCGCAAAAAGCGCCCGCAAACCCGTTACCAAATGTACGGCGAGCTGGCGCTGGCGCAGCGCGTGTTGCGTGATTTTGCTGATGCTCAGCTCGACAGGATCCGCGTGGACTCCCGTCTGACCTACGAAGCGTTACTGGAGTTTACAGCAGAATACATCCCTGAGATGACCAGCAAGCTGGAACATTACAGTGGACGACAGCCCATTTTCGACCTCTTTGATGTGGAAAATGAAATTCAGCGTGCGCTGGAACGCAAGGTTGAGCTGAAATCCGGTGGCTATTTGATTATCGATCAAACCGAAGCCATGACCACCGTGGATATCAATACCGGTGCGTTCGTTGGGCATCGTAATCTCGATGACACCATCTTTAATACCAATATTGAAGCTACGCAGGCGATTGCGCGTCAGCTGCGTCTGCGTAACCTGGGCGGCATTATCATTATCGATTTTATCGACATGAGTAATGAGGATCACCGCCGCCGGGTGCTGCACTCTCTGGAGCAGGCGCTGAGTAAAGATCGCGTTAAAACCAGCATTAACGGCTTTTCACAGCTGGGGCTGGTGGAGATGACGCGTAAGCGCACGCGTGAAAGCGTCGAGCATGTGCTATGCAACGAGTGCCCGACCTGCCACGGACGCGGTACGGTCAAAACGGTCGAAACCGTATGCTATGAAATTATGCGGGAGATCGTGCGTGTCCATCATGCTTACGACTCCGATCGTTTCCTGGTCTATGCTTCTCCGGCCGTGGCGGAAGCCCTGAAAGGTGAAGAGTCACACGCGCTGGCGGAAGTGGAAATTTTTGTCGGTAAGCAGGTTAAAGTACAAATTGAACCGCTCTATAACCAGGAGCAGTTCGACGTCGTTATGATGTAGTTAACCACCTGATGGCGATACCTTGTAGGCCGGATAAGGCGTTCACGCCGCCATCCGGCAAAACGATTTTGTGAGTCACATTTTTTGGCAGACAAGGAGAGATGCGTGAGGCGATTGCCGGGGATTTTACTGCTCACTGGAGCCGCGCTCGTCGTCATCGCAGCGCTACTGGTCAGTGGCCTGCGCCTTGCGTTGCCGCATCTCGATAGCTGGCGGCCTGCGATCCTCAGTAAAATTGAGTCGGCCACCGGTATGACCGTTTCTGCCAGCCAGCTCTCCGCCAACTGGCAGAATTTTGGCCCCACCCTTGAAGCCCGCGATATCCACACTCAGCTTAGCGACGGCGGCGAATTCTCGGTCAAACGCGTCACGCTGGCGCTGGATGTCTGGCAAAGCTTGCTGCACATGCGCTGGCAGTTTCGCGATCTCACCTTCTGGCAACTGCATTTACGCACTAATACGCCTATCCAGCGCAGCAACAATGACGATGGAGTCGAACCCGGCCGCGTTAGCGATCTGTTTTTACGCCAGTTCGATCACTTCGATCTCCGCGACAGCCAAATCAGTTTCTTGACCCTCTCTGGTCAGCGTGCAGAACTGGCGATCCCGCAGCTTACCTGGCTGAACGGAAAAAACAGACACCGCGCCGAAGGCCAGGTCAGCCTCTCCAGCCTGACCGGGCAGCACGGTATCATGCAGGTACGGATGGATCTGCGTGATGATGAAGGGCTGCTGAACAATGGCCGGGTCTGGCTACAGGCCGATGACATCGACGTCAAACCGTGGCTGGGGAAATGGATGCAGGATAACGTCGCGCTGCAAACGGCACGCTTTAGCCTGGAAGGGTGGATGACGCTCAGCAAAGGCGAAATTTCCAGTGGCGATGTCTGGCTGAAGAAAGGCGGGGCAAGCTGGAAAGGTGACAACAACACGCACACGCTGTCCGTTGATAACCTGACCGCGCATATTAGCCGCGAGCAGCCCGGCTGGGTGTTCGCGATCCCGGATACGCGCATTACGATGGATAACAAGCCCTGGCCGAGTGGCGCGCTCACCCTGGCCTGGATCCCCGAGCAGGAAGTGGGGGGCGAGAATAACAAACGCAGCGATGAGCTGCGCATTCGAGCCAGTAACCTCGAGCTGGCTGGCCTGGAAGGGTTGCGCCCCATGGCGGCAAAGCTCTCTCCGGCGTTAGGTGACATCTGGCGCGCCACGCAGCCGAGCGGCAAGATAGATACGCTGGCGCTGGATATCCCGTTACAGGCGACAGAAAAAACGCGCTTCCAGTCCTCGTGGACCGATCTGGCCTGGAAGCAGTGGAAGCTGTTACCGGGCGCCGAGCATTTCTCCGGTACGCTTGCCGGTAGCGTAGAAAATGGTGCGCTCACCGTTTCGATGAAGCAGGCGAAAATGCCGTATGAAACCGTCTTCCGCGCGCCGCTGGAAATCGAAGACGGGGTGGCGACGCTAAGTTGGCTGAAGAATGACAAAGGTTTTCAGCTGGATGGGCGAAATATTGATGTTAAAGCGAAAGCCGTCCATGCGCGCGGCGGCTTTCGCTATCTGCAGCCGACAGGTGATGAGCCGTGGCTGGGCATTCTGGCGGGTATCAGCACCGACGATGGTTCTCAGGCCTGGCGTTATTTCCCGGAAAACCTGATGGGTAAAGACCTGGTCGACTACCTGAGCGGTGCGATTCAGGGCGGTGAGGCGGATAACGCCACGTTGGTGTACGGCGGTAACCCGCGCCTGTTCCCGTATCCACATAACGAAGGTCAGTTCCAGGTACTGGTGCCGCTGCGCAATGCTAAGTTTGCTTTCCAGCCTGACTGGCCAGCGCTTACCAATCTCAACATTGAGCTGAACTTCATGAATAACGGTCTGTGGATGAAGACCGACGGCGTCAATTTAGGTGGGGTGAGAGCCAGCAACCTGACAGCTGATATTCCCGACTACGCGAAAGAAAAGCTGCTAATTGATGCCGACATTAATGGTCCGGGCAAGGCAGTTGGACCGTATTTTGATGAGACGCCGTTGAAGGATTCACTGGGCGCCACGCTGGAGCAGCTCCAGATTGACGGCGATGTGAATGCTCGCTTACATCTGGATATCCCCTTTGATGGCTCGCTGGTGACGGCCAAAGGTGATGTTAACCTGCGTAATAACAGCCTGTTTATTAAGCCACTCGACAGTACATTAAAGAACCTGAACGGCAAATTTAGCTTTATCAACGGCTCACTTCAAAGCGAGCCGATGACGGCCAACTGGTTTAATCAGCCGCTGAACGTCGACTTTTCCACCACCGAGGGTGCTAAAGCCTATCAGGTTGCGGTAAATCTGAACGGTGACTGGCAGCCTACCCGCATGGGCATCCTGCCAACGCAGGTGAACGAGGCCTTAGGCGGCAGCGTAGCGTGGAATGGCAAAGTGGGTATCGATCTTCCTTACCATGCCGGGGCGACCTACAGCATTGAGCTTAAAGGTGACCTGAAGAATGTAAGCAGTCACTTACCTGCGCCGCTGAATAAAGCGGCCGGCGAGTCTCTGCCATTAAACGTGAAGGCCGACGGCAACCTGCGCAGCTTCGATTTGACGGGCAACGCGGGGCCTAAAAATCACTTTAACAGCCACTGGCTGTTGAATCAGAAACTGACCCTTGATCGTGCTATCTGGGCTTCTGAAAGCCGCACTGTGCCTGACCTGCCCGAGCAGCAAGGTATTGAGCTCAATTTGCCGCCAATGGATGGTGCGCAATGGTTGGCACTGTTTAACAAAGGCGCGGCGGACAGCGTGGGCACCAATGCGGACTTCCCGCAGCGTATAACGGTGCGCACGCCGTCGCTATCGTTGGGCGGTCAGCAGTGGAATAATCTCAGTATTGTATCTGAGCCTTCACTGAATGGCAGTAAAGTGCAGGCGCAGGGGCGTGAGATCAACGCGACGTTGGCGATGCGCAATAACGCACCATGGCTGGCAAACGTGAAGTATCTCTATTACAACCCGAGCGCCGCGAAACCCGCACCGAACGCCACTCCGGCCTCACCGTTTTCCGCGATCAATAACGTCAGCTTCCGTGGCTGGCCTGACGTTCAACTGCGCTGCGAAGAGTGCTGGATGTGGGGGCAGAAATACGGGCGCATCGATGCTGACGTCGCGATTAAGGGTGATACGTTGACCCTGGATAACGGACTGCTGGATACGGGCTTTGCCAGACTGACCCTCGACGGTGAATGGGTTAACGCGCCGGGTAATGTGCGTACGTCGCTTAAAGGAAAACTGAACGGTAATAAAATTGATTCTGCGGCCGGTTTCTTTGGTGTATCGACCCCGATCCGCAACTCCTCATTCAACGTCGAGTACGATTTGCACTGGCGTAACCCGCCCTGGGATCCGGATGAAGCGTCGCTGAATGGTATTTTGCGGACCCGTCTGGGCAAAGGTGAGATTACTGAACTCAGCACCGGGCATGCGGGGCAGTTGCTGCGCCTACTGAGCTTTGATGCGTTGCTGCGTAAACTGCGTTTCGATTTTAGCGATACGTTTAACGAAGGCTTTTATTTTGACTCCATTCGCAGTACGGCGTGGATCAAAGATGGCGTGATGCATACCGACGATACGCTGGTGGATGGTCTGGAAGCCGATATCGCCATGAAAGGCTCGGTCAATCTGGTGCGCCGTGAGCTGAATATGGAAGCCGTGGTCGCGCCGGAAATTTCTGCCACCGTGGGGGTTGCCGCCGCATTTGCCGTTAACCCGATTGTCGGCGCGGCGGTGTTTGCCGCCAGTAAAGTTCTGGGGCCGCTGTGGAGCAAAGTCTCGATTCTGCGCTATCGCATTACTGGTCCGGTCGATAAACCGCAGATTAACGAAGTTCTGCGCCAGCCGCGTAAAGAAAGCCAGCAATGATTTGACGGGGGCGAGTAATTGCCCCAATCTCAGTAAATATGATCTTCTTACCGCTGTTTTACGGCGGCAACTAATGAGTAGCAAAACGATGAGTCTGAACCTGGTAAGTGAACAATTGCTAGCGGCGAATGGCCTGAAACATCAGGACCTGTTTGCCATTCTGGGCCAACTGGCCGAACGCCGTCTTGATTACGGCGATCTCTATTTTCAGTCGAGCTATCACGAATCCTGGGTTTTAGAAGACCGCATCATTAAAGATGGTTCTTACAATATCGATCAGGGCGTTGGTGTGCGTGCCATCAGCGGCGAAAAAACCGGGTTTGCCTATGCGGACCAGATAAGTCTGCTGGCGCTGGAGCAAAGTGCTCTTGCTGCCCGTACTATTGTGCGCGACAACGGTGATGGCAAAGTGAAAACGCTGGGTGCAGTAGAGCATCAGGCGCTTTATACCTCACTTGATCCGTTGCAGAGCATGAGCCGTGAAGAGAAGCTGGATATTCTGCGTCGCGTTGATAAGGTCGCGCGTGCCGCCGACAAACGTGTGCAGGAAGTGACCGCTAGCTTGACCGGCGTTTATGAGCTGATTCTGGTTGCGGCGACTGACGGTACGTTGGCGGCTGATGTTCGTCCTCTGGTGCGCCTGTCCGTTAGCGTGCAGGTTGAAGATGACGGTAAGCGTGAACGTGGCGCTAGCGGCGGTGGTGGTCGTTTTGGCTATGACTATTTCCTCGCCTCCCTTGACGGCGAAGTCCGTGCCGATGCATGGGCGAAAGAAGCCGTGCGCATGGCGCTGGTGAATCTCTCCGCGGTAGCCGCGCCAGCAGGCGCACTGCCGGTCGTGCTGGGTGCAGGCTGGCCGGGCGTGCTGCTGCACGAAGCGGTCGGTCATGGCCTTGAAGGTGACTTCAATCGTCGTGGGACATCAGTCTTTAGCGGCCACATGGGTGAGCTGGTGGCATCTGAGCTGTGCACCATCGTGGATGACGGCACGATGGCGGATCGCCGTGGTTCAGTGGCTATTGATGATGAAGGTACGCCTGGCCAGTACAATGTCCTGATTGAAAACGGTATTCTGAAAGGCTATATGCAGGACAAGCTGAACGCGCGTCTGATGGGTGTAGCGCCGACCGGCAACGGACGTCGTGAATCTTACGCACATTTGCCAATGCCGCGCATGACCAATACCTATATGCTGCCGGGTAAATCTACGCCGCAGGAAATTATTGAGTCCGTTGAATACGGTATTTATGCTCCGAACTTCGGCGGCGGTCAGGTGGACATCACGTCCGGGAAGTTTGTGTTCTCAACGTCTGAAGCGTATCTGATTGAAAACGGTAAAGTGACCAAGCCTGTGAAAGGTGCGACGCTGATCGGCTCCGGCATCGAAGCGATGCAGCAGGTTTCGATGGTGGGTAATGACCTTAAACTGGATAACGGCGTCGGCGTTTGCGGTAAAGAAGGGCAGAGTCTGCCAGTGGGCGTGGGTCAGCCGACGTTGAAGGTAGATAGCCTTACCGTAGGCGGTACCGCGTAACTGTACATGCCGGATGGCAACGCTTCGCGTTTTATCCGGCCTACATATCTGCACCGACCGTAGGCCCGGTAAGCGAAGCGCCACCGGGCATTTTTATTTATCTTTACCCCTGCCGTACATCCCCTGAAACAACTGCGCCACATCGACAAAATAATCTGTGAGAGAGTTAATCACGACCTGCACCTTGAGCGGCAGCTTGTCTTTTTCCGTATACAGCGCGTAAACCGGACGCGGATCTGACTGGTAGCGGGGCAGCAGGATCTCCAATTCACCACGATTGATCTCATTGATCACCCACATCAGTGGGACATAGGCAATCCCCGCGCCTGCGGCCAGCCAACGCACCAGCGTCATGGGATCGTTGGTTACGAAGCGTCCCTGCGGGATCAGTCGGGTTGAAATCCCTTCCGGGGCAATAAGCTCAAATTCATTATCTGGACGCACGCTGTATTCCAGCCATGAATGGTTGCTGAGATCGGCGGGCTTTTCCGGGATGCCAAACTGGGCGAGATAGCTTTTAGCGGCACAGACCACCATTGGCATCGTCCCCAGACGACGTGAAAAAAGACTGGAGTCCTGGAGAGCGCCCACACGGATAACCACGTCCAGACCGTCAGCAATTAAGTCCGGGGCCGGGATGCCGGTGACCAGATTGACCGCCAGTCCGGGGTACTCTTTCAGCATTTTCGCGGTCAGTCCGGCGAGGACATTTTGTGCCATGGTTGAAGAACAGCCGATCCGCAGTGTACCGATCGGCGTGTTGTTAAACGCATAGAGCTGCTCATGAACGTCCTGCACTTCGTGCAGCATGCGACGGCAGCCCTGATAATAAATTTTTCCGGCCTCTGTCAACCCAATGCTGCGTGTACTGCGGTTTAGCAGCTTAACCTGCAGTTCATCTTCCAGTTTTGATACCGTCTGGCTTATTGATGAAACGCTCATTTGCAGTTGTCTGGCAGCGGCGGTGAAGGAGCCAAACTCGACGACTTTGGCGAACACCGACATACGTTTTAATCGTTCCATTGTTCACTCTGGCTTAAAAGTGATTTAGATCACATAATATAGATAACAGCATAACAGTTACGTTAATATATTATTATTCAAATAACAGCTATGTCGCTCTCGCCTGGCTCATCCTTGCCCTTCTCTGCGGTGACATACGCTCAATAAACGATCGCCTGCACTCTCTTAAGCTACCAAGGTCAACATGAGTCTGTTTCCCGTTATCGTGGTGTTTGGTCTTTCCTTCCCACCGATTTTTTTCGAGTTACTTTTGTCACTGGCGATTTTCTGGCTGGTGCGCCGGGTGCTGGTTCCAACTGGCATCTATGATTTTGTCTGGCATCCGGCCCTGTTTAACACCGCGCTGTATTGCTGTCTGTTCTATCTAATAACGCGCCTGTTCGTTTGAGGTTGAAGTGAAAACACTAACAAGAAAACTCTCCCGTACGGCCATGACTCTCGTACTGGTCATTCTGGCTTTTATCGCTATTTTCCGCGCATGGGTCTATTACACCGAGTCGCCGTGGACGCGTGATGCGCGTTTTAGTGCCGAGGTTGTTGCTATCGCCCCGGACGTCGCGGGCCTGATTACTCACGTTAACGTGCATGATAACCAGCTGGTGAAAAAGGATCAGGTCCTGTTCACCATCGACCAACCGCGCTATAAAAAAGCCCTCGAACAAGCCGAAGCGGACGTCGCCTATTATCAAGTCCTGGCGCAGGAAAAACGCCAGGAAGCGGGGCGTCGTAACCGTCTTGGCGTTCAGGCCATGTCCCGCGAAGAGATTGACCAGTCGAATAACGTGCTGCAAACCGTATTACATCAGCTGGCGAAGGCGCAGGCGACCCGTGATCTGGCAAAACTCGATCTTGAACGTACGGTTATCCGTGCGCCAGCCGACGGCTGGGTGACGAATCTTAACGTCTATTCCGGTGAGTTTATTACCCGTGGTTCGACGGCGGTGGCGCTGGTCAAACAGCACTCTTTCTACGTGCTGGCTTATATGGAAGAGACCAAGCTGGAAGGTGTGCGTCCGGGGTACCGCGCTGAAATTACGCCGCTTGGCAGCAACAAGGTTTTGAAAGGTACCGTTGATAGCGTGGCGGCGGGCGTGACGAATGCCAGCAGTACGCAGGATGCGAAAGGCATGGCGACCATTGACTCCAACCTTGAATGGGTGCGACTGGCTCAGCGTGTGCCAGTACGCGTCCGTCTTGATGACCAGCAGGGAACGTTGTGGCCAGCCGGGACCACGGCGACTGTGGTCATTACCGGGAAGCAGGATCGCGATGCCAGCCAGGAGTCCTTCTTCCGTAAAATGGCGCACCGTCTGCGCGAGTTTGGTTAATTGCGATGGGCATTTTCTCCATTGCCAATCAGCATATCCGCTTTGCGTTAAAACTGGCATGCGCCATTGTGCTGGCGCTGTTCGTTGGCTTTCATTTTCAGCTTGAGACCCCGCGCTGGGCGGTGTTGACCGCAGCGATTGTGGCAGCAGGCCCCGCTTTTGCGGCGGGCGGAGAACCTTATTCGGGTGCGATCCGCTATCGTGGGATGCTGCGTATTATCGGGACGTTTATCGGCTGTATTGCGGCACTGGTGATTATCATCAGCATGATCCGTGCGCCGCTGCTGATGATCCTCGTGTGCTGTGTCTGGGCCGGTTTTTGTACCTGGATCTCTTCGCTGGTGAAGATCGAGAACTCCTATGCCTGGGGGCTTTCGGGTTATACGGCGCTGATTATCGTCATTACTATCCAGGCTGAGCCTCTGCTGACACCGCAATTTGCCCTCGAGCGCTGCAGCGAGATTGTGATCGGTATTGTCTGCGCAATTGTTGCTGATCTGCTCTTTTCTCCCCGCTCGGTGAAACAAGAAATTGACGTTGAACTGGACAGCCTTCTGGTGGCGCAGTATCGGCTTATGCAACTGTGTATTAAGCATGGTGACAGTGAAGAAGTGGACAAAGCCTGGGGCGATTTAGTTCGTCGGACTGCGGCGCTGGAAGGCATGCGCAGTAACCTGAATATGGAGTCCTCACGCTGGGGGCGCGCCAACCGCAGGCTCAAAGCGCTGAACACGCTGTCACTGACGTTGATTACCCAATCCTGTGAAACCTATCTTATCCAGAACACGCGTCCGGAACTGATTACGGATACCTTCCGTGAGCTGTTCGATACGCCGGTAGAAACCGTGCAGGATGTGCATAAACAACTGAAGCGCATGCGCCGGGTGATGGTCTGGACCGGCGAGCGCGAAACGCCGGTGACCCTTTATAGTTGGGCCAGTGCGGCAACCCGTTACCTGCTGCTGAAACGTGGGGTGGTTAGCAACACGAAAATCAGCGCTACGGAAGAAGAGATCCTGCAGGGTGAGCCGGTGGTGAAAGTGGAATCCGCCGAACGCCACCATGCGATGGTCAACTTCTGGCGCACCACGCTGTCCTGCGTGCTGGGCACCTTGTTCTGGCTGTGGACTGGCTGGACGTCAGGTAGCGGCGCAATGGTGATGATTGCGGTGGTGACCTCACTGGCGATGCGTTTACCCAACCCGCGGATGGTGGCAATCGACTTTATTTACGGCACGCTGGCGGCGTTACCGCTGGGTGCGCTCTACTTTCTGGTTATCATCCCCAATACGCAGCAAAGTATGTTGTTACTGTGCCTGAGCCTGGCAGTGCTGGGGTTCTTTCTGGGCATCGAGGTTCAGAAGCGACGTCTGGGCTCAATGGGCGCGCTGGCCAGTACCATTAACATCATCGTGCTGGATAACCCGATGACCTTCCACTTTAGTCAGTTCCTCGACAGTGCGCTTGGGCAGATTGTCGGATGCGTGTTGGCGTTTCTGGTGATCTTACTGGTGCGTGATAACTCGCGTGACAGAACTGGTCGCGTGCTGCTTAATCAGTTCGTGTCGGCGGCGGTTTCAGCGATGACCACCAATGTGGTTCGCCGCAAAGAAAACCATCTCCCGGCGCTTTACCAGCAGCTCTTTTTGCTGATGAACAAATTCCCCGGTGACCTGGCGAAGTTTCGTCTGGCGCTGACGATGATCATCGCACACCAGCGTCTGCGCGATGCACCAGTACCGGTAAACGAGGATTTATCCGCCTTTCACCGTCAGCTGCGACGTACTGCCGATCACATCATATCCGCAGGGAACGACGACAAACGCCGACGCTACTTTAGCCAATTGCTGGAGGAGCTTGATGTCTATCAGGAGAAGTTAACCCTCTGGCAAGCGCCGCCTCAGGTGACGGAGCCGGTGAAGCGACTCACCGGTATGCTCCACAAATACCAGCATGCACTGACCAGCAGTTAAGACTGATAAACCGACGCCAGAAGCGTCGGTTTTTTTATGGCTATACTTACCTGATGTGTGGGAATCCCTGCATAGAGAGAGCCTGTAGAGCGACTGGCGTTGGGATGGTAGCTATAGATGAACATCTATACATTTGATTTTGACGAGATTGAAGAACAGGGTGATTTCTACCGCGAGTTTACGCGGGCATTCGGCCTTGCTCGGGAAAAGGTAAGCGATCTCGATTCGCTGTGGGAGGTGGTGATGGGCGACGTTCTACCTCTGCCGCTGGAGATTGAGTTTGTCCATTTACCGGACAAACAACGCCGACGCTACGGAGCGCTGATTTTGCTGTTTGATGAAGCAGAAGAAGAGCTGGAAGGGCAATTACGCTTTAACGTCCGTCATTCAATGTAAGGCATAAAAAAGCCCCCGACAGGCGGGGGCAAGTCGTCTCGGACCAGACGACGAGGGTTTATTTGTACAGTTCAGCGGTTGCGTGCCAATGTGCGCCTTCACGCAGTTCGGTCACGCGGTAGCTGCTGGCGCCTGCTTTTTCAGCTTTGGCGACGATTTCCTGACGCATATCCATCGGTGAGCTGCCAATCTGAGAAACAGAGATGGTACCCATGGATTGCAAATTCTGTGCTTCTTGTGTGTTCACCTGATTAACCGCCGCACTGGCGCCAAAAGAGAGAACGGAAAGAAGGCTTAAGGTTGCAACAGTCGTTTTGATTTTCATGATATTTACCTCGTCGAATTCTTTTATTGGGGTCTTCGTTTCGTGACCCTCATCACAAAATCAAGTATACACTAATCACTCGATAAATTAATACCACGCTAATGGTTTCTGCTGTAATTAAGTGTTAAGAACTGTGGTTTTAATAACTTATTGGAATTAAAAACGCATAATTGAACTCATTATTTTAAAAAAATACAGTAAATTCATGGTGATATTTAATTTCGCAATTTGTGCGTTTATAATTCGAGGTATTCACTGTGTGAATGTTTTTGGATAGTGAAACGCACTATTTGTTAAATGGCAGGCAGAGGAAAAGAGTGGTCAGGAGTCAGAAAGAAAGGTTTTTCCCCGCCACGCGATGCGACGGGGAGGGGATCACAGCTCTTGTTCGAACAGTTCCAGAATAGCTTCGTACAGATCTTTTACCGAGAACCCCATCGCCGGAGTGGTGAAGATAGTATCGTCGCCCGCAATAGTGCCGAGGATACCTTCTGCTTTACCCAGTGAATCCAGCATACGTGCGATCAACTGTGCGGCGCCTGGGCTGGTATGAATGACCACCACGGCATCGTTGTAATCAATGTCCAGCACCAGATTTTTCAGTGGGCTGGAGGTTGTCGGTACCCCCAACTCTGCCGGAAGGCAGTACACCATTTCCATTTTGGCATTGCGGGTACGCACGGCGCCAAACTTGGTCAGCATGCGTGAAACCTTGGACTGGTTGATATTATCAAAGCCCTGATCCTGCAATGCGAGGACGATTTCGCCCTGAGAGCTGAATTTCTCTTCCTTGAGAAGCGCTTTAAACGCCTTTACTAATTCTTCTTGTTTTGCCGAGCTTCGCATAAGTCACCCGTAATATGGCGGTAGAAACAACATTATTGTGCATACAGATGAATTTTTATGCAAACGGTCTGCCTCATTCAAGGCTGAAATAATGTTATGAAAGAGCGGAATTTTATCAAATTTCGTTATCAAGAAACATGCCTATGTCACGGCATGCAAATAAGCTTAAAAGTAAATCAATTGTTATCAAATTGATGTTGTTTTGGGAGGGCAGTTAGGTATATTGTCAGCACCTGTTGGAAAGTTGCTCTACTGTGCGAGTCGTATTGAATTACGTAACTTAGCTTTTAATTTACGTAAGTTAAATGCATAAAAGCCAAATTTGCGTAACTACGCATTCTTGACGCGTGGTTGTTGTGTTCATCGGATTTGTGAATTATGGTCGCCGCCGCGGAGCAACAGACACTTTGCTTATCAATATAATAAGGAGTTTAGGATGAAAGTTGCAGTCCTCGGCGCTGCTGGTGGAATCGGTCAGGCGCTAGCATTACTGTTAAAAACCCAACTGCCTTCAGGTTCAGAACTCTCCCTGTACGACATCGCTCCAGTAACGCCTGGTGTGGCCGTTGATTTGAGCCATATCCCTACTGCTGTGAAAATCAAAGGTTTCAGCGGCGAAGATGCGACCCCGGCACTGGAAGGTGCTGACGTGGTACTGATCTCAGCAGGCGTCGCGCGTAAACCGGGTATGGACCGTTCCGACCTGTTTAACGTCAACGCAGGTATCGTGAAGAATCTGGTTCAGCAGGTTGCGACCACCTGCCCGAAAGCATGCATCGGTATCATCACTAACCCGGTGAACACCACCGTTGCAATCGCTGCAGAAGTGCTGAAAAAAGCAGGCGTTTACGACAAGAACAAACTGTTTGGCGTGACCACGCTGGACATCATCCGCTCCAACACCTTTGTGGCGGAACTGAAAGGCAAGCAGCCGACCGACGTTGAAGTTCCGGTTATCGGCGGACACTCTGGCGTGACTATTCTGCCACTGCTGTCACAGATCCCTGGCGTAAGCTTCACCGAGCAAGAAGCTGCTGAGCTGACCAAACGTATCCAGAATGCGGGTACTGAAGTCGTCGAGGCTAAAGCCGGTGGCGGTTCCGCAACCCTGTCTATGGGCCAGGCCGCAGCACGTTTCGGTCTGTCGCTGGTTCGCGCACTGAACGGCGAAAAAGGCGTGGTGGAATGTGCATACGTTGAAGGTGACGGCCAGTACGCTCGCTTCTTCTCTCAGCCGCTGCTGCTGGGCAAAAACGGCGTAGAAGAGCGTCAGTCTATCGGCAAGCTGAGCGCGTTTGAACAGAGCTCGCTGGAAGGCATGCTGGACACGCTGAAGAAAGATATCACCCTGGGCGAAGAGTTCGTTAAGTAACGCGACAAGGGGCCGGATGCAAATACCTTATCCGGCCTACGGTCAGCGTGTATTTGTAGGCCTGATAAGCGTAGCGCCATCAGGCATTACGTGCTAAGTCCCTACGATATCGCCTAATAAAAACCGGAGCTAATTCAAATTGCTCCGGTTTTTTATGGTTATGGTAAGTGGGAGGCGTGATGTTAATTGGTGGCCGGGTATTCCTGAATGGTGACCTGCAACGTTAACTGTTTATCATCACGCATCACGACGACGGAGATCACTGAGCCTGGGCGAATTTCCGCTACCTGATCCATGGTCTCCAGCGCAGAGACGGCCGGTTTATTATTGACCGAGATAATCAGATCGTTAACCTGAATGCCTGCTTGTGCCGCCGGGCCATCCGGGGAGACTTCGTTAACCACTATCCCCTGAATTTGATCCATTCCGCCGCCCTGCGCGTGCAGTGGCGCAATCTCGCGACCGCTAATCCCGATATACCCGCGAATGACGCGACCATCACGAATCAGCTTATCCATAATCTTGGTTGCTAACTGGAACGGAATAGCAAAGCCGATCCCTTCCGGCGTTTCGCCATCGTTGCTCTTATCAAACGACAGGGTGTTAATGCCCATCAGCTCACCCAGCGAGTTGACCAGCGCACCGCCGGAGTTGCCGTGGTTGATAGAGGCGTCCGTTTGCAGAAAGTTTTGCCGTCCCGTGGGGTTCAGGCCAATGCGACCGGTAGCACTGATGATCCCCTGAGTAATGGTTTGCCCGAGGTTGTACGGGTTCCCGATAGCAAGAACGACGTCGCCAATGTGCGGTATCCGTTTGTTGTTGATAGGGATTGTGGGCAGCCCACCAGAGGCGTTGATTTTCAGCACCGCCAGGTCAGTCAGGGTATCGGAGCCGACCAGCAGCGCTTCAAACACGCGTCCATCCTGCAGAGCGACGATGATTTGGTCGGCATCATTAATCACGTGTTTGTTGGTGATGATATAGCCGCGCTGATCCATGATAACGCCGGAGCCGAGCGTGCGGATCTCTAGCTGGTTATGCGTCGTGCTGTTCATACTGCGGTTATACACGTTAACAACGGCGGGGGCGGCACGACGAACCGCCGGGTTATAGCTGGCAGGCGTTTCATCAGCACTGTCAAACTGGGGTGCTGTAAGCGTATTAATTTTGCGCAGAGAGGGCATCGCGGCCAGCAGAATGGCGCCGACGATTAAACCAATCGCGACCGAACGTAAAAGCTTCACAAACATGATAGCGGCGTCATTAAAAAGGGGAACGGCAGCAGCATATCACGAGTTTACCGGACATCACACGGTGGGCTGATGTCCGGTCTACCAGCTTAACGCAGGAGCAGATAAATATTCTCGTTACCGCGTACCACCTGCAACGCGATGATCGACGGTTTCGCTTCCAGCACCTTGCGCATTTCGGCAATAGAGTTCACGCGATCGCGGTTTACACCGATGATAACGTCATCTTTGTGCAGACCGGCTTGCGCGGCTGGGCTGCTTTTTTCGACGTTATCAATCTTGATGCCTTTAGTGCCGTCTTTTAACTGACCGTCGCTAAGCGTTGCACCTTGTAACGCCGGGGCGATCATTTCCGCACTGGCGGACGACGACGTGCTGGTATCCAGCGTGACCTCCACCTCCAGCGGCTTACCGTTACGTAGCAGACCCAGTTTAACCTTGGTGCCCGGTTCAGTGGTGGCAATACGCGAACGTAACTCGGCAAAACTGTTCAGCGGCTTGCCGTTGAGGCTGGTAATGACGTCACCGGATTTCACGCCCGCCTTCGCGGAGCCGGAGTTCGGCAGCACTTCGCTAACAAACGCGCCGCGTTGTACATCCAGCTTGAACGCTTTGGCGATGTCGGCGGTCATTTCCGTCCCTTTAATACCCAACAGGCCGCGTTTGATTTCGCCAAACTGCATTAACTGCTGCGCCAGCGTGCGCGCCATGTTGCTGGGAATGGCAAAGCCAATGCCGATACTGCCGCCGCCCGGTGCCAGAATGGCGGTGTTAATACCGATCAATTCACCATTCAGATTAAGCAGCGCGCCACCGGAGTTACCCCTGTTAATGGACGCATCGGTCTGAATAAAGTTTTCCAGACCTTCCAGATTCAGGCCGCTGCGACCCAATGCCGAGACGATGCCGGAGGTTGCCGTTTGCCCCAGCCCGAACGGGTTACCGACGGCGACGGCAAAATCACCCACGCGGAGTTTGTCGGAGTCGGCGATGGCAATTTGTGTCAGGTTGCTAGGGTGCTGGATTTGCAGCAGGGCGATATCGCTCTGATCGTCGCTACCAATCAGCTTGGCGTCAAACTCGCGACCGTCGTTGAGCTGGATACTGATCTTCTGTGCCTGATTAATAACGTGGTTATTGGTTAGCACGTAGCCTTTGGCGGCGTCGATGATGACTCCTGAACCCAGGCCTTCGAACGGTTGTGACGGCTGATCGGGTAGGTCATCGCCAAAAAATTTTTTGAATTCTTCCGGGACTTTCTGCCCCTGCGCGGCGGTACCTTCGACCCTCACGCTCACGACCGCAGGTAACACTTTCTCCAGCATTGGTGCGAGGCTGGGGAGTGCGGCTTGACCGGGAACCTGGCCGGGTATCGACGCAATGGCCTGAAACGGCGCCGAGAGAGTTAACCCGACACTTAACGCTAATGCACTCAACAGCTGGGTTTGTTTTTTCATTGATCCTGCTCTCGTACCTTGAGTAAACGGAAGATGATTCAAAACAGTTTGATGTTATTGAATTTTCGGTTTGGTCACAATGCGGCTAACGACTAAATAATAGCTGGGACGGGAAGAGAAGCGGAGGGCGCAATTGCTGCGCCCAATAAATTTCTTAACGATGTGCAGTTAGTCGCGCTTTGCGCCACTACGCAGCAGGCCGGAGGCCCCTTCGGAATAGTCGCGTGGCATCTGAACCGGTGCCTGATCGTTGCCTGCTTCAGACTCTGCCAGACGGTTACGGAACGGGTTGGATTCTGGCGACATACCCGGCAGCAGGTTGCTGGAACTTTTTGCCATATGTTGGTAGATCTGACGATAGTCGTCGGCCATGTTATCCAGTAGCTCAGCGCTGCGGGCAAAGTGGCTTACCAGCTCTTCACGATACTCTTCCAGCTCAGCTTTGTTTTTTTCCAGTTCGTACTGCAATGCCTGCTGTTGGCGTAATTTACGATTACCAAAACGCATGGCTACGGCACCAATAATGATACCGACGACTAACCCAATTAGCGCATATTCCCAGGTCATGAACATCTCCCGTTGTCTTGTGTTTCCGTAGGGTGTTGGCTTTAGGCTCCATGCCTGCGCCTGATTATGCCACTATAACCGCTAATCCCGTAGAAGTGGAATCCCGACTTTATATCGCGTAGTGTAGAACGGCCTTTTTTTCGTCAACCGTGAGCGACGGCACATCGATTCTCAAGGAATAACAATAACATCATGCAAAGCTTTTCCCCGACATCGCGTTACCTGCAGGCCCTCAACGACGGCAGTCATCAACCCGACAACGTACAGCAAGAGGCAGTGAATCGACTGGATATTATTTTCCAGGAACTGACTGCCCCAGCCCGTCCTGCGTTGCAGGAAAGTGGGCTGATTGCTCGCTTTAGCAAATTTTTGGGTAAACGTGAACCGACGGAGAGCACGCCGGTGCGTGGTCTGTATATGTGGGGGGGCGTGGGGCGCGGGAAAACCTGGCTGATGGACCTTTTCTACCATAGCCTGCCGGGCACGCGTAAACAGCGTTTGCACTTTCACCGCTTTATGCTGCGCGTACATGAAGAGTTGACCGCCCTGCAAGGGCAAAGCGACCCGCTGGAAGTGATTGCCGACCGCTTTAAGGCAGAAACCGACGTGCTGTGCTTTGATGAGTTTTTTGTCTCGGATATCACCGATGCGATGCTGCTCGGTGGATTAATGAAAGCGCTGTTCGCCCGCGGCATCACGCTCGTGGCGACATCCAATATTCCGCCTGATGACCTGTACCGCAATGGTCTGCAACGTGCCCGCTTTCTTCCGGCGATTGAGGCTATTAAACAGTACTGCGACATCATGAATGTGGATGCCGGAGTTGATTACCGTCTGCGTACGTTAACCCAGGCGCATTTATGGTTATCGCCGCTGAATGATGAAACCCAACGGCAGATGGATAAGCTGTGGCTGGCGTTAGCGGGAAGCAAAAGTGAACATGCACCGACGCTTGAGATAAATCATCGCCCGATGCAGACACTGGCCGTCGAAAACCAAACGCTGGCCGTCTCGTTTACTACCCTGTGCGTCGATGCCCGCAGTCAGCACGACTATATTGCGCTATCGCGCCTGTTTCACACCGTGTTGCTCTCTGACGTCCCAGTGATGACGTCGTTGATGGAGAGCGAAGCACGCCGCTTTATCGCGCTGGTAGATGAGTTCTACGAACGTCACGTCAAGCTGGTGGTGAGTGCGGCAGTTCCTTTATATGAGATCTACCGGGGAGAGCGCCTAAAGTTTGAATTCCAGCGCTGTTTGTCGCGTTTGCAGGAGATGCAAAGCGAAGAGTATCTGAAGCGCGAACATTTAGCCGGTTAAACCCACCGCAAATCACATAAAGGGGTCGATCTTTGACCCTGACTTCTCTATAATCTTGCGACCCCACGTTACGAGAGAGTTTTTTTCCCAAAACTTTCTATGTGCCGGCATAGGCTATTCGAAGGGGTAGGTTTGCTGGACAATGTCGTGTGAACCTCAACTGACAAAACGTTTGGGTGTTCACCAACGTGTAACTAATTTATTTGGGTAAGCTTTTAATGAAAACTTTTACAGCTAAACCAGAAACCGTAAAACGCGACTGGTATGTTGTTGACGCGACCGGTAAAACTCTGGGCCGTCTGGCTTCCGAACTGGCTCTGCGCCTGCGCGGTAAGCACAAAGCGGAATACACTCCGCACGTAGATACCGGTGATTACATCATCGTTCTGAACGCTGACAAAGTTGCGGTAACTGGCAACAAGCGTACTGACAAAATGTACTACCGTCACAGTGGCTACGTCGGTGGTCTTAAAGAAGCGACCTTTGAAGAGATGATTGCTCGCCATCCTGAGCGTGTGATTGAAATCGCGGTTAAAGGCATGCTGCCAAAAGGCCCGCTGGGTCGTGCAATGTACCGTAAACTGAAAGTTTACGCGGGCAATGAGCACAACCACGCGGCACAGCAACCGCAAGTTCTTGACATCTAATCGGGATTATAGGCAATGGCTGAAAATCAATACTACGGCACTGGTCGCCGCAAAAGTTCTGCAGCTCGCGTTTTCATCAAACCGGGCAGTGGTAAAATCGTTATCAATCAACGTTCTCTGGAACAGTACTTCGGTCGTGAAACTGCCCGCATGGTAGTTCGTCAGCCGCTGGAACTGGTCGACATGATTGGTAAACTGGACCTGTACATCACCGTTAAAGGTGGTGGTATTTCTGGTCAAGCTGGTGCGATCCGTCACGGTATCACCCGCGCACTGATGGAATATGACGAGTCACTGCGTGGCGAACTGCGTAAAGCAGGCTTCGTTACTCGTGATGCTCGTGAAGTTGAACGTAAGAAAGTCGGCCTGCGTAAAGCACGTCGTCGTCCTCAGTTCTCCAAGCGTTAATTGGTTTCTGCTTCGGCAGATTGCAATTTGCGAAAAAACCCGCCTCGGCGGGTTTTTTTATGGATTTTTACCCGCGAATAAGCACGGTAATCTGCTGATTGCCACCTCTTTTTTCCCATTTCCAGAATCGACTCACCACAAAGGTCACAAAATCTGGTAAACTATCATCCAATTTTCTGCCCAAATGTGCGGTATTGTTCATTTTTTGTTTGTATTTTGAACAGCAATGGCTTTCCGAATCTGGGTGACATCACTTCTGGCTGGCCACCTGGTGGCTGGTAGCAGTAAAATTCTTAATATACCTGGAGGTTTTCATGGCTGTCGCTGCCAACAAACGTTCGGTAATGACGCTGTTTTCTGGTCCTACTGACATCTATAGCCATCAGGTCCGCATTGTACTGGCGGAGAAAGGTGTTAGTTTCGAGATTGAGCATGTGGAGAAAGACAATCCACCTCAGGATCTGATCGACCTCAACCCGAATCAGAGCGTACCGACACTGGTGGATCGTGAGCTGACCCTATGGGAATCTCGCATCATTATGGAATACCTGGATGAGCGTTTCCCGCATCCGCCGCTGATGCCGGTTTACCCGGTTGCGCGTGGTGAAAGCCGCCTGTACATGCAGCGTATTGAAAAAGACTGGTATACGCTGATGAACGTCATCGTAAACGGTTCTGCTTCTGAAGCGGACGTCGCGCGTAAGCGACTGCGCGAAGAGCTGCTGGCAATTGCGCCAGTGTTTAGTCAGAAACCGTATTTCCTGAGCGATGAGTTCAGCCTGGTAGACTGCTACCTGGCGCCGCTGCTGTGGCGTTTACCGCAGCTGGGTATTGAATTCAGCGGTGCTGGTTCGAAAGAGCTGAAAGGGTATATGACCCGCGTATTTGAACGTGACTCTTTCCTGGCTTCTCTGACTGAGCCTGAACGTGAAATGCGTCTGGGCCGGGGTTAATCTGTATGGATTTGCCACAGCTATCACCGCGCCGTCCGTATCTGCTGCGCGCATTCTATGAGTGGTTGTTAGACAACCAGCTTACGCCGCACCTGGTGGTGGATGTGACGCTTCCGGATGTGCAGGTTCCTATGGAATATGCGCGTGACGGGCAAATTGTTCTGAATATTGCTCCACGTGCAGTGGGCAACCTGGAACTGGCAAACGACGAAGTGCGTTTTAACGCGCGCTTTGGCGGTATACCGCGTCAGGTTTCCGTGCCGCTGGCTGCTGTTCTGGCTATCTATGCCCGTGAAAACGGTGCAGGTACCATGTTCGAGCCAGAAGCGGCCTACGACGAAGATGTCGCCAGCTTAAATGATGACGACAACGACACGTCCGGCTTTGAAAGCGAAACGGTCATGTCCGTCATTGATGGCGATAAGCCCGATCACGGTGATGACAACGACCCGGATGATACGCCGCCACCTCCGCGTGGTGGGCGTCCGGCGCTACGCGTAGTGAAGTAAAATCAAACAGGCCCTTGCGGGCCTGTTTTGCTTTCTGTGCCAGCCATCAATAAAACAGCACAATCGTGGCTATCATATTCACCACAAATCCTACCGCCATTGGGATCGCCGTGCGTTTAACCACCTCAAAAGGCGATACACCCGCAATACCGGAAGTTACTACAATGACCGCAGTAATGGGTGAAACCGCGCGGGCCAGGGTAGTGGCAAAGTGCATTGGCATAATCATTACCACCGCCGGAATATGCAGCCCTGCGGCGATGTCCGGGATCAGGCTGGCGAAAGACATAAACGGCGCGTTACCGGAACCCATGACAATGGCGCAGGCGGCGATGACCACCGCCATGATGATCATCACGCCGATACCGCCAAGCCCGGAATGTTCCGCCCCCCTAATCACCGCGTCGACAGTGCCGATGGTGGTTAAGCCTTTGGCAAAGATCTCACCGGCGACGACCAGCGTAACGACGTTGGCAAACTGGGTGCCCATGCCATCAAAAAACGCCTGCACATCATCCATGGTTTCGCGCAGATTATGGGTGCGAAAGAATTCGACAAGCATGGTGACTGTCATGCTCATCAGCATCACCACCACCAGATTCAGCTCTGTTTTCATGAGTCCACTATGTGCAAGGAACAGCGAGCCTAGCATCAGGATCAGTGGCATCACCGGTAAAATGGCGTAATAGAGCGGCGGAACATCTTCCAGCACCTTTTGTTCGGTAAAGCCGATGTTTTCTGGTGCCGCTTTTTTATCAAACTGGCGCTGCACAAAAAAGTGCGCAATAGCAACGGCGATAATCACGCACGAGGCCACGGGTAACTGGTAGTGGAAGAAGTAGGTGGCGATTTTCATTCCCGCTACCTGAGCGGCAAAAATCGAGTTTGTTTCCAGAATACCCCATTCAATCGACATTGACGTGGCAATGACCGCCACTGCCGACAAACGGCTTACGCCAAGGCTGACCAGCGTCGGGAAGAGGGTGACCATCAGCAACATCCCTAACCCGGAGGCGCTGGTAATGAACTGCGCCATGATCTGACCGATCACATAGGTGGCGGCAAGCACGATATACGGTGATCGGATAAGCTTTAGCGGACGGCTCAGCAGGCTCACCATCGCCCGACTGGCTCCCATCCTGTCCATATAGCGGGCATAGCCACCGACGGCCATAATCGACAGCCCCAGGCCTGCTGCACGACTGGAGAGCATGCGCAGAATTTCGTTATAAATATCAACCAGCAGGTAGCCGCTGCTTTTTTCGGGTGCAACCAGCGCACCGTACCCCAGCCAGACGCCGCAGATCATTAGGAAGATCCCAGCAGCCGCAAGGACCACCTGGGGTTTGTAGTTTTTGAGGATCAGGTAACCCATCGTTAATAAAACGATGACAGAAAGTATGATGCCGAACATTTTTTCACTCCATGCAGGAAAGAAGATAAATCCGGTAATAGCGCTGTTATAAAAGCGGATGTTATATTTTTTTTACCGTTTTTTATGGAGTGAATATCGTATTTTTAAAATCGAGATTAAATTATTTTTCGTTTTAAAATAGTAGGTTATGATAATTTTTCACGATCATATTCGCAGATTTCATAAATTCGATGTCATACTCAGAAATTAAAATTCATCATATTGTTTTTGAGTGAAAATATATTTGTATTTCATATGTTATCAATAAGCGGGCTAACCCGATTGACCTCCATTTCACCCCGCTTTCGATCCTGTGTTACGATGAACCCGCTGTTGTTTTTCACCAATGACTTAGCTGAATGGACCCTATGAACGCATTTGATTCGCAAGCTGAAGACTCTCCATCCACCATTGGCCGTAGTTTACGTAACCGCCCGCTGGCGCGTAAAAAGCTGTCTGAAATGGTTGAAGAAGAACTGGAACAGATGATTCGTCGTCGGGAGTTTGGCGAGGGTGAACAGTTGCCGTCCGAGCGGGAGCTGATGGCCTTCTTTAACGTCGGTCGTCCCTCGGTACGAGAAGCCCTGGCGGCGTTAAAACGTAAAGGCCTGGTGCAAATCAACAACGGCGAACGTGCCCGCGTTTCGCGTCCATCTGCGGACACCATCATTGGTGAACTGTCGGGGATGGCGAAAGATTTTCTCTCGCATCCCGGCGGCATCGCCCACTTTGAACAGTTGCGACTGTTCTTTGAGTCAAGCCTGGTGCGTTACGCCGCAGAGCATGCAACCGACGAGCAAATTGACAGATTGGCGAAAGCGCTGGAGATTAACAGCCAGTCGCTGGATGACAACGCGCTGTTCATTCGTTCGGACGTGGATTTTCACCGTGTGCTGGCGGAGATCCCTGGTAATCCTATCTTTATGGCGATCCATGTCGCGCTGCTGGACTGGCTGATCGCCGCACGTCCGACCGTCGCTGACCGCGAATTATACGAGCACAATAGCGTAAGTTATCAACAGCATATTGCTATTGTCGACGCCATTCGTCAGCACGATCCTGATGAAGCAGACCGCGCATTACAAGACCATCTCAACAGCGTTTCCGCTACCTGGCACGCCTTCGGTAAAAATAAAAAATTGCGTAAATAATCCCGATCCTGACGATCGTTTAAACACAGAGGCGACTTGCAGGATGAAGTGTTTAGTGAGGCAGATCGCAATATAAGCGTTCTGTATTGTATTGCTGCTTATTTGATCTGGTATAACAGGTATAAAGGTACGCAGTTAGACAACACTAATCATCGACAGAGGTAGTTATGGCAAGAGATTTAAGAGGCGTAATGCCAGCGTTGTTAACCCCATTCGACAACCAACAGCGACTGGACATTGAGAGCCTACGTCGTCTGGTACGTTTCAACATTGGGCAGGGTGTTGATGGCCTGTACGTCGGTGGCTCAACGGGTGAAGCGTTTGTCCAGAACCGGGCTGAAAGAGAGCAGGTACTGGAGATCGTGGCGGAAGAAGCGAAGGGTAAAGTCACGCTTATCGCACATGTGGGCACGGTGAGCACCGAAGAGAGCCAGCAGTTGGCGAGCGCAGCCCATCGCTACGGCTTTGATGCTGTCTCTGCCGTCACGCCGTTTTACTATCCGTTCAGTTTTGAAGAGCACTGCGATCACTACCGTGCAATTATTGATTCCTCTGATGGCTTGCCAATGGTGGTCTATAACATCCCGGCGCTGAGCGGCGTAAAACTGACGCTGGATCAGATCAACACGCTGGTCACGTTGCCGGGTGTTGGCGCGTTGAAGCAGACCTCTGGCGATCTCTATCAAATGGAGCAGATCCGTCGCGCCCATCCGGATCTGGTGCTGTACAACGGCTATGACGAAATTTTCGCGTCAGGCCTGCTGGCTGGGGCAGACGGTGGTATCGGCAGTACCTACAACATTATGGGCTGGCGCTATCAGGGAATCGTGAAAGCACTCAAAGAAGGCGACATCCAGACGGCACAAAAGCTGCAAACCGAGTGCAATAAGGTTATCGATTTACTGATTAAAGTCGGCGTGTTCCGTGGACTGAAAACGGTTCTGCACTATATGGACGTGGTTTCCGTCCCACTGTGCCGTAAGCCGTTTGCCCCTGTTGACGAAAAGTACCTGCCAGAACTGAAAGCGCTGGCTGACCAACTGCTGGCAGAAAAGGCGTAACAGCGGATTGCCGGGGGCTCTTTGCTTGCCCGGCCTACACAGGCAGACCGTAGGCCGGATGAGACACAGTCGCCCACCAGTACAACAATGAAAATCGTCGGGAGAGTCACATGAGTACTTCTACCCAGAGCATTCCGTGGTACCGCCATCTCAACCGGGCACAATGGCGTGCGTTCTCTGCCGCTTGGCTGGGATATTTGCTGGATGGTTTTGATTTTGTCTTAATTGCCCTTGTGCTGACGGAAGTACAAGGTGAATTCGGGTTGACGACGGTGCAGGCTGCCAGCCTGATCTCGGCCGCCTTTATTTCTCGTTGGTTTGGCGGGCTGATGCTGGGGGCGATGGGCGATCGCTACGGGCGTCGCCTGGCGATGGTCACCAGCATTATTCTGTTCTCGCTAGGGACGCTGGCTTGCGGTTTTGCACCGGGCTACACCACCATGTTTATCGCCCGCCTGGTCATCGGCATGGGGATGGCAGGTGAGTATGGTTCAAGTGCGACCTATGTGATTGAAAGCTGGCCTAAACAGTTGCGCAATAAAGCCAGTGGTTTCCTGATTTCTGGCTTCTCCGTGGGGGCCGTGATCGCCGCTCAGGTCTACAGTCTGGTGGTACCGGTGTGGGGGTGGCGCGCGCTGTTTTTCATCGGCATTGTACCGATTATCTTCGCCCTCTGGCTGCGTAAAAATATTCCGGAAGCCGAAGACTGGAAGGAAAAACACGAAGGCAAAGCGCCGGTGCGCACGATGGTGGATACCCTCTATCGGGGTGAACATCGGGTCATTAATATTCTGATGACGCTCGCCGCCGCAACCGCGCTGTGGTTCTGTTTTGCCGGTAACCTGCAAAACGCGGCTATCGTGGCGATCCTCGGTCTGGTCTGCGCGTTTATCTTCATTAGCTTTATGGTGCAAAGCAGCGGTAAACGCTGGCCGACGGGCGTAATGCTGATGGTAGTGGTGCTGTTCGCCTTCCTCTACTCGTGGCCAATTCAGGCGCTGCTGCCGACCTACCTGAAAACTGAATTGATGTATGACCCGTCGACGGTCGCCAGGGTGCTGTTCTTCAGCGGCTTTGGGGCGGCGGTAGGCTGTTGTGTCGGTGGTTTTCTGGGTGATTGGCTGGGTACGCGCAAAGCCTATGTCTACAGCCTGCTGGCCTCACAGTTGCTGATTATTCCCGTGTTTGCGATTGGCGGTGCCAACGTCTGGGTACTGGGTCTGCTGCTGTTTTTCCAGCAAATGCTCGGGCAGGGGATCTCCGGGATCTTACCCAAACTGATCGGCGGTTATTTCGATACTGACCAACGTGCGGCGGGTCTGGGCTTTACCTACAACGTGGGTGCGCTGGGTGGGGCACTGGCGCCGATCATCGGTGCGCTGATTGCACAGCGTCTGGATCTGGGTACGGCGCTGGGATCGCTGTCGTTTAGCCTGACTTTCGTGGTGATCCTGCTGATTGGCCTTGATATGCCGTCCCGCGTGCAGCGCTGGCTGCGCCCGGAAGCGCTGCGTACCCATGATGCCATTGATGGTAAACCGTTTAGCGGAGCCGTGCCGTTTGGTAGCGATAAAAGCGCGCTGGTGAAATCAAAAAGTTAATCCGATTGCCCGGTCCTGCACCGGGCTATTTTGGTAAGGGAGTAAGTATGTCGTTACTTGAGCTACTGACGCTGAAAAAGGTCGTGCTATGACAACGCTGGCGATTGATATTGGCGGCACCAAACTGGCCGCTGCACGGGTAGACCGTGATTTACAGATCCGCGAACGCCGTGAACTGCCGACACCTGCCAGCAAAACGCCGGATGCCCTGCGGGCCGCGTTACAGACGCTCATTGAGCCGCTGCAGGCGCAAGCAGAGCGCGTTGCCATTGCCTCCACCGGTATTATCCGCGAGGGCACACTACTGGCGATTAATCCGCTCAATCTTGGCGGGCTGATGCACTTCCCGCTGGTACAAACCTTAAGAGAGTTGACCGGCTTGCCGACCATGGCGGTCAATGATGCGCAGGCGGCGGCCTGGGCGGAATACCACGTAATGGCTGACGAGATAAGCGATATGGTATTTATCACCGTGTCGACCGGTGTGGGCGGCGGCGTGGTCAGCAACGGCAAGTTACTCACCGGGGCTGGTGGTCTGGCGGGGCATTTAGGGCATACGTTGGCAGACCCTAATGGACCAGTCTGTGGCTGCGGTCGTACCGGCTGCGTGGAGGCTATTGCATCTGGTCGCGGAATTGCCGCTGCCGCACAGGGCGACCTTGCCGGTTGCGATGCCAGAACGGTGTTTACGTGTGCGGTGCAAGGGCATGAACAGGCCGCGCGGTTGATTGCACATTCTGCACAGGTGCTGGCGCGACTGATTGCCGACGTCAAAGCGTCTACCGACTGCCAGTGCGTAGTTGTGGGTGGCAGCGTTGGGCTGGCGCAAGGATATCTGACGCAGGTCCGCACGCTGCTGGCGCAGGAACCCTCGGTGTATCACGTCCCACTGCGCACAGCACATTACCGACATGACGCCGGGTTGCTGGGCGCAGCATTGTTAGCACAAGGAGAGTTATCATGATATTAGGCGAGTTACAGTCGCTATCCGCTGCGGGATTACCCCCTGTTCTGCTTGATGCGCTGACCCTTGCGCTGGCGGTAGACGTGCAGAATAACGCGCCGGGACACTATGTACTGAAAGGCGACGATCTGTTTATGAACGTGATGCAGTTCGCCACGCAACCGCCACAAGAAAAAAAGGCGGAGCTGCATGAATGTTATATTGATATCCAATTGCTGCTGGCAGGTGAAGAGCGTATTTTTTTCGGTTTGGCAGGTTCCGCACGTCAGTGCGAAGACGTGCATGTTGAAGAGGATTATCAACTGTGCAGCGAGATTGCCGATGAACAAGTTGTTACCCTGAAACCGGGGATGTTCGCGGTGTTTATGCCTGGCGAGCCACATAAACCGGGCTGCGTGGTGAGTGCACCTGGAGAAATTAAGAAGGTGGTGGTGAAGATCCGAGCCAGCTTGCTACACGCCTGATAGGAATGCACCAACATGGTAATTGCCGCAGCTGCGTGTCTGCGGCAATTATTCAAAAGACAATCTACCGCTTAAATGTCACTGTTTCTGGCTGCGACAGATGCAACGTTGTTTGACTCGGTACGGTCTCGGCGATGACCCGCCCGTGGCGAATGGAATAACGGGCAGGTGTTTGGCGACGAACCGCGTCAAACCCATTTTCTGCCGGTAAAATTACCAGGTTAGCGGAATTTCCAACGCTCAGGCCGTAGTCTTGCAAGTGCAGGGTTTTTGCGCTGTGAGTGGTTATCAGGTTCAGCCCATCATTAATCTGCCCGTATCCCATCAGTTGGCACACGTGTAATCCCATATGCAGCACCTGCAGCATATTCGCGGTGCCCAGCGGATACCACGGATCAAAGACATCATCATGGCCAAAGCAGACGTTGATCTCTGCCTCCAGCATCTCTTTGACGCGGGTGACACCGCGACGCTTGGGATAGGTGTCAAAACGTCCCTGCAGGTGAATGTTCACCAGAGGATTCGCAACAAAGTTAATACCTGACATTTTCAGCAGACGGAAAAGACGGGAAGCATACGCGCCGTTGTAGGAATGCATCGCTGTGGTATGGCTGGCAGTAACGCGCCCGCCCATTCCGTCGCGATGCGCCAGTGCTGCAACGGTTTCAACAAAGCGTGATTGTTCATCATCAATTTCGTCACAGTGCACATCGATAAGGCGGTCGTACTTCTGGGCCAGGGCGAAAATTTTATGCAGCGACTCCACGCCATATTCACGCGTAAATTCAAAGTGGGGAATCGCACCAATCACGTCGGCGCCCAGGCGTACCGCTTCCTCTAACAGTGCCTCACCGTTGGGGTAAGATAGAATCCCCTCTTGTGGGAATGCCACAATTTGCAGCTCCACCCACGGTGCGACCTCTTGCTTCACTTCCAGCATCGCTTTCAGTGCCGTTAGTGTGGGATCGGAAACGTCAACGTGCGTACGAACATACTGGATGCCGTTGGCCATCTGCCATTTCAGGGTTTGCATGGCACGCGTCTTCACGTCTTCGTGAGTCAGCATCGCTTTACGTTCAGCCCAGCGCTCAATACCCTCAAACAGCGTACCCGACTGATTCCAGTTTGGCTCGCCTGCCGTTTGCGTGGTGTCCAGATGGATATGCGGCTCGACGAATGGCGGGATGGCGAGTCCACCTTCAGCGTCCAGGACCTCACCTTGCGGTAAAGATGCGGCTTCCTGGGATTCAATACGGCTAAAACGCCCGTTTTCAATTGTAAGTTGCCATAACCCTTCGCGTCCCTGTAAACGTGCCTGACGAATGGTGAGGGTATTAGTCTGCATGGCTGACCTCCGTGGACTGAGCAAGACTGCGATTAAAAAGTGGATTCAGCAGGATATAGCTGACTACACCGCCGAGTACGGCGTTGACGGGCACAATACCGGGAATATAGTGGCCGGCAGCGATGCCCAGTGCAACGGACAGAATGGCTATCCAATTCACCGGCGTAAATTGTGCGTTGTTGAAATCGGCGTATCGGCGGTGGTTTAACAGATAGTCGGCAATAATCACCCCGCCAATCGGAGGGATCGCGGCCGACAGAAATGTCAGCCAGCCGACAAAGTTATTGTACAGCCACAGCGCGCACAGCGTGCCAATAATACCGTTAACCACCGACAATGTACGGCTGGAAAAACCGGTAATATTGGCAAAGCCCAGACCCGACGCATACAGCGCGTTGTCGTTGGTTGTCCAGATATTCAGGCCGAGAACGACAATCGCTGGTAGCAGGAGCCCCTGGGCAATCATCACGTCGGAGATGTCCGCCTGTCCTACAGCGGCAGCGCCAGCAGCACCGAAGATAAACATCAGGGAGTTGCCGAGGAAAAAAGCCACCATGGCAATCAGCACCGCAGCTTTGGCATTACGGCCAAAGCGGACGAAGTCGGCCGTCAAGGTACCTGCGCTGACAAACGATCCTACCACCAGCGCCAGCGCGGTTGAAAAATTCAGCGGCGTCTGTGGCACAATCGTTTTTAAATGATCTAAGCCGCCCACGTCGGATACTGCCAGCCAGACGGAGTAACTACCAAGAATAACGATAGCGGGTACGGCGATAATCGATAAAACCGTCAGCGCCGAAATGCCAAAAAAGATGGTCATGGTCATCAACAGGCCAGATACAGCAATCAGGATATTAACGTCGATTCCCGTCGCTTTGCTGACTGGGATAGCAAACATCGCCACACCAACACCAAACCAGCCCACCTGCGTGCCGCCTAACAGCATTGAGGGAAGCCATGAACCTTTTACGCCAAATGAGTAACGCGCCAGGAGATGGGTAGAGAGTCCGGTTTTTGCGCCGATGAAACCCAGAAAGGCAGTGTAAATACCGAGGAGAAGATTACCGAAGAGAACTGCCAGGAAGAAATCATTATAGGAAAGACCGGTACCGAGTGTGCCCCCGGTCCACATACTGGCGGAAAAAAACGTTAATCCCAACATTACAAATGTCAGTGGAACTACGCCTTTCCGCGCGGCCAGAGGGACGGGGCCCTGGCTATAATTGTTATCTTGCGACACAACACCTCCATGAATTTTGCCCAAAAAATCCGCCGCATAATATACACTTTTCAGAAGAATGCAAACGTTTACGTACTGGATTTTTAAGCTGGTTGGTCGCGAATTTATGCTATGTAGCAACTACGTATTTTGAGAAGAGAAGACGGATATCCGGCATCTCATCCATATGTGCGGACGAGATGCCAGAAAAGATGTGTTTATACTTCCAGGTAACTCAGGATCCCGTCAGCGGCTTTACGGCCTTCGGCAATTGCCGTCACCACCAGATCCGAACCGCGCACGCTGTCGCCATTGGCTCAGTCGCTCCGTGAATGATCTCATTGAGACGCTAATCGAGTTTGTGAACGGGCAAGTTCATCCGCCAGTAATTTCTCGTCAGGCAACTGCATTTTGTATTCGCTGGTAAGCACTTTATGAGGTAAACCGGTTAGGGCATAGTGAGCTTCGCCAGCACCTTTTTCCGCGCACAGGATTAAGCCTACGGGCGGATTCTCTCCAGGCATTGTCCAGTGCTCTTGGGCATAATTCAGGTACATATTCATTTGCCCTGCATCGGCGTAGCTGAATTTCCCTACCTTGAGGTCAACGATGAGCAGGCAGCGTAAGCGTCGGTGGAAGAACAGCAGATCGATGCGAAACCAACTATCGTCAATGCGTAAGCGACGCTGGCGACCCACAAAGGAAAAATCATCACCGAGTTCCAGCATAAAATCCATCAGGTGGTTTATCAGCGCTTCTTCAAGGTCAGATTCAGAATATTCGTCCTTTAAATCTAGGAATTCAAGAATGAACGGGTCACGTATTGCTTGTTCTGGCGTAACGTCAGCGACGGTGGGGGCGACCTGCTGTAACATGGCGGTTTTGTCGTGGGACAATAATGTTCTTTCGTAAAATTGGGTGGTGATTTGCCTGTCGAGTTGCCGTACTGACCAGCCGTTACGTAGCGTCTCTTTCTCGTAAAAGATGCGGGCATCAGGATTTTTAACCGATAGCAGGCGGACATAGGCTGACCAGGGAAGCGGGAAAATTTTGGCGAGTTGTGCCAGACGGGAAGATTCACCAGACACTGTCTGCTGAATTTCAATATTTTGAAAATAAAGATAAAACGCTCGTATTTGTCGCAAGTTTCCCGTGGAAAACCCACGTTTGTACCGCTGGTTTAAATCGACGGACAAACGTTCAATCAGTTGAGTACCGTAAGCCGCTCGCGCTTCACCGCCTTGTTCAAATTCGACAATTCGATGGCCAATCTCCCAATAGGTTGCCGTCATAATTGCGTTGATGCTGCGGACCGTTTCTGTCCTGGCGTTATCCAATAAATGGATTATTCCGTCATGGATTTGCTGATAATCCTCAGCATGGTGTGTCGAGGTGAGTGTATTCATGTCTTCCCTGGCGTGATAGTTGCGAAATGAAAATATATCGTTATCAATACGCTCGAGGTCTAATGCCGTCAATCCATGACGATTGCATTACATGGACCTGCATCAGCATTTGCGAGTCGCTTTCCAGGAATGACGTGAATGTGTGAGGCAGAAGAAAACTGGCCCCCATCCAGCAATGTGAATTTTGGCAGGGGGCCAGCAGAGAGGCTTTTTATACTTCCAGGTAATTCAGGATCCCGTCAGCGGCTTTACGGCCTTCGGCAATCGCCGTCACCACCAGATCCGAACCGCGCACGATGTCGCCACCGGCGAAGATTTTCGGGTTGCTGGTCTGGAACGCGTTGTCGCTGCGTTCCGGGGCGATAATGCGGCCCTGTGAATCCAGCTCGACGCTGTGCTTTGCCAGCCATTCCATGCTGTGCGGACGGAAACCGAATGCCATCACCACGGCATCGGCGGGTACCACGTGTTCAGAACCGGGCACGATCTCCGCACGGCGGCGGCCTTGTGCGTCCGGTGCACCCATTTCAGTATGCGCCATTTTTACACCGCACACTTTGCCGTTGGCGTTAATTTCCACGCCCAGCGGCTGCACGTTGAACTGGAATTCTACACCTTCTTCACGCGCGTTTTTTACTTCGCGTTTCGAGCCAGGCATGTTTTCTTCGTCGCGACGATAGGCGCAAATCACGTGTGACGCGTTCTGACGAACGGAAGTACGTACGCAGTCCATCGCAGTATCACCGCCGCCCAGCACCACCACGCGTTTGCCTTCCATACTGATGTACGGCTCGTCGCTGCTTTCGCCAAAGCCCATCAACTGCTTGGTATTGGCAATCAGGAATGGCAGGGCATCGAATACGCCATCGGCATCTTCGTTTTCCAGCCCACCGCGCATCGACTGATAGGTTCCGACGCCGAGAAACACAGCGTCATAATCTTTCAGTAGATCGTCGAGCTGCACGTCACGACCCACTTCTACATTGAGTTTGAACTCAATGCCCATACCGGTGAAGATTTCACGACGACGGGTCATCACCTCTTTTTCCAGCTTGAAGGCTGGAATACCGAAGGTCAGCAGGCCGCCAATCTCCGGATGACGGTCAAACACCACCGCCTTTACGCCGTTACGGGTGAGTACGTCGGCACAGGCCAGCCCTGCCGGACCGGCACCGATAATGGCGACGCGTTTATCGGTCTGGCGTACGCCGGTCATATCCGGGCGCCAGCCCATTTCAAACGCTTTATCGTTGATATAGCGCTCAATGTTGCCGATGGTTACCGCGCCGAACTCATCGTTCAGCGTGCAAGAACCCTCACACAGACGGTCCTGCGGACACACGCGACCGCAGACTTCCGGTAGCGTGTTGGTCTGGTGTGACAGCTCGGCTGCTTCAAAAATACGTCCTTCGTTAGCCAGCTTCAGCCAGTTCGGGATGTAGTTGTGCACCGGGCATTTCCACTCGCAGTACGGGTTGCCGCAGGACAGGCAGCGGTCTGCCTGCGCCTTAGCCTGGCCTTCGGAAAACGGCTCGTAGATTTCGATAAACTCGATCTTGCGGATCTTCAGCGGTTTCTTCGGCGGATCAACGCGCTGCAGGTCGATAAATTGGTATACGTTCTGGCTCATTGCTGCTACCCCTTACTGCGCCTGCACGCGCAGCTCAGCTGCGCTACGACTACGGTGACCCAACAGTGCTTTCACATCACTGGACTTCGGTTTAACCAGCGCGAATTTCGCCGAGAATGCCGGCCAGTTGGCTAGGATCTCTTCTCCGCGTGACGAACCAGTATGCTGTACATGCTCGGTGATCAGTCCACGCAAATGCTCTTCGTGGATAGCCAGCGAGTCCACGCTCAGGACTTCGACCAGTTCCGGATTCACGCGTTTGCGGAATTCGCCGTCTTCGTCCAGCACGTAGGCGAACCCGCCCGTCATGCCTGCGCCGAAGTTGACGCCCGTTTTACCGAGAATACAGACGATGCCGCCGGTCATGTATTCACAGCCGTTGTCACCGATGCCTTCGACCACGGTGATGGCACCTGAGTTACGTACCCCAAAGCGTTCACCCGCGCGACCTGCGGCAAACAGACGACCGCCGGTTGCGCCGTACAGGCAGGTGTTGCCGATGATGCTCGCTTCATGGCTGCGGAAGGCAGAACCGACCGGAGGACGTACCGCCAGCAGGCCGCCCGACATGCCTTTACCGACATAGTCGTTGGCATCGCCGGTCAGATACAGCTCCACGCCGCCCGCGTTCCACACGCCAAAGCTCTGGCCTGCGGTACCGCTGAAATGCGCCTTGATCGGGTCGGAAGCCAACCCCTGATCGCCGTGCGTCTGAGCGATATAGCCCGACAGTGATGCGCCGACAGAACGGTCGGTGTTGCGGATGTCGAACCAGAAAGTTTTACTCTGGCGCTCATCAACAAATGGTTTGGCCTGTTGCAGCAACTGCGCGTTGAGCACGCCGTTGTCGAACGGTGGGTTGTTCTCAGTACAGTACACCGCTTTGCCTGGGTGAGGTTGTGCGGTTTCCAGCAGGTGAGACAGCTCCAGTTTCTGTTGCTTGGCGGTATACCCGTCCAGCTCTTTGAGCAGATCGGTACGGCCAATCAGATCCACCAGGCGTGTTACGCCAAGCGATGCCATCAGCTCGCGGGTTTCACGGGCGACAAACTCAAAGTAGTTGGTCACTTTGAACGGCAGACCGTGGTAGTGGTTCTTACGCAGTTTTTCGTCCTGGGTTGCTACACCGGTTGCACAGTTGTTCAGGTGGCAAATACGCAGGTATTTACAGCCCAGCGCGACCATCGGCCCGGTACCAAAGCCGAAGCTTTCCGCGCCGAGAATGGCTGCTTTGATGATGTCGACGCCGGTTTTCAGACCGCCATCAACTTGTAAACGGATCTTATGGCGCAGACCGTTAGCCACCAGTGCCTGCTGAGTTTCTACCAGCCCCAGTTCCCACGGACAACCTGCGTATTTCACCGAAGAGAGCGGGCTGGCACCGGTGCCGCCGTCGTAACCGGCAATGGTTATCAGATCCGCGTAGGCTTTTGCCACGCCGGTGGCGATGGTGCCGACGCCCGGTTCGGAAACCAGCTTCACAGAGATCATCGCCTTCGGGTTAACCTGTTTTAAGTCGAAAATCAGCTGCGCCAGGTCCTCGATAGAGTAGATATCGTGGTGTGGCGGCGGGGAGATCAGCGTCACGCCCGGCACCGAATAACGCAGTTTGGCGATGTACGGAGTAACTTTATCTCCCGGTAACTGACCGCCTTCGCCGGGCTTCGCGCCTTGTGCGACCTTAATCTGAATGACGTCAGCGTTGACCAGATACGCCGGGGTTACACCGAAGCGACCAGAAGCCACCTGCTTGATGCGTGACACCTTGTTGGTGCCATAGCGTGCTGGGTCCTCACCGCCTTCGCCGGAGTTGGAATTGCCGCCGATGCTGTTCATCGCTTCGGCCAGCGCTTCGTGCGCTTCCGGGCTTAACGCGCCGATGGACATGGCTGCGGTATCAAAACGTTTAAACAACTCGGTTGCGGGTTCGACGTCGTCAATACTTACTGCTTCATTGCCAGGTGCGATAGCCAGCAGATCGCGCAGCGTTGCTGCCGGACGCTCGTTAACCAACTTAGCGTATTGCTGGTAGTCGCTGTATTCGCCGCTTTGTACTGCCTGTTGCAGGGTGCGTACTACGTCCGGGTTGTAGGCGTGGTATTCGCCACCGTGAACGTACTTCAGCAGGCCGCCCTGGCTAATCGGTTTGCGCGCCAGCCAGGCATGTTTGGAGAGGTTCAGCAGATCCTGCTGGAAGTCGGCAAAGCCTGCGCCGTTGATGCGACTGACCACGCCCTGGAAGCACAGTGCCACCACGTCGTCATGCAGACCGACGGCTTCAAACAGCTTCGAACAGCGGTAGGAGGCGATGGTCGAAATGCCCATTTTGGACATGATTTTGTACAGACCTTTGTTGATGCCGTTACGGTAGTTCAGCATCACGGTCCGGTAATCTTTGGCAATAGCGTGAGTGTCAATCAGACGCCCCAGCGTTTCATAGGCCAGATACGGATAGATTGCTGTGGCACCAAAGCCGAGGAGTACCGCGAAGTGATGTGGATCGCGGGTACTGGCAGTTTCGACGATGATGTTAGCGTCGCAGCGCAGGTTTTGTTCCACCAGACGCGTTTGCACCGCACCAACTGCCATCGGTGCCGGGACCGGCAGGCGATTTTTGGCGATGTTACGGTCAGAGAGCACCAGCAATACCGTGCCGTTACGCACCATCTGTTCGGCTTTATCGCACAGCGCCTTGACGGTCTCTTCCAGCGTGGTTTCACTCACGTCGAAGGTGATATCGAGCCGGTCAGCGCGATAATGTTCCTCTTTCATGGTGGTGAGCTGGGTGAAATCAGAGTACAGCAAGATCGGCGATTTAAAGCTCAGGCGATGCGCCTGGCCTTCGGCTTCACAGAAGACGTTCATCTCACGACCAATGCTGGTGGCCAGCGACATCACGTGCGCTTCACGCAGCGGATCGATTGGCGGGTTGGTCACCTGCGCGAACTGTTGACGGAAGTAGTCATAAATGATGCGCGGCTGGCTGGAAAGCACG
The DNA here is from genome assembly GCF_057838705.1 of Citrobacter sp. KH_055_1. Lineage (NCBI taxonomy): Bacteria > Pseudomonadati > Pseudomonadota > Gammaproteobacteria > Enterobacterales > Enterobacteriaceae > Citrobacter > Citrobacter sp. KH_055_1. The sequence continues at coordinate 481,148 of NZ_CM174473.1, forward strand.
GCAAACGGGGTGTCATCGCCCATTGAACCGACCGCTTCCTGGCCGTTTTCACCCAACACGCGAATCACGGAATCCAGTTCTTCGGCGCTGTAGTTAAACTGTTTTTGGTAGCTGGCAAGGGTGTCGTCGTCCAGCTCACGGCTGCCGACTTGATCGTCAGCCAGGTCTTCAAACGGTACCAGACGGCGGACGTTCTTTTCCATCCACTCTTTGTACGGATGGCGACTTTTCAGGTCATCATCGGTTTCCGCCGAGTGCAGAATGCGACCCGAGCGGGTGTCGATCACCATCAGTTCGCCGGGACCGACGCGGCCTTTCTCGACGACTTCATCGGGCTGATAATCCCAGATACCCACTTCGGAGGCGCAGGTGATGAGCTTGTCTTTGGTGATGACGTAGCGCGCCGGGCGCAGGCCGTTACGGTCAAGGTTACAGGCGGCAAAGCGACCGTCAGACATGACAATGCCTGCCGGGCCGTCCCACGGCTCCATGTGCATGGAGTTAAAGTCAAAGAATGCGCGCAGCTCCGGGTCCATATCTGGGTTGTTCTGCCAGGCTGGTGGCACCAGCAGGCGCATCGCGCGGATGATGTCCATCCCGCCTGCCAGCAGCAGTTCGAGCATGTTATCCATTGAGCTGGAGTCGGAGCCGGTTTCGTTGACGAACGGCGCGGCATCGTGGAGATCCGGGATCAGCGGGGTCTGGAACTTATAAGTACGGGCGCGCGCCCACTGGCGGTTACCGGTAATGGTATTGATTTCGCCGTTGTGCGCCAGGTAGCGGAACGGTTGGGCCAGCGGCCAGCGCGGTACGGTGTTGGTGGAAAAGCGCTGGTGGAACAGGCAGATGGCCGATTCCAGACGCAGGTCCGCGAGGTCCAGGTAAAAGCGCGGCAGATCCGCCGGCATACACAGACCTTTATAGATATTGACCAGATTGGACAAGCTACAGACGTAGAAGTCTTTATCGTCCTGTAAACGTTTCTCGATGCGGCGACGCGCGATGAACAGACGGCGCTCCATATCGCGTGGACGCCAGCCCGCAGGGGCGTTAACAAAAATTTGCTCAATACGGGGCAGGGAGGAGAGGGCAATTTCACCGAGAACACCGTCGTTGGTCGGCACGTCGCGCCAGCCCACAATCGACAGGGTTTCCTGCTGTAACTCTTCTTCAACGATGCGACGAGACGCCGCCGCCAGTTCAGCGTCTTTATTTAAAAAGATCATGCCGACCGCGTAGTTTTTGGCTAAACGCCAGCCGCGCTCTTGCGCAACAATGCGGAAAAAGCGATCGGGTTTTTGTAATAACAGGCCACAGCCGTCGCCGGTTTTACCGTCCGCGAGGATGGCTCCACGGTGCTGCATACGGGCCAGTGCGTGTATGGCGGTACGCACTACCTTGTGGCTAGGTTCGCCTTCTATGTGGGCGATCAGGCCGAAACCACAGTTATCCTTCTCAAGGGATTTATCGTACAACATATCAGTGAACCTCCCCAGGCTCTGCGGGACGCCTCTCCGATACCGTTTGCGCACAGGCACACCAAGAGCATGGCGACGGGGGTTGCGCGTTATACGCTCACCTCGCATTCGCCCTCTTTAATCCTTTTCGCATAGGTCAAACAAGTTTGAGGACTTGCTTCAGAGGGAATCTCAATTACTGCATAAATATGATGAGCAGGCTGCTCATCCAGAAAGCTTCCAGCGGATTTCCACGTTATCGGGAATCCACACACAGGTCAAATGGCAATCTTATTTATGCAAAAATGTGCTATAGGTCGATTAACGATATGAATATATTGAAATTAATGGCATTTTTACATTGATTTAACGCACAGTGGATGGCGAGGGAAGTGTGATCTGTCTCACTGTCAGAAAGGTCCGTTATCGCTTGTCCTCCCTTTGTTTATCGCGATGTTTGGCATTTTATGCTGGTTTATAGAGTTTACGCGTCTTAAAGATACTGTTTTTATCCGTTGGCCGTCGGAAGATAAAAAAAATCATCGGATATAAGGAAAAGTAATCACATTTTGATTGAATGAAATTTCATTTATTTTGCTTGAATATGCAATGAATAAAAGCACGCCGGGGCGATTGATCCAGGTCATCGCCGACGGGGGCTAAAAATGGCAGGCTTTGGCCTCTTTTCAAGGCGCGGTCTATCAGATTATGCAGTTACAGAAATTAGTCAATATGTTTGGTGGGGATCTTTCTCGTCGTTATGGGCAAAAGGTTCATAAACTCACGCTGCACGGCGGGTTTAGCTGCCCAAATCGCGATGGCACCATTGGACGTGGCGGGTGCACCTTCTGTAATGTCGCCTCCTTTGCCGATGAGGCACAGCAGCATCATTCGATTGCTGAGCAGCTCGAACATCAGGCTCAACTGGTGAATCGCGCCAAGCGCTACCTGGCCTATTTTCAGGCTTATACCAGCACGTTTGCCGAAGTGCAGGTGCTGCGTTCGATGTACCAGCAGGCGGTCACTCAGGCCAATATTGTCGGGCTGTGCGTCGGGACACGCCCTGACTGCGTGCCAGAGGCGGTGCTCGATCTGCTGTGCGAATATAAAGATCAGGGCTACGAGGTGTGGTTGGAACTGGGGCTGCAAACGGCCCATGATAAAACGCTGCACCGTATTAACCGTGGGCATGACTTTGCCTGCTATCAACGCACCACGCAGTTGGCGCGTGAGCGTGGGTTGAAAGTGTGCTCACATCTGATTGTCGGCCTGCCGGGAGAAGGGCAAGCGGAATGTCTGCAAACGCTGGCGCGCGTGGTGGAGACCGGCGTTGATGGCATTAAGCTGCATCCGCTGCATATCGTGAAGGGCAGCATTATGGCGAAGGCCTGGGAAGCAGGGCGTCTGAGCGGTATTGAGCTGGCCGATTACACCGTGACGGCGGGCGAGATGATTCGCCATACGCCGCCAGAGGTTATTTATCATCGTATTTCTGCCAGCGCCCGTCGCCCGACGTTACTGGCGCCGCTGTGGTGTGAAAATCGCTGGACCGGGATGGTCGAACTGGACCGTTATCTCAATGAGCATGGTGTACAAGGCTCCGCTCTTGGAACGCCGTGGGCTCAGCCGGGGAGCTAACCCTCTGTAGGCCGGATAAGGCAAAGCCGACCTCCGGCAATCTGCGCCTGCTTGCCTGATGGCGCTTCGCTTATCAGGTCTACGATGACCTCTCCTCAGTCATTTCACCGATAGCCTCCGCATTTATTGCACAATCTCAAACGTCACGCCGAGAATTGAGTATTATTGTGCCAAGTTGTCGTGAAGGAACCCTCTATGAAGCAAATTCGAATGCTGGCGCAGTATTATGTCGACCTGATGATGAAATTAGGTCTGGTGCGCTTTTCGCTGCTATTGGCGCTGGCTCTGGTGGTGTTGGCCATAGTGGTGCAAATGGCCGTCACCATGGTGCTGCATGGCCAGGTAGAAAGTATTGATGTAATACGTTCCATCTTTTTTGGCCTGTTAATTACCCCCTGGGCGGTCTATTTCCTGTCAGTGGTCGTGGAGCAACTGGAGGAGTCCCGGCAACGCCTGTCACGACTGGTGCAGAAGCTGGAAGAGATGCGCGAACGCGATCTCAAGCTTAACGTGCAGTTAAAGGACAATATTGCGCAGCTTAACCAGGAGATTGTCGAACGTGAAAAGGCGGAAGCGGAGCGCCAGGAAACGTTTGAACAACTCAAAGTCGAAATTAAAGAGCGTGAAGAAGCGCAGATCCAACTGGAACAACAATCCTCTTTTCTGCGTTCTTTTCTCGATGCTTCACCGGATCTGGTTTTTTATCGCAATGAAGATAAAGAGTTCTCCGGCTGTAACCGCGCCATGGAATTGCTGACAGGCAAGAGCGAAAAGCAGCTGGTGAATTTAAAACCGATTGAAGTTTACTCGCCAGAAGCGGCTGAAAAAGTTATCGAAACCGACGAGAAAGTGTTCCGCCATAATGTCTCGTTGACCTATGAACAATGGCTGGATTACCCGGACGGACGTAAAGCCTGCTTTGAAATTCGTAAAGTGCCTTATTACGACCGCGTCGGTAAACGACACGGCCTGATGGGCTTTGGCCGCGATATTACCGAGCGCAAGCGCTACCAGGATGCACTTGAACGTGCCAGCCGTGACAAGACGACCTTTATTTCCACCATCAGCCACGAACTGCGTACGCCGCTGAACGGTATTGTCGGTTTGAGTCGGATCCTGCTGGATACGGATCTGACCGCTGAGCAGGAAAAATACCTGAAAACTATCCATGTTTCTGCCGTTACGCTTGGGAATATTTTCAACGATATTATCGACATGGATAAGATGGAGCGGCGTAAAGTTCAGCTCGATAACCAGCCGATAGATTTCACCAGTTTTATGGCAGATCTGGAAAACCTCTCCGGCCTGCAGGCGCAGCAAAAAGGGCTGCGCTTTGTACTTGATCCGACCTTGCCGCTGCCGCATAAGGTCATTACCGACGGGACGCGTCTGCGTCAAATCCTGTGGAATCTGATCAGCAACGCCGTGAAGTTTACCCAGAAAGGGCAGGTCACCGTGCGGGCGCGCTATGACAAAGGCAACATGCTGCATTTTGAAGTGGAAGATTCTGGTATCGGTATTCCGCAGGATGAGCAGGATAAAATCTTCGCCATGTATTATCAGGTGAAGGACAGCAATGGCGGTAAACCGGCCACCGGGACCGGGATTGGTCTGGCAGTGTCTCGTCGTCTGGCGAAAAACATGGGCGGCGATATTACGGTTTCCAGCCAGCCGGGGAAAGGTTCCGTCTTTACCCTTACCGTTCATGCCCCAGCCGTTGCGGAAGAGATTGAAGACGCCTTTGAAGAAGACGACATGCCGTTGCCTGCCCTGAATGTGCTGCTGGTTGAGGACATTGAACTGAACGTGATTGTCGCCCGTTCGGTGCTGGAAAAACTGGGTAACAGCGTGGACGTCGCCATGACCGGGAAAGCCGCGCTGGAAATGTTCAAACCGGGTGAGTACGACCTGGTGCTGTTGGATATTCAGTTGCCGGATATGACGGGTCTGGATATCTCCAGAGAGTTAACGCAAAAGTACACGCGGGAAGATCTGCCGCCGCTGGTGGCGCTCACCGCTAACGTTCTGAAAGACAAAAAAGAATATCTGGAAGCGGGTATGGATGACGTGCTGAGCAAGCCGCTGTCGGTACCGGCGTTAACCGCCATGATTAAAAAATACTGGGATACCCGAAACAAAGAGGAGAGCACTGTGACATCTGAAGAAAGCAGTAAATCGCAAGCGCTGTTAGATATTCCCATGTTGGAACAATACCTCGAGCTGGTGGGACCGAAGTTAATTACCGACGGATTGGCGGTATTTGAGAAGATGATGCCGGGTTATTTAAGTGTGCTGGAGTCCAACCTGACCGCGCGTGATAAAAAAGGCGTTGTTGAGGAAGGCCATAAAATCAAAGGTGCCGCGGGGTCAGTGGGACTGCGCCATCTGCAACAGCTGGGTCAGCAAATTCAATCCCCGGACCTTCCTGCCTGGGAGGACAACGTGGGGGAATGGATTGAAGAGATGAAGCAGGAGTGGCAGCACGACGTGGCGGTATTAAGAGCCTGGGTGGCGAGTGTTGAAAAAAAATGACCCCGGCTTAGCCGGGGTGCGCGAATACTGCGCCAACACCAGGGAAATCGTGGCTGCGCCGTAAATTATTATCATTGTTTACAAGGGCGCAGCCCTAATTTTCAGGCCGCACGCAGTTAAGATAGCAAATCTTAAATAATTTGTTACATGAATCAGTTAAATGTGTGAAGCGTAGCATTTTAATAAGAATTATTAATATGCTACAGCCAGTTGCGAAAGGAGTATCACGATGAAGAAAATTGGCGTAGTGCTCGGTGGATGCGGCGTGTATGACGGCTCGGAGATCCATGAAGCCGTGTTAACGCTGCTGGCTATTGCCCGCAACGGGGCTCAGGCCATCTGCTTTGCGCCGGATAAACAACAAGCAGATGTGATTAATCATCTGACGGGCGAACCCATGCAGGAGACCCGCAATGTCCTGATTGAGGCTGCACGTATAACCCGTGGTGATATTCGCCCGCTTGCCCAGGCGGTCTCTGCTGAACTGGATGCGCTGATTGTCCCTGGTGGATTCGGTGCAGCGAAGAACCTGAGCAATTTCGCCAGCCAGGGAAGCGAATGCCGGGTGGATAGCGACTTAGCCGCGCTGGCAGTCGCCATGCATCAATCCGGTAAGCCGTTGGGGTTCATGTGTATTGCCCCAGCGATGCTGCCTAAAATATTCGATTTTCCGCTGCGTCTGACGATTGGCACCGATATCGATACTGCGGAAGTGCTGGAGGATATGGGGGCAGAGCATGTGCCGTGTCCGGTCGATGATATTGTGGTTGATGAAGACCACAAAATCGTCACCACGCCGGCTTATATGCTGGCACAGGATATTGCCCAGGCGGCGAGCGGTATCGACAAGCTGGTCTCGCGTGTGCTGGTGCTGACTGAATGAAAAAAGGGGTGACCGCCAGTTTGCGGCGACTCTTTCTGCGGGCGGTCATTGTCCTCGCCGTGTTCTGGGGCGGGGGCATCGCCCTCTTCAGCGTGCTGCCCGTGCCCTTTTCAGCGGTGATGGCTGAACGACAAATTAGCGCCTGGTTGCACGGTGATTTCGGCTATGTGGCGCATTCTGACTGGGTCAGTATGGATGAGATCTCACCGTGGATGGGGCTGGCGGTTATTGCCGCAGAAGACCAAAAATTTCCGCAGCACTGGGGATTTGATGTCTCTGCGATAGAAAAGGCGCTAGCGCATAATGAGCGCAATGAAAGCCGCATTCGTGGAGCATCGACGCTCTCGCAGCAGACAGCAAAAAATCTCTTTCTGTGGGATGGACGCAGTTGGGTGCGTAAAGGTCTTGAGGCCGGACTCACACTGGGCATGGAAACAGTGTGGAGTAAGAAACGTATTCTGACGGTTTATCTGAATATCGCCGAGTTTGGCGACGGTGTATTCGGCGTAGAAGCGGCAGCACAACGTTATTTCCATAAACCGGCCAGCCGCCTGAGTCAGTCTGAAGCAGCGCTGCTGGCGGCGGTGCTGCCAAATCCTCTGCGTTTTAAGGCGAATGCCCCGTCAGGCTATGTACGTAACCGGCAGGCATGGATCATGCGGCAAATGCGCCAGTTAGGCGGTGAGTCGTTTATGCGGGAAAATAAGCTGTATTAGTCGATGCTGACGCTGTTTTTGTAGGCCTGATAAGCGCAGCGCATCAGGCAGAATACGACACAACGACATTGCCGGATGTGGCGTAAACGCCTTATCCGACCTACTCGCTACGTGCTGAAATGGTAGCTCTGTACTGACTAATCCTCGTCAAATCCCGAATTAAACAGCGCAATCACCGCTGCCAGGGCTTCTACTTCCTGTGGGCCAGAGGCTTCAACCTCTATCTGGCGACCTTTGGCGGAATCCAGCATCAGCAGGGCGATGACGCTGTTCGCTTCCGCCTCTGTACCTTCATCGTTACGCAACAGCACTTCCGCCTCAAAACCTTGCATTAATTCAAACAGCTTCATCGCAGGCCGGGCGTGCATGCCCAGCTTATTGGTGATTTCGACAGTCTGTTTTACGGTCATGATTTGCGTTTTTCCAGGGTGCGATGGCGTGACTGCACGTTTTTACCGCGAGAGCGGAAGTAGTCAGCCAGTTGCTCTGCAATATACACCGATCGGTGTTTCCCGCCGGTACAGCCGATGGCTACGGTGAGGTAGCTGCGGTTGTTAGTCTCCAGCATGGGTAACCATAGCTCAAGATAGCTGCGAGTCTGGTAGATAAAATTGTGTACTTCTGTGTGGCGGTCGAGAAACGCGGCAACGGGCCTGTCCAGACCGGTCATCGGACGCAGTTTAGGGTCCCAGTGTGGGTTTGGCAGGAAGCGCACGTCAAAGACGTAATCCGCATCAATCGGGATGCCGTGCTTGAAGCCAAAGGACTCGAATACCATGGTCAGTTCACGTTCACGTTTGCCCAGCAGTCGGGTACGCAACATTTCTGCCAGCTCGTGCACGGACATTTCAGAGGTATCGACGATCAGGTCCGCGCGAGAACGCAGTGGCTCCAGTAAGTCACTTTCCTTATCGATAGCACTTTCCAGTGACAGATTTTTGCTGGAGAGTGGGTGCAGTCGACGGGTATCACTGTAGCGACGGATCAGCGTGTTACGATCAGCATCGAGGAACAGCAGCTGCGGCGAGAAACCTTCAGGCAGGTTATTCATTGCCTGCTCGAAAATTTCTGGTGACTCAGGCATATTGCGCACATCAATGCTGACGGCCGCAGATATTTGGCTATCGGCCAGGGTGCGGGCCAGATCGGGCAACAGCACTACGGGAAGGTTATCCACGCAGTAAAAACCCATATCTTCCAGCGCTCGCAGGGCAACAGATTTGCCTGACCCTGAACGACCGCTGACGATCATCAGTACCATGTACTGTTTCTCCTCACAACGACAAAAAAGGGTGCCATTGGGTTGTTATGCTTCATCCTGTACACCTTCGGTGTCCGTGATGATTTGATACAGCTCCTGATCGCTCTGCGCGGAACGCAGGCGGCGACAGATGGTTTTATCCGCCAGACGTTTTGCAACCAGTGACAAGGTGTGCAAATGCGTCTTGGTTTGGTCTGCGGGAACCAGCAGGGCGAACAACAGATCGACCGGTTGATTATCAATGGCGTCGAATGCGATAGGCGTTTCGAGCTGCACAAACACGCCGACCGCGCGCATCGTGTCTTCTTCCAGCTTTCCGTGCGGAATGGCAATACCATTGCCGATGCCGGTACTGCCCATTTTTTCACGCGTCAGAATGGCTTCAAATACCACCTGAGAAGGCAAGCTGAGCTGCTTTGCTGCCAGTTCGCTGATGATTTCCAGAGCGCGTTTTTTGCTTTGGCAGTGAACACCAGAGCGCGTACATTCCTGGTTAAGAACAGTACTCAGTTGTAGAGTCGTATCGTTATTTGTCATAATTTCACCTAAGCGCTAACTGTACAAATGGCCCGTTGTGCTGCACAACAGGCCGTCCTGCACCCGCTAACTGCCCGGACAAGTTAGTGCTGTTTCAGTTTATCTTTATGTTTTGTTAACTGCCGAGCCAGTTTATCAATTAAACCGTCAATGGCGGCGTACATATCCTGACCTTCCGCGCTGGCATGAATTTCGCCACCGTTCACATGCAGTGTTGCATCCGAGATGTGTGTCACCTTCTCCACCTTCAACACAATATAGACCTGATTAATCCGGTCGAAATATTGCTCAAGTTTGGCGAACTTTGTGTTCACAAAGTCACGCAGTGCTTCAGTGATTTCGACGTTGTTTCCAGTGATGTTGAGCTGCATAGTGTCTTCCTTATCGGTTGGGTCAGACCAGCTGTTTGCGCTGGTTAGACGGCGGAATGGATAAAGACTCTCGGTACTTCGCAACGGTGCGGCGTGCCACCATGATACCCTGTTCTGACAGCATAGAGGTTAACTTGCTGTCACTCAGCGGTTTCGCAGGGTTCTCCGCAGCAATTAATTTCTTCACCAGTGCGCGTATCGCTGTAGAAGAGGCTTCGCCCCCGCCCTCAGTGTTGACGTGGCTGGAAAAGAAATACTTGAGTTCAAAAATGCCGCGTGGACTGTGCAGATACTTTTGCGTGGTCACTCGGGAAATGGTTGATTCGTGCATCTCGACGGCTTGGGCGATATCCGCCAGCACCATCGGCTTCATAAATTCTTCGCCTTTCTCAAAGAAGGCTTGCTGTTGCTCAACGATACATCGACTGACGCGCAACAGCGTGTCGTTACGGCTTTCCAGACTTTTAATCAGCCACTTTGCATCCTGGAGATTGGTGCGAATAAACTGGCTGTCGGCATCGTTGCGCGCGCCATTGCACATGGCGGCATAGTGCTGATTAATCTGTAGACGCGGAATGCTGTCGCTGTTCAGTTCGACGACCCAACGATCGTTATGTTTGCGCACCAGTACATCTGGGATCACGTACTCTGGCTCACCGGTTTGGATCGACTGCCCGGGTCTCGGATCCAGCGACTGGATCAGGTTGACGGCTTCTTTCAGCACATCTTCTTTCAACCGGGTAACGCGCATGAGCGAGCGGAAATCGTGATTGGCTAACAGATCGAGGTGATCGCTGATGATCAGGCGGGCTTCTTCCAGCCATGCTGTGGCTTTGTCAAACTGCGACAGTTGAATCAACAGGCAGTCGCGGAGATCTTTCGCCGCCACGCCAACTGGATCAAAACGTTGAACGCGTTTTAGCACGGCTTCGACTTCATCGAGACCAATGTCGTCATCACCCATGCTCTCGAGAATATCATCCAGAGAAACGGTGAGATATCCGGTGTCATCAACCGCATCGACAATTGACGTCGCAATGGCGCGATCGGTATCCGAGAACGGGGTCAATCCCACTTGCCACATCAGGTAATCTTGTAATGATTGCGTGGTTTCACCCTGATAAACAGGCAGTTCGTCGTCGATGTAATCCCCACTGGTGCCCGACGGTGTGCCTGCGGTGTAAATTTCATCCCAACTGGCATCCAGCGGCAGTTCTTCCGGCATCTCTTTTTGTTCGAGAGCATCTGCGGTATCGAGGGAATCGCTGTCCTGTTTTTCCTGGGTATCAATTTCGTCGTGAAGATCGGTTTGCTCGAGCAGTGGGTTACTTTCCAGCGCTTGCTGAAGTTCTTGCTGAAGTTCCAGCGTAGACAACTGCAACAGACGGATAGCCTGTTGTAGCTGAGGCGTCATTGCCAGTTGTTGGCTAAGCCTGAGTTGCAAACCTTGCTTCATGTTCAGAGTGGTTTTCTCCTGCAGTAACGTGACGTCTTCTACCCTATCAGAGTCTGAAGTCTTCCCCAAGGTATACGCGCTTAACGTGTTCGTCTTGCAGTATTTCGGTTGGCGTGCCGTGTGCTATCAGATGTCCCTGACTCACAATATAGGCGCGTTCACAGACCGCCAGCGTTTCACGCACGTTATGGTCGGTGATCAGCACGCCCAGTCCGCTGTCGCGCAGGTGTTCAATGATACGTTTGATATCAATAACGGAGATCGGGTCAACGCCCGCAAATGGTTCATCCAGCAGGATAAATTTCGGATTTGCAGCCAATGCACGAGCGATTTCCACACGGCGACGTTCCCCCCCGGATAGCGACTGTCCCAGGCTGTCCCGCAGGTGTTCGATATGGAACTCTTCCATCAATTCGTTAGCACGATCTTCGCGCTGTTCGCTGGAGAGATCGTCACGAATTTGCAGTACCGCCATCAGGTTATCAAACACGCTCAGACGACGAAAAATAGAGGCTTCCTGCGGTAAATAACCGATGCCGCGACGGGCGCGTGCATGCAGCGGCAGCAGGCTGATGTCTTCGTCATCGATGATGATGTTGCCCGCATCGCGCGGCACAATGCCCACCACCATGTAAAAGGTCGTTGTTTTGCCCGCACCGTTAGGGCCGAGCAGACCGACGATCTCCCCGGAGTTGACGGTCAGACTGACGTCTTCCACCACACGGCGGCCTTTATAGGCTTTTGCAAGGTTCTTTGCAGTTAATGTTGCCATAACGAATCAGTTACCTTTTTTCTCTGCCGGAGCTTTGGTTTTGTTTTTATCCTGCAGCTGTGACGGCACCAGAACGGTAGTGACGCGTTTGCCTTTATCGCTGAAGGCCTGCATTTTCTGCTCTTTTACCAGATAGGTAATTTTGTCGCCGGTGATGTTGCTGTCCACCTGCTCCAGATAGGCTTTACCCGTCAGCACAACGAAATCTTTTGCCAGTTCATAGTGCATCTGTAAGGCATGGCCGTTAACGGGTTTACCGTTATCCTGCATCTGGTAAAACGTTGCCGGATTGCCGTAGCCATCGATCACTTCTTTACCGTCTTCACCGCCCGGACGGGTCACGACAACCTTATCGGCATTAATTTTGATGGTGCCCTGCGTCACGATAACATTACCGGTAAATGTCACCACGTTACCCTGCATATCCAGGGACTGCTGATCCGATTCAATGTGAATCGGCTGCTCGGTATCGCCGGTGACGGCAAATGCCGGAATGCTGGCGGCCAGAAGGGAGCTGGCAAGCACAAGATTAAGGCTGAGTTTGTTTGTTTTGGATTTCATATGAGGTTCTAACCTTTTCAATCAGCTCGGCGTTCTTGCTGCGTAAATTGCCGCGCATCTTCAGTCCGCTGGAGTTAAATGTTGTTCCATACAACGTGACCAGATCGTTTGAGGTGACATCTTGCGTCACCAGGTTAATCTGCGCGTTATCGGTCGTAATTCTGCGTAGTTGAGAGTCTGCCACCAGGGCGTTGACTTCAACATGGCCATACAGATACAGCATCCGATCCTCAGTCAATTTGGCTTTATCAGCCTTGATAGACCAGGTCGGCACTTTATCCTTATCAAACGTGGTTAATACCGGTTGAGTAAACCACGAAACAGCCTGATCGGAATAATATTCAACGTGTTGAGCGATAAGTCGATAGCTCAGTGCGCCTTCCGGGCTATACACGACGCTGTCGGTATGTTCGCTCTTATAGGTCGGCTCGTTGTTATTGATTACCACCTGAGTGGTGTCGTCTTTGTCTGCCAGGTTAATACCGATCAGCACAAGGACGGCCAGCGACAGTAGAATGATAACCCAACGTCTGGTTTTGCTCATATCGATTGACCTTTGGCCTCGTCCAGTTTGCCCTGCGCCAGGAGTAATAAATCGCAGACCTCACGTACCGCGCCGCGCCCTCCATCAATGCGCGTGACATAGTCGGCACGGGGGATCAGCAGCGGGTGGGCATCCGCTACCGCCACGCTTAATCCGACTTTCGCCATCACCGGCCAGTCGATCAGATCGTCGCCGACGTATGCCACCTGTTCCGGCGCGATCGCCAGCTTGTTGAGCAGATCGTCGAAGGCGACCAGTTTGTCCGACTGTCCCTGGTACAGATGGGTAATCCCCAACGTGTTACAGCGGTCTTCTACAAGTTTAGCCTTTCGTCCGGTAATAATAGCAACCTCGATACCGGAAGTGAGCGCACAACGAATTCCGTAGCCATCACGGACGTTAAACGCCTTGAGCTCTTCGCCGTTGTTGCCCATATAAATCAGGCCATCAGACAGTACGCCATCCACATCAAGGATCAGCAGACGAATATTCTCTGCCCTGGTGATGACTTCAGCGCTGACGGGTCCATAACAGGTCGCAAGCGACGCACCTGCGTTACTCATTTCTTTTATCCTTGCGTTTCTACTCTACTTTTTACACTACGCCTGCACGCAGGAGATCATGCATATGTAACACACCGAGTAAACGGTCGCCATCAGCAACCATCACCGAGGTAATATGGCGGGATTGCATTAAATTCAGGGCGTCCACGGCAAGAATGCCCGGACGCACGCGAATGCCCCCGGGGGTCATCACGTCGGCAATCCCCAACTGACGAACGTCAACGCCCATATCAAAGACGCGGCGTAAGTCACCATCCGTGAAGATGCCGTCGATCTTCATGGTGTCATCGCAAATGACGGTCATGCCGAGATTTTTACGCGTAATCTCAAGTAACGCATCGCGCAGGCTGGCGTTTTTATTCACATGCGGGATCTCGTCGCCCGTATGCATAATATCGTTAACGCGCAGCAAAAGCTTACGCCCCAGTGCGCCACCGGGGTGCGACAACGCAAAATCTTCCGCAGTAAAGCCGCGGGCTTTCAATAATGCCACGGCGAGCGCATCGCCCATCACCAGCGTCGCGGTTGTGCTGCTGGTCGGCGCCAGACCTAATGGGCAGGCTTCCTTGGGTACTTTAACACACAGATGCACATCTGCTGCACGCGCCATGCTGCTTTCCGGACGACCGGTCATGCAGATAAGCGGGACGTGAAGGCGTTTGAGCACCGGAATTAATGCGGCAATCTCATTGGATTCACCGGAATTAGAAATGGCGATCACCACGTCCTGCGGCGATACCATGCCCAGATCGCCGTGTGCGGCTTCACCAGGATGTACGAAAAAGGACGGCGTACCGGTACTGGCAAACGTGGCGGCCATTTTGCGCCCGATATGCCCGGATTTCCCCATTCCCATCACCACAACTTTACCCGCGCAGTTGACGATTTTCTCACAGGCGAGGGTAAAGTTCAGGTCGATGTACTGATCAAGCTCCGCCAGGCCTTCACGTTCAATAGCCAGGACTTCCTTGCCTGCTTGCTGAAAGTCAAAACCCGGTTGCAACTCTAAGTGCGACATAATGCGTTTCCAGTTATCCAACGAGAAGTGGCGATACCCAATACAGCATCGCCAGCCATATGATAAAACCGCCGGTCAGCAGCGCACCCGCGCCGCGACCAATCTGGCGCGGACGTCGCCAGCAGAGTAATGCAAAAATAACACTTACCAGTAGCATCACACTGTAGTCACGGACGAAGGCCATCGGATTGACCTCGCCCGGTGTGATCAGTGCGGGGAGTCCGAGAACGATAACAATATTAAAAATGTTGGCCCCGATGATGTTGCCGACAGCAATATCATTTTCACCCTTACGCAGGCCCGCGATAGCCGTTGCCAGCTCTGGCAGGCTGGTGCCAATCGCCACCACCGTTAATCCGATGGTGAGTTCGCTCATGGCAAAGTAATTCGCCAGTACGGTGGCGTTATCGACCACCATTCGCGTTGCCATTGGCATAATAATCAGCGCAATGCCCAGCCACAGAAAGGCGACAGGTAGTCCTCCTTCGCGCGGCAGTTCTGCCACTTGCTCCCGGGTCAGGCTGTCATTGCCTTCCCGTTCCGCCAACCGCGCGATTTTAACAATGAATAGCAGCCATAGCACGGCCAGAAGCAGAAGAAAAAAACCATCGCTGCGGCTTAGTTCCCCGTCGTACAGCACGGATGCGGCCAGAATACTGACCAGCAACATTAGCGGTAATTCGCGACGCAGAACATCAGAATGCACGGTAAAAGGGTGAATCAGCGCTGACAGGCCTAAAATCAGGAGAATATTGGTGATGTTTGAGCCGAGCGCGGTGCCGACGGCTAAATCGAGCTGCCCATTCATAGAGGCGGCAACGGAGACAATAATTTCAGGTAACGATGTGCCTATGCTGACGACGGTCATCCCAATGATGATGGGGGGAATGCCGAAGGTGCGGCATAAAATAGAGGCGGCAAATACCAGACGGTCGGCACCGTAGACCACCAGAAGTAAACCAATTATTAACAGCGCCGTCGCTAAAAGCATCTAAAGTCCTTTCTTCAGGTATACTCGCCGGTCCACGTGAAGGATCTTCTGGAAGCCGTAACGAAGTCTTAATTTTGACTTTATGCGGCTAAAAAGTAAAACAAATGCCAGCTTTCGCTAACCAGAGCGGGTAATAATCTGTAAATATGTTGGGTTCATGGCTAAATTGAGCGCCAAACTCTTCGATCAACGAGGCAATAGTAAAGGATGAATCAATGGGTCAGTCTGTGGCGAATCTAGTCGATATGCACGATGTCAGCTTTTCCCGAGGCGACCGCTGCATTTTTGATAATATTTCCCTGACGGTGCCGCGCGGCAAGATAACGGCGATCATGGGGCCATCAGGCATCGGCAAAACGACGCTGTTGCGTCTGATTGGCGGACAAATTCCCCCGGATAAGGGTGAGATCCTGTTTGATGGCGAGAACGTCCCGGCCATGTCTCGTTCGCGGTTATACACCGTGCGTAAACGTATGAGTATGCTGTTTCAATCGGGTGCGCTGTTTACCGATATGAACGTGTTCGACAACGTTGCCTATCCGCTACGTGAGCATACGACGCTACCCGCGCCGTTGCTGAAAAGCACGGTGATGATGAAGCTTGAGGCCGTTGGCCTGCGCGGTGCAGCAAAATTAATGCCTTCTGAATTATCTGGTGGGATGGCGCGACGTGCCGCACTTGCACGCGCCATTGCGCTGGAACCAGACCTGATCATGTTTGATGAGCCGTTTGTCGGTCAGGACCCCATCACCATGGGCGTGCTGGTGAAGCTGATCTCTGAACTGAACAGCACGCTGGGTGTCACCTGTGTGGTGGTGTCTCATGATGTGCCGGAGGTTCTGAGTATTGCGGATTACGCCTATATAATGGCGGATAAAAAAATTGTGGCCTACGGTAGTGCTCAGGCACTGCAAGAAAATGCCGATCCGCGTGTACGTCAGTTCCTCGATGGCATTGCTGATGGGCCGGTTCCGTTCCGCTACCCGGCGGGTGATTACCACTCCGATTTACTTAAAACAGGGAGTTAAGCCATCCATGTTGTTAAATGCGCTGGCCTCACTCGGACATCGAGGGATTAAAACCCTCAGGACGTTCGGGCGTGCCGGATTAATGTTGTTCAATGCGGTAGTCGGCAAGCCGGAGTTTCGCAAACATGCGCCGCTTCTGATCCGTCAACTCTATAATGTCGGCGTCTTATCGATGCTGATTATTATCGTTTCTGGCGTGTTCATCGGTATGGTGTTGGGGCTGCAGGGATACCTGGTTCTGACGACCTACAGTGCGGAAACCAGTCTTGGTATGCTGGTGGCGCTTTCGCTGCTGCGTGAACTGGGACCGGTTGTGGCGGCGCTGCTGTTCGCCGGGCGAGCCGGGTCGGCCTTAACCGCAGAAATTGGTCTGATGCGGGCAACCGAACAGCTTTCCAGTATGGAAATGATGGCGGTTGATCCCCTGCGTCGGGTGATATCCCCACGCTTTTGGGCGGGGGTGATTTCACTGCCGCTGCTGACGATTATTTTTGTCGCGGTAGGTATCTGGGGCGGTTCACTGGTCGGCGTAAGCTGGAAAGGTATTGATGCAGGCTTTTTCTGGTCTGCGATGCAAAATGCCGTCGACTGGCGCCTGGACCTGGTCAACTGTTTAATTAAGAGCGTGGTGTTCGCCATTACGGTCACATGGATTGCATTGTTCAATGGTTATGATGCAATCCCGACCTCTGCCGGGATTAGCCGGGCAACGACACGTACCGTTGTGCACGCCTCTCTTGCCGTTCTGGGGCTGGATTTTGTGCTGACCGCACTGATGTTTGGGAATTGAGTTCATGCAAACGAAAAAAAATGAAATTTGGGTCGGGTTATTCCTGTTGGTTGCGCTGCTGGCGGCGCTGTTCGTCTGCCTGAAAGCAGCTAACGTCACTTCTATGCGTACTGAGCCGACCTACACGATTTATGCGACCTTTGATAACATTGGCGGCTTGAGAGAACGCTCTCCGGTGCGGATTGGCGGGGTAGTTGTTGGACGCGTGTCGGACATTTCGTTGGATCCGAAATCGTACCTGCCGCGTGTGACGCTGGAGATTGAATCGCGCTTTAACCAGATTCCAGATACCAGTTCGCTGAGTATCCGCACTTCCGGTCTGCTGGGTGAGCAATATCTGGCATTGAACGTCGGTTTTGAGGATCCTGAACTGGGAACCGCTATTCTCAAGGATGGTGATACGATCCAGGACACCAAATCGGCGATGGTGCTGGAAGATATGATTGGTCAGTTCCTTTACAACAGTAACAGTAAAGGCGATGACAATAAGAATTCTGGCGATGCGCCGACTGCGGCTCAGGGTAATAATGAAGCCACCACGCCTGCGGGCGCGACGAAATAATCTCAGGAGAATCGACATATGTTTAAACGATTGATGATGGTGGCTATGCTGGTCATTGCTCCACTTAGCGCAGCAACGGCAGCGGATCAAGCCAACCCTTACAAACAGATGGATGAGGCGGCGCAGAAAACCTTCGACCGTCTGAAGAACGAACAGCCGAAAATCCGTTCTAACCCGGATTACCTGCGTGATATCGTCGATCAGGAGCTGTTGCCGTACGTGCAGGTGAAATATGCCGGCGCGCTGGTGCTGGGTCGTTATTACAAAGAAGCGACGCCTGCACAACGTGACGCGTATTTTGCTGCGTTTCGTGAGTACCTGAAACAGGCCTACGGCCAGGCGCTGGCGATGTACCATGGCCAGACTTATCAGATTGCCCCGGAACAACCGCTGGGTGACGCGACCATCGTGCCGATCCGTGTCACCATTATCGATCCGAATGGCCGTCCTCCGGTACGTCTGGATTTCCAGTGGCGTAAAAACTCCCAGACCGGTCACTGGCAGGCGTATGACATGATCGCCGAAGGCGTCAGCATGATCACCACCAAACAAAATGAGTGGAGTGACCTGCTGCGGACCAAAGGTATTGATGGCCTGACGGCGCAACTGAAATCTATTTCTCAGCAGAAAATCACCCTGGAAGAGAAAAAATAATGACGCAGTCACTCGCCTGGGCGCGTGAAGGTGACAAGTTGTTGCTGGTGGGGGAACTGGATCAGGACGTGTTAAACCCATTATGGGATGCGCGTGTTGAAGCGATGAAAGGGGTTACCTGCATCGATCTGAGCCAGGTTTCCCGGGTTGATACCGGTGGACTGGCACTGCTGGTCCATCTTATTGACCAGGGCAAGAGGCAGGGGAACCGTGTTGTACTCAGCGGTGTGAACGATAAGGTTTATACGCTGGCAAAGCTTTACAATCTGCCTGACGATGTCCTTCCGCGTTAATTTTTTGTAGGCCGGATAAGGTCTTGTGCCGCCATCCGGCAAACCCCCTGAGGGGGTAGCAGCCACCAAAGCCTTGTCTGATTTATCGGCGAGGCTTTTTGCTTATTTATGACAGCGCAACTTTGCTCTAAGATGTTGGGCTGTTTTCACTATCTGACGAATGAAGAGCCCATGGAAAATAATGAAATTCAGAGCGTGCTGATGAACGCACTCTCCCTCCAGGAAGTCCACGTCTCTGGCGATGGCAGTCACTTTCAGGTTATTGCCGTGGGTGAGATGTTTGACGGCATGAGCCGGGTCAAGAAGCAGCAATCGGTCTATGGCCCATTGATGGAGTACATTGCGGACAACCGCATTCATGCCGTGTCGATCAAAGCATTTACCCCAGCGGAATGGGCACGCGATCGCAAACTTAACGGTTTTTGAGCTACGGGTGATGCGCCGGTAGCGAATATGAATTCTTAACAGAGAACAGAATAATGGATAAGTTTCGTGTACAGGGGCCGACTAAGCTCCAGGGCGAAGTCACAATTTCAGGCGCTAAAAACGCCGCACTGCCAATCCTGTTTGCGGCATTGCTGGCAGAAGAACCTGTCGAAATCCAAAACGTCCCGAAACTGAAGGACGTTGATACCTCGATGAAGCTGCTGAGTCAGCTGGGCGCAAAGGTTGAACGTAACGGTTCCGTGCACATTGATGCTCGCGACGTTAACGTCTTCTGCGCGCCATACGACCTGGTAAAAACCATGCGTGCGTCTATCTGGGCGCTGGGGCCGCTGGTGGCTCGCTTTGGTCAGGGCCAGGTATCACTGCCGGGCGGCTGCACAATTGGCGCGCGTCCGGTTGACCTGCACATTACCGGTCTGGAGCAGTTAGGGGCGACCATCAAGCTGGAAGAAGGCTATGTGAAGGCGTCCGTTGATGGCCGTCTGAAAGGCGCGCACATCGTGATGGATAAAGTGAGCGTCGGCGCGACGGTCACTATCATGTGTGCGGCTACGCTTGCCGAAGGTACGACCATCATCGAGAACGCCGCGCGCGAGCCGGAAATCGTTGATACCGCGAACTTCCTGATTGCACTGGGTGCGAAGATCACCGGTCAGGGCACCGATCGTATCACCATCGAGGGCGTTGAGCGTCTCGGTGGCGGCGTGTATCGCGTTCTGCCAGACCGTATTGAAACCGGGACGTTCCTGGTGGCAGCGGCGATTTCTCGCGGCAAAATCATCTGCCATAACGCACAACCGGACACGCTGGATGCCGTTCTGGCGAAACTGCGTGATGCAGGTGCGGATATTGAAGTCGGGGCAGACTGGATTAGCCTCGACATGCACGGCAAGCGTCCGAAAGCGGTCAATGTGCGCACTGCTCCGCATCCGGCGTTCCCGACTGACATGCAGGCACAGTTCACGCTGCTGAATCTGGTGGCAGAAGGCACCGGCTTCATCACGGAGACCGTGTTTGAAAACCGCTTCATGCACGTGCCTGAACTTAGCCGTATGGGCGCTCACGCAGAGATTGAAAGCAATACCGTGATTTGTCACGGCGTTGAAACGCTCTCCGGCGCGCAGGTGATGGCAACGGATCTGCGTGCATCAGCAAGCCTGGTACTGGCAGGCTGTATTGCAGAAGGCACCACGGTAGTTGATCGCATTTATCACATCGATCGTGGCTATGAGCGCATCGAAGATAAGCTGCGTGCGCTGGGCGCAAATATCGAGCGCGTGAAAGGCGAGTAATAGCCAACGTGTCTAGTGACCCCTTGGTTTTTGCTCAGGGGTCACTGTTCAGCACTTCACTCGAGGGGCATTTTCTCTTTACGCACTCTCATCATCCGTGTTCTGTCGATGAATTCATGCGTCTTTGCGTCGTGATATCGTGACGGCCAAATTACCCAGGGTTCCGTGCCTAGCGCTTTCGCGATAATGACTTCTCCTTTTGGCCATGGACGAGTTAACGCATTTGCCAGCGTTGATGAACTCAACCCATTTCTCCGCGACTCTGCGGCCATTGAGGTCCCTTTCTTGCGCAGTCCTGCGATGATATCAGCTGGATGCCAGTCAATGAGTTTGCTTTCCATACGTCCCTTTCTCCTTTGGTTCACCACTTATGGTTTAACAATTAGCCAGTAGTGACACTATACTCGCGGAGAACGAATGTTCTAAAATGTTCGAGTAAAGGATTTATATATTCAGAATAAACCAAGATTTTTTCTAGTGTTATGTAAAATCGTTGTGTTTATTGGAATTTACTGGAATATAAAAAATCCCGTGCAGTGCACGGGATGATGTTATACGAAGAAAGGTGAGGAAAGGATTAACGGTCGCGCTGTACGGCGATATGTGCCAGGCCAATCAGGGCTTCTTTCCATTGCGTTTCAGGGAGTACCTGAAGCGCGGCGATGGCCTTGTCGGCCTCTTCTTCTGCACGCTGGCGGGTCCATTCCAGCGAGCCGCAGGCGTTCATGGCCTCCAGAACCGGCTCCAGAAGATGACGCCCGTTTCCTTGCTCGATAGCCTGACGAATCATTTGCGCCTGTTCTGGGGTACCGTGGCGCATCGCATGCAGCAGCGGCAGCGTCGGTTTCCCTTCGTTGAGATCGTCGCCCACGTTTTTACCCAGTTGCTCGCCGTCTGCGCTGTAATCGAGTAAGTCGTCGATTAACTGGAAAGCTGTGCCAAGATAGCGGCCATAATCCTGCAAGCCTTTCTCTTGTTCTTCGCTGCAGCCGGCAAGAATACCAGAGCACTGTGCCGCCGCTTCAAACAGGCGCGCTGTCTTGCTGTAGATGACGCGCATGTAGTTTTCTTCGGTAATGTCAGGGTCGTTGACGTTCATCAATTGCAGAACTTCACCCTCAGCAATGACGTTCACTGCCTTAGACATCACTTCCAGCACTTTCAGTGAGCCAAGGCTGGTCATCATCTGAAAGGCGCGGGTATAGATAAAATCGCCGACCAGTACGCTGGCTGCATTACCAAACGCTGCGTTTGCCGTTGCTTTCCCACGGCGCATGTCGGATTCATCCACCACATCGTCATGAAGCAGGGTTGCGGTGTGGATAAACTCGATTAGGGCCGCGATCGTAACGTGGGCGTTTTCCTGATAGCCAACGGCGCGAGCAGCAAGTACGGCGATCATTGGGCGAATGCGTTTTCCGCCGCCGCTGATGATGTAGTACCCCAACTGATTGATCAACTGGACGTCGGAATTGAGCTGTTCAAGGATTGTCGCATTGACACCCGCCATATCTTGCGCGGTTAACTCATTGATTTTTTCTAAATTCATCGCAAAAGCCGGGCTTCTCGCCCCGATTACCTCACTGTATGGCAAGGTAACTACGGGTTTAGGGTTAGAAATATATGCTGATTGTACTGAAAAAACGCCACAGATAAACGTTACCATACACGTTGTGTTTTTTTTCTGCATGTATTGACGGTAGCACTTGTCAAAGGCTCGCGTTTTGCGTAATATTCGCGCCCTATTGTGAATATTTATAGCGCACTCTGAATCATCAAAAAGGTGTGCGCGGAAGCGGAGTTTTTTATGTACGCGGTTTTCCAAAGTGGTGGTAAACAACACCGAGTAAGCGAAGGTCAGACCGTTCGCCTGGAAAAGCTGGACATCGCAACTGGCGAATCTGTTGAATTCGCAGAAGTTCTGATGATCGCAAACGGTGAAGAAGTCAAAATCGGCGTTCCTTTCGTTGATGGCGGCGTTATCAAAGCTGAAGTTGTTGCTCACGGTCGTGGCGAGAAAGTTAAAATTGTTAAGTTTCGTCGTCGTAAACACTACCGTAAGCAGCAGGGCCATCGTCAGTGGTTCACTGATGTGAAAATCACTGGCATCAGCGCTTAAGTTAAGAGGAGCAGATTAAATGGCACATAAAAAGGCTGGCGGCTCGACTCGTAACGGTCGCGATTCAGAAGCTAAACGTCTGGGCGTAAAACGCTTTGGCGGCGAAACAGTTCTGGCAGGTAGCATCATCGTTCGTCAACGTGGTACTCAGTTCCACGCTGGCTCTAACGTAGGCTGCGGCAAAGACCACACTCTGTTTGCTAAAGCAGACGGTAAAGTGAAATTCGAAGTGAAAGGCCCGAAAAACCGTCGTTTCATCAGCATTGTTGCTGAATAAGTTTTTCGCGTCCCGGTAACGGATGAAAGCCCCGCAACGTGTTGCGGGGCTTTTTACATTCGATGGCCGGTAAATATGCTCGTCTCGCCGTGACAACCCGGAAACGAGCTCTTGCAGGGAATACGGCATGAAGCAGCAGGCAGGTATTGGTATTCTTTTAGCGCTGACGACGGCAGTCTGTTGGGGCGCTTTACCAATAGCGATGAAGCAAGTGCTGGAGGTGATGGAGCCTCCTACGGTAGTGTTCTACCGTTTTTTAATGGCAAGTATTGGCCTTGGGGCGATTCTTGCGGTTAAAAAAAAGCTCCCGCCATTGCGTATTTTTCGCAAAGCGCGTTGGTTGGTACTGTTGGCAATCGCCACCGGTGGGCTGTTTGGTAACTTCATTCTGTTTAGTTCATCTTTGCAATATTTGAGCCCAACGACTTCGCAGGTTATCGGACAATTGTCACCGGTTGGCATGATGGTCGCCAGCGTCTTTATCCTGAAGGAAAAGATGCGCGGTACGCAGATTATTGGCGCCATAATGCTGCTGAGTGGACTGGTGATGTTTTTTAATACCAGTCTGATCGAGATTTTTACCAAACTCACTGATTACACCTGGGGTGTGATCTTTGGTGTGGGTGCGGCGACGGTCTGGGTGAGCTATGGGGTTGCGCAAAAGGTGTTATTGCGTCGCCTGGCATCACAGCAGATCCTGTTTTTACTGTACACTTTATGTACGCTCGCGTTGTTGCCGCTGGCTAAACCCGGTGTGATAACGCAGCTCAGCGACTGGCAGCTGGCTTGCCTGATATTCTGCGGCCTGAATACGCTGGTAGGATACGGCGCACTTGCGGAAGCAATGGCGCGCTGGCAGGCGGCTCAGGTGAGCGCCATTATTACGCTCACACCGCTGTTTACGTTATTATTTTCAGATTTATTATCACTGGCCTGGCCCGATTTCTTCGCCAGACCGATGCTAAACCTTTTAGGTTATCTCGGTGCGTTTATCGTGGTTGCGGGCGCGATGTATTCCGCCATTGGTCATCGTATTTGGGGCGGTTTACGTAAGCATGAAACGGTGGTTTCGCAACCCCGCTCAGGCGAATGATTTACGGAGAGTAAAATGAAGTTTGTTGATGAAGCATCGATTCTGGTCGTTGCAGGTGATGGTGGTAATGGTTGCGTCAGCTTCCGCCGCGAAAAGTACATCCCGAGAGGCGGTCCGGACGGCGGTGATGGTGGTGATGGTGGTGACGTCTGGCTGGAAGCCGACGAAAACCTGAACACGCTGATCGATTACCGCTTCGAAAAATCGTTCCGTGCGGAACGTGGTCAGAATGGCGCGAGCCGTGATTGCACCGGTAAGCGTGGTAAAGACGTTACGATTAAAGTGCCTGTCGGTACGCGTGTGATCGATCAGGGCACGGGCGAAACCATGGGCGACATGACCAAGCACGGTCAGCGTCTGATGGTCGCTAAAGGCGGCTGGCACGGTCTGGGTAACACCCGTTTCAAATCCTCGGTCAACCGTACTCCACGTCAGAAAACAATGGGTACGCCGGGCGATAAACGCGATCTGATGCTGGAGCTGATGCTGTTAGCGGATGTCGGTATGCTGGGTATGCCAAACGCCGGTAAATCAACGTTTATCCGTGCGGTCTCTGCAGCGAAACCGAAAGTGGCGGATTATCCGTTCACCACGCTGGTGCCGAGTCTGGGCGTTGTGCGTATGGACAACGAAAAGAGCTTTGTGGTTGCTGACATCCCGGGTCTGATTGAAGGCGCTGCGGAAGGCGCGGGTCTGGGGATCCGATTCCTGAAGCACCTGGAGCGTTGCCGCGTCCTGCTGCACCTCATCGATATCGATCCGATTGACGGTTCAGATCCGGTAGAAAACGCCCGTATTATTATTGGCGAACTGGAGAAATACAGTCAGGATCTGGCCTCCAAGCCGCGTTGGTTAGTGTTCAACAAAATTGATTTGATGGACAAAGACGAAGCGGAAGAGAAAGCGAAAGCGATCGCTGAAGCGCTGGGCTGGGAAGGTAAATATTACCTGATCTCTGCTGCCAGTCAGCTGGGCGTGAAGGATCTTTGCTGGGATGTGATGACGTTTATCATTGAGAACCCAATTGTTCAGGCTGAAGAAGCGAAGCAGCCAGAGAAAGTGGAGTTCATGTGGGACGATTATCACCGTCAGCAGCTCGCTGAAGTCGAAGACGAAGCGGAAGATGACTGGGATGAAGATTGGGACGAAGACGACGAAGAAGGCGTTGAGTTCATCTACAAGCGTTAATCCTGGTGCCGGATGGCGACGCGATTGCGTCTTATCCGGCCAACAATATCAACGGGCCGCAAATGCGGCCCGTTTTGTTATGTGCGCTGTAGGTCGGATACGCGCAAGCGCTATCCGACAGCATCACCGTCAGTTGTTCTGATAAATATCTTTGTACAACCGGCTTTCAAAGCGTACCAGCGGGATACGGCGGTTACGCTGGTCAGCGGGTTCTACCGCATAGCCAGACAGATACTGTACAAACGCCATGCGTTGCCCGCTTGCCGTGGTAATGAATCCTGCTAGGTTATACACCCCCTGTAACGAGCCGGTCTTCGCGGAGACTTTGCCATCCACGCCAGCCTGATGCAGACCCGCACGGTATTGCAGAGAGCCGTCATGGCCTGCCAGCGGCAGCATCGTAATAAAGTTCAGCTCGTTGTCATGCTGTGCGATGTACTGCAGCACCTGCATCATGGTGGCAGGCGCAATCAGGTTGTGGCGAGAGAGGCCGGATCCGTCGGCAATGATCGTGTTACCAATATCGACACCCGCCTGCTGGCGCAGGATCTGGCGTACGGCATCGGAACCTGCGCGCCAGGTGCCAGGGACATTAAATCGCGCGTGGCCGATCATACGAAAAACGGTGTCAGCAATCATGTTGTCCGACTTTTTCAGCATAATCTTAAGCAGGTCATGTAAAGGTGCTGACTGCTTGCTGGCGACAACGGTACCCGGCTCGTTGACTTGCGTCTGGCGCAGCAGCGTACCGCTGTAGGCGATACCCGCTTGTTTCAGCTCATCTTTAATAATTGCCCCGGCATAGCTGGCGCCGTCCTGAATGGCAAACGCCAGCGGCAGTGGGTCGGTGCGCTGGGGCAGACAACCGGTTAGCGTGAAGCGGTTTAAATCGCCAGGAACGACATCCAGTTCACAATATTGCGCTTCTGCAGAACCACGTGCGAGGGTGCGAACCTGGCTGAACATGGTTACCGGGTAGTATGATGCCACGCGAATAAAGGCGAGATCGTTAGGTTTTTGCGCACTGTAAAGCGACACCGAGAAGCAGTTACGATCAACAATCGCTGCCGCAGGCGGTGCGCTAAAACACTGCGTCATGTCGTTCCAGGGCCAGCCAGGTGCTTTATCATGACTGGCGAAAATGGACGTGTCGATGAGGACATTTCCGGCAATTTGCGTCACGCCTGATTTTTTCAGGGTTGCTACCATATTGCGAATATCCTGACGTTTTAGCGTCGGATCGGCACCAAATCGCGCCACCAAGTCACCTTTCAATACCCCGCCTTCCACGCGACCTTTGGTTTCTAGCGTAGTAGTAAAACGGAAGTCCGGCCCAAGCTGGATCAAGGCCGCCAGGGCGGTGATGACTTTTTGGGTGCTGGCGGGTAGGGCCATTTGTTGGCTATGGTAATCAATAGCAGGCGTCGGAGCCCCAACCTTCTGTACCATAAGGGCGAGGTTGGCCCCGGCAGGGAGCTGGTTGATATACTCGTCAACATTCGCAGCCTGAACGCTGAACGCCGCAATACTGGCAGTCAATCCGATGGTAAATCTGGGAAATCGCATAATCTCGCGCTAACAACCTGGAAACAGGCCGTCATACTACGGCGCAACGCCCCAAAAAGTAAACGATGACCCATAGGGAACTCCAGGGTAAAATGATCATCAAATAGAGAATTGTAGCTGACCTGGGTCCTCGGGCCCGGGTCGGTATTTTTTTGCTTCTGACTCTGGCATCGCGTTTGCCAGGGTGGGCTTAGCAGCCGGGGTGAGGACAACCGCCCCCTACAGGAATGTTCAAGAGGTATAACAAATGCAAGCTATCCCGATGACCTTACGTGGTGCTGAAAAACTGCGTGAAGAGCTGGATTTTCTGAAATCTGTGCGCCGCCCTGAAATCATTGCCGCGATCGCCGATGCGCGTGAACACGGTGACTTGAAAGAGAACGCGGAGTACCACGCGGCCCGTGAACAGCAGGGATTCTGCGAAGGACGCATTAAAGATATCGAAGCTAAGCTGTCTAACGCGCAGGTTATCGACGTCACTAAAATGCCGAACAATGGCCGTGTCGTTTTCGGTGCAACGGTGACCGTTCTGAATCTTGATAACGATGAAGAACAGACCTGGCGCATCGTAGGTGATGACGAAGCCGATTTTAAACAGAACCTGATTTCAGTTAACTCGCCTATTGCTCGTGGCCTGATTGGCAAAGAGCAGGATGACGTGGTGGTTATCAAAACGCCGGGCGGTGAAGTGGAATATGAAGTGGTGAAAGTAGAATACCTGTAATTCGCATCTTGGTTAAGATGTTGATACATTGTAAAGAAAGGAAAAAGGCCGCATAGCGGCCTTTTATCAACGAAGAGAGCGTGGCATTTTGCTCTCCTGCTAGCGGAAATTCCCGCGTTTTACACAAACTACGTGTTCAACTTTGGGATATTCTTAGCGTGGCAGCGAGATTTTACGTTCTTTAGTCGGGCGATACAGTACCAGCGTTTTGCCGATGACCTGTACGTTACAGGCGCCGGTTTCGCGTACGATAGCTTCCACGATCAAGGTTTTGTTATCGCGATCTTCCGAGGCGATTTTCACCTTGATAAGTTCATGGTGCTCTAGCGCTTGTTCAATCTCGGCCAGTACCCCTTCGGTCAAACCATTATTGCCAAGCATGACTACAGGCTTGAGCGGATGTGCCAGACCTTTCAGGTGCTGTTTTTGTTTAGTACTCAGATTCATCGTATATTTTTGCTTAGGTTGGGATTGAAAACGGGTCATTCTACCGCCATCTCCCATATATCACCAAATAGCAGTGTAGAAATTTACACCATTGGTTACGATGAACTGCCCGATGGGAAAGTAAAATGACAGGTAAAAAGCGTTCTGCCAGCTCAAGCCGCTGGCTTCAGGAACACTTTAGCGATAAATATGTTCAGCAGGCACAGAAAAAGGGGTTACGTTCCCGTGCCTGGTTTAAACTTGATGAAATACAGCAAAGTGACAAAATTTTTAAACCGGGGATGACGATAGTTGACCTCGGCGCTGCACCCGGTGGCTGGTCGCAATACGCGGTTACGCAGATCGGAAACAGCGGCCGCATTATCGCTTGCGATCTTTTACCTATGGATCCAATCGTTGGTGTGGACTTCCTTCAGGGCGACTTTCGTGATGAATTAGTCCTGAAAGCGTTACTTGAGCGCGTAGGTGACAGTAAAGTACAAGTTGTCATGTCCGATATGGCACCAAATATGTGTGGAACACCGGCGGTGGACATTCCCCGGGCCATGTATTTGGTAGAGCTGGCGCTTGGAATGGCTCGTGATGTATTAGCGCCAGGTGGTAGTTTTGTAGTTAAGGTGTTCCAGGGCGAAGGCTTCGATGAGTATCTAAGAGAGATTCGCTCCCTGTTTACGAAGGTCAAAGTTCGTAAGCCGGACTCTTCCCGCGCTCGTTCGCGTGAAGTGTACATTGTAGCGACCGGGCGTAAACCATAACCGGCAGATTTTAAACGAAAGTTTGAAAGACGCTGGATATAGAGTATCCTGACGCTGTTTTTAACACAGTTGTAATAAGAGGTTAATCCCTTGAGTGACATGGCGAAAAACCTAATACTCTGGCTGGTCATTGCCGTTGTGCTGATGTCAGTATTCCAGAGCTTTGGGCCCAGCGAGTCTAATGGCCGTAAGGTGGATTACTCTACCTTCCTGCAAGAGGTCAATCAGGACCAGGTTCGTGAAGCGCGTATCAACGGACGTGAGATTAACGTTACCAAGAAAGACAGTAACCGTTACACGACCTACATCCCGGTTAACGATCCGAAGCTGCTTGATAACCTGCTGACCAAAAACGTCAAGGTTGTTGGCGAGCCGCCTGAAGAGCCGAGCCTGCTGGCTTCTATCTTCATTTCCTGGTTCCCAATGCTGCTGCTGATTGGTGTCTGGATCTTCTTCATGCGTCAAATGCAGGGCGGGGGTGGCAAAGGCGCCATGTCGTTCGGTAAGAGTAAAGCGCGCATGCTGACGGAAGATCAGATCAAAACCACTTTTGCCGACGTTGCAGGTTGTGACGAAGCGAAAGAAGAGGTGGCTGAGCTGGTTGAGTACCTGCGCGAACCGAGCCGTTTCCAGAAGCTGGGCGGTAAGATCCCGAAAGGCGTCCTGATGGTCGGCCCTCCGGGTACCGGTAAAACCCTGTTGGCAAAAGCCATCGCGGGTGAAGCGAAGGTTCCATTCTTCACAATTTCCGGTTCTGACTTCGTAGAAATGTTCGTTGGTGTGGGCGCATCTCGTGTGCGTGACATGTTCGAACAGGCCAAGAAAGCAGCACCGTGCATCATCTTTATCGATGAAATCGACGCCGTCGGCCGCCAACGTGGCGCGGGTCTGGGCGGTGGTCACGATGAACGTGAGCAGACGCTGAACCAGATGCTGGTTGAGATGGATGGCTTCGAAGGTAACGAAGGTATCATCGTTATCGCGGCAACTAACCGTCCGGACGTTCTTGACCCTGCGCTGTTGCGTCCAGGTCGCTTTGACCGTCAGGTGGTTGTAGGTCTGCCGGACGTTCGTGGTCGTGAGCAGATTCTGAAAGTGCATATGCGTCGCGTACCGCTGTCTCCGGACATCGATGCGGCAATTATTGCCCGCGGTACGCCTGGTTTCTCCGGTGCAGACCTGGCGAACCTGGTGAACGAAGCAGCGTTGTTCGCTGCCCGTGGTAACAAGCGCGTTGTATCGATGGTTGAGTTCGAGAAAGCGAAAGACAAAATCATGATGGGTGCGGAACGTCGCTCCATGGTGATGACGGAAGCGCAGAAAGAATCTACCGCGTACCACGAAGCAGGCCACGCGATTATCGGTCGCCTGGTACCGGAACACGATCCGGTGCACAAAGTAACGATTATTCCACGCGGTCGTGCGTTGGGTGTGACCTTCTTCCTGCCGGAAGGCGATGCAATCAGCGCTAGCCGTCAGAAACTGGAAAGTCAGATCTCTACGCTGTACGGCGGTCGTTTGGCTGAAGAGATTATCTACGGTGCTGAACATGTTTCTACCGGCGCGTCGAACGACATTAAAGTCGCGACTAACCTGGCACGTAATATGGTGACGCAGTGGGGCTTCTCTGAAAAGCTGGGTCCGTTGCTGTACGCGGAAGAAGAAGGCGAAGTGTTCCTCGGTCGTTCTGTTGCTAAAGCAAAACATATGTCCGATGAAACCGCGCGCATTATCGATCAGGAAGTTAAATTGCTGATTGAACGTAACTACGAGCGTGCTCGTCGTCTTCTGAACGATAACCTGGACATTCTGCACTCGATGAAAGATGCACTCATGAAATATGAGACCATCGATGCACCGCAGATTGACGATCTGATGGCTCGCCGTGATGTGCGTCCGCCAGCAGGTTGGGAAGAGTCAGGTACGTCTAACAACTCTGGCAATAATGGCACCCCAAGTGCGCCGCGTCCGGTTGATGAACCGACCTCGCCGAATCCGGGTAACATGTCAGAGCAGTTAGGTGACAAATAAGTTATCGTTGCTGATGACCGTGCTTTAATTGAAAACCCTGGGGCTTGCTCCGGGGTTTTTTTATTTATCAACTTATACCCAATGAATTTCGAGTTGCATCAAGGCGGCGACGCAGGGAATCCCCAGGAGCGTACATCAGTACGTGACTGGGGTGAGCGAGGACAAACCGGCTATGCCGGTTTGAACAGCGCTTGCGCTGGCCCCGAAGGGGTGAGGCCGAAGGCCGAATAAAGCTAACGCAGATGCAGCTTGAAAGACGATGGGTATATACCAGGGATAACACTATGAAACTCTTTGCTCAGGGTTCTTCGCTGGATCTCAGCCATCCCCACGTCATGGGGATTTTAAACGTCACGCCGGACTCTTTTTCCGATGGCGGCGCGCACAACACCTTGGTTGAGGCGGTGAAACACGCCAATCTGATGATTAACGCCGGGGCGACTATCATTGATGTGGGTGGCGAATCCACGCGGCCGGGGGCGGCAGACGTCAGCGTAGAAGAAGAACTGGAACGGGTGATCCCGGTCGTTGAGGCCATTGCCCAACGCTTTGAGGTGTGGATCTCGGTGGATACCTCAAAACCGGAGGTGATTCGTGAATGTGCCCGAGTTGGTGCGCATATCATTAATGATATTCGCTCCCTGACAGAACCAGGCGCACTGGAAGCTGCGGCGGAAACTGGATTACCCGTGTGTCTGATGCATATGCAGGGGCAGCCGAAGACCATGCAGGAAGCGCCAAAGTACGAAGATGTTTTTGCTGAGGTAAATCGCTACTTTGTTGAGCAAATAGCACGTTGTGAAAGGGCTGGGATCGCAAAAGATAAATTGTTGCTCGACCCGGGATTCGGTTTCGGTAAAAATCTT
This sequence comes from Citrobacter sp. KH_055_1, assembly GCF_057838705.1. NCBI lineage: Bacteria > Pseudomonadati > Pseudomonadota > Gammaproteobacteria > Enterobacterales > Enterobacteriaceae > Citrobacter > Citrobacter sp. KH_055_1. Next base: position 512,580 of record NZ_CM174473.1, read on the forward strand.
ACCCACAACTACACATTACTGGCACGCCTGGCGGAGTTTCATCATTTTAATCTGCCGCTGCTGGTCGGGATGTCACGAAAATCAATGATTGGTCAGTTACTGAACGTGGGGCCATCTGAACGTTTGAGCGGAAGCCTGGCATGTGCGGTGATTGCTGCCATGCAGGGCGCGCAGATTATTCGTGTCCATGACGTCAAAGAAACCGTAGAAGCGATGCGTGTGGTGGAAGCCACATTGTCTGCAAAGGAAAAAAAACGCTATGAGTAATCGTAAATATTTTGGCACTGACGGTATCCGCGGTCGCGTTGGCGATACCCCAATTACGCCTGATTTTGTGCTTAAACTGGGCTGGGCGGCAGGAAAAGTGCTGGCACGTCATGGTTCACGTAAAATTATTATCGGTAAAGATACGCGTATTTCTGGCTATATGCTGGAGTCAGCGCTGGAGGCTGGTTTGGCCGCAGCGGGCCTGTCTGCTTCATTCACCGGGCCAATGCCAACCCCCGCGGTTGCGTATCTGACGCGCGCTTTCCGCGCCGAAGCAGGGATTGTCATCTCTGCCTCGCACAACCCGTTTTATGATAACGGAATTAAGTTCTTCTCCATCGACGGGACTAAATTGCCTGACTCCGTTGAAGAAGCTATCGAAGCCGAGATGGAAAAGCCGCTCACCTGTGTGGACTCTGCTGAACTGGGGAAAGCCAGCCGTATTGTCGATGCTGCGGGCCGCTATATCGAATTTTGCAAAGGTACGTTCCCGAACGAGCTGAGCCTGAACGAGCTAAAAATCGTGGTGGATTGTGCGAACGGCGCGACGTATCACATTGCGCCAAATGTACTCCGTGAACTGGGCGCAAATGTCATTGCGATTGGCTGTGAGCCGGATGGCGTCAACATCAATGAAGAAGTGGGTGCGACCGACGTTCGTGCGCTGCAGGCGCGCGTGATTGCAGAAAAAGCCGATCTGGGTATTGCGCTGGATGGTGATGGCGACCGCGTGATCATGGTGGACCACGAAGGTAATAAGGTCGATGGCGATCAGATCATGTATATCATTGCCCGTGAAGCGTTACGTCAGGGGCAACTGCGTGGTGGTGCTGTCGGTACGCTGATGAGCAACATGGGTCTCGAGCTGGCGCTGAAGCAGCTGGGTATTCCCTTTGCTCGGGCGAAAGTGGGTGACCGCTACGTGCTGGAAAAAATGCAGGAAAAAGGCTGGCGCATCGGGGCTGAAAACTCAGGGCACGTGATCCTGCTGGATAAAACCACCACCGGTGACGGTATTGTGGCGGGTCTGCAGGTGCTGGCAGCAATGGTACGTAACCATATGAGTTTGCACGACCTGTGCAGCGGTATGAAAATGTTCCCACAACTGCTGGTTAACGTTCGCTTTACCGCCGGTAGCGGCGATCCGCTGGAACATGAAACCGTGAAAGCGGTGATGGCGGACGTTGAAGCGGCGTTGGGTAACCGAGGTCGTGTTCTGCTGCGTAAATCAGGTACTGAGCCGTTAATCCGTGTGATGGTTGAAGGCGAAGATGAAGCGCAGGTTACTGAGTTCGCGCACCGTATTGCAGATGCGGTGAAAGCCGTATAACTCCTGAAGTTTGAGAGCCGGAGTCCGAGACTCCGGCTTTTTTTTATCCTACTGAAAGTGCCTGTTTGCGTCGATGCTGCCAGAAGTAGCCCCCGGCCATCATCAGCACAAGAGCAGCCAGCCACGGCAGGACCGCCAGCAAATGCCCTGAACGGGCAAATGTCAGGGCAATCATCAGCAACCACCCTCCCAGCATTGGAATTGCGGTACGTTTAACAATATCCACTGGTGATACGCCTGCGATCCCGGCAATGGCAATGATCACGCCAGCGATCGGCGATAACGTCCGGCCAATACCCGCCGAAATCTGAATAGGTAGCATCATCACGGCGATGTCGCTGCCGATATGGCGGCTGATATCCGGCACCATGGGGGCGAAGGAGAAGAACGCGGCATTCCCCGACCCCATCAACGCAGAAATCGCAAAGGTGATCAGCGTCATCAGCAGGATTATCGAGGCGGCACTGAGACCAAATTCACCGGAGAGTGAGAGCAGCGCGTCGACTGCACCAATGGCTTTTAGCCCGGCTGAAAAAACTTCACCCGCGATAATCAACGTTACGACGGTGGCAAACACGCTGCCCATGCTGTCGAAAACTTTTTGCACGCCAGCCATCACTTCACGTGCCTTGCGATGACGCCAATACTCGCAAATCAGCGTAATGGCCAGGCTAATCAGAACGGCGGTATCCAGCGTAATTTTGAGCGAGCTAAACAGTAAATCACTGCACAGTAGCATCAATACCAACGGTAGCATCGGCAGAAACAGCCAGGCGATCGGGGCGTGGGTTTCTTCTGTGGCGGTCAACGTTTGCATCTTCTGGGTTACATCGCCGCCGCTTTCCCGGCGATCGAAAAAGCGTTGGACGACAATATGGAGCAGGGCGATGAAAAGAATGACCGGCACGACGATGGGAAGCTGATCGTGAACAAAATAGTTCACCACTTCGATACCCGCTGTTTTGGCGGCAAGAACCGAGTTACCGGAACCGGGTCCGAATTCAACCGCACAGGTACTGGCGATAACGGCGGCAACGGCGGCACGGCTGCAGCCAAGACGGGTGAGCAGCGGGTAAAGCGTTGCCATCAGCAGCAAACCCAACCCCGTGGCGCTGCTGATAAACAGCGACAAAAATTGCCCCAGCAGCAACGCCAGCCCCAGCAGGAGATACGGTGAGTTCAGACGCTGTAATGGACGCGAAGTCACCCGAACCAGCACCTGACTGGCGCCAATGGCTGACATATAGGTGGCAAAGCCGCCAATCAACATAATTTGCAGACCCAGGCCACCCAGGCGCACGCTCAGGGTATCGCGGATAAACTCAAACGCATCAAAGGGGCCAAACCCGGTGCTTTTCTTCACCAGGCTACTGAGCGTGGTCATTCCGCTAAAATGGGCGATGAGTAGCAATACAATCCCGGTGAGCAGCAGCACGGACTGGGGATGGTACTTTTTCAGGATCAGCCGTCCGGCAAAGACAATGGCGACTAGCGCCAGCAATAAAGACATTCTTTCATCCTCACTCAAAGTTGCCGTTGACCAAACACTCTCCATCGCGCAGTAACAGCCTACCCGCGGCGAACAGATGCGCCAGCGACAGGTCATCATTGAGGACGCAAATATCGGCGCGTTCTCCGGCACAAAGCTTGCCGCCGGAAATTCCCAGCGAGCATGCAACGTTTGCCGTCATCATGGCCACGGCCTGTGCGATCGGAATGCCCGCATCAATCAGGCGAGGGAGCAGTGCAAGGTTACCGCCTACCGGCGCGGCCGTGAGTCCTTCAACCATACCCTGAGCATTAAAGCGCGGCACGCTGCCATTGCCATCTGAGCTGATGGTGATGCGATCGGCTGGAACCTGAGCCTCCAGCGCGTGGAGAATGGCCTGTTCCTGGGGCATAAAACGGCTACCGCCAGACGTCACGTCAATATGGCCGCCGCGATGGGCGAAAGCGATCGCCTGGTTGAACAGGGCTTCGGTTCTGGCCACGTGAGTCGGTGAAATATGGTGGATCGGAATACCGGCATCGCAAAGCGCGATAAGTTGCGACATGCCTTCCGGCAGGTTGCCCAGGTGCACATGCAGCAGCCCTTTTTTCCCCGCCAGCAGTGAGGCCACGCGGATATCGCTGACGATTCTCAACAGCTCCTGGAAAGAGGGATATGAACCCCGATGATCGGCGAGGGCGATTTTAACGCCGAGAATGGCCGGGATAAAGGTTATGTCATCGCGAATGGATTGCGTAATCGTCGGGCTGGGTACCGCGTAAGCCCCAGTGTGCATAAACGCGCGCACGCCCTCCAGATTCAGTGACTGCATTTTGGCGTACAGATCTTTGGGCGAGCGAGAAATGGCATCGGTGCCCAGCACGCCGACGACCGTCGTAATGCCAGCTTGAAGCAGATCGCGCAGTTTTACGGCAGGCGTTCGGCTGGCAAATCCTGCTTCACCACCGCCGCCGGTCAGATGGACATGCTGGTCGATAATCCCCGGAATTACCCATTTACCCCGGCAATCGATGACCTCGTTGACGCCATCGAAACGTGAAATATCGTTGCCTACCGCCACAATACGATCGGCATATATGAGCAGAGAGCAGAGGCCTAAATCCTCCGGGGAAAAGACACGGGCATTAGTCAGTAAAGTAAACATATTAGTCCTGTCAAACGTCAAGGGGAGGGAGACTCGGCAGGTGAAACAGAATATTGTTGTTATGCGGTCCACACTAAAGCCATTACTATAACTGTGACTATTTCCGATTTGTTATCGGAGGATACGGATATGGAATGGTGGAGAATGCGACGTGGATAGTAAGTGGTTAGATGATTTCCTGGCTTTAAGTCAGCATGGGAATTACTCCCAGGCCGCCATACAGCGGCATATTACTCAGCCTGCGCTAAGTCGGCGTATTAAAGCGCTGGAAGAGACGTTAGGCGTCCCGCTATTTGATCGTACCACGACACCCGTTACGTTAACCCGTTATGGTGAACGGTTTGAACCCTATGCCCGGCATGTCCTCAGTACGCTGACGGAGGCGCGTCATGAGCTGGCCGCCATGATGCCGGCTACGGAAAATACGCTGGTGATGGTCAGTCTTCACACGCTGTCGGTGAATATCCTGCCTGACATGATCAATTACCTGCGCCAAAGCGAACCGCAATTAAGTTTTACGGTAAACGCCAGCATCCAGGGAATTGATAATCACTTTAACGCGCTGATAAACCGGCAAATTGATTTTCTGGTAACCTACGATTTGCCGTCTTCGCAGCCGGGGCTGGAGATTGTCGGGGGGCTAAAACGCTCATTGTGGCGATATGAGCGGTTCATCCCGGTGATTTCAGCCCAACTGGCGGACAAGCTTGATTCTCCAGATGCTCCGATTCCCTGGCTTTGCTACAGCGACTATACCTTTGTCAGACGCATTATCGATCCGCTAGAGCAACAGGTTCACCCACGACTGAAAAAGGTCTTTGAGAGTGGGTTAAGCGAAACAATCCGGGAAATGGTGCTGCGCCATATGGGAATGGCATGGTTGCCCGAGTCGATGGTGGCTGAAGAATTAGTGAATAATGAAATTATCCACTGTTGGCCAGATAATTCAGATCTGATAGGTGAAATCCCGGTCGTTGTTTGGGCAAACCTTGACGATCAGCGACCCGTGATGCAGCGATGCTGGGATAAATTGCTGCGTTTTTGATTGATGTGGCGATTTTTTCTTCAGTTGATACAATACACTTAAATTGCCCTTGCGAAGGTTATTCGCATTGGTTAGTATTCACACCCGCTTCAGTGGGAAACAGTTAAACATTCCCGCTTTAATGGTCGAAGCATTGGTACGCGGCAACTCCGCAAGGAACAGGTTGATTATGCACGAAGCTCTTTTAGTAGTTTTCCTTATTGTAGCAATTGGCCTGGTAGGCTTGATCATGCTGCAGCAAGGCAAAGGCGCTGATATGGGAGCCTCTTTTGGCGCAGGCGCTTCTGGTACACTGTTTGGTTCAAGTGGTTCTGGTAACTTCATGACCCGAATGACAGCTGTATTGGGAACCTTGTTCTTCATTATCAGTCTGGTGCTGGGTAACATGAACAGCAATAAGACCAATAAAGGAAGTGAGTGGGAAAATCTGAGTGCACCGGCGAAAACCGAGCAAACTCAGCCAGCTGCTCCGGCTCAGCCGACCAGCGATATCCCGCGCTAATAGTAGTATCTGTGCTGAGGTGGTGGAATTGGTAGACACGCTACCTTGAGGTGGTAGTGCCCTAACGGGCTTGTGGGTTCGAGTCCCATCCTCAGTACCAATATTCCGAAAGAAAGACGCTGAAAAGCGTCTTTTTTTTCGTCTGTATGTTGTGATCCGTAGGTGTGCGTAGTAGCACGTAGGCCTGATAAGCGATAGCGCCATCAGGCATGTCCTGCAAATTGTCGGATGGCGGCTACACGCCTTAAATTCCGCGCATAAAAAAGCCGCTTGCGCGGCTTTTGTCATTTCTGTTGGCGATTACTTCGCTTTGTTTTCCAGATTCTCTACCTGCGGCAGACCGGTGGCGGAAGAGGCGGTCAGCAGGCCCGACTGGGCGTAGCCGAACAGCTTCTCGCGGGTATCGGTAATATCCAGGTTACGCATAGTCAGCTGACCGATACGATCGTCCGGTGAGAAGACGGAATCCCCTTTCTCCATGGTCAGACGTTCTGGCTTGTAGGTCAGGTTGTCGGAGACGGTATTCATAATGGAATAGTCGTTACCGCGACGCAGCTCCAGCGTAACTTCGCCGGTGATTTGGCTCGCAACCCAACGTTGCAGACCGTCACGCAGCATTAGCGCCTGGGAGTCAAACCAGCGACCCTGGTACAGCAGACGACCCAGTTGGCGGCCGTGAGCGTGATACTGCTCAATGGTATCTTCATTGTGAATACCGGTCAGCAGACGCTCGTAAGCGATATGCAGCAGCGCCATCCCCGGGGCTTCGTAAATACCACGGCTTTTCGCCTCGATAATACGGTTTTCAATTTGATCGCTCATGCCCAGACCATGACGGCCGCCAATGCGGTTGGCTTCCATCATCATCTCAACATCGTCGCTAAAGGTTTTGCCGTTCAGCGCAACTGGATGTCCCTGCTCAAAACGTACGGTTACTTCTTCCGCCGGGATCTTCACGTTTTCATCCCAGAACTTGACGCCCATAATTGGGTTAACGATCTTCAGGCTGGAGTTAAGGAATTCCAGATCTTTCGCTTCGTGCGTAGCGCCGAGCATGTTGGAGTCAGTGGAATACGCTTTTTCGACAGACATTTTGTAGTCGAAACCGCAGGCGATCATAAATTCAGACATCTCATGGCGACCGCCGAGTTCGTCAATGAAGTCAGTGTCCAGCCATGGTTTGTAAATCTGCAGTTCGGCATTGGTCAGCAGACCGTAACGATAGAAACGCTCAATATCGTTGCCTTTATAGGTACTGCCGTCACCCCAGATATTCACACCGTCATCTTTCATGGCGGCCACCAACATGGTGCCGGTCACCGCGCGGCCTAGTGGCGTGGTGTTGAAATAGGTCAGTCCGCCGGTGGTATTATGGAATGCACCACATTGAATCGCTGCGATCCCTTCGGCAACCAGTTGCTTGCGGCAATCAACCAGGCGAGCGTTCTCAGCACCATATTCCATTGCACGGCGAGGGATGGCGTCATAGTCATCCTCATCCGGTTGTCCCAAATTCGCAGTATATGCATATGGGACAGCCCCTTTTTGTCGCATCCACAGCAGTGCAGCACTGGTGTCCAGGCCGCCAGAAAAAGCGATACCAATACGTTGACCTACCGGGAGATGCTTGAGAATCGTCGTCATAAAATAAAACCCTGCTTGATAGACTGGTGAAGAGGTCGGTTTTTTATGTTAAGTGCATTTTTATGCAAAATAAATGAGTTTTCATTTAATCACCTTTTAACGGTGACAGGAAGAGTTTAGTGATAATTTCGTTAAATAACGGCGTTGAAGGCAGATTTATCTTTGTTGTACTTTGCTAAATTTGCGCAGGCTGGCATTCATTCATTTGCATAGTAGTAACAAGGTTGACATAAGGGATAGAAAATCAATATACTGTGCGCAGATTTTACGTCCCGTCCTCGGTACCAAATCCCAGCAGTATTTGCATTTTTTACCCAAAGCGAGTAAAATTTGCCACGTTTCAGGCGCGGGGTGGAGCAGCCTGGTAGCTCGTCGGGCTCATAACCCGAAGGTCGTCGGTTCAAATCCGGCCCCCGCAACCACTTTCCCTTAGAGTTCTTTTTCAAATATACTGTGAAGACTTAGGCCTTCGTAGCTGGATTTGAAAAAAAATTCTTTCGGAAGGTTCTCCGAACCGCAGGTGCGGTTATAGGGTTCAGTTATCTAAAGCCCCGATTTATCGGGGTTTTTTGTTATCTGATTACAGAATAACTGGGCTTTAGGCCCTTTTTTTATGTCTTGGGGGTGGGCTTGTCCACATTAGAGCAAAAATTAACAGAGATGATTAAAGCACCAGTTGAAGCCTTGGGCTACGAGCTGGTCGGCATCGAATTTATTCGTGGTCGCACATCCACACTGCGCATCTATATTGATAGTGAAGATGGCATCAATGTTGATGATTGTGCTGATGTGAGCCACCAGGTTAGCGCCGTGATGGACGTTGAAGATCCGATCACCGTTGCTTATAACCTGGAAGTCTCCTCACCGGGTCTCGACCGTCCTATGTTCACGGCTGAACACTACGTGCGTTTCCTGGGTGAAGAAGTCACGCTGGTTCTTCGTATGGCGGTACAAAATCGCCGTAAATGGCAGGGCGTTATCAAAGCGGTGGATGGTGAGATGATCACTGTCACAGTCGACGGTAAAGATGAAGTGTTCGCGCTGAGTAATATCCAGAAGGCGAACCTGGTTCCCCACTTTTAACAGTCTGGATTGAGGTGAAAAGCCCGCGATGAACAAAGAAATTTTGGCTGTTGTTGAAGCCGTATCCAATGAAAAATCGCTGCCACGCGAGAAAATTTTTGAAGCGCTAGAAAGTGCGCTGGCCACAGCAACAAAGAAAAAATACGAACAAGAGATCGACGTTCGCGTAGAAATCGATCGTAAAAGCGGTGATTTCGATACCTTCCGCCGTTGGGTAATTGTGGAAGAAGTCACTCAGCCAACCAAAGAAATTACTCTGGAAGCCGCACGTTACGAAGACGAGAGTCTGAACGTGGGTGAATACGTTGAAGACCAGATTGAATCAGTCACCTTTGACCGTATCACCACCCAGACGGCGAAACAGGTTATCGTACAGAAAGTACGTGAAGCTGAACGTGCGATGGTTGTTGATCAATTCCGCGAGCACGAAGGTGAGATCGTCACCGGTGTGGTGAAGAAAGTTAACCGTGACAACATTGCGCTGGACCTCGGCAGTAATGCTGAAGCCGTGATCCTGCGTGAAGACATGCTGCCGCGTGAAAACTTCCGCCCGGGTGACCGTATCCGTGGTGTTCTGTACTCCGTTCGCCCGGAAGCACGCGGCGCGCAACTGTTTGTGACGCGTTCCAAACCGGAAATGCTGATTGAACTGTTCCGCATTGAAGTGCCAGAAATTGGCGAAGAAGTGATTGAAATTAAAGCGGCGGCTCGCGATCCGGGTTCTCGTGCGAAAATCGCGGTGAAAACCAACGATAAGCGTATCGATCCGGTGGGTGCTTGCGTAGGTATGCGCGGTGCACGCGTTCAGGCGGTTTCTACCGAACTGGGCGGCGAACGTATCGATATCGTCCTGTGGGATGATAACCCGGCACAGTTCGTGATCAACGCAATGGCGCCTGCAGACGTCGCGTCTATCGTGGTGGATGAAGATAAACACACCATGGATATCGCGGTTGAAGCCGGTAACCTGGCTCAGGCGATTGGACGTAATGGTCAGAACGTCCGCCTGGCTTCACAATTGAGCGGTTGGGAACTCAACGTAATGACCGTTGATGACCTGCAGGCTAAGCATCAGGCTGAAGCGCATGCTGCTATTGATACCTTCACCAAATATCTCGATATCGATGAAGATTTCGCGACGGTTCTGGTAGAAGAAGGTTTTGCTACGCTGGAAGAGTTGGCCTACGTGCCAATGAAAGAGCTTCTGGCAATCGACGGCCTGGATGAAGCAACCGTTGAAGCGCTGCGCGAGCGTGCTAAAAACGCACTGACCACTCTGGCACTGGCCCAGGAAGAAAGCCTCGGTGATAACAAACCGGCTGACGATCTGCTGAATCTGGAAGGATTAGATCGTGATATGGCCTTCAAACTGGCTGCCCGTGGTGTTTGTACGCTGGAAGATCTCGCTGAACAGGGCATTGATGATCTGGCTGATATCGAAGGGTTGACCGACGAAAAAGCCGGTGAGCTGATTATGGCTGCCCGTAATATTTGCTGGTTCGGCGACGAAGCGTAATAAACTGTAGCAGGAAGGAACAGTATGACAGATGTAACCGTAAAAACGCTGGCTGCAGAGATACAGACCTCCGTGGATCGCCTGGTACAGCAATTTGCTGATGCAGGTATCCCGAAGTCTGCTGACGACTCTGTGTCCGCACAAGAGAAACAAACCTTACTGGCGCACCTGAACCGTGAGAACGGCTCTGCACCAGATAAGTTGACATTGCAGCGTAAAACGCGCAGTACTCTCAATATTCCTGGTACCGGTGGAAAAAGTAAATCGGTACAAATCGAAGTCCGCAAGACACGCACCTTTGTGAAACGCGATCCGCAAGAGGCAGAACGCCTTGCCGCGGAAGAGCAGGCGCAGCGTGAAGCGGAAGAGCAAGCCCGTCGTGAGGCAGAAGAAACTGCTAAACGCGAGGCGCAACAAAAAGCCGAACGTGAGGCCGCAGAACAAGCTAAACGTGAAGCCGCTGATAAAGCGAAACGTGAAGCTGCGGAAAAAGACAAAGTGAGCAATCAACAGACCGACGATATGACTAAAACCGCCCAGGCCGAAAAAGCCCGCCGTGAAAATGAAGCCGCAGAACTGAAGCGTAAAGCGGAAGAAGAAGCGCGTCGCAAGCTTGAAGAAGAAGCTCGCCGTGTGGCTGAAGAAGCCCGTCGTATGGCGGAAGAAAATGCCGGTGTTTGGGCAGAGCAAGAGAAAGCAAAAGGTGAAGAGGATAAGACCGATTATCACGTCACCACTTCTCAGCATGCTCGCCAGGCAGAAGACGAAAACGATCGCGAAGTAGAAGGCGGCCGTGGCCGTACGCGTACTGCGACGAAAGCTGCTCGTCCTCAGAAGAAAGGCAATAAGCACGCTGAATCTAAAGCCGATCGCGAAGAAGCACGTGCTGCTGGTCGCGGTGGTAAAGGCGGCAAGCGTAAAGGTTCTTCCCTGCAGCAAGGCTTCCAGAAGCCAGCTCAGGCCGTTAACCGTGACGTAGTGATTGGCGAAACCATCACCGTTGGCGACTTAGCGAACAAGATGGCGGTTAAAGGTTCTCAGGTCATCAAAGCGATGATGAAGCTGGGTGCGATGGCCACCATCAACCAGGTCATCGATCAGGAAACCGCACAGTTGGTTGCTGAAGAGATGGGCCACAAAGTTATCCTGCGTCGTGAAAACGAGCTGGAAGAAGCGGTAATGAGCGACCGTGACACTGGCGCAGCGGCTGAACCGCGTGCACCGGTTGTGACTATCATGGGTCACGTTGACCACGGTAAAACCTCTCTGCTGGACTACATTCGTTCAACGAAAGTCGCCTCTGGCGAAGCGGGCGGCATTACCCAGCACATTGGTGCATACCACGTTGAAACTGACAACGGTATGATCACCTTCCTGGATACCCCGGGGCACGCCGCGTTTACCTCTATGCGTGCTCGTGGTGCACAGGCAACAGATATCGTTGTTCTGGTTGTTGCAGCAGATGATGGCGTGATGCCTCAGACCATTGAAGCTATCCAGCATGCGAAAGCAGCGCAGGTGCCGATGGTTGTTGCAGTCAACAAAATCGATAAGCCAGAAGCCGATATGGATCGCGTTAAGAACGAACTGTCTCAGTACGGCGTTATGCCGGAAGAGTGGGGCGGCGAATCTCAGTTCATCCCTGTTTCTGCGAAAGCAGGTACCGGTATTGATGACCTGTTGAACGCTATCCTGCTGCAGGCTGAAGTTCTGGAGCTGAAAGCGATTCGTAAAGGTATGGCAAGCGGTGCGGTAATCGAATCCTTCCTGGACAAAGGTCGTGGCCCAGTTGCTACCGTCCTGGTTCGTGAAGGTACCCTGAATAAGGGCGATATCGTACTGTGTGGCTTCGAGTATGGCCGCGTTCGTGCAATGCGTAACGAACTGGGTCAGGAAGTCCTGGAAGCAGGTCCGTCTATTCCAGTTGAAATCCTGGGTCTGTCCGGCGTTCCGGCTGCGGGTGACGAAGTTACCGTCGTACGTGACGAGAAAAAAGCGCGTGAAGTTGCACTGTATCGTCAGGGCAAATTCCGTGAAGTTAAACTGGCTCGCCAGCAGAAATCTAAACTCGAGAACATGTTCGCCAACATGACCGAAGGCGAAGTTCACGAAGTGAACGTTGTCCTGAAAGCTGACGTTCAGGGTTCTGTCGAAGCGATCTCCGACTCCTTGCTGAAACTGTCTACCGACGAAGTGAAAGTGAAGATCATCGGTTCCGGCGTAGGTGGTATCACCGAAACCGACGCCACGCTGGCTGCGGCATCCAACGCGATTCTGGTTGGCTTCAACGTTCGTGCTGATGCCTCTGCACGTAAAGTGATTGAATCTGAAAGCCTGGATCTGCGTTACTACTCCGTCATCTATCACCTGATCGACGAAGTGAAAGCTGCGATGAGCGGCATGCTGTCTCCGGAACTGAAACAGCAGATCATCGGTCTGGCTGAAGTACGTGACGTGTTCAAATCACCGAAATTTGGCGCCATCGCAGGTTGTATGGTTACCGAAGGTACGATTAAACGTCACAACCCAATCCGCGTTCTGCGTGACAACGTGGTTATCTATGAAGGCGAGCTGGAATCCCTGCGCCGCTTCAAAGATGACGTTAACGAAGTCCGTAACGGCATGGAATGTGGTATCGGCGTTAAGAACTACAACGACGTTCGCGTTGGCGATATGATCGAAGTGTTCGAAATCATCGAGATCAAACGTACCATCGCATAATTTTCGTCGTCTTTTGGGCTGCCGCTGTGTTGGTAGTTCAAGGCATAGAAGCTTATTTGAGGTAGGCCGGGTAAGCGAAGCGCCACCCGGCAATGAAATTTAAAAAGGGGCTTATGGCCCCTTTTTTGTCTTTATTCTGGAGAATTTATTATGGCGAAAGAATTTGGTCGCCCGCAGCGCGTGGCCCAGGAGATGCAAAAAGAGATCGCACTCATCCTGCAACGCGAAATCAAAGATCCGCGCGTCGGCGTGATGACTACCGTGTCCGGCGTTGAGATGTCTCGTGACCTGGCGTATGCCAAAGTGTTCGTGACGTTCCTGAATGACCAGGACGAAGCTGCCGTGAAGAACGGTATTAAAGCCTTGCAGGAAGCCTCTGGCTTCATCCGCTCTCTGCTGGGTAAAGCCATGCGCCTGCGTATCGTGCCGGAACTGACTTTCTTCTACGACAACTCGTTGGTCGAAGGGATGCGCATGTCTAACCTGGTGACCAGCGTGGTGAAGCATGACGATGAACGTCGTGTGAATCCTGCGGACGACAGCAAGGAGGACTAATGAGTCGTCCTCGTCGTCGTGGTCGCGACATTCATGGCGTCCTGTTGCTGGATAAGCCGCAAGGCATGTCCAGCAATGACGTGCTGCAAAAAGTAAAACGCCTCTACAATGCTAACCGTGCCGGTCATACCGGTGCGCTGGATCCGCTGGCGACAGGCATGCTGCCTATCTGCCTGGGAGAGGCGACCAAGTTTTCGCAGTACCTGCTGGACTCTGACAAACGCTATCGCGTGGTGGCCCGCCTGGGACAGCGTACTGATACCTCTGATGCCGATGGGCAAATTGTGCAGGAGCGTCCGGTGACGTTTACCCCGGAACAGCTTGCCAGCGCGCTGGAGACGTTTCGCGGTGACATCCAACAGATCCCGTCGATGTACTCAGCGCTGAAGTATCAGGGTAAAAAGCTGTACGAGTACGCGCGTCAGGGTATTGAGGTCCCGCGTGAATCCAGACCGATTACCGTGTACGAACTGCTGTTTATTCGCCACGAAGGTAATGAACTGGAGCTGGAAGTCCATTGCTCCAAAGGCACGTACATTCGCACGATTGTTGACGATCTGGGCGAGAAGCTCGGATGCGGCGCGCACGTGACGTATCTGCGTCGTCTGACGGTCAGCAAGTATCCGGTAGACCGTATGGTCACGCTGGAACATTTGCACAGCCTAGTTGAACAGGCTGAACAGCAGAACATTCCGGCGGCAGAATTACTTGATCCGCTGCTGATGCCAATGGACAGTCCGGCATCGGACTATCCCATTGTTAATCTGCCTTTAACATCATCGGTTTACTTTAAAAATGGTAATCCGGTACGTACGTCGGGCGTGCCGCAGGAAGGGCTGGTTCGCGTGACGGAAGGCGATGATGGCAAATTTATCGGCATGGGGGAGATCGACGATGAAGGTCGTGTCGCCCCTCGTCGACTGGTGGTTGAGTATCCTGCATAGCGCTCTCTGTCTTGCGATAAGAAGGCGCTGCGAGTAGAATACCGCCGCTTAACGTCGCGTAAATTATTTAACAGTTCGCGCGGCGTGTACACAAAATCATTCGAGCTGCATCAAGGCGGCAAGTCTGAGAATCCTCAGGAGCTTACTGAAGTAAGTGACTGAGGTGAGCGGACGCAGCCAACGCAGAGGCAGTTTGAAGGATGAAGTGTATACACTGGGATCGCTGAATTAGAGATCGGCGTCCTTACATTCTTAACACTTTGGAGTTTTAAAATGTCTCTAAGTACTGAAGCTACAGCTAAAATTGTTTCTGAGTTTGGTCGTGATGCAAACGACACCGGTTCTACCGATGTTCAGGTTGCTCTGTTAACTGCACAGATTAACCACCTGCAGGGTCACTTCTCTGAACACAAAAAAGATCACCACAGCCGTCGTGGTCTGCTGCGTATGGTTTCTCAGCGTCGTAAACTGCTCGACTACCTGAAGCGTAAAGATGTTGCACGTTACACTGCGCTGATCGAGCGTCTGGGTCTGCGTCGCTAAGTCTTTCGAGTTTCAGAAAGAGGGGGCCTTCATGGCCCCTTTTTTCCAGCAGATGGCAGCAATTCGCTGGAAACTAATGTATTGTTGCTATGAATGATCTTCCGTCGCAGAGGTTCGCGCGGCTAATGAGAGGCTTTACCCAATACGCGTGGGTTAGGGTTGTCATTAGTCGCGAGGATGCGCAGAAGGTCGGGTATTAACGATGGCGTGTATAAATACGCCGTTAAAAAAAGAGAAAGGATATTATTTTGCTTAATCCGATCGTTCGTAAATTCCAGTACGGCCAACATACCGTAACGCTGGAAACCGGCATGATGGCACGTCAGGCTACTGCTGCTGTTATGGTTAGCATGGATGACACCGCGGTATTTGTGACCGTTGTTGGTCAGAAAAAGACCAAGCCAGGCCAGGATTTCTTCCCGCTGACCGTTAACTATCAGGAGCGTACCTACGCTGCTGGCCGTATCCCGGGTAGCTTCTTCCGTCGTGAAGGCCGTCCGAGTGAAGGCGAAACCCTGATCGCGCGTCTGATTGACCGCCCGGTTCGTCCGCTGTTCCCGGAAGGTTTCATCAACGAAGTTCAGGTTATTGCGACCGTTGTCTCCGTTAACCCGCAGGTTAACCCAGATATCGTGGCAATGATCGGCGCATCCGCTGCGCTGTCCCTGTCTGGGCTGCCGTTCAACGGCCCGATCGGTTCTGCTCGTGTTGGTTATATCAATGACCAGTATGTACTGAACCCGACTCAAGACGAACTGAAAGAAAGCAAGCTGGACCTGGTTGTTGCCGGTACTGAAGCTGCCGTACTGATGGTTGAATCCGAAGCTGAACTGCTGAGCGAAGACCAGATGCTGGGCGCTGTCGTATTCGGTCACGAACAGCAGCAGATTGTTATCAAAGAAATCAACGAGCTGGTTAAAGTCGCTGGCAAGCCGCGTTGGGACTGGCAGCCAGAAGCTGTCAACGAAGCGCTGAATGCACGCGTTGCCGCGCTGGCAGAAACGCGTTTGAGCGATGCTTACCGTATCACCGACAAACAAGAGCGTTATGCTCAGGTTGACGTGATCAAATCTGAAACCATCGCTCAACTGGTTGCAGAAGACGAAACCCTGGACGCTAACGAACTGGGTGAAATCCTGCACGCTATCGAGAAAAACGTCGTTCGTAGCCGCGTACTGGCAGGCGAGCCGCGCATCGATGGCCGCGAAAAAGACATGATCCGTGGTCTGGACGTGCGTACTGGCGTACTGCCGCGTACTCACGGTTCCGCACTGTTCACCCGTGGCGAAACTCAGGCGCTGGTTACTGCGACCCTGGGCACCACCCGTGATGCGCAGAACCTCGACGAACTGATGGGCGAGCGTACTGACAACTTCCTGTTCCACTACAACTTCCCTCCGTACTGCGTAGGCGAAACCGGTATGGTCGGTTCTCCGAAGCGTCGTGAGATTGGTCACGGCCGTCTGGCGAAACGCGGCGTGCTGGCAGTGATGCCGGAACTGGACAAATTCCCGTACACCGTACGTGTTGTGTCTGAAATCACCGAATCCAACGGTTCTTCTTCCATGGCTTCCGTGTGCGGTGCTTCTCTGGCACTGATGGACGCAGGCGTGCCGATCAAAGCCGCTGTTGCGGGTATCGCGATGGGTCTGGTGAAAGAAGGCGATAACTTTGTGGTTCTGTCTGACATTCTGGGTGACGAAGATCACCTGGGCGACATGGACTTTAAAGTGGCGGGTTCCCGCGATGGTATCTCTGCACTGCAGATGGATATCAAAATCGAAGGTATCACCAAAGAGATCATGCAGGTTGCTCTGAACCAGGCTAAAGGTGCGCGTCTGCACATCCTGGGCGTGATGGAACAGGCGATCAATGCGCCGCGCGGCGACATCTCTCAGTTCGCTCCGCGTATCCACACCATTAAGATCAGCCCGGACAAAATCAAAGACGTTATCGGTAAAGGCGGTTCTGTTATCCGTGCTCTGACCGAAGAAACCGGCACCACCATCGAAATCGAAGATGATGGTACTGTGAAGATCGCGGCGACCGACGGTGAAAAAGCGAAATATGCTATCCGTCGTATCGAAGAGATTACTGCAGAAATCGAAGTTGGCCGTATCTACAATGGTAAAGTGACCCGTATCGTTGACTTTGGCGCATTCGTTGCCATCGGTGGCGGTAAAGAAGGTCTGGTACACATCTCTCAGATCGCTGACAAGCGCGTAGAGAAAGTGACCGATTACCTGCAGATGGGTCAGGAAGTACCGGTTAAAGTTCTGGAAGTTGATCGCCAGGGCCGCGTACGTCTGAGCATTAAAGAAGCAACTGAGCAGTCTCAGCCAGCAGCTGCGCCGGAAGCACCGGCAAGCCTCGGCGAGTAAGGTTGCCATTGCCCTCCGCGTGAGCGGGGGGCCTTTAACCCGGCAGGAAGCCTTGTTAGCAACCGGGGAACAGGACGTTCATTCAATCGTTGTCTTCGGGAGTGGGAAATGAAGCCTTTTTTGCGCTGGTGTTTCGTTGCGACAGCACTCACGCTGGCTGGATGCAGTAATTCCGCCTGGCGTAAGAGTGAAGTCCTCGCAGTACCACTGCAACCGACTTTACAGCAGGAAGTGATTCTGGCACGTATGGAACAAATTCTTGCCAGTCGGGCTTTAACCGATGACGAACGCGCACAGCTTTTATATGAGCGCGGAGTGTTGTATGATAGTCTCGGTCTGAGGGCACTAGCGCGAAATGATTTTTCACAAGCGTTGGCAATCCGACCAGATATGCCTGAAGTATTCAATTACTTAGGTATATATTTAACGCAGGCAGGCAATTTTGATGCTGCCTATGAAGCGTTTGATTCTGTACTTGAGCTTGATCCAACTTACAACTACGCGCACTTAAATCGCGGTATCGCATTGTATTACGGCGGTCGCGACAAGTTAGCGCAAGATGATCTGCTAGCGTTTTATCAAGACGATCCCAATGATCCATTCCGCAGTCTGTGGCTGTATCTCGCCGAGCAGAAGCTCGATGAGAAGCAGGCTAAAGAAGCGTTAATACAACGCTTCGAGAAATCGGATAAAGAGCAATGGGGATGGAACATTGTCGAGTTCTACCTGGGCAACATTAGCGAAGCAACGCTGATGGAGCGCCTGAAGGCGGACGCAACGGATAACACCTCGCTCGCTGAGCATCTCAGTGAAACCAACTTCTATTTAGGTAAGTACTACCTAAGTCTGGGGGATTTGGACAACGCTACGGCATTGTTCAAACTGGCGGTGGCTAACAACGTTCATAACTTTGTTGAGCACCGATACGCATTGTTGGAATTATCGCTCCTGGGCCAGGACCAAGATGACCTGGCAGAATCGGACCAGCAATAGCTGACGTACACATCAGCCCGTAATCTTTTTTGATTGCCATCACCTTCACCGGTGAGGGCGTTGTTGTTCGTTAATACACCTACTTTGAGCCGGTTCACACTTTTCAATGAAAATTGCAGATCAATTTCATGATGAGTTATGTAGACTGGCCGCCATTAATTTTGAGGCACACGTACTACATGGCTGAATTCGAAACCACTTTTGCAGATCTGGGCCTGAAGGCTCCTATCCTTGAAGCCCTTACCGATCTGGGTTACGAAAAACCATCTCCAATCCAGGCAGAGTGCATTCCGCATCTGCTGGGCGGTCGCGATGTTCTGGGTATGGCCCAGACCGGTAGCGGCAAAACTGCAGCGTTCTCCTTACCGCTGCTCAACAATCTTGATCCTGAGCTGAAGGCACCTCAGATTCTGGTGCTGGCACCGACCCGCGAACTGGCGGTTCAGGTTGCAGAAGCCATGACGGATTTCTCTAAACATATGCACGGCGTGAACGTGGTAGCCCTTTACGGCGGCCAGCGTTATGACGTGCAGTTACGTGCCCTGCGTCAGGGCCCGCAGATCGTCGTCGGTACGCCGGGTCGTCTGCTGGATCACCTGAAGCGCGGTACCCTGAACCTCTCTAAACTGAGCGGTTTAGTGCTGGACGAAGCCGATGAAATGCTGCGTATGGGCTTCATCGAAGACGTTGAAACGATTATGGCGCAGATCCCGGAAGGTCATCAGACCGCTCTGTTCTCTGCAACCATGCCGGAAGCGATTCGCCGTATTACCCGCCGCTTTATGAAAGAGCCGCAGGAAGTACGCATTCAGTCCAGCGTCACCACGCGTCCTGACATCAGCCAGAGCTACTGGACTGTCTGGGGCATGCGTAAAAATGAAGCGCTGGTGCGTTTCCTGGAAGCAGAAGATTTTGATGCGGCGATTATCTTCGTTCGTACCAAAAATGCGACCCTGGAAGTGGCAGAAGCGCTGGAGCGTAGCGGCTATAGCAGCGCTGCACTGAACGGCGACATGAACCAGTCCCTGCGTGAGCAGACTCTGGAACGTCTGAAAGACGGCCGTCTGGATATTTTGATTGCAACCGACGTTGCGGCCCGTGGCCTGGACGTTGAGCGTATCAGCCTGGTTGTTAACTATGACATCCCGATGGACTCCGAGTCTTACGTTCACCGTATCGGCCGTACCGGTCGTGCGGGTCGTGCTGGCCGTGCGCTGCTGTTCGTTGAGAACCGTGAGCGTCGTCTGCTGCGTAACATCGAACGCACCATGAAGCTGACCATTCCGGAAGTTGAACTGCCGAACGCAGATCTGCTGGGCAAACGCCGTCTGGAAAAATTCGCCGCGAAAGTACAGCAGCAGCTGGAAAGCAGCGATCTGGATCAGTACCGTGCTCTGCTGGCGAAAATGCAGCCGGAAGAAGAGCTGGATATCGAAACGCTGGCCGCAGCACTGCTGAAAATGGCACAGGGTGAACGTCCGCTGATCGTGCCACCAGATGCACCGATGCGTCCTAAGCGCGAATTCCGCGACCGTGATGAACGTGCTCCACGTGGCGATCGTAATGATCGTAACGATCGTGGCCCGCGTGGTGACCGTCCGGAACGCGGTGGTGAAGACCGTCCGCGTCGTGAACGTCGTGACGTTGGCGATATGCAGCTGTACCGCATTGAAGTGGGTCGTGATGACGGTGTTGAAGTACGTCATATCGTTGGCGCGATCGCTAACGAAGGTGACATCAGCAGCCGTTACATCGGTAACATCAAGCTGTTCGGTACGCACTCCACCATCGAACTGCCGAAAGGTATGCCGGGCGACGTGCTGCAGCACTTTACCCGTACTCGCATCCTGAACAAGCCGATGAACATGCAGCTGGTTGGCGATGCAGTACCGCACACTGGTGGTGAGCGTCGTGGCGGCGGCGGTGGTCGTTTCAGCGGCGAACGTCGTGAAGGTGGTCGTGGCGAAAACCGTGGTAACAGCACTGAGCGTCGTGAAGGTGGCCGTGGTGATGGTCGTCGTTTCAGTGGCGAACGTCGTGAAGGCAGCCGTGCTCCACGTCGTGACGATGCTTCCGCTCCGCGTCGTGATGACTCCGCAGGTCGTCGTCGTTTCGGCGGTGACGCATAAGCCTCTTGGCTTCATAGCTGTAAAGTAAAATATACAGCCCCGATCTTAACGGTCGGGGCTTTTTTTATTTCTTTTGTACTCATGTACTGGTACAGTGCAGCGCATTGAACTGTATTAGCTAATTTTAACCCTAAATAATTCGAGTTGTAGGAAGGCGGCAAACGAGGACATTCCAGGAGCTTGCTCAAGTAAGTGACTGGGATGGCGGAGTGCAGCCAAGGCATCTACAGCTTGAAGTATGACGGGTAAATACACTGGAGATCAGGCTAAATGGCAACACTAACCACCACCCAAACGTCACCATCGCTGCTTGGCGGCGTGGTGATTATCGGCGGCACCATTATTGGCGCGGGGATGTTTTCTCTGCCCGTGGTCATGTCCGGGGCGTGGTTCTTCTGGTCAATGGCGGCACTGATCTTTACCTGGTTCTGCATGCTGCATTCCGGGCTGATGATCCTCGAGGCTAACCTCAATTATCGTATTGGTTCGAGCTTCGATACCATCACCAAAGATCTGCTAGGCAAAGGCTGGAACGTTGTCAACGGCATCTCGATTGCGTTCGTACTGTATATCCTGACCTATGCGTATATCTCGGCGAGCGGCTCGATTCTGCACCATACCTTTGCCGAGATGTCGCTGAACGTCCCGGCGCGAGCGGCAGGGTTTGGCTTCGCGCTACTGGTGGCGTTTGTGGTGTGGTTGAGTACCAAAGCGGTGAGCCGCATGACGGCCATCGTGCTGGGTGCGAAGGTGATCACCTTCTTCCTGACCTTCGGCAGCCTGATGGGACATGTATCCCCAACCACGCTGTTTAACGTCGCGGAAAGCAATGCGTCGTACACACCGTATCTGCTGATGACGCTACCGTTCTGTCTGGCATCCTTTGGTTATCACGGTAACGTACCGAGTCTGATGAAGTATTACGGTAAAGATCCGAAGACCATCGTGAAGTGCCTGGTGTACGGCACGTTGCTGGCGCTGGTGCTATACACCGTATGGTTGCTGGGGACGATGGGCAATATTCCACGCCCAGAATTCATTGGCATTGCTAAGCAGGGCGGTAACATTGATGTACTGGTACAGGCGCTGAGTGGGGTGCTGAACAGCCGCAGTCTGGACCTGCTGCTGGTGGTGTTCTCCAACTTTGCCGTGGCGAGTTCGTTCCTTGGCGTGACGCTGGGCCTGTTCGACTATCTGGCGGATCTGTTTGGTTTTGATGACTCAGCAATGGGGCGTTTGAAAACCGCTTTACTGACCTTTGTCCCACCGATTGTCGGTGGCCTGCTGTGGCCGAACGGCTTCCTGTACGCCATTGGCTATGCAGGGCTCGCAGCCACTATTTGGGCGGCCATTGTGCCGGCGCTGCTGGCACGTAAATCCCGCAAGCGGTTTGGTAGCCCGAAATTCCGCGTCTGGGGCGGCAAGCCGATGATTGCGCTGATTCTGGTGTTCGGTGTCGGCAACGCGGTTATCCATATCCTGTCGAGCGTTAATTTGTTGCCGGTGTATCAGTAAGTAGCGTGCCGGATGGCGGCTACGCCTTATCCGGCCTACTCGAACCCGTAGGCCCGGTAAGCGTAGCGCCACCGGGCAACCCAAACCTACCCAACCAACTCCTCTTTCACCTGCATCGCCAACTCAAACGAATGCAGGCGTGCCTGATGGTCAAAAATCTGCCCGTTAACCATAATCTCATCGGCCTGGGTTTCACGTAGGATTGACTCCAGCCCGTGACGCACTTTCGCTTTGTCCCCCACCAGCGACATGCTTAATGCCTGCTGTACGCCATATTGCTCGGATGCGGACCACAGCTGATGCATATTCTCCACCGGCGGTGGGAGTTGTCCGGTTTCACCCCGACGCAGTTTCATAAACGCCTGCTGCATAGAGGTGAAGAGAAACTCAGCGTCGCGATTGCTGTCGGCAGCGATGATGTTGATGCACACCATCGCATACGGTGTTGCCAGACGCGTGGAGGGTTTGAACTGAGTGCGATAAAGATGCAGCGCCTGGTGCAGCATATTCGGGGCGAAGTGGGAGGCGAAGGCAAACGGCAGGCCAAGCTGAGCGGCCAGCTGTGCGCTATACAGACTGGAGCCTAACAGCCAGACCGGGATTTGCTCTCCGTAGCCGGGAACCGGACGCACGTGGGGATTCGGGTCACGTGCGTCAAACCAGTCCACCAGTTCTGTTACGTCGCGGGGAAAGTTATCGATATCACCACTCATATGGCGGCGCAGCGCGCGCATGGTTGGTTGATCGCTGCCCGGCGCTCGACCCAGACCGAGGTCAATACGTCCCGGATACAGCGTATTCAGCGTGCCGAACTGTTCGGCAATCACTAGCGGGGAATGGTTGGGTAACATCACGCCGCCAGAACCCAGATGCAGGGTTGTGGTATTGGCCGCCAGATAACCGATGAGCACCGAGGTTGCCGCACTGGCGATGCCGGTCATATTGTGATGTTCAGCCAGCCAGTAGCGATGGTAGCCGCGCTTTTCCGCCAGTTGGGCGAGATCACGAGAGTGCGAGAAGGCCTGCTTTGCGTTGGATCCTTCAGGGATCGGCGCCAGATCGAGCACCGAGAACGGAATGGTTTTGTCAGTCATAACGGCTCACTTTGTTACCGGTTAATCTTTTAATATTGCATTAAAGACTAGCGATTGTTGTTAACAAAGTGAGCTATTAATCACATCTGCAGTTCCAGGCCTGCCAGTCGTTTCCAGTAGCCGTTGCAGTCACTGTGGGTGGCAAGCGGTAACGGGGCACCACCATTCTCGTTGGCACGGAAGGCATCCAGCATGGCGAATGTCTCGGTTCCCAACGGGGACAGGCGCACAATATCAACCAGCCCCTGCATGGACGCCAGCTCATTACCGAGGTTGTAGACGTAGCCGCTCATGGTCTGAATACCGTTGAGGACAAACACTTGCTGATTCTCCTGCGACAGGACATCACGCCCGTTGGGATACTTGATGCAGCAGGTTTCGCACTCGTCTTTAGGCTTATCTTCGGAGCGTGCGGTGAAGCAGCGGGCAGAGTAGGCCAGCGGCAAATGCCCGTAGCTCAGTACTTCGGTTTCAAACTGGTCGCGAATACCCAGTTCGTCACACTGGTTAAGCAGGTTCACCAGCCAATCACGTGACAGCTCAACCGGCATACACCAGCGCACCATGCCCTGCTTGAGCAGAATACGCAGCGTTACGGCGTTGTAGCAGTTGAGTGCGTGCCCGGCCACGAACGGCAGCTTACGTTCGGCGCACATATTGACCACGCCGAGATCGCTGGCTTCCAGCAGGAAGTCACCGTTTTCTACATAGCGTTTCAACTCACCCAACTCAGATGACGCCTGCACCAGTGCCAGCGTGGACAGGACCACCTGCTTACCGCTCCCGGCGAGGGACTTCGCCATGTCGATCCAGTCACCCACTTTGGTCGCCCGGCGCTTGCTGCACACTGCTTCGCCAAGATAGATAACGTCGGCATGGCTGGTGGCTGCCTGCTGATAAAAGTCTTCCAGCGTCTCTTTCGACCAGTAGTAGAGCACCGGTCCTAAGGAATATTTCATTGCTTTTCTCACTGCCATTTACGGTGATACGCGCCAAGTGTGGTCTGCGTGCCTTCGGACATAGAGCCGAGCGTTTCCATCCAGGCGCTTTGCGGAACGAAGTTTTGCGGATCTGCTTTGCAGCGGTCGATCGCCTGACGCCACACTTTCGCCACCTGGCTGACATAGGCCGGGCTACGCTGACGCCCCTCGATTTTCACCGAGGCAATATTGGCGGCCAGCAGGTCAGGTAGCAGTTCTAAGGTATTGAGGCTGGTGGGCTCCTCCAGCGCATGATAGCGCTCGCCATCCACCAAATAACGCCCTTTACACAGCGTGGGATATCCGGCGTTTTCACCATCCTGGTAACGGTCAATCAGCACTTCGTTCAGGCGAGATTCCAGCCCCTGCGCGGTCTGCTGCCAGCGTACAAAGCGGGCAGGGGAACACGCGCCGACGGTATTGGGGGATTCGCCCGTCAGATAAGACGAAAGATAGCAGCGGCCTTCCGCCATAATGCACAGGCTGCCGAAGGCAAACACTTCCAAAGGAACCGGTGTTACGCGCGCGAGTTGTTTCACCTGATGAATCGACAGCACGCGCGGCAGCACCACACGCGCGACGTCAAAGTTACGGTGATAGAAATTTACCGCTTCTTCATTGGTTGCCGATGCCTGAACAGAGACATGGCGCTCAATATGCGGGTAGCGTTCTGCGGCATACTCAAGCATGGCGAGATCGGCGAGGATCAGTGCATCCGCGCCCAGTTGTGCCGCCATATCCACGGCACGCTGCCAGCGAGCGTACCCATCCGGGTGGGCAAAGGTGTTAATCGCGATGTGCAGCTTACGGCGATGTTGATGGACGAAACTCACCGCTTCCTGCAATTTTTTCTCGGTAAAATTAAGGCCGGCGAAATGACGGGCGTTGGTATCATCTTTTAGCCCGATGTACACAGCATCAGCGCCGTTCTCGATGGCCGCCTTAAGCGCCGGGAGATTTCCGGCAGGGCACAGCAGCTCCATAATTTATCCTGAAAGTTACGCCGCCTGGGCGCAAAAATGTTAACGAAGAGGGATTTTAGTTAACCTTGCTGAGACAATTTTTGATTTGAGGCAGTTAAAGTCGTATTGGTATCACCAATAAAGAGGTAACAATTTCGTATCGAATTGTTGATTTATGCCGCTATGTCGTTTATTTGATATGGCAAAATAGCCGGACTATAGAAACAGGGAGTAAAGCTCGTGTTGGATAAACTGCGTTCACGCTTAGTACATTTTGGTCCTTCTCTGATGAGTGTACCGGTTAAACTGACGCCCTTTACGCTCAAGCGCCAGGTACTGGAACAGGTTCTGAGCTGGCAATTTCGCCAGGCGCTGGCCGACGGGGAACTGGAGTTTCTCGACGGTCGCTGGTTGAGCATAAATGTTCGTGATATTGGCCTCAGATGGTATACCTCTGTTGAGAACGACAAACTTATCGTCAGTCAGAACGCAGACGCTGATGTGAGTTTTAGCGCAGACGCCAGCGATTTATTGATGATTGCGGCGCGTAAGCAGGATCCGGATACGCTTTTCTTCCAGCGTCGCCTGGTGATTGAAGGCGATACAGAATTAGGGCTACATGTGAAAAATCTGATGGACGCCATTGAACTGGAGCAGATGCCGAAAGCATTACGCGTTATGCTGCTGCAACTGGCGGACTTTGTTGAGGCGGGTATGAAACATTCGCCAGAAACCAAACAGACCTCGGTAGGTGAACCATGCTGATTCGAGTTGAAATTCCCATTGATGCCCCAGGTATTGATGCGCTGCTGCGTCGTTCCTTTGAAAGCGATGCGGAAGCGAAGTTAGTGCACGACCTGCGTGAAGACGGTTTTCTGACGCTGGGCCTGGTTGCCACCGACGACGAAGGTCAGGTGGTCGGCTACGTCGCGTTCAGTCCTGTTGATGTGCAAGGTGAAGATCTGCAATGGGTCGGTATGGCTCCGCTAGCGGTAGATGAAAACTACCGTGGGCAGGGCCTGGCACGTCAGCTGGTCTATGAGGGACTGGATTCACTGAACGAGTTTGGGTACGCCGCGGTGGTCACGCTGGGCGATCCGGCACTGTACAGTCGCTTTGGCTTTGAGCTGGCAGCCCACCACGATCTACACTGCCGCTGGCCGGGAACCGAAAGCGCGTTCCAGGTGCATCGCCTGGCAGAAGATGCGCTGGAGGGCGTGTCTGGTCTGGTGGAATACCACGACCACTTCAATCGCTTTTAAGCACCGGGGCTTGTAGGCTATTCAGCAATGCCTCAAGCCCTTCACCTTCTACAAGGCGTTCTTTCTGACGCTTTGTGAGCTGTTTGACTCGATATTCCAGACGCAGGGCCAGCGAACGATCGCCGACCTGCGCGGCAAATGCCAGAGTTAACTCTCGCTTCCCACGCAAGGCTTTCGCGCCTTTTCCGCTTTGATGTTGCTTATAGCGGCGCTGCACATCGGTGGTTATACCGGTGTACAGGGCGTTGTCTGCGGTACGGATCAGGTACAGATACCAGGGTGTCATTGTCACCATCGACGTGATAATTTTCAGGCCTATAGTATAAAAGAGAACAGAAATGGAAACACTGACTGCGGTGACGCGCTGGCTGGCAAAGCAGCACGTCGTGACCTGGTGTGTGCATCATGACGGTGAACTGTGGTGCGCCAATGCGTTTTATCTGTTTGATGCGCAGAAGGTTGCCTTCTATGTGCTCACCGAAGATAAAACTCGCCATGCCCAGATGTCCGGCCCATGCGCGTCCGTTGCCGGGACGGTAAACGGTCAACCCAAAACGGTCGCGCTGATCCGTGGCGTCCAGTTTAAAGGCGAAATCAGGCGTCTGGAGGGGCAGGAGAGCGACGACGCGCGTAAAGCGTATAATCGTCGCTTCCCCGTCGCCAGAATGCTGTCTGCACCCGTGTGGGAGATTCGTCTTGATGAAATCAAGTTCACTGACAACACGCTGGGCTTTGGTAAAAAGCTGCTCTGGCTACGTGATCTATAGTTAGAGGAATGATTGAAGGGAAAGGATAAGCGATGAGCCAGGTGTTAATAACCGGAGCCACGGGTCTGGTGGGCGGACATTTATTGCGGATGCTACTGAACGAGCCCCGGGTCCATGCGATTACGGCTCCAACGCGCCGCCCGCTCGCCGATACGGTTGGCGTCTTTAACCCTCACGATCCGCAGTTGACCGATGCGCTGGCACAGGTCACCGATCCAGTCGACATCGTTTTTTGCTGTCTGGGAACCACCCGACGTGAAGCGGGCAGTAAAGAGGCCTTTATCCACGCTGATTATACGCTGGTGGTAGATACCGCCCTGACGGGGCGTCGTCTGGGGGCTCAGCATATGCTGGTAGTGAGTTCGATGGGGGCCAATGCGCACTCGCCATTTTTCTACAATCGGGTTAAAGGTGAGATGGAGGAGGCGCTGATTGCGCAGAAATGGCCCCGGCTGACGATTGTACGGCCTTCGATGTTGCTGGGTGACAGGGAACAACAGCGAGCGAATGAAAAGCTCTTTGCGCCATTATTCAAGTTGCTACCGGGGAACTGGAAATCTATTGAGGCACGTGATGTCGCACGGGCAATGCTGGTGGAGGCACTTGCGCCAGGACATGAAGGGGTTTCGATCCTGACCTCGTCCGAGCTGCGCGAAAGGGCTAAATAAAATGCCGGATGGCGCTGACGCTTATTCGGCCTACAAACGATGAAGTCCTGTAGGCCGGATAAGACGCCCGGGCGTCGCCATCCGGCATCTGTAGCAGTATTACTTAATAAATGTAAACGCGGTCGTGACGCGTTTCACGCCGCTGACCCGGCTGGCGATATCCGCCGCAGCCTTCGCTTCACGGTCGGTAACCAGACCCAACAGGAAGACTTCCCCGTTCTCGGTGGTCACTTTAACGTTGGATGATTTTACCTGATCGCTGGTGAGCAACTGGGAGCGCACTTTGGTGGTGATCCAGGTATCGTTGGAGGCTTCACCCAGACCGATTGGCTGACCCTGACGGACCTCGTTAAACACTTCCGTCGTCCCTTCTACGCCCACCGCAATCTGTTTTGCACGCGCAGACAACTCGCTGTTAGGAGACTGCCCCACCAGTAGCACTTTACCCTGATAGGCGCTGACGTTGATGCGCGCTTCTTTCTTGATCTGGGCATCTTTTGATAACGCGGTACTGACGCGTAATTCCAGGGTTCCATCATCTACCTGGGTGCCGACGCTGCGAGGGTCAGTTGCGGCTTTCGTTCCGACAGCTGCCGTTCCGACAACGGCGGCAGCGACACAGCCTTGCAACAGCAGCGCAGAAAGAACCACTGCGAGCGGCGAAAATGCCTTCATGTGTACTCCTTAATCATCCTGGTGAGGGAAAAGCGTGTTATCGATAAGATCGCAAAGGCAGTTCACCGTCAGCATATGCATTTCCTGAATGCGTGCGCTGTGGTGTGAGGGAATGCGGATTTCGACATCCTGCGGCCCTAATAATCCGGCCAGCTCTCCCCCGTCATAACCGGTCAGAGCGACGATCGTCATGTCGCGGGTGACGGCAGCTTCAACGGCTTTAACGATATCGCGACTGTTGCCACGCGTAGAAATTGCCAACAGAACATCACCTGCATGTCCCAGCGCACGGACTTGTTTTGCATAAACTTCGTCGTGCAGGCGATCGTTGGCAATCGCAGTTAAGACCACATTATCAGTATTTAGTGCAATAGCAGGTAAACTGGGCCGTTCTGTTTCAAAACGGTTGATCATACTGGCAGCAAAATGCTGTGCGTTGGCAGCGGATGTCCCATTACCACAACAGAGAATTTTGTTGCCATTGAGCAGGGATTGAACCAGCGTCATGGCTGCACGGGAAATCGCATCCGGGAGCGCTTCAGCCGCAGCAATCTGAGTTTGAATGCTTTCTGTAAAGCAGACTTTAATTCTGTCTAACACGCTAATCCTTAAATCTTCAATTATGAGTGGTCATTAAAGGCATCCTTTAACCACTCAACATCATTTCCGGTGAAGGCTAACACATCGAACCGACAATCCACAGTATCAAAACTCCCATTGTGGCGCGCAAGCCACAAGCGGGCGGTGTGTAATAATTTCTGTTGTTTGCTGCGGGTCACACTCGCCGCCGCCCCGCCAAAAAGAGCGGAACGACGAAAACGGACTTCAACAAAGACGGTGGTCTTGCCTTCACGCATTATCAGGTCGATTTCGCCGCCGCGTTCGCGCACGTTGGCGGCGATAAAACGCAGTCCTTTGCCCTCCAGCCAGCAACGCGCGGTGGCTTCCCACGCGTCACCGGTCTGTTTACTCGTTAACTGGCGGGGACGACCTGTCCTTGCTGGTATTTGAGCCATGATAACTTCCTGTTAATCACACAATCCGGCGTGGCGGTTAATGCGCCAGTGTTGCCGTTAATTTCAAAGCCCTGCACCTGACGCATTTGCGTGAAGTGGTTAGCCAGCGACCACGCATCGACCCCCATGGCGTACATGCGTGCCAGCGAGTAATCGTTGCGCACGGCACTAAGCGCCTGCTGCATGAGCGGTTCGTTGCCGCCGGCCAGCATCGGAATTTCACTGTACTGCAAGCCTTCCATTTCCAGGCGGAAGTCAGGACCGGCAGTACCCTGCGCGCTACGGGAGCTGGCATACAGCGTGGCACCGCTCTGGCTGCCGTTACGCATGGCGATCATCGGCTTAATAAAGGCGATCTCTTCCGGCGTGGCCAGAATATACACGGCGTCAACACGACCGCTGCCACCGGTGATTTGCGCATCGGTCGGCGGAGCCGGGATGGTGAGTCCACCAATCGTGACGCCAGGCTGTGCTGGCGCAGAGGAGACGACCGGGCTGCCCGTCAGGGCAATCCCTGC
The DNA here is from genome assembly GCF_057838705.1 of Citrobacter sp. KH_055_1. NCBI lineage: Bacteria > Pseudomonadati > Pseudomonadota > Gammaproteobacteria > Enterobacterales > Enterobacteriaceae > Citrobacter > Citrobacter sp. KH_055_1. The sequence goes on from NZ_CM174473.1 coordinate 542,344, forward strand.
ACCACCGTTGACGCCCATTCTCAGTTCTGCTGTAGAGCCGAATTTCTGTTGCAACACCACGCCGCCGCCAAGTTTTTGCCATTCCTGTGCAAAGGCGTTGGCCACGCGATCGCCTAACGCGCTACGCGGCGTTAACAGCAGCGGGGTTTGTTTTCCCTGATCGCGGATGTGACGTGCGGCATCGCGCGCTTCATCTTCCGGTGACAGCGCGAAGTAGCACACATTCGCCAGGTTCTGCACGGCTTCAGGCTGATTAAGCGCCAGTACGTTCAGCGGTGTGCTGCTCTTCATCAGTTCTTCAACATTGTTCTTCAACAGAGGGCCGACAACAATGCTGGCACCATCCTGCTGCACCTGGGCCAGGATCTGATTCAGCGGCTGTGACGAGGTGTCATAAATTTTCAGCTCTGCGGAAGGATTCGCCGGGGCGCTGGCCGTCGTTGGCTGAGTTGGTGCTGTTTGCGGCGCGCTAACCGGTGTGGCTGGCTGTGCTGGCGCATCGTTGGTCAGATCGCTCACCGAGGCCTGGGAAGGGCTGGCCACGCCGTCGACGGACTGCGGTTGTGCAACGGGCGTGGTGGCGTCCGTGACGGCTGCAGGGGCTGCGGCGACAGGGGTTGATACTGGTTGCGTGCCATTGTTTTTCGCTGCTTCAAAACCCTGCTGAATAGTGCGACCAAAAACAGCGGCCTGACCGTTCAGCGGCAGTAGTAGGGCTATCTTGCTGGTGGACGCTGGCTTATAGCTCTGGACGTTAACCAACTGCGTGGGCAGTAATTTTGCCCCCGGGTTTTGCGGATAGCGTTTTTGCCAGTCGGCAATGCCGGCCTTCATCATGTCGGCATCGCTACGGTTATCAAACCAGACGCGCTGGAGATCCAGCCAGCCTTGCAGAACATTTTCATCAGCGTTGATGACCAGCGCCTGCGCCTGCTCTGGTGTCATTGACGAGAGTGTCTGCCAGGTCGCATCGATGTTTTTCTGCTTATCGTTGGCGGCCAACAGCGGCTCTTGAGCGATTAGCGCACGCAGCAGCGTTAACGATGGACGCCCCTGGCTGGCATCAATTTGTGCCTGCCAGTAACGCGCCTGTTGGTTCTGATCGAAATCGGCTGGTTTTAGCTTCTCCAGCAGGGCCTGCGCGCCCGCGACATCTTTCTGCGCAAGTTTGATCTCAACGGCCAGCAGGGATTGTTCACGACGCTGGGCATCGTTCAGGTTCTGCGGCAATTGGTTGAACAGATCGACAGCCTGCTGGCTCTTACCTTCTTTCAGCAGTGCACGAATGGCGAGTAATTGCCAGTTGGTCTTGCTATCATCTGAGCTTTGCTGCATCTGTTGCAGATAAAAGCCGGAATCAGCTTGTGCTGTGCCCTGCATATGGGCTGCACTCTGGTCTGGCGCCTGGGTGCCACAACCGGCGAAAATCAATGCTGCCAGAATGACTGGCAGAGCGCGCGCGGCTTTCATACGAGAAAATGTTGAGGGTACCATACTGTATCCAGTGATATTTTTTACGCAATGCTCAATATTAAATCGGCAATACGGACGACACAATGAAACAACACGAATCGGCGGATAATTCTCAAGGCCAACTCTTTATTGTACCTACTCCTATCGGAAATTTGGCTGATATTACCCAACGAGCGCTCGAAGTTTTACAAGCCGTTGATTTAATTGCCGCTGAAGACACCCGTCATACCGGATTATTATTACAACACTTCGCGATTAGCGCCCGTATGTTTGCGTTACACGATCACAATGAGCAACAAAAAGCCCAAATGCTGGTGGCGAAGCTCAAGGAGGGCCAGAACATCGCGCTGGTTTCCGATGCCGGAACGCCGCTGATTAACGATCCTGGCTATCACCTGGTGCGTACCTGTCGTGAGGCGGGTATTCGAGTTGTGCCGCTACCGGGTCCTTGCGCGGCCATCGCCGCATTAAGTGCTGCAGGCCTGCCATCAGACCGTTTTTGCTACGAAGGCTTTTTGCCCGCCAAATCCAAAGGCCGTCGCGATGCAATGAAGGCCATTGAAGCGGAACCTCGTACACTGATTTTTTATGAGTCCACCCACCGTCTGCTCGACAGCCTGGAAGACATGGTCGCCGTATGGGGAGAGTCGCGTTATGTGGTGCTGGCGCGCGAGCTGACTAAAACCTGGGAAACCATTCACGGCGCCCCGGTCGGCGAATTGCTGGCGTGGGTAAAAGAAGATGAAAACCGCCGTAAAGGCGAAATGGTGCTGATTGTTGAGGGCCATAAAGCGCAGGACGACGATCTCCCGGCCGATGCCTTGCGGACGCTGGCGCTGTTACAGGCAGAACTGCCGCTGAAAAAGGCCGCCGCACTGGCTGCCGAAATCCACGGCGTGAAAAAGAATGCGCTGTATAAGTACGCCCTGGAACAGCAGGGAGAGTAAGCGTGAGTGGCTACCAACCTCCCTTTGCCATCACCCCATTGATACTCAATCAGGTCATTGAGATTGGTGAGCTTATGGGATATTGGGCGGTTGTGGCTGGCAGGGCATCTCCTCTTTTGCGCAAAGAGAACCGCATCCGTACTATTCAGGCCTCTTTAGCGATTGAGCATAATTCGTTGAGTGCAGATCAGGTCACTGCCCTGATGGATGGCAAGCGAATACTGGCTCCGGCAAAAGATATACAGGAAGTCAGGAATGCGATTCTGGCATATGAAAAAATGTCAGAATGGAAGAGTCATCAGTTATCCGATCTTCTCCGGGCCCATGAGATTCTTATGATGGGACTGGTCGATAACCCCGGGCGGTTGCGCTCCGGGAATGTCGGTGTTTACAGAGAAAAAAAGCTCATCCATATGGCCCCCCCGGCATCACAAATTTCGCGTTTGATAGATGAGCTACTGGGCTGGTTAAAAACAACCGAGCTCCATCCCCTGATAGCCGGGGCTATTTTCCATTATGAGTTTGAGTTTATTCATCCTTTTGCCGATGGTAATGGTCGGATGGGACGGCTGTGGCAGACATTGATTCTGAGTGAATGGCGAGCAGAACTGGCGTGGCTACCGGTGGAAACGCTGATCCACTTCCAGCAGGAGCGTTATTACCAAGTGTTAGGGCTGTGCGATCGGCAAAGTAGTTGCACGCCATTTATAGAATTTATTCTGGAAAATATTATCTCTGCTTTGCAAGACGGGTTGGGAAAATCATCAGCCCTGTCGGAAGACATGTCGGAAGAAATGTCGGAAGAAATGTCGCCTGATTTACTGGATATAGAAAAACGCATACTGCATATTTTGTCGCGTCAGCCTGCACGAACTGCCAAAAGCCTTGCCGATGAGTGTGAAATCTCAGCCCGAACCATTGAACGCTATCTGAAAGCGTTGCAGCAGAAAGGCAAACTGCAACGCGTTGGTGCGAAGAAGGGAGGTTTCTGGCGGGTTTGTACGCTGTGATTTATTTGATGCAAGCGCTATCTGAAGTTAATCAGACCGCGCTTTTGAATCATTCACTAAAAAGAGATGAATGTTATGATAATTCGCGGGCAGGCATTAATCTGTTTGCCGATCCGCAGACATTAATTTTACTGCGTACCACTTCTTTCATGGCATCCATACCGACACGCATGTAGTAACGGGGATCGTTACCCTGTGGATTTTCTGCAAACCAGGCTTTGACCGCATCGGCAAAGGCGATTTTCAGTTCGGTGGCGACGTTGACCTTACACACCCCCAGCTCAATGGTGCGGCGGACATATTCATCAGGTACATCGCTTGCGCCATGCAATACCAGTGGGATATCGACCACTTCACGAATTTCTGCCAGACGCTGGAAATCAATTTTCGGGGTTTTGGTATAGAGACCGTGCGCGGTGCCGATAGCGACGGCGAGACTGTCTACACCAGTACGTTCGACAAAACGTTTTGCTTCCTGAGGATCTGTCAGGAAAGCGCTTTCTGCATCCACGCTCATGTCATCTTCAACGCCACCCAGACGACCCAATTCAGCTTCAACGCTGCAATCTTTGGCGTGGCAAAAATCCACAACGGATTTCACCAGCTTCACGTTTTCTTCGAACGGGAAGTGGCTGCCGTCAATCATCGCGCTACGCACTCCAGCGTTCACCTTACGACGGATATCGTCCAGCGATTCGTGATGGTCAAGATGCAGTGCCAGAGGCATGTCATAGGTTGCGGAGTAGGCGTTGCATAGCGCGTAGATCTCTTCTAACGCAATATGCTTAAAGGTGCCTGGTGTTCCGGCGAGGATCACCGGCGATCGCATTTCATTACAGACTTCGAGGATAGCCTGGATCGTTTCGGCATTGTGGATGTTAAACGCAGGTACGGCATAGCCCTTTGCCTGGGCATCCTGCAGGAGGTATTTCGTAGAAATAATGCTCATGATGCGATCCTTTTAGCCGTTCCAGGAATGAATAACAACGCCCTGAACGACGCGGTTGACTGTACCGCTGGCAGAAGGCGTATCCGGTGTATTGCCGATACTGATGGATTGCGTCAGTGCGAACACCTGGGCATACATCAGGAAGCAGAAAGCGAGCTCCATATCGATAAAAGTGCGTAAAGGTGGCAATAGAATATGTGGACCGGCTTCAATAATGGCATCGGTCTCTGCGGCAATGGCCACAACGCGCAGTGCCTGTTGATCACGACGTAACTCTGCCAGCAGATCGAGATCGTACTGACGTGTATAGGGATGGCTGGAGACAAACACCACGACCAGTGTTTCGTTATCGACCAGTGATTTAGGACCATGGCGAAAACCGGTTGGTGAGTCATAGAATGCGGCCAGTTTACCCGCCGTGAGTTCCAAAACTTTCAACGCTGATTCACGTGCGGCACCTTGTAATCCACCGCTGCCGAGGTAAACGATCCGTTTCCACGGTTCGTTACCAAACACGCCGTGGCTAAAATCGCCCAGTGACATCAGGATCGCCTGACAGCGATCGGCCACGTCGCGGAATGTCTGGCTGTTGATTTTCTCTGGAACAAATACCGCCAGACAACTGGCCATCATAGTGGTGATACTGCTGGTCATCGCGAAACCGCGATCGTGCGTTTCTGCAGGCATGAGTAGTGCAAACGCGTTATCGCTATCGGCCGCGTTTTGGTACAGGCTGCCCGCTTCGTTACAGGTGATTGAGAGGTGATAGCATTCAGGGACAAACTGATTCGCCAGCTCAACTGCTGCAACACTTTCCGGGCTGTTACCCGACCGTGCAAAAGAGACCAACAGCAGCGGATGCGCTGGTGCCAAATAATCCATTGGATTGGTGACCAGATCGGTTGTCGGGATGGCGCTGATGTTCTTTCCGGTGTGGCTGGCGAGCCATGGGGCAATAATGTCACCGATAAACGCGGAGGTTCCCGCTCCCGTCAGTACGATCCGCAGATCGCTTTTACGCAACAAGGGTGCGAGAAAACTGTCGATGGAGGATCGGATTTTTTCGATATTGCTGAGTGAGCGGATCCAACTGGCGGGCTGCTGGCGAATTTCTTCTTCTGTCCAGGTGCCCGTTATCGCGCGAACAGGGGTGTAGGTTTCTGGCATAACTCAGTCCTTAGTCGTGTGAATTCCACATCAGACGCTGGCAAACTTGTCGCTATCTTTCGTTTCGTTTCACTTGTACATGTAATCAGTTGAATTAAATGTATAGAAAAGAAATTGAAAGTTCAAATGAATAAAAGGAAATAAAACGAAAATTGTGATCGTGCAAGAGTATGGTTTTATTATCTTATTGATATATAAGATTTAAATTTGGAATCGTAGCGTATGGCGTTTGTTACTTCGAAAGGAAAAGAAAGGCCTTGCGGTGTTTAAGCGAAGGCCAATAGCATACACAGTGAAAGGTCTAGAGTGGGAACGTGCGGCCCTGGATCCAGATTTGTTGTAAATGCAGAGCGCTATCAAGGGCAATAATGCTGGCACGCTTGCCCGTTTTTAATGATCCTAGCTGGTGATCAATACCTAACAAGCGAGCAGGATGCAGTGAAGCCATATGGATAGCATCTTCTGGCGTACTTCCGGTGAATTCGACCATATTGCGAACGGCCGCATCAACGGACAGTGTACTGCCGGCCAGACCGCCAGAAGCGGTCCGTACGATACCGCCGCGCATGTCTACCGTTTCGCCACACAGCGTATAGCGCCCATCGGGCATACCGGCGGCCTGCATTGCATCGGTGATTAGCACTATCCGATCTTTTGCACAATTGCAGCACAGCGTCATGGCTGCCGGGTGGACGTGGTGTCCGTCGGCAATAAGCTCCAGCCATGCGCGCGGATCGGTTAACCCCGCGCCGACCATACCGGGTTCCCGATGATGCAGCCCTGTCATGCCGTTGTAGCAGTGCACTAACCCATTTGCACCGGCGTCAAAGGCGGCTCGGGTTTGTTCCCAGGTTGCAGCACTATGACCCAGCATCACCCTGACATCCTGTTGCCTGAGGTGCCGAATAGCCTGCAATGAGCCTGGTTTCTCTGGTGCCAGCGCCACCACGCGCAAAGTTTGCCGGGAAATTGCAATCAGCTCATCCAGCTCGTTAAGTTCCAGCTCCCGAAATAACTCAGGCGGGTGCGCGCCTTTATTCTGTGGCGTGAAATACGGTCCCTCCAGATAGCTGCCCAGCACTTGCGCACCGGGGCCACCTGAATGATAGCGATGGGCAATTCGTTGCAGTGCCCCGTGAATATCCTGCAATGGGGCGGTGACGGTAGTGGGCAGCCAGCTGGCTACCCCTTCACGTGCTTTGTGCATCGCCAGCTTGTCGAGTGAGTCTGCCGCTTCATCCATAACATCGACGCCACCCCCTCCGTGGACATGGGTGTCGATGTAAGCAGGGCACAGCAGGTCGGCATCACGCCCCATCACGCCAGAGGGGATAGGCTCAATCGTCGTGATAGTGCCTTCTTCTATACGTAATTGATGATCGTCCAACCAGCCCTGTTCAGTCAGCAGACGTCTGGCGCGCAGCAGTTGTGTCATATCCCTTCCTCAACGGGGTGTTCCTCGCGACACCGTCCCAGCTCATCGACCAGGCTGGTCAGGCCGCGATGCCCGCACTCCAGTGCTTGTAGACGAAATTCTTCGCTGCTCAAGCCTTCACGCTCCAGCACCATCTCCAGCAGAAGCTGCAGATTGGTACCGGTGATCACTTCACTTCCTTGTTTTTGCATCGCCAGGGTAGACGCGACACGAAACGGAGTGCCACCCAGCAGGTCAGTCAGAAAAATGATATTTTCCTTAGCGTCCAGTTCACTCACCGCTTGTTCAAGTTGCGAAGTGAGCAAGGCGGTGGTTGAGGTTTCTGGAAAGTCGATGGCGATAAACTGAGACTGTTCCCCCAGAATCTGTTTCATCGCCTTTTCCATTCCGCTGGCAAACCCGCCATGACCCGTCAAAATAATACCTAACATCTACAGCCCCTTGTATTTACAGGAAATGACAGAATTTGCCGACTACGCCGAGCACCACAGTAATGGCGATAAGACGCAGAGGACTCCAGCCACGACGAACCAACCAGAACATGGTTAATGTGTAGACCAGTGGCAGGAAAGCCGGCATCAGTTTGTCAATAACATCCGTCTGCAGTTTTACCACCGCATCACCTGCGGTAATTTCCAACGTGGTGTTAAGGCGAACGTAAGTTGCAACCAGGGCGCCAATCACCGTCATCCCAACGATGGATGCCGCATGCCCAACCTTCTTGGTATTGGCCTTAATCAGTGGGATGGCCGCGACGCCCATCCGATACGCGTAGTGTGCCAGGCCAAAACGCAAACCAAGATGGACAACGTTGAACATAACAATAAACACGACTGCGCCAAGAATAGACCCCTGTAGCGCCAGGCTGGCTCCGATCCCTCCGCAAATGGGCAGCAGCGTTAACCAGAACATCGCATCCCCGATGCCCCCGAGCGGTGCGCCTACGGCAATCTTGGTACTTTGAATACTGTTCACGTCCTGCTTGGAGCGTTCCATCGCGAGGATGATGCCAATAACAAACGTCACCAGAAACGGATGGGTATTAAAGAACCCCATATGGCCTTTCATTGAACGCGCAAGATCGCGTTTATTGGTGTGAATCTTTTTCAGTGCGGGCAACAGACCGTACAGCCATCCTGATGCCTGCATACGTTCGTAGTTAAAAGATGCCTGTAGCAGCATGGAACGCCAGGCTACGCGGTTGATGTCTTTTTTTGTCAGCTCCGCCCCAATGTTCTGATCTTCATAGATGTTTTCATTGGTGCCGGTAAGCAGCGTATCTTCGGTATCGGAAACGTTCGGCAGAGCCGTTTGGTTAGATTCCATCTTCGAATTCCTCTTTTTGTGCTACCGGGGCTGTAGGTTCAGGTGATTTACGCAGAAAATCGATCAGCGCCATTGCCAGTGCGGCGGCGGCGATAGCCAGTACCGGGAGCTTGAGCCAGGCAGCGGCAACAAAACCCAGAATAAAATAGGGGATATAGACGTTCTTCATCATGATTTTCAGCAGTACGGCAAAACCGATTGCTGGCATGATGCCGCCGGCGACGCCGAGGCCGTCAATCAGGCGTGTGGGTAGCACATCAATGGCGGTTTTGGCATGTTCCGCGCCAAAGTAAATCGGCAGGAAGGCGCATAAGAAGTAGAACGTCCCCAATGCCAGTAATGCCAGATAGTTCACCCGCTCAATTCCGGCTGTATCGGCATTCGCTGCCATCCGATCGCAGCGAGCCATAACACCCGACATCACGGAGAACAGGAAGGTAATCCCCATTTGAACCGCTACGGCGAATGGCACAGCCACACCAACGGCAACCTCTGGTTTTACGCCGGTCGTAATAGCAAATGTTGTTCCGACAATGGTCCCGATGATGACGTTTGGTGGCTGAGCACCCGCCAGTGGGGCCAGGCCCATCCACACCAGTTCCAGCGTACCACCGGTTAAAATACCGGTATGCAGATCGCCCAGTATCAGCCCGACCAGCGGTCCAAGAACCACCGGGCGGTGCATATGCGTTAACCCGTTGAACATATCCAGGCCTGCGATAAAGGCGAGAATACCCAACGCAAAAGCCTGCAACAGACTAATTTCCATTGTGAATTCCTCAGAGAAGTTTGAAGAGGTCCTGGGCGGGTTCGGTTGGTACGCCCTGAACGAAGCATTCCACGTCGGCGGCTTTCAGCCCGTTAAATGCCGTAATATCTGTAGCGTCTACAGAAACGGTTTTGGCGATTTGCTGCTTGCCGTTGGCGTAGTGCATATTGCCAACGTTGATGCGGTTAACCGGAACGCCGCCTTCAACCAGCCGTAAGAAGTCTGCGGGGGTTCTGCAGACCAGCAGAATTTTCTGACGATCGGCAGCACGGTGGATATTGTCGATCACTTTTTGCAGTGACCAGAAGCGCACGGCAATCCCTTCCGCGAGCACCATTTCCATCAGGTTTTGCTGAACCTGATCTTCAGCGACCTCATCATTGGCAACCAGAACCAGATTTGCCCCCGCAAATCCGACCCACTGCACACCGACCTGACCGTGAATTAAACGTTCATCAATGCGACTTAATACAATGTTTGGCATAGTGTTTTTCTCTTTCTTTTTATGCGTTATGGGATGATGCGCCCTGGCAGGCACGGTGGTATTGCTGCAGTATGTCCTGAATATGGTTAATGATGAGTTCTCGTGGTGTGGCGTTGAGATCTCCCTCGCGCACTTTTACGTACTGCAACGGTAAATATTGGCTGATGAGCGGCAGCGGAATTGGCTCGTCTGCCAGGTTGCGTACCAGTCGGTCGAAGGCGTCATCAATCTGGCTGTCTGGCCAATAGTAACGAACCCGATCGGAGTAACTGTAACCTCGTGCCAGTCGACGTGCGTTGCCATCTCCGTGGTAATGGCTCTGCCAATATTCCGGGCGATCGAGCATCACGCTTTCCAGAACATGGCGTAGACCTGAGCAGGCCTTTGCTGGCAGTAATTCTTCTTCAATAGCGGCCAGTGAGAACAACGCTTCACGCAGGGCGAAGGTCAGGGCTGGGCCAACTTTCAGGATCGCAAAGTGATCTTTGACCAACTGGCGCAGTGACTGTGGTGTTTGATAATCGGTGGAATGCGCTTCAAAGACCAATGTGTCGTAGGCTTCTACCATCTTGCTTAAAGCAACGGCTTTTTGCGGCTGATAATCAATAATATGTGTGTGGTCAAATTCAACGCCGGGTTGCACCACCAGCGCGATAATGCGTGGCCAGATGGCGTCCAGACCCTGTTTTTCAAACGCATGATGATGAGCTTCCAGCGTGGCACGTGCCGCGTCAGGTGTAGTAACTTCCAGCTCCGTTAACGTTTCGTGGGCACCGCCGGGAACCGGAACCTCCGTGCCGATCACGTAAACCAGATCGGACTCGCCAAAATGTGCCTTACAGGTTTCTTCGGCAACCTTCGCCAGGCGTGCCGCGCGTTCAGCGACGATGGCATCCGTTAATGGAACAGGATCGCCCTGGCAGGACATGCTGCAATCCAGGTGGATTTTTTTAAATCCTGCAGCCACGTAGCTTTTAATGAGGTCGTCAGCATTGGCCATTGCCTGCTCTGCGGGTAGGTTTTGCCAACGGTTTGGTCCGAGATGGTCCCCACCCAGAATTAGCATTTCCTGAGGAAAGTCAAAAGATTCTGCCAGGCGACAGACAAAACTGCGAAAATCGGCTGGCGTCATACCGGTATAGCCGCCAAACTGGTCAACCTGATTGGACGTTGCTTCTATCAGCAACGGTGTATGGTTTGCATGGGCGTAGCGTATTGCTGATTCCAGTACCAATGGATGCGCGGAACAAACGGCATAAATCCCGTTTGCTTTCCCCCGTTTATGCTGCTCCACCATTTTAGTTAGATGTTTCACTTTCCTCTCCAGGTCAGATTACTGCGACATCAATCTTTCGTTTTGTTTCATTTGATACTGATCCAAGTTGCCATAAAAATAAAACGAAAGATTATTGTTTTCCGATCTGTTTCACAAAAGAAACATAATGAAAGGTTTCAGCGGCGATTCTATCGCTATCTGAGCCGGTTGTAGTGCTTGCAATCCGGTAAAAGAAAGGCGTTAATAGGCAAAACGAAATGAAACGAAAGAATTAACTAAAGGATCTCTTATGAGCAATACCGATTCTGCAAGTAAGCGGGTAACAGGTACCAGCGAGCGGCGCGAGCAGATTATCCAGCGGTTGCGACAGCAAGGAAGCGTGCAGGTGAACGATCTTTCTGTTTTATTTGGCGTCTCTACGGTGACGATCCGCAACGATCTGGCGTTTCTGGAAAAGCAGGGTATTGCCGTTCGTGCCTATGGTGGGGCGCTGATCTGTGACAGCAATACGCCGGGCGTGGAGCCTTCTGTTGAAGATAAGAGCTCGCTGAATACGGCGGTTAAACGCAGTATCGCCAAGGCTGCCGCTGAAATGATCAAACCAGGGCATCGCGTGATCCTGGATTCCGGCACTACGACCTATGAAATTGCCCGTCTGATGCGCCAGCATACCGATGTGATTGCGATGACCAATGGGATGAATGTCGCCAGTGCCTTGTTGGAAGCTGAAGGTGTCGAGCTGCTGATGACCGGTGGACATCTGCGTCGTCAGTCGCTGTCTTTTTATGGCGATCAGGCCGAGCAGTCTCTGCAAAATTACCACTTCGACATGCTGTTTCTTGGTGTTGATGCTATTGATTTAGAACGCGGTGTGAGTACGCACAATGAAGACGAAGCCCGGCTTAACCGTCGGATGTGCGAAGTGGCTGAGCGGATTATCGTGGTGACTGATTCCAGCAAATTCAATCGCTCCAGCCTGCATAAAATCATTGATACACAACGTATTCATACCATCATTGTGGATGAAGGTATTCCAGCGGAATGTCTACAAGAATTACACCGTAGCGGCGTCGAAGTGATCATTGTTCAGTGATGGCAGGGACAAATTCAGCAGTAGTGATGCCTATTCAGTTACAGACACAGGGCTGCTAATCGTTGAAATGCCGGATAGCAGCGCTAAAGCGCCTTATCCGGCCTACGGGACAGGGCGCTTATAGGCCGGAAAAATGCTCAGCCAGAGAAAATCAGGTCACCGGTGCCGGGTTAAACACCGCCAGCTGGTTGTGCAGTCCCCACTGATCCGAGAAGGTTTTCTTACGTCCGCTCGCCACGTCGAGAATGAACTCGAACAGCTTCAGACCGACATCTTCAATGGTTTCCTCACCGGTAGCGATGGTTCCGGCATTGATATCCATCAGATCAAACCAACGGTTGGCCAGTTCGGTGCGTGTTGCCATTTTAATCACTGGAACTGCCATCAGACCGTACGGTGTACCGCGACCGGTGGTGAACACCTGCACGGTGATCCCGGACGCGACCTGCTGCGTGCCGCATACAAAGTCGCTGGCAGGCGTTGCCGCGTAAATCAGGCCGCGTTTGGTCGGACGCTGGCCCGGCGATAACACTTCCACAATGGCGCTCTTACCCGATTTGGCAATCGAGCCCAGCGCTTTTTCGACCACGTTAGCCAGACCGCCTTTCTTGTTGCCCGGAGAGGGGTTAGCGCTGCGGTCGGTTTGTCCCAAATCCAGGTAGTTATCGTACCAGGCCATCTCTTCGAGCAGGCGCTTGCCCACTTCTTCATTGATGGCGCGCGGCGTTAACAGGTGGATGGCGTCACGCACTTCAGTCACTTCCGAAAACATCACGGTGGCACCGCAGCGCACCAACAGATCGGACGCGTAGCCCACTGCCGGGTTAGCGGTGACGCCAGAAAACGCATCGCTGCCGCCGCACTGCATGCCGACCACCAGTTCAGAGGCCGGGCAGGTTTCTCGCTGACGCTGGTTGAGTTTTACCAGATGGCGCTCGGCAACCTGCAAAATGTCTTCCACCATCGATTTAAAGCCCACGTGTTTTTCATCCTGCAGGCTGACAATGCTGGCGCTGTCTACCGGGATGCTTTTCACATCGTGCGTGCCTTCTAACAGGCGTTCCGGCTGGAGTTTTTCGCAGCCGAGTCCGATAACCATCACTTCGCCACCGAAGTTGGGGTTCAGGGCAATGTTATGGATGGTACGAATTGGCACGATAGCGGCCGGTGCATTGATGGCTACACCGCAACCGTACAGATGGTTCAGCCCCACCACGCCGTCAACGTTCGGGTATTTGGGCAGCAGATCGCGCTCAATGATTTTCACCACATAATCCACCACGCCCGCCACGCAGTGTACGCTGGTGGAGATGCCGAGCAGGTTCTTGGTGCCCACGCTGCCGTCGGCATTACGGTAGCCTTCGAAGGTGTAGCCTTCAAGAGGAGGAAGCGGCTCCGGCACTTTGGTTGCCAGCGGCAGCGTCTCCAGCGGCGGGGCTTTGGGCAGCTCAACCATTGACTCATCAATCCAGCTACCGCGTGCGATGTCGCGAACGGCGTAACCGATCACTTCACCATAGCGCACGATTTCGCCGTGAACAGCAATATCCGTTAGTGCCACTTTATGACCCTGGGGAATATGTTCAATCAGCGCCAGTCCGTCCGGGAAACGTGTCCCGGCTTTCAGACCATTGTCATTGACAATAATCGCCACATTATCAGTGTCGTGTACTTTAATATAAAACGCCGTGGGCGATTCTTGTCTAATTTCGATGTCGGCCATTGTCCAGTATTCTCCAGCCAGGTGGTGATAATAGATATATATCGAATCTAATTATAAGTAATAAAGACTCAGTGTCGTGGAATAAGAATGTCAGGAGTTTTAATTTAAGAATGTGAGCGAGATCACTTAAACTTAGAAACGCCGCGCCACCAAGGGTATCAATACGTAAATGTGTGCATCAGCGCCCATGGTTATGTGCATATGCATAAAATAATATTTTAATATTATGCTTTTAATGAGCGTTTGCACAATGATTAACGACGCTGCGCTGATTATACTGAATCACGGTTTAATAGCGACTGATAAATAAAAGCGTATTTTATCTTACGGTAATTTATCAGCGTAAACATCCTTCAAAATAATAATAAAAATCTTTTTGTACCTGAGGTAAATAGAATGATACTGGATACGGTTGTAGAGAAAAGGAAAGGTACGCACACCCGATATTTAATACTGCTGATAATATTTATTGTCACTGCCGTAAACTATGCAGACCGCGCGACGTTGTCTATTGCCGGTACTGAAGTGGCCAAAGAGTTGCAGCTCAGCGCCATATCAATGGGTTACATTTTCTCCGCCTTCGGCTGGGCCTATTTGCTGATGCAAATTCCCGGCGGCTGGCTGCTCGACAAGTTTGGTTCGAAGAAAGTCTATACCTACAGTCTTTTCTTCTGGTCGCTGTTTACCTTCCTGCAGGGTTTTGTCGATATGTTCCCGCTGGCCTGGGCGGGGATCTCCATGTTTATCATGCGGTTTATGCTGGGCTTCTCGGAAGCGCCTTCCTTCCCGGCTAACGCCCGTATTGTTGCGGCCTGGTTCCCGACCAAAGAGCGTGGCACGGCCTCTGCGATTTTTAACTCCGCGCAGTATTTCTCACTGGCGCTGTTTTCACCGTTGCTGGGCTGGCTGACCTTCGCCTGGGGCTGGGAACACGTCTTTACCGTGATGGGCGTGATTGGCTTTGTGCTGACCGGACTGTGGGTAAAACTGATCCATAACCCTACCGATCACCCACGGATGTCGCAGGAAGAGCTGAAGTTTATCTCGGATAACGGCGCGGTAGTGGATATGGACCACAAGAAGCCGGGTGGTGCTGCGGCGAGCGGTCCGAAACTGCATTACATCAAGCAACTGCTGACAAACCGCATGATGCTGGGGGTGTTCTTTGGACAGTATTTTATCAACACCATCACCTGGTTCTTCCTGACCTGGTTCCCTATCTACCTGGTGCAGGAAAAAGGTATGTCGATCCTGAAAGTCGGCCTGGTCGCGTCTATTCCGGCACTGTGTGGATTTGCCGGTGGTGTACTGGGCGGCGTGTTCTCAGATTATCTGATTAAACGCGGCGCCAGCATCACCCTGGCGCGTAAGCTGCCGATCGTGCTCGGAATGCTGCTCGCCTCAACCATTATCCTGTGCAATTACACGGATAATACCACCTTCGTAGTGGCGCTGATGGCGCTGGCGTTCTTCGGTAAAGGTTTTGGCGCGCTGGGTTGGCCGGTGATTTCCGATACCGCCCCGAAAGAGATTGTGGGTCTGTGCGGTGGCGTATTTAACGTATTTGGTAACGTGGCTTCTATCGTAACCCCGCTGGTGATTGGTTACCTGGTGAGCGAGCTGCACTCATTTAATGCTGCGCTGGTATTTGTAGGGTGCTCGGCGCTGATGGCGATGGTTTGCTACCTGTTTATTGTCGGTGACATTAAACGTATGGAATTGCAGAAATAAACAAAGGTATAGGCGATGAATAACACGATTTTCCCAAACAAATTTAAAGCGGCACTTGCGGCGCATCAGGTTCAGATTGGCTGCTGGTCCGCGCTGGCAAGCCCGATCAGTACCGAAGTATTAGGCCTGGCCGGTTTTGACTGGCTGGTGCTGGACGGTGAACATGCGCCAAACGATATCTCGACGTTTATCCCACAACTGATGGCGCTGAAAGGCAGTTCCAGCGCGCCGGTTGTACGTGTGCCGACCAACGAGCCGGTGATCATCAAGCGTCTGCTGGATATTGGTTTCTATAACTTCCTGATTCCGTTTGTTGAGACCGAAGAAGATGCGGTGAACGCCGTGGCATCTACCCGCTATCCGCCGGAAGGTATTCGCGGCGTATCGGTTTCTCACCGCGCCAATATGTTTGGCACCGTGCCGGACTACTTCGCACAGTCGAACAAAAACATCACCATCATCGTGCAGATCGAAAGTCAGCAGGGTGTTGATAACGTGGATGCGATTGCCGCAACCGAAGGCGTGGACGGTATTTTCGTCGGCCCAAGCGACCTGGCCGCCGCGTTAGGCCACTTGGGCAATGCCTCCCATCCGGAAGTGCAAAAGGCGATTCAGCACATCTTTGCGGTCGCGAAAAAGCACGGTAAGCCAAGCGGCATTCTGGCACCGGTTGATGCAGATGCCCGTCGCTATCTGGACTGGGGCGCGACGTTTGTTGCCGTCGGTAGCGATCTCGGCGTGTTCCGTTCAGCGACGCAAAAACTGGCTGATTCTTTTAAGAAATAACCACCATCGACAGTATAGAGAGATAAAGACATGACAATGAAAGTAGGTTTTATTGGCCTCGGTATTATGGGTAAACCAATGAGTAAAAACCTCCTCAAGGCAGGTTACTCGCTGGTGGTTGCTGACCGTAACCCAGAAGCGATTGCGGAAGTCATCGCCGCAGGCGCAGAAACCGCTACCACGGCGAAAGCCATTGCTGAACAGTGCGATGTGATTATCACCATGCTGCCGAATTCCCCACACGTAAAAGAAGTGGCGTTGGGCGAAGGCGGTATCATCGAAGGCGCGAAGCCGGGCACCGTTCTGATCGACATGAGTTCAATCGCCCCGTTAGCCAGTCGTGAAATCAGCGATGCGCTGAAAGCGAAAGGCGTGGATATGCTGGATGCACCGGTGAGTGGCGGCGAACCGAAGGCGATTGATGGCACGTTGTCGGTGATGGTCGGTGGTGATAAAGCGATTTTCGACAAGTACTACGATCTGCTGAAAGCGATGGCGGGTTCTGTGGTGCATACCGGCGACATTGGCGCGGGTAACGTCACTAAGCTGGCAAACCAGGTGATCGTGGCGCTGAATATTGCGGCGATGTCTGAAGCGCTGACCCTGGCGACCAAAGCGGGTGTGAACCCGGATCTGGTGTATCAGGCTATTCGCGGCGGACTGGCGGGCAGCACCGTGCTGGATGCCAAAGCGCCGATGGTGATGGACCGTAACTTTAAACCGGGTTTCCGTATTGACCTGCACATCAAAGATCTGGCGAATGCGCTGGATACCTCACACGGCGTGGGTGCACAGCTGCCGCTGACTGCAGCGGTAATGGAAATGATGCAGGCGCTGCGCGCTGATGGGCTGGGAACGGCTGACCACAGTGCGTTGGCATGCTACTACGAAAAACTGGCGAAAGTGGAAGTCACTCGCTAACAAGAAGGGCGCGACTGCGCGCCCTGTAATTCTTGCCTCGCGCGGCACTGTCAGGCTACATAACTATGAAAATCGTAATTGCCCCAGACTCTTATAAAGAAAGCCTTTCTGCCACCGAGGTAGCGCAGGCGATAGAAAAAGGATTTCGGGAAATTTTTCCCGATGCGCACTATGTTTCTGTTCCGGTCGCCGATGGCGGCGAAGGGACCGTTGAAGCGATGATTGCCGCCACGCAGGGAACGGAACATTTCGCGTGGGTAACGGGACCGTTGGGCGAAAAAGTGAATGCCAGCTGGGGCATGTCCGGAGACGGTAACACCGCGTTTATCGAAATGGCGGCAGCCAGTGGGCTGGCGCTGGTCCCTCCAGAAAAACGCAACCCCTTAGTCACCACGTCGCGTGGTACCGGGGAGTTGATTCTCAAGGCGCTGGAAAGCGGCGCGCAAAATATCATTATTGGTATTGGCGGCAGTGCGACCAACGACGGTGGTGCGGGTATGGTACAGGCGCTGGGGGCAAAACTCTGTGACGCCAACGGTACTGACATTGGCTATGGCGGCGGTTGCCTGAATAGCCTGAATACCATTGATATCTCGGGTCTGGATCCGCGCTTAAAAACCTGTTCGATTCGTGTTGCCTGTGATGTGACGAATCCATTGACCGGCGAAAACGGTGCATCCCGCATTTTTGGTCCGCAGAAGGGCGCGACTGAAGAACGCATTATCGAGCTGGATCGTAATTTGTCTCACTTTGCCGACATCATAAAAAAATCGTTGCGCGTTGATGTGAAAAATGTGCCCGGAGCCGGAGCCGCTGGCGGTATGGGGGCGGCATTAATGGCATTTTTAGGTGCAGAACTGCGTAGCGGGATAGAGATTGTGACCCAGGCGCTGAATCTGGAAGAGCATATTCACGACTGTACGCTGGTGGTTACCGGTGAAGGACGCCTCGACAGCCAGAGTATTCACGGCAAAGTGCCTGTCGGCGTGGCAAGTGTGGCGAAGAAATACCACAAGCCGGTGATTGGTATTGCGGGCAGCCTGACACGCGATGTGGGCGTGGTGCATCAATATGGTATCGATGCCGTGTTTAGCGTATTGACCAGCATAGGTACGCTGGAAGAGGCCTTCCGGGGAGCATTTGATAATATTTATCGGTCATCCAGAAACATCGCCGCTACGCTGGCGATAGGAATGCGCAGTGCGGGGTGACATTGGCCCGCAAACCCTCTATACTTCGCGCCGAAGCTGACCAGACAGTCGCCGCTTCGTCGTCGTCCTCTTCGGGGGAGACGGGCGGAGGGGAGGAAAGTCCGGGCTCCATAGGGCAGGGTGCCAGGTAACGCCTGGGGGGGAAACCCACGACCAGTGCAACAGAGAGCAAACCGCCGATGGCCCACGCAAGTGGGATCAGGTAAGGGTGAAAGGGTGCGGTAAGAGCGCACCGCGCGGCTGGTAACAGTCCGTGGCACGGTAAACTCCACCCGGAGCAAGGCCAAATAGGGGTTCACAAGGTACGGCCCGTACTGAACCCGGGTAGGCTGCTTGAGCCAGTGAGCGATTGCTGGCCTAGATGAATGACTGTCCACGACAGAACCCGGCTTATCGGTCAGCTTCACTCTTTATAGAACCCCGCTTCGGCGGGGTTTTTGCTTTACGGCAGGCAACAAGATGAATGACTGTCCACGACGCTATGCTCAAAAGAACGCGGCTTATCGGTCAGCTTCACTCTTTATAGAACCCCGCTTCGGCGGGGTTTTTGCTTTACGGCAGGCAACAAGATGAATGGCTGTCCACGACGCTATGCTCAAAAGAACGCGGCTTATCGGTCAGCGTCAACTATTAAGGAAATCCTCTTCAGAAATGGCGAGGGTTTTTGCTTTTATGGCGTGTTTTTTATGCCTACTGGTCCCGATTTTTTTGTAGGCCGGATAAGGTGCTTGCACCGCCATCCGGCAAATTTGCGGTAAATCTCATTTTTATTTTCCCGTTATTTATTCGAAAACGTCTTTTTCAGCGGCAAAGGGGTTGCTGAAAATTTCCAGTTTTGTGACAGCTAACACAAAACGCTTATCGATACGTTTCGCTATAGAAAAAACACACGCAATCGATCGAAATCACAAAATTACTTGCTGTGAAAACATCAAAAACCAGCGTTAATTTATTGTTGCATTTGATAATTTATTGTTTGTTTTGTTTTGAATAATGATAAATGCAATGTTTCTTTACAAACAAATAAGGCAAAATAGTGTGATGCATGGCGTTATTTAACCACGATAATAATTAAATTATAATTTTATTTGATAAATTGCTCATTAAATTTAAACGTTATCCCGACCGATAATTACTCTGTAATTGCTTGAATTATCATCTTTCAACCGTCGGTTAAATAACCGTTAACGTGCATGTGTTATCGCCATAAATTTTCGTTATCCCCCCATCTTTTTTTGATTAAAGTCAGGTTAAAGTGAGATCGTTTTTCTTCATTGCATTGATAAATAACGATTTTATTGGTTTATAATAATCTTACAAAATGTAAGTGAAGGGGATTTGTGAGTGGTCGCACATATCCGTGAACGTTTAATTTGGTACACTTCCTGCCGTCAACAAAGTAATTAGAGCAGGCCGATATGAATACTATTTCTCTCCCTAAAACACAGCACTTAGTGGTCTTTCAGGAAGTCATTAGAAGTGGTTCTATCGGCTCAGCTGCAAAAGAATTAGGTTTAACTCAACCCGCAGTAAGCAAAATCATTAATGATGTTGAGGCTTATTTTGGTATTGAGTTGGTGGTGCGTAAAAATACAGGCGTCACATTGACCCAAGCCGGTCAGGTGATGCTCTCATGGTCTGAATCTATTACCCGTGAAATGAAAAACATGGTTGATGAGATGAATAGCATGACGAGCAATGCGGTTGTTGATGTGTCGTTCGGTTTCCCCTCACTGATCGCCTTTACCATCATGTCCGGCATGATTAAGAAGTTTAAAGAGGTGTTCCCGAACGCGCAGGTTTCCATGTATGAAGCCCAGCTTTCCTCTTTCTTACCAGCGGTTCGTGATGGGCGTCTGGACTTTGCAATCGGCACGTTAAGCGATGAGATGAAATTGCACGACCTGCATGTGGAGCCGCTGTTCGAGTCAGAGTTTGTTCTGGTTGCCAGTAAGTCCCGAACACGCACCGGCATCACTACGCTGAGCGCATTGCAAAATGAACAGTGGGTGTTGCCGCAAACGAATATGGGTTACTACAGCGAGCTTCTTACTACGTTACAAAAAAATGGCATCAGCAGTGAAAACATCGTTAAAACAGACTCGGTCGTCACAATTTATAATCTTGTTCTCAATGCTGATTTCTTAACAGTAATTCCCTGCGATATGACCACTCCATTTGGTTCAAACCAGTTTATTACTATTCCGGTAGAAGAGGCCTTACCGGTCGCGCGTTACGCCGCCGTCTGGTCTAAAAATTATCGAATTAAAAAAGCAGCATCAATTTTGGTGGAATTAGCCAAAGAATATTCATCATATAATTGCCAGCGACGAAAGCAATTAATTGAAGTTGATTAAAGATTAAACTCGATTTAATACGGAATTAATGCCATCGGTCTATATCAGACGTTGGTCACGGCTATCTATTTACTTTAATACCCAGGTAAGAGGTTCTAATGCACATTACATACGATCTCCCAGTTGCAATTGAAGATATCCTCGAAGCGAAAAAAAGACTGGCGGGGAAAATTTATAAAACGGGAATGCCTCGCTCTAACTATTTTAGTGAACGTTGCAAAGGGGAAATTTTCCTTAAGTTTGAGAACATGCAGCGTACTGGTTCATTTAAAATTCGCGGCGCCTTTAACAAGCTCAGTTCTTTAACTGAAGCGGAAAGATGTAAAGGCGTGGTGGCCTGCTCTGCAGGTAACCATGCGCAAGGGGTTTCCCTCTCTTGTGCGATGCTCGGTATTGACGGCAAAGTGGTGATGCCAAAAGGCGCACCGAAGTCTAAAGTGGCTGCTACCTGCGACTACTCCGCAGAAGTTGTGCTGCACGGTGACAACTTCAACGACACGATCGCTAAAGTGAGTGAGATTGTTGAAACTGAAGGCCGCATCTTTATTCCGCCTTATGATGATCCGAAAGTGATTGCCGGCCAGGGGACTATCGGTCTGGAAATTCTGGAAGATCTGTATGATGTCGATAACGTGATTGTGCCAATTGGTGGCGGCGGACTGATTGCCGGTATTGCGATAGCCATTAAATCCATCAACCCGACCATAAAAATTATTGGCGTACAGTCTGAAAACGTTCACGGCATGGCGGCTTCTTTCCACGCTGGAGAAATAACCACACACCGAACGACCGGCACCCTGGCGGATGGTTGTGACGTCTCCCGCCCGGGTACTTTGACCTATGAAATCGTTCGTGAGTTAGTGGATGACATTGTCCTGGTCAGCGAAGATGAAATTCGCAACAGTATGGTGGCATTAATTCAGCGAAATAAAGTTGTGACAGAAGGCGCAGGTGCGCTGGCATGTGCTGCATTATTAAGCGGGAAATTAGATAGCTACATCCAGAATAGAAAAACAGTCAGCATTATTTCTGGCGGTAATATCGACCTTTCTCGTGTATCCCAAATTACTGGTTTAGTTGACGCTTAATATATTTCGTTGAGGATAGGATATGAGTACTACTGATAGCATTGTATCCAGCCAGACAAAACAATCGTCCTGGCGCAAATCGGACACCACCTGGACACTGGGTTTATTTGGTACAGCCATCGGCGCCGGGGTGTTGTTCTTCCCTATCCGCGCAGGCTTTGGCGGGCTGATCCCCATTCTGTTAATGCTGGTGTTAGCGTACCCCATCGCGTTCTATTGCCACCGTGCACTGGCGCGCCTGTGTCTTTCCGGTTCTAACCCTTCCGGCAACATCACAGAAACGGTTGAAGAGCATTTTGGTAAAACGGGCGGCGTGGTCATCACGTTCCTCTACTTCTTTGCGATTTGCCCACTGCTGTGGATTTATGGCGTCACCATTACCAACACCTTTATGACCTTCTGGGAAAACCAGTTGCAGATGCCAGCGCTTAATCGTGGCTTCGTCGCGCTGTTCCTGCTGCTGTTGATGGCATTCGTCATCTACTTCGGTAAAGATCTGATGGTTAAAGTGATGAGCTTCCTGGTATGGCCATTCATTGCCAGCCTGGTACTTATCTCTCTGTCCCTGATCCCTTACTGGAACTCAGCGGTTATCCAGCAGGTGGATCTCAGCAATATAGCGTTGACCGGGCATGACGGTATTCTGGTCACCGTATGGCTGGGTATTTCCATCATGGTGTTCTCCTTCAACTTCTCGCCAATTGTTTCCTCTTTCGTGGTGTCTAAACGCGAAGAGTATGAAAAAGATTATGGCCGCGAATTTACCGAGCAGAAATGTTCCAAGATCATCTCCCGCGCCAGTATGCTGATGGTTGCAGTGGTCATGTTCTTCGCCTTTAGCTGCCTGTTCACGCTGTCTCCGGCAAATATGGCCGAAGCCAAAGCGCAGAACATTCCGGTACTGTCATACCTGGCGAACCACTTTGCTTCACTGTCCGGCACCAAGTCGACCTTCGCGACCGTTCTGGAATACGGTGCTTCTATCATCGCACTGGTCGCTATCTTCAAATCTTTCTTCGGCCACTATCTGGGCACGCTGGAAGGTCTGAACGGTCTGGTCCTGAAGTTTGGTTATAAAGGTGATAAGAACAAAGTCTCTGTTGGCAAACTTAACACCATCAGCATGATCTTCATCATGGGTTCCACCTGGGTTGTGGCTTACGCCAACCCGAACATCCTGGACCTGATTGAAGCGATGGGCGCGCCAATTATCGCCTCACTGCTCTGCTTGCTGCCGATGTATGCCATCCGTAAAGCGCCGTCTCTGGCGAAATACCGTGGCCGTCTGGATAACGTGTTTGTTACTGCGATTGGTCTGCTGACTATCCTGAACATCGTCTACAAACTGTTTTAATCCTTAAGCTCAGGATGAGCGGAGTAGTGAAATGAATGAGTTTCCGGTAGTACTGGTTATTAATTGTGGTTCATCTTCCATTAAATTCTCAGTGCTGGATGCAGCCAACTGTGATGTTTTAATGGCGGGAATTGCAGACGGTATTAACTCTGAAAATGCGTTCATAGCAATTAATGGTGGGGAGCCGGCTAAGCTGGCTCACCACAGCTACGAAGACGCATTAAAGGCTATTGCCGCTGAACTGGAACAACGTAATTTAATGGATAGCGTGGCCTTAATTGGCCACCGCATTGCCCACGGTGGAAGTATCTTTACGGAATCAGCGATAATTACAGATGACGTTATCGACAATATTCGTCGGGTATCTCCTTTAGCACCATTACATAATTATGCGAACCTGAGCGGGATTGAATCCGCACAGCATCTTTTCCCGGGTGTACAGCAGGTGGCGGTATTTGATACCAGCTTCCACCAGACGATGGCACCTGAAGCCTATCTGTACGGTTTACCGTGGAAATATTACGAGGAGCTGGGTGTTCGTCGTTATGGCTTCCACGGCACGTCGCACCGCTATGTTTCTCAGCGAGCGCACGAGCTTCTCGACCTCCAGGATGATGATTCTGGCCTGGTTGTCGCGCACCTGGGTAACGGCGCGTCCATCTGTGCGGTCCGTAACGGACAAAGCGTGGATACCTCAATGGGTATGACGCCGCTGGAAGGACTGATGATGGGCACGCGTAGCGGTGATGTGGACTTTGGCGCAATGGCGTGGATCGCCAGTGAAACCAATCAGACGCTGAGCGACCTTGAGCGTGTCGTCAATAAAGAGTCTGGCCTGCTGGGTATTTCCGGTTTGTCCTCTGACTTACGTACGCTGGAAAAAGCCTGGCACGAAGGACACGAGCGTGCGCAGCTGGCGATTAAAACCTTTGTGCATCGTATTGCACGCCATATCGCCGGACATGCTGCATCGTTACATCGTCTTGATGGGATTATTTTCACCGGCGGCATTGGTGAAAACTCAGTCTTAATTCGCCGTCTGGTGATTGAACATCTGGCCGTATTAGGTGTGAATATCGACAGCGAAATGAATAGTCTGCCAAATTCTCATGGCGAGAGAATTATCTCTGCTAATGATGCTCGAGTTATTTGTGCAGTTATTCCGACGAATGAAGAGAAAATGATTGCTCGTGATGCCATTCATTTAGGCAGAATTAACACACCAGTAGAATTTGCATAATTAATTTTCTGTAGAGAGATTATTTTTCATGAAGGTAAATATCGATACCAGCGATATGCTGTATGCCGACGCGTGGCTTGGCTTTAAAGGTACGGACTGGAAAGAAGAAATTAATGTCCGTGATTTTATTCAGCATAACTACACGCCTTATGAAGGGGATGAATCTTTCCTCGCCGAAGCGACGCCGGCAACCACCGCATTGTGGGAAAAAGTCATGGCGGGCATCCGTATTGAAAACTCGACGCATGCGCCGGTAGATTTCGATACCAATATTGCCACTACGATCACCGCGCACGATGCCGGTTATATTGAACAAGAACTGGAAAAGATCGTCGGTCTGCAAACGGATAAGCCGCTGAAGCGTGCGCTGCATCCGTTCGGCGGCATCAACATGATCAAAAGCTCTTTTGATGCTTACGGTCGTGAAATGGATGCTGATTTTGAGTACCAGTATACCGAACTGCGTAAAACCCATAACCAGGGCGTGTTCGACGCGTATTCCCCGGATATGCTGCGCTGCCGTAAGTCCGGCGTATTAACCGGTCTGCCGGATGGCTATGGCCGTGGTCGTAT
Source organism: Citrobacter sp. KH_055_1 (assembly GCF_057838705.1). Lineage (NCBI taxonomy): Bacteria > Pseudomonadati > Pseudomonadota > Gammaproteobacteria > Enterobacterales > Enterobacteriaceae > Citrobacter > Citrobacter sp. KH_055_1. Next base: position 567,257 of record NZ_CM174473.1, read on the forward strand.
CATTGGCGATTACCGCCGTGTTGCGTTGTACGGTATTCGCTACCTGGTGCGTGAACGCGAGCAGCAGTTTGCCGATCTCCAGTCAAATCTGGAGTGGGGGCAGAATCTGGAGGCGACGATTCGCCTGCGTGAAGAGCTGTCTGAGCACCGTCGTGCGCTGCTGCAAATGCAGGAAATGGCGGCGAAGTACGGTTGCGATATTTCCCGTCCGGCGCGTAACGCACAGGAAGCCGTACAGTGGGTGTATTTTGCTTATCTGGCCGCGGTGAAATCGCAGAACGGCGGCGCGATGTCGCTGGGCCGTACTGCATCGTTCCTCGACATTTACATTGAGCGCGACTTCAAAGCCGGTATCTTAAACGAGCAGCAGGCGCAGGAGTTGATCGACCACTTCATCATGAAGATCCGCATGGTGCGCTTCCTGCGTACCCCGGAATTCGACACCCTGTTCTCCGGCGATCCTATCTGGGCGACCGAAGTTATTGGTGGGATGGGGCTGGACGGCCGCACGCTGGTCACCAAAAACTCGTTCCGCTACCTGCATACGCTGCACACCATGGGACCGGCACCTGAGCCGAACCTGACGGTGCTGTGGTCTGAAGGCTTACCGATTGCCTTCAAAAAATATGCCGCACAAGTGTCTATCGTCACGTCGTCTTTACAGTATGAAAACGACGATCTGATGCGCGCTGACTTTGAAAGCGATGACTATGCCATTGCCTGCTGCGTCAGCCCGATGGTCATCGGCAAACAAATGCAGTTCTTTGGTGCGCGTGCCAACCTCGCCAAAACATTGCTGTACGCAATCAACGGCGGTGTGGATGAGAAGCTGAAAATCCAGGTCGGGCCGAAAACTGCGCCGCTGATGGATGACGTGCTGGATTACGACACGGTGATGGAGAGCCTGGACCACTTTATGGACTGGCTGGCCGTGCAGTACATCAGTGCGCTGAACATCATTCACTATATGCACGACAAGTACAGCTACGAAGCCTCGCTGATGGCGCTGCACGATCGTGATGTTTATCGCACCATGGCATGCGGTATGGCGGGTCTGTCCGTTGCTGCGGACTCCCTGTCGGCTATCAAGTACGCTCGCGTCAAACCGATCCGTGATGAAAACGGCCTGGCGGTCGACTTCGAAATTGAAGGTGACTATCCGCAGTACGGTAACAACGATGAGCGCGTAGACAGCATTGCCTGCGACCTGGTTGAACGCTTTATGAAGAAAATTAAAGTGTTGCCAACCTATCGCAACGCGGTGCCGACGCAGTCCATTCTGACCATCACCTCTAACGTGGTGTACGGCCAGAAAACCGGGAATACCCCGGACGGGCGTCGCGCAGGTACGCCGTTTGCGCCAGGTGCGAACCCGATGCACGGCCGCGATCGCAAAGGTGCCGTCGCCTCGTTGACCTCGGTGGCTAAACTGCCGTTTACCTATGCCAAAGATGGTATCTCGTACACCTTCTCGATTGTGCCGGCTGCACTGGGCAAAGAAGATAGCGTGCGTAAAACCAACCTGGTCGGTCTGCTGGACGGTTATTTCCATCATGAAGCGCATGTCGAAGGCGGTCAGCACCTGAACGTCAACGTCATGAACCGCGAAATGCTGATGGATGCTATTGAGCACCCGGAAAACTATCCGAACCTGACGATCCGCGTGTCTGGCTATGCGGTGCGCTTTAACGCGCTAACCCGCGAACAGCAGCAGGACGTTATTTCACGCACTTTCACCCAGGCGCTTTAACGCCGGAGGGTTTATGAGAAAAGTTATTGCAACCGACTGTGCGCCAGGGGCGATTGGGCCTTACGTACAGGGCGTGGATCTGGGCAGCATGGTGTTGACCTCAGGTCAAATCCCGGTATGTCCGCAGACCGGTGAAGTTGCCGAACACGTGACCGATCAGGCGCGTCAGAGTCTGGAAAACGTGAAAGCGATCGTTGAGTCCGCCGGTTTGAAAGTGAACGATATCGTGAAGACCACCGTTTTCGTGGCCGATCTGAACGACTTCGCCACCATTAATCAGGTGTATCAGCAGTTCTTTGATGAGCACGAGGCTATCTATCCGGCACGCAGCTGTGTGCAGGTTGCTCGCTTGCCGAAGGATGTGAAGCTGGAGATTGAAGCCATCGCCGTACGCGGCGACACGGTGTAACTCCCCGCGGGGCGATCGTCAGGATCGCCCCGATCCCGTTAATGAGTGTGAAACCTGGTCTTCACTGAACGGCAATCCGAGGGTGTGGATATGATTAGCGCATTCGATATTTTTAAGATTGGCATTGGACCTTCCAGCTCCCATACCGTGGGGCCAATGAACGCAGGTAAAAGCTTTATCGACCAACTGGTCAGTAGCGGAGAATTGCACCAGACCACGCGCATTGTGGTCGATCTTTATGGTTCACTCTCCCTGACCGGAAAAGGTCATGCGACCGATGTCGCCATCATGATGGGCCTCGCAGGTAACAGTCCGCAAAACGTGCAGATTGATACCATTGCGGGTTTTACCCAGGATGTGGCCCGTACCGGACGTCTCCCGGTGGCAGAGGGCACGCATATCGTTGATTTCCCTCCTGCTGAGAACATTCTCTTCCATAGTGAAACGCTCCCGCGCCATGAAAATGGTATGCGCATCACCGCGTGGAACAGCAACGAGACGCTATTAAGCAAAACCTATTACTCCGTTGGCGGTGGTTTTATCGTTGAGGAGGATCACTTTGGTCAGGCGCACGACGTTGAAGCGCATGTGCCGTACAATTTCCATTCTGCCAGCGAGCTGCTGAAACTGTGTGAGCGAAACGGGCTTTCCGTTTCCGGCCTGATGATGCAAAACGAGCTGGCGATGCGCAGTAAAGATGAGATTGACGCGGGTTTTGCGGCAATCTGGGATGTCATGCACGCAGGTATCGAGCGCGGTATGAACACCGAAGGCGTCCTGCCCGGTCCGCTTAACGTTCCGCGTCGCGCCGTGGCATTACGTCGGTTGCTGGTTTCCAGCGACAATCTGTCCAGTGACCCAATGAACGTCATCGACTGGATTAACATGTTCGCACTGGCCGTGAGCGAAGAGAACGCCGCCGGGTGCCGGGTTGTTACCGCCCCGACAAACGGTGCGTGTGGCATTATCCCCGCCGTGCTGGCCTATTACGACAAGTTCCGCCGCCCGGTGAATGCGAACTCCATCGCCCGTTATTTACTGGCTGCGGGGGCGATAGGCGCGCTGTATAAGATGAATGCGTCTATCTCTGGGGCCGAAGTGGGCTGCCAGGGTGAGATTGGTGTGGCCTGTTCCATGGCTGCCGCCGGACTGACAGAACTGCTTGGCGGGAGCCCGGCGCAGGTCTGTATTGCCGCTGAAATCGCCATGGAGCATAACCTGGGGTTAACCTGCGATCCGGTCGCCGGACAGGTGCAAATTCCGTGCATTGAACGTAATGCGATCAACGCAGTAAAAGCGGTTAACGCCGCGCGTATGGCGCTGCGCCGCACGTCAGAACCTCGGGTGTCGCTCGATAAAGTTATCGAGACGATGTATGAAACTGGCAAAGACATGAACGATAAATACCGCGAAACCTCGCGCGGCGGTCTGGCGATCAAAGTAGTGTGTATGTGAGTTAATCAAAATAGCATGACCAAAAAGGTGCACAGAAGTGCACCTTTTTTTGTTGTGATCTGCTTCAAAAACAGAAATCGATCCCACCTTTGATGTTTTCAAGAGAAAATCTTTCTTTACCTGTAGGGATTATAGGGTTTTGTTTGTGAAGTTTTTCTCTGACCCTGAGCGTATGATTTTCTTCATTCTAAGAGCTCACCTGCATCTTATGAATTGCGTATCGCCTTGACGCAATACGAAAAAAATAAAAAAACCTCTACCTACACATTAAGCGGGAAATTATGGAAACGGCTACGAATAACAGCGTAATACTCGACGCATCCGCTCCGGCGCGCCGGGCGGGAATGACCGAAAGTGAATGGCAGGAAGCCATTAAATTCGACAGCATGGACACCGGTTGGGTCATTATGAGTATCGGTATGGCGATTGGCGCGGGGATTGTTTTTCTTCCCGTCCAGGTGGGTCTGATGGGGTTGTGGGTATTCCTGCTGTCCTCGATTATCGGCTATCCCGCGATGTATTTGTTCCAGCGTCTGTTCATCAACACGCTGGCTGAGTCTCCTGAGTGCAAAGATTACCCAAGCGTCATTAGCGGTTATTTAGGCAAAAACTGGGGCATCCTGTTAGGGGCGTTGTATTTTGTGATGTTGGTTATCTGGATGTTTGTTTATTCCACCGCCATCACTAACGACAGCGCTTCGTATCTGCATACATTTGGCGTGACCGAAGGGTTACTGTCCGACAGCCCGTTCTATGGCCTGGTGCTGATTTGCATCCTGGTGGCTATCTCGTCACGCGGTGAAAAATTACTGTTTAAAATCTCCACCGGCATGGTGTTGACCAAGCTGCTGGTCGTTGCCGCCCTTGGCGTGTCGATGGTCGGGATGTGGCATTTGCATAACGCTGGCTCGCTGCCGCCGATGGGGCTGCTGATCAAGAATGCGATTATTACGCTGCCCTTTACGCTGACCTCGATTCTGTTTATTCAAACCTTAAGCCCGATGGTTATCTCGTACCGTTCTCGCGCAAAATCCATTGAGGTCGCGCGTCATAAAGCGCTGCGCGCCATGAACATCGCGTTTGGCATACTGTTTGTCACCGTCTTCTTCTACGCCGTCTCTTTCACCCTGGCAATGGGCCATGATGAAGCGGTGAAAGCCTACGAGCAGAACATTTCCGCCCTGGCGATTGCCGCACAGTTTATTAGCGGTGACGGCGCGGGTTGGGTGAAAATCGTCAGCGTTATTCTGAACATCTTTGCCGTGATGACCGCCTTCTTCGGTGTGTACTTAGGCTTCCGTGAAGCGACTCAAGGCATTGTGATGAATGTGCTGCGTCGCTACATGCCTGCTGAGAAGATCAACGAAATCTTCGTTCAGCGCGGCATCATGGTCTTCGCTATTTTACTGGCCTGGAGTGCAATTGTGCTCAATGCGCCGGTACTGAGCTTCACCTCTATTTGTAGCCCAATCTTCGGCATGGTGGGCTGTTTGATCCCGGCCTGGCTGGTCTACAAAGTTCCTGCACTGCACAAATATAAAGGCGCTTCCCTGTACCTGATCATCATCACAGGCCTGCTGTTGTGCGTTTCTCCGTTCCTGGCATTTTCTTGAGTTATCTGAGTGAAGGTCGTTGCTATGTTTGAGACTACATTGAATCCATTATGGGACTGTTTTATCCGCGCGGTGCAGGAAGAAGTCAAACCTGCCCTGGGCTGCACCGAACCTATCTCTCTGGCTTTGGCAGCGGCAGTCGCATCCGCTGAGCTGAACGGCGCGGTTGAACGCATTGATGCGTGGGTCTCACCCAACCTGATGAAAAACGGCATGGGCGTGACCGTACCGGGCACCGGAATGGTAGGGTTGCCCGTCGCCGCTGCGCTGGGTGCGCTGGGTGGCAATGCCCACGCGGGTTTAGAAGTGCTGAAGGATGCGTCCGCAGAGGCCATAGCCGACGCCAAAGCCATGCTGGCTGCCGGAAACGTGGCGGTGATGCTGCAGCAACCTTGCGAAGATATTCTCTTCTCACGCGCTAAGGTGTACAGCCGTGACGGGTGGGCGTGCGTCACGATTGTTGGCGGTCATACCAACATTGTGCACATCGAAACCCATAATGGTGTGGTGTTCAGTAAAGAAGAACAGACGCAGGATGAAGAGCTGGATTCGCCGCTGGCGGTGTTATCCCACACCTCGCTGGAAGAGATTCTGGCGTTTGTGAATGCGGTGCCGTTTGAGTCCATCCGCTTTATTCTGCAGGCGGCAAAACTAAACGGGGCGCTGTCTCAGGAAGGGTTACGCGGGACATGGGGATTACATATCGGTGCTACGCTGGAGAAGCAGTGTGCCCGTGGCATGCTGGCAAACGATCTTTCAACCGCCATTCTGATCCGTACCAGTGCGGCGTCGGATGCGAGAATGGGTGGCGCGACGCTGCCGGCGATGAGTAACTCCGGTTCCGGGAACCAGGGGATCACCGCCACGGTTCCGGTGATGGTGGTGGCCGAGCACTTCGGTGCGGATGATGAAAAACTGGCGCGTGCGCTGATGTTGTCACACCTGAGTGCAATCTATATCCATCATCAGCTTCCTCGCTTGTCGGCTCTGTGTGCGGCAACGACGGCGGCGATGGGCGCGGCGGCGGGGATGGCATGGCTGGTGGATGGGCGCTATAACACCATCGCTATGGCGATCAGTAGCATGATTGGCGATGTGAGTGGGATGATTTGCGATGGCGCGTCAAACAGCTGTGCGATGAAAGTGTCTACCAGCGCGTCGGCGGCATGGAAGGCGGTACTCATGGCGCTGGACGATACGGCAGTGACCGGTAACGAAGGGATTGTGGCGCATAATGTCGAGCAATCTATTGCGAATCTGTGTGCGCTGGCATGTCGTTCGATGCAGGAAACCGACAAGCAGATCATTGAGATCATGGCCAGCAAAGCGCATTAATCTGTAGGCCGGGTAAGGCGTAACCGCCACCCGGCGTCAGTCTGAGCCGCCTTATCAGGCGGCGTCTTCTTCTTCCTGCCTTTGCTCGGCATCGGCAACAATCGCTTCCAGTTCCGTCAGCATATCTTCATAGCCAAAGGTTTTGGTCTGGACGACCGTGTCCTGAATTTTGGCTTTGACCGCCGGCTTACGCTTTTTTGACGCTTTCTTGCTCATTGTCGTACTCCCTTGTTTTTCCTGACTATACGGGCAAATCTATCAGCAAAGCGCGCAAAGGCGTATCGGCAACTAATGTTATGTTAGCTTCGTCACGAATAAATGCGCCGTCACCACAGGTCAGCGCTTCTTTTTCTGCTCCAGCCGTTAGCGCATGGAACGTGCCGTGGATCGACTGCAGATAGGCGCGGGGGCCGTGTAATTGAAAACTCAGTGATTCACCTTGCTTCAATTCGACATGGTGTATCCACACCTGCTGGCGAAGATGCAGGCTGCCTTGTTCTCCGTCCGGGGAGGCGATCAGTTGATACTTGCCGGTCGCCAGCGTGGCTTTCTGTACACAGGCATTTTCCCGCTGCGGGCAGGCGTCCAGCCATAATTGCATGCGGGTTAATGGCTTATCCTTGTTAAGGTTGTGCTCGCTGTAGCTAATCCCAGGCTGCGTGGCGAGCAGTAAAACCTCACCGGCTTTTGCCCGGACATGGTTGCCTTCGCTGTCGCGATATTCCGCTTCCCCTTCAAGGATCAGGTTGACGATATCCACCTTCGGATAGGTACGCGGCTGGAAAGAGGCCCCCGGTGCCAGAACTTCCTGGTTCAGAACACGCAGCGAGGCGTAACCCAGCAGCTTAGGATCAAAATAGTGTCCAAAGGAGAAGGTATAACGGGCTTGCAGCCAGCCGTAGTCTGCCTGTCCGCACTGTTTTGCTGTTCGGGTAGTAATCATCTTTCTTGACCTCTCTTTACTTCCTTTTATGTTAAATGGCTGGACGCTGTATTGTTAGCCAGATATTCTGCCCGGTATGTTCAAATTTCCTGAATGAGAACGACATGGCCAAAGAAAGGGCATTAACGCTTGAAGCGTTACGCGTAATGGATGCAATCGACAGACGTGGCAGCTTTGCCGCTGCGGCGGACGAACTGGGGCGCGTTCCTTCCGCTCTCAGCTATACCATGCAAAAGCTGGAAGAAGAGCTGGATGTGGTGTTGTTTGACCGCTCAGGCCATCGCACAAAATTTACTAACGTTGGACGCATGCTACTGGAACGTGGACGCGTGCTGCTCGAGGCGGCTGATAAGCTGACCACCGATGCCGAAGCGCTGGCCCGCGGCTGGGAAACGCATCTGACGATCGTCACCGAAGCGCTGGTACCCACGGCAGCGTTCTTTCCGCTCATCGACCGGCTCGCCGTGAAGGCCAATACTCAGCTTTCAGTGATCACTGAGGTGCTGGCTGGGGCATGGGAACGCCTGGAGCAGGGAAGGGCGGATATCGTGATCGCCCCGGATATGCATTTTCGTTCATCGTCAGAAATTAATTCCCGCAAGCTGTATACGCTGATGAACGTCTACGTGGCTGCGCCGGATCATCCTATCCATCAGGAGCCGGAGCCGTTGTCGGAAGTGACCCGAGTGAAATACCGGGGCATTGCGGTGGCGGATACCGCCCGTGAGCGCCCGGTGCTGACCGTCCAGTTACTGGATAAACAGCCGCGCCTGACGGTGAGTTCAATCGAAGATAAGCGCCAGGCGCTGTTGGCCGGGCTGGGTGTGGCGACCATGCCGTATCCGCTGGTGGAAGAGGATATTGCCGCAGGTCGTTTGCGCGTGGTGAGCCCGGAGTCCACCAACGAAATTGATATCATCATGGCCTGGCGACGGGACAGTATGGGTGAGGCCAAATCCTGGTGTCTGCGGGAAATTCCGAAGCTGTTTGCGGGGAAATAAGGTGGGGTTAAGCCGGATGCGGTGCAAGCACCTTATCCGGCCTACAAAACGGAGTAGGTTGTAGGCCTGATAAGCGCAGCGCCATCAGGCATCTCTACGTGCTACGTCAGGACAGTTGTTTAGGGTCTGCACCGAAGCGGTTGCTACCCGGCGTGCCGTTCTGACAGTTGAAAATAATGATAACTAACCAGCCAATAATGGGGATCAACAGGATCAGCAGCCACCATGCAGAACGGTCGGTGTCATGCAAACGACGGAACTGCACTGCCCACCACGGTATAAATACCAGCACACCATAAATCGTCGTTAATACGCCTTCTCCCCCGGCGCGTTGCCAGCCAAGCATGTTGTCCAGGATGCTGAGTACGAAAGAAAAGATGATGTTGACCAGAACAAACATCCAGTACTCTTTGCGCCGAGCCCGGCCGCCAAAACCAAAATAGTTCTTAAGAACGTTTAGATACCAATCCATTTGCGCCTCATTTTGCGTTCAATCACTTGTTTTTAAAGTAATCAAATTAAGAATAGCTGCGAATGAAATGGTGGTAAATATTTGTCGTATTAATTATTTGGTCCCCTGATGGGTAATACTTATCAGTGAACGCCTCAGTTTCAGAAAGTATCAACCTGTGTTGGCGGAAGTAATGAATATACGCTCTCAGAGAAAGGGTTCCGTTCACCTTATGTTCATCGCTTCTCTTAAGTATTGGTTCATGTGAACGTGTAAAGGGCGTTCTCCGCCACGCCCTTTACAATCCCGGCTCCCGGCGGGAAAATTGCCACTTCGTGGTTCCCTCCGCTTTTTCCTTCAGGCTTTCGGGCCGGGCGCGATGTAACGTCCCTGTAAAGCGCGCCCTGAACCCGCATCCCTGCGGGTTCTCCCGGCCTTACGGAAACACGTCGGCAATTTTCAGCCGGACCAGCCACGCCTGACTACCGGTATTTTTATTTGAATATATCTGAACAGCATAAGAGATTTAACTGAAAGTCAGAGAGTTGAAGCGATGACCCATGTCCGGCTGAAAATCGATGAGTCGTTGACGGCTGACCGGGTCTGCCCGCAGGGATGCGGGCAGAGGGGACGGCCTGCAAGGATGCAGGCTCGGCCCCGACCCGACAGGCAGACGGCATAAGACGAATAACAAAATTGCCGGGAGCAATTTTGAACAGCGCTTGCGCTGGCCCCGAAGGGTGAGCCCCAGGGATGGGGCGAATAAATCGCGTAGCGACGATTTTCCCGCCGGGAGCCTGGGTTGCAAGGGAGGCGGCGGTGAGCCTCCCTTGCACGTTCACGGGTAACGGCGTTTCAGAGAAATGACACAGCTGAGGTGAACGGAACCCTGAGCAAAAATCACATGTTCGCCATACATGCTTAACTAATCGGCATTACCCCAAAGGGACCAGTGTAAATCATGCGAAACGGCTGTCTCGTCCATGTGGCTCGTTGAGATCCTGCCATGGCCCGATTGAAATAATACCGGTCGGATTGATGTTTTTGTGGCTACGGAAGTAGTGATGACGGATATGGTCAAAATTGATGGTCTCCGCAATGCCCGGCATCTGGTAAATATCGCGCAGGAAACCGTACAGATTCAGGTAGTCACTGATGCGGTGCTTATCGCACTTGAAGTGGGTAACATACACCGGATCAAAGCGTACCAGCGTGGTCCACAGGCGAATATCTGCCTCGGTCAACTGGTCACCGGTCAGATAGCGATGCTGACCCAGAATCTGCTCCAGTCGCGCCAGTGAGTGAAACACTTTATCAACCGCCTCATCATATGCCTCCTGACTGGTGGCAAAACCGGCTTTATAGACGCCATTATTGACGTTGTCATAAATCCAGCTGTTCAGCTCGTCAATTTTACTTTGCAGGGCAGGCGGGTAGTAATCACCGGCTTTGGCGCCCAGTGCATCAAACGCCGTGTTAAACATGCGGATGATCTCCGCCGATTCATTACTGACGATGGTGTGATTCTTTTTATCCCACAGCACCGGTACGGTGACGCGGCCGCTGTACTGCGGGTCGGCGTGCAAATAGAGCTGATAGAGAAACTCGTGCTGGTAGAGCGTATCTCCCGTGGCGGCCGGGAAATTATCATCAAACGTCCAGCCGTTCTCTAGCATCAGCGGATGCACAACGGAAACGGAGATAAATGGCTCCAGACCTTTGAGCGTGCGTAGAATCAGCGTGCGATGCGCCCACGGACAGGCGAGGGAAACGTACAGGTGGTAACGGTCTTTTTCGGCGGCAAAACCGCCTGTGCCGGTCGGGCCAGGTTCGCCATCCGCGGTGAGCCAGTTACGGAAAGCCGATGCAGAACGTTGAAATTTTCCCCCGGTAGATTTTGTGTCATACCAGGTGTCATGCCAGACGCCGTCAATAAGTTGTCCCATGGTTTTGCCTCCTCAGATAGCAAAAGCGAGGAGATGTCTCCTCGCTTTTTGATGCGTTTAGTATAGCTTGCTTACCACTTTTTATTCAGTACGCGGTCAATGCTGAATGCGCCTGGACCGGTGATAGCCAGCAGCAGGAAACCGCCTGCGATGGTTAAGTTTTTCATGAACATCAGCGAGTTCATCCCTTCCGCAAAGTTGCTGTGGAAGATGAACGCGGTCAGCACCGTGAAGCCTGCGGTAAACAGCGCGGTAGTACGGGTCAGGAAGCCGAACAGAATGGCCAGGCCGCCGCCGAACTCAAGCAGAATAACCAGCGGTAACATGAACCCCGGAACGCCCATGGCTTCCATATATTGTTGGGTACCCGCATATCCGCTGATTTTTCCCCAGCCTGCAGAAATAAACAGGATTGGCATCAGAATGCGTGCTACCAGTACACCAACATCTTCTAATTTTTTCATCGTACTCTCCAGGAAACCACTCAGGCGGCTGATTTTGTTTTTTGTTGCATTAACGCTGTATAGGGCGTTGTTGCTGTCGATGGAGAGAATCATAAACGTGACGAATGACAATTGTTAGCAAGGAAAACTGTCAGTATTTTTCAAAAATTTTGAGTGAAGGGGGGTGATAGAATGAAGTAGGCCTTGCTATCAGGCCTACGTGGGGAGAACAGAAGAGATTAACCGCGCAGTTGCTGCTGTCTGATGGTCGCTTTGACCAGTCGCCAGGCGCTCCAGACGCTAAAGCCGCGTTTGGCCCAACGGACGAGCATATTTGGGTGGCGAATAGTACGAACGGCTATGATGCTGCTGCCAACCAGTATCCACGAGCGCAGGTTCAACAGCGTGTTCCAGCCGCGATCGTATGCAGCAGTGACCTCCAGCCAGTCGCGGCGGGTGGCGGTCAGATCCAGCCGTTGCTGCTGGATCTGACTAAGCAGCAGCGCCTTACGTTTTTCGCGTTCGACTTTACTGCTCATTATGCATCATCCTCCAGGGCCTGCCTGTCGTTAGCAAGTTCATGGCGGGTATGACGTAACAGCGTTGACTTACGGGCTTTACGTAGCGTCCATATCCCGCCAATGAGCGCCAGAAGCAACAGCACAACGGTGGTGGCTATCATCGCGTTGAGACGGTACTGAGGGTCAATGGCCCAGATGATAAGCACCATCAGGCTCATCAGGCCAAATGCTGCGAACAGCATGGTTAGCCCCAGCATCAGCAGCAGCTGAAAGAGGTTGGCTTTTTCCTCTTCCAGTTCAACAACGGCCAGACGTAACCGGGTCTCAACTATCTCGACGAGGATCGTGATGATCCGTTGTCCGATACCCAGTACGTTTTTGCCTGGACCTTGTGCGTGATCGGAGTCCGCCATTGTTAGCGGCGCGACAGCAGTACGCCAAGCACCACGCCGACCGCAGCGCCAATACCGACGCCTGTCCATGGATTTTCGCGTACGTAGTTGTCGGCTTTTGCCGCGGCTTCGCGAGTTTGCTTAGCAATCACATCGCTGGTTTCACCTAGGCGATTGCGGCTCTCTTTCAGCGCGCGTTCTGCTTTACTGCGAATTTTACTCAACTCTTCTTTCGACTTATCGCCAGAGGAGCTCAGTACCTCTTCAAGCGTATCCGCAAGGGATTTCAGCTCAGCGCGCAGGTGTTCCGTAGCATTATCTTTTGACATAGTTTTCTCCAGGTGAGTGGGTCGTTACCGTACTTAGTAATCGCGTGACTCGAGTTCTTTCAGTTCAGTCTGAGCTTCGGCAAGCTTGCGCTCGCGTTTGGTGATTTTATCTGTATCGCCTTTTTGTTTCGCCTCGGCGAGATCACGTTTACGCTCGGCGATCTCATCTTTCTGTTCTGCAATTTTTTTCTGATGCTCGGCACGTAGCTTGCTGTCAGAACAATTGGCCCGGACTTCGCTCAGGGCCTTGTTCAGGCCGTTGATACGACTCTGATTGTTGTGCTTTTCGGCATAGCTAATCTCCCGCTGAATATCGTGTTCTTTTTCCTGACAGAGGGTGTTGGCGTAGCTGCTGGCACTGAGAGCGAAAAGGGTAACAGCCAAAGCGATGCGGTATTTCATACTTGAACCTTCCATTGTGATTCGACCCGGTAACGCGAGGGTCGTTGCTCCAGATAAAAAAGCGTGGGCCATAAACCCAGCTTATTAATCATAGGCACTAAACGGCGAAATCACCAAAGTGGGTGAAATAATTCAGATTCCTGGAAGTTAACCAAAACGGTGTGGGTTATCACGCAAACGTGATAACCACTGCACCGCCTGATTATCATCATCCTGTTGGGCGATGACGAAGCCGTGCGGTAACGTTCTGTCGAGAACGACCTTCGCGGCTGCGCTTTGCGCGCTGGAATCAAAGGTGATCAGCAGCGCATCATTTTGCGGGGTAATGCTTTTAAAGCGAATGCCGTTGGCATCCAGATGATGCCAGATAGAAAAACCATCTGGCATGCTGGCGCCCTGGTTAACGGCGCGAATGGCTAGCGTCGACTCCTGCTGACGAATGGCAGACCAGGTCAGGATAAGCGCGCCTAAAAACAGGATAAAGGTGGTTGTCCAGGCCAATCGTCGGAGCGTTATGCGTGGTAGCAGCATAATTTATCCCCGGTTCCCGTATTTCTTTTTCCATAAAACAACCAGTGAACCGGCGAGGCCAAACACCAGTAAAACAACGGGAAGCAGCATCAGGCACGACATTAACTGATCTTCGTACTTGAGGAACACCGGCGTTTTGCCCAGCAGATAACCGAGTGACGTCAGGATCAAGACCCACAGCAGTCCGCTCATCCAGTTGAAGAACTGAAAGCGCGCATTGTTCAGGCCGGAGAGTCCTGCAATGGTCGGCAGCAGCGTTCTGACGAAGGCAATGAATCGCCCGACCAGCAACGCAGACAGGCCATGTTTATGGAACAGATGGTGCGCGCGCTGATGATAATGCGCGGGAAGATGAGAAAGCCAGTTTTGCACGATGCGGGTATTCCCCAGCCATCGTCCCTGGATGTAGCTGACCCAACAGCCGAGGCTGGCCGCGGTGGTGAGGAGCAGCACCGTTTGTGGAAAGCCCATTGCGCCTTTAGCAATAAGCACGCCGACCAGCACCAGTAAGCTGTCACCAGGTAAAAAGGCCGCAGGAAGCAGCCCGTTTTCCAGAAACAAAATGGTAAACAGGACAAAATACAGCATGCCAATCATCGACGGATTGGCCAGAGTTTCAAAATCCTGAGCCCACAAGGCATTCAGTAATTGAGTCAGTAGTTCCATTCAGTATTCCTGGAGAAATCGGTTGTCGTCATGCCGGTTTTCTGGAGTTTGTAACGCCGCAATATTATTGATCTTTTTTTGCATGTATCGCGGTCTGACACAAATTCACGGCCTGAACTGTTCCCTGTTAAGTTGCAAAGTAAGCAAGCACTGATACACAAAAATTCAAAACGCATGTAATTGTAACAAAGGTCAACGTAGTCCGTTATAGAAATTACGGTCGCTGAACCGTGATTTTGCTTATCGCAAAGGAGGGTGGCGAGAGGATTTACACAGGCTGACACTTTATACCTAATGCTTACCGAGCGTCAGAAACAGGCGCCCTGGCGCGCCTGTGAATATGAGAACGCTTATTTTGCCCCGTTAGCGGCCGTATCCAGATGAACCACCGGATTATCGGTAAAAAGATAACGGTCGGCGTTGAACTCAAAATCATCGCTGGTTTCGTTAAACAGCATCTGTTTGGTGTTCTCAAGGTGCTGCCACATCGCCAGTTTGGCAGCATGGGGATCTTTACGGATTAATGCCCGTAGGATCTGGTCATGGTCATCGCACCAGTTATCTACCGTGCGCAGGTCGATGTGATCGTGCAATTTCTTCCAGTACGGGTTGTGAACACGCTGAGTCCACATTTTTTCAACAATCGCCGCCAGTGCGGTATTTTGCGTTGCCAGCGCCACTTGCACATGGAACTGGAGATCCCACTCGGAGTCACGGAAGCTTTTTTCGTTGCGCGACTTCTCCTGGATTTCCATCAGTTTCATGATGTCCTGTTTAGTCACCTGGGTGGCGGCAAACTCGGCAATATTGCTCTCTATAAGCTGGCGTGCCTGCAGCAGTTCAAATGGACCGTAGCTGGCAAACTCAAGATTGGCATCTGGCGCGACGTAGTGTTTTGGCTGGTTAGAGATGACGTGGATCCCGGATCCTTTACGCACCTCAACGTAGCCCTCAACCTCGAGCATGATAATGGCTTCACGGACCACGGTACGGCTGACGTTCTTTTCATCGGCGATAAAGCGCTCGGCGGGAAGTTTTTCACCCACCAGGTAAACACCCTGCTCAATGCGCGCCTTCAGATCGGCAGCAAGTTGTTGGTACAAACGTCGTGGTTCGGTGATTTCCATATGCGCTCCAGGCATGATACGGCAGACTCTATTTGTTATACCACTTTTGCGAATTTGGCTCCACTTGTGACGATAAAAAAGCCGCCAGAACGCTGGCGGCTTTGAACGTATTTCGTTGGTGATTGAGTCAGGTCAACTTTGTGGTGCGGGATCGCCGGTTTGCGGTCCCGAGTCGACCTCGCTGGCCGGTTTGTTTTGCAGCACCGTCCAGATGACTAACGCACCGAGCAGGTCGAATACTGCCAGTACCGCAAACAGTGGGCTAAAGCCGATAGTGTCAGCCAGGGCGCCCACGACCAGCGCAAACAGGGTACTTGCCAGCCAGGCAGACATCCCGGTCAGACCGTTCGCTGTAGCCACTTCATTACGACCAAAGACGTCAGAAGAGAGGGTGATCAACGCACCGGACAGGGCCTGGTGAGCAAAGCCCCCGACGCACAGCAGCGCGATGGCAATATACGGGCTGGTAAACAGACCAATCATGCCCGGGCCAATCATCAGGAATGCGCCCATGGTGACGACCATTTTACGTGACACAATCAGGTTGACGCCGAACCAGCGCTGGAACAGCGGCGGCAGATACCCACCAACGATACAGCCGAGGTCAGCAAACAGCATGGGCATCCAGGCGAACATGGCAATTTCTTTCAGGTTAAAGCCGTAAACTTTAAACATGAACAGCGGGATCCAGGCGTTAAAGGTACCCCAGGCCGGCTCTGCCAGGAAACGCGGCAGTGCAATGCCCCAGAACTGGCGGTTACGCAGGATCTGCGCGACGGACATTTTCTTCGCCGTGCCGTTTTTATGCTGTGATTCCTGGCCGTTGAGAATGTAATCACGTTCTTCGTCGGACAGTTTTTTCTGATCGCGTGGGTGTTTGTAAAACACAAGCCAGCACATGGCCCAGATGAAGCTCAGGACACCAGAGATAATGAACGCCATCTGCCAGCTGTGCATCACGATGGCCCAGACTACCAGCGGCGGTGCAATCATCGCGCCAATAGAGGAACCGACGTTAAAGTAACCGACGGCAATGGAGCGCTCTTTGGCCGGGAACCACTCCGAGCTGGCTTTCAGGCCCGCTGGGATCATCGCCGCTTCAGCTGCACCGACCGCGCCTCGCGCCAGCGCCAGTCCACCCCAGCTTCCAGCCAGTGCAGTCGCGCCACAGAAGACGGCCCACAGAACGGCGAACATCGCGTAACCTATTTTTGTTCCCAGCACGTCCAGAACGTAGCCAGCAACGGGTTGCATAACGGTGTAAGCAGCAGAGTACGCTGCGATGATATAGGAATACTGTTGAGTGGAGATGTGTAACTCTTCCATCAGCGTTGGCGCAGCTGCCGCCACAGTGTTACGCGTCAGGTAACCCAGCACGGTGCCAAGCGTCACCAGTGCGATCATATACCAACGTAACCCTTTAATTTTACGCATGTAAAACCTCATCGTTTTGTTATTTCCGCGAACGAGCGGTCATCTTCCTGTGTAGGGCGGAGGATGTTCTTTTTACGAAAGGGGTGACCGAAAAAAACCGGTACTCCCCGAACTTTGCCATTTCAAGAATCGTGCTAATTCGGTTTCCGTACCGGTCAATCCGATGGTGGACCATCGGTAATTTGCATTCCGTCGGCTTATGTATTGCGACGGCAAAAAGATAACTTGTCATACAGCTTTAAAAGGTGAGTGCCATCACAAAAGTGTGAATCTTCGTGTGGTCATTATTTCGATTCAGCAAAGCCAGTGCTGGCGCTGGCTGGCGTAAGATTTACCTCTTTGAGAGTAATTTTTTTGTCGCCATTTGTTGATCTAACTCACGAAAATATCTTCAGTCTGTGGAAATTGGTGTGATAACTTTGTCAGCATCAAAACATAAGCAATCTGACGCACTCGCTGAGAGGAAGACGATAATGACCCCGTTTATGACTGAAGATTTTCTGCTGGATACCGAATTTGCCCGCCGTCTGTATCATGATTACGCCAAAGATCAGCCAATCTTCGATTACCACTGCCATCTGCCGCCGCAGCAAATCGCGGACAACTACCGTTTTAACAACCTGTATGACATCTGGCTGAAAGGCGATCACTACAAATGGCGCGCTATGCGTACTAACGGTGTTGCTGAGCGCCTGTGCACCGGCGATGCGTCCGATCGTGAGAAGTTTGACGCCTGGGCCGCGACGGTTCCGCACACTATTGGCAACCCGCTTTACCACTGGACGCATCTTGAACTGCGTCGCCCGTTTGGTATTACAGGTAAGCTGCTGTCGCCTGCGACGGCGGATGAAATCTGGAATCAGTGCAACGAACTGCTGGCGCAGGAACAATTTTCCGCGCGCGGCATCATGCAGCAGATGAACGTGAAAATGGTCGGTACCACTGACGATCCGATTGATTCACTGGAACATCACGCCTCGGTCGCCAAGGACAGCACCTTTGCCGTCAAAGTGCTGCCGAGCTGGCGCCCGGATAAAGCCTTCAATATTGAGCAGGCAACCTTTAACGACTACATGACGAAGCTGGGTGAGGTGTCCGACACCGATATCCGTCGCTTCACCGATCTGCAAACCGCGTTGACCAAACGCCTGGATCACTTCGCTGCACACGGCTGTAAAGTGTCTGACCATGCGCTGGATGTGGTGCTGTTTGCTGAATCTAATGAATCTGAACTCGACAACATCCTGACGCGTCGTCTGGCCGGTGAAACGCTGAGCGAGCATGAAGTGGCGCAGTTTAAAACGGCCGTGCTGGTGTTCCTTGGTGCGGAATATGCCCGTCGTGGTTGGGTCCAGCAGTACCATATTGGCGCACTGCGTAATAACAACCTGCGTCAGTTCAAACTGTTAGGGCCGGATGTGGGCTTCGATTCGATCAACGATCGTCCGGTTGCGGAAGAACTCTCCAAACTGCTGAGCAAGCAGAACGAAGAAAACCTGCTGCCAAAAACCATCCTGTACTGCCTGAACCCGCGCGACAACGAAGTGCTGGGCACCATGATCGGCAACTTCCAGGGCGAAGGTATGCCGGGAAAAATGCAGTTCGGGTCCGGCTGGTGGTTCAACGATCAGAAAGACGGAATGGAACGCCAAATGACGCAGTTGGCGCAGCTCGGTCTGCTGAGCCGTTTTGTCGGCATGCTGACCGACAGCCGTAGCTTCCTGTCATATACGCGCCATGAATATTTCCGCCGCATTCTGTGCCAGATGATTGGCCGCTGGGTTGCCGCGGGTGAAGCCCCGGCAGATATCCAGTTGCTGGGTGAAATGGTGAGAAATATCTGCTTCAACAATGCGCGCGATTATTTTGCCATTGAACTGAACTAAGGTCCGGGTTGATATGCAATACATCAAGATCCATACGCTGGATAACGTTGCGGTTGCGCTGGCCGATCTGGCGCAAGGCACGCAGGTTAGTGTAGATAGCCATACCGTAACGCTACGACAGGACGTTGTACGTGGACACAAATTTGCCTTGAGCGATATTGCTCAGGGTGAGAACGTCATTAAATATGGCCTGCCGATTGGCCATGCTCTGGCGGATATTGCGGCGGGTGAACATATCCATGCTCACAATACGCGCACCAATCTGAGCGATCTGGATGAATATAGCTATCAACCCGACTTTCAGGAACCTGAGGTACAACCGGCAGATCGCGATGTGCAGATCTACCGTCGTGCCAACGGCGATGTCGGGGTGCGTAACGAACTGTGGATCCTGCCGACGGTCGGCTGCGTCAATGCCATGGCGCGACAGATGCAGACCCGCTTCCTGAAAGAGACCAACGATGCTGAAGGCATCGATGGCGTTCATCTTTTCAGCCACACCTACGGCTGCTCGCAGCTGGGTGACGATCACATCAACACCCGCACCATGCTGCAAAACATGGTGCGTCACCCGAACGCGGGGGCGGTGCTGGTGGTGGGGCTTGGTTGTGAAAACAACCAGGTGGATGCCTTCCGCGAAACGTTGGGCGAGTTCGATCCTGAACGCGTGCACTTCATGGTCTGCCAACATCAGGAAGACGAAGTGGAGGCGGGGATCGAACATCTCCATCAGTTGTACAACGTGATGCGCCACGATAAGCGTGAGCCGGGTAAACTGGGCGAGCTGAAGTTTGGTCTGGAATGCGGCGGGTCTGACGGCCTGTCCGGCATCACGGCTAACCCGATGCTGGGACGTTTCTCCGACTATGTGATTGCCAACGGTGGCACCACCGTGCTGACCGAAGTTCCGGAAATGTTTGGCGCTGAGCAACTGCTGATGAGCCATTGCCGTGACGAAGAGACGTTTGGTAAGCTGGTGACGATGGTCAATGACTTCAAGCAGTACTTCATTGCCCACGACCAGCCGATTTATGAGAACCCGTCACCGGGTAACAAGGCGGGGGGCATCACCACGCTGGAAGATAAATCACTGGGCTGCACGCAGAAAGCGGGTTCCAGCCAGGTTGTCGATGTATTGGGTTACGGCGAACGGCTAAAAACGCACGGTCTGAATCTGTTAAGCGCACCGGGGAACGACGCCGTTGCCACCAGCGCGCTGGCGGGTGCTGGCTGCCATATGGTGCTATTCAGTACCGGTCGCGGCACGCCTTACGGCGGCTTTGTACCGACGGTGAAAATTGCCACGAACAGCGAGCTGGCGGCGAAGAAAAAGCACTGGATCGATTTTGATGCGGGACAGCTGATCCACGGTAAAGCCATGCCTCAACTGCTGAATGAGTTTGTCGATACCATCGTCGAGTTTGCTAATGGTAAACCGACCTGTAACGAACGTAATGACTTCCGTGAGCTGGCTATTTTCAAAAGTGGCGTAACGTTGTAATAATTGTACAGGCCTACGCGATCAGTAGGCCTGATAAGCGTAGCGCCATCAGGCATAAACCGTTGCCGGATGGCGGCGTAAACGCCTTATCCGGCCTACATGCTTGCCGCCTTGCTGTCGCACGAAATCTATTGGGTAATCGAAATAGAGTAGATTTTAAAAACGGTGTTTCATAATATGGAACGCCGTTTGTTTTTGCATTTCCTCACAAGGATTTTTCATGACCGCGTATTGGCTGGCCCAGGGCGTAGGTGTCATCGCCTTTCTGATCGGGATTACCACCTTTTTCAACCGCGATGAGCGCCGCTTCCGGCTGCAGCTTGCCGTCTATAGTGCCACTATCGGGGTACACTTCTTTTTGATGGGGGCCTGGCCCGCGGGGATGAGTGCGGAGCTAAACACCATCCGAACCCTGGTCTCGATGCGCACCCGCAAACTGTGGGTGATGACCGTTTTTATCGTTCTCACGCTGGTTCTTGGGTTGGCGAAACTACAGCATGCGATGGAGTTACTCCCCATTATTGGCACGCTGGCCAGCACTTGGGCGCTGTTTCGCTGTAAAGGATTAACCGTCCGCTGTGTGATGTGGTGCGCGACTGCCTGCTGGGTGGTGCATAATTTCTGGTTGGGATCGATTGGCGGCACGATGATTGAAGGCAGTTTTCTGGTGATGAACGGCCTGAATATTATTCGTTTCAGACGCATGCAAAAACGGGGGATAGATCCCTTCAAAATTGAAAAAAGCGTACAGAAAGAAAACCCCTCCGCACCATGACGGAGGGGGAAAAGTGATTAGCCGCGCAGGGCGTTGTTTGCCAGACGTTCGTCTTCAGCCTGGCAGGCTGCAGCGGTAAACAATACGTCGGTTGAGGAGTTCAGTGCGGTTTCACAGGAGTCCTGCAACACGCCGATAATAAAGCCGACGGCAACTACCTGCATGGCGATATCATTCGGGATACCGAACATATTACACGCCAGTGGGATCAGCAGCAGAGAGCCACCCGCCACGCCAGATGCGCCACAGGCACAAAGCGATGCCACGACGCTCAACAGCAGCGCAGTCGGTAAATCAACCGGGATCCCCAGTGTATTCACCGCTGCCAGCGTTAGCACGGTAATGGTGATTGCCGCGCCAGCCATGTTGATGGTTGCACCCAGTGGGATAGAAACCGAGTAGGTATCGCGGTCCAGATTCAGCTTCTCACACAGCGCCATATTCACCGGAATGTTGGCGGCAGAGCTGCGGGTAAAGAAGGCATACACGCCGCTTTCACGCAGGCAAGCCAGCACCAGCGGATACGGGTTGCGACGAATTTTCCAGAACACCAGCAGCGGGTTGACCACGAACGCCACCAACAGCATACAACCTACCAGCACTGCCAACAGCTGCGCATAGCCCCACAATGTAGCAAAACCCGTGGTGGCAAGCGTGGAGGAGACCAGGCCGAAAATACCGATAGGGGCGAAACGAATCACCAGTTTCACCATAAAGGTGACGGCGTTGGACATATCGTTGACCAGATTCTTGGTCGTTTCATTCCCGTGGCGCAGGGCAAAGCCCAGGCCGACGGCCCATACCAGAATGCCGATATAGTTCGCGTTAAGCAGGGCATCAATCGGGTTCGACACCATACTCATCAACAGCCCACGCATCACTTCGACAATGCCCGATGGTGGCACAATATCGTTAGCGCTGCTGGCAAGATGCAGCGTCGAGGGGAAGGCAAAGCTGAACACCACTGCCGCTAATGCCGCGGAGAAGGTACCGAGCAGGTAGAGGAACAGAATCGGACGGATATTGGTTTTTTGCCCATGCTGATGGTTCGCAATAGAGGCCATTACCAGCATCAGAACCAGGATGGGAGCGACGGCTTTTAATGCGCCGACGAACAGGGTGCCCAGCAAACCAGCGGCTTCTGCAGCCGGTTTTGAGATCAGTGCCAGCGCAATCCCCAGTACTAAACCTATCAAAATTTGCTTAACAAGGCTCCCTTGCGCCAAACGCGAGATCAGCCCCGACGAACGTTGCGTAGTCATTTCGTAATCCTTTTATTGTGTTGTCGCCTGACCCTTGTGCGTTCTATAGACGCATCTTTCAGAGTGAGGCAAATGTTTGCATGGCTGAGTATAAGGAAAGAACACGCTTCGGGAAGCGAAATATCCTGGATTTTACGCTGAGATCATATTTTATAACTTTAAATTAACATTGTGATGACATGTTAAACAAAAAGCCCGACGCACACACAGTGGGCGTCGGGCTTTGTAGGCTAGTGGATGAGTGTTACTGCGTTTGCTGCTTTTTATCGTGCTGGTGGTTGACCCACGCATTCACAATCAGCGTCACAAACAGGATCCCGAACACCACGCCTAACGAGATAGCGATAGGGATATGGTAGAAGTCGACAATCAGCATCTTGATGCCGATAAACACCAGAATGATCGACAGGCCGTACTTCAGCATCGAGAAACGCTCCGCCACGCCGGCCAGCAGGAAGTACATCGCACGCAGACCAAGGATGGCAAACAGGTTAGAGGTCAGTACGATGAACGGGTCGGTGGTCACGGCAAAGATTGCCGGAATGCTGTCGACGGCAAAGATAACATCGCTCAACTCAACCAGAATCAGCACCAGCATCAGCGGCGTAACGAACAGCAGACCGTTTTTACGCACGAAGAAATGCTCGTTCTCGATGGTGTCGGTCATACGCAGATGACCGCGCAGCCAGCGCACTAACGGCCTGTCGCCAATGCCGGAAGCATCTTCTTTTGCCAGCGCCATCTTCACGCCGGTAAACAGCAGGAACGCGCCGAACACGTACAGCAGCCATTCGAACTGGGTGATAAGCCAGCTGCCCGCGAAGATCATGATAGTACGCAGAACAATCGCCCCCAGCACGCCATACACCAGCACTCGACGCTGCAACGCTGGCGGCACCGAGAAGTAGCTAAACAGCATCAGCCAGACAAAGACGTTATCCACCGCCAATGATTTCTCGATCAAATAGCCGGTGAGGAACGCCAACGCCTGCGGGTCTGCGACCGCACGCCCCTGGGTTTCTGCCAGATACCACCAGAATACGGCGTTAAACAGTAACGACAAGGTGACCCAGACGATTGACCAGGCGGCCGCCTGCTTCATTGACATCGTATGCGCGCCGCGACGACCCTGCAACAGCAGGTCGATGGCCAGCATAATCACCACTACAACAGCGAAGCCACCCCATAACAACGGTGTGCCGACAGTATTCATTATATTTCCCCATGCATAAAAAAACGGCCAACGCCGAATGACGTTAGCCGCTGCTTTTCATGCATAGACCTTGCCATTCGGCAAGGTCTCACTTACAACAACAAAGGAATACGTTGACGTATTCCTTTGTTATCGCCCGGCGACCGGATGTGGTTTTTCACACATCGTAATGACGATCAACCGACAACGAAGTTACTCCCCTTTGCGGGTAACAAAGTATTACAGGCCACGCTTTCAGTCAATGGCCTGCAACATTTGTTTTACACAGTTTTACGCAATCAGCGACGTATTCGCGCTATCTGCTGGGAAAACGACCCCGGTCTGGCGGCGAATTTCCGTTTGCAGCTTAGCGGTAATGCGACTGACAGCCAGTGCCGGGTGATCCACTTCGCCGGATTCAACCAGATGAGCAAAGCGCTCTGCCTCATACAGCATAGTATTGATGTGCTGAGGCACCGTCAGATCCTGCGTTTTTCCACCACGCGGAACAAAACAGACTTTCTGGCATTCGGAGATTTTCTCAATGACCAGTGACCCTGATTCGCCCTGAATCTCGCTGGCCAGCACCGAGTCGCTCACTTTGGAATGCTGTAATGTGACGCTGAAATCACCGTAGTTCAGCACCACAACGCCGTGGGCATCAACACCGCTTGCCAGCAGGCTGGCGCTGGCCTGTACGCTCTGCGGTTCGCCCCACAGCGCAACCGCCGAAGCCAGGCAGTAAAAGCCGATATCCATAATCGAGCCATTTGAGAACGCCGGATTAAAGGTATTCGGATTTTCACCGTTCAGATAACGCTGGTAGCGTGAAGAGTACTGGCAGTAATTGATAAACGCCTTTCTGACATTTCCTACCTTGGGCAGAGATTGCTGCAGCAGCAGGAAATTGGGCAGGCAGGCGGTTTTAAACGCCTCAAACAGCACCACCTGATTTTCCCGAGCGCAGGCGATAGCGGCATCGACTTCTGCCAGGTTTGATGCCAGCGGTTTCTCACAAATGACGTGCTTTTTATGGCGTAAGAACAGCTCGGTCTGCGGGAAGTGCAGAGAGTTTGGGCTGGCGATATACACTGCATCAATAGCGTCACTCTGCGCCATTGCATCCAGCGAAGTAAACAAATGCTCGACGAGATAATCGTTAGCGAAGCTTTGCGCCTGTTCAAGGCTGCGGGAATAGACTGCGGTTAACTTATATTTGCCGGTTTCATGGGCGGCATCCACAAACTGGCGGGTGATCCAGTTTGTGCCAATCACTGCGAAACGTATCATAAAGGCCTTCAGGCTGCGAAAAGGGATCCTTGCGCCAATTTAGCATGCCTTGCTGACAAAGCCAGTGCGCTACTGCGCAGTTTGCTTTAGCGATTGTTGCGTTAACCACAGGCGGGTGTCGAACTCCAGTTGGTGATACTGAGGTTCCATATGGCAGCACAGCTGGTAAAACGCTTTGTCGTGTTCTTTTTCTTTCAGATGCGCCAGTTCATGAACCACGATCATGCGTAAAAAAGGTTCCGGGGCGTTGCGAAATACGGTGGCGACGCGAATTTCCGCTTTTGCTTTCAGCTTGCCGCCCTGCACGCGAGAGACGGCAGTATGCAGTCCAAGCGCATTCTTCAACACGTGGATCTTACTGTCATACATCACTTTATTGAGCGGTGGGGCATTGCGCAGAAACTGACTTTTCAGATCCTGGGTATATTGCCAGAGCGCCTTATCGGTCGCGAAGTCATGCGTACCCGGATAACGCTTTTCCAGGACCGCGCCCAGATGTTGCTCGCTGATCAAGGTTCGAACCTGATCAAGTAAATGCTCCGGGTAGCCCTGCAGATAGGTCAACTGACTCATTTGTGCCCCATATAAAGTATAAAAAGTGTATACTCACGCACCCTTTTCAGGGATACGCCGAAATTTTACCATTCAGGAGGGCCGATGAGCCACATAGACAACGGTTTCCGTTCGCTGTCACTTAAACGTTTCCCGGAAACGGATGACGTTAACCCGCTGCTGGCGTGGGAAGCTGCAGATGAATATCTGCTGCAACAGCTGGACGATACCGAGATTAGCGGCCCGGTGCTGCTCCTGAATGATACCTTCGGTGCGCTGGGCTGTGCGCTGGCGGAACATTCGCCGTACAGCATTGGCGACTCTTATTTAAGCGAACTGGCAACGCGTGAAAACCTGCGTCATAACGACATTGCCGAATCCAGCGTCCAGTTCCTCGACAGCACGGTCGATTACCCACAGGCGCCGGGCGTGGTACTGATTAAGCTGCCAAAAACCATGGCGCTGCTGGAACAGCAGTTGCGTGCGTTACGCCTGGTCGTCACGCCGCAAACGCGTATTATCGCCGGGGCGAAGGCGCGCGATGTGCATACCTCGACGCTTGAGCTGTTTGAAAAGGTGCTGGGCCCAACCACCACCACGCTGGCATGGAAAAAAGCCCGTCTGATCAACTGTACGTTCAGCAATCCTGAACTGGCTGACGCCTCACAAACGCTGAGCTGGAAGCTGGAAGGCACCGACTGGACGATCCACAATCACGCTAACGTCTTCTCCCGTACCGGGCTGGATATTGGCGCACGTTTCTTTATCGAACATCTGCCGGACAATCTGGAAGGTGAGATTGTCGATCTCGGTTGCGGTAATGGCGTAGTGGGTCTGACGTTGCTGGAGAAGAACCCGCAAGCGAGCGTGGTGTTTGTGGATGAATCGCCGATGGCGGTGGCGTCCAGCCGCCTGAACGTGGAAACCAACATGCCAGACGCGCTGGACCGCTGCGAGTTTATGATCAACAACGCGCTGTCTGGCGTGGAACCGTTCCGCTATAACGCTGTGCTGTGTAACCCGCCGTTCCATCAGAAGCACGCACTGACTGATAACATTGCGTGGGAGATGTTCCACCACGCCCGCCGTTGCCTGAAGATTAACGGCGAGCTGTATATCGTGGCGAACCGTCATCTCGACTACTTCCACAAGCTGAAGAAGATTTTCGGTAACTGCGAAACCATCGCCACCAACAACAAATTTGTGGTGCTGAAAGCGGTGAAATTAGGGCGTCGCCGCTAATCGCTGATGCCGGATGGTGGTTAACACCTTATCAGGCCTACAACGAACTGCCTCGTAGGCCTGATAAGCGTAGCGCCATCAGGCAATGATGTGTGTAATTACCTTATCCGGCCAACGAAAGACATAACGTTAAATTTCCAGCGCCAGTCGGGTGCCTTGCGCGATGGCGCGTCGGGCATCCAGTTCTAACGCCACATCACACCCGCCGATCAGATGTACTGTTTTACCGGCCGCATGCAGCGGATCGACCAGTCCACGACGAGGTTCCTGACCTGCACAAATTACCACATGATCCACGTTCAGGAGCTGAGGCTCGCCGTTGATCAACACGTGCAGTCCATCATCATCGATCTTCTGATAGCTCACCGCCGGGATCATTTTCACTCCACGAGACAGCAGGGCGGCGCGATGGATCCAGCCCGTGGTTTTACCTAACCCTTGTCCCGGTTTACTGGCTTTACGCTGCAACATGACTATCTGGCGCGGGCTACGGGATAGCTGTGGCCCTTCCGGGCGTAAACCACCTGCTTGCTGGAGGCTGGTATCGATTCCCCATTCCACGCAGAATTCTGCAATGTTTTGGCTGGTGGGCTCGCCGGGCTGGCTCAGATACATGGCGGTATCAAAGCCGATCCCGCCGCTGCCGATAATCGCCACGCGTTGACCTACCGGCGTTTTATCACGTAAGACATCAAGATAGGTCAGTACCTTAGGATGATCGATGCCGACGATCAGCGGCGTGCGTGGTTCGATCCCGCTGGCGAGGATCACTTCATCAAACGAGAGCAGATCGTCTGCGGTGACAAAATGATTCAGCTTCAGCGTCACGCCGGTGACGTCGATCATCCGGCGGTAATAGCGCAATGTTTCGTAAAATTCTTCTTTGCCGGGGATCTGTTTGGCGATATTGAACTGTCCGCCGATCTCCGCGTTGGCATCAAACAACGTGACCTGATGACCGCGTGAAGCGGCGTTGATGGCAAAGGCGAGCCCCGCAGGACCGGCACCGACTACCGCCAGATTCTTCAGATGTGTCGCCGCTACGATCGGCATTTTGGTTTCATGACAGGCGCGGGGATTCACCAGGCAGGACGTCACTTTGCCGACGAAGATCTGATCCAGACAGGCCTGATTACAGCCTATGCAGGTGTTGATCTCATCCGCTCGCCCGCTTTGCGCTTTTGACAGCAGCTCGGCATCGGCGAGGAACGGGCGTGCCATCGACACCATATCAGCATCACCACGGGCCAGAATAGCGTCGGCAACGCCCGGATCATTAATGCGGTTAGTGGTGACCAGTGGTACCGTTACGTGACCTTTCAGCTTGCGCGTCACCCAGCTAAACGCCCCGCGCGGCACCGGCGTGGCGATGGTCGGGATCCGTGCTTCGTGCCAGCCGATCCCGGTGTTGATGATCGTAGCACCTGCCGCCTCAATGGATTTCGCCAGCTGGACGGTTTCGTCAAACGTGCCGCCATTTTCCACCAGGTCGAGCATCGACAGACGAAAGATAATAATAAAGTCGTTACCGGCACGTTGACGAACGGCCCGTACCACCTCGACGGCAAATCGCATGCGGTTGGCGTAATCGCCGCCCCATTGGTCAGTCCGCTGGTTGGTGCGCAGGGTGAGAAATTCGTTGATCAGATAGCCTTCCGAGCCCATGACCTCTACGCCGTCGTAGCCTGCTTCCCGCGCCAGCTGTGCGCAATGGGCAAAATCCTCAATCAGTTGCAGGACTTCATCGTGGGTCAGCTCATGCGGGGTAAAGCGGTTGATCGGCGCCTGAATAGCGGAGGGCGCGACGAGGTGCGGCTGATAGCTATAACGTCCGGTATGCAGAATTTGCAGCGCGATTTTGCCGCCTTCGTCATGCACCGCGTCGGTAATTACGCGGTGATGTGGTAACTGGCTGGCATCGTTTAACATCGCGCCGCCTTCCATACCCACGCCGGAAAGCGCAGGGGCAATACCGCCGCTCACAATCAGAGCGACGCCGTGACGGGCGCGCTCGGCGTAGAACGCGGCCAGCCGTTCTGCGCCATCGGGATACTCTTCCAGACCGGTATGCATTGAACCCATCAACACGCGGTTTTTAAGCGTGGTGAATCCCAGATCGAGCGGGGCGAACAGCGACGGATAGCTCATAATGGTGTCCAGTATGTAAAATTATTGTTATGTGGTCGGATGAGTTACTAATTTAGCCGTCGCGGCGCAAAAGGGAAAAGGGGAATGCCGTGATTGTGATGGGATTCAAAAAAGGAGTGGGGCCAGAGAAAGAATTTGCCGGATGTCGGTGCAAGCACTTTATCCGGCAATAGGTCACAGCTTACTGTTTTTTAAGAAAATCATTATACAACATGTACAGATGCGCCGCGCTCCAGGAGAAGTTGGGGGCACCCTGTTGCGCGCCGGTCAGCGGGTTATAGTTTTCCTGAATTGGGCCGTCCGCAGTGAGTCCTTTGGCATGGTTGAAGAACGTATCCGCCATTTTCAGCGCTTCATCGCGGTAGCCGTAGCGCGCCATGCCTTTTAAGCCAAACCAGAACTGATCCACCCACACGCGCCCACGCCAGTAAATATCCGGGCCGAAAGCCGGGTTGGTGAGCGCCGCGGTGCCCAGCGGCACAAAGGTGTTGAACTCTTTCGGGTCGAGCATCACCTTCACCACCGCGTCAGCATGAGACTGCGTGGCCGCGCCGTTAAACAGCGGTGACCAGCCTTCCGGCCCTTTCCCACGTTCGACAATCGGTTTTCCGGCACAGCCGTTTGCCAGCGGCTTATCTTCAATGCGAACGTCATAGAAATACTGCGTATTCGCATCGAACATACAGGTATTGATGTAATCCGTCAGTTTCGTCGCCAGCGCCTGATAGCGTTTCGCCTCCTGCGTTTTCCCGAGCAGGGTCGCCATTTCCGCCAGGTAATGGTTATCGCTGACCATGTAGCTGGCCTGATCGACCGACTCCTGGAGTAGCGAATAGCCCAGTAATTTTCCGTCGTGGCTGCGATTTTCAGCGAATTTCACCACCCAGTCGCTGCGTTTGCCACCGTTAGCGACGTACTTATCCAGTTGTTCTTTGTCGATAAAACCAAACACCGCGGCGTCGTCACGTCCGGATTCCCACGAGGCGGCGACCTGCGCCGGGATCTCCAGGCTGTCATACTGGCCGTTGCGGGTAACAGCGGCATAGTTTTGCAGCCCTGACAGGGTTTCTTCTTTGTCACCCTTTTTCACCGTGAACAGCATCTCGCCGCTGGCGGTGTTGTGCGCTTTATCGCGAGTGGCGCCGTACTCTGGAACGCCGTTGCCGTTATGATCGCGGTTACGCAGCCACCAGTCGTGGTATGCCACCAGTTTCGGGTACATTTCTTCGAGCCAGGATTTGTCTTTGGTGACGTTGTAGACTTCCATCACCGACCATGCCGCCAGGCTGGGCTTGGTATTGCGCTCGTTCCAGTTACCGCCATCACCACCGCGTTCCGGGCTGAGGTTCCAGGCAATCAGATCGGGAATAAATCCCGCGTCCTGTGGGCGCACCGGATCGCCGGGTTTAACCTGCCACGAGAAAACAGCGCGAATATTTTCTTTCGCGATATCCGGGTTAAAGTGCGCCATTGCAAACGCCTGCTTCCAGGTGTCCCACGGCCAGGTCTGGTTGCCAGAGAACCAGCGGCCCGTTACCGACGGCGTCACGGTATTGTAGTTAACCGCACCACCCGGTGAGCGCCAGTTACCGTTCAGCGTTTCGATAGCCTTCACCGCCACGCGGGTTTGTTCTGGGGTGGCATCCGGGTTGTTTAAACCTTTTTTGAGATAGGATTCCCAGCGCTGCTGTGAGGCGAGCATGTAAGAAGACGGGCGCGCCAGAATATCGCGGATCTGCGCCTGTTCTTTGCTGACCTCCTGCGCGGTCAACAGATGTGAATAGGTGGTGTAAAGCGTGGTAGAGCCATTGATATGCGCTTTACTGGTAAATCGGTGGCCATCAACAGTGGTGTTCATGGCAAGTGATTTGTGTACCTGATACTCCGACTCGCCGGAGGTCAGCAGATCCCAGGTTGATCGCACTTTACCGAAGGTGACCTTCAGGCCGTCGCGCGTAGCGATTATTTTTCGCTGGTAGTCCGGATACTCGTCATCAATGGTTTTATCGGAGAGGGGTTTTCCCTCTTTCGCTTCCAGCTTTTCCAGTAACTCTCCGTCCCACACCAGATCCAGCGGCGTATTGCTAGTGATTTTGGTTTCCAGTAGTGAGGTATGTGAACTGGCAAAGCGCAGCGTCATCTCGATCTGCACCGCAGTGGATGACAGTTTCTGTACCAGTGCGCCGGGCAGGCTGTAAGCCTCGAGAGTGAAATCGACCTTTTTACCGTTCTGGTACACCGTCAGCCGGTCAAAATTTGTGGCCATAAAGTTGATGTACTCTTCCGTCAGTAGCGCCACGCCAGGGAAGCCGCCCATTGTTGCAGGGCCATCCGGCAACAGGTGTCCGTGCCATGCGCCGAGGTCGAAAAAGGGATTAAAAC
Organism: Citrobacter sp. KH_055_1; assembly: GCF_057838705.1. NCBI lineage: Bacteria > Pseudomonadati > Pseudomonadota > Gammaproteobacteria > Enterobacterales > Enterobacteriaceae > Citrobacter > Citrobacter sp. KH_055_1. The sequence continues at coordinate 598,235 of NZ_CM174473.1, forward strand.
GCTGATGGTCGTCATAATCGTAGTCGTGCATATAACCTGGCGCGCCGGTGCGATTGATGACGTTTTTAACGCTGTCTACGTTAGCTGCCAGTGAGGAAAAACTCATCAGCAGCCCACACGCCAGCGGCGTAAGAATAGGTGTCATGTTCATGGTATTCCGGTCCTTGTTACCAATAGAAATATTGCATCAGGAAGATCTGGTCGCTCGGGTCGCCAGATGCATTTTGCATATAGAACCGGCTGTCGAAGGCGGTGGCGAAACGACCGCTGCCGTATTCATACCAGATACCGAACTGCATAAAAGAGGTGGTTTCATCCTCGGCGTTGTCTGGCCGATGTTTGGCATAGCTGTAGGCGGTGGAGAGGTAGACGCCTTTGAGCGCTTCATACATGGCACTGACCATATAGCCGGTCTCTGTACCCCATTCATCCAGGCCGTCGGCGCGTCCGGTGTGATGCCAGGCGCGCGCAGCAAAGTTAGGCGAGAGAAGGCCGGTCAGGAACAGTTGTCCGGTGCCGTCGGTGATCTCCAGACCGTTCATCCAGGTTACGCCTTCGGTCAGGTCGTACTGGATGTAGCCATTCATCATGGCCGGATAGGTATACTTATCGTCGTAGCGATCGTATTTGCCGAAGTGCAGCCAGGCCTTGCTTTCATCATGATGTCCGGCAGGCGTGGCGGTCACGCTATAACGCAGCGGGCCGGTCAGGTTTTGCACCTTAATGGCGGTCATGATGTCGCGCGTGTTGGGGATGACGTAGCCCAGATCCGGCGTGAAGTCTCCCCACCATTGCAGGTCATCGAGCGATGAGTCCTGGCGCAGGCTGAGCATTAGCTCCGTGCCGTCATCGGTGCGGTAACCGCCGTAAAATCGGTTAATTCCGCCTTCAAACCCGCCCCAGCTATGATCGGGCACCCAGGCGTTTCCCTGGTGATCCGCCTGTACGGTCCAGCCTTCGCCATAGATCAGACCAAACCACGAGCCGTGTTTAATTTCCAGGCCCCCTTCGATATAGGTTCCGTCACTGTATTTATGTTTATCCTGTCCCTCTAAATCCATATATCCCCCCATTCCCAGTTCGCCATAAAAACGAAATGAGGGAGAGGATATTGCGGGCGTTTTTGTGTCGTCGTGTTCTGCCGGTCGCACTTCTTCTGCACCCAGAGAGGAGACACAGAAAAAGGGCAGGGCAATAAATACCCTGCAACAATGGCTATTGATTTTCATGCTTCTATCCTAAGCAAAATAAAATAATGTTTTTATTGTTATAGCCTTGGCGAATATTGTTTATTGTTATTATGTTTTATGAATTAATGACTGTCTGAAGCTGGTGCGGCTTCAATGGCTTTTTCTTCTTTGGTTAGTCCTTTGATGTATTTACTGTATTTCCACCAGGCAAAACCGAGGAAAATAACAATACCACCGACGTTATAGAAAATAATGGTGATAATGTTGCCGCCGGTTGGGAACGTTGAAGCGATAAATCCAATGGTGAACAGGGCAATCAGCATCGATACCACGATAATCCCGGTTTTTTGCGATCCCATGCGGAAGTCGCGCGGTAAGTGGTCCAGCTTGGCGCGCAGATTCAAATAGGCCAGCATAATAAACAGCGGAGGCAGCATGGATGCCGCAGCGGTCATGTTAATGATGGTATTCATTAAATCCTGCACGGTATTCGAACCGAGCGTGGGGATAATCATCAGCGGTATCACGATCAAAAACTGGATCCAGGCTGCGCGAGCGGGAACGCCGTTTTCATTCAGTTCGACGGTTTTCTTGCCAAAAATACCTTCCGGGATTTCGGAGAAGAAAATTTTAACCGGCGTTGCGGTCCACATCAGCAGTGACCCAAACATTGCGGTAAAGGACACCAGACCGACAAAGCGGTTAACCACCAGCTCAGGTAAGCCGAAGTATGCGGCCAGACCGTGGAATACCTGCACCGAGCCACCGGTAAACTTCAGCTCTTTGCTGCTGACAAAAACGTTGATCAGTACTGAGGAGATTGAGTAAAGCACACCGATAAAAATCCCGGCGATAATAATCACTTTCACAAATGATTTTGAGCCACCCTTCACGTCGTTGACGTACACCGCCACGGACTCCGCGCCGCCTGCCGCCATAAAAATCCAGGTCGTAATACCGAGGAAGGCCCAGTTAAAATTCGGGATCATGGCATCCACGGTGATGGGATCGGCAGGCTGTACGCCGCCAACCAACGCAGTCCCCGCCAGTAAAATATAAGACAGCGTCAACAGCAGCATCAGCGTGGAAGTGACGGAGGTAATCGGCCCGAGCATTTTTGCGCCGTTGGTCGAAACCCAGGTTGAGAAGGCAAACAGCACCATACTTAACACGGTGGTAGCGAACGGCGTCAAAATGTATTCGTAGCCTAAAAATGCATAGGAGGCATAGGCGATTACGCGCGGAAGTAACGAGGTAAAAAAGAACAGGTTAACGAACCAGTAGGTGTAGGCGGTAATAAATGCCCAGCGCCCGCCCAGTGAGCTTTTTACCCATGCGTAAACACCGGCTTCGGAGTTTTTGTTCAGTGAAACAAATTCGGCAATGATTAAGCAGAACGGAATAAAGTAGAAAATCGTGGCGAGGAAAAACATCGGTGCAGATGCCAGACCAAGCTCAATATTATTATTGATTACGTTGTTAAAACTATAAACGGCGGCAAAGGTCAGCGACAGTAAGCCGAACTTGCCGATGGTATTACGCTTGGTATCAGACATAGCACATCTCCGATTCCTGATTATTGTAGGGTACTGGCGGCACAACTTCTGTGCCGCCTGTCTTTTTATTTATTATGAAAATAACCATCTTCGATGGTGACTTTGAGTACGACTTTCTTCACCGCGCTATTACAGATAAAGCGGTAGGCTTCGTGGTTGTCGCAAATAACCAGCTGCCCTTCGTGTACTTCTACCGTTTTTCCGCATCCCTTCAGGTATTCGCGATCGGTTTCATCGCGATAGTATTCAACCACCTGTAAATCCTCTTTGGCGGCATACTCAATTTTTTGCTGCCCTTGCAGGTAGTAATGCACCTCAAAGTAACGGCGATGACCGGTAAACAGCGCATCGGTAGCGGAGTCGGTCTCCACGCGGTAAGTGAGCGAATCACCGATGGAATGGGCGACGCCGGGCTGAATGTTGTCGATATTTTCAATCGCCTCAACGCAGCGCTGCCACTTCCGACCTGAAGCGTAGAGTTGTCGGAACTGCTCTAAGTTATCGATGATCCTCATTTTGTATTCTCGCTGTGCAAATTCGTGGAAAAGAACTCCGTGCCAAAGGCGCGATTAGCAGTGGTCTGAACGGTGGCCTCGGTGCCGGAAATGGGCAGCAACGTAAAGCCGTAGTTGAACTCGCGGAACCAGACGCGCCAGGAGTCGAGCACCTCGCTTCCCCAGGAGTTGGAACCCAGGCCCAGTAGCTGATGGTCCAGATTCAGAGTGATGTCATCGCTGCGCTGGAGTTCATTGCAGTGCTGTGCGGCAAAGAGATTTTCGGGCGTATAGCGCCAGGCACTTAAATTGACAGGACGTTGCGGGACGACCAGCAGACCGTTGCCATGGCGGTTGGTCAGCGCTGCCCAGCGCACATCCTGGCGATTGCCGTTGTTTTGGGGGAACGGGTAGTTCTCGAACATCGCATCCACGGTCGAACGCCAGATATCGATAATGTTGGCCTGCTGGCTGTCGGCGTAATTCTCGCCCGGACCACGTCCGTAATACGCGACTTGCCCCAAATCACCGTTGATGCCCATGGTGAAGCCAATGCACGGAATAATGTGCGGATACTCGCCGTAAGGCTGACCGGAAAGCTCAACATTCAGCTGACCGTCGACCGTTACCCGCCAGCGGTAGGTGCAACGCATACCGAAATCAAATACCGGCGGGGCGATGATCGTCTGACTGGTAATCACCACCGCATTGTCAGTGTGTTCGAGGGCAAAATCCCGCAGATGCTCCTGCATAATCTGTAAATGATTTGGCTGCCAGAGACCTTCGAACTCCTGTTTGTGGTTATCAATCGTCGGCTTGAAGAAATTTATCTTCGGCTCGCGGGTAATGAGCTCTTCGCCATTCACGTTCCAGCTGATCGGCTTCCCGTTCAGCTTTGAGAAGGTTATCGCGAAGTTATAGCCGCGAACGGTGCAGCGCAGGCGATCGTCTTCCAGCGTCAGGGCGCTGGCGTTTTGCTGACTAAACGGCACTGGCGTAGCGGTTCTGGCCTTCAGCGGGAACTGGTAAGTGGCAATATGGTGCCCGGCGTCGCTGTAGGACGTGCGGGAGTCTTTGCTGACGATGACATTGAGAAAGGCTTCCCTCTCATCCAGCGTCGGCAGCGTGCAGTGCAGCAGTGCGTCGCTGTTGGGGGCCACGTCGTGAAGTTTAATCCGCTGCGTGGAGAGCGTTTCTCCTTCGGCCCGCACTTCAATTTGCAGGGTGTAGTCGTCAAGCGTGGTGAACCACAGCTTATTGGCGACACGCAGTTCACCGCGCGTCAGGTCCTTCGCGTAGACCTTCACTGGGGCGATCACCTGCTTATACTCTTTCAGACCCGGTCCCGGTGTTTGATCGGGGTAAATCAGGCCGTCGAGGCAGAAGTTGTAGTTATTCGGGTAGTCGCCGTAGTCACCGCCAAATTTATACCAGACGTTGCCGTTATCATCTTTTGCCTGAATGCCATGGTCGCACCATTCCCAGACATAGTGTCCTTGAATGCAATCGTGCTGGTAAAAAACGTTTTGATATTCCGTCAGCCCGCCGGGGCCGTTACCCATGGCGTGGGCGTATTCGCAGATGATGCGTGGTTTTGGATGCGGATATTCACCAAACTCATTCATCAGCGGCACGCGGGTATACATGGTGGAAATAATGTCCACCACTTCGGCGTCGCGATCTTCTTCGTAATGCACCAGACGCGTGTTATCCAGCGCTTTCGCAGCGTGGTACATGGCACGAATATTACAGCCGTACCCGGATTCGTTGCCCAGTGACCAGATGACGATCGACGGATGGTTTTTCTGTGCGTGGATGTGGCGCACGATGCGCTCAACGTATACCGGTTCCCAGGTCGGATCGTCGGTGATGCGACTGATATCGCCGACGTTGGCGAAGCCGTGGGATTCGACGTCGGTCTCGGCCATCACAAACAGGCCGTAGATATCGCACAGCTCATAGAAGCGCGGATCGTTCGGGTAATGCGCGGTACGCACCGAGTTAATGTTGTGCTGCTTCATCAGCAGCAGATCTTTTTCGACCCGATCCATTCCGACCGCGCGGCCTTTCAGATGATCGTTATCGTGGCGGTTAACACCGTGCAGCATTACGTAGTGGTTGTTGATGTAAAACAGCCCGTCGCGGATCGTAATGTCGCGGAATCCGACGCGCTGCGGAACCACCTCAATAATATTGCCGCTGGCATCTTTTAACGTCATCACTAAATGATAAAGATACGGCGACTCAGCCGACCACTGCTGTGGCGCACTAACCTCGAAATCAAAGGCAGTACGGGTGAGCTTATCGAGAGTCAGATGACTGATAACACCGCTGTGCAGCACCCGCTCGCCGTCAAATAAGGTGTATTCCAGCGAGGTCTGTGCCGGTGAATCGGCAAGGTTTTCCAGCACAATGTCGCAGGAGAGAGTGGCATCACGGTAGTTATCATCGAACTCGGTACGAACGGTAAAATCCTGAATATGGGTCGCCTGCTTGCCCACCAGATAGACGTCGCGGAAGATCCCCGCAGACCACCACATATCCTGGTCTTCAACGTAGGTAGAGTCTGCCCACTGCATCACGCGCACACACAGCAGGTTGTCACCGGTGTGCACCATTGCGCTGATATCAAATTCGGCCGTCAGACGACTGCCCTTGCTGAAGCCCACGTACTGGCCGTTGACGTACACTTCGAAGTAGGTTTCAACGCCGTCGAACTTAATCAGCGTTTGTTTTCCCTGCCAGCCTTCGCTGAGGGTAAACATCCGCTGATATGCACCGGTCGGGTTATCGGTGGGGACGTAGGGCACATCAATCGGGAACGGGAAACCTTCGTCGGTATATTGCAGCTTGCCGTGTCCTTCCATCTGCCACATGCCGGGGACGGTGATGCTGCCCCAGTCGTGCATATACTGCGACGTAAAGGCTTCTGGCACCTGCAGCGGATGCTCAAAGAACTGAAAATTCCACTGACCGCTTAGCAGTTGAAAAAGGCTGCTGGTTTCACGGGCAAACGAGCGAGCCTGCGCAACCGAGTCATAAGAGAAAAAGTATGCGCGTGGCGCCAGTCGATTTTCGTGGGTGAGCTGAATGTTTTCCCAGCGATTCATAAGGCCTCCCGGTGGAGAGAAATCGGAACCATTCAAAGTGATGGTGAGTAAGTGGTATTGCAGGTGATTTTAGTAAAAGTTTTACTAAAATATAGCGGGTAAGATGATTTACTTTAACTTGATCACGAAAATAACCCGTGCAGAGAAAAACAAGGCATGACAACGCATGCCCGGTATCAGAAGAAACCGGGCGCGAAAAAAGGGAGGTTAGCGGGTGGTGCCGCGCAGTTTCAGCTTGCTGGGCACGAAAACCAGCAGCGGCAGCGCGCGTCCGTCACGGGCTTTTTCAAACAGCAGGTTAACGCCCTGACTGCCCATCATTTCTGAATGGATACGCACGGTGGACAGTGGAGGGAAGGTGAATCGTGCCGTCGGAATGTCATTGACGCTAATCAGCGAAATATCCTGTGGAATCGCCAGGCCACGTTCGTGAATTGCGCGCAGAACGCCAATGGCGATTGAGTCTGAGGCGACAAACAGGGCGCTGGGATAATCTTCTTTGGCCAGCATTTTTTTCGCCAACTCATAACCTGACGAGCTGGAGAATCCGCCACGATAGATATCGTGTTCCGAGACCACCTGCTGCAGGCGACCGTATTCGACAAACGCGGCCTCGCGGATATCCGCTTTGCCCGGCTCGTCTTCACCGCCGATGAAGCCAATGCGGGTCACGCCCTGGGCGATGAAAAAATCGATACTCTCTTTGCTGATGCGGGTCAGATCGATATCGACGGCATCATAGTCGCTACCGGGTTCATGAAAGTCGATAAAGCAGATGTTGTCGGTCAGCGCGGTTGCTGCAGCGCGCTGGGCAGGAGATGGCTTACCAACGATGAGAATGCCGGTAATATTTTTATGGTCGGGCAACCCGCTGTGTTCATAGCAGTTGGTTAGTTCGATCCCCAGCTTTTCACATTGCGTTTCAATCCCGTGTCGTATAGCGAGATAGTAAGGATCGTTGATTTCCAAATCCTGCTGGTAGCTGTAGAGCGCCAGAATATGCTGGGGGCCGACCGTACTGGTCTGGTGTTTACGCGCGCTGCTGGTTTTGTACTCCAGCTTTTCCGCGATCTCCAGAATGCGACGCTTGGTTTCTTCTTTTACGTTTAGCGTCGGATCATCATTTAACACCCGGGACACTGTCGCCAGGGATACACGAGCTTCGATTGCGATGTCTTTAAGTGTTGCCATGTTTACCTTTTCCCTGAGTTACCCCCGCATTGTAAATGAAGTGCTTATCTATTCACCTGTTTTCAGTAAAAAAAGTACCTCTAATTGACATATTCACGGTAAAACCCCGCTTTCAGAGTGTGATGGGCACATCATTTTACGGCTTTTGAGAACAATGCCAGGACGGTTTTTTGCTAACATTTAGTAAAATTTTACCAAAGGAGAAAAGAATGGACACGATCGCATTTACGGATTTCGCCCGAATGGATATTCGCGTGGGAAAAATTACCCAGGTAAAGCGTCATGACAATGCCGATAAACTCTACATCGTTCAGGTCGATGTCGGCGAACGAACGCTGCAAACCGTGACCAGCCTGGTGCCTTACTACCGCGAAGATGAGCTGATGGGGAAAACGGTGGTGGTGTTGTGTAATCTGCAAAAAGCAAAAATGCGCGGCGAAACGTCAGAATGCATGCTGTTGTGTGCGGAAACGGACGATGGCAGTGAAAGCGTGCTGTTGACGCCAGAGCGCGTGATGCCCGCAGGCGTGCGGATTGTGTAAGCGTGTTATGCTGCCGGATGGCGGCTACGCCCTATCCGGCCTACATGTGATCCCGTAGGCCGGAAAAGTGCAGCGCCATCCGGCGTCTGTCACACTTGCTCCACGCTGACGCGTAATGCGGCCAGCGCTTTACGCGTTGAGCGTAATACCAACTCACATTGTTCGATGGTTAACGTGAGCGGCGGTTCGATGCGGATCGTCTTCGCGTTGTTCAGCGTTCCGGCAACCAACACCCTCTGGCGGAACATCTCGCTGGCAAAGTTGTAGCCGATCTCATTATCAACAAATTCGATCGCCATCAGCATGCCTTTACCGCGTACGTCCTGCACCAGATCCGGGTATTCCCGCGCCAGATGTCGGAAGCCATCCAGCAACATATCGCCTTTTTGTTCTGCCTGAGCCGGTAAATTCTGCTCCAGCAGGACATTGATGGTTGCGAGTGCCGCCGCACAGGAAAGCGGGTTGCCGCCAAAGGTGGTGGTGTGCAGGAATGGGTTATCGAACAGTACGGAGAACACCTCTTCGGTAGCGATGGTCGCACCGATAGGCATTACGCCGCCGCCTAGCGCTTTCGCCAGACACATAATGTCGGGCTGCACGTTTTCGTGCTCGCAGGCGAACATCTTGCCAGTACGACCCATGCCGGTTTGCACTTCATCAAGGATCATCAGCGCGCCAAACTCGTCGCACAGTTTGCGCACGGCGGTCAGGTATCCCTGCGGTGGCAGGATCACGCCACCTTCACCCTGAATCGGCTCGAGGATCACGGCAGCTACATCATCACCGGTCTTTTTACACTCGCTGAGCATGGTACGCATCGCGTCAATGTCACCAAACGGAACATGACGGAAGCCCGGCAGCAATGGCATAAACGGTTTACGGAACGTGGATTTGGCCGTCGCGGACAGTGCGCCCAGCGATTTACCGTGGAACGCGCCGCTGGTGGCAATAAACGTAAATTTGCCGCGTGGCGATTGATAGGCTTTCGCCAGCTTCAGCGCCGCTTCAACCGACTCGGTTCCGCTGTTGCAAAAGAAGCTGTATTTCAGCTTGCCGGGCGCCAGTGCGGCGAGCGTTTTCGCCAACATGGCCCGCAAGGGGTCAAGTAATTCCTGGCTGTGCAGAGGTTGTTTAGCGAGTTGATTCTGTACGGCGGAGACCACTACTGGATTACGGTGCCCCACGTTGAAAATTCCAAAACCGCCCAGGCAGTCAACAAATTCCTGTCCCTGGGTGTCGACAAGCGTATTCAGGCTTCCCGCTTGCCACTCTACGGCTCCGTAATCCCCGCCGGCAGTTACAGATTTTCGATACTCTAAGAACCCCGGATTGACATGCTCTTTGAAGTATTCAATGACCTCTCGGTTAAGTGCTTTCATTTCCTCATGATCAAGCGTTCGCTTTTCGATGAGGTTCAGTGCGTGTGCGCTGCAGGCCAGGGCCGATGCGCTGGAAGGTAACCTGTTCAAAATATGCTCCCGGAGTTCGCGTATCACATGATACTGAATTAAGTATTGCAGGGATTACGCCATCCCGGCGCGCTTAACGAAAATCGGGATAAACACCAGGATACATTTCATTTGCGAAACATTTAATGCCAAAAGTTAACATTTGGCGGTATTTTGCCCAGGTTGACTCTCTGAAAACAGGTGAGATACGCGATCTTCTGCGCCAAAAACAGGCAGAAGTTGCACTGTGACGGTGCGCAGAGTGAAGCCTGATTGAATAGTTACAGGATGAAAGTATTTTAAATCAATGAATTAGAAAACATACAAATTCTGAGGTTTAATCGCAAATTGCGATCTAAATCAAATTTAACAACTAAAGATAAAAAAATTATCGCCGAAATAACATATGCCGAAAAAGTTAACAACCAGATAACCTGCATAGGACGCAACCATGTCTTCTGATCCCTACGTTAGTCAGCAGCATACTCCGCTGGATGATGATATTACCCTCATGTCGACTACCGATTTACAAAGCTACATCACTCATGCGAATGACACGTTTGTCCAGGTTAGCGGCTATCAGCTGAGCGAGCTGCTCGGCAAGCCGCATAATCAGGTTCGTCACCCGGACATGCCCAAGGCGGCATTTGCTGATATGTGGTACACGCTGCAACAGGGGGAGCCATGGAGCGGCATTGTAAAAAATCGCTGTAAAAACGGCGATCACTACTGGGTGCGAGCCAATGCGGTGCCGATGGTACGTGAAGGGCGAATGACCGGGTATATGTCGATTCGAACCCGGGCGACGCAGGAGGAGATTGCGGCGGTCGAGCCGTTGTATCAGGCGCTAAATGAAGGACGTTGCAACAAACGCATCCATAAGGGACTCGTGGTGCGTAAAAGTTGGCTGGGAAAGCTGCCGGCGCTGCCGGTTCGCTGGCGGGTGCGCAGCGTGATGACACTGATGTTTGCCGTGCTGGCGGCAGCGTTGCAGCAAATGGGCGCGGCGTGGCCGCTGCTGCTGGTGAGTGCGCTGGTGATGCTGGCGGGTACGGCGATTTTCGAATGGCAAATTGTACGCCCGATAGAAAATGTCGCCCGCCAGGCGCTGAAAGTGGCGACCGGCGAGCGCAACAGCGTGACGCACCTGAACCGCAGCGATGAGTTGGGCCTGATGCTGCGGGCGGTGGGGCAACTGGGATTAATGTGCCGCTGGCTTATTCACGACGTTTCAAGCCAGGTTTCCTGCGTGCGTAACGACAGCGATACGCTGGCAAAAGGTAGCGATGATTTAAACAAGCACACCCAGCAAACGGTTGAAAACGTGCAGGAAACGGTGACGACGATGAACCAGATGGCGGCGTCGGTGAAGCAAAACTCGGCGACAGCATCTGCGGCTGACAAACTCTCGATTGCCGCCAGCAGTGCGGCAACGCAGGGAGGCGAGGCGATGGAGACGGTGATCAAAACGATGGACGATATCGCCAGCAGCACCCAGCGTATCGGCACCATCACCACGCTGATTAACGATATTGCTTTCCAGACCAATATCCTGGCATTGAATGCGGCGGTTGAAGCGGCGCGAGCGGGCGAGCAGGGGAAAGGGTTTGCCGTCGTGGCAGGGGAAGTACGCCATCTTGCCAGCCGGAGCGCCAGTGCGGCGAATGACATCCGCAAGCTGATTGATGCCAGTGCCGACAAGGTGCAGTCCGGATCCAGCCAGGTTCACGCCGCTGGCCGCACGATGGACGACATTGTGGCGCAGGTACAGAACGTCACCCAACTGATCGCACAAATCAGCCATTCGACGCTGGAACAGGCAGACGGGCTGACCAGCCTGACTCGCGCGGTGAATGAGTTGAGCAACATTACGCAGAAAAATGCCGAACTGGTTGAAGAGAGCGCGCAAATTTCAGTGCGGGTGAAACATCGCGCCGGGCGCCTGGAAGATGCGGTGACGGTGTTGCATTAAGCACCGCTATTCGGGCGGAACAACGGGTTCCGCCCGATGACCCGATTAATCCAGCTGAGCGATATCCAGCGCTGCGCGATCGATAATACCGATGATTTTTTTGATCTGTGCATCGCTGGTGTCACCGTGATTGACCCGCAGATCCAGCACGGCTTTAAAGTTTTCCAGCGCGCGTTTCATCTGCGGATTTTTACGTAATTCAAAGCCAACGCAGCGTGCTTTAACGCGTTCATGAATAAGCGCCAGATGCTCGCGATTTTCCTCCAGCCACTGCAGGCCTTGCGCCGTGATCGTGATCTGTTTACGCCCACCTTCCTCTTCGCTGATGACAATCAGCTCTTGATCCTGCAAGAAATCCAGCGTCGGATAAATCACCCCTGGACTCGGCGTGTAGTGGCCCTGGGTCAGCGTTTCGATGGCTTTGATCAGCTCATAGCCGTGGCTGGCATCGCGGGTCAAAATATCCAGAATCACCAGGCGTAATTCGCCGTGACCGAAGAAACGCTGACGACGCCCGCCGCCACCGCGACCATGGCGATGCCCGCAGCCGTGCTCGTGGTGATGTCCTTCACTGTTGCAGCCTTCGTGGCGATGTTCTTCGCCTTTGCAGCAACCTTCGTGTGGGTGATCTGCATGTTTGCAGCAACCGTCATGGTGGTTTTGCATAGTAGTCTCCAGATGTTATTTCGATATATCTAATTTATATCTAAAGGTTATGATTTTGCAAGTGCGTGATAGGCTGGTGTTTTAATTGATTGATTTTTATGTCAATTATTATCAATGGTGAGAAGGGGATTTACGCCGTGGCGTGTATCAAAAAAATGCTTGCAATCTTTGTTATTAGCAATCATTATCATTTGAATGTTAATTTAGATATATCGTATTATCCTCACGAAGGCGAAAAATGACAAAAAACACCTCACGCTACCCCCAGCGCGTTCGTAATGAACTGCGCTTCCGTGAACTTACCGTCCTGCGCGTTGAGCGTATCAGCGCAGGTTTTCAGCGCATCGTGCTGGGCGGGGAGGCGCTGGACGGCTTCAGCTCACGCGGCTTTGATGACCACGCCAAAGTTTTCTTTCCTGAGCCAGGCAGCCATTTTGTGCCGCCGGTGGTTACCGATGAGGGCATCGTCTGGGCTGACGGTGTGCGCCCTGCGTCCCGGGATTACACGCCGCTATACGATGATGCGCGTCATGAACTGGCGCTGGATTTTTATATTCACGACGGTGGAGTGGCGAGTACGTGGGCGATGCATGCCCGTGCAGGGGATACACTGACGATTGGCGGACCGCGCGGCTCGCTGGTGGTACCGGAAGAGTATGCGTATCAGGTTTATGTGTGCGATGAATCGGGAATGCCTGCATTGCGCCGTCGCCTGGAAGCGCTCTGTCGTTTAGCGCGACGCCCGAACGTCACGGCGCTGGTGAGCGTGCAGGATGCGGCGTATCAGGACTACCTTGCCCATCTGGATGGGTTTGCTATCCAGTGGTTTGTCGGGCATGACGAACAGGCGGTGGATGACGCGCTGGCTCGGCTGACGGTGCCTGCAGACGATTATTTCATCTGGGTAACCGGCGAAGGGAAAGTGGTAAAAAATTTGAGCGCCCGCTTTGAAACCGAGGTGTTTGACCCGCAGCGGGTGCGTGCGGCAGCCTACTGGCATCAGCGGAAAGCGGCTGATTAATAATTTGACGGCGGAACGCCAAATGCCTGGCGGAACGCGTAGCTAAACGCCGCGGTGCTCGAATACCCCACGTCGAGCGCCACGGCGGTAACGCTTTTATTTTTCTTCAGCATTAACACCGATTCCAGAATACGCATCTTTTGCTTCCAGACGCTGAACGGTAACCCGGTTTCTTTTTTGAAATGACGCGAGAAAGTCCGGGCGGACATGCCAAGATGATTAGCCCAGTACTCCACCGAGTGTTCCCGTGCGGGAGATTCCTGTATTGTCCGGCACACTTTTGTTAATTCTGCATCCTGCGGCCAGGGTAATACAAAGGCGACTTCCGGTAATTGCAAAATAATATCGACCAGCACGCTCACCAGTTTTCCTTCTTTTGACTGGCTATCATAATGGCCTGAAATGACGTTGGTGGCGTAATGAATAAACTCTCTGGCGAAATCACTGATCGCCACCACTTTACACTCGTCGATGCGCTTCTCAAGAAAGCCTGGCTTAATATCCAGATTCTCTAAATACACGTCATCCAGCGCCCATACCGCATGCTCAATATTATTCGGGATCCAGATACCGTAATGTGCGGGAATTATCCAGCATTTACCGGCGACATCAATGCGCATGCTGCCCTTGCGGGCGAAATGAAACTGGGTAAATGCGTGTGAATGCGGTGGAACATGGTTATTCGCTTCAAGGACATAAGAACGAAAGTACACGTCCTGCGGCAGTTCCGCCATTGAATCATCCGGGAAAGAACTCCACTGTTTTTGCCTGAGGGTGTCCATAAAAAATACCTGATACTTCCGGTGATGTGGCTTCTGTTCGATAGATCTTGTCCGCAAATCATAATACATACACCCTGTTTTCCATAATAATCTTGCGTAAGAATTATTCGTCCACCTTTGGTAAATACCATGAATTCGCTGTGTTCTGATGCTGTCATCGTCAATGAAACAAATGATAACTGGACCCGAATGGGGAAAGACCTGCTCCAGCAGGCTGATATCCAGATTAATGGTTCGCGCGCCTGGGACATTCAACTTCACCATGCCGGTTTCTTTAAACGGGTGCTGCAACAAGGCTCGTTAGGGCTGGGTGAAAGCTATATGGAAGGCTGGTGGGATTGCGAGCGGCTCGATATTCTGTTCTGCAAAATCCTTAAAGCAAAACTCGACCAAAAAATGCCGGGCAATCTGAAAGATATTTTACGCATTGCCAGCGCGCGTTTGTTTAATCTGCAATCACGCAGCCGTGCCTGGATTGTCGGCAAAGAACACTACGATATAGGTAACGATCTTTTCGCCCTGATGCTTGATCCCCACATGCAATATTCCTGCGGCTACTGGAAAGACGCGACAACATTAGACGACGCGCAGAATGCCAAATTAAAAATGATTTGCGAGAAGCTGCAATTGCAACCGGGCATGCGTTTGCTGGATATCGGTTGCGGCTGGGGCGGGCTGGCTGAATATGCCGCACGCCATTATGGCGTAGCGGTAGACGGGGTTACCATCTCGAAAGAACAGCAGAAAATGGCGCAGCAGCGCTGTGACGGGCTGGATGTCACTATTCTGCTGCAGGATTATCGCGACCTCGATAAACACTATGATCGTATTGTCTCCGTGGGGATGTTTGAACACGTGGGCCCGAAAAACTACGACACCTATTTCAGTATTGCCGACCGCTGCTTAAAACCCGATGGACTGTTCCTGCTGCATACCATTGGCAGCAATAAAAAAGGGATGAGTGTGGATCCGTGGATCAATAAATATATCTTCCCAAACGGCTGTTTACCGGCGATTTCCCACATTGCCGAGGCCAGCGAATCGCGGTTTGTGATGGAGGACTGGCATAACTTCGGCAGCGACTACGATAAAACGCTGATGGCCTGGCATGAACGGTTTAACCAGGCATGGCCGACGCTGTCGTCGCGTTATTCCGCGACCTTCAAAAGGATGTTTAATTACTATTTATGCGCGTGTGCTGGGGCATTCCGTGCCAGAGATATCGAGCTTTGGCAGGTGCTGTTTAGCCGGGGCGTAGAGGGCGGACTTCGCGTTTATCGTTAATGTTTTGCCGGAGTGCGTACTTCGTAGGCCGGATAAGCGAAGCGCAACAGCCTTTCTTCGCCGGATGGCGGCGCAAACGCCTTATCCGGCCTACAAAAGTGAGCAAATCGTAGGCCTGATAAGCGAAGCGCCATCAGGCATTTCTTCGCCGGATATCAGCGCAAGCGCCTTATCCGGCCTACAAAAGCGAGCAAACCGCAGGCCTGATAAGCGTAGCGCCATCAGGCATTGATAACCCGTAGAACGAAGAACTTAGCCCAACTCACTCTCTGCCAGCGCTTTAAACACCATTGCCACCGCGTGTGCGCCGGGGTCCATATTACCAAGCAGGCTCTCACTGCTGAGATACGACGCGCGCCCGGCGTTGGCTTTGCTCGACAGGCAGGTCCTTTCTGCGCCTGCCAGCGCAGCGTCATAGGCGGCTTGCAGGTTATGTGGTTGTGCCAGTAGTGATGTTAGCGCGGGCTGCAGCGCATCAATCATCGTACGATCGCCTTCATCTGCACCACCGTAGAACTTCATCTGGGCGAGCCCCGTATTTAGCGCATCGGCGACCCCGGCACCCTGCTCCAGCTTTTGTCCGGCGGCGGTAAAGAAAATTGACATCAATACGCCGCTGGAGCCACCCATGACCACGGTCAGGCGCTCGCCAATCAGTGCAAACAACGTGGCAAGGTTAGCCAGCGGAAGCTGCTGGTGATGTAGCAGGTCGGCAATTTCACGCGCACCTGCGGCAAAGGTTGACCCGGTATCGCCGTCGCCGACTTTCGCATCCAGCGCATTGAGGTGTGCTTCAAGATTGGCGAGCGTTGCGGTGACTTGCTCAATAATCCCGGCAACCTGTTCGTTAGCCGAAGGCTGAAATTCCACGCGTGCACTGCGCTGAGATGACGGCACGGTCGTGATGTCACGTGGGGGCACGGGCGTTGACCAGTTACTGGTTTCCACTTCGGTCAACAGCGCTTTTTCGATGCTTTCTTCCAGCACCATGGCGGTCAGCGAGAAGCCTTTCATATCCAGCGCGGTGACCAGCGAGGCCGGGCCAATCAGCCAGTCGATACGTTCGTGCAGCGGGCTGTTGGCCAGTTCGCGGGTAATGATGGCCATTTCGGTAACGGAAACGCCGCCGAGGTTATTGATCATCACTGCCAGACGGCCGGTTTCCGGCAGGGCGGCCATCAGCTTCTCTACCATCAGATTAACCACCTGCGCGCTGTTTTGCGTGTCAATCACCGACGCACCCGGCTCGCCGTGAATGCCCATGCCCAGCTCTGCATGGCCCGGATGGTGACGCGGAGCCTCGTCGGTCTCCTGTGGCAAATGACAGCTGGAGAGTGCGACGCCCAGGCTGAAGGTGTTGTTCGCCGCATACTGCGCTTCACGCAGCACGGTAGCGAGGTTGTAGCCACGTTCGGCGAAATAGCCGGCAACTTTGTGCACCAGGATGGTGCCAGCGATCCCGCGTGGGTGCTTGTTATCCGGTAGCGAAATGTCGTCGCCGACGATCAGCATTTCGACGTTATAACCGAGCCGACGCGCTTTCTCGGCGGCCAGACCAAAATTTAGGCGATCGCCGGTGTAGTTCTTCACGATCAGCAGGCAGCCTGCCTCACCGGTCACCGCCTGAATGGCGGTCAGTACCGCATCGACGCTCGGGGAGGCAAACACGTCACCGCAAACCGCGGCGGTTAACATGCCTTTACCGATAAATCCAACGTGGGCGGGTTCGTGACCTGAGCCACCGCCGGAGATCACCGCGACGTTCTCCTTGTTGAGATCGCGACGCACCACGATGCGGATGGCCGGATCGCTCTCCAGGCGTGCCAGGTTATTCCACGGACTGGCGATAATCGTACCGTCGATGACATCGTTAACGAGATGGGTACGCTGGTTAAAAAAGAATTGAGACATAACGGCTCCGGCAGGTTGAGTATTAAACAAACCCCCGAATGCATGGTCATGGTAGCGGAGGCGATGGAGAGATTCTGGCCGAGTCAGCGCGGAAAAAAACTCAAGTAAAATGAGTTTCATTTCGGAACGTAAAAACTGTTTTTTGTTCCTAAATGGAACGTAATGACGAGTGGAAATGGCTAAATGCGAACCCACGCGGCTTTTTTCACCGGCCGTCAGGGCGGGCTGTTCGGGACAGAGCGCTTTTTTTTGCCGGTTATTCTGGCGTTAGATAACAAAAAGGCGAAACCGGGCCTCTTTGCGTGACAGAAATATGGGCTAAAGGAACGGATCGGGATCGCAAACCTTATCTTTTTTAGGGTTAATTGTTTCAATATGGAACGTATTTTCCTTTTATCCGTTTCATATCAGAACAAAAAGACGAATGATTTTTTTGTACTCGCCTCGCCATACAGTGATTGCATCGCTCCGGTAGCGCTTTGTTTTCGCCGTTAGCATCAGGCTAAACAGGTCAATGCCAGGGCTCATCATGTCAAAACATGTACTTATTTGAGGATGAAAGGAATGCTAAACGTTATTCAATCTCCAGCCAAATATCTCCAGGGCCCTGATGCATCTATCTTATTTGGTCAATATGCTAAAAATCTGGCGGACAGCTTTTTTGTGATTGCGGATGATTTCGTGATGAATCTGGCGGGAGAGAAAGTGCTCAATGGCCTGCATAATCACGATATTAGCTGCCATGCGGAACGCTTTAACGGCGAATGCAGCCATGTGGAAATTAATCGTTTGATTGCCATTCTGAAGCAACACGGTTGCCGTGGCGTGGTCGGGATCGGCGGCGGCAAAACGCTGGATACCGCCAAAGCGATTGGCTATTACCAGAAGCTGCCGGTGGTGGTGATCCCGACCATCGCCTCGACCGATGCGCCAACCAGCGCGCTGTCGGTCATTTATACCGAAGCCGGTGAGTTTGAAGAGTATCTGATCTACCCGAAAAACCCGGATATGGTGGTGATGGATACCGCGATTATCGCCAAAGCACCGGTGCGTTTGTTGGTTGCCGGGATGGGCGATGCGCTCTCTACCTGGTTTGAAGCGAAGGCCTGTTATGACGCCCGCGCGACCAGCATGGCGGGTGGACAGTCCACCGTGGCAGCATTGAGCCTGGCGCGCCTGTGTTATGATACGTTGCTGGCAGAAGGCGAAAAAGCCCGCTGCGCGGCGCAGGCAGGCGTCGTAACCGATGCGCTGGAGCGCATTGTGGAAGCGAACACCTATCTTAGCGGTATTGGTTTTGAAAGCAGCGGCCTCGCGGGGGCGCATGCGATTCATAACGGCTTCACGATTCTGGAAGAGTGCCACCATTTGTACCATGGCGAAAAAGTCGCGTTTGGTACGCTGGCGCAGCTGGTGTTGCAGAACAGCCCGATGGAAGAGATCGAAACCGTGCTGGCGTTCTGTCAAAAAGTCGGCCTGCCGGTCACCCTGGCGCAAATGGGCGTGAAAGACGGCATTGACGACAAAATTCATGCTGTTGCCAAAGCCACCTGCGCAGAAGGTGAAACCATTCACAACATGCCGTTCCCGGTGACGCCTGAAAGCGTGCATGCCGCTATTCTGACGGCAGACCTGTTGGGACAGCAGTGGCTGGCGCGTTAATCAGACATCAGTAACGCTCTGCGCCGGCATTTTCTCCCCTCTGACCGTCTCTGTCGGAGGGGGTGTCCAGGGTAAAACAGCGGAAAGGAATATGACGGCGCACACTCAGAACATTGGAAAGGACGTCTCTTCGGTTATTGCCCAGTCATGGCACCGTTGCAGTAAGTTTATGCAGCGGGAAACCTGGCAGGCGCCGCATCAGGCGCAAGGGCTGACGTTTGCCTCGATTTGCCGCCGCAAGACTGCGCTGGTGACGATTGCTCAGGCCGCACTGGAAGACGCCTGGGAGTTTATGGATGGTCGTCCCTGTGCACTGTTTATCCTCGATGAGTCCGCCTGTATTCTCAGCCGCTGCGGCGATCCACAGACGGTGGAACAGCTGGCGGAGCTGGGTTTTCTCGACGGCAGCTACTGTGCGGAGAGTATTATTGGTAGCTGTGCGCTGTCGCTGGCGACTATGCCGGGGCAGCCAACAAAAACTTCAGGCGATCAGCACTTTAAAAAAGCGCTACATCCGTGGTCGTTCTGCTCAACGCCGGTATTTGATAACCACGGGCGACTGTTTGGCTCCATCTCGCTGTGCTGCCTGGTGGAACATGAGTCCGTTTCCGATCTCTCCCTGACGCTGGCGATTGCCAGAGAGGTAGGCAATTCGTTGCTGACCGACAGCCTGTTGGCTGAATCTAATCGCCATCTGAATCAGATGTACGGGCTGCTGGAGAGCATGGATGATGGCGTGATGGCATGGAATGAACAGGGCGTGCTGCAGTTCCTCAATGCGCGTGCCGCCATGCTGTTGCATCTGGATGTGCAGGCCAGTCAGGGGAAAAATCTTCATGACCTGGTGAATATGCCGATGCTGCTGCGCCGGGCAATCAAACATGCTCGTGGCCTCAATCACGTCGAAGTCACCTTTGAGAGCCAGCACCAGTTTGTTGATGCGGTGATCACTTTAAAGCCGATTGTGGAAGAGCAGGGCAACAGCTTTATTCTGCTGCTGCATCCGGTCGAGCAAATGCGCCAGCTGATGACCAGTCAGTTGGGCAAAGTAAGCCATACTTTTGAGCAGATGTCGGTGGACGATCCGGAAACCCGACGGCTGATCCATTTTGGCCGCCAGGCGGCGAGGGGAAGTTTTCCGATCCTGCTGTGCGGCGAAGAGGGCGTTGGTAAAGAGCTGCTCAGTCAGGCGATCCACAATGAAAGTGAACGGGCCAGCGGCCCGTATATCGCCGTTAACTGTCAGCTGTATGCCAACAGCGTGCTGGGACAGGATTTTATGGGCAGCGCGCCAACCGATGATGAAAACGGCCGACTGAGCCGCCTTGAACTGGCGAACGGCGGTACGCTGTTTCTGGAAAAAATCGAATATTTGGCACCGGAGTTACAGTCTGCATTATTGCAGGTGATCAAGCAGGGGGTGCTGACCCGTCTCGACGCTCGACGCCTGATCCCGGTGGATGTGAAAGTGATCGCCACCACCACGGTCGATCTTGCCAATCTGGTGGAACAAAACCGCTTTAGTCGTCAGCTGTATTACGCGCTGCACTCGTTTGAAATCGTTATTCCGCCGCTGCGCGCGCGGCGCAACAGCATTCCGGCTCTGATTTATACTCGCCTGAACAGCCTGAAAAAACGCTTTTCATCCAGCCTGAAGGTGGATGATGACGCGCTGGCGCAGCTGGTGGCTTATTCGTGGCCGGGTAATGATTTCGAGCTGAACAGCATTATCGAGAACATCGCCATCAGCAGCGAGAATGGCCATATTCGCCTGAGCAACCTGCCAGATTATCTGTTTGCCGAACGACCGGGTATGGATACGACATCTTCGCTGCTGCCTGCCAGCCTGACGTTTACCGCCATCGAAAAAGAGGCGATTATCCACGCCGCCCGCGTCACCAGCGGGCGTGTGCAGGAGATGTCGCAGCTGCTGAACATTGGGCGCACCACGCTGTGGCGCAAGATGAAGCAGTACGACATCGACGCCAGCCAGTTTAAGCGCAAACATCTGGAGTAGTTTCTTCGATTCTGGCCATCGAAAAGAGCGCGTCGGACAAGCGATTGATGTACCGCTTAAGTTCGTCGCGCACGGCGAGCGTTCTGTCCATCGCCGTGAGAATACGCTCCAGTCGACGTGCCAGCGTGCGCGCTACGTGTAGTTGTGCAGAAGCGAGGTTTTTCCCCGGAATGACAAACTCTTTCAGCGGGCCGCTGTGCGCCATATTGCGGTCAATCAGCCGCTCCAGTCTCTGAATATCTTCATCGCTAATCGTCTGCTTCAGGCGAATGATCCCTTTATCGTCGCTGGCGAGTTCCGCACCCAGCACAAACAGCGTCTTCTGGACGGTATGCAAATCCTCGCGTAGCTCGGTCTGGTGGGTTGTGGCATAGCACACGCCCAGTTGGGAAATCAGTTCATCTACCGTGCCATAGGCGTTAACGCGGATGTCGTCTTTGTCGATGCGGCTGCCGCCAAATAGCGCGGTGGTGCCTTTATCGCCGGTTCGGGTATAGATGCGATACATTTATGTTATCTCACTGAAGGGAAGCACGTTGACCAGTTGGCCTGCGTTGGCGCCGAGCGTGCGGATCTGCTCGATCCCGGCGGCGATATGCCCGCAGATCAGCGCCCGATCCTCGGGCAACTGGGCATGCGTTAAGGCAATCTCGCCGTTCACGCTGAGGCCGAGACCTACGCGCAGCGCCGAGCTTTTTGCTGCCCGTCTGCTGAGCGCCAGCGCGTTGCCGCTGTCGTCGCAGCTGATGGCCCGGCACGGGACGCCTTGCTCTTCCAGCCCCCAGCATAGTTCATCAAGCACGCGGGAATCCTGCCAGCATGGGTGATAAAACAGGTTTACGCTCGGTGATGAAAGTGGCATCGCGTCCCCTTTGTTGTCAGAAAGCCTGATGGAAGAGCGCGGCAATTTCTTTCTCGTTACCTTTACGTGGGTTCGAGAATGCGTTGCCGTCCTTCAGGGCCATCTCTGCCATATACGGGAAATCGGCCTCTTTTACGCCCAGTTCGCGCAGATGCTGTGGAATGCCGATATCAGCAGACAGGCGGGCAATAGCGTGAATCGCCAACTCGGCGGCGTCCATGGTAGACAGGCCGTCGGTGTTCTCGCCCATAAACTCGGCGATATCGGCAAATTTTTCCGGATTAGCGATCAGGTTATAACGTGCCACGTGCGGTAGCAGTACGGCATTCGCCACGCCGTGCGGCATGTCATACAGGCCGCCAAGCTGGTGCGCCATGGCGTGTACGTAGCCGAGGTTGGCGTTGTTAAAGGCCATCCCCGCCAGCAGTGAAGCGTAGGCCATGTTCTCGCGAGCTTTCAGGTTGCTGCCCAGCGCTACGGCCTGGCGTAAGTTACGGGCGATCAGGCGGATTGCCTGAATAGCGGCGGCATCGGTGACCGGATTTGCATCTTTGGAAATGTAGGCTTCCACGGCGTGGGTCAAGGCATCCATCCCGGTGGCCGCGGTCAGAGGCGCAGGTTTGCCAAGCATCAGCAGCGGATCGTTAATCGATACTGACGGCAGGTTGCGCCAGCTGACAATGACATATTTCACTTTTGTTTTGGTGTTGGTCAGTACGCAGTGACGGGTCACTTCACTGGCGGTACCTGCGGTGGTGTTGACCGCAATGATAGGCGGCAGCGGGTGGGTCAGGGTTTCAATTCCGGCATAGCTGTAGAGATCGCCTTCGTGAGTGGCCGCGATACCAATACCTTTACCGCAGTCATGTGGGCTACCGCCGCCGACGGTGACAATAATATCGCATTGCTCCTGACGAAACACCGCCAGGCCATCGCGTACGTTGGTGTCTTTGGGGTTTGGCTCGACGCCGTCAAATATTGCTACTTCAATACCGGCTTCACGCAAATGCGCGAGCGTTTTATCTACCGCACCGTCTTTAATTGCCCGCAGGCCTTTATCGGTCACCAGCAGGGCTTTTTTCCCACCCAGTAGTTTGCAGCGTTCACCCACTACGGAAACAGCATTGGGGCCAAAAAAGTTCACATTTGGCACCAGATAATCAAACATACGATAGCTCATAATATACCTTCTTACGTTTATTTTATAATTCAGAGAAGCAATATAGTGCGGTTTCAGCTAATAGCTGGTCCTGTTCGACGGTGCCACCACTCACGCCGACGGCGCCAATTATTTTTCCATTTAATATAACTGGAAGCCCTCCGCCGAAAATAATAATGCGCTGTTGGTTGGTGAGCTGCAGGCCATAAAGCGATGCACCGGGTTGCACCGCATCGGTAATTTCGTGAGTACCCTGTCGCAGGCAGCAGGCGGTCCAGGCCTTATTGAGTGAAATATCGCAGCTGGTGACAAACGCCTCATCCATACGCTGGATCAGCAGCGTGTTTCCGCCGTGGTCAACAACGGAAAAGACGACCGGGACGTTGATTTCAAGCGCTTTAGCCTCAACGGCGACCGCCATTTTCTGTGCGGCCGCCAGCGTGATGGTGGCGATGGGTTGGCTCTTATTCACGGTATCTCCTGTTAATTGTGTAGGGCTGAGGTCACGAAAAATATCGCGCGCAGCTATTTTTTATCATTGGGTTTTCTTTATTTTCGCGCAGCACGTTATTAAGTCAATACAGTAAAAAATTCTAAAATAGCAAGTGAGTGATCTTCCTTTGGCGTTTATTGATAATGATCATTTAACCTCGTCACAATTCTCTATGGATATTCCAAATACGCGTTTCAATATGAAACGATGCGTTTTAATTGCGTGCCAAATTGGAACGTAATTAATTTTATTTTTTTATTATTCTGCTCATTTAAAGTTCGGCTATTGCTGATAAAGGCGATTGCTGGGACGGTAAACCACCAGCGATACGGCCCGGCGTCCTTATTATTTACTTTTTGAGTCACGCGCTATGAGAAGATCAAAACGATTCGAAGTTCTTGCCCAGCGGCCTGTCAATCAGGATGGGCTGATTGGCGAATGGCCGGAAGAGGGGCTGATCGCCATGGAAAGCCCCTACGATCCTGCGTCGTCGGTGAAGGTGGAAAATGGCCGTATTGTGGAACTGGACGGTAAAGATCGTGCACAGTTCGACATGATTGACCGTTTTATTGCTGACTACGCGATTAACGTCGCGGAAACCGAACGGGCAATGCAACTCGACGCGCTGGACATCGCCAGAATGCTGGTGGATATCCACGTCAGTCGGGAAGAGATTATTGCCATTACCACCGCCATCACCCCGGCGAAAGCGGTGGAGGTGATGGCAAAAATGAACGTGGTGGAAATGATGATGGCGCTGCAAAAAATGCGCGCCAGACGCACACCCTCTAACCAGTGTCACGTCACCAACCTGAAAGATAACCCGGTGCAAATTGCCGCCGATGCCGCCGAGGCGGGGATCCGTGGTTTTTCCGAGCAAGAAACGACCGTAGGCATCGCCCGCTATGCGCCGTTTAACGCGCTGGCGCTGCTGGTTGGTTCGCAGTGCGGCCGTCCTGGCGTGCTTACCCAATGTTCCGTTGAAGAAGCCACCGAACTGGAACTGGGTATGCGCGGCTTAACCAGCTACGCCGAAACGGTGTCGGTATACGGTACAGAGTCAGTGTTTACTGACGGCGATGACACGCCGTGGTCAAAATCCTTTCTCGCCTCGGCCTACGCTTCCCGCGGGCTGAAGATGCGCTACACCTCTGGCACTGGCTCGGAGGCGCTGATGGGGTACTCAGAAAGCAAATCAATGCTGTATCTGGAGTCGCGCTGCATTTTTATCACTAAGGGCGCGGGCGTTCAGGGGCTGCAAAACGGCGCGGTCAGCTGTATTGGTATGACCGGGGCTGTACCGTCGGGGATCCGTGCTGTGCTGGCGGAAAACCTGATTGCCTCGATGCTCGACCTTGAAGTGGCGTCGGCGAATGACCAGACCTTCTCGCACTCCGATATTCGCCGCACCGCCCGCACATTGATGCAGATGCTGCCCGGTACCGACTTTATCTTTTCCGGCTACAGCGCGGTACCGAACTACGACAACATGTTTGCTGGGTCGAACTTCGATGCCGAGGACTTTGATGATTACAACATTCTGCAACGTGATCTGATGGTTGATGGCGGTCTGCGTCCGGTAACGGAAGAGGAAACTATCGCTATTCGCAATCAGGCGGCTCGCGCTATTCAGGCGGTGTTTCGCGAGCTGGGCCTGCCGCTGATTAGCGATGAAGAGGTCGACGCCGCCACCTATGCTCACGGCAGCAAAGATATGCCCGCGCGTAATGTGGTAGAGGATTTGGCCGCGGTGGAAGAAATGATGAAGCGCAATATCACCGGGCTGGATGTTGTTGGCGCGCTGAGTGCCAGCGGTTTTGACGATATCGCCAGCAACATTCTCAACATGTTGAGGCAGCGTGTGACCGGCGATTATCTGCAAACATCCGCCATTCTGGATCGCCAGTTCGAGGTGGTCAGCGCCGTTAACGACATCAATGATTATCAGGGACCCGGCACCGGCTATCGCATCTCAGCCGAACGCTGGGCGGAAATTAAAAATATTGCGGGTGTGGTTCAGCCTGGCAGCATTGAATAAGGCGGTATGCGGTGGAATGTACAACTGAACGTAAGCCGGTTTTCACCTTGCAGGTTAGCGAAGGTAAGGCGGCAAAAGCGGACGATCGCGCGGATGAAGTGGTGATTGGCGTCGGGCCGGCCTTTGATAAATACCAGCATAAGACCCTGATTGATATGCCGCACAAGGCGATCCTGAAAGAGCTGGTGGCCGGAATTGAAGAAGAGGGATTACATGCGCGGGTGGTCAGAGTTTTGCGCACTTCGGATGTCTCCTTTATGGCCTGGGATGCAGCAAATCTGAGCGGCTCCGGCATCGGCATTGGTATTCAGTCGAAAGGAACCACGGTGATTCATCAGCGTGATTTGCTGCCGCTGAGCAACCTGGAGCTTTTTTCTCAGGCCCCGCTGCTGACGCTGGAAACCTATCGCCAGATTGGTAAGAACGCCGCGCGTTACGCACGCAAAGAGTCGCCCTCGCCGGTACCGGTCGTTAATGACCAGATGGTGCGACCGAAATTTATGGCCAAGGCTGCGCTGTTCCACATTAAAGAAACCAAACACGTGGTGCAGGATGCCGCGCCTGTCACGCTGCATATTGCCTTAGTAAGGGAATGACGATGAACGAAAACATCATGACCGCGCAGGATTATCCGTTAGCGACTCGCTGCCCGGAGAAAATCCTCACGCCCACCGGAAAGCCGTTAACTGATATTACTCTTGAGAATGTACTGGCAGGGCGTGTGGGGCCACAGGATGTGCGTATTTCTCAGCAAACGCTGGAGTATCAGGCGCAGATCGCCGAGCAGATGCAGCGTCACGCCGTGGCGCGTAATTTCCGCCGTGCGGCGGAACTGATTGCCATCCCGGATGCTCGCATTCTGGAAATCTACAATGCGCTGCGCCCATTTCGTTCTTCATTTACGGAGTTACAGGCCATTGCCGATGAACTGGAGCACACCTGGCATGCCACGGTGAACGCCGGGTTTGTCCGCGAGTCGGCAGACGTGTACCAGCAGAGAAACAAGCTGCGTAAAGGCAGTCAGTGACGGAGGCGGTATGCCGTTAATTGCAGGGATTGATATCGGCAACGCCACCACGGAAGTGGCGCTGGCGCAGGATGGCCGGTTTGTTGCCAGCGGGATCGTCGCGACCACGGGCATGAAAGGCACGCGGGATAACATTGCCGGGGTAGTGGCCTCCCTGCAGCAGGCGCTGGAAAAAACATCGTCGTCGCTTCAGGACGTGACGAAAATCTGCATCAACGAGGCCGCGCCGGTCATTGGTGATGTGGCGATGGAGACGATCACCGAAACCATCATCACTGAATCGACAATGATTGGTCATAACCCGCAAACGCCAGGCGGTGTTGGCGTAGGGATGGGTACCACGATCGCCGTGGAGAAACTGGCATCGTTGAGCCTCGATCGGTTTGCGCAGGGCTGGATCCCGCTGGTGGGCGCAGAGATGGATTTTCTCGAGGCGGTGTGGCTTATCAATGCGGCGCTGGATCGCGGCGTCGACGTGGTGGCGGCGATCCTGAAAAGGGACGATGGCGTACTGGTCAATAATCGTCTGCGACGAACGCTGCCGGTGATTGATGAAGTCACGCTGCTGGAGAAGGTCCCGGAAGGGGTGCTGGCGGCGGTAGAAGTGGCGGCAGCAGGACAGGTGGTTCGGGTACTGTCGAATCCTTATGGCATCGCCACTTTCTTTGCCCTGACGCCGGAGGAAACAAAAACGATCGTCCCGATCGCCAGGGCACTGATCGGCAACCGATCCGCTGTGGTGCTGAAAACCCCGCAGGGCGAAGTGCAATCACGGGTGATCCCGGCGGGCAAGATCTTTATCAGTGGTGAAAAGCGCGGCGGAGAAGCCGATGTGGCCCAAGGCGCTCAGGCAATTATGCAAGCGATGAACGCCTGTGCGCCGGTCTGCGACATTCGCGGTGAGGCTGGTACTCACGCGGGTGGCATGCTGGAGCGCGTGCGTAAGGTGATGGCCTCGCTGAGCGGGCACGATATGAATTCAGTACATATTCAGGATCTGCTGGCGGTCGATACGTTTATTCCCCGTAAAGTCCAGGGCGGTGTTGCCGGGGAATATTCAATGGAAAACGCGGTTGGCATTGCGGCGATGGTGAAATCCGATCGGCTACAGATGCAGACGATCGCCCGTGAGCTGAGTGTGCGGCTGAATACGCCGGTTGAAGTGGGGGGCGTGGAGGCCAATATGGCGGTGGCCGGGGCATTGACGACGCCAGGATGCGCCGCGCCGTTGGCGATCCTCGACTTAGGTGCCGGATCCACCGATGCCGCGATTATCCATAACGATGGCACCGTTAAGGCGATACATCTGGCGGGAGCAGGGAACATGGTCAGCTTGCTTATCAAAACGGAACTCGGCTTGAGCGATCCTTTTCTGGCAGAGGAGATAAAAAAATATCCGCTGGCGAAAGTGGAGAGTCTGTTCAGTATTCGCCACGAGAACGGCGCGGTGGAGTTCTTTCGTGAACCGCTCAGCCCGTCGGTGTTTGCCAAAGTGGTGTATCTGAAAGCGGGCAAAGCCATCCCCATTGAGAACCAGACGTCGCTGGAGAAAATTCGGCTGGTACGTCGTCAGGCCAAGGAGAAGGTCTTTGTGACGAACTGCCTGCGCGCATTGCGGCAGGTCTCACCCGGCGGCTCAATTCGCAACATCTCTTTTGTGGTGCTGGTGGGCGGTTCATCGCTGGATTTTGAAATCCCGCAGATGATCACCGACGCGCTGGCGCATTACGGCGTTGTTGCCGGTCAGGGCAATATTCGGGGAACCGAAGGGCCACGAAATGCGGTGGCAACCGGGCTGGTTTTGGCTGGTGATGCGAAAAAATAGTGCAGAAAACCACCACCGCAAGCGTTTAGCTGCGGCATAAATCAAATAAAGGCAACGTTCTCTTTGATATCCCGGCTGACTTGGGTACATAGTATAAAGGTGTTTAATACGCGGTTAATTTTAAGGATAAGAGCATGCCAACAGCAATTGAGAAAGCATTGGATTTTATTGGTGGTATGAACACATCGGCGCCAGTACCCCATTCCATGGATGAAAGTACGGCCAAGGGAATTTTAAAATATTTGCATGATTTAGGTGTGCCAGTGAGCGCAGCAGATGTGATGGCACGCGGTGAGCAAGAGGGATGGAATCCTGAGTTCACAAAAAAAGTCGCTGGATGGGCTGAAAAAGTCGCCTCCGGTAACCGTATCCTTATCAAGAACCCTGAGTACTTTTCGACCTATATGCAGGAGCAGCTCAAAGAACTCGTGTGAGCTGACTATCGAATAACACGCTAACGGACGTTTCCACTTTCAAGGTGGTGGCGTCCAAAAGAGTTGCCCTCAACCAGCCAGACAGTGCCGATTTTTTTGCGTTGGTGCAGATGGACACATTGTGTACCGCTCCGCTTAATTGAACGTGTTGAATCCTCTAATTTAACTTCAGCATTAACATTATTAGATTAACACTGGACGGTGGGGGTGCTTTTACGCTGCCCGGAATGTGCGTGGTTACCCTATTGAAACTAATTTTTAATACTTTGCTAAACGACGGTTAAGACTTTTCTCGAATTTATTTATTTATGAAACCTAACTGATAAATCGACATTTCTTTTTTTTTGCCAACCATTTTTCGACGACTAATGTAAGTTTTAAGAATAGAAAACTCTTAAATAACATGGGCTTTAATAGAGTTTGGTTTCTTATTTTATTATTGATAGTATCTCAAATAATAAAACTTATTAAATCATTGAGTAATATTTAACTATTTCATTTTTTAATGTTTTCGGAATTTAACTCTATCTGCTTTGATTTATCTGATTTTTTTCACTTTCTTATTAAAAATGTATGAAATAATCATCTTTGTTTTTGCTTTTATTAATTGTTTTTACCTAATGTTTTTATTTTTGCATGGTTATTGCACCTTTGAAAAGAAAAGTATATTTTGGTAAAAAGTTATTGAGGCGTTTAATATGGATTTAATTAATTATGACTCTAGGCTTCGTCATCTTATGGATGTGGATTTTAGGTCCATACTAACGTTTATCGTTTTTGTTGACACGGGCAGTTTGTATGGTGCCTCACTGGTACTTGGTTGTTCTGCATCATCTATTAGCCTGCACTTGAAAAGAGTCAGAAGTTACTTTAATGACACCCTTTTCATACGTGAAGGTCGCAATCTCAATCCTACTGAATATGCTGTGGAATTAAGTCATCAACTTAAACTTGCATTTTATAATCTTGATACTGTCTGTCATGGGGAAAGTGCTGTTGCCGATTGTGAATTAGCTATCGGTGAAAATAAAAATTAATGAAACATAACCATTGGTTATGTTAAATAGTGCTTTTAAAATGTATTCGACAAAAAATAGAGCATAATATGGAAAATTTAAATTTTTCCTACGAGCGGGTATTGGTTATGGACACTATCTATTATAGTGCCCTTGGGCTATGTGCCTTTATTGATAGCCTGGCAGGTCGCTCAATTAGTCTAAGAGTAATGACGCTTTCCGCATTGCAGAAACAAGTGTCAGCCCGTCATGGGGAACCAGGGCGGGTACTCGTTATTACCGAGTTAACGAGCGAAAGTGAGACGCTGGCGGAAGGATTAGCATTCTTAAAGTTTGCAAAGGACGAGTGGCCTGCAGACCAATATAGTATTATTGTTTTTACCCGTTTACGTGACCCTCTGTTGCTGGCAGCAGTCGCAAATCTTCAACCTATGGGCATTGTTCATCGCGCGGAGGCGATTAATATCTTATCTAAACTCATATTTTTCTCCGCTGACGCATCATCAGGCACGATCATGAGTCCGTTGATCACCAGGAAAGTCGGCCAGGTCGGCGGAGTTCGATTACCACAAAGGGAATTGCAGTGGTTTGTCCTGCAGACAGAAAAAATAGGACTGAACGAAACAGCGAGGCGAATGGGGATTAGCTATAAAACTGCTGCTACCTATCGGAAAAGAATATCAGTCCGTCTTCAATTAAGTTTACGTGAAATTAATGAAAGAGTGTCACGATTATAAGTGAGAGAGATAATATTGCCATATCCCGCTGTACGGATTGCCGACAGCAATGTAGTCGTGATTTTATTATTAAAGCGATTGTCAGTTTACCTCAGCATGCACAATTTAGGGTTCTCGTTGTGAATAACTATGTGCTTGCCACGAGGTTTATGAAATCTGCTCTACGGCAGTTGAGGAAATGTCAGTGCTGGACGTCATTGCATATAAGAGATTCCTTATTGCAGGGCTAATGCCGTTATACAGCAATTGTGCCTCTTCTGTTGGTATTAAACAACGGCCCTCTCTGCTGAATAGTTTTTCGGGAAAACAAGTACAAAATTTTTTCAACGAAAGGCTCACTGCAGACGGTGAACAGTTCATATAGTATGAAGCAGAAACTATCCCTCCTGTATTCATGACTGCGGCAAAAACAAGAATGTTGTTAATCGAAATATTCAGGTTTTTGAATTTTGAAAAATCAGATTGTGTAAGCAATGAATTATCCTTTTGAATTAATTTTCTTAAAAGAATATAAACATATAAGAAAATCAAAACAAACAATATAATAGATATATCTAAATATACGTTTTGATATAATGTAATGAAAATAGAGGGTTAGCCACCCTTTCTGATTTTTCCCTTCAATTCAATGTCGGCGTAAGAGGGCTTTTCCTGACATCGCCATCACCAAGGATGTAGTGTTCAAGAAGACATACCTGAGAATGGATGGGGATCATAGCCGTATTGCATGTTGGGGAAGCGGACCCAAATTGCATCCAAAGAAAAAGGAGTCAGACGATCTCTCATCTAACTCCTTGTTTTGTTTGGTGGCCCCTGCTGGACTTGAACCAGCGACCAAGCGATTATGAGTCGCCTGCTCTAACCACTGAGCTAAGGGGCCGTGGCGGTGGATTATAAAGTAACTCTGCGTTGCAATCCAGCCATAAGCGTACGGATGCTGTTTTTATAAACAATGTGTTTTCAGTCCGTTATACTGGTTGCCTGATGTATTGTGCGGAGTGATTATGGTTAAGGACATACTGGCGCCGGGGCTGCGGGTGGTTTTTTGCGGCATCAATCCGGGGCTCTCTTCGG
Source organism: Citrobacter sp. KH_055_1 (assembly GCF_057838705.1). Lineage (NCBI taxonomy): Bacteria > Pseudomonadati > Pseudomonadota > Gammaproteobacteria > Enterobacterales > Enterobacteriaceae > Citrobacter > Citrobacter sp. KH_055_1. Next base: position 629,746 of record NZ_CM174473.1, read on the forward strand.
CGGGTACAGGTTTTCCCTTTGCGCATCCTGCTAACCGCTTTTGGAAGGTCATCCATCAGGCGGGATTTACCGATCGCCTGCTAAAGCCAGAAGAGGCACAACACCTGCTGGATTTTCGCTGTGGCGTCACCAAATTTGTCGACAGGCCGACGGTGCAGGCCAATGAAGTGAAGCTCGAGGAGATGCGTAGCGGTGGTCGTCAGCTCGTTGAGAAGATTGAAGACTATCAGCCAGCGGCGCTCGCTATTTTGGGAAAACAGGCATTTGAGCAAGGCTTTAGCCAGCGTGGTGCACAGTGGGGGAAACAGACGCTGACGATTGGCGCGACGCAGATCTGGGTGTTGCCGAACCCGAGTGGGTTAAGCCGGATTACGCTGGATAAGTTAGTGGCGGCGTATCGGGAATTAGATGACGCGCTGGTTATGCGTGGGATGTGAAAAAAAACGCCACCTTGCGGTGGCGTTGATGTTTATACGGCGAGATTAATCGTCGAGGAAGCTACGCAGCACTTCAGAACGGCTCGGGTGGCGCAGTTTACGCAGCGCCTTCGCTTCGATCTGACGGATACGTTCGCGGGTAACGTCGAACTGTTTCCCGACTTCTTCCAGCGTGTGGTCGGTGTTCATATCGATACCGAAACGCATACGCAGAACTTTTGCTTCACGCGCTGTCAGGCCAGCCAGAACGTCGTGCGTTGCGGCACGCAGGCTCTCGGTAGTGGCAGAGTCCAGCGGCAGCTCGAGGGTGGTATCCTCGATGAAATCACCCAGATGCGAATCTTCATCGTCGCCGATCGGCGTTTCCATGGAGATAGGCTCTTTGGCAATCTTCAGCACTTTACGGATCTTGTCTTCCGGCATTAGCATGCGTTCAGCCAGCTCTTCCGGCGTTGGCTCGCGGCCCATCTCTTGCAGCATCTGGCGGGAGATACGGTTGAGCTTGTTAATGGTCTCAATCATATGCACCGGAATACGAATGGTACGCGCCTGATCTGCGATAGAGCGGGTGATCGCCTGACGGATCCACCAGGTTGCATAGGTGGAGAACTTATAACCACGACGGTATTCAAACTTATCTACCGCTTTCATCAGACCGATGTTGCCTTCCTGAATCAGATCGAGGAATTGCAGACCACGGTTGGTGTATTTCTTAGCGATAGAGATAACCAGACGCAAGTTCGCTTCAACCATCTCTTTTTTCGCACGGCGGGCTTTCGCTTCACCGATGGACATACGACGGTTGATGTCTTTAACCTGCTCGATGGTCAGGCCGGTTTCTTCTTCAATTTGACGCAGTTTCTGCAGGCCGCGGTGGACATCATCTGCCACGTCGTGCAGTTTTTCAGACCACGGTTTGTTCATCGCGATAGCCGCGTTGAACCAGGTTTCGCTGGTTTCGTTGCCGGTGAACAGGGTGATGAAGTTTTTCTTCGGCATTTTGCACTGCTCAACGCAGAGCTTCATGATCAGACGTTCCTGAGTACGCACGCGGTCCATCATGACGCGCATGCTGTTTACCAGGTAGTCGAACTGCTTCGGCACCAGGCGGAACTGTTTGAACACTTCAGACAGCTTCTGAATTTCTTCCTGCGCGGCAGCATGGCTGCGGCCTTTCGCTTTGATAGTGTCGCGGGTGATTTCGTACTGAGTACGCAGTTCACCGAATTTCTCGCGCGCTAATTCAGGGTCGATGCTGTTGTCGTCATCGCTGCTGTCGTCGTCTTCTTCTTCATCTTCGTCTTCGTCGTCATCCATCTCTTCCTGAGAGAGTTCAGACCCGACGTGCGTCGCCGTTGGTGCCATGTCTTCTTCCGCGTTCGGATCGACAAAGCCGGTGATCAGGTCGGAAAGACGCGCTTCTTCAGCTTCTACGCGATCGTACTGCTCGAGCAGATAGGTGATGGCTTCCGGGTATTCTGCAACGGAGCATTGAACCTGGTTAATCCCGTCTTCGATACGTTTAGCGATGTCAATTTCGCCTTCACGGGTTAACAGTTCAACGGTACCCATTTCACGCATGTACATGCGCACCGGGTCAGTTGTACGACCGATTTCGGACTCAACGCTGGACAGAACCTGGGCAGCCGCTTCTTCCGCGTCTTCATCGGTGCTGTTGGAGGTTTCAGCAAGCAGCAGATCATCGGCATCCGGTGCTTCTTCCATCACCTGAATACCCATGTCATTGATCATTTGGATGATGTCTTCGATTTGATCTGAATCGACGATATCTTCCGGCAGATGGTCATTGACCTCGGCATAGGTCAGATAGCCTTGCTCCTTACCACGTTGGACAAGTAGCTTCAGCTGTGACTGCGGGTTTTGCTCCATAAGACGGTATCCACACTTAATTCGTTTGATTGGTGTTGGGCGGTAAAACCGCCAACGGCAAAACGAGGGCATACTTATATTTTGCCGCTGCCTCTCCGTGCGGCTGTCGGGGGCTTCCCGATCGATATTCGGCAGTTAAGCCGTTAAATACTTCATCTTTCACGTTGTCTCTGCGTTAGCTGCGTTCTCTCTTCCTGGTCATGTACTTATGTACACTCCCAGGCGTTCGTTCACTTGCTGCCTTGATACAACGCGAATGATTTTGTCTTTGTTTTGTCTTTCTCTTATTTCTTGGCCAGTTCCTGGTTCAGCGTCCAGAGTTCCCGGCGTTCTTCGTTGCTTAAACCATGTGTGCGCTCACGAGCTATCAACTCTTCCTGGCGCAGTTCAAGCATCGAATCAAACATATGGTTGAGTGAGTCGGTGAAGGTTTTTTCCGCGATATCTTTATCTGCTATATCGTCCCACATCGACAGTTTTTCAAGGGTGGCCGCATCATTTGTGCCACGATAGTGTTCTAACAGTTGTCCGGTGGTCAGACCTGGCTGGGCCAGACAAGTGTTGACCAGTTCTCTGAATAAGCCAAGGCCGGGCAACTTATTTTGATCCAGAGCGCCTAACGGCGGCACCAGCGGGGCTAAACCTGGGTTCTGTACCAGTAACCCTATAAGTATACGCATGGTCGTACGTTTTAGCTGTGGAACAGGGCGGGAAGCTCCATTTTCTGCCAGTTTTGGCATTAAACGTTCAAGCTGGCTGTCATCCAGAATGCCGAGCTTGTTTCCCAACTCCTGCCGCAGATAAATGCGCAACGTTTCGCCCGGGACCTGCGTGATCAGCGGCAAGGCCAGCGTACTGAGCTGTGCTCGTCCGTCCGGGGTACTCAAATCTACCTGTGGTAACAGGCTGTTAAACAGAAACGCGGAGAGCGGTAAGGCTTGCTCCATCCGGGCTTCAAAGGCTTCTTTCCCTTCTTTACGCACCAGCGTATCGGGATCTTCACCGTCAGGTAGAAACATAAAGCGCAGCTGGCGTCCGTCCGTCATATACGGCAGTGCAGTTTCCAGCGCGCGCCATGCGGCATCGCGTCCGGCCCGGTCACCGTCGTAACAACAAATCACTTGGTTCGTCGCACGGAACAACAGCTGGATGTGATCGGCAGTGGTTGACGTCCCGAGGGAGGCCACGGCGTAGTTAATGCCGTATTGGGCCAACGCCACCACATCCATATAGCCTTCAACCACTAACAGGCGCTGCGGATCGGCGTTATCCTGCTGGGCTTCATAAAGGCCATACAGCTGGCGACCTTTATGGAAAATATCGGTTTCCGGGGAGTTCAGGTACTTCGGCAGGGCATCGCCCAGCACGCGTCCACCAAAACCAATGACCCGACCGCGTTTGTCGCGGATAGGGAACATCACTCGCTCACGGAAGCGATCGTAACTGCGTCCCTGATCGTTGGTCACCAACATACCCGCGTCAATCAATGCCTGGCGATTCTCAGGATTGCCGCCAAACCGTTTCAGGACGTTGTCCCAACCGGGGGGGGCAAAACCAATAGCAAAACGATCGATCACGTCGCTACTGAGTCCTCGCTTTTCCAGGTACTGGCGCGCAGGGGTAGCGGCGGGTTGTATCAGAGACTGTTGATAAAAAGTGTTCAGGCCGTCCATCAATTGATAGAGGCTTTGCCGTTGATGGCGCTCTATCTGACTGGGGCCGTTGCCTGCTTCATAAGGCACTTCAAGGTTGTGCATTGCGGCCAGTTCTTCGACGGTTTCCACAAACTCGAGCTTGTCGTAGTTCATGAGAAAGTCGACGGCGTTGCCGTGCGCGCCACACCCAAAGCAGTGATAAAACTGTTTTTCACCGTTTACGGTGAAAGAGGGGGTTTTCTCGTTATGGAACGGACAACACGCATGATAATTTTTGCCCTGCTTTTTCAGCTTAACTCGTGCATCGATGAGATCGACGATGTCGGTTCTTGCCAGCAGGTCATTAATGAATACACGTGGGATTCGTCCAGCCATATGCCCCGTTATTACACTTCATCCTTCAAACTGTCTCTGCGTTGGCTGCGCTCGCTCACCCCTGTCACTTACTTAAGTAAGCTCCGGGGATTCACTCACTTGCCGTCTTGATACAGTGTGAATGATTTTGTGTAGTTACTGATGTATAAACGAAAATAAGCCGCGCATTCCTTCCGGAAGCACGGCCTTACAACTACAACTCAGTCTGAATTGAGAGCCTTAGCTCCCAATAGATTAGTACAGACGAGTGCGGCGTGCGTTTTCGCGAGCCAGTTTCTTCGCGTGACGTTTCACAGCAGAAGCTTTAGCGCGCTTACGTTCGGTAGTCGGTTTTTCATAGAACTCACGACGACGAACTTCCGCCAGAACACCTGCTTTCTCGCAGGAACGCTTGAAGCGACGCAGTGCTACGTCGAACGGCTCGTTTTCACGTACTTTAATTACCGGCATGTAACTCTCACCTTTATAAATTCGGTTTGCCGCTGGCATCTACGCCAGCTTATTTCAAAATGGTGCGGAATTTTACTGCAATTGCTGCTGCTTTGTAAAGCACCGACGCGATTTTGAAAGGGACTTTTATAAGGGTGAGGAGTATACACGAGGGTTCTTCCTTGGGCGAACAAAGTTTTACATCAACCCGCATTCGACCTACACTGCGCGGTATTAGAGCGAGGTAAAACAAGTCATGCGTGTACTGGGAATTGAAACATCCTGCGATGAAACCGGCATCGCCATTTACGACGATGAAAAAGGTCTTTTAGCCAACCAATTGTATAGTCAGGTGAAATTGCACGCTGACTACGGTGGAGTAGTGCCTGAATTGGCTTCGCGCGATCACGTGCGTAAAACCGTACCGTTGATTCAGGCGGCGCTGATTGAAGCAGGGTTAACGGCAAAAGATATTGATGCGGTGGCCTATACCGCAGGACCGGGTCTGGTCGGTGCGCTGCTGGTGGGGGCGACCGTAGGGCGTTCTCTGGCGTTCGCCTGGAATGTTCCGGCCATTCCTGTACACCATATGGAAGGCCATTTGCTGGCACCGATGCTGGAAGATAATCCGCCGGAATATCCTTTTGTAGCGCTGCTGGTTTCTGGCGGACACACGCAGCTGATTAGCGTCACCGGTATTGGACAGTATGAGTTGCTGGGCGAATCGATTGACGATGCGGCCGGTGAAGCGTTCGATAAAACGGCCAAACTGCTGGGGCTGGATTATCCAGGTGGCCCGATGCTGTCTAAGCTGGCGTCTCAGGGCGTGGAAAAGCGTTTTGTCTTCCCGCGCCCGATGACCGATCGTCCGGGGCTGGATTTCAGCTTCTCAGGCCTGAAAACGTTCGCCGCGAATACCATTCGTAATAACGAAAACGACGATCAGACCCGTGCGGATATCGCCCGTGCATTTGAAGATGCGGTGGTCGATACGCTGATGATCAAGTGCAAACGCGCGCTGGATCAAACCGGTTTTAAGCGTCTGGTGATGGCGGGGGGCGTGAGCGCTAACCGTACCCTGCGGGCCGCACTTGCGGAAATGATGCAAAAACGCCGTGGCGAAGTGTTCTATGCGCGCCCGGAATTTTGTACCGATAACGGGGCGATGATCGCCTATGCGGGCATGGTGCGTTTTAAATCCGGAGCAACGGCAGACCTTGGTGTCACCGTGCGTCCACGCTGGTCGTTGGCGGAGTTACCGGCGGCGTAAGCGCACCGGGAGCGGACTGGTGAGATGCGTAGGGAAAGGGGGCGACGCTACGCCGCCCCGGCGGGATTTACAGTAAAACCAGAGGCATCCACAGCAGGCCGGTTATCACCAGCAGGACGAGGAATATCAGGCCGAAGATGGCGCCCAGTCGCCAGTAATCGGCCGTCGGCAAGTAGCCGCTGCCGTAGTAGATCGGGCTTGGTCCGGTAGCGTACGGGGTCAAAATACTGCCCAGACCAATGGCGGCACCGACCATCAGGCAGAATACCGGCAGCGGGATATCCGGCATCGCCAACGCGGCTGCAATCATCATTGGCGCGAGGGCAGAGGTATAGGCCGTGGCGCTGGCAAAGAAATAACGCAACAGATAGAACACCACGATCAACGCCACCATTACCATTATCGGCGAGTAGCCGCTGAGTCCGTTTGCCAGCAGTTTGCCGAACCAGGAGATAAAGCCAGTATTGTTCAGCCCGGTGGCAAGGGTAATCAGCGAAGCCAGCCAGAAAAAGACGTTCCATGCCGCTTTATTACTGACAATGTCATCCCAGCAAATGATGCGCAGTACCAGCATCAACGCCACCACGCTGTAGCCGACCATTGCGGCATCAATATAGTCACCGCCAAAGATCCACAGCACCAGCGCTCCCACCATCAATACCAGCATCTTTTTCTCACGCGCGCACAGTGGCCCCATCGCCTTCAGCTCGGTTTCCGCCCAGCGCGGGACCTGATCGCCAGATTTCTGCACCGGTGGGTACAGCACGTAGGCCAGCCAGGGCACGATCAACACCAGTAAAATGCTCAGCGGCAGCATGCCTAAGAACCAGTCACCCCAGCTTAACGCTGTATGGGAAGCACCTTTCATCAGGCCAATTAACAGCAGATTTGGTGCCATCGCCGTTAAAAAAATAGCGCTGGTGACGCAGTCGGCGACGATCCCCATCCACATAATGTAAGAGCCAATGGAGCGGGCGCTGGGATCGTTGGGTTGAGAGTGGTACAGCGGCGGCAGGTTACGAATGATTGGGTAGATAATGCCTGCGCCGCGTGCGGAATTAGACGGTGTCACGGGGGCAAGGATCAGTTCGGAGAACATCACCGCATAGCCGAGAAACAGCGTGCGATGCCCCATCTTCTTTACCAGCATCAGCGCGATACGCCGACCCAGACCCGTTTTCTCGTAACCGGTACCGAACATAAAGGCGGCGAAAATCAGCCAGATAACCGAGTTAGAAAACCCCGACACAGCCCATGATAACGATTTGGCGGTAAATTTAAATCCGTCCTGGGCGAGTTGCTCAGGGCTGAACAACAGCCACGGCGACAGCACGGCAATGATAGAAATACCAATCATCGCCACTACCGCACCGGGAACAGGTTCCAGGATAAGTCCGACGATGACCCCGGTAAAGACGGCAAAATAGAGCCAGGTGTGGCTTTCAAGACCGCCAGGAACGGGCAAAACAGCAATAATGGCGATGACCACCAGCGGAGCCAGGTATCGCCACCAACCAGCTAAAGGTGCCATTGTTGTATCCCTGCGAAAGGGGGAGAGGTATGCGCCTCTCCGGGAGGGTTATTTGATGTAGTGCACGTGCTCGCAGATTTCTTCGACGATCGGGTCGCGACGTTCAGCGAACAGCTTTTTGTTTTCGGCGATCAGGTTGTTGCCATGGGTATCGATGGAAACAATCAGCGGGCCGAACTCTTTAACCCGGCACACCCACAGGGATTCCGGCATGCCCAATTCCGTCCAGTGCACTTCTTCAATTTCTTCAACCTGCGTGGCGGCAACAACCGCGCAGCCAGCAGGGAAGATCACGTGCAGTGCTTTGAATTGCTTACACCCTTCTTCGGTCAACGGTCCCATGCCGCCTTTGCCGACCACCAGTTTGACGCCGGTTTGCTCGATGAACTCTTTCTCAAAGGCTTCCATACGCATGCTGGTGGTTGGGCCGACGGAGACCATCTCCCATTTTTCCCCGTTCTTACGCACGATCGGGCCAGCGTGAAAAATGGCTTTACCGTTCAGATCGTACGGGATCGGGCGCTTGAGTTCGATCAAACGGCGGTGACACACGTCGCGACAGGTCACCAGCGTACCGGTCAGGTAAATGACATCGCCGACGCGAATGTCTGCCAGATCTTCGGCTTTGATCGGGGTTGTCAGGATCTTTTTCATAACGCGCTCCGGGTGTGAGACAAATTTTCGAAGGAGAGATCGGCATGAACCCGCAGCGTGCCGCGACGGTGCGCCCAGCAGCCGGTAGAAACGGCCACGCCGATAGTCGACGGGTGGCGTGCGGCCGATTCGATATGTACGCCCATCACGGAGCTGTTACCCGTTAGCCCCTGTGGGCCAATACCCAGACGGTTAAGTCCTTCCTCGAGACGCAGTTCCAGCTCGGCAGCTTTGGGATTGGGATGGCGTGAGCCAATCGGGCGCAGTACGGCTTTGCGTGACAGCACGGCGGCGGTTTCAACGGAGGTCGCAATACCTACGCCGACCAGCACCGGTGGGCAGGCGTTTACTGCTAGCGTGGAGATATTCTCAAAAACAAACTTCACGACACCTTCGTAGCCTTCGGAAGGCATTAACACTTTGGAACGCCCCGGCAGCGTACAGCCGCCGCCAGCCATATAGACTTCAATTTCTGCGTCGTCAGCGTCGGGGATGATGTCCCAGGTGACCCATGGCACGCCGGTACCGGTATTTTTGCCGGTGTTTACCTCGTCAAAAATCTCTACCGCATTGTGGCGTAGCGGCGCTTTCACGGTGGCGTCTTCAACGGCCTGCTTAAGGATGCTTTGCAGTTCGCCCAGCAGTGGAAAACGGGAACCGACCTTCACAAAGAACATGATTTCACCGGTGTCCTGACACGCCGGGCGATTCAGGTCGATCGCCTTCTGCATGTTGTCAAACATGGTGTGGTAGATAATTTTACCCATCGGCGAGGTTTCGCCTTCGCGTAGCTGTTTTAATTTATCTACGACATCGTCGGGCATACGGGTAGAAATCATGGCGGTAAAATCAGCGACAATGTTAGTCAGCGTATTTATCGCATGTTGGTTATTTTGATGGCTCATCATGTCAACTCCAGTTCTTTTATTTATCTGGAAATAAATTCTCCCGGACAAACTACCACTAAAAATGTGGTTTTATATTTTTTAGCGCTGTGAATAACCAATTAACAGTTCGTGAATGATGTCCGCTTAAGATAATAAAAATTGCGCAAAGGCAGGGTTTATTATGTCCAGGGGAATTACACTGCGATTCACACCCTCACGGATATCCTGAACATGCTGAACACCTATCCCCTGGCGAAAGACCTGCAGGTGCTGGTTGAAATTGTGCATAGCGGCAGCTTTAGCGCGGCGGCAGCGACCCTTGGGCAGACGCCAGCGTTTGTGACAAAACGCATTCAGATTCTGGAGTCTACGCTAGGGGCCACGCTGCTTAACCGCTCCGCACGCGGTGTGGCGTTAACGGAAAGCGGTCAGCGGTGCTATGAACATGCGCAGGAGATCCTCGCCCGCTATCAGCATCTGGTGGATGACGTCACGCAAATCAAAACGCGTCCGGAAGGGATGATCCGTATTGGTTGTAGCTTTGGGTTTGGGCGCAGTTATATCGCCCCAGCGATTACCGAATTGATGCATAGCTATCCTGAATTACAGGTGCATTTTGAACTGTACGATCGGCAAATTGATTTAGCGCAGGATAATATCGATCTGGATATTCGTATTAATGATGAAATTCCCGATTATTATATTGCGCATTTGTTAACGAAAAATAAAAGAATATTGTGTGCTGCACCGACATATTTACGCGAATACGGGGATCCAAAGACGTTACAGGAATTAAGTCGCCATGATTGCCTGGTTACCAAAGAGCGCGATATGACGCACGGGGTTTGGGAACTTGATAATGGGCATGAGAAAAAATCGGTTAAGGTGGCGGGGCATCTTTCTTCTAACAGCGGCGAGATTGTGTTGCAGTGGGCGTTACAGGGAAAAGGGATCATGCTGCGTTCTGAGTGGGACGTACAGCCGTTTCTGCTCAGCGGTGAACTGGTTCGCGTGCTGCCAGAATATGCGCAGAGCGCCAATATCTGGGCGGTGTATCAGGAGCCATTGTATCGCAGCGTAAAGCTACGGGTGTGCGTAGAGTTTCTGGCAACGTGGTGCCAGCAGCGGTTGGGTAAGCCGGTTGACGGGTATCAGATCCTGTAAGCCGGATAAGACACCGTCGCGTCATTATCCGGCAGTATCGTCACTCGGGATCTTTTTCGCGCTTTTTCTTCAGCTTGGTCCAGATCTTCGGCTCCTGTCGACGCCACAGACGTTGGATGTTGTCATGATGGCGCAGCAGAATTAAGCACGACAGCATGGATACCGGGAAGGTGAACTGGGGTTTGAACCACCAGACATAGAATGGGGCTATCAGGGCGCTGACGATGGCCCCTAATGAGGAATAACCGCTCAGCAAGATGGTCAGCAACCAGGTGCCCGCCATGACGCCGGTTAAATCCCAGCCAATCGGCGCAATGGCGCCAAAGGCGGTGGCGACGCCTTTCCCACCTTTAAAACCGAAGAACACCGGCCAGATGTGTCCCAGGCAGGCGGCGATAGCAATCAACCCCAACCAGAAAGGACTAACGCCTAGCGCGTATGCACCCCACACGGGTAACATACCCTTCAGGACGTCAAAAATCAGCACGGCGACGGCGGCTCCTTTGCCACCAATTCGCAATACGTTTGTCGCGCCCGGATTTCCAGAACCGCTATCACGTGGGTCCGGCAATCCAGCGAGGCGGCATACCAGAATAGCACTGGAAATTGAGCCGCAGAGGTACGCGAAGATAATCATTCCAGGCGCGATTGCACTCATAAGCTGTTCCGTTTTGAAAATGTCGTGTAAAACACTACTTCCGTGGATAATACGCATATTTCGCCGGAAGTGGTATCCGGGTTAGCCAAAAAGCAGGCAGGTCGTGATGGATATTGTATTTATAGAGCAACTTTCGGTAATCACCACTATTGGTGTTTATGACTGGGAACAGACTATCGAACAAAAACTGGTGTTCGATATCGAAATGGCATGGGATAACCGCAAATCAGCGAAAAGCGACGATGTTGCCGATTGCCTGAGCTATGCTGATATCGCACAAACGGTGGTCAGCCATGTGGAAGGCGGACGTTTTGCGCTGGTTGAACGCGTGGCTGAAGAGGTGGCAGACCTCCTGCTTAGCCGTTTTAATTCCCCATGGGTACGCATCAAGCTCAGCAAGCCGGGGGCGGTGGCGAGAGCGGCAAACGTCGGCGTTATCATTGAGCGTGGCAATAATCTGAAAGAACGTAATTAAATTAATAATATCTAAACCTAACAGGTATAAAAGAGTCCTAACGTTGGCTCTTTTTTGCCGTGGTTTTCTATCTAGGGGTTAATTGATGAGTGATATGCACTCGCTGCTGGTGGCGGCAATTTTGGGTGTGGTCGAGGGATTGACGGAGTTTTTGCCTGTATCCAGCACCGGCCATATGATTATTGTTGGCCATCTGCTGGGGTTTGAAGGCGCTACCGCAAAGACATTTGAAGTGGTTATTCAACTGGGTTCCATTTTGGCTGTTGTGGTGATGTTCTGGCGCCGCTTGTTTGGCCTGATTGGCATTCACTTTGGTAAAGCCCCGCACGAAGGAACCGGCAAGGGACGACTAACGCTGGGGCATATCCTGTTAGGGATGATCCCGGCCGTGGTACTGGGACTGATTTTCCACGATACCATCAAATCATTGTTTAACCCGATCAACGTGATGTATGCGCTGGTGGTGGGGGGCGTGCTGCTGATAGCCGCAGAATGCCTGAAGCCGAAAGAGCCGCGCGCGCCGGGTCTGGATGATATGACTTATCGCCAGGCGTTTATGATTGGCTGCTTCCAGTGCCTGGCGCTGTGGCCGGGATTTTCCCGCTCCGGAGCGACCATTTCAGGCGGTATGCTGATGGGCGTGAGCCGCTATGCCGCATCGGAATTCTCATTCCTGCTGGCGGTACCAATGATGATGGGTGCCACGGCGTTAGATCTCTACAAAAGCTGGTCGTTCCTGAGCGCGTCAGACATTCCAATGTTTGCTGTGGGCTTCGTGACGGCATTTGTCGTGGCGCTGGTGGCGATCAAAACCTTCCTGCAGCTGATTAAACGTATCTCGTTTATTCCATTTGCGATTTATCGTTTTGTGGTCGCCGCCGCTGTTTACATGGTGTTCTTCTAACTTTTGTGTGCCCGGTGGCGCTTATGCTTACCGGGCCTACGGAACGAGATGTTGACCCCGTAGGCCGGATAAGCGCAGCGCATCCGGCAACATACTGCCTACGTTTTTGGGCAACGCTGTTCCTTCCAACTGGCCACCGCCGCAATGCGACGTCGTGTCAGCTCCTCGCGAATGTCCGGCCCTTTGAATCCTGCCTCAACGACCTCTTTCGTCGGCACAGTCTGTGCGACTTGCCAGGCCTCCCGCAGCAGCCTACCTTGCGGGTAATCTGCTGCTTCAAAACCGGTGCGACCCCGGACGTCGGCCTCACTGGTCAGGGCAATTTGTTCCACACGCTGCGGTTTACGCCAGGCATCGATGGAATCAAACAACTTCACGATAGTTTTCGGCTGCAGGATCGGGAACGTATGAATGAGATCGTGGAATTCCGCCACCAGTTTGGCTAAATCGCGGATGTCATTGGGCACCCGCAGACGCTGACATAACTGCTCTACCAGTTTGACACCCGCCGGGCCGTGACCATGATGACGTGGCCATAGCGCTTTTGGCGTCAGAGCCTTGCCAAGATCGTGGCACAGCGTGGCAAAACGTATATCTACGTTTGGGCTCAACATGGCCGCCATCGACAGTGTCATCAGCGTGTGAATACCGGTGTCGATTTCCGGATGCCATTGAGCCGGCGCCGGGACGCCAAACAGAGCGTCTATTTCCGGGAACAGAACGCGCAGTGCGCCGCAGTCGCGCAGGACCTGGAAAAAGACCTGTGGATTACGGGTAGTTAACGCATTTTCCGTTTCTTTCCAGACTCGTTCCGGCGTCAAATGTGCCAGTTCTCCGGCAGCGGTCATCTCGCGCATTAAGGCCAGGGTTTCATCGGCGATACGGAAGCTGAGGTGTGCATAACGCGCGGCAAAGCGCGCCACGCGCAGTACGCGCAGCGGATCTTCGCTAAAAGCAGGGGAAACATGGCGCAGTAGACGATTTTCCAGATCGCGACGCCCGTTATACGGGTCGATAATCTCGCCGTCATCATCGCGGGCCAGCGCGTTGATCGTCAGGTCGCGGCGCTGGAGATCGGCTTCCAGCGTTACGTCTGCTGCGGCATAGCAGGTAAATCCGGTGTAGCCTGAACCTGATTTTCGTTCGGTTCGCGCCAGCGCATATTCTTCGCGTGTTTGCGGATGGAGAAAAACAGGAAAATCGCGGCCTACCTGCTGGTAGCCCGCGTCGAGCATCTCTTGCGGCGTGGCGCCGACGACAACCCAATCTTTATCTTTAACCGGTAGCCCTAATAACGCATCCCGAACAGCCCCACCGACCAGATAAATCTTCACGCCACTTTCCTTTTGAAAAAAATCATCCCTTAATCATATGTCAGTGTGGCGGAGAAGGCGATTCAGTTCATCCAGCGATCTTTGCGTTTACGGGTTGGGATCATGTGTGGCAGAACCAGACCGAGCAACAGACCCAGACCCAGTACGCCGCCGCCATACATAAACCACTGCATGATGATGGTGCGCTGCTTGTCATCAAGCTGCAAATTCGCGGCACTGACCTTTTTCTGCGCCACAATCAGCTCGTTTTTTAGCTTCTGGTTTTCTTCTTTCAACCCATTGATCACACTGTCGCTTTGCGCCACTTTTTGCTGCATATCGGCGGTACGCTGGTTCCAGGTGGTATCAATATTATTGAGCTTATCGGTCAGTGTTTTTACCTGGTTTTCCAGGTCCGGAACGCGGGTACGCAGGCTTGGCGTGCTGTTCAGCTCTTTCAGCGGGATCCAGGCCGTACGTCCGGTACTGTCTTTTACCTGGGCGTAGTTGGTGCTGGCATCGGTCTGTAACAGAATGACTTCCTCGCCGGCGTTAACCGTACCCACGAGGCGATAATTATCTCCCGGACCGCTGCGGACCCAGGTGTTCAGTTCATCAGAGACATAGCGCTTTTCTTCTGCATGGGTGACGGCAGTGGCGCTAAGTGCGAGTAAAGTTAATCCAATCAGGCGTAATTTTGGCATCAGGCTGTCGTTATTGTCATAGAAAGTGGAACGATAGTAGTGGCATCAGTGTCTCTACGCAAAGCATTCAACATCAATCGGAATCATCTGTGTCCTTTTTGCCACCACTCGAAACTTTTACGCCCGTCAAATTGCTCGTTGCATGGCAATTTGGCGCAAAATACTATCTACTGACAATCAAGAACGCACTTAGTTCGCAGTCTGTTTTCTCAACTGTGACATAACCCATAAGTACAAGATCATGACCCAGGAAATCGAATTAAAATTTATCGTCAATAATGATGCTGTTGATGCATTACGCGAACGTCTGAATACGCTGGGGGGAGAGCATCATGCGCCCAGCCAGTTGCTGAATATTTACTATGAAACGCCGGATGGGTGGTTGCGTAGCCATGATATGGGGCTGCGTATTCGCGGTGAGAACGGTCGTTATGAAATGACCCTGAAAATTGCCGGACGGGTCACGGGGGGATTGCATCAGCGACCAGAGTATAATGTTGCGTTGAGCGAGCCAGAACTGGATCTTGCGCTGCTTCCAGCCGAAGTCTGGCCAAATGGCGAACTGCCAGCCGATCTCGCCTCTCAGCTACAACCGCTGTTCAGCACTGATTTTAACCGTGAGAAATGGCTGCTTGAGGTTGACGGTAGCCAGATTGAACTCGCCCTCGATCTGGGTGAAGTGAAGGCCGGAGAGTTCGCTGAACCGCTCTGTGAGCTTGAACTGGAACTGGTCAGCGGCGATACCTGTGCGGTGTTGAAGTTGGCAAATCAGCTGGTTGCCGAGGAGGGTTTACGCCTGGGTAGCCTGAGTAAGGCGGCACGGGGTTATCATCTGGCGCAGGGGAATGCCCTACGCGAGCTGAAGCCGACGCGTATTCTGAAAGTCCCGGCCAAGGCCAGCATTGAGCAGGGGCTTGAAGCCGCGCTGGAACTGGCATTGTCGCAATGGCAGTACCATGAGGAGTTATGGGTTCGCGGCGTAAAAGGCGCCAAATCGGAAGTGTTGGCGGCGATGGGGCTGGTACGCCACATCCTGATGCTGTTTGGCGGAAATGTTCCACGTAAAGCGAGCGCTCACTTACGTGATTTGCTGACCCAGTCGGAAGCGATTATTGCCGCTGAAACTTCTGCGGTATCTGCGGTTTACAACCCGCAAACGGCAATGGCAAAACTGGCACTCACCGAGTGGTTGGTGACTAAAGGGTGGCAACCGTTCCTCGATGCGAAAGCGCAGGCCAAAATCGCCGACTCCTTCAAGCGTTTCTCTGATACCCATCTTTCACGTCATGCGGCTGAACTGAAAACGGTGTTTGGTCAGCCATTGGGCGATCAATATGCCGACCAAATCCCGCGCCTGACGCGAAACATTGACAGTATTCTGATGCTGGCAGGCTATTACGATGAGAAGGTGGCATCGGAATGGATTGCGACCTGGCAGGGTTTACGTCATGCCATCATGACTCGCCAACATATTGAAATTGAACATTATCGTAATGAAGCGATCTCTGAGGAGCCGTTCTGGCTGCACAGCGGTAAACGATAATCAGGACCGAGATCAGGATGCCTTTATCAGGCCTACGCGATGGGCTTAAATGTCTTGTAGGCCGGATAAGGCGAAACGCCACTATCCGGCATCATTTAAAGGATAACCCGTAAATGCAGCAGCTCTCTTCACCGTTACAACAGTACTGGCCGACCGTTGTTGATCGGCTGCCAGCAGCAATACCTGAAGCGTCGCTTAGCCTGCAGGCGAAGTCAGTGCTCACATTCAGTGATTTTGTTCGCGACAGCGTGATCGCGCATCCCGAGTGGCTGGCAGAGCTGGAAAGCGAACCGCCGCTGGCGGATGAATGGCAGCACTATGGCGTCTGGTTGCAGCAAGCATTAGCTGACGTCGGTGATGAAGCGGCGCTGATGCGTGAGCTGCGCCTGTTTCGCCGTCGCATCATGGTGCGAATTGCCTGGGCGCAGACGCTGTCGCTGGTGACGGAAGAGAGCATTTTGCAGCAGTTAAGCCATCTGGCTGAAACGCTGATTATCGCTGCACGAGACTGGCTATATGACGCCTGCTGTCGTGAGTGGGGAACGCCGTGCAATCCTGACGGTGTCCCGCAGCCGCTGCTGATTTTAGGGATGGGAAAACTGGGCGGCGGCGAGCTTAACTTTTCCTCCGACATCGACCTGATTTTTGCCTGGCCAGAACACGGATCGACGCAGGGCGGACGGCGTGAGCTGGATAACGCGCAGTTCTTTACGCGTATGGGCCAACGGCTGATTAAAGTGTTGGATCAGCCGACTATGGATGGATTTGTCTATCGGGTGGATATGCGTTTACGCCCGTTTGGTGACAGCGGTCCGCTGGTGCTGAGCTTCTCGGCGCTGGAGGATTATTACCAGGAGCAAGGGCGTGACTGGGAACGCTACGCGATGGTTAAGGCGCGTATTATGGGGGATGCTGACGGTACTTACGTCGCTGAACTGCGCGCCATGCTGCGGCCTTTTGTTTTTCGTCGTTATATCGATTTCAGCGTGATCCAGTCGCTGCGTAACATGAAAGGGATGATTGCCCGTGAAGTCCGCCGCCGTGGTCTGAAAGACAATATCAAGTTGGGGGCGGGCGGTATTCGTGAAATCGAATTTATCGTTCAGGTCTTCCAACTGATTCGCGGCGGGCGTGAGCCATCGCTACAATCCCGCGCGCTGTTACCTACGCTCAGCGCCATCAACGCGCTGCATCTACTGTCTGATACCGATGCGGAGCATTTACGAAGTGCCTATCTCTTTTTACGTCGTCTGGAAAACCTGCTGCAGAGCATCAACGATGAACAGACCCAGACGCTGCCGGGCGATGAGCTAAATCGCGCGCGTCTGGCATGGGCCATGGGTGCGGATGACTGGTCGCAGTTGACGGCTGTCCTGAACGTTCACATGGGCAACGTGCGTCGGGTGTTCAATGAGTTAATCGGTGATGATGAAACCGAAACCCAGGAAGAGTCTTTGTCGGAACAGTGGCGCGAACTGTGGCAGGATGCTTTGCAGGAAGATGACACCACGCCAGTGCTGGCGCATCTTGCGGAAGACGATCAGCGCCGCGTGCTGACTCTGATCGCCGATTTTCGTAAAGAGCTGGATAAGCGCACCATCGGCCCACGTGGACGCCAGGTGCTGGATCATTTGATGCCGCACTTGCTGAGCGATGTTTGCTCCCGCGCTGATGCCTCGGTGCCGCTGTCGCGTATTACTCCGCTGCTGGTGGGCATTGTCACCCGTACGACCTATCTGGAGCTGTTGAGTGAATTCCCAGGCGCGCTGAAGCACCTGATTTCGCTGTGCGCCGCCTCGCCGATGGTCGCCAGCCAGTTGGCGCGCTATCCGCTGCTGCTGGACGAGTTGCTGGATCCGAACACCCTGTATCAGCCCACCGCAACCGATGCCTACCGTGATGAGCTACGTCAGTATCTGCTGCGTGTGCCGGAGGATGACGAAGAACAGCAACTGGAAGCGTTGCGTCAGTTCAAGCAAACTCAATTGCTGCGTATTGCGGCGGCCGATATCGCCGGGACGCTGCCAGTGATGAAGGTGAGCGACCACTTAACCTGGCTGGCCGAAGCCATTATCGATGCCGTGGTTCAGCAGGCGTGGACGCAAATGGTCGCCCGCTACGGGCAGCCAACGCACCTTGGCGATCGCGAGGGCCGCGGTTTCGCCGTTGTCGGTTACGGCAAGCTGGGCGGTTGGGAGCTGGGCTACAGCTCCGATCTTGATTTGATCTTCCTGCACGATTGTCCGATGGACGTGATGACTGACGGCGAACGTGAAATTGACGGGCGGCAGTTCTATCTGCGTCTGTCACAGCGCATCATGCACCTTTTCAGTACCCGCACGTCTTCCGGCATTTTATATGAGGTGGATGCGCGGCTGCGCCCATCCGGTGCCGCAGGCATGCTGGTGACATCAACCGAGGCTTTCGCCGATTACCAGCGCAACGAAGCCTGGACATGGGAGCATCAGGCGCTGGTGCGTGCTCGGGTGGTGTATGGCGACCCGCAGCTGACCTCTCAGTTTGACGCGGTGCGTCGCGATATCATGACGCTCGCTCGTGACGGAAAAACGTTGCAGACCGACGTGCGTGAAATGCGCGAGAAAATGCGTGCTCATTTGGGTAATAAGCATCGCGATCGCTTTGATATCAAAGCAGATGAAGGCGGGATCACCGACATTGAGTTTATTACTCAATATCTGGTGCTGCGCTATGCCCATGAAAAACCGAAACTGACGCGCTGGTCAGATAACGTGCGCATTCTGGAATTACTGGCACAAAACGACATTATGGAAGAGCAAGAAGCCCTGGCGCTGACCCGCGCCTATACCACGCTGCGTGATGAACTTCATCATCTTGCTTTGCAGGAACTTCCGGGCCATGTGGCGCCGGAGTGCTTCAGCGCTGAGCGCGCGCTGGTGCGTGACAGCTGGCAGAAGTGGCTGGTTGCCGAGTGAAGTGTGCTATGATCGCGCGCAAATTTTAAGACCCTCAGAGAATCTCTCAGGAGACAGGAATGAAAGTAACGCTGCCAGAGTTTGAACGTGCAGGAGTCATGGTTGTCGGTGATGTGATGCTGGATCGCTACTGGTACGGGCCTACTAGCCGTATTTCACCAGAAGCCCCAGTTCCGGTAGTCAAAGTGGATACCATTGAAGAACGTCCCGGCGGCGCGGCAAACGTGGCGATGAACATTGCCTCTCTGGGCGCAAATTCCCGTCTGGTGGGGTTGACTGGTATTGATGACGCGGCACGTGCGCTGAGTAAAACGCTGGCGGACGTGAATGTGAAATGTGACTTCGTTTCGGTGCCGACGCACCCGACGATCACCAAACTGCGCGTACTCTCCCGCAACCAGCAGCTGATCCGTCTGGACTTCGAGGAAGGTTTCGAAGGCGTAGATCCACAGCCGCTGCACGATCGTATTAACCAGGCGCTGGGTTCTATCGGTGCTCTGGTACTGTCTGACTACGCCAAAGGCGCGCTGGCCAGCGTGCAGCAGATGATTGCGCTGGCACGAAAGGCTGGCGTACCGGTGCTTATCGATCCGAAAGGCACTGATTTTGAACGCTATCGCGGTGCGACGCTGCTGACACCAAATCTTTCCGAGTTTGAAGCGGTTGCCGGTAAGTGCAAAAGCGAAGAGGAACTGGTTGAACGCGGCATGAAGGTGATTGCGGATTTCGACCTTTCCGCGCTGTTGATCACCCGTTCCGAGCAGGGCATGACGCTGCTGCAGCCGGGCAAAGCACCGCTGCACATGCCGACCCAGGCGCAGGAAGTGTATGACGTGACCGGTGCTGGCGATACGGTTATTGGCGTGCTGGCGGCAACGCTGGCGGCGGGTAACTCACTGGAAGAAGCGTGTTATTTTGCTAACGCTGCGGCGGGCGTGGTAGTGGGTAAGCTGGGGACGTCCACCGTTTCGCCTATCGAACTGGAAAACGCTGTGCGCGGTCGTGCGGATACCGGTTTTGGTGTGATGACAGAAGCCGAGCTGAAACAAGCCGTGGCCAGCGCGCGCAAGCGCGGTGAGAAGGTGGTCATGACCAATGGTGTTTTCGACATCCTGCACGCGGGCCACGTCTCTTATCTGGCGAATGCGCGCAAGCTGGGCGATCGTCTGATCGTGGCGGTAAACAGCGACGCATCCACCAAACGTCTGAAAGGTGAAACGCGCCCGGTCAACCCTCTCGAGCAGCGTATGATCGTACTGGGTGCGCTGGAATCCGTCGACTGGGTGGTCTCTTTTGAAGAAGATACCCCACAGCGACTGATCGCAGGTGTTCTGCCGGATCTGCTGGTAAAAGGTGGTGACTACAAGCCGGAACAAATTGCGGGTAGCGAAGAGGTATGGGCGAACGGCGGTGAAGTGCTGGTGCTGAACTTCGAAGACGGCTGCTCAACGACCAATATCATCAAAAAGATCCAGAAAGACAGCGATAAGTCATAGTCTGGTCGATTGCCGGATAGCGGTATAAACACCTTATCCGGCATTTCTGTCTCTTATGCTTCAGTTTTCTCCACAGGCTGTGGGCTGTTTTTCAGCGGCTCAGCCAGGGCGTGAAGCGAACCGCCGGACAAACCAATCTCATTTAACAGCGAATCAATCAGCGGAGCCTGAAGTTCTGCAGGTTCCTTACATCCGAAAAAAGACATCTCCCCCTCTCAGATTTCGTAGGAAAATGTGAAGCATAGCTCTCAATTTGCGCACATTATGTACAGAACAACTTCGCGTATAGGGAAATACTGGAATCAGAAAAAGCATATGGCCTTAACAGATATTCAATAACTGGAGGGTATGCTCATGAACAGCAATATGTATTCACTGAACAATTTCGATTTCCTGGCCCGGAGTTTTGCCAGGATGCAGGCTGAGGGGCACCCTGTTGATATTCAGGCCGTAACCGGCAACATGGATGAGGAGCACCGCAGTTGGTTTTGCAAACGCTACGCGCTGTATTGCCAGCAGGCAACTGAGGCGAAAAAATTAGAGCTGGAACACTAACAGATAAACGGGCCTTGCGGCCCGTTGTCGTTTTTACGCTTGCGGATCGACGGGCGGGATAGCAGGCGCAGGCTTCACTTCAGCCGGTTTCTCGCGCGCTTCCAACTCGGTCAGGCGTTGCTCAAGCAGCGCGAGCTTTTCGCGGGTGCGCAGCAAAACCTGGGTTTGTACATCAAACTCTTCGCGGCTTACCAGATCCAGGCGCGTCAGCTGTGACTGCAGCGTTTGGCGAATCTTTTTCTCGACGTCTTCCCCAAACTCGCGGATCCCTTTCGGCATCGACTCGTGGACCTGACGAGCAATCTGCTCAATTTTTTTCGGGTCAATCATGGTGGTTTCCCTGAACTGGTACGTGTTGCTGCCTATTGTAGTGCGAACTGGCAGCGGCATAAACCAGAATTGTGTGAAGTGAAGTCAAGCAAAGGCGTTGATGAAGGTAATCAATAGCGTTATAGTTAACTCGCTTATTCTCAGGGCGGGGCGAAATTCCCCACCGGCGGTAAATCAACTGATGTTGAAAGCCCGCGAGCGCTTTTCGTTAACGCGAAAAGGTCAGCAGATCCGGTGTAATTCCGGGGCCGACGGTTAGAGTCCGGATGGGAGAGAGTAACGATCCAGTCGGGCATGGACCCGCTCACGTTATTTTTTTGCCGCTTAGACGGTACTCCTAAGACTGCCCTGATTCTGGTAACCATAATTTTAGTGAGGTTTTTTTACCATGAATCAGACGCTACTTTCCTCTTTTGGTACGCCTTTCGAACGTGTTGAACTTGCGCTGTCTGCGCTGCGTGAAGGACGCGGTGTGATGGTGCTTGACGACGAAGATCGTGAAAACGAAGGCGATATGGTTTTCCCGGCAGAAACCATGACCGTTGAACAGATGGCACTTACCATCCGTCACGGTAGCGGTATTGTTTGCCTGTGCATCACTGAAGATCGACGCAAGCAGCTCGATCTGCCAATGATGGTGGAAAATAACACCAGCGCTTACGGCACGGGCTTTACCGTGACCATTGAGGCCGCTGAAGGCGTAACTACCGGTGTTTCTGCTGCTGACCGTGTTACCACGGTTCGCGCGGCAGTTAAAGACGGTGCTAAACCTTCCGATCTGAACCGTCCGGGACACGTTTTCCCGCTACGTGCTCAGGCTGGCGGCGTGTTGACCCGCGGTGGTCATACTGAAGCTACCATCGATCTGATGACGCTGGCAGGTTTTAAACCGGCTGGTGTACTGTGTGAGCTGACCAATGATGATGGCACCATGGCGCGCGCGTCAGCGTGCATCGAATTTGCAGGCAAGCATAATATGGCTGTGGTCACGATCGAAGATTTAGTCGCTTACCGTCAGGCGCACGAACGTAAAGCCAGCTGATAGCACACGCTTTACCACGCCAGTTGCGGTGGCAATAAAAAACCGAAGTCAGTTTTCTGGCTTCGGTTTTTTGTTATTACGGCCCGCCTATTTAGCTTTGCCCGGACGAACGGTATCCTTTAACGAGGATATACTGCTTTATATTTTATCGACATATAATATATTCCGCATGCGCTATTTTTGTATTTTTTACTATATAAGAATATGGCTAAATCTTTGTGATAAGTAAATGTGTTTATTGTTTTAGATGTGTTTGTTATCAAGCCCTAGTGTGTTGATTTAATTAAATAAAGTAAGTTTGGAATGTACTTATTATAATTAATTTTATTTATAGATGCTTGCAGGTTCTGTATTGTTTTATTTTGAATGCACGTTTTTCAATTGGCTCTATCCGCTGGTTTATATGATCGAAATCATCTATTTGTTTCTGTAATGTGCCACTATAGTGGTAGGTTGAAATAAGGATATGTGAAATTTTAACGTTAAATGTTTAATGATGTTAAATTTTAAGGGTAAAAGAATGTTTATTGCCTGGTATTGGATGGTATTAATTGCACTCGTTGCTATTGGTTATTATTGTCATATGAAGCGTTATTGCCGCGCGTTTCGACAAGACCGAGATGCGTTGCTTGAGGCGCGTAACAAACTCTTCCGCCGTACGAACGAAGAGGCTGGCACGGTCAGGGAGCATGAATAATCCCTGTCGCTTTGCTGTTGTAGAGGCGGATGGCCTGCAGGGCAGGACAGCATCCGCCGTCTGTATTAGCCGATGCCCATTGATTGCAGGATGACAAGGCTGAGTCCCATCACCGACATTCCGCAGAGTACACCATAGCCGGGGTTATTATTTGGGTCGATTTCTTTTGCCAGCGGCATCAGTTCATCGACGGACAGTGCGACCATAATTCCGGCAACAGCCGCCATAATTGCCGCCATGACCACCGGTGAAATTAAACTCCCCAGAATTAACCACGCCAGTACGCCGCCGAGTATTTCCGCCATACCGGAGATCCCAGCCCAAAATATCGCGGTACGTTTCGAACCGGTTGCTGCGTACACGGGTCCGGCAACGGCCAAACCTTCAGGAATATTATGCAATGCCACGGCGAGGGCGATACCAAAACCCAGCTCGAGGTTGCTGCTGGCAGTCACAAACGTCGCGACCCCTTCCGGGAAATTGTGCAGACTAATGCCAAGCGTGAGCAAAATGGCGGTGCGTTTAATAGAACCGGGTAAAGGTTGTGTTGTTTTTTGCACGAGATCCTGAGGATGGGCGTGCGGCAGCAAACGATCCAGACCAAAATAGCCCAGTAAGCCTACGATAAACATCCCGTAGCCAAGTACGGGTGACATTCCTTTTGCAGCCAGTGCGGCGGGTAGCATCTCCATCAGGGAGATAAGCAGCATAATGCCCGCGGCAAAACCCAGAGAAAAGGCGAGCACGCGGTTTGAGGGCTTTTGTCCCAGCACGCCAAGAAAGGCGCCAATAAAGGTGGCGGCACCCGCCAGTAAAGTCAGAAGTAAAGGTACTGACATCGACAAATCCAACTCCTTATCCATCAGCTGTCCGGGCCAGACCGTCAAAATAACTGATGATCTTCATCATGGTTATCTGAGTTCTTCATCAACCGAAAAAGCGTATTGTGATGATATCAAAATGACTCCCTCAGTAAGGATATCATCATGTCTTCAACTCGTATGCCAGCATTGTTTTTGGGGCACGGCAGCCCGATGAATGTTCTGGAAGATAACGTTTATACCCGTGCCTGGCAGCAACTGGGGGAAACGTTGCCGCGCCCGAAAGCCATAGTCGTGGTTTCGGCGCACTGGTTTACCCGTGGCACTGGCGTAACTGCCATGGAAGCACCGAAAACGATTCATGATTTTGGTGGTTTTCCGCAGGCTCTGTATGACACACATTATCCGGCGCCGGGCTCGCCAGAACTGGCGCAGCATCTGGTGGATTTGCTGTCTCCCGTCCCTGTCGCCTTAGACAAAGAAGCCTGGGGTTTTGACCACGGGTCGTGGGGCGTGTTGATCAAGATGTACCCGAATGCCGACATCCCGATGGTGCAATTAAGCATTGATAGCACGAAGCCGGCCGCCTGGCATTTTGAAATGGGTCGTAAGCTGGCGGCGCTGCGCGACGAAGGTATTATGCTGGTGGCCAGTGGTAACGTGGTACATAACCTGCGCACGGCACGCTGGCACGGTGAAAATACGCCATACCCGTGGGCGTCCTCATTCAACGATTATGTGAAGGCCAACCTGACATGGCAGGGACCGGTTGAACAACATCCGCTGGTCAACTATCTGGATCATGAAGGCGGATCGTTGTCGAATCCAACGGCGGATCACTATCTGCCGCTGCTTTACGTATTAGGCGCGTGGGATGGAAAAGAACCCGTGACAATTCCTGTGGACGGCATTGAGATGGGTAGTCTGAGTATGCTGTCGGCGCAGGTTGGATGATTAATGCCCGATGGCGCTGCGCTTATCGGGCCTACAGTTCGTGTCGTAGGCCGGGTAAGGCAGAGCCGCCACCCGGCACTTTCATTCATTCGACAAAAATATGCGGATAGAAGCGGGAAAGATCTTGAGTGATCAGCGCTCTGTCTTCGCGAATGCCAATCCCGGCTGGCTGATCGTTAATCAGCCAACTGCCGATCAGCACGTAGCTATCGCCAAACTTCGGTAGCTGATGGAACTGCTGTACGATCATACCTTCTTCACCGTACGGGCCTTCCACCGATTCGATCGTTTTACCGTTCTCAACGATCGAGACGTTAGCGCCTTCACGCGAGAAGATCGGTTTCACGACGAATTTTTCCATCTGTGGATAGTCGTCTTCGGCGAAATACGCAGGCAGCAGGTTCGGATGGTTCGGGAACATGTCCCACAGCAGTGGTAACAGCGCTTTGTTGGAGATGATGCTCTTCCAGGCCGGTTCCAGCCAGCGAACGCCGGCATCTTCCAGCTTGGTAGAGAACATCTCGCGCAGCATAAATTCCCACGGATAGAGCTTAAACAGGTTGGCAATCACCTGATCTTCTAAGTCCGTGAACTGACCTTTCTCACCGAGGCCGATATCTTCGACATAGAGGAATTCGGTGGCGATTTCCGCTTCGGCCGCGCAATCCTGCAAATACTGGATGGTCCCGCGATCTTCGACGGTGTCACGACAGCAGGTCAGGTGCAGTAGCTGAAAACCATACTGTTCGCGCAGCGCGGTGAAGCGTTCAATCAGCTTTTCCTGCAGGCTGTTGAACTGATCGCTGCCTTCCGGCAGGTTCCCGGCATTGAGCTGATCTTCTAACCAGATCCACTGGAAGAATGCAGCTTCGTACAGCGAGGTTGGCGTATCGGCGTTGTTTTCCAGCAGCTTAGGTTCACCGATTCCATCCCATGCCAGATCGAGGCGGGAATAGAGCGACGGCTGCTGAGTCAGCCATGACTGGCGGACAAATCCCCAGGTGTGTTTGGGAATACGAAACTTGGTCATCAGCTCGTCGCTGGCGATGACCTTTTCAACCACCTTGAGGCACATTTGGTGCAGTTCAGCGGTGACGTCTTCCAGCTTTTCGACCTGTGCAAGCGTGAGCTTGTAGTAGGCGTCTTCACACCAGTACGGTTCGCCGTACATGGTGTGAAAGTTAAAACCGTATTCGGTGGCTTTTTCGCGCCAGTCCGGGCGCTCAACAATACTGACTCTTTCCATGTGGATCAGCCGCCCATTGAACGCGTGGTGGTACCGCTGGCGCTACGTTGCATGGTGCTTTGTTTGGCGACAGATTCACCAAAGCCGCCGCGCGTGACGGTTGATGTGGTTGCCGGTTTCGGCGCCATGGCGGTTTTCGGTACGGTCATGCTACGGCCCGGCGTTGCTGCGCCGTAGTTTTTGCCGCCAGCATCGGTATATTTGCCGTAGGCCGGGCTGGCCGGATTTTTCGAGCTGAACAGCGGCTGCTGAGCGCCCATACCGCCGCCCATCATGCGGCCCATCATGTAGCCTGCCATCAGCGGCATCCAGAAGCTGCCGCTGCTTTGATTCTGTGCCTGAGCCTGGCCTTCACCCGTTGGTGCCATACCGGCCTGTGCAGGTGCCTGCTGGCACTGACCTTCGCCGAATTCAGCGATACAGTCTTCGCGGGTGGCGTACTTCGGCGCCGTGCGCTCAGCTTCTTTCAGCGCGTTGTTGAATGCGGTTGTACATTCAGCGCTTTTACCCGGATTCGCCGTCGAGCAGTCGTCCGCATTTTGGTAAAGCGATACTGTTTCGTCGCTCTGCTCACAGCCCGCCAGCATAATAACGGCGGTAACAGCCAGGGCAACAGGAGTCAGGTGGCGTGCGCTCCAGCTTTTGCGGAACGACGCGTGATGTATAGATTTTGTCCGTTTCATTTATGTCTTCCAGGACCCAGTGGTAAATACTGCTCAGAATAGAGGATGACTGGTCGAAATTGAAGCGGGAAGAGGCGAGAATGCGGAAGAAGGGGCGGATCTTTACGTTGTCTTACGTTCAGACGGGGCCGAAGCCCCGTCATCACCATCAGTTACGGAACGGATTGTTGCCGGTGCTGCTGGTTGAACGTGCTGCTGTCGGCTGAGCGACTGCCGCGTTGTTGCTCGCGGTATAGCCGTCTGCTGCAGCGTCTTGCTGTGTGTTTTCCGGCGCGACGGTGTCAGGCGCGGTCGGAATCGGTTTGCCCAGCGTATTGTTCAGCGCCACCAGATCCTGTTCGTTCAGCGTACCGAGCGCAGATTTGATGTTTAACTGGTTAATCAGATAGGTATAACGTGCGTTAGCCAACTGCTGTTTGGCGTTGTACAGCGTGGTGGTGGCATCCAACACATCCACGATGGTACGTGTACCAACGGAATAACCGGCTTCCATCGCGTCCAAAGAGCTTTGTGCAGAGACAACCGCTTGTTTGTACGCGTTAATGCTACTGATGGACGCATTAATGTTATTGAAGGATGAACGTACGGTCTGTACCACGCTGCGGTGCGCACTTTCCAGCTGTTCGCTCGCGCCCACAAAGTTGTACTGTGCTTGTTTCACCTGCGAGTTAACCATGCCACCCTGGTACAGCGGCAGCGAGAAATTCAGGCCAATTTTGTTCTGACCCATATTGCTGTCGTCATACTGAGTACCGGTTGCCGCGCGGGTTTTAGAGCCGCTGTAAGAGGTATCAGAAACACCGGTAGAGGCGGTTAAATCCAGCGTCGGCAGGTGACCGTCCTGCGCCAGACGAATTTGTTCACGCGCCAGGTCCTGGCTTAAACGCGCCTGCAGCAAGGTCAGGTTGCGATTTTCGGCTTCTTTCAGCAGTGCATTCACCGCCTGCGGCTTGTTGGTTTTAAAGCCGTCAACGTTCAACGAGGCCAGTTCCGGGTAGTAGTTGCCGGTAACCTGGCGCAGCTCTTCCACCGCGTTGTCCAGATCGTTACGTGCGGTAACTTCATTTGCCAGCACGGTATCGTATTGTGAACGGGCGTTCTGTACGTCAGTAATGGCGACCAGGCCGACGTTAAAACGCTGGGTAGTCTGATCCAACTGACGGTAAACTGCGTCTTTCTGTGCCTGGGTGTATGACAGCACATCAATCGCGTTCAATACTTTAAAATAGGCCGTGGCGGTATTCAGGATCAGCGTTTGCTGATCGGTCTGATAGGTCACATCCTGGATGCCCGCTGATTTTTCTTGCAGCGTCAGGGCACGCCATTTCGACATATCAAACAGAGACTGAGTCAGGGTTAACGAAGCAGAGGTGGCGTTGGAATTCACGCCGTTTGCATCACGGTAGCCATTGCTGTAGGTGTAATCGGCACCTAAGCCCAGCTGAGGCAGTAACGGACTACGCGCTTCGTTAATTTTTTCGAATGCAGCATCGCGATCGGCGGCGGATTTACGCAATTCCGGGTTGCTCAGGCGTGCTTGCTGATAAACCTGCATCAGGTTCTCTGCCTGGCTCAAAGTACTGAACCCCGACAGGCTCAGGCCGATAAGGATGGGGAGCAATTTCTTCATTTGCATTCCTTGTTGTGAAGCAGTATTTAGCGCTGATCAAATGGTAAAAATAATTGTTGATTCTAGCAGAATCCACCACTTCAAAAAGTTGGCGTTACGTGCCATACGGCGTTAATTTGCATCAATTTAACACAAGGGCGCCCAAACAGCAGTCATACGACCTTGAAATTCACATTTTAATCACTATTGGTATCAGGACAGCACAATGCGTAAACCAGACAGCTTGCCAATGACTTTCACGAAAAATGATGTAGAAATTATTGCACGAGAAACGCTATACCGCGGTTTTTTTTCACTGGATCTTTATCGGTTCCGCCATCGCCTGTTTAACGGTGGAATGAGTGAGGAAGTCACGCGCGAAATTTTTGAGCGCGGACACGCGGCGGTCTTGCTACCCTTTGACCCTGAGCGGGACGAAGTTGTGCTGGTTGAGCAGATTCGTATTGCGGCATTTGATACCAGCGAAAGCCCGTGGCTGCTGGAAATGGTCGCCGGGATGATCGAAGAAGGTGAAACCGTTGAGGACGTTGCCCGCCGTGAAGCGATGGAAGAAGCCGGACTGGACGTAAAACGAACCAAACCTGTGCTGAGCTATCTGGCAAGCCCCGGCGGCACGAGCGAGCGCCTGTCCATTTTGGTCGGCGAAGTGGACGCCACGACCGCAAGCGGGATCCACGGTCTGGCGGATGAAAACGAAGATATTCGCGTTCATGTGGTAAGCCGGGAACAGGCTTATCAGTGGGTGGAAGAGGGAAAAATCGACAACGCGGCTTCTGTCATCGCCTTGCAATGGTTGCAGCTGCACTATCAAGAGTTAAAAACTGAGTGGAAAAAATGAAGCGTTATACACCTGATTTCCCTGAAATGATGCGCCTGTGCGAAACCAACTTTTCGCAACTGCGCCGTCTGTTGCCGCGAAATGATGTGGTCGGCGAAACAGTGAGCTATCAGGTGGCAAACGCACAATATCGGTTAACGATTGTTGAATCGACCCGATACACTACGCTGGTTGCGATCGAACAGACGGCGCCTGCTGTCACTTACTGGAGCCTGCCATCGCTTACCGTCCGCCTGTATCATGATGCGAGGGTGGCTGAAGTGTGTTCAAGTCAGCAGATCTTTCGCTTCAAAGCGCGGTATGATTACCCAAATAAAAAGTTGCATCAACGCGACGAAAAGCATCAAATTAATCAGTTCCTGGCCGACTGGTTACGGTACTGTTTAGCACATGGAGCGATGGCGATTCCGGTTTATTAGCGTCGTGAAACCTAAGGACACCATTTGGAAAGCCTGTTAACCCTTCCTTTGGCTGGTGAGGCCAGAGTCAGGATCTTGCAAATTACAGACACTCACCTGTTTGCCGAAAAGCATGAAACGCTGCTGGGAGTGAACACCTGGGACAGCTATCTGTGCGTATTGGACGCTATACATGCTGAGTCGACCGACTTCGATCTGATCGTGGCGACAGGCGATTTAGCGCAGGATCAATCCGCTGCGGCGTATCAGCATTTTGCTGAGGGTATCGCAAGCTTTCGTGCGCCTTGCGTCTGGTTACCTGGCAATCATGATTTTCAGCCAGCCATGTACAGCGCCCTGCAGGACGCCGGAATTTCGCCTGCGAAACGCGTCTTCATTGGTGAACAGTGGCAAATTTTGCTGCTCGATAGCCAGGTTTTTGGCGTTCCCCACGGAGAATTAAGTGAGTTCCAGCTTGAATGGCTGGAGCGAAAACTTGCCGATGCGCCTGAACGGAATACCTTGCTGCTTTTGCATCACCACCCACTGCCTTCGGGCTGTAGCTGGCTCGATCAGCACAGCCTGCGCAATGCTGCTGAGCTGGACAACGTGCTGGTGAACTATCCGCGCGTGAAGTATCTGCTGTGTGGACATATTCATCAGGAGTTGGATCTCGACTGGAACGGTCGCCGCCTGCTGGCTACGCCGTCGACATGCGTGCAGTTCAAGCCGCATTGTGCCAACTTTACGTTAGATACCATTAGTCCCGGCTGGCGTACGCTGGAACTTTTTGCTGATGGTTCGCTGCACACTCAGGTGTGCCGTCTGCCGGGAATTCGGTTCCACCCTGATACCGCTTCAGAAGGCTACTGATGTCTACGCTTCTCTATCTACACGGATTTAATAGCTCTCCTCGCTCGGCGAAGGCGTGTCTGCTGAAAAGCTGGCTGGCAGAGCACCACCCGCACGTTGAGATGATCGTACCGCAGCTGCCACCGTATCCTGCCCAAGCGGCAGAGATGCTGGAATCAATAGTCCTTGAGCATGGCGGAGAGTCGCTGGGGATTGTTGGCTCCTCTTTAGGAGGTTATTACGCCACCTGGCTGTCGCAATGTTTTATGTTGCCTGCGGTGGTGGTGAACCCTGCGGTGCGGCCTTACGAACTGCTGGTCGACTACCTTGGCCAAAACGAGAACCCCTACACGGGCCAGCAATATGTGCTAGAGTCTCGCCATATTTACGATCTTAAAGTCATGCAGATTGACCCGCTGGAGGCGCCGGATTTGCTCTGGCTGCTACAACAAACGGGCGATGAAGTGTTGGACTACCGCCAGGCGGTGGCGTATTACGCCTCCTGCCGTCAAACTGTTATTGAGGGCGGAAACCACGCATTCACAGGCTTCGAAGATTATTTCAACCAGATTGTCGATTTCCTTGGACTGCACAGTTTTTGACGATCAATTCGAATTGCTAATTTAAACCATGACGCAAACTTATAACGCTGATGCCATTGAGGTACTCACTGGGCTTGAGC
This sequence comes from Citrobacter sp. KH_055_1, assembly GCF_057838705.1. Classification (NCBI taxonomy): domain Bacteria; kingdom Pseudomonadati; phylum Pseudomonadota; class Gammaproteobacteria; order Enterobacterales; family Enterobacteriaceae; genus Citrobacter; species Citrobacter sp. KH_055_1. The sequence continues at coordinate 660,813 of NZ_CM174473.1, forward strand.
CGGTTCGCCGCCGCCCGGGGATGTACACAGATACGACTCGTCCTAACCATATGGGGCAGGAAGTTATTGATAACAGTGTGGATGAAGCGCTGGCCGGGCACGCGAAACGTGTCGAGGTTATCCTTCATGCCGATCAATCACTGGAAGTCATTGATGACGGACGTGGCATGCCCGTCGATATCCACCCGGAAGAGGGCGTCCCGGCCATTGAATTGATCCTTTGCCGTTTGCACGCAGGGGGTAAGTTTTCTAACAAAAACTACCAGTTCTCCGGTGGCCTGCACGGCGTGGGGATTTCGGTGGTTAACGCCTTGTCAAAACGTGTTGAAGTGGCCGTTCGTCGTGATGGTCAGATTCACAGTATCGCCTTTGAACACGGTGAAAAGGTCGAAGACCTGCACGTTTCCGGCACCTGTGGAAAGCGCAATACCGGGACCAGCGTGCACTTCTGGCCGGATGAAAGCTTCTTTGACAGCCCACGTTTCTCCGCTTCTCGCCTGAGCCATCTGCTGAAAGCCAAAGCGGTACTCTGCCCGGGCGTGGAGATCATCTTCAAGGATAAGGTCAACGATACCGAACAGACCTGGCGCTACGCCGATGGCCTGACCGATTACCTGAGCGAAGCGGTGAACGGCCTGCCGTTGCTGCCGGAAAAACCCTTTGTCGGGACGTTCTCCGGTGATACGGAAGCGGTGGACTGGGCGCTGCTGTGGCTGCCGGAAGGCGGTGAATTGCTGACCGAAAGCTACGTTAACCTGATCCCAACCATGCAGGGCGGGACGCACGTCAATGGCCTGCGTCAGGGTCTGCTGGATGCGATGCGTGAATTCTGTGAATACCGCAATATCCTGCCGCGCGGCGTGAAGCTGTCGGCGGAGGATATCTGGGATCGCTGCGCCTACGTGCTGTCCGTGAAGATGCAGGATCCACAGTTTGCCGGTCAGACCAAAGAGCGTCTCTCTTCGCGCCAGTGCGCGGCGTTCGTTTCTGGGGTGGTAAAAGATGCCTTTAGCCTGTGGCTGAACCAGAACGTGCAGTCAGCAGAGCTGCTGGCGGAAATGGCGATTTCCAGCGCTCAGCGTCGTCTGCGTGCAGCGAAAAAAGTGGTGCGTAAAAAACTCACCAGCGGTCCGGCACTGCCGGGTAAGCTGGCGGACTGCACCGCGCAGGATCTTAACCGCACCGAGCTGTTCCTGGTGGAAGGTGACTCGGCGGGCGGATCGGCCAAGCAGGCGCGCGATCGTGAGTATCAGGCGATCATGCCGCTGAAGGGTAAGATCCTGAACACCTGGGAAGTCTCTTCTGATGAAGTGCTGGCCTCCCAGGAAGTTCACGATATCTCGGTAGCGATCGGTATCGATCCGGACAGCGACGATCTCAGCCAGTTGCGCTACGGCAAGGTGTGTATCCTCGCGGATGCGGACTCCGATGGTCTGCACATTGCTACGCTGCTGTGCGCATTGTTTGTGAAGCACTTCCGCACGTTGGTCAAACACGGACACGTCTACGTAGCGCTGCCGCCGCTGTACCGTATCGACCTCGGGAAAGAAGTGTATTACGCGCTCACGGAAGAAGAGAAAGCGGGCGTACTGGAGCAGCTGAAGCGTAAGAAAGGCAAGCCGAACGTCCAGCGCTTTAAAGGTCTGGGTGAAATGAACCCGATGCAGCTGCGCGAAACCACGCTGGATCCAAATACCCGTCGCCTGGTGCAGCTCATCATTGATGATGAAGACGATCAGCGCACCAACGCCATGATGGATATGCTGCTGGCGAAGAAGCGCTCAGAAGATCGCCGTAACTGGCTGCAGGAGAAAGGCGACCTGGCGGATCTCGAAGGGTAAGCATGATGTTGTGAATGCCGGATAGCGCTTCGCTTATCCGGCCTACATTCGCATTGTGCCCGTAGGCCTGATAAGACGCGTTAGCGTCGCCATCAGGCGTTACGGCTTATGCCGCTTCCTGTACTGTAACGGCGTCTCGCCAATGCCTTTTCCGAAGGCGCTGATAAAATAAGTCACATCAGAAAACCCCACTTTTTGCGCAATCTCTCTGACGCTTGCCTCACTGTGTAACAGCGCCTCGCAGGCTTTTCTCAACCTCAGCGTGTTGAGATACCCGAGGATGCTCTCGCCTGTTTCTACCTGAAAACGCCGAGAAACATAACTTTTTGATTTTCCTAACGCTTGTGCCAGCGTCACCAGGCTAAATTTATGCATGTAGTGCTCATCAAGCCAGAACATCACCTGGCTGGCCATCCCCGTATCACTATCATGCATATTGACGTTATCTTCGGGTAACAGGCTGAATAAATTCAATAACAGGCAGGTAACGTGCTCAGTGTTAAGCGGTTTCTGCGCGGCTAGTTTTGCATAGCGGTTGAACAGAAAATCAATGTGCGTATGGACGTCTGCGGCGTCGATGACCCACGCCTCGCTCCCGCGTACACTCAGGTGTTGTAGACGCTGTTGATGAAGTGGAAAGTCGCGTAACACCTTCAGCACCGCGTGCTGATCGAGATGAATAATGGTCCGCCGATAACGGTCCCGCACCTGCTCGTCGACAAAAATTTTATGCAGCGTAAACGGCGGGAAAAAGAACATCCGCCCTGGACGCATGGTGTATTGCTTATGATCGACCGTCACCACGCCAAACCCTTCTTCCACGTACAACACTTCCAGACATTGATGCCAATGGTGATAACGAACCGTATTGGCAAATAAACGACTGAACGACACCACCGCGTCGTTGAGGGCAATCAGCTCCAGGTACTCTTGAGGGGAAGATAAGTTCATAGTGCAATAAATTTAAACTTTTGCCGGCGAATTCCTGTTTATAAACCCTATTTTTAAATTTCTTCAATCACTGTTTTATTTTAATGTTTGTGGTGTGATTGAAGTAACATTTCTGCTTGTCTGCCATTCACTATTCTTTAGCCACTTAATTCAGAGGGGCAGAGTATGTGGTCGGCAACTGAAGAAAAATCAAATCCATTGTCATCCCGCGAAGACGTTACGCGTGCCGTTAATACCCTTTTACGGGCACTCGACAAGCAATTCCCAGCGGGACAGGCTCAGTTTTCTCTCGGTGATACCTGCGCGCATTACAGCGTGGATATTGCCTGCATGGAAGGGCTTTCCCGAGCGCTGTGGGGGCTATTTCCGCTGATGGCCGGCGGGGCGGATGTGCCGTTTGCCGACAAATATATTCAGGCGATAAAACTCGGCACCGATCCCCACAGCTCGCACTATTGGGGGGATACCGGTCCTTACGATCAGCGTCTGGTCGAGATGGCGGCGTATGGTCTGGGCCTGGCGTTATTGCAGACGCGTTTAACCGGGATGTTCAGCGCAATGGAGCAGGACAATCTGCACCGCTGGCTGAATCAAATTACCGATGCTCAGATGCCGGACAGCAACTGGAACTATTTCGCCATTATCGTGCAGCTTGGCTTTAAACGTGCAGGATTACCGTTTGACCAACAGGCTATCGATCGGCGATTTGAGATGATGGACGCCTACTACCTCGGCGATGGCTGGTATTCCGACGGTCCCGGGCGACCTAAAGATTATTACATCTCCATGGCCTTTCATTTTTATGGTCTGTTGTATGCCACTCTCAGCCCGGAAGACACCCGTCGCGCCGCTACGTTGCGTGAACGTTCCCGGCTGTTTGCCGCGGATTTTATCTTTATGTCTGCCGCCGACGGGGCATCGGTGCCGTTTGGTCGCAGCCTGACCTACCGCTTTGCCATGGTCGCCTTCTGGAGTGCGGTGGCCTTTGCTGAACTAGATGTGTTCTCTCCTGGGGTTATCAAAGGGGTGATCCTGCGCCATCTGCGCTGGTGGCAACAGCAGCCGATTTTTGATCGAGACGGCATCCTGACGTTGGGCTTTGCCTATCCAAACCTGGCAATGTGTGAAGACTACAATTCGCCGGGATCGCCGTACTGGGCACTGAAAGTCTTTTTGATCCTCGCGTTAACGGACGATCACGCGTTCTGGCAGGCTGAAGAGTTGCCGCTCCCGGTGCTTGACGAAAAACGGGTGATTGCCCATGCCGGGCAGATCCTGCAACACAGCGAAGATTCTGCGCATGTCACGATGCTGGCGTCAGGCCAGCTTGAGCTGAACAACTATGTGAATACCGAGGCCAAGTACACCAAATTTGCCTACTCCAGCCGTTTTGGCTTAACCATTGAGCGCGGGCGCTACGGCATCAAACATGCGGCGTGCGATTCCATGCTGCTGCTGGCAGATGGCGATAATTACTTCCGTGGACGTCGTCAGTGCGATGACGTTCGCGTTGATGAAAATTATCTCTGGTCCCGTTGGTCGCCGTGGCATGACGTCAGTATTGAGACCTGGCTGGTGCCGTTTGGCGAGTGGCATATTCGTTTGCACCGCATTCACAGTGCGAGAACGCTGCAAACGGTAGAAGGGGGCTTTGCAGTGATGAAGACAGAGCCGCAGCTCAGCGCACGGGGATGTCTGCTGGCAGCGCGTAACGGGACCAGTGCGATTGTGGATCTGTCACCTGTCATCATCCGCCAGCCGGACAATGTGGTCACGCCGCCTAACAGCAGCATTATGTTTGCCGAGTGCGCGGCTATTCCGACGCTGACCACCGAGATCCTGCCGGGCGAGAGCTGGCTGTGCTGCGCCGTGAATGCCAGCGGCAAGCAAAAAAACGTGCTCACGGTCCCACTGCTGCAAATTAACCGTAACCAGGTCGTTATTCGCGAACCTGACGGTGCACGTCAGTTGTCGTTCTTTTTATAGCGAGGATGGTATGAAAAAGAGTTCAGCGAGTAACAGAACAGAATATTATAAAATTAGTAGCTTTATTTTTCTTTATTTCTTTACCTGGTCGGCCAGTATTGGTTTGCTGGCCATTTGGTTGGGGCAGAAAGCGCAGTTAAGTGGGACGGTTATCGGTACCGTATTTGCAGTGAACGGTATTTTCTCGGTGATACTGAAGCCGATTTATGGCTATATCCTCGACAGAATCGGTATGAGTAAATACCTGCTCTATTTTGTCGTGATTATGTCGGCATTAATGGCACCGTTTTTTATTTATGTATATCAGCCGCTATTAATCTCCAATACCCTGCTGGGTATTATTGTCGGCGCAATTTACTTAAGCTTTGCGTGGTACGCCGGTGTGGCCGCCTGCGAATCCTATTCTGACCGCTACAGTCGTTTAAACGGCATGGAGTTTGGGCAAATCCGCATGTGGGGATCGCTCGGTTGGGCAGTCGCGTCGTCGTTCTCGGGGCTGCTGTTTAACCTCTCTCCGGCGTATAACTTTATGTTAGGTAGCGTGGCGTCGGTGGTAATGCTGATTGTCCTGCTAAGCCTGAAAGTGAACGTAAATTCAGCCAATGCCTCAGAGGTACTGACCAAAGATAAAATCTCTCCTGCGGATGTTTACGCGCTGCTGCGTAACCGCAAGTTTTGGGCGTTTTGCCTGTATGTCGCGGGCGTGGCGTGGATGATGTTTATCGCCGAACAGCAATTCTCGCGTTATTTTGTCACCTTCTTTGCTGATGTACAGAAAGGCAATGCGGTATTCGGATATCTGGGCACCGTGCAGTCAGGTATGGAATTTATCATGTATATGGTGATCCCGCTGTTCGTTAACTACATCGGCGCGAAGCGGGGATTGCTGATTGTCGGGGCACTGGTCGGCGCGCGTCTGGTTATCTCCGGACTGTGCGACTCGCATCTGTTAATTTCAGTGCTAAAACCGTTGTATGGCCTGGAAATCTGTTTATTGCTGGTTTCTGTCTTTAAATACATTGCCGAACATTTTGATAAACGCGTCAACGCAACCATGTATTTACTGGGTTATCAGGCGATGCTGTATGTTGGCAACGTGGTGGTGTCTTCACCTGCCGGATTAATGTATGACCGAATTGGTTTTGAAAAGACCTATATCATTATGGGTATTATTGCGCTGACCTTTACGCTGATTTCGGCATTTACGTTATCCGCCTGCCAAAGTAAACGTCGTAATAATACCGCGCTCGATATCGCCGAAAATAACGCGACAAGATAATCTACGTAATAAGGAACCAAAATATGTTAAAGCATATCGTTGAGGAAACGTTGCGCGCTTTTCCTGGTAGCCCGCTTAATACCGCAGCCTTTCAGGAACAAATGAATGGCGCCAGGGAACATGTCCTCGAGCTGCTTAGCCGTCATTTAACGGAATTCGGTGAAGACTTTCCTGCCGAAACCTGCGTCAACGGTTATTACCCGCTGACGGATAATGTGGAATGGACCACCAGTTTCTGGACTGGGCAACTGTGGCTGGCGTGGGAAATGAGCGGTGAAGCGACATTTCGTGAAATGGCCGAAAAGCACGTGCGCTCATTTGGTTTGCGTATTGCCGGGCGTCATGACACCAACACCCACGACCTGGGCTTCCTGTACACGCTCTCCTGTGTGGCGGCCTGGCGGTTGACGGGCAATCGCGATGCGCGCGGTTTTTCGCTGATGGCGGCAGAAGCGCTGCTCGAACGTTTTCACGAGAAGGCGCAGATCATTCAGGCATGGGGCGATCTCCGCGATCCCGAGCAGGCCGGTCGGATGATCATTGACTGCAATATGAACCTGCCGCTGCTGTACTGGGCCAGTGAACAGACGGGCGATCCGCGCTTTGCCAATGCGGCAAAAGCGCACGTGGCGCAGGCGGCGGAATATCTGATCCGTGAAGATGCCTCGACGTTCCATACCTACTACATGGACGTGCAAACCGGCGCGCCGCGCTACGGTAATACCCAGCAGGGTTACGCTGATGATTCATGCTGGTCGCGTGGGCAGGCGTGGGGGATTTATGGTTTTCTGTTGAGCTATATCTATACCGGCGATCGCGAGATGGTGCAGCTGTCGAAAAAACTGGCCAACTACTTTCTCAATCGCCTGCCGGATGATGCCGTTTGTCACTGGGATCTGGCGCTGGTGGGCACCGATGCGCTGCGTGATTCTTCTTCGGCGGCCATTGCGGTATGTGGCCTGCTGGAGTTGATTAAACACCTGCCGGTGACCGATCCAGATCGTGAACGTTATCAACAGTGGGCGATGGGGATCATGTCATCGCTGACGCAGCATTATCTGATGGGCAAAGATGAGAAGGGCAACGGGCTACTGAAACACTCTGTTTACCATCTTGCGAGCAATAAAGGGGTCGATGAGTGCGCAAGCTGGGGAGATTACTTTTACGTTGAGGCGTTAACCCGTTTTACGCAGTGCTGGAAGTTGTACTGGTAAGTTTATTGGCCCGGTTGCACTGTGCTTACCGGGCTTACAGATCGTGTGTAGACCGGATACGTCGCGGGCGACGTCATCCGGTACATCAACAACCTTAAATACCTGATTCCAGAATACGAATGCTCATGTCCAGCACATCACCTTTCACGGCTTCGCTGTAAGCTTTCATATGCGGGGTTTGCAAATGCGCTTCAAGGTGCGCAATGCTTTCCCACTGTTCAATCATCACGATTGAATCCGGCGCTGTGGTTTGAAAACTCACACCTGCGGCGTGATCGACCATCGGCGCGTAGCCATGACAGCCTTCTTCCTTCAGGACGGTTGGAACGATTTTAGCAAACTGATCCAGCACCGCCTGGCGGTGGTGTTGACCTGGACGTGTACGGATTTCTGCAATAACGGTAAGCATGGTTAACTCCTTCTAATTCCAGGTAACTAGTTAACCAAAAATCTCGGTCAGATGCTTGCGATATTCTGCGATATAACGCGGGACATCCGGCATTTTAATCACATCATTGGTGATAAAAGTCGGCAGCGCTTCCATACCTAAAAACTGGTTTGCTTTATGGAACGGCAGATAAACGCCATCAACGCCGACGCCGTGGAAGAACTGATCTTTGTCAGTAAAGGCTTCCATCGGTGCATTCCAGGTCAGGGACAACATGTATTTTTTGCCCTGAATCAGGCCGCCAGAACCGTATTTTTTAGTGGCATCAGAACGTGTGCGACCATCGCTGGCGTACAGCGTACCGTGCCCTGCAGTGAACACATCATCGATGTATTTTTTCACTGTCCACGGTGCACCCATCCACCAGCCCGGCATTTGCCAAATAACGGCGTCAGCCCAGACAAAGTTCTGCACTTCTGTTTGTACGTCGTAATCGCTGTCTGCGCGCACGACTCTAACATCATGTCCGAGGTCGCGCAGGATACCGTCCGCGACCTCGGTCAGGGTGTCATTCAACTGACCATTGGAATGGCCGAATTTTTTAGCGCCATTGATAATCAGAATGTTGCTCATGTTGTGTCCTCAAAGAATTACGTTTGAGAGCGATTTTACGCCGATGATCGGTGCGGTGAAATTAGCAAAATGTGCAAAGTCTTTTGCTGGTAGCGCAATAATTCAACGCTACCAGCTGATTTTGGCTTCAAATCCACCTTCCGCGGCGTTGGCGAATGACACGGACATACCGTGCAACGTCGCAATACGTCGGACGATTGACAGGCCCAGCCCACTGCCGGTCGCGTTTTGTCCCGGTGGACGATAGAAACGCTCACCAATGTGCAGTAATACCTCTGGCGCAACGCCCGGACCGTTATCTTTGACGCTGAAACAGTGGTTATTGAGCGTCACGTCCACGACGCTACCCTGCGGGCTGTAGCGGATTGCATTATCCAGCAGATTGCGGACCATCAGGCTAAGCAACAGCGGTTGGCCGGTGCGTTTAACGTCGTGAGCGTTAATCTGCAAGCGCACGTCGATGTGGGCCTGCTGTGCCGGGTGGTAGATATCCATGACGGCGGATTGCAGTAACTCTTCGAGTGAGATATCGGCGACATCCTGAAGATTGTTGAGCGAATCGAGACGCGAAAGCGTCAGCAGCTGATCGACCAGGCGAGTGGCGCGGTCAATTCCCGTCTGCATCTGCATTAGCGCTTTTTGTCGTGACTGCGGGTCATCGTCAGACAGTTGCGCCACTTCGGTTTGAACCTTGAGCGCCGTCAGCGGGCTACGCAGTTCGTGCGCGGCATCTGAGGTAAAGCGCCGCTCGCGTACCATGGTGGTGTGAATACGGGTAAACAGCTGATTGAGCGACTCAACCAGTGGGCGAACCTCGCCGGGAATGCCTTTCAGGCTCAGCGGTTCTTCAGATTCCGGATCGCGCAAACGTAAAGCCTGCGCCAGCTTTTTCAGCGGCTTAAGTTCAAGACTTAACAGTACAATCAGGATCAGCAGCATCAACGGCAGGGCGACCAGCCACGGCACCAGCTGGGCCGTCACAATCGCCAGCGCCATATCTTCGCGGTATTCCCACTCCTGACCGACCACGACCCGGTACTTTTTATCTGCTGAAGTCAGCCAGATAAAGCGCCATTTATCGTTGTCACCGTTCAGATAGCCGTCGTCAAACCCTTCCCGGCGATAGCTATAGGGAATGTACTGACCATTGTCGCCGTCGTGCAGAACCATTTTTCCGTCCGGGGTGTAGACCGCAAAGGTCAGCACATCGTCGTCAATATGGCCGTGTTTGAATTTCTTTGGCGTTTGGGCAAAGCGCTCAGAGGCTTTTAGTTCGTCAAGATCCAGCGTGACCAGCCGTTTGGCAAACAGCATCAGCTGTGTGTCAAACATCTCGTCGACGTTGTCGGTGGTTTGCTTCCAGGCGACAAAACTGGAAATCAGCCAGGTCACCAGCACCAAAATGGTGAAGATAAGCGTTAGCCTGACGCGCAGGCTGAGGCGTTGTGTGAATTTCATGCATCACCCAGGGTGTAACCAATGCCGTGCACGGTGCGGATAAAATCACTGCCGAGCTTACGGCGTAAGTGATGGACGTGCACTTCAACCGCATTGCTGGAGACGTTTTCGTCCCAGTTATACAGTTTTTCTTCAATGTGTTTACGGGGCAGGACGCGCCCTTTATTACGCATCAGCAGTTCCAACAGTGCGAACTCCTTCGGCTTGAGCGACAATGGCTCGCCTGCGAACGTGGCGACCAGTGCGCCGGGATTAAGCGTCACCTGACCGTGGCGTAGTTCGCTGGTAGCCTGACCGCTGGCGCGACGTACCAGCGCTTCCAGTCGGGCGGCCACTTCAATCAGTGCAAAGGGTTTACACAGGTAGTCATCCGCACCGAGGCGCAGACCTTCCACACGTTCTGCCAGCGCGTCGCGGGCCGTTAAAATCAGCACCGGCTCCTGTTTTCCTTTTGTGCGCCATTCGCGCAGGATATCGCGGCCGTCAATACCCGGCAGCGTCAGGTCGAGGATCACCGCGTCATAAGGCGCACTGTAAAGCGCCTCTTTACCCTGACGACCTTCGGTAAACCAGTCGATGGTGAACCCCATTTTACTCAGACCCGTTTTCAGACCGTCGCCAATCAACGCGTCATCTTCTACCAGTAAAATACGCATATGTTCTTCCCTGCGCTCACTCAGTTGGCTGCCAGTAAACCTTGTGTCAACCGGGGATGTACAGCAAAAAAAGAATCTTTTTTTGCCTTAAGAAGTTGTTAAGGATTAACTTATTAAATAGTCGTGAAACAACATGATAAGGGAGACATGAAGATGAAAAAATTAGCTGCAATGGTTGCCGTGATGGCACTGTGTTCCGCACCTGTTCTGGCAGCGCAGCAGGGCGGATTCTCTGGCCCAACGGCGACGCAAAGCCAGGCGGGCGGATTTGTGGGTCCGAATGGCAGCAGTACGACGGTAGAAAGTGCAAAATCGCTGCGTGATGATACCTGGGTCACGCTGCGCGGTAACATCGTTGAGCGTATCTCCGACGATCTGTACCTGTTTAAAGATGCATCTGGCACGGTGAACGTGGATATCGACCACAAGCGCTGGAACGGTTTAACCGTCACGCCGCAGGATGTCGTAGAAATCCAGGGCGAAGTGGATAAAGACTGGAACTCCGTTGAAATCGACGTAAAACAGATTACCAAAGTCACCAAATAATCCCCATCAGGGCCGCGTTCGCGGCCCTTTTCTTTGTGACTCAACTCGCCAGATAGGGTAGTATCTGCGGCAATATTGCCTGACGAATACCGGGTATTGTTCGGGCTAACAGTTGAGGAACCACGATTAATGAGCGATATGGCAGAGCGCCTTGCGCTGCATGAATTCACGGAAAACGCCTATCTGAACTATTCCATGTACGTCATCATGGACAGGGCGTTGCCGTTTATTGGTGATGGTCTGAAACCCGTTCAGCGACGCATCGTTTACGCGATGTCCGAACTGGGGCTGAATGCCAGCGCCAAATTTAAAAAATCCGCCCGTACCGTCGGCGACGTACTGGGTAAATACCACCCACACGGCGACAGCGCCTGCTATGAAGCGATGGTGCTGATGGCGCAGCCGTTCTCTTACCGTTATCCGCTGGTTGACGGGCAGGGGAACTGGGGGGCACCGGACGATCCGAAATCGTTCGCGGCGATGCGTTATACCGAATCTCGACTGTCTAAATATGCGGAACTGCTGCTGGGGGAACTCGGCCAGGGGACGTCGGACTGGGTGCCAAACTTCGACGGCACCATGCAGGAGCCGAAGATGCTGCCTGCGCGTTTGCCGAATATTCTGCTGAACGGCACCACCGGTATTGCGGTCGGCATGGCAACGGACATTCCGCCACATAACCTGCGTGAAGTGGCAAAAGCGGCGATTACGCTGATTGAGCAGCCGAAAACGACGCTGGATCAGCTGCTGGATATCGTCCAGGGACCGGATTACCCGACTGAAGCAGAAATCATTACCCCGCGTGCAGAAATTCGTAAGATTTACGAAAACGGACGTGGCTCCGTGCGTATGCGTGCGGTCTGGACCAAAGAAGATGGCGCGGTGGTGATTTCCGCGCTGCCACATCAGGTTTCCGGTGCCAAAGTGCTGGAACAGATTGCCGCCCAGATGCGCAATAAAAAGCTGCCGATGGTGGACGATCTGCGCGATGAGTCGGATCACGAAAACCCGACCCGTCTGGTGATCGTGCCGCGCTCCAACCGTGTGGATATGGAGCAGGTGATGAACCACCTGTTTGCCACCACCGATCTGGAAAAAAGCTACCGCATCAACCTGAACATGATTGGCCTCGACGGTCGCCCGGCGGTGAAAAACCTGCTGGAGATCCTCACCGAATGGCTGGCGTTCCGCCGCGATACCGTGCGTCGTCGTCTGAACTATCGTCTGGAAAAAGTCCTCAAGCGCCTGCACATCCTCGAAGGTTTGCTGGTGGCGTTCCTCAACATTGACGAAGTGATTGAAATTATTCGTCATGAAGATGAACCGAAGCCTGAGCTGATGTCGCGGTTTGGCATTTCTGAAACCCAGGCTGAAGCCATCCTCGAACTGAAGTTGCGTCATCTTGCCAAACTTGAAGAGATCAAAATTCGTGGCGAGCAGGACGAGCTGGCGAAAGAACGCGATCAGCTGCAGGGCATTCTGGCCTCTGAGCGCAAGATGAGTAACCTGCTGAAGAAAGAGCTGCAGGCAGACTCAGATGCCTATGGCGACGATCGCCGTTCTCCGCTGAAAGAGCGCGAAGAAGCGAAGGCGATGAGCGAGCACGACATGCTGCCGTCTGAGCCGGTCACCATTGTACTGTCGCAAAGCGGCTGGGTGCGTAGCGCCAAAGGCCATGACATTGATGCGCCGGGCTTAAGCTATAAGGCGGGTGACAGCTACAAGGCGGCGGTGAAGGGCAAGAGCAACCAGCCGGTGGTGTTCGTGGATTCAACCGGGCGCAGCTATGCCATCGACCCGATTACGCTGCCGTCGGCACGTGGTCAGGGTGAACCGCTGACCGGTAAGCTGACGCTACCGCCGGGAGCGACGGTTGAGCATATGCTGATGGAAAGTGATGACCAGAAACTGCTGATGGCCTCCGATGCTGGCTACGGTTTCGTCTGCACCTTCAATGACTTAGTGGCGCGCAACCGTGCGGGTAAGGCATTGATTACATTACCGGAGAATGCGCATGTGATGCCGCCAGTGGTGCTTGAAGATGAAAGCGACATGCTGCTGGCGATCACCCATGCCGGGCGTATGCTGATGTTCCCGGTCAGTGATCTGCCGCAATTGTCGAAAGGGAAAGGGAACAAGATCATCAACATTCCGTCTGCAGAAGCGGCGAAAGGGGATGATGGGCTGGCGCACCTCTACGTGTTGCCGCCGCAAAGTACGCTGACCATTCACGTTGGTAAACGCAAAATTAAACTGCGTCCTGAAGAACTGCAGAAGGTGACCGGCGAGCGTGGGCGTCGCGGTACGCTGATGCGCGGTTTACAGCGCATCGACCGTATCGAAATTGACTCACCACGACGTGCCGGTCAGGGCGACAGCGAAGAATAACGCTGTCGTCTGACTCTCCCTGCTTTTACGCAGGGAGAGTCAACATTAAAAATTCCCGTGAAACCGTTGTTTATTCGTGCATTGCGATTAACAATACGCTTTTCCAGAGAGCCGCTCTTAACAAAGCCCTAACCTGACGCAGGGTTCTGCATCTGGTGACGTAAAATGCCAGGCTCTTAGGCCTTAGAGGTTGTTATGCTATATATTTTTCGTTTATTCATTACCGTAATTTACTGCATTCTGGTCTGTGTTTTTGGTTGTATATATTGTCTGTTCAGCCCACGAAATCCTAAACACGTCTCAACGTTTGGCCATATGTTTGGTCGACTGGCCCCCTTGTACGGCCTGAAGGTGGAATGCCGCATGCCGCCGGACGCAAAGGACTACGGCAACGCTATCTATATTTGTAACCACCAGAATAACTATGACATGGTTACCGCCGCGAAGATCGTGCAACCACCGACGGTTACGGTCGGTAAAAAAAGCCTGCTGTGGATCCCGTTCTTCGGCCTGCTGTACTGGCTCACCGGTAACCTGTTGATCGACAGAAACAATCGCGCCAAAGCGCACAGCACCATTGCGACGGTCGTTAATCATTTTAAAAAACGTCGTATCTCTATCTGGATGTTCCCGGAAGGTACGCGTAGCCGTGGTCGTGGTCTGCTGCCGTTTAAAACTGGCGCGTTTCATGCGGCAATTGCCGCGGGTGTTCCGGTGATCCCGGTGTGCGTCTCAACGACCTCAAATAAGATTAAACTTAACCGATTAAATAATGGTCTGGCGATCGTCGAGATGTTACCGCCAGTAGATATCAGCCACTATGGTAAGGATCAGGTTCGTGAACTGGCCGCGCATTGCCGCACGTTAATGGAACAAAAAATCGCCGAACTCGACAAAGAAGTTGCCGAGCGTGAAGCTACCGGTAAGGTGTGATTCGCGCCATCCGAGTTTGTTACAGGAAATACTTTCCTGCGTGTTAATCGCCAGTTTTACATGGAGCTTATATGTCACTCAGTCGGCGTCAGTTCATTCAGACATCGGGGATCGCACTGTGTGCAGGTGCTATTCCGCTGAAGGCTAATGCTGCCGGTCAGCAACAACCGTTACCTGTTCCACCGCTGCTGGAGTCTCGCCGTGGACAGCCGCTATTTATGACCCTGCAACGCGCTCACTGGTCCTTTACGCAAGGCACCCGCGCGCCGGTCTGGGGGATTAACGGGCGTTACCTGGGGCCGACCATCCGCGTCTGGAAAGGGGATGACGTCAAGCTTATTTACAGCAACCGTCTTACCGAGAATGTTTCAATGACCGTCGCCGGGCTGCAGGTTCCTGGCCCACTGATGGGCGGGCCGGCACGCATGATGTCACCGAATGCGGACTGGGCGCCGGTATTGCCCATTCGCCAGGACGCCGCCACGTTGTGGTATCACGCCAATACGCCGAACCGTACCGCGCAGCAGGTCTATAACGGTCTGGCTGGTATGTGGCTGATTGAAGATGAAGTCAGTAAGTCGCTGCCAATTCCCAACCATTATGGCGTGGATGATTTTCCGGTCATTATTCAGGACAAGCGCCTGGATAACTTCGGCACGCCTGAATACAGCGAGCCGGGTAGCGGCGGGTTTGTTGGTGATACGCTATTGGTTAACGGGGCACAAAGCCCGTATGTGGAAGTGTCTCGCGGCTGGGTGCGTTTGCGTTTACTCAATGCGTCGAACTCGCGTCGTTACCAGCTGCAAATGAGTGACGGTCGTGCGCTGCATGTGATTTCCGGCGATCAGGGCTTTTTACCCGCGCCGGTTTCGGTGAAGCAACTCTCGCTGGCCCCGGGTGAACGTCGTGAGATTTTGGTGGACATGACCAACGGCGATGAAGTGTCGATCACCTGTGGTGAGGCGGCCAGCATTGTCGACCGGATCCGCGGCTTCTTCGAGCCCTCCAGTATTCTGATTTCCACGCTGGTACTGACCCTGCGCCCGACCGGGCTGCTGCCGCTGGTGACCGACAATCTGCCGATGCGTTTGTTGCCTACGGAAATTTTAAGCGGCTCACCGATTCGCAGTCGTGAGATCAGCCTTGATGACGATCCCGGCATTAATGGGCAGTTGTGGGATGTAAACCGCATGGACATTACCGCTCAGCAGGGCTCCTGGGAGCGCTGGACGGTGCGGGCGGATATGCCGCAGTCTTTCCATATCGAAGGCGTCTCTTTCCTGATCCGCAATGTGAACGGCGCGATGCCGTTCCCGGAAGACCGGGGCTGGAAAGATACCGTTTGGGTGGATGGTCAGGTTGAGCTGCTGGTGTATTACGGACAGCCTTCCTGGGCGCATTTCCCGTTCTACTTTAACAGCCAGACGCTGGAAATGGCCGATCGTGGCTCGATCGGACAGATGTTGGTGAACCCGGCGCCATAATGTGCCGGGCAGGCTATTACGCCCGCCAGAACATGCGCGAGAAAAGGATCAAAATGGGGTAGATTTCCAGACGCCCCATGATCATGGCCGCGCACATCAACAGCTTTGCCTCTTCGTTTAAAGTACCAAACGTGACCGCCGTGACGCCAAATCCCAGCCCCATATTATTGATACAGGCCGCGGCGGTGGCGAACGAGGAAAAGAGATCGTAGCCCATCAGATTAAGCGCCCAGACGAAAAAACTGGTAAACAAAGCATAGAGAAAAAAGAAGCTCCACACTGAGCGGATCACGCGCTCGTTAACCACGCTATTACCCACTTTGATATTCAGCAATGCACGAGGATGGGCCAGTTGGTGTAATTCCTGTCGGCACTGCTTGAACATAATTAAAAAACGCAGCGCCTTAATACCCCCGCAGGTCGAACCGATACACCCCCCGAAGAAACTGGCGATGAGAAGCATGAAGATAGTATGTGAAGGCCACTGGGCGTAATCCGCCGTCGACAGGCCGTTGTCTGTGAGCATTGAGCTTGCCAGAAAAAAAGCATGCACCAGACTGTCCGTTAAATTGTACATACCTGCCCTCCAGACCTGCCAGGTGGCTATCAGGGTGATCACCAGCGCAATGATCAGAAACAGCTGCAGTTCGGCATTACGGCGAAAGGGCTTGAAGGTCCGTTTGACGATGGCGACGTACCAGAGGGTGAAGTTAAAGGCAGATAGCAGCGAAAACAGCCCGGCGACAAGCTCAATGGCGTGGCTGTTATAAAAACCGATACTTTCGCTTCGGGTGGAGAACCCACCGAGGGAGACTGTCGAAAGCCCATGGCATAACGCATCGAAAAACGACATGCCGGCAATCCAGTAGGCCAGCGTACAAACAAACCCCAGGGTGACATAGGTTAGCCACAGCGTACGTGCGGTATCGGCAAGTCGTGGGGTCAGGCGTTCTTCTTTAAACGGCCCTGGCATTTCAGACTGATACAGCTTCATGCCGCCGATCCCCAGCAGCGGCAGGACGGCAACGGCGAGGACGATAACGCCAAGACCGCCGATGAAATTAAGCTGCGCCCGATAATACAGATAAGATCTGGGCATCGCGCCGACATCGTCAATGACCGTCGCCCCGGTGGTGGTAATACCGGAGACGCCTTCAAACAGGGCGTCGGCAAAGGAGAGATTTAACCCGTCTTCCATCCACATCGGCATGGCGCTGATGAATGAAAAAAGTAGCCAAAAAAGAACGATAATGACGAACCCATCGCGGGTTCGTAGCTGAATGCCCGCACGTTTTGTCGCCAGCCAGGCACCGCCGCCGAGGGAAAAAAAAACGGCAAAGGTGCTCAAAAAAGCAAAATAACTCCGTTCTTTGTTCAGCAAGGCGATGGCCATCGGCGGCAGCATAGAGAAGCTGTACAGGAGAACCAGAAATCCGCACAGGTGAAGAACAACCCGCAGCTGGGAAATATTAAGTGATTCGTTGCGATGCAATGGAAAATCCCCCGCCAAAAAGACCTGGTACGGCTGGCAAGACATGATGTCAATTATGATATACCCGTCATACTTCAAGTAGCATGTGCGTTAGCTATGTTCGTTCACCCCAGTCACATAGTTATCTATGCTCCTGGAGATTAATGAGGGACATCCATGTCCCTCACCGGAGGCCAGCCTTTGGCTGTTCAAATTCTTTCCTGACGAATTTGTCACTCACTTGCCGCCTTCATGCAACTCGAATTATTTTGGGTATAGATAAAAGTAGGCGTAGTAAAATTTAACAATTTATTTAACTTTCTACTCGTCTGGCTCAGACTCCGCTTCATTTCTGGCGGACATACAGCGTATAATCCCCGGCCTTTGATTATTTTTTTACCATTTTTGGAAGCATTATGAGCGCAATATCCCTGATCCAACCGGACAGAGACCTTTTCTCCTGGCCGCAGTACTGGGCCGCCTGTTTTGGCCCCGCGCCGTTTCTGCCAATGTCGCGAGAAGAGATGGACCAACTTGGCTGGGATAGCTGCGACATTATTCTGGTTACCGGTGATGCCTATGTTGATCACCCGAGTTTCGGTATGGCCATTTGTGGCCGTATGCTGGAAGCCCAGGGTTTTCGCGTCGGGATTATCGCCCAGCCGGACTGGAACAGTAAAGACGACTTTATGCGTCTGGGTAAACCGAATCTGTTCTTCGGCGTAACCGCCGGTAACATGGACTCGATGATCAACCGCTATACTGCCGATCGTCGCCTGCGCCATGATGATGCCTATACGCCGGACAACGTCGCCGGTAAGCGCCCGGACCGCGCCATACTGGTTTATACCCAACGTTGTCGTGAAGCATGGAAAGACGTGCCGGTGATCCTTGGTGGAATTGAAGCCAGCCTGCGTCGTACCGCGCATTACGATTACTGGTCTGATACCGTGCGCCGCTCGGTGCTGGTGGATTCCAAAGCGGATATGCTGATGTTCGGCAACGGTGAACGTCCGCTGGTTGAGGTTGCGCACCGCCTGGCGATGGGTGAAACCATCGACCAAATCCGCGACGTGCGTAACACCGCGATTATGGTTAAAGAAGCGCTGCCCGGCTGGAGCGGTGTGGATTCCACGAGTCTGGATATGCCGGGGAGAATTGACCCTATCCCGCATCCGTACGGTGAAGATTTACCGTGTGCAGATAACAAGCCAGTAGCGCCTAAAAAGCAGGAAGCAAAAGCGGTGACCGTTCAGCCTGCGCGTCCGAAGCCGTGGGAAAAAACCTACGTGCTGCTGCCGTCTTATGAGAAGGTGAAAGGCGACAAAGTGTTGTACGCTCACGCCTCACGTATTCTGCACCACGAAACCAACCCTGGCTGCGCGCGCGCCCTGATGCAAAAACACGGCGACCGCTACATTTGGGTTAACCCTCCGGCGATCCCGCTGTCGACCGAAGAGATGGATAGCGTCTTCGCGCTGCCGTATAAACGTGTCCCGCACCCGGCATATGGCAACAGCCGTATTCCGGCCTACGAGATGATCCGTTTTTCCATCAACATTATGCGCGGCTGCTTTGGCGGCTGTTCTTTCTGTTCGATCACCGAGCATGAAGGACGCATCATCCAGAGCCGTTCTGAAGATTCGATCATCAACGAGATCGAGGCGATTCGCGATACCGTACCGGGCTTCACCGGCGTGATTTCCGATCTGGGTGGCCCAACGGCCAACATGTACATGCTGCGCTGTAAGTCGCCACGTGCGGAACAGACCTGCCGTCGTCTGTCGTGCGTTTATCCGGACATCTGCCCGCATATGGACACCAACCACGAACCGACGATTAACCTCTATCGTCGCGCGCGTGATTTGAAAGGCATCAAAAAGATTTTGATTGCGTCCGGCGTGCGCTACGACATCGCCGTGGAAGATCCGCGCTACATCAAAGAGCTGGCGACCCACCACGTTGGTGGCTATCTGAAGATTGCACCGGAACATACCGAAGAAGGCCCGCTGTCGAAGATGATGAAGCCGGGCATGGGTAGCTACGACCGCTTTAAAGAGCTGTTCGACACCTACTCGAAGCAGGCCGGTAAAGAGCAGTATCTGATCCCTTACTTTATCTCTGCGCACCCGGGTACGCGTGACGAAGATATGGTGAATCTGGCGTTGTGGTTGAAGCAGCGTCGTTTCCGCCTTGATCAGGTACAGAACTTCTACCCATCACCGCTGGCGAACTCGACAACCATGTATTACACCGGGAAAAACCCGCTGGGTAAAATTGGCTATAAGAGTGAAGATGTGGTGGTGCCGAAAGGCGATAAGCAGCGTCGTTTACATAAAGCGCTGCTGCGTTACCACGATCCGGCTAACTGGCCGTTAATCCGTCAGGCGCTGGAAGATATGGGTAAAAAGCACCTGATTGGCGGTCGTCGTGAATGTCTGGTTCCGTCGCCTACGCTGGAAGAAATGCGTGAAGCGCGTCGCCAGAATCGTCATACTCGCCCGGCACTGACCAAGCACACACCTGTTGCACACCAGCGCCAGACGCCCGCCGCGAATAAAAAACGTGGCAAAGTAGCAGGGCGTTAATCCTGAAGCCCGGTAGCGCTCTGCTTACTGGGCCACTGCTTTGAAAGCCGGATGAGGTGCTTGCACCGCCATCCGGCACATCTGTTTTAGTACAGCCCCAACACCTTCCACCACATCAGACCTACGGTAATAAAGACTGCCTGGTTAAACAGGCTGACGATAAACCCTGTTCGCCACCAGACGCCCGTCGGCACATACCCCGCACCAAACAGGATCGGACCACGCGCATGTGTGTACTGGGTGAGAGAGCAGTACAGGCTGCTGGTGAAAGCCAGCATCAACGCGGTCGGGGCTGCCGGGATATTCAGATGCAGGCCGACGCCAAGGAATACCGCGTACAATGCGGCGATCTGCGCATTTCCGCTCGCAAAAAAGTAGTGGGTGTAGAAGTAGGCGGCGTTAAGCAGCAGCAGGACGACCACCCAACTGGTGCCATGCATGGTACTGCTGAGGCTATCGCCAATCAGATTACCAAACCAGGTGGTGAAACCGAGCTTCTTCAATTGGTTTGCCATCATCAGCAGTGCGGCAAACCAAATCAGCGTGTCCCACGCACCTTTTTCGCTTTTGACGTCTTCCCAGCTCAGCACACCGCTGAGCAGTAAAATTGAGAGTCCCACGAACGACGCGGTGGTGGCATCGACGCCTAGCGTATCGCCAAAAATCCACAGCACCAGCAGGACGCCAACGGTACCCAGCATCAACCACTCACCGCGTGACATGCTGCCCATTTCCGCCAGTTCCTGACGGGCCAGGTTCGGGGCATCCGGCGTGTGTTTAATTTCCGGACGCACTAGCCAGTACACCAGCAGCGGAACCAACAGCAAAGACACCATGCAAGGCAGCAGCGCCGCCATAAACCAGCTTCCCCAGGTTAGCGTGACCCCGGCGTTGGCCGCCAGTTTTACTGCCAGTAGGTTGCCGGTATAGCCGGTCATAAACAGTGCGGCGGTGACGTCGTTGACGTTGCCAATGCAGGTAATGAGGAAGGTGCCGATTTTGCTGCGCGATTCATCTTCCGGATTGGAATGAAAACTGCGCGCCAGTGAGTCGGCAATCGGATAGATGACACCGCCGCAGCGTGCCGTATTGCTGGGCATCGCCGGAGAGAGGATCAGATCGGCAAACGCCAGGCCGTAGGCAAGTCCGAGCGTGCGCTTGCCGAGCAGGCGGATCATCTGCAGGGCGATACGTCGACCAAGGCCGGTTTTGATAAACCCGCGGGCAATCATAAAGGCAACGACGATCAGCCAGATGAGTGAACTGTTCAGTTCGCTCAGAGCGGTGGTAATCGCACCGCTGGCGGTTTTATCCCCGGCGGCATAGGCGAGGGCAAAGACGGTTATGCCAATAATACCGACTGCGCCAATGGGCAGAACTTTTGCCACGATAGAGGCGATAGTGGCCACGAAAATAATTGCCGAATGCCAGGCGGAAGCGCTTAACCCCGTTGGTGGGGTAAGTTGCCAGAGCCCGGCTGAAATCAAAATTATTAGAATTAATGGGAGCCATTTAACTCCCTGTGCTTTTTTTTCAGCCACGGTCATGCACCTATATACATTGTGAATATATTCACCGTATGAATATATTTAGTGAATAATTAGTAGGTTATGTGGCGCAATGCTGCTCCAGCGACTGAAATAAATACATCAATAAATGTAAGTGAATTGTTTCTTGATATTTCCATGCAGGAAGAGCCCGACTGGGATGCCGGGCTGGAGAGAAGGGATTAGCCGCCGAACTGGTCCGGGTCCGGCCCCAGACGTTTGCCCTGGTCGAGTTTGGCCATTTCGCCTAGTTCATCTTTGTCCAGGCGGAAGTCCCAGACATCAAAGTTCTCCGCGATACGCGCAGGAGTGACTGATTTAGGGATCACCACCAGGCCGCTATCCAGATGCCAGCGAATGACAATTTGTGCCGGTGATTTACCGTATTTTTCGGCGAGATCGCGAACTATCTTTTGATCGAACACATCTTTGCCGCCTTGTGCCAGCGGGCTCCAGGATTCAGTCTGGATTTTATGCGTGGCGTTCCAGGCATGAAGCTGCCGCTGCTGTAAAAGCGGGTGCAGCTCGATTTGGTTAATCACTGGCGCAACGCCCGTTTCATCCATCAGGCGCTGGAGATGGTTGATCTGGAAGTTGCACACGCCAATGCTTTTAATGAGTCCCTGTTTTTGCAGGTCGATCATGTTTTCCCATGCTTCAACGTAATGGTCGATTGCCGGGACGGGCCAGTGCATGAGGTAAAGATCGAGGTAATCGAGCTGGAGTTTCTCCATGCTTTCGAGCAACGCTTCTCGGGGACGTTTCTGGTCGTCATTCCACAGTTTAGTGGTGATGAATAACTCCTCCCGGGGCACGCCGCTGTCGCGTAATGCTTTACCGACACCGTCTTCATTTTTATACGCGGCAGCGGTATCAATAGAGCGATAACCGACTTCCAGCGCTTTATGGATCGCGGAGATGACTTCCTCATTACTTGCCTTCCAGACCCCCAGGCCCAGTTGAGGCATGACGTTACCATCCTGTAGCTTGATAATGGTCGGACTGGTCATAATTCCCCCCTACACTGAATCCTTCAGGCTGCCTCTTTGTTGGCTGCTTGCGTTTACCCCGGTCACGTACTTATGTACGCTCCCGGGGATTCACTCAATTGCCGCCTCGATGCATCATGAATGATTGGGTGTAAATTGAGTTCACCGGAGCAGCCCCGGTGAGGTTTGTGTGACTTAAGCCTGGTATAAATACCCAAAAACGAAAGTCAGAGGTCAAAAAACCTAGCGTGCCGCTTCGTAAATGCGGCGGCTGACGTCCAGCGTAATGTCCTGATGTTCGCCCAGTTTCGTCCCACCGTGCGCTGCCAGTTTTTCCAGCAACGCCGGGATGGAACTGCCATCCAGACCGTAGTCGGACATGCGTGTTGGGACGCCCATCTGCTCGAAGAATTGACGCGTCGCGGCAATGGCGGCATCGATACGCTGGTCATCACTCCCTTCGGTGATATTCCAGACGCGCTCCGCGTATTGCAGCAGTTTGGCGCGCTTAGTGTCGCGTTTTTCATTCCACAGTGCCGGCAGAACGATGGCCAGTGTTTGTGCGTGATCGAGACCGTGCATCGCGGTCAGTTCGTGACCGAGCATATGGGTAGCCCAATCCTGCGGTACGCCTGCGCCAATCAGGCCGTTCAGCGCCTGGGTCGCTGCCCACATGACGTTGGCGCGGACATCGTAGTTTTCTGGCTCCTGCAACGCTTTCGGGCCCTCTTCTATCAATGTGAGCAAAATACCTTCGGCAAAGCGGTCCTGTATTTTGCCGTTGACCGGGTATGTTACGTATTGCTCTACGGTGTGAACAAACGCGTCCACTACGCCGTTTGCGACCTGACGCGGCGGCAGAGTGTAGGTGTAAACCGGATCCAGCACGGCAAAGACTGGCTGCACAAACGGTGTCATAAAGGCCAGCTTATCGCCGGTGGTTTTGCGGGAAATTACCGCGCCGGAGTTTGATTCAGAGCCGGTTGCCGGCAGGGTCAAAACGGAGCCCATCGGGATGGCGCTTTTTACGTCGTTGCCGTGAGTTTCCAGGATGCGCCACGGATCTACACCTTCAGCGTAATGGGCCGCTGCGGCGATGAATTTAGTGCCATCGAGAACAGAGCCGCCGCCGACGGCCAGCAGGAATGTCACCTTCTCATCACGCACGATGTTGACCGCATTCATCAGCGTTTCATAAGACGGGTTCGGCTCAATACCGCCAAACTCCAGTACATCCAGACCTTTCAGGGCATCCTGAACCTGTGCCAGTACGCCGGTTTTTTTCACGCTGCCGCCGCCGTAGGTAATCAGCACGCGAGCATCCTGAGGGATTTGATCGCGCAGTTCAGCGATAGCGCCTTTACCGAACAAAATGCGGGTTGGGGTATGGAGGTTAAAGTTATTCATTGCTCGTTACCTTGTGTGGGTAAAAAAAGAGGGCAGGTGAGTGTCTGCCTGATGGTGAACATTGTGGTCGTCAGACGCATTCCTCTCAATGCTCATTTCTGCCAATGTCTTGCCTATTTCTACAGACTACTGGAGAAAACGGATAAAAATACGCACACTGTGGAGGTTACAATTCGATGACGAAAGGGTGCTCCATGAACCGTGATGATGTCTGCCTTCTGCTGACGAAAAAAATTAAGCAGCTGAAAAATAATGAAAATAAACTCAATAAATTGCTGCCTGATGTGCGTTTACTGTATGGCATGGAGCCTGGGCTTCGCACCCCTGTGATGTATGAACCTGGCATTATATTTCTCTTCTCTGGTCATAAAATTGGTTACATCAATGAGCGTGTATTTCGTTATGACGCCAACGAATACCTGCTGCTCACCGTACCTTTACCCTTTGAATGTGAAACGTATGCGACACCGGAGATTCCACTGGCCGGTCTGCGGCTGAATGTCGATATCCTGCAATTGCAGGAACTCCTGATGGACATTGGCGAAGATGAACTGTTCCAGCCTGCAATGGCGGCGAGCGGAATAAACTCGGCCACGCTTTCTGATGAGATTCTTTGCGCGGCCGAGCGTTTGCTGGATGTGATGGAGCGACCGCTGGACGCGCGAATTCTGGGAAAACAGATCATCCGTGAGATTTTGTACCATGTGCTGACCGGTCCACGCGGTGGCGCGCTGCTTGCGTTGGTCAGTCGTCAGACGCATTTCAGTTTGATCAGTCGCGTGCTGAAGCGCATCGAAAACAAGTACACCGAGAACCTCAACGTTGAGCAACTGGCGGCAGAAGCCAACATGAGCGTGTCGGCGTTTCATCATAATTTTAAATCGGTGACCAGCACTTCACCGCTGCAGTATCTGAAGAGTTATCGCCTGCATAAGGCTCGGATGATGATCATTCACGACGGCATGAAGGCCAGCGCGGCAGCAATGCGGGTTGGCTATGAGAGCGCGTCGCAATTTAGCCGCGAGTTTAAACGGTACTTTGGCGTAACGCCGGGGGAGGATGCGGCAAGAATTCGGACGATGCAGGGAAGTTAATGATGTTCACCGTTGGCCTGATTAGCAAAGCGGCATCAGGCGAAAATGCCGGGTGATTTTACCCGGCCAACGATGACGACTCAGGCGCTACAGCATTTTTTTTTAATCACCACGAACAAGGTACCTAGCAGACCAGCAGTTAACAGCGCGATGGGTAGGATCATCAGAAAGGTCATCACCTGATCTTCATGGCGTTTAACGAATGGGATCATGCTGAGAGCATAGCCAAAGCTGGTGACCACGGTGACCCACAGCAGGCCGCTCAGCCAGTTAAAGAACTGAAACCGGCGGTTAGGCAGACCTGAAATCCCCGCCATTGTTGGCAGCAGGGTGCGAACAAATGCCAGGAAACGTCCCGCGAGCAGCGCCATCAGACCGTGTTGGTCAAACATACAGGTGGCACGCTGATGATATTTTTCAGGTAATTGCGCCAGCCAGCTTTTCACCGTCCGCGTATTGCCCAACCAGCGCCCTTGAATATAGCTCAGCCAACAGCCCAGACTGGCTGCGGCAGTCAGAATAGCAATTGTCGGGAGAAAGCTCATCACGTCCTGCGCGATCAGCGCTCCGGCCAGTAACAGCAGGCTGTCTCCGGGTAAAAAGGAAGCAGGCAGCAGACCATTTTCTAAAAACAACGTGGCAAACATGACGAAGTACACCACACTCACAACGTGCGGATCTGCCAGCGCGGCAAAATCGTGTTGCCAGAGCGCGGAGATAATATCTTGAATGACTACCATGGACTTTCCTGTGGAACAGCATTTATGAGTGGATTGTACTCCTGAATTGTCCGGGATGCCTTGATCCCGGACGCAACAATTGCAGACTTTTCCACCAGAAGTGTCTGCATATATGTCCAACTGCGGCAATGTTACTCGATTCGGGCGAATCCGGCGGCTAAATCCGCAATCAGATCGTCAACATTTTCTAAACCGATGTGTAAACGGATGAGCGTTCCGCTGAAGTCCACGTTGCCTTCAGGACGGATGGCGGCAATGTGTTCGGGTTGATTGGCCAGAATCAGTGATTCAAACCCGCCCCAGGAGTAGGCCATGCTGAACAGCGTAAAGTGATCCAAATACGCTGATAGCTCGTCATTGTTCAGCTTCTTATTCAACACAAACGAGAACAGACCGCTGCTGCCGGTAAAATCACGTTTCCAGAATTCGTGCCCTTTGCTGCCGGGAAGCGCGGGGTGGTTGACGCGGGCGACCTGCGGATGATCGGCCAGCCATTCGGCAACCTTCAGGCTGCTTTCGTGATGCTGGCGCAGACGAACGCCCAGAGTCCGCAGTCCGCGGCTGGTCATATAGGCGGTATCGGCATCCAGCATTTGCCCCATTAAATAGGCGTTTTCGCGCAGTTGGTCCCAGCAGCGGGCATTTGATACCGCCGTACCGACCATTGCATCGGAATGGCCAATCAGGTATTTGGTGCCCGCCTGAATTGAGATGTCGATTCCAAAATCCAGCGCGTTGAACAGCACCCCGGCAGCCCAGGTGTTATCGATCATAATGATGGTGTCCGGCGCTACGCTTCTGACGGCGGCGACAATCGCCGGAACATCATGCACTTCCATAGTGACGGAGCCGGGAGATTCCAGAAATACCACTTTGGTGTTCGGCTGAATGTGCTTCACAATATCGGCACCGACTAACGGATCGAACCAGCCGGTGGTTACGCCGAGCTTGCCGAGGATTTTCGTGCAAAAATCTTGGCTCGGCTCATAGGCCGTGTTGGTCATTAGCACGTGGTCGCCGTGTTCAACAAAGGCCAAAATCGTGTTGGCAACGGCTGCGGCGCCGCAGGGAAACAGGGCGCAACCCGCGCCGCCTTCCAGCTCACACATGGCTTCCTGCAGGGAGAAATGTGTCAGCGTGCCGCGGCGTCCGTAAAAAAGTGCGCCGTTAGCGCGGTTGTGGGTGGCCTGTTTTTTAGCCTCAACGGATTCGAATACCAGTGAAGAGGCGCGTTGGATCACGCTGTTGACGGAACCCTGCGTGTACTTTTTACTGCGTCCTGCCTGAACGAGTTTGGTCTCAAGATGCTTGTCTGCCATGTTGGGTTACCTGTTTTTATACGTCTGGATGTCTAAACTAGCATGGATCTTCGGCGACGCATCCTGCAGAAGGGCCATAAAGTAGAAAATAGTCCCAAAATGTGTCTGCTGACTTTTTTACTGCGTAAGCGCAAGGAAAAGAAACCAAAGGTGCGGCACTATGTAAATAGTAATGAGAACGACTATCAATTCGACGTCTTTTTGATATCATTACGCTCAGATTTTGTGATTTGCGTCCTGGAGATACAGAGTGGGTAATAATTTGATGCAGACGGACCTTTCCGTCTGGGGTATGTATCAGCACGCCGATATCGTGGTTAAGTGCGTGATGATTGGGCTAATTTTGGCGTCCGTGGTCACCTGGGCTATCTTCTTCAGTAAGAGCCTTGAGTTCTTTACGCAGAAGCGTCGTCTTAAGCGCGAACAGCAACTGCTGGCAGATGCCCGCTCTTTAGACCAGGCAAGTGAGATTGCCGCTGGATTCGATGCCAAAAGCCTGGGCGCAATGTTAATTAACGAAGCGCAGAACGAGCTGGAACTGTCAGAAGGCAGCGATGACAACGAAGGGATTAAAGAGCGTACCGGGTTCCGTCTGGAACGTCGCGTTGCAGCTGTAGGGCGTCATATGGGGCGGGGTAATGGATACCTGGCGACTATTGGGGCTATCTCTCCCTTTGTGGGTCTGTTCGGTACAGTATGGGGCATCATGAATAGCTTCATCGGTATTGCACAAACGCAAACGACGAACCTGGCCGTGGTTGCGCCGGGGATTGCAGAAGCGCTGTTAGCCACCGCGATTGGTTTGGTTGCCGCTATACCTGCTGTTGTTATCTACAACATCTTCGCCCGTCAGATTGGCAGCTACAAAGCCATGCTGGGTGATGTTGCGGCACAGGTGCTGTTATTGCAAAGTCGCGATCTTGACCTGAGTGCAAGCGCTGCGGCGCATCCGGTACGCGCTGCGCAGAAATTACGTGTAGGATAATGTTCCATGGCAATGAGTTTTAATGAAAACCTGGACGATAACGGTGAAATGCACGACATCAACGTCACGCCGTTTATCGATGTTATGTTGGTGTTGTTGATCATTTTTATGGTGGCCGCGCCGCTGGCAACGGTGGATGTGAAGGTGAATCTACCGGCTTCGACCAGCACGCCGCAACCGCGTCCTGAAAAACCGGTTTATCTGTCAGTGAAAGCGGATAACACGATGTTTATCGGCAACGATCAGGTGACCGATGAAACCATGATTAACGCGCTAAACACGCTGACAGAAGGCAAGAAAGACACCACTATCTTCTTCCGGGCTGATAAAACTGTCGACTATGAAACCATGATGAAAGTGATGGATACGCTGCATCAGGCAGGTTTCCTGAAGATTGGTTTGGTTGGTGAAGAGACCGTGAAAGCGAAGTAATCTCTGTTGCCGGGTGAAGGGTTTCGCCTTACCCGGCCTCCTCTTTCGGCT
Source organism: Citrobacter sp. KH_055_1 (assembly GCF_057838705.1). Classification (NCBI taxonomy): domain Bacteria; kingdom Pseudomonadati; phylum Pseudomonadota; class Gammaproteobacteria; order Enterobacterales; family Enterobacteriaceae; genus Citrobacter; species Citrobacter sp. KH_055_1. Next base: position 689,193 of record NZ_CM174473.1, read on the forward strand.
TCCTCCATCCCCTCATTTCTTTTCGTCCAGCGCGACGGTAGTGACTCTGGTCGCGGCATAACTCCCTTCAGATAGCTTACGCGTCAGGCGCAATGTCGCCGTTTCTCGCGCGAGTAAATGCTGGTACGCGCTTTCCAGACGGGCCATGATTTTGTCCCGCAGCGCCGGCTGTTGGGCAATAATGGCTTCAATGGTGGCACCGTAGATCTCTTCTTTGGCTTGCAGAGCATAGATTTCCCGGCGGTTTTGCCACTTCATGCGTACCAGGGCTGCGGGTATTGATACCATTTCCTGAGCCACGCTCTCCAGCGTGGCATTTTTATTGGCAATTAAGATATCCAGATTCTGCTTTAAGACAAATTCGTCACTTTTATGGTTGTCTAAAGCCAAATAAACGTTGTTATCCTCAACATCTTTCATTTTATTTCTCTTCCAGAGAATAAAAAATCGGATCGCTGGTTTCGCGAGTCAGTAAATTAAGCCAAATTTTATTGCCCTGCTCATTTATTAACGCAGTGTTTTTCGCCAAAATTTTACTTAATTCTTGTGCGTTAATGTCACCTTCTGCTTGCAGTGAATTAAGCAGACGGGTGAATGATTCGATTTTTGCTGCGCGAAACAGTCGCTCTTTTAAATGGCGGTCACATTCTTCAAATAACATGTTACGGGTCTGACCGGTAGCGGTGGCGCTAATTAAAATATCCGCTTCAAACTCGCTTAAGGTTGTCTTTCCCTGAGTCAAATTTTCACTATTTTCTACGGTATCAGTATTGGTTGGGGATGTAGATAAATGAAAACGAGAGGGAACAAGATGCTCGGGAAGCATGTTGAAATATCCTTTACTGCCAGTGAGGTAAGTTTTTTTAATAAGACAGGCTGCGTTGACAATAGCATGGGGTAATTTTAAAATCAAAAAAAATGGAGCCTGTATATGAACAGTATATTTTATTCTGTTATTACCCTGCTATTGCTTACCTGCGGGGTTCTTGTGCTGATGCGCGGTGCAAATAAAAATCGATCGAATGAGGAACTTACCTCTTATCCCAAACTGGAAACGCTTAGCAAAGAAGAGGGGGAAGATCATTTCTCAGCATTGATGAATTCGATTACGCCGGTATGGTATTGGCGGGTCAATCATGAATATATTGATTTTATCCACTCGACAATAAAGCGTATGACCATGGTGGAGTTAAATGAAACGCCAGGGCTATTTGATGCACAGCGGCGCTGCAGCGATCTCAATTCAGCGGTCTACAAATATTACGACAACATCAAAAAACGCTGCCTGAGCGGAGAGAAAGTCCCGCACGCCGATTTAGATGTGCTCAATTTGCGTCAATGTTTCAGGGAGTTCAGCCTGGAAGCCTATCCTGCACTCGTCGCACTGGTGTGGCCAGAGCTCCAGCGCCCGCCCATTAATGCCGAAGAGGTTTGAGGCGTATGTTGTTTCGATGTTGCACAATTGCGATATACTACTGCCCGGTTTAGTTACAAGACAGGATCATATGGAACGTTTTCTGGAAAACGCAATGTACGCGTCCCGCTGGCTGCTTGCTCCCGTGTATTTTGGCCTTTCTCTTGCTTTGGTTGCCCTGGCGCTGAAATTCTTTCAGGAGATCTTTCACGTTCTGCCCAATATCTTTTCGATGGCAGAAGCCGATCTCATTCTGGTACTACTGTCGCTGGTCGATATGACCCTGGTCGGTGGGTTACTGGTCATGGTGATGTTCTCCGGCTACGAGAATTTTGTCTCACAACTGGATATTACTGAAGGCAAAGAGAAGCTGAGCTGGCTGGGTAAGATGGATGCCACGTCACTGAAGAATAAGGTTGCGGCGTCTATCGTGGCCATTTCTTCCATCCATTTATTGCGTATTTTTATGGATGCTAAAAATGTCCCTGATAACAAGCTGATGTGGTACGTCATTATCCACCTGACCTTTGTGCTCTCAGCCTTTGTGATGGGGTATCTGGATCGACTGACGCGCCACAATCACTAAATCAGTACGGCCGGGTCGGCAATTTTACCGCCCCCCGGCATACTGTTTAGACGATTATTTATCTGATGAGGCCTGCCACAGATTGAGCTTGCCGTCGGTGATGTGCTTATCTATCTGCGCCAGTTCTTCAGCGCTGAATGCCAGGTTATTCAACGCCTGAACGTTTTCTTCTAACTGTTCGGGACGGCTGGCGCCAATTAACACTGACGTCACGCGGTTATCTTTGAGTAACCAGCTCAATGCCATTTGCGCCATCGACTGTCCACGCCGTTGCGCCATCTCGTTCAGCAACCGCAGGCTGTTAAGATTTTCTTCCGTCAGCATATTTTCCGTCAGGCCACGGGCTTTTTTCCCTTCACGCTGCATACGCGAACCTTCTGGAATACCGTTCAGGTATTTCCCCGTCAGCAACCCCTGAGCCAGCGGGGTAAAGGCGATGCAACCAATACCGTTTGTGTCCAGCGTATCCAGCAGGCCACTGCTGTCGACCCAGCGATTAAGCAGGTTGTAGGACGGTTGGTGGATCAGCAGCGGAATTTTCCATTCCCGCAGCAGGTCGGCCATTATTTGCGTGCGCTCCGGGGAATAAGATGAAATACCAACATACAACGCTTTGCCACTTTGCACGGCGTGAGCCAGCGCCGCAGCGGTCTCTTCCATTGGCGTGCTTTCGTCAACGCGGTGAGAATAGAAAATGTCGACGTAATCGAGGCCCATGCGTGTCAGGCTCTGGTCGAGGCTGGCAAGCAGATACTTACGCGAGCCGCCAGAACCGTACGGTCCCGGCCACATGTCGTAGCCAGCCTTGGTAGAGATGATTAATTCGTCACGGTACTGCGCGAAATCCTCACGCAATAATCGGCCGAAGTTTTCTTCAGCGCTGCCCGGCGGCGGCCCGTAGTTATTGGCTAAATCGAAATGCGTGATGCCTAAATCAAATGCTTTACGCAGCAGGGCACGCTGTGAATCCAGTGCTTGGACGTGTCCAAAACTGTGCCATAAACCCAGCGACAGTGCAGGCAAGCGCAAACCGCTGCGACCACAGTAGCGATAGAGCATTTGCTCATAACGTTCAGGGTTGGCAAACCAGGCCATGAGATCTCCTTAGTGCAGGTTAATCGTGCAGGTGAATTTCGAAACGACGTTTCTATTCTAGCTGTTTCACGATGATTATCCCGTTCACCAGGTCACATTGAGATGAAAAACTGAGAGTTGTGTTTCGTGTTGAAAGTAACCCTCAGGCGTCGGGCCAGATAGGTACGCACTTAATTAACGTATGGATTTGATTTCCCAGGTAATAATAATTGCTGGTTTTATTAGCCTTCATATCGATATAACGGGGAGGAACAGGAAGAGTCGATGTGCTTAAAAAAGTAAAAAAATAAACAACGCATTATATCTTCTTCGTGACCTGCCGATAACAAGGATAAGTCTCGCCTGATGGCGAAAATCCTCATCTACGGCAAGGAAACTATTATGCGTTTGCTGCAAAACTTCACTATTCGTATTGTCATGCTGGCAATACTGGGACTATTTTGCCTGCTCTGGTCGGGCGTGGGGTTATTTAGTCTCCATTCGTTATCTAAAATATCAGAAGGCAATGAGATTGATCGTCATCTCGTACAGCAGATGACGGTTCTTAGTCAGGGGAACGATCAGTACTTTCGCTTTGTCACGCGGCTAAGCCGAGCTGTGGATGTCAAAATCGGCGGCGGAACGCCTGACTTTGGTCCGGCTCAGCAATCTCTGGATGGCATGCGTAAAAAACTTGAGCAGATGAAAACGCTGTCGCCGGGGCCGATGGATGCGGAAATTGCCACCGCGGTGCTGACGACGTGGCAAGCGCTGCTGGAGAAAGGTGTGATCCCGCAGATGCAACTGGCGCAGCAGGGATCGCTTACCGCCTGGTCAGAGCATGCCAGCACCGTTACACCGGCGCTAAGCCGCGATTTTGGTGCCAGCGCCGAGCTGTTTAATACCGCCGCCGGTAAGCGACTGGATGCGACGCGCATTATGGTCGACGGTAAAACATCGATTATCCGCACCTTGATTATCACCGCCGTTATCCTCGGTATTGCCATTCTTATCTTTACCGACCGCTATCTTGTGGCAATGATGGTGAAGCCGCTGGCACGTATTCGCCAGCAGTTCCGCCAGATTGCCCACGGCGACCTTAGCCATCCGATTGAAGAATTTGGTCGTAACTGCGTAGGGCAACTGGTGCCTTTACTCAGTGCGATGCAGGACAGCCTGCGTGAAGCCGTCAGTACGATTCGCTCTGGTAGCGACAACATCTGGCGCGGCGCGACGGAGATTTCCAGCGGCAATAACGATCTCTCTTCGCGTACGGAAGAGCAGGCCGCAGCGCTGGAAGAGACCGCCGCCAGCATGGAGCAACTCACCGCCACGGTGAAACTGAATGCTGAGAATGCGCGCGAGGCCAGCCAGCTTGCCGATACGGCATCAGAAACGGCGGGCAAAGGCAGCACGCTGGTTTCGCAGGTAGTGGATACCATGGACGGGATTGCTGCCAGTTCTAAGCAGATCGCCGAAATTACCTCAGTTATTAACAGCATCGCATTCCAGACCAACATCCTGGCGCTCAACGCCGCCGTCGAAGCGGCCCGAGCGGGCGAACAGGGCCGTGGTTTTGCGGTGGTTGCCGGTGAGGTGCGAAATCTTGCCAGCCGCAGCGCAGGCGCGGCGAAAGAGATTGAGACGTTGATTGGCGAGTCGGCGCGCCGTGTCGATCAGGGCGCGCGTCTGGTCAAGGAGACCGGCTTGACGATGGACGCTATTCTGCGCGGAGCAACCGAAGTGACGGCAATTATGAAACAAATTGCCTCCGCCTCTGAAGAGCAGAATAAAGGCATCTCACAGGTGAGCGTCGCGATCACACAAATGGACAGCGTGACCCAACAAAACGCCGCGCTGGTGGAGCAGGTATCGGCGGCGGCAGTGGCGTTGGAGCGACAAACCGAAGACCTGCAGCGTGCCGTTCAGCAGTTCCGGCTTTCCGCAAGTGACGTGCAGCATGCACCAACCAACACCGTTTTACCCGCCGAAGAAAGCGCTGCGCCTAAAGCATCTAAACCGGATGAATGGGTGGCCTTTTAATCTGGCACAAAAAAGTGCGTGATACCTCTGGCCTTTGCTTAAAAAATCGCTATATAATTTATTATATAGCGATTGGAGGTAATGCATGGATAACCATTTTGGAAAAGGCCTGATGGCAGGATTAAACGCCTCAAGTGCAGATAGTGCGCGAACGGTGGCGAATTTTTGTGCTGACTATAAGCGTGGCTTTGTGCTGGGCTTTTCACATCGGATGTTTGAACGAACGGGCGATCGGCAACTGAGTGCGTGGGAGGCGGGGATCCTCACGCGCCGCTACGGGCTGGATAAAGAAATGGTGATGGATTTCTTCAAGGAGAACCAGTCCAGTACAACAATTCGCTTTTTCATGGCCGGTTATCGGCTCGAAGCTTGATCCGAAAGGGGTATTATCTTGCTTTAATTAATTACACTATTGACCTACACCTTCGTTTTGTTGCCCTGCCGAAGTATTATAACGCACATAACCATATAAAAAGTGTGGTAATGGCGCGCCGATCGCAATAAGCAACATGCGAATGGTGCAAAATAAAAGCCAGGTCTTCGCAACGGAATAACAATAAAATGACTGGAGATAACTCTCTCATCAATTCGAACGGCATCAATCGCCGTGATTTCATGAAGCTTTGTGCAGCATTGGCCGCTACCATGGGGCTGAGTAGCAAAGCCGCCGCAGAAATGGCGGAATCAGTATCCCGCCCTCAGCGCCCGCCGGTTATCTGGATAGGTGCTCAGGAGTGTACGGGCTGTACTGAATCGCTACTTCGTGCGACACACCCTACCGTGGAAAACCTCGTCCTGGAGACGATCTCTCTGGAATACCATGAGGTGCTTTCCGCCGCCTTCGGCCACCAGGTCGAAGAGAACAAACATAACGCTCTGGAGAAGTACAAAGGGCAGTATGTTCTGGTCGTAGATGGTTCTATCCCACTGAAAGATAACGGTGTTTACTGCATGGTTGCCGGTGAGCCTATTGTGGATCATATCCGCAAGGCGGCCGAAGGCGCTGCGGCGATCATTGCTATCGGCTCATGTGCCGCATGGGGTGGTGTTGCTGCCGCTGGCGTTAACCCAACGGGGGCAGTTGGCTTGCAGGAAGTCCTGCCAGGCAAAACCATCATCAATATTCCAGGCTGTCCGCCGAACCCGCATAACTTCCTCGCAACGGTCGCGCACATCATCACCTACGGTAAGCCACCGAAGCTGGATGCGAAAAACCGTCCAACGTTTGCCTACGGTCGTCTGATCCACGAACACTGCGAGCGTCGTCCGCACTTTGATGCGGGTCGTTTTGCTAAAGAGTTCGGCGATGAAGGCCATCGTGAAGGCTGGTGCCTCTACCATCTGGGCTGTAAAGGGCCAGAAACCTACGGCAACTGCTCAACGTTACAGTTCTGTGATGTTGGCGGCGTGTGGCCAGTGGCGATCGGTCACCCTTGCTACGGCTGTAACGAAGAAGGCGTCGGTTTCCATAAAGGCATTCACCAACTCGCTTCTGTGGAAAACCAAACTCCGCGTTCAGAGAAGCCGGATGTCAACCTGAAAGAAGGTGGCAACATTTCTGCTGGGGCTATTGGGCTGCTGGGTGGCGTAGTAGGACTGGTGGCCGGCGTCAGCGTGATGGCGGTACGTGAACTGGGACGTCAGCAAAAGAAAGATAACGCTGACTCACGGGGAGAATAACCGTGAACAGACGTAACTTTATTAAAGCAGCTTCTGGCGGAGCATTGCTGTTGGGCGCTGCGCCGTCCGTCAGCCATGCGGCTGCAGAAAACCGTCCGCCGATCCCGGGTTCCCTTGGGATGCTGTATGACTCGACGCTGTGTGTCGGCTGTCAGGCCTGTGTCACCAAGTGTCAGGACATCAACTTCCCAGCGCGCAACCCTGAGGGGGAGCAAACCTGGTCGAACAACGACAAACTGTCACCGTACACCAATAACATCATTCAGGTGTGGCGTAGTGGAACAGGCGTTAACAAAGACCAGGAGCAGAACGGCTACGCGTACATCAAGAAACAGTGTATGCACTGCGTCGATCCGAACTGCGTTTCTGTTTGTCCGGTCTCCGCGCTGAAAAAAGATCCGAAAACCGGCATCGTCCACTATGACAAAGATGTCTGTACCGGTTGCCGTTACTGCATGGTCGCTTGCCCGTACAACGTGCCTAAATACGACTACAACAACCCGTTTGGTGCACTCCATAAGTGCGAGCTGTGTAACCAGAAAGGTGTAGAGCGCCTGGATAAAGGTGGTTTACCGGGCTGTGTTGAAGTGTGTCCTGCCGGTGCGGTGATATTTGGTACGCGCGAAGAGCTGATGGCTGAGGCGAAAAAACGACTGGCGCTGAAGCCTGGCAGCGAATACCACTATCCGCGTCAGACGGTGAAAGACAGCGATACCTATCTGCACACGGTGCCGAAATATTACCCGCACCTGTACGGCGAGAAAGAAGGCGGCGGTACGCAGGTATTGGTACTGACGGGCGTTCCTTATGAAAATCTGGATCTCCCACAGCTGGCTGATCTGTCAACCGGTGCGCGTTCTGAGCATGTTCAACATTCCCTGTATAAGGGCATGATTTTACCCCTGGCAGCGCTGGCGGGCATAACCGTGCTGGTTCGTCGTAATATGAAAAACGACCATCACGATGGAGGAGACGATCATGAGTCATGATCCTAAACCGCTGGGCGGAAGAATAATCAGCAAGCCGGTCATTATTTTTGGGCCGTTAATCGTCCTGTGTATGCTCCTGATCGTAAAACGTCTGGTCTTCGGGTTGGGCTCAGTCTCCGATCTGAACGGTGGATTCCCGTGGGGTGTATGGATCGCGTTTGACCTGTTGATCGGCACCGGTTTTGCCTGTGGCGGTTGGGCACTGGCATGGGCGGTCTATGTTTTCAACAAAGGGGAATATCACCCGCTGGTGCGCCCAGCCTTGTTGGCGAGCCTGTTTGGTTATTCTCTGGGTGGCCTGTCGATCACCATCGACGTCGGTCGTTACTGGAACCTGCCGTACTTCTACATTCCGGGCCACTTTAACGTGAACTCGGTGCTGTTCGAAACGGCAGTCTGTATGACCATTTATATCGGCATCATGGCGCTGGAATTTGCGCCGGCCTTGTTTGAACGCCTGGGGTGGAAAGTTTCGCTCAAGCGTCTGAACAAAGTGATGTTCTTTATTATCGCCCTCGGCGCACTGCTGCCGACAATGCACCAGTCTTCAATGGGTTCATTGATGATTTCTGCCGGTAATAAGGTGCATCCACTGTGGCAAGCCTATGAAATGCTGCCGCTATTCTCGGTGCTTACCGCCTTTATAATGGGCTTCTCGATCGTCATCTTTGAAGGTTCGCTGGTACAAAGCGGCCTGAAAGGTAATGGGCCGGACGAGAAGAGTTTGTTCATCAAACTGACGAATACGATTAGCGTCCTGCTGGCGATCTTCGTAGTTCTACGCTTTGGTGAACTGATCTATCGGGACAAGTTGTCGTATGCGTTTGCAGGCGATTTCTACTCAGCCATGTTCTGGCTTGAGGTTGTGCTGATGGTCTTCCCGCTGGTGGTACTGCGTATCGCGAAACTGCGAAATGACTCGCGCATGCTGTACCTGTCTGCGCTGAGCGCATTGCTGGGTTGTGCAACATGGCGTCTGTCCTATTCGCTGGTGGCGTTCAATCCTGGTGGTGGCTACCACTACTTCCCGACCTGGGAAGAACTGTTGATTTCTATTGGTTTTGTGGCTATTGAGATTTGTGCATACATCGTACTCATTCGTCTACTGCCGATACTTCCTCCTTTAAAACAAAACGATCAAAATCGTCATGAGGCGAGCAAAGCATGAGCCAGAGAATTACTATTGATCCGGTAACCCGTATTGAAGGCCATTTACGCATCGACTGCGAAATCGAAAATGGCGTGGTATCAAAAGCATGGGCGTCCGGTACCATGTGGCGCGGCATGGAAGAGATCGTGAAGAATCGCGATCCGCGTGATGCGTGGATGATTGTGCAGCGTATTTGTGGTGTGTGTACCACCACGCACGCTATCTCTTCCGTGCGCGCTGCTGAAAGCGCACTGAACATTGATGTTCCCGTGAACGCGCAGTACATCCGTAACATCATTCTGGCAGCGCACACCACGCATGACCATATCGTGCACTTCTATCAGTTGTCTGCGCTGGACTGGGTGGATATCACCTCCGCACTGAAAGCCGATCCAGCAAAAGCCTCGGCGATGCTGAACGGCGTGTCGACCTGGCACCTGAACAGCGCGGAAGAGTTCACTAAGGTTCAGAACAAGATCAAGGACCTGGTTGCCAGCGGTCAGTTAGGTATTTTTGCCAACGGCTGCTGGGGTCACCCGGCAATGAAACTGCCACCGGAAGTGAACCTGATTGCAGTTGCACACTACCTGCAGGCGCTGGAATGCCAGCGTGATGCCAACCGCGTCGTGGCGCTGCTGGGCGGTAAAACACCGCACATCCAGAACCTGGCGGTCGGTGGGGTGGCGAACCCAATCAACCTCGACGGTCTTGGCGTGCTGAACCTTGAACGCCTGATGTACATCAAGTCCTTCATTGATAAGCTGAGCGACTTTGTTGAGCAGGTGTACAAAGTGGATACCGCGGTTATTGCCGCATTCTATCCGGAGTGGCTGGAACGCGGCCAGGGTGCGGTAAACTACCTGAGCGCGCCGGAATTCCCGACTGACGGCAAAAACGGCAGCTTCCTGTTCCCAGGTGGTTACATTACCGATGCAGACCTGTCGACCTATCGTCCGATCACCTCTCATTCTGATGAATACCTGATCAAAGGGATTCAGGAGAGTGCGAAACATGCGTGGTACAAAGACGAAGCGCCGCAGGCGCCGTGGGAAGGAACAACGGTTCCGGATTACACCGGCTGGTCTGACGATGGCAAATACTCCTGGGTTAAAGCGCCAACCTTCTACGGCAAAACGGTGGAAGTGGGCCCGCTGGCTAACATGCTGTGTAAACTGGCGGCAAAACGCGAGTCTACCCATGCCAAGCTGAATGAGATCATTGCGATTTACACCAAGCTGACCGGTAAAACCATCGAAGTGGCACAGCTGCATTCGACGCTGGGTCGTATCATTGGTCGTACCGTTCACTGCTGTGAACTGCAGAACGTTCTGCAAAATCAGTATAACGCGCTGATCGTAAACATCGGCAAAGGCGACCACACCACCTTCGTGAAACCGAATATCCCGGCCACTGGCGAGTTCAAAGGTGTCGGCTTCCTCGAAGCACCACGCGGTATGCTTTCTCACTGGATGGTGATTAAAGACGGCATTATCAGCAACTATCAGGCGGTTGTACCTTCAACCTGGAACTCTGGCCCGCGTAACTTTAATGACGAAGTGGGACCGTATGAGCGTTCACTGGTAGGCACGCCGATCGCCGATCCGAACAAACCGCTGGAAGTGGTGCGTACTATTCACTCCTTCGACCCTTGTATGTCATGTGCGGTGCATGTGGTGGACGTTGACGGGAACGAAGTCGTCTCAGTTAAGGTTCTGTAATGCGGATATTAGTCTTAGGGGTCGGCAATATTTTGCTGACTGACGAAGCCATCGGGGTACGTATCGTTGAGGCATTAGAGCAACGGTACATCCTGCCTGATTTCGTTGACGTTCTGGATGGCGGTACAGCAGGGATGGAGCTGCTCGGCGATATGGCGGACAGAGATCATCTGATCATTGCTGACGCCATTGTGTCGAGAAAAAGCACGCCGGGAACCATGATGGTCCTGCGGGATGAAGAGATCCCGGCGCTGTTTACCAATAAAATCTCGCCGCACCAGCTTGGCCTGGCCGACGTGTTGTCGGCCCTGCGTTTTACCGGCGAGTTTCCGAAGAAGCTGACTCTGGTCGGCGTTATTCCGGAATCGCTGGAGCCGCATATCGGGCTAACGCCGACGGTTGAAGCCATGATTGAACCTGCGCTTGAGCAGGTTCTCGCCGCGCTGCGCGAATCGGGTGTGGAAGCCATCCCTCGGGAGGCGGCCCATGTCTGAAGAGTTTTTAGGCTTTCAGACAGCCCCAAAAGCGCAGATTCAGGCCGCGTTTGAAGAGGTAGCCCGCCGTTCGATGCACGATCTCTCGTTCCTGCATCCGAATATGCCGGTGTATGTCTCTGATTTTACGCTGTTTGAAGGCCAGTGGACGGGGTGTGTGATCACGCCCTGGATGCTGAGCGCGCTGATTTTTCCTGGGCCAGATCAGATCTGGCCCCTGCGAAAAGTCAGCGAGAAAATGGGGCTGCGTTTACCGTATGGTGAGATGACATTTACCGTAGGCGAGCTAGATGGAGTATCGCAATACCTGTCCTGTTCGTTAATGTCGCCGCTTTCGCACAGCATGTCGGCACAAGAGGGTGTCCGCCTGACTGACGATTGTGCAAAAATGTTGTTATCGCTGCCGGTGAGCGATCCGAACGCACCGCAACTTGGTCGTCGCGCGTTGCTGTTGGGCCGTCGGAGCTGTGAAAATGCATGAGTTGTCGCTTTGCCAGAGCGCCGTTGAGATTATTCAGCAGCAGGCAGAGCAGCACGATGTTAAACGTGTTACCGGCGTTTGGCTGGAAATTGGCGCGCTCTCCTGCGTTGAGGAGAGCGCCGTTCGTTTCAGTTTTGACATCGTCTGTCAGGGCACGGTCGCGCAGGGATGTGCATTGCACATTGAATACAAACCCGCTCAGGCCTGGTGCTGGGATTGCAGTCAGGTTGTGGAAATTACCCAGCATGATGCGCAATGTCCACGTTGTCAGGGCGATCGTTTGCGGGTTGAAAGCGGCGATTCACTGAAAGTGAAAAGTATTGAAGTCGAATAGCCCATAGGTTGCTATGGGACGGAGTCAGATATGTGTATTGGAGTCCCGGGTCAGGTTCTGACCGTCGGTGAAGATATTCACCAGCTTGCGCAGGTTGAAGTTTGCGGTATCAAGCGCGATGTCAACATTGCCCTGATTTGTGAAGGCGATCCGGCTGAGCTGGTCGGGCAATGGGTACTGGTGCACGTAGGATTCGCTATGAGCATCATCGATGAAGATGAAGCCAAAGCCACGTTAGACGCGTTACGCCGCATGGATTACGACGTCACCAGCGCGTGACGACTTCGCTTATCAGGCCTACGCCTTATATGTAGGCCGGATAAGGCATCTTGCGTTAGCCCTGGCGTTTGTCTTCGGTATTGGTATCGAAGTCACTGGCGTCATGGCGTTCATGAAGCTGTTCATCCAGCGGCCCGTTAGTGCGGTTCACAATCCGTCCACGCTTAACCGCCGGACGCGCTGCAACCTCTTTGGCCCAACGTTGAACGTGTTTGTAGCTCCCCGCATCAAGGAATTCTGCCGCGTCATAGACGTTGCCCAGCACCACATTGCCAAACCACGGCCAAATGGCCATATCGGCAATGGTATATTCATCCCCCGCCACAAACTGATGCTGCGCCAGTTGCTTATCCAGAACGTCGAGTAAACGCTTGGCTTCCATAGTGAAGCGATTGATCGCGTACTCAATTTTTACCGGCGCATAGTTGTAGAAGTGGCCGAAACCACCGCCGAGGAAGGGCGCTGCGCCCTGTAACCAGAATAGCCAGTTCAGTGTTTCAGTGCGTTTTGGCAAATCCTGAGGCAGGAAATAACCATATTTCTCCGCCAGATAAAGCAGGATAGCGCCAGACTCAAACACGCGTACCGGTGGGTTTTGCGAATGGTCGCGCAGTGCCGGGATCTTCGAGTTTGGGTTCACCTCAACAAAGCCGCTGGAAAACTGGTCACCATCGCCAATACGGATGATCCAGGCATCATATTCCGCGCCGGTCACGCCCTGCGCCAGCAGCTCTTCCAGCATAATCGTCACTTTCTGACCGTTTGGCGTACCCAGCGAATAGAGCTGCAGCGGATGCTTGCCGACCGGTAGCGTTTTCTCGTGGGTGGCACCGGAAACCGGACGGTTGATGTTGGCGAATGCGCCGCCATTGGATTTATCCCACGTCCAGACTTTCGCGGGCTGATAAGTATTGTCTGACATAGTGACCTGCCTTCTGAGTGGTTGTGTTGAAGCAGTGTAGCAGTTAGGGAAAACTCAATTTAACAGATTGGGACTTTATGTCGTGTTGTGCTGAAAGGGGAAGATAAATCTAACCCGTTCATTGTACGCAGACCGTACTCCATGAAGAGGAAATCAATGTTGGACGGAAATTGCTACCGTACTACCCTCAATAATTGGCGGTGAAAAAGCAGTAACAATGAAAAATGGTGTTCCAGGAGTAAGCGGTTATCAGGGCCCGGCGGGTGGGTGGGGCGCGGTAAAAGCCGTCACTGCTTCGGTGTTTTCGCAAAAGGCCGTCGCGCGCGACATTATCGCGATGTTCAAAATGAACCAAGTGAAAGGGTTCGATTGCCCGGGGTGTGCGTGGCCCGATCCGAGCCATCGTGCGCCGATGGAACTGTGCGAAAACGGCGTAAAAGCAGTGTCCTGGGAAACCACCAGTAAGAAAGCCTCACCTGCATTTTTCAGCCGCCACCCGGTATCGGCACTCTGGCAGTACAGTGATTATGCGCTGGAAAATATAGGCCGTTTGACGCACCCGATGAAATACGATGCCGTGACGGATACCTGGCAGGCCGTGGCGTGGGACATTGCGTTTCAGGAAATCGGCGAGCGACTGCGCAGCTATGACTCTGCACAGCAGGTTGAGTTTTACACCTCCGGTAGAACCTCAAATGAGGCGGCGTTCCTGTATCAACTGTTTGCCCGCGAATACGGCAGCAGCAACTTCCCGGACTGTTCAAACATGTGTCATGGCCCAACCAGTGCCGGGCTGACGCGGGCCATTGGTCTTGGGAAAGGGACCGTGGAGCTTGATGATTTTGAACAGTGTGAGCTGGTGATTTGCATCGGACATAATCCTGGTACCAACCATCCGCGCATGCTGACCACGTTACGCGACGTTGCCAAACGCGGGGCTAAAATTATCTCAATTAACCCGCTTACCGAGCGCGGACTTGAGCGCTTTAGCTTCCCACAAAGCCCGAAAGAGATGTTCACCGGCCAGACGACAGCACTTAGCAGCGATTACTACCAGGTCAAAATGGGCGGTGATGCCTCGCTGCTCAAAGGCATCATGAAGGCGTTGATCGAAATGGATGAAGCGCGGATCTTGCTGGGTCAGCAACCGACGCTCGATCATGCATTTATCGATGGACATACCGCGGGTTATTCGGCGTTGTATGACGATTTACGCCAATGTTGCTGGGCTGAACTGGAGCAGGACTCTGGCCTGACGCGCAGCCAGATGGAAGATCTGGCACACAGCTATAACAAATCTCGCGCGACGATCATTTGTTATGGACTGGGTATCACCCAGCATAAAAACGGTACCGAGAACGTCCAGCAACTGGTGAATCTGCTGTTGTTGAAAGGCAATATGGGCAAACCGGGGGCGGGGATCTGCCCACTGCGCGGGCATTCCAACGTGCAGGGCGACCGTTCCGTAGGGATTAACGAGGCGGCATCAGAAGACTTCCTGCAGCGCCTGGAAGCGCATTTTTCTATCAACGTTTCGCGTCAGCATGGTCGCTCCAGCGTGGAAAGTATTCGGGCGATAGAGCGCGGTGAGGCGAAGGCATTGATTTGCATGGGCGGGAATCTGGCGGTGGCGATGCCTCAGCCGCAGCGTACCTTCGAGGCGATGAAAAAGCTGGATATGCAGGTTCACATTGCGACCAAGCTCAATCGTTCGCATTTGCTGCTGGCAAAACACAACTATCTGCTACCCGCGCTGGGCAGAACCGAACGCGATATGCAGGCAACGGGTATTCAGTCAGTAACTGTCGAGGATTCTATGTCGATGGTCCACGCTTCCTGCGGTGCGCTAAAACCGGCCTCTCAATGGCTAAAATCGGAACCGGCGATTGTGGCGGGGCTGGCTCGCGCCACGCTTCCCCACTCGCCGGTAAACTGGGAAGCGCTGACCGGGAACTATGCGTTGATTCGCGACGCCATCGAGGCCGTTATTCCGGCGTTTCGCGATTATAACGCGCGTATTGCCGAGCCCGGTGGATTTCGTATGGATACGCCGGCTTCGCGGCGTGAATGGCACACCGCAAACGGTAAAGCTAATTTTGTCGTCAGTCGTCAGCGTGCAGTCGAGCGGGAAAACCAGCCTGCTGAGGCGCTGGTGCTGGCCACACTGCGTAGCCACGATCAGTACAACACTACTATTTATGGCATGAACGATCGCTATCGCGGCATTAGCGGGCGACGTGATGTGGTGTTTTTAAGCGCCGTGGAAGCAACGGCCCGCGGGCTGAATCAGGGCGATGTCGTTAACGTCCAAGCGTTGGATGACCACGGTAAGCCTTGCGTGGATCGTATGATGCACGGGCTAACGGTCGTCATTTACGATATGGCGGCGGGTTCGATCGGCGCGTATCTGCCGGAAGCGAATGTGCTGCTGTCGCTCGATGCGGTCGATACTGAAAGTCTGACCCCGGCGTATAAAAGCGTGCCGGTTATCCTCAGTAAAGCGTAGCTCCTGCTACGAATTTTTCGCCTCTGAGCGCCAGCCGCTGCGTTGAGGTGTATGATAAGTCGACCTCTGTCCGGTTAGTGTCGCAGAGCAGGCAATCAGAGCGAAAAATTCACGCCACCCTGCTCAGGCTGTATTGTTTTGAGGTAAGGTGCATGAGCAAAGGAACGACCAGTCAGGATGCCCCATTCGGGACATTATTGGGCTACGCCCCCGGCGGCGTAGCAATCTACTCTTCAGATTACAGCTCCCTTGACCCACGGGACTACGACGATGATGCTGCGTTTCGCAGCTATATCGACGACGAATACATGGGCCACAAATGGCAGTGCGTCGAGTTCGCGCGCCGTTTTCTCTTTCTCAACTATGGCGTAGTCTTCACCGATGTGGGTATGGCCTGGGAGATCTTCTCCTTGCGTTTCCTGCGCGAAGTGGTGAATGACAATATTCTGCCGTTACAAGCATTCCCTAATGGCTCACCCCGCGCGCCGGTAGCAGGCGCTCTACTTATCTGGCAAAAAGGCGGTGAGTTCAACGAAACGGGCCATGTGGCGGTCGTCACCCAGTTGCTGGAAAATAAAATCCGCATTGCTGAACAGAACGTGATCCACACGCCGCTGCCTCCCGGACAGCAGTGGACCCGCGAGCTGGAGATGGTGGTTGAAAATGGTCACTACACCCTGCGTGATACCTTTGATGACACCACGATCCTCGGCTGGATGATCCAAACTGACGATACCCGCTACAGTCTGCCGCAGCCAGAGATCGACAATGACGCCCTGAAGATTGGCGGCGCGAGACTGGAAGATAGCGGACAGTTTGATGGTAAGTGGCTGAACGAGCAGGATCCGTTGCAAAAAGCCTACGTATTGGCAAATGGTCATGTGATCAATCGGGATCCGCATCAGTACTTCACCATTACTGAAAGCGCGGAGCAGGAGCTAATTAAAGCGACCAACGAACTGCATCTAATGTATCTGCACGCCACCGACAAAGTGCTGAAAGACGATAACCTGCTGGCGCTGTTCGATATTCCAAAAATTCTCTGGCCGCGTCTGCGCCTCTCATGGCAGCGTCGTCGGCACCATATGATCACCGGTCGTATGGATTTTTGTATGGATGAGCGCGGGCTGAAGGTGTACGAGTACAACGCCGATTCCGCATCGTGCCATACCGAAGCAGGCCTGATCCTTGAACGCTGGGCTGAGCAAGGCTACCGTGGGCGCGGGCACAATCCTGCAGAAGGGCTGATCAACGAACTGGCCGGCGCCTGGAAGCACAGTCGCGCACGTCCTTTCGTTCACATCATGCAGGACAAGGACATTGAAGAGAACTACCATGCGCAGTTTATGCAGCAGGCGCTGCATCAGGCCGGGTTTGACAGCAAAATCCTCCGCGGACTGGACGAATTACGCTGGGATGATGCCGGCCAGTTGATTGACGGCGACGGTCGTTTGGTGAATTGCGTCTGGAAAACCTGGGCATGGGAAACCGCGATCGAGCAAGTGCGTGAGGTGAGCGAAACCGAATACGCTGCCGTGCCAATTCGTACCGGACATACTCACCAGGAAGTACGACTGATTGATGTTCTGCTGCGCCCGGAAGTGCTGGTCTTCGAGCCGTTGTGGACTGTTATTCCCGGCAACAAGGCAATCTTACCGATCCTGTGGCAACTGTTCCCTCATCATCGCTATCTGCTTGATACTGACTTCACTGTTAACGACGAGCTGGCGAGAACCGGTTATGCCGTGAAACCTATTGCAGGACGTTGTGGCAGCAACATCGATCTGGTCAGTCACGAGGAAGAACTGCTCGATAAGACCAGCGGTAAGTTTGCTGAACAGAAGAACATTTATCAGCAGCTTTGGTGTCTGCCCAACGTTGCCGGTAAATATATTCAGGTTTGCACGTTCACCGTGGGCGGTAACTACGGCGGCACCTGTCTGCGCGGTGACGATTCGCTGGTGATTAAAAAAGAGAGTGATATCGAACCGCTGATTGTAGTGAAAGGGGCGTAACCTTTCAGGTCTGTTTCTGATTGCGCTAAAGAAGTCGGGGTATGTCTCCGGCTTTTTTATTTGTTTTTACAAAAGGCTGTGATTATATTAAGTCTGGTTGTGGCGGGTATATTAAATCATTCATATATCCATGGTATGAAGTGGTTCTATTTGTTTTTATGTCAACTCAGTGAATGCTCTGGATATATTATCAGTTCAACTCAAATATTATTTCTGGAAAACAAATGACAAGGAATAATAAATATTTAATCATATTATCGAACCCTTGCATTATATTTCCTTGGCAGGGTATAATTATAATTTATCTCTTTGTTAAGTTCAACTATATCATATATCCCAAAAACAGAATTTGACGGCGAGTCGTACGTTTCTGGCATGTAAAAACCGACTAATCCTTTTGACGTGTCGATTTTCAACATAAAATTAAGTGAATTATTTTGATGTTCACCCAACACTATGATTTCATCTGTTTTGCTATCTGTTCCATAAACAAATGCTACGTGTCCTTGTTTTTGCGAAGAGCGCCACCATATAGCCAAACTACCGAAAGCTGGTTCTTTTATTTTTTTGAAATTACTATCATCAACGAAAGAATTTGATCCTCTTGGATTATTTTATTTTGGATAAGCTACCTTCTGAAAACAATAGTTTACAAATGATGCGCACCACGGAACAGTCGACATTTTCGCAGTGGCTTTGTCATTTATTAATATATGGTAATTATGTGGTTTTTCCGGTTCCTCCGGTTTTTCTAGGAGTTTCTCATTTTTTCCTCCATAAATTTTCGGCTTCTTGCCATGCAAAAAAACATCCATGGAGCTTCTTTTTGTTCATGTCTTGTTATTGCCACTGGATTCCCACTGTTTTTACTTCCCTCGGACGGTAATTTTTTGTAGCTCCTGAGGCTGTACTCTGTGTTCCTGATGATTTTGGCTTGTTTGACGCAGCTTTTGTTTGAGGCGAATCAGGTATCCATCCTCCTGGTGATAAAGGTCCATCCACTGCATTACCTATATCACCCGTACCGGTTCTGGCGGCAGGCGGGCCGTCAATAAATACCGTGGGGAACCCGGTGTAATAACGGTTTCGTGATAACCGTCATGCTGGGTACCTTTATCGTTAAATCTGGCTGCTGTGGGCATAGGGATCCTTTATAATATTTAGTCAGAGTAAGAGCTTGAATTAAATTTATGTTTATGAATAATTTCAATTTTGGAATTTATTGCTTTTGCATGAGTTTAGGAAGATTATCATTTGTGATCCAAGTGGTCTTCATTATTGATGCTGTGAGTAAAGACAATATTTGGATGTTTGCAATGCTGCCGAATTTTTAACAATATAAGTTTGTAATGATTTTATAAATTATGTTCTTTTTTTGAATTAAACATGCTTTATGTGGCAATTACCGGAGATGGTTCGTCATTTATGAAATCGGCAAATCCTTTTCCCGGGATATCTCTACACTTATGATTAATTGAATATACAATTACTCAAGAACAATACATTGCAAGTTTGGAGTAGTGTCACTTAGCAGAGAGAATAGCACTATTCGACTCGGTTATTCGGCTTTTATTGAAAATACCATCGATAGTTTCATTCTCTGTCATATTTGTTATTTTGTTTCTTTTAAAATCAAATTATTTAAAAGCACGTCCAGTTCTCTTGAGTGATAAAAATCAACACAATCATATATAACCATATTTAGCTGGGCCAGATCGCCTTCAGTTTGCCTAGGTTTATGAAAATTATCTGTTTTAATTTTTATAAACATATCAAGAGCATTGTTCTTATCACTACTAAAAGCTAATCCTTCCTCGATGTCAATAAATCCCATTGTATAATCTTTCAAGGGTGGGTTATTAAAGTTCAATCCCATTTTTTCATAATTATTAGTAATACACCGAGCAAGAGAGTACGTTTTGTAATTATCTAGAAGATGCTCATGGGTATTGAGAGTATTTCCATTTGAACAAGTTGCATATCCGGAAGCAAGAAATAAAGAAAAGACTAAGTTGAGCCTGTTTGTCATTATTTCAACTCCCAGAAATATATTGCGGCAGTATAATCTGCGATATAGTAATGATCGGCTATTACTCTATTTCCAGTCCATAATGTTGCATGCCCTGATGCGTTAAAATCCCTGGGGGATTTAGGGATCATTATATAAATGCCTTTCTTGCCATCTAGTTTTGAACTTACATCACTCAGGTTAGTCGGATAATTTACAACTATGTCAGCCTTTCCCCACTTGCCTTCGAGAATACTCTTTAGTTTTTCAGCGCCAGGTTCTATTTGCTGGCCATGAAATTTATTATTTTTATTTGTTATTTTTATCCCTCTGTTCCCAACTTGCCTCATTCCACCAGCAAGCAAGGCTAGGGAAACTCTTGTCCCACAAGCATTGTAATATATTGCCTTATCATAGTTTGCACCAAAAACATCAGTAAAAACGGTGTCAAAATTCTCATCATCTTCCGATAAAGTACCATCATTAACTTTAGGGTATCCATTATAAACACCACTCCATGAAGGTCTTCTTGCCGTCAAAGAGGACTTTTGTCCCCCCGCGCTTGCGTAAGCTTTACCCATTACTATCTCCTTATTGCACGCTCATTAGCACACCACCAAAAACATTGCATATGCAAGTGTTTCCTGTGTTGTCAACAATACCAGTAACAGTTATTGTTTGTTTAATATCAGCTATATCATTATATGCTATATCACAATAAACACTTTCACCGGGGTTATAATTTTCCGTCTTAATATGAATATTCAGATCAACATAATGTCTCGATATATCACTAAGCTCTATTTTATCCTCACCATAAGACCAACTAATCGAGGTGATTTTCTTCTCTTTATCATCTACATCTACCGAATCAGTCTCCGGGTTGCTTGAGTCATTCGAATTATCGGCTCCTCTTGAATTTTCTCCTGTTCCGTCATCTGATAAGGCTGTCAGAACAGTTGGTTGTCGTGTCCCCACCGGTGCTCCCGGACTCCCCCCGCTGTTGAGATTTATCTTCGGCCCCATAATGTCCACCCCAGCCGAATGGATGACAATAAACGAACCACTCACTTTCAGACTGATTTTGCTGCTGCTCTCCAGCACGATGTCGCCCCGGACCTTTACCCAGGGCCACGGTAGTGACGATGCCGCAGATATAGCGCTGTGGAGTGTTCCCCTGCCAGATGGTCAGTACGACATTTTTTTCCAGGAAATCAGGAGCAGTCAGTCTGAAGAGGGTGCTGGTCACATTCACGTCCATCACAAACGGACAGGAGTATTGCTGGTAAAGGGTGAAATCCACCACGGCCAGCGCTGTCTCTGCCTGACCGTCGATACTTAGTGTAAAATGCAGTCCTTTTTGTGACATAACCTTTCCCTTGTATATCAGCCGATATTGACGGTACCGCTGCCGATAACCACGCCACCGCAGTCAATGGCATCACCGGTTCTGGCGGCAGGCAGGCCGTCGATAAATACGGTGCCTGAACCACTGGCTATTTTTCGGGGGTGGGGAGGATGTTTGGGTTTATCGTGAGGCGTCAGTGGGTCACCCATACGGGCAGCGGGTAATCCGTCGATAAATACCGTGGGGGAATCCGACCAGATGGTTGCTTTTGTCGCGGCGTCGTTCCTGCCGGTTTGTAGTGTATCCCAGTAAACAATAACGGCTTTCTGTTGCCCTTTTGCCGCAATATAACGCAGCGCCTGCATATAGTTCATATTTTCGCTGGCGACGGCATTCCCTTCTTCCATTTTGACTTTGTTGCAGGAAAGGGGCTTCTGCCTGTCCGGAATACCGGAGAATGTTGATACTTGGTAGTACTTTCCCATCTCCTGCTGCATGGTCATTTCCGGCGCACGACTGCCGGACTGAACCAGAATGACGGCAGAGTTCAGCGGTACACTGAATTTCCCGCCATCGAGTGCAGCCTGAATATCCTCTTCTGAAACCGCCAGCGTGGTTTCATTGCCAAAAATATCTTTATCCGTGAGCTTCGTTGTTGCATCTTTACTAATGCTGTCCTCTGTCCGGGGAACGCTGGTTTTTTTCGCATCAATGGGGGAGTGTACGCAACCGTTTAATAAAAATGTTGCCATACATAAAAATATCGTTAACGTGATGTTCATAAATGATCGTCTCTCATGAATACTGACTGTTTACTCTGATTGTTTCAGTCTGGCATGTTTTTTAATTATATGCTTTTTGCAATGTTTATGAAAATTAAGTTTTATATTTGCATCCTCAATAAAACATTTCATTCTATAAGTAATGATATTTCTTTTGCGTTTTTTGAATGATCTCTGAAATGTGCATGCAGTTTTTTGTGGTTTTTTAATGTTAACTTGCAATGATATTGCGTACTTCTAGAGGATAGTAATAAAAATTTGATATGAATGCTGTGCCTTATTACAGTAACAATTTTCCCATGCTGGCTTGGGTAATAATTGGTGAGGCCGTTGATATTATAAGAAGAAAGCGAGCGGGTGATAAAAATAAATTATTTTTAACGAGAGGACGCGACGTTCTGGTCAGCAAAATCTGTTATCTGAGTCCTGAATGTTTTCTTAAAAATGATAACTGGAGGATAAGAACAGAAGGTGAATATATTATACTTCTCTGTCAATGTTATTGATACTCAGCTACGGGGGCATATGTGGTGCTGCAAAAAATTTTTGCGTGCTCTCTTAATTTATCCTATCCGAAAATGGAGCAATATAATATTATTTTCGGTATGCTGGTATGTGATGAGGATAATGATCCTACCACATGAAATGTCTCTAAGCGCGGTAGTGTTTTGCACATATCTGAATCAAGCGATGATACTTTCCTACCCCAGACCGGACAAAGACCGGATTCTGCCTTGCTGTGATGAATCCACCAGATAGGCATACAAGGTGGAAATAGTGTTTATTGGCAGTTTGAAGCCGAATAGAGAACAACACTGTGACCGGAAGGGCAGGGAGTAGCTAAAGGGAAATGCTCGGGTTGGAGGGAAGAGGCCGAGTGATGGTTACTGTGGCTAAGATGACCAGAAATCTACCGGAGCCCCAGAAAGCAAAAAACCAGCCCGTAGGCTGGTTTTTCTAAATAGTGGTGCCCGGACTCGGAATCGAACCAAGGACACGGGGATTTTCAATCCCCTGCTCTACCGACTGAGCTATCCGGGCAACGAGGCGCATTAAAACCGATTCGCTTCTTTTCGTCAACGAAATTTCTTCAAATCAATGCAGACTGCACAATCTATCACCACATTGCTGGTATTGCACGCATTCTCAGGCAAAAAATGCCGTCCACGCGGCGGAAAGCGGCATGGCCAATAGCAGGGCAGGTAGCATGTTCACGACGGCAAACATTTTAATTCCGCAGATACGCAAGCCGGTTGCCAGCAACAGCAAGCCACCTACGGCGCTAAAGTCAGCCATCATGGCAGGCGTCGTCAAAGGCAAGATCAGCGCGGCGCAGGCAGCGAGCGTCAGCTGGATTGCCAGCATCGGCACACAAATGGCGGATACCGCAATCCCCAGCGAACAGGCGAAGATGATAGCGGTGAAGAAATCGAGAAACGACTTCGCGATTAAAATATTCGGATCGCCGGTCATTCCTTCATGTATCGCCCCAAAGATCCCTGTGCCGCTGGCACAAAACAGCACAATGATGGCGACAAAGCTTTGAATAAACGATTCGTGCGTTGCATTGGCATCTGACTTTGAGAAAAGCTGCTGCGCTTTGGCGACCGCCGCATTAATCCCTTTTTCCAGATGGCACAACTCGCCAATCAGTGCGCCGACCAGCGTTGCCAGCACCATAACCGGCAGGTTGGCGCATTTGATTACCAGCAAGATACCAATGCCCAGAGAAGCCAGTCCGAAAATAGAGGTCATTGAGACCCGAATGCGTTCGGGTAAATGCTGGCTGAGCAGCGTACCGAGAACGCCACCAAGTAAAATAGCGCTGGCATTAATAAAAGGTCCGATTACCACATGAGCTCCTGCATACCCGTTATCGTCTTGATGATGAAGGCAATTTTCGGGGTATATTTATGTTTTCAGATTGCATTATTATGACGCTATTGTCCGGCAAAATGCTTGTTTATCTGTGGGGATAAGCATAGGATTTTGTCTTGCGCCTGGTAGTGAAAGGTGCCATGATTGCGCGAATTTTCTCCTGTCTGAATGGGGTTGCCTGGGATGAATCAATTCCCCCTACATCACCTTCAACATCGCCTTTTTGCGCGACGTTCTCCCCTTTCTACGACACATCCTCATTCTCCCTCCATGCGGTGACGGCGGCGTACGCTCACTGCAGGATAACAGTAAGATCAGAGGCTATCTGCTTTTACTGATGTCTGGCGGTCGGGGCTGGTAACCAGTTTGACCAAACATTTCGTGGGATAACGCCGTGTGGCATTGTCCGGGACTTTGACTTTCCCGAAACGGGTTTTTGCGCTTATGAAATCAATGAAAATTGCCGCCAGTGGTGAACTGGTCTCTTGTCTGTCTACCCATCGTCAGGTGGTGTCACTGGACGGTACCGATTTTACTGATGTTGCGGCAGTCGTCATTACCGTTGCGGACAGCCGCAGCGGGATCCTCGCGTTGCTTAAACGCACAGGTTTTCATTTACCGGTGTTTATTTTCTCAGAGGTTACTGTCGAATTACCTGCGGGTGCAGAGGCGGTTATTGGCGGTAACGCACAGGACTGGCTGGAGCTGGAGTCCGCCGCATGTCGTTATGAGGACGATCTGTTGCCACCATTTTATGACACGCTGACGCAGTATGTCGAAATGGGCAACAGTACCTTTGCCTGCCCAGGCCATCAGCACGGTGAATTTTTTAAGAAACATCCTGCCGGACGGCATTTTTATGAGTTCTTTGGCGAGAATTTGTTTCGCGCGGATATGTGCAATGCTGACGTCAAGTTGGGCGATTTGCTCATTCATGAGGGGTCGGCAAAGCATGCGCAGAAGTTTGCGGCAAAAGTGTTTAATGCAGATAAAACATACTTTGTGCTGAACGGCACCTCTGCTGCCAATAAAGTCGTGACCAACGCGTTGCTGACGCGTGGCGATCTGGTGCTGTTTGACCGTAACAATCATAAATCAAACCACCATGGTGCGCTGATCCAGGCCGGCGCTACACCAGTCTATCTGGAGGCGGTGCGTAACCCGTTTGGCTTTATTGGCGGCATTGATGAGCACTGCTTTAATGAAGCGTATCTGCGCGGGCAGATACGCGACGTCTCACCACATAAAGCCGACCAGCCGCGCCCGTTCCGTCTGGCGATTATCCAGTTGGGAACCTATGATGGGACCATTTATAACGCGCGACAGGTGATCGACAAGATCGGCAGTTTGTGCGATTACATTTTGTTTGACTCTGCCTGGGTTGGTTACGAACAATTTATCCCGATGATGGCGGATGGCTCGCCATTGCTACTGGATCTCAAACCCAATGATCCCGGGATTTTTGTCACCCAGTCGGTGCACAAACAGCAGGCCGGGTTCTCACAAACCTCGCAGATCCACAAAAAAGATAACCATATTCGCGGCCAGGCGCGTTTTTGCCCGCATAAACGGTTGAACAATGCTTTTATGCTGCACGCCTCCACCAGCCCGTTTTACCCGCTATTTGCCGCGCTGGACGTTAACGCAAAAATCCATGAAGGTGAGAGCGGACGCCGGTTATGGGCGGAATGCGTGGCGTTAGGAATTGAGGCACGTAAAGCCATTATCGATCGCTGTAAGCTGATTCAGCCCTTTATTCCCCCGATGGTGGGGGGGAAGCCCTGGCAGACATACCCGACGCAGGTTATTGCCAGCGAGCGTCGCTTCTTTAGCTTTGAGCCGGGAGCGAAATGGCATGGTTTTGACGGCTATGCGAGCGATCAGTATTTTGTCGATCCGTGCAAACTGCTGCTGACCACGCCGGGCATTGATGCGCAAACTGGGCAGTATACTGACTTTGGTATACCAGCGACGATCCTCGCACACTACCTGCGAGAGAATGGTATTGTGCCGGAAAAATGCGACCTCAATTCAATCCTGTTCCTGCTGACGCCAGCAGAAAGCGCAGAGAAAATGGCGCAGCTGGTGGCGATGCTGGCTCAGTTTGAACAGCACATTGAGAACGATACGCCGCTGGCAGATGTGCTGCCCACAATCTTCAACAAATACCCGATGCGCTATCGAGATTACACGCTGCGTGAACTGTGTCAGGAAATGCATGACCTGTACGTGAGCTTTGATGTGAAGGATCTGCAAAAAGCGATGTTCCGTCAGGAGAGCTTACCCGCTGTTGCCATGAACCCGCAGGATGCCAACAGTGCTTATATCCGGGGAGATGTTGAGCTGGTGCGCATTAGTGATGCTGCCGGTCGTATCGCGGCAGAAGGTGCGTTGCCTTATCCTCCCGGCGTGTTGTGCGTAGTACCCGGTGAAGTGTGGGGCGGAGCGGTACAGCGTTACTTCCTGGCGCTGGAAGAGGGCGTTAATCTGCTGCCGGGCTTCTCACCTGAACTGCAAGGGGTTTACAGTGAAACGGACGCCGACGGCATTAAGCGTCTGTACGGATATGTTCTGAAATAAAAAACGGATCGCGCGGCCGATACATTTCCGGCAAAAAAAGGGTCACCGTCAGGTGACCCTTTTTAATCAATGAAGATTAGTGTGCGATAGTCTGTGTGCCAGCCGGAGTGCGAACGTGTTTGTACTTAAACAGTGCGACGAAGGCAAAGGCCAGGAACAGTGAGTAGCCCGCGAAGATCAGCCATACGCTCTGCCAGTCAGTAATGCCGTTCAGTGTGAAGTGTTCCACCACTTTACCGCTCACCAGACCACCCAGAATACAGCCAAAGCCGTTGGTCATCATCAGGAACATACCCTGTGCACTGGCGCGAATTTCCGGACGAACTTCTTTTTCCACGAACACCGAACCGGAGATGTTGAAGAAATCGAAGGCGCAGCCGTAAACAATCATCGACAGAACCAGCAGCACGGTACCGAACGGAGTCGGGTCGCCGTACGCAAACAGACCAAAACGCAGCATCCACGCCACAATACTGATCAGCATAACGTTCTTAATACCGTAACGGCTTAAGAAGAACGGGATGGTCAGGATAAACAGGGTTTCTGAAATCTGCGAGATGGACATCATGACTGACGCATGCTCGACGATGAAGCTACCAGAGAACAGCGGGTTATTATCGAAGCTGTGCAGGAAGGTATTACCGAACATGTTGGTAATTTGCAGTTCTGCGCCCAGCATCATCGAGAAGATGAAGAAAATTGCCATACGCTTGTTTTTAAACAGGGCGAAGGCATCCAAACCCATCATTGACGTCCAGCTCTGATTTTTCTGCTGATTAGCAACCGGAATATGCGGCAGCGTCAGGGTGAACAGTGCCAGTACCACGGACAGAATTGCGCCGATATACAGCTGCATATGGCTCAGTTCAAAGCCTGAGAAGCTTACCGCCCACATGGCCAGAATAAACCCGATGGTGCCCCAGATACGGATTGGCGGGAAGTCGGTGACAATATCCATCCCGGCAGACTGCAGGCGATAGTAAGAAATAGTGTTGATTAACCCCAGCGTTGGCATATAGGCCAGGGAGTTAAGCAGGATCACAAAGAACATGGCTCCAGGCGTGGTGACCTCGGCGGCAGCGAACAGCGTACCCGCACCCACCAGGTGGCAAAGAGCATAAACCCACTTGGCACTGATCCATTTGTCGGCGACGATACCTAACAGCGTAGGCATAAATACGGCGGCAATCCCCAGCGAGCTATAGACTGCGCCAATAGAGGCACCGTCGAATTTAAGGGTGACAAACATATAAGAGCCGAGGGTCGTGAGCCAACTACCCCACAGGCAGAACTGCAGAAAGGAAAGGACTTTCAGCTGCAGCTTAAGATTCATGTTAATTTCCTCACATCGTAATGCGGATGGATGTTTTAAAAAGCACATTTGCCGTTTCAATATGATGTGATTCTATCAATGAGAAGGGGTGTTTTTTTGTTAGCTGTGACAAATATTTGCAAACAATTTCCAATTGCAAAGCAAAATAGTGACGGAGTTAACACTTTTACCCTCTTCTGCCGCCAGCTTCACGCGGCCGAAGAGGGTAAACATTACCGACGTCGATAGGATTTTTGTGCAGAATTGACCTTATAAAGGTAGCGGCGTGATTCCGCCGACGGATGTCGGGTGGTTAATGTTTGATAAACGTCTCCCGGCGACATGCTGTTGATGATATTTGCTGCCTGAATTTTATCGCTGGAGAACACACGCAGCACGCTGCCTGCCCCACCGTTATACGCGGTAATGACGGCGTAACGACGTGAGGTTGGGTTATCGATTCCGCCCAGGTAGACATTGTTGAGCATCGCCAGATAGGCGGTACCGGTATCAATGTTGTTGGCCGGGTCAAACAAGAAGCTACGGCTTGGCGTACCGGAACGGCCCTGTGAGCGGAATACATCCTTCCCGGCGCTGTGCTGCACGACCTGCATCAGGCCCAGTGCATCAGCATGGCTGACCGCATACGGGTTAAAGGAGGACTCGGTTTGCATGATGGCGAGGATCAGCGCCTCGTCGACGCCATACTTACGCGATGCCTGACGAACCATGCCGATATACTTATGCGCACGCTTATCAAGGTGGTTTGGCACCAGGTTAATTGTCACGCTGTAGATAATGCGCAGGCCGTTACTCCGGCTCTTCAGTCGCGTTTGCAGCAGGTAGTTGGCGAAGTTTGTCGCGCGTCCCTCCCAGCGAATAGGCTGACCGGTATTATCAACGACCTGCCCGTAGAGGAACGGCTCTTTGGAAATCTTGATATCATCGACATCGGAATAGAGATCGATGGAACCCGGATCGTCTCCCATCAGCAAGGTCTTGATTATTGCCCGTCGTAAATGCCCGGCAGGATCTGTCCCGGCGATGGTCTCCACGGTTATGGTACCGTCATCAAAGTTGATGTGGCTGCGGGTTTGATACTGATCGGTATACTTGACGTAGTCCTTCGGACCCGCGATCAGCACTTCTTTAAATCCCCACAAATTCTCAATGTTATGGGCAAACTGCCCCATCAGAATATCAAAACCGTTGGTATCCTTGACCCAGGCTTCGTTATAGGAATCGCCTTTTTTGGTCGAACTGGAACAGGAGATGAGCAACGGCGCAATAACGGCAAGCGCGAGAAATTTTTTCATCATTCCGGGGGTGCGTGTTGTGTTGGTTATTTGCAAGGACCAGATTAAATCGTCGGCCGGATAAGCGCAGCGCCATCCGGCAACGGTTCTTATGACTCTGGCGTATAGCCTTCAATGTGCACGTCCTTGCCTTCAAACAGGAAGTTGATCATCTCCTGTTCCAACAGCTTGCGGTGCTCGACGTTCATCATGTTGAGTTTCTTCTCGTTAATCAGCATGGTTTGCTTGTGCTGCCACTGTGCCCATGCTTCTTTCGAAATCTCGTTATAAATGCGTTTTCCCAGATCGCCTGGGTACAGCTGAAAATCCTGACCTTCTGCTTCACGTTGCAGGAAAGTACAAAAAATCGTTCTGCTCATAAAAAATCCTCTTTATCGACCGGCACGTTAAACCTGCGCACCGACGCGTAATTGCTGTAACAAACGCTCCACAGGAGCCGCCAGTCCGACCGACGGCGGTTGCGCTAAGTTATACCAGAGCGCGTTGCCTTCATCCATGCAGGTGGTGAATGAGGACACGGGAAGCCACATAGGCACAATATCTAAGTGGAAATGACTAAAGGTATGGCGAAATGCAGTAAGCTGGGTCAGATTATCTGCGTTAATTTGCCGTTGCGCCAGCCACTGATGCAGTCCATCTTCATCTTCAAACTGCGGAAAACAGTATAATCCGCCCCATAAGCCGCTGGGTGGACGCTGCGCGAGTAACACCTCATCGTTATGCTGCATCAGTAAAAAATAGCCTGTGCGCTCCGGTAACGTCTGCTTGGGCTTTTTACCCGGGTATTGTGCCCAACTTGCATTGGCGGTAGCCACACAGCCATTTTGTAATGGGCACAGGGCGCACTTAGGTTTTGAACGCGTACAGACTAGCGCGCCTAAATCCATCATCGCCTGATTAAATCGTTCAACGCCGTGGGCGGGTGTAACCTGCTCACTCAACGCCCACAGTTTTTTCTCGACCTCTTTTTTCCCCGGCCAGCCGCTGACAGCATAACAGCGTGCCAGCACGCGTTTGACGTTGCCGTCGAGAATCGGAAAATGCTGACCCAAAGAGAGCGAAAGGATCGCGCCTGCGGTAGAGCGTCCAACGCCGGGCAGGGCGGCAACTTCATCAAAGGTTTGCGGGAAGGTGCCGCCATGCAGCGTCGCCACCTGCTGAGCGGCTTTATGCAGATTGCGCGCACGCGCGTAATACCCCAGCCCGGTCCACAAATGCAGGACTTCATCAAGCGGGGCATGGGCTAAATCGGTTATCGTTGGAAAGCGCGCCATAAAGCGTTCAAAATAAGGAATAACGGTCGCAACCTGAGTTTGTTGCAGCATGACTTCAGAAAGCCATACTTTGTAAGGCGTCTTGTCAATTTGCCAGGGCAGCGTTTTCCGCCCGTATTTGTCGTACCAGCTCAACACCTGAGCTGAAAATTGAGACGCTTGCATGATTACCGTTTCATTATTGCTGGGGGCAAGATTGCAGCACAGAGGTCGAAGGGTGTAAACCGGAACTTTCCGCAGCTGACTCTCTTCCTTTACTTGCATCCGGCAACTAACTTTGGATAATGCCCGTTTTCAGAACTCAAACACAGCAGACTAAACTTTTATGAAGAACGACGTCATTTCACCGGAATTTGATGAAAACGGTCGCCCGCTGCGCCGGATTCGTAGTTTTGTTCGTCGCCAGGGGCGACTGACTAAAGGGCAGGAACACGCACTGGAAAACTACTGGCCGGTGATGGGCGTTGAGTTCAGCGAAGCGCCGGTCGATTTTGCTGCGCTGTTTGGCCGTGACGCACCGGTGACGCTTGAAATAGGTTTCGGTATGGGCGCTTCGCTGGTGGCGATGGCCAAAGCGCGTCCGGAACAAAACTTCCTCGGTATTGAGGTTCACTCTCCGGGCGTTGGTGCCTGCCTGGCTTCGGCGCATGAAGAGGGCGTCGAAAACCTGCGCGTGATGTGTCATGACGCCGTTGAAGTGCTGCACAAAATGATTCCTGACAATTCTTTATCGATGGTTCAGCTCTTTTTCCCTGACCCGTGGCATAAAGCACGTCATAATAAACGCCGTATCGTTCAGGTACCGTTTGCTGAGCTGGTGAAGAGTAAGCTGAAGTTGGGCGGTGTTTTCCACATGGCTACCGACTGGGAAGCTTATGCGGAGCACATGCTTGAAGTGATGTCCTCCATTGACGGGTATAAAAACCAGTCTGAGAGTAACGATTATGTACCGCGCCCACCATCGCGCCCGGTAACCAAATTTGAACAACGTGGCCATCGTCTTGGCCACGGCGTATGGGACTTAATGTTCGAGAGGGTGAAATAATGGCAAAGAACCGTAGCCGTCGTCTGCGTAAAAAAATGCATATCGACGAATTCCAGGAAGTCGGATTTTCGGTTGCATGGCGTTTTCCGGAAGGCACATCTGAAGAGCAGGTCGATAAAATCGTTGATGACTTTATCAATGAGGTTATTGAGCCGAACAAGCTGGCCTATGACGGCAGTGGCTATCTGGCCTGGGAAGGTCTGATCTGCCTGCAGGAAATCGGCAAATGCACTGAAGAACATCAGGCAATCGTGCGTAAGTGGCTGGAAGAGCACAAACTTGAAGATGTGCGCACCAGCGAACTTTTCGATATTTGGTGGGACTAAGTAGCACAGGGTCGGCAAATGCCGGCCCGATTTGTATTGAGGGATAGATATGATGCGTAAAACGCTGCTGGCGGCAGTTCTGACGTTCACGGCGATGGCCGCACATGCTGATTATAAGTGCAGCGTCACCCCGCGTGACGATGTGATTGTGACTCCGCAAACGGTGCAGGTGAAGGGTGAAAACGGCGATCTGGTGATCACGCCAGCCGGGAATGTTACCTTCAACGGTAAGCAGTACACCTTAAGCGCCGCACAGCGTGAGCAGGCGAAAGATTATCAGGCGGCGTTGCGTAGCAGCCTGCCGTGGATTGACGACGGCGCCAGAGCGCGCGTCGAGAAAGGTCGCATCGCGCTGGACAAAATTATCGCCAAAGAAGTCGGTGAAAGCAGCAACATGCGCGGTCGTTTAACCAAGCTTGACGCCCAATTGAAAGAGCAGATGAACCGGATCATCGAGCATCGTACTGACGGTCTGACCTTCCATTATAAGGCAATTGATCAGGTCCGTGCTGACGGGCAGCAGCTGGTGAATCAGGCGATGGGCGGCATTCTGCAGGACAGCATCAACGAAATGGGTGCCAAAGCGGTGCTCAAAGGTGGCGGTAACCCACTGCAGGGTGTGCTCGGTAGCCTCGGCGGTTTGCAAACCTCCATCCAGAATGAATGGAAGAACCAGGAGAAAGACTTCCAGCAGTTTGGCAAAGATGTTTGCGCGCGCGTCGTGACGCTGGAAGATGACCGTAAGGCATTGGTTAACGGTCTAAAATAGCATTTACCTCTCTTTAACGGCACAGAAACATTCTGTGCCGTTTTGCTTTGCATTTTCCTTGTTTTTTGATATCCATCTCTAAAAATAACAAATTTATAAATATATAAGTCTGGTTAATTGGAAGAGGTCACATTATTCATCTGTCAGGTTGACATAATGCGGCAAATTCAAATAACCGGAGTAATAACATGGATTTTTTCAGAAAAACGGCACTGGCAGCACTGGTTATGGGGTTCAGCGGCGCAGCGCTCGCATTACCCAATATCACCATTCTGGCTACCGGCGGGACGATTGCTGGTGGCGGTGATTCCGCAACAAAATCCAACTACACGGCGGGTAAAGTTGGCGTAGAAAATCTGGTCGATGCGGTGCCGCAACTGAAAGATATTGCCGTCGTTAAAGGCGAGCAGGTGGTGAATATTGGCTCGCAGGACATGAATGACGACGTCTGGTTAACGCTGGCGAAGAAGATCAACACCGAATGTGATAAAACCGACGGCTTCGTGGTGACCCATGGTACGGATACTATGGAAGAAACCGCGTATTTCCTCGATCTGACCGTCAAGTGCAACAAGCCAGTGGTGTTGGTCGGCGCAATGCGTCCGTCTACGGGTATGAGCGCCGATGGCCCGTTCAACCTGTATAACGCCGTGGTGACCGCGGCGGATAAAGCGTCTGCTAACCGCGGTGTGCTGGTGGTGATGAACGACACTGTCCTGGATGGCCGTGATGTGACCAAGACCAACACCACAGATGTCGCGACCTTCAAAGCCGTCAACTATGGTCCGCTGGGCTATATCCATAACGGTAAAATTGATTACCAGCGTACGCCTGCGCGCAAGCATACTTCCGCAACGCCATTCGATGTCTCTAAGCTGACCGAGCTGCCGAAGGTGGGCATTATCTATAACTACGCTAACGCCTCCGATCTGCCGGCAAAAGCGCTGGTCGATGCCGGATACGCCGGGATTGTGAGTGCTGGTGTGGGTAATGGTAACTTGTATAAAACCATTTTCGATACGCTGGCAACCGCTGCGCACAAAGGCACCGTGGTCGTGCGTTCTTCCCGCGTACCTACTGGCTCCACCACGCAGGATGCTGAAATCGATGATGCGAAGTACGGATTTGTGGCGTCTGGCTCGCTGAACCCACAAAAAGCTCGCGTGCTGCTGCAATTGGCGCTGACACAGACCAAAGATCCTAAACAGATCCAGGAAATGTTTAATCAGTACTAATCGATGAAGGTGGCTGCGCTTATCGACCTAACCCTGTAGGCCTGATAAGCGCAGCGCCATCAGGCAATTTGCCGAATGGTGGCTCAAAGCCTTATCAGGCCAACATTCATTACGGTTTTCCGCGTTACTCCGCCAGAAACAGCTCCAGCAGTGAGTTTAAAAACAGCTTACCGTGCTGGGTAATCTGCCAGTACTCATCGCTCTGCGTCAGATATCCCTGGGCGATAGCCTCATCAATCTGTGCCCGAATCACCTCTTCGGCAAGCCCAGTATAGTGGGTGAATTCCACACGCGGTGCGGCCTCCAGCAAGCGGAAGCGGTTCATAAAGAACTCAAATGGCTTATCAGCCTCGGCGACATCACGCTCGCTTTCGAGATAACGTCCCTGCATGTAACCGCGCGGATGTCGGGTTTTGGTGGTGCGCAGGATACGTCCGTCCGGGAAGGTGATCTTGCCGTGAGCCCCGCAGCCAATGCCAAGATAGTCGCCAAAACGCCAGTAGTTCAGGTTGTGCTGGCACTGATATCCCGGTTTTGCATAGGCCGAGGTTTCATATTGCTGATACCCGGCGGCGGTCAGCAACCGGTGGCCTTGCTCAAAAATATCCCACAGGGCGTCATCATCCGGTAGCACCGGCGGGCGCGAACCAAACAACGTGTTGGGCTCAATAGTGAGCTGATACCAGGAGAGATGCGGGGGGTTAAGCTCAATGGCCTGCTGTAAATCGTCCAGCGCTTCTTCCAGTGTTTGATCCGGCAGGCCGTGCATCAAATCGAGGTTAAAGCTGCGCAATCCCAGACCGTCAGCCAGATTCGCCGCGCGTTTGGCTTCTTCTGGCCCGTGAATACGCCCCAGTCGCTCAAGCTTGGCGGCGCTAAAACTTTGCACGCCAATCGAGATGCGGTTAACTCCAGCGCGTTGATAATCGACAAACCGATCGGCTTCCACCGTACCGGGATTGGCTTCCATCGTGATTTCGGCATCCGCCGCCAGATTTAGACGCGCACGCACGCCATCCAGCAGCGTTTGCATTGCCGGGCCAGAGAGCAGGCTCGGCGTACCGCCACCAATAAAAATGGTCTTTACTTCGCGTCCCTGCGCGTAGGCGACGTTGGCATCCA
The DNA here is from genome assembly GCF_057838705.1 of Citrobacter sp. KH_055_1. Taxonomy (NCBI): domain Bacteria; kingdom Pseudomonadati; phylum Pseudomonadota; class Gammaproteobacteria; order Enterobacterales; family Enterobacteriaceae; genus Citrobacter; species Citrobacter sp. KH_055_1. Next base: position 723,873 of record NZ_CM174473.1, read on the forward strand.
GATCGCTCAGCAGATGCCCAACGTAATCGTCATGGGGAACTTCGCCCTTTAACGCATGCGAGTTGAAGTCGCAGTAGGGGCATTTCTGCACGCACCACGGGATGTGGATATAAAGACTCAGCGGTGGCAACTTAACCATTACGCAGCGCATCCAGCAGCAGTTTTAGTGCCTGTCCACGGTGGGAAATAGCACTCTTTTCTTCCCGGGTCAGTTCGGCTGCGGTTTTACCCTCAGACGGTACAAAGAAGATAGGGTCGTAGCCAAAACCACCGTCTCCGGCAGGCTCACGAGCGATCACGCCCGGCCAGCGTCCGTGACATACAACAGGGGTTGGGTCATCTGCGTGGCGCATATACACCAGTACACAATGGAACTGTGCCTGACGTTTTTCGTCCGGGATATCCTGCAGGGTGTGCAGCAGTTTTTCCAGGTTTTGTCTGTCAGTCGCATCTTCACCAGAATAGCGAGCAGAATAAATCCCCGGAGCCCCGCCGAGGGCGTCAACGGCCAGGCCGGAATCATCGGCAATGGCAGGCAGACCGGTGATTTGCGCGGCATGACGCGCCTTCAGAATGGCGTTTTCAATAAACGTCAGGCCGGTTTCTTCTGCGGAATCAACGCCCAGATCCGTTTGGGCAACGACATCAAGCCCGAAGTCGCTCAGGAGAGAGGCGAGTTCACGCACTTTACCGGCATTGCCGGTCGCGAGGACAACTTTTTGCATGGGATACCTAATCAGTTAGCGCCGCAATTTCTGGCGGGATCTGTTGCGGATGAATGATTTTAACCTGTTTGTGGCGGCCAAGCTCGCCCTTCTCAATAACGACCTGGCTTTTCGCCACACGGAACTGTTTACCGAGAAACTTCACCAGATGGCTGTTGGCTTGCCCATCGACCGGTGGGGCGGTAATGGCGACTTTTACTTCGTCGCCATGTAAACCCACAATACTGTCACGGCTGGCTTTAGGCTGAATGTAGAGCCGTAAAACCAGACCGTCATCGCAGAGTGTTACGGCACTCATAGCGCCATCCACAGCCCCGGCAGCAGCATGTTGCCTGTCGCTTGTAACACTTCTGCGATCCCCATGTTGATGACATAGAGCAGCAGCACCAGGATCATCGGGGAGAAGTCGATCCCGCCCATTCCTGGTAGGATACGACGAATAGGACGCAGCAGCGGATCCGCCAGTTGAATCAGTACGTATTCTACAGGGCTGCGGCCCTGGCTGACCCAGCTCATGATGGCCATCACCAGCAGTACCCAGAAAATCAGCAGCCCGATAGTCTTCAGGACGATCAGTACGGCGGCGATCCAGATAATGGGTTGGAACGTGACCACTTTGAACAGCACAATAGCTTTGATAAAGCTGAGCACTAACGCGACCAGTAACGATGCGCTATCAATCGGCCCCATCGGGGGAATAATTCGGCGTAACGGCCCAATAATAGGCTGAGTGATTTTTACAATGAACTGCGAAAACGGATTGTAAAAATCGCAGCGAGACCACTGCATCCACACGCGCAATAACAGCGCCATGGTATACAGCTCAATTACCGTTGAGAGCAGGAAGGTCAACGTATTCATGGTGTTCCTCAGTTTTCCTTAATTTTTTGTGTAATCACGAGCACCAAAAATGGCAGTGCCAATGCGCACCATCGTGCTACCCGCCGCGATGGCGGCATCCATATCATCAGACATTCCCAACGAGAGCGTATCGACTGTCGGGTAGCGTGTTTTCAACCCGGCAAATGCTACAGCCATTTGCTGTGCAACTTCAAACTGCCTTACATAATCTGACTCAGGCGCCGGGATTGCCATCAGTCCACGCAGGGTAATGCGCGGCAGAGCGGCGACGTCTGCGGCCAGGGCATCAAGCTCTGCCAGCGGAATACCTGACTTGCTGTTCTCATCGCTGATGTTTATTTGAATCAGCACATTTAGCGGCGGTAGGTCTGCCGGGCGCTGTTCGCTGAGTCGGGTGGCGATGCGCAAACGGTCTATCGTGTGGCACCAGTCAAAATGTTCAGCCACCAGACGGCTTTTGTTGGACTGCAACGGGCCGATAAAGTGCCACTGCAGTCCAGTCACGCCGTTTTCGCTGAAGTAGCGGATTTTATCCACGCCTTCCTGAACATAGTTTTCCCCAAAGGCATGCTGCCCGGCAGCAATGGCTTCTTCGATGGCGCTCGCAGGTTTGGTTTTGCTCACTGCAAGCAACGTAACGTCTTCTGAAGACCGCCCGCAACGCGTCGCGGCGGCTGAGATTTTCTCCCTGACATGTGCCAGGTTATGCGCGATATCGTTCATTTTCCGAGGATGTTCATATGAATATGGAAGAAATAGTGGCCCTTAGTGTAAAGCATAACGTGTCGGATCTACACCTGTGCAATGCATGGCCTGCGCGCTGGCGCATATGTGGAAGGGTAGAAATTGCCCCGTTTACCGCGCCTGACGTGGAGAAGCTGCTGATGTTATGGCTCAGTGAGCAACAACAGGTACAGTGGCGGGAAAAGGGTCAGGTTGATTTTGCTATCGCACTGGCGGATTCCCGGCGTTTACGGGCCAGCGCATTTACGCATCAGCAGGGAACGTCACTGGCGCTGAGACTGCTGCCGCTTGATTGCCCGTGCCTGGATGATCTCCAGACGCCCGCTGCGTTGCCAGAACTGCTGCACAGCGAAAACGGGTTGATTCTGGTGACCGGGGCGACGGGCAGCGGTAAGTCGACGACGCTGGCGGCGATGGTGGACTCTCTCAATCAGCACGTTGACGGGCATATTCTGACCCTGGAAGACCCGATTGAATTCCGCTATACCAGCCAGCGTTGTCTGATCCAACAGCGTGAGATTGGCGTGCACTGCCTTTCTTTTGCTGCCGGCCTGCGGGCGGCATTGCGTGAAGATCCTGACGTGATTTTACTGGGGGAACTGCGCGACAGCGAGACGATTCGTCTGGCACTGACGGCGGCGGAAACGGGGCATCTGGTGCTGGCAACGCTGCATACGCGCGGTGCGGCGCAGGCGGTGGAGCGGCTGGTGGATACGTTCCCTGCACAGGAAAAAGACCCGGTGCGTAATCAACTGGCGGGTAGTTTGCGGGCGGTGCTCGCACAAAAACTGGAAGCCGACAGGCAGGGTGGGCGGGTGGCGTTATTTGAACTGCTGGTCAATACGTCGGCTGTGAGTAATCTGATCCGTGAAGGGAAAACCCACCAGCTACCCGGCGTGATACAAACCGGGCAACAGGCGGGTATGCAAACATTTGCCCAGAGCCTGCAGCAGCGTCAGGCGCAAGGCAGGCTGTAAATATGAGCCTTAGTAACCTTGTTCGAAATAGCTTTCGAGAATAACGACGGCAGACGCGGAGTCTACTTTGCCTTTATTCAGCGCGCGGTACCCGCCTTGCTCAAACAGGCCGGAACGTGCTTCGACGGTGCTCAGGCGTTCGTCGTGCAGCGTGACCGTGACGCCAAAGCGGCCATGAATACGGTTGGCAAACTTGCGCGCGCGCGCAGTAAGCGGCTGCTCGGTGCCGTCCATATTGAGCGGCAGACCGACAATGATTTCATCCGGTTGCCACTCTTTTAGCAGGCGTTCAATCACGTTCCAGTCTGGCGTGCCGTCCTGCGCTTTGATGGCAGGCAGCGGTCTGGCAGTACCTGTAATGCGCTGACCAATCGCCACGCCAATACTTTTGGTCCCAAAATCAAAGGAGAGTAATGTTTCGCTCATTATGCGTGTCCCGCCACGCCAGGCATGGTCAGGATATCGATCCCGATAAGTCTGGCCGCGTCGCGCCAGCGGTCGGCAATCGGCGTTTTAAACAGAATATTGAGATCCGCGGGGGCGGTGAGCCAGGCGTTATCCAGCAACTCTTGCTCCAGTTGGCCTTTTTCCCATGATGAATACCCCAGGGCGACCAGTACCTCGGAAGGTTGTTCCTGAGTGCCTAAGGTTTCCAGTACATCGCGGGAAGTGGTGATAATGGTGTTGTCCGAAATACGAATGCTGGAGGCAAAGCGTGAAGGAGGGGTATGCAAAATAAACCCACGCTCTTCTGCTAACGGGCCTCCGAGCATCACGGCTTTATCCAGGCGAATCGTCGGATCGCGTGTCTCAGGGGTAATCTTCAGCTTTTCCAGAATCCCTGCAATCTGTAAGTTTTCCAGGGGTTTATTGACGATAATCCCCATTGCGCCATTTTCATTATGTTCGCAAATGTAGACCACGGAACGGCGGAAAATCGGATCCTGGAGAGCAGGCATGGCAATAAGAAAGTGATGCTGTAAATTCATTGTCAGAGGTTCTGTTTCCTGGTTCAAAAAAGCAACAACGGTCAGTATGCGAGGAAAGCGTTAAGTTGTCACCCTCTGAAAATAACATTGCCGGATATCGGCTTCGCCTTATCCGGCCAACGGGGTGCAATTGTAGGCCGGATAAGACACCGTGGCGTCGTCATCCGGTGCAGGTTTACTTGGCTAAGCGAGCTTCAATGGCATCCATCAGCATACCGGTAATGGACACCGGGAACTCCGCCTCAATTTCGCGAATACAGGTTGGGCTGGTGACGTTAATTTCCGTCAGGCGATCGCCGATGATATCCAGACCGACAAAAATCAGTCCTTTGGCTTTCAGCGTTGGTCCGATACGACGTGCAATTTCCCAGTCGCTGTCGGTCAGCGGACGAGGTTCGCCACGGCCACCGGCCGCCAGATTACCACGGGTTTCACCGCCCTGTGGAATGCGTGCCAGGCAGTAGGGAACGGGTTCGCCATCGACCACCAGTACGCGTTTGTCGCCGTCTTTAATTGCCGGCAGGTAGTTCTGCGCCATGCAGTAGCGGGTACCGTGTTCGGTCAGCGTTTCGGCAATTACACCGAGGTTCGGATCGCCTTCCTTCACGCGGAAGATCGATGCACCGCCCATGCCGTCCAGCGGCTTGAGAATGATATCGCTGTGTTTTTGCCAGAAGGCTTTCAGCTGCGCTTTGTTACGCGTGACCAGCGTTTCTGGCGTCAGGTCCGCGAACCAGGCGGTGAACAGCTTTTCGTTACAATCGCGCAGGCTCTGCGGTTTGTTCACGATCAGCGTCCCTTGCTCTTCTGCACGTTCCAGAATATAGGTGGCGTAGATGAATTCGGTATCAAACGGCGGATCCTTACGCATCAGAATGACGTCCAGGTCAGCCAGTGGTAGATCTTGTTCGCTGTTGAACTCATACCATTTGTCGTAGTTCTGCTCTACGCTCAGGGTACGCGTGCGGGCGCGGGCTTCACCGTTAATCAGATAAAGATCGGCCATCTCCATATAGTGAAGTTCGTAACCACGACGTTGTGCTTCCAGCAGCATAGCAAAGCTGGAATCTTTCTTGATGTTGATGCTTGCGATGGGATCCATCACGATGCCGAGCTTGATCATTGTTCTTCTCCGTTAGCCCAGATCGCCAAATCGCACCTGTAGCGCGGTAATGGCGGTGAGCGCAGTTGTCTCAGTACGCAGAACGCGAGGTCCTAACAGAATATCAGTAAACTGATAGCGTGCAGTCATGGCAATTTCATCTGCCGACAGCCCGCCTTCAGGTCCAATCAGCAGCCGGATGCGCTCTACCGGCAGCGGAAGCGTGTTAATACTGGCGCTGGCACGCGGGTGCAGGTTCAGTTTTAGCCCCTCGTCCTGCTCGGCACACCAGGCTTCCAGCTCCATTGCCGGGCGAATTTCAGGCACCCGGTTACGACCGCATTGCTCGCAGGCGGCAATCGCAATTTTCTGCCACTGCTGGAGCTTCTTGTTCAAGCGTTCACTGTCCAGTTTAACGCCGCAGCGCTCAGAAAAAAGTGGCGTAATGAGGCTTACACCCAGTTCAATCGATTTCTGGATAGTAAATTCCATTTTTTCACCGCGCGACATCACCTGCCCAAGATGAATATGCAAGGGAGATTCGCGATCGTCGAGTTCGGCGCTCAGTATCTTCACATCCACGCTTTTCTTGCTGGCGTGGGTGATCTCGGCGTCAAACACCTGGTTGCTGCCGTCAAATAGTTGAAGAGCCTGGCTCGGTCCCATGCGCAGCACGCGACCGATATGGTTGGCGGCATCTTCACACAGTGAAATTTGACTGCCTGCCGTGAGTGGTTCAGGGTGATAAATGCGAGGAATGCGCATAGTTAACCATCCGCGTCATGGCCCTGGCCGACAAAACGGCAGGGCATGGGTTAAAATATTGACGCTAGTGTAGGTTAGCTCTTTTGCGCCTGGCAAGCGCGTTGCACGTATGGGTTATGGTTGCCCTGTACCTTCGCAATACGTTCGTCGCGTTCGCACTCCCAGTCGGTCACTGGATACTGTTTATTCCAGGCGTTAAAAAGCTGGGTTTGCTGACGGGAAAGCGTCAGGTTGTACTGGTCGCGCATGTAAAAATAGGTGCGCGCGATGGCGCCGCGAGCGCGCGCAGGCGGCTCAGCCACTTTTTCTTTGAAATCGACCTTCATGTCACACTGCCCATACTGGCCTTCGCCGCCGTTCCACTGGCTGTACATAAAGTTCGCGCGATCGCCATTTACTTCACCCACTGCCGGTTGCAGGTTGTGCATATCGCTTTCCATCTTGCGATAGACCGGATCTTTGGCGCAATTTTTACGTCCACCGTCCTGCCAGCACTGGCGTTGATGACCAAATTGCCAGGCCGGAACCACGTGTTCCCATTCAATACGGCTGGCACGGTTTTCGTTTTTCCGCACTTTATAGCCGCAGGACTCGAGATCCACGACCCCTTTTTTGCCCTGCCAGTTAATTTTACAGCCGCAGTAGAAATCGCCGGGCGCATCGACATTAACTTTTACACCAGCGGCTTTCGCCTGGGAGAAACTGTTGATACCTTCGGCGAATGCCGGGCCAGAGAGTGCAGTAGCCAATAACGCCACTGCCATAGAAAGATTACGGTACATCACACACTCCGTGTCAAAACGAGCCCGCAACGTAACGAAAGCGTCGGGCAGATGCAATCAGCTAAATCATATAAGTTCCAGAAATTACTTTTGAGTAACAAGGCGCTATCGGCGGATTATTGTTTGCTTGTTTAGCGCGCCTGCTCATACAGTAGCGTGTCACGAGCGCGAACCAGGGCGTTGCGCAGATTGCCCAGATAACAGCCGTTTTTATCGAATTAATGACCGGGAAAAAAGATGAAGAAAGGGGTGAGCGCGTTTCCGCTTACGCCGCTGAGGGCGGGTGAGATTGATGAAAATACATGGCTTTCTCTGATTGAGAATATTGCCGGTGCCGGCGTTGATTCCATCGGTGTGCTGGGTTCTACCGGGAGCTATGCCTACCTGACGCGTGAACAGCGCCTACGCGTTACCCGGCTTGCGCTTGAGGCGGCATCTGATATCCCCGTTATTACCAGCATTGGCAGCGTACGAGTCGAAGAAATTCTGCATCTTATGGATGATGCGCAGCAGGCGGGTGTCAGCGGCGTTTTGATGGCCCCGGTCTCTTACCAGCGGCTGAACGTGGATGAAGTTTTTGATCTGTACGATCGAGTCACTCGCGAGCTGTCGGTGCCGCTATGTATTTATGATAATCCCGCCACCACCGGGTTTGAATTTAGCGATGACCTGCTTATCGCGCTGTCAAATTTACCGGCTATTGGTTCGATTAAACTGGCTTCATTCACCTCTGAACGGATCACCAGGCTAAAAAACAGTCTTCCGGCAGGCGTCTCTATTGGTGTCAGTGGCGACGGTCAGGCTGCCTCAGGGCTGTTAGCCGGAGGCGATGTCTGGTATTCCGTCCTGGCAGGCTTGTTCCCGCATTATTCACGTGCTTTAGCCAATGCCGCGTTGACGGGAGATCACGTCAAAACCCGGCAACTGGATAGCGCGCTCCAGCCTCTGTGGGCCTTTTATCAACGGCACGGTAGCCTGAGGGTGATCGCGACGGTGGCAGAAATGATGGGGAAAGTGTCTGCGCCTTGTCTCCCCTTTCCGCTGTAAACGCTGAAGGGGGAGGAAAGGCTCTTATTGCAGGAAACGTTGAGTTCATTATCTTTTTTGGATTGATGAACGAGGATGTCAGGCCTTCGCCGGGTTTTCCTGCGGCCCGGGAATCAACGGTTCGCCACAGTGGACGCAGCGGTAGGTGGCCTCACCACGCACAATGCGGTTATGTCGGCGGACGGTCAACTGATGCTCCTGGCACTTGCAGCGGTAAGTAAAGGTATTGCGCTGCACGGATTGCAGTTCGAACTGATGCGTACGCCGGGCCGGAACGCCCAGCACGCTTTCCATCATCCATTTCCACTCTTTTCCGTGAGGCGGTACGCGGCCAAAGTGCTTCCACACCAGCAAATGTGCCAGTTCATGCGGTACGACCTCGTTGATAAACGCCTCGATGTTTTCCATCAGCAGCACCGGGTTGAGGCGAATTTCATTGCTTTGCAGCCACGCTGTACCCGCAGCAGTGCCGCGCTGTTGGTACACAAGCTTAGGTTCCGGATAATTGCGTTCGAGCTTGAGATTGGCGAGGGCAAGTTTTTCCCGCAGGCTGCGCATAACGGCTTGCTGGATGGCGATGGGGAGACGAGAGGTTTTCATAACGCCAGAGGATAGTGCGACAGGAAAAGGACTGCAAGAGGCAGGCTTCCCCCCGCGAGGGGAGGAAGCCGCAGGTGATTAGTCGTGTGCGCCAATTTCGCGCAGTTTACGGCCTTTCATCAGGTTACGTTCAATGTGTTCCAGGGAGACGTTTTTGGTTTCCGGAATCAGCCACAGGGTCAGGAAGATGAACAGGACGTTCAGGCCGCCGTAGACCCAGAAGGTGTTGGCGCTGCCCAGCGAGTTCAGCATCGTCAGGAAGGTTGCGCCGACGATCATGTTGGCAATCCAGTTGGTTGCGGTAGAGCAGGTGATACCGAAATCGCGGCCTTTCAGCGGCTGGATTTCAGAGCACAGTACCCAAATCAGCGGACCGGCACTCATCGCGAAGCCAACGATAAACATCAGCAGCATCAGTACGGCAAAGTACTGGGCGGCAGCGGAGTGGATACCAATGTGCATCATTGTGCCCAGCACGCCCATACCGATAGCCATCACGATAAAGCCGAGGATCAGCGTCGGTTTACGGCCCCAGCGGTCAACCAGGCCAATGGCGATAAAGGTCGCCAGCACGTTGGTCAAACCCACGATAACGGTGCCCCACATCTGCTCAGTGGTGTTGGTATAACCCGCCAGTTCAAAGATTTTTGGTGCGTAGTACATGATGACGTTCATCCCGGTGAACTGCTGCATCACCTGTAACAGTACGCCAAGGAATACCGCGCGGCGGAAGTTGCTGTTTTCTTTAAACAGCGCCCAGCCACTCTGTTTTACCTGCAGGCTTTCACGAATTTCATCCAGCTCGCGTTTCGCTTCTGCACTGGTATCACGCAGACGCAACAGCACGCGTTCGGCATCGACGAAGCGACGTTTAGCGGCGAACCAGCGCGGGCTGTCCGGTAGGAAGAACACGCCAACCAGCAGCAGCAGGGCAGGAATGATGATCACGCCCAGCATCCAGCGCCATGCACCGCTATAGCTAAAGGCGGTATCGGATAGATAGGCCCCGAGGATCCCGATGGTAATCATCAGCTGATACATGGAAATCATACTGCCACGAATTTTTTCCGGTGCAATTTCAGATAGATACAGTGGCGCAGTGTAAGACGCAACGCCCACGGCCAGACCCAGCAGGATACGGGAGAGAAGCAGTACTTCTACGTTAGGCGCCGCGGCGGAGAACAGCGAGCCGGCGACAAACAGGATCGCGCCGATCATCAGGCTTTTTTTACGTCCAAGCTTGAAGGAGAGCCAGCCGCTGCCGACAGCACCTACAGCTGCGCCAAACATCATGGAGCTGACCACCCATTCCTGAGTGTGCGGGGTAATTTGAAACTCGTCGGTGATGAACGGTAATGCACCGGCAATCACGCCGATATCCAGGCCAAAAAGTAATCCTGCCAGGGCGGCAAGAAAGCAGACAAAAAATGTCATGGCTTTGTTGGAACGCCCCTGTTTTTTATTCCCAGGCATGATGCCCTCCAGGTTGGGTAACTTATTTTTGTTGATGTTAAGGGTAGGTGAGTACGGGGTGAAAAAATGAGATTAATATCACATTAGTGTAATCGCTTACACTGGCATTCACGGCTGTTATAAGTTAATTATTTGAAAAATATGCAATTTCATAAAAATGAAAAATGAGTGATTGCCTGGAATTAAGACGATACTGAAAAGTAATGTAACAATAATGAAAATGCAGAAATTAAGGGATGTAAAATCAATTCATTATGATAATGACTGGATGTAATCGCTTTCATTTGCATTGAAAGTCAGGGAGGAGAGGGATGTTAAGGTACAGCTAAAAAAAAGACCAGCCTTAAGGCTGGTCCTGGTAAGCGGGGGTATTCAGTAAATTACTTCAGTCCGGCAGCTTCGCGCAGCTGTTGCGCTTTGTCGGTTTTTTCCCATGGGAAATGTTCGCGACCAAAGTGGCCGTAGGCTGCGGTTTCTTTATAGATCGGGTGCAGCAGATCCAGCATCTGGATCAGGCCGTATGGACGCAGGTCGAAGAACTCACGCACCAGCAGGGTCAGCTGTTCAGTTGGCACTTTCTCGGTACCGAAGGTTTCGACCATGATAGAGGTAGGTTCTGCCACGCCAATAGCGTAGGAAACCTGAATCTCACAGCGGTCAGCCAGACCGGCAGCCACGATATTTTTCGCAACATAGCGGGCTGCGTAGGCTGCAGAACGGTCAACTTTAGACGGATCTTTACCTGAGAATGCGCCGCCACCGTGACGCGCCATGCCGCCGTAGGTATCAACGATAATCTTACGACCGGTCAGACCGCAGTCACCCATTGGGCCACCGATAACGAAACGGCCGGTTGGGTTGATGAAGAATTTGGTCGATGCGCTCAACCACTCGGTCGGCAGTACCGGCTTGATGATCTCTTCCATCACTGCTTCTTGCAGTGTTTTCTGGTCAACATCTTGAGAGTGCTGAGTAGACAGAACCACCGCATCAATACCGACAATTTTGCCATCGTCATACTGGAAGGTGACCTGGCTTTTCGCATCTGGGCGCAGCCACGACAGGGTGCCGTTTTTACGCACTTCAGCCTGACGTTGTACCAGACGGTGAGCGTAAGTGATTGGTGCCGGCATCAACACGTCGGTTTCGTTGGTGGCATAACCAAACATCAGACCCTGATCGCCCGCGCCCTGTTCCAGCGGATCGGCCCGGTCAACGCCCTGGTTGATATCCGGGGACTGTTTACCGATAGCGCTCAGTACTGCGCAAGAGTTAGCGTCAAAGCCCATGTCGGAATGCACATAGCCAATTTCGCGAACCGTATTACGCGTGATCTCTTCGATGTCGACCCATGCGCTGGTGGTGATTTCACCGCCAACTAAAACCATACCGGTTTTGACATAGGTTTCGCAGGCGACGCGTGCTTTCGGATCCTGTTCGAGGATTGCATCCAGCACGGCATCAGAGATTTGGTCAGCGATTTTGTCAGGATGCCCTTCTGATACGGACTCGGACGTAAAAAGGTGTTTTGCCATATTTAATTTCACCTAAGGAGAATTTGGTTAGCTCAAACTGTCGAGTGGAATAGCCATGTGTAGAAGATTCTACCATGAGTCTGCAGATTTCGGACACTGGCAGTCTGAGTGTTAATCGGTATAGATGGATTAACATCTGGACGGCTATTTTAGGACAGTTCTTCGCCCGATTTCCAGCTTTTTTTGACTACGGTCGCATTGTACCGAAAATGTAACTGGAAATTTTTCCTGACGGTGCTGGCAATGCGCGCATTTATCTTTTGCTTTTTCGTACTCTTATCGGTATAAAACGCGGCGCGCGGCTTATACAAAAAGCACACGACGTTTTCATCGTGTCGCCACTTCCAGCCGGGTTAACACTTTAGCTTTGGCTTGTGGGTTCGTTCCGTCTGGAGCGACCGTGGAGGTGATACGAGATAATGAACCGTTGTATTCTGCTGAATCTGCCACACCGTTCAGGTGTGCATATGTCCCCCGCAATCTGCATCTCTGCTTTGCATACCTGTCGATGTTATATACATAAAATCATTCATGCTGCGTCGAGGCTGCATGAAGGATGAAGTGTATACCCATCCCGGCGTATCTCAGGACTCAAGAGCCGGTAACGGTCACTAAGGACTGAACAAGGGCGCTCTTGGTAAACAAGAGTTTTCTCGTGGTTTCGCCGAACTGTCAGTATTACGTTCGGTAACGTGTTTACAATGAAATGATAAAGAAACCGGTCGCACAGTCGGAGCGTCAGCACTATCTGCTGGAAAATCTGCCTGTTTATGGGTTGTTATCGCTTCTTCGGATTGCGATAGTAGTCAACTGTTTTACACTTGTTAATAAAATTTGAGGTTCGCTATGTCTGACGACATTTCTATGGGTTCGCCTTCGTCAGCAGGCGGACAGGGTGTACTACGCTCCATGCAGGAGGTTGCAATGAGTTCCCAGGAAGCCAGCAAGATGCTGCGTACCTACAATATTGCCTGGTGGGGTAATAACTACTACGACGTCAACGAACTCGGTCACATTAGCGTGTGTCCGGACCCTGACGTCCCGGAAGCACGTGTTGATCTTGCCGAGCTGGTAAAAGCTCGCGAAGCGCAGGGGCAACGTCTGCCTGCGCTGTTCTGTTTCCCACAGATCCTGCAACACCGTCTGCGTTCGATTAACGCCGCATTCAAACGCGCCCGCGAATCTTACGGCTACAAGGGTGATTATTTCCTCGTTTATCCGATCAAGGTTAATCAGCACCGTCGTGTGATTGAATCGCTGATTCACTCCGGTGAGCCGCTGGGACTGGAAGCCGGTTCTAAGGCCGAACTGATGGCGGTTTTGGCGCATGCGGGCATGACCCGCAGCGTGATTGTCTGTAATGGTTACAAAGACCGCGAATACATTCGTCTGGCGCTGATTGGCGAGAAGATGGGCCACAAGGTCTATCTGGTCATTGAGAAGATGTCTGAAATCGCGATCGTGCTGGATGAAGCCGAACGGCTGAATGTGGTCCCGCGTCTGGGCGTGCGTGCGCGTCTGGCCTCGCAAGGTTCTGGTAAATGGCAGTCCTCCGGTGGTGAAAAATCCAAGTTCGGCCTGGCGGCGAACCAGGTACTGCAACTGGTGGAAATTCTGCGCGAACGCGGTCGTCTGGACAGCATTCAATTGCTGCACTTCCATCTCGGTTCACAGATGGCGAACATTCGCGATATCGCCACCGGCGTACGTGAATCTGCGCGTTTCTACGTTGAGCTGCACAAACTGGGCGTAAACATCCAGTGCTTCGATGTGGGTGGTGGCCTCGGCGTGGACTATGAAGGGACACGCTCGCAGTCTGACTGTTCGGTCAACTACGGTCTGAACGAATACGCCAACAATATTATCTGGGCGATTGGCGATGCCTGTGAAGAACACGGCCTGCCGCATCCGACGGTAATTACCGAGTCCGGCCGTGCGGTAACCGCGCACCATACCGTGCTGGTGTCTAACATCATCGGCGTTGAGCGTAGCGAACACACCGAAGCTACGCCTCCGGCTGACGATGCGCCGCGTGCCCTGCAAAGCATGTGGGAAACCTGGCAGGAGATGCACGAACCGGGCACCCGCCGTTCGCTGCGTGAATGGCTGCACGACAGTCAGATGGATTTGCACGATGTTCACATTGGCTATTCATCCGGAACCTTCAGCCTGCAGGAGCGCGCGTGGGCAGAGCAGCTGTATCTGAACATGTGCCATGACGTGCAGAAACAGCTCGACCCGAGCAACCGCGCGCACCGTCCGATCATCGACGAACTGCAGGAGCGTATGGCGGATAAGATTTACGTCAACTTCTCACTGTTCCAGTCGATGCCGGATGCGTGGGGGATCGATCAGCTGTTCCCGGTCATGCCGCTGGAAGGACTGAACCAGGTCCCTGAGCGCCGTGCGGTGCTGCTGGATATTACCTGCGACTCTGACGGTGCTATTGACCATTATGTTGACGGCGATGGTATTGCTACCACCATGCCGATGCCGGAGTACGATCCTGAGAACCCGCCGATGCTGGGCTTCTTTATGGTTGGCGCGTACCAGGAAATCCTTGGCAACATGCACAACCTGTTCGGCGATACCGAAGCGGTCGACGTATTTGTCTTCCCGGATGGTAGCGTTGAAGTTGAGCTGTCTGATGAAGGGGATACCGTCGCGGACATGTTGCAGTACGTGCAGCTGGATCCAAAAACGTTGCTGACCCACTTCCGCGATCAGGTTAAACAGACCGATCTGGACGATGCGCTGCAACAGCAGTTCCTCGAAGAGTTCGAGGCTGGATTGTACGGTTACACCTATCTCGAAGACGAGTAAGGTTGTTCTGGGTCGCTTGAACCTGGACAAATTAGCGGCGATAATTCGCCCATACACGTAGTCACGTAAATCAATCCCTTCCTCGTCGGGCTTAACGACGCGGAGGGGATTTTTTTTAACCGATTTTATAAGAGGTCAGTACATGAGCACCTTAGGTCATCAATACGACAACTCCCTGGTTTCTAACGCCTTTGGTTTTTTACGTCTGCCGATGAATTTCCAGCCCTACGACAGCGATGCCGACTGGGTTATTACCGGCGTACCGTTTGATATGGCGACGTCTGGTCGTGCGGGTGGGCGTCATGGTCCGGCAGCGATCCGTCAGGTGTCGACCAATCTGGCCTGGGAGCACAACCGCTTCCCGTGGAATTTTGACATGCGTGAACGCCTGAACGTCGTGGACTGCGGCGATCTGGTGTATGCGTTTGGCGATGCGCGTGAAATGAGTGAAAAATTGCAGGCGCATGCTGAAAAGCTGCTTTCTGCCGGCAAGCGCATGCTCTCCTTCGGCGGTGACCACTTCGTCACGCTGCCGCTGCTGCGCGCGCACGCTAAGCACTTTGGTAAAATGGCGCTGGTGCACTTTGATGCCCACACCGACACCTATGCTAACGGCTGTGAATTTGACCACGGCACCATGTTCTATACCGCGCCGAACGAAGGCCTGATCGATCCGAACCATTCCGTGCAGATCGGTATTCGGACCGAGTTTGACAAAGACAACGGCTTTACCGTACTGGATGCCTGCCAGGTGAACGATCGCAGCGTGGATGACATCATTGCGCAGGTGAAGCAGATTGTCGGTGACATGCCGGTTTACCTGACCTTTGATATCGACTGCCTGGATCCGGCGTTTGCTCCGGGTACGGGTACGCCAGTGATCGGCGGTCTGACGTCGGATCGTGCGATCAAACTGGTGCGTGGCCTGAAGGATCTGAACATTGTCGGGATGGATGTAGTCGAAGTGGCCCCGGCCTACGATCAGTCTGAGATCACCGCGCTGGCAGCAGCAACGCTGGCACTGGAGATGTTGTATATCCAGGCGGCGAAGAAAGGCGAATAACGGATTTCGGACAATTTTGCCGGATGTCGCTGACGCTAATCCGGCCTACATTGTTGTTGAATCTGTAGGCCGGATAGGCGTTTACGCAGCCATCCGGCACTGTTTGAAGATTACTTAATTCCGTCTGCGCTCATGCGGTCGCGAATATGTTGCGCACGTTCGGCGGAGGCTGGATGGTCGTCAAACATTGAGCTTTGACGACCGGCTTCCAGTTTTGCCAGTTTCTCAAAGCTGGTGGCTAAGCCTGCCGGATTAATACCGCGTTTGCGCAACAAATCATACGAGTAATCATCCGCTTCGGATTCCTGACGTTGGGAGAACTGCGAGTTCACCAGTTTTTCTCCCAGATCGCCAAGCTGAGACTGCGACAAGCTGCCGACGATGCCGCCCGCAGAGGCCGCTGCGGCACGCACGGCGTTGGTTCCCAGCGCAACTTGCATTCCTTTCTTCACGTGACCCAGCGCAACGTGGCCCATTTCGTGACCAATAACCGCCTCAACTTCGTTATCGGTCATCATATCCATCAGGCCGCTGTACACGCGGATGCAGCCATTTGCCATCGCAAACGCGTTGACGTCTTTCGCCACATAGACTTTGTAATTCACCGGCTGTCCGTTGATGTTATCGCCTAGCGCAGCGGCGATTTTGCTCAGTCGTTTGGTATATTCACTGCTGGCAGGAGCAATGGTCGCTTTGCTGTCCATATCCTGGCAGGCTTGGTTGCTCAGCGCGATGACCTGAGCATCGCTCAGACTGTAGGCCTGGAAAGCACCTGCGCCAGATGAAAGTAGTCCGTTGGAGTCCATATTCTGGCAGCCGGTCAATGCCGTTGCCATGCTCATAGCAAGCAGTAAAGCGCGAATTTTCATTTTTTCTCTTCCGCACGAAGTCAGGATTATTCTAAAAAATGCGTCGTTTGCAGGTAATGCGACGCTCAACCTAAGTATAAAGAAAAGAACAACAAGCGGGCGAGAAGATTGCGCAACATGCGTGCAGGATCCAGAGATTTCTGAAGCGGTAAAAGGATGCTCCATGTACATGGCACGCGGCTTGGGTTACATTGTTGGCACTTTTTTCCGGCGTAGCCCAAAACGCTCTGTCGTCAAGTCGTTCCGGGCACAGCCTTCATTATCCGATCTGGAGTCAAAATGTCCTCACGTAAAGAGCTTGCCAATGCTATTCGTGCGCTGAGCATGGACGCAGTACAGAAAGCCAAATCCGGTCATCCGGGTGCCCCGATGGGTATGGCTGACATTGCCGAAGTCCTGTGGCGTGATTTCCTGAACCACAACCCAAATAACCCGTCCTGGGCTGACCGTGACCGCTTCGTGTTGTCAAACGGTCACGGCTCAATGCTGATTTATAGTTTGCTGCACCTCTCCGGCTACGACCTGCCGATGTCTGAGCTGCAGAACTTCCGTCAGCTGCACTCCAAAACGCCGGGTCACCCGGAAGTGGGTTATACCGCGGGTGTGGAAACGACTACCGGTCCGCTGGGTCAGGGCATCGCTAACGCGGTGGGTATGGCTATCGCTGAAAAAACGCTGGCGGCGCAGTTTAACCGTCCAGGTCACGACATTGTTGACCACTTCACCTACGCCTTCATGGGCGACGGCTGCATGATGGAAGGTATCTCTCACGAGGTATGTTCTCTGGCTGGTACGCTGAAGCTGGGCAAACTGATTGCGTTCTACGATGACAACGGTATTTCTATCGATGGTCACGTTGAAGGCTGGTTCACTGATGACACCGCGAAGCGTTTCGAAGCTTACGGCTGGCACGTGGTGCGTGGCGTTGATGGCCATGATGCTGATGCGATTAAGCGCGCAGTAGAAGAAGCCCGCGCAGTGACCGACAAACCGTCCCTGCTGATGTGCAAAACCATCATCGGTTTCGGTTCCCCGAACAAAGCTGGCACCCACGACTCTCACGGTGCACCGCTGGGCGACGCAGAAATTGCACTGACCCGCGAGCAGCTGGGCTGGAAATACGCGCCGTTTGAAATCCCGTCTGAAATCTACGCACAGTGGGATGCGAAAGAAGCAGGTCAGGTTAAAGAAGCGGCGTGGAACGAGAAATTCGCTGCTTATGCGAAAGCCTTCCCGCAGGAAGCCGCTGAATTCACCCGTCGTATGAAAGGTGAAATGCCATCTGACTTCGATGCGAAAGCGAATGAGTTCATTGCTAAACTGCAGGCTAATCCGTCCAAAATCGCCAGCCGTAAAGCATCCCAGAACGCTATTGAAGCGTTTGGTCCTTTACTGCCAGAATTCCTCGGTGGTTCCGCTGACCTCGCCCCATCTAACCTGACTATCTGGTCTGGTTCTAAAGCCATTAACGAAGACGCTGCTGGTAACTACATCCATTACGGTGTTCGTGAATTTGGTATGACCGCTATCGCTAACGGTATCGCGCTGCACGGTGGTTTCCTGCCGTACACCTCTACCTTCCTGATGTTCGTTGAATATGCCCGTAATGCGGTGCGTATGGCGGCACTCATGAAACAGCGTCAAGTGATGGTCTATACCCACGATTCCATCGGTTTGGGCGAAGATGGCCCGACTCACCAGCCGGTAGAGCAGGTTGCTTCTCTGCGCGTGACCCCGAACATGAGCACATGGCGTCCATGTGACCAGGTTGAATCTGCGGTAGCGTGGAAATACGGCGTTGAGCGTCAGGACGGTCCGACCGCGCTGATCCTCTCCCGTCAGAACCTGGCACAGCAGGAACGTACTGAAGAGCAGCTGGCAAACATCGCACGCGGTGGTTATGTGCTGAAAGATTGCGCCGGCCAGCCTGAGCTGATCTTCATTGCTACCGGTTCTGAAGTTGAACTGGCGGTGGCTGCATGGGACAAACTGACGGCGGAAGGCGTTAAAGCGCGCGTGGTCTCCATGCCGTCTACCGATGCATTCGACAAGCAGGATGCCGCTTATCGCGAATCCGTGCTGCCGAAAGCTGTCTCTGCTCGCGTGGCAATTGAAGCGGGTATCGCGGACTACTGGTTCAAATACGTGGGCCTGAACGGCGCTATCATCGGTATGACCACCTTTGGAGAGTCTGCTCCGGCTGAGCTGCTGTTTGAAGAGTTTGGCTTCACCGTAGACAACGTGGTTGCGAAAGCCAAAGAACTGCTGTAATTACGATTACAACGGTATAACGGGTCGCTCAGGCGGCCCGTTTTTTTTGTGCGTCAGATTTTTTCTTGGCGTAGCTGACCCGTTTCAAGGCGCACTACGCGAGAAAAATGGCGCTGCGTAAATGCAACGTCATGGCTGATCGCGACCACGCTAGAGCCTCGTGCGCGGCACACCGCGAGCCAGTTCTCAAATATCGCCAGCCAGTGTGCGTCAAAATCCCGGCTCGGTTCATCAAGCAGGAGAAGGGCCGGTGCCATGGCTTCAAGGCTGGCGACGGCGACCATACGTCGTTGCGCGGTGTGCAGATCCAGCGGATGAGCGTCGGCGACGTCCGCTAACTGACATAACTGCAGGGCTGCTGCAGTGCGTTGCGCAATCTCCGCGGCGGGGCGCTTTTGCAGTCGCAATCCAAAGGCGACTTCCTCTATGACCTTGCTGTGAAAAATTTGGTTTTCGGCTTCCTGAAACAATACGCCGAGCATCTTAGCTCTTTCGCGGTTTTTCAGTTGCGCAATCGACCTGTCACTCAAGGTTATCGTGCCAGATGAGGGGGGCAGAAGGCCCGCCATGATGCGCAGCAGCGTGGATTTTCCCGCGCCATTATCGCCCGTCAGCGCCAGCCATTCACCGGCGTTAAGATTAAGCGAGATGTTGTGCAGGCAGTTATAAGAGGCATTCGGCCAGCGATACGTCACCTTGTTAAGCGTTAGCATTGTGGGGATAGCGCTCCGTCACGTAGTTGCCATGCCTGCTGACAATGGCTGATAAAAGGGGGGTGGTCGCGTTCGAAAAGCACAATCAACGCCTGTTGTTCCTGCGCCCATTGATGCAACCGATCCAGCAACATACTGGTGGCCTGCGCCGTCAGACGACTGAATGCTTCATCCAGAATCAATATTCTGGGTTGCATGGCTAGCGCGCTGGCAATGACCACCCGCTGTGTTTCTCCGCCGGAAAGCGTTCCTGGATGGCGATGGCGCAACGACTGGCATTCCGTCAGTGTGAGTGCCGCGTCAATTCGACGCATAATTTCAGCCTCCTGCAGGCAGAGGTTCTCCGGGCCGAATGCCACTTCTTCCTCCACGCTGAATGTGCAGCCAGAAAGCTGCAGATAAGGCGATTGCTGCACCAGTTGGATGGTACACGACTGCTCGACGAGTGACAGTTGTCCGACAGGATTTCCCAGCAACTTTCCTTTCCCTTCAATCTCTCCGGGAAGAAAATCGGGGTACCAGCCTGCCATCAGCTGTGCCAGCGTACTTTTTCCGCTGCCGTTATCACCGAAAATTGCCACCATTCCGGGTTCTGCATAGTGGAAGTCAAAGCAGGCTGGTGGGCGCGTGGCGTGCGTCGGGAGATAGCGAAACTGCTCTAGCGTAACCATATCCACACTCCTGTTTCGACCAGCATGGCGAGTACCATCGTGTAGCGGGCAATGCGTTGTAAGGTGCTGTCCTCCGGTGCCCATAACGTTGTGCGTCTGCGATGCAAACGAAAGGCCCGCATGTCCAGTGCCGCCCCGCGAACCACCAGATCGTTAAGCGCATTATGCGTGAGTGGCACGATCAGCGCCGGCGTGGCGCGCAGCCGTTGATACCAGTGCTCGTCCAACGGCACGCCGCGCGCGCGCTGGGCTTCGTGAATAATCGCCAACTGGCGTTTGAGTTGCTCAACAACCAGCAGCGGGCCTGCAAACAGGTAGGCAACGCCGGGTGGCAGGCGGGAGGCAAACAGGGCGCGAATAAACCGCGATACCGGCACGTACTGCATCCACAGCTGTGACGTTGACACAATTGCCAGGATCCGCAGCCACAGCGTGATGGCATCGGCCCACCGTTGTGGCGTGCGCGGTTGTCCGCTTATCCATTCGGTCAACCAGCCACCGTGGACCAGCCACAATCCAACGCCCAGGGGCACCATCAACCAGACGACATATTTCGCCCGGGGACGCGTGGCTGGCATACAGAGTAAGAACAGGAACACGACCGTGCTGTAAACGGTAAGCGGTATTCCCGCGGGTAGCAGCAATGTGGAACATGCGGCCAGCGCCCACAGGGTTAACGAGGTAAACGGGTGCATTTAGCGCACAGCAGACATCGTTGGAAAATGACGTGTGGTGCGCAATGGAAGCTGGCGCAACAGTACCCAAACAATCACGGCGGTGAGAATTTTATCTACCAGATTGGCGCCAATCACCGTGACAGCCACCGACTCAACCAGACCCTCGCCAACCGAGTGCATCCAGGCAACAAATAAATCAGCGCCGCTGCCGGTCACGCCGCCAAACAAGGTGGTGCGGATAGGCACGGCAACGACAGTGACGGCCAGGGTAATGATCACGCCGCTGAACACCACTTTCGGTAAGGTACGAAACCATCCTGCTCGTGCCAGCCATCCTGCGACCAGCCCGATAACCATGGCTACCGGCGCGAAGGCGGCAGCGATCGGATCGGTGAGTAACCCCCACAGCAGGTTGGTGAGTAATCCCGTTAACATTCCCACAATCGGGCCTAATAGCACCGCGCTGATAATGGTGCCGATGGAGTCGAGAAAAATAGGCAGTTTCACCATGCTGATGAGCTGTCCACCGACCATATTGATGGCAATGGCAATAACAATCAGTACCAGTGACTGGCTGGAAAATTGGCGACGCGCCATAGAAAACCTCTTTAAAGTGAAGCGTTAACGGGATGTGATAACCAGTTCGTCATAGCCGGAAACGACACAAGGTTGGCGGCTAAACGCCAGCTCTGTGAGTTCGCCAATCACCAGTTCCAGCGTGGTGCGCACGGTACAGCCTGGCATCATGTGGCCTCCCAACATCGCGCCCTGTGGGTCAGAAACCGCAAGATGCAGGTGCTCGCCGGTCAGTTCCAGCGTGCCGTTCAGGGAGATAATTTCCCAGGTGCCGGTGAGCAATGTGGTTTCTTCCTGACCCGCGAAGCGTAAGGCAACGTGGGTTAAACTTCCGGTACAACCGGCAATCCAGGCGGCATGTAATTGATGCTGTTGGATAAAATCGTGCAGTCGGGAAAAGACTTCCTGGCCAGGGAGTAAACGCAGCGCATGAAAGCGAGCTGCAGAGGCGTGAGGAGAGTATGTGACCATAGGTTGAGGGACTCCGAGACTCGGACGTAACGCTGATAATATAGACGCTGGCTAGGGTGCTTTCTGATATAAATCAGGATTTGTGACACGGCAACGAAATAATCTTGCTACGCTTATTCGCAATTCAGGAATATGGAATAAATTTAGCGGGGCAGAGCGTTAAAATGTGATGTAAGTCAGATAACGGTGTTCTGTTGCTGGACAATCATTCCTTTTATTCCTTGTTTCGCTTATTCTAGCTGAAGCGTTTCAGTCGATTAAATGTTCGACAATTAATCAAACAGTCGCAGTTTGCGACAGGTAAGGTTTCCCTGAGCGATTTGCTGCATTACTCTGTCAGCCACATCGTTTCTGAGAAATCCTTGCAGGAGACCTATGACCGTACGCGTAGCGATTAATGGTTTCGGTCGCATCGGGCGCAACGTGGTTCGTGCTTTGTATGAATCCGGGCGTCGGGCGGAAATCACCGTGGTGGCCATCAACGAATTGGCGAGTGCTGAAGGCATGGCGCATTTGTTGAAATATGACACCAGCCATGGACGTTTTGCCTGGGATGTTCGCCAGGAACGCGACCAGCTCATTGTTGGCGACGACGCGATTCGCATTCTGCATGAGCGAACACTCGATGCGCTTCCGTGGCGCGAACTGGGTGTTGACGTCGTGCTGGACTGTACGGGGGTCTTCGGTAGCCGCGAACACGGCGAAGCGCATATTGCCGCAGGTGCAAAAAAAGTGCTCTTTTCACATCCTGGTAGTCACGACATCGACGCAACCGTTGTGTTTGGCGTTAATCAGGATCAGCTGCGCGCTGAAGACCGGATCGTTTCCAACGCCTCCTGCACCACGAATTGCATTATTCCCGTTATTAAATTGTTGGATGATGCTTACGGCATCGAGTCCGGCACCGTTACGACGATCCACTCCGCGATGCACGATCAACAGGTTATTGATGCCTATCATCCCGACCTGCGTCGTACGCGAGCAGCCAGTCAGTCGATTATTCCCGTTGATACCAAACTGGCGGCGGGGATCACACGAATTTTTCCACAATTTAACGATCGTTTTGAAGCGATTGCGGTGCGTGTACCGACCATAAATGTGACGGCGATCGACTTAAGCGTGACGGTGAAAAAACCAGTAAAAGCGAGTGAAGTCAACCAGTTGCTGCAAAAAGCAGCACAAGGTGCATTTCATGGTATAGTTGACTATACGGAATTACCGTTGGTCTCTGTAGATTTTAACCACGACCCGCACAGCGCCATCGTTGATGGTACGCAAACGCGCGTAAGTGGTGCTCACCTGATCAAAACATTGGTCTGGTGCGATAATGAATGGGGCTTTGCTAACCGCATGCTCGACACAACGTTAGCGATGGCTGCTATTGGTTTCAGGTAAGGCGCGTGAGCGCTTGCAAAACTTTAAGAATCAACGAGAGGATTCACCATGTCTGTAATTAAGATGACCGATCTGGATCTTGCTGGTAAACGTGTTTTTATCCGTGCGGATCTGAACGTACCAGTTAAAGAAGGGAAAGTAACCAGCGATGCGCGTATCCGTGCGTCTCTGCCGACCATCGAACTGGCCCTGAAACAGGGTGCAAAAGTGATGGTAACTTCCCACCTGGGTCGTCCTACCGAAGGCGAGTACAACGAAGAATTCTCTCTGCTGCCGGTTGTTAACTACCTGAAAGACAAACTGTCTAACCCGGTTCGTCTGGTAAAAGATTACCTCGACGGCGTTGACGTTGCAGCCGGTGAACTGGTGGTTCTGGAAAACGTTCGCTTTAACAAAGGCGAGAAGAAAGACGACGAAGCACTGTCTAAAAAATACGCTGCACTGTGCGATGTATTCGTCATGGATGCTTTCGGTACGGCTCACCGTGCGCAGGCTTCTACTCACGGTATCGCGAAATTCGCTGACGTTGCTTGCGCGGGTCCGCTGCTGGCCGCTGAGCTGGACGCACTGGGTAAAGCTCTGAAAGAACCGGCTCGTCCGATGGTTGCTATCGTTGGTGGTTCTAAAGTTTCTACCAAACTGACCGTTCTGGACTCTCTGTCTAAAATTGCTGACCAGCTGATCGTCGGCGGTGGTATCGCCAACACCTTCGTTGCCGCGCAAGGCCACAACGTGGGTAAATCCCTGTACGAAGCAGACCTGGTTGATGAAGCTAAGCGCCTGCTGACTCTCTGCGACATCCCGGTACCGGCTGACGTTCGCGTAGCAACTGAGTTCTCTGAAACTGCGCCTGCAACGCTGAAATCTGTTAACGACGTGAAAGAAGACGAGCAGATCCTGGATATCGGTGACGCATCTGCACAGCAGCTGGCTGAAATCCTGAAGAATGCAAAAACCATTCTGTGGAACGGCCCGGTTGGCGTGTTTGAATTCCCGAACTTCCGCAAAGGGACTGAAATCGTGGCTAACGCCATTGCCGACAGCGAAGCATTCTCTATCGCTGGCGGCGGCGACACCCTGGCGGCTATCGACCTGTTCGGCATCGCTGACAAAATCTCCTACATCTCCACTGGTGGCGGCGCATTCCTCGAGTTCGTGGAAGGCAAAGTTCTGCCAGCAGTAGCCATGCTCGAAGAGCGTGCTAAGAAGTAATTCAGTTCAGGCGGGGTGACCCGCCTGTTTTTCAGCGCGCTTAAACGCTCGCGAACCTTCTTCAACGGTCGAAGATACAGATACAGGACTACGTAACATGTCTAAAATTTTTGATTTCGTAAAACCGGGCGTCATCACTGGCGACGACGTACAGAAAGTTTTCCAGGTAGCAAAAGAAAACAACTTTGCACTGCCAGCTGTTAACTGCGTCGGTACCGACTCCATCAACGCCGTTCTGGAAACCGCTGCAAAAGTTAAAGCACCGGTAATCGTTCAGTTCTCCAACGGTGGCGCTGCATTCATCGCGGGTAAAGGCGTGAAGTCTGACGTTCCTCAGGGCGCGGCAATCCTCGGTGCTATCTCTGGTGCGCATCACGTTCACCAGATGGCTGAACACTACGGTGTTCCGGTTATCCTGCACACTGACCACTGCGCGAAGAAACTGCTGCCGTGGATCGACGGTCTGTTGGACGCGGGTGAAAAACACTTCGCAGCAACCGGCAAACCGCTGTTCTCTTCTCACATGATCGACCTGTCTGAAGAGTCTCTGGAAGAGAACATCGAAATCTGCTCCAAATACCTGGCGCGCATGTCCAAAATGGACATGACTCTGGAAATCGAACTGGGTTGCACCGGTGGTGAAGAAGACGGCGTGGACAACAGCCACATGGACGCTTCTGCACTGTACACCCAGCCAGAAGACGTTGATTACGCGTTCACCGAGCTGAGCAAAATCAGCCCGCGTTTCACTATCGCGGCATCCTTCGGTAACGTACACGGCGTGTACAAACCAGGTAACGTGGTTCTGACCCCGACTATCCTGCGTGACTCTCAGGACTATGTTTCTAAGAAACATAACCTGCCGCACAACAGCCTGAACTTCGTCTTCCACGGCGGTTCCGGTTCTACTGCTCAGGAAATCAAAGACTCCGTAAGCTACGGCGTAGTGAAAATGAACATCGATACCGATACCCAATGGGCGACCTGGGAAGGTGTTCTGAACTACTACAAAGCAAACGAAGCTTACCTGCAGGGTCAGTTGGGTAACCCGAAAGGCGAAGATCAGCCGAACAAGAAATACTACGATCCGCGCGTATGGCTGCGTGCTGGTCAGGCAACCATGATCACCCGTCTGGAACAGGCTTTCAAAGAACTGAACGCGGTTGACGTTCTGTAATTTACGCCGTTCAACATGACATCAGGCCCGCAAATGCGGGCCTTTTTTATTGTCATTTCTCGCGGTAGTCGACAGAGAATTATGTGATCTATTTGGCAAAAATGGCGTTTATTGTTTACCCTTGTCAAATTGCCCGTCCCGGTGGGGCGGCTTTCTTTCTCCCGTTTGGGTAAGCAAAAAAGGAATAGTGAATGGAAGATTTGAATGTTGTCGACAGCATAAACGGTGCGGGTACCTGGCTGGTGCGTAACCAGGAGCTGCTGTTGAGCTATGCCGTCAACATCGTTGCGGCTATCGCTATTGTCATCATCGGGATGATTGTGGCTCGGGTTGTGTCCAACACCATTAACCGTGTGATGGTGGCGCGTCAAATTGATGCGACCGTGGCTGATTTTCTCTCTGCGCTGGTGCGTTACGGTATTATTGCCTTTACGTTGATTGCTGCGCTGGGCCGCGTGGGCGTGCAGACAGCCTCTGTTATCGCCGTGCTCGGTGCCGCCGGTTTAGCTGTCGGTCTGGCGTTGCAAGGCTCGCTGTCTAACCTCGCCGCAGGCGTTCTGCTGGTGATGTTCCGTCCGTTCCGCGCAGGCGAATATGTCGATCTTGGCGGCGTAGCGGGTACCGTGCTCAATGTGCAGATTTTCTCTACCACCATGCGTACCGTAGACGGAAAAATTGTGGTGATCCCCAACGGGAAAATCATTGCCGGTAATATCATTAACTTCTCTCGTGAACCGGTTCGTCGCAACGAATTTATTATTGGGGTGGCGTATGACTCTGATATCGACCAGGTTAAACAAATCCTCACCGATATCATTCAGTCTGACGAGCGTATCCTGAAAGACCGTGAAATGACGGTGCGCCTGAATGAGCTCGGGGCGTCCTCGATTAATTTCGTGGTGCGCGTCTGGAGCAACAGCAGCGATCTGCAAAGCGTCTACTGGGACGTACTGGAACGCATTAAGCGTGAGTTTGATGCTCACGGCATCAGCTTCCCGTATCCGCAAATGGATGTGAATTTCAAGCGCGTGAAAGCAAACGCGGCAGAATAATCGCGCGCCCGGTGGCGCTACCGCTTACCGGGCCTACAAAACCTGTAGGCCGGATAAGGCGTCAGCCGCCATCCGGCGTTTTCTCTCCGGGTATTAATTCCTCTTATACCTGATTAATATTATCAATTTCCGCTAATGATTATCCCGCGTTATAGTCTGCGCTTAAGAGAAACAGTTCGGGATATTCAACGTGTTATCATATTATTTTCAAGGGCTTGCGCTTGGCGCAGCGATGATACTTCCGCTCGGCCCGCAAAATGCTTTCGTGATGAATCAGGGTATTCGTCGGCAGTATCACATTATGATCGCCTTACTTTGTGCCATCAGCGATTTACTGCTGATCTGCGCGGGGATCTTTGGCGGCAGCGCCTTGCTGATGCAATCGCCATGGCTGATGGCGCTGGTAACCTGGGGCGGCGTGGCTTTCTTACTCTGGTACGGTTTCGGCGCGCTAAAAACGGCGATGAGCAGTAATCTGGAGCTGGCCAGTGCCGAGGTGATGAAGCAGGGGCGCTGGAAAATTATCGCTACGATGCTGGCGGTGACGTGGCTTAACCCGCATGTCTATCTCGATACCTTCGTGGTGCTGGGCAGCCTTGGCGGTCAACTGGACGTCGAGCCGAAGCGCTGGTTTGCTCTGGGTACTGTTAGCGCATCGTTCCTGTGGTTCTTTGGCCTGGCGCTGCTGGCGGCCTGGCTGGCGCCTCGTCTACGCACCGCCAAAGCACAACGAATCATCAATACGCTGGTGGGACTCGTGATGTGGTTTATTGCTTTTCAACTGGCAAAAGAAGGCGTTGCGCACGTAGATGCGCTGTTCAACTAAGTGTTGTCTGATGGACAACAGGCTGAGATCCGCTAAGCTTGCCTGCATGCGCCCTGAGTTTCGGGGTAAATAATGAAACATGGAGGAACGACAGTGAAGTTCAAAATAATGGCCCTGGCGGCATTAGTCGGATTCAGTGCACTTACAGTACAGGCAAATGAATTGCCGAATGGACCGCACATCGTGACTTCCGGAACGGCAAGCGTGGACGCGACACCTGATATTGCGACGCTGGCAATTGAAGTCAACGTGGCGGCAAAGGATGCGGCCTCAGCAAAGAAACAGGCTGACGAACGCGTCGCGCAATACCTTTCCTTCCTGGAACAAAACCAGATAGCGAAAAAAGACATCAGCTCTGCAAACCTGCGTACCCAGCCGGATTACGATTACCAGAATGGTAAAAGCGTACTCAAAGGCTATCGTGCGGTGCGCACCGTTGAGGTGACTCTGCGTCAACTGGACAAACTCAACGCGCTGCTGGATGGCGCGCTGAAAGCGGGTCTGAACGAGATTCGTTCAGTGTCGCTGGGTGTTGCCCAGCCGGATGCCTACAAAGATAAAGCGCGTAAAGCGGCCATTGATGATGCGATTCATCAGGCTGAACAACTGGCGGCGGGCTTTAGCAGCAAACTCGGCCCGGTTTACAGCGTGCGCTACCACGTGTCGAATTATCAGCCAAGCCCAATGGTACGGATGATGAAAGCCGACGCAGCGCCTGCAGCATCGGCGCAGGAAACCTACGAGCAGCCGGTCATTCAGTTTGACGATCAGGTCGATGTGGTCTTCCAGATAGAGCCTGCGGCAAGTCAGCCAGCGACAACACCTGCCAAAACGCAGTAATCTTTTCAGACCCGGCTTTTCAGCCGGGTTTTTTATGTGATCAACTGTAAAAATGCGACCGCGTCGTGCGTCTTTTTTGGGGCTGCATGAGGATATGCCATAGTGATTTTATGAGGTGACTATGGATATTTTTATCTCGAAAAAGATGCGTAATTTTATTCTGCTGGCGCAAACCAATAATATCGCCAGAGCAGCAGAAAAAATCCACATGACCGCATCGCCCTTTGGCAAAAGCATTGCTGCACTGGAAGATCAAATCGGCTATACGCTGTTTACCCGTAAAGATAACAACATCAGTCTCAACAAAGCCGGGCAGGAGCTGTATCAGAAACTGTTTCCCGTCTATCAGCGTTTGTCCGCCATTGATAACGAAATCCATACTTCCTCGCGTCGTTCGCGTGAAATCGTTATCGGCATCGACAATACCTATCCGACCATCATTTTCGACCAGTTGATTAGCCTTGGTGATAAATATGAAGGCGTGACGGCTCAGGCCGTTGAATTCAGTGAGAATGGGGTGATTGATAATCTGTTCGACCGACAGCTGGATTTTATTATTTCGCCGCAGCATGTTTCTTCGCGCGTTCAGGAGCTGGAAAATCTGGCGGTGAGCGAACTGCCTCCCCTGCGCCTGGGGTTCCTGGTGTCCCGTCGTTACGAAGAAAAGCAGCCTCAGGATCTGCTGCGGGAATTACCCTGGCTGCAAATGCGCTTCCAGAACCGCGCTAATTTTGAAGCCATGCTGGATGCCTACATGCGGCCCAGTGGGATCAATCCAACCATTATCTATCGTCCATATAGCTTTATGGCTAAGGTGAGTGCGGTGGAGCGCGGACATTTTCTGACGGTGATCCCCCATTTTGCCTGGCGGCTGGTGAATCCGGCAACGCTGAAATATTTTGATGCGCCCGGCAGCCCGATGTTCATGCAGGAATTTCTCTATTCGCTGAAAAATCATCGTTATACCGCCACGATGCTCCAGCATATTGCTGAAGATCGTGACGGTACGGCAGATTAACCCAGCATTGATCCTGTTTCGAGCAGGTTGCGGTGCAGATCAAATGCGTGGCTGAGATCGTGATGAATATGCCCGCCGGGTGCCTGTTCCAGATAGCGATGCAGGTAGTCGCGGTACAGCGGGTGCGCGCAGTTGTCGATGATGGTGTGCGCTCGTTGCAGCGGCGATAACCCACGCAGATCGGCAATCCCTTGTTCGGTAACGATCACTTTGACGCTGTGTTCGCTGTGATCGACGTGGCTGCACATCGGGACGATCGTCGAGATTTTCCCGTCTTTGGCAATCGACGGGGCCATAAAAATAGACAGATAGGCGTTGCGCTCAAAATCCCCGCTGCCGCCGATGCCGTTCATCAGGTTTACCCCTGCAACGTGCGTGGAGTTGGCATGGCCATAGATATCAAACTCCAGGCCGACATTCAGCGCAATCACCCCCAGCCGGCGGATGATCTCCGGGTTATTGGAGATCTCCTGCGGGCGCAGCACAATGCGGCTGGCGAAGAAATCCATATTGGCATAAATCTTCTGCAGTGAGGCGGCAGAAATCGTCAGGCTGGAGGCGCTGGCACCGGTAATCTTGCCCGTTTCCAGCAGATTTACGACCGACTCCTGCAGTACCTCGGAGTACATCATAAAGGGGGGAATTTCCGGATTCTCGCCCAGTCGCGCCATCACCGCGTTATTAATATTGCCGACGCCGCTTTGCAAGGGAAGAAACTCAGGTGGAATACGTTTGTGCGCCATTTCCGCCAGCAGAAAGCTCACCACGTTATCGGCAATTTGCTGGCAGAGCGGATTGGTTTTATCCGACGCACTGCCGGCATCGGGCAGGTTCGTTTCCACCAGAGCGACGATTTTTTTCGGGTCTATCTGGACGCACTGGCTGCCGATGCGATCCATGGTATGAAAAATGGGGACGCTGTTACGACGCGGCGGCGCGCCTGGTATCACAATGTCGGCCAGTTCCGCTACGCGTGGATTGTGATAATGATTCAGCTCAATAATGACTTTTTTCGCCCGTAGCAGCCAGGTTGGCGCATTGCCGATCCCGCTGGTCAGCCAGATCCTGCCGTCCGGTGCAATGGCTGAGGCCTCTATAACAGCAACATCAATCTCGCCAAAGAAGCCGTAATTAACCATCTGTGCGACTTCACTGAGATGGAGATCGACAAACCTCACCTGGCCTTGATTAATTTTCTGACGCAGGCCAGATGAGGTTTGATAAGGCGCGCGCCAGGAAACGGCATCCGCCTCAGAGAGCGCGTCATCTGCGGCAGCGCTAATTGACGCGCCGGTCAGCAGGCGGATCTGAAAAGGCTGCCCTACCTGATGCAGTTCGCTGGCTTGCCGGGCAATCGCTGCGGGCAACGCCTTTGGTGAACCCGCAGGTGTAAAGCCGCTGAACGCCACCATATCATCATGCTGAATAATTTCTGCCGCCTGTTCGGCGCTCATCCGTTTCATGGCTTTTCCTTTAGCTGACCGCGATTAATGGCCGACGAAATTCGGTTTCCGTTTTTCTAAAAACGCATTCATCCCTTCCTGATAGTCATTGCTGTCGTAAACCGCGCGGCGCATGCCCTGGATGCGTTCAAATTCATCGGAATTCATGGTGTGCGCTTCGCCCAGCACGCGCAGTTCTTCTTTGATCACGGCAATCGCCAGCGGCGCTTTTTCTGAGATGTGATGCGCCATTTGCAGAGTAAAATCTTCCAGCTCGTCGACGGCGACCACATGGTTGAGAATACCTACCGCCAGCGCGCGCTGGGCGGTAATCGGTAGGGCGGTGAAAATCAGCTCTTTGACGATATGAAAACCCGCATCACGGGTCAGGTTGTGAATACCCACCAGGTTATATGGCACGCCGAGATTGACCGGCGTCATCGAGAACGTCGAGGTCTCGGCAGAGATGATGAGATCGGAACTCATGATCATCTCGAATGCACCGCCCCAGACGCTGCCTTCAACCATCGAGATAATAGGTTTCGGGTACTTTTGGATCATGCGGGTGATCTGGCGCAGCGGATCGTCATAGGACAGCGGATCGCGACGTCCGGTAGGGAGTTCATGAATATCATGTCCAGCAGAGAACACTTTGGCCCCGCTCGGTGCGCGCAGAATAATACAGCGAATTTCTGGACGATTGAGATCGTTCAGCGCCAGCATAAGATCGTCAATAAACACTTTGCTCAGGGCGTTAAGCTTGCGGGCATAGTTGAATTCAATGACCGCGACTTTCTGGATGATGACGACGTTGACGTATTGATAGGACATAATGTTCTCTTTAATCAAAGTAATGATGTTGGATAAATTCGCTGATGTGTCGCAGGCCGGTACGTGGCGAAAGGTCATTGTTCCTGACCGAGCGCAGCGTTTGCTGGAAATAGCGATCGAAATCAGTGCGGGAAAATAACAGGTGCAGCGCCTCTTCTTCGGCCTGTTTCTGTAACCAGTCCACCGCCTGCTGCTGGCGGACTTTTTCCAGCCGCCCGCTGGCTATAAGGCATGTTTTAAAATCGATGATGGCCTGCCAGATTTCTTCAATGCCGCGTTTTTCCAGCGCGCTGCAGGCCAGAGCCTGCGGCTGCCACTCGTCATACTTGCGGCGGAGAATGTGCAGGGCGGAATCATACATATGGCGGGTGATGGCGACGTTGGCGCGGTTGTCCCCGTCATCCTTGTTGATGATGACCAGATCCGCCATCTCCATGATGCCTTTTTTGATACCCTGCAGATCGTCACCGCCGCCGGCTATTTGCAGCGAGAGAAAGCAATCAACCATGCTGGCGACTTCTGTTTCGGACTGCCCAACGCCGACGGTTTCGACGATCACTACGTCGAAGCCTGCCGCTTCGCACAGCAGCATTAATTCCCGGGCGCGCTGGCTGGCACCGCCCAAATGCCCGCTGGAAGGAACCGGTCGAATAAACGCGGCATCCGCACGCGCCAGTTCCGTCATACGGGTTTTATCGCCCAGAATGCTACCGCCGCTGACCGGACTGCTGGGATCGACAGCGATCACCGCCACCCGCAATCCCTTACGGATCAGTAGCATGCCAAAGGCTTCCAGAAAGGTGCTTTTCCCCGCGCCCGGCGTGCCGGTAATGCCCAGACGCAGGGCGTTACCGGTGAACGGTATAATGGCGTCCAGCAGCTGTGTGCTGAGTAGCTGATGACGCGGATGCTGGCTCTCGACCAGCGTCATGGCCTGGGCGAGCGTGGCGCGCTCCCCCAGACGTAGACGCTGGATGCTATCAGCCAGCGTGGCGCTGCTAATCATGGTGCTGACCAATGCGGGTTAATACATCGCGTACGCTGTCGAGCATCGGCGTACCGGGACCATAAATAGCGGCGACACCGCGCGCTTGCAGGAAGGCGTAATCCTGCGGTGGGATGACGCCGCCGGCTACCACGCAAATGTCCTCGCGCCCCCAGCTTTTGAGCGCCGCCACCAGTTCGGGGATCAACGTTTTATGACCCGCCGCCAGTGAAGAGGCGCCAACCACGTGTACATCGTTTTCTACCGCCAGGCGAGCGATCTCTTCCGGCGTGGAGAACATCGGGCTGAGGTCAACATCGAAACCGAGATCGGAATAGGCGCTGGCGATCACTTTGGCGCCGCGATCGTGACCGTCCTGACCCATCTTAGCGACCAGAATGCGCGGGCGGCGGCCGTTATCGGCGAGAAATTTTTCAGTTTGCGCAACAATGGCGTCAAACTCGTCGGCGGATTTTTCAGACTGGTGGTAGCTTTGCGCAATCACTCCGGTAACACACTGGCTTGGTACCAGGTAACGGTCAAAAGCGGACTCCAGTGCGTCAGAGATTTCACCCAGCGTGGCGCGAACGCGCGCGGCATCTATTGCGGCGGCGAGCAGGTTTTCATTGTGCCGCGCTGCGTGGGTCAAAGCTTTCAGCGTGGCTTTCACCGCAATATCGTCACGGGTCGCGCGGATGTGTTGCAGCGAGGCAATCTGCTCGTTGCGCACCTTGACGTTGTCGATTTCCAATACCGACGTGGCGTCTTCTTTATCCAGCTTGTATTTGTTCACGCCAACGATAACGCGCTGGCCCTGGTCGATGAGTGATTGTTCGCGGGCGGAAGCTTCTTCGATCATCCGTTTTGGTAAACCCGCTTCTATCGCTTTCGCCATTCCACCCGCTTCATCGATCTGTTCGATGATCGCCCGTGCTTGCTTAACGATCTGATCGGTCAGCGACTCCACATAATACGATCCGGCCAGCGGATCGACGGTGCGGCAGATCTCCGACTCCTCCTGAATGATGATCTGCGTATTGCGCGCGATGCGGGCGGAAAAGTCAGTTGGCAGGCCGAGCGCTTCATCAAAGGCGTTGGTGTGCAAAGACTGAGTACCGCCCAGGGTTGCACCCAGCGCCTCGATGGTGGTGCGCACCACGTTGTTGTACGGATCCTGCTCGGTCAGGCTCCAGCCGGAGGTCTGACAGTGGGTACGTAGCGCCAGGGATTTTGGGTTGGTGGCGCCAAAACCGCTGACCGCCTCGCTCCACAGATAACGCGCGGCGCGCAGCATGGCGACATTCATAAACAGATCCATGCCAATGCCGAAGAAGAATGACAGTCGTGGGGCGAAATCATCAATTTTCAGTCCGGCGGACAGCGCGGCTTTGATGTACTCAATCCCGTCGGCCAGGGTAAACGCCACCTGCTGCACGCAGTTGGCACCCGCTTCACCCATGTGATATCCGCTGATGCTGATGGTATTAAAGCGCGGCATATTGTCAGAACACCAGGCAATGATGTCAGCGATAATGCGCATAGAGGGCTTGGGCGGGTAAATATAGGTGTTGCGGCATAGGTACTCTTTCAGAATATCGTTTTGTATCGTGCCAGTGAGCAGCTCTGGCGCGACGCCTTGCTCCTGCGCTGCCACGATATAAAACGCCATCACCGGGAGTACCGCGCCGTTCATGGTCATGGATACCGACATCTTATCCAGTGGGATCTGGTCGAACAGTACCTTCATATCTTCGACGGTATCTATAGCCACGCCCGCTTTGCCGACGTCGCCTGCCACGCGCGGGTTATCTGAGTCGTAGCCGCGATGAGTGGCGAGGTCAAAGGCGACGGAAAGCCCTTTTTGTCCGGCGGCGAGATTACGGCGATAAAACGCGTTAGATTCTTTGGCGGTAGAGAACCCGGCGTACTGGCGAATAGTCCACGGCTGCGCGGTATACATGGTGGCGCGTGGGCCACGAACGTAAGGCGCCAGGCCGGGGAGGGTGCCCGTCACTTCCAGGTTGTCGAGATCAGCCTCGGTGTACAGCGGCTTAATGGCAATCCCTTCTGCCGTCTGTTTTACCAGCGAGTCGACGGTTTTTTCCCGTCGGCTGAGTTCCTTGTTGGCGAGCGTTTGCCACGCCTGCATATTGGCCATTTTTTGCTCCGTATTACGCAATAAGTTGAATCTTTGCGGATACGGTGAGCTTTTTCAGCTGGCTTGTCGCCAGCAAAAAATAGCCAATAAGACGTCGTTTTTTGCCGCGTGGCGTGTTTTATTTTGTGATGGATTTCAAAGACGTGGCGGGAATAGCATGAAAAGAGGGTATAAGGTTGTAGGCCGGATAAGGCGTTACGCCGCCATCCGGCACTCAGGGGCAATAAATGCTTTAATCCTGACGCAGCACATTGTGTCCGTAGGCCAGCAGCGCATCGGTGACGTTGCGCATCATGCGGCTTTCCGGTGCAAAGCGATGCCAATAGAGCATCCGACGCTGGAACAGGCCTGGCGTTAAGTCGATAAGCTCGCCGCTTTCCAGCTCTTTCTCGATCTGCAGGTGTGGGATCATGCAGCAGGTTGTCCCCTGGCGCGCCAGCTGCACAAAGGCTTCCGACGAGTTAACGATGTGGCACGGCACGCTGCCCGGTGGCAGATCGAAGTTTTGTTGCAGAAAAGCCTGATGCATGTCGTCGAGATGGTCAAACGCAACCGCCGGCGCTTTTAGCAGGGCAGAACGGGTGACGCCATTCGGAAAGTAGCGCTCGGCAAAAGGTTTTGAGCCGACAAACAGGTAGTCCAGCGCGCCGAGTTTATCCACCAGACAGCTTGGTAGCGCCTGATGTTGAATACTCACCGCGCCCACCACTTCACCGCGGCGCAGGCGTTCCTGAGTGCGTGTTTCATCTTCAACCTGCAGGTTCAGACGAATCGGTGAGTTTGCCAGCACAGGGGCCAGCGCCGGGAGTAGCCAGGTGGCCAGACTGTCGGCGTTGACGGCCAGGGAGAGCAGCAGCGGCGTCGAGCCGGTTTGTTCATCTCCCAGCCACTCGTCTTCCAGCAGTTCAACCTGACGCAACAGTGCCAGCAACTTTTGCCCTTGCTCGGTTGGGCGAGGCGGTACGGTACGCACCAGCAGCGGTTGTCCGAACATATTCTCAAGCTGTTTTATGCGTTGTGAAACCGCGGATTGTGTGATGCATAGCTTTTGCGCAGCGCGCTCAAATCCCCGTTCACGAATAACCGCATCCAGTGCTTGTAGTGTTCTGTAGTCCGGACGTTTCATTGCTCTGACGTACTCCTGATATTTTTGCGTGTTCTGCACTATGACACAATTTTAGGTTGGGTACAGACGAAATCCGCCGTCTGCGAGCGGGTGTGGGGACATTTTTCTACGCAATGTTCTATAATGCGCGTGAATTTCCACACCACATTCACACCACAGGCGAAACGATCATGACGCAGGATGAACTGAAAAAAGCAGTAGGATGGGCGGCACTTCAGTATGTACAGCCCGGCACCATTGTGGGCGTAGGTACCGGTTCAACAGCCGCACACTTTATTGATGCGCTGGGCACCATGAAAGGTCAGATTGAAGGCGCAGTGTCCAGTTCGGACGCTTCCACTGAAAAACTCAAAATCCTCGGTATCCACGTGTTCGA
Source organism: Citrobacter sp. KH_055_1 (assembly GCF_057838705.1). Classification (NCBI taxonomy): domain Bacteria; kingdom Pseudomonadati; phylum Pseudomonadota; class Gammaproteobacteria; order Enterobacterales; family Enterobacteriaceae; genus Citrobacter; species Citrobacter sp. KH_055_1. Next base: position 760,045 of record NZ_CM174473.1, read on the forward strand.
TCTTAACGAAGTGGACAGCCTTGGCGTGTACGTTGATGGCGCGGACGAAATCAACGGTCACATGCAAATGATCAAAGGCGGCGGCGCAGCGCTGACCCGCGAAAAGATCATTGCCTCCGTCGCTAAGAAATTTATCTGCATCGCCGACGCGTCCAAAGAAGTCGATATTCTGGGTAACTTCCCGCTGCCGGTAGAAGTGATCCCGATGGCGCGTAGTGCGGTTGCTCGTCAGTTGGTGAAGCTGGGCGGTCGTCCTGAATACCGTCAGGGTGTGGTTACTGATAACGGCAACGTCATCCTTGACGTGCACGGTCTGGAGATCCTTGACGCTGTGGCGATGGAAAACGCCATCAACGCAATCCCGGGCGTTGTGACCGTGGGTCTGTTTGCCAACCGTGGGGCGGACGTTGCGCTGATCGGCACAGCAGATGGCGTGAAAACTATCGTAAAATGATCTGACGACCGGGATCTTCTGTCGTTAAAAAAATTTTGGCAGGGCAAATTTGGTGACTTGTGTCACGTTTACAATATTGTCCTGCCGATCCCTCCAAAGAAAAAGTTATCACCAGAATTTTACTCTGACATTTCCCGCTGAATGACACTTCTTCAGCACGACGACGCAAACGTTCATATTGCCGCAATATTTTTTTTTGATATGTTGAAGAGGCGGATGAAAATCCCACACACAACACATCAGATTGAACTAAAAAAAGACAGGGTCGGGGAAATGGCAAAGGTATCACTGGAGAAAGAAAAGATTAAGTTTCTGCTGGTTGAAGGTGTGCATCAAAAAGCACTGGAAAGCCTTCGTGCGGCAGGTTACACCAACATCGAGTTTCACAAAGGCGCTCTGGACACTGAACAGCTGAAAGAGTCCATCCGTGATGCCCATTTTATTGGCCTGCGATCCCGTACTCATCTGACTGAAGATGTGATTGACGCCGCAGAGAAACTGGTCGCGATAGGCTGCTTCTGTATCGGCACCAATCAGGTTGATCTGGGTGCGGCGGCAAAACGCGGGATCCCCGTGTTTAACGCACCATTCTCTAACACCCGCTCCGTTGCCGAACTGGTAATTGGCGAACTGTTGCTGCTGCTGCGCGGCGTGCCGGAAGCGAACGCTAAGGCGCACCGTGGAGTGTGGAACAAACTGGCTACCGGCTCTTTTGAAGCGCGTGGCAAAAAACTGGGGATTATTGGTTACGGCCACATTGGTACCCAGTTGGGCATTCTGGCGGAATCGCTGGGGATGCACGTCTATTTCTATGATATTGAAAACAAACTCCCGCTGGGTAACGCCACCCAGGTACAGCATCTTTCCGACCTGCTCAATATGAGCGATGTGGTCAGCCTTCACGTGCCGGAAAATGCCTCCACCAAGAATATGATGGGCGCACAAGAGATTGCCCTGATGAAGCCGGGTGCGCTGCTGATCAACGCCGCGCGCGGCACGGTTGTTGATATTCCTGCGCTGTGCGATGCGTTAGCCACTAAGCATCTGGCTGGCGCAGCAATCGACGTCTTCCCGACGGAGCCGGCGAGCAACAGCGATCCGTTTACATCTCCGCTGTGTGATTTTGACAACGTGATCCTGACGCCGCACATCGGCGGTTCAACGCTGGAAGCGCAGGAAAACATTGGTCTGGAAGTGGCAGGTAAGCTGACGAAGTATTCCGATAACGGCTCTACGCTGTCGGCGGTTAACTTCCCGGAAGTGTCGCTGCCGCTGCACGGTGGTCGTCGTCTGATGCACATTCACGAAAACCGACCAGGCGTGCTGACCGCGCTGAACCAAATCTTTGCCGAGCAGGGCGTTAACATTGCCGCGCAGTATCTGCAAACTTCCGCGCAGGTGGGGTATGTGGTTATTGATATCGAGGCAGATGAGGATGTGGCGGAGAAAGCGCTGCTGGCGATGAAAGCCATTCCGGGAACGATTCGCGCGCGTATGCTGTACTAATTATTGGTACATCGTGCCGGGTGGCGACTGCGTCTTAACCGACCTACGAGATGATTCGCAGGTCTGATAAGCGTAGCGCCATCTGGCAATTCAAGGCTACCATTCCCATACTTTTGACGGTGTTACCACCGCGGGCAGCGGAATATCCCACTCTTCGACCGGTAACTTCTCCACTCGCTGGCAATCATGTGCGTAGCCCACCGGCTGGATCTGATGCTGCTGCCAGTTTTGTAACGTGCGATCGTAAAAACCACCGCCCATGCCTAAGCGCTGTCCGTCTTCATCAAACGCCACGAGCGGCGTAATCAATACATCCAGCTTTGATAACGGCAAAACGTCGCGCACATCGAGTCGCGGCTCCTGGATTTTGAGTCGGTTAGTTACCAGATCACTGTGCGGATGATAGTGCAGAAACAGTAAATTACCGCGGCTAAACGGATGTAGAACCGGGAGATAGACACGCTTGCCCGCACGCCACAGTTGTTCGATCAGCGGTTGAGTATCAAGTTCGCCATCAAAAGAGAGAAATACCGCCACGGTGTGGGCGAGTACAACAGGGGGGAAGCTCAGCATTCTGCTCGCGGCCTGCTGACCGAAATGGCGTTGTTGCTCAGGCGTTAGCGCACGGCGACGTTGCCGAATCAGTTGACGAATTTCTTGCCGGGATAAAGGAAGTTCAAAAAGTAGTGTCATGGCTGTTGCCAGGTAGAAGGGAATCTCCGAGATGCCGCCGCAGGCTGTAACCCTTGAACCCTTGGTTCAAGGTGAATGTGTCGTCACAGTTTTAAGGCTTCTCGGACGAACCGAGCATGCTCACCAACCGTGGAGCGCCACATTCTTGTGGTATGAAATATCGGCTCAGGGGACTGGCCCGCTTGCAAACATCTCAGAGAAATTTTGTCTTCACGGTCACTCTACCACAGTAAACCGAAAAGTGTTATTCAAAGTTTTGGCCCGTTTTTTCGGTTATGCGACCCTGATCAAGCAACGCCTGTTCAATGGTTTGTTGTAGCATCCGAATACGTTGTTCCATGCTCGCCGCGTAGTCACGCGTCTTCGCTTTTTCCTGAGTTAATTCATAGCTGATGTTCAACGCGGCGATGAAAACCAGCTGCTCAGTATTTGTGACTCTAGTGCGAACTTTCAGATCTTGCAATCGCTGATTCAGATCGTCCGCAGCCTGATTCAACGCATCTTGTTGTTCAGGCGGGCAATTCACTCGCAGTGAACGGCCAAAAATTTGGATATCGACGGGTTGTGCAGACATGCCACCTTCCTGCTGATTGACTGCGCTGCCTTCGTCTCCAGACCTTGGGTCCGCGAAGGGGCGACACTATAGCTACCCTGGTATGAACATACAAGCCCTTTTCTGGTCCACCAGGGCCCAAAGTGGTAGCATAACATGAATATCCTCCCTTTGATGACGAATGCTTATGTCCATACAGAACGAAATGCCTGGTTACACCGATGTTAGCCAGTTTTTGAACCAACAAGGGGCTGGATTAACCCCGGCCGAAATGCACGGTTTGATCAGCGGGATGATTTGCGGCGGCAACAACGACAGCTCATGGCAGCCGCTGTTGCACGACCTGACCAATGAAGGTTTGGCCTTTGGCCATGAGCTGGCTCAGGCACTGATCAAAATGCACGCGGCGACCAGCGACGCCCTGGAAGACGACGGCTTCCTTTTTCAGCTTTATCTGCCTGAAGGCGACGGCGTCAGCGTGTTCGATCGTGCCGACGCGCTGGCGGGCTGGGTCAATCACTTTTTGCTGGGCCTCGGGGTTACGCAGCCCAAGCTCGACAAAGTGACCGGTGAAACCGGCGAAGCGATTGACGACCTGCGCAATATCGCCCAGTTGGGATATGACGAAGACGAAGATCAGGAAGAGCTGGAAATGTCGCTTGAAGAGATCATCGAGTACGTGCGTGTTGCTGCGCTGTTGTGCCATGACACGTTTACGCGTCAGCAACCGACCGCGCCGGAAGTACGTAAACCGACACTGCACTAAGTAACGAGAACGCCAGGGAGAGTGTTATGACTCAGCAAGAATACTTACGCCGTCGCCAGGCATTACTGGCGCACATGCAGCCAGGCAGCGCTGCGCTGATTTTCGCGGCCCCAGAAGCGACGCGCAGTGCGGACAGTGAATATCCGTACCGCCAGAGCAGCGACTTTTGGTACTTCACCGGTTTTAACGAACCTGAAGCCGTGCTGGTGCTGATTAAAAGTAATGACACTCATAACCATAGCGTTTTGTTCAACCGGGTACGTGACCTGACGGCGGAGATCTGGTTTGGTCGCCGTCTGGGACAAGATGCTGCCCCCGAGAAACTGGGTGTTGATCGGGCGTTAGCGTTCAGCGAAATCAACCAACAGCTGCATCAGTTGCTTAACGGTCTGGACACGGTGTACCACGCCCAGGGCGAATATGCCTGGGCGGATGAGATTGTGTTTACGGCGATGGATAAGCTGCGCAAAGGCGCCAGACAAAATATGAAAGCCCCTGCGGCGATTATCGACTGGCGTCCGATGGTGCACGAGATGCGCCTGTTCAAATCGCCGGAAGAGATAGCAATCATGCGTCGTGCCGGTGAAATCAGCGCGCTGGCGCATACCCGCGCGATGGAAAAATGTCGTCCGGGAATGTTCGAGTATCAGTTGGAAGGGGAGATCCATCATGAGTTTACCCGTCATGGTGCGCGTTATCCTTCCTATAACACCATTGTCGGCAGCGGTGTAAACGGCTGCATCCTGCATTACACCGAAAACGAAAGTGAAATGCGCGATGGCGATTTGGTGCTGATTGACGCCGGATGCGAATACAAAGGTTACGCTGGTGACATTACCCGCACCTTCCCGGTCAACGGGAAGTTCACTCCCGCCCAGCGCGAGATCTATGACATCGTGCTGGAGTCACTGGAAGCCAGCCTGCGTTTGTATCGTCCGGGGACGTCCATCCAGGAGGTGACGGGAGAGGTGGTGCGCATCATGATTACCGGTCTGGTTAAACTGGGTATTCTGCACGGCGATGTCGATCAACTGATTGCCGACAACGCGCAGCGTCCTTTCTTTATGCATGGCCTGAGCCATTGGCTGGGGCTGGATGTCCATGACGTTGGCGTTTATGGCCAGGATCGCTCGCGTATCCTCGAACCGGGGATGGTGCTTACCGTCGAGCCAGGACTGTATATCGCGCCGGACGCCGACGTACCACCGGCTTATCGCGGAATTGGCATTCGTATTGAAGATGACATCCTGATTACCGAAGACGGTAATGAAAACCTCACCGCCAGCGTAGTGAAAAAGGCGGATGATATTGAAGCCCTGATGGCTGCGGCGCGACTGAAATGAGCGTGATTATTGTCGGTGGTGGTATGGTTGGAGCGACTCTGGCGCTGGCTATTTCAGAGCTGAGTCATGGGACGCTGCCGGTCCATCTTATTGAAGCGAGCGAGCCGGATACTGACCGCCATCCGGGATTTGACGCTCGGGCGATTGCGTTGGCCGCAGGCACCTGCCAGCAGCTGGCGCGAATTGGCGTCTGGCAGGCCATTGCCGATTGCGCAACCCCGATCAACACGGTGCACGTCAGCGACCGTGGACATGCCGGGTGTGTGACGCTTGATGCACAGGAATACCGTATTCCTGCGCTGGGTCAGGTGGTGGAACTGCATGACGTCGGGCTGCGTCTGTTTGCGCTGTTGCGCAAAGCGCGCGGCGTCACGCTACATTGCCCTGACCGGGTGGCCAGCGTGTCGCGCACCCAGCAGCACGTTGATGTCACGCTGGAGAATAGCGAGGTGATTACCGGTCGTGTACTGGTAGCCGCTGACGGCACTCGCTCTGCGCTGGCGACCGCCTGCGGCGTTGACTGGCAGCAGCAGCCTTACGAACAACTGGCGGTGATTGCCAACGTTACCACCTCCGTCCCGCATAACGGACGAGCGTTTGAACGTTTCACGCAGCATGGCCCGCTGGCCATGTTACCGATGTCAGAAGGGCGCTGCTCGCTGGTGTGGTGTCATCCGCTGGAAAAGCGAGATGAGATCATGGCCTGGTCCGACGAACAGTTTTGTCGCGAACTGCAAACGACGTTTGGCTGGCGGCTTGGGCGCATTACGCAAGCTGGTAAACGTAGCGCCTATCCGCTGTCTTTAACCACCGCGGTGAAGGCGATTAGCCATCGCACCGTGCTGGTGGGCAATGCGGCGCAGACCCTGCATCCTATTGCCGGCCAAGGTTTTAATCTCGGCCTGCGCGATGTCATGAGCCTTGCCGAAACGTTGACGCAGGCACAGTTTGCAGCCGAAGACGTGGGTGATTATGCGGTGCTGTCGCGCTATCAGCAGCGTCGTGAGACCGATCGCGAAACAACGATTGGCGTGACCAACAGCCTGGTGTATCTGTTTGCCAATCGCTGGGCACCGCTGGTTGTTGGACGTAACGTGGGTCTTATGGCGATGGAATTATTGACGCCAGCCCGCGATGCGTTGGCGGAGCGGACCCTGGGCTGGGTCGCGCGATAAATATAGCCAGTAGGCCTGATAAGCGTAGCGCCATCAGGAAAATGCAATGGCAATCATGCCGGATGGCGGCTTCGCCTGATCCGGCCTACGGTATTTGATAGTCCCGTTTTCAGGAGCAAACAGTGCAAAGTGTTGATGTAGCAATTGTTGGTGGCGGCATGGTGGGACTGGCGGTTGCCTGCGGCTTGCAGGGCAGCGGGTTACGCGTTGCCGTATTAGAACAACATGTTCCGCAGCCTCTGGCGGCGGATGCACCTCCTCAGCTTCGCGTGTCGGCCATTAACGCCGCCAGCGAAAAACTACTGACCCGTCTTGGCGTATGGTCAGACATTGTCGCCCGTCGGGCTTGCTGTTACCACGGGATGGAAGTCTGGGACAAAGACAGCTTTGGGCGCATCGAATTTGATGACCAAAGCATGGGCTATAGCCATTTAGGACATATCGTTGAAAATTCGGTGGTCCACTACGCGCTGTGGCAAAAGGCGCAGCAGTCGGCGGATATTACGCTAATGGCTCCGGCAGAACTTCAGCAAGTGGCCTGGGGGGAGAACGAAGCTTTTCTGACCCTGAAGGATGGCTCGATGCTGACTGCGCGCCTGGTCATTGGCGCGGACGGCGCAAACTCCTGGTTGCGTAACAAAGCGGATATCCCGCTGACCTTCTGGGATTATCGCCATCATGCGCTGGTGGCAACCATTCGCACCGAGGACGCGCACGGTGCAGTTGCCCGCCAGGCGTTCCATGGCGAAGGCATTCTGGCGTTCTTACCGCTCAGCGATCCGCATTTGTGCTCTATCGTCTGGTCACTCTCGCCGCAGGAAGCAGAGCGCATGCAACTGGCAAGTGTTGACGCGTTTAATCAGGCGCTGAATATCGCCTTTGATAATCGGCTGGGACTATGTCGCGTTGAGAGCGAACGTCAGGTGTTTCCGCTAACGGGGCGCTATGCCCGCCAGTTTGCCGCGCACCGCTTGGCACTGGTCGGTGATGCGGCACATACCATCCATCCGCTGGCAGGACAGGGGGTTAACCTCGGTTTTATGGATGCTGCGGAGCTGATTGATGAGCTAAAACGTCTGCAACGCCAGGGGAAAGACATCGGTCAGTACCTTTATCTGCGTCGCTACGAGCGTAGCCGTAAGCACAGTGCAGCGGTGATGCTGGCCGGTATGCAGGGGTTCCGTGAACTGTTTGCTGGCGCGAACCCAGCGAAGAAACTGCTGCGTGATATTGGTCTGAAACTGGCCGATACCCTGCCAGGCGTAAAACCACAACTCATCCGTCAGGCGATGGGATTAAACGATCTTCCTGAGTGGTTGCGCTAACGTCCGTCAGGACAATTTTAAGAGTTTGAGACCCGTCACACTTTCCTCTCCCGGCCTGCGCGCCGGGATGCTTCTCTCATTTGAAATAATCTAATTTCACGCTTCTTTTCGCATTAGTTTTTTTAATATTACTATTTTCTCATAACGCCATTTTTGACATTTTTTCCACATTTAATATGGATTGATGACGATTTGTTTCGTTTTATCTATCTGTTGCTCTGATTTTATGGCGGTTAACTGGTTTTTTATTCTGCCGTCGATCTGGGCATTTTTAGCCATAAGCTAATGTGATGGTTAATTTTGACTTATGGTTTAGCGTCTGTTTCAGTGGTAAGTTCAAGACAAAGAGAACGTTTGCGTCGCAGCCCCCGGAGCGGCTGCGGTGCTGGGTTTCGTGGTGAACATTTCACCGCGAAAGAGTTGATAGCCCCGCTTATTCAACGAGGAAAAGATGGCTCAACAGACTCCTTTGTACGAACAACACACGCTATGCGGCGCGCGCATGGTTGATTTCCATGGCTGGATGATGCCTCTGCATTACGGTTCTCAGCTCGACGAGCACCACGCTGTTCGCACCGATGCCGGTATGTTTGATGTGTCGCACATGACCATCGTCGACCTGCGCGGCAGTCGCACCCGGGAGTTCTTGCGTTATCTGCTGGCAAACGACGTCGCGAAGCTAACGAAAACCGGTAAAGCCCTTTACTCCGGTATGCTCAATGCGTCGGGCGGTGTGATTGATGACCTGATCGTCTACTACTTCACTGAAGATTTCTTCCGCCTCGTTGTTAACTCCGCCACCCGCGAAAAAGACCTCTCCTGGATAACCCAACACGCTGAACCTTACGCTATCGACATCACCGTTCGTGATGACTTGTCGATGATTGCGGTGCAGGGACCGAATGCTCAGGCTAAAGCCGCCACGCTGTTTACTGAAGAACAGCGCCATGCGGTAGAAGGCATGAAGCCGTTCTTTGGCGTGCAGGCGGGTGATTTGTTTATCGCCACCACTGGCTATACCGGCGAAGCAGGCTATGAAATTGCCCTGCCGAATGAAAAAGCCGCGGATTTCTGGCGTGCGCTGGTCGACGCAGGCGTACAGCCATGTGGTCTGGGCGCGCGCGATACGCTGCGTCTGGAAGCCGGTATGAACCTGTACAGCCAGGAAATGGACGAGGGTATTTCTCCGCTGGCCGCCAACATGGGCTGGACCATCGCGTGGGAACCGGCTGACCGCGACTTCATTGGTCGCGAAGCGCTGGAAATGCAACGTGAAAAAGGTCACCAGCAGCTGGTTGGCCTGGTAATGACCGAGAAAGGCGTACTGCGTAATGAACTGCCGGTGCGTTTCACCGATGCGGCGGGCAATGCGCATGAAGGCATTATCACCAGTGGTACGTTCTCTCCGACGCTGGGCTACAGCATTGCACTGGCGCGCGTACCTGCGGGTATTGGCGAGACGGCAATCGTGCAGATCCGTAACCGTGAAATGCCGGTAAAAGTGACTAAACCTGTTTTTGTGCGTAACGGCAAAGCCGTCGCGTGATTCATCCTTTTTGGAGATTGATTGATGAGCAACGTACCAGCAGAACTGAAATACAGTAAAGAACACGAATGGCTGCGCAAAGAAGCAGACGGCTCTTACACCGTAGGGATCACCGAACATGCTCAGGAACTGCTGGGTGACATGGTGTTCGTTGACCTGCCAGAAGTGGGTGCCACTGTCAGCGCGGGCGACGACTGCGCGGTTGCGGAATCCGTAAAAGCAGCTTCCGATATCTATGCGCCGGTGGGCGGTGAGATTGTGGCGGTGAATGACGCGCTCAGCGACTCCCCGGAACTGGTGAACAGCGAGCCGTACACCGGCGGCTGGATCTTCAAGATCAAAGCCAGCGACGAAAGCGAAATCGAATCACTGCTGGATGCCACTGCGTACGAGGCATTACTGGAAGACGAATAAGATTGTGCCGGATGGCACTGCGTTTATCCGGCCTACGGTTTTATGTAGGCCCGGTAAGCGTCAGCGCCACCGGGCAATTGAGTTAGAGACAATCACGATTCACTGCACGTTTCAGGAACCATCGCCCATGACACAGACGTTAAGCCAGCTTGAAAACAGCGGCGCTTTCATTGAACGCCACATCGGACCGGACGCCGCGCAGCAGCAAGAAATGCTGAATGCGGTTGGCGCCGAGTCGTTAAACGCGCTGATCGGCCAGATTGTGCCGAAAGACATTCAGCTCGCAACCCCGCCACAGGTGGGCGAGGCGGCGACCGAATACGCTGCGCTGGCAGAGTTAAAAGCCATCGCCGGGCGTAACAAGCGCTTCACGTCCTACATTGGCATGGGTTATACCGCCGTGCAGTTACCGCCGGTTATCCTGCGTAATATGCTGGAAAACCCGGGTTGGTACACCGCATATACGCCGTATCAACCAGAAGTCTCCCAGGGCCGTCTGGAAGCACTGCTTAACTTCCAGCAGGTGACGCTGGATCTGACCGGTCTGGATATGGCTTCCGCTTCTCTGCTGGATGAAGCCACCGCGGCTGCCGAAGCCATGGCGATGGCAAAACGCGTCAGTAAACTGAAAAACGCCAACCGCTTCTTTGTGGCGTCTGATGTTCATCCGCAAACGCTGGATGTTGTCCGTACCCGTGCGGAAACCTTCGGCTTTGATGTCATCGTTGACGACGCAGCAAAAGCGCTGGATCACCAGGATGTCTTCGGGGTGCTGCTGCAACAAGTGGGCACTACCGGTGAAGTTCACGACTACAGCGCGCTGATTGCTGAACTGAAAGCGCGTAAAGTGGTGGTCAGCGTAGCGGCCGATTTTATGGCGCTGGTTCTGCTGACTGCGCCGGGCAAACAGGGCGCGGACATTGTTTTCGGCTCCGCTCAGCGCTTTGGCGTACCGATGGGTTACGGCGGCCCACACGCGGCATTCTTTGCAGCCAAAGACGAATTCAAACGCTCCATGCCAGGCCGTATTATCGGCGTCTCCAAAGATGCCGCAGGTAATACCGCTCTGCGCATGGCGATGCAGACTCGCGAGCAGCATATCCGCCGTGAGAAAGCGAACTCCAATATTTGTACCTCGCAGGTACTGCTGGCAAACATCGCCAGCCTGTATGCCGTTTACCACGGTCCAGTCGGACTGAAGCGCATTGCGAACCGCATCCACCGCCTGACCGATATTCTGGCCGCGGGTCTGCAACAGAAAGGGTTGAAGCTGCGTCATGCGCACTACTTTGACACCCTGTGTGTCGAAGTCGCTGATAAAGCGGCCGTGCTGGCGCGTGCCGAAGCGGCAGAAATCAACCTGCGCAGCGATATTCATAACGCCGTAGGCATTACGCTCGACGAAACCACCACCCGTGAAAATGTGGTGCAGTTGTTTAATGTTCTGCTGGGCGACAGCCACGGCCTGAACATCGATACGCTGGATAAAGACGTGGCGCTCGACAGCCGTTCTATTCAGGACAGCATGCTGCGTGATGATGCGATCCTGAGTCATCCGGTGTTCAATCGCTACCACAGCGAAACCGAGATGATGCGCTACATGCACTCGCTGGAACGTAAAGATCTGGCGCTGAATCAGGCAATGATCCCACTGGGTTCCTGCACCATGAAGCTGAACGCGGCCGCCGAGATGATCCCTATCACCTGGCCTGAATTTGCTGAACTGCACCCGTTCTGCCCACCTGAGCAGGCGGAAGGGTATCAGCAGATGATTGGTCAGCTTTCTGAGTGGCTGGTAAAACTGACCGGTTATGACGCCGTCTGCATGCAGCCGAACTCCGGCGCACAGGGTGAATATGCGGGCCTGCTGGCGATTCGTCACTATCACGAAAGCCGTAACGAAGGTCATCGCGATATCTGCCTGATCCCGGCCTCTGCTCACGGTACTAACCCAGCTTCCGCCCAGATGGCGGGAATGCAGGTGGTAGTGGTGGCCTGTGATAAAAACGGCAACATCGATCTTGGCGATCTGCGCGAAAAAGCGGCGCAGGCGGGTGAAAACCTGTCCTGCATTATGGTGACCTATCCATCCACCCACGGCGTGTACGAAGAAACGATCCGTGAAGTATGCGAAGTCGTGCATCAGTTTGGCGGCCAGGTTTACCTCGATGGCGCGAACATGAACGCTCAGGTCGGTATCACCACGCCAGGCTTTATCGGCGCGGATGTTTCACACCTCAATCTGCATAAAACCTTCTGCATTCCGCACGGCGGCGGCGGCCCGGGTATGGGGCCGATCGGCGTTAAATCGCATCTCGCACCGTTTGTGCCGGGTCACAGTGTGGTACAGATTGAAGGCATGCTCACCCGTCAGGGCGCGGTATCTGCCGCACCGTTCGGTAGCGCCTCCATTCTGCCAATCAGCTGGATGTACATCCGCATGATGGGCGCTGAAGGTCTGAAGCAGGCAAGCCAGGTGGCAATTCTTAATGCCAACTACATTGCCAGCCGTCTGAAAGATGCCTACCCGGTTCTGTATACCGGTCGCGATGGCCGTGTGGCGCACGAGTGTATTCTCGACATTCGTCCACTGAAAGAAGAGACCGGCATCAGCGAGCTGGATATTGCCAAGCGCCTGATCGACTACGGTTTCCATGCGCCAACCATGTCGTTCCCGGTAGCGGGTACGCTGATGGTGGAGCCGACGGAATCTGAAGGTAAAGTGGAATTAGATCGCTTTATTGATGCGATGCTGGCAATCCGCACAGAGATCGATCGTGTGAAAGCAGGCGAGTGGCCACTGGAAGATAACCCGCTGGTTAACGCGCCACACACCCAGAACGAGCTGGTGGCGGAGTGGAATCACGGTTACAGCCGTGAAATCGCGGTGTTCCCGGCTGGCGTGGCAAATAAATACTGGCCAACGGTGAAACGTCTTGATGACGTTTACGGTGACCGTAATCTATTCTGCTCCTGCGTGCCGATGAGCGAATATCAGTAACTTTTCCGCGTAGTAAAGTAGTGTATAGGCCGGGTAAGGCGAAGCCGCCTCCCGGCTTTTTCATATCTGGAGGTATCCATGGGAATCGCACTTGTTACTGGCGGAAGTCGCGGTATTGGGCGCGCAACCGCGCTACAGCTGGCAGAAGAGGGTTACACCGTTGCGGTTAACTTCCATCACAATATTCGTGCCGCAACCGAGGTGGTGAATCACATTGCGTCGGCAGGCGGCAAAGCATTTGCCCTGCGGGCGGATATCAGCGATGAAAGCCAGGTTGTGGCAATGTTTGAGGCGATCGACCGAGAAGGTGAACCACTGGCTGCGCTGGTGAACAATGCCGGGATTTTGTTCGAGCAGAGCACGGTAGAAAACTTTACTGCCGAACGCATCAACCGCGTAATGGCAACCAACGTTACCGGCTATTTCCTGTGTTGTCGGGAAGCGGTTAAGCGGATGTCGTTGAAGCATGGCGGTAAGGGCGGGGCGATTGTTAACGTCTCGTCAGCAGCATCAAGGCTGGGCGCTCCATTTGAATATATCGACTATGCAGCGTCGAAAGGGGCGGTAGATACGTTGACGACGGGGTTAGCGCTGGAGGTGGCGGCGCAGGGTATCCGTGTGAACGGCGTGCGTCCTGGCCTAATCTACACCGACATGCATGCGTCTGGTGGGGAGCCCGGACGGGTTGATCGCGTAAAGTCGATGTTACCGATGCAGCGTGGCGGACAACCGGAAGAAGTGGCGCAGGCTATCACCTGGCTACTGAGTGAGAAGGCGTCTTACGTAACGGGCAGTTTTCTGGAGCTGGCGGGTGGGAAGTAGCGCGTTGATTGCCGGATGGCGCATCGCTTATCGGCCTACGGGAAATTAACGTGTAGGCCGGATAAGGCGTTTACGCCGCCATCCGGCAAAAATTACAGATTTTCGCCGTTGCTGGCGATCACCTCTTTGTACCAGTTGAAGCTTTTCTTGCGTGAACGCGACATATCTCCGGTGCCATCGTCGTGCTTGTTCACGTAAATAAAGCCGTAGCGTTTACTGTACTGACCGGTTGTGAACGACACGCAGTCAATGCAGCCCCACGGTGTGTAGCCCATCAAATCTACGCCATCGTACGTTACTGCTTTCATCATCTCTTCAACGTGGGCGCGTAGATAGTCGATGCGATAGTCATCGTTGATGCTGCCATCTTCTTCTACTTTGTCGTACGCACCAAAGCCGTTTTCAACGATAAACAGCGGCTTCTGATAGCGTTCGTACAGCTCACATAAGGCATAGCGCAGGCCGACGGGATCTATCTGCCAGCCCCAGTCGGAGGCTTTAACGTGTGGGTTGGGGACGCTGCCTTCGAAGCCGGAAATCGCGTCACCGCTGCCACCTTCCGCTTTTACGGCGTTGGTCATGTAGTAGCTGAATCCGAGATAGTCGCAGGTGCCTTCACGCAGGATCTGTTTGTCGCCTGCTTCCATTTTGATATTGAATTCACGACGCTCCCATTCGTTCAGCACATAAGAGGGGTAATAACCGCGTAGCTGGACGTCGGTGAAGACGTAGCGTTCACGCATCGACTCCTGCGCAAACATCATATCCTCGGGTTTACAGGAGAAGGGGTACAGCGGCACCATCGCCAGCATGCAGCCGACTTTCATTTCAGGATTAATGCGCCGTGCCGCCTTCACCGCCAGCGCGCTGGCAACAAACTGGTGGTGCAGCACCTGATACAGCGTTTCTTCCGGGTTCTCATGCTCGGTGTACACCACGCCGGAACAGCAATAGCCAAACAGCGGCGCACGCCAGTTACGCTGGTTGTTGATCTCATTAAAGGTCATCCAATATTTGACCTTGTGCTTGTAGCGCTCAAAGACCACTTCGGCAAAACGAACGAAGAAATCGACCACTTTGCGGTTGGTCCAGCTACCGTACTGCTGTACCAGATGTAGCGGCATTTCGAAGTGGGAGAGGGTAATAACCGGCTCAATGTTGTACTTGAGCAGCTCGTCGAACATGTCGTCGTAAAACTTCAGCCCTTCTTCATTTGGCTGAGTTTCGTCACCTCGCGGGAAGATTCGGGTCCAGGCAATAGACGTACGGAAGCATTTGAAGCCCATTTCAGCAAACAGCTTTATGTCTTCTTTGTAATGACTGTAAAAATCGACGGCTTCGTGGTTTGGATAGTACTTGCCTGGAATGACGCTCTGGGTGATTTCGCGTGGAACACCGTGCGCGCCGCCGGTCAGCACGTCACAAATGCTTGGCCCTTTGCCGCCTTTGTTCCAGCCGCCTTCAACCTGATGCGCCGCAACCGCGCCACCCCATAAAAAATCTTTCGGTAAAGTCAGTTTTTTCATTTGCGCTCAGTCTCAAATTAATACCATTTGATTTTGAGTCTAACAAAGGAAAGATAAATGTCACGATATAACAAAATAGGCTTAATGTGATTTGTTACATCAAAAAAACAGTTTGTTTTTTTATGCCAATTTTTTCGCCAGTTTGCGACCCAGTGACTCCAGAATATAAATTACGGGGATTTGTGTGGTTATATCATAGACCCCCGCAATGCGGGTTTGCGGCACATGCCAGGAGAGGTTAAAGTCGGCCAGTTTCGCCAGGCGTGAGTGCTCGTGGCTGGTAACCGACAACACTTTGCAGTTGTGGAGGCTAAACTGGCTGGCGAAACGCAGGATCTCCTCGGTTTCGCCGGAGACGGATAGGACAATTGCCAACGCGTTTCGGGCCATATCATTGGTCACCGGGAAATAGGGATCGTCAATATGGTTGCTGAATTTCCCGACATTTGAGAAAAATCGCGCACCATATTTAGCTAAGGCGCCGGATGTTCCCGCGCCAACGAATATAATACGCTCGGAGGACAATATAATATCAACAGCCTGATCGAGTAATGTGTCGAATTCGTCGTTATTCACGCCCTTAAAGAAGCTGATTATTTCGCTGGCACCGAAATTAGCCTGTTGCGGTTCATTCTGCTCTAAATATAATTTAAAGCGTACGCGAAACTCAGAGTAGCCCTCACAGTTAAGTTTGCGGCAAAAGCGCAGAACGGTGGTGGTTGAAACCCCTACGGCATCAGCCAGTTCGCGAATGGTCATGTACATGACTTTGTCACGGTTCTTGATGACATAGTTGTAGACCAACATCTCAAGATTATTGAGACTGGCGATGGCGGCGTGGGAGAACATACTCACAATGGCAATACTCACTCATCAGACTTCATCTACAGGGAATAATAACATGCAGCCAAATGACATCACTTTTTTTCAGCGTTTCCAGGATGACATTCTGGCCGGACGCAAGACTATCACTATTCGCGATGAGTCTGAGTCCCACTTCAAAACCGGAGACATTCTGCGGGTTGGACGCTTCGAAGATGACGGTTACTTCTGCACTATAGAAGTGGTAAGCACCTCGACCGTGACGTTGGATACGCTGAGTGAAAAACATGCTCAGCAGGAAAATATGACCCTTGATGAGCTTAAACGTGTGATTACAGAGATCTATCCAAATCAGACGCAGTTTTATGTGATTGATTTTAAATGCGTTTAATTTAAAGAATACACTTGTTAGCTGAAAAGTAAAATGTAAATAATTGATTTTTATATGTTATTTATTGGTTGATATTTATTTTAGCTAACATGTGTTCACTGGAACCATTCTCAGTTACGCTAGAAGCGCAATCACGAAAGTGTTCGTTTTTTGGGAGTAAGCTATGGTTCAGAAGCCATTAATTGCGCAGGGGTATTCTCTGGCAGAGGAAATCGCCAATAGCATCAGCCACGGAATTGGGCTGGTGTTTGGGATTATCGGACTGGTGCTGTTGCTGGTTCAGGCAGTAGATACCAATGCCAGTGCTATGGCCATTACCAGCTATAGCCTGTACGGCGGCAGCATGATTTTGCTGTTCCTGGCTTCAACCCTGTATCACGCGATACCCCATCAGCGAGCGAAACTCTGGCTGAAGAAATTCGACCATTGCGCTATTTATCTGCTGATTGCCGGAACCTATACGCCATTTCTGCTGGTGGGGCTGGACTCACCGTTGGCGCGTGGCCTGATGGTGGTGATCTGGAGCCTGGCGCTGCTCGGTATTCTGTTCAAATTGACCATTGCCCATCGCTTTAAAATTTTGTCGCTGGTGACCTACCTGACCATGGGCTGGCTGTCATTGATTGTGGTGTATCAACTGGCGGTTAAACTGGCTGCTGGGGGCGTAACGCTGCTGGCGGTAGGTGGCGTGGTCTATTCACTGGGCGTCATTTTCTACGTCTGCAAGCGTATTCCTTACAACCATGCAATCTGGCATGGATTCGTGCTGGGTGGCAGCGTGTGCCATTTCCTGGCCATCTATCTGTACGTGGGGCAGGCGTAATCATCATTGCCCGGTGGCGCTGCGCTTACCGGGCCTACAAAACCCTCGACCCGGTAAGGTGAAGTCGCTACCTGGCGATTTACTCTTCCAGCGAATACGGCAGCGGTACTATATGCAGCGTTTTCGCGTCGTCGCGCACGCGGAATACGCTGTCGGCTTCCATGTCGTTATTCATCACCACCTGCACCAGTACCTGACCGTCCGCCAGTTGTACTGCAGCAAGTACGGTGCCGGTTCGGCGCCAGTTCTCTCCCATTTTCAGTTCCAGGTCTTCACCCGCTTCCGGCACCCGGCTGGCTGAACCTGCCAGTGTCCACAGCGCTCGTTTGTTAGCGCCGCGGAATTTCGCCCGTGCGACCATTTCCTGACCGGTATAGCAGCCTTTTTTGAAGCTGATCCCACCTAAGGCCTGCAGGTTGGTGGCCTGTGGAATGAACTGCCCGCTGTTGGCGGTATCAATTACTGCGATACCGGCTTCGATATCCAGTGCCAGCCACTGTTGGCTGTTGTTCAATTCTGCTTCACCACGCAGTTTTTCTACCAGCGTTTCCGCCGTGGCTGCATCGGTAATCAGCAGGAAGCGTTCGGCCGGGTGTTCAAACCACAATATCGTGGAAGAGCCTTCGGTAATCACCTGCTTATCGCGGGTTGGCAGTTCGCTAAAGAGATTGTCCAGCGCGGCGCGCGCCTGGAATCCGGCAACGCCCAGCAGCACGCGTTCGTCGTCCGGTGCAATCACCACTTTTGAGAAGACGGCATATTTTTTCAGTTCGGTAAGCTGAGCATCGCGCAGGCTACGGCGCTCAAGCCACGCGAAGCCTTCACCCAGGCGGAAGAGGCGCAGGTTGCTCCACATTTTGCCTTTGGCATCACAGTGGGCAGCCAGCACATGCTGATGTTCGGTCAGCTGACTGACATCAGCAGTAACCTGGCCCTGAATATACTTCTCACTGTCGGTGCCGGTAATGGTCGCGAGTGCCCAGTCATCAAGCGTCATCAGCGTCAGAGGCAAACGTGTTGACGCACAAGGCTGACGAGGAGGAAAAGATGTAAAAGCCATAATAATGTCCTGATTTGCTTAACGCAGTAATAATGACTAATGGTAAAAGAGCTATGGCCCATTGCAAGCGGTTTAAACATCCTATTTGTGCCATATTTTAAGCTTTGCGAGGAGACATCCATAATTGATGAACCCTTTGACTTAATGTGGTTTTATTTAGCGATCGTGCTTCCGTTTACTGATATTCCCGTAAAAGAGCGTGAAAAACACGTTACAATAGCCGGGTACTTCGTTTTCGCGAGACAGGAAGAAGAACATGGATATTAACAACAAAGCACGTATTCATTGGGCATGCCGTCGCGGTATGCGTGAGCTGGACATTTCGATCATGCCGTTTTTCGAACATGAGTATGACAACTTAAGTGATGACGAAAAGCGCATTTTTATCCGTTTGCTGGAATGTGATGACCCCGATTTATTTAACTGGTTGATGAATCACGGGAAGCCGGCTGATGCACAGCTGGAGCAAATGGTACGGCTTATCCAGACACGGAATCGGGAACGTGGTCCAGTGGCAATCTGATTTACGCGTCTCCTGGCGCGCACAGTGGATTTCGTTGCTCATTCATGGGCTAGTGGCGGTGCTTATTTTATTGATGCCATGGCCACTGAGTTACACCCCTTTATGGTTGATTTTGCTCTCTCTGGTGGTGTTCGATTGCGTGCGCAGTCAGCGCCGTATCAACGCTTGTCAGGGAGAGATTAGACTATTGATGGATGGCCGCCTGCGTTGGCAAGGGCAAGAGTGGTCGATTGTTAGCGCACCCTGGATGATAAAAACGGGCATGATGTTGCGTTTGCGGTCAAGTACAGGAAAGCGTCAGCATCTGTGGCTGGCGGCGGACAGTATGGATGATGCCGAATGGCGGGATTTGCGTCGGTTGATATTACAACCGTCAATGCAGAAATAGCGCTGACGGTAAGGTTACAGACCTTCACCGTCAGTCAGCAGACGCTCAGGACCAGTGTTCGGCCATTTCGCCAAGAATTTGCTCACACCATGCCTGGATGCGTTCATCGCTAAGATCGTACTGGTTGGTTTCATCCAGGGCAAGGCCGACAAACAGTTGCCCATCGGCAATAACAGGTTTATCGCTGGTAAATTCGTAGCCTTCTGTTGGCCAGTAACCGACAAACTTCACCCCTTTCGTGACTAGCTTGTCGTGCAGCATTCCCAGCGCATCCAGGAACCATTCACCGTAACCCAACTGATCGCCCATGCCGTAGAGAGCAACAATTTTGCCTTCCAGGTTGAGGTCATCCAACTGATCCCAGACGGCTTCCCAGTCCTCCTGGATTTCGCCGAAATCCCAGGTCGGGATACCTAAAATGAGCACGTCGTACTGCTCCATTAAGGTCGGAGAATCATCCTTGAGGTTGTGTAATGTCACCAGCTCGGGACCAAGAATATCGCGGATTTTCTCTGCTGCCATCTCGGTGTAGCACGTGCTGGAACCGTAAAAAAGACCCATGTTCATTACTAAACGTCTCAATTCTGCTGTAGCGTTGCGCGTAGTGTATCAGAATCGCCGCAATCACGGCACAATGAGGCATAATGCATCAAAAATGAGAATGAAATAAGGGGCGCGAGTGGAACAAGATCTGGCGCGCATCGAGCAATTTCTTGATGCCCTGTGGCTGGAACGCAATCTGGCGGAAAACACATTAAGTGCGTATCGTCGCGATCTAACCATGCTTGTTGAATGGCTACACCATCGCGGTGTTTCTCTGACGACGGTACAGAGCGATGACCTGCAAGCACTGCTGGCAGAGCGAATGGAGGGGGGGTATAAAGCCACCAGTTCCGCGCGTTTGTTAAGTGCTATGCGGCGATTTTTTCAACATCTCTATCGCGAGAAATTCCGCGATGATGATCCCAGCGCTTCGCTGGCTTCACCTAAGCTACCACAGCGTTTGCCAAAAGATCTCAGTGAGGCGCAGGTCGAGCGACTGCTGCAGACCCCGCTGATTGACCAGCCGCTGGAACTCCGAGACAAAGCCATGCTCGAAGTCTTATATGCCACCGGTTTGCGCGTTTCTGAGCTGGTGGGGCTGACGATGAGTGATGTCAGCCTGCGTCAGGGCGTTGTGCGGGTCATTGGTAAAGGTAATAAAGAGCGGCTGGTACCGTTGGGTGAAGAGGCTGTGTATTGGCTGGAAACCTATCTGGAGCACGGACGACCATGGTTGCTCAATGGCGTCTCCATTGATGTGCTGTTTCCCAGCCAGCGTGCGCAGCAGATGACACGCCAGACCTTCTGGCATCGAATTAAACACTATGCTGTGTTAGCGGGAATAGACAGCGAGAAGCTGTCGCCGCACGTACTGCGGCATGCTTTTGCCACGCATTTGCTTAACCATGGCGCTGATTTGCGCGTGGTGCAGATGCTGCTTGGTCATAGCGATCTCTCTACCACACAAATTTATACCCATGTCGCAACGGAGCGCTTGCGTCAATTACATCAACAGCATCACCCGCGTGCGTGAGTGCTGACAGGAAAGGATAGGTTATGAAAAAAAGTTTTATGATGCTCACCCTGCTGGCGACGGCGTTTTCAGGCATGGTGCAGGCAGACGACGCGGCGATTCGTCAGTCATTAACGAAGCTGGGTGTACAAAGCACAGAAATTCAACCTGCTCCGATTGCGGGAATGAAAACTGTACTGACCAACAGCGGCGTGTTGTACGTCACCGAAGACGGCAAGCACATTATTCAGGGACCGATGTATGACGTGAGCGGTGCAAGTCCGGTTAACGTCACCAATCAACTGCTGATGAAGCAGCTGAACGCGCTGGAAAAAGAGATGATCATCTATAAAGCGCCGCAGGAAAAACACGTTATTACCATTTTCACCGACATCACCTGCGGCTATTGCCACAAGCTGCATGAAGAGATGAAAGACTACAACGCACTGGGAATTACCGTGCGTTATCTGGCCTTCCCTCGCCAGGGACTGGAAAGCCAGGCCGAGCAGGACATGAAATCCATCTGGTGTGCGTCAGATAAAAACAAAGCGTTTGATGATGCCATGGCGGGTAAAAGCGTGAAGCCAGCAACTTGTAATGTGGATATTGCTGACCATTACGCGCTGGGTGTGCAGTTTGGTGTAAGCGGCACGCCGGCGATCGTTCTGAGCAATGGCTATGTTGTTCCTGGCTATCAGGGACCGAAAGAGATGAAAGCGTTCCTCGACGCGCACCAAAAACAGACCAGCGGTAAATAATTCGCGTGAAACAACAGATACAACTTCGTCGTCGTGAAGCCGACGAGACTAGCGACCTGCCTGCCGATCTGCCGCCGCTGTTGCGTCGTTTGTACGCCAGTCGCGGTGTGCGTAGCGCGCAGGAGCTTGAGCGTAGCGTCAAAGGCATGTTGCCGTGGCAGCAATTGAGCGGTGTCGAAAAGGCGGTGGAGATCCTCTATAACGCTTTTCGTGAAGGCACCCGCATTATCGTGGTGGGGGATTTTGACGCCGATGGTGCAACCAGCACGGCGCTGAGCATTCTGGCGATGCGAGCATTGGGATGTAGCAACATTGACTACCTGGTGCCCAACCGTTTTGAAGACGGTTATGGTTTGAGCCCGGAGGTGGTGGATCAGGCACATGCCCGCGGCGCTCAGCTGATCGTCACCGTCGACAACGGCATCTCTTCCCATACCGGCGTTGAGCATGCCAGAACGCTGGGGATCCCGGTAGTGGTTACCGATCACCACCTGCCCGGCGATACTCTGCCGGGCGCAGTGGCGATTATTAATCCTAACCTGCACGACTGTACGTTCCCGTCGAAATCACTGGCGGGCGTCGGCGTGGCTTTTTATCTGATGCTGGCTCTGCGTACTTTTCTTCGTGATAAGGGCTGGTTTGATGAGCAAGGTATCACCCCGCCAAACCTCGCAGATCTGCTTGATCTGGTTGCGCTAGGTACGGTGGCCGATGTTGTCCCGCTTGACGCTAATAACCGCATCCTGACGTGGCAAGGCTTGAGCCGTATTCGCGCAGGGAAATGTCGTCCTGGCATTAAAGCGCTGCTTGAGATTTCAAATCGCGACCCGCAGAAATTGGCTGCCAGCGATTTAGGCTTTGCGCTGGGGCCACGCCTGAATGCGGCAGGCCGCCTGGATGATATGTCTGTTGGCGTGGCGCTGTTGCTGTGCGACAACATTGGCGACGCGCGGGTGCTTGCCAGTGAACTGGACGCGCTCAACCAGACGCGGAAAGAGATAGAGCAGGGCATGCAGACGGAAGCGCTGACCCTGTGCGAGAAGCTTGAGCGCAGCAGAGAGACGCTGCCTGGCGGGCTGGCGATGTATCACCCCGAGTGGCATCAGGGCGTAGTAGGGATCCTGGCGTCACGCATTAAAGAGCGTTTTCACCGTCCGGTGATCGCCTTTGCACCAGCTGGAGACGGCACCCTTAAAGGGTCGGGGCGCTCGATTCAGGGCCTGCACATGCGAGATGCACTGGAGCGACTGGATACCCATTACCCGGGCATGATCCTTAAGTTCGGCGGCCACGCCATGGCGGCAGGATTATCGCTGGAAGAAGCACAGTTTGAGTGCTTCCAGCAGCGTTTTGGCGAGCTGGTGACCGAGTGGCTCGATCCCGCCTTACTGCAGGGCGAAGTGGTCTCCGATGGCCCGCTAAGCGCGGCGGAGATGACCATGGAAGTCGCACAAATGCTGCGTGATGCAGGACCGTGGGGGCAAATGTTCCCGGAGCCGCTGTTTGACGGGCGCTTTCGCCTGCTTCAGCAGCGTCTGGTTGGCGAGCGTCATCTGAAGGTGATGGTTGAGCCCGTCGACGGCGGACCGCTGCTGGACGGTATTGCGTTTAATGTTGATACCGCTATCTGGCCGGATAACGGCGTTCGTGAAGTCACGCTGGCCTATAAGCTGGATATTAACGAGTTTCGCGGCAACCGCTCATTGCAAATTATTATCGATAATATCTGGCCACTTTAGCGTCACTATATCTATAAAAAAGAGCGTGGATTGGTTACAATCCCGCTCTTATAACCGCATTTTGACTCGTCCAATAAAAGAAAACAGACCATGTTTGAAATTAATCCGGTAAATAACCGCATTCAGGACCTCACGGAACGCTCTGACGTTCTTAGGGGGTATCTTTGACTATGATGCCAAGAAAGAGCGTCTGGAAGAAGTAAACGCCGAGCTGGAACAGCCGGATGTCTGGAACGAACCCGAACGCGCGCAGGCGCTGGGCAAAGAACGTTCTTCCCTTGAGGCCATTGTCGACACGCTCGACCAAATGAGCCAGGGCCTGGAAGATGTCTCCGGCCTGTTAGAACTGGCTATAGAAGCCGACGACGAAGAAACCTTTAACGAAGCCGTTGCCGAACTCGATACGCTGGAAGAAAAGCTGGCGCAGCTGGAGTTCCGTCGTATGTTCTCCGGTGAATATGACAGCGCAGATTGCTATCTCGATATTCAGGCCGGTTCTGGCGGCACCGAAGCGCAGGACTGGGCTAGCATGCTGATGCGCATGTATCTGCGTTGGGCTGAAGCACGCGGCTTTAAGACTGAAATTATTGAAGAATCTGAAGGTGAAGTGGCGGGTATTAAATCCGTGACCATCAGAATCGCTGGCGAATATGCTTACGGCTGGCTGCGTACTGAAACCGGCGTACACCGCCTGGTACGTAAGAGTCCGTTTGACTCCGGCGGTCGCCGCCATACGTCGTTCAGCTCTGCATTTGTCTACCCGGAAGTTGACGATGACATTGATATCGAAATCAACCCGGCAGACCTGCGCATCGATGTTTACCGCGCTTCAGGTGCGGGTGGTCAGCACGTTAACCGTACAGAATCTGCGGTGCGTATTACCCACATCCCGACCGGGATTGTGACACAGTGCCAGAACGACCGTTCCCAGCACAAGAACAAAGACCAGGCCATGAAGCAGATGAAAGCGAAGCTTTATGAACTGGAAATGCAGAAGAAGAATGCCGAGAAGCAGGCGATGGAAGACACCAAGTCCGACATCGGCTGGGGTAGCCAGATTCGTTCTTATGTCCTGGATGACTCCCGCATTAAAGATCTGCGTACCGGGGTTGAAACCCGTAACACGCAGGCGGTGCTGGATGGCAGCCTGGATCAATTTATCGAAGCAAGTTTGAAAGCAGGGTTATGAGGAACCAACATGTCTGAACAACACGCACAGGGCGCTGACGCGGTAGCCGACCTTAACAATGAACTGAAAACGCGCCGTGAGAAGCTGGCTAACCTGCGCGAGCAGGGGATCCCGTTCCCGAACGATTTCCGTCGCGATCACACCTCAGACCAACTGCACGCTGACTTCGACGCGAAAGAAAACGAAGAGCTGGAAGCGCTGAACATTGAGGTATCCGTTGCCGGTCGTATGATGACCCGCCGCATTATGGGGAAAGCCTCATTCGTTACGCTGCAGGACGTTGGTGGCCGCATTCAGCTGTACGTTGCGCGTGACGATCTGCCGGAAGGCATTTACAACGAGCAGTTCAAAAAATGGGATCTGGGCGATATCCTCGGCGCGAAAGGTAAGTTGTTTAAGACTAAAACCGGCGAGCTGTCCATCCATTGCACCGAGCTGCGTCTGCTGACTAAAGCGCTGCGTCCGCTGCCGGACAAATTCCACGGCCTGCAGGATCAGGAAGCGCGTTACCGTCAGCGCTACCTGGATCTCATCTCTAACGATGAATCTCGCAACACCTTTAAAGTGCGCTCACAGATCATGGCGGGTATTCGTCAGTTCATGGTTGGCCGTGGCTTTATGGAAGTGGAAACCCCGATGATGCAGGTGATCCCTGGCGGTGCCGCTGCACGCCCGTTCATCACCCATCATAACGCGCTGGATCTGGACATGTACCTGCGTATTGCGCCGGAACTGTACCTCAAGCGTCTGGTGGTTGGCGGCTTCGAACGTGTGTTCGAAATTAACCGTAACTTCCGTAACGAAGGCATCTCCGTTCGTCATAACCCAGAGTTCACCATGATGGAACTCTATATGGCTTATGCGGACTACAAAGACCTGATCGAACTGACCGAATCGCTGTTCCGCACGCTGGCGCAGGACGTTCTGGGAACCACCGAAGTGCCTTACGGCGAAGAAGTCTTCGACTTTGGTAAACCGTTCGAAAAACTGACCATGCGTGAAGCCATTCAGAAATACCGTCCGGAAACCAACATGGCGGATCTGGACAACTTCGACTCTGCTAAAGCGATTGCTGAATCTATCGGCATCAAGGTTGAGAAGAGCTGGGGTCTGGGTCGTATCGTGACGGAGATCTTTGAAGAAGTGGCGGAAGCGCACCTGATTCAGCCGACCTTCATTACCGAGTACCCGGCAGAGGTTTCTCCGTTGGCTCGTCGTAACGATGACAACCCGGAAATTACTGACCGCTTCGAATTCTTCATTGGTGGACGCGAAATCGGTAACGGTTTCAGCGAGCTGAACGATGCAGAAGATCAGGCGCAGCGTTTCCAGGATCAGGTTAACGCCAAAGATGCGGGCGATGACGAAGCGATGTTCTACGACGAAGACTACGTTACCGCTCTGGAACACGGTCTGCCGCCGACAGCCGGTCTGGGGATTGGTATCGACCGTATGGTTATGCTGTTCACCAACAGCCATACCATCCGTGACGTGATCCTGTTCCCGGCGATGCGTCCGGTTAAATAAGATGTGAAATGCCGGATCGCGCCACGCTTTTCCGGCCTACGATAAGCATGATTTGTAGGCCGGATAAAACGCTTTCGCGTTGCCATCCGGCAATCAATTACGGTTAGCAAACTCGCGTAATAATTCGCGCGCTTTATCGTTAGAGGCCTGCATTACCATCCACGGGCTGAAGGCCCACGGTGTGGCATCCAGCGCACGTAAGACATCCTCAAGTTCACTCCACTGCTCATCCATTACTTCATCCGTGTTCGGCCGTCGCGCACTGATAACTCGTGCGGCATAGACCGGGCAAACTTCGTTTTCCACAATCCCACTGGGGTCTGCAGCGCGGTAACGAAAATCAGGATACACGGGCGTGAGTTCGGCTACCTCCACACCCAGTTCGAAACGAGCGCGACGGATGATGGCGTCTGCAGTAGTTTCACCGGACTGCGGATGGCCGCAGACCGAGTTAGTCCAGACGCCTGGCCAGGCTTTTTTGTGTAGCGAACGCCGGGTCACCAACAGTTGGCCCTGGTCGTTAAAGAGCCAGCAGGAGAAGGCTGAGTGTAGGGGCGTTGTAGCGGTATGCGCCGCATACTTTTCCAGTGTTCCGCAGGGCTGGTCCTGCTCATTCAACAAAATGACATGTTCCTGTCGCATCGCATCCACCATTAATCTTGAGCATCACTATTATATTCCTAATTGTGGCCGATTGATTATCCGTCGGTGTGAAATGCCTGAACGGACGATTCGTGCCGCGATATGATTTGGCATCCGGCATCGGACTGCTATGATAAAGCGTCTTAAAATGTTGCGAGGAATTGTTTTGAGTGCGGGACGCCTGATGAGAAAACGCTTTGTTATCACAATAATGTTGCTGAGCAGCCTGATCGTCGCGGGATGTTCAAGCTCATCTGATTCCGGTTCTGGTTCTACCTATACCGTTAAGCGGGGAGACACGCTGTATGGTATTTCACGTGCGACAGGGACCAGCGTCAAAGAGATCGCGCGCCTGAACAACATTTCTCCCCCCTATACCATAGAAGTTGGGCAAAAGCTTAAGGTCAGCGGTGGCGCGAAAACCAGCACGGCATCGGCGAAAACAAAATCTAAATCGAAATCCTCCACCAAAACGGCAGCAGTCAGACCGTCTTCTTCTGTGCCACAGTCATCCTGGCCACCGGTAGGGCAACGCTGTTGGCAGTGGCCAGCGAGTGGGAAGGTGATATTGCCATACTCCACGGCCGAAGGTGGCAACAAGGGGATTGATATCTCTGCCGCGCGCGGCACGCCTGTTTATGCGGCTGGAGCCGGGAAGGTGGTCTATGTCGGCAATCAGCTGCGCGGCTACGGCAACCTCGTGATGATAAAACATGGCGAAGATTACATTACCGCCTACGCCCATAACGATACGCTGTTGGTTAACAACGGGCAAACAGTGAAAGCCGGGCAGAAAATTGCCACCATGGGCAGCTCTGATGCGGCTTCGGTGCGCCTGCATTTCCAGATCCGTTATCGCGCTACGGCTATCGATCCGCAGCGCTATTTACCGCCGCAGGGCAGCAAGCCAAAATGCTGACGGTGAATTAATCGCCAGTCAGTCGATCAGCCCCTTGCCAGGAAGTGTGTAAGGTTTATAATCCCTTACGCACTTCAATGCGGGCGTAGTTCAATGGTAGAACGAGAGCTTCCCAAGCTCTATACGAGGGTTCGATTCCCTTCGCCCGCTCCATGGCCTTTCTTAAAGTACTCCAACTTACTGAATCCTAAGGGATACAGCTTTAAGCCTTCCGCTAGTTTTACTCACTGTAACCAACACTGTAACTAAATCTGTTGAAATAGTGAGCAGATTTAAGAACTCAGCACATGCTCAACTCAAAAACCTATCTTTATCAGCGCAATGGCGTCTTTTATATCCGCCTCAGGATGAAGACTACTGGTCACCTGACTGCTTCGCTTCCTTCCCACAACCGTTATAAACTAGCGTCAGTATCACTACGAATCAAGGACAGAGGCACTGCTACTGTATTGGCTGAACCTGAAGTCCCTGAACATAAGGCTCTGACCTGGCGTCTCTCATTGAGCAGTATGAGCAGGAGAACGCCCATAACTGGAAGCCAGCGACCCCAAGCGAGAACCGAGCGTCACACTCTACGTTAATCGAGACATTCGACTATCTGACAATTCAGGATGTGGGTAAGGCGACCCGTTCACATATGCTCAGGGTCCGAGACGTCCTCCAACAGTCAGTTGCCTAAGAACCGCAAGCAACGCTTTAAGGATATGCCGCTGTCTGACCTGCTGGACCGAGAGTCTAAGACTGCTACTGATTGTCTGGATGTCGTAACCATCAACAATAAATATCTTATCAATATGGCTGCTGTCATTAATTGGATTGGATATGTTAACGAGTTTAGGCTTGCTGATAATCACCAGCAGGGGGATAGAGACTATGAGTGATATTCATCAATCCTTTGCATGGTATTGGCTAACGTAGAAATGATTATGAATGAATCAGATAATAGGCTTGCAAGCAGCAGTAGCCAGGGTGCTTGCAAAAACACCCCGGCTATCTCTTGTTGCGGGCCGATTAGAAATGATATTTCAGCCCTAACGTTGCCGCGCTGTTGTTGTAACCGTTGTCTCCCATCTGGACGCCCACATTACCCCACAGATTTAAATCTGGTGTAATCTGGCCTTCAACACCCAGTTTAATTTCTCCCAGATTACGCGCACCTTCCTGGCTGACGCTAACGTCATCCATTTTCGTGCTAAAACTGCGCGTATTATGAATCCAGTTAGCCTCAATAAATGGCTGGAATTCACGGCCTTTGCCCTCATCCATTTTATTAACGCTTTTCAGGTAGGCTCTGGCTCCAAGACGGGTTTGAACATTACCGTTGCCGTTCATCTCGATACGCGTTCTGTTAGCCTCTCGATGGTCATCAGATTTGACCCCCATCCAGGTAACCTGCGCCTGCGGCTGAATATACCACTCATTAACGGTTCCCTGGCTACCGGAGAATTCGCCAACGTTAAAGGTATACCCTGTTTCAACAGATGCCGTCAGACCTTTGGATTTATAGGCTTCAGAAGCCAGTCCTTCACCTTTTACATAGTTATCAAACCATCCATATTGCGCCCAGCCGTCGAGGTACAGACCGTTATGATCGACGTTATCGGCATACCATGTGGCGTAAAGGCCCGTGCTATAGCCATTGACGCTACCTCGCGAGGTATAACCCGTGGCTGATGAGCGGGTCTGATTATTATCATGGCCATACCCGGCCATGATCCCGAGACGCCAGCTATCACGCCCGTTAGTTGAGCCCTGCACGATATCGCTGCCGAGCTGCATCACATAGCGATTGCTTTGAGTACGCAGCTGGCTGCTACCGTCATACCAACTATGATGGCCCCCTGTCTGACGCATCCACATAGCGGTGTTTTTTGTCTCTCCGGTTAACATGTCTGTGTACTGCGTTTCTCCCGCTCGATCGTGTAGCCTCATGTTGAACAGGGTATTTACTGCCGCATGGTTCGCGGTATAGGTTCCCCCTTCCGGGCGAAGCGTATGCTCTGTGGGCGAAACCGGTTGTTCGGGATTTTCAGGTTTAATCAACTGGCTGGTCAGAAACCAGTGGCTATTGTTAGCCCCCTGGCCCCGAACCAATGAATAATCATAAGCGCCCGCAGTGATACGCCCGCTCTGAGAAAAATCACCTTCAGAACGGCCATCTACATGAATAAGCTCAATCCCCTCCAGAGTTTGTGAACCTTGGCCCCCTGCATTGGTGATACTTACTTGAGTACTGCCAGTGGTGTCACCTTTTACAATAAGCTTATCGGTGGCCGAACGGTCGTCCCCCAAAACAGTATCAAAATTAATCAGGCCATTATTGCCGTGGTAATTCCCCTCAACAATCAGCTGGTTGCCGGCGGACTGCCCACTATTCCCCAAAGATATCGCACCCTGGTTAGAGAGATTCCCGCCAACAGTAAAGCGACCTGATGCGCCATTTCCGGCAACGAACAATCCGGCATTATGGATACTGCCTGACACTGTTCCCGCGCCTGAGAGCATACCGGCAGAAGAAATATTGACCTGCTGGCTCGCCAGCGTAACCGGCGCATCCTCCTGACCCAGTATCAGCCCCCCTTGTTGAATATCCGTAGTGCCGGTATAGGCGGAATTCGCGGTCAGCGTGATAGTACCCTGGCCCTGCTTGATGACATTACCGCTGCCATCGACTTGGTTTTGCAGGGTCCAGTCATCCATGCTGTTAAGGATCAAGTCACCCTGATTGTGAATGGTTGCTCCCCCGAGATGGCCGGCGGCTGACGCAACTAATTGTGTGTTTTTATCCAGTTTAACGTGACCGCTAAACCCGCGGTTATCCCCCTCGAGAGCGACGTTAGATTCGCTGAATGAAACTTCACCCTTGCCGCTCAGGTTGTTGGACAATTTCCCCTCAACGGTATTCAGGTTGAGATGACCATCGGCAATAATATTCCCGGCCCCCAATCCCTGAACGTTATCTAGTTTGATCTCTGCGCCGGACGCGATGGTCGTTGTTGCGCTTAAGGACGCATTACTGCCATTCACATTAAAGACGCCGTTATCTATGTTGAGATTACCGCTGCCGGCCAATGTCCCTGATGACGTTCCGCCGTTAGAAATCGTCAGGCTACCGCCATTAATATTCAGAACCGATCCTACGGCGCCGGTTAGCTGCCCAATCGTCTGGCTATGCCCATTCATATCCAGAACGGTCTCTTCTGCCATCTGAAGACCTGACGTATGACCCAGTACATTATCATTGAGCATCAGCAGATTACCGCTGCGCAAATCGGTTAGGCCGGTGTAATCATTATTCAGACCAGAAAGTGAAACTGTCTGGCCTTTCTGGCTGTCAAGCGCCAGATCCCCGGAGCCGCTCAGGCGAGAGCTTAATTCCGCAGCCGCCCCGGTTTTTCCGTTGGCGTCCAGCAGTAGTGCATTCTGCCCCTGTCCTTGTAGTTCAATCTGCGTCAGACCGTAGCCTACATAAAGACCATCATGGTTTTTCCCGCTGGTCAGGCGATAGTCGTAAGTTCCTTTGGCTACCACCTGTCCGTTCTGGCTAATGTCATGCTGAACAGCATCTGTTACCGCGTTACCGTTTAGATCCTGCAGTTTCAGGTTTCCGGCGTCACCTGTTACACCGGTTCCTGACTGGGTGGACACCAGTTTAATTTCTGCATTGGCGTCTTCCTGCTCCATTAAAGAGAGACCGGTATCAATATCTTGCGCTATAGCGTCCACTACGCCCACAGGATTCACCTGCACAGCACCAGACCCCGTCAGGTCTAACTCCTCTTTGACATTCACCATTTTATCGGTGTGGTGTATGCCGGGGGTAATGTTACCAAACGCAATGGTTCCGCCAGAAAAGGCCAGGCTTCCAATGGACTGTGTGCCCGTTCCCAGTGAAATTTCACTCCCTTTTCCTGCAATTAGCCCTGCTTTTGCAAGAGCATCGGCGTTGGTTCCCTGCAGGTTGAATGTCGTATTCTGTAACGCCAGAGCACCCGTAAATCCGGATGTCACCGCGCTGTTTTTAAAAGAGAAAGCGTGGTTTCCCGTATCGACCTCCAGGATGCCAGAGCCAGCAATCTGGTGGTTAAACAACCAGTCGCTTGTACTATTGAGCTGCAGCGTCCCGGCAACGGATAACCCGGCAGAACCGAGATTTTTCTGATCAGAAACGCTCGCAACGGCGCCCGATTCAACATTGATCTTTCCTTTAAAGGCGGTGTTATCACCCAATAGCGCCACATTTCCGGTGCCGACGGAGATAATGCCATTCCCCGAAACCTTATTGGTAAACGCCATGTTGTCCTGGGCATTCAGCAAGAGTTTACCGCTATTGCTGATATCCGCGGTTCCCAGGTTCTGCGTAACCCCAAGTGTGGCATCCTTGGCAATTTTTACTTTACCGCTAAATTTTGAGTTATCCCCAGACAGAAACGTTGTGCCGTTAAGTGCATTAATATAACCCAGCCCCTCGCTGCCACTTGATATATCCGCTGATATATTGGCGTTATCGCTGGTGTGGTTCAGGGTGATTTTTTTATTGTCCGTACCCGCCCAAACAAACTCTATTTTCTTGGCGTCAATAATCCCGGCAGCTTTCGCTTTCTCACCTTCCTGAGCGCCTAATGCTAATTCTGAGTTTGTACTTAGGCTAACTTCAGGGGCAGAGATCTTCCCCATGTCGGATACGACCAATGTGGTATTGGAATCTTGATTGTAATACCCGAGACTTAATTTATCACTGGCGTTAACTTCCCCCTTATTATTAACTGACAGGAATTGATCGCCACCGTAGCTTTTGAATACACCCATAAAGAATGTTTGTGTATTGACCTGGCTACCCTCACCGCTAACGTTTCCCCTTTCATAGGTCAGGCGGCTGGTCCCTTTAACATGAATCTTACCGCCATCAGACACGTTAAAATAACCGCCCGTTCGCCAGTTATCTGACGCGCTGTCATATAAGTCGTCAGCGTAGAGTTCACTGCCTGCATTAGAGACGTTAAGGTAACCGGTGCCTTTCAGCAGAATGTTCAGTTCACCGTTGATACGCACTGTTCCCTGGGTAATATCCAGCCCACCTCCTGATGTGAAGGTCAGGCGGGGACGCGAGTCCGGTGCATTGATCACCAGGTTGGCATTGTCTTTTACATTGATATGGTAATTAATGGACTGGTTGCCTGTGCCAAAATCAACGGTGTTATCTGTGCTTACATCAATATCATTAGCCAGGGCCATCGATGAGCATAACGCTACGGCACCAGCTAATAACGCCCTGGACTTTTTTTTCGTATTCTTCCTTCCAAGCTCTGAGCACACACACCAGCAATTACGGACTTTACTCCATTTTATCTGATATATTTTGTTCATAAGCTCTCCGCAAAATAATCATAATAAAAATTTAACATTTTTGGGGTAAAATATTTATCGGGTTACATTTTTGAGAGTGAAAATGTAAGACTCCGAATTGATGATATATGCTATGTGTTATTCATGTTATGCAAACGGCCATGCCGGATAGTAGATTTAAGTCTCCCTGCATAGTTTGTTACGTGATAAATTAATTCTGACAGCGTAGTCTTCAGTCTGTAAATATATTACCTGAGGGTTTATCGCTATTTCCAGCCCCACTTATTATATTGATGGGCGTTTTCAGATCAACAGGGTAAGGGGGCGTCGAGGAGGGATTTGAGCGTGTTAAACCTATTACAGTCCAGAGCCTCAGAGGGCTGAATAAATAGATAAGGGAGATAGCCGCTGAGCCGCGGCTATCTCCGGTGTATATCCCGAATCAGGAATTCGGTTTATGGTTTTCAACTACCCAGACGGTGAGTTCTTTTTCCAGCGTTTTATCTCCCGTCATTGCCTTCACCCTCACCCAACTTTCACCAGCGGTATCCGTTCTCAGCTGTGAGTAGGCATTTCCTAACGTAAAGTTGGTTTTATCCGGCGTCATCGTAAAGGTTCCGCTGCTGGTTTGGGCTTTGCTGCCCGCGCTAAATTCGACACTGCCGTTTAACGGGTTACCGAACTTATCCTGCAATCGGGCCATAAAGCCTACCGGTTCAAGGTTGGCAACGGCATAGCCAGGATCCTGCTCCAGAGTGAGTACCGGATTCTGGGCATCAGCATTCAGCGTCAGCGAAGCATTTGCCGAGACGTTGCTACCGTGTTCAGCCAATGTGGCGGTCAGCGTGTAACGACCCGCCTTATGGCCGTGGACATTCACGGTCGCAGTACCGGAGTTATTGGTGGTGACAAGCGTATTATCAATCTGCAGAGGATCGCGTGACGATGGGCCTGTGGCCGTAATTTTCAGCTTACGGTTGCTGACGTTGTTACCCGATGTATCGCTCAGATGCAGGGTAAACGCCACGTTATCCACATCACTCACTATGGCTGATGTGGTTGACGGTTCGATCGTCAAGACTGCATTTTGCAGATCCGATATCACCTCCACTGCCTTACTCGCCGTAACGCGTTTACCCTCTTTGATGAAGGTTGCCTGCAATTGATAGCGCCCGGCCTCTGCGGCAACAAAGGTTGTTGATGCCATTCCTTTCTCATCCAATGTCAGTTCGGACTGGTCCAGTTTTAATCCACTGGCGGGTTCGCTGGTCAGGCGCACGTCACCGCTAAATGGGTTGTTTTCACCGTCGACAACCTGTACCTGAATTTCGTGCTTAGCTGATGCGTTCGCCGCGATGCTCTCTGCTGGTGCGGTCAAATTCAGCACCGCGCTGTTAATATCAGGTACAAAGCCCAGTTCAACGCTCGAGGACTCAATACTCTGTTGCCCGTCTGTAGCCATGGCTTTCACGGTGTAATTACCCGCCTTAACCGTGGTTAACGTCACCGTTGCGTAACCGTCTTTATTGGTGGTGATTTTGTCCGGGTATACGAGCCCTTGCGGCGTTACGATAAGCTCCACTTTCTGTCCTTCAACCGACGCGGCGGTATTGTTGAGCCTTACCTCAAGCGTGGCGCCATCGCGACCGTTTGCAGCAATATTGGTGATTGCGCCATTGTCTTTGGCTGCCAGAGACAATGTTGCGCCCGTCATTGAAGAGGCAAATGTTACGCGCAGTGATGAGCTGATGTTCCCCGCGCTTAGCGTAATCTCATATGTTCCCGGCGTTGAACTGATCAGTGAGAATGTTGCTTCACCTTTGGCATTGGTCTTCACAACGTTCTCCCCATTCGCGATCTTGACCTGTGGCGGTAACGCCAGGGTAACCGTGTATCCGGACAGCGCGTTGCCATAACGGTCGGTCAGGGTAACGACTGCGACATTACTCTGTTTGCCATCCGCCAGCGCATTGTCCCTGGTCAGGTTAAAAGCCTGAACCACCGGCTGCGTTTTGTCGGCAATCCAGGTGGCTTGTTTTTCCAGTCCGGAGAAATCATGTTTTTGTGATGCCACACCAATGCGTGTCGCCTGAGCCAGTTCAGACGTTGCCTTAGCGCGGTACACGCCGTCTTTCTCTTCTACGGCAGTAAAACGAACCTCGCCGCTGGCTGAAACAGCATAAAAACGTAAGCTGTCGTCGCCGGTAATGGCATTCCCGTCTTTATCTTTTGCCTCTAACGTCAAGCTAATCGGGTGCCCAACGATCTGTTCCATGGGCATTACCGTCAACGTCGATTTTGCCGCCTCGGCGGAAACCGCTTTTAGTTTTACCGTCAGAGTTTCTGTTTTACCCAGGACTTTAGCGGTGATACGTGCCGTACCCGCCGTTAAACCCGGCGTCAACGTCGCGGTATACACCCCGGAACGGGTTTCCTGTACTTCACCGAGCTTGGGTGCCTGTGCCGAACGCTCACGGTTTTGCTGTGCGTCAGGCGTAAATGCCAATGACAACTCAATGTCATGGGCAAGCCCTGTTAACGGTTTACCATTGGCATCTTTTAGCACCAACGTAACCGGATGCTGCGACTGCCCATCAGCCGCGATGATCGGTTGATGCTCGCCGTTTAATGTAAAATCCATTGTGCCGATTGAGGCTGAACTCCCCGTCACTGTCACGTTCATCACCGCATAGTTAGAGACGTTTCCTTTAACATCTCGCGCCGTTGCGCCGATCTGCCAGTGATTGGTACCGCCTGGTGTATACGCTGGCAACGTCAGTTGCCATGACGTGCCGCTACCGGAAATACGCCCGCCAGCGGCGGTAAATGCGCTATCGTTCCACTCTACCGACTGAATGCCCCATTGGGATTTATCCAGCGAAATAGTCACCGGAATAACGGAGCCACCTTCCCCCTGCACGCTTTCAGGCAGGCGGATCTTCAGAACCGATTTTTTGCGGTATTCCAGAACAATGTTGTTATTACGTTCGACAAAATCGTAGCGCCCGTGCTGAACTTCGCGCATCACCGCAACGTTATCGCCGTCCAGTTGCTTCGCCAGCGGGATGCCGGGGCGATAGTTAATTTCAATGCCGAAGCGTGAATCATGAGTATTACTCTGCCCCTGCTTGTGTTCAGCAGAAAGCGTAACCAGCGGAACCGGCGTGTAGCTGATCCCGCCCGTAAAGGCGTATGGATTTTCCTGCAGATGATCGCTGCCAAAGAGGCCGACATTCTTGCCGTAATACTTTTCATATTTAAGCGATGCACCCAGTTGCGGATATGACGGCAACCAACCTTTGGTATAGATATCCCAGCCATCAGCCGGACGTTCCTGATAATCGCCCAGATCGTGGGAATCCTTCCATTTTGACAATCTTAAATAAGCATTCGCGCCTGCATGTAAATAATCTCGCCAGTACTCAACGCCTGCACCCATACGTGCGTGATGCCGACTTAAATCGTAGTCATAAAATAAGTTCGCGCCCAGCATTGAATTATCCGGCGTGAAGTAGCGATAACCCATGCCGATATTGGTTTGGGTTCTGTCATCGGTACGGTGAAGCGATGTCTGGCTAAATAAAACATGCTGCTTTGTATCAACCCACGGATAAAGGAAATCGAACGCAGAATCTTTCAACGAGAATGCGTCATCGACGTTGAGTTGAATACGCGCATTACCGTATTGCTGCAGCCATTCTACCACCTCCTTCGTTGCCTGTGCCGAGACGGTATTGGCAGCAAAACTGCCTGCATGGCCGTTTTCAATGCTTCTGCCAGCCTGTGCGGCGAGGGAAGACAGGCCGCGCAGTTCTTGCTGCTCAGCTGCGGCCTGCGATGCCTTAACGGCTGAAGCATGGCTGATGGTCGGCGTGAAGCTGAGAAGGGCTGGATACAGAGCCTGTAAAGCGATTGTTGACCATGCGACAACCTTATTAACGGAGCCTGTTGCCCCATTGTTCCGCGAAATTTTCTTATTTGACATTCGTAACTCCAATATCAATTAAAAAAATTAAAGGTTATTCCATGTACTGAACGGGATGCGTAATATATGTATTTAGTGGGAAAATTCAAGACCTGTTCATCGCGCAGTTAACTGGATATTTTTACATTATGCAGAGCCGGAGTGGCTATGATGTAGAACGTTTAAATAACGGGTGCTGTAAAAATACTTTTCTTTTTATAGTGGTGAGTTTAATATTGGTGTCTGTATTTGAACCATGAGCGTATACTGCAAATAAAAAATTATCAGGAAATTAATCTGCCTGTTCGTATTCTACCGTCATTCATAATACGCCACGTTGACCTGACCGACGTCGGCGCATTCGTAGGATGTGCATGCTGACCGGTAGAGACATTTCAGAGATCTCTCTGTCTACCGCCCAAGTTAGTTAACAGGCAAACAGTTACGTAACGTTCTTATATTTTTTTGAAATATTATCCGCAATGGCATGGTTTTGCCGCCAAAATTAACCGAAACGCAGTGTTCAATCCCAGGAGTATTAGGAGAACATGGTCTAAAATACTTTTTTTGCTTAAGAGTTTTCCTATCGCGTAGCAACCGTGTTCGCGTAGTGTTAAAATTCATGAGTTTTTGATCTCCTCCTTGTACTAGTGGATGAGGTGCTGGTCGTCAATAAGACGAAAGAATTAAATGGGTTACAACCACATTGCTAAATAAGCGGCACTGTTTCTTTACATGGTCGGCAACCGTCAGGGAGTGACGATAACCTATTGATAACGCTTATTTTTACTCTGGTGTAAGATATAAGGGAAGATATGTTCAGTATGCGTCGACATGCCAAATTCATTACACGCTTTAAGTCTGTAAGCTGTTTATTTACGGCCAGCGTTCTTTTCCCCCTACAAATCTCTGCGGCAGTATCAGATTATGATGCGTTGATTATTGAAGCGCGAGGGGGTAATAGCGCGCCACTATTGCGCTACCTTGAAGATCAGGGAAAGAAAAGCGCGCTCACGCCCAATCAGGTTGCCGACTGGCTGCAAGTCTCCAGTTGGGTTGATAACAACGACAAAACAACAATTGCTATCTGGCAGCAGTATCGCGGGAAGATGGATGTGCCTGCGCGCGGTAAAGTTGCCGCTGCGCGTGCGTATCGCAATCAGAAAAGCTGGAATGATTCCTTAGCTATCTGGGAAAGCGTGTTGCAGGAAGAGCCTGATAACGCGGATGTTCGTACCGGCTGGATAATGACGCTGGCAGATGCCCGTTACAATCAACAAGCCCTGACCGAGGCGAATAAATGGGCGCGAGCGCATCCGGGAGCCGATTCCGATGCCCTGCTTGCCTACGTGTACCATTCGCAGAATAAAAACTGGGATGCATTGCTTGTCGCCAGTCAGGCGGTTGACGTTGATCCGGGTAACAAAAATGCAAAATCAACGCTGTTGTCCGCGCTGGCAGCCAACCGCATAGCCGAACCTGCGTTGGGACTGGCGGAAGAGGTTCCCACATCCGATCCCGTGAAGCGTCGCCTTGCGCTTGATGCCGCGGCCGAAAAGGTGCGCTCTTCGTATACGACCGCGCGCAATGAAGAAGAACGTTTTATCGTGGCGGACAAAGCCCTTGCCCGCTATGACCAACTGCTTGCTGCCTGGAAAGATGATCCCGCAGCCCAGGGCGATGTGCGTCGTGCGAGAATAGACCGTATGGGGGCCTTGCTGGTCCGCAAGCGTACCGCTGACGTTATTACCGAATACGAATCACTGTCAGCCGAAGGCGAAGTCCCCAACTATGCAAAACGTTGGGTGGCTTCCGCGTGGTTAAGTGAACGTCAGCCGGAAAAAACCGAAGCGATGCTGATGAGCATCTACTATCCGAACGGGCCGATACCCGTTACGCCGCTTAGCCCTGAAGATCAACAGGATCTGTTCTACGCGCATATCGATAATGAAAACTTTGTTGATGCCAAAAAACAGGTCGATGCGTTAATCAAAGACAGCCCGTACCTGCGACGGATCTATGGTTCGCCTACGCCGCAGCCTAACGATAACTGGCTGCTTGGTCAGACGCTACTCGCGCAATATCACATTGCCGCTAATGAGCTGCCCGAAGCCGAAAAGCTGACGGAACATTTGGCGCGTACTGGCTCGGGTAACCAGGGGCTACGTATCCTCTATTCTTCCGTACTCGAAGCCCGCGGTTTGCCGCATGCCGCCGAAAAAGAGCTGAAGCTTGCGGAAGTGATCGAGCCAAGCAACCTGGAACTGGAGCGTCAGCAGGCTTATGTGGCGCTGGATCTCCAGGAATGGAAGCAGGCCGATGAACTGACTGATGATGTCATCGCTCGTAGCCCGGATGATGAGGCAACGCTGCGTCTCGCGCGCATTCGCGATGTGCATAAAATGTCTGAACTGCGGATCAGCGGCACGCAGGGGATCTCCTCTGATAGCCCGGTCAGCGGTAAGAATGACTTCAATATCAATACCGCCATTTACAGCCCACCGATCAATGACAACTGGCGACTGTTTACTGGATTCAACTTCGCTACTGGTGAATTTGAAGAAGGTAAGGGCATCAGCCGCGATCTGGCGGCCGGTGCGGAATGGACCTCCCGTGACTACTGGGCTGAAATGGAAGTTTCAGGTCGTAATTATGGCGATGGTCAGAAAATAGGTGGTCGTCTTTCTGGCTGGCATGATTTCAACGATAACTGGCGCGTCGGCGGTTCGGCGGAGCGTCTTTCGCGTAATACGCCCCTACGCGCATTGCGTAGCGGCGTGTACGCCAACGGTGGAGATATGTTTGTCCGCTGGTATCAAAACGAACGACGAGAGTATCAGTTGTCGTTTGCCGCATCACATTTCTCGGATGGTAACGATCGCATCGAGTACGGGCTGAGTGGAAAAGAGCGCCTGTGGACGACGCCGCGCTTTACGCTGGACTTCACGCCGGGCATCGGCGGCAGTACCAACACCAAAGAAAATGTGCCGTATTACAACCCCAAAAGCGATTTCTCTGTGGTACCCGGCTTGAGCGCGGAGCAGGTCCTTTACCGACACTATGACACGGTCTGGACCCAGCAAGGCGTGGGCGGTGTGGGTAACTACTGGCAGCAAGGCGAAGATGGCGGTGCGATAGTTCAGTTAGGTTACGGACAGCGGCTTAAATGGAATAACGTCGTGGATGGCGGGGTGATGCTGATGTGGGATAAACGCCCCTACGACGGTAAACGTGAGCGGAATATCTCCCTCGCTTTCGATTTGAATGTTAGGTTTTAAGGATAGAACATGCTGAAAAGATGCCTGTGGCTTGGCGCACTCATCGCTGGCTGGTTGATGATCACCGCGTGTAGTAGCGCGCACAATACGACACCTCGCTATGTTCCTCCAGGAGAGAGAACCGAGCTGACGGCGGACCATCCGTGGCCAAAAAATAGTTTCCTGGTGTTGGGTTATCACGATGTTGAGGATGGCGCAGCGGATCAACGCTATCTTTCTGTACGTACCAGTGCGCTGAGCGATCAGATCGGCTGGCTGCGTGACAACGGCTATAACCCGATCAGCGTGCAGCAAATTCTCGATGCCCATGACGGCAAAATCGTGCTGCCTGAAAAAGCCGTCTTACTTACCTTTGATGACGGCTATAGCAGCTTTTATACCCGCGTCTGGCCGCTGCTAAAAGCCTACAACTGGCCTGCGCTATGGGCGCCGGTGGGAAGCTGGGTGGATGCCCCTGCCAACAAAAAAGTGGATTTTGGTGGCCTGATGACGGCCCGAGACAAGTTCGCTACCTGGAAAATGGTTGAGGAAATGGGCAAATCGCCGCTGGTGGAAGTCGGTGCGCATACCTGGAACTCACACTTCGGCGCAGAGGCGAACCCGCAGGGCAGTAAAGAACCGGCGGTGGCGAACCGTCTGTATGACAAGAAAACCGGTACGTATGAAACGGATGAGCAGTACACTCGCCGCATTAATACCGATATCTCGTTGATCACCAACAAAATTAAGTCTGTAACCGGGAAATCGCCTCGCGCGTGGGTGTGGCCGTACGGCGCTGCTAACGGTACGACGTTGAATTTGGCCAAAGAGCACGGCTATAAAATGGCGTTTACGCTCAACGAAGGGTTGGCGAATGCGGCGTTCCTTGATGATATTCCGCGTGTACTGATCTCAGATAACCCTTCTCTTAAGCGTTTTGCCAGTCAGGTCGCTCAGGTACGTGAACCGCAGACCATGCGCGTGATGCATGTCGATCTGGATTACGTGTATGACAAGGATCCTGCCCAGCAGAAGAGAAACATCGATAAGTTGATCCAGCGTGTTTACGACATGCGCATTTCACATGTCTTCCTGCAGGCGTATGCCGACCCCAAAGGCGACGGGAATATTCGCGAACTCTATTTCCCTAACCGTTGGCTGCCGATGCGTGCCGATCTCTTTAACTACATCTCCTGGCAATTACAAACGCGTGCTGGCGTGACGGTTTATGCCTGGATGCCGGTGCTGGCGTTCGATCTCGATGCGTCTATTCCGCGTGTCACCGCATGGGATCCGAAAACCGGACGCAGTGCGATTAACCACGAACAGTATGTGCGTCTGTCTCCCTGGAGTAGCGAAGCGCGTCAGCGCATTACCGAGATCTATGAAGACCTGGCGAAGCACGCCAGCTTCAAAGGCATATTGTTCCATGATGATGCATTCCTGACGGACTTCGAAGATGCCTCGCCGGATGCGTTAGCCGCCTACCGCGCTGCGGGCCTTCCGGACAGCATTGAGAAAATCCGTAACGATCCGCAGGCGTTTGAGCGCTGGACTCGCCTGAAAAGTAAGATGCTGATCGACTTTACCCAGCAACTGACACGTTCGGTGCGTAATATTCGCGGCCCGCAGGTACAAACGGCGCGCAATATTTACGCCATGCCGGTACTGGAGCCAGAAAGTGAAGCCTGGTTTGCACAAAACCTGAATGACTTCCTCAATACCTATGACTGGACTGCACCGATGGCGATGCCATTGATGGAGAATATTCCAGCCAATGATGCCAATGCCTGGCTCGACAGATTGGTGAATGCCGTTGCGCAGACCCCAGGCGCGCTGGATAAGACCGTGTTTGAGCTGCAGGCACGCGACTGGCGTAAATCCGGCGAACAGGCCGAAATCAGCGGTAAACAGATAGCCGAATGGATGCGCCAGCTTAAATTAAGCGGTGCAGGTAACTACGGTTATTACCCGGATGATTTCATCAGCGACAAACCCGAGATGTCAGAGATTCGCTCGACGTTCTCATCATATTGGTACCCGCAAAAATGACCGATCGCATTATTGCTTTCCTGATACTTTGCCTGATGTTCAGCCTGCCGTTTGGCGTGGCTGTCATCTTTACGGGTGAAGTGATGCTGAACTTTGTCTTCTTCTGGCCCTTGTTCATGTCTGCTTTGTGGATAAGCGGTGGGGTGTACTTCTGGTTTTACCGTGAGCGCCACTGGAAATGGGGAGACGATACACCGCCACCGACGCTGGAAGGAAATCCGCTGGTTTCGATTTTGATCCCCTGCTTTAAC
Source organism: Citrobacter sp. KH_055_1 (assembly GCF_057838705.1). Lineage (NCBI taxonomy): Bacteria > Pseudomonadati > Pseudomonadota > Gammaproteobacteria > Enterobacterales > Enterobacteriaceae > Citrobacter > Citrobacter sp. KH_055_1. Next base: position 802,375 of record NZ_CM174473.1, read on the forward strand.
GAAGGGATCAACGCCCGCGAAACCATCAGTGCCGCGATGGCTCAGCGCTATAAGAACATTGAAGTTATTGCCATTAACGACGGTTCAACGGACGACACGCACGACGTGCTGGAACAGTTGGCAATTGAGTACCCGAGCCTGCGGGTGATTCATTTAGCTGAAAACCAGGGTAAAGCGCTGGCGCTCAAGACCGGTGCAGCCGCTGCGCGTAGCGATTATCTGGTGTGCATCGACGGTGATGCGCTACTGGATCGCGATGCGGTGGCCTATATTGTGGCCCCGCTGATCCAGTTCCCGCGTGTGGGGGCGGTAACCGGGAACCCGCGTATCCGTACCCGTTCCACGTTGATCGGCCGCGTGCAGGTCGGCGAGTTTTCGTCAATCATTGGTCTTATCAAGCGTACCCAGCGAGTCTATGGGCAGATCTTTACCGTCTCCGGCGTAATTGCGGCGTTTCGCCGTCGTGCGCTGGCTGAGGTGGGATACTGGAGCCCCGACATGATCACCGAAGATATCGACATCAGTTGGAAGCTGCAGTTGCGCCACTGGTCGGTATTCTTTGAACCGCGGGCGCTGTGCTGGATCCTGATGCCTGAAACCTTAAAAGGGTTGTGGAAACAGCGTCTGCGCTGGGCGCAGGGTGGGGCTGAGGTGTTTATTGTTAACATGCGCCGCCTGTGGTCGTGGGAATTCCGCCGCATGTGGCCGCTGTTCCTCGAGTTCTGTTTTTCGACCGCCTGGTCGTTTGCCTATGCGGTCAGCATCCTGTTGTTCGTGTTAGGGCTGATCATGCCGATGCCTGACTCGTTATATGTGCAGCATCTGTTCCCGCCAGCCTTTACCGGACTCATCCTCGGCGTGGTCTGTTTACTGCAGTTTGCCGTGAGCCTGATGATCGAACGACGCTATGAAAAAGGAATTGGCGCCTCGTTGTTCTGGATTATCTGGTTCCCGGTGGTGTACTGGATGCTGAGCCTGTTTACCACGCTGGTGGCGTTCCCCAAAGTGATGCTCAAACGCAAACGCGGGCGCGCGCGCTGGGTGAGCCCTGACCGTGGAATAGGGAGGATCGAACCATGAACCAGCCACTGATCTTTACCGAGCGGCGTCTCCTGCCACGCATAATTGACGTGCTGTTGACGCTGATTGCCTGGGTTGGGTTTCTGTACCTGATTTATAAAGGGCTGATTACCGCGCTGGCGCACTCACCATATATGGGCGTGCGGCCGTTTTTCACCACCCTGGATACGGTGACTTTTTACATGCTGGTCGCCTTAATCAACGGACTGGTGCTGATTGGCTGGGCGAAGTACAACCAGTACCGTTTTCGGGTGGAACGACGCAACCGCAGACCTGGGCTTGAACATCATGAGCTGGCAGAAAGCATGCGTATTACCCCGGAACTGGTAACAGAGCTCAACAAAGCCAGGGTGCTGACGGTGCATCACCATGAGAATGGTGAAATCAGTCACGTCGATGTGGACAAGCACATTGCCGATAACCGGTTGCCACCGCCCACGCCGGCCATGCTGACGATGCTGCCGGAAAGAACGCTCGAGTCTGAAGACGCAAAATAATGACCCTCAGGCGGCATGAGACAATTTGTGCCGCCTGTTACATCCTTCAACCCTGCATCGGACTATGATTAGACTCGGTACAATAAAAATAACTGAGGCAATGTCATGGATAAGGAACTACTGGATGCAGGCTACCGGGCCTATACCGGTGAGAAGATCGACGTCTATTTCAATACGACAATGTGCCAGCACTCGGGGAACTGTGTGCGCGGCAGCGCGAAGCTGTTCAACCTCAAGCGTAAACCGTGGATTATTCCTGATGAAGTTGATGTTGCCACGGTTATCAGGGTTATCGATACCTGCCCAAGCGGTGCGCTGAAATACCGTCAGAAATAAGTGAGGAAACCATGGAAATTCTTGCAGGCCATAACAAATTTTATGTGAATGATGCGCAGGGCAACCAGGTCGCTGAAATCGTCTTTGTGCCGACTGGCGAGCATCTGAGCATTATTGAACATACTGATGTCGACCCGAGTCTGAAAGGTCAGGGCGTGGGTAAACTGCTGGTGGCAAAGGTGGTGGAGAAAATGCGCGCCGAAAACCGCAAGGTTATTCCACTGTGTCCATTTGCCAAACATGAGTTTGATAAAACCCGCGAGTATGACGATATCCGCGCCTGATATGCGCAGTTGTAGGCCGGATCGGCGCCGCCGTCATCCGGCATCTCATTCCCGATGCAGCAGATCCTGATAAATCCCCGTCAGAACCCCGTGTGGGCCAAACTCCTTTTTAATCCACTGAGTGACCCGGCCGGTTGCCGAGTGCTGGGTTGCCAGCAGCATGCGTGAATCCTGACGCGGGTTATGGATCTGACGCGTCACCAGCAGCGACTTCTCCATTGCCTCACGCACCATGTAGTCCGGCAAAAAGCCAATACCTTCGCCGAGGATCTGGCACTGACATTTAGTATTAAAATCGGGGACCAGAATGGACTCCTGCCCGTGCAGCAGCCAGCCGACCTTCTTGTTAATGGTATGCGCGGTGTCTTCGACCATGATGTTTGGGTACAACCGTAGCTGACTTTCTGAAATAGGTTCAGGCATAAACGCCAGCGGGTGATCCGGGGCAATGGCAAACGACCAACGGATCGCCCCTATCTCGGTGTAATCAATTCCGCCGCCGTCCAGTAATGTGTCCGGCGCGCCAATGGCGATGTTGGCCTGGTTATTAATTATGGAATCCCAGACGCCGTTATACACTTCGGTGGTCACGGTTATCTGGCAGGTTGGAAACTGCTTTTTGAGGGCCTGCAACAGCCGCGCGGTATGCTGCGGGGTGTAGAGCAACTGGTTAATGCAGATGCGCACCCGCGCCTCAATACCCTGAGCGATGGTATCAATACTGCGCTTGATGGCGTGGAAGTCGTTTAGCAGGTCGGTCGCCTTGCGGAAGAAATAACGCCCGGACTCGGTTAGTTCAATGCTGCGGGTATTGCGGGTAAACAGCACCACGTCGAGCCCCGTTTCCATTCGCTTGATGGTGTAGCTGATGGCGGAGGTGGTTAAACCCAGCTCTTCGGCGGCCTTGCTAAAACTGCTGTAGCGCGCAGCCATGGTGAACGCCAGCAGGTTCTCCTCGGTAAAAATTGAATTCATCCTCTCTCTCCCCTCGGGCTCGTCTACCCCCTGCCATACGATGATTGTTGAATGTATTTGTAATCCTTATGCAGAGCAACCAGTTTTGAACGGAATTTAACACTAGGTTCACATTTGATTTGAAGGCAATCACACTTCTGTCTTTTAGTTGCAGGCCGCTATCCGTGCAGCATCCCGCTTTATTTCCCGGATGACTGAATAATGTCTAAAAGAGCAGCGGTCATAAGAGAAAGATTGCACTACAGCACGTTTTTGCTCTCATTATTAAATACTATTCAATAATCGACTCACTAACGATGAATGAAATTTAAGCGGATGTTATTCCCCTCTCTCTGTTGCTATTCTCAGGTTATCGGAATTTTAAAAAGCCTTAAAAACTGCAGGAGAATGATTATGTCAGAGAAAGAACTTATTACTGAATTTCTGCTGGCGGCAGAGCAGGGTAATGCGCAGGGATTAACATCCTGTCTGGCAAAAAGTGTGGATATTAATGCGACCAATCGCCAGGGACGTACCGCCATCATTATTGCCAGCCTGAATAAACATTATGACTGCGTGTCTTTATTGATTGAGGCCGGCGCCGATATTAATAAACAAGATCAAACCTGTTTTAATCCCTTCCTGATTAGCTGCCTGACCAATGATTTAACGCTGCTGCGTTTGGTGTTACCGGTTAACCCTGATCTCAATGTTCTCAGCCGTTTTGGCGGCGTTGGCATTACGCCTGCCAGCGAAAAAGGCCACGTGGAGATCGTGCGTGAGTTGCTGCTGCGTACCGACATCAACGTTAACCACACCAACTTTGTCGGCTGGACGCCGCTGCTGGAAGCCATCGTACTCAACGACGGCGGCGCAAAGCAGCAGGAAATCGTCAAGCTGCTGCTCGACAATGGTGCGAATCCGCACATGACGGACAAGTACGGCAAAACCCCGCTGGAACTGGCGCGGGATAAAGGGTATCACCAAATTGCCGAGCTGCTGATTGCTGCCGGAGCTTGACCGAGGAGCGCCACTATCGCCACGCCATCACGGCGATGCGTAACGGCGCTAACCGCCGACGACGCGTTTCTTGAATTTCGGGGAACGGGGCGTGTAGAACAGGTTTTTTCCCGCGCGGTAAACCTGTTCATACCCGAGCTGCAGCGATTGTTCACCTTACTGAGCGAGAGCGGCGATAACGCGCCTAACAGCTGTCGGCTGGCGCTGACGCATTGTAAAGATCTGTTTCATCCCGGCGAGCCGGTGAGTTTTACCGAGACGGGGATAGCCGTTGGCACGGATAAATGGATAGCAACCTCCGGGTGTCAGACCTGGCAAATGCCGAGTTGGTCGCCAGATGCAGACCGCTTCGCAGCAATTTCCTGGCGTTGCTGGGCAGAGGTTATCCGCCAACAGCTGAATCACCGCGACACATTATTTTTGTACCAGGGTGATAACCCGTTTTATCAGGAAATCGCCCGTGAATTACAGAACCGCCGCCGGGCATTAATCGCCGCCCTGAATAATGGCGAAAATATTTCTTTCGCAGTTGGCCAGTTAATCGGTCTGGGAATTGGCTTAACGCCATCATCCGATGATTATTTAGTTGGTCTGAGTACGGTTTTATTTATTAACGGTCACCCGTTAAAAAAATATCAGCACGATTTTTTAGCAGCATTACGGATTGCCGGGAATAACACGACGCTGCTCAGTAAAATAACGCTGGAAGAGGCTTTTCATCAGCGTTATCGGGAAAGCGTTGCACGACTGGTAACCCATATTATTACGCGGCAACACCACGTTGCTACGCCATTTATTACTGACATTAAAAATATCGGCTCAAGTTCTGGCTGCGACATGCTGTATGGCATGGCGGACGCCTGCACCCTGAGCCATCGGTCCGGAGGGAATTATGTCGATCAGGATAGTTGTTAAAAAGAACACGTATTTTGATTCTGTGTCACTGATGTCTATCTCAACGCGCGCTAACAAGCTCGATGGCGTGGAGCAGGCGTTTGTGGCGATGGCAACGGAAATGAACAAAGGCGTGCTGAAGAATCTCGGCCTGCTGACGCCTGAACTGGAAGAGGCGAAGAGTGGCGATCTGATGATTGTCATCAAGGGTGCGAGCGAGGCGGCGAACGCGCAAACGCTGGTGGCTATCGATGAGCTGTTCACGCACAAGGAGCAGGGCGGCCAGCACGAAGCACGCTATGCCACGCTTGCCAGTGCGAAGAAGCATGTTCCCGACAGCAACCTGGCGGTGATTTCGGTCAACGGCCTGTTCGCGGTCCGTGAAGCGCGTCAGGCGCTGCAAAATAACCTCAACGTGATGTTGTTCTCTGACAACGTGTCCCTCGACGATGAGCTGGCGCTGAAACAGCTGGCGCACGAAAAAGGGCTGTTGATGATGGGGCCGGACTGCGGAACCGCCATTATTAACGGTGCGGCGCTGTGTTTTGGTAACGCAGTGCGTCGCGGCAATATCGGCATTGTCGGCGCATCCGGCACCGGTAGCCAGGAACTCAGCGTACGTATTCATGAATTTGGCGGCGGTATTTCCCAGCTGATTGGCACCGGTGGACGTGACCTGAGCGAAAAGATTGGCGGCCTGATGATGCTCGACGCGATTGCCATGCTGGAGGCCGATCCGCAAACCGAGATTATTGCGCTGATCTCCAAACCGCCTGCGCCTGCGGTGGCCCGAAAAGTGCTGGATCGCGCGCGCGCTTGTCACAAACCGGTGGTGGTGTGCTTCCTCGGACGTGACGCCGCGCTGGCGGATGAAGACGGATTGCAGTTCGCCCGAGGCACCAAAGATGCGGCGCTGCGCGCGGTCCTGCTCAGCGGCGTGAAAAAAGAGAGCCTGGATCTGCATCCGCTCAACTGGCCGCTGATTGAAGAAGTGCGCGCCCGTCTGACACCGCAGCAAAAATATATCCGTGGGCTGTTCTGTGGCGGCACGCTGTGCGATGAGGCGATGTTTGCCGCGATGGAAAAACATGCCGAGGTGTACAGCAACATTCACCCGGACCCGGCGTTCCGCCTGCCGGATATTAACCGCAGCGTGGCGCATACCTTCCTCGATTTTGGTGATGACGACTTCACCAACGGCAAGCCGCACCCGATGATCGACCCGACCAACCGCATCAGCCGTTTATTGCAGGAAGCGCGGGATCCTGAAGTCGGCGTGATCGTGATGGATTTCGTCCTCGGCTTTGGATCGCATGAAGATCCGGTGGGCGTGATGATCGAGGCGATCGCTGAGGCGAAAGCGATCGCTGCCGCAGACGGACGTCCTCTGGAGATCCTCGGTTATGTACTGGGAACCGACCAGGATACGCCATCACTGGAAAAACAGTGCCAGATGCTGACCGATGCCGGGGTTATCTGGGCGAGCAGCAGCACCAACACCGGATTGCTGGCGCGTGAATTTATCTGTAAAGGGGAGGAAGCCTGATGAGCCAGACGCTGTTTACCCAGCCGCTGAACGTGATTAACGTCGGCATCGCGATGTTCAGTGATGACCTGAAAAAGCAAAATGTACCGGTGACCCAGCTCGACTGGACGCCGCCGGGCCAGGGCAATATGCAGGTGGTTGCCGCGCTGGATGAGATTGCCGATTCGCCGCTGGCAGACAAAATTGCTGCCGCAAATCAGCAGGCGCTGGAACGTATTATCCAGTCGCACCCGGTGCTGATTGGTTTTGATCAGGCCATCAACGTGGTACCGGGCATGACCCGCAACACCATCCTGCACGCTGGGCCGCCGACCCGTTGGCAAAACATGTGCGGCGCGATGAAAGGGGCCGTGACCGGGGCGCTGGTGTTTGAAGGACTGGCGAAAGACCTCGATGCCGCCGCCGAGCTTGCCGCCTCCGGTGAAATCATCTTCTCGCCGTGCCACGAGCACGACTGCGTCGGATCGATGGCGGGCGTCACGTCGGCCTCAATGTTCATGCACATTGTGGAAAACAAAACCTACGGCAACCGCGCATATACCAATATGAGCGAGCAAATGGCGAAGATCCTGCGTATGGGGGCGAACGATCAGAGCGTTATCGATCGCCTGAACTGGATGCGCGACGTGCTGGGACCGATGCTGCGCGACGCCATGAAGTTGGCGGGGGAAATTGATCTGCGCTTGATGCTGGCGCAGGCGCTGCATATGGGCGATGAATGCCACAACCGCAATAATGCCGGGACGGCGCTGCTGATTCAGGCGCTGACCCCATGGATTATCCAGACCGGCTATCCGGTGGCGCAGCAGCGCGAGGTCTTTGAGTTTGTCCTTAGCAGCGACTATTTCTCCGGACCGACGTGGATGGCGATGTGCAAAGCCGCGATGGATGCTGCGCACGGTATTGAATACAGCACCGTGGTGACAACGATGGCGCGCAACGGCGTTGAGTTTGGTCTGCGCGTCAGTGGGTTACCAGGCCAGTGGTTTACCGGCCCGGCTCAGCAGGTGATTGGCCCGATGTTTGCGGGCTATAAGCCGGAAGATTCCGGGCGTGATATCGGCGACAGTGCGATTACCGAAACCTACGGCATTGGCGGTTTTGCCATGGCGACGGCGCCAGCCATTGTGGCGCTGGTCGGCGGTACGGTTGAGGAAGCGGTCGACTTCTCTCGCCAGATGCGTGAAATCACCCTTGGCGAAAACCCGAACGTCACTATTCCGCTGCTCGGTTTTATGGGCGTACCTACCGCTATCGACATTACGCGTGTCGGCAGCACCGGCATTCTGCCGGTCATCAACACCGCGATTGCCCACAAAGATGCGGGGATCGGCATGATCGGCGCGGGAATTGTCCATCCGCCGTTTGCTTGCTTTGAAAAGGCAATTCTCAGCTGGCGCGATCGCTACTGCCAATAACGATAACCAGGGGCTAATGCCGTTAGCCCCTGGTCATGAAGCGAATAACGTTGCTTACCTGCAGGGCTGGGCGATCCCCGCGATCGCAAACGATGCTTAACCTGTAAAGGATATTCCATGAACAGCACAAAACTAGAATGGAAACGGGGTGACTGGGCGGCTTACTTTGGGCTGATGACCAACAACCTGACTAACCTGCTGACAATGATGGGGTTGCTCATCTTTGTCGTCGGGATCCCTACCGAAATTGTCTACGGCCGTATTGCGCCTGCCTTTGGTCTGGCGGTGCTGGTGGCCAGCGTCTGCTACGCCTGGTTTGGCCTGCAGATGGCAAAACAGACCGGACGTAAAGACGTGACGGCGCTGCCTTCCGGGCCGAGCGCCCCGTCAATTTTCACCGTCACCTTCCTGGTGCTGATGCCGGTGTATCAGCAAACCAAAGATGCCAACTTTGCTATCCAAATCGCGCTGGTGTGGTGTTTTGTCGAAGCGTTGATCCTGGTTGGTGGCTCGTTCCTTGGTGAGACCATCCGCAAGATGATCCCACGCACGGTGCTGCTCTCTTGTTTATCCGGCCTGGGTCTGCTGCTGCTGGCGATGAACCCGATGCTGCAGGCGTTTGAAGCGCCAACCGTATCGTTCATCGTGCTGCTGCTGATCTTCATTAACTGGTTCGGTAAGAAGCCGATTTTTGCCCGTATCCCTACCGGCCTGCTGCTGCTGATCGCCGGTACGGCATTGGCGTGGATCTCCGGCCTACAAAGCCCGGAAGCGATCAAAGCGTCGATGTCTTCCTTTGGCTTCAACCCGCCGGAAATTCACGTCGACAGCTTCCTGCAAGGCTTGCCGCACGCGCTGCCGTATCTGGCTTCTGCGGTTCCTCTGGGACTGGCGAACTACATTTTTGACCTTGAGAACATTGAAAGTGCGCACGCCGCAGGCGATGAGTACAACACCCGTAAAGTCATGATGGCGAACGGCTTTGCATCAATGCTGGGCTGCATGTTGGGTAATCCGTTCCCGGTTACCGTGTATGTCGGACACGCGGGCTGGAAAGCGATGGGGGCCAGTATCGGCTATACCCTCGCGTCGGGGATCACCATGTTCCTGGTGCCGCTGTTCGGTCTGGGGGCGTTTATGCTCGCCATTATTCCGATGACCGCGATCGTGCCGATACTGGTGTTTATCGGCGTGGTAACCGCTAACCAGGTGGTGCGAGAAACGCCCAAAGTTGAGGTGCCCGTCATCTTCATCTGTCTGTTCCCGTGGATTGCCAACTGGGCGTTAACCATTGTGAACAGCGTGATGGGGGCGGCGGGAACGTCAGCGGCTAAACTCGGAACCGACCTGCTGCACAGTAAAGGTGTGTACTACGACGGGCTGGTGCACCTCGGTAGCGGCGCGCCGCTGGCCAGTATGCTGTGGGGCTGTATCGCCATCTTCGCCATTATCAACAAACCATTACGTGGGGCGATTGCCGCCGCCGGTGGGGCGCTGCTGTCGCTGTTTGGCGTGATCCACTCCCCGGCCGTTGGGTTTGCTGAAGGCAGTTCGCTGATGTTTGTCATGGCCTACCTGATGATGGGCGGGATGTTCGTGATAAAGCATGTGCTCGACAGCCGTGAAGCGGTGACTGCCCTTGAGCAGCAACCGACCAAAACCTCCTGAATCGCTTTGCTGTGGAAGATGACGCTATGAAAGAACTTGTGGTCGTTGCCATTGGCGGCAACAGCATTATCAAAGATAACGCCAGCCAGTCGATTGAGCACCAGGCTGAAGCCGTAAAAGCCGTTGCCGATACGGTGCTGGAGATGTTGGCATCGGACTACAACATTGTGCTGACGCACGGCAACGGGCCGCAGGTGGGACTCGATCTGCGGCGCGCAGAGATTGCCCACGAGCGTGAAGGCTTGCCGCTGACGCCGCTGGCAAACTGCGTCGCCGATACCCAGGGTGGCATTGGTTATCTGATCCAACAGGCGCTGAATAACCGTCTGGCGCGGCGTGGCGAACAGAAGGCGGTCACTGTGGTCACGCAGGTGGAGGTCGACAAAAACGATCCGGGATTTGCCAACCCCACCAAACCGATCGGCGCGTTTTTTAGCGACGCTCAGCGTGATGCGCTACAGCTGGCCAATCCGGGCTGGCGCTTTGTTGAGGATTCCGGGCGCGGCTACCGTCGGGTCGTCGCTTCGCCGGAGCCGAAGCGCATCGTCGAAGCCGAGGCGATTAAAGCACTGACCCAGCAAGGCTTTGTGGTGATTGGCGCGGGCGGCGGTGGGATCCCGGTGGTACGTAGCGATCAGGGGGATTACCAGAGCGTAGATGCGGTGATTGATAAAGATCTCTCCACCGCGCTGCTGGCGCAGGAGATCCGCGCCGACGTGCTGGTGATCACCACCGGCGTTGAGAAAGTGTGTATTCATTTTGGCAAGCCTGAGCAGCAGGCGCTGGACACCGTGGATATTGCAACAATGACCCGCTACATGCAGGAAGGGCATTTCCCGCCGGGCAGCATGTTACCCAAAATCGTTGCCAGCCTGACGTTTCTCGCCCGTGGCGGCAAACGGGTGATCATCACCACGCCGGAATGCCTGCCCGCCGCGCTGCGCGGTGAAACAGGCACCCATATTGTCCATTCCTGAAAGGAGATGCGAATGAAGGAAAGTAACAGCCGCCGTGAGTTTTTAAGCCAGAGCGGAAAAATGGTCACCGCTGCCGCGCTATTTGGCGCGGTCGCTCCGGTCGCGTATGCTGCGGATCCTGTCGGGACAACCCGTTGCGCGAAGAACACGATGACGATTAACGATAAACACTACTACCTGGATAACGTCCTGCTGGAAGCGGGATTTGATTACGAAAACGCCGTGGTGGTGCATACCCGTACCGCGCTGCAAACCGTAGAGATTAAGGACGGGAAAATTGTTGCGCTGCGTGAGAATAAGCAGCATCCGGATGTCACGCTGCCGCACTACGATGCAGGCGGAAAGCTGATGCTGCCCGCCATGCGCGACATGCACATCCATCTGGATAAAACCTTTTATGGCGGTCCATGGCGCTCACTCAACCGCCCGGCGGGCACCACTATTCAGGATATGATTCGCCTGGAGCAAAAGCTGCTGCCTGAACTGCAGCCGTATACGCAAGAGCGTGCGGAAAAGCTTATCGACCTGCTGCAATCAAAAGGTACCTCGATTGCCCGCAGCCACTGCAATATTGAGCCGGTTTCCGGGCTGAAAAATCTGGAGAATCTACAGGCGGTGCTGGCGCGTCGTCAGCCGGGTTTTGCCTGTGAGATCGTGGCATTTCCGCAGCATGGCCTGCTGTTATCGAAGTCTGAACCGCTGATGCGTGAAGCGATGCAGGCGGGGGCGCAGTACGTAGGTGGGCTGGACCCAACCAGCGTGGACGGGGCGATGGAGAAATCCCTCGATACCATGTTCCAGATTGCGCTCGATTACGATAAAGGCGTGGATATCCATCTGCATGAAACCAGCCCGGCAGGCGTGGCGGCGGTGAATTACATGGTGGAAACGGTAGAGAAAACCCCGCAGTTGAAGGGCAAGCTGACCATCAGCCATGCGTTTGCGCTGTCTACGCTGAACGAGCAGCAGGTGGATGAACTGGCGACCCGCCTGGTGGCGCAGCAAATTACCATTGCCTCGACGGTGCCGATTGGCACGATGCACATGCCGCTGAAACAGCTGCGCGACAAAGGCGTGGTGGTGATTACCGGCACCGACAGCGTGATCGACCACTGGTCGCCGTACGGGCTGGGGGACATGCTGGAAAAGGCGAATCTGTACGCGCAGCTTTATATTCGCCCTAACGAACTCAACCTGTCGCGGGCGCTGTTCCTTGCCACCGGCGATGTGCTGCCGCTCAACGATAAAGGCGAACGCGTATGGCCAAAAGCACAGGATGAGGCCAGCTTTGTGTTGGTGGATGCCTCCTGTTCTGCCGAGGCTGTCGCTCGAATTTCTCCCCGTACCGCAACCTTCCATAAAGGCCAACTGGTGTGGGGGAATGTGGCGAGCTAGTCAGGTTTCACGCGCAGCGGCAAAGGTCGCTGCGCGCTATTGTGACTCGTGTTACCCCACGATCCCCATATAACCGTGAATGCCCATATATACGCCGACCATAGCAATCAACACACTGGAAAAATAGGGGGCTTTGCGCGCCAGCGTGTTAAACCCGCTCCAGCGTTTGGCTGCCTGCTGCACGCTGATGGCCGCGCCTACACCCACCGTAACCAGCGTTATTGCCAGACCGACGCTAAAGCACAACACCATGGTGGCCCCCAGCGTAAAAGCTTTGAGCTGGATGCAAATCAGCAATACGGTGATGGCGGCAGGGCACGGGATCAGCCCGCCGGTCAGGCCAAACAACAAAATTTGCCCGTTGGTAACCTCTTTACCCGCAAAGCGGCGCTGGATATCCGTGGCATGCGCCCGTTCGTGGGCATCCTGATACTCTTTTGAACCTTCAGCAAAGCCTGCCAGCGCGGCATGATCGTGTTCGTGGTGATGATCATGATGATGATGAGCGTCGTGGTGAGCATGATGATGGTGGTCATGGTCATGGTCATGGTGGTGATCATGGTGATGGTGATGATCGTGCCCGTGGTCGTGATGCGCGTCGGCCAGCCAGTTCTGCTCCCCGCGCCATGTGCGCCAGAACATCCACAATGCGGTACTCAGAATAATAATCGCCGAGACAAACTGTAACCAGGGTTCGACCGCCTGGGCGGTAAAGGCTTTGCTGATATACATCCCACCCAGCGCAATCAACCACACCACGGCGGTGTGCGACAGCGTCGCCGCCAGTCCCAGCATGACCGCCTGTTTGATGGTGCCTTTAATGGCGATGATAAAGGCCGCCATCATGGTCTTGGAATGCCCCGGCTCCAGGCCGTGTAGCACGCCCAATAAAATCGCACTGGGAATAAAGAACCAGGCGTTGCCCTGCTGAAGAAGCGTCGAAAATTCACCCATGAGAATGATTCTTAGTTGGTTTGTTTCGTCAGATTCTACTCCCCCCCAGTACCGAATACTACCCCCCAGTAGATCGGCACGGTATAGTACGTCATGATTTATGCAACGGGGACAGGACGATGTCACATACGATCCGCGACAAACAAAAGCTCAAAGCCCGCGCGAGTAAGATTCAGGGGCAGGTAGCTGCGCTGAAAACTATGCTTGATGAACCGCATGAATGCGCCGCCGTTTTACAGCAGATTGCGGCAATTCGCGGCGCGGTAAACGGATTAATGCGTGAAGTGATTAAAGGTCATCTGACCGAGCATATCGTGCATCAGGGTGATGAAATCAAGCGTGAAGAGGATCTGGACGTCGTGCTGAAGGTGCTGGACTCCTACATCAAATAATTCAGTTTAACGGCTCATCCACATAGTGGAATGAGCCGTTAAACAACACGTTCTAGCCAAAAAACATCACAGATACGCACAGCAGACCGACAATCAGGGTGATCAGATTGCCCACCGAGCGGTACGGCTTCAGGGCCGGGATCAGATAGGTAGACAATGTCGGCATGATGAACAAAATCATGGCGATCAGCGGCCCGCTAATCGCGTAAATCATTGAAATTGCATTTGGATTAATGCAGCAAATGATAAACGTGATGGTGGAGACCAGCATAATAGACAGGGCGCGGTTAAAGGCCCGGCTTTTCTTCACACCAACCTGGTGCAGCGACGTTTTGACCAACTCTGTCGCCCCTTCAATCACGCCAAAGTAGGTGCCGAGGAACGATTTTGACATCGCCACTACGGCGACGATGATCCCGGAAATCGACAGCCATGCGGGCGCGTTGGGCATCATCGACAGCGCGGACAGAATGGTCACGCCCTCGTGCTTCGCATCTTCAATGTAATTTACCGGAATCGACATCAGACAGCTGAAGACGAAAAACAGCACGCTCAGGCAGATGATAACGTAGGCGACTTTCATGATTTTTTTGCATTTACCCATGGCCTGCTCGCCGTATTTCTCACGTCTGTCGATAGCAAACGTGGAGATAATCGGCGTATGGCTAAAAGCGAAAACCATCACGGGAATCGATATCCAGACCTGATGCAGCGTGTGCTGATCAAACGACATCTGGCCGGTGAGTAACGTTGGCTGCCAGCTTCCGGTCAGGTAGAGCGACAGAAACAAAAAGTAAGCGATCAGCGGGAATACCAGAAAACCCATCACCCGAATGGTGGCCTGGCGACCCATCAGAAAAATCAAATTCAGCACCAGCACTACGCCGAGACTGACCAGCATACGTACGCGAAGATCGATCTCGATATGTTTTGCCAGCTGTTCGGTGAGTGAGTTGGTGATCGCCACGGCGTAGATCAGCACCACCACAAAGAAGGCCACAAAATAGAGGGTGGTAATCAGGCTGCCTATCTTTTTGCCGTAATAGTGGGTGACTGCGCCAGTGATCCCTTCACCCGCTGAGGTTTTGGATGACAGAATAAACTGGCACAGCGCTTTATGTGGCCAGTAGGTTAAAGGCCAGGCGACGAGTGCGGTGATAAACAGCACCACCGCGCCAGCAGAACCCAGCTGTATGGGGAGGAAAAGGGTTCCTGCGCCGACGGCAGTCCCGTATAACGCGAAGCTCCAGAGAGTCTCTTCTTTTGACCAAATTTTCGACATTATTTGAACGTATCAACTATAAAATAAACAAAAAGAAGCGCAATTTACCACAAATGAGCGGGGCTGGGGGAGGTGTGAGCATGTGGGCGGGAGAAGGGATGAATAGCCGGAATGGAGATAATTCCGACTATTCATTGGATTATCAGGCAGTAACGCGCTGCTGGCGACGTTTCATTACGCGCTCGCGTAATGTGTCATACGCCCAGTTATAAAACATGGTGTACGGCAGGAAGAACAGGAAGAAACCAATTTCCAGGGTGAATGCTTGCAGCAGGCTGACGTTCAGCACATACGCCATAATGCTCACCCCAATCACAATAAACCCACTTTCAAAACCTAACGCGTGAAATGCGCGGACCTTAGCCGTACGTTTTACCAGGTGAGTCGGCCATAAGCGGTCAAACAGGGCGTTATAAATGATATTCCAGATCATCGCCGTGGTCGCCAGAAGTATGGTCAATCCGCCCATTTCCAGCACTGAGCGCTGCATCAACCACGCGGCGGTTGGCGCGAGAACGGCGGTGGCAATACCCTCAAAACAGACGGCGTGAAAAATACGTTCCATTAACGAACGGCGTTGGACTGTATCGTGTTGCATAATCTGAAACCTTCTTTGATGCCCGGATAACGGAATAGTGGTAATTTTATCGTTTTATGTGATATCTAAAAGATAGGATCCATCGATAAAGTAGATAGTTTATGCGCTACTCTCCTGAAGCATTAACGGCATTTGTTGAGACCGTCTCCTGCGGCTCATTTTCTGCGGCGGCGCGGCGGTTACGCAAAAGTCAGTCCACCATCAGCACGGCGATAGCCAATCTGGAAGCCGATCTCGGCTTTGCGTTGTTTGACCGCTCTTCACGTCAACCCACGCTCACCGAGCAAGGTAAGCGGATTCTTGGCTATGTGCAGGCGATTCTGTCGGCCAGCGAGCGGCTGGATGAAGCGGCGATTTCGCTGTCGGGTGCAACGGAAGCACGTCTGACTTTTGTGCTTTCGGACACCCTGCATCCGGATGTGTTGGAAGATTTGATGGTGCAGTTTGACCGACTGTTTCCGCACACCGAGTTTGAATGTCTGATTGGCGAAGATGAGGACGTAATCGATCTGCTGCAAAAGGGACGTGCGCAGGTTGGTCTCCTTGAAGCGCGCGAGGATTACCCCACGGACATGGGCGTCACACGCCTGCCGATGCAAACCTTGATGGGATTGTACGTGGCGGTTTCGCACCCGCTGGCGGCGCAGGAAAAACTGCAGTGGGAGCAACTGCGTACCTGGCGCGAGCTGCGGCTAAATACCTATCTGGAAAGCGGCACTAACGTGGCGCGCGGTCCGGTGTGGTCAGCGCCTAACTATTTATTGTTGCTCAGTATGGCGGTGCAGGGATTTGGCTGGTGTGCGCTGCCTTGTGCGCTGGTGGAGGAGTTTGCTGCGGAAAAACAGCTGGTACAGCTGAAAGTGCCTGGCTGGCCAAAGGCTATTTCTATCGACCTGCTGTGGAACAAGAAATCGCCGCCTGGCGTGGCGGGAAGCTGGCTACGCGATCACTTACAACAGGGTGGCGTTTCGATGATAGATAAATGATACACATTTCCTTTGTGATAAAACTCACCATTTTTTAAACAACTAAGATAACTATTCTTAACAATCATCTACTATTGCGCTGTCATTTTGCGCTGAGGTAGTGATGAAAGAGGTTGTGATAGTGGGGGCGTTGAGGACACCGATTGGCTGTTTCCAGGGTACGCTGGCACGCCACTCTGCCGTTGAGTTAGGCAGTATGGTGGTCAGGGCGTTAATGGAACGCACCGGGGTGGATGTTCACTCTATTGATGAAGTGATCCTGGGTCAGGTCCTCACGGCGGGGGCAGGGCAAAATCCGGCACGCCAGTCTGCCATTAACGGAGGACTCCCCAACACCGTTTCCGCCATCACCATTAACGACGTTTGTGGCTCGGGCCTGAAGGCGTTGCATCTGGCGACGCAGGCTATCCAGTGCGGTGAAGCCGACATTGTGATTGCCGGTGGACAAGAGAATATGAGCCGCGCCCCACATGTCCTGACCGACAGTCGCACCGGGGCGCAACTCGGTAATAGTCAACTGGTCGATAGCCTGGTGCACGACGGCTTGTGGGATGCTTTCAACGATTATCACATGGGCGTTACCGCGGAAAACCTGGCGCGGGAATACGGTATCAGCCGTGAATTACAGGATGCCTACGCGCTTCACTCGCAACACAAAGCGCGTATGGCGATCGATGCTGGGCGGTTTAAAGATGAAATTGTGCCCGTGGTCACTCAGCGTAACGGGCAATCGATAGTGGTGGATACCGATGAACAGCCGAGAACCGATGCCAGCGCAGAAGGGCTGGCGCGTCTGGATCCTACCTTTGATCGTTTGGGGTCCGTTACGGCGGGTAACGCATCATCAATAAACGATGGTGCTGCTGCCGTGATGATGATGAGCGAAGCCAAGGCCCAGGAGCTGAACTTACCCGTGCTGGCGCGCATTCGTGCCTTTGCCAGCGTCGGGGTTGATCCTGCGTTGATGGGCATTGCGCCGGTGTACGCGACGCGACGTTGCCTGGAACGAGTTGGCTGGCAATTGGCGGATGTTGATCTTATCGAAGCCAACGAAGCGTTTGCCGCGCAGGCGCTTTCTGTCGGCAAAATGCTGGAGTGGGATGAACGCCGGGTGAATGTGAACGGTGGGGCCATTGCGCTCGGTCATCCGATTGGGGCGTCCGGCTGCCGTATTCTGGTTTCACTGGTCCATGAAATGGTGAAACGCCGGGCGCATAAAGGTCTGGCAACGCTGTGCATCGGCGGCGGTCAGGGTGTGGCGCTGGCCATCGAACGTGACTGATCCGCTCTAAATTAATCCTCTCAAATACGCCTTCCTGCCGCGCTGTCCATGCAAATGTGACAGCGCTCACCTGTTATATTTTGAAATAAGTAAAATCTATTCAGAAAAACTCTGAAGCAAAATCCCTCCTCTGATTTACCCTTTTCGCTTATAACTTAATTAATAATACAAAAGCGTATAATTATCACAGGTAATATAACTTGCGTTATTAACTGCGTGTTTTATTGTATCTCATTGTTTTTAATATAAATTGTTGTGATTAATACTTCTTCTATTCATTTTAAATAAAATGAACCGTGATCATGATCTTTGTTTTCGGGTTTTTAGATGATTTTTGTTTGATATTCATCACGCTGTTGTTGTCCATTTTTTTTGAAACAAATAATTACGATCATGATCACTAAAATAGTGGTGTTAAAAAAATAAAATGCAATTCCATAAAAAAGGAACATCATTTTAATTTGAGGGTAGCATATGTTTAAGAACACTCTGGTGCTTGCGTCTTTAATTGGTGCGTCATTTGCAGCGCAGGCTGTCACCGTTGACTTACGACATGAATATATTGATAGCGGGTCTAATGCTGATCGCGTGTCGGTGTCGCATCGTTTTGAAAATGGTTTAGGTTTTACCGTTGAAGCAAAATGGAAATCGGGCGGTGATAAAGCTGACCAGCCTTTTGCTGATGTAGTGGGTAACGGTCATGAAGACTCAATTAACTGGCGTTGGAAAGCAACCAGCAATATTGCGGTAACGCCAGGTCTGACACTTGAAAGTAATGACAGCCGCACCATCTACAAACCGAACCTGCACCTGCAGTACAGTTTTGAGAATGGTTTCTATGTAGCCACCCGCTATCGTTATGAATATACACGCTATCCTTCAAGCTCCAATAAAGAAGATGATAAGGTAAACCGTGGGGATGCGTGGGTTGGTTTTGTGCTGGGTGACTGGCGTACTGAGCTGAACTATGTTTACGCCAAAAGCACCGAAGGTGTCGCGCGTAATAATAATAAAACCTACTCCAATGAATATAATGCCAAGTTAGCCTATAAGTGGGATAAAAACTGGGCACCGTATGTTGAAGTCGGGAACGTGGGTGTGAAAACAACGGATGAGCGTCAAACTCGTTTCCGTATGGGCGTCGCCTATTCTTTCTAAATACCATCAATAGCTGGCGAAATACCCCGGAGATGTTGGCCGGGGTTTTCTGCTGCTTATTATTTATAGTGTTGAGCTTTTCTATTAATAAAAAAAGCCCTCCGCGAGGAGGGCAAGGCCAGTTACAGAAACATTAAATTAAAAACAGGGCACAATCATTTCGGGGACTACAGTTGAAACAGTTCCGGCTGCTCGGGCAGTTTGGCAATGTACAACGCCGGTTTGCCATCTTTGTCTGAGCTAAAAAGTACCGCGCGATCGTCTGGTGTAAACGACGGATGCGGGTGGGTGACCTGACGGCTGTTTGCCACGGTAGCCCAGGAAGTATCGTGGCGTGCGATGCGGAAACAGCTTTTCTTCGCTACATCAAATCCATACAGATAAGGGTCGTTATCGATGGTGTAACCGCCAGTATCCTTCACGTCTACCGGTGTACCTGAACCATCGCCGACCAGCAACGTGCCATCAAAATTGCTCATTAAATGCGAGCAGGCAGGCATTAACATTACGGCTTCATTAACGCCGGTATCAGGATTGTAGCTGGAGATGGTGCGTCCTTGCTGACCTTTCAGGTACGAGACATAGACCAGTGCCGAGCCGTTCGGGACCCAAAATTCATGGGTGCAACTTTCACCCTGCGCATGATCTTTAACTTTACGCACGTTACTGCCGTCTTCATTGACCAGCCACATTCGCGCATCGACCAGATCGTGCGGACCTTCATGGCAGAAAGCGACGGTGTTATCGTCGAACGGACGGTAAATCGGATGACCCAGCCAGTTTTTCTCTTCGTGAATCACCGCGCTGTCGCCGGTACGTAAATCGACGCGCAGCAGTCGGCAGTGCGGGCCTTTATGGAAGAAGTCATGGAACAGCTGCCAGCTGTTTAACGGTGTCCAGTCGCTTTTAGCAATTTCGATACCGACCAGTTTTGTACAGTCGCTGTTGGCAACCCAGGTACCGTAGCCCACCCAGTCATCAGACACGCGGTACACTTCGCGTTCTGCCAACGTCTTGAGATTCACTTCCAGCAGGGTGCGGTCGTTTTTGACATAGTAGAGGGCGCTGTCGTCCGGCGATAAAAAACCGCCGAAGGTATTATCACCTGCGCCTTCGGTCAACTGAACGGCTTCGGCTTTGGCAAGATCCAGTAAATAGTAGTTCCAGTGACCATCAAACTCACCGGCGAACAGCAGGTGACTGCCATCATTAAAGAAGCATTTCTGATAGAAATAGTTTCGATGACAGGTTACTTCCGGTGGGGTCAGTCGGGTGACTTCCACGCCTGTATCCGGATCGCGGCTGATTTCATAGTTCAGCTTGACCCGCATGCCTTTAGCCATAATGCACTCCTTTTACCGTACGCAGGATTTCAGCAATCTGCGTCAGCACCCAGATTTATGATGAATTTAAAAACCAAGTGATAATTTATCAAAACAGCGTTTCATCATGTGTGACTGATGACGCAATTTGTAACAAAAAGCATAAGAAAGCATTTCTGCGGCGAGAGGTTGTTGAATGCTTTATCTCTACCTCCATGGAGTTATCATTTCTTATTATTTTACATCTATTTGTTTTATATGGTTTTTAAATCCAGTTGTTTTTTGTTATCTGCCGATTTTCCGTCGCTAGCGTGATCGCAACTACACTTTTGATAATAAGATGCAGAAAAAGTGAAACATCGTTTTAGTTGTAATTGAAAACGCGTTCCGAGAGAGATATCATTAACGCATTAGGAAAAACGGAACGACGTTTCGCTATCCGATAACGTATTCACGGTCAATTTATCACTGGAGGTAAATGTGGACGTAAGACAAAGTATCCACAGTGCGCATGCTAAAACCCTGGACACCCAGGCGCTGCGTAACGAATTTTTGGTAGAACAGGTATTTGTCGCAGACGAATACACCATGGTTTACAGCCACATCGACCGTATTATTGTCGGCGGGATTATGCCGGTGGCCAAAACTGTTTCCGTTGGTGGTGAAGTTGGCAAACAGCTGGGCGTAACGTATTTCCTCGAACGCCGTGAGCTGGGCGTGATCAACATCGGTGGTCCGGGCACGATTACCGTCGATGGTCAATGCTATGAAATCGGTCACCGCGATGCGCTGTATGTCGGTAAAGGTGCCAAAGAAGTGGTGTTTGCCAGCCTTGATGCGGCAACTCCTGCGAAGTTTTACTACAACTGTGCACCGGCACACACCGCGTACCCAACCAAAAAAGTCACGCCAGCAGACGTTGCGCCGGTGACGCTGGGCGATGATCTCACCAGTAACCGCCGTACCATCAACAAATACTTTGTGCCGGATGTTCTGGAAACATGCCAGTTGAGCATGGGTCTGACTGAACTGGCGCCGGGTAACCTGTGGAATACCATGCCGTGCCATACCCATGAACGCCGCATGGAAGTCTATTTCTACTTCAATATGGAAGAAGACACCTGTGTATTCCACATGATGGGGCAGCCTCAGGAAACGCGCCATATTGTGATGCACAACGAGCAGGCTGTTATTTCTCCAAGCTGGTCTATCCACTCTGGCGTGGGCACAAAAGCCTATACGTTTATTTGGGGTATGGTCGGCGAAAACCAGGTCTTTGATGACATGGATCACGTTGCAGTAAAAGATCTGCGCTAGTCGCGGGCGGCCACTCAGCCTGTCGGTGATGGGCACTATAAAAAATAAGGATTAACAATGATTTTGAATGCATTCTCTCTTGAAGGTAAAGTCGCCGTTGTGACAGGTTGTGACACCGGTCTGGGCCAGGGTATGGCGCTGGGTCTGGCGGAAGCGGGCTGCGATATCGTGGGTATCAACATTGTTGAGCCGACAGAAACTATCGAACGTGTTACTGCCCTGGGCCGTCGCTTTTTAAGCCTGACTGCCGACCTGCGTCAGATTGACGGTATTCCGGCACTGCTGGAGCGCGCGGTGGCAGAATTCGGCCATATCGATATTCTGGTGAACAATGCGGGTCTTATTCGTCGTGATGATGCGATCGATTTCAGCGAAAAAGACTGGGACGACGTCATGAACCTGAACATTAAGAGCGTATTCTTTATGTCCCAGGCGGCGGCGAAGCACTTCATCGCGCAGGGCAACGGCGGGAAAATTATTAACATCGCCTCTATGCTCTCCTTCCAGGGTGGCATCCGCGTGCCGTCTTACACCGCATCAAAAAGCGGCGTGATGGGCGTAACCCGCCTGATGGCGAACGAGTGGGCAAAACACAACATCAACGTCAATGCGATTGCACCGGGCTACATGGCGACCAACAACACGCAACAGCTGCGTGCTGATGAGCAGCGTAGCGCAGAAATCCTCGATCGTATCCCGGCAGGCCGTTGGGGTCTGCCTGACGATCTGAAGGGGCCAATCGTATTCCTGGCCTCCAGCGCATCTGACTACATCAATGGTTATACCGTTGCAGTAGACGGCGGCTGGCTGGCGCGTTAATTCCCTCTCCAGTATTAAAAAACCTGCCAACGGCAGGTTTTTTTGGTTTTAAGTTATTTTAATCCATATTATGGTTATAAATTAATCCATAAATAATTTCATATGTATGAAACGGTAATATTTAATACTCTTTAATATCAGTGTATTAAATTTTATTGAGTAATTATCTATAAATTTTAAAATTGTAATGTCCATCACATAACGGTATGGGCTAGCTATTTTATCCATAACTATGCCGTTTCCAGCCTGACGCCCCTGGCAAGGGATCCCTTATTTTCAGTTTTATGTCTTACTCTGTTTCTGGCAGGAAAAAATGGTCTCAATTAATCATGATGCTGCATTAGCACCGCGCGCAATGCGCGACACGCGACGTATGAATCTGTTTGTCTCAGTTTCCGCTGCTGTCGCAGGATTATTATTTGGTCTGGATATTGGGGTGATCGCGGGTTCGCTGCCGTTTATCACTGAACACTTTGCGCTAAGCAGTCGTTTGCAGGAGTGGGTAGTCAGCAGCATGATGCTGGGTGCGGCAATTGGCGCACTGTTCAACGGCTGGCTCTCTTTCCGCCTCGGGCGAAAATACAGTCTGATGGTCGGGGCAATCCTCTTTGTTCTCGGATCGTTGGGATCGGCATTCGCGACAAGCGTTGAGCTTCTGATCGCCGCCCGGGTAGTACTGGGTGTAGCCGTCGGGATTGCTTCCTATACCGCGCCGCTTTATCTCTCAGAAATGGCCAGTGAAAACGTGCGCGGAAAAATGATCAGTATGTACCAGCTGATGGTCACGCTGGGCATTGTGCTGGCCTTTTTATCCGATACGGCGTTCAGCTACACCGGCAACTGGCGGGCCATGCTCGGCGTGCTGGCCCTGCCTGCGGTGGTGCTGATTGTTCTGGTGGTGTTTTTACCGAACAGCCCGCGCTGGCTGGCACAAAAAGGGCGTCATATTGAAGCCGAAGAAGTGCTGCGTATGCTGCGAGATACCTCGGAAAAAGCCCGCGATGAACTGAATGACATCCGCGAAAGCCTGAAGCTAAAGCAGGGCGGATGGGCGCTGTTTAAGATTAACAGTAACGTGCGTCGTGCGGTTTTCCTCGGTATGTTGCTGCAGGCGATGCAGCAGTTCACCGGGATGAACATCATCATGTACTACGCGCCGCGGATTTTTAAGATGGCGGGCTTTACCACCACAGAACAGCAGATGATTGCCACCCTGGTGGTTGGCTTAACCTTTATGTTTGCTACGTTTATCGCCGTCTTTACCGTCGATAAAGCCGGGCGTAAACCGGCGCTGAAAATTGGTTTTACCGTGATGGCGCTGGGAACATTGGTGCTGGGCTACTGCCTGATGCAGTTTGATAACGGCACGGCATCCCGCGGGTTATCGTGGCTGTCCGTCGGCATGACCATGATGTGTATCGCCGGCTATGCGATGAGCGCCGCGCCGGTGGTGTGGATCCTGTGCTCGGAAATTCAGCCGCTGAAATGCCGTGACTTTGGTATCACTTGTTCCACCACCACCAACTGGGTGTCGAATATGATCATCGGGGCAACGTTCCTGACGCTGCTCGACAGTATTGGCGCGGCCGGTACATTCTGGCTTTATACCGCGCTGAATGTCGTATTCATTGGTATTACGTTCTGGCTTATTCCTGAAACCAAAAATGTCACCCTGGAACATATCGAACGCAAACTGATGGCGGGAGAGAAGTTGCGGAACATCGGCGTGTAATGTTAATGCCCGGTGGCGGATTTCGCTTACCGGGCCGACAGGTTCGCATTGGCCGGGTAGGGCGAAGCCGCCACCCGGCTTTTTATTTAGCGCATCGCGCGTTTCAGGATACGTTCAGCCTGACGCTGGAAGTCTGCGGCAGCTTCTTCCACGGTTTTCTGACCGTAGTCGATGTACTGCAGTGACGTACCGAACTGCGCCACGATCTGCGGGTCATCAAAGTATGGCGACACGGTGAGTTTGGTTGGCAGCGACTGCGCCAGACGTAACCCAGCGACGGACGGATCGTTTTCTTTGATGGTGCCGTTTTGCGTCAGGATTTCAACGGCTGCTTTACTCAGCGGCACGCCGCGCTCCAGACCCAGCGTTTCGACACCTTCTTTGCTGTTCAGTAGGAAGTTAATCACTTTCGCGGCGGCTTCCGGATTTTTCGTGGATTTGCCAATAGACAGCATCTGCGCAGGTTTAAAGAACAGCCCTGCGTCCGTGGCACCTTCCATCATCGGGTAGCTACCCAGATCCAGCTTCGCCGGTGGCTTCAGGTTATCTGAATACTTGTTAATGGTGGAGTTCCACATGTAGGTGCCACCCCATTCGCCCTGGATCCACGGCTTCATTTCATACATGTTGCTCTTACCAAACGACGCATAGTATTTGGTGTCTGGCATTACGTGGCTATCAACCAGCTTTTTATAGGTCTGGAAGAACTCAACCCACTGCTCTTTGGAGTAGGAGAATTTCTTGGTCTTTTCATCTACGGCTGGAATGTTGTACTTCTGGATCATGTACGAGTTCAGCAGCGCCAGCGTGTCCTGATGCTCCAGTACCACCGGGTAGTACTGTTTGCCGAGCTTGCTTTCGAACGTTTTGCCCGCAGCCATCAACTCATCCCAGGTTTTCGGGTATTCAACGCCCGCTTTTTTCCAGGTTTCATCGTTAAAGTAGAACACGCGCGCGGTGACGGAAATGGGGATCCCGTTCAGCTTGCCGTTAACGGTAGTGGACTGCAGTTCTTTTGGATCGAACTGGCTTAAGTCGATCACGTCCTTCATTTTGTTCAAGTCGTAAAAACCGTCGCCATTTTTCGAGAAAATCGGCAGCCAGTTCCAGTTGGTTTGCATCACATCCGGCTCGGTACCGCCCGCAATCTGCGTGGTCAGGCGGGATAAGTGACCATCCCAGCCGGTATATTCGGCTTTGACGGTGATATCCGGGTTCAGCTTGTGAAACTCTTCTAACGCTTTCAGCGTGACCTGGTGGCGGCCATTGCCCCCCCACCAGGACATACGTAAATCAACATCCTTTGCCATAGAAGGCAGCGCGGTCAGGCCCAGAGTGGCGGAGATAGCGGCGCTTAAAAGCACTTTTTTCATTTTTATAACTCCATTAGAGAGAGATGTTCTTTTCAGTTTTTGCGTCAAAGAGATGACATTTATTTATATCGAACTTGAAATGCACCTTGCGGTTAAGACCTTTATCAATCATTGGCTTAGCTTTATCTGAAGGGATGCGAGCAGTCAGTTCGTAATCTGCCACTTTCAGGTAAACAAAGAATTCATGGCCCATGTTTTCCACGCGTACCATTTCGCCACTGCAGTTGCCTTCGGCAAAAGGCTCTTCGGCGACGTCGACGAATTCCGGACGGATGCCGTAGAAGACATCCTGACCGACATAAGAAGAGACTTTCTCCTGCTTTTCGTCGTTCAACGGCATGGTTTCATTGCCGATGGCAATGTGCAGGCGTCCCTCTTGTTCCACCAACTTGCAGGGGCGAATGTTCATCTCCGGTGCGCCGATAAAGCCAGCCACGAACATATTTTTCGGCTTGTGGTACAGGTTATCCGGGGTATCAACCTGCATGATGTGTCCCAGTTTCATCACGCAGATGCGGTCACCCATGGTCATCGCTTCGGTCTGATCGTGGGTCACGTACACGGTGGTGGCCGGCTTGCCGGATTTCTTCAACTGCTTGTGCAGGTCGGAAATACGGATACGCATTGAGGCACGCAGTTTGGCATCAAGGTTGGACAGCGGTTCGTCGAACAGGAACACGTCCGGTTTCTTCACAATCGCACGGCCAACGGCCACACGCTGTGCCTGACCACCGGAGAGCTGGCGAGGCAGGCGCTCCAGCAGTTCTTCCAGTTCGAGGATCTTCGCTGCTTCGTTTACCTGGGCATCAATCTGTGCCTTCGGCATTTTGCTTAGCTTCAGGCCGAACGCCAGGTTCTCACGCACCGTCATGTGCGGGTACAGCGCATAGTTCTGGAACACCATTGCAATCCCGCGCTCCTTCGGTGCCAGATTGTTCACAATCTTCTCGCCGATACGCACTTCGCCGCCGCTGATGGTTTCCAGACCGGCCAGCATACGCAGGGTGGTGGACTTGGCGCAGCCGGATGGCCCGACAATCACCATGAATTCCCCTTCTGCAATTTTCAGGTCGATACCATGTACCGCTTTGAAGCCGTTGGAGTACACTTTTTCCAGTTTATTAAAAATCACTTCAGCCATGATATTTCCCTCTTAACCTTTAATTCCGCTGCTGGTAACGCCCTGTACGAAGTAGCGTTGTGCCAGGAAGAACACAATGATGGATGGCAGAATGGAGATACTCGCCATTGCCAGAATTTCGTTCCACGGCGCACCTTCGGTAACGTCGATGGACATTTTCAGCGCCAGTGCAATCGGGTATTTATCCACGCTGTAGACATAAATCAGCGGCCCGATAAAGTCGTTCATTGACCACATGAACTGGAACAGAGCGACAGAGATGATGGCCGGTTTCAGAATCGGCACCACCACGTACCACAGCACCTGGAAGGAGTTACAGCCGTCAATCTGCGCCGCTTCTTCCATGTCACGCGGTACGCCGCGCAGGAACTGAATCAGCATGAAGACAAAGAACCCTTGCGTGGCGAAGGCCAGCGGCAGGTACAGCGGCATATAGCTGTTCAGCATGCCCATTTCACGGAACATCAGGTACTGCGGGATCAGCAAGACGGTGCTTGGTAGCAGCATGGTGGTGATGAGCGTGGCGAACCAGAATTTCTTCCATGGGATCTCGAAGCGGGCAAAGCCGTATGCCACGATGGTGGAAGAGATAATGGTCAGGATGACTTTCGGAATCACATACTTAAAGGTGTTCAGCATGTAATGGCCGAAGGTGTATTCGGTACCGGTTTTCCAGCCGTTGACGAAGCCATCCCAGGTGGCGTTTGCAGGCCACAGGCTCAGGGTGGTGAAGATCTCGTGGTTCGGTTTGAACGAGGCCGAGAACATCCACACCAGCGGGTACAGCATCAGCAGCCCTACCAACAGCAGGATCACGTAGCGGATGGCCGCGTTAATTTTTTCCCGACGCAGGGTGCGGGCAACTTCACGCTCAGCGATGCTCTGAGCTTCAGAGATTTGTTGGATATCAGCCATTTTTGCCTCCCTTATCGGCGGAATAGAACACCCAGTATTTCGAAGACTTGAAGGCAATGGCCGCAAAGACCGCAACAACCAGGAACAATACCCAGGCCAGCGCCGCGCCGTAGCCCATGTCAAAGTACTTGAAGGCCGTGTCGTAGATGTACAGGGAGAACAGGTAGGTGGAGTAGGTTGGTCCGCCGCCGGTTATCACGTACGGGCCAGTAAACTCCTGGAATGCCTGTGTGGTCTGCATGATGAAGTTGAAGAAGATAACCGGCGTAATCAACGGCACGGTGACTTTCATAAACATCTGCCATTTGGATGCGCCATCGATCATTGCCGCTTCGTACTGAGACTGCGGTACGTTTTGCAACGCCGCGAGGAAGATAACCATCGCGGAGCCAAACTGCCAGACGCGCAGCAGGGTCACGGACATCAGTGCCAGCGAGGGTTCACCCAGCCAGTTAACCGGGTCAAAGCCTAATACACCGATAAAGCTGTTCAGCAGACCGTCGATGGCAAACAGCGCACGCCACAGCACGGCGATAGCCACGGAGCTACCGAGGATGGACGGAATATAGTAAGCCGTACGGAAGAAGCCGATACCGCGTAATTTAAAGTTAAGAACAAACGCAATCCCTAATGCAAATGCCAGTTTCAATGGGATTGTCAAAAATACGTAGGCGAACGTCACGCCCATGGATTTCCAGAAGAGAGCATCTTCTGTCAGCATGTAGCGATAGTTCTCGATGCCGTTAAACACCGGCGGACTCATCAAGTCATACTCAGTAAAACTGAGGAAGAAAGATGAAACGAATGGGAAGGCGGTAAAGATTATCAACCCTATGATATAGGGTGATATCCACGCCAATCCCAGCATTCTGTTTTCATTCATACATACCTACCTGGCGAGTAATGGTTTAATACGGATTCGGTTGTAACGAACCGGACATACTCTCTGGATGCCCGGTGTGTCGGCGTTTTGTGTCTGTTTGCGATACCAATACTCCCTGTTAATGATTGATATACAATGCTTTTAATGTTGTCATTAACCGGTTGTCATCCTAACGATCAACATGAATGAACCGCCGTTCTTGATTTGTAAAACATCGTTTTAATTTATTTTATTGCGATTTGTTTCTACGTCATTCACATAATGATGGAAATGTGATCAAAGTCGAAACGGCGTTTCAAATAGGTGAGGTGCGCGTCATATTTTAAAAATTCCTGCTGGATTTCTATGGGTTATGACGACATGTATGGCAGCTTTTTGGGCGGGTTAAAGTAATGAAAGTTATATTATTAACATGCTAACAATGCTATTGCGGGCATAAAAAAGCCTTCCACTAAGGAAGGCTTGAAATAAAGGGGGACATTATTTTTTCAGGAAGTCTTCACGTACCGGTGTGAAGGTATCCAGTAATGTTCCCGGCTTTAAACACACGCAGCCGTGCATAATATTGGGCTGTTTATATAACGTGTCACCGGCGCGCACGACATGCTTTTCTTCGCCAATGGTAAATTCAAATTCACCTGACAGCACGTAGGTTAGCTGCTCGTGCGGGTGGCAGTGCATTGGGCCAACTGCGCCTTGTTCAAAGTTGACTTCAACGGCCATCATTTTGCCATCGTTAGCCAGAATGCGGCGGCTCACGCCATTGCCCAAATCTTCAAGGGTGGTTTCTTTATGAAAAATAAACATCCTGCCGTCCTGTATTAAGTTGAAACAATGTTTCATTAAATTTATATCAGAAACCCTCAAAAAGAAAACGATAGCGGCAGATGTGGAAAGTTGATCACATCTTTGGTTCACTGGAGAGATAACAACGTACAGGGGAAAAATGATGAAAACGATTGGTCTGTTGGGTGGGATGAGCTGGGAATCGACTATTCCGTACTATCGCCTGATAAATGAGGGCGTAAAGCAGCGCCTTGGCGGGCTGCATTCGGCGCAGATTTTGCTCCATAGCGTCGATTTTCATGAGATTGAAGCCTGCCAGTCGCGCGGGGACTGGCAGCAGGCGGGAGAAATTCTGGCGCGTGCGGCGGTCGGGTTACAGCAGGCGGGTGCTGAAGGCATCGTGCTGTGTACTAACACCATGCACAAGGTCGCCGAAGCGATTGAAACGGCGTGTGACGTACCGTTCCTGCATATTGCCGATGCGACGGGGCGTGCCATCAGTCAACTGAATATGAACAACGTGGCGCTGCTGGGTACGCGCTATACCATGGAGCAGGATTTTTACCGTGGACGCCTACAGGATGAATTTGGTATTAGCACCTTGATTCCCGAACAAGACGTACGCCTGAAAATTAACCGGATAATTTTTGAAGAGCTATGCCTTGGCGAGTTCAGCGATGCGTCGCGTGATTATTACCTGAGTGTGATAGGTGAACTGGCGAGCCAGGGAGCGCAAGGGGTGATTTTTGGTTGTACCGAGATTGGTCTGCTGGTGCCAGCAGAATTAAGCCCACTACCGGTGTTTGATACGGCGGCGATTCATGCGGCTGATGCGGTGGAGTTTATGCTGTCTTGATGCTGGGGGGATGGTGCGTGATTAGCCTAATGTTAGATGCTTTTCAGGCATGAGCCAAGCCAACTTAAGAAAGAGGTGTAAAGATGCCAAGGGGTTACCGAAAATATAAACAACCGGGGAAATGTTCCCCGGTTTAGCTAGTGGCAGGATTATAGATAATCGATATTGAAGGTCATATTGCCGTCGACATTTTCTTGATCGGTAATTGAACCTAATCCACTAGAAATAAAGGCCGCGATGCGATACCGAAATTCGGCTGCCTGGCTTGCCATTGGTTCCAGGGTTCCGGGTTCTGCCATTGCCTGATACATTCGGTTGTTAGTAAAACCTAATGCATTATTTATCGGTGTTAAGGTCACTCCCTGGGTGGATGATACCCATGGAGAACCGTCTTCAGGGAGTCGTGTAATAGAGTCCTTCTTCGTTCCACTCTCATAATAATATTCCACGAAAAGCTCATATCCACCAATATTGGTGGTTCCATCGCTGGCTTTACCTAGGCCGAACACTCGGCCTTCGTGGTTTTCACTTGTCTCTGATGCTGGAATAGCAGAGTCGGCGCGGTTATCCGTCAAGGAAATTTCATACTTGAGCGGGCTTGTGCAGTTTACCAGTAAAGAGAATCTTTTAGCTGAAGAGTATGTTATTGCGGTGTAACTACCTGTTGCAGGCAGTTTGTCGGTACTGATGGTTCCCAGGTCAATATTTGGTGTGTCTAATGTTGCTGTACAGGTCCCGGTAGAAACCTGACCTTTTACCAGCAGGGTAGTGGATGGATTTGCCGCCATCGTCAACCCGGAAAATGCCATTGTGGCCGCCAGCAGCGAGTATTTAAACATTCCTGTTTTCATTGTTTCTTCCCTTACATGTAATCGATGTTGATGGTGGTGTTACCGTCAAACTCGGCGGTGCTGGTGATGGCCTTCATATCGCTGCTGACAGACGGTGTCACCTGCAGGGTGAAGGTGTAGTTCTTCTTGGCAACCGGAGCAGTATTACCCGCATCGGTATAGGTGATGTACTGCGGGGTGGTACCGTTATTGATAAAGGTATCGGAAGAAAGCGCGCTCCAGGTATCGGTCATGGCTTTGCCAGTGCTGGAAAGCAGACTACCTGCAGTAGACTCCGCGGTCACCTGGCTGATTTTGATGCCGTAAGAGCCGATATTTTTACTATCCGCAGTGCCGAGGCCGAAAGCGGTGTTGGCATCGGTGCCTTCATCGGAGTGGGTAGCGACAGAATCTTTGCGGTTATCGACAAAGCTTATCGCCACGGCCTGCTCGGTATCCTGGCAATCAACGACGGTATCAATGGTCTTTGGGGTCATGGTATAGGTGCCGCTGGATGGCAGGGCATCAACGTGAACCGGGCCGAAATCCAGCGTGCCGCCACCGGTCAGGGCAATCGAGCAGGCTGATGGGGTGACGATACCGCTAATGGTCATGGTGGCGCTGGTACCAGCTGCGTGTGCGGTAAATGCCGTTGCCAGCAAAGAGCCAAAAACTCCTGCGGCAAGTGACAGTTTTTTGAATTGCATAATAAACTCCATTTTAAGTGATCACGCTTGTTGATTAACGGTCCGTATTATTCACCGTGGTAACATTTCGAATTCCTGAAATTGTTATTCCGGCTGTTCAATACGAACCGTTAAATTTCCTTCCAGTGTTGTATCGTTCGCTAAATCGCTGTAAGTGCTTTTTGCCACCCACGGTTCGATATTGAGCGTTGCCGTAAAATTTTGCGTCGATACGGTATTACCGCTGGCATCGACAGGTTTTACTTTATCCCCCATATAAATTCGCAGTGAGGATACGGATTCGGTGCTGATATCTTTTCCTGAAACCCTTTTTACAAATAATGTCCCTTCGTCAGAGGCGATATTACTTATCGTTAATACGACTTTTCCGGTATCGGAGAACGTTAGATCGCCGTTGCTGGTCATATTCCCCAAAAATGAAACATCGAAGGTTTCTTTCTGCGGGCAGATAACTGACAACTGTGCCTGTCGTTTATTTAACGCCGCAGCTTGCCCTTTATCTGTTGCAGTGAAATTCAATTCATCTTTATGAATTCTTCCGTAATTTTGGCTGGCTGGCGAAATTTGTACGTTACAGTCGCTATAGTCCGCCAGTGCATAACCGCTGGCGCTTAATCCGAATACCAGCAGTGCGGCAGGTAGTTTATTCATCATTAACTCCATTATTGCGGTTGGCACGTTGCATCAGCTTTCTGGTAAAAACTCTGTTCACTGTCCTGGTCATCCAGCGTGAACTGTACGCGGCATTGATGGCCCTGCTTATCGACACTGGCGTAAATATCCGGTGTGGCATCGACATCGCTGATAAAGACCAGACCGTCCTCTACTGCGGTGGTGACATACTGATTTTTAGCATCAACCAGCGTTTCGCCTTTCGGGATCGGTTTACCGTCTGGCAGGTGCAGAGTCAGCATGGCGCGTCGTACTTTAATCACCCCAAAATTGACCAGGGTAACTGAACCGTGTCCCGGCGTCAGTTTCTTAATCCCGTTATTGATGTCGATGTTTTTCGGCAGCGTTTCGGTGTTAATTTGCAGGGTATTCAGTTTGTAAACCGTGGCTGAGGCAGATACCGCTTGCCCCCAGAAATCAGTCCATACCGGCCCCTGCGGTGTTGAAACCTCCACACCGGAGACGTCGTCATTCAGCGAAATAACGCTGAAGGTGTCTTCTACCGCGTAAGGTGAGAAGGTCACGCCGTGACGATGCGCGACAATGCCGCCGGAAATATTGGCGGAGTAATTTTTAAAGTCGTCGCCGGTTTTTGAGGCGTTCAGGTTCAGCGACGTGTAGTGCATGTTCGAACTGAGACCTGCCGCAACGTATTTATCGTTGTCGTCGTCGCCTTTTTCCGCTGTGACGCTGTAGTTTGAATTCTGACTCAGCGGGCCGTTGGCCTGCAGCCCGAAGCGGGTTTTCTCACCATCATCACGCATATAACTCTGCAGGTTGTGGCGACCAAACGGAATGTTAATGCTGACGTAAAAGGTGTCGTCATCACGGTAATTCTCGTTATCGTCAGTGTCGGGCGTGCTTAAGGCATGCTGCCAGCTGGCGTTTACCGTGGCATATCTGAAGGTTTTCCCCCACGTCAGCATAGACTGACGGGAATCACCGTCGTTATCAAACCCCTGAGACTGTGACAGGGAAAATGACAACGAGCCGACATTAAGCATTCGACCAGCTTAATGACGCGCTATAGCTATTTTTTATGCCCGTGACGTCATCTTCATCCTGGAGGGTATCGAGCAACGTGCGGAACCCGGCGGTATTGTGGGTGCCTGACAGGTTGACGGAGAGATCCCAGGGCAGACGGTAGTTCATTCCCAGTTGAAACTGGCTCCCGGAATGGTCGTTGCGCTGATCCCACGCGCCAAGCGTCGTGCCATAGAATGACAGCGATTTTGACGGCACAATGTTAGTACTGGCGGCGAGAGACTGATATTTTTCCGCCGTCATAACCCCAGCGCTAAGATTGATTTCCTGTGCAACCTGCCAGCCGTTGGACGCCGTTAATATCCACGGTTTGTCATACTTTGTATCGATGTCACGCAGCGTACCGCCAGCGAATGCCCATCCCTGCGGTGCACGCAGACGTGCACCGGCTAAATTTGCAGCAGGCACGGTGAACTGGCTGGATGAACCGTTGGTCTCCTTAACCTCAACCAATAAATCTGTATTGTTGTTGGCGATAGGGACATCGTTAAGTGAAAAGGGGCCGGCCGGAACCAGCGTGGACATCACCAATACGCCGTTCTGACGAATTTCTACGCGGGCCTGATCGCTGCGGGCAATGCCGGAAACAGTGATACCGCTGCCAGACTCGCCGTTTAACGCGGTTTCTGGCGTAAGCTGTACACCGTTAATCCCGGATAAGCTAAACGGCGTGCTCTGGATGTTAATCGCCCCTGCCTGCAGCGTTTTTTCAATCCCGGTAAAGGTCCGCTGGACGTAGCCATACAGTACGCTGCTGTCTCCTTCACCATTGGAGTCAGTAACAATCACCTGGCTACGGGCCAGCCAGTCAGCAACGTTGAAACCGGCCTCAAACGTTCCCTGGTTGTAGTCTGAGTTTCCACCGCTGTAATGGCTTTGGCTGGTGAACACGTTGTAGTTCAGCAGTGCAGCAGTACCACCCGTTTGATAGTTTTTCGGTTTATTACGGTTATCCAGCGCTTCACCGGGCACGACGAGAGCGACTTTTTCCTGACCTGGATCCAGCTTAATGACCGAACCCGGCCACGCCGCAGCATAGTCATAGCAGACACGAGTGTCGGATTTATCGTCATTATCAGCCACTTTATCTGGCGCTTTTAATCCGACGAACTCATTAAACTCTTTGTCAAAGCACGGCTCACCTGATTCATTGAAGTACAGCGAGATATCCCCTATTTCATCGCCATTCAGCGTCAGACTGACTTTTTGCATACCAGGCGCAAAACGTGCTCCATGGGCGAAATACTCCGCGACTTCAGGGGAAATACCACGATTTTTCAACGTGGTAATATCGAAGCTGGCGAGATCCATATTTGATGAACTGGCTCTGTCTGATAATGATGCAGGGAGTTCCCCAGCCAGTGCGCAGGAAGAGAAGACAACAAGCGGGCACATGTATGCGCCCGAATAAAATCTGTTTTTCATAAAGCACAATTCCATTTGAGCAGAGCAGAAACGGTAAAGCATGCTCTGAAATAACAGAGGATTAATTATTGCGTAATAGTGGCAACGTAATCCTGTACCATAATACCGAACCGGGAGGCTGGAGATATTTTGACCTGACTGTCAGTAACACCTTTATCCATTTTTATCGTTTCGGTTTCACCAGGCAGTAACCAAGTGTTGCGTAACATTCCTTTACTGCTGGAAGGAACGGTAGATATTTGTTGCGACAGACGAACGACATAAGGGCTAGGGTTATTAACACTGAGTGTATTCCCTGCCTTTTTCCAGACTAATTTATCCCATGGGGTGGTGTAGTCAGGTACGTTCTTTGGGCGGATAATTACCGGGATAGTCTGGCGAATAGTGGCTGTAATTAACTTAGCACCCGCTGGTTTTGACTGCTGAATACCCTCAAACGAAACGCGTTTATATTGTTCAACGGTAAAAGGTGTCTGGGTATCCATCACAAAGCGTACGCGCTGAGTTTCTCCCGCTTCAACACGAACAATGGGTTGCGTTGCAATAAGTTTTGTGTTTTTATTCTGAAGCCCGGCAATATCAGTTATCGTGGTATAAAGCAGTGCGGCTTTATCGTCAGTATTCTTTACGTTCATACTGGCGCCATTATCTTCGGCATTAATCAATAATACGGAAAATTCCGGAGTCATTCCGGTTGCATGTGCTGTTGGAGAGTTGACTACGCTCAAAGCAATCAATAAAGGAAGGGCAAGTGTGTATTTCATATTCAGGGTTTCCATCATCCGTAATGGGTCTTCGAGAATAATATTTTCGATTTATGATTAAATAAATTTATTTTTTGTTAATATTGCATTAAGTTTATCTTTATTTATTGGCTGCATGAATATATTTTGGTTAAGGTATGTGATTTTATAATGTGAAAGTGTTCTGTGATCCTTCTAATGGGTTAAATGTAATGTGCTAATTTTTAAAGTTTATTCGTGGCCGTTTGTGGTTGTGTTTTGATGAAAATAATCATGAATTACAGGCACAGCTAATGCCCTTTAATATCGGTATGTTGACCATAGATGAATGTTATCAATAACAATTACCACTTCAACTATTTGTGCTACATGTTTTTTTTGGGATTTTATGAATGTAGCCAGCATTTATAAGATTCAATGATATTAGGTGTTTGATGTATTAAATGACTGCTAAAAGCATCAACCAGCGCTGATGAAGGGCGATGTAAAGGATGCACTAGACTTACGGTAAACGGCACCGAAACGCTAAATCGGCGGATAACGATCCCACTGCTGGCATAGTCCATCGCCGTCAGCGGATTCACAACAGAGATCCCCACGCCTGCGCGTACCATCGCGCAAATAGAGGCGGCGCTATGGGTTTCAATCACCATCCGGCGTTTGACCTGATGCTCGTTAAACAGGGTATCCAGCAGTTGGCGGTAGCTGTCGGTGCGGGACAGACTAATATAGTTTTCGCCCTGAAAATCTTGCGGTGTTAAGACCGTTTTTTCAGCCAGCGGATGCCCTTGCGGCAATACGCAAACTTCATCAAGCGAGAGTAACTCCGTGCGTTGGGTTCCGGCGGGAGTATGCAGCGTCTCCGTTATGCCTAAATCGTGACGCTGTGCCGACAGCCACTCCTCCAGCAGTGGAGACTCCTGCGGCACAATCTGAATATTCACCTGCGGATAGCGCGCCAGAAACGGTTGCAGCAGCGAGGGCAAAAAGGATTGTGAAAAGACCGGCAGACAGACAATCGATAACTCCCCCTGGCGGAACTCGCGCAGGCTTTCAGCGGCGCTCACAATCCGATCCAGTCCGTACCAGGAACGCTGTACTTCTTCGAATAATCGAAGTCCTTGCACCGTTGGGTGTAGCCGTCCACGGCTGCGCTCAAACAGCTTCAATCCCAGTACCTGCTCGAATCGCGCCAGCTCGCGGCTGACGGTCGGCTGCGAGGTATTCAGCATCCGTGCGGCTTCCGTCAGGTTGCCTGCCGTCATGATGGCGTGAAAGATTTCGATATGGCGCAGGTTAACGGCAGGCATGAGCATTCCTCGAATCAACTAGTCCATATCATTTTTGCATAGACTCACGATAAAACGATATTTTTTATTGTCTTCAGGCTGTGGCGTAATCATAAAAAACAGATACCGGAGTTCGCTATGCCACGTCCACTCAACAATACCGATACTGACCTGACCGCTGATAACCTGCTGCGCCTGCCCGCCGAATTTGGCTGTCCGGTGTGGGTTTATGATGCGCAAATCATCCGCGCGCAGATTGCTAAACTCGGCCAGTTTGACGTGGTGCGATTTGCCCAGAAGGCGTGCTCAAATATTCATATCCTGCGCCTGATGCGCGAGCAGGGCGTGAAGGTGGATTCCGTCTCATTAGGTGAGATTGAACGTGCGCTGGCGGCGGGGTTCGTGCCGGGTAACGATGAGATTGTCTTTACCGCAGATATGATTGATGGTGCGACGCTGGCGCGGGTGCACGAGCTGCAGATCCCGGTGAATGCCGGTTCGGTGGATATGCTTGAGCAACTGGGCCAGCTGTCGCCGGGCCACCGCGTGTGGCTGCGTGTTAACCCTGGTTTTGGTCATGGGCACAGCCAGAAAACCAATACCGGCGGTGAAAATAGCAAGCACGGGATTTGGTATAGCGATCTTCCGGCGGCACTGGAAGTGATCCAGCGCTATCAGTTGAAGCTGGTCGGCATTCATATGCATATTGGTTCTGGCGTGGATTACGGTCATCTGGAGCAAGTGTGCGGTGCAATGGTGCGTCAAGTGGTGGAGTTTGGTCAGGATCTTGACGCGATCTCGGCGGGTGGTGGCTTATCGATCCCGTATCGTGAAGGGGAAGAGGCGATCAATACCGATCACTACTTTGGCCTGTGGAACGCCGCGCGTGAGCAAATTGCTAAATATCTGGGGCATCCGGTGAAACTTGAGATCGAGCCTGGGCGTTTTCTGGTGGCCGAAGCGGGTGTGCTGGTGGCGCAAGTACGCAGCGTTAAAGAGATGGGTAGCCGTCACTTTGTATTGATCGACGCCGGTTTTAACGATCTGATGCGCCCGGCGATGTACGGTAGTTATCACCACATCTCAGCGCTGGCGGGTGATGGTCGTTCGTTAGAGCAGGCCGCGCAGATTGACACAGTGGTTGCCGGGCCGCTATGTGAATCCGGTGATGTATTTACCCAGCAGGAGGGCGGCAAAGTCGAAACGCGTCTGCTGCCAGCGGTTGTACCGGGCGATTATCTGGTGCTACACGATACCGGGGCGTACGGCGCGTCGATGTCGTCGAATTACAACAGCCGACCGCTGCTACCGGAAGTGCTGTTTGATAACGGCGTGGCGCGACTGATTCGTCGTCGACAGACGATTGAAGAGCTGTTGGCGCTGGAGCTTATTTGATAGATGGGATTCCCGGCGGCGCTGCGCTTGGCCGGGTGTAGGCCGGATAAGGCGGTAGCCGCCATCCGGCAATGTGCGCGGTGATGCCTGATGGCGCTACGCTTATCAGGCCTACAAATATGCACGAATGTATCCCGGCACTATTCGTAAAACGGCCTGGTTGTGACCGAATCACGCAATATCAACGTGCCGGTAAACGGCGGGATAGGTTCAACGTTCTCACCGTTCGCCAGGCGGACGGCCTGGTCGATGGCCGTGGTGATCATGCTATCAATCGGCAGATAGACGGTCGACAGCCCCGGCTCCAGCCATTTGGCGCTGGGGGCATCATCAAAACCAAACAGCGATACATCCTGCGGGATCTTCAGCCCGGCCTGATGTAATGCTTTTGAGGCACCTAATGCCATATCATCGTTACAGGCAAAGAGGGCGCTGAAAATCACCCCTTCCTCCAGCAATTCACGGCAGGCCTCGAAGCCTTTCATCATCGTAGAATCACCGTATTTAACTTTCGCGGGATCCCAGGGAATACCGTGCTTTTCCAGCGCCTTACGATAACCCATCAGGCGTGACTTACCGGTCGGGGTATGGTGCGGGACGGTGATACAGGCGATATCGCTATGGCCTTGTGAAATCAGGTAACTTACCGCTTGATACGCCGCATTTTCTTGTTCAAAGAAAATTGCCCGGTCGCGGGCCTGGCTGACATCGCGGTTAATGACCAGCAGCGGCATATCAATGCTATGCATCAGCGACATAATCGCTTTTTCGCTCATATAGCGGGTATAAAGAATAATGGCGTCGCACTGGCGGTCGGCCAGCATTTGTACCGCTTCCTGTTCGCGCTCCGGCGTATCGTGGCCGTCGGTCACGATCAGCTGTTTGCCGTGGGATTCGGTTTGGCGCGAAGCCTGTTGCAGCAGACGGCCAAAGTAGAAGCCATCGAATGTGGAAACCACCAGGCCAATGCTGTTACTGGTGCGATTCGCCAGCGAACGCGCCAAAAAATTAGGGCGGTAGTCTAAGGCCTGCATGGCATTAAAGACTTTCTGGCGCGTGCTTTCTTTGACTTGGCCCGTTCCGTTCAGCACACGCGAAACGGTCGCTTTTGATACGCCAGCATGACGAGAAACATCCAACATCGTTGTCATGACGCTATCCTGATTAATCCTTTGACGAAGAATTCCCTGATTCTGTCAGCGTCGAAACGGAATGTCGACGGACCAGCGTAGGGTTGAATACATGCGTTATTTCCGGTGCCGGAAGGTTGTCGGCCAACGCCAGCGCCAGTTCGGCGGCCTGGGTTGCCATCGTTACTATTGGGTAGCGTACCGTCGTCAGCCGTGGACGCACGTAGCGGGAAACCAGCACATCATCAAAACCGATCAGTGATATTTCGCCCGGTACATCGATGCCATTATCATTTAATACACCCATAGCACCTGCCGCCATTGAGTCGTTATAGCAGGCGACAGCGGTGAAGTTCTTGCCACGTCCCAGCAGTTCCGTCATCGCCTGTTCGCCGCCGCTTTCGTCCGGTTCACCGAAGGTCACCAGCCGATCGTTGATCGGGATGTTGCTTTCTGCCAGCGCATCGTAATAGCCCTGCAGACGATCTTCTGCATCAGAAATACTGTGGTTAGAGCACAGGTAGCCGATGCGTGTATGGCCCTGCTGGATGAGGTGGCGGGTTGCCAGCCATGCGCCGTAACGGTCATCAAGCGCAACGCAGCGCTGTTCGAAGCCAGGCAGGATGCGATTGATAAGCACCATGCCGGGGATTTGTTTCATTAATGACGCCAGCTCCGCGTCCGGGATAATTTTTGCGTGAACCACCAGAGCCGCGCAGCGGTGGCGAATAAGTTGCTCAATCGCCTGACGTTCTTTCTGCTCGTTATGGTAGCCGTTACCAATCAGTAAAAAATTACCCGTGTTATAGGCCACCTGCTCGACAGCTTTAACCATTGCCCCGAAGAATGGATCGGACACATCACCCACCACCAGACCGACGGTCTCGGTGGATTGCTGTGCCAGCGCACGCGCATTGGCATTAGGGTGGTAGTTGAGTGATTCCATTGCACTCATCACAGCCAAGCGGGAGGCTTCGCTGGCTTTAGGGGAATGATTGATCACGCGAGAAACGGTGGCGACTGATACACCAGCGAGTTGGGCTACGTCCTTTATAGTCGCCATGATAGTACCTGTTGTGGGTAAACGCTTACATTCCGTCAGTGTTACGGAAAATGGCTGGTTGTTCAAGCAGATTGCCCATCAGGACTGCGCAAATGTGAGCGCACACGAGCGAAGTAAGACAGAAAGAGAGAATGAAAATCTTTGCTTACACTTTGCGATGACCTGTTGCGATTGTTCGCTGGCGAGGAGAAAGACAGGATTGCTAGAGTTGGGATCCCAGAGGTATTGATAGGTGAAATCAGCTTTCGGGTTGATCACAAGATTTACACCAACCTGCGCAGATGCGCAGGTTTTTTTTTGCCTTTACGCGCATCTGTAACAGTAAGCGATAATTTACACAACTGGTTGCACTTGGGTTCATTCCTTTGCGTTTTCGGACTGGCGTATCGGCCCGGTGGCGACCACAATCAAGATCCCAGAGGTATTGATTGGTGAGATTATTCGGTACGCATTTCGTACCTGTCTCTTGCACCAACCTGCGCGGATGCGCAGGTTTTTTTTCGCCTCTTTTTTCGGACTCTATTTACCTGTCGCGCCTCCCCCACAACTCGTATAATCTGCCACCATTCATCTTTAGATAATTGATGGTACAGGGAGTTGAAATGCTATTAGGGTTTTTTCGCAATGTGTTTCGCGTGCTTTTCCGCGTTCGCCTTACGGGCGATGTCAGTGCACTACGGGGAGAGCGCGTCTTAATCACTCCCAATCATGTCTCTTTTATCGACGGTATGCTGCTGGCGCTGTTTTTGCCGATTCGCCCGGTCTTTGCGGTTTATACCTCGATCAGCCAGCAATGGTACATGCGCTGGCTCACCCCGCTGATTGATTTCGTGCCGCTAGACCCCACTAAACCGATGTCAATTAAGCATCTGGTTCGCCTGGTTGAGCAGGGACGTCCGGTGGTTATTTTCCCGGAAGGCCGTATTTCGACCACCGGCTCATTGATGAAAATCTATGACGGTGCCGGATTTGTCGCGGCGAAATCGGGCGCGACGGTGGTGCCAGTGCGCATTGAGGGCGCTGAGCTGAGCTACTTTAGCCGCCTGAAAGGTTTAGTTAAACGACGTTTCTTCCCGCGCATTCAGCTACATATCCTGCCGCCTACGCAGTTACCGATGCCAGAAGCGCCGCGCGCCCGCGATCGCCGCAAGATGGCCGGTGAAATGCTGCACCAGATTATGATGGAAGCGCGCATGGCCGTACGACCGCGTGAAACGTTGTATGAGTCTCTGCTGGCGGCGAAGTACCGCTTTGGCGCAGGAAAAAACTGCATTGAAGACGTTAACTTTACCCCGGACAGCTATCGCAAACTGCTGACCAAAACGCTGTTTGTTGCCCGTATTCTGGAAAAATACAGCGTAGAAGGTGAGAAGATTGGTCTGATGCTCCCCAATGCGGGGATTAGCGCGGCTGTGATTTTTGGCGCTATTGCCCGTCGACGTATTCCGGCCATGATGAACTACACGGCGGGCGTAAAAGGGCTGACCAGCGCTATTACCGCCTCCGAAATCAAAACGATTTTTACCTCCCGCCAGTTTCTCGACAAAGGCAAACTCTGGCATCTGCCGGAACAGCTTACCCAGGTGCGCTGGGTGTACCTGGAAGATTTAAAAGCCGATGTTACCTTTAACGATAAAGTGTGGATTTTCTCTCATCTGCTGATGCCGCACCTGGCTCAGGTGAAGCAGCAGCCTGAAGAAGCTGCGGTGATCCTCTTTACCTCCGGCTCTGAGGGCCATCCGAAAGGTGTGGTGCACAGCCACAAAAGCATTCTGGCGAACGTCGAGCAAATTAAAACCATTGCCGACTTCACCGCCGACGATCGCTTTATGTCGGCGCTGCCGTTGTTCCACTCTTTTGGCCTGACGGTGGGGCTGTTTACGCCGCTCCTGACCGGTGCCGAAGTCTTTCTCTATCCCAGCCCGCTGCATTATCGCATTGTGCCGGAGCTGGTGTATGACCGAAACTGCACCGTGTTGTTTGGCACCTCGACGTTCCTCGGCAACTACGCGCGCTTTGCCCATCCTTATGATTTCCACCGCCTGCGCTACGTGGTAGCGGGAGCTGAAAAGCTGCAGGACACCACAAAGCAACTGTGGCAGGAGAAGTTTGGGTTGCGTGTGCTTGAAGGTTATGGCGTGACGGAATGTGCGCCGGTGGTGTCGATTAACGTGCCGATGGCGGCAAAATCAGGCACGGTAGGGCGTATTCTGCCCGGTATGGATGCCCGACTGCTGGCGGTTCCAGGCATTGAAGACGGCGGACGTTTGCAGTTGAAAGGTCCGAACATTATGAGCGGCTATTTGCGCGTTGAAAACCCGGGTGTACTGGAAGTGCCGACGGCAGAAAATGCACAGGGCGAGGTTGAGCGCGGCTGGTATGACACCGGTGACATTGTGCGTTTTGACGAGAACGGCTTCGTGCAGATTCAGGGGCGCGCCAAGCGCTTTGCGAAAATTGCTGGTGAGATGGTATCGCTGGAAATGGTGGAGCAGCTGGCGCTGGCGGTCTCTGCTGACAAAATGCACGCCACGGCTATCAAGAGTGATGCCAGCAAAGGTGAGGCGCTGGTGTTGTTCACCACTGACAGCGAGCTGACGCGTGAAAAACTGCTGCAGCATGCGCGGGCCCACGGCATCCCTGAGCTCGCCGTGCCGCGTGATATTCGCCATCTGAAGCAACTCCCTCTCCTCGGCAGCGGTAAGCCGGACTTTGTAACGCTGAAAAGCTGGGTTGATGAACCGGAACAACAACATGCGTGAGTCAGTACACACTAACACTTCAATCTGGTCCAAAGGGATGATGTCCGTTATCGCCGCGCAGTTTCTGTCGGCGTTTGGCGATAACGCACTGCTGTTTGCCACCCTGGCGTTGCTGAAAGAGCAATTCTATCCGGACTGGAGCCAGCCGATCCTGCAAATGGTGTTTGTGGGTGCTTACATTCTTTTCGCCCCTTTTGTCGGGCAGGTGGCGGACAGCTTTGCCAAAGGCAGAGTGATGATGTTCGCCAACGGTCTCAAACTGCTGGGGGCGGCAAGTATTTGCTTCGGTGTTAACCCTTTTCTGGGGTACACGCTAGTGGGCGTTGGCGCGGCGGCGTATTCACCGGCCAAGTATGGCATTCTCGGGGAACTGACCACCGGCGATAAACTGGTGAAAGCTAACGGTCTGATGGAAGCCTCAACCATCGCTGCTATTCTGCTGGGCTCGGTGGCTGGCGGTGTGCTTGCCGACTGGCATGTGATAGCCGCGCTCTCGGTTTGCGCACTGGCCTATGCGGGTGCGGTGGTGGCTAACCTGTCAATCCCGAAGCTTGCTGCCGCGCGTCCTGGTCAGTCGTGGCATCTGGGGAAAATGACGCGCAGCTTCTTCTGCGCGGCGTCTTCGCTGTGGCGCAACGGTGAAACGCGTTTCTCGTTGGTGGGAACCAGCCTGTTTTGGGGCGCGGGGGTGACGCTGCGTTTTCTGCTGGTACTGTGGGTGCCGGTAGCGTTGGGGATTACCGATAACGCCACACCGACCTATCTCAACGCGATGGTGGCAATTGGGATTGTTGTTGGCGCGGGTGCTGCGGCGAAGCTGGTCACGCTGGAGACAGTGTCTCGCTGCATGCCCGCGGGGATCCTGATTGGCGTCGGCGTACTGTTCTTATCTCTGCAGCATGCGCTGTTGCCGTCCTATGGGCTGCTAATGCTTATCGGTGTGCTGGGCGGTTTCTTTGTTGTGCCGCTGAATGCGTTGTTGCAGGAACGAGGCAAAAAAAGCGTCGGCGCGGGTAATGCCATCGCGGTGCAAAATCTGGGTGAAAACAGCGCCATGCTGCTGATGCTCGGTATTTACTCGCTGGCGGTGCTGGTGGGCATTCCGGCAGTTGCTATCGGAATTGGCTTTGGCGGGCTGTTCGCGCTGGCGATTACGGCGCTGTGGATCTGGCAACGTCGCCATTAGCCTGTTACGTGCTGTTGCCGGATGGCGGCGTTGCCTTATCCGGCCTACAGTACGGCTTGTTTTTGTAGGCCTGATAAGCGTAGCGCCATCAGGCACTACACGTTACGGTGCAGGATAGGTATAAACCTGATGCACCGCTTCAATCTCTGCCAGTACCTCTTCGCTTAACGTCAGATGCAAACTTTCGACATTGGTTTTTAGCTGCTCCATAGTTGTCGCCCCCAGCAGGGTACTGGCGACAAACGGCTGGCGACGCACAAAGGCCAGTGCCATCTGCGCCGGGTCCAGATTATGGCGTTTGGCGATATCTACGTAGGCGGCGACGGCTTTTTGCGTCTGTTCGCCGCTGTA
Organism: Citrobacter sp. KH_055_1; assembly: GCF_057838705.1. Taxonomy (NCBI): domain Bacteria; kingdom Pseudomonadati; phylum Pseudomonadota; class Gammaproteobacteria; order Enterobacterales; family Enterobacteriaceae; genus Citrobacter; species Citrobacter sp. KH_055_1. Next base: position 846,837 of record NZ_CM174473.1, read on the forward strand.
GCGCGTGAAGCGACTAAACAGCGTATGGCGTGCGCCGGCAGGCTGCGCGCCGTTCAGGTACTTACCGGTTAATGTGCCAAAGCCCAGGCACGAGTAGGCCAGCAGTTCAATGCCTTCGTACTGGCTGACTTCCGCTAATCCCACTTCAAAGCTACGGTTCAGCAGGCTGTAGGGGTTCTGGATAGTGACAATGCGCGGCAGGTCGTGTTTGTCCGCCAGGTGTAAATAGCGCATGACGCCAAATGCGGTTTCGTTGGACACGCCGATATAGCGAATTTTCCCGGCGCGCTGAAATTCAGTTAGCGCTTCCAACGTTTCCAGCAGGGTGACTACCGGAGCGGAGTCTGTCCAGCTGTAGCCCAGCTTGCCAAAGCAGTTGGTTGGGCGCTGTGGCCAGTGAACCTGATACAGGTCCAGATAATCGGTTTGCAGGCGTTTGAGGCTGTCGTTCAGCGCCTGACGAATGTTTTTACGATCCAGCGCCTGATTCGGGCGAATACCGCTGTCATTATTACGCGACGGCCCGCTGACCTTCGAGGCGACGATCAGTTTTTCACGGCTGCCGTGTTTAGCGAGCCAGTTGCCGACGTAGGTTTCCGTGAGGCCCTGGGTTTCCGGGCGTGGCGGGACCGGATACATCTCGGCAACGTCGATTAAATTGATGCCTTGTGCTACGGCATAGTCAAGCTGTGCATGTGCGTCGGCTTCGCTGTTTTGTTCACCAAACGTCATTGTGCCCAGCCCCAGTGTACTGACTTCCAGCGAGCTGTGGGGTATACGGTGATATTGCATAGCCGTTTCCTTTTTATAATCACAACATAAGGATTATAAAAATGGCTGAGGGAAGGGAAAAAGGGAAGCAAAATTGTTAAGGCCAGCAGCGAGGCTGACCTCAACCATCAACGCTCAATGATTTGAGATACGTCGTCGCGGTTAATCTGCATCGCATTGCCTTGCTGGTCGTGATAGCTCACCAGACCGGTATCATCATCAATTTCGGGTTTACCGTCGGTCAGGATCATCCGACCATCTTTGGTCGCCATCACATAATCACTGCTGCATCCAGAAACGGCGAAAGCCAATCCTACCGCGGAAATTAAAACTGCCCATTTTTTCATCTATTTATCCTCACGTGGCCTGCGTCTGACACTAGTTTAGTAATAACGCGAAGTTATGCCGGGCGAAAGCAGTAAAATCTTAATCTGTGAGAAGAAAAGGTGATGTGGGTCGTCGCTCCCCTTGCGGGGGAGCGACTGATGGGGTCAGAGCGGGTTCTTTTTATTGCGCAACAGGTTCAGGGTCTCTACACCGATAGAGAAGAACATGGCGAAATAAATGTACCCTTTCGGCACATGCACATCGAAACTTTCCAGAATCAGCGTGAAGCCGACCAGGATCAGGAAAGAGAGTGCCAGCATTTTTACCGAGGGATGGCGATCCACAAATTCACCAATCGGGCGTGCCGCAAACATCATCACGCCGACGGCAATAACTACCGCCGCCATCATGATAAACAGATGATCGGACAAGCCTACTGCGGTGATGACGGAGTCCAGGCTGAAGATAATGTCTAACAACATGATCTGCACAATCGCCCCGAGGAACGAGGATACGCGTGTTTTCAGCCCTTCTTCTTCACCTTCTATAGACTCATGAATCTCCTTACTGGCTTTCCAGATCAGGAACAATCCACCAAGCAGAAGGATCAGGTCACGCGCTGAGATCGCCTCGCCAAACACCTCAAACAGCGGGTTGGTCAGACGCGTGACCCAGGCGATAGACGCCAGTAGTGCCAGACGCATGATCATCGCTGCCGCCAGCCCGATACGTCGGGCATGACTGCGTTGTGCGGTTGGGAGTTTAGCTACGACCAAAGAAAGGAAAATAATATTGTCGATCCCCAGAACGATCTCCAGCAGCGTCAGCGTACCGAGCGCCAGCCAGGCGTTAGGATCGGTTATCCATGCAAATAACATCGAACAAAGTCCTGCCAAAAAAAAGAAGCGCTAATTATAGGCGCGTAACGCGGCGGGTGAAAGGCCAGGCTGTGCCTATTACGTCTGGAATAAAAAATGACGCTCCAGCAGCGCGCGCGTGAAGTTCTTTTTTAGATAAAAACCGCGTGGCAGGGTCAGAATTGGCTCACCATTCGCGCCAATGGCTTCGGTTAGCGCTTTCGCATTGGCGGCTTTTGGGCGTAGCTGTAACACTTCCCCATGGCGGGCGGTGATGCGTTCGACGTGGCCCAGCACAATCATGTCCATCAATTCTTCCCAGTCCAGGCGTAATTGCCGGTCTTCTTCTTCATTCGGACTCCATAACAGCGGAGATCCTACGCGACGTTGGGCTAACGGGATGCTGCGCTCCCCTTCCACCGGCACCCACAGCACACGTTTAAGCTTATGGCGGACATGGCTGGTTTCCCATGTTACGCCGGTATTGCCGGTTAATGGTGCTACGCAAACGAAGGTGGTTTCCAGCGGTCTGCCAAGACTGTCCACAGGGATCGTTTTCAGCTCTACGCCTAGCGCCGCAAAATCCTGCTCCGGCTTGCTGCCCGCGCTGGCGCCGAGCCAGATCTCCAGCAGTACGCCGATCCAGCCTTTGTCCCGTTTCAAATCGTTGGGGGTTACAATCCCCGCCATTGCCGCCAGCTCCCCTAACGTGTAGCCCGAAAGCCGCCGTGCCTGGGCAAGCAGCAGGGCTTCGGATTCAGGGGGAGAAAGCAGTGGCTGGAGTTCTGACATTGAGTTAACCCTTAGGCGAAAAAATGAGCAATGATTTTATACCGAGTGGACAGAGTTTATCTTTTTCCACAAGCTTTACTCAATTATCTGATTTATATTGATTTTTAAATTTCATAATCAAGAGTTGCGCAACAACCGATGAGGTTTTCCAATTCTGGTCACTGACAATGAACAGGATCTTACACCATGTTATCCACAGAAAGATGGGATAACTGTGAAAAACCCTCACTACTGTTTCAATTTACAGCCTTGACGTGCGACGAAAATCGAATTTTCACACAAATTGTGCCTAACTTATTGGCACAATCTGTGGATAAAACCAACGCTGGTTGATCTTTCATCAGCTCGAGGATCGTATGCGTGATGTACATCACATTTCTGTGTGTTAGGTGACAATGTTTGCTTTTAACTCAATGAATATAGAAGACTAATTTTTATGTGTGACAAAGGTCATATTCAGACTGTTCCGGGTTTTCCCATAGTAATTCCGTACTTCTTCACAACTATATCCACAGAAAAGGTGAATAAAATCGCCTAACTCAGCCTACCTCTGTTTATAACTCAGTCCTTTGCTGTGAGTTATTCAATTGTTATTAGAGTCTCGTGTGCTTAACACAGTGGTTTACCGCCTCTCAGGAGTGTGAAACAATCGTTTATATATAAGGTTTATGTTGAGGTAGTCCGGTGATTGATGACGATGGCTACCGCCCGAATGTAGGAATAGTAATTTGTAACCGCCAGGGGCAGGTCATGTGGGCCCGGCGATTTGGTCAGCACTCCTGGCAATTCCCGCAAGGTGGGATAAACGCGGGAGAGACAGCAGAGCAGGCGATGTACCGGGAACTGTTTGAAGAAGTGGGCCTCAGTCGTAAAGATGTGCGGATCCTGGCTTCTACTCGTAACTGGTTGCGTTACAAGTTACCGAAACGTTTGGTGCGTTGGGACACGAAGCCGGTTTGTATCGGCCAGAAACAAAAATGGTTCCTTCTGCAATTGGTAAGCAGCGATGCTGAGATCAATATGCAAACCAGCAGCACGCCCGAGTTCGATGGCTGGCGTTGGGTGAGTTACTGGTATCCGGTTCGACAGGTAGTGTCATTTAAACGCGATGTCTATCGCAGGGTGATGAAAGAATTCGCAAGTGTTGTGATGGCGCTTCAGGAGAGTACCCCAAAGCCGCAAAGCGCACCTGCGTACAGACGTAAAAGAGGTTAAGCTACGCAAATTATGCTCACCCGCCTGCGCGAAATAGTCGAAAAGGTGGCCAGTGCTCCGCGTCTTAATGAGGCGCTGAATATTCTGGTTACCGACATCTGTCTTGCGATGGATACAGAGGTCTGTTCGGTTTATCTGGCCGATCACGACCGACGTTGTTATTACCTGATGGCGACCCGGGGACTCAAAAAACCACGCGGTCGCACCGTTGCGCTTGCGTTTGATGAAGGTATCGTTGGCCTGGTTGGCAGGCTGGCGGAACCAATTAACCTCGCCGATGCGCAAAAACACCCCAGCTTCAAATACATCCCTTCAGTAAAAGAAGAGCGATTCCGCGCCTTCTTAGGCGTGCCGATCATTCAGCGCCGCCAGCTATTGGGTGTGCTGGTGGTCCAGCAGCGTGAACTGCGCCAGTACGATGAAAGCGAAGAGTCATTCCTGGTGACGCTCGCCACGCAAATGGCCGCCATTCTTTCTCAGTCGCAGCTCACCGCGTTGTTTGGTCAATACCGGCAAACGCGCATTCGTGCGTTGCCTGCCGCACCCGGCGTGGCGATTGCCGAAGGCTGGCAGGATGCCACGCTGCCGCTGATGGAGCAGGTGTATCAGGCGTCAACGCTGGATCCGGTACTAGAACGCGAACGACTGACTGAGGCGCTGGAAGAAGCCGCCAATGAATTCCGCCGCTACAGTAAGCGCTTTACGGCGGGAGCACAAAAAGAGACGGCGGCGATCTTCGATCTTTACTCGCACCTGCTTTCCGATACCCGTCTGCGCCGCGAGCTGTTTGCAGAAGTGGACAACGGTTCGGTGGCGGAGTGGGCGGTTAAAACGATTATCGAGAAGTTCGCTGAACAGTTTGCCGCCCTCAGTGATAACTATCTCAAAGAGCGGGCCGGGGATTTACGTGCGCTCGGCCAGCGTCTGCTGTTCCATCTTGACGATTCGATTCAGGGGCCAAATGCCTGGCCGGAACGTTTCGTGTTGGTGGCAGATGAGCTTTCCGCGACCACGCTGGCAGAGCTTCCGCAGGACCGACTAGTTGGTGTGGTGGTCAGAGACGGCGCTGCCAACTCCCATGCGGCAATTATGGTGCGCGCGCTGGGTATTCCGACTGTGATGGGGGCCGACATCCAGCCGTCGGTACTCCACCGCCGTACGCTGGTGGTGGACGGTTATCGCGGCGAGCTGCTGGTTGATCCTGAACCGGTTTTGATTCAGGAATATCAGCGACTTATCAGTGAAGAGATTGAACTCAGTCGCCTGGCAGAAGATGACGTTAACCAGCCAGCCCAGTTGAAAAGCGGCGAGCGCGTTAAGGTGATGCTCAACGCCGGGCTGAGTCCGGAACACGAGCAAAAACTGGGAAGCCGGATCGACGGCATCGGGCTGTATCGCACCGAAATTCCGTTCATGCTACAAAGCGGGTTTCCGTCAGAAGAAGAACAGGTTGCCCAGTATCAGGGCATGCTGCAAATGTTTAACGACAAGCCGGTGACTCTGCGTACGCTGGACGTCGGGGCTGATAAGCAACTGCCTTACATGCCCATCAGTGAAGAGAATCCGTGCCTTGGCTGGCGCGGGATCCGCATTACGCTCGATCAGCCGGAGATCTTTTTGATCCAGGTCCGCGCAATGCTGCGTGCCAACGCGGCAACCGGCAACCTGAGTATTTTGCTGCCGATGGTCACCAGTATTGATGAAGTTGACGAAGCGCGGCGCTTGATTGAGCGCGCCGGGCGCGAAGTGGAAGAGATGATCGGCTACGCGATCCCGAAACCGCGTATCGGCATCATGCTGGAAGTCCCGTCGATGGTCTTTATGCTGCCGCATCTGGCGAACAGGGTCGATTTTATCTCGGTGGGTACCAACGATCTGACCCAATATATTCTGGCAGTCGATCGTAACAATACGCGGGTCGCCAGCATTTATGACAGCCTGCATCCTGGGATGTTACGTGCGTTGGCGATGATTGCCCAGGAAGCCGAGAGAAGCGGCATCGATTTACGCCTGTGCGGCGAAATGGCGGGTGACCCAATGTGTGTGACCATTTTAATCGGTCTGGGTTTTCGCCACTTATCAATGAACGGTCGTTCTGTGGCACGAGTGAAATATCTGCTGCGCCACATCGATTTTGATGAAGCGCAAACGCTGGCACAGCGCAGCCTGGAAGCGCAACTGGCGACGGAAGTGCGCCATCAGGTGGCGGCATTTATGGAACGCCGCGGTATGGGCGGTTTGATTCGCGGGGGGTTGTAAGTCTGAATTGTCGGCCTGATCATCACTGTTTCATCTGGCATCCCTGTTGGTGTCTGGCTTACTTATACAGATCTTTTACATCTTCCCGGCATGCGTGGTGATCCCCTTGTGCTATCATTCGCACCTTCGGAGCGCCTGTATCATACAGGCGCGCTTATCAATTGCTGTCTGAATTCAGCGAAATAACAAGAACTTGTGGTGACAGATGATCAGTAGCTATCTGCATTTTCCGGAATTCGATCCGGTCATTTTCTCAATTGGACCCGTCGCACTTCACTGGTACGGCATGATGTATTTGGTGGGGTTTATTTTCGCGATGTGGCTGGCGACGCGCCGCGCTAATCGCCCAGGAAGTGGCTGGACCAAAAACGAAGTTGAAAACTTACTCTATGCAGGCTTCCTCGGGGTGTTCCTCGGTGGGCGTATCGGTTACGTACTGTTCTACAACTTCCCGCTGTTCCTTGATAATCCGCTGTATCTGTTCCGCGTCTGGGATGGCGGAATGTCATTCCACGGTGGTCTCATCGGTGTGATCCTGGTGATGATTATCTTCGCCAAACGCACCAAGCGTTCGTTCTTCCAGGTCTCTGACTTCATTGCTCCTTTGATTCCGTTTGGTCTGGGTGCGGGACGACTGGGCAACTTTATCAACGGCGAACTGTGGGGACGCGTTGACCCGAACTTCTCATATAGCATGTTGTTCCCGGGCTCGCGTACCGAAGACATCTTACTGCTGCAAACCAACCCGCAGTGGCAATCTATTTTCGATACCTACGGTTCGCTGCCTCGTCACGCGTCTCAGCTTTATGAGATGGCGTTGGAAGGCGTGGTGCTGTTTATCATTCTTAACCTGTTCATTCGTAAACCGCGTCCGATGGGCTCGGTCTCCGGTCTGTTCCTGATTGGCTACGGCGCGTTTCGTATCATCGTTGAATTTTTCCGCCAGCCGGATCAGCAGTTTACCGGCGAATGGGTACAGTACATCAGCATGGGGCAGATCCTGTCCATCCCGATGATTGTCGCCGGTATCATTATGATGGTTTGTGCGTACCGCCGCAGCCCACAGCAACACGCTTCCTGAGGAATCATGAAACAGTATTTAGAACTGATGCAAAAAGTGCTGGATGAAGGCACACAGAAAAACGACCGTACCGGAACCGGAACGCTTTCCATTTTTGGTCATCAGATGCGTTTTAATCTGCAGGAAGGATTCCCGCTGGTTACCACTAAACGCTGCCATTTGCGCTCTATCATTCATGAACTGCTGTGGTTTTTGCAGGGCGACACTAACGTGGCCTACCTGCACGAAAACAACGTTTCTATCTGGGATGAGTGGGCAGATGAAAACGGCGATCTGGGCCCGGTCTATGGTAAACAGTGGCGCGCGTGGCCAACGCCAGATGGCCGCCATATTGATCAGATCACCACGGTGCTTAACCAGTTGAAGAATGATCCGGACTCTCGCCGTATTATCGTTTCTGCGTGGAACGTAGGCGAACTGGATAAGATGGCGCTGGCGCCGTGCCATGCGTTCTTCCAGTTCTATGTGGCAGACGGCAAGCTCTCCTGTCAGCTGTATCAGCGTTCGTGCGATGTGTTCCTCGGCCTGCCGTTTAACATTGCCAGCTATGCTTTGCTGGTCCATATGATGGCGCAGCAGTGCAATCTGGAAGTCGGTGATTTTGTCTGGACCGGCGGCGATACGCACCTGTACAGCAACCACATGGAGCAAACGCACCTGCAGCTCAGCCGCGAACCGCGTGCTTTGCCGAAGCTGGTCATCAAGCGTAAGCCTGACTCTATCTTCGACTATCGTTTCGATGATTTCGAGATTGAAGGTTACGATCCGCACCCTGGTATTAAAGCGCCGGTTGCTATCTAATCGACCGCTACCCTGCCACGACCGACGCCCTCGCGCGTCGGTTTTTTTTGCCCTGATTTCAGTTTTTCGACGCTGATTCCTGAAATTTTGCAATGCGCTGAAACGAAGAAAATATTCCCCGAAGCTCGCCGAATAACCCGAATTCCCCACTCGTGATTATTTTCCTTATCGCCATACTGACGGCATGAAAAAACAACAGGGCTATACGCTAATTGAAACGCTGGTGGCAATGCTCATCATCGTCACGCTAAGCGCGTCAGGGCTATATGGCTGGCAACGCTGGCAGCAACAGCAACGATTGTGGCAAACCGTCGTTCAGGTGCAGGACTACCTGCTGCAACTGCGCGAGGATGCCAACTGGCATAACCGTGACCATGTCATCGGCGTTATCAGAGAGGGAACGTCATGGTGTCTGGTCAGCTCTGCTGCGGCTCAAAATACCTGTAAGCCCGCTTCTGCGTTGGTGTTAATCCCGCGATGGGATGATGTTGAGATGGCAGACATCACGCCATCGCTGGCCTTTTTTGGCCTGCGCAACACCGCATGGGCTGGACATATTGGCCTAAAAAATGCCGCGGGTGAACGGTGGGTGGTGATATCGAGCTGGGGGCGAATTCGGCTTTGTGAGCGTGATGAGGCAGATGTATGTCGGTAAACGAACGCGGTTTTTCATTGCTGGAGGTGCTGATCGCAATGGCTATCAGCAGCGTTTTGCTACTGGGGGCTGCGCGCTTTTTACCGACGCTTCAGCACGATATATTGCTCAACACGCGCCAGTTAGCCCTTGAAGATGAACTCTGGCAGCGAGCCTATACGGTGGCTAAACATCTCCAGCGGGCAGGGTACTGTCACGGAAACTGTAGCGGTGAAGGGCTGGTGATATCGGGACACGGTGATTGCGTAATTGCGCGTTGGGACGCTAACGGTAACGGCATTTGGGAGACAACCCCAGCTAAAGACGCGGACCAGATAGGTTTTCGTTTACAAGACCAGGTGCTGGAAACCTTGCGTGGTGCGACATCCTGCGATGGAAAGGGCTGGGATAAAATGACCGATCCTGGCACTGTTCTGATTGAGACATTTCAGGTTGAACGCCAGAACATCAGCGGATTTGCGCCCATCCTGACCTTGCGTCTGCGCGGAGCCAGCAAAAGTGCGCCACAAAAGGTTATTGAAGCGCGCTATAGCGTGATGGGGTTTAACCTGTGAACCGGGAACGCGGCGTATCGTCCCTGGCGATGGTGCTTTTGCTTCTGCTGCTCGGCGGTCTGCTGCTCCAGGGGCTTAGCCAACAGGAAGCCAGTTTTGCTTCGCGCGTTGCCACGGAAAGCCAGGCTTTGCAGCACCAGGCTGTGGTGCAATCCACCATGGAATGGGGACGTATGCAGTCCTGGCAACGGCAACCGGCCGTGCAATGCCGGCGAGATTCAACCGCGAATGCAGCCGTATGCCTGCGATTACATGGCGAGAATAACGTGTTGCTTATTACCGACTATGAAGGGATGTCACTATGGCGGCAGGGCGAGGTTATCGATGGCAATATTGTATTTTCCGCACATGGCTGGAGCGATTTCTGCCCGCTAAGAGAGGCTGCTCTGTGCCTGCTACCCTGAACCGGCAACGCGGTTTTAGCCTGCCAGAAGTGATGCTGGCAATGGTACTTATGGTCATGATTGTGACCGCATTGTCGGGGTATCAAAGGGTATTAATGAACAGTTTCCTCATCAGAAGTCAGTACCAGCAGCTGTGGCGTCATGCGTGGATGCAAACCCAAATGACGGCATTTCCGTCGCCGTTAAACTGGCAGGTAAACCGAATGCAGACAACGCGGGCGGGATGTGTCAGCATCAACGTCAAACTTTCTTCACCCTTGGGCAGGCAAGGTCAAATGACGCGTCTGCACTGCCCAAACAGTCAGTAGTCAGGAGCCGCTATGTTAAGGGTCTACCACTCCAATCGTCTGGATGTGCTGGAAGCGTTAATGGAATATATCGTTGAGCGCGACCGGCTCATCGATCCCTTTGAACCTGAAATGATCCTGGTTCAAAGTACCGGCATGGCGCAATGGCTACAAATGACTCTGGCACAGAAGTTCGGCATTGCCGCCAATATTGACTTCCCGCTACCTGCGAGTTTTATCTGGGATATGTTTGTGCGGGTACTGCCGGATATCCCAAAAGAAAGTGCGTTCAGCAAGCAGAGTATGAGCTGGAAGCTGATGACGCTGCTGCCGCAGTTGTTGGATGACGAGGCGTTCACGTTGCTGCGCCAGTATCTGACAGACGATACCGACAAGCGTAAGCTGTTTCAGCTCTCCTCACGTGCCGCTGACCTGTTTGACCAGTACTTAGTCTACCGCCCTGACTGGTTGACGCAGTGGGAGTCGGGGAAACAGGTTGAAGGATTGGGGGAGTCTCAGGCCTGGCAGGCACCATTGTGGAAAGCGTTGGTGGAATACACCGCAGAGCTGGGGCAAGAGCGCTGGCACCGCGCCAATTTATATCAGCGATTTATTCAGACCCTGGAAAATGCCTCAAGCTGTCCGCAGGGGCTGCCCGCTCGCGTCTTTATTTGCGGCATTTCCGCACTGCCGCCCGTGTATCTTCAGGCCCTGCAGGCGCTGGGGAAGCATATTGAAATTCATCTGCTGTTTACTAATCCATGTCGTTACTACTGGGGTGATATTAAAGACCCCGCGTATCTGGCAAAGCTGCTGGCACGTCAGCGTCGGCATAGCTTTGAAGAACGTCATCTGCCGCTGTTTCGTGATAGCCAGAATGCTGAAGAGTTGTTTAACAGCGACGGCGAACAGGATGTCAGTAACCCGCTTCTGGCCTCGTGGGGCAAACTGGGGCGGGACTATATTTACCTGCTTTCCGAACTGGAAAACAGCCAGGAGCTGGATGCGTTTGTGGATATCACGCCTGACAATCTTTTGCATAACATTCAGTCGGATATCCTTGAACTGGAAAGCCGGGCCGTGGCGGGCGTTAATCTGGAGGAGTATTCGCGCAGCGATAATAAGCGCTTACTTGAGCCGAATGACACCAGCGTAACGTTTCATGTTTGCCACAGCCCACAGCGCGAGGTGGAAATTCTTCATGACCGCCTGCTGGCGATGCTGGCGGCGGACCCAACGCTGACGCCGCGCGATATCATCGTCATGGTGGCGGATATTGACAGCTACAGCCCCTTTATTCAGGCTGTTTTTGGCAGCGCGCCGGCCGATCGCTATTTACCGTATGCCATTTCTGACCGTCGTGCGCGCCAGTCCCATCCGGTTTTACAGGCGTTTATTAGCCTGCTGTCGCTGCCGGACAGCCGCTTTGTCTCCGAGGATGTGCTGGCGTTACTCGATGTTCCCGTGCTGGCGGCGCGCTTCAACATCAACGAAGAAGGGCTGCGCTATCTCCGCTTATGGGTGAATGAGTCAGGCATTCGCTGGGGCATTGACGATGACAACGTGCGCGAACTGGAACTGCCGCCGACAGGCCAACACACCTGGCAATTTGGTTTGACGCGAATGCTGTTGGGCTATGCGATGGAAAGTGCGCAGGGGGAGTGGCAATCCGTACTGCCGTATGATGAGTCCAGCGGTTTGATCGCCGAACTGGTGGGGCATCTGGCTTCGCTGTTGATGAAACTGAATCTCTGGCGTCGGGGTCTGGCGCAGGAACGTCCGCTGGAAGAGTGGTTACCTGTTTGCAACGACATGCTTAATGATTTCTTCCTGCCGGATGTGGATACCGAAGCGGCAATGACGCTGATTAAAGATCAGTGGCAGGCCATTATCGCTGAAGGTCTGGGGGCTAAATACGGCGAGGCCGTGCCGCTTTCGCTGTTACGCGATGAGCTGGCACAACGGCTCGATCAGGAACGCATTAGCCAGCGTTTCCTCGCAGGTCCGGTCAATATCTGTACCCTGATGCCGATGCGATCGATTCCTTTCAAGGTAGTGTGTCTGCTGGGCATGAACGACGGCGTTTATCCGCGCCAGCTTGCGCCTCTGGGTTTTGATCTGATGAGCCAAAAGCCGATGCGTGGTGACCGAAGCCGCCGCGATGATGACCGCTATCTGTTTCTGGAAGCCCTGATTTCGGCGCAGCAAACGCTCTACATCAGCTACATAGGTCGTTCAATCCAGGACAACAGCGAACGCTTTCCGTCGGTGCTGGTACAAGAGTTGCTGGACTACATTGGGCAAAGCCACTATTTGCCGGGTGATGAAGCGCTCACCTGTGATGAAAGCGAGGCCCGGGTAAAAGCGCACATAACCCGTTTGCATACCCGCATGCCTTTTGACGCACAAAACTATCTGCCGGGAGAGCAGCAAAGTTATGCCCGGGAGTGGCTGCCCGCGGCGAGCCTGACAGGCAAAGCACACACTGATTTTGTGCAACCACTGCCATATGTCATGCCTGAAATCCTGACACTAGAGACGCTGCAGAGATTTTGGGCACACCCGGTGCGGGCTTTTTTCCAGATGCGGCTACAGGTGAACTTCCGCTCTGAAGAGAGTGATATACCGGAGACGGAACCCTTTATCCTTGAAGGATTAACCCGCTATCAGCTTAATCAGCAGCTGCTTAACACGCTGGTTGAAGAGCATGATGCGGAGCGTTTGTTCCGTCACTTCCGTGCGGCAGGCTCGCTGCCTTACGGGGCATTTGGCGAAATCCTGTGGGATGCCCAGCGCCAGGAAATGCAGTCGCTGGCCGAGCGTATTATCGCTTGTCGCCAGCCGGGTCAGAGTATGGAGATCGATCTCAACTGCAACGGCGTGCAAATCACCGGGTGGCTACCGCAGGTTCAGCAGGATGGTTTGTTGCGCTGGCGCCCATCTTTGTTAAGCGTTTCTCAGGGCGTGCAACTTTGGCTGGAACATCTTGTCTATTGTGCCAGTGGTGGAACGGGTGAGAGCCGGCTGTTCCTGCGTAAAGATGCAGAGTGGCGTTTTCCTCCACTGGATGCCGAGCAGGCAATGCGCTACCTGGCGCAGCTTGTTGACGGGTATCGCGAGGGCATGTCATCGCCGTTGCTGGTGCTACCGGAAAGCGGTGGGGCATGGATAAAAACCTGTTATGACGCCGCAAATGATGCCATGTTAGAGGACGACGACACGCGGCAAAAAGCGCGTAGTAAGTTTTTGCAGGCCTATGAAGGCAACATGATGGTACGCGGTGAGGGTGACGATATCTGGTATCAACGCCTGTGGCGTCAGCTGGAGCCGGATACGCTAGAGGCCATTGTGGCGCAGTCTCAGCGCTTTTTGTTACCGTTATTTCGCTTTAATCAGTCATGATGATTGTATAAAAATTGCGCAATTTGATGGCTTCCTCTATGATGCGCTTTCTGTCACGGACTGATTCTTACACATAAGATGCTGACTCGTTCAGCACAAAGTCTTGCCCTGTTCAGACCCCGCCTTTCTGCGTGGTTTGCTGTGAACAGGTGAATACGTTAATGATGAGGTTTGTGAATGCCCCGCAGCACCTGGTTTTGCGCAATACTGTTGTTCGTCGCCTTTTGGGCGCCCGTAAGTCAGGCAGATACCGGTTGGCAGCCCTTAGCTGAAACCATCCGTAAAAGCGATAAAGATACCCGCCAGTATCAGGCCGTGCGCCTGGACAACGGCATGGTCGTGTTGCTGGTATCCGATCCCCAGGCCGTGAAATCCCTTTCCGCACTGGTGGTGCCCGTTGGGTCTCTGGAAGATCCCGACGATCATCAGGGGCTGGCGCATTACCTCGAACACATGTGCCTGATGGGCTCGAAAAAATACCCGCAGCCGGATAGCTTAGCGGAATTCCTTAAAATGCACGGCGGCAGCCACAATGCCAGCACGGCGCCTTATCGCACGGCTTTCTATCTTGAAGTTGAAAACGACGCGCTGCTCGGGGCGGTGGATCGTCTGGCGGATGCCATTGCCGAACCGTTGCTGGATAAAAAATATGCCGATCGCGAGCGTAATGCCGTTAACTCTGAGCTGACGCTGGCGCGTACCCGTGACGGTATGCGTATGGCGCAGGTGAGTGCCGAGACCATCAACCCGGCGCACCCGGGCTCGCGCTTCTCCGGCGGTAACTTGCAAACGCTGAGCGACAAGCCGGGTAATCCGGTGCTGCAGGCTTTACAGACGTTTCATGAAAAGTACTACTCGGCAAACGTGATGAAGGCGGTAATTTACAGCAATAAACCGCTGCCAGAACTGGCGCGGATAGCCGCTGATACCTTCGGACGGGTGCCGAACAATAATATCGAAAAGCCGGAAATCACCGTCCCGGTAGTTACCGACGCGCAAAAGGGCATCATAATCCACTATGTCCCGGCGATGCCGCGTAAAGTGCTGCGCATTGAGTTTCGTATTGATAACAATAGCGCACAGTTTCGCAGTAAAACCGATGAGCTGGTGACGTACCTGATTGGCAACCGCAGCCCTGGTACCTTGTCTGACTGGCTGCAAAAGCAGGGATTAGTGGAAGGCATCCGTGCGGACTCTGACCCGGTGGTCAACGGTAACAGCGGTGTATTAGCCATTTCCGCGACCTTAACCGACAAAGGCCTGGCGAATCGCGATGAAGTGGTCGCGGCCATCTTTAGCTATCTTAACCTGTTACGCGATAAAGGCGTCGATAAACGTTATTTCGACGAACTGGCGCACGTGCTGGATCTCGACTTCCGCTATCCGTCCATCACCCGTGATATGGACTATGTGGAATGGCTGGCAGATACCATGATCCGCGTTCCGGTAGAACATACGCTGGATGCGGTAAATATTGCCGACCAGTACGATGCGAAAGCCGTGCAGCAGCGTCTGGCGATGATGACGCCGCAGAACGCGCGTATTTGGTACATCAGCCCGAAAGAGCCGCACAACAAAACCGCATACTTTGTTGATGCGCCTTATCAGGTCGATAAAATAAGCGATAAAACCTTCGCTGACTGGCAGCAAAAAGCGCAGGGCATTGCGCTGTCTTTGCCGGAGTTAAACCCCTATATTCCTGACGATTTCACGCTGATTAAAGCGGATAAAAAATATGCGCGTCCGGATCTGATTGTCGATGAGCCGGATTTACGCGTGGTCTATGCGCCGAGCCAGTATTTTGCCACTGAGCCGAAGGCCGACGTCAGCGTGATCCTGCGTAACCCGAAGGCGATGGACAGTGCCAAAAACCAGGTGTTATTCGCGCTTAACGATTACCTGGCAGGCATTGCGCTTGACCAGTTGAGTAATCAGGCTGCGGTGGGCGGTATTGGCTTCTCGACCAACGCCAACAACGGTTTGATGCTCAACGCTAACGGTTATACGCAACGTTTACCGCAGCTTTTTCAGGCGCTGCTGAGCGGTTATTTCAGCTATACCTCTACGGAGGAACAACTGGAACAGGCGAAATCCTGGTACGCGCAGATGATGGACTCTGCGGAAAAAGGCAAGGCCTACGACCAGGCGATTATGCCGGTACAGATGCTTTCTCAGGTGCCGTACTTCTCGCGTGATGAGCGCCGTAAGCTGCTGCCTTCTATTACCTTAAATGAGGTGATGACCTACCGCGACACGTTAAAAGCCGGGGCGCGACCAGAATTCCTCGTGATTGGTAATATGAGCGAGGCGCAGGCGAAAACCATGGCGCGGGACATCCAGAAACAGCTGGGTGCTAACGGCTCGGAGTGGTGTCGTAACAAAGATGTGGTGGTGGACAAAAAGCAGTCCGTTATCTTTGAAAAAGCGGGCAGCAGTACAGACTCCGCGCTGGCGGCGGTATTTGTCCCCACCGGCTACGATGAATACACCAGCTCTGCCTACAGCGCCATGTTAGGACAGATTGTGCAGCCGTGGTTCTACAATCAGCTGCGTACCGAAGAGCAGTTGGGATATGCCGTATTTGCCTTCCCGATGAGCGTAGGCCGTCAGTGGGGGATGGGCTTCCTGCTGCAAAGCAGTGACAAGCAGCCGTCTTATCTGTGGGACCGCTACAAAGCATTTTTCCCCACGGCGGAAGCGAAGCTGCGGGCGATGAAAGCCGATGAGTTCGCGCAAATTCAGCAGGCTATCATTGCGCAAATGCTGCAGGCGCCGCAAACGTTAGGGGCAGAAGCTTCGCAGTTAAGCAAAGATTTCGATCGGGGTAATATGCGCTTCGATTCACGTGATAAAATCGTGGCTCAGATTAAACTGCTGACGCCGCAAAAGCTTGCCGATTTCTTCCATCAGGCGGTGGTTGAGCCGCAAGGCATGGCGATACTGTCACAGGTTTCCGGCAGTCAGAACGGGAAAGCAGACTATGTGCACCCGGAAGGCTGGAAAGTGTGGCAGACCGTCAGCGCGTTGCAGCAAACCTTACCCCTGATGAGTGAAAAGAATGAATGATGCCGCTGAGTCCCTTGATCCTCTCCGCTTGCCCCTGACGGGCGAGCGTCTGATTGAAGCCTCCGCAGGCACCGGTAAAACCTTTACCATCGCCGCCCTGTATTTACGTTTACTGCTTGGACTGGGCGGCTCTGCCGCCTTTCCCCGTCCGCTGACCGTCGAAGAGCTATTAGTGGTCACCTTTACGGAGGCGGCCACTGAAGAACTGCGTGGACGTATTCGTAGCAACATCCATGAACTGCGCATTGCTTGCCTGCGTGAAACCACCGAAAACCCGCTGTACGCCCGTCTGTTAGATGAAATTGCCGATAAAAAGCAGGCCGCGCAGTGGCTGCTGCTGGCTGAACGACAGATGGATGAAGCGGCGGTGTTTACCATCCACGGTTTTTGTCAGCGCATGCTCAGTCTCAATGCCTTTGAGTCCGGCATGTTGTTTGAACAACAGCTGATTGAAGATGAATCACTGCTGCGTTATCAGGCCTGCGCGGACTTTTGGCGTCGGCATTGCTACCCGCTGTCTCGCGACATTGCGCAGGTGGTTTTTGAAACGTGGAAAGGGCCGCAGGCGCTGTTGAGGGATATCGATCGCTACTTGCAAGGGGAAGCGCCGGTCATTAAAGCACCGCCGTCAGCAGATGAAACGCTGGCATCCCGACACGAAAAAATCCTCGCACGCATCAACCAAATCAAGCAGCAATGGTGCGATTCGGTTGATGAGCTGGACGGATTGCTGGAAGCCTCGGGGATCGACAGACGTAAATTTAACCGGGGTAATCAGGGCAAGTGGATTGAGAAGATAAGCGCCTGGGCGCAGGAAGAAACGCAAAGTTATCAGTTGCCGGATGCCCTGGAAAAATTCTCCCAGCGTTTTCTGGAAGAACGTACCAAAGCGGGCGGCATCACGCCACAGCATCCGCTCTTTGTTGCCATTGATGAACTGCTCGCTGAGCCGCTGACCATTCGCGATTTGGTGATCACACGGGCACTGGCGGAGATCCGCGAAACGGTGGCTGCAGAAAAACGCCGACGCGGTGAGCTGGGTTTTGACGATATGCTCAGTCGTCTCGATGCGGCGCTGCGCAGTGAAAGCGGCGACGCACTGGCGACAGCCATCCGTAGCCGTTTTCCGGTGGCAATGATTGATGAATTCCAGGACACCGATCCGCAGCAATATCGCATTTTCCGCCGTATCTGGCAGCATCAGCCGGATACGGCCCTGCTGCTGATTGGCGACCCGAAACAGGCGATTTACGCGTTTCGCGGCGCGGATATTTTTACCTATATGAAGGCGCGCAGCGAAGTGAGCGCGCACTACACGCTCGACACCAACTGGCGCTCGGCGCCTGGCATGGTTAATGGTGTGAATACGCTGTTTAGCCAGATGACCGATGCCTTTATGTTCCGCGAAATCCCCTTTAGTCCGGTGAAATCCGCCGAAAAAAATCAGTCGTTGCGGTTTGTCCTGAACGGTGAAACACAGCCAGCGATCAACATGTGGTTGATGGACGGGGAAAGTTGCGGTGTCGGTGACTATCAGAATTACATGGCCCGGGTTTGTGCGACGCAAATTCGTGACTGGCTGAAAGCCGGACACGCGGGCAAGGCGCTTCTGACGAGCGCTAAAACATCACGACCGGTACGCGCGTCGGATATCAGCGTGCTGGTGCGCAGTCGCCAGGAGGCGGCGCTCATCCGCGATGCGCTGACGCAACTGGCGATCCCGTCGGTCTATCTTTCCAACCGTGATAGCGTCTTTGAAACCCTCGAAGCGCAGGAACTGCTGTGGGTACTGCAGGCGGTGATGACGCCGGAGCGTGAAAATACGCTGCGTAGCGCACTGGCAACGTCGATGATGGGGCTGAATGCGCAGGATATCGAAACGCTCAATAATGATGAGCATGCCTGGGATGCGGTAGTCGAGGAGTTTGACGGCTACCGTCAGCTCTGGCACAAGCGCGGCGTGATGCCGATGCTTCGCGCGCTGATGTCGGCGCGTCAGATTGCGGAAAACCTGCTAGCAACGGCGGGAGGCGAGCGTCGCCTGACTGATATTTTACACATCAGCGAGCTGCTACAGGAAGCCGGTTCGCAGTTGGAAAGCGAGCATGCGCTGGTGCGCTGGTTATCCCAGCATATTCTTGAGCCGGACAGCAATGCATCCAGCCAGCAGCTCAGGCTGGAAAGCGATAAGCACCTGGTCAAAATCGTCACTATTCACAAATCGAAAGGGCTGGAATACCCGCTGGTCTGGCTGCCTTTCATCACTCATTTTCGCGTGCAGGATCAGGCGTTCTATCACGATCGCCGTTCGTTTGAAGCGGTGCTGGATCTCAGCCAGGCTGATGAGAGCATCGAGCTGGCTGAGGTTGAACGTCTGGCGGAAGACCTGCGTCTGCTCTACGTCGCGCTGACCCGTTCGGTATGGCACTGCAGCCTTGGCGTTGCGCCGTTGGTACGCCGCCGGGGAGATAAAAAAGGTGACACCGATGTGCATCAAAGCGCGCTGGGCCGTCTGTTGCAAAAAGGCGAGCCGATGGACGCTGCCGGACTGCGCGCCGCCATTGATGCGCTTTGTAGTGACGATATTGCCTGTCGGGTCCCTGATGAACCGGACACCGAACGCTGGCTTTCTGCTGAAGAAAGCCGCGAGCCGTTGAGCGCGCGGACGCTGCCGCGCCTGCCAGGCGATAACTGGCGCGTTACCAGTTATTCCGGCCTGCAACAGCGCGGGCACGGTATCGCGCAGGATCTGATCCCCCGGCTGGACGTTGATGCGGCGGGCGTCGGTGAAGCGATTGTGGAATCCGGACTCACGCCGCACCAGTTCCCGCGTGGGGCGTCACCGGGCACATTTTTGCATAGCCTGTTTGAAGCGCTTGATTTTACCCAGCCGGTGGACCCGCTTTGGGTGCAGGAACAACTCGCGCTTGGCGGGTATGATGCACATTGGGCGCCGGTTCTGACCCCGTGGCTGGAGGCCATTTTGCATGCGCCGCTCAACGAAACTGGCGTGAGCCTGAGCGCACTTTCAGCGCATGAAAAACAGGTGGAGATGGAGTTTTATCTGCCGATTTCGCAGCCGCTGATTGCCAGCCAACTGGATGCGTTGATCCGCCAGTATGACCCGCTCTCGGCGGGCTGTCCTCCGCTGGACTTTATGCAGGTACGCGGCATGCTGAAAGGGTTTATCGACCTGGTGTTCCGTCATCAGGGGCGTTATTACCTGCTCGACTACAAGTCTAACTGGCTGGGTGAAGACAGTACGGCGTACACCCAGCAGGCGATGGTCGCTGCTATGCAGGCACATCGCTATGATCTGCAATATCAGCTTTATACCCTGGCACTGCACCGCTATTTACGTCATCGCATTGCAGACTACGACTATGAACGTCATTTTGGCGGTGTCATCTACCTCTTCCTGCGCGGCGTTGACAGCGAACAACCGCAGCAGGGGATTTACGCGACCCGACCTGACGCAGAATTGGTTGCCTTGATGGACGAGATGTTTGCCGGTGCGACACTGGAGGAGACGTTATGACAATCCAAACGCGATTACTGGAGGCGGTAGAGCAAAAGCAGCTCCGGGCGCTGGATGCCCAGTTTGCGCTGGCGGTTGCCGGTAACGATAACCCTGCGGTCACGCTGGCAGCGGCGCTACTCAGTCGTGAAGCGGGTGAGGGACACGTCTGTTTACCGCTTTCCCGTTTATCCTTAAGCGAAGACGCCCATCCTCTGCTGAGCGCCTGGCTTAGCGAAGCGGGTGAGCCAGCAGACTGGACTGAATGCCTGCTGGCCTCCGTGGCGGTGAGTCGTGGCGAGCGTCCTACTCCGCTGGTGCTGTACGGCGATCGCCTGTACCTGAACCGGATGTGGAATAACGAACGTACGGTCGCCCGTTTTTTCAGTGAAGTTAACCAGGCCATCGACGTCGATGAGTTGCGGCTGGCCCAGACGCTGGAGACGCTTTTTCCGCGAACAGAAGAGGGCGTTAACTGGCAAAAAGTGGCGGCGGCCGTGGCGCTGACTCGCCGTATATCGGTGATCTCCGGCGGACCGGGCACCGGTAAAACCACCACGGTTGCGAGGCTGCTGGCGGCATTGATTCAGATGACCGACGGCGAGCGCTGTCGTATTCGCCTGGCGGCACCGACGGGAAAAGCGGCGGCGCGTCTGACCGCATCGCTGGGCGCGGCACTGCGTGAGCTGCCGCTGACCGATGAGCAAAAGAAACGCATTCCGGATGATGCCAGTACGTTGCATCGGCTGTTGGGCGCACAGCCCGGCAGCCAGCGCCTGCGCCATCATGCGGGCAACCCCCTGCATCTTGATGTGCTGGTGGTGGATGAAGCCTCGATGATTGATTTGCCCATGATGTCACGCCTGATTGATGCGCTACCGCCGCACGGGCGGGTGATTTTTCTTGGCGATCGCGACCAGCTGGCGTCCGTTGAGGCGGGCGCGGTGCTGGGGGATATCTGTGCCTTTGTGAATGCCGGGTTTACCCCCGAACGCGCAAAACAGCTGAGTCGGCTGACCGGCAGCACCATTCCGGCGGGCGTGGGCACCCAGGCCGCCTCTTTGCGGGACAGCCTCTGTCTGCTGCAAAAAAGCTACCGTTTCGGCAGTGATTCCGGTATCGGCCAGCTGGCGTCGGCGATTAATCGCGGTGATAAAGCCGCGCTGAAAACGGTATTCCAGCAGGGATTTAGCGATATTGAAAAACGTACCCTGCGCAGCGGGGAAGACTATGTCGCTATGCTTGAAGAGGCGTTAGCCGGATATGGCCGCTACCTGACGTTGTTGCGCGAAGGCGCAGAGCCGGGGGCTGTCATTCAGGCATTTAATGAATATCAGCTGCTGTGCGCCCTGCGAGAAGGGCCATTCGGCGTAAGCGGACTGAATGAACGCCTTGAACAGGTGATGGTACAAAAACGTAAAATCCAGCGTTCCGCGCATACCCGCTGGTACGAGGGGCGACCGGTAATGATTGCGCGTAATGACAGTTCGCTGGGGCTGTTTAACGGAGATATCGGTATTGCGCTCGATCGTGGGCAGGGGCTGCGGGTATGGTTCGCTTTGCCGGATGGGTCCATCAAGTCGGTGCAGCCCAGCCGTTTGCCGGAACATGAAACCACCTGGGCGATGACGGTGCACAAATCGCAAGGGTCTGAATTTGATCATGCGGCGTTGATTTTGCCCAGCCAGCACTCACCCGTTGTCACCCGCGAACTGGTATATACCGCCATTACCCGCGCGCGCCGCCGCCTGTCGTTGTACGCCGATGAGCGGATATTAACTGCGGCTGTTGCTATTCGCACGGAACGTCGCAGCGGGCTGTCTGCGCTGTTTAATGACGGCATTACAGAGTAGGTTTTGTTGGCCGGATAAGGCATTTATGCCACATCCGGCAACGACCTCTATCCCAAATCTGCCATCAGCACTTTTGACCGCCGCTGATAGTTGTACATCTCTTTCTTACTTTCCGGTAGCAGGTCGATATCCACCGGGGTAAAGCCGCGCTCCTGAAACCAGTGAATGCTGCGCGTGGTCAACACGAACAGCTTGCTGAGCCCCATTTGCCGGGCTTGCACGGCGATCCGCTCCAGCAAAACCTCGCCACGCGATGAACTACGATAGTCCGGATGCACCGCTACGCAGGCCATTTCGCCAATTCGTTCTTCCGGGAAAGGGTACAGCGCAGCACAGGCGATGGTCAGGTTATCGCGCTGAATAATGGTGAACTTGTCGATCTCCATTTCCAGTTGTTCGCGCGAGCGGCGAACCAGAATACCTTGCTGCTCCAGCGGGCGGATCAGCTCCAGGATCCCGCCGATATCATTGATGGTTGCGCGACGGATCTGCTCGGCACTCTCCATCACGATTTGCGTCCCAATCCCGTCACGTGAGAACAGTTCTTGCAACAGCGTGCCGTCTTCCTGATAGCTAATCAGGTGGCAGCGGCGTACCCCGCTACGACAGGCTTTGACCGCACCCCGCAGGAAGCGCACGGTACCGGAGCTGTAGTCACCGATCGCTTCCTGGGCTTCAACGCGCGCCTGGGCCTCGTTGGGGAACAGTTCGGACACAATATCGCCATCATCGTTAATGACCCCTTGCGAGGAGCAAAAGCCGATCATCTTTTCTGCCTTCAGTTTGATGGCTAACTGAGTGGCGACCTCTTCAGACGTCAAGTTAAAGCTCTCGCCGGTCACGGAAACGGCGACAGGTCCCATCAGAACAATGGCGCCGCTGTCCAGTTGGCGGTGAATCGCCTCTTCATCAATACGACGAATGCGCCCGCTGTGGCAGTAATCGACGCCGTCATCCACGCCCAACGGCTGGGAGATAATAAAATTCCCGCTGACCACGTTGATGTGCGCACCCTGCAAGGGCGTATTGTTCAGGCTCATCGACAGGCGTGCAGTAATATCAAGCTGGAGCAGACCAGCTGCCTGTTTGACCAGCTCCAGCGTTTTGGCGTCGGTCACGCGCGTATTCTTGTGATACACCGGCTCATGATGATGCGCAGCAAGATTGGCATCAATCTGTGGCCGTGCGCCATACACCACAACCAGGCGAATGCCGAGGCTATGAAGGAGTCCAATATCATTGACGATACTGGAAAAATTTTCATGCTCGATGGCTTCGCCGCCCAGCATAATGACAAACGTTTTTCCCCGATGGGTATTGATATAGGGAACAGAATGGCGGAATCCCTGTACCAGCTCGGTTCTACGCTCCTTCACCACGGCACACCTCTATTGCATGATTATTCGTAATTTGTGTATTTTTATTCTGTTTTCGCGTTGTGCGCAAGCGTAATTTTTATTCCTGCTAAAGATTTTTCCCAGTAATGCCGTGAATATAAAAAGAATGTTTACCCTTTTGTAGATGACAGATTATGCGTCATTCGTTAAAGTTTCCGGTCAATTCGGACGTTTTACGTATTACCTCTACTAAAGATTTCTTTTGCTCGGGAGAAGCATGTCGGGATCCAATTCAGCAATCAGTCGCCGCCGTTTACTGAAAGGTGCGGGTGCTATGTGGCTTTTGAGCGTCAGTCAGGTCGGTTTGGCTGCCGTGAGTCAGGTCGTTGCGGTGCGCGTATGGCCAGCGTCCAGCTATACCCGCGTCACGGTAGAATCCAATCGTCTGCTGAAATACAAACAGTTTGCCCTGAGTAATCCTGAGCGTGTGGTGGTAGATATTGAAGGCGTCAATTTGAACTCGGTGCTTAAGGGTATTGGGACGCAGATCCGCCCGGACGATCCGTACATCAAGTCGGCAAGAGTCGGGCAGTTTGACCCGCAGACCGTGCGTATGGTGTTTGAGCTGAAGCAAAATGTGAAGCCACAGCTTTTTGCGCTGGCACCGGTAGCGGGCTTTAAAGAACGACTGGTGATGGATCTCTATCCGGCCAATGCCCAGGATGTACAGGATCCTCTGCTGGCGTTGCTTGAAGATTACAACAAGGGCGATCTGGATAAGCAGGTGCCGCCTGCGCAAAGTGGTCCACAGCCGGGTAAAGCGGGGCGCGATCGTCCGATTGTCATTATGCTCGATCCCGGTCACGGCGGAGAAGACTCCGGTGCCGTGGGGAAATACAAGACGCGCGAAAAAGACGTGGTGCTACAAATTGCCCGCCGTCTGCGCGCGCTGATCGAGAAAGAAGGCAACATGAAGGTCTTTATGACGCGAAATGAAGATATCTTCATTCCGCTGAAGGTGCGCGTGGCTAAAGCTCAGAAACAGCGTGCCGATCTGTTTGTCTCTATTCACGCCGATGCGTTTACCAGCCGACAGCCCAGCGGTTCGTCGGTGTTCGCACTCTCCACCAAAGGCGCGACCAGTACGGCCGCAAAATTTTTGGCGCAAACCCAGAACGCCTCGGATCTTATTGGTGGCGTCAGCAAGAGTGGTGACCGCTACGTCGACCACACTATGTTTGATATGGTGCAGTCACTGACTATCGCCGACAGCCTGAAGTTTGGTAAAGCGGTACTGAATAAACTCGGTAAGGTGAATAATCTGCATAAGAACCAGGTTGAACAGGCCGGGTTTGCGGTACTGAAGGCCCCTGATATTCCGTCTATCCTCGTGGAAACGGCATTTATCAGTAACGTTGAAGAAGAGCGTAAGCTCAAAACAGCGACATTCCAGCAGGAAGTGGCGGAGTCGATTCTGGCAGGGATCAAAGCGTATTTTGCCGATGGGGCGACGCTGGCAAGAAGGGGATAACAAAAAAGCGCTGAAAAGCGCTTTTTTTACGGGCCGTAGAAACAAAAAAACACCCGTCAGGGTGCTTAATGTATTGGTTGCGGGGGCCGGATTTGAACCGACGACCTTCGGGTTATGAGCCCGACGAGCTACCAGGCTGCTCCACCCCGCGTCACCGTACTGCTTTCTATTTTATCAAATTTGATTGGTTGCGGGGGCCGGATTTGAACCGACGACCTTCGGGTTATGAGCCCGACGAGCTACCAGGCTGCTCCACCCCGCGTCCGTCTTTTTGCTTTGTATTTGTGATTCGAACTACTTCGCAAAAATCTTACATCAAATTTTAATTGGTTGCGGGGGCCAGATTTGAACTGACGACCTTCGGGTTATGAGCCCGACGAGCTACCAGGCTGCTCCACCCCGCGTCCGTGGATGCGCACTATACTCTGCTAACGATTTCATGCAACCTTTTTTTACGTGGATCACTGTTTTAGGATGAAAATGAACAAAAACAACGCATTTCGGTCTATTTTTTGTTCAAAATTTGCCTTGAGGTATGTATTCGCATTTCATTAGGTTCAGGGGTTTGTTATCTTCATCTCGCATTCAGGCAACTTAAGACGAGAACAATGAAAGGACGTTGGGCAAAATATCTTCTGGCGGGGGCGGTAGTCGTGATGCTCGCCGCGTGTTCCTCTAAACCCACCGATCGTGGGCAGCAGTATAAAGACGGGAAATTGACCCAGCCTTTCTCACTGGTGAATCAGCCCGATGCGGTTGGCGCACCGATCAATGCCGGTGATTTTGCCGAGCAGGTAAATCAGATCCGCAGTTCCTCACCGCGTTTATATGGCAATCAGAGCAACGTCTACAACGCTATCCAGGAATGGTTACGCGCGGGCGGTGATACGCGCAGTATGCGCCAGTTTGGTATTGATGCCTGGCAAATGGAAGGGGCGGATAACTATGGTAACGTCCAGTTCACCGGCTACTACACGCCGGTCATCCAGGCGCGCCATACGCGTCAGGGGGAATTTCAGTACCCTATCTACCGCATGCCGCCAAAACGCGGACGCTTACCAACGCGTGCTGAAATCTACGCCGGGGCGCTGAGTGACAACTATATTCTGGCCTACAGCAACTCCCTGATGGATAACTTCATTATGGATGTGCAGGGCAGCGGCTATATCGACTTTGGCGATGGCAGCCCGCTTAACTTCTTTAGCTATGCCGGGAAAAACGGTCATGCCTACCGCAGTATTGGTAAAGTACTGATCGACCGTGGCGAAGTGAAGAAAGAAGATATGTCGATGCAGGCGATCCGCCACTGGGGCGAAACACACAGCGAAGCCGAAGTACGTGAGCTGCTGGAGCAAAACCCGTCGTTCGTCTTCTTTAAACCACAATCTTATGCTCCGGTTAAAGGTGCCAGCGCAGTGCCGCTGATTGGCCGCGCATCGGTTGCTTCCGATCGCAGCATTATTCCAGCCGGTACGACGTTACTGGCAGAAGTCCCGCTGCTGGATAATAACGGCAAATTTACCGGTCAGTATGAACTGCGCTTGATGGTGGCACTGGATGTCGGTGGCGCTATCAAAGGCCAGCACTTTGATATCTACCAGGGTATCGGTGCCGATGCCGGACATCGCGCAGGTTGGTATAATCACTATGGTCGCGTCTGGGTGCTGAAGTCATCCGGCAGCGCGGGTAACGTATTTAGCGGCTAGTTGCCTGGCGGCTAGCCTTATCAGGCCTACAAATTAGCGCGTAGGCCGGATAAGCGAAGCGCCATCCGGCTATGAAACGACACTCAGGGCGGCATTGTCCGCTCTTTTTGTTTTCTATATCTGAGGTTCTATGTCAGTGGTAATAAGCGACGCCTGGCGTCAGCGTTTTGGTGGCACCGCGCGTCTGTATGGTGAAAATGCCCTGCAATTGTTTGCCGGGGCGCATGTTTGCGTGGTCGGGATTGGTGGCGTGGGCTCGTGGGCGGCGGAAGCACTGGCGCGTACTGGTATTGGCTCGATTACGCTCATCGATATGGATGATGTGTGCGTCACCAATACTAACCGTCAGATCCATGCCCTGCGAGATACCGTCGGGCAGGCGAAAGCCGAGGTGATGGCCGAGCGGATACGCCAGATTAACCCAGAGTGTCGGGTTAATGTTGTTGACGATTTTGTCACTCCAGATAATGTTGCTGAGTATATGAACGCGGGCTTTTCGTATGTCATTGACGCTATCGACAGCGTGCGCCCGAAAGCGGCGCTGATTGCTTACTGTCGACGCAATAAAATTCCGCTGGTCACCACCGGTGGCGCGGGGGGGCAGATCGACCCCACGCAGATTCAGGTCGTTGATCTGGCAAAAACCATTCAGGATCCGCTGGCGGCGAAGTTACGTGAGCGGCTAAAAAGCGATTTTGGCGTGGTGAAGAACAGTAAAGGCAAGCTGGGTGTGGACTGCGTGTTCTCGACCGAAGCGCTGGTGTACCCGCAGGCTGACGGCTCCGTGTGTGCTATGAAGGCGACGGCGGAAGGGCCGAAACGTATGGATTGTGCATCTGGATTTGGCGCGGCCACCATGGTGACCGCAACCTTTGGCTTTGTTGCCGTGTCTCACGCACTGAAGAAGATGATGGCGAAAGCCGCGCGTCAACCCTGATTGTGTCGGATGGCGCTACGCTTATCCGACCTACGGTTTGTGTGGCGTTGTCGGCCGGATAAGACGCATCAGCGTTGCCATCCGGCATCCTGAACTGCCCCAATGAGCGCATTCAACCCCTGGCTGCGCGAGGCGCTAAGCTGTGCGCGTAAACCCAATTCATCAAAGAACGCCATTGGCGAATGCGTCTGTAACTCGGCGGCGGTTTTGCCCTCGACGGCGGTGAGTAAAACCGCCAGCAGACCGCGCACGATACGTCCTTCGCTGTCGCCAAAAAAATGCAGGGTGCCATTATCCTGCAGGGTATAGCCCAGCCAGACGCGGTTTTCGCATCCGGCAATTTCTTTGGCCTGTGCCTTCAGCGCATCCGGCAGAGCCGGAAGCTGCTTACCGAGCAGGATCAACTGACGGTATTTATCTTCCCATTGGTTGAGTGGGAGAAAGGTATTGCGTAATGTCTCTTCGGTTACGGTTGTGCCAAACGGGTGTCCGGCGAGCAGAGGAGTTGTCATTAATCCACCAATATTTCCAGCGCGCGGTCAACGGCTGTGACCAACGCATCCACATCACTTTGGCTATTATAAGGTGCAAATGAGGCGCGCAGGGTGCCTGAAACGCCAAGTTCTGCTAACAGCGGCTGTGCGCAGTGCTGTCCTGCACGCAACGCAATGCCATATTCGGCCAGCAGCGTGACCATATCGCTGTGGTGCACCCCGGCGAAGTCAAAGGCTAACAAGCTGGAATCCTGACAGCGGAAGGAGCGGAATCCAGGCCGTTTTGCCAACGCATCTTCCGCCAGCGTCGCCAGGCCACGGCTCCAGCTCTCGGCCTGAACAATGTCGATATCCGCCAGCCATTCCAGCGCCGCGCTCAGGCCGATGACTCCGGCAACGTTAGGCGTACCCGCTTCCAGCTTCCACGGTGCTGCCTGAGTGGTGAACCCCTCAAAGCTGACCTCGCTAATCATCTTGCCACCGCCGAGCCAGGGTGACATGGCGTCCAGTAGCTCAGGCTTACCGTACAGTGCGCCAATGCCGGTTGGGCCGTACAGCTTGTGGCCCGAGAAGGCATAGAAATCAATATCTAACTGCTGAACGTCGGCGGGAAAATGCACCACACCCTGGGCGCCGTCTACCATCACCACCATTCCTGCCGCGTGGGCAAGTGTAATCGCGCGCGCTAAATCCGGGCAGCCGCCGGTGACGTTAGACATCTGTCCCAGCGCCAGTATGCGACTGCGCGGGGTGATGAGCTCGGGCAAACGCTCAACGTCAGGAAGTAACTGCGCGTTGAGCGGCAGTCTGACGACCCTGGCCCCGGTTTGCTGGGCGACCATCAGCCAGGGGACGAGGTTGGCGTGATGTTCTGCCACGCTAACGATGATCTCATCACCCGGCTGCAAGCGTGGGCGCGCGTAGCTTTGCGCCACCATGTTGATGGCCTCTGTCGTGCCGCGGGTCCAGACGATGGTTTTGTCATCCGGCGCGTTGATCAGTCGGGCGACTTTTTCCCGTGCTGCCTCATAGCGAGCAGTCAGGCGCTGGGCTTCGGCAAACTGGCTGCGATGGACGTTCCCGGCGCTCAGGCTATAAAACTGATGCGTAGCTTCAATAACCGTCTGCGGCTTGAGCGCCGTGGCGGCACTGTCGAGATAGACGCCAGCATCATTGAGTGCGGGAAACTGTGCGCGAAACTGCGCGGGGTTAAAAGCGTTCATGGGATTCCTCAGTTCAATACCCCGATCGTGGCGCAAAAAGGGCGCTGGCACAAGGGTAACCCTAAGCATCGGAATCCTCTGGATATCCTGGTGAAATCAGACCAGTGTCTTATGCTAGATAATGTTGGGCGAATATTTTTGCCTGTTATGAAATTCGTTTTATCTAGCATAAATCGCTTTAAGGAGAAGAATATGAAAAAGACTGCCGCCATTATCTCTGCCTGTATGCTGACTTTTGCCCTGAGCGCCTGTTCTGGTTCGAACTATGTTATGCACACCAACGATGGTCGGACAATCGTGTCTGATGGTAAGCCAAAGACCGATGATGAAACGGGAATGATTTCGTACAAGGACGCTAACGGCAACAAACAGCAGATTAACCGTACTGACGTGAAAGAGATGGTAGAACTGGAGAACTAGCCGCTCGGCCATCGATAAAACGCAGACAAAAAAAAGCACCGCAAATTGGCGGTGCTACATTAATCACTATGGACAGACAGGGTAAATGTACAGGAAGTGAAAAAGGGTAGCTTTGCTACCATGGTCTGAATCGCAGACCAATTGCAAACACAACAACACAACATCACAACCGTAAGCCAAAAGCCCACCAGAACACGCATTCCGATAAAACTTTTCGTTCCGGCTTCAGGAAGTGCCGCCACTATAGGGATTTGCTGGTAGAACCTCAACGGACAATTTATAATGGCTCAGATTAAAAAAACTAATAGGTTACAGCCTGTTAGATAACTGTTAAATTCATTTAACATCAAAGCCTAAAAGTCATGTCAAAACGATTACCACCCTTAAATGCGTTACGTGTTTTTGATGCCGCGGCGCGTCATTTGAGCTTTACTCGCGCAGCAGAAGAGCTTTTTGTGACGCAGGCCGCAGTAAGTCACCAAATCAAGTCACTCGAGGATTTCCTAGGGCTGAAGCTGTTCCGTCGACGCAATCGATCTCTTCTGTTGACGGAAGAAGGCCAAAGCTACTTTCTCGACATCAAAGAGATTTTTTCGCAATTAACCGATGCGACGCGTAAACTTCAGGCACGCAGTGCAAAAGGTGCGCTTACCGTCAGTTTATTGCCCAGTTTTGCCATTCAATGGCTGGTGCCCAGACTCTCTAGCTTTAACTCAGCTTATCCGGGAATCGACGTCAGGATCCAGGCGGTTGACCGTCAGGAAGATAAACTGGCTGACGATGTTGACGTGGCGATTTTTTATGGTCGCGGCAACTGGCCTGGCCTGCGCGTAGAAAAATTGTACGCAGAATATCTGTTGCCGGTCTGCTCTCCTTTATTGCTCACTGGCGATAAACCGCTGAAGACGCCAGAGGATCTGGCAAAGCACACGTTATTGCATGATGCTTCTCGCCGCGACTGGCAGGCCTATACGCGCCAGCTTGGGTTGAATCATATTAACGTTCAGCAGGGACCTATCTTCAGCCATAGCGCCATGGTGCTACAGGCTGCCATCCATGGACAAGGTGTTGCGCTGGCCAATAACGTGATGTCGCAATCAGAAATTGAAGCGGGCCGTCTGGTTTGCCCGTTTAATGATGTGTTGGTCAGCAAAAACGCGTTTTATCTGGTTTGTCATGACAGTCAGGCAGAACTGGGTAAAATAGCCGCCTTCCGTCAGTGGATTCTGGCGAAAGCGGCCACTGAACAAGAAAAATTCCGCTTTCGTTACGAACAATAATTTACGTAGGGTATTAACATGACCAGCCGTTTTATGCTGATTTTTGCCGCCATAAGTGGCTTTATCTTTGTTGCTCTGGGCGCGTTTGGGGCTCACGTGCTAAGCAAAACGCTTGGCGTTGTTGAAATGGGTTGGATCCAGACCGGTCTTGAGTATCAGGCGTTTCATACGCTGGCTATTTTTGGTCTGGCCGTCGCTATGCAGCGACGTATCAGCATTTGGTTTTACTGGAGTAGCGTGTTCATGGCATTAGGCACCGTGCTGTTTAGCGGTAGCCTGTATTGCCTCGCGCTCTCTCATTTACGCCTGTGGGCGTTTGTTACCCCGGTCGGTGGTTTCAGCTTCCTGGTAGGTTGGGCGCTGATGTTAGTGGGTGCTATTCGATTGAAACGTAAGGGCGTTAGCCATGAATAAGGTTGTATTGTTGTGTCGCCCAGGTTTTGAGAAAGAGTGCGCCGCAGAAATTACGGATAAAGCAACACGCCGGGAAGTGTTCGGCTTTGCCCGCGTGAAAGACAATGCGGGGTACGTGACTTTTGAGTGCTATCAGCAGGGGGATGCAGAAAAGCTCGTAAAAGAGTTGCCGTTTAGCTCGCTGATTTTTGCTCGCCAGATGTTTGTTGTCGGCGAGTTGCTGCAATATTTACCGCCGGAAGACCGCATTACGCCGATTGTTGGCATGTTGCAGGGCGTGGTGGAGAAGGGCGGCGATCTGCGTGTCGAAGTGGCCGACACTAACGAAAGCAAAGAACTGGTGAAGTTTTGCCGTAAATTTACCGTACCGCTACGTGCGGCGCTGCGCGAAGCGGGCGTGCTGGCAAAGTATGAGACACCAAAGCGCCCGGTTGTACACGTGTTCTTTATTGCGCCGGGCTGTTGTTACACCGGTTATTCCTGGCCTGACAACAACTCGCCGTTTTACATGGGGATCCCACGTCTGAAGTTCCCGGCCGATGCGCCGAGTCGCTCAACGCTGAAGCTGGAAGAAGCGCTGCATGTCTTTATTCCGGCCGATGAGTGGGATGAGCGTCTGGCAAACGGCATGTATGCGGTGGATTTAGGCGCATGTCCTGGCGGCTGGACCTATCAGCTGGTCAAACGCAACATGTGGGTTTACTCCGTGGACAATGGTCCGATGGCGCAAAGCCTGATGGATACCGGACAGGTTACCTGGCTGCGTGAAGACGGATTTAAGTACCGTCCGAATCGTAGCAACATTTCGTGGATGGTTTGCGATATGGTGGAAAAACCGGCGAAAGTTGCCGCGCTGATGGCGCAGTGGCTAGTCAATGGCTGGTGTCGTGAGACGATTTTCAATCTCAAACTGCCGATGAAAAAACGCTACGAAGAAGTGTCGCAAAACCTGGCGTATATTCAGGAGCAGTTGGATGAACACAACATCAATGCACAAATTCAGGCGCGTCAGCTGTACCATGACCGCGAGGAAGTGACCGTGCACGTGCGCCGTCTGTGGGCGGCCGTTGGTGGTCGTCGCGACGAGCGATAAGACGCCCGGGCCGGATGACGCATACGTTTATCCGGCCTGGATTACCGCACCGTCTGTCTGCTGTTCACCCGAAATAATATGCGTGACCTCCTCCAGATGCCCGATCCGGGCCTCGCCAGAACGATCTAACTTACTTTTATCGAAAAGCAGCAATGACTGTGATGCACGCTTGAGCAGAATAGATTTGAACTCCGCGTTGCGGCTGTTGGAATCCCAAAGCGTGCCGCTGCTATCGATCCCGGAACAGGAAAAAATAAACAGGTCGATGTCGAGGGATTTCAACTGAGAAATGAGCGACGGATTCACGTAGCAACCGTCCTTACGCTCCAGCCTACCGCCTGAGCAGATGAGCTGAATATGTTTACGTTTGGCCAGTTCCTGGCAAATGGGCTGACTGTTGGTAAATACCTGGATGTTGATATCCGGCAACTGTCGGGCCAGATACCAGCAGGTCGAGCTGGCGTCCAGGGCTATCACCATGCCTTCTTCTATCCATGTCAGCGCTTCCCGTGCGGCATCGGCTTTATGCGTATGATGGCTGTTACGTCGAATGTGAAACGGGTCGCCGCTGTTTTGATTTTCCCGCTGAATGATCCTGGCGCATCCGTGGCTGCGCAGGATTTTGCCCTGGGTTTGTAGTTCGCTGAGATCGCGGCGGATAGTCTCTTTACTGACGTTCAGCTGCAAAGCCAAAACTTCAGTGGTCAGGTTTTGATGGTGAATGAGCAAGTCTACTATCGCCTGCTGGCGCGCCGCTTTCATGGTCCGATCCTCATCGTTGGATGAATGCCCGCCTCTGACGGGCACTCCGATCAGAGATTACGGTGTTACGCCTTTTTTCAAAAGAATATTTCCGTACTTTGCCCGCTCGCCGGTGATAACGACAGCAAACGCGTTTTGCGCCCGCTCGTAGAATGCATAGCGATCAATGCGCGTGATACCCGGACCGCCCGCTGGCAAGGAGAGCGCATCGCGATACCGTGCTTCGACACTTGGGTCGAGTGAATCCCCTTCAACGGGCGCCATCATCACCAGCGGCGGAGCGTAACTGTCCAGTTCAAACAACGGAATAATCGCCTGTAGCAGGGCGTCGACCTGCAGGCCGTCGGCGCGGATCACCTGTGGCCCCATGCTGTGCGCGGGAAAATGAGCATCGGAAAAGATAATTTCATCGCCGTGACCCATTTCAGCCAACACTTTCAGCAGGTCGGGGGAAATTAAAGGGGAAATCGTTTTTAGCATGTCACTCGACTCCTGTGAGTTCGGGTTCAGTTTGCGGATAGAAATAACGGTACTGGTAATGCACCTGGGCGCGAGCCTGCTCCGGTGAGGTAAATTCCCCAATGCCTGACCAGGCAAACATCGCCGCCCCGGCGACGGTGGTTTCGGCGTCATCCAGCACTTTGATCGGGATACCCAGAACGTTGGCTTTAATCTGATTCCACAGCGCGTTACGACTTCCCCCACCAACCAGCAGCAGCTCTGTCGCCTGGAAGTGACCGATGGTCTCCAGTGTCTGTAGATTTTGCTGCAGCCGGTGGGTGAGTCCCTCCAGTGCCGCACGGTATAAATGTCCCCGCGTGCTGTTGAGCGTGACGCCCTGCCAACCCGCGTTCGCGCCGGTGAGCAGATCGCACTGCATTTTTACCCCATCAGCCCCAGCCGGAATGGCGTTGGCTTCATCGATAAGCGTTTGCCACGGCGTATCGGCAGTCCACAGCAGCTTGCGTACCCATTCGAGAACGCCGGAAGCCAACCATTGCATACCGGGATTGTACAGCCCAGCGTGGCTGTCCAGTTCGCAGGTGGAGCCGGAATACTGGCTCAGCAGTGGGGTATTCACCTGCGCGCTGCGCACCATCAAAATTTCCCATGTGCCGGAGGAGAGCACCGGTTCGTCCGGCTGTGCGCCCGCGCCAAAGAGAGCGAACTGTGTATCATGCCCGGCGGAAATGACCGGAATGCCCGTCGGTAGCCCGAGCAATGTTGCCGTGGTGCTTTGCAACGTCCCAATATGCTCGCCTGCTTCAACTAGGCGGGGAAACAGTCGGCGTGGAATGCCGGCTGCCTGCAAAATGTCGGGGCTGAACTCTCGCTGATGGATATCCAGCAGCTGGCTGGTGCCTGCCATGGTGATATCCGTCGTGAATTCACCGGTTAAGCGATGGTTAAGAAGCGAGGAGATAAATAGCCAGGCGTGCGCCCGTTCCAGTAATTGCGGGTGGTTTTCTTTGAGCCACACCAGTTTATACAGGGTGTTAAAGCTGAAGGCGCCGACGCCGGAGATGTCCTGCAACTGCTGTGGTGTCATCAGGCGGCTGATATTGGCCATCACGGCAGCGGTGCGTGGGCATTTCCAGCTGATTACCGGATAAAGCAGTTCGCCATTTTCATCAACCAGCGCGCCGTCTACGCCAAACGTGGTGACGGTAATCCCGCGGATTTGGCGGGTAGACAGTTCAGATGACAGGCGGTGGCAGCAGTCGGCAAAGCGTTGCAGAATGGCATCCAGGGACCACTGATGCCAGGTGCTGTTTTCTGAGGCG
The DNA here is from genome assembly GCF_057838705.1 of Citrobacter sp. KH_055_1. Lineage (NCBI taxonomy): Bacteria > Pseudomonadati > Pseudomonadota > Gammaproteobacteria > Enterobacterales > Enterobacteriaceae > Citrobacter > Citrobacter sp. KH_055_1. The sequence continues at coordinate 881,659 of NZ_CM174473.1, forward strand.
ATATCACTGGCGTTCGGTGTGGAGGCGCGGGCAACGATTTTTCCCTGACGGTCAACGGCAATGGCCCGCACGTTGGTTGCGCCACAGTCGAGGACCAGTATAACGTCTTGTTTCATAGCCACTCCAAATGTTGCCGGATGACGCTGCGCTTATCCGGCCTACAAATTTTACAGTTGTAGGCCCGGTAAGCTTGCGCCACCGGGCAGAGTCGCATTAACGTTTATACAGCGGGCCATAGTTCTGGCAGGCGCGATAATCCTGGCCTTCACTGTCCATACCGTGTGCAGCCCAGGCTGAAGGGCGATAGATTTTCTCTTCTTCCACGTTGTGCATACACACTGGAATACGCAGCATGGCGGCAAGGGTAATAAAGTCTGCACCAACGTGACCAATAGTCAGCACACCGTGGTTCGCACCCCAGTTCGCCATCACCGAGTAAACGTCGCTGAATGGACCTTTACCGGTTAAGCGCGGAGCAAACCAGGTCGTTGGCCAGGTGGAGTTGGTGCGGGCATCGAGCTGGTCATGCATGTCTTTCGGTAATTCCACGCTCCAGCCTTCGGCTATCTGCAGCACCGGTCCCAGACCTTTGATGATATTGATACGGGTCATGGTGAACGGCACACCGCCTTCAGTCAGGAAGCGAGAGGAGTAGCCGCCGCCGCGGAAGTATTCATGAATAGCCGGGCACCATTCGGTTGCCGCCAGGCAATCATCCACCTCTTGCTGGGAGATTTCCCAGTGCGGTTTCATGGTCGGTTTGCCATCGCTGTCACGCTGTTTGCAGGAGCCGTCCAACGCCGCAGATCCGGAGTTGATCAGGTGGATAATACCGTGCTCAGCAAGGCCAGTCAGCGGCTGGCCGGTGACGCGTTGCACGGCTTCCGGTGACCAGTAGGTGCGTACATCGGCAAAGACTTGCGCGGTACCGGTAAGCTGGCGGCCAAACAGCATTGCTACACCGTTCAGACTGTCGTTTTCGGTGGCAACCACATACGGTTCGCGTACGCCGTTCCAGTCAAATGAGCTGTTCAGCAGGGCTTCGGCGGTGTCGCCGTTCGGGTATTGATCGGTCCAGTGACGCTGACCCTGGAAGCCCGCGGCAATGGCGTTGAAGCCCAGCGACTCTTCGACCAGGCCTTTTTCAGCCAGTATCTTGTTACCTTGCATCATGTCACGGATGCACATTGCCATCAGCAGACTTTCTTTCAGGACCGCGCGGCTTTGCTCTTCGTTGCGTTTGTACTGTTGGGCATTCTGATCTTCGCCATAGCGGAAGTTTTTGTCCGCCCACGCCAGCGCAATCTCCAGCTCGGTTTCGTCATAGATTTTTTGGTCAATACGACGACGCAGCTCGGTCATATCTACCGGCTGAACCTTCATGCCCAGCCAGGATTCAAAGAAGTTATGATCGACAATGGATCCTGCGATCCCCATTGAAACGCCGCCCACGGACAGATAGCTTTTGCCTTTCATACTGGCAACGGCCAGGCCTGCACGACTAAAGCGCAGCAGTTTTTCTTCAACATCGGCGGGGATGGTGGTGTCACCCGCATCCTGCACGTCATGACCGTAAATCGAGAAAGCAGGCAGACCTTTTTGGTTATGCGCTGCCAGCGCTGCAGCCAGATAAACAGCGCCAGGACGTTCCGTGCCGTTGAAGCCCCAGATGGCTTTTGGACGCATTGGGTCCATGTCGATGGTTTCGCTGCCGTAGCACCAGCATGGTGTCACGGTGATCGTCACGCCGACATTTTGGCTACTGAATTTTTCTTCGCAGGCGGCGGATTCAGCCATCCCGGCAATGCAGGTGTCTGCAATCACGCACTCAATCTGCGCGCCGCAGGCGTGACGAAGTTTCTCGGTGATAAGCGCGGCAGTGGCTTTCGCCATATTCATGGTCTGTTCTTCGAGCGACTCACGTACACCCATACGACGCCCATCAATCACCGGACGAATACCGATTTTCGGTAAACTCATTTTTTTCATTCGAGGTTCCTCATCTCACTTTATGCCGTGCTGCAAAAGCGGATGGAGGACACCACTGTCGCAGTTGGCTGAATTTTTCATTTTTGCTAACTCGAGTTAGCTTAGGTATCAGCGAGTTTTTTACACAACTTTTTTGTTGTGGAACTGTGAGAGGCCTCACGAGAAGTGGTTAAAATTCGATCTGCGTCAAATAAATTAATGTGCGGATTTTAGTTAATCTTGTTTTTAATTAATGATATACGAGAAAATTCCTGTCCAGTGTCACAGTTTTAAACCAAATGATTTGGTTATTTTTTGCAGCTAAAATAGCTTTAAAAGGCAATCGCTAACTCGAGTTAGCAATAATCAAAAAACGTATCTACGCTTTTAAGAAGTATTCGCATTAACGGTGACGATGGCTCCATGGCAACGCTGTTTTCGCCTGATTTACCGACTGTAGTTTCTGTATATTGAGGAAAGCAGCAATGTCCGAAACATTTTTACAGATGAGTCATATTACGAAACGTTTTCCCGGCGTATTAGCGTTGAGTAATGTGGATTTTGCGTTACGCAAAGGGGAAGTTCATGCGCTGCTTGGCGAAAATGGCGCGGGGAAATCCACCTTGATGAAAATTTTATCCGGCGTTTATCAACCGGATGAAGGTAATATTATTTTTGAAGATCAAGCTGTTTCATTCGCGAATCCGTTAAGTGCACAAAAAGCCGGGATCACGATTATTCACCAGGAATTTAATTTATTCCCAGAGTTAACGGTTGAAGACAATATCTTTATTGGCAGGGAATTTTGCAAAAATAACCGCTGGCGTCTTGACGAGAAACAACAGCGCCAGGCAGCTATCGATATTTTGCAAAAATTGAACCTGAATATTGCGCCAGATACGCTGGTTGCCGATCTTACCGTCGCTCAACAACAAATGGTTGAGATTGCCAAAGCTATATCGGTGAATGCCAAAATTCTGATTATGGATGAACCGACGGCGGCGCTGACGGAAACGGAGATCGACAGTTTATTTCAGGTTACCCGTTTGCTGAAAGAGCAGGGTACCGGCATTGTCTATATCTCGCACCGTCTGGAAGAGCTGGCGTTAATTGCCGACCGCGCGACCGTGATGCGAGACGGTCAGTTTATTGCCACCGTCGATTATGATGCTGTAAAAATCAGCGACTTAATTGCCATGATGGTTGGGCGTGACCTCGGGAATATCTATCCGCGTCGTGAACCCTTGTCTCAGCACAAACCGGTGCTGGAAGTGAGCGGCCTGACGCGCAAAGGGGTACTGAACAACATCGATTTTACCCTGCATCAGGGGGAGATTTTAGGTTTTGCCGGTCTGATGGGCGCAGGGCGTACCGAACTGGCGCGTGCCATTTTCGGTGCAGATCCCATCGATAGCGGTACCATTACGCTAAACGGTAAGGTCACCGTGGTTAAAGATATCCCTGACGCAATCAAACAGGGGATCAGCTATTTAACAGAGGATAGAAAAAAAGAAGGACTGGCATTAGGGCTGTCGGTTGAGCGCAATATTATGCTGGGGAATTACCCGGAGTATTCCGATCGCTACGGCAATGTTGATAGCAAGCGCTGTCAGCAAACCAGCCAGGAGCAGGTGAAAGCCCTGCGAATTAAAACGCCACACCTTGAGCAGGCCGCATTAAATTTAAGTGGTGGTAATCAGCAGAAAATCATTATTGCCAGATGGGTGTGTAAAGACACCGATATTCTCATCTTTGATGAGCCTACGCGTGGCATTGACGTGGGGGCCAAACTTGAAATTTATGAATTGATGAATCGACTGGTGGCAAAAGGGAAATCAATCATCATGATTTCTTCTGAATTACCGGAAGTGCTGGGTATGTGCGATCGCATTTTAGTGATGCGTAGTGGTCGTATTACCGGTGAGTTAGCTTCTGATGACGCCACACAAGAAAAAATCATGCAATACGCGACGTTAGAGGATTAATTTATGACTATCTCTGTAACCTCTTCAGACAGCAATAATAAAAAAATTAAAATTAACAAAGAACTTTTAATGCGCCTCGCGCCGCTTTTCAGTTTGATTATTCTGGTGATATTTTTCAGTTTTGGATCGCCATTTTTCTTTAATACTGAAAATATTATGACCATTGCTCTGCAAACCTCGGTCATTGGCATCATGGCGATTGGCGTTACCTTCGTCATTATCACCTCCGGGATCGACCTTTCTCTCGGTTCCGTGGTGGCGTTTTCAGGCGTTGCGGTCGGTATCTGCGCCACGCTGGGTTTGCCTCTGCCGATTTGCATCCTGGCAGGCGTGTTAGCCGGTGGGCTGTGCGGTTATATCAACGGGCTGTTGGTCACCAAAATGACCATCCCGCCCTTTATTGCCACGCTGGGCCTGATGATGTCCGTCAGGGGCATCAACATGGTGATGACCGACGGCCGCGCGATTTACTTTGCTGATTACCCAGGCTTCAAAATGCTGGCACAGGGCCGCCTGTTCGACGTGCTGCCTTATCCGGTCTTTTACCTGGTGGTGGTGGCGCTGATCGCTGCGTACATCCTGAAGAAAACGGTGATTGGTCGCTATGTTTATGCCGTGGGCAGCAATGAAGTTGCAGCACACCTGTCCGGAATTAAAGTCCAGCGCGTCAAAATCTTCGTCTACGCCTTCTGCGGTCTGCTGACCGGGATTGCCGGGGTCATTCTTGCTTCGCGTCTGAACTCAGGTCAGCCAACGGTTGGTGTGGGTTATGAGCTGGAAGCGATTGCCGCGGTGGTGATTGGTGGTACGAGCCTGATGGGCGGGATTGGCACCATCGGCGGCACGATTATCGGCGCATTCATTATGAGCGTGTTGAAAAATGGCCTCAACCTGATGGGCGTCTCCCAGTTCTGGCAGATGGTGGCAATGGGTGTGGTGGTTATCGCGGCGGTTTATCTCGACACATTACGCAAAAAAATTCGTTGATTTACGCTCCCGGAAGTTGCGGGGCATCATAACCCTGACGTTTAGGGTGACTCACTCAGAACGGAGTACAACAATGAAAACCAGGCATTTTGTCTATGCGTTATCCCTGCTGGCCTGCATGACTTCCAGCGCGTTGGCTAAAGATATGAACCTCCCTGTGGTCAGTAAAGGTTTTCAGCATGAATTCTGGCAAACCGTAAAAATGGGGACCGAAGCGGCAGCGAAAGAGTTGGGTGATAAAACCAGCTATGTAGGGCCGGCGGATGAAACACAAATTGCTGAGCAGATTCAGTTGGTTGAAAACGCAATGGCGCAAAAGCCTAACGGACTGCTGCTGGCGGCGTTAGATGCCAATGCCCTCGCACCGCTGGTGGAAACGGCCAATTCACGGGGGATTAAGGTTGTGACCTTTGACTCTGGCGTGAATTCTGACATTCCGGTCAGCTTTGTGGCAACCAATAACCGTAAAGCCGGCGCAGAAGCCGCCGATGCGCTCGCCGCTGAAGTGGGCAGCAAAGGGAAGGTCGGTATTATTGCGCACGTGGCCGGTACCTCTTCTGCAATCGAGCGTTCGGAAGGGTTTATTGCCCGCATGAAGGAAAAATATCCGGATATCAAGGTACTGCCTGTTCAGTACAGCGATGGGGATCCGCAAAAAGCGATGGATAAAACTATCGATATGATTCAGGCCAACCCGGATATTGCCGGGATCTATGGCACTAACGAAGGTTCAACGCTGGGTGTAGCGAACGCCATTGATAGTCAAAACCTGAAGGGCAAAGTGAAGGTGATTGGCTTTGACAGCACCGAAGCGATTATTGCCTTCCTGAAATCCGGCGTTATCCAGGGCTTTGTGGTGCAGGATGCTTACCAGATTGGCTATCAGGGGATCAAAACGCTGAATGCCGCCGTGTCGGGTCAGGCTGTTCCAAAAGAGATTGATATCCCGGTTAAATTCGTGAATGCGAAGAACATTGATACACCGGAAATCGACAAATTATTACATCCATTCGGTAAAAAATAAGACCGTTGGGGCGACACGTTCGCCCCATTTTTAGCCAGTGTCAGGGAGTTACTATGAGCAGTGGATATTTCCTCGGGGTGGATGTCGGTTCCGCCAGCGTCAGGGCCGGTGTCTTTGATGCCAATGGTACGCGACTGGCCTTTGCGACATTACCTATCTCGCAGTTTCGACCCGGTCCGCAGCGGGTAGAACAATCATCCGCTGAAATCTGGCAGCAGGTGTGTCATGCGGTGAAAGATGCGGTGTCGTCAGCGGGGGTTCCCGTCGAGGAAATTCGTTCACTGGGATTCGATGCCACCTGCTCTCTGGTTGCTCTCGATGAACAAGGACAAGGGTTGGCGGTTTCACCCGGTGAATCGCCTGACCATAACATCATCATGTGGATGGATCATCGCGCGGCAGACGAGACCAAACGCATTAACGCCACGCAGGATCCCGCCCTGCGCTATGTTGGCGGCGAAGTCAGCGTCGAAATGGAATTGCCTAAAGTGCTGTGGCTGAAGAATCATTTTCCTGCGACGTGGGAGCGCGCGCATCGATTCTACGATCTGGCGGACTTCCTGGTCTGGAAAGCGACCGACAGCGATGTAGCGGGTCTGTGCTCCCTGACCTGTAAATGGAACTATCTGGCGCACGAACAACGTTTTAGTCATTCGTTGCTCGATGCCGTTGAATTAACAGATTTACTCAGCAAAATCCCGTCGCGTATTTTACCGCCGGGGGCCGCCGTTGGTACGCTCAGCCCTGAAGCGGCGCAGGCGTTGGGACTGACCACGCATGTTGTGGTTGCCAGCGGGATGATTGATGCGCATGCAGGCGGTGTAGCGCTGGCCGGTGCTCAGCCTGTGGGAACGCTGGCGTTGATCAGCGGCACGTCAAACTGCCATATGCTGTGCAGCGAAGAGGAAATTCATACACCGGGCGTATGGGGACCATACTGGTCCGCGATGCTACCCGGCTACTGGCTGACCGAAGGCGGGCAAAGTGCCGCCGGGGCGTTAGTCGACTGGACGCTTCAGGAGTCAGGTGCCAGTGCGGACCTGTATCGTAAGGCCGAAGCGCGGGGTTGCCATCCGATAGTATTGGTCAATGAATGGGTGGCTGCACTGGAGGAAAATGAAGCGGAACCAGGGCGCAACTTACATGTGTTGGCCGATCATCATGGCAACCGCTCACCGCGTGCGCGACCAGATGCTCGTGGCAGCGTATGTGGCTTGACCCTTGAACGTGGCGAGCGGCAGGTTGCTCGCTTGTATCTGGCAACATTACAGGCGATTGCCTGCGGTACGCGGCACATTATGGAAGTGATGCGCGAAAATGGACACACTATTTCACGACTGACGCTGTGCGGAGGAGCAACGCACAATCCGCTGTGGCTACGTGAGTATGCGGATGCGACCGGATGCGATATCCATTTGATGCAGGAAGAAGATGCGGTGACGCTGGGTGCGGCGATTACCGGTGCGGTTGCCAGTGGGGCGTGGGCAAATTTCCCGGCGGCTTGTCAGGCGATGGTGACGCCCGGTGAGGTTATCAAGACAAACCCTAAGCGTCAGGACTTTTATGCCCGCAAATATCAGGTGCATCTGACTATGTGGGGGCAGCAGCAGGTGCTTAACCAACTGATGCTGTAAGACAAATGTTTAAAATACTTTTATGATTGTGAATTGACGTTTTGGATGTGAACTGGGGCATATAATGGCTAAAACAGTAGAACAGATAGCCAGCGATCTGAATTTATCGGTGACAACCGTGCGACTGGTGTTGAATGGGAAAGCTGAGCAATATCGTATCAGCGTTAAAACCCAAACGCGCATTAATGAATATGTTGAGCGTTATGGTTATGTCATCAACCATTCAGCGCGCAGCCTTAAACTGAATAAAACGGATACGCTGGGGCTGATTGTGCCCAATATTTCCAACGTCTTTTTTGCTACGCTCGCTGAAAAACTTGAGCAACGCTGTCGTCGTTCTGGATATCAGTTAACGATTAGCTGTACTTATGATGATGTTGATTACGAGAATAAATTAACCAAAGCGTTAATTGCACGTAATGTTGACGGACTTTTTATTGTCCCGTCAACGCTCGAAAACCAGCAGCATCATTTACGCCAGGTTAGAAAACCGATGGTGTTACTTGACCGTGATTTTAAGTACACCGATAACGCGCTGGTAGAAAGTCATAATAGTTTAGGTGGCGAAAAGCTGACGCAAAGTTTGTTCGATGCGGGAAAATCTCCAATCTGGTTTTTGGTGGGCGATACCGGGCTGCCCAGTATTGGCGACCGTTTGCAGGGGTATCTTAACGCATTGAGTAACAATGGTATTTCCCATCATGATTGGGTGCGTGAAGGTCCGGATAACACGCCAGATGGTGGCTACCGGTTAATGGAAAAACTGATCGCTGAGCAGGGATGTCCTCAGGCATTTATCGCCTCGTCATTACCTGTGCTGGAAGGCGCCATCGTCGCTATTCGCAATCGTTTTGGCGTTATTCCACCTGATATTAATATCGGCACATTCGATGAACATCCGATGCTGGGATTCCTCGCCAATAATGTCTGGTCAATGCAGCAGGATGAAAACGTCTGGGCGGAAAAAGCCTTCGACATGATGATGAGTGCGATTGAAGACCAGCCGATTAAAGAAACGGTAAAAGTACCGATGAAGCTCATTAAGCGTGTAAGACAAAAATAATACTTTTTTAATAATAAATCAGCTAACTGAACCTGAATAAAAATTCAGTGGCTGCTCATATCTGAAACCTGACCCGTCTTACTCTGCGGCTGTATTTTTCGCAATCAAGACGAGGGGAAACTGTACCCGGAGAATTATGATGGAAAGAATGCGTTTGTCGCGAGAAATCATTGAAACCTGCCTTGAAATGACCAGCCTGGGGCTGAATCAGGGAACGGCGGGTAATGTGAGTGCACGTTATGAAAATGGAATGCTGATCACGCCCAGCGGAATTCCTTACGAAAGACTCACGGAAAATATGATCGTGTATGTAGACAACGACGGTAATTATGATAAAGGACAATTACCGTCCAGTGAATGGCGTTTTCACCTTGCTGCCTATCAGACGCGGCCAGAGGCTAATGCGGTTGTCCATAATCATGCGATCCATTGCACCGCGGTATCGATTCTCAACCGTCCTATCCCGGCTATCCATTACATGATTGCTGCTGCCGGTGGAAATTCCATTCCGTGTGCGCCGTATGCGACGTTTGGTACACGTGAACTGTCAGAGCACGTGATCGTGGCGCTGAAAGACCGCAAAGCAACGCTGTTGCAGCATCATGGGCTGATTGCCTGCGAGGCGAACCTGGAAAAAGCACTGTGGCTGGCGCATGAAGTGGAAGTTCTGGCCCGCCTTTATCTGAGCACATTAGCGATCGTCGATCCTGTTCCGGTGCTGGATGATGAAGAGATTGCCATCGTGCTGGAGAAATTCAAATCCTACGGATTACGAATTGAAGAGTAATTTCGCAAAGCGAAAAGGAGAAATACGATGGCGAACAGAATGATTCTGAATGAAACGGCATGGTTTGGCCGGGGAGCTGTTGGGGCGTTAACCGATGAAGTTATTCGTCGGGGGTATCGTAAGGCGCTGATTGTGACCGATGCCAACCTGGTACAGTGCGGTGTGGTCGAGAAGGTGACATCGCGGATGGATGCGGCGGGGCTGGCGTGGGAGATTTACTCCGGCGTTATCCCCAATCCCACCATTGCAGTGGTACAGGAAGGGCTGGGTGTCTTTGAGCAAAGTGGCGCAGACTATCTGATTGCCATTGGCGGTGGCTCCCCGCAGGATACCTGTAAAGCGATTGGTATTATCTACAATAACCCTGAGTTTGCCGATGTGCGCAGCCTTGAAGGCTTATCGCCCACGCGTAAGCCAAGCGTACCGGTGATGGCTATCCCGACGACGGCAGGGACGGCGGCAGAAGTGACCATTAACTACGTGATCACCGATGAGGAAAACCGGCGCAAGTTTGTCTGCGTCGATCCGCATGATATTCCGCAGGTGGCATTTATCGATGCCGATATGATGGACGGTATGCCCGCGGCGTTAAAGGCGGCTACCGGCGTTGATGCGCTGACCCATGCCATTGAAGGTTACATCACCCGTGCGGCCTGGGCGTTGACGGATGCGCTGCACATCAAAGCCATTGAGATCATTGCCGGGGCGCTGCGTGGATCCGTTGCCGGTGACAGCAAGGCCGGTGAAGCCATGGCGCTGGGCCAGTATGTTGCTGGAATGGGCTTTTCCAACGTTGGCCTGGGGCTGGTTCATGGTATGGCACACCCGCTGGGTGCGTTTTATAACACGCCGCACGGCGTCGCCAACGCCATTCTGCTCCCGCATGTGATGCAGTACAACGCCGACTATAGCGGGGACAAATTCCGCGATATCGCCCGGGCAATGGGCGTGAAGGTGGAAGCATTGACGTTGGACGAGGCGCGTAAAGCCGCCGTGGATGCGGTGTTTGAGCTTAACCGTGATGTGGGCATTCCGCTGCACTTACGTGATGTTGGCGTGCGTAAAGAGGATATCCCGGCGCTGGCGCAGGCAGCATTCGATGACGTATGCACCGGTGGTAATCCGCGTGAAGCGAGCCTCGGCGATATCGTTGAGCTGTACCACACCGCCTGGTAATTGTGCTGGATGACGGTGTGAACGCCTTATCTGGCCTACAGGATTGCACGAAATGTAGGCCGGATAAGCGCAGCGCCATCCGGCAACAAAACTACCGCGCCAGACGTAACTGCTGTAGGTTCCCGTCGATATGTAAGTCCGTTTGCAACCGGGCAATATCGCGGCATAGAAATGCCATTTCTTTGTGCGCCTCGAGCTTCTTGCGCCACTTTTCCGGCACGTCATCAAGCCGGGCGTAAATCCCTTCCAGATGCTGAAACTGCACGAGCAGTTGGGTCGCACTTTTTGGGCCAATACCGGCGACACCAGGTACTTTTGAACTGCTTATTCCTGCTAGCCCCCAGTAATCCGGCAGTTGCTGAGGCTGTACGCCAAACTCTTTTTCGATGAACGGCGCATCCAGCCAGCGCTTCTGGAAATAGTCGCGAATACGCAGGGCAGGAGAGAGCAACTGGCAGTAACCTTTGTCGGTTGAGACGATGGTGGCCTGATGCCCGGCCTGGGTGACTTTCACCGCCAGCGTTGCGGCTAGATCGTCGGCCTCATTACCGCTGGAAACCCAGCAGCAGACGCCGCGCTGTTCAAAGGCCGCGCGTAAGGCGGGCATTTCTTGATGGAGTTCGTCGGGCATCGGTGGGCGACCAGCTTTGTAGTCGGGCAGCCGTTGGTGACGCCAGCCGCTGTTACGCGCTTCGTCATCAAACACCGCCACGGCGTGCGTAGGCTGGCTGTGCACGAGCAATAAATCGAGCGCGTGCTGGCAGGTCTCCACGCAGGGCGATCCCTGAACAGCGTGAATACGGCGGATGAGGTTCAGTGCATCGACAATGAGCAGATGGACGGCCACGGTGTTCTCCCTTACGAATCAGCCTGTAGGGTAACATTCACGGCGAGTGGAGGCGAAGATCTGAAACAACATTTTGCCGGATGGCGGCTGACGCCTTATCCGGCCTACAAATGACTACGGCACTGTAGGCCGGATAAGCTTGCGCCATCCGGCAATGGGTTGGGACTTAATCGCAGGTGACAACTTTCATCGCCAGGCCGCCACGAGAGGTTTCGCGGTACTTGGCATTCATGTCTTTACCGGTCTCGTACATGGTCTCGATCACTTTATCGAGGCACACGCGCGGCTCGCTGGTACGGCGCAGCGCCATACGTGCGGCGTTAACCGCTTTGACTGAGGCAATAGCGTTACGCTCGATACATGGGACCTGAACCTGGCCCGCAACCGGATCGCATGTCAGCCCCAGGTTGTGTTCCATACCGATTTCTGCCGCGATGCACACCTGCGTAGGGCTACCGCCCAGCAGTTCCGCCAGACCCGCTGCCGCCATTGAGCAGGCCACACCAACTTCACCCTGGCAACCCACTTCGGCACCCGAGATAGAGGCGTTCATCTTGTACAGGGAACCAATCGCACTCGCGACCAGCATGTAGCGTGCCAGCGAGTTAGCGTTCACTTCGCGGATAAACTTGTCGTAGTAAGCCAGTACCGCAGGAACGATCCCACACGCACCGTTGGTCGGGGCGGTAACCACACGTCCACCGGCCGCATTCTCTTCGTTCACCGCCAGCGCGAACATGTTAATCCAGTCCACGACCGCCATTGGGTCGGTGGTGGTTTTGTCACTGCTGACCAGCATGCGACGCAGCGCTGCGGCACGACGTGGCACGCGCAGTTTACCCGGCAAGACGCCTTCGGTGGTGATACCGCGTTCAATCCCGCTACGCATCACTTCCCAGACGTTAGCAAAGTGCTGTTCCAGCTCTTCTTTGCTGTGCAGGGCCAGTTCGTTTTGCATCATCAGACCAGAAAGCGACAGGCCGGTTTCCTGGCAATGTCGTTGCAGATCGGCGGCGGATTTGTACGGATAGGGCACGTTTACCGGCGAGCTGTTCGGCAGGCCGAAATGTTCTTCATCAACGATGAAACCACCGCCAATGGAATAGTAAGTCTGGCTGTAGAGGACTTTTTCGCCGTCCAGGGCGGTAATGCGCATGCCGTTTTCGTGCAGGGACAGATTGTCCGCATGGAAATTCATGCACTTATCGACCGGGAACTCCACTTCATGCTGACCGTCTGCCAGCAGCAAACGTCCGTGAGTATTCACATCCTGGATAAAGGACGGAATGGCATCGATGTCTACGGTGTCAGGCAGATTACCCGCCAGGCCCATAATAATCGCGATGTCAGTGTGATGGCCTTTCCCCGTCAGAGACAGAGAGCCGTAAACATCAACCACGACGCGGGTTACGTCAGTGAGTATTCCGCGAGCAATCAGGTCATCCGTGAATTGTTTGCCTGCTTTCATTGGACCCACAGTGTGTGAGCTGGAAGGGCCAATGCCGATTTTGAAGATATCGAATACGCTAATCATGAGGCGTCCATTGTATAACGAGATGCGCCGCCCGTAGGCGGCGCAGGGGATTAACTAAACAGCGAGTAGAAAATAGCGGAGATGGCAATCAGACCCATAATCACAACGAAGACGTTGCTGATATGGCCGCTGTACTTACGCATGGCCGGGACTTTCTGAATCGCATACATCGGCATCAGGAACAGAATCATCGCGATGATTGGGCCACCCAGGGTTTCAATCATACCGAGGATGCTCGGGTTCAGCGTTGCCACGATCCAGGTGGTAACCAGCATGAACAGTGCAGTGAGTTTGTTCAGCTTGTTGACTTCGATGGATTTGCCTTTACCACGCAGGTGCTTAATCACCATACCGTTGAAGCCTTCACGTGCGCCCAGGTAGTGGCCGAGGAAGGATTTGGTGATAGCGATCATCGCGATAATCGGTGCCATCCAGGCAATGATCGGTGCGTTAAAGTGGTTCGCCAGGTAAGACAGGATGGAGATGTTCTGCTCTTTTGCCGCAGCCAGATCCGCCGGGGTCAGGCTAAACACGCAGCTGAAGACGAAGAACATAACGGTCAGCACCATCATGATGTGAGCAAATGCCAGAATCTTGGAGCATTTCTTCTCTGCTTCATCACCGTACTCTTCACGCTTCGCAACGGCGAAGGAGGAGATGATCGGTGAGTGGTTGAAGGAGAATACCATTACCGGAATTGCCAGCCACAGGGTCAACAACAGGCCATTGCCAGTGGTTGCTGCGGAGTCAAAGGACAGGGTTTCCAGAACCGCACCGCTCCACTGAGGGATCAGGTACAGCGCCAGCAGCATCAGCGCTGCAACGAACGGGAATACCAGGATGCTCATCGCCTTCACGATCATCTGCTCACCGAAGCGCACGATGGTCATCATACCGATAATCAGGATCAGCGACAGGATGGCACGCGGCGGAGGCGTAATTGCCAACTGGTGGGTCAGGAAGCTCTCGACGGTATTGGTAATCGCTACGCTGTAAACCAACAGAATTGGGTAGATAGCGAAGAAATAGAGCAGCGTAATCAGTTTACCTGCGCCAACACCAAAGTGTTCTTCTACCACTTCGGTGATGTCTTCACCCGGATTTTTACCGGATAACACGAAACGGGTCAGACCACGGTGTGCAAAGTAGGTCATTGGGAAGGCAAGAATAGCCATGATGATCAGCGGGATCAGACCGCCAACACCGGCGTTAATTGGCAGGAACAAGACACCCGCGCCAATTGCCGTACCGTAAAGGCCCAGCATCCACATGGTGTCAGTCTTGCGCCATGCGCTGCGGGTCTGGCCCGTAACGATAGTGCTGGTTTGCGTGTTTTCCATCTATTTCTCCTGGAGGAAGCTTAAAAAGTCAGGTTTGGGTTCAATCCACTGAAAAAAGACCCGACTGTAAAACGAATTCCGATTAGCGATTTTTTATATAATTTTTCGCCGTAATAATTTTCGGGCGGAAAGATACATTTAAGTTATGAATGTATCAGTGATCGGGATCCCAAATGCAATAATCCACTTTTTATGTGGATAAATTTGGACCATTAATCTATTAAAAAATAACCAAAGCGGATTTACGGGCGCGAAGGCTAGCATTAACGACATATGACGTGAAAGAGAACGCGAGAAGATACGAGTGTTGCGCTGTAAAAACTGTCATTTTCAGTGGATTCTTGCAACTAATGATAATTTATGACGATAAGGCACGGTCGAATTTGAAAGGTAAACGTTTGCGTATTGAGGGTTTTCTGACGAAACATTATTGATGTTTATGTTAGGAGTTGAGCTATGTGACTGGTATCACTAAAAAAGCCGGCTGGCTGCGAGGCCAAAACCGGCTTGGATATGGACAAATCTGTCATCGTGGTAGCCGCAGCTACCGGGCGTTAAACATCAGGCGCAGATTTCGTAGCAAGGAATGTAGGCCGAACCCGGCAACTTCATGCGGTGCTGTGCGACAAAGCCCTGCAGCAGGTCATCCATACGGCGCATCATCTCTCGGTCACCGTGGATCTTGTACGGTCCAAACTCTTCAATAGCGTGAATACCGACTTCCTTGACGTTACCCGCGACGATGCCGGAGAACGCGCGACGCAGGTCTGCAGCCAGTACTTCAACTGGTTGATCGGGGTACAGCTTCAGGTTCGCCATATTTTCATGGGACGGTTCAAATGGCATCTGCAAATCAGGTGAAATGCGAATCGACCAGTTAAAGCTGTAGGCATCACCGGTGTCGCGGCGATTCTCTTTCACCAGCGGCATCGCTTTTTTCATCAGGCGAGCGACTTCTGAAGCATCGTCAATGATAATGCGGTAGTGGCGACGTGCGTCTTCACCCAGCGTGTGTACGATAAATTCATCCAGCACGCGGAAGTAGTCCGCACTCTCTTTTGGCCCCGTCAAGATCAGTGGCAGAACCTGATCTTTGTTCGCCGGGTTCATCAATATACCTAACAGGTACAGCAGCTCTTCCGCCGTTCCTACGCCGCCAGGGAAAATGATAATGCCGTGGGCAATACGGACAAATGCTTCCAGACGTTTTTCAATGTCCGGCATGATGATCAGTTCGTTGACCAGCGGGTTAGGCGGTTCGGCGGCAATGATTGACGGTTCAGTCATGCCGATAAAACGGCTGTCTTTGTAACGCTGCTGGGCGTGGCCCACCGCCGCGCCTTTCATGGGGGCTTCCATCGCACCAGGACCGCAGCCGGTACAGATGTTCAGCTCACGCAGGCCCAACTGGGTACCGACGCGACGAGCATACAGGTACTCATTTTCGTTGATGGAGTGACCGCCCCAGCAGACGACCATGTTCGGTGCTTCATCGACGTGCAGTGCCCGGGCGTTACGCAAGATGGAGAAGACGAGGTTGGTAATGTGAACCGAGCTTTCGAGATCCAGACGTTGAAAACGACCAGCGTTATGGATCTGGCCGTTAACGAAAAGAATGTCGCGCAGGACGGCAAACAGGTTGGCCTGCAGCGCACGAATAATGCGTCCATCAACAAACGCGTCTTCAGGCGGGTTAATCAGTTCCAGCTTAACGCCACGTTCACGGCGCAGCACGTTAATGTCGAAACTTTCAAAACGAGACAGCAGCTCTTTGCTGTTGTCGGTCAAACTGCCGGAGTTCAGGACGGCAAGCGAACAGTTACGAAACAGTTGATACAGGTCGCTGCTGGCCGTGCGTTTAAGCATATCGACTTCCAGCTGCGACAACATGTCCATTGAGCCAAGCGGGCTAATATGTGTAATCAAGTAAACTCCTTATGGGACGCAACACGTCATTCCCTGTTGATTACAATAGCTCTGGCTTATGACCTTTCACAACCTTGCGCGCGGAATCCGGCACGCAAAATTGAGAAATAAAGTTACTGACGCACTAGTCTGCCAATAGCAGGGACAAAATCGGTGTTGGTTCGCCATGGATTAATGTCCAGACCGCCGCGTCGCGTGTAGCGGGCGTAGACGCTCAGCTTTTCCGGCTGGCAGAAGCGCAGAAGGTCATTGAAAATGCGCTCCACGCACTGTTCATGGAATTCATTATGATGGCGGAAGGACACCAGATAACGCAGCAGCTGCTCCCTGTCGATTTTTCGTCCACGATACTGAATTTGTATAGAACCCCAGTCGGGCTGGTGGGTGATCAAACAGTTAGATTTCAGCAGATGGCTGACTAGCGTTTCTTCCACTGCTTTCTCGCCGCTTGTGGCGTTCTCCAGATAATCTGTGGTGAACTGGTAGTTATCGATGACAATATCCTGGTCATCGATGCAGGTGCCATTGAAATGAGCAATCGGCTGCCCTTCCAGCTCGTCGATGCGGTACAGCGCCACATGAACATCGCCTTCGGCGCAGGCGCGCAAATCGTGTTCCAGCGTTTGGCGAACGGCATCCCATGAATCAAAGCGGGTCTGGTTAAAACTGTTCAGATACAGCTTAAAGCTTTTTGATTCAATCAGATTCACGCTGGTGTAGTCTAATTCGACATGCCCGACGGCAACCTGCGGTAAACCATTGGCATTTAGCCATGACAGTTCATACAGCGTCCAGATATCGGCGCCATGAAAAGGAAGATTATCGGCCTTTAAATCCAGCGGGTCGCGGTTCAGGCTACGCGGAACGCCCTGCAACAAACTGGCATCGTAATTGTCCCGGTAATCTGTTGATTTACCGAGGGTCAGGCCGTCAAGCGCCTGATGGTTTTCATAAGAAGACATGTTTCACCGTCATAAACCAGATACACTATGCGTCAAGTGTATCCTGGCTTTTGTGAAGAGAGAAATCAGTGGACGAATTGACTGCGCAGGCGTTAACGGCCTTTACGACACGGTATTGCGATGCATGGCATGAGAAAAATAACAGCTGGCCTCTCAGCGAAGAATTATATGGCGTACCTTCCCCATGCATTATTTCCACGACCAGCGATGCCGTGTACTGGCAACCTCAGCCGTTTGTGGGCGAAACGAATGTAAACGCGGTTGAACGCGCCTTTGATATTGTGGTACAACCCGCCGTTCACGCTTTTTATACCACCCAATTTGCCGGGGACATGCACGCGCAGTTTGCCGATGAAAAGCTCACGCTGCTGCAAACCTGGAGCGAAGATGACTTCAGGCGCGTTCAGGAAAACCTGATTGGCCATTTGGTCACGCAAAAGCGGCTCAAGCTCTCGCCGACGCTGTTTATTGCGACACAGGAAAATGAACTGGATGTCATTTCGGTGTGTAACCTGTCCGGGGAAGTGTGCAAAGAAACGCTGGGGACTCGTAAACGTACGGTGCTGGCGGCCTCTCTTGCGGATTTCCTGACTCAACTTAAGCCAGTTCTGTAATCCATTTTGCCCGCATGCGTGTGAGAGATCTCTTACAAACCCTGTAGGAGATCGCCAGGTAATAAGTGAAAGCTTAATGCAGGGCCTTCATAGTAAATGTATGTAATTCAGTTAGTTGATGTTTTATTCTCTGCTTTCATATGAAAAAAACCTTAAAGGAATGTCTGTAAGTATCTTGTAAGACAAAGCGAAACAGGCGATTCTATCTACGTCGACAAGGAGTCGCACAACGAAGTGAACATCAGGATGATGACACTTCTGCAGGACACACCTGGATGGTGTTACAAGGATAGGCTTCAGGACGAAGTAAAGAGGAAAACGCTGGATGCGTTAAGGGACACCTCCAGGAAGGAGAATGAGAGCCGGGCAGGATGGTCGGCGGGTCAGGATGGCCATGGACACTTCAGGATGAAGTTTTCACATCGGGGTGATGTGAGCAGGATGCAAACGTTCAGGATGAACAGGTCGTAAGACCACAGGAAAAGTTGTCATGGATGAGCAGGGAGCACTAAAAGTAGCTGGAATGCTGCGAAACGAACCGGGAGCACTGTTTTTACAGTGCTCCCTTTTTTTATTTCCTGCCCACAAATGCTATTCTTCGCGCCAGATTTTTCATCAATGAGGTTAATTTCATGACGACTCATGACCGTGTGCGCCAGCAACTCCACGCGCTTGAAGCGCTGTTGCGTGAGCATAATCACTGGCGAATGGATGAGCCTGAGGCGCATCTTTTTACCAGCACGCAGCCTTTTTGTATGGATACCATGGAGCCGGTTGAATGGCTGCAATGGGTATTGATTCCCCGCATGCATGCTCTGCTTGATAACGCGCAGCCGCTTCCAGAGGCGTTTGCCATCGCACCGTATTACGAAATGGCGCTGACCGCCGACCATCCACAGCGTGAAGTGCTTCTCGTTGCATTACAGGAGCTGGATGCACTGTTTACCAGCGATAAATCCTGATGCTTGAGATCCTCTATCAGGACGAATGGCTGGTTGCCGTTAACAAACCTTCTGGCTGGCTGGTTCACCGCAGCTGGCTCGACCGCGATGAGAAAGTGGTGGTGATGCAAACGGTGCGTGACCAGATTGGTCAGCATGTTTTTACCGTGCATCGCCTCGACCGACCGACATCCGGCGTGCTGCTGATGGGATTGTCCAGCGAAGCCGGGCGTTTGCTATCGCAGCAGTTTGAACAGCATCAAATTCAAAAGCGTTATCATGCGATTGTGCGTGGCTGGTTAATGGATGACGCGGTGCTGGATTACCCGCTGGTGGAAGAGTTGGATAAAATTGCCGACAAATTTTCCCGTGAAGATAAAGATCCGCAACCGGCGGTCACCCACTATCGCGGACTGGCAACGGTAGAAATGCCGGTGGCCACCGGGCGTTATCCAACGACTCGCTACGGACTGGTAGAGCTTGAGCCTAAAACCGGTCGTAAACACCAGCTCCGGCGGCATCTGTCCCATTTACGCCATCCTATTATTGGCGACAGTAAGCACGGTGATTTGCGGCAAAACCGCAGTGCGGCGGAGCATTTCGGTTGCCAGCGCTTAATGTTGCATGCCAGCCAGCTTACGCTTACCCATCCGTTCACTGGCGAGCCGTTGGTGATTCGCGCGGGTCTGGATGACGTCTGGATGCAGGCGCTATCGCAGTTTGGCTGGCGTGGACTTCTCCCTGAGAATGAAAGGGTTGAGTTCAGCGAGCGGTCAGGTCAGGATGAGCAAATAGATTCTTAAGTCCCTGGAGAAAAAGGTTATGGCGGAAATTGGTATTTTTGTCGGCACGATGTACGGAAACTCGCTGTTGGTAGCCGAAGAGGCTGAAGCTATCCTTACCGGACAGGGCCATAAGGCTACGGTGTTTGAAGATCCAGAGCTGGCTGACTGGCAGGCGTATCAAGACAAATACGTCCTGGTGGTGACCTCAACGACCGGGCAGGGCGATCTTCCGGACAGCATTGTGCCACTGTTTCAGGGGATCAAAGATAATCTTGGTTTTCAGCCAAATCTGCATTATGGCGTGATCGCACTCGGCGACAGCAGCTACGTTAACTTCTGCAACGGCGGAAAACAGTTCGACGCGTTGTTGCAGGAACAAAGCGCGCAGCGCGTGGGTGAGATGTTGTTGATTGATGCCAGCGAGCACCCTGAGCCGGAAAGTGAATCCAATCCCTGGGTAGAACATTGGGGAACTCTCCTGTCTTGAGGCTTCCCCTCCCCCCTACCGGGAGGGTGTCCTGCTTGTGCCAGCAAGCAAAAAGAACGACCTGGCCATATCCTAATAAAACTGAATCGTGTTAGCTTCGGGCAAATGCCTGTAAAAACCTTCATTTGAAAGTGGTTTTACAGGCGTTTTCATAGGAGCAAGCGACCCGTTTCACACTCCTTTCTTTTCCGTCCTGATATTTCCTTATTCAACCCTCTGGTTTTCATTTCCGTGAAGTCGCTTCCAGTCACCAGGGCTTTTGCCACAAACAGGCTTGGTGTGTGGACGAAATACTGTGTTGTTGCACGGTGAGTGTTTCCTGCCTGCTTTTTATACTCCTCATGCCAGTTATAAGAAAATGCAGCATGCAAGGCGAACAACCTCCAAAAAAGCTGCCTATACACCAAACGTTACCTCTGACCCCTACCGGTTTTGCAATTCAGAGTGAGCGAATAAAAACGCGAAAATTCAGGAGTGCAACAATGAGTTCATTAAGTCAGGCGGCGAGCGGCGCGGAAAAGCGCACTAATGCTCGCTACTGGATAGTGGTGATGCTGTTTATCGTCACATCCTTCAACTATGGCGACCGCGCCACCTTATCCATTGCCGGTTCGGAGATGGCCAAAGATATTGGCCTCGATGCTGTCGGTATGGGTTACGTTTTCTCTGCATTCTCATGGGCCTATGTTATCGGCCAGATCCCCGGCGGCTGGTTGCTCGACCGCTTTGGTTCTAAACGTGTCTACTTCTGGTCCATCTTTATTTGGTCCCTGTTTACCCTGCTGCAAGGCTTCGTCGATATCTTCAGCGGCTTTGGCATTATCATCGCGCTGTTTACGTTGCGATTCCTTGTCGGTTTAGCCGAAGCGCCTTCCTTCCCCGGCAATAGTCGCATTGTGGCGGCGTGGTTCCCGGCGCAGGAGAGGGGCACGGCGGTGTCGATTTTTAACTCCGCACAGTACTTTGCCACCGTTATCTTCGCGCCGATCATGGGTTGGCTGACTCACGAAGTGGGCTGGTCGCACGTGTTCTTCTTTATGGGCGGCCTCGGGATCGTTATCAGCTTCGTCTGGCTGAAAGTAATTCACGAACCTAACCAGCACCCGGGCGTGAACCAAAAAGAGCTGGATTACATCGCCGCTGGTGGCGCGCTGATCAACATGGATCAGGCGGCAGCGAAAACGAAAGTCCCGTTCAGCGTGAAGTGGGGACAAATTAAGCAGTTGATTGGTTCTCGCATGATGGTGGGGATCTACATCGGCCAGTATTGCATTAACGCGCTGACCTACTTCTTTATCACCTGGTTTCCAGTTTACCTGGTGCAGGCGCGCGGCATGTCGATTCTGAAGGCCGGTTTTGTGGCGTCGGTTCCGGCTATCTGCGGCTTTGTGGGCGGCGTGCTCGGCGGGATTATTTCCGACTGGCTGATGCGTCGTACCGGATCGCTGAATATTGCGCGTAAAACGCCGATCGTGATGGGTATGCTGTTGTCGATGGTGATGGTGTTCTGTAACTACGTCGACGTTGAATGGATGATTATTGGCTTTATGGCGCTGGCCTTCTTCGGGAAAGGCATCGGTGCGCTCGGCTGGGCAGTGATGGCAGATACTGCGCCGAAAGAGATCAGCGGCCTGAGCGGCGGTCTGTTCAACATGTTCGGCAATATTTCCGGTATCGTCACGCCGATTGCGATTGGCTACATCGTGGGCACCACCGGTTCGTTTAACGGTGCGTTGATTTACGTTGGGGTGCATGCGCTGATTGCGGTGCTGAGCTATCTGGTGCTGGTGGGCGATATTAAGCGTATCGAACTGAAACCTGTGGCAGGGCAATGACGATGACAACACAATCGAGTCCCGTTATCACCGACATGAAGGTTATTCCGGTAGCCGGTCATGACAGCATGCTGCTCAACATCGGCGGTGCGCATAACGCGTATTTTACCCGCAATATCGTGGTACTGACCGACAACGCCGGGAATACCGGCGTCGGTGAAGCGCCGGGCGGTGAAGTGATTTATCAGACGCTCCTTGACGCCATCCCGATGGTATTAGGCCAGGAAGTCGCCCGTCTGAACAAAGTGGTGCAGCAGGTGCATAAAGGCAACCAGGCCGCTGACTTTGACACCTTCGGTAAAGGCGCCTGGACCTTTGAGCTGCGGGTTAATGCGGTAGCTGCGCTGGAAGCAGCGCTGCTCGACCTGCTGGGCAAAGCGCTCAACGTGCCGGTCTGTGAACTGTTAGGGCCGGGCAAGCAGCGCGATGCGGTAACCGTGCTGGGCTATCTGTTCTACGTAGGCGATCGCACGAAGACAGATTTGCCGTATCTGGAGACGACGCTGGGCAACCATGACTGGTATCACCTGCGTCATCAGCAAGCGATGAACAGCGAGGCGGTTGTGCGCCTGGCGGAGGCCTCTCAGGACCGCTACGGTTTTAAAGATTTCAAACTCAAGGGCGGCGTGCTACCCGGTGAGCAGGAAATTGAGACCGCCCGTGCGCTGAAAAAACGTTTCCCGGATGCACGTATTACGGTCGACCCTAACGGCGCCTGGCTGCTGGATGAAGCTATCTCATTGTGCAAGGGGCTGAACGATGTGCTGACCTACGCTGAAGATCCGTGCGGTGCCGAACAAGGGTTCTCGGGTCGCGAAGTGATGGCAGAATTCCGCCGCGCGACTGGTCTACCTGTAGCGACCAACATGATCGCCACTAACTGGCGCGAAATGGGCCACGCGGTGATGCTGAACTCCGTCGATATTCCGCTGGCCGATCCGCACTTCTGGACGCTTTCTGGTGCGGTGCGCGTGGCACAGTTGTGCGATGACTGGGGGCTGACCTGGGGCTGTCACTCGAACAACCACTTCGATATTTCGCTGGCGATGTTTACCCACGTGGGCGCTGCTGCGCCCGGCAAGCCGACGGCGATTGATACCCACTGGATCTGGCAGGAGGGCGATTGCCGCCTGACCAAAAATCCGCTGGAGATTAAGCACGGAAAAATTGCGGTTCCGGACGCCCCAGGGCTGGGCGTGGAGCTGGACTGGGAACAGGTTAACAAGGCCCATGAAGCCTACAAGAGACTGCCCGGCGGCGCGCGTAATGATGCGGGTCCGATGCAGTACCTGATCCCTGGATGGACCTTCGACCGTAAACGCCCCGTTTTCGGCCGCCACTAGATTTTGAATAAGGACTTTATTATGAGCACACAATTTACGACCCCCGTTGTTACCGCCATGCAGGTGATCCCGGTTGCGGGCCACGACAGTATGCTGATGAACCTGAGCGGCGCACATGCCCCGTTCTTCACACGTAATATTGTGATTATCAAAGATAACTCTGGTCATACTGGTGTCGGCGAAATCCCTGGCGGCGAGAAAATCCGCCAGACCCTGGAAGATGCGATTCCGCTGGTAGTGGGTAAAACGCTCGGCGAATATAAAAACGTGCTGAACGCGGTACGTAACCAGTTTGCCGATCGCGATGCCGGCGGGCGCGGTTTGCAGACCTTCGATCTGCGTACCACTATTCATGTGGTTACCGGTATTGAAGCGGCAATGCTTGATCTGCTGGGCCAGCATCTGGGCGTCAACGTCGCGTCTCTGCTGGGTGATGGACAGCAACGTAGCGAAGTCGAAATGCTCGGCTATTTGTTCTTCGTCGGCAACCGTAAAGCGACGCCGCTGCCGTATCAGAGCCAGCCAGATGAAAAATGTGACTGGTATCGCCTGCGTCATGAAGAAGCAATGACCCCGGATGCGGTGGTGCGTCTTGCGGAGGCAGCGTATGAGAAATATGGTTTCAACGACTTTAAACTGAAAGGCGGCGTGCTGGCAGGGGAAGAAGAGGCGGAATCGATTGTGGCGCTGGCGAAACGCTTCCCACAGGCACGAGTGACGCTGGATCCTAACGGTGCGTGGTCGCTCAATGAAGCCATTAGCATCGGTAAATATCTGAAAGGCTCTCTGGCCTATGCAGAAGATCCGTGCGGTGCCGAACAGGGCTTCTCCGGGCGTGAAGTGATGGCGGAATTCCGTCGCGCGACCGGGCTGCCGACGGCCACCAACATGATTGCTACTGACTGGCGTCAGATGGGACATACGCTGTCGCTGCAATCCGTTGATATCCCGCTGGCGGACCCGCATTTCTGGACCATGCAGGGTTCGGTGCGTGTGGCGCAGATGTGCCATGAGTTCGGTCTGACCTGGGGCTCACACTCCAACAACCACTTTGATATCTCGCTGGCGATGTTCACTCATGTGGCGGCAGCGGCACCGGGCAAGGTCACCGCCATCGATACCCACTGGATCTGGCAGGAAGGCAATCAGCGCCTGACCAAGGAGCCGTTTGAAATCAAAGGCGGCATGGTACAGGTTCCGGCAAAACCGGGTCTGGGTGTAGAGATCGATATGGATCAGGTAATGAAAGCCCACGAACTGTATCAGCAACACGGCTTGGGTGCGCGTGATGATGCCATGGGAATGCAATACCTGATCCCGAACTGGACGTTTGATAACAAGCGCCCGTGCATGGTTCGCTAAGCGTTATGCCGGTTCTGACAGGAACCGGCACTTCTTCAGGTGTATGATTAACAGAATCAACATGCATAAGGACGGCTTATGAAAATAGTCATTGCTCCGGACTCTTACAAAGAGAGTCTGAGTGCGCTTGAGGTAGCAACTGCGATTGAGCAGG
Organism: Citrobacter sp. KH_055_1; assembly: GCF_057838705.1. Classification (NCBI taxonomy): domain Bacteria; kingdom Pseudomonadati; phylum Pseudomonadota; class Gammaproteobacteria; order Enterobacterales; family Enterobacteriaceae; genus Citrobacter; species Citrobacter sp. KH_055_1. The sequence continues at coordinate 906,413 of NZ_CM174473.1, forward strand.
GTTTTCGTGAGATCTGGCCTGATGCGGATTACGTCAAGATCCCGGTTGCCGATGGCGGCGAGGGAACAGTTGAAGCGATGGTTGCCGCAACCGCAGGACGCCTTGTTCATGTTGATGTTACAGGCCCTCTGGGGAGCAGTGTTCAGGCATTTTATGGTTTATCGGGAGATGCGCGCTCGGCATTTATTGAGATGGCTGCAGCCAGCGGGCTGGCGCTGGTACCCGTGGGTTCACGTGACCCGCTAAAAACCACCTCCAGGGGAACCGGAGAGCTGATACGTCACGCGCTGGACGCGGGCGTGGAGCATATCGTCATTGGCATTGGTGGTAGCGCAACCAACGATGGCGGCGCGGGGATGGTGCAGGCGCTAGGTGCAAGATTACTGGATGCGCAGGATAACGATATTGCCCATGGTGGTGCGGGACTGGAAGCGCTTGCCAGGATTGATATCTCGCAGTTAGATGCGCGCCTTGCCGCGTGTCGAATCGAAGTAGCCTGCGACGTGACGAACCGGCTTACCGGTAAAGAGGGCGCGTCGGCGGTATTCGGCCCGCAAAAAGGGGCCACGCCAGAAGTGGTTGCCCGTTTGGATCGAGCGTTAACCCATTATGCTCAGCTGATCTCCCGCGATCTGGACGTTAACGTTCTGGAACTGGCTGGCGGCGGTGCCGCCGGGGGCATGGGCGCGGCACTGTATGCATTTTGCGGCGCACAGTTGCGTAGCGGTATTGAGATCGTGACCGATGCGTTGCATCTTGATGCCTGGGTCGCAGATGCCGATTTAGTGGTGACCGGTGAAGGGCGTATCGACAGCCAGACCATACATGGCAAAGTCCCCGTTGGTGTAGCGAACGTTGCGAAGCGTTATAACAAACCGGTTATCGGTATTGCCGGCAGCCTGACCCCGGATGTGGGCATTGTGCATGACCATGGTATTGATGCTGTTTTTAGCGTGATTTATACCATCTGTACGCTGGAAGATGCGCTGAAGAATGCGAAAGAAAATGTCCGCATGACGGCTCGCAACGTGGCTGCAACCCTCAATGCAGGGCTGCAGTTACGCTGAGTTGTAGGCCGGATGAGGCGTTTACGCCGCATCCGGCGAACATCACCCCAATATCCGTTTCGCTTCGCGTGCCACGTTGTCCATCTCATCAAGCAGCTCTAAAAACTCAGGCTCTAGATCTTCTTCCTGGGTTCCACTGCGCAGTTGTTGTTCGATGAGCTGGCACAGGTTCTTCATGCGTGGAACGCCGCTGTAGCCGCAGCTGCCGTGCAGTTTGTGGATCAAATCGACCAGCCCTTCCGGGTTTTCACCGACCAGCTGTTCCTCGATTTTATTACGCACCTCCGGCAGAAAATCGATCAGCATTTGCAGCATATCGCGCGCCAGATTATTTTTTCCGGCGGCTTGCCGCAACGCCAACTGCCAGTCGAGCGTCGTGTTCGGGTTGACCACCGGCTCAAGAGGCTCTGTGGCAATAGCCCGGATGGCTGTACCAGTACCAGGTTTGTAGCGCAGCAGCAGATTGTGCAGCTTCTCTTCTTCAATCGGTTTTGCCAGATAGTCAGTCATCCCGGCGCTGAGGAGTTTCTCTTTTTGCCCGGCCATGGCGTGCGCGGTAACCGCAATCACCGGCGTCTGCTGTTGATGAGGGAGTTGATGGATTAGTTCACAGGCGCGAATACCGTCCATATCCGGCATCTGAATATCCATCAAAATCAGATCAAACTGCATCTGTTTGGCGCGATCCACCGCCTGATGCCCGCTGTCGCAAAGTTCGACGTGGCGTACCTTATCCTCCAGTAATGCGCCGATCAGTTTGAGATTCGCCGGGTTGTCATCTACCGCCATGACGGTCATCGCAATTTTGCTCTCGTCGACCAGCAACGGCTCGTTGCTTTGGTTCCGATGACAATACTCCGTCAGGGCAGGCAGCAGGCGGGTTGACGTGAGCGGTTTTAACAGACACGCCGCAGCGCCACCTTGTTTTAATTTCTCAGCGTTAATCTGCGCATGGCAAGGCAGCGCCAGTAACAAGAAGTCGGTCATTGCCCGGGCGCTTGCCAGCCGTTCATGTTGCATGGTGAGCGGTTCGCGCAGCGTCACCGGTACGCCAAGCAGCAGAATATCGTAGTGTTCTGCCGGCAACGCGGAGAATGACGGGCTATAAATCACCTCCAGCGGCGTTTCGCTCAGGATATCCAGCGTACATTGTGCCGCATTGGCGTTGGGTTCTACGTAGGCTAGTCGTTTCCCGGCCAGACAGCGGGTAGGTGAGCGTTCACTGAGTACGTTAGGATTGAGGTCAAGGCTGATGTGGAACCAGAAGGTTGATCCACGATTGGGCTGACTGTGGAAGGAGATATCCCCGCCCATTTCGTTGACCAGTTTTTGCGTAATCACCAGGCCCAGCCCGGTGCCGCCGTGGCGTCGCGAAATACTGGCATCCGCCTGGCGGAAGGCCTGGAACAGGCGCGACTGATCGCGTTCCGGAATGCCGATACCGGTATCGCGGATTTGCACTTCAATCTGCACTTTGGTGTTACTGAGGGCGCGTTTCTCCACCAGAATATCGATATTGCCGCTCTCGGTAAATTTGATGGCATTGCCGACCAGATTGGTGATGACCTGCTGCAAACGCAGTGGATCGCCAATCACATTGTCTGGCACGTCGTTCTTAATATTGAGCGTTAGCTCCAGCCCTTTATCATGGGAGGAGTGCGCCAACAGCGTCACCACATCGTCCAGCGTGCTGCGTAGTGGGAACGGGATACTTTCCAGAATCAACTTGCCTGCTTCCAGTTTGGAGAAGTCGAGCACGTCGTTGATGATGGCCAGCAAATTGTTGGCGGAGCGTTCAATGGTATTCAGGTGATCGCGCTGGGTGGTGTTCAACTCGGTTTTTAGCGTCAGGCGGGTAAAGCCAATCACGCCATTGAGCGGCGTACGCAGCTCATGCGACATGTTTGCCAGAAACTCGGATTTGATACGCGCCGCTTCCTGGGCGCGTTTCTTCGCCAGATCCAGCTCAACGTTCTGGATCTCCATCTGCTCCAGCGTTTCGCGTAGGTCAGACGTGGCCTGATCGATATTGTGCTGCATCTCTTCATGGTAGGCCGCCAGCGACATCGCCATCGAGTTGATGCCGTTTTTCAGCATATCCAACTCGCCCAGCATGAAGCCTTCTACTCGACTGTCGAGCTGCCCTCGTCGTATTCGGTCAACGGTATTCACCATGTTGCGGATAGGGCCGGTCACGTCGCGCATCAGACGCCAGCCAAAAATTAACGCAATACCGATGCAAAACAGCATCATCACGGTTGAAATAAAGATTTCTTTGTACTGCTGTAGCCGCACCGATTTAAGATCTAACTCAAGCGCCACGTACCCCAGCATATTTTTTGTGTTTTTCGCGTCGCTGACCGCAGACTCATCCGGAGAATAACTTTCCGATATAATTGGGGTGCGCAGGATCATAATATCCCCCTGGCGGATGACGCTCAGTTTTCGGGGAAACGGCGCACCGGCAGGCAGCTGCATTTCTGATGGATCGAGATGGAAATTTGACGTGACGAACAGCCGATTATTTTCATCATAGACCGAAATCGCCCGCACAATTTCGGAATGGCGACGGTGCAGCACGCTAATAAGCTGGCCGATAGACTCCCGATTTTGTAGGTTCATGCCATATTCGCTGGAGACTGCGAGTGGCTCAATGATGCTGGCACCAGCATCTTCCAGTTGACGCTGCAAGTCGTTATAGCGATGCACAACAAAAAAGATACTGAGCAGCAAACCTATCAGGACGGTCGGTGCCAGGATCAGAATCATCATGCGAGCGCGCAGGCTGTAGTTGGTCATGGAGTTCCGTTATGGGACAATTAGGGTCACACTGTTAAATAGAGAAAACTCTCGTCGATGGCGCAATTCTACTCTGCAAAACGACGCGTGACGACGCGTCAGATCATAACCGTTACCGTCAATGACCTCGATCCTTTTGGTCAGGGCGTCGCTCGCCATAACGGGAAGACCCTGTTTATACCGGAATTACTGCCCCAGGAAAGCGCTGAGGTGGCAATCACCGAAGATAAAAAACAGTTCGCCCGCGCGCAAGTCAAACGTCGTTTAAATGACAGCCCAGACCGTGAAGTGCCACGTTGCCCACACTTTGGCGTATGTGGTGGCTGCCAGCAGCAGCATGCCAGCATTTCTTTACAGCAACGTAGCAAAAGCGCGGCGCTGTCACGCTTAATGAAATGTGAAGTGTCAGAGGTTATTGCCGACACGCCATGGGGCTATCGCCGTCGTGCGCGTTTAAGCCTGAACTATCGGGCGAAAGAAAAGCAGTTGCAGATGGGGTTTCGTAAATCTGGCTCCAGTGACATTATCGACGTGAAGCAGTGCCCCGTTTTGGTGCCCCAACTTGAGGCGCTGCTGCCCGATATCAGGGCATGCCTGGAAAGTCTGCAAGGGTTACGCCATCTTGGCCATGTTGAATTAGTGCAGGCTGGCAACGGCACGGTGATGATTTTGCGCCATACGTCGCCGCTAATTACTGCTGATAAAGAAAAACTGGAATGCTTTTCGCATTCTCAGGGACTGTCTTTGTTTCTGGCCCCGCAAAGCGAGATACTGGAACGCGTTTCAGGAGAATCACCCTGGTATGACTCAAATGGGCTACGTTTAACCTTCAGCCCGCGCGATTTTATCCAGGTGAATGCTGGGGTAAATCAACAGATGGTTGCCCGAGCGCTGGAATGGCTGGATGTACAACCTGAAGATCGGGTGCTCGATCTGTTTTGCGGCATGGGTAACTTCACGCTGCCGCTAGCAACCCGTGCGGCAAGCGTGGTGGGCGTTGAAGGCGTGCCTGCGCTGGTGGATAAAGCCCGCGAGAACGCCCTGAATAACGGATTACACAATGTGACATTCTTTCATGAGAATCTTGAGGAGGATGTCACCCGGCAGCCGTGGGCAAAGAACGGATTTGACAAAGTTTTACTCGATCCCGCGCGTGCAGGTGCTGCAGGCGTGATGCAACATATTATAAAATTAAAACCGGGTCGCGTTGTTTATGTATCCTGTAATCCTGCTACGCTGGCTCGTGACAGCGAAGCGTTACTCAACGCGGGATACGCCATTCAGCGACTGGCGATGCTCGATATGTTCCCGCACACCGGACACCTGGAGTCAATGGTCCTGTTTGAGCATAGGTAATGAATCTTATACCCACTGGATTTCGGCGCGCTGTAGCCTGAAACCCAATGGGTACGGCTTGTCGACTTCGACAGGCCAGGCCCCTTAAGGAGAGGACGATGGTTGCGGTAAGAAGTGCACATATTAATAAAGCTGGTGAGTTTGATCCCAAAAAATGGATCGCCAGTCTGGGGATCACCAGCCAGCAGTCGTGTGAACGCTTAGCCGAAACCTGGGCGTATTGCCTGCAGCAGACACAGGGGCATCCGGATGCGGAGTTGCTGTTGTGGCGCGGCGTGGAGATGGTAGAAATTCTCTCTATGCTGAGTATGGATATGGACACGCTGCGGGCCGCTATGCTTTTCCCTCTGGCGGATGCCAACGTGGTCAGCGAAGACATCCTGAGCGAGAACGCGGGGAAGTCAATCGTCAATCTTATCCATGGCGTGCGTGATATGGCGGCGATACGTCAGCTGAAAGCCACGCATACCGATTCGGTCTCTTCCGAACAGGTTGATAACGTCCGTCGCATGCTGCTGGCCATGGTCGACGACTTCCGCTGTGTGGTCATTAAATTGGCGGAGCGTATCGCGCACCTGCGCGAAGTCAAGGACGCACCAGAAGACGAACGTGTACTGGCGGCAAAAGAGTGCACCAATATCTATGCGCCGCTGGCCAATCGATTAGGTATCGGGCAGTTAAAATGGGAGCTGGAAGATTACTGCTTCCGCTACCTGCATCCGGACGAATACAAGCGAATCGCCAAGCTGTTGCACGAACGCCGTATCGACAGAGAACACTACATTGATGAGTTCGTCGGTCACCTGCGTTCAGAGATGAAAATAGAAGGCGTGAAGGCCGAGGTGTACGGTCGTCCGAAACACATCTACAGCATCTGGCGCAAAATGCAGAAAAAGCAGCTGGCTTTTGATGAGCTGTTCGATGTGCGCGCCGTGCGCATCGTCGCCGAGCGGTTACAGGATTGCTATGCCGCACTGGGGATAGTACATACTCACTATCGGCATCTGCCGGACGAGTTCGATGATTACGTCGCGAATCCCAAACCCAACGGTTATCAATCAATCCATACGGTTGTGTTGGGGCCGGGTGGTAAAACCATCGAAATCCAGATCCGCACTAAACAGATGCACGAGGATGCCGAACTGGGTGTCGCGGCGCACTGGAAGTACAAAGAAGGTACCGCTTCAGGTGCAGCGCGTTCGGGTCATGAAGACCGAATTGCTTGGCTGCGTAAGCTGATCGCCTGGCAGGAAGAGATGGCTGACTCCGGTGAGATGCTCGATGAAGTCCGTAGCCAGGTCTTTGATGACAGAGTTTACGTCTTTACGCCAAAAGGCGATGTGGTGGACTTACCGGCGGGCTCGACGCCGCTTGATTTTGCTTACCATATCCATAGTGATGTCGGTCATCGCTGTATTGGTGCCAAAATTGGTGGGCGCATTGTGCCGTTTACCTACCAGTTGCAGATGGGCGATCAAATTGAAATCATCACCCAGAAGCAGCCAAACCCAAGTCGCGACTGGCTGAACCCTAACCTCGGGTACGTGACCACCAGCCGTGGGCGCTCCAAGATCCATGCCTGGTTCCGCAAGCAGGATCGCGACAAGAATATCCTCGCGGGCAGACAAATCCTTGATGATGAACTGGCGCACTTAGGCATTAGTCTGAAAGAAGCCGAAAAGCATCTGCTGCCGCGCTACAACTTTAACGAGCTGGAAGAGCTGCTGGCGGCGATTGGCGGTGGGGATATCCGTCTTAACCAGATGGTGAACTTCCTGCAATCGCAGTTTAACAAGCCGAGCGCCGCCGAGCAGGATGCCGCCGCGCTGAAGCAGTTGCAGCAGAAAACGCATGCGCCACAAAACCGCCGTAAAGATGATGGTCGCGTGGTGGTTGAAGGGGTAGGTAACCTGATGCACCACATCGCACGCTGCTGCCAGCCGATTCCTGGCGATGAGATTGTGGGGTTCATCACCCAGGGGCGCGGTATATCTGTGCACCGGGCGGATTGCGAACAGTTGGTAGAACTGCGTTCTCATGCGCCGGAGCGTATCGTCGATGCGGTTTGGGGCGAAAGCTACTCGGCGGGGTATTCGCTGGTGGTCCGCGTCCAGGCGAACGATCGTAGCGGTTTATTGCGCGATATCACCACCATCCTCGCCAATGAGAAGGTGAACGTGCTGGGGGTTGCCAGTCGTAGCGATACCAAACAGCAGCTTGCCACCATCGACATGACCATCGAAATCTATAACCTGCAGGTGCTCGGGCGCGTACTTGGCAAGCTCAATCAGGTGCCGGATGTGATCGACGCACGTCGTCTGCACGGTAATTAATCATTTGTAGGCCGGATAAGGCGTGCCGCCATCCGGCAATATCACCATGCCCGATGGCGCTTTGCTTATCGGGCCTACGTTTTCAGGATCTTGTAATGAATCAAATCGACCGACTGCTCGGTATTATGCAGCGCCTGCGCGACCCGGAAAACGGCTGTCCGTGGGATAAAGAGCAGACTTTCGCCACCATCGCCCCCTATACCCTCGAAGAAACCTATGAAGTGCTCGATGCCATTGCGCGTGAAGACTTCGACGATCTGCGCGGAGAGTTGGGGGATTTACTGTTCCAGGTGGTGTTTTACGCGCAGATGGCACAGGAAGAAGGGCGCTTTAATTTTGATGATATTTGTGCGGCCATCAGCGATAAACTTGAACGCCGTCATCCGCATGTTTTTGCCGATGTTTCCGCCAGCAACAGCACTGAGGTGTTAACCCGTTGGGAGCAAATTAAAAGCGAAGAACGTGCGCAGAAAGCCCAACATTCCGCATTGGACGATATTCCCCGTAGTTTACCGGCGCTGATGCGCGCTCAAAAAATCCAGAAACGCTGCTCAAATGTTGGTTTTGACTGGAAGACGTTAGGACCGGTGGTCGACAAGGTTTATGAAGAGATCGACGAAGTCATGTTCGAAGCGAAGCAGGCCGTCGTCGACCAGGCTAAACTGGAGGAGGAAATGGGCGACCTGCTGTTTGCCACGGTCAATATGGCCCGCCATTTAGGCACAAAAGCCGAGACCGCATTACAGAAAGCGAACGAAAAATTTGAGCGACGTTTTCGTGAAGTTGAACGGATTGTTGCTGAACGCGGTCTGGAAATGACTGGTGTTGATCTGGAAACTATGGAAGAAGTCTGGCAACAGGTAAAACGCCAGGAAATTGATCTCTAAGGGGTTTCGTCGGTCAAGGGCGATTTGTGTGATTTTTTAAATAACAAGCGATTGATTTACGTCAAAAACATTTACCCCAAAGGGGCTATTTTCTCACTCCCGATGTTAATGTGAGCCTGGTGAAGAGGAGGAATAATGAAAGTTTGTGGCGCTCGCCATGTTCGGGTATACTACTTTCCCGTCTTGGTAATTCCATCGTTTCACCCTAACTTCTCAGGTCCAGCATGACAACGAACTATATTTTTGTGACCGGCGGGGTCGTATCCTCTCTGGGAAAAGGCATTGCCGCAGCCTCCCTGGCAGCCATTCTTGAAGCCCGTGGCCTCAATGTAACCATGATGAAACTGGATCCGTACATCAACGTCGATCCAGGTACTATGAGCCCAATCCAACACGGGGAAGTGTTCGTTACCGAAGACGGCGCTGAAACCGATCTGGACCTGGGTCACTACGAGCGTTTCATCCGCACCAAAATGAGCCGCCGCAACAACTTCACCACCGGTCGTATTTACTCTGACGTTCTGCGTAAAGAACGTCGTGGCGACTATCTGGGCGCAACCGTTCAGGTTATCCCGCACATCACGAATGCAATCAAAGAACGCGTTCTGGAAGGCGGTGAAGGTCATGATGTTGTTCTGGTCGAAATCGGCGGAACCGTTGGGGATATCGAATCTCTGCCGTTCCTGGAAGCGATTCGCCAGATGGCCGTGGAAATTGGCCGCGAACATACGCTGTTTATGCATCTGACGCTGGTTCCCTACATGGCGGCGGCAGGTGAAGTCAAAACTAAACCGACTCAGCACTCTGTAAAAGAGCTGCTTTCTATCGGTATTCAGCCTGATATTCTGATTTGCCGCTCCGATCGTGCTGTTCCGGCTAATGAACGTGCAAAAATTGCATTGTTCTGTAACGTCCCGGAAAAAGCGGTGATTTCTCTGAAAGATGTCGATTCTATCTATAAAATTCCAGGCTTGTTGAAATCTCAGGGGCTGGACGATTATATTTGTAAACGATTCAGCTTGAACTGTCCGGAAGCAAATCTGTCAGAATGGGAACAGGTTATCTACGAAGAAGCCAATCCGGCAGGCGAAGTGACTATCGGTATGGTCGGCAAGTACATTGAGCTGCCGGATGCCTATAAGTCAGTTATCGAAGCGCTGAAGCACGGTGGTCTGAAGAATCGTGTCACCGTCAACATCAAGCTGATCGATTCGCAGGATGTTGAAACGCGCGGTGTTGAGATCCTGAAAGGTCTCGACGCTATCCTGATCCCTGGCGGCTTCGGCTACCGTGGTGTTGAAGGTAAAATCGCGACGGCACGCTTTGCGCGTGAGAACAATATTCCTTATCTGGGCATTTGCCTGGGTATGCAGGTAGCGTTGATTGAGTTTGCTCGTAACGTCGTGGGTATGGACAACGCCAACTCCACGGAATTTGTGCCAGACTGTAAGTACCCGGTGGTGGCCCTGATTACCGAATGGCGTGATGAAGACGGCAACGTCGAAGTCCGTACCGAGAAGAGCGATCTGGGCGGCACGATGCGCCTTGGTGCGCAGCAGTGTCAGCTGGACGACGAGAGTCTGGTGCGTAAGCTGTACGGCACGCCGACAATTGTTGAACGCCATCGCCACCGCTACGAAGTCAACAATATGCTGTTGAAACAAATTGAAGCTGCGGGTCTGCGTGTTGCAGGCCGCTCCGGTGATGATCAGTTGGTCGAGATCATTGAGGTACCGAATCATCCGTGGTTCGTGGCCTGTCAGTTCCACCCGGAATTTACTTCCACGCCACGTGATGGGCACCCGCTGTTTGCCGGCTTTGTGAAAGCCGCCAGTGAACATCAGAAGCGTCAGGCGAAGTAAGAAGTAAAAAGTTAGAACGGCAATGCACCCATCCGGGTGCATTGTTTGTCTGGAGTTTTAGTTTAACTTGTACTGAGGAAAACCTAATGTCCAAAATCGTTAAAATCATCGGTCGTGAAATCATCGACTCCCGTGGTAACCCGACTGTTGAAGCCGAAGTACACCTGGAAGGTGGTTTCGTTGGTATGGCAGCAGCGCCGTCAGGTGCTTCTACTGGTTCCCGCGAAGCACTGGAACTGCGCGATGGCGACAAATCCCGTTTCATGGGTAAAGGCGTACTGAAAGCGGTTGGCGCGGTAAACGGCCCAATTGCTCAGGCTCTGCTGGGTAAAGATGCTAAAGATCAGGCTGGCATCGACAAGATCATGATCGATCTGGACGGTACTGAAAACAAATCCAACTTCGGTGCAAACGCCATTCTGGCTGTGTCCCTGGCGAACGCTAAAGCAGCAGCTGCTGCTAAAGGCCTGCCGCTGTACGCACACATCGCAGAACTGAACGGTACTCCGGGCAAATTCTCTATGCCGGTTCCGATGATGAACATCATCAACGGTGGTGAGCACGCTGACAACAACGTCGACATCCAGGAATTTATGATTCAGCCGGTTGGCGCTAAATCCCTGAAAGAAGCCGTACGTATGGGTTCTGAAGTGTTCCACAACCTGGCTAAAGTTCTGAAAGCCAAAGGCATGAACACTGCAGTTGGTGACGAAGGTGGCTACGCGCCGAACCTGGGTTCCAACGCAGAAGCTCTGGCTGTTATTGCTGAAGCGGTTAAAGCAGCAGGCTACGAGCTGGGCAAAGACATCACTCTGGCGATGGACTGTGCAGCATCTGAATTCTACAAAGACGGTAAATACGTTCTGGCTGGCGAAGGCAACAAAGCATTCACCTCCGAAGAATTCACTCACTTCCTGGAAGAACTGACCAAACAGTACCCGATCGTGTCCATCGAAGATGGTCTGGACGAGTCTGACTGGGACGGTTTCGCATACCAGACTAAAGTACTGGGCGACAAAATCCAGCTGGTTGGTGACGATCTGTTCGTAACCAACACCAAGATCCTGAAAGAAGGCATCGACAAAGGCATCGTTAACTCCATCCTGATCAAATTCAACCAGATCGGTTCTCTGACCGAAACTCTGGCTGCGATCAAAATGGCGAAAGACGCTGGCTACACGGCTGTCATCTCTCACCGTTCTGGCGAAACTGAAGACGCAACCATCGCTGACCTGGCTGTTGGTACCGCTGCAGGCCAGATCAAAACCGGTTCTATGAGCCGTTCTGACCGCGTTGCTAAGTACAACCAGCTGATTCGTATCGAAGAAGCGCTGGGTGAACAAGCGCCGTACAACGGTCGTAAAGAGATCAAAGGTCAGGCGTAATCCTGTTCTTTAGCTCTTAACGTAAAAACCCGCTTCGGCGGGTTTTTTTATGTCTTTAAAGTAGCAGCGGCAGCGTCGCACTGGCGGTTTGCTGACTCACATCGCTGTACTTTTCATCCAGCGCGATAAGCGATGTGGTGAGCAATTCAACTAATAACATTACGCCCACTTTGGCATTGAGCGCCCCAGCGCTCAGCGGTCCTTCGGGTTTGGCTGCAACCAGTTGGATATCACTCAGTGAAGCCAGCGGACTGCGCGGCGTGTTGCTCAGCGCCAGTACGGGGACGCCATGCTTACGCGCAAGTTTAACGACATGAAGCAGATCGCGAGTGGAGCCTGAACTGGAAATTGCCACCACCAGCGAGTCTTTGGAAAGCGTAGTGGCATTCATGGCGGCACGATGCATGTCGCTGAACAGTTGTGCGGGCTTGCCCAGACGCAACAGTTTGTAATGCAGATATTCCCCCAGAATCGCACTGGCCGCCACGCCATAAATCTGTACCGACTGGGCCTGGTGCAGCGCGAGGGCGGCGGCTTCGAGTAATGTCCTGTCGAGTAATTTTGCGGTGTCCTGCAAGGCCTGTACGGATTCATTGACCACATTGTCAATCTCATCGCCGCCGTGTTCGATCGGCTGTCCGTGCTGGAGATCAAGCGCCAGCGCCATCTTAAATTCGTTATAGCCCTTACATCCTAGCGTGCGGCACAGACGCGTGACGCTGGCCTCGCTGGTGTCGCTTTCGCGCGCCAGTTCGGTAATCGTTAGATAGACAACTTTTGCCGGATCGCTCAGCACAAACTCACCCAGCTTCTGCTGTGTACGGCTGTATCCGTCTACGCCCTGGCGCAGTCTCAGCAGCAGGTTTTCATTTTCAGGCATGCAAAATCCTTAATACGTTTCTCTGGCGATAGTGTGGCGGAAAGCGGGGGAGAGATGCCAGTCATTTCAAAAAAGTATGATCGACTTCCAGAATTTTGATGATAATTTTCATTTATAAAATTATTTATGGTAAAAATTTTCATCAATTGTCAGGGGAATGAAAAAATGATGAATATGTTTAGCGGCGCGTCGTCAGGGGCGTGGTTTGAAAAGGCACAGCGGTTTGGCAAATCGTTTATGCTGCCAATTGCGATATTACCTGCTGCGGGGCTGTTACTGGGTATTGGTGGTGCATTATCAAACCCCAACACGTTGACGGCTTACCCGTTTTTAGATGTTGACTGGTTGCAGGCTATCTTCACTATCATGACCAGCGCGGGATCCATTGTGTTCGCCAACTTGTCGGTGCTTTTTGCGGTTGGTGTAGCAGTGGGCCTGGCGAAGACGGATAAAGGCACTGCGGGGCTTGCCGCGCTGCTGGCGTTTCTGGTGATGAATGCCACTATCAACGCTTTGCTGATCCTGAACGGGACGCTGGCGCATGAGAACCCAGGTGCTGTTGGTCAGGGAATGACGCTGGGTATCCAGACGCTGGAAACGGGTGTGTTTGGTGGTGTGGTGATAGGCCTTGTTACCTGCGCGCTGCACAGTCGCTTTAATAAAGTCTCGCTACCGCAGTTTCTGGGTTTCTTTAGCGGCTCGCGCTTTGTTCCGATCATTAGCTCGCTTGCGGCGATTGCAGTCGGTGCCGCAATGATGGTGGTCTGGCCCCATTTCCAGAAACTCATATTTGGACTGGGTGGCCTTGTTGATGCAACGGGTTATCTGGGAACGCTGTTGTACGGTTTTATCCTGCGTATGCTTGGTCCACTGGGTCTGCATCATATCTTTTATCTGCCATTCTGGACGACGGCACTCGGTGGCAGTGAAATCGTTAACGGCCAATTAGTGGAAGGCACACAACGTATTTTCTTCGCTCAGCTTGCCGATCCGAACACTCAGCAGTTCTATGTGGGTACATCGCGCTTTATGTCCGGGCGCTTCATTACCATGATGTTCGGTCTGCTTGGGGCATGTCTGGCGATGTACCACACGGCGAAGTCAGAGAACAAAAAAGTTGTCGCGGGTCTGCTGCTGTCTGCTGCGCTGACTTCCTTCCTGACCGGAATCACTGAGCCTATTGAGTTCTCCTTCTTGTTCGTGGCACCCGTGTTATATGTCATTCACGCCTTCTTCGATGGCCTGGCATTTATGATTGCCCATATTTTACATATCACCATCGGGCAAACCTTCTCGGGAGGACTGATCGATTTCATCCTCTTTGGCGTATTGCAGGGCGAAGCGAAAACCAACTGGATGTACGTGCCTATGGTGGGCGTGCCGTGGTTCTTCCTGTACTACTTCACCTTCCGCTATTTGATCAACCGCTTTGGCTGGATGACGCCGGGTCGTGAGAACGCAACGTTAGTAGAAAATGCGTTGCCTCAAAGCGAACGTGCCGCAGCAGTGGTTGCCGGACTGGGGGGCAAAGAGAATCTGGAAGAGGTGGATTGTTGCGCCACGCGACTACGCGTGACGGTGAAAGATGGCAGCAAGGTTGATGAAGCCGCACTGAAAGCAACCGGGGCGCGTGGCGTGATTATTCGTGGCAATGGTGTTCAGGTGATTTATGGCCCGCACGTCACCATTATCAAAAATGAAGTTGAAGAGATTTTATCGTAATGAAAACTGTACTGGATACGCTGAAAGGTAAGTTAATTGTCTCCTGTCAGGCGCTGGAAAATGAGCCTCTGCACAGCCCGTTTATCATGTCACGGATGGCATTGGCGGCAGCACAGGGAGGGGCTGTCGGTATCCGTGCGAACAGCGTCGTGGACATTCGCGCCATTAAAGAAAGCGTCGCACTGCCGATCATTGGGATCATCAAACGTGATTATCCGGGTAGCGACGTGTTTATCACCGCCACTATGAAGGAAGTGGATGAGTTGATGACCGTTGAGCCGGAAATTATTGCCCTTGATGCGACTGCGCGCCCACGTCCCGGTGGGCAAACGCTGGACGCGTTGGTTATGCAGATTCGCGCACGCTACCCGTCAGTGCTGTTGATGGCGGACATCGCCAGCGTAGACGAAGCCGTCACCGCAGAACGACTGGGTTTTGACTGCGTGGGTACGACGCTTTATGGCTACACGGCAGAGACGCGTGGGCATGTGCTCGCGGATAACGACTGTGGTTTTTTACGTGAGGTACTGGCTGCAGTCAGCCTGCCGGTAGTGGCAGAGGGGAATGTCGACACCCCTGAACGGGCCGCACACTGTCTGGCATTAGGCGCGCACACCGTAGTGGTTGGGGGGGCGATCACCCGTCCGCAACAAATAACGGCACGCTTTGTCACGGCGATCGCCTCGTAAAGCAACGATCGGGCATGATACTTTGGCGGGGATCTGCGATAATTATCGTTTATCCCCACATTGAGAAGACTATGCAGTACCCGATTAATGAGATGTTCCAGACCCTGCAAGGTGAGGGTTATTTTACCGGCGTCCCCGCCATTTTTATTCGTTTACAGGGATGCCCGGTTGGCTGTGCCTGGTGCGATACCAAACACACCTGGGATAAGCTTGAGGATCGGGAAGTCTCGCTTTACAGCATCCTGGCCAAGACTAAAGAGAGCGATAAATGGGGCGCGGCGAGCAGCGAAGATCTGCTGGCTGTGATTCAGCGTCAGGGCTATACCGCCCGCCATGTGGTGATCACCGGTGGTGAACCCTGCATTCACGACCTGATGCCGCTGACCGACTTGCTGGAAAAGAATGGCTTTAGCTGCCAGATTGAAACCAGCGGCACGCATGAAGTCCGCTGTACGCCGAACACTTGGGTGACTGTCTCTCCCAAGGTGAATATGCGCGGCGGCTATGACGTGTTATCTCAGGCGCTGGAACGCGCCAATGAAATCAAGCACCCGGTGGGGCGTGTTCGCGACATTGAAGCACTGGATGAACTGCTGGCGACGTTGACCGATGATAAGCCGCGCATCATTGCTTTACAGCCGATCAGTCAGAAGGATGATGCCACGCGCCTGTGTATTGATACCTGCATTGCGCGTAACTGGCGTCTGTCGATGCAAACGCATAAATACCTGAATATTGCCTGATAAATTTTGCCGGGTGCGCTTCGCTTGCCCGGCCTACGCTTGTAGATACGTGTAGGCCGTATAAGACGCTCCGCCATCCGGCAATGACTCTGAATCACTCGCCGCGATAGACGCAGCCCGCTGTGCAGGTCTCTTTTACCATCACCGCGCTCAGCAGCGGAACCAGCGGTTTCATCTCATCCCAGATCCACTTCGCCAGTACTTCACTGGTCGGATTCTCAAGACCCGGAATATCATTCAAATAGTAGTGATCAAGGCGATTGTACGTCGGCTTAAATGCCGCTTTTAACTCGGAAAAGTCCATAATCCAACCGGTATGGGGATCGACTTCACCCGTAATTTCAAGACGCACCATAAATGAGTGACCATGCAGACGGCCACATTTGTGCCCTTCTGGTACGTGCGGCAGGTGGTGAGCGGCTTCGAAGGTGAAATCTTTAAACAGGGTGGTGGACATTATCTACTCTCAAGAATGCAAAAAACCGCCGTAGGGTACCTTATAATACGAATTTTATCATTAGTTAAACGGGCGCTGAGTATCCTGACAGTGCATTCACGCAATCAATATCAAATAACTATCTATATATCATATGGTTATTAAATCTGTTTTGCCGTTAATAACTATAGCTAAAACAGGTTAGTCCATTTGGTTATTTGTTATTTCTATCCCTTCTTTAATTGTTACTATTCTCGCCGTTAACCTTATCTTCAGTTTGGGTTTTATTGCTTAAATCCGCTTTGCTTACTGGAACATGACAACGCATGACGACACAGGCCCCACTTTCCGCTTTGCTTCCGCTAAACCCGGAACAGCTGGCACGCCTTCAGGCGGCCACGACCGATCTCTCGCCCGCGCAGCTTGCGTGGGTTTCTGGCTATTTCTGGGGCGTGCTGAATCAGCAGCCGGGCGCTAATGCGGTTATTCCTGCACCTGCTGCCGAAATGCCGGGGATCACACTCATCTCCGCCTCGCAGACCGGTAATGCGCGCCGCGTGGCGGAAGCCCTGCGTGACGATCTTATTGCCGCGAAGCTCAATGTCACCCTGATCAATGCCGGCGACTATAAATTTAAAAATATTGCCAACGAGAAATTGCTGGTCGTGGTGGCCTCGACGCAGGGAGAGGGTGAGCCGGCGGAAGAAGCGGTGGCGTTGCATAAATTCCTGTTCTCTAAAAAAGCGCCGAAACTTGAAAATACCGCCTTCGCCGTGTTTGGCCTTGGCGATACCTCTTATGAGTTTTTCTGCCAGTCTGGCAAAAACTTCGACAGCAAACTGGCGGAGCTTGGCGGTGAACGCTTGCTGGATCGTGTAGATGCAGATGTTGAATATCAACCGGCAGCTGCGCAGTGGCGCGCCCGTCTGGTTGATGTGTTGAAGGCACGAGCGCCTGCTGTACCTTCTGTACAGACCGCTGCGAGCGGTGCGATTAACGAGGTGCATACCAGTCCGTACACTAAAGAAGCGCCGCTTAGCGCGTCGCTTTCCGTGAATCAGAAAATCACCGGTCGTGACTCCGAAAAAGACGTGCGTCATATCGAAATCGATCTGGGCGATTCCGGCCTGCGCTATCAGCCCGGCGACGCGCTCGGCGTGTGGTATCAAAACGATCCGGCGCTGGTCAAAGAGATTGTTGAACTGCTGTGGCTGAAAGGCGACGAGCCGGTCACGGTTGATGGCAAATTGCTACCGCTTACCGACGCGCTGCAGTGGCACTTCGAACTGACGGTTAACACAGCCAATATTGTAGAAAATTACGCCACCTTAACGCGCAGTGAAACGTTGCTGCCGCTGGTGGGCGATAAAGCGCAGTTGCAACACTATGCCGCCACCACGCCTATCGTCGACATGCTGCGCTTTTCTCCGGCGCAGCTGGACGCGGAAGCGTTAATCGGTCTGCTGCGTCCGTTGACCCCGCGCCTGTACTCAATAGCCTCCTCACAGGCGGAAGTCGAAAGCGAAGTACACGTGACCGTCGGTGCCGTGCGGTTTGACGTCGAAGGCCGTGCCCGTGCCGGCGGAGCCTCGAGCTTCCTCGCCGACCGCGTTGGCGAAGAAGGTGAAGTACGTGTGTTCATTGAACATAACGACAACTTCCGTCTGCCAGCCAATCCTGAAACACCGGTCATTATGATTGGGCCGGGGACGGGAATTGCACCGTTCCGCGCCTTTATGCAGCAGCGTGCTGCCGATGAAGCGACGGGTAAAAACTGGCTGTTCTTTGGCAATCCGCACTTTACCGAAGATTTTCTCTACCAGGTGGAGTGGCAGCGCTACGTCAAAGAGGGCGTACTTACCCGGATCGATCTCGCCTGGTCACGCGACCAAAAAGAAAAAGTCTACGTACAAGATAAACTGCGCCAACAAGGTGCGGAACTGTGGCGCTGGATTAATGACGGGGCGCACATTTATGTCTGCGGCGACGCCAATCGCATGGCGAAAGACGTTGAGCAGGCTTTGCTGGAAGTGATTGCCGAATTCGGTGCGATGGATACCGAAGCGGCGGATGAATTTTTAAGTGAGCTGCGCGTTGAGCGCCGTTATCAGCGAGATGTCTACTAATGAGTGAAAAACATCCAGGGCCACTGGTGGTCGAAGGTAAGCTGTCCGACGCTGAACGTATGAAGCTGGAAAGCAACTATCTGCGCGGCACCATTGCGGAAGATTTAAATGACGGCCTCACCGGCGGTTTTAAAGGTGATAACTTTCTGCTGATCCGTTTTCACGGTATGTACCAGCAGGATGACCGCGATATTCGCGCCGAGCGCGCCGAGCAGAAGCTGGAGCCGCGTCATGCGATGCTGCTGCGCTGCCGTCTGCCGGGCGGGGTCATCACCACTAAACAATGGCAGGCGATCGATAAGTTTGCTTATGACAACACGATTTACGGCAGCATCCGTCTGACCAACCGTCAGACCTTTCAGTTTCACGGCATTCTGAAGAAGAACGTCAAGCCGGTGCATCAGATGCTCAACTCGGTCGGACTGGACGCGCTGGCGACCGCCAACGACATGAACCGTAACGTGTTGTGTACCTCCAACCCGTACGAGTCCGAGTTACACGCGGAAGCCTACGAGTGGGCGAAGAAAATCTCTGAACACCTGTTGCCGCGCACCCGGGCGTATGCAGAGATTTGGCTGGATCAGAAAAAAGTCGCCACCACCGATGAAGAGCCGATCCTCGGTCAAACTTATCTGCCGCGTAAGTTCAAAACGACGGTGGTTATTCCGCCGCAGAACGATATCGATCTGCATGCCAACGACATGAACTTCGTCGCGGTAGCAGAAAATGGCAAACTGGTGGGGTTCAACCTGCTGGTTGGCGGTGGGCTGTCTATTGAGCACGGTAACAAGAAAACCTACGCGCGTACCGCCAGTGAATTTGGCTATTTGCCGCTGGAGCACACGCTGGCCATTGCGGAAGCAGTGGTGACCACCCAGCGCGACTGGGGTAATCGTACCGACCGTAAAAACGCCAAAACCAAATACACGCTGGAGCGCGTCGGCGTTGAGACCTTTAAGGCAGAAGTGGAACGCCGGGCGGGCATCAAATTTGAATCGATTCGCCCGTATGAGTTTACCGGTCGCGGCGATCGTATCGGCTGGGTAAAGGGCATCGACAAAAAATGGCACCTGACGCTGTTTATTGAGAATGGCCGTATTCTGGATTATCCGGGACGTCCGCTGAAAACCGGGTTGCTGGAGATAGCAAAGATCCACAAAGGCGAGTTCCGTATTACCGCCAACCAGAACCTGATCATTGCCGGTGTGCCGGAAAGTGAAAAGGCGAAGATCGAGAAGATTGCGCAGCAGAGCGGCTTAATGAATGCCGTGACTCCGCAGCGTGAAAACTCGATGGCCTGCGTCTCGTTCCCGACCTGTCCGCTGGCGATGGCGGAAGCAGAGCGCTTCCTGCCGACGTTTATCGACAGCATTGACGCCCTGATGGCGAAATATGCGTTGAGCGACGAGAACATTGTGCTGCGCGTGACGGGCTGCCCGAACGGTTGTGGTCGTGCCATGCTGGCAGAAGTCGGCCTGGTCGGGAAAGCGCCGGGACGTTACAACCTGCACCTGGGTGGTAACCGTATCGGGACGCGTATTCCACGGATGTTCAAAGAGAACATCACCGAGACAGAAATTCTGGCCTTGCTGGATGAACTGATTGGGCGCTGGGCAAAAGAGCGTGAAGTGGGTGAAGGCTTCGGCGATTTTACGGTGCGTGCGGGCATTATTCGCCCGGTGCTCGATCCCGCCCGGGATTTCTGGGAATAACCTGAATTGCCGGATGGCGGCATAAATGCCTTATCCGGCCTACCGACTGCGTAGGCCGGATAAGCGCAGCACCATCAGGCATAGGATGAGGTAATCATGTCCGTACTCGATCTACACGCATTAAACGACCTACCAAAAGTTGAGCGCGTCATGGCGCTGGCGGAAACCAACAGCCAGCTGGAAAAACTGAGCGCGCAGGATCGTGTGGCGTGGGCGCTGGAGAATCTGCCTGGCGACTACGTGCTCTCTTCAAGCTTTGGTATTCAGGCGGCGGTTAGCCTGCACCTGGTGAATCAGATTCGCCCGGATATCCCGGTGATCCTTACCGATACCGGCTATTTGTTCCCGGAAACCTACCAGTTTATTGACGAGTTAACGGACACGCTCAAACTTAATCTGCAGGTTTACCGGGCAAAAGAGAGTGCCGCCTGGCAGGAAGCGCGCTATGGCAAACTGTGGGAACAGGGCGTTGAAGGCATTGAGAAATACAATGACATCAACAAAGTCGAGCCGATGAACCGGGCGCTGCAAGAACTCAATGCGCAAACCTGGTTTGCCGGCCTGCGTCGTGAGCAATCCGGCAGTCGTGCCCATTTGCCGGTACTGGCTATCCAGCGTGGCGTGTTCAAACTGCTGCCGATCATCGACTGGGACAACCGCACGGTATACCAGTACCTGCAACAACACGGGCTGAAGTATCATCCGCTGTGGGAGCAAGGCTATCTGTCGGTAGGCGATACCCACACCACCCGTAAATGGGAACCGGGCATGGCGGAAGAAGAGACGCGCTTCTTCGGACTGAAGCGGGAGTGCGGATTGCACGAAGGGTAATCGGTAACAGGCCCGGTAAGCATCTGCATGCTACCGGGCAGGATACGGGTGAATTAGCCCGCCTTTGCCAGCTCTTTGACCAGTGGCAGCATAATGCGTACAACGTCGCGACTGCGGTGCTCAATACGGCCGGGTAACGCTTTATCAATATGCTGCTGGTTATCAAGTCGAACGTCGTGCCAGCTGTTGCCTGCAGGGAATGAGGCGGTTTTGGCTCGCTGCTGATAGCCGTCTTTGTTACCCAGATTCCAGTTGGTGGCTTCGACGGAGAGCACGGCAATCCCCGCTTTGTCGAACACCTCCGCATCGTTACAACATCCAGTGCCTTTCGGGTAGTTCTTGTTCAGACCGGGATTAGTGCTGGCGGAGATACCGCGACTGCGTGCAATAGCCAGCGCCCGGTCGCGCGTGAGCTTACGAACCGCTTCAGGTGTTTTTTGCCCGCTGTTGAAATAGAGCTTATCGCCGACGATCAGGTTATCGAGATTAATCACCAGCAGCGTATTTTTCTTCTCGGCGGCGCTCATGCGTTTGAGTACGTTCTCTGCGCCGAGCTTGCCTTCTTCTTCTCCGCTGGTGGCGATAAAGCGGATGCCGTACTCGGTCGGGACATTCTTGAGTTTTTCTGCCAGTTCCAGCATCACGCCGAGACCCGCCGCGTTATCGTCAATCCCTTGCAGCGTTAATCCACCGAGATTGGCATCGGAGTCGGCATCGCTTTGCGGCGCGTAGGTATCAAGGTGCGCCATAATAATAATCTGCTGCGGTGCCTTACCTTCATGTGCTGCAATTACCGTGCTACCCGTTACGTTATGCCAGTTTTTATGGTTATTTTTGGCGGTATACACATAGCGGCTATTAAACGTCCGAATATCACTGCTGTATCCCATCTGCTGAAACTGCTGACGTAAATAATCGGCAGACAACATTTCTGCAGGCGAGCCCGTCACGCGGCCAGGAAAAAACGTTGCAATATGGCGGGCCTGGAAGTTGGCGATATCTCCGGGCTTCGAAGAGGTTGCCTGTGCGGGAAGGATAAAGCACACGCCGAGCGCCAGGGCAGCAGGAAAGTGGCGCAATGCGGAAAACATAGTGAGTCCTTAAATACCAAGCATAAATTTTTACCCGCTAGTATGAAACCGTGATCGGGGTAAAACAATTTCATTTGCTCCTAAATGCCCGAAATCCGGCGGCTTAAGCACTTTTTGATATTTGCTTTTCCAGATCGTTATTCCTTTGAGGAACTACTCATTCCAATTCGTAATTTCATTCGTTCTCTTGCCCTCCCTATAGTCGAGTTATCTGAGCATCGTTAGAACAATAACGGCATTACATAGGAACGGTTATGGATCAAAAACGACTTACCCACCTGCGGCAACTGGAAGCGGAAAGCATCCATATTATTCGTGAGGTGGCCGCCGAGTTTTCTAATCCGGTGATGATGTATTCCATCGGCAAAGACTCCAGCGTAATGCTGCATCTGGCGCGCAAAGCGTTTTATCCCGGCACGCTGCCGTTCCCGTTGCTACATGTGGACACCGGCTGGAAATTCAGCGAGATGTATGAATTCCGTGACCGTACAGCCAAGGCCTACGGCTGTGAGTTGTTGGTGCATAAAAACCCGGAAGGGGTGGCGATGGGGATTAACCCGTTTGTCCACGGCAGCGCCAAGCATACCGACATCATGAAAACCGAAGGGCTGAAGCAGGCGCTGAACAAATACGGCTTTGACGCCGCGTTCGGTGGTGCCCGCCGCGATGAAGAGAAATCGCGTGCCAAAGAGCGAATTTATTCCTTCCGCGATCGTTTTCATCGCTGGGACCCGAAAAACCAGCGTCCGGAACTGTGGCACAACTACAACGGGCAGATTAACAAAGGCGAAAGCATTCGCGTGTTCCCGCTTTCGAACTGGACTGAACAGGATATCTGGCAGTACATCTGGTTGGAAAATATCGACATTGTACCGCTGTACCTGGCCGCGGAGCGCCCGGTGCTGGAACGTGATGGCATGCTGATGATGATCGATGACGACAGGATCGATCTGCAACCCGGTGAGGTTATCAAAAAACGCATGGTGCGTTTCCGCACGCTTGGCTGCTGGCCGCTTACCGGCGCCGTGGAGTCAAACGCGCAGACGCTGCCGGAAATTATCGAAGAAATGCTGGTCTCAACCACCAGTGAACGTCAGGGCCGCGTGATTGACCGCGACCAGGCGGGCTCCATGGAGCTGAAGAAACGTCAGGGGTATTTCTAAGGAGCCGCCATGAACACGACACTTGCACAACAAATTGCTAATGAAGGCGGCGTTGAAGCCTGGATGGTTGCCCAGCAACACAAAAGCCTGCTGCGCTTTTTAACCTGCGGCAGCGTGGATGACGGGAAAAGCACGCTGATTGGCCGCCTGCTGCACGACACGCGCCAGATTTACGAAGATCAGCTCTCAACGCTGCATAACGACAGCAAACGTCATGGTACCCAGGGTGAGAAACTGGATCTGGCGCTGCTGGTTGACGGGTTACAGGCCGAGCGTGAGCAGGGGATCACCATCGACGTGGCCTACCGCTATTTCTCCACGGAGAAACGCAAATTTATTATTGCCGATACGCCAGGGCATGAGCAGTACACCCGGAACATGGCCACCGGTGCGTCCACATGCGATCTGGCGATCCTGCTGATTGATGCACGTAAAGGTGTGCTGGACCAGACTCGCCGCCACAGTTTTATCTCCACGCTGTTGGGGATCAAACATCTGGTGGTGGCGATCAATAAAATGGATCTGGTGAGCTTCAGCGAAGAAACATTTACCCGCATTCGCGAAGATTATCTGACCTTTGCCGAACAGTTGCCGGGCAATCTGGATATTCGCTTTGTGCCGCTTTCTGCGCTGGAAGGCGACAACGTGGCCTCCCAGAGTAAAAACATGCCATGGTATAGCGGCCCGACGCTGCTGGAGGTACTGGAAACGGTAGAGATCCAGCGGGCTGTTGATGCCCAACCGATGCGCTTCCCGGTACAGTATGTGAATCGCCCGAACCTGGATTTTCGTGGTTATGCCGGAACTCTTGCCTCCGGTCGCGTAACGGTAGGCCAGCGAATCAAAGTGCTGCCGTCTGGCGTTGAATCAAGCGTCGCGCGGATCGTCACCTTTGACGGCGACCTCCAGGAAGCGCATGCGGGCGAAGCGATTACTCTGGTACTGAAAGATGAAATCGACATCAGCCGTGGCGACCTGTTGCTGGATGCTCGCGAAGTGTTGCCTGCGGTACAGCATGCTGCCGTTGACGTGGTATGGATGGCGGAACAACCGCTGTCGGAAGGTCAGAGCTATGACATCAAAGTCGCGGGCAAAAAGACGCGTGCCCGCGTAGATAACGTGCAGTATCAGGTTGATATCAATAACCTGACTCAGCGTGAGGTCGACGCGTTGCCGCTGAATGGTATTGGCCTGGTTAATTTGACGTTTGATGAACCGCTGGTACTGGATACCTATCAGCATAACCCAGTGACGGGCGGCCTGATTATTATTGACCGCCTGACCAACGTCACCGTGGGGGCGGGCCTGATCCGCGAACCCATCGAGCAGCAACAGGCCACGACATCCCCGTTCAGCGCGTTTGAACTGGAACTGAATGCACTGGTGCGTCGTCACTTCCCGCACTGGAATGCCCGCGATTTGCTGGGAGGAAAGTAATGGCGCAGCATGACGAAAACGTCGTCTGGCATGCCCATCCCGTTACGCCGCAACAGCGAGAGCAACGCCACGGTCACCGTGGTGTTGTGCTGTGGTTTACCGGGCTCTCCGGCTCGGGTAAATCGACGGTGGCAGGGGCGCTGGAAGAAGCACTATACAATCTGGGCGTCAGTACCTATCTGCTGGATGGCGACAACGTGCGCCATGGCCTGTGCAGCGATCTGGGTTTTAGCGACGCCGATCGCAAAGAGAATATCCGGCGGGTGGGGGAAGTCGCTAGCCTGATGGTGGATGCCGGGCTGGTGGTGCTGACGGCATTTATCTCCCCGCATCGCGCTGAGCGGCAAATGGTCCGCGAGCGCGTCGGCGAGGGGCGTTTTATCGAGGTGTTTGTCGATACGCCGCTGGCGACATGCGAAGCCCGCGATCCGAAAGGGCTGTATAAAAAAGCGCGAGCGGGTGAACTGCGCAATTTCACCGGAATTGACGCGGTGTACGAAGCGCCTGAATCGCCAGAGATTCACCTTGATGGTGAACAATTGGTAACAAATTTGGTTCCTCAATTATTAGACCTGCTGAGGCAGCAAGATATTATCAGATCCTGAGACATCCCCGAGCTTATCGGCTCGGTCAGTCAAGGTCACAGGATTAGCTATGCGTAACAGCCATAACATTACTATTGCAGAGTCAGACACCTTCAATGCCGACGACGAAACCATCTGGTCACTACCGGGGGCCGTGGTCGGTTTTGTGGCGTGGTTGCTGGCGCTGGGCATTCCATGTCTTATGTATGGCCCTAACACGCTGTTTTTCTTCCTCTATACCTGGCCGTTTTTCCTTGCATTGCTGCCTGTCGCGATTGTGGCGGGAATCGCCCTGCACTCGTTATTGAAGGGACGACTGTTCCTGAGCATGACGTGTACCCTGCTGACGGTGGGGCTGATGTTCGGGGCATTGTTTATGTGGCTGCTGGGCTAGGCTATCTCCCTTCTCTTTATATGGCTACTGAGGCTGAAACGCGGACTGGTCATAATTCAAACCGTAACCAACAATGAGATTATGTTCTCCTTACACGGGGTATACGTAACAACGAGCAAATGTGGTACATTTGCCCGCGTTGTCGCGGTATTCCCGCCTGTAGACGGAGAGTCGTCTGCGGATGTTTTGGGATGATGATGCCGTTTTTCAGGGGGCAGGATGGGTAAACTAACGCTGCTGTTGCTGGCTTTATTGGTCTGGCTTCAGTATTCGCTGTGGTTCGGTAAGAACGGCATACATGACTATAGCCGCGTCAACGATGATGTGGCTGCGCAGCAAGCGACAAATGCGAAACTTAAAGCGCGTAACGATCAGCTGTTTGCCGAAATTGACGATCTCAATGGCGGTCAGGAAGCGATTGAAGAGCGTGCGCGCAACGAACTCAGCATGACCAAGCCGGGCGAAACCTTTTACCGTCTGGTGCCTGACGCGTCTAAACGCGCTCAGACTGCAGGGCAAAACAATCGATAAACCAGCCAAGGATTTAACATGGCAGCCACTTTATTGGACGTTTGCGCCGTGGTACCGGCTGCCGGATTTGGCCGCCGAATGCAATCGGAGTGTCCTAAGCAGTATCTCTCCATCGGCAATAAAACCATTCTTGAACACTCGGTTGCTGCGCTACTGGCGCATCCCCGGGTGACGCATGTCGTCATTGCTATCAGCCCTGGCGACAGCCGCTTTGCAGAACTTCCTCTGGCAGCGCACCCGCAAATCACCGTGGTGGATGGCGGGAATGAGCGCGCCGATTCAGTGCTGGCCGGTTTGCAGGCCACCGGAAATGCCCGTTGGGTGCTGGTGCATGATGCAGCCAGACCGTGCCTGCATCAGGACGATTTATCTCGTTTACTGGCGATAAGCGAAACCAATCGTACAGGTGGGATCCTTGCCGCACCGGTGCGCGATACCATGAAACGCGCGGAACCGGGCAAAACTGACATTGCCCATACGGTCGAACGCACTGACTTATGGCACGCGTTGACGCCGCAGTTTTTCCCCCGCGAGTTATTACACCACTGCCTGGCCCGAGCACTCAACGAAGGCGCGACCATTACTGATGAGGCCTCGGCGCTGGAATATTGCGGCTTTCATCCACAGCTTGTCGAAGGACGCGCTGATAATATTAAAGTTACTCGTCCGGAAGATCTGGCGCTTGCGGAATTTTATCTGACCCGAAGAATCTAGACACAAAATCATTCAAGCTGCATCGAGGCGGCTACTGAGTGAATCCCCAGGAGCTTACATAAGTAAGTGACTGGGGTGAACAAAGGCAGCCAACAAAGAGGCCGCTTGAAGGATGATGTGTATATCAGGAGAATGCATAATGCGAATTGGACACGGTTTTGATGTACACGCCTTTGGCGGCGTAGGCCCAATTATCATTGGTGGCGTGCGCATCCCGTACGAAAAGGGGCTGCTGGCGCATTCTGATGGCGACGTCGCGTTACATGCGCTGACTGATGCGCTACTGGGCGCGGCAGCGCTGGGCGATATCGGTAAACTGTTCCCGGACACCGATCCGGCCTTTAAAGGGGCAGATAGCCGCGAATTATTACGTGAAGCCTGGCGTCGTATTCAGGCCAAAGGCTACACGCTCGGCAATGTGGATGTGACCATTATTGCGCAGGCACCGAAGATGCTGCCGCACATTCCACAAATGCGCGTGTTTATTGCCGAAGATCTTGGCTGTCATATGGATGATGTTAACGTGAAAGCGACCACCACGGAGAAACTCGGTTTTACCGGGCGTGGGGAAGGGATTGCCTGTGAAGCGGTGGCGTTACTCATAAAGGCTACAAAATGACAGAGTTTGAAAATCTGACGTATCTCCACGGTAAACCGCAGGGCCGTGGCGTATTGAAGGCGAATCCAGAAGACTTTGTGGTGGTCGAAGATTTAGGCTTTGAACCGGACGGAGAAGGCGAACACGTTCTGGTACGCATCCTGAAGAACGGCTGTAACACTCGTTTTGTCGCCGATGCACTGGCAAAGTTTTTGAAAATTCATGCCCGTGAAGTCAGCTTCGCCGGGCAGAAAGATAAGCATGCGGTCACTGAGCAGTGGCTGTGCGCGCGCGTGCCGGGCAATGTCATGCCTGATTTAAGCAAATTTGAGCTTGAAGGCTGTAAAGTGCTGGAGTACGCCCGTCACAAGCGTAAGCTGCGTTTAGGTGCCTTGAAAGGTAACGGCTTTACGGTGGTGCTGCGTGAAGTCAGCGATCGCGCTGACGTTGAAGCACGTTTGCAGGCTATTCTCGAGCGCGGCGTACCGAACTATTTTGGTGCCCAACGTTTTGGCATCGCCGGCAGTAACCTGCAAGGGGCGCTGCGCTGGGCGCAAAGCGATGCACCGGTGCGCGATCGCAATAAACGCAGTTTTTGGTTGTCGGCAGCCCGTAGCGCGTTGTTTAATCAAATAGTCAATGAACGATTGAAAAAAACAGACTTTAATCAAGTTGTTGACGGCGATGCGCTACAATTGTCTGGACGCGGAAGTTGGTTTGTTGCCACTCCTGAAGAACAGGCTGAATTACAGCGTCGCGTTAATGAAAGAGAATTAATGATTACAGCTGCATTACCCGGCTGCGGTGAGTGGGGAACTCAGCGCGATGCGCTGGCGTTTGAACAGGCCGCCATTGCCGATGAAAGCGTGCTGCAGTCTTTATTATTGCGTGAGAAAGTCGACGCATCGCGTCGCGCTATGCTGCTGTACCCACAACAATTAAGCTGGAACTGGTGGGATGACGTAACCGTTGAGTTACGCTTCTGGCTACCGGCAGGTAGCTTTGCCACCAGTGTAGTAAGGGAACTTATTAACACAACGGGTGATTATGCGTATATTGCTGAGTAACGATGATGGGGTCCACGCGCCCGGTATACAAACGCTGGCGAAAGCGCTGCGTGAGTTTGCTGACGTACAGGTAGTTGCCCCGGATCGTAACCGCAGTGGCGCGTCTAACTCGCTGACGCTGGAATCTTCGCTTCGCACCTTCACCTTTGAAAACGGTGATATCGCCGTGCAAATGGGCACGCCTACCGACTGCGTCTATCTGGGCGTAAACGCATTAATGCGTCCGCGCCCGGACATCGTAGTTTCCGGGATTAACGCCGGTCCTAATCTGGGTGACGATGTTATCTATTCTGGAACCGTTGCGGCAGCGATGGAAGGCCGGCACCTGGGCTTTCCCGCGCTGGCGGTCTCACTGGATGGTCATAAACACTACGATACCGCAGCCGCGATTACCTGCCGCATTTTACGTGCGCTGAGCCGCGAACCGCTGCGTACCGGGCGTATTCTGAATATCAACGTCCCGGACTTGCCGCTGGATCAGATTAAAGGTATTCGCGTTACCCGCTGCGGCAGTCGCCATCCGGCGGATCAGGTTATTCCACAGCAGGACCCGCGCGGTAACACGTTGTACTGGATTGGGCCGCCGGGCGAAAAATGCGATGCCGGGCCGGATACGGACTTTGCTGCCGTCGATGAAGGCTATGTTTCTGTCACGCCGCTGCATGTTGATTTAACCGCATACGGCGCGCATCAGGTTGTTTCTGATTGGTTAGACAGCGTGGGAGTCGACACGCAATGGTAAGCAGACGCGTACACACTCTTCTTGAACAATTACGTGCGCAGGGCATCAGAGATGAGCTTGTCCTTGATGCGCTCGCCGCCGTGCCGCGTGAAAAATTCATTGATGAGGCGTTTGAACATAAGGCCTGGGAAAACATCGCCCTGCCCATTGGTCAGGGGCAGACGATTTCGCAGCCTTATATGGTCGCACGTATGACCGAGTTGCTTGAGCTGACGCCACAATCGCGGGTGCTGGAAATCGGCACCGGTTCCGGTTACCAGACAGCGATTCTGGCGCATCTGGTGCAGCATGTGTGTTCTGTCGAGCGCATTAAAGGTTTGCAGTGGCAGGCGCGTCGTCGCCTGAAGCAGCTTGATTTACATAATGTTTCGACCCGTCATGGTGATGGATGGCAAGGCTGGCAGGCACGAGCGCCGTTTGACGCCATCATTGTGACAGCAGCACCGCCGGAAATCCCTACCGCGTTAATGACGCAGTTGGATGAAGGCGGCATTCTCGTCTTACCCGTGGGCGACGAGCACCAGTATTTGAAACGGGTGCGTCGTCGGGGAGGCGAATTTATTATCGATACCGTGGAGGCTGTACGCTTCGTACCCTTAGTTAAAGGGGAGTTAGCGTAGATATAGGTTCTGAATACCTGGAGTTTTCCTGGATATTCTGGAATTAGTAAGCGTATCGTGGTCACGTTTTCCAGTGTCCAGCCCGATGCCTTGCACGGTGATTACGTCACTGGTTGTTAACCAAATTTTCCTGGGGGATAAATGAGCGCGGGAAGCCACAAATTTACCGTTCGCCGCATGGCGGCATTGTCACTGGTTTCGTTATGGCTGGCAGGCTGTTCTAACACCTCGAATCCGCCTGCGCCGGTCAACTCTGTTGATGGCGGTGCGCCAACGAACACCAATTCTGGCATGCTAATCACGCCTCCACCTAAAATGGGCACGACGGCGACTGCACAGCAAACGCCGCAGATCCAACCGGTGCAGCGTCCAACCACGCAGTCAACACAAATTCAGCCCGTTGCTGAACAGCCAGTGCAGACGGAAAACGGACGCATTGTGTACAACCGTAAGTATGGGAACATTCCGAAAGGGAGCTATACCGGCGGCAGCACCTATACAGTTAAGAAAGGTGACACACTTTTCTATATTGCCTGGATAACCGGGAACGATTTCCGTGACCTCGCACAACGCAATAACGTTCCGGCCCCGTATGGCCTGAATGTGGGACAAACTCTGCAAGTGGGCAACGCATCGGGTGCGCCGATTACCGGCGGCAATGCCATCACCCAGGCGGATGCAGCACAGCAAGGAGTTGTGACCAACCCTGCACAAAATTCCACCGTCGCTGTTGCTTCGAAACCAACAATTACGTATTCTGAGGATTCAGGTGAACAAAGTGCTAACAAAATGTTGCCGAACAACAAGCCTGCTGGGACAGTTGTCACAGCGCCAGTAACGGCACCAGCAGTTAGCGCAACCGAATCGACTGCAAGCTCAACGTCTACCAGTGCGCCAATCTCCACCTGGCGTTGGCCGACTGACGGTAAAGTGATTGAAAACTTTGCGGCTACCGAAGGTGGCAATAAAGGGATCGACATTGCAGGCAGTAAGGGACAGGCTATTGTCGCGACCGCAGATGGACGCGTCGTATATGCCGGTAACGCACTGCGCGGTTACGGTAATCTTATTATCATCAAACACAACGATGATTACCTGAGTGCCTACGCCCATAACGATACAATGCTGGTTCGGGAGCAACAAGAAATCAAGGCGGGGCAGAAAATAGCTACCATGGGTAGCACCGGAACCAGCTCTACACGCTTGCATTTTGAAATTCGTTACAAGGGGAAATCCGTAAACCCGCTGCGCTATTTACCGCAGCGATAATTCGGCGGAACCAGGCTTTCACTTGCTTGTTCCGTTTAGGGATCACGGGTAGGAGCCACCTTTATGAGTCAGAATACGCTGAAAGTTCATGATTTAAATGAAGACGCGGAATTTGATGAGAACGGAGTAGAGGCTTTTGATGAAAAAGCCTTGAGTGAAGAGGAACCCAGTGATAACGACTTGGCTGAAGAGGAGCTGTTATCGCAAGGGGCCACACAGCGTGTGTTGGACGCGACTCAGCTTTACCTTGGTGAGATTGGTTATTCGCCACTGTTAACAGCCGAAGAAGAAGTGTATTTCGCGCGTCGCGCATTGCGTGGAGATGTAGCCTCTCGCCGTCGCATGATTGAAAGTAACCTGCGTCTGGTGGTTAAAATTGCCCGTCGTTATGGCAATCGTGGTCTGGCATTGCTGGATCTGATTGAAGAGGGCAATCTGGGGCTTATCCGTGCCGTCGAGAAGTTTGACCCGGAGCGCGGGTTCCGCTTCTCAACATACGCAACCTGGTGGATCCGCCAGACGATCGAACGGGCGATTATGAACCAAACCCGTACGATCCGACTGCCGATCCATATAGTAAAAGAGCTGAACGTCTATCTGCGTACCGCGCGTGAGTTGTCGCATAAACTGGACCACGAACCGAGCGCAGAAGAGATTGCTGAACAACTGGATAAACCGGTTGATGACGTCAGCCGTATGCTCCGACTCAACGAGCGCATTACCTCGGTAGACACCCCGCTGGGTGGCGATTCCGAAAAAGCGTTGCTGGATATTCTGGCCGACGAAAAGGAAAACGGTCCGGAAGACACCACGCAAGACGATGATATGAAACAGAGCATCGTCAAATGGCTGTTCGAACTGAACGCCAAACAGCGTGAAGTGCTGGCACGTCGTTTCGGTCTGCTAGGGTATGAAGCTGCGACACTGGAAGATGTGGGCCGTGAAATTGGTCTCACTCGTGAACGTGTTCGTCAGATTCAGGTTGAAGGTCTGCGTCGTCTGCGTGAAATCCTGCAGACACAGGGACTGAATATCGAAGCGCTGTTCCGCGAGTAAGCACAGTTCTATCAAGAAAGGCCAGTCTCAGTGAGGCTGGCCTTTTTCTTGGTTTATTGCCATCCGGCAGAATTACCCCATCATCTTGCGTACCAGTTGCGTGAACTGTTCACGCTCTTCCTCGCTCAACCTGCCCAGAAACTCATCATCAACGCTATCGCCCAGCGGCGCTGCGCTTGCCAGTAGTGCCTCACCTTGCTCAGTCAAATAGACAAACCGACGACGCTTATCCGCCGGGAAGTGTTCACGCCTGACCAGCTCACGCTTTTCCATACGGCTCAGCAGCTCGGCAAGCGTGGCCTTGGTGCAGACCGCGGCTTCGGTGAGAGCAACCTGTTCAATGCCGGGATGCTCGGCAATAGCGCGCATCACTGCGTACTGCGGCTTGGTGAGCTCCGGTAATTCGTGTTGCCAGCGTGACGTATGCTGCTGAAAAAGCTGACGTAACAGGTGAAAGGCTTTATTTCGTAACGGCATAGGGACTCCGGGATCGCGGTCGGCTTCTATCATAGCGGGTAATGCGCCATTTTTTAACGATCGTTTCTTTAGCTATCTGTGCGAGTCACCCTTGCCTGAAATGTATCGAGAGCGTATTTTAGCTAAAATGTTCGTACACGAACAAATATTGAGGGGCTGAATGAGACTGATCGTAGGGATGACCGGTGCAACGGGAGCACCGCTTGGTGTGTCGCTGCTACAGGCGCTGCGGGAAATGCCGGAGGTGGAAACACATCTGGTGCTGTCGAAGTGGGCGAAAACCACGATTGAACTGGAAACGCCTTATAGCGTCCGCGAGGTGTCTGCGCTGGCGGATTATTGCCACAACCCGGCGGACCAGGCGGCGACGATCTCTTCCGGCTCATTTCACACCAACGGCATGATTATTATCCCCTGCAGCATGAAAACGCTGGCCGGAATTCGCGCAGGCTATGCCGAAGGGCTGGTGGGCCGTGCTGCCGACGTGGTGCTGAAGGAAGGTCGCAAACTGGTGCTGGTGCCGCGTGAAATGCCGCTGAGTACCCTCCATCTGGAGAATATGCTCGCACTTTCCCGCATGGGCGTCGCGATGGTGCCGCCGATGCCCGCGTTTTATAACCATCCCCAAACGATCGACGACATCACGCAGCACATTGTGGCGCGCGTCCTCGATCAGTTTGGTCTGGAACATCCGAACGCCCGTCGCTGGCAGGGTTTACGACCGGCGCAGAATTTTTCACAGGAGAATGAATAATGGCATTTGATGATTTGCGCGGTTTCTTGCAGGCGCTGGACGACCAGGGGCAATTGCTGAAAATCAGCGAAGAGGTGAACGCTGAGCCGGATCTGGCCGCGGCCGCTAATGCGACCGGGCGTATCGGCGACGGCGCACCGGCGCTGTGGTTTGACAATATTCGTGGCTTTACCGACGCCCGTGTGGCGATGAACACCATCGGCTCATGGCAAAACCATGCCATTTCGATGGGGCTGCCGATCAATACGCCGGTCAGAAAACAGATTGATGAGTTTATCCGACGCTGGGATAAATTTCCGATTGCCCCGGAGCGCCGTGCGAACCCGGCATGGGCTGAGAATACTGTCGACGGCGAAGACATTAATCTGTTCGACATTCTGCCGTTGTTTCGTTTGAACGACGGCGACGGGGGCTTCTATCTCGACAAAGCCTGCGTGGTGTCGCGCGATCCGCTGGATCCGGATAACTTCGGCAAGCAAAACGTCGGCATCTACCGCATGGAAGTGAAGGGCAAACGTAAGCTTGGCCTACAGCCGGTTCCGATGCATGACATCGCGCTGCATCTGCATAAAGCCGAAGAACGCGGTGAAGATCTGCCGATTGCCATCACCCTGGGTAATGATCCGATCATTACCCTAATGGGCGCTACGCCGCTGAAGTACGATCAGTCTGAATATGAGATGGCGGGTGCGCTGCGTGAAAGCCCATACCCGATCGCCACCGCGCCGCTCACCGGTTTTGACGTGCCGTGGGGTTCTGAGGTGATCCTCGAAGGTGTTATCGAAAGCCGCAAACGTGAAATCGAAGGCCCGTTTGGTGAGTTTACCGGTCACTATTCCGGGGGGCGCAATATGACGGTGGTGCGTATTGATAAAGTCTCTTATCGCACCAAACCGATTTTTGAATCGCTGTATTTGGGTATGCCGTGGACCGAAATCGACTACCTGATGGGGCCTGCGACCTGTGTGCCGTTGTATCAGCAACTGAAAGCGGAATTCCCGGAGGTACAGGCGGTGAATGCCATGTACACCCACGGTCTGCTGGCGATTATCTCGACTAAAAAACGCTATGGCGGCTTTGCCCGGGCGGTCGGCCTGCGGGCGATGACCACCCCGCACGGTCTGGGCTACGTGAAGATGGTGATTATGGTGGATGAGGACGTTGACCCGTTCAACCTGCCGCAGGTGATGTGGGCGCTGTCGTCGAAGGTCAACCCGGCAGGCGATCTGGTGCAGTTACCGAACATGTCGGTGCTGGAGTTGGATCCGGGTTCCAGCCCGGCAGGGATTACCGATAAGCTGATCATTGATGCCACTACCCCGGTTGCACCGGATAACCGTGGTCACTACAGCCAACCGGTATGCGATTTACCGGAAACCAAAGCCTGGGCTGAAAAGCTGACCGCCATGCTGGCCAACCGTAAATAAGGAGTAGCAGATGATTTGTCCACGTTGTGCTGATGAACATATTGAAGTGATGGCAACCTCGCCGGTGAAAGGCGTCTGGACGGTATACCAGTGCCAGCACTGCCTTTACACCTGGCGTGATACCGAGCCGCTACGCCGTACCAGTCGCGAACATTACCCGCAGGCGTTTCGCATGACGCAAAAAGATATCGATGACGCGCCAATGGTGCCGAGCATCCCGCCGCTGCTGGCGGAAGGTAAGCGCTAATCAAAATCCCGGGCGTGGCTTTGCCATGCCCGGCTTGCATATAGCGGTATTTTGTAGGCCCGATGAGCGCAGCGACATCGGGCACAACGAGTGTTACACCAGGCTTTTCAACCGATAAATCCATTCCAGCGCCTGACGCGGCGTCAGGGAATCCGGGTCGAGATTTTCCAGCGCTTCTACAGCGGGAGACGTTTCTTCCGGTACTGAAAGTAGCGACATTTGCGTCCCGTCTACCTGGGTTGCGGCGGCATTTGGCGTAATGCTTTCCAGTTCGCGCAGTTTTTGCCGCGCACGTTTGATGACGTCTTTCGGCACACCGGCCAGCGCAGCGACGGCCAGACCATAGCTTTTGCTTGCCGCACCATCCTGCACACTATGCATAAAGGCAATCGTATCGCCGTGCTCTAATGCGTCCAAATGCACATTGGCAACGCCTTCCATCTTCTCTGCTAACTGAGTCAGTTCAAAGTAGTGGGTTGCGAACAGCGTCAATGCCTTGATTTTATTGGCAAGATTTTCTGCGCACGCCCATGCCAGCGACAGACCGTCATAGGTGGAGGTGCCGCGCCCAATCTCATCCATCAACACCAGGC
The DNA here is from genome assembly GCF_057838705.1 of Citrobacter sp. KH_055_1. NCBI lineage: Bacteria > Pseudomonadati > Pseudomonadota > Gammaproteobacteria > Enterobacterales > Enterobacteriaceae > Citrobacter > Citrobacter sp. KH_055_1. The sequence continues at coordinate 942,005 of NZ_CM174473.1, forward strand.
TGTTCTCGGTGGCGTTATGCAAAATATTGGCGGTTTCGGTCATCTCAACCATAAAGGTCGAACGACCGGACGCCAGGTCATCCGCTGCGCCCACGCGGGTAAAGATGCGATCGATCGGACCTATCTCAACCTTTTGCGCCGGAACATAGCTGCCGATGTAGGCCAGCAGGGCGATCAGTGCGGTCTGGCGCATATAGGTACTTTTACCGCCCATATTCGGCCCGGTGATGATCAACATCCGGCGCTGAGGTGAAAGATTCAGCGGGTTGGCAATAAACGGTTCGGTCAGCACCTGTTCAACCACCGGATGACGGCCTTCGGTAATACGAATGCCGGGTTTGTCGGTGAAGGTCGGGCAGGTGTAATTCAGGGTATAAGCCCGTTCTGCCAGATTGACCAGCACGTCGAGCTCGGCCAGCGCACTGGCGCTCTGCTGTAAATCCGCCAGGTGTGGTAACAGCATGTCGAAGAGTTCGTCGTACAGCTGTTTTTCCAGCGCCAACGCTTTACCCTTCGAGGTCAGGACTTTGTCTTCGTACTCTTTGAGTTCAGGAATGATGTAGCGTTCGGCATTTTTTAGCGTCTGGCGGCGCACGTAGTTAATGGGCGCCAGATGGCTTTGACCGCGGCTGATCTGAATGTAGTAACCGTGTACACCGTTAAATCCAACCTTAAGCGTGTCCAGCCCGGTGCGTTCACGCTCGCGGATCTCCAGTCGGTCAAGATAGTCGGTCGCGCCATCGGCCAGCGCCCGCCACTCGTCCAGTTCATCGTTATAGCCTGGCGCAATGACGCCACCGTCGCGTACCAGTACCGGCGGGGCTTCAACGACGGCGCGTTCCAGCAGTTCACGCAGTTCGCTGAACTCGCCCATTTTCTCGCGCAGCATCTGTACCGGCGCGCTGTCGACACCTTCCAGCTGTGCATGCAGTTCAGGTAATTGCTGAAAGGCGTGGCGCATACGGGCCAGATCGCGTGGACGCGCGGTACGCAGTGCCAGGCGAGCCAGAATACGCTCCAGATCGCCGACCTGACGCAGAACCGGCTGTAATTCGCTGGTGACATCCTGCAGGGCGCCGATCGTCTGCTGACGTTCGGTGAGGATTTTGGTGTCGCGAACCGGCATATGCAGCCAGCGCTTAAGCATACGGCTGCCCATCGGGGTGACGGTGCAGTCGAGCACCGAGGCCAGCGTATTTTCGATACCGCCGGCCAGATTCTGGGTAATCTCCAGATTCCGGCGTGTGGCGGCATCCATAATGATGCTGTCCTGCTGGCGCTCCATGGTGATGGAACGAATATGCGGCAGCGAGGTGCGCTGGGTATCTTTCGCATATTGCAGCAGACAGCCTGCGGCACATAATCCGCGCGGTGCGTTTTCGACACCAAAGCCAATCAGGTCCCGCGTGCCAAACTGTAAGTTAAGCTGCTGGCGGGCGGTATCAATTTCAAATTCCCACAGCGGACGGCGACGCAGTCCGCGACGGCCTTCGATCAGCGAGGTCTCGGCGAAATCTTCGGCATACAGCAGTTCTGCCGGGTTAGTGCGCTGTAATTCTGCCGCCATGGTCTCACGGTCGGCGGGTTCACTGACGCGAAAGCGCCCGGAACTGATGTCTAGCGTGGCATAGCCGTAGCCTTTGCTGTCCTGCCAGATGGCGGCCAGCAGGTTGTCCTGACGCTCCTGCAACAACGCTTCATCGCTGATGGTACCGGGCGTGACGATGCGGACAACTTTGCGCTCAACCGGACCTTTGCTGGTGGCAGGGTCGCCAATTTGTTCGCAAATGGCAACCGACTCCCCCTGATTCACCAGTTTTGCGAGGTAGTTTTCTACCGCGTGGTGGGGAATGCCCGCCATCGGGATCGGTTCGCCCGCGGATGCGCCGCGCTTGGTCAGCGAGATATCCAACAGCTGCGACGCACGTTTGGCATCGTCATAAAACAGTTCGTAAAAGTCGCCCATGCGGTAAAACAGCAGGATCTCCGGGTGCTGAGCCTTCAGCTTAAGATACTGCTGCATCATGGGGGTGTGGTTGGTGAAGTCCGTATCAAGTGACTCTTTCATATTGATTATGCTCGTTTTTTAATATTTTTAGGTACTCGGGCAGTCTCATGTGAACCCCCTGTAGACTCACATAAACCCATAAATTTCACTATCGAAAGCAGCCTGAAGGGCTGCAACGGCAAGCCTCAGTTCAGCCACAATAGAGTATCTTATCACCGACTACCCCAGACATTCACCCGTCACTTTGGCGCAAAAATACGGTGTCACTATTCACTCTCGGGCAAGTCATAATTCTGACAGTACAGGTAGGGGATGCCTTCTTTAGTGATCAGGTAGGTTTCTTTATTCAGCGAGAAAAGATCGACATTAGAGACGCTGGTATTGGTCAGGAAGAAATCGGGCAGGAGTTGCTGGATGATACTGACAGGGGCGGTTTCACGATTTGATATATGGATGTTCTGCGATACCCATACCGGGCTTGAGCCATAGCTGGAGTGGGTAAACAACACCATGCGTTGCACGGTTTGCTCGCTGTTGTTTGCATCTTTGATGATGCCATCAATATTCACAATACCTTTACTGTCCCCACTTTTGATATCGATGATCCCGCGAAACGAGGCAGTATCGCGTACGATCTCGATCGTAGCACGACAGGCTAGATTATGTAGATGGCTATGATTTTTACCCTGCTGCCAAAAACTCACAATACTGATAACCACAAGACAAAGCAGCAGGATAATACCTGTTTGTGTTCTGATTTTGGGCGCGCGGGAAGGTAAGTTCATTAGCTATCGTACCGTGGGTAATAGACCGACTGACAGGTATTCTTCTTCTGCTCTCCGTTTATAGGGGAGCGACACTGGATCACTGACAGTTTTTTGGACTCAGGATACGTCGTTATATAGATAAATTTATTGTCCTGGCACAACCCTGGGTTCTTATCGATAAAAGCAGTGTGTCGGGAGAAATCGCTGGCATCGTTATTAAAATAATACTTACAGTTTGAGTGGGTATTTTGGGTGGCAATATAACCGGAAAAATAATTATCACGGGTGTTCCACGGATACAGTATCAGACCGCAGATGATAATAGTCAGTAAGACCAGTACAGATTCTGTCCTGGTTATCCGTGTTTTATGTGCGGTATTATCTGAAAACTCAGTGAGGTCGGTATTGGGCGGCCAATCTTCTTCTATTGCCGCAGGGCAATTCTCCGGCGTGTCAATTTCCTCAATGCTAAATGTGTCCTGGATGATCAGCCCTTTACGGGTAATGGTTGTGATAAAGGATGCTTCCAGTTCTAACTGAAGTAAACTTTTACGCAGCGAGAGAATACTCTGATAAAAAGCATTGAAGCTTGCCTGACGATGGTTTTCACCCCAGCCAAATTCCAGTAGTTCGTTTTGCGAAACCACTTTTCCGTGATTTTGGATGAGTAATAAAAGACATAATGATGCTGAGTGCTTGAGCTTTATCTGTAGCTCGGGTTGATCCACTCTCGCCAGGCATTGAGTCGCTGGTGTAAAGATGATTTTTCTTTCAATCAGATAACTGATGTTACCAGTCTCAGACATGATGTCTCTACTCTTGATGATGCTTTCATTGGTGGGGTGGCATTAAAAACATCCCGGCCATCAGGACCACCAATGTCTGTCAGATTCTGCAGCCAGAACCGCGAAATGTTGCAATTTAGTATCATAGCACAACAACAGTAATGGTTTGTTAATGAAAATAAAACATATAGGAATCAAATAATTGTATCTTTCTGGCTATTGCGAAAAGAAGAGAAAGAAGAAATAATGATGACAAAGGCGATAAGCATTAATTCTCTTTGGACTGCGCAATATACTGTTCGGCATCACCACGCGAGAACACGGTTCACACCGAAAACGCGCCAAAGCACCTGGGAATGCGGGTGGTGAAACCATGATGGTTGCGATGTTTGTCGTACCTGTAGTGCGTAGCATCCGGATTAACATAAAAATATAAACGGAAATAAATGTCAGCATGTTATTAAGCTGGCATTTATTTTTGTTTCTGTTTTTTTGTCAGGCATAAATTTGTAGCAGAGATATCCATGTTCCAGAATGAAATAGAGAAGTCGGTAGTACTTATTGGTGATGAAATTAAGAAATCAGATAACGCCTGGCTCTCCTTACGGAAAAAACGCCAGCGTATTGACCTGAAGGTCGATGGACATATCTTATTTCTGGAGAAAGGGACGGTCTCTGTTTATCGTGTAGAAAATGACCTGGTCACGGTCAGTATTTCAGCACCCGCTATTCTCGGGCTACCGCAAATGCGCACCGAAGTGGCAGGACATTATTTACGCTGTGACACCGATTGTGAAATGTGGGCAATGAGCGTGCAGAATGCCGATCTCCTGTTCACCGCTAAAAATTTATGGAAGCAGGCGTTTGATATCTTAACGCACCATCTGCAACGCTATTTTCAGCGCGAGACCCTGCAATCGCACCGTACTATTCGCGAGCTGATTATTGAACATGTGAAGTATATTTGGGCGATGGCACCTGAGGTGCGCGAAAAAACGTCGGTGTATACCTTTATTCTGGCGCGTAACCATATCTCGCGCAGTGCCATCCACAAGGTATTACAGGAACTGGTTAGCGATGGAAAAATTAGCCTGAATCGCGGAAAGCTCACTTCTTATATCCCATCATAACCGCGTACGCCCCCAGGGCTATGACTGGGGGCGCAGAGCCATTAACGTTCTCTCAGTGCTTCCGCACGTGCGCGGATAATCGGTTTGAGTAGATAGCTAAGAATCGTCTTCTTACCGGTGAGAATATCGACGCTGGCCACCATACCGGGAATAATCAACATCGGGTGCTCTTTCGTCCCCAGATAGTTTTTATCCGTTTGCAAACGGACAATATAGAAACTCCGCCCCTGTTTATCCGTAACCGTATCCGGGCTTATCTGTACCACTTCACCTTGAAGGCCACCATAGATGGTGTAGTCGTAGGCGGTAAATTTCACCATCGCGTGCTGGCCCGGATGAAGGAAGGCAATATCGCGCGGTTGTATTTTGGCTTCAACCAACAGCTTGTCATCAAGTGGGACGATCTCCACCAGATCGCTACCGGGTTGAATCACCCCACCGATGGTATTCACCATGACCTGCTGGACGATACCGCGGACCGGCGAGGTGACCATAGTACGATTCACGCGGTCTTCCAGTGCTTTGACGCTGGCCTGCGCCTTACTCAGATTGGTACGGGCTTCGTTTAACTGGGCCAGCGCATCGCTTTGAAAGCGACCGCGACTTTCGCCAATTTTGTTCTCAATCTCTTTTATTTCTGAAGCGACTTTAGGCAACGTCAGGCTGATAGAATTTAACTGCCCGGCGGTTTCTACTTCAGTACGGCGCAGACGCAGCAGCTCGACTTTCGAGATCGCCCCGGAGGCAAGCAGTGGCTCGGACATTTTGATTTCCTGGCGAATTAACCCGAGACTGCGCTTAAACTGATCTTCTTTTGATTCAACATCGCGCAGTTCCTGTTTCTTCTGTACCAACTGCTCTTCAAGTCCGGAGATTTCGTTGTGAAATTGCGCGCGACGGCTGTTGTACAGTTCTGTTTCTCCGCGGGCGACGTCCGGTGCTTTGCTGGCTATCTCTTCTGAGATAACAAAGTCCCGGTTTTCAACCTCTGCCGTCAGGCGTTCCACCTTCGCCCGCAGGCCGAGTTTATCGGCTTCTGTTTCACCGACGTTAGAGGCAAAACGGGTATCGTCGAGATGCAACAGTGGCGTACCGGCGTTAACGATTTGTCCTTCATGCACGTACAGCTCGGTAACAATCCCGCCTTCCAGGTTCTGTATCTTTTGCAGTTTTGACGAGGGGATCGCTTTACCTTCGCCGCGCGTCACTTCGTCAATGCTGGCAAAGCCCGCCCACACGAAGGCCAGCAGCACCAACGCCAGAATCACCCACAGCGTCAGGCGAATCACCCTCGGGGCGTCATCAATAATGGCGTGGCTGACGTCATTGATACTGTCAGTTTGATTTTCATCGCGGGCACGAAAGTAGGGCTGTACAGAGCGGCGGGCGCGAGCCAGGAAATCAGCGAGACGCATTTATCTGCCCCTTTTTTAACGCATCCATCACGACCGCTTTCGGGCCGTCGGCAATGATGCGTCCTTTATCAACAATAATCAGGCGGTCAACCAGCGACAACATTGAGGCGCGATGAGTAACCAGTAATAGCGTTTTACCTGCAATGCAGGGGGCCAGCGCGTGTTTGATCTGCTCTTCGCTGGTGTTGTCCATCGAACTGGTGGGTTCATCCAGCAGCAGCAAAGGGGGATCGAGTAATAACGCACGTGCGAGCGCGACGGCCTGGCGTTGCCCGCCAGAAAGCCGCGAGCCACGCTCGCCGACCTGCAGGTTATAGCCGTCAGGGTGCAGGCGGGCGAAGTCGTTCACTCCCGCAAGTTCTGCCGCGCGCAGCATAGTTTCGTCATCGACATAGCGCGCGCCGCAAAGCAAGTTGTCGCGCAGCGTTCCGCTGAATAACTGGATGTCCTGCGGGACGTAGCCGATGCTGTGGCGCAGATCGTTGACGTCCAGCTGGCGCGCATCGACACCGTCGATCAGGATGTTACCGGCGCTGGGCGGGTACAAATTAACGATCAATTTACTCAGTGAGCTTTTACCGGAGCCGCTACGACCGATAATGCCTACACGCTCACCGGGCGAAATGGTCAGGTTGATCTTGTTGAGCGACAGGCTTTTTTGTTCCGGGTAGCTGAAGTCCACATCGCGAAATTCTATGCTGCCCTGCAGTTGTTCACGTTTGAGCGGCGTTTCATCCGCCCGGCGTTCCTGCGCCAGCGACATCATTTTCTCAGTACTTTTGATGGTCAGCTTCGCCTGTTGATAGCGGGCAATCAGGCCAGTTAACTGGCCCAGCGGCATTAAGGCGCGACCGTTGAGCATGTAGCAGGCGATCAGGCCGCCCATACTCAGCTTGCCGCCGATTATCATGTATACGCCGACGATGATCATTACCACGCCAGAGATCTGCTGGAACCAGCCGGTCAGGTTGCTGGCCAGGCTGGACAAGGTTTTCACACGCAGTTCCAGACGACTCAGGCTACCCAGCGTTTGCTCCCACAGATACTGGCGCTCGCTCTGAGCATTATTCACTTTGATGGCATCCAGGCTGCTTAATGTTTCAATCAGCAGCGCCTGGCGTTCGCTGGCCAGGCTCATGGTTTTTTCCACCGCGGCGTTAACCGGTTTTTGCAATGCCCAGCTGCACAGCAGCGCAACCGGCAGCGTGAGGACCGGGATCCACGCCAGCGCCCCGCCGATAATGCCGATGACAACCAGCAGCAGCAGGGTAAAGGGCAGGTCAATAATGGTGGTCAGGGTGAGCGAGGAGAGAAAATCGCGCAGCGACTGAAACTCGTGGATGTTTTGCGCGAAGCTGCCCACGCGCGCAGGGCGCTCCTTCATCTCCATACCGATAATGCGTTCAAACAGGGTCGAGGAGATAATGAGATCGCTTTTTTTGCCAGCAATATCCAGGCAGATGCTGCGCAGCATTTTTAAGATCAGATCAAAGACAAAAGCCAGGCAGATACCGACCGCCAGCACCCACAGAGTTACCGTCGCCTGATTCGGCACCACGCGGTCGTAGACGTTCATGGTAAACAGCGGCGTGCCGAGCGCAATCAGGTTGATCAGCAGACTGGCCAGCACGGCATCCATATACAGAAAGCGCGATAGCTTGAGCGTATCTTTAAACCAGGATTTAGTACGCGGTAAAAATGCTTCTGCCTGCAAATCGAATTCGTGGCGCGGGTGAGCAAAAATTACCTTGCCGGCATAGTTCTGCGCAAGCGTGGTGGCATCGACGGTGATTTCGCCTCCTTCGCTTTCGCTGGGCATAAAGCGGGCGCTACCGTCATCATTCCAGCCCAGTAACACCCCGGTTCCCCCGGAGCGCAGTAACAGAACGGCGGGCAGGGACATGGCGGGGATTTTATCGAGCGCGCGCGTCACCACCCGGGCTTTTAAACCGGCGCGTGCAGCGGCACGGGGAAATATATTCAGTGTGAGCCGATCGTTTTCTAATGGCAGGCCGCTGCTTAATGTTGCTCGACTGGCGGGTTTACCGTGCAAAGAACACAGAATGAGTAAGCTATCTAATAAAGGGTCGTCATTATAGCTACGGGGATCATGATATTGAGAATTTGTGCTATCAGAATTCTCCGGGACTTCATTTAATAATTCAGCTTGTGCACTCATTTTAGCAACCATTTCTGACTGCACGACTTAAAAATAGCATGCTAATAATAAGTGTGCAGCTCAGATGTTTATTTGTATAAATAATGATTAATGAAGTTCCGGCAGGTTATTTCCTGCTGCGGTATCTACAGGTTGCCCCGATGGCGGCGGTGCGATTTTTAGAATACTCATTAATTCACCGGTGCGTTCGCTAATTCGATACCCGCTGGTCATGGCCAGGTAACGTAATTCAACCAGACGACGTTTAGAGGAGAACACTTCATTTTCACTGTCGAGTAAATCCAGCAGCGTACGTTCACCCAGACTAAATTGGTCCTGATAGGCGGTGCGAACTTTCACGCTTCGGTCGGCATATTCTTCCGCCGACGGCAGCTGAGCGCGCGCATTTTGTAATGCAGTCCACGCCAGGCGCAGCTCCTGATTCAACTGGCGCAGGGTGTTATTGCGCACATCCTGAGCCTGTTTATGCAGGTAGGCGCGAGATTCCATGTTGGCTTTGTCGCTGCCGCCCTGGTACAGGTTGTAATGCAGCTTTACCATCGCTTCCCACTCTTCAGTGTGCGCGCGGGTGGTATCGGTGTTATTGCTGATACCCCGAGACAGCTCAACGTCGACACGTGGGTAGAAGGTCGATTTTGACGCTTCATACTGCTGATGTGCGGCTTCGATGTCGGCGTTGGCAGACTTCAGTAACGGGTTGTTGTTTTCCATCCGGCTTTTGGCGTCGGCAAGTGAGGTCGGGAGCTGCGCGTCAATGCTTTCCGGCAGGCTTAATCCTTCAGGATCTTGACCGCTTACACTGACAAACGTGGTCTTCGCGTCTTCCAGGTTGGTTTGCTCGGTGAGCAAATTGTTCCGTGCCTGCGCCAGACGAGCTTCCGCTTGCATAAAGTCGCCGGAGCGGCCCACGCCCTGATCGGTACGCAGTTTTATCTGGTCGTAAATGCGCTCGTGGTTAGCGAGATCATCTTCTGCCAGGCGAACAAACTCCTCGCGCTGCAGCACATCAAAATAGGCCTGAATTACCGTGTAAGCGGTGCTTTCGCTGGTGTTCATCACGCCAAATGCCCGTGAATCAACGGTCGCTTTTTGTCGTGCAACGTCGCTATGGGTGGCAAAACCATTAAACACATTTTGCTCCAGGCTGAGCGTCGCGCCATTGGGGGATTGAGTCAGCCCGTTTGTGCTGCCTGCGGCACGGGTGGTCGCATCATCAATATTTTTACGCCCGGTTTCGGCATTTAAATTCAATGCGGGTAAATATCCACCTTGTGCCGCACGGAGTTCTTTTTCTGCTGAATAGCGACTATTTATAGCCGCATTAACTTCAGGGTGATTAGCTAATGCGTCTTTAACGGTATTGTGTAAGTCTTCTGCATACACGGAATTTATTGAAAACCATGAAAGCAGAAAAACGAAAAACTTCTTCATGACAGGAATGCCTTATATCACACGGTTATGACATCCAGTTGTCGTCGCCATCATCCATTTTCACAAACACGTTATATTAATTAACAAATATGAATTATCTTAATTGACGCTTGCAATCAGCTATTCAGAGATATGTTTTGTCACATCGTGTTTTATTTTTGGTTATTTTTTATTATATTCATTTGCCAGTCAAGTCTCATGTATATGCATTCTAAAAAATGTGTTTTTTTCCACATTGAATATTAATGTTTACATTAAAAGAATGTGTTTTTTGTTCGTTAATATATTAACGAGTTTATAAAAATAATGATGGTATTTAAGTGAGGTTACGGTGAGCAAATTACTCGGTGTGATCAAAGCAATTATTGGACAGGTCTATGTTGTTGAAGCCAATGGCACACAACGACTTGTTCATGAAGGCGACAGGATCTCTCTCGGTGAAGAAATTGTGACCGGTGCCAGCGGCGCGGTCAGTATCTCTCTACCTAACGGGCAGACGGTAGATATTGGGCGTAATAGCCACTGGGGAGAGCACGGGATACAGGTAAGCCATAATCCGAATCATGATGCCCAGGATATTGCCGCCGTACAAAAAGCCATCGCCGATGGTGCGGATCCGACGCAGATACTTGACGCGACCGCAGCGGGCAACGACGAACCGGTGCCGATGGAAGGTGGCGGTGGCGGTCACACGCGGGTTCAGCTTGAACTGACCGGGCAGGTGGTTGATCCTACTGCGGGTTTTGGCACCAAGGGACTGGGTAGCCCAAACGGCGATATCAACCTGCCGGTGGCGGGGATCCTGTCCGGGTCTGCCAGTCTTTTCCCACCAGAAGTGACTATTGCGGAGTTTGCAGGCAACGACGGCTACATTAACAAGAATGAATTCCACCGGACGCATTTAAGCGGCACCAGTAACCAGAACCACGTCACGCTGACCTTCACCGATAGCCAAAAAAACACATTCACCGTCGATGTCCCTGTGAGGAACGGTCACTGGTTTATCGATACCGATCTGGGTGGTTTACAGCCAGGGAACGTCACCGTGGTGGCAACGGCCACCGATGTGTCGGGTCGAACGGCACAAACTTTCGACAATGCGCTGATTGATATCACCGGCCCGCGCATCGATATTACGGTAGATAACGTCACGCCAGACAACCTGATTAACTACGAAGAATCTCTCCATACGCAAACCATCATCCATGGGCATGTAGGCGGCGACGCCAAACCTGGCGATATCGTGACCTTACTGGTCGATGGCAAAGAATATACCGGCATTGTGACCGATCCTGGCAATGGCCCGCTGACGTATAACATCCCGGTATTAACTCACGGGTTGCTGAATGACCCAACTTTCCACGCCACGCTAACGTCAACCGATGATGCCGGGAATACCACGACAGTTTCTACGGAGCATCATGTCGAGAGCGATCTGCTGGCACAGAATGCTGTGACCATCGAGACAGTGGCGAATGATGATGTTGTTAACGCCAGTGAAAACCGCATGCCAACGCTGATTACCGGCGTCGCCAGTGGCGATGCCAAAGCGGGCGATCCGGTGACGTTGACTGTTCAGGGAAAAGAATTCCACGGCACGGTTTTCGACGATCATGGTCAACTCCGGTACGAAATTGAGGTGCCAAGGGGAACGCTTAAAGAAGGCGTCAATGATGTGCAGGTGAAGGTGGTTAGCCATGATGATGTGGGTAACGAAGCGACTGCCGTCACACACAAAAACGTGGTGCTGGACACCGTGGCGGCGAACGCCATCAGCATCGACACCGTGGCAGATGACAACACTGTCAACCGCAGTGAGTCCCGTATGCCGACGCTGATTTCTGGCGCAGTGACCGGGGACGCGCAGCCGGGTGATCCGGTGGCGGTGCAGGTGAACGGCCAGACCTTCAACGGCGTGGTGGTCACCGACGAACACGGGGCGCTGCGCTATCACGTGGCGGTGCCGACCTCCGCCCTCCACGAAGGCCGCAACGACGTGCAGGTCACCGTCACCGGTGTGGATACGGCAGGCAACACCGCGGTGGCGGTGCAGAACACCACGGTGACGCTGGATACCGTGGCGGCGGATGCCATCAGCATCGACACCGTGGCAGATGACAATACCGTCAACCGCAGCGAGTCCCGTATGCCGACGCTGATTTCTGGTGCAGTGACCGGGGACGCGCAGCCGGGTGACCCGGTGGCGGTGCAGGTGAACGGCCAGACCTTCAATGGCGTGGTGATCACCGACGAACACGGGGCGCTGCGCTATAACGTGGCGGTGCCGACCTCCGCCCTCCACGAAGGCCGCAACGACGTGCAGGTCACCGTCACCGGCGTGGATACGGCAGGCAACACCGCGGTGGCGGTGCAGAACACCACGGTGACGCTGGATACCCAGGCACATAACGCCCTGACCATTGATGATGTGACGGTCGATAATACGCTGAATTTTAATGAGCTATCGGCGAAAACACGGACCATTACCGGTACCGTCAGCGGGGAAGATGCCCGGGCGGGCGACCGGGTGGATCTGGTCATCAACGGGCACGATTACCACGGGCGGGTGATCGACCTGGGCAACGGCAGCCTGGGCTACAGCATCGCGGTGGACTCCGCCGCCTTTGCGGACAACAGCGGCAAGGTGCTGAAAGATGTTGATGTGCACGCCAGCGTAGTCTCACAGGATGCGGCGGGTAACGTGGCGGTGGCGGTCAGCACCCACACCGTGCATATCGACAACTACGCTGAAAACGGAGTGGATATCCGCCCGGTGGCCACGGATGACGTGGTCAACAGCACAGAAAATCGTATGCCGACAATGATCAGTGGCAAGGTGGACGGACCGGATGCCAGGGCGGGCGATGTGGTGACCGTCAGCGTGCAGGGACAGACGTTTACCGGCACAGTGGTGAATGACAACGGCCATCTGCGCTACGAGGTGGCGGTCCCGACGGGCACGCTGAAGGAAGGCCGTAACGGGGTGGTGGTGACGGTGGTCAGCCACGACAAGGCGGGGAATGAAGTGACCGCACTGGATCACCGTACCGTGGTACTGGACACTGAGGCGCACAACGCCATCAGTATTGATGATGTGACGGTCGATAATACGCTGAATTTTAATGAGCTATCGGCGAAAACGCGGACCATTACCGGTACCGTCAGCGGGGAAGATGCCCGGGCGGGCGACCGGGTGGATCTGGTCATCAACGGGCACGACTACCACGGGCGGGTGATCGATCTGGGCAACGGCAGCCTGGGCTACCGCATTGCGGTGGACTCCGCCGCCTTTGCGGACAACAGCGGCAAGGTGCTGAAAGATGTTGATGTGCACGCCAGCGTAGTCTCACAGGATGCGGCGGGTAACGTGGCGGTGGCGGTCAGCACCCACACCGTGCATATCGACAACTACGCTGAAAACGGAGTGGATATCCGCCCGGTGGCCACGGATGACGTGGTCAACAGCACAGAAAATCGTATGCCAACAATGATCAGTGGCAAGGTGGACGGACCGGACGCCAGGGCGGGCGATGTGGTGACCGTCAGCGTGCAGGGAAAGACGTTTACCGGCACAGTGGTGAATGACAACGGCCATCTGCGCTACGAGGTGGCGGTCCCGACGGGCACGCTGAAGGAAGGCCGTAACGGGGTGGTGGTGACGGTGGTCAGCCACGACAAGGCTGGGAATGAGGTCACCGCGCTGGATCACCGCACCGTGGTGCTGGACACCGAGGCACACAACGCCATCAGCATTGATGATGTGACGGTCGATAATACGCTGAATTTTAATGAGCTATCGGCGAAAACACGGACCATTACCGGTACCGTCAGCGGGGAAGATGCCCGGGCGGGCGACCGGGTGGATCTGGTTATCAACGGGCACGACTACCACGGGCGGGTGATCGATCTGGGCAACGGAAGCCTGGGCTACAGCATCGCGGTGGACTCCGCTGCCTTTGCGGACAACAGCGGCAAGGTGCTGAAAGATGTTGATGTGCACGCCAGCGTAGTCTCACAGGATGCGGCGGGTAACGTGGCGGTGGCGGTCAGCACCCACACTGTGCATATCGACAACTACGCTGAAAACGGAGTGGATATCCGCCCGGTGGCCACGGATGACGTGGTCAACAGCACAGAAAATCGTATGCCAACAATGATCAGTGGCAAGGTGGACGGACCGGACGCCAGGGCGGGCGATGTGGTGACCGTCAGCGTGCAGGGACAGACGTTTACCGGCACAGTGGTGAATGACAACGGCCATCTGCGCTACGAGGTGGCGGTCCCGACGGGCACGCTGAAGGAAGGCCGTAACGGGGTGGTGGTGACGGTGGTCAGCCACGACAAGGCGGGGAATGAAGTGACCGCACTGGATCACCGTACCGTGGTGCTGGACACCGAGGCGCACAACGCCATCAGCATTGATGATGTGACGGTCGATAATACGCTGAATTTTAATGAGCTATCGGCGAAAACACGGACCATTACCGGTACCGTCAGCGGGGAAGATGCCCGGGCGGGCGACCGGGTGGATCTGGTCATCAACGGGCACGACTACCACGGGCGGGTGATCGACCTGGGCAACGGCAGCCTGGGCTACAGCATCGCGGTGGACTCCGCCGCCTTTGCGGACAACAGCGGCATGGTGCTGAAAGATGTTGATGTGCACGCCAGCGTAGTCTCACAGGATGCGGCGGGTAACGTGGCGGTGGCGGTCAGCACCCACACCGTGCATATCGACAATTACGCTGAAAACCAGGTGCATATTGATCAAGTAGCCGTCGATGACATTATCAATATTAAAGAGTTTTCAGAAAACGGCGGCGTTACGCATATCACCGGAACAGTGACCGGTATTGACGCGAAAGCAGGCGATGTGGTGACGCTGGAGCTGAAAGGCGGATATACCCTTACAACGACGGTGATTGCGCTGGCGGGTGGTGGGTTAGGTTATAGCTTCCCGGTAAACACCCATATGCTGATAACGCATCCGGAGATTAACGTTACTGTGACCTCAAGCGATGCGGCGGGTAACCACGTCACTCATAGCGCGTCAAAAGCTATCGACTCGGATATGTACACACAGTCGCATATCACCATTGATGGCGTGACCGCTGATAACGTCATCAACATCAAGGAGTCGACGGACAATAACGGTCAGACGAAGATCAGCGGCACGGTGAGCGGAGATGCAAAACTGCATGACACCGTTGAGCTGAGGATTGATGGCCATCGTTACCATGGTTTTGTCGAAGCATTGCCAAACGGGAATCTGGGGTATCACATCCCGGTGGATACTCGGATGCTGCTTAACGATCCGGTGATTCATGCCCGTATCAACACCACCGATGATCACGGTAACGAAAGCACCGCCACGACAGAACGTACTGTCGGAATCGATCTCAATGCCAGCGCCAGTATCGGCATTGATACCGTGGCAGGTGACGACATTATCAGTCATGCCGAATCTCTGCTGAACATGACGACTATTACAGGACCGGTTGGTGGCGATGCGAAACCTGGCGATGTTGTGACCTTAACGTTCAACAACCAGACCTGGCAGGGTAGCGTGGTGGTGCTGGCGGACGGCACGTTAGGCTACAGCATTCCGGTGAGCACCAAAAACCTGCCTGATGGTATCGATCAGAATGTGCATGTTTCAATCTCCACCGTCGATGACCACGGGAACCCGTCAACGGCGACCCACGATCATACGGTGCATATCGACCTGCATGCGGAGGCGACAATCACCATCGTTGAGGTGACCGACGACAACGCGCTGAACCACTTAGAACTGGACACGCCGATGCAGTTGGTCAGTGGCATCGTCGGTGGTGATGCGAAAGTCGGCGATGTAGTCACCATTGACATTAATGGTCAGGTATTTACCGACACGGTTATCGATCTGGGCGGCGGTAATCTGGGTTATCAGATCCCGGTTTTTTCATCTGCGTTTAGCGATAACATAAATAACCAGGATAAAAACGTAGCCTTTAAAGTTACGGTGATCTCCCACGATGCGGTGGGTAATGAAGTCAGTGTTTCCACGCCGCATACAGTACATATTGATAACTATGCTACGGCAGGTATAACCATCGATACCATTGCGGGCGACAATACGTTGAATGGTGCGGAGGAAGCGAAACATACCACTGAGGTGATGGGGACCGTTTCGGGGGATGTCAAAGAAGGAGACAAGGTTCGTGTGGTGGTCAACGGTAACACCTATGAAACTACCGTTCAGCACCTGCCAGAACATAACAATGCACTGGGTTATAAACTGGATGTCCTGAGCCGCGACATTATGAAAGATCCGCATATTATTGCCAAAGTGGCAGGCGAGGATGGCATGCACAATATTCAGCACGTGCATGCGACTCAGGATCTGAAAGTAGATTTACACGCCAAAGCAATGCTGACTATCGATCCGGTCACCGGCGATAACCGGGTGAACGGTGACGAATCTCACCAGCCGTTTACCTGGGTAACCGGAAAAGTCGCTGGTTATGTGCACGTCAATGATGTGGTGTATCTGACGGTGAAAGGCCACGTCCTGACAGGGAAAGTTGTCGATCTGGGCGGCGGAGTTCTCGGGTATAGCATCAAGGTCAGCACCGCTGATTTGCTGGCCGACCCGCACTTAACCGCCACCGTCAGCACCACCGATGCGGCGGGCAACGTGGCGAAAGCGGATGCCGAAACGACGGTGATTATTGATACGCGTGTCGACGCAGCAATCAAGATCGATGCAGTAACGCCGGATAACACGCTTAACCGCGATGAGCAGATGCAGGGCCATACGCTGGTCAGCGGCACGGTAACGGGCGAAGTGCATCCGGGCGATCCGCTGGTGATGACAATCAACGGGCAGACTTATACCGGAGTGGTGGAAGATCTCGGCGGGAATAAGATGGGCTTCCATATTTCGGTGGCGACGTCCGATATTATCGCCAGCCCACATATCGATGTGTCGATGGATGTCACCGATGCGGCGCAAAACCATGCGCATATTACGGCACACCATAACGTGGGGCTGGATGATAAAGCCTACGCCGCAATCACTATCGATCCGGTCACCGGTGATAATACTCTGAACGGCAGTGAACTGCTGAAAACGACAACCCAGGTGAGTGGTACGGTTGGCGGTGATGCGAAGGTGGGCGATATTGTTCATCTGAATATTGGTGGTGATCCTCACCATGGTGGGCATCTGATTGATACTTATGTCATTGCTTTGCCGAATCTTGGGGGGGCATTGGGCTATAGCGTCGATGTGGCCACCCAGTGGTTGCAGCACGATCCGAATATTACCGCCACCATTACCGCAACCGACCCGCATGGTAACAGCGCCACGGCGCAGGCGCAGGATGCCCTGAAGGTTGACGATCATGCTGATGCTATTGTTAATATTGATCCGATCGTCACGGCGGATCACGATTCTGTCATCAACTATAACGAGGCGCATAACCCGCTGACAACCGTCACCGGGACGGTGGGCGGTGATGTACTGGTGGGTGATTGGGTTGAGCTGACCGTCAACAATCAGGTCTATTACGCCCAAGTACAGGACAGCAACGGACAGCATACCTTTAGCGCGGATGTCTCCACGCTGGACTTGCTGTTGGATCCGCACATCTATGCGGAAGTGTCGGCCACAGACGCGGCAGGTAACGTGGCATATGGGCATGATGACCGTCCGGTAGTGATTGATACCCATGCCGATGCCAGGATTACGATTGATTCAATGACCACCGGTTTATTGCCCAACATGACGACCCCGCAGGATCTTGCTCCGGGCAGAAAACCTGACTATGTGATTGTCACCGGACATGTTGACCCAGATGCTAAGTTGAATGATGAGGTGATTCTTATTGTTGGGAATGGGATCCGATATACAACCCATGTCATTGAATTACCAAATCACATTCTGGGTTTTCAGGCCTCAGTGAGCACGGGTGATCTCGGTGATAACGGTAATATCACCGTTTCGATTACCACGCATGATGATCATGGTAATACCGCGACGGCAACGGACCACAAACTGATTGATCTGCCATGGACTCACAATCAGGCTGTCAGTGGGAATACGCCGTATATCATGCATAACCCGCCAGCGATCACCACGCCGCCAACCGGTACCGGGACGACGGTCCCGCATCAGCCGCAGGTTCATCTGACGGTTGATAAGGTGACGGGCGATGATGTGCTGAACCACGATGAAGCACAAAAAGCCTCCACGCCGGTGCGTGGGCGGGTCTCCGGAGATGCTCATGTGGGTGATACCGTTACCGTGACGGTCAATTCTGTTGATTACCAGGGCAAGGTGTTCGAAATTCCAGGATTACCGGGAGAATTGGGTTACCAGGTTGATGTTCCTTCAAAAGAACTTGAAGCGCACCCGACGTTTGCTGTTTCCATCACGGTTACCGATGGCAACCTGACTGGAGCTGATTCGCTGCCTAAAACCATCGGTATCGACACAAAGAACATTGTTGATATCACAATGGATCCCATTGCCAGCGATGACGTCATCAATGGTAAAGAAGCGCTGAGTGGTAAAACTACGATCGGCGGTACGGTCACTGGCGAGGGGATCCACGATGGTAGCGTGGTGTCATTGCAGGTTAATAGCAATACGCTAACCGCTGTGGTACACGACAATAACGGAACGCTGGAGTGGTCAACAGAGGTTAGCATCAACGACCTGCGTAATAACCCGGATGTTGTCGCGACCATATCAGGAACCGATGCGGCCGGGAATAGTGGGTCTGATTCTGCATATCAACACGTTGTGGTCGATCTGCAGGCTGACGCAGGCGTAACAATCGACAAGATCACCGATGATAATACACTGAATGCGCAGGAGTCTGATGTCGCTCTTCATCCTATTACGACGGTGACGGGATCGGTTTCGGGGGATGTGAAGTCTGGTGACCAGGTCACGCTGGAGCTCAATACTAAAACCTACACCGCGATCGTGGATGATACGTTGCATTACTCAGTGGATATCGACACCAAAGACCTGAATGCTGACCAGGCGATCGTGGCGAAAGTTACAGGTCATGATGATCACGGTAACGTTCAGGATGCCAGCTATACGCAGAATTTCTTGTTGGATACGACGGCAACGGCCAGCGTGACCATCAATATTGTGGGTGGTGACGACGTTATTAATGCCGATGAGGTGGATGCAGGCACGGTTGAAGTCAGCGGCACCGTGGGCGGCGATGTGCACAAAGGGGATAAGGTGCATATCACCGTGGATAAGGTGACAGTGGATGCGGATGTCATCGAACTGCCCTATATGAATGGGCAGTTGGGCTACTCAGCGCAGGTCAGTACACTTGGCCTGCAGGCCGACCCCAATATTCACGTCAGCGTAACGGGCCAGGATGCGGCGAAAAACACCCACACCGAGACGGGCGATAAGCTGGTGAAGATTGACACGCATGTTGACGCAGAAATTCATCTGGATAGCGTTTCAGATGATGATGTGTTGAACGATGCGCAAACGAAACTTGCGACAACGACCATCAGTGGTTATGTCACTGGCGATGTGGATGTTGGCGATCAGGTGACGGTAAGGGTCAGTGATAAAGAGTTGGTTGCCTATGTGACCAACAGCGGGGGGAAAAAGGTATTCAGCGTCGAGGCCAGTACGGTCGACCTGATCCATAACCAGAATATTACGGCGCATGTTATTGCGCATGATGATGCGGGTAACCGTCAAGAGATCCATACCGGTAAGACCCTCACTATTGACCGCGTAGCATCGGGTACGGTGGATATCGATAATCTCACCGCTGACAACGTTCTGAACGCGCAAGATCTTTTAGCGCCGAAAACCACTATTACCGGCTCTGTAGGCGGCGATGTACAGAAAGGTGATCCCGTGACTTTAACGGTGGGCAGTTCCACCTACAGCGGCGTGGTGGTGGTAATGCCAAACGGCAAACTGGGGTATCAGATTGATGTAGATACAGCCATTCTGAAAACCCATACCAGCATTGATGCCAAAATCACAGGTCATGATGATCCGGGTAACCCGTTTACCGTACATACGCCGCACACCTATAGCGTGGATGATCACGCAGATGCCACTATCGTGGTGGATAAAATCACCGGCGATAACCACATTTCGCAGGCGGAGTCACAGAACGCAATTACCCACCTTACCGGTAGTGTGACCGGTGACGTGCAGGATGGCGATCGCGTCAATGTAATGGTAAACGGCCATCATTTCGATGCATTCGTTCATATGGCAAATAACGTACTGCGTTATGACATTGCGGCAGACTCTGCCGCATTCCACGCCGGACATAACAAAGTGATGGTGAGCGTTGAAGCACATGACGATCATGGCAACACAACGTCCTACAGCCAGCCAGTCCATGTCACCATGGAGGATCATGCGCCAGTGAAAGCGCATGCGGCAGACAAGGGACAGCACGCCGCAGCACAGCATGCGCTGCACAATCTGTTTGATGACAGCGCATTGTCTTTGTCATACGCGCCAGCGGCATCCGCGCACGGACAGGCGGCAGCCGTACTGGGTCCTGACGATAAAGCGAAGGCCGTGCTCGATAAAGTCGACCTGAGCGATTTGGCCCGTGAGCTGCATGAAGGCGTTGATATTGCGAAGTACATTCAAAGCGGCGGCGATCATCATCTGATTGCCAGCCCGGCGAAGGTTGCGCATGGCATTGACACGGCAGTCTCCACACCGTTGAGTAGCGATGTGCATGCGTCAACGTACTCGCTGGATCACCTGATCGCCAAACCGGAACAAAATCACTCTCACTAACGGAAGCTGACTGCCCTGTGTACACGGGGCAGTCGCGTCACGACATATTAATCTAAGGCAACAAGATGAATGCTGTTCCACCTGATGAACACGGCACTGAAATAGACAACCAACAGTTCCTGGCCATGCTGCAAAAGAGCGACCTGGAGATGGTGCGCGTATTGGATGACTTGATTTACCTGTTGATCCGTAAAGGCGTTATAGCGATTACCGATCTACCGCCGATGGCGCAGGTTAAATTAATGAATCGCGCGAACGCGCGTCAGGAACTCGGGGGGTTAGAACAACTGCTCGGTAACGATGACCGAATTTTTTAACGGCAACAGACAGCCTGCAGACAACGTAGAAAATGCCCGGTGGCGCAGGCTTGCCGGGCCTACAAAAATCATAACCATTTGATTTTGTAGGCCGGATAAGCGAAGCGCCATCCGGCAAAAGCAAGCAAAACAACGGCATCCAGACGGCCTGTTTTCATCACAGCGGTGCGGGCTCGCCTAACAGCTGTCCCATTGCGCCATCCACGCCCAGTTCCTGCAACACCTTAAGCTCACCTGCGGTTTCAACGCGCTCGGCAATCAGCGGTAAATCAATACTGCGGGTGGCGTTACAGAGCACTTCAATAAACAAGCGCTTATCTTTTTCTTTGTCGATATGGCGGATATAGCTGCTGTCGATTTTCAGATACGCCAGGCCCCACTGTGACAGATGACCAATCATATCGAAGCGACTGCCGAAGTGTTGCAGGCCCAGCGAGCAGCGATATTGACTTACGGCTTTAACAAACATCGCCATTTGGTTCGGCCCAGGTAGCTGGTTTTCATCCAGCTCGAGAATTAACCGACCGGCCAGCTTTGGTGCGTATTTCAGCGGATTTAACAGGTCGGAAATGGCGCGAGCACTGGTTACTGAACTGCCTGAAATACTCAGCGCTAACTTACCGGGGGCGATTTTCAGCTGATTTAAGGTCAGTTTTAACATGACCTTGTCCAGACGATGGCTCCAGCCAAAGCGGTGGATCCACGGCAGGAAACGACCGGCGTTAATGGTATTGCCCTGCTCATCAACAATGCGCGACAGCACTTTGTAATGCAGGATTTTATCCGGCTGATGACAATCGACCACGGGCTGATACACCAGCTGAAATTGCTGATTCTCCAGCGCGTGCTCCAGACGCACAAACCATAAATGCTGATCTTCGCTCGCTGTGGCGACCTCTGTCGTCGGCACGACCTGGTGGTCGGTATGCGTTTCCGCTTCGACCAGCAGACGATCGGCCTGAATCAACAACGACTGCGGACTGTCTCCGGCGCTGAAGGGCACCATGCTGCAGTAGGCGACCGGCTGTTGATCTGACATTCCGGTGGCATAAAATGCCGTCAGTTTTTGCGCCAGCGAAGTACGCAGTTCCAGCATCTCACCGTGCGTGACGCCGGGGCAGAGCAGGGCGAACTCGCCGCCCCGAATGCGGGCGAGCGTGCTGTCGAGCGGCGCGTATTTGGCTTTGTGTGCATTCAACAGGTTGGCGATATTCTGCAACAGCTTATCGGTATGTGGGCCGCCAAAACGCTGGTTCAGCCCCCCCAAATCCTGAACGCGAACCAACATCAAATAGCCCGGTGCGGTATCCGCATCGCTCAGTCGGGCCTGCAACTGCATATCAAATGCGCGGCGGTTGGCAATACCGGTCTGACTGTCGAGATAGGCCTCATTGTGCAGGCGCTCACTGTAGATAGCCTGCTCTTCAAAGAGTGATTTCAGCTTGGTCGCCATCAGGTTCATGGCTGCGACGACCCGGCGCAGTTCCGGCGTTTTTGGCAGTTCAGGCAGCGTCAGGAATTCGCGACGGGTAATCGCTTCTGATTGTTTCGCCAGATAGTTAAGCGGGCGCAGCAGTTTACGCAACAGCATAACCCCCGCCAGCAGGCAGGCCAGACTACAGGACAGCATCCACACCAAATTGCCTACAGTGCTGCTCCACAAACGTTGCACCGCAAAGATGGGGTCACTGGTGACCTCCACGCGGGCGGCCTGTTGCCAACCGCGCATAATGGTGGCATTGCCCGTTTGCGGGACCACATCTACCAGATCCACAAACCAGCTGGGTACATCCGGGATCGACGCCGCCGCGTGACGTTCCAGCATCGTTGTACCGTTGGTCAGATTGACGATGCGGATTTTTTGATAGTAACCACTATCAAAAATAGAGCTCACCATCAGCTCGATCATCGCCGGATCGTTGACGTTCGGTGTGAGTGAAACCCCCAGAGCCGTTGCCGCATCCTGGGCATGCGCCAGCAGCTGGTTGTTGTATTGATGGCGGGAGCTTTCCAGCGTCACAATAAAACTGCCGCTGAAGACAATCATCATGAAAAGAGAAATAGAAAAAAGTAACTGTTTAAAAAGTGACACTGACGTTCCCTATTTATCTATCGGGAAGCCTTCTTCCCGCATTTTGGTGAATACTTGCTGCCAGCGAGAAAGTCTCTTGCTGTCCCCAATACGTTTTGTGTTCTGGTTGCCCGGCAGCCACAGGCCGCTATCGTTAAATGAGTACACCGGTAATAAATCCTGACGCTGGCTGGCCGGTGAAAGGGTGTTTGTCAGACTATCGAGAACCAGAGGGATGGCGTCAGGCGTGGCATACCAGGTCAGTACCATATGTGCGCGGTTTAAACGTAGGGCTTTAACGTAAGTGATACGCAGCTTCTCTTCGGAAACACCCAACTGCCGCAGCGTGAAATATTTCGCGATGGCGTAGTCTTCGCAGTCCGCTTTACCCTGGCGCAGGGATTCCACCGGCGTCGCCCAGTAATCGACGTTGTGCCAGACGTCGCTATCCTCGGCGTAACGGAGCTGGGTATTAAAAAACAGATTTACCGCGCGCAGCTGTGTTTGCTCATCGGCATGGCGCAGTTGAATTAAGAGCTTTTGCCAGGCGTTGATGCGCTGTTGTGCCGCAGCGCTGGCGGGGCCATAGAGGACATCGGACTTCTGCATGATGGTGGCAAAATCCCACGCCGCGCGCAGCGAATTGACCATCAATAGCAACAACAGCGCCCCTGGGATCTGCCAGAGGCGAAGTAAGCGAGTGAGTGAACAGACGCTTATTTTTTTCAAGGGTGATGCTGACACGGTGTAGGAGGTTGATTTCCCGTATGTTTACAGACATAAGGCGCCAGCCATTTTTTGCGCAGCTGTACATTAATAGGGGAAGCGAAAATGGTTTTCAGTGAACTGTCGATGAACGCCACAAACTGCGGATCGTTTTTGCGCATCATAATGGCATAGTGCATATCCGCGCCGATGGTTTCGGCTGACACGCTGAATGTGTCAGGCAGTTCACTCTGATTAATCAGCGGCCAGGCCAGGATATCATCGATAAACAGCGCTGCAGATTCATTCTGCGCCATTTTATTAAACGCCCCGTTTATCGTGGTAGTGGTTATTGTTGAAATATTAAGATGCTGTTCCCGGTTCGCCTTGTTGAATTCCAGCAAATCTTTTGAACTGCCTGTCAGGCTAACCGTTCGTCCTTTTAAGTCAGCCAGGGAATGAATATTGTTTTTACGTAAAGAGATGATGCGCATTTTCGCGATGTAGTAGTTAACGGAAAATGAAACGCTGGAGGTCCGCTCTGGCGCGTTAGTATTTACGCCACAGTCCATGTCTATTTTACGTGTTTTTAATGCAGAAAAGCGTTCCGCAAAATTCACCGGAATATAATGAATGGTTAAGTTATTGAGCTTGAGATACTGCCGCAGTTTGTCCGCAATCAGGTTACACACCGCAATGGTATACCCCGTTACCTTGCCGTTTTGGTCGGTAAAGGAAAACGGCGGCAGCTGTCGATAACCCACGTTCAGTACGCTGCTGATTTGTATGTGTTCCAGCGTGGCGGCATTCTGCTGCGCCATCAACACAGGGGACACGGTGAGGCCAGCCAGTAAAATCAGCCCCTGCGCCACACGTTTTATCCGGGCCATCTCATGCTTAATTATATTTTTCATAATCAAAACCGATCTTCTTTTTTGCTGACGTTAATGCTTTCAGATTATCTGACATGGGAATATTTAAATTGATGGCTTTCGGCGGTATTGGAGACTGAAACCATTTATTGTACAAGGTCGTAAACTCACCGCTGGTCATCAGAGAAGATAACGTGTCATCCACAAAAGCTTTAAATTCTTTATCGTGTAAAGGGAGCAGCAGTCCCGCCGGAAGTGGCGCACTGAGCGCAATACGGGATAGCATATATTCATCCGGGTTGGCGGCCTGCGCAATCATCCCTTTTAATAATACAGTGCTGGAAATCAGCGCCGGATAGGCGCCGCTCTGAACGCCATTGAAGGCGACGTTGTTGTTAGTATCCAGCTCAATATTAATGTTAAGCGCGTTGGCGGTATTAATTTTCTGTAGTTGCTCAACGTAAACTGTGCCGCTTTTTACCAGCACGCTGTGCCCGGAAAGTGCTTGTAGATTGCCATTATAATCATTCCTACGCATCACATAGCGAGTGCTGGAAAAGTAAAATGGCAATGAGAATTCGCTAATGCTGTGGCGACCCTTCGAATAAAAAGCCGGAATGCACATGATATCGGCCATGTGTTTTTTAATGAGCACAAACTGAGATGCCGAGTTTGCGCGCACCCATTGCGTTTTCAATGTTTTAAGCTGTAGTTTGGTTTTCAGCGCAGCGACGATATTTTTACAGATATCAATGGAATAGCCAGCAGGTGACGTGCCTTCCTGGTACGAGAAAGGAAAGGCATCATCCTGGTAACCGAGGGTGATAGTTTTCATACTGGCAATCTTCTCCAGCGTGCGCTGCTCGGGCGAAACATCCGTCGCGCAGCGTGCAGAGAAGGGGATTAACAGCGCAGCGGCAAGCACAATACGCGTTGCCAAACGCAGGCGATTAGTCATGCATAACCTCTTCTGCAAGGGCTTCATCGGCAAAAGCAGACAACACGTCACGCTCGCGCAGCGGATAGCTGAAGAAATATCCCTGCACATGTTGGCACTTAATTTTGCGCAAAATGTTGCGCTGGAGCGGTGTTTCCACCCCTTCCGCGGTGACGGAGATATTGTACTTTTGCGCGAACTGGATAAGCATCACAATCAAGTACTGGCTGGCATTATCCTGCTCTAATTTATCGATAAGCGTGCGGGCAATCTTGATGCGCGTGAAGGGGTAGACCAGCAAATAGTCCAGCGCGGCGTAGCCTGTTCCCAGATCGTCCATTGCGATGTCGATCCCCATCGCGCGGATCTCTTTCAGTACCGGGAGGGCAATAGACTGATCCAGTTTCTCGGATTCGGTGATTTCAATTTCGAGTCGATTGGCTGACAGTTGGCTGGTGCGTAACGCTTCTTTGATGACGTCGACCAGCCCTGGGCTGTGTAGCTGGTTGGCTGACACATTGACGGCAATGCGGATGTGTTCCGGCCATTTTGCGGCGACGGCGCAAGACTGGCGAATGACCCATTCACCTAAACGCACAATCAGGCCCGAGCTTTCAGCAATATTGATAAAGTAATCCGGGTAAATCAGCCCTTTCGTCGGGTGATTCCAGCGGATCAGAGATTCGTAGCCGTGAACCGTTTCATCCTGCAGATTAACGATGGGCTGGTAGTAAAGTTCGAACTGCTCGTTATCAATACCATCAATAATTTCCTGATTAATGAACAGGCTGTGGCTCTGTTTCATCACCATGCCGTCTTCGAAGAAATGGAAGCAACCGCGGCCATGGTGCTTGGAGGCATACATGGCCAGATCGGCATTGATCATCAATGTTGAGGTATTATTGCCCTGATAAGGTGCGCTGGTAATGCCAATGCTGCAACTGATAGAGAACGTGTGGGTGCTCCAGCTAAACGGTGTGCTCAGCGCGCGGAGAATACGTTTCGCCAGCCGGTTCGCCTCTTTAACGGCGTTGTCGCTGACCTGTTGCAGAATCGCAAACTCATCCCCGCCCAGACGTGCCGCCATATCGTTTGGCCCCAGCAATAATTGCAGGCGCTGCGCCACGTTGATTAACACTTCATCGCCGGCTTTATGGCCGAAGGTGTCGTTTACCGGCTTGAAGTTGTCGAGGTCAATCAACAGCAGGTTGAACGGTTTCTCTACCTGCTGGACTTCACTGACGCGTTTATCCAGCGCCAGTCCGAAAGAGACGCGATTGGGTAAGCCTGTCAGCGAATCATGATGGGCCATATGCTCCATCTTTTGTGACATCTCATGCATACGCTGTAGATAGCCGCGTTCTTTCATCGCGACGCGCAATTTTTCAATGGCGCTGGCGAGATGTCCAATCTCATCATCCTGGTCAAGAAAGGGGGTGACAGAGTCGGTTTCTTCGCGGGCAATGCGGGTAATGGAGTTAATCAGCAACGGAACCGGGCGGAACAGACGGCGCATGAACAGCGTCACCAGCGTCAGCGTTGCCAGTAAAATGAGGACGAAAATGATACTGCTCTTTTTCAACATCGCATCATAGGCAGCGTACAGATCACTCTTCTTACCAATGCTGCTTATCAGGCTGCCGAGGATTTCACCTGAGGGCGTCAGAACAGGGACGGCGCTGATGAAGCACGCTTCGCCGTTGATCTGGGCAAATCCGATATAGTCGTTGACCAGCACATCGCGTGGCAAACGCCCGGCGAAGGAGATTACCCCGTCGCCCTCTTCAGACTTATTGTTGATGCCCACGAAACCTTTATCGGGCGTATACAGGAACATCCAGGTGGGATTGTGCGTTTGCGCTGAGGCCAGAGCCAAAACGTCTACCGGGTTATAGCCGGTCTGAATAATGGAGTCGGTATCGCCAAGCTGTCTGTCCGAGACAATACGGGATATTTGCCCCGTGTCGCGGGTTTCAACCGAAACGGTGGTATACACGCTGCGGATGATGTAGGTCATGATCTGGGCGTTGGCTTCTGCTCTCTGTACCCACTGCTGATAAGAAAAGTTGTCGATCAGGCTCCAACTGGTAAAGGCACCAGCACCAAACGCAATAATGATCCCCGCCAGCAAAAACTGTGTTATTTTGCCGGTGATCGAATGTTGCCATCCTTTTATTGCCTTTAGGGAAAACAGAGACGTGGCCACGGATTCTTTTTAATTCCTGAAAATACACATATATGCTGAATTAAATTTCTTTTATGACTTAATGAAATAACAGTATGGGTATTTTTGTTACAAGTAAGTAGATGAAAGGTGTGAAACTCTCAGGTACAACATTTAATTAACACTGGAGCTGAATAGCTAACGATAAAATAACGGTGTATAAATATAAGGATCGCTGTACATTTCGTCAACAGGTAAAAATGTACATTAAAACACAATTTCATTCAGTGGTGATGTGTCGTATTAATGTTGACATTAATGCCTGTAAGGAATGTTTTTTGTACACACGTTAAAGATGTGCGATGGATACGCTGGCGGTGCTGTGTTTTTACACTATTAATCAATTGATTAGGTTGCTTATTAACTGGTGAGGTAAAAATAAAAATATCATGATATGTCCATTTTTATCTATAAATGATGGTTTATTTTCTGATGCGATATGAATAAGATGCACGCTTCAATGTAGAACCTTTTTTATTTTCTCAGTGTGCGGTTAATGTCATCAATTTTACAATGGTTAATGACTGGCCCAAATGGATTTGTTTGCGACATTAGAATCTGGATTAAAGTCCTATTGGTATAGTGTATAGCGGATAAATTGATTTGGACGCAATAATAAATACAAACACTGCAAAAAACACTCGTGAATGGTGTCTGCCGCTTGCTATTCCTGGCCTTTTTTATCCACTGGCACACTATCTTAACGGTTACTGCATTCTTAATAATACTCTATTAACCGTTTACGATCTCAAATTAGCCGTATTTTCCGCCGCATTGGTTCTCTTTGGTTATCGGGTTCTGCCGGGGATAATGCTGTTTCTGGCGGTGATGTTTTGGGTTGGTCCTGTAGGCGAACACGTGGACGCGTTGTGCCTGACAGCTGCATCGACGCTGAGCTATGCCATTTATCGTAAAGTGACGGGCAGACGCAGTAGCGCCAGCTTTAGCCGGATCACCATCAGCCTGAATCGTATGATTTGGCTCTGCGGCTACAACATTTTGCTGTATCTGCTTTTCAGCAAAATTTTCGCCTTTGTGGTTCCCCACAGTCAGCGATCGGATGTGGCGAACCTGCATATTATGAGTCTGGAAATGCTGGTGCGTGTCCAGGGACTTGCTAACGGTTGCCTGACGGGGATCCCCTTTTTCTACAAAGCATTTCGCATCCTGCGCCGACCATCCTGGTTGTTTACCTTTATTAAGTCGATCGGCGAACAATGCAAAGGCAATGTCACGGTATACGGCGTCATGGCGTGGTGCACCGTGCTTATTGGTCTGATGCTATGTTTAACGTCGCCCTATAACTCGAATATTTTCTTCTCATTCTACAGCCTGATCCTGCTTTTCCCGTTGATGCTGTGGGGAGCTATTAAGATTGGCCACTCATTTACGATGCTAGTGTGGACGGTGGTATTAATTATTCTGGGCAAGCATAACGATAATTATATCGCCAGCGATGAGAGTTTCATGCTGCACCAGGCTATGGTTTCAACGCTTATTTTTATCTTTTCACTCACCATTGTGATTATGGGCGCGCTGGCAAAATTTACCCGTCAACGATTTAGCCAGGCGCTGGTATTAGGTCTGACCGACCCGATGACGGGCATGGCAAACTTGCGTGCGCTGAAGACGGAGCTGTTTACGACCGAACATGCGACGGTGTGCCTGATTCAACTCCCCGAACTGGAGCTTTTTTCCCGCCGCTACGGTTTTCATTTTCGTACCCGTTATCAGAAAATTTTGGCTGAGCATTTGCAGAAGCATTTGGTCGAAAGTGAGAAGGTCTATTATCACGCCGGTTATGATCTGCTGATCAGGCTGGAAAATTGTACCTGGGAGCGGTTGTGTGATTTATACCAGGCTGCTAACGGTTTTCGCCTTTTTCATAATAATCAGCGGCTGGGGTTTCGCAGTGGTTTGGGCTATTGCCTGATTCACGATGTGAGCGATGACATCTATCAGTTGGTGGGGAAACTGGGCATGGTCGCGGGGTTGTCTCTGACCAACGGCAGACCCGAAAACCTGGAAACGCAACATAGCCGCATGCTTGGCAACCATATTGTGGATAAAACCGATATTCGCACGGCGTTGCAAAATGCGTTGGATAACAATGCGTTTGTGCTGATGGCCCAGCCTATTGTCAGCACCCAGGGCGAAGAACACTATCATGAAATATTGATCCGCATGTTAAACGATAAGGGTGAATTTATTTCGCCAAACAGTTTTCTGCCGGTGGCGCATGATGCGGGGCTGGCACCGGAAATCGATTTATGGGTCATCGAAAATACGCTCAAAGCCATGTGTCACCATCCACAGCGTTGCTTTTCTATTAACCTGGCACCAGTGACGGTGTGTCGTTCAAATATTGTCTCGAAGATCACCCAGCTCTTACAGGAATATGCCGTCGCGCCGCAGCGAATTATTTTTGAGATTACCGAAGCGGATACGCTGTCCGATAAACAACAAACCGTAGAAACGCTGCGTTTAATTCGCCAATTGGGCTGCCGGGTGGCGATTGATGATTTTGGTACCGGGTTCGCCAGCCATGCGCGTTTGATGAATATCGAGGCGGACATTTTGAAAATTGATGGCTCGTTTATTCGGCGGATCACGGAAAGTGAAATCAGCTACTACATCGTTGAATCATTCTGCCGCGTTGCCGAAATGAAAAACATGCAAGTCGTCGCTGAATTTGTGGAAAACGCCAGTATTCAGGCATGCCTGGAGCAAATGAACGTGGGGTGGTTGCAGGGATATCACATTGGTAAGCCGACACCGCTGCTCACGCTGAAATAGCGTGGCGCCAGCACAATTCTGACTCAAAAAAAGAACAGCGCCTTCTCAGACAGAGAATAAAAAATATGAGTGACATGATTAAAGTAAAAGAACGCCCGGCGGCCATATCTTCAGACGGACCCACTGCACGAGTGCTCGCCTGGCTGCACAGTATTCACCTGGGTGTCGCGATGAAACTCGGCATGATTCTGGTGGTGTGCATTGCCACGCTGCTGATTGGCGCCTCTTTTATGTTATCGAATTATCTGTCCAGCGAGCTGCAGGTTAATGCGCTGGAAATGATCAAAACCAACACCCGTATTTTCCACAACAATATCTCTAATGAGTTTCAACGGGTTACCCGGGATGCGGAACATTACAGCAATGTTTACATTAATAACTATCAGAATGTAGCCAATAAGCCACTGCGCTCAATGGATGCGTCTGAACTAAAAGCCGTTTTGAGTAACCCCAATACAAACGACCATTTCACCGAATTAACCAGCGTCTTTGCCAGTACCTTTATTCTGCAGGGCGAGCAGTTTGTTCGCGTCAGCAGCACGTTGCTGGCCAGTTCCGGTAACACGGCGACGGCAACGGTATTGGGGCGCGATAATCCGGCATTGCCATTACTACTGAAAAATAAACCGTTTTCAGGTGTGGTCACGCTGTTTGGTAAGCAGTTTATTAGCCACTATGAGCCGATTGCCGATAAATATGGTCAGGTGATTGGTGCCGTGGCGGTCGGGTTTGATGTCAAACAGACCCTGCAACCGATCATCAGGCAGTTATTGGATGTGCATATTGGTAAAAATGGCTACGCCTACGTGCTGGATGCCGGGTTCGACCCCGGGCGTATGTTGGCGCACCCTTCGCTGGCTAACCAGCAGGCGGTGAATATTACTGACGCCAACGGTTATAAGCTGTTTGCCGATATCCTCGAACATAAAAATGGCATCACCTACTACAACTGGGTGAGTGGTTATGGTGTCGCACCTAAGACCAAAGTTGCCGTCTATGAGTACATTGAAGGGATCAACTGGATCATCGCCACCACCAGCTATGTGGATGATGTCGCCAAGAGCAGCAATCTTGTGCGCAATGGCCTGTTGCTGTTCACCGCGTTGCTGTTGCCCATCATTTTATTGCTGATTGCGATTGCCAGCCGCTTCCTGATTTCACGCCGTCTAAACCGTGTGCTGAAAATTGCGCAGACTATCGCGGAAGGTGACTTAACGGTGGATGTGCAGGTCGATCATCCTGATGAAATTGGCGAACTGCTCGGCGCGGTAGAAATGATGCGCCAGCGCCTGCACTCGCTGGTGGGGGATATGGTGTCTCATGCGAATTCAGTGCACCAGGCATCATTGCACATCACCGAGGCGGTAGACGGCCAGGCCTCAACCAGCGTGGAAACCTCATCTTCAGTGGCTGAAATTACCTCCACCATGGAAGAGCTGTCGGCCTCTTCCACCCAGATAGCCGAGCATTCGCGGGCGGTGGTCGATATTGCCAACCAGACGCTTGAGGATTGCAATAAAGGCTCGGATTCGATGTCGCAGCTGCTGATGCGCATGACGGATATCGACAACGATAACCAACAAAACATGCGTGAAATCATGATGCTCGGCAACAAGTCGACGGAAATCAGCCGCGTGATGGTGATCATTAACAGTGTGGCGGATCAAACCAAACTGATCGCCTTTAACGCCGCGCTGGAAGCGGCCAGCGCCGGAGAAGCCGGGAAACGTTTCTCCGTGGTGGCGGCTGAAATCCGTCGTCTGGCGGATTCAGTCACCGAATCGACGGTTGAAATCGAGAATAAAATTAGTGAAATCCAGAACGCGATTAATCGCCTGGTGCTGAACGCGGAAAAAGGTGGCGAGAGCATAAAATCGGGGACGAGGGCGTGTCAGCTGAGCGCTGAGCACCTGAATGATATCGTCGTTACCGCAGAGCAAACCTCTACGGCGGCGCTGCAGATCTCGCTGTCTACCCAGCAGCAGAAAACCGCCAGCAATCAGGTGGTCATGGCGCTGCGTGAAATTGTTGTCGCCAGTAACTACACGTCGCAGTCGATCAAAGACATTCTGATTGTGAGTCAGGATATGACACAGCTGTCGAAGGCGCTGAAAGAGGCCTCTGCATCATTCACCTTGATGGATATGGATGCATGAGTAGCCGCGGTATTCGGGTACTGATCCTGGATTTGGGCAGCGTGTCGCGCAACCAACTGGTCAAGCAACTGGAAGATCATCCACATATTTCGGTGGTTGGGCAGGCGGCCCATCGCCGCCAGGCAATGCGGTTGTTGCAACAGTTAGGGCCTGATCTGCTGATCCTTACGCTGGAAACGTCGACCGCCGATAACGTCGAGATCGTCGAAACCATCATGGCGACCAGCGCAATCCCTATTCTGGTCATGCATTTTGGTGGTGAAAATGCAGGCGATGAGGACTACATCTCTCGCGGGGCGCTGGCGGTGTTGCACTATAACTACGACTCCCCACTCGCCACCCGGACGCTGCATCGACAGGTGGAACTGCTGGTGGGCGTGAAGGTCATCCGTCATATCAAGGGGTTACGCTACCCTGCAGAACCGAGTGTGTCGGGCACGCGTTTGGCAATGGAAACGGTTGAGACCACGGCCGACTGGCCCTATGTGCTGGCGATTGCCTGTTCGACCGGTGGGCCGCAGGCACTGAGCAAACTGTTGCAGGATTTACCCGGTACGTTCCCGTGTCCGGTACTGATTGCCCAGCACATTGCCGATGGTTTCGCCAAGAACATGGTGCACTGGCTGGACAGCGTAACCGATCTGAAGGTACGGCTGGCGCAGGATAATGACCCGGTGGAGGCCGGAAATGTCTATATCCTGCCACCGGAACAGCATCTGATCGTCAAAAGTAACCAACGGCTGGCGACGGTTCCACGACAAGAAAGCGACGTGTATCACCCCAGCTGCAATCTGTTACTGGAGTCGGTCGCTGAGGTGTTCCGCGAAAAAGCGGTTGGGCTGATCATGACCGGAATGGGCAGCGATGGATGTCGCGGCATCGAGCTTATCGTCCAGCGAGGTGGACGAACGCTGGCGCAAGATGAAGAAAGTTCGGTGGTCTTTGGTATGAACAAGAACGCGATTGATAAGCAGCTCATACACCGCACGATCCCGCTGAATGGCCTCGCGAAGGTGCTGCTTTCGATGGCAGGTCACGGGCATTTCGAGAGTACATTGCCATGATACCCAACCTTCCAGAATATGCCCGCTTGATCAAAGAACGGGTGGGTTTGCACTTTGATAATGCGATGGAAGCGCTGCTGAAATCGGCGCTGAGTCAGCGCATGGCTGAGCGTAATATCACTGATTATTATGAATACTATGAAAAACTGCGGCTGTCGCAGGACGAGTTTGATCGCTTTATTACCCTGATTACGATTAACGAAACGTATTTTTTCCGTGAAAGCGACACGCTGGATTTAATCTGCGAAAAATGGGTGCCGCGGATCATGCAACAGCGTAGCGGTCCGGTGCGTATTCTTAGCGCAGGGTGTTCATCAGGGGAAGAAGCCTACTCGCTGGCCATCAAACTGCATGAAAAGTACCAGGATGGGATGGCGGAACGGGTTGAACTCTACGGCTGTGATATTGACCCGGCAATTCTCGCGAAAGCCAGAAATGCCAGCTATTCCAGCTACTCGTTTCGTGGCGTCGATCCGTTAATTCAGCAGCGCTATTTTACCCGTACGGGAAACCAGTTTCGGCTACATGACGCCATCCGTGAAAAAGTGTCATTCCACCGCACCAACATCATCAAAGAGCAACTGCTGCCGGAAGTGGACATTATTTTGCTGCGCAATGTGTCTATTTATTTCGACACGCCGACCCGCCGCGAGCTGCACGCAAATTTGCAAAAGATGCTGCAGCCGCACGGCGCTCTGTTCTTCGGCAACGCAGAAACGCTGGCGAACAATTTCGATATCCTGAAGCTTGAGCAGGAAGAGAGCATTTTCTATTTTTGCCACCACGCTGAATCTCCTCGGGTAGTGCCAACACCACGGGCTACGCCGCGCGTGACCGTTACCGCCCCCGTTGTTGCCGTCGAGCCTGCCGCACCCGCGACGCTTAAGTCTGACGACTGGCTGAAAAAGGCGCGTGCCTGCCTCGATGAAAAACGTTTTTCCGATGCTGAAAAGTGTATCGCCTGCGTATTACGCAGCGATCCAGGCCATCAGGATGCGCTGCTGATTCAGGGCGTGATTGCGCTGGAGCAGCGAGAGTTCTCGCAGACCACCGGCAATGCGCAAAAGATCCTCGCCCAGGATGAATGGTCGGCAGAGGCAAAAATGTTGCTCGGTCTGGCGATGATGTGGCAGTACCAGACGCAGCAGGCGATTGCCTGGTTCAAACAGGTGGTTTATCAGGAACCGGGTTACTGGCCCGCGCATTATTATCTGGCCGAAATGTATCGCCAAAGTGAACTTCACCAGCCCGCGCAGCGGACTTATCGCGTGGTGATGCAATTACTTAACGATGAAATCAACAATCCTTCAACGGTGTGTCGTCTACGTTTGCCGATGGTCTTTCCCGGCACGACGTTTCGCTTTCTGTGTGAACATCAACTGGCGCAATTCGCCCATCAAAGCGGGTAATAAGAACGATTATGGCTATCGATCTGAAAAAATTCGTTCTGCGTTTTATTGATGAAGGGAGAGGTCATTTGCAGACGCTCAGCGAGGGGGCCTTTCTGCTCTCCGCTGGGGAACATACTGATGCCGGGATAGGTGAGATGTTTCGCGCCGCGCATACCCTGAAAGGGGGCGCACGGATGCTGAAACTGCAAAGTATCGCCGATGTCACGCATCACCTGGAGGACGTCCTGAGCGAACTGCGGGAAAAAAAACTGACGCCGGACCGGGCGCTGGGCAACCTGATTCATGAAGCGGTGGAGTATCTCTCAAACCAATTGACCCAGCTTTTTGTCAGCGCAGGGGATAACCAGCTGCCGCCTGCGGATGCGGGGCTGTGTGAACGTCTTGCCTGTGCGAGCCGTGGGGAAGCCGCTACGTTGGCGGTGGAGGCGGTTATTCACGCGGACAAACCCGCGCTGTCGGCGGCGTCGATTACCGTGGACGGTGGCATTAAGCAGGCTGACTTCGTGCGCGTTAAGCTCAACAAGCTGGATGATCTGATCGACATTCTGGGGGAAGTGGTCGCCGGTCATGACCGCCTGGAACAGCAGATACAGAACCTGAGTCACATTGTGCCGCGGTTGTTAGGGCTAAGCGCAGAGCAACTTCGTCAGCAGATCCGCGATTTCAGCGCCCAGTTAAAAGAGAGCGTACAGGTTCAGCATTTGCAGATGTTTGAACTGTATGACGTGGCGGCGCGGATCCGCATGCTCCCGCTTTCCACGCTCTTTGAGCCGATTTCATTGCAGGTGAGTGAGCTGGCCTCCACGCTGAATAAGCAGGTGGTCTGCCGCTTTGTGGGCGGGGAAGTGGAGATTGACCGCCAGCTTATTGACCGGCTATCGGAGTCGCTGACGCATCTACTGCGCAACGCGGTCGATCACGGCATTGGTGACATTGATGAGCGGTTGGCGCTCGGTAAATCCACGCGCGGTACGATCACCATCACTACCCAGCAGGATGGCAGCGGAATATTACTGCGGGTGGAAGATGATGGCCGTGGGCTGAACTATCCGGCCATCAGCGCGAAGGCGGTCAGTAGAGGGCTGGTTCCCGCGTCGATGGCCGGGCAGCTCTCCGAGCAGGAGTGCAATGAGCTTATTTTTCATCCCGGTTTTTCAACCAGCAAAATCGTTTCTGAATTGTCCGGTCGCGGCGTCGGTCTTGATGTGGTGCGCAAAACGGTGGTAACCGATTTGCAGGGGGATTTGCAGGTGTACAGTCGGCAAGGTGTCGGAACGAGTTTCACGCTGCGTCTGCCGGTATCACTGACAATGATGCGTATCCTGCAATTTGAAGAGCAGGGACACCTGTTTGGGTTGCCCGCTCAGTATGTGGTTGAGGTGGTGGAGTACACCCCGGAAGGGATCAGCGATATTGCCGGGCGCCCGGCCATTATTTTGCATAACGAGTTTATTCCGGTGGTTTGCGCAGGCCTGCTACTCGGTATACACGCACGTCAGGGAAGCCGTTCTCCGGCGGGGCAGCGCTTAATCATTGTGCAGAATCAGTACAGCAAGATGGCGCTGCGGGTCGATAAGTTGCTCGATGAGCGCAAGATGATGATCAAACCGCTACCGAAGCATATGCAACAGCAATCGCTGGTATCCGGAATGGTCCAGACGCCGGAGAACCAGCTGGTCAGTATTTTGCAAGTTCCGGCGTTAATGGCGATGGCGCAGCAATCGCGACAAACCAGTACGCCCGTAAAACCGGTGAGCGTGGCGCAAAACGCCTGGCATGTGCTGGTGGTTGATGACTCGCTGAATACCCGCGAGATAGAAAAGAATGTACTGGAAGCGCACGGCTATCAGGTGACGCTGGCGGAAGATGGGCTGTCAGGCTTGCAGAAAGCGAAACTGACCCAGTTTGATGCGGTCCTGACGGATGTCGAAATGCCGTTTATGGACGGTTTTACCTTCACAAAATCGCTGCGTGGCGAGAAAAACTACCAGCACACGCCGATTATTATCGTGACCTCCCGCGCCAAGGAAGAAGACCGGCGGCGCGGTATTCAGGTGGGCGCGGATGCCTATATTGCCAAGGGCGATT
Organism: Citrobacter sp. KH_055_1; assembly: GCF_057838705.1. NCBI lineage: Bacteria > Pseudomonadati > Pseudomonadota > Gammaproteobacteria > Enterobacterales > Enterobacteriaceae > Citrobacter > Citrobacter sp. KH_055_1. Next base: position 979,163 of record NZ_CM174473.1, read on the forward strand.
TCGAACAGGACAGCCTGATAAAAACCTTAAAAATGCTGTTGTGCTGAGGGCACAACACCGAGAGAGACGATGCGAATTTTATTAGTTGATGATGATCTTTTTGCCGCTGAACTGGCATCCGTCTTCCTGGAAATGGACGGCTACGAGGTGGTGATTGTGGAAAGTGCCATCTCTGCCTTAGCGTGCCTGGATTCGGATAAAACACTCGATCTGGTGATTAGCGACCTGCATATGCCAGAGATCAGCGGACTGGATCTGCTGGCGCTGCTGCGTGCCCAGGGCTGGTCTAAACCGTTTATTTTGCTGAGCGCCAATGAAGTGACGGCCAGCGATGTGCCGTATGATCGCTGGGTGAAAAAAGATGAAAATCTGGCGGAAAAACTCGGCGCCGCGGTCAATGCGCTGCTGCAGCCTGCTACTGAATAAGTCAAAAACCTCACGATGAAACAAGAAAATAAGCACCTTGCTATGGCTGCCGCTCAGGAAAAAATCTCACGGCTGAGACAGGGGTTTTTACGCCGCATTCCCGATATGCTGGCACAAGCGGACAGGCTATTGGTGCAACTGGTCGCCGAACCCAGCGAGGTTTGTCGTAAACAGCTGCATATTTTGCTGCACAGTATTCACGGGTCTGCCGGGTCTTTTGGCTTTGCTCCGCTCGCTACTGCCTCCGCGGAAGGTGAGCGATTACTCACCGAGCCGGATCAATGCACATTACATTGCGATGAGCTGCGGAGGATCCTCCGTTGGCTGTATACCCTGACGCAAGAACAGCTCAGTCTTGAGCATCGTATCAGCGACACAGGCTTCAAATTACCGAACCCTGAGGAGCGTCCAGAGGAGGCGTTTGTCCGCCGTACCAGTAAACCGATCTACCTGTGCGATGATGACCTCGATCAGGTTGAACTGCTCGCCACCCAACTGCGCTGCTTTGGTTTTACCTGCCATGTCTTTGCGAATACCGAGGACTTTACCCAGGCCGTACTGGCGCAACCGCCTTCCGTGGTGATCATGGATGTCAGCTTTCCGGACAACGCCTACGGCGGCCCGCTGACCATGTCGGATCTGAAAAAGAAAGTTGGCACCGCTTTCCCGGTGCTGTTTCTCTCCTGTCACAGCGACTTTACGGCGCGCATTAACGCCATAAAATCGGGCTGCGACGGCTACTTTGTTAAACCGGCGTCTATCACCGATTTAGTGCAGGAGCTTCACCGCTTAACCCAGCCGTCGCTAAAGAAACCCTATCAGATCCTGTTGATTGACGATGAGCCAGCGGTCGCGGAATACAACGCGGAAATGCTGCGGATGGCGGGAATGGACGTGCATGTGCTGGAGAAACCTCAGTATTTGCTGCATGTGCTGAACGCCCAGCCGATTGATCTGGTACTGATGGACTACCACATGCCTGAGTTTAGCGGCGTGGATCTGACCAAACTGATCCGCCAGATCCCGCAGCACATTGGCCTGCCGATTGCCTATCTTTCCAGTGAAACTAATAAGACGGCGCAGTTTGGCGCCATGAGTATTGGGGCGGAGGACTTTATCCTCAAACAGGCCGATCCTCAGGGATTGATCCATGCCGTGTCGATCCGAGCGGAAAGAATGCGCACCCTGCGCGCCCGGATGTCGCAGGACAGTTTGAGTGGGTTATACAACCACTCGACGACCACCCACTTTCTTAAAAGCGCGATCGCCGAATCTAACTACAGCGGTAAATCGTTCTGCATGGTGATGGTGGACCTGGATCATTTTAAAAATATTAACGATACCTACGGCCACGTCGTCGGAGACCAGGTGATTGTCGGCATCTCGCAGCTGTTTTCCCATCGTTTACGCAGCACCGACATCGTGGGCCGCTACGGCGGGGAAGAATTCGCCATCATCATGCCGAATACCACCAGCGAAACGGCAGCCCTGGTAGTGGAACGTTTACGCAAGGATTACGAGCAGGTCGCGTTCTCCGTTAATGATACCTATTTTCACAGTACCTTCAGCGCTGGTATCGCGCAGTGGCAGTTTGGCGATCGTATTGAAACGCTGCGTGAGCGTTCCGATCAGGCGCTGTATGCCGCCAAGCAAAAAGGCCGCAACACCTTCTGTATCGCTGAAGAAAAGGAGAGGGCATGAGCCCACAACTGGAGCAGATCCTGGCGCTGAATCATGGTGAGAAACCCGAGTGTGAAAGCGTCGATGAGCCGCAGTGCACGCTGGTGTTATTTCAGCTGGCGGATAAAAACTTTGCTTTCTACGGCGCGCAGATAAGAGAGATCCTCGCAGAACGTCCTATCTCGTGGGTACCCTGTTGTCCGCCGATGCTTGAAGGCGTGATCAACTATCGCGGGCGCGTGGAGTCAGTCATGAGGCTGGACGGCCTGATTGACAACCCCGTGGCTAACGCCCTGGGAAAACGGACTATCCTGATTGGCTGCGGTGAGAGGATGCAAAGTGGCATCCTGATTGACAGATTGATTGATGTTCTTGAGGTGGTGGAAAGCCAGATTCATTTACCCGGTGATTCGCTGCCTCCGGCGCTACAGCCGATTGCGGTCGGGGTGGTCAAGGTGGGCGACACCTGGTTCACCCTGCTGGATCTGAATCTGGTATTTGACCGTTATCAGGAGACCTGTGGTGATGACGCAACCCGTTAACCTGGCGGCCGTGCGCATCCGCATGGGAACGCAGGAGTTTTACATTCCCGCAAGCCAGGTCCGTAACTGCTCGCGGGTGACGCACGTTTCACCGGCTATCCCGCGCTTTAGCCAGTGGCTGGGCATTGCCGATGAACCGCCAGAGGGCGGACATTTGCATTTTTTTGTTCCGCCAAGTGGTGTTGATACTGGCTGGTACTTATGGGGGCAACTGGAGAATGTCATGCTCTCCAGCGACATCATTTTTGCGCTGCCTCCGCTGCTGGCTCACAGCTGTCGCCTGCCCGCGCTACGGGCACTGGTGGGGCGCGAAGCGCTCAGCCCGCTGTTGAGCTGGGGCTGATAAATTAGCGCTTTATATGCTGCGGGGCAGGTTCTGACCTCGCAGCGTGGGGGCGTTGAGATTACTATATCCAGTTACTGGATATAAACATCTACAGACCGACTGACCAGATTAGTCATGAAATTATCAAGACTATCAACGGTCTTTTGGTCCTGGATACCATAAGTTTTTGCCACGTCATCAAGGTTTTCATAACTAACCCAAACCCGACCAATCTTATCCTGCCAGACGGAAACACGTAACGGCAGATCAAGCGATATGCCCTGTTTATCCTGCATCAGTTTTGTACCGACTTTAGGATTACCAAATACCAGGACTTTCGTTGGTCTGAGGTTCATGCCAGCGCCCTCGGCATTTTTCTCATGATCAATCTCGGTGAATAACGGAACACCTTCACTATTCAGAACGGCCTTCAGTCGGGAAATAGTCTCATCGACAGAGTATTTACTCTCTTGATTTTTGATTTTCTCTGAATTTAAACCAGAATTCAGTCCGGTTTTGTAGGCTTCGGCAATATCACGTGCCACCTGGGTCATGTCGACACCTTCTTTGTTGGTCAGTATCGTCACGCAAACCAGTTCATCACCGGCGGTAAAGCGGCTCAGATAGGCGCTGAAACCAGCGGTCGTTCCTTTGATTTCAAGGAAACCAGGATGACGGGTAAATTCCCAGCCAGCCATAGCGGGCACGACTTTGCCGTTTTTCAGTTTTGCGGGGCTGTAGATAATATCGCGCAGCTGTTTATCTTTAACTAGCGTGCTGCCTGCAAGACCGATGTCCCATTTACTGATGTCTTCAGCTGATGACCACAAGCCGCCGTACGCGTACAGGTTATCGGTGGCGATAGCGCTGACCGGCTCCAGTTTTTCACCCGCGGCGACATAACCGGTTGCGGGTTCAACCGGGTTGATGTAGGCGATTTCTGCTTTAAATTTAGCGTGCTGGTTGTGTTGCTTGTCGGGTGTTGGGCGATCCAGATAGGCTTTCGTTGGCATATCCTTCGCGAACTGTGTGCTTTGCAGGCCTAATGGTTCAATTTGGTATTTGATAACGAAGTCTTCATAACGCATCCCGCTGACGTTTTCGATAGCCATCCCTAACAAAATAAAGTCGGTCGCACTGGCGTTGATATCAGTACCGTTTTTAAATTCGAGTGGTTTATTTTTGACAAGATCAACCAGCTGCGCAGGTGTATATTTCTGCGCTTGTTTATAGCCGAAGGATCTGAAGTCGGGGATCCCGGAAGAGTGTTGCATTAACTCCAGTATCGTAATGTTATGCCAGCTTTCCGGTAAGCCGGGTATATACTTGCTTACTGGGTTATTAAGATTTAATTTTCCTTGCTCTACCAGCTGCATGACCGCTACGGCGGTAAAAGCCTGAGTGATTGGCCCGATACCCCACATAGTTTTGGTCGAAGCCAATTCATCATTGGTGAGTGTTGCCAGTCCATATCCAGCTGAGCGCGGGATATACGGAGCCTGAACGATCGCCATGGATAAACCGGGCAGATTATTTTTCGCCATCACCTCGGCAATCATCTGATCGATATATTTACCGTTTACTTTTAACTGTGGGTTACCACGATTAACTAAGTAGGTTGTCTCGTTAGAATTAGGGGCGGCAATCACCACGGAGGTTGAAACGGACATGGAAAGTAAAATACATGCCGCAATCACCTTTAACTTAAGCTTCATGGAGGGGTTCCGTTTTATTGATTTTTCTGTGCAGTTGTTGGCGATAACTACACAGCAATTAGATAATGATATGAAAGGTGCCGATAGTCGTTACTTAGCTGCGGCTATTACTGTTTCAATCGTCTTTTCAGTGTCCCATAAATCATTAGCAATAATACGGTAGTTGGTGAGTGCGGCGAGATAACCGTCACCTTCCGGAATTCGTGGCCCTGCCGTGGCGTCTTTAACTACGACAACCTCAAAGCCTTGCTCAATCAATTCACGCAAATGGGATTCAATGCACAGATTGGCGGCCATACCTGCCAGAATGACCTGGGAGATGCCACGTTTTCTGAGTTGCAGCACCAGATCGTTGGTTTCTGGTCCAAAAATTTTATGCGGTGATGTAATGACCGTTTCGCCGTCATAAATATAGGGTTTAAACTGCGGCATAAAGTCAGCACCTGAATTTTCGAAATTATCCACGTTCAGCGGTCCCTGACGATCAAACATTCCCGTGCTGTGCATAAATGTTTCGCCTGGTGCGGTCGATACCCATTTATGATCATGTGGGAAATAATAATGTGGAGAGACAAATACAGGAAGATGCTGTTCTTTTGCCAACTTAAACAGCGCTTCCAGGTTTTCTACGGTATTGTTTTCGGTGATGCTGTCTTTAAATACTTCCCAGCCAATTCCCTGCGGACTTAGAAAATCAACTTGTGGATCAACTACCACCAATGCAGCAGTCTTGCTATTAAGTGTAATACCTTTACGTGGTAATCCGTAGGCTTCTGGTTCAGAATATATTTCGGACATGCTCATCTTGCTCATAAAAATTTACCTGTTTGTATTTATTTATATCTGATGTGATAGTTACTATCGTCGCGATAAATAACGTCGGTAAATATGGCATGGTTTCAGAGGGAGTGAGTTGCTCAATACGCTGATAAAATTGTCATTGCGTATTCTAATAACGAAAGTGGGCATCTGAGTGCCCACACGTTAGAGGTCGTATTGCTGGCGTCGCCGTTCTAAACGGCGATCGCGCAGGGTGGAATAAATAAAGGCGATAACAAATAGCAGGGAGAATAAGACGACGATGGTCGGGGCCGGTGCGCTGTCGATGAAAAATGACAGGTACACGCCCATAAATGAGGTGACCATCGACATGACGACGGCGAGTATCAGGGCGTGGGAAAACTGGCGCGTGAGTAAAATTGCAATCGCGCCCGGCGCAATTAACAACGAGATCGACAGAATAATACCCACCGACTTCAGCGTGGCGACGATGGTGAGCGCGATCATACACAGCAGACCATAATGCAGCAGGGTGGTGTTCAGCCCGCAGGCTTTTGCCTGGTGCGGATCGAAGGCGTGCAGCAACAGATCTTTCCACTTTAACCCGATGACAAGGGCAATCCCCAGCGCAATAACCGCCGTTTGTGCGATATCCCCCAGCGAGACACCGAGCATGTCGCCGAACAGAATATGGTCCAGATGAATCTCAGATTGGATTGAGACGTACAGCACCAGTCCTGCGCCAAACATGCCGGAGAAGACGATACCCATCAGCGTGTCGCGTTTGATGCGGCTGTTATCATCGAGATAGCCGGTCGCCACCGCGCAGAACAGCCCAGCGATAAACGCGCCAATGGCCAGCGGAATGCCCGCGATGTAAGCCAGTACGATCCCCGGAAATACCGCATGGCTCATGGCATCGCCCATCAAAGCCCAGCCTTTGAGCACCAAAAACACCGATAATAGCGCGCAAGGTATGGCGACGATAACGGAGATGGTCAGCGCGTTCACCATAAAGCTGAACTGAAAGGGTTCCAACAGGGCGGTTAAGAACATGAGGACTCCTTATTCACCTGGCGGGCGCGGCGACGGTTGGCCAACAGACCGTGTTTTGGCGCGAAGACAAACGCCAGCAGAAACAGCAGTGTTTGCAGAACGACAATGATTCCGCCGGTCGCGCCGTCCAGCCAGTAGCTCAGCCAGGCACCGAAAAAGCTGGTCAGGCTACCGATAGCGACGGCGATAGTGAGCAGCCGGGGAAAGCGATCGGTCAACAGCCAGGCCGTGGCACCGGGCGTCACTACCAGGCAAATCACCAGAAATGCGCCGACAGTTTGTAGCGCCGCAACGGTGGAAACTGAGAGCAGCGTAAAAAATAACAGCTTCAGGCGGCCTGGGTTCAGACCGATAGAACGCGCGTGGTTCTCATCGAAAAAAACCACCATCAAATCTTTCCACTTCAACAGCAGAATGGTGAGTGAGATGACGCCGATAATTGCCAGTTGCAGAATATCTTCCGGTGCAATCGCCAGCACATTACCGAGAATAATGGTCTGAATGTTCACCGACATCGGATTGAGCGACACCATAAACAGCCCGATGCCGAAGAAAGAGGAAAAAATCAGCCCAATGATCGCATCTTCCTTCAGGCGCGAACGCTGGTTAAGAAACAGCATACTGCCCGCTGCCAGCCCGCCGGAAAGAAACGCGCCAAGCGCAAAGGGGAGCCCTAACATATAGGCCCCGGCAACGCCCGGCACAATCGAGTGTGACAGTGCATCGCCAATTAACGACCAGCCCTTGAGCATTAAATAGCAGGAGAGAAACGCGCACAGGCCACCGACCATCGCCGAGACCCACATGGCGTTGAGCATATACTGGTAGCCAAACGGTTCTGTCAGCCAGTTCATGGTGATTCCCCCTCGTTGGGCGTACGTCGAGAAATAAACGGCCGTTCATCATCGGTGATTACGTGCTGCTCACCGCCGCTTAGCTTCACATGGCGCAGGACGCCGCTGAACGCCAGCTCGAGATTCTCAGGGGTAAAGGTGGAGTCGGTCGGGCCGCTCGCCAGCACCGTCCCTTTGATCATGACTGTGTAATCACAAAACTCGGTCACCGAACCCAGATTGTGAGTAGAGACCAGCATCGTGCGCCCCTCATCGCGCAGTTCGCGCAGCAGGTCGATGATGCGGGCCTCGGTTTTCACGTCTACGCCGGTGAACGGTTCATCCAGCAAAATGACCTGTCCGTCCTGAGCGATGGCGCGCGCCAGAAAAACACGTTTTTTCTGCCCACCGGAGAGTTCGCCGATCTGCCGATGGCGGTATTCCAGCATATCGACCCGCGCCAGCGCCGCATCCACGCATTGATGGTCGCGCGCGGTTGGTCGTCGCAGCCAGCCCATATGGCCAAAGCGTCCCATCATCACCACGTCTTCCACCAGCACCGGAAATGACCAGTCCACCTCTTCCGACTGGGGAACGTAGGAAATCAGATTCTGTTTTAGCGCCTTGCTGACCGGCTGCTGCAGAATGGAAATTTCGCCCTGCGCCAGGCGGACAAACCCCATCAGCGCTTTAAACAGCGTTGATTTCCCGGAGCCGTTGACCCCGACCAGCGCGGCAATCGAGCCACCCGGTACCTGAAAGGTGGCATCGCGCAGCGCGGTGTGCCCGTTGCGATACGTCACCGTCACCTGATTGACGGAAATCGCTGAATGACTCATGGCTGGCTCCCCAAACCTGCGTTAATCCCGCTGACAATGGTTTCCGTTGTCACGCGCAGTAAATCCAGATAGGTCGGTACAGGGCCATCAGCAGCGCTCAGCGAATCGACATACAGCACGCCGCCGTAATGTGCGCCGGACTCACGTGCCACCTGACGGGCAGGCTTGTCGGACACCGTGCTTTCGCTAAATACCGTCGGGATCTGATGAGTTCTGATCGCATCGATCACTTTGCGCACCTGTTTGGGTGTGCCTTGCTGATCGGCGTTGATCGGCCACAAATACAGCTCTTTCAAATCGTTATCGCGCGCCAGATAGGAGAATGCGCCTTCACTGGTGACCAGCCAGCGTTTATCGGCCGGGATTTTTGCCAGCGCCGCATGCAGGGGATCGAGCGTCTGACGAATTTTCGTTTTATAGCGCTCTGCATTGTTCTGGTAGATGGTGGCATTGTCCGGATCGTACTTCATCAGCGCATCGCGGATGTTATCGACGTAAATCAGCGCGTTCTCAGCTGACATCCAGGCATGGGGATTCGGCTTGCCGTTATAGGGACCTTCGCTGATGCCCATCGGCTTCACGCCGTCAGAGACCATCACCTCCGGCACGCCGGATAAATGCTGGTAGAAGCGGGCAAACCACAGTTCCAGATTGAGACCGTTGGAGAGAATCAGCTGTGCGCCCTGCGCGCGTTTAATGTCGCCCGGCGTGGGCTGATATTCGTGAATTTCAGCCCCCGGCTTGGTAATGGAGCTGACCTCGGCTGCGTCACCCGCTACGTTGCTCGCCATATCGGCAATCACCGTAAAGGTGGTGACCACCTTAAATTTTTCTTGCGCCGATGCGGGCGACAGCGTCAGCGCCGTCAGGACGCAGGCAAGGAGAAACGATTTCAGATGGGGCAGGCGCGGCATAGTATCCCTCACAAGAAAGTGGTTAATTTATCATCGAATATAGCCTTTGCTATGTTATATAGCACAAGGCATGATAAATGAAAATAATTCTTATTTGCGTAGGGTGCTAAGGATGTATCACCTTCAGGTAATAGTGCCGCGGATTACTAAGGTGTATTATGCATGCAACTTAAATGTGGAGGCATCATGTCCGGCAAACGTATTGCTCGTGAAAAAATGACGATCCAGAAAATGATCTCGCTGTATGAGAGCCTGTGCCCGCAGGCTTCAGACGAGCCGGGGCATTACGATACGTTGTTTGCCTATGCGCAAAAACGACTGGATAAGTGCGTATTTGGTGAGGAGAAACCAGCTTGCAAACAGTGTCCGGTGCACTGTTATCAACCTGCAAAACGCGAAGAGATGAAGCAGATTATGCGCTGGGCCGGGCCGAGGATGCTCTGGCGTCATCCGATCCTGACCGTGCGTCATCTGATGGATGACAAACGCCCGGTGCCGGAATTGCCAGAGAAATTTAAGCCTAAGAAATAATGTTGCGGTGTGCCGGATGGCGGCTGCGCCTTATCCGGCCTACAAAGGCATACGCATCTGCGCCATCAGCCACAATCGTTAAACCAGCGCATCCTTATCAATACCCAGTCGCTTCATGCGTGAGAGCAACGTTGTGCGTTTCAGTCCCAGCCGCTGTGCTGCGCCTTTTGGACCGGCGACCACACCGTTGGTCTCTTTCAGCACGCGCATAATCAACTGGAATTCATCTTCGCCTTCCTGCGCAACTTCGGTCGCCACCGGCGGTGTGCACGGCGCCGGCGTGATGATATCCGGCAGGGACAGTTGCAGCACGTTGCCTCTGGTCAGCAGGACCGCGCGTTCCACCACGTTTTCCAGTTCACGCACGTTTCCCGGCCACTCCATGCCGCTTAGCGTGCGCAGCGCTTCAGCCGGAATGCTGTCGATATTGCGCCCCATCCGGCGAGCAATTTTAAAGGTGAAGGCCTTCACCAGCAGCGGGATATCTTCCGGGCGCTCGCGCAGCGGTGGCAGATGGATCGGGAAGACGTTCAGGCGATAGTACAGATCGTTGCGGAATTCGCGATCGGCCACCATTTTTTTCAGATCGCGGTTGGTGGCGGCGATCAACCGCACGTCGGTCTGGATCAGTTTGTTGCTGCCCAGACGTTCAAATTCCTGCTCCTGCAGAACGCGCAGCAGCTTAGGCTGTAGCTCCAGCGGCATGTCGCCAACTTCGTCGAGAAACAGCGAGCTTTTATCGGCCAGTTCGAAACGCCCGATGCGCTGCGTACTGGCACCGGTAAACGCGCCACGCTCATGACCAAACAGGTCGCTTTCCAGCAGTCCGGCAGGCATCGCCGCACAGTTCATCTTCACCATCCGACGGGCATTACGTCCGCTCAGATTGTGAATAGCCCTGGCAATCAGCTCTTTACCCGTTCCGGTCTCGCCCAGAATCAGCACGGTGCTGTCACTTTGCGCCACCATCTCGACCTGTTTGAGCACGCTGTACATGGCTTCGCTGCGGCCAATGATTTCACCAAACTCACTGTCCACGTTATTGAGCTGCTCGGTCAATGCCAGGTTCTCATCGACCAGCCGTTCTTTCAGGCGGTGGATCTCCTGGTAGGCGAGGGCGTTATCGACAGCAATGGCCACGCGCTCGGCAATCTGGCGCAGCAGCTTGAGATTGGCGGTAGTGAAGACTTTTTCTTCGCACTGGGCCAGCTTGAGGACGCCAAGCATCGTGTTGCCGGACATCAGCGGCAGCAGACACAGGGTTTGTAACTGGTTGCCCCAGGTGTCAAACAGCATGCGTTCGTAAGGCGCCAGCGCATCACGTTCGCTCAGGTTAATCAGCAGCATCTCTTTGCTTTTGAATACCCGCTCAGAGAGCGTGCCCGCTTCGTCAACTTCGCTCTGCTCGTGCGCCGGATGATGCTCATCCAGATAGTGGGTGGAATAGATGCTCAGCTTATTTTTGCGATCGCTGCGCAGCACGATGCTGATGGCGTCGATATCGAAGTAGTGGTGGATCTCTTTGGCGACTTCGCTGACCAGCTCATCAATGTCCAGTCGGGAGAGCACCGCATTGGTGATGGCGACCAGGATACGAAAGTTGTCACGCTCACGACACAGCAGATCGTAGTCGACGTTGTTGCTGACCCGGTTCTGGATCTGTTCGGCCACGACGCCGACGATCTGGGTAAAGGTTTGCAGGCGGTTGTACTCTTTTTCACTCCACGGGCTGTCTTCGCGGCGGATAAATTCACAGCCGCCGAAGATGCGCCCATCGGCCGCCAGCGGCAGCAGACAGTAGTGACCAAATTGGGAGTACAACCCGCCGGATGCCAGCTGCGGCCAGGTTTCACTAAACTCATGGTAGCTGCAGTGCAGGGCATCGGGACGAGACAGAATGCGGCGCACCGGACCGTGTGCCAGCACCGTTTCGTCTTCATAATCGATGGGTTTACCATTTTCACGCGTCGCGAAGTAACGCGCACGCTGCGTCTGCGCCTGCCATAACACAATAGCCGCACTGTCGGCCAGCGCCGAACGCTTGACCAACTGAGAAAGCGCCTCACTGAGAGACTGAAGATCGGGCTGCTGTAATAATGTACGAGTGATATCGAACAAGCCTTGCTGTCCGAGGTCGCTCATCGGTGTATACGACATATTGCTTTTCCAGGAAGCACCAACGGTGCAAAAACGGTAAATGAATTATAGGTATAAGTTGAAAATTATTGTCGGATGGCCAGGGTACGCCATCCGTAGGCCCGGTAAGCGAAGCGCCACCGGGCAATATATCAGCATATGCGTGGGAGTGGTTCGGCGTGTGGTAAATCAAGAGTTCGCTTCACGCCGTACAGTCCGGCCAGACGAACGCCTTTACGTTCCACCACTTCACCAATCAGCGCCGCATCGCGGCCCAACGGATGCGCGCGTAGCGCGGCAAGCACGCTTTCTGCGGCCTGGCGTTCCACGGCGATAACCAGTTTGCCTTCGTTGGCAAAGTTGAGTGCATCCAGACCGAGCAGTTCGCAGACGCCACGTACCGCTGGCTTCACCGGCAGGGATGATTCGGACAATTCAATGCCGAAGCCGCAGGCCGCCGCAAACTCGTGGGTGACTGCATTCACGCCGCCGCGAGTGGCGTCGCGCAGCGCTTTCACGCCGGGGATGTCACGCAGCGTCTGAATCAGCGGCGTTAACACCGCGCAGTCGCTGACCAGTTCACCGTCCAGCCCCAACTGCTCGCGCAGGTTAAGGATGGTTGCGCCGTGGTCGCCGAGCGTTCCGCTGACCAGCAGTACATCGCCTGGGCTCAGGGTTTGTGCACCCCAGTGGATATTAGCGGGGATCGCGCCCATTCCGGCGGTGTTGATAAACAGTTTGTCCGCCGCGCCGCGCTGCACCACCTTGGTGTCGCCGGTGACGATGGCAATGCCCGCTTCGCGCGCGGTGGCCGCCATGCTGTTGACCACGGTTTTCAGCGTGTCCATCGGCAGACCTTCTTCGAGGATAAACCCGCAGGAGAGGTAGCGAGGGATCGCACCACTGACGGCGACGTCGTTAGCCGTACCGCAGACAGCCAGCTTGCCGATATTGCCGCCAGGGAAGAACAGCGGATCAATCACGTAGCTGTCGGTCGAAAATGCCAGACGGTCGCCTTCAGCCATCAGTTGCGCCAGATCCAGACGCGCCTGATCTTCTTGTTCCGCCAGCCACGGATTCGCAAATGCTTCCATAAACAGGCTATTGATCAATTGTTGCATAGCCTGACCGCCGCTACCGTGGGCGAGTTGTACGCTGTTCATGCTTCACACTCCTGCTGACGATACTGATACCAGGCGGCACACGCGCCTTCGGAGGAGACCATCAGGGCGCCAAATGCGGTCTCCGGATTACAGGTTTTACCAAATAACGGGCACTGATGCGGTTTACATCTGCCGGTCAGCACCTCGCCGCAGCGCGCGCGCGGGTCGTCATACACCTGCTGTGGCGCCGGTTTGAAATGTGCTTCGGCATCAAAACGTTGGTAGTCAGGCGTCAGATGAACGCCGGAAGATTCGATAACGCCCAGACCGCGCCATTCGCTGTCGCCATCGACGCAGAACACCTCGGCGATAGCCTGCTGCGCCAGGGCGTTACCGGCATCCGGCACCACGCGACGGTACTGGTTCTCAACCTGGCTGTGGTCGGCAATTTTCTGCTCAATTAGCATCACCACGCCCTGCAGCAGATCGAGCGGTTCGAAACCGGCGACCACCAGCGGGCGATGGAAATCGGAGGCGATGAAATTATAGGCATCGGTGCCAATGACCATGCTGACGTGACCCGGTGCTAAAAAGGCGTCAATACCGTTATCTGGCTGTTCCAGCAGGCTACGCAGTGTTGGGATCAGCGTAATGTGCTGACAGAAAAAGTAGAAGTTTTGCACGTCACGCTGTCTTGCCTGCTGGAGCGTGATGGCGGTCGTCGGCATGGTGGTTTCAAAACCCAGACCAAAGAACACGACTTTGCGGGTCGGGTTTTCCTGCGCCATCTTCAGGGCATCCATCGGCGAATAGACGATACGGATATCTGCGCCACGTGCTTTGGCCTGCAGCAGCGACCCCTGTTTTCCCGGGACGCGCATCGCGTCGCCAAAGGTGCAGAAAATCACTTCCGGGTGGCTGGCAATTTCTACGCAGCTGTCAATTCTGCCCATCGGCAGCACGCAAACCGGGCAGCCGGGGCCGTGAATAAACTCCACGTTTTCAGGCAGCAGTTGGTCAAGACCGAATTTGAAAATAGCGTGGGTATGACCACCGCACACTTCCATAATGCGCAGCGGACGTTCAGCGGTGTAGGGGAGGTGAGCGGCACGTTCACACAGGTGGTCAATCAACTGCATCACCTGTTCTGGTGCGCGATATTCGTCAACGAAACGCATTTATTTTTCCTCGCCGTACAGCAACGCGCCGACATCCGGCTCAACGTCAAACATGTTTTGCAGCGCCTCGAGCGTGTCGCGCGCTTCAGCCTCATTAATGATGCTCATAGCAAAACCAACGTGCACCAGGACCCATTGCCCCAGACGTGGTTGACCGTGCTCATCACAACTACCGACCAGCGTCAGGTCGACGTCGCGCTGAATACCGCAAACATCAACCTTGGCCTGGTTTCCCTCAATGGTGCGGATTTGACCCGGAACACCTATGCACATCTCTGCGTCTCCAGCCAGGAGAGCCATTGATCCATGCCTTCACCGCTGGTGGCGGAAATCAGGATGATCTCAATTTCCGGGTTCACTTCCCGGGCGCTGGCGATGCATTGTTCAACATCAAAATTGAGGTACGGCAGCAGGTCGACTTTGTTGAGTAGCATCAGCGAGGCGGCGGCAAACATATGCGGGTATTTCAGCGGTTTGTCTTCGCCTTCGGTAACGGAAAGCACCGCCACTTTATGACGTTCGCCGAGGTCGAAGCTCGCCGGGCATACCAGGTTACCGACGTTTTCAATGAACAGAATACCGTTGTCTGCCAGCGGCAGTCGCGGCGCGGCATCGGCAATCATTTGTGCATCAAGATGGCAGCCTTTACCGGTGTTCACCTGGATGGCGGGCGTACCGGTGGCGCGAATACGCGCGGCATCGTTAACCGTCTGCTGGTCGCCTTCGATCACCGCACACGGCACGCTGTCTTTCAGCTTCATCAATGTTTCGGTTAACAGCGTTGTTTTACCGGAGCCGGGGCTGGAGACCAGATTCAGAACCAGATGCTGACGGGCGGCGAAGCGGGCGCGGTTACGCGCGGCCAGACGGTTGTTCTTGTCCAGCACGTCAATTTCCACTTCCAGCATACGGCGCTGGCTCATGCCTGGCGCGTGGGTGCCGGCTTCACCATGACCGTAGTGTAAATCGCCTTCTTCAGTTTGGCTCGGGGTGAAACTGGAGGTCTTCACACCGGTAATATTCAGCGCCGGACGAGCGGCCGGGGCAAATGGCGCGCTGCGAAACGCCGAGTGGGGGTTATGTTCATCACCCTCTATATAAAGGTTGCCTTCAGCGCAACCACATGTCGTACACATCGCTCACTCCTGATCTATTGCTTGTTACTCGCTTTTTGCCGGATGGCGACGCTAACGTCTTATCCGGCCTACTTTGTCACCAGCTTTAATCTTCAGCATCGCCTATTTCAATTCGTCGAATCTGCAGGCCGTCATCGGCCACGATTCTTAGCATGTCGCTGTGACATTGCGGACAACGGCGCACGCGCTGGGTCAGTAAGGTGACGTACTGCTGGCATGTTTCACACCAACATTCGGCTTCTTGTTCTTCGAGGTGGAGTTTACAACCTTCTGCAAGGGTGCCACGGCATACCAGATCAAAACAAAAGGCGAGAGCGCTGGTTTCTACGCAAGAAAATGCGCCAATTTTGAGCCAGACCGCAGTAACCCGTTTTGCACCGTGTTGCGTAGCCTGTTGTTCAATCAATTCCAGTGCCCGTTGGCAGAGGGTTATTTCGTGCATATCGCCTCCCATGTTGTTATCGGGATAAAAGCAAAAAACATGCCAAACTGAATTTTTTCACCCGTGACAATGACGACGATGACGAAATGACATGTCGTCACGACCAGTAATTTATCTATCTATATGAAATATAAGCAATTAAATATTGGCATGAAACGTGCTTAACGCAAAATGTCTCTGCTAAACGGGTAACCTGACATGACTATTTGGGAAATAAGCGAAAAAGCCGATTACATCGCTGAACGGCATCGTCGCCTACAGGACCAGTGGCGTATTTATTGCAACTCGCTGGTACAGGGGATCACCCTGTCGAAAGCGCGTTTACATCATGCGATGAGCTGCGCGCCGGACAAGGACCTGTGCTTTGTCTTGTTTGAGCACTTCGTTATCTACGTCACGCTGGCGGACGGCTTTAACAGCCATACCATCGAGTACTACGTTGAAACGAAAGATGGCGAAGATAAGCAGTTGATTGCACAGGCACAACTGTCTCTCGACGGCAAGGTCGATGACCGTATCAGCAACCGCGATCGGGAACAGGTGCTGGAGCACTATCTCGAAAAAATCGCCAGCGTCTACGACAGCCTGTACACCGCGGTTGAAAACAATATGCCAGTGAATTTAAGCCAACTGGTAGAGGGTCATAGCCCGGTTTAAGCCTCGGGTGTGTCCACGTAAGTCATGATGCGGTGCGTATGCTGCGTCACGACAGTTTAGGGAATGGGCATGTCGATAAGTGTCGAAAATGACATTTGATAGACATGTTTTCGTCAAAAATGACTATCACCTGAGGAATGCCTGGTGAATCGTTTTGTAATTGCTGACTCCACTCTTTGTATCGGCTGCCACACCTGTGAAGCCGCCTGCTCAGAGACACATCGCCAGCATGGCCTGCAGTCAATGCCGCGCCTGAAAGTGATGCTAAATGAAAAAGAATCTGCGCCGCAGCTTTGCCACCAGTGTGAAGATGCGCCTTGTGCCACCGTTTGTCCGGTCAATGCGATTAACCGTGTCGACGGCGCCGTACAGCTGAATGAAAGCCTGTGCGTGAGCTGCAAACTGTGCGGGATCGCCTGTCCGTTTGGGGCCATTGAGTTTTCAGGCAGCCGTCCGCTGCATATCCCGGCGAACGCCAACACGTCAAAAGCGCCTCCTGCTCCGCCAGCGCCAGCTCGCGTCAGCACGCTGCTGGACTGGGTGCCGGGTATTCGCGCCATTGCGGTGAAATGCGACTTGTGTAGCTTTGATGAACAAGGTCCGGCCTGCGTGCGCATGTGCCCAACGCAAGCCCTGCATCTGGTGAGCAATATGGACATCGCCCGCGCCAGCAAACGTAAGCGTGAGCTGACGTTCAATACCGACTTCGGCGATCTCACCTTGTTTCAGCAGGCTCAGAGTGGGGATGCAAAATGAGCGCAATTTCACTGATTAACAGCGGCGTGGCCTGGTTTACGGCGGCGGCGGTTCTGGCATTTCTGTTTTCGTTTCATAAGCCGTTAAGCGGCTGGATCGCCGGTGTCGGCGGTGCGGTGGGTAGCCTCTGTACGGCGGCTGCGGGGTTCCTCGTACTGACCCGCGCCGTTGCGGTTAGCGGCGTGATGCCGTTTATCGGTCATAGCCTGCAAATGTCGCCGCTGAACGCTATCTGGCTGATTACGCTGGGTCTGTGCGGCCTGTTCGTCAGCCTGTACAACATCGACTGGCACCGTCACCCGCAGGTAAAAGCCAACGGACTGCTGGTTAATCTGCTGATGGCGGCGGCGGTGTGCGCCGTGGTTGCCAGCAACCTCGGCACGCTGGTGGTGATGGCGGAAATCATGGCGCTGTGTGCGGTGTTCCTGACCGGGTGCAGCAAAGAAGGCAAGCTGTGGTTTGCGCTGGGTCGTGTCGGTACGCTGCTGTTGGCGATCGCTTGCTATCTGGTGTGGCAGCGCTACGGTACGCTGGAACTGCGCTTGCTCGACCTGCGCACTCAGCAACTGCCGCTCGGTGCTGACATCTGGCTGTTGGGTGTGGCGGGCTTTGGTCTGCTGGCCGGGATTATCCCACTGCACGGTTGGGTGCCACAGGCACACGCCAACGCCAGTGCACCGGCGGCGGCGCTGTTCTCTACCGTGGTAATGAAGGTGGGTCTGCTGGGTATTCTGTCCCTGTCGCTGCTGGGCGGTAATGCACCGCTGTGGTGGGGCGTTACGCTACTGGTGCTGGGGATGATCACCGCGTTTATCGGCGGCCTGTATGCCCTGATGGAGCACAACATCCAGCGTCTGCTGGCGTACCACACGCTGGAAAACATCGGCATTATCCTGCTGGGTCTGGGTGCTGGCGTGACCGGTATTTCCCTTAACCAACCGGCACTGATCGCACTTGGCCTGACCGGCGGTTTGTATCACCTGGTCAACCATAGCCTGTTCAAAAGCGTCCTGTTTTTGGGCGCAGGCAGCATCTGGTTCCGCACCGGTCACCGTGATATCGAGAAACTGGGCGGTATCGGTAAACGTATGCCGGTGATTTCTCTGGCGATGCTGGTTGGCCTGATGGCGATGGCCGCGCTGCCGCCGCTGAACGGCTTTGCCGGTGAGTGGGTTATCTATCAATCCTTCTTCAAGCTGGGTAACAGCGGCGCGTTCATCGGTCGTCTGTTAGGACCGTTGCTGGCTGTCGGTTTGGCCATTACCGGTGCGCTGGCGGTGATGTGTATGGCGAAAGTCTACGGTGTGACGTTCCTCGGCGCACCGCGCACGAAGGAAGCGGAAAACGCCTGCTGCGCACCAATCCTGATGAGCGTGAGCGTGGTTGCGTTGGCTATCTGCTGCGTGATTGGCGGCGTTGCTGCCCCGTGGTTGCTGCCGCTGATTTCTGCCGCTGTTCCGCTACCGCTGGAAACGGCGAATACTACCGTATCTCAGCCGATGATCACGCTGCTGCTGATCGCGTGTCCGCTGCTGCCGTTCATCATCATGGCTATTTTCAAAGGCAACCGCCTGCCGTCACGTTCACGCGGTTCCGCGTGGGTGTGTGGTTACGATCACGAGCAGTCAATGGTGATCACTGCGCACGGCTTTGCCATGCCGGTTAAAGAAGCCTTTGCTCCGGTACTCAAACTGCGTAAATGGCTGAACCCGGTATCCTGGGTTCCGGGCTGGCAGAACGCGGCGGCACCGGTGTTGTTCCGTCGCCTGGCGCTGATTGAGCTGGCGGTGCTGGTGGTGATTGTGGTTTCACGAGGAGCCTGAGAATGAGTGTTTTGTATCCGTTAATTCAGGCGCTGGTGCTGTTTGCCGCGGCGCCGCTGTTGTCCGGTATTACCCGCGTGGCGCGTGCGCGTTTGCATAACCGCCGCGGTCCGGGCGTGTTGCAGGAATATCGCGACATTATCAAGCTGCTGGGCCGTCAGAGCATTGCGCCAGCGGATTCCAGCTGGGTCTTCCGCCTGACGCCGTTTGTGATGGTGGGCGTTATGCTGACTATCGCTACCGCGCTGCCGGTGGTGACCGTGGGCTCGCCGCTACCGCAACTGGGTGATTTGATCACGCTGATTTACCTGTTTGCCATTGCCCGCTTCTTCTTTTCTATCGCCGGTCTGGATACCGGTAGCCCGTTCACCGCTATCGGCGCCAGCCGTGAAGCGATGCTCGGCGTACTGGTGGAGCCGATTCTGCTGCTGGGCTTGTGGGTGGCGGCGCAGGTTGCTGGTTCGACCCACATCAGCAACATTGCCGATACCATTTATCACTGGCCTGCCGCGCGTAGCATCCCGTTGATTCTGGCGCTGTGTGCCTGTGCCTTCGCCACCTTTATCGAAATGGGCAAGCTGCCGTTCGACCTCGCGGAAGCCGAGCAGGAGCTGCAGGAAGGTCCGCTGACCGAATACAGCGGCAGCGGCTTTGCGGTGCTCAAGTGGGGTATCAGCCTCAAGCAACTGGTCGTTTTGCAAATGTTTGTCGGCGTGTTCCTGCCGTGGGGGCAGATGGAAACCTTCACTGCGGGCGGGCTGCTGCTGGCGCTGGTGATTGCTGTCGTTAAGCTGGTCCTCGGCGTGCTGGTCATCGCCCTGTTTGAAAACAGCATGGCGCGTCTGCGTTTTTGCGCCACTTCACGCGTGACCTGGGCCGGTTTTGGGTTTGCGTTTTTAGCCTTCGTCTCCTTGCTGGTGGCGTGATTTAAGAGAGTTTGAACATGTCTGAAGAAAAAGTAGGTCAACACTATCTCGCCGCTCTGCACCAGGCCTTCCCGGGCGTGGTGCTGGATGAAGGCTGGCAGACCAAAGATCAGCTGACCATCACCGTGAAGGTCAACTATCTGCCGGAAGTAGTTGAATTTCTCTACTACAAACAGGGCGGCTGGTTGTCGGTGCTGTTTGGTAACGACGAACGTCAGCTGTGCGGCCATTACGCCGTCTACTATGTCATGTCGATGGAGCAGGGCACCAAGTGCTGGATAACCGTTCGCGTAGAAGTCGACGCCAATAAACTGGAGTTCCCGTCCGTGACGCCGCGCGTACCGGCCGCCGTTTGGGGCGAGCGTGAAGTGCGCGACATGTACGGCTTGATCCCGGTAGGGTTACCGGACGAACGCCGTCTGGTACTGCCGGATGACTGGCCGGACGAACTCTATCCGCTGCGTAAAGACAGCATGGATTACCGTCAGCGCCCGGCGCCGACTACCGATGCCGAAACCTACGAGTTCATCAACGAACTGGGTGACAAGAAAAATAACGTGGTGCCGATTGGCCCGCTGCACGTCACCTCCGATGAACCAGGTCACTTCCGCCTGTTTGTTGATGGCGAAAACATCATCGACGCCGACTACCGTCTGTTCTATGTCCACCGCGGCATGGAGAAACTGGCGGAAACCCGTATGGGTTATAACGAAGTGACGTTCCTGTCGGATCGCGTATGCGGTATTTGCGGTTTTGCCCACAGCACCGCGTACACCACCTCCGTGGAAAATGCGATGGGGATTGTGGTGCCGGAACGCGCGCAGATGATCCGCGCCATTCTGCTGGAAGTGGAACGTCTGCACTCGCACCTGCTGAACCTTGGCCTGGCGTGCCACTTCACCGGCTTTGACTCCGGCTTTATGCAGTTCTTCCGCGTGCGTGAAACGTCGATGAAAATGGCGGAGATCCTCACCGGGGCGCGTAAAACCTACGGTATGAACCTGATCGGCGGCATCCGTCGTGACCTGCTGAAAGAGGACATGATCCAGACCCGTCAGCTGGCGCAGCAGATGCGTCGTGATGTACAGGATCTGGTCGACATGCTGCTCAGTACGCCGAACATGGAACAGCGCACCGTCGGCATTGGTCGTCTGGACCCGGAAATTGCTCGTGACTTCAGTAACGTCGGCCCAATGGTGCGTGCCAGCGGCCACGCGCGTGATACCCGCGCGGACCACCCGTTCGTCGGTTACGGTTTACTGCCGATGGAAGTGCACAGCGAGCAGGGCTGCGACGTTATTTCCCGTCTGAAAGTGCGTATCAACGAAGTCTATACCGCGCTGAACATGATCGACTTTGGTCTCGATAACCTGCCGGGCGGCCCGCTGGCGGTGGAAGGCTTTACCTATATTCCGCACCGCTTCGCGCTGGGCTTTGCCGAAGCACCGCGTGGCGATGACATCCACTGGAGCATGACCGGCGACAACCAGAAGCTGTATCGCTGGCGCTGCCGTGCGGCCACCTACGCCAACTGGCCGACGCTGCGTTACATGCTGCGTGGTAACACCGTCTCCGATGCCCCGCTGATTATCGGTAGCCTCGATCCTTGCTACTCCTGTACTGACCGTATGACCGTGGTCGATGTACGTAAGAAGAAAAGCAAAGTCGTGCCGTACAAAGAACTTGAGCGCTACAGCATCGAGCGTAAAAACTCGCCGCTGAAATAAGGAATCGCCATGTTTACTTTTATCAAAAAAGTCATCAAAACCGGGGCACCAACGTCGTCTTACCCGCTGGAGCCGATTGCGGTTGATAAAAACTTCCGCGGTAAGCCGGAACATAATCCGCAGCAGTGTATTGGCTGTGCGGCCTGTATCAATGCGTGCCCATCTAACGCGCTGACAGTAGAAACAGATCTGGTCACCAATGAGCTGGCGTGGCAGTTCAACCTCGGTCGCTGTATTTTCTGTGGCCGCTGTGAAGAAGTCTGCCCGACGGCGGCGATCAAGCTGTCGCAGGAGTATGAGCTGGCGGTATGGAAGAAAGAAGATTTCCTGCAGCAGTCTCGTTTTGCGCTGTGTAATTGCCGCGTCTGTAACCGTCCTTTTGCGGTGCAAAAAGAGATTGATTACGCCATTGCGTTACTGAAGCACAACGGTGATTCCCGTGCGGAAAATCACCGTGAAGGCTTTGAGACCTGCCCGGATTGTAAGCGCCAGAAATGCCTGGTGCCGTCTGACCGTATTGAACTGACTCGCCATATGAAAGAGGCCAGCTGATGAGCAATTTATTAGGCCCACGTGATGCCAACGGAATTCCGGTCCCGATGACCGTGGATGAATCCATTGCCAGCATGAAAGCGTCATTGCTGAAAAGCATCAAGCGTTCAGCGTACGTTTACCGCGTCGACTGTGGTGGCTGCAACGGTTGCGAAATCGAAATCTTCGCCACCTTGTCCCCGCTGTTTGACGCCGAACGTTTTGGCATCAAAGTGGTTCCGTCGCCGCGCCATGCGGATATTCTTCTGTTCACCGGTGCGGTAACCCGCGCGATGCGTTCTCCGGCACTGCGTGCCTGGCAGTCTGCCCCGGACCCGAAAATTTGTATCTCCTATGGGGCCTGCGGCAACAGCGGCGGTATCTTCCACGACTTATACTGCGTATGGGGCGGCACCGACAAAATTGTTCCAGTGGATGTGTATATTCCTGGTTGCCCACCGACGCCTGCCGCCACGCTGTACGGTTTCGCGATGGCGCTTGGCCTGCTGGAGCAGAAAATTCACGCACGTGCACCAGGCGAACTGGACGCACAGCCTGCGGAAATTTTGCACCCGGATATGGTTCAGCCGCTGCGTGTGAAGGTCGATCGCGAAGCACGTCGTCTGGCGGGTTATCGCTATGGTCGTCAGATTGCCGATGACTATATGAATCAGTTGGGGCAGGGTGAGCAACAGGTGGCGCGCTGGCTGGAAGCGGAAAACGATCCGCGTCTGACCGAGATCGTCACGCATCTTAATCATGTTGTAGAAGAGGCGCGTATCCGATGAGTGAAACGGTGGTGTTCAGTCAACTGAGCCGTAAGTTTATTGATGAGAACGATGCAACGCCCGCCGAGGCGCAGCAGGTTGTCTATTACAGCCTGGCGATTGGTCACCACTTAGGCATAATCGACTGCCTGGAAGCGGCGTTAACCTGCCCGTGGGATGACTATCTGGCGTGGATTGCCACGCTTGCCGAAGGAAGCGAAGCTCGCCGTAAGATGGAAGGCGTACCGAAGTACGGTGAAATCGTCATCGATTTTAACCATGTGCAGATGCTGGCGCGCGCGTTTGATGACGCGCTCGCCGTGCAGACACCGCAACAGCAGGAATGGAGCAAGCTGGTGCTCAGCATGCTGCATGACATTCACCAGGAAAGCGCCATCTATCTGATGGTGAGGAGACACCGTGACTGACGTTTTATTGTGTGTCGGCAACAGCATGATGGGTGACGACGGTGCGGGTCCGCTGCTGGCAGAAATGTGCGCGGCTGAGCCTAAAGGCAACTGGGTGGTCATCGACGGCGGAAGTGCGCCAGAAAATGACATCGTCGCGATCCGCGAACTGCGCCCGGAACGTCTGCTGATTGTTGATGCCACTGACATGGGCCTCAATCCCGGCGAGATCCGCATTATCGATCCCAATGATATTGCCGAGATGTTCATGATGACCACCCATAATATGCCGTTGAACTATTTGGTTGATCAGCTCAAAGAGGATGTTGGCGAGGTGATTTTCCTCGGCATTCAACCGGATATTGTCGGCTTTTATTACCCGATGACACAGCCAATCAAAGAGGCGGTCGAGACCGTGTATCAGCGATTAGCCGGTTGGGAAGGCCATGGCGGATTTGCTGAGTTAGAAGCGCCAGAAGAGTAAGCATTCCCAGCGCCGGATGTCAGCCACGCTCGGCATCCGGCCTGTTCCGCCTTTACATATCCAGCCGTTATTCAGTTGCCTGCTCAATAATTAATTTCCCCTGCATCACCGAAACATTCACCTCTGTGCCGGTCGGAAAACCCGCCTGTTCCAGCCAGTCGCCATTCAGCGTTAATGAGGCGTGTCGACTGATACGCAGGGTGAATCCGGTACGGCGATCTTCGTAGCGTCTTCTGACGTAACCCACTTTTAAACGACGAACGGGTTTGGCGATAATCATTGGTGTTTGAACATTATCAGTAGACATGAACGTTTCCTTGTTACGAACGGTGAAAAGTAAAAACTACTGAATAAAATGCCAGTAATAATGCGCGGCAGCAAACCGCAGAATGGAATGACGATCCAGAAAAATGAATGTAAAAAATGAAACGGAAAGGAAGGGGGATGTTTGTGGCGGGTGATCATGCGGGCCGGATAGCAAGCGCCATCCGGCCCGACGATCAGTCCAGCTCAGCCCCGTTGCTGGCGATCACTTTTTTGTACCACCAGAATGATTTCTTGCGAGTCCGCGTCAGCGTGCCATTGCCTGCGTCATCGCGGTCGACATAGACAAAACCGTAGCGTTTGCTCATCTCGCCGGTGGAGGCGGAAACCAGATCGATACAGCCCCAGGTGGTGTAACCCATCAGCGGCACGCCGTCTTCAATGGCGTCTGCCATGGCGCGAATATGGTCGCGTAAATAGCGGATGCGATAGTCGTCGTTGATCTCACCGTTGGCATCGATTTCATCTTTTGCCCCCAGTCCGTTCTCCACCAGAAACAGCGGTTTCTGGTAGCGGTCATACATCATGTTTATGGTGATGCGCAGACCCAGTGGGTCAATGCCCCAGCCCCATTCGCTGGCTGCAATGTACGGATTGCGCAGCGACTTCACCACGTTGGCGGCGCTGGTGTTGCCGGTGTTCATTTCTGCCGAGGCGCAGCGTGAGGCGTAATAGCTGAAGGAGACAAAATCGACGGTATTTTTCAGGATGTCATTATCTTCCGGGGCTTTCTCAATCACTACGCCCTTGTCACGAAACACGCGGGCTGAGTAGGCGGGATAAGCACCACGCGCCTGTACATCAATAAAGAACAGGTTTTCACGGTCCTTTTCCAGCGCGGTCCACACATCTTCAGGTTTGCACGAGTAGGGGTAAAAGTTTCCGCCTGCCAGCATGCACCCGACCTGGTTGTGCGGATTGATTTCATGGGCGATTTTGGTTGCCAGTGCGCTGGCAACCAGTTCGTGGTGCGCGGCCTGGTATTTCACCTGATCCTGATTTTCACCCGCTTCAAACACCAGTCCCGCGCCGGAAAAAGGGCTGTGCAGCAGGATGTTGATTTCATTGAACGTCAGCCAGTATTTCACCAGACCATCAAAGGCCTCGAAGCAGGTACGGGCGTAGCGGGTGAAAAACTCCACCATTTTGCGGTTACGCCAGGAGCCATACTCGGTGACCAGGTGCATCGGTACATCAAAGTGGCACAACGTCACCAACGGCTCAATATTGTACTTTTTGCACTCGGCAAACACCGAGCGATAAAAATCAATGCCTTCCTGATTTGGCGTTAGTTCATCCCCGTTAGGATAGAGCCGACTCCAGGCAATTGAGGTACGAAACACCGTGAACCCCATTTCTGCCATCAGGGCGATATCGTCTTTATAGCGATGATAAAAATCAATTGCTTCATGGCTGGGATAAAACTCGTCATCCCGCAGTTGAACGCGCTTTTCCTGACCCAGTTTAACCGGCATTCGATGTGCGCCGTGGGGGATCATATCCACGGTAGTCAGCCCTTTGCCGCCTTCCCGATACGCCCCTTCAGACTGGTTGGCGGCCAGTGCGCCGCCCCATAAAAATCCTTGCGGAAAAACAGACATAATAAACCTCAGTTAGTATCCGTCAGATGCTGGCGCCATTGATATTTCCCGGCTGCGCAGCCTGATTTTTTCTGGCCTGCGCGGCCGCATCTTCGACGGGAATATCCTCAAAGCCGAGCAGCAGCGTTAAGACAAACGACAGCACTACCGCCAGCGCCATGACGCCAAATACCCAGACAATGGTCATCGGATTGGCCGGGTCAAAAAACTGTACGCTGGTGAACAGACCTGGTGCAGCCATCGAGTGGCTTGCCAGTCCGGCCATCCCGGCTACGGCACCGCAGATAAAGCCGCTGATAAGACTGGCAATCAGCGGACGTTTCAGGCGTACCGCCACGCCGTACAGCGCCGGCTCGGAAATCCCTGCCATAATGGCGGAGGCCGCCGCGGCTAACGCTGTCTGACGCAGTTCCGGGTTTTTGGTTTTCCAGGCGACCGCTAAAGAAGATCCACCCAGCGACAGGTTGGCGCCAATTTCAGACGGCATAACCATGCCTTCTTTACCGGTTTCGGCAATGGTTTGAATAATGGTGGGGGTAAAGACGCGGTGCATGCCGGTCATCACCAGAAGCGGCCACAGTGCGCCCATAATGGCCACCGACAGCCAGCCCAGATAGCCGTGAATGGTGTACACCAACGCGGAGATCGCGCTGCCGATCCAGATGCCAATCGGGCCAATTAAGACGATGGCGAGCGGGGCGGCGATCAGCACGATCAGCATTGGTTTCAGGAAGTTTTTGGTTACGGCTGGCGTGATGCGATCCACCCACCGTTCGATGTACGACAGGCACCAGGTCATGACCAGCGCCGGGATCACCGTGTAGGTGTATTTCACCGCTGTGACCGGGATCAGCGCGAACTCAACGTGCTCGCCCTGTGCGGCCTTAGCCATCAGATCAATAAAGCTCGGATGCACCAGCACGCCCGCAATAGCAATAGCCAGCGACATGTTGGTTTTGAATTTAATGGCGGCAGAGGCGGCGACCATCAGCGGCAGGAAGAAGAATGCGCCGTCGCCAATCACTGTCAGGATCGTCAGCGTCGAGGAGCCTTTTTGCAGCACGCCGGTCATTTCGAGGATCATTGCCAGCAGTTTCAGCATCGATCCACCGATAATCGCCGGGATCAGCGGTGACATAGTGCCGATCAGCGCATCAAGGATCCCTGCCCCAATACGCTTGAGCGTCAGTTTGGGTTTGCCTGCGGGTTCGCTGGGCTGCATATCGCCCGGCAGCAGGCTGACGACCTCGCGATACGCCTGGGACACGGTATTACCAATGATCACCTGGCACTGATTGTCGCTACGCACTACGCCGAGTACGCCATTAAGCGTTTTTAACGTGGCGCTGTCGACCTGCGAATCATCTTTGATAACGAAACGTAAACGGGTCATGCAGTGGGTTACTGCGGTGATGTTCTCGACGCCGCCCAGAGCTGTCACAACCGAGCGCGCCAGCGCTGCATAATTTTTAGACATCGGATTTAATCCTGTTTTATCAGTAGGGTAGGTAATGTCTTACCGTTTATTTTCGTCTCATGTTGGTGATGGTGAAACATTGATAGGAAACCGGTTCCACAAAATCATGTTTAATTTATACTATTTATACAAGATTATATTTTGATCATTTTTTGTATTTGTGACTACGATCACCAGATAACGCGTTCTGCGATTGAGCAGCAAGGACAGCGGTGAAACGGTGCAGTACACTGCGTCACATTGCGTGAAAAGGGATGAGTAAGATGACCACGATGCTGGAAGTGGCGAAGCGTGCTGGCGTGTCGAAAGCTACGGTTTCCCGGGTGCTTTCGGGGAACGGCTACGTCAGCCAGGAGACCAAAGACCGCGTGTTCCAGGCTATTGAAGAGAGTGGCTATCGTCCCAATTTGCTGGCGCGCAGCCTGGCGGCGAAGAGCACGCAGACGCTGGGTCTGGTAGTGACCAACACCCTGTATCACGGCGTTTATTTTAGCGAGTTGCTATTTCACACTGCGCGTATGGCGGAGGATAAAGGACGCCAGCTTCTGCTTGCCGACGGTAAACATAGTGCCGAGGAAGAGCGTCAGGCGATTCAATATCTGCTCGACCTGCGCTGTGATGCTGTCATGATCTATCCGCGTTTTCTCAGTGTGGATGACATCGATGAGATTATCGATGCACACGCCCAGCCCATTATGGTGCTTAACCGACGCCTGCGTAAAAACACCAGCCACTGCGTCTGGTGCGATCAAAAACAGACCAGCTTTAATGCCGTCACGCAGTTGATTCGCGCCGGGCATACCGAGATTGCTTTTATCAGTGGCTCAATGGATTCGCCCACCGGCGTGGAGCGACTTTCCGGTTACAAAGACGCGCTGGCGCAGCACGGCATTCCGTTGAATAATGATTTGATTGTGAAGGGTAAATGGACGCCAGCCTGTGGCGCTGAAGGCGTTAAAACCTTACTTTTACGCAAGGTGAATTTCACCGCGCTGGTGGCCAGCAATGATGATATGGCGATTGGCGCGATGAAGCAGTTGGACGAACAGGGCATTAATGTTCCCGCGCAGGTGTCGGTGATTGGTTTCGATGATATAGCCCTTGCGCCGTACACCATTCCGGCACTTGCCAGCGTCAAAATCCCGGTCACGGAGATGGTCCAGGAAACCATAGGACGCCTGATCTTTATGCTGGACGGCGGAGCCTTTACGCCAGCGAAAAACTTTACCGGCGAGCTTATCCCTCGCGCCTCTCTTGCCCCGACACTTTCACGCTGATGCTGTCATTTGTCATCGTCACTAGTGACGATGACAGGCATTTTTGCAGCGAAGTAAAATAAAAATCCTTTAATAACAGTGCATTAAATTCTGGCACGATTTATGAATGCTTCGGCAGATAATCTGTCATTGCTGGAGAATTTGATGAACCGTTTCATCATTGCAGACGCCAATAAATGCATTGGTTGCCGTACCTGTGAAGTGGCCTGCGTGGTATCCCATCAGGATAACCAGGACTGCGCATCGCTGACCCCTGAAACCTTTTTACCGCGCATTCACGTTATCAAAGGCGTTAACGTCTCTACCGCGACGCTGTGCCGTCAGTGTGAAGATGCGCCGTGTGCCAACGTCTGCCCAAACGGTGCAATTAGCCGCGATAAAGGCTTTGTCCACGTGATGCAGGAACGCTGCATTGGCTGTAAAACCTGCGTGGTCGCTTGTCCTTATGGCGCAATGGAAGTGGTTGTCCGTCCGGTTATTCGTAACAGCGGCGCGGGTCTGAACGTGCGTGCTGAAAAAGCCGAAGCCAACAAATGCGACCTATGCCACCATCGCGAAGCCGGTCCTGCCTGTATGGAAGTCTGCCCGACGCATGCGCTGATTTATGTCGATCGCAATAAACTGGAGCAGCTGAGCGCGGAAAAACGCCGTCGTGCGGCACTGGACTCCACCGCATCTTTGCTGTTCTGATTGTCCAAAATCCGCGTAAAATACCTGCGCTAATAGCGCTACGCTTATCAGGCCTACAGGGCAATAACACGTAGGCCGGATAAGGCGAAGCCGCCATCCGGCAAAGGGATATTTCAGGGATACACGATCGCGGGAATTCAACATGACACTAAGCAACCACTCCGGTGTAGAGCTGCGCATTCGCGGTAAGGTACAGGGCGTTGGGTTCCGACCCTTTGTCTGGCAACTGGCGCAGCGGCTACAGCTGCATGGCGACGTCTGTAACGACGGCGACGGGGTGGTGGTGCGTTTGCTCGAAGACGCAGCGCAATTTATTGCCGAACTGCATCAGCACTGCCCGCCGCTGGCGCGGATTGATAGCGTCGAGAGTGCGCCGTTTGTCTGGCAACAAAGACCCGCAGATTTCTCCATCCGCCAAAGTGCTGGCGGAACGATGAATACGCAGATCGTACCGGACGCCGCAACTTGCCCTGAATGTCTTGCTGAAATGAACACCCCCGGTGAACGCCGTTATCGTTACCCTTTCATCAACTGTACCCACTGCGGCCCGCGCTTCACCATTATTCGCGCAATGCCGTATGACCGTCCGTTTACCGTCATGGCTTCATTCCCGTTGTGCCCACAATGCGATGCTGAATATCGCGATCCGTATGATCGTCGTTTTCATGCCCAACCTGTCGCTTGCCCAGCGTGTGGCCCGCATCTGGCGTGGATAAGCGCAGACGAGCGAGCGGAAAAAGAACCGGCGCTACAGGCGGCGGTTACGCGGTTGAAAGCTGGTGGCATTGTGGCGGTTAAAGGCATTGGTGGATTTCATCTGGTCTGTGATGCGCGCAACGACGCTGCTGTGGCGCTACTCCGTCGGCGTAAACATCGCCCGGCTAAACCGCTGGCGGTAATGCTGCCGGGGGATGACGGACTGCCAGAAGCGGCACGGCGTTTGCTGACTACGCCCGCTGCCCCCATCGTGTTGGTCAATAAACAGTATGTGGTTTCACTGTGCGAAGGGATTGCGCCAGGACTTACCGAGGTCGGCGTCATGCTGCCTGCCAACCCGTTACAGCATTTGCTGTTGCAGGAGATGAAGGGGCCGCTGGTGATGACCTCCGGCAACCTTAGCGGCAGGCCGCCAGCCATTACTAATGCGCAGGCGCTGGACGATTTGCACGACATTGCCGACGGCTTTTTGCTGCATAACCGCGAGATTGTGCAGCGCATGGATGACTCCGTGGTGCGCGAAAGCGGGGAGATGCTGCGTCGATCCCGAGGCTACGTGCCAGATGCCGTGGCGCTGCCGCCAGGTTTTCGCGACGTGCCGCCGATGCTGTGCTTAGGCGCTGATCTGAAAAATACTTTCTGTCTGATCCGGGGGGAACAGGCGGTGATTAGTCAGCATCTGGGCGATCTGAGCGATGACGGCATTCAGCATCAGTGGCGCGATGCGCTGCATCTGATCCAGAACATTTATGATTTTACCCCGCAGCGTATCGTCTGCGACGCGCATCCTGGCTACGTTTCCAGCCAGTGGGCCCGTGAGATGACGTTGCCAATTGAAACGGTGCTGCACCATCATGCGCATGCTGCGGCCTGCCTGGCTGAGCACGGCTGGCCGTTGAACGGTGGCGATGTCATTGCCCTGACGCTGGACGGTATCGGCATGGGCGAAAACGGAGCGCTGTGGGGCGGCGAGTGCCTGCGGGTGAATTATCGCGAATGCGAATACCTGGGTGGCTTGCCCGCGGTGGCGCTGGTGGGGGGCGATCTGGCGGCAAAACAGCCGTGGCGCAATCTGCTGGCGCAGTGTCTGCGCTTTGTGCCTGACTGGCAGCGTTATCCGGAAACAGCGTTTGTGCAGCAGCAAAACTGGAGCGTACTGGCTCGTGCCATCGAGCGTGGGATCAACGCGCCGTTGGCATCATCGTGTGGACGCTTGTTTGATGCCGTTGCCGCCGCACTGCAGTGCGCACCGCAATCCCTGAGCTATGAAGGCGAGGCCGCCTGTGCGCTGGAGGCGTTAGCGTCACAATGTGCAGGCGTTGAACACCCGGTCACCATAACGCTTAACAACAACCAGTTGGATTTGGCGGTTTTCTGGCAGCAGTGGCTGAACTGGCAGGCGACTCCCCCTGAACGCGCCTGGGCTTTCCACGATGCGCTGGCGCGTGGGTTTGCCACGCTGATGCGCCAACAGGCACAGTTACGCGGTATTACGACGCTGGTATTTAGCGGGGGCGTGATGCATAACCGTTTGCTGTCAGCCCGTCTGGCGTTTTATCTGCATGACTTTACGTTACTGTTCCCGCAGCGTTTACCGGCTGGGGATGGAGGATTGTCGCTGGGGCAGGGCGTGATTGCCGCGGCGCGGGCATTGCCGTAGAAATAAAAAAAGCCCCGGGACTGGCGGGGCAAGAAAAGCAAGTCGGGGCATACCGACAAGTGGCAACGCACATCCGTGTGCGTGAGGTTAATAAAACAAGCAATGGCACAACATTGTTTACACGGGCAGTGTTTTCAGCAGCGCGAAGGCCTCCTTCATACGATCTTCGCTCACCACGAAGGCACACAGTTGGCCTTCGCTGTTCATTCCTCTGGCGACCATACCTTCTGCTTCAGCCGCAATATGCCAGTTCAGATCGCGACGCTGGGTTTCTCCTGCCAGGTGTAATGGCAGCTCCGGCGTTTTGATTTTTACCAGCATGGCTGGCAGCTTCAGCGGGGCATTGCCGCCGAGCAGGTTTTTCGCCAGATACATCGCGCTGAGCTGAATCGGCTGCAGGAACGGCAGGACCTGACCATTAATTTCTGCGCAGTCACCGAGGGCGTAAATATCCGGGTGGCTGGTTTGCAGATAGCTGTCAACGCAAACGCCGCGATTGATGGTTAACCCGGCGCGACGCGCCAGCGCGGTTTCCGCACGCAGACCGGTTGCGGCAATCACCGCATCAACGTCTACACTGCGGTTACGATCGAGCGTGGCGCGAATACCGGTGCTGGTTTTCTCCAGACTCTGCAACTGTGATTTCAGCAGCAGGTGTACGCCCATATCGGTCAGACGATGCTGTAAACGGCTGCTGACTTCTGGCGGCATTAACGAGGCCAGAATGCTGGCGGCGTTATCGATAAGCGTCACCGCTTTACCGGCACGGCAGAAATCCATCGCCAGCTCGCTGCCAATCAAACCACCGCCAACAATCAGGACTCGCTGAGCGTCGCGCAGTTGCGTTTCACAGGCGCGATACTCCTGCTGGCTGTTCAGTGTGAGCATTAACTCACGTCCGGTCACCGGCGGTACAAAGGCTGATGCCCCCGTAGCCAGCACCAGCTTGTCATACTGCCACTGCTTGTCCTGGCTTTTCACTACGTGAGCATCGGCATCGATGTCGGTCACCCAGGTGTGCGGGAACAGGCGCAAATTAAACTGTTCGGCAAACTCCCCCGCCGACTGGCGGGTGAGGTCGTCGGCACGCTGTGCCTGGCTGATAACATGGCTGAGATCGGGCTTGTTGTACTCATCGATGCTGTCAGCGGCAATCAGGGTCAGCGGGACAGTCGCATCCTGCTTACGGATATTTTTGACTAACTGGCGGGCGGCGAAGCCCGAACCAATAATGACAATTCCGCGGCTCATTTTGCCTCCGTAGCCAGTACGTCGAAGACGTCTTTGCCTAATGAACATTCCGGGCACAGGAAGTTTTCCGGCACGTCGCTCCACGGTGTACCCGGTGCGACATCCTGCAGCGGCTCGCCTTTCTCTGGATCGTAGATCCACTGGCAAACGCTGCACTGCATGCAAGGTCCAAGGTCAGCGGCCGCGGCGGCGGCACAGGCGCACTCTTCCTCTTTGGTTGCGGCTTTGACGCTGGTTTCCGGCAGTGGAGCGAGCGCCCACTGACGTGCAATTTCACGACCGTGCTGACGGCACAGTTCCAGCGCATCCAGATCCGGGCGCCATTTGGCTTTCAGGCTCAGGGACATTTCAAAACCGGCATCCTGCAGACGCGTGGACAGACGGTCTACCGCACCGCCGCTCCAGCCGTGTGAGCCGAAGGCGCTGGCGCGTTTATTGCGAAAACGCAGGCCGGTCATCTCTTCGACCAGACCGGCGATCTTCGGCATCATCACGTTGTTCATCGTGGAGGTGCCGACCAGCACGCCTTTAGAGCGGAAGACGTTCGTCAGGACTTCGTTTTTATCGCTGCGGGCGACGTTAAAGATTTTCACTGCCACATTCGGGTCAACTTCGTTGATGCCCTGGGCAATGGCGTCGGCCATCATACGGGTGTTGTTGGACATGGTGTCGTAGAAAATGGTGATGCGGTCTTCCTGATAATCCGCCGCCCATTTCAGGTACATCTCAACGATCTGCGTTGGGTTGTCGCGCCATACCACACCGTGAGAGGTGGCAATCATGTCAACCGGCAGATTGAAGCCGAGGATTTCAGTGATTTTTGGCGTAACCAGGCGGCTGAACGGTGTCAGGATGTTGGCGTAGTAGCGCTGGCACTGTTCGAACAGTTCAGTCTGATCTACTTCGTCGTTGAACAGACGTTCGTCACAGTAGTGCTGACCAAAAGCATCGTTACTGAACAGCACGGCGTCACCGGTCATGTAAGTCATCATGCTGTCCGGCCAGTGCAGCATCGGGGTTTCAACGAAGATCAGCTGTTTGCCATTACCGATATCCAGTGAGTCACCGGTTTTTACCACGTTGAAGTTCCATTCCGGGTGATGGTGGTGGCCGGTGATGGAGTCAATAGCGTTAGCGGTGCAGTAAATCGGCGTGTCCGGGATGCAGGACATCAGCTCGGTCAGCGCACCGGCGTGGTCTTCTTCTGCATGGTTAATGATGATGTAGTCAATATCTGCCAGGTCAATTTCATTGCGCAGATTCTGCACGAATTCACGGCTAAACTTGTGGTCTACTGTATCGATCAGGACATTTTTTTCTTCACGGATAAGATAGCTGTTGTAGCTGCTACCGCGCAGCGTTTTGTATTCGGTCCCGTGGAAATCACGAACTTCCCAGTCACGTTGGCCAACCCAATGAATGTTATTTTTAACCAGAATAGACATAGCAACCTCAGTAATTAATTTAGCGTGTTTCTAAAAAAGATGTTTTGCTTATTGCAGGTTGCGTGCCAACTTTTTATTTAATTGATTTATAACAGTTTAATGTTTTACCTCTCTAAATGAGCTGTCAAAATGACTATGCTTTTTGTTGTCAATATGACAATATGCATTGTCAAAATGACAATGAGGTAGCCATGAGTTTTTCCGTTGATGTGCTGGCGGGTATCGCCATTGAATTACAAAGCGGTATTGGGCATCAGGATCGTTTTCAACGCCTGATCACGACGCTGCGTCAGGTGCTGGAGTGTGATGCGTCGGCGCTGCTGCGCTATGAATCACGACAGTTTATTCCGCTGGCGATCGACGGGCTGGCGCAGGATGTTCTCGGCAGACGTTTTACGCTGGAGGGGCATCCGCGTCTGGAAGCGATTGCCCGCGCCGGGGACGTGGTGCGTTTTCCAGCCGACAGCGATTTGCCCGATCCGTACGATGGGCTGATCCCCGGCCAGGAAAGCCTGAAGGTCCATGCCTGCATTGGGCTGCCGCTGTTTGCCGGACAAAATTTGATTGGCGCGCTGACGCTGGATGGTATGGAGCCAGATCAGTTCGATGTCTTCAGCGATGAAGAGCTTAGGTTGATTGCCGCACTGGCGGCGGGGGCGCTGAGCAATGCGCTGCTGATTGAACAGCTGGAAAGCCAGAATATGCTGCCGGGTTCGTCCACCGCTTTCGAACAGGTGACGGAAACGCAGATGATAGGCCTGTCGCCTAATATGATGCAGCTGAAAAAAGAGATTGAAATTGTGGCAGGCTCCGATCTTAACGTCTTAATCAGCGGCGAAACGGGAACCGGGAAAGAGCTGGTGGCGAAAGCAATTCATGAAGGCTCTCCGCGTGCGGTGAATCCGCTGGTGTATCTTAACTGTGCCGCGTTGCCAGAAAGCGTCGCGGAAAGCGAACTGTTTGGCCATGTGAAAGGTGCCTTTACCGGGGCCATCAGCAACCGTAGCGGCAAGTTCGAAATGGCGGACAACGGCACGCTGTTCCTGGACGAGATTGGCGAACTGTCACTGGCGTTGCAGGCCAAGCTGCTGCGCGTGTTGCAGTACGGTGATATTCAGCGAGTGGGTGACGATCGCAGCCTGCGGGTGGATGTTCGCGTGCTGGCAGCCACCAACCGTGATTTACGCGAAGAGGTGCTGGCCGGGAATTTCCGTGCCGACCTGTTCCACCGTCTGAGCGTCTTTCCCCTTTCGGTACCGCCGCTGCGTGAGCGCGGTGAAGATGTGGTTTTGCTGGCGGGTTATTTTTGCGAACAGTGCCGGCTGCGGCTGGGACTTTCCCGTGTGGTGCTAAGCCCTGGTGCGCGTCGCCATCTGCTGAGCTACGGTTGGCCGGGTAACGTGCGTGAGCTGGAACATGCTATTCATCGTGCGGTGGTGCTGGCCAGGGCAACAAGGGCAGGGGATGAAGTGGTGCTGGAGCCGCAGCACTTTGCCTTACAGGAAGAGGCGCATACGCCGCAGGCTGAAGCCGACGTCATGGCGGAGATCCCGCAGAATCACAATCTGCGCGAAGCCACGGAGTCTTTTCAGCGGGAGATGATCCGCCGGGCGCTGGCGCAGAATAACCATAGCTGGGCGGCAAGCGCGCGGGCGCTGGAAACCGACGTCGCCAACCTGCATCGGCTGGCGAAGCGTCTGGGACTGAAGGATTAGAGAATGCCCGCCTGATAAAAATCCTGCAGGTTAATTGCGCCGGTGAGTTTGCCGTTTTCATCCACCACCGGTGCGGCAGTGATTTTGCGCTTCATCAGAACCTCTTTGGCGTCAATCGCGCGGCTTTGTGCCTGCAGCGTGACGCCATTCGGGGTCATCGCTTCGCGTACTTCCGTGCTGAGTGCGCCGCCACCAACCAGCCAGCGACGCAGGTCACCGTCGGTAAAGACACCTTTCACCAAAGACTGTTCGTCGCAGACCGCCACCAGACCCAGACCGGTGCGGCTCAGTTCCAGCATGGCGTCCATAACGCTGGTAGTAAGCGTCACCTGCGGTACGGCGTCGTCGCGGCGCATCAGGTGGTGCACCTTGTTTAACAGACGAGCGCCCAGTGCTCCGGCTGGATGAGAACGCGCAAAATCCTCTTCGTTAAAACCGCGCGCTTGCATGACGGCAATTGCCAGCGCATCGCCCATCATCAGTGTGTTGACGGTGCTGGAGGTGGGTGCCAGACGCATCGGACAGGCTTCACGTTCAACCGAAATATCCAGTACGGCTTTGGCGGCCAGACCTAATGGCGAGGTGGGTTTTCCGGTCATCGCCAGCAGCGCGACGGATTTGTCTTCCAGACGCGGAATGATGAGATCCAACTCTTTCGCGCCGCCAGAGTAGGAGATGAAGAGCATCACATCGCGGCTTTCAATCATGCCTAAGTCGCCGTGCAGTGCTTCCGCTGGATGCACGAAGAATGCCGGGGTGCCGGTGCTGGCGAGGGTCGCGGCGATTTTTTTGCCAATATGGCCAGATTTACCAATTCCGGAGACAATCACTTTGCCTTCGCAGTGGATGATAGTATTGGCGGCACGAACAAAGTCATCGCCGAGGCGTTCTGGCAGTCGGCTGGCTTCCTGGAGTTCCAGCATTAACGTCTGACGGCCCGCGTTCAGTAGTGCATCACTCATTGGTTTCTCCGGTTATGATCACTTCTATCCCTTTTGCTTCCAGCGCCTGACGAAATACAGGGTCGATGCCCGCATCAGTAATCAGCTTGTCGACGCTTTCCAGACTGCATACCACATTGGGGCTTTTGCGCCCGAATTTCGACGAGTCCGCCATCAGAATTACTTCGCGAGCGGCATTGCACATCGCCTTGCTGACGGTATAGACCTCATTAAAAGTGGTCACACCCGCATTCAGATCGATGCCGTCGGTCCCCATGAAGAGTTTATCAAAGCTGAACTGCTCGAAGGCATTTTCTGCCAGCTGTCCGTGAAATGACGCCGATTTTTTGCGAAATGTCCCGCCGGGCATCAGGATAGTTTGCTCGTTGTCCAGTTCCGAAAGGGCGTTAACAATGTGCAGGCTGTTGGTCATCACGGTGATGTTACTAAAGCGGGTGAGCATCGGCACCATCTGCAAAACGGTGCTGCCTGCGTCGAGAATGATTGAGTCGCCGTCGTGAATAAAACGCACGGCGGCTTCGGCAATTTGCGCTTTTTTATGCGTGTTGATTAGCGTTTTGTGATCGATGGGCGGGTCAGATTCGTCTTTGTTTAATACTACGCCGCCATAGGTGCGAATGACGGTGCCGGCATTTTCCAGAGTGACCAGGTCTTTGCGAATGGTCGTGCCGGTTGTGTCAAAGTAGTGGGCCAGTTCTTCAACCGAGCATTTTCCCTGCTTTTGCAGGTGCTCCAGTATGGCAGCCTGACGCTGACGAGGTTTCATAGGCGTGATTACCCTGACTTATGTATATACCCGTCATACTTCAAGCTGCATGTGCGTAGGCTTTATTCGGCCTTACGGCCTCACCCCTTCGGGGCCAGCGCAAGCGCTGTTCAAAACAGCCGAGGCGTTTTGTCCTGCAACTCGAATTATTTAGGGTGTAGGTTGCAAAATGATAATTTCGCAAGCTAATAGCATTCATAACGAAATTATCCATGTTTCAGTTTAAGCGCCAATGATAGTGCATTTTGGGAGAGAGGATCATGGGGAAAGATCACATCAGGCTGTAATTCATCAAGATGTTTGCCCATTATCGGGGCAATTTTGCCTGGTCTGGCGAATACGGTAAGACCTTTCATAAATAACGTATCAGTTACCCGCTGTTGCTCATCCAGAGCGATAGCAACCACAACGCGCGGTTTAAAACGTCCGCCGGAACGCCCGACGCCGACCCGACCCTGCTGACAAAGCTTGTCGAACGCGCGATTAAAGCGGGATATTTGCCAGCCGCCCAGCGCTAGCTGTAGGCACCAGGCGATGGCGGCGACGGTAATCAGTGCGGAAACCATGTTATTGCTCCTTGATTATATGCCGGATAAGCGTAGCGCCACCCGGCAATCATACCTCTTAGAACATCACCTGACCGCCGGTGACGTTAATCGATTGTCCGGTGCAGTAAGACGCTTTCGGGCTGGCGTAAAACAGCAACATGTTCAGCACGTCCTGATAATCGCAGCCGCGCTTGAGTGGGACCTTATCCACATAGTACTGCTCCACTTCATCCGGTTTTAGGCCAAGCTTGGTGGCATACTGTGGTAACAACGACTGGAACATCGGTGATTTCAACAGATTACCGAGCATCAAGGAATGCACGGTAATCCCGTATTCCGCGAGATCCAGCGCCAGTGACTGGGTTAAGCCCACGCCGCCGAATTTTGCTGCGCTGTAACCTGAGTTGTGTTTGCTGCCCACTTTGCCGGATTTTGAGTTGA
This sequence comes from Citrobacter sp. KH_055_1, assembly GCF_057838705.1. NCBI lineage: Bacteria > Pseudomonadati > Pseudomonadota > Gammaproteobacteria > Enterobacterales > Enterobacteriaceae > Citrobacter > Citrobacter sp. KH_055_1. The sequence goes on from NZ_CM174473.1 coordinate 1,017,751, forward strand.
TCTGGATAATGCGCCCCTGCACGCCGTCGCGGATCATCAGGCGTGAGAATTCACGTGCACAGAGGAAATAACCGACCAGATTCACCTGCAGCGAGCGGTCGAAATCTCCAAGCTCAAAGTCGCTGATAAACGCCGCTTTGGCGATACCGGCACTGTAAACCAGCAGGTCGGCGCGACCGAATATCTCATCTACCCCGCGTGATAGCGCCAGCACGCTTTGTTCGCTGGTGGCGTCGGCACCAAAGCCGTAAGCGGTACCCTCACCAAACTCGGCATTAATTTCCTGCGCCACGTTTGCGGCTTTATCGCTTTGAATATCGACCACCGCAACGCGGTATCCCTCTGTCGCAAGCCCACGGCAAAGGAATGCCCCCAGGGTCTGGCCTCCACCAATGACAACGGCAACTTGATTCATTTTTCTCTCCTTTACGCTTAAGCAACAAACTTCAAAATACAGCCCGGCGCGATGGCGTCCGGTACCGGCCCCGCAACGTGTACGGTGCCAGGAAATTCCGCTTCACTCTGTCCGTCGAAGCGCAGGGTGATATGCCCCAGTTCACGCAAGTTCATTTCTGCCACACTACCCACGGCGGTGACTGGGTAGCGATGCTGGCCCAGCTCAAACTGAATACCCGCCTGCAGAACGCCATTTAGCTCGCCGTGGCAGTGGATGAAACAAAACTCTTCGATATCCGCAGGCGCGCCTTCACGAAAGGTAATCAGCATCTGGTCACAGAGTGCATCCGGTGCGCTCTGGCCAATGCGGGTGATGGTGGTTTGATAGATCACGGTCATCTTTGAGCGCCTCTTATTGATAAATAAAGCCGGAAACAAACCAGGCGATGAGAACGGTAGGCGCGCCAGTCAGGAAGCGGCTTACCAGTACGGACGGCACGCCGACGCGCACGGTGTCCTGACGGGCTTCTGCCAGTGATAATCCCACAGGGATGAAGTCACAGGCGGCCTGGGCGTTGATCGCGAATAGCGCAGGCAGCGCCAGATGTGGAGGGATGTTGCCCAGACCAATCTGCACACCAATCAATACGCCGATAACCTGAGCGATCACCGCGCCTGGGCCGAGGAACGGCGACAGCAGCGGGAAGGAACAGATTAATGCCAGCGTCACGAGCCCCAGCGGATGGCTGGCCAGCGGCGCCAGGCCGTGGGCGATCCAGTCACCCAGACCGGAGGCCATGATGATGCCGATCAACGCCGAGACGAATGCCATAAACGGCAGAATGGTTTTCAGTACGGTATCAATCGTGTCTCGCCCGGACTGGAACAATACCGCCACGGCGGAACCCATGCCCATGCCGACTTTCGCCAGCAGGCCATCGCTCTGTTCAGTGATCTTTTTACTGGTGTCGTAGTCGCGACCCGCCGTGGTGCCTGCCGGTGGTGGCGTGGTGGCGGCTTCACCGACTGCGGTAATGTTGTCTTCTTTGACGCCGGAGACATAAATATCTTCGGTAATGTACTGCGCCAGTGGGCCGGACTTCCCGGTGGAATGAATGTTAATTGTCGGAATCCGGCGTTTCGGGTAAATACCGCAGCGTAGCGTGCCGCCGCAGTCGATGATGGCTGCGCCGATTTCGTCTTCTGCAGGCTCGCCCTCTTTAAAGCCATCAATAGCCTGCCAGCCGGTTAATTGCGCCAGCTTGTCGACAATCGCCGGGCGTGTTCCTGCGGTGATATAGACAATTTTCTTACCGGGGGTTGCGTCCAGTTCAAGCGGGCCACCCCAGCCACCGGTACCTCTTTCAATACGAATACGCCTCATGATGTCGCTCCCGCCAGATGGACTTTCTGCTCAAGTTGAATGCCCATTTTCTTTTCGAAGATGGAGGTGGTGAGGTCGGTCACCCAGCCGCGGAAGAAGTTTGTCACCAGGCCAACCAGCAGATAGCTCACCGCGAGTGGACCGAGCGGCAGGCCAAGCGTGGTCAGGCCGCTGGCGATCCCCAGATAGACAAACAGTTCGCCGGGATTGATGTGTGGAAACAGCCCGTTCATTGAGTGGCAGCTATAAGAGGCTGCCGCGTAGTAACTGGGTTTGTACTTCTCGGGCATAAACCGGCCCAGACTCAACGTCATCGGATTACAAAAAACAAAGGTGCCGATGCACGGCAGCAGTAGATAGCGAGACAGCGGGTTTCCGGCACAGCGTTGAGCAAAACGTTCAATTCGCTGCTGGCCAATAAAGTTAATGAGCGCGTTCATGATGACCAGCAGGCTAATTAACAGTGGAAGAATCCCGGTGACCATGCTGGTGAACACTTCTCCGCCTTTCTGAAACAGCCCGATGAACCACTCTGCGCCCAGGGTGATGGTGTCGATCATTATTCTCTCCTGTAGGGGGTTGGGAATTTGCTAGAACGTGGTTTATTTTAATCACAATGAAAGATTTTAAAGTGTTATTTTGATCGCAAAATGAAAGATAAATATTTTATTGTGAAAGTTATTGCGTGAGGGATCGCAAATGGGGTGGTAAACGGTGAAAGGGGCGGTAAATTCTGCGAAGGAGCGCGACTACCGCTTCCTTGTGTGGCGGTGGATGCTTTACCATACTTCTCTCTGGCTGAATCTGTTTAATGGATGTCTCATGTTCAAGCGTCGTTATGTAGCATTACTTCCCCTTTGTGTGTTGCTTGCTGCCTGTAGTAGCAAACCAAAACCTTCAGAGACTCAAACGACAACGGGTACGCCTTCTGGCGGCTTCCTGCTTGAGCCGCAACACAACGTCATGCTGTCGGGCGGCGACTTCGCCAATAATCCGAATGCGCAACAGTTCATCGATAAAATGGTGAGCAAGCACGGCTTTGACCGTCAGCAGTTGCAGGAGATCCTGTCGCAGGCCAAACGTCTGGACTACGTTCTGCGCTTGATGGACCGTCAGGCACCGACAACGCAGCCGCCAGCCGGGCCTAACGGCGCATGGCTGCGCTATCGCAAGCAGTTCATCACGCCAGATAACGTGCAAAATGGCGTGGCGTTCTGGAACCAGCATGAAGATGCGTTGAAGCGCGCATGGCAGGTCTACGGCGTACCACCGGAAATTATTGTTGGCATTATCGGTGTCGAAACCCGCTGGGGTCGCGTGATGGGTAAAACGCGTATTCTGGATGCGCTGGCGACGCTGTCGTTTAACTATCCGCGTCGGGCGGAATACTTCTCCGGTGAGCTGGAAACCTTCCTGCTGATGGCTCGAGATGAAAGCGATGACCCGCTGGACCTGAAAGGCTCCTTTGCCGGTGCAATGGGCTACGGGCAGTTCATGCCGTCCTCTTACAAAGAATATGCGGTTGATTTCAATGGCGATGGGCACATCAACCTGTGGGATCCGGAGGATGCCATCGGCAGTGTAGCAAACTACTTTAAAGGTCACGGTTGGGTGAAAGGCGATACGGTGGCGGTGCCGGCAAATGGCCAGGCGCCAGGGCTGGCAAACGGGTTTAAAACCCAGTACAGCATTTCTCAGCTTGCGGCTGCAGGTCTGACGCCACAGCAGTCGTTGGGTAACCATCAGCAGGCCAGCCTGCTGCGTCTGGATATTGGCACTGGTTACCAATACTGGTACGGGCTGCCGAACTTCTACACCATTACCCGCTACAACCACAGCACGCATTACGCGATGGCCGTCTGGCAATTAGGTCAGGCTGTAGCGCTGGCGCGCGTACAGTAATTACCCGCAACCGGTCTACAGGAGGAAACCTCTTGTAGGCCGGATAGGATGCCTGGCACCGCCATCCGGCAGATCTTCTTGACGCGACGGATCTATTTCCGGAATCCCCCTCGTAAATTACTCTCCTCATCCCCACATTTGTTTTGAAAGTGCTATCTTGTCCGGCATATTTTTTAACTGACAGAGGCTGAAATGACCGACAGTGAACTGATGCAGTTAAGTGAACAGGTAGGGCTGGCATTGAAAGCGCGCGGCGCGACGATGACCACCGCAGAGTCCTGTACCGGCGGTTGGGTAGCGAAAGTCATTACGGATATCGCCGGCAGTTCCGCCTGGTTTGAGCGCGGATTCGTGACCTACAGTAACGAAGCCAAGTCGCAGATGATTGGTGTGCGAGAAGCGACGCTGGCACAGCATGGCGCGGTGAGTGAACCGGTGGTTGTTGAAATGGCCATTGGCGCGTTAAAAGCGGCCCGCGCTGATTTCGCCGTTTCTATAAGCGGAGTTGCCGGGCCGGATGGTGGCAGCGAAGACAAGCCGGTTGGGACCGTCTGGTTTGCCTTTGCCAGCGTAAGCGGCGAGGGGATCACGCGCCGGGAATGCTTCAGCGGCGACCGCGATGCGGTGCGTAGACAGGCGACCGCCTATGCGTTACAGACCCTGTGGCAACAATTTCTACAAAATACTTGATACTGTATGAGCATACAGTATAATTGCGTCAACAGAACATCATCTTTCACGATTCTTGGTTCAACCCGAGAGTGGCATGACAGGAGTAATTAATGGCTATCGACGAAAACAAACAGAAAGCGTTGGCGGCAGCGCTGGGCCAGATCGAAAAGCAATTCGGTAAAGGCTCCATCATGCGCCTGGGTGAAGACCGTTCCATGGACGTGGAAACCATCTCCACCGGTTCGCTTTCTCTGGATATCGCATTGGGTGCAGGCGGTTTGCCGATGGGGCGTATCGTCGAAATCTACGGGCCAGAATCCTCCGGTAAAACGACCCTGACGCTGCAGGTGATTGCTGCCGCACAGCGCGAAGGTAAAACCTGTGCGTTCATCGATGCAGAACACGCGCTTGACCCTGTTTATGCTCGTAAGCTTGGTGTTGATATCGACAACCTGCTGTGCTCTCAGCCAGATACCGGTGAACAAGCGCTGGAAATCTGTGACGCACTGGCGCGTTCCGGTGCCGTAGACGTTATCGTTGTTGACTCCGTTGCCGCGCTGACGCCGAAGGCGGAAATCGAAGGCGAGATCGGTGACTCTCACATGGGCCTCGCGGCACGTATGATGAGCCAGGCAATGCGTAAACTGGCGGGTAACCTGAAACAGTCCAATACGCTGCTGATTTTCATCAACCAGATCCGTATGAAGATTGGCGTCATGTTCGGTAACCCGGAAACCACGACCGGTGGTAACGCACTGAAATTCTACGCCTCTGTTCGTCTGGACATCCGTCGTATTGGCGCGGTGAAAGAGGGCGATAACGTAGTCGGTAGTGAAACCCGCGTTAAGGTCGTGAAAAACAAAATTGCTGCGCCGTTTAAACAGGCCGAATTCCAGATCCTTTACGGTGAAGGCATCAACTTCTACGGTGAACTGGTTGACCTGGGCGTGAAAGAGAAGCTGATTGAAAAAGCCGGCGCATGGTACAGCTACAACGGTGAAAAAATTGGTCAGGGTAAAGCGAACGCAACCAACTGGCTGAAAGAAAACCCGACTACCGCAAAAGAAATTGAGAAAAAAGTTCGCGAGTTACTGCTCAATAACCAGGATTCAAAACCGGACTTCTCCGTTGATGACAGCAGTGAAGGCGTAAAAGAAACGAACGAAGATTTCTGATAATCTGATTTTATCGTATAAAAAGGGCTGCATATGATGCGGCCCTTTTCCATTTCTGAAGGTGCACTATGACAGATTCAACGTCTCGCCGATCCGCGTATTCTCGACTGCTTGACCGCGCTGTGCGCATACTTGCCATGCGCGATCACAGTGAGCAGGAACTGCGACGGAAACTGGCAGCCCCGGTTATGGGAAAAAATGGACCGGAAGACATTGATGCTACGCCAGAGGATTACGATAAGGTTATTGCCTGGTGTATAGAAAGCCGCTACCTGGATGACGACCGTTTCGTTCAGCAATTTATCGCCAGTCGTAGCCGTAAAGGCTATGGCCCCGCACGTGTGCGCCAGGAGTTGGGACAGAAAGGTATTTCCCGCGAAGCCATCGAACGCGCGATGCGTGAATGTGAGATTGAGTGGGCGCAGTTGGCGCGAGATCAAGCCATCAGAAAATACGGTGAGCCCTTGCCGGTGGATTTTGCAAAAAAGGTGAAGGTCCAGCGTTTTTTGCTCTATCGCGGCTATCTGATAGAAGATATTCAGACAATATGGCGAAATTTTGACGATTGAGCGCATACGGGATTTTACTTCCCCGTGAAGAAAACTTATCTTATTCCCACTTTTCGATTGCCAGCGGCGCTGTTTACGTGCCTGTGCTGGTGATGACATTTCGTTAGCTTGATTTCTTCAGGATAATTATGAGCAAGAGCACTGCTGAGATCCGTCAGGCGTTTCTCGATTTTTTCCACAGTAAAGGACATCAGGTAGTTGCCAGCAGCTCCCTGGTTCCAAACAATGACCCTACTTTGTTGTTTACCAACGCCGGGATGAACCAGTTCAAGGATGTTTTCCTTGGTCTCGACAAGCGTAATTATTCCCGCGCAACCACTTCGCAGCGTTGCGTACGTGCGGGCGGTAAACACAATGATCTGGAAAACGTCGGCTACACTGCACGTCACCATACTTTCTTCGAAATGCTGGGTAACTTCAGCTTCGGCGATTACTTCAAACACGACGCCATCCAGTATGCATGGGAACTGCTGACCGGTGAAAACTGGTTTGCCCTGCCGAAAGAGCGTCTGTGGGTAACCGTTTACGAAACTGACGATGAAGCCTTTGAAATCTGGGAGAAAGAAGTCGGTATTCCGCGCGAACGTATCATCCGTATTGGTGATAACAAAGGTGCGGCCTATGCCTCCGACAACTTCTGGCAGATGGGTGACACCGGTCCTTGCGGTCCGTGCACCGAAATTTTCTACGATCACGGCGACCACATTTGGGGTGGCCCTCCGGGAAGCGCAGAAGAAGATGGCGATCGCTACATTGAGATCTGGAACATCGTCTTCATGCAGTTTAACCGTCAGGCTGACGGTACTATGGAACCGCTGCCGAAGCCGTCCGTAGATACCGGTATGGGTCTGGAGCGTATTGCAGCCGTGCTGCAACATGTTAACTCCAACTACGATATTGACCTGTTCCGCGCGCTGATTGAATCCGTGGCGAAAGTCACCGGTGCTACCGATCTGAGCAACAAATCGCTGCGCGTGATTGCCGACCATATCCGTTCCTGCGCGTTCCTGATTGCCGATGGTGTTGTGCCGTCGAATGAAAACCGCGGCTATGTGCTGCGTCGTATCATTCGTCGTGCGGTGCGTCATGGCAACATGCTGGGCGCGAAAGACACCTTCTTCTACAAGCTGGTGGGGCCGCTGGTCGAGGTGATGGGTTCTGCGGGTGAAGAACTGAAGCGTCAGCAGGCACTGGTTGAGCAGGTTCTGAAAACTGAAGAAGAGCAGTTTGCCCGCACGCTGGAGCGTGGTCTGGCTCTGCTGGATGAAGAACTGGCAAAACTGTCCGGCGATACGCTGGATGGCGAAACCGCCTTCCGCCTGTACGATACCTACGGCTTCCCGGTTGACCTGACGGCAGACGTTTGCCGTGAGCGCAACATCAAGGTTGACGAAGCGGGCTTTGAAGCCGCAATGGAAGAACAGCGTCGTCGCGCGCGTGAAGCCAGCGGTTTTGGTGCCGACTACAATGCGATGATTCGCGTTGAGGGTACCTCTGAATTTAAAGGCTACGAGCATCTGGAACTGAACGGTAAAGTTACCGCGCTGTTTGTAGATGGTAAAACGGTAGACGCAATTAACGCAGGCCAGGAAGCTGTTGTCGTCCTTGACCAGACGCCGTTCTATGCGGAATCAGGTGGTCAGGTTGGCGATAAAGGCGAACTGAAAGGTGCGGGCTTTGCGTTTGCGGTTAGCGATACGCAAAAATATGGCCAGGCAATTGGTCACATCGGCAAACTGTCTGCGGGTTCTCTGAAAGTGGGCGATGCCGTGCAGGCTGACGTCGATGAAGCGCGTCGTGCGCGTATTCGTTTGAACCACTCCGCAACGCACCTGATGCATGCGGCGCTGCGCCAGGTTCTGGGCACGCACGTGGCACAGAAAGGCTCACTGGTTAACGATAAAATTCTGCGTTTCGACTTCTCTCATACCGAAGCGATGAAACCAGCTGAAATTCGTGCTGTTGAAGATCTGGTGAATGCGCAAATTCGTCGCAACCTGCCGATTGAAACTAACATCATGGATCTCGACGCGGCGAAAGCCAAAGGCGCAATGGCGCTGTTTGGTGAGAAATATGATGACCACGTGCGCGTACTGAGCATGGGGGATTTCTCTACCGAACTGTGTGGTGGTACTCACGCTAGCCGTACCGGTGATATCGGCCTGTTCCGCATCGTGTCTGAGTCCGGTACTGCAGCGGGTGTGCGTCGTATCGAAGCTGTAACCGGCGAAGGTGCTATCAATACCGTGCGTGCTGAGAGCGACCGCTTAAGCGAGATAGCGCATCTGCTGAAAGGTGATAGCCAGAATATCGGTGACAAAGTGCGTTCCGTACTGGAGCGTACGCGTCAGCTCGAGAAAGAATTGCAGCAATTGAAGGAACAGGCCGCCGCGCAGGAGAGTGCAAATCTTTCCAGTAAAGCGGTTGATATCAACGGCGTGAAGCTGCTGGTCAGCGAACTGACCGACGTTGAACCTAAAATGCTGCGTACCATGGTTGATGATCTGAAAAATCAGCTGGGGTCTACCGTTATCGTACTGGCAACGGTAGTTGAAGGTAAGGTTTCTCTGATTGCGGGCGTGTCTAAGGATGTGACTGACCGTGTGAAAGCAGGGGAACTGATTGGTATGGTCGCTCAGCAGGTAGGCGGTAAGGGTGGTGGTCGTCCGGACATGGCGCAAGCCGGTGGTACGGATGCCGCAGCTCTGCCTACAGCGTTAGCCAGTGTGAAAGGCTGGGTCAGCGCAAAACTGTAATAATTATAAGCGTAATCCAACGCTGCGGAGGTCAATCTGCAGCGTTTGCATCAACGCTATCGACAACGATAAAGTCAGGTTGAAGTTGTGTATATCGGCTAAACTTAGGTTTAACAGAATGTGATGCCGTGACTGCTTACACTTAGGTGTTTGTCATCGCTTACTTTTTGGCGTTATATGATGGATAATGCCGGGATACAGAGAGACCCGACTCTTTTAATCTTTCAAGGAGCAAAGAATGCTGATTCTGACTCGTCGAGTTGGTGAAACCCTCATGATTGGCGATGAGGTCACCGTGACAGTTTTAGGGGTGAAGGGCAACCAGGTACGCATCGGCGTAAACGCCCCGAAAGAAGTTTCTGTCCATCGGGAAGAGATCTACCAGCGTATCCAGGCTGAAAAATCCCAGCAGTCCAGTTACTAAGGTTTTCGCGTCTCACCTTTCTGGTGAGGCGCAACCTGATTTAGCGCCTCTCTTTTCCTGTTTCTGTTACTTTTCCTTTTCGCTTTACCTCCTGACACCCATCTTGTTCTTCTGATTTCACGCTGTTTTCACTGCTGCACTGCACTTTTTGCCTTTTCCTCAATTTTTCTGTTTGCCCGCCCCCTCGAGAAAACGCCAATTTATCTGTTGATAAAACACTCTTTTTGCCGTTTTTGCAGACTAATTGCGCGTGAAATGTGCAAACGATAAAAGCACTGGAAAAATTGTTTGACTTATAAGTACCAGAAAGTAATATGTGCGCCACGCAGCGACGATGAGCAGAAACAAGTTCTTCGAAGCACTCGCAAGAGGCGTTGTTGGTGAGGTGGCCGAGAGGCTGAAGGCGCTCCCCTGCTAAGGGAGTATGCGGTCAAAAGCTGCATCCGGGGTTCGAATCCCCGCCTCACCGCCATTTGCATCCGTAGCTCAGCTGGATAGAGTACTCGGCTACGAACCGAGCGGTCGGAGGTTCGAATCCTCCCGGATGCACCATATTATCCGATATTGCTTTAGCAGCGGTATCAACTCTGCAGTAAAGTAAGTTTCCCTGATGCATCCGTAGCTCAGCTGGATAGAGTACTCGGCTACGAACCGAGCGGTCGGAGGTTCGAATCCTCCCGGATGCACCATCTCTTACTTGATATTGCTTTGATAGCGATATCAATATCGCAGTAAAATAAGTTCCCTGATGCATCCGTAGCTCAGCTGGATAGAGTACTCGGCTACGAACCGAGCGGTCGGAGGTTCGAATCCTCCCGGATGCACCATCTCTTACTTGATGTTGCTTTTATAGTGATATCAATATCGGCAGTAAAATAAGTTCCCTGATGCATCCGTAGCTCAGCTGGATAGAGTACTCGGCTACGAACCGAGCGGTCGGAGGTTCGAATCCTCCCGGATGCACCATCTTCTCCGAGATAACAGCAAGTTCCTTTTATTCCCCATTACTCATCTTTCTCCAATCTGAACAATCCTCAATTCGCTGTCAGCGACAAAATCAATCAATTACGATAAAGTAACGTCTGGTCATTCGGCTTGTGAGAAGACGATGTACGAACGTTATGCGGGTTTGATTTTTGATATGGATGGCACCATTCTCGATACCGAGCCAACGCACCGTAAAGCGTGGCATGAGGTGTTAGGGCGTCATGGGCTCCGTTTTGACGAGCAGGCCATGGTCGCACTCAACGGTTCCCCAACGTGGCGTATTGCACAGTCAGTCATTGAACTGAATCATGCCGATCTCGATCCCCATGCGCTGGCGCGTGAAAAAACCGACAGCGTTAAAAGCATGCTGTTGGATAGCGTTCAGCCATTGCCGCTTATTGATGTTGTTAAAGCCTGGCATGGTCGTCGGCCTATGTCGGTCGGTACCGGGAGCGAAAGTGCCATTGCAGAGGCGCTGCTCGCGCATTTAGGGCTACGTCACTATTTTGATGCCGTCGTCGCAGCTGACCACGTACAACGCCATAAACCCGCACCTGACACGTTTTTACTGTGTGCCGAGCGTATGGGCGTTGTCCCGACTCAATGCGTGGTATTTGAAGACGCTGACTTCGGCCTGCAGGCTGCACGTGCGGCCGGTATGGATGCCGTGGATGTCCGGTTATTGTGAGTGATGGACTGTCACTCCTGTCACTGTTTGCCAGCAGTTTCCTCAGCGCCACGCTGTTACCTGGAAATTCTGAAGTTGTTTTAGTGGCTCTGCTGGTTTCCGGGGTGAGTCATCCCTGGGTCTTAGTCTTAACAGCAACAATGGGTAATAGCCTTGGAGGGTTAACTAACGTTATCCTTGGGCGTTTCTTCCCGTTACGTAAAACGTCACGATGGCAAGAGAAAGCGATGGGGTGGCTGCAGCGCTATGGCGCTGTCACACTATTATTAAGCTGGATGCCGGTTGTGGGGGATTTGCTGTGCCTGCTAGCGGGATGGATGCGCATCTCGTGGGGGCCAGTACTCTTTTTTTTATGCCTTGGCAAAGCGTTGCGTTATGTTGTGGTCGCAGCGGTTACGACGCAGGGCATTATGTGGTGGCACTAATTGTGTTGTGGAAATGCCTGTAGGGTAACCAATACTATGATGCTAATTAAAACGATTTTGACAGGCGGGAGGTCAATTTGATCCCGGACGTATCACAGGCACTGGCCTGGCTGGAAAAAAATCCTCAGGCGTTACAGGGGATTCAACGTGGTCTGGAGCGCGAAACGCTGCGTGTTAATGCTGATGGCTCATTGGCGACGACAGGCCACCCGGATGTGTTAGGCTCAGCGCTGACGCATAAATGGATAACAACGGATTTTGCCGAAGCGCTGCTGGAGTTTATTACTCCTCCGGGCGACGACATCCAGAAAATGCTCACGTTTATGCGTGATCTGCATCGCTATACCGCCAGAAATCTGGGCGACGAGCGTATGTGGCCACTGAGCATGCCTTGCTATATCGCTGAAGGTCAGGATATTGAACTGGCGCAGTACGGTACCTCGAATATTGGTCGTCTGAAAACGCTCTACCGTGAAGGTCTCAAAAACCGTTACGGCGCGCTGATGCAAACGATTTCCGGCGTTCACTATAATTTCTCGCTGCCGATGGCATTCTGGCAGGCGAAATGTGGCGTAACGGATGATGAAGATGCCAAAGAGAAAGTGTCTGCTGGCTACTTCCGCCTGATCCGCAACTATTATCGTTTTGGTTGGGTGATCCCGTACTTGTTTGGCGCATCTCCGGCGATTTGTTCTTCTTTCCTGCAAGGAAAGCCGACAACTCTACCGTTTGAAAAAACGGACTGTGGTATGTATTACCTGCCGTACGCGACATCGCTGCGCCTGAGCGATTTGGGTTATACCAATAAGTCGCAAAGCAATCTCGGTATTACGTTTAACGATTTGCATGAGTATGTGGCAGGATTAAAACGCGCGATTAAAACCCCTTCCGAGGAGTACGCGGCGATCGGTCTGGAGAAAGACGGTAAACGTCTGCAAATTAACAGCAACGTACTGCAGATTGAAAATGAACTGTATGCGCCTATTCGCCCGAAACGGGTAACCCGTAGCGGTGAATCGCCGTCAGATGCGCTGCTTCGCGGCGGCATTGAATACATTGAAGTGCGTTCGCTGGATATTAACCCCTTCTCACCCATCGGCGTAGATGAGCAGCAGGTACGTTTCCTCGATCTGTTTATGGTGTGGTGTGTCCTGGCGGACGCTCCGGAAATGAGCAGCGATGAACTGCTCTGCACGCGTACCAACTGGAATCGTGTGATTCTGGAAGGACGTAAGCCGGGCCTGACGCTAGGCATTGGCTGTGAAACCGCCCAGTTCCCGCTGCCGAAAGTGGGTAAAGATCTGTTCCGTGACCTGAAGCGCGTGGCGCAAACGCTGGACAGCATCCATGGAGGAGAGGAGTATCAAAAAGTCTGTGACGAACTGGTTGCCTGCTTTGATAATCCTGAACTGACATTCTCCGCGCGGATCCTGCGGTCAATGATTGATACGGGCATTGGCGGCACGGGCAAAGCGTTGGGCGAGGCTTATCGCAATCTGCTGCGTGAAGAGCCGTTAGAGATCGTGCAGGAAGAGGCGTTTATTGCTGAAACAGCGGCTTCAAAGCGTCGTCAGCAGGAGATTGAAGCGGCGGATACTGAGCCGTTTGCCGCGTGGCTGGAAACGCACGCTTGATACAAAAGAAAAAGGCCACTCGGGAGTGGCCAAAATTTCATCTCTGAAACCAGGGATGATGATAACAAATGCGCGTCTTTCATATACTCAGACTCGCCCCGGAACAAAGAGTTCAGATTATTTTTAAAAATTTTATCGGAGGTGGCTAAATGCCGTTGTTAGATAGTTTTACTGTCGATCACACCCGGATGGAAGCTCCCGCAGTCCGGGTTGCAAAAACGATGAACACCCCGCATGGCGACGCCATCACCGTGTTTGATCTGCGTTTCTGCATTCCGAACAAAGAAGTGATGCCTGAGAAGGGGATCCATACGCTGGAACACCTGTTTGCCGGGTTTATGCGTAACCACCTTAACGGTAATGGCGTCGAGATTATCGATATCTCTCCAATGGGCTGCCGTACGGGATTCTATATGAGCCTAATCGGTACGCCGGACGAGCAGCGTGTGGCTGACGCATGGAAAGCGGCGATGGCCGACGTGCTGAAAGTGCAGGATCAAAATCAGATCCCGGAACTGAACGTCTACCAGTGTGGAACGTATCAAATGCATTCGCTGAGCGAAGCGCAGGATATTGCCCGTCATATTCTGGAACATGACGTACGCGTTAACAGTAATGAAGAGCTGGCGCTGCCGAAAGAAAAATTGCAGGAACTGCATATTTAGTCTGATTTATTACGTTTTCCTGTTATTCGAAAACCCCGGCCTGCAACCGGGGTTTTTTATTATCATTTTTCCTTAGCCATAAAATATTTATATTACATTTGTTTGGTGAATATTATTTTGTGTTAATAACTAACAAGTTCGCAACGAATAAAACGTGAGCGAAGAAACAAAAATAAGGGCCAATAAGTAAACCTACCTCGCTGCGATCACATAAAGAAAAAAACATAAACAGTTAACAGAAAAACATAATGGATTAGGCCAGATAAGATGTTTTAAAAATACCCTACGACAGAAACCGGTTACATTTTTGTATTGGCAAAGGAGTTTGTATGTCTACAGGGGACAAGATATCGATCAGGGAAAAGGTGGGGTACAGTCTGGGTGACGCGGCCAGCCACATCGTTTTTGACTCTTCGGTGGCAATTCTTGCGTATTTTTATACTGATATTTATGGTTTACCGCCTGCGGTAATGGGAACGATGTTTTTACTGGTCCGCTTGCTGGATGCGATTACCGATCCCATTATGGGGGCGATTGCCGATGCAACCTCCACGCGCTGGGGACGTTTTCGCCCATGGCTACTGGCGATTTGTGTACCCTTTGCCGTCAGCTGTGTGCTGGTTTATTCCATTCCTGATTTTTCCGACAGTGGAAAAGTGGTCTATGCGGTGGCGGCATATATCTTTATGACGCTGATGTATACAGCCATTAATATTCCTTACTGCTCACTGGGTGCTGCGCTGACGTCCGACCCGCGTGAAAACCTGTCCTTGCAGTCATGGCGTTTTGCGATTACGCCAATCGGCGGTGCGCTGGGAACGGCGTTAATTTTACCGCTGGCAGATTATCTCTATCCTGGTGATAGAGCGACGGGGATTCAGGTTTCAATGGCTATCTTCGGCGTCATTGGTTGTCTGATGTTTATCATCTGTTTTTTAACCACCAAAGAACGTGTGCAGCCGATCAAAGAGGAAAACCTCAATATTACCCGTGATGTAAAAATTTTATTCAAGAATGAACAGTGGCGTATTTTATCTGTTTATAACTTTATGATGCTGGTTGCGGTGGTGCTGCGCGGTGGGGCAGTCGTTTACTACGTTAACACGGTGCTGAACAAAGGTGCTGATATTATTACCGTCTTTATGCTGGGTAGCATGTTTGCCTCAATGCTGGGGTCGATACTTGCTAAACCCTTTGGTACCCGGTTCTGTAAAATCAAACTCTCTTTTTGGGTTAACTTACTCACAGCCGTATTTGGTGTGCTGTGCTTCTTTGTGCCGGTTCAGTATTGGATAGTTGTGCTTGCGGTTCATATTATTATTTCCATTATTCAGGGCGGTAATGGTGCTCTGCAATGGTCGATGATTACCGATGCGAATAATTACGGTGAATGGAAAACGCACCGTCGAATTACCGGAATGAACGTCGCAGCAAATATTTTTGTCATCAAATTGGGTGTTGCCGTTGGTGGTGCTATTTTGGGCTGGGTACTCGCAGCATTTGATTATGCCTCAGGTAGTGCTGTGCAGTCCGCGTCTGCCGTACAGGGCGTTACGTTATTATTCACCATTATTCCTGCAATATTTTATATTCTGACGGCATTCTCTATTAAATTCTATGGATTAACAGAAGCAAGAATGAATGGCATTGTCACCGACCTTAAAAGCGGTAAGTTTGCGCATTCCTGATAATAACCAAAATATTGTAATAGCAGGAGGATGAGATGTTTACGACATCTCATCTGGTATACATCAAACTTTAG
The DNA here is from genome assembly GCF_057838705.1 of Citrobacter sp. KH_055_1. Classification (NCBI taxonomy): domain Bacteria; kingdom Pseudomonadati; phylum Pseudomonadota; class Gammaproteobacteria; order Enterobacterales; family Enterobacteriaceae; genus Citrobacter; species Citrobacter sp. KH_055_1. The sequence goes on from NZ_CM174473.1 coordinate 1,033,190, forward strand.
GGATGAATAATGAAAGCGAAATATTTGGCGCTGATGATCGGTGCTTGCTTATCTCAAAACCTGTGGGCTGCAAATAATAGTACCATTGAGCAACGTCTTGCTGAACTGGAGCAGCGTGTTATTCGCGCAGAACAGCGGGCAACTGACGCCGAGTCGCAGGTTCAGTCGCTACAGCAACAACAGGTAGCGGCAGCACCTACGGTGAAAGTTGAATCAGCCGAACCCGTCGCAGCAGGCGCTAACCCACCAAAACTGACGTTATCCGGATTCAGCGATATTAAATTCTACGGTGATGTGGAGTTTAATATGGATGCTGCCAGTCGTTCCGGTAGCCTGACATCAATGCGCACCTCCGCTAACAAAGACTGGGCGCCGGGAACCAATGAGCGCTGGGATATCAACGGACGTCTGCTGCTGGGATTTGATGGCTACCAGCGGCTGAACAACGGTAACTTTGCCGGTTTCTCGGTCCAACCGCTGGCTGATCTGACCGGCAAAATGAATCTCGATGATGCGGTCTTCTTCTTTGGGCGTGAGAACGACTGGAAAATTAAGGTCGGGCGCTTTGAAGCCTATGATATGTTCCCGCTGAATCAGGATACCTTTGTTGAGTATTCGGGGAATACGGCGAATGACCTCTACAGTGACGGCTACGGCTACATCTATATGATGAAAGAGGGGCGTGGACGTAGCGACAGTGGCGGTAACTTCCTGCTGAGTAAAACCATCGATAACTGGTATTTTGAAGTGAATACGCTGCTGGAAAATGGCAGTACGTTGTTCTCCGAGAAGCAGTATCACGGCATGGATTTAACCAGCGATAAAAATGTGGCCTATGTTCGACCGGTTATCGCCTGGCAAAATGGCCGCTTCTCCACGGCGCTGGCGATGGAAAGTAATGTCGTGAATAACGCCTATGGTTATTACGATAACGGCAAGTGGATCGATCAGTCAGATCGTACGGGCTATGGTTTTACCATGACCTGGAACGGACAAAAAACCGATCCTGAAGAGGGGGCTGTCATTAACCTCAACACGGCGTATATGGATGCGACCGATGAAACCGACTTTACTGCCGGGGTGAATGCGTTATGGCATCGCTTTGAACTGGGTTACATCTATGCGCATAACAAAATTGAAGCGTTCAACGCGACCAATATTGATGCCGTGTGTGAAGATGACTGCTGGATCACCGATCCAGGCAATTATGATATCCACACCATCCATGCTTCATATTTATTCCCCAACGTGATGGATATGAAAAACTTTAATATCTATCTCGGTGCCTATGCCTCATGGGTCGAGGCCGATCCACATAACGGCGACAGCAGCGAAGATGCGCGTTACGGCGGACGTCTGAGATTCAAATATTACTTCTGATAATCACAAGGCCCATCAACGATGGGCCTTGTTTTATTTCAGTACAGAATAAGGCAATGGACACAGGGCTTCTCAATTATGCATTTGAATTTTATGGGTAAACCGCTTGACGGGTTTAGCGAGTTTGCCACGATTGTTGCGGCACAAGGGGCGGTACTACTTAAAAATGATCATGCGGTGCTTCCCCTGCGCCCTGAGGATACTATTGCGCTGTTTGGGCGCACGCAGATTGATTATTACCGCAGTGGGACAGGGTCGGGCGGGGCCGTTAACGTTGTCGCGCAATGTCACTTACTACAGGCTTTGCGCGAACGCTGTTCTGCACGGTTAAACCCCGTGCTGGCGCAGAAGTATGAGCAATGGGTCGGTGAAAATCCGTTTGATAACGGCGGCGGCGGTTGGGCACAGGAACCCTGGTTTCAACAAGAGATGCCGCTGCAGGAAGGCGAAGTGGCGCAGGCGAAGACGATATCGCAAAAGGCCGTTGTGGTTATTGGTCGAACCGCTGGAGAAGATAAAGACAATGCCGATGTTGCTGGCGGATATCGACTGACCCCTGACGAATTTTCTCTGCTGGCCTGCGTCTGTCGTCACTTTAACGATGTGATAGTCGTACTCAATATTTCTTCTATTATCGACATGTCGTGGGTTGAGACCCCGGAATTACGCGGGCGAATTGGGGCGATACTATGCGCCTGGCACGGTGGTGCGTTTGGCGCACAGGCCGTCGCCGCGTTATTGTGCGGCGAGATCACGCCCTGCGGAAAACTGACCGACAGTATTGCGTACTCACTGGAGGATTACCCCTCTGCCTCCTGCTGGGGAAGCGACAGACAGAATATTTATCAGGAAGATATTTATGTCGGTTATCGTTATTTCGAAACGTTTTGCCCTCAGCGCGTGCAGTATCCCTTTGGCTTTGGGCTTTCCTATACGTCATTTACCCTTGAGGTTATCTCTGCGGAGGTGATTACCGATCCCCTCAGCTTTCAATTAAGCGTTGCGGTGCAGAATACGGGCGAAACCTGGGCGGGGAGTGAGGTTGTTCAAGTCTATCTGCAAGCACCGCAAGGCGCGCTGGGTAAGCCCTCGCGCGTGCTGGTTGCCTTTGGTAAAACCCATCTCCTGCAACCGGGAGAGCGTGAAATTATTGATCTGGCGATCCCTGGCGAGCGTCTGACATCGTGGGATGACAGCGGGGATAGCGGTCATCCGCACTGTTGGTTACTGGAAGCGGGCGGGTATTGTTTGTTCGTCGGTAACAGCGTGCGTGACCTCCAGCCGGTTAGCTTCGCGGGGCGTGAAGAGCTCATCGTGCCATCCGTCCAGGTTTTCTCCCGCCATGAACAGGCGCTGGCGCCCAGCGTGGCGTTCTCCCGCCTACGGCCTGGTCGTCATCAACAGGGGAGCTGGTTAGAGGCATGGGAGGACACGCCGCGCCGCTCTTTCTCCTTACGCGATCGTATCTTATCGCGTTTACCTCCCGCGCAGCCGTTGACCGGCAACAAAGGCATCCATTTCAGCGATGTTGTGCAAGGCCATCGTTGTCTGGAGACATTTCTGGCCCAGCTTTCCGTGGAGGAATTGGCCTGTCTGGTGCGCGGAGAGGGGATGTGTAGTCTCAAAGTGACGCCCGGCGTGGCATCTGCATTTGGCGGAGTGACCGACAGTCTGCGAGAAAAAGGGATACCCGTGGCGTCTACGGCGGATGGTCCATCGGGTATCCGCATGGATAATGGCGCAAAAGCCACGTTGCTTCCCAGTGGGACGTTGCTGGCCTGCACATGGGATCCGGTGCTGGTTGAGCGCCTGTATATGATGGAAGGAAAGGAGCTACAGCAAAATCACATTGATGTTCTGCTGGGGCCGGGGCTGAATATTCACCGCCATCCACTGAACGGGCGCAACTTTGAATATTATTCGGAGGACCCTTTAGTGACAGGCATGATGGCTGCTGCGATGGCGCGAGGTATTCGCGCTGGCGGGGGCATTGCGACGCTGAAACATTTTGCCTGTAACAGTCAGGAGTTTTCCCGCGCCCAGGTTGATGCGGTGGTCTCGGCCAGGGCGTTACGTGAAATCTATCTGAAGGGATTTGAATATGCCGTCAAACACGGTGGCGCGAGTGCGGTGATGACCGCCTATAACCCCGTCAATGCGCACTGGTCTGCTGCGAATTATTGCCTGAACACGACAATATTACGCGACGATTGGGGATTTCAGGGCATTGTGATGACGGACTGGTGGGCAAAAATGAACGATCCTGTCACTGCGGGGGAGGCGAGTGTTAACAACACGGCGGCGATGATCCGCGCGCAAAATGACCTCTATATGGTGGTCAATAACAACGGTGCGGAGATTAATGCCGGTGATGACAATACGCTCTCAGCGCTGGAGGACGGAACGCTGACGCTGGGGGAACTGCAACGTTGTGCCCGCAATATTCTGAGTTTTCTCCTGTCTACGCAGGTAGCTAAACGGGGAGACGTGCCGCGGGTAACCAGGGCTAAATTCCATGCGGATGCTATGCTGGCGGATAGGGGAGCTATCAAGGTAGCGTCGGTATCACGGCTGCGCTACAGCGGAGAGAGGGTGATTAGCCTTGAGAAGGATGCGACCTACGATCTGCTGCTCAGCGCGTCATCGGCGGGGCTGGCGTTAGCCCAGACTGGATGCAACTTACTGCTCAATGGCTGCGTGGTCGCCACGATCCAGACCCACGGGGCGCTGGGGAAGCAGATTACGCAGAAGCTATGCCGCATCGATATGACAGCGGGTAACTATCTGTTGCAGTTTGAGGCGACCAAACCGGGCATGGTGATCGACTGGCTTGAGTTCAGACAGGTAACGGATTAGCAATCTGGTATGTAATAAAAAGGGATCCGCAGATCCCTTTAAACATCGAGTTAGTGCGCTCCACCGCCGCCGCCGCCCGCGCCGAATGGCGGTTTGGCGAACCACACCAGGCTGAGCAGTAGGATGAATATCCCCGCCGACATCCAGAAGATTTCGTTGGCGGAAATTATCAGCCCCTGGTTGGTAATTTGCTGCGCTAGCCAGCCGGAGGCCTGCTGCTGGGTCATCCCAAGATCCTGCAACTGGCTATACATCGCCTGTGCATTAGGATTGTAGGGGTTTACTGACTCCGTCAACTGCGCGTGATGTAGCGACTCACGGCTAGTCCACATCGTTGTGGTAATCGATGTGCCGATTGAGCCTGCCAGCGTTCGCGTAAAGTTAGACAAGCTTGACGCCGCTGCCAGACGCTCAGGCGGTAAGCCAGACAGCGTGATGGTGGTCAGTGGCATAAAGAAGCAGGCTACGGCGAACCCCTGAATAAATTGCGGCCAGGCCGATGCGCCAAAATCCATACCGGGTTCGAACGTCCACGCGCGCCAGTAGAAACAGACGGCATACATAATAAAACTAAACGTGACCAGCCGACGCATATCCAGCTTGTGGGCGAAACGACCAATAATCGGCGACAGGATCACCGGAATTATCCCCACCGGTGCGGAGGCCAGGCCTGCCCAGGTCGCTGTATATCCGTAGACCTCCTGCAACAACTGCGGCAGCAGGACGATAGCGCCGAAGTAGAGCATATAGGCCAGGCTGATACACAGGCAGCCGATGGTAAAGTTTCGCGACTTAAACAGCGAGAGATCGACAATCGGGTTATCGTCGGTAAGCTCCCAGACAATCAGGAAGCTAATGGCTACCACGGCGACGACCGTCAGGATAATTATCTCCTGCGAGGCGAACCAGTCCAGCTCTTTACCGCGATCGAGCATAATCTGCAAACTGCCGATACCAACAACCAGCAGCGCCAGACCAATAGCGTCAATGCGTCGCTGTTCGGTACGGGTTTCCCGGCCGCGCAGGGTTTGTAGCGTCATCAACACCACCACCGCCCCGATCGGCACGTTAATGAAGAATATCCAGCCCCAGTGATAGTTGTCGCTGATATAGCCTCCGAGAATCGGGCCACAAATAGGGGCGACAATCACCGTCATCGACCACAGCGCGAGGGCGATAGACCGTTTGGCGGGCGGATAGTTATTCAGTAACAGGCTTTGTGAAAGCGGAATTAATGGACCGGCGACAATCCCCTGAATCACGCGGAAGAAAATCAGCATGGTCAGGCTGTTGGACATCCCACACGCCCAGGACGCAATGACAAAGCCGATGGTGGACCACATGAACAGCTTTACTTCGCCAAAGCGTTTGGCCAGCCAGCCGGTGATCGGAATGGAGATAGCATTCGCCACCCCGAAAGAGGTGATCACCCAGGTCCCCTGGCTCAATGAAGAGCCAAGGTTCCCGGCAATAGTGGGGATCGCCACGTTAGCAATGGTGGAGTCCAGCACCTGCATGAATGTCGCCAGTGACAACGCGATCGTCATAATGACGAGCTGCGCACCTTCCAGCGGTTTTTGCTGTTGCATCACACGCACCTTTGAATTAGCCCGCGTTGGCCCGCACGATCTCTTCGATCATTTTATTGACCGGAGCAAGGTTGATTTCTCGAGCATTACTTTCTGCAACCGGCGTCGTACGCACCTGGCTTGCCAGAATCTGTCCGTCACGATTTTGGGTATCGACCGTTACCAGCGTAGACAGGCCAATACGCAGTGGATGTTGCGCTAACTGCTGGGCATCCAGTTCAATACGCACGGGCAGACGCTGGACGACTTTGATCCAGTTACCGGTTGCGTTCTGTGCTGGCAGCAGCGAGAAGGCGCTACCGGTCCCCATATCGAGGCCGACAACCTTACCGGTGTATTTCACGTCATCGCCGTAAATATCACTGATCACCGTTGCCGGTTGGCCGATGCGCATATGCGCAAGCTGGGTTTCTTTGAAGTTGGCGTCCACCCACAGGTTGGTGGCAGGGACAACGGCCATCAGCGGTGTGGTTGGGCTAATCTGCGCGCCAGGCTGCACGGCACGACGGGACACGTAGCCGGTCATCGGGCTAACAATTTTGGTACGTTCCAGCGCCAGCCAGGCATTACGCACTTCGGTGGCCGCTTGTTGCACGGCAGGCTGGTCTTCAAGCTTACTGCCGAGGATCATCGCCTGGTTGGCATTGTATTGCTGTATTGCGACATCAAGCTGAGCCTGCGCGCTGGCAACGGCATCACGCGCATGTTGCAATTCTTCGCGACCGATCAGGTTAGCATTTCCCAACGGGACGCGGCGATTAAAGTCGCTTTGTGCCTGCGCCAGGGCGGTTTTCTGCACCTCAATGCTGGCCTGAAGCTGCTTGCTGTTGATCATCAACTGGTGCGTCTGGCGCACGCTGGAGGCCAGCGCCGTTTTGGCTTTTTCAAGCGCCTGCTTAGCGTCCGTCTGGTCGAGGGTCACCAGCACGTCGCCTTGTTTGACATAGTCAGTGTTATCAGCCCAGACTTTCGTCACGCTGCCTGATACCTGCGCCATGATTTGAACCTGGTTCCCTGCCACGTACGCATCGTCTGTCTCTTCGACATGACGCAGTACTAAAAACCAATAAATCCCATATGCCACGGCAATGATAATAAAGAGCAAGGTCAGAAGCAGCAGCATACTTTTACGTTTGCCATTCTTCTTGACCGGTTGCTGCGGGGTTTGAGTCTCCGCATTTGCGCTCATGTTGTTCTCCACGATCTTATTTTTTTTCACATCGGCTGAGCCGACCTGTTTATCAGAAAGGCCAGCAGGGTGACCTGCTGGCCTGTCGGTTTTTCATTTATCAATCTGGATTTTTGAGCGTGTCGGCGCGTTAACGCAGCGCGTCGAGTACCGTGCCATCCTGTTCCATCTGATCAAGACGGGTCAGAAGCTTGCGGGTGATGTGCTCAAGCTGATCTTTTTCTGTGGTGCTAAGAGATGACCAGAGTTGATGCAGACAGTTATGCTGAGGCGGTAATACCTCTTGCAAGAATGCATGGCCTTTCTCGGTCAACTGTAGATGCAGGCAGCGGCGATCGTTATCGCTTTCGCGACGCTCGATCCAGCCACGTTTTTCTAACTCATCCGCGATACGCGTGGCGTTAGTCCGCGACGAACCCAGTGCGCAACTCAGTTCAGAAGGCTGAATACTGTGGTTTTCCTGAGACTCCAGCGTAATCAACGCCATAAACAACGTCTCGTTAATCCCTTGAGCTTTCAGCATTTTATTGCGGTTTTCCAGCAGCTTGCCCTGCATGTGCATGCAAAGACGAGTCAGAAGAACTTCCTGGTAAGGGAATTCTTCGTAGCGGCTGGCGCGAAATTTTAGCATTTGTTCAATGGGCGTAAACGAACTATCCATTTGGGTATAACCTCATTAATTTCAGCCGATATAGTAACGACAGTGACAAATAAAGTAAATGTATTATTTATTTAAAATGATTATTTTTACCTATAAAACAACCCACATTTTCCAGGCTAATCCGTAGCCCAGAGCACTCAGCAATGTCGGAATGATGATGCTGCGGGTCTTAAAATAGCTTGCGCCCAGTACAACAAACCCCACCAACGTTGGCACAAACCGACGAGCGTCGTGCATAACTTCAGGTGCGGTAGACACCACCAGTAGGGCGCAAATTGATGCTATGCCAATGGTGTCGAGTAAAATGCCGGTTGCGCCGCGTTTTGTCGGGCGAACATTTCCCACCCCCAGACGCAGCGGTAAATAACGAAAGCAGTAGTTGACGCCGCCAACCAGCAGGCCAAGCAGCAGAACCTCATAACTCATCAGGCGCCCCCTGCCAGAATGACTGGATAAGCGCCGTCAGACATCCGCAAACAATGCCAGCGAGTATGGCGGCAGGAATAGAAAAAAACGTCACGCCCGCCAGTGCTCCGCCGAGTGCCGCGGTCACACACAGCGACTGTTTACGCTGAAATGACGCGAGCAGAAAACTCATAAACAGCGCCGGGAGCATAAAACCTAGCGCCGCTTCGACCGCCGGAAAATCCTTCAGTAAGCCACTGCCGGAGAATGCGCCAATAATCGTACCGAATACCCAGGAAATCCAGGCACATAGTGCGATCCCCATCATCCAGTTCTCACTCCAGCGGCGATTGTCCCGCACCAACTTCGCCGTTGCGGCGGCAAACACTTCATCAGTGAGGCCAAAGGCCCACACTGCGCTTTTAGGTTTACTGAGTCGTTGGGCGATGCGGCTGCGCAGGGAAGGGCCATACAACACATGGCGTACGTCCATGGCCATCACGGTGAGTGCGGCGACCCATAGCGAACTGCCCGCGGCAAGCATGGTAGTGATGACGAACTGGCTGGCACCGGCATAGATAATGCAGGAGAAAAAGACGCTTTCGACGGGCGTAAAGCCCAGACGAGTGGCATTGAGACCAAATGCAAAGGCGACCGGAATATAGCTGATGACGATCGGCAGACTGTCTTTGAATCCTTCCGTTAAGGTTGCCGGGCTGGGGTCTGACTGGGGAACAGGGCTTTCCATAGGATTATAGGCTTCATTACCGAAATTTAAATAACCTGGCTCAATGAGTTATAACCTTAGCAGACTGATGAGCTCCTTAACACCCTGAGGAGCTCAATCAGCGGCAAACACGCGCGATACGCTTAATTTACGGCTTCCTGGCGGTGAAAACCTCGCCACCAGACCAGCAGGTTGAGTACGGCAACGGTCGATCCTGCCAGACAAACGCCAGCCCAGCCGGCATGCTGCCAGGCAGAGGCTGAAATCAGTGAACCTGCCGCCCCGCCAATAAAATAGCTGGTCATATAGCCGGCGGTCAGTCGGTTACGCGCATCCGGGTGAATGCGGTAAATAACCGTCTGGTTGGTGATATGCACGCCCTGAACGGTGAGATCCAGTACCAGAATGCCAATTATCAGCATCGGTACTGACGTATGACCCAACCAGATTGCCAGCCAGGAGAGCAGCAGTAACAACAGACCTAATGTCGTGGTGAGATGGGATTTGCCCTTATCAGCAAATCCACCTGCAGGACGAGCGCCGAGCGCACCGGCGGCACCGGCCAGACCAAACAGGCCAATCATGCCTTCTGAATAGTTAAACGGCGGTGCCGCCAGCAAAAATGCCATTGATGTCCAGAGAATACTAAAGTTGGCAAACGTCAGGCAGCCCAGCATCGCCCGGGTACGCAGCAGTTTATCGTGGATAAACAGGCTGAAGACCGAGCCTAACAACTGTGGATAGTTGAGATGGGTTTCTGATTTCATCTTCGGCAGTCCGCGCCATAGCGCGATAGCCATTAGCGCCATCAGCACCGAGGCGACCCAAAATACCGTGCGCCAGCCGCCGAGATTCGCCAGCAGCCCGGCCACCGTACGAGCCAGTAAAATCCCCAACAGCAGACCGCTCATAATGGTGCCGACAACTTTGCCGCGTGTCTCCGGCGTGGCGAGTGTGGCCGCCAGCGGAACCAATATTTGTGCTACGACGGAAAACAACCCGGTCAGTGCCGTGCCGAGGATCAGCATGCCCAACGACTGGCTGCTGGCGGTAATCAACATGCCACCAGCGGCGAGTAACGTCATGGACACGATAAGCCCCCGCCGCTCAAACATATCGCCAAGCGGTACCAGAAACAGCAGGCCCGCAGCGTAGCCAAGCTGTGCCGCGGTGACGATAAAGCCTGCGGTACTGGCTGATAATGAGAAGTTGCGCGCGATGGTATCGAGCAGCGGCTGGGCGTAATAGTTACTGGCGACGGCGAGACCCGTGGCGATGGACATGAGCAGGATCAGCGATCGGCTAAGTCCCTGAGAGGAATTTGTCATTGTTTTCAGCTGAATAATGGATTTCTGAAACAATCATAACGGAAGTGGATAAATGTTGCTGATTTGTTAGGTGATGGATTGTGCGGTTTCGGGCGGGTGAAGAGCTGCGTGCCGGATAAGGCGCATTGCGCCACCATCCGGCATTGGTGTGGTTACTTACTGTGCCTGATGGCGCTACGCTTATCAGGCCTACGAGTGGGTTACTTCTGCGCAGCTAATGCTTCTTTTACCCAGCCGTCGAACTGCTGCTGGTGGGCTTTGATCCAACCATCAACGTGACCCTGCACATCGGCTTCGGAAGCTTTGCCCTCATGCATCATCGCGTTCTGTGCGTTGATGTCCGCCAGTGGCAGCTTGATGATGGCAAACAGCTTCGCCGCGGCCGGGTTTTTCTCTGCCCATGCCTTGTTGGCAACGATATGCATGGTGTTGACCGGGAAGCCGTAGTTCGCGCCGTTTGGCAGCTTGGTGTCAATGTCTTTCTGCTCACCCGGCAGGGAAGAGAACGGCACCTGCAGCCAGACCACGTCTTTGCCCGGCTTCATCACGTCGCTCACCCAGTATGGTGTCCAGGTGTAGTAGAGAATCGGTTTGCCTTCTTTAAAGCGCGTGATGGTGTCAGCCATCATCGCCGCGTAGTTGCCGTGGCTGACGTCGACCGTTTTTTCCAGATCGAAGGCTTTATTCTGGTGGTTGATGACCGCTTCGCAGCCCCAGCCTGGTGAACAGCCCATCATGTCAGCTTTACCGTCGCCGTTGGTATCAAAGATTTTGGCAATCTTTGGATCTTTCAACTGGGCGATATTGGTGATTTTGTACTGCTCAGCGGTTTTTTTGTCGATCAGATACCCCTGTGCAGCCCCCGTCACGAATACCCCTTCGCGATAAAACTTTTTGTCTCCGCCCGCGGCGGCGTACATGTCGTCATGCAGTGGCTGCCAGTTCACGGCGGTAAAGGTGGCATCGCCAGAAGCAATAGAGGTGTAGCCGACGTTGTAATCAACTTCGCTGGCTTTGTTGACGGTATAACCCAGTTTTTCCAGCGCACGAGCGACCAGCTGTGTCTGGAACGATTCTTCAGAGATCGTGCTCTGGATAGGTTGCACGGTAATGCCTTTGCCCGGCAGGTCGGCAGCGAAAGCGCTGGTGGAGACAAGGGTGGCAAACGCTGTGGCAATAATTACTTTCTGTCGCATCGTTATTCCTTATTACACTTCATCTTTCAAGCTGCCTCTTTGTTGGCTGCACTCATGCACCCCAGTCACGTACTGCTTGTACGCTCCTGGGGATACATTCGTTTGCCGCCGCGATGCAACTTGAATGATTTTGTGTAAGTTAATGAATTGTAGGCCCGGTAAGCAATGCGCCACCGGGCAACAGGTGAATTACTTCGTGAATGGGCGGGTGATAAGCCCAACAGGACCGGTGGTGTACCAGCGACGGTTGCCCCGGCTGCGCGAGTCGCGACCGACGGCCTGCGTCAGGCGGTCCAGAATGATGGCGAGGATCACAATCCCAACCCCGCCAACGGTAGCCAGCCCCATATCGAGACGCCCGATACCGCGCAGTACCATCTGACCCAATCCACCGACGGCGATCATCGAGGCGATGACGACCATGGAAAGCGCCAGCATCAGCGTCTGGTTAACCCCCGCCATAATGGTGGGCATCGCCAGCGGCAGCTGGACTTTAAACAGCATCTGACGCGGGCTGGCACCAAAGGAGCGAGAAGCTTCAATCAGATCGGCTGGCACCTGGTTAATACCCAGAATGGTCAGACGCACAATCGGTGGCAGGGCGAAGATAATCGTCACCACGACGCCCGGCACGTTACCAATGCCGAATAACATCACAATCGGCACCAGATAGACGAACGCAGGCGTGGTTTGCATGGCATCGAGCAGGGGACGAACGATCTTTGCCGCACGCGGACTGCGCGCCAGCCAGATCCCCATCGGTAAACCGATTAGCACACAGAACAGCAGCGCGGTCAGCACCAGCGCCAGGGTGATCATCGCCTGTGACCAGGCGCCAATCGCGCCAATCGCGACCAGTGAAATCAGCGTGGCAACGCCCATCCCGATGCCAGAAATCTGCCAGGCGATTAAAGCGAAAAGAATAATCGCCACCGGCGCAGGCATCCCCAGCAGCAGTTGCTGGAAGCCGTTGAGAATGTAATCTACCGGGACACGAATGCCCTGGAAGACGGGACGAAAGTGGGTCACCACCCAGTCGATCCCTTCGGTGACCCAGCTATCGAGCGGGATCAGCGTTTTATGGAACGGATCCATAATATTGAAATGCTCAGGTGCTGGCGCGGGCGCGCTGGTCAGCCAGTCTGCGCTGCCGCCGTCGGTAGGCGCGCTTGACGCCGTACCCCAGGCATCAGCGGATTGTGCAGCGCTATCGGCTGCTGGTGTCGTGTCCCACGGATTTGTTTGATCAGTCATTGTTTGCCCCCTCGCGATCTAAAGCCTGTAGCAGCATGCGTTTGGAAATAATGCCCACATACTGATGTTCCTCATCGACAACCGGTACCGCGCACGGTGCTTGCCCGACATGAGAAAGCAGCTCGCTCAGCGGCGTTTTCGCCTCTACGGCTAACGGTTCGTCGATCAGTGCGGCTTCAATACCCTGCGCCTGACGTAAGGCGGTTTTTAATGAATCGATGGAGACCACGCCAACAAACTTGTTTCCGCGTTCAATCACGTAACCAAATTCACGATCTTTATCCTGCAATAATTGCAGTGCCGAACGTGGGCCAATCCCTGGTGTTTTACGAATTAAGCCTTCAGGACTACGACGGGAAATATCTTTCGCGCTGAATACCTGGCTAATATCAACACCACGGAAGAAGGTTCGCACATAATCATTGGCCGGGTTATTCAGGATTTCATCCGGGGTACCGACCTGCACCACTTCACCATTTTGCATAATAGCGATGCGGTCACCAATGCGCATGGCTTCGTCGAGATCGTGGGAAATAAAGACCACGGTTCTCTGATGCTTTGCCTGCAGTTTTACCAACTCATCCTGCATCTCGGTACGAATTAAAGGATCGAGCGCAGAGAAGGCTTCATCCATTAATAAGATGTCAGGGTTAATGGCTAATGCGCGGGCGAGACCGACACGCTGGCGCATACCACCGGAGAGTTCATCCGGGTATCCGTGAGCGTAATTCTCAAGCCCAACCTGGCGGAGCGCATCCAGCGCTTTTTCACGACGTTCATCCGCAGCAATACCGGCTAACTCCATACCGAAGGCCGTATTGTCGAGTACCGTCATGTGTGGCATTAGGGCAAAGGACTGGAATACCATCGCAATCTTTTTTCTGCGCACCTCGCGAAGCTCGGCATCGGATATCCTGGCGATATCCACGCCGTCAATCAGTACCTGCCCGCGGGTGGGTTCAATCAGGCGATTGAGAAGGCGTACCATTGTGGATTTACCCGAACCGGATAATCCCATGATGACAAATATCTCGCCTTCTTCAATGGCCAGACTGGCGTCTTTAACGCCAAGCGATAGCCCTGTTTTTTCCAGAATCTGCTCTTTTGAAAATCCTTTTTCAATATATTTGAACGCTCTCTGGGGATGCTCGCCAAATATCTTATAGAGATTTTTAACTTCTAATTTAATTGCCATGCAATAGAATTATTCCTGTTATTTGTTTATATCGATATAGTACCTGGTGAAAATAGTTATCTTTTTCTACCCTAACATACTGAGAATCTGAGACAACCCTGAATTTGGTTGTGGCATGAATATTGCCAAAGGCCAGATGGCGAGATTTCCCGTGATATAAGGGCTGAGCGTGGATGAAACTTCTTTGATATTTTTTGTAAATGGCAGTAAAAAGTCGCCTGAATTGTTGAAACTCAGGCGAATAATGCGGCTAATATTGAGTGTAGATCACACAATGATATTTGTGTGATAAAAATGTGATCCCGTTAAAATATTAACGCGAAAAGTGTAGGGTATTTTCCGCGAAAATGAGATCTAGAAATTCCAGTCGTCGTCTTCAGTTTCGACGGCTTTCCCCATCACGTATGACGAGCCTGAACCGGAGAAAAAATCATGGTTTTCATCGGCGTTGGGCGACAGCGCGGCGAGGATTGCCGGGTTGACATCCGCCATTTCCGCCGGGAACAGGGCCTCATAACCCAGGTTCATCAAGGCTTTATTGGCGTTGTAACACAGGAACGCTTTCACCTCGTCGGCCCAGGCGGTTTCGGCATACAACACTTCCGTGTAGTGAACTTCGTTATCGTACAAATCCATCAGCAGATCGAGGGCAAAATTCTTCAGTTCCTCACGAGCTGACAGTGAAATATGCTCCAGCCCCTTTTGATATTTATAACCAATGTAATAACCGTGAACGGCTTCATCACGAATAATCAGACGGATGAGATCGGCGGTATTGGTCAGCTTACCGCGGCTGGAGAAATACATCGGCAGCCAGAAGCCGGAATAGAACAGGAACGATTCCAGAAATACGCTGGCAATTTTCTTCTTCAGTGGATTATCGCTGGCGTAATGCTGCAAAATAATCTGCGCTTTGCGTTGCAGCGCGGCATTTTCTTCACTCCAGGCGTAGGCTGCATCCACATCTTTGGTCTGGCAAAGGGTGGAGAAAATAGAGCTGTAGGAACGAGCGTGCACCGCTTCCATAAAGCTGATATTTGACAATACCGCTTCTTCATGTGGGGTTAATGCATCCGCCATCAGCGCGGGCGCGCCGGCAATATTCTGAATGGTGTCGAGCAGCGTCAGCCCGGTAAAGACGCGAATGGTGAGCTGCTGCTCGGCGACGCTTAGCGTTTGCCAGGCGGGAATATCATTCGACAGCGGGACTTTTTCTGGCAACCAGAAATTACTGGTCAGCCGGTTCCACACCTCCAGATCTTTATCATCCTCAATTTTGTTCCAGTTGATGGCGCTCACGCGGTTTAGCTTCATCCTGCTCTCCTTACAGCGCGCATGACACGCAGCCTTCAATTTCAGTACCTTCCAGCGCCAGCTGGCGCAGTCGGATGTAGTACAGCGTTTTGATGCCTTTTTTCCACGCGTAGATTTGCGCTTTGTTGATATCGCGGGTGGTGGCGGTGTCCGGGAAAAACAGCGTCAGCGACAGCCCCTGATCGACGTGTTTGGTTGCCTCGGCGTAGGTATCGATGATTTTTTGCGGGCCAATCTCGTAGGCATCCTGATACAGCGCCAGATTTTCGTTGGTCATAAACGGGGCAGGGTAATACACACGCCCCGTTTTACCCTCTTTGCGAATCTCCACCTTAGACACAATCGGATGAATACTTGAGGTGGCATGGTTGATGTAAGAGATGGAGCCGGTTGGTGGCACCGCCTGTAAATTCTGGTTATAAATACCGTAGCGCATCACATTCTCACGCAGCTGTGACCACATTTCACGCGTCGGCAGCGTCACACCGCGGGTGGCAAACAGCGCGCGGACTTTCTCGGTTTTTGGCTGCCAGTCGCCGCTTAAATAGCGATCAAAATACTCGCCACTGGCGTAGCGCGACTGGTTGAATCCGGCAAAGGTCTGGCCACGCTCTTTGGCCAGCAACATGGAGGTATGCAGGGCATGCCAGGTGACGGTGTAGAAATAGAGATTGGTGAAATCCAGCCCCTCCGCTGAACCATAGGCAATACCTTCGCGCGCCAGATAGCCATGCAGGTTCATCTGCCCCAGCCCAATCGCGTGCGAAGCGCTGTTTCCGGCTTCAATCGACGGAACGCTGCGGATGTGGCTCATGTCGGAGACGGCGGTTAAGCCGCGAACCGCTGTTTCAACGGTGCGGCCAAAGTCCGGCGAATCCATGGTGTGGGCAATGTTCAGCGAGCCGAGATTGCAGGAGATGTCGCGTCCAATCTGCGCATAGTTGAGGTTTTCATCGTAGGTTGAGGCGCTGTTGACCTGCAAAATTTCCGCGCACAGGTTGCTCATGTTGATGCGACCGGCAATCGGGTTGGCGCGGTTCACCGTGTCTTCAAACAGGATGTAGGGGTAGCCGGACTCAAACTGGATTTCCGCCAACCGCTGGAAGAAGTCACGGGCGTTAATGTACCGCTTGCGCACGCGTGCGTCGGCGAGTAACTCGTCATAGCGTTCGCTGACGGCGATGTCGCTAAACGGTTTCCCGTAAATACGCTCCACGTCATAGGGGGAGAACAGCGCCATCTGCGCATTCTCTTTTGCCAGACGGAAGGTAACATCCGGGATCACCACGCCAAGTGACAGCGTTTTAATGCGAATTTTTTCATCGGCGTTTTCGCGCTTGGTATCGAGAAAGCGCAGAATATCCGGGTGGTGCGCGTGCAAATACACCGCACCCGCGCCCTGTCGCGCGCCCAGTTGGTTGGCATACGAAAACGCATCTTCCAGCATCTTCATCACCGGGATCACCCCGGAAGACTGGTTTTCAATACGCTTAATCGGTGCCCCGGCTTCGCGCAGGCTGGAGAGCAGAAACGCCACGCCGCCACCGCGTTTGGAAAGCTGCAGCGCCGAATTTACCGCCCGACCAATGGACTCCATATTGTCTTCAATACGTAACAGGAAGCAGGAGACCAGCTCGCCGCGCTGGGCTTTGCCGCAATTAAGGAAGGTTGGCGTGGCGGGCTGAAAACGCCCGGCGAGCATATCGTCGGTGAGTCGCAGGGCAAGCGTCTCATCACCCTGTGCCAGCGTCAGCGCCACCATCGTCACGCGATCGGCAAAGTCCTCGAGGTAGCGTTTACCGTCAAAGGTTTTCAGCGTATAGCTGGTGTAATACTTCCATGCGCCGAGAAAGGTCTGGAAGCGAAACCCGCTGGCGTGAGCGTGGGCAAACAGCTTCACCACGAAAGCGCGATCGTAACGGGTTAAAACGCTTTCGTCGTAATAACCTTCGCTTACCAGCGTATCCAGACGCGCGTCCTGGCTGGCAAACACCACCGAGTTGGGCTGCACGTGATTTGTCATAAACGCGTCCACCGCCTGATGGTCTTTCTCAAACTGAATACGCCCGGCGTTATCGTACAGATTCAGCATGGCGTTAAGTGCGTGATAATCCAGCGTGGGCTGAACTACGCGTTCTGCGGTTGTTGTTGCCAAAATTCGCTCACTCCTTTTCGCACGTTGTCGATGTCGCCTGGCGTCCCCATCAGCTCAAAGCGATAGAGCCACGGCACGGCGCATTTTTGTGAAATTACGTCACCCGCGCGGCCGTAGGCGTCGCCGAAATTGCGATTGCCGGCGGCGATGACGCCGCGAATTAACGCCCGATTGTGGGGATCGTTTAAAAAGCGGATCACCTGTCGCGGGACCGCGCCTGCCGTACCGCCGCCGCCGTAAGACGGCACGACTAAAATGTAAGGTTCGTCTACCTGGATCCGCTCGCGTTCGTTAAGCGGAATTCGCACGGCGGGCAGCCCCAGACGCTGCATAAAGCGATGGGTATTTTCAGAGCTGCTGGAGAAGTAGACGAGGGTGCTCATGTGTTGGCTACGTGGGGCTGCGGACGCAGACGATTGATCATGTCCGGGCGAAATCCTGACCAGCGGGTTTCCCCTGCTACCACCACCGGTAATTGGCGAAACCCCTGCTCGCGCAGGGTTTCTGCCAGCTCGGGGGCCAGATCGACATTGATCATCTCGACGTCAAGCCCACGGCCTTCCATCGCCCGTTTCGTGGCGTGGCACTGAATACAGTTATTGCGAGTGTAAATAATAATACGCATGATTCGTATTTCCATTTATGGGTGTAAAAGCGGCGCGATAATGGCGTCGGGTTGTGTGTGTCGTGATGTAATCAATACTAGATGTAGTTTGTAAAAGATTCAACCATACAAGATATGGGATTTTAGAGTGATAAGGGGCCGGGAGATGAGTGTGGCGGAGGGCGGGGTATGTAGCATTACGGGTTGCCGGATAAGGTGTTTCCGCCGCCATCCGGCACCACAGAATTACATGCGCATGCCTACTGCCAGACGGTTAAAGCAGTTCATCAGGCTAATGGCGAACGTCAGATCGCTTATTTCTTTGGCGCTAAAATGGTTCAGCAGCGGCATATAAACGTCGTCTTCGGCGTGCGTCGAGGCGATGTGGGTAACGGATTCGGCCCATGCCAGCGCTGCGCGTTCCTGCTCACTGAAATGGTGGCTGACGCGCCATCCTGCCAGCGCATCCAGTTTGGCCTGCTCTACGCCAGACTTACGCAGGGCTTTACTGTGCATTTCCAGACAAAACGCGCAGCCGTTGATTTGCGAGACCCGCAGGTAAATCAACTCCGTCAGTGTAGGCTCCAACGCGCAGTTTTCCAGCGCTTTGCTGGCCTGAACCAGAGCGTTATAGATTTCAGGGCTAAGTTCATAATAGGGCTGGCGTAACATCGTCATGGTATTTCTCCTCGTTTGGATGACCCGCAATGTAGCACTATAATGGTCTGCTAAAGAGAGCCATATTGTTATCAAAAAAGCAGACCATAAATGCCACGCTATCAGCAAATCGCCCGTCAGTTAAAAACCGCTATTGAGAAAGGGGAACTTAAGCCTGGCACACGCTTGCCGTCCAGCCGCACCTGGTCCCAGGAACTGGGCGTTTCACGCTCGACGGTGGAAAACGCCTACGCAGATCTGGTGGCGCAAGGCTGGCTGGAACGACGCGGGCAGGCCGGAACGTTTGTCAGTCAGCAACTGCGACTGGACACTTCGCCCGTTGCACCAACGGTCTTTGCCGGAGAAAACCCTACACCGCAACTTTTTCAGATGGGATTACCGGCGCTCGATCTCTTTCCCCGCGAAGTCTGGGCGCGGGTGATGGGGCGGCGTTTACGCACGCAGACACGTTTCGATCTCGCCTTGGGTGATGTCAGCGGCGAACTGTTGCTACGCCAGGCGATCGTTGATTATCTGCGCGTATCCCGCAGTATTGAGTGCCTGCCAGAGCAGATTTTTATTACTTCGGGCTATGCGGCCTCCATGACCTTAATCCTGCGGGCGCTGGCAAATCCCGGCGCAGGGATGTGGGTAGAAGATCCCGGTTTTCCGCTGATCCGCCCCGTTATAACGCAGGAACAGGTTGAACTGCTGCCCGTCCCGGTCGATGGCGAGGGTCTGGATGTGAGCGCCGGGATCCGCAACTACCCGCAGGCGCGTTTTGCCCTCCTCACGCCAGCCCATCAAAGCCCGTTGGGCGTTGCTCTCTCGCTTGACCGTCGACACCAATTGCTGGAGTGGGCCGCCCATGCGCGGGCATGGATCATTGAAGATGACTACGACAGCGAGTTTCGCTACCACGGAAAACCGCTGCCGCCGCTAAAAAGCCTGGATGCGCCGCAGCGGGTGATTTATGCCGGTACCTTCAGCAAATCATTATTTCCGGCTTTACGTACAGCCTGGT
The DNA here is from genome assembly GCF_057838705.1 of Citrobacter sp. KH_055_1. Lineage (NCBI taxonomy): Bacteria > Pseudomonadati > Pseudomonadota > Gammaproteobacteria > Enterobacterales > Enterobacteriaceae > Citrobacter > Citrobacter sp. KH_055_1. The sequence continues at coordinate 1,052,724 of NZ_CM174473.1, forward strand.
TGGTGGTGCCGGTGACGGAGGTCGCGCGCTTTCGCCGCCAGGCGGCGCTGACGGCTTGTAACGTGCCGCTGTTATGGCAGCAAACGCTGGCGGATTTTATTCGTGATGGCCATTTCTGGCGGCACCTGAAAAAAATGCGCCAACACTATGCCCAGCGGCGTCAGTGGATGGAAAGTGCGCTGACGGAATACGGCTTTACCGTTGTACCTCAGCAAGGCGGAATTCAACTGGTGATATCGGTGAGCGGCGAAGATACGGCGTTGGTGCGCAAAGCGAATCAGGCTGGCCTGGCGGTTCAGGCGTTAAGCCAATGGCGAATAACTTCAACGGGAGAGGGCGGTATATTACTGTCATTTACCAATATCCCGTCGGTGGAAATGGCCCGGCAGGCCGCCCGTCAACTTCGGCTGGCAATAACCTGATCCAGCGCCATGCTTAAGATAGCCGCCTCACTCTCTTCATGCGTTTATGGACTTTTCTGAAAGCGTTGCTAATGCTGAATCAGGTAAGGTAAGCCCGCGGTAAAAGATAACGAGGAAAAATATATGTATTTAAGACCCGATGAGGTGGCGCGCGTACTTGAGAAAGTAGGCTTTACCGTGGATGTAGTGACGCAGAAAGCGTACGGTTATCGACGTGGCGAAAACTATGTGTATGTTAATCGTGAAGCGCGTATGGGACGCACAGCATTAGTGATCCACCCCACGTTAAAAGAACGAAGTTCTTCGTTAGCGGATCCGTCAACGGATATTAAAACCTGCGATCACTATCAGCAATTCCCGCTTTATTTAGCCGGAGAAACCCATGAACATTATGGTATTCCACACGGCTTCAGCTCGCGTATTGCGCTGGAACGTTATTTAAATGGGTTGTTTGGTGACGTGAGTACAAACTAAAGACGCGACTGGCGGGGCCAGTCGCGAAGAGACGTTTAGGCTTTCGCCTGATGATAGCTGCTGACTTTAAACAGGCGGCGGCAATAATCAAGGAAGTAGCCGTACACTGCACCCATCAACATTGAAACCACGATGTTGGAACTGACGGCCGCCGTGATCTGGTGCCAGTCTGCGCCAACCGTGAGCAGAATGACCACATACACCGGTGACTGGAAGGTCACGTATGCCAGCACATCCGCCAGATTTTTTGCCCATCCCGCCGGTGTGGCTTTACGCGCCGCACGCATAAACAGATCGCGGTACATACCGTAAGGCCAGGCGATCAGAATGTTGACAGGAATCGCCACCAGTCGGGAAGAGAGCGACTGCTCAAAGGTCATTCCGGAAAGGAATACTTCAATCAACATGTTCACGACAGAACAGTAAACAACCATCGCGAACGTGTCTGCTACAGCATGACGCAAGCGTGACTGCGGAGAGAACATGTTAATGCTCCTTGTAAAAAGAGGTAAAAAGGTATCGTATACCTTGTTGCTAGTGATTTGTTTTGCTGCTTTCGCGTTTCAATAGGATATCTGCCTGCATAATAACTATCAACTAGCTTAAAATTTTTATTTATTGTCTTTTTGTCGATAAAATGCTCTGCAATGGTCTGTTTTTTGTTCGTTTTGGCATTTTCGTTGTCATGTTGATTAAATGTCTTTCAAATCATTAGGTTATATTGATTTGTTTTTCTGTTTTTTTTTACGAACTTTTCTAGATGTTTTTGAATATTACGCCGACATATTTATTTTTATTATCGGGTCATTACAAAATTGCATTGCAGGATGCCCCTGCGATGGGGTGATAAATATTAAGGTAACGTTTTGATTAATAGCTCGAGATCGACAGGGGCTGGAAATAGAATAATCAATCGAATATAATTTTTGCTGTAATACCATTTTTGCTTTATGCGTTAAAGAGGTTTTATTAATATGAGTTCAATGTTAAAAAACTTAAATAATATCCGCTCGCTGCGTGCAATGGCTCGTGAATTTCCGGTCGATGTACTGGAAGATATGCTGGAAAAATTCAGGGTGGTCACCAAAGAACGACGTGACGAGGAAGAACAGTTACAGCGCCAGCGTGCAGAACAGCAGGAAAAAATTAATACGCTGCTGGCGCTGATGAAAGCAGATGGGATTGAGCCAGAAGAGTTGCTAAGCATGACGACGGTGACGTCGCGAGCAGTTAAAAAACGTCAGCCGCGCCCGGCAAAATATCGTTTTACCGATCTCAATGGTGAAGTGAAAACCTGGACTGGACAAGGCCGCACGCCAAAACCTATTGCGCAGGCGCTGGCTGCCGGTAAATCACTCGATGATTTTTTGATCTAATTAGCAAGGCGGTGAGAGTGTCTCACCGCTTATTTTCAGCAAACGCCAAAATCGCCGTCTTCGCTATATCGGGTGACATCTGCTGCTTTCAGGGTGAATTTTTCACCGCTTTCATTACTGGCCTGCACGGCCACAATCTGCTCGTCATTTACTTCAACAACTTTCAATTTTGGTCCGCCCATACGCGGTTGAACCAGATCGCCGGGTTTAAACATGCTGTCCTCCGTTCTTGATGGCAAAACCCACCATAGATCAGGGCCATCGGCGGGTACAGCGCTGTTTCACTGATTACCGCTTAATGAGTACGCCGATTCCAGGGCATTTTATCCAGCAGCCGCGCCATGCCGCAGAAGCCGGTAACGCCTGCCAGGATAAGCCCCGCGCCGACAAAGCCGCTGAGCAGAAAGAAGGCGCTGCCAACGGCGTAACCGAGAACCACGCCGAGTAAGATAAGACTGCCTGCGGCAATCTGCACCTGGCGCATCAGCGGTAACGGCTGTGATTTATCTTCTACGACCGGCAAACCTGCTGCCTTCCAGCCGTCGATTCCCCCCTCAAGTAGCCAGCACTGGGCTGGTGCAGCAATTGCACTCAGTTTTGTGGCCGCATTTTGTGTGCGCTTACCCGACTGGCAGTGAAAAATAATGCGATCAGCGCGTAAGTTATCCGGCAATAACCCCTGGTCGAGCGCGGACAACGGTGCCAGATGCGCCTGCGGAATATGTTCGCGCAGATACTCATCGGCATCACGAATATCAATCAGTTTGGCTCCTTGCGCTAACAGCGTCTGCGCCTCGCGCGGGGAAATCGTCCCAATGGTCATGTTGGCTCCTTACGGGCAATACAATGTTTTTAATGTGGCGATGAGGGAATTCACCGCCGCATTTTTGATGAAGTAGAGAATGCGCTGAGCATCACGTTGGCGGTCTATTAATCCTTCTTCGCGCATCCGCGCCAGATGCTGGGAGGTGGCAGAGGGGCTGAGTCCGGTGATCCGTGCGAGCTCACCCGCGCTGGTCCCCGGCGACCCGCAAAGCATGCACAAAATGAGCAACCGCTTCGGGTTGCTCATTGCTTTTAGCAAGCTGGCGGCCTGTTCAGCGCTGGCCTGGAGTTGTTCGAGTTCAGTCATATTTATTTAAGTAATTGCTAAATTAAGAATAGTCTAAAATAAAGAGACAGCTTACGCCAGCGTCAAGAGCGTAAAGGAGGGTAAAACAGCAGGGCGAGACGGGTGGAGTTAGCTACACTGATTATTCTTAGAGATAAAATCTCTTTCTAAACAATGATTAATTTTTTGCTTGTAGGGAGTATGTATGGGTTTCTGGAGAATAGTTTTAACGATCATTTTACCTCCGCTTGGCGTGCTGCTGGGCAAAGGTTTTGGCTGGGCGTTTATCCTCAATATTGTGCTGACGCTGCTGGGCTATATCCCAGGTCTGATCCACGCTTTCTGGGTACAGACCCGTGATTAAACTTTTTCTGCCAGCTGTTTGCCGGACATCGCCTGCTGAATAATCGGAATCGGCGTCAGCAGGTGCTGGCGCATTAATTCACTGGCGCGTACGGCATCGCGCGCCAGAATTGCGTCGGTCAGCGTCTGATGCTGATCGTGTTTATCTTCCAGCATTTCCACCGACAGCACCGTTTTACGCAGCCAGATAAACCGGTAGCGCGCCGCCAGAGAGAACAGCCGTTCACGCATTTGCAGCAGATACTGCGACCCACAGCCGGCAACAATCGCCGTATGAAACGCCTGATGGCGCTGATCCCATTCATCCAGCATCTCTTCGCTGGCATCAACGGCTTCCAGTTTGCTGAGCATATGCGCGCGCGCCAGAATTTCCGCTTCCCAGGCGTCGTCGCCGCGTTCGATAGCCAGACTGACCAGCATGGCTTCCATATTGGCGCGGGCGTCAAAAATATCCAGCAGCTCCTGCTCAGACATTGACGCCACACGATACCCTTTCTGATTGACCACCGTGACCAGTCGCTCCGCCACCAGTTGCGAAAGCGCCTCGCGCAACGGTCCTACGCCGAGTTCATAGCGTGACGTCAGCAGACTCATTCGCAATTTTTCATCTGGCTGAAACACCCCGCGGATAATGTCGTTCTTGAGCCAGCGGTATCCATCAATGGCCGTCGGTTGGGAAATGGCGGTCATGGTCTTACTCCTGAAAAGGTGTCCCGGCCTGCGCCGGGAACAGGTTTAGCGCGTACTGTGCAACGGTGCTTTTTGCCACGATAGCAGTTTTTTCCAGCGCGCCATAATCGGCACGGTGCAAATGATCGCGATGGCGAGCAGCCCGGTTGAGATGACTTCCAACTGTTGTGCCGGACGAAACAGCATCGCCACCAGTACAAAACCAATAAAACCGATCACCAGCCACGTCAGCCACGGATAGAGCCACATTTTCATCTTGATATCTGCACCTTCCGCCAGCAGGATTTTGCGCATCCGCAGTTGGGAAACAGCAATGACCAGATAGACCAGCAGCGCGATGGCACCAGAGCTGTCGATGAGAAATTTAAACACTTTTGCCGGTGCGTAATAATTCACGATCACGGTGAGAAACGCCGCCCCGGTGGAGAGTAGCACGGCGACATAAGGCGTTTTGCTGCGGTTGAGTTTACCCATAAAGGCCGGGGCATCGCCGCGACGGCTCAGGGAATACAGCATACGGGAAGAAGTATACAGCGCTGAGTTCAGACAGCTGGTGACTGACAGCAAAATGACACAGTCCATGATCAGCTTAGCGTGCGGGATATGCAGTAACTCCAGCACCGAGCGGTAAGAGCCCACCTCTTTCAGCCCCGGCATGTTCCAGGGGATTAGCGCGACCACCACAAAAATGGAACACAGATAGAAAATGGAGATACGCCAGATGACCGAGTTCGTGGCGCGCACGATGTGTTTATCCGGCGTGTCGGACTCGGCCGCAGCAATGGTGACAATTTCTGCGCCCATAAAAGAGAACATGGTGATCAGCATCGCGCTCAGCACTGCGCCAAAACCGTTGGGCATAAAACCGCCCTGATCCCATAGCCTTGATACTCCGCTGACCTCGGCGTAGGGATAAAACCCACTAATCGCCGCCGCCCCGAGGGCAATAAATGCCAGGATGGCAATCACTTTGCACAGTGCCAGCCAGAACTCAAACTCGCCGTAATTTTTGACGCTCAGCAAATTACTGCCGGTTAACGCCAGCGTGATAACCAGGGAAAATAACCAGATGGGCACGCCCGGGATCCAGGAATGCAGAATGATGGCGGCAATGTTGGCTTCCAGTGGAATAACCAGCACCCAGAACCACCAGTACAGCCAGCCAATGGTATACCCAGCCCACGGGCCGATGGCCTTATCGGCATAGGTAGAAAACGATCCGGTATCCGGCGTGGCGACGGCCATTTCGGCTAGCATGCGCATAATCATCACCACCAGTAACCCGGCGAACAGATAGGCCAGTAGCACCGCGGGACCGGCTTCTGCAATCGCTACGCTTGAACCGACAAACAGGCTGGCGCCGATAACCCCGGCAATAGACAACATGGTGACGTGGCGTGATTTCAGCCCGCCCCCTAAATCATGTGATTGTGACACTTGCCCCATCTTTTAACCTCGTTATTGTTATTGACGTCGCTTCCTGCACCTTACCCGTAGGCCCGGTAAGCGGAGCGCTACCGGGCATCACAATATTGCCGGAGGCGGCGCATGCGCTTTATCCGGCCTACAATCCCCGCTCAGATACGGGGTTTAGCCTTGCTTCGCCTCGGCAAAACACTCGGCGATGATGTCCAGCCCCTGGCGGATTTGCCCGTCTTCAATGGTCAGTGGAACGAGGATGCGCAGCACGTTGTAGTACGGTCCGCAGGAGAGCAGGATCAGCCCTTTATCACGGGCGCGGGCGACAATTTCGGCGGTCAATTTCGCATTAGGCTTATGGCGATCGCCGTCTTCGAACAGTTCAATCGCAATCATCGCCCCCAGGCCACGTACGTCACCAATCTCACGGTGGGTTTCGGCAATCGCCAGCAGGCCGTTGCGCAGGGTGTTGCCGAGGTCATTGGCTTTTTGCAGCAGATTTTCCTGCTCGAAGATGTTCAGTACCGCCAGCGCGGCGGCACAGGCAATCGGGTTCCCGGCATAGGTGCCGCCCAGACCGCCCGGTGGGATCGCGTCCATCACCTCGGCGCGTCCGGTTACGCCCGCCAGCGGGAAGCCGCCGGCAATTGATTTGGCGAACGTGGTGATATCCGGTGCGACGCCCATTTGTTCCATCGCGAACAGTGTGCCGGTACGGCCCGCGCCGCTCTGGACTTCATCGGCAATCAGCATGATCCCATGCTCGTCACAAATGGCGCGCAGGCGCTGCATAAAGGCAGGGGAGGCGGCATAGAAACCGCCTTCGCCCTGGATAGGTTCAATGACGATGGCGGCAATGTCTTCCGGTGCGGCATCGTTTTTGAAGATGCGGTGGATACTGGCGATGGCGTCGTCTTCGCTGATGTCATGCAGCGCACAAGGATACAGGGCGCGATAAACATGGCCCGGCATCAGCCCCATACCGGCAGAGTAAGGGTTTACTTTTCCGGTTAGCGACAGGGTGTAGTGAGTTCGGCCATGGTAAGCGCCGCTAAAGGCAATGGTACCGCTGCGTTTGGTGGCGGCGCGGGCAATTTTTACCGCGTTCTCCACCGCTTCGGAGCCGGTGGTCACCAGCAGGGTTTTCTTGGCGAAATCGCCCGGCACCTTTTGGTTCATGATTTCACACAGTTCGAGGTACGGCTCGTAGGCCAGTACCTGGAAGCAGGTATGCGACAGCTTTTTCAACTGCGCTTCTACCGCAGAGACAATCTGTGGGTGCAGGTGGCCGGTGTTCAGCACCGCGATGCCGCCAGCAAAATCAAGGAATTCACGCCCTTCAACGTCCCAGACCCGGCAGTTTTCTGCGCGTTCGGCAAAAATCGGGTGGATCTGTCCTACGCCACGTGGAACTGCGTTGCTACGACGTTGCATGAGTTCTTTATTGGTGCTCATCAGGTGTTCTCCAGTATTGTTTTATTAAAGTCCGATACACATGTATTTGATTTCTAAATAGTCTTCGATGCCGTATTTCGATCCTTCACGGCCAAGACCGGAGGCTTTGATGCCACCAAAGGGAGCGACTTCGTTGGAGATAATGCCGGTGTTAATGCCGACAATGCCGTACTCCAGCGCTTCACCGACGCGGAAGACGCGGCTCAAATCACGGGCGTAGAAATAGGCGGCAAGGCCGAACTCGGTATCGTTGGCCTGCGCGATGACGTCAGCTTCGTCTTTAAAGCGGAACAGCGGTGCCAGCGGGCCGAACGTCTCTTCTTTGGCAACTTTGGCATGGTTGGGCACGTCGACCAAGATGGTTGGCTGGAAGAAATTACCGCCCAGCGCGTGAGCCTTACCGCCGCTGATAATCCGGGCGCCTTTATCCAGTGCGTCGGCAATGTGTTCCTCTACTTTGGCGACGGCCTTTTCATCGATCAGCGGTCCGGTGGTGACGTCAGGTTGCAGGCCGTCGCCAAGGTGCAGCTTGCTTACGGCTTGCTGAAGTTTTTCGGCAAAGCGCTCATACACGCCATCCTGGACGTACAGACGGTTGGCGCAAACGCAGGTCTGCCCGGCATTGCGGAACTTCGAGGCCAGCGCACCTTCGACCGCTTTGTCGAGATCGGCATCGTCAAAAACGATAAACGGCGCGTTGCCGCCCAGCTCCAGCGACACTTTTTTGATGTCTTTGGCACACTGCTGCATGAGCTGACGACCAATTTCAGTGGAGCCGGTAAACGACAGCTTGCGCACCAGCGGGTTGCTGGTGAGCTCGTTGCCGACCGCGCCCGCCGAACCGGTGACCACGCTGAAGACACCTGCCGGGATCCCGGCGCGGTTAGCCAGTTCTGCCAGCGCCAGCGCGGAGAACGGCGTCTGGCTGGCGGGTTTAAGCACCATGGTGCAGCCTGCGGCCAGCGCCGGACCGGCTTTGCGGGTGATCATTGCCGACGGGAAGTTCCACGGCGTAATTGCGGCGGTGACGCCAATGGGCTGCTTAATGACGATCAGGCGTTTATCGGCCTGATGGCCGGGAATGGTGTCGCCATAAATGCGTTTACCTTCCTCGGCAAACCATTCAATAAAGGAGGCGGCATAGGTGATTTCGCCTTTGGCTTCCGCCAGCGGCTTACCTTGTTCGAGGGTCATCAGGCGGGCGAGATCGTCCTGGTGCTCAATCATCAGGTTGAACCAGCGGCGCAGAATCGTCGCCCGCTCTTTGGCGGTTAGCGCACGCCAGGCAGGCAGTGCACGGTTAGCTGCCTCAATGGCTTCACGGGTTTCATCCGCGCCCATTTTCGGTACGCTACCCAATTGCTGACCGTTGGCGGGATTGGTCACCGCGATAGTTTCGCCGCCGTTGGCGTCGCGCCAGTGGCCGTCAATCAGCGCCTGCTGGCGAAATAAGGTGGGATCGTTAAGTTGCATAATAGCGTCCTGTCGTAAAAGGGTTAACGGGTAAAGGCGGCGTGTAATGTCTCCACGCTACGTGCCGCACGCAGCGTGCGTCCGGGATTGCTCTGGTTTTCCAGTAGCGCATGAACTTTGCTGACGATATGCGCCCCGATGGGGAGAGCCGACGTCGCCGCCGGCGAAGGCGCGTTGCAGGTGTGGATCGAGCGCGGCGTGGTGACAAACAGGAAGTCGTCAATCAGTTTGCCATCCGGCGATACCGCCTGTGCCCGCACGCCCGCAGGCCAGGGCTGCAGGTCTTTTAGCGACAGGCTCGGGCAGTATTTTTGTACCCGGCGCAGGTAGCCGCTTTTGCACAGCGAGTTTTTCATCTCGCTTAAGCCGGAACGTAAATTGTTTTGCAGCACCCGACGGATGCCGGAAGAGCCGAGGATTTCCAGCGTGTCACTCAACGAAATATCACGTTTACGATAGCCTTCACGCTTAAACGCCAGCACCGCGTTGGGGCCGACCGTGACGCTGCCGTCAATCATGCGGGTGAGATGTACGCCGAGAAACGGCATTGCCGGATCGGGGATCGGGTAGATCAGGTGGTTGACGATGTGGTTATGTTCCGGCGCCAGACGGAAGTATTCCCCGCGAAACGGACAGATGATAAAGCCCGGCTCAACGCCGAGCATTTTCACCAGTCGGTCAGCCATCAACCCGGAGCAGCTAATCAGCGTAGCACCCTCATACTCCTGGCCCTGGCGGGTGTGTACGATAACGCCCGCAGCGTGTTCTTTCAGGCCGCAGACTTCGGCGTTGTAAACAATCTCGCCGCCTTTGGCCTGGAAAATTCTCGCCATCGCGGCGGTGACGTCGCGGTAGCTGACAATCCCGCTTGATGGCACAAAAATCCCGCCCAGCCCGGTGATGTTAGGCTCGCGCTCGTGCAGTTCTTCGGCATTGAGCCATTCGCGCTCAAGACCGTTGGCGGCGGTGCGATCCCACAGGGCGCGCATACGCTCCATTTCAAGCGTTGAGGTGGCGACCAGCATCTTTCCACAGACGTCATAGCGGATGCCGTTTTGATCGCAAAAGGCTTTGGTGGCGAGATTGCCGGCCAGACAAAACTTCGCCTTCAGGCTGCCGGGGGTGTAATAGACCCCGGCATGGATCACTCCGCTGTTGTGGCCCGTCTGATGACAGGCCGGACCGGACTCTTTTTCCAGCAGAGCAATTCTGGCGTCCGGGTAGACATCAATCAGCTGCATGGCGGTCGACATGCCGATAATGCCGCCGCCAATAATCACAAAATCATACATCCGCTTAATTCCTTCGCGCTTACTGATGCGTCTGGTAGTGGTTTGTAGCGTAGGCAAAGTAACCACGCTGGCGCATCAGTTCGCGGCGCAGGTCCGGATGCGACGTAAAGCGATCGCGACCGTGCAGCCAGAACAGGTTGTTGATCAGCAGGAATTTACCGACCGAAACCGGAACGGACAGGATGCTTTTGCTGGTCTCCAGCGCATCGGAGAGCGCGCTTAGCCAGACACCCTCTTCATAATCTTTTGGCTGGACGAACTGGTCGATGTAGCGCATTACCGGGCGACCCTGCTGGTCGACGTCAAACACCGGATGAAACACGTCCTGGCTGACGTTTTTGCTTGGCGGCGCGGCAAAACGCATTGGGCGGCGGGCCAGCGGATGGGTGAAGTAGTTTTCCAGATGTTCCCAGTCGTCGAGGTGCAGCAGCAGCGAATTGCCGCCGGTCATGTTCTGCTCATCGATTTTCATCATCAGCACGTAGTCGGTGATCTCTTCGAGGTAGGTGCCGTCGTTATGCAGCTCCATCACGCGGTGTGGCTGGCGCAGGTAGCTGTCGGAGTTATCGACGTTTTTCACCACGAAACGCGCGTAGTACTGACCGCTCATCGCATCAAAGTTGGAGCGGCCGATCAGATGCGCCACTGCCGTTGCCAGTTTGACCATCTCCTCTGCCTGCGCCACGTCATCGACACCTTCCGCGTTGATCAGCAATGCACCTTCGGCGCGATCCAGCAACGTTTTTAGCAGCAACGGTTGCAGCTGATTGCCGCACAAGTCGTCGAGGATGTTTGCCACTTTGAAGCGCAGGAAGGATTTGTATTCCAGCGCCTGCACCGGCCATTGCGCCACGGCCTGCAGAAATTGCTCAGCGGTTTGGGCAGAAAACGTCAGCTCCAGCAGGCGTGGTGACTGGGCTGACGGTTTCAGCGTGAAGCCACGGTAGTGCTGGGCTGGATCTTCAGCGTTCGGTTGTACGGCAGTCAGTGCGTTCATCAGAATCGATCCTCTCAGTAGATTGTCAGGGAGACATGGCGCTGCTCGTTTCGTAGCCATAAACTAAAAATATCTACATTTTTGGAAAACGCGCACAGAATGAACTTGTTTGTTTATTATTTGTGATCAAAAACAACAAATATTTAACATTATAAAAGGTGAGGGTAATTACGCGGAGCGGGAGGGAATACGGAGAAGGATCTTTTAAAACAGAGGGTTAATCAGGCTGCCGCTGGCGGAGCGCCGCGACAGCCACAATATCAGTAGCCGACTTTGTAAATACGACCGGTTTGAATGCCTTCGACGCTGCGGCGATAGGCGTTAGCGACCGTGGCGGCGGGGACGCTTTCAAAGCCAGGGAAGAAACCGTCATACGCCGCAGCGGATTCACTCAGCACGGTAGGGCTTATCAGGTTAATGCGTATGCCGCGCCCTAATTCGCAGGCTGCGGCGCGTACAAACCCTTCCAGTCCGGCGTTGACCGTGGCAGCACTTGCCCCTTGCGCAATCGGCTCATGGGCGATAATGCCGCTAATCAGCGTAATCGAGCCGCCCTCGTTGAGGTAATGCTGCCCGGTCAATGCCAGCCGCACCTGGCCTAGCAACTTATCCTGCAACCCCTGATTAAACTCGCCGTCGGTCATGGTCGAAAGGGGGCCAAAGAACAGGCTACCGGTGGCGGAAACGATGGCATCTACCCGACCGATTTTTTCAAACAGCGCCTGCACGCTGTGCTGTGAGGTGATATCGACCTGGTAATCACCCTGCGTGCGGCCCACGCGAACAATCTCATGTTTGCGACCCAGTTCTTCTGCGACTGCGCGGCCGACGGTACCGCTGGCACCAATAATGACGATTTTCATAACCACCTCCGCAATTGTGTGAGCCGCTATTCTTTAATGAAAATGAAATCGGATAAACTGGCTAAAAGTTAGATGATTACTAACCAGAGGTTTGTAATATGGATAAGCTTCGCGGCATGGAAACGTTTATCGCCGTGGTGGAAAGCGGCAGCTTTACCGGGGCGGCAACGCGGCTGGAAATGTCGGCGGTGATGGTAGGGAAATATATCGCACTGCTGGAAGCGCAGCTCGGTACACGGTTACTGGAGCGCAACACTCGTCGGCAAAGTCTGACCGACGCCGGGCGCGTCTATGTTGAGGAAGCCCGGCGGGTGCTGGAACAGGTGTCGATAGCTGAAAGCTCGGTGGAACGACTGCGGTTGGCACCGGCGGGGACGCTGCGCATCAGCGCGCCCACGTCTTTTGGCGCCTGTGTCGTTTCGCCGCTGGCCGCGGCTTTTTTACAACGCTGGCCCGAGGTGCGTATTGAACTGGATCTGACTAACCGGATGGTGGATTTGGTGAACGAGGGGGTCGATCTGGCGATCCGCATTGGTGATATTCACCAGACGGATGTGGTGGCGAAATATCTGTGCCCGTACCGTATGGCGATCTGCGCGTCAGCGGACTATCTGGCGCGTTACGGTACGCCCCGGACGCCTGCAGATCTGGTAGACCATCTGTGCTTGTCCCACACGGTGTGGACGGCGCGTAACGAATGGACGTTGCCGGGTATGGAAGGTGAAGTCAGATGGAAACGCGATGCGATCCTGCGCTGTAACGATGGTCACGGTCTGCGCATGGCGGCGGTGGCGGGCGCGGGGTTGCTGTTGCAGCCGGAAGTGTTGCTGGCGGACGAGCTTGCCAGCGGCAAACTGGTTCGAGTGCTGGAGGGCTTTACGCCACAGCCGCGACCGATTCATCTGCTGTGGCGTCAGGATTTACGCCCCTTGCCGAAACTGACGCAGTTTGTCGAGCATATGCTGGAAGGCACGCAGGGGTTACGCTGAAAATAAAAATGCCGGATGGCGCTGCGCTAATCCGGCCTACGGGAGATAGCTATTGTAGGCCGGACTAGACGCGTCAGCGCCCCATCCGGCCTATTATTAGCCGATATCCACCTGCGGTTTGCGGTTGCGCTTGCGGATCAGGCGCAGCACCGGTGGGATCACGATAACCATCACCGCCATCGCCAGCAGGACTTTTGCCACGCCGCTGGCCCACAGAATATCCATACTGCCGTTGCTGATCGACAGCGCGCGGCGCAGGTTCTGCTCCAGCATTTCGCCCAGTACAAAGCCCAAAATCAACGGCGACATCGGGAAGTGCATTTTACGCAAAATGTAGCCGAAGACGCCGAGCCCGACCATCAGCACCAGATCGAACGTCGTACTGTGTACCGCGTACACACCGACAGCGGAGACCGCCGCGATGGCCGGCACCAAAAACCACAGCGGGATGGTCAACATGCGGGTAAACAGACCGATCAGCGGGATGTTCATCACCAGCAGCATCACGTTGGCAATCAGCAGTGCCGCAATCAATCCCCAGACGATGTCCGGTTGCTCGGTAAACATTGCCGGGCCCGGGGTGATGTTGTACAGCGTCAGCGCGCCCATCATCACCGCCGTGGTGCCGGAGCCAGGCACGCCGAGCGTCAGCATCGGAATAAACGAGCCGCAGGCCGAGGCGTTATTTGCAGCCTCCGGTGCGGCAACGCCGCGAATATCCCCTTTACCGAAGCTGTCGCTGTTACCGCTGAGCTTTTTCTCGGTCATGTAGGTGATGGCGCTGGCGATGGTCGCCCCGGCGCCAGGCAACACGCCGACAAAAAAGCCTATCACCGACGAGCGCAGCGTCGCGCCCACGCATTGCGCGCCTTCTTTGGCGTTGAACATCATGCGGCCGGTTTTACGTACCAGCGCCTGACCGCTGCTGGTATGTTCCAGCATTAACAGGATTTCTGAGACAGAGAACAGCCCAATCACCACCACGATAAACTGCACGCCGTCGGAGAGATGAACACTGTCAAAGGTGAAGCGATATACCCCGGTGTTGGCGTCTACGCCGACGGTCGCAAGGCCAAGACCGATCAGCGCTGCCAGAAAGGATTTCAGCGGGTTTTGCGCCATCATGCTGCCGAGGCAAGCAATGGCGAAGACCATTAAGGCAAAGTATTCTGCCGGACCGAAGGCCAGCGACCATTGAGCCAGTGCCGGAGCAAACAGAATGATGCCGCCGATGGCGATCAGCGAGCCAAAGAAAGAGCTGACCGCCGAGATAGAGAGAGCCACGCCGCCGCGTCCTTGCTGCGCCATCGGGTAGCCGTCGAGGGCGGTCATAATAGCGGCGGCATCGCCGGGAACGTTCAGCAAAATCGACGAGATTCGCCCGCCGTATTCGCAGCCGATGTAAACGGTCGCCAGCAGGATCAGCGCGGACTCTGCGGGCAGGTGCAACGCAAAAGCCAGCGGCAGCAGGATCGCCACGCCGTTAATGGGGCCTAGCCCCGGCAACAGCCCGACAATGGTGCCAACAAAACAGCCGATCAGCGCAATGACCAGGTTTTCAGGCGTCATCGCCACCGCAAAACCCTGAGAAAGATATATCCAGGTATCCATCGTTTCTCCGTTAACTCAGCCAGGCGCCGAGAGGTAAGGTGACGTCAAGCAGCCGATCGAAGGCATACCACAGCAGAATGCCAAGAACCGACCCGGAAATACCCGCCGCCGGGATGGTGGCCCCGAACAGCAGGCCAATCACCACGGTGAGAATGGCGGTGGCAATGGGAAAGCCCAGCCACTCGAATCCCCAGGCGTACATAAACAGAATAATCACCATCGTCAGTAGCTTTTGCAGTACGTGGCGACGAGGCCAGCTGATGGTGTCCGGGTGGCGCAGGAGTAACGCCACGGCGCATAGCAACATCAGGCCGATAATGCCCAGCGGAAAGGGACGCGGGCCGACCGGCTCATAGCTGTATTCGCTGGTTATTTGCCAGGCCACGAACAGCCCGGCTATACAGAGCAACAGCCAGATACCCGCAAAAATACGATCGCTCATCATTGTTGCCCCTGCGCTTATTTAGCCAGACCGAAGGCTTTTGCCTGCTCACGATAATCGGTGACCTGCTTCTTCACGTAGGCGTCGAGTTGTTGCCCACTCATGTTGAATTCAAACAGACCGCGAAGATCGCGTTGCTTTTTAAATTCATCGGTTTGTTGGAGTTTGGCAAAGGCGTCCACCCACCATTGATACTCGGCGTCGCTGACTTTGGGTCCGACGTAGAAGCCGCGGATAATCGGCCACACGAGGTCATATCCCTGCTCTTTGGCGGTGGGCACATTGGCTAACTGACCCGGTAAACGCTGGTCGGAGAACACCGCCAGGACGCGGATTTTGTCGCCGTTGAGGTAGGGCACCATCTCGCTGAGATCGCCGGAGACCACCTGCACGTGATTGCCCATCAGCGCCGTGACCGGTTCACCGCCGCCCTCAAACGCCACGTAACGCATCTTATGTGGATCGACGTTGGCTTTTTGCGCCAGCAGCGCCGACTTCATCCAGTCCTGACTGCCAATAGAGGCACCGGCGCCAATCACTACGCTGTTGGGATCTTTCTCCATGGCCGTCAGCAGGTCTTTCAGCGTTTTCCATGGGGCATCGTTGCGCACGGCAATCATGCCGTAGTCGGTACCGACGCTTGCCAGCCAGCGCACATCGTCGACGCCGTAACGGCCAAATTTACCCTGCGACAGGTTCAGCAGCGACCCGCCGGAGAAGGCCACCACGGTGCCTGCTTCGGCAGGGCGTTGGGCGACGATGGCGTTATAGGCGACCGCCCCGACGCCGCCAGGCATATAGGTCACGCGCATCGGTTTTTCGATGGCGCCGGTTTCCATCATGCTCACCTGAATCAGCTTACAGGTGAGGTCAAAACCGCCGCCGGGTTTTGCCGGGGCGATACATTCGGTGCGTGAAGGCGCTTGTTCCGCCAGAACAGAGGTACTCATCAGTAACATGCTTGCAGTAAGGGTACGAAGTAATTGTTTTTTCATTATTTATCCTCACGCCGGATGACCGGATTTCGGGTACGGAAGATTATTTTTGTGATTATGTGAGCCGATGTGTAGCAGTTCGGTTGCGTGATTGTTAAAACATTAACCTTTCAATTCCCTTTCAATGCGGCAGAAACTTTACAGGATGTGATATGCGTCTCTTATTAGCGGAAGATAACCGTGAGCTCGCTCACTGGCTGGAGAAAGCGCTGGTGCAAAACGGTTTTGCCGTTGACTGCGTGTTTGATGGTCTGGCGGCCGATCACCTGTTACACAGTGAAACCTATGCGCTGGCGGTGCTGGACATCAATATGCCTGGGCTGGACGGTCTTGAGGTGGTTCAGCGGCTGCGTAAGCGCGGGCAAACGCTTCCCGTTTTGCTGCTGACAGCACGTAGTGCGGTGGCGGATCGGGTAAAGGGGCTTAACGCCGGTGCGGATGATTACCTGGCAAAACCGTTTGAGCTTGAAGAGCTGGATGCCCGGCTGCGGGCGCTGCTGCGGCGTAGCGCGGGGCAAGTGCAGGGTATACAGCAACTCGGTGAGCTGGCGTTTCATGATGAGGGTTATTTTCTGCTGCAGGGACAACCGCTGGCGCTGACGCCGCGCGAACAGGCGCTGCTGACGGTGCTGATGTACCGACGGTTGCGTCCGGTCTCGCGCCAGCAGTTGTTTGAACAGGTCTTCAGCCTGAGCGATGAGGTCAGCCCCGAAAGTATTGAGCTTTACATCCACCGTTTGCGTAAAAAACTGAACGGCAGCGACGTGCGTATCGCGACCCTGCGAGGCCTGGGCTATGTGCTGGAGCGCAGTGATGAAGTGGGTTAAGCCGCAGTCGCTGTATTTGCAACTGCTGATGTTCCTTGGCTTACCGCTGCTACTGCTGTGGGGGCTGTCGGCGTTTAACAGCTATGTCAGTGCCCTGCAGGCGGCGACCCAGGCGTATGACCGGACGCTGCTCTCATCGGCGAGAACGGTATCCGAGCGGCTGGTGGTGCGCAATAAACGCCTGGAAGTCAACGTACCGTGGGTGGTACTGGACAGCTTTGAGCTGAACATGAACGATCGGCTGTACTACAAAGTGGTGGATCCGACGGGGAAGGTCATTTCCGGCTATGACGATTTGCCGGCGATGCCGCCTTCCACCTCGCGCACCCGGCTATACCCGGCGCTGGCGTGGTTTTATCATACTGAATATCGTGGGGAGGCTATTCGCGTGGCACGCCTGCTCCAGCCGGTGAATGAAGGCGGGATTGTCGGTATGGCGGAGATTTATGTCGCCGAAACGCTGCAATCACGACGCTATCTGGCGCGACAGCTGCTGTTCTCATCCTGGGTATCCCAGGGGTTGCTGGTACTGCTGACGCTGGTGCTGGTCGGCTGGCTGCTGCGACGGGTATTACGCCCGATGCGCCAGCTGTCATCATTGATGGTACGCCGCGAGCCGGGGCTGCTGACGCCACTGCCGGAGCTGCTGCCGTGGTCGGAAACTCGTTTGCTGATCGTGGCCTTCAATCGCTACATTGACCGGCTACGCGCACTGATATCGCGCCAGGAGCGGTTCAGCGCAGATGCTTCTCATCAGTTAAAAACCCCGCTGGCGGTGCTAAAAACGCAGGCTGCGGTAGCCCTTGCTAGCCCGCAGCCGCAGCAGTGGTATGAGAGTTTACAGGCCATGAGCACTACGCTCGACAGCACCATTCAATTGACGGAGCGATTGTTACAGCTTTCTGCCGTGAAGCGCAAAGAGCAGGGAGAAAGACACTTTTCACCGGTCAATCTGTTTGAGGTGGTGCAAACCAGCTGTTTTACCCGCCTGGCGCAGGCGCGCAGCAAAGCCATCGATCTCGGCTATGAAGGGGAACAAGAGGCGGTGTGGATTGAAGGGGATGATGTTTTGCTCGGCGAACTGTGCGGAAATCTGCTGGATAATGCGCTGAAATACACGCCTGCACAGGGGATGGTCACCGCCCGGCTGCTGCGTGAGGGAGAAAGCGTGGTGCTGGTGGTTGAAGACAGTGGCCCCGGTATTGATGACGATCGGGTGCATCAGGCGCTGTTACCGTTTCATCGCCTGGATAATGTGGACAATGTTCCCGGGGCGGGGATTGGGCTGGCGCTGGTCAATGATATTGCTCGCCTGCACCGTACGCACCCACAACTGTCGCGCAGTGAAACTCTGGGAGGGTTAGGCGTGCGGGTGCGGTTTTTATGCGTCGCGGGTTAAAGCAGCTAAAAATAATCAGGCATAACCTATTTTGCTAGTCGACGAATGGTTATCTGTCAATAATATATCCGTTGTAGATAATCATATATTTCTAATAATAAAAATCAAATGGTCATGAAAATAATATTCAATTAAATCAAGTGGGTATGAATTTTTCATGAGACTGTAGTCACAATTTGTAATACTAGTAATTACATTTGCTGACACTCCGACATTGCGATTTTTGAGCTTGTGATATAATTAGCCATATCAAGCGATAAAAAAATAATTAAAATCAATCGATAATAGGCTGAGATATGCTTAAAAATTCGCTAAAGATTAGCAGTCAAGGATATCCAGTTTATATAAAACTGGTCGATTTCCTTGTCATCAATTTTACTCTAATTTTTAGCGCAAAACTGCTAGGCATGCTGCCGTTTTCGACGATTGTAATCCTCAGTGTGATCTTCTCACTTCTGTTTTTGTTGTTTGCTGAATACACCAAAATGTACCAGCAGAAGATCAAAACCATTAGCTTGCGCAACCAAAAGAGACTGCTGGCGTGTACGCTACTGGCCATTTTCTGTAATGAGTGGGTTCGTACGACCATTGCGGATCCTCAGTCGCTGGGGGATCTGAATGCACTGGATCCGCCTTTTTGTTCAGCTATTGTCATTTGGTATTTTATTCCACTACCTGTCCTTTATTTTATTCGTTTTTTTCTTTTTAAATACTCAGCCAAGAAACATATTCGCGTTGCCGTTATTGGCCTGACCGAGAATGGTCTGGCGGCGGAAAATGCGTTGACTACGGAATACGCCAACATCAAGTTAGACCTGGCATTTTATGATGAGCGCAGTCCAGATCGTTGTGGCGATGTGGTTGATAAAATAAAAAGCCCCTTTCGCGGCTCGGTCATTAATTTAGTTGAAGAAGCCAAAAATGGGAATATAGATGAGATCTATATTGCGCTACCGATGGTGGCGTTACAGCGCATTCGTCATTTTTTGGCGATGATGTCTGATACCACGGTCGATACCTATATTGTGCCTGACTTTTATACCTACAGTAACAATATGTCCAAGCTGCGCTCGATCCACAACCTGCAAACCATCGGCATTTTTAGCTCGCCGTTTGAAGGTGCAGGATCGTTTATTAAGCGGACTGAAGATCTGGTACTCGGGAGTCTCATTATGGTGATGATCTCCTCACTGATGCTAGTCATCGCCATTGGGATAAAACTCACCTCGCGCGGCCCGGTATTTTTCAAACAAGACCGCTATGGTCTGAGTGGGCAAAAAATAAAGGTCTGGAAGTTTCGCTCAATGCGGGTGATGGAGAATTCTGACACCGTTATTCAGGCTACGAAGAACGATCCACGCGTGACGAAATTCGGCAGTTTTTTACGTCGCACCTCGCTCGATGAACTGCCGCAATTTATTAATGTGTTGCAGGGAAGTATGTCGATTGTCGGTCCCAGACCGCATGCAGTTACGCATAACGAGCAGTACCGTAAGCAGGTCGAAAATTACATGATCCGCCATAAAGTGAAGCCAGGGATCACCGGTCTCGCGCAGATTAACGGGTTTCGTGGGGAAATCGATGCGCTCTATAAGATGGAAAAACGTGTCCAGTATGACATTGAATATATTCAAAACTGGTCATTATGGTTGGATATAAAAATTATTATTAAAACTATTTTCAAAGGATTTGTCGGTAAGAATGCATACTAAAATACTCGTTATTACCGGGATCGTGATATCGCAGTCCGCATGGGCTGATCTGACACCGAAATCACACATTGGCTTTGCGGGGATCGACTTCCAGGGCAAGGTTGCTGTGGATTATGGTTATGATGATAACGTGACATATCAGCCACATAACCGCGATGCGAAAGGTTCCGCCTTTCAGAGTGCTGCGCCCGTGCTGAGTATGATCGGCGAGCGCGGTCAGGATACGTATTTGCTGATGTATTCGGGGGATTATCGCCACTACTCCAGCGATTCTGCGGATAACTACAACGATCATTTTTTCCGTTTTAACGGTGCCTGGCGTTACGGACAAATGCACGGCCTAACCCTGAATCTGGAAGATTCGCTTGGGCATGAAGATCGTGGTCGCGATATTACTGAGGGCTTTTTGCCGAGTCAGTTTCGCCAGTATGGGATTAAATCTCCACTGACGACCAATTTTATCAACAGTGAACTGCGTTACAGCTACGGCGCGCCGGATGGGCGCGGTAAAGCGGAACTGGCGTTGTTATACAAAAAGCTGACGTTCGGTAATACGTCGGATGTTCAGGATACCAGTGAAGATTTTTACACTTACATTCAGCAGCAGGAATGGCATGAAAATAGCCTGGTTGCGGAGATATTTGACCAGTACACGTCGAGAACACGTTTTCGCTATAGCTTTATTACTAACCAGCGTCATTACGATAACAACTCAGAAAAAGACAGTAATGAATACTATTTGCTTTACGGCCTGAAATCGCAGTTGACGGGTAAAACGAATGTCGACATGAATATTTCATGGTTGTACAAAACATTTGAAAACGATCCAAATTCGCATGATTTTAATGGTCTAAACTGGGATATAAAAGGGGAGTGGAAACCGTTACAGCAGTCTGTTTTCACCGCGCGTTCGTCGCAAAGTATTAAAGACCCGTCGGAAGTTGGTGGCTATATTTTAGTTACTGAATATGGGATTTCTTACCAGCATTTTTGGTTGGGTAATCGCTTTTCTACCCTCCTCGACTATGCATACACCATGGAGGACTATAAAAAACAGAACAAGGATCGCCATGATAAAAGGGGTGTATTTAGCGTAACTATGAGCTATGACTACACGCCGTCAGTGAATTTTGCAATTAAATATCAGTTAGATACATTGAATTCTAATAAGGATACTGACTCGTTTTATATCGGTCCCAACGACAATCAGGAAGTCATCAGAACGCTAGGTTATGATAATTCTATGATTATGCTTACAGCTAAGGTTCAGATCTAAAATGAAAATAATAGAACTGTGCGCGTTTTTTCTATTCAGTATCCTGTTGGTCGGATGCGCAACGTCCAGGCCACCATTAACGGACGACCCTGCGGCAAGCGCAGAGGATTACCGTCTTGGTGCGGGGGATACGGTCAATATTGTGGTTTACGGCGAACCCGAGATGACCATGAAATTTATCGTCGATAAAAGCGGAACCATCAATTTCCCTTATATTGGCACGCTCGCATTAAAAGAGAAAACGCCGGACCAGGTGACTGCGGAATTAACGCAACGCTTGCGTAATGGATATATGGTTAATCCCATGGTGACGGTTAGCGTCGCTGAATTTCGTAAATACTACGTATCAGGCGAAGTGAAAAGCCCTAATGCTTTCGCGTATGAGCCGGGGCTTACCGTGGAGAAAGCGATCGCTCAGGCGGGCGGATTTACCGATCGCGCTGACCGTAAAGATATCAATATTCGCCAGGCGGGCAGTCATCAGCTGCTGGAGAATGTGGATTTAACGCACTCGGTGCGTCCAGGTGACGTTGTGATCATTGGCATGGGGTTCTTCTAATGATGAAACTCTCTATAGTGGAAAACGGCAAAAAGCGAGAAAACGCAGTCGAACTCTCCCGCTTTGCCAAAGAACTTAAAAAGAACGCCTGGAAAATTGCGCTAACCGGAATTATCGCCGGAGTGGTGGCGTATCCCTTGATCAGCATGATGTCAGCAAAGTATGTCTCGACGGCGACGGTGCTGATTAAGGCACAAGCCGATAACGTTTCGCCGTTTCCACAGGTGGATGGTTTTGATTCAACGCGCAGCGGATATTACGAAACGCAATATGCGCTGATGCAGTCACGCATTATCCTCGAGCAGGCGGTACGCGACCTGAAGTTGGATGAAAATCCCGATTTTACTGGCAATAAATTGGCCGCAGCGGGGGCTAATAGCGGGGATAATCAACAACAGAGAGTCGATCAGGCGCTGAAGACATTATCTCAACATCTGAAGGTCATCGGCATTCGCACGACCAATCTGGCCTCTATTTCCTATGAGTCACCCTCAGCACAGCAATCGGCTGAGATAGCCAACGGCGTCGCGCAGGCTTTCATCAACTATACGGTTGAGCAAAAACGGCAGAAAGTGGAGAACGCGAAGGCGCTGAATGCGGAAAAGATGGCAGAGCTACAGGCTGCGATCGTGAAGCAAAAAGAGACGATGGATGGCTACCTGAAAAATGCCGGGCTGCTGACCTTTCGCGGTATTGACGGTTTTGAAACCGAGCAGCTTAGTATTGTGACTAATCGTCTGGCCGATGCGACCCAGCGTCGGGTTGCGGCGGAGTCGGTCTATAACGAAGTGAATGGCCGGGGGAGAACCCTTGAGAGCATCATTTCTTTGCCCTCGGTTTCTGACCACGCCCAGATTCAGGACTTACGTATCGCGTTGATTCAGGCGCAGCGCGCGCTGTCGGAACAGCGAAAACTGTATGGGCCGAAACACGCGACGATTTTAAAAGCGGAAGCCGACGTTCAGTCGATCCAAAGTCAAACCGGGCGGGTGCTGGGCGAACTGAAAGTTGGCTTACGTCAGCAATATCTGGCCGCGCTGGCGGATGAAAAGAATTATCAGCAGCAGGTGGCGCAGCAGAAAGAGATCTTCCAGCAAATGGCGTCCAAACGAGATGGCTATAACAGCCAGAAACTGTCGTTAGACAAAATGGAGGACCTGTATAAATCGCTGTATCAGCGCACTCAGGAACTGTCGTTGTCCGGTGTCAATGCAGATGCCGTGCTGTACGATCCTGCAGTGCCGCCGTTAAAACCGGTAAAACCGAATAAGTCATTGCTGTTGGTGATGGTGGTCCTGATGGCGGTGGTGTTTAGCATTATGTACTTCATCGTCAAAGCAGCAATGGACAATTCCATTCGCACCCTGAGCCGTATGAGTCAACGCCTTAACGTCACCCCACTGGGTGAAATCCGCCGGTTTAGCGGGACAACCGGGCGCGCGCAGGTACGGGATATGATTTTGAAGAACCCGCTGAATGCCGACATTATTCACGGTATTCGTACCCGGATAATGCTGGATAGCCGGCCATTACAGACGGTTGCGGTGGCGTCTGCCGGGCGCGGTGAAGGGCGTTCCCTGCTGGCAAATTTGCTGGCAAGCTCCTTTAGTTTCGATCAGAAAACGCTACTCATTGATGCAGACTTCTTTAATAACAATGGCCTGACGAATGAACTCGCCACACCGGCATCTGCGGGCATGGCGGAGCTGCTACGGGGCGAAATCGTGCTGGAGAACGCGCGGATGACGATACATGAGAATCTTGATTTTATCCCGCGTGGTAAGTCCACCATCTCCTCTTTACTGATGCTGTCGTCGGAAAATGTAGAGCCTTTGATGCGCGAGCTGAAGTCGCGCTATCAGCGCATTATTATTGATGTGGCGGCGGTGAATCAGAGCCAGGATATTCAGCTGATTAAGCGCGCTGCCGATGGGGTTATTTTCATCGTGAAAGCCGGTGTGGGGACGGCACAGACGATCGCCAGCGCGCTGGATAAGATTGAGGATAATCAGGGCGTGGTAATTGGCGCGGTGTTGAACGGGGTGGAAGAAAAAAACCTCGAAACGCAAGAAGGGCTGCGTTCACTGAACTTCAGCACTGACCAACTGTTGACGACACCAGGCCGCGTATGAGTCTACTGAAGAGCGCATCCACGATAGCTGGCTCATCAATCATCTCGCAGTTGATTGGTGCGCTGTCTATCTGGTTGATCTCACATAAGTATGACATGGCCGAAGTTGGGCTTTATGCGCTTAACTACAGTATTGCCGTGGTGGGGGCGCAGGTTTGCACCTTTGCCTCACAGCTGTTAATTCCTAAGCAGCAGGACGACAGTCTCGCGCAAAATGTGGTGTTTTGCCTGCTGCAAAGCACGCTGATTGCGTTGCCCTACGCTGTACTGACTGCGTGGTTTTTTCACCAGAATATCCTGTTTCTCTATTTATTGACGCTCTCTACGGCGTGGGCGTTAATCTCAGAAAACTTATCGCTGCGCACGGCCAATTTTTATTTTCTGATTTTTCAGCGTATTTCGGTTTCGGTAGTGGTGGTGCTCTCGGTACTGCTCACGCATCAGGTACAGACCTTTTACTGGTCGTGGGCGTGCGCGATGATCCTACTGACATCGAGCTGTATTTTGCATTCGTTTGATATCCGCTCGGTGACGTCTGGGCATCTGCATCCATTGAATAACTGGCGATTTTTTAAGCAAAACATTCATCACATCAGCAAGGTCGGCAGCGCTGAGGTGCTGGCGATGGCCAGCAGCAACTTACCGATTATGCTGATTAACTTCTGGTTCTCGGCGCTGACGGCGGGCTATTTTTCCGTCGTCAGTCGGTTCTGTCTGGCACCGGTGGTGATCATCGGCAATGCAGTGCGCAATACCATTTTCTCCAAGTGGTCTATTGATTTCAGAAATAACACCTTTAATTATCAGGAATATACAAAGGTGCGTTTGCTGCTGTTAGTGCTTGGGGTGGTCTGTACGCTCGGGGTGTTTATTTTCTATCCCATCGTGATGCGGCTGGGGTTTAGCGAGGACTGGATTAACTCCATTGAGACATCCCGCTATATGTTGCCCTATTTGTTCCCGGCGCTGGCAATCAGCCCACTCACGGTAATTGAACTTATTTTTGGCTCCCATCGTTATTTTTTGCGTATTCAGCTGGAACAGTTGGCGATTGTGTTAGTCGCTTTTGTGGTGGTGCCCTATTTTTATAAAGACTATGCCACGTCAGTCATCTTGTTCTCTGCGCTGACATTTATTCGCTATGGGTTTATTTATTTCAAAATGAACCAGCGCGCCAATCTGCTGAAAGACAAGCCGGTGATATTATGACTCTGAATACCGGATATTATTTACAGGCCTATACCTTTATTACGCTGATCCTGTGTGGACTGGTGCAATATTTTACCGGTATGCAGTCGGTGCTGTGGATCCCGTTTTTCCTGACGCTGCTCATGGTCGGATTAATGGTGATGCAAACGCGTGAGAGCCCGCTGCATCTGGATGCCCAGGAGACCATTATTCTTGCGCTGTATTTCTCTTTTCTGCTGTTGGCTGGGGCTTCAACCCTGCTGCAGGGCGGGGTAACCGTCGCGATTGTGGCCTTTAAAAACGAGATAGCACTGTCGCTGGTGATGATCTGTTTACTGCTGGGATTCTGCCGGGAATCACAGATTTATCGGGCAACACGCTATCTGTATTGGGTGTTTTACGCCCAGGTCCCGGTGATGATTTATCAGGTATTACTGGTGGTTCCCCAGCGCGTGGCGCAGCGCGGCGAAGAGGAAAAATGGGACTCGGTGGTCGGGACCTTCGGTGGCGACCCAATGGGCGGCGGTAATACGGCGGCAATGGGGTTATTTTGCCTGCTGATTATGTTGCTTAAGCTCTCGGAATATAAACACGGGCTGACGACGTTTAAATCGATGGCGCTGCATATTATTCTTGGATTTGGGCTGTGTATTATTGGTGAAGTGAAGTTTGTCATCCTGCTTTCACCGCTGTTCCTGGCCTGGGTGTGGATTTCTCCGAGCTATGTTAAAGACGTCAGTAAAATTAATCTCAAAACGTTATTGCTGATTGTTATTGGCATGCTGGTACTCATCGGTCTGTCGGTGATGATTCTGGCCTGGTACTATTCGTCTGCTTTTGGCGGCGATCCGACCAAAAGCGCCTTTAGCGTTTTTATCGATTCACTCAGCTATATCTTTGATCCCAACTACATCATGTCGACCGGTGAACTGGGCCGCTTCACGACGTTTCTGTTCTGGCTTAAAAATAACGATCTGTGGGGACTGTCCGGTACGCTATTTGGCTACGGCCTGAATGCGACGAACAGCGGAAGTTCGGTATCACCTGGGTTTTTGAATATTGTTTATAACCTGATCCTGGACTCCACGTCGCTGAGTATGCTGCTGTGGGAAATTGGCGTGATTGGCACGCTGCTGTTTATCGGTCTGTTTATTTATATTCTAAAAGTGTGTCAGCCGAAACCGGTACTGGCGCTTGAACAACTGGACCCGCAGGATCTGCAACTGTTGAGCTTTGCGCCAGCGTATAACGCTTTTGCGATCGCGTGTTTAGTGAGCTTACCTTATAGCCAAATCCTGATGATAACGCCGATGTTACAGTTCCTGTTTTATTTATCGCTCGGTTCAAGCTTAGTGATTCGTCGCACCGTTCTTCGCAGCGCAGGAGGAGGGTATGGATAATATCCCGTTTATCTCGGTGAGTATTAAAACGCTCAACGAAGCGAAAGGTATTGAGAAAACCATCGACAGCATCCGCCGACAGCTGGTGGGATATCCGCATAAAATTATTGTGGCTGATAGCCTGTCGACAGATAGCACCCAGCAACTGGCGGTGAATAAAGGGGTGACGGTGGTGTCATTAACGGAGCCGGGCGATCGCTGCTGCGGTGTCGGACACCAGTTGGGCTACCTTTATAGCGAAGGCGAATATCTGCTGCTGATGGATGGCGATATGGCGCTGGAAGAGGGATTTGTCGATCGGGCCGTCGCCTTTTTACAGGCGCATGAAGAGTATGCCGGCGTGGCGGGAACCGTCGAAATGGATGATGCCGTGAACTATGAGTTCAAATCCCGCAAACAGCGCATTAACCAGATCTATCCCGTGGGCGATTGTGACCATTTAGGCGGCGGCGGGCTGTATCGTCGCGCGGCGATTGAAAAGATTGGCTATCTGACCAACCGGAATTTGCACGCCTATGAAGAGGCCGAGCTGGGGCTGCGATTAACCGATGCCGGCTACAAACTGCGTCGTCTGGATATCCCTTATTTTAGCCATACGTCACACACCCTGCCGACCTTCAAGATGCTGAAGCATCGGTGGTTGAGCGGCTATTACCAGGCGCCGGGAGAGCTGTTGCGCTGTAGTTTTGGAACACCGTATTTCACCCGCGCCCTCAAGATGGTCAAAAATGAGGCGGTATTTGCGCTGTATCTGTTGATCTTGCTTGCCTCACTGGTCACCGTCAACGGCAGCATTATTACCCTGGTGTTGCTGCCATTACTGGCGTTCACACTGTGGAAAATTGTGCAAAATCGTTCTCTCAGCGATGGGGTTCAAAGCGTCATTAATATGATTGTCCGTTCCGTGGGATTGCTGAAAGGGTGTCTTCATCCTGTGCGCGATCCGCTGACGCCGCCCAACAGTAAAATCATTCAACAATAAAAAGAGCGGATGAAATGAAAATTTTATTGGTTAACAAGTTTTTCTTTATAAAGGGCGGGGCGGAAACGGTTTATTTTCAGGAACGCGAGATGCTGAAAAAGGCCGGCGTGCAGGTGATTGATTTTTCGATGCAGCATGAGAAAAATTTCCCCTCGGAGTATGCGGATTTTTTTGTCAAAAATGTTGATTACCATACAGACAGTAACCTGTTAGGCGGTATTAAAACGGCGGTTAACTTTATTCATAACGCCGAAGCCTGTCGAAAAATGCAGGTCTTGCTGCAAAAAGAACGCCCGGATATCGTTCACTTTCATAATATCTATCATCAGCTAACGCCAGCGCTAATTAAAGTCGCACGCAATTTTGGCTGTAAAACGGTACTGACCGCCCATGACTATAAAATTGTCTGTCCTTCATACTCAATGCTACGCGACGGGAAAGTGTGCGATGCCTGTATTACCGGGACCGTCTTCAATGCCTTCAGATACCGCTGTCAGGAAGGGTCTGCCGCCAGGAGTTTACTGCTCTCTTTAGAGGCTACCTGGCAATACATTGCACAAAATTATCAGGCGCTGGATGTGATCGTGTCCCCCAGCGCATTTTTACGCGGCATTTTGCTACGTGTGCTGCCGCATTCGCGTATCGATGTCATCGTCAATGGCGTAGATGACAGCCGGCCCGTGGAGACGACTGGTGATGAAGGTTATATGCTGTACTTAGGCCGCCTGAGCCGGGAAAAAGGGGTGGCTACGTTGCTGGCCGCTCACCAGAAAATGCGTAACCCGGCGCCGCTGAAAATTGTCGGTCATGGCCCGTTACATGACGAGTTGATTGCCCAATATCCGGACGTGGATTTTTTAGGCTATGTACAACAAGGGGAAGCCCTGGACCAACTGATTAAACATGCCCGGGCGGTGATCCTGCCTTCGGAATGTTATGAAAACTGTTCGATGGCGGTGTTAGAGGCAATGTCATTAGGCAAGCCGGTCATTGGCTCACGTATTGGCGGGATCCCTGAACAAATTCGCGATGGTATTGAAGGGATATTATTTACGCCGGGTAATGCGCAGGCGTTGGCAGAGGCGATGGATACGCTGGTCGAAGACCCGGAGAAAGCACGGGTAATGGGCATCAATGGACGTCAACGGCTGAGTGATAAATATGCGCTCAGTGGTCATATGGAAACGTTGCAGGCACTGTATAAAGAACTGCTGGGCAGGCCATAATATGCGTAAAAAAATAACGGTATTTGGTACGCGCGGTATTCCCGATGTATTGGGTGGGGTGGAAACACACTGCCAACATCTTTATCCGGAAATTAAACGGCTATGCGATGTTGATATTTGTGTTATCGCCCGCTCACCGTACGTGAATTACACCCGTTCATCGTATAAGAATGTCGAAACCCATGCGCTGTGGGCACCTAAAAAACGCTCGCTGGAAGCGATTGTTCATTCCGTTTTAGCCGCGTTCAGCACCTGTTTTGACCACTCGACTATCGTGCACGTCCACGCTATTGGTCCGGGGTTAGTGGTTCCGTTATTGCGGTTACTGGGCAAGAAGGTCGTTTTCACCCATCATGGACCTGACTATGACCGCCAGAAATGGGGGTATGTGGCAAAGAAAATATTATTGCTCGGTGAACGCTGGGCGGTGAGATATGCCAGTGAAGTGATTGTAATATCTGAAGTTATTAATCAGCTTATCCAGAATAAGCATCGCCGCTATGATGCGCATTTAATTCACAATGGCGTGAACGCACCGCGAACATTATCAGAACATACCCTTCACCAGACGCTGTCGCGTTATGGTCTCCAGCCGAAAAACTATCTTGTGGTGGTGGGGCGATTCGTGGAAGAAAAAGGCATGCATGATGCCATTTCAGCCTACCAACAAAGTGGTTTGACGATGCCATTAGTGTTAATTGGCGATGCGGATCACCCGACCGAATACAGTATTCGTCTCAAACAGCAGGCCGCTGATACGCCAGGTGTGGTGATGACCGGATTTTTACGCGGCGATGAACTTCAGGCGGTGTTTTCGCAGGCAAAACTGTTTGTCATGCCGTCGTATCATGAGGGGTTGCCGATAGCGCTGCTGGAGGCAATGTCATTTTCTCTGCCTGCGGTGGTGAGCGATATTCCGGCGAATCTGGAGGTCAAGTTACCCGCAGAGGCGTATTTTCAGGTGGGTAATCTGGCGAGTCTGGCCGGGAAAATGGCGAGATGGGCGACAGCAAATAGCGTTGACTATAGTGTATATTTGCAAAACTATAACTGGCATGAAATCGCCAGACAAACAGTCACCGTCTATCACGCTATTGATAAAGATATAGGTTAATTTTGCCCAACTCTCAGAACCGACCGCCCGTCATTGAACGATTTTATGCTCAACTGGATGAGAAGATCTCGCAGGGGTTGACCGCCGAACAAAAAGACGGAGTAGAAAAAGCGGTCCTTGCTATTACCCTGGGATCGAGACACCAGGTTGATATTCGTAGAAGCTTTCCCTTTTTCGGTAGACGTTTTTACCTGGTCTTTTTGTTTGGCAGGGATTTACGTCACTGGCATCGTCGGGAATCGACGCTATCCAATATCCTGATCGCATTGTTACTGCTGTTTGTTGTGTTGTTCGTTACCTGCTGCGTATTGCTGACGCTGTATATGATCAAATCCGCGTTGGGTATTGATGTGTTCCAGAATTTTCATGTGGGTATTTGGGACTGGTGGCTAAGCCTGAAAAACCACTAGCGTTAACCAACGGGTGGAGGCGTTACGGTGATGAAGAGTCAATGGGGTTTGGCGCTATTGAGTGTGTTCTTTCCGCTGACGGCCATGGCTGCATTAACCACCGTCACTCCCAAAGCCGTAACCGGTCCGCTGACCAACCCCGGGATAGGGGTGGCCAGTTTTCATCAGGGTTATGGTGAAACGTTGGGCCTGGCGGATTACCCTAATACCGGGTTTGAATATGAACGCTTCTACTGGCGGGAACTGGAGCCAGTGGAAGGCCAGTACAATTTTGCGCTGGTTGATGATGCCTTTAAATATGCGGCGGCGCATCGGCCCGCGATGAACGTGGGGCTGCGGTTTATGGCCCTTGCGGAGCCTGAAAGCGGCTCGCAGATCCCCGACTGGCTGATTAAAAAAGGGGTGAAAGGAAAATGGACGCCCGATCATAAAACCTTTATCCCGGATCTCGACGATCCCCTGTTTATAGCCTACAGCCAACGTCTGCTGAACGCTTTTGGCAAGCGCTACGATGGTAATCAGAACCTGGCGTTTGTCGATATTGGCATGGTGGGATCGTGGGGAGAATGGCATAACAGCAACTTCCCGAAAGATGTGCTGCAACCCTTGCTGGAACGATATACCACCGAGCAGCTAGATCGCTACGTCGCCATGCACTTTGCTGCATTTCCCGTAACGCCAAAAATTATGTTGATGAGTGGTGGGCAAAGCCTGGCCAATGCGGTGGCGCGAGGGGCTGGATGGCGCGCGGACTGCTGGGGCGACCTGCGTGTGTTTTCTAATGACTGGAATCATATGGCAGATGATTACCCGCAACGATTGCTGGCTGCGCAGAAAAGTTATTCCGGGTTAAACGATGCCTGGAAACGATCGCCGGTGAGTCTGGAAATTTGTTCGTATATGCTGGACTGGAAGAATCTTTTTCATTATACGCGCGCAGAGGTGCAGGGGATTTTTGACTGGGCGGTGAAGCATCATGCCAGTACCCTCAACCTGAAATCGCGAACGGTGCCCAGTGAGTATCGGCCGATTGTCGATGATGCACTGACCAGGCTGGGCTATCGCTTTCGTCTGGCCTCTCTGAGCCATGAGTCAGTATGGGAAAATGGTCGCAGCCTGGCGCTGATCAGTACCTGGTATAATGACGGCGTTGCGCCGATTTACCTTCCTTACACCCTGTCATTTCGTATTATTAATGATGCTAACAATGTTGTTGCTCAGGGAAATTCACCGGAAGACATTCGTCGCTGGCTGCCGGGTCAACATCAGCTGAATTATCAACTCCCTATGCCCGGTGCGTTACCGAGAGGAAAATACGCCATTGAAGTGGCGATCGTGGATAAGTCGGGCGCCGCGAGAATTAACTTTGCCAATGAAGGGAAGCAGAGCAGCGGATGGTATCGTGTGTCGACGATCACGGCGCGTTAGCCATTAGCAACAATGAGCCTGCCCGCAGGCTCATTGTTGATGGGTGTTAAGCGTGATAACCATCAGGATTATTTTTCTGCCAGTTCCAGGTGTCGCGCATCATGTCATCAAGCGTGTAGGTAGCCTGCCAGCCCAGTACTTCGCGCGCCAGCGACGGGTCAGACCAACATTCGGCGATGTCCCCGGGTCTTCGTGCAACAATCTGATAATTAATTTTTCGTTGAGCCGCTTTTTCAAAAGCGGCAATAAGATCCATCACCGAATAGCCGATGCCGGTACCGAGGTTTATCACTTTATAGGCTGGACCTTTATTCTGGCAATCCAAAGCCGCTAAATGGCCGGTTGCCAGATCCATCACGTGAATATAATCACGTACCCCAGTGCCATCCGGGGTTGGGTAGTCATTGCCAAACACCGACACGGTTTCAAGCTTGCCAATCGCAACCTGAGAAATATAGGGAACCAGGTTGTTGGGGATACCATTTGGATCCTCACCAATTCGGCCTGAGGAATGGGCTCCGACGGGGTTAAAATAGCGCAGGCAGGTGAGGCGAAATTCAGGGTGTGCGCGGGAAAAATCCGCCAGAATCTGTTCGACCATTAATTTAGAGGTGCCATACGGATTCGTTGTTCCCCCGGTGCGCGATTGTTCGCTGAGCGGCACGCTTTCCGGATCTCCGTAGACCGTTGCGGAAGAGCTAAAGATTAGGCTGTGAACACCCGCAGTCAGCATCTCACTCAGTAAAACCAGCGTTCCGGTGACATTGTTATTATAATACGCGAGGGGTTCTTTTATGGATGCTGAAACTGATTTTAACCCAGCAAAATGAATGACATCACTAATGTCATGGTGTGAAAAAATCGTTTTTAATGCCTCTCTGTCCAGAACGTCGGCAATGTAAACTGTGGGTTCCTTGCCGGTGAGTTCCGCGACCCGATGTAATGATGTTTGTGAGGCATTTGAGAGGTTATCGATGATCACAACTTCATCACCTCTTTCGAGAAGCGTCAACACGGTATGTGAACCAATATAACCTGCGCCACCAGTGACAAGAATTGCCATACAGTCTCCAGAAAAATGCTATACGCCCGAGCAATTTTCCACCTATATCACTTTAAAATCCAGTGAATCAATGATGCTGCCGGGAATGGTATATGTTTCTGTATGCGATCATACACTTGTATGATATTTTTTTAAATATTGCGAACAAGCTAAAGGTGTTTATTTTACTATCGTAGACAAGATAGTTATTCGTGAAGTTTAAGGTATGTACACCGTCGCTTTGGTTGATGGCGGCATTGACCTGTGCAATAAGCTTTTCATCAAAAGAAAATGCGTTTAGCGTGACTAATGCTTTGATGTAAATTGATTTTCCATAGGTTTCAGGCGTGCATTCCTGAGTGAGAAAGTACAGTGTATTGCCGATGTTATGGGGCGCCCCGGCGCCTCGCTGATGCAGGTTGCTCAACTGCAAAGTGGGCGTGATTTTCTGCCACGGACCGCTCACGCTCTCGGCAGTATGGATCATCAGCTCATTATTCATTGTCGTCGATAACAGATAACAGGCACCGTGTAGTGAGAAAAATACGTTATCGGTTAATGCTTCGTCCGAGATTAAAACGTTTATCGCCTTCCAGCGTTGCGGGAAATCTACGCACTGAAATAAAATAACCTCTTTTCTTTCTGAAGACTCAGGGATCATAAAGAGCTGGCCATTGTTCTCAAATACAAAAGGAAAGGATAAATGGCATTTTAGATAATCGAAACCGTCGAGCTTCACATCATCGAGTTCCGCTAAGTCGGCATCGAGTATACGGCAGCGTAGGATCCCCTTCGAATTACGGAAGCGTAAAGCCTCATAAAAAATATAAACTTTATTATCTCTTTCAATGATGAAAGGATCGGCCTGAAAGGTGTGTTTCTTTTTAAGTTGCTGCGCAGGGGTACGCTTCAGTATATCCAACGTGTTAGTAGGAAAGGTATGCGAACCATTATCCTTGATAATCATGATGTCCCACGACTCATGATAAAAAAGCATATTTATTATTTTTTTATATTTGGCCTGCATTCGCACGAGTTCCTTTTGTCGCTTTAACTCACCGGGTACCCTTACGGCAACATTTACGGTTAATTTAAAAGCTAGTCGCAAGCGCGTTTTTTGTCCACTTACGGAACGAGTGGCGGGGGGAAGGGGCGGCGTGACGTTGCCAGAGCATCCTTGCTCCAGATAAAGATTTTACTCGAAATGCACCTGCGGATTGTCTGCCAGTGAAACGTACGTTTTGCTGTTTTTATCCAGTGTACGGATCTCACCGCTTTCAATGTCGTACACCCAGCCGTGCAGACGCAGCGCATTATTACGCAGTCCGACCGCGACAGACGGATGCGTTTTAATATTATTCAGTTGAGCGATAACGTTCTCTTCCACCATGGCATTCACTTTGTCGATTGCGTTATCCCAGGTTTTCTTCTCGACTACCGCTTTCGCCGCATCGGCGTAGTGCAACCAGTGGGCGACCGCAGGCATCGGATCCAGACTCTGGCTTTCAGCAATCGCTTTCATCGCACCACAGTTGGAGTGCCCACAGATAACGATATCCGTCACGCCTAACGCCAAGACCGCGTATTCGATGGTGGCAGATACACCGCCCGGTTCCGGGCCAAAAGAAGGGACGATATTGCCCGCGTTGCGGATAACGAAAAGCTGTCCTGGCTCTTGCTGCGTAACCAGTTCTGGCACCAGACGACTGTCTGAGCAGGAGATGAAAAGTGCTTTAGGATTCTGGCTGGAGGCCAGGCTGCGAAAGAGTTCCTTACGTTGAGGGAAAATCTCTTTTTGGAAGTTGAGGAAGCCCTCAATGATATGTTGCATAGCAGTGTCTCTTTTCTCTGTTTAAGCAGGTTATGATGAAGATCACACTTTCCAGTTTAACACTCGCGCAGAGAAGAGGAAGTATTTATAGCCGGTCAGGGCATATCTTTGGGGTATTTTGCCCTGACTTAGCAGGGCAAATATTGGGTATAGCGCTACGCGTCCAGCCTCTTCTGGTATGCCTTTTTGAGTCTGTCCATGGCCTCCTCCAGTACAGAACGCGGACAACCAACGTTTAATCGCATATGGCCTTCTCCGCCAGGACCATATTGATAACCTGGCGACAGGCCAAGCCGGGCATCATGGACAAAAAAAGCGCTCAGTTGCTCATCACTGAGGCCCATTTTTTCAGCATTCAGAAACAGCAGATAGGATGCGCCGCCATACAGAATCGAGATCAAGGGGCAGTGCTTTTCAATTTCATCTTTTACATACGCTATATTGTCAGCCAGATAGGTCAATAATTTCTGGTGCCAGTCACTGCAGTGAGTATAGGCACTGTAGATGGCCGCCTGCTGTAACGAATGGGTCTCGGCGAGGTAGCAGTTATCAAGAAAATGATAGAACCGTTCGCGCAGTTCATCGTTCTTGATAATGGCGATACCGCCTTGTATCGCTGCGGTATTAAAAGTTTTGCTGATAGAGGCAAGTACGATCGATTGACTGTTTAACCTTTCATTGAGGGTGAAAAATGGGTGGTGTGTTTTGCCAGGTAAGGTCAAATCGCAGTGAACTTCATCCGCGATCACGATGACGCCCGCGTCGTGACAATAGTCACTTATTCTTTCAAGCGTCTCGCGGCGCCATACCATCCCGCCGGGATTATGCGGAGAAGGAAAAAGAAACATTTTGCATGTTTTAAGCTTCTCAGTGAAATCATGCCAGTCAAATTCGTAACCGCCATCCTTCTCAATTAGGCGAGTTTGAACCAGATTTCTGCCGCTGGTTTTGACCAGGTTGGGGTAGGGGTCATATATTGGGCTGCAGGTCAATATATTGTCCCCTGAACGGGTGAGAGCCATCAATGATAGTACGATGGTTTTGATGACCCCCGGAACAAAATGCACCCAGTGCGCCTGAACGCTACTGTCATACTGTTGCGCATACCAATGAATAACCGCTTCTTTCCACTGTGGGTAATCCAGATTATAGCCCTGAACGGGCTGTTCTATAACAGCCCGTAGCGTATTCAGAATGGGTTCTGGTGTGGCAAAATCCATATCTGCAATCCACAGCGGTAATACATCATTGGTACCGTACATCTGTTGTAATTGCCCGTACTTACGACAATTAGCATCCCTTGTGACAATATCGTCAAATAAAGACATTGCTGACTCCTGGCAGGTCTCTAAAAATAAAATTTAAGTAACACAAAATTAGCGAAGTCTATTTATGTACAGAACGAGGCTAGGATTTTTGTTCAACTCTATACTCAGCGTCGTCATTGGATTCATACTTAGCGATACCAATACCTGTCGCCGCCCACAGCAGTGCAAAGATGACCCCGCTGTAGCATAAGATTGCCCAAGGTAAATAATCGAGGGTGGCGACGCCCAGCATCGTGGCACAGTAAACACCGGAAGCAGACCAGGGAATAATGGGTTCAACGACTGTCCCGGCGTCTTCTGTTGTTCGAGAAAGGTTTTTTGCCGCAAGACCCCGTTTTTTATACTCATCTTTAAAGGCATCACCACACAACAATAGAGGTAACGTGCCGTTTGCCGTACAGGCGCAGATGGTGAACGTGGTAACAATAGTGGTGGCAACCAGACGAAATGTGGATTTAACCCCTTTCGTCAGTGCGTTAATGACGGTGTGTAGAGAGCCTGTGGCACTCATCGCCCCGGCGAAGCTAAAGGCGCTGAAAACGGTAACGAAACTGCTAAACATGGAAATTGCGCCACCGCGTTCCAGTAAGCGAGCAACATCAGCTGACAGTGCAGGGACAGTATCGCCTGTGAGCATCGCGAGCTTAAAGCCACTGACCACCGATTCGCCGACCGAGGCGGCGGTAAATACCTGAAAGACTAGCGCCAGAATCATCGACACGATAGTTGACAGAAATAACATAGGAATCGCTGGTTTCTTTGACAGCGAACCGTACAAAACGATAATCGGTGGCAGCAGTAGTAGAATGTTAAAGTGATAAATCTGGCCAATAGTATTCATCAAATGGGTAATATTTTCAGGTACGCTTGACGAGGCATCAATCCCCATTCCCATATAACTGTAAATAATACAGCAGATTACAAAACCTGGACCGGTGGTCCACAGCAGATGCCCGATATGCGAGTACAGGTTTACGCCTGCCGCCAGTGCGGCCATGTTTGTGGAGTCAGAGACGGGAGAGAGTTTATCGCCAAACCAGCAACCTGAGACGATAGCCCCTGCTGCGATGGGTAGCGATACATTAAGCCCAATCGCGACGCCAATCATGGCAATGCCAACGGTACCGATCGATCCCCAGGAAGTCCCGGTACAGACGGAGATGAGTGCACCCAGCAAAAAAGCCGAAATATAGAAATATTGTGGGTTAATCCACTTCAAACCATAATAAATCATCATGGGAATGGTGCCTGACACCATCCACGCTCCAATCAAGAAGCCGATACTCGCGACAATCAGTATGACAGGCAGCGCCTCAGATATTTTATTACAAATAGATTGTAGAATATCGTCCCACGTATAGCCGTGTGCGAGAGCGATAAATGAGGCGGTCGCCGTGCCCATTAAAATCATGGGTTCTGCACGAATATTAAAAATAAAATATCCGATACTAATTCCACCTAGCATGACGACCATCGGTAACACTGACCAAAAGAAAGATAATTCCTTCCGGTTTTTTAAAGCACAGTTTTTTGGTTCCATAATTCCATCCAAATAGTTAATGATTCTACAAATCAAATAAATTCCTGCTACAGCTCATCCAATAATTGAATGACATAGTGACTCGCGTTAATAGCGAATGTTATTTTATTAACTGCGCCAGGTTTTCTATTTTTTATTTATTTTTTTTTGACTGTCATCTCCGGGTAGTAATAGGATAAATTGTTCTGATGACTCGTTATTTCTCCACATAAGGTTAATGCTTCCGCCGCTGTTGGCTGAGTTTGCGATACTGTTGTGGTGGCATACCAACGTATTTATGAAATGAGCTATAAAAACGACTACTGGAGCGAAAGCCAGCAATCGTGGCGATGTCGAGTATGGTTTTATCGGTGTCACTCAGTAACGCGCGTACATGATTAATACGCATGGCGGTAATGTACTGTTTCATGGTCAGTTGCATCACCCGTTGAAAAATGCCCATCGCGTAGTTTGGATTGAGTTTGACGTGTTCGGCAATGGCATCAACCGTCAGCAACTTGTCGCAGTTGGCGGCAATAAACTCAAGCATCTGGCTTACGTAAAACTGTGAGTGCCGTGAAATACTGTTCTTCTGGGTACGTGATGTTTTATTACCCAATAAAGGTTGCCAGCCTGAAAGGCTAAACCGCTTGAGCATGAGGGCAATTTCATCAATGGCGAGCTGGCGAATTTGCTCGTTATCACTGTTGAGTTCATTCTGCCAGCGCTGAACTTCAAACGCGCTGAGTTGCTGTGATGCTGATGATGTAATGACCATTCCGTGAGTTACATGGTTAATCAGTTCCCTGTCCAGCGGCCAGGATAAAAACAAATGCATGGGTAAGTTAAATATTGCCATTTGTTTACAGTGCCCAGGGTCAGTGAGCTGATGAGGGGTACAGGCCCAAAATAGAGTAATGTAGCCCTGCTTACTCCGAACCACTTCATCATTGAAAAGGTATTCTACGTCGCCATCAAACGGAACATTCACCTCAACCTGGCCGTGCCAGTGGCTGTAGGTCATGGCCAACGGCGCCCGCAACTCGACGTCCATACGCTGATACTCGGAATAGAGTGCCAGTGGGCTACGCGTCTTTTTTTCATAACTGCGGCACATATGTGGGTCATGTGGCAGCTGCGGGATACTTTTAGCCATGGTGGATTAGTTCCTGGGTAGTGAGTTTGACCGGGTG
This sequence comes from Citrobacter sp. KH_055_1, assembly GCF_057838705.1. Lineage (NCBI taxonomy): Bacteria > Pseudomonadati > Pseudomonadota > Gammaproteobacteria > Enterobacterales > Enterobacteriaceae > Citrobacter > Citrobacter sp. KH_055_1. The sequence continues at coordinate 1,091,261 of NZ_CM174473.1, forward strand.
GTAGCGCCAAAGCATGAACATAGCTTAACCGAAAAAAAACGCCGTTTTCTCTCCGTTTTCGCGAAGTTATTCCCAAAAACTCAGATCGCCTGTCAGTCACATGAAGATCTGAGTTATCGGGAATAGCGGGTTACGTCAACAAATCTTACATCACGATGATGCCTTTTCTGTCCGGGACAGGGACCGCTTTTTTTGCACATAAATCGGAACTATAGGGATGGCTGGCATTTACGAAGTATCGTACCTTTTAAAGGTACCTCTATATTAAGGAATCATCATGTCCAGGTTTCGTACTTTAGCAACCGCTTTGGTCGCGGTTGCTGCGATGACGATGTGCGCCATGCCTGCATTCGCTAACCCGGGTAACGGAAACGGTAACAGCGGTAATCATGGTAACAAGGGTAATAGCGGTAATAGTCAGAAAGGCAATTCAGGTTCAAAAAACAATCAGCAATCTGAACAACGTAAAAATTATGGCAAGCCGGATCATGTTGATAGCGATATTAGCTTTAATGTGGCAAGACAGTATGCGGTCAGATACGGTTTGACCGGGTATCAATCGCTTCCTCCTGGCATCGCCAAAAACCTGGCGCGTGGCAAGCCGCTGCCTCCGGGTATTGCGAAGAAGAACGTTCCGGCCTCGATGCTCAATCAATTGCCCTATTACCCCGGCTACGAATGGCAGGTGGTGGGCGACAATCTGGTGCTGATTGCGCTGAGCACCGCGATTGTGACCTCGGTGATTAACGGGGTGTTTGACTAATTGTTGATGCGGTGTGAACGCAAAAAGCCACGATAAGTCGTGGCTTTTTTATTATCTTTGACCCGTCCTGATTTCCTTCGTGGATAAGTGAGTGAGAATCAACTTAATTTAAGGGGGTTATTTCTCATCCTTATGCAGTATATAGTTAATAATTCTGATGTAGATCGCAATGCCAGCCAAATACGTTGGATTGTTGAAGCGTCTTCTCCATCATGTGTATTTTTCTTAACAAGGATTCTGTTTTATGAACATTCGGCCTCTCCTCGCCTTCACTTTCATTGGCTTATTATGGGGCGCGGGAATATCGCAAGGATATGCAAAAGAGTGGAACAAAGAGCCGATGGCTGTTTTACAGCAAGGGGCCGAGGCGGGGGATGTAAAGGCGCAGTACTACCTTGGAACCCTGTATTGCGAAGGAAAAGGTGTTGCGCGTGATGATACGAAGGCCGTTGAGTGGTTGACCCGCGCGGCTGAGCAGGGAAATCCCGACGCACGTTACGTCCTCGCCTTAGTCTATTTTGATGGTGAAGGAGCACGGTGGAATGACGGCAAGGTGATTGAGTGGTTTAACCATCAAGCCGAACAGGGTAATCAGCAAGCGATCAACTGGCTCACCCTCGCTGCCGAGCGCGGAAACTATCTGGCGATAGAGTGGTTACACCAGGCGGTTGATAAGGGGAATCCCGAAGCACAGCGTGCTCTCAACAGTAAAAAGTCGCTGTCCGAGGGTTACAACACAGTTAAAGCATTGAGTAAAGCCGCTGAACAGGGAGATGCAAAAGCGCAGGGGCTGCTGGGTCGGCGCTACTTTGAAGGGCATGGCGTCGGTATGGATCGCAACAAAGCCTTTGCGCTGTTGAGTAAGGGCGTCAGCCAGGGTGATGCGCTGTCTCAGGGCGTGCTGGGCGTGATGTATTACCTGGGAGAAAGCGTCGGCGTTACGCAGGATCACAAGAAAGCATTTGAGTTATTTCAGCAGGCGGCAGCCCAGGGGGATGTGCTGGCACAAGGGATGCTCGGCATGATGTACTCAAAAGGTGAGGGAACCGCGCAGAACGATAAAAAGGCCTTCGAATGGTATCAGAAGGCTGCCGCACAAGGCGATGCGGGATCTCACACGGACCTGGGATTGATGTACCTCGAGGGCAAAGGGGTCGCTCAGGATGACAAGAAAGCCGTCGAACATATTGAGCGCGCAGCCAAAATGGGTAGTCCGGAAGCCCAGAGATTGTTGGGCAGGATGTACCTGGAAGGGAAAGGAGTAGATAAGGACTATGCGCAAGCCTATATCTGGAATGCCGTGGCCGTTGCTAACGGAAACTTTGATGCTCAGGCCGGGCTAGATGCTTCGCGGGAAAACCTCTCTCCTGCCGCTTTAGAAGAAGCCGATGGCAGGGCGCGGAAATACTTTGAACAGTATCGATATAAACCGCAAATCTGATGCACAATGTAGCCCGCGTTATGCGTTATGCGTTATGCGTTATGCGGGCTTCTTCTTTTTTAGAGCATGGACAGATGGCTTACATTCCGTACAGCTTAATTTTTCGGTAGAGCGTGGCGATGCCGATCCCCAGCTCTGCCGCCGCCTGTTTCTTGCCCTCTACGCTTGTGCCAAAACGCTGTAAAACACGCTCAATGACTTCTCTTTCGGCTTGTTTTCCCTGACTGGCAAGCTGACGTGGTTGTGCCGATATAGCGGGTTTTCTGCTGTCCGCCGCGGTGAGCAGGTATGGAGGCAGGTGGCTGGCGTTGATCCCGGTCGCTTCCCCACGCATGACAAAAATATATTCGATGACGTTACGCAGTTCGCGGACGTTTCCGGGCCAGTGCCAGGTATACAGGCGGTTGATCACATCATCGGGCAGTTTTTGTGGTGGCCGTTGGTAGCTTGCTGAGAACTCATCGGCAAAATACTGGGCGAGGACGGCGATATCCGCACGTCGTTCCCGCAGGGAAGGGAGTACCAGCGGAACCACGTTCAGACGATAAAAAAGATCTTCGCGAAACTGATGATTCTCAACCATCGTGTGAATATTTTTGTTGGTCGCTGCGATAATGCGGACATCAATTTCGATGGTGTTATTCGAGCCTACCCGGGTAATCGCTTTTTCCTGCAGTACCCTGAGCAACTTAGCCTGCAGGTGCAGCGGCATATCGCCTATTTCATCAAGGAACAAGCTGCCGCCGTTGGCCAGTTCAAATTTGCCCATTCGTCCTTTGGGGTCCGCACCGCTGAACGCCCCACGGACGTAGCCGAACAGTTCACTTTCCAGTAACTGCTCGGGGATGGCTGCGCAGTTGATCGTCACAAAAGGCGCGGTTTTACGCGGACTGCTCTGGTGAATCGCAAATGCCACCACTTCTTTTCCCGAGCCGCTCTCCCCGGTAATTAGCACGCTGGCGTAGCTGTTAGCGATTTTCCCTACGGTATTTCTGAGTTGCTCCATTGACGGGGAATGGCCAATTAACCGTACCTGAGTATCAGACTCATAAGGCGGCATCGTCATGCTGCTCAGGTAGTCATGGGCATCGCGAAAAATAACCATGGTTAAACGATCGTTATCTTGTGATGAGAGTGAAATCTGTTTGCACAAGACATGATGCTTCTGACCTTCGAGCGTTAGCCACGCCTCTTCATCGCCATACAAACTGTCACCGGTGGTTTCAATGGTGAGGGGGAGTCCCTGGACTTCCCGGTTGAGAATGCGATCGGCCGAGTGGTTGGCATGCCAGATACGGCCATGACCATCGATCGCCACGACGCCGCGATCCATCGCATCGATCAGGCGACGGAATGCGCCCAGCGTCTCCTGGGCGCGTAAGCGTTCCAGGCACTCAAAGACCTTGCTTGAGATCATGACGGCGATTTGTTCAATGAAGGTAACGAATTTATCAATCTGACTGAGCAGCGTTTCTCGCTGTGCCTGGGTTGAACAAATAATCCCGATCACCCCAATTACGCGATTATTAAGAAAGATGGGCGCGTTCAAATCCAGCATTTCTGAACAATAGCGATGTTTTTCACACATCTGGCACAGCGGATGTTCACCGGGATTTTTGATCAGCACCGTTTCGCGCACCTGCAGAACATGGCGATAGATATAGCCATTTTTTGCCACATTCTCATTGAGCATGTGCCGGTATTTTCCGGTGCCCGCAATGCGCATTAAAGATTCATCAATGATTTCAACATCGGTCCCGGTAATACCGGAAATGGCGTCAGCATAATTGCAGATATCATCCTGAATATTACTGAGTACTGAAATCATGATCCCTCTCCGGTTGGGCAGCGAATTTATCAAGGAGAATGATAAATATATGAAATACGACCCACCCGGCTTGCGCCTAATCAATCTATTGCACTGTTTTTAGATATATTTTTTGTTTTATCTTCCGTGATCACACTATTTATCATTGGTGATAATTTATCAAAATAACGCGATAAACTCAGCACGCTGTTTATATGACATCAATCCGTTTGCTATTTTTTAATTCATTGAACTCAAAGCGATTATTTAATTATTTCTCATGATTTTGTTGTTTTATAAAAAACTGGTAAGCATTTTGCTTTTAGGGAATACCGCTCGCTTAACGCTCTCTGTATGACACCGATTACAGGGAATGAAATATCAGGACAATGAGGTTCTATGATGCAGGAAAACTTATCGTTTTTTATCAACCAGACGCCGTTTACTGAACACCCCAACGCGCCGCTGGCGCCGTTTAGTCGCCAGGAATTGGTAAAAGCGCTGAATTTTCATCGCTCTATTCCGGGTTATGCGCCGACGCCGCTGTATTCGTTACCGGTTCTTTCGCAAAAACTGGGCGTTAAAAATATTTATCTGAAGGATGAGTCTCAGCGTTTTGGTCTCAAAGCCTTTAAAGCGCTGGGAGGAGCCTATGCGATGGCATGCCACATCGCGGAATTAGTGGGTAAGGATATCAGCGAATTACCTTTTGATGTGATGACCAGCGACGAAGTGCGCCGCGACCTGAAGACCGTGACATTTGCCACCACGACCGACGGCAACCACGGGCGCGGAGTGGCATGGATGGCGCGCCAGCTTAAGCAGAATGCGGTGGTTTACATGCCGAAAGGCTCATCTGAGCAGCGTCTGACCGCGATTCGCAATGAAGGCGCGACGGCGGAGATTGTCGATATGAACTACGACGATGCCGTGCGTATGACCGCAGAACAAGCTGAAGAACATGGCTGGATCGTGGTGCAGGATACGGCCTGGGAAGGCTACGAAAAGATCCCGCTGTGGATTATGCAAGGCTACGGCACGCTGATGCTGGAAGCTCTCGATCAGCTTCACCAGGTCGCGCCGACACACGTGTTTGTTCAGGCGGGCGTAGGCTCTTTTGCCGGGATGGTGCAGGGAATGGTGACGGCGGCCTGGGGGGAAAATCGTCCGAAAGTGATTGTCGCTGAGGCGTTAATTGCCGACTGCCTCTACCGTTCTGCTCTGGCTAAAGAGGGCGAGGCGGTGGCCGTTGGGGGAGATTTGCAGACCGTTATGGCAGGACTTGCCTGCGGCGAAGCCAACAGCATCGGCTGGAAACTGTTGCGTGATTATGCCGACGCATTTGCCTCCTGCCCTGATGAAGTGGCCGCGCTGGGGATGCGCATGCTGGGTAACCCATTAACGGGCGATCCCCAAATTACGTCCGGTGAATCCGGTGCTGTGACCACCGGTCTGCTGGCATTGCTAATGACCTCGCCAGCACTGGCACAGACGCGTGAACAACTGGGGCTGGATGCGCATTCTCGCGTGCTGTTGATAAGCACAGAAGGTGATACCGACCCGCAACAATATCTGGATATTGTCTGGGGCGGTCAGTACCCCGGCATTAATTAATCCATTCCTGATTGAAGTTATAACGGAGAAAACCATGTTATCTGCAAACCGTATTGAAGAAGTGATTAAGAATTGCCAGGCACTGATCCAGCAGAAAAGTTATTCCGGTCAGGAAGGGGAAGTGGTAAATGCAATAAAAACAATGATGGAGCATTACCAGTTCGATGACATTCACGTCGATAAATACGGAAATATTGTTGGCGGTATTGTCGGCAATAAACCAGGAAAAACGCTGGTGCTGGATGGACACATTGATACTGTGCCCGTGAATCCGGAAAAGTGGACCCACAATCCGTACGGTGGCGACATTGAGGACGGTAAAATTTATGGCCGCGGCACGACGGACATGAAAGGCGCTGTGGCGGCGATGATCTCTGCCGTCGGATTTTTCGGCCAGGATAATCAGCGTGAGTTTGCCGGTAAAATCTACGTGGCCTGCATCGTACATGAAGAGTGCTTCGAAGGGATCGCCGCCCGTCTGGTCAGCGAACGCTATAAACCTGACTATGTGATTATCGGCGAAGCATCCGAATTAAACCTGAAAATTGGTCAGCGTGGCCGCGCTGAAATTGTGGTTGAAACGTTTGGCAAACCGGCGCACTCCGCTAATCCGCAGGCAGGTATTAACGCGGTGTACAAAATGGCGCAGCTGATCGACAAAATCCGCACCATTACTCCGCCAACGCATCCGGTGTTAGGGCCTGGCATTCTGGAACTGACGGACATTAAATCGTCGCCGTATCCGGGTGCATCTGTGGTGCCAGATTACTGCCGTGCGACCTACGATCGCCGTCTGCTGGTGGGCGAAACCAAAGAAAGCGTCATTGCGCCACTGGAAAGCGCATTGGCCGAGCTGGTCGCTCAGGATCCACAATTTAAGGCCAGCATTTCCTACGCTGTAGGCCAGGAGTCCTGCTACACCGGCGCCACCATTGAGGGTGAGCGTTTCTTCCCTGGGTGGGTTTACGAAGAGTCCGACGAGTTTGTGCAGGCCGCGCTGGCCGGCGTGCGTGCGGCAGGGTTTGAACCGACCATCACCCAGTATTCCTTTTGCACGAACGGTAGCCACTATGCGGGCGAAGCGGGCATCAAAACCATCGGTTTTGGCCCATCGCGTGAAAACCTGGCGCACACCATCGATGAGTTTATTGAAATCGATCAGCTAACCGGTTCGGCCAGCGGGTATTACAGCATTATCCAGACATTGTATCGCCATTAAAAAAATAAAGATAAAACCCTCTTACCCTACAGGCGGTGCAGTTTATCTGCACCGCAATGGAGAATTACGATGAAAACCATTTTCAAAAACGGAAATGTGATCGATGGGACGGGCAGCGAAGGCAGGATTGCCGATGTGATGGTTGATGACGGTCGTATTGTGGCGATCGGCCAAATTGATGCTGGTGTAAATGAACAGGTTATTGATGCAACAGGAAAAGTAATTTGTCCTGGCTTTATTGATACCCACACACATTCTGATTTGTCGGCAATTATTAATCCCGCGCTGTCGGCAAAAATTCGTCAGGGTATTACCACGGAATTACTCGGACAGGATGGCGTGGCACTTGCGCCGTTGCCTGAGGAATATATTCCGGCCTGGCGTAAAAATATTGCCGGACTGGATGGCGATACCGACAAAATTGACTGGAAATACAAAAATACGGACGGTTATCTCAATTTGTTGGCCTCTCGTCACCCGGCCACTAACCTTGCGTATCTGGTCCCGCATGGCAATGTGCGTATGGAAGCGATGGGGCTGGATGGGCGACCTTCCACCCGTGAAGACGTGGCCAAGATGTGCGAGGTCCTCGAACGGGAGTTAAAGGCTGGAGCATTTGGCCTGTCCACCGGGCTTATCTATATGCCGTGCGCTTTTGGCGATACCGCTGAGATGATTGCGCTGTGCAAGGTCACGGCGAAATACAACGGGATCTTCGTGGTGCATCAGCGCAGTGAAGCCGACGACATCATCAACTCCACCCAGGAACTGATCGATATCGCTAAAGCAACCGGCGTCTGGCTGCACATTTCGCATATGAAAGTCTGCGGCAAGAAAAACTGGACGCTGATTGATCGGATGCTGGGCATGCTGGAGCAGGCGCAGGAAGAGGGGATCCGCATCTCTTTCGATCAGTATCCCTACGTTGCGGGCAGCACCATGCTTGGTGTGATCCTGCCTCCGTGGGTCCATTCGGGTGGAACCGACAAGCTGCTTGAACGTCTGGCCTCGCCTGAACTGCGGGAGAAGATGATCGCTGATATTCAACAGGGCATTCCGGGCTGGGATAACTTTATTGATTTCGCCGGTCTGGATCAGATTTTTGTTACCAGCGTGAAGACAGAAAAAAATCAGGATGCCGTTGGCCTGAACCTCGTCGAGTTGGGTGAACTGCGTGGTAAAGATCCGTACAACGCCACCTTTGATCTGCTGTTTGAAGAAGAAAATGCCGTTGGGATGGTCGATTTCTACGGCACGGAAGAACACGTAATTAAGTTCCTCTGCCGCCCGGAACAGAACGTCTGTACCGATGGCCTGATGGGCGCAGGTAAGCCGCATCCGCGCGTGTTCGGTGCTTTCCCTCGTGTACTGGGTAAATATGTGCGGGAAGAAGGCTGTCTGACCTGGGAAGCGGCAATCCGTAAAATGACCGGAAAACCTGCCGAGGTGTTGGGCTTGCAGGAGCGAGGGCTGATTAAGATCGGTTATGCTGCGGATATTGTGATGTTCGATCCGTACACCATTACCGATAAAGGCACATTTGTTGAACCTAATCAGTATCCTGAAGGGATCGAACTGGTGATGGTCAATGGACGTATTGCTTTAATTAATGGCATAGAGAGCTATGCCTGTAGCGGTACTGTTATTAGAAAACAATACTAATAAATAACGCGCAACACGCGTTGATCTCTCGCGACCATTTATAGCTGCGAGAGATCACTACACCCCAAGGACATCACAATGAACCAACAAGCATCTTTACCTTCAGGTAAACCAAAGACATGGAAAGCAAGATATACCGTCCTGTCATTAATCTGGCTGGCATGGCTGCTTTCTTTTCTCGACCGTATGGTGATGAGCGTTTCATTACCGTATATCGGTAAAGATTTAAATCTTGATACCACGCAACAAGGTTTAATTATTAGCGCCTTCTTTATTGGTTACGCGGCATTTCAAATTCCCGGCGGTTTATTGGCGGATAAATTTGGCTCGCGTAAAATTATGGCCATTGGCATTGCCTGGTGGTCAATTTTCACCAGCTTAACCGGTGCGGTACTGACGCTTCCTCTGATGCTGGCCGTCCGCTTCTTATTTGGCATCGGTGAAGGGTGCTTCCCGTCTGCGTCCTGGAAGATGATCTCGACCTACTTCCCGTCAAAAGAGCGTGGCCGCGCAACGGCGATTCAGTCGACGGTGAATACCTTAGGCCCGGCGCTGGCGGTGGTGGTTGCGGCGAGCATCATCGGGGCATTTGGCTGGCACATGGTCTTTATCGTGCTAGGTATTCCCGGTCTGTTTATTGCGGCGGGTATCTATTTCTTTACCCGGGACAACCCGAAAGATCACCCGGCTATTACGCAGCAGGATCTGGCGGAACTGGCGGCTGACGATCAAGGTAGCCAGCAAAATACCCGTGCCGTTGCGTTCAAAGACGTGCTCAGAATGCCCGTGCTATGGCAGATGGCGGCTATCTGGTTCTTGTTTGATATTACCTTCTGGGGCTTCTCTACCTGGCTGCCAAGCTATTTGATCACCGTCCGTGAGTTCTCACTGGCGAAGACCGGTGTGATGGCGGCGATTCCATTCTTGTTTGGCGCATGTGGCACATTGATCGGTGGATATTGCTCCGACAAATACAAGTCGTTGCGTAAGATGTTCTACGTTGTGACATCTGTTATTGCCGCAGGTTTCCTGTATTTGACCTTTAGCGTAAGCAGCGCGGATATGGCGGTGGTTTACCAGTGTATTTCAGCACTGTTTATGTTCTTCGCCATGGCGACATTCTGGGGGATTTTGATGGACACTATTCCCAGCAAAATCATGGGTCGCGCATCCGGCATCGTTAACTTTGGTGGGCAAATGGCAGGGGTGGTTTCCGCACCGGTCATTGGTTGGTTAATCCAAAGCAGCGGCGGCAGCTACAACAGCGCATTTATCTTTATGATTGCGGCATTGATTTGTTCGGCAGTGGTGACGCTGACCGTGAAAAACTCCCACGCTATTGGTGCATTACCCAGTCAAGCCTGATTAATGTTTGTCTCCTGTGGCTCTGGTGTGCCAGAGTCACAGGGGGACCGGCCGCGTTCCCTACTGATGTGTTTTGTAGTTTACGCATGACGTTCACGTGCACTGGTGCACTAAATCAATCTCTTAATTGAATTCTCTAATGAAAATAACACAGGGTGTTTTAAACCACAAAAATAAGACGTAGCGTTGTTTATTTTCTCCAGGTTGGGATAGGTCATGCCGTTTCTATTTTTAGAGAAACATGCAGTATAGACATCCATATGGTTTAACACTTCAGTATTTAATGGTCTGGCCTTTGTGTATATCTCCGTGGCGAAAGCACTGCATTGACTACAGTTGCAATGACATGTGGCGTAATCAGTAGAGATGATACAATTATCATTGTCTAGGTTAAATCCTAATTTCCTTCGTCGAGTATAGGCATCCATTATTCCTCTGGCTTCATGTTTCAACAACATGTTTGCCCATTCACCTCTTTTTAAATAGGGTGATAGTATATAGCTCAGTAACAAGATAGTTCTTTCATTTACCGTAGGGTAGACGTTTACGGTGTTCATTTGTTTAGTTTTGATGATGAAATAGGAAGCTATTATAAAACCAAGACAACGGGCGGTGCCGATTTCCAGATCTCTATTTCGTTTGTGTGTAGTGTCATTACCGCTTAAGGGCATAAGTGAGTTTTCGAAAGCTAAAAAATCAGCAATAAACGCCATAGTTCTGATGTAGGACGGTTGATGTCCATTGTGCTGAAAAAACGCATGATGACTGCATATTAGATGAACCAGTTCATGAAAAAAAACAAAGTTCATAAAAGATTTTGCTGTGTTCAGTGCGACGTCTAATGATTGAGTATCAACTCTATTGGCAATCATACATAGAGCCGTATCTGCTAATGCCGTGTGCTTAAAGATCGTGGATAAATCGAGGCTGATATTTAAGTTGTAGGTTCCTGCAACAATAATTACCCAAGAGTAGAATCTCCGGTTAATTGCAATAAATGCAGTATCATCTTTGATATTTATCTGGACTAATGGTTCATTCTCATAAACAAACCCCCAAACAGATGTTCGCACAGGGATTAAGGCGTTTTGTCCTAGCCAGGCGTTGAGTGTTAAATCAAGCTCAGTAAAAGAATACCAGGTAATATCGGTGTCAATCTCTGCCGGGGAACACCAGGATTGATAAGGCCAGGAGTCAGGCATGTTATCCGGGAATATAACATTGTTTAATGATTCTCGTATTTGATTCATTTTACTCTACACCATCAATCAATTGCTTCGTTTACTACCAGCAAGGCAACATGCGTTGCAATTCTGGTATCCTGTTTCTCTCCTTAAATGATGAAAAAATGCTTGATCGAAATTGTTATCACCCGAAAGTATGAAAAAGCATATTGCTGATCTGTTTTCTGCACAACGAACGATGGTGTCCAGGCGGTTCGTTCATGGGATATTCCTGCTATATATATGCGTAAAAACAAGTGTAGGATAGTTTGTCATGGAAATAAAATTCATAAAAAATTAAACATTGGCAACATATTGAAAAATAATATTTGTTTGCATTATAAATCTTATAATATATAGGAATATGTCGTTTTCTCGTGCGGATAAGGCGCTTAACGGCTCTGGTTACCCAGCGGCGCGGTCTCGCATTCTGCGGCCCTGTGAGAGAGCCGCAGATGGCCTCATCTGCCGTTTATTTTACATGCGATATTCGATCATCCCGCTTTTGCTGGCAACCCAGTCATAAAGGCGCTGCCCGCGAAGGTTCGTTTCATGGGTGTGCCAGTATAATCTTGAAGCATGGCGTTTACGGGCGTGCCGCTGAACATGCTCGATAAGCTGCTTACCGATGTGTTTGCCCCGGGCATCTTCGCTAACAAACAAATCTTCCAGATAGCAATAATCTGACTCAGACCATGTTGAGCGATGGAAGAGATAATGTACCAGGCCGACAATTTTACCGTCAGACTTCGCGACAGCACAAAAAATGGGCTCCACGGGATTGAGAAAACGTTCCCAGGTTAATTGTGTTACCTTTTCTGAAATGTTAGTGCGATAAAAAATCTGGTAGTTTAGCCATAGAGGAAGCCAGCTGGCATAGTCTTGTTGTGTGACGGGCTCGAGAGTAATGGGTGTATCAGTATTTTGGTTACTCATAGTTCTCCTGATATATTTAGTCAGCGTGTTTTGTATTGTGGTTATCCTAAATAATGTTTGAATCACCGCAAAGAGACACTTTGTATATATTGATAGGATCCACTTTTACCGTAAGAGTGAACGTCATGAAAAAAAACACGGCACCTTTATTTCAGGAGCTTTTTTTAGCAAACGGCGTTATTAAGGAACAGGTCTATTACGCTCTGCGTAACGCTATTGTGGAAGGACGCTTAGCGTCAGGTACGAAGATACCCTCATCCCGGGCATTGTCCGAGATGATGTCAATTTCACGCAACTCGGTTATTGCCGGTTATGACCGTTTATTAGACGAAGGGTATATTCTGACGCGCAAAGGTGCTGGAACATTTGTCACACAAAATATTCCTGACCGAAGCATAAGTAATGACTATCCTAAAATGAGGCCGGAGGATGAGCTGCCGTCAGAGGGGCAGGTTAATGCCGACATCGCGGCTGTGCACGACTTGTGGCCAGGGGATTATGAAGGGCGTGAACCCAATCGACTCTTCGCCATTGGCGTGGGGTGTACCGACCTCTTCCCTCATACCTTATGGGGAAAGTTGCTGGGACGAGTCTGGAGACAATCCCGGCATCAGTTGGGTTCTCACACCAGTCCCTGTGGTTTTCATCCCTTAAGAAAAGCGGTTTGCCACTATATTAAAACGACTCGGGGCGTTAACTGCAGTGAAGATCAAATTATCATCGTCAACGGTATTCAGCAGGCATTAAATATTACTGCGCGGGCGCTGCTTTCAAAAGGAAATGAAGTTTGGCTGGATGACCCCGGGTATAAAGGTGCGCGTGGGGTATTTATGTCAACAGGGGTAATAGTAAGACCCGTGCAGGTAGATAACGAGGGAATGAATGTTCAATATGGTATTACTCATTTTCCTCACGCAAAATTGGCCTATGTCGTTCCTTCAGATCAATATCCATTGAGCGGAACGCTGAGTTCATCGCGGCGACTTGAATTACTGGAATGGGCTAAGTTGAATCGGGCATGGATATTTGAAGATGATTATAATAGTGAGTTTCGTTATGCCGAACGCTCTTTGCAAGCATTGCAAGGATTAGATCAGCATCAGCGGGTCATCTATGCCGGGACATTCTCTAAAATGATGTACCCAGAGTTTCGTTTAGGCTTTTTAGTGGTCCCACCCGGTTTAAAAGAACAGTTTGTCGTGACGAAATATTTTTCAGATATTGGAACCAGCTATCTTGAGCAGGCTGTACTGGCGAGTTTTATTGAAGATGGGCACTACGCCAGTCATGTTCGTCGAATCCGTAAGGCGTGTTACGAGAGAAGGGCCGCATTGGTCAATGCTATTCAATACTATCTTGCCGATAAAATGACTGTTCAACCTTCTGATTCCGGTGTGCATATTGTGTGCTGGCTGCATAATGCCTTGACGGGAAAGGATGTTGAGGAAAAAGCCAGAATGCTTGGCATGGGAATACAATCACTGAGCCATTATTATCATGGGGAAGCTGCTCGACAAGGGGTTATGATTGGTTTTGCAAATCATCCACCCGCGGCTATTGTTGACGGTATTCGCCGTCTGGCACAGGTCATTTAGCCGACGTTTCTGTTTTTATTATGCGAAATGAGCAACGTCGCCGTTAAGGCAAGTATGCAAAATCAGCGCGTAAGATGATTGCGCTCGCGGCGTGCCAGATACCTGTTTATTGGACAACATGCTATCCGGCATTCGTCGCGGTGGAACGGCCTGGTTGCCATACTTACCCAGCCGAACGGCTTTTTTCGTTGCTGCCATCACCTAATTTGTACGCCAGCGCTACCACTAACGATTGCACCAGACACAGCGTGGCAGACTGCGATCGAAAGGCGTCGACCTGCGCCTCTTTCACCACAAAGCAGAGATCGCTGAACGTTGCCAGCGGGCTGATCTGGCTGTCGGTAATCACAATTTGGCGAGCACCGGCATTCGCTGCCGTTTCACTGACCATGACGGTCTCTTCTGCGTAAGGCGAGAAGCTAATCGACACCACGATATCGTTCGCTTTAATGCGGTTTATCTGTTCGCGCAGCATTCCCCCCATCCCGTCGAGCAGAATAGGGCGGCACTCAAGATGGCTCAGGGCATAAGTAAGATAGGCGGCTACGCTAAATGAGCGGCGCAAACCGGCGATGTAAATCGTGTCGGCATCTGCCAACAGTTGTACTGCACGTACCAGCATTTCGGGTTCAGCGCGGGCCGCCAGCTGCTGTAAGGCCTGCGCATTCGAACGGGCAAATTCCTGCAGGATGTCCAGCGGGGTTTCCGGCACCGCTTCACTTTCCATTTCACGAAACAGTCGTGCGCGGTCGCTGTAGCTGGCGGTCTCTTCCACCAGGTTCATACGAAACAGCTGTTTCATTTCGTTGAAACCGGAGAAGTCAAAGGCATTAGCAAAGCGGATCAGCGTCGATGGTGGTACTCCGGCACGCTCGGCAATGACGGCAACCGTATCGAAGGCCACGCTATTGGTATTATCCAGCACATAGCGGGACACCTGCTGCAGCCTCTTGCTCAGGCTATCGTAGCGATCGCGGATTTGCTGCTGCAGCTCGTTCAGGCTGGTTGCTGTCGTCATTTTACCTCCTGTTACATCGTTTTATGATTCTAAACGCAAAGCCGCGTCTTTTAAATGTTGATGATTCAATTGCTGTTAAAAATGAAACAAAAGCTTCAATCCTCTCTTCGCGTGAAATACACGGATAGCCAGATTATTCTGGCAATGCTGCTCGTTAACATAAAAATCCATCCTTGATCACATTAATCAATATTTGTTTTATTTCAACTTAAAATGGAATATTTGTTTCATATATAGTACACAGAGAACAGTGTTCAGGTAACAGCCACGTATCAACAGCGAGAGGTTAAGGATGGAGACGGTAGCGAATTTTATTCACGGCGAATGTGTCACCGGTTCAGGCCAGCGTGTGCAGGCAATCTTCAACCCAGCCACCGGCGAACAAATCCGCCAGGTGGTGATGAGTACGGTACAGGAAACCGAGCAGGCCGTTGCGGCGGCGCATGACGCCTTTCCGGCATGGGCGCGGCATTCTCCGCTTAAGCGTGCGCGAGTGATGTTTCGCTTCAAGGCTTTGCTGGAAGAGAACATGACGCGACTTGCCCGATTAATCAGCGAAGAGCATGGCAAAGTGTTCTCTGATGCCGTCGGCGAAATCACCCGAGGTCTGGAAGTGGTGGAGTTTGCCTGTGGCATTCCTCACCTGCAAAAAGGTGAGCACTCAGCCAACGTGGGAACGGGCGTCGACAGCCACTCGCTGATGCAACCGCTCGGTGTGTGCGTAGGGATCACGCCGTTTAACTTCCCGGCGATGGTGCCGATGTGGATGTTCCCCATCGCGCTGGCGACCGGCAACACCTTTGTGCTGAAGCCGTCGGAAAAAGATCCTTCTCTGGTGCTCGAACTGGCAAAACTGCTGCAACAGGCGGGGCTGCCGGACGGTGTGTTCAACGTGGTTCAGGGCGATAAAGCGTCGGTAGACGTGCTGCTGACCGACCCGCGGGTTCAGGCCGTAAGCTTTGTCGGTTCAACCCCCATAGCCGAATACATTTATCAAACTGCATCGGCTCACGGTAAACGCTGTCAGGCGCTCGGTGGGGCAAAAAACCACTGTATTTTAATGCCGGATGCCGACATGGAGATGGCCACCAGCGCCATTATGGGCGCAGCTTATGGCG
This sequence comes from Citrobacter sp. KH_055_1, assembly GCF_057838705.1. Classification (NCBI taxonomy): domain Bacteria; kingdom Pseudomonadati; phylum Pseudomonadota; class Gammaproteobacteria; order Enterobacterales; family Enterobacteriaceae; genus Citrobacter; species Citrobacter sp. KH_055_1. The sequence goes on from NZ_CM174473.1 coordinate 1,107,022, forward strand.
CGGCAGGGGAACGCTGCATGGCGCTTTCCGTCGTCCTGGCCGTCGGCGATAAAACGGCAGATGAACTCTGTGCCCGACTGGAACAACAGATTGCGGCGCTGCGCGTCGGGCCGGGCCTTGACCAGACGCCGGAAAATGAAATGGGACCGCTGATCTCCTCGGTGCACCGCAGTAAAGTACTCGGCTATATTGATAGCGGTGAATCTCAGGGTGCCCGCTTGCGCGTTGACGGTCGTGGCTTTAGCGTCAAAGGTCATGAGCAGGGCTATTTTGTCGGGCCGACGTTGTTCGACAAGGTCACGCCAGAGATGACCATCTATAAAGAAGAGATTTTTGGACCAGTACTTTCTGTGGTGCGGGTAGCAGATTACGCCAGCGCGGTGGAACTGATTAACCGTCATGAATATGGTAATGGCACGGCTATCTTCACCCGTGACGGCGGCTGCGCGCGTCGTTTCTGCGAAGAGGTTCAGGCCGGGATGGTTGGGGTAAACGTCCCGATCCCGGTGCCGATGGCGTTCCACAGTTTTGGCGGCTGGAAACGCTCTATCTTTGGTGCGCTTAACGTTCACGGCAACGACGGCGTGCGTTTCTACACCCGAATGAAAACCGTCACCGCACGCTGGCCGGAAATGCAGCAGGACACGGGCGCGGCGTTCTCCATGCCGACGCTGGGCTGACAGGAGGAGCTATGCAAACCGAACGTATGACCATGGCCCAGGCGCTGGTCAAATTCCTCAATCAACAATATGTCTGCGTTGATGGACATGAAACGCCCTTCGTGGAGGGCGTGGCGACCATCTTTGGTCACGGTAATGTACTCGGAATCGGCCAGGCGCTGGAGCAGGATGCCGGGCATCTGAAGGTGATGCAGGGATGTAATGAGCAGGGAATTGCGCATATGGCGACAGGGTTCGCCAAACAGCATCGCCGACAGCGTATTTGGGCCGTGACATCGTCGGTAGGTCCCGGAGCGGCCAATATGGTGACGGCGGCGGCGACCGCCACGGCGAACCGCATTCCGCTGCTGCTGTTGCCGGGGGATGTTTACGCCAGCCGCCAGCCGGACCCGGTATTACAGCAGATTGAGCAGTATCATGATCTTAGCATCAGCACCAACGACTGCTTCCGTCCGGTCTCTCGTTACTGGGATCGTATTAACCGTCCAGAGCAGTTAATGAGCGCAATGTTAAGTGCGATGCGAATACTTACTGACCCCGCAGATACTGGCGCAGTGACGATTTGCCTGCCGCAGGATGTGCAAGGTGAGGTCTGGGAGTATCCGCTTAGCTTCTTCGCGCGCCGTGTTCACTACATTGAACGCCGACCGCCTGACCCTCAGCGTCTGGAGAGGGCCCGGGCGCTGATTGCGCGTAAACAGCGCCCGCTGGTGGTGTGCGGTGGTGGCGTGCGTTACGCCGGCGCACATGAGGCGTTTCGTACGTTTGTCGAGACGCTGCATCTGCCGTTTGCTGAAACCCAGGCCGGAAAGGGCGCGCTGGTAAGTGACCACCCACTTAACCTGGGCGGTATCGGCGTGACGGGAGGTATGGCGGCGAATCAACTGGCAACCCAGGCCGATCTGGTTATTGGCATTGGCACACGTCTCACCGACTTTACCACCGGTTCGAAAGCCTTGTTCTCGCACCCGGACGTGGAATTTCTGCTGCTGAACGTGGCGGAATTTGACGCTTTAAAGCTGGATGCTACCGCGCTGATTGCCGATGCCCAAACCGGGTTGACCGCGTTAACGCAGGCCATGACGGCGTATCGTAGCCGTTGGGGAGATGAGATTGCTGTCGCGCAATCGGCCTGGCGCGAAGAGTGCCAGCGTTTATGGACGCGCGACTGGCGTCCTGATGATGTGCCAGAAGTGGCAGGGCATCTTGATGCGCAACTGGCGGAATATGGCGACACGCTCAACACCCGCCTGACCCAGACGCGGGTACTGGGGCTTATCAACCAGCATATTGAAGATAACGCCATTGTGGTGGGCGCGGCCGGTTCGTTACCGGGGGATTTACAGCGACTGTGGCAAGTTAAAACGCCGGACAGCTATCACCTGGAATACGGCTATTCCTGTATGGGGTACGAGATTGCCGCCGCCGTTGGGGCCAGGCTGGCAAAACCACAGCAGCCGGTGTACGCCATGGTGGGCGATGGTTCGTACATGATGCTGCACTCCGAGCTGCAAACCGCCGTGCAGGAGGGCATAAAAGTCACCATTCTGCTGTTTGATAATGCCAGCTTCGGCTGCATTAACAATCTGCAGATGGGCCATGGGATGGGCAGTTTTGCTACCGAAAATCGCCATCGCAACCCGCAAACCGGGCGACTGGACGGGCCGCTGGTGAAGGTCGATTTTGCCCAAAATGCCGAAAGCTACGGCTGTCATGCGTGGAAGGTTCATGATGAGCATAGCCTGCTGGCGGCACTGGCGGCATCACGTGCGCATCCCGGCCCGACGCTGCTGGACATCAAAGTACTGCCGAAAACTATGACCCATGATTACGCCTCATGGTGGCGAACCGGCGATGCGCAGATGGCTGAATCACCTGCGGTACGCCAGGCCGCAGAACAGACGCTAACGCAGCTGAAAAACGCCCGTCAGTACTGAGGTAGAGTCATGCCGGATGGCGCTGCGCTTACCCGGCCTACGGACTATGGTTAACGGCCGGATAAGGCATTAGCACCGCCATCCGGCAATCCGCCATAACGAAATTTTCATTTCATTTCTCCTGGTTTTTCACACGTTGCCCTCTTCCCGACCGGAAGAGGGCGAATTTCCCTATCTGGCACCCGTCGATGTTGTGATATTGATAACAGATTTTGTCTCACTTATCTCAAAAGTGTTAACCCGCACCCAAAAACATAATTTTCACTATTTATAAAAATGAAATAAATGTTTTATTTATAGTGTCGTTAGTTCATCGCATTCACCAACACCGGGAGCCGTTATGTTTAACATTGCTTTACTGGGCGCTGGCCGAATTGGCCAGGTACATGCAGCTAACATTGCCAGTCACAGTGCCACCACACTCTGGTCCGTTGTCGACCCGAATCAGGAATTTGCCACCCGTCTTGCCTCGCAATATCAGGCCCGTCTGCAGAGCCTGGATGAGGCGATGACTGACCCGAACGTTCATGCCGTGCTGATCGCCTCCGCCACGGATACCCACGCGGATCTGATTGAACTGGCTGCCCGTCACGGCAAGGCCATCTTCTGCGAGAAACCGGTACATCTGGACCTGGCCCGCGTTCGCGATTGCCTGAAAGTGGTCAAAGAGTACGACGTACCGCTGTTTATCGGTTTTAACCGCCGCTTCGATCCGCAGTTTCGCCGCGTGAAAACAGATGTGCTGGCCGGGCGTATCGGTAAGCCGGAATCCCTGCTGATCATTTCCCGCGACCCGTCACCGCCGCCGGCTGAATATGTCCGTGTGTCCGGCGGGATGTTCCGCGATATGACTATCCATGATTTTGATATGGCGCGTTTTATCATGGGAGAAGAGCCGGTCTCGGTATACGCCCATGGCAGCAACCTGGTCGACCCGGCGATTGGTGAAGCCGGGGACATCGATACCGCGTTTATCGTCCTGAAATATGCCTCTGGCGCGATGGCGACCATCGTCAACAGCCGCCGCTCTGCTTACGGTTATGACCAGCGCCTGGAGCTGCACGGCTCTGAAGGGCTGCTGTGTGCGGGCAACATTCTGGAAAATCAGGTGCAGCACTATGGCAAGACCGGCTGCACCAGTGCCCTGCCGGAACATTTCTTCCTGCAACGCTACAAATCAGCTTATGCCGCGGAATGGGAACATTTTGTGGCCGTGCTGCGTGGCGAAGCGGTCCCGGATTGCAGCGGTGATGACGGTGAGCGTGCGCTGTACCTCGCGGATAAAGCGCTGGAATCCCTGCACAGCCAGCGTGAAGTTCTCCTCTGATTGTTATACCCAACCCCCCTACACAGAGAGACATAATAATGAAAAAACTGATCTTAGCTGTCCTCATCGCCATGACCTCCGGGACAGCAATGGCTGAAAACGAACAGATCGTGTTCAGTACGCCAAACCTGGCGATGCCGTTTGAAGTCCACATGCAGCGTACGGCGGTGAAAGCCGCAAAAGAGATGGGAGTAAATCTACAGGTTCTTGACGGGCAGGGTAGCTCGCCGAAGCAGGTCGCTGACCTGGAAAACGCCATCACCCGTGGGGCGCAGGGATTTATCGTCTCCCCCAATGATGTTAACGCCGTCTCCAGCGCGGTAGATGAAATCCAGGATGCAAAACTGCCGGTTGTCACGCTTGACCGCTCCGTTGACAGCCAGAAGAAAGTGCCGCACTTCGGTGCCAACAACTACAAAGGTGGCCAGGTGATTGGCGACTTTGTGAAAACCAAATTCCCTGAAGGGGCGGACATTATTCTGCTCACCGGCCAGCCGGGATCGTCTTCCAACATTGAACGGACCAAGGGTATTCGCGACAGCCTGAAAGCGGGTGGCGAAAAGTACAAAATCGTCGCCGATCAGACGGGTAACTGGATGCGTTCTGAAGGGATGCGCATTGTTGAGAGCGTACTGCCTTCGTTGCCGAAACGTCCGCAGGTGATCCTCTCCGCTAACGACGACATGGCGCTGGGGGCCATTGAAGCGCTGCAAGCCCAGGGGATGAAACCCGGTGAAGTGCTGGTAACGGGCTTCGATGCGGTGCCGGAAGCGCTGGCGCGTGTGCGTGATGGCTGGATGGCGGTGACGGCGGATCAGCGTCCTGGCTTTGCGGTCACCACGGCGATGAGCCAACTGGTCGCCAACGTGCGTGAGAAGAAGCCGATCACCGGCGCGGACTATCCGCCAACGCTTATCACCAAAGAGACCCTGCAGCAGGCTGAGCGTATTAACGAGGCCGGTAACTAATTTATACACGTCATCCTTCAAGCTGCCTCTGTGTTGGCTGCATCTGCTCACCCCAGTCACTTACTTGAGTAAGCTCCTGGGGATTCTCAGACTTGCCGCCTTGATGCAACTTGAATGATTTTGTGTATATCTGGAGCCGCCGTTACGGCGGCTCACTCTAAAGGAGGAGCAGGCTGATGTCGCAACCCTTACTGAATGTGACCGACCTGGCAAAAAGTTTTTCCGGTGTCTGGGCGCTGAGCAGCGCGCAATTGACCGTTGGGGCAGGTGAGATTCACGCGCTGCTGGGTGAAAACGGCGCAGGAAAATCGACCTTGCTGAAGGCGCTGGCGGGCGCGCAGCCGCAAACTCGCGGTGATATCTGGTTCAACGGTGAAACGTTGCCGGTGGATGATTCCCCCGTTGAGCGGCAGAACAAGGGCATTATCACTATCTATCAGGAATTTAACCTGCTGCCGAATATGACCGTCGCCGAGAATATGTTCCTCGGACGTGAACCGCGCAAACGCAATCTGATTGTTGATGAAAAGGCGGTGAATCAGGAAGCGCAGGTGATTCTGGATTATCTGCAGTTGAACGTGGCGCCAACCACCGCAGTGGCCCGCCTGAGCGTGGCACAACAACAAATGGTGGAAATTGCCCGTGCGCTGACCCTCAATGCGAAGCTAATCATCATGGATGAGCCTTCTGCCGCACTGAGCGACAGCGAAGTGGAAAGCCTGCATCGGGTGGTGCGGGAGCTTAAAAGCCGCGGTGTGAGCATTATTTATGTCACCCACCGTCTACACGAAGTGTTCCAACTCTGCGATCGGTTTACCGTTTTCCAGGATGGCCGCTTTACCGGCAGCGGCGAGGTTGCCCAGACCACGGTAGAACAGCTGATCCGCCTGATGGTTGGGCGTGACGTGGCGTTTAATCGTCGCCCGCCGAGTGAAACCCATCATCAGGACAAACCTGTCCGCCTGGCGATCAAGGGACTAAGCCGCGTAAAACCGCCGCTGGATCCGCACGGCATTGCGCTGCATGACATCAGCTTTCACGTCCATGCCGGAGAAGTGTTAGGCATTGCCGGGCTGGTGGGCGCCGGGCGCACTGAAGTCGCGCGCTGTCTGTTTGGTGCCGACGCCTTTACCTCTGGCACCTTTGAACTGGATGGTGTGCCGTACCTGCCGCGCGATCCGCTGTATGCCCTGGATCAGGGCGTGGCGATGGTCCCTGAAGATCGCAAAAAAGAGGGCGCGGTGCTGGGGTTGTCGATTCGCGACAACCTGTCGCTCTCCAGCCTCTCTTCTCTGTTGCATTGGCGCTGGTTCGTCAACACCCGCAAAGAGGATGCGCTGATTGAGGCTTATCGCCAGGCGCTGCAGATCAAAATGGTCAATAGCGCCCAGGAAGTGCGCAAGCTCTCCGGTGGCAACCAGCAAAAAGTGATTCTGGCGCGCTGCATGGCGCTCAATCCCCGCGTACTGATCGTTGATGAGCCGACGCGTGGCATTGATGTCGGCACTAAATCAGAGGTGCATCAGGTGCTGTTTGAAATGGCGAAAAAGGGCGTGGCGGTGATTGTTATCTCCTCCGATCTGCCTGAAGTAATGGCGGTTTCCGACCGGATAATCACCCTGAGTGAAGGTCGTGTGACCGGCGAGATCCACGGCGATGACGCCAACGACGAGCGGCTGATGACGATGATGGCCATCAACCACAACGCCCTGAACGCGGCATAACGGAGTTTCTCATGACGCAGATGATTTCTAAAACGCAGGTTCCGGGTAAACGTGCCGGACGCCTCGATCCCATCGCCTTTTTTGAGCGCTTCGGCGTGCTGATTTTTATGATCCTGCTGCTGATTTTCTTCCAGTTGCAGAACAGCAATTTTCTCTCTGAACGTAATATTTTCAACATTCTGACCGAAGTGTCGATCTACGGGATCATGGCCGTAGGGATGACCTTTGTCATTCTGACCGCCGGGATCGACCTGTCGGTGGGGTCCATTCTCGCGGTCTGCGCCATGACCGCCGCGTATGTGATTAAGGGCGACAACTTTACCACCGTTGACCCGAACGCCTGGGGCGGCCTGAGCTGGCTGGTTGGGCTGGGGATTTGCCTTGCGATGGGCACCGCGATTGGTTTTCTGCACGGACTCGGCGTGACTCGCCTGCGCCTGCCGCCGTTTATCGTCACCCTCGGTGGGATGACCATCTGGCGCGGCCTGACGCTGGTGGTAAACGACGGTGCGCCGATCGCCGGTTTCGATGCGGGTTACCGCTGGTGGGGACGCGGCGAGCTGCTCGGCATTTCCATTCCTATCTGGATCTTCGCGCTGGTGGCTATCGGCGGCTATCTGGCGCTGCATAAAACCCGCTGGGGTCGCTTTGTGTACGCCATTGGCGGCAACCCGGAAGCGGCGCGTCTGGCGGGGGTCAACGTCAAACGGGTACTGGTGAGCGTGTATGTGCTGATTGGCTGTCTTGCCGGGCTGGCGGGCTTCATTCTCAGCGCGCGTCTGGGCAGCGCGGAGGCGGTGGCCGGGATCTCGTTTGAGCTGCGCGTTATCGCCTCGGTGGTGATCGGCGGAACGTCGTTAATGGGCGGATACGGGCGGATCGGCGGCACCATTATCGGCTCAATCATCATGGGTATTCTGATTAACGGCCTGGTCCTGATGAACGTCTCGGCTTACTACCAGCAAATTATTACCGGGTTAATTATCGTTCTGGCGGTGGCGTTCGACACCTATGCCAAGAGCCGTCGCGGCGCATTGTGAGGGATAAATAATGAAAGAGGTACGCATTGGATTGATTGGCACCGGGTATATCGGCAGGGCGCACGCCATTGCCTATGCCCAGGCGCCGACGGTGTTCAACTTGCGCGGCAAGCTGGTGCGCGAAATGGTCGCCGAAGTTACGCCGGAGCTGGCGGCGCAGCGGGCGCAGGCGTTTGGCTTTAACCGTTCAACCGGGGACTGGCGCGCGCTGGTGGCCGACCCGGCCATTGATGTAGTGGATATTTGTTCACCCAATCATTTGCACAAAGAGATGGCGCTGGAGGCGATTCGCCACGGCAAGCACGTCTACTCGGAAAAGCCGCTGGCGCTCAATGCGCGTGACGCTCACGAGATGGTTGAAGCGGCGAAGCGGGCCGGGGTGAAAACGCTGGTGGGGTTTAATTACATGAAAAACCCGACGGCGAAGCTGGCGAAAGAGATCGTCGAGCGCGGTGAGATTGGCGAGGTGATCCACTTCTACGGCACCCACAACGAAGACTATATGGCAGACCCACTTTCGCCCATTCACTGGCACTGTTTTAAAGAGACCGCAGGGCTGGGAGCGCTCGGCGATCTGGCTGCGCATATCGTCAACATGGCCCAGTATCTGGTCGGTGATATTCAACAGGTCTGCGGTGATTTGAAGATTGTGGTGCCGGAACGCCCGGCGCAGGCCGGTTCATCGCAAAAGGTGGCGGTGGAAAACGAAGATCAGGCGCACGCGATGGTGCGTTTTGCGGGCGGTGCACAGGGCGTGATTGAAACTTCTCGCGTCGCCTGCGGGCGCAAAATGGGACTTTCGTATGTGATAACCGGGACCAAAGGGACCATCAGTTTTACCCAGGAGCGTATGGCGGAACTGAAGCTCTATCTGCATGACGATCCGGTGAATCGCCAGGGATTTCGTACGCTGCTGGTGGGGCCTGCGCATCCGGACTATGCCGCATTTTGCCTGGGGGCGGGGCACGGTATCGGCTTTAACGACCAGAAAACGGTGGAAGTGCGTGATCTGGTCGACGGCATCGCCGCCGATGTGCCGATGTGGCCGGACTTCGAAGAGGGCTGGAAGGTGTCGCGCGTGCTGGACGCCATTGCGCTCTCACACCGGGAAGGCCGCTGGCTGAACGTGAACGATATTGTCTGAAGAGGTATCAACGTGGAAAAGCAGTTTGATGTGATATGCATGGGCCGCGTGGCGGTTGACCTCTACAGTCAGCAGATTGGTGCGCGTCTGGAGGATGTTTCCAGTTTTGCTAAATACCTTGGCGGCTCGTCAGGTAATGTGGCTTACGGCACGGCGCGCCAGGGGCTGCGCTCGTCAATGCTGGCGCGCGTGGGTGACGAGCATATGGGCCGTTTTCTGCGCGAAGAATTACACCAGGTAGGATGCGATACCAGCCACCTGATAACGGATAAAGAACGCCTGACGGCGCTGGTACTACTCGGCATTAAAGACCGGGACACCTTTCCTCTCATTTTTTACCGTGACAACTGCGCGGATATGGCGATTGTCGCCAGCGATGTGGATGAACAGTACATCGCGTCTGCCCGCTGTCTGGCCATCACCGGGACCCATCTTTCTCACCCGCAAACCCGCGACGCGGTGCTGACCGCGCTCGAATATGCCCGCCGTCACGGTGTGCGTACGGCACTGGATATCGACTATCGCCCGGTGCTATGGGGGCTGACCTCATTAGGCGACGGCGAAACCCGTTTTATTGCCGCCGAGCAGGTAACGCGTCAGTTGCAGGACGTACTGCATCTTTTTGATGTGATTGTCGGTACCGAGGAGGAGTTTCATATTGCCGGTGGCAGCACCGATACGCTGCAGGCGCTGGCTCAGGTGCGGGCAGTGAGTAAGGCGACGCTGGTCTGCAAACGTGGGGCGCTCGGCTGTTCGGTATACACCGACGCCATTCCACCGCGACTGGATGACGGTCTGACGGTGACCGGCGTACGCGTGGAGGTGCTCAATGTGCTGGGCGCGGGCGATGCGTTTATGTCCGGCCTGCTGCGTGGCTACCTTAACGATGAAGGCTGGGAGCAGGCCTGTCGCTATGCTAACGCCTGCGGCGCACTGGTGGTATCGCGCCACGGTTGCGCCCCGGCCATGCCGAGCAAACTGGAGCTGGATGATTATTTATCTCGGGCTGACACGGTGCCACGCCCGGATATCGACCCGCGTCTTAACCATCTGCACCGCGTCACCACGCGTCGTCGGGAATGGCCGGAACTGTGCGTGATGGCCTTCGATCACCGCAGCCAGCTTGAAGAGATGGCCTTGCAGTGTGGCGCTTCGCTAAAACGCATCCCGGCGCTAAAACAGCTGATCTTACAGGCCAGCCGGGAAGCGGCGAGTTGCGCCGGGCTGGATGGCAAAGCCGGGCTGTTGTGCGACGGCACGTTTGGTCAGGATGCGCTGAATGCCATCACCGGTGAAGGGTGGTGGATAGGCCGCCCCATCGAACTGCCGGGCTCGCGTCCGCTGGAGATGGAGCACGGCAATATCGGCACGCAGCTGATCAGTTGGCCGCAGGAACACGTGGTGAAATGCCTGGTCTTTTTCCATCCGGAAGATGCTCACGCCCTGCGTCTGGAGCAGGAGCAAAAAGTCGCGGAGGTGTACCACGCGTGCTGCCAGTCCGGGCATGAACTGCTGCTGGAAGTGATCCTGCCCGCCAGCATGCCACGCAGCGATGAGCTCTATCTGCGCGCCATTTCCCGCTTTTATAACCTGGGGATTTACCCCGACTGGTGGAAGCTACCGCCGCTCTCTTCTGCGGGCTGGACGGCGCTAAGCGAGATCATTGCACGTCGCGATCCACACTGCCGTGGGGTAGTCATTTTAGGGCTTGATGCGCCGGCCGATCAGCTCCGTGCTGATTTCAAAGCCGCTGCGGGTCAGGCGCTGGTGAAAGGGTTTGCCGTGGGACGGACATTATTTGGCGATGCCTCCCGCGCCTGGCTGAAACACGATATCGACGATGCGCAGCTAGTGGCGCGTATTCGGGACAACTACCTGCAGCTTATCGCCTGGTGGCGCGAGCGCGGACACGCATAATTCAGGAGAAGAGAATGACGGTACAATTAGGCATTAATCCACTGACATGGACCAACGACGATCTTCCTTCACTTGGCGCTGAGACTTCGCTTGATACCTGTCTGAGCGAAGGCAAAGAGGCCGGGTTTGCCGGGTTCGAGCTGGGTAATAAATTCCCGCGTGAAGCGCGCTTGCTGGGGCCGATCCTGCAACGCCACGATCTGCAGCTGGTTTCCGGCTGGTATTCCGGTCGCCTGCTGGAGCGCAGCGTGGAGGAGGAAATTGCCGCCGTGCAGTCACACCTGACGCTGCTACGTGAGCTGGGTGCGAAGGTGCTGGTGTTCGCTGAAGTGAGCGGCTGTATTCATGGCGAGCAGCAGACGCCGGTTCATCTGCGTCCGCGATTCCCGCAGGAGCGCTGGCAGGAATACGGCGAGAAGCTGACCGAGTTTGCCCGCTATACCCAGCAGCAGGGCGTACAGATTGCCTATCATCACCATATGGGGACAGTGATTGAGTCCGCTGAGGACGTGGATAATCTGATGACGCATACTGGCAATGAGGTGGGATTGCTGCTGGATACCGGCCATCTGACATTTGCCGGTGCAGACCCGCTGGCGGTGGCGCAGCGCTGGGCATCACGTATTAATCATGTTCACTGCAAAGATGTGCGGGCCGACGTGCTAGCCGACGTGAAAAACCGTAAAACCAGCTTCCTCGACGCGGTCCTGAGCGGCGTCTTCACCGTGCCAGGCGACGGTTGCGTGGACTACCCGCCAATAATGGCGCTGCTAAAGGCAAATCAGTATCAGGGTTGGCTGGTGGTGGAGGCAGAGCAGGATCCGGCTATTGCGCATCCGCTGACCTATGCACGTCTGGGCTATAACAATCTTAGCCGTCTGGCGCGGGATGCCGGGCTTATCTGAGGAGGCGACATGTCACGTTTATTATCACCCTGGCAGCCGCCGAACGTGCAAGGGCGTACCCAGTCGGTGACGCCGGAAGGGGCGGGCTGGGGATATGTGGGCTTTGAGGCGTATGAACTGGCGGAGGGGCAGCAGTTGACGCTGCCCGCCGTCAGCGAAGAACGTTGTCTGGTGCTGGTAGCTGGACGCGCGACCATCAGCACGCCAGGGGCAACGTTTACCGACATCGGCGAGCGCATGAGTCCCTTTGAGCGCATCAAGCCGTGGGCGGTTTACGTGACCTCTCAGGAGGCTGTGCAGGTCACCGCGCTGACGACGCTTGAGCTGGCGGTGTGCGCTGCACCGGGGAAGGGTACGTACCCGACACGACTGATCGCCCCGCAGGATATCGACGGTGAAGCGCGCGGCAAGGGAAATAACCAGCGCTATGTGCATAACATTCTGCCGCAAGACAAACCTGCCGACAGCCTGCTGGTGGTCGAGGTCTGGACCCATGAGGGATGCACCAGTTCGTACCCGAGCCATAAGCACGATACCGACAATCCCCCACAGGAAACCTATCTTGAGGAGACGTACTACCATCGCCTCAACCCGGAGCAGGGGTTCTGCATGCAGCGGGTGTATACCGACGACCGGACGCTCGATGAGTGTATGGCAGTCTACAACCGCGATGTGGTGATGGTGCCGAAGGGCTATCATCCGGTGGCCACCCTGGCAGGCTATGACAGTTACTACCTGAACGTGATGGCCGGTCCGGTGCGTCAATGGGTGTTCACCTGGGAAGATGACCATGCATGGATTAACCGCAATTATCCTGTAGCAAAATAAACGAGATGCTGGCGGCAATGAGTGCGTATTTATTGCTGCCTTCATCAACAAACAGCGGCGTTGGATTTTTATTCCGATTGGCTGACACAGATGTTCGTGGGTGAAAAGGCATTCCCTAACAGGTAAGCATTGTTAATGCTGGATATTTGCGCCCGTTTCTCGGGTGTATACGGATCATAAATATTCCGGATAAACATCTCATCAGGCATGTTATCCAGACTGTGTTTGCTCAGTTTCAGATCTTTCAAAAATACAGTGCCGTTACCTCCGTTCTGATAATTAAAACTCACCGAACGTTGCAAAATAAGTCGTAGCCCTGGACGGTTGTCTGCTTTTGGCTCGGTGGTAACAATACCGGCGAATTCGATGACTCCCGCGTTATTTTTCAGCAACTGAACCATCAGGCTACCGTCGTATTTCCCACCGGCAGGCAGTTCAGGTAATGAGAACGTCGAGACGCAATGTACGCTGAGTCCCTGGTGTACCGGGATGAGCGTCATTCCATTCATACTTAACAAGGCGCTGGTGGCCACCAGAGCGGCGGACCCCACAAGCAACAGTCTCGATTTGGTTTTAGTATTCATGGATATAGAGGTCCTTGCATCCAGCAAACTTTGTTTTTTCGGCATTACTGAAAGTACAGCGGGATAAAAATACGCGGCCTTTTTCACCGTAAATATATAAACCGTCCGGTTGAAAAATAAACGATGCACCGGTCAGGCATTTCAGGTGTAATTCTGCGAGTTTGCGTGCTTGCTCAAGTTTCGCCGGTGCCACATCCTGTGAGCCTTCAGAAAGGGTGTAAACCGGACATTGATCGATGTTGCCAATCTTATGCAGATGCGCGGCGGGAAGATGTTTCTCTGTGCTGCTAAAGAGAGTATTTATCGGAAAAACGAGCATGAACAGTGAGATTCCCCCTGCTGCCAGCAACGTCATTTTTACTCGCTTTGAAAGGGTAGAGGTCGTTTTAGGGGGGGCTGGAGACACTGCGGTCGTTGAAGGCGGTGCTTCCACGGAAGTCACCAGCCCTTCGGCAATGAAAAAACCGACTCGTGGTACTGTTTGAATGATCTCGTGTTCACAGCCGAGTTCCTGTAATCCTTTACGAATTAAGGAAATATACTGGCTCAACGAATTGTTCGATGCCTGCAGGCCATTTTTCTCCCAGACATGCGTGAACATCTCTTCTCTTGATACAACTTTCCCTTCCTGCTCTAACAGATAGGTGAAGATCCGGTTTGCTGTTATCGACAGTGTGAGTGAGTTGTCAGGCACGGCCACACTCGTCAAAACTCCATCATCGCTTCTAAATGTAACTTCATTGTTAATTAAATATTTCATTTTTTTAATCATTAACAGAGCATCACTTAATTATAAACCATAGTGGCGTTTCTTCTTCACTACAGGATCACGGGCTGTTAAAAGGTCGGTTTTGTCATTTTTTAAGTTTTATTATCGCATTGAAAAAGATATTTTAGGTATAAAAATCTATAAATGCACTCATTTTCAATATAAATATCTGACTTTTTCGGATGAGACTATAATAGGGCCGCTATTTTCAGATAGGCCTTTACCCCTGAGATATCTCATCTGCTATGCCGTTTCCTGAACCGATATCCAGAGTGTCTGAATCTATAACAGGAGTTATCGCTTTTGCCGAATCGTAATTACATCGTTCTGACTCATGATGCTTACCTGCGTTGTTCTATAGAGTCGTTAATGGAAACGCGCTATCTGGATAAGACATTGTGTTTCTGCGACGTTGACACCTTTTCTTCACTTGATGAACTATCCCGCGCAATTGAGTCCAATTGTGATGATGTTCGTGTCATTATTATCTCGCGTGGATTGTGGATCTCCCGAGTGCTTGGGTCATTAGTTGATTTAGAAATGACCGATGATTTTAACAAATGGCGCTTTTGTATAAATAAAGGGAGAAAAAATTATTCGGCTAAAATAATCGAAAAACTGCATGGCATCAAGCGCCTTAATACATTAACTCGTAGGGAACTGGATGTCTTTCATTTGTTGCAGTTAACCACTACCATTAATGATGCTGCTAAGCTCGCTAATCGCGAGGTAAAGTTTTTTCAGGCGACCACCATTTCTATTGCTCGCAAGTATAATTTGCGTAATTCGAATGAGTTGCATTTCTTTATTCGGAAATTTACATTATAGGAATAATCCCATATGAATGTATTATTTTTTAAATATATGAAAGTGAGCTAATTTGGTGTGTTAGTAGAATAAATATCTTATGCGTTTTAATTAATTTGAAATGTTTGTTAGCTGTGGCGGAATTGGGTGTGGTTTATTACATTTCCAACCCAACTCATTAACAAATTCCGGCGTGTATTTGTAGTGGTTCAGCTCTTTGAATCTATAAATTTAAAATTTTTAGTTAAATCATCTATAAATCATTGTGTTTTCGATATAAATGGATGATTCGCTGTTCCGGTAATACTATGCCTTTCGTACAGGTTGCTCAGTGTTTCAGCGGGAAAGCTCCCAGCGAAGGGGTATCAACCTGCTGTGTGTTCCTGAGTTCACTACATGCTATGTGACCACGAATTTTGCCTGTAATGGCTTTTCGTGGAATTATTCGGAAAGGTATTTATGAACAAAGTTTATAAAGTAGTATGGAGCGTGTCGCGCTCGTGCGCTGTTGTTGTTTCTGAACTGGCGAAACGTTGCGGGGTTTCAGTAGAAACCGATAGCGAAGGCTGTGTTGCATCTAATACTCATCAATTTACTATCTCACGGATAGCGCTAGGTGTAATTGGCGCTATGTTGGCTACACAGTCTATATATGCATTTGCGGCTGACTATACATTACCAGATTATTTGCCATCGACTAATGCGAATGGCGTAGGGCAGCTTGTTGTTAGTGACGGCGATACAATGAATATTATCACCGGTACTAAAGGCTATGGCAGTATTAACCCGGGAGTGTCGGGTTTTAAGACGATGACCATTCAGCAGGCGATGGATAATGGTTATATATCATCAGGTAGTGAAAATATAAACCTGACGCAGACGACGTTAGGGGGCCGTACCCATAGCATTCAATATGTTGATCCGATCACCGGGGCTTCGCGTACACTCCAGGTGTATGACAGTAATAATTTTGCCTCTAATAGTGTTGGAGATCTGACGACGTATTTGGGGGTTGCCGTCGGTGATGGGCAGTATGTGAATATGAAGCTGGCGACGGTAACGTCCGGTGGTGTACTTGATGTCAATGTCGGTTCAACGGGAAACGACTGGGCCACAAATCCAGCAAATACTTTCAATGCCGTCACTAAGGTCTCTGGGATTTATAATGTCGAGACCGGCGGCAGCGACACAAAAGACGCCGTACTGAATTACAATAGCAAAACCATCGTGCAAAGCGGTAGCGTGGGCAATGTCGCGAACAATGTCGGCAAAGATTATAACTTTGACACTGCAACCTATAATGGCACCTTCTCCAGCGCGCTGGGCGACTATACAGTCAACAATCTTGATGATTTAAAAAGCTACAATGACGCTTTAGTGAAAGCCGTAGAGTCTGGACAGATTTCGCCTGCTGACTATGAGGTTGAACTTCATAAAGCCTATACCACGGAACAGAAAAATATTCACTTCGATACCAATATCCCGGATGGCGACGCGGCCCTGCAGGCTGCAAACCGGGATGTGAATAGTTTTATTAAAGCTTCCGGTGCGCATTCTGTCGTCAATATCTCTGCTGATGCCAATATTCAGGCGGTGTTCAGCGACACTTCCGTGGTGACGTTGACCGATGGCGCGACATTGAACAATAACGGTACTCTTGGTGTTGCTGCTGGCGCGTCCGGTGGTGATTATGTCGTTTCTGCGCGTGACAGTATCGTCAATAACAACGGGATTATCGATGCAGGTACTAGTCGTGATGTGAAAAATGCCTGGGTTGGCGCCCATACCGGCATCCTCGCGACCGGGACGACGAAGGCACAGAATGATGGCGTCATCAACCTCGCTTCGCACCAGGACATCTATAACGCCTATGGCGTGCTGACGAATGACACGGCAACGTTTATTAATAACGGGGTGATGAACATTGCCACCGGAGGCGAGCCAGCGAAATCTTCCGATAGCGTCTATACCTACGGCGTATTTGTTCAGCGTAATGCTGTTGCGACCAATAACGGGACGCTGTACATCGGACGTACTGCGCAAGCGGTAAAAGATGAAGCAACCAGCGACGTTCAGGTCACGCTTCCTGCCATCGGCATGTATGTGAAGAGTGGAACCATCAATAACACCGGTAATATCACCCTCGGTGAAAAAGTCGAGAATGCGGTTGCCATTCAGGCCAACGGTAGTGCGTCCCCTACGGCAATCAAGGTTAACCAGGAGGGCGTCATTGACATCAATGGCACCGGCTCTGCGCAAAATACCGGTTTGATGGGGATTAACGGTGCGAAAGGGTTGGTAAACAGCGGCACGATCAACCTCAACGGGTACAGCGCCAGCGGTATTGAACTGCAGGGCGGAAGCGAGGCCCTTCACTCTGGCATCATCAACATCACCAACGGTAGCTCAACGGACAATACCTTAAAAAATATGGGCGCCTGGGTTGAAGGGGCAGGGTCTCGACTCACGATGAGCGGGAGTGTGAACCTTGCTGCAGATAACGCCATTGGGCTGCATGTTCGTGACGGTGGGACGATCGATATTACTGATACGGGCAACGTATCGTTTAACAGTGGCAAGAACCAGATTGGCTATTTTGTTTATGGTGAAGGTTCGAAAGTCAATGCGTCCTCTACCAACACGCAGAATGTTTCGACGGAAGGCTCGACGTTATATCGTATAGAAGGCGGCGCAACCTTCGATGGCAGCGGATCGCCTGGTACGACAATGACGGCCTCTGGAGAAGACAGCACCATTCTGCAGGTGACGGGGACGGGGAGCCATTTTGATTCCGGTTCGCAGTCGCTGAGCATCACCGGGGACGGTGCGACCGGTATTCGTGTTGAAGGTGGCGCGGATGGCGTGATTACCCAGGATGCGGTGATCGTTAAACTGTCCGGGAAAGACACCACCGCCGGGATTGTTGACGGTAATTACTATGATCTGTCCGGGAATGTCGATGAAAGTCAGAAAGGGGATTCGACGCTCACCAGTTACGCCACGCTGAATACCAGCAATACGGCGGATGGTGCCTTTGGTTATATCGCTCGTAATGGCGGTACGCTCAACCACAAAGGTAGCATCGACTTTGACCAGGCGGGCAGCACCGGCGTGCTGGTTTCCGGCGGCACGTTGAACAACGACGGTGATATTAAGGTCGATGGTGTTGCGGTCAGCATTGAAGGCGCGGATTCGGTGGTGAATAACAATGCCACGGTTACCGCGACGGACGGCACCGCAGCCTATCTTGTTGGCAATGATGCGTCATTGAGTCTGACGGGTTCAGGAGAAACCAAAGCATCGGGAGATGCACACGGCATCTTGCTGGCCAGCGGGGCGAAAGGGCTCGTCGTTGAGGGTGCCACGATTACGATGGACAGCGCCGGTAAAGGGAGCGCCATCGAAAACGTCGCCAATATTGCGGGTATCCAGTTAAAAGAGACCACCATCAGCGTGGGGAATGGCATTGGTATTCATACTGGCGCATCCCTGGCGCAGACCAACTCCGGTACGATTACCGTCACGGGCAGCGGTACGGGGATCCTGTTTGAAAATATTGATGGTAGCGAAACCAGTCAAACGCTGGATATGTCTGACTCGCGCGACCTGGTTATCAATGTCGAACAGGCCGCAGGCAAAGGGATCGTCACCCATGCGTCAACCGATCTGCAAACGGGCGTCAGCGTTAACGTGCTCGACGCTAACGGTGGTGAAGCGTTGATTGTCGGAGGCTCGACCAAAAATGTTGAGCAATCTGGCGAGCTGACCTCGAAGTCAACCAGCCACGCCGTGGTGAACGTCGATAACGGTTCTCTGGAAACGTTCATCAACAAAGGCGTGATTAAGGCGCTGGATGCGTCGCAAAAAGCGATGGAAATGCTTTCGGGGGCCGGTATCTCCTTTACTAACGCTGCCGGTGCAAGCATCGTCGGGCAGGTAAACCTGATGAGCGGTGATAACACCGTTACGCTGGAGTCAGGCAGCACCGCGACGGATGTGACGACCGGTAGTGGTAACGATCTGTACGTACTTAAAGATGTTAAAGAGACAGAAACCTCGCTGTTTACCCGTCTCAACGGTGGTGCTGGCGACGATACGCTTCAGCTGCAAAACGCGCAGTACACCCTCAATCGTGCCGATGCCATCACCGGTATGGAGCATATCGATCTCACTGCCGGTTCGGTATTTACCGTTGATAACGTCGATTTCGCGCTGGGTGATAATCAAAATGATGCGGCGGGAACGGGCTACACCCTCGATGCGAGCAGCACCCTGTCGCTGAAATCCAGTGATGCGCTGTCTTTTAACAGCCACCTGGCGGGGACGGGAACCGTTGCTGTGGATGCCAACGGTAATGCGTTTGATTTCACCCGCAATAATGCGGCAGACGGATTCAACGGTACGCTGGCACTGACTAACAGCACCTTTGAACTGGCAGGGCTGAATACTCAGGCGCTGAGCCAGGCAACATTAAAGGTGGGTACGGGCAACGTGACGCAGGTGGGATCCGGTGAGCAGAATATCGGCGGCCTGGCGTTCAACGGCGGTACCGTCAGTTTTGACGGCGTGACGCCGGGGCAGAGCAGTGCTGCCGGGACGATTCATGCCGGCGCGATGGATCTCTCCGGACGCGGCACCGTGCAGGTCGATACCGGCACCGTTGGAAACGATCGTCCGCTGGCTGATACCACGCTGTCACTGCTTGAGCAGGATGACGCGCAGTCGCTGATCCAACTGGCCACCTCAGATACCCCGGTCACCGGCGGAGCGGGCAACCTGACGCTGACGGACAGCGAGGGCAATATCATCAGCGATGGAGTGGAAGCCGGTATCAGTCAAAGCGGTGAGATCGTTGCGAACGGAACCTACGATTATCGTCTCACCGGAGGTGAGGGGGATGACGGCCTGTACATTAGTTACGGTCTGACGCAGGTGGAACTGCTGGCGTCCGGAGACAATGCGCTGATCCTGGATGCGAACGGTAAAACCGGCAATGCCGCGGATCTGAGCGCTCGTATCACCGGTAGTGGCGATCTGGCGTTTGACAGCCAGAAAGGCCAGACGGTATCGCTGTCGAATCTGGATAACGATTACACCGGCATTACCGATGTGCGTAGTGGTAACCTGCTGATGAACAACGATAACGTTTTGGGGCAGACCAGTGAACTGCGTCTGGCCGCCGATACCGGTTTTGATATGAATGGCCACAGCCAGACCCTCGGTAAGCTAACGGCAGCCGCTGACTCTTTACTGAACATTAACGGCGGCAGCCTGACTCTGGAACACGGGGGAAACGCCGACGGAGTGTTGACCGGCAGCGGTGAACTGAACATCATCGGTGACACGCTGAGCATCACCGGCGAAAACAGCACCTTAACGGCAAAAACCACCATCGCAGACGGCGCGCGCGTGCTGATGAACACCACGCTGGGTCTTGGTACTGGTGATATTGTGGCGGCGGGAACGCTGACGATGAGTAAAGCGGCTGGCGTCCTTTACAATAGCATCAGCGATGCCGGACGGGTTGAACTCACTGAAAGTGATGTCGCATTGGTGGGGAATAACAGCAGTTTTACCGGTCAGTTTTCCATTGATGCGGATTCTCAACTTACGGCTTTCAGCGCAGAGAATCTCGGTAGTGCAGAGGTGAACAATATGGGCTCTCTGGTGCTGAACAGCAACACGGACTGGCAGCTTGATAACGACGTTTATGGCAGCGGCAGCGTGACCAAGCAGGGGGCTGGAACCATTACCGTGGGTGACAACGCCGCCTGGAAGGGGCAAACGGATATTGAGCAAGGTGGCCTACAGCTGGGCAGTGAAAGCGCTCCCGTTACGCTTGCCAGCACGCAGGTCAACATTGCTGAACAAGGGATGTTGTCCGGGTTTGGCGGCGTTGCGGGCAATGTCGATAACGCCGGTGTGCTGCAGGTGGGGTCCGGAACCGGCGATAATCTGCTGTTTACGGTGGGGGGCGACCTTGTTAACAGCGGCATGCTTGCCACAGGTGTCGATGGTCAGCAGGCCGGTAATCTGCTGGTGGTTAATGGTAATTACACCGGTAATGACGGTCATCTTTCCTTAAACACCGCACTGGGGGATGACAATTCCGTAACCGATAAGCTGGTGGTGAAAGGTGACACCAGTGGTACCACTTCTGTCAGTGTTACCAACGCCGGTGGGCAAGGGGCCGCGACGATCGACGGTATTGAAGTTATCCATGTTGACGGTGAGTCAAACGGTGAGTTCACTCAGGCTGGCCGTATTGTAGCTGGCGCCTACGACTACAGCCTTGGACGCGGGCAGGATGAAAACAGCGGTAACTGGTATCTGACCAGCGGTAAAACTAACCCCGATCCTGAGCCAAACCCGGGCCCGGATCCCGATAAGGATCTGCGTCCGGAAGGGGGCAGCTACACGGCCAACCTGGCGGCGGCAAACACCCTGTTCGTCACCCGCCTGCACGATCGTCTTGGCGAAACACAGTATATCGATGCCTTAACCGGCGAGCAGAAAGTGACCAGTATGTGGATGCGTCATGTCGGTGGGCACAACCGCTGGCGTGACGGCAGCGGCCAGTTGAAAACCCAGAGCAACCGTTATGTCATGCAGCTGGGGGGCGATATTGCACAGTGGAGCCAGAACGGGCTCGATCGCTGGCACCTTGGCGTGATGGCGGGCTACGGCAACGATCACAACAGCACCCAGTCCTCGCGTACGGGTTACCGTTCAAAAGGGTCAGTCAATGGCTACAGCAGCGGCGTTTATGCCACGTGGTATGCCAACGATGACTCGCATAACGGCGTATGGCTGGACAGCTGGGCGCAGTACAGCTGGTTTGATAACCATGTTAAAGGCGATGACCTACAGGGCGAATCGTACAAATCGAAAGGGATCACCGCCTCGCTGGAAATGGGTTATGCCCAAAAAATGGGGGAATTCGCCGGTAGTCAGGGCACGCTGAACGAATGGTACATACAGCCTCAGGCCCAGGCGATATGGATGGGCGTGAAAGCGGACGATCACCGGGAAAGCAACGGTACGCGCATCAAAGGCGACGGGCACGGTAATGTGCAGACTCGTCTGGGGGTGAAAACCTGGATTAAGAGCCATCACCAGATGGATAACGGGAAAGAACGCGAGTTCCAGCCCTTTGCCGAGGTGAACTGGCTGCACAATTCACACGATTTTAGTACGCAGATGGACGGCGTGAACGTGCGTCAGGACGGCGCAAAAAATATCGCCGAGGTCAAAGTGGGCGTGGAAGGACAAGTGAGCCCGCGTCTGAATCTGTGGGGTAATGTCGGTGTTCAGGTTGGCGACAAGGGATATAACGACAGCGCTGCGATGGTCGGCGTGAAGTGGAACTTCTGAGTCGGCTTTGCTGAGCAACACCCGCCGGACTGCTGAAAGGTAGTCTGGCTATTTCCCCTTAAAATAACATCAAGAAAAGCGCCCGTATCGGCGCTTTACTCAACATTCAACAACACGAGTTAACAATGTCTGTAACCAAGAAAATCACACCCATTTTGCTGGTGTTGTTTTTTCTTCTGGCCGGTGTGCTGACGTCATGGCAGCAATGGAATAAAGAGAGGCAACTTGGCAGAGAGCACGCGATAAATAGCCTGGTAGAAGAAATCGACACGATTTTTGACGATGTAAGAACGCTGGCCATATTGGCCAGTGCGCATGTCAAAGAGAATTGCACCGACGACCTGGTACGAACGCTCAGCCGTTTGACGGCGTCTGGTGAGAAGATTCGCTCAGTCAATATCATCAGGAAGGGTGAAGTGAGCTGCTCTTCTCTTGACGGGCGAGAACCATTGGGGATTATGTCTCGGGGCGCAACCACGCACTCGTTAATGATAGAACGGGTTCATCGGCATATGACGGATATGTACGTGATCTATTTTCCGTATCAGGGCCAGGTAGTGGCTGTCGCAATATATAAAGCGGCTATTGATAAAATCCTGATGGAGTTTGCGCGTAAAGAAAAAATCGATGTGCACTTTATATTACAACCGGAAAGTCACCCTGTTTTGCAGATGGCTTCGCAAAATTATCCTTTCTGGATCGTGGCGAATTCACGCGAAGGGATTACAGATTATGTGCGGAATAATCACTATCTGCTCATTTTATTTATGCTGTTGTCTCTGTTATTTTATTTTCACTTACGCAGGTTGCAGAAGATTTCACCTATAAAAATCCTGCGCCGAGCGATTAATAATGATGAGTTTATTCCTTTTTATCAGCCTGTTGTCGATCTTGTTGCCGGGAAAATTGTTGGGGCCGAGGTCCTTGTTCGCTGGAATCATCCGATACAGGGGATCATTCCTCCTAACGAGTTTATCCATGCGGCTGAACAAAGTGGCCTGATCAATCCATTGACACTCAAACTGTTGGCGCGAGTAGAAGCCGACATGCGACGTCTCAGAGAGCAAAGTGACCTGCCATTTCATATCGGTATTAACGTTCCTCCGCTTTCACTGGAAGATGCGCAATTTACCGACGCTTGCATTGCTTTTGTTCAACGTATGTACTTGCTTGATATTGGCGTAATGTTAGAAATTACCGAGCGGCAACAGAATCTGATTCGTGAAAGTGTGCTGAAACGCCTGAAGGAGGCGAGAGCGGAGCTGGCACTTGATGACTTTGGGACGGGGTATGCAAACTATGCGGCACTACAACGCATCTCACCGCGATTTTTGAAAGTTGATAAAATGTTCATTGATTCGCTGGGGAAAGGTGGGGTGAGTGATTCCATTATCAGCAATATTGTCCACCTCTCCGAAGTAGCGCGGATCCCGTTGGTGGCGGAAGGGATAGAAACCGAAGAACAAAAGGAGATACTCCGGCAGATGGGCGTCGAACTGGGACAGGGATATCTGTTTAGCAAGCCGGTTCCCTTCAACGCGTTTCTGTATTTGCTGTGAGAACGTATCATAATAAAAAACCGCGTAGCGGTTTTTTATTATTGAATATCGGCAGGGTAATTCGCTGACTTTTTTCTCGACAGCCGTTGCACCTTCTTTAGTCTTATTCCAGCCTTTCTCTGTACCTTCAAAAGCTTTCTCACGGTGCGAATAATCGGGGGTAGAATACCGATATCTGAGATATCGGCGCTGTGTTTCTTTCCCTTAGTATGGGTATAGGTGTTCCGACCTAACGGGTTGCTCAGCTGTTTTCTGCTTTACTCCAGCGCACGCCAGTAGCCAGGCATACTTTTGCAATCATCGGCAGGGGATTTTAAACGCTACCGCCCATACCTTGCGACGTAATGATATGGTGTTCGCTGGTGTTTCTGGCATTGCATTTCTATATGTCACAGTGGCAATTCTTTCTTAACTTATTGAATTATATGTTTTTTAGTACAGGGCGACATGGTAACTTTCGTTGGAGACTCTTTTATTAACAGGCACAAAAAAGCCCGCAGGGCTTGCGCCGTGCGGGCTCTTAGGACTTCATCGGATGACTCTGGTAATCACCGATGGAGAATTTTGGTGGCTGGCGGGAGTTGAACCAGCGTCCGAAATAATTTAACTACTTGTTTTTATTGTAATCGTGTTCATTTATAAAATCTGCGTAGCTTTTGCGTATCCTTTGTAATCTTCTTTGAGTCCATCTATGTTTGTCTGCTTCAAACTCTAACATACCTGCAAATGCTATTTTATTTGTTGATTTTCTCGTATCATAGATATTTAATTTGCTTTTATAATGTATTTTATACTCATTACCATCTATGTCATTATATGATAATTTAAATAACGGTCCGTCAATAACATCAATTTTTTTATTGTTTAGTTTGTTTAAAAATAACAATTCATTCACTAGTGTTTCGATGTAGAACATTGATAAATTTATACTTACTTTATTATCATTGTTGTTTTGTGGTGGGATGTACCCAAGGCTGAAGGTAGTTTCTGCTTCCTTTAACTGACTTGTACCCATTCCGTTTAGCAAGAATTTTTTCTTGTACTCTTGAGGAGCGCTTAAATCCTCAAATAGAAAATTATACTTGCCATTAAGTTTGAATTCATTTTCTGCAAAATAAAGCATTTTAGAAAGAAAATCGAACTCTACGGTTATTGTAGTGTTTAATGCAACACCTGAGCCAACATTGATTATTTCAGGCTTGTGTTGCATAAAATATTCTATGGAAACAGGGGATGAATGATATGAATTATCGTAAATCTCCTTGCTTCTTACCGGGATGTTATTAATTACTAACTGAGGCGTTATTGCGATTTTTCTTTGTTTAATTGTTTGTTTGACTGCATAAGATGCAGCGATAGCAGAACCCATAGTGCCTAATGCAGTAAGAGTAGATAAAATAATATCAGAAGTGTTTTCCATGTTTTAATCTCTGCCATATCCCAGACAGAGATTATTAGTTATTTACTGTTATTATTCAACTGCATGATAGAACTTTTACCATCATATTCTTTAAGGTAGCGACCATAGTGTCGGAATAGCATTTCAGAGCCTTTATGACCCATTTGGGCTGCTAGCCAGAATAGGTTGGCGCCACGGCTGATATGGCTGGTGGCGAATGTATGCCTTGT
Source organism: Citrobacter sp. KH_055_1 (assembly GCF_057838705.1). Classification (NCBI taxonomy): domain Bacteria; kingdom Pseudomonadati; phylum Pseudomonadota; class Gammaproteobacteria; order Enterobacterales; family Enterobacteriaceae; genus Citrobacter; species Citrobacter sp. KH_055_1. Next base: position 1,132,214 of record NZ_CM174473.1, read on the forward strand.
CTGATATGGATTTCGGTAGCGGATGCCTGCTTTTCGTAGAGTTGGCACCCATGCTTTTTTTCTTATCGCATCAGCACTAGCCCACGGTTTAATACTTTTTGGATCTTCGAAGATAGTTTCATCTTTCATGAAAGTGAACAGTTTCTGGCTGGCTAGAGCTACCAATGCCTCTTCAGTCAGTTCTACTTTCCTCGTACCGGCTTTTGTTTTTGTTCCTTTGATGACGCCAACTACACTGGCATTTTGAACGTGCGCAGTCTTCCCTACAAAGTCGATATCACGCCAGCGAAGAGCACACAATTCGGAACTACGCAGCCCAGTTTGTATCGCGAACCGGAAAAGATTCTCCCACTGCTTATTGCCAGCAGCAGAGAGCAAAGCGTCAACTTCTGCTGGTGATAGCGGATCAACCACATAACTACTTTCTGCCTCAGATTTATCACTTTGGTATCGTGAGGCTGTTACCAGTGATACAGGGTTAATCTGAAGCACACCATCCGTCACCGCTTCATCTAAAGCTGAGCGTAGGAAGGAAAGTTGGTTTCGAATAGTCTTCAATGTTGTTTTCTGGCTCTGGATCCATGTCTTCAATGTGGCTGGAGTTAACTCACTTGCAGGAAAAATATGAAGTGATGACAGCGCGCTTCGGCATTTCTTATATCCACCAATTGTTGAAGGGGATAGTTTCCTCGTTTCGCATATCACCAGATACTCGTCCAGGTACATCTTCACCGTTTTGCCTGCGGCAGCGTTGCCGAAAATTTTTAACCGGGTAGAACGGGGAAAGTATTCCGCATAAACAAATGTTCCCCTTTCGATCTTGTTGTGGATTTCGCCGAGTGTACGCTCGGCGTATTTGATGTTTTTAGGGGTTACGTCCAGATTAGAAAGGGGCTCACGGCATTTAACCCCTTTATAAGTGAAAGTAATATTGATGGTTTCGCCGTTGCGGTGTTTCCTGATGGTTACGCCGCGCGGGAGCTTAGGCGATTCTGTCGTGCCCATTTTGCAACCTCACTAAGATCAATCCATCTTTCCTTAACGCCGTCGACCTTTAGCACCTGAACCCCTTCACGCCATACTCCACGTTGCACACGTTTGTTGATGGCATCCGGGGTTTCGCCAGTCTCTTTGCAATAAGTTGAGATGGGAACACAATCGAGGCGCAGCATATATTTCTCCATACAATCCCGACTGCACTCAGGAGGTTAATTATTCTTTGAACTGTTTTTTGATAGTTCAAATTTACCATTTTTTAGTACAATATTTGAATCCTTTATACCATTAAGCAACAATTCATATGGGTGTTTTGTAGCTTGTTCCCTCATAGAATAATTTGAATTTGTTAGTTTTAAAATTGCCACATGATTCTCAGATATATCTTTGGAAATCATGTCTTTTACTATATCAATTACATCATCTTTCTTTGACATGTCTTCTTTAAGACTAAGAATTGTTAATGTTCTTGCATTGCAAAATTTTATCATGTAAATAATAAATGCTCCAAATCCAAGATAGGCCAATGAAATTGATATTGCTAATTTCGTTGGGATCTGACTATCAGTAATTTCCGTAGAGGTCAGAATCATTGTTTTCATAAAAAAGAATAGAAGCCCAGTGAAATAAATGAAATTTATCATGATAAATAAGTTACTCATCAGTTGTTTAGTACGTTGAGATGAGTAGTATTCAGAGTCAAGATGCCGCATTAAATTTTCATTATTACGTCTCTTTTGATTTAGCCTATATTGGTCATTGATTTTAGCAAATGTTTCTGAGTTTTCTAGGTATTTATCTGCAATGGCAGATACTTCTCTTTCGATTCTCTCTGATACAATACAATTAATGTTTTCATTTTTATCATCAAGATAAGATGATATTTGGTTGTTTACTTCGTGATTTATTTTTTCTTTTGCTATTTTTATATTCTCGTTTTGATCTTCGCTGATCTTAACTATTTCCTCTCTAATTAATTCAATAATCTCGCTGTTTTTTGGTGGTGCAGTTACATCGTCATTAATCGTAATTTTTTCTGGTTCTTTTATTCCCTTGTCTAGAAAGGTATTTATGAATGAAGATGTTATTTTTCGCCCAATGGGAGTTATGGCAAATAATATTATTAGCGCAAAAGGAAGAATAGATTTTATAGTGTCAATCAATATGTATTCCATGTGGAGATTTTCCTTTATAAGATAATTATTGCAAGCATTATACATCATGCAATTACAATTTGTGGCCTTGAAAAACTAGCGGTGACTGGACAAACGTAAAAACGGAGGACCACCAGATCTGGGATGCACTTGTTATTGCGTTGGTCTGTTTTTATCCACATCAGGCGCGGTGGTAGGTAGGTGGCCAGTGGCTAGCTGGCATCCCTACGGTACTTTTCACCGACAACCGCGGGTTAGACGGTTCCGTTTCGTCGGATACCCGCACCGGCGATACGGCCACCACGCTGCTGGAACTGGTAAAGGATATCCCGCAGCCGTCTGCCGTCTATACCGCGGCGGTGATGCTGGTCGGTGACAATCTGGATGGAATAAAGGGAATGATTCATGACTTCGATCCCAACGCTGGCGCTTAACGGCGAGGCTATCCAGCTGAAAAACATGCGCGTGACCGTATCGCAGCAGTTTCAGGATAAAGACCAGTCAGGCCAGACAAGTGCGACAACCAAATCAGAACAGGGGGCAAAAGGGAAAGAACTGCGTATCAGTGGTGAAATTCCGTTTAAAAGCCCGGAGATCCTGAAGCGTATTTTTGAGCTGGCCAGCGCCACGGATGCCGGAGGCAACCGCCAGAAATACCGTGTGGCGCATGAAGTGGCCAGAGCGGTGAATTTTCGCGAGGCGACATTCAGCGGGACACTTGATGCCCCTCAGCAGGACGGGAAAATGGCCTGGCTGGTCACATTCACCCTGGCAGAACATATCAGCGTGCAGGAAAAGCGGGAAGCCAGGGCAACAGGCAAAACATCTGCCAAAAAACAGACGGCTGGTAATGCGGGACAATCCGGCGGCCAGAGTGCCGGGGAAGATGAAGAAAAACTGACGTGGTTTGAAAAACGGGTGCTGAAACCCGTCAATGATGCTTTGGGTTAATGATGAAACCAGTTAAACGCCTGTACCTTTCAACGGATGAAATTCACCTGGCTGATACCAGCCTGGTGCTGGAGCTGAACAGCTGCGGCCGGGGATTTATCACTGCACAGACAGCCACAGATTACACCGGGAAACTGGTGCGGCTGGATGTGGGGTATTCCGATCTGCTTTTGCGCTGGTTTACTGGTTATGTAGAACGCGCACAACCCGCCGAAAACGGCTTTCAGCGTCTGTTTGTGCGCGAGCTAGTTGGCGTATTTGAAAGGATGTGGCCATGTTCATTTCAGCACCCCACTTTGCGCAAGGTAGCCAGCTGGCTGGAGGAAAACAGCGGAATTGCTGTCAGTGTGCCGGATGCCCCTTACAGCGATAAACCTATCCCCCATTTTACCCATAACGGCACGGGCTATCAGCTGCTGAATAATATGGGCAGGGCGTTCAGTATCCCGGACTACATCTGGTACCAGTTGCCGGATGGTTCCCTGTATGTGGGCGGTGCGGAAAAAGCGATGTTTGCCGGTCGTCCGGTCGATATCCCGGCAGCGTTCAGCCAGGGGGCTGCTGGCGGTAATTCCATTACGCTGCCGGTGATCCAGAGTCTGCGGCCGGGTGTGGAGCTGAACGGGGAACGCGTGACCAAAGTTCATCTTACCAATGACACCATGGCTGTCACCTGGACACCCAGAAACCGCGCAACAGGTCAGCCATTACAGAAAACACCGGCACAGCGACAGATTGAAAGCCATTACCCGGAACTGGCTTCCGGGCTGCACCTGCCAAAGCTGGCCAGAGTGGTGGCAGCCAGTGAGACTGTGAAAAGCGGTAATTTCGCCGATCCGTTCCGGCCGCGTTATGCCGTTGATGTGCAGCTGCTTGATGCAGACGGCAACCCGGATAACCAGACGCCGGTTTATTCTGCGGTGCCGCTGCCGGTACCTATGGCCGGTAATGACTCCGGCATGTTCCAGTTTCCGCCTGAAGGGACGCTGGTTGAAGTTGCTTTTACCGGAGGGCGACCGGATAAACCTTTTATCAGGCAGACGCTGCCGGATGGTACCAGTCTGCCGGATGTTAAACCCGGCGAGCAGCTGCAACAGCAGCGAGCGGAGGTGTCGCAACGTGTTACCCAGGCTGGTGACTGGGTGAGGCAGACCGATCAGACCATCAGCGAAACATCGATGGCGCGGACGGTTAAAGCCGATACGGAACAGCGTGATCTGGTCAGCCGTGAAACCACGATTAAGGCTACCGATAAGACCACGGTACTGGGTACCGCCACCCTGATGGCCGGAGCCATTCAGCAGGTCAGTGCCGGCGATTTTAGCCAGGCAATGAAGGGCAACAGGCTGGCCAGCATTGAAGGGAATGACGAAGCCGATATTACCGGCAAACAATCCACGAAAGTGGCCGGAGCCATGGATGTTGATGTGGGGGGAACCCTGACTGAAAAGATTGCCGCATTGCGTAAATCGGTGGCGGCGGGCGGTCAGCAGATTATGGGGCCAACCGTCCATATTGGCAGTGAGAGCGTCAACACGTTGACCATGATGCTGGACACCATTGATTTACTGGCAGAGCTGGCGCAGCAATGTGCGAGCCATTCACACCCCAGTGTGGGTACGCCAACTAATGCCGGAGCATTTACCCTGACGGCAGAGAAGGCAGGACAGACCCGGAGTAAGTACCAGAAAATAATCGCATGATCATCCCATCAGCCCGCGCATAATGCGGGCTTTGTCGTTTGCTCAGTTCCTTGTTAGGATTGTTGCGATAGGATTATTGCTGACTCAAAGGATAGGAAAAGGGATATGAAAAATTTCATTATGTTAGCTGTAGGCGCAGCAATTTCATTCAATGTGTTAGCCGCTGAAGTTTTTACTGTGCCAACGGATACGAAGGCTAGCTATACGGTCTTAGAGAAGACGCGTACCGGTGATATGGCTACGATAACAACCAAGAGAGAGGGACCATCTGGAGTGTCATATTCTAAGCGCTTGTACGACTGTACGGCCTCGACGGTCAAGTATCTTGGAAGCGGTAACACTATCGAGCAAATGAATGGTTCAGCACCAGATCCAAATATGGCACCTATAATTGACCGTTCAATTGCATACTATGTTGGTCAGAAAGCCTGCCGATAACCATAGCTTCATATCGGTTGATATAAATTGAGTATTCCGCTAACCCGCATAATGCGGGTTTTTTTGTGCCTGTTAACAGGCGGCACAGAACGCACGCTGTACGCATTGCAATGCTCAGATACCACACGAGACACCTCAATAGGAGCGAAGCACTGACGGCTCTACATGCTGACAAAAGAAATACTTCACAGACAAAAACGGCACTACACCGCACCCGCCTGCGGTTTCTGGATCGATAAAATTTTTCAGTTTTATTTTTCTACAAACCAGACCGCCAGGTAGCGCCATTGCTGGCGACTTGTTGGAAAACTCAAACTGAAAAGATTGAAAAGAATTTCAGTGTTTTTCAGTTTTAAGGAACGATAGAAGTGCTTAATGCAAAAATATCTTCATGTTTAAAAAGAATTTTTTAAATTTTATGTCATCGTAAGTATCGGTTGATGTGAGTCTGGGGGGGGGGGCGTGGAAAGCATGACAAGGCAGGAATGGCAAGGCTTAACGGTTAATTTACAATTTGGGCATTACTGAAAAACTTCGCACATCTAAATGATGTAGTACTCTATCAATGGGCAAAAATGAAATAAGACCTAGTTCAGCTATTGAATGCGATATAAACATGATTACTTCGGAGAAGTAGAAAGATTTAGAATAAATCTTTCTACTTGAATTATCGTGGTTTTGCTATAAGGTTTTCCTGCTCTCCTGTATTTCTTTTATTTTTCTTATTTTTTCTGTAGTGCCGTTTTTATGACTTTTTATCATTTCTTTGAATTCGACACTTTCATCGCTAAGTGCTTCATCATTTTCATCTATGCCAAGAGCTAGTTTTTTTTGAGCAGTATCTTGTAATTTTTTAATAACTGCATCATAACTTTTATTTAGCACGAATGGTGGAATGACGGCAGCATATGCCAATATTAAATAATAATTTTCCGCGCCGGTTATCGATGATATTGTTGGTTTGCATATATAAAAAACTATTCCGGTAACCACAGTAAGGGTGAATCCCAGTGCCAACTTTATTGATTCATGATTAGTCATAGCGAGGCCTCATCACAACTCATGAACTCTTTCGTCTATATACAAAGATGCCTCAAGTACCGCAAGTTTCATATCTGTCAGTACAAATCTTATCATCTTTTCTATTCTTTCTTTTTCTTCCTTTTCTTTTTGTATCGTTGTGTTTGTCTCATGGTTGTCGCCTGGTTCATCGTCAGCGTATAACAACATTTCATAATCACTACTAAAGTCATTGTATGCAATAAATGATGCTGTTAGCACAAATACAAATCCAAACGAAGGTTTTAATGAATAGCTCACGTTTACTTTTTTGAATTTTTTATTAATTTCGTTTGCTAGTTTTTTTAATTTTTCATAATCATTGCTTAAAGGAGAGTTATATATTGAGAGGCATAAGCCAAGTCCATCAAATGAATTATCTAAAGATATAAAGGAAGTTGTTTCATTGATTTTATTTTCTTTACTCTTGATTTCACCTAATATCATGGATAATATTTCATCATCAATCCTTTCAGGGCTTTTTATTCTTACATAGTTATTTTCATCACTTAATTGAGAAATGACATAGTTGTCTAGGTTTATCATTCGCTTAAATCCTTCATATGAACTTATAGTTAGTTTATCTGATTTATGTATGTGATTCACCTACTCTCTTTTCTTTTATGCGGGAATAACGTAGTTCAGTTCCAGCCATGCTACATACTTACCTATGCGAACTTGCTTGGGCGTCTGCCAGTCTTAACTTCGTTGTACCTTTGGACTAACTCGTAACTAATTACGAGCATTAAGATTTTATCTTGTCTTACATCAGAGACCGTCATAGCTGTAGGCTGCAAGTAATCATCTGTCGCCATTTTATCGCCATAGGCATGATAAGTTGATTGTATGTGTTTGATTTTATGGTGTTTAAATTTCAGATAACAAAAAAGCATTTACTTAGAAGCAGATGGGTTTTAGTCATTCGCTAGAAATTCTCAATGTTTCCTGGCGTTAAATCAGATCGCTTCCCCGCGATTGCCTCTACGTGAGTAAAGAGTGCATCTTCTGCTCCACCTCGTTCCTTGTGTGAATCCTCTTTCACAAAGATTTTTTCCTGTTGCATACGCAAAATAGCATCGTCAATGAGCTTATATAAGTCTTGACCTGAGTGGTTCAATTCAATGAGTAAAGCCTTCAGCGCCAGTTCTGTTTGATATTTTGTGGTCATCTGCATTAAATCCTTTAACTTGGTGGACGTAAAGTGGACATGGACAAAAAAAAAGGGCTACGTTTTCACGTAACCCCTTGTTTTATTTGGTGGAGCTGGCGGAGTCTGAATTGGTTGTGTAATTCATTGAATTAATTTGAATAACTTTTAGTTCAACTTTTCTTAGGTGCCTATTTGGGTGCCTAAAAGTTTTTTCTCCCTTTGATGAGAAAGAAGACGAGATAGGGACTGTGCGTGGTGATATCTAGTTGAGTCGTCACACTGAAAAACAGATTTGACCTGGTAACCATTTCTTGCGCAGCAAACGCGCCGCGCATATACGGTTTGGGCTTACCTTTTATCAAACGCTTAGACTACTATTCGCCTGCGAAATTTTTTGGATAAAAGCCATCATCACCAATGCAGCATCGAAAAATGCTTAATTAAAAATGCTCACGCCTGCATCCCCTTACCCCGTGCCAGGTTAATTCTTTCAACGCATTCCTTAAACGCTTTAAGTTGCTCCGTAGAGAGTTCAGATTCATCAATTTTGACCAGAAGAGCGTTGAGAGAGCATTCAATATCATTTTTAATTAACCGTAAGCAGATAACCTTAACCCAACGTGGAGAGAGCTTACTGAGGCCAATTGCTCTTGTGATTTGTAATTTCATGCGATGCCTCTCAACCGCCAGTGTGCCGGTTTTCAACCTCGGTTATAACACGCAATGGACAGGACTTCTGTTATTCCTTCGCCTAAAATTTAGCATGAAGCGCTTAGCTTGGGTGCAACCAGGATTTCATTAAACATCAAAATTAGTTTTGCATCATGACGCGCAAGCGCCACGTCATAACCAGAGTTACTAGTTCACCTCAAGGTAGTTTTTCATATTCTGACACAGGATGGGATATCTCCTTTGTGCCATAGTGGATGTTATTAATCTCATGCAGTATGGATTCACGAAAAATATACGTTAAATTTTGTCCTGATTGACACGGGATGAAAGCTCCTGATAGCTCTCTTTTCTCTCGCTGTAACGATCTGCAAGATAACCAGTTTGTCCCTTAAGCAGCACCGTGATTTTAAACAGCTCCTCGGCTACATCGACGATACGGTCATACCATGACGAAGGTTTCATTCGGCCGTTTTCGTCGAACTCTTGCCATGCCTTAGCAATGGAGGACTGGTTGGGGATAGTGAACATCCGCATCCATCGGCCCAGAATGCGCATTTGGTTCACCGCATTAAAGGACTGCGAACCACCGCAGACCTGCATCACTGCAAGTGTCTTGCCCTGCGAAGGACGAACCGCGCCTTCACTTAAGGGTATCCAGTCTATTTGCGCCTTCATCACCGCGCTCATCGTCCCATGCCGCTCAGGGGAACTCCACACCATCCCGTCACACCATCTGACCAGGCCGCGTAGTTCGGTGACCTTAGGGTGCGTGTCTGGCGCATCATCAGGCAGGGGTAAACCAGAGGGGTTAAAGAATTCCACCTCCGCGCCCATTGCAGTCAGAAGACGACCGGCTTCCTCCGCGGCAAAGCGGCTGTAGGAGCGCTCTCTTACTGAGCCATACAGGATAAGAATCCGTGGTGGCGCTTGCTGGTTCATGCGTTCAGCGATGTGTTGATCAAAGAATTCAATATTAAGGGCAGGAAATTGTTCCATTTTTCTCCTCCGGAGAGAGTAGATGATTTCAAATTTAACACATATGATTTATCATATATATATTCTAAAGGGAACGGAGTGAAAAATGCTACAACCTGTTCAGCTTTTCAAAATCCTGTCGGATGAAACTCGGCTCGCCATCGTCATGATTCTCCGGGAGTCAGGAGAACTGTGCGTTTGTGATATCTGCGCAGCCATTTCCGAATCACAGCCCAAAGTCTCGCGACATATGGCTATCCTTCGTGAGGCCGGGCTGGTTCTGGACCGTCGTGAAGGCAAATGGATCCACTATCGTCTGTCACCCCACATACCGGCATGGGCAGCTGAGACAATCACGACGTCCTGGCAGTGTATGCGGGAGGATTTGTGTAAATGGCTGGATAAATCAGCCTGCACCTCCTGCTGAGAAAAGAAATCAAATTCACATAATCATATATAACGGAGTCTGAGATGCTTTTGGCGGGGAGTATATTTTTACTGACGTTGATACTGGTGATCTGGCAACCCGGAGGCCTGAGTATTGGCTGGAGTGCGAGTATCGGGGCTGTGCTGGCGCTGGTAACTGGAGTCATCCATATCGCTGATATTCCCGTTGTCTGGAATATCGTCTGGAACGCGACAGCGGCATTTATTGCGGTCATCATCATCAGCCTGCTGCTCGATGAGTCCGGCTTCTTTGAATGGGCCGCACTGCACGTCTCCCGCTGGGGTAACGGACGTGGCCGCCTTTTGTTTAGCTGGATAGTCTTGCTTGGGGCTGCTGTTGCTACACTGTTTGCCAATGACGGAGCCGCACTGATCCTGACGCCGATCGTAATTGCGATGCTGCTCGCACTGGGATTCAGTCAGGGCACGACACTGGCCTTTGTCATGGCCGCAGGATTTATTGCAGATACGGCCAGCCTGCCGCTCATTGTTTCTAACCTGGTGAATATCGTCTCGGCGGACTTTTTCGGTCTGGGCTTTACGCAGTATGCCTCCGTGATGATCCCCGTAGATGTGGCCGCGATTACGGCCACGCTGGTCATGCTGCATCTCTTCTTCCGCAGGGATATTCCGGTGACGTATGACGTTTCGCTGCTGAAGACGCCTGCCAGTGTGATAAAGGATCCGGCAACGTTCAGGGCGGGCTGGATTGTCCTGTTTTTGCTGCTTGTCGGTTTCTTTGTTCTGGAACCTCTTGGGATCCCGATAAGTGCGATAGCCGCTACTGGCGCAGCAGTACTGTTCATAGTGGCGAAAAGAGGTCACGCCATCAACACAGGAAAAGTCCTGCGCGATGCACCATGGCAGATAGTTATTTTTTCACTGGGCATGTACCTGGTGGTCTATGGCCTGCGCAATGCAGGGCTCACGGAGTCTCTGTCTGACGTGCTAAACCTGCTGGCAGAAAAGGGGTTATGGGCAGCAACGTTCGGCACCGGCTTCCTGACCGCGTTCCTGTCGTCGGTAATGAATAACATGCCGACGGTGCTGATTGGTGCGCTGTCGATTGACGGAAGTACGGCGACAGGCGTCGTCAAAGAGGCAATGATTTATGCCAACGTGATTGGCTGCGATTTAGGCCCGAAAATCACTCCGATTGGCAGTCTGGCAACCCTGCTGTGGCTACATGTGCTGGCACAGAAAAACATGACCATCACCTGGGGATATTACTTCCGCACCGGCATAATCATGACCCTGCCCGTGCTTTTCGTCACTCTGGCCGTGCTGGCGTGGCGGCTCTCTGTCACCTTGTAGCGAGATATTGATATGAGCAATATTACCATCTATCACAACCCGGCCTGTGGCACCTCACGTAACACGCTGGAGATGATCCGCAACAGCGGCAACGAACCGACAATAATTTATTATCTCGATACTCCCCCGACCCGTGATGAGCTTATTAAACTTATTTCAGATATGGGGATTACAGTGCGCGCCTTGCTGCGTAAAAACGCTGAACCTTATGAACGCCTGGGTCTTGATGAAGAGAAATTTAGTGATGAGCAGTTGATTGATTTCATGCTTCAAGATCCAATCCTGATTAATCGGCCGGTAGTCGTTACGCCGCTCGGTACTCGTCTTTGCCGCCCTTCGGAAATAGTGCTGGATATTCTTCCGGAAGGTCAGAAAGGAGCGTTTACCAAAGAGGATGGCGAGAAGGTCATTGACGAAACGGGAAAGCGGGTTAGGTAATCTGTCCACTTCAAGATATCGGACGCCTGTTTAATCTACGATGGCGTCCGCTTGCCGTTCACTAAAGACCTCCAGCCTACTAACCCCGTCCGCATTATGCTATGAGAGGAAATACTGTGGTGTTGGCTGCATTACAACTGCGTAATGTCACCATTAATACCTTCTTTACCCAGTTTATAGCGCAACATAATCTCTTCATGAAACACCTTGTTGAAGCCGGTTACGAACCAGATGCTTCTCGACGATCCTCTAAGGATGGTTGTGGGCTATCCGTAAAAAGAGCCGGGTATGCCCGGCTCTTTTTTAGCTGATTTCGAAATCTTTTAATTCCCCACCTTCAGCAATCAGATTTGAGATCCGCTTCGGCATTCGCCCCTGACCTGACCATGTTTTTGACTCTCCAGTTTCGTCAGTATATCGATACTTCGCGGGGCGGGGGGAGCGCGTCCTTTTAGCCTTACCCGGAGAGCCAATAGCAGCTAAAAGTTCGGAGGGGTCGATACCCTCATCAAGCATCATCTGACGAAGTGTTTCCAGTTTATCGCGGCGCTGACTTTCATTTGCAAGACGTAATGTCTCTTCTTCTCGTCGTTCTATAAGAATAATTTTAAACTTTTCCAGAACATCTTCCAGTACATCTAATGACATTTCACGAGTCTGAGAACGTAAGGTACGGATATTGTTTAACTGTGTAAGAGCATCTGACATAAAGAGACCTTTTAAAGTTTTTTCGTTGTTCAGCAAATACCAATGTCGACGGTTGCTCATCAACCCGATTTTTCTTACTGAGCATTTTAATCCGATTGGTACATATTGTTATTAACGAGGTTTAGACTACTTATATAAATCTCTTATCGCAAGACAAAATTAAGAAGAATGTGCAAGAACTAAATTACAACTCCTACGAAATGTCCATGCATTTTTGAAGGTACTTAAAACTATGATGCCAGGAGTCATCCGGAGAGCCTTTTTATACCCTCATAACTTATTGCTTCAGTCACACCTGATGAGATTTAAAATGAGGAGAGGCAGCGCCGCCACTTAGCAAGGTTTTTCACAAATGGCAAGATGGCACGCAGGGGGGAGACACCTGCATTTTGTCAGAGGGTAGCGAATTACTCTCTCTTTATAGAGGCGTTTCTAAAAAAGTGTAATGTAAAAAAAAGCCTGCTGTTAGCAGGCCATAAATGCTTTTAACTCATTTTTTGTTCGATTCTGATAAATAGGGTAAGCATGCAATTAAACGTGAATCAGAGAGCATAACAAAAATGCTATAAATATTTCCTGGCCGCATCAAATATCTCCTGTGACGTTAACTCCCTGTCAGTAGCCACGTAAACAATGCCATGATCGCCAGTTAAGGAAGGAAAACCTGCAGACATAATCCGAAGATGTGTTTCTTCACCGTTTGGATATTCCTGCCTGATAGAGGATATACCTTCCAGAACGGTCATGACTTTACAGGATTCAGCATTAAAGAAAACAAGGACTTTAATCATATTCTATTACCCTGTTCTCTCGTGGATATTAACTGGCAGATGCCATTAAGGTCAAAGCCATTACGCACTTCTTATTTAACATGTGGTTAGCTTGTGCTTTTAGACTTTTTATGCAGTAGTACTGCACTTCATCACATCGCTTAGCATACTCATAATTTTGAAAAATATGCTGATCAGATATTAAAAATAAACGACTTTCATCTGATTTAAGTTATGGATCTGTCTACTCAGGAATAATCCTTCATCGTTATTGCAGACCCATAATGATTTATTTATCGCAAAGTGTTACGTTTGCAGCAGCAGGACCCTTGTCTCCGCGGTGAATGGCGAATTCAACTTTCTGACCTTCAAATAAAGTTTTAAAGTTGTCGCCATTAAGTGCAGACAAATGGACAAAGATATCTTTGCTGCCATCAAGAGGAGAGATGAAGCCAAAACCTTTGTCTTCGTTAAACCATTTAACCAGGCCCATAATTCTCGAGGTCATACTGACTCCGTTATACATGATTGTATTGATAGTAAACGTATAAGATTAAACGTATGGACTCAAAAGAGGGGATATCAACGATAGCGCCTGGTAATGAGAACTGCCCGGAAAATTTCTAACTTTCATTAGTACATCGAACTGATGGGATTCATTAAGTCACAGGGAATCGATATAAGCAAATTATCTTTTAGCCGTCCAGAGGTCCTGTAGGGAAAATAAAAGTGGCTGAATGCCATTTTCAATGTATAGTCTTTACGTGTTTTAATAAGGAATTGACTTGTCCCATAAAATGACAGGAATTGTCAAAAGCTTTGATATTCTTAGTGGTAAAGGCCTCATCATCCCATCTGATGGACGAAAAGACGTTCTGCTTCACATTTCAGCCGTTAACTCTCGCTAATCAGAATTACGCATCCCTGGAAGCCGCATAGAGTTTTGCCGGATAAACGGTCTCAGGGGGCCTGTGGCTGCGAGCATTTATCTTTCCTGATTTTCAGTATGTCAAAATAGATAGATTAAAACTTAACCACATGTGGTACGGTGAAGCTCATTCATTGAAAGGTTAATGGTTATGTCTGTTATCAATTACGCAATGAAATTCTTCAGCAGTGCGTCTACTGCCACTGCTGCCTGTCCTGTTTGTGGCTTAAAATCAGTACAACCGTTGTCAAAAATCCGGCTCAACCAGACCATGCTTTGCCCCGGATGTAAGGCTCTGTTTATCTCCCGACGCTAGCTCGACCAAAATCGCAGAACAGAGCTCATGTCCCATACTTATGTTAGATTCCGGCAGCTGTTAAATCCCTGATGCCTGACGCCCATCCTGAGAGAACGTTTCTGAACTGATTTCGCAACTGCTCCTGCGCGCTAACGTCGCATCAGAGCAATGCTATGAAAATGATCCCCAGAGCGTGGTTTAACCGCTCCCGTATTCTGATTAATGCTGCCGAAAACATAACGTTTTCGGCGAACGATCCTGCCGGTGAAAGCTCGCCGCGGTCAGAACTCTTTTCGACCGTCCAGATGGAACGCTACGGCCAGAAGCTGGCGCGGACTCATAAAGTATCACCGGATAAGCATCCTTATTATCTTCTGAAACGGCTTGGCGACAATGAGGCCGTCATTACCCAAAACTGCTATGAGCTTAACGCGGGTAAAAAGACCAGTATCATGCCCGCCGGTGAATGGCTGCTGGACAATTATTATCTGATTGAAGAACAAATCCGCACTGTCCGCCAGCATCTGCCGAAAAGCTTTGGCAAAGGTCTTCCGTCGCTGGTATCGCCGTTGAATTGCCCACGAATTTATCATGTTGCATCAGAGGCCATTGCTCACGGCGATGGCCGCTGGGATGCCGCCAGCCTGACCAGCTATCTCACTGCCTATCAACAAGTGACGCCGCTGACGCTGGGTGAAGTCTGGGCGTTACCGGGAATGCTGCGCCTTGCGCTGATTGAAAATCTTCGTCGTATCAGTATGGAAGTGATAAAAGCGCAGCAGGACAGAAACCTTGCTGATACGTGGATAACAAGGATTGTCGAATGTGCAGAGAGTGCGCCTGGTGATTTAATCATGGTGGTTGCCGATATGGCGCGCTCCCGACCTCCGTTAACCAGTGCGTTTGTCGCAGAGCTGGTGCGGCGCCTGCAGGGGCATGGCAACGCGCTGTCGTTACCTCTGACCTGGGTTGATCAGTGCCTTCGGGAACAGGGGATCACCACTGATGTTCTCATACATAGTTTCAATCAGCAGCTTGCCGCCAGCCAGCTGTCCGTCAGTAACAGCATCGCGGGCCTGCGTTTATTGAGTGAAACGGACTGGGCTGATTTCGCCGAAACGATAAGCGTTGTCGAACAGGCATTACGCAATGATCCTGCCGGCATCTATCCCCGGATGCATTTCAATACCCGGGATCATTACCGGCACGTAGTTGAGGTTCTGGCCAGAGACAGCGGTCTCAGCGAGCCTGAGGTTGCTGAGAAGGCGCTGGCGTTTTCAGAGGAAAAAGCGCCTGATACACCGGAACATCATGTTGGTTATTATCTTGCGGGCGAAGGTCGACAGGCGCTGGATATTCATCTCCTGGCAGACGCCTCAAGGCTCATACGCTTGCGGCACAGTTTCAACAGAATAACCCTGCTGTCATGGCTTGGAAGCCTGGCGTTGCTGACAACCGCAGCGACCGCAGCAATATTGCACGAAACCGCCATGCAGGGCGCAGACTGGCTATTGATCGCGGTGATATTACCTCTGATTATCGCATTAACTCAGTTAATGAGCGATTTGCTCAGTGATGCAACCACCCGTTTTCGCGTTCCTCGACCCTTGCCGGGGATGGATTTTTCAGCCGGTATTCCCGCTGACAGTGCCACCATGTTAGTCATTCCCTGCATGTTGACCAGCCACGAAAGTTTCAGCCAGCTCCTCACCAGTCTTGAAGTCTGCTGGTTGGGGAATGAAAACGAAAATCTCAGGTTCGCGCTGCTCACTGATTTTGCTGATTCTGAAAATGAACCCTCGCCGGAAAGTCACGCGCTGCTCAGACAGGCTATCGCCGATACGCAGGCGCTTAATCGCCGCTACCCCTCCGGCCGACCACGTTTTTATCTGTTACATCGCCAGCCTGAATGGAACCCCTCGGAAGGCGCGTGGATGGGCTATGAACGCAAGCGGGGAAAACTGGCGTTACTGAACAGCTGGTTGCGCCATCCCGGAACGCAATTCGTCAGCGTTGCAGAGATGCCTGCCCACCTTTTACCGGGTCACATAAAATACGTCATTACCCTGGACAGCGATACGGTGCTCCCGCGCGATACGGCACACAAACTCGTCGCGACGATGGCGCATCCGCTGAATACGCCTGAGTATGATCCGGTACGCCAGAGGGTTGTCAAAGGATTCGGTATTTTACAGCCCGGTCTTGCGGAGGAGATACCACGCAACGGTCAGGGGCGTTACGCAGCCCTGCGCAGCAGCGTACCGGGCAATAACCCTTATTCGATGATGTCTTCGGATATTTATCAGGATCTCTTTGGGGAAGGCTCGTTTGTGGGCAAAGGGATTTACGATGTTGATATTTTTATGCAGGCCACTACGAACATCTGCCCGGAAAATCTGGTACTCAGCCACGATCTGCTTGAAGGATGCTATGCACGTTCGGGTCTGCTGAGCGAGGTGTTACTGTACGAACAGTACCCTAATAATTATCTGTCGGATGTTGCACGACGTTCACGCTGGATCCGGGGTGACTGGCAACTGCTTAACTGGCTAAAACCACGCGTCAGAAAAGCCGATGGAACCCGGGTCAGGAATCCGCTGACCGCGCTTTCTTACTGGAAATTACTCGATAATCTACGTCGCAGTCTGGTCGCCCCCTCCTTACTGATATTGCTGTTCTTCACTCTGCTTTGGGTACCCAATCCGGTTTACTGGCTGGGCATACTGTTGCTGATATGGTTGTTGCCAGCCATCCTCTGCATTAGCCACGACCTTCTGCATAAACCTCTGCGTCGCCGCGTGAAGCCGCATCTGTTACTGGTGGGGGCGGGCGTGCTAAAGCGTCTGTCAGGTATCAGCCTTAATTTTGCGATACTGCCGCACGAAGCCGGATATTCGCTGAAAGCGATCGCCGTGACGCTATGGCGACTGGGGATAAGCAGGCGTCACCTCAGCCAGTGGGTCAGCCACAGCCAGGACAGCAGTCAGGCCAGACCCACTGTTGCACGTTTTTATCAGGCGATGTGGCTGAACGCTGCCGGTGGCGTGGCGCTGACAATACTGACCGGACAATTTGCCCCACAGCTGCTGGGGATTGCGTTACCGATCGGTTTGGTATGGTGTGTGGCACCGCTGCTGATGAGCTGGCTGAGTCGCCAGCCCGTGCGAAAGGTTTTTTCGCCTAATCAGGAACAAAAACAGCTGTTACGCCAGACAAGCCGTGAAATCTGGGCTTTTTTTGAAACATTTGCCACAGCAAAAGAGAACTGGCTTCCGCCTGATAATTATCAGGAAATACCACAACCGACGGTGGCACACCGAACTTCTCCTACCAATATTGGTCTTTCACTTATGGCTAACCTGACGGCATGGGACTTTGGCTACCTGCCTGGCGGAGAGGTGCTCCGGCGCGTGTCGCTCACGCTCGACACGATGGATAAAATGGAGCACTACCGGGGCCATCTCTACAACTGGTATGACACCCGTACGCTGGTCCCCCTCAGTCCACGCTATATCTCCAGCGTCGACAGCGGCAATATGGCCGGGCATTTATTGACCCTGCGTGCAGGCCTGTCCGCCATGCGTCATCAGCCTGTTTTAAGCAACCAACAGATACTGGCAGGACTGAACGATACGCTGGATATTCTGGAAAAACAGTGGGGTAAGAACCCACCTGACAGCCTGAGACTGCTGCGCAAGCATTGCCTGAACGCGGTGTCGCTCTCTCCGCAGGCGCTTTTCAGCGAACTGAAAAGCATGCGCACCCAGTGCAACCATCTGACCAGCGCATGTCATCAGGGATCTCCTCTTCAGATGCGCTGGGCTGGACATCTGGAGCATCAACTGGTTCAGCTTTGCCATGAGTGGTCTCTGTTGCTTGGCTGGTTGCCTGCATCCTGGAATGAACAGATGCTGCCGACGCTGAGCGAGCTTGCCCGTCCGACATTAACCGGTACAGGAACGCCTCCGGCGTCAGTGGCGGAGCAGGCCCGAATGCGACTCAATATTATCACCGAGCTGGAACAGCGGCTGGATGAGCATGCCCGGATGGATTTCGCCTTTCTGTACAGTGAAGCAACCAGTCTGCTCAGCGTCGGTTATAACTGTGACACCAATATGCCTGACAAGAGCCACTACGATCTCCTGCCGTCTGAAATCCGCCTGACCAGTTTTCTTGCCATTGCGACTAATCAGCTGCCTCTTAAAAGCTGGTACGCGCTGGGTCGATTGTTTACCACGATTGATAATGAAACTGCCCTGATGTCATGGAGCGGATCCATGTTTGAATATCTGATGCCGAATCTGGTGATGCCCACCTGGCCCGGCAGCCTGCTCGATGAAATGAGTCAGTCGGCGGTTATGCGCCAGATTCACTGGGGGAAAGAACGCGGGGTACCATGGGGTGTTTCAGAGTCTGGCTATCATGCTTTTGATGTTCAGCATAATTATCAGTATCAGGCATTTGGCGTACCGGGGCTCGGTCTACGCAGGGGACTTGCCGATGACATGGTTGTCGCTCCTTACGCCACGCTGCTGGCGCTGATGGTTTCCCCGCAGAAAGCCTGTGAGAACCTGTTCAGGCTGCAAAAAAATGGTGCATGCGGAGAATACGGTTTTTATGAAGCGCTGGACTATACCCCCTCACGTCTTGCAACCGGTCAGCTCTATGCGGTGGTACAGTCCTGGATGGCGCATCACCAGGGTATGGCATTTCAGGCGCTGGCTCATGTGCTGCTTGATGCCCCCATGACTGAACGCTTTATGTCCAGTACGGTATTCCGGTCAGCGAGTCTGCTGTTACAGGAGCGCGTGCCGGATGCGGTCGATCTGTACAGTCCGCGCCGTCATTTTGAATCTCATGAGGGCATGGTCAAACCCGTTCGCTATGAACCCCGTATTTTCTATAGCGTGGATACCCCCGCCCCGGATATTCAACTCCTGTCCAACGGCCATTATCATCTGATGTTGACCGCGGGCGGCGGCGGTTACAGTCGCTGGAATGATATTGCACTAACGCGCTGGCGCAGTGATACCACCCGTGATAACTGGGGAGCATTCTGCTACATCCGCGATATCCAGACGGGAGATGTGTGGAGCAATACCTGGCAACCAACAGGCTACACCAGCGGACAAGACGAGGAAGTGTTGTTCACCGATGCGGGGGCAGAATTCAGACGCAGCTTAGGGGGACTCAGCGTCAAAACTCAGGTGGTGATCTCTCCGGAGGATGATGTTGAATTGCGACGGCTCACACTGATTCATCGTGGTCGCAAGCCTCGCTCTCTGGAGCTGACAACCTATGCTGAAGTGGTACTGGCACCTGATGCCAGCGATCTGGCACACCCGGCATTCAGCAATTTGTTTATTCAGACTGAGCTGGCTCCTGAGCGTGACGCTATTCTTTGCCACCGGCGCCCGCGCTCACCGGATGAACCGGGCCCTTGCCTGTTTCACATGATGGTGGTGCACGGCGATAACCGACATAACGTGTCGTTTGAAACGGACAGGGCAAGGTTTATTGGACGTGGCAGAAACCCTGCGAATGCACAGGCAATAGAGACGGGAGGGATGCTAGGCAACACGTCGGGCTCGGTGCTGGATCCGATACTGGCAATTCGCAACGCCATTATTCTGCAGCCGGGGCAGCCGGTTACGATTGATATCATTTATGGCATCAGCGAGACCCGTCAGCAGAGCCTGGCGTTGCTGGAGAAATATCGCGATTACCCTATCGCCGATCGCGTCTTTGAACTGGCCTGGTCTCACAGTCTGGTGGTATTGCGCCAGATGAACGCCAGTGAAGATGATGCCACGTTGTTCAATAGTCTCGCCAGCGCTGTGCTTTACCCTGTCCAGGAGCTGCGCGCCGAAGGCCAGGCGATCGGCCGCAACCGGCGTGGCCAGTCCGGACTGTGGGGCTGGGCAATTTCAGGGGATCTGCCGATAGTGCTGCTGACTATAACCAGCGAGGAAAGTATCACCTCAGTGACCACACTGATTCAGGCACACCGTTACTGGAGACAGAAAGGGCTGGATGTTGATTTAGTTATCCTGAATAACAGCCCCGGCGGCTACCAGCAGGGATTACAAAATCAGATTATGGAGTTAATTTATGCCGGGTCTGAAGCCAGTCTGCTGGATAAAAAGGGCGGGCTTTTTGTCCGCAACGGTGAGCATCTCTCCGCTGAGGATAAGTTGCTTTTGATGAGCGTGGCCTGTCTTTATCTTGATGACCGCGCAGGGGGTATTAATGAGCAGCTTAACCAGCGTATTCATACCCTGAAATCGCCGGCAAGGGCATTCATTCCGCGTGCTGTGCGCGAGCGTAATCAACATACGGACTGGAGCCCTGATACCAGTCAGTTATGCCATTTCAATGGGTACGGTGGATTTTCTCAGGATGGGCGGGAGTATCAGATCGTCCTTCGGGAAAATGCGCTTACACCGGCTCCCTGGTCGAACATACTGGCAAATTCTCGTTTTGGCAGTGTGATCTCAGAGGCAGGGCAGGCCTATACCTGGTATGAGAATGCCCATGAATACCGGTTGACGCCGTGGGAGAACGATCCGGTGAGCGATCGCAGCGGCGAGGCATTTTACCTGCGCGATGAAGAGAGCGGGGAGTGCTGGTCGCCGACGGCTTTACCTGTTCGCGGACACGGTGATTACCTGACCCGCCATGGTTTTGGCTACAGCGTTTTTGCCCATCGTGAGAGTGGTATAGACAGCGAGTTGACGGTCCTGGTTGCTGAAGAAGATCCGGTTAAACTGGTGCTCCTGACGCTCAGTAACTCTTCGGGACGGACACGTCAACTTTCCGTCACAGGCTATGTAGAGTGGACGCTCGGAGAAACACGAACGCGCTCAGCCCCTCACATTGTGACACATGTGGCCAGAACGCCCGGCGGCTGCGGGATACTTGCGAATAACTTTTATGGTGATAATGGTGGCGGCCGAACTACATTTTTTGCCGTCAGCGGTAATGACTGTTCTCTGACAGGGGACCGCCGGGAGTTTATTGGCCGTAATGGTTCCCTTCACGCCCCTTCGGCTATGAAACTGCAAAAGCTTTCTGGTAAGACGGGGGCCGGTCTGGATCCCTGCGGAGCGGTGCAATCGGCGGTTACATTAATTGACGGGGACCAGAGGACGTTTATTTTTATCCTCGGCGCAGAGGAGAATGATGTCTGTGCTCAGGAGACGCTGGCCCGCTACATGAACGAGGATACGGTCCGCCAGGAGCTGAACCGGATTCATAATCACTGGCACAATGTTCTCGATAAAATCGTAGTTAACACCCCCGACACGTCCGTAAATTTACTGGTTAATGGCTGGCTGTTGTATCAGACGGTCGCCTGCCGTCTTATGGCCCGGAGTGGCTACTATCAGTCTGGCGGTGCATTTGGTTTTCGCGATCAGCTGCAGGATACGCTGGCTCTGAGCCACGCTGCTCCGGACCGGATGCGTGAACAGATAATACTCTGTGCATCACGGCAGTTTATCGAGGGGGATGTGCAGCACTGGTGGCACCCGCCACACGGCAACGGTGTGCGTACCCGCTGTTCCGATGACTATCTTTGGCTGCCGCTTGCTGTTTGCCACTATGTTGAAACGACGGGGGATATGGATGCACTGGAAATACGCATTCCTTATCTGGAGGGACGCTCGCTTCAGCCTGGTGAAGAGTCTGTCTATGACACGCCGGTCATCAGCGGCACCGAAGAGACACTCTGGTTACACTGCGTCAAAGCTATTCACTATGGACTTCGCTTCGGGGAGCATGGCCTGCCGCTGATGGGGGCTGGTGACTGGAATGACGGGATGAACCGGGTGGGTATCGAAGGCAAAGGTGAAAGCGTCTGGCTGGGCTTCTTCCTGTACGACATTTTGCAGCGGTTTGCAGCGCTGGCGGAGCGCAGGCTGGATGAAAGCGTCGCCGCGATGTGCCGTTCACAGGCTCTGCGCCTGCAAAGTAATCTCGAAGCCCACGCCTGGGATGGGGAATGGTACCGGCGCGGGTATTTTGACGATGGTACTCCCCTGGGATCGAAAACCTCACAGGACTGCCGGATTGATGCGATTGCGCAGAGCTGGTCTGTATTGTCCGGCGCCGCGAGCCCGGGACGGTGCGCAAAGGCCATGCAGGCGCTGGATAAGCACCTTGTGGATAACGAAGGAGGGCTGATCAAACTGTTAACGCCTCCTTTCGACGGACACGGTCCAAATCCGGGCTACATACAGGGGTACCTGCCCGGCGTGCGGGAAAACGGAGGGCAGTATACGCATGGCGCCATCTGGGCAGTGATGGCCTTTGCCCGAATGGGGAATGCCGGACGAGCCTGGCAACTCTGGTCAATGCTCAACCCTATAAATCATACCCTGAATGCGGACTCTGTCGGGATTTATAAAGCTGAGCCTTATGTCATGAGTGCTGATGTCTACAGCGTCGCTCCCCATACCGGACGTGCAGGGTGGAGCTGGTATACCGGTTCCGCAGGCTGGGCCTGGCGTTTACTTACCGAGGAATTACTGGGGATAAAACGTTCCGGCACTGACTTTAGTGTTCATGCCAGGTTACCGGATGAGTGGTCGTCTTTTTCTATGGCATATCAATATGGTGAAAGCCATTATCAGATTAGTGTTTCACGCGGCGATGCAGAATATTGCGTGACGCTGGATGGTGTTCTCCTCCCTGATGACAGAATACCGCTGAAGGATGATGGACAAAACCATACGGTTGAGATCATTCAGAACTGACACTGATCCCGGAGGTGCATTAACGTCTGCCGTTAATGCGCTGATTATCCCTGAGAACATCAATCGCAGTCTGCATGGCGATTTTGTCATCCCGCCTTTTTTGTTTGTCCTGCATGACCTGAAGGTATTCCAGCAAGGTGCGGGTATTAATCGGTCGGCCCTGTTTACCCACAGCCAGCACGGCTTCGCCAAGAATAATTTTCACAGGCGGTAGTTGTGCCGGATACCAGTCAAGGGTGTCTTCTGATTTCATCTTAAATTTCTCACGGAAGGGTAGTGTATCATAAATAAGACGTTCAATTTTCAATATCTGATATCCTGATTCAGACACAACTTAACATAACTTATGCCAGTTATTTTTATATTAAAGCGTATAATAATTACTGTATTCCTCAGAGAATTATTTATGTCTTATACAAATGGGCTCAGGTATTTTAAAGAAAGACCGGTTCATGTTGCCTGCCCGGTATGTGCACACAGAGCCGATCAGAAAGCAGGTAAACTAAGAAAAGATGCGGTTCTTGAGTGCCCTGCCTGCGGACTGTTGTTCAGACCTTCAGAATGCTGGTGTATCGGCGGCTGATCAGCTTCTGCCACTTAACGTCAGTGATGTCGGAAAATGACAACATTCCTCCTGTACTGCTGTTGTCGAGGGTATGATAATGAAATCTAAAAAATCTGTTTTTATTGAAGGGCATATCATGTCGAACAGCTGTCACGGACAGCCTGGCCAACCTTTCTGTATTCACCGGGTCAGGTTTAGTAATGGTAAATATGCGATTATTCGGGTGGCATCCGGGATATGTTTCAAACCAGGCGAAATTATTCAACGAAACGATTGTGAGTGGTTTTATAAACTTACCAAAATTCGGCTTCTTTCTTTTGAGTACCTTGATGATGATGAATCAAGAAGACAATTCCTTGAGTATCAATGATAAAACCATGGATTTATAACAGAATAAATTTTCTGGCTTACAATTCACCCCTGGCTCTTTAAATTATTCTCCAGTCATTGGAAAATATTTTTTCCTGAATTTAGATGAATTTAAATTATCTAAAACAAAATGTATCGCTAAAGACGAATTGCCTCATTGTTTTCCTTTTGCGTTATAACCTTCATTAGCATTAAGGAAATTTATGGCACAGACTTTTACTCATAATTTACTTCATCCTCGCCACTGGCTTACCTGGTCTGGTTTGGGTCTGCTGTGGCTTCTCGTTCAACTTCCTTACCCGATTTTACATATTCTGGGCTCTGGCCTTGGAAAAATTTCCAGACCCTTTCTGAAACGCCGGGAACGGATTGCGATTAGAAATATCGAACTGTGCTTTCCCGAGATGACACCGTTTGCCCGGAGCCAGATGGTCAATAAAAACTTTGTTTCTCTCGGGCTGGGACTGATGGAAACAGGAATGGCCTGGTTCTGGAGCGATGCGAGAGTCAAAAAATGGTTTGATGTCGAAGGGCTTGAAAACCTGACCGGTGCGACAAGAGGAGTAATGGTCGTCGGGATTCATTTTATGTCCCTTGAGTTGTGTGGAAGAGTAATGGGGTTATGCCATCCTATGATGGCAACGTATCGCCCACACAATGATCCATTAATGGAATGGGTACAGACAAAAGGGCGTATGCGTTCAAATAAGGCTATGATTAATCGACGTAATTTATCAGGTTTTGTTCATGCGCTAAAAGCAGGTGAAGCCGTTTGGTTTGCACCAGACCAGGATTATGGGTCTAAAGGAAGCGTTTTTGCACCTTTTTTCTCGGTAAAAAAAGCAGCCACGACGAACGGAACGTATGCTCTGTCAAAACTCGCTGGTGCACACTTGATCACACTTAGCATGATTCGACGTAGCGATAAAAAAGGTTATCACATGTATATCAGCAATCCGTTGTCAGGCTATCCAGGGGAAGACAAGATCGCCGCAGCGGCTTATATGAACAAGATCATCGAGCGTGAAATTCTCCGTGCTCCTGAGCAATACCTGTGGATGCATCGCAGGTTCAAAACGCGTCCTGAAGGCGAAGTCTCTTTATACAAATGAACAACTCTTCTTGTCATGAGCCAGAATCTATCTTTCTTGCCACTGCGTATTTGTAAAAAATGGGACAGGGGATTATTCGATCGGCTTCATGTTAACGATGGCGTAACTGACAACCAAGGTTAATCAATTGAACCTGCTCGGATTTGAAGGTCCGCTTCTCGCTTATAGCTGCCATTCAAAGCGATAATAATTTTTGTATATTTTCTCTTCCACATGATGTCAGTTATCGGGAATGGTTTGACTATCCAGCAGGCATAGCATCCTTTACAGCTCGACAAACCGAACGCTCCGATAGGGTATGCAGGCACACGGATGGCGTGTAAAGCAGAGTGAAAAAGATGATCGATTAAACCGATCGATTTTATAAAATTGATCTGCAAAATGAATTATCCGGCACGCTAGTGCCTGTGCTAAATTCCCAACAATTCATTTAACGTATTGTTTATTAATTTATTTCCTGTCTTCTGGTGGGCGCCCTTCTTTTGTCCTGCGGGCACGGCATGGGAATGCGACAGCAGGTGATGGAATGAAAAGATGTGCCAGATGTAACAAGAAAAGAAGCATTCTGGACCGGATATTCGGGCTTGATAAAGAATTTTGCGATGGCTGTCTGATGGTGGTTAACCAGCAAATCAGAGAAAAACGAGTGGTATCCACACCTGTACAAAAATCACCTGAACGCTCTTCCTGATAATGTTTCTTACCCGGCAGGTTATTGCCCCTGATGGGGTGACAACTCTGAACCTTCCCTCTGTTTACATTCCCTTAGTGCAATGAAAATCAACATCGATATCAGCGTCATCATTCCTGCCTTCAATGCGGCTGACAGCATCGGGGTTCTGGTCCATACACTGCTTTGCGAAACAACGCTCAGTACTGAAATCATTGTTGTGGATGATGGCTCAACCGACGAAACATGGACGGTACTCAGCGCCATTACAGATGAACGACTTATTCTCATTCGTCAGGAAAATCAGGGGGTGTATGCTGCCCGTAATGCAGCACTGGCGATTCACCGTGGCGAATGGGTGGTGTTCCTGGATGCGGATGACCGGGTTGCGGCAGATTTTCTGCAGGAGCGGCTGCGCACAGCCCGCGAAGCACTGGCCGATGTCGTCCTTTTCAATGCCCGGCATACAGACAGCGGCGGACATCTGCGGCATACCGTTCACCGCAGACAGTCTTATGGTCAGACGCTGACGGGTCAGCAGTGGATACGCCATTGCGTCAGGCAGAGGGAATGGCCGCATTATCTGTGGCTGCAGATAATCCGTTCATCGTACATTCGCGAGCATGACCTGAGATTCCAGGAAGGGAAAAGCCACAAGGACATTCTCTGGACGATACAGCTTGCCGCCGCAGATGGCCGGTTTTATTTCTCTGACAGACAGGATTACCTGTGGGCGAATAACCCGGCGTCAATTACCCACCGCCCGGATTATTACGATATCCGCGCGTTCAGCTATAGCGACGTGATTGCAGATATTCTGACACTCAGTACACAGACGCAGTACCGGTCTGTCAGACGAGCGCTGGTCAGGCATGCACTGGTGGAAAGCCGCCATTTTCTGGGCCTGTACCGGCGCAGGGTGAATGACAGGCAGGCGGTCCGGGCGCGTTTTCGTGCGCGGATAGCCTTTCGCCATCTGGTACCCGGCGTGAGCAACCTGAGCGATGTCTTTTTCCTCCTGAAGCTGGCCCGCAATATTTATCTGCCTGGTGTCCGCAATACTCCCGCAGCCGTTTCGCAGACGCGACGTTAACCCATGAATATCTCAACGCTTCTGGCACGGTCATGGCAAACTGCGACAACAGGTGATGGCTCTATTCGCTCTGCCAGGGATATCGCCGAACACTGGTATGACAAAGGCGGTGACCTCACCCGACGGACCCGGCGATTTATGCTGCGGGAATGCCTGTGGATAGCCGCACATTACCGGGACACCGAAGCGGTACTCACCCGACAGTTCCGGCTTCTGGCCGTGTTACTGTATCTGGGCGGTTATTTCCCGAAAGGGAATGCCGGTGGCATTCTCCCGGAGAAATGTTTCATTTTACTGAACGCCCCGGAATTAAGCCCCTTCCTGACAGACGATACGGCCCCCGATGTTCTCGCCGCATCCTGCCGTACCCTCTTCTACTGCAGACAGATATCTCCGTTAAGGTGTTACCGCCATACGCGCTGTCTGAGCGAACATCTGTATCAGCTGATGGAGATCTGATAAAAGCGCCAGTCGTTGTACTGGCGCCTGAGGGACTGATCGTTGACGGCGCCGTCAACGATCAGGGCTAACGTCATTATTTCCCTCCGCTGAATTTGCCAC
This sequence comes from Citrobacter sp. KH_055_1, assembly GCF_057838705.1. Classification (NCBI taxonomy): domain Bacteria; kingdom Pseudomonadati; phylum Pseudomonadota; class Gammaproteobacteria; order Enterobacterales; family Enterobacteriaceae; genus Citrobacter; species Citrobacter sp. KH_055_1. The sequence goes on from NZ_CM174473.1 coordinate 1,159,341, forward strand.
CAGTGATGTCAGTAACGGTTTTATATCCCTTGCGGGTCATCAGCCCGGTAGCCTTCCGGGCGCGGAGCATATCAATGCTGCCGATAAACGGAGACTGCTCTTTCACGCTGAAGCCGTGACGGTCAGTACGCACCAGGTCGTACTTTTCCACGATAAAATTCACCGCGTCACACAGTGAGATTCCCGCATCAATGTGCTTCTGGATCACTTCGTCGTTGCCAAACGGTGTGTCGTTCAGCATCAGACCGTAGTGTTGTTTCAGCAGATACTTCAGTAATTTTCGCCAGATTTCGACTGACGACGGACGTGACGATGCCGCCCTTTGAAGGGACTGGGAATGTATTTGCATGGTTTGCGCTCTTTGTTGGCTAGTTTGACTAAGGAAAAGCGTCCGGGGTTTATTCGGTTGTTGCAGACGACGGATAAATTACGATGTACAAATAACCGCAGGAGCCGAGTGTATCGGCCTCACATATCAGCCCTTTTACGTGGAGCGTGATGCAGCGCTGAATGCGGGGCGTGAGTTCGCTGCTGGCCAGCATAAGCTCCATCTGCTTCATCAGTACCGGAAATACCTGGTCCAGATGGCGTAAATCTGCGTCATTAAATGTCCCGGCAATGCTGGCGCGGTCAGCAAGGTAATGCAGGTGGTTACCTTCCTGTACCAGCCGTGCACCAAAACACGGCGTGATGTTGCGTCTGAGGCCCCACCAGGGTTCCGTGATGTTATGGTTGATTACACGTGTTGCTTTCTGCATGTAAGTACTCCTTAACGGTAAGTCAGTTCAGGATGACGCTGCGCAGGATCACATACGGACCATTGCGGTCCTGTCGGCGTTCAGCAAACACGGCCAGCACACCCCGGATATCCTGCACTTCCCTGCCGTGGTAATGGCAGATACTGCCGGACCACTTATATTTCCCGGTACAGAAACGAAACAGCCGGGACTCAGAATGCTGGCGGTATATCGCCATTGCCTGACGTTTGCTGATGATTTTCATCGTAATTCTCTCCCTAAAGCCAGCCACGCTCGGCAAACGAGACGATGTCCATGCCTCCCACGACCAGGTGGTCCAGCAGGCAGATATCCACGAGTTTAAGTGCCTGTTTCAGATGGTCAGTGAGCAGTCGGTCGGCATGGCCGGGTTCCGCATAACCTGAAGGATGATTGTGTGAAAGTACGATGGCAGCCGCATTGTGTTTCAGTGCTGCCTTTATCACTTCACGGGGATGTACCTGCGTATGGTTGATGGTGCCAGTAAAGAGCGTTTCATGAGCAATAAGCCGATGCTGGTTATCAAGGAAGAGCACCATGAAGACTTCACGCTCCAGCGTGGCGAGCTGCAGACGGAGCCAGTCGCGGACCGACTGGCTGGAGGTGAATGCCTCGCCGGGTTCGCGTAACTGGCGTTCCAGTAAGGTCAGTGCGCGTCTGATGGAACGCTGTGCTGCGGGAGATATTCCCCCGCGATCAGGGGAACAAGTGGTGGCATTCATTTGCTTTTCCTGTCTGTTGACGTGTCGGGAGGGGATGTGTTGTACAGTTTCACGGCAACGACGAACCCGTCGTGCAGGGATTCAAACCATGACCAGATATGGAAGAGAGGGGTACCCGTCGGGAAATGCAGGAAGGGGTCGTCGGTCACAACGTCACCGTCCTCATCCCTGACCGTTGTTTTCCCCAGCGCATCCCACAGGGCATTCAGGTGAGACAGTTCATACGGCATGGCAGGACGCTCAGTCGATAATGCGCATGATGGCGCTGCATTCTGCGTGGTTCAGCGCATAGTCACGCAGACGCCAGTAATGTTCCGTCATGGCGTCGCATTCCGTGCGGCAAGCGTGATGACTGTAAGCGACAAGACAGACTGCAATCCCGGCGGCTTCGGCGCTCATGTCTGCGGCGTTGCCATTCATAGTGTTGAACAGCGACCAGAAGGCATCGTTGTCCGTTTCCGGAACCATGAAGGCCCCGCCGTTGCTGAGAGAATAAAAACTCCAGATACCGCCGCTGTAGTCAGCACAGAACCGGTCCATCCACGCAAAGACCTGCGGTTCAAGGGTTATCCACTGTGGAATGTTGCCAAAGTGCTGCGGCCAGAATTCCACACGCTGTTCGTCCAGCACAGGCGTGGCAGCCAGAGCAGGTGCAGAACCGTTATCGCCAGCCTGGTGAGGTATCTGATTGTTATCGTAGACATTAATAATATCGGTCATGTTAATTTTTCCTTATGCATGTAGATGTCGAATGGAGGTCTCGGGCCGGGGATTGATTTCGGTGGCGGGGCGCGGGTGATTACCTGTCCAACAGGTTCAGCATGTTCTCCGCCATCACCCAGAGCGCACGGTTTAACTTAACGTCGCCATCAATCCCGTTTACTGGGCGGGTGTGGGTACGTTTCCCCTGCGCGGTACGGCCACTTAGTCCGCCTTTCAGCAGATTTTCCTGGATGCGCTGGTAAGTGGTCCACAGGTCATCGCTCTCGTCCTGCCAGCGGCGAGGTGCAAGAATTTGCGATTCAGTCACTGGCTGGTACTCTTCCCCAAAACGATATGTGAGCGCCGCTTTAGCCAGTGCATGTTGTGCGGGTGACGGGAGTTGCACGGACTGCATGGCGTCACGTTTCTCTTCCACCCGCTCAAAGACGCTGAGAACCTCATAGGCCCCCTCAATCACCTTCCCGACAACGTCGCCCCTGTGTGGCACGCGGATCTCGCCAAACGACTGTCCGCAAACGAGCGAATTGGTGCAGACGCTTCGGAATATCCCCGGCAGCAACTGAAAACTTGATGCGCCATCGTGCGAATTCAGAATGATGATTTCCGGTACCTGCTGACCGTTTATCTGACCGGCACGACGCAGGCGCAGCATATGCTTTGTATGTTCCCGTCGGCTCTGGTCGCGCACTCGTGACTGACAGGCAAAGAATGGCTGGAACCCTTCACGTTTAAGGTTCTCCAGCAGGGTAATGGTGGGTATGTAGGTGTACTTTTCGCTTCTGGAGTCGTGCTTGTCTTCCCCGAAGACGCTGGGGACATGCTGCATCAGTTCTTCGCGGGTTAAGGGGCGGTCGCGGCGAATCTGGTTCACCCGACCAAAACGGCTGGCTAATCGCATAGTTGATTCCTCATCTGATTAATCTGAAGGCATAAAAGCAAAAGCCCCTGCTCCGTGAGGAGGCAGGGGCAGATATGTTGTTCACTGTGGGAGGGCTATGGCGGGCAGGACTACAGCGTATCCAGAATCTTCAGTATCTGCGCCATCAGGGCGGTGATAAGTGCAGTGACCAGCAACGTGACTGCTTCCCGGGCTGTATCAATACTGTTGTCATCGTAGCCTGCCTGACGCAGGCGAATTTCAATAAACTGCCGGGCCTGATGCCCGCCGCACCAGGTCAGTGCCTGGCTCAGGGCCGTCACCAGCATTTTCAGAAAGATCATAGGGTTTGCTCTGGACTGCGCAGCGGCAGCCCGTTGGTCATGTGGCATTTTTTAGGTTGAGAAACGTTAATCAGGGGCGGGGGACTCAGTGGTAAGTGTAACGCCATCCCCCCTTATCAGTAGTGACGACGACTTCTGAAGCCACGCAGTTATTATAAAAACTCACGCTGACGGACTGCCCGTAACGCAGGGTGGCAGGCAAAATAGTTTCTTTATTGCTGGAGTACAGATATTTCTGGTTGGCAATGCGACAGTTTCCCCGGTTCACGTCAATATTTTCGACTTTCACGGTGTTATCCAGTGCAGTGACCACGACCGTGACGTAGCGTGTTCCGGCAGGGTGAACCTGGTTACTGGTTTCCACTTTAACGGGTGAGGTTGGCTCTGCCAGCGCCAGGGCTGACAGAACAAGTAGTGCGGGTACCAGCATGTGTTTAAATTTCATAATCTGTTCCTTTTATAAATCACGTAATCAGCAGACGTTAAATTCAGATACAGGCTAGAGTGCATCTTTACCCACACAGCCGTGTGTCCCGAATGCCGGTAGTACCTTAGCCGCCCCGGCCAGCGTGAAAGTGGCAGGCTTAGCACCGTCTCCTGTCACTGAGACCTGTTTGCCATTACGTAACTGATCCCAGGCCCGCGCCAGGTTATTACCGCCCACGCGACTGCCAGATTCGCTGATATCAATAAGTGCTCCACCGTCGATACTGACCTGAAGGCTTTTATCTTCATCCATACTGACCTGATGCCCGCTGGCGTCAGTAAATATGACCGTGGCCGGTTGCGAGCCATAATCCTCACAGCTCAGAGACAGTTGTGACTGACCTTCCCCGTTGATAACAAACTCTGATACTCCCTGCCCCCATCCACGGGTCCAGGTGGTTTGATTACCGAAGGCCATTGCCACTGCCGGTACCAGCGCACAGGTCAGTAATAAAGGGTGAATCATTTTTCTGTTCATTTTTGTGCACCTCTGGTTTTCGTAAAACTCTACCCGGAAAGGGTATCTGCATGTTTTTTAGTAGAAGACAGACAGTCATAAGCATCCCGTTGGGATTTTATAGCTGCAAAAAAGAAGGGGATAACGATGAAATTCGATCGAACCGATCGACAAAATTGATCGTGGTTCAGTAAATATATTTACCGTAAACCTCGCCCGAGTTTATCGATGGTCCGGTTTCACTTCGGAAGGGTGATATATATCTGAGATTTTATTGAACACAGGCTGAGGAAATGCATCACTGAGGCGGTATGGCGCAGACACCGTCCTCTGTGACAGGAGGAACACTAAAAAAGCGGTTATAGAAGAGATTACAGGCTCTGTGGTCGCTGGTGTCAATGTGAAAATATTTTGCCATGTACTGGCTGAGTATATGCTGAAATTCGTCGTAGATTTGTTGAGACCCCCGCTTGTGCTTCACCCTGATTTCATCGACTAAACGATAACATTGCTCCAGCAGGTGGTCGGCGTCGCCGTTCAGCAACGCATGAAACGCGGCAACGGCAAATAATTCATTCGCAGGCCCGGCATTAAGCCAGACGCTGACTTCGGTACAAACCAGCGTTTCCCATAGTGACATCAAATTCAGGCGTAAGGCTTCCTCTTTTAACAGACGGGTTAGTGGAGGGAATGCGTAAATATCAGTGTCAAATAGCCTGCGTGACAGACTTAAATCAGCAAAGGCAAGATGCTTAACTCCGTACAATGCTTCCTGTACAGCATCTGAACCGTATTTATCCGTTAACGCTTTCAGTAAGGTCGATTTAACCGGTTGAGGTGTTTCCATTGCTTTTATGCCACTCAGCACTCCTGACTGACAGCAGGGGATAAAATCCTTCATCATCCGGTTTATAGCAGCAGGTGCGATGATAATGTTTCTGGCGATATTTGCACCGCCCTTAGAGTTAGGGTAAATGTGGCATAGCTCAAGATCCAGCCAGGGGATTAACCTTTTTGTCGTATCAGCAACTCTGTGCCCGTTCAGCATATTATACGTTTTTTGGTGGACAGCTTTGCGCTGATATAACCGAATGAGGTCTGCAATATCCGTCGGACCGGTGATACTCCCCAGTCCAAGGGAATTATTTTTTAGCATAGCTTCCAGATTGAGCCAGTAAGAGTGCTTAACCAGTCTTATAATAGCATCGTCATCGATTAACCTCCGGGCTTTATCCCGATGTTCCTTACAACAATAAAACTGATTGCGGGTTTCAGATATACTGATACCACAGGCGGGATACTGGCATATTAATGCTGCTCTTTCCGTTCGTCTGGCTGCATTTAACTGTCTGCCCTGATAATGTACCGGGCATAGCCGTAATATCCGTTCGGCGGGTGAATGGCCGATCTGTGCCATGCAGTTATTTCTTTTACATACGGCCATAATTAAACTCTTATTTAATGTGATAATGTCTTTGCTTTTGTTGTTAATAACAATGATGCTATTTTTATATGTCATTAAATATATTTATTAATCAACATTAATTAAATGTTAATGTATTTGTCTCAAATGAGTAAGAAATACACTAGCAAAACACATTGTGTGAAATTACATGTTTTGATGGCTGTTAATGGTTCATATCCACAGAGCTTTCCACCAGTCGTCATTATCTGTTTTTTAGCACTGTATTCTGAGAAAACCCCGCGCGGATTGCGACCAGTCGCGACTGGCGCGGGGTTTTTGCCTCTGTGGCTGTTTTTCCAAGACGTTTAACCGGTTTACGCTCTGGCCATTCGGGTCTCTGTAGTGAGGTGTCCCGATTAATATTCCAGCCTGTTAAAGTCAAAGTATTCAAAACCATACCTGCCAGTGACATTCTCTGGCGATGCAATAATCGGATTATGTCCGTTCTCCAGGAATGCCGGTGGAATACACCATGAGTGGCGACATTCCAGGGAGGGCATGGCAATATACACCGCAGAATGACGGCCGGGACGAATAAAACAAATCAGACCCAGTGCGATTAACTGCTCAAGAACAGATTGTGATTTACTGGCGTCACGCAGCCGGTTCGGGCCGTTCCGGTTTACCTCATTTTTCCTGAGTGGATATCCCTCATTATCGAGAAATTTCTCCTTAAGCCACCTGAACATCTCGTAAACGTCCTCCATAAATGCATTCCGTTCAGAAGAAGGGAAAAACAGCCTTTCCGCTTCTTCAAGATGCCATTCCACAATTTTGAAGGCGGCCTGGATGACCCCCCGCGAAATACATAAACTCTCAGGTGAATACATATATGTCAGAATGGCCGCAACCCTGAGGGCATTCGCCCCCGCTTTGGCTGCAATTTCACTGATATGCTCCATCTGCTGTCCGGGGGCTGTTTTACGGCTGAGCTCTGACTGTTTATCTGCCCAGTAAGTGGTCGCATCATCAGATAATCTGAGCGTTTGTTTCTGCGTATCGTGACTATAAAAACGCGCCTTTTGCTTATCAAGTAACTGGTTAATTTTACTGTGGAACACATTTAATGCTTCATCAGAATGAGCATGGTCCGTATTTGTGCGGCGACGTCCCAGCGTGCTGATGGTATTGATATAAAGAAACCGCGACAGAAAACCACTTCCCTTGCTGAGTTCACCGTGGTTACGGCGGTAATTTTCAAAGACCGGGGGCTGAACCATTAATGCCAGGGTCAGGCAGGCGTTGATATCGTACTCCTCACCGCCCGGGCGGTGGTATTCATAGGTCTCCCCGTCCCAGGCTTTATTCAGTAAACCGAGGTTGTTTTTCAGATACCCTTTAAAAAAGGTAATTGCCTCATCTGAGAGCACCCCGGCTTCAGAATACCGGCTCAAACCTTCCAGGAGCGCCTTTGCGGTGGTGTCGTCATAAAGCATCGCCAGGCGGGTCGGAGGCTGCTGCCGGGTTTCTGCATGTTCATCTAACAGCCGTTCTTCCTCCGTCCCCTCAGAACCGCTTTTGATGGCAGTGTACAGATTACTGGTCAATGCTTTCTGGTGTATTTTCCAGATATTATCAGCACGCAGGTGTGCCTTCATCAGACTGTCGTGCTGCTGCTTCATTTGCTCAGCGAACCGGTAAAAAGGCTTCATCACTTTTTTGCTGATACTGGTCTTACCTTCACCGGAGACCGCCAACGTCAGTAAATACAGTGCACAGTGCATCGGATCCGATGAGTGTGGTGGTACCACCTCAATATGAGCCTGACAGGCGAGGGAAGAGGCTGCCAGTACGGCCCCCGCTATCAGTTCCGCCGGGATACCCGTCTCGTTATAAAGAGCATCAATGACATCCCGCATCACCGGCGGGAACGCGCAGACAGGGTAACCCTCCGGGGTTCTATTTTGTACGGGAATATAAGGCTCCGGCATTTTCGGAATGACAGTGTGTGGCAGTATATTCTGCATGTAATATTCTCCTTGGTTACTGTTTTCAGTAACGGGTAGTTGTGAATATAATAAAATAGCCAAGCGTCAAAATTTATTTAAAGTAATAATCTTACCCAATAAATAATCGTATTCAGTTTCCTTGCAACTGGCAAAAATATGTCGCAGCGAGCACATATTTAAATCAGAGACGTTGTTATATAACCTGCGTATCCTCCTTTAATTTTTACCAATACTATCTCATCGCTTATGATGCCTGCTGGCGTTCCAGCAGCCATGCATCCAGCTCTGACTCAAGCCAGCCGACGGACTGCATACCCAGCCTGCGCTGTTTCGGGAAGGTCGGGTCGTAACGCGGTGACTTCGGGTTGATCCAGTCATAGATGGTTGAGCGGGCGATGCCCGTTTTGTTAACAACGGCGCGTATGCGCAGTATCCTGATACCTTGTACAGACATATCTGTTAATTCCCCCTGTTCTTTCGATATGGACGCAATTGTATGGTGCCGGAACAGGTAATGGCACCCGCCTGGTGGCTGTAGCAAAAAAGGCATTTTATAACAATGAGATAGGAGGTTTTTTTTTAGGTTTTTTCCCGTTTTTTGTTGGTGACAGAATGTTTTTTTTCGAGAATGGTGTCGGAAGCGTCTGGCTAAGGGCAAGAATGAGTCGTTCCAGGTGTCAGGCAAGGAAATTTACTGGAGTATAGAAATTGTCATTCGAAAAGAGGGACTTCATGGCTGATTTAGACAGGGATTTTACCCCTGATGAGTTACTCATCGTATTTCGTAAAAAGAGGAAAGCGTTACGTTTTCATCTCGGGGTCAGACAGAAACATATCGCCAGGCAATGGCTGAATAAAGATACTGAAATTGTTATCGTGCTACAAACAGGGAGACAAACGAAGGATGAAGATTTAGCGCGGCGACTTGCTGATGAGCACGGAGAGAAAAAATGGCGGCGTTATCTGAAAATTTTCAGTCTTTCAGAATGGATGATAAAGGGGATCAGGAACGATATGTCTGAGGCTGAACAATACTGGGAGCAGGGAACATCGGCTCTCGAATCTGATCCAGATCATGCGGTGCAATTAATGCTGAAGGCTATCGCGTTGTTGGATCGCGGTCTGAAACGCAGTGAATCCGCAGCAGGTAAAAGAATCAAGGAACGGCATAAACTCAATTCTGCTTATGGCGGAAAGGTCAAAGCGACACGTTTTGATGGCGTTAAAGACGAAGTGATAAAACACCTGGAAGCGCAACCTGAGGGCTGGGAAACTAAAACCGATGCCATCAACGCAATTATTAAAGCGTTAAGGCCCTATATTGAGGAGCATGGATGGCCTTCCGCACAGGATAAAAACGACTCACGGGACGCGGCAATGGTGGAGGCAAGCCAGAGCAAGTTGTTGGCTGAATGGTCAGTCAAAGACAAAAGAGTGAAGGCGGCGTTCGCGAAGGCAGTACAAAAACGTATCGGGGTGTCGCAAAATCGATAGCCCGGTACCTTGAGAGCGCGTACGTGATTCCATGTGACTGCTTTTTCTCAGATGTGGCTGTGCAGAAGAGCATAGAGCTGATAATAAGACGATACGAGCTCCCCTGAACATCATCGTCTTTTTAGCGATACTGACAGGGTTGATAGCGATACAACTTTTTAATGAGTAATCTGTCGGGAGTACCTTGCACTTTTTAATGGTATGCCGGATCACACTGTCCAATCTGGCAATGGTATTCGTCGTGTAAAACCGCCTCTGCCGCTGGTACCCCAGGTCATGGGTTAATGCTTTGTAGTCCTTCTAAGATACGAGCCGCAGGCTATTACGCACCATGTGAATGATACAGAACTTAATCCGCTCTCCGGATAAACTGCATTAATGGCGTCAGAGATGCTCTTCAGCTCATCAACGTAGGTGATGAGGATATCTTAACTTCGGCACAACTCAGCTCATAGCTTAATTAGTTGATAAAAATCAGCGTGGGGCCCCTCGCTATATCTGCTCATAGATCAGGTTTGACCTGACGCAGCTATTACACAAAACTAAACCAGCTACTCTTAAAATCCGAGAATGTACAGTCTCTAACGGCTTTCCAATAGTTACCGAAATTCTCAACGACTAGGTAAATGTCATCATACAGCGGTCAGTTCTGCATCCGCAGTATATTTGCTCGTATGTTAACCTAGCATTAGTACAACATCATTCTTAGGCGAATGGCCCAGCAGGCTTTTTACTCCTTAAAAATTCACTTCTGGTTGAGTAAATTATTCAATGATTTTTGTTATTTAAATCAATTGGTTAATTTTAATTGCGATTTGCTTTTAACCCTAGCGATTTAGACGTATTATTTTGAGATTAATCCACTTGCCATGCATTCCCTACCACATTTCAAATGTGAATGGAGAATGATTTTAAGGTTATATATCATGGAGTTATTGAAGTTTCTGGCGGCGATTTTAGTAATTTACTTGTTGTTTTTTAGAAAGAAAAAACGTAAATCTCCAAAGTCTTATGCTTCAAGCCCCGTGAAAGCACCGCCAAAAGAATGGCTCGCTGACATCAAGAAAAAAGAGGCGGTTGTGCGAAACGATGATAGTGAAGACGATAACCTTGCAACTTTTACATTGAGCGGTGGTCGGGGTGTTGAACTTCGGGTGACAACCAATCATTACCGGAACACCTCAAAGTCAGCAGGTGCACTAGCTCGATGGGTACTTCCGGGTGAGATGATAACTGTAGCTGGTGTAGCAATTAGCGGTGGCCACATTTACTTGGGGCAACGTATGAAGCCCTCCGGTCAGGAATCAGGCGGCTATTATGACGATGGAAATGAGGCATCATTAATTGATGACACATGTAAGATAAAACCTACTTCTTATCTTTACGAGGACAGTTCATTAGGATACTGGCCCAGTTTTTCCTCTCTTTCCCCAGAAGCACGCGGTGCGTATGTCAGTTGGCTCGCCAGCGATAGGTCTGATCCATCGTGTCCTATCGGCTATGTTTTTATCTACCTCTACGGCCTGGAAAGAAAAGCGCTCATAGATTCCACTGACCCAAAATTCCCTGATGCTGAGTTCCGTAATCTGTTCAAAGAAGTCGCTCGGTTAAGATCCGTATTCATTGAGAACCGCTCATTCCGTGGATATTCGGCCCAGTTACTCGAAGCCATGTCTATTCTGCGCCCGAACATGGGCTTAGCCACTGAGCTCGATAGCAATTCAGGTTTCAGCAACAGCATGCAATTTAAGCTGGCTCTGGCAAAAACTGTACATGAAGGAGTTCCTGTATCAGCTGAACTGGCGTTGAACTGGTTAATAAACCACACCGAGTATTCGCTGCGTACCCCGGCTCGCCGCTGTGCTAAAGAGTTTGCTGCGCTTTTCAAACGGCGTTACACCCTCAAATATGGTGAAGGGATGGTCGTTAAGGCGAATAAAACGCGCCTAAGGTTAGATTACACACCAGCAAGTCCTAGTTTGCGAGGTGTTCGACTCCCTGTTCCCGACCTGCCTGATCCAAGTGCGTTGAAGAGCCCTGTCCAGAAAATTATGGCTCTTGCCGACATATGTACGGATGAACTTGATGCTTATAGTCGCTACCTTGGTAGGAAAGGTACGTCAGTCAATGATACGGCTGCAATTATGTTGCTCCCTTCAGAGATCGTTAATGAAAGCGCAGAAAAAATATTAAGCTCATTCAAACGCTGGGCTGATGAGGCGATCCTCGTCAAGGAGGGGTTAGTCTCAGTTGCTGACTTTTGGGCACATATGAATGCCAGTTGCCCCAATAAGATCAATAAAAAAGAGGCCGATTTGATGCAGGCCTTTGCTCTGAAGATGGGCTACGGTCTGGCACCTGACCCGTATTATCACCATGTGAAGGCGGATGTTGATGGGACACTTGTTCTATTCCCTGCCGCCGAAGGTGGACGCTTCTCACCTTCTTCTGAATTTATCTCAGCAGTAATGACGCTCAGATTAGGGGCGATGGTCGCCTTGATTGACGATTCTCTTGATCAAGCTGAACAGAAAGTGCTTGAGAATGCCATCAACAACAATACTGGCTTCACCGATGATGAAAAACGCTCTCTACATGCGTATTTAACGTGGCAACTTCATACCCCAGCCAATATGACAGGAATGAAAAGCAGGATTGAGTTGATGGGGGCCGCGGAAAAAGCTGCTGTGGGTAAAGTTATCGTTAGTGTTGCCTGTTCGGATAGGACAATAGCGCCTGCCGAAATCAAACAGCTTGAGAAGATTTATTCAAGTTTGGGGCTGGATCCCTCATCTGTCTCGAGCAATATCCATCAGCATTCCGCAACTGAACATGATCTCGTCTCGTCTGTACCAACTGATCAGCCAGCAGTAGGGTTCACACTGGATGCTAATGTACTTGCCCGCCACGAATCTGCCACGGATGATGTTCGTAAATTGCTGAACACAATTTTCACCGAAGAAGAACCGGAAGAGCCAGAAAGCGCTCCAGCCTCATTAACGGAGGCGGGGGGGCTAGACTCCGCACATAGCCAGCTTTATCGCAGTTTGCTGGAGAAAGAACAGTGGTCCCGGAAAGAGGCGACAGAATTGTGCGGAAATTTGAATTTGATGCTCGGCGGTGCGCTTGAGGTGATTAATGACTGGTCCTATGCGGTGGTTGATGCTCCGGTACTGGACGATGCCGATGATGATATCTGGGTTGACCTGGAAATTGCCAAAGAATTAGAGGGATAGTGAATGTCTGTAACACGTATAAGAGTGAAAGAACGCGACGCTATTATTCAGTCACTTAAGTCAGGTGTAACGCCAAGGATAGGCATTCAGCATATCCAGGTTGGCCGCGTGAATGAGATCACCGCTCTCCACCAGGATATTGAGAGGATTGCTGACGGTGGTGCAAGCTTCAGACTTATCATCGGTGAATATGGTTCTGGTAAAACGTTCTTTCTGAGTGTTGTGCGCTCTATTGCGCTAGAGAAGAAGCTGGTGTCAATCAGTGCAGACCTTTCTCCTGACAGACGCATTCACTCATCGGGAGGTCAGGCTCGTAATCTCTATTCTGAGCTTATGAAAAACATGTCCACCAGAAACAAGCCGGATGGTAATGCGTTACTTAGCGTTGTTGAAAGATTCGTTACGGAGGCAAGGAAGGAAGCTGACACGAACGGCTCCGAGGTTTCATCAGTTATTCATAAACGCTTGGCAGCACTATCAGATATGGTCGGCGGATATGACTTTGCGAAGGTCATTGATGCATTCTGGCGCGGGCATGAGCAGGATAACGAAACACTAAAATCCAATGCTATTCGCTGGTTGCGGGGAGAATACACCACTAAAACTGATGCCCGTAACGATCTCGACGTTCGGACTATTATCTCAGACGCTTCATTCTATGACTCTTTGAAGCTGATGAGCCTTTTTGTCCGCCAGGCAGGCTATGCCGGTCTTTTGGTCAGCCTCGACGAAATGGTGAACCTCTTTAAACTGAATAATACGCAAGCAAGAACAGCGAACTACGAACAGGTTTTGCGGATCCTGAATGACTGCCTGCAAGGCTCAGCCGAGAATATTGGTTTTATCCTCGGGGGGACGCCAGAGTTCCTTTTCGATCCTCGCAAAGGTCTTTACAGCTATCAGGCGCTCCAATCACGTCTGGCGGAAAATCGGTTCGCGCAAAAAGCAGGAGTGATTGACTACTCGTCTCCCACTTTGCATCTTGCCAGCCTCACCCCTGAGGAACTGTATATTTTACTGAGAAATCTTCGTCATGTTTATGCAGGCGGAGATCCAGAGAATTATCTGGTTCCAGATGAGGCACTGACTGGATTTCTGCATCACTGTAGTAAAACCATTGGAGACGCTTACTTCCGTACCCCCCGTAATACCATAAAAGGTTTCCTGGACATGCTGGCCGTGCTGGAACAAAACAGAACGATGAACTGGCAAACACTAATCGAGGGTGTGGCGATTGAAGAGGACAGGCCCAGCGGAATGGATGACGCCATTATAGAGGAAAGCGATGACGACGACGGACTGGCGAACTTCAAATTATGAGCAGTGCCTATGATAGTCTCGATCCCCGCGTCCGTAAGTGGGTTTACAAGCAGGGGTGGTCTACATTAAGGCCCTTGCAGGAGAGTTCTATCCCGGCAATTTTAGCCCGTGATCGAGACGTGCTAATCAGTGCAGGCACAGCAGCGGGTAAAACAGAGGCTTTCTTTCTTCCTGCCTGTTCGGCAGTTGCAGATCTCACTAATGGATTTGGCATCGTCTATATCAGTCCGTTGAAGGCATTGATTAACGATCAGTACCGTCGTCTTGAGAGCCTTGGAGATGCATTGGAAATGCCAGTGACTCCTTGGCACGGGGATGTACCACAAAGCAAAAAGAAGAAGGCTCGGACAAACCCTGCTGGCATTTTACTGATTACACCTGAGTCACTTGAGTCTTTGCTCATAAATTCAATGGGCTGGCTCAAACAGGCGTTTTCGTCAGTCGCATACATCGTTATTGATGAGTTTCATGCTTTCATTGGCTCAGAGCGTGGTGTACAGCTGCTTTCTCTGCTCAATAGAATTGACCATGTGTTAGGACGCCTGGTAAATCCAATTCCCCGCGTTGCGTTGAGTGCCACGCTGGGGGAACTGGAGAAAGTACCCGAACTTTTGCGCCCGGACAAACGACTACCCTGCGTAACTGTTACAGATAGTAAGAGCGAGGCCACTCTTCAGGTACAGGTCAAAGGTTATCTGGAGCGAGTGCTCCAAAAAGAAGAAGAACTTCAGAGTTCAGCTGAACATGACGTTTGCGCTGACATTTTTAGACTTTGCCGTGGCGATTCTCATTTGGTCTTTGCAAACAGTCGAAAGCGGACTGAAAGCATTGCTGCCACGCTGAGCGACATGTGTGAGGAACATATTGTTCCCAATGAATTCTTTCCCCACCATGGTTCCCTTGCCAAGGAATTGCGGGAAGCGCTTGAAACTCGTCTTCAGAAAGGAAATTTGCCCACAACAGCTGTTTGTACAATGACGCTTGAGTTGGGAATTGATATCGGTAAGGTTAAGTCGGTTATCCAAGTTACGCCTCCGCATACTGTTTCCAGTCTGCGTCAGCGTATGGGACGTTCTGGGCGACGCGACTCCCCATCAGTTCTAAGAATGCTAATTACAGAAAATGAGCTCACTGTGACTGGCAGTATCGTTGACCACCTACGGCTGCATTTGGTCCAGTCGATGGCAATGATCAGATTGATGATCTCTAAACAATGGTTTGAGCCTGCCGATTCCCAGCAGATGCATTACTCCACGCTGCTACACCAGATTCTTGCAATTACCGCGCAATGGGGCGGAGTTCGTGCTGATCAACTCTGGTCACAGCTATGTCAAACAGGCCCGTTCCGTAATGTGGATATAGGCGATTTCAAAAGCCTGCTTAAACATATGGGGGCATGTGGCTTGCTCACTCAACTCGCTAGTGGAGAAATGGTTGTTGGGGCAGAGGGGGAGAAACTGACTAACCATTACACGTTTTATGCCGTGTTCAACACACCAGAAGAGTTCCGCATTGTCACCGGAAACAGAACCCTTGGAACAGTGCCTGTGGATTCCCCACTGCTACCAGATCAACACATCATCTTCGGTGGGCGGCGCTGGAGAGTGACAGAGATCGAGACAGAGAAAAAAGTTATCTATGTAGAGGCGACCAAAGGCGGTCAGCCACCACAATTTAGTGGGGGGGGAATGTCTGTTCATGATGCCGTTCGTCAGGAAATGCTCGCTATCTATAGGGAAGGTGATTACCGCATAGCAATAGGTAGCAAGAGAGTAGATTATGCCGATTCTGCCGCCAGAAGCCTATTTGCGGAAGGCAGTCGTAACTTCCAGAGTTATAACCTGCAAAATGAGTATTTTCTTACGAGCGGCCAATACTGTTACATCCTCCCATGGATGGGAGATAAGGTTGTCAATACGATTACAGCCTTGCTCATACGTTGTGGCTTTAAAGCTAATTCATTGGCTGGAGTTATAGAAATTGACGGCTCAAGTATCACTTCTGTTCAACAGGCCCTTAAAGACCTGCTGCTGTCAGGCTTGCCCTCAGCGTTTGATCTTGCTGTAAATGTTCCAGAAAAGTACTTAGATAAATATGATGAATATTTACCAGAGTTTCTGCTTGCGAAAGGTTTTGGGGAAAAAGCGTATGACATTGAAGGCGCGTGTACCTGGCTGAAAGAACATCTTCAGTAAACTGGTTACATAAAAAGGGGGAGATGTTCCCCCTTAAGCTTGAGGCCGATTGATGATATCAATTTTTGCTCTTGGCTCGGATCTGCCAGAAATCGAGGTCATAAGGTCTGCTTTGAGCGAGGAGCGGACATTAGCCTTACAAGCATAACTGAACTGTACGCAGGATCTCTAAAATCGAATGGTTCGGTTAAGTGCAGTGCTTACAAGACAAGCATCGCGTGTAGTCTAGGGTGAGATTGATTAAATTATTTTGTGGGGATATGATTCAAACAAAAGATCCTTAAATGAGGTTGTTATGTCATACATTCGAGTAGAGAAAGATGGCCTGCAGTATGAAGGTGAGTATTTCTGTGAAGAGAATATGGTTACAGTCTTTGGGGTTAGAGGAGGACAGTCCAGCGTGGTTCTTAATGGGATGACAGAAATCGCTGCTGCTCGTACTGCGTTGCGAAATCTTATTAGAGAAAATCAGATTGATCCTCTAACTGATTAACAATGGTCCATATTTACTAACGGCCTATTTGAGATATTTTAGATCAAATTTATTCTGAAAGTTAGATTGGAGTGAGAAGCGGGCATCAAACCGTTATCACTAACAATAAGTTGTTTAAATTAAATAATGAAATAATCAGGTGGTAACATAATGGATGAGAACACTGCAAGTGGAACAATAAAAATGGATATCACTTAATAAGTGTAGTAAAGTCCATTTTATATATCCCTGTAAATTTATGAGATACTTCCATGAGAACCGACAACTTAAGAATGATTGAGAGTGGGGAATATGTTTTCGATATGTTATTGGATAGTGGTGAATTATACTATACAAGTCACTCTTTTGACACGAAGGAAGATGCAAATAGCTGGATGGAAGAGTGGCAAACTTGGGCAAATAGTGTATCGAGTGGAAAAGTAAGTAGTATTTATTATATTTTACAAGTACCTGATACTTGGGCCGGTTCTTCAGATAAAAATAATCCTTATTCGGGGCTTTATGTGAAAATAGGACGTTCCAATAATGTGCTAAAAAGATTATCTAACTTACAAACAGGTACCTTTGGTCAATTAATATTACACGCTTTGGAACCTGGCGGATCAGAAAAAGAAAATTATCTACATGAAAAATTTAGCAACGAAAGACGTCAAGGCGAATGGTTTATATGTACTAAAGAACTTACTAAGCATATATTTACAACATGGTTTAGAAATAAGATGCTCCCACCAGAACATCAAATGAAACTAATGCAACTCGCAGAAAGAATTGGTATTTATTCGCACGTACATAGTCTAATGGGGGGGAAGCCCGATTTAGTAAACCCATCAATTAGTGAACCTTGGGAATGCGAAAAATATGTTTTCGTTGATTTGGTTTATAGCTCTTTAGCAAAGCAAGTTAATAATAAAAAATAAGTTTTTATCTTTTAACCATACAGTTAATGATTCATTAATGAATGAGTGTAAGTATCCCGCATAATCGTGCCATTCACATTTAGAGATCCTCCGGCATAATCAATCTGCCAACAAAGGAGATCGCTATGCGTAAAGCCCGTTTTACTGAGCATCAGATCATTGCCGTAATTAAATCGGTTGAAGCCGGACGAACTGTTAAAGATGTCTGCCGGGAGGCCGGTATCTCTGAGGCCACCTACTACAACTGGAAGTCCAGATACGGCGGCATGGAGGCTTCTGATATTAAAAAGATCAAGGATCTTGAGGACGAGAATCGGCGTCTCAAACAGATGTTTGCCGACCTGAGCCTTGAGAACCGGGCGCTGAAAGACGTTATCGAAAAAAAGCTTTAAAACCAGCCTTTAAGCGTGAGCTGGTCACTCATCTGATAACAACATTTGGACTCAGTATCCGTCAGGCCTGCCGGAGTCTGAACCTGAGCAGAACGGTTTACCATTACCGTCCGGATACCACGCGTGACGAACCCGTTATTGTCGCGTTGCAGGCAATGGCAGAGCGATACCCACGGTACGGTTTTCCAAAACTTTTCCAGGTTCTGCGGCGGCAGGGATACCCGTGGAATCACAAAAGGATCCATCGTATTTATTGTCTGCTGAAGCTGAATTTTCGCCGTAAAGGCAAACAACGGTTGCCAGTGCGTAATCCCTCGCCACTGGCCACACCGGAAGCGCTGAACCAGAGCTGGTCTGTCGATTTTATGCATGATGCCCTGGTCTGTGGTCGTCGTTTTCGCACGTTCAATGTCGTTGATGACTTTAACCGTGAGGCGTTGTCGATTGAAATCGATCTGAATCTGCCAGCTCTGCGCGTGGTCCGTGTATTCGACAGGATCGCGGCAAATCGCGGCTATCCGGTCATGCTACGCATGGATAATGGTCCGGAATTTATCTCACTTGTACTGGCTGAATGGGCAGAGCAACATGCAGTAAAACTGGAATTTATTCAGCCGGGTAAGCCGACGCAGAATGCTTTTATTGAGCGCTTTAACCGAACATACCGTACAGAAATACTCGATTTTTATCTGTTCAGAACACTGAATGAAGTGCGGGAAATCACGGCAAGATGGGTGTCAGAATATAACTGTGAACGCCCTCATCAATCACTGAACAATATGACGCCGGAGGAATATCGGCAACACAATCATTTGGCCGGGATCTCAAAAAATGCCTGGAACTAAAACGGGTCTATTTACATGAGGTGATTTAAAGTTATGAAGTTTTAATAAGTTCCAGAATTTTTCCTCATCCATTGGTTAAAGAATTATATAATAATATCTGCTTCTGGCACACAGCAGACAAGTACCTGCCGATAAAGGTCTGCTGAGAGCGAAGAGCGGACGTTATGAGTAGCTTGCTAGTTCAGTTTTTTAAGTTAAGATATTGTGTTGCCGCAGTAGCTTGCTCAAGTGAGGAACGTAAAGTTCCTGCTCGAAATGCTGGGAACAAGGCTTTAGTAGGTTAACCATATAAACTAAAAAAATTTAACGAGGTTAGAATGAGGCGGTTTTGTACTGTACTGGTTTTGTTAAGCATGGCTTATTTCATTATAGGTGGTTTATTTGCGTATTTAAATAAATTGGAACTGCCAATTTATTTAAATGGGATGGCTGTTGTAGGTTTTGTAATGACTATTGTTTGCATCTATTCATTGTCGAAGCCTGCTATTACACAGTCAGATTTAGAACAGCTTGAGGCCACTTCATTAGAGTCCATAACTAAGACTATTAGTGAGTTAAAATCCCTAAAAACGAATAAAAACTCAACTCAAGAAGAAATCTTAGATCTTGAGAAAAAAAGAAAGGAAATGGAGCTTTTAGTAAAGAAAGCCAGTATGGCATTGTTTTTCCGTGAGCAACTTAATTACCATGAAAGACGTATACTTTCAGAAATAAAGGGAAGTGAAACCCTCAACCATAGTTTGTCAGAGATAAAAGAAATAAAAGGCAAACTTAAGGCATTGGATGAAGAAATTGCATGTGATCCAGAAGTTGAGTTTCTGCGTTCAATACTTTTGGAAGCAAGCAGGCGAACGCCAACACTCGATGAGCTAACAGAGGGTATGCCATTTATATTTAGAATTATGGCTCGCTCAACACAGTTAATACTTGGGAATAAGATATAAAAACCTGTTGCATACATTTACATCACAATTGCTCATGGTTTCACATCGAGCAATTGTGGGTGAAAGTTATTCACAATCAATTGGTTATTGAGCGTGGGAATCTTGAGCCTTACACTCTGCTAACCAGATAAATCTCTAATTCATCGGTCATTTTTTAGTACATTCCAGTCAAGATGATTATTCGGCGTTAGAATTTTTGAGGGCTCAACATAATCGGCATCAATCCCCTCATCACCAATTCCAGTACGGCAAAATTCAATCCCCATCGAGTTGCATATTATATTCATGGCTTCAAATAATGCCGAAGGCATTCTATGCCCTGCTATTACTCGTCGAACTGGTTTATCTAAGTAAAACCACTCATTCGTTTGCAAAATCCTAACTTCCTGTTCGTATTCCCATTCTCGATATTTAGAGGATAAAACTTGGTTAGCAAGTTCATCAGGACTAGAAATATTGGGCATTGCTAAATTTGCAAATACACCTCTATATTCAATTTGTTTAATACTGTGATGATTGTCTGGGATTTCAATTTCGATAGCGCAACCATCAAACCCCCCAGCATAGTGAGCCCAAAGTAAATGAGACTCATATGTAGCTGAAAGAGAACAAACCTTAAGCCGTTTCTTTTCTTCTATTATCTGCTGAATTTCTTTTTTATAGTCGTAACCATCAGATGTTTGATGAGAGAAAACAAACATCCCTTCCATTGGGTCATTCAACATTTTCCAGTCAGAGCAAAAAAGCCTACGATTAAAAATTATATCTAGGGTAAATGCTATTTGAGAAGCCGACCTAAATTTATATGCTCTCATGATTTTTTGATTCCTTATCTAACACTAATAACCGAGACAGGTGGGGAATTTAAAAGACAGTAGATGATATCATATAGACTGACATTTTTTGTTGTGTATTAGATAATGTTAGCAATGTCCGCTATTGGCACTAAACGGGCTAAAGCAGACTGATTTGATGAGATAAGGGTATAGATGAATTCTCCATACCCTTGAACGATTACTTCCCAGTTGATTTGCTTGGTTTCAGTCCTGGGGTATTGCCGGGTGTATCCTTATTATCACGTCTGCGTTGATCGGGTTTTCCTGTTGATTTTGCGATTGGTTTTGGACCAGGTTTAAGCCCCATAATCATACTCCTTAGCCATGTCAGAGGTTATTCCTCAGTGTGGATATAAGGGGAGCGGTAAGAATTATCAAGCTTGGATGGGCGGTGAAAAGTGACTGCTTGATTATTATGTGAGCAATGTCAGATTTTAACACATAGCGGCCAGCCCATTACTGAAGTTAGCCAAAAATGAGTCGCGATGAGCCCTCAATAATGAGGGCCACCTCGGAGATTGTTAGGCTGATTTCGCCAATTGCCGATGCAGGACCTGAAGGCTAGTTCCCGCCCCTGTCCATGCAGCAGCCGAGCCGACCACATACAGGTTTTGCTTGGCGCGTGAGACGGCTACATTGATTATGTTTGGTGGGCTTGCCGCCCACTGACGTGCTCTTTGCTGACTCGCTTTCGGCGCACCCAGCAACAGGATTACCGTGTCCGCCTCTCGGCCCTGGAACGTGTGGATTGTGCCTACACGATCACGGCACCATTCATCCAGCTTTACGCCGAACGTTCGCAGCAGATCAGTTTCACTGTCGAGACGCCGACGCATGTTCTGCTCTACGATCTTGAATGGTGTGATGATAAATACGTCCGGATTTGTAATGCCCGATGCTGCCAGCTCTTTGAGCATTCGCACAACCGCTTCGCCCTCGTCGGGACACCACTTCGTCTCAGCATCGCCATTGATATCCACCCAGTGAGATCTCCCCAAAGCCGAGCCTATAGATCCGGGTTTTTTAGGCCCGACAGCATGGACCATCTGCCCGGCATAGGCGATGGAGTTAGAAACATCAAACATTGGGTTCTGGCAACGCCTGTGAACGAGCAATGGCAGCCCGACTTCTCGATCACCTACGTCCATGACGAAGGTGGATTTGAAGCGCGATGCCTGATCAGCAAGGGTCTGCGTAGATGCTGCGGGGGCAGACCATTCGACTTGGTCAATGTCAAAGAACTTGCAGATTTCGGCGTTCAGCTTTTCAGGAAGTGAAACTACAGGTGGGATTTGCAACGGGTCACCTACCACAATGGAGCGCTTTGCCCGCATGATAGCTCCAACTGCTGCCTGAGGAACGGCTTGGCCCGCTTCATCTACCAGAAGCCAACCAATGCTCTCTGGTGGCAGATCCCCGAACATCGTCCGAACAGAGGCGAATGTCGTGGACACGGTCGGCACAACCACGAAAAGGCTTGACCAAAGGTCGGGGAGAAGTTCACGGTGAGCGGAAGACTGGAAGGCACCAGCTACCATGCCTGACATCAATAACCCAAGATTGTGTTGCAAGCGGCTGGCCGAAGCATCGATGAACGTTTTATGCACAGTCAGGGCAGCGGCGAAAAGATCCTCCCGCAGGCGATGAACCTCATCGGGAAGCCATGGCGCAGTGAGGTGGATAGCCTCGTGCTCGCGCTCGAAGAACCTCTCATCAACGACCCTGTCTCCCATACGGTTTCGTGCCTGTGCCTCGGTTGCCTTCAATTTCGAGACAGCCTGACATTTGCTGGAAATTTCCTGGTCGAGTTGCTGTAACTGGGACTCAGTATTGCTCCACTCAGCCCTTGCAAGCTCTAGGGCACCGTCCGTCCCCTGCGCCCGTATGACTGATTGCTGCAAGGTCGTCGAGAGCTTCTGCAGTGTCGATCTCCACGACTTCCAGGCCGCAGTCGCAAACAAACGGGAGAAGAAACCTGGACGGCAAGCAAGATGGCTGTCGAGCATGATCTTGTCCTGCTCGATCTGCGATTTTGCCTTCTCATGCTCTCGTTGGCAGGATTCAGCAGTCTTGTGTGCCTCTTCGACGGCTTCATTCAGACTCGGTCGACGCTGTTCAGCCCTTTGAAGTTCGGTGATCGCTCCCTTGAGCGCCTGGATATCCCGTCGCATCTCTTCGATGCTGGCGATTTCGGCGTCTACCGTCTCCTTAAGTTTAAGAAAGGCGGTTCGCGCTTTCAGCCAGGCCGCAGCAGCATCCGCTTCGTTGGTGCTGGGCCGCTCATTGACAACCACGCTGGGCATCACACGATCGATGGTTTCGCCAGTTCGCTCGTCCTTGATCTCACGCATGACATTTATGCCGCGAGCTGCTTTCAGGTAGGTAAGGAAACCACCGTCTTCATTCCACCAGAAACCTTGCTGAAACGCGCCTCGGTTGCTGCTCTTGCCGAGAGCAGCGGCGATCAGCCCCCAGGTTTCGACAGTGTCGGAGGGGATGTCCCCCTCGGCCTCGGCTTCGAAATAGCCGGCGCGTTTGGGATTCGCAATCAGGTCGCTGATGGACCGGAAGTAGGCGATCTGTTCATGGCGACCATTGGCTTCCTTGAGAGGAAGCTCTTTACTGACGTTTTCGACCGCTTTGTTATTGGAGGAGGCTACGACGATCTCATGGCCCCTCAAGGATGCATGTAACTTGTAGAAGTGCAGGAATGCATTGGAACCGAATGCCAGCTTCTCGCCTGTTGTGGAAAAGGCATCCTGCGGTTTGTTGAAGCCGGACATCGCCGTGGCCCGATCGAGAATGCATCCAACGACGATATCCCGGAGAAGAGTGGTCTTACCGGTTCCCGGAGGCCCATTGACGCCGATGATACCTGGAGCATCATTCAGCTCAGCACGCGCCGCATTCACGGCAGCCTGTTGAAGCAACACCAGTGGATGGCCGCCTTTCGAAGGCCAACGAGCCTGCGGCATGAGCGACGGTGCGACGAACGGCTCAACTGCGGAAATGGGCGATAGCACGTCGATTTTCTGGTCAGGTCTGCCAATTCCCATGTAGCGGCGCAAACCGGTTCCGGCTTTGCCCGTCTCGAGCAATTTGGTTGCTTCACCGAGATCTTCAAGATAGAAGGAATTCAGTAACGAAGGTTCAGGCGGCGCCTTAGCCTTGAAATGATGAAACACCTTAATCGCGAATGTGGGTGGCTCAACCAAATGCTCGGGTACACTGAACTGCGATACAAGCCATTTATAAGCGTTATGAACAACATTCAGATCGATCGGTATGGGTTCTCCATCTTTGTTGTGGTGGCGAATCATTCGATCCAGATGCTCGATAATGCGCGGCTCAACATTCGGCCAATTCCCTAAACTCCCAAGCTTCAGATCGAGAGCCGGCTTGAGTGCCCAGGCAAAACTGGACACGGCAACGCCTTTTTCCTCAAGCACATAGCCTTCTTTGTCGATCAGGATCGAGCCGATGGCCGCTTTCTTACCGTCCGGGCGTGAACGCTCCTCATCCTCGCCAAAAACCTTGACCAGCTCGTCCGTCGCCTTGTCGAGAGCGATGGAGCCGAGGACGACCTCGAAATAAAGCTTATAACTGGGCTTGCTGCGGGCATTTGGTCCCCATGGAACACCTCGCTCCAATAGAGCAACCCTAGAGCGGTCGCCGGTTGCCATATCCTCTGGGCGTTTATAACCTTGAGGCGACAGTGCTTCGAGGGCTGTCCATGCTGCCAGTATTGCTCGCGCATCATTCGCCTTACCTGATGGAGAAAAAGACGGGATCGGACCAAGGTCGATTTGGTCTTTGTCGAATTGCTCTCGTATGGCAGAGTCTGGGATGGCCTTCAGTTGCAGTTGCTCTTCCGCAGCAGGCGAATTGTGGGGCACAACTCGAGAAGATTGAATGGACACCGAATCGGGATGGCGTGTTGATGGGCTGGAAGCCGACATGGCGACCACGCTGTGGCCGCTAAGTGCAAATAGAGATTGCTCGATTTTAGCCGTCAGCGTCCGCGCCCTGGCAGTGTTGCGAAAGGTCAGCTCGCTCAACAACTGTTCAAGTTCGCTAACATTGTTGCTGGACTGCTCGAAGATTGCTTCCAGATCGAAGATTGATTTTTGCGCATACTGCCGTGTCTTCATTTATTTCTGCGGCTCCATATCCCTTCAATTAAGAGATATTATGCTAATTAGCTTTATTTCTAAAACTATTAGCTTTCGCTTGAAATATAAATTCTCATCTGGCCCACTACTAAAGTGGGAACTGTCATTAATTATCCGTCATCCCGCTAAACGCTCTCCCCTCATACCTCCCTCAATCATACTTCCGCGATCAGCAGCCATAACAAAATCAGCCCACCATTGCATCATCGGTCGCCGTTGCTCAAGGTAATCACTGCGGTTATAAGCGCGACGTACCTCATTTTTGTCTACATGAGCCAGTGCTGCTTCAATGACATCAGGCAGAAATCCTTCCTCATTGAGTGCCGTACTAGCGATAGAACGTAAACCGTGTGATACGAGTATGCCTCCTAAGCCAGCACGCTTGAGTGCAGCATTCACTGTCTGGCTGTTCATCGGCTGGGTAGGCTTAATGCGACTGGGAAAGATAAATTCTCGATTACCACTTAACGGCTTCATCATCTCCAGTATCGCAATTGCTTCATCTGACAATGGAACAGTATGGTCGCGGTTCATTTTCATGCGTGCTGCAGGAATCTTCCACTCTCGCGCTTCTATGTCTACCTCTTCCCAGCGAGCTTCAGCCGCTTCGGCAGGGCGGGTAATAGTAAGAAGTTGCCACATGAACAGGCAGCGTGTGGAAAGGCTAATGCTGGCTGTTCGCATTGTCTGCATCAGTTGAGGTAGCTGGTCCGGTCGAATGCTGGGCATGTTCTTTTTCTGAGGCTTCTCGAAGGCTTTACCGATATTAACGCTGGGAACAGCATCAATCAGCCCTGTGTTTTGGGCATAGATCATGACCTCATTAATGCGTTGGCACAGTCGACGAACGGTTTCCAGTGCTCCTCTGGCCTGAACAGGTTGAACGGCCTGAACCAGTGTGTGAGCTTTAATATCTGTAACGCTAACGTCCCCAATTGCAGGAAAGACATCTCTCTCAAGAGAGCGCCAGATATCTTCTGCATAGTCCGCTGTCACGCTTGCTTTCTTCACATTCCACCAACGTTCAGCTACGAGCTGGAAAGTATTGGTTTTGGCTTCAATTGAACTGCGCAGTTGTTCCTGCTGATGTTCCTGGGGATCAATTTGTTTCGCCAGAAGAGAGCGGGACTCTGCCCGATAGTTTCGGGCATCGGCAAGGGTAACTGACGGGTAGGGACCTATGCTCTTCTTCGCACGTTTCTTAGTGACAGGGCGAATGTAGCGAAACTGCCAGATTTTACTTCCGCTGGATTTGATGAGTAGCTCAAGGCCATCACCATCATAGAGAACGTAGTCCGCTTCTTTGGGGTTGGCGGATTCGATTTCTTTAACGGATAGAGGTTTGGTTTGTCTTGCCATTGCCGGGTTTCCATAGTTTTAGGCACCTCAAAAACAATAAAGCTTTATGAGGTGCCTAACAAGGTGCCTAAAAGGTTCGGATTTAATTAGTTCTCTTCGGACTTCGCGGGACAATTTGAGGGCACAAAAAAGCCCGCAGGGCTTGCGCCGTGCGGGCTCTTAGGACTTCATCGGATGACTCTGGTAATCACCGATGGAGAATTTTGGTGGAGCTGGCGGGAGTTGAACCCGCGTCCGAAATTCCTACATCCTCGGCACTACATGCTTAGTCAGTCTTTACATTCGCACGCCAGCTGCGGACAGACACGCCACTAACGAACTAGCCTGATTAGTTTTAGCACTTCAGCCCCAGGCAGGACATCCGCGCGATCTCTTTTGGGTTTGACCTCTCTTTATCCCCGTCTTAAGAGCGGAAGCTAGGGAGAGAGGGCTCTTAGCAGGTTATTAAGCTGCTAAAGCGTAGTTTTCGTCGTTTGCGACTATTTTTTTGCGGCTTTTTACGAGGCCAACCGCCCCTCGGCATGCACCTTGGGTTTCGCAAATCCCGTCGAATCCAGAATCAGCCCCAATGTGTTAAGGCAAGTATAACAGACTTGTGACACGCGTGACCAGCCCCTGCAACCCCTTATCCTCAACGATTTAGCGCTCCCGTAGCGCTTCTTTTGCGCGATTAAACGGTTTGATTAAATAGTCGACGATGGTTTTTTCACCGGTTTTGATATCCACGGTGGCAATCATGCCCGGAACGATCGAGAAATGACGCCCCAGTTTGTTCTGCAAATAGTCCTGATGGGTGCGGATAAACACGCGGTAGTAGAAGACTTCTGGCTTTACTTTGTCCTGAATGGTGTCCGGGGAGATGGTTTCGACCACGCCTTCCAGTCCGCCGTAAATGGCGTAGTCATAGGCGGTAATTTTCACCAGTGCTCGCTGTCCGGGGTGAATAAAGGCGATATCGCGCGGTGACAGGCGTGTTTCTATCAGCAGGTGATCGTCGACCGGTACAATCTCCATCATCTCGCCGTTGGGCGGGATCACGCCGCCAATGGTGGTGACCTGGATGTTTTTCACGATGCCGCGCATCGGGGCGCGGACGGTCAGACGGGTGACGGAATCTTCACGCCCTTTCAAAATGGCCGCCAGCATATCCACTTCGGCGTTGGCTTTTGACAGTGCTTCCCGCGCCTGCACGTAATACTGCGAGCGCAGGTCGGTGATTTTTAGTCCGAGGTCGCTTTTTTGTCGCTGCAGGCGCAGCACTTCCACATGGCTGGCGGCGCCGCTTTTCTCCAGCCGCTGGGTGATTGCCAGCTCTTTATTTACCGAGACCAGCGCATCCTGGAGTTCGACCATCGCGTCGGCAAGCTGCGCCCGACGGCTTTTATACAGCCGGGTTTCGGAGGCGATAAGGTCGGGCCAGGCGTTCAGTGCATCGGGAAAGGTCAGCGGCAGATCGTTGACTTCGGCATTGAGTCGCGCGCTGGAGGCCAGCGAGGCGCGGTATCGGGCGGCGCTTTCGCCGACGTTAGATTCCGAGCGGGTCGGGTCGAGACGGGCCACTACCTGATTGGCCTGTACTTTGTCTCCTTCGCGCACCGTCAGTTCGGCGAGGATCCCGCCGTCAAGCGACTGCAACACCTGTTCGCGCGAGCTGGGGATCACTTTGCCGCTGCCGGTGGAGACTTCATCCAGCGTCCCGAAGTATGCCCAAATGCCCAGGATGGCAAACAGCAGCGTGCTGAGCAGGATAATACGGCTGGCACCGGAAAAGCGCTGTTCGTGGCGGATGTCGAGGTCGTCCATGGCGGCATCATGCGGATTGGTTTTCATTTTTCCACTCCCGACCGTGAGTCTGTGCAGGCGCGCGACTCGCGTTCAGCGCCTGTGCTTTCGGGGCATCCATCACCAGTTGACCTTCTTTTAACACCACCACGCGCTCGACCAGTTCCAGAACCGGCACGCGATGGGTGGCGACGATCAGCGTGCGGTTGCCGAGCCACTGGTTTAGCCGTTGAATAAACTCCCGCTCGGTATGTTCATCCAGCGAGGCGCTGGGTTCGTCGAGCAGCACAATATTGGGCGAGCGCAGCAGCATTCTTGCCAGCAGAATGGATTGCCGCTGCCCGCCGGAGAGGCCGTTACCGCCTTCCATAATCGGGTGTCCCAGCCCTTTGGCGAGGTGTTTAACAAAGGTGGCTGCGCCGCTGACTTCCAGCGCGTCGAATATCTGAGCATCGCTGACATGCGGGGCGCCGAGGGTCAGGTTCTCACGCAGCGTGCCAAAAAACAGGCGTGCATTTTGGCTGAGAAAGCCGATGTTACGGCGTAAATCGGCCATGTCGATCTGTGCCAGGCTCAGGTTATCGAGCCGGACGTCGCCCTGAATCAGCTCCACACCGCCCGCCATGGCCTGTAGTAGGGTGGATTTCCCCGCGCCGTTACGCCCGAGGATGGCGATGCGTTCCCCTGGCATCACCTCGAGGCGGGCGATGCGCAGCGGCACCTGTTGATCGTCGCTGTGGTAGCGAAAGTGGGCGTTCTCAAACAGATAGTGCCCGCGAAAGATTTCCTGATGTACCCGATTCTCATCGTGCTGGGTTTCGGTGGGGAGCTGCATAATGCTGTCCAGCCCCGTCTTCGCTGCCTTGACCTGCTGCCAGCGCGCCAAAACGCCGCACAGATTTGCCATCGGGGCAATCATTCTTGAGCCGAGCATTGAGGCCGCCACGACCGCGCCGGTAGTCATGGTGCCTTCGATGACCATCGGCGCACCGAACATAATAATCGCAGCGTAGACCAGACTTTGTACCGACATGCCCCAGCCAATCAGCCCCTGAGTCAGCTTGCGCGTGCGCAGTCCGGACTCGCCGGTAATGCGGATGTAGCTGTTCCACTGCTGCAAAAAGCGGTTCTCCGCCTGCATCAGCTTGATGTCCTCCAGCCCCTGGACGCTTTCGACCAGCACCGCGTTACGCAGCGTGGACTCGTGTGCAGCCTGGTTGGCGAGCATAGCCAGCTTCTTCTGTAACAGCAGGCCAGGCAGGATCATCAGGATCGCAGCGACGGGCGCTATCCACGCCAGCTGCGGGGCGATGCAGGCCATCACGACGATAAACAAAAAGAAAAAGGGCAGATCGACAAGGGTCGACAGGGTTGAGGAGGTGATCATCTCCCGCACCTGCTCCAGTTCGCGGAGCTGGGAAATAAAGCTGCCGGTGGAGCGGGGGATGGCGCTGTTACGCAGGCGCAGTGCGTGGCTGAACACGCGATCGGAAATGCGCATGTCGGCGCGCTTGCCGAGCACATCCATGATATGGGTACGGGCTTCGCGCAGTAAAAAGCCGAACAGCACCGCCACCAGCACGCCGGTCGAGAGCACATACAGCGTGGGATACGACTGGGCCGGGATCACCCGGTCGTAAACCTGCATCGAGAAGATAATCCCGGCGAGCGACAGAACGTTAATCAGGAACGCGGCTACCATCACCGGCAGGTAAGGCCGGATGTCCTGTAGCACCAGGTCGCGCATCCAGTCCGGCTTAAAGCGCGAAACATAGCGGTCGACCCGACTGTCTTTGAGCGCCGACAGCGGGCGCAGGGCGGTAATGGTGTGGATCTCCGGCAGCAGCTCGGCAATCGCCAGCCGGTTGCGCTGGCCTTCTTCGGCGATGATAAACACATCCAGCGCATCGTTACCGTTGAAGTGCTCTATTACCATAATTTGGCCGTCGCGTAGCTCCGCCACAACCGGTAAACGCCACTGGCTGAACAGCTGTTTTGTGGTATCCAGCGTATGAAACGACAGCCCCGCCTGGCGCGCGAGTTGCGTCAGGGCGAGGGGCTTATTTTTTCCGGCAAACCACGGAGCGTTGGCCTGAATCGCGCCGGGCGAGCAGGTGACGCGATAGTGGCTGGCAATGTGGCTAATGGCCTGCGCCCACAGGTTCAGGGCGGACTCGCTAATCGTCTGTTCTACACCCGGCTCGACGTGGCTCATAGCTGGATCTCCACTGACTGGATGCTGCGATTGTTGAGGGCGAACGCCTGGCGCAGCGTGCCGGTATTGTAGAGGCAGTTCAGCTGGAGTTGACGAAGCTGGCTTTGGGTTTGCAGTTCGGCAAAGCGGGCCTGATATACCTCCTGCTCGGCGTTAAGCACGTCGAGCAGCGGACGAGAGCCGAGATCCAGATATTGCTGTTGATACAGTTCGCGCGTGCGTTCGCTCAGTCGTTGCTGGCGGCGCAGGATCTGCAGGGCGGTGGCAAGACTCATCGCCTGGCTGCGGGATTCGAGCAGTTTCTGGCGCACGTCAAGGCGGGTGCGCTGGATGGAATACTGTGCCGAGTCTACCGCATGACCTGCGGCGTTGCGTCGGGCGGTGAGTCCGCCTCCCTGATACAGCGGCATCTCGACTTTTACCCACGTGGAGTACTGCGTTTTGTCGAGCACCTCATGGCTGGGATATTTGTCATTGAGATAGTGCTGCACGGAAGGCTCAAGAGAGATAGTGGGCGTCATCTGCGCGTTGGCGTAATCCAGATTGGCCTGTGCAACATTAGCCTGCGCCCAGGCTGCCAGCACGGCAGGTACCAGCCTGTCATCAGGCCTAGTGATGTCGCAGCTGCTGTCCAGTTTCACCGGGAACGCGTTGCTGACGCCGTTGAGCGAATTCCAGCCAAGAAAGCTCATCAGTGTCGCCTTGCTGCTGTCGAGGTTCGCCTGATACTGCGCCAGCTGCGAACGAGCGGATTCGATACGCGCATCGGTTTGTACAACGTCAGAGAGCGACGTGGCTCCTTCATCGTTACGTTGTCGGGTCAGCCTGCCAATGCCGTTCAGGGCGGAGAGTTGCGCTTCGGCGGCGTCGACCATTTGCTGCCAGGACTGTACCTGCACAATGGCGTTGGCAGTTTCGTGGGCGACGGTGTCAATGCTGAGTAAGACGTTAGCCTGCTGCTGGGCGGCCCCCGCAGTCTCGGCGCGTACCTGACTGGCGACTTTGCCAAAGTCATACAGCATTTGCGAGACCGAGATCACCAGCGACGGGCTGAAACCATGATCGTTATAGGTATTGCTGTAGCCGTTGTTCACCCCGGCCGTGACCTGCGGATAGTATTTGGATTTCGCCACGTCGATCTGCTCATTTTGCGAGAGCAGTTTGCCGATCGATTCACGGATCGCAGGATGCCAGCTTACGGCGCGGCTTACCGCATCGTTAAGTGTCAGGTTGCCGGGCGCGGCGGCGCTCAGCGGGAGTTCGGCCACCGATCCATCCAGAGAGGGGAGCATCTGGCTGGTGGCCAGCCCTTCCGGCGTAATGATTTGCGGTTCATCTTCGGCATTCACCTGTAAGGAACAGAGCGTGAATGCCAGCAGCAACGTAACAGAGGCGACATTTCTCATCGTATATCCCTTTCAAAATACGGCAGTGACGACTGTTATTGCCCCGGACGTCATAGTATCCGGGGCTGTTGTTATGGCGTATTGGTGCTCACGTCAGGTCACAATATGATTTTGTTGGATCAGCTCATCGAGCGTGGTGTGAACGTTCTCCAGTGTCACAAGGCTGGTTGATTGATAGGTGGCGCCCGTACCGTCGCGGTCGATGGACACCACGGTGTTGTTACCGTTGGTGGACACGGTGAGATAATTGCCGAGCGTGGCGTTCTGCCCGTTCCAGCCCACCAGCAGGTCGCCGATATCGATTTTGTCACCCTGCGCCAGCGAGAAGTTGCTCCAGGTGTCCGCGGTTCCGTTGCCGCCGGTTGCGTTATTGGCGCTGAGCAGGTGGTAAATCAGCGTATCGCCGTACGCGCTGCCGATAACCCGATCGGCCTCCGTGGTGCTGATCACCTGTGGATTCATATCGATGGTCAACGTGGCGCTATCGGTATGTCCTTTCTGGTCGTTAAGGGTGTAGTTGAATGTCTCTTTGGTCTTGATGGATTCCAGTGAGACATCGCTGTTGAGGGTATAGGTGTAATGCCCATCAATGCCCATTGTCAGTTTGCCGTACAGTCCATTGATCGTGGCGCTGGCGGTGCTGCTGCCCAGTGGATCCAGCGTGGCGGTACTGCCGCCCGCGCCGTTCACCGTCAGCAAGGTGTGCACGCTGGCGATATGGTCGCCGTCATAGATGTTGCCGGTGACGCTATTGACGCCCGCGGTTTCGAAGTTATCGAGATCGACTATTGTCCCTTTCACGCTGGGGGTGATGGTGATGGTGCCTAGCCCCAGCGCACCCGCGTTGCCGGTATAGTCGAGGCGATAGTTCCCGGCGTGCAGCACCAGTCCGTTCAGGGCAATATCAAGATTGCCGCCGATCAGGAGCCCGCCGTTGAAAGTATCCCCGGCAACTTTAACGCCATTGCTGTCGTACAGCGCCCAGGTTACGTTTAGTCCACCCAGCGTCAGTCCTGATGCCACGTTAAAATGCAGCACCACGTTTTGCACCGCTGTACCCGCTGCGACTTCAACTGTTCCGGTACCACTTTTCGAGCTGGGCCCCAGCACAGTGGTCCAACTGGCCGATCCCACGCTGGTATCACTAAAGGGCTGAGACGTATCCTGCAACGTCGTGACCGCCATCTGGCTGCTGGTGTCGTTTATCGCGTCCAGCGCCTGCGGGGTTGGTTTGATGTTCAGCGACGCGCTGCCGGTATCGCCATTTGGCGCCTTGACCGTGTACACAAAGCTGTCCGGCGTATTGATGCTGTCCGCGCCCAGTCCGCTTTTCAGCGTGTAGCTGTAGTTCCCCTTCGCATCGATAGTGAGTGTGCCGTACTGTCCCTCAATACGGGTTGTGCCTGTTAAATTGACTGCGACGCCGTTCACGTCGGTGATAACCGTACCGGCGGGCGCGGAATCATTGGCCAGAATATTACCGTTGGTTGAGGCACTCAGACTGTCCACCGCATAGGTGTGATCGGCCTGAATATTCAGGGTGTAGCTGGTCAACAGCGCCAGACCGCCGCCGGCGTTCAGCAGGAACAGGTAGTCACCGCCCGGCAGCGTGATGGTGAAATCTTTTGATTTTCCACCCAATACTGCCGTGACCCAGTTGGGTTGTACCCGATACTGCTCGTATTGCTGAATAGCGTCATTAAAACGGTAGACGTACAGATCAAAGCCGCCGAGCGTTACGCCGAGAACGTCGGCCTGAATCGTCAGCGTGCGGGTGGCGCCATCTTCAACGTTGAATTTGATGGGGTTGGTTAACCCGTCGACCAGACTGACGTCCAGCACATTCCCCAGGCCTACGCTGGCGAGCGTAAAGCCGGTTTGTTTTGATGGTCCGTGGTCGACCACGCTGACCTCGGTGCCGTAGGTCAGTGAGGCCACATCGTCTGCTGCCGTTACCGTACTGGTCGTCGGACCCTGACCCAGCGCCACCACCAGTTTTGCCGAAGAGTGGTCGTTACCGTGCGTCAGCGTATAGGTGAAGCTTTCGGAGCGACCGTATACCGAGGCGGATTTATCGGTAAGAGTGTAGGTATAACTCCCGTCCTGATTAATATGCAGAGTGCCGTATTTACCCTCTACACTAGCCCCGCCCAGCGGAATGTTCACCACATTGCCGTTGCCATCGGTAATCGACGTCACCCGCGTGCCGGATGGGGCGTTATCCTGCCCGTTGGTGGGGTCAGTATCGGTGATGATATTGCCGGATTCGCTGGTGCCGCCGGTGATCGTTCCGGCGCTGGTTTTGACCACCGCCACGTCCAGACTGGTGAAGGCTCCGGTCGCCAGCAGGCTGGTGTTGTAGCTGACGACACGGTAGTCCCCACCGGTAAGCCCGCCATAGTTGAGCGTCACGCCGGAGGCGCTGAGCGTCAGCAGGTCGGCAAAATCAGCTTTACCGGTATCGACCACCGTCACCCAGGCGTTGAGCGTGGAGTCAAAGCGCTGGATAACAATCTCCATGGTACTCAGCAGCGACAGCACAATGCCGGTTGCTGCCGCGTTGATGGTGATGGTGCCGCTGCCGCCGGTCTGGATGTTGAAGTTGACGAGGGCAGTGTTGTCTCCCAGTACCTTCAGCACATTATCCACTGCACCGACCAGCAGGAAGCCATAATCGCTTTTGTGCTCGTTGGTAACCGTGAAGTCGGTTTGTAGCGCCAGACGAGTGACGTTGTCTTCAGCCAGCAGCGGTAAGATCGGTGCGAGGATACTTGTCGGCGTTGAGGTGTTGCCTGCCGCGTCGGTCGCAGTAGCGGACAACGACTGGCCCTCAATCTGGCGTACCGGCAGGGTGACGCTGTAGACCCCGCTGCTGTTGGCGACCGCCGTAATGCTGCCGCCTCCGGGCAGGGAGATAGTGACCGTACTGCCTGCTTCGGCGATGCCGCTGACCGTGCCGCCGTCGGCGCTGATCAGCACCGATGGCGGCGGCGGTGGCGTGGTATCGACAATGACGTTAAACGCGCCAGACAATACGCCGGAACCGTTGGCGTTAGCCGCACTGGCGGTAAACGCGTGGTTGCCTTCACTGAGCGCGCCGGAGGGGGTAAAGCTCCACAGTCCGTTGCCGTCCGCGGTTGTGGTGCCCATCAATGTTCCGTTGTTGTACAGGCTGACGACGGCGTTAGCCTGTGCCGTGCCGCTGAGCATCGGACGGGTGTCATTGGTGGTTTTTCCGGCGGCGACATTGCCAGTGACCGTACCAATGTCATCAAAAACGCTGGCGATAATCGGTGCGGGTGGCACCCCGGTAAACGGGGCCAGCGCGTTGCCTGACGTGCCGGTATTCCCGGCGGCATCCTGCGCGCTAACCTGCAGCGTTTGTCCGCTGATCTGCGGCGGGTTGAGGGTAAAGGTGAAGTTGCCGGCGGCGTTGGCCGTGGCGGTGCCGAGCACGGTGCCGCTGCTTGTCGTGATGATCACCGTGCTGTTGGCTTCCGCAACGCCGGTCAGCACAGTACCGTTGGAGTTAACCGCCAGAGCGGTGGGAATACCCGGAGCGACGGTATCGACCACAATCGACGCGGCAGCCGACATGCCGCTGGTATTGCCCGCGCTGTCCGTTGCGGTAATAGTAAATGAATGGGGGCCCTGACCCAGTGCGGTTGACGGGGTGTAGTTCCAGTTGCCGCTGCCATCCGCCGTTACGCTGGTGACAAAGTTGCCGTTGTCATAAATATCAACCCGGGCATTGGCTTCCGTGGTGCCGTTTAACGTGGGGCGCGCGTCATTGGTGGGCTGGTTGTTGCCAATCGACCCGGTATTGGGACCGACATCATCAACAATGCTGCTAATTGACGGCAGCGTGGGGGCGGTGGTGTCCACGTTAATCGTAAAGCCCGCCGTTGCACCGCTGGTGTTGCCCGCGGGGTCGGTGGCGGTGACGGTAAAGGTGTGCGAACCATTCCCCAACGGTGTCGTTGGGGTAAACGACCAGCTGTTGTTACTTTGCACGAGAGCAGTGCCGAGCAGCGTGCTGCCGTCATAAATATTGACGGTGCTGCCCGCTTCGGCGGTACCGTTAAGCGTAGGGCGGGCGTCATTGGTCAGTTGCCCGTTGCTCAGTGCGGCATTAGACACGCCGCCAGTGATGTCATCCACCACCGAGGTCAGGATCGGCGTTGATGGCGCAACGGTATCAACGTTGAGAATAAATCCGCTTGACGCCGGGCCGACGTTTCCGGCCGCATCCGTGGCGATGGCGGTAAAGACATGCTGGCCGTTACCCAGCGTAGTGGACAGAAACTCCCAGGTGCCGTCTATTGTTGCGGTAACTGTCGTCAGCAGCGTGCCGTTGTCGTAAATGGCAATCCGGGCGTTGGCCTCCGCAGAACCGCTCAGCACGGGGCGGGTATCGTTGGTCCAGGCACCGCTCGACAGCGTGCCGGTGCCCGGTTGTACGTCATCAAAGGCCTGGATAATGGTGGGTGCCAGCGGGGCGACGGTATCCACAATCAGGGCAAACCCGGCAGACGACACGCTGACGTTGCCGGCCGCGTCGGTGGATGTCACCGTCAACACGTGATTGCCGTTACCCAGCGCACTCCCCGGTGTAAAATTCCATACGCCGTTTCCGTCTGCAGAAACCGTGTCGATAAGCGTGCCGTTGTCATAGATTTTGACCGTCGAATTGGCCTCCGCCGTACCGTTAAGGGTAGGGCGCGCATCGTTTGTCGCCTGACCGTTGTTTAGATTTCCTGTTAGTGGGCCGACATCATCGCTGACCTGGGTAATAACCGGCGTGTTCGGTGATACCGTATCAACCGTGAACGTAACGCCGCTGGAGGCCGGGCTGGTATTGCCCGCGCTGTCGGTGGCGGTGGCGGTCAGCGTATGCGGACCGTTACTCAGAGCGTCCGTTGGCGTAAAGCTCCAGGTGCCGCCTGCACCGACGGTGGTGGTACCAATGGGTAAACCGTCGCTCAGGATAGTAATCGTTGCGCCGATTTCACCCGTTCCACTCAGCGCTGGACGGGTTTCGTTGGTCGTCTGACCGTTACCTATTGGCCCGGTGGTGGGGGCCGTGTTGTCCTGTACGTTACCGATGACCGGCGCCAGCGGGGCAACGGAATCCAGTTCAAGGGTAAAGGCGGAGGACGCCCCACCCGTATTACCGGCCTGGTCTGTGGCTGTTGCGGTGAAGACATGCTGCCCCTGACCCAGCGCGTTTTCCGGTGTGAAGGTCCAGTTACCGGATTCGTCTACCCGCGCGGTACCTATTTCGACACCCTTATCTTTTATCGTGATAGTCGCCCCGGCTTCCCCTTTGCCGTTCAGCGTTGGCTGCGCGTCGTTAGTCAGTTGCCCGTTCGTCAGTGAGGTATTTCCCGGTTGGTCGTCAATCACCGAGGTGATGATTGGCGCGGCTGGCGCCAGTGTATCGACAACCAGCAAGAACGGCGGCGTTGCCGGACTGATGTTGCCCGCACCATCGGTGACGGTAGCGGTTAACGCGTGATTGCCTTCACCGAGAGCTGGGGCAGGTGTAAAGCTCCAGTTGCCGTCTGCGTCGCTGGTGGTGGTGCCGATTACCGTACCTTTATCAAGAATAGTGACGACCGAATTCGCCTCGGTCACGCCTTCCAGTGTTGGGGTGTTGTCGTTGGTCGACTGCCCGGAGGTGAGCGTCTGGTCCGTGCCGACGTTGTCCTTCACCGTCACAATGGACGGCGCGTCCGGGACTAAGGTATCGACAATAATGCGGAAACTGTCGGAGGCAGCGCCCTGATTGCCTGCTGCGTCCGTCGCGCGCACGGTGAAGTCATGCGGGCCTTCGCCCAGGGCATTGGTTGGGGTATAGCTCCAGAATCCGTTGCTGTTGACGGTGGTGGTGGCATAGACACCGTTGCCATCGTAGAGAGTGATGGTTGCGCCTGCTTCGCCGGTACCGTTAAAGGTTGGTCGGGAATCGTTGGTAAGTTGTCCTTTGTCTAACGTGCCCGTACCGGGCGTGACATCGTCAATAATGCTGGTAATGATCGGCGCCTGCGGGGCGAAGGTATCGATAGTGATGGTGTAATTAGGTGATTGGCCGCTCTCTGCACCACCTACTGTTTGCGACACGGTGAAGTTATACGCGGTACCGTTTGTCAGTGGCGTGGACAGTTGATAGTTCCATGCGCCGGAGGTGGCATCGGCGGTCACTGTGGTGGGCTGCAATACGCCATCAATATAAATATTCACGGTTGCGCCTGGAGTCGCTTTTCCTTGCAACAGTGGCAGGATGTCGTTGGTAGTTTTACCACTGCCAATCACGCCCATGACCGGGGCCACATCGTCCACAATTTCCAGCGTCGGCGGGTGGGGGATGCTGGACGTCGCGGCGTTAAACGGCGTGGGATCGCTCTGATTACCTGCCGGGTCCTGGGCGATAGCGTCCAGCGCCTGACCGGTTGTTTGCGCCGGTGAGAGGGTAACGGAATAATTTCCCTCGTCGTCGGCAATACCCTGACCGAGAATCGTGTTGTCGCGGCGAATGATAACGGTGCTGCCCGGTTCGGCCGTGCCGCTAACCAGCGTCCCGTTTGGATCTACGCCACTGACGGTTGGCATTGCAGGTGGCAAGGTATCGACGATTAACGTCACGGGGTTTCCTGCTGCCAGCACGTTACCGGCAGCGTCCTTCGCGCCGAACGTCAGCGGATGTGGGCCATCGCCCGTCAGGGGAACGTCTATGCTCCAACTGCCATTTGCGGCTACGGTGGTTTCGGCGACGACGGTGCCATTATCGAAAATGATGACCGTGCTGCCTGGTGTACCGGTTCCGCTGATCGTCGGGGTGGTATCGTCCGTGACGCTGTTGTTGGTTAGCGAACCGATAATAACCCCAGCGTCATCTTCAATATCCGTGACCTGGGGCAACTTCAATGCTGTGCTGTTCACCGTAAACGAGACGCTGTTTGAGGCGTCGCTGGCATTTCCTGCCGCATCGGTGGCGATGGCGGTCAGCGTGTAGCTGCCGTTGGTCAGCGCCGGGTTGGGCGTGATACTCCAGACGCCGCCTGCAACGGTAGCCGTGCCAATTACCGTACTGCCATTGTACAGGGTGATTATGTCACCGTTGGAGCCGGTTCCGCGGATGGTCGGCGTGGTGTCATCCGTCACCGCGCCGGCGGCGAGATCGCCTCTGACATCGCCGACGTCATCATTAACCGCGGTGATAACCGGCGGCGCGGACGGCGTCGTATCGATGCCCAGGGTGACGGCATCCGAACGCGGGCTGACGTTGCCCGCCGGATCGGTGGCGGTGAGGGTGACCTGATAGCTGTCTGGATTAATCGGGTCGGTTGGCGTAAAGCTCCAGGTGCCATCCGCCCCGACCGTCGCCGTGCCTAGCGGTTCGGTTCTGCCGTCAAGATAGATGGCGATAACATCTCCGGCACTCCCGGTACCGCTGAAGGTTGGCGTGGTATCGTTGGTGATGCCGTTGGTGATAATTCCCGTTATCGGATTGACGTCATCGGTTATGGTTGGCGGCTCTGGCTTCGCGGGCGGCAGGTTATCTACCGTCAGCGTAAAGCCGGCGGACGGGATCCCCGAGTTGCCAGCCACGTCCGTCGCTGTGGCGGTGAATTTGTGTGGACCGTCTGTAAGCAACGTTGGAGTAAAGGTCCAGGTGCCGTTTGGCTGCACGGTGGCCGTACCCAGACGGACGTCATTATCAAAAACGGTAATTGTCGCACCCGGCTCGCCGGTGCCTGACAGCTTGGGGTTGTCGCTTTTGGTGCTCCCGCCGTTAGCCAGCAGTTTTGTCTCACTGCCAATAAGTCCTTCCGCTGAGGTGATAACAGGGGCGGTTGGCGGCGTGGTATCAATCGTCAGCGTGAAATTACCGGCACTGCTGGCGTTACCCGCTTTATCTGTCGCAATAGCTGACAGCGCGTGTGGACCCTCACTCAGCGGTTGAGTGACCTGAAAACTCCAGCTTCCTTCCGGCGTCACTGTGGCAGTGCCTATGGGGGTAGCCCCATCGTAAATTGTGATCGTGGAATCTGCGACTCCGGTGCCTTTCAGCAGCGGCAGGGTATCGTCTGAACGTCCACCATTGGTCAGGTCGCTTTGCAAACTACCTACGTCGTCCGTGGCGCTCGAAATAATGGGGGCATCGGGCGCTTTGGTGTCGACCGTTATGATGACAGGGGGGGCGGTGACGACGTTACCGGCGGCATCCGTTGCGGTCAGCGTAAAACGGTGGGTGCCTTCGCTAAGGGCCTCATTGGCTGGCACGCTATGGCTCCAGGTGCCTGTTCTGTCGATAAGAATAACCATCATCTGCAGGCCATTATCATACAGCGTCACCAGCGAGCCGGGTTCACCGGTCCCTGAGAACGTGGGGGTTTTGTCATTGGTGACCCCGTTGTTCGCGACGTTGCCGGTGATGCTGCCGACGTCATCGTTGATAAGCGTAATGGCCGGTACGGTGGGGGCGATACTGTCGACAATGATTTTCCAGCTGGCGGCACTGCTGGTGTTACTGGCGTCATCGGTAGCCGTCACCGTAAAGACGTGCGCACCCTGCGCCAGCGCGGTGGTGGGGGTATAGTTCCAGTTGCCGTTGCTATCTGCGGTGACGGTCGCGAGCAGGTTACCGTTATCGTAAATCTTAACCTGAGAGTTGGCCTCGGCAGTGCCTTCAATTTTGGGTTTATCGTCGTTGGTCAATCCATTGTCATCAATGCGGCCAGTGTAATCCGCAACATCGTCTGTGACGGCGATAATAATCGGCTGTTCGGGTGCAGTGAGATCTGGTGCTATTGCTGAAGTTGGCAGACTTTCGTTTCCTTTGCCGTCCGTGGCGGTGACGGTAACCGTCTCACTGTTGATTTGCGCCGGTGCGATTGACACGGTGAAGTTGCCGCCG
Organism: Citrobacter sp. KH_055_1; assembly: GCF_057838705.1. Taxonomy (NCBI): domain Bacteria; kingdom Pseudomonadati; phylum Pseudomonadota; class Gammaproteobacteria; order Enterobacterales; family Enterobacteriaceae; genus Citrobacter; species Citrobacter sp. KH_055_1. The sequence goes on from NZ_CM174473.1 coordinate 1,199,666, forward strand.
CTGTCCGCCTGGCCCTTGCCAATAATATGACCATCGCTGTCTTTGACGGTGACGGTACTTCCGGCCTCGGCGTGGCCGCTCACCGACCCTCCATTTCCAGCGACGATAACATCTGTCGGTGCATCCGGTGCCGTGGTATCCGGCGCGGTGACGGAGGCATTGCCCCCTTTGTTACCTGCTGCATCGGTCGCGTTTGCCGTCAGGATCTCACCATTCGTCTGCGGCGGTACCAGCGCTGCGGTGAAGTCCCCATCTGCAGTGGCTGTCGTTGTGCCAATGATATTGCCGCGTGGATCCAGAATATTGACCGTACTGTCAGGCTCGGCCTTGCCGGTGACCTCGTTGCCCGCGCCATTAATCACCAGGTTTGTGGGCGGTTGTGGGGCGGTGATGTCCGGCGCAACTGCCGTTTCTGGCGGACTTGAGTTTCCTGCGGGATCGGTCGAGATGGCTGTCAGCGTTTCGCCATTGGTCTGCGGCGGTTTGATGGTAATGGTAAATGAACCATCCGGCCCGGCGACGCCGCTGCCAATGGGGGTATTTTTACTGTCGGTGATCACCACGGTATTGCCGGGCTCGGTTTTCCCGGTTACGACAGCGCCATCTGCCGAGACGTTGAGATCGTCAGGCGCAGACGGCGGCAGAGTATCAATATTAATGTTGAATGCGGTCGACACTCCCCCGGTACCCGACTGGTTGGTTGCGGTGACGGTAAAGGCGTTCGGGCCGTCATCCAGCGGTGAGCTTGATGTCCAGCTCCAGTTGCCGTTGCCGTCAGCCTGTACGCTGTCGACCGCTACGCCGTTGTCGTAAATATTCACTGTGCTGTTGGCGTCAGCGGTACCGGAAAGCGTGGGCTTGTTATCGTTAGTCGCCTGATTATTGCTCAACGGCCCGGTTGACGGGGCGACGTCATCCATCACGCTGACGATAACCGGTACGCCAGGATAGCCTGAGTTCTGAGCGTTGAATGGTGTGTCTGGCCCGACGTTGCCGGCTTCGTCATGAATTTTTGCGGTAAGTGATTCACCGTGGGTCTGCGACGGTGAAATCGCGATGCTGAAAGTGCCGTCCTGGCCTACAACTGCCGAACCCAGCAGCAGATTATTACTGCCGATAATACTGACCGTGCTGCCTGGCTCTGCGCTGCCGGTGACCGTTGTCCCTTCCGGGTTGACGTTGGTAATCGCTGCCGCCGGAGGCGGGGTGATATCGACAGTGAAGGTGGGCACTGTGGTTTCTGCACTGACGTTACCTGCAGGGTCGGTTTGCGTCAGCGTCAGATTGTGAACGCCTTCGCTCAACGGCGTATCCGGTGTGAATGTCCAGTTACCATTCTCATCAACCTGCGTCATGCCAATCAGGATACCGTTGTCGTAGACGCTGATGAAATTGCCGGCAACACCGATACCGGAGAGCGTCGGCGTGTCATCGTCGATCACGGCGTTACTGGCGATAAAACCTTGAATGGATCCGACATCATCGAGTTCCTGAGAGAGAGCAGGCGCATCGGGGGCAAGGGTATCGATGATAATGACCCAGCTGTCCGACATGCCACTGCTGCCCGCGCTGTTCGACGCGCTGACTGTAAACTGGTGGGTACCATCCGCGAGAGGGGGAGATGGTGTAAATGACCAGTTACCACTGGCATCAATGGTGACCTGGCCAATCTCTTTGCCATTATCGAAAATATGCAACGTGGTATTCGCCGTTCCCGTCCCTTGAAGCGTAGGGGTATTGTCGTTGGTGGACTCCTGTTGATTGACAATGCCAGTAATCAGCTCCTGGTTATCGACTACGCTGGTGATGACGGGAACGCCGGGGAGCGCTGGCGTTGTTGGTGGGGTTCCACCGTCGCCATCGCCATTTCCACCGCCGGGGTTATTACCGTTGCCGTTTCCCGGATTATTCCCGTTTCCATTCCCGTTCCCGGGATTATCACCACCGCCACCGCCACCGCCACCGCCACCGCCCGCCGCGAGGGCAATTCCGCCCGCCGCCGCCACGCCGCCAAGAACCCACGGCCAGACTGCGCCACCGTCATGACTGCCTTCAGCCGCCATCAGCGGTGTGAGATCGTCCAGATGCTGGAAGTGGAATGCGCCATCAGTATCCTGAACCCACCACAGTGCACCGTTGCTGTCTTCGAGAACGAGTTGGCTTTTATCACTGCCGTTTGCGACATAGAAGTTTTTAATCGTAATTACGTCACCTGAGCGGAGTGTGACCACCAGATCCTGGTTAATACGGGTCAGTTGGCTGATGTCTTCACGCGAAACGGATAATTTCACGATGGACGGTGTACTGAGCGTCACTTCAGAGGCTTCAACATTCGTAGATACACCAGTCAATTTTGATACAACGGCGAGATGACGCATATGTTCACTCCTGATGGCTTGCCGGGGGAATTAATCCGCAACAGCGTTCTGGGAAAATGAGCAGACAGCTGCCCCGTTCATCGTGAAGATGAATTTACACATGTAGTTTCATTGATTAGGTCACAGAGATGTCTGTTTGGTTAGTAAATAAAAATTGGCCTCGGCGTTGAATAGTTCTTTCGTATTAGATGATATAGTCAGAAAGAAAGTATTCCGCAACTTCTGTCTGTTAAAAATATACGGCGATATTTCAGGTGGGTTAGTGTAAACGCCACATAAAATATATGTGTTTTATTATATTATTGTATTTTAAGTGATTTATTTTTGGCGTGCAGCATGATTTTATAATAAACATCAGTGATAATAATGTTATTAAAATGAAGTGAAATAGATGGAGGTAAATCTTGAAGTTTTATTTTTATTGGACTACAGACATCATGAAATAACACGGTGATTTACTTGATATTTGAACGATTCAGCAGTATTAAACTATAAGTGTGATGAATATATTGAGGGGGATTCAATAACTAAATAATAAGGACCAGTCCCATAATGAGAGACTGGTCACAAAACAAAGGTGTTATCTGCCAGCATTTTTCATAATACGTGCTTTATCCACCTGCCACTCACGCTCTTTCACATCGGAACGTTTATCGTGCTGTTTCTTACCTTTAGCGACGCCAATTTTCACTTTGCACCAGGCGTTTTTCCAGTACAGAGACAGCGCCACGACGGTGTAACCTTCGCGGTTCATTCGGCCGTACAGCGAATCGAGCTCGCGCTGGTTTAACAGCAGTTTACGGGTACGAGTGGGATCGCAGACCACGTGCGTTGAGGCCACTGCCATCGGGATAAAGTTGGCGCCAAACAGGTAAGCTTCACCGTCTTTAAGAATGACATAGCTGTCGCTGATGTTGGCTTTACCCGCGCGCAGGGATTTGACTTCCCAGCCTTGCAGAGCGAGTCCAGCTTCGAACTCTTCTTCAATAAAGTATTCGTGTCGTGCGCGCTTGTTAAGCGCGATTGTGGCTGAGCCAGGTTTGTGTGCTTTTTTCTTCGTCATAATGCCGCTCAGTATAGGTAATCTGGAATCGAAAAACACCCCATTTCATCCAGCGGGGCGCAAGGCGCTATCTTAGCACGAGTTGGGCTATAGCGTTTTTTTTAGCGGATGATAAATGGTATTATTTGCTCGATTGATATAGATGGAAATTGTTATGCCTCAGATTAGCCGGACCGCTTTAGTACCTTACAGTGCGGAACAGATGTATCAGCTAGTGAATGATGTGAAATCCTATCCCCAGTTTTTACCGGGTTGCACCGGAAGCCGCGTACTGGAGTCGACTCCTGGACAGATGACGGCAGCGGTGGATGTGTCTAAAGCAGGGATCAGCAAAACGTTCACCACGCGCAACCAGTTGACTAATAACCAGAGCATTCTGATGCATCTGGTCGATGGCCCCTTCAAAAAACTCATTGGCGGGTGGAAGTTTACGCCGCTCAGTCATGAAGCGTGCCGTATTGAGTTTCAGCTTGATTTTGAGTTCACTAACAAGCTCATTGAGCTGGCGTTTGGCCGTATCTTTAAAGAGCTGGCGTCGAACATGGTGCAAGCCTTCACGGTGCGTGCGAAAGAGGTTTACAGTGTCAGTGTCAGCTAAAATGGTCGTCGAAGTCGCGTACGCGCTACCCGAAAAGCAATATTTACAGCGCGTGACGCTGCAAGAGGGCGCGACGGTTGAAGAGGCCATTCGCGCGTCTGGATTACTGGAATTGCGCCCTGATATCGACCTCAGCAAAAACAAAGTGGGGATCTACAGCCGCCCGGTAAAACTTGCTGATGCTGTGCATGATGGGGATCGGGTAGAAATTTACCGGCCATTGATTGCCGATCCAAAAGAGTTGCGCAGGAAGCGGGCGGAGAAGTCTGCCAACAAATAGCAGGCAATAAAAAGGTGCTCAGCGAGCACCTTTTTTGCTATCTGAAGACCTACTTATTGATTACCGGTCAATGCGGGCTTGTTATCAATATTGGTCAACACGCCATTGCTGTTAAAGGTCAGCGTCAGCGTTTGCTGCGTTACGCCTTCGTGTCCTGGTTGCTGACGGAACACATAGAACCAGGTGTTGGTGCCAAAAGGATCGGACATCATCGGTGTACCCAGAGCATAAGCAACCTGCTGTTGCGTCATACCGACACGAACTTTGGACACATCGTTAGCGGTCAGATAGTTTCCCTGGTTGATGTCAGGACGGTAAACCACTCGCTCCAGAGTGGAACAGCCTGCGGTCAACATCAGTAGTACTGCTGCAGCAGCAGTCAGCGTTTTACAGCGCATAGTGATTTGATTCCTTTTCGGGCCCGAGCAGTACGCGGCTCATATGTAATATGCCGATGATAATAGACCTTTCACCACTTTAAAACCTTTTGCTGTCGGGTCGGACGGCGATTTTATGTTGAACTCAGACCGTTACAAGAGAAAAAAGTTTATGCTGCCAGCAGTTCTTTTGCATTTGCGAGGGTATTGCGCGTCACTTCGCTACCGCCAAGTAAGCGGGCGAGCTCCTGCAGGCGCGCGCGTTTATCCAGTGGTTGCATATGTGTTTCTGTCATCGCGCCGTCGGTTTCTTTGCTGACGTAGAAGTGTTGATGTCCGCAACCGGCAACCTGCGGCAGATGCGTGACGCACATAACCTGCGTGGATTCACCGAGCTGGCGCAGTAGTTTGCCGACGACCGCGGCTGTTGGACCGCTAATACCGACGTCAACCTCATCGAAAATCAGCGCCGGGGTTTCCATTTTACGTGCGGTGATCACCTGAATAGCCAGTGCGATACGCGACAGTTCCCCCCCAGATGCGACTTTTGCTATAGGCTGTAACGGCTGGCCTGGGTTGGTGGTGACCTTAAATTCAATGCGATCGGCACCGTCTACACTCAGATGGTGTTCATCAAACTTCACCTCAATGCAAAAGAGTCCGTGCGGCATAGAAAGTGCGTGCATGCTCTCTGTAATGAGCTGCCCTAACTCCTGAGCATAGTGTTGGCGCTGGTGGTGCAGCGTCTTTGCTGTTTCCAGTGCCAGCTTGTGATGAGTGTTCACCGCCAGAGTGAGGGTTTCGAGTGAATCTGCCTGATCGTCAAGTTGCTGCTGTTCGTCCAGCAGGGACTGATAGAACTGCGGGAGCGCTTCAGGTGCGACATGGTGTTTACGCGCCAGAGAGATTTGTTTTGCGATGCGCTGCTCAAGCTCGAATAACCGGTTAGGGTCCAGATCCAGCCGGTCACAATAGTGGCGCAGCTCGTCGCTGGCTTCGCTGAGTTGAATGGTTGCCTCTTCAAGCATGTCCAGAATACCGGAAAGCTTATTGTCCATACCCGCCAGTTCGCTGACCAACTGCTTTGCCGTGTACAGCTGGCTTTGCAGATTAGCGTCTTCGCCATCTGCCATGATAGCCAGCGCCTGTTGGCTGGTGGTTAGCAACTGCCCGCTGTTAGCCAGGCGCTTGTACTCTTCATCGATCTGCTCAAACTCACCCGCCTGCGGGCTAAATTCGTTTAGCTCTTTCAACTGATACTGCAACAGCTCTGCCCGGGCAGCGCGTTCCTGGCTTTGCTGCTGATGATGTGCCAGGTCGCGGCAGCTCTGATGCCACAGTTGATAGCGCGTCGCCATTTCCTGAATAAGAGATGCCTCATTGGCATAGCCGTCCAGCAGGGATTTTTGGTGTTCAGATTTCGTCAGCAGTTGATGCGCGTGCTGGCCGTGGATTTGAATTAACAACTGGCCGAGCTCGCGAAGCTGCGACAGTGGTACCGCGGTGCCGTTGATAAAGCCACGGGAACGCCCATCGCTACTGATAACGCGGCGTAGCAAGCATTCACGGCCTTCTTCAAGCTGGTTTTCTTCGAGCCATTGCAGCGCCGCTGGCGTGTCCTTCAGGGAGAAGCGGGCACACAGATCGGCACGCGTAGCGCCAGCGCGCACCATGTCGGCATCGGCACGTCCGCCAAGGCACAAACCGAGGGCATCAATGGCAATGGACTTACCCGCCCCGGTCTCACCGGTGATGACGGTCATTCCGTTCTGAAAATCGATCTCAAGTTCACGAACGATAGCAAAATTGCTGATGGTCAGTTGTGCCAACATAGCTGTTTTCCTGTATGAAAAACCATAACTGTAATTACATACAGTATAAACTGGTTTTTTATACAGTAAAGAGGCTGGGGGTAAATTAAAATAATTTTTTTGACCAGCCGAGCTTGGTGCTTAATGTATTGAAATAGCTGTAGTCTTTAGGGTGAATCAGGTTTAAATGATAATCACAGCGGCGAATCAACACGTCTTCACCTTCCTGTATAGGCAGGGCAATCTGGCTGTCGCAGCTAATTTCGAGATCGCTACGGCGGTGTGAGAAGCGCAGGCGAATGGTGCTGCTACTGTTGATCACCAGCGGTCGCGCTGAGAGCGTGTGCGGGAACATTGGTACCAGCGTAATGGCATCCAGAGAAGGCGTCAGGATTGGGCCGCCGGCAGAGAGCGAGTAGGCGGTAGAACCGGTTGGCGTGGAAATAATCAGTCCGTCTGAACGCTGGGAAAATGCAAAGACCTCATCAATATAGACTTCAAATTCAATCATGTGCGCGACTTTACCCGGGTGCAGCACCACTTCATTGATCGCGGTACTGATACGCTTCTGGCAATCTTGCTGGCACACCTGAGCTTCAAGTAAAAAGCGCTTTTCACTGATGTAATGGCCTTCCAGCACATCGGCTAACTGCTGATGGGCATTGTCCGGGTCAAGGTCGGTGAGAAAGCCCAGGTTGCCACGGTTGATCCCGATAACCTTAATGTCATAGCGTGCCAGAGTGCGCGCAGCACCGAGCATGTTGCCATCTCCGCCCACCACTACCGCGAGGTCCGCCTGCTGACCAATTTCTGCCAGCGTGCCGGTTTGCACATTTTTCAGCTGCAGTTCGCGGGCGATTTGTTGCTCCACGATAACCTGATACCCTTTGGTGCACAGCCAGCGGTAAAGCATTTCATGTGTGGTCAGTGCAGTGGGGTGGCGTGGATGCCCCACAATGCCAATACACTTGAAATGTTTATTCATTTTCTCGAGGTCCTTGTAGCGAAGATGAGTGACAATGTGAGTACTTCCCTTGAATCCCTGAATCTTATCCCCATAATAAGCCAAGTTAGCGAGATGAATGCGAAAAAACGCGGAGAAATTCATGAGTAGTAAAGAACAGAAAACGCCTGAGGGGCAAGCCCCGGAAGAAATTATCATGGATCAGCACGAAGAAGTTGAGGCGGTTGAACCAGACGCTTCTGCTGAGCAGGTGGATCCGCGCGATGAAAAAATTGCGAATCTGGAAGCTCAGCTTACTGAAGCCGAAACGCGCGAGCGTGACAGCGTGTTGCGCATGAAAGCTGAAATGGAAAACCTGCGTCGTCGTACCGAACTGGACGTAGAAAAGGCGCATAAGTTCGCGCTGGAAAAATTCGTTAACGAACTGCTGCCGGTGCTCGATAGCCTGGACCGTGCGCTGGAAGTAGCGGACAAAGACAACGATGCCATGTCGGCGATGATCGAGGGTATCGAACTGACCCGTAAATCGATGCTGGATGTGGTGGCGAAGTTTGGCGTGCAGGTGGTTGCGGATATCGATGTGCCGATGGACCCGAACGTGCATCAGGCGATTGCCATGGTTGAGTCTGACGACGTTGCGGCCGGTAACGTACTGATGGTGATGCAGAAAGGTTATACCCTGAACGGACGTACCATCCGCGCGGCGATGGTGTCTGTGGCGAAAGCCAAGGGCTAATCAGCCTGTCGCGGCGGGTAATGCAGATGCGTTACCCGCCGCGATATTATCATCCCTGGTCCGCCACGCTCTCCCGCAGCGGTTTTACCGGCAAGACCTGCACCTGTTTAATCATATTATCCTGTACGTCGAGAATATCGATATTGTACTGGCCAATGCGCACCCGCGTACCGGCCACCGGGATCTCTTCCAGCGCTTCAAGAATAATCCCGTTTACGGTTCGTGCATCGTCTTCCGGCAGGTGCCAGTTAAAGGCTTTGTTGATTTCGCGCACGTTGGCGCTGCCGTCAATTATCACTGAACCGTCATTTTGCGGGGTGACTTCCTCGGCAAGCGTAGGTGACATGGAGGTGGTGAAGTCGCCGACAATCTCTTCCAGGATATCTTCGACCGTCACCAGGCCCTGAACGTCGCCATATTCGTTAACCACCAGGCCAACTTTCTTTTTGTTGCGCTGAAATTTGATTAGCTGGGTGCTGAGCGGCGTGCCTTCCGGGACGTAATAGATCTCATCAGCGGCGCGCAGCATGGTCTCTTTGGTGAATTCTTTTTTCTCTGCCATCAGGCGCCAGGCTTCGCGTACGCGCAGCATACTAATGGTATCGTCCAGCGAGTCGCGGTAAAGCACAATGCGGCCGTGCGGGGAGTGCGACAGTTGACGCACGATTGATTTCCAGTCGTCGTTGATATCAATCCCGATGATTTCGTTTCGCGGCACCATGATGTCGTCGACGCTGATTTTTTCCAGATCCAACACCGACAGCAGCATATCCTGATTACGGCGCGAGATTTGCGAGCGCGATTCATTCACCAGCGTTCGCAGTTCGTCTTTACTCAGGGAACTGCTTATCACGATATCCGTTTTGATGCCCATCATACGCATCAGCAGACGGGTAATGGTGTTCAGTAACCACACCAGCGGCATCATCAGAATTTGGAGTGGTGCCAGTAAGAAACTGCTGGGATAGGCGACTTTTTCGGGATACAGCGCGGCGATGGTTTTTGGCAGTACTTCAGCAAAAACCAGCACCACAAAGGTCAGCACCCCGGTGGCAATCGCCACACCCGCATCGCCATACAGACGCATACCGACGATGGTGCCAAGCGCGGAGGCGAGAATGTTGACCAGGTTATTGCCGATAAGCACCAGGCTTATCAGGCGGTCCGGTTTGCGCAGGAGTTTTTCAACGCGCTTTGCCTGACGATTCCCCTGCTTGGCCCGGTGGCGCAGGCGGTAGCGGTTCAGGGTCATCATTCCGGTTTCGGAACCGGAAAAATAGGCTGAAATAACCACCATGATGAGAAGCGTAACAATGAGCGTGGTGGTGGAGATGTGTTCCACGTAGGGTTCCTTAAAGACTTAACTCACAAGCTGTTGCAGTATGCGACTACCGAAATAGGCCAGCGTCAGAATACCTGCACCTGCGACGTTAAACCAGACGACACGACGTCCGCGCCAGCCCTCATGGTAATGTCCCCATAGCAGAACGATGTAGACAAACCATGCCACGATAGAGAGCACGGCTTTATCAATATTTTCGGTACTGAACAGGTTGTGCATGTAAAACAGGCCAGTGCACAGGGTCAGCGTCAGCAGAACCACGCCTATCTGAGTGATGTGAAACATTTTGCGTTCAATGCTCATCAGCGGCGGCATTTCATTGTTGAACGCCAGTTTTTTGTTTTTCAGCTGATAATCGATCCACGCCAGCTGCAGTGCGTACAGGGCGGCAATGATCAGCGTGGCATAGGACAAGAGCGAGAGCCCGATGTGGATCATCATGCCCGGTGTGGCTTCAAGGTGGGTGATGTACTCGTTGGGCATAAACGTGGCGCAGGCCAGATTGATTAATGCAAACGCATACACGATCGGCAGCAGCAGCCAGCCGCGATTGCGTGAGGCCACAATGGTCATTACCGTACAGATCATCAGGCTAACCAGAGAACCGACGTTCAGCAGGCTCAGGTTTTGTCCATTCTCGCCACCGGGCAAAATACGTGCTTCCAGGGCAAAAGCGTGGCACACCAGCGCGATAACCGCAGAAAGGATAGCCATACGCCGCCAGCCGCTGTTTTTTTGCAGCAGAGCGGGAACGATCAGCGCAAGGCTGACGGAATAGGCGACAAGGGCGAACAAAGCAAAAACGGGCATATAGGTGTCGACAGTTGACCAGTGATAAAGAAAAGCAGTATAGCGTTACGTGACCGCTGCTCCAACCGTTGCATAACAACAAAGGCGGCTTCATGTTATACTGCGACAAAATTCTGTTGATGTGTCGTGCAAGCGACCGACCGTTTCCACCCCAGGCGAGAGACAATGTTTGATAATTTAACCGATCGTTTGTCGCGCACGCTGCGCAATATCAGTGGCCGTGGACGCCTTACTGAAGACAACGTTAAAGAAACGCTGCGCGAAGTGCGCATGGCGCTGCTGGAAGCTGACGTTGCGCTGCCGGTAGTGCGTGAGTTTATCAATCGCGTAAAAGAGAAAGCGGTTGGTCATGAAGTTAACAAAAGCCTGACCCCGGGTCAGGAATTCGTCAAAATCGTTCGCAGCGAACTGGTTGCGGCGATGGGCGAAGAGAACCAGACCCTGAATCTGGCCGCTCAGCCACCGGCCGTGGTGCTGATGGCGGGTCTGCAGGGTGCCGGTAAAACGACCAGCGTGGCGAAACTGGGTAAGTTCCTGCGCGAGAAGTACAAGAAGAAAGTGCTGGTCGTCTCTGCCGACGTTTATCGTCCGGCGGCGATCAAACAGCTGGAAACGCTGGCTGAGCAGGTTGAAGTCGACTTCTTCCCGTCTGACGTCGGCCAAAAGCCGGTCGATATCGTTAACGCTGCGCTGAAAGAAGCGAAGCTGAAATTCTACGACGTGCTGCTGGTGGATACCGCCGGTCGTCTGCACGTTGACGAAGCGATGATGGACGAAATCAAACAGGTCCACGCGTCTATCAATCCGGTAGAAACGCTGTTTGTTGTCGATGCCATGACCGGTCAGGATGCCGCGAATACCGCAAAAGCCTTCAACGAAGCGCTGCCGTTAACCGGTGTCGTGTTGACGAAAGTCGACGGTGACGCCCGCGGCGGTGCCGCACTCTCTATTCGTCATATCACTGGTAAGCCGATTAAGTTCCTCGGTGTTGGCGAGAAAACCGAAGCGCTGGAGCCATTCCATCCGGACAGGATTGCTTCGCGTATCCTCGGCATGGGCGACGTACTGTCGCTGATCGAAGATATCGAAAGCAAGGTTGACCGCGCGCAGGCTGAGAAGCTGGCGACCAAGCTGAAGAAGGGCGATGGTTTTGACCTGAACGACTTCTTAGAACAGCTTAATCAGATGAAAAACATGGGCGGCATGGCAAGCCTGATGGGCAAGCTGCCGGGCATGGGTCAGATCCCTGACAACGTGAAATCGCAGATGGATGACAAAGTGCTGGTGCGTATGGAAGCGATCATCAATTCGATGACGTTAAAAGAACGTGCCAAGCCGGAAATCATCAAAGGTTCGCGTAAGCGCCGTATCGCTCAGGGCTGCGGTATGCAGGTACAGGACGTTAACCGCCTTCTGAAACAGTTCGACGACATGCAGCGCATGATGAAGAAAATGAAGAAGGGCGGGATGGCCAAGATGATGCGCAATATGAAGGGCATGATGCCGCCAGGATTCCCTGGTAGATAAATATATCGGGCTACCTTATTTGCGATTTTGACGCCGGAGTGTGCTCGAAATGCTCACGTACTGCGTGTACGCTCCGCTTTCTGCGCGCACGCCGACGCCAAACTGGCTGCAACGGTAACGCCCTGGTATCAAGCTTCATCACATGTTGATTGCTTTTTTCTCAGAAATCAGTAAAATTTTCGGGCTTTTAATATGACACCGGGTCCCTTCCCTCGATGGGGCCCGGTGTTTTATTCACACAAGAGGATGTTATGGTTACTATTCGTTTAGCACGTCACGGCGCTAAAAAGCGTCCGTTCTACCAGGTTGTTGTTACTGACAGCCGTAATGCACGCAACGGTCGCTTCATCGAGCGCGTTGGCTTCTTTAACCCAATCGCTAGCGAAAAAGAAGAAGGCACCCGCCTGGATCTGGATCGCATCGCTCACTGGGTTGGCCAGGGCGCGACTATTTCTGATCGCGTAGCTACGCTGATCAAAGCAGCAAACAAAGCAGCTTAATCTGTCACGGTGGTCATGATGAGCAAGCAACTCGCCGCACAGGCGCCCGTAGAACCCATAGTTCTGGGGAAAATGGGGTCTCCTTACGGTATCCGTGGTTGGCTCAGAGTGTTTTCTTCCACTGAAGACGCCGAAAGCATTTTTGACTATCAGCCCTGGTTTATCCAGAAGGCGGGTCAGTGGCAGCAAGTACAGCTGGAAAGCTGGAAGCACCACAATCAGGATCTGATCATCAAGCTGAAAGGTATTGAGGATCGGGATGCGGCGAATGTACTGACGAATTGTGAAATTGTCGTAGATTCCTCGCAGTTGCCAGCGCTGGATGATGGCACTTACTACTGGAAAGACCTTATGGGTTGCCAGGTAGTGACCACTGAAGGCTACGAACTCGGTAAAGTCGTCGATATGATGGAAACCGGATCGAATGACGTCATCGTCATCAAGGCAAACCTGAAAGATGCGTTTGGTATCAAGGAACGTTTAGTACCGTTCCTCGATGGGCAGGTTATCAAGAAAGTCGATCTCGCTACTCGTACTATCGAAGTAGATTGGGATCCTGGTTTTTAAACCACCGGATAAACGGTAAAAGTCGGCGTGATGGGGATTGGCTTGTGTTTATAGGTATCGTTAGCCTGTTTCCAGAAATGTTCCGCGCAATTACCGATTACGGGGTAACTGGCCGGGCAGTAAAAAATGGCCTGCTGAACATCCAGAGCTGGAGTCCTCGTGACTTTGCTCATGACCGGCACCGTACCGTGGACGATCGTCCTTACGGCGGCGGACCGGGGATGTTAATGATGGTGCAACCTTTACGGGATGCCATTCATGCAGCAAAAGACGCGGCAGGTGAAGGCGCGAAGGTGATTTATCTGTCACCTCAGGGACGCAAGCTTGATCAAGCGGGCGTGAGCGAACTGGCAACGAATCAAAAGCTGATTCTGGTGTGTGGTCGCTATGAAGGCGTAGATGAGCGCGTAATTCAAACCGAAATTGATGAAGAATGGTCAATCGGCGATTACGTTCTCAGCGGTGGAGAATTAGCAGCGATGACGCTGATTGATTCCGTCTCCCGGTTTATTCCGGGGGTACTGGGTCATGAAGCATCGGCAACGGAGGATTCCTTTGCCGATGGGTTGCTGGACTGCCCGCACTATACCCGACCTGAAGTGTTAGAGCAGATGGAAGTACCGGCAGTTTTGCTGTCGGGGAACCACGCTGAGATACGTCGCTGGCGTTTGAAGCAGTCGCTGGGCCGTACCTGGCTTAGAAGACCTGAACTTCTGGAAAACCTGGCTCTGACTGAAGAGCAAGCAAGGTTGCTGGCGGAGTTCAAAAAGGAACACGCACAACAGCAACATAAACATGATGGGCAGGCGTAAGCCCCCAATATCAGTTTACCCAGGATAAGAGATTAAATTATGAGCAACATTATTAAGCAACTTGAACAAGAACAGATGAAGCAGGACGTACCTTCCTTCCGTCCGGGTGATACCGTGGAAGTGAAAGTATGGGTTGTTGAAGGTTCCAAAAAACGTCTGCAGGCATTCGAGGGCGTGGTTATCGCTATTCGTAACCGCGGTCTGCACTCTGCATTCACTGTTCGTAAAATCTCCAACGGCGAAGGCGTTGAGCGTGTCTTCCAGACTCACTCTCCGGTAGTTGACAGCATTGCTGTTAAACGTCGTGGTGCTGTTCGTAAAGCTAAACTGTACTACCTGCGTGAGCGCACTGGTAAGTCTGCTCGTATCAAAGAGCGTCTTAACTAAGATATCGCTCAGGCGACATCCTGTCAGAAGGGGCTGGCCAATAAGGCTGGCCCCTTTTTTTATCGCCATAAGACTCACATCATTAACTATTAATTCATAAATCATTTACAATGCCCTGTCGTTATTGGAGGGGCAGTGGTTATTGGTGCAATTTTCCGGTTTGGTCATCAGCGCTGCGCGGCATGGTTCGCGTTGTTTGCGATCCTGCTGATCGTCATCGCGCCGCTTATCTCTGTTTCTTTGCAACACGATCCTATGAATGCGATGCCGGGTATGCATCATGATATGGGCATGATGGTGGAACATGCTGAACAACATGGTGACGGCGCCTCGATGACGATGCCCGTCGATCACGGCGAAGCATGCGGCTACTGTGTGCTGCTGGCGCACGTCCCTGGGCTGATACTGACTCTGGTTATTCTGTTGTGCGGCGTGCTGCGGCTACAGAAAAAAACGCCACTACATCCTACGCTGACGTTCTGGCTCTACTTCCCCTGGCTGTATCCCAATACCCGTGCACCACCGTACCGGTCTGCTTTTTCCTGATCCTAAAAATACGTCTGTACGCGTTAGCGTGATGACGCTCTTTGGCTTTTTCTAAGGAAAAGTATGACCACCTGCACCCCGCGTGCGGCATGGGTAACCCTGCTGCGACGCCTTCATTTCTCTATCGGCCTGTTCGTGGGTCCCTTTATTTTTGTCGCGGCACTGACCGGTACGCTCTACGTTGCCACACCGCAACTGGAAGAGGCGCTTTACTCTGAGGCGCTACAGGGAACCGAACAGGGAGAACCACAATCGCTGGCTGCTCAAATTGCGCTCGCGCAGCAGGTCGTCGGCAATCATTTGCCGGTGTATGCAGTACGCCCTGCGCTTGAGCTAGGAGAGACGACCCGGGTCATGTTTGCAGACCCTGTACTGGCCCCGTCTGAACATCGGGCGATTTTTATCGACCCGGTGGCGCTTACGGTAACTGGCGATATGACTGTCTATGGCACCAGCGGGATCTTACCTCTGCGCCAGTGGATCGACTATGCGCACCGTTCCTTGCTGTTGGGGGATATTGGGCGGCTTTATAGCGAACTGGCGGCGTCCTGGATGTGGGTAGCGGCTCTGGGCGGTATTGTGCTTTGGTTTTTCACTCGACCCAGGCGTCGTCTGAATAATCGACTGCAAAAAAACCGTCGTCTGCACGTTACGCTGGGCTGGATTCTGCTAGGCGGGATGTTACTTTTTTCCGCAACCGGTTTAACCTGGTCGCAATGGGCAGGGGGCAATGTGGATAGCATGCGGGCAGCCTTTGGCTGGCTGACGCCGCAGGTAAATACACAGCTCGATGGCGTCCAGCAAATTCATGATGAGCATGCCGGACATCACGCTGGCATGGTAATGCCATCGGCAAGCGTGGTTGACGGCGGGCTTTTTGATGCGGTATTACGCACGGCGCAGACGGCGGGGATTGATGCCAGGAAGCTGGAGATCCGCCCGGCGAAAGATGCGCAGCATGGTTGGACTGTCACCGAGATTGACCGCCGCTGGCCAACCCAGGTGGATGCGGTGTCTGTTGATACAACCACGATGCGGATTATTGACCAGACGCGCTTTGTCGATTTCCCACTGATGGCGAAATTGACGCGTTGGGGCGTTGATTTCCATATGGGGATTCTGTTTGGCGTACTCAATCAGGGGCTGCTGATCGTCTTTGGTGCAGGCCTGTGCCTGATGATCGTGTTGGGCTATCGGCTGTGGTGGATACGCCGACCCGCTGGACCGGCGGTGAATCCGGCACAAACGCTGGTGCAGTGTTGGCTGATGCTCAACGGGAAGGGGCGATGTGCGGTGCTGGTAGTGGCTGGCGTGCTGGGGATGGCGATGCCGGTAGCGGGCGTAAGCCTGCTGCTGTTTATGATGATTGACTGGCTGCGCTGGTACAAAATGTCGCAAAATCTGTTGGCGCAGTCAGCCGAGTAAGACATTAAGGCGTGCTGATGACGACCGCAACGCGGCGGTTTTCGGCACGGCCTTTTGAGCTCTGGTTACTGGCAATCGGGTATTTTTTGCCTAATCCCTGAGTTGTCAGATTGGTGCGTGGGATGTTGGCACCCTGAGCCCAGGCATCTGCCACGACGTTAGCTCGCTTAAGCGACAGTGCTTCGTTATAGCTGTCTTCGCCGTAGTTATCGGTGTGACCATCCAGACGCGCATGATTCAGGCCGGTAGCCGCCAGTTTAGCTGCCATTTCCTGGATCTGTTTTTCACTTTCAGGACGCAGCTTATAGTCATTTTTATCAAACAAAATGGTATCAGACAGACCCAGCGACCAGTCGCCAGATGCTTCGGTAAAGCCGTATGATTTCATGGCTGCAACTTGCTCAGGGGTGAATTTACCCTGAGGGGCCTGACAGCCAGCCAGAATCAGTATGATAAGAATAAATGGCGATAATAGACGTTTCAGCATGTGTGTAATTCCTTATTTTTTAATAATGCGTTCAGAACGCAAATGTTTAGCCTGATACATATTGTGATCGGCGAGTTCTTGTAATTTCTCGGCAGAGGCATGTTCCCACGTCAGCGCAAACCCAATGCTTAGCGTCATGCTTGCCAGATGACCATTGTGAAGGTCAAATGGACGGTTAAACTCTTGCGATAGTGCCGCGCAGATACGCTGAACTTCATTTTCCGAATGCACGCTGTATAGCACCATCGCAAACTCATCACCTCCGAGCCGGTACGGTTGATGGTGATTGCCACCAAACTCGGCCAGCCTTTTAGCAACTTCAATCAATACCCGGTCTCCTGCTGCATGCCCCCAGGTATCATTAATAAATTTAAAATTATCGCCATCAAGGAATAACAACGCCGAGCTGCTGTGAGCGGATTCGTCGTTCATCAACGCGTTAATGCTGCTACGAAATGCGGCGCGATTAGCAAGTCCGGTCAGGGGATCGTGCAGCGCGGTGCGCAACAACTGAGCATTTTTGGCTTGCAGGCGCAGTTGCCACTCTTCCATCTCATCCAGCAGACTATTAAAGTCCTGGGCAAACAGATGAAACTCTTCAATGCGTTCTTCAGACACGCGGCGTGAGAAGTTGCGGTTGGTGCGAACGTCGTGCACCACCTCGGTAATATTTTGCAGCGCTTCAACAACGCCATTGTGCAAATAGCGGGTGAGCATTAATGCAATACCGGAGGCCAGTAAAATGCATCCGGTAAGCACAGCCAGTGACAGATAGATGAAATGGCTAATGACGCTGTCGCGGGCTGTCAGGCGCACTTCCCCAATGACGTTGCCATTGTGCAAAATAGGCTTTGTCACCGGCTGTGGGAATAGCCAGTGACTGATCAGACCGCTAATCTTTTCTGTTGTATCCTGGGCGTCATAGCGCCAGGTGGCGATCACCTTTTGATTTTTATTGCGTACTTCGGCAACGGAGAATTGCCCCTGTTGCCCTAGCGCAGCCAACGTTTCGTTTGCTGCAACGCTATCAGAAAACACCAGCGAGGCTTCAAGCGATCGGGTCATGGTCGCGGCGGTCAGATCGAGGTTTTTTTGCGCATATTGTTTGAGTGCCAGCACGGAAGAAATGCTCAGCAGCAGCCAGATCAGCGTCATAGTGACCAAAACGCTGACGATGCTGATACGCCGTAGTGTCCGTTTGAACGTTGGGCGTGTTATGGGAGAAATACCCTTATCCATCCTTATTATTCCGTGCAAGCATCAATACGTCTGGACTGACCCTTACACCACTACGTGACAGGGAATCCATATTTACCGAAAACCTCACTTCTTCATTATTTATGATGAGGCAAAAAGCGCTACCAATAACGCATTCGGTATTCTGTTCGGCAATTAATAACAATGCCTTAGTTGGAAATTGACTCTTTAATTCCACCTGAAATGTCGGGGATTCAGTGCCAAAATAAAAACCGTCACACTGAGCTACGACACTGTCTTGTTGCGTATGAACGATGACGGGAAGATAGGGTAACGCTCCGGCATGGGTATCCTGCAGCACACTGGTAAAACGTGATGAAGAGAAGATACACAGTTTGGGCGGACCGGAAAGCGCTGGCCAGCGCGTATAGCTGACGATGCCGGAAACCATGGCGCGTACGGATTTCGCCTCTTCCGTAGCGTTTTGGGCATACAGCGGTAATCCGGACAATAGCAGTGCCAGTAGAAGTATGAGTCGATAAGAAAAGCTCATGAAAAGGTACCTACCAGCGTTAGCCGTAATACGTCGAAATACACTCACGATTGTTCGCAACAAAGTAACATTATTTTACCAGAGCGTCATTATATCTGGATGAATAACATTATCGATTTAAGTTAAATCTTATTGATTTATCGGATATAACTTCTTGTTTAATTTAATCTTATAGAGGCTGCGCCTTCATTTGAACCTTTTTGCCAGGCACTGTGTAATTGGTCGACATTTTCAACGGTATCACAGCTTGGAGGGAAGGTTTTCCCGGCCAGTCCCCTGGCGTAAACAAAATCCTGCTGGCAGGTTTTACGTTGTCCTTCAGCGTAACCCTTAAGATATTCCGTACGATCGATTTCGGGGTCATTGTAGTTGTCGGCAAGAGTTTCATTATCTTTAATGACATACCCTGAAATAGCATCCTGGATCCCGGCATCGTACCAGTCGGTGCCGGTCCAGGTGGGGGCATGGGTATAGGGATCTATCTGACATCCGCTTAGCAGTAACACCAGTACCGTGTTGATAAGTCGCTTCATTGCTGATACTCCCTGGTTTTTTTAAAGCATAGCGGATCTCTTAAATGGCGTGTGTAAATTTAAATTTACGACATTCCGCACCTGTTAGGCCTGTTTATACTGGATGTAAATAAAAATTTACGTAACGTGGATTGAAATCTTTACCCGTTGTGTTATCGTAATTACCTCCTCGCTGAGGAACAACTATCGCAAACGAGCTAAACAGGATCACCACCATGCAAAAAGACGCGCTGAACAACGTACACATTACTGATGAACAGGTTCTGATGACTCCGGAACAACTTAAAATGCAATTCCCGTTGAGTCTGGCGCAAGAGGCGCAAATTGCGCAGTCGCGCAAAACCATTTCTGACATCATCGCCGGTCGCGATCCGCGTTTGCTGGTAGTGTGTGGTCCTTGCTCTATTCATGATCCTGAAATGGCGCTGGAATATGCCCGTCGATTTAAAACCCTTGCCGCAGAGGTCAGCGATAGCCTCTATCTGGTGATGCGTGTCTATTTTGAAAAACCCCGTACCACCGTCGGCTGGAAAGGGTTAATTAACGATCCTCATATGGATGGCTCTTTTGATGTTGAAGCAGGTCTGAAAATTGCGCGTCAGCTGTTGCTTGAACTGGTGAATATGGGGCTGCCGCTGGCGACAGAAGCATTGGATCCCAACAGCCCGCAGTACCTGGGCGATCTATTTAGCTGGTCCGCTATCGGTGCGCGTACGACTGAATCGCAGACTCACCGTGAAATGGCGTCGGGTCTGTCGATGCCGGTTGGTTTTAAAAATGGCACTGACGGCAGCCTGGCGACAGCGATTAACGCTATGCGCGCAGCAGCTCAGTCTCACCGCTTTGTGGGTATTAACCAGGCAGGACAGGTGGCACTGCTGCAAACGCAGGGTAATCCGGACGGTCATGTGATCCTGCGCGGCGGTAAAGCACCGAATTACAGTCCGGCAGATGTCGCTCAGTGCGAAAAAGAAATGGAGCAGGCGGGACTGCGACCGTCACTGATGGTAGATTGCAGTCATGGTAACTCCAACAAAGATTACCGTCGCCAGCCTGCCGTGGCAGAGTCAGTGGTTGCACAAATTAAAGATGGCAACCGTTCAATCATCGGCCTGATGATTGAAAGCAATATTCACGAAGGCAACCAGTCTTCCGAGCAGCCGCGCAGTGCAATGAAATACGGCGTGTCCGTAACAGATGCCTGCATTAGCTGGGAAATGACGGATGCGTTGTTGCGTGAAATTAATAAAGACTTGAACGGCCAGCTGGCGACGCGCCTGGCTTAAGAGGTGGGTTATGGTGGCTGAATTGACCGCATTACGCGATCAAATTGATGAAGTGGATAAGGCGTTGCTGGATTTGCTGGCGCGCCGTCTTGAACTGGTTGCCGAGGTTGGCGAAGTAAAAAGCCGCTTTGGGTTACCGATTTACGTGCCTGAGCGGGAGGCGTCTATGCTGGCTTCTCGCCGTGCAGAGGCGGAAGCGCTCGGCGTACCGCCTGATCTGATTGAAGATGTATTACGTCGGGTAATGCGTGAGTCGTACTCTAGCGAGAATGACAAAGGATTTAAAACGCTCTGTCCAACGTTACGCCCGGTGGTGATTGTCGGCGGTGGCGGTCAGATGGGACGGCTATTCGAGAAGATGCTTACGCTGTCAGGTTATCAGGTGCGTATTCTTGAACAGCAGGACTGGGATCGTGCCGAGGAGATCGTGGCGGATGCCGGAATGGTGATCGTTAGCGTGCCGATTCACGTTACCGAGCAGGTGATCGCGAAATTACCGCGCTTGCCTGCTGACTGTATCCTGGTCGATCTGGCCTCGGTGAAAAACGGCCCATTACAGGCGATGCTGGCGGCGCACGATGGCCCGGTAGTTGGATTGCATCCGATGTTTGGTCCGGATAGCGGCAGTTTGGCAAAGCAGGTGGTTGTCTGGTGCGATGGACGCCAGCCGGAAGCCTATCAATGGTTCCTGGAACAGATTCAGGTCTGGGGGGCGCGGCTGCATCGGATCAGTGCCGTCGAGCACGATCAGAACATGGCGTTTATCCAGGCATTACGTCACTTCGCGACTTTTGCTTACGGGTTGCACTTAGCAGAAGAGAATGTCCAACTTGAACAGTTACTGGCGCTCTCTTCGCCGATATACCGTCTTGAGCTGGCCATGGTCGGACGCCTGTTTGCCCAGGATCCGCAGTTGTATGCCGACATTATTATGTCGTCAGAAAGTAATCTCGCGTTGATCAAACGGTATTATCAGCGTTTTGGTGAAGCGATTGGTTTACTGGAGCAGGGCGATAAGCAGGCGTTTATCGACAGCTTCCGTAAGGTTGAGCACTGGTTTGGCGATTATGCCAAACGCTTCCAGAGCGAAAGCCGTACGCTACTGCGTCAGGCCAACGATAGCCGCCAGTAGCGTCGATACCGGATGGCGATGCATACGCCATCCGGTATTGTCTTACGTTAGCTCGGATCGACCGGCACCACGTTCTCACTTGGGTAACATCCCAGTACCTTCATCGAACGCGTAATTTCACCCAACTCCTTCAATGCTTTTTGCATTTCCGGCGATTCCAGGTTGGCCTGGATATCGAGATAAAACATCTCTTCCCACGGATTACCGTGAATCGGGCGCGATTCCAGCTTGGTCATAATCAGATTATGGTTGCGTAGCACCAGCAGCGCTTCAACCAGCGCACCCGCCTGTTGCCCTGTCGCTATCAACAGCGTGGTTTTCGCCGGAACCTGGTCGGAAACATTAATAGCCTTGCGTGCTAGCACGACAAAACGGGTAATGTTTTGCGTCTGATTCGCTTCAATATGTTCAAGTACCTGCAGACCGTGCAGCACGCCACCGGCTTCGCTGCCCAAGGCTGCCACGTGCGGTGAGTTCGCCTGGGCAACCTTTTCCATTGCTGCCGAGGTGCTTTCGGTATATTCGATCTTCCAGTGCGGATAACGATTGAGGAATTTGCTGCATTGCTGGAACGGTTGCGGATGGCTGTACACGGTTTCGATGCTATTCAGGTCCGTAGTACCGGAAACCAGCACGCAGTGGTCGATAATAATGGTCATCTCGCCGACGATGGAGAGGCTGGTGTGCTGCAGCAAGTCGTAAACATCGTTGATCGCGCCAGAGCTGGTGTTCTCAATAGGCACGACCGCGTAGTCCGCCTGTCCGGTTTCGACCTGATTAAAGATATCGGCAAACTTGGCGCAACCGCTTTCAATAAATTGCTCAAAATGGCGAGCGGCATACTGACGCGCAGCGAGGTGCGAATACGAGCCTTTTGGCCCCAGAAACGCGACGCGGGCGGAGTGCGGATTGATTTTATTCAGATGCTGCTGCAGGAGCGCCTGCTGGGTGAGAACGGAATCTTCAATAATGAGCTGGAACAGGCGTGTGATGTAGTGGGCATCGAGGTGATGCACTTTACCCAACTGGATCAGTCGGTCCAGCAGATCGCGCTCGCGGTCAATATCGCGCACCGGACGATGAGAAAGCAGTTTTGCTTTACCGACTTCGACGGCCAGACCACGACGCTCAGCCAGCAGGGCCAGTAATTTTTCATCCAGCGAGCTTATCTTATCGCGCAGCGCCAGTAATGGGTTTTCCGATGTCATAGTGTTGCCTTTTTTATTATCAATAAAAAAGGCCCCCCGTTGTGGGAGGCCTTATTGTTCGTCTTCGCATTATTTATCACACGACGAAACGCCTCCCATTCAGGGGAAGGTAAAAAAGAATGCGAAGAAGAACGGAATAAGTTTCATGTCAATTTCCTTTGGCTACGTCAGTTAAAGTACCTGTACTGTTTTCACCCTGTCAACAAAAAACGCGCCCGAAGGCGCGTTGGCGATACACTCAATGTAAGGGACTACTCTTCTTCTGCTTCGACGAAGTTGGCGTCTTTTACTGAAGTTGTTGCACGACGGGCTTCGCCTTTGTGCTGCACTTTATTGAGCTGCCGTTCCAGCTTGTTGATCAAATCGTTAATAGCGGTGTACATATCTTCGTGCTTAGCGCTGGCAACCAAATGTCCGTTCGGTGTATTGATGGTGGCGTCAGCAGTGAAACCCTGTGGCTCCTTGGACAGAATGATATGTGGATTAATCAGATGAGTTTGCCATTTTTCAAGTTTGGCGAGACGGTCTGCGACATGCTGGCGAATTGCCGGAGTAATTTCCATTTGTTTACTGGTAATGTTCATTGTCATAAATTTTACCTCTTGTCTTTCCCGTCTTGGTGATTCCAGCATACCTTTCCTAATGTCAAAATGTGTGATCTAAATCACATTATTTTGTCGCTTTTTGTCAAGAAAACCTTTTTGTGAGGCACCGCAGGAACAGGCGATCTTTTACTTGAGGAATACCTGAAAGCAGGCCATATTTGATAGGATGCGTTGCAGCTAAACCGCTTCAGTTACGGCGTAAACGGATAAAAAAACGGCAGCCCGAGGGCTGCCGTTTTGCATTCAGCGAGGAATCAGGTATTACTGCTGTTGGCGGCAATAATTTTCGCCACTTTTTCGGCCTGTGCAGTCATCTGCATCTGGCGATAGGCGTTTTCCATCAGCGGTAAAGCATCACGTGTTGCCTGGGTATCCGGGAAGTCACGCAGCATACCTTCTACGCGGTTCACCACAGCAACCCACGCGCCGCGTGCGGTGTAGTACTCAGCAACGGAATACTCATATTTCGCCAGGCGATCTTTCAGGAATACCAGGCGCTTGGTGGCGTCCGTTGTGTACTGGCTATTCGGGTAGCCACGTACCAGTTTGGAAAAGTCATTAAACGCAGCTCGGGCGTGCTGTGGATCGCGATCGCTGCGATCAACACCAAAGAATCCTTGCAGTGCGCTATCATCCAACGCCATATTGGTCAGGCCACGCATATACATGACATAATCAATGTTAGGGTGTGTCGGGTTCAGACGGATAAAACGATCGATGGCGGCCTGAGCGAGCGGCAGATCGGCATTTTTGTAGTAGGCGTAGATGAGATCTAATTGCACCTGCTGAGAATAAGGTCCAAATGGATAGCGATTATCCAACGCTTCCAATTGCGTTATTGCCTGTTTCCAGTTACCGTCCTGCAGCTTTTGCTGAGCAGTCGCGTAGATTTCATTTGGTGGGTTATCGGGCACCTCTTCCTTTGAACCAGAGCAACCCGCCAAAAACAGGCTCAACGTGGCTGCTGCCACCAGGTATTTCATGCGCGTCATGACGTTTTGACTTTCCTCAAAATGTTTTACGGGAGATTCTCTGTTCCTGCTCCCGGTTAAGACCAGCTACAATAGCACACTATATTAAACGGCAAAGCCGTAAAACCCAACGTTAAACGAAGAAGCAGTTTATGGCACAACGAGTAGAACTCACCGCAACAGTCTCCGATAATCAGCTCGGTCAACGCTTAGATCAGGCTTTGGCCGAATTGTTCCCTGATTATTCGCGTTCTCGCATAAAAGAATGGATCCTCGATCAGCGCGTGCTGGTAAACGGGAATCTTTGCGATAAACCGAAAGAAAAAGTTTTGGGTGGAGAACGTGTCTCCATCAATGCTGAAATTGACGAAGAAATTCGTTTTGAAGCGCAAGATATCCCGCTAGATATCGTCTATGAAGATGACGATATTCTGGTCATCAACAAACCACGTGATTTCGTGGTACATCCGGGCGCCGGTAATCCTGATGGCACGGTATTGAATGCGTTACTGCATTACTACCCGCCGATTGCGGATGTTCCTCGTGCAGGTATCGTGCACCGTCTGGATAAAGACACCACCGGATTAATGGTGGTAGCAAAAACGGTTCCGGCGCAAACGCGTTTGGTCGAGTCGCTACAGCTGCGTGAAATTACGCGTGAGTACGAAGCCGT
Organism: Citrobacter sp. KH_055_1; assembly: GCF_057838705.1. Lineage (NCBI taxonomy): Bacteria > Pseudomonadati > Pseudomonadota > Gammaproteobacteria > Enterobacterales > Enterobacteriaceae > Citrobacter > Citrobacter sp. KH_055_1. The sequence continues at coordinate 1,224,434 of NZ_CM174473.1, forward strand.
AGCGATTGGTCATATGACAGCCGGTGGCACTGTAGAAGAGCCTATCAGCCGTCATCCCACCAAACGTACGCATATGTCCGTGCATCCTATGGGGAAACCTGCGGTGACGCATTACCGCATTATGGAGCACTTCCGTGTACACACGCGCCTTAGGCTGCGTCTGGAAACCGGACGTACGCACCAGATCCGTGTGCACATGGCGCATATTACCCATCCGCTGGTGGGCGACCAGGTCTACGGCGGCCGTCCACGTCCACCGAAAGGCGCGTCGGATGAATTTATTTCTACGCTGCGTAAGTTCGACCGCCAGGCGCTGCATGCCACCATGCTGCGCTTGTATCACCCAATCACAGGTATCGAAATGGAATGGCATGCGCCAATTCCGCAAGATATGGTTGATCTGATTGCCGTGATGCGTGCCGATTTCGAAGAGCATAAGGATGATGTGGCCTGGCTATGAGTAAGCTAATTGTCCCGCAGTGGCCGCTGCCGCAAGGCGTCGCGGCCTGTAGTTCTACCCGTATTGGTGGCGTCAGTTTGCCGCCGTACGATTCGCTGAATCTGGGGGCCCATTGCGGCGATAACCTGGAACATGTTGAAGAGAACCGCAAACGACTCTTTGCTGCGGGCAATCTGCCTTCAAAACCGGTCTGGCTCGAACAGGTGCACGGTAAAGAGGTTCTGAAACTTACCGGCGAGCCTTATTCTTCTAAGCGTGCGGATGCGTCCTACAGCAATACGCCGGGCACCGTGTGTGCAGTGATGACGGCAGACTGTTTGCCCGTGTTATTTTGTAATCGTGCTGGCACGGAAGTCGCGGCGGCTCATGCGGGCTGGCGCGGGTTATGTGCAGGCGTGCTTGAAGAGACCGTTGCGTGTTTTGCTGATAAACCCGAAAACATTATTGCCTGGTTAGGCCCGGCAATTGGTCCCCGTGCATTTGAAGTGGGGCCTGAAGTGCGTGACGCGTTTATGGTCAAAGATCCACAAGCAGACAGCGCATTTGTGCCACGTGGTGAAAAGTACCTGGCAGATATTTATCAGCTTGCTCGCCAGCGTCTGGCACATGTTGGGGTTGAGAACCTCTACGGCGGTGACCGCTGTACGTTCAGCGAAAGTGAGACTTTCTTCTCTTATCGTCGCGACAAAACCACCGGTCGTATGGCAAGTTTTATTTGGCTGATATAACCTAAAGAATCAAGACGATCCGGTACGCGTAATTTTCTTTTCACATAATTCAGGTCATTCACCTTGAATAATTGAGGGATGACCTCATTTAATCTCCAGTAGCAATTTTGACCTGTTATGGGAGGAGTTATGCGTCTGGATCGTCTTACTAATAAATTCCAGCTTGCACTCGCCGATGCCCAGTCACTCGCACTGGGGCACGACAACCAGTTTATCGAACCACTTCATCTAATGAGCGCCCTGCTTAATCAGGAAGGGGGATCGGTCCGTCCTTTGTTAACGTCTGCTGGCATAAACGCCGGCCAGTTACGCACAGCCATTGATCAGGCATTGAGCCGCTTGCCGCAGGTAGAAGGCACCGGCGGTGATGTGCAGCCTTCTCAGGAGCTGGTGCGTGTACTGAATCTTTGCGACAAGCTGGCGCAAAAACGTGGGGACAATTTTATTTCGTCGGAACTGTTCGTTCTGGCGGCGCTTGAGTCACGCGGTACGCTGACCGATTTATTAAAATCAGCGGGGGCGACGACCGCTAATATCACTCAGGCAATTGAACAGATGCGTGGAGGTGAAAGCGTGAACGACCAGGGGGCTGAAGACCAACGTCAGGCCTTGAAAAAATACACCGTCGACCTGACGGAACGTGCCGAGCAGGGTAAGCTCGATCCGGTTATCGGTCGTGATGAAGAAATTCGTCGCACCATTCAGGTGCTGCAACGCCGTACTAAAAACAATCCGGTATTAATTGGTGAGCCTGGTGTCGGTAAAACGGCCATTGTTGAAGGGCTTGCGCAGCGCATCATTAATGGCGAAGTGCCGGAGGGTTTAAAAGGCCGCCGTGTACTGGCGCTGGATATGGGCGCGCTGGTGGCCGGGGCGAAATATCGCGGTGAATTTGAAGAACGTTTAAAAGGTGTGCTGAACGATCTGTCGAAACAGGAAGGCAATGTCATTCTGTTTATCGATGAGCTGCATACTATGGTTGGCGCAGGTAAAGCCGATGGTGCCATGGATGCCGGGAACATGTTGAAACCGGCACTGGCTCGTGGCGAACTGCACTGTGTAGGGGCTACAACACTTGATGAGTACCGCCAGTACATCGAAAAAGATGCGGCACTGGAACGTCGTTTCCAGAAAGTGTTTGTTGCCGAGCCGAGCGTGGAAGACACCATCGCCATTTTGCGTGGGTTGAAAGAACGCTATGAGCTGCACCACCACGTGCAGATCACTGACCCGGCAATTGTCGCGGCAGCGACGCTATCTCATCGTTACATTGCTGACCGTCAGTTACCGGACAAAGCCATCGATCTTATCGATGAAGCGGCGTCCAGCATTCGTATGCAGATTGACTCCAAGCCGGAAGAACTGGACCGACTCGATCGCCGAATCATCCAGCTCAAACTGGAACAGCAGGCGTTAATGAAAGAGTCTGACGAGGCGAGTAAAAAGCGCCTCGATATGCTTAATGAAGAGCTGGATGACAAAGAGCGTCAGTATTCTGAGCTCGAAGAAGAGTGGAAAGCGGAAAAAGCGTCACTCTCCGGTACGCAGACGATTAAGGCTGAACTGGAGCAGGCGAAAATCGCTATCGAACAGGCTCGTCGGGTGGGTGACCTGGCGCGGATGTCTGAGCTGCAGTACGGCAAAATTCCTGAGCTGGAAAAACAGCTGGAAGCAGCCACTCAGTCTGAAGGCAAAACCATGCGCCTGTTGCGTAATAAAGTGACGGATGCGGAAATCGCCGAAGTACTGGCGCGTTGGACGGGGATCCCTGTTGCCCGCATGCTGGAAGGCGAGCGTGAAAAACTGCTGCGTATGGAGCAGGATCTGCATAACCGCGTCATTGGTCAGAACGAAGCGGTGGAAGCGGTATCCAACGCGATTCGCCGTAGCCGTGCAGGGTTGTCCGATCCGAATCGTCCGATCGGTTCGTTCTTGTTCCTTGGGCCAACCGGTGTCGGTAAAACCGAACTGTGTAAAGCGCTGGCTAACTTTATGTTCGACAGCGACGACGCGATGGTTCGTATCGATATGTCTGAGTTTATGGAGAAACACTCTGTCTCTCGTCTGGTCGGTGCGCCCCCGGGATACGTTGGCTATGAAGAGGGCGGCTACTTGACAGAAGCGGTGCGTCGTCGCCCTTATTCCGTTATCCTGCTGGATGAAGTAGAAAAGGCGCATCCGGATGTGTTCAACATTCTGTTGCAGGTGCTGGATGACGGTCGACTGACTGACGGGCAGGGGAGAACGGTCGACTTCCGTAATACGGTGGTCATCATGACTTCTAACTTGGGGTCCGATCTCATTCAGGAACGTTTTGGCGACCTGGACTACGGACACATGAAAGACATGGTGCTGGGCGTGGTCAGCCAAAACTTCCGTCCGGAATTCATTAACCGTATAGATGAAGTTGTTGTATTCCATCCGTTGGGTGAACAACACATTGCGTCTATTGCCCAGATCCAGCTGCAGCGTCTGTACAAACGTCTGGAAGATCGTGGCTATGAAATCCACATCTCTGACGAGGCGCTTAAACTGCTGAGCGCGAATGGGTACGATCCTGTCTACGGGGCGCGTCCATTGAAACGTGCTATCCAGCAACAGATCGAAAACCCGCTGGCCCAGCAAATCCTGTCGGGTGAGCTGGTTCCTGGCAAAACGATTCGTCTGGAAGTGAATGACGAACGCATTGTGGCAGTGCAGTAAGTCACAAAATACTAAAAACGGGCCCTGCGGGGCTCGTTTTTGTTTAAAAACCAGGCGAAAATAACTTTCCATTACTAGTTTTGATGGAAAAGTAATCGGTTGATAAGTTTTTTGTATTTTCTTCTTGTCAGCCTGAAATAACTCCCTATAATGCGCCTCCACTGACACGGAACAACGGATTACAAGCCGCCGGGTCAGCGGGGTTCCATTGAGAACCCTGCGGAGAAAGGCAAAATAAAAGCTTGACTTCGTAGCGGGATGGTGTAATATGCACACCCCGCGCCGCTGAGAAAAAGCGAAGCGGCACTGCTCTTTAACAATTTATCAGACAATCTGTGTGGGCACTCGAAGATACGGATTCTTAAACGTCGCAAGACGAAAAATGAATACCAAGTCTCTGAGTGAACATACGTAATTCATTACGAAGTTTAATTCACGAGCATCAAACTTAAATTGAAGAGTTTGATCATGGCTCAGATTGAACGCTGGCGGCAGGCCTAACACATGCAAGTCGAACGGTAGCACAGAGGAGCTTGCTCCTTGGGTGACGAGTGGCGGACGGGTGAGTAATGTCTGGGAAACTGCCCGATGGAGGGGGATAACTACTGGAAACGGTAGCTAATACCGCATAATGTCGCAAGACCAAAGAGGGGGACCTTCGGGCCTCTTGCCATCGGATGTGCCCAGATGGGATTAGCTAGTAGGTGGGGTAACGGCTCACCTAGGCGACGATCCCTAGCTGGTCTGAGAGGATGACCAGCCACACTGGAACTGAGACACGGTCCAGACTCCTACGGGAGGCAGCAGTGGGGAATATTGCACAATGGGCGCAAGCCTGATGCAGCCATGCCGCGTGTATGAAGAAGGCCTTCGGGTTGTAAAGTACTTTCAGCGAGGAGGAAGGCATTGTGGTTAATAACCACAGTGATTGACGTTACTCGCAGAAGAAGCACCGGCTAACTCCGTGCCAGCAGCCGCGGTAATACGGAGGGTGCAAGCGTTAATCGGAATTACTGGGCGTAAAGCGCACGCAGGCGGTCTGTCAAGTCGGATGTGAAATCCCCGGGCTCAACCTGGGAACTGCATCCGAAACTGGCAGGCTAGAGTCTTGTAGAGGGGGGTAGAATTCCAGGTGTAGCGGTGAAATGCGTAGAGATCTGGAGGAATACCGGTGGCGAAGGCGGCCCCCTGGACAAAGACTGACGCTCAGGTGCGAAAGCGTGGGGAGCAAACAGGATTAGATACCCTGGTAGTCCACGCCGTAAACGATGTCGACTTGGAGGTTGTTCCCTTGAGGAGTGGCTTCCGGAGCTAACGCGTTAAGTCGACCGCCTGGGGAGTACGGCCGCAAGGTTAAAACTCAAATGAATTGACGGGGGCCCGCACAAGCGGTGGAGCATGTGGTTTAATTCGATGCAACGCGAAGAACCTTACCTACTCTTGACATCCACGGAATTTAGCAGAGATGCTTTAGTGCCTTCGGGAACCGTGAGACAGGTGCTGCATGGCTGTCGTCAGCTCGTGTTGTGAAATGTTGGGTTAAGTCCCGCAACGAGCGCAACCCTTATCCTTTGTTGCCAGCGGTTCGGCCGGGAACTCAAAGGAGACTGCCAGTGATAAACTGGAGGAAGGTGGGGATGACGTCAAGTCATCATGGCCCTTACGAGTAGGGCTACACACGTGCTACAATGGCATATACAAAGAGAAGCGACCTCGCGAGAGCAAGCGGACCTCATAAAGTATGTCGTAGTCCGGATTGGAGTCTGCAACTCGACTCCATGAAGTCGGAATCGCTAGTAATCGTAGATCAGAATGCTACGGTGAATACGTTCCCGGGCCTTGTACACACCGCCCGTCACACCATGGGAGTGGGTTGCAAAAGAAGTAGGTAGCTTAACCTTCGGGAGGGCGCTTACCACTTTGTGATTCATGACTGGGGTGAAGTCGTAACAAGGTAACCGTAGGGGAACCTGCGGTTGGATCACCTCCTTACCTTAAAGAAACGTTCTTTGTAGTGCTCACACAGATTGTCTGATGAAAAGTAAATAGCAAGGCGTCTTGCGATTGAGACTTCAGTGTCCCCTTCGTCTAGAGGCCCAGGACACCGCCCTTTCACGGCGGTAACAGGGGTTCGAATCCCCTAGGGGACGCCACTTGCTGGTTCGTGAGTGAAAGTCACCTGCCTCAGTATCTCAAAACTGACTTTCGAGTCATGTTTGAGATATTTGCTCTTTAAAAATCTGGATCAAGCTGAAAATTGAAACGACACACTGTGTCTGTTCTCCGTAATAAGAACAGATAAGCGGTGTGTTCGAGTCTCTCAAATTTTCGCAACACGATGTGTTTTACGAAACATCTTCGGGTTGTGAGGTTAAGCGACTAAGCGTACACGGTGGATGCCCTGGCAGTCAGAGGCGATGAAGGACGTGCTAATCTGCGATAAGCGTCGGTAAGGTGATATGAACCGTTATAGCCGGCGATTTCCGAATGGGGAAACCCAGTGTGTTTCGACACACTATCATTACGTGAATACATAGCGTAATGAAGCGAACCGGGGGAACTGAAACATCTAAGTACCCCGAGGAAAAGAAATCAACCGAGATTCCCCCAGTAGCGGCGAGCGAACGGGGAGCAGCCCAGAGTCTGAATCAGCATGTGTGGTAGTGGAACGGTCTGGAAAGTCCGACGGTACAGGGTGATAGTCCCGTACACAAAATCGCATGTGTTGTGAACTCGAAGAGTAGGGCGGGACACGTGGTATCCTGTCTGAATATGGGGGGACCATCCTCCAAGGCTAAATACTCCTGACTGACCGATAGTGAACCAGTACCGTGAGGGAAAGGCGAAAAGAACCCCGGCGAGGGGAGTGAAAAAGAACCTGAAACCGTGTACGTACAAGCAGTGGGAGCCTTGATTTATCAGGGTGACTGCGTACCTTTTGTATAATGGGTCAGCGACTTATATTCTGTAGCAAGGTTAACCGTATAGGGGAGCCGAAGGGAAACCGAGTCTTAACTGGGCGTTAAGTTGCAGGGTATAGACCCGAAACCCGGTGATCTAGCCATGGGCAGGTTGAAGGTTGGGTAACACTAACTGGAGGACCGAACCGACTAATGTTGAAAAATTAGCGGATGACTTGTGGCTGGGGGTGAAAGGCCAATCAAACCGGGAGATAGCTGGTTCTCCCCGAAAGCTATTTAGGTAGCGCCTCGTGAATTCATCTTCGGGGGTAGAGCACTGTTTCGGCTAGGGGGTCATCCCGACTTACCAACCCGATGCAAACTACGAATACCGAAGAATGTTATCACGGGAGACACACGGCGGGTGCTAACGTCCGTCGTGAAGAGGGAAACAACCCAGACCGCCAGCTAAGGTCCCAAAGTCACAGTTAAGTGGGAAACGATGTGGGAAGGCACAGACAGCCAGGATGTTGGCTTAGAAGCAGCCATCATTTAAAGAAAGCGTAATAGCTCACTGGTCGAGTCGGCCTGCGCGGAAGATGTAACGGGGCTAAACTGTGCACCGAAGCTGCGGCAGCGACACTATGTGTTGTTGGGTAGGGGAGCGTTCTGTAAGCCGTTGAAGGTGTCCTGTGAGGGGTGCTGGAGGTATCAGAAGTGCGAATGCTGACATAAGTAACGATAATGCGGGTGAAAAACCCGCACGCCGGAAGACCAAGGGTTCCTGTCCAACGTTAATCGGGGCAGGGTGAGTCGACCCCTAAGGCGAGGCCGAAAGGCGTAGTCGATGGGAAACAGGTTAATATTCCTGTACTTGGTGTTACTGCGAAGGGGGGACGGAGAAGGCTATGTTAGCCGGGCGACGGTTGTCCCGGTTTAAGCATGTAGGCGGAGAGTTTAGGTAAATCCGGACTCTTATTAAACGCTGAGGTGTGATGACGAGGCACTACGGTGCTGAAGTAACAAATGCCCTGCTTCCAGGAAAAGCCTCTAAGCATCAGGTAACATCAAATCGTACCCCAAACCGACACAGGTGGTCAGGTAGAGAATACCAAGGCGCTTGAGAGAACTCGGGTGAAGGAACTAGGCAAAATGGTGCCGTAACTTCGGGAGAAGGCACGCTGATGGTAGGTGAAGCGACTTGCTCGTGGAGCTGAAATCAGTCGAAGATACCAGCTGGCTGCAACTGTTTATTAAAAACACAGCACTGTGCAAACACGAAAGTGGACGTATACGGTGTGACGCCTGCCCGGTGCCGGAAGGTTAATTGATGGGGTTATCCGTAAGGAGAAGCTCTTGATCGAAGCCCCGGTAAACGGCGGCCGTAACTATAACGGTCCTAAGGTAGCGAAATTCCTTGTCGGGTAAGTTCCGACCTGCACGAATGGCGTAATGATGGCCAGGCTGTCTCCACCCGAGACTCAGTGAAATTGAACTCGCTGTGAAGATGCAGTGTACCCGCGGCAAGACGGAAAGACCCCGTGAACCTTTACTATAGCTTGACACTGAACACTGGTCCTTGATGTGTAGGATAGGTGGGAGGCTTTGAAGTGTGGACGCCAGTCTGCATGGAGCCAACCTTGAAATACCACCCTTTAATGGCTGGTGTTCTAACGTAGACCCGTAATCCGGGTTGCGGACAGTGTCTGGTGGGTAGTTTGACTGGGGCGGTCTCCTCCTAAAGAGTAACGGAGGAGCACGAAGGTTAGCTAATCCTGGTCGGACATCAGGAGGTTAGTGCAAAGGCATAAGCTAGCTTGACTGCGAGAGTGACGGCTCGAGCAGGTGCGAAAGCAGGTCTTAGTGATCCGGTGGTTCTGAATGGAAGGGCCATCGCTCAACGGATAAAAGGTACTCCGGGGATAACAGGCTGATACCGCCCAAGAGTTCATATCGACGGCGGTGTTTGGCACCTCGATGTCGGCTCATCACATCCTGGGGCTGAAGTAGGTCCCAAGGGTATGGCTGTTCGCCATTTAAAGTGGTACGCGAGCTGGGTTTAGAACGTCGTGAGACAGTTCGGTCCCTATCTGCCGTGGGCGCTGGAGAATTGAGGGGGGCTGCTCCTAGTACGAGAGGACCGGAGTGGACGCATCACTGGTGTTCGGGTTGTCATGCCAATGGCATTGCCCGGTAGCTAAATGCGGAAGAGATAAGTGCTGAAAGCATCTAAGCACGAAACTTGCCCCGAGATGAGTTCTCCCTGACTCCTTGAGAGTCCTGAAGGAACGTTGAAGACTACGACGTTGATAGGTCGGGTGTGTAAGTGTAGCGATACATTGAGCTAACCGATACTAATGAACCGTGAGGCTTAACCTTACAACGCCAAAGATGTTTTGGCGAAAGAAAGACATCAAATTCAGCTTGATACAGATAAAATCAGAACGCAAAAGCGGTCTGATAACAGAATTTGCCTGGCGGCTGTAGCGCGGTGGTCCCACCTGACCCCATGCCGAACTCAGAAGTGAAACGCCGTAGCGCCGATGGTAGTGTGGGGTCTCCCCATGCGAGAGTAGGGAACTGCCAGGCATCAAACAGAAACAAAAGGCTCAGTCGAAAGACTGGGCCTTTTGTTTTATCTGTTGTTTGTCGGTGAGTGCTCTCCTGAGTAGGACAAATCCGCCGGGAGCGGATTTGAACGTTGCGAAGCAACGGCCCGCAGGGTGGCGGGCAGGACGCCCGCCATAAACTGCCAGGCATCAAACAAGTGAAGAAGCCCATCCTGACGGATGGGCTTTTTTGCGTCTGTTGTATGTGAAAGCGGGTGGATAGCCGCGTCAGTGCTTTATCCGTCCTGCAAAAATCTGTCCTTCCCTCCTCGTAAAAATCCGAAACCTTTCCCTGCTAATTAAAAATGTGATATATACCCCATAATAAAAAATAACAATTATATAACATCTCATTCACTAAAAATGCACTAGACATCATTGATAAATTCACAAGATCCTTGGCAGGGGTACAATTCTAATGGCTGATAGCAGTGTAACTGAGAATCGGGTGCTGACGGACAGCGACACCCGTCGTCGTATATGGGCAATCGTAGGGGCATCATCAGGGAATCTGGTCGAATGGTTTGACTTCTACATCTACTCTTTCTGTTCCCTCTATTTTGCCCATATCTTTTTTCCTTCAGGAAACACCACCACACAACTGTTACAGACTGCTGGGGTTTTCGCCGCAGGGTTTCTGATGCGGCCTATTGGCGGATGGATTTTTGGCCGGATAGCCGATAAGCACGGACGTAAAAAGTCCATGTTATTGTCAGTATGCATGATGTGTATGGGATCGCTGGTGATCGCCTGTCTGCCGGGGTATGAAACCATTGGCACTTGGGCACCTGCGCTGCTGCTGCTTGCCAGATTATTTCAGGGGCTGTCTGTTGGCGGAGAATATGGCACCAGTGCGACCTACATGAGTGAAGTCGCCGTGGAAGGTAAGAAAGGGTTCTATGCCTCATTCCAATACGTGACCTTGATTGGTGGGCAACTTTTGGCATTGCTGGTTGTGGTGATATTACAGCAAACGTTAGAAGACTCAGCGCTCAGAGCATGGGGCTGGCGTATTCCCTTTGCGCTGGGAGCCGTACTGGCGATTGTCGCGCTTTGGTTACGTCGTCAGTTAGATGAAACCTCAAAACAGGATGTGCGTGCGCTGAAAGAAGCAGGCTCTCTGAAAGGGCTATGGCGTAACCGCAAGGCCTTCGTGATGGTGCTCGGATTTACTGCTGCGGGTTCGTTGTGTTTCTATACCTTCACCACCTACATGCAGAAGTACCTGGTGAATACGGCAGGTATGCATGCCAACGTGGCCAGCGGTATAATGACGGCAGCACTGTGCGTGTTTATGCTGGTACAGCCGCTGTTCGGCGCGTTGTCAGATAAAATTGGCCGCCGTACCTCGATGCTGTGTTTTGGCGCATTAGCCACGTTGTTTACCGTTCCTATCCTGACGGCGTTGCAGAATGTGACCTCCCCGTATATGGCATTTGGTCTGGTCATGTGTGCCTTGTTGATCGTCAGTTTCTACACTTCAATCAGTGGCATTCTGAAGGCCGAAATGTTTCCGGCGCAGGTCCGCGCGTTGGGGGTAGGATTGTCTTATGCAGTGGCGAATGCCTTGTTTGGTGGATCGGCCGAATATGTTGCGCTGTCGCTGAAGTCCGTTGGTATGGAAACCACATTTTTCTGGTACGTCACCGCTCTGGCCGTGGTTGCATTCTTTGTCTCATTACTGCTGCACCGCAAAGGTAAAGGCCTGCGCCTCTAATGGTGGGCCATTTGCCAGACGGCATAGCCGGTAGATGCGCCGGCGACATCCCAGGCAAAATCTTTCCAACTCCAGCCGCTTCCTGTGGGGCGGCTGTCCCAAAGTTCTTTTGATGCGCCAAGGCTAATGGAGAACATGAAACCGATGGCAGCGCTGCGATCGGCGCTGTTTCCCTGATGCTGAGCGTACTCGTTACCGGCGGCGGCCAACATGGCTGAGGCAATAAAGTGTTGTGCTTTGTCTTGCCCACTCCAGTTGTCGTTCGCCATATGGCTACAACCAGAAAGTGTCAGGATACTGGCGAGAATAAACAGGCGCACCGTCGTCTCCATAGGAAAAACCCCGTCAGCGACGGGGTTCAGGTTACAGAATACGGCTGATTAATCTGTCGATTCGGATACGGCGGAGTCGACGGATGAGCTTACGCACTTTAACCGGATAGTCGGCAATACTCTGCAGGTCGCGATAGTGCTTAACGACGGTAGTATGTGTGCGGATGAGCTCCAGCTCTTTCTCACGCTGAAGAGTCAGTTCCTGCTTAGGATCGTGGATCAGAATGGCATTTTCCAGATCCAGGCGCCAGGCGCGAGGGTTAAGGTTGTTGCCGGTGAGCAGCATCCATTTATCATCCACCCACATGCCTTTCAGATGATAAGTATTGTCATCATCTTTCCATAAGCGTACGACCAGTTGATCGGTATTAACGTAATACTGTAGTCGGCTCAGGAAGCGGCGAAGGTTTATTTCATACAGATAGGGCAGCGCGCCGATAATCTTAAACGGCTCATCTTCCGGGATGAAAAAGTCGTTAGCGGTCTTATCGCCCACGATAATTTCAACCTTTTTCCCTTCACGCAGAAGCTGGATAATATTGCGCACCAGTATCGCTGGCAGGTTGAAATAAGGGGTACAGATTGTGAGTTTCTGCTCTGCGCAGGGCATCAGATGGAAAATGGTCTTATTCAGCAGACTGGATTTTCCGAGCCCAACCAGAGGCGTCACCGACAGCTGTTCATTATCCGCATTACCCTGGAAATGGAATGACGCATCACGTAATTCCTGACGATACAGGCGGATGTCGTTTTTAATTTCCGGGCTTTTAGGGCGATTGATATCATCAAGACGATTCACGCCGCGACCATTCATCAGGTTCTGCGTGACCCAGTCGAACATGATGTCAGCCATTTGCGCATTGCGAATCAACTGGTAGCGATCGTAGCGATATTTATCATGCTGATGTAGGTAAACGTCGTTCAGGCTGGCGCCGCTATACAGAACGCTATCATCGATGATAAAGCCTTTGAAATGCAGGACGCCAAGCGCTTCACGGGTGTTGATCGGCACGCCGTAGACCGGAATATCGATCCCTGGATTTTCTTGCGCCATTCGGCAGTACCAGTCAGCGTTGGTATTAGACGCTGCTGCGCCAATGCGTCCGCGCTGGGCACGATGCCAGTCGACAAGCACCCGGATATCAAGCTCAGGACGCTGCCGCTTAGCCGCATAAAGCGCGTCGAGGATGCCTTTGCCACCGTCGTCCTGTTCCAGATACAGGGCGATGATGCAAATACGTCGCGTCGCGCTGGCTATTTTCTCCAGCAGAGTCTCCCTGAAATTAGCGGGAGCATAAAAGAAATCTACATCATCAACTGATTGAGAAATCTTCGGTAGTTGGGCAAGGTGTTGTTGATGTTTATTACGCTTAAATTTTGACAACATCACAGTGCATTTCTTCTCTGTTCATTGAAGGGTCCTCTGTGCTATGCAGACGACATAAGCGAGCAATGATAACACCAGTACCCGTTAAAGTGGTCAACATTTCCAGTACCTTACTCACGATTCCTCATATTGGGCCAGATTAAGCGTTAGCCCAACAATTCCCTCTTCGAGCTGGACGTCTACAGCAAACCCGAGTTTTCGGGCCAGGGCGACCATCCCCCGATTGTTCGGCATCGTAATACCATTCAGACGTCTCAGTCCGTGATCTCGGGTGTAGGTAATTAATTTTTCCATCAATCGCCGCCCGAGCCCCAGCCCTTTGAGATCCGATCGTACCAGTACGGCAAATTCGGCATCGACGTTATCGGGATCGGAAATTGCGCGCGTCACGCCGAGGATCTCTTCAGTGTTATCACGGCAACGTACCGCCACAAAGGCCATTTCCCGATCGTAGTCGATCTGCGTCATATTGGCTAAATCTTCATGGGTAAATTCGTTGATCTCACTGAAATAGCGGTAATACAGATCTTCCTTCGTCACTTGTGAAATGAACTGCTGCAGATGGGGTTCATCCTCCGGCAGAATAGGGCGGAACAGGCAGCGTTCACCGTTTTTCATTTCGACCCACTCTTCAAGCTGATGAGGATAGGGACGCACGGCCAGTCTGCTTTCGTTGTCGCCCGTGAAGGGGGCAATATCTAGCGTAACATCGAGGGCGGTGAATTCACCGGCGGATGCCAGTAATGGGTGGATATCCAGACGTTGAATTTCCGGGCAATCGACGATCAAATTGGACACCTGAACCAAAAGCTGGCTTAAACCGGCGACGTCTAAAGGACGTAGCGCACTGCGGGCGCGGATCTTTTTGTTTTTGATCCCCTGGATAACCAGATATCGTGCGAGGTTCATGTTCAGCGGCGGCAATGCCACCACGGCTTGCTCTTCCGGTCGCCACTCTACGCCACCTTCCCCCAACATAATGAGTGGCCCAAATACCGGATCGTGTTCGACGACCACGCGCAGTTCCTGAGCCCCCGCGCGGTTAGCCATACTCTGGACAAGCAAACCGTGGATACGCGCCTGCGGCCAGGCCATTTTCACCCGATCAAAAATCGCATTGGCGGCCTGCTGCACTTCGGTTGCCGTTCGCAGGTAGAGCATAACCCCTTGAACTTCCGATTTATGCGGGATATCGGGAGAACGTAGCTTGAGCGCTACCGGATAACCAATTTGTTCGGCGATGTGTACGGCTTCTGCGCTGTCGCTGGCAATCCAGGTGGGCAGTGTGTGCAAGCCATAGGCGTGCAAAATAGGCTGAACTTCATGCGTATCCAGCGATGTTGCCCCGTCAGTAATCGCCTGTTGTAACAGATTATGTGCCTCGGCGGTGTTGGCCGTCAGGCTGTCAGGGAGCACTGGTGTTTCACGCAGCTGCTTCTGGTTACGCCGGTATTCAACCATATGCATAAACGCGGTGATGGTGCCTTCCGGTGTACGATAGGTGGGTAATCCCGCTTCACTAAACAACCTGCGGGCTTCCTGGGATGAAAACTCCCCGCACCAGTTAGTGAGTAAGGAGACAAACTTGCCGCGCGGATGTTGTTTCACCGCCTCAATCAGCGCCTGGGCGCTTTCGGTGCCAGGTGCGGCTGCGCTAGGCGAGTGGATGACCATCAGGGCGTCGAAATCCTGGCTGGCGAGTAAAATATTCAGCGTTTTAACGTAATGCTCACTGCTGGCATCGTCGCGCAAATCCAGTGGGTTGGCGATATCAACGTGGGTTGGTAACGCATCGCGTAGTTTCTGGCAGGTCTCTTCGCTTAGCGTGGCCAGTTTGCCGTTTCGCGACCACAGCTCATCTAAAGCCAGTGCAGCAGGGGCGGCACCATTGCTGATGATCATCAGCCTGTCGCCACGTAATGGGCGCATGTGGCTGAGGGTTTCCACCGCTGAGAAAAGCTCGTGTGTGTCCTGCACGCGCAGCAGACCGGCACGCTGAATGGCGGCGTCCCAGGCTGGGTCCATCCCCGAGCTGGTATGCAGCAAGCGCTGAGCCGCAGGGCTGCGACCGCTTTTAATCACCAAAATGGGTTTGTTACGCGATGCGCTACGTGCCGCCGAGACAAAACGGCGGGCATCGCTCAAATGTTCGAGGTAGAGCAAAATCGCACTGGTTTTACTGTCGCGGGCCAGGTAATCAAGCAGCTCATCAACGTCAATGTCCAGACTGTCACCCAGGGCAATAAACCAGGAAAACCCCATGTCGCGCTGCTGCGCCCAGTCCAGAATGGTGTTGGAAATCGCCGCCGACTGGGAAATAAATGCCAGCTTGCCGCGTTTAATCGGTACCGGTGAAAAACTGGCGTTAAGCCCCTGCCAGGGGGCGAGAAGCCCCAGGCTGTTGGGGCCGAGCAAACGTATGTTGTAGCGTGATGCGCAGGCCAGCAGTTCAGCGTGCTGCGCCTTGGGCGCTGACAAAATAATACAGGTTTTGCAGCCTTTCTCGCCTAGCGCCTCCAGCAGCGTCAGGTTGCGGCTGGCATTGGTACACAGCACGGCGAGATCGGGAGAAAAAGGCAGGCTGGCGATAGTGGGCCAGGCCAGCACGCCCAACACCGCTTTCCAGGCCGGCGTAACCGGTAAAACCGGTCCATTAAAGCCGCCGGCCAGTAAGTTACGCATCATCAGGTAACCCGCACGATTGGGCTTCATTGACGCCCCAATCACCGCAATGGATTTTGGTCGCAGTAGCGCTTCCAGACCACGTTGACTCATATCGGCTTCCTTAATGACACCAGTGACCGAATGATTTTAAACGTTTTCTGTCGAGTCTGCTGTGACGCTTCCCTGATGTTGGGTTTTTCCTGCCAGGTAGCGAGTTTTAAAAAGCGTGAAGTGCTCACTTAATCCTTCGGCTGCCTGCGTGTCTCCAGCCAGATCCAGTAAGGCAATCGCCACTTCGGCGGTGCAATACTGCCCCTCGGCATGGGCTTCGCGCAGACGGTAAGCGGAAAGACGTGATAAATCGACGGAGATAACCGGCAGGTTATCGAGGTACGGACTTTTACGGAACATTTTGCGCGCTTCTGGCCAGGTGCCATCAAGCATAATGAACAACGGTGTTTTACCCGTAGGTGGCGTGAAAATGACCTCACGGCCCTCGTCGGCATAAGATGCCGGGAAGACCACCATCGGTTGATAATCCGGATTGTTAACCAGTTCAAGCAGCGCTGACGGCGGCTCGGTGCGAGACCACTGAAACGCGGCGGTATCCGGCAGAATATCAGCAATCAAACGCCCGGTGTTGCTGGGTTTCATCGGTTCGGTGTCAAACATTACCAGGCAAAAACGACTCTTCGCCTGGGCAGGTCTCAGCGTTTCGCACAGGCACAGTTTCAGCGGCAGTAAGCAGCGCTGGCAGCGGCGAATACGGTTACCTCGGGCAAGAAAAGGGCGCGTGGCGCGCGCAAGGCGCTCGGCACGTAACTGGAGAACGGCGTTATTGGTCATCGGGAAGCACGTTGAAAAATGCTATTGTCGCAGAGGACAAAACGGGGCACAAGATGTGCCCCGTAGAGATTATAATGATTCGTTAAGCCAGCTATCAAACGGGGCTTTAGGCACTGCGCCATTGAGCATATCGACGACTTCACCTTTCTTGAATATCATAATGGTCGGAATGCTGCGGATGCCGAAACGTGCGCTGAGTTCGCGTTCAGCTTCGGTATTCACTTTAACAAAACGCACTTTACCGCTACGCTCTTCAGCGACATCTTCAAAGATGGGGGCGAAGTTACGGCATGGGCCACACCATGGCGCCCAGAAATCGACCACCACCGGAAGATCGTCTTTTAACAGCTTATCCAGCGTAGCACCGGTCGCATTGATCACCTCACCGTCAAACAGGTCGTGACCACAGCGTCCGCATTTGGCCGTATCCTGAACACGATCTTCGGGGATGCGGTTGATAGCCTGGCAGCTGGTACAAACGGTATTCATAACTAACCTCTGGATGAGTAGAGTGGACTTCGCGGCAATCACGCCGATATGTTTCTGTTATGTTACATATTATCGGGGAGACTGTTTTAAACAGCAATGCGTTTTATTCAATGAGTACAATAGTCATAAGCTTTTAAATGAAATAATGGCTAACGACGTGCACATCGGGTAATCTGCGCGCTTCGCGCAGAGCAGGTGGAGAAAAGAAATGAGCGACGAACTGAAGAACAAAAACGGCAAGGTCAAAGTGATGTACGTCCGCAGTGACGATGACTCGGACAAGCGCACCCAAAATCCACGTACCGGTAAAGGCGGCGGTCGCCCAGGTACTTCCCGAGCCGAAGGCGGTCGTCGCCCTGCCCGTGATGACAGAAAGGGTCCGAACAGTGAACGTGGCCGCGATCGTGGACGTGACCGCGATGTTGAACGCGACCGTAAACGTGAAGACTCACCGTGGCGTACCGTATCCCGCGCGCCGAGCGATGACGTAGCGGAAAAAGCCGATCACGGTGGGATCAGCGGCAAGAGCTTTATCGATCCTGAAGTATTACGTCGTCAGCGTGCGGAAGAAACCCGCGTTTACGGTGAGAATGCCTGTCAGGCGTTGTTCCAGAGCCGTCCGGACGCCATTGTCCGCGCCTGGTTTGTCCAGAGCGTGACACCACGATTTAAAGAAGCATTACGCTGGATGGCGGCAAACCGCAAAGCCTACCACGTGGTTGACGAAGCCGAACTGGCGAAAGCTTCCGGTACTGAACACCATGGCGGCGTGTGTTTCCTGATTAAAAAACGTAACGGTACAACCGTTAAGCAGTGGGTTGGCCAGGCGGGGGCGCAGGATTGCGTACTGGCGCTGGAAGATATCGCCAACCCGCATAACCTGGGCGGCATGATGCGCAGTTGCGCTCACTTCGGTGTGAAAGGCGTGGTCGTACAGGATGCCGCGCTGCTGGAATCCGGTGCAGCTATCCGTACCGCGGAAGGCGGTGCCGAGCACGTGCAACCGATCACTGGCGACAGTATTGTGGATGTGCTGGATGATTTCCGCAAAGCAGGCTACACGGTCGTGATGACCTCCAGCGACAAAGGTAAGCCGTTGTTCAACACCACGCTGCCAGAAAAAATGGTGCTGGTGTTAGGCCGCGAGCGTGATGCGCTACCGGAAGCAGCATGTTCTGCAGACGATTTGTGCGTCGCCATCGACGGTACGGGCAATGTAGAAACGCTCAATGTCTCCGTCGCGACGGGCGTCCTGCTCGCGGAGTGGTGGCGTCAGAACAAAGCCTGATAGTAAAAATGCCAGCGAATCGCTGGCATTTTTTTACTCGCTCTCAGCCGGCAGCACCGGCATCCAGTCGATCGGTTTTTCACCGCGTTTTTCCAGCCACTCATTTGCCAGAACAAAGTGATTGCAGCCAAAGAATCCGCGGTGTGCCGAGAGCGGAGACGGATGCGGCGCTTTCAGAATATGGTGACGCTGCGCGTCAATAATGGCCCCTTTCTTCTGCGCGTGCGCGCCCCAGAGTAAAAACACCACGCCTTCACGGTGCTCGTTAATCAGGCTAATGACTTTATCCGTAAAGGTTTCCCAGCCCAGACTGGCATGCGAATGTGCCTGTCCTGCCCGGACGGTAAGGACGGTGTTCAGTAACAGTACCCCCTGACGTGCCCAGCTTTCCAGATACCCGTGCGTGGGGCGTGTAAAGCCCGGGACCGTCGCTTCGAGTTCTTTATACATATTCAGTAATGACGGTGGAGTGGCTACGCCTGGGCGCACAGAAAACGCGAGGCCATGCGCCTGGCCGGGACCGTGGTAAGGGTCCTGTCCCAGGATGACAACTTTCACATCGCCAAGCTCGGTAAAGCGAAATGCGTTAAACACATCTTTTTGCGGCGGGTAAATCGTCATGCCTGACTGGCGTTCACCGGCGACGGTATGCAAAGTGTTAACAAAATAGGGTTGATGTTTTTCTTCGGTCAGCACATCGTGCCAGGTTAATTCGGTAGTCATCTCGCTCTCCTGCGAATTTCATTCCCCCTAGCTTAACTGCTTCTCTCTGGGGCACAAAATTCTCTACGATTCTCAAGGGACTACCCCTTAAAGATAGTTGAAAATTTATGTAAAAATTTTATCTACACGCATAGCGTAAGTTGATGTAAAACAATAAAATCCACTCATCACCACTTTGCGTGTGTGGTTTTTATTGATTTAAATCAAGGAATCAAGGGTGTGCGAGGGGTATATATACACTCAAGCAACAATGGTTTTACCAATTGGCCGCGCGACGGCCAACCGAAATCAAATAATTTTGCCGGGGAGGCATCAACATGATTACAGGTATCCAGATTACTAAAGCTGCAAACGACGACCTGCTGAACTCTTTCTGGCTGCTGGACAGCGAAAAAGGCGAAGCACGCTGCATCGTTGCTAAAGCAGGTTTCTCTGCTGATGAAGTCGTTGCCGTCAGCAAACTGGGCGAAATCGAATACCGTGAAGTACCGGTAGACGTACAGCCAGAAGTTCGCGTAGAAGGTGGCCAGCACCTGAACGTTAACGTTCTGCGTCGTGAAACGCTGGAAGATGCGGTTAAGCACCCGGAAAAATACCCGCAGCTGACTATTCGTGTTTCTGGTTATGCGGTGCGTTTCAACTCACTGACTCCAGAACAGCAGCGCGACGTTATTGCCCGTACCTTTACTGAGAGCCTGTAAGGCTCGCGGGGTTATACCCCCGGTAATCAGATAATAAAAAAAGCGGAACATGCACTGGCATGTTCCGCTTTTTTGTCGTTGAAAGAAGGTAAAAAAATGCCGGGTTCATTAACCCGGCATACCGTTTACTCTTTGTCAGACTGCGGCGCGGCAGCTGCGCTCGGCTTGCGACGCTTGCCGATATTTTTGGCGTCGCGGTGACGTTTCTTCACGCGCGGCTTCTCTTTATCTTTCTCTTTTTTCTCTGCACGTTTCGCCAGCACTTTCTTGGATGGCTTACCGTTAGACTTCTCACTTGGCGCGCGCGTTGTTGGACGCAGTTCGTCAACCACGCGCGGCTTTAGCTGCTCGTCGACATAGCGACTCGCTTTGCCGAGCAGCAGGTG
The DNA here is from genome assembly GCF_057838705.1 of Citrobacter sp. KH_055_1. Classification (NCBI taxonomy): domain Bacteria; kingdom Pseudomonadati; phylum Pseudomonadota; class Gammaproteobacteria; order Enterobacterales; family Enterobacteriaceae; genus Citrobacter; species Citrobacter sp. KH_055_1. The sequence continues at coordinate 1,244,367 of NZ_CM174473.1, forward strand.
GTCGTGCGCTTCTACCAGAGAAATGGCGGTGCCTTTACGGCCTGCGCGACCGGTACGGCCAATACGGTGCAAATAGGCATCGCCACTACGAGGCATGTCGTAGTTAAACACGTGGCTGACATCAGGAATGTCGATACCGCGTGCCGCAACGTCGGTGGCAACCAGCACATTCACACGACCATCGGTCAGGCGTTTGATCGCTTCGTTACGCTTGCTTTGTACCATCTCGCCTTCGAGATAGCAGTTGTTGATCCCCGCCTGGCGCAGCCAGCCAGCCAGCTCGTGCACGCGCTCGCGTTTACGCACAAAGACGATAGAACGCGTTGCTTCAGGCTGTTTTAACAGGTGAATCAGCAACGCTGTTTTGTGTTCGATATCATCGGCACGATAGTACCACTGATGGATCTTCTTACGTTCGCGGGTGGATGGATCCGCAGAAACCTCAACCGGATCTTCCAGCAGGCGCTCGGCAAAATCTTTAACCGCATTGCCTTCCAGAGTGGCAGAGAACAGCATGGTCTGCTTGCGCCAGCGGGTTTCACCGGCAATATGCTCGATATCCTGCGCGAAGCCCATATCCAGCATACGGTCGGCTTCATCGAGGATCAGCGTTTCAACCGCATGGCAGTCGAAGTTCTCTTCTTTAATGTATTGCAGCAGACGCCCGGTGGTCGCGACCACGATGTCCTGATTTTCGCTGAACACTTCCATATGGTTCATGTAGGCCACGCCGCCGGTGATGGTGGCGACATCCAGATGCGTATTCTTCGCCAGTTCACGGGCGTGATCGGCAACTTGCATTGCCAGTTCACGGGTCGGCGTCAGAATTAAAACGCGCGGTGGACCTGATTTTTTGCGCGGAAAGTCGAGCAGGTGCTGCAACACTGGCAGCAAATATGCCGCCGTTTTACCGGTGCCTGTCGGCGCAGAACCGAGTACATCACGGCCATCGAGCGCAGGTGGAATGGCGGCTGCCTGAATAGCTGTCGGGCGAGTGAAACCTTTTTCCTGGAGGGCATCCAGCAGGCTTTCATCGAGTTCAAGTTCGGAAAAAGTCGTTACAGTCATGTTCTACCTCTGTGTGGGGCGCTGATTATAGACGTTACGGCTGCAATCTTCATCTGTTTGTATGGATATACCTTCTCAGGTATTGTTTTTATCCTATGTTATCGTTTTTTTTCCAGGAAGGTTGTTTTTCATGCCCCAGTCTTCATCAGTACTTCGACGTAATGGGTTTACCTTTAAACAGTTTTTTGTGGCACACGATCGTTGTGCAATGAAAGTTGGGACTGACGGAATTTTATTGGGGGCCTGGGCCCCTGTCGCAGGCGTAAAGCGGATCCTTGATATCGGCACCGGGAGTGGTTTGTTAGCACTGATGCTGGCCCAGCGTACAGATAACAGCGTCCTGATTGATGCGGTGGAGCTGGATGTTGACGCCGCGCAACAGGCAGAGGAAAACATCGCGCAATCTCCGTGGGGGCAGCGTATCCGGATCCATACTGAAGATGCTCAACGGTGGATACCTCGCCAGACCGTGCGCTTTGATCTGATTATCAGTAATCCCCCTTATTATGAGCAAGGCGTGGAGTGTGGTTCGCCACAGCGCGAGCAGGCACGTTATACCACGACGCTCGATCATGCGGCGCTGATAACGCTGGCGGCGGACAGTATTACAGAAGAGGGCTTTTTTTGCGTGGTACTGCCGGAGCAGATTGGTAACGCTTTTACCCAGCAGGCATTAAACATGGGATGGCATCTGCGTCTGCGTACGGATGTGGCGGAAACCGAAGCCCGGCTGCCGCATCGGGTCCTGCTGGCTTTCTCCCCGCAGGCCGGGGAGTGCTTTAGCGACAGATTAGTGATCCGTGGGCCAGACCAGCGTTACTCAGAAGGTTACACCGCGCTGACCCAGGCATTTTATCTGTTTATGTGATGGCTAAGCGGCGAAAGAATAGAAGGGCCGGATTCAGGCAACTGCTCTGGATAATCCAGCGTGAAGTGCAGGCCCCGGCTCTCTTTACGCATCATTGCGCAGCGCACAATCAGCTCGGCAACCTGCACCAAATTGCGCAGCTCCAGTAAATTGTTCGACACGCGGAAATGGGCGTAATACTCGTCGATTTCCTGTTGCAGCATCGTGATACGCCGCAGGGCTCGCTCCAGACGTTTAGTGGTGCGTACAATGCCAACGTAATCCCACATAAATAGCCGCAGTTCATGCCAGTTATGCTGGATGACAACCAGCTCATCCGGATTTTCCACCCGGCTTTCATCCCAACCCGGAAGCGTGCTTACACTACGTGCGTAGGGCATTCTACGATCAATATCTTCAGCTGCAGACCAGCCGTAGACCAGGCACTCCAGCAGTGAGTTAGACGCCATACGATTTGCACCATGCAGCCCGGTGTAGCTCACTTCGCCGATGGCATACAGACCATCGACGTCAGTCCGTCCATAATCATCGACCATCACGCCACCGCAGGTATAGTGCGCAGCTGGCACGATAGGCACTGGCTCTTTGGTCAGGTCGATCCCCAGGCCCAGCAGCTTTTCATAAATCATCGGAAAATGCTGGCGGACAAATTCTTCCGGTTTATGACTGATGTCGATGAACATGCAGTCCGCACCCAGACGCTTCATTTCATGATCGATAGCACGCGCCACGATATCGCGCGGCGCCAGTTCACCACGCTCATCAAAGTCGGGCATAAAGCGTGAGCCGTCCGGGCGCTTCAGATGGGCACCTTCGCCACGCAGCGCTTCAGTCAGTAGAAAATTGCGCGCCTGCGGGTGATACAGCGCGGTGGGGTGAAACTGATTAAATTCGAGGTTGGCGACACGACACCCTGCGCGCCAGGCCATCGCAATTCCATCGCCGGAGGAGATATCCGGATTGGTGGTGTACTGATAGACCTTCGATGCACCACCGGTGGCCAGCACGACGGATTTGGCATGGCAGGTTTCGACGGCTTCTTTATTACGGTTCCAGATCCATGCGCCAACTACCCGGCGCGTGCCCGGCAAGCCGATTTTATCGGAGATGATCAGGTCCACGGCGTTGCTACGTTCCAGCACCTGAATGTTGGGATGATTTTGTGCCTTGCTGACCAGCGTGGTTTCGACCTCTTTGCCGGTGGCATCAGCCGCATGCAGGATACGTCGATGGCTATGGCCGCCTTCGCGGGTCAGGTGATAACTCTCTTCACCATTGGGCTGAACCTGCGTATCAAACAAAACGCCTTGATCAATGAGCCACTGGACGCACGTTCGGGCGTTGCTGGCGACGAACTCAACTGCATGGCGATCACACAATCCCGCGCCGGCAATCAGCGTATCCTCGACGTGAGAATCGATACTGTCGGTTTCATCAAAAACAGCGGCAATGCCTCCCTGGGCATAGAATGTAGAGCCTTCACTCACAGGCCCCTTACTCAGGACAATAACCCGATGTTTCTCAGCCAAGCGCAAAGCCAGTGAGAGTCCGGCAGCACCGCTGCCAATAATCAGCACATCACAGGATAATTCAGGCGTTGTATTCATGATTGTTGTTTAATTTACTAAACAGTGTTTGGTCACCATAGCACCACATTGTGCGAAACTGCACGTTATATTTTTAATTGTGTTGCAATGGCTAAACACGAAAGAAATTCATAGTGAGAGATAAAGTATGAAAAATATTTTGTGTAGCAGGCCGTTAGCGTCAGATTAGGAGATGAAATAAAGTGCCCGTTGGGTTACTCTGCAAGCGGTTTAATGGGCATTTCTGTACAGATAGTGCGTTGATCGGGTTATGTAGACTTATAATGAGAGATAAGACCTGTCTACAACATGACAAACAAAAACAAATGCGTAACGGAACTTTACGAAACTTGAGCACTCCAAGTCATTGCTTGCTCATAGTGCAGCTGATGGAGTGGCGTTTCGAAAGCGCGTGGAAATTTGGTTTGGGGAGACTTTACCTCGGATGAGCGAGCAGTTAACGGACCAGGTCCTGGTAGAACGGGTCCAGAAGGGAGATCAGAAAGCCTTTAATTTACTGGTAGTTCGCTATCAGCATAAGGTGGCGAGTCTGGTTTCCCGCTATGTACCGTCGGGCGATGTTCCCGATGTTGTACAGGAAGCATTTATTAAGGCCTATCGTGCGCTGGATTCGTTCCGGGGAGATAGTGCTTTTTATACCTGGCTGTATCGTATTGCAGTCAATACAGCGAAGAATTACCTGGTCGCTCAGGGGCGTCGTCCACCTTCCAGTGATATAGATGCGATAGAAGCAGAAAATTACGAAAGTGGCGGTGCGCTGAAAGAAATTTCGAACCCTGAGAACTTAATGTTGTCAGAAGAACTGAGACAGATAGTTTTCCGAACTATTGAGTCCCTCCCGGAAGATTTACGCATGGCAATAACCTTGCGGGAGCTGGATGGCCTGAGCTATGAAGAGATAGCCGCTATCATGGATTGTCCGGTGGGTACGGTGCGTTCTCGTATCTTCCGAGCGAGGGAAGCTATTGATAATAAAGTTCAACCGCTTATCAGGCGTTGACGGTAGCGGGATACTGGAAAAGGTATTAGGCATGCAGAAAGAAAAACTTTCCGCTTTAATGGATGGCGAAACGCTGGATACTGAGTTACTCAAAGAGCTGACTCACGACCCGGAAATGCAAAAAACCTGGGAGAGTTATCACCTGATCCGCGATTCCATGCGAGGTGATACCGCCGACGTTCTCCATTTCGATATTTCCGACCGAGTAATGGCAGCCATCGCAGATGAGCCAGTACGTCAGGCGGCGCCATTGATTCCTGAGGCCCAGCCAGCACCACATCAGTGGCAGAAAATGCCATTCTGGAAGAAAATGCGTCCGTGGGCCGCTCAGCTTACTCAAATGGGTGTGGCCGCGTGCGTATCGCTTGCAGTTATCGTTGGCGTCCAGCACTATAATGGGCAATCTGAAACGTCCCAGCAGCCCGAAACGCCGGTATTTAATACATTACCGATGATGGGTAAAGCCAGTCCGGTGAGCTTGGGTGTACCTTCTGACGCGACGGCCAGCAGCGGCGGTCAGCAACAGCAGGTGCAGGAGCAGCGTCGTCGTATCAATGCTATGTTGCAGGATTACGAACTGCAGCGCCGACTGCACTCCGAACAGCTTCAGTTTGAGAAGGCACAGACACAGCAAGCCGCTGTACAGGTGCCAGGAATTCAAACTTTAGGAACGCAATCGCAGTAATGAAGCAACTTTGGTTTGCCATGTCACTTGTGGCTGGTAGCCTGTTCTTCTCTGTCAACGCCTCGGCCACTCCTGCGTCCGGGGCGTTATTGCAGCAGATGAATCTGGCCAGCCAGTCGCTCACCTATGAGCTGTCCTTCGTCAGCATCAATAAACAGGGTGTTGAATCCCTACGTTATCGACATGCTCGTCTGGATAACCGTCCGCTTGCACAACTGTTGCAATTAGATGGACCACGCCGGGAAGTCGTACAACGTGGGAATGAGATCAGCTATTTTGAGCCGGGGCTTGAACCGTTCACGCTGAACGGTGATTATATTGTTGATTCTCTGCCATCTCTGATTTACACCGACTTTAAACGTCTCGCACCCTACTATGATTTTATCTCGGTAGGCCGAACACGTATTGCCGACAGGCTTTGTGAAGTGCTCCGCGTCGTGGCGCGTGACGGGACTCGTTACAGCTACATTGTCTGGATGGACACCGAAACTAAGCTACCGATGCGCGTCGATCTTCTTGACCGGGATGGCGAAACGCTGGAACAGTTCCGCGTGATCGCTTTTACCGTGAATAGCGGCGTCGGAGACAGCATGCAGACGCTGGCAAAAGCCAACCTGCCGCCGTTGCTATCCGTTCCCGCAGGCGAGAAAACCAACTTCAACTGGAGCCCATCGTGGTTGCCGCAAGGATTCAGTGAAGTCTCTAGCAGCCGTCGTCCACTGCCGACGATGGACAATATGCCGATTGAATCGCGTCTTTATTCTGACGGGCTGTTCAGCTTCTCTGTGAATGTGAACCGCGCGCAGCAAAACAGCGCCGATCAGCTCCTGCGTACCGGACGCCGCACGGTCAGTACCAGCGTACGAGATAATGCCGAAATCACTATCGTTGGTGAACTTCCGCCGCAAACGGCGAAGCGCATCGCGGACAATATCAAGTTCAGGGCTGCACAATGATCAAAGAGTGGGCAACGGTTGTTTCCTGGCAAAATGGCCTGGCGACAGTCAGCTGTGACGTTAAAGCGTCGTGCAGCAGCTGTGCCTCAAGGGCCGGATGCGGAAGCCGTGTGCTGAATAAACTGGGACCGCAGACAACGCACACCATTGTGGTGCCTAGCGTTGAACCGCTGGCTCCCGGTCAGAAAGTTGAGCTAGGCATTGCTGAAGGCAGCCTGTTGGGCTCGGCAATGTTAGTCTATCTGTCTCCGCTGGCGGGGCTGTTTGTTTTTGCCGCATTGTTCCAGGTATTGTTTGGCAGCGATATCGCCGCGTTAAGCGGTGCGATACTGGGCGGTGTGGGTGGATTCCTGATTGCTCGTGGTTTCTCACGCAAGCTGGCTGAACGTGAGGCCTGGCAACCGGTGATTCTCAATGTTGCTCTCCCGCCTGACCTTCTTCGCGTCGAAACACACCAGTGATATATATGCCTGATGGCGCTGCGCTTATCAGGCCTACAGGACCGTTACTACGTAGGCCAGATAGGGCACTTTCGCCGTACTTCGGTAAAAGTTTCACTGACTTTGCTAAGTTGTTTCCAGTTCCCGCTATCCTTGCTCTATGAACATTTCCTCGCCTCAGCGTTGTAGTGTAGAATGCGGCGTTTCACTTAAACCGACGTTAAGCTCAGAACAGCGACTTCTCAAAGCCTGCCCAGGCAGGCGTAAGGCACAATAATTACACTATATGAAGAACATACGTAACTTTTCAATCATAGCTCACATCGACCACGGTAAATCAACGCTGTCTGACCGTATTATCCAGATCTGCGGTGGCCTGTCTGACCGTGAAATGGAAGCGCAGGTTCTCGACTCGATGGATCTTGAGCGTGAGCGCGGTATTACTATCAAAGCGCAGAGCGTGACGCTCGATTTCAAATCATCTGATGGTGAAACCTACCAGCTTAACTTTATCGACACGCCGGGCCACGTTGACTTCTCGTATGAAGTTTCGCGCTCGCTTGCCGCCTGTGAAGGCGCTCTGCTGGTGGTTGACGCCGGACAGGGTGTTGAAGCGCAAACGCTGGCTAACTGCTATACCGCCCTGGAAATGGATCTCGAGGTGGTGCCGGTACTGAACAAAATTGACCTGCCGGCTGCCGATCCTGAGCGTGTAGCGGAAGAGATCGAAGATATCGTCGGTATCGATGCGACAGATGCGGTTCGCTGCTCGGCGAAAACCGGCGTCGGCGTGACCGATGTTCTGGAACGTCTGGTGCGCGAAATTCCGCCGCCGGAAGGTGATCCGGAAGGCCCGCTGCAGGCGCTGATCATTGACTCCTGGTTCGATAACTATCTGGGTGTGGTCTCGCTGGTACGTATTAAAAACGGCACCATGCGCAAAGGCGACAAAATCAAAGTGATGAGCACCGGGCAGGTGTATAACGCTGACCGTCTGGGGATCTTCACGCCTAAGCAGGTTGACCGTACCGAACTGAAGTGCGGCGAAGTGGGTTGGCTGGTTTGTGCGATTAAAGATATTCTCGGCGCCCCGGTCGGCGATACGCTGACTCAGGCACGTAATCCGGCAGATAAAGCGCTGCCAGGATTTAAAAAGGTGAAACCGCAGGTTTACGCCGGTCTGTTCCCGGTCAGCTCTGACGATTACGAAAACTTCCGTGATGCGTTAGGTAAGCTGAGCCTGAACGATGCCTCCCTGTTCTATGAACCGGAAAGCTCTACCGCGCTGGGCTTCGGCTTCCGCTGTGGCTTCCTTGGTTTGCTGCACATGGAGATCATTCAGGAACGTCTGGAACGTGAATACGATCTGGACCTGATCACCACTGCACCGACCGTTGTTTACGAAGTTGAAACCACGGGTAAAGAGACTATCTATGTTGATAGCCCGTCCAAACTGCCGCCGCTGAACAACATCTATGAGCTGCGCGAGCCGATCGCTGAGTGTCATATGCTGCTGCCTCAGGCATATCTCGGCAACGTTATCACGCTGTGTATCGAGAAGCGTGGCGTACAGACCAACATGGTTTACCACGGTAACCAGGTGGCGCTGACCTATGAAATCCCGATGGCAGAAGTGGTGCTCGACTTCTTCGACCGCCTGAAGTCAACGTCTCGTGGCTATGCGTCACTGGACTATAACTTCAAACGCTTCCAGGCCTCTGACATGGTGCGCGTTGATGTTCTGATCAACAACGAGCGTGTTGATGCGCTGGCGCTCATTACCCACCGTGATAACTCACAGAGCCGCGGCCGTGAGCTGGTGGAAAAGATGAAAGAACTGATCCCACGCCAGCAGTTTGATATCGCGATTCAGGCAGCCATTGGTACGCACATCATTGCGCGTTCAACGGTTAAGCAGCTGCGTAAAAACGTTCTGGCTAAGTGCTATGGCGGTGATATTAGCCGTAAGAAAAAGCTGCTGCAGAAACAGAAAGAAGGTAAAAAACGCATGAAGCAGATCGGTAACGTCGAGCTGCCTCAGGAAGCGTTCCTCGCCATTCTGCATGTCGGTAAAGACAGCAAATAATCCTAAGGAGTTGGCATGGCGAATATGTTTGCCCTGATTCTGGTGATTGCCACACTGGTGACGGGCATTTTATGGTGCGTAGATAAATTTATCTTTGCGCCAAAACGCCGGGAGCGTCAGGCAGCGGCACAAGCCGCTGCGGGTGATTCACTGGATAACGCAACGCTGAAAAAAGTCTCCCCGAAGCCGGGCTGGCTGGAAACCGGAGCATCCGTGTTCCCGGTACTGGCGATTGTACTGGTGGTGCGTTCATTTATTTATGAGCCGTTCCAGATCCCATCGGGTTCGATGATGCCGACGCTGTTAATTGGTGATTTTATTCTGGTGGAGAAATTTGCCTACGGAATTAAAGATCCGATTTATCAGAAAACACTGATCGAAACGGGCCATCCGAAACGCGGTGATGTCGTGGTGTTTAAATACCCGGAGGATCCGCGCCTGGACTACATCAAACGCGCTGTCGGTTTACCGGGAGACAAAGTGACGTACGATCCAGTGGCGAAAGAGGTCACGATCCAGCCAGGATGCCGCTCCGGTCAGGCGTGTCAAAACGCATTGCCGGTCACGTACTCTGACGTTCAGCCGAGTGATTTCGTGCAGACGTTTGCACGTCGTAACGGTGGCGAAGCGACCAGTGGTTTCTTCGAACTTCCGCTGAGCGAAACGAAAGATAACGGTATTCGCCTGACCGAACGTAAAGAGACGCTGGGCGAGGTGACGCACCGCATTCTGACCGTGCCAATCGCGCAGGATCAGGTGGGGATGTACTACCGCCAACCGGGTCAGCAACTGGCGACCTGGATTGTTCCACCGGGACACTACTTCATGATGGGTGATAACCGCGACAACAGCGCGGACAGCCGTTACTGGGGATTTGTACCGGAAGCGAATCTGGTGGGTAAAGCGACGGGCATCTGGATGAGTTTCGACAAGCAAGAAGGTGAATGGCCGACCGGTGTTCGTTTAAGCCGTATTGGTGGTATTCATTAATTGCTGATAATCGTTCACGTTGTCGTCATAATGGCGGCAACGTGAATTATTTCTCGGATAAATTCCCGCAGACTAACGACATCCCTTGTCGTTGTGTATAGAATATTCCCCCGTAGTTTTAGGTTGGCACCGTCAGGTTGCCACGGCACACGAAACAGCGTTGATTCGTATACAAGCGCATTCAGGCGACGCCGAAACGGCTAACCGAGTGATGTATATCAGGTCTGTTTCGTGTGCTGGATTGTTGACGCATTCATTTATTGGTATCGCATGAACCCCATCGTAATTAATCGGCTTCAACGGAAGCTGGGCTACACTTTTAATCATCAGGAACTGTTGCAGCAGGCATTAACTCACCGCAGTGCCAGCAGCAAACATAACGAGCGTTTAGAATTTTTAGGCGACTCTATTTTGAGCTTTGTTATTGCCAATGCGTTGTATCATCGTTTTCCGCGTGTGGACGAAGGTGATATGAGTCGCATGCGCGCCACGCTGGTGCGCGGTAATACGCTGGCTGAATTAGCCCGTGAGTTTGATCTCGGCGAATGTTTACGTTTGGGGCCGGGCGAACTGAAAAGCGGCGGCTTCCGTCGTGAATCTATTCTGGCTGATACCGTCGAAGCACTGATCGGCGGCGTCTTCCTCGACAGTGATATTCAGACTGTTGAACAACTGATCCTTAACTGGTATCAAACCCGTCTGGATGAAATTAGTCCGGGCGACAAACAAAAAGATCCGAAAACGCGTTTGCAGGAATACTTGCAGGGTCGCCACCTGCCGCTGCCGTCTTATCTGGTAGTACAGGTCCGTGGCGAAGCGCACGATCAAGAATTTACTATCCACTGCCAGGTTAGCGGCCTGAGTGAACCGGTGGTTGGCACAGGTTCGAGCCGTCGTAAGGCTGAGCAGGCTGCCGCCGAACAGGCGTTGAAAAAACTGGAGCTGGAATGAGCGAAGAAAAAACCTATTGCGGATTTATTGCCATCGTCGGTCGCCCGAACGTTGGTAAATCCACCCTGTTGAATAATCTGCTTGGGCAGAAGATTTCCATTACCTCCCGTAAGGCGCAGACGACCCGTCACCGCATTGTCGGTATTCATACCGAAGGCGCGTATCAGGCTATTTATGTTGATACCCCGGGCCTGCACATGGAAGAAAAGCGTGCCATCAACCGCCTGATGAACAAAGCGGCCAGCAGTTCTATTGGTGACGTTGAATTGATTATTTTCGTCGTAGAGGGCACGCGCTGGACGCCGGACGACGAAATGGTGCTGAACAAACTGCGTGACGGTAAAGCTCCGGTTATCCTGGCGGTCAACAAAGTGGATAACGTCCAGGAAAAAGCCGATCTGCTGCCGCACCTGCAGTTCCTGGCAAGCCAGATGAACTTCCTCGACATCGTACCGATGTCTGCCGAAACCGGCATGAATGTCGATACCGTTGCGGGCATCGTGCGTAAGCATCTGCCGGAAGCGATTCATCACTTCCCGGAAGATTACATCACCGACCGCTCGCAGCGCTTTATGGCCTCTGAAATCATCCGTGAAAAGCTGATGCGTTTCCTCGGTGCTGAACTGCCGTATTCTGTGACCGTTGAGATTGAGCGCTTTATCCCTAACGAACGTGGCGGCTACGATATCAACGGCCTGATCCTTGTCGAACGCGAAGGGCAGAAGAAGATGGTAATTGGCAACAAAGGGGCCAAAATTAAAACCATCGGTATTGAAGCACGTAAAGACATGCAGGAAATGTTCGAAGCGCCTGTGCACCTTGAACTGTGGGTGAAAGTGAAATCTGGCTGGGCCGATGACGAACGCGCGCTGCGCAGTCTCGGTTACGGCGACGACGTCTAAACCCTTCCTCTGAAAGACGACGAGTATTATGATGGATGGATGGCAACGCGCATTTGTCCTGCATAGTCGCCCCTGGAGCGAAACCAGTTTAGTGCTGGACGTTTTCACGGAAGAGTCGGGTCGCGTGCGCCTTGTGGCTAAAGGCGCACGTTCCAAACGTTCCAATCTGAAAGGCGCACTCCAGCCTTTTACCCCATTATTACTTCGCTTTGGTGGACGTGGTGAGGTCAAAACCCTACGTAGCGCTGAAGCCGTCTCTCTGGCACTCCCGCTTAGCGGAATCACGCTGTACAGCGGTCTGTATATCAACGAACTCATTTCTCGCGTGCTTGAGTACGAGACCCGCTTTTCTGAACTCTTTTTCGATTACCTGAACTGTATCCAGGCGTTGGCAGGCACATCCGGTTCACCAGAGCCCGCCCTGCGTCGCTTTGAGCTGGCGTTGCTCGGTCATCTGGGCTACGGCGTGGATTTTGCCCACTGTGCGGGCAGCGGTGAACCGGTGGACGACACCATGACCTATCGCTATCGGGAAGAAAAAGGGTTTATCGCCAGCATCGTTATTGATAACAACACCTTTACCGGACGCCATCTCAAAGCACTTGCATCGCGTGAATTTCCGGATGCCGATACGTTACGTGCCGCGAAACGCTTTACCCGCATGGCGTTAAAGCCGTATCTTGGTGGTAAGCCGTTAAAAAGCCGGGAACTGTTCCGGCAATTTTTACCAAAACGCGCAGTAAAAACAAATAATGATTAACGAGGATTGTCATGGCCGAATTACTGTTAGGCGTCAACATTGACCACATTGCCACTTTACGTAACGCACGCGGCACCGCATACCCGGACCCGGTTCAGGCGGCATTTATCGTTGAGCAAGCGGGGGCGGATGGGATCACCGTTCATCTGCGTGAAGACCGTCGTCATATTACTGACAGAGACGTGCGAATTCTGCGTCAAACGCTGGATACACGTATGAATCTGGAAATGGCGGTGACGGAAGAGATGCTGGCCATCGCGGTTGAAACCAAGCCGCATTTCTGCTGCCTGGTGCCGGAAAAACGTCAGGAAGTCACCACTGAAGGCGGCTTGGATGTGGCGGGTCAACGCGACAAAATGCGTGATGCCTGCAAGCGTCTGGCGGATGCGGGGATCCTGGTCTCGCTGTTTATCGATGCCGATGAAGAACAAATTAAAGCGGCTGCTGATGTTGGCGCGCCGTATATTGAAATTCACACCGGCTGCTATGCTGATGCGAAAACCGATGCTGAACAGGCCAGCGAACTGGCACGTATCGCCAAAGCTGCGACCTTTGCTGCCAGCCTGGGTCTGAAGGTGAACGCCGGTCACGGCCTGACTTACCATAACGTCAAAGCTATTGCGCGGATCCCGGAAATGCACGAGCTGAACATTGGTCATGCGATCATCGGACGTGCGGTGATGAGCGGTCTGAAAGACGCCGTAGTGGAAATGAAACGTCTAATGCTGGAAGCGCGTGGCTAATGGCGATTCTGGGATTAGGCACGGACATCGTGGAGATTGCGCGCATTGAAGCGGTGATCTCCCGTTCCGGCGATCGGCTGGCCAGACGCGTCCTCAGCGACAACGAATGGACCATTTGGGAAACGCATCAGCAGCCGGTGCGTTTTCTGGCGAAGCGTTTTGCGGTAAAAGAGGCGGCGGCAAAAGCCTTTGGCACCGGCATTCGTAACGGGCTGGCATTTAATCAGTTCGAAGTGTTCAACGATGAACTCGGCAAGCCGCGTTTGCGGTTATGGGGAGAGGCGTTAAAACTGGCGGAGAAGCTCGGTGTTATGCATATGCACGTGACGCTGGCCGATGAACGTCACTATGCCTGCGCCACGGTCATTATTGAGAGTTAAAGCTTGTCTGCGTGATGCATTAACACAAACTTATCCCACAGCTGTTCTTCTGTTTCGATATGTGCCGGATCTTTCAAAATAGTATTGGGGATCGGGCACACCTTTTGACAGGTTGGCGTGTCGTAATGACCTACGCATTCCGTACACTTGTCGCTGTTAATCTCGTAAATGCTGTCACCCATTGAAATGGCCTCATTCGGGCATTCGGGTTCGCACATATCGCAATTGATACACTTTTTAGTGATTAACAGGGCCATCAGGAAACTCTCAAAACATCACAAATCGGGCGGGCATTATACGCGCATTCTTTGCTCAAACCAGTTTTTTTACCAGCGCTTCGCTGTGGCGGATCCGCTCCGGGGCATGTTCGAGATCTTGCTGCACCAGCGCCATAAACAGTAAATCAGTCAACATCATTTGCGCATGCGTTGATGAAATTGCGGCACTGCGCGTGGCCTGTTCTTCGGCAATGGTGTACAGGCAACGGGTGGCTCGCTGCTGCAGGGCATTGGGAGTAAAACCAGTGATGGCGAGGATTTTTGCCCCGGTGCGTAATGTTTCATCCGCGGCCAGATTGAGTTCGCGTCGCTCTCCGCTATACGAAATGGCCAGCAGCAGATCGTTTGAATCCAGCGCCTGTACGGTCGCCAGCAGGGCATGCATATCGCGTTCAACGACCGCATTAAATCCTATCTTCAATAGCTTCCAGGCAAAATTTTGCGCCACCAGGCCCGAGGCGCCAATGCCGGTGAGGATAATGCGTCGGGCTGTGCGCAGCATCGTGACGCTTTCCATCAGTTTGTCTTCGCTATTGACGTCCAGCGTGGCATGCATCGCTGCTACGTTCTCCTTAATTAGCTTCTCACCTACCAGTCGCATAGGATCGTCACCGCGGATCTGATTGTGCACCGGAACCGAATGCGGATTGGGATTGCTGGCCAGCGCTTCGCTGATCGCCAATTTGAGGGCCGGGAAGCCTTTAAAGCCCATTTTCTGCGCGAACTTCACGACGCTGGACTGGCTAACGCCCGCTTCAAAAGCTAGCTGCTGAGAGCTGAGATGACGCACATTATCTGGTTGCGTAAGAAGATAATCCGCAAGCTTTTTATCGCTTTGTGCGAGGTCAGGGTAACGCTGACGAATGCGAATCAAACAGTTCATGCTGTCTCCTGGCGAAAACGTGATGGCGATTACAAAACAACATTTCACTCGCCTGAGTGAATATAATATTCCATTATGACGGATTATTATGAATTAAAAATTCCTAAGGAACAAAAATGAATCTCGGTGCGTTAGTGTCAGAAACCCGCAATCCACAAACGATGGATCTCGATGCGTTATCAACGCTTGAGCTGGTACATCGTTTTAATCAACAGGATACGCTGGTAGCGGAAGCAGTAAAAGCGACACTGTCTGAAGTTGCGCATGCGGTTGATGCGGCTGCGCAGGCACTTAAAGCAGGCGGGCGGATTATTTACATGGGGGCAGGGACCAGCGGACGTCTCGGCGTGCTGGATGCCTCAGAATGTCCGCCAACTTTTGGTGTACCGCACGGATTAGTGGTCGGGCTGATTGCCGGTGGGCCAGGGGCGTTATTAAAAGCGGTTGAAGGCGCAGAAGATAACTCGCAGCTTGGGGAAGATGACCTGCGGGCGCTGAATCTGACCGCGCAGGATCTGGTTGTCGGTCTGGCGGCATCGGGTCGGACACCGTATGTGATTGGCGGCCTGAAATATGCGCATGCGGTGGGCTGTACGACGGTCGCGATTTCCTGTAATCCGGACTCACCTATTGCCCGCGAAGCGGATATCGCCATCTCCGTGGTGGTTGGTCCGGAGGCGCTGACTGGTTCAACCCGTCTGAAGTCGGGCACCGCGCAGAAACTGGTGCTAAATATGATTTCCACCGGTGCGATGGTGAAGTATGGCAAGGTGTATCAGAACCTGATGGTGGATATGAAAGCGACCAACGCCAAGCTGGTCGATCGGGCCTGCCGGATGGTGGTGGAAGCTACCGGCATTTCGCGCGAAGACGCTGAAACGTTACTGAAGCAGACCGATTTTGACGTTAAGCCCGCCATTCTGATGGCGCTGACCGAGCTAGACGCGACGGCAGCCAGGGCAAAACTCTCCGCTCACCAGGGTTTTTTACGCGCGGCGTTAGAACACTAAGAGGTACATATGGACAAAACGGCGGCGCTTGCCAGCGATATTCTGCTGGGGGTTGGCGGAGAAAAAAATATTCTGCGCCTGGAAAACTGTATGACCCGCGTCAGGGTAGAAGTCCAGGATGACGACCAACTGGATATTCCCCGGCTGAAGCAGCTGCCCGGCGTCAGCGGCTATGTGAAGCAGGGGGCGCAGCATCAGATTATTGTCGGTCCCGGTAAGGCCGCCAAAGTGGTGGATGCCATGCGTTCTCTGATTGCTGATGACGGCGAACGTCCGCATGCACACGACATTGAACGCACAAAATCTCAGGTGAAAGCGAAGTACAAAGCGCCAATGAGCGATGCGCTGCGTAAACTGGCAAACGTCTTTATTCCGCTGATCCCGGCGTTTATCGCCTCCGGTTTGATTACCGGTATTATCAATATCCTCAAGCGCCCTGATATTGTGGGCGACTTTGCCACCCATTATCCCAATATGCTGGGGCTGTTAGGTATTTTCGGCAGCGCCGTTTTTGCCATCATGAATATTCTGGTGGGGGTGAATACGGCCAAAGTGTTTGGGGGTTCGCTGGCAATGGGCGGCGTAATGGCCGGCATTCTCTCCAGCCCACAGCTAGCGCAAATTACCCTGTTTGGCGAGGCGCTACAGCCCGGGCGTGGCGGGGTGATTGCGGTGCTACTGGTGGTGGCGTTAATGTGCTGGATAGAGCGCAAATTCCGCGAGGTGTTGCCGGAATCGCTGGAGTTGATCCTTAATCCGTTGCTGACCACCCTGATTACCGGGACGATTGCGATTGTGGCGCTACAACCGCTCGGTGGCTGGATCTCCGAGTCCATTGCCCACGGCGCCTCCTGGGCGATTGATCGCGGCGGTTTCCTGGTCGGCGCGGTGCTGGCGGGAACGTTCCTGCCGCTGGTGCTCACCGGACTCCATCAGGGGCTGGTGCCGATTCACGTGGAACTGGTGCAGGCGCATGGCTATAACGCGCTATTTCCCATCCTGGCGATGGCCGGGGTCGGTCAGATTGGCGCCGCAATTGCTGTTCTGATGAAAACCCGTAACGCACGACTGAAAAAAGTGATCAAAGGCGCGCTGCCGGTCGGGTTACTGGGCATTGGCGAGCCGTTGATTTTTGGCGTAACGCTGCCGCTGGGTAAACCGTTTATCGGCGCTTGCCTCGGTGGTGCGGTCGGTGGGGCGCTGATCAGCTACTGGAAAGTGGCGACGGTTATCACCTTTGGTATCTCGGGATTACCGCTGGCGCTGACGATTGTTGCCGGAAAAGTGATGTTCTATCTGTTAGGCTATCTGGTAGCGGTTATCGCCGGGTTCTTGTTTACCTGGCTATTGGGGTTCAACGATCCAGAGGACTAAGGTTTGACCAATCACGAGCGTCGCGTTGTCTTTTTTGATTTGGACGGTACGTTACACCAGCAGGATATGTTCGGTAGTTTTCTGCGTTATCTGCTGCGCCGCCAACCGTTGAATGCGCTGCTTGTACTGCCGCTGTTACCGATTATCGCGGTGGCGATGTTGATCAAAGGGCGCGCCGCCCGTTGGCCAATGAGTTTGCTCCTGTGGGGATGCACTTTTGGTCGGCGAGAAGCACGCCTTAAAGCCCACCAAGCTGATTTTGTGCGTTGGTTTCGCCATCACGTGACGGCGTTTCCGCTGGTGCAGCAGCGCCTGACCACCTATCTGTTAAGCTCTGATGCGGATATTTGGCTGATCACCGGTTCCCCGCAGTCGCTGGTCGAGCAGGTTTACTTTGACACCCCGTGGCTGCCTCGGGTGAATCTTATCGCCAGTCAAATGGCGCGCGGTTACGGTGGCTGGGTGCTGCCTTTACGCTGCCTTGGCCATGAGAAAGTCACCCAACTGGAACGCCAGATTGGCGCCCCGCTGGCGCTGTATAGCGGCTACAGCGACAGTAAGCAGGACAATCCGCTGCTTTCGTTCTGCCAGCATCGTTGGCGCGTCACGCCGCGTGGAGAGCTGCAGCAACTCGAATAGAGTAAACGATAGCGTCTGTGTATAATGCGCCCGCTTTGATTACTGGAGTTCTGCCTTTGTCTGATGTTGAATTTAGCCACGAATACTGGATGCGTCATGCGTTAACGCTAGCAAAGCGCGCCTGGGATGAGCGTGAGGTTCCGGTGGGCGCGGTTCTGGTGCATAACAATCGTGTGATTGGCGAAGGCTGGAATCGGCCGATTGGTCATCACGATCCCACCGCTCATGCTGAAATCATGGCGCTGCGTCAGGGCGGGCTGGTCCTGCAAAATTACCGTTTACTGGATGCCACACTGTACGTCACCCTTGAGCCATGCGTGATGTGTGCGGGTGCAATGGTACACAGCCGTATCGGTCGGGTGGTATTTGGTGCGCGTGATGCGAAAACGGGGGCCGCGGGTTCGTTAATGGATGTACTGCATCATCCGGGCATGAATCACCGGGTTGAGGTGACAGAAGGCATATTGCGTGATGAATGCGCCACGCTGCTCAGTGACTTCTTCCGTATGCGTCGTCAGGAAATTAAAGCCCTGAAAAAGTCCGTCACGGAGTGATTACAGCGGTAGGCCGGATAAGGCTTTTAAGCCGCCATCCGCCATCCGGCATGAGCATGCCACTACTTTTCCTCCTTCTTCTGCGGGGAAAACAGCAGTGAAGGGGTGTGAGTCAGATAGTTCGACGAGGTTTGCGAGAGAAACGCTGAGAGCGGAAATTTCTCTTTCCCTAACAACTCTGCGGGCGAAACCGCCGGATAATCCTGCGCCAGTTGCTGCGTTTCGATCGCCTGCTTTTCTTTCTCCTGCAGATATCCCACCAGACTTATCTGATACTTACGGATATTCTCTACGTAGGCATAGGCTTCGTGGCCGCGTGCATAGCCATAGGTCAGTTTTTTGTACCAGGGCTTTTGGCTGAGCAGCGGCAAGCGCTGTTTTACGTCGGCCCAACTGTCCGGGTTACCTTTGGTTTTTACCGTCAGCGCGCGGGCGTCCAGCATATGCGCATACCCCATATTATAG
The DNA here is from genome assembly GCF_057838705.1 of Citrobacter sp. KH_055_1. Taxonomy (NCBI): domain Bacteria; kingdom Pseudomonadati; phylum Pseudomonadota; class Gammaproteobacteria; order Enterobacterales; family Enterobacteriaceae; genus Citrobacter; species Citrobacter sp. KH_055_1. The sequence goes on from NZ_CM174473.1 coordinate 1,263,006, forward strand.
GCGGCAAGCGCAAACCAGATCCGTTCGCCCTCGGGGACGGTATCCGGAACTTTACTCATCATATCTTGCAGATAGCGAGCGCCCCCGCTGATGCTTTGCTCGGCGTCGGTTCGGTCCGTTAATCCCAGACTCTGGGCGGTATTTTTGGTCAGCATCATCAGACCACGTACGCCGGTCGGCGAGGTGGCCTGCGCATCCCAGTGCGATTCCTGATAAGAGATGGCCGCCAGCAATCGCCAGTCTATCTCTTGCGCATATTTCTCAAACAGCGGCTTGAGATCAGGCAATACGCTGTCGACCGCCCGTAAAAACGTGCGGGTATCAACATAGTCAAAATCATTGCCATGCCCGAGATATTTTTCTTCCAGCCGCGCCAGTAACCCGTCTTCATTGATGGTGTTAAAGAAATCCAGCAGGGCGGCGGAAAGTGTATTGTCATCGTCCAGCGGGCTAAACCAGGTCACCGGTTGTTCGTCAGAGACATCCAGTGCGACGGCCAGTTCAGGGTGTACGCGCTGATACAGACTTATCGCTACGGAATCGGCAATGGTGTAGTCCAGCTTGCCGTTGATGACATCATCGAGCAGTTCCGTGGTGCCCTTTTTATCATCGATCTTCCAGCTCAGCTCAGGAAATTTTGTTTCTTTCAGGTGTTGCAGGTCATTCACCACCACGTGCCCGGGGGCGATAGTCAACTGTTTATCTGTCACGTTGGCCAGGGTGCGTGGACGATATTGCCCGACCCGATACACCAGTTGCTGGGAAACCGAGTAGTAGGTGGGGCCTGGCTGGTAATTTTTGACCCGTTCGCTGTTATAGACCAGACCGGCGGCGAGCAGATCGGCCTTGCCGTTGTCGAGGTCGTCAAAAAGCTGGCTGATATTCTGGCGCACGGTGATTTTTAACTTCACGCCTAAATAACGGGCGAACTGTTGGGCCAGCTCATAATCCAGCCCGAAGCGTTTCCCGGTAAGAGTGGAATGCGTTAACGGAGAGTCAATGGTACTGACGCGCAGCTCTCCCCGCGATTGAATGGCGGCGATACGATTGTCGGCTTTACCGAACCAAGGAATGGATGGCCACAAGGCCGCTGCCAGCAGCAACGTCAAAATGCCGATAAACAGATAATTAATCTTTAATTTTTTCAATTAGTTAATTCTCTGAACCGTGCGTTGTTTCAGCCTGCTATGCTCGCGATTAAGAAGTGAATTCATCATCAATGAGCGGCATTTTGCTTAAACTTGCGTCAGTTGGCAACTCCTTCAGCAGGGGGGCAGCATTTGAGGATAACTGACGGTTGTGATTTTATTTCGACGCAAACGGTTTCGTCGGCGCGGCAGATTCTTTATAATGACGCCCGTTTCCCCCCTTGCGCACACTTATAAGCGCCTCAGGCGCTTCGAAGACGAGAGACTTATGATGGAAATTCTGCGTGGTTCGCCTGCACTGTCTGCATTCCGTATTAACAAATTGCTGGCGCGTTTTCAGGCGGCCAATCTTCAGGTTCACACTATTTACGCCGAGTATGTCCATTTTGCTGACCTGAATGCCCCGTTAAACGAGGATGAGCATGCGCAACTTGCACGCTTGTTGCAATACGGTCCGAGTCTCAGCAGCCACGTCCCTGAAGGCAAGCTGCTGCTGGTTACGCCTCGCCCGGGAACCATCTCCCCCTGGTCTTCTAAAGCGACTGATATTGCCCATAACTGCGGCTTGCAACAGATTAGCCGTCTGGAACGTGGTGTTGCCTACTATGTTGAAGCCTCCACGCTAAGCGCTGAACAGTGGCAGGAAGTGGCTGCCGTGTTACACGACCGCATGATGGAAACGGTTTTCTCTGCGCTGGACGATGCACAAGCGTTGTTTGCTCATCACCAACCGGCGCCGGTTTCTAGCGTTGACCTGCTGGGTACAGGTCGCCAGGCGCTGATCGACGCGAACCTGCGTTTGGGTCTGGCGCTGGCAGACGATGAAATCGACTATTTACAGGATGCGTTTATCAAACTGGGACGCAACCCGAACGACATCGAGCTGTACATGTTTGCGCAGGCCAACTCTGAGCACTGCCGCCATAAAATTTTTAACGCCGACTGGGTAATCGACGGTAAACCGCAGCCGAAGTCGCTGTTCAAGATGATTAAAAACACCTTCGAAACCACGCCGGATCACGTCTTGTCTGCCTATAAAGACAACGCGGCAGTGATGGAAGGCTCTGAGGTCGGGCGCTACTTCGCCGACCATCAAACCGGTCGTTATGATTTCCATCAGGAGCCTGCGCATATCCTGATGAAGGTCGAAACCCACAACCACCCGACCGCTATCTCTCCATGGCCGGGCGCAGCAACTGGCTCCGGCGGTGAAATCCGCGACGAGGGTGCGACCGGGCGTGGCGCGAAGCCGAAAGCTGGGCTGGTGGGTTTCTCCGTGTCCAACCTGCGTATTCCGGGCTTTGAACAGCCGTGGGAAGAAGATTTCGGCAAGCCGGATCGGATCGTTACCGCACTGGATATCATGACTGACGGCCCGCTGGGCGGCGCGGCGTTTAACAACGAATTCGGTCGCCCGGCGTTGACCGGCTATTTCCGTACCTATGAAGAAAAAGTGAATAGCCACAACGGTGAAGAGCTGCGCGGCTATCACAAACCCATCATGCTGGCCGGTGGGATCGGCAACATTCGCGCCGATCACGTGCAGAAAGGCGAGATCGTCGTCGGTGCAAAACTGATCGTCCTCGGTGGTCCGGCAATGAACATCGGGCTTGGCGGCGGGGCGGCGTCTTCAATGGCCTCCGGCCAGTCCGATGCCGATCTGGATTTTGCTTCCGTACAGCGCGACAACCCAGAAATGGAACGTCGCTGTCAGGAAGTGATCGACCGCTGCTGGCAGATGGGGGATGCGAACCCGATTCTGTTCATCCACGACGTGGGTGCGGGCGGTCTGTCTAATGCGATGCCTGAGCTGGTCAGTGACGGTGGACGCGGCGGTAAGTTTGAGCTGCGCGATATCTTAAGTGATGAGCCAGGCATGAGCCCGCTGGAGATCTGGTGTAACGAATCTCAGGAGCGTTACGTCCTGGCGGTTGCTGCAGATCAGTTGCCCCTGTTTGACGAACTGTGTAAGCGCGAGCGCGCACCGTATGCGGTAATCGGTGAGGCCACCGAAGAGCAGCATCTTTCGATGAATGACCGTCATTTCGATAATCAGCCGATCGACCTGCCGCTCGATGTGCTGCTGGGCAAAACACCAAAAATGACCCGTAATGTGCAAACGCTGAAAGCGAAGGGCGAGCAGCTTGCGCGTGAGCAGATTACGCTGGGCGATGCGGTCAACCGCGTGCTGCACCTGCCTGCCGTCGCAGAAAAAACGTTCCTCGTAACCATCGGCGACCGTACCGTCACCGGCATGGTAGCGCGCGACCAAATGGTCGGGCCGTGGCAGATCCCGGTGGCGAACTGCGCAGTGACCACCGCCAGCCTGGATAGCTATTATGGTGAAGCGATGTCTCTCGGTGAGCGTGCGCCGGTTGCGCTGCTGGACTTCTCTGCCTCTGCCCGTCTGGCAGTGGGGGAAGCGCTGACCAACATTGCGGCGACGCAGATTGGCGATATCAAACGTATCAAGCTCTCCGCAAACTGGATGGCGGCAGCCGGCCACCCTGGCGAAGATGCTGGGTTGTACGAAGCGGTCAAAGCGGTAGGGGAAGAGCTATGCCCGGCGCTTGGCCTGACTATCCCGGTGGGTAAAGACTCCATGTCGATGAAAACCCGCTGGCAGGAAGGCAACGAACAGCGTGAAATGACCTCGCCGCTGTCGCTGGTGATCACCGCGTTTGCCCGTGTGGAAGATGTCCGTCATACCATCACCCCTGAACTCTCAACCGAAGACAACGCCCTGCTGCTGATTGACCTCGGTCTGGGTCATAACGCGTTGGGTGCGACTGCACTGGCGCAGGTCTATCGCCAACTGGGCGACAAACCGGCGGATGTCCGCAACGTTGCGCAGCTGAAAGGCTTCTATGATGCCATGCAGGCGCTGGTTGCTGCGCGTAAGCTGTTGGCCTACCACGACCGTTCTGACGGTGGTCTGCTGGTGACGCTGGCGGAAATGGCCTTTACCGGTCACTGCGGTATTCAGGCGGATATCAGCACGCTCGGCGATGACCGCCTGGCGGCACTGTTTAACGAAGAGTTAGGTGCGGTGATTCAGGTTCGCGCGGCGGATCGTGAGGCGGTAGAAGCGCTGCTGGCACAGCATGGCCTCGGCGACTGCGTTCACTATGTTGGCCAGGCTGAAGCCAGCGACCGTTTTGTGATTACTGCCAACGGTCAGACGGTGTTCAGCGAAAGCCGCTCCACGCTTCGTATGTGGTGGGCAGAAACCACCTGGCAGATGCAGCGTCTGCGCGACAACCCGGAATGTGCCGATCAGGAGCATGACGCCAAAGCCAACGATGCCGATCCCGGTCTTAACGTAAAACTGTCGTTTGATATTAACGAAGACGTTGCAGCCCCGTACATCGCCACCGGCGCACGCCCCAAAGTGGCCGTGCTGCGCGAGCAGGGCGTTAACTCTCACGTTGAAATGGCTGCGGCGTTCCACCGTGCTGGCTTTGACGCCATCGACGTTCACATGAGCGATCTGCTGGGCGGGCGCATTGGTCTGGGGAATTTCCAGGCGCTGGTGGCCTGTGGTGGCTTCTCTTACGGTGACGTATTAGGTGCCGGTGAAGGTTGGGCGAAATCCATTCTATTCAACAACCGCGTGCGTGATGAGTTTGAAACCTTCTTCCATCGCCCGCAGACGCTGGCGCTCGGGGTGTGTAACGGCTGTCAGATGATGTCTAATCTGCGTGAACTGATCCCGGGTAGCGACCTGTGGCCACGTTTTGTGCGTAACCACTCCGATCGCTTTGAAGCGCGCTTTAGCCTGGTAGAAGTAACGCAAAGCCCGTCGCTGTTGCTGCAGGGTATGGTGGGTTCCATGATGCCGATTGCCGTTTCTCACGGTGAAGGGCGTGTGGAAGTCCGTGATGATGCGCATTTGGCGGCACTGGAAAGTAAAGGTTTGGTGGCGTTACGTTTCGTCGACAACTTTGGCAAGGTCACCGAAACCTATCCGGCTAACCCGAACGGTTCGCCAAACGGGATCACGGCGGTGACCACCGAAAATGGCCGCGTAACGATCATGATGCCACATCCGGAACGTGTGTTCCGCACGGTGAGCAACTCCTGGCACCCGGAAAACTGGGGCGAGGACAGCCCGTGGATGCGCATCTTCCGTAACGCGCGTAAACAACTCGGCTAACACGATCGTGTGATGTTCAAGGCCCCTCCACGTGAGGGGCTTTTTTTATGTTGTAGGTCGGATAAGGCGTTTACGCCGTCATCTGGCAATGTGCGCGATACTGCCTGATGGCGCTGCGCTTATCAGGCCTACGGGGTAGAGCGGTTGTAGGCTGGATAAGGCGTTTACGCCGCCATCTGGCAATAAACTCAGTGTTTGCGCCGCAAAATTAAAGTGTCGGGAATTCCCGACATCGATGGTAGGGTGGTGTCGTCAAAAAGAGACATTTAATTAATTGATTTATAAATGTTTTGTTTTTAAGTGCTACAGGTGTTGCTAATTAGCGACACATGGCGCAAAAAACAGCCAAAACCATTCATCGATTAAATGAATATATTTTGTATATTTATCATTGTGTTAATATAATGTTTTGAATATTGGCACGCTTGCTGCATAATACTAAGCAGTGGCTCATTCACCTTCTTATGTCAGCCCCTTCGGGACGCGCTACATAAACTTCGAATGACGCACAACAAGGTGCCTGCCGTCCAACTTCTGATATTTGCCTTGCGCATATCAAACTCCGGGCGAAACGTCGAGTTAGGCACCGCCTTATTCCATAACAAAGCCGGGTCATTCCCGGCTTTGTTGTATCTGGCGTTCCCCTCAGTTAGCATCGTCCTATCCCTTTTCGTTGAGAGTAACGCCTTGAAGCGCTGGTCTGTTTTCCCCCGGTCTTTACGTCAGTTGGTTACGCTGGCATTTTTGCTGATCCTGCTGCCTCTGTTAGTTCTGGCCTGGCAGGCATGGCAAAGTCTGAATGCCCTAAGCGCCCAGGCGGCGCTAACCAACCGCACCACGCTGATTGACGCCCGGCGGAGTGAGGCGATGACTAACGCAGCACTGGAGATGGAACGCAGCTATCGGCAATACTGCGTGCTGGATGACCCGACACTGGCGAAGGTTTATCAGGGGCAGCGTAAACGTTACAGCGATATGCTGGATGCCCATGCGGGTGTGTTGCCTGACGTCAAACTCTATCAGGCGCTTCGCCAGGATCTGAACGATCTCGCGCAGTTGCAGTGTCAAAACAGCGGCCCCGACAGTGTGGCGGCTGCACGTCTTGAGGCTTTTGCCAATGCCAATACCGAGATGGTGCAGGCCACGCGAACCGTGGTCTTCTCGCGCGGCCAGCAGCTGCAACAAGAAATTGCTGAACGTGGTCAGTTCTTTGGTTGGCAGGCGCTGGTACTGTTTCTCGTTAGCCTGGCGATGGTGCTGCTGTTCACGCGGATGATCATCGGTCCGGTAAAATCCATTGAACGAATGATCAACCGCCTGGGGGAAGGCCGCTCGCTGGGCGATACCGTATCGTTTACCGGTCCGCGAGAGCTGCGATCGGTGGGGCAGCGTATTATCTGGCTGAGTGAGCGCCTGTCGTGGCTTGAATCTCAGCGGCATCAATTTTTACGCCATCTTTCACATGAACTCAAAACGCCGCTGGCGAGCATGCGTGAGGGAACCGAACTGCTGGCCGATCAGGTCGTTGGCCCACTGACGCCGGAACAAAAAGAAGTTGTCGGCATTTTGGATGACAGCAGCCGCAATCTGCAAAAACTGATTGAGCAACTGCTTGATTACAACCGCAAGCTGGCCGATGACGCGATTCAACTGGAAAGGGTTGAAATCGCGCCGATCGTGGAGAGAGTGGTTTCTGCACATAGTCTGCCTGCGCGCGCCAAAATGATACATACTGATGTGACGCTGGCAGAAATCGCCTGTCTGGCAGAGCCGGTGCTGTTAACGAGCGTGCTGGACAATCTTTATTCCAATGCGGTGCACTATGGTGCTGAATCCGGTACCATTTGCATCCGCAGCAGCTTGCATGGTGCGACGGTGTACATTGACGTAATGAATACCGGCGAGCCGATTCCGCCAGCAGAAAAAACCATGATCTTCGAGCCTTTTTTCCAGGGAAGCCATCAGCGAAAAGGGGCGGTAAAAGGAAGCGGATTAGGACTCAGTATCGCCAGAGATTGCATCCGCCGTATGCGGGGGGAGCTGTACCTGGTCGACGATTATGCGCAAGGCGTTTGTTTTCGCATCGAACTGCCGCTATCTGCAATGAAAAACCATTAAAAATGAATCTAAGTCTGGTGAGTATGCCACACGTTGTTGTCCGAATGCTTAAACGACATTTTTTCCGCCGCGCATTATTGCTAAGCTTGCCGTGCCTGGCGCTGGTGGGGTGTGTGCCGAACGCGGTGGATCATATTATCGGCGATCCTTCACAGGAGAAAATTCCGCCCCATCAGTTGGCGGATTACCTTTCAACCGAGTGCGCAGATATCTGGTCACTGCAGGGGCAGTCTACGGACAGCAATCCGTTGTACTGGCTGCGTGCCATGGACTGTGCTGACCGCCTGATGCCAGTTCAAGCCCGTAGTGAAGCCAGTACCCAGCTCACTGACACCTGGCAGGGCGCGTTCAAGCGCGGGATCCTGCTCGCCAGTGCCAATATCACGCCGCCGGAAAGACGAGATGTGGTGACGCGACTTGATGCGCTCAGTCCGCAAATTCCGGCGCAGGTACGGCCGCTGTATCAGGTCTGGTTTAGCGGCCAAACTCTGCAGTTACAGTTGGCCGAAGAGCGCATGCGCTACAGCAAACTTCAACAGTCGTCAGACAGCGATCTTGATACGCTGCGTCAGCAGCAACAGCATTTGCAGACGCAGCTCGATCTCACTACCCGCAAACTGGAAAATCTGACCGATATTGAGCGTCAGCTTTCCACGCGCAAGCCTGCCGGCAGTTACAATCCTGATGCGCTGCACGGGAATGAAAAACTCTCCACACCTGACGATGCCGGGGGCACCGGGTCCTCGAGCGAGGAGGTAACGCCATGATAAGCCGTAAACCCGCACATTTGCTGCTGGTCGATGACGATCCGGGATTGTTGAAGTTACTCGGCATGCGTTTAACCAGTGAAGGCTACAGCGTCGTGACGGCGGAAAGCGGGCAGGAAGGGTTACGGGTGCTTAACCGTGAAAAGGTGGATCTGGTCATCAGCGATCTGCGCATGGATGAAATGGACGGCATGCAGTTGTTTACCGAAATCCAGAAAGTCCAGCCGGGTATGCCGGTTATTATCCTGACCGCGCATGGTTCAATTCCGGATGCGGTAGCTGCAACTCAGCAGGGCGTATTTAGTTTTCTGACCAAACCGGTCGATAAAGACGCGTTATACAACGCCATTGACGGGGCGCTGGAACAATCTGCCCCGGCGACCGATGACGGCTGGCGCGAATCGGTTGTCACCCGCAGCCCGTTGATGCTGCGTCTGTTAGAGCAGGCGCGTATGGTGGCGCAATCGGACGTCAGCGTGCTGATTAACGGCCAAAGCGGTACCGGCAAAGAAATTTTTGCCCAGGCTATCCATAACGCCAGCCCGCGCGGCAGCAAACCTTTTATTGCGATTAACTGCGGCGCGTTGCCGGAACAATTGCTCGAGTCCGAGCTGTTTGGTCATGCGCGTGGCGCGTTTACCGGGGCGGTGAGCAATCGTGAGGGGCTATTTCAGGCCGCCGAGGGCGGGACGCTGTTTCTGGATGAGATAGGCGATATGCCCGCTCCATTGCAGGTGAAATTGCTGCGTGTGTTGCAGGAGCGTAAAGTTCGCCCCCTTGGCAGCAACCGTGATATCGACATTGACGTGCGGATTGTCTCCGCAACGCACCGCGACTTACCCAAAGCGATGGCGCGGGGCGAATTCCGTGAGGATCTCTACTACCGCCTTAACGTGGTGAGCCTGAAGATCCCGCCGCTGGCTGAACGTACGGAAGACATTCCCTTGCTGGCAAACCATCTGCTGCGTCAGTCCGCTGAACGGCACAAACCGTTTGTGCGCGCATTCTCGACCGATGCCATGAAGCGTTTAATGACCGCCAGCTGGCCGGGCAACGTGCGTCAACTGGTCAACGTTATCGAACAATGCGTGGCGCTCACCTCATCGCCAGTGATCAGTGACGCGCTGGTAGAGCAGGCGCTGGAAGGTGAAAATACCGCCTTGCCAACCTTTGTTGAAGCGCGTAACCAGTTTGAACTGAACTACCTGCGTAAGCTGCTGCAAATAACCAAAGGCAACGTGACCCACGCAGCGCGAATGGCGGGGCGCAACCGCACCGAATTCTATAAATTGCTTTCTCGACATGAGCTGGATGCAAACGACTTTAAAGAGTAGCACCGTAAATACGACTGATTTATGATACGGTGAGCAGCCGGTTACGCGATAAAAACGACAGGAAAACCATGAAAAAGATTGATGCGATTATTAAACCCTTCAAGCTCGACGACGTCCGCGAAGCGCTGGCAGAAGTGGGCATTACCGGTATGACCGTAACGGAAGTGAAAGGCTTTGGCCGTCAGAAGGGCCATACCGAGCTGTACCGTGGTGCGGAGTACATGGTGGATTTTCTGCCGAAGGTAAAAATTGAAATTGTGGTTACCGACGACATCGTGGATACCTGTGTCGATACCATTATTCGCACGGCTCAAACGGGTAAAATTGGCGACGGTAAGATTTTTGTCTTTGACGTGGCACGCGTGGTGCGTATCCGTACTGGCGAAGAAGACGACGCAGCAATTTAAGCCGCGCCGTGCTTGCCGGATGGCGGTGTAAACACCTTATCAGGCCTACAAAACCCCGTAGGCCTGATAAGCGCAGCGCCATCAGGCATGACGTAATTACAGGACTTTATGCGGACCGAAGCATTCGTAATGAATATTCTCGTTCTTCACACCCAGACCGATCAGCTGCTTCGCGGCAAACTGCATAAAGCCGACTGGACCGCACAGATAAAACTGCATCGCCGGATCGCTGATTGCACCTTCCAGTTTATTCAGATCCATCAGGCCCACGCTGTCATACGCGCCTTTTTCACGGTCTGCTTCATTCGGTTCACGATACCAGGTGTGGGCACTAAAGCGCGGCAGTGAGTTGCCCAGCTCATTCACTTCATCAGCAAAGGCATGCACATCGCCGTTTTCTGCCGCGTGGAACCAGTTTACCTGCGCCGTGTGTCCGGCTTTCGCCAGTGTATCCAGCATTGCCAGCATCGGGGTCTGACCAACGCCTGCGGAAATCAGCGACACCGGAGTATCGGTGGCGACATCCATAAAGAAATCGCCTGCCGGTGCGGCTAAATGAACGATGTCACCGACTTTCGCATGGTTATGCAGCCAGCTTGAAACCTGACCGCCGTCTTCACGCTTAACTGCAATGCGGTAGCCCTTGCCATCCGGTTTGCGGGTCAGAGAGTACTGACGAATTTCCTGATGCGGGAAACCTTCCGGCTTAAGCCAGACGCCCAGATACTGCCCCGGATGGTATTCAGCCACCGCACCGCCGTCGACGGGCTCAAACTCAAAGCTGGTAATTAATGCGCTACGCGGTGTTTTTGCCACAATGCGGAAGGGACGAGTACCTTCCCAGCCGCCATTTTTGTTGGCGTTCTCACTGTAAATCTGCGCTTCGCGGTTGATGAAGACGTTAGCCAGCACGCCATACGCTTTACCCCACGCGTCCAGCACTTCTTGCCCTGGGCTGAACATCTCGTCCAGCGTTGCCAGCAGGTGACCGCCCACGATGTTGTACTGCTCAGGCTGAATCTGGAAGCTGGTATGCTTCTGGGCAATTTTTTCGACCGCAGGCAACAGCGCCGCCAGGTTGTCGATATTGCTGGCGTAAGCGGCGATAGCGTTAAACAACGCTTCACGCTGATCGCCATTACGCTGGTTACTCATGTTGAAAATTTCTTTGAGTTCTGGGTTATGCGTAAACATGCGATCGTAGAAATGGGCGGTCAGTTTCGGGCCGGTTTCGACCAGCAGGGGAATAGTGGCTTTCACTGTAGCGATGGTTTGTGCGTCAAGCATACGGTCTTCCTTTATCTGAGGCTTTAATGATGTATGTCAAATACATCTTATAAAAAATACCCCTGCATTGTAAATGGTTCTTTGTAACTTTGCGTTGTAAAGGTTACAACTTGAAAAATCTGCATCACAAACCTGAAAAGAAATCCGTTGAAATTTGCCATGTTATTATTCTCCAAAGCCTTGTGTGCTGTGAAGGTAATCGTTTGCGTAAAATCCTTTGTCAAGACCTGTTATCGAAGATTGATTCGGTTATACTGTTGGCCGTCGTCCAACAGGACTGCCTTTTTAGGCCGAAATTCTATTGTTAGCTGAGTCAGGAGATGCGGATGTTAAAGCGTGAAATGAACATTGCCGATTATGATGCCGAACTGTGGCAGGCTATGGAGCAGGAAAAAGTACGTCAGGAAGAGCACATCGAACTGATCGCCTCCGAAAACTACACCAGCCCGCGTGTCATGCAGGCGCAGGGTTCTCAGCTGACCAACAAATACGCTGAAGGTTATCCGGGCAAGCGCTACTACGGCGGTTGCGAGTATGTGGATATCGTTGAACAACTGGCGATTGACCGCGCGAAAGAGCTGTTTGGTGCCGACTACGCTAACGTCCAACCGCACTCGGGTTCTCAGGCTAACTTCGCGGTCTACACTGCGCTGCTGCAGCCGGGCGATACCGTTCTGGGTATGAACCTGGCGCAAGGCGGTCACCTGACTCACGGTTCCCCGGTCAACTTCTCCGGCAAACTGTACAACATCGTCCCTTACGGCATCGATGAATCCGGCAAGATTGACTACGAAGACATGGCTAAGCAGGCTCAGGCCCACAAACCGAAGATGATTATCGGTGGCTTCTCTGCGTACTCCGGTGTGGTTGACTGGGCAAAAATGCGTGAAATCGCTGACAGCATCGGTGCATACCTGTTCGTCGACATGGCACACGTTGCCGGTCTGATTGCTGCAGGCGTATACCCGAACCCGGTTCCGCATGCACACGTTGTTACCACCACGACCCACAAAACCCTGGCGGGTCCGCGCGGCGGCCTGATCCTGGCAAAAGACGGCAGCGAAGAGCTGTACAAAAAACTGAACTCCGCTGTGTTCCCAAGCGCACAGGGCGGCCCGCTGATGCACGTGATCGCGGCAAAAGCTGTGGCGCTGAAAGAAGCGATGGAGCCAGAGTTCAAAGTTTACCAGCAGCAGGTTGCGAAAAACGCCAAAGCGATGGTTGAAGTGTTCCTGAACCGCGGCTACAAAGTGGTTTCTGGCGGCACTGAAAACCACCTGTTCCTGCTGGATCTGGTCGACAAAAACTTGACCGGTAAAGAAGCCGATGCGGCGCTGGGCCGTGCGAACATCACGGTTAACAAAAACAGCGTACCGAACGATCCGAAGAGCCCGTTCGTGACCTCCGGTGTCCGTATTGGTTCTCCGGCAGTGACCCGTCGCGGCTTTAAAGAAGCGGAAGTGAAAGAACTGGCTGGCTGGATGTGTGACATTCTGGACAACATCAATGATGAAGCCACTATCGAACGCATTAAAGCCAAAGTGCTGGATATCTGCGCTCGCTTCCCGGTTTACGCATAAGTCATACGGATTGCCGGATGGCGGTGTAAACACCTTATCCGGCCTACATATGAGTTACTTGTAGGCCGGATAAACGCAGTGCCATCCGGCAGTTATATCGACTTAAGCGTCACCGTCTCATCAAGTAAAGCCGCTAACAGCGGCTTTTTCTTTGCCTGAATCCACTTGCGCAGCTGCCGCATTTCTCGTCCCTGGTTGAGCGTTACCGCGCCGACTATCACCTCGTTTTGCAGGTTAAACCAGATAGCCTTGCCGTCATCTGGACTGCCGCGCACGACCCAGCCATCACTACGCATATCGCCAATAAACTGCAGGTTGTCGCTGAACTGATCGGTCCAGAACCAGGGCGGAGGTAGCGTCGGGAGTGTCAGCCCCAGCATGGCTGCCGCGGCAGTTTGCGCCTGATTATTGGCGTTTTCCCAGCTTTCGCAACGTTGCAGCGTACCGTCTGGCGAACGCTGTACTGCCACATCTCCGGCGGCAAAAATGTTCGGATCGACGGTTCTGCACGACGCATCAATGATAATGCCGTTTGCCACATCAAGACCCGCATCACGGGCAAGCCCGTCGTTGGCGACAATCCCGATACCGTAGATCACGCTATCAACCTGAAGCTGTTCGCCACGTTGCAGCGTGAGGGCGATGCGTTCCCCGCCAGCCACCTGTTCAATCGCATTATTCAGCAGCAAATGTACGCCAGCCTGCTGGTGGCGGGCGGCCAGATAACGTTGTATCGGCGGCGGAGCGTTGCGACCCATCACCGTGGCAGCCAGTTCAATGACGGTGACCTGACAACCGCGCTGCGTGGCGCTGGCAGCCAGCTCAAGTCCGATGGTTCCGGCTCCGACAATAGCGATCGACTGCCCGGGGCTGAGCGCGTCTCGTAGACGCGCTGCATCTCCGGCGTGGCGCAGCGTGAAGCCGCGGTCACCGAGCGTATCCAGTAATGGGAACGGGCGTGCCGCTGCGCCTGTGGCAATCAGTAATTGATCCCACGGGTAGGTCTGTCCGTCAGCCAGTACCAGCGTTTGCGTTTCTCGCCCGAGCGTTTGAACGGTGACGCCCAGATGCAGCTGAACATTATTATCCCGCCACCAGTCTGCGTTCAGCACCGGCTGCAGCTGCGGCACGTCGTCCAACAGCATGGTTTTGGAAAGTGGAGGGCGTTCGTAGGGCAGATGCGGCTCATCGGAAAACAGATGGATCTCGCCGTCAAACCCCTGTTGACGCAGTGCAGCTGCCGCCATTGCCGCGGCCTGTCCGCCGCCGACAATGGCGATGATATTGTGGTACATAATGCCTCCTCAGAGATCCAGTCCGGCGGCAACGTGACGAATCCCGCGAATGCCCAGACCGGCGTCGGCATTGATCATCACGCCGCTCAGCGTGCGGTTATTGCGCCGTGACGCCAGCATCACATACGGGCCGGTAAAATCTGCCGGCTCCGGGAAAAACTGCAGCGGCAAAATGGCGGCAATTTTTTCCGGCGTTAGCGACTGCATAATCGATGTATCGCTCTGACCCAGCGCCTGCGGGCCGCGCAGATCGGTCGCCATACCGCATGGCCCCACGCCGTTGACGCGAACTTTGGGTGCCAGCTCGTAGGCTAACTGGCGAATCAGACCGGTTGCTGCATGCTTGCTGGCGGTATACAGCGGACCGCCGCCTCCGGGGTACCATGCTGCGTTGGACAGGGTAAAAATGATGCTGCCTTCGCTGGCGATAAGCGCGGGGGCGCAGGCTTTGGCCCCCAACAGATATCCCAGCACGTTGACATTGAATAACTCGTGAAAGCCGGTTTCCAGCGCCTCGGCAGAGGTGTTTACCAGCGAGGCGTTATGATCCCAAATTCCCGCATTGCCGATAAAGCAATCGAGCGTACCGTATCGCGTGAGAATGTTATCCACCGCGCGCTGATAGTCGGCGTAGCGGGTGACATTCCCCTCCACCGCCAGCACATGCTCACCAAAACGCTCGCGCAGGTAGGCGACTTTGGCAGCGGAGAGCTCCAGTGTAGCGACCCGCGCACCCTCTTCAATAAAGCGCTCGACCAGCGCCAGGCCCAGGCCGGAACCGCCGCCGGTAATAAAGACGACGTTATCGCGTAAATCGCTCATCAGGCCCCCTCAGGCATATCAATAAATACCTCGCCGCCTTCCACGTGCACCGCATAGGTGGTCAGCGGATCGGTGGCGGGCAGGCACAACGCTTTGCCGGTTTTCAGGCAGAAACTGGCGGCGTGCAGTGGGCACTCCACGGTGGCATCGTCTTCCAGATACCCTTCCGACATCGAGGCATTACCGTGGCTGCAGCGGTCGTTAATGGCATAAAATGCACCGCCAACGTTAAACAACGCGATGACCGGCGAGGTGTCGAGCCGCAGCGCTTCACCTTCCGGCAAATCCCCTACGGGGCAGGCAAATACACGATTCATCAGAACAGTACACTCAGGTTATGGGAGGAGATCACCGCCTGATCCAGCACGATCTCACGCTCCAGTAAACGCCACTCATCGCCCGGCAAGCGGCGTACTTTGTCCACGCGCATGCCAACGTATAAGGTTTCATCCCGCTCTTTTTGTGCGCGAGACAGCAGGTAGTTCAGTCGGACGCGAAACACATCGGGAACGTCGGTTTCGCTAACTTGCAGGTTGCTGATCAGATGCCGGGTGCGCGACGGCGGCTCTTCTGCCCAGGCCATGCCGGTTTCCAGACGTGCAATGCGGCGCTCGAGCTGATCTTTGTTGTCGTTGAAAATCCAGGTGGTCGGCGGCTGCACCCCTTTGCGGCGGTCGCGAGTCTGGGCATTCACCGTCGTACGCATGGTGTAACGGATCTCGTCGTCAAGCTGCGCCAGCCAGTCGCGAAACTTCCAGTCATCCAGCAAGCTGGCTTCGTGGTAGAGAAACTGGGTAATGCGATGATGCAGTTCCAGAGAAACTAACGCGCTCATTTCATTACCTCCTGCTGGTAAGCGGTGGTTTTTTCCTGCACTTCCTGCCAGCTTTCGCTGCTTAGCAAATCGGCCCAACGCTGGTACATCCCGCGTGCGGCGGTTTCCGAGAAGATGTAATTGGTGATCCCCGGAATGCCGTCTTCACGACGTTTTTCCTGACCTAAGCCCATTTCCAGACACAGCTGGCTGTTCCGCGCGCGGTGCCCTTTGAGCAGCTTCTGGATCTCGCACCAGTTTTCTGAATCATCTTGTTCAAGAAAACCGGCGGGGCCGAAGGCGCGCGTGGCGCTGTTTTCAAACGCGGCTTTCACGTCATCAGAGGCCGCTTTATCGGCAATACAGAACGCCCACACTTCGACCTGATCCGGCCCGCGCGGGTGCCAGATGCGTAGTGTGGCGGTGCCGTTCAGCCAGGACAGCGTCGGGAAAATGTTGTTATGACCCGCCAGACGCAGGGCGCGAACCTTGCCCAGACGTTGCTCGGCTTCGGCGTAGGTGTCGCGATAGTAGCTGGAGACGTCGCCGTCGACCCAGACGTTGGCATCGGGATTTTCAGTAAAGAAAAATCCGCTGCCGTGCCCATCCTGACCGAACTGCAGTGCATCTTTGGCGGTTTCCCACACCGGACGTGCGGTTTGCCCGTCGCCGAGGCGTTTGTCGCTGCCGTCATCTTTGGCGCCGAGCACCTGCACGGCAGAAGCGTGGCTGAACAACGCGTGATACTGGTCGCTGGCGAACTGCTCAGCGGGGAATTTCCAGTTGCAGTCGATCACCCATTTCTGTACGCCGCCAACGATTTCGGTGCCGCCTTCGCGACGATCCAGTACGCCGTCCAGGTACCAGGCGATGTCGCCGAGATAATCACGCAGCGCAGGCGCGGTGGTGTCCCAGTTGCCGAAGATTAGCCCCTTGTAGCTCTCGACGCCGGGCACTTCGTTCAGCCCCCAATGGGACTTGCACAGCCCTTGCGGGTAGGCGCGTGGCTCCAGCGGCACGTCAATCAGCTCGCCGTTAATGCCGTAAGACCAACCGTGATACGGACAGGTAAAAGCGCGGGTATTGCCGCAGTCGGCGTAGCTGACACGCATGGCGCGGTGTCGGCACTGATTGAGAAAGGCTTTGATGCTGCCGTCTTTTTGTCGCACGACCACCACCGCATCCTCGCCCATGTAGGTATTGAAAAAGTCACCCGGCTTCGGGATCTGACTTTCGTGAGCGAGAAACAGCCAGCAGCGTCCGAAGATGCGTTCCAGTTCCAGTTGGTAAATGTCAGGGTCGGTATAAATCCGTGGGGTTACGCGACCATTTTGCGTGTCGATCAGTGAGTAGATGTCTAAATTTGAGGGTGTGGTCATATTTTTTAATCCCGAAAGCTAAGATGTATTGACCTTCTTTTTTTGTACCCCAAGGATGTTGCTGGTTAGTTATCAATCTGTGAAATAGTAAATATCTACCAGCTGAGACGTTTTTTCGATAACAAGGAGCAGGGTATGGAACTGAGGCACTTACGCTATTTCGTCGCGGTGGCGCAGGCGCTGAATTTCACCCGTGCGGCAGAGAAGTTGCATACCTCTCAGCCGTCGTTAAGCAGCCAGATCCGCGATTTGGAAGCCTGCGTCGGAGTGACGCTGCTGGTGCGGGATAAACGCAAAGTCGCGCTGACGGCAGCAGGGGAGTGCTTTTTGCAGGATGCGCTGGCGATCCTTGAACAGGCAGAAAATGCCAAAATTCGCGCCCGTAAGGCGGTGCAGGAAGACTGTCATTTCTCGATTGGGTTTGTCCCTTCCGCGGAGGTGAATCTGCTGCCGAAGGTTCTGCCGCTGTTTCGTTTAAAACAACCGGACACGCATATTGAACTGGTGAGCCTGATAACCACTGAGCAGGAAGAGAAAATTCTGCGCGGCGAGCTGGATGTTGGCTTAATGCGCCATCCGATTTACAGCCCGGAACTCGACTATCTGGAACTGATTCATGAGCCGCTGGTCGTGGTACTGCCAGTTAACCACCCGTTAGCCAGCGAGAAAACGATTTCAGCCCAGCAGCTGAACGGCGTGAACTTTGTCAGTACCGATCCGGCCTATTCCGGCGCGTTGGCGAAGATTGTCAAAGCGTGGTTTCAACAGCAGGAAAGCCAACCCAATATTGTGCAGGTCGCCACCAATATTCTGGTGACCATGAACCTGGTTGGTATGGGGCTGGGGGTGACTTTGATACCCGGTTATATGAATAATTTTAATACCGGCCAGGTGGTTTTTCGCCCTATCGCCGGTGATGTGCCGACCATTGCGTTGCTGATGGCCTGGAAAAAGGGCGAGTTGAAGCCCGCCCTGCAGGATTTTATCGCGTTGGCTCGGCGTAGCCAGCTAGCGCAGGTTGAGACCATAGGCTGAAAACTGGCGATGTCCCGCCCAAATGCCGTTGGTTAACCCTTGATAGACGATTCGCAGAAAGCGCGTTTCTACGTCGAACTCATCCTCGTGTGTTTGTTGGGCCGTAACCTGATGGGTTTTATTCACCACGACGTCCCAGCTTTCGCCGTCAAGTGAACTCTGGATGACATAGGCGTAAACGGCGTTTTCGTTGAAGACAATTTTGGTGGACGTGACGGGCAGAACGCTGCCGAAATCCACCTGCCAGTAATGTCCTGCCTCGGCGTCGGCGGCGATCCATGATGTTGACGGGTTGCCGTCATTACCGCGTAAAGGCCCATAGTTCATCGACTTCATACTATCGGTATGCGCGGGTTGCCCTAAGGCCAGATCCGTTTTGGCTTCCTCGTCAGGGTTTGCCGTCGTGAACAGCGCGCGAATTTCCGCAATACCCAGTTGGGCGCATGGCATGAAGTCAGCAGAGGCTAGGTAACGGTAAAGCGCGCTTTTTAGCTGCTCGCTAACGCCATTATGTGAATTGGCCTCAATATTTAGCGTACATATCATCAGCCGACCCTGTCCCACCCGGCATTCGAAGAGGTTAGTGCTTTTGTGATTATGGAAAAAGTTAGGCGTCAGTAGCGTTAAGGGGTCGCAGCGACCAAGTGAATCAATATTCATCGCAAAACTATTTTCCAGCAATGATTTCCACTCCAGAGTCGCATAGTTTTCACATGGGAAATAGCGGCTAAACAATGGGTGTTGATTATCAATGATCATCCCACAGGGATCTTTACTGGCAAAATGTACCGGACTCCAGAATACCGGGAACCATGTGCTGGTTGAGAGCTGTGCCACCTGACTTGGGGAGGGTAACAACAGGATGTTTTCCCCATTCTGCAAACGTCTCTCAATGGCTTCAGACCATTCATGGCAGAGGCTTACTGAAGCGGGTAGTGAGGTTGATTCCGTTTTCCCATAGACCCAAATATCCCATTGGTTTTGGTATGGCGTGTCACGAATTTCGGCTTTGACCTGCATCGCCTGCCTTCCCGTTACGTGACTGAGAGGAGCGGCATGAATCGTCAGCGGCTGTTTCAGCAGACCAAGGGGCACTTCGTCAATAAAGACATCATGGGCAAAAAGCACCTGCTGATTTTCGCCAATTATGTGTACTTGTAGCGTCACCTGATGAAGCGGCTCTGCGCCATAATGAGCTATTTGCACCTCCGCGACAAAATCATCATCGCAGGTATAGAACAGCGTGGGCATCATCACCAGTGGTACGGTTTCACAGCAAAAATGGCGAAATGTTTCTGCGGGGACAATATTTTTACTGACATAAAATGCGTCAAGAAGACCGACGGTTGCGGTGCTCTGCCCCGGAAAATCATGCAGACTCAGCAACTGTATGCCACCCATATTTCGGGTGCGCAGTGCGGCTTCTATTTCCATTTTATACAGTAGCAAGGCCAGCTTGCCGGATGAGTGAACAAAGTCATTAAGGTACGGCAGCAGATTTTTTTGCTCGAGGTCATCGCGAATACGCTGCAAATTTACTGGTGTTAAACAGCCCGTATAACGGGGGATTTCGGCCACGTTAGGGTAAACAACATATTGTCCCACCTCGTGAGAAATCACCGGGATCTGCTGAGCCTGAATCCCGGCCGAAAAATTTAGCGTGGTGGCTTCTGCCAATTGGTCGAGGAAATATTGCCCGCGAACCCCTATTCCTGCTGATGATTGGGTGATGAAGAGATCGTCTTCTTCTGCGACCGTACGATCCCAGTTGCTGGTGAGCGTATAGAGGATCTGGGGCTGAATGTTTTTTAGCCTCTGCACGATGTCACGCAAAATCTGAAAATCACCGTTTAATTCGTTTCCATTACTGAAAATACAAAATGAAGGGTGAATGGACCATGTCCTGATAATGCGTTCTGCCTCTTCGGGAAGCCAATGGTAATGTTCGGGATGTTTACCGACCGGAAAATCCATCCAGTTATCCATCCATACCGGGCCTTCAACCTGAAGATAGAGTCCTTCGCGGTCAGCGCAGATAAAGGCCGACTCTGGTGGGCACCATGAGTGAAAGCGGACGTGGTTAAGTCCATGGTTTTTCAACTGCTTGAACACCTGTGTCCATTCAGTTTCCGTTGTTGGCGGATAGCCGGTAAGTGGGTATATACAGCAGTCGATATTGCCGCGTAAGAAACGGGGAGTGCCGTTAATTTTTAACACGCCATCGCGGGTGTTGAGTTGGCGGAATCCGGTTGTTTTTTCTACCACGGCGGTGGTGGAAGATAAGTCAGCAAGGTTCTGGATTTCAACCGCTAATCGATACTGCTGTGGTGTAAATTCGTCCCACAATATGACGCGATCGGCAAGTAAAAAATCGAGGGTGATCGTAGGTTGATCGGGCTTAGTCTGTAAAGATTGGACTTCTTGCTGAATGACGCGGCCGTTCAGTTCACGAAGGGTTAAAGTGAGCATGATATTCTGCCAGTCAGTAATGACCGGCTCCTTATCGATGCGAATTTGTGTCTGACGGCTTTGGCTATCCATGGCCACTAGCAGATGGTTCAGGCGATGGCGGTCTTGAATCTGTAGCTCAACTTTACCGACAATACCGTTCCAGATAGTTTGCGTTTGATCAGTGCGGGCGCTGGGCCAATCGCCGATATTCTGGATATCGCGATTGTCTATTCTCAGCGTAATCTGCTGCGTTTTTCCTTCGCTGATATAGCGAGTGATATCAAATTGATGCGGGGTTGAAAGACTATCCTGGCGACCCACGGCAACGCCATCGACCCACAGCTGTGTTTCACCCATAACGCGTTCGAGAAACAAAATAATGTGCTTATCGGCATGACAGTCGGTCAGGCAAATATCCGTTTGATACCAGGCCGCCCCTTGGTACGTATATTCAGTTCTCAGGCATTGTACGGCTTCTTTCGTTAGGCCTGGCGCGAGTACGCGATGCTCGCCCAGTCGGTGTTCAGCACAGGTGCCGGGAATATGGAAGCCGGCAGAGGCTACGCGGTTTTCGAACCATTTTTCATCGATTCCAGTATCCTGAGGGTCTATTTTAACGCGCCACTCGCCTTGTAGATTTACTGTCCTTCCATCATGTAGCAGCATATTTTTTCCTTAGTGGGTTGAACTCATCTGGAAAGAAAGGCGGCTTTTATCCTTTGGATAAATACCGCCTTTTGCAGGTCATTTAGCGAGTTTCTTTTAGTATCTTGTCGCATTTTTCATTGTATGCCTGACCGTTGCCGGTCATTGCCGCCTGGATGCACTCCTGATACGCCATGGGAGAGAGGGGGTCATCGTTGCTGTGTGTCTGCGGCGCAGGCGATGAACTGGCACATCCAGCAAGGAAGAGGGCGACGAACATAGGTAGGTATTTTTTCATGATTTATCCCTGTTGTTATTTTTCACTGCGATAAAGGGTGAATAACAGCGCTTGCGAAGGAATGTAATACCGCTTTTATCGCTATTGGCAGAGCGATGAAGGCAGAGTGCCTTGTCGTTGCTTTGGGGGCGTAGCTGTTTGTGCCAATCACATTGCTGGGGAATAATCATCGAACTCTCACTTTGCGTCAGGATTAGAAGATAGTGAACGGTGCGATCACGTTGAATTTGATATCAATTTCATCCTGGAACATGTTGTTGTAGCCGTTGCTGTAATTCGGGTTGCTGCTGTGGTTGTCGTAGTCGATGTAATGGAGGTTAAACAGCGTTCCTTTGAGGCGACCGGTTTGCACTGTGTGGGCGATGTTAAGCGTCCATGCGGACTCGTCGATACTCTGGTTCTGGTCTGCCAGTTCGCCGTTAATGGTACAACTGGTACATGGCTTGGCGTTCCAGCCGTAAACATAGCCGACGCCGATGGCCCAGCCGGGGAGATCGTAATTTTTTAGATCGTAGGTAACGGCGGCAAAGGCCGAGGTTTCGCCATTGGCGTCAAAGTCGGAGGCTGCATCCCACCAGATATCCAGACGACCGTTGGAGCTGGCGTAGGCCGGGGTTATACGCTGAAGGAAGAAGCCCTGATTACCTTCCGCTTTGACGGTCTGTGCTTCCAGACGGAAGTCCAGAGTATCGACGGTATAACCGAGCGTGACCCCCTGTAACCATGCCAGACCGGAGTATTCGTCATTGATGGAACCGTAGGCGCCTGGCGTGCCGTCACCCACCTTATCTTTTGCGCCATAAAACTGATAGCTGGTGCGCAGCATATTACCCGCAACCGGGAAGCTGTAAGACACTTTCCCCATATACTGATCCATAAAGCCTTCAGCCTGTGCCCATGATGCTTCCAGCAGCAGATTGTTTTTAAAGTCGTACTTCATCCCAATAGACTGAACGTAGTCGATTTTTGTTTTATTATCGGCGGCGCGAAATTCATACATTTCGGTATACCACGGGGCTTTATATTTATCCGACCATAAATAAGAACTGGAGAGTGCGCCATATTTTCCAAAATCCCAGGAACCGCCGACTTCGCTTCCCTGATAAGCGCCAGGAACAAAGCCCCAGTGCACGGCTAATAGAGTTTGTCCGGATGGCTGGATATAACCGGAGCGCATCCAGTAATCGTCATATTTTAGTTTCATCGCGGCTTTGTAGAGATTAAAACCACCCTTGTCGCCGGACCAGTCTTCGCCCCAACGCTGATTGGCTGAACTAAGACTGATTTCGTTTGGGTGAGCGCCGTTGCCGGTCGCCAGGTTAGCAGCGGCAAAACCGGCTACATCGAAACCAATAAAATCAGCCGCGTAGCCGGAAATGAAATCGAGGTTGGCGTTAAAAGTACCGTGATGGAGGTCTTCAACGTAATCGCCGTAGGTGGCGCTGCCCGGCGTCATATCACGTTTATCGCGATAACGTTGGGAATAATAGATCCCGCCGGTTAAATGTGAGTCATCCCAGAATCCTGCGGCCTGTACCGAATCAATAAAAAAAGGTGAAATGAAAACAACACTAATAAGGCTAAACAGAGGAATATTATTGTTTTTAGACATGAGGAAGTCCTTCTTCATAGCGAAGAATCAAAAGGTTGTTTTATTAGATGGGGGTGTTGCCCCCACATTTTTATATGGTTATATACGCGTCAGATGCCAGATGCGGCTGGTGTAGTCACGGCTCAGCGGCGGGTCAATCCACATCCCACGCCAGAGAAGTTCGTCACCGCCCACTGTTTTTTCGCTCGCATCGATATGGTAATAGGCATCGGGATCAAGACCCGCCAGACGCAGCAGACGTAGTGGTGCGGAGGCCTGACTGACCAGCGAAAAGGCCATTACCAGCGCTTCGCTTTGATCGGGTGCGACGAACATCCATGCGGCAAAATCGGCGTTTTCCCACGGGCTGCTCAGCCGCCAGAAGGTGCCGAACTGCAATAACTGGCGGTGCTGCTTGTAGAAGGAAATTTGCTGTTTCACCGCGTCGTCACGTTCGCTATCGCTGCGCATTAAGTCCAGCATCAGGCCGTAGTTGCCGCTCATGGCTACCGCGC
Organism: Citrobacter sp. KH_055_1; assembly: GCF_057838705.1. Taxonomy (NCBI): domain Bacteria; kingdom Pseudomonadati; phylum Pseudomonadota; class Gammaproteobacteria; order Enterobacterales; family Enterobacteriaceae; genus Citrobacter; species Citrobacter sp. KH_055_1. The sequence goes on from NZ_CM174473.1 coordinate 1,286,648, forward strand.
CGCGCATATCCATGGTCGTACTGCGCCCCATCTGGTGATTGGGTACCTCTGAGACGTGGGCGCACTGCATAATTGGCGGGTAGAGCAGGCTGGTGGAGTACTGAATATGCACACGAGAAGCGGCATCGGTATTGTCGCTCACCCAGGCCTGTGGCATGTAGTAGAGCATTCCTGGGTCAAATCGCCCGCCACCGCCTGCACAGCATTCAAACAGAATGTGCGGGAAGCGGGTCGTTAACGCGTCAAGCAGAGCATAAACGCCGAGAATATAGCGGTGGGCCGTCTCCTGCTGGCAGGCAGGATGTGCGGTACTGGAGCCTACTTCGGTCATATTACGGTTCATGTCCCACTTGATGTAATCAATGGGATGACTGGCAAGAAACTCGCTCAATTGGGTGAGAATATTGTCGCGTACCTCTTCGCGCCCCAGATCAAGGATGTATTGGGTACGACCTTCTGACAAAGGCTGCTGACCCGCGTTAAGTATCCAGTCAGGATGCTGGCTGAACAGTTCGCTGCGTCGGGAGATCATCTCCGGCTCAAACCACAGGCCGAACTTCATTTCCATCGCGTGAACGCTATCAATCAGCGGCCTCAGCCCCTGCGGGAATTTCTGTACGTTGACAAACCAGTCACCCAGCGATGAGGTATCCCCGTTGCGCTCGCCAAACCAGCCGTCGTCCAGCATCAATAATTCCACCCCCAGTGCTTTAGCATTGGCGGCAAATTTCAGCAGCTTCTGCTCATTGAAATCAAAGTAGGTGGACTCCCAGTTATTCGCGAGGATCGGGCGCGGTTGGTGGCGATGTGGTCCGCGTGCCAGATTGTCTCGATACAGGTCATGCAGCGCCTGCGACAGGCCATTTAAGCCTTTATCGCTCCAGGCTAATATCGCCTCCGGCGTCTGGAACTGTTCGCCCGATGCTAGTTGCCAGCCGAAACCGTGTGGATTAATACCCAGCAGCAGACGAGTCTGGCTGTAGGCATCAACCTCGGTACGAGCGGTAAAGTTGCCGCTATAGACCAGATGTATCCCGCAGGCTTCACCCTGCATTTCGGTGGTTTCCGGGCGTACCAGCCCAATAAATGGCTGTTGATGGGTGCTGCTGGCACCACGCTTACTGTCGAGAACATTGATACCAGGGTTAAGTGGCTGACGGTGCCACTGGCGCTCGCGGGCCCAGGCTCCAGGAAACTGGATCTGCTGCCAACGGGCATCCGGTAAATCAATGTTGCAGCTTAGCGCCCGCAGTACACGCAGCGGTTGCTTCGAGCGATTGGTTAGCGTAGCAGAGCGGGTGATGACCGGATGCTGACGGAAAATCGTGTAGCTTAGCTCAACCTCCAGCAGTGTTACCGGGTCGGCAAGGGTGATAAACAGCGTTTCGGCATCGTTATCGTCTTCCACCCAGGTGGCTGGCAGGTCCGTTAACTCCGGTTTACCCGCGAGAATACGGTGTGAAACATAGTGTAGATTGCTGACCTGATGCCCATCGGCATAGCGCACCTCAAAGGCTGGCTCACGATAGTCTCCCGCACCGTGCCCTGGATATTCCTGAGGGGCGGTATCCAGAGAAAAGGATCGGTCTGGCCATCCGGCCGGTGTTGGCGAAAATGAGGAACGATCCAGTGCTGGATAGTCGTATCCTTGACTCCATGTGCTAAGCCGCTTGCCCCAATAGCTGTGCGTCAGATAACGACCATGGGCTATAACTATCACGTAGCTAATACAGCCATTTTGTAGGTGAAAAGTCTGTGTGTTTTCGTTCCAGCTAATCATGGCGTTACTTCCTGGGCTGTTTTATTACGGCTGTGAATATCATCGAGAATTTCGAAAAAGCGTTTTTCCGTAATTTCATATTTCGCCAGAGGGATAATACTTATGATGGTTAGAATACCAGGGATTAACGTGAAAAAAAGGCCTATCCACATGGCTGTTTGAGGTGATTGTTCAATGTGAGGGATATAACCAGCCCATGCCAAACAAAAACCACCCATCGCGCCACCAATAGCACTGGAAAGTTTGGTTTTGAATATATTAAGAGAGAAAACCATTCCCTCAGAACGATTACCGCTGACCCATTCGCCATATTCAACGCAGTCTGCAACCATCGAGTACAGTGCAATATTTCCGATGCCACCAAAGAACGGTGCGAGAGCACCAATGATGAAAATAATTGTTATGTTACTCTGAAAGAAAAATAACGCCATGCAAGCCAGTGCCATGAGTAGACTGCTGTAGATAGCTGTATTCTTTTTTCCGAATTTAGCAGAGACAAATGGAGATACGATAGCCCCTGCAACTTGTGCAACCTGAGATACCGTCAAAAAAGCCGCTAGCGCAATTTCAGCATTTAAATTGTAAATAAAGAAATATAGCTGGAATGTTCCACGAATAATACCAATGAGTTCCAGTATAAACATGCCAATTAGAAGGTATCTTAATGGCCTGTTTTTCTTGAGAAGTGACCAGAATCCTTTGAAACTCTGTTTTTCTTTGCGTGGGACAGTATATTTTTCTTTCACGCCGAAGAAAGTTATCAGCATGCAAATTAAGAAGATAGCACTAAATATTAGCGAAACGCCCCACCAGCTACCAACAAATTTGACCAGCCATAACGTAGAGGCGCTGACTGTCAAAAAGCCAAAGGTTGCAATGGTTCTTGGGATAGTAATGACTTTGGTACGCTCTGTAGGGTCCTGCGTAATGGCTGCCGAGAGTGACCAGTAAGGAATATCAATAACTGCGAAGCAAACGCTCCATAATATATATGTGGCATATGCATAAACTAATTTACCAGCCTCAGAAAAATCCGGGCTAATAAAACAGGCTACGGTTGTTAGTGAAACAAGAATACTGCCAACAAGTATCCATGGGCGAAACTTTCCCATTTTTGTGTGAGTATTGTCTACCAGGATGCCAAGAGCAATATCGGTTGCACCATCGACCAATCTGGCAACCAAGAAAAGCAAACCGACAGCTGCCGCTTTAATGCCATAGCTATCAGTGTAATAAAGCATTAAATATATAGCGATAAATGCGTACATGACGTTCGCACCATAGCTTCCCATGCCATAGGATATCGCAGTAGTCCACGATACTTTATCTCGTGGATATTGTTTTTTTTCTACAACTGCTTCTGTACCTGAACTGGTTAACTCCATTTGAGTTCCCCTGAATTGAATAAATGATCGGATTTAACGACAATGAACATCAACTTTCGGGTGGTAGCGTAGAGCAACAAGTGCAGGCGGACTTTGCGCCGAGATTTATATTTCAGTAAACAAAGATTACTAAACGTCTTTTACGTTACGATTCTGACGTCAAAATAATCAAGCTTGCGCCAGCGCCGCCTCAACAAACAGGTAGCCGATACCGGTGATTTGCTGTTGGCGCGTCAGCTTGCCAAATCCAATTTGTGTTTGTCGGGTACGCACGGCGTCACCGTGATCGAAAGGGGTAAAACCAATTTGTTGATAGATGGTCTGTAGCCACTTATCACCAAACTCACAGCTACGGCCGTAGAACCAAATTTGGTTAATGTTGAGAATGTTCAGCAGGTTATATAGCGTCAACCCGATGGCGTTAGCCGCTTGTTCCACCCACCGCACCACCTGTTCATCGCCGCTGTGCCAGGCGTCAATCAGTTGGTGGTTAGAGATGTTTTCAGGATCTAAATCTGGCGGCGTGGGTCGTGATTTCAACCAGATCCGCGCCTGTTTTTTAAGCGCCGACAGTGAGGCTACGGTTTCCAGACACCCGTAGCGGCCGCAGTCGCAGGCGATACCATCACGGTCAAAAACGGTATGACCAATCTGCCCACTGCCGTTGAGCATGCCGCGGTAGATCTGTCCGTTGATGACGAAAGATGAGCCGATACCGTAGTCGACATTAACGATGCAGAAATCCTCACGATTACTGCTGTTTTGCCACTTCTCCGCCAGCACCAACATAATGCAGTCGTTGTCCACCCGCACCGACACACGCAGGCGTTCTTCCAGAAGATATTTAATTTCTACCGGTTTTTTCCACGGTGCCTGTGGCATGGTCTGCGATACGCCAGTATCCGGGTCGACTTGCCCGTGTACTCCCAGCGCAAGATTGATCCGTCTGCCGGGGTGATTCTTGTGTTGTTGCCGCCATAGTCCTTCAATGGCTGAAAGTAACGCTTCTGGCGTAGGGGCGTTGACCTGACTATGGAGAAAATCACCGATCGGCGTCATCTGCGCATCAATCAGCTGGCTTTCAATGCTGGTGGGGGTGACGTTCATGCACAGAATCAGCGGCCCGTCGTTGGGGATCTGATAATGTCCGCTGTTCATCCCGCGCGAGCTGAGATTTTCGCTCGAGTGGCTAAGTTTCTCTTCACCGACCAGTTCATCGAGTATTTTGCTCACCGCCGGAATAGATAATCCGGTATGCGTCGCAAGCTGGGATTTACTCAAACGCTTGTAGCGCCAGACAAGCGCCATAATGGCTCGGCGGTTATGCCGCCTTACCGTTTGATTGTTCAGTCCAGCTATTTGCATATTACTAAACCTTGTTAATAGTAATGCGTGAGCATCGCGTAATTTACCGGAAAATAAGTTCTCTACACTGCCATCCTATCGTATTTCACTGTGTTTTGTTTACTGGAGAATGGTTATGTACGGAGTGGTTAAGGTCTGGCAGGAGACCCTTACGTTGCCGACATGGACAACGGGCAACGAAGACTCAAACCCGATGTTTCTCGAAAAACGTGTTTATCAAGGATCGTCCGGAGCGGTGTATCCCTATGGCGTTGTGGATACGCTGACCGGCGAGCGGGAGATGCGCGAGTATCAGGGGATCTGGATGGAGAATGATTTTATTCGCATTCTGTTGCTGCCGGAACTTGGGGGACGTATCCACCGAGCGTATGACAAGGTGAAACAGCGGGATTTTGTTTACTACAACGAGGTGGTGAAACCTGCGCTGGTAGGGTTGTTAGGGCCGTGGATCTCCGGCGGTATTGAGTTCAACTGGCCGCAGCACCATCGTCCAACGACCTTTATGCCCGTCGACTTCACTCTGCAAACGGGCGAACACGGTGAACAAACGGTATGGATGGGGGAAGTGGAACCGATGCGCGGTCTGCAAGTGATGGCGGGCTTCACGCTTTATCCGGACCGGGCACTGGTGGAGATAACCGGCAAAGTGTTCAACGGCAATGACACTCCACGCCACTTCCTGTGGTGGGCAAACCCTGCAGTGAAGGGCGGGGATGATCATCAAAGCGTTTTCCCACCTGACGTAACGGCGGTATTTGACCACGGTAAGCGTGATGTGTCGGCGTTCCCGATTGCCACTGGTACCTACTACAAAGTGGATTACTCAGCAGGCGTGGATATCTCCCGCTATAGAAACGTACCGGTGCCGACCTCCTACATGGCTGAAAAGTCAGATTATGATTTTGTTGGTGCCTGGCATCACGGTGAGCGAGGCGGTTTATTACACGTCGCGGACCACCATATTTCTCCGGGTAAAAAGCAGTGGACGTGGGGGCACGGCGAATTTGGTCAGGCCTGGGATCGTCAGTTAACCGATGAAAATGGCCCTTATATTGAACTGATGACCGGCGTCTTTACCGACAACCAGCCGGATTTCACCTGGCTTGCACCGTATGAAGAGAAAGTCTTCGTACAGAACTTCCTACCTTATAGCGAGTTATCATCGGTGCAGAATGCCAGCGCTCTGTTGGTGATGCGCCTTGAACGGCAGGCCGCGAAGCTTGTCGTGGGCCTGTATGCGGTTGCACCGCTCCATGATGTGCGGGTGGAAATTCGTGATGACCAGCAAACGCTGTGGAACACCCATGTGACCCTGGAACCAGGGCAGAGCTGGCAGGAAACATTGAGTGAATGTTGGTCACAGCGCCTGACGATGACAATCTTTGATAGCGACAACCGTCAGATGCTGCATTACGAAGAGCATATTCCTGAAGAAACGCCGCTACCCAGCGCCGCCGTTGCGCCTAAATTGCCGCAGGAACTGACGAATGGCGAAGAACTTTACTTCATTGGTCAGCATATTGAACAGTACAACCAGGCCAGTCGTTATGCTGAAGATTATTACTGCCGGGCGATTGAATTGGATCCCGAGGATTATCGCAGTAACGTGGCGTTGGGCAATCTGGCGCTGAACCGAGCCGACTGGGCGCTGGCCCAGCGTTGTGCAGAGGCCGCGCTCTCAAGAGCCCACCGGCTGAATAAAAACCCGCGTGATGGTGAAGCCAGTATGCTGCTGGGTGCAGCGCAGGAACGCCAGGGGAAAGAGAGCAAAGCGTGGGATAGCTACTACAAGGCGAGCTGGAGCGGAAACTGCCGTGACGCAGCGTTTTACTCGCTGGCGCGGCTGGCGATGAAGCAGGGTGATGACGCCGATGCGCTGACAAAAGTGGAAATTAGTCTGCAATTTAACGGTGGCAATAACCTGGCTATGGGGTTAAAAGCCCTGGCGTTGGCGACGACTCGCGGTGAACTGGCGGCAGAGGAATATATCGACCAGTCACTCAAGACGCATCCGTTGAGCTACGCGCTGCACTACGCGCGTTGGGCCATCGGAGGGGCGGCGTCTGCTCGTGACGCTTTGATTAGCGTCACCGGTCAGCGTGGCATCAACGCCAGTACGTTAGCAGGCTGGCTGGTCTCACTCGGTAAAAAACAGGATGCTCGTGAGTTGCTGGTACTGCTTGATAGCCAGGAGACGTTGCCGATGCTGTGGCTAGCCTCACTTAGCAACAATTCGCCGTCTTATCTGCAAAGTGCGCAGCGCTGTTTTGCCAACCGTGTGCGTTTCCCTAACACCCTCGACGAAGTAGTGATGTTGCAATCTCTGCAACAGGATGCTTTTGCTTGTTATTTGCTTGGCTGCTTCTGGTACAGCAAGCGTCGGTATGATGAGGCTATCGCCTGCTGGCAGCAGACGCTGGTACTTCAGCCAGATTTTGCGCCGGTACACCGCCTGCTGGGGATTTACGCCTGGAATAAACAGCATAATGCCCAACTGGCGAGCCAGTATTTACAACAAGCGGTGGCGCTGGAGCCCGATAATGCGCGTTTCCTGTTTGAACTGGATTACCTGCAAAAACAGCAGGGGCTGAGTATCGAAACGCGGCTGGCGCTGCTGACGTCGCGTCGCTGCGTGGCGTTAAAACGTGATGATCTCACCGCTGAGCTGCTTAGCCTGTGGAACGGCGTGGGTGAATATGACCTGGCTGCACAGGTGCTGCGCGACCGCGAATTTCACCCCTGGGAAGGGGGCGAAGGAAAGGTTACCGGGCAGTATTTGCTCAACCAGGCTCATCGCGCACTAGAGGCTATTCGTCAGGGGGGAACGGGGCGCGCGGTTGAGTTGCTCCAGCAGGCGCTACGTTATCCGCTAAACCTGAGTGAAGGGCGGTTGCCAGGACAAACCGATAACGATATCTGGTATCTATTGGCTTATTGTCATCAGAAACTGGGCGAAAGCGAACTCGCGGGCCAGGCGTTGGCACGTGCAATGCAGGGGGACTCCGGCCTGAGCGCGGGACGTTACTACAACGATCAGCCCGCTGACTATCTGTTCTGGCAAGGAATAGCGATGAGGAAGAGCGGTGAGCATCAGCAGGCAGATGCCCATTTCCAGGGCTTCCTTGATTGGGTAGAAGGTCATCGGGATAGCGTCCCGGAAACAGACTTTTTTGCTGTATCGTTGCCGGACCTTGTCGCGTTGGATGCGAGTTCTGTGTTGCGACATCAGCAACATTGCTTGTTTATTGAGGCGTTGGGCTACCTTGGACTGGGCAAGCGTCATGCATGTCAGAATGCCTTGACGCTACTGCTGACGCTGAACCCGGCCCATGATAAAGCGCTGCTGATAAGCCATGCGTTGGTAAGCGGTCTCTTTGACTAACCTGGCTGCCGGGTGGGAAACCGTCCGGCACTCACGAGACGTAGCAATGACGCGAATACGATTACAGAATGCGGCGCTTGAGGCTGAAATTGATGCGCAAGGCGCAAAGGTGGTGCGGCTTATCTTTCGGTCTCATCAGTCGCCGGTACTTCATGAAAACCCAGCGGGCGCAATGTTCCCCATGTTACCGCTGGCTAACCGGGTGGCAGGTAATCGCTTTCTGCTGCGGGGGGAAGAGGTGGTTTTGCCGCAGCATGAGGCGGACGATAAATTCTTCTTACACGGTGACGGCTGGCTGCGGCGCTGGGAGGTGGTTAATGCGACTCAAAGCGGCTGTTTGCTGCGCTTACGCGGCTGGCATCCGTGCGGTTACGACTATACGGCGCAGCTGTGCTATCAACTGGAAGCGTCCAGCCTGCATGCCTCGTTGACCCTCACCCACAGCGGTGAACAACCGATGTTGTACGGCTGTGGCTTCCATCCGTTTTTTGCCTTTGATGCGCGCAGTACGGCGCAGTTTTCGGCCAGCGGCTACTGGCCGGAGGGGGAGCAACACCTGCCGTTACCCTGGCAGCACGATATCCCACCAGCGGCTGATTTCACTCGCGCACAGTATGGCGAGGACGCCTGGCTGAACGTGGGGTATTCCGGCTGGGGCGGGCAGGCGGTCATTCAACGCGATGTGATGAAGCTCACGATTCTGGCGCAAACTCCGTGGCTTATGCTGTTCAGAATGTCGGGTGAGGAGTTCCTTTGCCTTGAACCGCAGACGCATCCGGTGAATGCCCACCACATGCCGGGCCAGCCGGGGTTACGCCTTTTAGCGCAGGGAGAACAGTGCCATTTTGCGCTGCAAATTCGCGTAGAATAGGGCTGTTATCATGTTATCTGCCTGTTAATACTCGCTTGCGCCAGCCGGGGTTTATCGCCAGACTATCGCCTCCAAACGGGAGGGAATCATGGTTTTGCACTCCACGCGCTGGCTGGCGCTCGGTTATTTCACCTACTTTTTTAGCTACGGGATTTTTCTGCCTTTCTGGAGCGTGTGGCTCGAAGGGTTGGGGCTGACGCCTGAAACCATCGGCCTGCTGTTAGGCGCGGGGTTAATTGCACGTTTTCTCGGTAGTTTGCTCATTGCGCCGCGCGTGAGCGATCCCTCTCGTCTGATTTCCGCTTTACGCATTTTAGCGCTGCTGACGCTGGTGTTTGCGCTGGCCTTCTGGGCGGGGACGCACGTGGCGTGGCTGATGGTGGTGATGGTCGGGTTTAACCTGTTCTTCTCGCCGCTGGTGCCGCTGACGGATGCGCTGGCGAATACCTGGCAAAAGCAAATCACCATGGACTATGGCCGGGTGCGGTTGTGGGGGTCTGTGGCCTTTGTGATTGGCTCGGCGCTGACCGGTAAGCTGGTGACCCTGTATGACTATCGGGTGATCCTGGTGCTGCTGTCACTGGCGTTGGCGTCAATGCTGCTGGGTATGATGATCCGCCCGAGCGTGCAGCCTGCGGGAGAAGTTCGCCAGCAGGAGAGTACCGGATGGCCAGCATGGCGTCAGCTGATTATGCAGAGCTGGCGCTTTCTTGCCTGCGTGAGCCTGCTGCAAGGGGCGCACGCCGCCTATTATGGTTTCAGCGCTATTTACTGGCAGTCTGCCGGGTATTCGGCGTCAGCGGTGGGCTATTTATGGTCACTGGGTGTGGTCGCGGAAGTGATTATCTTCGCACTCAGCCACAAGCTGTTCCGCCGCTTTAGCGCCCGCGATCTGTTGCTGCTCTCCGCCGTGTGTGGCGTGGTGCGCTGGGGGTTGATGGGCTGGAGCACCGAGCTGCCGTGGCTTATCGTGGTGCAAATCCTGCATTGCGGTACGTTTACCGTGTGTCACCTGGCGGCCATGCGCTACATTGCCGCACGCCAGAGCAGCGAAGTGATTCGTTTGCAGGCGGTCTATTCCGCCATTGCGATGGGCGGCAGTATTGCCATCATGACCGTGTTCGCTGGTTACCTGTACCAGAATATGGGCAGCGGTGTATTCTGGATTATGGCGCTGGTGGCGCTGCCCGCCATCGTCTTGCGGCCTAAAGTGACGGCGCAATCACCGGTGTTATGATTCGAGGATTTTGCGGATCTGCTGCTGCTGATGCAGCGTAAGTGACAGATCCGCATGAATCAACGGCGGTGAAAACAGCGGTAGCGGCGTGGTGTACGGGGTAATAATCAGCGACACGCCACGCGGCGAGCCCTGTTTCTGAAAGTCCTGCATCGGCATATGTTTTACGTTCAGCGGCAGCAGGGTCAGCTCACGTAATTGCTGCTCAATATGCGTCTCCAGTCGTTCATTATTGCCCGTCAGCAGAATGATTTGCTTCTCGTGCAGATCTTTTTCCTGCATCAGCCATGCGCCAAAAATGACGGCGACCAGCCCCGCTTCTTCTTCAGAGAAATGCACTTCGTATTCCGCTTCAAATCCCTTGAGCGCTTCTCGCGTGGTGCGCACCAGCCGGGGATAGAGCCGACTGAACTCCTCCGGCAGGGTGTTATCAATGCCAATCGCGAACACGCTACGGTTCAACGCCTGAGCAAGATGCACGTACAACTGGTCGTTCAATCCTTGTTCGTCGCTGAAGCGGACGTTGCCGCTCTCGCGAAAACGTAGCACCAGTCGGGCAATGGCCAGACGCAGGCGGCGGTCCTGCTGATGGTTATCGCGAATGGGATCGGGGATGCGGATCATCGAGAACAGCAGCGCCATAAACAGCGACTCGCCCGGTGGCGCACTTTGCATCACACGGCGCTGCCAGTGACGACCGATTTCTTCGGCGAGCGCATACTCGGCGCAGGATTGCGCCCAGCGCTGTTGTAGCGGGTTAAACTCCGGGTGGAGCCCGGCGTGATGTTGCAGCAGGCTGTACTGTAAAAACAGGCGCAGAAACTGGACATCCCGGCATTCAAACGGCTTTTGCAGTCGCCGGGAACAGAGGTTGATGAGCGCATGCAGATTGGTGTCGTCATACAGCGTGCGGGCGATGCCGCGTTGTTTGAGCTGCATTTTTAACGCTGGTGTGAACTGCCCGGTGATAAAGCCCGGGCACAGCCGCAGGCCGCGTCGTAGCCAGTGCAGAAAGCACAATCGTTGATTGAGTGCCGATCCTTCGATCTGGTAGCCACCATTCTGCGTGGCAATGATAGTAAGGCGATGATAACGCTGGATTTCAATCCCCGCGCCGATGATATCCTCGCGGACCACATCGTCTTCGACGCCATTGAGGGCGCTAAATGTCTGGGTGGTCGCGATTTGCCCCGGCTGGAACAGCGTCAGCAGCACATGGCAGCGGCGCTGGGGAGCAGAAAGTACAGATGGCGGGGCAAGCGTTGACATCATCTGTAGAGTCTCCCGAAAGTATGTTTGGTAAGAATAGCTAAAGTTTGCTCATAGAAATGAAGAATGGAATCCTTTCCGCCAGGAATGCTGGAGACCGTCACAGAATTTTTAACGCGAGGAACAGTGGGCGGGAGTTAAACGCAGCGCGTTAACACGCTTTTTCACTGTTTTATCTTTTGTTGCAATATAAAAAAACACTACCAGTGGCTGTACTGTTTGTCAGTTAAGCATTATGGAGAACATGTGATTCCGGCTCAGGGTCACGTTCACGGGTACTATCATTTCAGATAAGTGAAAAACATAAGGTGAACGTAGCAATACACCGGAGGCAACAGATCCATTACCTCCGGAACAGCTGTCTGGCGTTACTGCCCACGGCTCAGCGTTAATCCCACATCGCCGCCAGGATGCACGGCTAACAGCGTTTCTTTAGAGTAGCCACTCTCGCTCATCAGACAGGCGCAGGCGGCATCAAATATCGCCAGGACCAGAATAATGGAGGTGGTCGCCAGCATGTCCAGCGGATCGGCCTCGCGCTGTACGCCGGTGGAAATCACCAGCCGGGAGGCGCTGGCGATGGCGGAGTTTGGGTTTTCCGTCACGCTAATGATCGGCACGTTCCTCGCAGCCAGTCCCGGCAGCAGTCGGGTAAGCTCATCTGAATTCCCTCCGCGCGACAGCATAATCACCCGATCGTCTGCGCGTAAAAAACCCAGGTCGCCATGAGCGGCGTCGGTGGCATTGAGGTAAATTGCCGGGCGTTCGACGCAGGCCAGCATATGCGCCACTTTACGTGCGGCAATGCCGGACGTACCGACGCCAGTGACGACAATTTTTCCTGTGCAGTCGCGCAGTTCGGTCATTAAAGACTGCCAGGTCAGCTCTGTCAGATGCTGGCCCAATCCCGCCAGAGCCTCACTGTAGAGCTGCCATACGCCGGTCGCCTGGGACCATGAATCACTCATGCGTCCTCCTGCATCAACTGGCGGTATTTCATATGGTCCTGGTACATCTCGTGGAAAACCCGGTATTTGCGATCGTAGTACTGCTTAATACGGTTGGTTTGCGGGGTGACCGTTTTACCAATGCGGCTCATCGCTGACATCGCTTCCGGGAAGGTATCGAACACACCTGCGGCGAGGGTTCCCATCATGGCGCTGCCCAGCAGCATGGCTTCACTTTCTTCCGGTAGCAGCATCGCACAGCCGGTGGCGTTGGCATGTTCCTGCACGAAAATTGGGTTTTTCGTGCCGCCGCCGCTGGCCATAATGGTATCGATGGTATACCCGCTTTGGTTCATCGTTTCGATAATATGCCGCGTCCCCAGCGCAATGGCCTGAATGGTCGCCAGATACTGCAGCGCCATATCTTCCGGCGTCCGGGACAGCTTCAAGCCGGTAATTGCACCGGTGAGCGTAGGGTTGGCGCGCGGGGAACGGTTACCGTGGAAATAGGGCAGAATGTGCATATCGCGGGTCAGAAACGCGATATCTTCCGGTTCGCCGGCCATTTTACGCAGCAGCGCATTCAGCACTTCGTAAATGGTCTGTCCCTGTGATTTTGCCTGCGCCAGCAACGTGTCGTAGCACGGGTGTGACTGAATAACGTGGTCGATTAACGCGCCGGTGGCCGACTGTCCGCCTTCGTTGAGCCAGTATTGCGGCAGGACGGCGGAGTAGTAAGGACCCCAGACGCCGCTGATAAAGCGCGGCTCTTTAGAAATTGCCATATGACCGGTGGACGTGCCGCCAATCAGCGCGACGCGGCGGTCAAAATCAGCTACTTCGCCGGTCACACCGCTGGCGCCGAGGGTGCCCAGCGTTCCGGCGTGGGCATCAATAATCGACACGCTGACCGCGGTCCCTGGGATCAGACCCATTTCGCTGGCGGCCCGTGCAGAAAGGCCATGACCGAGCGGTTCCCCCATCGTTTTCACGTCGCGGCCAATTTTAGCGGCATCGTGCTCCAACAAGTCTTCCAGCCCAATCTGGCGGAAATAGCTGGCATCCCATTTGTCCTCATGACCCATATAGGTCCATTTACACACCGTCGAGCACAGCGAGCGCGTGTCGTCGCCGGTCGCGCGCCAGGTGAGGAAATCCGGCAGGTCAAAGTAGTAGCCCGCATTGGCCCAGGTGTTGGGCATATGCTGCTTCAGCCACAGCAGTTTTGGCGTTTGCATTTCCGGTGAGATAATCCCGCCGACGTAGTCCAGCACTCGATGATGCAGGGCGTTAATGCGCTCGGCTTGAGTAATGGCACGGTGATCCATCCACACAATAATGTTTTGTTCGCTGCGCCCGGAAGGGCTGATGGTCAGCGGTTTACCTTCTTTATCGAGCACCACCAGCGAGCAGGTGGCGTCGAAGCCCAGACCTTTCACCTGAATCGGGTTGATATCTGACTGGTTAATCGCATCACGAACCGCGTTACACACTGCCTGCCAGATGTTATCTGAGGATTGCTCAACGAAATCGGCCTGCGGACGGTAAATCTCAATCGCCCGGCTGGCCTGACCGACCATTCTACCGTTGAGATCAAACACGCCTGCACGGGCGCTACCGGTTCCGACATCCACACCAATAAAGTAACTTGCCATAATTTTTTCTCCTGGAATCAGGCTTTACGATTCTGTAATGCGATAAAGAGGATCAGCACCGCGCCCCACAGCGCCATCGTCAGATAGCTACTGACCCCCAGCAAGTTAAGGCCGCTTTCCAGCATTTGCAGCACAATGAGCGCCAGCACCAGGCCGATAATACGCCCGAAGCCGCCATCCGGGTTGATGCCACCCAGCACCGAGGCGAGGATGGTGACCAGCAGATAGGATTCGCCGTATCCGGCTTTTGCCGAGTTAAATTTCGCCATCATCAGGATGGCGGCTACCCAGCCGAGCAGGGCCGAAATGACGTACACGGAGATCTGTACCCGTACCGTATTCACGCCGCTGTAGCGGGTTGCCTGTTCGTTGGACCCGACGAGATACAGGCTGCGCCCAAGTGTGGTGTGTTCCAGCAATACCCACAGCAGGATGGCCACGAGGAAAAAGAGCAGTAGCGCCACGGGGATACCGGCAATCGTGCCGTTACCCAGGTATTGAATAGCGGTCGGGAAGCCGGAAATGACCGTGCCGTTAGAGAGCAGAATATTCAGCCCGGAGATAAGCGTCATGGTGCCGAGCGTGGCGAGGATCGGCGACACGCCGACCCAGGCGATCAGCGCGCCATTCAGCGTACCAATGGCTACCGCCACGGCAGCTCCCGCCAGCAGGGCGATGACCAGGAACAGAGGGTTATCCGGATGGGCGACAATGATTGCCGCCATTACCAGCGAGCAGGCGTTAGCTCCGGCAATAATGGACAGGTTAATGCCGCCGGTCAGCATGGTCATGCCCATTCCCAGCGCCAGCATGCCGAGGATCGGTAGCTGTGAGCTGATGGACTGGAAGTTAGCCACGCTGAAAAAACGGCTGCCAAGCAGGGCCGAGAAGACCAGCGCGACGACCACAATAATGATGCATTGCAGACGAATGATGGCATCACCGGGTAAAAATCTGGCGATTGTTTTCATCTCAAAGCTCCCTTGCCAGTTTACGTTTTTCGTTCCAGGCCGTGGCGCTAATGCTGACCAGGATAATGGCGCCGCTGAACACGGTGTGCCAGTAAGAGGAGACGCTCAGCAGCGTCAGGCCGTTTTGTAAGAAGGCCAGCAGGACAACGCCGAGCAGCGTTCCGGTCAGGGTACCGCGTCCACCGCTCATGCTGGTTCCCCCGAGCACGACCGCCGCCAGTACCGTCAACTCAAAACCGAGCAGGGAGTTGGGCGCGACGGATTGGGTGATTTGCGCCTGCACCACGGCGGCAACGCCTGCCAGAATCCCCATGTAGCCGTACACGTAGAAATGCAGCTTCAGCAAATTCAGACCCAGGCGCGACGCCGCGTCGCGGTTGCCGCCCATGGCGTAAACCTGGCGGCCGAGGCGGGTATAGTTCATCAGTACGGCAGTCACAATAATCACCGCCGCCAGACACAGCAGGGGCAGGGTCAGTCCGTAGTCGTAGCCGTCCGCTGCGGTGAACGAGAACCAGTTGATGCCGTTCATGAACCAGTCCGGGAAGCCATACAGCCAGGTACCTTTAGTGGCGTACACCAGCAGGCCGTAGTAGACGTTCAGCGTGGCGATGGTAATGAT
This sequence comes from Citrobacter sp. KH_055_1, assembly GCF_057838705.1. NCBI lineage: Bacteria > Pseudomonadati > Pseudomonadota > Gammaproteobacteria > Enterobacterales > Enterobacteriaceae > Citrobacter > Citrobacter sp. KH_055_1. The sequence goes on from NZ_CM174473.1 coordinate 1,302,132, forward strand.
GATCGCCGGTACGCGCAGCCAGTAGACCAGAAAGCCGTTAATAAGCCCGAGCAGCAGTCCGACGGCAATGGCAATAACCAGCGCCAGCGCAAAGTTGCCGCCGTGGCCGATCACCCAACTGGCCATCGCGTACTGGGCAATGGCGGTCATCGCCGGGAATGAAATATCGATCCCACCGGAAATCAGCACCACAAACAGGCCGCAGGCCAGAATGCCGAGAATGGCGTAGCTGGTGGCGACGTCCGTAAGGTTCCCAAGCGACAGGAACTCATCGGTACTGACGCTTAGTCCTACGGCGAGTGCCACCACCAGCAGGCCCAGCCAGAATTCATGTTGCCCGAGCAAACGGGAGAAATGCAGACTATTCATTGATGACCTCGACCACTTCAGCAATCTCCTCTTCACGACACTGATGAGGATTAAATTCCGCCACCAGTTTGCCGCGACGCATCACCAGCACGCGGTGGCTGTTGTAATAAGCTTCCGGGATCTCATCGCAGATCATGAGCACCGCCATTCCCTGCTCGGCCAGATCGCGGGCAATCTGGTAAATGCCCTCTTTGTTGGCAATGTCGACGCCAACGGTGGGGGAGTCGAGGATCAGGATGCGCGGATGGGTCGCCACCCATTTGGCAATGGCGATACGCTGGGCGTTGCCGCCGGATAGCGTTTTGACCGGCAGGTGCGGATCGGACACTTTGATGTTCAGCTCGCGGATAAGATCAGCGACCAGCTTCTGTGCTTTAGCATGGTCGAGCAGGCCGCTGCGGGTGTGCAGTTGATCGAAGACCGTGACGATAGTGTTGTCGTAGATCGACTGCTCCATGATCAGTCCCTGCGTCAGGCGATCTTCTGAGACGTAGCCGATCCCGTGCTGGATGGCATCGTGGTTATTACGCAGCCGGACCGGCTGACCGTTAATGCGCATTTCACCGCTCTCTGGGTGGGTCATGCCAAACAGGCTCAGACACAGCTCGGTGCGCCCGGCGCCCAGCAGGCCGACAATCGATACAATCTCACCACCGTGCAGTGACAAATTAATATTCTGGTATTTTCCGCGACGGCTCAGGTTGCGCAGTTCCAGCAACGGTTCGTGGGAGTCGAATGACTTCTCCGGCAGCGGGCTGTAATGGAAGCGTTGCCCGGTCATCAGGAAGGCCAGTTCGTGGCTGTCCAGTTCGCTGGCAGGATACGTGCCGACCAGTTTCCCGTCGCGCATCACGCTGATCCGGTCAGCCACCTCCATCACTTCATCAAGACGATGGCTGACAAATACCACGCAAATGCCGGCGGCTTTCAGTTCGTTAACCACCCGCAGCAGGCCGTTGACTTCCTGACGGGTTAACGAGGCGGTGGGTTCATCCATGATGACCAGCCGTGCGTCGGCGGCAATCGCCCGGCAAATCGCCACCAGTTGGCGGTCGGCGATGGAGAGTTTCTCGACCTTTTTGTCCGGATCGAGGGTTACGCCAATGCGCTTCATGGCTGCCAGCGCTTGTTGTTTCATGGCGCCGCGACGTACCCAGATATCACCGCCGGGCAGGTAGCGGTTAACCGCAATATTTTCCGCGACGCTAAAATTGGGGAATAGCGACAGATCCTGATAGATGACCTGGATGCCATAGTGAGAAGAAAGCTGTGGCGTCAGGTGATGGAACAGCTTGCCATCAAGTAAAATCTGCGCGCCTTTTTCAGGGTGATAGACCCCGGAGATCACTTTAATGATGGTGCTCTTGCCACAGCCGTTTTGGCCCGCCAGACAGTGAACTTCGCCTTTTTTCAGCGTCAGATTCACGTTATCCAGCGCCAGCACGCCCGGGAATTGTTTGCTGATATTCTCAAGAGTGATAAATGCGGTGGTGTCTGCCATGGACAATACCCCTGCGAGCGTCCTGACGGACGCTGAGTGTGAGTGTGGTGGATAGCGCCGACCAGGCGGTCGGCGTTAAGGTTCCCTGGTGTTGGCTAAAGCCTTAGAAACCGAGTGATTGCGCGTTGTCTTTGGTGACTTCGAGGATCTTGTTAAAACGGATCACTTTCTTCTCCATGTCGATATCGGCTTTCCCTAAACCATCAATACTCAGAGAGTCATTGACCTCTTTGCCTTGCAGCAGTTGGTCAGCAACCGTCACCAGTGCGTAGCCCGCATCTTTCGGGTCCCACAACAGTGCTTTTTTGATATCTCCACGCATCAGGTAAGGTGCGGCCTGGGCTGGCATGGCGATACCGACGACGGCAATTTTATCCTTGGCGCGTTTTTTCTGTACGGCCTGGCCTGCCCCAATCGGACCCAGTGAACCGAAGCCGATAATCCCTTTCATTTGCGGATAGGTTTTCATCAGATCCAGCGTCGTGGAATAGGACTTATCAATACTTTCCGCTACCGGCAGACGCGAGGTCACTTCGAACATCTCCGGGTATTTTTCTTTCTGATACTTAATCGCGTAGTCGGCCCATGCGTTATGCAACGGCACGGTCAGCGAACCGACATAGATGGCATAACCCCCTTTGCCGCCCATACTTTTCGCCAGCTCATCAACGTTGGCCTGCGCATATTTTTCACTGTCGATGGTTTCGATATCCCACTGGCCGATTTGCTCGTCCGGGGATTCGTGCGTCAGGACCACAATGCCTTTCTCGCGCGCTTTTTTCAGTACCGGCTCTAGGACCTTGGCATCGTTTGGCACTACGATTATCGCATTCACGTTTTTGGCGATCAGATCTTCAATCACTTTCACCTGCTGAGCCGGGTCTGGCGTAGACGGACCGGTCTGGTAAGCGTTCACATCCAGTTTTTTTGCTGCTTCGTTAACGCCGGTCTCCATACGGTTAAACCAGGGAATACCAGTGACTTTGGCAACCACAGCAATTTCATATTTTTCCGCCGCAAAGGACGTGCCGGACAACATGCATGCAGAAACCAGGGTTGCACTGAGTAATGCGAGTTTGAATTTCATAGTTGTACCTTTAGTAGGGGGCAGGGCATGTCACGGCGTGAGGTTAACAACGAAGGGAAGAGGGGATGAATCATAAATCCTATGAATGTGATCTATGCCCATTTTTGTAAAATACAGGATCTATTTGAGTTAATTTTTAGTTAAATATGAAGGCTTTCGCGTGTGTGAAGTCAAATTTATTGTTATCAAACAATTAAAGCGAAACCAAATATTAACATTTTGTTATCATTTGCATTAAGGGGATACGGTAAATCCTCTTTTTTTCCGTTGCCGGTGATGAACAAATTTTCGAAATTGAGAACTGAATCGATACCGGAAAAGGAGGCTCAATATTTTATCGTTCAATGCTATCCTCAGCGTATTCTCGCCAACGACGTCCTTTTGATGGTGGGCTGGATTTATTGTGGAGAAATCATGCCGCGTGTTAAACACATCATTGTCACGTTGTTTCTGGTCGTCCTGTCTTTTGGCGCGGGCGCGCATCCTCACAGTTTTATTCATCTGAAAACCGAACTGGTGAGTGAAAATAACCAGTTTGTGGCGTTGAAAATGCGCTGGACGATGGATGAAATCACCTCCGCTGACCTGCTGTACGATGCGGGCAATGCCAAACCGGGGGATGAGATCTGGAAAAAACTGGCTGCGGAAGTGATGGCCAATGTCCTCGGACAGCACTATTTCACCGAAGTGTGGCACAACGGGCAAAAGGTAAAATTTAAAAATCGCCCGACGGAATATGGCATGGAGCGCGAGGAACATCAGGCGGTGCTGACGTTTGTACTGCCGTTGGCCCAACCACAGCCGCTTGCCGGACAGACTTATAGTATTTCCACGTTTGATCCCACCTACTACGTGGATATGAGTTACGACCAGGACCGCGATGCCACGCTGGCGCCGGGCTTCAGCAAGCAATGCCGGATTAGCGTGCATACCCCGACGCCTAATGAACAAATGCTGAGCTTTGCGCAGTCGCTGGATAAAGAAGACGCGCCGCCGGAGGATATGGAGTTGGGTAAACAATTTGCGCAGACGGTAACGCTACAATGTCAGTAGTTTATCAACAACGCGTAGCCAGACGCCGCTGGCTAATGCTATGGCCACTGGCGCTCTTTTTACTGCTGGCGATCGGTGGCGCGCTGTGGATCTGGCAGGCCTGGCCGCAGGTAATGGTGCAAAGTATTCTCTGGCAACGGGACGTTAACCAGCAGATGAGCGGCTTGCTGAAAGCGGTGGCTTCCAATCCCACCCGTGCGGGCGGATCGCTGCTGCTGTTTAGCTTTATTTATGGGGTATTGCACGCGCTGGGTCCGGGGCACGGAAAAATCGTCATCACCACCTGGCTGGCGACGCATCCCTCGAAGCTGAGGTCGAGCATCGGGCTGACGCTGGCCTCGTCCTTATTACAGGGGTTGGTGGCGATCGGTCTGGTCGTTGTGGTGCTCACGGTACTGCAACTGCCCGCCCGGCAACTGCATATGAGCAGTTTCTGGCTGGAGAAAGCCAGCTATGCGCTGGTCGGCGTGTTGGGGGTTTTACTGTGTTGGCGGGCGTTAAAAAAAATACGCGCGCTGCTGCGTTGCCCGACATTTACCGCTTTCACGCCGCATCATGTGCATGATGAACGCTGTGGTTGCGGGCATCAACATGTGCCCAACCCGGAACAGCTGCAAAGCGGCGATGACTGGCGCGCCCGGCTGATAATCATTCTCTCGATGGGAATGCGCCCTTGTTCCGGCGCCATAATGGTGCTGCTGTTTAGTAAAGTGGTGGGCGTCTTTGGCTGGGGCATGGCGTCGGCGCTGGCGATGGCAGCGGGAACCTCTCTGACCATTACTTCTCTGGCATTACTGGTACACAGTTTTCGGACGATGGCGCTGAAACTCAGCGGCAATAAAGCGCCGGTATTGTGGCGACAGATGGCCTGGACCACGCTGGCACTGGCCGGTGGTGCGATTTTAGTGGTTGCTGCGGTGGTGATGTGGGTGAGTGCGGTGCCGGTGGGAAAGGGATTACGACCGTTTTAGGTTAATAAGCGGTATGAGTATGAAATGTAGGCCGGACAAGACGCGTCAGCGTCGCATCCGGCACCACAACTGATTAACGCTTCAGCGCGTCGCTCAGTTCGTCACGCATGTTCGCCAGCATGGCTTTCACTACGCGCGGGTTACCTGCAACGATGTTTCCGGTTGACATGTAGTTATGACCGCCGGTGAAGTCGCATACCAGTGCGCCTGCTTCACGTGCAATCAGTTCACCTGCGGCAAAATCCCACGGCTTCAGGCCGATTTCGAAGTAACCATCAACGCGTGCGGCGGCAACATAGGCCAGATCCAGCGCAGCAGAACCGGTGCGGCGGAAGTCAGCGCATTCGGTGTACATTTTGCCGAGGATCTTCATATAAGAAGGGGCGTGCTGTTTGGCTTTGAACGGGAACCCGGTGGCGATGATGGTGCCATCCAGATCGCGAGCGGTGCTGCCACGCAGACGGTAGCCGTTCAGCTGTGCGCCCTGACCGCGCGTTGCGGTGAACAGTTCGTTACGCATTGGATCGTAAACAACGGCGACTTCAGTACGGCCTTTAATGCGTACTGCGATGGATACCGCGAAGTGCGGCAGACGTTTTACGAAGTTGGTGGTGCCATCCAGTGGATCGATAACCCATTGAACATCCAGATCTTCACCAATATGTTCACCGCTTTCTTCGGTGATGATGGTGTGCTGAGGGTAAGATTTGCGGATTGTTTCGATAATAATCGCTTCTGCGGCTTTATCGACGTTAGTCACGAAATCATTGCTGCCTTTCTGGCTGGTTTCTACAGAGTCTGGTGTTTCGTAGTGTTTGGCAATTACATTACCCGCCTTGCGCGCTGCGCGCACGGCGATGGTCAGCATCGGATGCATCGGTCTCTCTCACTGGATGTTAAAGAACGGGAAAACGGCGCAGAGTATAGCAGCGAGTTCGGTATATGTCTTCGTTTTATGATAATATGGCCGAATAATCTTTAGCCGAAGAAAGACAATGCTGCAAAATATTCGAATTGTGCTGGTGGAGACCTCTCACACCGGCAATATGGGCTCCGTTGCCCGCGCAATGAAAACCATGGGTTTAACCAATCTGTGGCTGGTGAATCCGCTGGTCAAACCTGACTCCCAGGCCATCGCCCTAGCGGCCGGTGCCAGCGACGTGATCGGTAATGCGCAAATCGTCGATACCCTCGATGAAGCGCTGGCTGGCTGTAGTCTGGTGGTCGGAACCAGCGCGCGCTCCCGTACCTTGCCGTGGCCGATGCTCGACCCGCGCGAATGCGGTTTAAAAAGCGTCGCCGAAGCGGCGAACACCCCGGTTGCGCTGGTGTTTGGTCGTGAACGTGTAGGTCTGACCAACGACGAACTGCAAAAATGCCATTATCACGTCGCGATTGCCGCGAACCCGGAATACAGTTCGCTGAACCTGGCGATGGCGGTTCAGGTCATTTCTTATGAAGTGCGAATGGCCTGGCTGGCAACGCAGGAAAGCGGTAAGACGACAGAATACGAAGAAACCGAGTATCCGCTGGTCGATGATTTAGAGCGTTTTTACGGTCATCTGGAACAGACGCTACTGTCGACGGGCTTTATCCGCGAGAACCATCCGGGGCAGGTGATGAACAAACTGCGTCGTCTGTTCACGCGTGCGCGTCCTGAGAGCCAGGAGCTGAATATTCTGCGCGGAATGCTTGCTTCTATAGAGCAGCAGAATAAAGGAAAGTAGGCGCCTTGATGCCGGATGGCTGCACGATTTGTAGGCCGGATAAGCGAAGTGCTATCCGGCAAATGAAAACGGCACTGAAGGTTAAATACCTGACTAATTTAGTCAAGTAAATAGTTGACTGATTTAGTCGGGAATGTCAGACTTGCCCCTGCTATGCAATACCCCCATTTTACAATAAAAAACCCCGGGCAGGGGCGAGTTTGAGGCTAAGTAAGACATGAGACTGACATCAAAAGGGCGTTATGCCGTGACCGCAATGTTGGACGTTGCGCTCAACTCCGAAACGGGCCCGGTACCGTTGGCTGATATTTCTGAACGTCAGGGCATTTCCCTGTCGTACCTGGAGCAGCTGTTCTCCCGTTTGCGTAAAAACGGTCTGGTTTCAAGCGTACGTGGACCAGGCGGCGGGTATCTGCTGGGTAAAGATGCAGGCAGCATCGCAGTAGGTGAAGTCATTAGCGCTGTTGACGAGTCGGTAGATGCCACCCGTTGTCAGGGCAAAGGTGGTTGTCAGGGCGGCGATAAGTGCCTGACCCATGCGCTGTGGCGCGATTTGAGCGACCGTCTGACGGGTTTTCTCAACAACATTACGTTGGGTGAACTGGTGAATAACCAGGAAGTCCTGGATGTGTCTGGTCGCCAGCACACGCATGACGCTCCACGCAGCACCCGCACGCAAGACGCGATCGACGTTAAGTTACGCGCATAATAAAAGTATTTTAGAATCAGGCCGGGGTGTTGGACACCCCGTTAACTCGGCCGTACATCCAGCCGGTTGCCTGGTTCCTTGCATTGAAGCGATGTACGGAGTTTATAGAGCAATGAAATTACCGATCTATCTCGACTACTCCGCAACCACGCCGGTGGACCCGCGTGTTGCCGAGAAAATGATGCAGTGTCTGACCCTGGACGGAAACTTTGGTAATCCAGCGTCCCGTTCTCACCGTTTTGGCTGGCATGCTGAAGAGGCGGTAGATATCGCCCGTAATCAGATTGCTGACCTGGTGGGTGCCGATCCGCGTGAAATCGTCTTTACTTCCGGCGCGACCGAATCCGACAACCTAGCGATTAAAGGTGCGGCCAACTTTTATCAGAAAAAAGGCAAGCACATCATCACCAGCAAAACGGAACACAAAGCCGTGCTGGACACCTGTCGTCAGCTGGAGCGCGAAGGGTTTGAAGTCACCTACCTCGCCCCGCAGCGTAACGGCATTATTGACCTGAAAGAACTCGAAGCGGCGATGCGTGATGACACCATCCTCGTTTCTATTATGCACGTGAACAACGAAATTGGCGTGGTGCAGGATATCGCGGCTATCGGCGAAATGTGCCGTGCGCGTGGCATCATCTATCACGTTGATGCGACCCAGAGCGTGGGCAAACTGCCTATCGACCTGAGCCAGCTGAAAGTTGACCTGATGTCCTTCTCCGGTCACAAAATCTACGGTCCGAAAGGTATCGGCGCACTGTATGTTCGTCGTAAACCGCGTATCCGCATCGAAGCACAGATGCACGGCGGTGGTCACGAGCGCGGTATGCGTTCTGGTACGCTGCCTGTCCACCAGATCGTGGGTATGGGTGAAGCTTACCGTATCGCGAAAGAAGAGATGGAAACCGAGATGGCGCGCCTGCGCAGTCTGCGTAACCGTCTGTGGAACGGCGTGAAAGACATGGAAGAGGTCTACCTGAACGGTGATCTTGAGCATGGCGCACCGAACATCCTTAACGTCAGCTTTAACTACGTTGAAGGCGAGTCGCTGATCATGGCGCTGAAAGATCTGGCCGTTTCTTCCGGTTCTGCCTGTACGTCTGCAAGCCTGGAACCTTCCTACGTGCTGCGCGCGTTGGGTATGACTGACGAGCTGGCACACAGCTCAATCCGTTTCTCTTTAGGTCGTTTCACTACCGAAGAAGAGATTGACTACACCATCGATCTGGTTCGCAAGTCTATCGGCCGTCTGCGTGAACTTTCCCCGCTGTGGGACATGTTCAAACAGGGCGTAGACATCAACAGCATCGAATGGTCACATCATTAATCGGTACCGATAAGGAGAATTCATCATGGCTTACAGCGAAAAAGTAATCGATCATTATGAGAATCCACGTAACGTGGGTTCTTTTGACAACAGCGACGAGAACGTGGGCAGCGGTATGGTGGGTGCACCGGCCTGTGGCGACGTGATGAAGTTGCAGATCAAAGTCAACAATGAAGGTATCATTGAAGACGCGCGTTTTAAGACTTATGGCTGCGGTTCCGCCATTGCCTCCAGCTCCCTGGTTACCGAATGGGTGAAAGGGAAATCGCTGGACGAAGCACAGGCGATTAAAAACACCGATATCGCAGACGAGCTTGAACTGCCACCGGTGAAAATTCACTGTTCTATTCTGGCTGAAGACGCGATTAAAGCCGCGATTGCGGATTACAAAAGCAAACGTGAAGCAAAATAATTAAGAGTTGAGGTTTTATTATGTCGATTACCTTAAGCGACAGTGCAGCAGCGCGAGTAAATACCTTCCTGGCAAACCGTGGTAAAGGGTTTGGCCTGCGCCTGGGTGTGAGAACCTCCGGCTGCTCAGGTATGGCCTATGTACTGGAATTTGTTGACGAGCCGGCGGCTGAAGATACCGTGTTTGAAGACAAAGGCGTTAAAGTCGTGATCGACGGTAAAAGCCTGCAATTTCTGGACGGTACGCAGTTAGACTTCGTCAAAGAAGGTCTGAACGAAGGGTTTAAGTTCACTAACCCTAACGTGAAAGACGAGTGTGGATGCGGCGAAAGCTTCCACGTGTAACGTGCGTCACCCGAAAACCCCACCGTAGCCTTGCTGCTACGTGTGGGGTTTGTTCTAACAGGCTACCCCTGAGAATGTTATGGACTACTTCACCCTCTTTGGCTTACCGGCCCGCTATCAGCTCGATACTCAGGCGCTGAGCCTCCGTTTTCAGGATCTACAACGTCAGTATCATCCTGATAAATTTGCCAGCGGTTCTCAGGCGGAACAACTTGCTGCAGTTTCGCAGTCCGCCACGATCAACCAGGCCTGGCAAACGCTGCGTCATCCCTTGATGCGCGCTGAATACTTACTGTCTTTACACGGCTTTGATATCAGAAACGAGCAGCACACGGTGCGCGATACCGCGTTCCTGATGGAGCAACTCGAGCTGCGCGAAGAGCTGGACGAGATTGAACAGGCTAAAGACAGTGAACGTCTGGATGCGTTGATGAAACGCATCAACGAGATGTACCAGGTTCGCCATCAGTTGATGGTCGAACAGCTGGACAGCGAAGCGTGGGACGTGGCGGCTGAGACCGTGCGTAAACTGCGTTTTCTCGATAAACTGCGAAGCAGTGCAGAACAACTCGAAGAAAAACTGCTCGATTTTTAATTTCGGAAGCGAAAATGGCCTTATTACAAATTAGTGAGCCTGGTCTGAGTGCCGCACCGCACCAGCGTCGTCTGGCGGTAGGCATTGACTTAGGCACCACCAACTCTCTGGTCGCGACCGTACGCAGCGGCCAGGCCGAAACGCTGGCTGACCACGAAGGTCGCCACCTGTTGCCGTCAGTGGTTCACTATCAGCAGCAGGGCTACGCTGTCGGCTACGATGCCCGTGCCAACGCTGCGCTGGACACTGCAAACACCGTCAGTTCGGTAAAACGTATGATGGGGCGCTCGCTCGCGGATATCCAGGCGCGTTATCCGCATCTGCCGTATACGTTCCAGGCAAGCGAAAACGGCCTGCCGATGATCGAAACCGCAGCGGGTTTGCTCAATCCGGTACGCGTGTCCGCCGATATTCTCAAAGCACTGGCCGCACGGGCGACCGAAGCGCTGTCCGGTGAACTGGACGGTGTGGTGATCACTGTTCCCGCCTATTTTGATGACGCGCAGCGTCAGGGTACCAAAGACGCTGCGCGTCTGGCGGGCCTGCACGTGCTGCGTCTGCTGAACGAACCGACCGCTGCCGCGATTGCCTATGGCCTGGATTCGGGTCAGGAAGGCGTGATTGCGGTCTATGACCTCGGCGGCGGCACGTTTGATATTTCTATTCTGCGCCTGAGCCGTGGTGTGTTTGAAGTGCTGGCGACGGGCGGCGATTCCGCGCTCGGTGGTGATGATTTCGACCATCTGCTGGCTGATTATATTCGCGAGCAGGCGGGCGTGGCCGATCGCAGCGATAACCGCGTACAGCGCGAGCTGCTCGATGCCGCGATTGCCGCAAAAATTGCACTTAGCGATGCTGAATCCGTCACGGTTAACGTGGCCGGGTGGCAGGGTGAAGTTACCCGCGAAACCTTTAACGAACTGATTTCCGCCCTGGTTAAGCGCACGCTGCTGGCCTGCCGTCGTGCACTGAAAGATGCCGGCGTTGAGGCGCAGGACGTTCTGGAAGTCGTGATGGTCGGTGGTTCAACACGCGTACCGCTGGTGCGTGAACGCGTGGGTGAGTTTTTTGGTCGCACGCCGCTGACCTCTATCGACCCGGACAAAGTGGTGGCTATCGGTGCGGCTATCCAGGCGGATATTCTTGTCGGCAACAAGCCTGACAGTGAAATGCTGCTGCTGGACGTCATCCCGCTGTCCCTGGGGCTGGAAACCATGGGCGGTCTGGTGGAGAAAGTGATCCCGCGTAACACCACCATTCCGGTGGCCCGCGCGCAGGACTTCACCACCTTCAAAGATGGCCAAACGGCGATGTCGATTCATGTGATGCAGGGCGAGCGTGAACTGGTGCAGGATTGCCGTTCTCTGGCGCGTTTTGCACTGCGCGGCATTCCGGCGCTACCGGCGGGTGGGGCGCATATTCGCGTGACCTTCCAGGTTGATGCCGATGGACTGCTGAGCGTCACGGCCATGGAGAAATCCACCGGCGTGGAATCTTCTATCCAGGTCAAACCGTCCTACGGTCTGACGGACAACGAAATCGCTTCCATGATCCAGGATTCGATGAGCTTTGCCGAGCAGGATGTAAAAGCCCGCATGCTGGCAGAGCAGAAAGTCGAAGCTGCACGCGTACTGGAGAGTTTATCCGGTGCGTTGAACGCTGATGCCGCGCTGTTAAGCGCCGCAGAACGTCAGGCCATCGACGCCGCCGCCGCGCATTTGAGCGAGGTTGCACAGGGTGACGATGTTGACGCTATCGAACAAGCCATTAAAAACGTAGACAAACAAACCCAGGAATTCGCCGCTCGCCGCATGGACAAGTCCGTCCGTAGCGCGCTGAAAGGCCATTCCGTGGACGAGGTTTAATATGCCAAAGATTGTTATTTTGCCTCATCAGGATCTCTGTCCCGATGGCGCAGTTCTGGAAGCTGAGACCGGTGAGACCATTCTCGACGTTGCCCTGCGTAACGGCATCGAGATTGAACACGCCTGTGAAAAATCCTGTGCCTGCACCACCTGTCACTGCATCGTGCGTGAAGGCTTCGATTCCCTGCCGGAAAGCACGGAAGAAGAAGATGACATGCTGGACAAAGCCTGGGGACTGGAGCCGGAGAGCCGTTTAAGCTGCCAGGCTCGCGTCACCGAAGACGATTTAGTGGTCGAAATCCCACGTTACACAATCAATCATGCGCGTGAGCATTAACAGAGGGTAGTATGGGACTGAAGTGGACCGACAGCCGTGAAATCGGCGAGGCGCTGTACGACGCGTTCCCCGATCTCGATCCCAAGACCGTTCGTTTCACCGATCTGCATCAATGGATCTGTGACCTGGAAGAGTTCGATGATGATCCGCAAGCATCGAACGAAAAAATCCTTGAGGCCATTTTGCTGGTCTGGCTGGACGAAGCTGAATAAGTCAACGGGCTGCCCACGGGTGGCCCGTTTTCCTGTATGCGCGAAAATAAGGATAAATAAAATGACAGAAGCCATGAAAATTACGCTTTCCACGCAGCCTGCTGACGCGCGCTGGGGTGAAAAAGCGACTTACAGCATTAACAGTGACGGCATTACCCTACACCTTAATGGAAAAGACGATCTGGGCCTTATCCAGCGCGCCGCGCGGAAAATCGACGGTCTGGGTATCAAACATATTCAGCTGGAAGGCGAAGGCTGGGACACCGAGCGCAGCTGGGCATTCTGGCAGGGCTACAAAGGACCTAAAGGCAGCCGTAAAGTTGAGTGGGCCCCGCTCGACGACGCGCAGCAGAAGGAACTGGATAGCCGCCTGAAAATCATTGACTGGGTACGTGACACCATCAATGCCCCGGCGGAAGAACTCGGCCCGGAACAGCTGGCGCAGCGCGCGGTTGATCTGCTGTGCAGCGTGGCGTGCGATAACGTCTCTTACCGCATCACCAAAGGCGAAGATCTGCGCGAGCAGAATTACATGGGTCTGCACACGGTAGGTCGTGGATCTGAACGTCCACCGGTACTGCTGGCGCTGGACTATAACCCAACCGGTGATAAAACCGCTCCGGTTTACGCCTGCCTGGTCGGCAAAGGGATCACCTTTGACTCCGGCGGTTACAGCATCAAGCAAAGCGCGTTTATGGACTCAATGAAGTCCGATATGGGCGGCGCGGCCACGGTAACGGGCGCACTGGCGTTTGCCATCACTCGCGGTCTGAACAAACGTGTGAAGCTGTATCTGTGCTGTGCGGATAACCTGATCAGCGGCAATGCCTTCAAGCTCGGCGATATCATTCGCTATCGCAACGGCAAAAATGTTGAAGTGATGAACACCGACGCCGAAGGCCGTTTGGTGCTGGCAGATGGCCTGATTGACGCCAGTGCGCAGAAACCGGAATTGATCATCGATGCCGCGACGTTGACCGGTGCGGCGAAAACAGCTCTGGGTAACGATTACCATGCGCTGTTTAGCTTTGATGACCAGCTGGCAGCTCGTCTGATGGCAAGCGCGGCGCAGGAGAATGAACCGTTCTGGCGCCTGCCGTTGGCGGAATTCCACCGTAACCAGTTGCCGTCCAACTTTGCCGAGCTGAACAACACCGGCAGCGCGGCCTATCCTGCGGGCGCAAGCACCGCGGCGGGCTTCCTGTCGCATTTCGTGGAAAACTATCAGCAAGGCTGGCTGCATATCGACTGCTCTGCAACCTATCGCAAGGCACCGGTTGAGCAGTGGGCCGCGGGCGCGACCGGTCTGGGTGTGCGCACAATCGCGAATCTGCTGACTGCCTGAAAGGTGTTTTTGTAGGCCGGGTAAGCGAAGCGCCACCCGGCATTTTGCCTGATGCGACGCGGTGCGTCTTATCAGGCCTACAACCCATATGTACAAAATTTGTGATCTTATGTCCGAAATAAAAAATGAATTAGAAACGTTGCTGGAAAAAGCAGCGACGGAGCCTGCGCATCGTCCGGCCTTTTTCCGCACGTTGCTGGAATCCACCGTCTGGGTTCCGGGTACGGCCGCAGAAGGCGAGGCGATAGCTGAAGACAGCGCACTGGATCTGCAGCACTGGGAAAAAGAAGACGGCACCACCGTGATCCCGTTTTTCACCTCCCTAGAAGCCCTGCAGCAGGCCGTTGAAGACGAACAGGCGTTTGTTGTGATGCCAGTACGCACGCTGTTTGAAATGACGCTGGGTGCGACGCTGTTTCTCAACGCCAAACTGCCGACCGGCAAAGAATTTATGCCGCGTGAAATCAGCCTGCTGCTCGGTGAAGAAGGCAATCCGTTGAGTACCCAGGAAGTGCTGGAAGGCGGCGAGTCGCTGATCCTCTCCGAGGTCGCGGAACCTCCGGCGCAGATGATCGACTCGCTAACGACGCTGTTTAAAACCATTAAGCCGGTAAAACGGGCGTTTATCTGCTCGATTAAAGATAGCCCGGATGCCCAGCCTAATCTGCTGATTGGCATTGAAGCCGAGGGCGATATTGAAGAGATTATTCATGCCACGGGCAGCGTAGCGACCGATACGTTACCGGGTGATGAGCCGATTGATATCTGCCAGGTGGTGAAAGGTGAGAAAGGGGTCAGCCACTTTATTACCGAACACATCGCGCCGTTCTACGAGCGCCGCTGGGGCGGTTTCCTGCGCGATTTTAAACAGAACCGGATCATCTAAAAGATCTTGCCGAATGGCCACGCATACGTCTTATCCAGCCTACGATTTACACTATTTTGTAGGCCGGATGCGCGACGCGCCATCCGGCATTTCCAGCTTTATAATATCGGTTCTACCGGTAAATCATTGCGTGCACCCCATTCGCTCCATGCCCCGTCATACAGGGCCACGTTAGGGACACCCAGCGTGGTAAGCGCCAGTACCACCACGGCGGCGGTTACGCCGGAGCCGCAACTGGCGATAATCGGTCTGTCAAAGCTCACGCCGTGGCTAAAGAAGATAGCGTCCAGTTCCTCGGTGGTTTTTAACTCGCCGTCGCGAACCAGTTCAGTCCACGGTACGTTTAGCGCACCGGGAACATGACCGCGCCTCAGGCCAGGACGTGGCTCATCAACTTCCGCATTGAAACGCGCAGCCGGACGCGCATCAACAATCTGTGCGGTTTTTTCATGGCTGGCCAGCAGGACATCGGTCACTCGCACCACGGCTTCCGGCGTAAACGTCGCGTCAAACTCGCCTTCTGACAAATCAACGTTCCCTGCCTGCAGCGGGAATTCATCACGCTGCCAGCTTGCGAAACCGCCCGCCAGAATGGAGACATTTTCCACACCAAACGTGCGCAGCATCCACCAGGCGCGCGGGGCAGAAAACAAATTGCCGTCATCGTAAATGACCAGGTGTTTATCCTGATGTACGCCCAGTTCGCGCATGGCTACGGCGAACGCCTCCGGGCGTGGCATCATATGCGGTAACGCTGAGGTATGGTCGGAGAGCGCTTCGATATCAAAAAAGACCGCGCCAGGGATATGGCCAGCGCGATACTCCTCGCCAACATCACGATCTTCCTGCCCTGGAGGCGCCATCCGGGCATCAAGAATCTGTATTTCCGGATCGTCAATGTGTTCGACAAGCCAGTCGGCAGCGACAAAGAAGGCGGTGGTCATAGGCATCTCCATTTTTACCAGGTTTCGGCAAATTGTCGGCTGTTTACCGTCAGGGGACAAGTAAAAGAGGCTGATTTGTCAGGGTGGATCGACATTATTCGCGAAAATTCAGATAACGTTGATTGGTTACAGACTTCCACATCCTGAAATCTCACGCATAATAGGGGTTCTACGTAGCTAACGGGCCGCTCAGGCCAGGGATGAAAAATGAAACATTTACGCGTAGCGGCCTGTATGCTGATGCTTGCGCTGGCGGGGTGCGATAATAATGATAAGCCGTCGACGGACGCGAAAAATGATACGCCTGCCCCACAGACCTCGTCGGTAAAAGATCCGGCGCAATTACACAAGCTGACACAGCAAAGTCAGGGTAAACCGTTGACGCTACTGGACGCCTCCGAAGTCCAGTTAGACGGCGCGGCGACGCTGGTGCTGACGTTCTCCATCCCCCTCGATCCTGAGCAAGATTTTTCTCGCGTACTGCACGTTGTCGATAAAAAAAGCGGCAAAGTGGACGGGGCCTGGGAATTGGCGCCCAACCTGAAAGAGCTACGCTTACGTCATCTGGAGCCCAACCGCGAACTGGTGGTGACTATTGAGCGCGATTTACTGGCGCTGAATAAGGCGACGTTTGGCACTGAATATGAAAAAAACATCACCACTCGCGATGTCCAGCCGAGCGTCGGATTTGCCAGTCGTGGCTCGCTGTTGCCAGGCAAAGTGATCGAAGGCCTGCCGGTGATGGCGCTGAACGTCAACAGCGTGGATGTGAACTTCTTTCGCGTGAAGCCGGAGTCGCTTGGCGCGTTTATCAGCCAGTGGGAATACCGCAACTCATTGTCTAACTGGGAATCCGACAACCTGCTGAAAATGGCAGAGCTGGTTTATACCGGGCGCTTTGACCTTAATCCGGCACGCAATACCCGTGAGAAACTGCTGCTGCCGCTGGGCGAAATCAAGCCGTTGCAGCAGGCGGGGGTGTACGTTGCGGTGATGAACCAGGCCGGGCAATACAATTACAGCAATGCTGCCACGCTATTTACGCTCAGCGATATTGGCGTATCCGCACACCGTTACCACAATCAGCTGGATGTCTTTACCCAGAGCCTGGAAAACGGCGCTGCGCAGCAGGGTATAGATGTTACCTTGCTCAATGAGAAAGGGCAGACGCTGGCGCAGGCGACCAGCGATGCGCAGGGACACGTGAAGCTCGAGACGGATAAAGACGCCGCCATATTGCTGGCGCGTAAAGACGGGCAAACCACGCTGCTGGACCTGAAATTACCGGCGCTGGATCTGGCTGAATTTGATATCGCGGGGGCACCGGGATACAGCAAACAGTTCTTTATGTTCGGTCCGCGCGATCTCTATCGTCCCGGTGAAACGGTGATCCTCAACGGATTACTGCGCGACAGCGATGGCAAAACGTTGCCCGATCAGCCGGTGAAGCTGGAAGTCGTTAAGCCCGACGGGCAGGTATTACGCACGGTGGTCAGCCAGCCCGAAAACGGTCTGTACCGTCTGACCTGGCCGCTGGACAGCAGTGCGCCAACCGGTATGTGGCATATTCGCGCCAACACCGGCGATAACCGCTCACGGATGTGGGATTTCCATGTCGAAGATTTTATGCCCGAGCGGATGGCGCTCAACCTCACCGCCAATAAAATGCCGATTGCACCGGCTGACGATGTGAAGTTTTCGGTGGTGGGTTACTACCTGTACGGTGCGCCTGCGAATGGTAATGCCCTGCAAGGTCAGCTATTCCTGCGACCACAGCGTGAAGCGGTGTCTGCATTGCCGGGATTCCAGTTTGGCAATATTGCTGAAGAGAATCTCTCCCGCAGTCTGGATGAAGTTCAGCTGACGCTGGATGAAAACGGTCGTGGCGAAGTCACAACCAGCAGTCAGTGGCAGGAAGCTCACTCGCCGTTACAGGTCATTTTGCAGGCCAGCCTGCTGGAATCGGGTGGCCGTCCGGTGACCCGTCGGGTAGAACAGGCTATCTGGCCTGCAGATACCCTGCCGGGTATTCGCCCGCAATTCGCAGCCAAAGCCGTTTATGATTACCGCACCGATACCACGGTGAATCAGCCGATCGTTGATGAAGACAGCAACGCCGCGTTTGATATTGTTTATGCCGATGCAAAAGGCGAGAAAAAAGCGGTTTCCGGCTTGCAGGTGCGGTTGATCCGCGAACGTCGGGATTACTATTGGAACTGGTCTGAAGGAGAGGGCTGGCAGTCGCAGTTCGATCAAAAG
Organism: Citrobacter sp. KH_055_1; assembly: GCF_057838705.1. NCBI lineage: Bacteria > Pseudomonadati > Pseudomonadota > Gammaproteobacteria > Enterobacterales > Enterobacteriaceae > Citrobacter > Citrobacter sp. KH_055_1. Next base: position 1,320,075 of record NZ_CM174473.1, read on the forward strand.
GATCTGGTCGAAGGCGAGCAAACGCTGGATCTTACCGCTGATGAAACCGGTAAGATCAGCTTCCCGGTGGAGTGGGGCGCTTACCGTCTGGAAGTGAAAGCACCCAACGATACGGTGAGCAGCGTGCGCTTCTGGGCCGGATACAGCTGGCAGGATAACAGCGACGGCAGCGGGGCGGTGCGCCCGGATCGTGTCACTCTGAAGCTGGATAAACCCAATTATCGTCCTGGCGACACCATGAAGTTGCACATTGCCGCGCCTGCTGCCGGTAAAGGCTATGCAATGGTGGAATCCAGCGAAGGCCCGCTGTGGTGGCAAGAGATCGATGTCCCTGCAAATGGTCTGGATCTCTCTATTCCGGTCGACAAAACCTGGAACCGCCATGACCTCTATCTTAGCGCGTTGGTGATCCGCCCTGGCGACAAATCCCGCTCGGCTACGCCAAAACGCGCGGTCGGGTTACTGCATTTGCCGCTGGGCGATGAAAATCGTCGCCTGGATTTGACGCTGGAAAATCCGGCTAAAATGCGCCCGAATCAACCGTTGACCGTTAACGTGAAAGCCAGTGTCAAAAATGGTGACGTGCCTAAACAGGTTAACGTCCTGGTCTCCGCTGTAGACAGCGGGGTGTTGAATATCACCGATTACGCTACCCCGGATCCGTGGCAGGCATTTTTTGGCCAGAAACGCTATGGCGCGGATATTTATGATATTTACGGCCAGGTAATCGAAGGGCAAGGGCGTTTGGCGGCACTGCGTTTCGGTGGCGATGGTGATGAGCTAAAACGCGGCGGCAAACCGCCGGTTAATCACGTCAATATCGTGGCGCAACAGGCGCTGCCGGTCACGCTCAACGAGAAAGGTGAGGGCACGGTAACGTTGCCGATTGGCGATTTTAACGGTGAACTGCGGGTGATGGCGCAGGCCTGGACCGCAGATGACTTTGGCAGTAGCGAGAGTAAAGTGATCGTCGCTGCACCGGTGATCGCGGAACTGAATATGCCACGCTTTATGGCCGGCGGTGATACCTCGCGCCTGACGCTGGACGTCACCAATCTGACAGATAGGCCGCAGACGCTGAATATTCAGCTTACCGCCAGCGGCTTAGTGTCACTGATGGGCCAAAACCCTGCCCCGGTGGATCTGGCACCTGGCGTGCGTACCACGTTGTTTATTCCGGTACGGGCACTGGAGGGATTCGGCGATGGTGAGATTCAGGCCGTTATTAGTGGTTTGACGCTGCCAGGTGAAACGCTCCCCGTTCAACATAAACAGTGGAAGATTGGCGTGCGTCCGGCGTTCCCGGCGCAAACTCTCAATAGCGGCGTGGCGCTGCAAGCCGGTGAAACCTGGCAGTTACCGGACGGGGAATTGACCAACTTCTCCCCGGCAACGGTGCAGGGGCAACTGCTGTTCAGCGGCAAGCCGCCGCTGAATCTGGCGCGCTATGTTCGCGAATTGAAAGCCTATCCTTACGGCTGCCTGGAGCAGACTGCCAGCGGATTATTCCCGTCGTTGTATACCAACGCCGCACAGTTGAAGGCGTTGGGTATAGCGGGTGATAGCGATGAAAAACGCCGCACGGCGGTTGAAATAGGTATTTCCCGGTTACTGCAAATGCAGCGTGACGATGGGGGATTTGCGCTGTGGGATAAGAACGGGCCGGAAGAGTACTGGCTGAGTGCCTATGTCATGGACTTCCTCGTCCGGGCAAATGAACAGGGCTACAGCGTCCCGAGCGAGGTGATCAACCGGGGCAATGCGCGTCTGCTGCGTTATTTACAGGATCCGGGCATGATGTCGATTCGCTACACCGACGACACCGCAGCCAGCCGGTTTGCCGTACAGGCCTATGCCGCGCTAGTACTGGCCCGTCAGCAGAAAGCGCCGCTGGGCGCATTGCGTGAGATCTGGGAACGTCGAGCTCAGGCCGCCTCTGGCCTGCCGCTGCTGCAATTGGGCATTGCGCTGAAAAACATGGGCGATGCGAATCGCAGTGAACAGGCGCTGACGTTGGCACTCAATACGCCGCGCCGAGATACGCAGCAGTGGATGGCGGATTACGGCAGTCAGCTACGCGACAACGCGCTGATGCTGGCCTTGCTGGAAGAGAATAAACTGAAACCCGACGTGCAAAATACTTTGCTGAATACGCTGTCGGAGCAGGCTTTCGGTCAGCGCTGGCTCTCCACGCAGGAGAATAATGCGCTGTTCCTTGCTGCCCGTACGCTGCAGGATCTGCCGGGCACGTGGCAGGCGCAGACCTCTCTCTCTGAACAACCGCTGGCGGGTGATAAATCGCAAACCCGAAATCTGGATGCGGAACAATTAGCGACGCTGGCGGTGACCAACACGGGTAATCTGCCGCTGTGGCTGCGTCTGGACGTCAGCGGCTATCCGCAAAGCTCACCGCAGCCTGCTAGCAATGTACTGCTCATTGAACGTCAGGTGCTGGGCACCGATGGGCAGAGTAAATCGCTCTCGTCTCTGCGCAGCGGCGAGCTGGTGCTGGTCTGGTTGACGGTTAGAGCCAGCCAGAATGTTCCGGATGCGCTGGTGGTCGATCTTCTGCCTGCTGGTCTGGAACTGGAAAACCAGAATCTGGCCAACGGTAGCGCCAGCCTGCAGGATAGCGGCAGCGAAGTGGCGAATTTGCTTAATCAAATGCAGCAAGCGGATATCCAGCACGTTGAATTCCGCGACGATCGCTTTGTCGCGGCGGTGGCAGTCAACGAAGGGCAACCGGTCACGCTGGTGTATCTGGCGCGCGCGGTCACACCGGGGACGTATCAGGTACCTGTACCCCAGGTGGAATCGATGTATGTTCCGCAGTGGCGTGCCACCGGCACGGCTGAGGGCCCGCTGATTGTCAGACCGTAAATGATGCATCGGTGGGTTAAACGCAGCGGCTGGCTGGTAGCCGCTGCGTTGCTGACAGGGGCAGCGGTGTGGACGGCGGATAAAATCTGGCCGTTGCCGCTGCATGAGGTTAATCCTGCGCGAGTGGTGGTGGCTCAGGACGGGACGCCGCTGTGGCGCTTTGCCGACGCGGACGGTATCTGGCGTTATCCGGTCACTCTTGAAGAGGTCTCGCCCCGTTATCTTGAGGCGCTCATTAACTACGAAGATCGCTGGTTCTGGAAACATCCCGGCGTCAATCCGTTTTCTGTGCTTCGCGCCGCCTGGCAGGATCTCACCTCCGGGCGCGTGGTCTCCGGTGGCAGTACGCTCACCATGCAGGTGGCGAGGCTGCTCGACCCACATCCGCGCACTTTTGGCGGGAAGTTTCGCCAACTCTGGCGTGCATTCCAATTGGAATGGCATCTCTCCAAACGCGATATCCTGACGCTGTATCTTAACCGCGCGCCGTTTGGTGGGACGCTGCAAGGCGTTGGTGCCGCAAGCTGGGCGTATCTGGGTAAATCACCGGCACAACTCAGCTACTCCGATGCCGCGTTGCTGGCTGTACTGCCGCAGGCGCCGAGCCGTCTGCGTCCGGACCGTTGGCCGGATCGGGCGCAAGCCGCGCGCAATAAAGTGCTCGATCGCATGGCGACGCAGGGCGTCTGGTCGGCAAAACAGGCGCAGGAATCACGCGAAGAACCGGTCTGGCTGGCACCGAGGCAGATGCCGCAATTGGCGCCGTTATTCTCACGCATGATGCTGAACAAAAGCAGCAGCAACAAAATTGTCACCACGCTGGACGCCGGGCTGCAACGTCAACTGGAGGAGATGGCGCAAAACTGGAAGGGGCGGCTTCCGGCGCGCAGTTCGCTGGCGATGATTGTGGTCGACCATACCGATATGCGCGTACGTGGCTGGGTGGGCTCGGTGGATATGAATGATGACACCCGCTTTGGGCATGTGGATATGGTGAGCGCGATCCGCTCGCCGGGATCGGTGCTGAAGCCCTTTGTCTATGGACTCGCGTTGGAGGACGGACTGGTTCACCCGGCCTCATTATTGCAGGACGTACCGCGGCGTACCGGGGATTATCGTCCGGGGAATTTTGACAGCGGTTTTCATGGCCCGGTAAGCATGAGCGAGGCGCTGGTGCGCTCGCTGAATCTGCCGGCAGTCCAGGTACTGGAAGCCTACGGCCCGAAACGTTTTGCCGCCAGGCTGCGTAACGTGGGGTTACCGTTGTATTTACCGGCAGGGGCTGCGCCAAATCTGTCACTGATCCTCGGGGGCGCGGGAGCCAGGCTTGAGGATATGGTCGCGGCGTACAGCGCCTTTGCCCGTCAGGGAAAAGCAGGAAAGCTCCGTCTGCAGCCGGAAGACCCGCTGCTGGAACGCCCGCTGATGTCCGCTGGTGCGGCGTGGATTATCCGGCGGATTATGGCGGACGACGCGCAGCCCCTGCCGGATAACGCCCTGAGTCGTGTGGTACCGCTGGCGTGGAAAACGGGCACCAGCTACGGCTATCGCGATGCGTGGGCGATTGGTGTTAACTCACGTTACGTGATTGGCATCTGGACCGGCAGACCCGACGGCACGCCGGTGGTGGGGCAATTTGGTTTTGCCAGCGCCGTGCCTTTGCTGAATCAGGTTAACAACCTGCTGCTGGCTCGTGGAACAAACCAGCCTGAAGACCCGCGACCAGAGTCGGTCAGCCGGGGCGTGGTGTGCTGGCCGGGTGGGCAATTTTTGCCCAACGGGGACGGTAACTGTCGTCGCCGTTTAGCCACCTGGCTACTGGACGGTAGCCAGCCGCCTACGCTGTTATTACCCGAGCAGGAAGGGGTTAACGGTATTCGTTTTCCCGTCTGGTTAGATGCGTCAGAAAAACGCGTGGCGCCAGACTGCCCGCAAGCGCGGGAACAGACGTTAATTGTCTGGCCGTTGCCGCTGGAGCCCTGGCTGCCGCCATCCGAGCGGCGAGCCGCTCGGCTACCGCCAGTTTCCGCAACCTGCCCGCCGTTGGGGCAGGACGCTTCTTTACCGCTGCAGTTGACAGGCGTTCGCGATGGCGCGATTGTGAAACGCTTACCCGGTTCACCAGCGGTCTCCGTGCCGCTACAAACCAGCGGTGGGACAGGTGAACGCTGGTGGTTTCTTAACGGTGAGCGGCTGGAAGAACGTGGGCGGAGTCTGACCCTGCGGTTAACGGTCGCAGGAGAGTACCAGCTGTTGGTTATGGATGACGGCGGGCAGGTTGCCACGGTGAGATTTGCTTTGCAGTAGACCAGCTTGATGTTATTTGTTGCTGAAATTCATCTTATTTTAAAGAAATGTTACCTTCATCAATAGTCAATTGCCGGGATGCTCTTTATAATCCGCGCCAGGTAAACCACAACAAAACATTTTTTTCAGAGGTAATCATGGCTATTGAACGTACTTTTTCCATCATCAAACCAAATGCGGTGGCAAAAAACGTTATTGGAAGCATCTTCGCACGCTTTGAATCAGCAGGGTTCAAAATTGTGGGGACTAAAATGCTGCACCTGACCGTTGAACAGGCGCGTGGCTTCTATGCCGAGCACGACGGCAAACCGTTCTTTGATGGCCTGGTTGAATTCATGACCTCTGGTCCGATTGTTGTTTCCGTTCTGGAAAGCGAAAACGCCGTTCAGCGTCACCGCGATCTGCTGGGTGCAACCAACCCGGCGAATGCGCTGGCAGGTACGCTGCGTGCAGATTACGCTGACAGCTTCACCGAGAACGGCACCCACGGTTCCGACTCCGTCGAATCTGCGGCGCGTGAAATCGCCTATTTCTTTGGCGAAGGCGAGGTTTGCCCGCGTACTCGCTGATCTCCTGCGTCTTTCACGTCGCCGATGCGTTGGCTGCGTTCGTTTACCCCGGTCACATAGTTTTCTATGCTCCCGGGGATGCTCGAACTTGCCGTCTTCCTGCGACGCGAAATCCTTTGGAGATGAATTAGCATTTACATATTATTTTCGCTAATGCTTCGTGCAAACGTGGCATCCCTGCGCCAGACTTTGTACAATGCAACGCCCCGGAAGAGCAGACCGCTTGCCGGGGCGTTTCTTTTTATCAACCCTCCACGGGCCATAACGTGTAACAACGAGGCCGGAAAAAATTATGTCTGAATTAGTTAACACCTCTGAAGTCGTCATTGCTGCGGTTCCAAATAAAAATGGAAAAATTAACCTGCTGGATCTGAACCGTCAGCAGATGCGCGAATTCTTCAAAGAGATGGGCGAAAAGCCGTTTCGTGCCGATCAGGTCATGAAATGGATGTACCACTATTGCAGCGACAACTTTGATGACATGACTGACATCAACAAAGTGCTGCGCAACAAACTGAAAGAAGTCGCTGAAATTCGCGCCCCGGAAGTGGTGGAAGAGCAGCGTTCGTCTGACGGCACCATCAAATGGGCCATTGCCGTTGGCGATCAGCGCGTAGAAACCGTGTATATCCCGGAAGACGATCGCGCCACCCTGTGTGTGTCTTCACAGGTCGGCTGTGCATTAGAGTGTAAATTCTGCTCTACGGCGCAACAGGGCTTTAACCGAAACCTGCGGGTGTCGGAAATCATCGGCCAGGTCTGGCGCGCGGCGAAAATCGTCGGTGCGGTGAAGGCAACGGGCGTGCGTCCTATCACCAACGTGGTCATGATGGGCATGGGCGAACCGTTGTTGAACCTGACCAACGTGGTTCCGGCGATGGAAATCATGCTTGATGACTTCGGTTTTGGGCTGTCAAAACGCCGTGTTACGCTGTCTACTTCCGGCGTGGTCCCTGCACTGGATAAGCTGGGCGACATGATTGACGTTGCGTTGGCGATTTCCCTGCATGCGCCGAACGATGAAATCCGTGACGAAATCGTGCCGATCAACAAAAAGTACAATATTGCTACGTTCCTTGAGTCGGTACGTGGCTACATTTCGAAGTCGAACGCCAACCAGGGCCGCGTCACCATCGAATATGTGATGTTAGATCACATTAACGACGGTACCGAGCACGCGCATCAGCTGGCGGAGCTGCTGAAAGATACGCCGTGTAAGATTAACCTGATCCCATGGAACCCGTTCCCGGGCGCGCCGTACGGACGGAGTTCTAACAGCCGTATCGATCGTTTCTCCAAAGTGTTGATGGGCTATGGTTTCACGACCATCGTGCGTAAAACACGCGGCGACGATATTGATGCAGCCTGCGGTCAGCTGGCGGGTGACGTCATTGACCGTACCAAGCGTACTCTGCGCAAGCGCATGCAGGGTGATGCTATCGACATCAAGACCGTTTGATGTTGGTGCACTACGGTATAATTAATGTACCGTAGTGCAATGTAAGTGACATACGGTCATTTGTTATACTCGTCAGGTCAATATTAACGGTGCGTTTTCGTCGACTTTAAGGCAGTATGTAGCGGCCCAACAAGAGTTTAGCCCTCAGGTTTACACTGTTTTGTCATTGATAGTCTGACCGTTTTATACTGTCTGACCAAGGTTAACTGACCAGATGTTTCGCGGTGTGGGTGAGCATTGTGGCTCACCGGCGCCAGAGCCCATATTTACGCAGCTGTAGCGAATGAATACTGAAGCCACGCACGACAAAAATGAAGCACTCTCCACCGGCGTTCGCCTGCGCAATGCCCGTGAACAACTCGGATTGAGCCAACAGGCCGTCGCGGAACGACTGTGCCTGAAGGTCTCCACGGTACGCGATATTGAAGAAGATAAGGCGCCAGCCGATCTCGCTTCAACGTTTCTGCGCGGGTATATCCGTTCCTATGCGCGTTTGGTGCATATTCCTGAAGAAGAACTGTTGCCAGGGCTGGAAAAACAGGCTCCGATTCGCCCAGCCAAAGTGGCACCGATGCAGAGTTTCTCGCTCGGTAAGCGCCGCAAAAAGCGTGATGGCTGGTTAATGACCTTTACCTGGCTGGTACTGTTTGTCGTGGTTGGACTTACTGGCGCCTGGTGGTGGCAGAATCATAAAGCGCAGCAGGAAGAGATCACCACGATGGCCGATCAATCCTCCGCTGAGCTAAATGCGGGTAAAGACAGTGCCCAGAGCGTGCCGTTAGATACCAGCGCTGCGGCAAGTCAGGATATGACTCCCCCCGCGCCGGATGATGGCGCGGTGGCAGACGCAGCGTCAGCACCTGACGCTGCCACAGTGCCTGCAGCTGCTGCAGATGCGCAACAGAATGCGGTAGTGGCACCGTCTCAGGCCAACGTAGACACAGCGACAACGGCGCCAACCTCACCGGCTACGGCGGCACCTTTGCCGACCGATCAAGCGGGTGTGACAACACCTGCCGCCGATCCTAACGCGCTGGTGATGAATTTTACCGCCGACTGCTGGCTGGAAGTCAGTGATGCGACCGGTAAAAAACTGTTTAGCGGTATGCAGCGTAAAGATGGCACGTTAAATCTTGTCGGCCAGGCACCGTACAAACTGAAAATTGGTGCACCGGCAGCAGTGCAGATTCAGTTCCAGGGTAAACCTGTCGACCTGAGTCGTTTTATCAGAACTAACCAGGTTGCGCGTCTGACCGTAAATGCCGAACAACCAGCGGCTCAGTAACAGACGGCAATGCGGGAGATTTTTTAATGCATAATCAGGCTCCAATTCAACGTAGAAAATCGACACGCATTTACGTTGGGAATGTGCCGATTGGTGATGGTGCGCCCATCGCCGTACAGTCTATGACCAATACGCGAACCACGGATGTGGCGGCGACGGTCAATCAAATCAAAGCGCTGGAACGCGTTGGGGCTGACATTGTCCGAGTCTCTGTACCGACAATGGATGCTGCAGAAGCGTTCAAGCTTATCAAACAGCAAGTCACAGTCCCGCTGGTTGCCGATATTCACTTTGACTACCGTATCGCGCTGAAAGTAGCGGAATACGGCGTCGACTGTCTGCGTATCAACCCAGGCAATATCGGTAATGAAGAGCGTATTCGCATGGTGGTGGACTGCGCTCGCGATAACAACATTCCTATCCGCATCGGCGTTAACGCCGGATCGTTGGAAAAAGATCTGCAGGAAAAATACGGCGAACCCACGCCGCAGGCGCTGCTGGAATCAGCTATGCGTCATGTGGATCATCTCGATCGTCTGAACTTCGACCAGTTCAAAGTGAGCGTTAAAGCCTCTGATGTGTTCCTTGCCGTTGAATCTTATCGTCTGTTAGCCAAACAGATCGATCAGCCGCTGCATCTGGGGATCACCGAAGCCGGTGGCGCACGCAGCGGATCGGTGAAGTCCGCGATTGGCTTGGGTTTGCTGTTGTCAGAAGGGATCGGCGATACGCTGCGCGTTTCTCTGGCGGCCGATCCGGTAGAAGAGATCAAAGTAGGCTTCGATATTCTGAAATCGCTGCGCATTCGCGCGCGCGGGATCAACTTTATCGCCTGCCCAACCTGTTCTCGTCAGGAGTTTGACGTCATCGGCACGGTTAACGCGCTGGAGCAACGTCTGGAAGACATCATCACGCCAATGGACGTTTCGATCATCGGCTGTGTGGTAAACGGTCCTGGTGAAGCGTTGGTTTCCACGCTCGGCGTGACGGGTGGCAACAAGAAAAGCGGCCTGTATGAAGACGGTGTACGTAAGGATCGTATCGATAACGACGATATGATTACCCAGCTAGAAGCCCGTATTCGTGCCAAAGCCAGCATCCTGGACGAAGCGCGTCGAATTGACGTGCAGCAGGTTGAAAAATAACAACGTGATGGGAAGCGGCGTGCTTCCCGTGTATGATTGAACCCGCATGGCGCCCGCATTGTTCGGGTTAGCGCTGAGGGTTCATTTTTATATCCATAAAGAGAATAAACGTGGCAAAAAACATTCAAGCCATTCGCGGCATGAACGATTATCTGCCTGGCGAAACCGCCATCTGGCAGCGCATTGAAGGCACTCTTAAAAACGTGCTCGGCAGCTACGGTTACAGTGAAATCCGCTTGCCGATTGTAGAGCAGACCCCGTTATTCAAACGCGCGATCGGTGAAGTGACCGACGTGGTTGAAAAAGAGATGTACACCTTTGAGGACCGTAATGGCGATAGCCTGACTTTGCGTCCTGAAGGAACGGCTGGCTGCGTACGTGCCGGCATCGAACATGGTCTCCTGTACAATCAGGAACAGCGTCTGTGGTATATCGGACCGATGTTCCGCCACGAGCGCCCGCAAAAAGGTCGCTATCGCCAATTCCATCAGCTGGGTGTCGAAGTGTTTGGCCTGCAAGGCCCGGACATTGATGCTGAGCTGATTATGCTGACCGCCCGCTGGTGGCGTGCACTGGGTATTTCTCAGCATGTTAGCCTTGAACTGAACTCCATCGGTTCTCTGGAAGCCCGTGCTAACTACCGAGATGCATTGGTGGCGTACCTGGAACAGCATAAAGACAAACTGGACGAAGACTGCAAGCGTCGCATGTATACCAACCCGTTGCGTGTACTCGATTCCAAAAATCCGGAAGTGCAGGCTCTGCTCAACGACGCTCCGGCTCTGGGCGACTACCTGGATGAGGATTCACGCGCGCATTTCGCCGGTCTGTGTACGCTGCTGGAGTCAGCAGGTATTGCTTACACCGTTAACCAACGACTGGTTCGTGGTCTCGACTACTACAACCGTACCGTATTTGAGTGGGTCACCAGCAGCCTGGGCTCGCAGGGTACCGTGTGTGCGGGTGGTCGTTATGACGGTCTGGTCGAGCAACTTGGCGGTCGTGCTACGCCAGCGGTTGGCTTCGCGATGGGTCTGGAACGACTTGTTTTGTTAGTTCAGGCAGTTAATCCGGAATTTATTGCTTCTCCTGTTGTCGATATATACCTGATCGCTTCAGGCACAGATACGCAGTCGGCGGCAATGGCGCTGGCTGAACGTCTGCGCGATGAAGTTCCGGGCGTAAAACTGATGACAAACCACGGTGGCGGCAACTTTAAGAAACAGTTTGCTCGCGCCGATAAGTGGGGCGCTCGCGTTGCACTGGTACTGGGTGAGTCCGAAGTGGCTGACGGTACTGTTGTAGTGAAGGATTTGCGCACTGGTGAGCAAACGGCAGTAGCGCAGGATAGCGTTGCCGCGCATTTGCGCACTTTGACTTGCTAAGGAGAAGGACAGCGTGGAAATTTACGAGAACGAAAACGACCAGGTTGATGCGGTAAAACGCTTCTTTGCCGAAAATGGCAAAGCGCTGGTGGTTGGGGTTATTTTAGGGGTTGGCGCACTGGTTGGCTGGCGTTACTGGACCAGCCATCAGACGGAGTCCACACGCTCTGCTTCTCTGGCGTATCAAAATACAGTGACTGCGGTCAGTGCGGGTAAGCAGGACAGCATTCCTGCCGCAGAGAAATTTGCCGCAGAGAACAAAAATACCTACGGCGCGTTAGCGTCGATGGAACTGGCGCAGCAGTTTGTTGATCAAAACGAACTTGAGAAAGCCGCTACCCAGTTGCAACAAGGACTGGCGGCGACCAGCGATGAGAATCTCAAAGCGGTGATTAATCTGCGTCTTGCGCGTGTGCAAGTTCAGCTTAAACAAGCGGATACCGCGCTGAAAACGCTCGATACCATTAAAGGTGAAGGGTGGGCGGCCATTGTCGCCGATCTGCGTGGCGAAGCGTTGCTGAGCAAAGGCGATAAACAAGGCGCGCGTAGCGCATGGGAAGCGGGTGTAAAAAGCGAAGCCTCTCCTGCTCTGAGCGAAATGATGCAGATGAAAATCAATAATTTGTCCATCTGAGAGGGACCCGATGCAATTGCGTAAATTACTTCTGCCAGGGCTGCTTTCCGTTACCCTATTAAGCGGCTGTTCACTGTTTGGTGGCGAAGAAGATGTCGTTAAGATGTCCCCATTACCGGTGGTTGAAAACCAGTTTACTCCGTCTACAGCCTGGAGCACGTCTGTAGGTAACGGTATTGGTGATTTCTATTCCAATCTTCATCCTGCGCTGGCAGATAACGTTGTCTATGCGGCGGATCGTACAGGCGTCGTTAAAGCTCTGAACGCGGATGATGGCAAAGAAGTCTGGTCCGTCAATCTGGCGGAAAAAGACGGCTGGTTCTCTAGAGTCTCTGCACAGCTTTCTGGTGGTGTGACGGTTTCCGGTGGTCACGTCTATATCGGCAGCGAAAAAGCCCAGGTTTATGCGCTTAATACCAGCGACGGTACTATTGCCTGGCAGACTCGTGTTGCCGGTGAAGCGCTGTCTCGCCCGGTGGTGAGTGATGGTGTGGTATTGATTCACACCAGCAACGGTCAACTGCAGGCGTTAAACGAAGCTGACGGTGCCGTCAAATGGACCGTCAACCTGGATATGCCATCGCTTTCGTTACGCGGCGAATCAGCCCCGGCTAGCGCTTTTGGTGCGGCGATTGTCGGCGGTGATAACGGTCGCGTGAGCGCCGTGCTGATGCAACAGGGCCAGATGATTTGGCAGCAACGTATTTCTCAGGCGACCGGTCCAACAGAAATCGATCGTCTGAGTGATGTTGACACCACGCCGGTTATCGTTAATGGCGTTGTGTACGCCCTGGCTTATAATGGTAACCTGACGGCGCTGGATCTGCGCAGCGGCCAGGTTATGTGGAAACGTGAACTCGGCTCGGTGAATGATTTCATCGTCGATGGCAACCGTATCTATCTGGTAGATCAGAATGACCGCGTGCTGGCGTTAACCACTGACGGCGGCGTAACGCTGTGGACGCAGAGCGATCTGCTTCACCGTCTGCTGACGTCTCCGGCGCTGTATAATGGCAATCTGGTTGTTGGCGATAGCGAAGGCTATCTGCACTGGATTAACATTGATGATGGCCGCTTTGTGGCCCAGCAGAAAGTCGACAGCTCCGGTTTCCTGACCGAGCCAGTATCGGCTGATGGTAAACTGCTGATCCAGGCGAAAGACGGTACGCTGTATTCCATTACGCGTTAATCGTCCTGCCGCTCGCTTTGAAAAACGGCTCCTGGTGCAGGGGCCGTTTTCCTGTTTTTAACAATGGCGTAAAAATACGTCCGTTGTCTGATGATTTTTTAAATGAGGCTTTAAACATGGTACCTGTGGTCGCGCTTGTCGGGCGCCCTAACGTTGGCAAATCCACGTTATTTAACCGTCTAACTCGCACCCGAGATGCGCTGGTTGCGGATTTCCCGGGTCTGACTCGTGACCGTAAGTACGGTCGTGCTGAGATTGAAGGACGCGAGTTTATCTGTGTTGATACCGGCGGTATTGATGGCACCGAAGACGGGGTCGAAACCCGCATGGCTGCACAGTCGCTGCTAGCCATCGAAGAAGCGGATGTTGTGCTGTTCATGGTTGATGCGCGTGCTGGCCTGATGCCGGCAGATGAAGCCATCGCCAAACATCTGCGTTCGCGCCAAAAACCGACTTTCCTGGTCGCCAACAAAACTGACGGACTCGATCCGGATCAGGCGGTGGTTGATTTTTATTCGCTGGGGTTAGGTGAAATTCACCCGATCGCAGCTTCTCACGGTCGTGGTGTTCTCAGCCTGCTGGAGCACGTTCTGCTGCCGTGGATGGATGACGTAGCGCCGCAGGAAGAAGTGGATGAAGACGCGGAATACTGGGCGAAGCTGGAAGCCGAAGAAAACGGTGAAGAAGAGCCTGAAGACGACTTCAATCCGCAGGATCTGCCAATCAAACTGGCGATTGTCGGGCGTCCGAACGTCGGTAAGTCCACACTCACTAACCGTATTCTCGGCGAAGACCGCGTGGTGGTTTACGATATGCCGGGAACCACGCGTGACAGTATTTATATCCCGATGGAACGTGACGGTCGCGAATATGTGCTGATCGACACTGCAGGCGTGCGTAAGCGCGGAAAAATTACCGAAGCGGTAGAAAAATTCTCCGTTATCAAGACGCTGCAGGCGATTGAAGACGCCAACGTGGTGATGCTGGTGATTGATGCCCGCGAGGGTATTTCCGATCAGGATCTGTCGCTACTGGGCTTTATTCTCAATAGTGGGCGCTCACTTGTCATCGTCGTCAACAAGTGGGACGGCCTGACCCAGGAAGTGAAAGAGCAGGTTAAAGAGACGCTGGACTTCCGTCTGGGCTTTATCGATTTTGCCCGCGTGCACTTTATCTCTGCGCTGCACGGCAGTGGTGTGGGTAATCTGTTTGAGTCAGTGCGTGAAGCGTATGACAGCTCAACCCGCCGCGTCAGTACCGCGATGCTGACCCGCATCATGACCATGGCGACAGAAGATCACCAGCCGCCGCTGGTGCGCGGTCGTCGTGTGAAGTTGAAATATGCGCATGCTGGTGGCTATAACCCACCAATTGTGGTGATTCACGGCAACCAGGTTAAAGACCTGCCTGATTCCTACAAACGTTATCTTATGAACTACTTCCGTAAGTCGCTGGAAGTGATGGGTACGCCGATCCGTATTCAGTTCAAAGAAGGGGAAAACCCGTATGCGAATAAGCGTAATACGTTGACGCCAACACAAATGCGCAAGCGTAAGCGTTTGATTCAACATATTAAAAAAAGTAAGTAACCCTTGCTGATTATGAAAACCCGCGCTTGTCGCGGGTTTTTTTCGTCTGTTTATAGTCCTGTGTGTCTGTATAATGTCAATGACTATTCTTTTTTGACCAAGTTTAAATCTAAGAAAGTAGACAATTGTCGAATTTTCATCTTAAAGTGCAGGGGTTGGTACTAGACAAAACTGGCTCCAGACCCTCAAATGGCTAATTAACTTTTCGCTACCTGTAAAAAAATCGACCAGATACATAACTGGCCGGCGTACAGCGTGGTGTTTACTCGCACAACACATATCTTTTCAGGAGAATTATGCAACCGTCTACTCAACCACAAGAAAGCCGAACGTTCTTCGGCCATCCCTATCCGCTAGGCTCGCTATTTTTCACGGAGATGTGGGAGCGTTTTTCGTTTTACGGCATCCGTCCGTTACTGATCTTATTTATGGCGGCCACCGTTTATGACGGTGGAATGGGGCTGGCGCGTGAAAATGCCTCTGCGATTGTCGGTATCTTTGCCGGTACCATGTATCTCGCTGCACTGCCGGGGGGCTGGCTGGCGGATAACTGGCTCGGCCAGCAGAAAGCGGTGTGGTATGGCTCTATTCTGATTGCGCTCGGCCACCTGTCGATTGCGCTCTCTGCCATCATGGGTAACAACCTGTTCTTTATCGGCCTGATGTTCATCGTGCTGGGTTCTGGTCTGTTTAAGACCTGTATTTCGGTCATGGTCGGTACGCTGTATAAAAAAGGCGATGCGCGCCGTGATGGCGGTTTCTCGCTGTTCTATATGGGTATCAACATCGGTTCATTCATAGCACCGTTGATCTCCGGCTGGCTGATTAAAACGCATGGCTGGCACTGGGGTTTTGGTATTGGCGGTATCGGGATGCTGGTAGCTTTAATTATCTTCCGTATCTTTGCCGTACCGGCGATGAAACGTTACGATAGCGAAGTGGGGCTGGACTCCACCTGGAACAACCCGGTAGCGAAGAAAAACGGTGTCGGTGCGTGGTTACTCGCGCTGGCTGCGGGTGTGGCCGTCGTTGTTACGCTGATTGCGCAGGGTGTGATTGTGATTAACCCGGTTGCGGTAGCCAGCATGCTGGTGTACGTGATTGCGGCATCCGTCGCCTGTTACTTCATCTACCTGTTTGTCTTTGCGGGCCTGAACCGTAAAGAGCGCGCGAGACTGCTGGTCTGCTTTATCTTGCTGGTTTCTGCGGCGTTCTTCTGGTCTGCGTTTGAGCAGAAACCGACTTCGTTTAATCTGTTTGCCAACGACTACACTAACCGTATGATCGGGGACTTTGAAATCCCGGCCGTGTGGTTCCAGTCGATTAACGCCCTGTTTATCATTCTGCTGGCGCCGGTATTCAGTTGGGCGTGGCCTAAACTTGCGAGCATGAACATTCGCCCAAGCAGTATCACCAAGTTTGTTATCGGCATTCTCTGTGCGGCGGCAGGCTTTGGCATAATGATGCTGGCGGCGCAGGACGTGCTGACAAATGGCGGCGCGGGCGTTTCTCCATTCTGGCTGGTGGGCAGTATCCTGATGCTGACGCTCGGCGAACTGTGCCTGAGCCCAATTGGTCTGGCGACCATGACGCTGCTGGCGCCAGAAAGAATGCGTGGTCAGATGATGGGGCTGTGGTTCTGTGCAAGCGCGCTGGGTAACCTGGCCGCAGGCCTGATTGGTGGTCACGTGAAGGCTGACCAGTTGGATATGCTGCCAGACCTGTTTGCGCGTTGCTCCATTGCGCTGCTTATCTGCGCCGCGGTCCTGATCGTCCTCATTGTTCCGATCCGCCGTATGCTGGAAAATACCCAGACTAAACCGGCAGCTAACGCGAAGTAATCTCTCCATTTCGCCGGGGTGGCGTTATGCCCCGGCAATCCAGCCCATACCACACCATCCCCTGTTTATCACTACCGCATCTTTGCACCATTTGAGGTGTCCGCATCGGCGTCGGTCTCATTCATTCGGTGAATCGTGTTAAAATCCAGACAGTGAAAATTATCCCAAGGAGTTATCATGTCGGTTACTTGCCCAGATTGTCATACACCAGTAGAGCCACAAAACGGAGCGGCGCACTGCGAAAACTGTCATAAAGATATTCAGCTTGAAGCGCGTTGTCCGGAGTGTCATCAGCAACTCCAGATATTAAAAGCCTGCGGTGCTGTGGACTACTTTTGTCCGCATGGGCATGGACTTATTTCAAAGAAACGCGTCGAGTTTTTCATTAATAATAATTAAAAGTAAATTTAGAGTTTCTAATTTGCCTACTTATTTTTATGTCTGATATTATCGATAGTAGGCAATATTTAGAATGTTTATATATTCATTCGCGTAATGAATTGATATTTACATTGTAAGCCGGAGTGAATTTCTCGATATAAAACAATATTATATTTTAGTTATTGCGATAAACTCAAGGATGGTTGTCGTATGGCGCAATGGATGCGCATTCTCATACTCGTGTTACTTTATGGTGGCGTTGTTTCAGCCTCAGGCACCAGTGTATCTCCAGTAGCTGAAAAAGTGAGTGAAACCTCATTACCTGATTTAGCCAGTGACTCAGCGCAAAAAAAAGAACAAGAGAATCTCGGAAAATCATATACAGAAAAAAGCGCTGACTATTTTATTAATTCTGCCACGCAAGGGTTTGATAATCTAACACCAGAAGCGCTTGAATCTCAGGCCCGTAGCTATTTTCAGGGGCAAATGACTTCGTCTGCACAATCTGGAATTGAATCATTAATGTCGCCCTATGGCAAAGTGCGTACCAACCTGGCAATTGGTGAAGGGGGGGATCTGGAAGGTAGTTCGCTGGATTATTTTGTTCCCTGGTACGATACCCAAAGCACATTGTTTTTTAGTCAGTTTTCAGCCCAGCGAAAAGAAGATCGTACCATTGGTAACGTGGGGTTCGGCGTGCGTCAGAATGTAGGGGCGTGGTTGCTGGGGAGCAACGTGTTTTATGACTACGACTTTACGCGTGGTCACCGCCGTCTGGGTTTAGGTGGCGAGGCGTGGACCGATTTTCTGCGTTTTTCCGGAAACTATTACCATCCTCTGTCGGACTGGAAAGATTCCGAAGATTTTGAGTTTTACGAAGAACGTCCGGCTCAAGGCTGGGACGTGCGGACAGAGGCGTGGCTACCATTCTATCCGCAGCTTGGCGGCAAACTGATTTATGAGCAGTATTATGGTGATGAGGTCGCGCTGTTCGGGACAGATAACCTGCAAAAAAATCCGCACGCTGTGACCGTTGGAATGAGTTACACACCGGTTCCTTTACTTACGCTGGCGGCAGATTATAAGGCTGGTACGGGAGACAATACTGACTTAAGCGTAACGGCATCAATGACCTACCAGTTTGGTACCCCGCTGGCAGCACAGCTTGATCCCGAAAATGTGAAAACCCAACACTCGTTGGCTGGAAGCCGCACCGATTTTGTCGATCGTAATAACTTTATCGTTCTGGAATACCGCGAAAAGGATCCGCTGGATGTCACTCTGTGGTTGAAAGCCGATGAAACCAACGAAAACCCAGAATGCGTCATTCAGGACAAACCGGAAGCCGGTATTGGCCTGGAGAAATGTAAATGGACGATCAACGCGCTCATTAACCATCGCTATAAAATTATTACAGCCTCATGGCAGGCGAAAAACAACGCCAACCGCACGCTGGTGATGCCGGTGGTAAAAGCGAACATGCTCACAGAAGGTAACAATAACCGCTGGAATTTGGTGCTACCAGCGTGGATCAATGCCAGCACAGAAGAAGAACGCACGACGTTGAATACCTGGAAAGTCCGCATCACCCTGGAAGATGATAAGGGGAACAAACAGAACTCGGGCATTGCGGAAATTACCGTGCAGCAGGACCGCCGGATTGAGCTGGTTGTCGATAATATCGCTGATGCCGATCGTACCGATCACAGCCACGCTGCCAGTGCACAGGCTGATGGTGCTGATGGCGTGGTGCTGGACGTGCTGTTAACCGATTCGAATGGTGATACCACCGACCGTAATGGCAACGAGCTGGTTGATGACGTAATGACCCCTGAGCTGTACGACAGCAATGATAAAAAAGTCGCGCTGTCGACGACGGCGTGTACTGTAGAAAACCCCTGTGTATTTATCGCTAATCGAGACAAAACGGCGGGTACGGTTACGTTGTCGAGTACGTTGCCGGGAACCTACCGCTGGAAAGCAAATACGGATGTTTATGGCGACAGTAACTATGTTGACGTTACCTTCCTGGGAAGTGACTCCGGTGGTGTCAGCGGTATCATCTATCAAGTAAAAGCCGCACAGCCGGTCAATTTGATGGGCAAAGAACAACAACACCCCACGCTCAATAATACCTACCGCTTCGTGCTTTGGCGTGATGCCAACAGCGATAGCGTATTCCAGATGTCAGAGCAGCTGACGGAAGAAGAAATGGCGCAGTATGACTACCAGTGGGAGTTCACTGGGCAGAGCACGCATGGGCATACCGGCGCCGAGTCAAATACCACCAATGAAGATCTAGTTCTTCCTGCAACCAACAAAGAGGCCGCGCAGAAATTTGGCGCGAATGTCCAGGATGGCGTTCAGGGATACGGCATACGGGTTTCGTATAGCCAGAAATAGCACAGCGTAGTGGCTGAGCGGCCAATCGCTGAAACATAAAGAAAAGGAGAGTCTTAATGCAGCAAATCGTAAAACGTCGACTAACTAAGGTCGCTCTGGCACTGGTAGTCGCAGGATATTGTTCCGTTCCGGCTATGGCGGCAAATGGCAATCTTAAGAGTGGACAATGGCAGATTGTTTCCGACAGCACGGGGACGATTCAGGGGACGGTACCGTGGATCACTCGCGCGGCAGATAAAACTACAGATACCGACAAAGATCATGTGACGGTCACTGTCGAACGCGCTAGTCGTACGGTCATCAGCGAAGGTGACAAGCAGTTCCACGTGGGCGATAAGGTGACGCTCAACTGGGCGATTGGCGATACGGAAGGTGACCTTGACGCCAACAATACCGCCACCAAAGCGACAATGGTTTGGGTGCGTTCTAAGAACCAGGATGGTTCGGATGCGGCAGAGATTAGCGGAACAACCGGGCAGGATAGCTACACCATTCAGGCCGATGATGCCGACTATTATCTCGGTATCAAAATGACACCAACCACTACCACCGGGGATCCCAACGCTGCCACCGTACTGCTGCTCGGTGACCTTTCTACCAACGCGGGCGGCGGTGCGGACGATGATGATATTCCGGAAGGTCCAGTGGTTGATGAAAACGTGAAAGTGGTGGTTTACGAGTCAGGTTCGACGACTAACCTGTTGGGTACGGCGACTACGCTTAAAACCAATACCACCTATAAAGTTCTGCTGTGGAAAGATAAAAACAGTAACGGCACCTACGATACCGGTGAAGACGTTACCAGCGATTACAACTACCGCTGGAAATTTACCGGCAACAGTAAGCAACTGGGCGCGGCGGGCGGTCTTGTCAGCAGTACCTATAACAACACCGATCTGGTGGTTCCGGTTACCAATGCCGAAGCGAAGAGTGCCTTCGACAACGGCGAAAGCGGTGGTGTTACCCTTGGCAACGATGGCGTGCAGGGTTACGGACTGTCTATCGATTATCAACGCAAATAATACTTACCCGACCATCCCTGCAAAGGGATGGTCTTTTCCGCGTCTTTTGCTTAGCTAACGGTTAAGCAAAAGATGTTGAATACAGAGCAAATACAGGTGGATATAGCTTATGGATGGCAGTCTGCGCAGGGAAGGGATTTCCCACTTTTTATTGATCATGCTGTTAATGTTCAGCAGTTTTTCTGCGCCAGTGTCCGGTGCGTTGAAAAGCGGTACCTGGCAGGAAGTGAACACCTCAACCGATGCAATCAACGGTACTGTGCCGCTGGCCGACGGTGTCACGATCCCTGTCTATCAGGGCAGTATTCAGCTCAAGTCAGATGAAACCAACACCATTAATTTTAGTGCTATGCCGCGTGACTTCAACACCGACGATACGGCTAGCGCGCTGCAGCTCGTTAATCCTCTGGATACCGAAGGCGATATTTTTGCGGTACCGCCCGTTCGTTGGGAAGAGAAAACGCCGAACGTTGCCCTAACCTGGGCAGATGCTGCGACTCCGGATGAGCCACTCAATCCGCAGCCTGTCGCCAATCAAACATTCTGTGCGCAGAATATGGCCGGGAAAAACTATGTAATCTGGCCGAAAATTGAGAACGATGATTCATCCACGCCGGCTGTTTTATATCTGCAAACGATCACGGGTACCCCCTTCAGCAATGCCACCACCCTGCTAGAGCAGAAGATTCCGGTAACGATTACCGCCGCGGCTGGCGATCCAGTGAAGGTAACGGCGGATAATTACAACGAAACGCTGAAAGCTGCAAAGGTGAATGTGGGCGGGAGCATTACCCTGACGGTCACCACGCATGACTGTCAGGGTAATGCTGTAGGTAATACGGCATTTGTAATCACCCGTGGCGATTCACTGAACCGCCAGAATACCGTGAATAATACAGCACCCGTGCATGTTGGCGACACCGAACTGACCACCACGACAACGGAATATCACGGCACCACTGATGCTAATGGTAACGCCAGCGTTGTAATCACGCAGGCGAATGGCCCTGGCGTCAAAACTCCGCTGACGGTTTCTCCGGCCAATGCCTCCACGTTGAAAGCTAGCGTTGATGTGATTTTCACCACACTAACCAGCCCGGATAGCACCAATGCCAATATGTGGGGGCATATGGCGGAAACCTCCAGCGCGGATGTGGAAGGTGAAACCTATACCTTCACTCGACCGAAGCTGGCGGCAGAAGCAGAAGGTACAAGCGGGACCGTGAGTGCAAATAACGAGACCTGGGCGCTATTTAACTGGAGTGGTGCCGATGAACACTGTGACATTTTACCCGATGCGCGTCAGTTAATGGGGTTGAAAATTGCTCGCGGCGATCTGGCGAACCAGTTGGGTTGGCCGGTGGCGGGTACCAATGAGTATTGGTCATCGTCGGCAGGGACGCTGGCGACGAATCACTTAGGTGTCAATATGTTCAGCCGTCGTGTTGTTGAAGAACCCGATACGACAACATCGGTGGTGAGCTGTGTCGATAAAGCCTCGCCGGACGTGACGCCTGCGTTGACGTTGACGCTGGATAATATGGATAGCAGTCTGAATGCTGCAAAGGTGCCGGTGGGGGACTCTATCAGTATGAGGATCACCATTACCGATAAAGAGACCGGTTCAGCACTGCCTTATCGCTATTTTGATCTGTTTGTCGGTGATGAGCAGAACCGTAAGGGGCAAACCAATACCGAGGCTCAGGCTGAAGGGGCTAAATACGGTTGGGATGACAATCCGGTGCTGGTGGGCATTGAAGGTTCCGGTACGCCGAATCATTACCATGGTATTACCGACGCCAACGGCCAGTTGTCGTTGGAGTTAACGCAGAACAACGGTGCAGGCGTTCTGACACCGCTGCGTGTGGTACTGGCGGATGGCACCGAATCCACGGCTAACGTCATCTTTACTGTAGTAACGAGTCCGGATGTTACGCAGGCACGCATGTGGGGTCATATGCAGGGCGTTGTTGAGGCGGGTAATATCTACAAACGACCACTGCTAGCGGGTGAGGCAACGGCAAATACCAGTTCAACCGTTGAGAATCATGAGGACTGGGCGACTTTTAATTCCGTCACTGCGGCGACCGCACAGTGTGGTGTGGGGCAAGTGCCGGGGCAGGTGATTCTGGATGCGCTCTATTCGGCCCACTCTGGCAACGCCATGCTGACCAATTATGGTTGGCCAACTGCCAGCCATAGCTATATTTCCGCTGATACCGACGGTACTCAGACTGCGCACGTCAATCTCGCGAACGGCACCGATGCGATGTTTAGCGGTACAGAGCCCAACTATCTCAGCTGCTCTGGCAACGAACTGGTTACACAGCTAGACGTGTCGATGAATGGTGATGCCAATCTACGTCAGGCGGTGGCGAAGGTGGGTGAGCAGATAACCATGACGGTGCACTCGGTCAATGCGCTGAACGGGCTGGTTGTCCCTAATGCGGCGTTTACCGTCACGATGGCACACGGTAAAAACCGTAGCGGACTGACTGCAGGTTATATCGATGCAACTGATGGTACGTTGGTGATGGGCGGCGAGTCTTTTGGCTCATCTCAGGCCTCTATGATGTATCAGGGAATGACTGATGACAGCGGTAACGCGACGCTTATCATCGAGCAACCGCAGGGAGTTGGGTTACTGACTCAACTGAGCATTGTCCCCGTCAATTCGCTTATCACAACGCCGATAGCGCGCAGTGTGAAGTTTACGGTACCGACCAGTCCGGACACGGCAAATGCGGAAATGTGGGGCCACATGGCGGATACGGTGACCGCAGATGGCCTGACATTTGAGCGGCCTAAGCTGGCAACAGAGGTCACTGCAACGCGAACTCAGGAGGAAGATAACGAAACGTGGGCGCGCATCACGCATACCGATGCGGCGGGCAGTACCGGGGCTGGTGGATGTGCGGTAAACCGCTTGCCTCGCGCCGATCAACTCAGTGCGCTGTATAACGCCAACAGAAGTGGAGCTATGCACAATGTCCAAGGCTGGCCGGTGGCTCAATCATACTGGTCGGCGACGTTTGCCAGTGAGACCACGTGGAAAATGATGTCGCTAGCCAGTGGCGCAGAAAGTACCGGCGGTAACGCCTCTGTCTATACCAGCTGTCTTGCCAGTGATAACCCCGTTGCCTCCACTATTACCATTGAGGCGGTAACCCCTGCGCAGTGGAGCGATGTTGTGCAGGCGACGAAGGTGAAAAAGGGCGATACGCTGGCGCTTAAGGTGACGGTAAAAGATGCCAGCGGTAATCCGTTACCTGGCGTGCCGTTTGTGTTGAGTCGCGGCGATGGATATACGCGCCAGGGTAGCAAACATATTGCCGGTAGCGGTGATGGTATTGTGTCACCCGTGGTGATTGATGGTGAATCACTGAATGATACGGTGACAAAAATTGGCGGCATTACTGGCGATGATGGTAGCAAAACGGTTAGCGTTACCCGTCCGGATACCCATGGCACCAAAGTCGCGATAACCGCCACGTTGTATGACAACGCCAGTGTGAGCGACAGTCTGGACACCATCTTCACCGTGGTATCCAGCCCGGATAGCGATAAAGCCGCTATGTGGGGGCATATGCCGGAAACCGTCACGGCGGCGAACGGTGCAGTATTTGAGCGTCCACTGTTGTTGGCTGAAATTGCCAGCGGCGTTACCGCAGGTAGCGTAACTGAAAATAATGAAGCCTGGGGAACCGTAGATTTCCACTCGATTTCTACTGCTTGTGGTGCGGCTTATGTTCCGACACTGGCAGACCTGCAGTCGCTGTATTCGGGGTGGCCGAGCGGAGCGATGAATACACAGCAGGGCTGGCCGCTGGATGGAAAAAACTACCAAAACAGCACCGCCGATCTCAGCCGCGCAACGGATAATCGCTATGTTAAATCGCTCAACCTGCGCGATAACGGCATCACGTCGCAATTGTGGAGCGAAAAGCTCTATTTCTCCTGTTTGCAGAGTGCGCATTCTACGGCAACGCATCTGACGTTGACCTCAACGCTCTATAAAGAGAGTGACGGCTTCGCCAAAGCGAAAGTAGGTGAAACCATCCCGATTGTTATTACCACCCTCGACGACAGCGGTAATCCGGTGGGCAATACGCCGGTTATCTTTACACGCGGTGACAGCGTGGGGCGCAGTAATCAGGACGTTAACACGACTGAAGCCGCAGCTATTCAGATTAACCAGGGCACTGGCATTGATAGCGGCGTTGAGTACTACACGGCCACCGGTGACGATGGGACGGTTACGCTGAATATTAACCAAGACGGTGGCGCGGGATTCAGTACGCCATTACAGGCATCGATTGAGAATATCACCAACACCAGTCAGTCTTTATCAGCGATTTTTACCGTAGTGACCAGCCCGGATACGGCAAAAGCCAACTATTGGGGGCATATGGCCGAAACGGTGACTGACAGTGCAGGGTTGGTGTATAAACGCCCACTGTTGTCGAGCGAGTTTAGCGCTACACCGGGTAAAACGGTGACTATCGTCAATGGCAGTTATGATAAAGGTGAAACGTGGGGAATGCTCACCGCCAGTGAGGCTTGGAAAGGTACTAACGGTTGCGGACGTAGCAATTTGCCAATCACGGCGAATTTGCAGACGCTGTACACCCGCTATCCTGACGGAGCAATGCGTACTATCAACGGTTGGCCGATGAGCAATAACGGCGCCGTCAGCGATAGTCAGTACTGGTGGTCTGGTGATTCTGTGTTGTCTGAGGACGCTAGCCAGTTACAGTATGCGGCAGTCAATCTATTGAGTGCTGCGGATATTAAATCCACAACCAGTACATCAACCTATTACATGCAAACCTGTCTTGCCTCACCGCGCCAGCTTGCCAGCAAGCTAACGCTGACGCTTGCCAATGAAGATGAAACGACAGGCATCGCGAAAGCGAAAAAAGGCGAGAAGATTGCCGCGACTGTTATGGTTACCGATACAACCGGACTACCGGTGAGCAATGCGTTGGTGAAGATTACCCGTAGTGATGCCAAAACCCGTGCGAACGTGATTTATACCACTAACAACGCAGACGATATCACACTGAGTGATATTTCTTCAGGCCAGGTCAGCACACTGCTGGATACTAAAGAAAAATACCTTTATGTACAGACAGATGCCCAAGGACTCATGACGTTTAACATTACGCAGGATAGCACTACTGGTCTGCAAACAACCATTAGTGCGACGCTGGCGGATGACAGTAAGGTAACGGACAGTAAAAATGCCATTTTCACGGTAATTACTAGCCCGGATACTAGCATCGCGAAATATTGGGGTCATATGCCCGAGACGTTTACCAACAGTAAAAACGTTGAATTTAAACGTCCGCTGCTGCGAGCAGAGCTCTCGTCGACAAGCAACACGACAGCATACTCGCTGACCGGGGACGGAGAAGTTTGGTACTCAACAACGAACATGGCGTATTTAGTACAGTGCGATCAGATGAGCACCGCCTCAGCGAGCGATCTGGCGACGCTGCAAAGCGACCACCCGAACGGTGGTTTAATGACACAGTTTGGTTTGCCGGTAAGCAGCACTTCGCTGCCGTGGATGGCTGGCAATTTGATCGTTAATGCTGCCCATACCGGCGTAATCTCGCAAAGCGTTAATTTGTTCTCGGGTGAAAATACACAAGCGAGTTCTCAGGCGACCTTGCAACTGTGCCGTGTGGAGCCAAGAACGCTGAATATTACGCTAACCTCCAGCTTGCCATGGGATGCGAACAAAGCGGGATACCTGGCGAAAAAAGGTGAGAAAATCCCACTGACAATTAGCATCACCGATAATGCTGGGCAGCCTCAGGTGGGTGTGAGTATTAAATTTTACCGTGGGCTTTCAAATTTTCGAAATGCACCAGGTTCCTCCACAAACGATACGCTTGCGGAATCCTACACACTTTTAGAACCGGTTTCGCCAGCGTCGGATGCTGTGACGCAAAAATACAATTTGTCACCGACATACTGGTATGGCACGACTGACAGTAACGGTAAAGTTCAGCTCAATGTGAGCCAGGATAGTACGACGGGGTTGAAAACCGAATTCTATGCAGTGATTGTGGACAACAATGTTTCGACCGAGGGCGTTGGCGGTATCTTTACCGTCTTGACCAGCCCGGACGTCGATACGGCTTTCCGCTGGGGCCATATGCCGGAGACGGTTGAAGGGCCGGACGGCGTCACCTATACGCGTCCAAAATTACAGTCAGAAGTCCCATCAGGCGTAGGTTTCTATAATAAAAACAATGAATATTGGGCGCATCCAACGGCTGTTCAAGCTCAAACGGCAGGGGCAACGGGCTGTGATCCTACCTACCAACCGCTGCTGAGCGATTTGCAGGCGCTGTATAATAAATACCCGAACACTGAACTGGAAACTACCTATGGCTGGCCACTGTCGTCGGGCAGAAACTGGTGGGCAGTAGACTTATCCAGTACAGGCCAATATCAAAGCCTTAATTTAAGCACGGGTACGAGTAATGCCACGACGTCGTCGACCACGATGCAGATGCAAGCCTGCCGAACGACGCCTCATGCGCCGCAACCGGCAACGATTGAACTGACATCCAGTGTTTTCGATGAAGCGGGTCAGTACGTTAAGGTGAAAAAAGGCGAAACCATCCCGCTGACCGTCACGGTGAAAGATGTGAATGGCAGCCCAGCCGCGAATGCCGCCTTTACCATTTCGCGTAGCGACGGCATATCGCGCAGTGGCCTGGTGAAGACCACCGATAACAAAGGGGCGACGGACGATCTTGCGCTAGAGGAACTGACGCCAACACCTGCGACCACGGTGCTGGGCACTAAGGCCAGCACCTATAGCGGCGTGACGGGGGCAGACGGCACCGCCACATTTAGTTTGAGCCAGGATGATGCTATGGGGCTTAAGACCACGATTACGGCGAAATTAGGGACTTATCCAACGCCAACGGCCGCCCTCGATGCGATATTTACTGTCGTGACCAGCCCGGATACCGATAAAGCTGCGTACTGGGGCCATATGCCAGAAACCGCGACCAACAGTGCAGGTGTTGCCTTCCGACGCCCGCTGCTCGCCGCTGAAATGGCATCGTACAGCAGCACGTATACTTATAACAACGAAGTCTGGCCTCTGGTCACCGCCGGAAATACGGATATCGCAGGTGCGACAGGCTGCGATAAGGCGTATCAACCGCTGAAGAGTGACATGGAAACGTTATTTATCGATAACCTTAGCGTTTCAGGTGGTGTCGGTACCGTTTACGGCTGGCCTAGTGGCTCCAATGAACCCTGGTGGGCCGGAGATAAACAGGCAAATACCGGAAACTACCAATATATTATGCTGAGCACTGGCGGTGGTGGATCTACCAGTTCATCAAGTACCAAAGGTGCGCAGGTTTGTCTGGTTGAACCTCGAATTACTGCGGCAGCTATTACGCTGACCTCGACAGCGATGGATGCGGCGAAGGCGTCGGCGGTAGCGGAGAAAGGCAAGACTATCCCGCTGACCGTTACGGTAAAAGATACCAGCGGTAATCCAGTCGCTAATGCCAGCTTTACTCTCTCACGAGGCGATTCGACAAACCGGGCGGGCGTGGTAATAACCGATGGTGACGTTGAGGCGGAGATGGGGGCGGATGATTTAGTTCTTCGTGAGGTCACGCCATCCAGCTCGACCATAGACATGAGCAATACCGCCAGCATCTTTACCGGAACCACGGGGGCTGATGGTATAGCGACCTTTACTCTGAGTCAGGATAAGAGCCTGGGGTTGAAAACGTCGCTGACAGCAGCTCTGGTCAATGACACGAATATCCATGCGTCACTGGATGGCATCTTTAATGTGCTGACCAGCCCGGATACAGATAAAGCGAAATTCTGGGGGAATATGCCTGATACCGTCAGCACGAACGGTAAAACGTTACAACGCCCATTGTTGCTTGCTGAATTGCCTTCCGGTGTCACGCCGCCGCTTCATATCACCATGAATAAAGAGGATTGGGCGATGGCACATACCATTGATTCCAGCACCTGGGATCTGGCAGCCCAGTGTGGCAGCTTGCAGAAAGCGTCCACGGCGGATGATTTACTGGCGCTGCATTCGGTATTCAGCACTATCGGGTGGCCGACAACATCGAGCTACAGCTATCTTTCGCAAACGAAAGGGACGAAGAACTACTGTGCGGTAAACCAGTCAAGCGGCAGTGAAAACTGCACTATCGATGCGGGTAAAACGGCAGGGTTCGCGACCTGCGCGCAGTAGCTCTCCGCTACTGCGCTTTACGCGAAGGCGTTTTTTTCTGCGGGGTCACGGTGGTGACCTCGCTCTCCACCCAGCCGTCTTCCAGCCGCGTGGTGATGAGATCGCCGGCTTTCACCTGCTTGACCTTTTTCAACACGCCGCCGCCGGTGGCGGTAGAAACGCTATATCCGCGTGCCAATGTTGCCAGCGGGCTGACGGCTTCCAGATGGGTAACGGTATTCCCGAAACGTTCTCGTTGCTCGCTAAGCCGTGTACGAATATTTTCCGCCAGCCGATATTCCAGTTGCTGAATGCGCGTTTGTGCACGATGAATACGTGGCTGCGGGTTTTGCTGGTTCAGACGATGCAGTATGCGCTGCTGGTGCTGGTTGGCCTGTTTGATTTGGTTTTCCAGCGCAAAGCTCATCCGCTGACGCAGTCGTTCCAGCGTAGTTTGCTGACGCGCCAGACGTAGCTGAGGGTGTTGCTGTTGCAGACGGTGGAAGGTCTGCGTGAAGCGACGACTGCGGTTGGCGAGGTAGTAGTCCATTGCCATGCCCAGACGTTGCTGAACGGACTGAATCTGGCGTAATAATTCCTGCTGATTGCGGCTAACAATCTCTGCTGCCGCAGACGGCGTAGGGGCCCGCAGGTCGCCGACAAAATCGGCGATGGTGACATCGGTTTCATGGCCGACGGCGCTGACAACCGGAATGCGGCTGGCAAAAATGGCGCGTGCCACGCGTTCGTCGTTAAAGCTCCACAGATCTTCCAGCGAACCGCCGCCACGACCAACGATTAACACATCACACTCGTTACGGGCGTTCGCCAGTTC
This sequence comes from Citrobacter sp. KH_055_1, assembly GCF_057838705.1. Classification (NCBI taxonomy): domain Bacteria; kingdom Pseudomonadati; phylum Pseudomonadota; class Gammaproteobacteria; order Enterobacterales; family Enterobacteriaceae; genus Citrobacter; species Citrobacter sp. KH_055_1. The sequence goes on from NZ_CM174473.1 coordinate 1,349,238, forward strand.
GATGGCGCGAACGATTTGCCCCGGTGCATCGTCACCCTGTACCGCTGTCGGGTAGATAATCACCGGCAGGGAAGGGTCGCGACGTTTGAGTACGTGGAGAATATCGTGCAGCGCCGCCCCGGTTTTTGAGGTGATCACCCCGACACAATGAGCCGGCGTTGGGAGCGATTGTTTACACTGCTGATCGAACAATCCTTCGGCCTGCAGTTTGGCTTTGAGCTGTTCATACTTCTGCTGCAATAAACCTTCACCCGCTGGCTGCATGCTTTCGACGATGATTTGATAATCACCGCGCGGTTCGTACAGCGTAATATTGGCACGTACCAGCACTTGTTGTCCGTGCTGCGGACGGAACGTGACGCGGCGGTTGCTGTTGCGAAACATCGCGCAGCGTACTTGGGCGGTATCGTCTTTTAAGGTGAAGTACCAATGACCGGAAGAGGGCTGGGTAAAGTTAGAAATCTCGCCGCTGATCCACACTTGCCCCATCTCTTGCTCGAGCAGCAGGCGCACCGTCTGGTTAAGGCGACTTACGGTAAAAATTGAAGAGGTTTGAGAGGAGAACATGTGAGCGGGATCAAATTCTAAATCAGCAGGTTATTCAATCGATAGTAACCCGCCTACCGGGGATCGCAAGGTTTTTTTGCAAAAAAGTGTGGATGCAATCGGTTACGCTCTGTATAATGCCACGGCAATATTTATTAACCAATCTGGTCGAGATATTGCCCATGCTACGTATTGCCAAAGAAGCCCTGACGTTTGACGACGTCCTCCTCGTTCCCGCTCATTCTACCGTTCTGCCGAATACTGCTGACCTCAGCACGCAGTTGACGAAAACGATCCGTCTGAACATTCCTATGCTCTCCGCAGCCATGGATACTGTGACTGAAGCGCGCCTTGCCATTGCTCTGGCACAGGAAGGTGGCATCGGTTTTATCCACAAAAACATGTCTATTGAACGTCAGGCGGAAGAAGTTCGCCGCGTGAAGAAACACGAATCTGGCGTGGTTACTGACCCGCAGACCGTGCTGCCGACTACCACCCTGCGTGAAGTAAAAGAACTGACCGAGCGTAACGGTTTTGCGGGCTACCCGGTAGTGACAGAAGATAACGAGCTGGTGGGTATCATCACCGGTCGTGACGTGCGTTTTGTGACCGACCTCAGCCAGCCGGTTAGCGTATACATGACGCCGAAAGAGCGTCTGGTGACCGTACGTGAAGGCGAAGCGCGTGAAGTTGTGCTGGCAAAAATGCACGAAAAACGCGTTGAGAAAGCGCTGGTCGTTGATGACGGCTTCCATCTGCGCGGCATGATCACCGTAAAAGACTTCCAGAAAGCAGAGCGTAAACCTAACGCTTGTAAAGACGAGCATGGTCGTCTGCGCGTTGGTGCAGCAGTCGGTGCGGGTGCAGGTAACGAAGATCGTGTTGATGCACTGGTTGCTGCCGGCGTTGACGTGCTGCTGATTGACTCTTCTCACGGCCACTCTGAAGGTGTTTTACAGCGTATCCGTGAAACCCGTGCGAAATACCCGGATCTGCAAATCATCGGTGGTAACGTTGCAACGGGCGCTGGTGCTCGTGCGCTGGCTGAAGCCGGTTGCAGTGCGGTGAAAGTGGGTATCGGCCCTGGTTCCATCTGTACGACCCGTATCGTTACCGGTGTGGGTGTTCCACAGATCACTGCCGTTTCTGACGCGGTTGAAGCGCTGGAAGGTACGGGTATTCCGGTTATCGCTGACGGCGGTATTCGTTTCTCTGGCGACATCGCGAAAGCGATCGCGGCAGGTGCGGCAGCGGTAATGGTGGGCTCTATGCTGGCCGGTACCGAAGAATCTCCGGGTGAAATTGAACTGTACCAGGGGCGTTCTTATAAATCCTACCGTGGTATGGGTTCTCTGGGCGCGATGTCCAAAGGCTCTTCTGACCGTTACTTCCAGAGCGATAACGCCGCTGACAAATTGGTACCGGAAGGTATCGAAGGCCGCGTGGCCTATAAGGGTCGCCTGAAAGAGATCATTCACCAGCAGATGGGCGGCCTGCGCTCCTGTATGGGTCTGACCGGCTGTGGTACTATCGACGCGCTGCGAACGAAAGCAGAGTTTGTACGCATCAGCGGTGCGGGTATTCAGGAAAGTCACGTTCACGACGTGACCATTACCAAAGAGTCCCCTAACTACCGTATGGGCTCCTGATCAGTTTCCGCGCCCGGCTTCTATGCCGGGCGAATTTGTTTCACTTGCCTCGGAATTAGCGTCAATGACAGACAATATTCATAAACATCGCATTCTCATCCTCGATTTCGGATCGCAGTACACGCAACTGGTGGCACGTCGCGTACGTGAGCTGGGCGTCTACTGTGAGCTGTGGGCATGGGATGTTACGGAAGCACAAATTCGCGAATTCAACCCAAGCGGTATTATTCTTTCCGGTGGCCCGGAAAGCACCACCGAAGCGAACAGCCCGCGTGCACCAGAGTACGTCTTCAATGCAGGCGTACCAGTATTCGGCGTCTGCTATGGTATGCAGACCATGGCGATGCAGCTGGGTGGCCATGTTGAAGGGTCTCACGAGCGTGAATTCGGCTACGCACAGGTTGAAGTTCAGACCGACAGCGCACTGATCCGTGGCATCGAAGATTCACTGACCGCAGATGGCAAACCGTTGCTGGATGTGTGGATGAGCCATGGCGACAAAGTTACCGCTATCCCGGAAGGCTTTGTCACCGTTGCCAGCACCGAAAGCTGCCCGTTTGCCATTATGGCGCACGAAGAAAAACGTTTCTACGGCGTGCAGTTCCACCCGGAAGTAACCCACACCCGTCAGGGCCTGCGTATGCTGGAGCGCTTTGTGCGTGACATCTGCCAGTGTGAAGCGCTGTGGACACCGGCAAAAATCATCGATGACGCCGTTGCCCGTATTCGCGAGCAGGTTGGTGACGATAAAGTGATCCTCGGCCTGTCCGGCGGCGTTGACTCTTCCGTAACTGCCATGTTGCTGCACCGTGCTATCGGTAAAAATCTGACCTGCGTCTTTGTTGATAACGGGCTACTGCGCCTGAACGAAGCAGAGCAGGTTATGGATATGTTCGGCGACCACTTCGGTCTGAACATCATTCACGTTAAAGGCGAACAGCGTTTCCTCGACGCGCTGAAAGGCGAGAACGACCCAGAAGCGAAACGTAAAATTATCGGTCGCGTGTTCGTTGAAGTGTTCGACGAAGAAGCGTTGAAACTGCAGGACGTGAAGTGGCTGGCGCAAGGCACCATCTACCCAGACGTAATTGAATCTGCCGCGTCTGCAACCGGTAAAGCACACGTCATCAAATCTCACCACAACGTCGGCGGCCTGCCGAAAGAGATGAAGATGGGTCTGGTTGAACCGCTGCGTGAGCTGTTCAAAGACGAAGTGCGTAAAATTGGTCTGGAGCTGGGCCTACCGTATGACATGCTGTACCGTCACCCGTTCCCGGGTCCAGGCTTAGGCGTGCGCGTGCTGGGCGAAGTGAAGAAAGAGTACTGCGACCTGCTGCGTCGTGCGGACGCTATCTTCATCGAAGAGCTGCACAAAGCTGACCTGTACAATAAAGTGAGCCAGGCGTTCACCGTGTTCCTGCCGGTTCGTTCCGTTGGTGTAATGGGTGATGGCCGTAAGTATGACTGGGTCGTTTCCCTGCGTGCTGTTGAAACTATCGACTTTATGACCGCTCACTGGGCGCACCTGCCGTATGACTTCCTGGGCCGCGTGTCCAATCGCATCATCAACGAAGTGAACGGTATTTCCCGCGTGGTGTATGACATCAGCGGTAAACCACCAGCGACGATTGAGTGGGAATAATAACCTTCCACTTTGCCTGATTTTACTCTGGCTATTCGCACAAACACCCTCTGTCTTTACAGAGGGTTTTTTATTTTTGCAGTCAATCGACCAGTTGTAGCTGAGGCTGTGATTGTGATGGGACGTTCTGAACACGGATATCCATCTGCGGATAGGGCAAGTCGATATGGTTGGCATCCATCGCTTCTTTGATGTTTTCCAGTAGATCGTAATACGTGTTCCAGTATTCGCCGTTACGCACCCAAACGCGAACGTAGAAGTTAAGCGATGAGGCGGCAAGTTCGCCCAGACGCACGGTTACGCCGCGACTCTGATCAACGCGTTTATCCTGCTCGATGATATGAGTAATGACGCGTTTCACTTCTGCAATCCGACTCTGATAGCCAACGCCAATCACCAGGTCGATACGACGAAACGGGTGGCGAGAGTAGTTAATAATATTGTCAGAGATGATTTTACCGTTAGGGATCACCACCTCTTTGCTATCAGCGGTGAGTAGGGTAGTTGAGAAAAGATGCACTTTTTCGACTGTCCCGGTGACTGCACCAATTTGTACGATCTCGCCGGCGCGAAATGGACGCAGGGAGACCAGCAGCACGCCAGCCGCAAAGTTGGACAGCGATCCCTGTAGCGCCAGACCGACGGCCAGCCCGGCGGCACCAATGATGGCAATAATGGATGACGTTTCAATGCCGATGCGGCCCAAAGCCGCAACGACAAAAAATGCCAGGATGATGTAGCGGACTAACGCAGTGAAGAACTGGATAATGGTGATATCAACTTTACGCTTTAACAGCAGTTTCTCCAGTCCGCGAGAAAGCAACCGTGAGACGAACTTACCGATAAACAGTAAAATCACGGCGGCAACAATGTTCCATCCAAATTGAATAACTGCATCGCTGTGCCCAGTGATCCACTCTAGACCGCTTCGTATTTTCGGAAATAATGTAAAACCCTGCATCGTATTACCCTGTCGAATGTATAAAAATAAAAGGCTCATATAAATATTCAATTACATTTGATATATAAATGTGCACACCAGTTATATTAATTAACACTATTGGTTAGTGGCTATTTGAGCTGTATTTGCGTTTATTATGTCCAATAAACAGAAACATAGAAAATCAGCGTGAATAGTGTGGTGATGAGGAGCGAAAAGATAGTGTAATTGTGCGGAAATCAAAATTGATTGGCTGGGGTGACGTGTGGCGTTATAAAAATAGTGACAGGAGGGAACACAAATCCCTTACCGGATGGTTAACTGTCAGACGATTAGCCATCCGGTAAGGAATCTTGAGGCGTAGAGCTTTAAGCGGTCTTTAAGCGATTAATGTTTATCGATTTGAACAGGGGAAGTCTGTTGCGACAGGCTGCTCTGTTGGGATTCTTTCTTGTTCTGATGGTGGTGCCACGCACCGATAGCAGAGTAGACGAAGCGTCCAAAGAAGAAGAGGAAGCTGATAAGCAGTACGATCCGGATCATGCGACTGTTAAATCGGTGTCGTTTTCGTAGGCTGGTAACCTGGCTCACAAAGGGTTCCTTAAAGTGTACCCAACAATGGGCGATGCTTACATTAAGGCACACTGTGAGGGAATGGTCAATTCATCATTATGTAAAAATGCATCAGTTGTTTTATCTTCTTATGTTATGAAAGATAATTTTATTATTTGCATTAATAATGAATTAACGATAACAAAAGAGGAAAAAGGTAATAAATGATTAATGGGTCCTGTTTTCCTTGATAGATGTCAAGCGCCCTATTCAGGTGATAACTAAAATTGATGAGTCATTATGATGTGTTGTACATCATTGTTTTAAAGTCAGGTGGGATACCTGTCTGAATACCCCTTCAGGATGTGAGGGACTCTACTGAGCATCTATGAAAATCAATAAAAAGTATATTGTTATTAGAGACCAATGGTGGGCATTACCTCTCATCTTACCCTCCCTGTTGTTGCCTTTACTGAGTTGTGTGAACACCTACGCGCATATTAGTACGGGGAACGTCGTTCTTTTTTATCTACCTTTAGCGCTGATGATTAGCCTGATGCTCTTTTTTGGCTGGGCCGCATTACCGGGCATTATCATTGCGATCAGCTGGTATAAACTCCCACAGGTTGGTGTGTTTGAAACAGTGTCAATCATTGCACACTTTGTCGTAACGATTGTCCTCAGTTGGGGTGGATATCGGGTGTTCGCCCCCCGACGGAACAACGTGGCTCATGGTGACTCGCATCTGATGTTTCAGCGTATATTTTGGCAGGTTTTCTGTCCGGCAACGCTGTTCCTGGTACTCTTTCAGTTTGCCGCGTTTGTTGGCGTGTATGCGAGCAAATCAGGGATGATGGGCGTCATGCCTTTCAATACCGGCACGTTGATCAATTATCAGGCCCTACTGACGGGAAACCTCGTGGGTATTCCGCTATGTTATTTTATCATTCGGGCAATACGGAACCCTTTTCACCTGCGCGGCTATTTTTCTCAGTTAAAACAGCAGTTTGATAATAAAGTCTCGAAGACGGAGTTTGCAGCGTGGTTGATAGTATTGACCACGTTGATGACGCTGTTGTGTATGCCGTTAAATGAAAATAGCTCGATTTTCAGTACGAATTATACCTTATCCCTGTTATTGCCCGTCATGCTGTGGGGGGCAATGCGTTACGGCTATCGACTTATTTCACTGATGTGGGCGGTCATACTCATTACGGGAATACATCATTATCAGAGCTACATGCCCTGGTACTCAGGTTACGATACGCAGCTGGCGATCACCTCGTCGAGCTATCTTGTTTTCTCCTTTATCGTAAATTACATCGCCGTGCTGGCAACGCGTCAGAGAGCCGTTACCCGACGTACATATCGTCTGGCGTATTTTGATCCTATGGTGCATCTTCCAAATCTGCGCGCGTTGAACCGGGAGCTGAAGAAGTCGCCCTGGTCCGTGCTATGTTTCTTGCGGATCCCTGGCATGGAACCGCTGGTCAAAAATTATGGGATCATGCTACGTATCCAGTACAAGCAAAGAATCGCTCACTGGATAGCGCCCTTTCTGGAACAGGATGAGTACGTCTTCCAGTTATCGGGTAATGACCTTGTCCTGCGGTTTAACACCGAGTCCCACCAGCAGCGCATTGAGGCATTGGATCAGCACATCAAGCAATTCCGCTTTGTCTGGGATGGTATGCCTTTACAGCCACAGGTGGGGATCAGTTATTGCTATGTTCGCTCTCCGGTTAATCATATCTACCTGTTATTGGGCGAACTTAGCACCATTGCCGAACTTTCCCTTGCCACCAATACGCCTGAAAATTTGCAACGTCGTGGTGCCATGCACCTGCAGCGGGACCTGAAAGATAAAGTGGCGATGATGAATCGGCTACAGCAGGCGCTGGAGCACAACCGCTTTTTCCTGATGGCACAGCCCATTTATGGTGTGCGTGGCGATGTGTACCATGAAATCCTGCTGCGTCTGAAAGGGGATGACGATGAAATCGTTACGCCGGATTGTTTCTTACCCGTCGCGCATGAGTTCGGTTTGTCCTCCAGCATCGATCTGTGGGTGATTGAAAACACGTTGAAATTTATGGCTCAGAATCGGGAGAGAATGCCAGCCCGTCGCTTTGCTATTAATTTATCGCCTACCTCGGTGTGTCGCGCCCGACTTCCGACCGATATCGCGCAATTGCTGGTGAAATATAAGATTGAAGCCTGGCAACTGGTCTTTGAGGTAACGGAAAGCAATGCCTTAACCAATGCCGAGCAAGCGCAGGCAACGCTGCTGCAATTGCAGTTACTTGGCTGTCAGATAGCGATTGATGATTTTGGCACTGGCTATGCCAGCTATGCGCGACTGAAAAATGTGAGCGCCGATATCCTGAAAATTGACGGCAGCTTTATTCGCAATATTGTTTCGAATAGCCTCGACTACCAAATTGTGGCATCGATTTGTCACTTGGCGCGAATGAAAAAAATGATGGTGGTGGCGGAGTATGTTGAAAGCGAAGAAATACGCAGCGCGGTGGTTTCTTTAGGAATTGATTATATGCAGGGCTATCTGATCGGTAAACCGCAGCCGCTGCATGAGATTTTGCAAGAACAGGTGCCAGAAATTCTGGCACCTGTAGAAGCGTTATGCGGCGATATCGGGTGAGCGTTCTTCTTCAATTTTAAGCCGCCAGCCCGTTACGGCTTCCCAGTATTGCTGCTCTTTTTCCAGATCGAGCAAAACCAGCGCGTTCTGGCTGAACCAGTCATGCGGGAAGCGCAATGTCCAGTGGTTCTCGTCGGTGATAAGCGTCAGCGTCGGCGGCGTGGTCGTCGCCTGGCGCTGGTTGTTCAGCAAGACACCCAGACGTAGCAGCTGAATAAGCGGCAGGAACTGTTTCTTCTTAAATAACGCAAAGCGTGGCAGATCGTCCAGCTTAACGGCTTTGCGATGGTAGCGAACCAATGTCGCCATCATCAACTGCTGTTCCTGGTTAAAACCCGGTAGGTCACTGTTTTGCAGAATGTAAGCCGAGTGGCGGTGCAGGCCACTGTGGTTGATGTTCAATCCCACCTCATGCAGCATGGCGGCCCATCTGAGTAATGCTTCCAGCTGCGGGTTCGCCAGCTTAGCCTGCTGCGCATGCCACTGCTCATACATTTGCATAGTGGTTTCCAGCACGCGGCGCGCCTGTTCGCTGTCGATATTGTACTGGTTTGCTAGGCTGCTGGCAGTACGGCTGCGTACATCCTGATGGCGGAAGCGACCTTCCATTTCATACAGTACGCCTTCCCGAAGCGCACCATCAGAAAGGCGCAGCTCACGTATTGCCAGCGCATCAAAAACGCCGCACAGGATAGCCAGTCCGGGGACAAAAACCGCTTTCCGCTCCTCGGACAGCCCTGGCATACTGAGTGCTGAAAAAGAGGTGTGCTTCAGGACTTCACTGGTCAGCATTTCCAGGCGTTCGGGGGTAATAAAGCCATCTTTTTCACCCATCTCCAGCAGCACCTCGTGCGCCGCTTTAATGGTGCCTGAGGCACCCAGCGCCACGTTCCAACCCTGAATTCGAAACTGCCAGGTTAAGGTTTCCAGTTTTTGCGCTGCCGCCATGCGGGCGCGCTGGAAGTTTTCCCGAGTGATAATGCCGCCAGGGAAATACATCTGGGCAAAGCTGACGCAGCCCATCCGACGGCTCTCGACCAGTTTAGGCTCGAAATCTTCACCGATCACCAGTTCGGTAGAACCGCCGCCGATGTCTATCACCAGCTTACGGCCTTTCTCCGGCTGCGTATGTTCCACGCCCATAAAAATCAGTCGGGCTTCTTCGTTACCGGAAATAATTTCGATCGGGTAGGGGATGACCTTTTCTGCGCGCTTGAGAAAATCAGGGGCATTTAGTGCCTGACGCAGCGTATGAGTCCCCACAATACAGACGCTTGATGGGGGGAAGCCCTGCAGTCGTTCCGCGAACAATGACAAACAGCTTAATCCGCGCTCCATGGCTTCTTCGCTCAGCTTATTGTCTTCGCTGAGTCCATCCGCCAGATGTACGCGTTGTTTTAGTCGCCCTATAATTTGCATCGCTCCGTCAACTACGCGGGCAATAACCATATGGAAACTATTTGAACCCAGGTCGACCGCAGCAAATTCCTGCGGTCGTGGTGACTTGTCGTGTATTGGCATAGCGTTTATCCGTCATACTTCAAGTTGTGTATGTGTTGGCTGCATTCGTTCACCCCAGTCACTTACTGGCGTAAGTTCCCGGGGATTCTCTCATTTTCCGCCTTCCCACAACTTGAATTATTTAGGCTAGTGTCAGGTTGCTCGAGTGATTTGATGTAGTCATAAATCGCCAACTGCGACTGAACCTTACGGCGGTTTCCACGTGGCACGTAGCGATTACTCAGTTCTTTATCAATGTAACGGGCTTTTACCGTATCGCTGAACAGGATCTCGATAATATCCAGCACGCGCTGCTTGAGGTGTGGATCCAGCAGCGGCGTGGCGACTTCGATACGATAATCGATGTTTCTTGTCATCCAGTCCGCCGAGGACAGGTATACCTGTTTATCGCCGCCATTCTCGAAGATATAGACCCGGTCATGTTCAAGATAGCGGTCAACGATGCTAATCACGCGAATATTATCACTGATGCCTTCCAGATTCGGGATCAGGGAGCACATTCCGCGGATCAGCAAATTAACCGGTACGCCCGAACTGGACGCCGCATAGAGTCGATCAACGAGGCCCTTATCGACCAGGTTGTTCAGTTTTAGCGTAATGCCGGAAGAGCGCCCCTGCTGTGCATTGGCGATCTCTTTGTCGATCATCGCGTACAGCAGACGTCGCGAGTTCTGCGGGGAAACCAACAGATAATCAAAGGTCACCGGACGATACGGGTTTTCGATAAAGTTGAACACCCGACGCACTTCGTTGGTAATGCGCGAATCGGCGGTCAGCAAAGAGTAGTCGGTATACAGTCGCGCCGTTTTTTCGTTGAAATTCCCGGTCCCGATATGGGCGTAGCGCACCACCTCGTCGCCTTCTTTACGTGAGATAAGGAACAGCTTGGCGTGAATTTTCAGTCCCGGTGCTGAGAAGATGACGTGCACGCCGGCTTCGGTCAGACGCTTGGCCCAATGAATGTTGGCTTCTTCATCAAAGCGCGCCTGTAATTCGACGACCACGGTCACTTTTTTACTGTTGTGGGCCGCATGGATCATTGCGTCGATGATGCGGGAGTCTTTTGCCACGCGGTAGATATTGATCTTTATAGCCAGCACGCTCGGGTCAAACGAGGCCTGGCGCAGCAGTTCAAGGACGTGCTCAAAAGTATGATACGGATAATAGAGCAGCACATCGCGTTCGCGGATGGCATCAAATCCGTTACGGAACTTTTCGTTATCAAACCAGATATGGCGCAGGCGAGGCAGCGGCTTGTTCACCAGATTAGCTTTGCCAACGTTGGGGAAATTAATAAAGTCTTTAAAGTTATGGTAACGCCCGCCGGGGACGATCGAATCGTAGCGAGAGATCGTCAGTTTTTCACGCAGGATTTCGACCAGCGCATTGGGCATATCACGCTGATAGACAAAGCGCACAGGCTCTGCGGTCAGACGTTGCTTCAGGCTGGACGACATCAGCTCCATCAGGCTGGATTCCATCTCGTGAACCAAATCGTATTCAGCGTCGCGGGTCATTTTCATCGAATAGGCATTCAGCGTATCGTAATCAAAGAACCCTTTGAAAATGTCATCAAGGCAATAACGCAGGATGTTGTCTAGCAGGATCATGGGCTTGCGACGACGGGGCGTTTCCGGCGGCAGATTTACAAAGCGGGGAACCTTGTCAGACGGAATTTCCAGTAGCGCATAGCGAATGGCATCACCACGGATGATCTCCACGGCCAGATAGGTATAGTCGTCCTTCAGAAACTGGACTAAATCTGTCTCGCGGTTAATCAGGATCGGCGTAATGTGCTGGCGAAGATATTGCTTGAAGTAATGACGCAACCAGCTCTGCTGATTGGCTGACAGTTGGCGCTCATTGATTAAGAATATCTGATTGCGCGCCATCTCCAGCAGTAATTCATTGTACAGGCCATCGAACTCCTGATCGGCTTTCAGTACGCGGGCCTGGATTTTGCCTAACAGATGGCGGGAGTGAGAGTTAGAACCCTGCTCTTCGCTAATAATGATGCGGCGTTTTAGTTCGGCAAAACGAACTTTATAAAACTCGTCGAGGTTATTGGAATAGATGCCCAGAAAACGCATCCGTTCAATCAACGGGTTTGACTTATCAGCAGCTTCCTGCAGGACGCGTTCGTTGAACGCTAACCAACTAAGCTCTTTCTCGATGTATAGCTTTTCCTGACCCATTAATACTTTTACTCCGTTTCATTCACGGGACACTACGTGATCATTATGGCGAGCACGACTGGCATGTGCCAGAAAAAATGAGGGGAATTGCAGGATGTAGGCCGGATAAGACGCTTTAGCGTCACCATCCGGCATAAAAGCCCACATGAGTGCCGGATGGTGGTGTGAATGCCTTATCCGACCTACGAGGCTGGGAGGCTATTTTATGCTTCGTCGGCTGCGTAGCCTTGTGGTGGAAGGCGAATGCCGTCCAGCCAGGCTGCGTTATCGCGCATTTGCAGACGACCATCGACAAACCAACCGACCACCAGCGGATAGATGGCATGTTCCTGGGCCTGAACGCGTGCCGTCACGTCATCTTCGCTGTCGCCGTCAAACACCGGCACTTTCGCCTGCAGAATAACCGGCCCACCGTCCAGTTCGTCAGTGACAAAATGAACGGAGGTTCCGTGTTCTTCATCACCGTTTTCCAGCACCTGACGATGTGTATGCAGGCCGGGATATTTGGGCAACAGAGAAGGGTGGATATTCAGCAAGCGTTCGGCATAGTGGGCGACAAACGCCGGGCTGAGGATACGCATATACCCGGCCAGTACCACGACGTCCGGCGCATAGGCATCGATCTCTTGTATTAGCTGGCGATCAAAGGCTTCACGGCTGGCAAACTGGCTTGCCTCCAGCGAATGAGCCGGAATGCCTGCTTCGCGTGCACGTTCAAGGCCGAACGCGTCGGCCTTATTACTGAATACTGCACGTAGGGTGCCCTTGATTTTTTTCTGTTTGCAGGCGTCAATGATCGCCTGCAAATTGCTTCCGTTACCGGAAATGAGCACCACTATATTTTTCATTCAATGACCACACGCTGTTCGGAATCGGACGCTTTGATGATACCGATTCTCCACGCGTTTTCACCTTTTTCGTTCAGCAGCGCAAGAGCATTGTCCACTTCAGCTTCTGGCAGAGCGATAACCATGCCTACGCCGCAGTTGAAGGTGCGATACATCTCGTGCTGACTGACGTTACCCGCTGTTTGCAGCCAGTTAAAGACGGCTGGCCATTGCCAGGAGGATTCATCGATTACGGCCTGGGTGTTGTCAGGCAAGACGCGTGGGATATTTTCCCAGAAACCGCCGCCGGTCAGGTGGGCAATTGCGTGCACGTCAACCTTCTCAATCAGCTCCAGAATGGATTTCACATAAATGCGGGTAGGCGCCAGCAGATGATCGGCCAGTGATTTTCCTTCCAGTTCGGTTGTTTCCGGGTCACAGCCGCTGACTTCGACAATTTTACGCACCAGGGAATAACCATTGGAATGCGGGCCGCTGGAGCCAAGCGCAATCAGCACATCGCCATCAGCCACTTTTGAGCCGTCGATGATTTCTGATTTCTCAACCACGCCTACGCAGAAACCGGCCACATCGTAATCTTCACCGTGATACATCCCCGGCATTTCAGCGGTTTCACCACCGACCAGCGCACAGCCGGACTGCAGGCAACCTTCGGCAATACCGGCGATCACGCTGGCAGCGGTATCGACGTCCAGCTTACCCGTGGCATAGTAGTCGAGGAAAAACAGCGGTTCAGCGCCCTGCACCACGAGGTCGTTGACGCACATCGCCACCAGGTCAATACCGATGGTATCGTGGCGCTTCAGATCCATCGCCAGACGCAGTTTTGTACCTACGCCGTCAGTGCCGGAAACCAGTACCGGTTCACGATATTTTTGCGGCAATGCGCACAGCGCACCGAAGCCACCCAAACCACCCATTACTTCCGGGCGACGGGTTTTCTTTACTACACCTTTGATTCGATCGACCAGAGCATTCCCTGCGTCAATATCAACACCGGCATCTTTGTAGCTAAGAGAGGTTTTATCGGTCACTGCCTGGTTCCCCACGTGTTTACTTGCAATAAAAGTTAAATTCGGCGCAATTCTAACAGGGAAAGCAAACGTTTGCGAGTCTGCTCTGCATCGGCTTTTTTCTGCCGTTTTTTTCAGCGATTTACATTCACATACGTCTTTATTTGACCTGAGCCACGAAAATGAAACCGGGTTCAGCATGGTGCTTGAAACCGGATGACGTAATGCACAGTATCTTACTGAAACCGGTTTCTGTTTTTATCAGCAGTGATGAAATTAACGGTGACCACACGTCAAAAGGAAGGATCATTAATGAATATCGCAGCATTCGATATTGGTGGTACGGCATTAAAAATGGGCGTGATTAGCGAACAGGGCGAATTGCGGGAAAAGGGCAAGCTGTCAGTGCCTGACTGCGATGGAGACAAAATTTTGCAGGGCATGCTGGACTGGGTTTCAGCCCATCCTGACTGCGAGGGCATCGCCATTAGCGCACCGGGTTATGTCAATCCGACTACCGGCTATATCGAAATGGGCGGAGCGATTCGCCAGTTTGACCATTTTGCACTCAAAGCATGGCTGGAAGAGCGTACCGGGTTGCCGGTGACGGTTGAAAATGATGCGAACTGTGTCGCGCTTGCTGAGCGTTGGCAGGGGAAAGTAGCCGGTATCGAAAATTTCCTTGTTCTGACCATCGGGACCGGGATCGGCGGGGCGATTTTCTGCAACAACCAACTGGTGCATGGCGCGCGTTTTCGTGCTGGTGAATTTGGTTATATGCAAACCGCCCGACCCGGAACACGTGATGTCAGACGCTATTCGATGAATGAAAATTGCACCCTGCGCGTTTTACGTCATCGCTATGCGGAACATATCGGGAGCGCACTGGAAGCCGTCTCGGGCGAAGATGTTTTTGATCGCTACGACGATGGAGACCCTGTCTGCCAGCGTTTAGTCACTGAGTTTTTTAACGACCTCGGCACGGGTCTTTATAACCTCGTTAATGTGTTCGATCCGCAGGTGATATTAATCGGTGGCGGCATTGTTGAACGCCCTGGATTCCTGTCGCTGTTGCGTCATCATTTGGCCTGGTTCGGTATTGCGGAATATATCGATATCGTCAGCCACGGCAACGACGCCGGGTTGTACGGTGCCGTTTACCATTTCAATCAGCAAAACAGAACGGTATAGGAGCTAACATGTCTGGATTTAAAGCAAATTTCATGTGGGGGGGCGCGGTTGCTGCTCACCAACTGGAAGGTGGCTGGCAGGAAGGGGGAAAGGGGATTAGCGTTGCTGATGTGATGACGGCGGGGGCAAATGGTGTCGCTCGCGAAATTACCGATGGCGTGCTACCAGGGAAAAATTATCCCAACCATGAGGCTATTGATTTTTACCATCGCTACCAGGACGACATTAAGCTGTTTGCCGAAATGGGGTTTACCTGCTTTCGCACGTCAATTGCCTGGACCCGTATTTTCCCACAGGGTGATGAAACGCAGCCAAATGAAGCTGGCCTGCAATTCTATGACGATCTGTTCGATGAATGCCTGAAATACGGTATTGAACCGGTGGTTACGCTGTCGCATTTTGAGATGCCGTACCATCTGGTGAAGGAATATGGCGGCTGGCGTAATCGTAAGTTGATTGATTTCTTTGTCCGTTTTGCCGAGGTGGTCTTCACCCGCTTCCAGCATAAAGTGAAGTACTGGATGACGTTCAATGAGATCAATAACCAGGCTAATTTCCACGAAGATTTTGCACCGTTTACCAACTCCGGCTTGAAGTACCAGCCAGGCGAAGACCGTGAGCCGGTAATGTATCAGGCTGCACACTACGAACTGGTGGCGAGTGCACTGGCGGTAAAAGCGGCGCGTGAGATTAATCCCACGCTGCAAATTGGCTGCATGATTGCCATGTGCCCGATTTACCCGCTGACCTGTGCGCCTGACGATATAATGATGGCGATGAACGCCATGCATCGCCGTTACTGGTTTACCGATGTCCATGTGCGCGGCAAATATCCGCAGCATATTCTCAACTACTTTGAACGTCGGGGATTTGAGCTGGATATTACCGAGGAGGACCGTCAGGCGCTGACTCAGGGCTGTGTTGACTATATTGGTTTCAGTTATTACATGTCCTTTGCTACGCAGGCTTCAGCGGAGAATCCGCAACTGGATTATGACGAAACGAAAAGCCTGGTCTCCAACCCCTATGTGCAAAAATCGGACTGGGGCTGGCAGATTGATCCGGTCGGCCTGCGCTACTCGCTAAACTGGTTCTGGGATCATTATCAACTCCCGCTGTTTATCGTAGAAAACGGGTTTGGTGCTATCGATGTGCTGGAAAGCGATGGGACGGTGAACGATCAGTACCGCATTGACTACCTGGCGGCCCACATCAGTGAGATGAAAAAAGCCGTGGTGGAAGATGGCGTCGATTTAATGGGCTATACGCCGTGGGGGTGTATTGATTTAGTGTCCGCCGGGACGGGCGAAATGAAAAAACGCTATGGTTTTATCTACGTCGATAAAAATAATGACGGTAGTGGGACATTAGCACGCTCGCCTAAGAAATCTTTTTCATGGTATCAGCACGTCATTCAGACCAATGCTGAATTTTTATAGAATTCAATGGATTGATGCTCGGCCCCGCCCAGCGCGCGGGGCGTGTCTTATACTCATTTTTCAGACGTAAATGACTTTGGTTGATCCATATCAAGCGTATGCAGTGTTGCGCCAGAGAGGAAAAGCGGTATAATCCGGCGATTTTTTTTGTGGTTGCCACTCGTCTGAGGAAAGGAGAAGAGTATGAAGATCGTGGAAGTCAAACACCCACTCGTCAAACACAAGCTGGGATTGATGCGTGAAAACGACATCAGCACTAAACGCTTTCGTGAACTCGCCTCGGAAGTTGGCAGCCTGCTGACTTATGAAGCAACCGCTGGTCTGGAAACCGAAAAGGTGACCATTGAAGGCTGGAACGGCCCGGTTGAAGTCGACCAAATCAAAGGGAAAAAAATCACCGTTGTGCCAATCCTGCGTGCAGGCCTGGGTATGATGGAAGGCGTACTGGAAAACGTCCCGAGCGCGCGTATCAGCGTGGTGGGCATGTACCGTAACGAAGAGACGCTGGAGCCGGTACCGTACTTCCAGAAACTGGTGTCTAACATTGACGAGCGCATGGCGCTGATCGTTGACCCGATGCTGGCCACAGGTGGTTCCGTTATTGCTACCATCGACCTGCTGAAAAACGCGGGCTGCAGCAGCATTAAAGTGCTGGTGCTGGTTGCTGCGCCAGAAGGTATCGCTGCGCTGGAAAAAGCGCACCCGGATGTTGAGCTGTATACCGCATCTATCGACCAGGGGCTGAACGAGCACGGATACATTATTCCGGGACTCGGCGATGCCGGCGATAAGATTTTTGGTACCAAGTAAATGAATAAATAAAAAGAAGCCGACTTTAAGAGTCGGCTTTTTTTTGAATAAAACAACCCATCGCTACTCAAACACAATACTCAGAGGAAAACACTATGACGCGCCGTGCTATCGGGGTGAGTGAAAGACCGCCGCTTTTACAGACAATCCCGCTTAGTTTGCAGCACCTGTTCGCCATGTTTGGCGCCACGGTACTGGTGCCAGTCCTGTTTCATATCAACCCAGCCACCGTCCTGCTGTTTAACGGCATTGGTACGCTGCTGTATCTCTTTATCTGTAAGGGGAAAATCCCAGCTTATCTGGGGTCCAGCTTTGCCTTTATCTCTCCGGTGCTGCTGCTACTGCCGTTAGGGTATGAAGTGGCGCTCGGCGGTTTTATCATGTGTGGCGTGCTGTTCTGTCTGGTTTCTTTCATCGTGAAGAAAGCAGGTACCGGTTGGCTGGATGTGATGTTCCCGCCTGCGGCTATGGGCGCAATCGTTGCCGTCATCGGCCTTGAGCTGGCTGGTGTTGCTGCGGGGATGGCAGGCTTGCTGCCAGCTGAAGGACAAATGCCTGATTCTAAAACCATTATCATTTCGATGGTGACGCTGGGCGTAACGGTATTTGGTTCGGTACTGTTCCGCGGCTTTATGGCGATTATCCCGATTCTGATTGGTGTGCTGGCGGGTTATGCGCTCTCGTTCGTGATGGGCGTTGTGGATACCACACCCATTGCCGAAGCCCACTGGTTTGCTCTGCCGACCTTCTACACGCCGCGTTTTGAATGGGTGGCTATTCTGACCATCCTGCCTGCGGCGCTGGTGGTGATTGCCGAACACGTAGGACACCTGGTGGTGACCGCCAATATCGTGAAGAAAGATTTAATTCGCGATCCCGGCTTGCACCGTTCGATGTTCGCCAATGGCCTGTCGACGGTGATCTCCGGCTTCTTTGGTTCCACGCCTAACACCACTTATGGTGAGAACATCGGCGTCATGGCCATTACCCGCGTGTACAGTACCTGGGTCATTGGCGGGGCGGCAATTTTTGCTATTCTGCTTTCATGTGTGGGTAAACTGGCCGCCGCGATTCAGATAATCCCGCTGCCGGTTATGGGCGGTGTCTCACTGCTGTTGTACGGGGTGATTGGTGCGTCCGGTATCCGCGTGTTGATCGAATCAAAAGTTGATTATAACAAGGCACAAAACCTGATCCTGACTTCGGTGATTCTGATTATCGGCGTGAGCGGTGCGAAGGTTCACATTGGTGCGGCTGAGCTGAAAGGCATGGCGCTGGCGACCATTGTCGGCGTTGCCCTGAGCCTGATCTTCAAAGTGATTAGCCTGCTGCGTCCGGAAGAAGTCGTCCTTGACGCTGAAGATGCTGACAGACCGCAACACTAAGTCTCTGACCGGGCGGCATCGCTGCCCGGTTCTATCGCGACGTATTTCTGTGGTAAACTCAACGCGATTTTATGAAATCCTGGGTTGAGGTATCTCTGAACACACCGGCACAGCTCTCTTTGCCACTTTATCTTCCTGACGATGAAACCTTCGCAAGTTTCTGGCCGGGGGATAACTCCTCTTTACTGGCCGCGCTGCAAAACGTGCTGCGTCAGGAACATAGCGGGTATATCTATCTCTGGTCGCGTGAAGGCGCGGGCCGTAGTCATTTGCTGCACGCAGCCTGTGCCGAGCTTTCTCAGCGCGGGGATGCCGTCGGCTATGTCCCGCTGGATAAGCGTACGTGGTTCGTACCGGAAGTGCTTGATGGCATGGAACATCTCTCGCTGGTGTGCATTGATAACATTGAATGCGTGGCCGGGGATTCCCTGTGGGAAATGGCGATCTTCGATCTCTACAACCGCATTCTGGAATCAGGGAAAACGCGCCTGCTGATCACTGGCGATCGTCCACCAAGACAGCTTAATCTCGGACTGCCGGATCTGGCTTCTCGTCTGGACTGGGGGCAAATCTACAAACTTCAGCCGCTCTCGGATGAAGATAAGCTTCAGGCATTGCAATTACGCGCCAGATTGCGCGGGTTCGAACTGCCGGAGGACGTGGGCCGCTTCCTGCTAAAGCGTCTGGATCGCGAAATGCGCACGTTGTTTATGACCCTGGATGAACTGGATCATGCGTCGATCACCGCTCAGCGCAAGCTGACCATTCCGTTTGTCAAAGAGATTCTGAAGCTGTAAGCACCGCAGCCGAAAAGACTGCGGTGCATCACATTAGCCGACGATATCCAGCACCTGCTCCGGCGGACGCCCAATTCGCGCTTGACCGTTGGCCACCACAATCGGACGTTCCATCAGTTTCGGGTTTTCCACCATCGCCTGAATCAGCGCCTCTTCACTCAGAGTCTCGTCCGCCAGGTTGAGCGATTTATAGAGTTCTTCTTTCTGGCGCATCAGCTCACGCGCGCTGGACATGCCCAGCATCTGCAGCAGATTACGCAAAGTTGCTTCGTCTGCGGGAGTGTCGAGATACAGCACTACTTCCGGCTCCACGCCGTTGGACTTCAGTAATTCCAGTGTCTCACGGCTCTTTGAGCAACGTGGGTTATGGTAGATTTTAATCGCGTCTGACATGACTTCTCCTTGCATAGCAAAACTGCCGGATGGCGGATAAGACGCAACAGCGTCACCATCCGGTAAGTATTCAATAGTTACATCTTCGTGTACGGTTTAAAGCGCTCTTGCAGCTGGCGTAGCTGGTCAATACGGGCATCGTATCTTGCCTGCTGCTGGCTTCCCAGCTTCACCTGTGAACTTGCGCTGCTGAGCATAGAAATGGCCTGGTCAAGACGTCCCGCCAGCGCATAGCCTTCTGCGCGCGCTGCCAGTTCCTGATCGCGGTTATTCAGCGTTGCTTCCGTTTGTGCTAACAGATCCCAGCCATTGCCGTCATCCTTATGATTAAACGTATAACGATTCAGGATGGTAGCGGCCTCTTTGGCCTGACCGGCCTGTAAATAGGCATTCGCCAGGTTAAGCTGCAATACCGGATTAACGCGCAGGTCGCGGGCATTTTTCAGGCGATTAATTGCATCGCCGGTTTTCTTCTGACCGAGATCGATATCGGTCGCCAGGTCGAGATACCAGGCATTGTTCGGATCGGCAGACAGCAGCGGCTGTAGCGCTTTACGCGCCTCGTCGTATTTACTGTCTTCCATTGCTTGTAACGCGCGGCCATATTGCGCCGCCCGTTGCTCGCGGACGTTGCCTTTTGCCCAGTTATCCAGCAGGTCGCTGCTCAACTGGTTGCGACCCGAGTTATACATGCCGAGGGTTCGCGCTTTTGCCAGGTAAAAATCTTCCGAGGATTGCACCACCGTCGGTCGCATCTGGTTAGCACGGTTACGCGCATCCGCCAGACGGCTTTCTGGCAGGGGGTGCGTCAGCAGAATTTCAGGCGGGCGCGTGGAATAGCGCGCCTGGTCGAGCAGTTTTTCCAGAAACGTCGGCATGGCCTGCGGATCAAATCCTGAGCGTTGCAGGACCTGAATACCGATACGGTCCGCTTCCTGTTCATTTTGCTGCGTAAAGCTGATCATCCCCTGACGGGTGCCGGCCAGCGTACCGGTCAGTGCTGCCATCCCTGCCTGCGGACTGGCCATCGCCAACAGAATAGAACCCAGAGCCCCCACCCAGGTCAGCGGGGCAGAGCGCTTTTGGTCTTCCATGGCGCGCGCCAGGTGGCGCTGCGTGACGTGAGAAATTTCGTGCGCCATCACCGATGCCAGCTGGCTTTCGTTATCGGAATAGCGGAAAAGCGCAGAGTGCAGCACAACGTTGCCGCCAAAGAAGGCAAAGGCGTTTATTTCATCGTTATTAATCAAAAAGAAATGGAAGGGGGTTTTGACGGAGTCCGCGTGTGAGACCAGACGCATCCCCAGAGAATTAATGTATTGGGTCAGCAAAGGGTCGTTAATTAACGGCGCACTGCCGCGCAGC
Organism: Citrobacter sp. KH_055_1; assembly: GCF_057838705.1. Lineage (NCBI taxonomy): Bacteria > Pseudomonadati > Pseudomonadota > Gammaproteobacteria > Enterobacterales > Enterobacteriaceae > Citrobacter > Citrobacter sp. KH_055_1. The sequence continues at coordinate 1,370,183 of NZ_CM174473.1, forward strand.
TGGCGTACGTAATAGTCACCCATCTGCATTTCCTGCCCGATGGAAAGCGTGCTCCCTGCTGAGGTTCCCATATCCGGTAGGGTGTCCGCAGTGTCAGCAAATGCGGGCGCGACCTGACCGATGGCCAGTGCAGCAATGAGGGTAGCAACCAGGTTTTTTTTCAACTGCCTGAACATAACCTCTGTCCTGTATTCTTTTTTTGAGATAGCCATTTGACCCATGCTGTGAAGTATCGTTCACCCTCAGACAGCTTTGGGAGTGTAACTGCGAAATTCGACGATGAACACCCAGGAAAAATGTCTTTTCACTTTGCGTAAACCGCTATAAAAAGCGAAGTCTTTTTTGTGACATTTCGATACAATTCGGGATCGCAATCCCGCTATTGAGGTTCATGGAAGGGTTTTATGCTCGAAATGTTGATGCAATGGTATCGCCGCCGCTTTAGCGACCCTGAGGCTATTGCCTTGCTGATTATTCTGGTTGCCGGTTTTGGCATCCTTTTCTTCTTTAGTGGGCTGTTAGCGCCGCTGCTGGTTGCCATTGTGCTGGCCTATCTGCTGGAATGGCCCACCGTGCGGCTGGAAAATATCGGTTGTTCAAGGCGTTGGGCGACATCCATTGTACTGGTGGTGTTCGTCGGTATTCTGCTGCTGATGGCGTTTGTGGTAATGCCGGTCGCGTGGCAGCAGGGGATCTACCTGATTCGCGATATGCCCGGCATGCTTAACAAGCTGTCTGATTTTGCCGCTACCTTGCCGCGACGGTATCCGGCGCTGATGGATGCCGGCATCATTGATGCGATGGCAGAGAATATGCGCGCGCGAATGCTCAATATGGGCGATTCCGTGGTGAAATATTCGCTGGCTTCGCTAGTCGGATTGCTGACGCTGGCGGTGTATCTGGTTCTCGTTCCGCTAATGGTGTTCTTCCTGGTGAAAGACAAAAGCCAGATGCTGAATGCCGTACGTCGGGTACTTCCGCGTAATCGTGGACTGGCCGGGCAGGTCTGGAAAGAGATGAACCAGCAAATCACCAACTATATTCGCGGCAAAGTGCTGGAAATGGTGGTGGTAGGCGTCGCCACCTGGCTGGGCTTCCTGCTGTTTGGCCTCAACTACTCCTTGCTGCTGGCTGTACTGGTCGGTTTTTCAGTCCTGATCCCGTATATCGGTGCCTTTGTGGTGACCATCCCGGTGGTGGGCGTGGCGCTGTTCCAGTTTGGTCTCGGGACCGAGTTCTGGAGCTGCTTTGCCGTGTACCTGATCATTCAGGCGCTGGATGGCAATCTGTTGGTCCCAGTACTGTTCTCCGAAGCCGTAAACCTGCATCCACTGGTGATTATTCTGTCGGTGGTGATTTTTGGCGGGCTGTGGGGATTCTGGGGCGTATTCTTTGCTATTCCGCTGGCGACGTTAATCAAAGCAGTCGTCCATGCCTGGCCGGATGGTCAGACGATTGACGAGTCATAGACCCTGACGCCCGGCGGTGCAATGCCGCCGGGCCAGAACTTGTCTGACCTCTATACACACTTTCTGAATAATCTTCCTGGGTGTCGTTTTTCTCCGTATTAGCCTTTAACTTGACCAATGTGATGTCTTTTTGTCACACAAGGAATAAGACCAACAGGAGAAAAAAAATGGGTCACAACACGCACACGCAACAAAAAGCGGGATGGGTTGGCTATCTCGCCTTTTTCGTCACTATTATCCTTTTTTCCGGCATGTTTTCGAAAAGTACCGACTGGTGGCGGGTGTTCGATTTCACCGTTCTCAACGGCGCATTTGGGCAGATAAACGCGGCAGGCGAGACGGCGGTCTCGTTTCGCGGTACCGGCGGGATGGGCGCAAAAGATGGCTTTTTATTTGCGCTGGAACTGGCGCCCTCCGTCATTCTGTCACTTGGCATCATCTCCATTACCGAAGGATTGGGAGGGTTGCGCGCGGCGCAGCAGCTAATGACGCCGGTCCTGCGCCCCTTACTCGGCGTTCCGGGTATTTGCTCGTTGGCGCTGATTGCGAATGTGCAAAATACCGATGCCGCAGCTGGAATGACCAAAGAGCTGGCGGAAGAGGGGATTATCACCGAGCAGGAACGCGCTATTTTTGCCTGCTGGCAAACCAGCGGTAGCGCGTGTATCACCAACTATTTTTCCTCAGGCGCGGCGCTGTTTACGATGGTTACCGTTCCGGTGATAACGCCACTGGCGGTGATCCTGGTCTTCAAATTTGTCGGCGCGAACCTGCTACGGCTGTGGATCGCGCAGCTTGAAAATCGCCGTACGCAGCAGGAGGCCTGAGATGACAACACACGTACGTAAAAATGTCATGGATATGTTCATCGATGGCGCAAGGCGCGGGTTTACCATTGCCACCACCAGCCTGTTACCGAACGTGGTGATGGCGTTTGTGATTATTCAGGCGCTAAAGGTAACGGGGTTGCTCGACGTCGTCGGCCGGGTGTGCGAACCGGTTATGGCGCTGTGGGGATTGCCGGGGGAATCTGCCACCGTGCTGTTGGCGGCGGTGATGAGTATGGGCGGCGGCGTTGGCGTTTGCGCCAGTCTGGTTGTCGCCGGAACCCTTTCGGGACATGATGCGACGGTATTGCTACCGGCCATCTACCTGATGGGGAATCCAGTGCAAAATGTCGGACGCTGTCTGGGGACTGCGGGGGTTCATCCTCGCTATTATCCGCTTATTATTGCGGTATGCGTGATGAATGCGCTGCTCTCTATTTGGGTTATGCAGGTAATTGCCTGACAAGGAAGGTTATGAACTGTTCAATTCTTGGTCTGACGCTGTTCCAGCGCGGACACGTTTACGCGCCTGACGATTTGGGGCAACAAGATATTCTGGTCGTGGGCGGAAAAATTGTCGCCATCGCGCCGTCTATCCTGGCAGACGATTTTCCCGGCTGTCAGTGTATTAATCTCGAGGGTGCCATTGTTTGTCCGGGGTTTATCGATCAGCACGTTCATTTGATTGGCGGTGGCGGAGAGGCCGGCCCCCACACCCGCACACCGGAAGTGCGCCTGTCACGACTGGTTGAAGCGGGTATCACCTCAGTGGTGGGATTGCTGGGTACCGATGGAATTACCCGTCATCCGGAGTCGCTGTTGGCGAAAACCCGAGCACTGGAATATGAAGGCATCAGTGCCTGGATGCTCACCGGCGCGTATTCGTTACCTTCCCCGACCATTACCGGCAGTATTGAGCGCGATGTAGCGCTGATCGACAAGGTGATAGGGGTGAAATGTGCGATTTCAGACCATCGCTCATCAGCCCCGAATACCGCGGTGCTGGCGAACATGGCGGCGCAGTCGCGCGTCGGCGGATTATTAGGGCAGAAGCCGGGGATTAGCGTCTTCCATATGGGTGACAGCCCGCGCATGCTGGAGCCGCTGTATGACGTCCTCGCGCATTCGGATGTGCCGATAACCAAACTGCTGCCAACGCATGTTAACCGCGCGGAACCGTTGTTTGAGGCCGCCTTAGCCTATGCCCGCAAAGGGGGGTATATCGACATTACCAGCAGTATTGATGAGCCCGTGGATCCGGCAACGGCCATCGCGACCGCGCTGCGCAGCGACGTTCCACTGTCGCGGATTACCTTGAGTTCAGACGGTAACGGCAGCCAGCCGGAGTTTGATGAACAGGGCAATCTGACGGGGATTGGTGTGGCCGGATTTGAATCACTGGCACACACGCTGCGCCAACTGGTGACGGTTCATGCCATTCCTCTGGAGCAGGCATTATGTCCGCTCACGCGCACGGTGGCGGAGTTTCTGGGACTTGGGCATAAAGGACGTCTGGCGGTTGGATGCGATGCGGACATTCTGGTGCTCAACGACACGCTGGAGGTTTACCACCTGTGGGCGAAGGGCAACGCGGTGGTGAAAGAGAAAAAAGCGTGTGTTAAAGGGACGTTTGAGTAAACGACGTTGATGCCGGATAGCGGCGTAAATGCCTTATCCGGCCTACGGACTTGCGCGGATGTAGGCCTGATAAGACGCGTAGCGTCGCCATCAGGCTTAATCCGGCAAAAATAAATCAGGCGTTTTCCTGCACCCATTTCAGCACGATGTCGTGGTGATTGCTGGTTTTGAAATCATCAAACACATGTTCAATCTTGCCGTCAGCATCCACCAGGAAGCTGATGCGATGAATGCCATCATAGGTTTTACCCATAAATGACTTTTCTCCCCAGACGCCAAACTGCTCGCAAACCTGGTGATCTTCATCGGACAGGAGCGTGAAGTTAAGCACTTCCTTCTCCACGAAGCGGGAAAGCTTCTCCGGTTTATCGGTGCTGATACCCAGCACTTCCACGCCGGCTTTTTTTAACTGATCCATGTTATCGCGTAAGCCACAGGCCTGTACGGTACAGCCGGGCGTCATGGCTTTCGGGTAGAAATAAACCAGAACACGCTGTCCCTGGAAGTCGGTTAAATTTACTTGTTCTCCGTCTTGATCCGGCAAGCTAAATTTCGGTGCGATATCACCGGCTTTCAGTGGGTTCATTACTTAACTCCATCCTGTTCATCATGCTGTGAGTAATTGACGACGTTAATACTGCCTTGCGCATTGAGTTCTGTACAGAGTGCTTTAAACGCATCCTCAATATTTGCCGAATCGTGTGACGCAGGGCTATGTGCGGTAATCTGAATAAACAACTGGGCAGCCTTTCCGTTCTCCGCCGGTTGGGTGCGCGAAACCAGTTCGGCAATATTCATTTGATGACTGTCGAAAAGGGCGGTAAAGCGCTCAATCAAATGGGGAGAGTCAGGGACATCAACCTGAACCCATACCGTGGCGGGCATCGCCGGGCGGGGGCGTGCGGTTGTACGCTTCATCACAATCAATAAATCCAGCTCTGCGCCTTTCAACGGCAAGGTTGATTCAATCAGGGTGATGGCATTCCAGGTGCCAGACAACAGCATGATAAATGTAAACTCGTCACCCAGCATGGCCAGTCGGCTGTCTTCAATATTACAGCCACAACTGCTGACATGACGAGTGATGGTGTTCACAATTCCTGGGCGGTCGGCACCCAGCGCAGTAATGACCAGATAGTGTTGCGATGACGATGTCAAACCTGTTCTTCCTTTGAGCGGTGAGGTAATTATAAGGAAAGCATAAAAAAAACATGCATACAACAATCAGAAGGGCTCTGGTCGCTTGCTTTTATTGTCGTACCAAACGTACCATTGAGACACTTGTTTGCACAGAGGATGGCCCATGTTCACGGGAAGTATTGTCGCGCTTATTACGCCGATGGATGAGAAAGGTAAAGTCTGCCGGTCGAGCCTGAAAAAACTGATTGATTATCATGTCGCCAGCGGCACCTCGGCGATCGTTTCGGTTGGCACTACCGGTGAGTCCGCCACGCTGAGTCATGATGAACATGGCGATGTGGTGATGATGACGCTGGAACTGGCCGACGGGCGTATTCCGGTGATTGCCGGAACCGGCGCCAATGCGACCGCAGAAGCCATTAGTCTGACGCAGCGTTTCAACGACAGCGGTATTGTCGGCTGCCTGACGGTGACGCCTTACTACAACCGCCCGACGCAGGAAGGTTTGTTCCAGCATTTCAAAGCCATCGCTGAACATACTGACTTGCCACAAATTCTGTATAATGTGCCGTCCCGTACCGGCTGCGATATGCTGCCGGAGACCGTGGGTCGTCTGGCGAAAGTAAAAAATATTGTCGCTATCAAAGAGGCCACAGGGAACTTAAGTCGTGTTCACCAGATCAAAGAGCTGGTTTCAGACGATTTTATTCTGCTCAGCGGTGATGACGCGACCGGGCTGGACTTTATGCAGCTCGGTGGTCATGGCGTGATTTCCGTTACCACTAACGTAGCGGCACGTGAAATGGCTGAAATGTGCAAACTGGCGGCAGAAGGGCGTTTTGCCGAGGCGCGGGTGATTAACCAGCGTTTGATGCCGTTACACAACAAACTATTTGTCGAACCCAATCCTATCCCGGTGAAATGGGCATGTAAGGAATTGGGTCTTGTGGCAACCGATACGCTGCGTCTGCCGATGACGCCAATCACGGACAATGCTCGTGATATCGTCAAAGCGGCGCTTAAGCATGCCGGTTTGCTGTAAAGTTTAGGGAGATTTGATGGCTTACTCAGTACAAAAGTCGCGCCTGGCCAAGGTTGCGGGTGTTTCGCTAGTTATGTTGCTCGCGGCCTGTAGTTCTGACTCGCGCTATAAGCGCCAGGTGAGCGGTGATGAATCCTATCTGGAGGCCGCACCGCTTGCTGAGCTTCATGCGCCAGCTGGGATGATTCTGCCGGTAACAACCGGTGATTATACCATCCCGGTAACCAACGGCAGCGGTGCTGTTGGTAAAGCGCTGGATATTCGCCCACCGGCTCAACCGCTGGCATTGGTTAGCGGTGCACGTACCCAGATCGCAGGTGATACGGCAACGTTGCTGGTAGAGAATGGTCGTAGTAACACGCTGTGGCCGCAGGTCGTTAGCGTGATTCAGGCGAAAAACTACACCATTACCAAACGTGATGATGCCAGTCAGACGCTGACGACCGATTGGGTTGACTGGAACCGTCTTGATGAAGACGAGCAGTATCGCGGACGTTATCAAATCTCGGTTAAACCGCAGGGCTATCAGCAGGCGGTAACGGTGAAACTGGTTAACCTCGAGCAGGCCGGTAAGCCGGTGGCAGATGCTGCATCAATGCAGCGCTACAGCGCTGAGATGATGAACGTTATCTCTGCGGGTCTGGATAAGACCGCCACCGACGCCGCGAATGCCGCGCAGAGTCGCTCTGCCGCCACCATGGATGTTCAGAGCGCTGCCGATGACACCGGCTTGCCGATGCTGGTGGTACGCGGACCGTTCAACGTGGTGTGGCAGCGTCTGCCAGCAGCACTTGAGAAAGTGGGTATGAAAGTGACCGACAGTACTCGTTCTCAGGGCAGCATCGCCGTAACCTACAAACCGCTGTCCGATAGCAACTGGCAGGAACTGGGCGCGAGCGATCCGGGTCTGGTATCCGGCGACTACAAACTGCAGGTCGGTGATTTAGACAACCGCAGCAGCTTGCAGTTTATCGATCCGAAGGGACATACCCTGACGCAAAGCCAGAACGACGCGCTGGTCGCCGTCTTCCAGGCAGCATTCAGTAAGTAAAAATCAAGGGCTGGATAACTCCAGCCCTTTTTTCTGGTATGATACGCAAACGTGTGCGTCAGCAGAAAAACGCAATATTTATCGTTATTTCACACCCAGGAGTAATAAAGATGCAAAAGCAAGCTGAGCTGTATCGTGGTAAAGCGAAGACCGTATACAGCACGGAAAACCCGGACCTGTTGGTGCTCGAATTCCGCAATGATACGTCAGCAGGGGATGGCGCGCGCATCGAACAGTTCGATCGTAAAGGCATGGTGAACAATAAGTTCAACCATTTCATTATGACCAAGCTGCAAGAAGCGGGCATTCCGACCCAAATGGAGCGACTGCTATCCGATACCGAATGTCTGGTGAAAAAACTGGAGATGGTCCCGGTCGAGTGCGTGGTGCGTAACCGCGCGGCAGGTTCCCTGGTGAAGCGTTTAGGCGTTGAGGAAGGTATTGAACTGAATCCGCCGCTGTTTGATCTGTTCCTGAAAAACGATGCTATGCACGATCCAATGATTAACGAGTCCTATTGCGAAACGTTTGGTTGGGTGAGCAAAGAGAATCTGGCACGAATGAAAGAGCTGACCTACAAAGCCAACGACGTGCTGAAAAAAATGTTTGATGACGCGGGTCTGATCCTGGTCGACTTCAAACTTGAGTTTGGTTTGTATAAAGGTGAAGTGGTTCTGGGCGACGAATTCTCTCCGGACGGTAGCCGTCTGTGGGACAAAGAAACGCTGGATAAAATGGACAAAGACCGTTTCCGCCAGAGTCTGGGCGGCCTGATCGAAGCCTATGAAGCTGTCGCACATCGCCTGGGTGTGAAGTTAGACTGATCCCTTCCTGAGCCGGCGATCGCTCTCCGGCTCATCAATTCCCCCCTGGTTTGATTACTCTTTCTTATGGTAATCCTGTTCCGAACCGCCTACGATCATCATCATAATGAATAAAAAGTTGAGGTGATTATGCGCTGGCAAGGGCGTCGCGAAAGCGACAATGTAGAAGACAGACGTAACAGTTCGGGCGGCGGACCTTCTATGGGCGGGCCGGGCTTTCGTTTGCCACGTGGTAAAGGCGGCATCATCCTGCTGATTGTGGTCCTTGTGGCCGGCTATTATGGCGTCGATCTCACCGGGTTAATGACCGGCCAACCTGTTTCGCAGCAGCAATCCACGCGTTCCATCAGTCCGAATGATGATGAAGCGGCCAAATTTACCTCGGTGATCCTCGCCACGACCGAAGACACCTGGGGCCAGCAGTTTGAAAAAATGGGCCGTACTTATCAGCAGCCTAAGCTGGTGATGTACCGTGGCGCGACGCGAACCGGATGTGGAGCAGGCCAGTCAGTGATGGGGCCATTTTATTGCCCTGCGGACGGCACGGTCTATATCGATCTCTCCTTCTATGACGACATGAAAAGTAAGCTCGGCGCTGACGGTGATTTTGCTCAGGGCTATGTCATTGCGCATGAGGTTGGCCACCACGTGCAGAAACTACTAGGCATAGAACCGAAAGTTCGCCAGATGCAGCAGAATGCCTCGCAGGCGGAAGTGAATCGTCTTTCCGTGCGTATGGAGCTGCAGGCCGACTGCTTTGCTGGCGTCTGGGGCAACAGTATGCAGCAGCAGGGCGTGCTGGAAACGGGCGATCTGGAAGAAGCGCTGAACGCCGCCCAGGCAATTGGTGACGATCGCCTGCAGCAGCAGGGGCAGGGACGCGTGGTACCGGACAGCTTTACGCATGGTACCTCTGAACAGCGCTATAGCTGGTTCAAACGCGGTTTTGATAGCGGCGACCCGGCGCAATGTAATACCTTTGGCAAAGGCATTTAAGATCCTGAGGCAGGGATGTCCGATAACACCGCACTGAATGCGTTAACTGAACACATGGCCCGGGAAGGCATCCGTCGCCTGCTGATTATTAGCGGCGAGGGTCTGTGGCCTCAGGAGCGGGCGCTTGCGCTACGCAACACATTACCCGGCGACTGGCTTTGGGTGGGGGCAACGGCCCCCGCTGAACCGTACTGCACGCCGCAAGCGCTACAAACGTTACTGGGGCGTGAGTTTCGCCATGCGGTTTTTGATGCCCGTCAGGGATTTGACGCTGCGGCGTTTGCCGCCCTAAGCGGCACGCTGCGTGCCGGAAGCTGGCTGGTGCTGCTGACGCCCCCCTGGCTGACCTGGCAAACGCATCCTGATGTGGATTCACTGCGCTGGAGCGATTGCGCCGAACCTATCCCTACGCCGCACTTTGTCGAACACTTTCAACGGGTGATGACCCGTGACGGACAAACCCTGCACTGGCAACAGCATCAGCCGTTTGCGCCTGGACATTTTCCCGCACGCGCTCGCTGGCAGCCAGCTAACGGCGAGCCTCAGCCAGAGCAGGCGGTCATTTTACAGCAGCTGCTGGATATGCCGCCCGGCGTGGCAGCGGTAACCGCCGCGCGAGGCCGGGGTAAATCCGCGCTGGCCGGGCAGTTGATATCACGCATGAAGGCAAGCGCCATTGTTACCGCCCCGGCAAAAGCGGCGACGGATGTGCTGGCGCAGTTTGCCGGAGAACGTTATCGCTTTATGGCGCCAGATGCGTTACTCACCGGCAGCGAAACTGCTGACTGGTTGATTGTGGATGAAGCGGCCGCTATTCCCGCCCCGTTGCTGCATCAGCTGGTTTCGCGTTTTCCACGTGTGCTGTTGACTACCACCGTTCAGGGCTACGAGGGAACCGGCAGAGGGTTCTTATTGAAGTTCTGCGCGCGTTTCCCCCATCTTCTGCGTTATGAACTGCAGCAGCCCATCAGGTGGGCTCAGGGGTGTCCGCTGGAACAAACCGTCAGTGAGACGCTGGTGTTCGACGACGACACTTTTTTGCATCCCCCTCAAGGCGATATCCACTTCTCCACCTTTGAGTCGACGGCCTGGCATAGCAATCCGCATCTGCCGCTGGCGGTATACCGGCTGCTCTCCGGGGCGCATTACCGCACGTCTCCGCTGGATTTGCGCCGAATGATGGACGCGCCTGGCCAGCATTTTTTGCAGGCATCGGCGGCTGACGCGGTGGCGGGGGCCGTCTGGTTGGTGGATGAAGGCGGCTTATCCGCTGAACTTAGCCAGGCCGTCTGGGCAGGTTATCGTCGTCCAAGAGGAAACCTGGTGGCGCAATCACTGGCCGCGCACGGCAGTGACCCACAGGCGGCGACGCTCGTTGGACGGCGAGTAAGCCGTATTGCGGTTCATCCCGCCCGCCAGCGGGAAGGTATTGGGCAACGGCTAATCGAGCAGGCTCATTACTATTCCACGCAGTGTGACTATCTGTCGGTCAGTTTTGGTTATACGAGTGAGCTATGGCGTTTCTGGCAGCGATGCGGCTTTGTGCTGGTGCGGATGGGGAATCATCGGGAGGCCAGCAGCGGCTGCTACACCGCGATGGCGCTGCTGCCGATAAGCGAGGCGGGAAAACGCCTGGCCGCAACCGAATACCTGCGCCTGCGTCGGGATGCTGACGTTCTGGCACAGTGGAACGATGAGGCGATCCCGGTCGTGCCGCTGAAAGAGACTACGCTTAATGAAGATGACTGGCAGGCGTTGGCTGGATTTGCTTTTGCGCATCGGCCGCTGCTCACGTCGTTAGGCTGTCTGAGTCGCCTGCTCCAGGGCAGCGAGCTACCTCTTCCGGCATTGCGCGGACGTGTCGACGAGAGATGCGGCGACGCTGAACTGTGCCTACGACTGAAGGTGTCCGGGCGTAAAGCGCTGTTGTTGGTTCAGCGGGATGAAGCGGCGCAGGCGTTGGCCCAGATCGATGCGGCCCGGACGCAACAGCTACAGAATCGCATTATGCAATGGCAATTTTTTCACTGACTTCTTCAATTTCCTGGCATGGTCATTGCGATTAAGCGGCGTAGAATTACTCTTATCAGTTAAGGAGATCGCCATGAAACATGACCATTTTGTTGTTCAAAGTCCCGATAAACCTGCGCAACAGCTGTTGCTGCTGTTTCATGGTGTCGGCGATAACCCGGTTGCCATGGGCGAAATTGGTTCCTGGTTTGCACCGCTGTTCCCCGATGCGCTGATTGTCAGTATCGGTGGGGCACAGCCTTACGGTTCCACCGGCGGCCGGCAGTGGTTTTCAGTGCAGGGCGTGACGGAACAGAACCGTCAGGAGCGGGTTGATGCCATCATGCCGGTGTTTATCGACATCGTACGCTACTGGCAGCAACAGAGCGGCGTTTCCCCTCAGGCAACCGCGCTGATTGGTTTTTCGCAGGGGGCGATTATGTCGCTTGAGAGCATCAAGGCCGAACCGGGGCTGGCATCGCGGGTCATCGCCTTCAATGGCCGCTACGCCAGCGTGCCGGAGGTGGCGACGACCGCCACAACGGTGCATTTGATTCACGGCGGGGAAGACCGGGTGATCGAACTGTCTCACGCCGTTGCCGCGCAGGAAGCATTAATTCGTGCCGGAGGGGATGTGACGCTGGATATCGTCGAGGATCTCGGCCATGCCATTGACGATCGCAGCATGCAATATGCACTCGATCATTTGCGCTTTACCGTACCGAAGCACTATTTCGATGAAGCACTGAGTGGTGGTAAGCCCCACGATGATGATGTGATTGAGATGATCTAGCCCGTAGGCCGGATAAGGCGAGGTCGCCATCCGGCACTTAATGCCCGGTAGCGCTAACGCTTACCGGGCCTACGGGACTGTGTTTATTTCTTCGGCTGATCTTTGTTCGGCCAGTCATCGTCATCATCCCATTTATCGTTAAAGTCACGATGCGGGGGAAGCTCCGGTTTATTGGCGAGAAATTTTTTATGGTCAACGCGCTTGAGATCTTTGATTACGTTCAGCAGTACGCCTACCAGAAAAACCAGTACTAAAATCCACCAATACTTTGCCAGCAAGTCCATGCTCATTTCCTCTTGCAGGAACGCTCATCAGGCGACGAGCTGCTCCATGATACGTTGATACATACGGGCAAGCAGCTGCAGGTCGGCGGCATTAACACATTCATTAATTTTATGAATGGTGGCATTGACCGGCCCAAGTTCTACTACCTGCGCCCCCATGCGGGCAATAAAGCGCCCGTCGGATGTCCCGCCTGTAGTCAGTAACTGCGGTTTAATTTCATTATAGTGCTCAATGGCGTTGACCACTGCATCCACCAGTTTACCGCGATCCGTCAGGAACGGCTGACCGGAAAGCCACCAGTCGACGGTATAACGCAGCTGATGCTTATCCAGCAGCGCCAGCACCCGCGATTTGATCATCTCATCGTTGAGTTCGGTGCTGAACCGGAAGTTGAACTGAACAAAAAGCTCGCCGGGGATGACGTTATTGCTGCCGGTTCCTGCCTGAATATTGGCAATCTGCATGCTGGTCGCGGGGAAAAATTCATTGCCCTGATCCCATTCAATGCCTACCAGTTCATTCAGCATTGGCGCAGCGCGGTGCACAGGGTTATCGGCCAGATGCGGATAGGCCACGTGTCCCTGAACCCCGTGAATTGTCAGGTTGCAGGTCAGTGAACCCCGACGCCCGTTCTTGACCACATCACCGACGATTTCGGTACTGGATGGCTCGCCGACCAGGCAATAGTCCAGTCGTTCGTTGCGGGCCATCAGCGCTTCAACCACCTTCACGGTGCCATTTTTCGCGCTGGCTTCTTCATCAGAGGTGATTAAAAATGCCAGACGGCCTTTATGGTTAGGGTGCTGAGCGACGAAACGCTCTGCCGCGACAACCATTGCCGCCAGCGATCCTTTCATATCTGCAGCGCCGCGTCCGAACAGCAGGCCGTCGCGGATTGTCGGCTCAAATGGCGGATTGATCCAACGATCAACATCACCGGCAGGCACGACGTCGGTGTGACCGGCAAATGCCAGCGTCTCACCGTGTCCGCGCCATGCCCAAAAATTCTGTGTGTCACCAAAATCCATTCGCTCAACGGTAAAACCTACCGCGCGCAGGCGCTCAATCATTAACGCCTGGCACCCGGCATCATCCGGGCTTAGGGAAGGACGGCGAATAAGCTGCTGTGTCAGCTCAATAACCGGGCACGACATAGACTACACCTCATTACAATCATTAAAAAACTGCATATAACTGGATTCACTAAAACCCAGCAGCATAGGCTTACCCGGTGCGCAGAGCAATGGGCGTTTGATCATTGCGGGCATTTCAATCATCAACGCGGCCGCGGCGACCGCAGTGGTGATGCGACTCCGCGTGGTTTCATCCAGTTTGCGCCAGGTGGTTCCGCGCGTATTGAGCAGCGCCTCCCAACCTAACTCGTTGATAAAAGACTGCATGAGTGCGTGGTCCAGACCGTCAACGCGATAATCATGGAAGCGGTACTCAATACCGCGTTCCTCCAGCCAGCGTCGGGCTTTTTTAATCGTATCGCAGTTTTTAATGCCGTAAAGGGTGACCATTTGAATCCTTATTGACGTAATTTGAATATTTATTCTTAATCTGTGTTATTGCAGATAATACATAGTGTCACTCAATCGTTATAGAAAAATATAACATTGTTGAACAACAGTGAATAATGATTCCTGAAAGTTCCAGAATCATGGATGGCGTAAAATTCAGAATTTACTGCTTTGCATCTGACTGTTTTTCCATCAGAATTATCAAAGTCGTAGATTATGTATGAATATTTCATAATATTGCCGTAAGTCACATAAAATTTATGGGTATAGCGCATAGTGATGACATACACCCCACACACGGGAGGATGCAATCACAACCATTGGTTAAATTGTCTTCTTTTAATGATGATGATTTCGTAGAATGCCCATAATAATAAGAGAGGTTGTTATGATTGAACGTGAACTGGGGAACTGGAAAGATTTTATCGAAGTCATGCTTCGTAAATAAATTTCTGGCAGACATCCTGATCCCGCAAGGGATAAAAAAAGGCGACTCATAATAAGTCGCCTTTTTTGTGCCCTGATTATTCCGGGCGTGGCTTCAACGGGAAGCGCCTGCGTACCAGCACAAAAAACAGCGGCACGAAGTAAATGGCCAAAATGGTGGCGGATATCATCCCGCCCATCACGCCGGTCCCTACCGCATGCTGACCGCCGGAGCCTGCGCCGCTGCTGATGGTCATCGGCAGCACCCCGAAGATAAACGCCAGTGAGGTCATTAAAATTGGACGTAAACGCTGACGACAGGCGTGCAGTGTGGCGTCGAGCAAATCGTGTCCTTTTTCATTCATTTCATTGGCGAACTCAACAATTAATATCGCGTTTTTCGCCGACAGCCCGATAACCGTTAATAGCCCGACCTGGAAATAAACGTCGTTTTCCAGACCGCGCATCCAGGTCGCCAGCAGCGCGCCAATCACCCCCAACGGCACTACCAGCATGACGGAGAACGGTACCGACCAGCTTTCGTACAGTGCCGCCAGACACAGGAACACCACCAGCAGCGAAATAGCGTACAGGGCAGGGGCCTGAGAGCCCGAGAGCCGTTCCTGATAAGACATCGCCGTCCATTCGAGGCCAAATCCGGTCGGAAGCTGATGCACCAGCGATTCCATCACGTCCATTGCCGTCCCGGTACTGACGCCGGGCGCGGCTTCGCCGACGATCTCGACGGCAGAGTATCCGTTGTAGCGTTCCAGACGCGGTGAACCGGTTTCCCAGCGCGAGGTGGCAAACGCCGAGAACGGCACCATACCACCGCTATTGTTGCGTACGTACCACAGGTTGATGTCGTCAGGGAGCATGCGATATTTCGCCGCCGCCTGCACGTAGACTTTTTTCACACGGCCGCGGTCCATAAAGTCATTGACGTAACTGGAGCCCCAGGCCGTTTGCAGCGTGTCGTTAATATCATCGATAGAAACCCCCAACGCCTGTGCTTTGCGCTGATCGATATCAATTTGCAGCTGCGGGCTGTCGTCGAGGCCATTATGACGTACGCGGGTGAGAGAGGTGTCCTTCCCGGCAAGTTCTATCAGTTTGTCCCGTGCGGCCATTAACGCGTCATGACCCGCACCGGCGTGATCCTGCAACTCCATATCAAAACCGGCAGAGCTACCCAGGCCGCTGATGGCCGGAGGGCTGCTGGCAAATACGCGCGCCTCTTTAATCTGGTTAAACGCTTTGGTGGCGCGTTCGATAATGGCAAATGAGGTGCCGGTGGTGGCGTCACGATCGTCCCAGTCTTTTAAGCGGACAAACATGCGCGCTACGTTCTGCCCGTTCCCACCAGGGCCAGAGCCGACTGTTGAGAAGACCGACATGATGTTGTCTTTTTCATGGGTGAAATAATACTTCTCGACTTCTTCCACCACTTTTAACGTCTGCTGCTGCGTGGAACCGCTGGGCAGCTGTACCGAGGTGGTAAACATGCCGCGGTCTTCCAGCGGCAGGAACGAGGTTGGCAGGCGCAGGAACAGGAATACCATGCCGCCGAGCAGCAAGCCGTAGATCAGGATCCAGCGCAGGCTGCGATGTAAAATTCGGGCAACGCCTTTTTCATAGCGTTCAGCATTGCGGTTAAACATGCGGTTAAACCAGCCGAAGAACCCGGTCTGACCGTGATGTTCGCCCTTATGCAGCGGCTTGAGCAATGTGGCGCACAGGGCCGGGGTCAGGATCATCGCCACCAGCACCGACAGCACCATTGCCGAGACGATGGTTATCGAGAATTGGCGGTAAATCGCCCCGGTGGTGCCACCGAAGAAGGCCATCGGGATAAATACCGCGGACAGCACCATGGCGATACCCACCAGCGCACCCTGGATCTGCCCCATCGATTTCCGCGTGGCTTCACGCGGCGAGAGGCCTTCCTCGCTCATGATGCGCTCGACGTTCTCCACCACCACAATGGCGTCATCGACCAGCAAGCCGATGGCCAGCACCATCGCAAACATCGTTAGCGTGTTGACGCTGTAGCCAAAGGCGTAGAGCACGGAGAAGGTGCCCATTAACACCACCGGGACGGCGATGGTTGGGATAAGCGTCGCACGGAAGTTTTGCAGGAACAGATACATGACGAGGAAGACCAGCGCGATGGCTTCCAGCAGCGTTTTTACCACGTCGATAATCGACGCTTTGACGAAGGAGGTGGTTTCATACGCCACCTTGTATTCCAGTCCGTGCGGGAAATATTGCGACAGCTCATTCAGGCGATTGATAACCAGATTCGCCGTCGCCATTTCATTGGCGCCAGAGGCTAATTTAACCCCCAGACCGGAGGCCGGATTGCCGTTAAAGCGGCTGAGGTAATCGTATTTCTCTGCGCCCATTTCGACTGTGGCGACGTCGCCCAGTTTGACGTCGGAACCGTCCTGGTTCACGCGCAGCGTAATCGCGCGGAAATCGTCCGGCGTTTGTAGCAATGACTGAGCATTGATCGTCGCATTCAGCGCCTGTTTGTCCACCGAAGGCGTACCGCCAAGTTGGCCGACTGCAATTTGCGCATTTTGCGACTCGATAGCGTCAGTGACGTCTTTGGCGGTCATCTGGAAGCTGTTCAGCTTGGCCGGGTCGAGCCAGATACGCATGGAGTATTGAGAGCCGTAGGCGTCAATATCCCCCACGCCGTTAATACGGCTGAGCGGGTCCTGAATATTACTCGCCACGTAGTCGGCAATATCCTGCTTGTCCATTGAGCCGTCGGTGGAGACAAAGGCGATAGTCAGGATATTGGTATCCCCGGTTTTACGTACCGTCACCCCCTGATCCTGTACCGCCTGCGGCAGCTTACGCATCGCCGACTGCAGTTGGTTTTGTACCTGCTGTACGGCTTCGTCAGGATCGGTCCCTGCCACAAAACTAAGCGTCACCGACGCCTGGCCGGTCCCGCTGCTTTGCGACGACATATACATCAGGTTATCGAGACCGGTCATGTTCTGTTCGATAACCTGGGTCACGGTGTTTTCCAGCGTTTGTGCCGACGCGCCTGGATAGTTCGCGGTGACGCGCACGTTCGGCGGCGCCAGATCGGGATATTGCTCAACGGGCAGCGAAAAAATAGCCAGGGTTCCTGTGAGACACAACAGGATAGCTAACACCCAGGCAAAAATGGGGCGATCGATAAAAAAATTCGCCATTAAAAGGGGACCTCGTGTTTCTGCGTATATTTGTGGGTATGACCTGCTTCACTGTAGCGGCAAGGTACGAGCCAAACGTGGAGAAAAAAAGAAGATAATGTAAATTATCATACGCGTTTACAGCGTACCTTTCGTGCCAACGCCGTCTGGACTGGGTGCAGACCAGACGGTGCATTGCTGTTCTTTACGTTAGCTGACTTTCTGTCTCTGCCGATCGAAAACTAATGCTGACCAGCGTTCCGCCCCCGGAGGGTTGCGAGAAGGTCAGTGTACCGCTGAGTCTTTCTGCTCGCTCACGCATAATATTCAAACCATAGTGTCCCGCGGGTTCTTGCGGGTCACCGATACCGACGCCGTTATCGCGGATATACACGGTATGATTCCCATCCGGCGCGGTCACGCAGCTGACGGCAATTTCGCTCGCACTGGCGTGTTTAATGGCGTTCAACACTGCTTCACGAACGATCTGCAACAAGTGCACCTGCATTTGCGCATCCAGTGCCAGCGTCGGTAACCGGCAATCGAGCGTCAGTTTAGCCGACGTTTGGTTTTGCAGCGTTTCCAGCATTTCGTGCAGGGCAGAAGGCAGATCGGCCTGCTGTAAGGTCAGGCGGAAGGTGGTGAGCAGCTCGCGCAACTGGCGATACGCATCATTCAACGCCTGGGAGAAATCGGCCATGATGCCCTGTGCCGGGGCATTATCTTCCGGAATCGAACGCTTCAGTAGCGTTAACTGAATGCGCAAATAAGACAGCACCTGCGCCAGCGAGTCGTGGAGTTCACGCGCGATGGTCGCTCGCTCTTCCATTAACAACAGCTGCTGAAAATGTTTTTGCGCCTGATTGAAGTACAGCCCGCGTCCCAGCATGGTCGACACGCTATTAAGCAGCGGTGTGGACGCACTCACGTTAGGGCTTTGCCAGTGTAGTTCTCCATAGACGGTCTCCTGCATGGTGACCGGCAGGATCTGCATTGGCAGTTCTGGGCTTTTAGTCCCTTCGCTGATCCGCCAGTTATCACCGACGGTGAGTTCCAGGAAATATGCAGCGTCGTGCTCGCGAACGATCTGTAAAATATGGCGGAAGCAGTGCACGTCAATTTGGCTGGTATTCAGCGCCTGAGAGCACTGATACAGCACTTCCAGGCGGCGATTGGCTTCGTGAAGGTCGTGTGTTTTCTCCGCCACGGAGGCTTCCAGCGAGCGGTACAGTTTATGCAGTTCACTCGACATCTGGCTAAACGTCTTCGCCAGCAGCCCCAGTTCGTTGGGCAAGCCGGTATCCAGTTGGGGGATATCAAACTGACCGTGTTCAATCTGCTGGCTGGCCATCACCAGGTTATTGAGTGGACGTACTACCTGCTGGCGAATACGCCGCAAAGTAAAGAACACCAGGGTGAATATGCCGATCCCGCCCGCCAGCGATATGCCAAACACCAGCATCACTTTGCGCTCAGCATAATGCTGCAACGCCAGCACGAAGAGGTCGATTTGATTGACATAGTTGTTGATATTGGCCTGATACCAGGGCAAATCGCCGCTTATCAGTCGGGTGTTCATTTCCAGCCAGTTCGCATGCAGACGTCCATAGCGACTTTTTACTGCCTCTGGAACATACCAGGCGTTCAGATTTTGTAATGCCGGCGCGTTTAACGCCTGCTGGAAAAGCTGGCGGTGGGCGTTGAGTTGTGGGCTTTGGCTTTGCAGATCATACCCCAGCCGATAACTTTGCATACGCAGGGAACCGGCAATATTAATTGCCTCCGCGTCGCGCAAACTGCTGGTGAGCGTAAGCAGCGCAATGCCCGTAGAGAGAATTGACAGCAGCACGATGTAGAAAAAAGCCTTGGCTAAACTGGCCGAGACAGGACGCTTTACCGTCACTCGCACATCCTCACACAATGCGCCTCGCGCCTGGTTGCAGCCCGAACGACTCAGTGTATTTGTTAAATGTTAATAAAATCGCCATGAAACAGGATGGTAACTGAAACACAATTTCATATGCGATGAAATAAATTGATCTGCCACAGGTTCTGGATAAATAGTTGTACTTTCTGGGCAAATGGACATTGCCGCTCACTTCAGGGTCGGTTAATAACAACAGTCATATAAAGAATAAGGTTTTTGCAACCAAAAAAGAAGGAAGCCATGAATCGTTTTATTATGGTCAACAGCCAACAGTGCCTGGGATGCCACGCCTGTGAGGTCGCCTGTGTCATGGCGCATAACGATGAGCAGCATGTCCTGAGCCAACGGCATTTTCAGCCGCGCATTACCGTCATCAAACATCAGCACCAGCGCAGCGCGGTGACCTGCCGCCACTGTGAGGACGCGCCCTGTGCCAGAAGCTGCCCGAATGGCGCCATCCGCCATGACAATGACAGCGTGCAGGTGAACGCGAAACAGTGTATTGGCTGTAAATCCTGCGTTGTTGCCTGTCCTTTTGGCACGATGCAGATCGTACTGACTCCCGTGGCGAAAGGAAAGGTGAAAGCGACCGCGCATAAGTGCGATTTGTGTCAGGGGCGGGAAGAAGGACCGGCCTGCGTTGAGAACTGTCCGGCGCAGGCGCTACAGCAGGTGACTGAAAGCTCACTTGCCGGTCTTTCAAAAGCACGCAGGCTGCGCGCAGCCAGTCAGGAGTGTCAACCCTGGCATGCGATTGCCAGCGGAGTGACGCAGCATGTCACCAGTAAAGTTGAACAAATGCGGGCCACGCCCCCGCGCGGTGAGCCCGATAAACTGCCGATTGAAGCCCGTAAAACCAGCTTTGATGAAATTTATTTGCCGTTCCGCACGGCGCAGGCTGAACGGGAAGCCTCCCGCTGCCTGAAGTGTGGCGAGAACAGTATTTGCGAGTGGACGTGCCCGCTGCACAACCATATTCCACAGTGGATCGAACTGGTGAAAGCCGGAAATATTGACGCAGCGGTTGAGCTTTCGCACCAGACCAACTGTCTGCCGGAAATTACCGGACGCGTCTGTCCGCAGGACCGGCTCTGCGAAGGGGCTTGTACGGTACGTGATGAACACGGTGCGGTCACCATTGGCAATATTGAACGTTACATCTCCGACCGCGCGTTGAGCAAAGGGTGGAGACCGGACCTAAGTCATGTACAGAAAGTCGATAAACACGTCGCCATTATCGGTGCGGGGCCGGCGGGGCTGGCTTGTGCGGATGTGTTAGCCCGCAACGGCGTTAGCACCACCGTCTTCGATCGCCATCCTGAAATTGGCGGCTTACTGACGTTTGGTATTCCGGCCTTCAAACTGGATAAATCATTGCTGGCGCGCCGTCGTGAAATCTTCAGTGCCATGGGTATTCATTTCGAGCTGAACTGCGAAGTCGGCAAGGACGTGACGCTGGCTGCGTTGTTGGAAGACTACGATGCGGTGTTCGTGGGCGTCGGGACCTATCGTTCGATGAAAGCGGATCTGCCGAATGAAGACGCCCCCGGTGTGTATGACGCGCTACCGTTCCTGATTGCCAATACCAAGCAGGTGATGGGACTGGATGAACTGCCAGAGGAGCCGTTTATTGACACCGCCGGACTGAACGTCGTGGTCCTCGGCGGCGGCGATACGGCCATGGACTGCGTGCGTACCGCGCTGCGCCACGGGGCAAGCCAGGTCACCTGCGCTTACCGTCGGGATGAAGCCAACATGCCCGGCTCGAAAAAAGAGGTCAAAAATGCCCGCGAAGAGGGGGCTAACTTTGAATTTAACGTCCAGCCGGTTGAGCTGGTGCTGAATGCTGAAGGGCGCGTCAGCGGCGTGCGTTTCTTACGCACCCAACTCGGTGAACCTGATGCGCAGGGGCGGCAGCGTCCGGTTCCCATCGCCGGGAGTGAATTTGTGATGCCTGCCGATGCGGTGATCATGGCGTTTGGTTTTCATCCGCACGGCATGCCATGGCTGGAGGCGCACGGCGTGAAGGTTGATAGCTGGGGGCGGATCGCTGCTGACGTTGAGAGCGCTTACCGTTATCAAACCACGAACCCGAAGATTTTTGCCGGGGGGGACGCGGTGCGCGGAGCCGATCTGGTGGTGACGGCCATGGCGGAAGGGCGTCATGCCGCACAGGGGATCGTCGACTGGCTGGGTATAAAATCAGTTAAATCTCACTAATCAGCGGGTAGGCCGGATAAAACGCGTTAGCGTTGCCATCCGGCAATGTGCCGTATGTAGGTCTGATGGCGCTTCGCTTATCAGGCCTACATTGTTCTAAGACAAACCCGGTTTCACGGCGTAGTATTATTGCTCACTTCTCTCCGTGGAGCCGGTATGTCGCAAAAAATTACCCTCATCAAAGACAAAGTCCTTTCCGATAACTACTTCATCCTGCGCAATATCACCTATGAACTGACCCGTAGCAACGGCGAGGTCATCCGCCACAAACGCGAGGTTTACGATCGCGGTAACGGGGCCACCATCTTGCTGTATAACCCGGAGAAAAAGACCGTGGTGCTGATCCGCCAGTTTCGCGTCGCGACCTGGGTCAACGGCAACGAAAGCGGACAGCTGATAGAAACCTGCGCCGGACTGCTGGATAACGACGAGCCGGAAGCCTGCATTCGCAAAGAGGCGATAGAAGAGACCGGCTATGAAGTGGGTGAGGTGCGTAAACTGTTTGAGTTGTACATGTCGCCGGGCGGCGTGACCGAATTAATCCACTTTTTTATCGCGCAATACAGTGACAGCCAGCGGGCGAATGCCGGTGGCGGCGTTGAAGATGAAGATATTGAGGTTCTGGAACTCCCCTTCATGCAGGCGCTGGAGATGATCAAAACTGGCGAGATCCAAGATGGTAAAACGGTGCTATTGCTGAACTATTTGCAGTCGTCACATCTCATGGGCTCATGAACGGTATTTATATTTCTTTACAAAATAACGGCCAATCCGACGATTCTGATTGAGCCTCATCAATCGCGCAAGGAAGATACGGCTCAGGTTGTTGGTTTTGACTTCGGGGTTGTACCGTCCATGCGCTATCGCGTTATTTTCATCTTTCTGCTCGGTTTGCTGCCGGTCCGCTTTTTGTGGGCGGCTCCTGCGCAGCAGGCATTTTCCGACTGGCAGGTGACCTGCAATAACCAGAATTTTTGCGTGGCGCGCAATACCGGTGAACATCACGGCCTGGTGATGACCCTAAGCCGCAGCGCCGGGGCGCATACCGACGCGGTGTTGCGCATCGAACTGGGGGGACTGGACTCCCCCGATGCCAAAGAGGCAGATATTGCGCCGCGTTTGCTGCTCGACGGCGCACCGCTGCCGTTGACCGGTGAACACTGGAATATAACGCCCTGGCATCTGATGACTGACGATCCTGTCACCATTAGCGCCTTTTTACAGACCGTGCAAAACGCGCAGGCTATTACCCTGCAAAAAGGGGGGCAAACCCTGTCGCTGACAGGACTGAAAGCCGCGCTGTTGTTTATTGACGCACAGCAAAAACGTGTAGGCAGTGAAACCGCCTGGATACAAAAAGGTGACGAGCCGCCGCTCAGCGTGCCGCCGGCACCCGCCCTGAAAGGTGTGGCCATCGTGAATCCCACGCCAACGCCGCTGTCTGAACAAGAACGCAACGACCTACTGGATTACGGGAACTGGCGGATAAACGGGTTGCGTTGTTCGCTCGACCCGATGCGTCGCGAGGTGCGGGTGTCTGCGTTAACGGACGACAAAGCGCTGCTGATGATCGGCTGTGAGGCCGGGGCATATAACACCATCGATTTGGCGTGGATTGTGTCCCGCAGCAAACCGCTGACCTCCCGCTCCGTGCGGTTGAGTCTGCCGTTTAAAACGGATGCAGAAAGCAATGATATGGAGTTGACCAATGCTGCGTTCGATGAAAAATCGCGCGAGCTGATTACGCTCGCCAAGGGCCGAGGTTTGTCTGACTGCGGTATCCAGACGCGCTGGCGTTTTGACGGCCAGCGTTTTCGTCTGGTGCGTTATGCGCAGGAGCCAAGCTGTGATAACTGGCATGGCCCCGACGCCTGGCCCACATTGTGGATCACCCGTTAAGCACCTTATGTGCTTTTTCGACAATGTTCTCCACCGTAAAGCCGAAAAACGGGAATAATTTGTCCGCCGGGGCGGATTCCCCATAGCCTGTCATGCCGACAATCGCGCCTTTCAAACCGACGTATTTGTACCAGTAATCGGCAATGCCCGCTTCGACCGCCACGCGCGCGCTGACGTTTGCTGGCAGGACCGATTCACGGTATGCCTCGTCCTGGGCGTCGAAGATATCCGTTGAGGGCAGGGAGACCACGCGAACGTTGCGCCCTTCCCCCGTCAATTTCTCCGCCGCCAGCAGGGTGATCTCCATTTCTGACCCGGTAGCAATCAGGATAATATCCGGCTTCCCCCCGCCGTCTTTCAGCACGTAGCCGCCGCGGGCAATCTCTTTGACCTGCTCAGGCGTGCGTTCAACCTGTGCCAGGTTCTGCCTGGAAAGGATCAGCGCCGTGGGACCGTTATGGCGCTCAACGGCCAGTTTCCAGCCTACCGCCGCTTCGACCTGATCGCACGGACGCCAGGTGCTGAAGTTGGGCGTCAGGCGCAGGCTGGCGAGCTGCTCTACCGCCTGGTGAGTCGGACCGTCTTCCCCCAGACCAATCGAGTCGTGGGTATAGACCATGATCTGTCGGGCTTTCATTAATGCTGCCATGCGTGCGGCGTTACGGGCGTATTCGACAAACATCAGGAAGGTGGCGGTATACGGGACAAAACCGCCATGATGGGCGATGCCGTTGGCAATGGCGGTCATGCCAAATTCACGCACGCCATAGTGAATGTAATTCCCGGCCGGGTCGTCTTTCAGCGAGGTTGAGCCTTTCCAGATAGTCAGGTTGCTGGGGGCGAGATCGGCAGAGCCGCCAAGCAGCTCGGGCAGCATCGGACCATAGACGTTGAGGGTGTTTTGCGATGCCTTGCGGGTGGCAATTTTTGCCGGATTAGCCTGCAATTCGCGAATGTATTTCTCGGTACTCTTTTCCCACTCTTTTGGCAGCCCACCACGCATCCGGCGGGTAAACTCTGCCGCCAGTTCCGGGTATGCTTGCTGGTACGCGGAGAAGGTCGTATTCCAGTCCTGTTGGGTTTTTTCGCCTTTTTCCCGCGCGTCCCAGGCCCGATAAATCTCTTTGGGGATGTGAAAGGCGGGATGATGCCAGCCCAGCTTCTGGCGGGTCAACGCCACTTCTTCTTCACCCAGTGCCGCGCCGTGCGCCTCTTCTTTCCCGGCCTTATTCGGCGAACCAAAGCCAATTACCGTCCGGCAGATAATGAGTGATGGCTTATCGGTCACGCTTTGGGCTTCCAGAATGGCTTTCTTCACCGCTTCAGGATCGTGCCCGTCTATCTCGTGTACCACATGCCAGTGATACGCTTCAAAGCGCTTCGCGGTATCGTCGGTAAACCAGCCTTTGGTTTCGCCATCAATAGAGATGCCGTTGTGGTCGTAAAAGCCGATCAGCTTGCCCAGTTCCAGCGTCCCCGCCAGCGAACAGACTTCGTGGGAAATCCCTTCCATCAGGCAGCCGTCGCCCATAAAAACATAGGTGAAATGGCTGACAATCTCATGGCCCGGTTGATTAAACTGCGCGGCCAGCGTTCGTTCGGCCACCGCCAGCCCGACGGCGTTTGCCAGGCCCTGACCCAACGGCCCGGTGGTGGTTTCCACGCCCGGCGTGTAGCCCAGTTCCGGGTGCCCGGGCGTTTTTGAATGCAGCTGGCGGAAGTTCTTTAACTCGTCCAACGGCAGGTCGTAACCGGAAAGATGCAGCAGGCTGTAAAGCAGCATTGAGGCGTGACCGTTGGACAAGATAAACCGGTCACGATCGTACCAGTGAGGATCGCTCGGGTTATGGCGGAGAAAATCGTTCCACAGCACTTCGGCAATATCGGCCATGCCCATCGGTGCGCCGGGATGTCCGGAGTTGGCTTTCTGGACCGCATCCATACTCAGCGCACGAATGGCATTGGCAAGCTCTTTACGGGTCATAGGAAATACTCCTTGAAAAGTAAAGTGTTAGAGCGTGTGTTAATTCACACTTTTGGAGAATTTGCAGGCGTTGTCAGCAAAAAGCATAGCAGACAGGCATGGTATTGCTGGCTTAAGCAGGTAACATGGCTGTTATAAATTGATAACAAATTCTTTCTTTGAGTAGTGAGAGTTTGGCGACCTTCAAAGTTTGCGCCGCTGACTGAGGTGATAATGTGCGGCTCTGCAAAAGGGTTACCTGCGCCACTTTATTGATCGATACGTGAAAGGAACAACAAGATGGATGACCAGTTAAGACAAAGCGCCCTCGATTTCCACGAGTTTCCAGTACCCGGCAAAATTCAGGTTTCGCCAACCAAACCCCTTGCCACCCAACGTGACCTGGCGCTGGCCTATTCACCCGGTGTTGCAGCCCCGTGTCTGGAGATTGAAAAAGACCCGCTGGCGGCCTACAAATACACCGCGCGCGGCAACCTGGTGGCGGTGATTTCCAACGGTACTGCGGTACTGGGGCTGGGCAACATTGGTGCGCTGGCCGGCAAACCGGTGATGGAAGGGAAAGGCGTTCTGTTTAAGAAATTTGCCGGGATTGACGTGTTCGATATTGAAGTCGACGAACTCGATCCGGATAAATTTATTAACGTGGTGGCGGCCCTTGAGCCGACGTTTGGCGGCATCAACCTCGAAGATATTAAAGCGCCGGAATGCTTCTACATAGAGCAAAAACTGCGTGAGCGTATGAATATTCCGGTATTCCATGACGACCAGCATGGCACGGCTATCATCAGCACCGCTGCGATCCTCAACGGTCTGCGGGTGGTGGAGAAGAATATCTCTGATGTGCGTATGGTGGTGTCCGGTGCGGGGGCGGCGGCGATTGCCTGTATGAACCTGTTGGTGGCGCTGGGCATGCAGAAGCACAACATTGTGGTCTGCGACTCCAAAGGCGTGATTTACAAAGATCGCGAACCGAACATGGCCGAAACCAAAGCGGCCTATGCGGTGGAAGATGACGGCAAGCGTACACTGGATGACGTGATTGACGGGGCTGACATCTTCCTTGGCTGTTCCGGCCCGAAAGTGCTGAGCCAGGAGATGGTCAAGAAAATGGCGCGTGCGCCGATGATTCTGGCGCTGGCCAACCCGGAACCGGAAATTCTGCCGCCGCTGGCGAAAGAAGTGCGTTCCGATGCCATTATTTGTACCGGTCGCTCCGACTACCCGAACCAGGTCAACAACGTCCTGTGCTTCCCGTTCATCTTCCGCGGTGCGCTGGACGTGGGGGCCACCGCCATCAACGAAGAGATGAAGCTGGCGGCGGTACACGCCATTGCGGAACTGGCGCATGCTGAGCAGAGCGAAGTGGTGGCCTCCGCCTATGGCGATCAGGACCTGAGCTTTGGCCCGGAATACATCATTCCTAAGCCGTTTGACCCGCGTCTGATTGTCAAAATTGCACCAGCGGTGGCGAAAGCGGCCATGGACTCCGGCGTGGCAACGCGCCCGATTGCCGACTTTGATGCGTACATCGATAAGCTGAGTGAGTTTGTCTACAAAACCAACCTTTTCATGAAGCCGATTTTCTCGCTGGCACGCAAAGCGCCGAAGCGCGTGGTGCTGACGGAAGGGGAAGAGGCGCGCGTGCTGCATGCGACCCAGGAATTGATCACCTTAGGTCTGGCGAAGCCGATCCTGATTGGCCGTCCGAGCGTGATCGAAATGCGCATCCAGAAACTGGGGCTGCAGATCAAAGCCGGTGTTGATTTTGAGATCGTCAACAACGAATCCGATCCGCGCTTCAAAGAGTACTGGAGTGAGTATTATCAGATCATGAAGCGCCGGGGGATCACCCAGGAGCAGGCGCAGCGTGCGGTGATTGCCAACACCACGGTGATTGGTGCGATCATGGTGCAACGCGGTGAAGCGGATGCGATGATCTGCGGCACGATTGGCGACTATCACGAGCATTTCAGCGTGGTGAAAGCGGTATTTGGTCACCGCGACGGTGTGCATACGGCGGGGGCGATGAACGCGCTGTTGCTGCCAAGCGGCAACACCTTTATCGCCGATACCTACGTTAACGATGACCCGACGCCGGATCAGCTGGCGGAAATCGCCGTGATGGCGGCCGAAACCGTACGGCGTTTTGGTATCGAACCGAAGGTGGCATTGCTGTCGCACTCCAACTTTGGCTCTTCCAACTGTCCGTCGGCCAGCAAAATGCGCGCAGCGCTGGAGCTTATCAAGGCGCGTGCGCCAGAACTGATGATCGACGGTGAGATGCACGGTGATGCCGCGCTGGTAGAAAGCATTCGTAACGATCGGATGCCGGACAGTCCGCTGAAAGGCTCCGCCAATATTCTGGTGATGCCGAATATGGAAGCGGCGCGTATTAGTTACAACTTACTACGCGTGTCTAGCTCTGAAGGCGTAACGGTCGGCCCGGTGCTGATGGGCGTGGCGAAACCGGTTCATGTATTAACGCCGATCGCCTCTGTTCGTCGTATCGTGAATATGGTGGCGCTGGCGGTTGTAGAAGCGCAAACACAACCGCTGTAATTACGTTAGTGTGAAGTATGAACCCTTACCCTAGCTTGAATGGGGTAAGGGGGAACTTTATTAATACTATTAACATTATGTTTTATGATTTTTTATCATCTATTAAGTTTACTGGTATATCCTTTTCTTTTTTCGAATCTATCACTATAACCGTGAATTTTTCCTTGAAATCATTTCCCGGACACTGAGTTCCCACTGTGCTTCCTGACATCCAAAATGAAAACTCCCCTTTTTTTTCAGGTATTCCAGAAATATCTATATGCCAAAAACCACCTATACTGTATGAAATGATATTCAACCCATTCGTTGATAGCATACTTCTTCCATCCACTGACATATCGTCTGCCGGTAATCCTGTAGTTTTTAGCTGTGCATGATAATTTCTTCCAACTGAAGCAACTGGCAATATATCAGAAGCAAAATTTATTTTGTTTTTAATGAAAACACAGCATCCTGTTAATAAGATCGCTAGTGTAATAGTAACTATTGATGAGAAATTAAGCATGGCAGCGAGAAAGTTTTACCAACATAAAAAACGGTTGTATTTATTGGGTTACGATCTTTATGCTGATTATTTTCGTAACGCATAGAGGAAGCGTCGGCCGCTTAATACATCATCTATCAATTTTTGTTTAAATAAGCTGTTGGCATTTTTCTTAAATCTTTCTCGCCAGTCTGGGAGCCACCAATAATAAACTGATGTACTGTAAAGGTTAATATCGGGTAAAATGGCAAATTGTGCTACTTCTTTGTCAATGAGACCCTTTTCAAACTGTTCATTCACAGTATCCATGAAACACATATACTCTTTAATGGGGAGGTTTTGCATTAATATAATAGTGTAAACTTTCTGGCTTTGATCATAATCTTTACTTAATATTATTCTAATAGCGCTAGAAAGATAGTCTTTTGGGGTTTCACTAATCATGTATAATTCATTGTTGAAAAATATAGTATATACATTTTCCATTTCTCGCCATTGGATAACTTTTGATTCTGCTGCCGAATTTATTATTTTGATGAGAGAGTCTTCTTTAAAAGGGTTGTTTTTGTAACATAGGCAGTTTTTTTCACTGGCCATAAAGAAAATACAGTAAACCGATGCGGTAATTATAAATACACTGGCTAGAATTGTTCTTATTTTATTCATTTGTCTTTCCTTTATACCTTCTAAAAGCATTGAAATCAAACTCGGTATGAGATATTGATATTGCGGCTGTGCCATTTTTATTTCTGAATCCTGCATCGTTAACTATAATTTCTCTATTATTTGCCGAAATTGTAACCCCTGCTGCTATAATTATTCCTGCATGTCCTGTCGCGCCTTTCTCTTTTTTTATATAGGCGCCTACATCTCCAGGGAGAGGAGTACTGAAGTAATCCCATTGTCCTGTCAATTTTGTTGGGTCAGCCCATTCTTCTGCCAGGGGAGGTCTAAGTTCCTGATAAAGCCATTGTGGCGAATAACGTGCATAACCAGTTTCAACCCACGGTACAGTCAGTCCAGACTCAAGTAATACATCATTTACAAAGGCACTACATTTATTTGTATTCGAACCAAAATGATATGTCTTTTTCAGTATAGGATGGTAAGAGTCTTTTTCCACTTCTCCAGCCCATTTTGTGGAACCCCGATATTTCAAGGCGGTTAATATTATCTTTCTTGGAATATCCCTTATTACTATCTTTGTGCTTTTTATTACAGTGTTTTTCTCACCGAAAGAAATTCCTGATGATATTCTCTCTTCATATTCAACGTCGAAAAAGTCGCCATGAAAATTATCACCTGACTTATTAATATTGATTGGTACCCTGGTCCAGGGGGATACAATTACCATTGTTACTTTTTTTCCATCTGATAGGATCGTACTTCCTATTTCTTTTTCAACCTCATTATCTATAATAAATGTTTTAATTTCATACTTATTTGCAGTTGGGATTGTTTTTTGCAAGCCGGATGAAGAAATAGTAACTGTATTACCTTTTGTGGTAAAATTATAAGCCAGCGAGTTATTGTGTTCGGATATAAGGTTGTTTTCTATCTCAATGTTGTTTACAGTAATTTTGTATTGTAATCCTGATGGACTTCCCATCAATGAATCTTTAAAAACGACTAATAGTTCTGAAGACATATGCTCTCCTTATAAATCATCTACAGAAACGTAAACTTGCCATTTATCACTTTCTTTACCGATAAATAAGTGATTGGCGTCTGAAAACACTTCTTCTGGATATAACGCACTTTCTCCATTGTGTTGGGATGTATTAGATCTGATTAATGTATCATTATTCTCATTTCTGATTTTAAAATCCAGCCCAACCACATGTGATTCCAAGATATTCAATTTATTTGTGATGATCTGAATTTTTCTGTTTTCATCATCAGCTTTGGGTTCATTTTGCTCTTCTGAATCGTTATTGTCCCCAGAGTTATTTTTGTCTTCGCTATCATTCTGTTCAGGCGCTATATCTTCATTATTCGTCAGTGACTCCAGAACAACGGGTTGCAGAGTCCCTACTGGCACTCCCGGACAGCCCCCGCTGTTGAGATTTATCTTCGGCCCCATAATGTCCACCCCAGCCGAATGGATGACAATAAACGAACCACTCACTTTCAGACTGATTTTGCTGCTGCTCTCCAGCACGATGTCGCCCCGGACCTTTATCCCCAGCGCACCCGCCACCTTCCGCGCCAGGTCGCCTTTCACTTCCAGACTGTGACTGCCTTCCACCAGGCTGATATGGTCCCCGCTGGTTTTATGCGCCTGCTTTCCTTCCACCGTTACTTTCCGGTCATTCGCCACATACAGCCCGTCGTCATGACTGATGCTCACCATCCGGTCATTCTTCACCTTCAGCATCTGGTCATTGCGCACCGTGATGCTGCGGTCATGCGCCACGGTGATGGTCTGGTCATGCCCTGCGGCATTCTCCTTACCCACCTTCACCGTCTGCCCGAGTCCGATGGTAATACTCTGGTTATTGCCGATGGTTTCTGTGTGGTCCACTTTCACATCGGTGGTGCGGTTATTCAGCACTTCGGTATCCATGTTCTTCTGCGCATGGATATACACCTGCTCGTTATCCGTCGCATCCTCAAAGCGCAGTTCATTAAATCCCCCGCCTTTGTAGGTTTTCGAGCGGATAGTCATCTGTGTTTTTGTGCCGGGCAGGTCTCCGGGGGTACGGTTATCTTCATGGTAGGTGCGACCCATCACGATGGGCTGGTCCGGGTCGCCGTTGAGAAAGTCGACAATCACTTCCTGGCCCACGCGGGGAACAGCGAGGTTGCCGAACCCGGCTCCGGCCCATGCCTGGGATACCCGTATCCAGCAGGAGCTGTTTTCCGTTCCGTCCTGATAGCGGTCCCAGAGGAACTTCAGCCGTACCCGGCCATATTCGTCGCAGAAGATTTCCTCCCCCGCCGGACCGGTGACCACAGCACTCTGCGGGCCGTCCACCTTCGGTTTTTCCCGGAGGTCTGGCCGCCAGGTGCGATCGGCCGGTATCACGGTAAAGTCGTTGCTGAGCGTGGTTCCCTGTCCCTGGCTGCCGTGCTGCGCCTGGGGCTGTATCCCCGTCAGCGTACTGCTTATCACCTGCCATTCCCGGTTAAGGGCGGCAGTCGGGTGTCCTGACAGGGTAAAGCGGGTTCCCGGCCACAGTTTTGGTGAATGGCTGGCACAGGTGGCCGTTTCGGCACTGTTGCGCCAGCCTTCCATTTTATAGCGGGTGAAATTTTGTCCGTGCGATTCATCCTTGAAGCGGCCGGGATAATCAAAAATCTCGTACTGTGACAACTGCCCGTTCAGGCTGTCGGCTTTATGGCCGTAATATCCGGGCCAGTCGGGGACCTTAAAGGTGTAGTCCTGACTCTGCACGGAAGAGGGGCTGACGGTGGCTTCATAGCGAAATGAGCTGATGTACTCAGCAGTGGCTCCTGTCGTCGTGCCCGGATTAAAGGGGACAGGGTCAGATATGCTGCACAATCCGGCGACGTCATCGCACAGGGTTAGCGTGTGTTCCGGCCCGTCCGGGGAGAGTCTGTCAAAAAAGAAGATCCCTTCCTCAGCCCACAGTCGCGTCAGAAACGCGAGGTCAGACTCGCCGTACTGCACGCAGAATTCACGGGCCGGATGGTCTTCATAAAACCGGGGCTTCCATCCGGTGACGCCGTTTTCCCGGAGCAGGGTGTCGGAGATAGCCTTAATATCCAGCTGCTGAAAAATACGGAAGTTCTGTCGCAGCCCACAGCGCCAGAGTGGCGGGGAGATGCCCAGGTGATAATGCATCTGCACGCTGTCGTTGTTACCCAGGGCCACGGTAGTGACGATGCCGCAGATATAGCGCTGTGGAGTGTTCCCCTGCCAGATGGTCAGTACGACATTTTTTTCCAGGAAATCAGGAGCAGTCAGTCTGAAGAGGGTGCTGGTCACATTCACGTCCATCACAAACGGACAGGAGTATTGCTGGTAAAGGGTGAAATCCACCACGGCCAGCGCTGTCTCTGCCTGACCGTCGATACTTAGTGTAAAATACAGTCCTTTTTGTGACATAACCTTTCCCTTGTATATCAGCCGATATTGACGGTACCGCTGCCGATAACCACGCCACCGCAGTCAATGGCATCACCGGTTCTGGCGGCAGGCAGGCCGTCGATAAACACAGTGCCTGAACCACTGGCTATCTTACGTGGGTGAGGCGGATGTTTGGGTTTATCGTGGGGTGTTAGTGGGTCGCCCATACGGGCAGCAGGTAGTCCGTCGACAGAAACCGTTGGAGAACCCGCAGTAATAATGGTTTCGTGATAACCATAGTGCTGGGTACCTTTGTCATTAAGTCGGGCCGCTATAGGCATGAGGAACCTTCATAATATTTAGTCAGCGTAAGTATGAGATGATTTTATTTAATGACGCGCTCAACATGTCCATTCATATATTTAAACTTTGATTCATCTTCAAACACAATAATTGCATTTGCTTTTCCCCATGAGACCCAGTCGATAAAAGAATTCCCCGAGTCTGGAATGAACCCATTGGAAATAACCGGTTTGTCTCCTGAAAAGTCTAGAAAAACACTCACGCTGCAATGCCCGGGATAATCTTTAATACTACAGGGATCGTCTGAGGTATATGTAAAAATGGTTTTAGTGACAAGATATTTGTTGTTCTTAAATATACCTACATCATCATAAAAAAATGTTATCAAACTGGTTCTGGCTTTGTATATTTCCACGCCGTTAAGGGTTAAGTGCGAATAATCATCATTTGATTCAGATCTAGGTTGCTGCTCAAGAAAGCCAAGTCGGGTAGGGTAACATGAATTTGCTTTCAGGGTGCAATCCGCAGCACATATAATCGGGAAAACCAATAATGCAAAGAGATAGTTAACATTTTTACTCATGTTGTACCTGCTTAAATTTTATTAAAAATTGATTCAAGTCCAATGGATTCGTCTTTTTTTGCATTGATTAGCTCGTGGCAAAAATAATTTCCCGTCGTAATATTATAATCTATATATTCTACTAACCACTTTCTGTGTGCTGTTACATACCCTCCATTTTTTTTAGCTTTTGAAGTGGCTGATTTTTTCCCCACCTGCGCAGTTAGTAATTTTTTTGCCTTATCTTCATTAATTTCATTTTTAATAAAACGTTTTGCGTCACTCAGACCCAGGTGATGAGTTAAATATATGATCTTGGCCTTTTCAGCATCATTAAGTCCGTCGATATTATATCCTGCCTCTTTCAGCGATGCCAAATTGGCGATGCCATAATCAACTGCGGCCATAATGGCATATTCCGGTTTAAATCGAAGATTTAACCATTGCTGCACGTCTGCCGTTGCGTGGTCCGGGTACGGTGTTACTCCTTTGATATATCTGCCGTTTTTTAATTCATTAAGATTTTTCCAGTCGTCGGTAGAAACCTGAAATTTCTTTTCATATACGATCTCATCTTTTTTGTTTTTTACTACCTCTCCTTTTTTATTGAGTAAGGGCTTATCTGCTACTAACCCTTGTTCAGAGGCTTTTTCATAAAGATATGTCCCTTCCTTTAACGTCTCCGTTATCCATGTCCCATTTAAAAATTGTGTCATGCCAGCCGCTGAACTTTTATATACCGTGTTTTGTTTTGTCGAGTTTACTGAATCCTTGCACACTGAGGTTGGTTTCCAGACTCCACCACGATATTTAGCTGCTTCAGCATGAATAACTGCCGCAATACTCTGGGGTATAATACCACTCCGCTCAGATGCGCGAATAATATCATTCCAGTAAATAACATTCTTACCTAGCATAAGATCGTAATTGTTAGGGCAGGTATGGTTTATATGAACTCTGGGTTTTCCATCAGAGTCTCGGCCAATGTTTATTTTATTAATTTCATCGCTTTTACTGTCAGCATTGCCTGTTGGACCGGTTATTGCTGTGCTTTTTCCTTTAACTCTCACTTTAGGACTTGAAATAATGGCATTTAATTTGCCTTCCTGAGATATGAATCTGGCAACTTCCTTTATCTTCCCCATACCACTGGAAACAGTGATTTTAATTTCAGATTCAGCTTGTACTGCAAAGTCATCAATCTCTCCCAGATCATCGGTTATGAACTCGAAAACCTCACCCAGCGCAGATGTTACTTTAACCTTCAATCCGGAAAGAGGCTTTTCTATCAGATCTTCAAAAGATAATGATAATAAACATTGGTTATCATCTTTCTTTTTCGTGGTGTCAGTTTCAGTTAGCGTATAATGCCGTTGCGGAATATTTATTACCTGTCCGGGGTAGATCAACTCTGGTTTTTTATGTTATTATATTCAGCAAGTTCCTCAACGGAACAGTTATATTCACTTGCAATTTTTCCAAGCGTATCTCCTTTGAGAACAACCACGCTACGCTTATCCGGTGACAATGACCAGATATCATCTAATGGTACAGGCTTATCCTCCTGATCAAGGTAACATTTCCAGTCAGCAGACCATCCAAACAGACCATCATATTTTGTCGGTTTATCCTGTGGTTCATCAAAAAATGGGGTGGGTTTGCTAGTCACTTTTATTCCTCCTCAGTAAACGGTCTGAATACAAGCTCTTTACTTTGAATGCCATCCATTCCTTTTATGGACCCAAACATATGGTTTAATTCAGGCTCAGATGTTGTCTGATCTGATTCGTTTTCCCCATTCGAATCCCCGGAACCACCGTCCTCATCTGGCAGCGCCCTCAACACAGTTGGTTGCAGTGTCGATATCGGTGTACCCGGACTCCCCCCGCTGTTCAGGTTTATCTTCGGCCCCGTGATGTCCACGCCACCGTGATGGATCACCACAAACGAACCGCCCACCTTCAGGGTGATGCTGCCGCTACTCTCCAGCACGATGTCGCCCCGGACCTTTATCCCCAGCGCACCCGCCACCTTCCGCGCCAGGTCGCCCTTCACCTCCAGACTGTGACTGCCTTCCACCAGGCTGATATGGTCCCCGCTGGTTTTATGCGCCTGCTTTCCTTCCACCGTCACTTTCCGGTCATTCGCCACATACAGCCCGTCGTCATGACTGATGCTCACCATCCGGTCATTCTTCACTTTCAGCGTCTGGTCATTACGTACCGTGATGCTGCGGTCATGTGCCACGGTGATGGTCTGGTCATGCCCTGCGGCATTCTCCTTACCCACCTTCACCGTCTGCCCGAGTCCGATAGTAATACTCTGGTTATTGCCGGTGGTTTCTGTGTGGTCCACTTTCACATCGGTGGTGCGGTTATTCAGCACTTCGGTATCCATGTTCTTCTGCGCATGGATATACACCTGCTCGTTATCCGTCGCATCCTCAAAGCGCAGTTCATTAAATCCCCCGCCTTTGTAGGTTTTCGAGCGGATAGTCATCTGTGTTTTTGTGCCGGGCAGGTCTCCGGGAGAACGGTTATCTTCATGGTAGGTGCGACCCATCACGATGGGCTGGTCCGGGTCGCCGTTGAGAAAGTCGACAATCACTTCCTGGCCCACGCGGGGAACAGCGAGGTTGCCGAACCCGGCTCCGGCCCATGCCTGGGATACCCGTATCCAGCAGGAGCTGTTTTCCGTTCCGTCCTGATAGCGGTCCCAGAGGAACTTCAGCCGTACCCGGCCATATTCGTCGCAGAAGATTTCTTCGCCCGCCGGACCGGTGACCACAGCACTCTGCGGGCCGTCAACGGAAGGTTTTGACAGGGGGGAGGTCCGCCATGTCCGGTCTGCCGGAATCACGTCGAATGCATTGCTGAGCGTGGTGCCTTCCCCCTGGCTGCCATGCTGTGCCTGCGGCTGCTCACCTTTCAGAACGCAGCCTGTCACCTGCCATTCCCGGTTCAGCGTGGGCGAAGGGTGGCCGGTCAGGGTGAAGCGCTTTCCGGGCCACAGTTTCGGGGAATTGCTCACACAGGCTGCCGTTTCGGCACCGTTGCGCCAGCCTTCTGTTTTATAGCGGGTGAAGTTTTGTCCGTGCGATTCATCCTTGAATCGACCGGGATAATCAAAAATCTCGTACTGTGACAACTGCCCGTTCAGGTTGTCGGCTTTATGGCCGTAATATCCGGGCCAGTCGGGGACCTTAAAGGTGTAGTCCTGACTCTGCACGGAAGAGGGGCTGACGGTGGCTTCATAGCGAAACGAGCTGATGCATTCCCTGGAGACTTCGCGGGTACCGGGGTTAAAGGGCATTTCCCCCAGAGTGGAAACCCCGGCCACATCATCACAGAGCACCAGTTTTTGTTCAGGACCGGTCGGGTGTAACCAGTCAAAATAGAAAATACCTTCTTCGGCCCACAGGCGGGTGAGAAAAGCGAGGTCGGTCTCGCCGTACTGGACGCAGAATTCCCGCGCCGGATGGGATTCATAGAAGGAAGGCACCCAGTCAGTGACGCCATTTTCAGTGAGCAGGGTGGAGGAAATGGCCTGGATATCCTGCTGCTGAAAGATACGGAAGTTCTGGCGCAGGCCTGCCCGCCAGAGCGGGGGAGAAAGGGTCAGGGTGTAATTCATCTGCCAGCGGTTGTTTTCCCCGCTTTCCACCCTGGTGATGATGCCGTGAAGGTAGCGCTGCGCAACTGTCCCCTGCCAGACGGTGAGGGTGGCGCTCTTTTCAAGAAAATCAGGTGCGGTGAGGTCAGACTGGTCGCTGGCAATATCGACACGGAGTAAAAAAGGGGTGGAGAGACTCTGGTAGAGGGTGAAGCTGACGACGGCGGTTGCCGTCTCCGCTAATCCATCCACATCCAGCGTAAAGCGCAGTCCCTGCTGTGACATAAGTATCTCTCCGCGAAATATCATCCGGGAGGCACCATACGCCAGTAAAGTCAGTACAGGTAGAACAGAAAGGGTCGTCTGGCTGAGTTTCGGAAAACGTTTAGGTTGGGTGATAAAGCATCATTACGAGTTTGCGTTGCTTACTGCTGAATCCACCTTTTAAACGAACTATTGTAAATACTTCGATTAAATTTTCCTTAAAGTTAATGATTTCATTTAGTGAGTGTGTTTTTAATTCCTGAATTAAACGAGCAATCTTCATCTTCTCTGTATTTTCCCTTTCTTAGTGATCTCCCTCACCTTTTAAACCTGGTTGCCGAATTTTGTTATTTACTCTGACGAAAAATTGCCACGATGGGGTCAGTTTTAGCAGAGGCGGTGAGCAATGGAAAAAGAACGCATCATCCAGGAATTTGTGCCGGGGAAACAGGTCACGCTGGCGCATCTGATAGCGCACCCCGGTGAAGAGTTGGCGAAAAAGATCGGCGTTCCCGAGTCTGGCGCTATCGGCATCATGACCTTAACGCCGGGTGAAACGGCGATGATTGCCGGTGATTTAGCCATGAAGGCGGCGGATGTACATATCGGCTTTCTCGATAGATTCAGCGGCGCGCTGGTGATCTACGGCTCTGTAGGTGCAGTGGAAGAGGCGTTGCTCCAGACGGTGAGCGGTCTGGGCCGGTTATTAAATTTCACTTTGTGCAACCTGACAAAAAGTTAATCAGAGGCGGCGATGAAACGTATTGCGTTTGTCGGTACGGTGGGGGCGGGGAAAACCACGCTCTTTAATGCGCTCCAGGGGAATTATTCCCTCGCCAGAAAAACACAGGCTGTCGAGTTTAATGAAAACGGCGATATCGACACTCCGGGAGAATATTTTAGCCATCCGCGCTGGTATCACGCCTTAATTACCACGCTGCAGGATGTTGATACGTTGATTTATATACACGCGGCAAATGATTTAGAAAGTCGCTTACCTGCCGGGCTGTTGGATATCGGCGCCAGTAAACGACAAATCGCCGTTATCAGCAAAACGGATGTGCCGGATGCCAATGTCGCCGCAACGCGACAATTACTTCGCGGGATAGGGTTTCAGGAGCCGATTTTTGAGCTCAATAGCCATGACCCAAGCAGTGTGCAGCACCTGGTGGATTATCTGACTGAGCTCAGCCAAAAGGAGGAAAGGGCAGGTGAAAAAACTCATCACAGCTAACGATATTCGTGCGGCCCACGCACGCGGTGAACAGGACGTATCGGTTGTTCTGCGCGCCAGTATCATCACCCCGGAAGCACGCGAAGTTGCGGCGCTGCTGGGCGTCACTATCACTGAATGCGATGAATCTGCGCCGGCAGTCGTATCAACGTCTACGGCAGCACCTGCTGCTGCGGATGACGGCAAAACGGAAAGCCAGCGTATTCGCGAAACCATCATTGCGCAGTTACCGGAAGGACAGTTTACCGAAAGCCTGGTCGCGCAGCTGATGGACAAAGTGATGAAGGAGAAACAGTCGCTGGAGCAGGGCGGAATGCAGCCCAGCTTTGCCTCGGTGACCGGCAAAGGTGGCGTCAAAGTCATTGACGGCAGCAGCGTCAAGTTTGGCCGTTTTGATGGCGCCCAGCCGCACTGTGTCGGCTTAACCGACTTAGTTACTGATCAGGACGGGAGCAGCATGGCCGCCGGGTTTATGCAGTGGGATAACGCATTTTTCCCATGGACGCTGAACTACGACGAAATTGACATGATTCTGGAAGGCGAGCTGCACGTTCGTCATGAAGGCGAAACCATGATTGCGAAGGCCGGGGATGTGATGTTTATCCCGAAAGGTTCCAGCATTGAGTTTGGTACGCCGACGACGGTGAAGTTCCTGTATGTGGCCTGGCCTGCGAACTGGCAGTCCTGCTAAGGCGGATGTATGAAGGATTTCATTACCGAAGCATGGCTCAGAGCGAATCATACGCTTAGCGAAGGGGCTGAAATTCATCTCCCCGCTGATGCTCGCCTGACGCCGTCTGCCCGGGAGTTGCTGGACAGTCGTCGACTGCGCATTAAGTTTATCGATGAGCAGGGAAGCCTGTTTATCGACGACGAGCAGCAGCAACCGCAGCCGGTGCATGGTTTAACCAGCAGCGATGCACACCCGCAGGCAAGCTGCGAGCTGTGTCATCAACCGGTGGCGAAGAAACCTGACACGCTGACGCATCTGACAGCGGACAAAATGGTCGCCAAAAGTGACCCGCGCCTGGGATTTCGCGCGGCGCTGGACAGCACCATTGCGCTGGCCGTGTGGTTACAGATTGAGCTGGCCGAACCGTGGCAGCCGTGGCTGGCGGATATCCGCTCGCGCTTAGGCAACATTATGCGCGCCGACGCCATGGACGAACCTCTGGATGCGCAGGCCATTGTTGGCTTAAGCGACGGAGATTTACACCGGCTCTCGCATCAACCGCTGCGCTACCTGGACCACGACCATCTGGTGCCGGAAGCCAGCCACGGTCGTGATGCTGCACTGCTTAATTTGCTGCGCACCAAAGTCCGTGAAACGGAAACGGTGGCGGCGCAGGTGTTTATCACCCGTGGTTTTGATGTGTTGCGACCAGACATCCTGCAGGCGCTAAACCGTCTTTCGAGTACGGTTTACGTAATGATGATTTTGAGCGTGGCGAAGCATCCACTGAGCATCAGCCAAATCCAACAGCGATTAGGGGAGAAGTCATGATTATTGAACGCGCTCGCCAACTCGCCAAACGTTCACCTGCTCGGGTGGTGTTCCCGGATGCGCTGGATGTCCGAGTGCTGAAAGCGGCGAACTACCTGCATCAGCACGGTCTGGCTCGCCCTATTCTCGTCGCCAGCCCATTTGCATTGCGCCAGTTTGCCCTCAGTCACCGCGTGGCAATGGACGGTATTCAGGTTGTCGATCCGCAAAGCAATGTGCAAATGCGTGAAGAATTTGCCCTGCGCTGGCTGGCCCGTGCGGGCGAAAAAACGCCGCCGGATGCGCGGGAAAAACTCAACGATCCGCTGATGTTTGCCGCTGCGATGGTCAGTGCCGGTAAAGCCGATGTCTGTATTGCCGGCAACTTGTCGTCAACGGCAAACGTGCTGCGCGCAGGGTTGCGCATCATTGGCCTGCAGGCGGGTTGCAAAACGCTGTCGTCGATTTTCCTGATGCTGCCGCAGTATCTCGGACCGTCATTAGGATTTGCCGACTGTAGCGTGGTGCCGCAGCCGACCGCCGCACAGCTGGCGGATATTGCCATCGCCAGCGCGGAAACCTGGCAGGCGATTACCGGTGAAGAGCCGCGAGTGGCCATGCTGTCGTTTTCAAGTAATGGCAGTGCCCGTCATCCCAACGTCGCTAACGTGCAGCAGGCAACGGACATCGTTCGTGAACGCGCGCCGCAGCTTACCGTCGACGGTGAACTGCAGTTTGATGCCGCTTTTGTACCGGATGTCGCCGCGCAAAAAGCGCCCGCCAGTCCGCTACAGGGCAATGCCAATGTGATGGTTTTCCCGTCGCTGGAGGCAGGCAATATTGGTTATAAAATCGCCCAGCGCCTGGGAGGGTATCGTGCCGTAGGCCCCTTAATTCAGGGACTTGCCGCACCGCTTCACGACCTCTCTCGCGGCTGTAGCGTGCAGGAAATTATCGAACTGGCGTTGGTGGCAGCTGTGCCGCGTCAGACTGAAATGAGTCGTGAAAGCGCCTCGCAAACACTGGTTGTTTAGGTCCCGTTCTGGACCCCTTCTACTAAGAGGAAAACACAATGGAAGCATTAGGAATGATCGAAACCCGGGGCCTGGTTGCACTGATTGAGGCTTCTGACGCAATGGTTAAAGCGGCACGCGTGAAACTGGTTGGCGTGAAGCAGATCGGTGGCGGCCTGTGTACTGCCATGGTTCGTGGTGATGTGGCCGCTTGCAAAGCAGCTACGGATGCCGGTGCTGCTGCTGCGCAGCGTATTGGCGAACTGGTTTCTGTACACGTTATCCCGCGTCCGCATGGCGATCTGGAAGAAGTATTCCCGATCAGCTTCAAAGGCGACAGCAACGATATGTAAGTCGTCCATGTGACGCCACTGGATTGTTAAGAGAAAGCTGGCGTCACCCTCTCTCCTTTTCACATTACCTTCTGCGGAGGGTAGGGGGAGGTTTTACCTGAAATATGCCACGGAGGCGGGTATGAAACTGGCAATCGTCACAGGACAAATTGTTTGTACCGTACGCCATCAGGGGCTCGCGCACGACAAGTTGCTGATGGTGGAAATGATTGATGCTCAGGGAAATCCCGACGGGCAGTGTGCTGTTGCTACCGACAGCATCGGGGCGGGAACCGGAGAGTGGGTGCTGCTGGTCAGTGGAAGCTCTGCCCGCCAGGCGCACAGTAGTGACTCATCGCCTGTCGATCTGTGCGTGATTGGCATTGTCGATGAAGTGGTGGCAGGTGGTCAGGTGATCTTCCATAAATAAGGCAGAAAATCATGAATCAACAGGATATTGAACAGGTCGTGAAAGCGGTGCTGCTGAAAATGAAAGACAGCAGCCAACCCGTCAGTGCCGTTCAAGAAATGGGCGTATTTGCCTCCCTGGATGACGCAGTGGCGGCAGCAAAACTGGCACAGCAGGAGCTGAAAAGCGTCGCTATGCGCCAGTTGGCCATTCACGCCATTCGTGAAGCAGGCGAAAAACACGCCAGAGAATTAGCGGAATTTGCCGTCAGTGAAACCGGCATGGGACGCGTTGAAGATAAATTTGCCAAAAACGTGGCGCAGGCACGCGGCACGCCGGGCGTGGAATGCCTGTCTCCACAGGTACTGACCGGCGATAACGGCCTGACGCTGATTGAAAATGCGCCGTGGGGCGTGGTGGCATCGGTAACGCCGTCCACCAACCCGGCCGCGACCGTCATTAATAACGCCATCAGCCTGATTGCGGCGGGTAACAGCGTGGTCTTTGCGCCGCATCCTGCTGCAAAAGGCGTTTCTCAGCGTGCGATCGGTCTGCTTAACCAGGCGGTAGTCGCTGCGGGTGGTCCGGCAAACCTGCTGGTGACCGTTGCCAATCCGGATATCGAAACCGCTCAGCGTCTGTTCAAGTACCCAGGCATCGGCTTGCTGGTGGTGACCGGCGGCGAAGCGGTGGTGGAATCTGCGCGTAAGCACACCAACAAACGTCTGATTGCCGCAGGTGCGGGTAACCCACCGGTGGTGGTGGATGAAACCGCCGATCTGGCGCGCGCCGCGCAGTCCATCGTTAAAGGTGCGTCGTTTGATAACAACATCATCTGCGCCGATGAAAAAGTCCTGATCGTCGTGGATAGCGTTGCCGACGAGCTGATGCGTCTGATGGAAGGTCAGCACGCGGTCAAGCTCACCGCAGCTCAGGCTGAGCAATTGCAGCCGGTGTTGATGAAAAACGTCGATGAACGCGGTAAAGGCACGGTTAGCCGTGACTGGGTCGGGCGCGATGCGGCCAAAATCGCCGCGGCGATCGGCCTGAATGTCCCGGAGCAAACCCGCTTGTTGTTCGTCGAAACCTCAGCCACACATCCATTTGCGGTAACTGAACTGATGATGCCGGTGCTGCCGGTGGTGCGGGTGGCTAACGTTGACGAAGCCATTGCGCTGGCGGTCACGCTTGAAGGTGGTTGCCACCATACGGCGGCGATGCACTCACGCAACATCGATAACATGAACCGTATGGCTAACGCCATCGATACCAGCATTTTCGTCAAGAACGGACCGTGCATTGCCGGTCTTGGGCTTGGCGGTGAAGGCTGGACCACCATGACCATTACTACGCCAACCGGGGAAGGGGTGACCAGTGCGCGCACGTTTGTCCGCCTGCGTCGCTGTGTATTGGTGGATGCGTTTCGCATCGTATAAGGAGTGAAAGAGATGGCGCATGACGAACAACTGTGGCTCACACCCAGACTGCAAAAAGCAGCAACGCTGTGTAACCAGACGCCGGCCGCGAGTGATTCACCGCTGTGGCTCGGCGTTGATTTGGGGACCTGTGATGTGGTGTCGATGGTTGTCGACAGTGAAGGACAGCCGGTTGCGGTTTGTCTGGACTGGGCCGACGTCGTGCGTGACGGCATCGTCTGGGATTTTTTCGGTGCAGTGACCATTGTTCGTCGCCATCTCGATACGCTCGAACAACAACTGGGTTGCCGCTTTACCCACGCGGCAACCTCGTTCCCGCCAGGAACGGACCCGCGTATCTCCATTAACGTGCTGGAGTCTGCCGGACTTGAGGTTAGCCATGTGCTGGATGAGCCCACCGCCGTGGCGGATCTACTTCAGCTGGATAACGCAGGCGTGGTGGATATCGGCGGTGGGACGACCGGTATTGCCATCGTGAAGCAGGGCAAAGTGACCTATTCCGCCGACGAAGCGACCGGCGGGCATCACATTTCTCTGACGCTGGCCGGGAACCGTCGTATTCAACTGGAAGAAGCCGAGCAGTACAAGCGCAGTAACGGCAAAGAAATCTGGCCGGTGGTGAAGCCGGTTTACGAAAAGATGGCGGAAATTGTCGCCCACCATATTGCCGGGCAGGGCGTCATGGATTTATGGCTGGCCGGTGGGTCCTGTATGCAGCCGGGGGTTGATGAGCTGTTCCGTAAGCGTTTCCCGGAGCTGCAGGTACATTTACCGCAGCACAGTCTGTTTATGACCCCGCTGGCGATTGCCAATAGCGGAAAAGTAAAAGCGGAAGGAATCTATGCAAGCTGAATTGCAGACCGCGCTCTTTCAGGCATTCGATGCCCTGAATCTGCAACGCGTAAAAACGTTCAGCGTTCCACCGGTCACGCTATGTGGACTGGGAGCGCTCAGCACCTGCGGGCAGGAAGCGCAAACGCGCGGGCTGACGCACATGTTCGTTATGGTGGATAGCTTCCTGCATGAAGCGGGAATGACCGCCTCACTGGAGCGCAGCCTGGCGATGAAAGGCGTGGCGATGACGCTGTGGCCGTGTCCGGTCGGTGAGCCGTGCATCACTGATGTTTGCGCGGCGGTGGCACAGCTGCGCGAGTCAAAATGTGACGGCGTCGTGGCCTTCGGCGGCGGCTCGGTACTGGATGCCGCCAAAGCCGTCGCGTTGCTGGTAACCAACCCAACGCAAACGCTGGCTGACATGACGGAAAACAGCGTGCTGCGTCCTCGTTTACCGCTGATTGCCGTGCCAACCACCGCCGGGACCGGGTCAGAAACCACCAACGTCACGGTGATTATCGATGCTGCCACCGGACTGAAAAAAGTGCTGGCCCACGCCACGCTGATGCCGGACGTCGCCATTCTCGATGCGGCGGTAACGGAAGGCGTACCGCCGCACGTGACGGCAATGACCGGCATCGATGCACTCACCCACGCCGTGGAAGCCTACAGCGCGCTGAACGCGACACCGTTTACCGACAGCCTGGCGATTGGCGCGATCGCGATGATTGGCAAGTCGCTGCCGAAAGCGGTGGGCTATGGCCATGACCTGGCGGCGCGTGAAAGCATGTTACTGGCTTCCTGTATGGCGGGGATGGCTTTTTCCAGCGCAGGTTTGGGCTTGTGTCACGCGATGGCGCACCAGCCGGGTGCTGCGCTGCACATCCCACACGGGCAGGCTAACGCCATGCTGCTTCCTACGGTAATGGGCTTTAACCGCATGGTGTGTCGTGAACGCTTCAGCCACATCGGGCGGGCGTTAACCAATAAGAAATCAGACGATCGTGACGCTATCAGCGCGGTTATTGAGCTGATCGCCGAAGTGGGCCAGACCAAACGGCTCGCTGACGTGGGCGCGAAACCTGAGCATTACAGTACCTGGGCGCAAGCCGCATTGAACGATATTTGTATACGCAGCAACCCACGCACCGCCACGCAGGAACAGATTATCG
This sequence comes from Citrobacter sp. KH_055_1, assembly GCF_057838705.1. Lineage (NCBI taxonomy): Bacteria > Pseudomonadati > Pseudomonadota > Gammaproteobacteria > Enterobacterales > Enterobacteriaceae > Citrobacter > Citrobacter sp. KH_055_1. The sequence continues at coordinate 1,415,158 of NZ_CM174473.1, forward strand.
ACCTGTACGCGGCGGCACAATAAGGCATACCAGGAAGTAGGCCGGATAAGGCGTTCGCGCCGCCATCCGGCAACAACGCGACATCATTGCCTGATGGCGCTGCGCTTATCAGGCCTACTAAGCACCTGGCAAATGGAGATAGGGCTATGGGAATTAACGAAATCATCATGTACATCATGATGTTCTTTATGCTGATTGCCGCCGTGGACAGGATCCTGTCGCAGTTCGGTGGTTCAGCGCGTTTCCTCGGTAAGTTTGGTAAGAGCATCGAGGGATCGGGCGGTCAGTTTGAAGAAGGTTTTATGGCGATGGGCGCACTGGGTCTGGCGATGGTCGGTATGACTGCGCTGGCACCGGTACTGGCGCATGTGCTCGGACCGGTAATTATTCCGCTGTATGAAATGCTGGGCGCGAACCCGTCAATGTTTGCCGGAACGCTGCTGGCGTGTGATATGGGCGGCTTCTTCCTGGCGAAAGAACTGGCGGGTGGCGACGTGGCCGCATGGCTGTACTCTGGCCTGATCCTCGGGGCAATGATGGGGCCGACGCTGGTCTTCTCCATCCCGGTTGCGCTGGGAATTATTGAACCGTCAGACCGTCGTTATCTGGCTCTGGGCGTACTGGCCGGTATCGTGACCATTCCGGTTGGCTGTATCGCAGGCGGTCTGGTGGCAATGTACTCCGGGGTTGAAATCAACGGGCAACCGGTGGAGTTCACCTTCGCGCTGATTCTGATGAACATGATTCCGGTGCTGATCGTCGCCATCCTGGTGGCGCTGGGGCTGAAATTTATCCCGGAAAAAATGATTAACGGCTTCCAGATCTTCGCCAAGTTCCTGGTGGCGCTGATCACCATCGGCCTGGCGGCGGCGGTCATTAAGTTCCTGCTTGGCTGGGAGCTGATCCCGGGTCTCGATCCTATCTTCATGTCTGCGGGTGATAAGCCCGGCGAAGTGATGCGCGCCATCGAAGTGATCGGTTCTATCTCCTGCGTGCTGCTGGGTGCCTACCCGATGGTACTGCTGCTGACCCGTTGGTTTGAAAAACCGCTAATGAGTGTCGGCAACCTGCTGAAAATCAACAATATCGCCGCTGCGGGTATGGTGGCAACGCTGGCGAACAACATCCCGATGTTCGGCATGATGAAAAATATGGATACCCGCGGCAAAGTGATCAACTGCGCGTTCGCGGTCTCTGCAGCCTTCGCTCTGGGTGACCACTTAGGTTTTGCCGCCGCGAACATGAACGCCATGATCTTCCCGATGATTGTCGGCAAGTTGATTGGTGGTGTGACGGCGATTGGCGTAGCGATGATGCTGGTGCCAAAAGACGAAAATGTTCCGGCCGTTGTTGACGCGGAAACTGCAGAAGCAAAAGCGGAGGCGCAATCGTGAATACTCGCCAGCTACTGAGCGTCGGTATCGATATCGGCACCACCACCACTCAGGTGATCTTCTCCCGCCTTGAGCTGGTTAACCGTGCGGCAGTGTCGCAGGTGCCGCGCTACGAATTTATCAAACGCGAAATTAGCTGGCAAAGCCCGGTCTTCTTCACACCCGTCGATAAGCAGGGCGGGTTGAAAGAGGCTGAACTTAAAGCGCTGATCCTGGCTCAGTATCAGGCGGCGGGTATTGCGCCGGAAACGGTTGATTCCGGCGCGATCATCATTACCGGAGAAAGCGCGAAAACCCGCAACGCCCGTCCGGCAGTGATGACGCTCTCCCAGTCTCTGGGCGACTTCGTGGTGGCCAGCGCCGGTCCACATCTGGAATCGGTGATTGCCGGTCACGGCGCCGGTGCACAAACCCTGTCTGAACAGCGTTTGTGCCGCGTGCTGAATATCGACATCGGTGGCGGCACCTCGAACTACGTACTGTTCGATGCCGGAAAAGTCAGCGGTTCAGCCTGCCTGAACGTCGGGGGACGACTGCTGGAAACCGACGGTCAGGGACATGTTGTCCATGCGCACCAGCCGGGACAGATGATCGTCGACGAGGTTTTTGGTGCCGGTACCGACGCCCGAACGCTCAATGCCGCACAGCTTGTTCAGATTGCGCGGCGAATGGCGAATTTGATCGTGGAAGTGATTGAAGGCACGCCTTCTGTCCTGGCGCAGGCGCTGATGCAAACCGGTTTACTGCCTGCGGGCATGAAGCCGGATGTAATTACGCTTTCTGGAGGAGTGGGCGAGTGCTACCGCAACCAGCCTGCCGATCCGTTCTGTTTTTCTGACATTGGACCGCTGCTGGCGACGGCGCTGCATGAACATCCGCGCTTGCGTGAGATGAACGTGCAGTTTCCGGCGCAAACCGTGCGCGCCACGGTGATTGGCGCCGGGGCGCATACGCTGTCGCTGTCGGGCAGTACCATCTGGCTGGAAGGCGTGGCACTTCCGCTGCGCAATCTGCCGGTGGCGATCCCGGTTGATGAGGCTGATCTGGTGGCGGCCTGGCAGCAGGCGTTGATGCAGCTCGATCTTGATCCGAAAACAGACGCCTATGTGCTGGCGCTGCCCGGGTCGCTGCCGGTGCGCTATGCCGCGCTGTTAACGGTCATCGACGCGCTGCTGGCCTTTGTCGCGCGTTATCCGAATCCGCATCCCCTGCTGGTGGTAGCCGAGCAGGATTTTGGTAAAGCCCTGGGCATGCTGTTACGCCCACAGTTACAGCAACACCCGCTGGCGGTCATCGATGAGGTGATTGTCCGGGCGGGGGACTATATCGACATTGGTACGCCTCTTTTTGGCGGATCGGTTGTGCCGGTGACGGTGAAATCACTCGCATTTCCTTCCTGAGGGAACGACTTATGAAACTAAAGACCACATTGTTCGGCAATGTTTATCAGTTTAAGGATGTAAAAGAGGTGCTGGCCAAAGCCAACGAACTGCGTTCGGGGGATGTGCTGGCAGGTGTCGCCGCGACAAGCTCACAGGAGCGCGTGGCGGCCAAACAGGTGTTGTCGGAAATGACGGTGGCGGATATTCGCAACAACCCGGTGATTTCCTATGAAGAGGACTGCGTCACGCGTCTGATTCAGGATGACGTCAACGAAACGGCCTATAACCGCATCAAAAACTGGAGCATCAGTGAGCTGCGCGAGTACGTGTTGAGTGATGAAACCTCTGTCGATGACATTGCGTTTATGCGCAAAGGGTTAACGTCAGAAGTGGTCGCTGGGGTGGCAAAAATTTGCTCCAACGCGGACCTGATCTACGGCGGTAAAAAAATGCCGGTGATCAAAAAAGCCAACACCACGATCGGCTTGCCGGGCACCTTCAGCTGCCGTTTGCAGCCGAACGACACCCGTGACGATGTGCAGAGTATTGCCGCGCAAATCTACGAAGGGCTTTCTTTCGGTGCGGGCGATGCGGTGATCGGCGTTAACCCGGTAACCGATGACGTGGAGAACTTAAGTCGCGTACTCGACACCGTGTATGGCGTGATCGACAAATACAACATTCCTACTCAGGGCTGCGTGCTGGCGCACGTTACTACCCAGATCGAAGCGATTCGTCGCGGCGCGCCGGGCGGGCTGATTTTCCAGAGTATCTGCGGTAGCGAGAAAGGCTTGAAAGAGTTCGGCGTTGAGCTGGCGATGCTGGACGAGGCGCGTGCAGTGGGCGCTGAATTCAACCGTATCGCCGGGGAAAACTGCCTGTACTTTGAGACCGGGCAGGGGTCTGCGCTTTCTGCTGGCGCTAACTTCGGTGCCGATCAGGTGACGATGGAAGCGCGTAACTACGGGCTGGCACGCCACTACGATCCGTTCCTGGTGAATACCGTTGTCGGCTTTATCGGGCCAGAGTATCTCTACAATGACCGCCAGATTATTCGCGCCGGTTTAGAAGATCACTTCATGGGCAAGCTGAGCGGCATTTCGATGGGCTGTGACTGTTGTTACACCAACCATGCCGATGCTGACCAGAACCTCAATGAAAACCTGATGATTCTGCTCGCCACTGCAGGCTGCAACTACATCATGGGCATGCCGCTCGGTGACGACATCATGCTCAACTATCAGACCACCGCGTTCCACGACACCGCGACTGTGCGCCAGTTGCTGAACCTGCGTCCGTCGCCGGAGTTTGAACGCTGGCTGGAAAACATGGGCATTATGGCAAACGGTCGCCTGACCAAACGGGCGGGCGATCCGTCACTGTTCTTCTGATGACGCGGGGATGACACACGATGGATCAAAAACAGATTGAAGAAATTGTACGCAGCGTAATGGCGTCAATGGGTGAGTCACAACCGCAGGCTCAAGCGCCGTCAGCGGAAGTGAAATGCAGCACCACGCAGTGCGCCGCACCAACGGGCGAAAGCTGTGCCATGGATTTAGGATCGCCGGAAGCGAAAGCGTGGATTGGCGTTGAAAACCCGCACCGCGCAGAAGTGTTGACGGAGCTGCGTCGCAGCACCGCTGCACGTGTCTGTACCGGTCGTGCTGGCCCTCGTCCGCGTACCCAGGCGCTGCTGCGCTTCCTGGCTGACCACTCACGCTCGAAAGATACCGTGCTGAAAGAGGTGCCGGAAGAGTGGGTGAAAGCACAAGGCTTGCTGGAAGTGCGCTCGGAAATCAGTGACAAAAATCTGTACCTGACCCGCCCGGACATGGGCCGTCGTCTGAGTGCGGAAGCGATTGAAGCGCTGAAATCCCAGTGCGTGGCGAACCCGGATGTCCAGGTGATTATCTCTGATGGCCTGTCTACGGATGCCATCACTGCCAACTACGAAGAGATTCTGCCGCCATTGTTGTCTGGATTAAAACAGGCTGGGCTGAAGGTTGGCACGCCGTTCTTTGTCCGCTATGGCCGTGTGAAAATCGAAGATCAGATTGGCGAGCTGCTGGGTGCGAAAGCGGTGATCCTGCTGGTCGGTGAACGTCCGGGCTTAGGCCAGTCGGAAAGTCTTTCCTGCTACGCCGTCTATTCACCGCGCGTGGCGACTACCGTTGAGGCCGACAGAACCTGTATTTCCAACATTCACCAGGGCGGTACGCCACCGGTCGAAGCGGCTGCGGTAATCGTGGATTTGGCCAAACGCATGCTGGAGCAAAAAGCGTCCGGCATCAACATGACCCGTTAAGGAGGCATCATGCCAGCATTAGATTTGATTAGACCTTCAGTTACCGCCATGCGCGTGATTGCCTCGGTAAATGACGGTTTTGCCCGCGAACTTAAATTACCGCCACATATACGTAGCCTCGGACTCATCACAGCAGACTCTGATGACGTGGCGTATATTGCCGCAGACGAAGCGACAAAACAGGCAATGGTCGAAGTGGTTTATGGCCGCTCGCTGTATGCCGGTGCGGCGCACGGACCTTCTCCAACGGCAGGTGAAGTGTTGATTATGCTCGGTGGACCTAACCCGGCGGAAGTTCGCGCGGGTCTGGATGCGATGGTGGCCAATATTGAAAATGGCGCCGCGTTCCAGTGGGCCAATGATGCAGAAAATACGGCTTTCCTGGCACACGTGGTATCGCGTACCGGTTCATACCTTTCTGCTACGGCGGGATGCGTACTGGGCGATCCGATGGCTTATCTGGTGGCTCCGCCATTAGAAGCAACCTACGGGATTGATGCTGCGCTGAAATCTGCCGATGTACAGATCGTTACCTACGTGCCGCCACCGTCAGAAACCAACTACTCGGCGGCGTTTTTAACCGGTAGCCAGGCCGCCTGTAAAGCAGCCTGTAACGCCTTCGCTGATGCTGTTCTGGATATTGCCCGTAATCCTGTCCAGCGCGCGTAAGAGAGGTTGCAATGATCAATTCACTGGGATTACTGGAAGTGGATGGCATGGTGGCTGCTGTAGACGCGGCGGATGCCATGCTGAAAGCCGCGAACGTGCGTCTGCTTAGCCACCAGGTGCTCGATCCTGGCAGGCTGACGCTGGTGGTGGAAGGCGATCTGGCGGCGTGTCGTGCAGCGCTGGATGCCGGTTGTGCTGCTGCTGCGCGTACAGGACGTGTTATCAGCCGCAAGGAGATAGGACGGCCGGATGATGACACCCAGTGGCTGATCGGCGGTTTTACGCGCCAGCCGAAAAAACCAGAACCGAAGAAATCAGAACCGAAGCCGGAAGTGACATCAGACGTGAAAACAGAGAAGACGCAGGAAGCACCGGTGTCCTCTGAATCCTCTGACGAATTACTGGCGCTGTTAACATCGGTCCGTCAGGGAATGACGGCAGGGGAAGTGGCCGCGCACTTTGGTTGGTCACTTGATAAAGCCAGAATTGCGCTGGAACAGCTCTTTTCTGCCGGAGCGTTGCGTAAACGCAGTAGTCGCTATCGCTTAAAAAATTAACCTGTCGGAGGGCCGGGGGCTTCAGTGAAGCTTCCGGCTTCAAAGGTCATGAAAAAGAAACGTACTGCAAACCTGCACCATCTTTATCATGAAGTATTACCCGAAGACGTTAAACTTACGCCGAAAGTGGAAGTGGACAATGTTCATCAGCGGCGAACAACGGATGTGTATGAGCACGCGCTGACCATTACCGCCTGGCAGCAGATCTACGACCAGCTGCATCCAGGTAAATTTCATGGCGAGTTCACTGAAATCCTGCTTGATGATATTCAGGTGTTCCGTGAATACACCGGTCTGGCGCTGCGTCAGTCCTGTCTCGTCTGGCCAAATTCATTCTGGTTTGGCATTCCGGCTACGCGCGGCGAACAGGGGTTTATTGGCACCCAATGTCTGGGTAGCGCTGAAATTGCCACCCGTCCGGGCGGGACGGAATTTGAGCTGAGTACGCCGGATGACTACACCATTCTTGGCGTCGTGATCTCTGAAGAGGCGATCGCTCGTCAGGCTAACTTCCTGCACAACCCGGAAAGGGTGCTGCATATGCTGCGCAACCAGTCGGCGCTGGAAGTAAAAGAACAACACAAAGCAGCGTTGTGGGGCTTTGTGCAACAGGCGCTGGCGACGTTTAGCGAGAATCCTGAAAATCTTCGCCAGCCTGCGGTGCGCAAAGTGTTAGGGGATAATCTGCTGTTGGCGATGGGTACCATGTTGGATGAAGCCCAGCCGATCATCACCGCCGAGAGTATCAGCCATCAGAGTTACCGTCGGTTGCTGTCGCGTGCGCGCGAATATGTGCTGGAAAATATGTCGGAGCCGCTGACCGTGCTCGACCTGTGCAATCAGCTGCATGTCAGCCGAAGAACCTTGCAAAATGCCTTCCATGCGATCCTGGGGATCGGGCCGAATGCCTGGTTAAAACGCATTCGTTTGAACGCAGTCCGCCGTGAGCTTATCAGCCCGTGGTCGCAGAGTATGACGGTAAAAGATGCCGCGATGCAGTGGGGATTCTGGCATTTAGGGCAGTTTGCCACCGATTACCAGCAGCTGTTTGCCGAGAAACCGTCGCTCACGCTGCATCAGCGTATGCGCCAGTGGGCGTGATGAGATTATTGAGTCGGATGCGACGCTTCGCGTTTTATCCGACCTACGGGACGGTGCCATTATTGAAGTTGTAGGCCGGATAAGGCGTTAGCCGCCATCAGGCAATGACACCCAGTCGCGCACCTGAATAAACTCGCTAAGGGCGGCTTCCGGGCTGTTCGCTTCTGGCTGCCAGTCATACTCCCAGCGCACCAGCGGCGGCATCGACATCAGAATGGATTCCGTACGCCCGCCAGTCTGTAGACCAAACAGCGTGCCGCGATCCCACACCAGGTTAAATTCCACGTAGCGTCCACGACGATAAAGCTGGAAGTTGCGCTCGCGCTCACCCCAACTCATCGCTTTGCGCCGCTCAACGATCGGCAGATACGCGTCGGTATAGCCTGTGCCAACTGCTCGCATAAAATCGAAACAGTGGTCGAAGTCCGGGGTATTTAAATCATCGAAAAACAGTCCGCCGATGCCGCGCTGTTCGTTCCGATGCTTAAGGAAAAAGTAGTCATCGCACCACTTTTTGTAACGCGGGTAAACGTCATCGCCAAACGGCTGGCACAGCTCCAGCGCCGTGCGGTGCCAGTGAACGGCGTCCTCTTCAAAGCCGTAGTAGGGCGTTAAATCAAAGCCACCGCCAAACCACCAAACCGGATCGGCACCGGGTTTTTCGGCGATAAAAAACCGCACGTTAGCATGACTGGTGGGAATGTACGGGTTGAGCGGGTGCACCACCAGTGACACGCCCATCGCTTCAAAACTGCGCCCGGCCAGTTCTGGTCGATGTGCTGTCGCCGAGGCTGGCATCGCGTCACCATGGACATGGGAGAAATTCACGCCCGCTTGTTCAAAAATCCCACCGTTACGCAGCACCCGGCTGCGTCCGCCGCCACCCGCTTCGCGCTGCCAGCTATCTTCAACAAATTCAGCGCCGTCTACGGCAGACAGTTGCTGGCAAATATCATCCTGCAGGCTGAGCAGGAACTGTTTAACGCGCTGGGCATCGGGCTTCATGATTAACGTTTCTTCGAGTGGGCTTTCTGGTTATCAAACCAGTGGAAATAGCTGATAACGCCATTGGCGATGGCGGTGGCAATTTTCTGCCGAAATGCCGTGGTGCCCAGCAGGCGTTCTTCTTCCGGGTTGGTAATAAATGAGGTTTCTACCAGCACCGAAGGAATGGACGGCGATTTTAGTACCACGAAGGCGGCCTGTTCTGTACTGCGGCTGTGCAGACGGTGTACTGGCTTGATCTTCTTCAGGATGTGCGACCCTAAGGTCAGGCTATTTTTAATGGTGTCGGTCTGAACCAGATCGAACAGCACTTGCTGCAGCAAATGATCTTTGTCGGTGGCTTTTTTCCCGGCGACTTCATCCGCGCGGTTTTCACGATCGGACAGATACTTTGCCATGGCGCTACTGGCGCCGCGGTTAGACAGAGCAAAGACCGACGCCCCCGCCGCGCTGGGGTTAGTAAAACCGTCGGCGTGGATGGACATAAACAGGTCGGCACCGTGCTTGTGGGCGATCTCGACGCGGTCGTAAAGCGGAATAAAGGTATCGCCGGAGCGGGTCAGCCGGGCATCGATCCCTTGGCTACGCAGGATGGAGCGCACGTTTTTGGCAATCGCCAGCACCACGTGTTTTTCCTTCGAACCGTTGCGACCAATTGCCCCGGTATCAATGCCACCGTGACCCGGATCGAGAACCACAACGCGCTTTGCGCCTGATTTTTTCGCTTTCGGTTTACTGTGACCATTGCTGGTTTTTAGCGCTTCTTCTTTAGCGATAGCTGGCGACATACCTGACAGCGTCAGGGCAGCCAGCCCGGCTTTCAGCACCTGGCGGCGCGATGTGAGAGTTTTTAGTGGTTTAAAAGTGCTCATACGGCCTGAGTTGTAATAAATAAGTTCCAGATGTTATATCGTATCGCGTAGTCCGTTGCGACGGATCGGGATAATAATTGTTTTACTTTTCATTTCAATACGTGACAGTTGCCTATTATGCCATTTTTTACGCCGCTTCGCGTCAGATATTGGCTTAATCAGTTGTTCACGCCATAATCACTATTTTTAGGGCTAAAAAGGGTCTCAATACCATGGAGATACGCGTATTTCGCCAGGAAGATTTCGAAGAGGTTATCACCCTCTGGGAGCGCTGCGACCTGCTGCGTCCATGGAACGATCCGGAAATGGATATTGAGCGCAAGGTGAATCACGACGTCAGCTTGTTCCTGGTCGCTGAGGTGAACGGTGAAGTCGTTGGCACGGTGATGGGGGGTTACGACGGTCATCGCGGCTCAGCGTACTATCTTGGCGTACACCCTGAATTTCGTGCTCGTGGCATTGCGAATGCACTGCTAAGCCGGCTGGAGAAAAAGCTCATTGCCCGCGGATGTCCGAAGATTCAAATTATGGTGCGTGACGACAATGACATCGTGCTGGGCATGTATGAACGTCTGGGATATGAACATGCTGACGTACTCAATCTGGGCAAGCGCTTGATTGAAGATGAAGAGTACTGAGTTTCATCCCGCCGACTATGACGGTCACGGGCGTCTGCGCCTCCCTGTTTTGTTCTGGTGCGTGCTGCTGCTTCAGGCGCGCACGTGGGTGCTGTTTGTGATTGCGGGATCTTCTCGCGAGCAGGGAAACACCTTACTGAATTTGTTTTACCCCGATCACGATGCATTCTGGCTGGGATTGCTCCCAGGCGTTCCGGCAGTGCTGGCGTTTTTACTCAGCGGGCGGCGTTTTGCATTTCCTGCGCTGTGGCGCTGGCTGCGCGGATTACTGATTTTGGCCCAGTTGGCGTTGCTTTGCTGGCAGCCACTGCTGTGGTTGGGGGGCGATCCGGTCAATGGCGTTGGGCTGGCGCTGCTGGTAGCCGATGTTGTCGCCCTGGTCTGGCTACTGACTAACCCGCGTTTACGTGCCTGTTTTGCCATCGAAAAAGAATAACGGCACTTTTTTATGAAGCCGGACTCCAAGCAACGTTAATTAATAAAGAAAGGATGTGAGATGAAATCGCTGCGTTTGATGTTATGCGCGATGCCGCTGGTACTGACTGGCTGCTCGACGCTCTCGTCGGTGAACTGGTCCGCCGCAAATCCGTGGAACTGGTTTGGTTCTTCGACGGAAGTCACCGAGCAGGGGGTGGGACAACTCACTGCTGCGACGCCGCTGGATGAGAAAGCCATTGCCGATGCGCTGGACGGAGATTATCGCCTGCGCAGCGGGATGAAGACCGACAACGGCAATGTGGTGCGCTTTTTTGAAGCAATGAAAGAAGATAAGTTGGCGATGGTGATCACTGGCGATGGGGGGACCATCAGCCGTATTGATGTACTGGACGGCGATATTGAGTCAGCGTCCGGTGCAGAAATCGGTACACCGTTTAGTGACCTTTACACCAAAGCGTTCGGTAATTGCCAGAAAGCGACCGGCGATGATAGTGCAGGTGTTGAGTGTAAAGATGAGGGAAGTCAGCATATTAGCTACATTTTTTCCGGTGAGTGGAGCGGTCCTGAAGGCATAATGCCGTCTGACGATACGCTGAAAGACTGGAAAGTAAGCAAAATTATCTGGCGGCGTTAATTTGCGTCTGAACAAATCGACAGACTAAAAAAACAGGTAGAATAACGCCCATCAATGCCACGAGGTCGTGGCATCTTTTTTTCAGGAGGAACAATGTCTCAGGTTCAGAGTGGCATTTTGCCAGAACATTGCCGTGCGGCGATTTGGATTGAAGCCAATGTAAAAGGCGACGTTGAGGCTTTGCGCGCTGCCAGCAAAACATTTGCTGATAAGTTGGCGACCTTTGAAGCAAAATTCCCGGATGCACATCTGGGCGCGGTTGTGGCTTTCGGTAACAAAACCTGGCGCACGCTGAGCGGTGGCGTAGGGGCTGAAGAGTTAAAGGACTTTATCCCTTACGGTAAAGGTCTGGCCCCGGCAACGCAGTATGACGTGCTGATCCACATTCTTTCTCTGCGTCATGACGTGAATTTCTCTGTTGCGCAGGCGGCCATGGACGCCTTTGGTGATTGCATCGACGTGAAAGAAGAGATCCACGGTTTCCGTTGGGTCGAAGAGCGTGATCTGAGCGGCTTCGTTGATGGTACGGAAAACCCGGCCGGGGAAGAGACGCGTCGTGACGTTGCGGTTATCAAAGATGGCGTGGATGCGGGTGGTAGCTATGTGTTCGTGCAGCGCTGGGAGCACAACCTGAAGCAGCTGAACCGCATGAGCATCCACGATCAGGAAATGATGATTGGTCGCACCAAAGAAGCTAACGAAGAGATCGACGGCGACGATCGCCCGGCCACCTCTCACCTGAGCCGCGTAGATTTGAAAGAAGACGGTAAAGGGCTGAAAATTGTCCGCCAGAGCCTGCCATACGGTACCGCCAGCGGTACGCACGGTCTGTACTTCTGCGCTTACTGCGCGCGCCTGCACAATATTGAGCAGCAACTGCTGAGCATGTTCGGCGACACCGACGGTAAACGTGACGCCATGCTGCGCTTCACCAAGCCGGTGACCGGCGGCTATTATTTTGCGCCATCGCTGGACCGCTTAATGGCGCTGTGAGAGTGAGTTGCCGGATGGTGGCATAACGCCTTCTCCGGACTACACACTGGCGTAAAATACATCTCCCCGCACCGTCGGGGATTTTTTTTACCTGAAATTAACCTGATTTAGTGAGCCATTTCGCAGCACTGATTTGTTAATGCTGTATCTTCTGCGTGAATGAAGCGGATGCTTCATATTCAAAAGGAGAATATTGAAATGGGAAAACTCACGGGCAAAACAGCATTGATTACGGGCGCATCTCAGGGTATTGGCGAAGGGATCGCCAGAACATTTGCCCGCCACGGTGCGAACCTGATCTTGCTGGATATCTCCGATGAGATTGAAAAACTGGCGGATGAGCTTGTTGGACGCGGTCACCGTTGTACAGCAGTTCATGCGGACGTCAGAGATTTTGCTTCTGTCACGGCGGCGGTAAAACGCGCGAAGAACATTGAGGGCAAAATTGATATTCTGGTCAACAACGCAGGCGTATGCCGTCTCGGCAGCTTCCTTGAAATGAGCGATGAAGATCGCGATTTCCATATTGATATCAACATCAAAGGTGTCTGGAACGTGACGAAAGCCGTTCTGCCGGAGATGGTTGCTCGCAAGGATGGGCGCATTGTGATGATGTCATCCGTCACCGGCGATATGGTCGCCGATCCGGGGGAAACGGCCTATGCACTGTCAAAAGCCGCGATTATCGGCTTAACCAAATCGCTGGCGGTGGAATACGCGCAATCCGGCATCCGCGTTAATGCGATTTGCCCCGGCTATGTCCGTACGCCAATGGCGGAAAATATCGCGCGTCAGTCTAACCCGGACGATCCGGAATCAGTGTTAACTGAAATGGCAAAAGCCATTCCGCTGCGTCGCCTGGCGTGTCCGCTTGAAGTCGGTGAACTGGCGGCGTTCCTGGCGTCTGATGAGTCCAGCTACTTAACCGGCACGCAGAACGTGATCGATGGCGGCAGTACCCTGCCAGAAAGCGTTAGCGTCGGCGTCTGAGTGATGCCTGTCTCCTCCCCGCGAACAGGGGAGGAGTTACCTCTTATTCTCTTTTCAACTTTCAAATCATCAAACGGTATATAAAACCGTTACTCCTTTTACTCCCGTTATAAATATGATGGCCATAAGAAAGTCATTAAATTTATAAGGGTGCGCAATGGCCGTTAACTTACTGAAAAAAAGAACTCTGACGCTGGCGGCGCTGCTGCTGGTCGGTCAGGCGCAGGCAACGGAACTGCTGAACAGTTCCTATGATGTGTCTCGTGAGCTGTTTGCCGCCCTTAACCCGTCGTTTGAACAGCAATGGGCGCAGGATAACGGCGGTGACAAGCTGACGATTAAACAATCTCATGCCGGGTCATCAAAACAGGCGCTGGCGATTCTGCAGGGGCTGAAAGCCGACGTCGTCACCTATAACCAGGTCACTGACGTGCAGATTCTGCATGACAAAGGAAAGCTGATTCCGGCCGACTGGCAAAGCCGTCTGCCAAATAACAGCTCGCCGTTCTATTCCACAATGGGCTTCCTGGTGCGCAAAGGGAACCCGAAAAACATCCATGACTGGAATGACCTGGTGCGTTCTGACGTCAAACTGATCTTCCCAAACCCGAAAACCTCCGGTAACGCGCGCTATACCTATCTGGCGGCGTGGGGTGCGGCGGCAAAAGCGGACGGCGGCGATAAAGCTAAAACCGAACAGTTCATGACCCAGTTCCTGAAAAATGTTGAAGTCTTTGATACCGGCGGTCGCGGTGCCACCACCACCTTTGCGGAACGTGGGCTGGGCGACGTGCTGATCAGCTTCGAATCAGAAGTGAACAACATTCGTAAGCAGTATGAAGCGCAGGGTTTCGAGGTCGTTATTCCTAAGACCAATATCCTCGCCGAGTTCCCGGTGGCGTGGGTCGATAAAAACGTGCAGGCCAATGGCACTGAGAAAGCGGCGAAAGCCTACCTGAACTGGCTGTACAGCCCGCAGGCGCAGACCATCATCACGGATTACTACTACCGTGTGAATAACCCGCAGGTGATGGACAAGCTGAAAGATAAATTCCCGCAGACCGAGTTGTTCCGCGTGGAAGATCAGTTTGGCGCATGGCCTGAGGTGATGAAAACGCACTTTGTCAGCGGCGGTGAGCTGGACAAACTGTTGGCGGCGGGGCGTAAGTAAATGTTTGCTGTTTCCTCCCGACGCGTGCTGCCCGGCTTTACCTTAAGCCTGGGCACCAGCTTACTGTTTGTCTGCCTGATATTGCTGCTGCCGCTCAGTGCGCTGGTGATGCAACTGGCGCAAATGAGCTGGGCGCAATACTGGGAAGTGATTACCAATCCGCAGGTGGTGGCAGCCTATAAGGTAACGCTGCTGTCCGCGTTTGTGGCCTCGATCTTTAACGGCGTGTTCGGCCTGCTGATGGCGTGGATCTTAACCCGCTATCGCTTTCCAGGTCGCACGCTGCTGGATGCGTTAATGGACCTGCCGTTTGCGCTGCCTACGGCAGTGGCGGGCCTGACGCTGGCCTCGCTGTTTTCGGTTAACGGTTTTTACGGCGAGTGGCTGGCGAAACTGGATATTAAAGTAACCTACACCTGGCTCGGTATTGCGGTCGCCATGGCGTTTACCAGCATTCCGTTCGTAGTGCGTACCGTACAGCCGGTGCTGGAAGAGTTAGGCCCGGAGTATGAAGAAGCTGCGGAAACGCTCGGCGCCACGCGCTTGCAGAGCTTTCGTAAAGTGGTGCTGCCGGAATTATCTCCGGCGCTGGTTGCCGGGATCGCACTTTCGTTCACCCGCAGCCTGGGGGAATTTGGTGCGGTTATCTTCATCGCCGGGAACATCGCCTGGAAAACGGAAGTCACTTCGCTGATGATTTTTGTCCGCTTGCAGGAGTTTGACTATCCCGCCGCCAGCGCGATTGCGTCGGTGATCCTCGGGGCATCGCTGTTGCTGCTGTTTTCGATTAACACCCTGCAGAGTCGCTTTGGTCGACGCGTGGTAGGTCACTGATGGCAGAGATTACCCAATTGAAACGCTATGGCGCGCCCCGCATCAACTGGGGGAAATGGTTTCTGATCGGCACCGGTATGCTGGTCTCCGCGTTCATTTTGCTGGTGCCGATGATTTATATCTTCGTGCAGGCGTTCAGCAAGGGATTAATGCCGGTATTACAGAACCTGGCCGACCCGGACATGCTGCACGCCATTTGGCTAACGGTGCTGATTGCGCTGATCGCGGTACCGGTGAACCTGGTGTTTGGCGTGCTGCTGGCGTGGCTGGTCACGCGCTTTAACTTCCCCGGTCGCCAGTTGCTGCTGACGTTGCTGGATATCCCGTTTGCCGTGTCGCCAGTGGTCGCCGGTCTGGTCTATCTGCTGTTTTATGGTTCCAACGGCCCGCTCGGCGGCTGGCTGGATGAGCACAACCTGCAGGTGATGTTCGCCTGGCCGGGAATGGTGCTGGTCACGGTCTTCGTCACCTGTCCGTTTGTGGTGCGTGAGCTGGTACCGGTGATGTTGAGCCAGGGCAGCAATGAGGACGAGGCGGCTATTCTACTTGGCGCATCCGGCTGGCAGATGTTCCGCCGCGTGACCTTGCCAAACATTCGCTGGGCGCTGCTGTACGGCGTGGTGCTGACCAACGCCCGCGCGATTGGCGAGTTTGGCGCGGTATCGGTGGTGTCCGGCTCTATTCGCGGCGAAACCCTGTCGCTGCCTTTGCAGATTGAATTACTGGAGCAGGACTACAACACCGTCGGCTCCTTTACCGCTGCGGCGTTATTAACGCTGATGGCGATTGTTACCCTGTTTTTGAAGAGCATGTTGCAATGGCGTCTGGAGAACCAGGAAAAACGCGCGCAGCAGGAGGAAAATCATGAGCATTGAGATTGCCAATATTAAGAAGTCTTTTGGTCGCACCCAGGTGCTGAATGATATCTCACTGGATATTCCTTCAGGTCAGATGGTCGCGCTGCTGGGGCCGTCCGGCTCAGGCAAAACTACGCTGCTGCGCATTATTGCCGGGCTGGAGCATCAGTCCAGCGGGCATATTCGCTTTCACGGTACGGACGTCAGTCGTCTGCACGCCCGCGAGCGTAAGGTGGGGTTTGTATTCCAGCACTACGCGCTGTTCCGGCATATGACCGTCTTCGACAATATCGCCTTTGGTCTGACGGTCCTGCCGCGTCGCGAGCGTCCGAATGCGGCGGCGATCAAAGTAAAAGTCACCAAACTGTTGGAAATGGTACAGTTGGCCCATCTGGCAGAACGCTTCCCGGCGCAGCTTTCCGGCGGTCAAAAGCAGCGCGTGGCGCTGGCGCGTGCGCTGGCGGTAGAGCCGCAGATCCTGCTGCTCGACGAACCATTTGGCGCGCTTGATGCCCAGGTGCGTAAAGAATTGCGTCGTTGGCTGCGTCAGTTGCATGAAGAACTGAAATTCACCAGCGTGTTCGTTACCCACGATCAGGAAGAAGCGACGGAAGTGGCGGATCGCGTGGTGGTGATGAGTCAGGGTCATATCGAGCAGGCCGATGCGCCGGATCAGGTATGGCGTGAACCGGCCACCCGCTTTGTGCTGGAGTTTATGGGCGAAGTAAACCGCCTACAGGGCACCGTACGCGGTGGGCAGTTCCACGTTGGCGCGCATCGCTGGCCGCTGGGATATACGCCCGCGTATCAGGGACCGGTCGATTTGTTCCTGCGTCCGTGGGAAGTCGATGTGAGCCGCCGTACCAGCCTCGATTCGCCGCTGCCGGTACAGGTGCTGGAAGCCAGTCCGAAAGGTCACTACACCCAATTAGTTGTCCAGCCACTGGGGTGGTATAACGAGCCGCTGACGGTGGTGATGCAGGGCGATAACCCCCCAAGCCGCGGTGAACGTCTGTTTGTGGGACTGCAAAATGCGCGTCTGTATAACGGTGAACAGCGGATTGAAACGCGTGAAACCGAACTTGCTCTGGCACAATCCGCCTGATAGGTTAATTCGCATTGTTATCGCCCGGTGGCGCTATGCTTACCGGGCCTACGGGCTAAATCATGAACTGTAGGCCGGGTAAGCGCAGCGCCACCCGGCATTTTATTGAGCAGAAAACGTGAACACATTAGAACAAACAATTGGCAATACGCCTCTGGTAAAACTGCAACGTCTGGCGCCGGATAACGGCAGTGAAATTTGGGTCAAGCTGGAAGGCAATAACCCGGCAGGGTCGGTGAAAGATCGCGCCGCGCTGTCAATGATTGTCGAAGCGGAAAAACGTGGAGAAATTAAGCCTGGTGATGTGCTGATCGAGGCGACCAGCGGCAATACCGGGATCGCGCTGGCGATGATTGCTGCGCTGAAAGGCTATCGTATGAAGCTGTTGATGCCGGACAACATGAGTCAGGAGCGTCGTGCCGCGATGCGCGCCTACGGTGCTGAGCTGATTCTGGTTAGCAAAGAGCAGGGCATGGAAGGGGCGCGCGACTTAGCCCTGGAGATGGCTCAGCGCGGTGAGGGCACGCTACTCGATCAGTTTAACAACCCTGATAATCCGTATGCGCATTACACCACCACCGGGCCGGAGATCTGGCAGCAAACCTCAGGCCGTATCACTCATTTCGTTTCCAGTATGGGCACCACCGGCACCATTACCGGCGTGTCACGTTTTCTACGCGAGCAGGATAAACCCGTGACCATCGTCGGATTACAACCGGAAGAGGGCAGCAGTATTCCGGGGATACGTCGCTGGCCCGCGGAATATATGCCGGGGATTTTTAACGCCTCGCTGGTGGATGAAGTACTGGATATTCATCAGGACGACGCTGAGAAAACCATGCGTGAGCTGGCGGTTCGCGAGGGTATTTTTTGTGGCGTGAGTTCCGGCGGCGCGGTAGCCGGTGCGCGCCGTATAGCAGAGCAAAACCCTGGTGCGGTTGTGGTGGCGATCGTTTGCGATCGCGGCGATCGCTATCTCTCGACCGGCGTGTTCGGTGAAGAGCATTTCAACCAGGGATTAGGGATCTAAGTTGTTTGCCTGATAAGCGTAGCGCCATCAGGCAAACATACGACACGATCGCCGGATGATGACGTAAAGCGTGTTATCCGGCCTGCAATGTTCAATCGTTACGTTTTTCTACCAGCAGATCAAGGAACTGCCACAGTTTCTCGTTCATCTGCTGGTAGTTCCATTCACGCATTTCTGTAACGGATCGAATAAACGGTTTACCTTTGGCATCCGCCAGTTCCTGCTCTGAGTGCTGGATCAGCCCTTCAACCGCTTCGGCAGTGAACTCCATATGGCACTGGAAACCATAGACAAAATTACCGTACTGCACAATTTGTCGTGGGCAACCCTCGCTGGTGGCAAGAACCGTAGCCTGATCGGTTAACCCCGGCATATCGTTATGCCAGTGCCCGACCATCAGCGGTGAACCGAAGTGGGCGATCAGCGGATGCGTTTTACCTGCGTCGGTCAACGTAATGGGGTAATGACCAATCTCTTTTTCCGGGCTTTGACACACTCTCGCCCCCAGAGCCTCACCGATCAGCTGCGAACCGAGACAAATACCGACCACAATCTTACGCGCCGCAATCGCCTGGTTGATCAGGTGCTGTTCAGCCTGAGCATCAAAATATGGGCACTCTGCCAGCGTGGTACGCGGTGATTGCGGGCCACCGAAGACCACCAACATATCGAAACCGTCGGCACTGGCGGGAACGGACTCTCCGGCGTAAACGCGCGACCAGCTGATGGCGTAACCGCGTTCTTCGGCCCATGGCAGATATGCGCCAGCAGATTCAAATGACTCATGAATAACAAAATGAACTCGCATGTATTCTCTCCGGTTAGCGCTTCAGCGCCTGATGAATATCAGCCGCCAGCCTGGTAATGTCGTGGTCGTCTAATGTTGACAGCGTAATGCGCAGGCCGTGTGACGGCGCATTGATGCCAAATACTTCGCCTTCTCGTACCAGCCAGCCGGCTTTCGCCAGCGCGAAAGCGAGCGACTGGCTGTGGGTCTGTAGCGGCAGCCACAGATTCAGACCATCGCCAGCGGCAAGTTCAATGCCCTGTTGCTGAAGGGCCTGGCTTAGCTTTTGTTGCTGAGAGGCGTAAAACTGCTGAGTCTGCACCAACGTGCGCTGATAGTTCTCATCACTCAGACAGGCGCAGGCCAAATCCTGCAACAGGTGGCTGACCCACTGACTGCCGGCGTTAAGCCGCAGACGCAGTTTTGCCGAGGTATCGGGATCGCTGGCAACGATGGCGAGGCGTAGATCCGGGCCTAATGTTTTTGACATCGAACGGATGACTGCCCAGTGTTTTGTCTGCGGCGCAATCACCGGATACAACGGGGATGCGGAAAGCAGGGCAAAGTGATCGTCGATAATCACCAGCGTTTGCGGGTAGCGTGACAGGATATCCTGCAACCGGGCGGCGCGGATAGCACTGAGGCTACAGCCGGTTGGATTGTGCGCGCGCGGGGTGATGATCACCGCCCGCGCTCCTTTCTGTAGCGCCAGCTCCAGCATGTCTGGCTGCATGCCTTCGCTGTCCACGCTGACCGGGCTTGTTGAGTACCCGGCATAACGCAGCATATTGATGCTGCTTAAAAAGCAGGGATCTTCGACGGCGACGCTATCACCCGGCAGCAAATGGGCGCACAGTAGCCGTTCGATGGCATCAATGGCGCCGCTGGTAATATCAATTTCACCTGGGCCGGGCAGGACATCCTGCATCCATTGCGTCGCCCACGTCTTAAGCCCAGGGGAGACAACCTCGTCGCCATACAAGCGGGGGTGTTTATTTATTTTCGCGAAATAGTGACTCAGGTCGGGGAGGCGTGAAGGCACAGGATTGCCGCCGGAAAGGTCGGTTAGCGGTGTATCCGGATTCCCCCCTTCCAGCGCAACGGGCGAGGATACGCCCTTGATTACCGTGCCGTTACGTCCCTGGCTAAGTGCTAGTCCGGTAGTGACCAGGCGTTTATAGGCCGCTGCGACAGTATTGCGATTAACGTTTAATACCGTTGCCAGATCCCTGACCGGCGGCAGCGTGTCTCCTGCGACAAGTGCGCCTGTAGTGATATGTTGACGAATACTGTCAAAAATTTCGTTAGCGGTTTTTCCGTCGATCATTATTGACCTATGACAAAATGAATTTTAGCATATGACGATAATAGTGAGGCATCAGCCCGCTGTCCAGCGAGAGGAGAGGTTTATGGAGCAGGAGAGGGAAATACAGTCAGTGCTCTTCGATGACAAGCATCGGGCGTTACAAACCGATATCGTCGCCGTCCAGTCACAGGTGGTGTATGGCAGCGTAGGCAACAGTATTGCCGTGCCGGCCATTAAAGCGCATGGGTTACGGGTGACGGCGGTACCGACGGTGCTGTTCAGTAACACCCCACATTATGAAACCTTTTATGGCGGGATTATCCCCGGCGACTGGTTTAATGGTTATCTCACTGCTTTACATGAGCGCGATGCCTTACGTGAACTCAAGGCGGTAACGACCGGCTATATGGGAAGCGCAGAGCAGATAGCGCTGCTCGCACGGTGGCTGGAAACCGTTCGCGCCGCGCATCCAGAGCTGTGTATTCTGGTCGATCCGGTGATGGGTGATATCGACAGCGGGATGTACGTGAAGGCCGAGATTCCGGAGGCGTACCGCACGCACCTGCTCCCGCTGGCGCAGGGCGTGACGCCGAACGTGTTTGAACTGCAAATGCTGAGTGGAAAACCGTGTCGCACGCTCGATGAGGCGATTTTGGCGGCAAAATCTCTGCTCACCGACGCGCTGAAATGGGTGGTAATCACCAGTGCACCAGCTGATGTCGAGGAGGTGATCAACGTGGCGGTGGTGACGGCTGAAACGGTTGAGGTGTTAGCCCACCCGCGGGTGAAAACGGACCTCAAGGGAACCGGCGATCTGTTTTGCGCTGAACTGATAAGCGGTATCGTTGCAGGAAAAGCGCTTACCGCCGCCACATATGATGCTGCGCAGCGCGTGCTGGAAGTGATGACCTGGACCCACCTGTGCGGGTGTGATGAATTAATTCTGCCACCGGCAGGGGAGGCGCGATGAAGAGTTATCGGTTGGTGGTTCGCCAGCATGGACGTTTAGTGGGGCATTTCGATACCAGCGGCACCGAGGCGCTGGAAGATATCTGCGTGGCGCGCGCGATGTTTGGTATTGCCGGCGGATATGACTGTGAACTGCTGGTGGCGGATTCAGAAAGACGGATGCTGGAAAGCGGGCCTGAAGGGATGAAAATTTTGATGCGAGAAGCGTGTTACCGCCCGATGACCTCGCAGATTTAATGCCGGATGGTGGCGTGAACGTCTTATCCGGCCTACGGTGAGAGTTTCTTTGTAGGCCGGATAAGCGCAGCGCCATCCGGTAAAGTGCTGCCTGATTGCCGGATGGCAGCGTAAACGCCTCATCCGGCCTACGCAGAATTACTTCTTGATGCGGATAACCGGGGTTTCGCCCACGGTCACGCTACCGGACAGTTTGATCAGTTCTTTGATTTCGTCCATGTTGGAGATAACAACCGGCGTCAGGGTAGACTTGGCTTTTTCTTCCAGCAGTGCCAGATCGAATTCAATAACCGGGTCGCCCACTTTAACGCGTTGACCTTCTTCAGCAATACGCTTGAAGCCTTCGCCTTTCAGTTCAACGGTATCAATACCGAAGTGAACGAACAGCTCAATGCCGCTATCAGATTCGATAGAGAACGCATGGTTGGTTTCAAAGATTTTGCCGATGGTGCCGTCTACAGGGGCAACCATTTTGTTACCGGTTGGTTTGATAGCGATGCCATCACCAACGATTTTTTCAGCAAAAACTACATCCGGCACGTCTTCGATGTTGACGATCTCGCCAGAGAGCGGAGCTATAATCTCAATAGTTCCGGTGTCTTTCTTATCATCAGAAACCAGAGATTTCAGTTTATCGAACAAACCCATGATCTTCTCCTAAGCAGTAAATTGGGCCGCATCTCGTGGATTAGCAGATTGTTTTTTCTTCAATGAACTTGTTAACCAGCGTCATTAACTCGTCCGTTGTCGGTTGAGCAAGAGCCTGCTCTGCTAACACCTTCGCATCTTCGAAGTTCGTGTTACGGATAATCTTCTTAATGCGCGGGATAGAAATGGCGCTCATAGAGAATTCGTCCAGACCCATCCCCAGCAACAGAAGTGTAGCACGTTCGTCGCCTGCAAGCTCACCACACATGCCGGTCCATTTGCCTTCAGCATGAGAAGCATCAATAACTTGCTTGATCAGCGTCAGAACAGATGGCGACATCGGTTGGTAAAGGTGGGAAATCATATCATTACCACGGTCAACTGCCAGGGTGTACTGCGTTAAATCATTGGTGCCGATACTAAAGAAGTCAACTTCTTTGGCTAAATGACGTGCAATGGTTGCCGCAGCCGGTGTTTCCACCATCACGCCAATCTCAATGGTTTCGTCAAATGCTTTGCCTTCGTCACGCAGTTCCTGTTTGTAGATTTCGATCTCTTTGCGCAGTGCGCGTACTTCTTCAACAGAGATGATCATCGGGAACATGATGCGCAGTTTGCCGAAAGCAGAGGCACGCAGGATGGCGCGAACCTGGTCACGCAGGATTTCTTTACGATCCAGCGCGATACGAATAGCACGCCAGCCCAGGAATGGGTTCTCTTCTTTCGGGAAGTTCATGTACGGCAGCTCTTTATCGCCGCCAATGTCCATGGTACGCACGATGACCGCCTGCGAGCCACAGGCTTCAGCAACGGCTTTATACGCAGCAAACTGTTCTTCTTCAGTTGGCAGCGAGTCACGGTCCATAAACAGGAATTCGGTACGATACAGA
This sequence comes from Citrobacter sp. KH_055_1, assembly GCF_057838705.1. Classification (NCBI taxonomy): domain Bacteria; kingdom Pseudomonadati; phylum Pseudomonadota; class Gammaproteobacteria; order Enterobacterales; family Enterobacteriaceae; genus Citrobacter; species Citrobacter sp. KH_055_1. The sequence goes on from NZ_CM174473.1 coordinate 1,437,973, forward strand.
CCCACGCCTTCAGCGCCATTACGCTCAGCGCCTTCAACGTCACGCACGGTACCGATGTTGGCGCACACTTCAACCTGATGACCGTCCAGCGTGATAGCTGGCAGATCTTTCAGCTTAGCGAGTTCCGCTTTCTCGGTAGCAACTTGCTCCTGAACGGCACGCAGTTGCTCAATAACGTCGTTGGTTGGATTGACGTAAACCAGATTGTTTACGGCATCCAGAATCAGATAGTCGTCGTTTTTCACCTGAGAGGTGACGCTGCCGGTACCCACGATGGCAGGCAGTTCCAGAGAACGCGCCATGATTGAGGTATGGGAAGTACGTCCACCCGCGTCAGTGATGAAACCCAGCACCTTATTCAGGTTCAGCTGTGCGGTTTCTGACGGTGTCAGATCGGCGGCAACCAGGATAACTTCGTCCTGAATAGCGCTCAGGTCAATAATTGCCAGACCCAGGATGTTACGCAGCAGGCGTTTACCGATGTCACGTACGTCAGCCGCACGTTCTTTCAGGTATTCATCATCCAGCTCTTCCAGAGCGGTGGCCTGACCTTCGATAATTTCATGCGCAGCTGCGTCAGCCGTCATGTGCTTATCTTTAATCAGGGCTATGATTTCCTGCTCCAGCTCCTCATCTTCGAGCAGCATGATATGCCCTTCAAAGATGGCTTCTTTTTCTTCACCGAACGTTTCACCAGCTTTGGTTTTGATCGCTTCCAGTTGCGCAGATGCCTTGGCACGACCGCTCAGAAAACGTTCAACTTCCTGATCAACCTTGTCGGCAGAAATTTTTTTCCGGTCAATGACGATTTCGTCTTCTTTCAGCAGCAGTGCTTTGCCGAAAGCGATACCCGGGGATGCTAAAATGCCTGAAATCATAACCCTACCTTACTTGTGACTGATATTGAAAAGAACTCGTTGAACTTACTCGAGTTCAGCCATCAGTTTAACCAGATGCTCAACTGCTTTCTGCTCGTCTTCGCCTTCTGCGGAAAGGGTAACAACGGTGCCCTGAGTCAGGCCCAGAGTCTGCAGTTTAAACAGGCTTTTGGCGCTAGCGCTTTTGCCGTTGGAAGTCACAGTAATTTCAGACGTAAAGCCTTTTGCTTCTTTAACGAACTGAGCAGCAGGGCGAGTATGCAGACCGTTCGGAGCGGTAATGGTAACTTCTTGCTGGAACATTATATTTCCCCAACTTATAGGTTTAGTGTTGTGGAACTAAAGTCTAGCCTGGCGGCTCAACTTTAGCCTGTATTGTTAGCGTCGACCTAAACAGGTCGCGACACAAAAGGAGTTCGGTGCAATCCGTTGCGGGCAACTTCTTGCCACTGACGTTTCTTTCGTCATTAAACATTATGCCGCGAAAGGAAGAATTGAACCAAATCATTAAATCGATTCAGCTCGCGCTTTTCCTGTAACGATTAATTTCGCGCATCAAAATAATTAGTTTGGTTAAATACCAGTTCCGGCGGGTTGAATCAATGCCAGGTGGGGTGAAACTTTGAAGCAGGCCACAAAAAAGCACCCAAAAGGGTGCTTTTTTACGCGTTTTTAACATGCTGGCATTACTGTTGCAGTTCTTTCTCAGTAAAGAGATCGGCAAACAGTGCAGTGCTCAGATAACGCTCACCCGATGACGGTAGAATAACCACTATATTCTTATTGGTAAAGGTTTCATCTTCCTGGAGTTTAAGCGCGGCAGCAACCGCGGCTCCTGAAGAGATACCTGCCAGAATACCTTCTTCTTCCATCAAGCGACGCGCGGTAGAGATAGCCTCGTCGTTAGTGATGGCGACCACTTTATCAATCAGTTTCAGATCGAGGTTGCCCGGAATGAAACCAGCGCCAATGCCCTGAATTTTATGTGGGCCAGGCTTGAGTTCTTCACCCGCCAACGCCTGAGCGATGACCGGAGAATCTGTCGGTTCTACGGCAACGGTGATCAAATCCGCTTTGCCTTTGGTTCCTTTGATATAACGGGAAACGCCGGTCAGCGTACCGCCGGTGCCAACGCCGGAGATAAACACATCCACCTGACCATCGGTGTCTTCCCAGATTTCCGGGCCGGTGGTTTTTTCGTGAATTTCCGGGTTAGCCGGGTTACTGAATTGCTGAAGCAGCAGGAATTTTTCCGGATTGCTGGCAACAATTTCTTCTGCTTTCTGAATCGCGCCCTTCATGCCTTTTGCGCCTTCAGTCAGAACCAGATTTGCACCCAGCGCTTTCAGCAGCTTACGACGCTCAATGCTCATCGTTTCCGGCATCGTCAGGGTCAGCTTGTAACCACGCGCGGCAGCAACGTAGGCCAGGGCAATACCGGTGTTACCGCTGGTCGGTTCAACCAGTTCAATACCCGGTTTCAGCACACCACGTTTTTCGGCATCCCAAATCATATTGGCACCGATACGGCATTTGACGCTAAAGCTCGGGTTGCGTGATTCTACCTTCGCCAGAATGCGTCCGTTACCGATACGGTTCAGTCGAACCAGCGGCGTATGACCGATAGTCAGCGAGTTGTCTTCAAAAATCTTACTCATGGCCTGTCCTTAACTGTATGAAATTGGGATACCGCATCAGCATACCTGTTGAGAAAGTATGGGGAAGTAAGGAAATCGCATATCTATATGCTGATGAGAAATAATGCCTTGCAGTATGGAATAAGAGCGGGCATAAGACGGCCCGCATTTACACATTTTTGCATTACTTCCATAACGCGTGCTTAGCACGATAGCAATCTACCCACATCGCGGTGGCACCGCAAACGGCAACCGGCATGATAAACATGTTGAGCACAGGGATCAGGGTGAACAGGCTGGTCAGCGCGCCAAACTGCATATTGGTGACTTTGCGCGCGCGCAGGGCGGTACGCATCTCTTTGAACGGCACTTTGTGGTTATCAAACGGGTAATCACAATATTGGATAGCCAGCATCCACGCGCTAAACAGGAACCACAGTACTGGCGCAACGGTCTGTCCAATGCCGGGGATAAAATAGAGCAGCAGCAGTACGACAGCGCGCGGAAGGTACCAGGCCAGCTTTTGCCATTCACGTTTCATAATACGCGGAACATCTTTCATAATACCGAGCACGCCGGTGTCGGGTGGCGTTGCGCCGGTCAGTCGCGCTTCCAGTTGTTCAGCCAGTAAGCCGTTAAACGGTGCCGCGATCCAGTTGGCAAGCGTGGAGAAAAAATAGCCAAATACCAGCAGCACGGAGAATGTCACAATGGGCCACAGCAAATAACTGAGCCACTGTAGCCAGTCCGGAACATGACTCATTAGAGCGGGTATCCAGCTATCCAGTTGGCTAAATAACCACCAGAACGCGCCCCCCATCAGCAAAATGTTCACCAGCAACGGCAGGAGAACAAAGCGACGGATCCCCGGTTGGCTGATGAGCTTCCATCCCTGAGAAAAATAATAAAAACCGCTGCGTGGTACACTTGCAGATGATGAAACCATAGTCGGGACATGCTCCTTGTGGTCTAAGTCCAGGTCAACTTCGCGTATATTACCGGGTTGTTGAGCGTTAGGCTGTTCAGAAATGTTCGAAAAAACAGCAAAAAGCACGATTTTATTCATCTTTATGCTGTGAAAGCCAAGAGTACACTTGCACTAGACGTAATCGGCAAATACTCTTAGTGAGTAAATGTTTGCCGTGGTGGCAAGGTGTTAGAACAACAGAGAATATAATGATGCAGGATTTGCGTCTGATATTAATCATTGTTGGCGCGATCGCCATAATCGCTTTACTGGTACATGGTTTCTGGACTAGCCGTAAAGAACGGTCTTCTATATTCCGCGATCGCCCACTGAAACGCATGAAGTCTAAACGTGATGACGAGGATTCTATCGACGATAACGTCGAGGAAGACGAAGGCGTGGGCGAAGTCCGCGTACATCGTGTGAATCATGCTCCCGGCAGCGGTCAGGAACATGGTGTTCCTCCTCAGTCGCCGCAACACCAGTACCAGCCGCCTTATGCGTCTGCTCAGCCGCGTCAACCCGCGCAGCAGCCCGCTCAAGCGCCGGTACCGCCGCCGCATGTTCAGCCTGTGCAGCAGCCTGTACAACCGGTGTCGAATCAGCCTGTACCACAGCAGCCGATGCAGCACCAGCCGGTCGCGCCGCAAGTTCAGCAGCCGGTGCAGCATGCGCCACAGCCTGCACCGCAGGCCTTCCAGCCAGCCGAGCCTGTCGTTGAGCAACCGCAGCCAGAGCCGGTCGTTGAGCCAGCGCCCGTTGTGGAAAAACCGCAGCCTAAAGAAACGGTCATTATTATGAACGTGGCGGCACATCATGGCAGCGAACTCAATGGTGAAGTGCTGCTCAACAGCATTCAGCAGGCAGGCTTTAAATTTGGCGATATGAATATTTTCCATCGTCATCTGAGCCCCGATGGCAGCGGCCCGTCACTGTTCAGTCTGGCCAATATGGTGAATCCGGGGACGTTTGACCCTGAGATGACCGGCGATTTCACTACGCCTGGCGTGACTATCTTTATGCAGGTGCCGTCCTACGGGGATGAGCTGCAAAACTTTAAGCTGATGCTGCAGTCAGCGCAGCACATCGCCGATGAAGTGGGTGGTGTGGTGCTCGACGATCAACGTCGCATGATGACGCCGCAGAAACTGCGCGAGTATCAGGACCGCATCCGCGACGTTATAGAATCTCACGCCTGATTGCCCTCTGGCGTGACATCTCCTTTCTGAACCCCCGCCTGTCGGGGGTTTTTTATCATTGATGGTGCGATATGGAATCAATCGAACAACAACTGACAGAACTGCGAACCACGCTTCGCCATCATGAGTATCTTTACCATGTGATGGACGCACCGGACATTCCCGATGCGGAATATGATCGCCTGATGCGCGAACTGCGTGAACTGGAAGCTCAGCACCCGGATCTGATTACGCCCGACTCGCCGACGCAACGCGTCGGTGCGGCTCCGCTGGCGTCCTTCAGTCAGATACGTCATGAAGTGCCGATGTTGTCGCTGGACAACGTATTTGATGAAGAGAGTTTTCTCGCGTTCAATAAACGCGTACAGGACCGACTGAAGAGTACGGATAAGCTGACCTGGTGCTGTGAACTGAAGCTGGACGGTCTGGCGGTAAGCATTCTGTATGAAAACGGCGTGCTGGTCAGCGCGGCAACGCGCGGTGATGGCACGACCGGTGAAGACATTACCTCGAATGTGCGTACCATTCGCGCGATCCCGCTCAAGCTGCGCGGCGACAATATTCCAACGCGTCTGGAAGTACGTGGCGAAGTTTTTTTGCCGCAGGCGGGTTTTGAAAAAATCAATGAAGACGCGCGTCGTACTGGCAATAAAGTGTTTGCTAACCCACGTAACGCGGCAGCCGGTTCATTACGCCAGCTCGATCCGCGTATCACGGCGAAGCGACCGCTGACCTTCTTCTGCTATGGCGTCGGCGTGCTGGAAGGGGGTGAACTGCCGGATACCCATTTGGGCCGTTTGCTGCAATTCAAAGCGTGGGGACTTCCGGTCAGCGACAGAGTCACGTTGTGCGACTCTCCGGAGGAAGTACTTGCTTACTATCATCAGGTTGAAGCAGACCGACCAACGCTCGGCTTCGACATTGACGGCGTGGTGATTAAGGTCAACTCGCTGGCGCTGCAGGAGCAACTGGGCTTTGTGGCCCGTGCGCCGCGCTGGGCGGTGGCGTTTAAGTTCCCGGCGCAGGAACAGATGACCTTTGTGCGCGACGTTGAGTTTCAGGTCGGACGTACCGGGGCGATTACGCCCGTCGCTCGCCTTGAACCGGTACAGGTAGCGGGGGTGCTGGTCAGTAACGCCACGCTGCACAACGCCGATGAAATCGATCGTCTGGGTTTACGCATTGGTGACAAGGTGGTGATTCGCCGCGCGGGTGATGTGATCCCGCAGGTGGTGAACGTGGTGCTTTCCGAGCGCCCCGAAGAGACGCGTGAAATCGTCTTCCCAACCCATTGCCCGGTGTGTGGTTCTGACGTTGAGCGTGTGGAAGGTGAAGTCGTTACACGCTGCACCGGTGGTCTCATTTGCGGTGCACAGCGTAAAGAATCCCTCAAGCATTTTGTTTCGCGTCGGGCGCTGGATGTGGACGGCATGGGCGATAAGATTATCGATCAGCTGGTCGAGAAAGAGTATGTCCATACGCCAGCCGATCTGTTCCAGTTAACGGCCGGTAAGTTGACGGGGCTGGATCGCATGGGGCCGAAGTCGGCACAAAACGTGGTCAATGCGCTGGAAAAAGCCAAACAAACCACGTTTGCCCGCTTTCTCTATGCGTTGGGTATCCGTGAAGTGGGCGAAGCCACTGCCGCAGGTCTGGCAAGCTATTTCGGTACGTTGGATGCGCTGGAAGCGGCGTCTATTGAGGAGCTACAAAAAGTCCCTGACGTTGGCATTGTGGTGGCCACTCACGTGTTTAACTTCTTTGCCGAAGAGAGCAACCGTGAGGTCATTGGCCAGCTACTGGCACAGGGCATTCACTGGCCTGCGCCGGTGGTCATCAACGCCGAAGAGATCGACAGCCCGTTTGCCGGGAAAACGGTGGTACTGACGGGAAGCCTGAGCCAGATGTCGCGCGATGACGCCAAAGCCCGGTTGACCGAACTGGGGGCGAAAGTGGCGGGCAGCGTGTCGAAGAAAACCGATCTGGTGATTGCCGGTGAAGCCGCAGGCTCCAAGCTTGCCAAAGCACAGGAGCTGGGTATCGCTGTGATTGATGAAGCGGAGATGATCCGCTTACTGGGCGCCTGAGATGGAAAAAGAGCAACTGATTGACATCGCTAATACCGTCATGCCCTTTGGCAAATACAAAGGGCGTCGGTTGATTGATGTGCCGGAAGAGTATCTGCTGTGGTTTGCCCGTAAGGATGAATTTCCACCGGGCAAACTGGGCGAGCTGATGCAAATTACGTTGCTGATTAAAACTGAGGGGCTGACGCAGCTGGTACAGCCCCTAAAACGTCCGCTTTAAGCCTTTGCGGCGCGGCCTTCCTGCTGCGCCTGCAAGGCGTCAGTTTGTCGCTTATAGCGACGAGCCAGCACTGCGCAGACCATCAGCTGGATTTGATGGAATATCATCAACGGCAGCACCATCATGCCGATCACCGACGTCGGGAACAGAATGTTTGCCATGGGGATCCCGTTCGCCAGGCTCTTTTTCGACCCGCAGAATACAATGGTGATTTCATCGGCCTTATTGAAACCGCATTTACGCGCCACAAAGACATTTATCCCGATCACAATAGCCAGCAGTACGACGCTGACTACCACGATAAACAACAGTGAACCTACCCCGACTTTGTGCCAGATCCCATTCACCACGGCTTCGCTGAAGGCAGAATAAACCACCAGCAGAATCGAAGACTGGTCCGTTTTAGCGATCCATTTTTTATGTTGTGACACCCAGTTACCAATCCACGGGCGTGAAAGATGCCCCAGCACGAACGGCAGCAGCAGTTGCAGCATAATTTTACCCACCTGCTCAAGGCTGCCTTCTGCGCCATGCATATTCATCACCAGACCGACCAACAACGGTGAGAGAAAAATACCCAACAGGCTGGAGGCGGAGGCAGAGCACACGGCGGCGGCCACGTTACCACCGGCCAGCGAGGTAAAGGCAATCGCCGACTGCACCGTGGCAGGCAAAATGCACAGATACAGGAAACCCGTGTACAGCATCGGATCGACGTTAACCGGTGCCCACCAGGCAAACAGCACGCCCAGCACCGGGAAGACGACAAAGGTGCTGCACATCACCCACAGATGCAACCGCCAGTGGCTACCGCCGGCAATAATGGCTTCTCGTGAGAGTTTGGCCCCATGCATAAAGAACAGCAGGGCAATCGCTGCGGTGGTTAACCCTTCAAAGAAAGGGACAAATCCACCCTCGGCGGGTAAAAAAGAAGCCAGTAACACAACGGTAATCAGCGTCAACGTGAACGGATCGAGGATACGAAAAAGTTTCATAAAAGCTCCTGGAATTCGGTCGTACTAGTTTGCGTTTTTCTGTTTGAGAAATAAAATTGATTTATTGCATCCATATATGAATTAAATCGATGAATTACTCTCTGCGTCAATTGCGTATTTTTGTCACCGTCGCTCGGGCTAAAAGCTTTAGTCGGGCGGGGGACATCATCGGCTTAAGCCAGTCGGCGGTGAGCCACAGCGTAAAAGAGCTGGAAGGGCAGACGGGCGTGCGCCTGTTGGACAGGACCACGCGAGAGGTGGTGCTTACCGACGCCGGACAACAGCTGGCAGCACGCCTTGAGCGTATCCTGGATGAGCTGCACAGCACGCTGCGCGAAGCCGGACAGGTTGGCACGCAGCTTACCGGTACAGTTCGTGTTGCGGCCAGCCAGACCATCTCTGCCCATCTTATTCCCCAGTGTATTGCCCAGAGTAATGTGCTTTATCCCGCGATCGATTTTGTCCTGCATGACAGGCCGCAGCAGTGGGTACTGGAAAGTATTCGTCAGGGGGAAGTGGATTTCGGCATTGTTATCGATCCGGGTGCGGCAACGGACCTGCAGTGTGAAGCGGTGCTGTCGGAACCCTTCCTGCTGCTGTGTCGGGAGGATCATCCTTTAGCCGAGCGGGAGTGGGTTAATTGGCAGGATCTCCTGCACGAACGTCTGGTGTTGCAGGATTACGCCTCTGGTAGCCGACCGCTGATTGATGCGGCACTGGCCCATTTCTCCATTGATGCCAACATTGTGCAGGAGATAGGCCACCCGGCAACGCTCTTTCCGATGGTCGAAGCGGGGATTGGTATCAGCGTACTGCCCGCGCTGGCGCTCCCCCTGCCGCAGGGCAGCCATTTGCAGGTCAAACGTCTGACGCCGGTGGTTGAACGACAGCTGATGCTGGCTCGACGTAAAAATCGCTCTTTATCGACCGCCGCTCAGGCATTGTGGGACGTCGTGCGCACACAGGCCAGTGAATTAACTGCCGGTCGTGCGCGGGATCCGCTGTATCAGTTATAAGCCCTCCATGCCATTTCCGGCAGGAGAATAATGTGAAGTTGGGCGGGTTTAGCGCAACTCATCAATACCGATTTACTATCGAACGACGGGAAAAACTGTATTGGTAATCGATTGCGTAGTCTCGTTATAACATCGGGGTACGCTACGTTATTTTCGATTACTCAGTTTTAAGGACATCTCATGAGCCACACTCTTTTCTCTCAGAATCCCTGGTATAGCGCCGATATCATTCGTGGTTATAAACCTGACTTCACGCCACGCGTGGCGTTTATTCTCGGCTCCGGGCTGGGCGCGTTGGCCGAGCAAATCGAGGATGCGGTGGCGATCTCTTACGAGAAGCTGCCAGGGTTCCCGGTCAGCACCGTACATGGACATGCGGGGGAACTGGTGCTGGGGAATCTGGCTGGCGTTCCTGTGGCCTGCATGAAAGGGCGTGGGCACTTTTACGAAGGTCGCGGTATGACGGTGATGACCGATGCTATTCGTACCCTTAAACTGCTGGGCTGCGAACTGCTATTTTGCACCAACGCGGCGGGTTCTTTACGTCCTGAAGTCGGTCCGGGCAGCCTGGTCGCGCTCAGCGATCACATTAATACCATGCCAGGCACGCCAATGGTTGGACTCAACGATGAGCGTTTTGGCGAGCGTTTCTTCTCGCTGGCGAACGCCTACGATGCAGACTACCGTGCGATCCTGCAAACCGTAGCGAAAGAAGAGGGATTCCCGCTGAGCGAAGGCGTATTTGTCTCCTATCCGGGACCGAACTTTGAGACGGCGGCAGAAATTCGCATGATGCAGATTATTGGCGGTGATGTGGTTGGTATGTCGGTGGTCCCTGAAGTTATCGCTGCACGTCACTGTGAATTGAAGGTGGTTGCGGTTTCTGCCATCACCAACCTGGCAGAAGGGCTGGGAGATGTGAAGTTATCCCATGCCCAAACGTTAGCGGCGGCGGAACTCTCCCGACAGAACTTCATCAATTTGATCTGCGGCTTTTTGCGCAAGCTGGCCTGAATAAAAACGATAACTGACCCCGCTTGCGGGGTCTTACTTTTTTGGCAAGGAACGGAAAAATGGGTATCGCCTCACGCTTAAAGCTCATGTCGTTTTTGCAATATTTCATCTGGGGAAGTTGGTTGGTGACCCTGGGTTCTTACATGATCAACACCCTGCATTTTACCGGTGCCAACGTGGGTATGGTTTATAGCTCGAAAGGGCTGGCGGCGATTATTATGCCTGGCATCATGGGGATCATCGCTGATAAATGGTTGCGCGCCGAACGCGCCTACATGCTGTGTCACCTGGTGTGCGCGGGTGTGCTGCTGTATGCCACCACCGTGACCGATGCAGATACCATGTTCTGGGTGATGCTGATTAACGCCATGGCTTATATGCCGACGATTGCGTTGTCGAACAGCGTCTCATACTCCTGCCTGGCGCAATCCGGCCAGGATCCGGTCACGGCTTTCCCGCCGATTCGCGTGTTTGGCACGATTGGCTTTATTGTGGCTATGTGGACGGTAAGCCTGATGGGACTGGAACTGAGCAGCGCCCAGCTGTATATCGCCTCCGGCGCCTCATTACTGCTGGCGATGTACGCGTTTACCTTACCGAAAATTCCGGTTGCTGAGAAGAAAGTGGCAACGACGCTTGCCGGTAAGCTGGGACTGGATGCGTTTGTGCTGTTTAAAAATCCGCGTATGGCGATATTCTTTCTCTTTGCCATGATGCTGGGGGCGGTACTGCAAATCACCAACGTCTTTGGTAATCCGTTCCTGCATGATTTTGCCCGTAACCCTGAATTTGCTGGCAGCTTTGTCGTGAAATACCCCTCTATTTTGCTGTCGGTGTCGCAGATGGCGGAAGTGGGCTTCATTCTCACCATTCCGTTCTTCCTCAAACGCTTTGGGATTAAAACGGTGATGCTGATGAGCATGCTGGCGTGGACGCTGCGTTTTGGTTTCTTTGCGTTTGGCGATCCGTCACCGTTTGGCTTTGTGCTGTTACTGATGTCGATGATCGTTTACGGCTGCGCGTTTGATTTCTTCAACATATCCGGATCGGTGTTCGTCGAGCAGGAAGTCAGCTCCAACATTCGCGCCAGCGCACAGGGGCTGTTTATGACCATGGTGAACGGCGTCGGGGCGTGGGTGGGTTCAATCCTGAGCGGCATGGCGGTGGACTATTTCTCCGTCGATGGCGTGAAGGACTGGCAAACCATCTGGTTGGTGTTTGCGGCTTATGCGCTGGCGTTGGCCGTCATTTTTGCGCTGTTCTTCAAATACAAGCATGAGCCGGAAAGGTCCGTGCAGAAATCGCTGGCACATTAATCCTTACCTGCGGCGGGCTAATGCTGCCCGCCGTTTTATGTTCTGTGATGCAATGTGGTAACTTTGCGCATTATCCTTCTCCGCTGGAGCGCATTACTCATGGAACGCACGCATCGTATCGATCTGAAGTTACTGCGTTATTTTCTGGCAGTCGCAGAAGAACTGCATTTTGGACGTGCGGCTGCCCGCCTGAATATGTCACAACCCCCGCTAAGTATTCACATCAAAGAGCTGGAGCAGCAGCTCGGCACACTGTTGTTTATCCGGCATTCCCGTAGCGTGACCTTAACCCACGCCGGAAAAATCCTGATGGAAGAGTCACGCCGCCTGTTATCCAGCGCTAACCAGGCGCTGGCACGCGTGGAGCAGATTGGCCGCGGTGAGGCAGGGCGAGTCGAACTGGGCGTAATAGGCACGGCGATGTGGGGAAAAATGCGCCCGGTGATGCGGCGATTTTTGAAAGAGAACCCGAACGTTGAGGTTCTGTTTCGCGAAAACATGCCGGCAATGCAGATGACGCTGCTGGAGCGGCGTGAGCTGGATGCGGGGATTTGGCGGATGGCGACAGCACCCTCACCCGGATTTACCAGCCTGCGCTTGCATGAGTCTTCATTTCTGGTGGCGATGCCGGAAGAACATCCGCTGAGCGCTCGTGACACCGTGCCGCTGGAAGCGCTGCGTAATGAATATTTTGTCACGATGCCTTCCATTCATACTGACTGGGCATTTTTGCAGCGTGTGTGCCAGAGCGCCGGATTTTCACCGATGATTATTCGTGAGGTGAGGGAGCCACAAACGGTGCTGGCGATGATCAGTATGGGGATTGGTATTACGTTAATTGCAGATAGTTATGCGCAGATGAACTGGCCTGGCGTGGTATTCCGCCCGCTGGAAGAACGCATTCCTGCTGATTTATATATTGTGTATGACCAACAGCAGGCAACACCTGCGCTGGAGAAACTGGTTGGGGCATTGACGATGTGATGTGTGCCGGATGGCGACTGACGTCTTATCCGGCCTACAACGACGTAGACCGTAGGCCTGATAAGCGCAGCGCATCAGGCAGAGAATGGCTGAATTGTTAAATTCTACGCATAGCAAAAAGGCGCCTTTAGGGCGCCTTTTTACATTGGTGGGGCGTGCAGGATGACTCGCTTCGCTCGCCCTTCGGGCCGTCGCCGTGAACGGCTCCGTTGTCTCACTGCGTTCGACCCGAACCTGCTGCAGGTTCGAATCTTTGAATTCCGTGCATAGCAAAAAGGCGCCTTTAGGGCACCTTTTTACATTGGTGGGGCGTGCAGGATTCGAACCTGCGACCAATTGATTAAAAGTCAACTGCTCTACCAACTGAGCTAACGCCCCGAAGTGGTGGGTGATGACGGGATCGAACCGCCGACCCCCTCCTTGTAAGGGAGGTGCTCTCCCAGCTGAGCTAATCACCCACTTCGGTACTTCATATTATGACAGAAAATCCAGCTGGCGAGAAAGTGGTGGGTGATGACGGGATCGAACCGCCGACCCCCTCCTTGTAAGGGAGGTGCTCTCCCAGCTGAGCTAATCACCCACTTCTCAATTTTCTGTTCTACACGGCGGAGACTACATAAAGTAGTTGGTGGGTGATGACGGGTTCGAACCGCCGACCCCCTCCTTGTAAGGGAGGTGCTCTCCCAGCTGAGCTAATCACCCCCGCTGTGTGGAGTCGCATTATAGGGAGAGTTGAAAATGAGTCAACGCATTTTCTAAAGAAATTGTTCGTTCGTCGTAAATTTAAACAAAACGATCGCAAAACAGTCCATGCGGCATGATTTGTATACGAAAATGGCAAAGCGTGATGTTCCAACCTGAACAACATTGAGGAATCAGACCACGGTGATAGAATACGGGCCTGATAATCTTCCCAGGATTTGCCGGTTGTCGGCATCTTTATAAACGTAAGGCCATTTCATGAAAATCAAAACTCGCTTCGCGCCTAGCCCGACAGGTTATCTGCACGTCGGCGGTGCGCGTACTGCTCTTTATTCCTGGCTTTTTGCACGTAACCATAGCGGTGAGTTTGTGCTGCGTATTGAAGACACCGATCTCGAACGCTCCACGCCGGAAGCTATCGAAGCCATTATGGATGGCATGAACTGGCTGAATCTGGAGTGGGATGAAGGTCCGTACTTCCAGACCAAACGTTTTGATCGCTACAACGCCGTTATTGATGAGATGCTGGAAGCGGGTACAGCGTATAAATGCTATTGCTCCAAAGAGCGTCTGGAACAGCTGCGTGAAGATCAGATGGCGAAAGGTGAGAAGCCACGTTATGACGGTCGCTGCCGCCACGGCCACGAACATCACGCCGATGACGAACCTTGCGTGGTGCGTTTTGCCAACCCGCAGGACGGTTCCGTTATTTTTGACGACCAGATCCGTGGGCCGATCGAATTCAGCAACCAGGAACTCGACGATCTGATCATCCGCCGTACCGACGGTTCTCCAACCTATAACTTCTGTGTGGTTGTTGATGACTGGGATATGGAAATTACCCACGTTATTCGTGGTGAAGACCATATCAACAACACCCCGCGTCAGATCAACATCCTGAAGGCGCTGAACGCGCCGGTGCCGGTTTACGCGCACGTGTCGATGATCAACGGCGACGACGGTAAAAAACTGTCCAAACGTCACGGTGCGGTCAGCGTGATGCAGTATCGCGACGATGGTTACCTGCCGGAAGCGCTGCTGAACTATCTGGTGCGTCTGGGCTGGTCCAGCGGCGATCAGGAAATCTTCACCCGCGAAGAGATGATCAAGCTGTTCTCTCTTGGTGCGGTAAGCAAATCGGCGAGCGCATTCAATACCGAAAAACTGCAGTGGCTGAACCATCACTACATTAACACTCTGGCACCTGAATATGTGGCAACGCATCTGCAGTGGCACATTGAGCAGGAAAATATCGATACCCGCGTGGGTCCGCAATTGTCCGAGCTGGTAAAACTGCTGGGCGAGCGCTGCAAAACCCTGAAAGAGATGGCGCAGAGCTGCCGCTACTTCTATGAAGACTTTGCTGAGTTCGATGCGGATGCTGCGAAGAAACACCTGCGCCCGGTTGCGCGTCAGCCGCTGGAAGTGGTGCGTGATAAAATTGCTGCCATCACCGAATGGACCGCTGAAAACGTACATCACGCCATTCAGTCTACCGCTGATGAGCTGGAAGTGGGGATGGGTAAAGTCGGTATGCCGCTGCGCGTTGCGGTTACCGGTGCAGGCCAGTCTCCAGGATTAGACGTTACGGTGCATGCGATTGGTAAATCCCGCAGCGTTGAACGTATTAACAAAGCGCTGGCGTTTATTGCTGAGCGTGAAAAGCAGCAGTAAGACAGTCAGAGAGACAACAAAACGGCAGGCGCAGATCCTGCCGTTTTTTTTGGCATTTATTCGGATTCATCAATGCCCAGACGGGTGAGAAAACTACGGATACCTTCGCGCGAAAGAAACAGCGCCAGTTTTTCTTGTTCCGCTGGTGACATGTTATCCAACGCGCTGATTATCTGGCGACAGGCGTGGCTACGGACAACGTGCGTGTATTCTGCAACGGGTTCTTCAGCCTGATAAAACTCCGGGATTTTGCGAAAAGCTGGGATATTGAGAATAAATTCCCGCACGCCGGCATCAATATGAATAAGCCTTGCGCGACCGCCCTTCACACCGGGAAACTTTTCGGTTTTCCAGTTTTGTTCTCTGATCCAACGATTGACCGTTTGTTTCGCGACTCCGAGACATTCAGCCAGCTCTTCGGTGGTCATTTTGCTGCGTAATTTTTTCATATTATTTGCTGTCGCGGATCCCTAAGCGTTGTAACAAACCGGTAATGCCTTCACGCAGGATCAATGACGTAAACATTTTCTGTTCTGCTGGCGTCATTTCTTTCGCGAGGGTGATCAGCAGTGTTTCAATAGAAGAGTCGCCAGCTAAAGATAAGTTGTCTGATAAACCTTCAGCTGAACGCTCTGCACTGCGAATGTATTCGCGAACTTGTTCGTTGACGTGAACCAGACGAGCTTTTCCGCCCTGAACGCCCGGTTTTGGTGACGTAGCCCAGCCTTCCTTGCGCACCCATTTATTAATGGTCTGCCGGCTGTAACCGGTCAGATTAGCAAGTTCTTCTGGCGTCATCCGTTCCTTGAACATAACGATTCCCTGAGTAGTCGTGGGGTTAATTAGTGGTTCAGTTTATAGCACCATTTTACTAGAAACCGTGACGCGTTTAACTACTGAATGCGAGTTGTTGCGCAATGTTCTTCATTTGCCTGCTTTTTCAGCGATTGAATTCAGTGAGTTAATTTTGCCGTTGACACGCGCGAAGGGAATTCATATTATGCCGCCCGTCAACTCGACAAGCTTTACGTGACGGGGCTATAGCTCAGCTGGGAGAGCGCTTGCATGGCATGCAAGAGGTCAGCGGTTCGATCCCGCTTAGCTCCACCAAATTTAATCCCACTAAATTTGGTACGTAAAGGCATCGTGGGGCTATAGCTCAGCTGGGAGAGCGCCTGCATGGCATGCAGGAGGTCAGCGGTTCGATCCCGCTTAGCTCCACCAAAATTAAGACCCTCGCTGAAAAGCGGGGGTTTTTTGTTTCTACTTCCTGCACGACCCTCTGCTTCCTCTATCAGATCACCAAATGACGGACATAAAAAAACCGGGGAGAATCTCCCCGGCCGAGTCACTACGATTGCGATGCTACTGTCTTACAGCACCAGTGCTGCGATGGATGCGGACAGTACGCTCACCAGCGTAGAGCCGTATACCAGCTTCAGACCAAAGCGGGATACCACGTTGCCTTGCTCTTCGTTCAGACCTTTGATTGCGCCTGCGATGATACCGATGGAAGAGAAGTTAGCGAAGGAGACCAGGAACACAGACAGAATACCTTCCGCGCGTGGAGAGAGCGTAGACGCGATTTTCTGCAGGTCCATCATGGCCACGAATTCGTTGGAAACCAGTTTAGTCGCCATGATACTGCCCACCTGCAGCGCTTCGCTGGACGGTACACCCATCACCCACGCAACCGGGTAGAAGATGTAGCCCAGGATGCCCTGGAAGGAGATGCTGTAGCCAAACCAGCCGGTGACGGTGGCAAACAAGGCGTTCAGCGCGGCAATCAGCGCGATGAAACCGATCAGCATTGCTGCCACGATAATCGCGACCTTGAAGCCTGCCAGAATGTACTCACCCAGCATTTCGAAGAAGCTCTGTCCTTCATGCAGGTTAGACATCTGAATATTTTCTTCGCTGGCATCCACGCGGTAAGGGTTGATCAGCGACAGTACAATAAAGGTGCTGAACATGTTCAGAACCAATGCAGCAACAACGTATTTTGGTTCCAGCATGGTCATGTACGCGCCGACGATGGACATGGAAACGGTGGACATTGCCGTCGCTGCCATGGTGTACATGCGGTTGCGTGACATCTTGCCCAGAATATCTTTATAGGCAATAAAGTTTTCAGACTGACCCAGGATCAGCGAGCTGACGGCGTTGAAGGACTCCAGCTTGCCCATACCGTTGACTTTGGATAACAAAAATCCAATTGCGCGGATGATAATAGGCAGAACGCGGATATGCTGCAGAATACCGATCAGGGCGGAAATGAAGACGATTGGGCACAGTACTTTCAAGAAGAAGAATGCCAGACCTTTATCGTTCATGCTGCCGAAGACAAAGTTTGTCCCTTCATTAGCAAAACCGAGCAGTTTTTCAAACATCTCCGAGAAGCCTTTCACGAAGCCCAGCCCGACATCAGAATTCAGGAAGAACCACGCCAGTAACACTTCGATAACAAGTAATTGAATAACATAACGAATGCGAATTTGTTTACGGTCACTGCTTACCAGCAGTGCGAGTACCGCAACCACGGCAAGGGCCAGGACAAAATGAAGAACGCGGTCCATATTTGCTCCAAACATGAGGCAGGTTTAATTTCCGTGCACATTCTATGCAACAACACCAAAGAAAACGAGATCAAACACACACTATAATAAGGACCTGTGACGAGATTCAAAATTAGTGATCGGTAATACACTTCCGTGATGTTTAGTATGGAAGTGAAAAGTTATGTCATTGTGCTAATCTCATAACATTAATTAAACATCTCATCTGCGTTTCCAGTTCCCTGATCTATTTATAGACCAACGCTATCAAAGAAATCATTTTTATCCATCAAAATGAATTTGATAATCATTCTCAACTGGCGTAGTTTGAAACATAGCAAAGGCTATGTTTTTGAGGCACGAAAATGACGAACGATCGCGTTGAGACAAGCAGTGGACGGGCAGCACGCAAGCTGAAACTTGCGTTAATGGGACCTGCATTCATCGCGGCTATCGGGTATATCGACCCCGGTAACTTTGCCACCAACATCCAGGCAGGGGCTAGCTTTGGCTATAAACTGCTGTGGGTCGTCGTCTGGGCCAACCTGATGGCAATGCTGATTCAGGTATTGTCGGCCAAGCTGGGGATTGCTACTGGAAAAAACCTCGCCGAGCAAATTCGCGATCACTACCCACGTCCGGTGGTGTGGTTTTACTGGGTGCAGGCTGAAATCATTGCCATGGCGACCGATCTTGCTGAATTTATCGGTGCCGCGATTGGCTTTAAGCTGATCCTCGGCGTTTCGCTGTTACAGGGGGCGGTGCTGACCGGTATCGCCACATTTTTAATCCTGATGCTGCAACGTCGCGGGCAAAAACCACTGGAAAAAGTAATTGGTGGATTACTGTTGTTTGTGGCCGCGGCATATATTGTCGAACTGATCTTCTCGCAGCCGAATCTGGCGCAGCTGAGTAAGGGCATGATCATTCCCAGTCTGCCGAACTCTGAGGCGGTCTTTCTGGCAGCCGGCGTACTCGGCGCGACCATTATGCCGCACGTCATTTACTTGCACTCCTCTTTAACCCAGCATCTGCATGGCGGGACACGGCAACAGCGCTACGCGGCAACTAAGTGGGATGTGGCTATCGCCATGACCATTGCCGGGTTTGTCAATCTGGCAATGATGGCTACTGCTGCCGCAGCCTTTCACTTCAGCGGTCATACCGGCATTACCGATCTCGATCAGGCTTATCTGACGCTGGAACCGTTGTTGAGTCATGCGGCGGCGACGGTATTTGGTCTCAGCCTGGTGGCGGCGGGGCTTTCTTCAACGGTTGTCGGCACGCTGGCCGGACAGGTTGTGATGCAGGGGTTTATCCGTTTTCATATCCCGCTGTGGGTTCGTCGTACGGTTACTATGATGCCGTCATTCATCGTCATTCTGATGGGACTGGATCCCACCCGTATTCTGGTCATGAGCCAGGTGTTGCTGAGTTTCGGTATCGCGCTGGCGCTGGTACCACTCCTGATATTCACCAGTAACGGTACGTTAATGGGGGATTTAGTTAACACCGTCTGGGTTAAATATGTTGGCTGGATGATTGTGGTACTGGTGGTGGCGCTAAATCTCTGGCTGCTGGTAGGCACTGCGCTCGGGTTGTAAGCAAAAAGAGCCCGCAGGCTCTTTTGTTACATTAATGATGGTGGCCATGACCACGTCCGTGGCCTTTGCCGCGACCGCGATGGTCATCGCGATCGTTCCAGCCTTCACGGTAACCGCGCTCGTACGCTTTGCGCTTATCCCAGCCACGATGATTACCGTTATCATGACGCCACCAGCGATTTTTGCGCCATTCATAATTATTGTGCCAGTAACCCCGGTCGCGCCAGTGGCCGCCGTCCCAGTAGTTACCATAATTATCGCGATCGCCAATTTGCAATTTTATTGATGGCAGCAGGGTGATTTCACCAGCGTTTGCGGCCAGCGGCGTGAAAGCCAATAAGGCTGCAGCCAGAATCAGTGACCTGAACATTTTTTCTCTCCTTCACGATCGAGCCGTAGCCGGCCTGTTAATGCAATATTACGGGGCAGTAAAGCCCCGTTTAATCGCCTGAACTCTTAAATCATGAAAGAGAGCACTTTTTGTTAATAAATGTGTCTTTATTTCAAACAATTCAGGATGGCGTCAATCTCCGCGCATTCTTCTGCAGACAAATGACGGTTTGCCAGCATGCCAACAGCATCTTCAATTTGCGCTGTTTTACTGGCACCAATCAACACTGAGGTGACTTTGTCTTCTCGCAACACCCAGGCCAGGGCCATTTGGGAGAGCTTTTGTCCCCGACGCTCAGCCATTGCGTTCAGCTGGCGGACTTTTTCCAGTTTCTCTGGCGTTATCTGATCCGGGTTGAGAAAACGGCTACCGCTTGCCGCACGAGAATCCGCCGGGATCCCGTTCAGGTAACGGTCGGTTAACTGCCCGCCCGCCAGCGGAGAGAAAGCGATACTGCCCACGCCTTTTTCCTGCAACAGTGACAACAATCCCCCTTCAACCCAACGTTCAAACATGGAATATTTCGGCTGATGAATCAGGCACGGGGTACCTAAGTCGTCGAGGATCTCAATCGCCTGTCTGGCAAGGTCGGCGGGATAGTTAGACAGCCCGACATACAGCGCTTTTCCCTGGCGAACAATGTGATCCAGCGCCTTCATGGTTTCTGTGAGCGGCGTTTCGGGATCGGGACGATGGTGGTAGAAGATATCCACGTACTCCAGACCCATACGTTTCAGGCTCTGGTCGAGGCTGGCAATCAGGTATTTACGCGAACCCCAGTCGCCGTAGGGGCCATCCCACATGGTGTAGCCCGCCTTGGTGGAAATAATGAGTTCGTCCCGCCACGGTAAAAAATCTTCCTGCAAAATACGGCCAAAATTTCGCTCGGCAGAGCCCGGCGGTGGGCCGTAGTTATTGGCGAGATCAAAATGGGTGATCCCCAGATCGAACGCGCGCTGTAGCAGGCTTCGGCTGTTTTCTACCTGCGTGGTGTCGCCAAAATTGTGCCATAAGCCCAGAGAGATAACCGGTAGCTTGAGTCCGCTCTGACCGCAGCGGCGGTACTCCATTGTCTGATAGCGATTTTCATCCGCGTGATAAACCATGTAGACCCCTTCCTGATAGCAAGATGACGTATATGTTTTAGTGTATACGGTTACACGGTCGATTCTTCAATGGTATTTCACCGGCAAAACTGTAAATCCTGCTTTCCACCCCTCCACGTCGTGTTTTCTGGACAGTCATCACAGTTCTTCGATACTCAACATGAGGTTACCGTCAGAAGGATAGCTGTCATGCAAACCGCGTATTCCGTTGCTGATTACCTGCTGGACAGACTGGCAGGGTGTGGTGTTGGCCATCTTTTTGGTGTGCCGGGCGATTATAATTTGCAGTTTCTTGACCACGTGATTGACCACCCCGACGTGCGTTGGGTTGGCTGCGCAAACGAATTAAATGCGGCTTATGCTGCGGATGGCTATGCCCGGGTCGCCGGGGCAGGGGCGCTTCTCACCACCTTTGGCGTTGGGGAGTTAAGCGCCATTAATGGAATCGCAGGCAGTTACGCAGAATATGTACCCGTGCTGCAGATAGTGGGTGCGCCGTGCAGCAGCGCTCAGCGGCGTGGGGAGCTGATGCATCACACCCTGGGCGACGGCGATTTTCTGCATTTTTATCGCATGCATCAAGCGGTAACGGCGGCCAGCGCGGTGCTTGATGCCCAAAACGCCTGCTATGAAATTGACCGTGTGCTACGGGTCATGTTAACCGAACGTCGGCCAGGGTATCTGATGTTGCCTGCCGATGTCGCCAAACAGCCCGCCACGCCCCCACAGGACAGACTGATTATTCCTCTGAGTGAATCGGAAAGTAGCGTCGTTGCGGCGTTTCGCTATCAGGCCCGTGAGCGCTTGTTGGACAGCTCGCGCGTGGCGTTGCTGGCGGATTTTCTTGCGCAGCGCTTTGGTTTGCAACCTGTTTTGCAGCGCTGGATGGCAGAAACGCCGATGGCTCATGCCACATTGTTAATGGGTAAAGGGCTTTTTGATGAACGTCATCCTGCGTTTGTTGGCACCTACAGCGCGGGGGCCAGCAGTGAATATGTGCGCCGGGCGATAGAAGATGTCGACACCGTTATTTGCGTGGGTACCTGTTTTGTCGACACGCTAACCGCCGGTTTTACGCAATGCTTGCCGCAGGAGCGCACGATTGAGGTTCAACCGCATGCTTCACGTGTGGGAAGCCAGTGGTTTAACATCCCGATGGAGCAGGCGGTTACCACGCTACGGGAGCTGTGCCTGGAGCTGTCGTTTTCTCTGCCGCCAGAACGCCCGCCTGTCGGGCGACGTCAGGTTGAACAGGGGCCGCTGACACAGGAAAATTTCTGGTACACGGTGCAGCAATACCTGGCAGCTGACGACATTATCCTCGTCGATCAGGGGACCGCGGCATTTGGTGCCGCTACGCTTTCGTTACCTTCCGGGGCGGAAGTACTGGTACAGCCGCTGTGGGGATCGATTGGTTATTCCTTACCCGCCGCACTGGGAGCGCAAACGGCATACCCGGATCGGCGGGTGATCCTGATAATTGGCGATGGCGCTGCCCAGCTTACCATTCAGGAATTGGGTACGATGCTCAGAGACGGACAAACGCCGGTTATTTTGCTGCTCAATAATGACGGCTATACCGTGGAGCGGGCTATTCACGGGGCAAACCAGCGTTATAACGACATTGCCGGATGGAACTGGACGCAGGTGCCACAGGCGCTGAGCCGCGAGTGTCAGGCGGAGTGCTGGCGCGTGACGCAGGCTGTACAGCTGGAGGAAGTTCTGGCCCGGCTGGCGCGCCCGCAGCGGCTTTCGTTAATTGAAGTGATGCTGCCGAAAGCCGATCTGCCTGAGCTTCTGCGCACGGTGACCCGTGCGCTGGAAGCCCGTAACGGGGGATAGTTATTGATCGGGGCGGTTGGCGATCATCATCGGTTTGCCTGCCAACAGCAGCCAGGCGGGAAGCATGACGATACACAGCAGCGGCAGCAGGGTGGCGTCGGGGACCACTACTGCCGCCATAAACAGGCTTAGCCAGGCGTCGCGGGTGACAACCAGCACCAGCCCCAGAATGGCGCAGGAGACGGTGATTGCTGCCGGAACCGCTTCGACATGGGCATGCAGCATCAATCCCAGTGCCACGCCAACGAATACCGCCGGGAAAATACGTCCTCCACGAAAACCACTGGCGGCAGCAACCACTAACGCCGCCAGTTTGATCACCGCGAGCATGAAATAGTCTGATGCCCCCAGCGTTTGGCTAAACGCCATTTGCTGCATCTCATCCAGCCCTTTAAACAGGGTAAGTGGTCCCCCAATAATGCCCAGAATCCCAAGCAGAAAGCCGCCAATGCCGAGAATCAGTACCGGGTGTTTCAGGCGATGAATCAACTGATGTAAACGGGGTAAACACCACACCGCCACCATGCCTGCCGCAATGGCAATGGCGGCAACCACCGCGCCGCTAAAAATATCGGTCAGCTGTAGCTGAGTATATTGGGCGATGGGCAATGAAAAATGCGGATGAAAGAACAGGTCAGTCGTCAGTGCACCGGCAGCAGCAGCCAGCAGTGGCGCAAACAGGCGATCCCATAACGGCACATCGTTGGAGCCATTCAGCGTTTGTGAAAATATCAGTGCCGCGGCGACAGGCGTACCAAATAGCGCTCCGATGGTGCCCGCAGAGGCGAGAATGGTCCAGTCCAGCTTATTAATTCGAGGGAACAGACGCACGCCAATCGCCGCCGCCAGCGCGATATTCACGGTCATTATTGGGTGTTCAGGCCCCAAACTGACGCCGCCGGCCAGGCCGAGGATCAGCGCAGCCAGCAGGCCCGGCAGTGCTGACGTGGGGACCGGCATTCCGATTAGCGGTTCACAGGCTGGGTCCGGTCCCGCATGCCCGTGGCTGTAGCGGATGACGAGTCCGACCAGTATCCCGGTCAACGTGAGCATACCGATTATCCACAGCGAAGAGTCATGAGCAATGCCGATGCTGGCGGGCAGGCGCTCCCATAAAAATTGCTGTAAAACGGCGGCCACTTTCATGACGATGATCAGCACCAGGCTTGAGGCAACGCCAATGATCAGTGCGGGAGTGGATAACAACAGCATCGTTCTGGCTCGCGGATGGAGCATTTTCTATTCCCTCAAATAGAGTCATAAGCATAGTTTGCACAGCCTGCCTGCTGACATCGCTGCAAATGGTGCTGAAACGATAAAGTAATTCTGTGATCTGGGTCGATATTTTATCGGCATCAGCCTTCAGGCCGTTGTTGTTATGCCCCCATGAATTTACAGTGTGGCAAAGATTTATTCTGACTTTAGCGGAGCAGTAGAAGAATGACAAAATATGCTTTAGTAGGTGATGTTGGCGGCACCAACGCGCGTCTTGCTCTGTGCGACATTGCCAGCGGTGAAATTTCGCAGGCTAAGACCTATTCAGGACTGGATTACCCCAGCCTTGAGGCCGTGGTTCGCGTGTACCTGGATGAGCATAGCGTCAGCGTCGAAGACGGGTGTATTGCGATTGCCTGTCCGATTACCGGCGACTGGGTGGCAATGACCAACCATACCTGGGCGTTTTCTATTGCTGAAATGAAAAAGAATCTCGGTTTTAGCCATCTGGAAATCATCAATGATTTCACCGCCGTGTCGATGGCGATCCCGATGCTGAAAAAAGAGCATTTGATCCAATTTGGTGGCACGGAGCCGGTAGAAGGTAAACCGATTGCCGTGTACGGTGCGGGAACCGGTTTAGGCGTAGCGCATCTGGTGCACGTCGATAAGCGCTGGGTGAGCCTGCCGGGAGAGGGCGGTCACGTAGATTTCGCACCTAACAGCGAAGAAGAGGCGATTATTCTTGAAGTCCTGCGCGCTGAGATTGGCCATGTTTCTGCAGAACGCGTGCTGTCCGGTCCGGGGCTGGTGAACCTGTACCGCGCTATCGTCAAATCCGACGGACGTCTGCCGGAAAACCTGCAGCCGAAGGATATCACCGAACGTGCGCTGGCAGACTCGTGCACTGACTGTCGTCGGGCGCTGTCGCTGTTTTGCGTGATTATGGGACGCTTTGGTGGCGATCTGGCGTTAACGCTGGGGACCTTTGGCGGTGTTTATATTGCCGGCGGGATTGTGCCGCGCTTCCTTGAATTCTTTAAAGCATCGGGTTTCCGCGGTGGCTTTGAAGATAAAGGTCGTTTTAAAGCCTACGTACAGGATATTCCGGTGTATTTGATTGTGCATGATAACCCTGGTCTGCTGGGCTCCGGTGCGCACCTGCGCCAGACGCTGGGGCATATTCTGTAAGATCCCTGCCGGATGGTGTCTATTAATACCTATCCGGCACACTATAAATAATATGCCTGCCGCCGTCAGGGTAACGCATTATGTCCCGTGAGTTTTACTCGCAATCTCGTTCAGTACTATCGCTATCATCTGCTGTTCAAACATTTCGCTGTGCAGGTATCTTTTTTCTCTGTATTTTTTATCTGTCTCGAGATAAGGCTGATGCAAAACGCATTCAGGTGGCGTACACGAAATAAGAGTATTAATGACGTCGATTGGCTGAGGATATTCAAAAAAAAGCGCGCCGGGATGGTAGTTATGCTTAATTTGCCATTCTGCCAGGTCATCCAGAAAACAGTCAGCTTCTGGTTTTGACATTGTGCTGGCTTTTTCGCTGCCCCACACCACACTCGCCAGGTTGTATAACCCATGTGCGTATGGCCAGAACATTTTATTGAGCTTAGTAAGACCCGCGTCCCTCAACTTTGGTACGCTTTTACAATATAAATCGAGCTGCACGCCCGCTTCTGTCACATCCTCCTCGAGGAGCGCCATCAGATAACGGAGGATACACACATCGCTGGCTGCCTGCTTCGTCGCCAGTACCTTTTGCGCTCGTTTACTGGCTTCAGCCGCAAAATCAGTTCGTTTGTACCACAGCGCCATGACTAAATTAGTAATCGCTATAGTAACAGGGTGACCGTTGTCACTGAGACCCCATTTTTCAGGTAACAGCAGCGGTACGCGGGCAAACAGGCCGGCAGCAAGAATATCGAGGGTCGTCCAGATGTTTATACTGTGGTCGCATCCGGAATCTACGCCGAGTGTTGTATGTTTGATCATGGCTGACTGACGCAGCGCAGCATGCAGTAATGCCATATCGTTGGCGAGGATGGCCGTTTTAAATCCTAATAAATCAGGATTGTGATTAATGCGCAGCATAAAAAGCCATAGCCTTATCTGCTCTTGCAGTGACGCATCTTTATGGCATTGCGTCTGGGTATCCAGACATTCTGCTAAATAATCATCGGTATCCATCCATACCCGGGCATTTTGATCAGCTTCTTTCGCGTATTCACGCTGATATGCACGTTGATATTTTTCCGTCAGCTTTGCCATTAAATCTCAGCGCTCTTTCTTTGTGGGGTAAGTGTTATAAATGCATTAACTGCCTAAACTCTTTCACTTTACTTCGACTAACCGGGATTTCAAATTCCAGGTCTTTTAACCGCAGAATGTAGGTGTTATTGAACCACGGCTCGATTTCACGGATTTTATTCAGATTCACGCAGAACGAACGGTGACAGCGGAAGAAATGTGAAGCCGGCAGTTTGCTGCAAAATTCGCTGATGTTCATCGGCATGACGTACGATTCCCGTCGTGTGTAGACAAACGTCATCTTTTCATGTGCTTCAGCGTAGTAGATATCGTTGATCGGAGTCACGATGATTCGCTCATCTTTGATCAGATTGATGGTGTCATTCTCTCGCGTGACGGGGGTTATGTGTGGGGTTCCCGTTTGTTGCTGCTGCCAGGCTGCTTCCAGCTTTTGCAGCATTCCGACAATCCGTGACTCCTGGTACGGCTTCAGAATGTAGTCAAACGCTTCGAGTTCAAACGCCTCAACAGCGTGTTCTTTCCATGCAGTAATAAACACAATAAAGGGTTTATGCGCGAACTGGCTGATGTTTTGCGCCAGTAATACGCCGTCCAGCGAGGGAATATTAATATCGAGAAAAATGGCGTCGACGCGGTTGTGCTGCAGAAATTTCAGCACGTCCAGACCGTCGTCAAACGTGCCGACAATCTCCATCTGGCTGTGTTCTTTTATCAGCCAGCTCAGTTCCTGTTGGGCCAGGAATTCATCTTCAACAATGATGACTTTCACTACTTCACTCCTGGTTAAAGCAATAAGGTCGCCGGTGCGGCAGCGGGGGAGTGCTGATTGGGCACATAAAACGCAATCTCGGTGCCAGGTTCCAGGCGGCGGATATGCAGCCCTTCGCCGTAGAGTAGCTTCACACGATGATGCACGTTCAACAGGCCGATTTTATTGCCCGGCATTTCGTTGGACTCGACCCGCTCAATGACTTTTGGATCGATACCGTGACCGGTATCCCTGACGGCGATGCGTACCCGGTTACCGCACTCTGCGACGCTGATAGTGACCACGCCTTTTCCTTTGCACGACTGGATACCGTGAACGATGGCGTTTTCTACCAGCGGCTGAATCAGCAGGCTGGGAATATAGCAGCTTACCTCTTCATCAATATCATAAATAACCGTTAGCTTATCGCCAAAGCGAGCCTGTTCAATGGCGATGTAGTCCTTAATTTGATACAGCTCTTTCTTAATATCGATCTGCTCATCGTCTTTCAATTCAATATTATAGCGAAGATAACGCGACAAATTAAAAATCAGCTGGCGGGCGGTATCTGGGTTAAGCCTGACCGATGACGAAATAGCGTTTAGCGCATTAAACAGAAAATGGGGATTGATTTTACTTTGCAGCGCACGTAGCTCTGCCTTATTTGCCATCTCCCGCAGTTGCTCTGCACGGGAAACCTCAAGCTGTGTAGAGATAATCTGCGACAAACCGATCGCCATTTCCTGTAACGAGGAGGTGATCTGATGGGCGTGACAGTAGTAGATTTTCAGCGTGCCGGTCACGACGCCTTTCTCCCAGAGCGGGATCACCAGCATGGAGTGTATTTCCGGCGTTCGATGCGCTTCATCATTGTTTTTTATTATTATTTTGCCGTGATTGATGGCTTCCTGCGTAGTGGGGCTGACGAAGTCATCGTTGTTGCGATAGTTGAGTTCCCCGACGCCAACATAGGCCAGAACGTGCTGGGTATTGGTGATGGCAACCGCATCTGCGTGAATGTCATGGCGAATAATTTCGCATACCTGACGTAACGACTCGCTGTTGACATGGCGAAAGAGCGGCAGGGTTTTGTTGGCAATATCCAGTGCCAGTTTGGCCTGCTTGGCGGCGCTGGCCTCTTTCTCTCCTTCGACGCTTTGTACCAGCATCACAATAAAGCCAATACAGACGCTGCCGAGGATCATCGGGATACCGATTTTTGAGACAATATCCAGTCCCAGTTCGGTGGTGGGGGCCCAGGCGACCACCAGAATCATGGTCAACGTTTCGCACAGCATCCCACCTAAAATACCGGCACGCCAGTGCTGTGCTTTGGGGATTTTACGGTTGATCCAGCCGGCAATACAGCCCGCCAAAATACTGGTGATAAAGCACGGCAGGGCGGTGACGCCGCCAATGTCGATCAGATAGCGGTGGATACCTGCGATGATGCCGGTAATGATGCCAACCCACGGGCCGAACAGGATCCCCCCCGACATCACCGCAATAATACGCACGTTTACCAGAGAACCTTCGACCGGTACTCCGGACCAGGTACTGAACAGGGCAAACATAGAGAAAATGGCCGTTACGGCGAGCAGTTCCTTCGGGGAGTGGGCTGACTTGTGCAACAGTTCTCGAAACAAGCGGATACGAATCAGAAAAAACAGGCAGAACAGCATCAGCGCTGCCCGATCAAAGACCGCCAGCAGCATATTGAATATTTCGTGCACGGGTGACTCTTGCGAATAGATTAAACCTCTATGATAGGTAACCTGAGCAAGGATGACCAGCATCCCCATTGCGCCGGGCTAATGAGGAAAAACCATATAATTAAAAGGGGATTGTAAAGGAAAAGTGTGTTTCTCCGAATTTTCCAGGATTGATTGATTTTCAGAGTAAAATTTATGACTTCAATATGTTAATGAATGGTGATTTTTGCAGGCCGCGTAAAATGTTTATTTCCCTGTTTATTTTTATTGATCCTCTTTTAAAGCAGGAGAAAATATTTTGCGTTGCCTCTCGACAGAAGGAATTTATTCAGGCTATTTTCTAAACGTGCCACCATCGTGGCAGCGTCGCTCGGACGGTCCGGGCGCTAACGTGAATCTGAGGATACTATGGCTGACTCCCGCCCTGAACGTCGCTTTACGCGTATTGATCGTCTTCCCCCTTATGTTTTTAACATCACTGCTGAACTGAAGATGGCTGCGCGTCGGCGCGGCGAAGATATTATCGATTTCAGCATGGGGAACCCGGATGGGGCTACGCCTCCTCACATTGTCGAAAAACTGTGTACCGTGGCCCAGCGCCCGGATACCCACGGTTATTCAACCTCTCGCGGTATTCCGCGTCTGCGTCGGGCGATTTCCCGCTGGTATCAGGACCGCTATGATGTCGAGATCGACCCTGAATCCGAAGCCATTGTGACCATCGGATCTAAAGAGGGGCTGGCGCATCTGATGCTGGCTACGCTCGA
The DNA here is from genome assembly GCF_057838705.1 of Citrobacter sp. KH_055_1. Classification (NCBI taxonomy): domain Bacteria; kingdom Pseudomonadati; phylum Pseudomonadota; class Gammaproteobacteria; order Enterobacterales; family Enterobacteriaceae; genus Citrobacter; species Citrobacter sp. KH_055_1. Next base: position 1,466,891 of record NZ_CM174473.1, read on the forward strand.
TCACGGTGACACGGTCCTCGTGCCTAACCCAAGTTATCCTATTCATATTTACGGTGCCGTAATTGCCGGGGCTCAGGTGCGTTCTGTACCGCTGGTGGAAGGGGTCGACTTCTTTAATGAGCTGGAGCGGGCGATCCGTGAAAGCTACCCGAAACCAAAGATGATGATCTTAGGTTTCCCATCCAATCCTACCGCGCAGTGCGTTGAGCTGGAATTCTTTGAGAAAGTGGTCGCGCTGGCTAAACGCTACGACGTGCTGGTGGTTCACGACCTCGCCTATGCCGATATCGTCTACGATGGCTGGAAAGCGCCGTCGATCATGCAGGTGCCTGGCGCCCGCGATGTGGCGGTTGAATTCTTTACGCTGTCGAAAAGCTATAACATGGCGGGATGGCGTATTGGTTTTATGGTGGGTAACAAAACGCTGGTTAATGCGCTGGCGCGGATTAAGAGCTACCACGATTACGGAACCTTTACACCGTTGCAGGTTGCGGCCATTGCCGCACTGGAAGGCGATCAGCAGTGCGTACGGGATATCGCAGAGCAGTATAAGCGTCGACGCGATGTGCTGGTCAAAGGGCTGCATGAAGCGGGCTGGATGGTAGAGATGCCGAAGGCATCGATGTATGTCTGGGCAAAAATTCCTGAGCAGTATGCTGCAATGGGCTCGCTTGAGTTTGCTAAAAAAATGTTGAATGACGCGAAGGTCTGCGTGTCACCGGGGGTGGGTTTTGGTGATTATGGCGATACCCACGTGCGCTTTGCGTTAATTGAGAACCGTGACCGTATTCGCCAGGCGATCCGAGGCATTAAAGCCATGTTCCGTGCAGATGGTTTACTGCCCTCCAGCACGAAATCAGCCTCTGAAAGCGCTGATTAACCAAACGGTTAACCCACAAAAGCAAACAGGAGCCTGAGGGCTCCTGTTTTTTGCTGCATCTTTTAATTTAGATCATCAGGGCAAATGTACCGGCCCAAACGATGACCATAAATGAAATGCCCATAAAGAAATATTTCACTTTTCATCACTCCGCGTATTAAAGCACGCCTAAATGAACATACACTTACCTGATAGAGAGCTGACGCCAGCGTCAACGAAAGGGAGAATACCCCGCGTTTGTTTCGCTGCATCATCTCAGAATTCTGAGCTGTAATGCTCCAGACGGCGCTAATGTACGCCTAAAAATGAAGCGAGACAAGAGGCATTTTTTTATTTAATTTTAATAACTTACATATGTCGTGAATCGGCGACAGTTTGATTTCCTTCAGCAATGAATCGCCACTGAGCGACGCGCTGATTACTCAGAGAATTCTCATATCACCATGCCCATAATGCGGCTAATTTTGCGCAAAAATTGATAATGAAAAGGTTAAAAATGACCAGATTAATGATGTTAGCACTCGTTCTTACCCCACTGACGTCGATGGCGGCAGCTCCGCAAGCGTTGAATTTCAGCTGTGCAAGTATTGGTGGTGTGAATAGTGATGGTAAAGGTAATGTCTGGATTGATGGAGAGAAAGCCACCGTTAAGACATTCAACGAAAATTACTGGGAAGCGAAAAGCGGTAAAAATACCGTTTCTATTTCCCGTAATGATGACGGTAGCCCGGCCGTTTCCTGGACTGGCCCTAATCGTAAGCACGGGATTTGCCAGCCTGACGATGAGAAGAGCTATGCACCAGCGAAAAAATCGGTGAATGCTGGCCCGTCTTTCTCCTGTGCCGCTGTCGACAAGGGAAGTATGGAGGACATTATTTGTCAGAGCCCGTCACTTTCCGCAATGGACTTGAAACTGAATGGCATCTACAAGCAGGCGTTGGTGAAATCAAACAATGATTCGACGCTGAAAGCCGAGCAGCGCGGTTGGATCAAAGGCCGCAACGAGTGCTGGAAAGAGCAGGATAAGCCTGCCTGTCTTTCCCGCGAATACAGTCAACGGATGACTGAACTACAGAACAAATGGGGCATTAAGTAATTCAGCCGCATAAAAAAAGAAAGGCCATCTGGCCTTTCTTTTTACGTATATAACGAGGCTTCACCCATCGGGCGGGTTTTGAAACGACGATGGATCCAGAGATACTGCTCGGGTGCACGCATAATCTCTTTTTCAATTATTTTGTTCATATAAGCCGCAGCCAGGCCCTCATCAGTAGGGTAACCTTCCATCTCCGGCGTGATAAACAGACGGTAGCCAGAATTGTCCGTTTTTCTCACCATGGTGACGGTCAACATCGCAGCACCTGATAAACGTGACAGTACGTAGGTACCATTGGTTGTCGCGACGTCCTTGACGGCGAAAAAGGGTGCAAACGAACTGCCTTTGCGACCGTAGTCCTGATCGGGAGCAAACCATACGGCTTCCCCTTTTTTCAGGGCGCTGACAATGCCACGCAGGTTATTTCTGCCGATCATGGCTTTGTTTGAGCGCATCCGACCACGGGTCTGGATCCACTCCATTAACTTATTGTTATGCGGGCGGTAGGTTGCCATCATGGGTTGGCAAAGCCCCATCACGCGGCCTCCCAATTCCAGAGACATAAAGTGTACGCCTACTACCATCACGCCGCGGTTTTGCGACTGTGCACGCTTCAGGTTGTCGAGACCTTCGACGTCAAACCATTTACGCACGCGACGGTCAGGCCAGAACCAGGCCATGCCGGTTTCAAGCAGCGCCATGCCAAGAGAACGAAAGTTTTCTTCGACCAGCCTGTCTCGTTCTGCCTGTGGCAGATTCGGGAAGCACAGTTCGAGGTTTTTACGGGCAATAGATTCACGACGTTTTAAAAACGGGCGAGCAAGCGTTCCGGTACGCGTACCCAAAAAGCACAATACGGGGTAGGGGAGTTGCACCAAGAGCCAGAGCACACCGACACCAAACCATGTGAGCCAGTAGCGCGGATGCAAAAACGCGCGTGAAAATTTACATTGGGGGAACATAAGCACCTGTTGTTGATACTAATAAGATGTATCGCGAAGATTCTTTGTCGACAGCGTTACACTCTGATACTGATCGTTAGGCCACCATGAAGGACAATGGTTCCTGTAAAGAGTGTAAAACTTAGTCAGGACAAAACCACGGGGGGGCATGAATGATCGGGCTTATACTTTACCACCTAGAGATTAATGTCAGCCAGAGATAAATCCTCAATAAGCGTAAATGTTTATGCGGGAGAGAAACTGAAATAGGGACAGGGGTATAACCTGTTGTTTTTGTGCTGGTTAACTGTCCATCGAATGTCGAGGTTCGCCGCCATAGCCGTATTTATTGTAACAAAAATGTTGCCTGGATTGCCTGTGTATAGGAATTGTCTTAGACTATAAATTCAAGGAGTGTAAGGACTTACATGACGTTTTACGGCAGACAGGAGGTACCGCTATGCTCTATTTCTGGACCTTTCTCATATTGAGCATTCTGTGCGTTAGTTGCTATATCTGGCAGGTTTTGGGTGCGTTGGCATCAATCAGTTCTTTAATCGGCATGGCTATCCTGGCGGCATTAATTTACTTCACTACTCTGTGGCTGACTCATGGTGATGAAATGGTTACGGGAATATTTCTTTTTCTGGCTCCGACCTGTGGGCTGATCATCCGCTTTATGGTCGGTGACGGGAAGCATTAAATCGACGTGTCATTAATGATGATAACAAAATGAGTGTCACACGTTTTTTCATCCAGGATATTCATATCCTGAAGTGCCAGCATCGCTGGCACTTTTTTATCGACCTGGAACAGATTACCGGGCATCAGCAAGCTCTAAAGCCGCTTCCTCTTGCTGGGCATCTTTTCGCTGTTGTTCCAACTCCAGCGCGCCGCGGTGAGACAAGTAGCAGAACACGATGCAGCAGACGATCCCCCCCATCAGTAGGTAAAATCCCCCGTGCCAGCCCATTTTGTCGACCATCACACCAAACAGGCTGGTTCCTAGTGATGCACCAAAAATGTAGCTCATAAATCCGCGCAACCCTACGGCTGAACCGACGGCGAAGCTGGGGACGATTTCCATGGTCTGCACGGATGCCAGGAACTGAGGAACGTAAATCAGGCAACCGACAATGGCGGCGAAAATGGTCACCATCACCAGGGATTCACTTTTCCAGTAGCCGATCAGACAGACGAAGATCAGCGCCATACAAATCATTGCCAGCGGCATCCTGCGGCCCTTAAACAACTTGTCGGTAAGCCAACCGGCCAGCAATGTGGAAGGAATGGCCGCCCATTCAAAAAACAGAAATGCCACGCTCATTTGTTCTTTTGAGAAGTGTTTTTCGGTAAGCAAGTAAATCGGCAACCAGCTGATCATGCCAAAACGCACCATATAGACAAACACGTCCACCAGAGAGACATACCAGGCATTTTTATTACGCAGCACGTAGGTGCAAAAGATCTGGAAGGCGCTCATATTCTCCGGTGCCTGGGTGACCTGTCGGGCGTTGAGCACGACTTTTTCTTCCGGCATCATTTCTTCCAGCGGTGGTAAACCTTCTTTACGTGGAGAACCTTTACCCAGCATTAGAACAATAAAGGCAAATAACACGGCGATACAGGCGGGGACAATATAGCTGGCGCTTTGCCAGTGTTCGCTACCCAGAATGGCAAAAGCGGTGCCTACAATCGGGGCGACAATACCGCCGCCAACGTTGTGCGAGATATTCCAGAAGGCGCCAACGCGTCCACGTTCTTTACGTGGGAACCAGTTGGCAATAGTTATAAATGAGGGGCCAACACCCATCCCCTGGAATAAGCCGTTGAACACTACCAGTGTGGCAAATATCCAGAATCCGGTGCTGAAACCTAACCCGACGTTCACGATGGCGCACAAGACCAGACCGCATGCCATAAAGACTTTGGGGCTGGCCTTATCGGCCAGGCTGCTCATAATACCCTTACTGATCCCGTAGGCAATCAACATGCAACTGCTGAGCAGACCAATTTGGGTGGCACTGAGATCCAGATGTTCTTTCAGGTACGGCGTAGAGAGTGTGAAGTTATTACGTACAATATAGTACGCAAGATAGCCGAGAAATACGCTAAGTAGCGCCTGCATCCGGTATCGACCATATGTCGCCTGGACTTGCTCCGGCGGGACTTTATTTGCCGATGGTCCTGTCTTAAATATTGAAAGCATATCATCACCTAAATTTATATTGATGTGAATATCAGGAGTTTTCGTTGTGCAGGGTGAAATAAACGGTGATGGAATTCAACTCAATGAAATGTGTCAGTATTGACTCAACTTAACCAAAGAATGACTAATTTTGACTCTTTTAAATTAACAGAGGTGTGTGTTTTTTATTTTTAGCGGGGATTTATAGCCAGCATGTGCGGATACTAACAATTTTAATCGGTAATTTAAGGTATTCTGTACCCATGCTTTCGCTTTCGGCTTGGTTATTTTTATAACCACCTTACCTTTCCCCTGAGTTGGGGTAAACGGGTAAGTTTTGTCTCAATATTATTTTTCGAACATGTTGGTATTTATGAACGGGATCACAAACAGGCTTTGCGACCAGGGGCGGATGATCATCCTGTCGCTTTGTTTTACGTTGCTGTCTACGGCCAGCCAGGCACAGGGTAAAGAGCTCGTCATGGCCACGACGTTCTCCCCAGGAGCGACGGCATGGATTATCCAGCAATGGCAAACCGAGCCAGGGTCGGTAATGATTCGTACGCTAAACCGCACCAGTGCCTCTCTGGAACAACTACTCGATACAGCGAACGCGGACAATGTTGATCTGATTTTGACCTCCTCTCCCATGCTGTTGCAGCATTTGCAGGAACATCAGAAGCTGGCTCCGTTTGATAATGCGCTGCCTGAGAGTCAACGCCTGGTGCCGGAGTCCATCCGTTCTACGTCCGTGGCGGTGGCAATATCAGGTTTTGGCCTGTTGATTAACCGTTCTGCGCTGGCGGCGCGGCATTTACCGGCTCCGACTGACTGGGGGGATTTAACGCACCCCCGGTATCAGGGCGCGCTGTTGATGAGTAGCCCGTCACGTTCGGATACCAACCATTTGATGGTGGAATCACTGCTGCAGCAAAAAGGGTGGGAACAAGGATGGGCGACGCTGCTGGCGAGTGCCGGCAATCTGGTGACGATTTCCTCGCGCAGTTTCGGCGTTGCTGACAAAATTAAAAGTGGATTAGGCGTTGCTGGGCCGGTGATTGATAATTACGCCAATCTGCTGCTCAACGACCCGCATCTGGCGTTTAACTATTTTCCGCATTCCGCAGTGTCGCCAACCTATGTGGCGGTGTTGAACAATAGCCAGCATGCCGGTGAAGCCCGTCGTTTTATTCGCTATTTATTGAGTCCTCAAGGGCAGCGGATCCTTGCCGATGCGAATACCGGGAAATATCCGGTCACGCGGTTGCCCGCCGATAATCCGCGTGCTGCTCAGCAGGCCATTCTGATGGACCAGCCACCACTAAATTATCGCCTGATCCTCAAGCGGCAGCAGCTGGTGCAGCGGATGTTTGATACCGCCATCAGTTTTCGTCTCGCGCAATTGAAGGATGCCTGGCGAGCGCTGTATAGCGCCGAAGCGCGGCTAAAACGGCCACTCCCTGAAATACGAGCGTTATTGACCAGCGTCCCGATAGACGCCAGCAGTAGTGAAGATGAGGCCTGGCTTGCGCAATTCGAGAATAAAAGCGTTGCTGAACAGCAGATGATGGAATGGCAGCTATGGTTTCTCAAAAACCAGCGCCAGGCTATCGCCAAACTGGAAGAATTAAAATGAAGGGCGGGTCGTTACTGCAACGTCTTCGTCAGCTTAGCATTAGCAGCAGTCTGCGCGGGGCATTCCTGACAGGGGCGTTGCTGACGTTAAGCGTGAGTTGCGTCAGTCTGTATTCCTGGCATGAGCAGAGCTCGCAGATCCGTTATTCGCTGGATGACTACTTCCCGCGCGTCCATTCCGCTTTTTTAATTGAAGGCAATCTCAACCTGGTGGTGGATCAGCTCAATGAGTTCCTGTTGGCTCCCAATACCACGGTAAGACTGCAACTGCGCAACCAGATAATTCAGCATCTGGATAAGATTGAGACGTTAAGTCGTGGATTGCAGCCCGCGGAACAGCAGCAACTGGCGGTCATTTTGCAAGACAGCCGTACTCTGATGACGGAGCTGGACAGGGTGCTCTACAACATGTTTCTGGTGCGAGAAAAAGTAAGTGAATTGTCTGCGCGCATAGATTGGCTGCATGATGATTTTACGACCGAGTTGAACTCACTGGTGCAGGATTTTACCTGGCAACAGGGAACTCTGCTGGATCAAATTGAGGCCAAAAATGGTGATGCGGCGCAATACCTGAAACGTGCCCGGGAAGTGCAAAACGAACAGCAGCAGGTTTACACACTGGCGAGAATTGAGAATCAAATCGTCGACGATCTGCGTGACAGGCTGAACGAGCTGAAGTCCGGTAGCGATGACGGTATGTTGGTGGAGACCCACATTCGTTATCTGGCGAATTTGAAAACAACGGCGGATGAAAATATCCGTACGCTGGATGACTGGCCTAGTACCATAACGTTGCGCCAAACTATTGATGAGTTGCTGGAAATTGGCATGATGAAAAATAAAATGCCCGACACAATGCGCGACTACGTGGCGGCGCAAAAGGCCCTCGTTGATGCTAATCACGCCAGAGAAGCGACGCTTGGGCGCTTTCGTACCTTGCTTGAGGCGCAACTGGGCAGCAGTCATCAGCAAATGCAGATGTTTAATCAGCGCCTGGAGCAGATTGTTCGCGTCAGCGGTGGACTGATTCTGCTGGCGACTTTACTGGCGCTGCTTCTCGCCTGGACGCTCAACCACTACTTTATCCGCTCCCGACTGGTGAAGCGTTTTACCGCACTGAATCAGGCCGTGGTGCAGATCGGTCTCGGTAGAACGGATGCAACTATCCCGGTGTATGGTCGCGATGAGTTAGGGCGCATCGCGGGCTTGCTACGCCATACGCTGGGGCAGCTTAATACGCAAAAAAATCAGCTTGAGCAGGAAGTGGCTGAGCGTAAAGAGATTGAGTCCGATCTTCGCGCCACGCAGGATGAGCTGATTCAGACGGCGAAACTGGCGGTGGTCGGCCAGACCATGACCACTCTGGCGCATGAAATAAACCAACCGCTGAACGCGCTATCGATGTACTTGTTTACGGCGGGAAGGGCCATTGAACAGGGACAACCAGCGCAGGCAAGAAGCACTTTAACCAAAGCGCAAGGGCTGATTACCCGCATTGATGCCATTATTCGCTCGCTGCGCCAGTTTGCGCGTCGGGCCGAGCCGGGGGCGCCGTTGCATCCGGTTGATTTGCGGCAAACTTTTAGTGCGGCTTGGGAACTGTTAGCCATGCGTCATAAGCCACAGCAGGGCAGGCTGACGCTCCTGCCGGAGACCGTATGGGTCCTCGGTGATGAGGTTAGGATCCAGCAGGTACTGGTTAATGTGCTGGCAAACGCGCTCGACGCCTGTCCGGCTACGGCTGAAATTGAGGTGAGCTGGCGGGCTCAGGGCAAAACGCTGTGCGTATTGATCGCTGATAACGGACCCGGTTGGCCTCAGGCGTTGTTACCGTCGCTATTGAAGCCATTTACGACCAGTAAGGATGTGGGTCTCGGCATTGGTTTGTCGATTTGTGTATCGTTAATGACGCAAATGAACGGTGAGTTACGCCTGGCGTCAACGCTGGAGCGCAATGCCTGCGTAGTCCTGCAATTCAACCTGACGGATGTAAATGATGTTGAGTGATGAATGTTCTGTTCTGCTGATTGATGACGATGCCGATGTGCTCGATGCTTACACGTTATTGTTGGAGCAGGCAGGATATCGCGTCCTGGCCTGTAACAATCCGTTTGACGCCAGAAATCTGATGCCTGCCGACTGGCCAGGGATCGTATTAAGCGATGTATGTATGCCAGGCTGTTCGGGGATCGATCTGATGACTCTGTTTCATCAGGATGATAATCAACTGCCGATCCTGCTGATCACCGGGCACGGCGATGTCCCGATGGCGGTGGATGCAGTGAAGAAAGGCGCATGGGACTTTCTGCAAAAGCCGGTCGATCCTGGCAAGCTGCTGGCGCAGGTTGAGGATGCCCTGCGTCAGAGGCAGTCCGTAATTGCGCGTCGTCATTACTGCCAGCAGAAATTACAGGTTGAACTGGTCGGATACAGTGACTGGGCAACGCAATTCCGCCAGCGACTACAGCAACTGGCAGAAACTGATATCGCCGTCTGGTTTTATGGTGAACCCGGAACAGGACGCATGACGGGCGCGCGGTATCTGCATCAGCTTGGGCGCAATGTCCACGGGCCATTTATACGTGCAGACCTGACATCCGGAAATGCGGTTCAGCTCAACGCGCTCATTGATCAGGCTCAAGGTGGAACGCTGGTACTGAGTCATATTGAATGCCTGACGCGCGAGCAGCAGCACCATCTGGTGCAGTTGCAAAGTCAAGAGCGGCGTCCTTTTCGCTTGATTGGGATCGGGGAGACGTCCTTGGTGGAGTTGGCGGCAACCCACCAGATTGTTGCAGAACTCTATTATTGCTTTGCCATGACGCAAATCGCCTGCCAACCGCTGTCTCTGCGCCCGGACGACATTGAGCCGTTATTTCATCACTACCTGCATAAAGCCTGTCTGCGGTTAAACCATCCCGTGCCTGAAGTCGACGGGGAATTGCTAAAAGGCATGCGGCGACGAGTATGGTTGAGCAATGTACGGGAACTGGCAAATGCCGCAGAGTTGTTTGCCGTCGGGTTACTCCCGTTGGCTGAAACTGCCAACCCGCAGATGCATATGCCCGAGCCGACCCCGCTGGATCGTCGGGTAGAAGAGTATGAACGACAAATCATCACGGAAGCGCTCAATATCCATCAGGGGCGGATTAATGAGGTGGCAGAGTATCTGCAAATTCCGCGTAAGAAGCTGTATCTGAGAATGCGAAAATACGGGCTGAGTAAAGAGCACTATAAGTTCTAGCGCTCATCGAAATATTCGAACAGAGGCCAGAAAATCATCTGGCCATATCTCTTACCACATCAAATCATCAGGTACGACAAAGTCAGCGTACGGGTCATCTTCGTCCTTATCTTCCTGGCTCAGTTCGCAATTTAAGACAATGTAGCTGGCGTCACGCTGCGCGATCTTATCGGCAACCACCGCCGGGATGATGGCGTATTCGCTCTCGCGATCACTTTCAGCGGCCAGACGCGCAATGGCAAGACGCCCCTTGATTAACTGAGTCTGGGTAACTTTATCAACGTAGATTTTTTTAATCAGATTGTTGTCGGTAAAGTTATAACCAATATCGCCTCTTGAAATGGTAATTTTATTCATTTCAATCAGCTGCTTAATCTGAGCTTTGTATTCTTTCGACAGGGCGGCTTGCTTTTGCTGCTCGCTGAGTTGCTTATCACGCTCAACCTGTGCTTTTTTATTTTCTTCAACCGCCTCTCTGGCCTCACGCGCCTGAACGCGCGACTTTTTCGCCGTTCTTTGCACCTTCGCCATTTTTTTACTGGTGACTAAGCCAGCTTTAAGCATCTGCTCTTGTAGGGTGAGTTTTGTCATGTTCGTTTCTAAATCCAGTAAAAAGAGTTATCAGGATTATACCCTTAACGTCCGGGGGGATGCCAGATTGCGGGGAGTTGCAAAGCGTCGGGGATAAAATGGCAGGCTATGGTGTCCCCTGCATACATCGAATTGGTATGGCAGGGGATTGTATGGAAAGGGAAATTTCAGAAGTGGATTTTATTTTACCTTGCTGACCATGAGCAGCGATTGGATGCTGCTGAAGCGACCCTTGCCGATCACGAGATTCGCATTACTGCAGCCGAAGTGACGCTGGTTGACCATGAGTCACGCATAACTCAGAACACCAACGACATCGCAGCGTTAACCGTTCGGGTTGTGAATGCCGAAAACGCTATTACGACAATCCAGACTAACGTCGCAAATCTTACGACGAGAGTTACGACGGCTGAAGGCAACATAACCACGCTGCAGACGACTGTCGCGGCAATCCAGAGCGATTACGTTTCCAAAACCGCAACAGCAAACCAGACGGTTCAACCGGTAAGCGGCTCTCTGCTTGTCGGCACCGTTGCCACGCCAACGGCAGATAAGCTGCAGGTGACTGGCAGCGTCAACGTATCGGTGTCGTACAAAGTCGCAGGCACTCAGGTTGTCAGTGCTCGCAAAACCGGATGGACTGCAGCGACAGGTACCGCATATCGGGGCGCATTCGATGCTAACCAGGCTTGGACTATCGGCATTCTTAACGTCCTGCAAATACAGGAAATTGCCAACTCATTAACTCAGGCTCGTCAGCGCATTAAGGCGCTTGAAGATGACCTGAGGTCACACGGTCTAATCAACTAGGTAACCATATGCTCACAAAAATTGATGCTCTCACCGGGCAGGGATTGATGCGCCTGTGGGGTGTGGAGTCGTGGGTTGATCCGGGCGCGGATTACTTCTTCTGGAATGGCTGCTGTGTGTTCGCTCTGGTTCCGCAGCATGGGTATTTCGATATCCATATTGCGATGGATAAGCGCCGATGGCGTGAGTGCCGTGATGCTGGCGCGGACATCCTGAAAATGTTCGGCATGCACCGGCTTCGCGCCGTCATCCTTACTGACCGTCCGAAGGTGTGCAACTACGCCAGTCGAATGGGTTTCGGTGAACGAACGACAGAAACATTAACAACTACCGACGGGCGCGAAAGCGCATTTTTTACTATGTGGCGCGAGCCGGGAGAATATCATGGGCGGTGCAATTAGTGGTATCGGCGGTGCTGTATCGGGTGTGATTGGCGGTATTGGTGCCAATAAAGCAGCCAAGCAGCAGCAGAAGTATCAGGACCGGGCCATGGACCAGTCTCGACAGGGTTATGCAGATGCTGTCGAATGGCTGACTCCTTACGAGAGCGCGGGTCGCACCGGGCTGGCCGGGTTGCAAGCGATCGCCGGGAAGCCGATAGACAGAAACAAACTCCTTTCTGATTATTTTAATTCTCGAGAGTACCAGATGCTGAATGACCAGGCTCGCTATAGCGGACTGAATGCAGCAGAAGCAACTGGCGGACTTGGCTCCACTGCAACTGGCAACATGCTGGCATCTATCGCGCCAACTCTCGGTCAAAACTATCTCGCTGATATGACCAACCAGCAGCAGAACATGTATTCCCAGTTGATGGGCCTGTCAGGGTTCGGCGCTGAGGCAGCCAACGCGCTAGGAAACTATGCTATTGGCCAGGGTAACAACATGGCTGGAATGTATCAGCAGAAAGGCCAGATCATGGCTGGTAAGGCGGCTCTTCCATGGCAGGTTGCTGCCAGCGCTAACAGCAGCATTAATAACGGCGCGGCGCAGGACGTTAACCAGTTTACCGGTATGTTCGGCGGCATGATGGGTGGGGGGATGTTCTGATGGCTCAGTTTGGTGGATTGCAGGGGCTTGGTGCCCCTATCAACTATTACGACACTATGATCCCCGACTTCCGGAGAGAGGCTCTTCAGGAAACACAGAATCGAGTCGGTCAGCAGCAGGTCATATCTTCTCAAATGCAGAACCAGCAGGCGCAGAAAGACAATCAGCGCCGCCAGGATTTCTATACCGCAATTGAGAGCGCAACGCCGGACCAGCTGCCAGCGCTGCGCCGGCAGTTCCCGGAGTTTGCTAAGAGTGTTCAGGACGAGATCGGCATTCAGAGTGCTGAACACGCCTCATTTGTTCATGGTGCGTTGAATGACCTGTCAGTAGCGGCAGCAAGTGGCAACCCTCAGGCAGTGCAGTCAGCTATCCAGAAAAATGGCCCGGCGCTATCAAGCCTGGGTGTTTCTCAGGAGCAGGCTGCGCAACTGTATCAGCAGGACCCACAGCAGTTTAACAGCCTACTTAATGCCACTCGCCTCGCAACATTGCCGATGGATAAACAGTTCGAGACGCAGCAGAACCAGCAGAAGATTGACGAGACCGTTCGCAGCAACCGCGCTGGCGAGGCGGTTCAGTGGGCAAACAATGGAATTGCTCAACAGAATGTTAACCTCAGAAGAATGGATCTGGACGATAAGAAATATGATCGGCAGATTGCCAATGAGACAAATGCCATCAAATTGGCTGATTTACAGGACAAACGCCAGCAAAATCAAGCCGCCATTGAGCAAGGAAAAAGGGATAAGGCTGACGCGTATCACTCAGGAATGGACAATATGTCCAGGACAATAGACACGGCAACCAAGGTTCTTAAAAGCCCTGGATTTACTGGGTATTTCGGCACAAACCTTAACCCGCTATCAAGCAGATATATTCTTGGTACTGACGCTGCTGATACCGAGGCCCTTGTTGATACTTTGAAGTCACAGGGGTTCATGTCTGGCATTCAACAGATGAAGGGCATGGGCGCGCTGAGTAATGCTGAGGGGCAGAAAGTAATGGATGCCATTGGTAACTTATCATCTGGTCAATCTGAAAAGTCAGCCAGGGAAGCCATTAAAACCATTATCAGTACTACTGAAAATGCACAGAAACGCATGCAGCAGAAATACGGTAAGGATATCCCACCTCAGCAACCATCACAGCAACAGTCTCAGATATCAGATGATGATCTGGTAAATAAATATCTCGGGGGCAAATAGTGGCATATGACCGTGAACAGCTAATGACCGCGTTACGGAATGCTGATGCGGCAGGTGATACGGAAGGCGCTACAAGAATTGCGCAGATGATTAAATCACAAGTGGCGCAGCCTCAACAGCAACCAGAGCCATCATTAACTCAGCGTGCTGGTGATTTCCTTACCGGCGGCCAGAGCGTTGGGCAGATCGCCGAGCAAGCCGGGCGCGGTCTGGTTAATATTCCATTCGATGTGCTGCAGGGTGGAGCAAGTCTGATTAACGCCATCAGCCAGGGTCTTGGTGGGCCACGTGTACTGGATGATGTGTATCGTCCGGTAGAAAAGCCTACTGACCCATATGCGCAGGCGGGTGAAACTGTCGGTGGTTATCTGGTTCCGTTTGGGGCTGCAGCAAAGGCCGCTGGAGTAGCAGAGAAAGCTCCTGGCGTGATTAATGCTGCAAGCAATGCTGGGAATATGGTGCTTGGGTCATTGGCTGAAGCCGGTAATCAACAAGGTGACTTTGCAGAAAATACTGCCAAGAATGCCGCCATAAACCTAGGCGCTCAAGGTGTGATGTCTGGTATTGGCAGATTGCTTTCCCCTGGTGGCTCGCAAGCATTGGGGGCGGCTGGGATCAACTCTGCTGATGATGTGTCAAAACTGGCTGGCACCTCCATTGGAAGAAAAGAGATCGCCGGTCAGGCTGGAAATATTACTGATGACGTAGCAAGAGCGGCCAGTGAAACTGGAGTTGATGTTAACGCCTTGACTCCTGGTATGCGGTCTGGCAGCAGGGGGATGGCTCAGGCTGAAGGTATTCTTGCATCAAGGCCGGGTGTAACACAGGATGCACATGCGCAGGCTTTTAATGAAATCCAAACCAAGTTTAATTCTGCGCTAGACGATCTGGGTGCAGAAGCTGGAAACGCAGCAGAAAAGAGTGGAACAATTAAGCAGAGGATTCTTTCAGGCATTGATAGCATGAAAGCCTCTGAAAAGTCAGCTTGGGACAATGTTCGTTCAACGGCACCAGAAACAAAATCCAGAATGTCTAATACCAACGCCACCATTCAGGGAGACATTTCTGCTGGTATGCCGCTGACTCCAGAAATGAAGCAGTTTGCCGCGGCTTACAACAAAACCGGGAAGACTGGGATTACATTTGACGCAATGAAGGCTTGGAGAGGAAAGCTAGCTGATGCTGAGCAGAAGTATATAAGGTCAGGTGAAGCTAACATGGCCAGGAGGATGGGGGAACTTAGGGACGCAGCAACGGAAGATATGCGCGGCATGGCTCAAAGCGGTGGATTCATTGACCAATGGACAACTGCAAATGACTTGTCTAAGGCAAGATTTTCCGCACAAAAACAGGCTGAGACAGCACTGGGTAAAGACCTGGCTACTGATGCGTTAGTTAATAATGGCGTAAAGGCACTCCAAAACTCTTCAAAAACCGGACCAGGAAAGTTCCATCAGATGATTGGTGCGCTTCCTGAATCAGAGCGTGCTCCGGCTATAGCGTCAATATTGCAGGATGCACTGTCCCAGGGAGTCAGGGGTGGAAAATCAGAAGCCTCAGGAATTTCTCACATAGCATCAATTTTAACACCGCAAAATATTGCCGCTATTAGTAAACACTCAAAGGAGATTGGTCGCATTGCCAACGCTTATGGCGATCTAGCCAGGGCGGCAACAAGACCACTCCGCTATGTGGAGAATACCGGCAGATCTGTACCAGCGATTAACGCTCTTGAACAGGGGCTACCAAAGGCTGCTCAGGTAGTTCTTAATGCGATTGGTAACTCAACGTCTGGTGCCATTGTTGGTACCACTGGAGGTGGATTTGCTGGCGGCGTTATAGGGGCAGTTGCTGGTTCAGTGGCGAAAGGGGCAATAGAAAAACTGGCAGCATCTCGCAGTGGTCGTTACGCCATAGAAAAGGCCATTCAGGAAGCGGCAAAGGCAGCGCGATCTGGAGCAAGCAAAGAGGCTATAGCAGCGGCAGAACGCAGATTCATGGCGAACAAGGCAGCTGTTAAAGCGATTAGAGATGCTGTTGGGAATGAAGAGTTTCAGCGCTTAACGAGGGCTGGAATTGTTGCCACACTAAGCGGTATGGAAGAGCAGCAACAGCAGTAAGACCTCTACTGGCTACCGAAGCCACTCAGCAATAACAACAAAATAACCCACCTTAACGCATCGCTGCGCAAGTTTTAGCTTGTGCGGCTTTGTTGCGCCTGGAGCAAAGTAAATGTCAGATATCGTACCTAACATCGTCGTGAGCCAACCGGCTCAGTTATTCACATTGGCTCGCTCATTTAAAGCCAACGCCAACGGTAAAGTTTATATCGGCCATATTGACACTGATCCGGTTAATCCGGCTAATCAGATTCAGGTATACATTGATCCAGAAGATGGTTCAGAACCAATACCAGTTGCTCAGCCAATCGTAATCAACGCTGGCGGGTATCCGGTATACAACGGACAGATTGCTAAGTTCGTAACAGTAGAAGGCCATAGCATGGCTATCTACAATGCCTATGGTGCGCAGGAGTTCTATTACCCGAATGTTCTCAAGTATGACCCAGATCAGCTTCGCCAACAGATAGAAAACCCAGATGGAGCGACTCTCTACCCTGACTTGCAAATAGCGCGCTGGCGTGATGATGGTGATGCGCGAGGGTGGGGAGTGTTTCCTGATGGGACTGATGTCACAGCCAAAATGTGTGCGTGGCTGGATGCCGTTAATGGTGATTATTCGAAACTAATACAATTTGGACAATATAGACGTGAAGCGTTTCTTCCTGAGGGTGACTATGTAACTTCAACATCGAACCTAACTGGTAATCATAAAATAATTGGCAGATTTATTATACGGTGTGACCTGAGGTGCGAGGGGCGTGTACCTAATGGTGAATTTACACTCCTCCATGTCAAGAGTATCTACATGAGTGGATTATCATGTAAAGATTTTATATCTCAAGGAGTCCAGTTTTGTAATATAGAAAATATTGATACAACAGGTGACTTTACACTCAAGGGGTCAACTACTCCATCCCCCATCCCTGGAATGGCGGTGTGGGGTGGAGGAAGCTACTGGAATAATATTGTAAGGGTAAAGACTGGAACTACAAGCGGTGGTGGTAAGCTTTATCTCAATATATATGAAGGTTCTGTTAATCAGAACACATTTAGCCAAATTTCAGGTGGTGGTCTTGTTATTCTTGGACAAGGTAGTAATCCAACTACAGGAGCTGGTTATGAGGGTAATGCTAATACCTTTATAGGTGTTGATACGTCAGGAAGTTCAACATACATGCTTGATAACCAGTCGATTCCTGCCCAGCATAACACAGTTATTGGGTTGTACGGAGAAGTAACAGGGACTGGTAGAATTAGAGGTCCTTGGACAATTCTTGGTGCTCGTGCTCAATTTGGTGGGTGGGTTTCTACAGTAAACCACATGAATACAGTTTTAGGGACAGATCCTACCGCAGGAACACAGGGAGGAGACAGTATAAGTCTCTCAGGAGTAAACCTGTGCCCAAGTGGAGACTGGTCCATACTAAATGGAAGTGGTTACCCTGAAGATTATTCTCTGCTAACTATCCCTGCAGAAGCTAAAGTTTTAAGCGACATTTTAGAGCCTGGTGGATGTGGCAGATATTTTGGTGTCGATAATGCTTCTGTTAGATGTCGTCTATTAATTAACCTAACTAAAACACAAAGCGGATATATAAGAGGAGCTTTCTTTTTTAGAGGTGATGAGCCAGTAGAAATCGCAATAGAAGATGTATCAGGTGGGAATATCATATACGCACCAGTAAATATGTATACCTCAATGGGCACAACTAACAACTGGAAATTATACAGAATCTCAGCCCCAACACTTGATAAATCTAAACAATATAGGTTAAGAATCACTGTTGATGCAGGAAAGACGGGGTTGTTAGGTTGTTCTTATTTTAGCTGTTATAACGCAAGCGTTCTCCCTACTTTTTGTGGATGGAGCAAAGTATTGGTGAGAACACCATCTACTCCGGCAATACTTGAAACAAATGTTCTACCCATAGGATTAAGGGCGATAAGAAACTATGCCGCTTCCATGCCATCTGATCCTGTTGTAGGGTGGCAGTGGAACGGGTCATCATGGCTTAAAATGAATGCTTCAGCATAATTAAACAGCCCGGGCATTCCCCGGGCTGTTTTTTATCTTGGTATTTTGCATTCAATGTATTTGTATGAAATATTTGATGCTAATAGCGACGCAATGAAAACTACGCCTATAAACCAAAATGAAGACATCATACTCCAATCTATAAAGTAAGATGCTATTTTGTAACACAACATAAAAACAAGAGGATGTATAAGATATAATGAATAAGAAGCATCGCCGATTGAAATAATAAATGATGGTATCTTAATGTTATTTTGAATATAATCAGCGCAAGAGGTTAAGCACAGAAACATAAAACAAAAAAACTTACCTGAATGAGCTATGCCATGTCCAGCATCAATTTTAGTTACATAGGCATATACTGGTACTGATATGCCTAATATAATTACAGGAATGGCAATGTTGCTTTTTGATATGCTCAACGCTCCTTTTTTGTAAAGGATGGCAACAACTGCTCCAAAAACGAACTCCCATATAATGCTTTGCATTGTTAAATTAAGATATCCAGCGCCTATTATTTTTGGTCTGTCAAAATTTAAACCACCAATAATTGCTGGAATGGCAAGTAGAGTTATTGAGAACCAAATGATGTAAAATGTATATCTGAATCTACCGCATGCAATCCCAATTGCACATATCACATAAAAATAAACCTCGTAATTGAGAGTCCACCCTACAAATAAAGTTGGAGGGCCAAGATAAATAGGTGAGTCTAAATTTAACGGTATAAATAAAAGACTTTTTATTATGTTTAAAATCTCAAATGGAGAGCCGTTTTGATTATAATAAAACCCCTTCATTCCTGAGAAGTCAAATCCATTAACAAATGCAATATAAATAATTGTGCATATAAAATATAAAGGCCAAACCCTTAGGAAGCGCTTCCTGATAAATTTAAATGTGTCTTTTCTATCATAATCAATAGATGTGTATATTATTATAAATCCACTTATTATAAAAAATAAGTCAACACCGAAAGCTCCTGGCCAAAATAGATCGTAAGCCAAATCCTCCAGAGGGGAGTGCCTTAAAAAATCTCGCGCATGGCACAAGACTACTAGCATTGCCGCAATTCCTCGTAACGCCTGTATGTAATCTAAGCTCTTTCTTTCTGCTACTGTCACAAGATTTACCATATCATCAAAGTGTTTACAGATACTGTCATTCAACAAGAATCCAATCAGATAAGAATGATGGCATAAAAGCACAGTTCTTCAATGCCAAATTTCAATCGTTGTTACAAATCAACGCCAGAAAAATAATGGAGCACATGTCAAAACCGGACACACAAAGCTTTTCATCGGTTTGCAGGGCTTTGTGCCGATTTTCTATGATACCTTCTCATCAATCCAATCTGCCCACCACTGCATCATCTCCCGGCGCTTATCCATGTACTGAGCATGATTGTATATCCCGCGGATAGAGCCGCTGTTAGCGTGCGCCAGTTGCTTCTCGATGGCATCTGCTGGCCACTCATGCTCATTCATGATTGTGCTGAACTGGTGCCGAAAACCATGTCCACTTGCCAGACCTTCATAGCCAATCTGACGAATAACCAGTAGCACGGCGTTTTCACTGATGGGCTTTGTTTTATCATTGCGACCGGCGAACACGAAACTCGATATCGGCTGCGTTACCGGCCTCAGCATTTCAAGCAGAGAGACGACCTGATCTGACATTGGGACAAGGTGAGGGCGGCGCCCCTTCATCACCTCTTCGGCGATCGTAATCGTTCTGGTTTCAAAGTCGACGTTCGACCATTGCATGGACCGGAGTTCTTTTGTTCTGAGCACCGTGTATTGCAGAACCTGCGTTGCTATGCGTGAAACGATACTGCCGGAGAATCCCGCCAGTGCCTTATTGAAGGCTGGTATCTGTTCTGCAGGAAGGAAAGGGTAGTTCTTCTTCCGGTATCCCTTCATGGCATCAGCAAGGTCAGGCGCCGGGTTATACTTCGCGCGCCCGGTAACAATCGCGTACCTGAATACTTCCCCGCACCGCCGCCGCGCCTTATTTGCCCGCTCCATTGCCCCACGGTCTTCGAACCTGCGGATCACTTCAAGTATCTGCATTGGTTCTATCTCGTTAATCTCCATCGCGCCAATCAACGGCAGAATGTCATCCTGGAACATGCGTGACAGTTCTGTGCTGTATACCTCTGACCATACCTGTTTTTTGTGCTCGTACCATTCCTGATATATAGAGCTGAACGAGTTGTCTTTGACTGACAGCCTTTTAGCCTTTACCGGATCGACGCCGACAGACACATCCTTTTTGGCAAGCCATGCTTTGTCTCTGGCTTCCTGTAATGACATGAGCGGATATTTTCCTACCGTCAGAACCTTCTCTTTACCATCGAGCTTGTAACGCAATTGCCAGACTTTCTTTCCGGTAACCGGCACATAAAGGTACAGCCCGTTGCTGTCGAGCAGCCGGTACGGTTTATCTTTCGGCTTTGCCGCGTCGATCTGCTTGATGGTGAGCATGGGTAAAATTCCGGTGGGTAAAATTATTTACTCGTTTTTTAC
Source organism: Citrobacter sp. KH_055_1 (assembly GCF_057838705.1). Lineage (NCBI taxonomy): Bacteria > Pseudomonadati > Pseudomonadota > Gammaproteobacteria > Enterobacterales > Enterobacteriaceae > Citrobacter > Citrobacter sp. KH_055_1. The sequence continues at coordinate 1,487,220 of NZ_CM174473.1, forward strand.
CCGCCGAAGCATGCGGCTGTCAACGTTCTATTGCGAACTATGACGAACTGGTATTTTATTGAGATCTTGCTGTGTAAGGGATTTTGCGAACTACTGCGGAGAGTGGCGAACTGTGAAATGGTGTCCCCTGCAGGAATCGAACCTGCAACTAGCCCTTAGGAGGGGCTCGTTATATCCATTTAACTAAGGGGACGAAGCGGCACGAGTATAGCGTTTTTTACCTGCAACGGTAAGTCTGTGTCCGCCTGACTGCTCAAACAGTCGCCATTCAGGATTGTTTCTTCTGGTTTTTCTGCTCTTTTTGTTCCCGCTCAGCCTCTAATCGGGCCTCTTCTTTGCGTTTATTGCTCATATCATTGCGAATTTGCGCATGGCTCATCAACGCGAAGATAAATGTCCCACCGCAAATATTCCCGGCAAGTGTTGGAAGCGCGAACGGCCAGAAGAAGTCGCTCCAGTGCAGCGTGCCGTTAAAGACCAGGTAGAGAATCTCAACCGAGCCGACGACGATGTGCGTGGTATCACCCAACGCAATAAGCCAGGTCATCAGAACAATGACGACAATTTTTGCCGCGCCCGCTGCGGGAAACATCCACACCATAGTGGCGATCAGCCAACCGGAAATAATCGCGTTGGAAAACATCTCCGTCGGGCTATTTTTCATAACGTCCATCCCAATTTTGACAAAGGCGTCACGAGTTTCTTCATCAAAAATTGGCATATATTCAAACGCCCATGCCGCAATGCCGGTGCCGATAATGTTACCCAGTAAGACCACGCTCCACAGACGCATCAGTAAACCAAAATTGCCGAGGGTTGGATTTTGCATGACCGGCAGGACAGCGGTTACGGTGTTTTCGGTAAAGAGCTGTTGGCGGGCCATGATGACGATGATAAACCCGAAGGTATAACCGAGGTTTTCCAGTAAAAATCCGCCAGGAACGCCCTCAAGCTGTACGTGAAAAATACCCTTTGCCAGTAAAGAGGCTCCCATCGATAGCCCAGCGGCGATAGCTGACCACAGCAGCGCCATCGCATCGCGCTCCATCTCTTTTTCCCCGTCCTGGCGAATATGTTCGTGAATCGCCATGGCGCGGGAAGGAAGTCGGTCCTCGTCGACCTCTATCTTTTTACCCTGCAACTTCTCTTCACTTTCTACTTCGAGTTCGTCGCTGTGTTGATCAATTTTTTCTTTTTCGATGTCATTCATTTTTGAGTCCTGAATAAGCACGTATTGCTAAAGCGTAGCGGTTTTTATCCAGGAACTGGCGGGAGAAACTCTGAAATCGCAAAAATGGTAACGTTTGTATTTATCGGATTCGGTAAAATAGAAACACCGCGAGGTCTACCTTACCAGGCTATGATCAAATCAGTAAGTTAGGGTATATAGACATCGTTTGACGTGCTGTTACAATCGCTCACATCTAAACCGGCGGATACCTTATTGTTCCGTCATGGATGGCAATCAGCGATAGCCATAATACACAGGGAGACACTTATGAAGCTTCGCCTGTCGGCGCTTGCGCTGGGAACCACACTTTTGGTGGGGTGTGCGAGCTCCGGTACAGAACAGCAGGGGCGCTCGGATCCGTTTGAAGGGTTCAACCGCACCATGTACAACTTCAACTTTAATGTGCTGGATCCGTATGTTGTTCGACCGGTGGCTGTAGCCTGGCGTGATTATGTTCCGCAGCCGGCCAGAAACGGTTTGAGCAACTTTACGGGCAACCTCGAAGAGCCGGCCGTAATGGTCAACTATTTCCTGCAGGGCGATCCTTATCAGGGGATGGTGCATTTCACCCGTTTCTTCCTGAACACCTTGCTAGGTATGGGCGGCTTTATCGATGTTGCGGGCATGGCGAATCCAAAACTGCAGCGCGTTGAACCACATCGTTTCGGCAGTACGTTAGGTCACTATGATGTAGGTTACGGTCCGTATATGCAGCTTCCGTTCTACGGCAGCTTCACGGTACGTGATGACGGTGGTGATATGGTGGATACGCTGTATCCGGTTCTGTCGTGGCTGACCTGGCCGTTGTCGGTCGGTAAATGGACCATTGAAGGGATTGAAACCCGCGCGCAACTGCTCGACTCCGACGGTCTGCTGCGTCAATCTTCCGATCCGTACATTATGGTGCGTGAAGCTTACTTCCAGCGTCATGACTTCATCGCGAACGGCGGGAAACTCAAACCAGAAGAAAACCCGAACGCGCAAGCTATTCAGGATGATTTAAAAGATATCGATTCCGAATAAGGAAGAGGTACAAATAAAAAGGTGAGCTAAAAAGCTCACCTTTTTTACGCCTGAAGAAAATCAGAATGCGTAGTTAAAGTTGGTACCGAACAGCCAGGCTTTACCTTCAGATTCGAAGGTATACGGACCTTCTTTGATGGTCACGTTCTGCCCGTGCATATAAGAAGCACCGATGTCGATAGACGCATCTTCATTGAACGCGTAGGTCGTACCCGCGCTCAGCCACAGGCGGTCCTGGTCTGGAATGGAGATGGAGCGTTTATCCGCAGGAACCGGGCTATCGTCGTAGGCGATACCAGTACGGAACGTCCAGTTTTTATCCATGTAGTAGGTCGTACCCAGCGCGAGGCGGTAAGAGTCCCGGAAGCCTTCTTCTTTATAGAACAATGTTTGTCCGTTGGTGCCCGTTGCTTTCAACTCCTGGAACTGACTCCAGCTGGTGTAAGCGATGCTGTAGTGAACGGCCCATTGCGGTGCTACGCGGTTATAGCCAGACAGTTCCCACATTTCCGGCAGGTTAAGCGTCAATGCGCCCGGAACGGTCGTGTTGGTTGTACCCCATGGGAACGTCACGCCAGCACCCGGTAAGCCGTTGGCCTGGCTTCTGATGCCGCTCTTATAATCACCGTCGAAATCGATTTTAACTTCTGAACGATAGGTTAAGCCCCAGCGGTTATCTTTATCCAGCTCATACAAAATACCCGCGTTCCAGCCGTAACCCCATTCATCACCTTCCATGCTTGCAATTTTAGGGCTGACCTTCGGTAATGCTGCGGTCATTTCACCGGAATAACGTTCAATTTTGGCGTCAGCATAAACGGCGTTAAAACCAAGGCCGAAGCTCCAGCTATCATTCAGGCGATAGGCGCCGCTGAGGTTAAGGTTGACCGTTTTAAGGTCGGTCTTGCCGCCGTATTCACCGACAATGTAGCTGTCGTTAAATTCGGTCGCCAGACCATAGTTAGAGGTGACAGACGCGCCCCAGCCAAACTGCTCGTTAATAGGCATCACGAAGTGCGCATTCGGAACCCATGCCGTCGGGGCGATGTTGTCCGCATTGGTGCTGCGCCCGGTGTATGGCGATTTACCGGAGATATTAACATCTGGATCGATATACACCGCACCTGCTGAGAAAGTAGGGCGATCGAACATCATGATCAGTGCCGGGTTGCGGCTGGCGTTACCTGCGTCGTCTGCGATAGCGCCTTCACCCGAATATGCCCGGCCAAGGCCAGAGGAAGAAAATTCGTTTAACTGAAAGCCTGCAGACCAGGCCTGTGTGGAAATAATTGCCACTGCGACTGCGAGAGCAGACTTTGTAAACAGGGTTTTCTGGCTCATGACCATAACCTCATCGATTTATTTTTATACAAACAATGTTACATGCCGTAACAGGAGCGCGAAGTGTAGGGTCTGAGGTACCACATAGAAATCAGACCAGTGGCGAGAGTATAGGTCCGACCAGATAGAATGTTGCAAGTATGTTTATAAGTTTTTTCAAATATGATCTTAAAAACGCGATCCAGCTGGCAAAATTGCGGGGATGCGCACTCACCTGTTCGGGCGATTTTTGTTTTGGATCATTTTTAAGTGTGATTTCGGTCGCTTATCGCATTTCGCACAATTAACGACTGGAGAGGAGGATAATGGGAGCGTAAAATATCCCCAACGTTTATCTGGCACCCTTGGTGCGAATACAGAGGAAATCTACAATGAGTAAATGCAGTGCTGATGAAACCCCGGTTTGCTGCTGTATGGATGTTGGTACCATCATGGACAACACCGATTGCACCGCGTCATACAGCCGTGTGTTCGCGACTCGCGCACAGGCAGAAGAAACGCTGGCTGCTCTCACCGAGAAGGCGCGTGGCGTAGAATCTGAGCCTTGCCAAATCACCCCGACCTTTACTGAAGAAGCTGAGGGTGTTCGTCTGGATATCGATTTTGTTTTCGCCTGTGAAGCCGAAACCCTGATCTTCCAGCTGGGTCTGCGTTAATCCCTTCTTTCAGTGCCCTTGCCACCTTCTGACAAGGGCATTTTCGTAACAAGCAGTGATTATTCACTGTGCCATAGCTCCCACTTTCATTTCTCTCCACTTGGCTAAATGTAAAAAATTGGTTAAGACTGTGATCAGGTCAGACCACTTATTTTATTTTTAACAGGGGAGTGTTATGAGTCAGGCTTTACCGCTGGTTACCCGTCAGGGCGATCGCATCGCCATTGTGAGCGGATTGCGTACGCCTTTTGCCCGTCAGGCAACCGCGTTTCATGGCATTCCCGCCGTTGATTTGGGAAAAATGGTCGTCGGTGAGTTGCTGGCGCGCAGTGAAATTCCTGCCGATGCCATTGAACAACTGGTTTTTGGCCAGGTTGTGCAAATGCCGGAAGCGCCCAATATCGCCCGTGAAATTGTGCTGGGCACCGGGATGAACGTACATACCGATGCCTACAGCGTGAGCAGAGCCTGCGCCACCAGTTTTCAGGCGGTGGCGAATGTCGCGGAAAGCCTGATGGCAGGAACCATCCGTGCGGGTATTGCTGGCGGGGCTGACTCCTCTTCCGTGCTGCCAATTGGCGTCAGCAAAAAGTTGGCGCGGGTGTTGGTGGACGTCAATAAAGCCCGCACCACCGGTCAGCGGCTGAAGCTTTTTTCCCGACTGCGTTTGCGCGACCTGATGCCGGTCCCACCTGCAGTTGCTGAGTATTCCACCGGCTTACGTATGGGGGATACGGCAGAGCAAATGGCGAAAACCTACGGCATCACGCGTGAGCAGCAGGATGCTCTGGCGTACCGTTCGCATCAGCGAGCCGCTCAGGCCTGGGCCGAAGGCAAACTGGCAGACGAGGTGATGACCACCTATGCTCCGCCGTTTAAAGATCCCTTCTCAGAAGATAACAATATTCGCGGAAACTCTACGCTGGCGGATTACGCCAAACTGCGCCCGGCGTTTGACCGTAAACACGGCACCGTCACGGCGGCAAACAGTACACCGTTGACCGACGGCGCCGCTGCGGTGGTTTTGATGACGGAGTCCCGTGCGAAAGAGCTGGGACTGGTGCCGCTGGGCTATCTACGCAGTTTTGCGTTTACTGCCATCGACGTCTGGCAGGATATGCTGCTGGGCCCGGCGTGGTCGACGCCGCTGGCTCTGGAGCGCGCGGGCCTGACTCTGGCCGACCTCACGCTGATTGATATGCATGAAGCCTTTGCCGCGCAGACGCTGGCGAATATTCAACTGCTTGGCAGCGAACGTTTTGCTCGTGACGTTCTGGGTAGGGCACATGCCACTGGCGAAGTGGATGACAGCAAATTTAACGTGCTGGGCGGTTCGATTGCCTACGGACACCCTTTCGCCGCGACCGGCGCGCGCATGATCACCCAAACGCTGCATGAATTACGGCGTCGTGGTGGTGGGTTTGGTTTGGTCACCGCGTGTGCGGCGGGTGGTCTGGGTGCGGCAATGGTTCTGGAGGCGGAATAATGGAAATGGCATCGGCTTTTACGCTACACGTGCGTCTGGATAACGTGGCGGTGGTCTCCATTAATGTGCCCGGAGAGAAAATGAATACCCTGAAAGCAGAGTTTGCTTCTCAGGTGCGGGCTATTTTGAAACAAATTCGCGATAACAAAGATCTGCGTGGCGTGGTGTTTATTTCGGCGAAGCCGGATAATTTCATCGCCGGGGCGGATATCAATATGATCGGCAACTGCCGCAGTGCGCAGGAAGCCGAAACCCTGGCTCGTCAGGGGCAACAGATGATGGCGGAAATTAATGCGTTGCCGATCCCGGTTATCGCTGCCATTCACGGTGCCTGTCTGGGCGGCGGTCTGGAGATGGCGCTGGCGTGTCATAGCCGTATTTGTACTGATGACGTTAAAACCGTGCTGGGCCTGCCGGAAGTACAGCTTGGTCTGTTACCCGGCTCTGGCGGCACGCAGCGGTTGCCCCGTCTGATTGGCGTTAGCACTGCGCTGGACATGATCCTGACCGGCAAACAACTACGCGCTAAACAGGCGCTGAAAGTGGGGTTGGTGGACGAGGTTGTGCCGCAGACCATTTTGCTGGAAGCGGCGGTGGAACTGGCTAAAAAGGAGAGTTCGGTACACCATAGCCTGCCGGTACGGGAACGCATTCTGGCCGGACCGCTGGGGCGGGCGCTGCTGTTCCGTATGGTCGGTAAAAAGACCGCACAGAAAACGCAGGGAAATTACCCCGCAACCCACCGTATTCTTGAGGTGATCGAGACTGGTCTGGCGCAGGGCAGCAGCAGCGGCTATGACGCCGAAGCCCGCGCGTTTGGTGAGCTGGCGATGACGGCGCAGTCTCAGGCTCTGCGTAACGTCTTTTTTGCAAACACCGACGTGAAAAAAGATCCCGGTAGCGAGGTACAACCCGGTCCGCTAAACAGCGTCGGGGTTCTGGGCGGGGGGCTGATGGGCGGGGGGATTGCCTACGTGACGGCCTGCAAAGGCGGCTTGCCGGTGCGTATCAAAGATATCAATGCTAAGGGAATCAACCACGCGCTGAAATACAGTTGGGATCAGCTTGAAACAAAAGTTCGCCGCCGCCATCTCAAAGCCGGCGAGCGTGACAAACAGCTGGCGCTGATTTCAGGCACCACCGATTTTCGCGGTTTTGCGCATCGAGATCTGGTAATTGAGGCGGTGTTTGAAGATCTGGCGTTGAAACAACAGATGGTGGCAGATGTTGAGCACAATTGTGCGCCTCATACCATTTTTGCCTCCAACACCTCATCTCTACCCATTGGCGACATTGCGGCCAATGCGGCGCGACCTGAGCAGGTCATTGGTTTGCACTTCTTTAGTCCGGTAGAAAAAATGCCGCTAGTGGAAGTTATTCCTCATACAACTACGTCTGAACGCACTATTGCCACCACGGTTAAACTGGCGAAAAAACAGGGGAAAACGCCGATTGTGGTGCAGGATAAGGCCGGGTTCTATGTAAATCGCATTCTTGCTCCGTACATCAACGAAGCTATCCGCTTATTGACCGAGGGCGAGCGCGTTGAGCAGATTGATGCTGCGCTGGTAAAGTTTGGTTTTCCGGTAGGGCCAATCCAACTTTTGGATGAGGTCGGAATTGATACAGGCACTAAAATTATACCTGTACTGGAAGCCGCTTACGGTGAACGTTTTAGCGCACCTGCAAATGTTGTTGCTTCAATTTTGAATGATGATCGCAAAGGTAGAAAAAATGGTCGGGGTTTCTATCTTTATGGTGCGAAAGGGCGTAAAAGCAAAAAACAGGTCGACCCTGCAATTTATACGCTTATTGGCGTCCATGGGCAGAGCAAACTCATTGGCCCGCAGATTGCAGAGCGGTGTGTCATGTTAATGCTCAACGAAGCGGCACGCTGTTTCGATGAGAAGATTATCCGCAGCGCACGCGATGGTGACATCGGCGCTGTGTTTGGTATTGGTTTTCCGCCATTCCTCGGCGGCCCGTTCCGGTATATGGACTCCCTCGGGGCGGGTGAAGTGGTTGCGGTTCTGCAACGACTGACTACACAGTATGGTTCCCGGTTTACGCCGTGTGAACCGTTACTGCAGATGGCGGAACGCGGAGAGAGTTTCTGGAAGCACGGGGAAACTGACCTGAATTCATGAGGTCAAAGGTAAGATGAATCCGCACCGAATGTACGAGTTAAGCTCAAAATGTAAACAGAGATTGACTATACTTACGCCATTAAGGTAAAAAACAGCGTTTCATTCGGTGAATGGATAAGGCACAATGCCGGCCACCACACATTTACCCTCGCCAATAGGGGCGTTGGCTAAAGGTGTTGGTGTTTCTGGTTAACAAAAGCGGTGCAATATGCAAGTTTTTATCATGCGTCACGGCGACGCGGCCCTCGATGCCGCCAGTGATTCGGTTCGTCCCTTAACCTCCTGCGGTTGTGACGAATCTCGCCTGATGGCGAACTGGCTGAAAGGTCAAAAAGTGGATATCGAACGTGTTCTGGTGAGCCCGTTCCTGCGAGCCGAACAAACGCTGGATGTGGTCGGGGAATGTATGAACCTACCAACCGGTGTGGATGTTTTGCCGGAGCTGACTCCCTGCGGCGATGTCGGTCTGGTCAGCGCCTATTTACAGGCACTGGCCAATGAAGGTGTCGCTACGGCGCTGGTCATTTCTCACCTGCCTTTGGTGGGATATCTGGTGTCCGAGCTGTGTCCGGGTGAAACGCCGCCGATGTTTACCACATCTGCGATTGCCAGCGTCACGCTTGATGAGAGCGGAAAGGGCGTTTTCAACTGGCAGATGAGCCCGTGTAATCTGAAGATGGCGAAAGCGATATAGTCGTTTCGTTGGCCGGATCAAGCGCGAGCGCAGCCATCCGGTAAAGTGTCTTTGACATGAGCCTGCAATAAAAAGAGCCGCAACTGCGGCTCTTTTTGTTTTCCGTCCTCAGGGAAGTTCGGGCGGTAACCACTCTTCCACTTCAATCAGCACCAGCAGCGCGGCGTCGCCGCCGTACTCTTTAGGCGCCTGATGAAAAGCCATCACGTGCGGATGTTGCGCCAGCCAAAGCGGCGTTTGCTGTTTCAGAATGTGCTTTCCGTGGCCGTGCATGACGCAGGCGCAGAAGACGTGTTCACGACGACAGGCGGCAATCAGCGCCCCGAGTTCCTGTTTAGCCTGCTGTTGCGTCAGCCCGTGTAAATCAAGAAACAGTTCCGGGGAGTAGTCACCACGGCGCATTTTCTTCAGTTCAAAGTGGCTGACGTCGGCCCGCAGATATCTGACCGGACCCTCTGTGTTCAACAGCGGCTGAAACTCATCAGAGAAATAGTGGCTGGCATCAGCCTGTTCCTGCAACAGCCTTTTAACCGGCACCTCGGTGATTTTTTTACGCGGTGGTCGATGGACAATCGTGTCCTGCTTAATTTGACGAGTGCCGGTCATCAACTGGCGAAACAGCGTCTGATCCTCCTCGCTGAGCGATGTTTTCTTTTTCATTTGAGCGTCTCATCTTTTATTTTCCGTTAGTTTAACCCGACTCGATGGGCATCCGATCGCTTAAAACGCAATTTTCGCGCTCAGGCTCGGCGTGAATGCTGATTTATCGCCGTCTTCGTGGCAAACTAGCCGCCGAATTTAATACGAGCATGCCCTGGAGGAATACGTGGATAAAATTTTCGTTGATGAAGCAGTGAGTGAACTGCATACCATTCAGGACATGTTGCGTTGGGCGGTCAGCCGTTTTAGCGCGGCGAATATCTGGTATGGTCACGGGACGGATAACCCATGGGATGAGGCGGTACAACTGGTGCTGCCGTCACTCTACCTGCCGCTGGATATTCCTGAAGATATGCGCACTGCGCGCCTGACCTCCAGCGAACGCCACCGTATTGTTGAGCGCGTAATTCGCCGCGTTAACGAGCGTATCCCGGTTGCCTACCTGACCAACAAAGCCTGGTTCTGCGGTCACGAATTCTATGTTGATGAACGCGTGCTGGTGCCGCGCTCACCGATTGCCGAGCTGATCAATAATCGCTTTGCCGGTCTTATCAGCGAGCAGCCGCAGCACATTCTCGATATGTGTACCGGCAGCGGCTGTATTGCTATTGCCTGCGCGTATGCCTTCCCGGAAGCCGAAGTGGACGCGGTGGATATTTCCACTGACGCCCTGGCGGTGACCGAGCACAATATTGAAGAGCATGGTCTGATCAATCACGTGACGCCGATCCGCTCCGATCTGTTCCGTGACCTGCTGAAAGTACAGTATGACCTGATTGTGACCAACCCGCCGTATGTGGATGCGGAAGATATGTCCGATCTGCCTAATGAGTATCGCCACGAACCTGAGCTGGGCCTGGCGTCCGGAAGTGATGGGCTGAAGCTGACCCGTCGCATTCTTGGCAATGCGCCGGACTACCTGTCAGACAACGGTATTCTGATTTGTGAAGTCGGTAACAGCATGGTACATCTGATGGAACAATATCCGGACGTGCCGTTTACGTGGCTGGAATTCGACAACGGCGGTGATGGCGTATTCATGCTGACCAAAGCGCAGCTGATTGCCGCTCGTGAACATTTCAGCATCTATAAAGATTAACGACACGCGCACACACAACAACGATAACGGAGCGGTGATGGCAGGAAACACAATTGGACAACTCTTTCGCGTAACGACCTTCGGTGAATCACACGGGCTGGCGCTCGGCTGTATCGTTGATGGTGTTCCGCCGGGTATTCCGCTGACAGAAGCTGATCTGCAGCACGATCTCGACAGACGTCGTCCGGGAACCTCGCGTTACACCACGCAGCGTCGCGAGCCGGATCAGGTGAAAATCCTTTCCGGCGTGTTTGACGGCGTCACCACCGGCACCAGTATTGGCCTGTTGATTGAAAATACCGATCAGCGTTCGCAGGATTACGGCGCCATTAAGGATGTTTTTCGTCCAGGCCATGCCGACTACACCTACGAGCAGAAATACGGCGTGCGTGACTACCGTGGCGGCGGGCGTTCGTCCGCGCGCGAAACGGCAATGCGCGTGGCGGCCGGGGCGATTGCCAAAAAATACCTGGCGGAAAAATTCGGCGTCGAAATCCGCGGATGCCTGACCCAAATGGGCAATATACCGCTGGAAATTAAAGACTGGTCTCAGGTCGAACAAAACCCGTTCTTTTGCCCGGATCCGGACAAAATCACCGCGCTGGATGAACTGATGCGTGCACTCAAGAAAGAGGGTGACTCCATCGGTGCAAAAGTGACCGTGGTTGCAAGCGGTGTACCGGCCGGTCTCGGCGAACCTGTTTTTGACCGTCTGGATGCTGACATCGCCCATGCGTTGATGAGCATTAATGCGGTGAAAGGCGTGGAGATTGGCGACGGCTTCGACGTTGTTGCGTTGCGCGGTAGTCAGAACCGTGATGAAATCACCAAAGAGGGTTTCCAGAGTAACCATGCTGGCGGCATTCTGGGGGGCATCAGCAGCGGGCAACAAATTGTTGCACATATGGCGCTGAAACCGACTTCCAGTATTACCGTTCCCGGGCGCACTATTAACCGCTTTGGCGAAGAAGTCGAGATGATAACCAAAGGACGTCACGATCCGTGCGTTGGGATCCGCGCGGTGCCGATCGCAGAAGCCATGCTGGCGATTGTGCTGATGGATCACCTGCTGCGTCAGCGGGCGCAGAATGCGGATGTAAAGACTGACATTCCACGCTGGTAAGAAATGAAAAAAACGGCACTTGCGGCGCTGGCACTGTTTGCCAGTTCGGCCTGCCTGGCGGCGACGCCCTGGCAGAAAATTACCCACCCGGTGGCAGGTAGCGCGCAGTCTATCGGCGCGTTTTCCAATGGCTGCATTGTGGGGGCAGATACGCTGCCCGTACAGTCCGAACACTATCAGGTGATGCGCACCGATCAACGTCGCTATTTTGGTCATCCTGACCTGGTGACGTTCATCCAGCGTCTGAGTACCCAGGCCAATAATCTGGGACTGGGGACGGTGTTAATCGGCGATATGGGTATGCCGGCCGGTGGACGTTTCAACGGCGGACACGCCAGCCACCAGACGGGGCTGGATGTCGATATTTTCCTGCAACTGCCAAAGACGCGCTGGACGCAGTCGCAACTGCTGCGACCACAGGCGCTGGATCTGGTCGCTCAGGATGGCAAACGTGTCGTACCGTCACTGTGGAAGCCGGAGATTTTCAGTCTGATCAGGCTGGCGGCAAAAGATAATGATGTAACGCGTATTTTCGTGAATCCGGCAATTAAACAGCAACTTTGTCTGGATGCAGGGAGCGACAGGGACTGGTTACGTAAAGTGCGGCCATGGTTCCAACACCGTGCACATATGCATGTCCGGTTACGTTGTCCTGCCGACAGTCTTGAGTGCGAAGATCAACCGTTACCTCCACCGGGTGATGGCTGTGGCGCGGAGCTGCAAAGCTGGTTCGAACCTCCTAAACCGGGAACCACTAAGCCTGAGAAGAAGACACCGCCTCCGTTGCCGCCTTCCTGCCAGGCGCTACTGGATGAGCATGTACTTTAATGGATAATTTTGCCGATCTGTTTATGGTGTCTCCGCTGCTGTTGGGCGTTCTTTTTTTTGTGGCCATTCTGGCGGGATTTATTGATTCCCTGGCGGGTGGCGGCGGTTTACTCACCATTCCTGCGCTGATGGCAGCAGGCATGCCGCCAGCTCAGGCGCTGGCAACGAATAAACTGCAAGCCTGCGGAGGGTCCATCTCCGCTTCGCTCTATTTTATCCGCCGTGGCGTGGTGAACCTGGCCGACCAGAAGCTTAATATCGCCATGACCTTCATCGGCTCAATGAGCGGCGCGCTGCTGGTCCAGCATGTGCAGTCGGACATTTTGCGCCAGATCCTGCCGATTCTGGTTATCTGTATCGGTCTCTACTTTCTGTTAATGCCTAAGCTGGGTGAAGAAGACCGACAGCGTCGGCTGTACGGCCTGCCTTTTGCGCTGGTCGCCGGGGGCTGCGTCGGTTTTTACGATGGCTTTTTTGGCCCGGCAGCCGGATCGTTTTACGCGCTGGCCTTTGTCATGCTGTGCGGTTACAACCTGGCGAAATCCACGGCGCACGCCAAAGTCTTGAATGCCACCTCGAATATCGGCGGGCTGCTGCTGTTCGCGCTGGGGGGCAAAGTGATTTGGGCCACCGGTTTTGTGATGCTCATCGGCCAATTTATTGGCGCACGAATGGGGTCACGACTGGTCCTCAGCAAAGGACAAAAACTGATTCGGCCAATGATCGTCATTGTCTCCGCAGTGATGAGCGCCAAGCTACTTTATGATAATCATGGACAGGAGATTCTCCACTGGCTGGGGATGAACTAATGAATACGACCCATCACTATGAACAGTTAATTGATATTTTTAACGGCTGCTTTGCCGATGAATTTAATACCCGTCTGATTAAAGGCGATGACGAACCGATCTACCTTCCTGCAGATACAGAATTGCCGTATCACCGGATCGTTTTTGCCCATGGCTACTACGCCAGTGCACTACATGAAATTTCACACTGGTGCATTGCCGGTAAAGCGCGCCGTGAACTGGTCGACTTTGGTTACTGGTACTGCCCGGACGGGCGTGACGCTAAAACACAATGTCAGTTTGAAGACGTGGAAGTGAAGCCCCAGGCATTTGACTGGCTGTTCTGCATGGCGGCGGGCTATCCGTTTAACGTTAGCTGCGACAACCTGGAAGGGGACTTTGAACCGGATCGCGTGGTGTTCCAGCGCCGTGTTCATGCTCAGGTGATGGCGTATCTGGAAAACGGCATTCCTGAACGTCCGGCGCGTTTTATTCGTGCGTTACAGAATTATTATCACACGCCTGAACTTAAGGCGGAACAATTCCCGTGGCCCGAAGCGCTCAACTGAAGCGGCTGCCACGTTTACAATGAGGAAATAAGATGATCGCGGAGTTTGAATCACGCATTCTGGTACTAATCGACGATATGGTAGAACATGCCAGCGATGATGAGCTGTTTGCCAGTGGGTACTTGCGTGGACACTTGACGCTGGCTGTGGCAGAACTGGACGGCGGCGACGACCATTCCGCTGAGGCACTGTACGCCAATGTTACCAGCAGCCTGGAAAAAGCCATCAGCGCGGGTGAACTTTCGCCGCGTGACCAGGCGTTAGTAAAAGAGATGTGGGACACGTTGTTCCAGAAGGCGACACAACAATAATTGCCTTGCGGGCCGGATGCCGTTAACGACTCATGCGGCCCGCAATGATGACCTCAGGATTTTACCGCTTTTCCCTTCACTAATTTTCTCACCCATAATCGGTTCGGATTTAACGCGGCAAGGGTTTCTGCATCCATTGGGATGGGTTCATTACTCATTTGCGTGGCCAGGATCTCTGCACACAGCGGGGCGGAACACAGTCCGCGCGAGCCCAGCGCGCCCAGCATAAAGACGTCACGGTAAACCGGTGCGCGCGCGGCGGTCTCTTTGTGTTCTGACAGATTGGCGTACTGACTGAGCGTTGCCTCATAGTCCGGCACATTGCCGACCATCGGTAAGTGATCGCGGGTGGCGCAGCGAACGCCACAGCGTGCCGATTGCCCACTGACATCCACCTCTTTTACCCATGCGGTATGCGGGAAGCAGTCGAGTAAACGCTGGCGGTTTTGCTGCTGATCCTCCTCGCGATACGTTGTCTCTTCCTCACCACGACGATAGCTCGCACCGATGCAATGATGCTGATTGGCCGGATTTTGCGGCGTGAGATAGCCGTCGTAACACAACACCTGACGTAGGACCGACAGTGCAGGCGTGGTGGGGATATGGCTCACCTGACCGCCGACAGAATAAACCGGTAACGGTTGGGTCTGATCAAAGCGATTTATGCGATGACCATTCGCCAGCACCACTACCTCGTGTTCGACGGTTTCACCAGTCGCAAACTGAAGCTGCCAGCTGTTTTCCTGCTGTACAAGTGATGCCAGTGTATGTTGGTAATGGGTGCGTAATCCCAGCGTCGTGGCGTAATCCAGTACGGCGGCGGTGAGCTGCGCCGGACACAGCCATCCTCCGCCAGGATACTGAATCCCGCCGCAGTTGGTTGCGACGCCGGTTGTTTGCAGAACCTGCTCAGCATCAACGGCCAGCGCGAGGTCGTCGGGTAAGGCAAGCGACAGCATCTGGGTGATTTTCTGTTGGCTTTTTTCATCCCAACCAAGTTGCGTTACGCCGCACCAGTCGTGGGCAAAATCCACCGGCAGGGCGTCATACAGACGTCGGGCAAAGGTAAATGCGGTGGGGAAAAAGAGATTAATGGCGGCGTCATGTTTACTGAGTAAAGGGTAAAGTGCGCCCTGACGATTACCGGATGCGCCCTGCGCAGGCTTATCGTCAGCGCAATACAGCGTTACCTGCCAGCCACGACGTAAGAGAGCCAGCGACAGCAGTGCGCTGGCAATACCGCCCCCGATAATAGCCGCTTCCCGTTTTTCCGTGCTGGCGCGTGAGAACCACGGTGCGGGTGACGGGAACGTGAGGTGTTGTTCCATCACGCCGCACAGCATTTCACGTTTGCGCCCAAAGCCTTTGCATTTCTGCATTGTAAAACCGGCGTCCTGCAAGCCCCGCCGGACAAAACCTGCGGAGGTGAAGGTTGCCAGCGTGCCGCCCGGACGGGCCAGCCGGGCCATGGCGTTAAACAGCGTTGGCGTCCACATATCGGGATTTTTTGCCGGCGCGAAACCGTCAAGGAACCAGGCGTCGACCTGCTGGTTCAGGGATTCATCCAACTTACTGGTGAGGTCGTTAATATCGCCGAACCACAAATCCAGCGTAACCCGACCTTCATCCAACAGCAGTCGATGACAACCTGCTAACGGTAGCGGCCACTGAGCCTGTAATGGCTCAGCCCACGGAGCCAGTTCCGGCCAATGCTGATGGGCCAACTTCAGGTCGTCACGCGTCAGCGGAAATTTTTCAAAACTGATGAAATGTAATCTTTTCAGGGTAGCGTCAGGGTGCGCAGTGCGAAAAGTCGTAAATGCCTGCCAGAGGGTGAGGAAGTTTAGCCCAGTGCCAAAACCACTTTCCGCCACTATGAATAACTGGCGTGAATGGGTGGGAAATCGGTCCGCGAGATGATTGCCGCCGAGAAAGACATAACGCGTCTCTTCCAGCCCGTTATCGTTAGAAAAATAGACATCGTCAAAATCTCGGGAAACAGGTGTACCCTCAGCGTTGAATTCGAGGTTGGCAGGTTGTATCGCGTATTGTTTCACGTAAGTTACTCGTCTGGCTTGCTGTGTCTCGATCTTAACGATGAGTGCCTGAGTGCGCAAATTTCCACATAAAATGGCTGATCGGACTTGTTCGGCGTACAAGTGTACGCTATTGTGCCACTCGAAACTTTAAAATAGTGCGACTTACAGAGGTATTGAATGAAACGTGCAGTGATTACTGGCTTGGGCATCGTTTCCAGCATCGGTAATAACCAGCAGGAAGTCCTGGCATCTCTGCGTGAAGGACGTTCAGGGATCACTTTCTCTCAGGAGCTGAAGGACTCCGGCATGCGTAGCCACGTTTGGGGCAACGTAAAACTGGATACCACTGGACTCATTGACCGTAAAGTTGTGCGCTTTATGAGCGACGCATCCATCTATGCATTCCTTTCTATGGAGCAGGCAGTGGCTGACGCCGGCCTCTCTGCAGAAGTTTACCAGAATAACCCGCGCGTTGGCCTGATTGCAGGTTCCGGCGGCGGCTCCCCACGTTTTCAGGTGTTCGGCGCTGACGCAATGCGTAGCCCGCGTGGCCTGAAAGCGGTTGGCCCGTATGTGGTCACAAAAGCGATGGGCTCAGGTGTGTCTGCCTGCCTCGCAACCCCGTTTAAAATCCACGGTGTGAACTACTCCATCAGCTCCGCCTGTGCGACATCTTCGCACTGTATCGGTAATGCGGTTGAGCAGATTCAGTTGGGCAAACAGGATATCGTTTTTGCTGGCGGCGGCGAAGAGCTGTGCTGGGAAATGGCCTGTGAGTTCGACGCCATGGGCGCACTGTCTACCAAATATAACGACTGCCCGGAAAAAGCATCCCGTACTTATGATGCGAACCGTGACGGTTTCGTTATCGCAGGCGGCGGCGGTATGGTTGTGGTTGAAGAGCTGGAACACGCTCTGGCACGTGGCGCGCATATCTATGCTGAAATCGTTGGCTACGGCGCAACGTCCGATGGCGCAGACATGGTGGCTCCATCAGGTGAAGGCGCAGTGCGTTGCATGCAGATGGCGATGAACGGCGTAGATACGCCAATCGACTACCTGAACTCCCACGGTACCTCTACTCCGGTAGGCGACGTGAAAGAACTGGGCGCTATCCGTGAAGTCTTCGGCGACAACAGCCCGGCGATCTCCGCAACCAAAGCGATGACTGGTCACTCTCTGGGCGCGGCTGGCGTGCAGGAAGCTATCTACTCCCTGCTGATGCTGGAACACGGCTTTATCGCACCAAGCATCAACATCGAAGAGATGGACGAGCAGGCGGCGGGTCTGAACATCGTGACCGAACCGACTGAAAAAGCGCTGACGACCGTCATGTCCAACAGCTTCGGCTTTGGCGGCACGAATGCCACGCTGGTTATGCGTAAGCTGAAAGCGTAAGAGATCAGAACAGGCCGGATTTGTTATCCGGTCCATGCTATACAGTAAGGGGAGCCGCCTGGCTCCCCTTTTTTATATCGTTGACAATTAATCTGGTTTACAGGCAGACTCCAGGTTCAACATTATCCTCATGATAATGCGTAAGCGTTTAACGTTATCCAACGCACCTTAATCCTGATCGTCAGGTAGAGGGGGGCGTGGGCATTCCTCGCCTTACTCTGCATTCTGGAGTAACGCATGACAGCAGTAACCCAACAAGAAAAAACACCGTCGGCGAATGTGTCGCTGTTTCGTATCGCTTTTGCCGTTTTCCTGACCTATATGACGGTCGGGCTACCTTTACCCGTCATCCCACTGTTTGTGCACCAGGAGCTAGGCTATGGCAACACCATGGTCGGCATTGCCGTGGGCATCCAGTTTCTGGCAACGGTCTTAACACGTGGCTACGCCGGGCGCTTAGCCGATCAATACGGTGCCAAACGTTCGGCGCTGCAGGGGATGTTGGCCTGTGCACTGGCGGGAGTCGCGTGGCTATTAGCGGCACTTTTACCCGTTTCCGTTCCAGTAAAGTTTGCGTTGTTGATTGTCGGACGTCTGATCCTCGGCTTTGGCGAAAGTCAGTTGTTGACCGGCACCCTGACCTGGGGATTGGGGCTGGTTGGGCCAACGCGTTCCGGCAAGGTGATGTCGTGGAATGGGATGGCGATTTACGGCGCCCTGGCGGCCGGTGCGCCGTTGGGTCTGCTGATCCACAGCCATTTTGGCTTTGCAGCGCTGGCGGCGGCCACCGTTGCATTGCCGCTGCTGGCATGGGCATTCAACGGCACCGTGCGTAAAGTGCCCGCCCATGCGGGGGAACGTCCTTCGCTATGGAGCGTGGTTGGGCTTATCTGGAAACCGGGGCTGGGGTTAGCGCTGCAGGGCGTGGGGTTTGCGGTGATCGGCACGTTTATTTCGCTCTATTTTGTCAGCAACGGCTGGACGATGGCAGGTTTTACCCTGACCGCGTTCGGCGGTGCGTTTGTGCTCATGCGCATTCTATTTGGCTGGATGCCGGATCGGTTTGGCGGCGTGAAGGTGGCGGTGGTTTCTTTGTTGGTTGAAACCGTGGGGCTGCTGCTGCTCTGGCAGGCGCCAACGGCCTGGATTGCGCTGCTGGGTGCAGCATTAACCGGGGCCGGATGCTCGCTGATCTTCCCGGCGCTGGGCGTGGAGGTGGTGAAGCGCGTTCCTGCACAGGTACGCGGTACTGCACTCGGTGGTTACGCCGCATTTCAGGATATCTCCTACGGCGTAAGCGGTCCTGTCGCGGGTGTTCTGGCCACCGCGTACGGCTATTCCTCGGTATTCCTTGCCGGGGCGATTTCCGCGGTGGTGGGGATTGTTGTGACGCTGCTGACGTTGCGCAAAAGCTAAACGACGAGCCAGAATATAGCTAACACAACCAGTAGCGCCGCAAATAGCAGTCCCGGTCGCGCCGACAGTGATTTAACGGTTTCAATCACTGGCGTGAACGGGCTGTAAATCGGCTGGAGGTGGCGCGGATCGCTTAATTCCTGCTCCCGGTCACGCTCAACGCGGCGCAGGAAGATTTGATTGAGCAAATCCTGTATCTGCACGGTGGTAAGAATCGTTTGCGGTTGGATCTGATACGTTTGCTGCGCGTAGTCCTTGATGGCCACAAGTTCATTTGGCTCTAACGGCTGCTTGAGCGCCGCCTGCAACGTTTGCAACGTCGGGGCATTTTGCAGGCTCAGCGTCTGGCGTGCCTGTAGCCAGGTGACCAGGTGCGTAAACTGTTTTGCCGGGATCAGCTCACCGCTTTTTACCCCAGACAGTTCCAGCATCGACTGCCAGATCAGCTTGCCGGATTCTCCTGTAGCGGCCGCTACTTTTGTAACCAGTTGATTCAGCGTGTTGTGCTCGGCGGGTAGCAGAGGGCGAGCGGTTGCCGGGCGTTGCTGCGGCTGCGGAATAGAAAGCTGCCCCTGCTGCAATAGCGTCAGCACATTTTTCAACTGATCGGGCGTGAGTTGACTGAGTGCCGTTTGTCCGTACTGTTGACGGATAAAATCGCTCACTGCCTGACGATTATTCCCCTGACTCAGCAGTTCCGTAAGCTGCGCCAGCACCTGACGATTGACATGCTTTTGTTGAGCAACCCCAAGTCGTTGGGTCAGGTTTTGTTCTGCAGCAGGAAAGTGACGTGACTGTAACGGCGTATCACTTTTGACGCCCAGATCGTGCTTCATTCCGGCCCACACCTCAGCGCTCTGCTGTTGGGTAAGTGAAATCAGACGGGTAATCAGTCGTTCCAGCACGGTACGTTGTTGCGTGGATAACGGTTGTTCACCCGCAACGGAAGGGGCGTTTTGGCCTTCACCGGGAGGGCGCGCGGGCGTACCTGAAATGGGCTGCATCATCTCTGTTCCTTAAAACTGTGCTAGCCAGGTCTCGCAGTATGCCTGGCGGCGAGATTATGGCACACTTGCCCGGTTAACTCTCGTTCTCAAACAGGTGCGAAAGACGTGAAAATCCTCGTTGATGAAAATATGCCCTATGCCCGCGAACTGTTCAGTCGTTTGGGGGAGGTAAAAGCGGTTCCCGGTCGTCCGATTCCCGTCGCAGAACTGGATGATGCGGACGCCTTAATGGTGCGCTCGGTGACGAAGGTCAATGAAGCACTGCTTGGCGGAAAACCGGTTAAGTTTGTCGGGACGGCAACTGCGGGCACTGACCATGTGGATGAAGCCTGGCTTGCACAGTCAGATATTGGCTTCTCCGCCGCGCCCGGTTGCAATGCGATTGCGGTTGTCGAGTATGTCTTTTCAGCACTGCTGATGCTGGCGGAGCGCGATGGTTTTGCGTTAGCCGATCGCACCGTGGGTATTGTTGGTGTCGGCAATGTGGGCGCGCGTTTGCAGGCGCGACTGGAAGCATTAGGGATCCGCACGTTACTTTGCGATCCGCCGCGTGCTGACCGGGGAGACGAGGGCGATTTCCGCTCGCTGAACGAACTGGTTGAGCACGCCGATGTACTGACTTTCCATACGCCGCTGTTTAAAGACGGTCCGTACAAGACTCTGCATTTGGCTGATGAAGCACTAATTGGCCGACTGAAGCCGGGCACCATCCTGATTAACGCCTGCCGTGGGCCGGTCATCGACAATACCGCGTTGCTGTCCCGCCTTAATGCCGGGCAACATCTGAGCGTGGTGTTGGATGTCTGGGAGGGCGAGCCGGACCTGAATGTCGCGTTGCTCGAGAAAGCGGATATCGGTACGGCGCATATTGCAGGATACACCCTTGAAGGGAAGGCTCGGGGAACCACGCAGGTCTTTGAGGCCTATAGCAAGTTTATTGGCCGCGAACAGCACGTTGCACTGAGCACCCTGTTACCTGCCCCGGAATTTGGACGCATCACGTTGCATGGCCCGTTGGATCAGCCAACGCTGAAAAGGCTGGTACATTTAGTGTATGATGTGCGCCGCGACGATGCGCCGCTGCGTAAAGTCGCTGGAATTCCGGGTGAGTTTGATAAACTGCGTAAAAATTACCTTGAGCGCCGTGAATGGTCGTCTTTGTACGTCATGTGTGACGACGCCGCTGCCGCTACCTTGTTGTGTAAGCTGGGTTTTAACGCCGTTCATCACCCGGCACATTAATGTCTTCTTAATGCTCCCTGTCGAATAATACGACAGGGACGCTTACGTATTTCTGGAGTAAATCACCATGTCTGAAGGCTGGAATATTGCCATTCTGGGCGCAACGGGCGCCGTAGGCGAAGCCCTGCTCGACACGCTGGCGGAACGCCAGTTCCCGGTCGGTGAGATCTATGCGCTGGCTCGTAATGAAAGCGCGGGTGAGCACCTGCGTTTTAACGGTAAATCAATCATTGTCCAGGACGTCGCTGACTTTGACTGGACTCAAGCGCAGCTGGCCTTTTTTGTTGCGGGCGTGGAAGCCACCGCAGCTTGGGTAGAAGAAGCCACCAATGCGGGTTGCCTGGTGATTGACAGCAGCGGTTTGTTTGCGCTTGAGCCGGACGTCCCGCTGGTGGTACCGGACGTGAACCCGTTCGTACTGGCAGATTACCGCAACCGCAACGTGATTGCGGTCCCTGGCAGCCTGACCAGCCAACTGTTGTCTGCATTGAAACCGTTGATTGACGACGGTGGCCTTTCGCGTATTACGGTGACCAATATTATTTCAGCTTCCGCTCATGGCAAAAAAGCGGTAGATGCGCTGGCCGGGCAAAGTGCGAAACTGCTCAACGGTATTCCGATTGATGACGACGATTTCTTTGGCCGTCAACTGGCGTTCAACATGCTGCCGTTGCTGCCAGACCGCGAAGGCAGTGTGCGTGAAGAGCGTCGTATCGTTGATGAAGTGCGTAAAATCATGCAGGACGAGGGGCTGATGATCTCCGCCAGCATCGTACAGTCGCCGGTGTTCTACGGTCATGCGCAAATGGTGAGCTTTGAAGCATTACGTCCGCTGGCAGCAGAAGAAGCGCGCGATGCGTTTGAGCGCGGTGAGGACATTGTGCTGTCGGAAGCGACCGATTTCCCAACCCAGGTCAGCGATGCGTCGGGTAGCCCACATCTTTCGGTAGGCTGCGTGCACAATGATTACGGTATGCCAGAACAGGTACAGTTTTGGTCTGTAGCAGACAACGTACGCTTTGGCGGCGCGTTGATGGCGGTGAAAATCGCTGAAAAACTGGTGCAGGAGTATATGTACTAATGTCTGACCTGCAACAGCTGCCCGTCCATAAAATTGCGCTGGGTATTGAGTATGATGGCAGCAAATATTATGGCTGGCAGCGCCAGAACGAAGTTCGCAGCGTTCAGGAAAAGCTGGAAAAAGCACTTTCGCAGGTCGCCAATGAACGCATCACGGTATTTTGTGCCGGGCGTACCGATGCTGGCGTTCATGGTACGGGCCAGGTGGTGCACTTTGAGACCACCGCGCAACGTAAAGATGCGGCATGGACGCTGGGGGTAAATGCGAATTTACCTGGTGACATTGCCGTGCGTTGGGTGAAAGCTGTACCGGATGATTTTCATGCGCGGTTTAGCGCCACGGCGCGCCGCTACCGTTATATCATCTACAATCATCGGTTGCGCCCAGCAGTTCTGGGTAAAGGCGTGACGCATTACTATGAGCCGTTGGATGCTGAACGTATGCATCGCGCGGCCCAATGCCTGATTGGGGAGAATGATTTCACCTCGTTTCGGGCAGTGCAGTGCCAGTCGCGCACACCGTGGCGTAACGTGATGCACATTAACGTGACGCGTCATGGTCCTTATGTGGTGGTAGATATTAAAGCGAATGCCTTTGTACATCATATGGTCAGGAATATTGTTGGCAGCCTGATGGAAGTAGGTGCCCACAACCAGCCGGAGAGCTGGATAGCAGAACTGTTAGCGGCGAAGGACAGAACGCTGGCAGCGGCAACGGCGAAAGCGGAAGGTTTGTATCTGGTGGCGGTAGATTACCCCGACCGGTTTGACCTGCCAAAACCGCCGATGGGCCCGCTATTTCTGGCGGACTAATTTGAGTCGTATAAAGGCATACTATGGAACTGATTTACTTTCTTATTGATTTTATCCTGCACATTGATGTGCACCTGGCGGAGTTGGTCGCAGAATACGGTGTCTGGGTATATGCCATTCTGTTTCTGATCCTGTTCTGTGAAACCGGACTGGTGGTTACGCCGTTTCTGCCGGGAGATTCGCTGCTGTTTGTCGCAGGCGCGCTTTCTGCATTGCCCACTAATGATTTAAATGTCCATCTGATGGTGGCGTTAATGATCGTGGCGGCAATAGTGGGCGATGCGGTGAACTACACCATCGGTCGGGTGTTCGGCGAAAGGCTGTTCAGCAATCCGAACTCGAAAATTTTCCGTCGCAGCTATCTGGATAAAACCCACGCGTTCTATGAGCGTCATGGCGGTAAAACCATTATTCTGGCGCGTTTTGTCCCTATCGTACGCACATTTGCACCGTTTGTTGCCGGTATGGGACACATGTCCTACCGTCATTTTGCACTGTTTAACGTAGCGGGCGCGCTGCTGTGGGTATTACTGTTCACCTACGCAGGCTATCTGTTTGGCGATCTGCCGGTGGTGCAGGAAAACCTGAAATTATTGATTGTGGCGATTATCGTCCTCTCCGTATTGCCTGGTGTTATCGAAGTGATTCGTCACAAACGCGCAGCATCAAGGGCGCAAAAATAGAAAGTAACTCAGCGGTTCGACCACTTTTTTGTCCAAAGTTTCGGGCTGTTATGTTTTAATGTGCAACATTCATGGTCTGTTGGGGGCAAAAATGGCATTATGCGCCCCTTATAACAAAGCTGACTAAGGTTCAGGCAGAAAGGTCACCAATGAGCTGGATTGAACGAATTAAAAGCAATATTACTCCCACCCGCAAGGCAAGCATTCCTGAAGGGGTGTGGACCAAGTGTGATAGCTGCGGTCAGGTATTATACCGTGCTGAGCTGGAACGTAATCTTGAGGTCTGTCCGAAGTGTGACCATCATATGCGCATGTCGGCGCGCAATCGCCTGCATAGCCTGTTAGATGAAGGTTCTCTTGTGGAGTTGGGTAGCGAGCTTGAGCCGAAAGACCTGCTGAAGTTTCGTGACTCCAAGAAGTACAAAGACAGACTGGCTTCTGCGCAGAAAGAAACCGGCGAAAAAGATGCGCTGGTAGTAATGAAAGGCACGCTTCACGGTATGCCGGTCGTTGCAGCCGCATTCGAGTTCGCGTTTATGGGCGGCTCCATGGGTTCTGTGGTTGGCGCACGTTTTGTTCGTGCCGTTGAGCAGGCGCTGGAAGACAATTGTCCGCTGATCTGCTTCTCCGCTTCCGGCGGGGCGCGCATGCAGGAAGCGCTGATGTCGCTGATGCAGATGGCTAAAACCTCTGCGGCGCTGGCAAAAATGCAGGAACGCGGTTTACCGTATATCTCTGTACTGACTGACCCAACCATGGGCGGTGTTTCCGCAAGTTTCGCGATGCTGGGCGACCTCAACATTGCTGAACCGAAAGCACTGATTGGCTTTGCCGGTCCACGTGTTATCGAGCAAACCGTACGTGAAAAACTGCCGCCGGGATTCCAGCGCAGTGAATTCCTGATTGAAAAAGGCGCTATCGATATGATCGTCCGCCGTCCGGAAATGCGCCTGAAACTGGCGAGCGTTCTGGCGAAGCTGATGAATCTTCCGGCGCCGAATCCGGATGAGCCGACTGAAGGCGTAGTGGTACCTCCGGTACCCGATCAGGAATCAGAGGCCTGATAACGGACTCTATGGATTTCGCGTCGCAGGAAGACGGTGAGTGATTCCCGATGAGCTTACACCGCTAAGTGATTCGGGGGAGCGAGCACAGCCAACGCGCCTGCAACGTGAAAGACGACGAGTAGAAAAGGGCAGGCCGGTTGGCGCTGCCCTTTTGCTTTTATTAACGTGACGAATTGACAGGCATCATGGACAATAAACGTATTCCCCAAGCCGCGTCGCCCCTGGCGTCGTGGCTTTCTTATCTGGAAAACCTGCACAGTAAAACCATCGATCTCGGCCTCGAGCGCGTCAGCCAGGTTGCACGAAATCTGGGTGTGCTGAAACCCGCGCCGTTTGTTTTCACGGTGGCAGGCACCAACGGTAAGGGTACAACCTGCCGTACGCTGGAATCCGTACTGACCGCGGCGGGATATAAAGTCGGGGTATACAGTTCTCCTCATCTGGTGCGCTACACGGAACGCGTTCGCGTGCAGGGGCGTGAACTCGCGGAATCTGCCCATACTGCCTCGTTTGCCGAGATTGAAGCCGCACGCGGTGATATTTCGCTGAGCTATTTTGAATACGGTACGCTGTCGGCGCTGTGGTTGTTTAAGCAGGCTAAGCTTGATGTGGTGATTCTGGAAGTCGGCCTGGGCGGGCGTCTTGATGCTACCAATATCGTTGATGCTGATGTCGCCGTAGTCACCAGTATTGCACTTGACCATACTGACTGGCTGGGGCCGGATCGCGAAAGCATTGGTCGTGAGAAGGCCGGGATCTTCCGCGCTGAAAAACCGGCTATTGTCGGTGAACCGGAAATGCCTTACACCATTGCCGATGTGGCACAAGAGACCGGGGCTATTTTGCAGCGCTGTGGCGTTGACTGGCGCTATGTGGTGACGGAAAGCGACTGGTCCTTTACCGACAGTCACGGTACGCTGACGCATCTTCCGTTACCTCAGGTGCCGCAACCGAATGCCGCCACGGCGTTGGCTGCGCTACGGGCAAGCGGACTTGATGTTAGCGAGCAAGCGATTCGTGAGGGGATTGAGCAGGCCATTTTACCAGGGCGTTTCCAGATTGTGAGCGAATCGCCGCGCGTTATTTTTGATGTCGCACATAACCCTCATGCAGCAGAATATCTGACCGGGCGTCTGAAAAAGTTAGTGAAAAACGGGCGCGTGCTTGCGGTTATCGGTATGCTACATGATAAAGACATTGCCGGTACGCTGGCCTGGCTGAAAAGTGTGGTAAACGCGTGGTATTGTGCGCCCCTGGAAGGGCCGCGAGGCGCGACGGCAGAACAACTGCTGGAACATCTGGGAACAGGTGAGGCCTATGATAGCGTGGCGCAGGCATGGCGTGCGGCGTTGGCAGATGCAAAACCAGAAGATACCGTGTTGGTGTGTGGATCGTTTCACACTGTCGCACATGTCATGGAAGTGATAGACGTGGGGAGAAGCGGTGGCGAGTAAGTTTCAGAATCGATTAGTCGGCACAATTGTGCTGGTTGCGCTCGGGGTGATTGTGCTTCCCGGGCTGCTTGACGGGCAGAAAAAACATTATCAGGATGAGTTCGCGGCCATTCCGTTGGTGCCAAAACCTGGTGACCGCGATGAACCGGATATGATGCCTGCTGCCACGCAGGCGCTGCCGACGCAGCCGCCGGAAGGTGCAGCAGAAGAGGTGCGTGCGGGCGATGCTGCCGCGCCGTCGTTGGATCCGTCGCGCCTGCCGGTGGCTAACGGCGCGGAGTTTGATCCTATTCCTGCGCCGGTCGAGCAACCTAAACCTAAACCGAAGCCACAACCTGTTGTTGCGACGCCAGTGCCAACACCGGCCGCCCCTGCACCTGCACCGAAACCGGTTGTCGCAGAAGCGCCGGCACCGACCGGCAAAGCGTATGTTGTGCAACTGGGTGCGCTGAAAAATGCGGACAAGGTCAATGAGATCGTGGGTAAACTTCGCGGTGCGGGTTTCCGGGTATTTACTTCCCCGTCCACGCCGGTACAGGGTAAAATAACCCGTATTCTCGTTGGGCCTGACGCCTCCAGAGATAAGCTGAAAAATTCGCTTGGCGAACTGCAGAAGATCTCCGGCTTGAGTGGGGTCGTGATGGGGTATACCCCTAATTAAGGGGACGTTGCCTGATGGCGCTGCGCTCTACGGCGCTACGCTTAGGTAGGCCGGATAAGGTGTTTACACCGCCATCCGGCAGTGCCCAAAGAGGCAAAAAGTTAGATGGCGTTGAAGATTTTTTCAGCGCCATTTTTATTTACGCGTGGAAAGGAAATCCCTACGCAAACGTTTTCTTTTTCTGTTAGAATGCGCCCCGAACAGGACGACAGGGCGTAAAATCGTGGGACATATATGGTCTGGATTGATTACGCCATTATCGCGGTGATTGGTTTTTCCTGTCTGGTTAGCCTGATCCGTGGCTTTGTTCGTGAAGCATTATCGTTGGTGACTTGGGGTTGTGCTTTCTTTGTCGCCAGCCATTACTACACTTACCTGTCTGTCTGGTTTACGGGCTTTGAAGACGAACTGGTTCGAAATGGGATTGCTATCGCGATACTGTTTATCGCGACACTTATCGTCGGCGCTATCGTTAACTTTGTGATAGGCCAACTGGTGGAGAAAACAGGTCTGTCGGGTACCGACAGGGTGTTGGGGATCTGCTTCGGTGCTTTGCGCGGAGCGTTGATCGTCGCCGCCATACTGTTCTTTCTCGATACGTTTACCGGTGTGTCGAAAAGTGAAGACTGGAGTAAGTCGCAGCTGATCCCGCAGTTCAGTTTCATCATCAGATGGTTCTTTGACTATCTGCAAAGCTCGTCAAGTTTCTTGCCCAAAGTATAAATTTTGGGTCGTTGCTGAACGAGGAAAAGACGTATGTGCGGTATTGTCGGTATCGCCGGTGTTATGCCGGTAAACCAGTCGATTTATGACGCGTTAACGGTGCTCCAGCATCGTGGCCAGGATGCCGCTGGCATCATCACCATTGATGCCAACAACTGCTTCCGCTTGCGAAAAGCGAACGGCATGGTGAGCGACATTTTTGAAGCTCGCCATATGCAGCGTTTGCAGGGCAATATGGGCATCGGTCATGTGCGTTATCCAACTGCTGGCAGCTCCAGCGCCTCCGAAGCTCAACCTTTTTATGTCAACTCACCGTACGGGATCACGCTTGCCCACAACGGCAACCTGACCAACGCCCATGAGCTGCGTAAAAAGCTGTTTGAAGAAAAGCGCCGCCACATCAACACCACTTCCGATTCAGAAATCCTGCTGAATATTTTCGCCAGTGAGCTGGATAACTTCCGCCACTACCCGCTGGAAGCGGACAATATTTTTGCCGCGATCGCCGCGACGAACCGCCAGATCCGTGGTGCCTATGCCTGTGTAGCGATGATTATCGGCCACGGTATGGTTGCCTTCCGCGACCCTAACGGTATCCGTCCGTTGGTGCTGGGTAAACGCGATATTGGTGATGGCCGCACCGAGTATATGGTGGCTTCTGAAAGCGTGGCGCTGGATACCCTTGGCTTTGAATTTCTGCGCGACGTTGCGCCGGGTGAAGCGGTCTATATCACTGAAAAAGGCAACTTGTTTACCCGTCAGTGTGCGGATAATCCGGTCAGCAATCCGTGCCTGTTTGAGTACGTTTACTTTGCGCGTCCTGATTCGTTCATCGACAAGATTTCCGTCTACAGCGCCCGCGTGAATATGGGCACCAAGCTTGGCGAAAAAATTGCTCGTGAGTGGGAAGATCTGGACATCGATGTGGTGATCCCTATTCCGGAAACCTCGTGCGATATCGCGCTGGAAATTGCCCGGATTCTCGGTAAACCGTACCGTCAGGGCTTTGTGAAAAACCGTTACGTCGGCCGTACCTTTATCATGCCGGGTCAGCAACTGCGTCGTAAATCCGTGCGTCGTAAGCTGAATGCCAACCGTGCTGAATTCCGCGATAAGAACGTGCTGTTGGTAGACGATTCCATCGTGCGCGGGACCACCTCTGAACAAATTATTGAGATGGCGCGTGAAGCCGGGGCGAAGAAAGTGTACCTGGCCTCTGCGGCACCGGAAATACGCTTCCCGAACGTCTATGGTATTGATATGCCCACGGCGACGGAGCTGATCGCTCATGGCCGCGAAGTTGACGAGATCCGCCAAATCATCGGCGCTGACGGTCTTATCTTCCAGGATCTGAACGATCTGATCGAAGCCGTCCGCGCAGAGAATCCGGATATTCAGCAGTTTGAATGTTCCGTGTTCAACGGCGTGTACGTCACCAAAGACGTTGACCAACAGTACCTCGATTTCCTCGATTCCCTGCGCAATGATGACGCTAAAGCGGTATTGCGTCAGAATGAAGCGGAAAACCTCGAGATGCACAACGAAGGGTAAGTCAGGGCATGCCGGATGGCGACGCTTTGCGTCTTATCCGGCCTATAGTCCACCATCGTTGTAGGCCGGATAAGGCGTAGCCGCCATCCGGCATTTTTATGTTACGCCTCGTCGACCCAAATCCGCATTTCACCTTCGCCACGATTGGCCCAGCTAAACCACGGAATAAACGTTAAGGTCTGCTTTTCGACCGTTGTCTGACGGTTATCAAAGCTGTACAGCGGCTTGTCACTCTCAGCGGTCAACACGCGCAGCCCTTCAGCTTGCAGCAACACTTTGCCCTTCAGCACTCCGACGCCCTGAATTTCACGCAGCTCGCTTGCTTTTGGCAGCGACAGGTTATGCAACTCAGCACCGTTATCCGCCTGTTCCAGACAGTACACCAGCGGCCCGCGCTGAATAGCGACCTTGCCCGCAGCGTGGCGCACCAGTGGGTTGGCGTAAACGCGACGGACCGTCATCGGCAGGTTCAGGGTAATGATGTCACCTTGCTGCCACTGACGGCGCAGATGCAGATAGCCCTTAATCACTCTGCCTTGTGCCGTTTCTCCGTTGACCTGCACGTGCGGTGTTTCGCACCACGCCGGTAGACGTAGCGCGACGGTATGTTCAACGGTCTTTGGCTGGCTAAAGTGAATAGTGACCCGCTCATCCCATGGATAGTTACCGCTAATGTTCAGCGCCAGGGTCTGGTCTTTTACGCTGAACTGCGCTTCGCTCCCGGCGTAGAAGTTGATAAACAGCACGTCCGGTCGCGGGGTGAAAATATAGTGACCAATGGCGACCAGCGTGCGGGCGATATTCGGTGGGCAGCAGGCGCAGCCGAACCAGCGCTGGCGCACCGGCTTAATGTGATCGTAAATATGGTTATGTGGAATACTTTTCGGGTACGTCTCCAGCGGATTGACGTAGAAGAAGTGCTTCCCGTCCAGCGCCATTCCACCCAACACCGTATTGTAAAACGCACGCTCCATGACGTCGGCGTAGTGCGCATCACCTTCCATTTCCAGCATGCGGCGGGCGAACATCATCAGGCCGATGGAGGCGCAGCTTTCGCCGTAAGCGGTGTCGTTCGGTAAATCGTAGTCGCTGGTAAAGGCCTCGCCGATGCCCTGCGAGCCGATACCGCCGGTGATGTACATCCGCCGCTGCACCATATTGTTCCAGATGCGCAGGCAGGTTTGGCGCTTCTCTTCATCCTGGGTGATACGGGCAATGTGCGCCAGTCCGGTCATCAGATACACCGACCGCACTGCATGACCGACCGCTTCATGCTGTTCAGCGAGCGGTTTGTGCGCATGGGTGTATGTTTTGTCTTTGATCATTCCCGGCCAGGCGTCGCCCCAACCAACCCAGTGTCGGGTACCGCCGCGTTTTTCGAACTCAATATCGTAATAGTAGGGTTGTTTGCCACGTTCCTCGACGAAATAGCAGGCCAGCGCCTGGTAGCGCGGTTCCTGAGTGACTTCATACAGACGCATCAACGCCAGCTCGATTTCCGGGTGCCCAGGATAGCCGCGCAGTTGGCCTTCTTTGGGACCAAACACCGTGTCGATGTGATCGGCAAAGCGACAAGCGATGTTCAGCAGTCGACGTTTTCCGGTGGCGTTGAAGAAGGCGACTGCCGCTTCAAACAGGTGTCCGGCGCAGTAGAGCTCGTGGCATTCGGCGACGTTGGTCCAGCGCAGGTCTGGCTCCTTTACGGTATACCAGGTGTTGAGATAGCCGTCGTCACACTGCGCCTGAGCCAGCAGCTCAATCACCTCGTCGGCAGTTTTTTCAAGCACTGCATCTGGCTTCTGGCACAGCGACCAGGCTACGGCTTCCAGCCATTTGGTGACATCGCTGTCCTGGAAGACCATGCCGTAAAACTCGCCGTGTTCCAGACCGGCGGCGATGCGGTAGTTGGCCAGCGCGTGGCTGGGTTCTGCCTCGGGAATCGTGTCGTTCAGTGCTTCCCATTGGTACGGGATCACCACGTCGCGAATCAAGCGTTGGTATTCACCCAGAAATGGATCGGTGATGGTGATTCGGTTGAGATCGGCTTCAATCACAGCAGACTGCATCATGTATACCTCAGGAAATGTGTGAATGTCGTTGGTGAAGATCGGTTGAAATACGCTGCATCATCGGGCCATTGAGGCGGCATTTGAGCAGGCACAGCGCCAGTGCGAGGTGGAAAATGGCCGGCACAATGCTTTGCAATAGGGTGATGCCCTGAAGAGAGGCTGCGGTCTGATTTTCAAGACCTGGCTGGTAGGCCACCATGATCAGCAGAATACTGATAATGCCGCCGGAAGATGCCCACGAGAGCTTGATGAAAAACAGATTAAAAGCGAAGTTCATCCCGGATGAGCGCACGCCGTTTTTCCATTCGCCGTAGTCGTCGGCGAAGGCCATGATTGAGAAGTGCAGGGGGAGGGTGAAGCCGAGGATCACGCCGTTTAGTGCAATGCAGCCCAGCCACAGCATACGGTAATCAGCTCCGGTTGGCAGGAACCACATCGCAATGCCAAATACCACCAGAATCAGGTTGGTGCAGATATACAAGCGCACCATATCGAAACGCCGCGAGAGGGGATTAACGATGATCGCGCCTAAAATGCCCGCCACTGTCAGTACACCGAAAAACAGCGACATAAACCCGGCGCTGCCCTGCAGAACATACGAAATAAAGTACATGTAGCCGCCGCCGCGAATACACAGGATATTCACCAGCAGGAAGGACATCACCAGCATCATCAGTAACTGATCGTTTTTACGCAGCCCGGCCAGATGCTCACGCAGGGTAAATTTGCCGACCAGCGACAGCGGTACGCGTTCTTTCACCCACAAGAAGCACAGTAAAAACATCACCATGCCCACGCAGCACAGTACGGTGACGCCATATTGATAACCTTTGGCCAGATTGCCCTGACCAAAGAATTCCACCATCCACGGCAGACCGACCGCAACCAGAAAGCCGGCAATACCGCTTAATACAAAACGCCAGGACTGACACGACATCACCTGATCGTGGCGGTTCGTGACGGCGTTTATCAGCGCACAGTAGGGCACATTGTTGGCGGTATAGCCCAGGGAAAGCAGGAAGTAGGTACCGAATGCCCAGGCGATTTTCATGTTGGGGCTGATATCCGGGACGGTAAAGGTCAGGATACCGATAATGCCCAAGGGAACGGCTGTCCATAATTGCCACGGACGAAAGCGCCCCCAGCGACTGCGGGTTCGGTCGGCAACCACGCCCATCACAGGGTCAGAGACGGCGTCGAAAATGCGTAGAACAAAAAACATTGCCCCGACAATGGCCGGGCTAAGCCCGAACACGTCGGTGTAGAAAAAAAGTAAAAAGCCGCTTATTAAATCTGAGATGCAGTGTCCACCAGCATCGCCTAATCCATAGCCTATCTTTTCGCGGGTTGAGAGCGTTTCTCCCGCATCAACGGTTTGTGCATCAGAATCCAGGTTATCAGCAATTGTCATAACCAATCCTCGAACAAGGGGGGATGATTTAAAAAGTCATTACGGCTTATCTCTGACAGTTTTTACTAAAGATGTAACGGTTCTGAGCATAGGGCTGTACGGGTATTTCGGTATATGACGGTTTTCTTTCTCTGTGAAAATGATCCTGGTTTTTACTAGAAATAATTATTTTATAGTGATCGGTGTCACGATAGTGGCGGTGGGAGGCGCCATTAGTGGTTCTGTTAGTTATTCTGTAGGGAAATGAGGGAGAGTTAATCATTGGCGCGTTAGTGGTATTCTTAGCGCTTAAGGAACCCGACATCGGCTTAACCACGCGTGACAGGTAAAAACGAACGGAATGGCAAACAAGACCCGAATCAAAGATATTGCAATGGCGTGCGGTGTGTCGATTGCCGCCGTGTCCCGGGCCCTGAAAGGGCAGCCAGGACTGAGCGAAGAGACCCGACAGCGGATACTGGCGATTGCCGAGTCTGAAGGTTACGATTTCGGTCGTTTACGCAGTGGCCGCATTAAGC
The DNA here is from genome assembly GCF_057838705.1 of Citrobacter sp. KH_055_1. Classification (NCBI taxonomy): domain Bacteria; kingdom Pseudomonadati; phylum Pseudomonadota; class Gammaproteobacteria; order Enterobacterales; family Enterobacteriaceae; genus Citrobacter; species Citrobacter sp. KH_055_1. The sequence continues at coordinate 1,520,308 of NZ_CM174473.1, forward strand.
GGCTGCTGTTTCTGCTGCACCGCGAGCACAATATAGCCAGTGCATTGCCGTTCTATTCCAGCGTGATGCTTGGGGTGGCTGACGCCTGCCGGGAAAACGATATTGCTATGAGTTTCTTGCCGATTGGCCCGGAAGATTCGCTGGCTGAACTCATTAATTTGCATCAGCCTGACGCGCTGATTGCCGCAGGGTATCTGGAAACGGAAACTCTGGTCGAGCTGCGTAAACTGGCACTGCCGGTCACGCTGGTGGATCTGTGGGCAGCGGATTTTCCCTGCGTCAATCCGGATAACTTTCATGGGGGCTTCATTGCGACACGGCATCTGCTTGAACAAGGGCGCAAACGCATTGCGTTTCTCGGCCATTCGCAACGCCATTACAGTATCCGCCAGCGCGTAGAAGGATATCAGCAGGCGTTATTTGACGCCGGGCTGTCTTTACCCGCGGAATATCGTGTTGAAGCACCGCCGGTCAAAGATATTGAACAGGCGCTGGTCGAGGGCATGGACAAACTGTTAGCTCTGCCGCAGCCGCCGGATGCTATCTTTGCCTATAACGATATTGCCGCGCTGGTGGCGATGCGCGTCTGCGCGCGTAAGGGGATCAACGTGCCGCAAGATATCGCGATTGTTGGCTTTGATGACATCGATGCCGCTGCCTGGGCGCATCCGGCGTTAACCACCGTGGCGGTAGATAAGCGCGAGCTTGGGCGAGATGCGTTTCGTTTACTGCTCAGCGAGCAACATGAGCGAAATTTACTGCTGCCGGTGCGGCTGGTGATCCGCGAAAGCTCGCTGAGTGCGACTGCACATTCACAGTTGCACCCTACGCGGTAATCCGGCACAGTCACGCCATGAAGAACAAAGGGCTCTCACAGTGAAACGACTCATCATTGGTATTTCTGGCGCCAGCGGTGCAATTTATGGCGTGCGGCTGTTACAGGTTTTGCGTGACGTTGCTGATGTGGAAACCCATCTGGTGATGAGTGCGGCGGCGCGTCAGACCCTGGCGCTGGAAACAGACCTGTCCGTACGTGAGGTGCAGGCATTAGCCAATGTGAATCACGACGCGCGTGATATCGCCGCCAGTATTTCATCTGGCTCATTCCAGACGGCGGGGATGGTCATTCTGCCTTGTTCCATTAAAACACTCTCCGGTATCGTCCACAGTTATACCGATGGGCTGCTGACCCGCGCCGCTGACGTGGTGCTGAAAGAGCGTCGTCCGCTGGTGCTATGCGTACGTGAGACACCGCTACATCTGGGGCATCTGCGATTGATGACCCAAGCGGCGGAAATAGGCGCGGTAATTATGCCGCCGGTTCCGGCGTTTTATCATCGTCCCCAGACGCTTGATGATGTGATTAATCAAACGGTTAACCGTGTGCTCGACCAGTTCGACATTGCTCTCCCGCACGATCTGTTTACCCGCTGGCAGGGGGCATAAGCCGCTCCGCCAGCGTGCATATCTGCATTCCTTGCCCTGTTTCAGGGCAATTTTGTAACCGCGATCATATCCTCAACATTTAATTCGTTAAAACGTAACGAAACGCTGCGGTTCAACCGTCATACCTGCTATCTTCAAAATCAGGACAATATTGCAACGTTTTATTAACATATTTAACGTCGAATATCCTCATCGACGCGAAAATGGCATAAGACCTGCATGAAAAAGTCTGCAAACACACAACACAACGTAAAACATAATAAAATTTCGCCACTTGAGGGTTATGTATGAAGAAGACGGTACTTGCTTTGTCATTGCTGGTAGGACTTTCCGCCACCGCGGCCAGCTACGCAGCGCTTCCGCAGACAGTTCGTATTGGTACAGATACCACCTACGCCCCTTTTTCCTCTAAAGATGCCAAAGGGGATTTTGTCGGGTTTGATATCGATCTCGGCAATGAGATGTGTAAGCGTATGCAGATCAAATGTACCTGGGTTGCCAGTGACTTTGATGCGCTGATCCCCTCTCTGAAAGCGAAGAAAATCGATGCCATTATCTCCTCTCTGTCTATTACCGAAAAGCGCCAGCAAGAAATCGCGTTCTCAGACAAACTTTACGCCGCAGACTCACGTCTGATTGCTGCGAAGGGTTCCCCGATCCAACCGACCCTTGATTCGCTGAAGGGAAAACATGTTGGCGTACTGCAAGGCTCAACCCAGGAAGCCTATGCTAACGATACCTGGCGCAGCAAAGGCGTGGATGTGGTGGCCTATGCGAACCAGGATCTTATCTATTCTGACCTGACGGCAGGACGTCTGGATGCCGCGTTGCAGGATGAAGTTGCGGCTAGCGAAGGATTCCTGAAACAGCCTGCGGGCAAGGACTACGATTTTGCGGGTCCTTCGGTAAAAGACAAAAAGTACTTTGGTGACGGAACCGGGATTGGCTTACGCAAAGATGACGCAGAGCTGAAAGCGGCCTTTAATAAAGCGCTTGGCGAACTGCGTCAGGATGGGACTTACGACAAAATGGCGAAAAAGTACTTTGCCTTTAATGTCTACGGCGACTAATACGCCAATACGGGAAGCGATTGCACCGTAACGGGGAACGATTACGGTGCATGATAGTTACAGTGCACTATTTTGGTGCTTTTATCGCTGACATAATGAGCATGAATGCATACTTAAGCGCTTTTCATGCAAAAAAATACCGCCAACAGGGCAGAATGCTTTGCCATGTTGGCCTGATTAATGGCACGATAACTGCACCTGGTCCTGTAAAGATCCCCTATAAAAGACAGTCTGTTGAGGATAGTTATGAAAAAACTGGTGTTGTCTCTTTCTCTGGTTCTGGCGTTCTCCAGTGCTACCGCAGCATTTGCCGCTATTCCGCAAAAAGTGCGGATCGGTACCGACCCCACTTATGCCCCGTTTGAATCGAAAAATTCGCAGGGTGAATTAGTCGGTTTTGACATCGATCTGGCAAAAGAACTGTGCAAGCGTATTAATACACAATGTACCTTCGTTGAAAACCCGCTGGATGCGCTGATCCCTTCGTTAAAAGCGAAGAAAATTGATGCCATCATGTCGTCACTTTCGATCACTGAAAAACGTCAGCAGGAAATCGCCTTTACCGACAAGCTTTATGCAGCAGACTCTCGTCTGGTGGTTGCGAAAGATTCGGCTATCCAGCCGACCATTGAATCGCTGAAAGGCAAGCGTGTCGGTGTACTGCAGGGCACGACTCAGGAAACGTTTGGCAATGAACACTGGGCGCCGAAAGGTATTGAAATTGTCTCCTATCAGGGGCAGGACAATATCTACTCTGACCTGACGGCCGGGCGTATTGACGCCGCGTTCCAGGATGAAGTTGCGGCCAGCGAAGGTTTCCTGAAGCAGCCGGTAGGCAAAGATTACAAATTCGGCGGCCCGTCTGTGAAAGACGAGAAATTGTTCGGAGTGGGTACCGGTATGGGGCTGCGCAAAGAGGATAACGAACTGCGCGAAGCACTGAATAAAGCGTTTGCAGAAATGCGCGCTGACGGAACTTACGAGAAGCTGGCGAAAAAGTACTTTGATTTTGATGTTTATGGCGGTTAATCACCGCTGGTGCTGATAAAGCCCGTAGATTTTTGACGTGTTGAATTTATGCCTGATGGCGCTGCGCTTATCAGGCCTACAGCGATTTTGTAGGCCGGATAAGGCAACGCCGCCATCCGGCATTTAACAGTTTGTCTGAAATCAAAAGAGGCTTCTTACTTCACCACACACGACAGGACAGGCAGCATGTTGTATGGCTTTTCAGGTGTTATTTTACAGGGCGCAATCGTGACGCTTGAGCTTGCTCTTAGCTCGGTGGTACTGGCGGTTCTGATAGGCCTTGTCGGCGCGGGGGCAAAGCTGTCGCAAAGCCGGGCAATGGCGCTGATTTTCGAAGGGTACACGACGTTGATCCGTGGGGTACCCGATCTCGTCTTGATGTTGCTCATTTTCTACGGATTACAAATCGCACTGAACACGGTCACTGACGCGGTTGGTATCAGCCAGATTGATATTGATCCGATGGTGGCGGGGATTATTACGCTCGGTTTTATCTACGGTGCCTATTTTACTGAAACGTTCCGTGGCGCGTTTATGGCGGTTCCAAGAGGCCATATTGAAGCGGCGACGGCGTTTGGGTTTACCTCTTCGCAGATTTTTCGCCGGATTATGTTCCCGGCGATGATGCGCTACGCTCTGCCGGGGATTGGCAATAACTGGCAGGTCATTTTGAAGGCGACGGCGCTGGTTTCGCTGCTCGGACTGGAAGACGTGGTGAAAGCGACACAGCTTGCCGGGAAGAGCACCTGGGAGCCATTCTATTTTGCCGTAGTGTGCGGGCTTATCTATCTGGTGTTTACCACCGTGTCTAATGGTGTGCTGCTGTACCTTGAGCGCCGCTACTCTGTGGGTGTGAAGAGGGCTGACCTGTGATTGAGATTATTCAGGAGTACTGGAAATCCCTGCTGTGGACCGACGGCTATCGCTTTACCGGCGTAGCGATCACCCTGTGGTTGCTGATTTCATCCGTAGTGATGGGCGGCATTCTGGCGCTGTTTTTGGCGATTGGTCGCGTATCCAGCAATAAGTTTATCCAGTTCCCCATTTGGCTATTTACCTATATTTTCCGTGGCACGCCGCTTTACGTTCAGCTACTGGTGTTTTATTCCGGGATGTACACGCTGGAAATTGTCAAAGGGACGGACCTTCTCAACGCGTTTTTCCGCAGCGGGTTGAATTGCACCGTGCTGGCATTAACGCTGAATACCTGCGCCTATACCACCGAGATCTTTGCCGGGGCGATTCGTTCGGTGCCTCATGGTGAGATTGAAGCCGCGCGCGCTTACGGTTTTTCTTCATTCAAGATGTATCGCTGCATTATTTTGCCCTCCGCATTGCGTATTGCGCTGCCTGCGTACAGCAATGAGGTTATTTTAATGCTGCACTCAACGGCGCTGGCCTTTACGGCCACGGTACCGGATTTGTTGAAAATTGCCCGCGATATCAACTCGGCGACCTACCAGCCGTTTACCGCCTTCGGTATTGCCGCCGTGCTGTATTTGATGATTTCGTATGTCCTGATCAGTCTGTTCCGTAAAGCGGAAAAACGCTGGTTGCAGCATGTAAAACCTTCGACGCACTGAGAACATGATGTCTGAGAATAAATTAAACGTTATCGATTTACACAAACACTACGGCGAACATGAAGTGCTGAAAGGGGTATCGCTGCAGGCCAATGCGGGTGATGTGATCAGTATTATCGGCTCGTCAGGCTCTGGCAAAAGTACGTTCCTGCGCTGTATTAACTTTCTTGAAAAACCGAGCGCCGGGTCGATTGTGGTCAGCGGTCAGAACATTGGCCTGGTCCGTGACAAAGACGGTCAGCTCAAGGTGGCGGATAAAAATCAGCTGCGCCTGCTGCGTACGCGCCTGACCATGGTCTTTCAACACTTTAACCTGTGGAGCCACATGACGGTGCTGGAAAACGTCATGGAAGCGCCGATTCAGGTATTAGGGCTGAACAAGCAGGAAGCCCGCGAGCGTGCGGTGAAATATCTGGCTAAAGTGGGTATTGATGAACGCGCTCAGGGTAAGTATCCGGTGCACCTGTCCGGTGGTCAGCAGCAGCGTGTCTCCATTGCGCGCGCGCTGGCTATGGAGCCGGAGGTTCTGCTGTTTGATGAACCGACGTCAGCGCTTGACCCAGAGCTGGTGGGGGAAGTATTGCGTATCATGCAACAGCTGGCCGAAGAGGGGAAAACCATGGTGGTCGTCACCCACGAAATGGGGTTTGCCCGTCATGTCTCCACGCACGTGATTTTCCTGCATCAGGGGAAAATTGAAGAAGAAGGCGATCCGGAGCAGGTCTTCGGTAATCCGCAAAGTCCACGTTTACAGCAGTTCCTTAAAGGATCGCTGAAATAAGCGCTCGATTGCCCGGTGGCGTTTTTGTTGCTTACCGGGCCTTCGGCTTCCCGCACTCCAGACGATAACCCCAGTCGTCATAATGCACACCATTCACTTCATAGGCTTGCTCGAGCACCTGTGTGCGCACAAAACCGGTTTTTTCCAGTATGCGTACCGAGCCTTTGTTGTCCGCCAGCACCCACGCGTTTATCGCCATTACGCCAGCGTGTTCAAAGGCATAGTCGCACACCGCGCGTACCGCTTCACTGGCAATCCCTTTTCCCTGAGCGCGTGAAATAATGCAATAGCCAATATCAGCTTCTTGCGGAAAGTGATGACTAATCTGCAAACCAATATCACCGAGCGGAGTCGTGTCATGATGTTGGCGGATGACAAACGTATGGGGTGCATTAAGGCGCCGGGCGAACAGCAGGCGTGTTTCTTTTATCGGGGAGATAGTGCCCATAAAGCGCATGATGTCCGGGTTTTCGCGTAGTCGCAGGAAAAACGGCCAGTCAGTCGGTTGAAACGGGGAGAGGATAAGTCGCGGGGTGGTAATTATCGCCATAAATTCGCCATTACAGAAGTCAGGCTTATAACCTTACCACCGTAATGGCGACAGTGAACAGTCTTCGCGCTTATCGAATGACGTCGGCCAGTGCTTCCTCTAAATCATACCAGCGAAACGCAAAACCAGACGCTTCCAGCCGCTTAGGTAATGCGCGCTGACCGCCGAGAACCAGCACCGAGGATTCCCCCATCAGCAAGCGCATTGCGGTTGCGGGAACGCGTAAGACAGCAGGGCGATTCAGCGCATGGCCCAGCGCATGGGCAAATTGCTCATTACGCACCGGGTACGGCGAGACCATATTGAATGGGCCACGCAAATCGTTATCCAGCAGCCAGATGATCGCATTGACCATATCATCAATATGGATCCAGGCCAGATACTGACGTCCGTTACCGATGGGGCCGCCCAGACCAAGGCGAAACGGCGGAACCATTTTTCCGAGGATACCGCCCGCAGGTGCCAGTACGACACCGGTACGCAGCAGGCATACGCGCGTGTTATCGCTTTGCGCGCCGCAGGCAATTTGCTCCCACCGGGCGCAGAGCTTATGGGTAAATTCATTGTGCGGCGGTTCTTCTTCCGTGACGACGACTTCACCTAAGTCACCGTAGTATCCGGCAGCCGAACCTGAGATCAACGCCGTCGGTGGCGTATCGCTGGCGTTGATTAAATCGACCAGTTTCTGGGTGATACCCCAGCGACTTTGGCACAAACGCTCCTTTTGCTCAGCCGTCCAGCGCTTATCGGCGATGGGCTCTCCGGCAAGGTTAACAATCGCGTCGATGCCATTGAGGTTGGGCCTGTCCTCCAGCCCTTTCCACAGCGTAACCCGGGAGTCCAGAATCTGACGGGCCTTATCAGGGGTACGTGTTACAACGCTTATCTGATGCCCCAATTCCAGCAAGCGGGGGATCAGATGGCGTCCAATCAGGCCAGTACCACCGGTAATCAGAATCTGCATATTGCCTCCCGGATAACGATTAGCGCTGCCAGCTCAGCGTCATGGACACGGAGTCGGCGTAACGCAATGCGTGAAGTTTATCGATCTCTACTTCAGCATAAGTGACCCAGTGATGTTCGCGTGCGATATCGAGCACATCTTGGGTTAATTTTTCTAACAATGAGAAGCGGTTACTCTCTACGTGCGAAATAATGCTCTTGGTAATGGTGCGATAATTCAACGCATCGTTGATATCTTCGCTGGCGCGGGCTTTGTCTGCCGGGTAGTGGATGGCGATGTTAATGACGATATCCTGACGGTTCAGGATCTCCTCTTCTTTGATGCCAATAAACGTGCGCAGACGAAGGTTTTTTATACGAATAATTGCGTCAGGTTGTGACATTGCAGGTTTCCTCCATGTATGAACCTCTTAATGATACACGAGAATCGAATCGCGTTACCGGTTCTCACTCGGCGCGTGCTGCAGCGCACGTTCCGTGGCGGGACGGGTACGAATGCGTTCGTACCAGTTATTAACCGCCGGATAGGTATCGAGGTCGATACGCTGACGCTGATGAGCATGAATCCACGGCCAGCAAGCAATATCCGCAATGCTGTAGTGATCGCCACCTAACCAGGGGGACATTTCCAGACGTTTGTTCATCACGTTGTACAGACGCTGAGTTTCAACCTGATAGCGCTCAATGGCGTAAGGGATGGTTTGGGGGGCAAAATGATTAAAATGATGATTCTGGCTCAACATGGGACCCAGACCGCTCACCTGCCAGAACAGCCACTGCAACGTGGTGTGGCGTTCGCGTAATTCACCGCTGAGCAGCTTGCCGCTCTTCTCCGCCAGATACAGCAAAATTTCACCCGATTCAAACAGGCTGAGCGGCTTACCGCCGTCCTCCGGGGCGTTATCGATAATGGCCGGGATTTTATTGTTCGGCGAGATCTGCAGAAAATCCGGATGAAATTGATTCCCTTTGCTGATATCGACAGGAATCAGACGGTATTTCAACTGCGCCTCTTCGAGAAACAGCGTGATTTTGTGACCGTTGGGCGTTGGAGTGTAGTAGAGGTCGATCATTTTCAGCGTCCGTTGAGTGATGAATCGGGTCATGACAAGTATAGAGCCTGTTGGCGTGCGTGAGTTTTCATCAAGTGACAGGGTGAGAAAGACTCTATATTTTGAAAGCTAGCCAATCCAATCCCGAGGTCATTATGAGCAAACCTGCAATTACGCTGTGGTCAGATGCCAACTTTTTCTCCCCCTATGTGTTGTCCGTTTACGTTGCGCTACAGGAGAAAGGGCTGCCTTTTACGCTGAAAACCGTTGATCTCAGTGCGGGCGAGCATTTACAACCCACCTGGCAAGGATATGCGCTGACGCGTCGCGTCCCGGTTCTTGAGATTGACGGTTTTGAATTGAGCGAATCATCGGCGATTGCCGAGTTCCTGGAAGAGACCTTCTCGCCGCCGCAGTGGGAACGCATCTATCCGCATGATGTGCAAAAACGCGCGCGTGCCCGCCAGGTTCAGGCGTGGATCCGCAGCGACCTGATGCCTATTCGTGAAGAACGTTCCACGGACGTTGTGTTTGCCGGGGTGAAGAAAGCGCCGTTGAGTGAAGCGGGTAAAGCCAGCGCAGAAAAATTGTTCGCCACGGCGGGAAGTTTGCTTGCTCATGGGAAACAAAATTTATTTGGCGAATGGTGTATCGCAGATTGTGATTTAGCGCTAATGCTTAATCGTCTGGTGCTAAACGGAGATGACGTTCCACAGGCGTTAGCAGACTACGCCACCTTCCAGTGGCAGCGGGCTTCGGTACAACGTTTTATCGCGCTTTCAGCGAAGCGTTCCTGCTGATAATCGAGCGATAATCCAGTATCATTAAACGGTATTATACGACGAGGAGTGAGTGATGAAGCTGATGTTCGCATCGGACATTCATGGGTCGTTGCCAGCCACGGAGCGCGTACTTGAACTGTTTGCCCAAAGCGGGGCTCGATGGCTGGTGATATTGGGTGATATTTTAAACCACGGACCGCGTAATGCGCTGCCACAAGGTTATGCACCTGCGCAGGTTGCTGACCGCTTGAACGCGCTGGCGTCACGTATTATTGCGGTACGCGGTAATTGCGATAGTGAAGTGGATCAGATGCTCCTGCATTTTCCAATAACTGCGCCATGGCAGCAGGTTCTGATGGATAATCAGCGGCTCTTTTTGACGCATGGGCATCTTTATGGCCCGGAAAACCTCCCGGCGCTGAATGCGGGTGATGTGCTGATTTATGGGCATACGCATCTGCCGGTTGCCGAGAAGCGTGGTGATATTTACCACTTTAACCCCGGCTCGGTCAGTATTCCGAAAGGGGGTTTTACGGCAAGTTACGGGATTCTGGATGATAATGTTCTCAGCGTAATGGCACTCAATGATCAAAGTATCATTGCGCAGATCGAGATTAATCCGTAAGTTACCCCACAAACGTAAACGCGCCGTAAGAGCGCTAGAAAAAAGAAGGTTTCCTGATGGTGGAACAGCATCGTTTGGCAAGTACGGAATGGGTGGATATTGTGAATGAAGACAATGAAGTCATCGCACAGTCCAGCCGTGAACAAATGCGGGCGCAGCGCTTACGTCATCGCGCAACGTATATCGTCGTGCATGATGGTATGGGCAAAATTCTGGTTCAGCGTCGTACCGAGACAAAAGATTTTTTGCCCGGCATGCTGGATGCTACCGCGGGTGGTGTTGTTCAGGCTGATGAGCAAATGCTTGAATCTGCCCGCCGTGAAGCGGAAGAAGAGTTGGGCATTGCAGGCGTACCGTTTGCTGAACACGGTCAGTTTTATTTTGAGGACCAACACTGTCGCGTATGGGGAGGGCTGTTTAGCTGCGTATCCCACGGGCCGTTCGCGCTGCAGGAAGAAGAAATTAGCGAAGTCTGCTGGCTAACGCCGGAAGAAATTACCGCGCGCTGTGATGAGTTCACACCGGACTCGCTGAAAGCGCTGGCGCTGTGGATGACCCGCAACGCCAAGAATGAAGGGGCGAAAGCCGAAAAACAGGAAGAGGCGGAGTAAACACCGCTTATCCAGCCTACCCAGTAATGCAATCGGGTAGGCCGGGTGACACGCTTTGACATCGCCAACCGGCGTTGTGAATTAGTGATACCCCATTATCTGCGCACCAATCACCACCACGCTGGACATAATAAACAGCAGGCCCAGCAGTGTGGCACCTACCTTCAGCCAGTTACGGAAGTCCACCCGGCAAACGCCTAACGTCGCCATTAATGATGCTGATGTTGGATAGATAATGTGGCTGAATCCGTCACCAAACTGGAAGGCCAGCACGGTCACCTGACGGTTTACGCCGACCAGATCGCCCAGAGGCGCTAACAGTGGCATAGTGAGCGCTGCCTGACCCGAACCGGAAGTGACGAAGAAATTAAATACCGCCTGGAACAGCAGCATAAACCACGCCGCAATGGCATTGTCCAGGCCGCTAATGCCGTTGGCAATGCTGTGCAGCAGGGTATTCAGCACACTCGCATCGCCTGCCTCACCATTACCAACCAGCAGTAATATCCCCTTGGCAAAACCGACCAGCAGGGCCGGGGCAATCATCATGCGTGCCCCCTCAGTGAATGAAGAAGCCATGATGTTAACCGTCATTCCGTTGAGCCGGAAGACAACGCCGATAATGCCAATCACCAGACCCATAGTGAAAAACTGGCTGGCGATTTCAGGAATGAACCATGCGTTGACGATAACGCCCCAGACAACCCAGATCATTACCGCAGTGAGGACGATCAGTACCAGCCAGTCACCCAGCGTGAAGCGTCGCTCTACCACCTCGTCCTGCTGTTCGCGGAAAAAACGGTCTGATTCATGAACGCGGGATAGCAGGGGGTTTTTCTTGATGCGTGTTGCGTAGGCCAGCGTAAAAGTCAGGCCAATCATTGTGGCAACGACCCACACCACGATACGCAAACCAGAGCCGGAGAGTACCGGGACGCCTGCAATGCCCTGTGCGACAACCACACAGAACGGGTTCATCCATGAACTGGCAAAGCCGATTTGGGTGGCAATGTAGGTCACCAGCACGGTGGTAATACTGTCGTAACCTAAGCGCACCATGAGTGGGGCGATGATAATGGCAAAGGCGACCGCCTCTTCTCCCATACCAAAGACCGCGCCACCCAATGAGAAGAGGATAAACAGCACCGGGATGAACAAGACCTCGTTACCCCGGGTATGGCGGATGAGCGCCAGGATGCCGTTATCAATGGTTCCGGTACGCATAACAATGCCAAACGCGCCGCCGATCACCAGCATAAACATAATGATGCCAACGGCAGTACCGAATTTAGAGCCGGAGGTTAACCCTTCGAACGGAAAATTCATCAGCCCGGGACTTTCATCGCCGGTGGTGAAAAATTTCACCCGGTGATACTGCTCTTCGCCGGCATCGTTGGTCAGAATGCGAAAAGAGTGGGGATCGACCACTTTACGGGTTTTGGTTTGCCCATCAACCTGGTACTGCACTTCTTGACTGTCGAACATGCCGACGGGAACAACCCAGGTGGCCAGGCTGGTTAAAATAGCGACGAAAAAAATAATCACCAGCGTATCGGGCATGGCCCATTTTTTCGCGGATTGTGATTCTGTAACTGCAGACATGACAGACTATCCCTGTTGCAAAGCAAAGAGACTAAGTATGAGAAGAGAAGAATAGTTATTCATTGATGCAGCGCAGCTAAGCAAAATTTTCAGAATTTGCGACTGCAATTGCGGAGATAAAAAAGCCGGAAATATCAGCTATTTCCGGCTTTCATGAGCATGATGTGTAGGCCGGATAAGGCGCTTAGCGCCACTATCCGACACACGCAGCAAATTACTGCTGTTGCTGGGAAGACTGGATCGCGGTCAGTGCGATGGTGTAGACGATATCGTCTACCAGCGCGCCACGAGACAGATCGTTCACCGGCTTGCGCATACCCTGCAGCATCGGCCCGATGGAGATCAGGTCGGCAGAACGTTGTACCGCTTTGTAGGTGGTGTTACCGGTGTTCAGATCCGGGAAGATGAACACGGTAGCGCGACCTGCAACCGGAGAGTTCGGCGCTTTAGATTTCGCAACGTCAGCCATAACAGCGGCGTCGTACTGCAGCGGACCGTCGATCATCAGGTCTGGACGTTTTTCCTGAGCCAGACGTGTTGCTTCGCGGACTTTCTCAACGTCGCTACCTGCACCAGAGGTGCCGGTAGAGTAGGAGAGCATCGCTACGCGAGGTTCAATACCGAAGGCCGTTGCGGAGTCTGCGGACTGGATGGCGATTTCTGCCAGCTGTTCTGCAGTCGGATCCGGGTTGATCGCGCAGTCGCCGTAAACGTAAACCTGATCCGGCAGCAGCATGAAGAACACAGAAGACACCAGAGAGCTGCCCGGTGCAGTTTTGATCAGCTGCAGCGGTGGGCGAATGGTGTTTGCGGTGGTGTGAACAGCACCGGAAACCAGGCCGTCAACGTCGTCCTGCTCCAGCATCAGGGTACCGAGAACCACGTTGTCTTCCAGCTGTTCGCGGGCAACGGTTTCAGTCATACCTTTGTTTTTACGCAGTTCGACCAGGCGGGCCACGTAGCTCTCGCGAACCACATCCGGGTCAACGATTTCTACGCCTGCGCCCAGTTCAACGCCCTGAGACGCTGCAACACGGGTGATTTCATCCGGGTTACCCAGCAGTACGCAGGTCGCGATACCACGTTCAGCACAGATAGCTGCCGCTTTAACAGTACGCGGTTCGTCGCCTTCTGGCAGAACTACGCGTTTGCCTGCTTTACGCGCCAGCTCGGTCAGCTGGTAGCGGAACGCTGGCGGAGACAGACGACGGCTGCGCTCAGAGGTCGCAGTCAGGGATTCAACCCAGTCAGCGTTGATGTAGTTAGCAACGTATTCCTGAACTTTCTCGATGCGCTCGTGATCGTCAACCGGGACTTCCAGGTTGAAGCTCTGCAGGCTCAGGGAGGTCTGCCAGGTGTTGGTGTTTACCATGAATACCGGCAGACCGGTTTCGAATGCACGTTCGCACAGTTTTGTAATGCGCGCGTCCATTTCGTAACCGCCAGTCAGCAGCAGAGCACCGATTTCTACGCCGTTCATTGCCGCCAGGCATGCTGCAACCAGCACGTCAGGACGATCGGCAGAGGTCACCAGCAGAGAACCGGCACGGAAATGCTCGAGCATGTGCGGAATGCTGCGTGCACAGAAAGTCACAGACTTCACGCGACGGGTATTGATATCGCCTTCGTTAACGATGGTGGCGTTCAGGTGACGCGCCATATCGATTGCACGAGTGGCGATCAGATCAAAGCTCCACGGCACCGCGCCCAGAACCGGCAGCGGGCTGGATTCTTGCAGTTTAGCCGGGTCAACTTTAACCACTTTCGCTTTGGAGGAGTCGTCAAAAATTTCGGACAGATCCGGGCGAGTACGGCCCTGCTCATCAACCGGTGCGTTCAGTTTGTTAACGATAACGCCGGTGATGTTGGTATTTTTAGCGCCGCCGAAGCTGCTGCGAGTCAGTTCAATACGCTCGTTCAGCTGTTCCGGGGTGTCAGTGCCCTGAGACATTACGAAGACGATTTCTGCATTCAGCGTTTTCGCAATTTCGTAGTTCAGAGACTGAGCGAACTGGTGCTTACGGGTTGGGACCAGGCCTTCAACCAGCACCACTTCAGCATTTTTGGTGTTCGCGTGGTAGTTTGCGATGATCTCTTCCATCAGCACATCTTTCTGATTGCTGGAGAGCAGAGACTCAACGTGGCTCATCTTCAGCGGCTCAGCGGCTGGCAGAGACGAGTTCGCACGGACAATCGCAGTAGTCTGGTCTGGCGCATCGCCACCGGCACGCGGTTGAGCGATCGGCTTAAAGACGCTCAGACTTACGCCTTTACGTTCCATTGCACGGATCACGCCAAGGCTGACGCTGGTCAGACCGACGCTGGTTCCGGTAGGGATCAGCATAATAATACGGGACACGGTTTATCCTCTTTCGTTACCGTCGATTTCGACGGGTTACAAAACAGCACCGCCAGCTAGGCTGGCGGTGTGAAATCAGGCAGTCAGACGGCTCGCGTCTTGCGCGATAACCAGTTCTTCGTTGGTTGGGATAACCACCGCAGGACGGGTACCTTCTTTGTTGATGAAACCAGATTTGCCGAAACGTGCGGCCAGGTTACGTTCGTGGTCAACGTCAAAGCCCAGAACGCCCAGTTTGCCCAGGGACAGTTCACGAACCATCGCGGCGTTTTCACCGATACCACCGGTGAAGACGACGGCGTCCAGACGACCGTCCATCAGTGCAGTGTAAGAACCGATGTATTTCGCCAGACGGTGACAGTAAACGTCCATTGCACGTTTAGCGTCTTCTTTGGTCTCGTAGTTGTCTTCAACATAGCGGCAGTCGCTGGTGACTTCGGTCAGGCCCAGCAGGCCAGACTCTTTGGTCAGCATTTTGTTGATTTGGTCAACGCTCATGCCCAGGGTGTCGTGCAGGTGGAAGATAATCGCCGGGTCGATGTCACCGGAACGCGTACCCATCACCAGACCTTCCAGCGGGGTCAGACCCATGGAGGTATCAACACATTTACCGTTACGGATAGCAGACACAGAACCACCGTTGCCCAGGTGGCAAGTGATGATGTTCAGTTCATCAACCGGTTTGTTCAGCATTTTTGCCGCTTCTTGAGTGACGAAGAAGTGGCTGGTGCCGTGTGCGCCATAGCGACGAACACCGTGCTCTCTGTACAGGCTGTACGGCAGAGCGTAGAGGTAAGATTCTTCCGGCATAGTCTGATGGAACGCGGTGTCAAACACTGCCACGTTTTTGTCTTTCAGATTAGGGAAAGATTTCAGCGCTTCTGCAATACCGATCAGGTGAGCCGGGTTGTGCAGCGGTGCGAAAGAGGCAGAATCTTTGATGCCCTGAATAACGGAATCATCGATAACCACGGAGCTGGTATACTTCTCGCCGCCGTGTACGATACGGTGACCAATCGCAGTCAATTGCGCGGACAATTCCGGTTTTTGTGCCAGAATAGTGTTAACGATGAAGTTCAGCGCTTCACTGTGAGCGGCGCCTGCACCTAAAGCCGCTTCTTGTTTACCGCCGTCCATTTTCCACTTGATACGTGCTTCTGGAAGATGGAAACATTCGGCTAAACCAGAAAGGTATTCTTCACCGTTTACTGCATCGATGATGGCAAATTTCAGTGAGGAGCTACCGCAGTTCAGAACCAGTACTAACTTACTCGACATGGAAGTACCTATTTATGGATACGTGGCTAAAAAAACGTCATGGAGTCAAAGAGCGTAGCGCATGATGACACCGACGTTTATGATTAACATCATGCGCCGTTGTCTTTTTGGGCATGATGGAATAAATACCTTTGAGTCTATGTCATTTTGCGTATTTTTCAGCCAATGGCATACTGTATGCCAATTTGACGACTCAATGATTTTGGACTAAAGGCCTTACAGGCCGACACAGGATACCTGATTGTGGGTATCGAAGACAAAATGTTTTGAACGATGTCCCTTGCAGTTGTTGTTTTGCACAAATTTTTTAAATTTTATATGTGAAGTTGAGGTAACCGCCATGTCGACACCGGATAATCGCTCCGTAAATTTTTTCAGTTTGTTTCGCCGGGGGCAGCACTACGCTAAGACGTGGCCGATGGAAAAGCGCCTGGCGCCCGTATTTGTTGAGAATCGCGTAATCCGCATGACGCGTTACGCGACCCGTTTTATGCCGCCGATTGCCGTCTTTACCCTGTGCTGGCAAATCGCGCTGGGTGGGCAACTGGGACCGGCCGTAGCGACCGCGCTGTTTGCGCTCAGCCTGCCAATGCAGGGCATGTGGTGGTTAGGTAAACGTTCCGTTACGCCGTTGCCGCCCTCGATTCTCAACTGGTTCTATGAAGTCCGGGGTAAATTACAAGAGGCCGGCCAGGCACTAGCTCCGGTGGAAGGGAAGCCTGATTATCAAGCGCTAGCTGACACGCTTAAGCGCGCCTTCAAACAACTGGATAAAACTTTTCTCGATGATTTGTAATTGACCCCTGATTACGCATATAAAAGAAGGCATAAGATGCCTTCTTTTTTTTCATCGCAGCAGTAGTGATACAGGAGTCCCAAATGGAAATGACCAACGCTCAACGTCTCATTTTATCTAACCAGTACAAAATGATGACTATGCTCGATCCAACCAACGCCGAGCGTTATCGTCGTTTACAGACGATTATTGAACGCGGTTATGGCTTGCAGATGCGCGAGCTAGATCGTGAGTTTGGTGAGCTGACAGAAGAAACCTGCCGCACAATTATCGATATCATGGAGATGTATCACGCATTACATGTTTCATGGACTAACCTTAAAGACGCCCAGTCCATTGATGAGCGCCGCGTCACATTTTTGGGCTTTGATGCCGCAACGGAAGCGCGCTTCCTCGGATACGTGCGTTTTATGGTCAATGTGGAAGGGCGTTATACCCACTTTGATGCCGGTACGCATGGCTTTAACGCCCAGACGCCGATGTGGGAAAAATATCAGCGTATGTTGAGTGTCTGGCATTCTTGCCCGCGTCAGTACCACCTGAGCGCGAATGAAATTAACCAAATCATTAATGCCTGAGGGGGCGAGCGTGCAGTGCAAAGGCTTTCTGTTTGATCTGGATGGTACGCTGGTCGATTCCTTACCTGCGGTAGAACGTGCATGGTGCAACTGGGCCGATCGTTTTGGGCTTGACCACGATGAGGTGCTGGGCTTTATTCACGGTAAGCAGGCGATTACCTCCTTGCGACACTTTATGGTGGGTAAGTCAGAGGCAGATATTGCCGCAGAATTTACGCGCCTGGAGCAAATAGAGGCAACGGAGACCGCAGGCATCACCGCACTGCCAGGAGCGGTGGATTTACTCAATCACCTCAATAAAGCCGGGATCCCCTGGGCGATCGTCACGTCGGGATCCATGCCGGTGGCGCGGGCGCGCCATCGTGTTGCGGGTCTGCCTGCTCCGGAAGTGTTTGTCACTGCCGAGCGGGTAAAAAGAGGTAAGCCAGAGCCTGACGCCTATCTGTTAGGCGCGCAACTGCTGGGTCTTGCGCCGCGTGAATGTGCCGTTGTTGAGGATGCGCCAGCCGGGGTGCTCTCTGGTCTGGCGGCAGGGTGTCATGTCATCGCTGTGAACGCGCCGGCGGATACGCCGCGTCTGGATGAGGTCGATTTTGCGCTGACCAGTCTGGAGCATATTTCCGTGACTAAACAACCCAACGGAAATGTGGTCGTTGTAAGAAATACCTGAACATGATTTAGCCCCAGATTGTTGGGGCTTTTTTATGGCAGAATCGGTCCATCCCTCTCATTTAACAAGGATATGTTGTGAACGGTGAATTGATCTGGGTTCTCTCATTGCTGGCAGTTGCCGTGGTCTTGTTTGCGACGGGCAGAGTGCGTATGGATGCGGTCGCTTTGCTGGTCATTATTGCTTTTGTTTTGAGTGGAACGCTGAGCATTTCTGAGGCCTTCTCCGGTTTCAGCGATCCTAACGTTATTTTGATAGCCGCTCTGTTTATTATTGGCGACGGCCTGGTGCGCACCGGGGTGGCGACCGTGATGGGGGCCTGGCTGGTGAAGGTCGCTGGCAGCAGCGAGGTTAAAATGCTGGTGCTGCTGATGATAACCGTCGCCGGACTCGGCGCGTTCATGAGTTCTACCGGCGTTGTCGCTATCTTTATCCCGGTTGTCTTAAGCGTCTCCATGCGCATGCAAACCTCACCTTCACGCTTGATGATGCCGCTCAGCTTTGCCGGATTGATCAGCGGCATGATGACGCTGGTGGCAACGCCGCCTAACCTGGTCGTCAACAGCGAACTCTTGCGCGAAGGGCTTAACGGTTTCAGCTTCTTTAGCGTGACGCCGCTGGGTCTGGTGGTGCTGGTGCTCGGCATTATTTATATGCTGCTGATGCGCTTTATGCTGAAGGGCGATGATGCCGGTCAGCAGGGCGATGTCTGGAAGCGCCGGACTTTTCGCGATTTGATCAAAGAATATCGCCTTACGGGACGCGCGCGCCGACTGGCTATTCGCCCCGGGTCACCGATGATTGGTCAACGTCTGGACGATTTAAAACTGCGTGAACGCTACGGGGCGAACGTCATTGGCGTTGAGCGCTGGCGTCGTTTTCGCCGCGTCATTGTTGACGTAAACGGTGTTTCTGAGTTTCGTGCCCGTGATGTTTTGTTGATCGATATGTCTTCAGCCGATGTCGACCTGCGCGAATTTTGTAGCGAGCAGTTGTTGGAGCCGATGGTGCTGCGCGGCGAATATTTCTCCGAGCAGGCGTTGGATGTGGGTATGGCGGAAATTTCGCTGATCCCGGAATCGGAATTGATCGGTAAAACGGTGCGGGAGATTGGATTTCGTACCCGCTATGGACTTAACGTTGTCGGATTAAAGCGTGATGGCGCGGCGCTAGCCGGGGCGGTCGTCAATGAGCCGCTGCTGATGGGCGATATTATTCTGGTCGTGGGTAACTGGAAACTGATCACCGCGTTGGGGAAAAAGGGACGCGATTTTGTGGTGTTGAATATGCCCGTTGAGGTCAGTGAAGCGTCTCCTGCGCACAGCCAGGCACCGCATGCGATTTTCTGCCTGGTCCTGATGGTTGCCCTGATGCTGACCGATGAAATCCCCAATACGGTTGCTGCGATTATCGCCTGCCTGCTGATGGGTAAATTCCGTTGTATTGACGCAGAAAGTGCGTATAAAGCCATTCACTGGCCGAGCATTATTTTAATTGTCGGAATGATGCCTTTTGCGCTGGCCCTGCAAAAAACCGGTGGCGTCGATCTGGTAGTGAAAGGCCTGATGGACGTGGGTGGGGGATACGGGCCGTACATGATGCTGGGCTGTCTGTTCGTACTGTGCGCCACCATCGGGTTATTTATTTCGAATACCGCGACGGCGGTGTTGATGGCGCCGATTGCACTGGCGGCAGCGAAGTCGATGGGCGTTTCACCGTATCCTTTTGCGATGGTCATTGCGATGGCGGCATCTGCAGCCTTTATGACGCCGGTATCGTCACCGGTTAACACGCTGGTACTGGGACCGGGTAACTACAGCTTCAGCGACTTCGTGAAGATTGGCGTGCCGTTTACACTGATTGTCATGGTGGTCTGTATTGTGATGATCCCGATGCTGTTTCCGTTCTAATGCTTCCCTGGTGTCGTTTCGCGGGTCTTGTAGGCCTGATAAGCGTAGCGCCATCAGGCATGATGCCGGATGGCGACGTAAACGTCTTATCCGGCCTACAAAGGCAACGTCGCCGTAAATTTACAATGGTGAATCCTGGCTAATTTCATCCAGCGAGAGATGGAAACTCGGTACAAATACGTCTAAAAAATAGTCCATCTCTTCACTGCGACGCGATTCCAGCGTTTTTTCCAGCCGCGTTTTCGCAAGCAGAAACTCATTATTTCCGGCTGAAAGTTCCTCAAGGCACTTCAGATAGGCGCAAAGCGCATCGGCCTGTTTAACAATCGCGCGCTCTTCTTCGCTGCTGGCGTGTTCATCAATTAACGGCGCAAAAATATCGCGCAGTTCATCGGGTACCATGTCGACCAGTTTCTGCTGGGCAATTTTCTCAATGGCTTTATATTCCTGGGCGATTTGCGAGTTAAAGTATTTCACCGGGGTCGGGAGGTCACCGGTCAGCACTTCGGAGGCATCGTGGTACATCGCCAGCAGGGCAATGCGTTCCGCGTTAACCTGACCGCCGAACTTGCGGTTCTTGATTGCCGCCAGCGCATGCGCAACCATCGCGACTTGCAGACTGTGTTCAGATACGTTTTCGGTGCGCACGTTGCGCATCAGCGGCCAGCGGTTAATGAGTTTCAGACGGGAGAGGTGGGCAAAAAAATGGCTCTGCTTCATAACGACCCTTATATGATGGCAACCTAAGAGTCATTTTGCGCAGAGAAGGCTGTCAGATGCAAATACTCGTCATAATTCAAGTTGCATGCGCGTTGGCTTTCCTCATTCACCCCAGTCACTTACTTTTGTAAGCTTCTGGGGATTCATTGCGTCGCCGCCTTCCTGCAACTCGAATTATTTAGAGTATTATGGTTGCTGATTTTCGACTTACAGCTGGTGATAGCCAGACAGGAAGCGCTCAAATTTGCTTAGCGACATTTCGATATCGTCAATACGCGGCAGCGTCACGATACGGAAGTGATCCGGCCACGGCCAGTTGAAGGCTGTGCCCTGCACCAGCAGCACTTTTTCCTGTAACAGGAAGTCGAGCACCATTTTCTGGTCGTCATGAATATTGAAGCGTTTGGCGTCAATTTTCGGGAACATGTACAGTGCGCCGCGCGGCTTCACGCAAGAAACGCCGGGAATGTCGTTGAGTAATTCCCAGGCACGGTTGCGCTGTTCATACAGACGTCCGCCAGGCATGATGAATTCGCTAATGCTTTGGTATCCGCCCAGTGCGGTTTGAATAGCATGCTGTGCTGGAACGTTGGCGCATAAACGCATAGACGCTAGCATTTCCAGACCTTCAATATACCCTTTCGCGTGTTTCTTCGGTCCGTTCAGTACCATCCAGCCCTGACGGAAACCCGCAACACGGTACGTTTTTGACAGGCCGTTGAAGGTGATGGTCAGCAGGTCCGGTGCCAGCGGGGCAATAGAATGGTGCTCTGCGTCATCATAAAGAATTTTGTCGTAAATCTCGTCAGCAAAGATAATGAGATTATGCTGACGTGCAATTTCAACAATCTCCAGCAGAAGCTCTTTAGAATAGACTGCGCCGGTAGGGTTGTTGGGGTTGATAATAACAATCCCACGCGTGCGAGGGGTAATTTTGGCGCGAATATCGTCGAGGTCCGGGAACCAGTCAGAGGATTCATCACACAGGTAGTGCACAGCCTTACCGCTGGAAAGCGATACCGCCGCCGTCCACAGCGGATAGTCAGGCGCAGGTACCAGCATTTCGTCCCCGCTGTTCAGCAATGCCTGCATCGCCTGCACGATCAATTCGGAAACACCGTTGCCGATATAAATGTCTTCCACGGTAACATCGCGCATCCCACGTGCCTGATAATGCTGCATGATGGCTTTGCGGGCGGAATAAAGGCCTTTTGAGTCACAATACCCTTGCGCGGTAGGCAAATTACGGATCACATCAACCAGAATTTCATCCGGTGCTTCAAACCCGAATGGCGCTGGGTTGCCGATGTTTAGTTTCAGAACCTTATTGCCTTCTTCTTCCAGACGCTTTGCTTCTTTCAGAACCGGGCCACGAATGTCATAACAGACATTTTCTAATTTGCTGGATTTTTCAATAGGGGACATGAATCTTGACCTTTTAGCTGTGAATGCCACTCCCTGCCGTGGAAGTCAGCACAGAACAATGTACTCTTCCAACGGTGCATTTTGAAGGGTCTTTAGCAGAAGATTTTGATGAACTATGCAGTTATAATCAACCGTTAATGGCTGTTAAATCATTATAATTTAGAGTTTTATTCTTATTAATATATATTTTTTAGTTATCTGTTTTGATGTGATGCCAGTGTTGTGGTCGTTTATCTGGTAAGAAATAGTTATGTATCGGGCACGAAAGCAATCGTTCTCTGGGGTGAAAAGAAGAATTCGGAAATACGGAACACTTATCTCCACTGCCTGTTATCGGCATGATCGGTCAGCGCTACAGTGTGAATCTATTGTTAAGTATAATTAATGAATGGTGGAAATTTTAATTAATTATTATTTAATATTTAAACAGCGCTCATTGAATGCGTTAATAATACGAAAACGGCTAGCCTGACATAACACCTTTGCGCATCAGATTATTCACGATAACACTTATAAATATAGTGGTTTTGGGTTAAGATAAGTCCCATGAAATGGTGTGTTGCGTATGTTCTTTGATAATTCTAATGCTGACACGTTGACCATAACATACTGAAAAATTAGATTTTAATGTGTAAATTGACGTCCATAAACTATTTTTTCATATTTACAAAATTTACATGTTTTCCATTAGTAAGAATCTGCCTGTAGCTAAAAAATGGCGCTTTCTCTTTGCTATATTCTGATGAGCCATGCGGCGCATTATATAGCGAAGTAAGAGGGTTGTTTCAGTTGTTACATCTAATACATCCTTATTTTCACTTAGTTACACTAAGTGAAACTACGAGGCAGGCACATTACAAATGGAATTTTTGTTTCTGAATGCACAGCATTAACCCGGAATGACCCGCGAGTAAGTGAAAATTTATGATAAATGCAAATCGTCCGATAATTAACCTCGATCTCGATCTGCTGAGAACGTTTGTTGCTGTTGCCGATCTGAATACTTTCGCGGCTGCGGCTGCTGCGGTATGTCGCACTCAGTCTGCGGTGAGCCAGCAAATGCAACGCCTCGAGCAACTTGTCGGGAAAGAGTTGTTCGCGCGCCATGGACGTAACAAACTGCTGACGGAACACGGTATCCAGCTGTTGGGTTACGCCAGAAAAATTCTGCGCTTCAATGATGAGGCTTGCTCATCATTAATGTTCAATAATCTTCAGGGTGTGTTAACTATTGGCGCCTCTGATGAATCCGCCGATACGATACTGCCGTTTTTGCTCAACCGCATCAGTTCGGTTTATCCGAAGCTTGCGCTGGATGTGAGGGTCAAGCGTAACGCCTTTATGGTGGATATGCTGAAGTCACAGGAAGTGGATTTGGTGGTGACCACCAACCGCCCTGGGGATTTCGAGTGCCTGAATCTGCGTACCTCTCCGACGCACTGGTATTGTGCGGCTGAATACATCCTGCAAAAAGGGGAACCGGTGCCGCTGGTCCTGCTGGACGATCCCAGCCCGTTTCGCGATATCGTGCTGTCTACGCTAAATGCTGCGCAGATCCCGTGGCGTTTGGCCTATGTGGCGTCAACATTGCCTGCGGTTCGCGCTGCAGTAAAAGCAGGATTGGGCGTCACTGCCCGTCCGGTAGAAATGATGAGTCCGGACTTGCGCGTGTTAGGTGCGGTGGATGGTTTGCCACCGTTGCCAGAAACCGAATACCTGCTGTGCTGCGATACCAGCACGCAAAACGAGTTAGCTCAGGTTATCTTTAAGTCGATGCAAACGTACCAAAACCCATGGCAATACAATCAGTTTACCCCTGAAGGGGGAGATGATTCGCTGATCGTTGAAGGTGACTTTGAGTAATGCGTCACAAATAATCGTTTTAAAATGTAAGTGCAAAAAAGAGCCACTAAAGATGAAATAACTTCCAGTGGCTCTTTTTTTATACAAAACAGGCAGTCTATAGCCTGTTTGTAAATGAAAAGTGAATAAAATCAGTAGGTAAAAGATTTTCGATTAAATTGAGCAAAAAATAAACAAAAGAAGGGCCTATTATTTTCATGTTAAAAAACTAGAGAAATTGTTGCTGTTTTTTATGATGGATTAACAAAAGCGTGTCACAGATCAAGAAAATACTCACATTTAGGGGGAGGCATCTGCACGAATTCCTGTCAAAATAGAGGTGTATTATCTTTTTTACTTCACTACGGACACGATTCAACAACATTAAAATTGGCTAATGACAGGACTGAAATGAGTCTAAATAGCACTTTATGTTAATGATACTGAATTGGTGTAAAATAATGTGAGGAAACTTTTGTTAAAGTTGACAAAAGGTTATAGAAAGGAGTAAAAAACCCCATCAATTGGCTGTATAAATGGTTTTCTACAGTGATTGTAAGGTTTTTTTTATTCCTCCCCATGAATCGATGTGGCGTTCATCTGCCGTAAAGAGCAGAGAATTTGGCGCTACTTTTGATGAGTAAGCAATGAGTATGTCAACATCCACTGAAATCATCGCTCATCACTGGGCATTCGCTATCTTTCTTATTGTTGCCATTGGCCTGTGCTGCCTGATGCTCGTCGGCGGCTGGTTTTTAGGGGGTCGCGCGCGCGCGAGATCTAAAAACGTGCCGTTTGAATCAGGTATCGACTCGGTCGGCACCGCC
Source organism: Citrobacter sp. KH_055_1 (assembly GCF_057838705.1). Taxonomy (NCBI): domain Bacteria; kingdom Pseudomonadati; phylum Pseudomonadota; class Gammaproteobacteria; order Enterobacterales; family Enterobacteriaceae; genus Citrobacter; species Citrobacter sp. KH_055_1. The sequence continues at coordinate 1,544,807 of NZ_CM174473.1, forward strand.
CGCTTGCGCCTGTCTGCCAAGTTTTACCTGGTAGCCATGTTCTTCGTTATCTTCGACGTTGAAGCGCTGTATCTTTTTGCATGGTCAACATCTATCCGTGAAAGCGGCTGGATTGGCTTTGTGGAAGCTGCAATTTTTATTTTTGTGTTACTGGCAGGTCTGGTTTATCTGGTGCGTATTGGCGCGCTGGACTGGACGCCCGCGCGTTCACGCCGCGAGCGTATGAACCCGGAAACGAACAGTATCGCTAATCGTCAACGCTAACCGCGAGGCATTAAGATGGATTATACGCTCACCCGCATAGATCCTAACGGTGAGAACGACCGTTACCCCCTGCAAAAACAGGAGATCGTAACCGACCCCCTGGAACAAGAAGTTAACAAAAACGTGTTCATGGGCAAACTGCATGACATGGTTAACTGGGGCCGTAAAAACTCAATTTGGCCATACAACTTTGGCCTTTCCTGCTGCTACGTTGAGATGGTGACCTCGTTCACCGCCGTGCATGACGTGGCCCGTTTTGGCGCAGAAGTTCTGCGTGCCTCTCCGCGTCAGGCCGACCTGATGGTCGTGGCCGGCACCTGCTTTACCAAAATGGCCCCGGTTATTCAGCGCCTCTACGATCAGATGCTGGAACCAAAATGGGTTATTTCCATGGGCGCATGTGCCAACTCGGGCGGTATGTACGATATTTACTCCGTTGTGCAGGGCGTTGATAAGTTTATTCCGGTTGATGTGTACATCCCGGGATGCCCGCCGCGTCCGGAAGCCTACATGCAGGCACTGATGCTGCTGCAAGACTCCATTGGCAAAGAACGTCGTCCACTCTCATGGGTGGTTGGCGATCAGGGCGTTTATCGCGCCAATATGCAGTCAGAGCGTGAGCGTAAGCGCGGCGAACGTATTGCTGTAACGAATCTTCGCACACCGGACGAGATTTAATTTGCGCCTGTCGGCCTGGGGATTACCTTCGCATATCACTATTCAAATAGCGCGAAGCCAGGCTTAACAGTCACCACGAACCATTTGCAATGGTGAACAATATGACCGACTTAACCGCGCAAGACGCTGCCTGGCAAACACGGGATCATCTCGATGACCCGGTCATTGGCGAACTGCGCAACCGTTTTGGGCCGGATGCCTTTACCGTTCAGGCGACTCGCACCGGGGTACCCGTTGTTTGGGTCAAGCGTGAACAACTCCTGGAAGTGGGTGATTTCTTAAAGAGATTGCCGAAACCTTACGTCATGCTGTTTGACTTACACGGCATGGACGAACGTCTGCGTACGCACCGCGAAGGGTTACCTGCCGCGGATTTTTCCGTTTTCTATCACCTGATCTCCATTGAACGCAATCGCGATATCATGCTCAAGGTGGCATTGTCTGAAAACGATCTGCGCGTGCCGACGTTCACCAAACTGTTCCCGAACGCCAACTGGTATGAGCGTGAAACCTGGGAAATGTTTGGTATTGATATCGAAGGCCACCCGCACCTGACGCGTCTTCTGATGCCGCATACCTGGGAAGGCCATCCGCTGCGTAAAGATTACCCGGCGCGTGCGACCGAATTCGATCCGTTTGAGCTGACCAAAGCCAAGCAGGATCTGGAAATGGAGTCACTGACCTTCAAACCTGAAGACTGGGGCATGCAGCGTGGTACCGAAAACGAGGACTTTATGTTCCTCAACCTCGGTCCGAACCACCCGTCTTCTCACGGTGCATTCCGTATTGTTCTTCAGCTTGACGGCGAAGAGATCGTCGACTGCGTGCCTGACATCGGCTACCACCATCGTGGCGCCGAAAAGATGGGTGAACGTCAGTCCTGGCACAGCTACATTCCGTACACCGACCGTATCGAATATCTCGGCGGCTGCGTGAACGAAATGCCGTACGTGCTGGCGGTAGAAAAGCTGGCGGGCATTACCGTACCGGATCGCGTCAACGTGATCCGCGTTATGCTTTCTGAACTTTTCCGTATCAACAGCCACCTGCTGTATATCTCCACGTTCATTCAGGACGTCGGCGCGATGACCCCCGTGTTCTTCGCCTTTACCGACCGTCAGAAAATCTATGACGTGGTAGAAGCTATCACCGGTTTCCGTATGCACCCGGCCTGGTTCCGTATCGGTGGCGTTGCACACGACCTGCCGCGAGGCTGGGACAAGCTGCTGCGTGATTTCCTCGACTGGATGCCGAAGCGACTGGATTCCTACGAGAAAGCTGCGCTGCGCAACACCATCCTGAAAGGCCGTTCGCAGGGCGTTGCCGCTTACGGGAAAAAAGAAGCGCTGGATTGGGGTTGTACCGGTGCTGCGCTGCGTGCAACCGGTATTGATTTCGACGTGCGTAAGTCACGTCCGTACTCTGGCTATGAAAACTTCGACTTCGAAATCCCGGTGGGCGGTGGTGTTTCCGACTGCTACACCCGCGTGATGCTGAAAGTTGAAGAGCTGCGCCAGAGCCTGCGCATCCTTGAGCAGTGCCTCAACAACATGCCGGAAGGCCCGTTCAAAGCGGATCACCCGCTGACCACGCCGCCGCCGAAAGAGCGCACGCTACAGCATATCGAAACCCTGATCACCCACTTCCTGCAAGTGTCGTGGGGCCCGGTTATGCCGGCGCAGGAATCCTTCCAGATGGTGGAAGCGACCAAGGGTATCAACAGTTACTACCTGACCAGCGATGGCAGCACCATGAGTTACCGTACTCGTATCCGTACACCGAGCTATGCGCATTTGCAGCAGATCCCGGTAGCGGTACGTGGCAGCCTGGTGTCCGACCTTATCGTCCATCTGGGTAGTATCGATTTTGTTATGTCAGATGTGGACCGCTAATTATGCACGAGAATCAACAACCACAAACCGAGGCTTTTGAGCTGAGTGCGGCTGAGCGTGAAGCGATTGAGCACGAGAAGCACCACTACGAAGACCCGCGTGCGGCGTCCATTGAAGCGCTGAAAATCGTTCAGAAACAGCGTGGCTGGGTGCCGGATGGGGCGATCTATGCGATCGCTGATGTGCTGGGTATCCCGGCAAGCGACGTTGAAGGTGTTGCCACGTTTTACAGCCAGATCTTCCGCCAGCCGGTCGGTCGCCACGTGATCCGCTACTGCGACAGCGTGGTGTGCCATATCAACGGCTATCAAGGGATCCAGGCGGCACTTGAGAAAAAACTCAACATCAAGCCGGGGCAGACGACCTTTGACGGTCGCTTTACGTTGCTGCCGACCTGTTGCCTGGGGAACTGCGACAAGGGGCCGAACATGATGATCGATGAAGATACGCATGCTCACCTGACTCCGGAAGGCATTCCCGAACTGCTGGAGCGGTATAAATGAAAGACATTATCCGTACTCCCGAAACGCATCCGCTGACCTGGCGTCTGCGCGATGACAACCAGCCAATATGGCTGGATGAATACCGTAGCAAAAACGGTTATGAAGGTGCGCGTAAGGCCCTGACCGGGCTGTCACCGGACGAAATCGTTAATCAGGTGAAAGACGCTGGCCTGAAAGGGCGCGGCGGCGCAGGCTTTTCCACGGGTCTGAAGTGGAGCCTGATGCCGAAAGACGAATCCATGAACATCCGTTACCTGCTGTGTAACGCCGATGAAATGGAGCCGGGCACCTATAAAGACCGTCTGTTGATGGAACAGCTGCCGCACCTGCTGGTGGAAGGCATGCTGATCTCCGCGTTTGCGCTGAAAGCGTACCGCGGTTACATCTTCCTGCGCGGTGAATACATTGAAGCGGCGGTGAATCTGCGTCGCGCCATTGCTGAAGCGACCGAAGCGGGTCTGCTTGGCAAAAATATCATGGGCACCGGTTTCGACTTCGAACTGTTTGTGCACACCGGGGCAGGGCGCTACATCTGCGGTGAAGAAACCGCCCTGATCAACTCCCTCGAAGGTCGTCGTGCTAACCCGCGCTCCAAGCCACCGTTCCCGGCAAGCTCTGGCGCATGGGGTAAGCCGACCTGCGTGAACAACGTCGAAACTCTGTGTAACGTACCGGCTATCCTCGCCAACGGCGTGGAGTGGTACCAGAATATTTCGAAGAGCAAAGACGCAGGCACCAAGCTGATGGGCTTCTCCGGTCGTGTGAAGAATCCGGGACTGTGGGAACTGCCGTTTGGGACCACCGCGCGTGAAATCCTCGAAGATTACGCGGGTGGCATGCGTGATGGCCTGAAGTTCAAAGCCTGGCAGCCGGGCGGTGCGGGGACAGACTTCCTGACCGAAGCGCACCTTGACCTGCCGATGGAGTTCGAAAGCATCGGTAAAGCGGGTAGCCGTCTGGGTACGGCGCTGGCGATGGCGGTCGATCACGAGATTGGCATGGTGCCGCTGGTGCGTAACCTCGAAGAGTTCTTTGCCCGCGAGTCCTGCGGCTGGTGTACGCCGTGCCGTGATGGTTTGCCGTGGAGCGTAAAAATTCTGCGTGCGCTGGAGCGTGGCGAAGGCCAGCCTGGGGATATCGAGACACTTGAGCAACTGTGTCGTTTCCTCGGTCCGGGTAAAACCTTCTGTGCACACGCACCGGGTGCGGTCGAACCGCTGCAGAGCGCCATTAAATATTTCCGCGAAGAATTCGAAGCTGGCATCAAGCAGACCTTCAGCAATACCCATGCGATTGGTGGTATTCAGCCGAACCTGTTGAAAGAGCGCTGGTAAACGTTTTACGCGAAAGCATTCAAGATGCGTCAAGGCGGCAACCGAGAGAATCCCTGAGCTTACTAAAGTAAGTGACTGGGGTGAACGAGAGAAGCCAACGCCGAGGCAGCTTGAAGGATAAAGCGGAAAAGAAATTCGATTAACGCTTGGTCACTGACTAAGCCAACTGGAAGCATGCTGACTATGGCTACGATTCATGTAGACGGCAAAGAATATGAGGTCAACGGCGCGGACAACCTGCTAGAAGCTTGTCTGTCCCTCGGCCTTGATATTCCGTACTTTTGCTGGCACCCGGCGCTGGGAAGCGTCGGTGCTTGCCGCCAGTGTGCGGTGAAGCAATATCAAAACGCGGAAGATACGCGTGGTCGCCTGGTGATGTCTTGTATGACACCGGCCACCGAAGGCACCTTTATTTCTATCGATGACGAAGAAGCGAAACAGTTCCGTGAAAGCGTGGTGGAATGGTTGATGACTAACCACCCACACGACTGTCCGGTCTGCGAAGAGGGCGGTAACTGCCACCTGCAGGATATGACCGTGATGACGGGTCATAGCTTCCGTCGCTACCGCTTTACCAAGCGTACCCACCGCAACCAGGACCTGGGGCCGTTCATCTCTCACGAAATGAACCGCTGCATCGCCTGCTATCGCTGCGTTCGCTATTACAAAGATTACGCTGACGGCGCGGATCTGGGCGTCTATGGCGCACATGACAACGTCTACTTCGGTCGCCCGGAAGACGGCGTGCTGGAAAGCGAATTCTCCGGTAACCTGGTAGAAATCTGCCCGACCGGCGTGTTCACCGATAAAACGCACTCCGAGCGTTATAACCGTAAATGGGACATGCAGTTTGCACCAAGCATCTGCCAGCAGTGTTCCATTGGTTGTAACACCAGCCCGGGTGAGCGTTACGGTGAACTGCGTCGTATCGAAAACCGTTATAACGGTACCGTTAACCACTACTTCCTCTGCGACCGTGGTCGTTTTGGCTATGGTTACGTGAACCTGAAAGACCGTCCGCGTCAGCCGGTTCAGCGTCGTGGCGACGATCTGATCACCCTCAACGCCGAGCAGGCGATGCAGGGCGCGGCTGACATTCTGCGTCAGTCGAAGAAAGTGATCGGCATCGGCTCCCCGCGCGCCAGCGTTGAAAGCAACTTTGCGTTGCGTGAACTGGTGGGTGCGGAAAACTTCTATACCGGTATCGCTCAAGGCGAACTGGAACGTCTGCAACTGGCGCTGAGCGTGCTGCGTGACGGCGGTATTCATACCCCGGCACTGCGCGAGATTGAATCTTACGATGCGGTTCTGGTGCTGGGCGAAGATGTTACCCAGACCGGCGCACGCGTTGCGCTGGCTGTACGTCAGGCGGTGAAAGGTAAAGCACGCGAAATGGCAGCAGCGCAGAAAGTGGCTGACTGGCAGATTGCCGCGATCCTTAACATCGGCCAACGTGCCAAGCATCCGCTGTTCGTGACCAACGTGGATAACACCCGTCTGGATGATATCGCAGCATGGACCTACCGTGCGCCGGTTGAAGATCAGGCGCGTTTAGGTTTCGCCATTGCTCACGCGCTGGATAACACCGCTCCGGCCGTTGACGGTATTGACCGTGACCTGCAGAACAAAATCGACGTCATCGTTCAGGCCCTGGCTGGCGCGAAGAAACCGCTGATTATCTCCGGTACCAACGCCGGTAGCGCTGAAGTGATTCAGGCTGCTGCTAACGTGGCGAAGGCGCTGAAAGGTCGTGGCGCAGACGTCGGCATCACCATGATTGCCCGCTCTGTTAACAGCATGGGCCTCGGTATGATTGGCGGCGGTTCACTTGATGATGCGCTGACCGAACTGGAAACAGGTCGTGCTGATGCCGTGGTGGTACTGGAAAATGACCTGCATCGCCATGCGTCTGCCACTCGCGTTAACGCTGCGCTGGCGAAAGCACCGCTGGTACTGGTCGTTGACCATCAGCGTACCGCGATTATGGACAATGCCCATCTGGTCCTTTCTGCAGCAAGTTTTGCCGAAAGCGACGGTACGGTTATCAATAACGAAGGCCGCGCACAGCGTTTCTTCCAGGTATATGACCCAAGCTACTACGACAGCAACATTGTGATGCTGGAAAGCTGGCGCTGGCTGCACTCGCTGCACAGCACCGTGCAGAGCCGTGAAGTGGACTGGACGCAGCTCGATCACGTCATCGACGCCGCCGTAGCCGCGTTGCCGCAGTTGGCTGGCATTAAAGATGCCGCGCCGGACGCGAGCTTCCGTATTCGTGGGCAGAAACTGGCACGTGAGCCGCATCGTTACAGTGGTCGTACCGCCATGCGTGCCAACATTAGCGTGCATGAACCGCGTCAACCGCAGGACAAAGACACTATGTTTGCCTTCTCGATGGAAGGGAACAACCAGCCGTCTGCGCCGCGTTCACAAATTCCGTTTGCCTGGGCACCAGGCTGGAACTCACCACAAGCGTGGAACAAGTTCCAGGATGAAGTGGGCGGCAAACTGCGCCATGGCGATCCGGGCGTGCGTCTGATTGAAGCCTCCGAAGGCGGTCTGGACTACTTCACTACCGTTCCGGCGAGCTTCCAGGCGCAGGATGGTCAGTGGCGTATCGCGCCGTACTATCATCTGTTTGGTAGCGACGAAATGTCCCAGCGCGCGCCGGTTATCCAAACCCGCATGCCGCAGCCGTACATTAAACTCAACCCGGCTGATGCCGAGAAGTTGGGCGTCAATGCGGGTACGCGCGTTTCCTTTAGCTACGATGGCAACACGGTCACATTACCGGTTGAAATCGCAGAAGGGTTGACGGCGGGGCAGGTTGGTTTGCCGATGGGTATGCCGGGTATCGCGCCAGTTCTGGCAGGTGCGCGTCTTGAGGATCTGCAGGAGGCACAACAATGAGTTGGATTACACCCGATCTGATTGAGATCCTGCTGAGCATTCTCAAAGCGGTGGTGATCCTGCTGGTGGTGGTCACCTGCGGGGCATTCATGAGCTTTGGCGAACGTCGTCTGCTGGGTCTGTTCCAGAACCGTTATGGACCGAACCGTGTAGGCTGGGGCGGTTCGCTCCAGCTGGTCGCGGACATGATCAAGATGTTCTTTAAAGAAGACTGGATCCCGAAATTCTCGGATCGCGTCATCTTTACGCTGGCACCGATGATCGCCTTCACTTCGCTGCTGCTGGCCTTCGCCATTGTGCCGGTCAGCCCGAACTGGGTGGTCGCTGACCTTAACATCGGGATCTTGTTCTTCCTGATGATGGCCGGTCTGGCGGTGTACGCGGTGCTGTTTGCCGGTTGGTCGAGCAACAACAAATACTCGCTGCTCGGCGCAATGCGTGCGTCTGCGCAGACCCTGAGCTATGAAGTGTTCCTCGGACTTTCCCTGATGGGCGTGGTGGCGCAGGCCGGTTCATTTAACATGACCGACATCGTCAATAACCAGGCTGATATCTGGAACGTTATTCCGCAATTCTTTGGTTTTGTCACCTTTGCTATCGCGGGCGTCGCGGTCTGTCACCGTCACCCGTTTGACCAGCCGGAAGCCGAGCAGGAACTGGCCGATGGTTACCACATTGAATATTCCGGGATGAAATTCGGCCTGTTCTTCGTGGGGGAGTACATCGGTATCGTCACCATTTCTGCGCTGATGGTTACCCTGTTCTTCGGTGGCTGGCATGGCCCGTTCTTACCGCCATTCGTCTGGTTCGCGCTGAAAACCGCGTTCTTTATGATGATGTTCATTTTGATTCGTGCGTCGTTACCGCGTCCTCGTTATGACCAGGTAATGTCCTTCGGCTGGAAAGTTTGTCTGCCGCTGACGCTCGTCAATTTGCTGGTAACGGCGGCTGTCATTCTGTGGCAGGCGCAATAAGGGACACAAAGACCATGACCTTAAAAGAATTACTTGTAGGCGCAGGCACCCAGCTTCGTAGTATCTGGATGATCGGCCTGCATGCGTTCGCCAAACGCGAAACGCAGATGTACCCGGAAGAGCCGGTCTATCTACCGCCCCGTTTTCGTGGTCGTATCGTACTGACACGCGACCCGGACGGCGAAGAGCGCTGCGTTGCCTGTAACCTGTGTGCGGTAGCCTGTCCGGTCGGCTGTATCTCTCTGCAAAAAGCAGAGACTAAAGATGGTCGCTGGTATCCGGAGTTTTTCCGCATCAACTTCTCACGCTGCATTTTCTGCGGTATGTGCGAAGAAGCCTGTCCGACAACGGCTATTCAGCTTACTCCAGATTTCGAACTGGGTGAGTATAAGCGCCAGGATCTGGTTTACGAGAAAGAGGATCTGCTGATCTCCGGTCCGGGTAAATATCCGGAATATAACTTCTACCGGATGGCAGGTATGGCAATCGACGGCAAAGATAAGGGCGAAGCAGAGAACGAAGCCAAGCCTATCGACGTCAAGAGCCTGTTACCGTAAGGAGAGGGGCAATGGAGTTCGCTTTTTATATCTGTGGCCTGATAGCCATTCTCGCAACCTTGCGGGTCATCACCCACACCAATCCGGTACACGCGCTGCTGTACCTGATTATTTCGCTGCTGGCGATTTCTGGGGTGTTTTTCTCGCTGGGCGCTTACTTTGCCGGTGCGCTGGAAATTATCGTGTACGCGGGCGCCATCATGGTGCTGTTCGTGTTCGTGGTCATGATGCTCAACCTGGGCGGTGCTGAAATCGAACAGGAACGTCAGTGGCTGAGACCGCAGGTGTGGATTGGTCCGGCGATTCTGTCGGCCATCATGCTGGCGGTGATTGTCTACGCGATTCTTGGCGTTAACGATCAGGGCATCGACGGGACGCCAATTAGCGCGAAAGCGGTCGGCATCTCGCTGTTCGGACCTTATGTCCTGGCGGTTGAGCTGGCGTCAATGCTGCTGCTGGCGGGTCTGGTTGTGGCCTTCCACGTCGGTCGCGAAGAGCGTTCTGGCGAAGTGCTGAGCAACCGCACGGATGACCGCGCGAAAAGAAAAACGGAGGAGCACGCATGATCCCCTTACAACATGGACTGATCCTCGCGGCTGTCTTATTCGTACTGGGCTTAACCGGTCTGGTTATCCGCCGCAATCTGCTGTTTATGCTGATTGGGCTGGAAATCATGATTAACGCCTCTGCGCTGGCCTTTGTGGTCGCCGGAAGCTACTGGGGCCAGACCGATGGTCAGGTGATGTACATTCTCGCCATCAGCCTTGCGGCTGCGGAAGCGAGCATTGGACTTGCGCTGTTGCTGCAACTTCATCGCCGCCGCCAGAACCTGAACATCGATTCAGTAAGTGAGATGCGTGGATGAACATGCTTGCCTTAACCATTATTCTGCCATTTCTTGGCTTTGTATTACTGGCGTTCTCTCGTGGTCGTTGGTCAGAAAATCTGTCCGCTACCGTGGGCGTCGGGTCGATTGGCCTGGCGGCGCTGGTCACTGCATTTATTGGCGTCGATTTCTTCGCTAACGGTAAACAGGCATTTAGCGTTCCGCTGTGGACGTGGATGTCTGTTGGCGACTTTAACATCGGTTTTAATCTGGTGCTGGACGGCTTGTCGCTGACCATGCTCTCGGTAGTAACCGGCGTTGGTTTCCTGATTCACATGTTCGCTTCCTGGTACATGCGCGGGGAAGAGGGGTACTCCCGTTTCTTCGCCTATACCAACCTGTTTATCGCCAGCATGGTGATTCTGGTACTGGCGGATAACCTGCTGCTGATGTACCTCGGCTGGGAAGGCGTGGGCCTGTGCTCCTATCTGCTGATCGGGTTCTACTATACCGATCCGAAGAATGGCGCAGCGGCAATGAAAGCCTTCGTGGTAACCCGTGTCGGCGACGTATTTCTGGCGTTCGCGCTGTTCATTCTCTACAACGAGCTGGGCACGCTGAACTTCCGCGAAATGGTTGAACTGGCACCGGCGCACTTTGCCGCGGGCAATGACATGCTGATGTGGGCAACCCTGATGCTGCTGGGCGGTGCGGTCGGTAAATCGGCGCAGTTGCCGTTGCAGACCTGGCTTGCTGATGCGATGGCTGGCCCGACGCCTGTCTCCGCGCTGATCCACGCCGCAACGATGGTTACTGCCGGTGTCTACCTGATTGCGCGTACCCACGGCCTGTTCCTGCTGACGCCGGAAATCCTGCACCTGGTGGGGATTATCGGGGCGATCACGCTGGTTCTGGCAGGCTTCGCCGCACTGGTACAAACCGACATCAAACGCGTTCTCGCGTATTCCACCATGAGCCAGATTGGCTACATGTTCCTGGCGCTTGGCGTTCAGGCATGGGATGCGGCGATTTTCCACCTGATGACGCACGCCTTCTTTAAAGCGCTGTTGTTCCTGGCATCGGGTTCGGTGATCCTAGCCTGCCACCACGAACAGAACATCTTCAAAATGGGCGGCTTGCGTAAGTCAATCCCACTGGTTTATCTCAGCTTCCTGGTTGGCGGCGCGGCGTTGTCGGCTTTGCCGCTGATTACCGCAGGCTTCTTCAGTAAGGATGAGATTCTGGCCGGTGCGATGGCGAACGGTCATATCAATCTGATGGTGGCAGGTCTGGTCGGTGCGTTTATGACCTCTCTGTACACCTTCCGTATGATTTTCATCGTGTTCCACGGTAAAGAACAAATTCACGCGCACGCAGGGAAGGGGATTACCCACCATCTGCCGCTGATTGTGCTGATGATCCTGTCCACCTTCGTTGGCGCGCTGATTGTGCCTCCGTTGCATGGCGTGCTTCCGGCAACCACCGAGCTGCCGCATGGTAGCGTGATGACGCTGGAAATTACCTCTGGCATCGTCGCGATTGCGGGGATCCTGATTGCAGCATGGCTGTGGCTGGGTAAACGTACGCTTGTGACCTCGATTGCCAACAGTGCGCCGGGCCGTCTGCTGGGCACCTGGTGGTATAACGCCTGGGGCTTTGACTGGCTGTACGACAAAGTGTTCGTCAAGCCGTTCCTTGGCGTTGCCTGGCTGCTGAAACGCGACCCGATGAACGCAATGATGAACATTCCGGCGATCCTCTCCCGCTTTGCAGGCAAAGGTCTGCTGCTCAGTGAGAACGGGTATCTGCGCTGGTATGTCGCGTCAATGAGCATCGGTGCGGTTGTCGTGCTGGCACTGCTGATGGTACTGCGTTGAGTTTGTTGGCCGGATGAACGACTGCCGGATGGCGCTGCGCTTATCCGGCCTACAAACCCAAAAATAATTTTTAGAATTCGTTGAAAATCTGTTCCTGAAGTACAGGCGTCATCGGCGAAGTCAGACCGAATACCGCCAGCGCAGAGCAACCGGAGCGTACTGAAGTACGTGAGGATTGCGAGCACTGCCGGGATTTGGGCTGACGAGTGAGATAGCCTGAGCAGGAATAAATATAAGGGACATACTTAGCTATGTTATTACCTTGGTTGATATTAATCCCCTTTATCGGTGGTTTCCTGTGCTGGCAGACCGAACGCTTTGGCGTGAAGGTACCGCGCTGGATCGCGCTGATTACCATGGGACTGACGCTGGCGCTTGGCCTACAATTGTGGTTGCAGGGCGGTTATTCACTGACGCAATCCGCTGGTATTCCGCAGTGGCAGTCTGAGTTCGTCATGCAGTGGATCCCGCGCTTTGGCATCTCTATTCATTTAGCTATCGACGGTCTGTCGCTGCTGATGGTGGTGCTGACCGGTCTGCTCGGTGTTCTGGCGGTACTGTGTTCCTGGAATGAAATTGAAAAGTACCAGGGCTTCTTCCACCTGAACCTGATGTGGATCCTCGGCGGCGTGATCGGCGTGTTCCTGGCCATCGACATGTTCCTGTTCTTCTTCTTCTGGGAAATGATGTTGGTGCCGATGTACTTCCTGATCGCGCTGTGGGGGCATAAAGCGTCCGACGGTAAAACGCGTATCACGGCGGCCACCAAGTTCTTCATTTATACCCAGGCGAGTGGTCTGGTGATGTTGATTGCCATCCTGGCGCTGGTATTTGTGCACTATAAAGCCACCGGTGTCTGGACCTTCAACTATGAAGAACTGCTGAACACACCGATGTCCCACGGCGTGGAATATCTGCTGATGCTGGGCTTCTTCATCGCCTTTGCGGTGAAAATGCCGGTGGTTCCGCTGCACGGCTGGTTGCCGGATGCGCACTCCCAGGCACCGACCGCAGGTTCCGTTGACCTGGCGGGGATTTTGCTGAAAACCGCGGCCTACGGTCTGCTGCGCTTCTCCCTGCCGCTGTTCCCGAACGCGTCTGCGGAGTTCGCACCTATCGCTATGTGGCTGGGTGTTATCGGTATTTTCTACGGCGCGTGGATGGCCTTTAATCAGTACGATATCAAGCGTCTGATTGCCTACACCTCCGTCTCGCACATGGGCTTCGTGTTGATTGCTATCTACACCGGTAGCCAGCTGGCGTACCAGGGTGCGGTTATCCAGATGATTGCGCACGGTCTGTCTGCGGCCGGCCTGTTCATTCTGTGTGGTCAGCTGTACGAACGTCTGCACACGCGTGATATGCGTATGATGGGCGGCCTGTGGGGCAAAATGAAATGGTTGCCTGCGCTGTCGATGTTCTTCGCGGTCTGTACGCTGGGTATGCCGGGAACCGGTAACTTCGTTGGCGAATTTATGATTCTGTTCGGCAGCTACCAGGTGGTTCCGGTCATTACCGTGATCTCGACCTTCGGTCTGGTGTTTGCCTCTGTTTACTCGCTGGCGATGCTGCATCGCGCTTACTTTGGTAAAGCGAAAAGCCAGATTGCCAGTGTTGAACTGCCAGGGATGTCGCTGCGTGAGCTGTTTATCATCCTGTTGCTGGTCGTGCTTCTGGTACTGCTTGGCTTCTATCCGCAGCCGATTCTGGATACCTCGCATTCTGCGATGAGCAACATCCAGCAGTGGTTTGTTAATTCCGTTACTACTACAAGGCCGTAAATCGCCATGACAATAACTCCACAACACCTGATTGCGCTGCTACCGCTGCTGATCGTCGGCTTGACGGTGGTGGTTGTGATGCTCTCCATTGCGTGGCGACGCAATCACTTCCTCAATGCCACGCTGTCGGTCATTGGGCTTAACGCCGCGCTGGTTTCGCTCTGGTTTGTTGGCCAGGCAGGCGCCATGGACGTCACCCCGCTGATGCGGGTTGACGGTTTCGCGATGCTCTACACCGGGATGGTCCTGCTGGCGAGCCTTGCTACTTGTACCTTTGCCTACCCATGGCTGGAAGGCTATGACGACAACCGGGAAGAGTTCTACCTGCTGGTGCTGATTGCCGCGCTGGGCGGGATTCTGCTGGCTAACGCTAACCATCTGGCGGCGTTGTTCCTCGGTATCGAACTGATCTCTCTGCCGCTGTTTGGTCTGGTGGGCTATGCGTTTCGTCAGAAACGCTCGCTGGAAGCCAGTATCAAATACACCATTCTGTCTGCCGCAGCGTCTTCATTCCTGCTGTTTGGTATGGCGCTGGTGTACGCGCAGTCCGGCAACCTGTCGTTCGTGGCACTCGGTAAGAGCCTCGGCGACGGTATGCTGGACGAACCGCTGCTGCTGGCAGGCTTCGGGATGATGATCGTCGGTCTGGGCTTTAAGCTCTCTCTGGTGCCGTTCCACCTGTGGACGCCAGACGTCTACCAGGGTGCACCGGCTCCGGTGTCCACCTTCCTGGCGACGGCGAGCAAAATCGCTATCTTCGGCGTGGTGATGCGTCTGTTCCTGTACGCGCCGGTTGGCGACAGCGAAGCGGTACGTATTGTGCTGGGCGTGATTGCCTTTGCCTCTATCATCTTCGGTAACCTGATGGCGCTGAGCCAGACCAACATCAAGCGTCTGCTTGGTTATTCGTCTATCTCTCACCTTGGCTACCTGCTGGTGGCGTTGATTGCCCTGCAAAGTGGCGAGATGTCGATGGAAGCAGTAGGCGTGTACCTGGCTGGTTATCTGTTCAGCAGCCTCGGCGCGTTCGGTGTGGTCAGCCTGATGTCCAGTCCGTATCGTGGTCCGGATGCGGATTCACTGTTCTCCTACCGCGGTCTGTTCTGGCATCGTCCGATCCTCGCGGCTGTGATGACGGTGATGATGCTGTCTCTGGCGGGTATCCCGATGACGCTGGGCTTTATCGGTAAGTTCTACGTGCTGGCCGTCGGTGTGCAGGCTAACCTGTGGTGGCTGGTTGCCGCCGTGGTGGTCGGTTCCGCGATTGGTTTGTACTATTACCTGCGCGTTGCCGTGAGCCTGTACCTGAGCGCACCGCAGCAACTGAACCGTGATGCACCGTCTAACTGGCAGTACAGCGCGGGCGGTATCGTGGTGCTGATCTCTGCGCTGCTGGTGCTGGTGCTGGGTATCTACCCGCAACCGCTGATCAGCATCGTGCAGTTAGCGACGCCGCTGATGTAAGCGATACGCTAAAACGAAAAAACCCGCCGCGGCGGGTTTTTTTATGTGCTGAGTTCAGTCAGGCTGAAATCTGGCGGCTCACCAGTGGCCCATTAATGTCTTTCGCCGCGCGCTCCATCACTTCCTGGATTACGGAAGACAGCTCGTTGATCTCGAATTTCGCCACGTAGCCATCGGCCTTCACTCTGCGCACGTGATCTTCATTGGCGCTGCCGGAAAGGGACGAGTGGATGACGACCGGGATCTTCTTCAGGCGTTCATCGGTCTTAATCTTGCGGGTCAGCGTAAAGCCGTCCATCTCCGGCATTTCCAGATCGGTAAGCACCAGCGCAATTTTCTCGCTGATGGGCGTGCCTTCCGCCTGCGCTTCCAGGGACAGCTGCTGAATTTTTTCCCACGCGTCTTTGCCGGTGACATGCATCTGGTGCGGAATGTTCATGGCGTTAAGCCCTTTTTCCAGCATCGCCCGGGCGACCTTGGAGTCTTCTGCCACAATCGCCACAGCACCTGGGGTGATATTGAATTTACTGGTCTCCAGGTGGGTGGCGCGCAGATCGTGGTTTGACGGCACAATGTCATACAGGATCTGTTCGACATCGAGTACCAGCGCCAGGTTGTTGGTTTCTTTGTTATCATCCAGACAGGCGATGCTGGTGATATAGCGACCGTTGACGGCTTTCTCGGCGGTATGCACCTGCTGCCAGTCCAGGCGCATAATGTTTTCCACTGACTCTACCGCAAACGCCTGCACGCTACGTGCGTATTCGGTGATCAGCAGGATGTTCAGTCCGGTCTCAGGCTTGCATCCGGCAACGGCGGGCAGGTCGATCACCGGGATCACCTGATCGCGAATGTTCACCATGCCCAGCAACGGGGCTTTCATGCCCGCCGGGCGCGTAAATGCGGGCATGGGGACAATTTCGCGCAGCTTAAATACGTTGATGCCAAACAGCTCTGATTTCTGCTCATCCAGCGATGTGCCGAGGCGAAACAGCAGCAGTTCAAAGCGGTTAGACAGGGTTAGGTTTGTCCTGTCATCAATGTCTTTCTGAATATTATTCATCCTGTCCTCAGTGTGAACGCCAGCCTTTTCACTGTTATCGGCACTGAGGCGGAAAAATAGAGCGTTAAACCGTGAAAACGGCGAAATCGTGCGCCAGTTCGGTGTCCGCAAAAAGCGCCCGGCACTCTTCGAGCAAACGTTGGCAGCCTTTTTCATCATAACGCGAGCTGACGTGAGTCATAATCAATCGACCCACACCTGCCTCCCGTGCCAGCATCGCAGCCTGGCGGGTGGAGCTGTGTCCCCGACTGTTGGCCTTTTCTTCCATCGAGGCGTCCAGCGTGGTCTCATGTACCATCACATCCACCCCTTTTGCCAGTTCGAGGGCGGAGGCGCACGGCGCGGTATCGCCAAATATCGCCACGGATTTGCCCGGAATCGCCGGGGCGAGAAAATCAGCACCGTTAAGGGAACGACCATCTTCCAGCACGACGGTTTTGCCGGCTTTGAGATCCTGGAACCACGGCCCTGGCTTAACGCCCGCTGCCTTCAGCGCGCTGGCGTCAAGCGCACCGGGTTTGTCATGTTCTTCAACGCGAAAACCGTAGCATTCGAGCGGATGCGCCAGCGCGAAAGCCGTTACTTTACGCAGACCGTCGTCGAGAATTTCTCCGGCGGTAATTTCCACAATCTCCAGCGGATAATCGGTCCAGGAGCCGCTCAGGCGTAATGCAGTCTCGGTAAATTCACGTAACCCTTTTGGCCCGTACAGCGTCAACGGCTGGACGTTTCCGGCCATCGAGCGGCTGCACAGCAGTCCCGGCAGGCCAAAAAGGTGATCGCCATGCAGATGGCTGATAAAAATACGATCGAGTTTTCCCGGATTGAATGGCGTGGTCAGCATCTGGTGCTGCGTTCCTTCGCCGCAATCGAAAAGCCACAATCCCGCCTGAGTAGGGTGTTGCAGATTGAGTAATATTGCCGTTACATTGCGGGAGCGCGTGGGGACTCCCGCAGACGTGCCTAAAAAAATTAATTCCATCTTAGTATTACACTTTTCGCCATCAATAAGGCAGGGTGTTCAGGTTATCACAACCAAGGGGCAGACAATGATTCACTGGCAAGATCTCCACCATACAGAACTGACCGTCCAGCAACTGTATGCCATTCTTCAGCTGCGCTGTGCGGTGTTTGTTGTTGAGCAACAGTGTCCGTATCAGGATGTGGACGGCGATGACCTGACGGGTGAAAACCGACACCTTCTGGGATGGCATAATGATCGGCTGGTGGCGTATGCGAGGATTCTGAAAAGCGACGACGATCTCGAACCGGTGGTTATCGGTCGGGTGATTGTCAGCGCTGCGTTACGCGGGGAAAAACTGGGGCAGCAGCTGATGACGCAGACGCTGGCATCCTGTGCTCAGCACTGGCCGCACAAGGCGTTGTATCTGGGCGCGCAGGCGCATCTGCAACCTTTCTACGCGCGCTTTGGTTTCGTTCCGGTGACGGATATCTATGATGAAGATGGTATTCCGCACATCGGCATGGCGCGTGAGGGACATCAAGCGTAAACAGCTCAGGTCGTCTATAGTTAGCGGGTACGTAAATAGAAAGGGAGAAAATAATGTCTTTTCATTCTTATGAATCACGTATTGATGATGACCTGGAATTACTCAGTGAAACGCTGGAAGAAGTGCTGCGCTCGTCGGGCGATCCTGCCGACCAGAAGTACCTGGAGTTAAAAGCGAAAGCCGAACAGGCGTTAGAAGAGGTGAGAAATCGCGTCAGCCACGCTTCGGACAGCTATTATTATCGCGCGAAAAAGGCCGTTTGCCGGGCAGATGACTATGTGCATGATAAACCGTGGCGCGGGATCGGCGTGGGTGCAACGGTCGGTTTAGTGATGGGTTTATTGTTAGCACGGCGATAAATTCGACACCTTCATCGCATTTGTCAGTACTCCCTAAACGGGGGTACTGCTTTTTCTCGTCAGTACCCCGTATAATGAGAGGTTTTTAACAGGGAGAGGTCTGCGTGCATTCAATTACTACTGCGCTGGAAAATCTGATGCGCCTTTTGACGCAAGAGATACCGGCAGCACCTGGCATTCGTATTTACGACATCCCTTTCCCTCTGAATGATGCTTTCGACGCTTTGGGCTGGCTGGCCAGTCAACCCGTCTGGCCGCAGTTTTATTGGCAACAGCGTAACGGTGATGAAGAAGCCGCCGTGCTGGGTGCCGTGGCCACGTTTTCCTCTCTGGCCGTCGCTCAGCAGTTTTTACACCAGCATGAAGACCATCCTGAACTGCGCATCTGGGGCCTGAATGCGTTTGAACCCCAGCGCGGTAATTTACTGCTACCTCGCCTGGAATGGCGGCGTTGCTCAGGCGTGGCAACCTTACGGTTACACCTGTATAGCGACGTGTCGCTGCAAGACGATGCCGTGCACGCGCGCGCCTTCCTTTCAACGCTTGCCAACGTGAAGCCGCTTCCCGCACTGCGCCTGAATTTAACCGCTGAGCA
Source organism: Citrobacter sp. KH_055_1 (assembly GCF_057838705.1). Lineage (NCBI taxonomy): Bacteria > Pseudomonadati > Pseudomonadota > Gammaproteobacteria > Enterobacterales > Enterobacteriaceae > Citrobacter > Citrobacter sp. KH_055_1. The sequence goes on from NZ_CM174473.1 coordinate 1,563,395, forward strand.
GCACTGGCCGGATAAAGCGGGCTGGACGCGCCTGATTGAACTGGCGACCCAAACCATTGCCGGGGAAGCGCTCGACAAAGTGGTGCTGGCGCGGGCAACCGACTTACAGTTCTCACAGCCGGTGAACGCCGCGTCGGTGATGGCCTCCAGTCGTCGCTTAAACCTTAACTGCTACCATTTCTTTATGGCGTTTTCCGCCGAGTGCGCTTTTTTGGGATCGTCTCCTGAACGTCTGTATCGGCGGCGTGACACGGCGCTGCGTACCGAAGCGCTGGCCGGAACTGTCGCTAATCATCCTGACGACCACCGGGCCTGGCAGCTCGGCGAGTGGCTGATGAAGGACGATAAAAACCAGCGTGAGAATATGCTGGTGGTGGAAGATATCTGTCAGCGACTGCAAAACTGTACGCAAACCCTCGACGTGCTGCCGCCGCAGGTGCTCAGACTGCGCAAAGTGCAGCATCTGCGCCGTTGTATCTGGACTGCGCTGAATCAACCGGACGATACGCTTTGCCTGATGCAGCTCCAGCCGACCGCGGCAGTGGCGGGCATTCCGCGTGAATGGGCGCGCGCATTCATCCAGCATAATGAACCTTTTGAACGAGAATGGTATGCCGGCTCTGCGGGATATCTCTCCCTGCAGCAAAGTGAGTTTTGCGTGTCGCTACGTTCGGCGAAAATTAGCGGCAATGTGGTGCGCCTGTACGCTGGGGCCGGGATTGTACGCGGCTCCGATCCCGAACAAGAATGGCAGGAAATAGACAATAAAGCGGCGGGTTTACGTACTTTATTACAGATGGAAGCCTAATGAGTCACACATTATCGACTCATATCAAAAATCCATTTATTCGATTCTTTATACTGTGTCGCAATATTGATACCGGACAATCTTATGTCAGTAAGCGCATTTAACCGACGCTGGGCGGCGGTCATACTGGAAGCACTCACTCGCCACGGCGTCAGGCATGTTTGCATTGCGCCTGGCTCTCGTTCGACGCCATTGACGCTGGCCGCAGCGGAGAATTCTGCCTTTATCCACCATACCCACTTTGACGAGCGCGGGTTGGGGCATCTGGCCTTAGGTCTGGCCAAGGTCAGTCGGCAGCCGGTTGCGGTGATTGTGACCTCCGGTACGGCGGTAGCGAATTTGTATCCGGCGCTTATCGAAGCCGGTCTCACCGGTGAAAAACTGATTTTACTCACGGCGGACAGACCGCCTGAGCTTATCGACTGCGGGGCGAATCAGGCGATTCGTCAGCCGGGAATGTTTGCTTCTCATCCATCGCAAACGCTCTCTTTACCGCGTCCGACGCAGGACATTCCCGCCAGTTGGCTGGTTTCCACCCTCGATAATGCCATGGCTTCACTGCACAGCGGTGCGGTACACATTAACTGCCCGTTTGCGGAGCCGCTGTATGGCGAGATGGACGACACAGGCATTGAGTGGCAGCAGCGGCTGGGTGACTGGTGGCAGGATGATAAACCCTGGCTGCGCGAAGCGCGTCGGCTGGAAAGTGACAAACAGCGCGACTGGTTCTTCTGGCGGCAAAAGCGCGGCGTGGTGATTGCCGGGCGTATGACGGCGGAAGAGGGTAAGAAAGTTGCGCTGTGGGCGCAGACGTTAGGCTGGCCGCTGATTGGCGATGTGTTGTCGCAAACCGGACAGCCGCTGCCGTGTGCCGACCTGTGGTTGGGCAATGCGAAAGCGGTGACCGAATTACAGCAGGCACAGATTGTGGTGCAGTTGGGCAGCAGCCTGACCGGAAAACGTCTGTTGCAATGGCAGGCTACCTGTAACCCGCAAGAATACTGGATTGTCGACAATATCGAAGGACGGCTGGATCCCGCTCATCATCGTGGGCGCAGGTTAGTCGCGAAGGTTAGCGACTGGCTGGATCTGCATCCGGCAGAGAAACGCCAGCCCTGGTGCGTCGATGTTCCACGCCTTGCGGAACAGGCGTGGCAGACGGTGGCAGCGCGTCGCGAGGCGTTTGGTGAGGCGCAGCTGGCGCACCGCATTCGCGAGTATCTGCCTGAACAGGGCCAGCTGTTTGTCGGCAATAGTCTGGTGGTACGTCTGATTGACGCACTGTCTCAGCTTCCGGCAGGGTATCCGGTGTACAGCAATCGCGGGGCCAGCGGTATCGACGGTCTACTGTCAACCGCGGCAGGTGTACAGCGAGCCAGCGCGAAATCGACACTGGCCATCGTCGGCGACTTATCGGCGCTGTATGATCTGAATGCGCTGGCCTTATTGCGCCAGGTCTCCGCACCGTTTGTCCTGATTGTGGTGAACAATAACGGCGGGCAGATTTTCTCCCTGTTGCCGACACCGCAAAGTGAGCGTGAACGGTTCTATCTGATGCCGCAGAACGTCCATTTTGATCATGCGGCAGCGATGTTTAACCTAAAATATCACCGCCCGGAAAACTGGGAACAGCTGGAACGTGCACTGGCAGGAGCCTGGCGTACTCCGGCCGCCACGGTGATTGAGCTGGTGGTCAATGAGACTGACGGGGCGCAAACCCTGCAGCAGCTGCTGGCGCAGGTGAGTCATCTATGATCCTGTACGCGCAGGCGAACAAGGACCAGGCGGATGCCCCCTGGCTGGTTTTCCTGCACGGCTTCTCCGGCGATTGCCGGGAATGGCAGCCGGTCGGGGAGCAGTTTGCGGACTGTTCACGGCTGTATATTGATTTGCCCGGCCACGGCGGTTCTGCGGATATTCACGTCAGCGGATTTGATGACGTCAGCGAACTGCTGCGTAATACTTTATTTAGTTACAACATACTTAACTACTGGCTGGTGGGATATTCTCTTGGCGGCCGAGTGGCGATGATGGCGGCTTGCCAGGGGATGTCAGGGCTTTGCGGCCTGGTGGTCGAAGGCGGGCATCCGGGGCTGCAAAGTGAAGACGAGCGCGCGCAGCGTCGCCTGTCCGACGGTCGCTGGGCCGCACGTTTTCGCCACGAGCCGCTACGTGATGTTTTTAACGACTGGTACCAACAACCGGTTTTTGCCTCGCTAAGCCCTGCGCAACGGCAGGTGCTGGTTGACCTGCGTAGCCAGAACAATGGCGTTACGCTTGCCGCTATGCTGGAGGCCACCTCGCTGGCGGGTCAACCCGATTTACGTGCGCCGCTCACCACGCGCACATTTCCGTTTTATTATTTATGTGGTGAACGTGACGATAAATTCCGCGCTCTGGCGACGGAAATGTCTGTACCGAACCATGTGATTCCTCACGCCGGACACAACGCGCATCGGGACAATCCCGCGGGCGTAGTAGACTGTCTGGCTCAGATTCTGCGTCGCTGACTAAAGGACATTTTATGATCTATCCTGATGAAACAATGCTTTACGCACCGGTAGAATGGCTCGATTGCTCTGAAGGCTATACCGACATTCGCTATGAAAAATCCACCGACGGTATTGCAAAAATCACCATCAATCGTCCGCAGGTACGCAATGCTTTCCGTCCTGTAACCGTCAAAGAGATGATTCAGGCGATGTCTGATGCGCGCTATGACGACAATATCGGCGTGATTATCCTGACCGGCGCAGGCGACAAAGCGTTCTGCGCGGGCGGCGATCAGAAAGTACGCGGCGACTACGGCGGATACCAGGATGACTCCGGTGTACATCACCTGAACGTGCTGGACTTCCAGCGTCAGATCCGTACCTGTCCGAAGCCGGTTGTGGCGATGGTTGCGGGTTATTCCATCGGTGGTGGCCATGTGCTGCACATGATGTGTGACCTGACTATCGCGGCTGAAAACGCCATCTTTGGTCAGACAGGCCCGAAAGTGGGGTCCTTTGACGGCGGTTGGGGTGCGTCTTATATGGCCCGTATCGTTGGTCAGAAGAAAGCGCGTGAAATCTGGTTCCTGTGTCGTCAATACGATGCGAAACAGGCACTGGATATGGGCCTGGTCAACACCGTGGTTCCGCTGGCGGATCTGGAAAAAGAGACCGTGCGCTGGTGTCGTGAAATGCTGCAAAACAGCCCAATGGCGCTGCGCTGCCTGAAAGCAGCGCTGAACGCCGACTGCGATGGTCAGGCGGGGCTGCAGGAGCTGGCCGGTAACGCCACCATGCTGTTCTACATGACGGAAGAAGGTCAGGAAGGCCGTAATGCGTTCAACCAGAAACGTCAGCCTGACTTCAGCAAATTCAAACGGAATCCGTAATGCGTAGCGCGCAGGTATACCGCTGGCAGATCCCCATGGACGCGGGGGTGATTTTGCGTGACAGGCGGTTAAAAACGCGTGATGGGCTGTACGTGTGTCTTCGTGACGGCGAGCGTGAAGGGTGGGGAGAGATCTCCCCCTTGCCGGGCTTCAGCCAGGAAACCTGGGAAGAGGCGCAAACGGCTCTGTTGGCCTGGGTAAACGGCTGGCTGCAGGGGGAAACCTCTTTACCACAGCTGCCTTCGGTGGCCTTTGGTGCTAGCTGCGCACTCGCCGAGCTTGACGGGACATTGCCGGAGGCGGCGAATTATCGCGCCGCGCCATTGTGTACCGGCGACCCTGACGATCTGGTGCTGCAACTGGCGGACATGCCGGGCGAAAAAGTCGCGAAGATCAAAGTTGGCCTGTATGAAGCTGTACGTGACGGCATGGTGGCCAACCTGCTGCTGGAGGCGATCCCCGATCTGCATTTACGTCTTGATGCTAACCGTGCCTGGACGCCACTGAAGGCGCAGCAGTTTGCGAAGTACGTCAATCCGGATTATCGCGGGCGCATTGCCTTCCTCGAAGAGCCGTGCAAAACCCGGGAAGATTCTCGCGCCTTTGCGCGGGAAACCGGGATTGCCATTGCCTGGGATGAAAGCCTGCGTGAAGCCGACTTTACCTTTATGGCGGAAGAAGGCGTGAGTGCGGTGATCATCAAGCCTACGCTCACCGGTAGTCTGGATAAGGTTCGCGAGCAGGTTGCAGCCGCGCATGCGCTCGGACTCACTGCGGTAATCAGTTCGTCTATTGAGTCAAGCCTGGGGTTAACCCAACTGGCGCGGATTGCCGCCTGGCTGACGCCGCAGACCATACCGGGTCTGGACACGCTGAGCCTGATGCAGTGCCAGCAGGTTCGCAGCTGGCCCGGCAGTGTGCTGCCATGTATTAACGTGGATGCGCTGGAACGACTGCTATGACCGTGCAGGACATGCCCGATGTCACAAGCATATCGGGCCTGGCGACGGCGTTTACCGACTGGCCGTGGCGTCACTGGCGGCAAGTTCGGGCAGAGGCGCCAGCGTTACGCCTCAATGATGAGGTGCTGAACTGGCGCGAGCTCTGTACGCGCGTCGACGCGCTGGCCACAGGGTTTGCCGCTCAGGGGGTGAAAGAGGGCGACGGCGTGCTGCTGCGTGCCTGGAATCACCCTTCATCTGCGCTTGCCTGGCTGGCATTGTTGCAGTGCGGGGCGCGGGTGTTACCGGTGAACCCGCAGCTGCCGCAGCCTCTGCTGGATGCGTTGATCCCTGATTTAACGCTGCGTTTTGCGCTGGATCTGCAAAGCAATGACCCCTTTTCGGGGCTGATGCCACTGCAGATCCAGCAACTGTCTGGCGAGCATGCAGCCGACTGGCTGCCTCTGCGATTGAGTTCAATGACACTCACATCCGGTTCAACCGGGTTGCCTAAGGCAGCGGTGCATACCTGTCAGGCACATTTGGCGAGTGCGCAGGGGGTGCTGTCATTAATGCCGTTTGGCACAGAGGATGACTGGCTGCTCTCGCTACCGCTGTTTCATGTTTCCGGTCAGGGTATTTTGTGGCGCTGGTTATTGGCTGGTGCGCGCATGACCGTGCGTGACAAGCAACCGCTGGAACAGATGCTGGCGGGCTGCACTCATGCCTCGCTGGTACCGACGCAGCTTTGGCGATTGCTGGTAAACAACGCACCGATCACGTTGAAAGCGGTACTGCTGGGGGGCGCGGCCATTCCGGTTGAGCTGACCGAGCAGGCGCGTGAGCAGGGGATTCGCTGCTGGTGTGGTTACGGGCTGACGGAGTTTGCTTCCACGGTTTGCGCGAAAGAAGCTGATGGCCTGAGCGATGTCGGCTCTGCCTTGCCGGGCAGAGAGGTCAGGATCGTGGATGATGAAGTCTGGCTGCGCGCTGCCAGCATGGCGTCAGGTTACTGGCGCAACGGGCAGCTTATTCCGCTGGTTAATGGCGAAGGCTGGTTTGCTACCCGCGATCGCGGGGTGTTAAACGACGGTAAGCTCACGATTGTCGGTCGCATGGACAACCTGTTCTTTAGCGGCGGGGAAGGTATTCAGCCGGAAGAGGTGGAACGCGTGATCGCCGCCCATCCGCACGTGCTGCAAGCCTTTGTTGTTCCGCTGGAAGACCATGAGTTTGGCCATCGTCCGGTGGCGGTCGTTGAATACGATACCCGTGCGGATGACGCCAATCTTGCTGAATGGGTTAAAGATAAACTGGCCCGTTTTCAACAACCGGTACGCTGGCTGGAATTACCGCCAGAGCTGAAAAGTGGCGGTATTAAGGTTTCTCGCCGCGCATTGCTGGACTGGGTCCGAGAAAAATCGTCATAAGCCCTGCCATAATGCACAGCACGCCGATGAGCGCCTGCCATGAAAATGAACCCAGCCAGCCAGGTAAGAACATTGAGGCGAGCCACACCAGCACGTAGCTGAGGCTGAGCAGGGCGTAGGCCTTGCTCAGTGCCAGTCGGTGCAGGGCCTGGTGCCAGCAGATAACCGACAGTAAATACCCCACCAGTCCCGCGTACAGCGTTAACGTCCCGACGCTTGCGGAAAATATCGCTTCCATAAATCGCAACGGATGCAGTATCGGCGGCAGATTGTCCATCGCGTAGCCGAGACTCAACTGAGCCAGCGAAGTAATCATGACGCTGCATAGCCCCCAGAATATCCCCATTACACCGCGCTCCCGAGAATAAAAATACCGGTGATAATCAGCCCCACGCCCAGCCAATGGCGCTTTGTGACGGGCTCTCGCCAGATTTTCCAGGCTGCCAGCGTGACCCAGACAAAGTTAAGGCTCAGCATCGGATAGGCCAGGCCAACCGGAATATTCTGCAACACTGCCAGCCATAACAGCATCGCCAGACCGAGACTTACCAGAGCCAGACTCATCCACCACGCAATGTGGCGTTTGCGCGCGCGGATGGCCTGCTTCTGGCACAGTTGCCCGCCTACGCTGAGCAGACTGGCGAGGACTAACGCCAGCCAGATCATTGGGGCCGGTACAGAATCAAGACCAGACGCCCCTGATTATCAACGTAATCCGCAGGGGGAATGGCAAGTTGAGTTATATCCTGATCCTTCGAAATCGACAGCACCAGCGTAATAATACCCTCCTGGCGATGTTGGGCTAACCAGTCGGGAAAGCCAGTCTGACTGACAAAGCGGCCCTGGGCATCGGGATAATTCAGGCCATATTTTAGCTCGCCCATTTGCCCGTACAAGATGATGTCATCGCGTTTCAGGCTCCAGGCCAGACCTGCGGCGACGCCAACGTTGTCCGCAAGCACGTAGCGACTCGGTTGTAACACCTCTTTGGTCATCTCAACAAAAAACTGCGGTTGTTTCGCTTCCATGACCCTGTCGGGTATCGCGTATCCAAACAACAGCACCAGCCCCAATGGGCAGAATGCGGCATATTTCCAGGTTTTTTGGCTATTGGTCAGCGTATACCAGCCGAAAAAAGTCCAGATGAGAAAGATGCCCCACGAATAAAAAACCTTATAAGTTTCGATATGCGTCCACACGGGAAACGGCAGCGGCCCCAGTGTAGACACCACAAAGGTGGCGACAATGCCGATCACCCCAAACAGGATGTTGATCCCGCCATTGACGCGCAGGGCAACGGATCCTTCCTTGGCCGCCTGCATACCGAAACGCGCGATGAGGAGAGCCAGCGGCGCGAAGCAGGAAAGAATATAGGTGGGGAGTTTTCCTTTAGCGATGCTGAAAAACACAATCGGCATGACAATCCAGCCGAGCAGATAGAGTGCGCTACGCGGAGTATCCCGCTCACGCCACCCCGTTTGCAGTGCACCAGGCAGAAGACCAAGCCAGGGCAAACAGCCTGCGATAAGGACGGGCAGGTAGTACCAGAACGGAGCTTTATGCTGGGCATCCGCCAGTGCGAAACGCTGAATATGTTCGACCCAGAAAAAGTAATGCCAGAAGTCAGGTTCGCCTTGTGCAATGGTTATTCCCCACGGCAACACAATGGTAATGCAACCGACCACCGCCAGCAGACCGTAGAGAAAGAGATCTTTCCATCGTTTTTGTACTAATACCCACGGCAGTACGCTGAGAACCGGGACCGCCAGTGCGAGAAAACCTTTGGTCATCACCCCCATGCCGCAGGCCAGTCCCAACAGCAAAAAGGCGATAATTTTGCCGGTTTTCGTGGTGGCCTGCATGCCTTGCCAAAAACAGCACATGCCCGCCATCAGCCACAGGGTGATGATAGGATCGAGAACTGCGTAGGTGCCGATGCTGTAAACGGAAAAAAACGTTAAGAAAATTACTGAGGAGAGTATGGCGGTGCGTTTATCCTGCCAGAGTCGCATGGCAAGCCAGGCCACCAGTAGCGCGGTGAGTAGGGTGGCAAAAATAGCGCCCGCCCTGACGCCAAAATTGTTTGCACCAAATAACCACTGCCCGATACTGTTTAACCAGTATCCGGCAATCGGTTTTTCAAAATAGCGTAACCCGAGAAAGTGCGGGACTATCCAGTCGCCCGAGTTGAGCATTTCCCGGCTAATTTCCGCGTAGCGCGTTTCGTCAGGCTGCCACAGCAGGCGGCTATTGATGGGAACAATATAATACAGCGCAATAAAGGCGATAAACGCCACGGTATAACGTAGAGATTTCATCGTGACACACTCACCGGGTACTGACAGCCGAGCCATCCCTCTCTGCCGGGTATTTTGCCGCGAACGACCTGGCCTGTTGGCAGCGTAGTGATATCGTCTGGCAGGAGCTCACCAAGCGGGCAAAACGTAATGCCCGCATCAGCGGCTCGAGTCAGCAAGTCATCAAAATCGTGATGGCAGGCGATCCCTTCAACTTCCGCATGAATGGTGTACACCGGCGTTGCTGTGTTCATCAGTATGTGGGAGAGGATCCAGGCATTGAAGTCGACAGCCTGCACTTCCCGGCCAATCACTTCATCCCAGGTCGGTAAAGTGACGGGAATCTGCGGCGTACCGGCTTTCCCCGTCGCAAGCAGCGGGCGAAATAGTGAAGAGCCCCGACAATCGCTGTTGTAGCGTAGGTTAAAGGCTTCTTTGGCGTGGACGATGCGTTCGTCAGCACGCCATCCGGCAGCGGCTGAGCAGGTGACAGGCTGTCCGGTGATGGCCTCAAGCACGGTAATACCTTGAGAAATATCATCAATCAGTTGTTTGTCATTCCAGGTGCCACTTCGCGCCTGCCAGGCATGGTGATCCCAGGCATGCAGGCCGGTTTCGTGAACCCGGGCGGCTTGCGCAATAATGGCGGCATTCGCGTGGCCTATTTCTTTTCCTGGCCACGCGGTCCCGGCCAGTAAAATATCCCACCCGTAGAGAGAGACTGCGTTTGAGCGCAGCATCTTCCACAAAAATTGCGGTTTCACCAGACGCCAGAGATGGCGTCCCATGTTGTCAGGTCCAACGCTAAAGAAAAAACTTGCCCGAACGTTATGTCGGTTCAATGTCTCCAGCAGGCGGGGCACGCCTTCGCGCGTCCCCCTGAAGGTATCGACATCAATGCGCAAGCCCACTTTGGTCATGATGTGTGTTCCGTGATATCCACGCTGCGTAAGAAGAAATCGAGCGTCTCTTCTACCGTTTCCCGCATGTCGATGGTCGGTTCCCAATTCAGGCAGCGTCGGGCATTAACAATACTCGGTTTACGGTGTTCAACGTCCTGATAACCTTTGCCATAGTAGCTGCTGCTTTCAACGTCACGGAAGCCGGCGAACGGCGGAAAGTGCTGACGCAGTGGATGTTTTTCAAAGCAGCTCAGCAGCATTTCTGCCAGTTCCTGAATGCTGGCTTCGTTATCCGGGTTACCGATGTTGATAATCTCGCCGTCACAGCGTCCGCCGGCGTTTTCTATGATGCGGAACAGCGCCTCGATACCGTCGCGAATATCAGTAAAGCAACGCTTCTGCTTACCACCTTCAATCAGCTTAATCGGCGAACCTTCCACCAGATTGAGGATCAACTGAGTAATGGCGCGTGAGCTACCGATACGGGCAGCGTTCAGGCTGTCGAGACGCGGCCCCATCCAGTTAAATGGACGGAACAGCGTGAAGCGCAGTCCTTCTTTTTCGCCGTACGCCCAAATAACGCGATCCAGAAGCTGCTTAGAAACGGAATAGATCCAGCGCGGCTTATTGACCGGGCCGACGGTAAGGTTTGAGCTGTCTTCATCAAAGACCTTATCGCTACACATGCCGTACACTTCGGACGTTGACGGGAAAATAATGCGTTTCTGGTATTTCACGCAGTAGCGAATGATTTTCAGGTTTTCTTCAAAATCGAGTTCAAAGACACGCAGCGGGTTGCGGGTGTATTCAATCGGCGTGGCAATCGCCACCAGCGGCAGCACGACGTCGCATTTTTTCACATGGTATTCAATCCATTCAGAATGAATACTGATATCGCCTTCGACAAAATGGAAGCGGGGGTGTGACAAAAAACGTCCAATCGCATCGCTGCCAATATCCAGCCCATAAACCTCGTAGTTTTCTTCTTGCAGCAGGCGTTCGGTCAGGTGGTTACCGATAAAACCGTTCACGCCGAGGATCAAGACACGCGTGCGACGTTTGCTGGCGGAAACCTGCTGGCCGTTCAGGCGAGACCCCACCACCAGACCCAGAACCTGCGCCAGCTGTGAACCTTGCATGGCAATGCCATCGCCCGCTTGCCCGGTAATAATTTCAAGTGCGCCATCGGCACAGGCTATTTGCAATGGCGATGCGCTTATCACGGTGCCCGGTTGTGCGCCGATGGTATTCGTACACGGGCGTGATGACCAGACGGTAAATTTTTGTGTTCCTGCATAGCTAAACGCGCCGGGCCAGGGATCGGAGACCGCACGTACCTGATTATGCAACTGCCCGGCCGGTTTGTTCCAGTCAAGGACGCTGTCGTCCGGCGTGCGACGACCAAAATAGGTTGCATCGGCTTCCTGCTGATGGCGCTGCTGAAAGTCAGCCGTTTTGATAGCAGGCAGCGTTTGTTCCAGCATTTGGCGCGCCGTCTGGCACAGTTTATGATGCAGCGTTAATGCCACGTCATCGGGTGAAATAGCCACACGCTGCTGGGCAACAATCGCCCCGGCATCTGCGCGTTTGACCATACGGTGAAGCGTGACGCCCGTTTCCGTTTCGCCATTGACCAGCACCCAGTTCAGCGGGGCGCGACCACGGTATTTCGGCAGCAGCGAGCCGTGCAGGTTGAATGCGCCCACAGGTGCGAGGCGAAGAATCTCATCGCTGAGTAAATGACGATAGTAGAACGAAAAAATGACCTCAGGGGCGAGCTGGCTGATGCGCTCAACCCACAACGGATGATTGACGTTGTCCGGCGCGTAGACCGGGATCCCTGCGCTGGCCGCAAGCCGGGAGACGGAGCCAAAAAACGCTTTTTCACCGGGGTTATCGGTGTGCGTGAAAATAGCAGCGATTTCGTAACCCGCATCCAGCAAAGCTTGAATTCCTTGACATCCCATATCGTGATAAGCAAATACGACGGCTTTCATGCGTGGTTTTCCTCGGTTGACTGCGTGGTGTGTGGACGAATAACGTGTTGAACAAAGTAGCGGGGGCGGGCGCGGACATCGTTATAGATGCGACCGATATATTCGCCGAGTAAACCCATACCAATGAACTGTGCGCCGATAAACGTAAACAGCACGGCAAACAGCATAAAGACCCCTTCAGCTGCCCACTGCGGACCCAGCGTCAGGCGAAGAACGACCAGCAGAACGGACAGGGTGAAACCCGTGGCGGCAATCATGCTGCCTAGCAGGCTCAGCATGCGCAGCGGTGTGGTGGTCAGGCAGGTCACCAGGTCATACATCAGGTTAATCAAACGCATAAAGCTGTACTTAGAGTCGCCAAATTCACGCTCTGCATGGTGCACCGGGATTTCCGTCGCGCGACGGGCAAAGATGTTGGCCAGAATGGGAATGAAGGTGCTGCGCTCCTGGCAATGCAGCATGGCATCAACGATATGACGGCGATAGGCGCGTAGCATGCAGCCATAATCCCCCATTGCTTTACCGGTGGTACGTTGAATCAAATGGTTGATCATCCTCGAGGCCGTCTTACGAAAGATGCTGTCTTGCCTGTTTTGGCGCACCGTTCCGACCACGTCGAAGCCCTGGTCTGCGGTGGCGACCAGACGAGGGATCTCCTCAGGTGGGTTCTGCAAGTCTGCATCCAGCGTGATGACCAAATCACCGGTGACGTGGCTGAAACCGGCCATAATCGCCGAGTGCTGCCCGTAATTGCGATTCAGCAGAATAGAGACAATATGGCTGTTGTGGGCCTGTGAGGCATCCATCATCAACTGTGCGGAATTGTCGCTGCTGCCGTCATCGATCAGCAGGATTTCATAGTCTTTCCCCAGTTTTTCGCAGGCGGCACAGGTACGTCTGATTAACTCCGGTAGGCTTTCCTGTTCGTTAAAAACGGGAATGACTACCGAGACTTTTTTAATCGGTGTGGCTTCAAACATGGTCATTGTCCTGCTATCCGGCGAAGTGTCGTGATGACGCGCTGGGTATCGTCGGCGGTCATGTCGGGAAATAAAGGCAGTGAACAGATGCGGGCGCTATTCCATTCTGTGTTGGGGAGCGACAGGGTGGGGAAGCGTTCGCGATAATACTTTTGCGTGTGCGCCGCGCGAAAATGCAGACCGGTACCGATACCTTCAGCCTTCAGTGCTTCCATTAAGGCGTCCCGGCTCAGGCCGCAGCGTGCCTCGTCAACACGAATAATAAACAGATGCCAGGCGTGAACGTGCGACCACTGCGGCAAGCTCAACGGCTGAAAAGGTGTATCGGCCAGCGCGTGCTGATAGTGGTGCGCAATTTCAGCGCGACGTGCATTTATTCGACCCAGTTTATCCAGTTGTGCCAGGGCGATGGCAGCATTGATATCGGTCAGGTTGTACTTGTATCCTGGGGCCAGAACTTCCGCCTGCGGTGCACGACCAAAGGTTTGCCGGTCATAGGCATCCACGCCCAGACCGTGGAATTTTAGACTACGCAGACGTTGTGCGAACGCGCTGTTGTCGGTAACAATCAGACCACCTTCCGCGCAGGTGATATTTTTGATGGCGTGAAAGGAGAAAATTGCCGTACCGCGGGCGCCAACATGACGGCCTTTGTATAAGGTTCCCACCGCATGTGCGGCGTCTTCGATGACCGGGATGCTATAACGCTCGCCGATGGCATAAATTGCATCAAGGTCAGTTGGGGCACCGGCGTAATGCACCGGAATAATCGCTTTGGTTCGTGGGGTTATCGCGGCTTCAATTTGTTCGGGAGTGACCATCAGCGTATCGCGGTCGACATCGATCATCACCGGCGTCGCACCCAACAGGACAATCATATTGATCGTGGAAACCCACGTCATCGACGGGGTGATCACCTCATCACCTGCGCCTACGTCCAGCGCCATCAGCGTGATGTGCATACCTGCTGTAGCTGAGCAGACGGCAACGGCATGTTGGTTTCCTGTCAGCCGACAGAATGCCTCTTCCAGCTGCTGATTTTTAGGGCCGGTGGTTATCCATCCGGAGTCCAAAACGGTTTTGACGGCGGCAAGCTCTTCAGTACCGAAGGCCGGGCGAGAGAAAGGCAAAAAGTCAGACATCATTATTCCTTCAAGCCATTAAACGCCATCGCATATTTATTAGGATGATAAATAGAGGTGTCGTTAATTATTTCATCAGGCTGCAAAGATTAATGATTGAAGGTTAATTTATCCTTAAGAGTTTAAGGTTGAGAAATAATGTGGAGTGTTTTGATTTTTGTGATTATCACTTTGAAAGTGAAATGTTTTTATATTTTATTTTTCGTCGCGAGCTACCGACATTACTCCATTTTATTAAAAAATTAAGCAATGCCGGTACACATACAGCCAATTTCATCGTGACAAAAACTACAGTAGTCCTTTCAGTTTTAACGTTTTTCGGGTGGCGACGTTTAAGTCGTAATGGGCGAGGTCCTGCGGTTTAACCCAGGCGAAGTCCTGAAACTCTTCGTTAATCTTCACCTCACGATTGGCTGAAACACAATCGAAGATCAGATAAATCATGTAGCTCTCTTCCTGGCGACCATCAGCATAGGTTTTGGTGCGGATATCATCACTAAAGGTCCACGGAGTTATCTCTGTGAGCACCAACTGCTCGCCCAATTCTTCGCGCACTTCGCGACGCAAGGCCTCTTCTATACGCTCACCCGGCTCAACGCCGCCACCTGAAAGTGCCCATTGACCGGGAAACACGCCGCGATCGTCGGCCATTTTGCACAGTAAATAACACCCTTCATTTTGAATTAATGGGCAAACAATCGTTCTTTGACGCATAAGTCTGTTCCTTAGTGTGTCTGTTCAGTGAGTCCATCTTTCACTCATCTTACCTGTTACCAGACGCAGAAAAAATGCGTCCAGGCCGATTTAAAGGAGAAGCGGGATTAAATGAATGCGATAACAGAAAACACGCCTCAGGCCCTTGCTGCGGCGTAAGTTGGCCGTTAACTTAACCTTTGCTAAACATTCTGAGTAGTATTTAGTTACAATATGTTATTGCATCGCCTTTTTAGCTCATTGATTCCTCGCCATCAGGCAGTACAATCCAGCGGTTTTGGGGCTATGTTTAGTTTCTTGCTGGAAAGGATAGAAAATGAAAAAAAGTATTTTATTGGGCCTTGCTGGAATGCTGTTTGTTTCTGCGTCGGCAAACGCGGTAAGCATCAGCGGCCAGGCTGGTGAAGATTACACCAACCTTGGCTTCGGTTTCGGTACCGAGTCCTCCGGGCTGGCAGCCAGCGGCAACTGGATGCATAACGACGATGATGGTGATGTTGCCGGCGTCGGTCTTGGCCTGAATATCCCGATTGGTCCTCTGCTGGCCACCGTTGGCGGGAAAGGCGTTTATACCAACCCAAACGACGGCGATGAAGGTTATGCGGCGGCGGTTGGTGGTGGCTTGCAGTGGCCGATTGGCGACAGCTTCCGTCTGTTTGGCGAGTACTACTACTCTCCGGATTCGCTTTCCAGCGGTATTGATAGCTACGAAGAAGCCAATGCGGGCGCGCGTCTGACCATTATTCGCCCACTGAGTATCGAAGCCGGTTATCGCTACCTGAACCTGGCGGGTAAAGATGGCAACCGTGACAATGCGATTGCTGACGGCCCGTACGTTGGGGTGAACGCCAGTTTCTGATGTCCCTGGCGCGGCGTTCAGCTGCGCCTGTTTTTCCTTCTCTTACTCATTCTCTTTCCCTCCATCCTCCATGTTCCCTCGCCATTGCGTTATAGTGTTTTGATTGCATAAGCAGGAGAACACAATGTTAAACGTGGAGATGCTATCCACCGGGGATGAAGTGTTGCACGGCCAGATCGTCGACACCAATGCCGCCTGGCTGGCTGATTTTTTCTTCAATCAGGGATTACCGTTAACACGCCGCAACACGGTGGGCGACAATCTCGACGACCTGGTCGCCATTTTGCGCGAACGCAGCGAACATGCCGATGTATTGATTGTGAACGGTGGCTTAGGGCCAACCAGCGATGATTTGAGCGCGCTGGCTGCGGCAACGGCAAAAGGTGAAGGGCTGGTGCTGCACGAGGCATGGCTTGCTCAGATGGAGCATTACTTCCGCGAACGCGGTCGTATTATGGCACCGAGCAACCGTAAGCAAGCTGAATTACCTGCCAGCGCCGAGTTTATCAATAACCCAGTGGGTACCGCCTGTGGATTCGCCGTGAAGCTCAACCGCTGTTTGATGTTCTTTACGCCGGGTGTTCCGTCAGAGTTTAAAGTGATGATCGAGCATGAGATCCTACCGCGTCTGCGGGAGCGATTCTCACTCTCCCAACCCCCGCTATGCCTGCGACTAACCACCTTTGGCCGTTCTGAAAGCGAGCTGGCGCAAAGTTTGGATCCGCTGCCTTTGCCTGCCGGGGTCACGATGGGGTATCGCTCATCAATGCCGATTATCGAGTTGAAGCTTACCGGGCCGGATTCCCAACGTGAAGCGATGCTGGCGCTCTGGCCGGAGGTGAAGCGGGTTGCCGGGCAGAATATGATTTTTGAAGGCACGGAAGGGCTGCCCGCGCAAATTGCACGCACGTTGCAGGAACGGCAATACAGCCTGACACTCAGCGAACAGTTTACCGCGGGCCTGGTCGCCCTCCAACTTTCTCGCGCCAACGCCCCGCTGTTGGCCAGTGAAGTGGTGCCCTCTCAGGAGGAAACGCTGGCGCAAACCGCGCACTGGATAACCGAGCGACGCGGCAATCATTACGCAGATTTGGCGTTGGCGGTATCGGGTTTCGAAAACGAACATATTAACTTTGCGCTGGCAACGTCTGAGGGCACGCATGCATTACGCGTACGACTTAGCGCTAATCGCTACAGCTTGCCGGTGCGTCAGGAAGTGTGCGCCATGATGGCTCTGAATATGCTGCGCCGTTGGCTTAACGATCAGGATATTGCCACCGAGCATGGCTGGATTGAAGTGGTTGAATCACTGACCGTATAGTTTGTTATTGCCTGATGGCGAAGATTTTGTAGGCCGGATAAGGCGTTTTACGCTGCCATCCGGCAGATGTTTTGCCAGATGGCATTTCGCTTATCGGCCTACAATTGGGATGTAGGCTTGGTTAGTTAGCCTAACGCCTGTGCCAGCAGGGTTATTGGATGCTCACAGCGCTTGCTGGTGGACATCTCAATCTGCCATTTGCAGGTTTCGCAGTCGGTGACGACGATATCGGCTCCGCTTTCTTCGATCTGGCGGAACAGCGGGGCGCCAATGGATTGCGAAGTGGGGTAGTTTTCCTTTTTAAAGCCGTAGGTCCCGGCGATGCCGCAGCACTGGGAATCCAGCACCGTCAGTTCCAGACCAGGAATTTGACGCAGCAGCTCCAGCGTGTAGAGCGTCCAGCCCATTTTCTCCATATGGCAGGGGGTGTGGTAGACCACCTTCAGTGGCAGTGTTTTTAGCGGCAGCGTTTGCCCGCCGTCCAGTTTGCGCCACAGCCAACGGGTGGCCAGCTCAATATGTTCACGCAGACCCGTGTTGTCGACATCCAGCACTTCGGGATATTCATCGCGAAGCGCAAAGGTACAGGTTGATGAGGTGGCAAGCACCGGAATACCTTTTCCGTCAATGGCTTCTCTGAGCGAAGCCACGTTGCTGACCGCCTGCTTACGTGCCTTATCGGTAAAACCGTTGGCGATCAGCGGCACGCCGCAGCACTTCTCTTTACTCAGCAACTGTACGCCGGTCCCCATCGCATTCAGCACTTTAATCAGGTCTTTGCCAAGCTGTGGATGGTTATAGTTCACAAAGCAGCCGTGAAAAAAGGCGACCTGATCCTGATACTGCGCCTGCTGTGCGGCAACGCTGCGGTACCAGCGGCGGAAGGTACCAAAGGAGTATTTTGGCAGCGTCCGGCGATGATCGATTTTTAACGCGTAATCGAGCAGCTGACGCACGGGCTTCAGCGAGGTGGCGGTATTGACGATCGGTGCGAACGGTGTGGAAACGCTGCCCATCAAATCGGTATGGCTTAAGACAAAGTTGCGCAGCGACGGGCGGGTGGTGTCATATTTGGCGCGCGCGCGCTGGATGATATCGCCAATTTTAACATCTGACGGACAGGCGACTTCGCAGCGTTTGCAGTTGATACAGTATTTCAGCGCATCATCGTATAACGCACCGTCTTTTAGACGCAGACGTTCCCCGTCCGGCCCGGCCTGTTTGGGGCCTGGGTAGCTCGGATTGACGCGGCTGACCGGGCAGGCAGTGGTGCACACAGTGCATTTGATACAACTTTCAAAACGTGTGTCGCTCATTGCTGGCCTCCTGCTCGTTTTGCAATATGATGTGCGGCATGTAAGGCGCTGACTGCGCACACACCGCCTCCGCAACCCTGGGCGATAGGGTCAAAACCGCCAAGCACCGACCCGATGGCAAACAGGTTCTCTACCGTTTTTCCCGCAAGCGTTGGGCGCAGGGTGTCATCAGTATTCACACCAAATTGTTGCCACGGCTGCGGGTCGAAGACGTCGCGCTGATACCACTGCGCACGGGTCTCTGTTTGCTGGACATCCAGGCCGAGGATCGGCTCGTGGACAGCCTCGCGTGTTGCCACCAGTCCGCTGCTGAAGAAACTGCCGCTGGCGAGCACGGCAAAGCGTGGACGCAATGGAATATCAGCATGATTGCGGGTCCACACTTCACTCACCACACCGTCCTGACAGGTGACTTTTTTCACCTCGTCACCGGGCATCCACACGCCGCCCTGGCGTACAAACTGACGCTGTAATTGATTGTGCAGGCGCATGCCGAGAACAGAAGGCGGTAAAGTGGGTAACAGCATCAGCGAGCAGGGCAGACGCTCGTTGAGCCACTGCCAGAGCCGGGAATCGGCGAGACCGAAGCAGGCTGGCATAATAATCATGTCGCAGGTTTTTGCTATTGGCAGCAACGCGTCACAGAGCAGTGGCCATTTATCTTCGTTATCCAGCAGGCGTGCGATGTTAACCGCGCGAAACTCGGTGGGGTTGTCGCGCAGAACATCCAGTTCCGGCAGCTCGATTTCTGCGGTGTCGACGCTGAGGTTACGCTGGCTCAGTGAGGCCGCCGCGAGGTGTGCCTGAAAATCCAGTAACCCGCTGATGCCCACCACGCAGATACGCTGAGCAGACAGCGGCCAGACCGGTACTTCCGGCGAACTGAGCCAGGTTGAGCGCAAGGTCCCCAGCGGCGTTACGCGCTGATGTACCTGATGCACCTCGCCCTGCAACTGGGCACCGGATTCTTTCAACAGGGTTTGCGCCTGCTGCGCCAGTGACAGGACGTTTTGCGTACCGATAAGGCTATAAGGGTGCAAGGGGGCCTGAGTGCGCAGTGCGTTCAGGCCTGCCTCGATATCGCTCACCGGCTGTCCATCCGGCAGCGTGCTGAGTAAATCCAGCGAGCCGGAGGAAAAATGCAGGGCGCTTTGGCCACGGGTAACAATCGCGCAGCGTAACCCGCTTTTTTGCAGTTGCAGACCGCACAGCAGTCCGGCGAGACCGCCGCCGATAATGACGGTATCAAATTTCATCCTGGTGCTCCTTTTCCAGACCGCATAACCCCTGATACACCCAGCGCGTGAACTCGCTTTCGCGCAGTGCGTCTCCCCAGGCAATCGGCTGCACGCCTTTCCAGCGTTCGTTGAGAAACTCGGAGAGCTGGGTGATGGACTGCGCGGCGGTGGTAACATTAAAACGTTGCAGTAACCCTGCGGCGCGGCAGGCGCACAGTTCGCCCTGGCATGTCCCCATCCCGACGCGAGTACGGCGGCGCAAGTCCAGCAGGCTGTTGACGGTTAAATTTTCCACGGCGTATTGGACTTCGCCTGCGGTGACCGCCTCGCACTCGCAGACCAGGCTGCGATGCTGACGACCTTCGCTTAGCCAGACCGGGGTGCGATCGCCGTGACGGTAGACTGCCGAGCCGCGTAGTGGTGCGGGCAACGAGATCACGCGCTTAAGCGTATGCTCGGTCGATTCCTGCGAACCTGGCAGTGCGACGTCCGCCGTGGTGCAAGGGCGAGTGTTGCCCAGCTTGCGGCAAACAGCGTCGGTGGCCCATTCAGCCATCAGGCGGTAGGTCATCAGTTTGCCGCCGGTAATGGTGATAAAGCCATCCAGACCGTCGCGTTCAGCATGATCGAACAATACAATGCCGCGGCTGACGTTACGACCGCTTGGATCATTGTCGCTGGCCACCAGCGGACGCACGCCGGAGTAGGCGCGCAAAATGCGCGTTTTCGCCATAATCGGCGCCAGCTTCTCCCCTTCACGCAGCAGGATATCCACCTCTTCAGCGGTGACGCGGTTGCTGTCGATATCATCGTAATCAATATGTTGCGAGGTGGTGCCGATCAGCGAGATGGTGTCGCCAGGCACCAGAATGTCGGCATCCGACGGTTTACGGCAGCGGTTGATGACATGCTGGTTAATGCGATGATCCATGATCAACAACGAGCCTTTTGCCGGGAACATGCGGATGCTCAGATCGGCATATTCCGCGATCCGCTGGCCCCAGATCCCGGCAGCGTTCACCACCACCGGCGCATGCAGGGACTGCATCTCGCCGGTGAGATGATTGCGAACGTTCACGCCGCAGACGGTTGCACCTTCACGAATCAGCCCGGTCACTTCATGGGCCGTCAGAATGACCGCGCCATGCTCTCTGGCATCCAGCATGTTGGCAGCGGTTAAACGGAAGGGATCCACGGTACCGTCTGGCACTTTGACTGCGCCAATCAACTGCGGGTTCACCGCGGGCTCGATAATGCGCGCTTGTTGAGGGTCGATCGCTTCTGCACGAATGCCCGCATCTTCGCAGGCACGAATAAAGGTGGCCTGGAAGGAGAGTTCATCTTCCGGCAGTGTGATAAACAGACCGTCCGTAGGCTCTACGCAGTGGCGGGCGATACGTTTCAGAATTTGGTTTTCGCTAATACATTCACGCGCAGATTCTGCGTCAGTGACGGCATAGCGCGCACCGCTGTGCAGCAGGCCGTGGTTACGTCCCGTCGCGCCGGTAGCGATATCGTGGCGTTCTACTAAGATGACGCGCAATCCGCGCAGAGCACAGTCGCGTGCGATCCCGGCACCTGTTGCTCCCCCACCAATGATAATCACGTCACTTGTTTGCGAGTCGCGAGTTTTCATTGTTTTTCCTCACAGTTCGTTTTTTTATCATTTAGCCACATAAAAAACATGGATTGTTTGATTTCGCGCATAATCGCTCATTATTCGAAAATGAAACGTGATTTCGTGCGCCTTTATGAACATTTGTCATAAATCTGTAACAATCTGTGCTGTGTTTCACATTTTTGTGCTGAATCTTTCCTTAACATCGCGGCCACACTGGGGGAGGTTGCGTCGTGATGACGTACTTACAGTGTTTCCTTCGAACAAAAGACGGCCACGGAGGCTACATACTATGTTGAGCATTTTTAAACCCGCGTCACATACGGCGCGCTTACCTGCAGCGGAAATCGATCCCACCTATCGTCGATTGCGCTGGCAGATTTTCTTGGGGATATTTTTTGGTTATGCGGCGTACTATCTGGTACGTAAGAACTTTGCCCTGGCGATGCCGTATCTGGTTGAGCAGGGTTTCTCCCGTGGCGATCTGGGTTTTGCGTTATCCGGTATTTCCATTGCCTATGGTTTTTCGAAATTTATCATGGGGTCCATTTCGGACCGCTCGAATCCGCGCGTTTTCCTGCCTGCCGGTCTGATTCTGGCGGCGGCGGTGATGTTGTTCATGGGCTTTGTGCCGTGGGCGACGTCCAGTATCGCGGTGATGTTTGTGCTGCTGTTCCTGTGTGGCTGGTTCCAGGGGATGGGGTGGCCGCCGTGCGGTCGTACCATGGTGCACTGGTGGTCGCAGAAAGAGCGTGGCGGTATTGTGTCCGTGTGGAACTGCGCGCATAACGTCGGTGGTGGTCTGCCTCCGCTGCTGTTCCTGCTGGGTATGGCCTGGTTTAACGACTGGAAAGCGGCATTGTACATGCCGGCATTCGGTGCGATTGTTGTCGCCCTGATTGCTTTTGCCCTGATGCGCGATACGCCGCAGTCTTGTGGCTTGCCGCCGATTGAAGAGTATAAGAACGACTATCCGGATGATTACAGCGAAAAAGCCGAAGAAGAGCTGACTGCGAAGCAGATCTTCATGCAGTACGTGCTGCCAAACAAACTGCTGTGGTACATCGCGATCGCCAACGTGTTTGTCTATTTACTGCGTTACGGCATCCTCGACTGGTCGCCGACCTACCTGAAAGAAGTGAAGCATTTCGCACTGGATAAATCCTCCTGGGCCTACTTCCTGTATGAGTATGCGGGTATCCCGGGCACCCTGCTGTGTGGCTGGATGTCGGATAAAGTCTTCCGTGGCAACCGTGGCGCAACCGGCGTGTTCTTCATGACGCTGGTGACCATTGCAACGATCGTTTACTGGATGAACCCGGCGGGCAATCCGAACGTTGATATGGCATGTATGATTATCATCGGCTTCCTGATCTACGGTCCGGTCATGCTGATTGGTCTGCACGCGCTGGAACTGGCACCGAAAAAAGCGGCGGGTACGGCGGCAGGCTTCACCGGGTTGTTTGGTTACCTGGGCGGCTCTGTGGCAGCGAGCGCCATTGTCGGTTACACCGTTGACTTCTTCGGCTGGGACGGTGGCTTTATGGTGATGATTGGCGGCAGCGTGCTGGCGGTTATTCTGCTGGTGGTCGTCATGTTTGGTGAAAAGCGCCATCACGCAGAGATGGAACTGAAGCGTAACGGGGGATAATAGATGAAAACCACATTGAAAAGTCTTAGCGTCGCGTTAATGCTGACCGGTATGGTGGTCAGCAGCGCAGCCATCGCCGCAGACAAGATTGTGATTGCTCACCGTGGGGCCAGCGGCTATTTACCGGAGCATACGCTGCCGGCAAAAGCGATGGCCTATGCGCAGGGCGCGGACTATCTCGAGCAGGATCTGGTGATGACCAAGGACGACCATCTGGTCGTTCTGCATGACCACTATCTTGACCGGGTCACCGATGTCGCCGAGCGTTTCCCGGATCGCGCTCGTAAAGATGGTCGCTACTACGCCATCGACTTTACGCTGGATGAGATCAAATCGCTGAAATTTACCGAAGGTTTCGATATCGAAAATGGCAAACAGGTGCAGACCTACCCAGGGCGCTTCCCGATGGGTAAATCTGATTTCCGTGTGCATACGTTCGAAGAAGAGATCGAGTTTGTTCAGGGATTAAATCATTCCACCGGTAAGAACATCGGTATCTATCCGGAAATTAAAGCGCCGTGGTTCCATCACCAGGAAGGGAAGGACATTGCTGCGAAGACGCTGGAAGTGCTGAAAAAGTACGGCTACAGCGACAAACAGGATAAGGTCTATCTGCAAAGTTTTGATGTGGCGGAACTCAAGCGCATCAAGAATGAGCTGGAACCTAAAATGGGGATGGACCTCAACCTGGTGCAGCTGATTGCCTATACCGACTGGAATGAAACCCAGGAGAAAAAACCGGACGGCAGTTGGGTGAATTACAACTATGACTGGATGTTTAAACCGGGCGCGATGAAGCAGGTTGCTGAGTACGCGGATGGCATTGGCCCGGACTATCACATGCTGGTCGATGAGAAGTCGAAGAAAGGCAACATCGTGTTGACCGGGATGGTGAAGGATGCGCATCAGAACAAGATGACGGTGCATCCTTATACTGTGCGGGCCGATCAGCTGCCGGACTACGCGACGGATGTGAATCAGCTGTATGACATCCTGTATAACAAGGCGGGCGTTGACGGGTTGTTCACCGACTTCCCCGACAAAGCGGTGATGTTCCTGCATAAGCAGTAACGGTATCAGGCCTGCGATAGCATGATATTGCAGGCCTTTCCACCGGCGCATTCCCGACGGTTAGATCAGACCGTCTGCTGTCAGTGTTTCCATACATGCCTGCAGTAAATATAAAGGGCTGCCGTCTACCGGCGGCTCTTTTGCCAATAATGATATTTGCCGATAAAACGTTGGCTCCAGCGCCACCGAACGTATTTGCCCGCCAACCGCCTTTAATGTGAGCTCCGGTAACAATGCGATCCCCAGCCCCTGACGAATAAAACTGATTGCCGTATCCGGGTGGTTGAATTCGTACTTAATGATTGGCTCAATACCTTGTTCTTTAAATAACGTCATGATGCTTAATTCATAGCGCCCTTTACTGATAATCAGCGGTTCTCCCACCAGTTCTTCTACTGAGATTGTGGCTTTGGCCGCCAGCGGGTGAGCCTCGGGGACAACAACGGTGAATTTGTCCCGATAAACCGGCACGCAGTACATGCCACTGACCGGAAAATGCACAAAACCCGCATCAATGCCTCCACTCTGCAGCGAATCAATAATGGCACTGCTGTTCTCTTCATAGGGAATGATTTTGATGTTGGGGTGATGCTGTTCAAAGTAGCGGATGATACCGGGCAAAATGCAGGCGCAGGCGCTGGGAAAACAGCCGATGTGCAAGGTTCGGGCTGGGTTTTGTTTCTCCTGTTCGGCGATCTCTTTTACGGCGTTCGTTTGTCCAATGATGGTCCGTAAATGCGGGAGCAGCCGGATACCTACCGGGGTAAGTTGAATATCTTTGCGCCGCTCGCGGATCAAAATATTAACCCCTAACTCTTCTTCCAGCGCCGAAATAGCCTGACTGACGGCGGACTGGGTGGTGTATAACCGCTTGCTGGCTTCGGTAAAACCACCGTACTCAAGCACGGCCAGCAGGGCGTGGATCTGGGTTAGTGTCATTAGTTATCTCTAATTAATACCATTAAAATGATTAATTTCTCTAATAAAATAAGCCTGTTTATACTGACTTTCTACCTTAAATACCCAAAATAATTTGCGTAGCCGACACATAAGCAACGTGAACTATGACGGGGATAAATCACATTTTGACGCACCTGTCCGTTGTTCAGTCGCTCTGAGCGTTGCCTGCGTGCGCCGTCGGGACAGGTTGCCGAGTATGAAAGAAAAATTGTGGACGAAAGATTTTTGGGCCATCACGATTATCAGCTTTATTATCTTTTTTGTTTTTTATGTCCTGTTGACGCTGTTGCCGATCTATATCCTGGAGCGTCTCCATGCGACCCCTGATAAGGCGGGTTTATTAGTCACCTTCTTTTTGGGGGCCGCCATTGTGGTACGTCCGTTTGCCGGACAATGGGTGGGGAAATATTCGAATAAAACGATTCTGGTGCTCTCTTCTCTGGCCTTTTTGGTGGTCACTGCGCTGTATCCTGTTTGCCATTCAATTGAATCACTGCTGTTTATTCGGGTGCTTCATGGTGTCACGTTTGGCGTTATTACTACGGTAAAAGGGACGATTTCCGCGCGGTTGATACCGGCCTCCCGACGTGGGGAGGGCATCAGCTTTTTCTCTTTAGCTATGGGACTGGCGATGGTCGTTGGGCCATGGGTGGGTCTGAACATGGCGCGCTGGGAGGCCTTTACTTCCGCGTTCTGGCTTTGTACAGCGGTAGCGGCGGTGGGTATTGTGCTGTCATTGATTGTTGCCGTGCCGCCGGTGATTCGTCATGCCGATGGCTCGCAGCCTAAGCTGGGGTTTGCCGCCATGTTTGACCGTGCCGCCTTGCCTTTTGCCATGGTGACCTTCTTCATGACCTTTTCCTACGCCGGGGTATCTGCCTTCCTGGCGCTGTATGCACGCGAGCTGGATCTGATGGCCGCCGCCAGTAACTTCCTGCTTTGCTACGCTGTCAGCCTGATGATCTGCCGAACGTTTACCGGCAATATTTGTGATAAAAAAGGACCGAAATACGTGGTTTACCCGTGCCTGGTCGCCTTTACCGTAGGGCTTGTGGTGCTCGGATATACCCACGGCAGCATCATGATGATTATTGCCGGAGGGCTGATTGGCATTGGCTACGGCTCGGTGACACCGGTGTTCCAGACGCAAATTATTAGCGCGGTAGAGCCGCATAAAATTGGCATCGCCAATTCGCTTTTTTTCAACGCAATGGATGCGGGAATGGCGATTGGGGCATTTATTATGGGGATGATGGTAGAAGGCGTGGGGTATCGGGCGATTTATCTGGTCGGTGCCGTGCTGGTGGTTCTTGCCGGAGCTCTGTACATCATGCAGATGAAAAAACGCGGAGACGTGGTGCTGGTCTCCGCGCATGAAGTTCACTAGGCGTTACATCTCAATCTCAATATCACCCTTTGCCCGGCAACAGCAGGGCAGTATCTCACCCGGCTGAATAAAGGCCAAAGGCTCTGCAATCCAGTCAACCTGACCCGCTACCAGGCGGGTACGGCAGGAGCCGCAGTAGCCTTCACGACATTGATACTCGACCTCAACATTGTGCGATTCAAGCGCGGCCAGCAGGGAAGGATGTTCATCCTGGCACAGCAGCTGCGTGCCAGAGATGCGCAGGGTAATACGGCCCATCAGAGCTGGAAATTACTCAGATCGTCGGTATCGACTTCGGCATCGATTTGCCCGACCAGATAAGAGCTGACTTCCACTTCCTGCGGTGCAACCTGCACGTTATCGGACACCAGCCAGGTGTTGATCCACGGAATGGGGTTCGAACGCGTCTGGAACGGCAGGTCAAGCCCTACGGCCTGCATACGAATGTTAGTGATGTACTCGACGTACTGGCACAGAATATCTTTGTTCAGGCCAATCATCGAACCGTCGCGGAACAGGTAATCAGCCCACTCTTTTTCCTGCACAGCGGCCTGTACGAACAGGTCGTAGCAATCCTGTTTACACTCTTCGGCAATCTCTGCCATTTCCGGATCGTCTACGCCGCTGCGCAACAGGTTCAGCATATGCTGGGTCCCGGTCAGGTGCAGGGCTTCGTCACGGGCGATCAGGCGAATGATTTTCGCGTTGCCTTCCATCAGTTCGCGCTCGGCAAAAGCAAAAGAGCAGGCGAAGCTGACGTAGAAGCGGATCGCTTCCAGTGCGTTAACGCTCATCAGGCACAGATACAGTTTCTTCTTCAGCTCGCGCAGATTCACGACAACCGTCTTACCATTGACCGTGTGCGTACCTTCGCCCAGCAGATGCCAGTAGCTGGTCATCTCGATTAACTCGTCGTAGTAGCTGGAGATGCCTTCCGCACGCTTCTGAATCTGCTCATTGGTGACGATATCGTCAAACACCACCGCCGGATCGTTAACAATGTTACGGATGATATGGGTGTAAGAGCGTGAGTGAATGGTTTCGGAGAAGGCCCACGTTTCCACCCAGGTTTCCAGCTCAGGGATCGAGATCAGCGGCAACAACGCCACGTTCGGGCTGCGCCCCTGAATGGAGTCCAGTAAGGTCTGGTACTTCAGGTTGCTGATAAAAATGTGTTTTTCATGTTCTGGCAGCGCCTGAAAGTCAATGCGGTCACGAGAAACATCGACCTCTTCCGGACGCCAGAAGAAAGAGAGCTGCTTTTCGATCAGTTTTTCGAAGATGTCATATTTTTGCTGATCATAGCGCGCGACGTTCACCGGCTGGCCGAAGAACATCGGTTCCAGAAGCTGGTCATTTTTCGTCTGTGAAAAAGTGGTGTATGCCATTGATGTGAATCCTTTGTGGGATGAGCGCCGGATGGCGGTGCAAGCACCTTATCCGGCCTACAAACCGTGCAATCGTAGGCCGGGTAAGCGTAGCGCCACCCGGCATTATTCATCAGATCTTACATGCGCCGCTTTCGCAGCCATCGTCCTGGATAGACGGCACCATATCGTCCTGAGTATCTTCAGCACCGTCGCGGGTGTTCTGATAATACAGCGTTTTGACACCAAATTTGTAGGCGGTGAGCAGGTCTTTCAGCAATTGCTGCATCGGCACTTTCCCTGACGGGAAGCGGGACGGATCGTAGTTGGTATTGGCTGAAATCGATTGATCGATAAACTTCTGCATCACGCCAACCAGTTGCAGGTAGCCGTCGTTATTGGGCATTTCCCACAGCAGTTCATAGGCATTTTTCAGGTGTTCGTAATCCGGTACTACCTGACGCAGGATGCCATCTTTCGAGGCTTTGATACTCACGTGACCGCGCGGTGGCTCAATGCCGTTGGTGGCGTTGGAGATCTGCGAAGAGGTCTCAGACGGCATCAGAGCAGAGAGTGTGGAGTTACGCAGACCGTGAGTCTTGATCGATTCACGCAACGCTTCCCAGTCGTGGTGCAGCGGTTCGTTGACGATGGCATCCAGATCTTTCTTGTAGGTATCGATCGGCAGAATACCTTTGGCATAGGTGGTTTCGTTAAACCACGGGCACGCGCCTTGCTCTTTAGCCAGCTCATTCGAGGCTTTCAGCAGGTAATACTGAATGGCTTCAAAGGTTTTGTGGGTCAGGTTATTGGCGCTGCCGTCAGAGTAACGTTTACCGTTCTTCGCCAGCCAGTAAGCGTAGTTGATCACGCCAATACCCAGCGTACGGCGACCCATGGCACCGCGTTTAGCTGCCGGGATCGGATAATCCTGATAATCCAGCAGCGCATCCAGTGCACGTACCGCCAGCACGGCCAGCTCTTCCAGTTCGTCGAGGCTGTTGATAGCGCCGAGGTTAAAGGCAGAGAGCGTACACAGGGCAATTTCACCGTTTTCGTCGTTAACGTCGGTCAGCGGTTTGGTCGGCAGCGCGATTTCCAGGCACAGGTTGGACTGGCGCACTGGTGCGATAGCAGGATCAAACGGGCTGTGGGTGTTGCAGTGGTCAACGTTCTGAATGTAGATACGACCGGTAGAGGCGCGTTCCTGCATCATCAGCGAAAACAGCTCAACCGCTTTTACGCGTTGTTTACGAATGCTGTCATCGTTTTCGTATTGGGTGTACAGGCGCTCGAATTCGTCCTGATCGGCGAAGAACGCGTCGTACAGGCCCGGAACGTCAGACGGGCTGAACAGGGTGATGTCGCCGCCTTTCAGCAGGCGAGTGTACATCAACTTGTTGATCTGTACGCCGTAGTCCATGTGACGTACGCGGTTGCCCTCGACGCCACGGTTGTTTTTCAGTACCAGCAGGCTTTCAACTTCCAGATGCCACATCGGGTAGAACAGCGTGGCCGCACCGCCGCGTACGCCGCCCTGAGAGCAGGATTTCACCGCAGTCTGGAAGTGTTTATAGAACGGGATACAGCCGGTGTGGAACGCTTCACCGCCGCGAATCGGGCTACCCAGCGCACGAATGCGTCCAGCGTTGATGCCGATACCGGCGCGCTGGGAAACGTATTTCACGATGGCGCTGGAGGTCGCGTTAATGGAATCCAGGCTGTCGCCGCACTCGATCAGCACGCAAGAGCTGAACTGACGGGTTGGGGTACGCACGCCAGACATGATTGGCGTTGGCAGCGAAATTTTAAACGTCGAAACGGCGTCGTAGAAACGCTTAACGTATTCCAGACGGGTTTCACGCGGGTAGTTCGAGAACAGGCAAGCTGCTACCAGAATATAGAGGAACTGAGCGCTTTCGTAAATTTCACCGGTGACGCGGTTTTGTACCAGATATTTGCCTTCTAACTGCTTCACGGCAGCATAGGAGAAGGTCATATCGCGGTCATGTTCGATGAACGAGTCCATCTGCTTGAACTCTTCTTCCGTGTAGTCTTCCAGCAGATGATTGTCGTATTTGCCCATCTCAACCATTTTAACAACATGGTCATACAGTTTTGGCGGTTCGAACTCACCGTAGGCTTTCTTGCGCAGGTGGAAAATCGCCAGACGAGCGGCCAGATATTGATAATCCGGTGCATCGCGGGAGATCAGATCGGCGGCGGCTTTGATAATCGTTTCGTGAATATCGGAAGTCTTGATGCCGTCATAAAACTGAATGTGGGAGCGAAGCTCGACCTGAGAAATCGATACGTTATTCAGTCCTTCTGCCGCCCAATCCAGAACTCGGTGGATTTTGTCGAGATTGATGCGCTCTGTACTACCATCACGCTTTGTCACCAGCAGACTCTGATTCATGTGGTTTTTTACCTGTCCGTGAAAGAAAAAAATATCCCCCGTATTATCCACAGTGCCATGTTGTGACTAAGTCTGTGGATAAATACTATATGTAGGGGTTGTTTGATAAGATAGACGCTATATGGTGAGTATTCTAGTAGGGATTCTTTTCAGTACAAGAGTTGATTTTGGCGTTAAATTGAGGTTGCAAAAGGGTAATAATCGCTAAGTGCGCGTCTTATAAGGCCTGGCGAGGATGTCAATAATTGAGAAAAAAAATAGAAAATTTGATCGAGTGCTGATTTCTTCATCGAAGAGCGATTACGTTATATGATCTGGCACAGAGTTTGTACGCCTGATAAGCGAAACGTCATCAGGCGTGCAGATAAGTTACTCGGCTTTCGCGGTGGTGTGCACCATATAGTTCACGTCCACGCCTGGACCCAGCTTAAAGGTGTTGGTGATAGGGTTGTAGTGCAGGCCGGTCATGTGGCGCTCTTTTAACACTGTCTGATCAACCCACTGTAACAATTCCGCAGGCTTAATAAATTTTTTCACATCATGCGTGCCTTTGGGCACCATGCGCAGAATGTACTCCGCGCCAACCACTGCCATCAGCCACGACTTGCCGTTGCGATTGAGCGTGGAGAAAAACACCTCGCCGCCAGGTTTCACCAACTGCGCGCAGGCTCTGACCACCGACTGCGGATCCGGTACGTGTTCCAGCATCTCCATGCAGGTCACCACGTCATACTGGTGTGCATGTTTTTCGGCGTGTTGTTCCACAGTTTCTTGTACGTATTCCACCTGAATGCCACTTTCCAGCGCATGCAGTTTTGCCACCTGTAGCGGTTCAAAACCCATATCCAGGCCGGTGACCGTCGCGCCTTCGCGCGCCATGCTTTCAGCCAGAATGCCGCCGCCGCAGCCGACGTCGAGCACTTTTTTACCAAACAGCCCGCCTGAGCGCTCGGTGATATAACCCAGACGCAGCGGGTTAATGCGGTGCAGAGGCTTAAATTCACCTTCAAGATCCCACCAGCGCGACGCGACTGCTTCAAATTTGGCAATTTCTTCATGGTCAACGTTCTGAGTCACCGGGGCTTTTTCGGCATTCATTGGGGCTTCTACTCCTTAATTAGCAATACAAACGAGTATATCAGCCTGGCAGGATGAATAAAGCCTCTCTCAGGGGGAATCCATTTACCTGAATCTGCACGGATGTGTTATAATTTGCGACCTTTGAATCCGGGATACAGTAGAGGGATAGCGGTTAGATGAGCGACCTTGCGAGAGAAATTACACCGGTCAACATTGAGGAAGAGCTGAAGAGCTCGTATCTGGATTATGCGATGTCGGTCATTGTTGGCCGTGCGCTGCCGGACGTCCGAGATGGCCTGAAGCCGGTTCACCGTCGCGTACTTTACGCCATGAACGTATTGGGCAACGACTGGAATAAAGCCTATAAAAAATCTGCCCGTGTCGTTGGTGACGTAATCGGTAAATACCACCCTCATGGTGATACCGCCGTTTACGACACCATTGTTCGTATGGCGCAGCCATTCTCCCTGCGTTACATGCTGGTGGATGGTCAGGGTAACTTTGGTTCTGTCGATGGCGACTCCGCCGCAGCGATGCGTTATACGGAAATCCGTATGTCGAAAATCGCCCACGAGCTGATGGCTGACCTGGAAAAAGAAACGGTTGATTTCGTCGATAACTATGACGGCACCGAACGCATTCCGGACGTCATGCCGACCAAAATTCCTAACCTGCTGGTGAACGGTTCGTCCGGTATCGCGGTAGGTATGGCGACCAACATTCCGCCGCACAACCTGACAGAAGTGATTAACGGCTGTCTGGCCTACATTGACGATGAAGACATCAGCATTGAAGGGCTGATGGAACACATCCCAGGCCCGGACTTCCCGACCGCCGCGATCATCAACGGTCGTCGTGGTATTGAAGAAGCCTATCGTACTGGTCGCGGTAAAGTGTACATTCGCGCCCGCGCGGAAGTTGAAGCTGACGCGAAAACCGGTCGTGAAACCATCATCGTGCACGAAATTCCGTATCAGGTGAACAAAGCGCGCCTGATTGAGAAAATTGCCGAGTTGGTAAAAGACAAACGCGTTGAAGGCATCAGCGCGCTGCGTGACGAGTCTGATAAAGACGGTATGCGCATCGTGATTGAAGTCAAACGTGACGCGGTCGGGGAAGTGGTTCTCAACAACCTTTACTCCCAGACCCAGCTGCAGGTTTCCTTCGGTATTAACATGGTTGCGCTGCACCATGGTCAGCCGAAGATCATGAACCTGAAAGATATTATCGCTGCGTTTGTGCGTCACCGTCGTGAAGTGGTTACTCGCCGTACTATTTTTGAACTGCGTAAAGCCCGCGATCGTGCCCACATCCTTGAAGCGTTAGCGATTGCACTGGCCAACATCGATCCGATCATTGAACTGATCCGTCGTGCGCCGACCCCGGCTGAAGCGAAAGCCGGACTGGTTGCCCGTTCGTGGGAGCTGGGTAACGTATCGGCGATGCTGGAACGTGCCGGTGATAACGCTGCCCGTCCTGAATGGCTGGAACCTGAGTTTGGCGTGCGTGACGGTCAGTACTACCTGACTGAACAGCAAGCCCAGGCGATTTTGGATCTGCGCTTGCAGAAACTGACCGGCCTTGAGCATGAAAAACTGCTCGACGAATACAAAGAGCTGCTGGAGCAGATCGCTGAATTGCTGCACATTTTGGGCAGCGCCGATCGCCTGATGGAAGTGATCCGTGAAGAGATGGAGCTGGTTCGCGAGCAGTTCGGTGATGAGCGTCGCACTGAAATCACCGCCAACAGCGCTGACATCAATATCGAAGATCTGATCACCCAGGAAGATGTTGTCGTGACCTTGTCTCACCAGGGTTACGTTAAATATCAGCCGTTAACCGATTACGAAGCACAGCGTCGTGGCGGTAAGGGTAAATCAGCAGCACGAATTAAAGAAGAAGACTTCATCGACCGCCTGCTGGTGGCCAACACCCACGACACGATCCTGTGCTTCTCCAGCCGTGGTCGTCTGTACTGGATGAAGGTCTATCAGCTGCCGGAAGCGAGCCGTGGTGCGCGTGGACGTCCAATCGTCAACCTGCTGCCGCTGGAAGCCAACGAACGTATCACCGCGATTCTGCCGGTACGCGAGTACGAAGAGGGCGTGAACGTCTTTATGGCAACCGCTAGCGGTACCGTGAAGAAAACGGCGCTGACCGAGTTCAGCCGTCCACGTTCAGCCGGTATTATTGCGGTTAACCTGAATGAAGGCGACGAACTGATTGGCGTGGATCTGACCTCCGGGTCTGACGAAGCGATGCTGTTCTCTGCCGCGGGTAAAGTGGTGCGCTTCAAAGAAGACGCCGTTCGTGCGATGGGTCGTACTGCGACCGGCGTACGTGGTATCAAACTGGCGGGCGAAGACAAAGTCGTTTCTCTGATTATTCCACGTGGCGAAGGCGCTATCCTGACCGTGACGCAAAATGGTTATGGTAAGCGTACTGCGGCAGAAGAGTATCCGACCAAGTCGCGTGCGACGCAGGGCGTTATCTCCATCAAAGTCACCGAACGCAACGGTTCCGTTGTTGGCGCGGTGCAGGTGACCGATAGCGACCAGATCATGATGATCACCGATGCTGGTACGTTGGTGCGTACTCGCGTGTCGGAAATCAGCGTGGTTGGGCGTAACACCCAGGGCGTTATCCTCATCCGCACGGCGGATGATGAAAACGTGGTGGGTCTGCAACGTGTAGCTGAACCGGTTGATGACGAAGAACTGGATTCTATCGACGGAAGCGCTGCGGAAGGGGACGACGATATCGCGCCTGAAGCAGAAAGCGATGACGATGCGGCGGATGACGCAGAAGAGTAATTAAGTCGTAATGAGAAGGGCCGGAGAAATCCGGCCCTTTTTTTTAGTTCATCCTTTCCACAATCATTGCAATCCCCTGACCGCCGCCGATGCACAGCGTAGCCAGTCCGAGGGTTTTATCCCGCGCTTGTAGCGCGTGAAGCAACGTGACCAGAATACGCGCCCCGCTGGCGCCGATAGGGTGCCCAAGCGCGATTGCTCCGCCGTTGACATTCACCTTTTGTGCATCAAATCCCAGCGTTTTCCCTACTGCCAGAAACTGTGCGGCAAACGCCTCATTGGCCTCAATCAGATCGATATCAGACAATTGAAGCCCGCTCAGTTGCAGCACTTTTTGCGTCGCCGGAACCGGCCCCATGCCCATGATGGCGGGTGCGACGCCGCCGCCGGCATAGGCTTTGATCCGCGCCAGCGGCTTCAGCCCAGCAGCCAGCGCCGTCGCTTCTTCCATGATTACCAGCGCGGCGGCACCGTCGTTGATCCCCGAAGCGTTACCGGCCGTGACGGTACCCGCTTTGTCGAAGGCCGGACGTAATGCGGCAAGGCCTTCCGCCGTAGAGTCGGCTTTGGGGAATTCATCACGATCAAACATGATCGCTTTTTTCCGCGATACCACACTCACCGGGACGATCTCTGCCTCAAATGCGCCTGACTCTATTGCCGATACCGCTTTACGCTGCGACATCAGCGCCAGTTCATCCTGCATCTCCCGGCTAATGCCATACTCCTTGGCAACGTTTTCAGCGGTGATCCCCATATGGTAGCCATGCTCGGCGCAGATCAGACCGTCGCGCAGGATTACATCTGACAACTGTCCGTCCCCGAGGCGATATCCCCATCGGGCTTTGGCGTCTAACAGATACGGTGCCTGGCTCATGTTTTCCATGCCACCGGCGACAATTGCCTGAGCCTGTCCGGCCTGGATTGCCTGAGCGGCAAGCGCCACGCTTTTGAGGCCCGAGCCGCACACTTTGTTGAGGGTAAAACCGCATACGGTGTCGGCGAGACCGCTTTTTAACAGCGCCTGGCGTGCCGGGTTCTGTCCTAAACCAGACTGCAGCACGTTGCCCATGATCACCTCGTCAACCCGGAGTGGGTCAAGGCGGGCGCGCTCTAGCGCGGCTTTAATCACGGTGGCTCCGAGTTCGACGGCGCCGGTGGTGGCCAGTGAACCATTAAAGTTACCAATTGCGGTACGCGCCGCACTGACGATGACACAATTTTTCATTTTTCTGTTCCCTTAAATAAGTGGTTGCCGTCAGAACAAGGTCAATCCAATGACGAAAATGACGCCGGAGAAAAGCAGGGCGGTGATGCAGTAGCCCATAATGTCGCGCACGCCCAGCCCGGCGATAGCCAGCGCAGGTAATGCCCAGAACGGTTGCGCCATGTTCATCCACTGCTCGCCGTAGGCGATGGCCATCACCGATTTACCCAGGTCGGCACCGAGCGCCTGCGCGGCAGGCAACACGAACGGTCCCTGAATAACCCAGTGTCCGCCACCTGATGGCACGGCAAAGTTAATCAGCGCGGAACTGAAGAAGGTCATTAATGGGAAGGTGTCTTTGTTGGCGACGTCGATGAAGAATTCGGTAATCAGCCCGCCGAGACCGGAATGCTCCATCATTAGTTGGATCCCGGCGTAGAAGGGGAACTGTACCAGGATCCCCGCGGTGCTGCGGGCGGCGGCGCTGACGGCACGCATATAGGCCATTGGCGTTTTGTGCAGCAGCAGACCGGCAATCATAAACATCAGGTTGACGGTGTTGATGGTGAGGTTGAAACCCTTGTCGGCGAAATACAGTGCCAGGTAAGCAATCCCCAGTCCGCCAATGATCAGCGTCAGAATACGGCTCTCTTCCAGACGCTCGGACGGCGGTGCGTCTGGCGGGAGTTTCTTCTGGAAATCATCTTCTTCCAGCAATAATTTTGGATCGATGCTGATCACATCAGACGGTTTCGGCGTCATCATGCGTGTGATGAACGGCATGACCACAATGAGCGCCAGAGTGATGAAAATATTGAAATCGGTAAACAGAGTGTCGCTGACCGGAATTAACCCGGCAACGTGCTCGACCGGGTTGCCCGGCGTTGCTGCCAGCAACGGCATTGAGCCGGAGAAGCCGCCGCCCCAGGTCAGAAAGCCGATGTAGGCGCAGGCAATCAGCAGCGGGTAGTCAGAGCCGGGTACCCGACGGGCGACTTCACGAGCAAACATCGCTCCCACCACCAGACCAAAGCCCCAGTTGATGACGCTGGCGACCGCGGCAAAGAATGTCACCAGCATAACGCCCTGAGTGGGGGTTTTAGCGGCTGAAGCGGCGGTGCGCAGCAGACTTTTAACCGGACCGGAGCTGGCCAGCGCGTGGCCGGTGACGATGATCAGCGCCATCTGCATACCAAATGCCAGCAGATTCCAGAAGCCGTCTCCCCAGAACTTGACCATGCTGATCGGTGTTTGCGGCGTCAACCACAGCGCAATGGCGAACGTTATCAGCGTCAGCAGCATGGCGAAGATCAGCGGATCGGGCAGCCAGCGGCTGACGAAACGCGTCATAAAGCGTGACATACGGCCAATCATACGTCACCTCGCAGGATGACCAGATCGGTGGCGACAGCAAATTGTGCGTCGGTTTTCTCACGCAGGGCGGTGATATCGCAGCCTTCCGCGATTTCTGTCAGCCACATTTTACCGTCAATGAAGCGGAAAACGGCGAGTTCGGTGACCAGCATATGTACCGCGTGCTGGGCCGTTAGTGGCATGGTGCAATGGCGGAGAATTTTAGCCGCGCCATCTTTCGCACAATGTTCCATGGCGATAATGACTTTACGCGCGCCGGTGACCAGATCCATTGCGCCGCCCATACCGGGCACCATCTTACCGGGAACCACCCAGTTGGCGAGGTTAGCCTGTTCATCAACCTGCAACCCACCGAGGACACAGGCATCCACATGGCCGCCGCGAATTAACGCAAATGACATGGCGCTATCAAACATTGCGGCACCGGGCAAAATACCACACGGTTGCCCACCGGCGTTGACCAGATCGGGATGGGCGGTGGTGACCGGACCCAACCCGAGAAAACCGTTCTCGGACTGCAAGGTAATGTGAATATCGGCTGGCAGGTAGTTGGCGACCATCGTCGGCAGACCGATACCTAAGTTCACCACGTCGCCGTCACGAAGTTCTTGCGCTACGCGGCGCGCAATACGTTGTTTAGCATCCATAATCAGGCCTCCAGAGGGGAAATGATGTGGTCGATAACGGCGCCGGGGGTGATTATCTGGTCAGGGAGAAGCTCACCTATTTCGACCATTTCATCCGGCTCCACCAGCGTGAGGTCGGCGGCAAGGGCGATCAGTGGGTTGAAATTGCGCGCGCTGAGTTGATAGGTGAGGTTGCCAAGCATGTCTGCGCGGTGCGCACGAATCAGCGCCAGGTCTGCACGCAACGGGCGTTCAAGCAGCCAGGTTTTGCCATCAAGCGTCAGGGTCTGCTTGCCGTCTTCGACAATGGTGCCGACGCCGGTAGGTGTCAGAAAACCGCCAAGCCCGGCGCCGCCGCAGCGGATTTGCTCTATCAGGGTACCTTGCGGCACCAGTTGAACCTCCATTTCACCGGCAATCATGCGTCGACCGGTTTCAGGATTGGTGCCAATGTGCGAAGCAATCACTTTGCTCACACGGCCATTGACGATCAGCGGCCCGATCCCGGTATCGACAAAGGCGGTATCGTTAGCGATAAGTGTCAGGTCTCTGACGCCGGACTCAAGTAAAGCTTCAACCAAACGGGGTGGGGTACCTACGCCCATAAAGCCCCCGACCATGATGGTCATGCCGTCGCGAAAGAAATGTGTAGCGTCTTGTAAGGTAAGAAGTTTTGTTTTCATTCTATTTCCCTGTTGCCTGGTCCATTTTGGGTACATCAGGGAATTGCAAGCGGGATGCCAGAATGGTGAAATAGAAAGGAATATCGTTAATTCATTGAATCTGTAGGGTTATTTGTTCTCAGGCTATGTGATAGTGATGGGGGGGCTATGCAGAGTTTTGCGCAGTGTGCAAAATTCTGCATAGCAACTTTCTGTCTCAAACCCCTGTCGGGTCGATGTCATATTCTTGAAGTTTATACATCAGGGCGCGTCGGCTGATACCCAGCATCAGCGCCGTGCGGGTGCGGTTTCCGTCCTGTTGTTCAAGAACCTCCACGATGATCCGTTTTTCCTCGCGTTTAATTTCTTCTTTCAGGCTACGTTCCCCCGTTTGAGTGGGTTTTACTTCGGTTATTGCGCTGACGGGTGAACGGAACTGGTCGGGAAGATCGTCGGCAAAAATCACCGCGCCGGTGTTCATTACCACCGCGCGTTCAATCACATTGGAGAGTTCACGGATATTGCCCGGCCACGACCAGGCACTGAGGATCGACATTGCTGTTGGGTCGATATCGATGATATCGCGCTGATTCTCAGAACTGAATTTTTGTAAAAAATGGTTGGCCAGCAGGGCGATATCTTCCCGCCGCTCACGTAACGGTGGCAGCTGAAGGTGGATGACATTCAAACGATAAAACAGATCTTCGCGGAAAGTGCCTGCTTTCACCATTGTTTGCAGGCTACGGTTGGTGGCGGCGATAATGCGGATATCGACGCGAATGGTTTGATGCCCGCCGATGCGTTCAAATTCTCTTTCCTGCAAAATGCGCAGCAGCTTCGCCTGCAGGCCTGGTGGCATTTCGCCAATTTCATCAAGGAAAAGCGTACCCTGATGGGCGCGTTCGAATAAACCCTGGCGTAGCGTTTGCGCCCCGGTAAACGCCCCCTTTTCATGACCGAACAGCTCGCTTTCCAGTAACGATTCCGGCAGGGCGGCGCAGTTGATTTTGATAAAAGGGCCGTTGGCGCGTCTGCTGTTGTAATGGATCGCCCGGGCGATCAGCTCTTTTCCGGTGCCGCTCTCACCGCTTACCAACACGCTGGCCTGCGAGAGGGCGATTTTCGCCGTATCTTTACAGATATCCTGCATTAGCGGGCTGTTGGTCAGGATATGCCCCCATTGCCAGCTGGTGCTTAGCGCTTTATGCAGGTTGCGGATCTCCTGCTTCATCGCCTGTAGCTGCAACGCGCGCTGGATAACCAGGTTAAGCTCATCCAGATCGAAAGGTTTGATCACGTAATCAAATGCGCCGCTGCGTAAGGCTTCTACCGCCGTTTCGACTTCAGCGTAAGCAGTCATCAAAATGACGGGGATACGCGGTTGCTGAGTACGCATGGCTTTCAGTGCCTCAATACCGTCCATGACCGGCATGCGAATGTCCATCAACACTACGTCAGGCTGCTTTTCGTTAAACAGCGCCAGGCCAGCCTCACCGTCGCAGGCGCTGTGCGTCTCATGTCCTTGCAGAGAAAACGCGGTAGTCAGCATACGGCAAACATTGGCTTCATCATCAACGATGAGAATACGGTAGGTGGTTTTCATTCTGACGGGGTTTCCTGCGGATGAGTCGGTAAAATAAGGGTGAAGGTTGCACCGCAGCCCGGCATGCTGGCGACGCGAATATCGCCCTGATGGGCGTTAATAATCCGCTGGCTGAGGGCCAGACCAAGCCCTGTTCCCGAGGCTTTGGTGGTGAAGAACGGATCAAATATTTTTTTCTGCAGCGCAATATCGATGCCGCAGCCGTTATCCTCGATGGTCACCGCCTGTTGTGACGCCGCGTATTGCCAGGTACGGATCTTAATGTCACCGCGTGCGCTGATGGCTTGTACCGCGTTGATTAAAATGTTGAGGATCACCTGCTTAAGTAACTCGCGATCGGCAACGATCGCCGGCAGGTTGGGGTGTAACTCCGTGGTAAAATTAATGCGCGCCTGAATACCAGCGGTTTGAACCAGGATCAGCGTTTCTGCAATCAGCGTATTGAGCTGTACCTGCTGCCATTTGCTGCGTCGCGGACGAGAAAAATCCAACAGTTGCTGAATGACCCTGTTGATTGAGTCAATCTCGTTCAGCACCACGGATAAATATTCCTGATGCTCCGGCAAGGTCGTTTGTTGGCGGATAATCTGCACATAACCACGGATTGCCGTCAGCGGATTTCTCACTTCATGAGCCACTCCGGCCATCAGTTCGCCGAGGGTGGCAAGCCGTTCAGTTTGTGCCAGTCGCCGCTGGGTCTCTTTACGGGCGGTTAAATCGGAGAAGAAAACCAATGCGCCGATCAGTTCACCGTGTGCATTATGGATCCGGCTGGAAGTTACGCTTATCTCAATGACACGGTCGCGTCCGGGAAAGCTGACTTCCTGAGCGACATGTTCGGTACCATGTTCCAGCGTATCCAGCACCGGGCTGGAAAATGGGGTGTTGGAAAAAATCCTGGCATAAGGTTGCCCGACTAACTCATGCAACGTGTAACCGGTAATTTGTTCCGCTGCGGGGTTCATCGTGGTGACATCACCCTGCCTGTCGATAGCAATCACCCCGTCGGCGGCGTTTTCAATAATCAGATCGTTAAGGGTTTTGGTTTCCAGCAGCGTTTGCGCCAGCGCATTGACGCTGCGGCTAATTTGCCCCAGTTCGCCGGGCAATTCTGGCAGTCGGGTTGGCGTTTTTTGTCCCAGCGTTAACAGACCGTCGGTGATGATGTCGATATTGGCGCTGAGACGGCGGGAGAACAGCACGATCAGCAGCAGGCTGATGAGCAGTCCTGCCGCCAGCACGGCGACGATTCTGACGTCCATTTTTCTCGCTTGCTGGCGAATATCTTCCGTCAGTTCGTTGGCCCAGATATAGCCAATAACCTCACCATGACGTTTGATCGGTAGCATTGAATTAAGGATGTCGCCGCGCACCTGTTGGCCTGAGACGACGATGGCCGACTGGGTGCTCATCACGTCACGTCCTGGGTGGTCAGGTGAGATAGTGAGTCCCACATTGCCCTGATAAAGCGCAGAAGGGGAGTAGGTGATCACGGCATCGAGGGCTTTGTGGTAGTAGCCCGCGCCCACGCCGGGAAACGCCTGTGTGATGCGCTCGGTGATGGGGCCCAGCGCCTGATTAAGCGCACGAATGCGCGCGTCACGCGGCAAATTTGCATAGTCGCTAAAACGATCGCCCAAGGCATCGTTTAGCAGGGCTAACACTGATGACAGTTTTTTCTCTTTTTCAGATAAGACTGCTGAACGGCCTTCGGTTTCTACGATATAACCAATGGATATCGTCGGTACTGTCACCATCAGAATGGCCATCATGATCATTTGGTTGCGTAAACGTCGCGGGGTTAAACGACGCGTCAGCCATTTCAGGTCGGGCATTCTGACATCCGTACAAGGTATTTAAGTCAAACGACGATTATCAGGGGTTAAGATAATGTTTTCTCAGCGGTGTATCATATTCCCGTAAAGAGAGGGCATTGCGACGCCGGGCATTTACCGCTACCTTAACCACACTTATTCATACCCTGAGGCGGAGCTTCGCCCCTTTGAAATACCTTGCTTCTGTTCATGCAACCCTAAAAGTCTCACGCTACCTGTTCAGAGCGCTGGCGCTGCTGGTCTGGCTTCTGATTGCTTTTGCGAGTGTGTTCTACATTGTGAATGCGCTGCATCAGCGAGAATCGGAGATCCGTCAGGAGTTTACGCTTAGCTCCGATCAGGCGCAGCGCTACATTCAGCGCACGTCTGATGTGATCAAAGAGCTGAAATATATTGCAGAGAACCGCTTAACAGCGGAAAACGGCGTGATGTCGCTGCGGGCGCGGGATGACAAAACCGTGGTGCCCAATTTTGAGCCGCTGTTTGCTGATTCCGACTGTGCGGTGATGGGCAACGCCTGGCGTGGTTCACTGGAATCGCTGGCGTGGTTTATGCGCTACTGGCGCGACAATTTCTCCGCCGCCTATGACTTAAATCGCGTGTTTCTGATCGGCAGCGATAACCTGTGTATGGCCAACTTTGGTCTGCGTGATATGCCCGTGGAACGCGATGAGGCGTTGAAAGCGTTGCATGAACGCATCGTTAAGTACCGCAATGCGCCGCAGGACGAAAACGGCAATAACCTGTTCTGGATAAGCCAGGGGCCGCGTCCGGGCGTGGGCTATTTTTATGCGCTGACGCCGGTGTATCTGGCTAATCGCCTGCAGGCGCTACTCGGCGTTGAGCAGCCGATTCGTATGGAAAACTTCTTCACGCCGGGCAATCTGCCGATGGGCGTGACTATCCTTGATGAAAATGGTCACGCGCTGATTTCGCTGGCTGGCCCTGAGGGGACGATCAAAGCTGAACCGCGTTGGATGCAGGAGCGTTCCTGGTTTGGTTATACGCCGGGTTTTCGCGAGCTGGTGCTGAAGAAAAATCTGCCGCCATCATCGCTCAGTATTGTGTATTCCGTCCCGGTCGATCTGGTGCTGGAACGTATTCGCATGTTGATCCTCAACGCTATTCTGTTGAATGTGCTGGTGGGCGCGGCGTTGTTTATGCTGGCACGTATGTATGAGCGACGTATTTTTATCCCTGCGGAAAGCGATGCCCAGCGTCTGGAAGAACATGAACAGTTTAACCGTAAAATTGTTGCCTCTGCGCCAGTCGGTATTTGTATTCTGCGCACTATCGACGGTATTAACATCCTGAGTAACGAGTTGGCGCATACCTATCTGAATATGTTGACCCACGAGGACAGGCAGCGGCTAACACAGATCATCTGCGGTCAGCAGGTTAATTTCGTTGATGTGCTCACCAGCAATAATACCAATCTGCAAATCAGCTTTGTGCATTCGCGCTATCGCAATGAAAACGTGGCGATTTGCGTACTGGTTGATGTTAGCGCACGTGTCAAAATGGAAGAGTCGCTGCAGGAGATGGCGCAGGCAGCGGAGCAGGCTAGCCAGTCTAAATCGATGTTCCTCGCCACGGTCAGCCATGAGCTGCGTACGCCGCTGTACGGCATTATCGGCAACCTGGATTTGCTGCAAACCAAAGAGTTGCCGAGTGGTGTCGATCGGTTGGTCACGGCGATGAACAACTCCTCCAGCCTGCTGCTGAAAATTATCAGCGATATTCTCGACTTCTCAAAAATTGAATCTGAACAGCTTAAGATTGAGCCGCGTGAGTTTTCACCGCGCGAGGTGATGAACCACATAACGGCCAACTACCTGCCGCTGGTGGTACGTAAGCAGCTGGGATTGTACTGTTTCATCGAACCGGATGTGCCGGTGGCGTTGAATGGCGATCCCATGCGCTTGCAGCAGGTGATCTCTAATCTGTTGAGCAATGCGATTAAGTTCACCGATACCGGCTGCATTGTGCTGCATGTGCAGCGTCATGGTGATTATCTCAGTATTCGCGTACGTGATACCGGCGTGGGCATTCCGGCCAAAGAAGTCGTGCGTCTGTTCGATCCGTTCTTTCAGGTCGGCACCGGGGTTCAGCGTAATTTCCAGGGGACCGGATTGGGGCTGGCGATTTGTGAAAAATTGATCAGCATGATGGATGGTGATATATCCGTCGATTCCGAACCCGGAATGGGCAGCCAGTTTACGGTGCGTATTCCACTGTATGGTGCGCAGTATCCGCTGAAGAAAAGTGTGGAAGGGCTGGCCAATACCCGCTGCTGGCTGGCGGTACGTAATGCTTCACTGTATCGCTTTATCGAAGCCAGTCTGACGCGTAACGGGATGACGGTGCTGCGCTATGAAGGTCAGCAACCCGACGCTGATGACGTGCTGATTGCCGATGATATTCAGGAACAGGCATGGCAGGGACGCGCCGCGGTGATTTTCTGTCGCCGACATATCGGCATTCCGCAGGAGAGAGCGCCGGGTGAGTGGGTGCACAGCGTGGCCTCACCGCACGAGCTGCCTGCGCTGCTGGCGCATATATATCGCGTTGAGCTGGAGGATGAAAATCTCTCCAGCGCGCTGCCTGCCCCGGATAAAATCGGCAGTACCCACGATGACATGATGATTCTGGTGGTTGACGATCATCCGATCAACCGCCGCTTGTTGGCCGATCAGTTGGGATCGTTGGGGTATCAGTGCAAAACCGCCAATGACGGTGTGGATGCGCTCAATGTGTTGAGCAAAAATCATATCGATATCGTGTTGAGCGACGTCAACATGCCGAATATGGACGGTTACCGCCTGACGCAACGCATTCGTCAGCTGGGGCTCACACTGCCGGTGGTTGGCGTAACGGCGAACGCACTGGCAGAAGAGAAGCAGCGTTGTCTGGAGTCAGGGATGGATAGTTGCTTATCCAAGCCGGTGACGTTGGATGTGCTGAAGCAGACGCTGACGGTGTATGCGGAAAGAGTGAGAAAAACGCGGGGATAAAAAATGCCGGATGGCGGCGTTTGCCTTATCCGGCCTACGGAACATACCTCAATGAGGTATCGTTCGTAGGCCGGATAAACGTAGCGCCATCAGGCATGTTGATGGTAAAAGGAATCAGTCTTTGTCGGACGGGCTTAGCGTCACGGACGAGAGATAATTAAGCAGGGCGATATCGTTTTCAACGCCCAGTTTCATCATCGCGGACTTTTTCTGGCTACTGATGGTTTTAATGCTGCGGTTGAGCTTTTTGGCGATTTCAGTGACCAGGAAACCTTCCGCGAACAGGCGCAGAACTTCGCTCTCTTTCGGCGAAAGACGTTTGTCACCATACCCGCTGGCACTGATTTTCTCCAGCAAACGAGAAACGCTTTCTGGGGTAAATTTCTTGCCTTTTTGCAGCGCCGCCAGTGCTTTTGGCAGATCCGTTGGCGCACCCTGTTTCAGCACGATCCCTTCAATGTCGAGATCCAGCACCGCGCTGAGGATCGCCGGGTTGTTGTTCATGGTCAGGACGATGATCGACAGGCTCGGGAAATGGCGTTTGATGTATTTAATTAACGTGATCCCGTCACCGTATTTATCTCCCGGCATAGAGAGATCGGTTATCAACACATGCGCGTCTAATTTCGGCAAATTGTTGATCAGTGCAGTGGAGTCTTCAAATTCGCCGACAACGTTCACCCATTCGATTTGCTCAAGTGATTTACGAATACCGAACAGTACAATCGGATGGTCATCGGCAATAATTACGTTCATAGTGTTCATGTATTGGGCTACCTTGCTACAGCAAGCTCTTGACGTAAGTGTCAATGTCGCTGATGTACTTTTCTATACCTGGAGCATCTTTTTCTTGAATAAGATGTTCCAGCGCTTCACATAA
The DNA here is from genome assembly GCF_057838705.1 of Citrobacter sp. KH_055_1. Lineage (NCBI taxonomy): Bacteria > Pseudomonadati > Pseudomonadota > Gammaproteobacteria > Enterobacterales > Enterobacteriaceae > Citrobacter > Citrobacter sp. KH_055_1. Next base: position 1,608,289 of record NZ_CM174473.1, read on the forward strand.
CTGCTTGCCGGGTACCAGATTAAGCATGGCAAACACGCCTTTCAGGCGATGGGCGGTTTGGGCTAACGCAGCGAAATCGCTGGTTTCCGCCTCAGTATACAACCTCTTAACATCATCCGGTACTGTGTCTACAAAGAGTGCATAGTAACCACTGGCATGAAGTTCGGCGTTTTCATCTCCGCCGAGGGGGATTTCCTGGATCTCTTCCTGCGCCAGCTGCTCTTCTATTAGCTCGAGGACAGCTTCCTGCATAGCATTGCTCATATTAAAGTTGACGCGCAGCTGACCAGGGCCAATTTTGCGTACGCCAGACTCATCATCGCTTAAAAGCAAGCCCGAGGCAGTAAGATTAGACGGATTATCAGTTAAAAAGAGATCATATTCTTGACTACTCAACCGTTCATCGGGCGTGATGCAGGTGGCTCCCCAGTTTTCTAGCTGACGTAATACGATGCTACGTACCTCACTGGAGGTGACATCAACCATCACGCAGACGTCATCCAACAGGCGCTCTTCAATGTCAGCATGTTGGTCATGCAGCGGCATTTTAACATGGACGATATAACGCGTTCCAAGTTCTTCACGCGCTTTGATATTCAGGTGCCCGCCCAGTTTACGGGCCAGCTGATCGCATAGCCAAAACGTCAGCGGGTTGGCTTTGCCATAGCGATCGCCCTGCGTTTCATTGATGAACGGAAAATGTAGATTATCAATTTCATTCAACGTTACGCCTTCACCAGTATCCAGAATACGGAAGGTCAGGCGCTCTGCCTCTGATTCATCCTGGTCAACTTCGAGGGTAATTTTCCCAATTTGCGTGGTGGTTACCGCGTATTGAATCAACAGCAGCAGAATACGGCGCAGGGCGTCACGGTCGCCGCGGCGTTCATCGCTGGCGCTGAGGTTATTTTTAATCAGCAGCTGCAGGCCTTTGCGTTTAATGACCGGCAGAACGTCAGGCACCACTTCATCAATTAACGTTTGAACGGAGAACAGCGTGGACTCGCTTTTCCAGCTGTCGCTCTCGAGAATATTGGCCAACTGAATTTCATCAACCATTTGCACCAGCACATCGGCCTGATTTGCCAGTTTTTGGCTGTCAGGCGTATTGAGTGCGGCGGCATTAACGGCCAGTATTCTGGCCGGATCTTTCAGGGCACTGCCGATATTCTGCATAAATGCGGCGCGGGCCTGCTGATTTTTCTCATACAGGCGCTGGGCTTGTTTCAGTTTTTTATTCACCAGCACTTCTTTGTCCTGGTCGCGAATAATAAAGATCTGCGTACGCGGTGATATCTGGCTGCGGAACAGTCGGATTTCATACAGTTCATTATTAATGGTGGCCTGGATCACGCCCTGATGCTGCTCAGCCATGCTAGTTATGTTTTGCAAATTCAAATGCGGCAGCAGGTGGTCGGCAATTTTATTGCTGATGACCGTACGGTTAGCCTCCTGGTCGTGCACCAATAAGCCCAGCGGCAGCAGTGAAACAATCTCTTCGTTGATTGCTCGCAAAACGCGTAATTCATTATTGGCGGCAAGGTTTGGCGCTACGTCGGTCGAGCGGGCAGGGAGGTGGCGAAAGGTGGTATAGCCAAACAACGCCAGTGCCAGCAATGCGATGTTCAGCAACAGCGGCAGCAGGATATTTTGCAAGGTGTCGAGCAGCAATGAACCGAACGGGACCTGCCAGACCAGTCGCATATCCGTTGAGTTTAGCGCCGATGAAATCTCAATTTTGGCGTTATTGAAGCTGATACTGACGCTGTCAGGCGACTCTTTTTCATTACTGTGCTCGACCGTTGAGGTGGCATCAGGTTCCAGATGAAAACTGTCCAGCGGCATGCCTGGCGGGATCAGATCATTAATGGGCAGGTCAAACGCCACCACGGTGGCCAGATGTCCCGGCTGATTAAAGGTGGTACGCAGTGTGAAGTAATGGCCGTTTTGCCAGACCAGGCGGCGCAGCGAGGAGAAGCTTTCACGTTCATCCAGCGCATTGGCCTGCTGTAGCATTTCTGCACGGCGCGAATCGACGATATTACCAATCGTCGACTCTTTAAAGCCGGAGGTCAGATCTTTCAGTGGCAACGTCGAAATCAGGATCAGGCTGTTGTCCTGGCCATTGAGATAATACATTGACCATGGGACATTCTCGGCTCCCCACAGGGTATCCAGGTAGGTTGAGATACGCTGGGTCATCTCCAGCGTTGAGCTGTCATGCGAGCCAAAAATAAGCGCTTCGGTTTTTCTGCGTGGTTTCTCAAGATAGTAGATATCTTGTTTCAAACGGGTTTCTTGTAGTCCATCCGCTGTGGCGGATTGCGGGGTGGCGGCAATATTGTCATAAATTTGCCACGTGACGTACCGCCAGGTATCTACTCGTTTATGGATGGCATGCGTGATATCGACAATCTGATAGCTCTTATCTTTTAGCCAGGTATTGACCGCGCTCTGGACCATCACGCCCATCATCACTAACAGCACAACGATCAGTAATAAGAAGAAACGGGTAATACTTCCCGGAAGTAGGGAAAATCGGGTAGAAGCCGTTGTGTCTGACTGACTCATTCGTGTTTAAGACCTGTTAGAACGATGCTTAAGATGAAGGGGCAGTATAAAGGGTAATGGATGAATTGCCATACTCTCGCAGCACCGGACGCATGGCATGTGTTTACCGCACATCTTGCTTCGTCACGCCGTGGTCAATCTGTACAGCCCACCGTGTCAGGTACAAATAGAAATTTTGAACCTAAGAAATTAGCATTAAATAACAAGAAATTATTAGATAAGCTTAGGTGTGATTAATACACAAAGAAATAGTTAATAATTGTTATAGTTTTTGGTTGGTAGCACAGGACTGTCAGTTTTGTGTAAATTAGGGTAAAAAAAAACCGAACGCAGAGCATTCGGTTGAAATAGGGGTAAACAGACATTCAAGAATGAATGACGGTAATAAATAAAGTTAATGATGATAGCAGTGCTATTTTAGTTGCGAGTGAAGATTTTGTTTTGTCATTCAGTGCTATGAGTTTTTTGAATGCAATTAGTTGATTTATATCGTTATATGTATGTTTCTTGACTATTTGTGCTTATTTTGCTCATTTTTTGATTTTTAAAAAGTTCCCTGATATTAACATTTTGAAACATCTATGTAGATAAATGAAACACCTTTAAAGTTTTAGTATCATATTCGTGTTGGATTATTCTGTGTTTTTGCGGAGAATGAAGTTGCCGACTGGTTAATGAACGTAATCAGTATGCAGTGGCATAAAAAAAGCAATAAAGGCATATAACAGAGGGTTAATAACATGAAAGTCAAAGTACTGTCCCTCCTGGTCCCAGCTCTGCTGGTAGCAGGTACCGCGAATGCGGCTGAAATTTACAACAAAGACGGCAACAAATTAGACCTGTACGGTAAAGTCGACGGTCTGCACTATTTCTCCGATAACAAAGGTGATGATGGTGACAAGACTTACATGCGTATCGGCTTCAAAGGCGAAACTCAGGTTAACGACCAACTGACCGGTTACGGCCAGTGGGAATACCAGATTCAAGGTAACGCGGCTGAAAGTGAAAACAACTCCTGGACCCGTGTGGCGTTTGCGGGTCTGAAATTCGCTGATGCCGGTTCTTTCGACTACGGTCGTAACTACGGCGTGGTTTACGACGTAACGTCCTGGACCGACGTTCTGCCGGAATTCGGTGGTGACACCTACGGTTCTGACAACTTCATGCAGCAGCGTGGTAACGGCTTCGCGACCTACCGTAACACCGATTTCTTCGGCCTGGTTGATGGTCTGAACTTTGCCATTCAGTACCAGGGCAAAAACGGTAGCGTGAGCGGCGAAGACGAGAACGGCAGAACGTTCACTGGCGTGACCAACAACGGTCGTGATGCACTGCGTCAGAATGGCGACGGTGTTGGCGGATCGATCACGTATGATATCGGTGAAGGCTTCGCGCTGGGTACCGCAGTCACCAGCTCCAAACGTACTGACGAGCAGAACCGTTTGAACTTCGGTACTGGCGATCGTGCTGAAACCTACACCGGTGGTCTGAAATACGACGCGAACAACGTGTACCTGGCGGCACAGTACACCCAGACCTACAACGCAACGCGTGCGGGTGATTTAGGCTGGGCTAACAAAGCGCAGAACTTCGAAGCCGTTGCACAGTACCAGTTCGACTTCGGTCTGCGTCCGTCCGTGGCTTACCTGCAGTCCAAAGGTAAAGACCTGGGTCGTGGTTATGGCGACGAAGACATCCTGAAATATGTTGATGTTGGCGCGACTTACTACTTCAACAAAAACATGTCTACCTATGTTGATTACAAAATCAACCTGCTGGATGACAACAACTTCACCCGTGATGCGGGTATCTCTACCGATGATATCGTAGCGCTGGGTCTGGTTTACCAGTTCTAATCTGCGTTCATTGTTATTAAAAGGCCCTGCGGGGCCTTTTTTAATGCCGTTATTCCGGCGTACAGGCAACCCTTTTTGGTGTACTCTTGCGTCCGTTCGCATGAGGATAATCACGTATGGATATGAATTTTTGCCGCGCAGCCCTGTTGGCTGTGACGATCTTTTGTGTCGGCTGCGATAACGCACCAAAGCCGGTTCAGACCACACCGCCTGCGGCCACCGTACTGGAAGGCAAAACGATGGGCACCTTCTGGCGGGTTAGCGTGGTGAACGTTGATGCTAAACGCGCAGAAGAACTGCGGGTCAAGATCCAGATGCAGCTTGATGCTGACGATCAGCTGCTCTCTACCTATAAAAACGATTCTGCGCTGATGCGTTTTAACTTGTCGAAAAGCCTGTCGCCCTGGCCGGTCAACGATGCCATGGCGGATATCATCACTTCGGCGCTGCGTATTGGCGCGAAAACCGATGGCGCGATGGACATCACCGTCGGCCCGTTGGTTAACCTGTGGGGATTTGGTCCGGACAAGCAGCCGCTGCATATCCCCACGCAGGCACAAATTGATGCCGCAAAAGCACAAACCGGGCTGCAGCACCTGAGCGTAATCAATGACACGCGGCAGAACTATCTGCAGAAAGATCTAGCGGATCTGTATGTCGATCTCTCTACCGTTGGTGAAGGTTATGCTGCCGATCATCTGGCCCGACTGATGGAGCAGGAGGGGATCGCCCGTTATCTGGTGTCCGTTGGTGGGGCGCTGAACAGCCGGGGGATGAACGCCGAGGGACGTCCGTGGCGAGTAGCGATCCAGAAACCCACCGATCGGGAAAACGCGGTGCAGGCGGTTGTAGATATTAACGGTCATGGCATCAGCACGTCCGGGAGTTATCGCAATTATTACGAACTGGACGGAAAGCGTCTGTCGCATGTTATCGATCCGCAAACCGGTCGGCCAATTGAGCATAATCTGGTCTCGGTGACGGTGATTGCGCCTACGGCACTGGAAGCCGACGGCTGGGATACCGGCCTGATGGTGCTCGGCACGGATAAAGCCAAAGAGGTGGTGCGTCGTGAAGGGCTGGCGGTTTATATGATCTTCAAAGAAGGCGAGGGGTTTAAAACCTGGATGTCGCCGCAGTTCGAAAGCTTTCTGGTCAGCGATAAAAATTAAAAAGCAAGATTGCAGGTTTTTATGCCCTGCAATGCGGACACACTGAGGCTAAGCACTATGCTTAACAAAGGAGTCCATTATGAATAATCTTCAACGCGTAACCGATGAGGACCGTTGGCAGTCTGTGTTACAGCGTGATGCGGACGCTGACGGTCAGTTTGTTTTTGCCGTACAGACCACGGGTATCTTTTGTCGACCGTCATGTCGGGCTAAACATGCACTGCGTAAAAATGTCCGTTTCTTTGCCGATGCCGGGCAGGCGTTAGCGGCAGGGTTTCGTCCCTGCAAACGCTGTCAGCCGGATAAAGTCAACGCGCAGCAGCAGCGGCTGGAGAAGATTAGCCTGGCGTGCCAGCTGTTAGAGCAGGAGTCGCCGCTCACGCTGGAGGCTTTAGCCCAGCAAGTGGCGATGAGCCCGTTTCATCTACATCGTCTGTTTAAAGCTACGACGGGCATGACGCCGAAAGCGTGGCAGCAGTCCTGGCGCGTCAGGCGTTTGCGTGACGCGCTGGCGAAAGGCGCACCGGTGACCCAGGCGATTTTGAATGCCGGCTTCCCCGACAGCAGCAGCTATTACCGTAAAGCGGATGGAGCGCTGGGCATGACGGCAAAGCAGTTTCGTCAAGGCGGCGATAAGCTGGCGATTCGCTATACCGTGGCGGACTGCGCACTGGGCCGCTGCCTGGTAGCGGAAAGTGAACGCGGTATCTGCGCAATTTTACTCGGTGACGACGATGCTACGCTGGTATCTGAGCTGCATGAACTGTTTCCTGCAGCACGTGGTGTGCCTGCGGATCCCGATTTTCAACAGCGTGTGCGCGAAGTGATCGCGGTCATTAACTCACGCAATACCCCATTGTCGCTGCCGCTGGATATTCGGGGAACCGCGTTTCAGCAGCAGGTGTGGCAGGCGCTGCGTGACATTCCCTGTGGCGAAACGGTGAGCTACCAGCAGTTGGCGAATGCCGTGGGGAAACCGAAAGCGGTGCGCGCTGTGGCGAGTGCCTGCGGAGCAAATAAGCTGGCGATTGTGATCCCGTGTCATCGGGTGATCCGCGGCGATGGCGCGCTTTCGGGTTATCGCTGGGGCGTCGCCCGCAAGGCGCAACTGCTGCACCGTGAAACCACAGGTGAGGACAGATAATGCTCGATCTCTTTGCGCAGGCAAAACCCTGGCAGGAGCCGCTGGCGTCCGGTGCGGTCATTTTGCGCCGTTTTGCGTTTGATGCCGCGCCTTCTTTATTACAGGAAATGGCGGTTGTCGTCAGACAATCGCCGTTTCGCCAGATGGTGACCCCCGGCGGATATACGATGTCGGTGGCGATGACCAACTGTGGTCAATTGGGGTGGACGACCGATCAGCATGGCTACCTCTATTCTCCGGTCGATCCGTTGACCGGTAGCGCCTGGCCGCGTTTACCTGACGTTTTTGCCGAACTGTGTCAACAGGCGGCAACCGCTGCGGGCTATCCCGATTTTCGACCAGATGCCTGTTTGATCAACCGCTATACGCCAGGGGCAAAACTGTCGTTGCATCAGGATAAAGACGAACCCGACCTGCAAGCGCCCATTGTTTCTGTCTCGCTGGGCCTGCCGGCAATCTTTCAGTTCGGTGGTCTGAAGCGCAACGATCCGTTAAAGCGGCTACTTCTGGAACACGGTGATGTGGTGGTGTGGGGCGGGAAATCACGCTTGTTTTATCATGGTATACAGCCGCTTAAGACTGGCTACCATCCGTTGACAACGGACTGCCGTTACAATCTGACTTTTCGCCGGGCGAGTAAAGAAGAATAAAAATAAGAATTATTATTGCTGTCGGCGAAGAGATGTTTAAACTGCGGGCTGTTATTACTTGTCCGGGTTGAACACATGGAACTTTTACTTCTTGTCTGGCGGCAGTATCGCTGGCCATTTATCAGCGTCATGGCGCTCAGCCTTGCCAGTGCTGCGTTGGGGATTGGGCTGATTGCGTTTATCAACCAGCGCCTGATTGAAACGGTCGACACTACGCTTATGGTGCTGCCGGAGTTTCTCGGCCTGCTGCTGTTGCTGATGATCGTGACCCTTGGTTCACAGCTGGCGTTGACCACGCTGGGACACCACTTTGTCTACCGTCTGCGTAGCGAATTTATCAAACGTATTCTGGATACTCACGTCGAGCGCATCGAACAGCTCGGTAGCGCCGCGTTGCTGGCTGGCTTAACCAGCGATATCCGCAATATCACCATCGCCTTTGTCCGCCTGCCGGAGCTGGTGCAGGGGATTATATTGACCGTCGGGTCTGCGGCATATCTGGCGATGCTGTCGACCAAAATGTTGCTGGTGACGGCAATCTGGATGGCGATCACCATCTGGGGTGGATTTGTGCTGGTGGCGCGGGTGTACAAACACATGGCCACGTTGCGTGAAACCGAAGACAAGCTGTACAACGATTACCAGACGGTGCTGGAAGGGCGCAAAGAGCTGACCCTTAACCGTGAACGTGCTGAGCATATTTTTAATCAACTGTACGTCCCGGATGCCAAAGAGTACCGCCACCATATTATTCGTGCCGATACCTTCCACCTGAGCGCGGTCAACTGGTCGAACATTATGATGTTGGGTGCCATTGGCCTGGTGTTCTGGATGGCTAATAGCCTCGGCTGGGCGGATACCAACGTCGCGGCAACCTATTCGCTGACGCTGCTGTTCCTGCGTACGCCGCTGCTGTCTGCCGTTGGCGCGCTGCCCACGCTGCTCACCGCCCAGGTGGCGTTTAATAAACTGAATAAATTTGTACTGGCACCGTTCAAGGCTGAATTCCCTCGTCCTACTGCATTCCCAAACTGGAAAACGCTCGAGCTACGTAACGTAGTTTTCCACTATCAGGACAATGCTTTCTCCGTTGGGCCGGTCAATCTGACCATTCACCGTGGCGAGCTGATCTTCCTGATTGGCGGCAATGGCAGCGGGAAATCTACGCTGGCCATGTTACTGACTGGGTTATACCAGCCGCAGTCTGGCGAGATCCTGCTCGACGGTAAGGCGGTGGCGGTCGACAAACCTGAAGACTACCGCAAGCTGTTCTCCGCCGTGTTTACCGACGTCTGGCTGTTTGACAAACTGCTGGGGCCGGAAGGTCAATCGGCCAACCCGGCGCTGGTCGATAAGTGGCTGGAACATCTGCAGATGGCGCACAAGCTGGAGTTGAACGACGGGCGCATTCTGAATCTTAAGCTGTCGAAAGGGCAGAAAAAACGCGTGGCACTGCTGCTGGCGTTAGCCGAGGAACGCGACATTATTCTGCTGGATGAATGGGCTGCCGATCAGGACCCGCACTTCCGGCGCGAATTCTACCAGGTGCTGTTGCCGTTGATGCAAGAGATGGGCAAAACCATTTTTGCCATTAGTCACGATGATCACTACTTTATTCATGCCGATCGCTTGCTTGAGATGCGCAATGGCCAGCTGACTGAGCTGTTGGGCGACGATCGCGACGCTGCCTCGCGTGATGCCGTCGCACGTACTGCCTGAATCGGTGAGTTGTTACCCGATGGCACTACGCTTATCGGGCCTATAACTACGCGTGCCGCCGGTTTTTTATCCATCCGGCGGCTTCGTTTATTGTTATTTACATAATTCGGCATCATGATTAATGATATTTCATATCATGGATTTATGATTGATGTCTGTAATAAACAAAAATAGCGCCAGGCTACGTGATGAAGAACGTGCCCGCCTGATCTGGCTGCTGACCACTGATAAAGCCATTATTTCAACGCTGTTGGGCAAGCTTACCCTGGCTGAGCAATATGACGTCGGTACGCTTGCCGACGATATTGCTGAGGTAGGGGCGCTGGTGGAGCATTTGCCGCCACCCGATCTGGCCGATACCCTCGAAGCATTACCCTCCGAAGAGCGTCACGCGCTGTGGCGGCTGATCCAAAGCGACAAGCGTGGTTATGTGTTGCTGGAGGCGTCTGAAAACGTCTGGGACGATCTGATCGATGAAATGTCGGACCGGGAATTGCTCGACGCGCTGCAATACCTCGACATCGACGAGCAGATTTACGTGGTGCAGCATTTACCGCGTAACCTGACCGGTCGACTGCTGGCGACGTTACCGGCGGAAGAGCGGGCGCGCGTGCGCCAGGTGATGCACTACGAGAAGAATCGCGTGGGTGCGATCATGGAGTTCGAGGTCATTACCGTGCGCCCGGACGTGACGCTGAAGGTGGTACAACGCTACCTGCGACGGCTGGGTAAAATGCCGGAGAACACCGATAAACTCTTCGTCACCGACCGCAATAAAGTGCTGGTGGGCGAGCTGACGTTAACCCGTATTCTGCTCAATGACGTGCAACGCAAAGTCAGTGAGGTGATGGAAGACGATCCGCTCACCTTTGCTCCGGAAGATATCGCCGAGCACGCCGCGCGTACCTTTGAACGTGATAACCTGGTCAGTGCGGCGGTGGTGGACCCAACCGGCAAGCTGATGGGGCGTTTAACCATCGATGAGATCGTCGATGTGGTGTATGAAGAAACGGACACCGATCTGCGCCGGATGGGGGGCTTAAGCGCCGGAGAAGATGTCTTTGCCCCGGTTACCAAAGCGGTAAAAACCCGTTGGGCCTGGCTGGCTGTTAATCTCTGTACCGCATTTATCGCATCGCGCGTCATCGACGGTTTTGAACACACGATTTCACAGCTGGTGGCGCTGGCCTCGCTCATGCCCATCGTGGCGGGGATCGGCGGCAATACCGGTAATCAGACCATCACCATGATTGTCCGCGCGCTGGCGCTGCAAAACATTCAGCCAGGAAACCTTACGTTCCTGATCCTGCGAGAAATGGGCGTGGCGGTGATTAACGGGCTGGTCTGGGGCGGGATTATGGGCGGCATCACCTGGTGGTTGTACGATGACATGGCGCTCGGCGGCGTGATGACCCTGGCAATGATGCTTAATCTGTTAATGGCAGCGCTGATGGGGGTGATTATTCCAATGACCATGGTCAAGCTGGGGCGCGACCCGGCGATCGGCTCAAGCGTGATGATCACCGCTATTACCGACACCGGCGGGTTCTTTATTTTTCTCGGTCTGGCGACCCTGTTTTTGGTGTAGTCGGGCGTTTGCCTCTGACGATGCGTGGCAGGACCAGCATCGTCAATACCCCGCCAACCACGCCAATAGCCAGGTTGCCGGTCGACACCGTTGCAGCAACGGTAATCAGCATCACCAGCGTTTCGCTGACCGGCATTTTCACCAGTGTCGCTGGCTGAATGCTGTGCCAGCTGAACGTTTTCACCGCCACTATGACCATAATACCTGCCAGCACTGACATGGGGATTTTTGCCATCATGTCGCTTAACGCAGTGACCAACAGCAGCAAGACCAGCCCAGCGGCGAACGTGGAGACGCGGCTGCGTCCTTTACCCATCTCAACGTTAACAATCGTTTGACCAATCATCGCGCATCCGGCGATACCGCCATATAACCCGGCCAGAATATTGGCTATCCCCAGCCCCGTACTTTCACGATTTTTATTCGAGGGCGTGACCGTCAGATCGTCAACCAGTCGGGCGGTAAGCAGCGACTCCATCAAGCCGACAAAGGCAATACTCAGCGCGCAGGGCCAGATAATCGCCAACGTGTGCAGGTTGAGAGGCACCAACAGCTGCGTGAATCCGGGTAATCCACCGCTCAATGAGCCTTCGTCACCGACGGTAGGCAACAACTGCCCGCTGGTCACGGTGAAGACCGTCAGCAGCACGATGGCAATCAGCGGCGCGGGAATGCTTTTAATAAACCGCGGTACCCACAGCACGATAAGCAGCGTCAGAACAAACAGCCCCCAAATCAACGGGCTTTTACTCCAGAAGTGCGGAACCTGAGCAAAGAAGATCAAGATGCCTAGCGCGTTAACAAAGCCGGTCATCACGGCCCCAGGGATAAAACGCATCAGTCGTGCCATCCCCAATACACCAAACAGGATTTGGATAACCCCGGCCAGCAGCACCGCGGGCAGGATGTACTGTACGCCGTGCTGATGCACCATTGGGCCAATCACCAGCGCCACCGATCCGGCTGCGGCGGTAACCATGGCCGGACGTCCGCCTAAAAAGGACATCGCCAGACACAGGACAACCGAGGCTATCAGGCTGACTTTGGGGTCTACGCCAGCGATAACAGAAAAAGAGATCACTTCCGGGATCAGCGCCAGCGCCGTGACCACGCCGGCCAGCGTTTCGCACATCAGCAGGCGGGGTTGACGCAGCACAACGCCGACGGAATGTTCCGCCACGGCGGCAGGGGATGAATCAGTCGCAGACATAGTTACTCTCAGGTCAGAAATGGCCTGATAACAGCAGACCGGCAGGCATCCGTGCGGTGAATAGCAAAGCGCTGCATAGTACCCGCCTGACGGGTAGGTTTCCAGAAATGATTGTCAATAACCGTATAAAGAATCAACCTATTAATAACATTTTTAAAATTTAAACATAAATTATAAACAATATTTTATTATTTTTTACTTAAGTGTTACCGTTGGGCCGTTCGATTTTCACCTGCATGAAAAGCAAAAAGCGATACTAAAAAGTAAGGCATTAACATTATGAAAAAAGTGACAGCCATGCTCTTCACCATGGCCCTGGGGCTGAATGTTGTCTCGATGGCGGCAAAAGCGAAAGCTGTGGAAGAGCAGGAAACGGATGTACTGTTGATTGGCGGCGGCATCATGAGCGCCACATTGGGAACCTATTTACAGGAACTGGAACCACAATGGTCTATGACCATGGTCGAGCGACTGGATGGGGTGGCCGAGGAGAGTTCAAACGGCTGGAACAATGCCGGCACGGGCCACTCCGCGCTGATGGAACTGAACTACACGCCGAAAAAAGCCGACGGTACTGTCAGCATTGAAAAGGCCGTTGAAATTAACGAAGCCTTCCAGATTTCCCGCCAGTTTTGGGCCTATCAGGTCAATAACGACGTGATGCATGACCCTCGCTCATTTATCACTACCGTTCCCCACATGAGCTTTGTCTGGGGGGATGAGAACGTTAACTTCCTGCGCGCGCGTTATAAAGCCCTGCAGCAAAGTTCGCTGTTCCGTGGTATGCGCTACTCCGAAGATCACGCCCAGATCAAAGAGTGGGCACCGCTGGTGATGGAAGGACGCGATCCAAACCAGAAAGTGGCAGCAACGCGTACCGAGATTGGGACTGACGTCAACTACGGCGAAATTACGCGCCAGCTGATCGCTTCGTTACAGAAAAAGCCTAACTTTGCGCTGCAACTCAGTACTGAAGTACGGGGTTTTAAGCGTAACGCTGATAACAGCTGGACCGTCACGGTTGCCGATCTGAAAAACAACGCGGCGGAACGCGACATCAAGGCGAAGTTTGTCTTTATTGGCGCCGGTGGCGCTGCGCTGAAACTGTTGCAGGAAACCGACATCCCGGAAGCGAAAGGCTACGGCGGATTCCCGGTTGGCGGACAGTTCCTGGTGGCGGAAAACCCGGATGTGGTGAATCGCCACCTGGCGAAAGTATACGGTCAGGCTTCTGTCGGTGCACCGCCGATGTCCGTACCGCACATTGACACCCGTATTCTGGATGGCAAACGCGTGGTGCTGTTTGGACCGTTTGCGACCTTCTCCACCAAGTTCCTGAAAAACGGTTCATTGTGGGATCTGCTGAGTTCTACCACCACTTCAAACGTTATGCCGATGATGAATGTGGGTCTGGATAATTTCGATCTGGTGAAATATCTGGTCAGCCAGGTCATGCTCAGCGACGACGACCGTTTTGCTGCGCTGCAGGAATACTACCCGCAGGCGAAGAAAGAAGACTGGCGTTTGTGGCAGGCGGGCCAGCGCGTGCAGATCATCAAAAGTGATGAAGACAAGGGCGGCGTTCTGCGTCTGGGGACCGAAGTGGTGAGCGACAAAGACGGCACGATTGCCGCACTGTTGGGTGCATCACCGGGCGCGTCAACGGCGGCACCGATCATGCTGCATCTGATGGAAAAAGTGTTTAAAGATAAAGTCGCCAGCCCGCAATGGCAGGCGAAGCTGAAAACGATTATTCCGTCTTACGGCACCAAGCTGAACGGTAACGTCGAGGCCACGGAACAAGAGCTGCAGTACACCAGTGGCGTTTTGGGTCTGAAATACGATAAACCGCAGGTGGCTGATGAAACGCCTCAACCGCAGTTAAAACCTCAGGCTCAACCGCAGCCAGAGCAGAAAGCGGTTGCGGATATCGCACTGTAATCGCATGGTTGCATGCCGGATGGCGCTGCGCTTATCCGGCCTACAACACGCTATACGTAGGCCGGATAAGGCGGTACGCCGCCATCCGGCACATTCTCATTTATCGCGCGACTGCGTCCTGAATCTTCTCTTCTGCTTTCCAGATACGGTATTTTACTTCTACGTTTTCCGGGGTGTAGACCACAATCGGTAATTTGCTGTTGTAACGCAACATACCGTCGTCACCTAAATGAGCGGTAATAAACTTCTTCTCTTTCTTGCCGTCCGGGCAGGCCATCATGGTTGACACCGGAGAGGTAACTTTGTCGAATACGTAGTAGTCGTAACCCCAACCTTCCAGCGTTTTGCTGTCCAGTTCTCCGCCCAGGCGATGCTGGTTGCAGTCAACGTCCAGCGTTTGGCCGATCAGCAGTTCTACCTTTAGAGTAGATTCATCTTTCTCAGGAGTAAGCTGGATAACCTGGCGTTTCATCCCTTTGTCTGCTTTTGGATACGGGGCGACTTTTTCCAGCGGCTGAGCGGGAGTATCACTGGTTGCTGCCCATGCAGAGGTGCTGGCAAACGTGGCTAGCAGGATGGCAGGGACGATGGTCTTCATCTTATTGTTCACAGTGTTTCCTTTCTTCTGTCTTCTGAACGTGTTTTTCGCAGATTAGCATATTCACATGCGCTATTAATCTAAATTTACTTATATTTAAGGTGTATTAATTGAATGTTTAATTATTAAGTAGAGATATGTGCTAAGAATTATCCTATTTTTAAGATTATTCTCTTGTTTGTGCATTCGCTATATAATTGTTTATATAACTCATTGAAATGTGAGTAAAAGCGCGTTTTTTTATACCAACCCTACACTCTTTTGATCCGGCAACAGCATTTACCCCGATTGGGGTATGCACCTCTAACACATCCTGAAATATCTTACTGTTAAAAATAACTACTCATAAATAGTGCGGTTACTTATTGTCGTTCAACCCGCTCAGGGAGAGCGTCATTTATGGAAGGACAATGTCATGGTTGATTTATCCCGTCGAGGCATGTTGACAGGTAGCTGGCGTAACGCCAGTACGGGGATCCGTCCGCCGTGGAGCATGGAAGAATCTCACTTTCTGGCGCATTGCCTGCGTTGTGACGCCTGCGTCCAGGCGTGTGAAACCGGCATCCTGCAGCGAGGCCAGGGCGGTTTTCCGAGCGTAAATTTCAAACACGGCGAGTGCAGCTTTTGTTACGCCTGCGCAGAGGCCTGTCCCGAATCACTCTTTCTTCCGCGCCACACCAGGGCCTGGGATCTGAATGTTACGATCGGTGAAAACTGTCTCGCCAATCAATCTGTAGAGTGCCATCGCTGTCAGGATAGCTGTGAACCCATGGCCATTACCTTTCGCCCCACGCTGTCCGGTATATATCAGCCACAGCTCGACAATCAAGCCTGTAGCGGATGTGGTGCGTGTGTCGCGACCTGTCCGGTATCAGCCATTAATGCGGAGTACCACCATGGACACTAACTGGCAGGTTTGCAGCCTGGTCGTTCAGGCCAAAAGTCAGCACATCAACGATATCGCTACGCAGTTACGTACATTTCCAGGTTGTGAAGTTGCACTCAGCGATGTGGAAAGCGGCCAACTGATTGTGGTGGTAGAAGCAGAACACAGTGAAACACTAATGAAAACAATTGAGTCAGTGCGCAACGTTGCGGGCGTACTGGCGGTGTCGCTGGTTTATCACCAGCAGGATGAGCAAGGTGAGGAAACACCATGAAACTCAGTCGTCGTAGCTTTATGAAAGCTAACGCCGTTGCGGCCGCTGCGGCGGCTGCCGGGTTAAGCGTGCCGGGCGTTGCCCGCGCGGTAGTCGGTCAGCAAGAAGCGATCAAATGGGACAAAGCCCCGTGCCGTTTTTGCGGTACTGGCTGTGGCGTATTGGTTGGCACCCAGCAAGGCCGTGTTGTGGCATGCCAGGGTGACCCGGAAGCGCCGGTTAACCGTGGACTTAACTGTATTAAAGGGTATTTCCTACCCAAAATCATGTACGGAAAAGACCGTTTAACGCAGCCAATGCTGCGCATGAAGGACGGGAAATATCACAAAGAAGGCGAGTTCACCCCGATTAGCTGGGATCAGGCCTTTGATGTGATGGAAGAAAAATTCAAAACGTCGCTGAAAGAGAAAGGACCTGATGCCATCGGCATGTTTGGTTCCGGTCAGTGGACCATCTGGGAAGGCTACGCCGCCGCGAAGCTGTTCAAAGCCGGTTTCCGTACCAACAATATCGACCCGAACGCGCGTCACTGCATGGCGTCGGCGGTGGTTGGCTTTATGCGTACCTTTGGTATGGATGAGCCGATGGGCTGCTATGACGATATCGAACATGCGGATGCGTTCGTGCTGTGGGGCGCGAACATGGCGGAGATGCACCCAATTCTGTGGTCGCGCATCACTAACCGTCGTCTGTCCGATCCCAACGTCAACGTTGCGGTTCTCTCTACCTATCAGCATCGTAGCTTTGAGCTGGCAGATAACGGCATGGTCTTCACGCCGCAAAGCGACCTGGTGATCCTCAACTATATCGCCAACTATATCATTCAAAACAATGCGATAAACCAGGATTTCTTCAGCAAACACGTTAACCTGCGCAAAGGTGCGACGGATATTGGCTACGGCTTACGCCCAACGCATCCGCTGGAAAAAGCCGCGAAAAACCCTGGTTCCGATGCGTCTGAGCCGATCAGCTTCGAAGAGTACAAGGCGTTTGTTGCGGACTATACGCTGGATAAAACCGCAGAAATGACCGGCGTGCCGAAAGATCAGCTGGAACAGCTGGCGCAACTGTATGCCGATCCGAAGAAGAAAGTTATCTCCTACTGGACGATGGGCTTTAACCAGCATACTCGCGGCGTATGGGCCAATAACCTGGTCTATAACCTGCACCTGCTAACCGGCAAAATCTCTCAGCCTGGCTGCGGACCGTTCTCGCTGACCGGTCAGCCTTCCGCCTGTGGTACCGCCCGTGAAGTGGGGACGTTCTCTCACCGTCTGCCTGCAGACATGGTGGTGACTAACGAGAAGCACCGCGATATCTGTGAAAAACACTGGAATCTTCCGACCGGCACCATCCCGGCGAAAGTCGGTCTGCACGCCGTGGCGCAGGACCGTGCGCTGAAAGACGGCAAGCTGAATGTCTACTGGGTGATGTGTAACAACAACATGCAGGCCGGGCCAAACATCAACGAAGAGCGTATGCCGGGTTGGCGCGATCCGCGCAACTTTATCATCGTGTCCGATCCGTATCCGACTGTCAGCGCTCTGGCTGCCGACCTGATCCTGCCGACCGCAATGTGGGTAGAAAAAGAAGGGGCCTACGGTAACGCCGAGCGTCGTACTCAGTTCTGGCGTCAGCAAATTAAAGCGCCGGGTGAAGCGAAGTCTGACCTGTGGCAAATGGTGCAGTTTGCCCGTCGTTTCAAAACCGAAGAGGTCTGGCCGGAGGAACTGCTGGCACAGAAACCGGAGCTGCGCGGTAAAACGCTGTACGACGTCCTGTTCGCCACGCCTGCGGTGACGAAATTCCCGCTGACGGAACTGGCTGACGATCAGCTGAACGATGAATCCCGCGAACTGGGCTTCTATCTGCAAAAAGGGCTGTTCGAAGAGTACGCCTGGTTTGGTCGCGGTCATGGTCACGATCTGGCGCCATTTGACGATTACCACAAAGCGCGCGGTTTACGCTGGCCGGTGGTCGACGGTAAAGAGACCCAGTGGCGCTACAGCGAAGGTAACGACCCTTACGTGAAGGTGGGCGAAAGCTACAAGTTCTACGGCAAGCCGGATGGCAAAGCGGTCATCTTCGCGCTGCCGTTTGAACCCGCCGCAGAAGCACCGGATAAAGAGTATGACCTGTGGCTCTCCACCGGTCGCGTGCTGGAGCACTGGCACACCGGTAGCATGACGCGCCGCGTACCTGAACTGCACCGCGCCTTCCCGGAAGCCGTCCTGTTTATTCATCCGCTGGATGCGAAAGCCCGCGATCTGCGTCGTGGCGACAAGGTGAAAGTGGTTTCCCGTCGTGGCGAAGTGATTTCGATTGTTGAAACCCGCGGTCGTAACCGTCCACCGCAGGGGCTGGTGTACATGCCGTTCTTCGACGCCGCACAGCTGGTGAACAACCTGACGCTGGATGCGACGGATCCGCTCTCTAAAGAGACGGATTTCAAGAAGTGCGCCGTGAAGCTGGCGAAGGTGTAACGCGTTATGTCCCGGTCAGCAAAACCCCAAAATGGCCGCCGCCGCTTTCTGCGCGATATGGTTCGCGCAGCGGGCGGGCTGGCCGCCGTTGGCGTGGTGCTGGGGTTGCAACAGCAAACTGCACGTGCAACCGGCGTGCGGTTGCGCCCGCCAGGGGCATTGGCTGAAGACGCCTTTGCCAGCGCCTGCGTGCGCTGTGGACAGTGCGTTCAGGCTTGCCCGTACGACACGCTGAAACTGGCGACGCTGGCCTCCGGGCTGGCGGCGGGGACGCCGTATTTTGTTGCGCGCGACATTCCCTGCGAAATGTGTGAAGACATCCCGTGCGCCAAAGTCTGCCCAAGCGGCGCGTTGGACAGGGAGATCGAATCCATTGACGATTCACGCATGGGACTGGCGGTACTGCTGGATCACGAGAACTGTCTCAACTATCAAGGGCTGCGCTGCGATGTCTGTTATCGCGAATGTCCAAAGATAGACGAGGCCATCACCCTGGAACTGGATCGCAATATGCGCACCGGTAAGCACGCGCGGTTTATTCCGACCGTACACAGCGATGCCTGCACCGGATGCGGTAAATGTGAAAAGGTCTGCGTGCTGGAACAGCCGGCAATAAAAGTGCTGCCGCTGTCGCTGGCGAAAGGGGAGTTGGGACACCATTACCGCTTCGGTTGGCTGGAGGGGAACAATGGCAAATCGTAAACGTGATGCCGGGCGTGAAGCGCGGGAGAAAAAAGGCTGGTGGCGCAGCCACCGTTGGCTGGTGCTGCGTCGTCTGACGCAGTTTTTGGTGCTGGCAATGTTTCTCAGCGGCCCGTGGTTAGGGGTGTGGATCCTGCATGGCAATTACAGCAGCAGCCTGTTGCTGGATACCATCCCATTCACCGATCCGCTGATTACGCTGCAAAGCCTCGCCAGTGGACATCTGCCTGCGACCGTAGCGTTAATCGGTGCTGCACTTATTACGGGGCTGTATGCCCTGGCCGGTAAGCGGTTGTTTTGCAGCTGGGTCTGCCCAATGAACCCGGTCACTGATTTGGCAAGTGTGTTACGCAGAAGGTTTGACCTGAATCAGTCTGCGACTATTCCGCGCCATATACGGTACGTCCTGCTGGTCGTTATCCTGGTGGGATCCGCGCTGACCGGTACGCTGCTGTGGGAATGGATAAACCCGGTCTCTTTGCTGGGACGTAGCCTGGTAATGGGATTCGGTAGCGGTATCCTGCTGATTATTGCACTGTTTTTATTTGATTTACTGGTTGTTGAGCATGGCTGGTGCGGGCACCTTTGCCCATTAGGCGCGCTGTATAGCGTGCTGGGAAGCAAAGGGGTGTTAACCGTGTCAGCAAAAGAACGCGAGAGATGTAACCGCTGTATGGATTGTTTTCATGTTTGCCCGGAACCGCATGTGCTACGTGCCCCGGTGCTGGATGAGCAAAGTCCGGTGCAGGTAACCAGTCGCGATTGCATGGGTTGCGGTCGCTGTGTGGATGTCTGTTCTGAGGATGTTTTTACAATAACAACACGATGGAGTTCGGGAGCGAAATCATGAAAAGCCATGACCTGATTAAAGCGCTGAGTCAAATGGCGGCCGCGTTGGCCCTGGTAGTGAGTGGGGCCGTTTGGGCTGCAAACGGAGTGGATCTGAGCCAGTCACCGGAAGTCTCGGGGACCCAGGAAGGGGCGATTCGCATGCCGAAAGAGCAGGAGCGTATGCCGCTGAACTATGTTAACCAGCCGCCGATGGTCCCGCACAGCGTTGACGGTTACCAGGTAACGACCAACACCAACCGCTGCCTGCAATGCCACGGCGTCGAAAGCTATCGCACCACCGGCGCGCCGCGCATTAGCCCGACGCACTTTATGGATAGCGATGGCAAAGTACTGGCGGAAGTCGCGCCGCGTCGCTATTTCTGTCTGCAGTGCCATGTCCCGCAGGCGGATGCTGCACCGATTGTCGAAAATACCTTCACCCCCTCGAAAGGTTACGGGAAATAAGAGGTCATTATGGAAAATTCTAACCGTAAACCAGGCTGGATTAAGCGCGTCTGGCAATGGTGGCGTCGCCCCAGCCGTCTGGCGCTCGGCACGCTGTTGTTAATCGGCTTTGTGGGCGGCATTATTTTCTGGGGCGGCTTTAATACCGGTATGGAAAAGGCCAATACGGAAGAGTTCTGCATTAGCTGTCACGAAATGCGCAACACGGTATACCAGGAATACATGGAAACCGTACACTACAACAACCGCAGTGGTGTACGAGCTACGTGTCCTGATTGCCACGTCCCGCACGAGTGGGGCCCGAAAATGATCCGTAAAATCAAGGCCAGCAAAGAACTGTACGCGAAAGCACTGGGGTTGATAGATACACCGCAAAAATTTGAAGACCATCGTCTGACGATGGCGCAAAATGAATGGCGGCGTATGAAAGACAATAATTCGCAAGAGTGTCGTAACTGCCACAACTTCGAGTTTATGGATTTAACTGCCCAGAAAGGCGTGGCGGCTAAAATGCATGACCAGGCCGTAAAAGAAGGGCAAACGTGTATTGACTGTCATAAAGGGATTGCACACAAGCTGCCTGATATGCGCGAAGTCAAACCGGGCTTTTAACAGGATGTAAATAATCAGGATGCTTGAAGCCAGAGAACTGCTCTGTGAGCGAGATGACAGAATACTGTTTAGCGAGCTGTCATTTCGCGTTAACGCAGGGGAATGGGTGCAAATTACCGGAAGTAACGGTGCGGGGAAAACGACCCTGTTGCGGTTGCTTACCGGGCTGGCTCGTCCTGATGCCGGAGACGTTCTCTGGCAAGGTCAACCGCTGCATCAGGTGCGGGACAATTTCCATCAGGAACTGCTGTGGATCGGACATCAGCCGGGGATAAAAACCCGGCTTTCGGCGTTGGAGAATCTGCGGTTTTTCCATCATGATGGCGATATCGCCCAGTGTCTGGAGGCGCTGGCACAGGCAGGTCTTGCCGGATATGAAGATATTCCGGTCAATCAGCTCTCCGCCGGGCAGCAGCGTCGTGTTGCGCTGGCTCGCCTGTGGCTAACCCGCGCCCGACTGTGGATCCTCGATGAACCGTTCACCGCGATTGATGTTAATGGCGTTGAGCGTCTCACCCAACGTATGGCACAGCATACGGAGCAGGGCGGAGTTGTTATTCTGACGACTCACCAACCTCTCAATGTAGAAACCAATAAAGTGCGGCGCATCGCGCTGACCCGCGAGAGGACAGCACAATGATGTGGCGAATTTTCCGTTTAGAACTGCGGGTTGCGTTTCGTCATAGTGCGGAGATCGCCAATCCGTTATGGTTCTTCCTGATTGTGATTACGTTATTCCCGCTGAGCATTGGCCCAGAGCCACAGCTGCTGGCGCGCATTGCGCCGGGGATTATCTGGGTGGCGGCATTACTGGCGTCGTTGCTGGCGCTGGAACGCTTATTCCGTGATGACCTGCAGGACGGTAGCCTTGAGCAGCTGATGCTGTTGCCGTTACCGTTACCGGCTGTGGTGCTGGCGAAGGTGATGGCGCATTGGGTAGTGACTGGCCTGCCGCTGCTGATCCTCTCGCCGTTGGTGGCGTTGCTGCTGGGCATGGATATGTACGGGTGGCAAATTATGGCGCTAACCCTGCTGCTCGGCACGCCAACACTGGGTTTTCTCGGGGCACCGGGCGTGGGGTTAACGGTGGGATTAAAGCGTGGCGGCGTATTGTTAAGTGTACTGGTGCTACCGCTCACGATTCCATTACTGATTTTTGCTACCGCCGCGATGGATGCTGCCTCAATGCACTTACCCGTTGAAGGCTACATGGCGATTCTGGGCGCACTGTTGGTTGGCAGCGCAACGTTAAGTCCGTTTGCGACAGCGGCGGCGCTACGTATTAGCGTGCAGTAACTGTAGGCCGGATAAGGCGCAAGCGCGGCCATCTGGCACCAAGGTAATTTCATTTGTTTTGCTTGAGTCTGGTGACTGAACTATGTGGAAAATACTTCATCAACTGGCGATGCCCCCACGGCTCTATCAGATCTGTGGCTGGTTTATCCCGTGGCTGGCCATTGCCAGCGCAGTGGTACTGGTAACGGGCTGGATCTGGGGATTTGGCTTTGCACCCGCGGATTATCAGCAGGGACAAAGTTATCGCATCATCTACCTGCACGTCCCGGCGGCAATCTGGTCGATGGGCATTTACGCCTCAATGGCGGTTGCCGCGTTTATCGGCCTGGTCTGGCAGATGAAAATGGCCAACCTGGCGCTGGCGGCGATGGCGCCCATTGGTGCGGTGTTTACCTTTATTGCCCTGGTGACCGGTTCTGCATGGGGTAAACCGATGTGGGGAACCTGGTGGGTGTGGGATGCCAGACTCACCTCTGAACTGGTGCTGCTGTTTCTCTACGTTGGCGCGATTGCGCTGTGGCACGCATTTGATGACCGCCGTGTAGCAGGGCGTGCCGCGGGGATTCTGGTGCTGATTGGCGTGGTGAACTTACCGATCATTCACTACTCGGTGGAGTGGTGGAATACGCTGCACCAGGGGTCAACCCGTATGCAGCAAAGCATCGACCCGGCGATGCGCGCGCCGCTGCGTCTGGCGATCGTCGGTTACCTGTTACTGTTTGTCACGCTGACGCTGATGCGCATGCGTAACCTGATTTTGTTGATGGAAAAACGCCGCCCGTGGGTGAGTGAACTGATCTTAAAAAGAGGCCGCCAATGACCCCTGCATTTGCATCCTGGAGTGATTTTTTCGCCATGGGCGGTTACGCCTTGTATGTCTGGCTGGCCGTGGCGATGAGCGTTATCCCGCTGACGGTGCTGGTACTGCATTCCGCGCTACAGCACCGCGCGATTTTACGCGGCGTGGCGCAGCAGCGGGCAAGAGAAGCGCGCATGCGTGCGGCGCAAGTACAACGGGAGGCGGCGTGAATATTCGACGTAAAAATCGGCTATGGATAGCCTGTGCGGTACTGGCGGGCCTGGCATTGACCATCACGCTGGTGCTTTACGCGCTGCGTTCCAATATCGACTTGTTCTATACGCCGGGCGAAATCCTCTACGGCAAGCGTGAAACCCAGCAGATGCCAGAAGTCGGCCAACGCCTGCGCGTGGGTGGCATGGTCATGCCGGGCAGTGTAAAGCGTGACCCGCAATCGCTGAAGGTGAATTTCAGCATCTATGACGCCGAAGGCGTGGTGGATGTGACGTATGAAGGCATCCTGCCGGATCTGTTCCGTGAAGGGCAGGGCGTCGTTGTTCAGGGTGAGCTGGGCGAGGGGAATCATGTTCAGGCAAAAGAAGTTCTCGCCAAACATGATGAGAATTACACCCCGCCGGAAGTCGAAAAAGCGATGCAGGAAAACCATCGTCGCCCGGAAAGTGTGTATAAGGATAAAACGTCATGATGCCTGAAATTGGCAACGGGCTGCTGTGCCTGGCGCTTGGCGTCGCATTGCTGCTCTCGGTTTATCCGCTGTGGGGCGTTGCGCGCGGCGATGTACGGATGATGGCCTCTGCGCGGCCCTTTGCCTGGCTGTTGTTTATCTGTGTGATGGGCGCGTTTTTGGTGTTGATTAACGCCTTTGTGGTCAATGACTTTACCGTGACCTACGTCGCCAGTAACTCTAATACCCAGCTTCCGGTCTGGTATCGTGTGGCGGCCACGTGGGGCGCGCATGAAGGCTCGCTGCTGCTGTGGGTGCTGCTGATGAGTGGCTGGACCTTTGCCGTGGCGCTGTTTAGTCAGCGTATGCCGCTGGATATCGTCGCCCGTGTGCTGGCGGTGATGGGGATGGTTAGCGTCGGCTTCCTGCTGTTTATTCTGTTTACCTCCAACCCGTTTTCCCGCACGCTGCCGGATTTCCCGATAGAAGGGCGCGATCTGAACCCGCTGTTGCAGGATCCGGGGCTTATTTTCCACCCGCCGCTGCTGTATATGGGCTATGTCGGCTTCTCCGTTGCCTTTGCTTTTGCCATTGCAGCGCTGATGAGCGGGCGTCTGGACAGCACCTTTGCCCGTTTTTCACGCCCGTGGACGCTGGCGGCGTGGGTGTTTCTGACGCTGGGTATTGTGCTCGGTTCGGCCTGGGCTTACTACGAGTTGGGCTGGGGCGGCTGGTGGTTCTGGGATCCGGTAGAGAACGCCTCGTTTATGCCGTGGTTGGTGGGGACGGCGCTGATGCACTCCCTGGCCGTTACGGAGCAACGCGCCAGCTTTAAGGCCTGGACGTTACTGCTGTCGATCTGCGCGTTCTCACTGTGCCTGTTGGGGACGTTCCTCGTGCGCTCGGGCGTGCTGGTGTCGGTACATGCCTTCGCCTCCGATCCGTCGCGCGGGATGTTTATCCTGGCCTTTATGGTGCTGGTGATTGGTGGTTCACTGCTGCTGTTTGCGGTACGTGGGCATAAGGTTCGATCGCGGGTCAATAACGCACTGTGGTCGCGTGAATCGCTGCTGCTGGGGAACAACGTTTTGCTGATTGCCGCCATGCTGGTAGTCCTGCTGGGCACGCTGCTGCCGCTGGTGCATAAACAGCTGGGGCTGGGCAGTATTTCGATTGGTGAGCCGTTCTTTAATACCATGTTCACCTGGCTGATGGCACCGTTCGCGCTGTTGCTGGGGATTGGACCGCTGGTGCGCTGGGGACGCGACCGACCGCGCAAACTAAAAACGTTGCTGATTATCGCTTTTGTCACCACGCTGGTAATGTCCGTGCTGCTACCGTGGTTGTTTGAGGATCGCATTGCCGCGATGACCGTCGTCGGCATGGCAATGGCCTGCTGGATATTTGTGCTGGCCATGTCTGAGGCATTTCTGCGTATTTCACGCGGCACGAAGCTGACGCCGAGTTACTGGGGTATGGTGTCGGGTCACGTAGGGCTTGCCGTCACTATCGTCGGTATTGCGTTTAGCCAGAACTACAGCGTTGAACGCGATGTGCGCATGAAGGCGGGCGATAGTGTCGGCATTCATGATTACCAGTTCACCTTCCGTGAAGTGAAAGATATCACCGGTCCTAACTATCGCGGCGGTGTCGCGATTATTGGCGTCACGCGTGACGGCAAACCGGAAGCGACGCTGCATGCGGAAAAACGCTTTTATAACAGCACCAGCTCGATGATGACCGAGGCGGCCATTGACGGCGGATTTACCCGTGACCTGTACGCGGCGCTGGGCGAGGAGCTGGACAACGGCGCATGGGCCGTGCGTCTGTATTACAAACCGTTTATTCGCTGGATTTGGGCCGGAGGGTTACTGATGGCGCTGGGCGGATTGTTCTGCCTGTTTGATCCGCGCTATCGCCAGCGCACGCGTCCCCGCACTGCCGGGCAAGAAAAAGCGCCGGAGGCTGTATGAAGCGCAACGCACTGTTAATTCCGTTTATTATTTTTCTCGTGATTGCCGCAGCGTTGCTGTGGCAGCTGGCACGTAACGCGCAGGGCGACGATCCTACAAATCTGGAGTCGGCGCTGATCGGTAAACCGGTGCCGACATTCCGCCTGGAGTCGCTGGAGAACCCGGGTCAGCATTATCAGGCCGATGTGCTTACGCAGGGCAAGCCGGTACTGCTTAACGTCTGGGCGACCTGGTGTCCGACCTGTCGCGCTGAACATCAGTATCTGAACCAGCTTTCAGCGCAGGGCATTCGGGTTGTGGGTCTGAACTACAAAGACGATCGCCAGAAAGCTATTGTCTGGCTGAAAGAGCTGGGTAATCCGTATGCGCTGAGCCTGTTTGACGGCGACGGGATGCTGGGTCTGGATCTGGGGGTGTACGGCGCGCCGGAAACGTTCCTGATCGACGGTAAAGGCATTATTCGTTACCGCCATGCCGGTGATTTAAACGCCAGGGTGTGGGAGAGCGAGCTCAAACCGTTGTGGGATAAGTACAGTAAGGAGGCCGCGCAATGAGGTTTTTACTGGGCGTGCTGATGCTGATTGTCTCAGGTTCGGCGTTGGCCACTATCGATGTAATGCAGTTCAAGGACGAAGCGCAGGAGCAGCAGTTCCGTCAGCTTACCGAGCAGCTGCGTTGTCCAAAATGTCAGAACAACAGCATTGCTGATTCAAACTCGATGATTGCCACCGACCTGCGTCAGAAAGTGTATGAGCTGATGCAAGAAGGGAAAAGCCAGAAAGAGATCGTCGATTATATGGTGGCGCGTTATGGCAACTTCGTGACCTACGATCCGCCGCTGACACCACTGACCGTACTGCTGTGGGTGATGCCGCTGGTGGCGATTGGTCTGGGAGGCTGGATTATTTTCGCCCGCTCTCGTCGTCGCGTTCGCCTGAAGCAGGAAGAATTTCCTGACGATACCACACCGGATGGCACGCGGGGTGGATGGTGGCTGTTTGCACCTGGCGTGGTGGTGGCGCTTGTGGTGGGTGCGGTGAGCTATTACTACACCGGTAATTATAAGCAGGTAAAAGTTTGGCAGCAGGCCACCGCCCAGGCTCCGGGGTTGCTGGAACGCGCGTTGGATCCGAAAGCCGAGCCGCTGAATGAAGAGGATATGACGCGCCTGGCGCTGGGACTGCGTACGCGGCTGCAATCTGACGCCGGAAACGTTGAAGGCTGGATCATGCTCGGGCGTATTGGCATGGTATTAGGCAATGCCAGTACGGCGACCGAAGCCTACGCTAACGCTTACCGGCTGGATCCGAAAAATAGCGATGCCGCGCTGGGTTATGCGGAAGCGTTGACCCGTTCCTCCGATCCGGACGATAACCGCCGGGGAGGAGAACTGCTGCGTCAACTAGTCAGAAGCGATCATGCCAACGTCCGTGTGCTGAGTATGTATGCGTTTAATGCGTTTGAGCAGCAGCGCTTTGGTGAAGCGGTCGCCGCGTGGGAGATGATGCTGAAATTATTACCTGCCAACGATACCCGCCGCTCGGTGATTGAGCGCAGCATTAAACAAGCGCTGGAACAGCTGTCGCCGCAGGAGAAATAAGCGTGGAAGATGCCGGATGGCGACGCAAAGCGTCTTATCCGGCCTACTGATGCACGCAACTTGTAGGCCCGATAAGCGTAGCGCCATCGGGCAATATCTGGTTATTGCATGCCGCGTGTTTGTAAAAACAGGATGGTAGCCGCAACGCGAGAACGCACGTTAAGTTTGCGCAGCAGATTGCGAATATGCACCTTTACTGTTTGTTCGGAGATATTCAGCACTGACGCGATCTGTTTGTTTGACAGCCCCTGTGCCAGTTCGTGTAATACATCCAGTTCGCGTTCGGTCAGCATGCTGAACGGATCTTCTTCTGCGCCAAATAGCTCACGTTCACGCAGGTAGTTGCTGACGCGTTCGCTGAAGGCTTTACCGCCTTTCGCACCGCTGCGAATAGCTTCGAGCAACACTTCCGGATCGCTGTCTTTCAGCAAATAACCGTCAGCGCCAGCATCAATTAAGGCATAAACATCGCTGGCGGAATCCGATACGGTAAGAATGATAATTTGTGCTGTGATGCCATCCCGGCGCAGCGCATTCAGGGTATCCAGTCCGCTCATACCTTTCATATTGAGATCCAACAGGATCACATCCAGGTCAAGCCGGTTTGCCAGATCGATAGCACTCGCGCCGTCGCCTGCTTCAGCAACCACGTCAAATGCGCTATCCAGCTGCAGTAATTGACTGATTCCTCGCCGCATGAGTGGGTGGTCATCAACGATCATCACCTTAAAAGGTGTTAATTCAGGCATCTTCTTCTCCTGAGCACTCTTAATTTCGTTATATTTCGGGGCATGGGATAATCCTGATTTATCACGCAGATGATAAGGCAACGTGACCCTACTTTTTACAGGTGCAAATAGTATATCCTGACTCAAAAAGCTCTCATTGGAATTTTTACAAAGAATACTCTTTATGACTTGAATCAAGGTGCTGCCGGTTTGCGAGACGAAATAAAAAAACCGCAACGACTGGCGCTGCGGTTGCCTTTTAATTGCTGAGCGTCATCTTAAAAATGGCGCTTAGTTTTTCTCGTTTGCCAGCGTCATCGATTTAGCGTTGGCTTTGGTAAGCAGTTTCAGCGCAAAGAGCGCCAGCAGCAGCCCACCGATACCGAAGATGATGTCGCCCGGGACACGCAACCAGACCAGTGTTTCAACGATATGCGAGTGAATCACTTCCGGAGAGCGCGCGTACCACAGCCCCTTATCAATGCTGGCCCATGACTGATAAATCCCTACCGGCAGCAGCGAGACAAAGACCATCCACGTTAAGCCGATGTTCATCAACCAGAATGCCCATTTCAACAGAGAATCAACCCAATGGTTGTCCGGCAGCAGACCACGCAGACAGAACAACATTAGACCAATACCGAGCATACCGTATACGCCAAACAGCGCGGCATGAGCATGCGCTGCCGTCAGGTTCAGACCCTGCACGTAGTACAGTGAAATCGGCGGGTTGATGGCGAAGCCCAGCAGGCCAGCGCCGACCATATTCCAGAATGCCACGGCCACGAAGAAGAAGATCATCCAACGGTAACGCTGTACCCACGGTGCTTTACGTGCCAGTGAGTAACTGTGTGCAGCTTCAATCCCCACCAGCGACAGCGGAACCACTTCCAGTGCAGAGAAAATTGAACCCCAGGCAATGACGGAGATCGGTGCACCAGTGAAGTACAGGTGGTGCAGCGTTCCCAGAATGCCACCAAACAGGAAGATGATGGTCGAGAACAATGTTGCTTTGTTCGCCGCGCTACTACGAATAAGACCCAGACGACAGAAGATAAGCGCAATCACGGCGGTGGCGAAGACTTCAAAGAAACCTTCTACCCACAGGTGAACCAGCCACCAGCGCCAGTATTCAATAATGGCGTAATGCGTCTTAAAGCCCCAAATCAGGGACGTAGAGTAGAACAGGCCGATACAAATGGCTGCCAGGAACATCAGCATGATCAGACCACGGTTTTCTGATGGACGGGTGAGGGCAGGCCATAATGCACGTCCCACCAGCACCAGCCAAATCATCAGGCCGATAAACAGCAGCCACTGCCACATGCGTCCCATGTTGGTGAACTCGAGACCCTGGGCACCAATATAGAAGTTCTGTTTGGCATCCAGATAGCCCATTGCACCCAACCAGCCGAAGCCCAGCGAACCAACCACCAGAATCAGCAGCGCAACAAACAGAATATTAACGCCCAGACGCTGGAATGCGGGTTCTTTGCCGGAAATCAACGGGGCGATATACAGACCGGTTGCCAGCCACGCGGTAGCAATCCACAGAACTGACAGCTGGGTGTGCCAGCTACGCAGTACGGTGTACGGTAAAATTTTCGATAGCGGGATGCCGAAGAAATCCTGGCCTTCCACGCTGTAGTGCGCAGTCATCGAACCGAGGAAAATTTGCACCATAAACAGGGCGATAACCACGTAAAAATATTTTGTGGTTGCGCGCATCGACGGTGTCAGCGTCAGCCGGAACAGCGGATCGCTGGCTGGGGAGACAATGGTTTCGTCTTCTTCGTTACGGAAATGGTACCAGACCAGGGCACCAATACCGCCCAGCAGCAGAATGACGCTGGCAATAGACCAGATGCCTAAGCTGGCACTTGGCGTATTACCCACCAGCGCTTCATGCGGCCAGTTGCTGGTGTAAGTGATGGTATCACCTGGGCGTTCGGTGGTGGCAGCCCAGGCGCTCCAGAAGAAGAAGGCGCCGAGATCCTGCCGGTCCAGAGAAGAGGAAAGTGTATTTTCCTTCATCGCATAGTCAACGCGCAGCGCGTGGAAATCAGGCGCGTCGCTGAACAGACCGTCATAATGCGCGGCAACCTCACGAATGGCTTTGGCGCGCTCCGGTGTAATAATGATGACATTACGCAGCGCGTCATAGCTATTATGGCGCATCTCCTGTTTCATCAGGCCGCCCGCAACCAGCTGTTGTTCTTGCGTTAGCGCATCGAACGGTTGCTGATATTTTTTCTCGGCGATGATGTCGCGTAAGGCAAGCGCTTCACGGTGCAGCCAGTCCGCAGACCAGTCAGGCGCAACGTAGCTGCCATGGCCCCAAACGGAACCCAGCTGTTGACCGCCAGATTTAAACCAGGCTTCCTGCCCATCCTGAATTTGTTCCCCGGTGAAAACCTGCTCACCATCCGTCGTGATAACTTGTGCCGGAATAGGCGGAGCCTGCTGATAAATCTCGCCGCCCAGCCACAGTAGCACGCCAAAGGACGCCAGGCAGATAACGAGAAGCGTTAGCCATAAACGCTTTGAGTAATGCATAACCTAACCTTTTTTATTGTACAAAGCCTGAGCCATCGCGACGCAGGAGGGGGAAGGTACTTTCCCCTGACATATCTTTACACATACAAACATGCATTTTAAATACAACTTTGTGTGTATAAAGAGGGTTATGCGTTGATTTTGATTTATAAGTAAGTCGATGGGGCGAGTACGGAAGTGTCACTATCAACAGATAGCGTTAAATGTGTTTCTTAACGACACGAAAATTATTCAGTTATTACGTCACTATTTTTTAATCGTGTTAAATAATGCCAGGCACATTATTGCTAAGCAGGTATCCATCGAACACCTGCTCATCGTATTATTTAGCGCAATACACTCTCGCCTCACGAGGTGTGTAGATACCGATAGTAATAATACGCAAGAAAACATCCATTCCCGATTCCTGTACTTCGGTACGGATAACTTTGTCTGCACCACCACAAACAAGTGCTGCATCAATAGTTTGCGACTGGCCTATGCCGTGAACAAAAAAGCTCTGTTTGACCTCTTGGGTCGGTTTTTCGGCAATGCCGTTATTTATTTTAAAGGTTTGCTGTGCACAACCTGATAACGCTACAGCTGCCACTAATGCCATCATTAACTTTTTCATTTTTACCATCGTAGGGTTAGGATAGAAATGTCATGTTCTTATTTATTTTATTTCGCACATATCCGACCAGCGATTCATTCTGCTATGAAATGCTTAACGTTTAAGCAGGGTTTATTAAAGTGAAAAATTAATAAAATATTTGTGTCATTACTGTAATCTCAATTTGCTGTTTGACAACATTAATTAAATATCAACTTTAATGAGCGGCAATAATAAACAATGTTGATATTAAAGATGCAAGCAGCTGGAAGAGAAGTCAGCAGGGTGAATTATGCCTGGCACCGGCCAGGAAAGAGGGCGCTGAGTCCCGGCAAATTGCAGACATAAAAAAACCAATCGTAGAAGATTGGTTTTTTTGGGGAATTTTGGTCGGCACGAGAGGATTTGAACCTCCGACCCCCGACACCCCATGACGGTGCGCTACCAGGCTGCGCTACGTGCCGACACTATGGCGCTAATACTACTGCTTTCCACCACGATTGCAAGAGGATGGTTTACTAACTGATTTATAATTAATCAGTTAGCAATAAAACGTTTCTCATCCGTCAGAACCTGTAGCAGTAAGCTCAGCTGTGGTTTCTGATCTTTAATCTTCTCGCCGCGTAAATCATAGGTCTGGTAATTACCGTTGTTGTTGAGCACCAGCGTCATTTCTGGAGTGGTAATCGCCATTGTGCTGCTGTCGGCGGCCGTTACCCAATAGTGGCGTCGCGTGGCATTAAACAAATCCTGGCCTTGCGAATATTCGTTTGCCGGTGTGCTGACGTGCAGTAGTCGCTGCATCAGCGTGGTCATCAGGTCGGTATGATCGGTCAGGCTATTAATGCGCTGAGCGGGTGTACCCGGCCAGTGAATTATCAGTGGAACCTGAAGATGACCGCGCGACCAGTCGAAGCGATTCTCATCCTGCGACAGTGGGACACCCCGACCGGCGGTAATAATCACCACCGTGTTGTTGAGCTTACCCGAATCACGCAGGGCGCCCAGAACGCGGTTAATGTTCGCATCTACGTCCTGAGCGGCGTTGGCGTAGCGTTTAGCAAAGTTCTTCTGGTTGCTGTCATCAATGTTAGTCCCGTTAAAGGAGACCCATGAGAACCAGCGGTTATCTTCCTGCGCGTAGCGGCCCAGCCAGTTGATCCATTGGTTCGCCGTTTGTTCGTCAGATTGTGTCTGCACGCTTGGCATGGAGAAGTCTGACAGCAGCGCCTGGCGATAGAGCGGGCTGGTAAAGCCATCAGAGGAGAATAACCCCAACTGATAACCTTGTTGATTCAGGGCAGAGATCAGCGCGGCAGGCGTTCTGCTTGCCAGAATGCCGTCCATATAGCTTGGCGACACGCCATAGAACAGGCCAAAAATACCGTTATCGGAGGTATTACCGGAACTCATATGGCGCGTGAAGGAAATATTTTGCCCGGCAAATTCCGCCAGGGCTGGCATCTGTTTTTCAAAGCGCGAGTAGTTCAGACCGTCTACGGTGATCAGCAGGACGTTCTGGCCGGTACCCATATCACGATAGCGTAAATCGCTAAGCGGATACTGTACGGAGACCGCTTCCGGATTACCTTGTTCGATCAGGCGGCGCTGATACTCTTGCGCATCCAGCAAACCATGTTTTTCCAGAAACTTACGCGCTGTCATTGGGTAAGACAGCGGCAGGTTTGCGCGCTGCATAGTGATCGGCCGATAGAAATTGGCGTCCGCCCAGATGTACACCACATGCGATGCGATGAACGATACGAAAAAGAAAGCGGCTAAAGGTTTCGCGAAATGACGGCGACGCGTCAGGCTGCGCAGCTTTTGCCAGCTCCAGGTCGCAAACAACATTTCTATTAGCAGAATAATCGGCACGCTGATGAACATCAGCTGCCAGTCACGCGCCGTTTCGTTCTGATCGGGGTTAATGACCAGTTCCCAGACAATCGGATTGAGATGCAGGTGGAAACGGGTGAACACTTCGCTGTCAATCAACAGCAGCGTCATGCCCACGGTCGCCAGGATGGCTGATAAGAATCGCATCAGCCTCTGGGACATGACGATAAACGTCAGGGGGAACAGGATCAGCAAATAGGCGGCAAACACCAGGAAGCTAAAATGCCCGACAACGCTCAGATAAGAATAAACACGACCTGCAAGCGTTGTCGGCCAGTCGGCGACAAACAGGTAACGACTACCGAGCACCATGGCCAACAGAATGTTGAACAAGGCGAACCAGTGCCCCCAGCTAACCATCTGGGAGACTTTCTCACGGTAGCGTTGACGATGAGTTACCATAAACTGTTGTTCGTTTCCCCGGAGCAGGCTCTTAGTGCGCTTGGTCGTCGTTTATCGAAGACTGCAATGCGCGGGCAAATGAATTCGCAATCGCCTGGCGCTGGGCCGGTGCGACGCTTGTATTGATAAGGTTAGTGACCATGTTTCCCAGTACCATCAGGGAAAGATCGGTCGGTGCCTTATGTTTTTCCAGTACGTTGAGCATTTCATTCAGCAATTGTTCAACGTGTTCGTCACTATAGCGGGAAATTTGTGGCATAAATCGAAATCTGTCTGTTCATGAAAGGGCAACATATTACCGTAGCGACAGTTTTTTTTCTGCTTTTTTATCTTCTATTGCGTCACTGCCCGGCAGGTGGTTGAATACCGCCCGGTCTTAAAGGAGAGTTTATCATGAGTCTGGATATCAACCAGATTGCCCTGCACCAGCTTATCAAGCGTGATGAGCAGAACCTTGAGCTGGTCTTGCGCGATTCATTACTGGAGCCGACGGCGACCGTTGTCGAGATGATGGCTGAGCTGCATCGGGTATATAGCGCCAAGAATAAAGCCTATGGCCTGTTTAGCGAAGAGAGCGAACTGGCGCAAACGCTGCGTTTGCAACGTCAGGGCGAAGAGGATTTTCTGGCGTTCAGTCGTGCCGCAACCGGGCGTCTGCGCGATGAGCTGGCGAAATATCCGTTTGCTGACGGCGGCATCGTGCTGTTCTGTCATTACCGTTACCTGGCGGTAGAGTATCTGCTGGTGGCGGTGCTGAACAACTTAAGCAGCATGCGTGTGAATGAAAATCTGGATATCAACCCGACGCACTATCTGGATATCAATCATGCTGATATCGTGGCGCGTATTGATTTAACCGAGTGGGAAACCAACCCGGAGTCCACGCGGTATCTGACGTTCCTGAAAGGAAGGGTAGGACGTAAAGTTGCCGATTTCTTTATGGATTTCCTCGGGGCCAGCGAAGGACTGAATGCGAAAGCGCAAAACCGTGGCCTGCTGCAGGCGGTAGACGACTTCACTGCCGAAGCTCAACTGGATAAAGCTGAACGCCAGAACGTGCGTCAGCAGGTTTATAGCTACTGTAACGAGCAGCTTCAGGCTGGTGAAGAGATTGAACTGGAGTCCCTGTCAAAAGAACTTTCCGGCGTCAGCGAAGTCAGCTTCAGTGAATTTACCGCGGATAAAGGCTATGAGCTGGAAGAGAGCTTCCCGGCAGATCGCAGCACGCTGCGTCAGTTAACCAAGTTTGCCGGTAGCGGCGGTGGGTTAACGATCAATTTCGACGCCATGCTGCTGGGCGAACGCATTTTCTGGGATCCGGCGACGGACACCTTAACCATTAAAGGTACGCCGCCTAACCTGCGCGATCAGCTGCAGCGCCGTACTTCTGGCGGGAAATAACATGGATGATGCCGGATGGCGGCGTAAATGCCTTATCCGGCCACATGTCATACGTTGTCATCGGTTAAAAATGACATAAAAAAACCCCGCCGAGGCGGGGTTTTTCTTCAACTTGTTGGCGATTACGCGCGAACGAAGTCGATGTGAGCCAGTTTCGGCTTGAACGGGTGACGCTGTACAGCCTGAGCTTTAACTTTAACTTCTTTACCGTCAACAACGATGGTCAGAACTTCGCTGTAAAATTCAGCTTTAGCTTGCATGTTCATGATGGAATCGTGGTCCAGTTCGATAGCAATCGGGGCTTCTGCGCCACCGTAGATGATTGCCGGGAACTTGTTAGCGGTACGCAGGCGGCGGCTCGCACCCTTACCCTGCTCTTTACGTACTTCAGCGTTAATAGTAAACATTTAAATCTCTCTTTAATAATTCCTGCTACAGGCGACCCAGCAACAGGTAAGTGATCTGCTTTGCGTATGCAAAAGCGGGCGAGATTCTATCCTCAAATGACGGGTACATCAATCAAAAGTACGATTAACCGCGCAATTCATGTGCCCGTCGGAAGCGGCCTTCATAATCAAAGACCTTTTCACGTACCTGCCAGTACTGGCCTTTCATGCGCGCGACCACAAAATCGGGATGGCGTAACAATGCCTGCTGCGCCAGGATGTCGGCGGCAGTTATCCAGCGTAAAGGGATGCCGGGTGTGCGGGTGTGCGGGCGAATAAACAGCTGTTCAAAGGCCGTGCGCTGCGCGGGAGTGTGCAAACGAAATCGTTCGCTGACGTCGGCGCCATCCTCGTCATAATAGGTAATCTTCAGCCATTCGCCTTTTTCATCCTGGCCGTTTTGTAACACCATACCGCTGCAGCGCAGGACCAGCGCATCTTTGAGCCTGAGCGCTGCTTTCAGCATATCGTCCGGATCGACCAGTATGGTATCGCATGCCCGACAGCGGCGAGCGGCAATGTCATTTTCAGCATTGCACTGTGGGCAGTTTTTAAAACGAAAGCGGAAGTCACATTGTTCACGGTGACCGTCATCATCTTCAAACCAACCCTGACAGCGACGGCCAAAGTGTTCGATCAGCGTGCCATCGGCTGTGGTCTTACCCCAGAAGGTGTTAGCAAACCCGCAGGCCGGGCAGAATACCTGTACCGGAACGTTGTCGCTTTTGCCCTTCGGCGCACCCACTTCCGGGGCATACAGATCGTGAGGATTACCCGCGTAGTCGAGGATCAGACAATCCGTTTTTCCCGGCGCCAGACGCAGCCCTCGTCCGACGATTTGTTGATACAGGCTAACGGACTCGGTAGGGCGCAGGATCGCAATGAGATCGACATGTGGGGCGTCAAACCCGGTGGTCAGCACCGCTACGTTGACCAGATAGCGAAAGCGCTGGGCTTTGAAATCCTCAATCAACACATCTCGCTCTGCGCCAGGCGTGTCACCGGTGATCAGTGCGGCATCGTCTGCGGGCAGCAGACCAACAATCTCTTTCGCGTGCTCCACGGTAGCGGCAAATATCATGACGCCTTTACGCGTCTGGGCAAATTCAACAATCTGGCTGATGATATGCGGTGTTATCCGCTGCTGTTTTTTCAGCTCATGGTTGAGGTCAGCTTCGCTGAACAGACCGTTACTTTGTGCTTGCAGGCGGCTGAAGTCATACTGGACGACCGGCATGTCGAGGCGCTCTGGCGGCGTCAGATAGCCGTGTTTAATCATGTAGCGCAGCGGCAGCTCATAAATACAGTCGCGAAAAAGCGCTTTTTCATCGCCGCGCACCATACCGTGATAATGAAAATGGTAAATCCAGCCTTTACCGAGGCGGAAAGGCGTGGCGGTCAGTCCGAGCAGGCGTAGGTGAGGGTTGACGTGGGTCAGGTGAGTCAGAATTTGCTGATACTGGCTCTCTTCGTCGTCACCAATGCGATGGCACTCGTCGACGATGAGCAGGGAAAATTCACCCTGAAACGCTTCCAGATTACGCGCCACCGACTGTACGCTGCCGAAAACCACTTTACCGTGGCTCTCTTTACGCTTCAGGCCAGCGGCAAAGATATCGGCATCCAGCCCCAACGCACAATATTTGGCATGATTCTGTGCGACCAACTCCTTCACATGCGCCAGCACTAATACGCGCCCACGCGCCACACGCGCCAGTTCAGCAATCACCAGGCTTTTACCCGCCCCGGTTGGCAGGACGATGACCGCAGGTGTGCGGTGGTGGCGAAAATGGTTGAGCGTGGCATCCACGGCTTCTTGTTGGTAAGGGCGAAGTGTAAAAGTCATGGTCTCACTAGGGTAAACAATAACAATGAATAGTATGCCACGAATCTTTTTCCCTTGAGGGAAGTTGTTAGCCCGCTATACTGAGCGGAAAACGGCTCCACTTTTCGGGCATAACGCTCGATTTCCGTATTGTTACAGGCAAAATCACACTCATGCGACTTGATAAATTTATCGCTCAGCAACTCGGCGTCAGCCGCGCTATTGCCGGGCGTGAAATCCGTGGTAACCGCGTTACCGTCGATGGCGAAATCGTCAGAAATAGCGCCTTTAAACTGCTGCCAGAACATGACGTCGAATACGACGGTAATTCACTGGCTCAGCAAAATGGCCCGCGCTATTTTATGCTCAACAAGCCTCAGGGCTATGTGTGCTCCACGGAAGACCCGGATCATCCGACAGTGCTTTATTTCCTCGATGAACCTGTTGCCCACAAGCTGCATGCGGCAGGGCGTCTGGATATCGACACCACCGGGCTGGTACTGATGACCGATGACGGTCAGTGGTCACACCGCATCACCTCCCCGCGTCACCATTGTGAGAAAACCTATCTGGTGACGTTAGAGTCGCCGGTGGCGGAAGATACCGCCGAACAGTTTACTCGTGGTGTACAGTTGCATAACGAAAAAGATCTGACAAAACCGGCGGTGCTGGAAGTGATTACGCCAACCCAGGTGCGCTTGACCATTAGCGAAGGGCGCTATCATCAGGTTAAGCGTATGTTTGCCGCCGTTGGCAACCATGTTGTGGAACTGCACCGTGAGCGAATCGGCGCCATCAAACTGGATGACGATCTTGCGCCCGGCGAATACCGCCCCTTGACTGAAGAAGAAATCGCCAGCGTTAACGTAACCCCTCGTTAATTTCAGGAGCTAAATGTGACCACCCGGCAGAACTCTTCAATTGCCATTGTTTTTATCCTTGGCTTGTTGGCCATGTTAATGCCGTTGTCGATTGATATGTATCTTCCGGCGCTGCCGGTGATCTCTGCTCAGTTTGGCGTGCCTGCGGGCAGTGCGCAAATGACCCTCAGTACCTATATTTTGGGGTTTGCAGTGGGGCAACTGATCTACGGCCCTATGGCAGACAGCATCGGGCGTAAGCCGGTGATTCTGGGGGGAACGCTGGTGTTTGCGGCGGCGGCAGTCGCCTGCGCGCTGGCACAAACTATCGATCAATTGATCACTATGCGTTTCTTCCACGGCCTGGCGGCTGCGGCGGCGAGCGTGGTGATTAACGCCCTGATGCGCGATATTTATCCAAAAGAAGAGTTTTCACGCATGATGTCCTTCGTCATGCTGGTCACGACGATTGCGCCGCTGCTGGCGCCGATTGTCGGTGGCTGGGTGCTGGTATGGTTAAGCTGGCACTACATCTTTTGGATCCTGGCCGTGGCGGCAATTCTGGCTTCGGTGATGATTTTCACCTTGATCAAAGAGACCTTGCCCGTTGAGCGACGCCAGCCGTTTCGTTTGCGTACCACAATGGGCAATTTCGCCTCGCTGTTTCGCCATAAGCGCGTGTTGAGCTATATGTTGGCCAGCGGATTTAGCTTTGCTGGGATGTTCTCGTTTCTCAGCGCTGGTCCCTTTGTCTACATTGAGATCAACCATGTTTCGCCGCAGAACTTTGGCTATTACTTTGCGCTGAACATTGTCTTCCTGTTTGTGATGACCATTATTAACAGCCGCTTTGTTCGGCGGGTTGGGGCATTGAATATGTTCCGCTCCGGGCTGTGGATCCAGTTTGCGATGGCGGGCTGGATGGTATTTAGCGCGCTGTTCGGGTTGGGCTTCTGGGCGCTGGTGGTCGGTGTTGCGGCGTTTGTTGGTTGCGTATCGATGGTGTCATCTAACGCGATGGCAGTGATCCTCGATGAGTTCCCGCATATGGCTGGCACGGCGTCATCGCTGGCGGGAACCTTCCGCTTTGGCATCGGTGCCATTGTAGGTGCGCTACTGTCACTGGCGACCTTTAACTCGGCCTGGCCGATGATCTGGACGATTGCCTTTTGTGCGTCCTGTTCCATTCTCTTCTATCTCTATGCCAGTCGAGCCAAAAAAACGGTGATCTAATACACAACCTGGGGGGCATTTGCCTCCCGGAGTTGATGTACATCAACCGCTAATCTATCTATTCCCCTGGTTATGTTTATTTTATGTAAAATCAATTTATGTAAAAAGTCACATCATTGTAGTTAAAAAGGTTGAGTTAGATCGCAGAAACGCGTACATATAGCCCGGAAAACTGCCAGAACCGTTGAATAAATTTAAATATTGGGTTCGGAAAGTGGCATACGGACAGGGTGTAAACGTTTGCCAACTGTCTAAAGACGTATTGTCAATGATGTGTTAATATTGATGTAAAATAATTGTGAAGTAATTGTACTTCCAGGGAAAGAAAGTGATGACATTACAACTCTCAATCGTTCACCGTCTGCCGCAGTGCTATCGTTGGTCGGTGGGTTTCGCAGGTTCAAAAGTTGAACCGATTCCGCAAAACGGCCAGAGCAATGAGAATAGCCTGGTGGCGCTCAAGTTACTCAGTCCGGACGGTGATAGTGCGTGGTCGGT
Source organism: Citrobacter sp. KH_055_1 (assembly GCF_057838705.1). Classification (NCBI taxonomy): domain Bacteria; kingdom Pseudomonadati; phylum Pseudomonadota; class Gammaproteobacteria; order Enterobacterales; family Enterobacteriaceae; genus Citrobacter; species Citrobacter sp. KH_055_1. The sequence continues at coordinate 1,647,781 of NZ_CM174473.1, forward strand.
AATGCATAAACTCAGCCAGGCGTTGAGCGACATTGAAGTTCCGTGTTCCGTACTGGAATGTGAAGGGGAGCCGTGTCTGTTCGTCAATCGTCAGGATGAATTTGCAGCGACCTGCAGACTGAAAAATTTCGGCGTGGCTATCGCAGAACCTTTTTCAAATAATAACCCATTTTGAGCGTCAGCTTAGCGCGAGCAGCTGACGCGTATAGGCTTGTTGTGGCGCGTTGAAGACGTGCTCGCATTGCCCCTGTTCCACGACCTCTCCTTGCCGTAGCACAATAACCTGATGGCATAGCGCACGTACAACATGCAAATCGTGGCTGATAAAGATGTAGGCCAGGCGATGCTTTTGCTGTAATGACTTAAGCAACGTCAGGATTTGCGCCTGGACGGTCCTGTCGAGTGACGATGTCGGCTCATCCAGAATAATCAGCGATGGTTTTAAAATCAGTGCTCTGGCAATCGCAATACGTTGACGCTGACCACCGGAAAACTCGGCAGGGTAACGATGCCGCGTGTCGCTATCCAGGCCGACTTCTGCCATTACCGCTTTCACCTGCGCTTCACGTTGCTCGGCAGACAACGTGGGTTGATGCACGCGTAACCCCTCTTCAATAATCTGTAACACGCTCAGGCGCGGGTTCAGCGATGAGTTAGGGTCCTGAAAGACAACCTGAATGCGGTGGCGTACCGGCAGCAGTTGACGGCGGTTTAAGGTATGCAGCGCCTGACCATCGAATACAATGCGTCCTTGTGAGGCGATGAGCCTCAGCAGTGCCAGACCGGTGGTACTTTTCCCCGATCCTGATTCGCCAACCAGTCCCAGCGTTTCTCCCGGTTTCAGAGAAAAACTGACGTTGTTGACCACCACGTTATGGTCCACCACGCGCTTAAGCAGCCCTTTACGGATGGGGAAAGCGACGCGAAGCTGCTCCACTTCCAGCAAGGGGGGTTGGCCGGTGGGTAAAGGCACTGGATCGCCGGCAGGTTCACTGTTGAGCAATTTCTGCGTGTAAGGATGGGTGGGGGCAGAAAGCAGTTGCCCGGCACGGTTTTGTTCAACGCACTGACCGTTTTGCATCACCGCAACGGTGTCAGCTAACTTTTTGACGATACTGAGATTATGGGTGATGAACAGCAGGCCCATATTCAGCTCGCGTTGTAGCTCGCGCAGCAGTTGCAGGATTTGTGCCTGCACGGAAACATCCAGTGCGGTGGTGGGTTCGTCGGCAATCAGCAGTTCAGGGCGAGTGAGCAGCGCCATGGCGATCATCACGCGCTGACGCTCTCCGCCGGAAAGCTGGTGCGGGAAATCCGCCAGACGCTTGGTGGCCTGACGGATCCCGACGCGATCCAGACAGGTCAAGATCTCTGCCCGTGCGGCTTCCCGACGCATCCCCCGATGCAGCGACAACACTTCATAGAGCTGTTTTTCCAGAGTGTGCAGCGGGTTAAGCGACACCATTGGCTCCTGGAAAATCATGGCGATTTTATTCCCCCGTACACCGCGTAGCGTTTGTTCGCTGGCGTGGAGTAGTGATTCACCGTGAAAGCGGATATCACCGGCAAGATAGACCGCTGGAGGTGTGGGGAGCAAACGTAAAATCGAGAGTGCGGTGACGCTTTTACCCGAGCCGGACTCGCCCACCAGTGCCAGGGTTTGCCCGGCTTCGACGTGCAATGAAATTTCGTTCACCACGGTACGTACGGTTCCCTGCTGACGAAAACCGACCGATAAATTGTCAATGGCTAACAGAGGTTGCGTCATCTTATACCGCCTTGTTGGGATCAAATGCGTCGCGTACCGCTTCACCAATAAAGATCAGCAGCGATAATAACAGGGCTACCGACACGAACGCGGTGATCCCAAGCCACGGTGCCTGTAAGTTGTTTTTTCCCTGCAACAGCAGTTCTCCGAGCGACGGGGAGCCGAGAGGTAAGCCGAACCCCAGAAAATCTAGCGAGGTCAGTGTGGTAATTGAGCTACATAAAATAAACGGCAAAAAGGTCAGCGTGGCGACCATCGCATTCGGCAGCATGTGGCGCAGGATAATGCTGCGATCGCTCACGCCGAGCGCCTGTGCGGCGCGGATGTAATCAAAGTTTCGCGTGCGTAAAAACTCTGCGCGTACCACGCCGACCAGGCTCATCCAGCCAAACACGACCGTAATGGCCAATAGCCACCAGAAGTTGGGTTGGACGACGCTGGAGAGCAGGATTATCAAAAATAGCGTCGGCATCCCGGACCAGACTTCAATGAAGCGTTGCCCCCACAGGTCCACCTTTCCGCCGTAATAGCCCTGCAGCGCACCGGCCATCACGCCCATGACGCTGGAGCACAGGGTTAACATCAAACCAAACAGGATGGAAATGCGGGTCCCATAGAGGATGCGCGCCAGTACGTCGCCGCCGTTGGCATCGGTGCCCAGCCAGTTTTGTGCGGACGGCGGGGAAGGGAAGGGGGTGTCGGTGGCAAAGTTAATGCTGGTGGCGCCAAAGCGCACGGGTGCCCACAGGATCCATCCCTGGCTTTCCAGACGCTGCTGCAGCCAAGGATCCTGATAATCTGCTTTGGTGGCTAACGGGCCGCCGAAATCGCTTTCACTGTAGTTTTTGACCAGTGGAAAGTACCAGCTGCCGTCATAGCGCACCAGCAGTGGCTTATCATTGGCAATCAGCTCGGAACACAGGCTTAAGCCGAACAGCAGCAGAAAAATCCACAGCGACCAGTAGCCACGGCGATTGTGGCGAAAACGCGCCCAGCGGGCCTGATTGACGGGGCTTAAGCGCGACATTAGCGTCCCTCGAAATCAATACGCGGATCGACCAGCGTATAGCTAATATCACTGAGGATATTGAGCAGCAGGCCGATCAGCGTGAAGATATAAAGCGTACCAAACATCACCGGATAGTCGCGTGACACGGTTGATTCATAGCCCAGTAATCCCAGACCGTTCAGCGAGAACATGACTTCAATCAACAGTGAGCCGGTGAAAAACATACTGATGAAGGTGGCTGGGAAACCGGCTATCACTAACAGCATGGCGTTACGAAAGACGTGTTTGCGCAGAATGTTTTTCTCGCTAACGCCTTTAGCGCGCGCGGTGACGACATACTGTTTGCGAACCTCATCCAGAAAGGAGTTTTTGGTTAGCATCGTCAGTGCGGCAAATCCACCCACCACCGTTGCCACCACCGGCAGGGTGATATGCCACAGATAATCGGTGATTTTTTGATACCAGGGCAGAGCGTCAAAATTGGCGGAAACCAGACCGCGTAGCGGGAAAAGGTCGTAATAGCTGCCGCCGGCAAAGAAAACGATCAATAAAATTGCAAATAGGAATGCGGGGATGGCGTAGCCGATAATAATGAATGCGCTGCTCCACACGTCAAAGCGGCTGCCGTTGTACACCGCTTTGCGGATCCCCAGCGGAATCGACACCAGATAGATAATCAGCGTACTCCATAATCCCAGCGTGACGGAGACGGGCAGGCTGTCTTTGATTAATGTCAGGACCGAGGCGCTGCGAAACAGGCTGTCGCCAAAATCGAAGCGGATATAGTTCCAGAGCATGTTGAAATAACGTTCGTGAATCGGTTTATCGAATCCGTAACGGCGGGTGATTTCAGCAATCACTTCCGGATCCAGGCCGCGACCACCACGATAATTGCTGTCGCTGATGTTCCCGACGCCAGTTTGCGCGTGGCTGGCACGCACACCCTCACTACCGGCGCCCGGCAGTGCGCCACTTTGCCCGAATTCAATGGCGGCGACGGCCTGCTCGACCGGGCCGCCTGGGGCAATCTGCACGATAAAAAAGTTGATGGTAATGATGGCCCAGAGCGTCGGGATCACCAGCAGCAGACGTCGAATCAGATATGCGCCCATTTATTCTCCCTGTCGTCTGGCAGCGGGAAGTTTGGCCGCTTTGTTGACGTCATACCACCAGTTGTCCACGCCGATGGTGTAAATCGGGCGAACGGCAGGCTGCGAAAATTTGTCCCACCATGCCAGCCGATCTTCGGCCATAAACCACATCGGCAACATGTAATAATTCCAGGTTAACACGCGGTCCAGCGCGCGTCCCAGCGGGATAAGTTTTGCTTTATTACCTTGCGCCGCAATGATCTGGCTAATCAGCTTATCAATGACCGGGCTTTGCACGCCGGGGGCGTTATAGCTGGAATCAATATATTCGGAGGCCCACAGAATTTGCAGATCCGAGCTGGGCCACGGCATCGCGCGATACAGCCTTGGCATCATGTCATAGTCGCGGCTGCGCAGGCGATTGGTGATTTGTGAGTTATCGACCTGGCGGATATTCATCGTAATGCCCAGCCGCTGCAGGTTATGCTGAAACGGCAATACCCATTGGCTGTTACTGCCTGCCGGGAGCAACAGCTCAAAAGTCAGCGCTTTGCCGCTGGTGATGTTGACCCGCTGCTGCCCCTTCAATACCCATCCGGCCTTGTCCAGGAGTGCACTGGCCTTCAGCAGGTTTTCACGATCGTAACCGTCGCCTTTTGATGTGGGTGGCTGATAGATTTGGCTGAAGACTTCGGGAGGCAGATCGTTTTTCATCGGCGCAAGTAGCACCAGCTCATCCGCGTCGGGATAATTTTTGGCGGCATATTCGGTGTTCTGGAAATAGCTGGTTGTCCTGCTCCAGGCATTATAAAACAACGCCTTATTCATCCATTCAAAATCAAAGGCCAGCGTGATCGCCTCACGAACACGGCGGTCGCTGAACACCGGACGCTGGATGTTAAACGCTAACCAGCGCGTATCCTGCGCCGACTCGTTTTTTTGTTCGGCTTTGACGATGTACTGTTTTGTGAAGTTCTTACCGGTATAACGTGTTGCCCAGTTTTTGGCATCGTTCTCAAGACGCAGGTCAAATGCACCGGCTTTAAATGCTTCAAAGGCCACGTTGTCATCAAGGTAATAGTCGTAGCGGAGGGTATCAAAATTCCAGCGCCCACGATTAACCGGCAGGTCAGCGGCCCAGTAATCTTTGACCCGTGAGTAGACGATATACTGCCCCATTTTCCATTGGGTGATGCGGTAAGGTCCGCTAGCAAGGGGTGGGGAGGATAACGGGTCGCTGAGCTTGTGATCCTTCCAGTATTTCTCTGGCATCACCGGTAATGAAAACAGGCTGAGCATGTCTTCTTTACCCGGTTTGGCTAACTCAATTCGCACGGTTAACGGGGCGATCGCTTTAACGGTGGTCCCTTTGTATACCAGACGAAACTGCGGCACGCCTTCGGTCATAAATTTGTGGAAGGTAAAGGCAACGTCGCGGGCGGTGATCGGCGACCCATCGTGAAAACGCGCGCGCGGGTTAATGGCGATTTCAACCCAGGAATAGTCGTCCGCGTAGCGGGCTCTGTCGGCAATGAGCGGGTAATAGCTACCGGGTTCATCATCGGAAGTGGTAAACAGCGCATCGTAAAGTGATTCAGTCCGGGCGCCGGGATTCCCTCGCATCGAGTAGCGGTTGAAATTATCGAAGGTGCCGATGGACGAGAGCGTGATTTTCCCCCCTTTGGGGGCAGCGGGATTCACATAGTCGAAGTGGGTAAAATTGAACGCATACTTGGGTTCGCCCAGTACGGAAAATGCATAGCTTTCTTTGATGGACTGAGCCTGAGCGCTAAAACCTATAACGGTGAAAAATAGCAGCAGTACGCGAACAATCCTATGCACGGGTTTTCCTTTTCTTGTCCACCTGCCGATGGACCTCATGTCCGAGCCTCGGGGAGGTTCCGGCAAGCGTAGTGTATCGACGAATCGCACTGTGCGATCACCACTTTGGCATATCTGGCTTCGCCATCCAGCGTACGAAATCAGCCAGCTTTAACGGACGGCTGACCCAGTAACCCTGGAAGAAATGCACGCCGCGATCGCGCAGCCACCGGGCCTGCTCCTGCGTTTCTACGCCTTCAGCAACCGTCAGCATATTGAGGCGTCTGGAGAGTGTCAACACGGCATCCAGTACCGGCGACGTCAGCGTCTCGGTACCAATGGCATTGATAAATCCACGGTCAATCTTCAGGTAATCGACCGTAAAACGTTCCAGATAGATAAGGGCACTATGGCCGGTGCCGAAATCATCAATGGCAATTTCGAGCCCGGCAGCATGCAGCCATTCAAAAATTTTCGTGGCTTCGTGCTGATCGAGCATATCGCGTTCGGTGATTTCCAGTACCACCTGAAAGTAGTTGGCGGGTAACGAGGCGCTCAGTTCCTGAATATCTGCTTTGAAACTCTCACCATGCAAATGTGAAGGCGCGATGTTGATCCCCAATTTTGCGCCCTTGGGGAGTACTTTTTGTAGGGCAGGGGCATCGCTGGCCACCAGCTTAAAGAGATGCTGCGTGAGTGGCACAATCATTTGCTGCGATTCGGCGTAATGAATAAAGGCATCAGGCGGGATCTCGCCCGTCGTTGGATGACGCCAGCGTAATAAGACTTCTACGCCTTTTACCTCCAGCGTTTGCATCTCCATGACCGGTTGGTAGACCACATAAAACTGATTGTGCTTGATGGCGTTCAGAATATCTTTCCCGGGCCGTAAACGGAGGGTGTAGATGTAGTACCAGACAAGCAGGGCCGCCATAATCCCAGCCATGCATCCCAGCATGAGGGAATACCAGATATCGTTATACGTCCACTCTTCTGCGTACAATCGAACGGTCACCGGCAGGCCGTCAATCGTCGCCTGTCGTGGGGTTGAGGCATCAGGAAGATCGGAGACGGGTATCAGGTGAGCTGAAAATGTCGAAATAGCCGTCTTGCCCACGATAATAGCAATACCGTCAAAATCATCTTGCCGGGCGGTATAGAGAAGATAGGGGGCCAGATTGATGTTCAGTGAACTAAATACGCCGCTATTCGGCAAGGCAGGATGACGATACCAAATCATTATTGCGGGTTTGTCAGGCACCATCGGCGTACCCGGGAGCAGGGCCACATCGATATCGTGGTTGATATTAATCGACGGCATCAGCTCCTGGATGGGGGTGTTCATGGGGCCCGTTGCGGAAGAGCAAAATGCGATGCTGTCTTTTACCAGCAAAAAAGCCCGTACGTTCAGGCTAAAGGCCGCGCTGGAGGTTAGTTTCGTGGCAACTTGTTGGCAACTGTCAGTGACCAAGGGTTGTAGTTCATCGGTGGTCGTTTTGAGTTCTGAGAAGTAACTTTTGACGTAATTCTGTATATCGGAGAGCAGCGTGTCGTACTTCACTTCTCGTTTATGCCACGAGACGAAAAATTGCAGTGTGCTGACGAGTAAGGCGACGACGAGCCCCGTTAAAATACAGGGGATCAGGATTTTCCGACCGGAAGAAGAGGCACGTTTGAACATAGTTCTTTATGTTTACCTGCAGTAACTGCTTATTATTAAACCGCTTAATTTGTAAGACTATAGCCTGGATTGACGCTTATCGTGAGATTTTTCTGTTGTGTAAAAGAAAAGCAAAAAGCACCGCCTAAGCAGTGCTTTTGATTTGTCTCATCAGGATAGCCAAGGGATAGCTGCCAAACGAATTAACTGCGACTCAGAACCCGGCGGGCTTCGTTGTAACGCTTTTTCCAGTAAGGCTCGTTCATACTGGAAATAACAACGCCGCTGCTGGTCGAGGCATGTACAAACTGGTTGTTACCGATATAAATACCGACGTGACGGCCCGTAGAGCCCGCACGGAACAGAACCAGATCGCCGGTGCGCAGATTGGTGCGCGAAACGGATTTACCCGTTTCCTGTTGTTCGTAGGTTGAGCGAGGAAGCTCTAAACCAAATTGTTCACGGAATGTACGCTGTACAAAACTTGAACAATCAATCCCTTTCTTAGTGCTGCCGCCAAGGCGGTAACGCACGCCTTTCCAGTCAGCGTATTGGTCCATAATACGAGATTTAACATCGATATTACGTACCATACTTTCAAATTCATCCTGAGAGGCTTGCAGTGAAGAGTTATCTCCATTGCCCACAGCATGCGTCTCAGAATGCATATTCTTGGCGGTGTTCGTTGTGCTACATGCAGAAAGCAGAACCGCAACTGCTATCGCGGGTATGCCTCGCAAGATATATCTCAAAATCGGTTGAGATTTGACCATGTTGTTTGTTTTCCCTTGAAGTCCTTAACGATAAATATCGTTATAAAAAATGCCAAACGTGACGAGACTAATTACCTACGCACGATGAGACAATTCTTTATGGTCAAATCTGTGGTAGAACGCACAAATTTATTCGTAAAGAGAATAATTATCTCGCGAGGCAAAACGAGTTCGAGATTACCCGATCGCCACAGTCATTGCGAGTGATTTTACGTGATTTCTTATAAGAAAAATTGATACAGAAAGTGAATAAACGGCATTGGCTAAATTAAGAACAATTAGGCTGAAAAACACGCAATTCATTCATTTTAAACAGGAATAAGATGACAAGAGAATGACAGTCAGCAAGAGAGATTATCGTCAGATATCATCAGGGAATCAGAAGTATCCCTGATGATGTTAATTACTCTGCGTTATTTGTTTAAAAAATGTTTGTTTTTACCGGGGAGATAATTCGTGAACAGGGTGACCAAACGGTCGCTTAATGGTGTCATTAGCCACCAGGGCAGGCCAATCAAAACGACGGTCATCGAACCGACCACGATATCAGTAAGCCAGTGAGCACCAATCATTACGCGAGGAAAGGCAAAAACCACAGCGATAATAAGGCCGATTAATCCTGCGACTTTTCCGAAATACCGCAGCATAAATGCGGAAAAAATAAGCAGCATCATGCCGTGATCGCCCGGGAAGCTGTCTCTTGACGCATCTTTGGTTGAAATATGCAGCAGCTCGCTGACACGATGAATATTATCCAGCATCAGCGTTGGACTGGCGCGTTTAACCGGAATAAGCGCCTGGCCTAACTGATTTAATACCACCGCCGTGAGCAGCATCACCAGACCAATTGCGATGATACGGCGGCGACCGTCCGGGGTTTCTTTGCGCCAAAAACTCAGCATCAGGGCACCCATTGCCAGCAGCGAGCAGCCGTCAAACGCGCGGTTGTTGGTGATAGCGACAACCCACAGGAACATTGGGCTGTCGACCAGTTTTTGGTTGAAGAAATGGAAAACACCAAAATCGATGGAATACCAGAACCCATGTCCGGCTGGAATATACCAGGACAGAAACAGCGCCAGACCTGCGATATTAAGCAGGAGAATAAAAGGGTATCGGGTTTTCATCGTCGTTCACCATTGCCAAAATCGCAGGCAACCTTACGCGTTAGCGTCTAAACGAAGCTTCAACAATGCACCCTGTAACGCGTTCCAGTCAGTCTCGGTGTCCGAGATGAGTTCAATACGGCTGTCCGGAGGTGCGACGTTTTGGGTCTCAATGTGCCAGTCATCACCCTGACGGTTGATGCGTACCAATCCTTCCTTGATTCGCATGACGCCTTTTACGCGACCTACCGGCGCGAGACGCGACCATTCCAGCAGGCCGATGGTATCGAACACGGTGTCCGCATCGAAAATCCAGCCGCAGGCCTGATGCCCCTGACCGCTGTTGAGACTACGACGCCAGCGCTGCTGTGCCGGCAGGCTCAGTGCCGCCAGCCCTTTTTTGTCGGCATGCTGGTGGGCGTGTGCCGCACTTGTGGGAAGCTCAGCCAGATTCAGACGCGGTAAATCCAGTAACTGCGTGTCAATGTGTCCATGGTCGGCATGAACCAACTGACGGTGACCGCCGTAGTGCTGCCACCAGGTTTGCAAGGCATGTTCACTTTCAGCCGTAGCGCGATCGGTTTTGTTGGCGACGATAACGTCAGCGGCGGCCAGCTGGTCGCGGAAATTCTCATTGGCGACGCTTTTTTCATCCAGCAGCAGGCGAGGGTCAAGGATACAGAGTGTCGCGCGCAGATCGATCCACGGTTCGTAAACCGGGGCGGTGAGTAAATCCAAAATCTGTTTTGGATGCCCGAGGCCGGTAGGTTCGATCAATAACCGGTCGGGTTTGCCCTGACGCAGTAACGTATTAAGGCCTACCTGCATCGGCAAACCGTTAACACAACACATGCATCCTCCGGGGATCTCTTTTAGCAGTGCGCCGCTGTCGGCCAACAGCGCGCCGTCAATACCGACTTCGCCAAACTCATTGACCAGCACAGCCCACTTCTCAGCGGGATCTTTGTTGGCGAGTAAATGAAGAATAGAGGTGGTTTTACCGCTGCCGAGAAAACCGGTAATGAGGTTGGTTTTGGTCACGTTGGCTCCAGAATCATCAAATGCTGTTATAGCGTTCAACAATCCTGGCGAAAAAAGGATAAAAAGAGAAGGGCAGAGAGGACGAAGGTGCGCTTCGTCCCGCTGAATGGCAGAAATTGTTAATTTTTTAACGTCTGCATGACGGCCTGATGCGCGCCATATTGCGCAATATTCTGCCAGGCCTGCTCGATAGCTGCGACGAATTGCGGATTCTGCACCAGATCGGGGGCAAAAATCTCGCGCAGGGAAAGCAGTGCGCTGACGCGCTCTGATAGGGAACTGTGCTCGACAAGCGCGCGGATCTTATCACGCAACGGATCGCGCACATCAATGGCTGCACCCGCATCATCAATGCCGCTCACGTAGCGCATCCAGCCCGCAACGCCCAGTGCCAGCAGAGGCCAGTCGCTTTGCCGTGATAAATGTATGCGGATCCCTTCCAGCATTCTTTGCGGCAATTTTTGGCTGCCGTCCATCGCGATTTGCCATGTCTTATGCTTCAGTGCTGGATTGGCAAAACGTTGCAGCAGGCTTTCGGCATACTGATTTAGATCGACGTTAGTGATGTGCAGCGTGGGGGCCTGCTCCGTCATCATCAGACGGTAAGCCGCTTCACGAAAGGCATTGTCCTGCATGCAATCGCTGATGTGCTGAAACCCGGCCAGATAGCCAAGATAGGCCAGAAATGAGTGACTGCCGTTTAGCATCCGCAGTTTCATCTGTTCCCACGGCAGCACGTCATCAACCATCTGGACACCGGCGGTTTCCCACTGCGGGCGGCCGGCGACAAAATTGTCTTCAATCACCCACTGGATAAACGGCTCACAGCTGATGCCACAGGGGTCAGCGATGCCCAGCGCTTGGGCAATTTCTTCCAGCGATTCGTCGGTTGCGGCAGGGACAATTCTGTCGACCATGGTGCCCGGAAAACTGACCTGCTGTTGTATCCACGCCGCCAGCTCAGGCGAACGTTTTTGCGCCATGCCCAGGATCGCGTTTTTCACCACATGCCCGTTGTCCGGGATGTTATCGCACGAGAGTACGGTAAACGGCGGTAATCCGCGTTCGCGTCGGCGATGCAGGGCTTCGACGATAATGCCCGGCGCTGAGTGCGGTTCATCCGGCGACTGCAAATCATGAATAATGCGTGGGTTTGTGACATCAAGCGACCCGGTGGACGGATCAATACAGTAGCCTTTTTCCGTGATGGTTAACGACACAATCGCCACCTGCGGTTCACAGAATTTTTCAATAATGGCCGCCAGCGAATCCAGCGTGGCGTTCAGGCATTCGTTAACGGCACCTATCACTATCGGTTGATTGCCGTCAGCACCTTTTTCTAACACGGTATACAGATGATCCTGCTCACGAAGCTGGCTCATCAGCCGATCGCCGCTGAACAAGCTGATCTCACAAATCCCCCAGTTTCCTCCCTGCGTATTGAGTACGCGATCGGTCAACAATGCTTGATGAGCACGGTGAAAAGCACCGAAACCAAAATGTACGATCCGCGAGGTTAAGCGTTGGCGATCGTACAGTGGCATCTGTACATTTTTGGGGAGTGAAGCCGAGGCAATTGTCTTCATTAAATACACCTGATTAACCATTAATTAACAATGGCAGTATAAAGTTATATGACAGCAAGTTAAATTGGTGTGCCTTATTTATCCGGGGAATGTGAGCTGGATCAATCAATCATCGGCGTTCTGTTGATCATCCACCCGATGCCTGTATGGTAGTCGTCATGCAGCTAACTTAATTTGGTATAACAACTTGTGAGGTGAAGCAATGGAACAAACCTGGCGTTGGTACGGACCTAACGATCCGGTATCGCTTGATGATGTGCGTCAGGCTGGCGCAACCGGTGTTGTGACCGCCTTGCACCACATTCCTAATGGTGAAGTGTGGCCGGTAGAAGAGATTCAAAAGCGACAGGCTATTTTGGCTGAAAAGGGGCTGACCTGGTCGGTGGTGGAAAGCATTCCCGTTCACGAAGACATCAAAACCCAGTCTGGACAGTATCAAACGTGGATCGCTAATTATCAGCAGAGTATCCGTAATCTGGCGACCTGCGGCATTGATACCGTGTGCTATAACTTCATGCCGATCCTCGACTGGACGCGCACTGACCTTGAATATCAGCTCCCGGACGGTTCTAAAGCCCTGCGCTTCGATCAAATTGCCTTTGCGGCCTTTGAGCTGCACATCCTGCAACGCCCCGGTGCGGAAGCGGATTACACCGCAGAAGAACAGCGTCAGGCTCTGGATTATTTCAATGCCATGAGCGAAGCCGATGTAGAGAAGCTGACTCGCAATATTATCGCCGGTCTGCCGGGTGCAGAAGAAGGTTATACGCTGGACAAGTTTCGCGCGCGCCTGGCGGAGTATGACGGTATCAGTAAAGACGATCTGCGCAATAATATGGCCGTATTCCTGCGCGCAATTGTGCCGGTAGCTGAAGAAGCAGGCGTGCGCCTGGCCGTGCATCCTGACGATCCGCCGCGCCCGATCCTCGGCCTGCCGCGTATTGTTTCCACCATTGAAGATATGCAGTGGTTGAAAGAAACAGTAGACAGCATCTATAACGGCTTCACCATGTGTACCGGTTCTTACGGTGTACGGGCGGATAACGATCTGGTGAAAATGATTGAAACCTTTGGCGATCGTATTCACTTTACGCATTTGCGTTCGACCTGCCGTGAAGATAACCCGAAAACCTTCCATGAAGGTGCTCACCTGCAGGGCGACGTAGATATGGTCTCTGTGGTGGCGGCGATCCTGCGTGAAGAACAGCGTCGTAAGAAGGCGGGCGATCTGCGTCCTATCCCAATGCGTCCGGATCACGGGCATCAGATGCTGGACGATCTGTACAAGAAAACCAATCCGGGTTACTCCGCAATTGGTCGTCTGAAAGGGCTGGCAGAAGTTCGTGGCGTTGAGCTGGCGCTGAAACAAACGCAGTTCCGCGATCTGCTGTAATGGCATCAACAGGGATTGGGCGAGTCGCTCGATCCCTGTTCTGCCTTCAGGGCTGAATTAACGCCTGCTCCAGCACTCTCAGCACTTTATTGATCTGCGGTAACTGCAACCCGCCAAAACCGAAAAACATCACCCCGGCGTTGTTCTCCTTGCGCCAGATTTCTTCTGAACCATTTTCAATGTCCTGTAACGTATCAAAGCGAACACCTGCCTGCAGGCAGCGCTGTTGCAGCAAGGCGATGACGTCGGGCGAGCGATCGATGTGTAACGAGAGATGCAGGCCCGCCGTTGCGCCGTCAATTTTTCCGTCGGGGAACAGCGCAGAAAGACCGTCCCGGAGAAGCGCGAGCCGGGACGCGTAGCTGCAGGCCAGTTTGCCGAGGTGGGTATAAAAAACCTGATTTTGCATTAACTCAGCGAGAAACTGTTGCAATAACCACTGGCTGCCGTTGTTGTTTAACGCTTTCATATTCTGCACTGCCGGGAGCAGTTCATCCGGGCAAATGAGATAGCCAAGACGCGCACCCGGCCCCAGCGTTTTTGAGAATGTCCCCATATAGATAACCCGATCGTGATAATCCATGGCTTTCAGCGCGGGGAGGGGATTTTCGCCGTACGTAAAAACGGCATCATAATCATCTTCGATAATGTACGCCCCGACACGCTGCGCCCAGGTCAGCAACGACAGACGCCGCTCCATTGAAAGCACGCTCCCCATCGGATACTGATGTGCGGGCGTCACGTAACAAAGTTGGGTTGCATATTCGGGTAATTTATCCGTGCACAGTCCCTGATTATCCACCGCGATAGGCGTAATGTCGGCACCGTAGTAATTAAACAGATGCCAGGCTCCAGAATAACAAGGGGATTCGGTCACAATATGACACTTTTTTTCCTGGCTTGCCGCGTGATGAATAATAAATATTTGGCTGAGCAGTGATAACCCTTCCTGAATTCCGTTGGTAATAATGATGTTTTCTGCGCGAGTATTAATTCCCCGGGATAGATTAAGGTATCTGACCATTTGCTCACGCAATGAAAATAATCCATTTGGTGAATGATATCGGGTAAACAATTGCTCTTTTAGTACGCTGGGAGCATTATTCCATTTTCGCCAGCTTGACCAGGGAAAGGCATTGGGATCGGGGACGCCCATCCGGCAATAAAAATCCCGTCCCATCTCACCGTAAACATCGGTGGAAACGCCTGCAGGCTCAGGCTTTACCGGCGGTGAACCCTGGGCTAACGGTATGTGTGCTGCGGGTGTACGTACTGGTGTAGTAAAGATCACTTCATAGCCAATACCCTGTCGGCTCTTAATCAACCCTGCCGCCATCAATTTTTCATACGCCATAACGACTGTGATTTTGGCCACGTTCAGCGCCTGCGCCTGCTCGCGGATAGAAGGAAGTTTGTCCCCGCACAGCAAATTCCCCCGCTGAATAGCCTGAAAATAAAATTGAAAGATCTGCAGTTGCAGCGATGTACGGCTTTCTCTGTTGAGAAACAGTGCCAGCATGAGAAATTCCTTATTAAAACGATAGCCGCATATTACGAGTTTCCATTTTTAACTATTTTGACTCGCCTCATAGAGTGAACGCTGTTCCTATACTCTGCTGCCGGTGTCTCTATTCTCCTTTTTTAATATCCCTTAGCGTGTCGCAATTAAAATAAGGGAGCCAAATATGTCGTGGATGAGAAAGAACGCACTATGGTGGGCATTCGGTGGAGCCGTTGCCATGGCCTTTGCCATTTGGGGAACGTGGCAAGGCGTGCATTACACCAGTAGCACCGAGTTTTGTTTGTCGTGCCATTCGATGCGTACGGTGGGGGAGGAATATCAGACCAGCATACATTTTCGCAATGCCTCCGGCGTGCGTGCCGAGTGTAAGGATTGCCATATTCCACCAGGCATCGTTCCGACGCTTCTGCGCAAAACGGAAGCCTTGAACGATCTCTACCATACGTTTATTTCACCGTCGATTGATACGCCTGAAAAGTTTACCGCCAAGCGGGCAGAACTTGCTCAGCGGGAATGGGCGCGAATGAGCGCCAATAATTCAGCGGCCTGTAAATCCTGCCATAGCTATGAGGCGATGGATCACGGCAAGCAATCGACGAATGCAGCGGCACAAATGACCGCAGCGGCGGCGAAAGACAGCAACTGCATTGACTGTCACAAAGGTATTGCCCATCACAAGCCTGATATGAGTAGCGGCTTTCGCGATCGGTTTAAGCAACTCCAACGCCAGGGAGAGACGCCGTCGGAGGCGACCACGCTGTTTTCGTTAGGCGAGAAAGCCCTGACGGCAACGGCTGGGAGTCCCGCCGGTAAAGCGCTACTTTTTCCGGCCACCGAAGTCAGAGTTCTGAAAAAAGAGGGCAGTAATGTCCAGTTGGAAGTGACGGGGTGGCGTGAAAGCAAAGGTCGTGGGCGGGTGATCACGCAGTTTATGGGCAAACGCGTTTTCTCCGCGGTGCTTGATGATTCCCTGATGGCAAACGTAAAAATTCTGCAAACCCAGGTTGACCCAGATTCGCACCAGCAGTGGCAGCAAGTGAGCGTGACCGCATGGACCTCCGCGCAGGGGCTTATCACCAGTATTGCACCGGTGTGGGAATACTCGGAACAAATGCTGCAATCCACCTGCAGCGCCTGCCACAGCACACCGCCGACCATCCGTTATACCGCCAATGGCTGGATTGCCGGACTAAAAGCGATGTCGACCTATTACCGGCTTAATCCGGTGGAAGAACGCACGCTGTTGAAATACCTCCAGACGCACGCCAGCGATGTGCCTGCCCCCCAATAATAAAGAGGATAATGTATGGATATTCACGATTTTAATCCGTCCCGTCGCCGTTTTCTGAGCGGTATGCTGGCGGTAGGTGCCGCCAGTGCGCTGGCGCCGAACCCGCTGATATCAAAGGTATGGGCGGCAGGAGAAAACCCTGAACAGTGGATCCAGTCCGGCTCGCATTACGGCGCTTTTGAAGCCAAAGTGGTCAACGGCGAGTGGACCGAAACCCGGCCCTTTAAACACGACAAATATCCGTGCGATATGCTGAATGCAGTACGTGAAGTGGTCTACAACCCTTCGCGAGTCCGCTACCCGATGGTCCGTCTGGACTGGTTACGTAAGCGTGAAAAATCAGACCGCAGCCAGCGCGGTGATAACCGTTTTGTGCGGGTCAGTTGGGATCGGGCGCTGGATCTGTTTTACGAAGAGCTGGAACGGGTGCAAAAAAACTACGGATCTTCCGGCGTATTTACCGGGTTGGCCGACTGGCAAATGGTGGGCAAATACCATAAAGCAGGTGGCGCAATGGACAGGGGGCTCGGCCTGCACGGGAGCTATGTCACCACCGTTGGCGACTACTCGGCGGCGGCTGCACAGGTCATCTTGCCGCATGTGATTGGTTCGCTGGAAGTCTACGAGCAGCAAACCTCGCTGCCGCTGGTGATTGAGAATACCCATACCATCGTGTTGTGGGGCTGCGATCCGATTAAGAATTTGCAGATAGAATTCCTGGTACCCGACCACGAAGCGTTTGGCTACTGGCAGCAGATTAAAGAGGCGGTCGCACAGGGCAAAATGCGCGTCATCAGCGTTGATCCGGTGCGCAGTAAATCGCAAAACTATCTGGGTGCTGAACAACTGGCGCTGCGACCGCAAACCGATGTTGCTTTGCTGCTGGCGCTCGCGCACACCTTGTATGAAGAAAAACTGTACGACACGGCATTTATTAACGATTACACCGTCGGCTTTGAACAGTTTTTACCGTACCTGACGGGCGAGACTGACAAGCAGGTGAAAAACGCCGAATGGGCAGCCCAAATCTGTGGCCTGAGCGCAGAACAAATCCGTGACTTCGCCCGCCTGCTGGTGAAAGGCCGCACGCAGTTTATGGGCGGCTGGTGCGTCCAGCGTATGCACCACGGAGAGCAGTATCCCTGGATGCTGGTGGTGCTGGCGAGCATGGTCGGACAAATTGGTTTACCGGGCGGCGGCGTAGGATTTGGCTGGCACTACAACGGCGGTGGAACGGTAACGTCGGCCGGGCCTGTGCTGTCGGGGCTGGGAAGTATTAACAATCCCCCAGAGGCGAAATATAAAGCGGATTTTCGTGGCGCATCGGCGCATATTCCCACCTCGCGTATCGTCGACTGCCTGCTTGCGCCGGGTAAGAAAATTGCCTTCAACGGTGAAACGTTAACCTGGCCTGATATCAAAATGGCCGTCTACAGCGCGGCCAATCCGTTCCATGCGCAGCAGGATCGCAACCGCATGATTGAGGCATGGAAGAAGCTGGAAACCGTCGTGGTGTTAGATCACCAATGGACTGCATCCTGTCGTTTTGCCGATATTGTCCTGCCCGTCACCACGCGTTTTGAGCGTAACGACATTGAGCAGTTTGGCACCCATTCGAATAAAGGGCTGATGGCGCTGCATCAGGTAGTCAAACCACAATTTGAAGCGCGTCATGACTTTGATGTGTTTGCCGGGCTGTGTAAGCGCTTTGATAAAGAAGCGGTATACCGTGAAAACCGCGATGAAATGCAGTGGGTACAAGCGCTTTATGACGAAGGCGTGAAGATGGGCGCGTCTCTCGGCGTTACCTTACCGGACTTTAACACCTTCTGGAAAGGGGACGGATACGTTGAATATCCGGCGGGGCAGCCGTGGGTGCGTCACGGTGAGTTCCGCGACCAGCCCGATCTTAATCCGTTAGGCACCCCGTCGGGGCTTATTGAAATCTACAGTAAAACCATCGCGGGTTTTCAATATGAAGATTGTCCAGGACACCCGGTGTGGATGGAGCCGTTTGAACGTAGCCATCAGGGCAAGACGAATAAATATCCGCTGCATCTGCAATCCTGTCACCCGGACAAGCGTCTGCACTCGCAGTTATGCTCAAGCGAGGCGTTTCGTAACACCTACGCGGTGGCCGGCAGAGAACCGCTCTACATCAGCGAGCAGGATGCAACCGCCCGCGGTTTAAAAGCCGGAGATATTGCTCGCGTCTTTAACGCCCGAGGTCAGGTGCTGGCGGGCGTAGTGATTAGCGCCGATTTTCCCGCTGGCGTGATCCGCATTCATGAAGGGGCGTGGTATTCCCCGCAGGAAGGCGGGAAAGCCGGGACGCTATGCACCTATGGCGATCCGAATGTCCTGAGTGCGGATATTGGGACATCGCAGCTGGCGCAAGGCCCTTCCGCGCATTCCGTGCTGGTAGAGGTTGAACGCTTCCAGCAGAAGGCCCCGCAGGTAACCGCTTTCGGTGGACCTGCGACAGTGAAAGAGGAGGGGGCCAGTGCCGCATAATCACATTCATCAGCAGCGTGCAGCAGTATATCAGTGGTTTTCGCAACTGCTGTTTCGTGAACTGGACGAGAAGCAATTAGCCCGTCTTGAGAGCGAGGAGAGCCGGGAGTGGATGACCTCACTGACGGGGATCCCCGGACTGGCTGCTGACGTCAAAAAGTTAGCGCGTAGTCTGGCTCAGGTGCTGCGGCGCGAATGCCGACAACTGGAGCTGGCGGCCGATTTTGCTTCACTGTTTTTGCTGGCCCCTCCACAGAGCGTGTCGCCTTATGCAGGGCATTACCCGCACACGACGGCACCTGAAGAACGACGGCAAATGAATGTGCTGTTAGTCGAACAGGGGCTGGCTGCGCGGGAGAATGAACCTGCCGATCATATTGCGGTACAGCTGGCGTTAATGGCGAAAATGGTGGGCAAAGAGCAGAGCGTCGCTGAGCAATATTACTTTTTGCATCATCATATTATGTGCTGGGCATCATTGTTCCGGGATAGCTGTCTGCATCGCGACGGCGAGGGCTTTTACCCTCAGGCGGTTAATGTCATCGTGCGTTTTATGCGCGAGGATGAGCAGTATCTGGAATCATTATTGATGGATGATTTTTATCTCAGCAGTCAGCGCTGAAAACAGCAAAGGGACAGTGTGCGCTGTCCCTTTTAGTCTGTGTCTTAGCAGAAACGTTAGTCTGCACGCCCCATATAACGGCGTTCTTCGATATGAATGCGGATTTTCTCACCGGCACTCAGATACTCAGGAACCAGGATCACCAGGCCGGTGGTCAGGGTGGCTGGCTTGTTACGTGCACTGGCTGACGCACCTTTAATGCCAGGTGAGGTTTCAACGATCTCAAGGTCTACGGTCTGTGGCAGTTCAAGCGCCAGCAGTTGGCCATCCCAGGTCAGCACCTGCATGTCCGGCATTCCGCCTTCCGGGATAAACAGCAACTCTTCTTCGATCTGGTCTTTGGTGAAGGTATACGGGGTATAGTCTTCTTTATCCATAAAGACATATTCGTTGCCATCGACGTAAGAGAAATCAACGCCACGACGGCTCAGGGTGACGGTATCCACAATATCGTCGCCTTTGAAGCGCTCTTCGACTTTTAGGCCGGTACGGACATCAGAAAAACGCATTTTGTACAGCGTGGCTGCACCACGTGCGCTCGGTGATTGAATATCAATGTCTTTTACAATCAGCAACTTGCCGTTGTAGTTAAGTACCATACCTTTTTTAATTTCGTTCGCTCTTGGCATCGAAAAAATCCTGTAGTGAGGAGTGTCTAAAATATCGCGTCAAACTACTCGCGCCGGGTCATTCAGGCAAGCGGAATTCGCACTTTTGCGGGTGCAAAAAAGGTGGTACTGTTCGCTACCTACACAATCCGCGGGTTTACCTTAAAGAGAATATTGTATGGAATGCCGTCCGGATTGTGGCGCATGTTGCACTGCGCCTTCTATCTCCAGCCCCATCCCCGGCATGCCTGAGGGCAAGCCCGCCAATACGCCATGCGTTCAGCTTGATGAATTCCTGCGCTGTAAAATTTTTGGTTCCGCACTGCGGCCAAAAGTGTGTGCAGGCTTACAGCCCAGCGCTGAAATGTGTGGCCAGACAACGCGCCAGGCTATGGTGTACCTTATTGAGCTTGAAGCGCTCACCGCACCTTAAACGTCTTTGATCCGCGCCAGGCAAAAGACCGTGGCGATAATCATCACCAGCGCAAACCAGAACACCGCATGGTAGTTCCAGATTTCAGCGGTAATACCGGCCAGCGATCCGGCAATAATCCAGCCCACGCGGATGGTGTTGGTGTAAAGAGTGGTTGCAGAACCCGCCTGTCCTGGCATTAAGTCCTGGAAATAGAGCATGCCAATACCGCCGAGGATACCGATGTAAATCGCGTTCAGCAGCTGCAAGCTGAGCAGAATGACCGGCGAATGCGCCAACAGCATTCCGGCATAAAAGAAGAAACCGGCGACCACGGCGATCCGCATCAACAAACGCTTGCCCAGACGTTTAGCAAAGTATCCGGCAATGAGCATCGTCGGTATTTCCAGCCCGGCGGCGGTGCCCATCATAATGCCTGCGAGTTTTTCCGGCAGATGCAGTTCGTTGATGATAAACAGTGGCATATTAATGATGTACAGGCTGTTGGTGCCCCACATTAATGTGCAGATAGCGAACAGCAGCAGCGTATCGCGCCGGTTACGACGCGGGGCTTCCACCGCGCCCGTGGCGAGGGACGCATTTTTGTTCATCGACGGTAAGAACAACCACACCATGACGCCGCAGACGATAAACGCAACGGCGGCACTCAGATACATCACCGTAAAGCTGAAACCCATAGCCAGCGCGTAAGCTAACGGCGGGCCAATCACCCATGCCAGCGAAACCTGAGCACGCAAAATAGAGCTGAACATGACGGCTTCCCGGCCCGTGCGGTCAGCATGCTCGCGGGCGAGGGCAAACATTTGCGGGTTAGCGGTCGATCCAAAGCTACTGAGGAAGACGCCGACAAACAGCAAGATAAAATAGTTACGGTTCCAGGCAAACAGCACACAGGCCAGCATCCCCAGTACGCAGCAAAAAACGATCAGATTTTTGCGATCGCCCTTCTTATCAGAACGCCCAGCTAAAAACTGGCTTACCAGGATGCCGATGACAGCGCTACCGGTAAAAAAGAAACCGACCATACCCGGACGGGCATGAACTTCATCGGTCAGAAAAAGGCTGAGCGTAGGGGTCTGCAATGCGCCGGCGATACCCGTAAGAAAAGCGACAAGCAGGAACGCCGAAGACGTTAAATCAAACGACTTGGGGGAGGCGGCTACCGGGGTGTTATGCATGTTTCAATATCTGTGATGTGAAGAGACGCGGAGTTTACGCTGCCTGTCAGAAAATAAACAGGGCGCGAAATCAAAATCGGCATGAAAAATCAAAATAGCATTTCAGTCTCTAAAAACAGTCTGCTGACGATGCTGAAATCGATAACTTAGCTTCCTTTCTATGTCAGCAATTATTGATGCACAGAAGAAAAAATGTGCGTTATATCTAAATTCAGCAAGCAAATTGCTAACTTTACTTGCGTGCTGAAGCAGAAAGCGCAAAACTTCTTGAAACGTTTCAGCGTCATCTTTTCTTAAGTGTTGGAGTTGGGTGGCGCCTTTTTTCTCATGTTAGCTGAATCGTTTCAATTCAGCAGGAGAGGAGAACCATGTTCCAGTTATCTGTTCAGGATATTCACCCGGGCGAACAGGCCGGAAATAAAGAAGAGGCCATTCGCCAGGTTGCTGCCGCGTTAGTGAAGGCTGGCAACGTGGCGGAAGGCTACGTCAACGGCATGCTGGCGCGCGAGCAGCAAACATCTACTTTCCTCGGCAACGGTATTGCCATTCCTCACGGTACCACGGACACCCGTGATCAGGTGTTGAAAACCGGGGTGCAGGTATTCCAGTTTCCGCAAGGTATTACCTGGGGTGAAGACCAGGTTGCATATGTGGCTATTGGTATTGCGGCCAGCTCCGACGAACATCTGGGTTTGCTGCGTCAGCTGACACACGTACTCAGCGATGATTCGGTGGCTGAACAGCTGAAATCCGCCACCACCGCAGAAGAACTGCGCGCGTTGCTGATGGGTGAAAAGCAGAGTGAACAGCTCAAGCTCGACAACGACATGCTGTCGCTGGACGTGGTCGCCGGTTCGCTGGTCACGCTGCAAGCCCTGAACGCCGCGCGTCTGAAAGAAGCGGGTGCGGTTGATGCTAACTTTGTTGCCACGGCTATCAATGAGCAACCGCTGAACCTCGGCCAGGGGATTTGGCTGAATGATTGTGCTCAAGGTAATCTGCGAAGCGCAGTTGCGCTCAGCCGAGCGGCAAATGCCTTCGACGTAGAAGGCGAGACGGCCGCGCTATTGGTGACCGTCGCGATGAATGACGATCAGCCCGTGGCAGTGCTCAAGCGCCTTAGCGATTTGCTGCTGGAAAATAAAGCTGACCGCTTGCTGAAAGCGGATGCAGCGACCGTACTGGCCCTGCTGACCAGTGATGATGCGTTAACTGATGATGTGCTGAGCGCAGAGTTTGTTGTGCGCAATGAGCATGGTTTACACGCCCGTCCGGGCACCATGCTGGTGAATACCATTAAACAATTTAACAGTGAAATTACCGTGACAAATCTTGATGGAACCGGAAAACCGGCAAATGGACGCAGTCTGATGAAAGTTGTGGCGCTGGGCGTGAAGAAAGGACATCACCTGCGCTTTACCGCCCAGGGCGAAGATGCTGAACAGGCGCTGAAAGCGATTGGCGAGGCCATCGCAGCCGGTCTTGGGGAGGGCGCATAATGAGCAGACGTGTCGCAACTATTACCCTGAATCCAGCCTATGACCTGGTCGGCTTTTGTCCGGAAATTGAACGCGGTGAAGTGAACCTGGTAAAAACGACCGGCCTGCATGCCGCGGGTAAAGGCATCAACGTTGCCAAGGTACTGAAAGACCTGGGGATCGACGTCACGGTGGGTGGTTTTCTGGGTAAAGATAACCAGGATGGCTTTCAGCAGTTGTTCAGCGAACTGGGGATTGCCAACCGTTTTCAGGTGGTGCAGGGGCGTACCCGTATTAACGTCAAGCTGACTGAAAAAGACGGTGAAGTTTCTGACTTCAATTTCTCCGGTTTTGAAGTCACCCCGGCGGACTGGGAACGCTTTGTGAATGACTCCCTGAGCTGGTTGGGTCAATTCGACATGGTCTGCGTCAGCGGCAGTCTGCCAACCGGCGTGAGTCCGGAAGCCTTCACCGACTGGATGACGCGCCTGCGCAGTCAGTGTCCATGCATTATCTTTGATAGTAGTCGTGAAGCGCTGGTTGCAGGTTTGAAAGCGGCGCCATGGCTGGTGAAACCCAACCGTCGTGAGCTGGAAATCTGGGCGGGCCGTAAGCTGCCAGAAATGAAAGATGTGATTGAAGCTGCGCATGCGCTGCGTGAGCAGGGTATTGCGCATGTGGTGATTTCCCTCGGTGCGGAAGGTGCATTGTGGGTTAACGCTTCTGGCGAATGGATTGCTAAACCGCCGTCAGTTGAGGTTGTCAGCACCGTAGGCGCAGGGGATTCGATGGTTGGCGGTCTGATTTATGGCCTGCTGATGCGTGAGTCCAGCGAACACACTCTGCGTCTGGCGACTGCCGTTGCCGCCCTGGCGGTAAGCCAAAGCAATGTCGGCATTACCGATCGTCCTCAGTTGGCCGCGATGATGGCGCGCGTCGACTTAAAACCGTTTAACTGACAGCAGGAGAGGCATAATGAAAACGCTGCTGATTATTGACGCTAATCTCGGCCAGGCTCGCGCTTACATGGCGAAAACCCTGCTTGGAGCGGCGGCACAAAAAGCGCATCTGGATATTATCGATAATCCGAATGATGCAGAGATGGCGATTGTCCTGGGTGACACCCTCCCTAACGACAGTGCGCTGAACGGCAAAAAAGTTTGGCTGGGAGATATCTCCCGTGCGGTGGCGCATCCTGAACTGTTCCTGAGCGAAGCGAAAGGTCATGCGAAACCCTACAGCGCACCGGTTGCGGCAGCGCCTGTAGTTAGCAGTGGCCCCAAACGCGTGGTGGCGGTAACGGCCTGTCCGACCGGCGTGGCGCATACGTTTATGGCGGCGGAAGCCATTGAAACCGAAGCCAAAAAACGCGGCTGGTGGGTGAAGGTTGAAACCCGTGGTTCAGTAGGCGCAGGCAATGCGATTACCCCGGAAGAGGTGGCGCAGGCCGATCTGGTGATTGTGGCGGCGGATATTGAAGTTGATCTGGCGAAATTTGCCGGAAAACCGATGTACCGCACCTCTACCGGACTGGCGCTGAAGAAAACCAAGCAAGAGCTGGATAAAGCCGTAGACGAAGCGACGCCGTACCAGCCTGTAGGGAATGGGCAGTCCGGAGCAACAGAAGGTAAGAAAGAGAGCGCAGGTGCATACCGTCACCTGCTGACCGGCGTGTCTTACATGCTGCCGATGGTGGTTGCCGGTGGTCTGTGTATTGCACTGTCTTTTGCTTTTGGTATTAAAGCATTTGAAGAGCCGGGCACACTGGCTGCGGCGTTGATGCAAATTGGCGGCGGTTCAGCCTTTGCGCTCATGGTGCCGGTTCTGGCGGGTTATATTGCATTTTCCATCGCTGACCGTCCTGGTCTGACGCCGGGTCTTATCGGCGGTATGCTGGCGGTCAGTACCGGTTCTGGCTTTATTGGTGGGATTATCGCCGGTTTCCTTGCCGGTTACGTGGCGAAACTCATCAGCACCAAGCTGAAGCTGCCGCAAAGTATGGAAGCGCTGAAACCAATCCTGATCATTCCGCTGCTATCGAGCCTGGTAGTTGGGCTGGCAATGATTTACCTGATTGGTAAACCGGTTGCCGGTATTCTGGAAAGCCTGACCCACTGGCTGCAAACCATGGGAACGGCGAACGCAGTGCTGCTTGGGGCGATTCTTGGCGGCATGATGTGTACCGACATGGGCGGTCCGGTCAACAAAGCGGCGTATGCTTTCGGTGTCGGCCTGCTCAGTACGCAGACGTATGCACCGATGGCGGCTATTATGGCGGCGGGGATGGTTCCCCCTCTGGCGCTGGGTCTGGCTACGCTGGTGGCGCGTCGTAAATTCGACAACGCACAGCGTGAAGGGGGCAAAGCGGCTCTGGTGCTGGGCCTGTGCTTCATCACCGAAGGGGCGATCCCGTTCGCCGCCCGTGACCCGATGCGTGTGCTGCCATGCTGCATCGTCGGTGGCGCGTTGACCGGCGCACTGTCGATGGCGGTGGGTGCGAAGCTGATGGCGCCTCACGGCGGCCTGTTTGTGCTGCTGATCCCTGGCGCGATTACGCCGGTAGTGGGATACCTGCTGGCGATTATTGCCGGTACGCTGGTAGCGGGTCTGTCTTATGCCTTCCTGAAACGTCCAGAAGAGGACGCGGTGGCGAAAGCATAATTTCTGCTGCTGACACAAAAGGGCCGATGATTCGGCCCTTTTTTATTCACTCAATCCACCCGATCAGGCGGCGGCAGAATCGGTTTGCTGCGCTTTCAGCCAGGCGATTTCTTCCGCCCAGATATCTGGATTGATGGTTTCCAGCACCAGCGGAATGCCGTCAAAACGGTCATCCTGCATAATCCAGCGGAAGGCGTCGTGACCGATATTGCCTTCACCTAAGCTATGATGGCGGTCAACGCGGCTGCCAAACGTGCTTTTGGCATCGTTCAGGTGCATCCCACGTAAATAGTTAAAGCCGACAATACGTTCAAATTCGGCAAAGGTCTTTTCACACTCGGCGGCGCTTCGCAGATCGTATCCGGCGGCGAAGGCGTGGCAGGTATCAATGCAGACGCCCACGCGGGATTTATCTTCTACGCCATCGATAATGGCGGCCAGATGCTCAAACTTAAAGCCAAGATTGCTGCCCTGACCGGCGGTGTTTTCAATAACTGCAGTTACGCCCTGGGTCTGCGCGAGGGCAATGTTGATGGACTCGGCAATGCGTGCCAGGCATTCGTCTTCCGGGATCTGCATTAAATGGCTGCCCGGATGAAAGTTAAGCAGGGATAACCCCAGCAGCTCGCAACGCTGCATTTCATCAATAAAGGCATCGCGTGATTTTTCCAGCGCCTCGCTGACCGGGTGGCCGAGGTTAATCAGGTAGCTGTCGTGAGGCAGAATTTGTGCGCTGCTAAAGTGATACTTCTCGCAGGCCGACTTGAAGTCATCAATGACGTCAGTAGTCAACGGCGCGGCGCGCCATTGGCGCTGATTTTTGGTGAACAGGGCGAATGCGGTGGCATCGATTTCTGCGGCGCGAATAGCGGCATTGGCCAGACCGCCAGCGGCGCTTACGTGCGCTCCAATATATTTCATAATTGATTCCCCAAATAGTTCGAGTTGCAGGACAAAACGCAATACGTTTTGAGCAGCGCATGCAACTCGAAGTATGACGGGAAAAACCCGCCATACTCAAATACAAAAGGGGAGAGTATAGCGGGTCAACGGGGGTTAGTCGTGTTTGATTATGCCATCACGCTGTGAATCAAAACGTTGATTGCACCACCACCGACAATCAGCCAGACAAACAGCACCAGCGCCATCAGTAACGGTTTGGCACCGGCCTTTTTCAGCGCGCTGACGTGAGTGGTCAGCCCAAGTGCGGCCATCGCCATTGCCAGCAGCACGGTATCGAGGGTGACCAGCATGTTCACCACAGACTGCGGCAGCAGGTGGAACGAGTTAAATATCGCCACCACAATGAACAGGATGGCAAACCACGGAATGGTGATTTTGCTCTTTTCGCCGCCGTTAGCCGGAGACAGTTGTTTCACACGAGCGGCCAGCAGGATGAGGAACGGAGCCAGCATCATGACGCGCAGCATTTTGGCAATAACGGCTGCGTTTTCTGCATCCGGGTTAATCGCATGTCCGGCAGCAACAACCTGTGCGACTTCATGCATGGTTGACCCAATGTAAATCCCATAGGTTTCAGGGCTAAACCAGTGCGAAAGCAACGGATACATCGCCGGGTACAGGAAGATAGCAATGGTACCGAAGATGACCACGGTGGCGACAGCGACCGTCACTTTACTGGCTTCTGCTTTCACGACCGGCTCTGTTGCCAGTACTGCCGCGGCACCACAAATGCTGCTCCCGGCGCCAATCAGCCAGCTGGTGT
The DNA here is from genome assembly GCF_057838705.1 of Citrobacter sp. KH_055_1. Lineage (NCBI taxonomy): Bacteria > Pseudomonadati > Pseudomonadota > Gammaproteobacteria > Enterobacterales > Enterobacteriaceae > Citrobacter > Citrobacter sp. KH_055_1. The sequence continues at coordinate 1,675,062 of NZ_CM174473.1, forward strand.
GTTTGTCCAGACCAAACACCTTCTGGCCGAGGAAGCAGGCAAGCATAAAGGTGCTGGTGAGCGTCAACGCATCGATCACAATCCCGCTGACGCCAACGTCAGCAATCTGAGAGAAGGTGAGACGAAAGCCGTAAAGGATGATCCCCAGTCGCAATAAATGTTGTTTCGCAAACAGTACGCCGCCGTCACAGCTTTTCCAGATGTGCGGATAGACGGTGTTGCCGAGGACCATCCCCAGTAAAATGGCTAAGGTGAGGGCGCTGAACCCGGCCCCCGCAACCGCGGGGATAGAACCACCCCATAACGCGGCTCCGGTGATGACTGCGCTCAGGGCAAGCCCCGGAATAAAATGCCACACTGTACGTCGATGATTCTGTAGGGCGAGTTCGGTCATAACCCCTCCTGTCAATGGAATGATTTCTTGGAGAAAATAGTAAGGTGAAGTGGTTTAAAAATAAAATTGATTATATATTTATAATTAATCTGAATAAGTGGTAAACACGGGCCATCTAGAGGAAAACGACCATGCATATCACCCTGCGACAACTTGAAGTATTTGCCGAGGTACTGAAAAGTGGCTCGACAACCCAGGCCTCTGTCATGCTGTCATTGTCGCAATCCGCAGTGAGCGCAGCGCTGACTGATTTAGAAGGCCAGCTTGGCGTACAGCTGTTCGATCGCGTAGGTAAACGTCTGGTGGTCAATGAGCACGGGCGTTTACTCTATCCCCGCGCGTTGGCGCTGCTTGAGCAAACGGCCGAGATAGAACAGCTTTTCCGGGAAGATAATGGGGCGATTCGCGTCTATGCCAGCAGCACCATCGGCAATTACATTTTACCTGCCATGATTGCCCACTATCGTCATGATTTTCCCGATCTGCCGTTGGAACTGAGCGTGGGGAACAGCCTGGACGTAATTAATGCCGTACTGGATTTCCGGGTCGACATTGGACTGATAGAAGGGCCATGCCACAGTACGGAAATCATCTCAGAACCCTGGCTGGAGGATGAGCTGGTGGTGTTTGCTGCACCGACGTCACCGCTGGTAAAAGGTCCCGTTACGCTTGAACAACTGGCGGCTTCACCGTGGATCCTGCGCGAGCGCGGGTCCGGTACGCGTGAATTGGTGGATTACCTACTGTTATCTCATTTGCCGCGATTTCAGATGGCCATGGAGTTGGGTAACTCCGAGGCCATTAAGCATGCTGTGCGTCATGGATTAGGGATTAGCTGCCTGTCACGTCGGGTGATTGAGGAGCAGCTACAGGCGGGAACGCTGAGTGAAGTGCCTGTACCGTTACCGCGCTTAGTCCGTACTCTTTGGCGTGTCCATCACCGTCAAAAACATCTCTCCAATGCGCTGCTGCGCTTTTTACGCTACAGCGACCAGCAGTAGGGCGGCGATATTTTTTCAGGCAGCATGCCGACTATTTTCGGCTTTACTTATAATCCACGGCCAGTCATGAAGGTCTCTTATAACAGCGTATTTGTGCCGGAAGAATGCCATTTCGTCTGCTACAATCGCGCCTCATTTTTTGGATGGATAGCATTTTCCCATGGTTTCCGAAACTAAAACCACAGAAGCGCCCACGCTACGTCGTGAACTGAAGGCGCGCCACCTGACGATGATTGCCATTGGCGGTTCCATCGGTACGGGTCTTTTCGTTGCATCTGGTGCAACCATTTCTGCGGCGGGTCCAGGCGGCGCGCTGTTTTCCTATATTCTGATTGGCCTGATGGTGTACTTCCTGATGACCAGTCTCGGTGAACTGGCTGCGTACATGCCGGTTTCTGGTTCGTTCTCCACTTACGGTCAGAACTATGTAGAAGAAGGCTTTGGTTTCGCGCTGGGCTGGAACTACTGGTACAACTGGGCGGTCACCATTGCCGTCGACCTGGTCGCTGCGCAGTTGGTGATGAGCTGGTGGTTCCCGGATACGCCAGGCTGGATCTGGAGTGCGCTGTTCCTGTGCGTCATCTTCCTGCTGAACTACATCTCTGTTCGCGGTTTTGGTGAAGCAGAGTACTGGTTCTCGCTGATCAAAGTCACCACCGTTATTATCTTCATCGCGGTTGGCGTGCTGATGATTTTCGGCATCTTCAAAGGCGCTCAGCCGGTGGGCTGGAGCAACTGGACTACGGGAGATGCACCTTTCGCCGGTGGCTTTGCAGCCATGATTGGTGTGGCGATGATCGTCGGCTTCTCCTTCCAGGGTACTGAGCTTATCGGTATTGCGGCGGGTGAATCTGAAGATCCCGAGAAGAACATTCCGCGCGCGGTGCGTCAGGTGTTCTGGCGAATCCTGCTGTTCTATGTGTTCGCGATCCTGATTATCAGTCTGATTATTCCGTATACCGATCCAAGCCTGCTGCGTAACGATGTGAAAGACATCAGCGTCAGTCCGTTTACGCTGGTCTTCCAGCACGCGGGCCTGCTTTCTGCGGCTGCGGTAATGAACGCTGTGATCCTGACCGCGGTGCTGTCGGCGGGTAACTCCGGTATGTATGCCTCAACGCGCATGCTCTACACCCTGGCATGCGACGGCAAAGCGCCGCGTATTTTCGCCAAATTGTCTCGTGGCGGCGTCCCGCGTAATGCGCTGTATGCGACCACGGTGGTGGCAGGTTTGTGTTTCCTGACCTCCATGTTTGGCAACCAGACCGTGTACCTGTGGCTGCTGAACACCTCCGGTATGACGGGCTTTATCGCCTGGCTGGGGATTGCCATCAGCCACTATCGCTTCCGTCGCGGTTATGTGATGCAGGGGCGTGATATAAACGATCTGCCGTATCGTTCAGGCTTCTTCCCGCTGGGACCGATCTTTGCGTTCGTGCTGTGCCTGATCATCACCCTGGGGCAAAACTACGAAGCGTTCCTGAGAGACACCATTGACTGGGGCGGCGTGATGGCGACCTATATTGGTATTCCGCTGTTCCTGATTATCTGGTTCGGCTATAAACTGACCAGAGGGACGCGTTTCGTGCGTTACAGCGAAATGCAATTCCCGGATCGCGTGAAGAAATCGTCTTAAGCATTTTGGCAGGAAATAACAAAAAACCCCGGCAGGGTAAATGCCGGGGTTTTTTATTGCGCCAAACTTAGAAGTTATAGGTCAGGCCAACCGTGTAACGACGACCATCGAGTATGGTGTCATAGGTCTCGTAATCGATTTGCTTATCCAGCACGTTGTACACGCCAGCGGTGGCCAGCACATCCTTGCTCACGTAGTAACGCACACCAACATCGACTTGAGTATAGGACGGTGTCCCTTGAGCCATCGACGTACGGCTCAGGTACTCAGAGGTTTTCCCGCGCAGGTTCAGACGGCTCCAGAAACCGAGATCCTGCGTGGCCTGCCAGTCCAGCGTGGTGTTAAACATATGCTTCGGCATTTTGTTTAACGGCTGACCGGAGAACTGACCGCTTTTCTGTTCAGATTCGGTGAACGTGTAGTTTGCCGTCCAGTTGAGATCGGAGGTGATTTTCCAGCCGAAGGTGGATTCTACGCCGCGCATATTGGCTTCATCGACGTTAACGCGATCGCTGACAAAATCATAGTGGGTTCCGCCGATGGTACAGGCCGGATCGGCGCTGCTGTTACAGCGGCGAACTTCGGTGATCTTGTCTTTGAAGTCGGTGTTGAACAGCGTCACGCCCGCGTTGAGGTCGTTGCCGTTATCCCACAGCAGGCCGATTTCTTCGCTCAGGCTCTTTTCCGGTTTCAGATCCGGGTTGCCCACAATGATGCCGTTCAGACGACCACCGCCAGTCACCTGTCCCCAGCTTGCTGACGACTGGCGCAGATCCGGCGCGCGGTAACCTGCAGACACGCCGCCTTTCAGGGTCCATTGATCGCTGAGATGCCATACGCCGTAGCCGCGTGGTGTCCAGTTATCACCGTAGTTTTCATCTTTATCCATACGCAGGCCGCCGGTCAGCGTGAAGGTATCGGTTACGGCCCATTCATCTTCAGCAAACAGCGCCCAACTCCAGCGGGTCAGCTTGTTCAGACCGTCTGCCGCTTCCAGCTGGTTACCGTTATCGCGCAGTTTTTCATAACGGTACTGCCCGCCTGCCGTCAGGGTATGTGCCCCGAGGAAAATCTGGTTCTGATTGTTAAAAATAGTGTTATAGGACTTCATCTGACGACCCGGGTTATCGGTCTCTTCCTGCTGAATATAGCTGGTGGTGTTGAAGTCGTCGTAGTAACCGCTGTGGGTTAATGAATAGGTCGTGTGCACATACTTGTTTTCGCTTTTGCTGTTTGGCTTACAGCTTCCGTTGCGACAGCTTTCTTCTGCTGTGGATTTACCTGGCGTACTGTCGCGATCCTGCAGTTCACGGGCGTAATCGAAGTCAATGTCGTTTTTATCATCCGGCGTAAGGTTCAGGGTTAATCCCCCATTACGCATGCGCTGTTCGTTATAACCATTGACGATTTCATCTTCGGCACGGTGAGAGAATAACCCGGTGACTTTTGCGCCGAGTAATCCGTCAATCAGCGGCCCGGACGCATAGGCGTTAGTCTGGTAAATATCGCCGGAGTCACGGTCTTCCTGGAAGGTGGCGTCACCATGTAGAGAACCACTCCAGCCTTTGGTATTCGATACCTTTTTGGTGATCACGTTAATCACCCCGCCCATTGCATCGGAGCCGTACAGCGATGACATGGGGCCACGGATCACTTCGATGCGTTCAATGGATTCCAGCGGCGGCAGCCAGCCTTGTTCAATGCCGGAGTTATCGCTGTTCGGTCGCGTGCCGCGTGTGCTGATCCGCTTACCGTTGACCAGGAAGAGCGTGTACTGCGAGGCCATCCCGCGGATGCTGATATCACTGCTGCTACCGCCACCCGTGACGACGACGCCAGGCACATCTTTGAGCGCATCGGTGACATCGCGGTAGGCTTTATCCTCAATTTGCTGCTTGGTGATCACAGAAATAGAGGCGGGAGCATCCTGAATCTTTTGCTCGAAACCGGTCGCGGTGACCACTACGGTATCCTGGTCAGCAGCATAGACGAGTGATGGGAGGCTGGCGACGCATACTGCGGCAGCAACGGCCTTAACGTGAGGTATAGTCATTTGTATCATTCCATTTAAATGAATCTAACTGCGTGTCATGTGAAAGGCCATGACAATTGTATGTATTTGTCTTTTAAGGACTCTTTTCAGTAAAGAAGCGGAGGGATTGTACAAAAGTATGAATTTTTGTAAACACAAATGATAATAGAAATCATTTGTGTTTGATGTAATATTCCGGAAAGTGTTTATAAAATCAAAGAGATAGCAGCGAAATAAAAATGGAGAAAAAGTGAAGGAATGATGGAGAAACAAAGAGGGCTTGCGCCCTCGGGGGGTTACTTCAGCAGATACTGCGCGTGGAAGCGCAGGTGATCTTCAATGAACGACGCAATAAAGTAATAGCTGTGATCAAAGCCTGGCTGGATACGTAACGTCATCGGCCACGCGGTCTGACGGGCTACCTCCGCCAGTACGGCGGGCTGGAGCTGATCGGCAAGGAACTGATCGCTATCACCCTGATCGATAAGTGTTGGAATTGCCTCTTCCGGTTTACTGGCTAACATTAATGCGCAGCTGTCCCATTCGGCCCAGGTCGATTTATCCTCGCCCAGATAGGCGCTAAACGCCTTCACGCCCCACGGCACGCGACAGGGGTTAACAATCGGTGCAAAGGCGGAAACGCTGGTGTATCTGCCGGGATTTTTCAGCGCCATAATCAATGCGCCGTGACCGCCCATCGAGTGTCCGCTGATGGCGTAGCGCTCGCTGACGTTAAAATGCGCTTGAATAAGCTGCGGCAGCTCATCCCGCAAATAATCATACATGCGGAAATGCGCGGCCCAGGGGGCCTGGGTAGCATTGAGATAAAAGCCGGCGCCCTGGCCTAAATCGTACCCGTCATCGTTCGCAACGTGTTCACCGCGTGGGCTGGTATCCGGCATCACCAGTACGATCCCCAACTCAGCCGCAATGCGCTGCGCACCCGCTTTGGTGGTAAAGTTTTCATCATTACAGGTCAGGCCCGACAGCCAGTACAGTACCGGAGGCGGCGTATTTTCGCGCGGCGGTGGGAGAAAAATGCTGAAGGTCATGGTGCAATTTAAGGTGGCGGAATCATGACGCCAGCGTTGCTGCCAGCCTTCAAAACAGCGGTGCTCTTCGAGCATTTCCATGCACGGCTCCTTGTTGTGTTGAATCTGAATATGTTTGCGAATTCACCATAATACAGATAATTCATGATGCCGTGAGTAACTTTCACTTCCGCAATGGGCAAACATACATCATCATCTATATAACCTCGCGTTAACACTCCGTATCGACCCGATCGAGCGGTGCATGAAAGCCACACGCTGAAAGGCGGTGCCAATTTCAATAATTATCGCGGTGAATACTGGATTATGTGCGCAGCCTCACGCACAATGTTCTGGCTGTGACACAGCCTAAAAACTTTGCCCCACGCAGGGCAGAGGCGCCACACCTGCAGGAGAAGAATAAATGTCATCACTCAGTAAAGAAGCGGCCCTGGTTCATGAAGCGCTGGTTGCGCGTGGTCTCGAAACACCGCTGCGCCCGCCCGTGCAAGAGATGGATAACGAAACGCGCAAACGTCTTATCTCCGGCCATATGACCGAGATTATGCAATTGCTCAATCTCGATTTGAGCGATGACAGCCTGATGGAAACGCCGCATCGCATCGCAAAAATGTATGTCGATGAGATTTTTTCCGGTCTCGATTACGCCAATTTTCCCAAAATCACCGTCATTGAAAACAAAATGAAGGTTGATGAAATGGTCACCGTTCGTGATATCACGCTGACCAGCACCTGCGAACATCACTTTGTCACTATCGATGGCAAAGCGACGGTGGCGTATATCCCGAAAGAATCCGTGATTGGTTTGTCGAAGATTAACCGTATCGTGCAATTCTTTGCCCAGCGTCCGCAGGTGCAGGAGCGTCTGACCCAACAAATCCTGACCGCACTGCAAACCCTGCTGGGAACCAATAATGTGGCGGTGTCGATTGATGCGGTGCATTACTGTGTGAAAGCGCGCGGTATTCGCGATGCGACCAGCGCCACTACGACCACCTCACTGGGTGGATTATTTAAATCCAGCCAGAATACGCGTCAGGAATTCCTGCGCGCTGTACGTCACCACAACTGACAAGGGCAGGACCATGGAGCGTAATGTCACGCTGGATTTTATTCGTGGCGTTGCCATCCTCGGGATCCTGCTTCTCAATATCAGCGCCTTTGGTTTGCCAAAGGCGGCATATCTCAACCCGGCCTGGTCTGGCAGCATTACTTTATCGGATGCCTGGACCTGGGCGGTGCTCGATCTCTTCGCGCAGGTGAAATTCCTCACGCTGTTCGCTCTGCTCTTCGGCGCGGGCCTGCAAATGCTGCTGCCACGCGGAAAACGCTGGATCCAGTCGCGACTCACGCTGCTGGTCTTACTGGGGTTTATTCACGGCTTACTATTCTGGGATGGCGATATCCTGCTGGCGTATGGCTTAATCGGCCTGATCGGCTGGCGGCTGATTCGTGATGCCCCATCGGTAAAAAGCCTGTTTAACACCGGTGCTCTGCTGTATCTGGTGGGGATCGGCGTACTGCTGCTGCTAGGTTCGATTTCTGGGGGGGAAACCAGTCGCGCCTGGACACCGGATGCCTCCGCGTTGCTGTATGAAAAGTACTGGAAGATTAATGGCGGCATGGAGGCGGTGAGTAACCGCGTGGATATGCTGTCAAACAGCCTGCTGGCTCTGGGGGCGCAGTACGGCTGGCAACTGGCGGGGATGATGCTGTTGGGTGCCGCATTAATGCGCAGTGGCTGGCTGAAAGGGCAGTACAGTTTGTCGCATTATCGACGTACAGGTATGCTGCTGGTGGTGACCGGTATAGCAATCAATCTGCCTGCGATTATGCTGCAGTGGCATCTCGACTGGGCGTACCGCTGGTGTGCTTTCCTGCTACAAGCCCCGCGTGAACTGAGCGCGCCGTTTCAGACCATCGGCTACGCTGCGTTGATGTTTGGTTTCTGGCCGCAACTGAGTCGCGTTAAGATTGTTATCGCTATTGCCTGCGTAGGACGCATGGCGCTGACTAATTATCTACTGCAGACGCTTATCTGCACCACGGTGTTTTATCAGTTCAGTTTGTTTATGCAATTCGACCGGCTGACGCTGCTGTTTTTCGTTATTCCCGTCTGGGCTGTTAACCTGCTTTTCTCCGTCATTTGGCTGCATTTTTACCGGCAGGGCCCGGTGGAGTGGCTATGGCGTCAATTAACCCTGCGTGCTTCAGGGACATCATTGCCGCGAACATCCAGATAACGATCTGGATCACATTCATTAACAAAATGGATGTAACCGTTTTCATTCCTGTGACATGACTCACGCAGTCCTGTACCTCGTGCTGACAAAATACACAGCCTGGGGTGTCCGTGGGCAACCGCAATCTTAAACAGGGCAGTGAATATGGTAACCATACGTGATGTGGCACGGCAGTCTGGCGTTTCTGTAGCGACGGTTTCCCGCGTACTGAATAACAGTGCGTTGGTGAGTCCTGACACCCGTGAAGCGGTAATGAAGGCTGTGACACAGTTAGGCTATCGACCCAATGCCAATGCGCAAGCGCTGGCGACGCAGGTGAGCGACACCATTGGGGTCGTGGTGATGGATGTATCAGATTCGTTTTTTGGTGCATTGGTGAAAGCCGTGGATCTGGTGGCTCAGCAGCACCAGAAATATGTGCTGATTGGCAACAGTTATCATGAAGCTGAAAAAGAACGTCATGCCATCGAAGTCCTGATCCGCCAACGTTGTAATGCCTTGATTGTCCACTCAAAAGCGCTGAGCGATCGCGAGCTAGGCGAGTTTATGGAACACATCCCGGGCATGGTGCTCATCAATCGCATTGTGCCGGGTTACGCCCATCGCTGTGTCTGCCTGGACAATATCAGCGGAGCTAAAATGGCCACCCGCATGCTGCTCAATAACGGTCATCAACGTATTGGCTACCTGGCGTCAAGCCACCGAATTGAAGATGATGCAATGCGCAAAGAGGGCTGGATGAGCGCGTTGCAGGAACACGGTATTACGCCGGCGGAAAGCTGGGTAGGTACCGGTTCACCGGATATGCCGGGGGGCGAATCAGCCATGGTGGAGTTGTTGGGGCGCAATTTGCAGCTGACGGCGGTTTTTGCCTACAACGACAACATGGCTGCCGGAGCGCTGACGGCGTTAAAAGACAACGGCATCGCCATTCCATTACACTTGTCTATCATTGGTTTCGATGATATCCCGATTGCCCGTTACACTGACCCTCAACTGACCACCGTGCGCTACCCCATTGCGTCAATGGCGAAAATGGCGACAGAGCTTGCGCTACAAGGGGCGGCGGGTACGCTGGATCCGGCGGCAACGCACTGTTTTATGCCGACACTGGTGCGACGTCATTCTGTGGCGTTGCGACAGAATGCGGCACCGATCACTAACTGATAATGTCACCTGATGTAACCGCTTTCAATCTGTGAGTAAATTCACAGTATCTTAACAATGCGATAGCTATGATGACACTGTTTGTTGCGCTGTAACTACTATGTAACGGTGAATAATCACTTTCATCGAGGTGTGGGCGTCTTAAACAACAATTAAAGCCTGTTTTTGGAGCGTTGCCAGACACGGAAGAAATATTTTTAAAAGTGAACTTCGGCGTTCAGTAACAGTTTAGTAACGTTCTGTCCCGCCGAGCATTTATCTCAAGTACTACCCTGCATAATAAAACCGGAGATACCATGAATAAGAAGGTGTTGACCCTGTCTGCTGTAATGGCAAGCATGTTATTCGGTGCGGCTGCGCACGCTGCTGATACCCGTATTGGTGTGACGATTTATAAGTATGACGATAACTTTATGTCTGTGGTACGTAAAGCAATCGAAAAAGATGCCAAAACGGCGCCAGATGTACAGCTGCTGATGAATGACTCCCAGAACGATCAGTCTAAACAAAACGATCAGATTGATGTGTTGCTGGCAAAAGGCGTGAAAGCTCTGGCGATCAACCTGGTTGACCCGGCAGCAGCGGGCACGGTCATTGAGAAAGCACGCGGTCAGAACGTTCCTATCGTGTTCTTCAACAAAGAGCCTTCTCGTAAAGCGCTGGACAGCTATGACAAAGCCTTCTACGTCGGTACTGACTCCAAAGAATCCGGCATCATCCAGGGCGATTTGATTGCTAAGCACTGGGCGGCAAACCCGAACTGGGACCTGAACAAAGACGGTAAAATTCAGTTTGTTCTGCTGAAAGGCGAGCCGGGACACCCGGATGCTGAAGCACGTACCACCTACGTGATTAAAGAGCTGAACGACAAAGGCATTAAAACTGAGCAGTTGCAGTTAGACACCGCTATGTGGGATACCGCTCAGGCGAAAGATAAAGTTGATGCGTGGATGTCCGGTCCAAATGCTAACAAAATTGAAGTCGTTATCGCGAACAACGACGCTATGGCAATGGGTGCGATAGAAGCGCTGAAAGCACACAACAAAACCAGCGTACCGGTATTTGGTGTGGATGCATTGCCAGAAGCACTGGCACTGGTTAAATCTGGCGCAATGGCCGGTACCGTGCTGAACGATGCTAACAACCAGGCGAAAGCGACTTTCGATCTGGCGAAAAACCTGGCAGCCGGCAAAGGCGCAGCGGATGGCACGACCTGGAAAATCGAGAATAAAATCGTTCGTATTCCTTACGTCGGCGTCGATAAAGATAATCTGGCAGAGTTCACCAACAAATAAATACTCCGTCTGTGGGCGCAATTTGGTTGCGCCCTTAATAACACGCTTTGCAAGGCCAACAAGGTATAATTATGGTCAGCACTAATACTCAGTCGTCAGGCGAATACTTGTTGGAAATGAGCGGCATCAACAAGTCCTTTCCGGGCGTTAAGGCTCTTGATAATGTTAATTTAAAAGTCCGCCCACATTCTATTCATGCCTTGATGGGCGAGAATGGTGCTGGAAAGTCGACATTATTAAAATGTCTTTTTGGGATCTATCAAAAAGATTCCGGCAGTATTTTATTTCAGGGTAAAGAAATCGATTTTCATTCTGCTAAAGAAGCGCTTGAAAACGGTATTTCAATGGTACACCAGGAATTAAACCTGGTTTTACAACGTTCTGTGATGGACAACATGTGGCTGGGGCGTTATCCCACCAAAGGGATGTTTGTCGACCAGGATAAAATGTACCGTGATACCAAAGCGATATTTGATGAGCTGGATATTGATATCGATCCGCGTGCGCGTGTCGGTACGTTATCGGTTTCACAAATGCAGATGATAGAAATTGCCAAAGCATTTTCGTATGACGCCAAAATCGTCATCATGGATGAACCGACCTCATCGTTAACCGAAAAAGAGGTTAATCATCTGTTCACCATCATCCGTAAGCTGAAAGAACGTGGCTGCGGTATCGTATATATTTCTCACAAAATGGAAGAAATCTTCCAGTTGTGCGATGAAATCACCGTCCTGCGTGATGGTCAGTGGATTGCCACCCAGCCGCTTGAAGGGCTGGATATGGATAAGATCATCGCCATGATGGTGGGACGTTCGCTGAACCAACGTTTCCCGGACAAAGAGAACACGCCTGGTGAAGTGATTCTTGAAGTACGCAATCTGACGTCGTTACGTCAACCGTCAATTCGTGATATCTCTTTTGATCTACATAAAGGGGAAATCCTCGGTATTGCCGGTTTAGTCGGCGCAAAACGCACGGATATCGTTGAAACCCTTTTTGGTATTCGTGAAAAATCATCGGGTACGATTACGCTCCACGGCAAAAAAATTAATAACCACAGTGCCAATGAAGCCATTAACCATGGTTTTGCGCTGGTCACGGAAGAGCGCCGTTCAACCGGTATTTATGCCTATCTGGATATTGGATTTAACTCGTTAATCTCCAATATTCAGAACTATAAAAATAAAGTGGGTCTGTTGGATAATTCCCGCATGAAGAGCGATACCCAATGGGTTATTGACTCAATGAGGGTAAAAACACCGGGCCATCGTACGCAAATTGGTTCCCTGTCCGGTGGTAACCAGCAAAAGGTGGTTATTGGTCGTTGGTTGTTAACGCAGCCAGAGATACTGATGCTGGATGAACCCACGCGAGGAATCGACGTTGGTGCAAAATTTGAAATTTATCAGCTAATTGCAGAACTGGCGAAAAAGGAGAAGGGGATTATTATCATCTCCTCTGAAATGCCGGAACTGCTGGGTATTACCGATCGTATTCTGGTTATGAGCAATGGTCTCGTGGCTGGAATTGTTGACACAAAAACAACAACGCAAAACGAAATCCTCCGTCTTGCGTCTTTGCACCTTTAAGATTAGGGGCTCCTCATGAGTGCGTTAAATAAGAAAAGTTTTCTTACTTACCTGAAAGAAGGCGGAATTTACGTTGTTCTTTTAGTTCTGCTGGCCATTATTATTTTCCAGGATCCCACATTCTTAAGCTTACTGAACTTGAGTAACATTCTGACCCAATCCTCGGTGCGTATTATTATCGCGCTGGGCGTAGCCGGACTGATTGTTACCCAGGGTACTGACCTGTCAGCCGGGCGTCAGGTTGGCCTGGCGGCGGTGGTTGCCGCAACGTTGCTGCAATCTATGGAGAACGCCAACAAGGTGTTCCCGGAAATGGCCACTATGCCGATCATCGTGGTGGTACTGATTGTTTGTGCCATCGGTGCCATTATCGGCCTGGTGAACGGTATCATCATTGCTTACCTGAATGTGACGCCGTTTATCACTACCCTTGGTACGATGATCATCGTGTACGGGATCAACTCACTGTATTACGATTTCGTTGGGGCATCGCCTATTTCTGGCTTTGACAGCGGGTTCTCCACCTTTGCGCAGGGCTTTATTGCGCTGGGCAGTTTCCGACTCTCCTACATCACCTTCTATGCGCTGATTGCGGTGGCCTTTGTTTGGGTACTGTGGAATAAGACCCGCTTCGGTAAAAACATTTTTGCCATTGGCGGTAACCCGGAAGCGGCGAAAGTGTCGGGTGTTAACGTTGCGCTGAACCTGCTGATTATCTATGCGCTGTCCGGGGTGTTCTATGCCTTCGGTGGTTTGCTGGAAGCAGGGCGTATCGGCTCGGCAACCAACAACCTCGGCTTTATGTATGAGCTTGATGCCATTGCGGCCTGTGTCGTGGGCGGCGTGTCGTTCAGTGGCGGGGTCGGTACCGTCTTTGGCGTAGTGACCGGTGTGATAATCTTCACCGTCATCAACTATGGCCTGACCTACATCGGCGTGAACCCTTACTGGCAGTACATCATTAAAGGCGGCATTATTATCTTCGCCGTGGCGCTGGACTCACTGAAATACGCGCGTAAGAAGTAACGATAGACAACAAAAAGCCCGGGGCAGAGAAATGACTGCACCGGGCTTTTTGTTACTTGTGTTACAGCGTTACTGCATGTGCTTTCTCACCTGTTTTGAATTTGACCTCGCCTAAATCGATGCAGGCGACCGGACAAACGTGACCACACAGCAAGCAGCCGACGCATTTTTCCGTGTCGCAGTGCGGTGTACGGGTCTGCTCATCCCACTCCATCGCCTGATGTCCTCCGTCATAGCAGGAGATATAGCAGCGTCCGCAGCCGACGCATTTTTCGAGGTTGATATGGGGGTAGACGATGTAACTACGGTCAAGATCTTCAGCCGGAATAATATTGGCATTGGCAAGACCGACCATCTCTTCCAGTGAGTTAAACCCCTGATCGGCAAGATAGTGCGACAGTCCGCTGGTCATATCTTCCACAATACGGTAGCCGTACTGCATGATCCCGGTGGTGACCTGCAGCGTGGCTGCGCCTAACAGCAAGAATTCGGCAGCATCTTCCCAGGTTTCAATACCGCCAATGCCGCTAATCGGGAAATCATGCAGTTCTGGGTGTGAACGCAGTTGTTGGATAAAACGCAGTGCGATGGGTTTTACCGCCTTCCCGGAATAGCCAGAAATACTGGATTTCCCGTTGACCACCGGCATGCCGATCTTCCGCTTCAGGTCGATATTGGTGATGGATTTTACGGTGTTAATGGTCGCGATACCGTCAGCGCCTCCGTGTTTAGCCGCCAGAGCGACTTCGCACATATCACCGATATTTGGCGTCATTTTGGCTAACATCGGCAGGGAGGAACCGCGTTTAACTGCCCGACAGTATTTCTCAACCAACTCCGGGCTTTGCCCGACATCGCTGCCCATCGCATGTGAAGTCATCTGCGGACACGAGAAGTTGCACTCAATCATATCTGCACCGGCTTCTTCAACCAGTCGTGCCAGCTCCTGCCATTGCTGCTCATTTTCGCCCATGATTGACGCAATCAGCACCTTATCAGGGTAATGTTGTTTCAGTTTACGAATGGCGGCCAGGTTCTCTTCCAGCGGATGTTCGGCAATCTGCTCCATATTCTTGAAGCCAATAAAGCCGGTATCTTCTTTTGTCAGATGGTCAAATCGTGGGGAGACTTCGTTGGCAATAAAAAAACCAATTGTTTTAAACACAATGCCGCCCCAGCCGGTGTCATAGGCTTTGGCGCACATCTCAAAGCAGTTGCCTACCGGAGAAGAAGAGAGGCAAAACGGGTTGGGGAATTTTACGCCGCAAAAGGTAATAGAAAGATCTTTCGTTAACATGAGCAAGCCCCCTCTAAATAGTGATGAATTGCCTGAGCGGCTTCTTTACCGGTTTTCACGGCAGACACCACGGTTTTATCTCCTTTGACAATATCGCCAGCGGCGAAAATAACCGGATCGGCGGTTTGATAATTATGGGTTTCAATAAGATTACGTTGCGCTGTTAACGCGTGAAACGCATCCAACTGCGCGTGTTGGCCGACGGCGAGAATAATATGCTCGGCTTCAAGAGAGAGTTCCCCTGGCAGACGCACGTGTTTAAAGGTGACTTTATTTCCGGCAACCGCTACCGGCGTAAAACCGTCGATGATCGACACGCCTAATGCCTGCGTGCTGGTAAACTCTTTGTCACTGGCGGGAAATTCAGCTAATTCTTCACGAGCGACACAGGTAACTGACGGGCAGCCGAGAAGTTTCAGCGTGCTGGCGACATCCATGGCGACATCGCCCCCGCCGATAATTAACGCACTCTGCGGTAAGGTGATATCACCTTGTGCCTGTCGCGCGCGTTGCAAGAAATCGACGGCGATCTCAACGTTATCCGCCTCGTCAAACAATGGCAGGGTTGAACCATAAGACATCCCAACAGTCACCAGCACGGCGCGATTTTCAGCTTTGAGTTGTTCGACGGCGATCGTGTTGCCGACTTCGCAATCGCACTTGATGGTGACGCCCATTTCAACGATACGGGCAATCTCAAGATCCAACACGGATTGAGGCAGGCGAAACTCAGGGATACCAAAGCGTAGCCAGCCACCCGGCTGAGCCTGCTTTTCGTAGATCGTTACGTCATAACCCAGGTTACTCAACGTCACGCTGGCCTGCAACCCAGCTGGCCCTGCGCCGATAATGGCGACTTTGCCACGTGTTTTGGTTGCCGGTTGATAAATTTTCATCGCAGTCTGCTGTTCAAAATCGGTAATAAAACGTTGCAGCCGTGCAATATCGATCGGTTTATCTATTCCTGAGCGCGTACATCCACGCTGGCATAATTTTTCGGTGGGGCATACCCGAGCACAAATGGCGCCGAGCGCATTATTTTCGCGAATAGTTTCGGCTGCCCCCTTAAAATTGCGAAAATAGATGGAGCGGATAAATTTCCCTGGGTCAGTTTGTGCCGGACAATCCTGACTACAGGGGGCATCGTGACATAATAAACAGCGCGAGGCCTCTTTTATTGCTAATAAGGGGGTGAAAGCGGGCGTTAGCTCATCCAGATAATTTTGTTGTGGCATCTTTTCTTCCTTAATGCTTGAGTAAATTAAGGCGAACTGTTAATAACAAAATATAAAAATAAAAAAGCCTTTCTTAAGGCTAAGCATTGCAGGAAGAGTATTCTGTGAAAGGTTTCACAAATAAAAGATGGTGTGAGGGAAATGCCGATAAGCAGCATTAATCCCTTATGCTAAAATAGGAATTATTATCATAATATTAGCTATTCTCAAACGCTAATATTAATAACTGGATTTTATCGATAAAAGATTAAATAAATCACCATGCCAAAAGATAAACATCCGCATCCGGCGTAAACAAGAACGTATGACCAGAATTGCAGCGGTTCTTGATGACGATAGGCATAAACGTGTTCACGGGCGTTCTTCTTTATTTTATCCACCGCACCTGTACGCCAGCCCTTCCAGGCTTCACGAAAACAAAATACAGGGATTAACAGAAAGGCTAAAACGACGAAGAGGGTTTGCACATCCATGCTTACTTTCCTTGTTTCTTTTGTAATTCGAGCAATTGTTCAGGCGTGACCGCCGGGTAGCCTTGTGCATCATCCGGTACCTGGTGCAGGTCAGGGATGGGGACCAGTGGACCTAAAAAACGCGGCTCACGTTTAAAAAGATAGAGATCGGCCAGGGCGCCAAAACGTGCGCCAAATTCGCGAACGCGTACGGTCAGCATATTTTTTGGCGACGGTACTGCGTAGCACTGGGCCTGAATGCCCATATGCAGCGCAATAAACAGCGCGCGCTCGCAGTGGAATCGCTGCGTGATGATGATGAAATCGTTGGTATCAAATACTTTGCGGGTGCGCACAATGGAGTCAAGCGTACGGAAACCGGCGTAATCAAGCACGATGTCGGCAGGATCGACGCCAGCGGCAATCAGATCTTTACGCATCGTCATCGGTTCGTTGTAGTTTTGCTGGGCATTGTCGCCGCTGAGCAGCAGATAATTCACCTTACCGCTGTTATACGCGTTTAATGCGCCCTGAATGCGGTAGCGGTAATACTGGTTAATTACGCCGGTGCGATAGTATTTCGCGGTGCCTAATACCACGCCGACCTGACGGTAGGGTAAATCCTGCAATTCGTCGTAGATATAGGGTGCCGTCTTCCAGCTCATCCATCGGTCGAGGCCAAGCACCGTCAACAGCAGTAAGCCTATCAGGACTAACAAGCTGTAAAACACGCGCTTTAACATGTAGATAACTCGGCAATGGGATGGAATGTTAATCAGGCTACTGTACTCGACGGCGTAGCGCAAGAAACAGCAGTCTGATTGAGGGGATTTTCAGCAATACTGTTTAGATCATGTAGGTCAGATAAGACGCTAACGCGTTGCCATCAGGCTATGGCGATAATGCCGGATGGCGGCGTTGGCTTATCCGGCCTACATGACGACCTTTTTACGCTAGCAAAACGCGCTCGATGTGGTTGCAGCCCAGAGCTTTCAGGGTAGCGGCAGTGGCATCCCACTGGATCAACGGCGCATCGGCTTTTTCTGCCAGTACGGCGCGTTGAATATCCGGGTAATCGTAGCCGTTCAGATTCAACAGGTTTAATGCACCCTGCAGCGGAGGCAGCGTGGGGTTAAAAGCGGCGTTTTCAGCGTAGCTACCGCTGAAGATTTGACCGTCTTTGCATTCCAGTGCCACACCGCTTGGGGCGTTGCTGTACGGCATATGGCAGCGGTTGGCTGCGGCGATCGCCGCCTGCGTCAGCGCGTCACCTTGCAGCGCAAAGCCGTGATCCTGCTCATCCATCAGCAATGTTTTGATGTCGAGATCTTTCGGACCAAAAGCATCCGGCAGGTAGTCACGCAGCGCGTGCGGCTCACGACCCGGCAAATGAATGCGTAAATCCAGCCCGCTGTTCAGCTCGTTCATAAACTGACGGCAGTGGCCGCAGGGGGTGTAGTTGACGGTAATGGCGGCGAGTCCCTTTTCTCCGCGCAGCCAGGCGTGACTGATGGCGCTTTGCTCGGCATGAACGGTTTGCTGCATCGTCGCGCCGAGGAATTCCATATTGCTACCAAAATACCAGTTGCCACTGACGCCGCGCGCAATGGCACCAACGTTAAAATGGGACAGATCGGTACGTGCGCAGGCGGCAGCCAGCGGCAGCAGAGCGAATGCCAGCGCGTCTTCGTCCAGTCCCGATTCGCGTTTCAGCAAAGAGACCTGCTCCGCAGTCAACATGGCGGGGAAATGGACATCCGCCAGAAGGGGGGCCAGGGCTGATTGCACGTTACCCGCGAGTTGGGCGAAAGCAGTTTGAAAACGTGGATGCATGGCGATGCCTCATAACAATGTAATGGAATCGTAGTTTACGGGCCTGTTACGGCTTTATATGTGATCCAAATCTCACTGTGTATGCAACTCATGAAACTTAAATGAAAAATGTGCAACGCATCGCAAATAAATGAACTAAAAATGGCGCTAACCGACTACAGCCAGAATCACCGGGAACAGGAAGGGGGCCACCAGCGAGGTGATGATCCCGCAAATAACCAGTGCCAGGGAACTGAACGCACCTTCCTGGTAATCAAGCTCCGCGCAGCGTGCCGTACCCAGGGCGTGTGACGCGGTCCCCATTGCCAGTCCACGCGCTGCCTTGGTGCGAATGCGCATCGCATTTAACAGTGTGTGGCCAAACACGGCACCCAGGATCCCGACAAAGATGACGCAGACGGCGCTGATAGCAGGAATACCGCCGATGCTACCCCCCACCGCCATGGCGATCGGCGTGGTGACCGATTTAGGCATTATAGATGCGGCAATTTCTGGCGATGCCCCCATCAGTAACGCAATAGTGGTCCCGGTGACCATCGCCACAATGCTACCGGCAAAGCAGATGGCAATAATGGATTTCCAGCGGGCGCGGATTTGGTGCAGCTGTTCATACAGCGGGTATGCCAACGCGACCACGGCAGGTTGCAGTAAATCGTTCAGCACTTCGCTACCTTTGAAATAGTGATCGTAGGGAATGCCGGTCAGGATCAGAAAAGGAATAATCACCACCATGGCAACCAGCAGCGGGTTCAGCAGCGGCATTTTGATCCGCATTGCCAACTTACGTGCGCCAAAAAATACCGCCAGCGTGAGGGGTAACGACCACCAGATATACGCCATCATTCTTTTGACCCTTTTTGTCCAACGATTTTGCGTTCACCGTGCACAAGGTGTGAGCTCCAACTCACCACCAGGAAAACGACCAGCGTACTGATGGTGCAGGACACTACGACCGGTCCAAACTGCGCGCGCAGCAAGTCAAAGTACTGCATGATCCCGACGCCAATCGGGACAAACAGCAGCGCCATGTAACGAATCAGGACGTAGCAACCGGGGTTAACCCATTTCGCTGGCAGTATCTGTAATGCCAGCAGAACAAACAGAATCAGCATGCCAATAATGCTACCCGGGATGGTGATAGGCAGCAGTGAGGCAAGAAAAATACCCGCATACAGGCAGGCATAAATCAGGATAAACGCGCGTAAATATTGCCAGATAATGTTCAGTGACTTGCTCATAGTAGAAACCCTTGACGAGACCTATTCATCATACAATTAAACTTAAAAACGTGCTACCGATCACATCATGAATTCTAAGCATAGTGGAAATAGATAACTGGAACATCAGGCAATAGCCCCAATCGATAGGGCGATGCCTGTGTGCTGCTGACAGTGCTTTGATCTCTTGTACGGAGACGCTACCATAGCGCCTCTCTTTTTTGCAGGTAACAATATGCGTGTTTTACTGGCGCCGATGGAAGGCGTGCTCGACTCACTGGTGCGCGAGCTGCTGACTGAAGTTAATGATTATGATCTGTGCATCACCGAATTTGTGCGCGTGGTGGATCAGCTCCTGCCAGCAAAAGTATTTCATCGGATCTGCCCGGAGCTGCATAACAACAGCCGTACCCCATCCGGCACGCAGGTGCGCATCCAACTGCTGGGGCAGCATCCACAATGGCTGGCAGAGAACGCGGCCCGCGCGGTTGAGTTGGGGTCGTACGGTGTCGATCTGAACTGTGGCTGCCCGTCAAAACTGGTTAACGGCAGCGGTGGCGGCGCAACGCTATTGAAAGATCCTGAACTTATCTATCAGGGTGCGAAGGCGATGCGCGAGGCGGTGCCGGGTCATTTGCCGGTAACGGTGAAAGTGCGCCTGGGCTGGGACAGCAGCGACCGGCAGTTTGAAATCGCCGATGCCGTTCAGCAGGCGGGTGCCAGCGAACTGGCGGTTCATGGTCGCACCAAAGAGCAAGGATATAAAGCGGAGCATATCAACTGGCAGGCTATCGGTGAGATCCGCCAGCGTCTGACGATTCCGGTTATCGCCAACGGTGAAATCTGGGACTGGCAGAGCGCGCAAAATTGTATGGCGGTCACCGGATGTGATGCGGTGATGATCGGACGCGGGGCGCTAAATATCCCGAACCTGAGTCGGGTGGTGAAATATAACGAACCGCGGATGCCGTGGCCCGACGTGGTGACATTACTGAAAAAATATACCCGTCTGGAAAAGCAGGGTGATACCGGGCTATATCATGTGGCGCGTATTAAGCAGTGGCTGGGATATTTACGCAAAGAATATGCCGAAGCGACGACGCTGTTTCAGGAGATTCGCGCTCTCAATAATTCACCGGATATCGCGCGGGCGATTCAGGCCATTGAGATTTAACCGGTCATTATATTACTGGCCGGAGACGGCGTTTACGCCGACATCCGGCATTGATGTCAGAAAATCATCTTAAACACGCCAGTCACCACCAACAGTCCAATCAGAAAAATAATTAAAATAGCCCACAGCAGAATTTTCATTAGCCTTCCCTTTTTGGTAAGTTCAAATTTAGTATAGGAAACTATTGAAAACTCTGCCTGCAGGCACAGTTATGC
Organism: Citrobacter sp. KH_055_1; assembly: GCF_057838705.1. Lineage (NCBI taxonomy): Bacteria > Pseudomonadati > Pseudomonadota > Gammaproteobacteria > Enterobacterales > Enterobacteriaceae > Citrobacter > Citrobacter sp. KH_055_1. The sequence continues at coordinate 1,695,923 of NZ_CM174473.1, forward strand.
CGGCTTACGTGCGCTGAGCAGAAACACCATCGGGCGCTCTTTCTCTTCATCCAGCGCGGGGTTGGCGGCAATCTGTTCAGCAGACGGTCCCCACTCATCAACACAGACAATCTCAAACCCGGCGCCAATAAGCGCGTTGATCCAGGTTGCCAGCTTGCGGTGTTGTTTTTTTACCCCTTCAGCAAACCAGTTGCTGATGCGTTCACCTTCCTGTTGATAGTGATTCACCGGCCAGGAGAGTTGCCCGGTTTTGTCTTTTATCCAACCTTGGGTGAGGGGCGCTGTATAAATTGGGTGTTCTGCCGAAAAGACCAACATTCCGCCTGGTGTTAACGCCTGGTAAATGGTTACCAATAATCGCTCTATATCCTGCAAATAGTGCAAGGCGAGCGAGCTATAAACCAGCTCAAAGGAATCCGCGGTCAACGTCAGCGCGTCAAGATCTTTGCGCTGGTACGAAATACCCTCTCCGGTGGTCATGTTGCAAGCCTGGGCTAACATTTTCTCTGAAATATCTAAGCCCACGACGCTTGCCGCGTGGTTATCGCGTGCGTAGCGGCAAAACCAGCCGTATCCGCAGCCTAGATCGAGAATGCGCTGACCTTGTAACGGAGGGAGCATGGCCTGTAATGCTGGCCATTCGGGCGCGCCGTCGAGTCCTTTTACGGAGCGGTCCAGCGTGGCATATCCGGCAAAGAAGTGCGGATCATCATAGATATTTTGTGACATCGTGCCTCCATTCATAAATTATTAGAATTATTTTATCCGTATTATTAAACGGGAATATATTTTTCTAATTATATATTTTGATGTCCAAAGATGTATTGCCACGCGTAACTAAAAAAGCATCTGCGACAAGTCGTACTCTTTGCACATCATTTCTTACCAGTATATCCCCATGAATCGTAATTCTGTGCTTCTTGCAGCGGCATGCTTGCCGCTTTTTATTCTGCTGCCCGGTTGTGCCCCAATGCACGATACCCGCCAGTCGCTCTCACAGCAGACGCCCGCTGAAAATGTGGATTCTGCGTTACCCGCGGCATTAAAAAATGGTTGGCCGGATAGCCAATGGTGGAAGGCATATCACGATCCCCAGTTGAATGCGTTGATTGACAGTACATTAAAGAATTCGCCTGATATGCAGGTGGCAGAGCAGCGTATCCAACTGGCAGAGGCGCAGGCGAAGGCCGTTGAGGCGCAGGATGGTCCGCAGATTGATTTCTCGGCAGACGTCGAGCGCCAGAAAATGTCGGCAGAAGGCTTGATGGGACCGTTTGCCCTCACCGATCCGGCGGCGGGCACCACCGGGCCGTGGTACACCAATGGCACCATGGGATTAACCGCTGGCTGGAACCTGGATCTGTGGGGTAAGAATCGGGCGGAGGTAACAGCACGCATTGGTGCAGTCAAAGCGCGTGAAGCTGAGCGCGAGCAAACCCGACAGCTTTTGGCGAGCGGTGTCTCCCGCTTATACTGGGAATGGCAGACGCAGGCGGCGCTGAAGACCGTGCTGACGCAAATCGAAACCGAGCAGCAAAATGTGATTACCGTCGATCGCGAGCTGTACCAAAACGGGTTGACCTCCTCGGTAGAAGGCGTTGAAACCGATATTGATTCCGGTAAAACGGAGCAGCAACTCAACGACGTCAACGGGAAAATGAAGGTCATCGAGGCGCGGTTGAGCGCGCTGACCAACACGCAGTCCACCTCGCTGAAGCTGCATGCCACCACGATGCCGGTCGTCGAAAGCCAGTTGCCGTCCCAGTTAGGTTATTCCTTGCTGGCCCGCCGACCGGACCTGCAGGCGGCTCACTGGTACATTGAATCTTCTCTGAGCAGTATTGATGCGGCAAAAGCGGCATTTTATCCCGACGTTAACCTGATGGCCTTCCTGCAGCAGGATGCTTTACATCTGAGCGATCTGTTCCGCCATTCTGCCCAACAAATGGGGGTCACCGCCGGATTAACGCTCCCGATCTTCGACAGCGGCAGGTTGAATGCGAATCTCGACATCACCAAAGCGCAAAGTAACCTGACCGTGGCCAATTACAATAAAGCGGTGGTTGATGCGGTGAATGATGTCGCGCGTGCGGCAACGCAGGTGGATACGCTGGCGCAGAAGAATCAGCATCAGCTGCAGATCGAACATGACGCGCAGCGGGTAGTGGGGCTTGCGCAGGCGCGGTTCAACGCCGGGATTATCGCCGGCTCCCGCGTCAGTGAGGCAAAAATTCCGGCACTGCGTGAACAGTGTAACGGCCTGATACTACAAGGTCAGTGGCTGGATGCGTCTATTCAGCTCACCAGCGCCCTGGGTGGCGGATACCACGCATCCTGAGAGTCTGGCCCGGCAGATTCAGGCTGTCGGGTCGGTTTTTTGTTTATTGCGCCGTTTCATCCACCAGCGGACCGCCACCACCAGCCCAACAACCAGAATCAGCCATACCCCATGCTTGATATGCTGGTCGAGACTGTGCAGCCACGGCGCGACCACTTCTCCACCCACATAACCAAGGGTAGTAAACAGCAATGCCCAGACCAGTGCGCCGAGAATATTCAGCGGTAAAAAGATTTTCGGCGGCAGGTGACTGGCACCAATCAGCAAGGGGCCAATGACCCGAAAGCCATACATAAAACGTGTCCCGACCACGAACAGGTATGGGCGCCGCTGGATCATTTTCTGTGCATACTGAATTTTTGCCCGATGACGCGAGAAGCGACGGAGAATGTTGCCGCCGTAACGACGACCAAGCAGATACAGCAACTGATCGCCAATCATTCCCCCCAGCGCGACAGAGACAACAACCAGCGGAAATTTGAGTAATCCCTGATGCGCCGCCACACCGCCCAACAGGGTAATGGTTTCGCCTTCGGCCAGGCTGCCAATGATGAGCGCCGCATAGCCGTACTGGGCAATAAGATTGTTTATATCCATACGTCTGTATGACCTCCACAACCATTAGCATACACCTGATGAATTGTTGATGCCGGAAAAGCCGTCACCCAGCGCATCGGTATTTTTACCGTGTACATAAAATAATCAAAAGCTGAATTATACTTGAAGTGTTGAGGTCTGGAGCTGACAAGAAGGGGGCGGTATGAACCATGTCTGGGGGCTATTTTCCCATCCCGATCGTGAAATGCACGTGATCAACAGCGAAAACGAAAGTGTTTCGCATCACTATACCCACCATGTTCTGCTGATGGCGGCCATCCCGGTCATTTGCGCATTTATTGGCACCACGCAAATTGGCTGGAGTTTTGGCGACGGCAACGTATTGCAGTTATCCCTGTTGACCGGATTTGCGATGGCAATTCTGTTTTACGGTGTGATGCTGGCCGGCGTGGCCGTGATGGGCAGGGTTATCTGGTGGATGGCACGTAACTATCCGCAGCGTCCGTCGCTGGCACATTGCATGGTCTTTGCCGGCTATGTCGCCACACCGCTGTTTTTAAGTGGGCTGGTGGCGCTGTATCCGCTGGTCTGGCTGTGTGCCTTAGTCGGAACAATCGCGCTGTTTTACACCGGTTATTTGCTGTATCTCGGCATCCCGACATTCCTGAATATCAGCAGAGAGGAAGGACTCAGCTTTTCCAGCTCAACGCTGGCAATTGGCGTCCTGGTGCTCGAAGTTCTGCTGGCGATTACGGTTATCCTGTGGGGGTACGGATACCGATTGTTCTAAGCTAACAACCTGTCTACTCTGCGTTGCTGGTGTAAAAGCCAGCAACGCAGCATTTCGAGATGATTCTCCGGTGGCGGCAATGCTGCCGGGTGGTTATGATGCCTGCGCTAGCTTGAGATTATTCTCTATCTCGGGCGGTGTGCGTTGTGACGTGCGTGAACCATTATCAGAAATCTCATCATGCTTAAATTTCGAGTTTCATTATTAAGCCTTGCCCTGGTGCTGGCAGTTCCTTTTGCACCCCAAGCCGTGGCGAAAACGGCGGCTACCGCAGCGGCCTCTCAACCCGAGATTGCGTCTGGTAGTGCGATGATTGTTGATTTGAATACTAACAAGGTCATCTATTCGAACCATCCGGACCTTGTGCGTCCGATTGCGTCGATCACCAAATTAATGACGGCGATGGTGGTGCTGGATGCACGACTGCCGCTGAACGAAAAGCTGAAAGTAGACATCAGCCAGACGCCAGAAATGAAAGGCATCTATTCTCGTGTACGGCTGAACAGTGAAATCAGCCGCAAAGACATGCTGCTGCTGGCGCTGATGTCATCGGAGAACCGTGCGGCGGCAAGCCTGGCGCATCATTATCCTGGCGGTTATAACGCGTTTATCAAAGCGATGAATGCCAAAGCGAAATCACTGGGGATGACTCAGACCCGCTTTGTGGAACCGACAGGGTTATCCATTCATAACGTGTCGACCGCCCGTGACCTCACTAAATTACTGATTGCCAGTAAACAGTATCCGCTGATTGGTCAGTTAAGTACCACGCGTGAAGACATGGCCACCTTTGCCAACCCGGCCTATACGCTGCCGTTCCGCAACACCAACCATCTGGTGTACCGCGATAACTGGAATATCCAGCTCACCAAAACCGGCTTTACCAACGCGGCGGGTCACTGTCTGGTGATGCGCACGGTCATCAACAACAAACCGGTGGCGCTGGTGGTGATGGATGCGTTTGGTAAATACACCCATTTTGCCGATGCCAGCCGTTTACGTACCTGGATAGAAACTGGCAAGGTGATGCCGGTTCCGGCGGCGGCACTGAGCTATAAAAAGCAAAAAGCCGCACAAATGGCGGCGACGGGTGAACAAACTGCGCAGAACGATTAAACCGTAGGCCGGGCAAGCGAAGCACCCCCGGCAACGTGCCCGATGGCGCTTACGCTTATCGGGCCTACGATTCTTTCCAGAACTTCTGTTTACTGGTTTTACCGATCCCTGGGTTCATGCTGTTGGTCGGATCGTTGGCGCGATAAAAACGCGTCAAGGTTTCCGGCGCTTTGTACAGGTGTCCCACATTGTGCTCTGCCGGGTACTGCGCCCCGCGAGCCTGCAACAGTTCCAGCATTTGCTCTTTCAGCGCATGCGCATCCACACCTTTCTTCACAATGTAATCCTGATGGAAGACATAGCACATAAAGTGTCCGTAATAGAGCTTATGCACCAGCTTACTGTCGATCTCGGGCGGCAGATGCTCATACCATTCCGTGTCGTTACGGCGCAACGCAATATCCAGCGCCAGAATATCTTCGACCTCATCGGCATGGACGGCCTGATAGCGAATCGCCGCTCCGGCTGCAGCAAAGCGGTGTAAAAAGGCTTTACTGCCTTCTTCCGGCGTACAGGCAAAGAAATCGCCCTCGGCCGTTTTGAAAAACTCAGTCAACCAGCTTTGTGCTTCGGCCACGCCGCCACCGGCCATTTTTAACAGCAGGTGGTGTTCGTATTTATCGCGCCAGCTTTTCATCCGCGCCGGTAAATGGCTGGGGAATAAATGGCCAAATTTCTGCATGGCACGGTCGGTAAAGTGCGGGCGGAAAATTTTCACTTTTTCCAGCATCGCGTCGGTGCGACCTTTCAGGGTAAAGAAGAACGGCATTTTGTCGGTGCCGAGCTTGTCTATCATCAGAAACGTATCTTTGCCGTACTGCTCGGCGATATCGTAGATATCACGGTGCATGTACTCGCCGGCGACCGGCAGGTGTTCGAACTTTGCCAGAATATGACGGCGGATCTCCGTCAGCACCTCTGGCTGATTGGTACCGATATAAAACACCTGCTGATTTTTCTCGGCTTCAAAGGTGTCGAGGCGCACCGCAAACACCGCCAGTTTTCCCGCGCAACCGGAAGATTCAAACAGCCGATCCGGGTCGGCGTTATAGCGTGCGGGGGTATCGGCTTCGATATCTCTGACGCGGGTAACGTAATCGTGATCGTGCGCGTGACGCCCGTCGTGATGCACATCGTCATCTTTAATGCGTTCGTCATCAAGTTTGCTGAGGATCTGCTCCGGCGTCTGGCCAAGTTCGATACCCAGATGGTTGACCAGCTGTAATTTGCCCTGTTCGTCAATTCGCGCAAACAGCGACATCTCGGTATATGCCGGGCCTCGCTGTACCAACGAGCCGCCGGAGTTGTTGCAAATCCCACCAATCACCGATGCGCCAATGCATGAAGAGCCAATCACCGAATGCGGTTCGCGACCAAATGGCTTGAGTGCTTTTTCCAGCGAATAGAGCGTGGTGCCGGGATACGCCAGAACCTGTTCGCCTTTGCCGATGACGTGCAGTTTGTCGAGGCGCAGGGTGCTGATAATAACAATCTCGCGATCGTAGTCATTGCCGCTGGGCGTAGAGCCTTCGGTTAGCCCGGTGTTGGCGGCCTGCATCAGGATAATTTTGTCGGCGACGACGCAGGCGTTCAGCACACGCCACAGTTCCAGCAATGAGCCAGGAAAGACAACGGCTAACGCCTCGCCCTGACCTGAGCGGAAGCCCTTGCGATAGCGGGCCGTTTTAGACGGTTCGGTAAGCAGGTGCGAATGACCCACCAGACGGGCCAGTTCGTTAAGCAACGCTTTATTATCGGTTGTTGTAATGGAAGACATTCTCCACTCCTTGTGGTGGGCAAAAATATCAGAAACAAGCATAGCGCTCTGTATGACAATACGCTTTCTCATTCAGGTTGTCTCTGAATTGGCTGTGCATCATTCATCCCGGATTTCAAAATTAGGAGAATAACCTTAGCTTTCTTTATCTCTCCCGTTTAGGCTTACGGCAAACTGCGGTTTTTGTTATATTTTCGCTGCCTCGTCGGGAAAAAATAAAGAGAGAATCAACATGAAATGGCTTTGTTCTGTAGGTATCGCGGTGAGCCTGGCGTTGCAGCCAGCGCTGGCGGACTCCTTGTTTGGTAACCATCCTCTGACCCCTGAAGCACGGGATGCATTTGTTACCGATTTACTCAAACAGATGACCGTCGATGAGAAGATCGGCCAATTACGTTTGATAAGCGTCGGGCCGGATAACCCGAAAGAAGCCATCCGTGAGATGATCAAAGACGGGCAGGTTGGGGCGATTTTTAACACCGTTACCCGCGAGGATATCCGTAAAATGCAGGATCAGGTGATGGAACTCAGCCGCCTGAAAATCCCTCTCTTTTTCGCCTATGACGTACTGCACGGTCAGCGCACCGTGTTCCCGATAAGCCTCGGTCTGGCGTCATCGTTTAATCTGGATGCGGTCAGAACGGTGGGGCGCGTTTCTGCCTATGAAGCCGCAGACGATGGCCTGAATATGACCTGGGCGCCAATGGTTGATGTCTCGCGCGATCCGCGCTGGGGACGCGCCTCAGAAGGTTTCGGGGAAGATACCTATTTGACTGCCACGATGGGTAAAACCATGGTCGAAGCGATGCAGGGTAAAAGCCCGGCCGATCGCTATTCGGTGATGACCAGCGTCAAACACTTCGCCGCCTATGGCGCGGTAGAAGGCGGAAAAGAGTACAACACCGTGGATATGAGTCCGCAGCGGTTGTTTAACGACTATATGCCACCGTACAAAGCCGGGTTAGACGCCGGGAGCGGGGCGGTGATGGTCGGTCTTAACTCGCTGAACGGCACCCCTGCAACCTCTGACGCCTGGCTGTTGAAAGATGTGCTGCGCGATGAGTGGGGCTTTAAAGGGATTACCGTTTCCGATCACGGCGCGATTAAAGAGTTGATCAAACATGGTACCGCCTCCGATCCGGAAGACGCGGTGCGCGTGGCGATCAAGTCCGGCATTAACATGAGCATGAGCGATGAGTATTACAGTAAGTATCTACCGGGCCTGATTAAGTCAGGTAAGGTGACGATGGCTGAACTGGACGATGCCGCGCGTCATGTGCTGAACGTCAAATATGATATGGGGCTGTTTAACGATCCGTACAGCCATCTGGGGGCCAAAGAGACTGACCCGCAGGACACCAACGCGGAAAGCCGTTTACACCGTAAAGACGCGCGTGACGTTGCCCGCGAAAGTCTGGTACTGCTGAAAAACCGCCTGGAAACGTTACCGCTGAAGAAATCGGGGACTGTGGCAGTCGTGGGACCACTGGCGGACAGCAAGCGTGATGTGATGGGCAGTTGGTCGGCAGCAGGCGTTGCCGAACAGTCAGTGACGGTGCTGACGGGCATTAAAAATGCGCTCGGCGATAAGGGCAAAGTGGTGTACGCCAAAGGGGCGAATATCACTAACGATAAAGGCATTGTCGACTTCCTCAATCTGTATGAAGAGGCGGTGAAAGTCGACCCACGCTCGCCGCAGGCCATGATTGATGAAGCGGTCAAGGCCGCGCAGCAGTCTGATGTGGTGGTCGCTGTGGTCGGTGAAGCGCAAGGTATGGCGCATGAAGCCTCCAGCCGGACCGATATCACGATTCCGCAAAGCCAGCGTGACCTGATTACCGCGCTGAAAGCCACCGGCAAGCCGCTGGTGCTGGTGCTGATGAACGGGCGTCCATTGGCGCTGGTGAAAGAAGACCAGCAGGCCGACGCGATTCTGGAAACCTGGTTTGCCGGGACGGAAGGCGGCAACGCCATTGCCGATGTCCTGTTTGGCGATTACAACCCGTCAGGTAAACTGCCGATGTCTTTCCCGCGCTCTGTCGGGCAGATCCCGGTCTATTACAGCCACCTGAATACCGGTCGTCCGTATAACGCCGATAAGCCGAACAAATACACCTCACGCTACTTTGACGAAGCCAACGGCCCGCTGTATCCCTTTGGCTATGGTCTGAGCTACACCACCTTTACCGTTTCTGATGTGAAGCTTTCTGCACCGACGATGAAGCGTGATGGAACGGTCACCGCCAGCGTGCAGGTCACTAACACCGGCAAACGCGAAGGAGCGACGGTGATTCAGATGTATTTACAGGATGTGACCGCTTCCATGAGTCGTCCTGTCAAACAGCTGAAAGGATTTGAGAAGGTGAATCTCAAACCGGGCGAGACGCAAACGGTCAGTTTCCCGATTGATATTGAGGCGTTGAAATACTGGAACCAGCGTATGCAATACGATGTGGAACCGGGCAAATTCAACGTCTTTATCGGCGTAGATTCTGCCAGAGTGAAGCAGGGCGAGTTTGAACTGCTGTAATGATCAGGTGAATTTGCGTCAGACCTGATGGCTCCACACGTGTCAGGTCCATAGATTCATCCCCACCGGCAAAGCCCCTGAGGTTTTGCCGGTCTTTTTATATTTATCACCGAGTTACTGCTAATCCTTCCCTCCGTTACCCCTCAATTGCCAGGTTAAGGTCAGATTTTTCGACTATGCTTTTCCCTCTATGTCCTGAAAAGGACAGTCAAAGGATGAGGAGAGCAGCATGATAATCTCAAAGGTCTGGGCGGGCTCGCTGGCGCTGTTTGCCGCGATGAGCTTACCCCTGCAGGCCGCATCACCCGTCACGGTGGGATCAAAAATTGATACGGAAGGGGCGCTGCTCGGCAATATGATTTTGCAGGTGCTTGAAAGCCACGGCGTGAAAACCGTCAATAAAGTCCAGTTGGGAACCACGCCAGTGGTGCGCGGGGCCATCACCTCCGGCGAACTGGATATTTACCCGGAATATACCGGAAACGGGGCTTTCTTCTTTAAAGATGAAAATGACCCGGCGTGGAAAAATGCGCAGGCCGGTTATGAAAAAGTCAAAAAACTGGATGCGGAACAGAACAAACTGGTCTGGCTAACGCCTGCGCCCGCTAATAACACCTGGACCATTGCCCTCCGTCAGGATGTCGCCGAAAAGAATAAGCTCGTTTCGCTGGCTGACCTGGGACGCTACCTGAAAGACGGCGGCACGTTCAAACTGGCCGCCTCGGCAGAGTTTATCGAACGTGCAGATGCGTTGCCTGCGTTTGAAAAAGCTTATGGCTTTACGCTCAATCAAAATCAGCTTTTATCGCTGGCAGGGGGAGACACGGCGGTGACCATTAAAGCCGCTGCGCAGCAAACCTCAGGCGTCAATGCCGCGATGGCCTACGGGACCGACGGCCCTGTTGCGGCGCTGGGACTGCAAACGCTCAGCGATCCAAAAGGTGTCCAGCCGATCTATGCTCCTGCGCCAGTGGTGCGTGAATCAGTACTGCAGGCCTACCCACAAATGGCGGAATGGCTGCAGCCGGTCTTTGCCAGTCTCGATGAAAAAACGCTACAACAGCTTAATGCCAGTATCGCCGTTGAAGGGCTGGATGCGAAAAAAGTCGCAGCAGATTACCTGAAGCAAAAAGGATGGGTGAAGTAACGGAGTTTGCATCAGGTGAGTGTTGTATCAACGATGTCTGTTAATCGAGTGCTGTTGCTGCTGGTATTTCTGCTAATGGCGGCAGCCGCGCTGCCTTTCATCAGTTATGCCCCCAATCGTCTGGTCTCTGGCGAAGGTCGACAACTCTGGGAACTCTGGCCCGGTTTTGCGTGGGGGCTGGCGGCGATGTTTCTGCTACTGGTGGCGCTGTGTTTTATCCCCGGTCGCGCCGGCAACGTGTTAACCCTGATCGTAGTGCAACTGCTGCTGATAGCGGCGTTGATTGCCGCCGGTAAAACGGCAAGCGGGCTGGCGCAGACGGGAAGTCCGCTGGCGAGAACCAGTCTGGGTAGCGGATTCTGGCTTGGGCTGGGACTGATGCTGCTGGCGCTCAGCGACGCGATTCGTCGTCTCACCGCGAGGCCACTGTGGCGCTGGTTACTGCATATGCACATTGCCATCGTCCCCGTTGCGCTGCTGCTGACCGGGATGTTCAACGACCTTTCGCTGCTCAAAGAGTATGCCAATCGTCAGGATGTCTTCGACGATGCGCTGGCGCAACATCTGACTATCCTGCTTGGAACCGTGCTGCCAGCGCTGGTGATTGGCATCCCGTTGGGCATCTGGTGCGCCTTCTCTACGTCGCGCCAGGGGCCGGTATTTGCCGTACTGAATATTATCCAGACCATTCCTTCCGTGGCGCTGTTTGGCCTGCTGATTGCCCCGCTTGCCGGGCTGGTTCAGCATTTTCCCTGGTTACGTGCATTGGGCATTGCCGGAACCGGGCTGGCCCCTGCGCTGATTGCGTTGGTGCTGTACGCGCTACTGCCGCTGGTGCGCGGCGTGGTGGCGGGGCTGAACCAGGTTCCTCTTGATGTGCTGGAAAGCGCCCGGGCAATGGGAATGAGCTCGCGTCAGCGCTTTTGTGCGGTACAACTCCCGCTGGCGTTACCGGTCTTCTTGCGCAGTTTACGTGTCGTGATGGTGCAGACGGTGGGGATGGCCGTTATTGCCGCACTGATTGGCGCGGGGGGATTTGGCGCATTGGTTTTTCAGGGATTGCTCAGCAGTGCCGTCGATTTAGTGCTACTGGGTGTCGTCCCGGTGGTGGTGCTGGCGGTGCTGATCGATGCCCTGTTTGATTTAGGTTTAGCTCTGCTGAAGGTGACCGTTGATGATTGAATTTAGCCATGTCTGTAAAACCTTTGGCCAACAACACGCGGTCAACGATCTCAATCTGCATTTTCGCGAAGGCAGCTTTTCCGTCTTGATTGGTACGTCGGGGTCGGGGAAGTCCACCACGCTCAAAATGATTAACCGTCTGGTGGAGCATGATAGCGGGACGATTCGCTTTGCTGGCGATGAGATCCGCAGCCTGCCGGTACTGGAATTAAGACGACGGATGGGATACGCCATTCAGTCTATTGGACTGTTTCCGCACTGGACCGTTGCACAGAACATTGCCACCGTATTGCAGCTGCAGAAGTGGTCGCGTTCACGTATTGATGACCGAACAGATGAACTGATGGCGTTGCTGGGGTTGGAAGAGGGGTTGCGTCATCGTTATCCTCATCAGCTTTCCGGTGGGCAACAACAGCGGGTGGGAGTGGCGCGTGCGCTGGCCGCCGATCCCCAGGTGCTGCTGATGGATGAACCTTTTGGTGCGCTGGATCCGGTAACGCGCAACGCGTTGCAGCAGGAGATGACCCGCATTCACCGGCTGTTGGGACGCACCATTGTGCTGGTTACCCATGATATTGACGAAGCGCTGAGGCTGGCGGAACACCTGGTGCTGATGGACGCAGGTCAGGTGGTGCAACAAGGCACGCCGCTATCGATGCTCACAGCACCGGCTAACGACTTCGTACACACCTTTTTTGGCCGCAGCGAACTGGGTGTTCGGCTGCTGGCGCTGCGCACTGTCGGTGATTTTACCCGCCGCCATGAGCAGCTCAGCGGCGAGCCGCTGGTTGACGAGATGACACTGCGCGATGCGCTCTCTATTTTTGTGGCGCGGGGGTGCGATGTTCTGCCGGTGGTTGATGCAAAGGGCGGAGCCTGCGGGACGCTCCATTTTCAGGATTTACTCTCACCGAGGCCGCACCGTGAAACGTCTGACTGATCCGCTGTTGTGGCTGGTTATCTGTTTTCTGCTGCTGCTGGCAGGGTTGCCTCATAGCCAGGCGCTGTTTAGCGCGCTGTTCCCGCAGCTGCCGCGACCGGTTTATCAGCAGGAGAGTTTTCTGGCGCTGGCGTTGGCCCATTTTAGCCTGGTGGGGATCTCGAGCCTGGTGGCGGTGATCATTGGCATGGGGGCGGGGATCGTGGTCACGCGTTCATGGGGAACTGAATTCAGACCGCTGGTGGAAACCATTGCCGCCGTGGGGCAAACTTTTCCGCCGGTCGCCGTGCTGGCCATCGCTGTTCCGGTGATGGGGTTTGGTCCACAGCCGGCCATCATCGCGCTGATCTTGTACGGCGTGTTACCGATTTTACAGGCGACGCTGGCGGGTCTGGGCGGGATATCAGCCAGCGTGCTGGATGTTGCCAGTGGAATGGGGATGAGCAGCGGTCAACGGCTGCGCAAAGTGGAGCTGCCGCTGGCCGCGCCGGTTATTCTGGCTGGTATTCGCACGTCGGTGATTATTAACATTGGCACCGCCACGATCGCCTCAACTGTGGGGGCAAACACGCTGGGTACGCCGATAATCATCGGGCTGAGCGGGTTTAATACTGCCTATGTGATACAGGGGGCGCTTCTGGTCGCGTTGGCGGCCATCATTGTCGATCGCGGGTTTGAGCGAGTCGCGCAACACCTTACCCGGCACGTAAAATAAAGGTATAGCCTGCAAGCATCACACCGCCGATTCCTCCGATGGCCATCAACAGGAAGAGGGTGATCACGCCGATTTTAGCTGCGCTCATGATGTACTCCTTATGGTATATAAAAGGATTGTACACGTTTGTTAATGGAATATTAAATACCGAGTGGATAAATATCGTGGCCTAGCGCACGCCACTCGGTTAATTGTTGGTGTTGAGCGGCCGTCTGGTTATCGCCGCACCACACCAGAAGTGTCCGGCCTTCAAACAGTTCCGGTCGCAGTTGATTGAGCGAGTGAGCCAGTACGTCAACCCGCCATCCTTGCTGGCTGGCGACCCAGCCCTCCAGCCATAGCCGGGTGGTATCGTGAATATTCCAGCCGACGACCAGCGCGTCTTTACCTTGTTTCTTACGGGCTGAGGCGAGGCAAATCGCAATGTAGTTAATCAGCACGCCGTCAAGAATGCCGAGCAGTGCCTGAAGAATAGGTTGCTGACATTGCAGGCGTCGCCGCAGCGGAATGAACAGATGGGTGTTCAGCGTCTGGGCGGGATAATCCTGGCCACGTTCTTTGATCCACAATCGCAGACTATGCAAATTATTACTTTGCAAATAGCTCAACAGCGTTTCTTGCTGCTCGCGCCAGCCGTTGTGCACATCAATGCTCTCATTGCTGAGCAACATTTTAACCTTACTGACCTGCACACCGTTGTTTATCCAGCGTTTGATCTCGCGGATCCTGTCGATGTCCGCGTCGTTAAACAAACGATGACCGCCGTCTGTGCGCTGCGGTTTCAGTAATCCATATCGCCGCTGCCACGCACGTAAAGTGACAGGGTTAATATCACAAAGCAAAGCCACTTCACCGATGGTGTAAAGCGCCATTTGTTGTCTCACTCTTGCTCGCGAGGTCCCAGTTTTACTTTAGACGCTCTTTTGCGAACCAGGTAGTTTTGTCTGTTTTTTGCTCACGGAATGGGTGATTTTGTAGTCATACCCACGCTTTTGAGTGACCGTTCTCACAAATTCCTCATTTTTTGCAACAGTTCAAAGAAAGTTACGCGCAGCCCATGTATGTTACGCGCTTTTAAGAAGACTGTGGTTGGCGGGTATGTACGAGTTTAATCTGGTGTTGCTGCTGCTACAGCAGATGTGCGTGTTTCTTGTTATTGCGTGGTTAATGAGCAAAACGCGTTTATTTATCCCGCTGATGCAGGTCACTATCCGGCTGCCGCACAAACTCCTTTGCTACGTCACCTTTTCCATCTTTTGCATTCTGGGTACCTACCTGGGGCTGCATATTGAAGACTCCATTGCCAACACCCGTGCGATTGGCGCGGTGATGGGTGGCTTGCTTGGCGGCCCGGTGGTTGGGGGGCTAGTCGGGTTGACTGGCGGCCTGCATCGTTATTCGATGGGCGGAATGACCGCGCTGAGCTGCATGATCTCGACCATTGTTGAAGGACTTCTCGGCGGGTTGGTACACAGCGTACTGACCCGCCGCGGTCGCACTGATAAAGTCTTTAGCCCGCTGACGGCGGGCGCGATCACCTTTTTTGCCGAACTGGTGCAGATGCTGATCATTTTATTGATTGCGCGTCCCTTTGATAATGCGCTGCATCTGGTGAGCAATATTGCCGCGCCGATGATGGTCACCAATACCGTGGGTGCAGCCTTATTTATGCGTATTTTGCTCGACAAACGGGCCATGTTCGAAAAATACACCTCGGCGTTTTCAGCCACTGCGCTAAAAGTTGCCGCCTCAACGGAAGGCATATTGCGCCAGGGGTTTAACGAGGTTAACAGCATGAAGGTGGCCCAGGTACTGTATGAGGAGCTGGACATTGGTGCAGTGGCGATAACCGATCGCGATAAGCTGCTGGCCTTTACCGGAATTGGTGACGACCATCATCTGCCAGGTAGGCCGATTTCATCCTCTTATACCCAAAAAGCGATTGATACCGGCGAAGTGGTGTATGCCGACGGCAACGAGGTACCTTACCGCTGCTCACTGCATCCGCACTGCAAATTAGGCTCGACGCTGGTGATCCCTTTGCGTGGTGAAAACCAGCGGGTGATGGGGACCATCAAACTGTATGAAGCCAAAAACCGCTTATTTAGTTCGATCAACCGCACGCTTGGCGAAGGGATTGCGCAGTTGCTGTCAGCGCAGATCCTTGCCGGGCAATATGAACGGCAAAAAGCGATGCTCACGCAGTCAGAAATTAAGCTTCTGCATGCGCAGGTGAATCCCCATTTTCTGTTTAATGCGCTCAATACCATTAAAGCGGTGATTCGCCGCGACAGCGAGCAGGCCAGTCAGTTGGTGCAATATCTGTCGACCTTCTTTCGCAAAAACCTCAAACGGCCGTCAGAAATTGTGACGCTGGCAGATGAAATTGAACACGTTAACGCCTATCTGCAAATTGAAAAGGCGCGCTTTCAGTCGCGCCTGCAGGTCACTTTAACGGTACCGGATGAACTTTCGCATCAGCAATTGCCAGCATTTACGTTGCAGCCCATTGTCGAGAATGCGATTAAGCACGGCACCTCTCAGCTACTTGATACCGGTGAAGTCTCCATTACCGCCCGGCGAGAAGGGCAGTATCTGATGCTGGATATCGAAGATAATGCCGGCCTGTATCTGCCGACAACCGAGGCCAGCGGGCTGGGGATGAATCTGGTGGATAAGCGACTACGTGAACGGTTTGGCGATGATTTTGGCATCAGCGTAGTGTGTGAACCTGACCTCTTTACCCGAATCACTTTACGACTTCCCCTGGAGGAACTGGCATGATCAAAGTGTTGATTGTGGATGACGAACCGTTAGCGCGGGAAAATCTGCGGATCCTGTTGCAGGAGCAAAGCGACATTGAGATTGTGGGGGAATGTTCGAATGCCGTTGAGGCCATCGGCGCGGTGCATAAATTGCGCCCTGATGTGCTGTTTCTCGATATCCAGATGCCACGTATTAGCGGTCTGGAAATGGTGGGCATGCTCGATCCTGAACACCGTCCGTATATTGTTTTTCTCACCGCATTTGATGAGTATGCGGTGAAAGCCTTTGAAGAGCATGCCTTTGATTATTTGCTCAAGCCGATTGAAGAAACCCGGCTGGAGAAAACGCTGATCCGTTTACGCCAGGAGCGCACGAAGCAGGATGTGTCGGTGCTGCCGGAAAACCAGCAGGCGCTAAAATTTATTCCGTGTTCCGGTCACAGCCGCATTTATCTGCTGCAAATGGACGATGTTGCGTTTGTCAGTAGCCGCATGAGCGGCGTTTTTGTCACCAGCAGCGACGGCAAAGAAGGCTTTACCGAGCTTACGCTGAGAACGCTGGAGAGCCGCACGCCGCTGTTGCGCTGCCATCGACAATTCCTGGTGAACATGGCGCAGCTGCAGGAGATTCGCCTGGAAGATAACGGCCAGGCCGAGTTGATTTTACGTAACGGCCTGACCGTGCCGGTGAGCCGCCGTTATCTTAAAAGCCTAAAAGAGGCGATTGGTCTGTAAAACTGGTACACTGCGCGCCATTGCATCACCGACAGTTGAAGGCTCTATGCTAAGTAACGACATTCTTCGTAGCCTGCGCTACACCCTGAAAGCGAACAATAACGACATGGTGCGGATCCTTGCGCTTGCTGACATGGAATCCACCGCCGCAGGTTTCGACACCTGGATGACGAAAGAAGATGAAGACGGGTTTATTCGTTGCCCGGACATCATTCTCTCCGGTTTTTTAAACGGCCTGATCTACCATCTGCGCGGTAAAGATGATTCGGCGCCGGAACTGGCGCTTGAGCGTCGGGTGAACAACAATACGGTGCTGAAAAAGCTGCGTATCGCCTTTTCACTGAAAACCGATGATATTCTGGCCATTATGACCGAGCAGAAATTCCGCGTGTCGATGCCGGAAATTACCGCCATGATGCGTGCGCCGGAACATAAAAACTACCGCGAGTGTGGAGACCAGTTTTTACGTTATTTCCTGCGTGGTTTGACTCACCGGGTACATCACACGAAAGCGTGATTTAATACCCGCAGGTCCGTGCATGCGTAGCGCTAACGGGCAAAAAAAAGCCGGATAATAATCCGGCTTTTTTTGTTTATTTCACCTGTTGGCCAGGTTTGGCGCCTTCGTCAGGGCTTAACAGGAAGATATCTTTCCCGCCAGGGCCGGCGGCCATCACCATACCTTCAGAAATGCCGAAGCGCATTTTACGCGGTGCCAGGTTAGCCACCATAATGGTCTGGCGGCCAATCAGCACCTGCGGGTCAGGGTAGGCTGAACGGATGCCGGAGAAGACATTACGTTTTTCACCGCCCAGATCCAGGGTCAGGCGTAGCAGTTTGTCGGAGCCGTCAACGAACTCGGCGTTTTCGATCAATGCCACGCGCAGGTCAACTTTGGCAAAATCGTCAAAGGTGATGGTTTCCTGAATTGGGTCGTCCGCCAGCGGGCCGGTAACCGGTGCGGCAGCCGCTTTCACTTCTTCTTTTGATGCTTCAACCAGGGCTTCAACCTGTTTCATGTCGATGCGGTTGTACAGCGCTTTGAAGGTGTTGACCTTGTGGCCGAGCAGCGGCTGCTGGATGGCATCCCAGGTCAGTTCGCTGTTCAGGAATGCTTCGACACGCTCGCTCAACGTTGGCAGAACCGGTTTCAGGTAGGTCATCAGGACGCGGAACAGGTTAATACCCATGGAGCAAATCGCCTGCAGATCGGCGTCACGGCCTTCTTGTTTGGCGACAACCCACGGAGCCTGTTCGTCAACGTAGCGGTTAGCCACGTCGGCCAGCGCCATAATTTCACGAATGGCTTTACCGAACTCGCGGCTTTCCCACGCTTCGCCAATCACTGTAGCGGCGTCGGTAAAGGTCTTGTACAGTGCCGGATCGGCCAGTTCAGCTGCCAGTACGCCGTCAAAACGCTTACTGATAAAGCCCGCGTTACGGGACGCCAGGTTGACCACTTTGTTGACGATGTCGGCGTTAACGCGCTGAACAAAATCTTCGAGGTTCAGGTCGATGTCATCGATACGTGAAGAAAGCTTCGCCGTGTAGTAATAGCGTAGGCTGTCGGCATCAAAGTGCTTCAGCCAGGTGCTGGCTTTAATGAAGGTTCCGCGAGATTTTGACATCTTCGCGCCGTTCACCGTCACATAACCGTGGACGAACAGGTTAGTCGGTTTACGGAAGTTACTGCCTTCCAACATGGCAGGCCAGAACAGGCTGTGGAAATAAACGATATCTTTACCGATGAAGTGATACAGCTCGGCGTCAGAATCTTTTTTCCAGTATTCATCAAAGCTTGTGGTATCGCCGCGCTTGTCACACAGGTTTTTGAACGAGCCCATATAGCCAATCGGCGCATCCAGCCAGACATAGAAGTATTTGCCTGGCGCATTCGGGATTTCAAAACCGAAGTACGGTGAGTCGCGGGAAATGTCCCACTGCTGCAGGCCGGATTCAAACCACTCCTGCATTTTGTTCGCAACTTGTTCCTGCAACGCGCCGCTGCGCGTCCATGCCTGCAGCATTTCGCTGAATGACGGCAGGTCAAAGAAGAAGTGTTCGGAGTCACGCATGACCGGCGTCGCGCCAGACACCACGGACTTCGGCTCGATAAGTTCGGTTGGGCTGTAGGTCGCGCCGCACACTTCGCAGTTATCGCCGTACTGATCCGCAGCCTTACATTTCGGGCAAGTGCCTTTAACGAAACGGTCCGGCAGGAACATGCCTTTTTCCGGGTCGTACAGCTGGGAGATCGTGCGGTTTTTAATAAAACCGTTTTCTTTCAGGCGCGTGTAAATAAGCTCGGACAGCTCCCGGTTCTCATCGCTGTGCGTGGAGTGGTAGTTGTCGTAGCTGATATCAAACCCTGCAAAATCAGTCTGATGCTCCTGACTCATTTCACCGATCATCTGCTCTGGTGTAATGCCAAGCTGCTGAGCCTTCAGCATGATTGGCGTACCGTGTGCGTCGTCCGCGCAGATGAAGTTTACCTGGTGGCCGCGCATTCGCTGGTAACGGACCCAGACATCAGCCTGGATGTGCTCCAGCATATGGCCGAGGTGGATGGAGCCGTTGGCGTACGGCAGCGCGCACGTTACCAGAATTTTCTTCGCGACTTGAGTCATAGTGGGCAATTACTTCTTTTGTAGTGAAAAGGGCTTTGATAGTACCAAAATGGTAATTACTGCGCCAAGTGATAAGGGCATTTATCCGTAAATGAATAATTGTCGCGGTTGGAGTAAACTAGCTGGTGACAATCGTCTTTCAGAACAACAAAAAGGAGTCGGGATGAACGCACAATCCCAGGCCAAATCACCAGAAACCCTGCGCGCTATGGTCGCCGGGACGCTGGCGAATTTTCAACATTCAACCCTGAAACATAATCTGACGACGCTAAAAGCGTTGCACCATGTCGCCTGGATGGATGACACGCTGCACGTTGAGCTGGTGATGCCGTTCGTCTGGCACAGCGCGTTTGAAGTATTAAAAGAGCAATGCAGTGCCGATCTACTGCGTATCACCGGCGCGAAAGCCATTGACTGGAAGCTGTCGCACAATATTGCGACGCTGAAACGCGTGAAAAACCAGCCGGGCATCAACGGTGTGAAAAACATCATTGCCGTCAGTTCCGGTAAAGGTGGGGTAGGGAAATCCTCAACCGCCGTTAACCTGGCGCTGGCGCTTGCTGCGGAAGGGGCGAAGGTCGGTATTCTCGATGCCGATATTTATGGCCCGTCTATCCCGACGATGCTCGGTGCAGAAAATCAGCGCCCGACCTCACCGGACGGCACCCATATGGCGCCGATTATGTCTCATGGCCTGGCAACCAACTCCATTGGTTATCTTGTCACCGACGATAACGCCATGGTGTGGCGCGGCCCGATGGCCAGTAAAGCGCTGCTGCAGATGCTGCAAGAAACGTTATGGCCAGATCTCGATTATCTGGTCCTGGATATGCCGCCGGGCACCGGTGACATTCAGCTGACGCTGGCGCAGAACATCCCGGTAACGGGGGCGGTTGTAGTAACCACACCGCAGGACATTGCGCTTATCGATGCCAAAAAAGGGATTGTGATGTTCGAGAAGGTGGAAGTGCCGGTTCTGGGTATCGTCGAGAACATGAGTATGCATATCTGCAGCAACTGTGGTCATCATGAGCCAATCTTTGGCACCGGTGGCGCGCAGAAGCTGGCGGAGCAATATCGTACTCAACTGCTGGGACAAATGCCTCTGCACATTTCACTGCGTGAAGATCTCGATCGCGGTACGCCAACGGTTATTAGCCGTCCTGACAGCGAATTCACGGCGATTTACCGTGACCTGGCAGGACGTATCGCCGCACAGCTGTACTGGCAGGGTGAAGTTATTCCGGGCGAAATTGCCTTCCGCGCGGTGTAATTTATAGTGTTACAGATATTCACCGCATCAATGTATTATTGATGCGGTGAATACTTAGAGTGAAAAGACTTCGTAATATTGTTTATCCTGCCTGTATAATTCATGTCTTTTTCCGAATAAATCACCTCAATGCATCATTATAATTGATCAAATAAAACCAATTAATCTACAATCTCAATTGGTTTTAGCAAGGAAGTTAACCCATAATTAACCGGACCGACGGCGAATGCGCTGTTTTCCACCCATACAGGAATAATGAATGCAATGAAAATTGGTTTATTGTTGGGACTTATTACTCTGGCTTATGGAATGAGTTCGTCTGCCTTCGCTTCAGATAGCGCCACATTAACCATCAGTGGCAGGGTGACTGAACCGACGTGTAGCGCTGATGTTGTTAACAATAAAGTGCAGCAACGCTGTGGTATCGTAACCTTAACTCCTGACCTCCACGAGGTTGCGTCTCATCCTGTAAGAGGCGTGGTGACCGAGCTTGTGCCCCTGGGAAGGGATGCCACTCGGCAAATAGTGTTAAGCCGTTACGATTAATATACGGAAATTACTATTAAGCACTAATCATGATTATGAATGATTAGTGCTTTTTTATTGTCTTCACGAATAATGTCGAATGATTAATTACGCTAATTTATTAAATGCAAAAATAGTATTCGCCATTACTTATTTGTTGTAATTATATTGCTGTTTATAACTTGTTTTAAATCAATAAAACAAGGTGTTTACATTGCGGTAACGTTTCTTGTGTGCGAATTTAATTTCAAGAGTTGAACCTCTTAACAAATAGAAATTAATTCATTAAGGAAGATACTATGAAACGTTCAATTATTTCTGCTGCTGTACTGTCTGCTGTATTTATGAGCGCTGGGGCTTTTGCTGCTGATACCGATTCTGGCATATTGAATATTAATGGTAGAATTACAGGGACGACTTGCCATTTCCAGAATGATAAAAACACCACCAGCATTGATATGAACGAAATTGGTAGTGATGTGTTTACTGGAAAAAATGCAGGGTATGTCTATACAGGAGTTAAAAATAGTACCAGTACACCATTAATTATTGTTTGTGATAATGAAGATGTACCTAAGTTGTCATTATCAAAAAGTGAATTTGATAGTAATGATATTACACATAATTCACTTACTGGTACTGATGATGCTACTGGTGTAGGATTTGCAGTTTATTTAGGGGGAACGGCCGATGAGGCTAAACGGGTTAAACCTGGTAACACTCTGCAATTGAAAAAATAACTGATAAAACCTACCAGCTTGATTTCACTGCCCAATATGCTCAGTCAGGAAGTAGTGTTACTAAAGGAGCTGTAAGTTCAGCAGTTACTTTAACTGTTGTTACTGATTGATATAATTACCGGCGGCAGTGCCGCCGGTGTTTAGAAATATTAAGGGGTGAAAAAATGAAAGGACTCCTCGTTTTGTTTATATCGTCTATAGTCCTGCCAGCGCATGCGGGAATTGTGATTTATGGTACACGTATTATCTATCCTGCGGAAAAAAATGAAGTGCTGGTGCAACTAATGAACCAGGGAGAACGTTCTTCGCTGGTACAGTCATGGATTGATGATGGTGATATGTCTCTACCACCAGAAAAGATCCAGGTCCCTTTTCTGCTGACTCCTCCGGTTGCTAAAGTAGCGGCCAACTCAGGCCAGCAGTTGAAAATTAAAAAAGTGCCCAATATGTTGCCCAATAATAAAGAGAGTCTTTTTTACCTCAATGTACTTGATATTCCTCCGAACAGTCCTGATAGTGTAGGAAAAAATGTACTCAAGTTCGCGATGCAGAATAGGATTAAACTATTTTATCGACCTAAAGGTATCTCACCAGTTAATAAGCTTACGTTTCAAAAACTGTCTATGAAACGTAGCGGCAGTATTTATTCCATTAAGAATGATGCCGCTAACTGGGTCACGGTGACGGAAGTAAAAGCTAATGATGTTAAAATAAATAACGAAAGCATTATGCTTGCACCACTTTCCAGTGCAGATGTGACATTAAAAAGTGCGAATGCTAATCAGTATAAAATAACTATTATTGACGACCACGGTAATTATATTAGCGATAACGTCAGCCTAAAATAACAGGAGCTGATTATGTTAAGGATGACTCCGATTGCTTCGGCGGTATTGCTGTTGCTACTCGGCATTGATGCCCATGCCACAGAAGAAACGTTTGATACAAATTTTATGATGGGTGGAATGAAGGGGGAGAAAGTTTCCGATTTCCGCCTCGATGAAAATCAACCGTTATCCGGGCAATATGACATCGATATCTATGTCAATAAACAGTGGCGTGGCAAGTATGACATCATCGTTAAGGATAACCCGGATGACACCTGTTTATCTCGCGACGCATTAACGCGTCTGGGGATAAATATACAAGCGTTGGACAAGAAGAATGAATGCCCAAGCTTGAAGCAGGCGGTGCAAGGAGGCAGTTATGCCTGGGATATCGGCACGTTTCGCCTGGATCTCAGCGTCCCGCAGGCCTATGTGGATGAACTGGAGAATGGCTATGTACCTCCAGAAAACTGGAATCGCGGCATCAATGCCTTTTATACCTCGTACTACGCCAGCCAGTATTACAGCGATTATAAGGATTCTGGTAACAGCAAAAGTACCTATGTGCGTTTTACCAGTGGGTTAAATCTGCTGGGGTGGCAGTTGCATTCTGATGCCAGCTATAACAAAACTGATGACAGCAGCGGGGAGTGGAAAAGTAATACCCTGTATCTGGAACGCGGCATCCCGCAAATTTTGGGCACTCTGCGTGCCGGGGATATGTATACCTCATCGGATATTTTTGATGCGGTGCGCTTTAGTGGCGTACGGTTGTATCGCGATATGCAGATGCTGCCAAACTCAAAGCAGAATTTTACGCCGTTGGTTCAGGGGGTTGCACAAAGCAACGCGCTGGTCACCATCGAACAGAACGGCTTTGTCGTTTACCAGAAAGAGGTTCCACCTGGCCCGTTCTCTATTGCTGATTTGCAGCTTGCAGGCGGTGGTGCTGATCTTGACGTCAGTATCAAAGAGGCTGACGGATCGGTAACAACTTATCTGGTGCCGTATGCGGCGGTGCCCAATATGCTGCAGCCAGGGGTGTCAAAATATGATTTTGCCGCCGGGCGTAGCCATATTGAAGGGGCCAGTAATCAGACCGATTTTGCGCAGATGAGCTACCAATATGGGCTGAATAATCTGTTAACGCTGTACGGCGGTACTATGCTGGCGGATAACTACAATGCGTTTACGTTGGGTACGGGCTGGAATACGCGTATTGGAGCAATTTCCGTTGATGCAACCCAGTCCCACAGCAAGCAGGATAGCGGTGATGTGTTTGACGGGCAGAGCTACCAGATTGCTTATAATAAATATTTGACGCAAACCGCCACGCGTTTTGGTCTGGCGGCGTATCGCTATTCTTCCAAAGACTATCGCACTTTTAACGATCACGTTTGGGCAAATAATCAAAACAGTTATCATCGTGATGAAAATGATGTGTACGACATCGCGGACTATTATCAGAATGATTTTGGTCGTAAGAACAGTTTTTCGGCTAACGTCAGCCAGTCTTTGCCGCAAGGTTGGGGCTCGTTTTCGCTCAGTACGCTGTGGCGCGATTACTGGGGGCGTAGCGGCAACAGTAAAGATTATCAGTTGAGTTATTCTAATAGCTGGCAACGGATTAGCTATACTTTTTCAGCCAGTCAGACTTACAACGAGGATCATCACGAAGATAAGCGTTTTAACGTCTTTATCTCCATTCCATTCGATTGGGGAGATGATATTAGCGCTCCGCGCCGGCATCTATATGTATCGAACTCGACCACCTTTGATGATGATGGTTTTGCCTCCAATAATACCGGACTTTCCGGCACCGCAGGCAGTCGCGATCAGTTTAACTATGGCGTCAACCTCAGCCATCAACGACAGGACAGCGAGACAACGGCGGGCGGTAATCTGACGTGGAATGCGCCAGTTGCGACACTGAACGGCAGCTACAGTCAGTCGTCTAAATATACACAAACTGGCGGCAGTATTTCCGGGGGGCTGGTGGCCTGGTCTGGGGGCGTGAATTTAGCCAACCGACTATCGGAAACGTTTGCCGTGATGCACGCGCCGGGTCTGGAAGGGGCGTATGTAAATGGGCAGAAATACTGTACCACCAACCGTAATGGCGTGGTCGTTTACGATGGCTTGACGCCATATCGTGAAAACCACCTGATGCTGGATGTCTCCAATACCAACAGTGAAACCGACCTACAAGGAAATCGTCGCAGCGCCGCTCCGTATCGCGGAGCGGTAGTGCTAGCAAGGTTTGATACTGACCAACGCAAACCCTGGTACATCCGGGCACTACGTCCTGATGGCTCACCGCTGACGTTTGGTTATGAAGTTGAAGACAATCACGGACACAATATTGGTGTGGTAGGTCAGGGGAGCCAGCTATTTATTCGTACCAATGAAGTGCCATCGGAGATAAAAGTGGCGGTCGATAAACAACAGGGACTTTCATGCTCAATCGCTTTCGGCAAAACGATTGATGAAAGTAAAGTTTATATTTGTCGGTGAGGTTTATGATGTATAAATTAAAATTAATTATTATACTGAGCATGTTTTTATCACTTTTTAATCTTGCTTATGCCGGATGTTCTAATAAAGGTTCGTATACAACCCATACTCAAATTTTTAATTTTGAAGAAAATGCTTCCGATATCTACAGCAGAACATTTACGATGGAACCTACGGGAATATCCTGTGATAATGATAAGGATACAATTTATTATGTATCTTCTCTTAATGATAAAGTCATAGGTTTTTATGATGGTGCAATAAAGTTTAAGGTATCAGTTACGCTTACTCCGGGACAGGAGGTACTTGGAAAAACAAAAAACACATCCAGAGTGAGCTATTTGGTAAATTTAACAAAATCAACCGCGCAGGTGAATTCATCTGTAATTGGTGGAACGATCACAGTACCTTCGGCTGTTACTGCTTCTACAGATAAAAATGCGAGTAATGTAGTATTAAGTTTTTTCATGTGTTTATTTTCTGGCGATTTTTTTAACTGCCTATCTGATCGCGTGAACAAACTGAGCGGTGCGACTTTTCAGGAAAATATTACGTTCAATTTTGTTCCAAAAAACAGTACTTGCCTTCCCATAGTGACAGCACCTTTAGTGCTACCGGATGTCCAAAGGGCTGAATTACGCTCTGTTGGAACAGTAAATAGCTTATCTGGAAGTACACAAATAGCACTTCATTGTGATAATGCTATTGGAAATAATTCAACGCGTGGTATTTCCGTTTATTTGTCCAGTGACGATCTTTTAGATGGCAGTGATTTTATCTTAAAGGATAAGATGGATAATGGTGTCGGTTTTGAGTTAAGCAGTGGTACTGCTAACAGGATTCACTTATTGCGAACAGGTAATTCTATATCGAACAGTCCTGATGTGACCATCATCAAAAAGATAAAAAAAGGTGAGCAGTTACTGCAGCAGTATACAATTCCTGTAACTGCAAAGTATTATGTTTATGATGTTGCGAAAATACGAACTGGAAAATTGAATGCAACAGCTTATGTCAGAATTAACTATGATTAAATACCGACCAATAAAATTTATTAAAGTGTAATAATATTATCCTCCCTCTTGCAAGAGGGAGGTTTGCTTTTTAACGGTGATAAAAAATCTCGCCGTCGTAGGCTTTGATGATCTTGCCATCGGCATCATTGACCAGCACATACGCGCCACCCATGTAGGTCCAGTGGGTGCCTGCCGTCGGTGCGGGTAGGTTACGCAGGTTCCACTGCTTAATGGTGTATTCTTCGGTGAGGTACAGGGGCGGAACCTTGTCACCGGGTTTGAAATGGGTAAAGTCAGCAATAAAGCCGCTCAGCTCATATTTATCGATGCCTTTAGGGGCTGCGATGGCGGCAGGCGCTGCCCAGACGGTGCTGGTTACGAGCAGCAGTGCACCCAGCAACATTTTATTCTTCATACCCATCCTCTCTACTCATTCGGGTCGTCAACAACGGTCGTGTATCATTCCGGGCTTACAGGATATCTGACAAGCACTATTTTGTGAGAACTCCAGTTATTTCGTAAAAAGTGTAAATGAAGTACGAGCAGGCGGCAACGTTGAACCGCAATTTAGCAATACCGCTGCTGCTCTGCAATTTACATCAGTTTGTTGTGATGCAGTCACAGGACGACATCGCAAGATGTCAGCATCTTTACTATCTTCAATCAATAAAGGCGACCGAAGTCGCCTTATGATTGTTTACCCCTTGGAAAGTTGGGCTTTTACGACTGTATCGGCTTCAACTTTAAGAGAGAGTACATAACCTTGTTTCTTCCATAAACCGTTATTAGGTTTCCATCCTTTAGCAAGGAGATATTCAGCACTGGTAGAAATTGGTTGATTTAGTACGTGATCGGCATCAGCAGTAAATGCGTTAGAGCCTGATTTAGCCTTCGCATTTTGCGCTTTGGTTTTGTGAATATCACAAGTCCCATCACCATCACTAACTTGTGTGCAACCAGAACGCTCTAATTGAGCGCGATAGTGTGCATTAATTGCATGGGCAGGCATAATGGCGAAAGAGCATACAAGAGCAATCAGGGCTAATTTAGTTTTCATGATAAACCTTAGTTATGATGAGAATGTTTTTTCGCGTCCAGTTTACGGCTATTCTCCGTGTAAGTCTGATAACGATCGGCGTTGGCGCGATTATCAGCATGATATTGCTCAAAGCACGCGGTACGATCAATGCCGTTAGCTTCACAATCATCAAGATATTGTTTTTCCAGATTACAACCGGAAAGTGAAAAAGCGCCTGCTACGATAGCTATCATCATTATTTTATTATACTTCATTTCCAAGCCTATAATTAATTATTATTACACTAACCCGCCATTTTTGAAATGACGATGTTATACATCACCTGATAAATACACCTGGAGCTACAAGGCATAAAGAAACGATTGCGGAAACAATCACTCCTTTTGTCATGTTAATGTTAACCTTAAGAGGTATAGACAAAAACCTTTTTATCCATATGAAACATCAATGTGTTTGATTGATATAAAGCCTAACCGCGGTTATCGGTATAAATCAATACAGATTAATCTTTAAATCATAATCTTTTTTAGTGAAGTGAAATAACTATCTGATAGGCCAAGGATTTAGATGACAACAGAGATCACAAAAAAGCATCCGGGGCTATGGCTTTAGGGTGTGTATTTTTTATTTAATGTTTACATGTAGATAAGTTATCTTTGAATAGGTGATTTACCCACCTAAATTAAATAGAAAGCTAACGATTGGCTTGTCCGAAAAGAGGAATGAGTGTCGTTATAAAGGGGGATGGCTTCAAAATGAGTTAACAAATCTTTTCAACCCATTTTTAATTATTTTAAAAATCTATTGGCTGAGTTGTTAAAATGTAATTATGGAAAAATAAAAATTTAAATATTGTCACCTTCATTTTATTAGCTAATTTCGTTATCAGACTTTTATTTATTGCAGCTATATTAATTGTCTCTTCTTCATCGGAGAGAAATTGAGCGCATGAATTGTGAAATTGATTGAAACTCCTTGCACCTGCTCTATACACCCGGTTACACTATCTTGATACATACTTTATGTATAACTTATTGTTTTACAAGTAACAATGACTCGGGGTGCCCTTCCTTGTGAAGGCTGAGAAATACCCGTACCACCTGATCTGGATAATGCCAGCGTAGGGAAGTCTGACACTGCTCGTGTCCCTTCTTTCACGCGGGCAGGAGCTGAACCATGCAGCCTGACCTGCACAGCCGCGCACTCGCGGCCCACGCCTTACAGCAATTTAGAACCCTTTCTCCGCTCACGCATTGTATGACCAATGAGGTCGTGCAGAATTTTACCGCCAATACGCTTCTGGCATTGGGCGCGTCACCTGCGATGGTGATTGAACCCGAAGAAGCCAGCCAGTTTGCGGCTGTTGCCCATGCAGTACTGATTAATGTCGGTACGCTGACCGAGAGCCGCGCCATTGCTATGCGTGCGGCGGTCGAGCAGGCGCAGCGGGCGAATACGCCCTGGACGCTCGATCCCGTTGCCGTTGGGGCACTGGAGTTTCGCCGTCGTTTTTGCCTGGATTTGCTCTCGCTCCAGCCTGCTGCCATTCGCGGTAACGCCTCTGAAATACTCGCGCTAGCGGGAATGCGCGGAGGTGGGCGCGGTGTAGATACCACCGACACAGCAGCCGCTGCGCTGCCGGCGGCACAGGCGCTGGCATGCCGGGTCGCCTCCATCGTAGTGGTAACCGGGGAGGTGGATTACGTTACCGATGGCCAGCGTACCGTGAGTATTCGCGGTGGCGATCCATTGATGACGCGTGTCGTTGGCACCGGATGTGCGCTGTCGGCGGTGGTGGCTGCCAGCTGTGCGTTGCAGGGGGATCGGCTGAGTAACGTCGCGTCTGCCTGTAGCTGGATGAAACAGGCCGGTGAATTCGCCACTGAGCACTCGACAGGGCCAGGAAGCTTTATTCCTGTATTCCTTGATGCTTTATATAACCTGAACGCGCAGGAGCTGGCATGAAACGGATTAACGCATTAACAATTGCCGGAACCGATCCCAGCGGTGGTGCAGGTATTCAGGCGGATTTAAAAACATTCTCTGCGCTCGGGGCCTATGGCTGCTCGGTCATCACGGCTCTGGTGGCGCAAAATACGCGCGGTGTGCAGTCGGTTTATCGGATCGAACCTGATTTTGTTGCCGCGCAACTGGACTCCGTGTTCAGCGATGTACGCATAGATACCACCAAAATCGGTATGCTGGCAGAAACGGATATTGTGGAAGCGGTCGCCGAGCGTTTACGCCGCTTTCAGGTACGAAATGTGGTGCTTGATACAGTGATGTTGGCGAAAAGCGGCGATCCGCTGCTGTCCTCCTCTGCGGTAGAAACACTGCGTACTCGCCTGCTGCCGCAGGTGTCGATCATTACCCCGAATCTGCCGGAGGCCGCCGCATTGCTCGAAACAAGCCATGCCCAAACGGAGCAGGAAATGCTGGCGCAGGGGCGTGCTCTGCGGGCATTGGGCTGCGAGGCGGTGCTGATGAAGGGCGGTCATCTGGATGACGCGCAAAGCCCTGACTGGCTGTTTACTCGCGAGGGCGAGCAGCGCTTTACCGCGCCAAGAGTGAAGACCAAAAACACCCATGGCACCGGTTGTACGCTGTCGGCAGCGCTGGCTGCGCTACGCCCGCGTCATGCAAACTGGGCCGATACGGTGCAGGAGGCCAAAATATGGCTCTCGGCGGCACTGGCCCAGGCAGATTCCCTGGAAGTGGGCGAGGGGATAGGTCCGGTACACCATTTCCACGCGTGGTGGTAACAGGGATAAATGCGTATACTGGCTGAAGATTCAGCGGTCAGGAAAAAGATAAATGGAACAAGCGCATACCCAGCTTATCGCGCAACTGAATGAACGCATTTCGGCGGCGGATAACACGCCGCTGTATCTTAAATTCGCCCAAACGGTGAAGAACGCTGTCCGCAGCGGCATCCTCGAGCATGGCAATATTCTGCCTGGTGAGCGCGATCTCAGCCAGCTGACCGGCGTTTCGCGCATTACGGTGCGTAAAGCGATGCAGGCGCTGGAGGAAGAAGGGGTAGTGACCCGCGCCCGTGGTTACGGAACGCAGATCAACAATATCTTTGAGTATTCGCTAAAAGAAGCGCGCGGCTTTTCTCAGCAGGTGGTGTTACGCGGAAAAAAACCAGATACGCTGTGGGTCAATAAACGCGTGGTGCCGTGTCCGGAAGAGGTGGCGCAGCAGCTGGCGATTACCGCCGGCAGTGACGTTTTTCTGCTTAAGCGTATTCGCTATGTGGATGAAGACGCCGTATCCATTGAAGAGTCCTGGGTCCCTGCGCATCTTATTCATGATGTGGATGCCATCGGCGTCTCGCTGTACGACTATTTTCGCAGCCAGCATATTTTCCCGCAGCGCACGCGATCCCGCGTCAGCGCCCGCATGCCGGATGCGGAGTTCCAGTCGCACATTCAGATGGACAGCAAAGTGCCGGTGTTGGTGATTAAGCAGGTCGCGCTTGACCAGCAGCACCGGCCCATTGAATACAGCATCAGTTACTGCCGCAGCGACCTATACGTCTTTGTGTGCGAGGAGTAACGCGCCGCGCGAGGGGGCGCAATCGCCGCCGCGATGCCCGACCACCCACGATCCCACCGCGTTGCCAAGCAACACGGCATCGGACAGCGACCAGCCAGATGCCAACCCGGCCAGCATGCCGCCTGCGTGACTGTCGCCAGCGCCAATGGTGTCAACCACAGTCGTTGGAAATGCAGGCACGCAGCCGGATGTCGTTTCACTAAAATACCATGCGCCGTCTTTATCGTGGCGAACTACTACCGGCGTGGCAAAGCGCTTCACCCACTCAGCGCCAAAACCCTCGACATCCACGCTTAACCTGAACCGTTCTGCGGCAATGTCTGCTTCCTGCCGATTCAGTGACACCAGCGGGTGACAGGCCAGTATTCGCGCCATTAAGGTATCGGAGATGTCGCCGATGCGTGGCCCAAAATCGATAAATGGCGTCACCTCATCCAGACTCTCCAGCCACTGCACCAGCAGCTCGCCGCACGGCGAAGCCAGCTGATAGCCGGAAAGATACACCAGGCTGTGGCGCGGGATCGTCAACTGCGCAAGCCAGTCGGCGTTCCACTGATTTTCGACGCCGCTGAAGGACATAAAGGTGCGTTCACCGTCTGGCTCAACTAGCGCCAGACACCAGCCATTATCACCTTCGGCATGGTCAATCAGACTGTGTAAACCCTCTTTTGCCATCCGGTTGCGGATGATATCTGCCCACACGCCTTGACCTAGCGGCAAGGCATTGCTGGCGTCGATACCTAAACGCTTAAGCGCGACGGCGATGTTGAGCGCACAGCCGCCAACATTAACGCCTTGTTGTTTAAGCTCGATGTCACAACCGCGCCAGGGCAGGGCATACGCATCGGCAATCACATCGATCACCGCTGCACCGACTACCGTCACCGGGCGCTGGGTGTGCAATTGCGGGATAAGTGCCTGCAAACGCGTGGTGCTCATCGCGCCTCCCGTTGCTCACGCAGGCGCATTAATCCGCTGGCGTAGCGGGTAAAGTCCAACTGATTGACCGCATCCAGTTCCTGTTTCAACACAGGGGCAATCGCGCCGACGCCGTGCAGTGCGCCGCAAATTGCCGTCGCCATGGCACCGATGGTGTCGGTGTCACCGCCAAGATTCGCACACAAAATAGCGCAGCGCTTAGGGTCGGTGTGTGCCAGTTCCACCATGGCGATAGCGCAGGGCACGGATTCAATGGTGCTAGTGCCAGCTCCCACCACCTGATACAGCTGCTCACTGGCAGACTCGATACCGTTAGCATCGCGGACGATTTTTAGTGCCAGTTCGAGGCGCGCCGCGAGCGATGCGCTAAAGGTGGTGATCCGTTTTTGCTGGGCGTGGTGGGCAATGGCGGGAAGCGCATCGACAATATCGCACCATTGTTCGCCGTCGATCGCGCGCGACACTGCCCACGCGATAACCACGGCCCCGGCCACCGCCAGATCCGATTTATGCGTCGGGCTGGACGCCAGCGCCACATCATCAATGAAGGCATCAAGATCGTGTGCGGGTAGCAGGCAGCCTAACGGTGAAACGCGCATGGCCGCACCGTTGGTGACACCGTTGTTTTCCAGCTCAGTAACGGGTTTTCCGTCGCGGATGGCCTTAAGGGCAATCTTCGAGGTGGGGCCCAGCACGTTTTTATTGAAGGCATCGAAATCTTCCGCCCAGGCCAGGATATTTCGGCCAATGACGTCGGGGACAATTTTCCCGTCGCATTCCAGCAGAGCATCTGCCAGGCACAGCGCCATGGCTGTGTCATCAGTGAACTCCGCCTGGTTAAAATAGCAGGCGGCGTTATTTTCCGCGGGGCCGGGCAAAAAGCGGTCGATCCAGCCAAAGTGTGCTTTCACGCGGGTTCTGGGCCATAGCTCTGACGGCATGCCCATCGCATCCCCTAACGCTTGCCCATAAAGAGCACCGAGAATACGCTCTGCTTTCATTTTACTTCCCCTTTTTTCAATGCCAGATCGCGGTCGTTCACGTTAATTGCGGTGATTTCTTTGTCAGACTCGCGAAAGAAAATCATAAACAGTACGGCAATGACGGCAATCATGACTGCGCCAAATCCCCACATGCCCGCCCAGTTAAAGGTGAGACCGTTAACCGGTTCTTTATACGCAAACATTTTTTCCATCATCACCCCGCCCAGGCGATAGCCCAGCAGACTACCGAATCCCTGACAGCAGAGGGTGATCAACCCCTGTGCGGCGGTACGCATATGCACAGGCGCTTTTTTATCCACGTAGATATAGGCCGTAACATAGTAGAAATCGTAACTGACGCCGTGCAGCAGAATGCCGAGAAACAGCAGTGCGTAGGTGAAATATTCTTCCGCGCCGCCGTAGACGAAAAAGCCATAGCGGATCGCTGCAGTAATAAGACCAAGCAATAATACCTTTTTAATGCCAAAGCGCTTAGTAAAGAACGGCAGCGCCAGCATAAAGAAGATTTCCGAGAACTGACCCAGCGTCATCCAGCCGGTGGCATTTTTCATTCCGACTTCGGTCAGGTAACCATTGGCGAAGATGTAGTAAAACGCCAGCGGCATCGCAAACAGGAACGAACAGAAGAAAAAGACAAGGAAGTTCTTATCACGCAGCAGGATCAGTGCATCCAGCCCCAGCATGACTTTGATATCCATCTTGCCGGTACTTTTTGGCGGCGTATCCGGCAAGAAGAAGGCGAAGACACCCAGCAGCGCGGAGCTCCCGGCGGTGATCAGCAATGGGATATTGGTGGGGGAGATATCGCTGTAGCCCAGCATTTGCGGTAAGAATCCGCAGGCTAAACCGGAGGCAATCCAGCCAATGGTGCCCATCACGCGGATGCGTGGGAAGTCACGCTCGACGTCCGGGACGTTGGCAAAGGCAATACTGTTGGTCAGCGCAATGGTGGGCATATAGGTCAGTGAATACGCCAACAATAGCGGGAAGAAGCCGCCGAAGGTGGTCTGCTGCGCGGCGAAGTACATCAGAATGGCGCCGACGAACATTAACACCGCCAGGACTTTTTGCGCGGAGAAAAAGCGGTCGGTGAGCGAACCGACAAAAATCGGTGACAGGATTGCGGCAATGGCGGTACAGGCGTAGGACCAGCCAATTTCTCCGGCGCTGAATCCGCTTTTACTCAGCCACAGCCAAAGCGGTACAAACCAGGCGCCCCAGATAAACCACTCCACGAACATCATGAACGACAGCTTTGCTGTAGTTTTCATCTTTACATCCTTCATGACAGGTAAGGTACGTTTTCATAGTACCAGTAGATAATACCTTTAAAATACCTTTGTGTTTTAATTTTGACCGCCTTAACGTTTTTTAATGCCTGAATCGAGCCAGCGGAAATGACTGAAAAGTGCGCTAAAGATGGAAAAAAAGCGCAGTCGGTACCAGGCTTATGGCTGCCCGCAACAAGGCGGGTCAGGACAATTCACATTCCGGTATCCAACCGGAACTTACGGGAGCATAGCTATGACTGATATTGCGCAGTTGCTTGGCAAAGATGCCGACAACCTTTTACAGCATCGTTGTATGACCATTCCTTCTGACCAACTTTACCTGCCAGGGCATGATTACGTCGACCGCGTGATGGTAGACAATAATCGCCCGCCTGCCGTGCTGCGTAATATGCAGACGCTGTACAACACGGGCCGACTCGCTGGCACGGGATACCTGTCGATTCTGCCGGTCGACCAGGGCGTGGAGCATTCCGCCGGAGCCTCGTTTGCCGCCAACCCGTTGTACTTTGATCCGAAGAATATTGTGGAGCTAGCTATCGAAGCGGGCTGTAACTGCGTGGCGTCGACCTACGGCGTGCTGGCTTCCGTATCTCGTCGCTATGCACACCGTATTCCGTTCCTCGTAAAAATTAACCACAACGAAACGCTCAGCTACCCGAATACCTTTGACCAGACGCTGTATGCCAGTGTGGAGCAGGCATTCAATATGGGCGCGGTGGCGGTCGGGGCTACGATCTATTTTGGCTCCGAGGAATCGCGTCGTCAGATTGAAGAGATTTCTGCAGCGTTTGAACGTGCGCATGAACTGGGGATGGTGACGGTGCTGTGGGCCTATCTGCGCAACTCCGCATTTAAGAAAGACGGGGTGGATTATCACGTTTCCGCCGACCTGACCGGGCAGGCAAACCACCTGGCGGCCACCATCGGGGCGGATATTGTTAAGCAGAAAATGGCGGAAAATAACGGCGGGTATAAGGCCGTTAACTTTGGCTATACCGACGATCGCGTCTACAGCAAGCTGACCAGCGACAACCCGATTGACCTGGTGCGTTATCAACTGGCGAACTGCTATATGGGCCGCGCCGGGCTGATTAACTCCGGCGGTGCGGCAGGGGGCGAAACCGATCTCAGCGATGCGGTGCGCACGGCGGTAATTAACAAGCGTGCCGGTGGTATGGGTCTGATCCTCGGACGTAAAGCGTTCAAGAAAACCATGGCAGATGGTGTTAAGTTGATTAACGCCGTGCAGGACGTTTATCTGGATAACAAAGTGACCATTGCGTAAATTATCGCGGGTTGTGGTCATGTCGCGGCAACCCGCGTTTCTTGAAAAATTAAATTCAAAATATCATTTCAGTATAATCGCAATATTAGTCCGATCTACCTCACGTTTCTCCTGCCTTTTGTGAAAAGCATCACCTCTCCCTGTGCACTTGCACAGAAAATAGTCATGCCTTAGCGCGGAATGTCCGAGGCAAAGTTGCTTTTTTGCACATACATTTAGATGTGAAACAGCATTTCAAAGTTGCGCTAAGGACCCAATAATGAAAATTGAAGCTATCAATGTCTCCGTCTTCCAGTATCCCACCCGCCGGGTTTCTGATACCGCCGGACATTCCCATCCGGGGCCGGAAAGCCTCGCCAAAATGGCCATGCTGACCATTACCGCCGATGACGGAACCCAGGGGTATTCGTTTGCACCGCCGGAAGTGGTGCGCCCGTTTGTGGTGAATACCTTTTTTCGCAAAGTGATGGTCGGTCAGGACCCGTTTAATCGGGAGCGCATCTGGCAGGATATGGTGCACTGGCAGCGGGGAAGCGCGCATCAACTGACCGAACGCGCGCTGTCTTTTGTTGAGCAGGCGCTGTGGGATTTGATAGGCCGCAAGCTCAACATATCGGTCTACAAGCTGCTGGGTGGTTTTCGCGATAAGGTCCCGGCCTACGGTAGCACCATGTGTGGTGACGATCTGCCCGGCGGACTGTCGACGCCGGAAGAATATGCCTGTTTTGCCGAAAAACTGGTCGCTCGTGGATATAAGGCGGTCAAACTGCATACCTGGATGCCGCCGGTCTCCTTCGCGCCAAATCCGAAGATGGATGTGAAAGCCTGCGCCGCCGTGCGCGAGGCGGTCGGACCGGATATTGATCTGATGATCGACGGCTATCACTGGTACAGCCGTACAGAAGCGCTGTACATCGGCAAGGAACTGGAAAAACTCAACTTTGCCTGGTTTGAAGAGCCGATGGAAGAAGAGAGCATGGCGTCTTACGCCTGGCTTGCCGAAAATCTCTCCATTCCGATCATTGGTCCGGAAAGCCTCGGTGGAAAACACCACAGCCGCGCGGACTGGGTGAAGGCGGGCGCATGCGACATTTTACGTGCTGGTGCCAACGGTGTGGGGGGGATCTCGCCCACCCTGAAAGTGGCCAACCTGGCCGAGTCGTTTGGCATGGACTGCGAAGTACACGGCAACGGTGCGGCGAGCCTCGCGGTGATTGGCGCGATTCGAAACTGTCGCTGGTACGAGCGCGGCCTGCTGCATCCGTTCCTCGACTACGACGAACCGGCCGCCTACCTGAACAGCATTGTTGACCCGATGGACGCCGACGGTTTTGTGCATCTGCCACAGCGCCCCGGTCTGGGGGAAGACATCAATTTTGCCTATATCGAAGCCAACACCGTCAGCCACGACTGACTGAAAACAATAAATGCCGGATAAGCCAAGCGTCATCCGGCAATATGTACCCTACAGTACAGGCAAACAATAGATGAAAAAAACTTCCTTACTGGGCGCGTGTTTACTCGCACTCGCCGTGTCGATGGGGAGCAGTGCGGCGTACGCCAAAACGCCGCCCGATCAGCTCATCATTGGTATGAACATGAATAACCTGCTGACCCTCGATCCTGCCGCCATGACCGGCAACGAAGTGGTGGGCATTGTGGTGAATTTATATGACTCGCTGGTGGAGTTGGATCCTGCCCAGTTGACCCATGTGAAACCCGCGCTGGCGACATCCTGGGATGTCAGTCCGGATGGCACCACCCTGACTTTTCATCTGCGCGATGACGTGACCTTTCACTCCGGTAATCCGCTGACTGCTGACGATGTGGTGTGGTCGATGCGTCGGATCCTGCACCTGAATCTGGCGCAGTCGTCGGTGTGGAAATCCTACGGCTTTAGCAAAAAAAATATCGACCAACAGGTCAGCGCCCCGGACAGGTTTACAGTGAAAATCACGCTGCCCAAAGCCAACGATCCGCAGTTGATTATCTATTCACTGGGGGCGCTGGGGAATCTCGGCGTGCTGGACAGCAAAACCGTGCAGCAACATGTGCTGAATAACGACTGGGGCAACCACTGGCTGACCACCAATGAAGCCGGGTCTGGCCCGTTTACCCTTGATACCTGGCAGGCGAAAGATGTCCTGCGCATGACGCGTAACCCGAACTACTGGCGCGGCGAGGCGAAAATGAGCCGCGTGGTGTTGCGCCATTTTCAGGAATCCCAGACCCTGCGTCTGATGATTGCCAAGGGCGATCTGGATATTGCCAGTAATATGGCGGTTTCAGACATCAATGCCCTGCGTAGCGATCCTGACCTGAGCGTGGATGCCGTCCAGCGAGGCACGATGTATTACGTGGCAATGAGCATGAAGGAGGCACACTTCGCCAATCCGAAAGTCCGTGAAGCCGTGCGTTACCTGATTGATTATCAGGGGATCAATAAAGCGCTGATGCCGGGATACGGCGTATTGCATCAGCGTCCTATCAAGGCAGGAATGCCCTCCACGCTGCCTGACCCCGGCTATCGCCTCGACATTTCGCGCGCTAAAAAGCTGCTGGCGGAGGCGGGATACCCGGACGGTTTCGACACCACGCTGCGGGTGCTGGCTGACCAGCCTTTCCAGAATATCGCGATTGCCGTGCAGTCCACGCTGATGCAGGCGGGTATTAACGCCAAAATCATCACCGGAACCGGTAATCAGATCTACGGCGCAATGCGCGAGCGTAAATTTGACATGCTCGTCGGGCGCGGCGGCAGCGGCATGGAACCGCATCCGCACTCCAGCCTGCGGGCGCTGGTCTATAACCCGGATAACAGCGATGCAGCCCGGCTTACCAACTTTCAGGGCTGGCGCACAGGTTTCTACGATAAACCGCTTAATGACATGATCGACAGCGCCCTGCTGGAGCGTGACCCGCAAACGCAGACTCGCGCGTATCAGGCGATCCAGACCCGCTACGACCAGCTCGTTCCTGCGCTAATTCCGCTGTCGCAAATGGTGGATTCGGTCGTTGTGCGCCGTGAGGTGCAGAATTATCAGCCGCATCCGTCGGCCACCACGTTTTTGCGTGATGTGTATAAAACCGGAGGTGAACAATGAGCGTTGCCATACTTGCACCTGGCTCACGCGCCCGGCGTGTCTCGACCCGTCTGATACAGGTGGCAATTACGTTGTTTGGATTGCTGCTGCTAACCTTTTTTATCGGTCGCGTCATGCCGATCGACCCGGTACTGGCGATCGTGGGACCTGATGCGGATCAGAGTACCTATCAGCAGGTGTATCACCAGTTAGGCTTTGATAAATCGCTGGCGGCGCAGTTTGGTATTTACTTCACCAATCTGCTGCACGGCGATCTGGGTAATGCGCTGCTGACCGGTAAGCCGGTGATGGATGACATTGTACGCGTTTTCCCGGCCACCATTGAGCTGGCGACGATGGCCATTGTGGTAGGGGCGGGTCTGGGGATCCCGCTGGGGGTGTTGGCGGCGGCACGACGCAATAGCCTGTCGGATTACGTGGTGCGCATCATTAGCCTGGCAGGTTATTCCACACCGATTTTCTGGGTGGGGATGATGGGGCTGCTGGTGTTCTACGCCTGGCTAAGCTGGGTGGGCGGCGCGGGGCGTCTGGATCTCGGACTGGACGGGCTGGTGCCACGCCAGACCGGATTAATGACCGTCGACGCGCTGTTGGCCGGTAATGCCACCGTGTTCTGGAATGCCATTAATCATCTGGTTTTGCCTGCTGCGCTATTGGGTTTTCACTCTCTGGCTTACATCAGCCGTATGACCCGTAGCTTTATGCTGGCGCAGCTTTCACAGGAGTTCATTATCACCGCGCGCGTCAAAGGGCTGACCGAGCGTCAGGTCATCTGGAACCATGCGTTTCGCAATATTCTGGTGCAACTGCTCACGGTGGTCGCGCTGGCCTACGGTTCGCTATTGGAAGGCGCGGTGCTGATTGAAACCGTCTTTTCCTGGCCCGGTTTTGGCTCCTATTTAACCGGCAGCCTGCTGCTGGGTGACATGAATGCGGTGATGGGCTGCGTGCTGCTGGTTGGGGTGATTTTCGTCATGCTCAATCTGCTCTCCGACATGCTGTATCAATTCTTTGATCCGAGGACAAAATCATGACGGTTTCTCTGGATACGCCGCGGGATAGCGGCAATAGCGAACAACGTCTGCGGGCGAAGCAGGCGCTGCTGCGAGCGCGCGGGTTCATGGGCAAGATGGCGCGTAACCCGCTGACCGCCATTGGCGGCGGAATTATTGCGTTGTTACTGCTGGTGGCCATTTTTGCCCCGCTTATCGCACCGTACAACCCGTTGGTGCAGGATTTAAACAGTGCGCTGGTGGCGCCGAACGCGCAGCACTGGTTCGGGACCGATGAGTTTGGCCGCGATATCTTTAGCCGCCTGGTGTATGGCTCGCGCATCACGCTGTATATCGTGCTGCTGGTGTCGGTCACCGTAGGGCCGCTCGGTCTGCTGCTTGGCGTCACGGCGGGTTACTTCGGTGGCAAGGTCGACATGGTACTGATGCGCGTCACCGACATTTTCATTTCTTTTCCAAGCCTGGTACTGGCACTGGCCTTTGTCGCGGCACTCGGTCCGGGGCTGGAGCACGTAGTAATTGCCATTACGCTGACCGCCTGGCCGCCGATTGCGCGTCTGGCTCGTGCGGAAACGCTCTCGTTGCGTCAGGCCGATTTTATCTCTGCCGTTCGCCTGCAGGGGGCATCGGCAGGACGTGTGCTGTGGCGTCACATCGTACCGCTATGCCTGCCGTCGGTGATTATTCGTATCACCATGAATATGGCGGGGATCATTCTGACCGCTGCGGGCCTTGGGTTTCTGGGGTTAGGGGCTCAGCCACCGGATCCGGAATGGGGGGCGATGATCTCCAGCGGGCGCACCTACATGATGGAATGCTGGTGGGTAGTGACTATTCCGGGGCTGGCGATTTTGATCAACAGCCTGGCGTTCAACTTTTTAGGAGATGGCTTACGTGACATCCTCGATCCTCGCAGCGAATGATTCGCCTCTGCTTGATGTGCGTAACCTGCACGTCGATTTTATCAACGGCGGCGCGGTCACCCAGGCGGTACGCGGCGTCTCCTTTCAACTCGGACGTGAAAAACTGGCGATTGTGGGTGAGTCAGGCTCCGGTAAATCCACCGTCGGGCGAGCGCTGCTGCACCTGCATCCGAAAAAAGCACGGGTTACGGCAGACAAAATGCAGTTTAGCGATGTGGATTTAGCCCATGCCAGCGAGGCGCAGATGCGGCAAATTCGCGGCAAGCGTATCTCGATGATTATGCAGGACCCGAAATACTCCCTTAATCCGGTGGTGAGCGTTGGCGATCAGATTGCCGAAGCCTGGCTTACCCATCATCCGGGGCGCAAGGCTGAGGCCAAAGCCAGGGCGCTGGAAATGCTGGAGGTGGTGCGTATTCGTCAGCCGCAGCGGGTGTATCAGCTCTATCCGCACGAGATTTCTGGTGGCCAGGGGCAACGTGTCATGATCGCGATGATGTTAATCACCGATCCGGAACTGGTGATTGCCGACGAACCCACCTCGGCGCTGGACGTGTCGGTGCGTCTGCAGGTGTTGGGGCTGCTTGACTCGCTGGTGGAGTCGCGTGGGTTGGGGCTTATTTTTATCAGTCATGACATCAACCTGGTGCGCAGCTTCTGCGATCGCGTCCTGGTGATGTATGCCGGGCGGGTGGTGGAATCCATCGCTGCAGGCGATCTCCACCATGCGCAGCATCCCTATACTCAGGGGCTGATTAGCGCATTGCCAGAAATCCACAACCGCCGGGCGGTGCTGCCGGTGCTGCAACGTCAGGCCAGTTGGCTGAGTGAGGAGGGGATATGATCGACGTTAAAAATCTGAACCTGGCATTTGGTGAGGGAGAAAAACGCAATCAGGTGCTGTATGACGTGACGTTTGGGGTTCAGCCCGGAGAGGTCTACGGTCTGGTTGGAGAGTCTGGTTCGGGAAAGACAACCGTACTGAAGTGTCTGGCTGGATTGTTTACCCATTGGCAGGGTGAACTGGCGATCGACGGACAAGCCCTGGGTCACCGTATTCGCCGCGAACGCTGCCGCCTGGTACAGATGGTATTCCAGGACCCATATGGTTCGCTGCATCCCCGGCATACCATCAGCGATATCCTCGAAGAGCCGCTGTTGATCCACGGCATTGCTGACCGGGATCGGCGGGTTAACGGGCTGCTGGATAAGGTCGGTCTGAACCGGGCATTTCGCGACCGGTATCCGCATCAGCTTTCTGGCGGGCAGCGCCAGCGTGTGGCGATTGCGCGGGCGCTAATCCTTGAACCGCAGGTACTGTTATTGGACGAGCCGACTTCTGCGCTGGACGTATCGGTACAGGCCGAAATTCTTAACCTGCTGGCTGAATTGCAAAAGGAGTCCAGCCTGACCTATCTGCTGGTCACCCACGATCTGGGGGTTATTGCGCATTTGTGTCAGAAAGTGGCGGTGATGCAATACGGAAAAATTCTTGAAACGCTCACCGTGGATGCGCTGGTCAACGGTGAGGCGCAAACCGAGTATACCCGGATGTTAATAAGCGGCAGCCAGCGCTATTCCCGCGATCTGGCGCGGGAAGTGGCGGCGTACTAGCGTAACAAGGGACAACCAGGCGGTAACCGGCAGCGCAGCGCGGCGGGGAGGATTTCGATGTGAAATTCCTGCCCGCTTAGCGGTTCGCCATCGAGATTAAACGTGATTTCATGCGGGGCACGGATATCAAACCAAGATGACGCGCCATCAATAATATTGGGGTTGTCGTCGGATTGGGTAAGTGCCGAAAGTAGCGCCGGAAGAAGCTCATCGCCGGTAAAAATGCGCAGTTGCAGCAGACCGTCGTTGATCAGTGCCGTGGGGCAAAGTTGCTGCCCGCCGCCAGCCTGACGACCATTGCCGATGCCGATCACCAGCGCGTCTCCCTGCCAGTGAAAGTTTTCCCCGCGAATTTCGCAGCTGTCGGGCTTCAGCGTGTCCATGCGCATGAGCCCATGAATAAAGTACGACACGCCGCCCAGCGCGGCTTTGAGTTTTTCTGGTGTTTCTGTCGTGACCCGCGTGCCGAATCCGCCCGTCGCCATATTGATAAAACAGGTTTTATCATTGACCTGCACCATATCTATTTCAACCGCATTGCCGGCGATGGCCAGCTTCAAGGCTTTATCCAGAACATCAGGAATACCCACGCTGGTGGCGAAGTCATTTGCGGTTCCCAGCGGCAAAATCCCCAGTGCGGGTATATCCTCCCCCTGGCAATGGATGAGCGCGGTGGAGACTTCGTTGATGGTGCCATCACCGCCGCCCGCAATGACGGTGGCAACGCCCAACTGGCGGGCCTCATCAACGTAACGCCGGGCGTCGCCTTTTTCCCAGGTGACGCGCACATGGATCTCAACGCCCTCATCGCGTAGCAGGGCAATCGCCTCGCGCAGCGGGGGATTATCAGCACTTTTTCCATTCAGGATCAGTAAGCTGGCTGGGAATACTATCATCCTGTTGCCTCACTTTTATCGTTTTAACAAGTGTATGCCAGGAATGGGTTTATGGCGTAAGAACTGACCGAAAGCGCGGACGTTAAACGTAAAAAGCCGCGATTTGCGGCTTTTTCAGGTAAGGCAGGGATTACTGCGGGAACCACTGATCG
The DNA here is from genome assembly GCF_057838705.1 of Citrobacter sp. KH_055_1. Lineage (NCBI taxonomy): Bacteria > Pseudomonadati > Pseudomonadota > Gammaproteobacteria > Enterobacterales > Enterobacteriaceae > Citrobacter > Citrobacter sp. KH_055_1. Next base: position 1,738,860 of record NZ_CM174473.1, read on the forward strand.
CTGATTTTTTGATAGGTACCGTCAGCTTTAATGGCGGCCAGCGCGGTGTTCAGTTCTTCCAGCAGCGCGGTGTTATCCGGGCGAACGGCAATGCCAAGGCCGGTGCCGAAGTATTGCGGGTCAGTTACTTTGTCCGTTGCTACGCCTAACTGCGGATTGGTTTTCAGCCACTCGTTAACTACGGCAGTGTCGCCAAATACGCCATCAATACGCCCGTTTTTCAGGTCAATGATCGCATTCTGGTAGCTGTCGTACGCCACGGTTTTCACTTCAGGATGTTTATCCTGCAGGTATTTCTGGTGCGTGGTGCCGTTTTCCATGCCGATACGTTTGCCTTTCAAATCAGCAAAGGTTTTATAGGTGTCTTTTTTCGCAATGACCAGCGCTGAGTTGGCATAGTAGGGCTGAGTAAAGGAGACCTGCTTACTACGTTCTGGCGTGATGTCCATACCGGAAATCACCGCATCGTATTTTTTGAATTTCAGCGCGGGGATCAGGCTGTCGAACGCATGATTAGTAAAAGTACAGTCAGCCTGCATTTGTTTGCACAATGCTGAAGCCAGGTCGATGTCAAAACCAACAATTTTATTGCTGGCATCCAACGATTCGAATGGCGGGTAGGTTGCTGAGACACCGAAATTGATTTTATCAGCAGCAGAGGCGCCGGTGGCGAAGGTAGCAAGTAATGCGGCCAGGACTAACTTTTTCATGGTGGAACTCCCGTCTGTCAATCTTATGATGATTCACCGTGTCTGCGGCGTTGATTTACAATGCCATTTAATGAATTTGTATGCAATAAAAATGATTAAATATTTTATGTGGAATAAAAAAAAGCGGACAGTCCAGAGACATGTCCGCCTTTACTATTCAGCTTTATGCAGTTATTGACTTAATTGCGGTGTTCAAACGCCAGTGCTTTACGCTCGATTAAGCGCATCATCAACGTCAGCAGGCCGTTAACAATCAGATAAATCACGCCCGCCGCGCCGAAGACCATGACGTCATAGGTGCGACCATACAACAGCTGGCTGTAACCCATGACTTCCATCAGCGTGATGGTGTAGGCCAGGGAGGTACTTTTGAACACCAGCACCACTTCGTTGGAGTACGAGGAGAGGGCGCGTTTAAAGGCGTACGGCAGCAAGATGGCCAGCGTATCTTTCTTGCTCATCCCCAATGCACCACAGGATTGCCACTGACCTTCCGGGATTGCGCGAATAGCGCCGTAGAACAGCTGCGTGGTATACGCGGCACTGTTTAACGACAGCGCAATCAAGGCGCACAGCCAGGGTTCTGACAGCAGATGCCAGAGGACCGGATACTCCTGCAGCGCGGGAAACTGCCCCGGACCGTAGTAGATCAGGAAGATTTGCACCAACAACGGCGTACCGGTAAACAGCGTAATGTAGGCGCGTACCAGCCACACCAGCACCGGGGTTTTCAGCGTCAGGATGACGGTGAAAATCAGCGCCATGACCAGCGCAACCACGATGGAGGCAACCGTCAACGTCAGGCTGGTATGCAGCCCTTTCATCAGTTCTGGTAAATACTCAAGCATCAGCCCGGTCTCCGTTCAAAACGTGTCGCGCGCAGGTCAATGCGTTTGAGAATGTACTGACTCAACAGCGTTATCACCAGATAAATGGCCGCCGCCACGATGTACCAGGTAAACGGCTCCTGAGTACGTGTGGCAATGCTTTTGGTTTGCAGCATCAGATCGTTGACGCTGATCAGGCTTACCAGCGCGGTATCTTTCAGCAAAACCAGCCACTGGTTACCCAGTCCCGGCAGGGCATGACGCCACATTTGCGGCATCACCAGACGAAAGAAGATCGCGGTTTTGGACAGCCCCAGCGCCTGACCAGACTCCCATTGCCCGAGCGGGACGGCTTTCAGTGCGCCACGCAGCGTTTGCGACGCATAGGCCGCATACAGCAATGACAGCGCAATGACGCCGCACAGGAACGGACTGACGTCGAAGTTTTCGATCTCCATCTGCACCGGGATCTGCACGATGCCAAGATTTATCGTAAACCCATCGGCCAGCGTCAGCAGCAGCTGAGAGGAACCGAAATAGATAAACAGAACCACCAGAATTTCCGGCAGTCCGCGCAGGAGCGTCACCAGGGCTGAACCCGTCCATGCCACTGGACGCCATTTAGCAGACTCCCAGACGGCAAACAACATTGCGAGAGCCAGGCCAATGATCAGCGCACAAACGGCAAGGCCGACGGTCATCCCGGCGGCGCTTGCTAAAGGAAAAAATTCATTCATCTAATATTACTTCTGGAACCATTTGTTATAGATGGTTTCGTACGTCCCATCTTTCTTCACTTTTTCCAGCGCAGCATTGAATTTCTGCTGCAGCTCGGTATTGCCCTGGCGCATGGCGATGCCCAGACCGGTACCGAAGTAATCTTTATCGGTGACTTTATCGCCAACGGCGGCCAGTTTCGGATTGTCCTTCAGCCATTCGGTCACGACAGCGGTATCACCAAAGACGCCATCAATACGCCCGTTCTGCAGGTCGAGTTTGGCATTCTGGTAGCTGTCATACGGAACGGTGGTGACTTCCGGATGTTTATCCATGATGAATTTCTGGTGCGTGGTGCCGTTTTGTACGCCCACTTTCTTGCCTTTCAGCTGGTCAATGCTGGTGTATTTACCCTGTTGACCAACAAACAACGCGGAGTTGTCATAGTAAGGCGTGGTGAACAACACCTGTTTTTCACGCTCCGGCGTGATGTCCATACCGGCCATTACCGCGTCAAAACGGCGGAATTTCAGGCTTGGGATCAGGCTGTCGAAAGCCTGGTTAGTGAACGTACAGGTGGCGTCGATCTCTTTACACAGCGCATTTGCCAGGTCAACGTCAAAACCCACAATGTTGTTATTAGCATCAATAGATTCAAACGGAGGATAAGACGCTTCGGTAGCGAAGCGAATGGTTTGGGCTGCGGTAGCGGAAAGGCTAAAACCTGCGATTAGCGCGGCAATCAGAACTTTTTTCATTGTATTGTCCCGAATCTTAGTGAGAGAGATAGTTTTTAAACGCTTCGGTTTGCGGGTTGGCAAAGCAGCTCGCATTCCCAAACTCGACGATATGACCGTTTTCCATATACACCACACGACTGGCCGTTTTACGGGCGACTTCCACTTCGTGGGTGACGATCACCTGAGTAATATTGGTTTCTGCCAGCTCACGAATGATGCTGACGATTTGTGCGGTAATTTCCGGGTCAAGCGCTGCGGTGGGTTCATCAAACAGCAGCACCTGTGGCTCCATCATTAACGCGCGGGCAATGGCCACACGCTGTTGCTGGCCGCCGGAAAGATGCAGTGGGTAACGATCGCTATAGGGCTTCAGTCGCAGACGTTCCAGCAGCTTCTCGGCACGCGCCAGCGCCTGGTCCTTGCTCAGACCCAGCACGCGGCAGGGCGCTTCGATCAGGTTCTGCTGCACAGTAAGATGCGGCCAAAGATTGTATTGCTGAAAGACCATGCCCACGTTCTGACGCAGTTCGCGAATGGCTTTATCAGAAGGTGTTTTCGTGAAGTCGAAACGGTTACCGGCAATAGAGAGCGTGCCCGAACGCGGCATCTCAAGCAGGTTGAGTACGCGCAGTAGCGAGCTTTTCCCGGCTCCACTTGGGCCAAGTAACACCAGTGTTTCGCCCTGAGGGCAATCCAGCGTGATATCGAACAGCGCCTGATGTGCGCCGTAGAAGCAGTTAATGCCGTTTAATTGAATACTCATTGACACTCGTATACTGGCAGTCTGATAGCTATTGAAGCCGCAGATACTACCTTTGGCAGAATAGTTATGCAATATTTATGCGTTAAAAGTTAAATGCAAACCGCATTCTTCTCTAAACATAGCACAAAATAGCGGGGTCACCAGTGGGCAAGAATAATTGTCGGCATTCTATGCAGAATGCCAGACAATTTATGGGGTTTATGATTTGAACGGATGAATGGCGGGATTAACGGTTTTCGACAGACTGGCGCAGCGTCCCGGCTGGCGCATGTACACTGCCACCCAGATAGCGAACATCATCCACGACCCAGCACTGGCCTTCACGGATCATCAGTACTTCATCACGCCAGGTTTGATTACCCTGCTTAAGCTCTACGCGCAGCGGAATGTTACGTGCATCACTATTCGGAATGGTCGAGGCGCTGGCGACACTGGCGCTGTCCGGTAAGGTGGTGCGGCTGGAGAAGGGATCGCTGGTCAGCAGCTCGCGGTGCGAGTTATCGCGGCTGGCATCGGTCAGCAATTTCGCCAGGTTGTCACTTAAGTACGGACGCAGGGCGGTGATGTCGTTGCTACGATGCTGAATGCGGTAATCATAGAACTGTTGTGCCACGCTGTCTGGCCCACCTTCCACGCAAGCGCCGCTACGCGGGCCGTTGTCTTTATAAGCAGGAGTAACGGTGGTACAGGCGCTGAGAAGAAGTGCACAGGGGACCAACAGAGAGAGTTTCGAGTAGCGCATAATGATTTCCTTATTAGCTTTCTACTAATAGTATTCTACGATGAAAAATTCTATCCTTTCAATGACTGTGTAATCGATTAACACTTTGTTTTTACTTGCATAACTTCGCAAATTTCACCGACTGGTACATCTGTGGCTATTGACTGCTTACCTCGGTTCAGTATATCAAACTGCGGCATGATGTTGTCGCCAAGGATGCTCCCTATAGTGTATAGACCATCCACGTATCTGCATGCTTATTTACGAGGCAACAAAATGTGGAAGCCGGACTGCGACGGTATGTATAAGTGCACAATGACGGAGCAGTCCTTAGGCTATCAGGGTATCCGGATGGCTAAAATAAGGGTTGATTAATTCCTGGGCTCATGCGTTAATAGTTGAGTCGGTTTGAATAACAGACGATTTACAAAGTAGTTTACTTCCGCAGTTCTCATTTTCAGGTTTATCCATTTATCCCTTCTTTGAGTCACTCCGCTAAGCACTAAGTCGATTCTGTAATAAAACCAATTATGCCGAAGGGCTCAAATTAAGGAATAAAATATATGTCTAATAAAATGACGGGTTTAGTTAAGTGGTTTAATCCTGAGAAAGGTTTTGGATTCATCACGCCCAAAGATGGTAGCAAAGATGTGTTTGTGCATTTTTCTGCTATCCAAAGTAACGACTTTAAAACGCTGAATGAAAATCAGGAAGTCGAGTTTAGCGTGGAGCAGGGACCTAAAGGCCCATCCGCTGTTAATGTTGTGGCGCTCTAAGGTAACTATTATTACTAATCATATTCACTTTCGCTGCCCATGTTGCCATAGTTCGCAGTACAGAACATCGAGCTTCGATGTGACTGAGGGAAATCCGTTTGGCGCGAAATGTATTTTTTGCAAATCTAAAATGATTACATTTGATAATGTTGCAATGTACATTCAGTCCGGCCAGACTCCGCTGGATTTCAGAAAATAATTTTTTAGGCCCCTTCAAGGGGCCTTTTTTAATGACTTAACAGATGACCCTACATGTTTATCGTGAGATCGTCATCTTGACGTTTTTGTCGTGATGCCAGAACATCGTTTACTGCGAACCTGTCTTCAGCCCCTCTCTTATCGTTTAATATGCAAACAATTTCTGGGTGTGTAATGACCAGTTGCGCCTGGGTTATTGAATCTTTTTATCGTATAGTTTATAGATATCCATGGTTATACAGATAATACTATCTACTGGCGCGTTGATGCCGTTACAGACCAGAAGAGGTGCATAATGGACGTCGAGAAATTAAAAAATAAAACTGAAGCGGATATATCTGAGTTCATCACAAAGAAAATTGTTGAGCTGAAGAAAAAGACCGGGAAAGAAGTTTCCGATATTCAGTTTATCGCTCGTGAGAAAATGACCGGGCTTGAAAGTTATGACATTAAAATTAAGTTGATCTAATTTTCAAATACCATCCAGTATGCGTTAAAGCATCGCCGTCCAGCTGAGGCGGTGCTTTTTATTTTTATAATTTCAAAATGAAACTATAAGTGTGATCTCTTCCGTGTGTGAACGAGGCGGTGGCAAAAGTGTGTGAATTTCAGCCGTACGCGATAACCCAGTATTTCATCCTGGTGGATATTTATTATCACAGGCGTAGGATGATTTGGCTGTCGACAAGATAAGACGTTCGTCCTGTCGTGTGCGGGCTTCTGATTATTCATTAACGACGAGGTGGTGCTGGTAATGAGTACACTGATCATTCGTTTATTGTTCTTAACGATTATATTGGCCCCTGTTTCATTACGCGCCGATGAACAGAGCGGAATGCAGCTTGAGCGTGTTGTCATCGTCAGTCGTCATGGCGTCAGGGCACCGACAAAGTTCACGCCGCTTATGCAGCAAGTCACTCCCGACCGCTGGCCGCAATGGGACGTTCCTCTGGGGTGGTTGACTCCTCGCGGCGGGGCACTCATTACTGAGTTAGGACGGTATCAACGTTTACGCCTGGCGGACAAAGGTCTGCTGGATAATAAAACGTGTCCAACGGCAGGGCAGGTCGCGGTCATTGCCGATAGCGATCAACGTACCCGTAAAACGGGTGAAGCATTCCTGGCAGGACTGGCCCCGAAATGTAAAGTACAGGTTCATTATCAACAAGATAAGTCAAAATCTGATCCCCTTTTTAATCCCATCAAGGCGGGGCAGTGTTCGCTGAACACATCGCAGGTGAAAGAGGCCATCCTGACCCGGGCTGGCGGAAGTCTTGATGAGTACACGCGCCACTACCAACCCGCATTTCAAGCCCTGGAGCGGGTGTTAAATTTCTCCCAGTCAGAAAAGTGTCAAATAGCCGGGCAGCCTGCTCAATGTACGCTAACCGACGTCTTACCTGCTGAACTCAAGGTCTCTCCAGAAAATATATCGTTGTCAGGCTCATGGGGACTGGCTTCAACCCTGACGGAAATCTTCCTGCTGCAACAAGCACAAGGGATGTCGCAGGTGGCCTGGGGGCGTATTCATGGCGATAAAGAATGGCGTACATTATTAAGTCTGCACAATGCGCAGTTTGACCTTCTGCAGAAAACCCCGGAGGTTGCCCGTAGCAGGGCCACACCGTTACTTGATTTGATACGTACAGCACTCGTAACACAGGGGGCAACAGAAAATAAATACGCAATTCAGTTGCCCGTCTCTTTGTTGTTTATTGCGGGGCATGACACCAATCTTGCCAATATCAGCGGGGCATTAGGCCTTAACGTGTCTCTGCCCGGTCAGCCAGATAATACGCCGCCGGGTGGAGAGTTTGTTTTCGAAAGGTGGAAACGGGTCAGCGATCATTCTGATTGGGTGCAGGTTTCTTTTATGTATCAGACATTGCAGGAAATGCGTGATATGCAACCTTTGTCGTTGCAATCGCCTCCCGGAAAAATTGTGCTGCCCTTAGCGGCCTGCGATGAGAAAAATACGCAGGGAATGTGCTCATTAAAAAATTTTTCTGCACTGATTGATTCCGTTCGCGTGTCCGAATGTGCTGAGAAATAATATTTTTACTGCATCATTTCGGTCATGTTGAAAATTAAACAATCGGAACCTTTCAATGATAGGGTATCGGTTCGATAATGCTTTAAGGCAGCGTTGTTAGCGTAATAAGGAGATATACCATGCAGTTTTCGACCACCCCTACGCTGGAAGGGCAAAGCATCGTGGAATACTGCGGTGTGGTAACCGGTGAAGCGATTTTAGGCGCGAATATCTTTCGCGATTTTTTTGCTGGGATCCGGGATATTGTCGGCGGTCGCTCTGGCTCATACGAAAAAGAGCTGCGCAAAGCGCGTGAAATTGCCTTTCAGGAACTCGGCGAACAGGCGAAAGCGTTGGGAGCAGATGCGGTCGTTGGTATTGATATTGATTACGAAACCGTGGGTAAAGATGGCAGCATGCTGATGGTGAGCGTCAGCGGGACTGCGGTGAAAACTCGCCGATGAAGCGTCTGTTATGGCTGCTGGCATTTGCTGTGTTGCTGACGGGCTGTGCCCGCGAGCCAGGGATTGTCGACAAAAACGGGTATCAACTGGATACCCGACGCCAGGCGCAGGCGGCATATCCACGCATTAAAGTGCTGGTAATTCACTACACGGCTGATGATTTTGACTCATCGCTGGCCACGCTGACGGATAAAAACGTCAGCTCGCACTATCTGATCCCGGCAGTACCACCGCTGCACGGCGGCAAGCCGCGGATCTGGCAGCTGGTCCCGGAAAAGGATCTGGCCTGGCATGCAGGGATCAGCTTCTGGCGAGGCGCTACGCGGATTAACGACACGTCGATTGGGATTGAACTGGAAAACCGTGGCTGGCAAAAATCAGCGGGCGTGAAATATTTTGCGCCATTTGAAGCGACGCAGATCCAGGCGTTGATCCCGCTTGCAAAGGACATTATTGCCCGCTACGACATCAAGGCGCAGAACGTGGTGGCGCATGCGGATATCGCTCCGCAGCGTAAAGACGATCCCGGCCCGCTGTTTCCGTGGCGTGAACTGGCGGCGCAGGGTATTGGCGCCTGGCCGGATGCTCAGCGCGTCGCGTTTTATCTTGGCGGACGCGCACCCCATACGCCGGTGGACACCGCATCGTTACTTGATTTGCTGTCGCGCTACGGCTACGAGGTGAAACCGGACTTGACGCCGCGTGAACAGCAGCGGGTGATTATGGCGTTCCAGATGCACTTCCGCCCGGCGTTGTGGAACGGCGTGGCGGATGCCGAAACGCAGGCCATTGCCGAAGCGCTACTGGAGAAATACGGGCAAGGTTAACGCGGCAGCTTACCGTGGTCGCGCAGCCAGGCCGCGGTACGCTCAATCCCTTCATCCAACGTCACGACAGGCTGATAACCCAGCTCTTCCTGGGCACGGGTGGTGTCCAGCGTAAAGTCAAAATTGAGCTTTGAGACACCGTAGTGTGTGAGCTTGGGTTCTTTTGCCGATTTATTCCCCAGACGCTCCATGCTGCGGGCAATCATGTCCAGCATTGGATAAGGCACGGAGCGGATGCGGCAATCAATATTCAGTTCGTCAATCAGCTTCTGCACGATGCTGCGCAGCGTGCGATGCTCACCGTTGGTAATGTTATACACACGACCTGATGGCAGATTGTCACAGGCTTCCTGACTTGCCAGCCACATCGCGTGAATCGCATTTTCATAGTAGGTCATATCCACCAGTGCGCTGCCGCCGTGTGGGAGCAGGACGCTGCCATAGTGATGCATCATGTGCGCCAGGCGAGGGATAAAAACTTTATCATGCGGGCCAAACAGGCTCTGCGGACGCAGTACCGTAAAGCGAGTTTGCGGATTGGCCTGGGCTAACAGCGCAATCACGTCTTCGCCGGCTGCTTTACTGCGGGCGAATTCGTTGGCGAAGCGGTGAGGTCGAAAGTCCTCTTTGATATCGCGATGGTGGTGATAATCAAAATAGAGCGACGGGGAGGAGATATGAATAAAGTTACGCACGCCCCAGGCAACCGACCACTCGCCCAGACGGCGGGTGGCGCGGACGTTAGCCAGGTCAAAGGCTTCCTGTGTTCCCCACGGCGAGGTAAAACTGGAACAGTGCCATAGCGTGTCGATGCCTGCGAGCATCACTTTTGCTTGCGAAGAGACCAGCTCGGTCAAATCCGCATGCACAAATTCTGCGCCCATTTTCTCCAGCAACTTACCCATCGCTTCGTTGCGACCGGTAGCTCTGACGCTGATGCCTTTCTTGCGTAAAAACTCAACCGCGTTTCGGCCTAAGCCGCTGGTGGCTCCGGTAACCAGTACCTTCATATCAATCCGCTGTGTTTAATAGAACTTCGTGCGCATTCTTCCGTGAATTACGCCTGTATGCAATGGGAAACATGAAAGAATACAGCCTCTTTTTGTCTTTAGTCTGTGATTTGTTCTGCAAGTTTGGCGATACGCTTTGCCATCCCCCTGAAAATAAACAGGTGAGCCGGGATCATCAGCAGCCAGTAGAACAGACCGGGCATACCGTGCGGGTGCCACCAGGCGCGGACGTCAATGCGACGGCGATCGCCTTTATCTTCCAGGGTAAAACTCAGACGACCGAGTCCTGGCGCCTTCATACCAAATAACAGTGTTAGCTGTTTCTCCGGTTCGACGATAATAACCTTCCAGCTATCCACGGTATCGCCGACCTGTAAAAGCGGACGCTCCGGCCGACCTTTTGCCAGTTTATGCCCCACCAGCAGATCCATGGCTGCGCGCGTCTTCCACAGAATATTGCCAAAGAAATAGCCCTCTTTGCCGCCGAGGCGATTCACCACTTGCCACAGCGCCTTCAGGCTGGCGGATGTCTCGACGCTAAACCCGGCCTGTTTGGCGAAATAGCCGTATTCCGGTCGCCAGCGGGCAAAGGCCTGCGCGTCGTATCCCCACTCGCTGGAGTCGACCAGTTTCTCTTCTTCCTTCAGCGTGCTGCGTACCGCATCGTCAAAGGCGATGAGCTTTTGGGGGATCAATGCCCTCAGTTCGGTGTCATCGGCCAGCAGATCGTGTTTCAGGCCCTGTATCAGCGCCTGGGCGGTCGTCGGTGGAACCGAGGTGATCACATTTAAAAACCACACTGAAATCCAGCGGGTCGGGAAAGGGATGGGGATAAGCAGGCGATGCTTGCCGCTGACCGCCATAAAATGTTCGAACTGCTCTTGATAGCTTAATACTTGCGGCCCCGCCGCTTCGAGTACGCGGTGGCCGTTTGCCGGGTGCGCCAGCAGCGCAACTAAATAGTACAGCAGATTCTCCAGTGCAATCGGTGTGGTACGCGATCGTACCCAGCGCGGCGGGGTGAGTACCGGCAGGTTGTAGACCATATCACGCATCACCTCAAAGGCCGCAGAGCCCGCGCCGACGATAATACCCGCCCGTAACTCCGTAACCGGGACGCCAGATTCGCGCAACGTGTCAGCCGTTATCTGCCGTGCGCGCAGGTGATCGGACTGTTCATGCTTGGGGGCCTGTAAGGAGCTCAGGAAAATCAGCTGGTTGACGGGCGTATGGCGCAGGGCGTCGCGGACATTCTGCGCCACTTGACGCTCGTGGGCGATAAAATCACCGCCTTCACCCATCCCGTGCACCAGGTAATAGACCGTATCAACGTCGGCCAGCAGCGGTGTCAGGGTATCTGGTTCGTTTAAATCAACCTTATGACAACTGACGCCGGGCAGTTGCTGTTTGTCCAGTCGCTCGATGCGACGTGCCGCCGCCAGTACCTGATGCCCTTGCTGGCTGAGCGCTTTTACCAGATGTTGACCAATGTAACCACTGGCGCCAAGTACCAAAATCCGTTGCGGCACGCCGGTCTCCTTAGCGGTTTAAAAAAGCACGCCAGTGAGCGGCGACTTCAGCAAGCTGTTCACGCGAAACGTCCAGATGCATCACCAGACGCACAATCGGCGAGGCGTTAATCAGCACGTCTTTAGATTTCATGTACTCGCCCAGCGCAGCAGCGTGTTCTTCACCCACGCGGACAAACAGCATATTGGTGTCGTGACGCATAACGTCGGCACCCGCTTCACGCAATTGTTCTGCCATCCAGGCAGCGTTGTCGTGATCCATTTGCAAACGCGCCACGTTATTTTTGAGCGCATACAGCCCGGCAGCCGCCAGAATACCGGCCTGGCGCATACCGCCGCCGGTCATCTTGCGCCAGCGAATCGCACGTTTGATGTAATCATGGCTGCCGACCAGCAGTGACCCGACCGGCGTCCCCAGCCCTTTGGAGAGGCAAATGGTGAACGAGTCACAATATTGGGTGACGTCCTTAAGCTCACAACCGTAGGCGACGATGGCGTTAAAAATACGCGCGCCGTCAACGTGCAGCGCCAGATTTCGTCCGCGGGTGAATTCCCAGGCATCCTTCAAATACTCACGCGGCAGCACTTTACCGTTATGGGTGTTTTCCAGACTGAGCAGGCGGGTACGGGCAAAATGAATATCGTCGGCTTTGATTTTAGCGGCGACTTTGTCCAGCGGCAGCGTGCCATCCGGCGCGGCGTCGATAGGCTGTGGCTGAATGCTGCCGAGCACCGCGGCACCACCGGCTTCGTATAAATAGTTATGCGCGCCCTGGCCTGCGATGTACTCCTCGCCGCGCTGACAGTGGCTTAGCAGCGCCACCAGATTTGCCTGGGTGCCGGTCGGTAAGAAAATAGCCGCTTCTTTACCAGAAAGTTCAGCGGCATACTGCTGAAGGGCATTGACGGTAGGGTCGTCGCCGTAGACGTCGTCCCCGACCGGGGCCGCCATCATCTCTTCCAGCATGGCACGACTCGGGCGGGTGACAGTATCACTACGTAGGTCGGTCACGGGCATTCCTTTTTAAGTGAGGTAATGCCCACTGTTTTACCTTAGCCAGTTGGTTTTCGCCAGTTCGATCACTTCATCACCGCGTCCGCTGATGATAGCGCGCAGCATATACAGGCTGAAACCCTTCGCTTGTTCGAGTTTGATTTGCGGCGGTATGGCGAGCTCTTCTTTCGCGACCACCACGTCGACCAGCACCGGGCCATCAATCGACAGCGCTCTTTGCAGCGCCTCGTCGACGTCCGACGATTTTTCCACGCGGATACCGGTGATCCCGCAGGCTTCGGCAATGCGGGCAAAGTTGGTGTCGTGCAGTTCCGTTCCGTCGGTCAGATACCCACCGGCCTTCATCTCCATTGCGACAAAGCCCAGCACGCTGTTATTGAACACGATGATTTTCACCGGCAGCTTCATCTGCACCACCGAAAGAAAATCGCCCATCAGCATGCTGAAGCCGCCGTCGCCGCACATGGCGACCACCTGGCGTCCGGGTTCCGTTGCCTGTGCACCCAGCGCCTGCGGCATGGCGTTCGCCATCGACCCGTGATTAAACGACCCGAGCAGGCGGCGCTTGCCGTTCATTTTCAGATAGCGCGCGGCCCACACCGTGGGGGTGCCGACATCGCAGGTAAAGATGGCGTCATCAGCGGCGAAGTGGCTGATTTGCTGCGCCAGATACTGCGGGTGAATGGCTTTTTCGCTGGGTTTGGCTAAATCATCCAGTCCTTTGCGCGCATCGCGATAATCACTCAGGGCTTTATCGAGGAATTTGCGGTCGGTTTTTTCTTCTACGAGCGGCAGCAGGGCACGCAGCGTGGCTTTGATATCTCCAACGAGCGCCATATCCACCTTGCTGTGCGCACCAATGCTTGCCGGATTGATATCAATCTGAATAATTTTGGCGTCGGTGGGGTAGAAGGGGCGGTAGGGGAACTGGGTGCCCAGTAAAAGCAGCGTGTCGGCATTCATCATGGTATGAAAACCGGATGAAAAACCGATCAGTCCGGTCATACCCACATCGTAGGGGTTGTCATATTCGACGTGCTCTTTGCCGCGCAGGGCGTGGACAATCGGCGCTTTGATTTTTGCGGCAAACTCCACCAGCTCTTTGTGCGCACCCGCGCAACCACTGCCGCACATCAGCGCAATGTTGCTGGAATAGCGCAGCAGCTGCGCCAGTTTTCTCATCTCTTCTTCCGCCGGGGTGACCACCGGTAACGGCGCATGATACCAGTGCGTGCTGGCACTTTCCGGCGCGGCTTTCAGTGCAACATCGCCCGGGAGCACGACGACTGACACACCGCGGTTTAACACTGCTTTGCGCATGGCAATCGCCAGCACCTGTGGGATCTGTTCAGGGCTGGAAACCAGCTCGCAATAGTGGCTACATTCGCGGAACAACTCTTGCGGGTGGGTCTCCTGAAAATAGCCGCTGCCAATTTCACTGGAGGGGATATGTGCGGCAATCGCCAGCACTGGGACATGGTTGCGGTGGCAATCAAACAGGCCGTTAATCAGGTGCAAGTTTCCCGGTCCACATGAACCGGCACACACCGCCAGTTCACCGGTCAGTTGCGCTTCCGCGCCTGCGGCGAAGGCGGCAACTTCTTCATGCCGGGTTGGCATCCAGTCGATCGTTCCCATGCGATTGAGACTGTCACTAAGACCATTCAGTGAATCACCCGTTACGCCCCAAATACGTTTCACACCAGCCTGTTCAAGCGTTTTAGCAATAAAAGCGGCAACCGTTTGTTTCATGGTTTTCCATCTCCTTTAATGTGATACCGGTTACAAGTTTAGATGAAGATAATAGTTATGCTTCTCATTACCCCTTATTTTCGGCAGCTTACATTTGACGAAGATAACGCGTAGCTTGACTGTGGACATGGCAAACAAGGAACGAATTCAAATGGTTACGAACTTATTAAATGCAGTAAATCGCATGCTGACGCATGAGGACTTTGGCAAGTTTTTGTTACGCCTGGCGGTGGGGGGACTGATGCTGTTTCACGGTCTGCATAAACTGTTTGCCGGAATTGATGGCATTAGCGGCATGCTAATAGCGAAAGGTTTTCCGGGTTTCATTGCTTACGGCGTTTTGCTTGGCGAGGTGCTGGCACCGTGCCTGATTATTCTCGGCATTCTGACGCGTCCGGCTGCATTAGGGTTGGCATTCACTATGGTTGTCGCGTGGCTGATGGTTGGAATGGGTGAAACCTGGTCGCTGGATAAAACCGGCGCATGGGCTATTGAAAGCCTGGTGTATTTCTTTATTGGCGCACTGGCGGTGGCATTTTTGGGTGCTGGAAAATACGCATTGGGTGGTCAGTCGGCCTGGCGCTAGTTTGCCATCGGACGACAAATGCGGAGGCGACAACGTGGTTACATTGCTGCTCGCCTCCTGATTCTATCAGGTCGTTAGTCTTCCTCGTTACGGTCCCAGCGTTTTCGCCGACGTCCCACTGTGCCTTGTGTCAGGGCGTTTGCCATCGCTGCGCCGATTTCAGCGCTGACGACCAGACCCTGAATAAAAGGGCGGTCGTGCATTAGCCATGGCAGCCCGCCAAAGGCGATGCGACCACAGGCATCCTTTGGCGCACGTAGCGTATAATTTTCGCTGATATCCGGGATCTCATCACCACAGGCGAGGAGTTGATGGCGCAACGTGGGGAACGGGATATCTTTGCTCTTCAACGCTTTTTGCCCTCGGGCATCAATAAACACATCAAATTCGCTACGCTGATTGTTGTGGTAAATAACCGTCATACCTTGCTCATTTTGGCGTTGATAATCTGAGCCCAGCGCGAGGATTTCAATTAACCCGGCCTCATGCAGCGCCAGCAGGCGGCGAATGGATTCCGAAGGGATCGCCGCATAGTTATCGATAAACACGCGTGCCAGACCGTGCTTGAAGCGTTCTCTGTCGCCATCGTCAAGATGAGGCACGACCTGTTCGATAACCTCATGCAGCCGCAGCAGGGTATAGCGCCACGTGACGGTGCGTTGCTCTCGCTTGTTGCGTTCGACTTCCTGCAGGTTGCGTTTCGCCCAGTCAAAAGGATTGTGCTGAATTCGGTCAGCAAAATAGATGTCAGAAAACGTATCGGCCGTCAGCGTCTCAAGCGCTATCTGCTGGCTCCACTGCGGTGCCGCGTCTTGCAGCTGTTTGACGATAAGCAAGAAGAGGCGATCCAGTAATCCGCGTTGGCCCTGCTCAATGACGTGTTCAATCGCCTGACCGGTGGCGATGTTCAGCGGTTCATAAGGGAGAGGGCAGTAAAAATCGGCCTCCGGCAGCACACCGCTGCGTGACATCAGAGTCAACTTCAGGCTTTGACTACCGGGTTTGCGCGTAAAATGGAGGGTGTTATCAGCATCGGTGGTGAAGGCGCCATGTTGACTGACCACGGCTACTGCCGCATCGATAGCGCTTAACGACGTACCCAGAATGCCCACTCTGCAGGCGTTAATTTGTGCGTCCATCAGGCCGGTCCACGGGCTGGGGAAAAACTCACGTGGTGTGTCGTCTCCCTCAGGCCACAGATGGCCGGTGGCGATAACTGCAAAATCCACCTCGACAGGTTGTGGTGCGTGGTTTACCCACAACGTAACACCCTGCGGGTTTGCGCGCAGATCGGTGACTTCGCTGGACTCATGAACACAAACCTCAAAACCGGACTCACGGGCTTTATCGACAATGGCTAAAAAGCGATCGCGAAAATAGTCGCCAAGGATCACGCGGGGTAAAAATTGCCGTTCATGCAATGACGTGCGTTCTATACCAAATTGTGTCAGGTAGTCATCGCTTTGGTTTTGTAGCCACGTCAGATAGGTGATGTAAATCGGCGGGATTTCAATACTGGCAATATTCGCCAGCATATGGTCCGCGTTATTGTCGTTGTTGTAAGGCATGCCCACACCCGCTTCTTCCGCTTGCTCGTAGAGTTGCACGGTCATCGGTTCACCGCGTTCAACCAGGGCATGGAAGGTATAGATTCCAGTGGGGCCGACGCCGACGATGGCCACTTTTTTCATGGGGATCCTTGTTTGAAAAGCTCGACGATGGTTGGGGATATTGATTAGTTTGTGAATGTTAATTGTGGTTGAAAAATTGAGGGGTGAAATGTTTATGCTCACCTTTTTGCGACTACGATCCCCACACAGATTCACCAATTTCTCAGTAACCTGTTAAAAATAAAAGTCTTTACGCCATAGGTTATGTACCTAATCGCGTACCAGCACGCCTGCGCTGAATTTGAGCGGCAAGGGGTTGCGGGAGGCCGGGTTTGATACTGGAGTTGGTGGTGAAATCGGCGGTATCAGGGCTCATCCCCGAGTAGCCCGGACGAGGTGCATCAGTACCGACTCTGGGGACGTTCCCGGCGTCACTTCGTTCGGCCGGGCTACCCGAAGATACTTTTGTCAGCAATCTGAACCCAGCGATAGGCTGGATTTTTTAGGGGGCGGTGTTGATGTTGGAAAATGTCGAACTCAAGAATACTTTTGCGAAGAGTACCATTTTTTCAAAAAATTGAGTTATTGGTGGCAGTCTGCTTTGAGCAAAGAGAAGACGATAAACGCAGTTGACGTGGCAAGAAAAAGTATTCTCAATGTGTACTTGCAGACTGCAATTTATGTTTAGATGAACATCCGAAATAAGAGTTTAAATTTTATTTAAGAGGGAAGATATGCGTACTCGCCCTGCCTCTCGATTGATAGTCCTTTCACCTGAAAATCATGTTCTGCTCTTCAGGTTCTGCCATAAAGATGATGCTCTGGAAGGGAAAACATACTGGGCAACGCCAGGGGGAGGACTTGAGCACAACGAGTCTTTTGAGCAGGCGGCGTTACGTGAATTATTTGAAGAAACGGGCCTGAAAAGAAGAACTACAGGACCACAAATAGCCTCCAGAACCTTCCCTATGATGCTGCCAAGTGGTGAAAACGTTCTTGCTGAAGAACGTTTCTTTATTATTAGTGCAGATAAATCAGATATTGACCGATCAGGTTGGAGTAACAACGAAAAAGAAGTCATTCGCGATCACTACTGGTGGAACTTAGAAGAGCTCAGACAGACCAATGAAATCATCTTCCCACTCGATTTGATAATTAACATACTTGAAGGCTTTCCCAGCACTTAACCCTCTGAACGGCTTGGATTTCGCTTCTGGAATGAAGCGGCCCTTGAAGAGTCGTGAAGTCTACTGATATTACTGGCACCCAGGCCCATAAACTTCACTTCATCGACAAATGGCGTAAAACGTGAAGCGGATTGTTGCAAAAAAGGCATCTTCAATATGAATCCCTATGAAAATCAATACAGGCAACTGATAGCAAACGGAGCTGTCGCTTGGGCTGGCGAAGGTTATATTAGGGCAAAAAAACAGCAGGAAAAAATCTTTCATTGGCTCAATTTACATCACTATTTACCCCGGTCAGGTGCGTCGGTACTTGAAATGGGGTGTGGTAACGGAGCTATGGCATCACAGTCCCTTGCTGAACGAGGGTATTCTGTGTGGGGTGTGGATTTTTCTGAGACTGCTATCAGATGGGCAGAAAAGCGTTTTCAGCAAGCTGGTATCTCCGCACAATTTTTTGTCGGAAATGTTTGCTGTATACATCAATGTAAGGACTCAACGTTTGAGTTGATTATTGACGGCAGTTGTTTGCATTGCCTGATAGATAATGACCGGGTTCTCTTTTTCGCAGAGGTGAAGAGATTGCTCAAACCCGGAGGTCGTTTTGTGATCAGTTCCATGTGCGGAACCCCCGGTTATTCGGCCGACATTAGTTCTTATGATCCGGTCAGGCACCATTTAGTGAAAGATGGTCAACCCTGGCGTACTCTGAAACCACTCCCGGCTTTAATTGATGAGATACAGAAAGCACAATTTAACGTGCTTGCAATAAGAGTGAATAACAATGCGTGGTGGGATCATGCCACACTGGTATGTTTGGTGAACTCATCACTCGGTGATTTGCAACAAGTATCGAGTGGTTAAAAGCTGACTTGGATCCGCTTTGAGCAAGAGGCGGACATCAGCGGCAATTTTACTCAGGATTCTATATCCTCAGAGAATATCACTGCCTGATCATCAAAACTAAACTGTCTCAAGCATGGAATAAGACAAATGAATATAAGGACAAGATTAGCTCTATCCACTGATATAGAGGGTATTTTTGAAGTCAGAACTTCGGTTAAAGAAAATCATCTCAGTCGAGAAGAAATGGAGCAGATGGGAATTACCGAGAGCGTTGTCACCGATATGATTGAGAAAAGTCATTGCGCATGGGTTGCCGTAGATGACGGAAAAGTGATTGGTTTCTCGATGATTTTGTCAGATGAAGGATGTCTTTTTGCGGTCTTTGTTCTCCCTGAATATGAAGGCAGAGGTGTAGGTCGCAGCCTTGTTGACCTCGCAGAGCAGGAATTATTCAAACACCATAAGGCAGTCTGGCTTGAAACCGACAAAAACAGTCGTGCGGCAAAATTTTACATGCGACTGGGCTGGGTTAAAAAAGAAAATATTAGTGAATCTGATATTAGATTGGAGAAACCCCGCTGCGTTTAAGCAAAGATCCTCTTCTTTAATATCCGCTCCTGGCACGCAGCGGACATTGCTGACTGAGCTGAAGGTCCGCTGTGAGCGAGGAGCGGACATAGGTTGAAACAAGGTTGTTCTACAGAGTACGATTGCAATTGATTTCATAAAATTAGAAACCATGATTATAGTATTGCTATCCAATAACCCTTGATAGTAGGAAACCATACATTCTCCCCCCCATATTTACTCTAAAACACTTAGCTTATTATAGGGGGGAAGGATTTAATAAAGACAATCTATGCAATAAAATTAGGCAACATCATTTTTTACTATCAATATGCATATTTTTAATTTAATCACCACGTCTTAATAGATATATTATTCGTTCATTTCTCTTAAGCTCATCAGCTAATGCATTCATTTTGATATTATACCATTCATAAAACGACAAGCTATTATGTCGCTCACCATTAATTAATTTTTCGTACCAATGAAATCCTGATAGGTTATATCTATCAATTATTTCCTGAAATATTGACTTAATATTAAGTCGCCATAGGCTAAATATCACCCCCTCGAAAAAATTATTTTTATCAAAATAATATTTAATTTCAGTATGAAATGCCTTTTTATCTTCATAAACCTTGTTAAAATATAATGATTTTTCTCTAAGAATATCTTTATACATCTCAAAATAACTTGGCTCCTTATGAAAATCATAAAGCGAGCATATCTCTGCAAGCTTTTCAGGGGACAATGCATCTAAAAAATCTTGAATTACAGTTCTCTTTCTTTTTATTGCATCGAAATGGTCCTCACCATAACTTCCTCTCAGTGAATATTTAGTGTGATTATTGCCACGCTGATTTATTCTGGCTAGGTATTCTTCAAATGGATTTAATTTATTTAACACATCAAAGAAAAGAATTAAATCATTTATATCTAAATGGATAGGCTTGTTATCAATCTGAATTATGCCATTAATACAATAATTACAATCAATCAATTTAATTATCTTACTATACTCATTGCTGCTTAACTTATACTTGTTAATTATTTCTTTTTTCGCCAGCTTATAATAAGGCTCCGCTTTACCAAGGAATGGTTGCATATCATATGCTGCAGATATGATGTCAAAATAAGATAGGTGGGCGGTAATGTTACACCATGAGTATTCATATTTTACCTCTCTAATTAGATCATCTAGAAAATGCATAACTTTCCTCAGAAATGTAAATCTAATTTTTAGGGCGTGAATACTAATTAACGGAGTGTCGACTAAATGCACTTTACTAATGGTATCTGAAGGGTACCTAAAAGTCTGGCCCGTGGGATCAATTTCAGCAATGTCTGATATGATTTCAGACACGAGAAGAATGACATCTAAAAATCTACGGTCGATTATTGGTGCGTACTCGCCTATTAAATCCCAGAAAATCCCAATATCATGTGTAGTCGATTCCTTTACATCAGGAAAGGCGTGCAAACTTTTTTTAAGTGATGGGGTTGCTTTTATTTTAATAGTTCTATGTTCTTCAAGAGCAACTTTTCTATATTGTGATAATTTTTCTAATGAACCCCAAAACTCCTTTAATTGTAACTCAATCGCATGCCTCATATTAAAACATATAGGATAAACCAGATAATCGACGCTATTTAATACTTCATCACTTTTAAGAGCGAGATCTATAAGAGATAACGCAGCACTTGAGTATCCTATTGAATAATCCATATTTGATCTGGGCATACCCTCTGGAGCAAAACTTCCATTTTCCCCAACAGTGGCATTAGCACTAGAAAAATCTCCATGTGCACCAAAAAAAGTGCTATTTTCTGTCATGTGACAACCTTATTTTAAAAATATAAAATGGTAATATTAATACTTTGGAGAAAGCATTTTAGCCGACATTCATAAAAATATTTTGCTTCAGCACGGCTGCGGTTTCCATGTGCGGATGGCGTTCGGCCAGTTCAGCTTCAGGTTCGTCGGCGGCCTGAATAAACAGCTCTGTGGTGTCATTTATGGTTATGTAGTCCCCACCTCTGAATTGTTCAGGGGTGCCAAGCATTTCTCGGGCCGATTTTTGGGAAATAGTCGTCATCGTTTATACTTTTCTCTTTGGTCGGCGGACCGAATGGCCACACCAGCGCACAGTTTCTGTCTACATTAGCAACAGTTCGCAGGCGATGTAATATTTATCATTAATTTTAACCCCCTTCACTAGTGCGCCACACGGTGCCGGTTTCCTTCTTGAGACGCTCTATGTTTTTATAAAGCTGGTCGTGAATGTGCTCATTAACAAACGTAACCAGTGCGTCCCAATGATTATTCCCACCAACATGCACATCAATAGTCATTCCGAGCCTGATCTCAAACTCAGTACCATCAAATCCAATCTCCGGATAAGTGTTAATGGATTCATGGTCACCATTGTGGGCGTAGAGCTTGTTACGCATTCTCATGACTTCATCATGAATATCGCCCAGTTCATCCGGGATCTTGCTTCGTTCAATCTTGTACGTGCCCTTGCTCTCAGTGAATAGCCGCCCATAGGTCACGATAAAAGCCGTGGTTCTGGATGAGTTTTCCAGGTACCACTCAGTGGTCGCCTCAAACTCAACTTTCCCCAGTTGCTGGTGGTCATACGTCAGCTGTACAGCTGTCTGCATAGCTTTAATCAGCCCATGGATCTTGCGTAGAGTTCTATCAGCCTTTTGCAGCTTCTCGTTTGCTGTTTCTTGCATAGTGCGGATCCATTCAACGAACTCAGGGGGCAATTTGTCTTTCGGGATGGCGATAATCCCCTCATTAGGCAATACGTTTTCCATCAGGCGGCCCCTCTCTTAATCGTTTGTACGTTTTGCTCGGCGCGGACCATGGCTACCAGCATGCGGCCGCGCTCCCATTCTATAGCCTTGAAGGTATTTATCCACCAGTTCCGGCAGGCGTACAAAGTCGTCCTCTTCTCTGCAGCTGCGCGGCTGGTATGAAGTGGCCACATTATTAGATGTGCTTCCAGAATCAAAACGTCCGCTGTTGGCACATGGCAGACAATCACCTCAACATACACAACCTGCAAATCACCATACGTGCCTCACAAGCAAAAAAAAGGCCGCCCAGCATAACCAGGCAGCCTTTTAATCTCAGATGCTCAGCAACTACGCCAGCACTAAATCACCCTGCGGGTGGCAGGAGCAGGCCAGTACGTAGCCTTCGGCGATTTCCGCATCGGTTAGCGTCATGGTGCTGGAAACCGTGTAGTTACCATCAACCACTTTGGTTTTGCAGCAGCCGCACACGCCTGCACGGCATGCGGCGACAACCGGCACTTTATTGCTTTCCAGTGCTTCCAGTAGCGTGCTGCCTACCGGCGCATAAAATTCTTTTGCCGGTTGTAGCTTGGTGAACTTCAGACCACTGGTGGCGGCTTCCGCTACCGGCGTGAAGAACTGTTCTTTAAAGAAGCGCGTTACGCCGAGCGCTTTCACTTCTTTTTCGACCAGATCCATGTACGGAGCAGGGCCGCAAGTCATCACGGTACGTGAAGTTAAGTCCGGTACGCTTTTCAGCAGGTCGGTGGTCAGTCGGCCAGAAACAAAGCCATGGGTGGCATTGTTTTCAGCGACCAGCGTCACCGGATACTCGCGCCATTCGTCGGCAAAAATGACATCTTCCGGCGAACGAACGTTAAAGATCACCTGCACATCGGCCTGCGGACGGTACTTCGCCAACCAGCGACGCATCGACATGATAGGCGTCACGCCACAGCCGGCCGCCAGCATCAGGAACTTGTCTTCTGCTTTATCTTCACAGGTAAACTCACCCATGGCATCAGACAGCCAGATATAGTCGCCGCGCTTCACGTCACGGGTTAGCCACTGTGAACCCGCACCGTCGTCAATGCGGCGGACGGTCAGCGTGATGTACTCGCTAACGCCTGGCGTTGAAGAGATGGTGTAGGCACGCAGCGTCTCCGCTGAGTTACGTACGCTGACCAGTGCATACTGCCCGGCACGATAAGGATAATAATCGTGGCACAGCAACGAAATCGTCCATACATCCGGCGTTTCCTGATGGATGTGATGAACCTGCATCCGCCACGGGCACTGATGGGTTGGCATTGTCATGACTTAACTCCTTACGCGCTCAGCAGCTGCTTCATGTCTTCTTCAACGGTGGTCACGGAACGCAGACCGAATTTCTCGTTGAGCACAGCCAGCAGGTCCGGCGTGAAGAAGCCCGGTGCAGTCGGGCCAGTGACGATATTTTTCACGCCCAGAGACAGCAGGGTCAGCAGAATAACAATCGCTTTCTGTTCGAACCAGGAGAGCACCAGAGACAGCGGCAGGTCGTTCACGCCACAGCCCAGTTTCTCAGCCAGGGTCACCGCCAGGATGATGGCAGAGTATGCATCGTTACACTGACCGGCATCAACCAGACGCGGCAGACCTTCGATATCACCGAAATCCAGTTTGTTGAAACGGTATTTACCACAGGCCAGGGTCAGGATCAGGCAGTCGTCCGGTACGCTGGTGGCGAAATCGGTGAAGTAGTTACGTTCGCCGCGTGCGCCATCGCAACCGCCGACCAGGAAGATGTGACGCAGTTTTTCGCGGCTCACCAGGTCGATCAGCGTATCAGCAGCACCCAGCAGCGTCTGACGACCGAAACCTACGGTGATCAGGTGTGGGATTTCGCTGTACGGGAAGCCTGCCATTTGTTGTGCCTGCGCGATAACCGGACCAAAGTTGTCGCCTTCGAGGTGGCTCACACCCGGCCAACCGACGATGCTACGGGTCCAGATGCGGTCGTCGTATGCACCAACGGTTGGATCGATGATGCAGTTAGAGGTCATCACGATTGGGCCAGGGAAGCGGGCGAACTCAACCTGCTGATTCTGCCAGCCACTGCCGTAGTTACCGATCAGGTGTTTGAATTTACGCAGTTCCGGATAGCCGTGTGCTGGCAGCATTTCACCGTGGGTGTAGACGTTAACGCCGGTGCCTTCGGTCTGCTCCAGCAGATTGTATAAATCTTTCAGGTCGTGACCTGAAATCAGGATGCATTTACCTTCGGTCGCTTTAACGTTGACCTGAGTTGGGGTTGGGTGACCGTATTTGGTGGTTTCACCAGCATCCAGAATGCTCATCACTTTGAAGTTCATCTGGCCGATTTCCATAGAGCACTCCAGCAGAGCGTTCATATCGGAAGGCCAGGTACCCAGCCACGCCATGATTTTGTGGTACTGCGCGTAGATATCGTTGTCGTACTGACCCAGAACGTGTGCGTGCTCCATGTAAGCTGCCGCACCTTTCAGGCCGTACAGGCACAGCAGACGCAGGCCGAGAATGTTCTCGCCGATAGTCGCTTTGTCTTTGTTCGGGGTAAATTCAGCCGCCTGGCGCTGCAGGTCGCCCAAATCGTCGCTCACTAGCTGCAGGTCAGCCATTGGGTTTTCAACCGTTGCGTTGGCATCAATGTTCAGACACTGCGCTTTCAGGGCGTCACGCATGGCGATGGCTTCACGGGCATAGCCGACGATACGTGGGGAGTCGAAGTTAACGTTGGTCAGGGTAGAGAAGAATGCGCGCGGGGCAAAGTTATCCACTTCATGATCGATGATACCGTATTCACGCGCTTTAACAGCCCATGCAGACAGACCTTGTAGGGAAGCAATCAGCAGATCCTGCAGATCGGAGGTTTCTGCTGTTTTACCGCACATACCTTGCGCGTAAGAGCAGCCGTTCCCTGCCGGAGTACGGATGGTTTGTTCACATTGCACACAAAACATGGTCACACCTTTTAAAGTTATATTTAATATACATGTTTAAGATTATGCCTGCGCGCGAAGGGATTAAAGGGATTTCTGCTACTACTTGCAGGGAGATTGATTTAGCGCAATTTTGGCGGTAGGTGACTACCGCCAGAGGGGTATTTGTGCTGTATCAGGCGGAGAAAAAGGCCATCAACAAAGGCACTAGCAGACTAAGAATAAAGCCGTGAACGATGGCCGCAGGTACCATTTCCAGCCCGCCGCTGCGTTGTAAAACGGGTAGGGTGAAATCCATTGAGGTGGCGCCACACAGTCCTAATGCGGTGGAACGACTGCGGCCGACTAAGCCCGGAATCAGCATAATGGCGATCAGCTCACGAGCCAGATCGTTGAAGAAGGCGGCGCTGCCAATGACGGGACCGAATGACTCGGTCAACAGAATGCCGGACAGGGAATACCAGCCAAAACCCGAGGCCATCGCCAGCGCGGTTTTCAGCGGCAGTCCGAGGATCAGCGCATTAATCACGCCAGCCAGCATTGAACTTGCCACCACGACGACGGCCACAATCATCCCCCTACGATTCAGCACAATCTGTTTTAAGGTCATGCCGCTGTTACGCAGTTGGATACCGACCAGGAACAATAAAAAGATCAGCGTATATTCGCTGGCTTCGGTGGCGTGCTGTAAGAATGAGAACCCGGTGAGTCCCAGCAGAAACCCCAGCACAACAACGCCACAAAGTTGTAGCGACTCCAGCGCCATGGCAATGCGTGATGGCAGCTTTTCCTGCCGATGGTTGTGCCGCCAGGGAAGTGAACGCTCGAGCCACAACAGCGCGGCGATATTACATAGCAGAATGACCGTCACGCTGACCGCAGAATAATGCAATATCGATAACAGATTGCTGGCGAGATTATCCAGAAACGCCAGACTGATACCCATAAAGAAGAGAATAAGGTAAACGATCCAACTCAACAGGCGATTGATGAGTTTTAATGCCGCTCTGTGCCTAAGCGGAATAAGATAGCCCACAATAAGTGGAATCAGAATGATTAACAGCCCTGAAAACATGAAAACCCGGTCCTTGCTGAGAAGTAAGACGAAATGCGCCACTATAGCCTAAATAATTCAAGTTGCAGGAAGGCGGCAAGGGAGTGAATCCCCGGGAGCGTACATAAGTACGTGACTGGGGGGAAAGAGCGCAGCCAACACATCTGCAACTTGAAGTATGACGGGTATACACACTACTGAAAGCAAAGAGGGGAGTAAAGTTGCAAATAAAAGGAAATAAAGCGGGGAGGAAAAGACCTGACGTAATGCCAGGTCTTTTTCGTTATCGATTAATCACGTTTTTCCAGCAGCGTGCGATAAATAAGGCCACCGATGATCCCGCCGATAATCGGCATAACCCAGAACAGCCACAGCTGTTGTAACGCCCAACCGCCCTGGAAGAGGGCTACCGCGGTGCTACGCGCCGGGTTTACAGAGGTGTTAGTCACCGGAATACTGATCAGGTGAATCAGGGTCAGTGCCAGACCAATAGCAATCGGTGCAAAACCTGCCGGAGCATGTTTATCCGTGGCGCCATGGATCACTAACAAGAAACCTGCGGTCAGCACAATTTCAATAACAATGGCAGAAAGCATGGAATAACCGCCTGGCGAATGTTCGCCATAGCCGTTTGATGCAAAACCGCTGGCCGTGGCGTCAAAGCCTGCTTTACCGCTGGCGATCAGATACAGCACCGCTGCCGCAACAATCCCGCCGATAACTTGCGCAACAACATAACCAATCACGTCTTTTGCCGGGAAGCGACCGCCCGCCCACAGGCCTAATGTCACGGCCGGGTTAAAATGGCCGCCTGAAATATGTCCCACGGCGTATGCCATGGTTAATACTGTCAGACCGAATGCCAGTGCGACACCGGCAAAACCAATTCCTAACTCCGGGAATGCTGCGGCCAGCACGGCGCTTCCGCACCCACCAAACACAAGCCAAAACGTACCGAAGAATTCAGCTGCTAATTTCCTGAACATAACCACCTCAATTAAAAGTTCCGGGTTCGTTTTCCTGGCCCGGTATTTCATCGCTAAAAGGGACGATGATTAAAGAGCGTGTATTCTAGAAAAAAATATCATCCCTTTGCCACTTAAATTAATGAAAAAATTTGATTTAAGGCAATATGATGTGAATCCTTTTTGGTGTTGAGGTGAATACAGCATAGTTCAATTAGCGAAAAGCAAATGGTTGTCCCCTGTAATAATATCTGGCGTGAATTTAAAGAAGAATATTCTTATTTTTTATTGTTCTGATTTCTGTCTGTGCGATCTCAGGTGTTCTGCACGCCAGCTTGACGCTATACTCCTGATAACTTGAAGGAAAAAGTTAGCATTTCCGGAGGCTATATGATTCTCGAACGCGTTGAGATTGTTGGGTTTCGTGGTATTAATCGGCTGTCGTTGATGCTGGAGCAGAACAACGTGCTGATTGGGGAGAACGCGTGGGGTAAGTCCAGCCTGCTGGATGCACTGACCTTGCTGCTGTCACCGGAATCGGATTTGTATCATTTTGACCGTGAAGACTTCTGGTTTCCGCCGGGCGATATTCAGGGCCGGGAACATCATCTACATATTATTCTTACTTTTCGTGAATCGCAGCCGGGCCGTCATCGGGTGCGCCGCTATCGTCCGCTGGAAGCCTGCTGGTCTCCCTGTCACGATGACTATCACCGTATTTTCTATCGTCTGGAGGGCGAGTGTGCGGATGACGGTAGCGTCCTGACGCTGCGCAGTTTCCTTGATGGCGAAGGGCGTCCGCTCGCGCTCGACAATATTAACGACCTGGCTTGCCACCTCGTGCGTCTGATGCCGGTGTTGCGACTGCGCGATGCGCGCTTTATGCGGCGTATCCGCAACGGCACGGTGCCGAATATTGCGGAAGTCGAAGTGACCGCCCGCCAGCTGGATTTCCTGGCGCGTGAACTGGCAACCCGGCCACAAAATCTGACGGACGGCCAGATCCGCCAGGGGCTATCGGCGATGGTACAACTGCTGGAACACTACTTTTCTGAGCAAGGCGCGGGCCAGTCTCGCTATCGTCTGATGCGTCGGCGTTCCAATAATGAGCAGCGTAGCTGGCGTTATCTGGATATTATCAACCGGATGATTGACAAGCCTGGCGGACGTACGCATCGCGTGATCCTGCTGGGGCTGTTTTCAACGTTGCTCCAGGCCAAAGGTACGCTCAGGCTGGACAAAGACGCCCGTCCTTTGCTGTTGGTCGAAGATCCGGAAACGCGTTTGCACCCCATCATGTTGTCAGTGGCCTGGCAGTTGCTGAATCTGTTACCTCTGCAGCGTGTGGCGACCACCAACTCCGGTGAATTGCTGTCGCTTACCCCCGTTGAACATGTGGTGCGCCTGGTGCGTGAATCTTCCCGTGTCGCCGCCTGGCGTTTGGGACCAGGCGGTCTGAGCGCGGAAGACGGGCGGCGGATTGCCTTTCATATTCGCTTTAATCGCGCATCGTCATTATTTGCCCGCTGCTGGCTGCTGGTGGAAGGTGAAACGGAAACCTGGGTGATCAACGAACTGGCTCGTCAGTGCGGTCATCACTTTGATGCCGAAGGGATTAAAGTGATTGAATTTGCCCAGTCCGGGCTTAAGCCGCTGGTGAAATTTGCCCGGCGGATGGGAATAGAGTGGCACGTGTTGGTTGATGGCGATGAAGCCGGGAAAAAATATGCCGCCACCGTACGCAGTCTGTTGAGTAACGACCGTGAAGAAGAACGCGATCACCTGACAATGCTGCCCGCGCTGGATATGGAGCACTTTATGTATCGCCAGGGCTTCTCAGATGTCTTTCACCGGGTGGCACAAATCCCGGAGAATGTGCCGATGAATATGCGTAAAATTATCTCCAAGGCGATTCATCGTTCGTCAAAACC
Source organism: Citrobacter sp. KH_055_1 (assembly GCF_057838705.1). NCBI lineage: Bacteria > Pseudomonadati > Pseudomonadota > Gammaproteobacteria > Enterobacterales > Enterobacteriaceae > Citrobacter > Citrobacter sp. KH_055_1. Next base: position 1,767,449 of record NZ_CM174473.1, read on the forward strand.
GGATCTGGCGATTGAAGTGGCGATGGAAGCAGGGCGGCGCGGTGTTGATGCCGTTCCCACCCTGCTGCGAAAAATGTTTTCGCGCGTGCTGTGGCTGGCACGCGGACGTGCTGATTAGTGGCGGAACATCAGCGACAGCTGTTCGTGGATAGTGTCCAGTAATTGATAGCGGCGGCGATATTCCGCCCGCTTCTTACTGGCAATCTCCGCCTCGCTTTTTCGTGCCAGCGTGCGCGGAATATGGTAATACCCGCGGCTGTCGCATTCACCGCCAACCGACGCCCAAAACGCATTATAGTCGGAGAGAATAACCTTATTTTTATCATGGTAACGTGGGCTGCGAAAGATATGCTGTTCATTGCTGACAGCCATCACGTTTTCTATATTCAACCGTTCGGCTAAACGACAAATCGCTTCCATCACAATCCGTTTTGGGAAAATTCCGTGACAGGACTTCGTTGCTTTTTGTGTTGTCTCGTGAGGCAATTGTGAATTGCCCTGCATGCCACCAATAAAAAGCGTACTTTTTCCGTGATATTCGCAGAACGTAAAGGTTATTTTAGTCAGAACATCTCCAGCGCCATTTTGTACCAGAATGGTACTTTCTCCCTCTTTGTCCAGTACCGGGAACATCATCATGGTGACGGTAAATATTTCGTCGTCTTTGCCTTTAATTTGTGCCAGTTGTAAGCCGTTATTACTTAACAATGCTTTAAATTCAGCAGGTAAAAATGTCTGGCGGATAACATGATAATGAAAACGCACGGCATCTAAGCGCATTTTACGATCGAAGTTAGCGGCAAGGTAAGGGCGATGCAAACGAACTGGGAGTCGGGGCTGGCGGGTGAGCAGGCTATCAAGATCCGGCCACTGAGCCAGTTCAGTCATCCATTCTCGGGTGAGGTGGGGTATTAGTAAAGAACGCCAGATAAACTTACGGCGAAAACTCCGTTTATCCCAGCATTGCCCGGGACGTAATTGACCACGGCTTAGGCTGTAAAAAAGGTTAAAGCTGGTGACAGGATTGCTGGAATGAAAAGTGCTTTCAGTTAGCTGACTCATAATATAAATCCGATGGAAGCCTGAGACGTATTTGTAGTAATTTCAGCACAGCGGATCTTAACCATTCATCAATAACTCTGTTATTCTTGGCGCTTTTCAACGGCTATTTATTTATCGTTGACGTTTAACACTCCACTCTGGTGGACGTTTTGGGGGAATTGGGACATTTATGAAGCTCAAGGGAAAAATCAAAAAACGCTATTTTATCTTCGCCGTCATCATTATTGTGGCGGTAATTGCACTTTGGCGAACGCTTAATGCGCCATTGCCGCAATATCAAACATTAATTGTGCGACCCGGCGATCTTCAGCAAAGCGTATTGGCAACCGGGAAGCTGGATGCGCTGCGCAAAGTTGACGTCGGGGCGCAGGTGAGCGGGCAGTTAAAAACGCTGTCCGTGGCGATTGGCGATAAAGTTAAAAAAGATCAGCTGCTTGGCGTTATTGATCCTGAGCAGGCGCAAAACCAGATCAAAGAAGTCGAAGCCACGCTGATGGAATTACGTGCCCAACGTATGCAGGCCGAGGCCGAGTGGAAACTGGCGCGGGTGACGCTTTCTCGCCAGCAACAGCTTGCGAAAACGCAGGCGGTTTCGCAGCAGGATCTCGATACAGCAGCCACGCAGATGGCGGTCAAACAGGCGCAAATTGGCACCATTGATGCACAAATTAAGCGTAATCAGGCTTCTCTTGATACGGCAAAAACGAACCTCGACTACACCCGTATTGTGGCGCCAATGGCTGGCGAAGTGACGCAAATTACCACCCTGCAGGGGCAAACCGTGATCGCCGCCCAGCAGGCACCTAACATTCTTACGCTGGCTGACATGAGCACCATGCTGGTTAAAGCCCAGGTTTCCGAGGCAGATGTCATTCACCTGCATCCAGGGCAAAAAGCCTGGTTTACCGTGCTGGGCGATCCGCAGACGCGCTACGAAGGTACGCTCAAAGATGTGCTGCCGACGCCTGAGAAAGTGAACGATGCGATTTTCTACTATGCCCGTTTCGAAGTACCCAACCCGAAAGGGATCCTGCGCCTGGATATGACCGCGCAGGTACATATCCAACTGACGGACGTCAAAAACGTCCTGACCATCCCGCTGGCGGCGCTGGGCGAGCCTGTTGGCGACAACCGCTATAACGTCAGGCTGCTGCGCAACGGCGAAACCCGCGAGCGCGAAGTTTCTATCGGCGCCCGTAACGATACCGATGTGGAAATCGTCAAAGGGCTGGAAGAGGGTGATGAAGTCATCATCAGCGAGGCGAAACCCGGAGCGGCACAATGACGGCGTTGCTTGAGCTGAGCCATATCCGCCGCAGCTACCCGTCAGGCGAAGGGCAGGTAGAGGTGCTAAAGGACGTCTCTTTGAGCATCCAGGCGGGTGAAATGGTGGCGATTGTCGGGGCGTCTGGTTCGGGGAAGTCGACGCTGATGAATATCCTCGGCTGTCTGGATAAGCCTTCCAGCGGCACGTATCGGGTTGCGGGGCGTGACGTCTCCACGCTCGATAGTGATGCGTTAGCGCAACTGCGGCGCGAGCATTTCGGTTTTATTTTTCAGCGCTATCATTTGCTCTCGCATTTAACGGCGGCGCAAAACGTGGAGGTGCCAGCGGTCTATGCCGGAACCGAACGCAAGCAGCGTCTGACGCGGGCACACGCGTTACTGCAGCGCCTGGGGTTGGGCGATCGTGTGGATTATCAACCTTCCCAGCTTTCCGGTGGCCAGCAGCAGCGCGTCAGTATTGCGCGTGCGCTGATGAACGGCGGACAGGTCATTCTCGCAGATGAACCTACCGGTGCGCTGGACAGCCATTCCGGCGAAGAGGTGATGGCCATTCTGCATCAGCTGCGCGATCGCGGGCATACGGTGATTATTGTCACCCACGACCCGCAGGTTGCGGCGCAGGCTGAACGGGTGATTGAAATTCGTGACGGTGAAATTGTGCGCAATCCACCGTCGCACAAAACAGCCAGCGGACACGGCATAACCGAACCTACGGTAACGACGGCATCCGGCTGGAGTCAGTTTGTCAGTGGTTTTCGCGAGGCGCTGACCATGGCCTGGCTGGCCATGGCTGCCAACAAGATGCGTACGTTGCTCACTATGCTGGGCATCATTATTGGTATCGCGTCGGTCGTGTCGATTGTGGTGGTCGGCGATGCAGCAAAACAGCTGGTACTGGCCGATATTCGCGCTATCGGCACCAACACAATTGATATCTATCCCGGCAAAGATTTTGGTGACGATGACCCGCAATATCAGCAAGCGCTGAAGTATGACGATCTGACGGCGATTCAGAAGCAACCGTGGGTCAGCTCCGTGACGCCTGCCGTGTCGAAGAACCTACGGCTGCGTTATGGCAACATCGACGTGGCAGCCAGCGCTAATGGCGTGAGCGGCGATTACTTCAATGTCTATGGTATGACGTTCAGCGAGGGAAACACCTTTAACACCGAGCAGTTAAATGGTCGGGCGCAGGTGGTGGTGCTGGACAGTAACACCCGACGTCAGTTGTTCCCGAATAAAGCGAAGGTGGTGGGTGAGGTCGTGCTGGTCGGCAATATGCCGGCCACCGTGATTGGTGTGGCGGAAGAGAAGCAGTCGATGTTTGGCAGCAGCAAAATTCTGCGGGTCTGGCTGCCTTACAGCACCATGTCCGGGCGCATTATGGGGCAATCGTGGCTGAACTCTATTACCGTTCGCGTGAAGGAAGGTTTTGACAGCACTCAGGCGGAGCAACAGCTTACCCGACTGCTGTCGTTGCGGCATGGTAAAAAAGATTTCTTCACCTGGAATATGGATGGCGTTCTGAAAACCGCTGAAAAAACCACGCGCACCTTACAGTTGTTCCTGACGCTGGTGGCGGTCATTTCGCTGGTGGTGGGCGGGATCGGTGTGATGAATATTATGCTGGTTTCCGTCACCGAACGAACGCGCGAGATTGGCATTCGTATGGCGGTTGGCGCGCGCGCCAGTGATGTACTGCAGCAGTTTTTGATTGAAGCGGTGCTGGTGTGTCTCGTTGGTGGGGCGCTCGGTATCAGTTTATCGATGCTGATTGCTTTCACGCTACAGCTTTTCCTGCCCGGTTGGGAAATCGGATTCTCACCTTTCGCCCTGTTGACGGCTTTCTTGTGTTCAACGGCGACCGGGATTTTGTTCGGCTGGCTCCCGGCGCGCAACGCGGCAAGGCTGGACCCGGTGGATGCCCTGGCGCGGGAATAACGTGTTGTATTGAAAAAGAAATAAAAATGCCAGCTCTGGGGGCTGGCATTTTGTCTGCAGGATGTACACAATGAGACAGAAGAGCTATGCGACAGCTTCTGCTTCAAGCACGGGCACAATAAGACTGGCGTGATTGCCTTTTGGACCCTGGTGGACATCAAACTGGACAGATTGTCCGGCTTTTAGCGTTCTGTAACCATCCATCTGAATGGTGGAGTAATGAGCGAAGATATCTTCGCCGCCGCCTTCAGGGCAGATGAAACCGAACCCTTTGGCATTGTTGAACCACTTAACAGTACCCGTTTCCATACTTCGACATCCTTCGTAAATCTTATATAAGTAAGATGGAATGAACCGGTGGCGGAGTGGGGGCTGTTCAAAACCTCGCCAACTCTCGAGACTACAATTTAGAGAAATCAGGCGGGGCGTCAAGCGCCAGACGGGCGGAATCGGGTAAAAATGCATCAAAATTTGAAGCAGTTAACGCTATTGTCGGATATGTGACAGATGTCGCGGATGACACTGATAGATGATAGTTATCTAATAATTGAGGTAGATTGATTGTGCGCATAGGCTCTTGTCAGCGGCAAGTTATTCTGCCGGTAACCGTAACTGAAGATGACGACTGACAATGGGTAAGACGAACGACTGGCTGGATTTCGATCTGCTGGCGGAAGATAAATTGCGCGACGCGCTAAAACCGCCATCTATGTATAAAGTGATATTAGTCAATGATGATTACACTCCGATGGAGTTTGTTATTGACGTGTTACAAAAATTCTTTTCTTATGATGTAGAACGTGCAACGCAACTGATGCTTGCTGTTCACTATCAAGGTAAGGCTATTTGCGGCGTATTTACCGCCGAAGTGGCTGAGACCAAAGTGGCGATGGTGAACAAATATGCGAGGGAGAACGAGCATCCGTTGCTATGTACGCTGGAAAAAGCCTGAATCAGGCATAAACATTGGGGGAGGTGCCTATGCTCAATCAAGAACTGGAACTCAGTTTAAACATGGCTTTCGCCAGAGCGCGCGAGCACCGACATGAGTTTATGACCGTCGAGCACTTGTTACTGGCGTTGCTCAGTAACCCATCGGCCCGCGAAGCGCTGGAAGCGTGTTCTGTGGACCTGGTGGCGCTCCGTCAGGAACTCGAAGCCTTCATTGAACAAACCACTCCCGTATTGCCTGAGAGCGAAGAAGAGCGCGACACGCAGCCGACGTTGAGTTTTCAGCGTGTGCTGCAACGCGCGGTCTTCCATGTTCAGTCCTCGGGGCGTAATGAAGTGACGGGCGCCAATGTACTGGTTGCCATCTTCAGCGAGCAGGAATCCCAGGCGGCCTATCTGCTGCGCAAGCATGAAGTTAGCCGACTGGACGTGGTGAATTTTATTTCTCATGGCACGCGCAAAGACGAACCGAGTCAGTCTGCTGACTCCGGTAATCAGCCAAATAACGAAGAGCAAGCTGGCGGGGAGGATCGTATGGAGAACTTCACCACTAACCTTAACCAGCTCGCTCGCGTGGGTGGGATTGACCCGCTCATTGGCCGCGAAAAAGAGCTGGAGCGGGCTATTCAGGTACTGTGCCGTCGTCGTAAAAACAACCCGCTGCTGGTCGGTGAGTCTGGCGTCGGTAAAACCGCGATTGCCGAAGGTCTGGCCTGGCGTATTGTCCAGGGCGATGTGCCGGAAGTGATGGCCGACTGCACGCTTTACTCTCTGGATATTGGTTCGCTGCTGGCGGGCACCAAATACCGCGGGGATTTCGAAAAACGCTTTAAAGCGCTGCTGAAACAGCTGGAACAGGATACCAACAGCATTCTGTTTATCGATGAGATCCACACCATTATCGGTGCGGGTGCGGCATCGGGCGGCCAGGTGGATGCGGCAAACCTGATCAAACCGCTGCTCTCCAGCGGTAAGATCCGCGTGATTGGCTCAACCACTTACCAGGAGTTCAGTAACATTTTCGAGAAAGACCGTGCGTTAGCGCGTCGCTTCCAGAAAATTGATATTACGGAACCGTCGGTGGAAGAAACCGTGCAGATCATCAACGGGCTGAAACCGAAATACGAAGCGCACCATGACGTTCGCTACACCGCCAAAGCGGTACGTGCAGCGGTGGAACTGGCGGTGAAATACATCAACGATCGTCACCTGCCGGATAAAGCGATTGACGTGATCGATGAAGCGGGCGCGCGTGCGCGTCTGATGCCGATCAGTAAGCGTAAGAAAACCGTCAACGTGGCGGATATCGAGTCCGTGGTAGCCCGCATAGCGCGGATCCCGGAGAAGAGCGTGTCGCAAAGCGATCGCGATACGCTGAAGAATCTGGGTAACCGTCTGAAAATGCTGGTATTCGGACAGGATAAAGCCATTGAGGCGCTGACCGAAGCCATCAAGATGAGCCGTGCTGGTCTGGGCCACGAGCACAAACCTGTGGGTTCGTTCCTGTTTGCCGGTCCGACCGGTGTCGGGAAAACCGAAGTGACGGTGCAGTTGTCTAAAGCGCTGGGCATTGAACTGCTGCGTTTTGATATGTCTGAGTATATGGAACGCCACACCGTCAGCCGTCTGATTGGTGCGCCTCCGGGATATGTCGGCTATGACCAGGGTGGTTTGCTGACCGATGCGGTCATTAAGCATCCGCACGCGGTGCTGCTGCTGGATGAAATTGAGAAAGCGCACCCGGATGTCTTCAACCTGCTGCTGCAGGTGATGGACAACGGTACGCTGACCGACAATAACGGGCGCAAAGCGGATTTCCGCAACGTGGTGCTGGTGATGACCACCAACGCCGGGGTGCGTGAAACCGAACGTAAATCGATTGGCCTTATTCATCAGGACAACAGTACTGATGCGATGGGGGAAATCAAAAAAGTATTTACGCCGGAATTCCGTAACCGTCTCGACAACATTATCTGGTTCGATCACCTCTCTACCGAGGTAATCCATCAGGTGGTCGATAAATTTATTGTTGAGCTTCAGGTGCAGTTGGATCAGAAAGGCGTCTCTCTGGAAGTGAGTCAGGAAGCGCGTGACTGGCTGGCAGAGAAAGGCTATGACCGTGCAATGGGCGCACGTCCGATGACGCGTGTAGTCCAGGATAACCTGAAGAAACCACTGGCCAACGAACTGTTGTTCGGTTCGCTGGTTGACGGCGGACAGGTGACCGTAGCGCTGGATAAAGAGAAAAATGAGCTGACCTATGGCTTCCAGAGTGCACAAAAGCACAAGCCAGAAGCCGCACATTAATCTTCTATCGCTTCACAGACCGGGCGTAATGCCCGGTTTTTTTTCGCCTGGTTTTCGGAAAGGTAGATTACAGCCAAAAAATAAGCCTGCGTAAGGGAGATTACGCAGGCTAAGGAGGTGGTTCCTGGTACAGCTAGCATTTATGGGTTATGTTTTTCAGCGAAACGGATAATACCCTTATTGAACGAAGCGGTATGTGATCGATTTCTAAGAATCTTCCGAACGCTGAAAAATAACCGTAACTAACTACTTATCATGCGGGTTGCGTGTGGACTCACCGGCAAAATTACGCATTAACAATGCATAATTCAGATCGATATCTTCCGGGACCGGCATCCAGACGGTGTAACCGTCGCCCGGCGCCACAGGCATCGCTTCACCTTTGGCATTTTCCATCTGCTCGAGCGTGAAATTGACGTTGCCCTGTGGGGTCATCAGCTCCAGGCTATCGCCGACGGTGAATTTATTTTTCACGATAACCGCAGCCAGTTCACCTTTACGCTCACCGGTGAATTCACCGACAAACTGCTGGCGTTCGGAAACGGAGAAACCGTACTCGTAGTTCTGATAGTCGTCATGCGTATGGCGACGCAGGAAACCTTCTGTATAACCGCGATGCGCCAGGCCTTCCAGCGTTTCCAGCAGCTGCGGATCGAACGGTTTACCGGCGGCGGCATCGTCAATTGCTTTACGATACACCTGCGCGGTACGTGCGCAGTAGTAATAAGACTTGGTGCGACCTTCGATTTTCAGCGAGTGCACACCCATTTGGGTCAGGCGCTCAACGTGGGCAATGGCGCGTAAATCTTTGGAGTTCATGATGTAGGTGCCGTGTTCGTCTTCGAACGCGGTCATGTACTCGCCCGGACGCTGGGCTTCTTCGAGCATAAACACTTTATCCGTTGGCGCGCCAATACCCAGCGTCGGCTCAACGTTTTGTACCGGGATAGGCTCGTACTTGTGCACGATGTTACCCACCACATCTTCTTTGCCTTCCTGCACGTTGTATTCCCAGCGACAGGCATTGGTGCAGGTTCCCTGGTTTGGGTCACGCTTGTTGATGTAACCGGAGAGCAGGCAGCGGCCGGAGTAGGCCATGCACAGTGCGCCGTGAACGAAGATTTCAAGCTCCATATCCGGCACCTGGGTGCGGATCTCTTCAATTTCTTCCAGTGACAGTTCACGGGACAGGATCACGCGGGTCAGCCCCATCTGTTTCCAGAATTTTACCGTCGCCCAGTTTACGGCGTTCGCCTGTACTGACAGGTGAATATCCATGTCCGGGAAGTTTTCACGCACCAACATAATCAGACCTGGATCGGACATGATTAATGCATCCGGCCCCATTTCCACCACCGGCTTCAGGTCACGAATGAAGGTTTTCAACTTGGCGTTGTGTGGCGCAATATTGACCACTACATAGAATTTTTTACCCAGTTCATGGGCTTCATTGATGCCGAGCTGTAAGTTTTCGTGGTTGAATTCGTTGTTGCGTACGCGCAGGGAGTAACGTGGTTGGCCCGCGTAGACGGCATCTGCGCCATAGGCAAAAGCGTAACGCATGTTCTTCAGCGTTCCCGCCGGGGAAAGGAGTTCCGGTTTAAACATAATTTTCTCGTTCTGATGACAGGTCAGACTCGCCTCACTCGGTGAGGCGGTTAGGGGAGTGCCCCCATATTAAGGGCGGGCATTGTAGCGCTGCGCGAGGAGACAGTAAACCTTGCGGGTTCAATCAACCCGCAGATAGTGCCCGTCGGCGCGCACGTACATACCGAAGCCGCAGTTTTGCGGATCGTCGGTACTGGCGTCGATGCCTTCAGGTGTGACCGTCAGCGAGATATCGCAGTGGATGTAGTCACTCTCTCTGAGTGCAATCACGCCTTTATTGTTATTCAGCGTGATCAGTTCTGAGAATTCGCCGATGTTTGGTCCGTAATAGAGGGCCATCATGCCGAAATAATACCCTTGGAAATCAACCTGAAAGTCTGATTTTTTCTCTGTAGGTTTAACAATCAGCGTTTCCCAGGTTGCCAGACCGGCATAGTTCCAGTATTCCCCGGCAGGGGAGTCGCTTTTTGGCAATGCGGCTAACTTTTCTTTGATAAGTCCCAGATTGTAGATTGATTTGGCATCGTTGGGATTAATGGTCAGCCAGGCTTGCGCTTTGCGCCATTCACCCTGACGCATCCAGGTTAGCGCCACGTTGTTATAGGCTGTCGCCACGGTTTTATCATCAAGCTGACAACCTTCGCTCCAGGTCACCTGTTTTTCAAAGGCTTCACGCGCTTTGGCATAGTTCCTGGCTTTATAGAACTGCTCACCCTGGCTGGCGTAGGTAGGGACTTTCGCGCAGTCGGCTTGCAACTGCTGCTCGGTGATTTCTGCTCTGGCAGGCGTGCAAAGCAGCAACAGAGGGAAGAAGGTGAGTAATATTAAGCGCATTATCTGTTCCATATATCTTTATTCGGCAGTTCTGAATCAGCAATTTTCGAGGTATGCCAGGCAAAGCGACAGCGTTTCGCGAGGGTATCGAAATGTAGCGGAGATAATTCAGTAAATAACGCGTGATCCGGGAAAAGTGTAATAAAGAAATAGGCCCAGCGCGCACTGGCTTTCATGTTGAACAGTTTCTTGTCGTGTTTATTACCATACAGCCACGACAGCGTCACCATGGCTTCCGCCGTACCGTTGTAGCCTTCTTCCTCCAGGATGTTCAGATAGGAATGCGCCAGGGTAAAATCATTTACCTCGCGAAGTTTCAGCAGGAAGACGCTCCAGGCTTGTTTCGAACCGAACCGATCGGCCTGATGTAAATTATCAAGCAGGTTTTTTTCGTAAACGGAACGCATGCCGGCATGGGTTTCTTGCTGGGCTAAACGTTCGTAACAATCGGCGATTTTGCTGTGAATATCCTGCAGATCATGTTGATACGCGTGGTATCCGGCGTTAACGACCAGTCGATAGGGGGTCTTCTCTTGCAGCGCGACCTGTTGGTGCAAAATCTCCGCTGCACGCTGAAAATAATTTAGCGCGGTAACGGGATCATAAGGAAGCAGGCTATTGTTGTCTGGGTTATTGTATTCGAGGGCCTGCAAGTAGTAGGCGCAGGGCAGGTTTCTCTGAGCACCCAGCTCTGCCAGTAAGGCAAAATGCTGCGGGAGATCGAGCCAGTCAATATCTTTGATGGCTGACTGCCAGTTATTGTTATATTCCAGTGCAGCTACGCTATCGAGTACGGCAATGCCCTGTGCTTCATCTTTTTCAAACCCGAATAATCCCGCGTACTGGAAATAGCCGCTGTAGATTCTGGCGGCGTAAAACTCGGTTTGCCTGGCGTTCTGGTGCAAGAAATTATAAATCCACCAGGTGTCCGGGAAGTCGCGTAGCGCAAACTTTAGCGCGTACACGGTGTAGTAATGACTCAGCTTGAGGTTTTCCGCGACCGCACGTTGAATGGTATACCACAGGGCGTCGAGATCGCTCAGATCGTTATAGCAGGTTAACAGCCACTCCAGCGCATGATGACGAGAACTTTGGCTATGCGCCCGCTGGGCAATATCTTCGGCTTTGGCGATAAACGTTTCCCGTTCCGGTGGGTACTCGAGTTCCTTAATACGCAAATCGCGACAGGTGTCCCACCAGATTAATAATTCCAGATGCTCGCGCTCGGCGGCACAAAGATGGCCGCAGGTTGGTGAGGCCAGAAATTCACGAATGCCCTCGTGTGACCCACCCCAGCGTGGCATCTGAAATGGAATGTATTCATCCAGCGCGTAAAATGCGCGCGGAAAAATAGCCAGACACACAGAGAGCCAGTATTCAGCCTCGGCATCGCCCTTGCAATCCGGCAGTACCGCTGGACGCGGTAGATTTGGGCACGCTGCATCTTCCAGAGAAAGCCCGGAAAAGGCCATCAGCGTTTCCATTTCCTGCGGCGAATCCTGATGATATTTGGCTAACACCTGCATCAGCGGTTGCCCGGTGAAATCGGTACCCTCAAGAAATTCAACTAACCAGTCGGGTTGACCGAAGACTTTTGTGTTGGTGCTGGTTAATAAGGCAACCATCCACTGGCGTGGCTCGCAATCGATAGCATTCAATGCGGCAATGACCATTCGCTCGTTGCAGGCCCCGGCGCAAACCCACATTGCGGCAGACGTCTCCTCTGCCCAACCATAGCTACGGTAAAGCCACGCGCGGTGGTTCCAGTACTGGGCTTCGGCAAGCCAGGCGTGAGTCGAGCGCGGGCGGGCGTGCTGCCAGGCTTTGATGAGAGCTAATCCTTGCGGACCTGCATCGACGAGAGCATCCATATCATAAAAACGGTTGCACATTTGGGTCCAGGCGAGGAAGTAGCGCTTTTCAGCTTCACGGCTGGTGAAGCTGTCCGTCAGCGCCTGGTTGAAGCGGGCGTCGAGCTCATCGTAGCGCGCTTCGCGCAGCAGTGCGGGAATATTGGCGATATGCCAGATGCGTTGCTCGTCAGTATGCGGCAGTTTGCTATTGCACATCTCACGCATTGCGTTGAGTATGCGTTCATCCTGAACCATGGACAGTCCTTTTGGCTACGATGTAGGTGTAAATTCCCTACACTGTAGCCTATAACTGCGAAGCGTGAGATTTTTTTAATTACGCTATCCGACAGGCATCCGCTTCCCAACGATACCCGACGCCGTACACTGCGCGGATAAACGACTGTTCGGCGTCCAGCGACTCCAGCTTGCGCCGCAGGTTCTTGATATGGCTGTCGATGGTGCGATCGGTCACGACCCGGTAGTCATCATAGAGATGGTTAAGCAACTGCTCGCGGGAGAAGACTTTTCCCGGCTCATGCGACAACGTTTTCAGTAGGCGGAACTCCGCCGGGGTTAAGTCGAGCATCTTCCCGCGCCATGACGCCTGAAAACGGCTTTCATCAACGATCAGCGGGCTGGCAGCATCCAGTTGTTGCAACTCGCGCTGGGGTTTACAGCGGCGCAGTATTGTCTTCACGCGGGCGACAACTTCGCGCGGGCTGTAGGGCTTACAGATGTAGTCATCGGCACCGATCTCCAGTCCCAACAGACGGTCAATTTCTTCGATTTTGGCGGTGACCATCATGATCGGCACTTCAGAGAAACGTCGAATTTCCCGGCATAGAGTCAAGCCGTCAGTGCCTGGCAGCATCAGATCCAGCAAAATCAGATCGGGTGGCGTCTGGCGCACGTACGGTAAAACCTGGTCACCGTGGTTGATGAGCGTCGGGGCATAGCTCGCGGCACGCAGGTAGTCGATAAGCAATTGTCCCAGCTTGGGTTCATCTTCCACGATCAGAATACGCGGCGTGTTTTCATCAATGGGTAACTCTGTCATACATCTCTCTGTAAATCGCGTTCCAGCGGTAACTCTACTGTAATGCTTACCCCGCCAAAAGGCGAATGGGCGGCGCGGATATGCCCATTGTGCGCCTCAACAATATTGACGCAAATCGCCAGACCCAGACCGGAGCCTCCGCTGGCGCGGTTACGCGAACCTTCGGTGCGATAAAATCGCTCAAACAGTTTTTGCAGCTGTGCATCGTTTACGCCCGGGGCTGAATCGGCGAAGGTCAGTAAGACCTGGCGCTCGCGCTGTTCGGCGGAAATACGCAGCCCGCCGCCGCTGTCGGTATAACGTAGGCTGTTTTCCAGCAGGTTATTGAACAGTTGCATCAGACGATCCCGGTCGCCAAACACCGTCATGCTGTCCGGCAGCGAGAGTTGTATTGTCAGTCCGCGGCTGGCAAAACGCTCGCGAAACGCGCCGCTTGCGACTTCCAGTAACGGGATCAGATCCAGGGAGGTTTTTTGATAGGCCAGGGCGCCTTCATCTGACATTGAGAGCTGATGGAGATCGTCCACCAGTTTGGTCAGCGTGCCCACTTCGGCCTGTAAAGAGGCCACCGAATCTGGAGTGAACTGGCGAACGCCATCCTGAATCGCTTCCAGCTCGCCGCGCAACACCGCCAGCGGCGTGCGCAGTTCGTGAGAAATATCGGCCATAAAATCACGGCGCATCTGCTGGTTCTTTTCCAGCGTACTGGCCAACTGGTTGAAATCCTGCGCCAGTTTGCCCAGTTCATCGGTACTGGTGGGGGCAACGCGGGTGGTGAAATCCCCCGCGGCCAGCTTGTGCGTGCCGTCCACCAGACGCTTGACGGGGGCCAGCAGACTACGCGCCAGTGTAAACGTAGCCAGCGCCGCCAGAATAGTGGAGAGCGCGACGATCAGCCAACTGGTACGGCGCTGCTGTTTATCGAAATTAATATCTGTATTACGCGTTAAGCGTTCTACGGGCGACGCGATGACGGCACCTACTTCGATCCCGTTAACCATGATTGGGCGGCGCGTGCCGTCGCCGGGAACCGGACCACGTGGGCCGACCAGCACGCGGGCGTTTTGGTCGATGACCCAAAACTGGGTACGCCAGCCGTGCGGCGGCATACCGGGGCCTGGCTTGTCATCGTTGTTGTCGTGTTCAAAAGAACGCAGGATCTGAAAAATAAAACGATCGTTATTGCGCAGAAACCGCCAGTTGCCATGTTGCTGATATTGTTCGCCCAGCGCGTCGCTCAGCATTTGTAGCCGCTGTTCATTGCCGTGTTTGATGTAGTCAATAAATCCGCGTTCGAAGCTTACCCGTACGGCCCAGTGCATGCTAATGAGTAGCACAATGCAGGTGGCAAAAATCGCCAGAAACAGTTTGCCGGTTATTCCGGGTCGCCATAACTTCATCAGTTGCTCCTTTTACGCCGTGAAATCACCGCGTTGGTTTGCGTATCGTTTGGCACGCGGGCAAAAATCATCGCTGGCAGCGCGATAATCAGGGCAATGCACAGCCAGGTATACATAAAGACGGTATGGGTGCTGCCGCTGTCGAGAGCGATATGCTGTTGACCAAACATGCCCAACAGCAGGCCAGCGATGGTTACCCCGATGCTCATCGACAGCTGCATGATCATCGACAGCAGGCTGTTGCCGCTGCTGGCGAGATCGTCAGGTAAGTCTTTTAAGGTCAGGGTGTTCATCGATGAAAAACGGGTGGAGTTGACCATGCCTTGTAAAAACAGCACGAAGGGCAGCACGTAATACCAGCCGAGCAGGGCGGTGGTCATCAGCAACAGGCAGACCAGCGACAGGCCCAGCGTGGTGGCAACCAGCACCCGACGATAACCAAACCGGTTGACGACCTGAACCACAATACGCTTCATGCCCATGCTGCCCAGTACCATCGGGATCATCATCAGCCCGGCATGAAACGGCGAAAAGCCCAGCCCAATCTGCAAAAACACCGGCGTCATAAACGGTAACATTCCGCTACCAATGCGCCCGACAAAACTGCCAAGCAGGCCTAATGAGAAAGTGGGGGTGCGAAACAGATGCAGACTGAACAGTGCGCGCGAGTTGTTGCTGGCGTGTCTGATATACAGAAGGATTGCCAGCACGCCGCAGATAACCAGCGCCGCCAGCGTAATGTCCGAGATCCCGCTGCCTTTGCTGCCATCCAGCGCCAGCGTCAGTGCCGCCATACCAACGGCCAGCAGCATAAATCCCGAAAGATCGAAGCGCCGGGTTTGCAACGTGTAGTTAGGCATCAGCATTAAGGTGGCTATTGCCCCAATAATGCCGACGGGAATGTTAATCAGGAAAATCCAGTGCCAGGACGCATACTCCACCAGAATGCCGCCTAATGCCGGGCCGAGCAACGGGCCAATTTGCCCCGGTAAGGTGACGAAGGTCATTGCCGCCATATACTGTGTGCGCGGGACAATCTTCATCACCGTCAGCCTGCCGACCGGCACCATCATCGCACCGCCGACGCCTTGTAACACGCGGGCCATTACCAGCTCATTGAGCGTGCTGGACCCGGCGCAAAACAGCGATCCCAGCGTGAACAGGATGATGGCGGTGAAGAAAATATTACGTACGCCGATCTTGTCTGCCAGCCAGCCGCTGGCGGGCAGCATCACCGCCACAGTTAAGACATACGACACAATGACCATATGCATATGCAACGGGCTTTCGCCGAGGCTTTTGGCCATTGCAGGCAGCGCGGTATTGACGATGGTGGTATCCAGCGATTGCATAAAAAAGCCGAACGCCACAATCCAAAGCTGCCAGCGGGTGCTGTCGGGAAGTTCTGTCATAAGTCTGCTACCGGGTTGCTGTTTTTACGCGAAAAACGCATCCGCAGACGGTCGAAAAAGAGATACACCACCGGGGTGGTGTACAGCGTCAGCAGTTGGCTCACTACCAGCCCGCCGACGATAGTTATCCCCAACGGCTGGCGCAGTTCCGAACCGTCGCCAGCCGATAGCACCAGCGGCAGCGCGCCAAAGAGTGCTGCCAGCGTGGTCATCATGATGGGACGAAAACGCAGCAGGCAGGCCTGGAAAATGGCTTCTTCCGGCGTCAGCTTGCCATTTCTCTGCGCCTCAAGCGCAAAGTCGACCATCATGATGGCGTTTTTCTTCACAATGCCAATTAATAGCATGATCCCTATCAGGGCGATTAGGCTGAACGGGGCATTGAACAATTCCAGTGCCAGTAGCGCACCCACCCCGGCAGAAGGCAGCGTTGAGAGGATAGTAAGCGGGTGAACGTAGCTTTCATACAGCATACCCAGCACGATGTAGACCGTGGCGATGGCGGCGATAATCAGGATCACCTGTGAGTTCATCGTATCCTGAAAAACCTGCGCCGTACCGGCAAAACTGCCGCGCACCGTTGACGGGACGCCAAGCTGGGTCATGGTCCGGTTAATGGCTTCTGTGGCCTCAGAAAGTGATGCGCCGGTCGGCAGGTTAAACGACACGGTTGAGGCGGCAGACAGCCCCTGATGGTTCACCGACAGCGGGGCGTTCGCCGGTTGCCATTTAGCAAAGTACGACAACGGGATGGCTTTGCCATCGCTATTAATGACAAACATTTTATCCAGCGCGCTGATGTCCTGGGTGTAGCGCGGGTCGACTTCCATCACCACTTTGTACTGGTTCATCGGCTGGTAGATGGTCGATATTTGCCGCTGACCAAAGGCGTTATTCAGCAGGCTGTTGGCGGCTTCGACGTCGATCCCCAGACGTGACATGGTGTCACGATCGTAGGTCAGACTCATCTCTGCACCGTTGTCCTGCTGATCGGAGTTGACGTCAGCCAGTTGGGGCAGGGTGGCTAGCGCTTTACGGATTTTCGGTTCCCATTCCCGTAATGCGGCAAGATCGTCCGACAGCAGCGTGTACTGGTAGCTGGCGTTGGCTTGCCGTCCCCCGACGCGAATATCCTGTACCGCCATCAGAAACAGGTTCGCCCCCGGCTCTTTGGCCAACTTCACGCGCAGCCTGTCAATCACCTGCTGAGCGGTTTGCTGGCGCTCTGCGCGCGGCTTCAGGGTAATAAACATCATGCCGCTGTTAACACGGGAGCCGCCGGTAAAACCGGTGACGTTGTCTACCGCCGGATCGTCACGGATGATCTTCATAAAATCCTGCAACTTTCCGCGCATGGCCTGAAAAGAAATGCTTTGGTCGGCCTGGATCCCCCCCATCAGTACGCCGGTGTCCTGCTCCGGGAAAAAGGTTTTGGGGATGGAAATATACAGCCAGACGTTGAGCGCAATGGTTGCCAGTAATACCACGCCCACCATTCGGGTATGGCGTAACACCCACTGCAGCGAGGTGGCGTAACTTTGTTGCAAGGCAACCAGTACCCGGCCAAATCCTCGCTTACGAGACTGTTCTCGTGGGGCGCTGGATTTGAGCATCCATCCGCACATCATTGGCGTAAGCGTCAGCGAGACCAGCAGTGAAATCCCGATGGCAACCGACAGGGTCACGGCAAATTCCCGCAGTAATCGTCCCGGCAGACCGCCCATTAACAGCAGCGGCAGGAACACCGCCACCAGCGACAGGCTCATGGAAAGTACCGTAAATCCGACTTCGCGCGTGCCTTGTAATGCTGCCTGGAGCGGCTTCATTCCCGCTTCCAGGTGCCGGGATATATTTTCCAGCACCACGATGGCGTCATCGACCACAAACCCGGTGGCAATGGTCAGCGCCATTAGCGACAGGTTGTTCAGACTGAATCCACACA
The DNA here is from genome assembly GCF_057838705.1 of Citrobacter sp. KH_055_1. Taxonomy (NCBI): domain Bacteria; kingdom Pseudomonadati; phylum Pseudomonadota; class Gammaproteobacteria; order Enterobacterales; family Enterobacteriaceae; genus Citrobacter; species Citrobacter sp. KH_055_1. The sequence goes on from NZ_CM174473.1 coordinate 1,785,103, forward strand.
GATACATGGCGGCAAACGTGCCAATCAGCGAGACGGGCACTGCTACGGCGGGGATCAGCGTCGCGCGCCCGGAGCGCAGGAAAACAAACACCACCAGGATAACCAGCGCCACGGAGATAATCAGCGTCTGTTCCACTTCTTCCAGCGATGCACGAATGGTCGGCGAACGATCCTGGGCAATTTGCAAATCAATGGCGGCCGGGATCAGCGTTTGTAACTCTGGCAATTTGGCCCGGATGCTGTCCACCGTCTGGATGATGTTGGCTTCCGGGAGTTTGCGGATCATCAACAGAATGGCCGGTTTGGCATTGGTCATCCCGGCGTTACGCACATCCTGCACAGAGTCAGTGATAGAGGCGACGTCACCCAGACGTACGGCCGCACCGTTGTTATAGTGAATAATCAACGGTTGATATTCTGCCGCAGTTTTGAGCTCATCGTTGGTTTGCACCTGCCAGCGGCGGGTTTCATCTTCCAGCGCGCCCTGTGGTTGACGCACGTTGGCGCTATTGATCGCGCTACGCACGTCATCCAGTGAGACGCCCTGGTTAAACAGCGCCTGTGGGTTCAGGCCAACGCGCACGGCGGGCAGGGAGCTGCCGCCGACGTCGACGTCGCCAACGCCGTCAATTTGCGCGATGGTTTGCGCCAGCTGTGTCGAGGCGAAATCATACAATTCACCCTGAGAATAAGTATCCGAGGTTAGCGTCAGGATCATGACAGGCGCATCGGATGGATTGGCCTTTCGGTACGTTGGCCGACTGGGCATTCCGCTGGGCAGCAGGCTTTGGGCGGCGTTAATGGCCGCCTGAACGTCCCGCGCCGCGCCGTTGATGTCGCGATCAAACGTAAACTCAAGAATAATGCGCGTGCTGCCAAGCGAACTGCTTGACGTCATTTCATTCACGCCCGCGATACGCCCAAGCGAGCGTTCCAGCGGCGTTGCGACGGACGACGCCATGGTTTCAGGTGATGCTCCCGGCAGCGAGGCGCTGACCATGATCACCGGGAAATCTACCTGCGGCAGCGGCGCGACCGGTAACAGGCGAAAGCCCAGAATGCCGCACAGGGTAATGGCGACGGAAAGGAGAATGGTCGCTACCGGACGATGGATGAAGAGAGCAAAAAATTTCATTTACGCGTCCTCTTCCTGACGCGGGAAGCGGTTTTTCACGTACAGCGACAGTCGGTCAAACAGCAGGTAAATCACCGGGGTGGTAAACAGGGTTAATACCTGACTGACCAGCAGTCCACCGACCATACCAATACCTAATGGGCGGCGTAACTCAGCGCCCACGCCGGTACTTAACATCAGCGGCAATGCTCCCAGCAGAGCCGCCAGCGTGGTCATCAGGATCGGGCGAAAACGCAGCAGGCACGCCTGGAATATGGCGTCGCGCGGTGCCATCCCCTGTTCGCGTTCAGCGGCAAGGGCAAAGTCAATCATCATGATGGCGTTTTTCTTGACGATACCGATCAGCAAAATAATACCGATGATCGCAATAACGTCCAGTTCACTACCGGCAATCATCAATGCCAGCAGTGCCCCGACGCCCGCCGTCGGCAGCGTGGAGAGAATGGTGATTGGGTGAATAAAGCTCTCATACAGCACGCCGAGCACGATATACATTGCGACGACCGCCGCCACAATCAGCCAGATTGTGTTGCCGAGCGCGGCCTGGAAGGCCAGCGTACTGCCCTGGAACTGGGTGGTAATACTTGACGGCAGGTCCAGCGTTTTTTCCGCCTGCAGTATTGCCTCTACCGCATCGCCCAGCGAGTGGTCATCTGGCACGTTGAACGAGATGGTGGTGACCGGGAACTGATCGAGATGGTTTATCGACAGCGGGGCAAAACGCTGCTCAATGCTGGCGATGGTGCTAAGCGGGACGATCCCACCGTCGCTGCTGGTCAGGCGAAGGGAGTCCAACGCGGAAAGCCCCGGCGTACTGGCGGTATCATGTTCCAACACCACCCGATATTGGTTTGCCTGGGTGTAGATGGTTGAAATCAGCCGCTGTCCGAAAGCGTTATACAGCGCGTTATCGACATCTGCCATGCTGATGCCTAAACGGCTGGCGCTGTCGCGATTAACATTTACATACGCCACCAGTCCCTGGTCCTGCCAGTCACTGCTGACGTCAGACAACTGCGGCAACTGCTGCAGTTTTTCCAGTAGCTGCGGCACCCAGGTGCTGAGAGCGTCCAGCGAGGTGGCCTGCAGCGTAAACTGATACTGGGTGCGGCTCACCTGCGTATCAATGGTCAGATCCTGGGTAGGCTGAAGATAGAGATCGACGCCGGGCACGTTATCCACTGCATCCTGCAGGCGAGCGATGACCTTTTGCACGCGGTCATCGCGTTCATTCAGCGGCTTAAGGTTAATTTGCAGGCGCGCGCTGTTCAGCGCCGGGTTGGTGCCATCAACGCCGACAAACGCGGTCAGGCTTTCTACTGCCGGGTCTTTAAGGATCACATCAGAGACCTGACGCTGGCGTTGAGCCATGCTGGCAAATGAGCTGGACTGCGGTGCCTGCAACGTGCCCTGAATAATGCCGTTATCCTGGATCGGGAAGAAGCCCTTCGGGATAAAGATCCACAGCATCACGCTTAATGCCAGCGTGCCGAGCGCGACGCCAAGCGTCAGCCATGGGTGGTTAAGCACTTTTGCCAGCCAGTGACCGTACCCGGCAATGACGCGCTCGAACATTCTTTCCGAGGCACGGGAGAATCGGTTTTGCTTGCGCAATGACGCCTGGCTGAGCATGCGGGCGCACATCATTGGCGTGAGCGTCAGTGATACGACGGCGGAAATCAAAATCGCCACCGCCAGCGTGACGGCGAACTCGCGGAATAATCGCCCGACGATATCGCCCATAAACAGCAGTGGGATCAGCACTGCGATCAGGGAAAACGTCAATGAGATGATAGTAAAACCAATCTCGCCTGCGCCTTTAAGGGCGGCGGTCAGCGGTTTTTCCCCTTTTTCGATATAGCGCGAAATATTCTCGATAACCACAATCGCGTCATCGACCACAAACCCCGTGGCGATGGTCAGCGCCATCAGCGTCAGGTTATTAATCGAGAAATCGAGGAATACCATTACCGCAAAGGTACCTATCAGCGATAGCGGTACGGCGACCGCGGGAATAATCGTGGCCGGTATATTGCGCAGGAACAGGTAAATGATCATCACCACCAGCGCAATCGCCAGCATCAGTTCAAACTGGGTGTCGGAAACGGAAGCACGAATGTTGGTTGTACGATCCGAAAGCACCGTGACATTGACCGATTTTGGCAGGCTTTCTGTTAGCGCAGGCAGCATCTGGCGAATGCTGTCCGCGGTGGAGATAATGTTCGCACCAGGCTGGCGCTGAACGTTCATCACGATAGCTTGTTGCTTATTGGCCCACGCGCCCAGCCAGCTGTTTTCCGCACCTTGCTCGACGGTTGCGACATCCCCGAGGCGCACTGGCGCACCGTTTTTATAGGCAATGATTAACTGACGATACTCATCGGCAGACTGCATCTGGTCGTTGGCTGACAGGGTGACGGCGCGCGTCGGGCCATCCAGGCTACCTTTGGCTGAATTGACGTTGGCGCCGGTGATGGCGGTGCGGACGGTTTCGCTGGTCAGCCCTAACGCGGCAATGGCCTGTGCGTTAAGTTTTACGCGCACGGCGGGACGTTGTCCGCCAGACAGTGTAACCAGGCCCACGCCGGAGACTTGAGAGATTTTCTGCGCCACGCGGGTTTCGACCATATCTTCCACCTGCGTCATGGGCATGGCGGTAGAGGTCACCGCCAGCGTCATGATCGGCGGATCCGCCGGGTTCACTTTGCTGTACACCGGTGGGTTGGGCAGATCGCTCGGTAATAAATTGGTGGCGGCATTAATCGCGGCCTGGACTTCCTGTTCGGCGACGTCCAGCGGTAACGTGAGCTGAAACTGCAATGTCACCACGGATGCACCACCGGAGCTTTGTGAGGACATCTGTTTTAGACCCGACATCTGCCCAAACTGGCGCTCAAGCGGAGCCGTCACGGCGGAGGTCATCACATCCGGGCTGGCACCAGGGTAGAGTGTCACTACCTGAATGGTCGGGTAATCCACTTCCGGCAACGCCGCGATGGGCAGGAAGCGATAGCCTATAATCCCGGCGAGTAAAATCGCCACCATCAGCAGCGTGGTGGCAACAGGGCGCAGAATAAACAGGCGGGATGGGCCGCCAATGTTGTCCGGAGGTAACGCCTGCATCAGGAGCGTGCTCCTTTTTTGCCGTACTCGCGTGCGGTGGCTTTATCGTTTGTGGCCGTGGCGCTATGCGCCTCCACAACGTCAACTTTCGCCCCTTCCGTCAGGCGGTCAATACCGTCGGTGACGACGCGATCGCCTGCCGACAGCCCGGCGGTAATCACCACTTTTTGACTGTCCTGAATGCCCGGTTTGACCAGATGTTTACTGACTTTATTCTCTGTATTCAGCACCCAGACAAAGTGACCTTCATTGCCCATTTGTAAGGCGGCAGTGGGGATTACGATGGCGTTTTGCTCGGTGGCGACCAGCATGCGGGCGTTAACGAACTGGTTCGGAAACAGCGTGTCATCCTGATTGTTGAAGCGAGCCTTCGCTTTGATGGTGCCGGTGGTGGCATCAATCTGGTTGTCGAGGCTCAGCAGTACGCCTTCACTGAGTTTCTGCGAATTGGTGCGATCCCAGGCTTCGACCTTCAGCGGGTTGCCCGTTTTTTGCGCCCGTAGCACGGTCGCAATATCGTTTTCTGGCAAGGTGAAGATCAGGTCGATGGGATGGGTTTGCGTAATGACGACAATCCCGGTGGTATCACCGCTGGAGATTTGGTTACCTACGTCGACCAGTTTCAGGCCGACACGGCCATCGACAGGGGCGGTGATGCGACTCCAGTCGAGCTGCAACTGGGCGCTGGCGACGCTGGCTTCATCGGCTTTGATCGTCCCTTGCGTTTCGTTCACCAATGCCTGTTGAGCATCCAGTTCCTGACGGGAGACCAGATTGGTTTTCACCAGTTGCTGATAGCGGGCCAGGTCGCGACGGGCATTTGCCAGCGTAGCGGTATCTTTGGCTAACTGTCCCTGCGCCTGGGCAAGGGCGACTTTGAACTGGCTGGGGTCTATTTCAGCCAGCAGGTCGCCGGCTTTGACCTGCTGTCCTTCCTGAAAGTGTAACGCGATGAGCTGACCGTCTACCCGACTGCGAACCGTTGCGGTATTCGCGGCCGTCACGGTGCCCAGTCCCGTCAGGTAACGTGGAACGGCTTGTTCATTGGCGGTGGCAACCTGCACGGGGGCTAGCGGACCAGAACGCATTCCGCGACGCCCTGAGGCTGCGGCGTGCTGTGCTTGCCCGGTTGCACCGGGGGCGTTCCCCTGAGATTCACTGCGACTGTGCCAGAACCAAAATGCGGCGATGGCCGCCACGACGGTCACGATTGCTATCACCCAGCGGGATTTGTTACTGCCTTTCATTGTTATAAGTTTCTCATCCTGAAACGTTTCGCGTAATGATACTAGTTTAGCCAGCGATCAAGGGCGAAAGATGGAGGAATTATGAAACACTGTCGGGATTCGTCTGAATGGCGGCGCGGCTTTGCGAGGCGTTACGCAACAATGGGCGGTGAAAATCGCCAACGCGAAAGAGTGCGCTAGAGTGCGGACAAGGCAAAAGGAGGTCAGCCAGAGATTTCAGCCGGACGCTGAAACGGGAAAGCCCCTCCCGAGGAAGGGGCCAAAATAAGGAAAGGGTTATGATGAAGTACGTCATCATACTGGTGATACTCTTAGTGATTAGCTTCGCGGCTTACTAAGACACCAGGGGAGGGGAAACCCTCCCTAACCCTCACTCCTGACCATAAGCCACAGTCACGATGATGTCAATACGCACACTTTTCAGCCTGCGAGCCGCTTAGCGGAAAACCACTTCTGCCCAGCGTGCCAGACCGGCAGTCACCGAGCCGAAATCATCGCCACCGGCGATAGGGATCCCCGGCAGCTGTTCGGAGAGGGCTTTTTTGATAAGCGGTGAGCGTGCACTGCCACCGGTCAAATAAATAACATCCGGTTTTTCCTGGGCATTATCCAGCGCCAGCTGCACCTGCTCCAGAATGCGCGCCAGTGGCTGATTGAGCGCCGTCTCCAGCCCCTGTTGGCTGATTGCCGTTGCCAGTTCATCACTGATAAATGGCAGCGCCGCCGTGACGTTTGCCTGTGTGGAAAGCGTAATTTTGCTTTCTTCAGCGCTGCGTACCAGCCGGTAGCTCAGACGCTCGCGCCAGACTTTGAGCAGCAGAGCGACTTTATCGGCTTCTTTCGCGTCGCGGATCAGATCGTTTAACAAGCGTCCGTTGGCGGTACTGTAAAAATCACTTTGGGCAGGAACGTCGTTAATGGCGATGGCGTTCCACCACGGCAGAATAGGTAAGGCGATGCCTTTTTCGGTTTCGCCTCCCATGCCGAGCAATGGCATCAGGTGTTTAAAGGCCAGCGCGATGTCCAGATCGTTACCGCCTACGCGACAGCCACTGTGACCTAACAGGCTGGTCTCGCGATCGGCGCGCTGATGCCACTGCGGGCCCATTAGCAGCAACGAGCAGTCGGTGGTACCACCGCCGATGTCCACCACCAGTACGCGTTTCTCGTCTTGCAGCGTGGCTTCATAATCCAGTCCCGCCGCGACCGGCTCGTACTGAAACACCACATCCTGGAAACCGGCGCGTTTGGCCGCACGCTCAAGAATACCTTGTGCCTGGGCGTTGGCGTCGTCGCCGCCTAACCCCTGGAAGTTGATCGGACGACCGATAACGGCCTGGGTGATCGCTTCGGGTAGCTGGTTTTGTGCCTGGTTGCGGATGTGCAGCATCATCGCGCAGACTAAGTCTTCAAATAGCGCAACCTGCTGCGGTTTCAGGCCGCTGGCACCTAAAAACGATTTTGGTGATTTAACGAAGTAGACTTCTTCCGGGTCATCAATATATTGGCCCAGTGATGCCAGACCAAACTGCACGCTATTGGCGTTCACATCGATGTCTTCTTCGCGATTAAAGCGCACCGCACGACGCAGTAATGCCTGCGTTTCGTCATCCGTTGCCGGGACATCATGATGGCGATACAGCCACTCGCTGACCGCTTCACGCGTCGGGGCGCACAGCATGGAGGGCAGTAGCGTGCTGTCATTTTCCATTTTGAGCAATTGCGGCTGCCCGTCACGCATGACGGCCACTGAACAGTTCGCCGTACCATAGTCAAAACCAATAAACACCGTAAAGCTCCCCAGGGCAGTCAAGAAGGGGCGAGACTTTAGCGAAATGTTGTCGTCCCGACAACTGGAATATGAAAGCAAGGCGCATCGGCGGAATAGCATTTATGCTGTAGGCTGGTAAAAAAAAGGACGCGGACATGTATACACTGAACTGGCAATCGCCCTATGACTGGCCCTGGATGCTGGGGTTTCTCGCTGACCGTGCCGTGGATGGCGTAGAAACTGTAGGCACATTGACGTATGCAAGAAGCCTGGCGATTGGCCAGCATCGTGGGGTGGTGAGTGTTGCCCCGGATCTGGAGGCCAACGTGCTGCAGGTAACGTTAAGCCCGGGACTTCAGCCCGTTGCCCGCGAGTGTCTGGCCAAAATGGCGCAGTTGTTCGATCTGAACTGCTGTCCGCAGCACATTGTCAGCGCGTTGGGGCGTCTGGGAGCCGCACGCCCTGGATTGCGTCTACCGGGATCGGTTGATGCGTTCGAACAGGGCGTTCGCGCGATTTTAGGTCAGTTGGTCAGCGTGGCGATGGCGGCAAAACTGACGGCGAAGGTGGTGCATCTGTATGGCGATAGGCTTGCAGACGCACCAGAGTACGTGTGCTTTCCTACCCCTGAGGCGCTGGCCGCCGCACAACCGCTGGAGCTGAAAGCGCTGGGCATGCCGCTTAAACGTGCGGAAGCGCTGATTCACCTTGCCCGGGCGGCGCTGGATGGCACGCTTAAGCCTGTTGCCCCGCCTGATATCGAGCAGGGGGTGAAGCAGTTACAAACGTTTCCAGGCATTGGGCGCTGGACGGCCAATTACTTCGCGCTGCGCGGGTGGCAGGCGAAGGACATTTTTCTTCCCGATGATTACTTGATTAAACAGCGTTTTCCAGGCATGACGCCGGCGCAAATCCGGCGCTACGCAGAGCGCTGGAAGCCCTGGCGTTCCTACGCGCTACTGCATATCTGGTATACGGAAGGCTGGCAACCATCAGTTGATGGCGAAATTGCTGGTGTTGAGTAGCAACTCCAGCGGTTGGGCGTCGGCAATAATATCGCCAAAAATCATATCAATACCGATGCCTGACAGGGCATCCATAATCAGCGGCATGTTTACCGGTCCAGCGATAGTTTTGATATCCAGACGTTGTGCGTGGCTCTGAATAATGGAAACCCACATTTCGTCCGTCAGATTGCCGTGCGCGCTGGCGCTCAGTTCGCTGTCAAGTAACAGGTAATCAGCGACGTGATACTTGAGATTGTCAAAGACCTCTAAATCGCGACCGACCTGGCTTAAAATAATGCGACAACCCGCCTGGCGTAATCGTTGCATGGCGGGCATGGCCTGCGCTGGATGCGTTTTCATCACGTCTACCGGTATGCTCAGATGCAATAAACGAGGCGGAAGCGGACTGTTTTCCATCAATGCCAGCAGTTCATCAACCAGCACGGGATTGAGCAACCCGGCGGCGGAAAGGGGCAGGGCAACGCTAAGCCCTTTACCGGCAACAGCGGAGGCAGAATGCTGGAAAAATTCAGTAAAGACCCGACGGTCGAGAGCATGATTGAGTGCAGGATCGACCAGACCGGCGCGGAAAGCCTGCTCCTCAATGACGTCGCCTTCGCTGTTCCATAAGCGCAGCGACAACAGCCAGAAGCTAAAGGTCTCAGGAACCCGTGGAGACGCGACGCCGTGGGCGATCATCAATATTGGGTTATGGGTAATGATGTTGCGTTGTTCATCGGGTGATAGTATCCCTCGCGTCGCATGCATCTGGCTCTGCTGGGGTTCATAGACGCATACCCGCCCACGTCCGCTATTTTTGGCCGCGTAGCAGGCAATATCTGCCTGCGACATTACCTCGGTGGCGATACGATTTTTGTCATCAATTAGCGTGATCCCGGCACTGGCGCCAATACGGTGTAAACGGCCTTCCCATGTAAAGTGGTAATCATTGATGGCGCTAATGACGCGACCCGCGATAAACCGGGCACTTTCGATATTACAATCTGGCAGCAGCAAGCCGAACTCATCGCCGCCAAGACGCGCCAGCACATCGCTGGTGCGCAGCATGCTCAGCATCAGAGAAGACAGCTCGCGCAGCAAGGCATCTCCCGCCGTATGACCGGCGCTATCGTTGACGGCTTTAAAACGATCCAGATCGATGAAGACCAGCGCGTGACGCTGATGGGAGTTGTGTACCGTATGCAGCAATTGTTTCAGATGGTTTTCGAAGCTGACCCGGTTGGCCAGATGCGTGAGGTCATCATGCGATGCGCTGTAACTGAGTTGACGCAACATCTTGCGTGATTCGGTGACATCCTGAATCACCAACACGGAGCCAATGCTACCGCCGTCGAGGGTGCTGAGCGGCGTGATACTGTACTGAATATCGTAGCTGGTGCCGTTACGACAATGCAGGACCACTTCTTGCTCAATAGCCGTGCGCGACATGTCGGCGCTGTAGATATTTTCCATTAGCGGGCCGTTATCACCGAAAGTAATACGCAGCACCGTGAGCAACGGGATCCCTAATGCGCTCTCTTGCGACCAGCCGCTCATTTTCTCGGCCACCGGATTCATAAAGGTGATTTTCAGGTCGACGTCGATACAAATCACCGCTTCACCGATGGAATCCAGCGTAATATGCAAACGCTCTTTTTCCTGATACAGCGCCTCGTGGAGTTGCTTCACTTCGGTCATGTCGAGATTGATACCGAGCAAACGTTCCACTTCGCCGTCTTTATTCAGCACCCGGTTAGCCAACGAGCGGATATGCCGAATGCCGTCTTTGACCGCAATGCGGAATTCAAGTTTGAAAGGAACACGTGCCGCCAGCGAATCGCGAATCACGCTTTCGGCATGTTCGCGATCTTCAGGGACCACGCAGTCATACCAGACTTGCCAACTGGGTTTGATGTGCGCAGGGACCTCATAAAGATCGAACATGCGCTTATCCCAGCTGATTACGTCAGGCTGCAATTCCCATTCCCAGATGCCAATGCCGCCTGCTTCATTCGCCAGCGTAATACGTTCCATTAACCGCTTATTGATCCACTCCGTGTGTTTCAGGTCGTTAATGTCCTCAACCTGGGCAATAAAGTAGAGCGGAGTGTTATCGCTATGACGTACCAGTGAAACGGCCAGCAGTGCCCAGACCACCTCGCCTGCGCGGGTGTAATAGCGTTTTTCCATTGAATAACTATTGATTTCACCGCGCGACAGCATTTGCAACTGCTCAAGGTCGTTATTCAGATCTTCCGGCCAGGTTAACTGCTGGAAGGTCAGCGAGCGCAGCTCTTCCTGGCTGTAACCCAGAAAATGACACAAGGCTTTATTGGCCTGTAGCCATTGCCCCTCGGTGCCCACCAGCGCCATGCCGATAGCGGAGTATTCCATGGCGTTGCGAAAACGCGTTTCGCTCTCTGAAATGTGTTTACGTTCGGCACGAAACGCGTACATGACCATGGTCATCATGTTTGCCGGTAACAGAATCATCAAAAACGGCAGCCACGGCATGCTGGACATGACAAACGTTTTCGAGGTGGAGAGCAGTGAAGGGTCGGCGGCCAGCATTAGCGAGACCATCATTACGGTGCTGAGGAAAATCAGAAACGCTTCCATGCGCGGCAGACGCACGGCACTCCACATCAGCAAAACGATCACGCAGGTAAACGGCCATGGAAGATACATCATCGACAGCCAGCTGAACGCTAAAGTTACCAGTAGGGTGATGAGCGTTTCCAGCAATAAACGGGGATCGCGGTGACGCAGCAGATAGTGCGGCTTAAACAGCAAACCTAACGGTACCAGCGCGAGCGCGCCGATGGATTCTGAAAGCACCCAAATTAGAAACGTATTTAACGACGTTTCACCTGGAAGCAGCAGCCACATCAAAAAACCGCCCAGCAGCGGTGGGACCACGGCACTACCGAATGCCAGACGCGCCCAGTCGTTAAGATTTTGTAAGGGATTGTACCAGGGCAACAGCCTGCGCAATAACATGGCGCCCGCAACGGCCTCAATAATATTGATGGCAGTGTAGGTGAAATTCAGCGTGTCGGTCGGGAAGAACAACAAAGAGGCACCGATGCTGCCCAAGGAGCATGCCAGCGCGATCCCCGGCCACATCTTTCCTGCATGACGGTAAAAAGCCACCATCATAATTGAGGTCGGGAACCACAGCGGCGCCAGCTGCGTACCGTAACGGGACAGCTCCAGCGAGAACAACGTAAAGATGAACGCCACCAGACCTAAACTGGCCAGGCGCAGTAGAGGATGCGGTAAGGTAACTAAAACATGTTGGGATGGTTTACTCATTACCGCTTTACCCGAATAGCCGATGTCGCCGTGGCGAAGATGCCGGAAGCATCATGTTTAATCTGTGATTATGCTAGTACAAACATTTTACAATTAATACGCCAGCTGCTCATAAAATAACACTCTCAAGCTATTAATTCCTAAGGTGGGTGAATAAATTTTGTGCCTGCTTTAAAACTGACCATTTTAATTTGCGACAGGGACTGCATTGGTGCAGCCTGGGCTGGCGTCGCGCCGCTGAAATCCCTATAATTGCCGCGTTTGGCGTTTCGACGCCCCCTTCCTAACATCCAGGTTAATCAGGTCGCTAAATTTATGACTGATCAGTCTCATCAGTGCGTCATTATCGGCATTGCCGGCGCATCGGCTTCCGGCAAGAGTCTTATTGCCAGTACTCTCTATCGCGAATTGCGTGAACAAGTGGGTGACGAACATATTGGCGTTATTCCCGAAGACAGTTATTACAAAGATCAAAGCCATCTGTCGATGGAAGAACGTGTAAAAACCAACTACGACCATCCGAACGCGATGGATCACAGCCTGCTGTTCCAGCATCTGCAAACGCTGAAACGCGGCTCGGCGATTGAATTACCCGTCTACAGCTATGTTGAACACACGCGTACGCAAGAGACTATTCATATTGAACCCAAAAAAGTGATTATCCTCGAAGGCATTTTGCTGCTGACGGATGCACGTTTGCGTGACGAGATGAATTTTTCTATTTTTGTAGATACCCCGCTCGACATTTGTCTGATGCGCCGTATCAAGCGGGACGTCAACGAGCGCGGCCGCTCGATGGATTCGGTGATGGCGCAATACCAGAAAACTGTGCGTCCAATGTTCCTGCAATTTATTGAACCCTCAAAACAATACGCCGATATCATCGTGCCGCGCGGGGGTAAAAACCGCATTGCCATCGATATTCTGAAGGCGAAAATCAGTCAGTTCTTTGAATAAGTTCAGCGAATTGTGTACCGTTCAGTAATAACCTGGTTCACCCTTAACGCACCTGGCGTTAAGGGGTTGAAGCACGAAAGGAGAAAGTGCCATGCGTTTATGTGACCGAGATATTGAAGCCTGGTTGGATGCAGGTCGTCTGTCGATCAATCCACGTCCTCCTGTCGAGCGTATTAATGGCGCAACAGTAGATGTGCGTCTTGGCAATAAATTTCGTACGTTCCGCGGTCATACGGCAGCGTATATCGATTTGAGCGGGCCGAAGGATGAAGTTAGCGCCGCGCTGGATCGCGTGATGAGTGATGAAATTGTCCTTGCCGAAGGCGAAGCATTTTTCCTGCATCCCGGCGAGTTAGCGTTGGCCGTAACCTTTGAATCCGTCACGCTTCCGGCAGATTTGGTTGGCTGGTTAGACGGCCGTTCGTCGCTGGCGCGTCTGGGCCTGATGGTTCACGTGACCGCGCACCGTATCGATCCGGGCTGGTCAGGGTGCATTGTGCTGGAATTTTATAACTCCGGGAAATTACCGCTGGCCTTGCGTCCGGGCATGCCGATTGGTGCGCTGAGTTTTGAACCGCTCTCCGGTCCGGCTGCGCGTCCCTACAATCGCCGCCAGGATGCGAAGTATCGCGACCAGCAGGGTGCAGTAGCCAGCCGGATTGATAAAGACTGATTTATTTTCAGTCCTTTGGGGATAGCATGAGACGATTTCTGACGACGCTGATGATTCTCCTGGTCGTGCTGGTGGCCGGTTTTTCTGCGTTAGTAATGTTGGTGAATCCCAATGATTTTCGCGCGTATATGGTGAAGCAGGTTGCTGCACGTAGCGGATATCAATTGCAACTGGACGGCCCACTGCGTTGGCACGTTTGGCCCCAGCTTAGCATCCTCTCTGGACGCATGGTGTTAACGGCTGAAGGGGCCAGCGAACCGCTGGTTCGTGCCGACAATATGCGTCTGGACGTCGCGTTATGGCCGCTGTTGAGCCACCAGCTCAGTGTGAAGCAGGTGATGCTCAAAGGTGCTGTTATTCAGCTGACGCCGCAGACCGAAGCGGTGCGTGGCGAAGATGCGCCCATTGCCCCGAAAGACAATACGTTGCCCGATGTCGCCGAAGACCGTGGATGGTCGTTTGACATCGCGCGTCTGCGCGTTGCCGACAGCGTGCTGGTATTCCAGCATGAAGACGATGAACAGATTACGGTTCGCGACATTCACCTGGAAATGGAACAGGACACCCAGCATCGCGGTACCTTTGACTTCTCTGGTCGCGTAAACCGCGATCAGCGCGATCTGGCCTTAGCCTTTAACGGTAGCGTTGATGCGTCTGACTACCCGCATAACCTGGCGGCCAATATCGAGAAGCTCAGTTGGCAGTTACAGGGCGCCGATTTGCCACAGCAGGGGATTCAGGGGCAGGGTAAGCTGCAGGTTCAGTGGCAGGAAGAGAATAAACAGCTCGCGTTTAACCAGATTGCGTTGACGGCCAACGACAGCACACTGTCCGGGCAAGCCCGTGTGTCGCTATCTGATAAACCGGACTGGAGCGTCGATCTGCGCTTTGGTCTGCTCAATCTGGATAACTTGCTGGTGCAACGCGACGCCGCGGCGGCAACGAGCGGCGAGGTGCAACAGGGGCAAAGCCAGTCAACGCTCGCTCGACCGGTGATTGCGTCCCAGGTCGATGCCGTGTCGTATCAGGGGCTCAGGGGTTTTTCCGCAGATATTGCGCTACAGGCAGACAAAGTTCTGTGGCGTAAAATGGCCTTTGATAACGTTTCAGCCAAAATGGCGAATCAGTCAGGCTTGCTGAGTATCACTGAATTGCAGGGGACGAGTGAGGGTGGGCTGATTTCGCTTCCCGGCAAGTTGGATGCCAGAAAGGCGCAGCCGCACGCAGTCTTTCATCCGCGTCTGGAAAACGTCGAAATCGGTACCATCCTGAAAGCCTTTAACTATCCGATTGCGCTTACCGGCAAGCTGTCGCTGGCGGGCGATTTTTCCGGTTCTGATATTGACGCGCAGGCGTTCCGTCACAGCTGGCAAGGGCAGGCCCATGTTGATATGAGCGACACACGCATGGAAGGGATGAACTTCCAGCAGCTGGTACAGCAGGCCGTTGAGCGCAGCGGCGGCGACGTGAAGTCTCAGCAGAGTCTGGACAACGTGACCCGACTGGATCGTTTTGTCACCGAGCTGTCGCTGGATAACGGCAAGGTGTCGTTGGATGAGATGGAAGGGCTGTCTTCCATGTTAGCGCTTTCCGGTAAAGGGACGCTGGATCTGGTTGAGCAGACGTGTGACACGCAGTTTAACGTGCGTGTGTTGGGCGGCTGGGATGGGGAAAGCAAACTGATTGACTTCCTGAAAGCCACGCCGGTTCCGCTGCGTATTTATGGGCCATGGCAGGCGTTGAACTATAACCTGCAGGTGGACCAGCTGCTGCGTAAGCATGTACAGGATGAAGCGAAACGTCGGCTGAACGACTGGGCCGATCGCAACAAAGAGTCCCGTAGCGGCAAAGATGTGAAAAAACTGCTGGATAAACTCTGACGGATAATGCCGGATGACGGCGCGAGAGCGTCTCATCCGGCACGTCACCTACACTTCGTAATCCATCTCTTCGTCATTAGTGTGCAGCGGTATTAACTGGACCTTTTGCACCCGGTGGTTTTCCACCTGCAACGTTTTCAGTCGATAGTCGCCCACCTGCACTTCTTCCCCGGTTTTCGGTATACGCTGCAAATATTCCATCAACAGCCCGGCAATGGTGTGATATTCCCGTTTCTCATCAAGGGGAATCGGGACGTATTGCACCAGATCTTCCAGCGGCATATGCCCGTTAGCCGTCCATGAACCGTCAGCATTTTTCTGAATGTCGTGGCGGGCGTCGATCTCTTCCACTTCATTCGGCAGGTTTCCGGCGATGGTTTCCATCACGTCGCTCAGCGTCACAAGTCCCTCTACGGAACCAAACTCATCCGCCACAAACGCAAAGTGGGTGCGGGCATTACGGAACTGCTCCAGCGCCGGCAGTAGCGGCAGGGTCTCCGGGAATACCAGCGGCTGGCGGATCAAGGCGCGTAGATCGAGCGGTTCGCCGCGCAGCGACTGTTGCAGCAGGTCGATGACGTGTACCACTCCGAGCAGTTCTTCCTGCTCATCTTCTCCGGTGACCACCAGACGCGTGTGCTGGTTTTTCTCCAGCAGGGCGCGGATCTCCGCTTCGGGTGCGTTAAGGTCGATATGCTCAATATCATGGCGCGAGGTCATAATGCTGCTGACGGTGCGCTGATTCAGATTCAGCACACGTTCAATCATCCGGCGCTCCTGCGGGGCAAAAATCTGACCTTCATGATGATCGGCCAGCATGGCTGCTGTTTCAGCATCCAGTTCGGCATCTTCTTTTTGTCCACTCAGCAGACGCATCACCGCCTCAGCGGTACGCTGGCGCAGGGTATGATTGGCTGACAGAAAACGGCGGCGGTTGAAGATGGCCAGCTGATTTAATGCCTCAATCATGACCGAGAAGCCGATAGCCGCGTACAGGTAGCCTTTTGGAATGCGGAAACCAAACCCTTCGGCGACCAGGCTGAAGCCGATCATCAGCAGGAAGCTAAGACACAGAATAACGATGGTAGGGTGGCTGTTGACAAAGCGGGTCAACGACTTGCTGGCCAGCACCATCAGGCTAATGGCAATAATGACGGCGGCCATCATCACGGCCAGATGATCGACCATCCCGACGGCGGTGATCACCGAGTCGAGCGAGAAGATGGCATCCAGCACCACGATTTGTGCGACCACGCCCCAAAACTTCGCGCCTTTACGCTGGGTGGGGTTATCGCTGTCTTTCCCCTCCAGCCGCTCATTGAGCTCCATCGTGGCTTTGAACAGCAGGAAGAAGCCCCCGAAGAGCATGATCAGGTCCCGTGCGCTAAAGCTCAGATCCCGAATGCTAAACAGCGGGGTGGTCAGCGTGACCAGCCAGGAGATTGAGGCCAGCAGCAGCAGACGCATCACCATCGCCAGCAGGAGCCCGGTAATACGCGCCTTGTCCCGCTGGGCTGGAGGTAATTTCTCCGCGAGGATGGCAATAAAAACAAGATTATCAATGCCAAGAACAAGTTCGATCACGATTAGCGTGACGAGTCCGGCCCAGATTGACGGATCGGCAATCCATTCCATAGTAAAAATGATACCCATAGTTGTATGACAATTGTCACAATTCGATCATGGATAAAGCCAGCGAAAAATGCAATGCCGGGAACGGATTTCTCTGTTATTGATATCCGGCAGTCAGTCGAGAAATAGCCTTAATGTTGCTGCAGGAAATAATTTTTTAACGCGGCATATATTTAGGAAATATCGCAGGTGGTCTGTTTTTTATATTAACGCTGTC
Organism: Citrobacter sp. KH_055_1; assembly: GCF_057838705.1. Classification (NCBI taxonomy): domain Bacteria; kingdom Pseudomonadati; phylum Pseudomonadota; class Gammaproteobacteria; order Enterobacterales; family Enterobacteriaceae; genus Citrobacter; species Citrobacter sp. KH_055_1. The sequence continues at coordinate 1,802,060 of NZ_CM174473.1, forward strand.
AATATCAATAAAATCCTAAAAATATTCAAATTTCATTCTTAATATTAATCTTAAAAGCAAGAGGTAGCGGTGTTGTTATCTTGCCTGCTATTCCTTTAGCTGCAACAATTCTTTCCGTATATAACAAGAAGCCTATTTCTTCCTTGCTCCGTGCTGCATTTTCTGATGTGACGCGGAGAAGGGTATGGCGAAAATAAAGGGGAAGGTAAAAATTTAAATTAATCAGTGCATTGGTAGCTAACAAAGCCAGGGGCGGTAGCGTGCCTGGCCGCCTGATGAACAGCCTGATTTATTCAGTCAACAGACCGAAGATGAATTCAATATTTTTAGGATTGATGCCAGTTAAATTTCTTTTCAATTAACGGCAAGGTAAATGTGAACAGGTGAAACTGCCATTTAGAAAGCACGTGATAATGACTCTGCCAAAGTGATAAATAATCAATGATGAAATCCAAAATTAAATTGATACCCGTCCTGGTGTCGGTGATCTTGATAAACGGTTGTACCGTACTACCGGGCAGCAATATGTCGACGATGGGTAAAGACGTGATTAAGCAGCAGGACGCTGATTTCGATCTCGACCGTATGGTGAATGTTTATCCACTGACGCCCCGACTGGTAGAACAATTACGCCCACGTCCAAACGTCGCCCAACCCAATACTTCGCTGGACCAGGAGATTTCCGGCTACCAGTATCGCGTTGGCCCGGGCGACGTCCTGAATGTGACCGTCTGGGACCATCCGGAACTGACCACGCCAGCGGGGCAATACCGCAGCTCCAGTGATGCCGGCAACTGGGTTCAGCCCGATGGCACCATGTTTTATCCCTACATTGGCAAAGTCAACGTGTCCGGGAAAACGTTGGCAGAAATCCGCAGTGATATTACCGGGCGCTTAGCGAAGTACATTGCTGACCCGCAGGTGGACGTTAATATCGCCGCTTTCCGCTCGCAGAAGGCTTATGTCTCCGGGCAGGTGAACAAATCCGGCCAGCAGGCCATTACCAACGTACCGTTAACCATTCTCGACGCCATTAATGCCGCTGGCGGCCTGACTGAGGCGGCGGACTGGCGTAACGTCGTGCTGACCCATAACGGTCAGGAGCAGCGAATTTCCCTGCAGGCACTGATGCAAAATGGCGATCTCAGCCAGAACCGACTGCTTTACCCAGGCGACATCCTGTTTGTTCCACGCAACGACGATCTGAAAGTCTTCGTAATGGGGGAAGTGAAGAAACAGAGCACCCTCAAAATGGACTTCAGCGGTATGACGCTAACCGAAGCGTTGGGCAATGCGGAAGGGATCGACCTGACCACCTCCAATGCTAGCGGCATCTTCGTCATTCGACCATTGAAAGGCGAGGGCGCACGCAACGGCAAGATTGCCAATATTTATCAGCTCGATATGTCCGATGCCACCTCTCTGGTGATGGCGACGGAATTCCGCCTTCAGCCTTACGACGTGGTGTATGTCACTACCGCACCGGTCGCCCGCTGGAACCGTTTGATCAATCAGTTGCTGCCGACCATTAGCGGTGTTCGTTATATGACGGATACGGCCAGCGACCTTCACAACTGGTAATCGACATGTTTAACAAAATCTTAGTTGTCTGCGTGGGGAACATTTGCCGTTCCCCAACGGCAGAGCGCCTGTTAAGGCAGTTTCATCCGGCGTTGACGGTCGCCTCTGCAGGTCTCGGGGCGCTGGTGGGCAAGGGAGCCGACCCGTGTGCGGTGAGCGTGGCGCAGGCACATAACCTGTCGCTGGAGAATCATTGTGCGCGGCAAATCTCAGGAAAAATGTGCCGGGATTACGACCTGATCCTCACCATGGAGAAGCGTCACATTACCGCGCTGTGTGATATGGCACCGGAGATGCGCGGCAAGGTGATGCTATTTGGTCACTGGGACAGTGAGCGCGAAATACCTGACCCTTACCGTAAAAGCCAGGATGCGTTTGACGCGGTGTACGCCTTACTTGAACAGTCTGCCCGCCAATGGGCTCAGGCACTGAACGCGGAGCAGGGAAAACAATGACAGAGAACGTAAAACAGTCTGCTGCGTCAGCAACCGGCAATGATGAAATTGATATCGGTCGCCTGGTCGGGACGGTGCTGGAAGCGCGCTGGTGGGTGCTGGGTATTACCGCGGCCTTTACGCTGTGCGCGGCCATTTACACGCTGTTTGCCACGCCTATCTACAGTGCCGATGCGCTGGTGCAGATTGAGCAAAACACCGGCAATTCACTGGTGCAGGATATCGGCTCGGCGTTATCGAATAAACCACCCGCCTCGGAAGCCGAAATTCAGCTGATTAAGTCGCGGCTGGTATTGGGGAAAACGGTGGACGATCTGGATCTGGATATCGCCGTCACCAAGGAGACGTTCCCGCTGTTTGGGGCGGGTTGGGACCGGCTGATGGGCCGCCAGAACGAAACGGTTAACGTGACGACGTTCACCTTACCAAAGGCAATGAATGAGCAAGCGTTCACCATTAAGGTGCTGAATAATAAAAGTTATCAGCTGATCAGTGACGGCGGTTTTAGCGCCCAGGGTCAGGTTGGACAGCCGTTAAACCACGGCGGCGTCACGATGCAGGTTAACGCTATTCATGCTGCAGCTGGCAGCGCCTTTACTGTCAGCAAATATTCCACGCTGGGCATGATAAACGCCCTGCAAAATAACCTCAGCGTGACGGAAACCGGCAAAGACACCGGCGTTTTGAGCCTGACATTCACCGGCGAGGACCGCGAGCAGATCCGCCAAATTCTCGACAGCATCACCCGTAACTACCTTGAACAAAACATCGTACGCAAATCCGAAGAGGCCGCCAAAAGCCTGGCATTTTTGGCCAGGCAGTTGCCGGAGGTGCGTAACCGTCTGGACGTTGCCGAAAACAAACTGAACGCCTTTCGTCAGGATAAAGATTCAGTCGATTTACCGCTGGAAGCCAAAGCGGTGCTGGATTCGATGGTTAACATTGACGCCCAGTTGAATGAACTGACGTTCAAGGAGGCGGAAATCTCCAAGCTGTTCACCAAAGCGCATCCGGCTTACCGCACGCTGCTGGAAAAACGTCAGGCGCTGGAAGATGAGAAAGGCAAACTGAACGGCCGGGTGACGGCGATGCCAAAAACGCAGCAGGAAATTGTCCGTTTGACCCGCGATGTGGAGTCCGGTCAGCAGGTCTATATGCAGTTGCTGAACAAGCAGCAGGAGCTGAAGATAACCGAAGCCAGCACGGTAGGGGATGTGCGTATTGTCGACCCGGCCATTGCTCAGCCCGGCGTGCTGAAGCCGAAAACTGCGCTGATTATTCTCGGCAGTATTCTGCTAGGCCTGATGCTATCAGTGGTCGGCGTGCTGCTGCGTTCGCTGTTCAACCGCGGTATCGAAAGTCCGCAGGCGCTGGAAGAACAGGGAATCAACGTGTATGCCAGTATTCCGCTGTCGGAATGGCAAAAAGCGCGTGATAACGTGCAGACCATTAAAGGCATCAAACGTTACAAGCAAAGCCAACTGCTCGCGGTGGGGAACCCAACGGATCTGGCGATAGAAGCGGTGCGCAGCCTGCGCACCAGCCTGCACTTCGCCATGATGCAGGCGCGTAATAATGTGCTGATGCTCACTGGCGTCAGCCCATCAATTGGCAAAACCTTTGTCTGTGCCAACCTGGCGGCGGTGATCAGCCAGACCAATAAACGCGTGCTGCTGATCGACTGCGATATGCGCAAAGGGTACACGCATGAGTTGCTGGGCACCAATAACGTCAACGGTCTGTCCGACATCCTTGTGGGTAAGGGCGATATGGCCACTTGCGCCAAACCGACGTCTATTCCTCATTTCGATCTGGTCCCGCGCGGTCAGGTGCCACCCAACCCTTCTGAACTGCTGATGAGCGAGCGTTTTGGCGAGCTGATTTCCTGGGCCAGTGCGCGCTATGACCTGGTATTGATTGATACCCCGCCCATTCTGGCGGTGACCGACGCGGCCATTGTTGGCCGTCATGTTGGCACCACGCTGATGGTCGCTCGTTATGCCGTCAACACCCTGAAAGAGGTGGAAACCAGCCTGAGCCGCTTTGAGCAAAACGGGATTCAGGTTAAGGGCGTGATCCTCAACTCCATCTTCCGACGCGCAAGCGGGTATCAGGATTACGGCTACTACGAATATGCATACACGTCGGATTCGAAATAAATAACCAACCCTGCCGGATGCGGCGTAAACGCCTTATCCGGCCTACAGAAACATATTTATACCCTGGGAATGAAAATGACCACAGACAACCCGCTCATTTCAATTTATATGCCGACCTGGAATCGTCAGCAACTGGCGATCCGGGCGATTAAATCGGTCCTGCGTCAGGATTATCCGCACTGGGAGATGATCATCGTGGATGACTGCTCCTCTGCGTATGAACAATTAAAGCAGTATGTAGAAGAGCTGAACGATCCGCGCGTCACCTATACCCATAATTCCTTTAATTCCGGGGCGTGTGCGGTGCGCAATCAGGCCATTATGCAGGCCAGCGGGCAATATATTACCGGTATTGATGACGACGATGAGTGGACGCCGAATCGCCTGAGCGTGTTTCTAAAAGATCGCCATCAGCTGGTCACTCGGGCGTTTCTGTATGCCAATGATTATATCTGCGAAGGCGAAGTCTATTCCCAGCCCGCCAGCCTGCCGCTGTATCCCAAGTCGGTGTACTCACGGCGAAGGTTCTATAAACGCAATATTATTGGCAATCAGGTCTTTACCTGGGCGTGGCGGTTCAAAGCCTGCCTGTTTGATACCTCGCTGAAAGCGGCACAGGATTACGACATTTTTCTGCGCATGGTGGTGGCCTATGGCGAGCCATGGAAGGTCAATGAAGCCACGCAGATCCTACATGTGAATCACGGCGAGATGCGCATTACCTCATCGCCGAAAAAATTCTCCGGTTACTTCCAGTTTTACCGTAAGCACAAAGGCAAATTTGACCGCGCCAGCAAAAAATATCAGCTGTTTACGCTGTATCAGATCCGCAACAAACGCATGAACTGGCGCACGTTACTGACCCTGTTGTCGCTGCGTAATGGTAAACGCCTGGCCGACGGTCTACGGGGGCGCTAAGTATGCTGGAAGATATCCGCGCCAATAGCTGGAGTCTGCGGCCGTGCTGCATGGTGATGGCCTATCGGGCCGCCCATTTTTGCTCTGTCTGGCGCAAAAAAAACGTGCTGAATAACCTGTGGGCCGCACCGGTGCTGGTGATGTATCGCCTGATTACCGAATGTATTTTCGGCTATGAAATCCAGGCGGCTGCGACTATCGGCCGTCGTTTTACTATTCATCATGGCTATGGCGTAGTCATCAACAAACGCGTGGTGGCCGGGGACGATTTTACCCTGCGTCATGGCGTGACCATCGGCAACCTCGGCGCAAACGATCTGGCCTGTCCGACGATCGGCAACGGCGTTGAGTTGGGGGCCAATGTCACCTTGCTGGGCGATGTCGTCATTGGTCATAACGTGACGATTGGTGCTGGCAGCGTCGTTGTGGACAGCGTGCCGGACAATACGCTGGTGGTGGGTGAGAAAGCGCGAGTAAAGGACGTAAAATGAATATCCTGCAATTTAATGTCCGACTGGCAGAAGGCGGCGCGGCAGGGGTGGCGATGGATTTACACCTGCGGGCGCTGGAGCATGGGCTGTCGTCGCGCTTCATTTATGGCTACGGCAAAAGCGGTAAGAAAAGCCTCAGCCACCATCACTATCCGCAGGTGTTCAAGCATACGCCGCGCCTGACGTCGGCGCTGAATATTGCGCTGTTTCGCTTCGCTAACCGCGACCTGTTTGGCAATCTCGACAATCTGTATCGTACAGTCACCCGTACCGCAGGCCCGCTGGTGCTGCATTTTCACGTGCTGCACAGCTACTGGCTGAATCTGGAAGAGGTGGTGACGTTTTGTCAAAAGGTGCAGGCGCATAAACCGGATATCACCTTTGTCTGGACGCTGCACGATCACTGGAGCGTGACCGGGCGCTGCGCGTTTACTGACGGCTGCGAAGGCTGGAAAACCGGCTGCCGGAAATGCCCGACGCTGAGTAATTATCCGCCGGTTAAGGTTGATAAAGCGCATCAACAACTGCCCGGCAAACGCCAGATGTTTCGCGCCATGCTGGCGCTGGGTTGTCAGTTTATCTCCCCCAGTCAGCATGTGGCTGACGCGTTTAACAGCCTGTACGGTGCGGGGCGCTGCGCCATTATCAACAACGGGATCGATGTCGCGACCGAAGCCATTCTCAGTGATTTGCCGCTAAACGATGAGCCTCGCAGCCGGCCGAAAATCGCCATCGTGGCTCACGACCTGCGCTATGACGGCAAAACCAACCAACAGTTGGTGCGACAGATGATAGCGCTGGGCGACAAAATAGAGCTGCATACCTTCGGCAAATTCTCGCCGTTTAGCGGCGCGAACGTGGTCAATCATGGATTTGAAACCGACAAGCGCATACTGATGAGTGCGCTTAACCTGATGGATGGACTGGTGTTCAGCTCGCGAGTGGATAACTACCCGCTGATTTTATGCGAAGCGCTTTCTATCGGCGTACCGGTGATTGCCACGCACAGTGAGGCTGCGCAGGAAGTACTGGCAAAATCGGGGGGCAAAACCTTCAGTGAAGAGGATGTCCTGCAGCTGGTGCAGTGCAATAAAACGGCGATCGCGCAGGCGGTATTCGGTACGTCGCTGGCGGCCTTTCGCCAGCGCAGCCGCAGCGCCTACAGCGGCCAACAGATGCTGGAGGACTATGTCTCGTTCTATCAGAATCTGTAGCTATTTGATGCTGCCGCTGCTGTACCTGCTGGTCAACGTTAAGCTTGTGCAGTTGGGGGAAAGTTTTCCGGTCACCGTGGTCACGTTTTTGCCGCTGCTGTTGTTGCTGTTTGTTGAGCGTATCAATATCAAAAAACTGCTGATTGCGCTGGGGATTGGCGGTGGGCTGACGGCCTTTAATTACCTGTTTGGTCAGTCGCTGGATGCCAGCAAATATGTGACCTCCACCATGCTGTTTGTCTATACGGTGATCATTATTGGCATGGTCTGGAGCATTCGCTTTAAAACCGTCTCCCCGCATAACCACCGTAAGATTTTACGTTTTTTCTGGCTGGTGGTGGGGCTGGTGGTGGCGCTGGCTGCGGTTGAGATGGCGCAGATTATTCTCACCGGTGGCAGCAGTTTAATGGAAGCAATTTCGAAATATCTTATTTACAGCAACAGTTATGTTCTGAACTTTATTAAATTTGGTGGTAAACGAACTACCGCGCTTTATTTCGAACCGGCATTCTTTGCTCTGGCATTAATCTCAATTTGGCTCAGCATCAAACAGTTTGGTATCAAAACGCCTAAGACCGATGCTATGATTCTGGCAGGGGTGATATTATCAGGATCGTTTTCAGGGGTAATGACTTTTATTTTATTTTACCTGCTGGAGTGGGCGTTTCAGTATCTGAACAAAGAAGCGATAAAAAAGAAGTTACCGCTGGCGATAATCTCACTTAGCGTGTTTATGGTTGGCGTAATATTTGCTTTCCCCTACATTGCCGCACGACTTGGTGATTTAGGCACGGAAGGGTCGTCATCGTATTACCGTATTGTGGGGCCGCTGGTGATGGTCGGTTATTCATTACTCAATATCGATGGCGTAGTCAGATTTGGCTCACTTTATGAATATGTAGCGTCATTCGGAATCTTTAACGGTGCAGATGTCGGGAAAACAATAGACAATGGTTTGTATCTGCTGATTATTTATTTCTCATGGTTCGCTGTGATATTGGCGGTGTGGTACATGGGAAAGGTTCTGAAAATGATGTTAAATGCGTTTGGCGATAATCCGAATTATCAGGTGCAGCTTTATCTTTTTACGCCGCTGTCGCTGTTTTTTACCGGTTCAGTATTTAGCCCGGAATATGCGTTTTTAATTGTTTGTCCGTTTATTTTGCGCAAGGCGCTAAATATCGCGAGGTAATTCCTATGCTGCTCACTATTATCACCGTTGCCTTTCGTAATCTGCAGGGGATCGTCAAAACCCACGCATCGCTAGCCCATCTGGCGCAGGCGGGCGACATCAGCTTTGAATGGATTGTGATCGATGGCGGTTCTGCGGACGGTACGCAGGCATTTCTGGAAAATCTCAACGGTGAGCACCGGTTACGGTTTGTCAGCGAACCGGACAACGGTATTTATGATGCGATGAACAAAGGCATTGCTCTGGCGCGAGGGCGGTTCGCACTGTTTCTGAACTCCGGTGATATTCTGCATGCGGATGCTGCGTCATTTATCCGCCAGCTCAAAACGCAAAGCGACAAGGCGATGGTGATCGGCGATGCGCTGCTGGATTTTGGCGATGGAAACAAAATTAAGCGTCGTGCCAAGCCCGGTTGGTATATTTACCACAGCCTGCCGGCCAGTCATCAGGCGATATTTTTTCCGGTTAGTGGATTGCATACCTGGCGCTACGATCTGCAATTTAACGTGTCGTCTGATTATGCGTTGGCCGCAAAATTATATAAATCTGGTTATGCCTTTAAAAAATTAAGCGGACTGGTCTCTGAGTTTTCTATGGGCGGCGTATCGACGACAAATAATCTTGAGTTATGCCGGGATGCAAAAAAGGTCCAGCGTCAGATATTACATATGCCGGGTTTTTGGGCCGAACTGTCCTGGCATTTGCGCTTACGCACCACCGGTAAGGCCAAAACCTTATATGGCAAAATGTAAGGGGTAAATATGCAGGATTTAAAAGGCTTCACGATGCCGAAAGGCTTTCGCGGAGGCGGTGCAATTAAAGTGCAATTATGGTGGGCGGTACAGTCAACATTATTTCGACTCTCACCGCAGGTGATGTACCGCTGGCGCGCATTTTTATTACGTTTATTCGGCGCGAAGATAGGAAAAAACGTCGTTATTCGACCTTCAGTAAAAATAACCTATCCGTGGAAATTAACCCTGGGTGATTACGCATGGGTGGGTGATGACGCGGTGTTATATACGTTGGGCACGATTACGATTGGTGCCAATGCTGTTATCTCGCAAAAAAGTTATTTATGTACCGGTAGCCATGATTATGCCAGCCCGCACTTTGATATTAACGCCACGCCGATTGTGATTGGCGAGAAATGCTGGCTGGCGACAGATGTATTTGTCGCACCCGGCGTGACGATTGGGGCGGGCACTGTCGTTGGGGCGCGAAGCAGCGTTTTTAAATCGCTGCCCGCCAATGCCGTTTGTCGGGGAAATCCTGCGGTCGTAACGCGCGAACGCGTTGAGAAAGTTACTCCCTGAGGGGATCATTTAAGAGGTGTAAACATGTCAAAAGTCGCTCTCATTACTGGCGTAACCGGGCAGGATGGTTCTTACCTGGCAGAACTTCTGTTGGAAAAAGGGTATGAAGTTCATGGGATTAAACGTCGTGCGTCGTCGTTTAACACCGAGCGAGTGGATCATATTTATCAGGATCCGCACTCGGGTAATCCAAAATTTCATCTGCATTACGGCGATCTGACGGATACCTCCAACCTGACCCGTATTTTACAGGAAGTTCAGCCGGATGAAGTCTATAACCTCGGGGCGATGAGCCACGTGGCAGTATCGTTTGAATCCCCGGAATACACCGCGGACGTCGATGCGATTGGTACGCTGCGCCTGCTGGAGGCGATCCGCTTCCTCGGCCTCGAAAAGAAAACCCGCTTCTATCAGGCCTCCACGTCTGAACTGTACGGCCTGGTACAGGAAACGCCGCAGAAAGAGACCACGCCGTTCTACCCGCGTTCTCCGTATGCGGTCGCCAAACTGTACGCCTACTGGATAACCGTCAATTACCGCGAATCCTACGGCATGTTCGCTTGTAACGGCATTCTGTTTAACCATGAGTCTCCGCGCCGGGGCGAAACGTTCGTTACCCGCAAAATTACCCGGGCGATTGCCAACATTGCGCAGGGGCTGGAGTCATGTCTGTATCTCGGCAACATGGATTCCCTGCGTGACTGGGGCCACGCCAAAGATTATGTGCGCATGCAGTGGATGATGCTGCAACAGGATCAGCCGGAAGATTTTGTTATTGCCACCGGCGTGCAGTACTCCGTGCGCCAGTTTGTCGAAATGGCGGCCGCGCAGTTGGGCATTAAATTGCGTTTTGAAGGGCAGGGCGTTGAGGAGAAAGGCATTGTCGTGTCGGTGACCGGACACGATGCGCCGGGCGTGAAGCCGGGTGACGTGATGATTGCGGTCGATCCGCGTTATTTCCGTCCGGCAGAAGTCGAAACATTGCTCGGTGACCCGGCAAAAGCGCACGACAAGCTAGGCTGGAAGCCGGAAATCACCCTGAGCCAGATGGTCAGTGAAATGGTTGCCAACGATCTGGAAGCGGCGAAGAAACATTCTCTGCTGAAATCTCACGGCTATGAGGTCGCCATCGCGCTGGAGTACTGAGGATGATGAAACAACGTATTTTTGTGGCGGGCCATCGCGGGATGGTGGGGTCCGCCATCGTCAGGCTGCTGGCCACGCGCGACAACGTGGAGCTGGTGTTGCGTACCCGTGACGAACTGAATCTGCTGGATGCCCGTGCTGTGCAGCAGTTTTTTGCCACCGAACGTATCGACCAGGTGTACCTGGCGGCGGCGAAGGTGGGTGGAATAGTGGCAAACAATACTTACCCCGCTGATTTTATTTACGAAAATATGATGATTGAGAGCAACATCATTCACGCGGCGCACTGCCATAACGTGAATAAGCTGTTGTTCCTCGGCTCATCCTGCATTTACCCGAAGCTGGCCAACCAGCCGATGGGTGAAAGCGAACTGTTGCAGGGAACGCTCGAGGCCACTAATGAGCCCTACGCGATTGCCAAAATCGCCGGGATCAAACTGTGCGAGTCGTATAACCGTCAGTACGGTCGTGATTACCGCTCGGTGATGCCCACCAATCTGTACGGGCCGCAGGATAACTTTCATCCGAGTAACTCGCACGTGATCCCGGCACTGCTGCGCCGCTTTCATGAAGCCTGCGCACAAAATGCGCCGGATGTAGTGGTGTGGGGGAGCGGCACGCCAATGCGCGAGTTCCTGCACGTGGATGACATGGCTGCCGCCAGCATTCATGTGATGGAACTGGACCGCGAGGTCTGGCAGGAACATACCCAACCGATGCTGTCGCACATCAACGTGGGAACCGGCGTGGACTGCACCATTCGCGAACTGGCGCAGACGGTCGCGAAGGTCGTGGGCTACAAAGGTCGCGTGGTGTTTGACGCCAGCAAACCCGACGGTACGCCACGCAAATTGCTGGATGTTACCCGTTTACACCAGTTGGGCTGGTACCACGAGGTCTCGCTGGAGGACGGGCTTGCCAGCACGTATCAGTGGTTCCTTGAAAATCAGCAGCGGTACCGGGGGTAAATATGTTTTTACGTCAGGAAGAATTTGCCACGGTAGTGCGCTGTGCGCCGCTGATTTCCGTTGATTTGCTGCTGGAAAATGCGCGCGGTGAGTACCTGCTGGGCCAACGCCTCAACCGTCCCGCCCAGGGATTTTGGTTTGTGCCAGGTGGACGGGTGCAGAAGGATGAACGGCTCGAAGACGCGTTTGAGCGCCTGACGTTGGCGGAACTGGGGTTACGTTTGCCGCTGTCTTCCGCGGAGTTTTACGGCGTCTGGCAGCACTTCTATGACGATAACTTTTCGGGCACCGATTTCACCACCCATTATGTGGTGCTCGGTTTTCGCCTGAAGGTGAGCGAGGCAGACCTGCGTCTGCCCGATTCCCAGCATGACGACTACCGCTGGCTGACGCCGAAGGCGTTGCTGGCCAGCGATAACGTTCACGATAACAGCCGGGCGTACTTTATGCCGCAACGTCAGGCCGGAGTGCCGGGCTTATGAAAATTCTGGTGTACGGCATTAATTATTCGCCGGAACTGACCGGGATCGGCAAATACACCGGCGAAATGGTGGAGTGGATGGCGCAAGCCGGGCATGACGTTCGGGTGATCACCGCGCCGCCTTACTACCCGCAGTGGAAAGTGAACGGCCGTTATTCCGCCTGGCGTTATCGTCGGGAAGACGGCGATGCCACCGTCTGGCGCTGTCCGTTGTATGTGCCAAAGCAGCCCTCAACGCTGAAACGTCTGCTGCATTTAGGCAGTTTTGCCGTGAGCAGTTTTTTCCCGCTGATGGCGCAGAGACGCTGGAAGCCCGATCGCATTATTGGCGTGGTGCCGACGCTGTTTTGCACACCGGGGATGCGCCTGCTGGCGAAACTCTCCGGGGCACGCACGCTGCTGCACATTCAGGATTATGAAGTTGACGCCATGCTTGGCCTCGGAATGGCCGGGAACAGCAGGGGCGGCAAAGTGGCCACATTGGCCAGCGCGTTTGAACGCAGCGGCCTGCATAACGTCGACTATGTCTCAACCATCTCGCGTTCGATGATGAATAAAGCGCAGGAAAAAGGGGTCGCTGAAGAAAAGGTCATCTTCTTTCCTAACTGGTCGGAAGTGGCGCGATTTCGCGACGTGACCGCGGATGATGCCCGGGCGTTGCGGCAAAAACTCGGTGTGCCTGAAGGAAAAAAAATTATTCTTTACTCGGGCAACATCGGTGAAAAGCAGGGACTGGAGAGCGTGATTGATGCCGCCGACGAGCTGAGTGCTCAGCCCTGGCTGTTTGTGATTGTCGGGCAGGGTGGCGGCAAGGCGCGACTGGAAAACAGGGTCCGCGAGCGCGGCCTGGAAAACGTTAAATTTTTTCCCCTGCAATCTTATGACGCACTGCCTGCGCTGCTGAAGATGGCCGACTGTCATTTAGTGGTGCAGAAGAGCGGTGCGGCGGATGCGGTATTGCCCTCCAAGCTGACCAATATTCTTGCCGTGGGTGGCAATGCGGTGATCACCGCGGAGCCTGATACCGAACTGGGCCAGCTCTGCGATGACCATCCGGGGATTGCGGTATGCGTGGAGCCGGAGTCGGTGAGCGCGCTGGTGGCCGGAATTACCCAGGCGCTAATCATGCCTGACATCAACACGGTGGCACGTGACTATGCCGAACGCACGCTGGAAAAAGACCGCGTGCTTAGCCAATTTATTGCAGATATACGGGGATAAATCATGCGTCAACGCACACTCTTTCCAGTGGTGATGGCCGGTGGCTCCGGTAGCCGGTTGTGGCCGCTGTCCCGCGTCCTGTATCCCAAGCAGTTCTTGTGCCTGAAGGGCGATCTCACCATGCTGCAAACCACGATATGCCGTCTGAACGGCGTGGAGTGCGAAAGCCCGGTGGTTATCTGCAACGAGCAGCATCGCTTTATCGTTGCCGAACAACTTAGACAGCTCAACAAGCTGACCGAAAATATCATTCTGGAACCCGCCGGACGTAATACCGCCCCGGCGATTGCGCTGGCCGCGCTGGCGGCAAAACGTCACAGTCCGGACGCTGACCCGCTGATGCTGGTGCTGGCGGCAGATCACGTGATTACCGACGAAGAGGCGTTTCGCGAGGCGGTTCGCAATGCGATGCCGCATGCCGAGGCGGGCAAGCTGGTGACATTTGGTATCGTGCCGGACTCGGCACAGACCGGTTACGGCTATATTCGTCGCGGTGACGTTTGCCCCGCAACTACCGATACGGTTGCCTTTACGGTGGCGCAGTTTGTGGAAAAACCGGATCAGGACACCGCACAAGCCTACGTGGCAAGCGGCGATTATTACTGGAACAGCGGCATGTTTCTGTTCCGTGCCGGGCGCTATCTGGAAGAGCTGAAAAAGTACCGACCCGACATTCTGAGTGCCTGCGAAAAGGCAATGAGCACGGTCGATCCCGATCTCGATTTTATCCGCGTCGATGAAGAGGCGTTTCTCGCCTGCCCGGAAGAGTCGGTGGACTATGCGGTGATGGAACATACCGCGGACGCGGTGGTGATGCAAATGAGCGCGGGCTGGAGTGACGTGGGATCGTGGTCTTCGCTGTGGGAGATCAGCGCTCATACCGCCGAAGGCAACGTGCATCACGGCGACGTGATCAGCCATAAAACCGAAAACAGCTACGTGTACGCGGAGTCCGGACTGGTGACCACCGTCGGAGTGAAAGACCTGGTGGTGGTGCAGACCAAAGACGCGGTGCTGATAGCCGATCGCAACGCGGTCCAGGATGTGAAAAAAGTGGTGGAGCAGATTAAAGCTGACGGCCGCCATGAGCATCATATTCACCGCGAAGTGTACCGCCCGTGGGGTAAGTATGACTCCATCGACGCCGGAGAACGTTACCAGGTTAAACGCATTACCGTAAAACCGGGTGAGGGATTGTCGGTGCAGATGCACCATCACCGCGCAGAGCATTGGGTGGTGGTGGCTGGGACGGCGAAGGTGACGATCGATGATGACATCAAACTGCTCGGCGAAAACGAGTCTGTCTATATCCCTCTGGGAGCGACGCACTGTCTGGAGAACCCCGGAAAAATCCCGCTCGATCTGATTGAAGTGCGATCGGGATCCTACCTCGAAGAGGACGACGTAGTGCGCTTTGCCGATCGCTACGGTCGGGTGTAGGCACTGAATATCTTGCCGGATGGCGCTGCGCTTATCCGGCCTACAACACCGTAGGCCCGGTAAGTGAAGCGCACCGGGCAATGCATTTAACACTCATTAAAAGGCTCATTAAGAGTCAGGGCCAACTGTTGCCTGAAGAAGGGTAAAACATGACGACATTAACCTGTTTCAAAGCCTACGACATTCGCGGCAGGCTGGGCGAAGAGCTCAATGAAGACATCGCCTGGCGCATTGGTCGCGCCTGCGGTGAGTTTCTGCAACCGAAAACCATGGTGCTGGGCGGTGATGTCCGCCTGACCAGCAACGCATTGAAGATGGCGTTGGCAAAAGGGCTGCAGGATGCGGGCGTGGATGTGCTGGATATCGGCATGTCGGGCACCGAAGAGATTTACTTCGCCACCTTCCACCTCGGCGTGGACGGCGGTATCGAAGTGACCGCCAGCCATAATCCACTGGATTACAACGGCATGAAACTGGTACGTGAGGGCGCACGACCCATCAGCGGCGATAGCGGTCTGCGCGAGATCCAACGGCTGGCGGAAGCCAACGACTTCCCGCCTGTGGATGCGTCCCGACGTGGCCGTTACACCGCCATCAATCCGCGCGCGGCTTACATTGACCATCTGCTTGGTTACATCGACGTCAAAAACCTTAAACCAATGAAGCTGGTGCTTAACGCCGGTAACGGCGCGGCAGGCCCGGTGCTGGACGCCATTGAAGCCCGTTTTCAGTCTCTCGGTGTCCCGGTTGAATTGATCAAGATCCACAACACGCCTGACGGCACCTTCCCGAACGGTATTCCCAACCCGCTGCTGCCGGAATGCCGGGCGGATACCCGTAATGCGGTGATTGAACACGGCGCAGATATGGGGATTGCCTTTGATGGCGATTTTGACCGTTGCTTCCTGTTTGATGAGAACGGCCAGTTTATTGAGGGCTACTACATTGTCGGCCTGCTGGCGGAGGCGTTTCTGGAGAAAAATCCGGGCTCGAAGATCATTCATGACCCGCGTCTGTCGTGGAACACGGTCGATGTGGTGACGGCGGCGGGCGGTAAGCCGGTGATGTCGAAAACCGGTCATGCCTTCATTAAAGAACGAATGCGTCATGAAGATGCCATTTACGGCGGCGAAATGAGCGCTCATCACTATTTTCGTGATTTTGCCTACTGCGACAGCGGAATGATCCCGTGGCTGCTGGTAGCGGAACTGTTGTCCCTGAAAGGACAGCGGCTTGGCGAACTGGTTCGCGACCGCATGGCGGCGTATCCGGCGAGCGGGGAAATCAATAGCACTCTGGCAGAACCGAAGGTGGCGATTGACCGGGTAGAGCAGCATTTCTCCGGCGAGGCGCTGGCGGTGGACAGAACCGATGGCATCAGCATGTCGTTTGTTGACTGGCGCTTCAATTTACGTTCCTCCAATACCGAACCGGTGGTGCGCCTGAACGTGGAATCGCGCGGAGACATTCCGTTGATGGAAGCGCGAACGCGCACTCTTCTGGCGTTGCTGAATCAGTAATGCCGGTGCTTCCCTTGCCCGACAGTGGGCAAGGGGTGACTAACAGGAACCACGATGACACATCTAAAAAAGCGCCAACGCGCGAAAACCAATGCGTCGTTAATCTCAATGGTGCAACGCTTTTCAGATATCACCATCATGTTTGGCGGACTGTGGCTGGTCTGTGAACTGAGCGGTTTGCCCTTCCTGTACATGCACCTGCTGGTGGAGTTGATCACGCTGGTGGTTTTTCAGATGCTGGGGGGGATCACCGATTTTTACCGTTCCTGGCGCGGGGTCAAAATTTCCACCGAGCTGGTGCTGCTGCTGCAAAACTGGACGCTGAGCCTGGTTTTCAGCGCGGGGTTAATTGCCTTTAACAACGATTTTGATAACCGATTCGCCGTCTGGCTGGCGTGGTATCTGCTGTCCAGCGTCGGTCTGCTGCTGTGCCGCGCGTTTATTCGCTACATTGCAGGGTGGCTGCGCAATCGTGGATATAACACCCGTCGGGTGGCGGTAGCGGGCGATCTCCCTGCCGGACAGCTGCTGCTGGACAGCTTTCGCCATGAACCGTGGCTGGGCTTTGAAGTGGCGGGCGTCTATCACGATCCCGTCCCAGGAAAAAACTCCCGCGACTGGGCCGGAAATCTGCAACAGCTGGTGGATGACGCTAAAGCTGCCCGCATTCACAACGTCTATATTGCCATGTCGATGAATGACGGCACCCGCGTAAAAAAACTGGTGCGCGACCTGGCCGACACCACCTGTTCGGTGATCCTGATCCCCGACGTCTTTACCTTCAACATCCTGCATTCACGCATTGAAGAGATGAACGGTGTGCCGGTGGTGCCGCTGTACGACACGCCGCTGTCGGGCATTAATCGCTTGCTGAAACGCGCGGAAGATATCGTGCTGGCTTCGCTAATCCTGCTGCTGATTTCCCCGGTGCTGTGCGGCATTGCGCTGACGGTGAAGCTCACCTCAAAGGGGCCGGTGATTTTCCGCCAGACCCGCTACGGCATGGACGGTAAGCCGATCAAGGTGTGGAAGTTTCGCTCGATGAAGGTGATGGAAAACGACGCGGTCGTCACCCAGGCGACGCAAAACGATCCGCGTGTCACCCGCGTGGGTAATTTCCTGCGCCGCACCTCGCTCGATGAGCTGCCGCAGTTTATTAACGTGCTGACCGGTGGCATGTCGATCGTCGGGCCGCGCCCGCACGCGGTGGCACACAACGAGCAATACCGCACGCTTATCGAAGGCTACATGCTGCGCCATAAGGTGAAACCCGGCATTACCGGCTGGGCGCAAATCAACGGCTGGCGCGGGGAAACCGACACGCTGGAAAAAATGGAAAAACGGGTGGAGTTTGACCTCGAGTACATTCGCGAATGGAGCGTGTGGTTCGATATCAAGATTGTTTTTCTGACGGTATTTAAGGGTTTTGTTAACAAAGCGGCGTATTAAACATGAGCTTACGAGAAAAAACCCTTAACGGTGCCAAGTGGTCGGCGATTGCCACGGTTTTCATCATTGGCCTTGGGCTGATTCAGATGACCGTGCTGGCGCGCATCATTGACGCCCATCAGTTCGGTCTGCTGACCGTGTCGCTGGTGATTATCGCACTGGCCGATACGCTCTCCGACTTCGGCATTGCCAACTCGATTATCCAGCGCAAAGCGATTGGCTATCTTGAACTTACCACCCTGTATTGGCTGAATGTCGGGCTAGGGATGCTGGTGTGCCTGGCGATGTTCCTGCTCGGTGAGGTGATTGCTGATGTCCTGAATAACCCCGACCTGGCACCGCTGATTAAAACGCTGTCGCTGGCGTTTGTGCTGATCCCGCACGGGCAGCAGTTCCGTGCGCTGATGCAAAAGGACATGGAGTTCAACAAAATTGGCATGATTGAAACCAGCGCGGTACTGGCCGGGTTTACCGTGACCGTGATCGGCGCCCATTTCTGGCCGCTGGCGATGACTGCCATTCTGGGGTATCTGGTGAACTGCGCGCTGCGTACGCTGCTGTTTGGTTATTTTGGCCGCCAGATTTACCGCCCCGGGCTGCATTTTTCACTCGCATCGGTGACGTCGAACTTGCGCTTTGGCGCCTGGCTGACGGCGGACAGCATCATCAATTATATCAACACCAATCTTTCCACGCTGGTGCTGGCCCGAACGCTGGGCGCAGGCGTGGCGGGCGGATTTAATCTGGCCTGGAACGTGGCGGTGGTCCCGCCCATCAAGCTGAACCCGATTATCACCCGCGTGCTGTTTCCGGCGTTTGCCAAAATACAGGACGACAGTGAAAAACTGCGGGTGAACTTCTACAAACTCCTGTCGGTGGTCGGCATTATCAACTTCCCGGCACTACTGGGCCTGATGGTAGTGGCGAACAATCTGGTACCGCTGGTGTTCGGTGAGAAATGGCGCGCCATCGTCCCGATCCTGCAACTGCTGTGCGTCGTTGGGCTGCTGCGCTCTGTCGGTAATCCGATAGGTTCGTTACTGATGGCAAAAGCCCGCGTTGATATCAGCTTCAAATTCAATGTCTTCAAAACCTGTTTGTTTATTCCGGCCATTCTCGTTGGCGGACATCTGGCAGGCGCGATGGGCGTGACGCTGGGCTTTTTGCTGGTGCAGGTAGTCAACACCATTCTCAGCTACTTCGTGATGATTAAACCGGTGCTGGGGCCGAGCTACAGGCAGTACATGCTCAGCCTGTGGCTGCCGTTTTATCTCTCCATACCGACGCTGGTGATTAGCTATGGGCTGGGCACTGTGCTGCAGGACCAACTGGCGTTAAGCCTGCTGCTGGGTCTGCAGGTAGCGGCGGGCGCGCTGGCATTTGCGGTGATGATTGTGCTGTCGCGCCACCCGCTGGTGGCGGAACTCAAACGCCCGTTTTGCCGCAGTGAAAAAATGAAAACCTTGCTCCGCGCAGGCTGAATTGGGTTTGTTGTAGGTCGGATAAGGCGACAGCCGCCATCCGGCAATGATTGAAAGAGGTCATGATGAAAGTATTAATTCTCGGCAACCATACCTGCGGCAACCGTGGCGACAGCGCCATTTTGCGCGGTTTGCTGGATGCCATTAACACGCTGCAACCGCAGACGGAAGTGGATGTGATGAGCCGTTATCCGGTGAGCTCTTCCTGGCTGCTCAATCGCCCGGTGATGGGCGATCCGCTGTATTCGCAGATGAAGCAGCACAATAACGCCGCCGGCGTAGTGGGGCGGGTGAAGAAAGTCCTGCGTCGGCGCTATCAGCATCAGGTTTTGCTCTCGCGCGTGACCGATTCCGGTAACCTGCGCAATATCGCCATCGCCCAAGGGTTTACTGATTTTGTCCGTCTGCTGTCGCGCTATGACGCCATCATCCAGGTGGGGGGATCGTTTTTTGTCGATCTGTACGGCGTGCCGCAGTTTGAACATGCTCTGTGCACATTTATGGCGAAAAAGCCGCTGTACATGATTGGTCACAGCGTTGGGCCGTTCCAGGATGCACAATTTAACCAACTGGCGAATTACGTCTTCGGCCACTGTAATGCCCTGATTTTGCGTGAGTCCGTCAGTCTGGACTTAATGAAACGCAGCGAAATCACTACCGAGAAAGTGGAGCACGGCGTCGATACCGCCTGGCTGGTTGATAATCATCAGGACGATTTTGAACCCAGCTATGCCGTCCGGCACTGGCTACACACGGCGGCACAGCAAAAAACCGTCGCCATCACCCTGCGGGAGCTGGCGCCGTTTGATAAACGTCTGGGCACCACGCAGCAGGCCTATGAGCAGGCGTTTGCCGGGGTGGTGAACCGTATCCTCGACGAGGGTTACCAGGTGATGGCGCTGTCAACCTGTACCGGCATCGACAGTTACAACAAAGATGACCGCATGGTAGCACTGAACCTGCGCCAGTACGTTAACGATCCGGCCCGGTATCACGTGGTGATGGACGAACTGAATGACCTCGAAATGGGGAAAATTCTTGGGGCGTGCGAGTTAACCGTGGGCACCCGTCTGCACTCCGCCATTATTTCCATGAATTTTGACACCCCGGCGATTGCCATCAACTACGAGCATAAATCAGCGGGGATTATGCAGCAGCTGGGGCTGCCGGAGATGGCGATTGACATCAGCCATCTGCTGGACGGCAGTCTGCAAACGCAGGTGGCCGACGTGCTCGGACAGTTGCCAGCCCTCAGTATACAGCTGAAAGAGGCCGTGCAGCGTGAGCGCGAACACGGCATGCGCATGGTGCAATCGGTACTGACGCGCATTGAGGAGCAAAAATGAAGGTTGGCTTTTTCCTGCTTAAATTTCCGCTCTCATCCGAGACCTTTGTGCTGAATCAGATAACCGCGTTTATCGATATGGGTTATGACGTCGAAATTGTCGCGTTGCACAAGGGCGATCTCGAAAACACACATGCCGCCTACGAGGCGTACCGATTAGCAGACAAAACGCACTGGCTACTCGACGAGCCGCAAGGCAAGCGAGCCAAGCTGCAATACCGAGGCGCGGCGGCGTGGCAGGGCATTACCCGGGCGGCGACCTGGAAAGCGCTGAATATCTCTCGCTATGGCGAAGAAGCGCGCAACCTGATTCTGGCAGCGATATGTGGGTTAACCCGTAAAACGTTTCATGCCGACGTGTTTATTGCCCACTTTGGACCGGCGGGCGTGACGGCGGCGAAGCTGCGTGAACTGGGCGTGATAAGCGGCAAAATCGCCACGGTGTTTCATGGCATCGATATTTCGCACCGGGAGGTGCTCGCCCGCTATACCCCGGAGTATCAAACGCTGTTTCAGCGCGGCGATCTGATGCTGCCCATCAGCCATCTGTGGGCCGGACGACTAAAAAATATGGGCTGCCCGCCACAGAAGATTGCCGTATCGCGCATGGGCATTGATATGACGCGCTTTACTCCCCGGGAGGTGAAAGCGCCGGGAGAAACGCTGGAAATTCTTTCGGTCGCGCGACTTACCGAGAAAAAAGGGCTGCATGTGGCTATCGAAGCCTGTCGTCAGCTAAAAGCGCAGGGCGTGGCGTTTCGGTATCGCATTCTGGGAATTGGCCCGTGGGAGCGGCGCCTGCGCACGCTGATTGAGCAGTATCAACTCGATGATGTGATTGAGATGCCCGGCTTTATGCCCAGTCATCAGGTCAAAGCGATGTTAGAACAGGCGGATGTATTTCTGCTGCCCTCCATCACGGGAGCGGATGGCGACATGGAGGGGATCCCGGTAGCGCTGATGGAGGCGATGGCGGTGGGGATCCCGGTAGTGTCTACCGTGCACAGCGGTATTCCCGAGCTGGTGGAGTCCGGTAAATCCGGCTGGCTGGCGCCTGAAAACGATGCGCAGTCGCTGGCTGAACGGTTGGCGGCGTTCAGTCAGCTTGATAGTCAGGAGGTGACACCGATTGTGCTGCGCGCGCGTAAAAAAATCGACACGGAATTCAATCAATCCGTTATCAATAAACAGTTAGCCAGCCTGCTGCACGCGCTGTAAACCGAGGTTGTATGCCAGAGAAAAAACTCTCCCGCCGTACCTTTATTACGGCAGGCTCTGCGCTTGTCGTACTCCATTCTCCCGCTGTAAGGGCGCTGGAAGCCGCGCGCAGCGTCAATATTCAGGATTATAACCCGAATGACTGGGTGGCTTCTTTCCGCCAGGCTTTCGCTGAAGGGCAAACCGTCGTGGTCCCTGCGGGTGTAGTCTGTGAAAACATGAATACCGGCGTATTTATCCCACCGGGCAAAACGTTACGCATACTCGGGCGCGTGAGCGGCAACGGGCGCGGGCGGTTTGTTCTGCAGGAGGGAAGTCAGGTAACCGGGGAGGGCAGTGGGAGCCTGCACAATATCACCCTCGACGTGCGGGGATCGGACTGCGTCATCAAAGGACTTGCGATGAGCGGTTTCGGCCCGGTGACACAAATTTATATCGGCGGCAAGACCCCACGGCAGATGCGCAATCTGATGATTGACGATATCACCGTCAGCCACGCGAACTATGGCATCCTGCGCCAGGGATTTCACAACCAGATGGACGGTGTGCAGATCACCAACGGTCATTTTAGTGATCTGCAGGGCGATGCCATCGAGTGGAATGTGGCGATTAACGACCGCGACATCCTCATCTCGGATCATGTTATTGAGCGCATTAACTGCACCAATGGCAACGTGAACTGGGGGATTGGCATCGGACTGGCGGGCAGCACGTATGACAATAGCTACCCGGACGCGCATGCGGTGAAAAACTTTGTGGTGGCGAATATCACCGGCTCTGATTGTCGCCAACTGGTCCATGTTGAGAACGGCAAACACTTTATCATTCGTAATGTTAAGGCTCGCAATATCACCCCGGATTTCAGTAAGAAAGCGGGCATTGATAATGCCACGATAGCTATTTATGGTTGTGACAATTTCGTGATTGATAATATCAATATGAAACAGAGCGCAGGCATGTTAATTGGTTACGGTGTAATCAAAGGGCGTTATTTATCTATTCCGCAAAACTTTAAGCTGAATAATATTCATCTGGATAATAGTCAGCTCGAGTCTACTTTACGCGGCATTCAAATTTCATCAGGTAATGCAACGTCGTTTGTCGCCATCACCAACGTGGAGATGAGGCGGGCGACGCTGGAACTGCACAATCAACCGCAGCATCTTTTTTTACGCAATATCAATGTGATGCAAAAATCTGCCGTTGGGCCTGCGCTGAAGATGCACTTCGACCTCCGTAAGGATGTGCGCGGCAAGTTTATGGCTAAACAGGACACACTGCTGTCGCTGGCCAACGTCCATGCGGTGAACGAAGCCGGGCAAAGTTCGGTTGATATCGACAGGGTGAATCATAAAGTGGTGAACGTCGAGGCGGTGAATTTTCGCCTGCCGGAGCGGGGGCGGTAAGGTAAATCCCCACCATAATCTTACTGGATATCATTGGCTAAAAGATTATAATCACTCAATTACTGTTAAAGCTGGGGCTGGGCAGCATAGACTACTCAGGGAAGAAGCTCATCTTTATCACATGTTTCTTGTGTTACGAACAGACTAAGTGATTTATGAACGATAAAGTTTTGCTCATCGGTGCCTCCGGATTCGTCGGTACCCGACTCCTTGAAACGACTGTTGCAGATTTTGATATCAAAAATCTGGATAAACAGCAGAGTCATTTTTATCCGCACATCACCCAAATTGGCGATGTTCGCGATCAGCAAGCTCTGGATCAAGCGCTTTCCGGCTTTGACACCGTGGTTTTACTGGCGGCTGAGCACCGGGATGATGTAAGCCCTACATCGCTTTACTATGACGTCAATGTTCAGGGCACCCGCAACGTTTTAGCTGCAATGGAGAAAAATGGTGTCAACAACATCATTTTCACCAGTTCTGTAGCCGTCTATGGCTTGAACAAAACCAACCCCGATGAAAAACATCCGCATGATCCTTTCAATCACTACGGCAAAAGCAAGTGGCAAGCAGAAGAAGTTCTTCGCGAATGGCATGCAAAAGCACCAGAGGAACGTTCACTAACCATTATCCGTCCGACCGTTATCTTCGGTGAGCGCAACCGTGGTAATGTTTATAATCTGCTCAAGCAGATTGCTGGCGGCAAGTTCATGATGGTTGGGGCTGGTACGAATTATAAATCAATGGCTTATGTGGGTAATATTGTTGAGTTTATCAAGTATAAACTGAAGAATGTGAAAGCTGGTTACGAGGTTTATAATTACGTGGATAAACCCGATCTCAATATGAATCAACTGGTTACCGAAGTTGAACAGAGCTTAAGTAAAAAAATCCCCTCAGCACACTTACCTTACGCTTTAGGCATGTTAGGCGGTTATTGCTTTGATATTTTGGGCAAAGTGACGGGTAAAAAATATGCAGTTAGCTCGGTGCGCGTGAAGAAATTCTGTGCCACAACACAGTTTGATGCAACTAAGGTCCATTCATCAGGTTTTGTTGCTCCTTACACATTGTCTCAGGGGCTGGATCGCACTTTAAAATATGAATTTTTGCACGATAAGAAAGATGACATTACGTTTGTCTCTGAGTGATGTTTGTCGCAATGAGCCTTAGCTACGATTTTTTTTCGGAAACTGTGCCAAAATTGCAACAATCATGAGTTTCCGAGGAATCTGAGTTAACTCGGGCATGGATGAAGTGTAGTGTTTGCAGACAGTTTATCTCAACGTCATGAGTTGTGTTGAGCAGAGGGTCAGCGATGCTGACTAACATGCGGCTAAAGTCTATACTTTATCAGCCGTTCAGAGGTAGGAGAGAGAATGACTAATTTGAAAGCAGTTATCCCGGTAGCGGGCCTTGGGATGCATATGTTGCCGGCCACAAAGGCAATCCCTAAGGAGATGTTACCGATCGTCGACAAGCCAATGATTCAATACATTGTCGACGAGGTTGTAGCTGCTGGGATCAAAGAAATCGTTCTGGTAACTCATGCTTCCAAAAATGCCGTGGAGAACCACTTCGATACCTCTTATGAGCTGGAGTCACTTCTCGAGCAACGCGTAAAGCGCCAGCTGTTGGCTGAAGTACAGTCTATCTGTCCTCCAGGCGTAACGATCATGAACGTGCGTCAGGCGCAATTGTTGGGCCTGGGCCATTCCATTCTGTGCGCGCGCCCGATTGTTGGAGACAACCCATTTGTCGTGGTATTACCAGACGTCGTTCTGGATACCGCGAGTGCTGATCCGCTGCGTTACAACCTGGCTGCGATGGTGGCGCGTTTTAATGAAACCGGGCGCAGCCAGGTATTAGCTAAGCGCATGGAAGGCGATCTTTCCGAGTACTCGGTTATTCAAACCAAAGAAGCGTTGGATAATGAAGGTAAAGTCAGCCGCATCGTCGAGTTCATTGAAAAACCGGATCAGCCGCAAACGCTGGATTCCGATCTGATGGCAGTAGGGCGCTATGTGCTGTCAGCGGATATTTGGGCTGAACTGGAAAAAACAGCACCGGGTGCCTGGGGACGTATCCAGTTAACAGATGCTATTGCTGAACTGGCGAAAAAACAGTCTGTTGACGCCATGCTGATGACCGGCGATAGCTACGACTGCGGTAAAAAAATGGGTTACATGCAGGCATTTGTGAAGTACGGGTTGCGCAACCTGAAGGAAGGGGCGAAGTTCAAGGAAAGCATCAACTCCTTGTTATCCTAAACATTACTGAATCATTTCGTTTATATGCGATAGCCAAGCACTTCATATCTTTAATTTATGGAGTGTTTGTGATTTTTTATATGTTTTGTGTTGGAGATAATGTCGTAATTCTTGGTGTTTTCTAACTTTTAAAAGTTATCAGTAAATCTTAGAAGTGACACGAAATAACGCCTAAACTGCGTCATTTATCACAGACAATTGTGGACGATCTGTAAAATAGTGTACGGGTAGCTGTTAAGCCTGGGGCGGTAGCGTGTTTAAATGTGGTGTAGCAATCTTAGAGGATTAAAAAATGAAGAAAGTTATTACTTTTGGGACATTTGACATATTTCATATAGGCCACATTAATATTTTAGAAAGAGCTGCGCAGTTTGGTGATTATCTTATTGTGGGGGTATCTTCGGATGAACTGAATTTTTCTAAAAAACAACGATATCCAGTCTATAATGAAAAAGAAAGGGTCAAGATTATCTCTTCATTGAGAGTGGTCAATGAAGTATTTATCGAGGAATCGTTAGAGCTTAAACTAGAATATATAAAAAAACATGATGCAGATATTTTGGTTATGGGGGATGATTGGGAGGGGCGGTTTGATTGGGTTAAACCGGCATGTGAGGTAATTTATTTGCCAAGGACACCTTCTGTTTCTACTACAGAAATTATTGAGATATGTAGTAAAAGGTAGGAAAGAGAAATATTCATGAAATACATCAGGATTGTACTAGAGTTAATAACTCTTGTTTTGCTGCTTCCTTTTAATCGTTTGATCCACAAGAAATATTATATATTTTATTCCCCTCTTGGTTACGTTGGCAATGTTAGATATGTTTATGAATACTTTGAACAAAAAGGCGAGCATGTATTATTCATCACTAATGATCATCTAAAAAAATCATATTTTTCTACGCTATTAAGCTTGATCCAAGGGCGTTATATTTTTCTCACGCATGGTGTTGGTCAACTTCCTTTTTTATTTTTTCTAAACCAACGTGTACAGTTATGGCATGGATTACCGATAAAAAAAATTTTGTTGGATTATAGTGGTGATTACCAGAAAAGTAAGTATGATTTCATAAATGTGCTACTAAAAAAAATACTCAAAGCTAGAATAAATTTATTTTATAATTATCTTGTTACTTCAGATAGTATGCTGGGTAAACATTTATCTCAGTCAATGGCCTTGCCATCGCAAAGAGTGTTAAAATTGGGGACTCCATCTATTGCAAAATCATACGAATATTATACCTTAAACAAAGAGAATCCCACTGACACACATTCTGTTTATAAAGTATTGTATATGCCAACATGGAGAGACGGCAATGGTACAGTCTCAGAGATTATTGATAGTTTTATCAGTGAACATACTTTCTTTAAGGATAATGGCATTGAAATTTTCTGTAAATTACATCCTTTAGACATTAAATACAACAAAATAAAAGAAATCCCTGTTAATGGTAATATCCATCTCCTACAACAATCAGAAGATATTGTTAAATTATTATCAAAATTTGATTGTTTGATGACGGATTATTCTAGTGTGTGCTTTGAGTTTTCACCACAGCAAAAACCATGTATCTTTTATGTGCCAGATCTTATCGACTACTTTAATCAACGAGAAGCTTATATTAACGTAGAACGATTTTATTTCGGGCAACCTCGTAATATTCAAATGTTGAAAACTGCGTTGCTAGATTCACGTAATGGTAGATGGAGTAACATCAATTACAAAGAATATTGCGGAGAAAATGCTTCGGCGCTAGAGAATATTTATAATAAATTTGCGACCTTGAAGTCTTAAATATCATAGTTTTGGAATTTGAAATGGTAGATGAAATTTTTTCGATTATAATGCCTGCATATAATGCAGAGACAACTATCGCAGCAAGTATTAATTCTGTGCTAATGCAAAGTGAGAGCAATTTTAAATTATATGTAGTTAATGATTACTCAACAGATAGCACAAAGGAAATTGTCCTGTCATTTACTGACAGTAGAATCGTATATTTAGAGAATGATGTTAATTTAGGTGTAGCTAAAACCAGAAATAAAGCGATAGAAGCATGTGGTGGTATATATATTTGCTTTCTGGATAGTGATGATTTATGGCACCCTCAAAAACTTGAAAAGCAATTAAGTATATTAAACAAAGGGTGGGATGTCGTTGCAAATAATTATTCTACATTTAGATATGATATCGCAAATATAGTTAACAAACGAACTTCACCGGAAGTAATAAGTTTTGATGATATGTTGAAAAGTAATTATATTGGCAATCTTACCGGTATATATAATGCTAAGAAATTAGGTAAATTTTATCAGAAAACAATTGGCCACGAAGATTATGTTATGTGGTTGGAGATTTTCGCAAAAACCAAGCAAGCTTATTGTATACAGGAAAACCTTGCTTACTATAGACTTTCTAAAAATTCGCTATCGGCTAATAAATTAGTCGTGATGTTATGGCAATGGAATATTTACAGGAGAATATTACATTTGCCTTTAATAAAATCGATATATTACTTCATTTGTTATATTTATTTAGGTCTTTCAAAAAGAGTATGAGTTTTTTTGATCCTAAAGAAGTAGTTTAAATAATTAATTCCTAAATAAACAGGGAAACGATGCGAAATGAAATTAGCAATTGGAATTTCAACAGTTGATAAAAATATAAATGGTCTTTATGATAAAATTAAAAATATACCTTCAGATATCGTTATTATAATATCCCATCAAGACCACCAAGATACAGTAATCGATAATACACTCACTCAATTATCAAATGTATATATTTTTACTAAAAATGAGCGTGGTTTAAGTAAAAGTCGAAATACACTATTAGAAAAAGCAATAACACTGGGTGTGGATTATTTAATCATTAGTGATGATGATGTTTACTATAAAAATGATGGTTTAGAGATATTAAGCCAGTATCTTATAAAAGAAGATGGATACTTATCTCATTATCAACTTCAAAGTTGTGATGAAAAAAATAATCTGCGCAAAAAATATAAAGCAGATAGTTATGAAATTAAAAAATTTGATGTCTTTAAAGTTTCATCAATTGAAATGTGTATAAATATTCATCTTGTTAACGAAAGTAACATTAAATTTGACGAACGTTTCGGCTTGGGCAGCATTTATGCTGCAGGTGAAGAGCCGATATTCTTATCGGACGCACTTAGCTATAATCATCATATACGTTTTCTACCAGTCACTGTAACTATACATCCATTAGAAAGTTCTGGAGCTAGGATATATACAGATGAGAAAACCTTAGCAGCAAGAGGAGCTATATTTATACGGTGTCTTGGGAATTTCATGGGAATTCTTTGCGTGTGTGCTTTTTGGTTCAAAAAATATATTCTGGAAAAGAAAGAAATTGATAATAAAATACCAAAATTCAGAGCGTTATGTATCCTCATGAGAGGATGTTTTAAACATGTTTAAAGGAACTGGTGAACTTAATCGTAAAATTCCAAGCATTTTGATAACGAAATTCCTGCCGGTAGTTTTAAGTGTTGCTGTTTCATTGTTAATATTCTACTATCCACTATTATCTGCAATAATTTTGGTTTTCTTATCTCCACTTTTAAGTCCGTTCGCCCGAAAATTATCCCTTTTATTTGTTGCCACGGTTATAATTCTTTTTTTTGCAACGCAGAAACCATTTAGTGACATTGCTGAATATATGTCTATTTATAGTAGTATATATGATGGAAGTGTTGATATTTTAAACTACCCACGTTTTGGTAAAGGTCTTGAATTTATGTTCTTGGCTTTTATGAAGCTCGTAGGATATATTACAGGTGCTAATGAACAGGTTTTATTGTTAGCAAGTTACTGCTTGATAGTTGCGTTGTTGACATCGATAACAAAGGATATCGATAATAAATTTAGAGTCATGTTGTTAGGGCTATTTTTCCTGAATCTGGGGTTTATTGAAGTTACATCATATTTTTTACGACAGATTATCTCAACCTTAATTTTTCTCTATTCAATAAAATCAACAACTAAGCATAGATGGGTATTATTCTTTGTTAGCTTTTTCTTTCATATCTCTGCTGCTATTAATATTATAATTTATATAACGTATCTTTTAACTAGAAAGAAAAAAGTTTCATGGCCAATAATTATTGTTTTTTCTTTTTTAGGAACATTATTTCTTTTTTTATCCCCGATTTTCGATTTTCTTTTACAGCGATTTAGCGATGTATCTTCAAATGATAAATTTAGCACATTACCTCTGAATTATGTAATAATTACTACCGTTAATTTATTAATAATATGCCGATTACGATTTCTATCAGGCAATGTGGATCGTTTGATTTCATTTTTGTTAATTAAAGAAGCTGTACTTTTTTATATGTTGCTGCCTTTCCCCGCTCTATCAAATAGATTAGGCATGGTTTTATTTGCACTCTATCCGTTCTTTTTAAAAGATTACTTGTTTAATTCCTACATGAGATTTAAACTGAAATTTTTCTATGGCTGTTTATTGTTAACAATAAACTTGATCCCATTCCTGTACTTAATGCTGAATGTTACAGCAGGGAATAACTCTTACACATTTCTTGAGTCACGCCCTTTAAATGAAAACGTGTATAATATAATAAATTATCTAACACACACATTTAGTAATGGCCTTGAATATATTAATCAGGGTAACCAATAATGAAAAGATATCTTAGCAATCTTTTTTGGTTATTAAGTGATAGAGTGTTTATGCTTATTTTTCAGCTAACACTTTTTTCCGCTATAAAAAGATTATATGGTCTGGATACTCTGGGAGAGTGGGCGACAATAACTAACCTTTCTCAACTATTATTATCTTTTTTCTTATTTGGCATAGATATTGTCGTTGTTAAACGAATTGTTGAGAATCCAAACGATGCTGGTAAAGAAATCGGATCTGCTCTTTTTCTGCAGTTTTTAGGCATTGCTGTCTATACGTTATCAATGATTGCGATTGTATATTTTGCATATTCACATATGAAGCATGCTATATTATTTTTATCGATAATCTTGATGTCGAATTTATTGAGTCTATTCTCTAAAGTTATTTACTTTCATTACAGTGCATTAGTTGAGTCAAAGTATCGGGCTTTCACTATTATTTTGAGTATCACTTTATCATATGTTTATTTGTGGATGTGTATATATTTTAAGTGGTATGTTTTTTATGCCTATCTACTTTTCTATGTATTTCAGGGAGTATTAAGCGTAATCATCTATTTTTATTGGTTTAAGCCAAGATGCAAATGGAGTGTAGACAGAAATACTGTAAAAATTTATTTTGCATTAGGAATAAAATTAATAATCTCTACAATTAGTGTTTCATTATTTTCGCAGTGCGATGTTTTACTTCTTGAGCATTTGGTTGGAACAAGCGAAACTGGCGCTTTTAGCGCAGCGCTACGTATTTCAGCGATCTGGTTTATGTGTGCCGGGATCATAGGGAATGCTTTCTTTCCAAAAATTGTTCAGTTGGTTAATAGAAACGAAAATGACGCGTTCATATTTCTTGAATGGATTTGTGGTGCTGTAAGCTTGTTAACTATCATTGCATCAATCGTTGTAACTTTTCTTGCGCCGTTCATTATGAAAATTTTATATGGCGAGGGTATGTTACTATCTTCACGCATTCTATCTATCCATATATGGACGAGTTTATTTATATTCCTTGGATCCTTCTCATCAAAATGGTTATATGCCAAGAATTGGATTCATTTGGATATCTATAAAACTGTTATTGCTGCGATTTTGAATGTGATATTAAATGTCATTTTTATTCCTATATATGGAGCTATTGGCGCAGCTTTTGTTTCAATGTTCTCCTATTGTATAGCTAACTTTATATTTTTCCTTTTCATAAAAAAAACCAACCCGTTGTTTTTTATGCAACTAAAAAGCTTATTCTATATTCTTACACCATGGCGAGTTATTACTAACTATTCGAGAATAAAATGCCTATTTCAATAGTCACTCCTGTATACAACAGAGCCTCTCT
Source organism: Citrobacter sp. KH_055_1 (assembly GCF_057838705.1). NCBI lineage: Bacteria > Pseudomonadati > Pseudomonadota > Gammaproteobacteria > Enterobacterales > Enterobacteriaceae > Citrobacter > Citrobacter sp. KH_055_1. Next base: position 1,833,338 of record NZ_CM174473.1, read on the forward strand.
TATTGGCAACTTATTTCAATCACTGCTTAAGCAAGATATCTTTGAGTTTGAATGGATTGTAATCGATGATGGTTCAACGGATAATATTAAAGACGTTATGCATGAATTTCAATCGTCATCACCCTTTACTATAAAGTTTCACCAAAAAGAAAATGGAGGTAAACCTTCAGCTGTGAATGAAGGAGTAAAAGAGGCCAGTTATGATTGGATTTATATAGTTGATAGTGACGATTTTATTGCACAAGATGCCATCTCTGTAATATCAAATGATGTTATGAAAATTGCAGATCCTTCATGTGCGGGAATGGCTTATCTAAAAGCTTTTTCTGATACTGGTAATATTGTTGGCGATAAATTTAATACTAAAATTCTTGATTATAAGTTTTTTTCAGGTATAAAAGGGGATAAAGCTCTGGTATTAAAAAGGGATTTGTTGAAGGGGAATTCATTCCCTATTTTTGATAATGAAAAATTTATAACAGAAGCATTTTGCTGGAATGTTATACTAGATGAGCATTATTTATTTGCGAATAATAAAGTGATTTATTTTTGTGAGTATTTAGAAGATGGGTTGACGCATGATTACTACAATCTGCTCAAGAAAAATAAACAGGGCACCTTGGCTTTTGTTACGTCCAATCTATCATTGAAAAACATTAATTTAAATATTTATAAGCAAGCAGTATATCATTTTACTCCTGTGATGAGTGGTGAAAATTTAAACCGCATTAAGAGTAAGGTTTCACCAATTAGATATTATACGTTTAGAATGTTGTTAGTGCTTTCCTTTTTCAAAAAAAATTTATTAAAGGTATTGAAAAATTGATTCCTAAAATAATTCATTATATTTGGTTGGGAGGGAACCCTCTCCCTAGAATGTATTCTGATTGCATGAGCACATGGGCAGTTCATGCAAAAAATTTTGAAATTAATTTATGGGATGAAGAAAGGTATTTTAAAACTTTTGGCGCGAATGAATTTGTTGATGAAATGCTGAGAAAAAAGAAATATGCTTTTGCTACAGATTATATTCGTTGTCAAATACTTGCAAAGTTCGGTGGTATTTACCTTGATACAGATATGGAGCTTATTAAAGATATTTCTCCATTAGTTGACAACGTTGCTTTCCTGGGTGAGGAAGATATTGCAACGCCCAGTTGTGGAATATTAGGTTCTGAACCGGATTTTTGGCTCTTCGAACAGTTAAAAGATCATGTGGCAGAGGCTAAGGGACTTATTACCATTCCTGTTTTGTTGAAGAAGTTATTAATATCTCAGGGAATCGAGCGTGATTTAGCACAATCTTTTAGTACAATAAAAGATGTGACGATCTATAATGCAGATTATTTTTATCCATTCAATCCTTATGGTAAAAATAAACGCGACCAACTTCTCTTGCTCTATATAACTCAGGATTGTTATGCCATTCATCACTGGGCTAAAAGTTGGAACCTCTCTTTGTCAGAAAGAATTATCAAGAAAATTAAAAGCTATATAAAGTAGGTCGTTCAGGTAGCGAAGTAATTCATATGATACTGTTTTTCTGATGAGATTGTTATAATAAAAGTGCATCTTCTGCTACCTACTTTCGGCATAGCTGAGTTAACATCTACCCCACATTCAAGCTGCGCATACATCGCGTGGTGACCACACCTGACAGGAGTATGTAATGTCCAAGCAACAAATCGGCGTCGTCGGTATGGCAGTGATGGGGCGCAACCTGGCGCTCAACATAGAAAGCCGTGGTTATACCGTCTCTATCTTCAACCGCTCCCGCGAAAAAACTGAAGAAGTTGTTGCCGAGAACCCGGGTAAGAAACTGGTTCCTTATTACACGGTGAAAGAGTTCGTCGAGTCTCTTGAAACCCCGCGTCGTATCCTGTTAATGGTGAAAGCGGGCGCAGGCACCGACGCTGCCATCGATTCCCTGAAGCCGTACCTGGATAAAGGCGACATCATCATTGATGGCGGTAATACCTTCTTCCAGGACACTATCCGTCGTAATCGTGAACTGTCTGCGCAAGGCTTTAACTTTATCGGTACTGGTGTTTCCGGTGGTGAAGAGGGCGCGCTGAAAGGGCCTTCTATCATGCCTGGTGGTCAGAAAGAAGCGTACGAGCTGGTTGCGCCGATTCTGACGAAGATCGCTGCTGTCGCCGAAGACGGTGAGCCGTGCGTAACGTACATCGGTGCGGACGGTGCGGGTCACTACGTGAAGATGGTTCACAACGGTATCGAATATGGCGATATGCAGCTGATTGCTGAAGCCTACTCCTTGCTGAAAGGTGGTTTGAACCTGTCGAATGAAGAGCTGGCAAGCACTTTCACCGAATGGAACAATGGTGAACTGAGCAGCTATCTGATCGACATCACCAAAGACATCTTCACCAAAAAAGATGAAGAAGGTAAATACCTGGTTGACGTCATTTTGGATGAAGCGGCGAACAAAGGCACCGGTAAATGGACTAGCCAGAGCTCTCTGGATCTCGGAGAGCCGCTGTCGCTGATCACTGAATCCGTATTTGCGCGTTATATCTCCTCTCTGAAAGAGCAGCGTGTTGCAGCTTCTAAAGTCCTGACCGGACCTAAAGCTCAGCTTGCGGGCGACAAAACCGAATTTATCGAGAAAGTGCGTCGTGCACTGTATCTGGGTAAAATTGTGTCTTACGCCCAGGGCTTCTCTCAGCTGCGTGCCGCTTCTGACGAACACAACTGGGATCTGAACTACGGTGAGATTGCCAAGATCTTCCGTGCCGGCTGCATCATTCGTGCGCAGTTCCTGCAGAAGATCACCGATGCTTACGCTAAAAATTCCGGTATCGCTAACCTGCTGCTTGATCCGTACTTCAAGAACATTGCTGATGAATATCAGCAGGCGCTGCGTGATGTGGTGGCGTATGCCGTGCAGAACGGTATTCCGGTTCCGACCTTCTCCGCGGCGGTTGCCTATTACGACAGCTATCGTGCAGAAGTTCTGCCTGCTAACCTGATCCAGGCGCAGCGTGACTACTTCGGTGCGCACACCTATAAGCGCACAGATAAAGAAGGCGTGTTCCATACGGAATGGCTGGATTAATCTGATTTAGCCCTAACGAAAATGCAGGCCCGGAGCACTCCTCCGGGCTTTTTTATGGGCAAAAAACGGCATTCGGTCAGGTCTGATAGGCGTAGCTGTGCTAAATCACGATATAATGCAACTATGCTGATCCGATACGACAACGTTGGGTCTAACGATGGTGAGTTGTTCACTCTTTAATGTTTAACCAGAAGAAGTTAGAGCTAATGAAAATAACGATTTCAGGTACAGGTTATGTGGGGCTATCGAACGGTATTCTGATTGCCCAGCACCACGAGGTGGTTGCGCTGGATATTGTGCAATCCAAAGTGGACATGCTGAATCAGAAACAGTCACCGATTGCTGATAAAGAAATTGAAGAGTATCTGGCCACAAAAGATCTCAACTTCCGCGCAACCACCGACAAGCAAGAGGCTTATCGCAATGCTGACTACGTCATTATTGCCACGCCAACCGATTACGATCCTAAAACCAACTACTTCAATACGTCCAGCGTGGAGTCAGTCATCCGTGATGTACTGGAAATAAATCCGCAGGCGGTAATGATTATAAAATCAACTATTCCGGTTGGTTTTACCCAGTCGATTAAAGAACGTCTTGGCACGGAAAATATTATTTTCTCACCGGAGTTCCTGCGGGAAGGGAAGGCGCTTTATGACAATCTTCATCCTTCACGTATTGTGATTGGTGAACGTTCCGCGCGTGCTGAACGATTTGCTGCCTTGTTGCAGGAAGGTGCCATCAAGCAAGACATTCCCACATTATTTACCGACTCAACCGAAGCCGAAGCCATTAAACTGTTTGCCAATACCTATCTTGCCATGCGCGTGGCGTACTTTAACGAGCTTGACAGTTATGCTGAGAGCTTAGGTCTCGATACCCGCCAAATCATTGAAGGCGTCTGTCTGGATCCGCGTATTGGCAATCACTATAACAACCCCTCATTTGGTTATGGCGGCTATTGCCTGCCGAAAGACACCAAACAGTTGCTGGCAAACTACCAGTCGGTTCCCAATAATCTTATCTCTGCCATTGTGGATGCCAACCGCACGCGCAAAGACTTTATTGCCGACTCCATCCTTGCACGCAAGCCGAAGGTGGTGGGGGTTTATCGCTTAATTATGAAAAGTGGTTCTGATAACTTCCGCGCATCGTCCATTCAGGGGATCATGAAGCGGATTAAAGCCAAAGGCGTGCCGGTGATTATTTTTGAACCGGTAATGAAAGAGGATGAATTTTTCCATTCGCGGGTGGTACGTGATTTAGATGTGTTTAAAAATGAAGCGGACATTATCATTTCTAACCGTATGACGCCGGAACTAAGTGATGTCGCCGATAAGGTGTACACCCGCGATCTGTTTGGTAATGACTAATCTATATCGCGAATAAAAGAGGCCATTTAAAAGGCCTCTTTTATATTTCAGAACGAATGAATTTATACCGCATAGAAATCGCGATACCAGCCTACAAAGTTTTTCACACCATCTTTAACGGTTGTTTCGGGTTTAAAACCAGTCACGTCGTATAGTGCTTGAGAATCTGCGCTGGTTTCCAGCACGTCTCCGGGTTGCAGTGGCAGCATATTTTTAGTGGCTTCAATACCTAGCGCTTCTTCCAGTGCTTTGATGTAATCCATCAACTCGACCGGGGCACTATTGCCAATATTGTAGACGCGATAGGGGGCAATACTGGTAGCCGGAGTACCGGTTTCAACGGTCCATTGTGCATCGGTCTGCGGAATAATGTCCTGCAGGCGAACAATCGCCTCGGCGATATCATCAATATAGGTAAAGTCACGCTTCATTTTACCAAAGTTATAGACGTCGATGCTTTTCCCTTCCAGCATCGCTTTGGTGAACTTAAACAGCGCCATATCCGGGCGACCCCACGGGCCGTACACGGTGAAGAAACGCAAACCCGTGGTCGGTAGTCCATACAAATGTGAATAGGTATGCGCCATCAACTCGTTGGCTTTTTTGGTTGCCGCATATAAGGACACGGGGTGATCAACGGAATCATCTGTGGCAAACGGCATCTTGCGGTTCAGGCCGTAAACCGAACTGGAGGAGGCATAGAGCAGGTGTTGGATTTGGTTATGTCGACACCCTTCCAGTACGTTCAAAAAGCCTGTCAGATTGGAGTCTGCGTAAGCATGTGGATTGTCGATTGAGTATCGAACGCCCGCCTGTGCGGCGAGATGGATTACGCGATCAAAGCGCTCGTCCGCGAAGAGTGCCGCCATGCTTTCCCGGTCAGCTAAATCAAGCTTATGAAAATGGAATCCGGGGTGTACCAGCAACGCCAGGCGCGCCTGCTTAAGGCTGACATCGTAGTAATCGTTGAGATTATCCATACCGACCACCTGGTGGCCAGCGTCCAGTAAGCGTTTACAAACGTGGAAGCCGATAAAACCGGCGGCACCCGTAACCAGGTATTTCATTTTTGTACCTCTTTCTGGCTTTATAGTTGCCAGGCGCCATCAGGCGCCAGAAAGGGAGAATCATACCGTTTGACGATAAAAAAGATAATCGTTATGTGTTATTACCCTGTTCGGTTTTTCTGGTTACGTCATTTTTATTCACAACGTGAATTGATAGGATGGCATGAATAGTCGCACCAGTCAGATTTTCATTGTTGACTGCTATGATTGCCCGGCTAACTTTTTAAGTAGTGATTAAAATACCAATCAATATCACTTAAATAATCTGTATTTTTTATCAGTAATCCTATGGCATTACCTGAATTTATGGCTAAACTATTGGCGTTAAGTCTTTCCTCATTTAGGGTAATTATGTCTGTCGGTGATAACAACGTATCCGGGCGCAGTAACGATCCGGAACAGATTGATTTAATTGATTTAGTGATGCAGTTGTGGCGCGGAAAAATAACGATTGTTGTCTGTGTTGTTGTTGCTATCCTCCTTGCGGTGGGTTATCTGACGGTGGCCAAAGAGAAATGGACCTCGACGGCGATTGTGACTCAGCCTGATGTAGGTCAGCTAGCCAGCTACAATAATGCCATGAGTGTATTGTTTGGCGACAATGCGCCCAAAGTCACCGATGTGCAGACGGGGTTTATTGGTCGTTTTAGCTCAGCATTCTCTGCATTAGCGGAAACGCTGGATAACCAGGATATGCCGGAAAAACTGACTATTGATGCGGCGGTGAAAGGTCAGACATTACCATTAAAGGTTTCCTACACCAGCCGTACTGCTGAGGAAGCACAAAAAACGCTGGCGCAATATATTCAGCAGGTCGATGAAAGTGTGGCAAAGGAGTTGAATGCTGACCTGTCCATGAGCGTGAAAAACCGAGTCGCAGATTTGCAAAAGTCGCTCGAAGCGCAAGAAACGGTGGCGGAGGAGCAAAAAGCATTGCGCATTGCGCAGATGACTCAGGCGCTCAAGGTGGCGGAACAGTCCAACATTAAGTTGCCGCAGGTCCAGCAGGCCGATCAGGTTTCTCAGGACACCATGTTTATGCTGGGCAGTGAGGCGCTTTCTTCCATGGTGAAGAACGAAGCGACTCGCCCGTTAACGTTCTCTGACCAATACTATCAGACGCGTCAAAATCTGCTGTCTGTTCAGGCGTTGAAAGTGGAACCGGAAAGTGTGCACGCCTACCGCTATGTAATGAAACCGACCTTACCGATTCGTCGCGACAGCCCGAAGAAATCCATTACGCTGGTACTGGCGGCACTGCTCGGGGGAATGATTGGCGCGGGCGTGGTGCTGGGGCGCAATGCTTTACGGGGCTACAAAGCAAAAGCGCAGTAAGTCAGTATGACGCAGAGCTAAAAAAACCGGGTATCGCCCGGTTTTTTTACGCCCGAAGTTTACTGATGCCGCTGACGCAAATTCTCTATTACCGTGGTCAGATCGAGATCCTGATCCTGCAGCAGTACCAGCAGGTGATACATCAGATCGGATGCCTCATTGGTCAGTTCGAAACGGTCATGTACCGTTGCTGCCAGCGCGGTCTCCACGCCTTCTTCACCGACCTTCTGAGCGATGCGTTTGGTGCCGCTGGCATACAGCTTAGCCGTGTAGGAACTCTCCGGGTCCGCCGTTTTACGCTCAGCAAGTAGCTGTTCAAGTTGATACAGGAACAGCCACTGGTGGCTGGCCTCGCCAAAACAGCTGCTGGTCCCTTTATGGCAGGTGGGCCCAATCGGGTTCACCAGCACCAGTAACGTGTCGTTATCGCAATCGGGCGTAATGCTGACCACATTGAGGAAGTTGCCGGAGGTTTCGCCCTTGGTCCACAGGCGCTGTTTGGTGCGCGAGAAAAAGGTCACTTTGCCGCTTTCAAGCGTTTTGTCCAGTGCTTCAAGGTTCATATAACCCAGCATCAATACTTCGCCGGAGACCGCATGCTGTACGACAACCGGCATCAGTCCGTCGGTTTTTTCCCAGTCCAGTTCGCGGCATTGTTGCTTCGTTAACATATCCTGATCTCCACGCCCTGCGTTGCCAGGTACGTTTTTAATTCACCAATATTAATAATCTGCTTGTGGAACACTGAAGCGGCGAGCGCGCCATCGACATCCGCATCCTGGAAGGCAGCAAGGAAGTGTTCCATGGTTCCTGCGCCGCCGGAGGCGATCAGCGGAACGTGGCATACTTCACGTACTTTTTTCATCTGCTCGAGATCGTAGCCGTTACGCACGCCGTCCTGGTTCATCATATTGAGGACGATTTCACCTGCGCCGAGTTTTTGCACCTCTTGAACCCAGTCGAGGGTTTCCCACTGGGTGACGCGGGTACGGCTTTCATCGCCGGTGTATTGATTAACGTGATACTTCCCGGTTTTGGCGTCATGCCAGGTATCGATCCCAACCACGATGCACTGCACGCCAAAGCGCTCGGCAAGGCGAGTAATCAGCGACGGGTCAGCCAGCGCAGGGGAGTTGACAGAAATTTTATCAGCGCCGAAAGTCAGTATTTTCGCAGCATCGTCCACTGACTTAATCCCGCCCGCCACGCAGAACGGGATGTCGATCACTTCTGCTACGCGCGATACCCAGCTCTTATCGACTACACGTCCATCGCTGGAGGCGGTGATATCGTAGAACACCAGCTCATCTGCGCCCTCGTCGGCATAGCGTTTCGCCAACGGGACGATGTCACCGATGACCTCGTGATTACGAAACTGGACGCCTTTCACTACCTGACCATCGCGAACGTCCAGACACGGAATTATGCGTTTTGCCAGCATTGAATGGCCTCCTCAACGGTGAATTTTCCTTCCAGCAGCGCGCGTCCGACGATCACGCCGCGCACGCCGGTTCCGCGCAGGGCGGCAACGTCGTCGATATCACCAATACCACCGGATGACTGAAAGGCCACCTGCGGATATTTAGCGCAGATTTCTTCATAAAGCGATACGTTAGAGCCTGCCAGCGTGCCGTCGCGGGAGATATCGGTGCACAGCACATGCTTCAGGCCAACGGGCAGGTAGGTTTCCACCAGTTCTTCCAGCGAAACGCCGGAGTCTTCCTGCCAGCCGCTGACCGCGACCTGCTTGTTGCCTTGTTCGTCAATACGCACATCCAGCGCCAGCACCAGTGCATCTGCACCGAAACGCTCGAACCAGCCTTTGACGACTTCAGGTGATTTTACCGCCGTCGAGCCAACCACAACGCGCGCCACGCCGGCTGCCAGCAGGGCCGCAACGTCCTCTTCTGTGCGCACACCGCCGCCAACCTGCACCGGTACGTTGACACCGGCGACCAGCGTTTTAATCAGCGGGATCTGACGCTTGAGCGGATCTTTCGCGCCGGTTAAATCTACCAGGTGCAGAACCTGTGCACCTTGTGCGGCGTAATCCTGCAAGCGCGGCAGGGGATCGTTGCCGTAATCACGCTGGGTGGCGTAATCGCCCTGGTGGAGACGCACAACTGTGCCATCGATTAAATCTAATGCTGGAATAATCATCACATCTCCAGAAAATTTTTCAGCAACAGCGCCCCTGCGGCACCCGAGCGCTCAGGGTGAAACTGGACGCCGAAGAAATTGTCTTTTTGTACCGCCGCGGTGAACGGTTCACCGTAATGGCACTGGGCAATGGTCGAGGGATTGACCGGCATTGCGTAGCTGTGAACAAAATAAAAATACGCGCCATCGTCAATGCCGCGGAACAGGCGATTTCCCGCCTGCGGATACACCCGGTTCCAGCCCATATGCGGCAGCGGCAGACCAAAGTCGGTCATCTTAGGTACGTTCTGCTCAATAATACCCAGCAGGTCAACGCCATTGCTCTCTTCACTGCGCCGACCGAGCAGTTGCATGCCTAAACAAATCCCCAGAACCGGTTGGGTACAGGCTTTGATCAGCTCAATCAGTTCGCGTTCACGTAGCTGATCCATCGCCGCCTGCGCGGTCCCGACGCCGGGCAGAAAAAGCTTATCGGCGTGCAGTACCACATCGGCGTCGCGGCTGACGATGGGGTCATAACCGTGACGCGCTACGGCAGATTTCACCGAGTTGAGGTTGGCGCAGCCGGTGTCGAGGATCACCACGTTCATCACAGCACTCCTTTTGAAGAGGGAAGAGTATCGCCCTCAACGCGAATCGCCTGGCGCAGCGTGCGGCCAAAGGCCTTGAACAGGCTTTCCACACGGTGGTGATCGTTTTTGCCCTTGGTCTTCAGGTGCAGCGTCACGCCCATGGTGTAAGAGAGCGAACGGAAAAAGTGCTCGATCATCTCGGTGCTCAGATCGCCAACGCGCTGATAGGTGAATTCAGCCCGGTATTCCAGGTGCGGACGTCCGGAGATATCCAGCGCGCAGCGGGCCAGGCATTCGTCCATTGGCAGCACAAACCCGAAGCGGTTGATGCCACGCTTGTCACCCAACGCCAGTTTTAACGCTTCGCCCAGCGCCAGACCGGTATCTTCTACGGTGTGGTGATCGTCAATATACAAGTCGCCCTTGACGGTGATTTCCATGCGAAAACCGCCGTGGGTCGAGATTTGATCCAGCATGTGGTCAAAGAAGCCGACGCCGGTATTAATTTTGCTGCGGCCCTCGCGGTCCAGCCACACTTTGACGTCAATCTGCGTTTCTTTGGTATTACGCTCAACGTGGGCGTAGCGGTCGCGTTTGGTCAGCTGTTCGCTAATCATCGACCAGTTCAGGGTGTCACGGTGGTAGCGTAACCCGCCGATTCCCATGTTTTCAGCCAGCTGAATGTCGGTTGCGCGGTCGCCAATCACGTAGCTGTTCGCGGTATCCAGCGCCTGTTCAGCCAGATACTGTTCGACCAGCTTCACTTTTGGTTTACGGCAGTCGCATTCGTCTGCTGGCAGGTGCGGGCAGATCAGCACCTCATCAAACACCACGCCCTGCGAGTTGAAAATCTGCATCATCAGGTTATGCGGCCCGTCAAACTCAGCCTGCGGGAAGCTTTGCGTTCCCAATCCGTCCTGGTTGGTGATCATCACCAGTTTATAACCGGCTTTTTGCAGCTTGAGCAGGGCGGGGACAACCTCTGGCTCAAAGGCCAGTTTGTCAAAGCGATCAACCTGAAAGTCACTTGGCGGTTCTGAAATCAGGGTTCCATCACGGTCAATAAAAAGATACTTCTGGCTCATACTTGCTCCGCACGTAAAGCGTCAATGACGCGCTGGCTTTCTTCACGGGTGCCGACGGTGATCCGCAGGCAGCCGCTTAATGAAGGTTGTTTGTTCTGGTCTCGTAAGATAATGCCCTGATCCCACAAAGATTTAAACACAGAACTGGAAGCGGTAAAGCGGGCCAGAATATAGTTGGTTTCAGAGGTGAAAACCTGCTCCACGCAGGGGATAGTGTTCAGGGTATCCACCAGGTACTGACGCTCTTGTAGGATCTGCGCTACGCGTTCACGCATGGCGGCAATGCCTTGTGGCGTCAGCGCCTGGGCGGCGATATCGGCTACCGGCGTCGACAGCGGATAGGGGGCGATCACTTTCAACAGCAGATTAACCACCTCTTCATTGGCCAGCGTAAATCCGCAGCGCAACCCTGCCAGCGCAAACGCCTTGGAAAGGGTACGCAGAACCACCAGGTGTGGATATTCCGTTAACCAGCCGGCCAGCGTCGCCTGCGGACAGAACTCAATGTACGCTTCATCGGCGACCACAATGGCTTTACCTTGGGTCATTTCAAGCAGCGAGCGTAGATCTTGTGGGTTAATCAACTGGCCGGTCGGATTGTTTGGGCTGCAAACGTAAACCACCTTCACGCCATTAAGCTTGTCGGCAATGCCCTGGAGATCGAGCTGCCAGTCGGCAAGCGTAGGCACGGTGCGGCATTCCACGCCGATGGTCTCAGCGCTGACGCTGTACATGCCGTAGGTCGGCGGGCAGTAAAGAATGGCATCCTGGCCGGGTTCACAAAACGCGCGTACCAACAGTTCGATACCTTCATCTGCCCCTCGGCTAACCAACACCTGCTCCGGTTTAACGCCCGCGTACTGTGCGTAATTCTCAATCACCGCTTTTGGCTGACATTCCGGGTAACGGTTAAGCGTCTGCTGGCTGAGCTGAAACTCAACGGCCGTCGGGAACTCGTTGGCATTCAGCCAGACGTCGCCATTACCGCCCAAACGACGGGCAGACTGATAGGGCGTCAGTTCGCGGACATTTTTACGGGCTAAATCGGTGACGCTAAGAATGTTGTCAGTGCTCATGCTTGCTCCTTGAGGGCGTTAACACGCAGGGTGACGGCATTTTTGTGGGCGGTCAGTCGCTCCGCGGCGGCCAGCGTTTCGATGGTTGAGGCGAGAGCTGAGAAACCTTGTGGCGACAGTTCCTGGACGGTCATCCGCTTTTGGAAGTCTGCCAGCCCGAGGCTTGAACAGGTCGCGGTGTAACCGTAGGTCGGTAGCACGTGGTTTGTCCCTGAGGCATAATCACCGGCGGATTCCGGTGACCAGTCACCGAGAAACACGGAGCCGGCGCTGGTGATGTCATCGACCAGTTCACGGGCGTTACGGGTCTGAATGATCAGGTGCTCTGGGCCGTATTGATTAGAAATGGCGATGCACTGCGCCAGATCCCGGGTCACAATCAGACGGCTGGCGCTCAGCGCCTGACGCGCTGTTTCCGCGCGTGGTAGTTCAGCAAGCTGGCGTTCAACGGCGTCAGCCACGCGGCGGGCTATCCCGGCATCTGGCGTCAGCAGGATCACCTGAGAGTCCGGGCCGTGCTCGGCCTGCGAGAGCAAATCAGAGGCGACGAAATCCGGGGTCGCGCCGCTGTCGGCAATCACCAGTACTTCGGAAGGTCCGGCCGGCATATCTATTGCCGCACCGTCCAGACGCTGGCTTACCTGGCGCTTGGCCTCCGTTACCCAGGCATTACCCGGGCCAAAAATTTTGTCGACTTTGGGTACCGATTCGCTACCGAAGGCCAGAGCGGCAATTGCCTGGGCGCCACCGACGTTAAACACTTCTTGCACACCGCACAGCTGCGCCGCATACAAAATTTCGTCGGCGATAGGCGGTGGCGAGCACAGCACCACGCGTTGGCAACCAGCAATACGGGCCGGGGTGGCAAGCATCAAAACCGTTGAGAAGAGTGGGGCCGATCCCCCCGGAATATACAAACCGACGGAGCTGACCGGACGGGTCACCTGCTGGCAGCGCACGCCGGGCTGCGTTTCAATATCTACCGCGGGCAGTTTTTGCGCGTTGTGAAACGTTTCAATATTTTTCACCGCGACCGCCATCGCCTGCTTGAGGTCCTCACTCAGACGCGCGCTGGCGGCAGAAATCTCTTCGGCACTGACTTTCAGCGCGCTGACGGTGGTTTTATCAAATTTGGCGCTGTATTCGCGCAGCGCCGCATCACCGCGTGATTTGACGTTATCCAGAATGTCGCTGACGGTACGGGTGATGCTGTCCGAGGCAGAGATTGCCGGGCGCATCAGCAATTCGCGTTGCTGTTCGATGCTGCAGGTATTCCAGTCAATCAGGGTATTGAAGCTCATGGTCGTTACTCCATTATCGGGTGTTGCCGGATGGCGGTGCTGCCTTATCCGGCCTACAAGACCCGTAATATCAATGATTGTGACAATTCTTGTAGGCCTGATAAGCGAAGCGCCATCAGGCATCAGATCACTCCATCATCTTCTCAATTGGCAGCACCAGAATCGAACTGGCACCGAGCGCTTTCAGTTTTTCCATGGTTTCCCAGAACAGGGTTTCGCTGCTGACCATGTGCATGGCCACGCGCTGCTGATCGCCTGCCAGTGGCAGAATAGTTGGACGCTCTGCGCCTGGCAGCAGGGCGATGACCTCGTCCAGACGTTCGGTTGGGGCGTGCATCATGATGTACTTGGATTCGCGGGCCTGAATCACGCCCTGAATGCGGGTCAGTAATTTATCGATCAGCTGCTGCTTGGCTTCCGCCATCTCGCCGTCGCGCTGGATCAGGCAGGCTTTGGAGCGGTAAATCACTTCGACTTCACGCAGGCCGTTGGCTTCCAGCGTGGCGCCGGTTGAGACCAAATCGCAAATCGCATCGGCCAGGCCCGCACGCGGGGCAACTTCTACTGAGCCGTTTAGCAGGCAGGATTTAAACGTGACGCCTTTCTGATCGAGATAACGTTTCAGCAGGTGCGGGTAGGAAGTGGCAACACGTTTACCGTTCAGCGAAGCCGGGCCGTCCCAGGCTTCGTCCGCCGGGGTGGCTAACGAGAGGCGACAGCCACCGAAGTCGAGACGACGCAGCGTAAAGTAGCGCGGATCTTCGCCCTGCGCCCGGCGGTTGAGCAACTCTTCTTCTAAAACGTTTTCACCAATGATGCCGAGGTCAACCACGCCGTCCATCACCAGACCCGGAATATCGTCATCACGCACGCGGAGAATATCAATCGGCATGTTCTCTGCCATCGCAATCAGGCGCTGGGTGTGAAGATTAATTTTAATGCCACAGCGGGCCAGTAATTCGCGTGAATCATCGCTTAAGCGGCCTGATTTCTGCATAGCTATGCGTAAACGGGTATTGTCTAACATTCTCTTGTCCTCGTTATCCTGTCTGAATCGGTCTGGGTCACGCACCAAAAAAAAAGCCCCCGGAAGAATTCTTCCGGGGGCTTTCTCATGCGCTCATGCACCACTGGAAGAGTTAAATGTCTCCCAGCACACATCGCCTGAAAGACTAGTCAGGATGATGGTGATGATGGTGTTTAAATTGAGCGCGTGTCATAAAATTTTCTCGATGAATGTTTATTCATTTGATGTCTTTTAACCTAAACCACTTTAGTCACCGAAAGCAAGGGCTTTTTTTGATCATTAATTCATTTCATATTGATACTATGAATTGTCAGCCACCGTGGGCTGGCGTAGCCTTGGGTAACAGGCCACAAGTCAGGAGAGAAGGCATGAAAAAGGTCGCAATTGTCGGGTTAGGTTGGTTAGGCATGCCGTTAGCCATGTCGCTGGCGGCGCGAGGCTGGCAGGTCACCGGCAGCAAAACCACGCTGGATGGGGTGGAAGCGGCCCGTATGAGCGGTATCGAAAGCTACTCGCTGCGCCTTGAACCTGAGCTGGTGTGCGCGTCAGACGATCTCGATGCGCTGATGGATGTCGATGCGCTGGTCATCACGCTGCCCGCCCGCCGTAGCGGTCCGGGTGAAGATTTTTATCTGCAGGCGATGCAGGAGCTGGTCGACAGTGCGCTGGCATACCGCATTCCACGGATTATTTTTACCAGCTCGACGTCGGTGTATGGTGACGTACAGGGCGCCGTGAAGGAAGGCTCTCCGCGTAATCCGGTGACGGCAAGCGGTCGTGTGCTGAAAGAACTTGAGGACTGGTTGCATAACCTGCCGGGGACCTCGGTAGACATTGTGCGCCTCGCCGGGTTGGTTGGACCGGGCAGACACCCAGGGCGTTTTTTCGCCGGTAAAACGGCACCGGATGGACAGCATGGTGTCAATCTGGTGCATCTGGACGATGTGGTGTCGGCGATCGCTTTGCTGCTCCAGGCACCGAAAGGAGGACACATCTATAATATATGTGCGCCTATGCATCCGGCGCGTAATGTGTTCTATCCCCAGATGGCGCGTTTGCTGGGGCTGGAACCGCCGGAATTCCGGGACGGTGTGGATAACGGTAAAGGTAAAATCATTGACGGCAACCGAATTTGCAATGAACTTGGGTTTGAGTACCAGTATCCCGACCCGCTGGTGATGCCGATGGAGTGACAGACCAGCAGCGAGCCGTCATATACCGCCAGGAGGCGAGTATGAAACCACTGCTGGACGTTCTGATCATCCTCGACGCGTTAGATAAAGAGGGAAGTTTCGCGGCGGCGTCAGCAAAATTGTTTAAGACGCCGTCCGCGCTGAGCTATACCGTCCATAAGCTGGAAAGCGATCTGAATATTCAATTGTTGGATCGCAGCGGGCATCGGGCGACGTTTACCCGCACCGGGCAGATGCTGCTGGAAAAGGGGCGGGAGGTACTGCATACCGTCCGCGAACTCGAAAAACAGGCTATCAAACTGCACGAAGGTTGGGAGAACCAGCTGGTTATTGGCGTGGATGACACCTTTCCTTTTTCACTGCTGGCCCCGCTTATCGAATCCTTCTACCAGCACCACAGCGTCACGCGGCTTAAATTTATCAACGGTGTACTGGGCGGTTCCTGGGAGGCGCTCACCCAAGGGCGGGCCGATATTATCGTCGGGGCGATGCATGAACCGCCTTCCGCGAGTAATTTTGGTTTTGCGCGTTTAGGTGACCTCGAACAGGTGTTTGTGATCGCACCTCATCATCCGCTGGCGCAGGAAGACGAACCACTGCAACGGCGTACCATTAAACGTTTCCGTGCCATTGTGGTGGGGGACAGTCCTCATCTGGCGAGCTTGTCGGGTTCTCAACTGCTTGACGATCAGGATGCAATCACCGTTTTTGACTTTAAAACCAAGCTGGAACTGCAGATCAGTGGGCTGGGATGCGGGTATTTACCGCGCTATCTGGCACAACGTTTTTTGGACAGCGGTGCCCTGATAGAGAAGAAAGTGGTCGCACAAATTATGTTTGAACCGGTGTGGATTGGCTGGAATGAACAGACGTCAGGATTAGCCAGCGCCTGGTGGCGAGATCAGATTTTAGCAAATAGTGCTATCGCAGGCGTTTATGTAAAATCGAGTGTCGATAAATCAGGCGGTTAGATAAAAATATTTATTTTTGGCTATCTCATTCTCTTGTTATTTCTCTCCAATTTAGTGCAAAATACGCCGCTTGCAAAAAATGACATTAGCCGACGTTTTAATACGCGTCGGTTATTTTTTTGCATCAAACCAATCATTCATAAAAGAGGCCGGGCTTCGTACCGGATAGATACTTACTAAAAACCGACAGTTGTTGTCGCTGAGGAATTCGTAAAAATGGGGCAATTTTTTGCTTACGCGACGGTATTCACCGTAAAGGGGAATGACCATGTCGCATAACGTTACTCCAAACACCTCTCGCGTGGAATTACGTAAAACGCTTACGTTGGTTCCGGTTGTCATGATGGGCCTTGCCTATATGCAGCCGATGACGCTGTTCGATACATTTGGTATCGTTTCGGGCTTGACCGATGGTCATGTCGCGACGGCTTATGCTTTTGCGTTGGTTGCCATTCTCTTTACTGCGTTGAGCTACGGTAAACTGGTTCGCCGTTTCCCGTCTGCTGGCTCTGCGTACACCTATGCTCAGAAATCCATTAGCCCGACCGTAGGCTTTATGGTGGGCTGGTCATCACTGCTGGACTATCTGTTCATGCCGATGATCAACATCCTGTTGGCTAAAATCTACTTTGAAGCGCTGGTGCCGTCGGTACCGTCGTGGATCTTTGTTGTCGCGCTGGTGGGCTTTATGACCATCTCGAATCTGCGCAGCATCAAGGCCGTCGCGAACTTCAATACCCTGATTGTTATTTTGCAGATGGGTATTGTGGCAGTGATTGTTGGCCTGATCATTTACGGCATTATGCACGGCGAAGGCGCAGGCACGCTGACCAGCACCCGTCCATTCTGGTCTGAAGGCGCGCATGTGGTGCCGATGATTACCGGTGCAACTATCCTGTGCTTCTCGTTCCTTGGTTTTGACGGCATCTCTTCGCTGTCAGAAGAAACCAAAGACGCAGAGCGTGTTATTCCGAAGGCTATCTTCCTGACCGCGCTGATTGGTGGCCTGATCTTTATTGGTGCCTCCTACTTCCTGCAGCTGTACTTCCCGGATATCTCTCGCTTTAAAGATCCGGACGCGTCACAGCCGGAAATCATGCTGTACGTTGCGGGTAAAACCTTCCAGTGGGGCGTGCTGGTGTTCTCCAGCGTCACCGTACTGGCATCCGGTATGGCGGCACATGCGGGCGTTTCTCGTCTGATGTACGTGATGGGGCGCGATGGCGTATTCCCGACCCGTTTCTTCGGTTATATTCACCCGAAATGGCGTACTCCTGCATGGAACGTGCTGCTGGTGGGTGCGATTGCGCTGCTGGCAATCAAATTTGACCTGGTGACGGCGACGGCGCTGATCAACTTCGGTGCGCTGGTGGCATTTACCTTCGTGAACCTGTCTGTGATTTCACAGTTCTGGATCCGCGAAAAACGCAACAAGACGCTGAAAGACCACTTCAACTACCTGGTCATGCCGGTGTGTGGTGCTCTGACCGTCGGCGCGCTGTGGGTTAACCTGGAAGAAAGCTCGATGGTTCTGGGTCTGATCTGGGCGGGTATTGGTCTGGTTTACCTGGCTTGCGTGACCAAAAGCTTCCGCAATCCGGTTCCACAGTACGAAGATATCGCGCAGTAATTGATGTTTGCCGGACTGGGGGCCTTGCGCCACCATCCGGCAAATTGCCTAACCGGAGACATGTTCTCCGGTTTTTTTATACCTGCGTGTCAGTTTCTCTTCTTACACAATCTCTTCTGCGTATTGCCAGAGTGATTTCAGCAGCACCAGCTTCTCTTTATTATCCGCATACTGTTGACTCAGCATCTGCAATTCATTGGCATATTGCTGTAAAAACTCTGCGGTAAACACCTGACGGCGATGTTCCAGCCAGCGCTGCTGTTCAGACTCATCCAGCGTGCCGGGGAAGTTACGCGCGCGGTAATTAAACAGCAGCTTTTCAATACGCTTATCAACAAAGGTAATATCCAGTGCCGGTAAATTGCGTGGGTCGGTTTCCAGCACGATTTTCATCGCGGCGCGGTCGGCATCGCTGAAAAAACCGTTATACAGTTGGGCATCCACGTTGTCTGACGGTGTGAAGGGATCTGCCTCGGAAAAAATAGCCACCACTTTATCGCGAACCTGCGGGTTTTCACGCAGGATTTTGAGGTTATCCAGACAATGCTGGCGGTTAATCCCCAGGCGGTCGGCATCTTCAGGGCGTAGTGTGTTGGCCTGTGCCAGAACCGGGCATTTGTTGATGTGCACCAGTTTCACGGGTACCGCCACGTTATCGCCCAGGTCGGCTTTGGCGGTGTAAAGGCGCTCACGCAGCGTGTCGCTGTCCAGCTCAAGCAGGGGAGAAATATCACCGGCTAAGTCAACCATGATGACCGCGTTGCGATTGTCCGGGTGCCAGGCGAGCGGCGCAACCCAGCTGGTATTGCCGCGCCATGCACCGAACATGCCGGAGACATGAACCAACGGTTTCATTTGTGGGACATCGATCAGGGCGGCCAGCTTGTGCTTGTTCCGGTGGCTATAGAGATAGTCGAACAGACGAGGCTGACGCGACTTAACCAACTGCGCCATCGCAATGGTGGCGTACACGTCGGCCATCGCATCGTGGGCGTTGGCGTGTTCAATGTCGTTGGCTTTGGTCAAATGCTCAAGGCGGAAACTGGGTAACCCGTCGTCGTTTTCTGGCCAGTTAATACCTTCTGGGCGCAGGGCATAACAGGCGCGCATAACATCCAGTAAATCCCAACGTGAATTATCGTGCTGCCAGCTCCAGGCGTAGGGGTCGTAGAAATTGCGGTACAGGATATTGCGCGTCACTTCGTCGTCAAAGCGCACATTGTTATAGCCCACAATACAGGTTTTGGGCACGGTAAACAGGGCGTGAATGCGGGCAGCAAACGTTGCTTCGTTCTCTCCTTTTTCACGCGCTTCCTGCGGGGTAATACCTGTTATAAGTACCGCTTCCGGGTGCGGCAGATAGTCGTCCGCAGGCTTACAATAAAAAACCTCTGGATCGCCGATAATGTTGAAATCGTTATCCGTGCGGATGGCCGCAAATTGCGCGGGCCTGTCCAGCGCCGGATGGGTACCAAAGGTTTCGTAATCGTGGAAGAGAAACGTAGGGTGCTGCTTGCCGTCATTCATTGTTCAGTTATGTCCGGGATCAATTTAGCGCTTTTATAAGAGTACCAAAAAATAGCGAGGTAATCAGCAATGCGATTATCTGTTCGGGGAATCAGGTCGCAATAAAATTGAGATGAACGGTGCTTTTATATATTTCTTGAATTAATTAAACGATCGAAACTGTATTTGTTGGCATGATTATCATCAAGGACAATTTCATTTTAATAATTTGATTGATAACCATTATTGTTATTTTTACGGTTAATTGTTGAGTTTTGGAAGTTTTAAAAGTCTTTGTAAACAATAGGTTCTGATTCGTCAGGATGTTCTTGCTTCATTGTAAGGAAATGTGAGTGAGGTTAAAAATTAATAATATAAACTCCATATAATAATTGGATATATCTAATAACAGGAGGTTATATGAGCATTAGTCGGCGTAACTTTTTGCGCGGCGTGGGTATTGGCTGCTCCGCTTGCGCAATAGGAACTTTTCCACCGGGGGCACTGGCGCGTAATGCACCAGAGAGTATCAAGGGGAAAACCTCACTCACGCCAAGTCTGTGCGAAATGTGTTCATTTCGCTGTCCCATTCAAGCTCAGGTCATTAATAATAAAACCGTTTTCATCCAGGGGAACCCTAATGCGCCGCAGCAGGGTTCCCGGGTCTGTGCCCGAGGGGGCAGCGGCGTGAGCCTGGTTAACGATCCGCACCGTATTGTTAAACCGATGAAGCGTACCGGCCCGCGTGGCGCTGGAGAATGGCAGGTCATTAGCTGGCAGCAAGCCTATCAAGAAATTGCCGAAAAGATGAGTGCCATAAAAGCGCAATATGGTCCTCAGGGCGTTGTCTTCTCTTCTAAATCCGGCTCGCTTTCCGGTCATTTATTTCACCTGGCGACGGCCTTCGGTTCGCCGAACACCTTTACCCATGCCTCGACATGTCCCGCCGGGAAATCCATTGCCGCTAAAGTGATGATGGGCGGCGATCTGTCCATGGATATTGCCAACACCCGTTATATGGTCTCTTTTGGCCATAACCTCTATGAAGGTATTGAGGTTGCCGACACCCACGAACTGATGACCGCGCAGGAGAGAGGCGCGAAGATGGTCAGCTTCGACCCTCGCTTGTCCGTATTTTCCAGTAAAGCGGATGAATGGCATGCCATCAGGCCTGGCGGCGACTTGCCGGTACTGATGGCAATGTGCCACGTCATGATTAAAGAAAACCTGTATGACGCGCAGTTTGTGGAGCGTTATACCACGGGGTTTGCACAGCTGGCAGAGGCCGTACAAGAGACAACGCCTGAATGGGCGCAAAAGCTGGCTGATGTTCCTGCTGAAGTTATTACCCGCGTAACCCGAGAAATGGCGGCCAGCGCGCCTCGTGCCATCGTCAGCCCAGGCCACCGCGCGACGTTTTCTCAGGAAGAGATCGACATGCGGCGGATGATCTTCACCCTCAACGTGCTGCTGGGCAATATCGAACGTGAAGGCGGTATGTACCAGAAAAAGGCGGCGGCAACCTACAACAAGCTGGCTGGCGAAAAGGTCGCGCCAGTGCTGGCAAAACCGGATGTGAAATTACCGAAGCCAACCGCGCAGCGCATTGATCTGGTGGCACCGCAGTTTAAATACATCGCCGCGGGTGGCGGGGTCGTGCAAAGCATTATTGATGCCGTGTTAAAGCAGACTCCTTACCCGGTGAAGGGATGGATCATGTCCCGACATAATCCTTTCCAGACCGTGACCTGCCGGCCCGATCTGGTCAAAACCGTGGAACAACTGGATCTGGTGGTCAGCTGCGATGTCTATTTAAGTGAAAGTGCGGCCTATGCTGACTATCTGTTACCGGAATGCACCTACCTTGAGCGTGATGAAGAAGTCTCTGATATGTCAGGGCTGAATCCAGCTTATGCATTACGCCAACAGGTAGTTGAGCCCATTGGCGATGCTCGTCCGAGCTGGCAAATCTGGAAAGAACTGGGTGAACAGTTGGGTCTCGGGCAATTTTACCCGTGGCAGGATATGCAGACGCGCCAGCTGTACCAGCTCAATGGCGATCACGCCTTATCCGCAGAACTGCGTCAGAAGGGATACCGGGAGTGGGGCGTACCGCTGTTATTTCGTGAACCTGAGACCGTGCGCCAGTTTGTTGAGCGCTATCCTGGCGCAGTGCCCGCGGACAGCGATGGTACCTACGGGGAGCAACTGCGATTCAAATCCCCGTCAGGCAAAATCGAGCTTTATTCCGCAGAGCTGGAATCGTTACTTCCCGGCTACGGTATTCCACGCGCCCGCAATTTTGCCCTGAAGGGTGAAAATGAACTCTATTTCATCCAGGGCAAGGTGGCGGTTCACACCAACGGAGCGACGCAATATGTGCCTTTACTCAGTGAACTGATGTGGGACAACGCGGTGTGGATCCACCCGACGACCGCACGTGAAAAAGGGATTAAAAGCGGTGACGACATCTGGTTGGAAAACGCCACCGGCAAAGAAAAAGGTAAGGCGCTGGTCACGGCCGGTATTCGACCCGATACGCTGTTTGTTTATATGGGGTTTGGCGCCAAGGCCGGGGCTAAAACGGCGGCAACAACGCACGGTATTCACTGCGGTAATTTACTTCCGCACGTGACCAGTCCGGTTTCCGGAACGGTGGTGCACACCGCTGGCGTGACGCTGCGTCGGGCATGAACAAGGAGAACATCATGAATCAATCCACTAATCCCTATGTCATGCTGCATGACGAAAAACGCTGCATTGGCTGCCAGGCATGTACGGTTGCCTGCAAGGTTCTGAACGATGTGCCGGAGGGGTACAGCCGCCTGCAGGTGCAGATCCGCACCCCGGAAAAAGAGTCAGACGTCCTGTCTCATTTTCAGTTTGTGCGGGTTTCTTGCCAGCACTGTGAAGATGCGCCCTGCGTGAGCGTTTGCCCGACCGGTGCTTCATTTCGTGACGAAAACGGTATTGTGCAGGTGGACAAGTCGCGCTGTATTGGTTGCGACTATTGTGTTGCGGCCTGCCCGTTCCATGTGCGTTATCTGAATCCGCAAACGAGTATCGCTGACAAATGCAATTTTTGTGCAGATACCCGCCTCGATGCCGGGCAAGCGCCGGCCTGTGTTTCTGTTTGTCCAACCGATGCGCTGAAGTTTGGCCGTCGCGACGACCCGGAGATCCAGCACTGGATAAGTCAAAAAGAGGTATATCGCCAGCAGAATACGCGCAGTGGTGAGGTGAGTCTTTATCGGCGTAAAGAGTATCATCAGGAGGGGAAAGTATGAATGCTATCTGGGGAGCAGAGCTTAACTATGCGCCGGATTACTGGCCGCTGTGGCTCATTTACGCAGGTGTGGTCATCCTGCTGATGATTGTGGGTCTGGTGGCGCACGCGCTGCTGCGCCGGATGCTGGCACCTAAAACCGCAACCGGTGAAGAGCATCGTGACTACCTCTACTCGTTAGCGGTCCGCCGCTGGCACTGGGGAAATGCGCTGTTGTTCGTTCTGCTGCTGGTAAGCGGGTTGTTTGGTCACTTTTCGATAGGGCCGGTGGCGCTTATGGTGCAGGTACACACCTGGTGTGGCTTTGCATTACTGGCCTTCTGGGTGGGTTTCGTGCTGATAAATGCCACTACCGGCAACGGCTGCCACTATCGGGTGAAATGTAGCGGACTGATTTCGCGCTGCCTGCAGCAAACGCGCTTTTACCTGTATGGGATAATGAAGGGGGAAGCGCATCCGTTTGCCGCGACGGCAGAGAGTAAATTTAACCCGCTACAACAACTGGCCTATCTGGCCATCATGTATGCGCTGGTACCGTTGTTGATCATCACCGGTTTGTTGTGTCTTTACCCACAAGTTATCGGCGCAGGTCCGGTTATGCTGGTGTTGCATATGGCGTTGGCGATTATTGGCATTCTGTTTATATGTGCGCATATCTACCTGTGCACACTGGGCGACACGCCAGGGCAAATCTTTCGCAGCATGATCGACGGCTATCACCGGCATCGCAGCCATCACGCAGATGTATCACCGCGTAAAGGGTAATGTAGTGCGAATTTATCACTACCCGTTTATCTGATACCTGCATTCCATTGCAAGAAAATGTGCCTTAAGTCACATTTTCTTGCAATTTATCCCTGTTTGTTCTTCAGAATTTCCGTAAAAAGAACGGCTATTTTTCCTTTTCCTGAGGACATGCTGTTGAAACGCCGTTTGTTTATTGCCGCTTCCCTTTTCGCGATGAGTTTTTCCTCCGCCTTTGCGGCGGATGTCGCCAGTTTTGCTTCCCAACCTCCGGCTATCAATGCGGGTGCGTGGGTGCTGATGGATTACACCACAGGCCAAATTCTTACCGCAGGTAATGAGCACCAGCAGCGTAACCCCGCCAGTCTGACCAAGCTGATGACCGGCTATGTTGTTGACCGCGCCATCGACAGCCAGCGTATTAGCCCGTCAGATATTGTCACCGTTGGGCGTGACGCGTGGGCGAAAGACAATCCGGTATTTGTCGGTTCATCGTTAATGTTTCTAAAACAAGGTGACCGCGTTTCAGTACGTGATTTAAGTCGCGGCTTAATTGTCGATTCCGGCAACGATGCCTGCGTTGCGCTGGCGGATTATATCGCCGGTGGGCAGCCACAGTTTGTCGCGATGATGAACAGTTATGTGCAAAAGCTGAAGTTGCAGGACACCCATTTTGAAACGGTGCACGGACTGGATGCCCCAGGCCAGCACAGTTCGGCTTACGATCTGGCTGTGTTATCGAGGGCTATCATTCACGGCGAGCCTGATTTCTATCATATGTACAGCGAGAAGAGCCTCACCTGGAACGGCATCACCCAGCAGAATCGTAACGGTTTATTGTGGGATAAAACCCTGAACGTGGATGGGCTAAAGACGGGACATACCTCTGGTGCCGGGTTTAACCTGATTGCATCTGCGGTAGACGGACAGCGTCGATTAATCGCCGTTGTAATGGGGGCCGAGAGTGCGAAGGGGCGTGAAGATCAGGCGCGTAAGCTGCTGCAATGGGGACAGCAAAACTTTGACACAGTGCAGGTTCTGCGTAGTGGTAAGCAGGTCGGCGTTGAGCGGATCTGGTATGGCGATAAAGAAAAAATCAGTCTCGGTACCGAGCAGGATTTTTGGATGGCGCTGCCTAAAGCCGAAGTGGCGAATATTAAAGCAAAGTATGTGCTTGATAAGAAAGAGCTGGTCGCCCCCATTGCCGCACATCAGCGCGTGGGCGAAATTGAACTCTACGACCGGGATCAGCTGGTGGCGCATTGGCCGCTGATGACGCTGGAGTCAGTCGGTGAGGGGGGCGTGTTTTCGCGCCTGAGCGATTATTTTCACCATAAGGTGTAGATTTCTGTTTGTGCACCAAACTGGCAAGACTGCGAATCTGCTCACATAATAATCACTATTTCCTTGAGGCCGTAATACGTAGAAATTATACTGTATTTTTATACAGTGCCATGCAGGAGGTTATATGGAGTATGAGATAAAGCAGGTAGAAAGACGCAGGATTGCCGGGTTTCACATGGTTGGACCGTGGGAACACACGGTAAAGCAGGGGTTTGAACAGCTGGTTATGTGGGTCGACGGTAACCAGATTGTGCCGTTGGAATGGATAGCCGTCTATTACGACAACCCAGACGTGGTTCCGGCAGATAAACTGCGCTGCGATACCGTAGTTTCAGTGCCTGAAGGTTTTGAGATCCCCGAAAACAGCGAAGGGGTGATCCTGACTGAACTGGCGGGCGGCGACTATGCCGTGGCCGTTGCCCGTGTTGAAAACCATGACTTTGCCACACCCTGGTATCAGTTTTTTGACCGTCTGTTGCAGGATTCGTCCTGGCAGTTATCGGCCAAACCGTGTTTTGAAATTTACCGAAACAATGGTGTGGAGGACGGATACTGGGATATTGAAATGTACGTGCCGGTGCAGGCGAAGTAACGGTTTTGGGTGTGAATCAGGATAAAAGGCCTGTTGATAACGGTGATGTTTTCACTGAAAAAACAGGTACAATTCTGTTCTTTGCTATTCCCTGACGGAGTGCATGAGTGCGTGCAGATAAGTCACTGAGTCCTTTTGAAATTCGCTTGTATCGTCATTATCGTGTGGTGCATGGTATTCGCATCTCGCTGGCGTTTCTTCTCACTTTTCTGCTGGTTCGCCTGCTGGACATCCCTGAAGGTACCTGGCCTCTGATCACGCTGGTGGTGATCATGGGGCCGATTTCCTTTTGGGGCAATGTCGTCCCCCGAGCTTTTGAGCGTATTGGTGGCACGATTCTGGGTTCGGTCCTTGGGCTGGTGGCGCTCCGGCTGGAGCTCTTTTCATTGCCGCTTATGCTGATATGGTGTGCGGTGGCGATGTTCCTGTGCGGTTGGCTGGCATTGGGTAAAAAACCGTATCAGGCGCTGCTGATCGGCATCACGCTGGCCGTCGTGGTTGGCGCACCTGCGGGCGATATGAACACGGCACTCTGGCGCGGGGGGGATGTGATTCTCGGCTCGCTACTGGCAATGCTGTTTACCTGGATCTGGCCGCAACGCGCATTTATACACTGGCGTATCCAACTGGCGCACTGCATTACCGGCTATAACCGTGTATATCAGGCCGCGCTATCACCCAACTTACTCGAACAACCCCGGCTGGATAAGCACTTACAGCAGTTGCTGAGTGACGTCGTTAAAATGCGCGGCTTAATCATTCCGGCCAGCAAAGAAACGCGCATTCAAAAATCAGTTTTTGAAGCCATTCAAACGATTAATCGGAATCTGGTGTGCATGCTTGAACTGCAAATCAACGCGCTGTGGGCAACGCGGTCCAGTCATTTTGTGATGTTGAATGCGCATACGCTGCGTGAAACTCAGCTCAGAATGCAACAGGCACTGCTGACGATAACGCACGCTCTCTATGAAGGTAATCCGCAACCGGTGCTTGCCAACACCGAAAAACTCAATGATACGGTGACCGAGATGCGTCAGCTGATTGATGAACATAAGGGCGACAACGTTGCAGAAACGCCTATTCATGGTTATGTCTGGCTGAATATGGAGATGGCACGACAGCTGGAACTCCTCTCACATTTAATCTGTCGTGCTTTGCGCAAATAAAGCGCAGATGAGGGGATTGGTTCTACTGCTGCTTCGATTCAGCAACGATTAAGGGTATGATACTGAAAAAGGCTAAAACCATTGGTAACTGCAATGGCTTTACCCTCGATAATTCAGGTTTCAACCGTGTATTGTCAATGCAGATGCAACTTGAAGTATGGCGGGCATGAAAGTAATGTTGACCCACTTTAGCCGTTGTTTAAACGAATCCGAATCTCACATTATCAGGGGTGTAAAAATGGAAACTACCAAGCCTTCTTTCCAGGACGTGCTGGAATTTGTTCGTCTGTTCCGTCGTAAGAACAAACTGCAACGTGAAATCCAGGACGTTGAGAAAAAGATCCGTGACAACCAGAAACGTGTCCTGCTGCTGGACAACCTGAGCGACTACATCAAGCCAGGTATGAGCGTTGAAGCGATCCAGGGCATTATTGCCAGCATGAAAAGCGACTATGAAGATCGCGTGGATGATTACATCATCAAAAATGCCGAGATCTCTAAAGAGCGTCGCGACATTTCTAAAAAGCTCAAAGCCATGGGCGAAGTGAAAAACGGCGAAGCGAAAGCAGAGTAATTGTTGCAAACGATAGGGGCGTAATGTGGCCCCTATCGTCTCTACTGTAATTCAGCCCCGCCCGTTACCATCCGTAGCAAATGCTGTTCCGGCCAGTATGTAGTCAGTTTTTTCTGCACCAGCATCCATTTGATGTAGTCAATGTCATGACGCGTTCTGTCCAGCATCAGGCCAACCACGCTGCCGCTGTGGGCAACGTTCACACCGTATAAATCACATTCTTCAACCAGCGATAATAACGAATCGAAATCCGGTTTTGGCAACAATATCTGGCTGGCAATGGCGCTTAGCGTGGCCGCTTCGCCCATCCGGTACGGGTTTTGACTTGAGCAAGCTTCCTGCACTTTTTCCCAAGCTCGTTTGAGGGCAGGTGCGCCTGCCTGTAACCCGGCCTGGCGCGGGATCCGGTGATAGTCTGCCGTGCGTAACGTTTCCGGGCTTTCGAGAACCAGCAGGTCGAGGTGGGGCTGCGCTTCACAGGCGATCTGAGTGGATGCGTCGTTATGATCAAAAAGCGTTAACTGGCGAAAAACGGTGCTGTCGGTAGGTTCGAGCGAAACGCAAAGCTGCGCTAACGTGGCTTCATCTAACTGATGGCCCAGATGGTGGGCGGTAGCGATGGCGGTGGCGGCAATATCTGCCGTACTGCTGGCCATCCCTTTGGCGATGGGGATCGTAGAGTGGATATCAATACGAATATCCTGACTGACATGTGCCGGATATTGCCAGTGCTGCAACAAGCGGTCAACCATCGACCGTGAAAGAGGCCGCTCATCGGCAAGCGGCGAGCCGGAGCTGACTTCAACGGTGCTGTACCATTCAACCGGGCAGGAGACCAATTTCTCGCTGCCCAGAATCCAGCCCTGGATAAGTTCTCCGCATGATGCGGGGCATTGCGCAACAGCCACGTCTTTTCACCTTTGTGATTAGCAATCTTCGGCGCATAGTGTCATGGCGATCGCGCTATTACCATGATGTGCCGCAATCTGCGGCGCAGCAGTGTTAAGCGGGAATGCTCAGCGTCACAGTTTCTGCAATCGCTATACGCATTACGTCTTGCGCGATCATCAGCTCTTCGTTGGTATTGATGACGGCCACTTTGACCATCGCGTTTTCTGTCTGAATGAAGGTCGCATTACGTTGGTTTTTGTCCTCATCTACCGCCAACCCTAAGAAATTGAGGTTGTGGCAAATTGCTGCCCGGGCGCGGGCAGAGTTTTCGCCGATACCACCGGTAAACACCAGCGCATCCAGACCGCCCATTTGCATAATGTAGCTGCCAATGGTGGCACGAATTCGTTCGGCAAACAGCGTCAGCGCCAGCGCTGCCTGACGGTTTCCGCTATCAGCCGCCTGTTCCACGTCACGGTAGTCAGGTGATATGCCGGATACGCCAAGTAACCCCGACTCGTTGTTGAGTAGCTGATTTAGCTGCTGTGGTGTTTTGCCTTCTCGTTGGGCAATCCACGGTAAAATGGACGGATCGATGTCGCCGCTACGGGTGCCCATCATCACACCAGACTGTGGGGTAAAGCCCATTGACGTATTAACGGATTGTCCGCCCTTGATGGCGCAGATGCTGCTGCCGTTGCCCAGATGGCAACACACAACTCGTAGAGCGCTGAGCGGCACGCCCAGTTTTTCAGCCAGCGTATGGCTGACGTATTTGTGGCTGGTACCATGGAAGCCGTAGCGACGAATACCCAGCTCCGAATAATAACGCCAGGGCAGGGGATAAATAAAAGAAGGCTCGTCGAGCGTCTGATGGAAGGCCGTATCGAAAACTGCTACAGCAGGTGTCGCCGGTAACAGTTGGCGAAAAACAGCAATACCCAGCGCATTAACCGGGTTATGCAACGGAGCCAGTTCTGCCAGACGTTCTATTTCTGCCAGCGATTCATCGGTGACTAAAACTGAATCTTTAAAGGATTCTCCGCCGTGTGCGACGCGATGCCCAACACCGTCGATGTCTTGTAAGCTATTAATGATGCTGTGACTGAGCAGTTTTTCCAGTAACAGCGTTACCGCTTCACGGTGATCGGCAATCGGCAGTGTTTCCTGCCATTTTTGCACCGGGGTTTTTATCGTGACCTTTGCATCAGGCATCCCGATGCGCTCGAGCAGCCCCTGACAGAGCATCTCACCCTGCGGCATCGCCAGTAACTGAAACTTCAGAGAAGAGCTGCCTGCGTTAATGGCCATTATTTTGTGAGACATGACGGTTCCTTTGCGTGCAGAAAATTGAACATCTCATCAACGCCGGTATTGTCCACCGCGCTGGTAATAAAAACGTTTTGCGCCCCGGCCTGCATCAACCAACCCTCGACGAGGGCAATCTGCTGCGGGTTAGCTAAATCGGCTTTGGTCACCAGACCGATAACGGGCCGGTTCATGGGGCCGGTAAATCCAGGAGAAAAAGGTGACCAGGGCGCGTCAGCGCTGAGCACCAGCGCGATAACGTCGGCTTCACAGGCGCTGACCAGCAGCGCACTGTACAGGCAGCGGTTCTCCAGATATTCCCCAGGTGTGTCTATCGCCGTGGGAGACCAGACGATAGCCTGGGTTTTCTGATAATGAAGCGCTTCGCCACGCATACACTGGGTGAGCGATGTTTTCCCACTTTGGCTGGGTCCAATGAACATGATGCGTTTCATTACGTCATGTCCGCGTAATCGGGCAGGCGGTAAAACGCATCATTTCGCCCAGCGTGCGGGTAACTTGTTTCAGCGCGTACTCAACGGCCGAAACATCACCGGTTAATACGACTGCGCCGGTAAAGCGGTCCAGAAAACCAATCTCTACTGCACCCGATTTAGTGGCGATATCACAGGCGATAATGGAGGCTTCGCTGGGCGTAATAGTTAAAATGCCAATCGCCGAGACTGAATCCTGCAAGCCAAGTTTCTTGAACAAATCTTTACCAGGATTAGCAATAAGATGCGCCAGTGTGACCTGTTTTCCGGGCACATATTCCTGAATCATACGATCCGTCGTCGGCTGCATTTCCATCACCCCTCCACCATTTGGCGCCACATGCTTTCATGCGGACGTGGGATCACCGAGCGATAGACCAGCAGACCTTTTTCACCAGCACTTTCGCTGGCGACCGTCACGGCGTTATTCACATCGGAAACATCGCCCGCGACAACCATGTAGCACTTACCGCCAATACCAAACGCCATATGCACTCTTACCAGCGTGACATTGGAGGCTTTTACCGCGCGGTCGGCGGCACAAATACAAGCCGCAACGCTCCAGGTTTCAACAATCCCTACCGCCTGACGTTTATCTACACTATTGAGTCCGCTGATCGCCGGCAGAACGCTGGCATGAATGTTAGGCAGGACCAGGCTGTCGACGAGCATATCTCCAGCAAGTGAGGTTCCTGTGGCAATGGCCTGCTGTATTGCGCCAACGTCACCACCCAGCATCAGCAAAAATTTTCCCGGGCAGATGGTTTTACTGACCAGCAAATTCACATTAGCGCTTTTCAGCATCGCATCGCCGGCTTCCATTCCTTTGGCAATGCTGGTGAGTTCTAAAATCCCTATAGCCTGAGACATGGTTAACCTCTTATTACCGTGATGGACTGATCTGTGATTTCGCTGACAATACCGTCAATACTGGCGTGAACCTGCGCACCTAATGCGCCCTCGGGTATCTCTGCAACACATTGGCCGCGCACAACGCGCTCCCCTTTTTGCACACAAGGAATGGCACTGGCACCAATATGCTGGCGTAACAACAACGTTGTTTTTTCAGTGGGATGATCTGTCTGGTCTAATGGTGCATCGTGATACCAGTCACTGAGACCCAGTTTGGTAATAAGCCGTTTCACCGGAATCAGACGGTACTTCGCCATTTCATCTTCAGGGTTTAACGGGCCTTCATAACGATGATTGAGCGCACGTAGCTCGCGTTTGAGCATGCGGTTAATGCGCATCGGAGAAATCCCCACCGGACAGGCCACGCTTTCACAGACGTTGCATTCTGAGCAAGTCAGGGCGGTGAGCAGTAATTGCGGTGTGGCGGCCTGCTGATAGTTGACCGCGCGAACCAGCAAATGTGGTGAGAGTTCATGACCAATCAAGTGTCGTGGACACAGATCCGTGCACAAGCGGCACTGCTCGCAGACGGTTTTGGCAACTGAGAGCACGGTCCGTTCATCCTGCATCCGTCGCTGGATCAGCGCATGGGATTTCGGTAGTACCAGCAGGCCACCGGTCGTTTTACTGACTGGCGTATCCAGAGAAGTAATCAGACCGCCCATCATCGGACCGCCGTTAATAAATCCGGGGTCATCGACGGTAGCGCCGCCAGCCAATGCCAGCACTTCGCGCAGCGACATACCGACAGGTACGGTCAGGGTAACCGGCCGGGCAACTGCGCCATTGACGGTTAATGTACGACGTGTAACGGGGAACTGCTGTTCAACGGCTCGTGCGATGTTAAGTACGGTCTGGACGTTATTGACCACCACGCCCACACTAACCGGGAGAGCAGCAGGAGGCACCCGCCGTCCGGTTGCCATCCAGATTGTCAGCACTTCATCGCCAGCCGGGTAGACATCAGGCAAAATGTGTAACCTGATATCGGCGGGCAGGAGAGGTGTTAACGCACTGATGGCTTTCTGATATTTTTCTTTAAGGGCGATAATGCCGGCGCTGGCGCCAGTGGTCTTCATGGCATACTGCACGCCGCGTATCAGTCGGGCCGCCTGCACGGCCATTAATTGCTGATCAACCTTCAGCATCGGCTCGCATTCTGCAGCATTGACCAGAAACGTATCGACCTGCGCCTGCAGTTTGACATGGGCAGGAAAGCCGGCACCACCGGCTCCCACTACACCTGCAGCGCGCACGCGATCGCGTATTGTCTGAGCATCATAACAAATGGGTTCAGCCGTCATGGCTGTATTCATAATAATTCCTCAAGCAGTTCCTGGATGGCAGCGGCATCAGCATCGCGGGGATTCGTTTGCAGCGTGGCATCCGCCAGAGCCGCCTGAACCATCGAGGGAATACGCTGTGACCAGGTTTGCTTTCCGTCTTTGAGCGCGTCTGTGAAAGAGGGTAACGCACACTGTTTTTTGAGTTGCTCAATATGATGAATTAGCGCATTGAGTGCCGCCGTATCGTTTGCGTTATCAGGGCATAAGTGGCAGGCCTTCGCGAAGCGGGCATACCGTTTTGTGGCCCTGGGATCGCGGGCATTAAAGTGAATCACAGAGGTCAGGAGTAGTGCGTTAGCAAGGCCGTGCGGCAGATGAAACTGACCGCCAAGCTGATGCGCTATGGCATGGTTAATTCCAAGACCAGCCTGGCTAAACGCCATCCCCGCGAGGGTTGAGGCGTTGTGCATTTTTCCTCGGGTAGCCAGGCAATCGCCTTTGCTGACGGCGATGGGCAGATACTGGAAGACAATTTGCGCTGCTTTTTCAGCCAGGGCGTCAGTGAAGTCGCTGGCCTTGGTGGAGACGTACGCTTCAAGCGCATGCGTCAGCACGTCCATTCCGGTATTGGCGGTGATGGCAGGCGGTACGCTGACCACCAGCATTGGGTCAAGGATCGCCATATCCGGGTAGAGGGCATTATTAAATAACGGATATTTAATGCCTTTCTCCGGATCGCCGATCACGCAGGCGCTGGTCACTTCAGAGCCTGTGCCGCTGGTGGTGGGGATGGCTACACAGGTTTCGATTTCGATGCCAAACTGACGGCTGAACCAAACAATCGCTTTCGCTGCATCAAGCGCCGACCCTCCACCAAAGCCAATCACCACATCCGGTCGCAGGGACTGCATTTGTGCAATCCCTTGTACTACCGTATTGATGGTGGGATCGGGTGTGATATCACTGAACACGCTAATGCGATTATCCGCAGGTAACGCATCGCGCAGCGTTGCAATCAGCGGCGAACGCGCAAGAAAACCATCGCAAATAATCCAGATATGCTTATTCGTGAAGCGTTTGAGCACGCTCAAACTGCCCTGGCCGCTGTACAATCGAGTTTGCAGTGAAAAGCTATTCATTACGGCCTCATTAGCGGATAGAAAAACCGTTGGTCAGCACGCAACGACGAGAACGTGCAAACGTTCGCGCAGACGTTGTCCCTTCACCGGTTGGGGTGGCGATGGTAAAGGTGGTGAAACCTTCGCCGCCGACGCCAATACCGGCGTAAGAGGGGCCATTTTTCACAAAAATAGACGTTTGCAACGTGCGAGCAGCAAGATTCAAACGCGACACATTTTGTGAGTGCATAATGGCAGTATGGTGCAGTCCCTCTTCAACCTTCAGCGCCAACGTTAGCGCACTGTCAAAATCGTTAACCGTCACGACAGGGAGCATGGGCATCAACTGTTCGCTGGTAACCCACACATCGTCAGCCTTGACGACGCCTATCAACAGACGAGGCGCTTTTGTCGGAACGGGTATACCCGCCGCTTTCAGTAACGTTGCCGGGCTTTTTCCGACAAGTTTCTTATTCGCCATTCCCTCTGGCAGACAGGTGGCGCGTAGTTTGTCCACTTCTTCGCTGTTTAGCAGCAACGCCCCAAAAGACTGCATTTGTTGAATCAGCCGTTCGGCAACCGCTTCGACAACAATTAGGCTTTTCTCTGCAATGCAGGGCAGATTGTAATCAAACGATGCGCCGTTGATGATGTCTTCCGCGGCCTTAACCAGATCGGCGGTTTCATCAACGATGCAGGGGGGGTTCCCGGCACCGGCACCAATGACTTTTTTCCCGCTTTTCATACCCATAGCTACAATGCCCGGGCCACCGGTAATCGCCAGAACTGCGATTTTAGGGTGCGCCATCATCTGCTGGGTAGCTTCAAAAGTGGGTTCTGTGACTGTGACAACAAGATTTCGGATCCCGCAGCAGCGGAAGGCAATATCTTCAATCATGGCAATCAGCTTGAGTGAAACCACTTTAGCGCCCGGGTGCGGGCTGAAGTAAACGCTATTCCCGGCAGCTAACATACTGATGCTGTTGTTAATAATGGTTTCCGTTGGGTTGGTGCTAGGAGCAACGGAACCCATTACGCCAAAGGGGGAATATTCAAATAGCACCATGCCGCCATCACCGGTGAGGGCGGTTGTGGTTAGATCTTCAATACCGGGGGTGTTATCCAGCGCGGCTTTATTTTTGAGAAATTTATCTTCTTTGTTGCCCATTCCCGTTTCGGTTGCGCTTTCTGCCGCCAACGAGGCCAGATGAGGTGTCAGTTCTTCCCGCAGAGCGCTAATAATGGCGCTACGGGTTTTCAGTGGGCATTGCTGATAACGTAAAAAGGCCTGATGCGCGGCATCGATTGCTTCACCGACGGATGGAAAAATACCGCCACCCTTTATCTCTGCTTTTGCCGGTTCTAGCTGTTCAGTCAAAATAGTGCGGATAAGGGTTTCAAGTTCTGACGTATTCATTGATGTGTTCTCACGTTAATCGCCGCAATGGCGGTTTCTGCAATGTCCATATCCTGCTCAACGCTTCCTCCGCTGATGCCAAGACCCCCAAGGAGTAAACCTTCTCGCCATAGTGCGTATCCGCCACCAAGCGTGACGACTTTTCCCTGCATATGGCTTTCCAGACCGTAAAGTGCGGCGCCCGGTTGCACCGCTGCGCTCAGTTCATGGGTGGCGGTTTTCATCGCCACGGCGGTCCACGCTTTTTTCGGTGCCAGCTCGCTACTGACGAGCAGGGCATCGGGCATGCGCCAGGTCACTGTTTGTGTACCGTTTGCATCCACAATGCTGATGACAACTGGAACTTTGAGTGCTTGTGCACGCGCTACCGCCGTACGCGTAAGCTGATGGAGTTCCTGAAATGACAATGACATAGCAGACTCCTGAACTGCCGATGGCTGGGTCGCTGCCACGTAACGCTCAGCCACCTTCTGAATGAGCGTGTTTTGGTGCGCGTCATAATCTTCAGCCCTGGCGAGCGCATATAAGCAATCGGACAGGCGGTTGATATAGCGCATCAGTACCTGTCGGATGGAGGCATCTGTGGAGAGTTCGACAAGCCGTCTTTCAGCGCGACGGGCAAGCGTGCGGGCGAAGTGCAGACGGCTGGCGGCTTCACAGCGTCCGGGCAAAATAAAACTGTGCAGGGGAGGCACTCGCGCCATCGCGGTATCGATGGCAGCCTCAAGTGCTGCAATGTCTTCCGAGCTGATGTAGCGTTGGGCGGGCGTGGGCTGTTCGCTTTCACTGGCCAGTTCGGCACTGAACCAAAACAGCTGTAACTGAATTTCTTCAAGTAACACACGGTGTTGCGGGCTTTGTGCCGCGCAGACGCACAGACTCAGCGCCGCGTTGAGTTCGTCCAGCGTGCCGTAAGCCTCAACGCGCGGGTGTGTTTTACTGACGCGCTGTCCGCTAAAGAGCGCTGTCGTACCGGCATCGCCTGTTCGGGTATAAATCGCCATAGTTCCTCCTAGCGAGAAAGCGTGTCGACAATGCCAACGATGGCCAGATCGATAGCCTCATTGGGGCCGCTAAAAACGTGTCTGGCGCTGGAGCCGCTGCTGAGTAAAACCAGCTCACCGGTACCGGCACCCACTGAATCAACTGCGACCTCGTCCCCCGCTGTTGGCGATTGCGGTAGTTCGCCGTCGGCCGTTACCCGACGTACCAGTAACAGTTTTTTTCCAACCAGTGACGGTGATTTTTGCGTGGATACCACGACGCCTGTAACGCGTGCCAGATGCATGGTTCACTCCTGCTTAATTAATTGGATATTGCGCATACTGACGGTTTCTTTTGCCAGTGCGGTCACAACACATCGACGGCGTAACACCAGAAACCCACCTTGTAATCGGGCTACATCGGCATAACTTAAAAGCGTCTCGGGATGCAGAATGATGGTTTGCCCGCGTTCATCACTGAACTCCAGCGGCAGTCGCGCGAGTTTTCGTACGGGGATCGCCGGTAGCAATTGATGCTGCAGCGATATCTTCACGCGAACGCCACAGGCCAGGGCCTCGTGGAGAGTGATCGCTGACACATCGGATGAATCGTGTTGCGCAATATGCGCCAGCAGCGGTAAATCAGCGTGCTCGATAATCAGAGCGGAGTACTGACAAACCAGCGCCCGGGGATCGGCTTCCCGTAACTGCGCGACGCTCAGAGAGAGCGAACTGTCCGCGCGTTTTTGTAATCGGGAGACGACCTCCCCGATGATGCGTTGCAGCAGTTCATTGTTCATCGTGAGCTCACCAGCGTGGCGAATGCCTGTGGGCTATCCGCCCCTGCAGCATTGGCTTCGTCAGTGTCGATATGCATTTCAAGACGCATATCCGGCGATACGCGAACGGCAACGTTATCGAAGATCAGTCTGCGTTCATCTCCATTGATGGCGACGGAGACTTTATCGCCATGTGACACGCGTAGGATCAGCGCATCAAGCGGTGACATATGAATGTGCCGCTGGGCGACAATCACTCCGCATGAGATATCCAGTTCAGCAAAAGGACTCACCAGGCGAATGCCCGGCGTTCCCTGAATATTGCCGGACATACGCAACGGCGCAGCGATACCCAGCGTGCGGGCGTCGGTGCGGGAGATTTCTACCTGGCTGGTGCTACGCAGCGGTCCCAGCAAACGCACATTTTTTAGCTGGCCTTTTGGACCCACCAGCGTAACGGTCTGATCTGCGGCATATTGTCCAGGCTGCAGCAGACCTTTTTTCTCGCTGATGGGCTGATTGGGAAACAAACGAGCGTAATCTTCAGCACAAAGATGGATATGACGATTAGAGATCCCCAGTGGAATAGGGCGCTCGCGCATTTCATCCAGTACTTTACTGACCGTAGTCTCCAGTTGCTGTTTATCCATTACGCTTCACCTCGTTTGCCAGAATGCAGGCAGAGTGAGCGAGGCTCTCCCTTCTGGCGCGGACAGGCAGGGTCGAGACATAAATTGCAGCTAATCAGGTCTGTATCTTGTGGTGCTTCGGGTAATTCACTTTCCACAACCACCTGTACTTCCACCTCGACAGGTGTGGATTCAGGGATGGGCTCAGGTGTCGAAACGACGCTGTGCGAAAGGATGCCTTCCCCGGGTCTGGAAATGACTTTGTGCGCAACCAGACCTTCCCGCTGGTCTGCAAAGCTGGCACCGGTGGAAATGGCCGCCTGCACGGAGGCCACATCCCCGATGATTTTGATCACCGTCCAGCCTGAGCCGTTGGTTTTTTCGAGGCCCACCAGCGTGATGGAGGCGGCTTTCGCCATGACATCCGCGCAACTGATGGCTAATGCCAGACCACTAACTTCAAGTAATCCCAGTGATTGCTTCACGCTGTGCTCCTTGTTGCAACGGTTTAAGCGGATTTAGGTAAAATGGCTTCGACGTCGCTGTGTGGACGCGGGATGACGTGGCAGGATTTCACCTCGCCAACGGCGCTGGCGGCAGCGCTGCCAGCGTCTACAGCAGCTTTAACCGCGCCGACATCCCCACGAACCATGACGGTGATAAGGCCCGAGCCAATTTTTTCGTAACCAACCAACTGCACGTTAGCGGATTTCACCATGGCATCAGCGGCTTCAATAGCGCCGACAAGCCCTTTTGTTTCAACCAGTCCCAGTGCGTTATTCATACTGCTTTTCTCCTGTGGATTATGAGTGGCATTCCCGGAAGGGAATGCCTTTAACCAGCCGCGCAGCGTTATTGCCGATGCGCCGACGAGCGTGGCTATCTTGTTGATACGTCAGCGTAAAAAGTGGCGCTGAGGTCGGTAAATTTTTGTAGTGCACAACCAGTTGTTCCCGGTTACATCCAATGCCGACGAGCAGCGGTGACTGACATGCCGCCAGCCATGCGCTGTGGATGATGTCGGCGGAATGGCTCTCCTGAACCACAAAGGGGATCCCTTCTTCTTCAATACCCAGCAGGACGTCATTCCAGAGTGACATGTCCTCTCCCAGGGTGAAGATCACGATAGCCGGTGCGCTGAGGTTACTTTCCATGAGCAAATGCCTTGTACCAGGAGAGGATAAGCCCAGTTGCGACAGCATTTCGTGGGCCTTCGGTACCGCGAATATTGCCGCGACCCGCAACCAGCCGGTAGTGCGCCAGCGCATCCGTTACCAGCTGTGGAACTTCGAAGTCCAGAGAAGAGCCACCAACCAGAACCACAAACGGGATGTCGCGAATATTTCCTGTGGGGCTAACCTGACGAAGCGCTCTCAGCGCATTGGTGACAAAAACGCGTTCCTTGGCGCTGCGGCGAATGACGCGAACTTTCTCCAGAGCCAGGTCCCCAGGTAATGGCACCAGTTCATCGGGTTTCACCACACAGACCCGGGCGAATACCGTTGGCGGCAGGGGAGAAGGAAAGAACTGAACGCTGCCATCTTCGTGGCGAAGGTGGAACAGGCTTTCTACTTTCGCCAGCGGATATTTTTTGATCTCCTCGGCGAGGTAACGATCTTCCAGTCCCAGTTCACGGGCAATAATCATCGTGACCATATCGCCCGCACCCGCCAGGTGTGTGGCAATAATTTCGCCTTTTGGATTAATGATTGAGGCGTCAGTGGAACCTGCGCCGAGATCCAGAATGGCCAGCGGACGCGTCGTGCCCGGCGTAGTGAGGGCACCCAGGATGGCCGCTTCGGCTTCAGCGCCGCCTACCTGAACGTCGATGTTGAGCTTTTGCGTGATCTCCTGGGCTATCATCGCCATTTGCAGGCGATCTGATTTCACCATTGAGGCAATACCCACCGCCTGTTCCAGCGAGAACTCTCCGGCGAGTCCCCCCGTCACGCTGACGGGAACGGAGGTATCAACTGCCAATAAATCCTGGATGAAGATTTCATGGCTGGACTTGTTGGTTAACTCCGCCATGGTCTGGCGTACATGTTCCAGCATGCCGCCAATATTGGTTCCTGCTTCGCCGATAACGTTATCAAGCCGAGGGTATTCGCCTACCGCCTTCATAATGGCTTCCGCGCCTGCGGCAACGTCGACGCGAACAGTACGTCCTTGCGACTGGAGTTCGAGGTTTCCGGCAGGAATGGCTCGCGCTTTTACATCGCCCGACGGTGTTTTCACGACGACCGCTGAGCGGTTACCAATCAGGGCACGTGCCATGGGGACAATATTTTTGGTCTCGTCCGCATTCAGGTTAAAAACAGTCGCAATCCCGTAAGGATTAGAGAGTGTTTCAATCACCTTTCCGGGGATAGCGACCTCAATGGCCGCCAGCATCCCTAATGGGATCCGATCGATATAGCGCACTTCGTCGACGATGGGCAGCGGCGTAGTAAGACGGTTGCTGACCAGCACGCCATCGTCCTGTTGCAAAATAACGCCGGTTAGCTGATATCCGGCGCGAACGGAGGCATTAATCATGGTGGCGACATCGGCAAAATCGAATGCCGATGACACCACCAGGATATAAGGCATATCCGCCGGACGGGTTAACAACTCTTCCGGCGTAATTGTGACGCCAACACCTAACCCGACCCCACCAGGCGTTTTAGGGTTGTGGCCTATCATGGTTGACTCGGTGATGATGGTTTCGGTGATCGTCTCCATCGCCACATCACCAATGACCGGCGTGGCTTCGTTAATACGGATGAGCGAAATATCGCTGACATTGATGCCTGCATTTTTTGCTGCAAGCGTAAGCGCCTCCTGAATACCAAACACATTACGTAACGTGCCCTTAATTCCAGTCGTTTCTGCCAGTGCGCTGGTTGTAATGCTCAGCGTGCCAGCGTCATCCAGAGTCGCGAGAGCGACTTCTGTTGATGAGTTGCCTATGTCAATGCCAGCTATATATCGCATCATTTTTCCCTAAAATTAATCGTCACCTTTGAGTTTCTTACGTTCGACGTACAGCACTGCTGCTTCACGTACGAAGGCTGCGCAAATCTTTGCCTGATAACGATTTTCGAGATCGTCGGCGATGGCCATCAGCTCGTCTTTGGTTGAGCGGTATGGGCGCAGGGCGTTGTAGATCTCAAGGATGCGATCGTCAGGTACTGCGGTCAGTTCTGCGGCACGTTCAAAGTTCATCGCCAGCCTGTCACGTCCGGCATCTTTGGCGATATCCGCCTGAATGCGCAGCGTTTCTGGTGTGATACGCATATCCTGTGCGGTGACCTTATTGCTCAGCACATTTTCGAGCGTGAAGTCATCCAGCGTTTTATTGGTGGCGGTTTTTACCCACTCAGGGTGTTTATTGGCGAGCGGGTAATCCGTCACTTTCGCGGTATGCGCTGATGAACCAGTCGCGGCTGGAGTGACGGTCTCTCCCTGCAGACTGTTCATTCGGCTCAACACATCCCGAACCATCGATTCAATTGCGTCGGTATTCATGGAGTTATCCTTTATCAAAGCGCCACGCGCAGTTCCTGCGGGTTTTTGCCCGTCACGACGTATTTGGTCTCTTTAATGTGCAGAATGGCTGATTTCGCCTGGTACTTCGGACGCGCCATCTGATCATTCAACGTCGGGACCGGTTGTGGAGATTCACGCTTGGCGTAACGCGCGGCGTTCTTACCGATCTGCCGGTAGGTTTCCAGCGTCAGGAGTGGGGCCTGAGGGAACAGCTCCAGGTTAGAAAGCGGCGGTAACCCCTGCTGGTGGATAACCGTGGTGCCTTTGGACTGGATGCCGATTGAAATACCGGAACCACTCAGACGGTTACCTTCCACGGCGACAAACGCCACATCGGAGGATTTAAAGCAGCGGATGACGCGTGCTTTAATGCCTTCTTCTTCAATACCCGCGATCACTTCGCGCAAAATATTCTTGTGCGGAATACCGACGATATTGACGGTCTGCGAGAGCCCAAACGCCGGACCAACGGCAATAATCACTTCATCCTGCTGCTGACCCTGTTTGGCTTCGCCAATTTCGGTCAGAAAACTGTCACCAGGCGCGGTCGCCATCTGCGGTGCAGTTGCCGCAGCAGACGAGCGGAAAGAAACAGGCTTATCGCTGGTCTGCATTTCAGACAGCACATCTTCAATTATCTGGCGCAGCAGCTTTTCATTGATTTCCATAGTTCACCCCTTAGCCAAGCTCGTTGGGATCAAGTGCGCCGGGGATGTTTTTAATTTCTTCCCAGCGTTCGCCTTGCAGGCGATAACCTGTTGCCGGACCGGCATAATCGTTGACGTCATTCACCGCGGAAAGCACCTGTCCGTCGCCGACGATAATGGCGGAGGTATGCAGATAGTCTCCGGTTAACTTGGCTTTCTGGATGTTGAGCATATCCTGAGCAACATCGGTAAATCCGCCCTGGGCCAGGGCTTTCACCACTTCCAGTCCGTTGCGGTTTTTGCTGATGATCTCTTGCGCAAACTTAATGTCTTCAACGATGTTACGTTCTGGCATATCTTTCGAGCCGTGGGCGTAAGTCGCGGCTTCAACTTCTTCATCGGTGATGGGTGGCAATCCCATTCCAGCAAACACTGCCTGCAGTGCGCGGGCCGCTTTGTTACGAATGGCGATTACGTCTTCTTCACGCACCGGACGCAAACCCCCGTCGACTTTCAGGTCACGCTGGAGAACGTTGTAGTCGTCAAAGTCTTCGGCATCTTCGTTAGAGCCTGCAAACATGTTGTCGTAGTTCGGCACGGCGGAATAGCCGGAAGAGATGAAGTCAGTTCCTGGCAGGAATTGCATCAGCAAACGCGCGGTACGGCGCATATCCGAGTGGGTAAAGGTTTGGTCGTTACTGGAGGCGCATTCGAGATCCAGTGACGAGCAGATCAGGTTTTCTGCCAGCACTGCGCGGATACCTGACGGTACGGCGGAAGGGACGCCGATGCAGCTAACGGACCCGTTCTGTAAACCCTGCACGCCAGCGGCTTTGGTGATGTAAATGCAGCGGGCTTCCAGATACAACATGGATTTGCCTTCTGCATAACCCATCTGCACTTCTGAGCCTGAGCCTGAGGTAAAGCGCATTTTCAGACCGCGTGAGGCATAAGAAGAGGCCAGGAAGCCTTTTGACCATGGGGTATCGTCACCATCGGTAAAGACCGGCTCAGTACCGTACACGGAAATCGTTTCTGCATAGCAGGTGTGGCCTAACATGCCGAGTTTGAGTTCGGTGGCTTCTTCCAGCGAGCACTGGGTTAATACGCCGGGACGCCCAACCTGTGAACCGACCAGCAGAGCAATAGCGTTAAACGGGGCATAGCGTGCCACGGCAACGGTTGTTTCCTGCTCGTCAAATCCACGCCATGCGCCTTCTGCTGCATCGGCCGCAATCTGCACCGGGTTGTCTTTAACGTTAGTGACGTGCGCTTGTTGAGAAGGGGTTCTGCGGGCGCGCATTTTCTGCATCGACATCATCATTTCGACGACGTTCATATGCGAAACCACTTCGACAATTTTTGCCGGTGTCATCGCGGTGGTCAGCGGAACGATGTCTTTGCGTTTCACATTAGGATCGCAGAGCATATTGGCGAGTTTGATCGAGTCCATCGCCATCACTTCTTCAGCGCGCGCCAGATTAATACCGTAGCGGGCAATGAAATGGTCTATCAAATCAAATTCACTGGCGGCTTTACCATCCAGTTCGGTGACCATACCGTTAACGATTTTTATGGACGGTTTTGGGTCGTTCGGGCTTTCCATCGCAATGAAGCCTTCTTCGATCCACTCCTTAACGAAGCCGTCCTGATTCACAGGGCGTTTCGCCAGTGCTTCAAATCTTTTCGATCTCATGAATCAGCCTCACGGGTATCAGATGTAGGACGGACGATCGTTTTTCGGTTCTGAGCCGAGGGTCGCAAGCACGGTTTTACCGATTTCGCGCGCGGAGATGACTGCCTGACGTACGGCGCCAGAGTCACCGGAAATAACCAGAATGGCTTCGTTACTGAAGCTGGTACCATGGGCAGGGGAGCTATAAGCCACCACTTCGACGTTGGCCGATTTCAGT
The DNA here is from genome assembly GCF_057838705.1 of Citrobacter sp. KH_055_1. Lineage (NCBI taxonomy): Bacteria > Pseudomonadati > Pseudomonadota > Gammaproteobacteria > Enterobacterales > Enterobacteriaceae > Citrobacter > Citrobacter sp. KH_055_1. The sequence continues at coordinate 1,876,324 of NZ_CM174473.1, forward strand.
GCGGTATCGGCCATCAGTACACCAACCGATGCCGGTGCGCCGACGATCACACCACAGGCACGACCAATGGGTGCGCCGAAGGCTTTTTCCAGCGCATAGCTGGCACGTGCGGTGTATTGCATTTCGATGTGACCGGCTTCATTGGCGTAGACATCACCAAATGTGCGATCCAGTTCTTTCAGCGCGACTTCAATTCCGCGTTTTACGTCGGAAACATCGTTGCCGCCTAGGATAATCAGTGAACCGTGGCCTGCTCCGCCTTTGGTATCTCGCGGAAGCTCAATGCTCACCACTTCAGTATTGGTGGCTTTTACCGCTTCATCCGCGGCCATGATATGGGGGCCTGCGCCGGTACGGGCGCCTAGAATGCCAATGGAGCGATAGCGTTTTTCAAGCTTCATCGCGTCCAGTAAGGCGCTGTCGACGTTGGCGATCACCAGACCGACGGTGTCGCCAATCGCGGTGCCGACAAATTCCGTTAAACTGCAGCTTTTCTCTGCCATAGCCGTCTCTCGTGTTGGAAGATTATTTTCAGGGATAGCCTTGTGTTCTGGCGTTGCCACCCGAGCAATCACCTGCGCCATGATCTGTTCAACCAGCTCATTGCTGCTCATCAGCTAATTCCCTTCGGTAAGATTTTTTCGACATCGGTATGAGGACGTGGGATCACGTGTACGGCTTTCACTTCACCCACATTACGTGCGGCAGCGGCGCCTGCATCTGTTGCCGCTTTTACCGCGCCAACATCACCGCGAACAATCACGGTGACCAGCCCTGAACCAATTTTTTCGTAGCCGACCAGCATCACATTGGCTGACTTCACCATTGCATCTGCGGCCTCTATGGCTGCAGTTAAGCCTTTGGTTTCTACCATTCCTAACGCTTCTTGTTGCATAAAGACCTCGCCTGGGTTGTTCCGATTTTCATGACTATAAAAAGAAGCGAGGAAAAAGAATGGCTGACTTGAAACGGAGAGTGAAAAAATAGTAAGTGATCGGTGATATAAAATTGCTTGATATTCTTTTATCTGATTGTTTTTAAATGTTTTTTATTATTTTGCGGATGTGAAAATTTGGTTATGTCAATACCAGATTTACATTTTTGCTAGTGACACGATAAATATCATTTGCTATGCGGGGGAAATGAAATTGTGATGTTTGTTTGAAAACAGAAATCTGCTGTTGGCAATATTTTATTATTTTTATAATGCGTTTTTAATAGGGCTAATGCCCGTTTTTGTTAGCTGTTTTAATAATGCTGACAGCAAGAATTTGTTATCACTACACGATTTTAAAAAGGTGGAAGTGCTCAGATTGCCAACAATTTGCCGACGGCGCTTTTTATAGTAAGCCTTGAAGTACTCTACTGCCAGCAGGGAGTCCGCTGGTACAGACACGAACTCTGCTTAGAAGGTGTCACAATGAACGATTCACTAAAAGCGCAATGCATTGCCGAGTTTTTAGGTACCGGGCTGTTCCTGTTTTTTGGCATTGGATGCCTGAGTGCCCTTAAGGTGGCCGGTGCGAGTTTAGGGTTATGGGAAATATGCATCATTTGGGGTCTTGGGATTTCGCTGGCGGTCTACCTGACTGCCGGAATATCCGGGGCACACCTCAACCCTGCGATTACCATCGCTCTGTGGCTGTTTGCCTGTTTCCCTGGGCGTAAAGTTTTACCCTATACGGTCGCGCAAGTCGCGGGTGCCTTTGGCGGCGCGTTGCTGGCCTATTTGCTGTACGGCAGTTTATTCATTGAATATGAGACGGCGCACCATATGGTTCGTGGCAGTCTTGAAAGCCTGCAACTGGCCAGTATTTTTAGTACTTATCCGGCCTCTGCGCTTAGCGTATGGCAAGCGGCGCTGGTGGAAGTGGTCATCACGTCCATTCTGATGGGTATGATTATGGCGCTTACGGACGATGGCAATGGGGTGCCTAAAGGTCCTCTCGCGCCATTGCTGATTGGTATTCTGGTTGCCGTCATCGGTGCATCAACAGGTCCGCTCACAGGATTTGCCATGAATCCGGCGCGTGATTTTGGTCCTAAGTTGTTTGCCTGGTTTGCCGGATGGGGAGATGTTGCGATGACGGGGGGACGCGATATCCCATACTTTATCGTCCCGATTGTGGCACCGATCATCGGTGCGTGCGCCGGGGCAGCAATTTATCGTTACTTTATTGGCAAAAATTTACCGTGTAATACTTGTAAGCTGGAGGAAAATGAGAACTAGCTTCATGGAAATTGTTTATTTCTGAAATGCAAAAACTGATTTCGTGATCCGGTTTCCTGAACAGCTTAAAAAGTCTCCCCACAATGGGAGACTTTTGTTATGGTCCATTAACACCTTTTATCATTGCGTCTAATAGCGAGATGAAAAGTGAATGTAAATAATGTGTTTTTATTTATAACAATAAATTAACTGAGAGGTTTTATCATGATTTCTGCGAGCGCCCTGAACTCAGAACTCATTAATAAAATCGCACAGGATTTTGCACAGGCCACCAGTCTGGCCGTTGTGGTTGTCAATATTCACGGTGATGAAATTTCTGAACTCTTTAATTTTACCCCTTTCTGCCAGTTGATGCGCCAGCACCCGCAACACAGCACGCGATGCCGTATGAGCGATCGTTGTGGGGGCCTTGAAGCATCAAAATCAGACCAGCCGTGTATTTATCGCTGTCATGCCGGCCTTACCGATTTTTCTATCCCTTTGGTGATTGCAGGCCACTTGGTTGGTTTTGTTTTATGCGGTCAGGTGCGCTTAAGCAATGACGTAGGCCTGGTTGATATTTTGAGTGTCGATGATCGCTGGCAAGCCGATCCCGAACTGCTCAATGAATTTCGTAATGTTCCGGAAATGGACTATTCTCGCGTCATCGCCTCTGCAGATTTGTTGAAGTTGATTGTTGAAAATTGCCTTAAAAAACAATTGAATTTCGTTGTCATTAAAGACAGTACACAGCAGTCAGAGTCGGTGCGTCCAACCCGTAGCCCGACTCCTCATGACAGTAAAATGAAAAAAGCGTTGCGCTATATCGACGCACATTTGTCGGATGAGCTTCGCCTCGAGGAGGTGGCTTCGCATGTTTATCTCAGTCCGTACTATTTCAGCAAGCTGTTCAAAAAATATCAGGGGATCGGTTTTAATGCCTGGGTAAACCAACAGCGAATGGCAAGTGCTAAAGAGTTGCTTTGTCATAGTGACTGGAGTATTGCCAGTATTGCGCGAAATTTAGGCTTTTCGCAAACCAGTTATTTTTGCAAAGTTTTCCGCCAGACATACCAGGTGACGCCGCAGGCTTTTCGCCAGCAAATTAGTGTTGTTTCGTCCGAAGAGTCAGCATAAATAGCAATATTTTGCTATTGCCGATTTTTGATATCGTATTGTATGTCCGTCATTATAAAATGAAAAATAAGGATAGAAGACAATAAATTGTCATAGCGCAACAAAGTAATAGTGTCTGAAGGATAAACTGCACCAGTTTTTATTTTTGTGATGAGATACAGTGTCTGTGTGAATGACTTTCTTTATTATTAATTGAAGCTTTCATACGGAATGCAAACTTAAGAATAAGCTGAATGACGCCATAACATTGGCTGAATGAGCGTAAAAGATATTTAAATGAATTTTTGTCATGAGGTGTGTTAATTCATCTCATGCCTGGAGCTTAATAGAATTTGCTCCTGAGCTGACAGGTTTACCACGTTTGTGGTAGGGAAGGGGGTGAGAATCCCCCGCAGCCCCCGCTGCTGTGATGCTGACGACCCCGTATAGACCACTGATCGCGAGATTGGGAAGGACGGGTGAGAATGACGCTAAGCCAGAAGACCTGCCTGTCAGTGACTACCAACAACTTCGGTGGGAAGTGGGTTGCTCAGATGCATACAGTCGAAAGACTGGGTATCTCTACACCCCTACCACCCTGAACAGGATCAGGGTATGGCGGCCAATTTTCGCGCGTTTGTTCTTGCAGGTACCGGAAGCGGCTGTGGTAAAACCACGGTAACGCTGGGCTTGTTGAGTCTGCTGAAAAAACGCGGTTTGCGCGTCCAGCCTTGCAAAGTCGGTCCTGATTATCTGGATACCGGCTGGCATACCGCCGTATCTGGCACAGCCTCCCGCAATCTTGATAGCTTCATGCTCCCCACTTCCACGCTGAACGCCTTATTTTGCGAACATATGCAGCATGCGGATATCGCCGTCATCGAAGGCGTTATGGGGTTGTATGACGGTTATGGTACGGACCCCAATTACTGCAGTTCCGCCGCGATGGCGAAGCAGCTGGGCTGTCCGGTCATTTTGCTGGTGGACGGTAAAGCCGTCTCAACGTCAATTGCTGCCACGGTGATGGGATTCCAGCATTTTGATCCAACGCTGAACATTGCTGGCGTGATTGTTAACCGGGTAAACAGCGAAACGCATTACCAGCTACTTAAAGTCGCCATCGAACGCTACTGTTCGATACCTGTATTGGGCTATGTTCCCCGCGTGGATGGCGTGGCGCTCCCTGAGCGTCATCTGGGACTGGTGACCGCGCGGGAATCAATCGTCAATCAGTTGCCGTGGCAGGAATTTGCTACAACGCTTGAGCAAACGTTAGATATCGACGCGCTGCTGGCCTTAAGCCAGTTAGACACCCCACCGGTGGGCGAATGGCCCGCGCTTCCTGCCTCCGATGCCGGAGCTGGACTGACGCTTGCCATTGCTGATGACGAAGCATTCAACTTCTACTATCCGGATAACATTACGCTACTGGCGCGCACGGGCCTCAATATTGTCCGTTTCAGCCCGCTACACGACAGCCGTCTCCCTGATTGCCAGATGATCTGGCTAGGGGGCGGATACCCTGAGCTGCACGCTGCCGGGCTTGCCCAAAATTCCACCATGCTGGCGCAACTGCGTGCGGCTCATCAGCGCGGTGTGGCGATTTACGCGGAGTGCGGTGGTCTGATGTACCTGGGGAGTTCGCTGGAAGACAGCAACGGCGATATCTGGCCGATGGGGGATATTATTCCCGGTCACAGCAAAATGGGCAAACGTCTGACCCGATTTGGCTATTGTGAAGCGCAGGCCGAACAACAAACCTTACTCGCTGCGCCCGGTGACGTGCTGCGCGGACATGAATTTCACTATTCCGATTTTACCCCTCAAACCCAGGCCGTGATGAGCTGTCGCAAAGTTCGCGATGGCGAAACGTTACAGGCGTGGTCTGGCGGTTGGCAGGTTGGCAATGCGTTTGCCAGCTACCTGCACGTTCATTTTGCTCAGCGTCCTGAGATGCTTAATCACTGGCTGGACGCCGCGAGGAGCGTGAAATGACACTGCTCGCGTGGTGTGTCGCCTGGCTGCTTGATTTTATCATTGGCGATCCGCAGAGCTGGCCGCATCCGGTACGTTGGATTGGCAATCTCATTACCACTGTGCAGCGCCTGGTGCGCCGCTACTGCCATAGCGATGGCATGCTGCGTATCGGTGGCGCAGTGCTGTGGGTTGTGGTGGTCGGCGTGACCTGGGGCGTTTCATGGGGCGTACTGGCGCTGGCGCAATCGCTTCATCCGTGGCTAGGGTGGGGCGTCGAGGTGTGGATGATCTTTACCGTGTTGGCTGGCCGCTGCCTGGCGAATGCCGCACGAGATGTCGAACGTCCACTGCGTGCCAATAATCTCACAGAAAGTCGGGAAAAACTCTCCTGGATTGTGGGGCGTGACACCTCACAATTACAGCCGAAACAGATCAATCGCGCGGTGGTGGAAACCATCGCTGAAAACACCGTGGACGGCATCATTGCACCGCTGTTCTTCCTGTTTCTCGGCGGTGCCCCGTTGGCGATGGCCTACAAAGCGGTGAACACCCTGGACTCCATGGTTGGCTATAAAAATGAAAAGTACCGCGCTATCGGGATGGTCAGTGCGCGACTGGATGATGTCGCGAATTTGATTCCTGCCCGACTGGGGTGGCTGTTGCTCGGGTGCGCTGCATTTTTATGCCGTAAAGACGGCTTCGGTGCATTACACATTGGTTGGCGCGATCGCTACAACCACAGCAGTCCAAACTGTGCCTGGTCCGAGGGGGCCGTTGCCGGGGCATTAGGCATTCGACTGGGTGGTCCTAACGACTACTTTGGCGAGCGCGTTGAGAAACCGTGGATCGGTGATGCACAACGAGACATTTCAGTAGACGACATTTCCCAAACGATACGATTGATGTGGGTAGCATCGACCCTGGCCCTGGCGCTATTTATTGCGCTGCGGTGGCTGTTGGTCGGTGTGGCCTGAGGACAAAACAATGCAATACATTCAGCAACCCCAGGCGATTGAAGCCAAAAGTTTCGACATCATTGGCGACATTATTCGTGAAACCCGCCCGGACTATCAGTTTGCCAGCCCATTACATGAGGCCATCATCAAGCGGGTGATCCACACCACCGCTGACTTCGACTGGCTGGACATTTTGTGGTTTTCCGATGATGTACTGGCGCAGTTTTGCGCCGCGTTAAACCGATCAAGCGTGATTTATACCGATACTACGATGGCCCTTTCCGGGATCAACAAAACGTTGCTGGCAAAATTCGGCGGAGAATGCCGCTGTTACATCAGCGACCCGCGAGTGGTGCGCGCCGCAAAAGAACAGGGTATCACTCGTTCGATGGCCGCCGTCGACATTGCGGTTCAGGAAGAGGGCGAAAAGCTGTTTGTCTTTGGCAATGCGCCGACGGCGCTGTTCCGCCTGATGGAACATGATGTTGCCGTGAGCGGCGTGGTCGGTGTGCCGGTAGGGTTTGTCGGCGCGGAGGAGTCAAAAGATGCGCTGACGAAAAGTCATCTGCCTGCCATAGCTGCCCTGGGCCGCAAAGGCGGAAGCAACGTCGCAGCCGCTATCGTCAACGCGATGCTCTACCACATGCAGGGGGCGCGATGAGCGACCAACCCTTTGACGCACCGGTATGGCACAACGGTAAAGCGCTGCGCAAAGGGTACACCACCGGATCGTGTGCGACGGCAGCAGCCAAAGTCGCTGCATTGATGGTATTGCGTCAGCATTTGATCCATCAAGTATCCATAGTCACCCCGTCCGGGGTCACGCTATGCCTGAACGTTGAGTCGCCGCACATTGAAGGGCAGCAGGCGATTGCCGCTATTCGTAAAGACGGCGGCGATGATGTGGACGCCACCCACGGGATGCTGATTTTTGCTCGTGTGACGCTAGACGACAGCGGCGAAATAGCGCTGCAGGGCGGCGAAGGTGTCGGCACGGTCACCCGCAAAGGAATTGGCCTACCGGTAGGCAGTTCGGCAATCAATCGCACGCCGCGTCAGACTATTGAGTCAGCGGTTCGCGAGGCGATCGGCCCAAATCGTGGGGCACAGATTGAAATTTTTGCCCCGGAAGGTGAAGAGCGGGCGCAGAAAACCTACAACTCGCGTCTGGGTATTCTAGGCGGCATTTCCATTATCGGCACCACCGGCATTGTTACGCCCATGTCGGAAGAGAGCTGGAAGCGTTCATTGTCGCTGGAGTTGGAAATCAAACGTGCGGCGGGACTTGAACACGTGGTGCTGGTGCCGGGTAACCATGGCGAACGTTTTGTCCGAGAACAGATGGGGATTGACACGCAGGTGGTGGTCACCATGAGCAACTTTGTCGGCTACATGATTGAAGAGGCCGTCCGCCTTGGGTTCAAACAAATCGTTCTCGTCGGACATCCGGGCAAGCTCATCAAAATTGCAGCGGGTATTTTCCATACCCACAGCCATATTGCCGACGCGCGTATGGAAACTCTGGTCGCCCACCTGGCGCTGCTCGGTGCGCCGCTGGAATTACTGACGTTGGTCAGCGACTGCGATACCACCGAAGCCGCGATGGAGCACATCGATGCCTACGGTTTTCAGCATATTTACGATCATCTGGCTAAACGTATCTGCATGCGTGTCCTGCAGACTTTGCGTTTTACCAAAAATCCGCCGACCTGCGACGCCATCATGTTCTCTTTTGATAACCAGATCCTCGGCAGCAACCGCCCGGTCACAGAGATTGCGCAGGAGATGACATGCTTACCGTTGTAGGGATGGGACCCGCGGGGTTGCATTTGATGACGCCCGCAGCACGCGAGTCTGTCGCCACGGCGGATGTGCTGGTCGGTGGTAAACGGCATTTGCAGCAGTTCCCGGATTTTACCGGCGAGCGGTTTGCCCTTGGCGCCAATATCCCGGAGTTATTAACCTGGATTGGCGAGCATCAGGGGAAGCATGTAGTGGTACTGGCCTCTGGCGATCCGTTGTTCTACGGCATTGGCACCCGGATGGTGGCGCATTTTGGCATTGAACATGTGCGCATTATTCCTGGCATCAGTGCGGTGCAATATCTGTGCGCGCAGTCCGGTATTGATATGAACGACATGTGGCTGACCAGTAGCCACGGCCGTAGCGTCTGTTTCGATGAACTGGCACGACATAACAAGGTGGCGATGGTCACGGATGCCCTGTGCGGTCCGCGCGAAATTGCACATCAGCTTATTGCCCGTGGTAAGGGGCATCGCTGGATGGTGATTGGCGAAAACCTGGCAATGGAAAATGAACGCATCCACTGCCTGCCGCTCAGTGAAATTAATGCCGACTATGACATGAATGCAGTGGTGATCCTCGATGAAAGATGAGCTTTTTCTGCGTGGAGAGAAGGTGCCGATGACCAAAGAAGCGGTCCGTGCACTTGCCCTCTCAAAACTTGAATTACACCGTGCCACGCACCTGATTGATATTGGCGCAGGAACCGGCAGCGTGTCGATAGAAGCGGCGTTGCAATATCCATCGCTACGCGTGACGGCGATTGAGCGTAACCCGGCGGCACTCAGACTGCTGGACGAGAATCGCCAGCACTTTGCCTGCGCCAACGTTGATATTTATCCCGGTATCGCGCCGATGACCATCGCGGAAAAAGCTGATGCCATCTTTATGGGCGGCAGTGGCGGTCACCTGACCGACCTGATCGACTGGTCGATGCGTCAACTGCATCCCGCCGGACGGCTGGTAATGACCTTCATTCTTCAGGAAAACCTGAATACCGCGCTGGCGCATCTGGAGCACCTTGGCGTGCAGGGTGTGGACTGCCTGCAAGTGCAGGTGTCATCACTGACCACGCTTGGCAGTGGCCACTATTTCAAACCGAATAATCCCGTTTTTGTTATCGCCTGTCAGAAGGAAGGAAACCATGTCTGAGATATTTGATCCCCGTAGTGTGTGGTTTGTTGGCGCTGGTCCTGGCGATCGCGAGCTGATTACCCTCAAAGGTTACCGGTTGCTGCAGCAAGCGCAGGTGGTTATCTATGCCGGATCGCTGATTAACACCGAACTGCTGGAATATTGCCCACCTGACGCTGAGTGTCACGACAGCGCCGAACTGCATCTGGAACAAATCCTCGACTTGATGGAAGCCGGTGTAAAAGCGGGTAAAACGGTTGTGCGTCTGCAAACCGGCGACGTCTCGCTGTACGGCTCGGTCCGCGAGCAGGGTGAAGAGCTGACCAAACGCGGGATTGAATGGCAGGTGGTGCCAGGCGTCAGCGCGTTCCTCGGGGCAGCGGCAGAACTCGGCGTCGAGTATACGGTACCTGAAGTGTCGCAGAGTCTGATCATTACCCGTCTTGAAGGTCGTACGCCGGTACCGGAGCGCGAACAACTGGAGGCGTTTGCCAGTCACCAGACGTCAATGGCGATTTATCTTTCCGTCCAGCGTATCCATCGGGTGGCTGAGCGTCTGATTGAAGGCGGTTATCCGGCGACCACGCCAGTGGCGGTCATCTATAAAGCCACCTGGCCTGAAAGCCAGACCGTACGTGGCACCCTTGAGGATATTGGCGACAAAGTGCGCGATGCGGGGATCCGCAAAACGGCGCTTATTCTGGTCGGCAACTTCCTGGGCTCGGAGTATCACTACTCCAAACTCTATGCGGCGGACTTTAGCCATGAATACCGTAAAGCCTGAGTCTATCGCGTTGTTCTGCCTGACGCCCGGCGGTGTTTTGCTGGCGAAGCGTCTGGCGGCAATGCTACCGGTGACCTGTTTCACCAGTGAAAAATTGCTGGAGGAGGGATTTCTTCCCTTCGAAAACGGGTTTGCCAATGCGGCCCGCGATGCGTTTGCGAACTATTCGGCGCTGATTTTTATCGGCGCGACCGGTATTGCGGTACGTGTGCTGGCCCCGCTGGTTAACGACAAGTTTTGTGACCCGGCGGTGGTCGTGATCGATGAGCGTGCGCAGCATGTCATCAGCCTGCTGTCGGGCCATGCGGGGGGCGCTAACACGTTGGCGCGCTACCTGGCGGGCATGCTGGGTGCGGATCCGGTGATCACCACGGCGACGGATGTGAATGACATGGCGGCCCTTGATACGCTGGCGTTTCAACTGAATGCGCGAATGACCGACTTCCGTTCGGTGGTAAAAATCGTTAATCAGATGCTGGTCAGCAACAAGCGGGTTGGCCTGTGGTGGGACGACGAACTGGCGCAGGACGTCAGTCATTGCGATCGTCGTGGTTTCATCACGGTGACTGACCTGAACCAACTCCCTGAACTCGATGCGCTGATTTGCATCACCTTGCGGACCGATCTCCCCGAGTTGCCCCTTCCGCACTGGAAGTTGGTGCCACAGCGGGTTGTCGCCGGGATTGGCTGTCGTCGCGATACGCCGTTCCCGCTGTTAGCTGAACTGCTTTCCCGCCAACTTGAAGCCCAACGGCTCGATCCGTTGGCACTAAAAGCCATCGGCAGCATTACGCTGAAAAAAGATGAACAGGGGCTTATCCAACTGGCTTCCTGCTGTCGCGTACCTTTCGAAACCTTTACTGCTGACGCGCTGCGTGAGCATGAACACCGTTTTCCTGCCTCATCGTTTGTGCGTAAAACGGTCGGGACGGGGAGCGTCTCCGGTCCTGCAGCCTGGCTGCTGAGCCATGGACAACTGTTAGGCGAGACCCTGCGTGAACAGGGCGTCACTATTACTTTGGGAGTTTCACACTGATGTTAACCGTAATTGGAATTGGTCCTGGCTCGCAGGCAATGATGACCATGGAAGCCGTTGAAGCACTGAAAGCGGCAGAAATTATCGTGGGTTACAAAACCTACACCCACCTGGTAAAAGCCTTCACCGGCGATAAGCAGGTGATCAAAACCGGGATGTGCAAAGAGATAGAACGCTGCCAGGCTGCGATTGAGCTAGCGCAGGCCGGTCATAACGTGGCGCTAATCAGCAGCGGCGATGCCGGAATTTACGGCATGGCCGGGCTGGTGCTTGAGCTGGTCAGCAAGCAGAAACTGGATGTTGAGGTCAAGCTAATTCCAGGGATGACTGCCAGCATTGCCGCCGCCTCTTTGCTCGGTGCTCCGCTGATGCACGACTTCTGCCATATCAGTTTAAGCGACCTGTTAACACCGTGGCCGGTGATTGAAAAACGCATTGTGGCTGCGGGCGAAGCTGACTTCGTGATTTGTTTCTATAACCCGCGCAGCCGTGGCCGCGAAGGGCATCTGGCACGTGCTTTTGAGCTGCTTTCTGCCAGCAAAAGTGCACAAACGCCGGTGGGTATCGTGAAGTCAGCCGGACGTAAAAAACAGGAAAAATGGCTGACCACGCTCGGCGAAATGGACTTTGAACCGGTGGATATGACCAGCCTGGTGATTGTCGGCAACAAAACGACCTACGTTCAGGATGGCCTGATGATCACCCCACGTGGTTATGTACTGTGAATTACGGTGATGTGCTGGTCATGGGCGGTACCAGCGATGCGCGCATGCTTTGCCAGCAACTGGATGCGGCGAACGTGGCTTATACCCTGTCGGTAGCCACCCCAACGGGGAAACAGCTGGCGGGCGATATTAAAGGTCAGGTGCGCTGCGGACGTCTGGAGCGGGAACACATGGTTGCCTGGCTGCAGGAAAACCGTACGCGCTGGGTGATTGATGCCTCACATCCGTATGCCGAAGTGGTGAGTCGTAACATCATGAGCGCCTGTGAAGCGGCGGGCGTGCTGCTGAGCCGCTATCAGCGCCCTGAGCAGTTGAGTGGCTTAACGCATCCGCATCTTTATACCGTGCAGAGTATTCAGCAAGCCTGCGACGTGGCGCGTCGCTTTGGCGAACGCGTGCTGCTAACCACCGGCAGCAAAGATCTGGCTATCTGGCGCGCGGGGCTGCCGGAAAAAACACTGCTGGCCCGCGTACTGCCGGTGCCTGACGTTATCCAGCAATGCGCCGATTTAGGATTTGGCGTTGGCGAAATATTCGCCCTGTGCGGGCCGTTTAGTGCTGAGTTTAATGCCGCTTTTTACCGTCAGTGTCTGGCTGACGTGGTCATCACCAAAGCATCGGGTGCTGAAGGTGGTTATCAGGAAAAAGTACAACCCTGTCTGGATGCCGGGATCCCCTGCATCGTGATTACACGTCCGGCACCGTTGGTGACGGGAGAAGAATTACTGGATAGTCAGGCCGCATTTGCGGCGCGTTTAGCGCGCTGGCTGGCTGTGGCTTAAGGAGTTAGAGATGAAAAAGGCGCTTCTGGTGGTCAGTTTTGGCACCAGCTATCACGACACCTGTGAGAAAAATATTGTGGCCTGTGAACGCGATCTTGCGGCCAGTTGCCCTGACCGTGACCTGTTTCGGGCATTTACCTCCGGGATGATCATCCGCAAGCTCAAACAGCGCGACGGCATTGACATCGACACGCCGTTGCAGGCCCTGCAAAAGCTGGCGGAGCAGGGGTATCAGGATGTGGCTATTCAGTCGCTGCACATCATTAACGGTGACGAGTACGAAAAAATAGTTCGTGAAGTACAAAGTATGCGCCCGCTGTTTGCCCGCCTGACGCTGGGGGTTCCCCTGCTGAGTAGCCATGATGATTACGCGCAACTGATGCTGGCGCTGCAGCAGCAGATGCCGTCGCTTGGTGAGCGAGAAAAAGTGGTGTTTATGGGGCACGGGGCCAGCCATCACGCCTTTGCCGCTTATGCCTGCCTCGATCACATGATGACCGCGCAGGGTTTCCCGGCGCGAGTTGGTGCGGTAGAGAGCTACCCGGAAGTGGATATTCTTATCGACAGCTTAGGTCGCGAAGGGATAACAGCGGTGCATCTTATGCCATTAATGCTGGTTGCGGGTGACCACGCTATCAACGATATGGCCTCCGACGAAGACGACTCGTGGAAAACATTATTTAATGCGGCAGGCATTCCGGCCACGCCGTGGCTGAGTGGTCTGGGTGAGAACCCGGCGGTACGCGCCATGTTCGTGGCACATTTACAGCAGGCGCTGAGCGTGGCGCTGGAGGAAGCAGCATGAGTGGCAAATTGTATGCATTGAGCACCGGGCCAGGTGCTTCCGATCTGGTAACCGTGCGCGCGGCGCGCACGCTCGGCTCGCTGGATATTCTTTATGCGCCCGCCGGGCGTAAAGGTGGCGACAGCCTGGCGCTGTCTATCGTTCGGGAATATGTCGGTGAGCAGACTGAAATTCGCTGCTGCCATTTCCCGATGAGCGCCGACAGTGCCGAAAAAGAAGCCGTCTGGGATGAGGTCGCCGCTGCACTGGTTGCGGAAGTGGAGGCCGGCAAGCAGGTCGGTTTCATCACCCTCGGCGATGCCATGCTGTTCAGTACCTGGGTCTTTTTACTCCAGCGTATTGGTAATCCTGATTGGTTAGAAATCGTCCCCGGCGTGACCTCATTTGCTGCGATTGCCGCGCGCTCAAAAACGCCGCTCGCCATGGAACAGCAGTCGCTGGCGGTCGTCTCGTGCACTGCACCGGAGGCAGAAATCCGGCAGGCGTTAAAGCAGCATGACAGCCTGGTGCTGATGAAGGTCTACGGTCGGTTTGCACGCATCAAGGCGTTGCTGCAAGAAGAAGGCATTCTGGACTGCGCGTTAATGATGTCCGAAGCCACGCTACCGGGTGAGCAGTGCTGGCGCCAACTCAGTGAAGTGAGTGACGATCAGCCGCTGCCGTATTTCTCGACCATTCTGGTCAATAAACAGTGGGAGTATGAAAGATGAAGCTAGAACACCAGCTAAAACAGCTGTCTTTCAGCGGGTTGGCTGCGGCGCTATTGCTGATGATTGTGCCTGAGCAGGCGTTTGCTATGCACATTATGGAAGGCTTTTTACCGCCGATGTGGGCGCTGGCCTGGTGGCTGCTGTTTTTACCCTGCCTGTGGTATGGGCTGGTGCGCCTGCGCCAAATTGTGCAGGAAGATAACCACCAGAAAGTGTTACTGGCCCTGTGTGGCGCGTTTATTTTCGTGCTGTCAGCGCTGAAAATTCCATCTGTTACCGGGAGTTGTTCGCATCCGACCGGGGTCGGTCTGGCGGTGATTCTGTTCGGGCCAGGCGTGGTGGCCATTCTCGGGGCCATCGTTTTGTTATTCCAGGCATTATTGCTGGCACATGGCGGTTTGACCACGCTGGGCGCTAATGGTATGTCGATGGCGGTTATTGGTCCGGTCGTCGGCTATATGGTGTGGAAGATGGCTTGCCGTGCGGGGTTCCGTCGTGATGTCTGCGTCTTCCTCTGCGCCATGCTGGCCGATCTGGTGACCTATTTTGTGACGTCGGTGCAACTGGGTGTTGCTTTCCCTGACCCGTCCGTAGGTGCTACGGGCTCCATCATCAAGTTCATGGGGATTTTCTGCCTGACGCAGATCCCAATCGCTATCGCAGAAGGCTTGCTCACGGTGATGATTTATGACCAGCTCACCAAACGGCAGCTCATCACCGCACAAGGACATTAACCATGAAAAAGACGCTGATTCTGTTAGCAATGGTGATTGGGCTGGTTGTCCTGCCATTTTTCATCAACCACGGTGGAGAATACGGAGGATCAGATGGCGAAGCGGAAAGCCAGATTCAGGCCATCGCTCCGCATTATGAGCCGTGGTTCCAGCCGCTGTATGAGCCAGCCAGTGGTGAAATTGAAAGTCTGCTGTTTACGCTTCAGGGATCGCTCGGTGCAGCGGTAATTTTCTACATTCTGGGTTACACCAAGGGCAGACAACGCCGTGATGACCGGTCTTGACAGGCTGAGCTACCAGAGCCGCTGGTTTCATGTCACACCGCAGCGCAAATTTCTGCTGTGGTTAGTGATGATGATTCTGGCGTTTACCCTGCCTCCGTTGGGGCAGGGTATCGAGCTGTTACTCATTGCCGCACTGAGCTGCTGGCTGCTGCGCATCTCTTTCTGGCGTTGGTGTCGCTGGATGGCATTGCCGTTTGGTTTTTTGCTGGTCGGGGTAGTGACGATCCTATTCAGTGTGAGTCGCGATCCGCATAGCTTACTGGTTAGTCTGCCGGTGGGTAGCTACTGGTTAGGCGTCACCGAAGCGGGTGTACTCACTGCCAATGCAACATTCTGGCGAAGCCTGGCGGCGCTGGCATCCACCTTTTGGTTGGTACTTAATCTGCCGTTCCCGCAATTAATTCTTTTACTGAAATGGGCGCGCGTTCCGCGCCTGCTGACTGAGCAGATCCTGCTGACCTGGCGATTTATTTTTATTCTTTTAGACGAAGCGCTCGCTATTCACCGCGCGCAAACGCTGCGTTTTGGTTATCGTAGCGTGCCGCTGAGCTATCGCTCGTTGGCAATGCTGGTGGGGCTGTTGTTTACGCGTGTGTTAATCCGCTATCAGCAAATGACCACCACACTGGATATCAAACTGTATCAGGGTGATTTTCACCTGTAAGGAAAAGTATGCTTGCCACCTCAGCGCTTTGGTTTCGCTATCAGGATGACCCGGTCCTCAAAGGGCTCACGCTGGATTTTTCCGCGCAGGCCGTCACTGGACTGGTGGGGGCCAATGGGTGCGGAAAATCCACGCTGTTTATGAACCTGAGTGGCTTGTTGCGTCCACAGCAGGGGGCGGTGATGTGGCAAGGAAAACCGCTGGATTACAGCAAGCGAGGCCTGCTGGCACTGCGTCAGCAGGTGGCAACCGTATTTCAGGACCCCGATCAGCAAATCTTTTATACCGATATCGACAGCGACATCGCCTTTAGCCTGCGCAATATTGGCGTGGATGAAAAAGAAATTGCTCGCCGGGTGGAAGATGCCCTGATGCTGGTGGATGCACAACATTTCCGTCATCAGCCTATTCAATGCCTAAGCCACGGACAAAAAAAACGCGTGGCGATCGCTGGCGCGCTGGTACTGCAGGCGCAGTATTTGCTGCTGGATGAACCGACTGCGGGCCTTGATCCCTCGGGCCGTACGCAAATGATTGAGATTATTAAACGGATCGTGGCGCAGGGAAATCATGTGGTTATTTCCAGCCATGATATCGATCTTATCTATGAAGTGAGCGACGCGGTTTACGTTTTGCGCCGGGGAGAAGTGCTGACGCACGGCACCCCCGGTGAGGTATTCGCGCGCACGGACCTTATTGAACAAGCTGGATTAACTCAGCCCTGGCTGGTGAAGTTGCACACGGAGCTAGGCTTTCCATTGTGTAAAACAGAGGCTGAATTTTATCGTTGTATGCGAGAGAACGCACTGAAGGAGGCGTCATGACGCAGGCAATAATGTTGCAGGGAACGGCATCTGATGTAGGCAAAAGCGTATTAGTCGCCGGGCTGTGTCGTATTTTTTATCAGGATGGACGACGTACTGCGCCGTTCAAATCGCAGAACATGGCGCTGAACTCGGGTATTACGCCTGAGGGGAAAGAGATGGGGCGCGCGCAAATTTTCCAGGCTGAAGCGGCAGGGATCACCCCAGATGTACGTATGAATCCGGTGCTATTGAAACCGACCAGCGACCGCAAAGCGCAGGTGGTATTGATGGGCAAAGTGGCGACCGATATGGATGCGGTAAGCTACCACGAGTACAAACCGCGTCTGCGCGAGCAGATCATTTCGGTTTATAACAGTCTGGCGCAGGAATTTGACGTTATTGTGCTGGAAGGGGCGGGAAGTCCGGCTGAAATTAACCTGCGCGATCGCGATATCGTCAATATGGGGATGGCGGAGATGGCGCAGTGCCCGGTTGTGCTGGTGGCGGATATCGATCGCGGCGGCGTGTTTGCCTCGATTTATGGCACGCTGGCGCTGCTGCATGATCATGAACGCGCGCGCGTAAAAGGCGTGATTATCAATAAATTTCGTGGCGATGTGGCGCTGCTCTATTCCGGTATTGAACAAATTGAAGCGCTGACCGGCGTTCCCGTACTCGGCGTGATGCCGTGGCTGGATGTTGATCTCGAAGATGAAGATGGCGTCGCGCTGCAAAAAGGGAAGTATTTACGCACCGACAAACGCGATATCGAGATTGCTGTGGTGCAACTGCCGCATATTTCCAACTTTACGGATTTTAATGCGCTGGCCGCCCAGCCGGACGTTCGGGTGCGCTATGTTCGCCACCCGGAAGAGCTGGCAGGCGTCGATCTGGTGATTTTGCCGGGCAGTAAAAATACGCTTGGCGATTTAGTCTGGCTGCGCGAAAGCGGTCTTGCGCACAGCGTGTTGCAACTACACCGTCAGAATGTGCCGGTGGTGGGGATTTGCGGTGGCTATCAAATGCTCGGCGAGACCATTATCGATGACGTGGAGTCGGGCCTGGGAACGCTGCCGGGCCTTGGCTTGCTCGATACCGTTACCCATTTTGCGCAGCACAAAACCACGACCCTGGTTGAAGGGCAAATGTCGGCCACATTGCCGGACTGGCTGGCAGACGCCTCAGGGTTAGCTGTTCGCGGCTATGAAATTCATATGGGTGAAACGGTGTTATCCGGGGAGTGTCGGTCGGTGATGACGCTGCAAAAAGAGGGTGGTAACGTTGCTGATGGCGCGGTGACTCACGACGGTCTGGCGTTCGGCACCTATCTCCACGGCTTGTTTGACAGCGATGAATTCACGCGCGCGCTGGTGAATGGCCTGCGGGTGCGCAAAGGGTTAGCACCACTGGATTCAACCTTTCATTACGCGCAATATAAATCACAGCAGTTTGATCTGCTGGCGGATGCGATGCGGCAACACATCGATATTGAGAAAATTTATACCATCATGCAGCAACACCAGGAGCCAGTATGATGATTCTGGTTACCGGTGGTGCCCGTAGCGGCAAGAGCCGTCACGCAGAGGCACTGATCGCGGACTCCCCAAACGTGCTGTACATCGCGACGTCGCAGATATTCGACGAGGAGATGGCGGCGCGAATTCAACACCATCGTGATGGACGCCCTGCGCACTGGCGTACAGCCGAGCGCTGGCAACATCTTGATGCGCTGATTACGGCCGAGAACGATCCGCACGAGGCGATTTTACTGGAATGCATTACCACGATGGTGACGAACCAGCTGTTTGCGTTAGGCGGCGACAGTTCACCGGATGGCTGGGACTACGCCGCGATGGAACGGTCCATTGAGGATGAGCTCCGTGTGCTGATTGACGCTTGTCAGCGTTGCCCGGCAAAAGTCGTGCTGGTGACTAACGAAGTGGGGATGGGGATTGTTCCGGAAAATCGTCTGGCGCGGCATTTTCGCGATATTGCTGGACGGGTAAACCAGCGTCTGGCGGCAGCGTCAGATGAGGTCTGGCTGGTGGTATCTGGAATTGGAGTCAAAATTAAATGAGTAAGTTGTTTTGGGCAATGCTCTCTTTTATCAGTCGCTTGCCCGTTCCTGCACGCTGGTCGCAAGGACTGGAGTTCGAACAGTACTCGCGCGGCATCGTCATGTTCCCGCTGATTGGCGTGGTGCTGGGAGGGTTGACGGGACTGGTCTTCATGGCGCTGCAAACCTGGTGCGGTATCCCGCTGGCAGCGCTGTTTAGCGTGCTGACGTTGGCGCTGCTGACCGGCGGTTTTCATCTTGACGGTCTGGCGGATACCTGTGACGGCGTGTTTTCTGCTCGTCGGCGCGAGCGGATGCTGGAAATAATGCGCGACAGCCGCCTGGGGACCCACGGCGGACTGGCGCTGATCTTTGTTCTGCTGGCTAAAGTGCTGGTGGTGAGCGAACTGGCTCTACGCGGAACGCCAATGCTGGCTGCACTGACTGCAGCCTGTGTGGCAGGGCGTGGAACCGCAGTTCTGCTGATGTACCGGCATCGTTATGCCCGCGAAGAAGGGCTGGGAAATGTCTTTATAGGCAAAGTAACCGGACGACAAACCTGCGTTACGTTGGGGCTTGCGGCGATCCTTGCTGCTGTACTGCTTCCCGGCATGCGTGGAGTGGCGGCGCTGGTCGTCACGATGGTGGCAATTTTCATTCTTGGGCAATTATTAAAACGCACGTTAGGTGGGCAGACCGGCGATACGCTTGGCGCGGCCATCGAACTTGGCGAGTTGATCTTCTTACTGGCTCTGCTTTGAGCCAGTCAACACATTGAGAACCCTTATGCAGATTTTATCCGCTTTACTCCACGCGATCCCTTCTCCCGACAGTGCTGCAATGTTACGCGCACAGCAGCATATTGATGGCTTACTTAAACCACCGGGCAGCCTGGGACGTCTTGAGTCCCTGGCCGTGCAACTCGCCGGTATGCCAGGCCTGAAGGGCGTGCCGCGCATGGGGGGGAAAGCGATGCTGGTGATGTGCGCCGATCACGGCGTCTGGGATGAAGGTGTGGCCGTTTCGCCGAAAGTGGTTACGGCGATTCAGGCAGCAAATATGACGCGTGGCACGACCGGCGTTTGCGTACTGGCGACCCAGGTTGGCGCAAAGGTTCATGTGATTGATGTGGGGATTGACGCTGACCCTATTCCTGGCGTGGTGAATATGCGCGTTGCGCGTGGCTGCGGCAATATTGCTGAAGGCCCGGCAATGCACCGTTCTCAGGCCGAGGAACTGTTGCTGGAAGTGATGCGCTATACCCGTGAACTGGCGAAAGAGGGCGTCACGCTGTTTGGCGTCGGCGAGTTGGGCATGGCCAATACCACGCCTGCGGCGGCGATTGTTAGCGTACTGACCGGCAGTGATGCTGAGGCGGTGGTGGGGATTGGCGCTAACCTGCCACTCTCGCGGGTGGGCAATAAGGTGGATGTGGTGCGTAGGGCGATCGCCGTTAATCAGCCCGACCCCACAGATGGTATCGATGTGCTGGCCAAAGTCGGTGGTTTTGATCTTGTGGGGATGACGGGTGTGATGCTGGGGGCTGCCTCCTGCGGTCTGCCGGTGTTGCTGGACGGGTTCCTTTCTTATTCCGCTGCGCTGGCAGCCTGTCAGATTGCGCCAGAGATTAAGCCGTACCTGATCCCTTCACATTTTTCCGCCGAAAAAGGTGCCCGTACCGCCCTGGCGCATCTGGAGCTGGACCCGTATCTCAACATGGGCATGCGTTTAGGTGAAGGCAGCGGTGCCGCGCTGGCGATGCCGATCGTTGAGGCCGCCTGCGCCATGTACAACAATATGGGGCATTTAGCCGCCAGCAATATTGTGCTTCCGGACGGTAAGGAAGCGTAGTCAAGCTGCACCCCGCTCAACGGCGGGGTTCTTGTTGGTAGGGTCCGTCGTAACCCCGTTAACCCGATAAAAAAGCTATAATTAACGGATATCTGCTGCGGCGAAGGAAAGGACAATGATGCGTCGTGTAAAACTGTTGTGTTCACTTATCATACTGCTTGCCGGCCAGGGAGCTCAGGCTGTGAGCTATCCGTTGCCGCCAGAGGGCAGCCGCCTGGTCGGCAGTCCGCTGACTATTACGGTGCCGCCAGCCAATACGCAACCGCTGGAAGCATTTGCGGCGCAGTACGGGCAGGGGCTGAGCAATATGCTGGAAGCCAATCCGGGGGTGGATGTCTATTTGCCGAAGTCGGGCTCTACGCTGGTGGTGCCACAGCAGGTTATTTTGCCGGATACCGTGCGTGAGGGCATTGTTATAAACGTCGCTGAAATGCGTCTTTACTATTACCCCAAAGACAGCAATACAGTAGAAATCTTACCCATCGGTATCGGTCAGGCGGGGAGAGAAACGCCGCGCAACTGGGTGACGACGGTACAGCGCAAGCAGGAAGCACCGAGCTGGACACCAACAGCAAATACCCGCCGGGAATACGCCGCGCGTGGCGAAAGCTTACCGGCGTTTGTTCCGGCCGGGCCGGAAAATCCGATGGGGTTGTACGCCATTTATATTGGCAAGCTGTACGCTATTCACGGCACCAATGCTAATTTCGGAATTGGGCTGCGGGTCAGCCAGGGCTGTATTCGCCTGCGCAATGACGATATTAAATACCTGTTTGATACCGTGCCGGTGGGAACGCGGGTTCAACTTATCGACCGGCCTGTTAAATACAGCACTGAGCCAGACGGTAGCCGCTGGGTTGAAGTTCATGAACCGTTGTCACGCAACCGCAGCGAATATGAGTCGGATAAAAAGATCCCACTGCCGGTGACTCCGGCATTACGCAGTTTTGTGGGCGGAGAGGGAGTGGACGTCAGTCGTGCTAATGCAACGCTGGAACGCCGCTCCGGGATGCCAGTGAATATCAGCCAGGTGCAGAGATTCTAATCACTACCCCGCGCGGCCTGTATGTTACCGTCAGGCCGCGTGCTTCGTTTGAAACTGACCCATTTTCACAAAACCAATATGGTCCGCCATCAACTGCGCTTCATGTTCACTGTGGGTGACCAGCAGCGCCGTTTGTCCGGCTGCGCGCAAAATATCCCGCACCTCGCCACCCAGACGCTCGCGGGTGCTTTTATCCAGACTGGAAAACGGTTCATCCAGCAGCAGAATATCCGGATGTGGCGCCAGGGCGCGGGCCAGGGCGATACGCTGCTGCTGCCCGCCAGAAAGCTCATGAGGGTAATGGCTGGCGTGGCTGTGTAGTTCAACCATTTTTAACAGCTCGGTGACTCTGGCCTGTTGCGCTTCTCGTGGCAGGCGGCGCAAACCAAAGGCCACGTTTTGTTGGGCTGTCAGATGTGGGAATAATGCGTATTCCTGAAACACCATGCCGACATGCCGTTTTTCCGGCGGCAGATGCACGCCGGGGCCAGCAACACGCCGCTGTGAAACATAAATCTCTCCGCGTTGCAGGCGTTCAAATCCGGCGACCGCGCGCAAAACCGTGGTTTTCCCACAGCCTGACGCACCCAGCAGGCAGGCGATTTCGCCTTTGCGCACCGACATTGAAAAGCCGGTCAGCACCGATTGCTGGCTGTTGCCGTAGGCCACGTGTACATCCTGGAGTCGTAACGCGATTTCTGACATTGTTGCTCTCTCAACCACGGCGCGTCATCTGATGACGAACCAGCAAAATAACAGGCAGTGTGCCGGCTAACACAATCATTAGCGCAGCAATTGCCCCTTCTTCATAGGTACCTCGCGCCGCTTCTGCATACAGCAGCGTGGCCAGCGTTTCGAAGTTTACCGGGCGTAGTAGCAGGGTAGTGGGCAACTCTTTCATTGCATCGGCAAACACCAGCAATGCACTGCTTACCAACGCTGGACGCAGCAGCGGGAAATGCACGCGAGCAAACGTACCTGCCCCATTTTCTCCCAGTAAACGTGAGGCTTGCTCAAGGGAAGGAGGAATACGGCCCAGCCCGGAATCCAGCGCGCCGATGGCTATGGCCTGAAAACGCATCGCACAGCAAATGATCAGCAAAATACCGGCAGACATCAGCGGTAAACCGCGCATGTCGAGCAGATCGGCCAGCCAGCGGTCAACCGCCATCGCCGGGGGAAGAAAACCAATCGCCAGAATCGTACCAGGCACGGCGTAACCTAACGAGGCCAGACGCATCACACCGCGACGAAAGCCGGGCATTGCGTTGTCTGCGGCGCTGCGACGTGCGCTCCACGCTACCAGCATGCTGACGCAAATCACCACCAGCGTGGTACCAGCCGCCAGCGATAGCGTGTTTTGCAATGCAGAAAGTAATGACGCGGACAGCGGATTCTCACCGCCTAACCGTTTGGCGCTCTCCCACAGTAAAAACAATACCGGGGCCAGGAAACCCAGTACAACCGGGAGCGAAATAACCACGCCGAGCAGCCAACCGCGCCAGCCATGCACGCGCGTGGGTTGAATTTCTCGCAGACTGCGACTGCTGAATCCTTGTTTTCTGCGACCGTAAAACTCCAGCGTCAGGATAAAGAAGATAAACATCAGCATCATGCAGGCGATTTGCGCCGCAGCGGATAAATCAGAGCGCGAGATCCACGTGGTGTACACGGTGACGGTTAAGGTTTGTACCCCAAGGAATTCCGACGCGCCGATGTCATTGAGCGTTTCCAGCAGCGCCAGGCTGATCCCGACCGCCAGCGCCGGACGGGCCATTGGCAGGGCCACGCGGAAGAAGGTTCCGCTGGCGCTGCAGCCCAGGGTACGTGCCGCCTCCAACAAATGCGCGGGCTGGCTGATAAACGTGGCGCGAGTGGTTAAATAAACATACGGATACAGCACTAAACCGAGCAGCAGGATCGCGCCGGAAAGGGAGCGTAAATCCGGCAAGCGGAACTGTCGCGGGCTGTCGAAACCGAGTAAAAAACGGATGAAGGTTTGCAGTGGGCCAATGGGATGCAGTAAATCGAGCCAGGCAAAGGCCACGATATAGGTCGGCATCGCCAGCGGCAGCAGCAGCGCCCAGCTCAGTATTTTGCGCCCAGGAAAATCCCATGCAGTGACTGCCCACGCGCTGCCAACGCCAATCACGCCGACCATGACCGCGACACCTGCCAACAACAGTACAGTGTTTTTTAACGCAGAGGGCAACACCCAGGTGATGAGATTATCCCAGTGGGACAAATCAGCCTGTGTGGCCTGCCAGATGAGCGCCACAATAGGAGTCAGGACGCCGAGTGCAATACACAGGGCACCAAGATGTAACGGCGTTAATAATGACTGCGGCCCGGAAACCAGGCCGCGTAACGTCGGAAGCAATAGCGGTTTATTGATCGAATCCAACTTTATCTACCAGCAGACTAGCTTGTTTACGGTACTTCACGATTTCGGTTAACGGGATCTTGTCGACGTCGATTTCACCGATAGTGGCGCTGATAACCGGGTCGAGCGTTACACCTTTGAGTACCGGATATTCGAAGTTCGCTTTCGCGTATTGTTGCTGGGCAGGTGCGGAAACCAGATATTCCATCAGCTTAACGGCGTCGGCTTTATTGGGTGCGTAACGGGCTACGGCAGCACCGCTAATGTTGACGTGTGTGCCGCCTTTCTCAAAGGTCGGTTTCACCACTTTAATGGCATCACCCCACTGACGTGCATCGGTGCCTTCTTTGGCATTTTTCATATGACCGACGTAATAGGAGTTGGCGAGGCCAATATCACAAATCCCGCCGAGGATATCGCGGGCAACGTCACGATCGCCGCCGGTTGCTTTACGTGCCAGGTTCGCCTTCACGCCGCGCAGCCACTCTTCCGTTTTGGCCTCACCGTGGTGGGCAATCATGGCGGCAATCAATGCGGTGTTATACGGATGCTGCCCGGAACGGATACAGACTTTGCCTTTGTACTCCGGGCTTGCGAGCTGCTCATAATGCCAGTTATCGATAGGCATCGATTTCTCAGCGTAGAGCACGCGTGCACGCATGGAAAGCGCAAACCACTGATTATCTGCACCGCGCAGGTTAGCCGGAATGGCGGCTTTTAGCGCATCGGACTCTACCGGTTGCGTTACGCCCGCTTCGACTAAATCGATGAGGTTACCGGCATCGACGGTCATCAGCAGGTCGGCAGGGGAGTTCTTCCCTTCCGCTTTAACACGCTCAAGCATGCCATCCTTGATATACACCGTGCTCACTTTTATACCGCTGGTTTTTGTCCAGCTATCGAGCAGGGGTTGGATCAGGCCTGGTTCACGGGTGGTATAAAGCGTTAACGTATCCTGTGCGAAAGCCGGCAGGCTGACGGAGAGGACCAGGGCAGATGCAAGCGTGATACGGCGCAGTCCGGTGCGAGGCAGAGCATTCATCGTTTATATCCCAGAGTAATTGGAACGTACAGTGACCCGAGCAGGCGCTCGTTCTTTTGGCCCGCGTACAATAAATGATAATCACTAGCACTTACAATAATGGCAAAGTTTAAACGATTTACATTTACATAACTTTAAACAACGGTGTGATGTGGGGTTTACTCGGCGAAAAGTGGCGGGTAGAGAGAGGGTGAGACTCCCTGCCACTAGTTCATGGATAACTACCGTTTTACGCGCGCTTTTTGTGACAGGGTTTCATCCATAATGGCGCTAACTTGTTTCATCACCATGCCTGCGTTTTTGACGCCTTTCGCTTCCTGCTCGTGGACCCACTTGGTTTGCGCAGCCCGGTAATGGGTGGCGGTGTTCCACTGTGCGACCTCCTGCGATTGCAGAACGCGTACCGAGGCCCCAGCCTGGCGTAAATCGTCTATCTGGGTGTTAAAACACCTGTCCATGACTGAACCCAGAGATTGATACGCTGTTTCAGCCGCACGCTGAATGGCGACCTGATCTTCATGAGAAAGCGCGTTCCAGGTTTTTTTGTTCATCGTCAGAATATAGAGATGCCCCAGCCACAGATTTTTGGCGAGAAGCACATTGGGTGCGAACTGATACGCTTTAAGAGCGTAACCGCTGTCCACGTTCAGCATCATGCCATCGATTGCCCCCGTTTTTAGTGCGTTATAGGTCTTTTCACCCCAGGGCATGGTCACCGGTTTAGCCCCAGCGTTTTGCAGAAAATCACGGTGCCAGAAGCTGGCAGAGCGCCATGTGCCGCCTTTGATATCGCTCAACGTCGCTATGGGCTTAGCGCTGAAAAAGGCCAGTGGATAGCCAGTGGCAAGGAAAATACTCACCACATTATTTTTCTCAAGTTCAGCCGGAAATGCCGGGATGTCAGCGTAGACGTGGCGGAAGAAGGCCACCTGTTGTTCACTGGCCGGTCCGACGGGAAAGCTTTTAAATATCTGATTCAGGGGCAGCGCGTCGGCGGTGTATTCAGGTACGACAGTCGCCATATCCACCTTTCGTTCGTTGCCGACGTTGCGTAATGCATCGTAGCTGTTACTGAGCTCACCGCTCCAGTGCGCCTCTATTTTCAGCCGTCCGTTTGACTCTTTCTCAATGGCGGGGAAGAGCACGTCGTTAAGAAAGCGAGTGCGCATCCCACCCAGCGGTTCATGATCACTGTATGTCAGGATTTGTGTAGCCGAAACCGTGGTCGGTAGCAGCAGGGCGATGAACAGCATTGCCAGATATTTTCCGTATATTTTGTTGGGGCGCATACATTTCCTTTGCGTTGCTGAGATGAAAAAGGGTCAATGGCGGATGAAATTGTCAGGCCGTCTGCCCGGCTAACCAGCGTGTACCACTTGCTTTCATTTGTTGTTCCAGATCGCTGCCACGGGTGGCAAAGACGCGCTGAACCGGAAAACCACTTTTTTCCAGCAGATAAGCCAGCGCGGCGTATTCACGCGGATATTTCTCTGCCGCACTTTGGTCAATCGCGACCATGCCGAGCGGAAAGGTAAAGCTGGCCATATCGTAAATACTCTGGCGATGGAACAGCTTCCAGACGCCGTCGCGTTTTTCTGCCATGTCATAGAAACGGTTATGACCAATGCAGCCCAGATTCAGCTTAACGTGCTCAGCGATAATCATGGCGTTGGTTTCGACAATAGCCCTCGTCGCGTTGGCATTGAAGGTGACTACCGGCGTGCCAATTAGATGCTTGGTGCGCACATCTGACGCTCCCATCCGTATTGAGCCCTCAACGAAATCGCTGGCGAGGCCCTCAAACCACGTGATTTCAATGGTGCCGTTCGGGTGAAAAAGGTTGCGCAGCTGCTCCCATTCCCCCAGATCGCGGTGCATCCAGCCCGTGAGAAGATCGGTGATTTGCAGACGGTCGTCCAAATAGTTTTGCATAACATGTACTCCGGTACGGGATTGGATTTCAGTTTCATCCCCAATGGAGATAAACTCAAATAGATAGATATGACTGATTAATCATTTTATATGATGATGGAGTGACAATATGGATCTGCGCCATCTGCGCTATTTTCTGGCTGTTGCCGAAGAAGGCCATTTTGGTCGCGCAGCTCAACGCCTGCATATCGTCCAACCTGCGCTGAGTATGCAAATCAAGGCCCTGGAAGAGGAACTCGGTGGTCCGCTGTTTGTACGCACCAGCCGCAAAGTGGAGTTAACGGACGCCGGGCGGCTACTACAGGTCGAGGCGCAGCGCACGCTGGAGCAAGCGGAACACGCCCGACTGACCGTTCAGCGCTCAATACGTGGTGAAACGGGTCATGTACGCGTGGGGTTTGCCGGTAATGCCGTCTTTAGCGGCAAGCTCACCAACGATCTGCGTGCTTTTCGCCGAACTTACCCTGATGCCGAACTGGTTGTGAATGAAGTCGCACCGTTGTTGCAAGCCGAGGCTATCCTGACGGGACAGCTCGATGTGGGTTATACCCCCGATCACCACAAAATCCATGATGCCGCGCTAATGGCTGAACAGATCGGTGTCTGGCACCGGCAAGTGGCGATGGCTGACGACCACCCGTTGGCCGCACGGGCGTCGCTGACAATCGATATGCTCGCCGAGCAGCCACTCATTTTTTATGACGCGCATGGGGCTGATGAGTCGCTTTACACCGCACTTACCGAAATTATGGGCCATGCTCCGCATATCGCCCATTGCACCGCAAGTACCCTAAGCGTGCTTGCACTCGCCGCCGCCGGCCAGGGGCTGGCGCTGGTGCCCGATCCTCTGCAGCATGTGAATATTCCTGGATTGGTATACCGCCCACTGGATGCGCCGGAACTGTCGGCGAATCTGATGCTCATCAGCAGGCAACAAGAGAATAAGGGGGCTGTACAGGCTTTTCTGCAGATAGCGCGTGAAAATGCGGGAGTATAAAAGCAAAAAAACCGCTTAGTTTCCTAAGCAGGCTTCTTAAATTTGGCTCCTCTGACTGGGATCGCCGTAGCCAATAACTGGCTAATAAGTAAGCTAAACTTGAATTCACTGCTTGTCAAGACCACCAGAATGACTACCAATTTGCTGAATAGGTATATAACGATCTGTGATAGAACAAAGTAGCCAAAAAACTTGGTTTCGGTGGTGATGGCAAAGTGCCAGGTTTTCCAGACAGATCTTGATTGAATGGGCTGCTAAGAGACGGTTAACTCATCAAACTGGGCCAGGTTGTACTGTAATGGACAGAGAGGAAAATATCACCAATCACCAATCACCAATCACCAATCACCAATCACCAATCACCAATCAGCGATCTAGGCCTTGGCATTCAAATGGGTAAAGATAATTTATCTCTGCTGGAAGACCAAAGTCCGCTAAGACGAAGTGAGATTTTTGCTGGCAGTTGAAGCGCTATACTTGCCCTAACTGATGCCATAAAACGCTTGTCGAATATCTTAGGACGTGAAGCGGATATGACTGACCCTACCTGCATTATGTGGGCATGGCCGTAATTAAGGTTCTTGTTTTCAAATTTGAATCACCATGGGCACTGTGACGACGCCACCGATTGTAATTGCACTCGATATAATTAAATACCATAGCTCTTATCATTTCTGGCTGATAACACCTTCCCCGTGGATATATTCTGACACTCAGCTAGTGGAAGATGTTTTCCGCGCACGCATTGCCTTAACAGTACCTAGTTCGCTTATGCGACTGTGTAGTTTATGCCGCCGTAGGGCCATTTGTAACATATTGCAGATCCGGCGGAGTTGCTGTCGTCGGTCCAGCAGATGGTGACGTCGACACCAGATATACTTAACTTCAGGGCTTCGCGATGTATGTCGGGCCTTTTGGAGAATAGTTATTTCTTTGTCATATTTAGCCTGCAGGTATTTGAGTCTGGTATTCTTGGCGGCAAGTTCCTGCTTTTGCTCAGAGCTTGTCAGGAGTTGATGTTGTTCTTTACGCCAGCCATAAGTTTACGATTTCTAATGACCGAGTTTGCGGGTAGTTGCGGCCACATTGATACGTTCAGCGATTCACTATTCATGGATGAGAGCAGAGGTGTGATGCCCGTAAACGTCAAGCTGTACTGAGAGAAACGGTTTATATCTTACACCCGAATTTCTATTTTTTCTGGGTTCCTTTGCTAGATGAATCACATGCAGACAGACTGGCCAACGTGTTGATTGAAATAATATCTTCGCGTGAACTACTGACCCTTTTTGTACCTTACCGACAGTTCATTCGGTCATTCGAGGTGTACGGTGTTCGGCCACGCATGAGAATATGTGCGTAAAGCTATTGAAGGTATGTGACGCGAGAGAATTTGAACTGTATAGATTGTGAAAGGGGGGGCTGGAATTATCGCGAGTATTGAATGTTCAATATATAGAAAGCAAAAAATCTGCTTGCTTTCTTAAGCGGGTTTCTTAAATGCTCTTAAATAACCTTAATTGTAGTATGCTATCTTAAATTTAGGAAAATAATCTTATATCTTATTAAGAAACGAGGGAACTTCTTAAATCCTATTTTGTTTGAATCTGTAATTATCTATTATATTTACAAACAAAGATGAAGTAATGGTTTTTGAGTATTGAATAAAATGTTTATTGATATAATATCTGAAGACAAATACTGTGGTTTAGGTTTGCGTTGTTTTTTATTGTTCTATAATAAAAAATCATTTTTTGAATTTGATACCGTTCTTGACTCTGGATGTGATTCAATTTTTCTTTTGAAGAAAAGTGAAATATACCAGCACAAGAGTAATTTCATTTCTTTCTGCAGGACAAGAAAGGTTGTTATTTCAAAATCATTACCTTTAAGAAATATCCATGACTTAATTATGAACTATGAATGTATTCAGGGTAAAGGAAAGGGGATGTTGTCAAGTTCAGAATTAAATACGCTTTTTTTATTATTCAATGGCATGACTCCAAAAGAAATGGAGTTTATGTTTAAAATAAGTCATAAAACTATTAGCGCTCAGAAGTTGAGTGCCTTAGAAAAATTAGGGTGTAAAAATTTAAAAATACTTTTTCGGACAATGAATGCTTGGGGAAATTGTATTAATAAGGGAGTGCCTTTTCGCAAGTCGGATACATAGTTAGCCGGTTTTTATACTTACATCAGCGAAATTAACATTATTTATGAAAGCATCAAACCCTTTTAACTCATTTTTTTAATTATTGTTGCTTTTTTTCATTTTTCACACTATTGCTTTAGTATTTTCTAAAATATCCATTGCTTCTTTAGAAGATGAAAGTATGGGAAAAATATAGATGATATTGAGGATAGTACAGAAGCATATATTCTTGCCTGGAATTTGCAATCTCGAGATGAGGTGTTAGCGGTAGATAGAGGCATTATCGACCTATCTACCGTTACTCCAGAGCAGTTGCGTAGTAGCTTATCCGGAAAGATGAGATCTGAAGTTGAAGGCGGTTATCAAGATTTGGAACAGTTCAGGTTCGTGCGAATACTGACCAAATTTATACGCTTAACAATTACTCTTTTGAATTAATTCTATCTCTGACGATGCGCGAGAATGACTTATTTTTTCACACTAGGGTATTCATCGTGAAGATGGATGCCCCTTGATGAATAATTAAAATATTCCTTAAAGTATTTTTGATTAACAGAAAGCAACCATCTGATAGATGGCTTAAATAATAATGTTATCCATGGGTTATATAAGAGCAGATCATTCTCGCTTAGTAATTCTTTATTAAATTTTATGTGCTAGATGTGGCATTGTATCGCTTAATTCATACTCAGATTTTTTTCACGTGGCTTTGACAACGTAATAATACAGAGTATAATGTTATTAATTTATATTTATGGTGTCAGTATATGTTCTGGATTATTAACGATAATATTAAATTCTATCCAGACAAAAACCAGCTGGTATCGGTGAGTAACCCTGATCTGAGCGCAATGCTGACAGCGCCAGCTAGTCGTTGCTTGGTCCTGTTATTGGAATCTTTTCCAAATATAGTTCCTCAAAAAGATTTTTTCACTTTCGTCTGGGCTGAAGATGGGATGCTTGTCCCGGCAAATACGCTTTATCAGAATATATCAATCGTTCGTCGTGGACTACGAACAACGGGAGAAACCAATGATACGCTGGTTTCAACAGTTCCTCGAAAGGGTTTCCAGATTGATAGTAGTGTGAAGGTTACTAAGGTTTTACCTAAAGAAGCAGAAGCAGAAGCAGAAGCAGAAGCAGAAGCAAGTGAAAAATCGGTTAAAAATGAGCTCCAGGATAAACATTTTTCCCCTGAAGCAGAAATTTCCGTTACTGAAACCCTGCAGTTGAAAACTGATAATAAGAAAGGGTGGAGCTATAACCTCATTGTACCGTTAATATTGATGCTAATATCATTTGGTCTCGGTGTTTTATTAATTCAGCATTCCTGGAATAGTGACGTAGAAAAAAACTTCTTTAGTACATATACCATTAACTCAATAGAGAATGGCTGTCATTTCTTATCCAAAAATGATGATATTAAAAGGTTTGGTAATTTTACAAAATTCAAAAATATGATTAAGCAAACAGGGGTTGATTGTAAGAAATATCCATGGATTTATTTTCTTTCATCCAGCTCAATGCCTGCCCTGTCAGCATTCATCTGTAAAGAACCTTATGAGAATACTTCACATTCAGGATGCGTCACCCTCTATTTTCGGGAGATAACAAGTGACTAAAAGGACGGTGGTTGTATATTGTTTGATTCTGTTTGTCGCAGGCGTAACATTATCATGGTTTTATAGTCTGAAAAAAGAGAGTGGGGATGATGCGGAAGTATGTTCAGCCTCAGTAGTTGTTTACCACAATAATATCCGTGCCAACCTGACGCTGGATTTTATGTATAATTTGAATGAACAAGCAGGCGTCGTCACAGTTAATGGTACTTATTCTAAAGATGATAAAGTTATCGGTGCAATCAGAAGGGATGTATCTTATATATGGACTGAAAACAAAGACTCTTTCAGTTTTACATCAGTCAAAGTGAATAATATTATAAATGATGACTCTGTCTCTGATGAGGCAATTAGTGAATTACTTCCGGATTTTTACATCTACCCTGAAAAAAATGTCGTTTATTCTGTCCTACCACAGGGCTCAGATAGTTTTATGTTCTCAGTAGGCAAACGCCCCGTATTTCTCTGCTACCGTTAAAAATCTCGTTCTTTCCCCTAATGCATACTAGATGTTTCTATCTCTGGTATGCTCCATGCTACTTCTTTTGCTTTTAATTTATTCTCTTTAAAAACAATATCTTGATTATGTTTTTGATGTTGTGTTTTTAACTCTTAAATTTAACTAAATATATTAGTAATGTCATTTAAGGAAATTTAAGAATAGTTAAGATGCATTTTGTTTACCTTTTTATGTTGCCAGTAGATGATCGGTATCATAAATCACTCTTAGTATATTTTTTCCAAAGTAAATATTCTATAAGTTGGTTGGCGTTTATATATAATTGATTTTTACGAGGTTGTTTAAATGAATCGTGTCTTTCGTGTCTTATGGAATAAGGCAGCAGAAAGCTGGGTTGTCGTTTCTGAACTTATGACCACAAGGAAAAAAAGTGGGCAACGTTCGATCTGTACAGTAACAGCTTTGGCGGCGTTGGGAGCTAGTGCTTGGGTATATGCTAATGATGTATCGAGTTTAAATTTTAACCCCGTAGATTGTGATAATGCAGTATGCTCTTTTGAGGTCTCTAATGGCGCATCTCATACTCTTAGCGGGTCGCTTGCGACGATAAATAAAGGTAAAAATAACCAGACATCTTTGACGTACGAAGAAATGGTTGATTTTGGCCTAATTGTCTCGGGATCAAGAGATTGGGAGCGATTAAATACAGGATCTAGGACAGAGGCGGTACTGGTACCTGATACCAATATCCCCGGTTCATATATTTCGGTTCCTGTTTATACCTCATCAAATTTCAATTCTGGTTCATGGGCTATTGATCCGGCTACAGGTGAAGCAATCACGTATTACGTAAATACCGGCGATATTCATGACATGCAGTATGTCAATTCCAGAATGGGGCAAGTAGCCAGTTCAGGAGGAACGTTAACACTTGATTTGGGCGATCCAACCAAAGGGATCTCCGCGAGCGAGAACTATTTTGCTTTGGTAGGAAAAGCGGGAGAAACAGGAAAAACGTCATCCTGGTTTTATGCCGATGGTACAGCGGGAAATAATAGCGAGATTGTCTGGAACTCTAAAAACACCGCATTCCTAGGTTATTACCCTGCTTCAGCCGTAGGTGGGCAAGAAGTTGAGTCGACACAGCGCTTTCAGGTTCCTGTTTATGCAGGAATGTTTAAAGTGACTGATGTAAAAGGGAATACCACGACGCACACCGTGACAGATGTTGCATCGCTGGGGGTATACAATAACTGGGTTATCGATCAACTGAAAAAAGGTAATCTCACCGCCTCTAGTTATAATACCGTTTTATCATATGGTTACAGTTATAAAACGGAGGAGTCTGTGTATAAAAGTTCCTCACTGGTCACTGCCGGTGATGAAGTTACTCTGGCTCCAGGGACGATGGCGCTAGCACAAGCAGATGGCGAAAATGCAAAAGTTCGCCTTACCCGTGAAGGCGACATCGAAGCGAAAGTAAATAACAGTAATATCATTTTTTATGGTTCTAGCGGTGGAACCATTGTTAATGATGGTGTGCTTTCCGGATTTAATTCTGGGACAAGTCTTTCAGCTATTAGCGCCCTGGTGAAAGTGGATACAGGCGGCCACTTTGAAAATAATGGGCTTATGAACGTAGGGTTTCTGACCAACGGTAATGAAATTGATACCTCCACCCCTGTTGATATGTTTACGGCTCGTGGTGTGCTTGTTGGCGCGAATAGCTCTGTCGATAACACCGGCATTATCAATGTAGGATCGGCAAACCAGGCGCGTCAGAATTTACCTAACCAATTGATACGCGGCATAACGCTCAATGCTACGGGTAGTAAGGGCACTAATAGCGGAACAATCAATGTCGCCGTTAATGCAGATGGTTTTTCTCCACTGACTACGGGGGTGGAGTTAATCGGCAAGAGTTCTTTTGGGGTTGCGCCGGAATTCACTAATAACGCTGATGGGGAAATATATATCGGTCGCACTGCCCAGTATCTCTCTGGTGCGGGGGGTAAGGATATCCCACTTATTGGTAGTATCGGAGTGATGGCTAGTGGCGCTTCGAAAATTAAGAATGCAGGAAAGATTACCATTGGCGCAGAAACGCAGGGCTCAGTGGGTATAAAACTCACAGCCGGGGCAACAGGGACGAATACCGAAACAGGGGTTATTAATGTTAACAGCGCGGTATTGGGGTTACAAAATCTCGCCGTTCAGGCTGGCGATGGGAGTAAATTCACACATAACGGCACCATTAATCTTAATGGTGTCAATCAGGTAGGGTTGAAGGCCACTACTGAAAACTTATCCGGTGAAAGTGGAAGGTCGGCCAAGATTATCGATGCTGGTATTGTGAATATCAATGGCAGTATGGGGACGGAAGGGGTTCGTAGCTACGGTTTAATGGCTGAGGGTGCTGGATCACTGATTGATATGCAAGGTGGAGAGATCAACCTGAATGGTGATGGTGGTATTGGTGCTTATGCCATCGATGGCGGTCGTATCAATATCGCCGCAGGTAGCAACATTAACTTCAATAGTGGCGTGAATGGAATCGGGTTCTTCGCATTTGGTGAGGGGTCAACCATAAATATTGGCGGTAACCAGCCGCTGGATATTTCTATCGATGATTCCACGCTTATCCGTATTGATAGTGGTTCGACGCTGGCTACTCAACCCAATCAGAAGTTGATAGCTTCCGGTAAAAATTCCACAGCATTGGTAGTAAGCGGCGAAAATTCTCACGCAAATATGGATTCTCTTAACTTCGCAATCACCGGTGAAAAATCCACAGCAGTACGAGTGGAAGGTGGGGCAAGAGGGGAAATGAGTGGGGCCTCGCAACTGGCGCTCAGCGATAAAACGACGGCAGTAGTGATAGATAACATCCGCTACGATGTTAATGGGGTGGCTGTAGGGCGTGGTGATTCTCTATTTACTAATACGGCTGATATTTATGTCAATAACGCCAAAAGTGTGGTGTTGTTTAATGTTAATAACGGCGCGAAATTGATCAACACCGGCAATATTGAACTGAGCGATGGTACTGCGATTGTGCTGAGCGGCGTAGGATCAACGGTTTCACCTGATACGGCGGGGCAATTTGGCTCGATAACTGTGAATGATGGTAACGCAGGCATTCAGGTGGCTAAAGGTGCAACGCTCAATACATCAGCATCGATCACTGTGGACGGTAGTGCTAGTGCGCTACTAGTAAACGCTGATGCGGGACGTGTTGTGCTCAATGAAGATGCTCATCTTACGGGGAAAAGTGGTGGGTATGGAAACATTATCACTAACCAGTCCTCTTCCGGGAATGTTCTGGTTGATGGTGCAACCATTGAGATGTCGGGTTCTGGAGCAGCTTTACTGTCAGAGAATAATATCGACTCGCTATCCCATGGGTATATTCTTGTCTCCAGTAACACGGGGGGCAAAGGGATTGCATTATCCGCAGCGGATGGCTCAAGAGGTGAAGGTAGTCTGGAAGTCAGCGATAACTGGAAAATTGATGTTCTGGGTGATGGCTCCGGGGTATATAGCAACACCACTGGCTCGTTGGTTGTTTCAGGGGTTATCGATGTATCCGGAACGGGTAATGCGGTGAAAAGCGATGCGACGGATATTTTGTTTATTAACCCTTCGGCTGTGCTCACTGGCCAAAATTCCAAAGCTGTACTTGTTTCAGGTACCTTAAACCAGATGGTGAATTCTGGCCAGATTCTAGCACATTCTGTGACTGACATGGCGGTAGAGCTGAGTGATTCCGATGAAATACTGATCAACACAGGCAACAGCAAAACTTCAGGTGTGATTCATACCGGTGCAGGAAATGACACAGTACTGTTTACCGATAACAGTTTGCACAATGGAATACTTAAAACCGGTGATGGTGACGATACTGTGACTATCCAGGGGAATAACGTCTCGGTTGAGCATCTGGAAGGTGGGGCCGGGCATAATACCTTTATTCTGAGCAATGTCACCCAAGCAGTGGCTGATGAAAAGCTCAGCAAGATGATCAATGGTTTTCAGTCTATACATCTGTCGAATGCAACTATTCTCGATCTACAACGTGATTTTTGGGAAGACGATCTCTCTAACCGGGCGACAATAGCAGGACGTACTCTTGATATCGATGAGAGCAGTAGATTAACAATTTCCAATGATCAACGGTTAACTGCCGATGTGAACAATAGTGGGAATATTGCTTTCCTGGGAAATAGAAATACCTTCGCATTTGAGCAGAATATTGTTAACAGCGGAATGTTTGCTCTTAATGCAAATAGACGTGTCGGAGATACGTTACAGGTTAACGGCGATTACCATGGCAATGGTGGTGAGATTAGTTTTGATGTTGTGTTAAACGGTGATACGACCTCTCCCGGCGATCAAATGATTGTGGAGGGTAACACCAGTGGAATCACTAAAGTACTCGTCACCAATACCGGTGGTAATGGTGCTCGGACTGTAGAAGGTATCAAATTAATCACCGTGAACGGGGCGTCTACTGGGGATTTCATCAAAAAAGGGCGTATTGTCGCTGGGGCGTATGACTACGATCTTGTTCGAGGTCAGGGGATGAATTCGGGTAACTGGTATCTAACAAGCTCAACGGGCGAACCGCCGGTTTTATTTGACCCGGAACCTGCACCAACTACACCGGATGTGCCGGTAATACCAGAGGTGCCCGCAATACCGGATGTACCAGTAATACCGGATGTGCCTGTAATACCGGATGTGCCTGTAATACCGGGTGTACCAGTAATACCGGATGTGCCTGTAATACCGGATGTACCAGAAATGCCAGGACCTGTTCCTGCACCCATCGTCGCGCAGGTAAGACCGGAAGCAGCTGCGTATGTGGACAACCTTTATGCTGCTTATTCGTTATTCAACATAACGTTGCAGGATCGTATGGGTGGAGCTCGAGGAGTTGATTCAGACAGGAATGAGCAGTCTGGTTTGTGGTTGCGTCAAACAGGTGAACATCTCCGCTCCCGCGACAGTAGTGGGCAGAACAACACGCGGTCAAATCGATATGTTACTCAATTAGGTAGTGATGTTGTTCGTTGGAGCAGCAATGGACAGGACCGCTGGCTGTTTGGGGTTATGGCGGGGTATGCGAACCAAAACGGTAAAACGCGGAATCATATGAACGACTATTCTGCCAGAAGTTCTGTAAATGGTTACAGTGCAGGAATCTATGGTACCTGGTTGCAAGATGGTGATGATAATCCAGGCGTGTACGTTGATCTTTGGGGCCAATATAATTGGTTCAATAATAGCGTGAAGGGAGAGTCCCTTACTGGAGAAACTTACCGTTCCAATGGCGTAACTGTCTCTGTGGAAGCAGGTTATAGCTGGAAAGTGGGGGAGAGTGCGAATCAGTTGTATTTTATAAAGCCTCAGGGGCAGATAACTTGGGGTAACGTGCAGGCGGATAAGTATGTTGAAACCAATGGTACGCGAGTGACATTCTCTGGAGAGGGAAATGTGCAAAGTCGATTGGGGATCAAAGGGGCAATGAAAGGTAAAAAACATACTGAGGAGGATGGCAAAGTACACTCTATGTCACCATTTGTTGAGATTAACTGGCTTCACAACACGCACGATTTCGACACATCACTTGATGGGATGCACGTCAGTAAAGCGGGTATACGAAATCTTGCGGAATTGAAAACAGGGATTGAAGGGAGCATGGGTGATGGTGTTGATTTGTGGGGGAATATATCCCAACAGATTGGTGCCGAGGGGTTCAGGAATACTCAGGCAACAATAGGTATTAAAATGGCATTTTGATTTTTTACTATGCCCCTTTACTGGGGCATTAATTGTTATTGCACAGTTATTGTCTAAAGCTGATTCAGCCATGATAAGGAAATATCATGAAGTCTATAGGTGTTTTTTGTGGTTCCTCCGAAGGTTTATTACCTGTTTATATGCATTCTGCTCGAAATGTGGGTAAACATCTAGCGAGTACTGGTTTCCAAATTGTTTATGGTGGTGGCCGTGTTGGATTAATGGGAGCTATAGCAGATTCAGCATTACAACATGGAGGGCATGTAACTGGAGTGATGCCTTTGGCCCTTGTTAAACGTGAAATTGCACATACAGGTTTATCAGATTTGCAAATTGTTGATGATATGCATCAGCGTAAGAAAAGAATGGCAGAACTTTCATCATTTTTTATCGCGCTGCCTGGTGGGGCCGGTACCCTGGAGGAGGTATTTGAACAATGGACATGGGGGCAACTAGGAATTCATCATAAACCTTGTGCATTTTTGGATGTTAATGGATTTTATCAGCCGCTTAGAGTAATGATTTCTAAAATGGTAAGTGATGGGTTTATGCAGCAAATGTATGCTGACATGTTACTTATTTCTGATTCTCTTGAGGAGATTGTAAGTCATTTTTCTGCCTATTCCCCTCCGAAATCAAAGTGGAGTGAAATTGAGTCTGGTATGTGAAGTGAAAAGGCATTGTAATAACCATTACTTAGCTTGAAAACATCCCAGATCATTTGGTGTTTTTGTCATGGAGTGGCTATGCGTAAGGTTGTGTACATTGCTTTGGTCTTAAATTTGAGATTATAAACTTTAAATGCAATTATATTTAGTTGTTTGTTCTGTGTTTTTATTTAAGACCATTTCAGTTGGTTTTGTTCTCAGTGTATAGGAATATATACCCACGAGTATTTCTATTTATCTTTTGAATCACTTTGCTTGGATTCGAATTGTCTATTCTATTGTCTGTTTTGTGTGACTATATCTAGCGTGGATTTCTTATGTGTAATAAATACGGATTGGTGTGTGTAACTTCAGGATTATGGCGAGAAAAAACAAACCCCACTATCAGCCGCAAGGGTGATAGTATGGCTCGTCAATTAAAAACATCATGCAAACTTATAGCAGTGATGGTTGCTGCAATTTTTTCCGGTTCTGCAATGTCAGTGAGTGCGGAATATAATTACATGGGTGATATTTATCTGCTTTACACAGATAATGGTAGAGAGGGAGTGTTACCTGTATTTGAAGCCGGGACAAACTATGTTGTTGATAATCTGAATGTAAATGCAATACTTACTGATACGGGGTACGTATCTTTGTTTAGCCCAAGGGGAGTTACTGTTAATGTGAATGGTGATGTTTCTCTTGGTAGTAAAGTTTTTTTAGATAACAATTCACAAAAGGACGTTAGCGCACTATATTCACAGGTGACACTACACGCTTATGATAATGAATTAAATATTATAAATAATAACAAGGTAAATATATGGGGTAGAATAAGATCTGAAACTACATATCTGTCATCTTCCACCCTGAAACCCTCAGCTATTAATATTATCTCAGGTGATGACTCTTATTTTCAGGGGGTAACGGATTTAGCTTATAGTACAGTAGGCGTACGCCGGGATGTTGATACGCGACTATACACGCCTTCAGCCGGACCGCTCATAAATTTAACTTTCAACGGCAAGAATAGTGTTTGGGACATGAACGGTGATTCTGAACTCACCAACTTGACGTTGAATGACGCTACCCTGAACTTTATGGCGGGTCGTCAGACCGAGGGTTCAGTACTGACTAATTCTGGTCGTGTACCAACCATCAACGGTGGGGTGTTCCAGTCTCTTACTGCTGGCTCTGACTTCAAGACCCTCATTGTTGCCGGTGATTACCATGGCAACAACGGAAATATTATCATGAACACCATACTTGGAGATGACGACTCTCTTACCGATCGTATGGTTGTACATGGCGACACCTCTGGTAGTACTCATGTTGCTATTCGTAATGCTGGTGGAGTCGGGGCAGAAACGCTGGAAGGCATTGAACTTATTACCGTGCTCGGTAATTCCTATGGTGAGTTTAAGCAAAATGGCCGCATTGTTGCGGGGGCTTATGATTACACGCTGCATCGCGGAATAGGTACAAAAGAGGCTAACTGGTATCTCAGCAGTGCACTGACACCGCCATCGCCTGAACCAGATGAACCGGTTACAGAGCAACCTGAAGACCCCGCTGCTGAGCAACCGGAAACGCCTGCGCTTCCTGAAATGCCTGAAGAGGAAGAACCGGCAT
This sequence comes from Citrobacter sp. KH_055_1, assembly GCF_057838705.1. Lineage (NCBI taxonomy): Bacteria > Pseudomonadati > Pseudomonadota > Gammaproteobacteria > Enterobacterales > Enterobacteriaceae > Citrobacter > Citrobacter sp. KH_055_1. The sequence goes on from NZ_CM174473.1 coordinate 1,916,470, forward strand.
TTCCAGAACTGCCAGATGCGGAAGAGCCAGCCGTGCCTGTTATACCCCAACCATCTGTTCCGGTACCGATTCCACGTGAACACGCGGTACGCCCTGAAGCTGGTTTATATGGCATGAACCTTGCTGCGGCAAACACTCTGTTTCACACGCGCTTACAGGATCGTCTCGGTGAAACTCGCTACACGGATATCGTGACCGGTGAAGAGTACGTTACCAGTATGTGGCAGCGTAATATCGGTGGCCATACCCGCCAGCATGACAGCAGCGGTCAACTTGATATTCAGGCTAATCGGTATGTAATGCAGGTCGGCGGTGACATCGTTCAGTGGGGCGCCGCTAATACCGATCGTTTTCATTTTGGGGTGATGGCCGGCTATGCAAACCAGAAGAGTAACGCCGTTAACCAGCGCAACCGAAACAAGGCGAGCAGCAGTATTAGTGGATATAACGTAGGCCTTTACGGCACCTGGCTACAGAATAGTCACAGCCAGGAAGGGGCATACGTTGATAGCTGGTTACAATACAGTTGGTTTGATAATACGGTTTCTGGAGTAGGCGTGGCGGCAGAAAGATATAAGTCGAAAGGTTTTACGACGTCAGTGGAATCTGGTTACAGCTGGAAACTGAAGGATTTGAGCAAGCGTAATGCGCTATATGTACAGCCGAAAGCACAGATAACGTGGATGGGTGTGAAAGCTGATTCTTTCAAAGAAACCAATGGTACTCGTGTGGAAGGCGAAGGTCAGGGAAATATTCAAACTCGCCTTGGTGCCCGCTTGTATGGTCATGGTCACAGTAAACAGGACGAGGGTAAGGGACGGTCATTCCAACCATTTGTGGAAGTTAACTGGGTACACAACACAACGGACTTTGGCACTTTACTAAACGGTGAGCGGGTTAGTTTGGCGGGTAGCCGAAATATCGGTGAGATCAAGACCGGTGTCGAAGGGCAACTGACAACGAATATCACTATGTGGGGGAACGTGGGCCAGCAACTGGGCGATCAGGGCTACAGTGACTCTTCCGTAATGTTAGGTGTTAAGGCGACTTTCTGAGGCAGTAGAAAAATTGCGCGGTGCAAGCTAAACCGCCCTGAGTCAACGATAGCAACGACGAACCGGCCACCAAGGCCGGTTTTTCGCTAAGTCCCTGTTGGTACCATTCATATTGATATATAACTCGCTGTCTGACCAAAAGCTCTGAAGAATCAAAAGCCTAATATTTTCAAGGGTATAAATGCGGCATCCAAAGGCATCGTTAATTGATGCAATGGATATTCGCAGAAAGCAAAAAACCCGCTTAGTTTCCTAAGCAGGCTTCTTAAATTTGGCTCCTCTGACTGGACTCGAACCAGTGACATACGGATTAACAGTCCGCCGTTCTACCGACTGAACTACAGAGGAATCGGTGTGGAGGCTTATCTTAGCGGCGAAAAATATTTTGTCAAACCCCATTTCCTTCAATGCGTATCAATTGGTGCTTCTCTCGACAGTTTGTTGCATTTACAGACATTTTATATGGAAAAAACTTTGCAGCTTTTTTGATTCTCCCGCATCATTTGAAATGAGGTTTCAACTTTCTTCATTAAGGTCCATTTTGAACGTCTCCGCTGCCTTACGCCAGGTCGTTTCCCGCACGCCCTGGTACGCCAAACGCAAGAGTTATAAAGTTCTATTCTGGCGCGAAATCACCCCGCTTGCCGTACCTATTTTTCTGGAAAATACCTGCGTGCTCTTAATGGGGGTACTGAGTACCTTCCTGGTAAGCTGGCTGGGCAAAGAAGCGATGGCAGGCGTCGGCCTCGCCGACAGTTTCAATATGGTCATCATGGCATTTTTTGCCGCCATCGATCTTGGCACCACGGTAGTCGTGGCCTTTAGTCTGGGAAAACGCGATCGTCGTCGAGCCCGAGCCGCAGCCAGACAGTCGCTGGTGATCATGACAATTTTTGCCGTCGTGCTGGCCGCGATCATTCATTACTTTGGGGAACAGATCATTAATGTCGTTGCCGGAGAAGCGACACCTGAGGTTAAAGCGCTGGCGCTAACGTATCTTGAACTGACGGTGCTCAGTTATCCTGCGGCAGCCATTGCGTTGATCGGCAGTGGGGCGCTACGCGGTGCTGGAAACACCAAAATACCGCTGCTGATTAACGGCGGTATGAACATACTGAACATCATCATCAGTAGTATCCTGATCTACGGTATTTTTTCCTGGCAAGGGCTGGGGTTTGAAGGCGCTGGGCTGGGGTTGACGATTTCTCGTTACATCGGCGCTGTCGCCATTATCTGGGTATTGATGATTGGTTTTAACCCAGCGCTGCGGATTCCCCTGAAGAGCTATTTTAAGCCGTTGAATTTTGCCATTATCTTGGAGGTGATGGGGATCGGTATTCCTGCGAGTATCGAATCAGTACTGTTTAACGGCGGTAAGCTGCTCACTCAGATGTTTGTCTCAGGGATGGGAACCAGCGTCATTGCCGGTAACTTTATTGCCTTCTCTATCGCAGCACTGATTAACCTGCCCGGCAATGCTCTGGGTTCTGCCTCCACCATTATTACCGGGCGGCGTCTGGGAAATGGACAGATTGCCCAGGCTGAGATTCAGTTGCGGCATGTATTCTGGCTATCCACAATTGGTTTAACCGCCATAGCCTGGTTATCAGCTCCCTTTGCCGGATTAATGGCCTCGTTCTATACCCGCGATCAGGATGTAAAAGAGGTCATAGTTGTTCTGATTTGGCTCAACGCGGCATTTATGCCGATATGGGCGGCATCATGGGTTCTTCCTTCCGGGTTTAAGGGGGCACGCGATGTCCGTTTTGCAATGTGGGTTTCCATGCTGGGCATGTGGGGCTGTCGCGTGGTGGCAGGTTATACCCTCGGGATCGTCTTAGATTGGGGTGTCGTCGGGGTTTGGATGGGGATGTTCTTCGACTGGGCAGTGCGTGCTGCGCTGTTTTACTGGCGCATGATCACCGGGCGATGGTTATGGAAGTATCCGCGTCCGGAACGGGAAAAGTCTATAAAACAACCCGTTGCGTCTGAATAAGCAACGAAATGAAGAAATATTCGGCAAACGATCGCATTTCTCCATTCAGGCTTTGACAATGCTAACTGGCATCGCTAATATTCGCCCCGTTCACACGATTCCTCTGTAGTTCAGTCGGTAGAACGGCGGACTGTTAATCCGTATGTCACTGGTTCGAGTCCAGTCAGAGGAGCCATATTTAAGAAACCTGCTTAGGAAACTAAGCGGGTTTTTTGCTTTTAGCGCAGTACAGCCGTTTGAGTCGGGATAGCAAGCCAGGCGGCGGTTTCACCTATCGAAAATTGTTTATCCAAAACGTTTTGCTGTGCGAAGGGTCCGATCCTTTTTGGAGAGAATACGGTCAACTAACGTCAGTTTCGTTTCCAGAGAATATTGTGATTTAGTCAAAAAAAACTGCACCTTATTCAGTTGGATAACCAATCTTGGGGTGCAGTCTACGACGCTTTTCGGTCCGACGGAATACCTTAAAACGGGCCAGAAGGCCCGATATTTTATCCTGCGACGCTCACCTGTGCGGCAGCATTCTTTGCCCGTTCAACCGCCTCGTCAACGCTTTCAGCTGTTGCCAGCACAACGCCTAAGCGACGTGAGCCATCAATTTCCGGCTTCCCGAACAGACGAAGCTGTAAACCTGCGCCAACGGCACTTTCTACGTGATTAAACGTCACATTCTGACTGGTGAGTTGTGGCAGGATAACGGCTGATGCGGACGGACCATATTGTCGGATTGCGCCGATGGGTAATCCGAGGAACGCGCGGACGTGCAGCGCAAACTCGGACAGATCCTGCGAAATTAACGTCACCATGCCGGTGTCGTGTGGGCGAGGGGAGACTTCGCTGAAAATTACCTCATCACCGCAAACAAATAGCTCTACGCCAAACAATCCGTGACCGCCCAACGCCAGCACGACCTTGCGGGCAATTTCCTGTGCGCGTTTCAGCGCCAGTTCACTCATCTGCTGCGGCTGCCAGGATTCGCGGTAATCGCCATCTTCCTGGCGATGGCCTACCGGCGCGCAGAAGTGCACACCGTCAACGGCACTGACGGTGAGTAGGGTGATTTCAAAATCAAAATTCACCACCCCTTCCACGATTACACGTCCCGCACCTGCCCGACCACCTTGCTGTGCATACTCCCAGGCTTCGGTAAGCTGCTCAGCGGATCGAATAAAGCTCTGACCTTTGCCGGAAGAGCTCATTACCGGTTTCACGATACATGGAAAGCCGATTTCAGCCACCGCATCACGAAAGCGGGCTTCGCTATCGGCGAAGCGGAAAGAGGATGTGGGTAATAATAGCTCTTCAGCAGCCAGACGACGAATGCCTTCACGGTTCATGGTCAACTGTGTGGCGCGCGCGCAAGGCACGACGTTCATACCTTCCTGTTCCAGTTTTACCAGCATATCCGTCGCAATAGCTTCAATTTCTGGCACGATATAATGGGGTTTTTCGCGCTCGACAACCTCGCGCAATGCCTCGCCATCCAGCATATTAATCACGTACGCACGGTGGGCTACGTGCATCGCTGGTGCGTCGGGGTAACGATCCACGGCGATGACTTCTACACCCAGGCGTTGGCATTCAATCGCCACTTCTTTACCCAGTTCCCCTGAACCTAATAACATCACTCGCGTTGCTGCCGGACGCAGCGCTGTGCCTAATAACGTCATAAATTAATCCCCTGTTTTATCTGGGCGCAGTATATACGAAAACGTTTGCGTCTGTCTTTATTACCAGGTTGATTTTGCGGCTGAAAAAGAATATGCTGTACATAATTACAGGTAATTTAAGAGGCTGCAAAATGGCGGTTGAAGTTAAATACGTAGTCATTCGGGAAGGTGAGGAAAAAATGTCGTTTACCAGCAAAAAGGAAGCCGATGCGTATGACAAAATGCTGGATACAGCAGACCTGCTAGACACCTGGCTGGAGCAGTCGCCGGTCGCGCTGGAAGATGAACAGCGTGAAGCGCTTTCTCTGTGGCTGGCCGAGCAAAAAGACGTGCTAAGTGCGATCCTGAAAAACGGCAAACTGCCGTCGCCTCAGGCAGTAGAAAACACGGCGTCCGACGGAGATGACACACAAGCAGCCTGATCCGACTTGCGCTCCCGGCGTTTTGTACCATGCTTTTCCCTGAATCATTGTGCTGTACCCAACTGATTTCGCGTTGCATTTCTGCGGCCTGAAGGACGAAGGGGATAAAGGAGAAAAGAATGAATAAAAGAAAAACGCTGTTAAGCCTGCTGCTGTTATCCGCCAGCGTGTCGACCTTTGCTGCAAATACGGAAAGTAAGACCGTTCAGTTTCCCAAGTGTGAGGGACTGAACGCCGACGGTATTGCTGCGAGCGTGAAACGTGATTATCAGCAAAATCGTATCGTGCGCTGGGCTGACGATCAGAAAAAACTGGGACAACTCGATCCCGTTGCCTGGGTTAATCCACAGGACATTGTCGGCAAAGACGGGCAGTGGACGGTACCACTTACCGTGCGCGGCAAAAGTGCGGATATTCGCTATCAGGTGAAGGTTGATTGCAAAACGGGCAGCGCAGAGTATCTGGCGCAGTAACCTGGTATTTGCGCATCTTTTGCTACAATAGACACTTCCTGACATCCCCTCGGGTACGCTGTGATAATTAATCGTCAGTATTTGAGGGGCAAAATGGCTAACTGGCTGAATCAACTGCAATCTCTTCTTGGGCAAAAAGGATCTTCCGCGTCTTCTTCGGGCGATCAGGGACTGAGCAAATTGCTGGTTCCCGGCGCATTAGGCGGACTGGCGGGGTTACTGGTAGCCAATAAATCCTCGCGCAAATTGTTGACCAAATACGGCACCAGTGCGCTGCTCGTTGGTGGCGGCGCGGTGGCTGGCAGCGTGTTATGGAACAAATACAAAGATAAAGTCCGCACGGCGCATCAGGATGAGCCGCAGTTTGGCGTGCAAAGTACGCCGGTGGATGAGCGGACTGAACGCCTGATCCTCGCGCTGGTTTTTGCGGCAAAAAGCGATGGTCATATCAATGCAAAAGAGCGTGCGGCCATCGATCAGCAGCTGCGTGAAGCGGGAGTAGAAGACCAGGGACGTATCCTGATTGAACGCGCCATTGAGCAACCGCTGGATCCTCAGCGTCTGGCACAGGGGATCCGCAACGAAGAAGAGGCGCTGGAAATCTACTTCCTCAGCTGTGCGGCGATTGATATCGACCACTTTATGGAGCGCAGCTATCTGAACGCGCTGGGCGATGCGTTAAAGATCCCGCAGGATGTTCGAGACGGTATTGAGCAAGATCTTAAGCAACAAAAACAGGCATTGCCGGGCTAAATAGTTACGGCGCAGGAGCATATTTCGCTTGCATCATTGCTGACTTTTGCCACCCTTATAGGATGATTAAGCAAAAGAACAATGACATGCTACCGAACGCTCCTCGTATTCCACACGCCATGACGCAACATGGCGACACCCGCGTCGATAATTATTACTGGTTGCGAGATGACACGCGCTCGCAGCCAGAGGTCCTCGATTACCTGCAGCAAGAAAATGCTTATGGTCGCCAGGTTATGGCCTCACAGCAGGCATTACAGGATCGCGTGCTGAAAGAAATTATCGACCGTATTCCCCCGCAGGATGTTTCGGCTCCCTACGTGAAAAACGGTTATCGCTACCGGCATATCTATGAGCCCGGTTGTGAGTATGCCATTTACCAGCGTCAGTCTGCGCTCAGCGAAGAGTGGGATGCCTGGGATACGTTGCTGGACGGAAACCAGCGCGCAGCTCACAGCGAGTTTTATACACTGGGCGGTCTGGCAATCTCCCCGGACAACACCATCATGGCGCTGGCTGAGGATTATCTCTCGCGCCGGCAATATGGTGTGCGTTTTCGCAATCTGCAAAGCGGTAACTGGTATCCGGAAGTCCTCGACAACGTCGAGCCTGAACTCGTCTGGGCCAACGACTCGCAAACTTTCTACTACGTGCGTAAGCATGAAACAACATTACTGCCGTATCAGGTCTGGCGACACACCATCGGTTCGCCGTCATCCGAAGACAGGCTGGTATATGAAGAGGCAGACGATATGTTTTATGTCAGTCTGCACAAAACGACTTCGCAGCATTATGTCGTTATTCATATTGCCAGTGCGACCACCAGTGAGGTTCTGCTGCTTGACGCTGAGCTGGCCGACGCTGAACCGTTGGTTTTTTTACCGCGGCGTAAAGACCATGAGTACAGCCTCGATCACTATCAACACGCGTTTTATCTGCGATCTAACCGACAGGGTAAAAACTTTGGTCTGTACCGTACCCGTGTGCGTGATGAACAGACCTGGGAAGCGTTAATTCCGCCGCGTGAAAACGTTATGCTGGAAGGGTTTACGCTGTTTACCGATTGGCTGGTGGTGGAAGAACGTCAGCAGGGCTTAACCAGCCTGCGGCAGATCAACCGTAAGACGCGTGAAGTGGTTGGGATTGCCTTTGACGACCCGGCTTATGTCACCTGGCTTGCTTATAATCCCGAACCGGAGACGTCGCGGCTGCGCTATGGTTATTCATCCATGACGACACCGGACACGCTATTTGAACTGGATATGGACACCGGAGAGCGACGGGTGCTCAAACAGACGGATGTCCCCGGTTTTGATGCGACAAACTACCGCAGCGAGCATGTGTGGGTAACCGCCCGTGATGGCGTAGAGGTGCCGGTTTCACTGGTTTATCATCAGCGGCATTTCCAAAAAGGGAAAAATCCACTGCTGGTATATGGATATGGTTCGTATGGCGCCAGCATGGATGCTGATTTCAGCAGCAGCCGTTTGAGCCTGCTGGATCGCGGCTTTGTATATGCTATTGCCCACGTCCGTGGCGGTGGCGAGCTGGGGCAGCAGTGGTACGAAGACGGTAAATTCTTGCAGAAGAAAAATACCTTCAACGATTATCTCGACGTCTGTGACGCGCTGCTCAAACTGGGCTACGGAGCGGCTTCACTCTGCTACGGCATGGGAGGAAGCGCGGGTGGAATGCTGATGGGGGACGCCATTAACGAACGTCCGGAGTTATTTCATGGCGTGGTTGCCCAAGTGCCGTTTGTTGACGTAGTCACAACGATGCTGGACGAGTCGATCCCGCTCACCACCGGAGAATTTGAAGAGTGGGGCAACCCGCAGGATGTAGAATATTACGCTTACATGAAAAGCTACAGCCCATACGATAACGTCACCACACAGGCTTATCCGCATCTGCTGGTCACCACCGGGCTTCACGACTCCCAGGTGCAATACTGGGAACCGGCAAAGTGGGTAGCGAAACTGAGGGAGCTGAAAACGGACGACAATCTACTGTTGCTGTGTACGGATATGGACTCCGGTCACGGCGGCAAGTCCGGACGTTTTAAATCTTATGAAGGTGTGGCCCTTGAGTTCGCCTTTTTGATTGGCCTGGCTCAGGGGACGTTGCCCGGCAACGCGGCCGTCTAGGCGTTATCCAGATAGTGCTTCAATGTTAACCGCAGTTCCGGGCTCATACTGTCAAGGTTATTAAACAGCCAGCGCAGATAGCCCGGATCGCGTTCTGCCACCTCGGAAACGGGTTTACCGCGGTATTTACCAAAGGTAAATGTGGTTAACAGCGCAGGGCGACCGGTGATCTCGACCATTTGCTCTGCCGACCAGCCTGAGGTGTTCATGATGTCGATCAGCAGTGCCGCGGTAATGTAGCAATCGTATAGCGCGCGGTGCTGATGCAAACCAACGGGGGTTTGTACGCTCAGCTTGCGGGAATTATACAGCGCCATGTTGCTGTATTTTATCCCCGGCCACAGGCGGCGGGACAGCTTCATCGTGCAAATCCATTCCCCAGGCATGTCCGGCAATACGCGACGGTCGAAACTGGCGTTGTGCGCGACGTACCACTCGCTACCGTAATAATGATGGATGACGTCTTCAATCCACGGTTTATCCGCCACCATGGCTTCCGTAATCCGATGTATCGCCATTGCCTGCGGGCTGATGGGGCGGTCGGGTCGCACCAGGTGGCTCATCGGATTCACAATTTTGCCATCAACCACATCGACAGATGCGATCTCAACAATGCCTCCCTGCAGACCGCAGGTTTCTGTATCTATTATGCGCAGCATGCCATGCTCCTGGCCGAAAACGCCTAGCGTAATGGAATGATATCGCCTTGCCAACCCTGAGAGGTGCGCTTGCCGGTTAAGAGCAGTGAGCCGCTGTCCGCGCGAACAATTAAACGGCCCCGTTCATCCCATAATGCGCTGCTTCCGCGCGCATTGGCCATCAGTACCGCAATGGCGAACTGATGCGAGAAACGTTGCAGGCGAGAGGTTGATGAGAGAAGTTCAGATTCGCTGACGCACTGGCAGGTGGTAAACAGTGAAAACGCAGGATCAATATCGATGCCTTCTGGCTGGCTGTCGACAACGCTAATGGTATTTCGCTGTCTGGCAATACAAGCCCCATGGCTCTGGTGGAACATTAAGGGGGCGGTCATCCACGGCGAAAAAAGCGCCATACCTTTCACAAAACGTTCGTTATGTTCAACCGGCAATCCCACAATAATGGTCATGCGATACGTCGCCGCGGCGTGGGCGAGGGGCTGCAACAGAGATTCATCGGGTGGGGCTGGCAGCTCATCGCTTTCATCCATACAACCTAATAGAGAAAGGGAGGGGAAAACCAGCAATTCACATTGGCATTTGGCCGCCGCCCTGATGAATTGCAGGTGATGGGCGACGTGTTCAGTTAGTGAGGTTTGAAGCGGTTCATACTGCGCTGCGGCAATTTTCCAGTGTGACATAATGACTTCCTTTTCATAGTGTCTACAATCATCTCTAAAGTATAGATTAAGAATATACTTATACTGTAGCAGTCATCATGTAAGGAATCGTAACGTATTATAAGGTTTATTTAACTTTCGGCTCGTAAGGTAAACGTGAGAGGGAAACGGACGCTAAACGATGCGCAATTAACCGTTCACGAAACCAGTCTCGCAGGTGTGCGGGTTGCTCACGTTCGACGACTTCGGCAAAAACAGGCATATTATAGCGCTCTTTAAAGGCGACACCAGCGGCGGCCAGGTCAACATTGACCTTATCCATTTCAGATTGTTCGAGTTTGGCCAGATTCATGCGTTTCTCCTTATAGGTATCCCGTAGCGCGCAAAAGTTACTAAGAGTGTGCGCTAATGGCAAGCCTGAATTGATGATTCTCGACTCGTTCATTGTAGAAGGTTATTCTCTATAGATTAGACATAACAAAAAGGAATAGTTGATATGGCTTCATCTGCATCCTCACTTCGCTTTGCTCTCATCGCTCTCGTCTCCACGTTGATTTCTCCTGCCGCACTGGCACATGCACACCTGACGCAACTAAATCCGGCGGCGAATGCGCAGATTACCGCGTCTCCTAAGGCGCTGACCCTGAATTTTTCAGAGGGCGTTGAACCTGCATTCAGCGGTGCAACGCTGACAGGCCCACAGCAGCAGCCGATTAAAACGGGTAAGGCGACGCGTAATGAGCAGGATAAGACGCAACTGATCGTTCCTGTGGAACAATCGCTGGACGCCGGAAAATATACGGTTGACTGGCACGTTGTGTCGGTAGACGGTCACAAAACCAAAGGACACTATACCTTTAGCGTGAAATAAAACGATGCTGGCATTCACCTGGGTTACGCTGCGGTTTATCCATTTCACCTCTTTAATGCTGGTATTTGGCTGTGCGCTGTACGGCGCCTGGTTGGCACCTGTTTCGGTACGACGTTTAATGATGCGCCGTTTTATGCGCCTGCAACGCCATGCTGCGATGTGGAGCTTTATCAGCGCGACGCTGATGCTGGCTGTCCAGGGGGGATTAATGGGGTCCGGCTGGCAGGATGTTTTCTCCGTTGATATATGGGGAGCAGTCCTGCAAACGCAGTTTGGCGGCGTATGGCTGTGGCAAATTATCCTCGCTCTGGTTACGCTGGTGGTGACCCTCATTGTGCCGCGCAGTATGTCACGACTGCTGCTGATGCTGACGATTGCGCAGTGTATTTTATTAGCCGGTGTCGGACATGCGACGCTGCATGACGGCGCAACGCGGGCGGTGCAGCAGCTTAATCACGCTCTGCATCTGGTCTGCGCCGCTGCCTGGTTTGGCGGCTTGCTGCCCGTTCTTTACTGTATGAGAATGGCGCAAGGCCGCTGGCAACAACAGGCGATCGCCACCATGATGCGTTTTTCCCGCTTTGGGCATCTTTTCGTAATTGGCGTCTTGCTGACGGGCATCACCAACGGCCTGTTTATTGTCGGATTATCCTTTCCCTGGCATGCAGCCTATGGGCAACTTCTGTTGTTAAAATGTGTGCTGGTCGCGCTAATGGTGGCGATTGCGCTGGCGAACCGGTATGTTCTCGTACCACGTATGCAGCAGGATAATCGCTGCATGACTCTCTATTTTATTTGGATGACTAAGATTGAATGGGGAATAGGGGCCGTCGTGCTGGCAATCGTCAGCCTGTTTGCAACCCTGGAACCGTTCTGATGGACTGGCAAAACGTATGAAAAAATTGATTATCTCTGTGTTACTGCTGGCAAGTTCAGGAGCTGCATTGGCCGCGCCGCAGGTTATTACCGTCAGTCGCTTTGAGGTTGGCAAAGACAAGTGGGCGTTTAATCGCGAAGAAGTGATGCTGACGTGCCGACCGGGTAATGCGCTGTATGTCATCAACCCCAGCACGCTGGTGCAATACCCGCTGAACGATATTGCCAGACAGCAGGTAGCAAGCGGTAAAACGACCGCCAAACCGATCGACATTATCCAGATTGACGATCCGGCAAAGCCTGGCGACAAAATGAGCCTGGCCCCGTTTATTGAGCGTGCAGAAAAGCTCTGTTAATTGTCAGATGTAGCTTTCTGATTTCCAATAAAAAACCGCAACGTTCTGGCTGCAGAACTTGCGGTTTTTGCATTCTAGCGGGTGACAATCGTCCTTTTTTTCAGGCCACTTTGGTCGCGGACTGGAAAACCTGGCGCTGTCATCTATTCTTAAATGGCAGGGTAACTTAGCCTGCATTAATGCCAACTTTTAGCGCACGGCTCTCTCCCAAGAGCCATTTCCCTGGACCGAATACAGGAATCGTATTCGGTCTCTTTTTATCTGTCGAATACGATGCCGTCCAGGACAAAACACTGCGTGTCGCATGCTGTATTCTTCCCAAACCATACCATACTCCGCCCCTCAATCGTCCAGGCTTTTTTGCTGCTATTGTTAAATTATTATAAGGGCGATCGCTCTATCCGGGAGGTCGAATGGAACACCCTGATGCTGTCTACCAGAGAATAGAAGGTACGCGTTGGCGCCACGTCTGGGTGGTGGGGGATCTCCACGGCTGTTTTTCCATGTTGATGGCTAAATTGCGCCAGTGCCGTTTTGATCCGTGGCAGGATCTGCTGGTTTCAGTCGGTGATGTGATTGACCGTGGACCAGACAGTTTGCGCTGTCTGGTGTTATTGCGTAAAAACTGGATGGTAGCGGTCAGGGGGAATCATGAGCAGATGGCGCTGGATGCGCTGACAACGGGAGAACAGTTGCTGTGGCAAATGAACGGGGGAGAGTGGTTTACCCATGCCGTGCAACCGGCGGCGAGGCATGCGCTTGAGGCGTGTCAGCAATTACCCTGGATTGTGGAACTGCGCTGTCAGAATGGTGTGCATGTTATTGCCCATGCCGATTACCCGGATGATGAATATCAATGGCAAAAGCATGTCGATTTACAGCGGGTATTGTGGGATCGCTCGCGGTTGATGAACAAAAGTGGCGGAATTGGTGGCGCGGACCATTTCTGGTTTGGTCATACGCCGCTGCGCCATCGTCTGGACGTTGATAACCTGCACTATATCGATACCGGTGCGGTATTCGGCGGCGAGCTAACGATGGTGCAATTACAATAATCAAAAATCGCTATATTCCTGCGCAGGTCGCCAGAAGCTGTCGATGTAGCCATCTGCTGGCAGGCATCCGCCATTGCGAATCCGCTGATCGTCCATCGAAATAAGGCACTGCTGTTCCGTATTGTAGACATCGACCACGATATCTTCACAACCGCCATCCAGGTAGCAAACAAAAAGAACCAGCGTGAACATTCCATCCCCAAATTATACTGCCGTACCGATAGTGTAGAAGAGGTTACTGCGTGGGGGAAATGAAGACATAAATAACCCGTCTGGCGACGGGTTCTTTTTGAATCAGGCAAAACGCATGATCCAGGCATCTGACTTACGATCGTAGTGCTCGCGGAATAGAACAGAATGTTCGCCATTAAGGAGGGCCGGGATGCTAGTATCGGCATCCCAGGCGTCCAGTTGCATACATAAATCCGGATCGGATTTACACGGAATGGTTAACGTTCGGTCTCCCGGCGATTCGCCGTGTAACTCGGCGTCGTCGATTTCAAAAGCGCCAATGCGCACACTGGTTTTCATCATCGTGCTCTCCGTCAATTTGCTGGTTGTGGTACGACCAGTTAGGCCGTCCATTTTTCAGCGTAGTCAACGTGAGCAAAAGCGCCAGTAAAAACGTGCGTTATCCTGTAAAGAGTTTGCCATCCCGGACAAGATCGCGTGGATAGCTGTTCTTCAACCGTGAACCAATCCGTTTTGCCAGCCCAATCGGCTGGTGCTGGAAGGTGACCAGCACGTCGTCGCTGGCAGGCGCGGTCTGCGGGTAGACATCTCTGCCGCGATACCACTCTTCTGCTTCTTCAAGGTTCAGTTCGAACGCGTTGCGGTGATGTGGGTTGGCGAGAGCGATGACGGCCTCATGTTGCCAGCGGTACCCTTTATTGTGGGTTTCAGCCAGCTTAATCCCGAGGCGGGAAAACCGCACTTTACCAATCAGTGATTCAATCTCAACAGGGAATAGCCAGACTTCTTTATCACGCTGCCAGAGGCGAAGATTGTCTTCCCATTGTAATCCGCTGGCGTTTGCCGCCGCGGTGATTTGTGCGGTTTCACGACCTTTCAATGGGCTGAACGGGAAATTGCCGACCTTATATTTAGGGGCAGGCAGAGGAGGGATAGCGGCTGTTTTTCGCAAACGGGCAACAAAGAATCCTTCGCAGTCGTAAATTTGCGGGAAGACATGCAGAAAACCTTCTGGCGTCAGCGCGCGTTCAGCATCCGGGAATAAATCACCTAATGGGAGAAACTCCACGGCGTCCGGATAGGTTTCTAGCAGCCACTGCATGACGAGTTCATTTTCATCACGGTTCAGCGTACAGGTGGAATACACCAGCGTGCCGCCAGGGCGTAAAGCATGAAATGCGCTGTCGAGCAGTTCGCGCTGGGTGGCGGCAATCTCAAGATTACTGGCGACGGACCAGTTTTTCAGCGCATCGGGATCTTTACGCACCACGCCTTCACCGGAGCACGGTGCGTCCAGTAGGATGGCATCGAAAGATTCTGGCAACGCTGCGCCAAATACGCGTCCGTCAAAGTGGGTGAGGGCAACGTTAGCGATCCCACAGCGGCTGATATTGGCATGCAGCACTTTAACGCGACTGGCGGAAAACTCATTGGCCAGGATCGCGCCCTTATTCTTCATTTTTGCGGCGATTTGCGTGGTTTTTGAACCCGGCGCGGCGGCTACGTCCATTACCCGATCCGGAGTATTCCCTTCGGCAAACAGCGCGGCAACCGGCAGCATTGAACTGGCTTCCTGAATATAAAACAGCCCACTTAAATGCTCGGCGGTGCTGCCCAGTGGGACTGACTGCTCTTCGTCACGCTCGATCCAGAACCCTTCTTCACACCAGGGGATCGGCGTGAGCGACCAGCCGTAAGGTGCCGTTAAGGCGAGGAAATCGGCAACGGAGATTTTCAGCGTATTGACACGAATGCTGCGTCGTAACGGACGCTGGCAGGCGGCGAGAAAATCATCGAAAGAGAGCGTGGAAGGCATTGCTTCCCGCATTTGAGTCAGAAAGGCGTCAGGAAAATAAGCCACTTGGTACCACCGGAAAAAAAACAGGCGCGCAGTGTAGCATATTTGCTCCGGCGCGAGTACGCCGGAGCAGGAGGGTCATTAACGCGGCAGGGCGGTTCCCCATTCACGCCACTCTTTGGGTTCGCTTTCCAGCAACAGGAAGTGTTTTCCAGCCTGTGCTTTTGGTGCCAGTGGCGTACCCGGTGGAGTGGCGAAGGCAATACCGCCGCGAATGAACTGATTAAAGGTCCCGGTTTTCACCACGCCGCCGGTCAGGCCGAAGTCGAGGTTGTAGCCGGATGCCAGCCAGAACACGGAGTTATTACGCACCAGATGCTGATAGCGCTGGCTGATGCGCATGGCAATCATTACGCGGTCAGAAAGCGAACCCAGCGTCAGCCCGGTGACGGTACCCACCTCGATACCTCTGAACAGAACCGGAGTGCCGATATTCAGCGACCCGGCTTCCGGCGCTTCGACCACGATGCTCAGGCCATCAAGATAACGCGAGTCGGTAATAGTGGCTTCCTGTAGCTCAAAATCACGGCGTGGATTCCCGCGACCCGGCTCCACGTTAATATAAGGCTGCAAGATGGTATCGAGGTGCTCAACACCTGCTGCAGAGATTTGCGGGGTAATTACCGAGAAGCGTGTCCCGCTGCGCGCAAAGGTCTGGACATATTCCGGGTACAGTACCGCTTTCGCCTGCACTTCATTGCGTGCGGTGATGAGTTCCAGGGTTTGGATCTGACCAATATCGATGCCAAGATAGCGAATTGGCATGCCCGCGGCGAGCTTACCGGCGTCAAAGGCGTGCAGGGTAATTTGGCCGCCTACCGCACGTGCGGCGGTTTCAGAAGCGTACAGAATCCGCTTGTCACCTTTACGTTGGCTGGCGCTGGCACCGCTCAGGTTGTCGAAGCTAATTGCCCCTTTTAGCGCGCGAGATAACGGAGAAGCCTGTACGGTCAGTCCGCTACCGTTAAGTTGAACTTTTGCGCCGCCTTCTGCCCAGAACACGCTGTTGTTGGTTAACAGGTTGCGGTATTCCGGTTTGATGTGCAGGTCGATATCAAACGCATCGGCGCGAGGGCGCACGCTAATCACTTCACCCACTTCGAATTTACGGTACAGCACCACTGAACCGGCCTGAACGTCAGGCAACGTTTCGGCGCGCAGGCTGAGCGTGGTGGTCGGCAGATCGCTCAGGCTGTTTTCAATCGCTTTCTCCAGGTTGGCATAAAGCGGATAGCTGGTTTTCATTTCACCTTTGGTGCCGGGTAAAATACGAATACCGCCGCTAATCCATTCGCTGGCACTGGCTCCTAAGAACTCCACGCCGTCAATGCCTACTTTGACGTCAACCCGACTGTTGACCACAAATTTGCTGTCACCTTGTACCAGGTCGCGATGCTGGGGTTCGATGGCAACAGTAAAGGAAACGCCTTTGCTGGACAGCGTACGTTCAATCACTTGTCCAACCTGGACACCATGCAGGATCAGCGGTTGACCCGCCTCAATGCCGTAGCTTTCCGGTGCAGTCAGGGTGAGCGTCATCACACCTGGATCATGCAATAAGGATTTTTCGCCGGGAACTACTACAAACTGACTGCGAGGTTCGCCCTCGCCGGGGACCAGTTCGAAGGTTTTACCGGTTAACAGCGAACTGAGGTTTGCATCGCTCAACGACAATTTGGGGCTGCGCAGTTCAATGCGCGTATTGTCCCGCAGCAACGAGACGACGCTCGGATCCACCGTCATTTCGCCGGTGACTTTGCCTCCTGGGATAAGTTCCAGTTTCGTCAGTTCGCCGACCTCCAGGCCCTGGTACATCAGCGATGTGGACCCTGCTTTTAGCCCATCACCGCTGGGTAATTCCAGCTTGACGATCACGCCGCGCTGGCTGTGGGCAAGATCTTGATACAGACCAAATGTATCGTCGGCAACAGCGGGCTGTGAATCTTCCGGTGAGTCAAAGGCGATGGCACCATTCACCAGTGCGGCCAGACTTTCCAGCTTAACCTTCGCCCCACTGAGGCTGATATCCGCATTGACCCCAGACACGTTCCAGAAACGGCTGCCTTTTTTGACCAGATTAGTAAATCGGCGCTCAATGAGCACATCGATGGTTACGCCCTGATTATTGGGGTTAATGGTGTAGTCATATACCCTGCCTACCGGTATTTTGCGGAAATATACCAGCGAGCCGCTGTTCAGGGAGCCGAGGTCAGGTGCATGCAGATGCAACATTAAATCGCCGTTATTCAGGCGATACTTGGGCTGCGTATCCAGGGCGACGAAATGATCTCTCGGCTCTCCGGTTCCGGGCATCATTCCGATATAGTTTCCGCCAACCAGTGCGTCGAGGCCGGAAACGCCTGCCAGCGAGGCTTTTGGCGTCACCAGCCAGAACTGCGTATCTTTACGCAGGGCATCTTTCATGCTGGCCTTGATGCTGACGCGAACTTCAATCTTACGCAGATTTTTGCTGAGACTGATATCCTGCACCGTGCCAACTTCGACACCCTGATAGCGAACAGGCGTCCGGCCCGGCACAATACCATCTGCAGACATAAAGTCGATGGTAACGGTGTTGCCGCGGTCTTCATAGCTTCCCCAGATCAGCCACCCGGCGATCATCAGGGCGATGAACGGTAGCAGCCAGAATGGAGAAATGCGGCGTTTTGTTTTAATCTGCGCTTCAGTCTGCGAAGCGGGCGTTTCCTGACTCATGTGCATCCCAAAGTAAGCGGCTGTCCAGCCATTCCACAGCAAGAATAGTCAAAATTACCGCTGCGCCGAAATAAAACGCAGCCGGTCCCATAGTAAAAGCCAGTATCTGGTCGCGATTAATCAGCGACATGGTTAAGGCAATAACAAACAGATCCAACATTGACCAGCGGCCAATCCACGTCACTATGCGCAGTAGCAGAATGCGCGTGCGTAAGCCCTGTTCACATTTAAAATGGATGCTAATCAATAGGGTAAGCATCACGATCACTTTGGTGAAAGGCACCAAAATACTGGCGATAAAGACGATTGCCGCGACACCAACATTGCTGCTTGCCAGCGACATAATGCCGGACAGGATCGTGTCTTCCTGCCGGGATCCGTTAACGTAAATAACCGAGATGGGCAGCAGATTAGCAGGCAGCAGCAGGACAATCGAGGCCAGCAGCGCGGCCCAGCACTTTTGTATGCTTTGATTCCTGCGCCAGCGCAACGGAATATGGCAACGCGGGCAGCGACTGCGGGTGTCCGGATAGCCTGTAAAATGGCAGCCGAGGCACACGCGAAGCTGTTCATCGGGGCGCCGTGCGGGTCTTTGCGGGTAAAAACGGTCCCACAACTGTTCCACGTTGAGGTGCGACAGCGTCAGAATACTGAGGATCACCAGCGCAAGAAAAGCATACAGTCCCACGCCCGGCAGCAGGAAAGCGTAGTCCTGCACTTTGATCGACGCGACGCCGATACCGACCAGGTAAATGTCGAGCATGACCCACTCTTTGAGCCTTTCCAGCATCAGCAGGACCGGGCGCAGGTTCATACCGAGAATGTTGCCTAACCACAGATAAGCAATGGACGAGACAAGTATTATCGGCGCGCCCATCACGCAAAAGAGCACGAAGGAGGCGGTGAGTGGATCACCCTGGCGGGTCATTTGCCAGATCCCCTGAACCACATTGGCGTCAATACGAATGCCTAATAAAAAGATGTGTAACAGCGGCTCTCCCCAGGCAAAAGGCATCAGCAGCAGCATGGTGAAGGCCATTGCCGCCAGCCGTGTTAATGACCAGTCGCGTCCGTCACGAATTTTTGCCTGACAGCGGGGACAGTATGCACTTTGGTGCGAACGCATTTTCGGCAAGCTAAATAGCATGTCGCATTCGGGGCAACGCTGGTAGTGCGCACGGGGTAGCGCCTCACCGACGGACCTGATCGCTATTTTTTTGGATGGCTTGATGCGTGGAGTATTTAGGGCCATGTATCGCGGATCAAAGTGTTAGAGTAATGTTATCTTAACCCATGACGGGAATGATCTTGAGCATTAACGCATTTAATGTTTATTTTAGTAGGCTGCAGTTTTAAGTAAGACAACTAAGTGATTACATAATGAACAAAATAGAGCTATACACGGATCTGAACCGTGATTTTCGCGCATTGATGGCAGGTGAAACCAGTTTTCTGGCAACGTTGGCAAATACCAGCGCCTTGTTGTACGAACGTCTTTCAGAAGTGAACTGGGCTGGTTTTTATCTGCTCGAAAACGACACGCTGGTGCTCGGTCCCTTCCAGGGAAAGATCGCCTGTGTGCGTATCCCTGTTGGGCGTGGCGTGTGTGGTACAGCGGTGGCGCAGAACCAGGTTCAGCGCATTGAAGACGTTCACGCCTTTGACGGGCATATTGCTTGCGATGCCGCCAGCAATGCTGAAATCGTCCTGCCAATCATGGTTGAAAATCAGATAATCGGCGTGCTGGATATTGATAGCACAGCGTTTGGCCGCTTTACTGAAGAGGATGAACAGGGGCTGCGTACGCTTGTGGCACAGCTTGAAACCGTGCTTGCAATGACGGATTACAAAAAATTCTTTGCGACCGTCGCAGGATAATCAACGGATAACGTAGCAATTACTGATGACGTCATTATAATGACGCCTGTTCATGCCTGCGCTTGTTGGCTACGTCCGTTGTAATCAGGAAATTTCATGGAAAATCAACCTAAGTTGAATAGCAGTAAAGAAGTTATCGCGTTTCTGGCCGAACGCTTCCCGCAATGTTTTAGTGCGGAAGGCGAAGCGCGCCCGCTGAAAATTGGCATTTTTCAGGATCTGGTAGAGCGTGTTGAGGGTGAAATGAACCTCAGCAAGACACAGCTTCGTTCTGCCTTACGTCTCTACACTTCAAGCTGGCGCTATCTGTATGGCGTTAAGCTGGGCGCAACGCGTGTCGATCTCGACGGCAACCCATGCGGTGAGCTGGATGAGCAACACGTCGAACATGCGCGCAAACAGCTTGAAGAGGCAAAAGCCCGCGTTCAGGCACAGCGTGCCGAGCAACAGGCGAAAAAACGCGAAGCGGCAGCTGCTGCGGGTGAAAAAGACGGCGCACCGCGTCGCGAGCGTAAGCCGCGTCCTGCTCCGCGTCGTAAAGAAGGTGCAGAGCGTAAACCTCGCGCTGAAAAACCGGCCGCTCAAGCACCGCGTGCTCCTCGCGAAGAACAGCATACCCCAGTGTCTGATATTTCAGTGCTGAAGGTAGGGCAGTCTTTAAAGGTGAAAGCAGGTAATAATGCGATGGATGCCACCGTATTAGAAATCACCAAAGATGGCGTCCGTGTACAGCTGAATTCGGGTATGTCTTTGATTGTACGCGCAGAACACTTGGTGTTCTGAAACGGAGGCCTGGCCTGGCATGAACACTTTTTTTAGGCTTACTGCGTTAGCTGGTCTGCTTGCATTAGCAGGCCAGGCACTCGCTGTGGAAGACATCACGCGTGCCGATCAACTCCCCATACTGAAGGAAGAAACGCAGCACGCGACGGTGAGCGAACGTGTCACATCGCGTTTTACGCGTTCTCATTATCGCCAGTTCGATCTGGATCAGGCGTTTTCGGCAAAAATTTTTGACCGCTATCTGAATCTGCTCGACTACAGCCATAACGTGCTGTTAGCGAGCGATATAGAGCAGTTTGCTAAAAAGAAAACCGTCATCGGTGATGAACTGCGCACGGGCAAGCTGGATGTCTTTTACGATCTCTACAATCTGGCGCAAAAGCGCCGGTTTGAACGTTACCAGTACGCGTTAAGCGTGCTGGCGCGTCCAATGGATTTCACCGGTAACGACACGTTTAACCTCGATCGCAGCAAGGCCCCATGGCCAAAAAGCGAAGCCGAGCTAAACGCATTGTGGGACGGTAAGGTTAAATTCGATGAACTTAGCCTGAAACTGACCGGTAAAACCGATGCTGAAATTCGTGAAACGCTGACCCGTCGTTACAAATTTGCTATTCGCCGTCTGGCGCAGACTAACAGTGAAGATGTGTTCTCACTGGCGATGACGGCGTTTGCGCGTGAAATCGATCCGCATACCAACTACCTGTCTCCGCGGAATACCGAACAGTTCAATACCGAAATGAGCCTGTCTCTGGAAGGTATTGGCGCGGTTCTGCAAATGGATGATGACTATACCGTTATTAATTCAATGGTAGCGGGTGGTCCGGCAGCCAAAAGCAAGGCGATAAGCGTAGGCGATCGTATTGTTGGCGTCGGCCAGGCTGGTAAAGGCGTCGTTGATGTGATTGGCTGGCGTCTCGATGACGTTGTCGCGCTGATCAAAGGACCAAAGGGTAGCAAGGTTCGCCTTGAAATCCTGCCTGCCGGTAAAGGCACCAAGACACGTACCGTTACGCTAACGCGTGAACGTATTCGTCTGGAAGACCGTGCTGTTAAAATGTCGGTCAAAACCGTTGGCAAAGAAAAAGTCGGTGTGCTCGATATTCCCGGTTTCTACGTTGGCTTGACGGATGACGTTAAAGTTCAGCTGCAGAAGCTGGAAAAACAGAATGTTAGCAGCGTGATCATCGATTTGCGCACTAACGGTGGTGGTGCACTGACCGAAGCCGTATCGCTTTCCGGTCTGTTTATTCCTTCTGGCCCTGTTGTTCAGGTTCGCGACAATAACGGTAAAGTGCGCGAAGACAGTGATACCGACGGCGTTGTTTACTATAAAGGCCCGCTGGTGGTGCTGGTTGACCGTTTCAGTGCTTCTGCTTCTGAGATTTTTGCCGCGGCAATGCAGGATTACGGCCGTGCGTTAATCGTCGGGGAACCGACCTTTGGTAAAGGCACCGTGCAGCAGTACCGTTCTCTGAACCGTATCTACGATCAGATGCTGCGTCCGGAATGGCCAGCGCTGGGTTCCGTTCAGTACACTATCCAGAAATTCTACCGTGTTAACGGTGGCAGCACGCAACGTAAGGGCGTGACGCCGGATATCATCATGCCGACAGGCAATGAAGAAACTGAAACCGGTGAGAAGTTCGAAGATAACGCCTTACCGTGGGATAGCGTTGATGCTGCAACCTATGCGAAGTCAGATAATTTAACGCCGTTTGGTCCTGAATTACTGAAAGAACATAATGCGCGTATCGTTAAAGATCCTGAGTTCCAGTACATCATGAAGGATATTGCTCGTTTCAATGCCCTGAAAGATAAGCGCAACATAGCGTCTCTGAATTACGCTCAGCGTGAGAAAGAGAATAACGAAGATGATGCCCTGCGTCTGGCGCGTATCAACGATCGCTTGAAGCGTGAAGGTAAACCGCCGCTGAAGAAACTGGACGATCTGCCGAAGGATTACCAGGAGCCGGATCCGTATCTCGATGAGACGGTGAAAATCGCGCTCGACCTGGCGCGTCTTGAAAAAGACAAGCCAGCGGAACAGTCTGCGACCAAACAGTAATATCCAACAGGCACAAGAAATTGTGCCTGTTTTTTTAACAAGCGTATGAAGTCGTCAGTCTGATACGGTAAAATGTAAAGTTGTGTCTTTCTACTGACTTAGCACGTATGCATGCTTGAAAATAGCCGTAAGACCCATACGATATGGGTAATCGCATAGTGCGTTTTGTTAAACTGAGGTTAAAAGAAAATTATGATGCGAATCGCGCTCTTCCTGCTGACGAACCTGGCTGTGATGGTCGTTTTCGGGCTGGTATTGAGCCTGACAGGGATTCAGTCAAGCAGCGTTCAAGGCTTGTTGATTATGGCTCTGCTGTTTGGTTTTGGTGGTTCCTTTATTTCGCTGCTGATGTCCAAATGGATGGCGTTAAAGTCCGTTGGTGGGGAAGTAATTGAACAGCCCCGTAATGAAAGAGAACGCTGGCTGATGAATACTGTAGCAACTCAGGCTCGTCAGGCTGGGATCGCTATGCCGCAGGTGGCTATTTACCATGCGCCAGATATTAACGCGTTTGCGACCGGCGCTCGCCGGGATGCGTCGCTGGTGGCTGTCAGCACCGGCTTGTTGCAAAACATGAGTCCCGATGAAGCCGAAGCCGTTATCGCACATGAAATTAGCCACATTGCCAATGGCGATATGGTTACCATGACGCTGATCCAGGGCGTGGTGAACACCTTTGTTATCTTTATCTCACGTATTCTGGCGCAACTCGCCGCCGGCTTTATGGGCGGAAACCGTGAAGAAGGTGAGGGTAGCAACGGCAACCCGCTAATCTATTTCGCGGTAGCGACGGTGCTGGAGCTGGTGTTTGGTATTCTGGCGAGCATTATTACCATGTGGTTCTCACGTCATCGTGAATTCCATGCGGATGCAGGCTCTGCCAAACTGGTGGGTCGTGAGAAAATGATTGCTGCGCTGCAGCGGCTGAAAACCAGCTATGAGCCGCAGGAAGCAACCAGCATGATGGCCTTCTGCATCAACGGTAAATCTAAGTCGCTGAGTGAGCTGTTTATGACTCACCCGCCGCTGGATAAGCGTATTGAAGCGCTGCGCAGTGGGGAATACCTGAAATAACCCGCAGCAGGTTAAATAATGAAGAAGCGCGTCGTTAGACGCGCTTTTTTTACGCCTGAATCCGAGGTTGGGTGATCCGCAGTCCGCTGACAATAGCGGCAAGCGTCGCCAGAATGCCAGCCGCCAGCAGAGACATGTGGGTACCGCTGTCGCCAAACTGATTCAACATCAACGCCACTAACGCGGCACCGGTGCTTTGACCCAGTAAACGCGCCGTTCCCAGCATCCCGCTTGCGCCACCGCTGCGTTCACGCGGCGCGGAAGTGATGATGGTATGGTTGTTTGGTGACTGGAACAGACCAAAGCCAGCACCGCACAGAATCATCGGCCAGATAATATTGAAGTCCGACGGGGCGGAGGGCAGCAACACCAGAGAAAATAACCCGCACGCCATCACTACCATGCCTAATGCCCCTAAAAGCCCGGCGTGGACGCGCTCAATCAGGTAACCCGCCAGCGGTGCCATAACCATGGTGGCCAGCGGCCATGGAGTCAACAACAGACCTGTTTCAACTTCACTACGACCCAACACGGTTTGTAAAAAGAAGGGGAGAGAGACCATGGCCAACATTTGCGCGCAGAATGAACAGATCGAGGTGCCGATGGAGAGCGAAAAAAGCGGTATGCGTAGTAGATCAACCGGTAACAGCGGTACCGGTAGTGACAGCTGTCGACGGACAAAGAAATATCCCACCACGATCAGTCCCGCCAGTTCAGCCCCGATTAGCGTGAGTGACTGTCCCTGGGCAAACCCACTGAGTGCAGTTATCAGCAAACCGAACGTTAACGCATTCATCACCGCGCTGGGTAAATCAAAACGGGGTTTATTGCTGCGTGCAGCGTTTGCGGGCAAAAAGCGCATAGCCAGCAGTAGAGCAATAATCCCAAGCGGTACGTTAATCAAAAACAACCATTTCCATGAGGCAATAGAGAGGATCGCCGCGGCAATAGTCGGACCTGCAGCAGACGAGACCGCCACGATGAATGAATTAATACCCATTCCGCGCCCCAGTTGGCGTTGAGGGTAAATAAGCCGGATCAGCGCCGTATTCACGCTCATTAATGCGGCTCCACCAAACCCTTGTGCCACGCGCGCCAGCGTGAGCATCTGCAGGGAATCTGATAATGCGCAGAAGAGAGATGCGAGCAGAAAAACGACCAGTCCGCATTTATAAATACGTCGGTAGCCAAACATGTCGCCCAAAAAAGAAAATGAGAGTAGTGAAACCACTATCGCAATTTGATAGGCATTAACGACCCAAATTGAACTGGCGGGGGAGGCCTGAAGATCGGCGGCAATCGTCGGCAGGGCAACATTGGCAATTGCACCATCCAGTACGGCCATCGAAATACCCATAATAATGGTTAATATTGCGCCATATCGTTGGGGCAGCGGCAGGCCATCGGCCTGAAATTTATCCATAGGAAGTCAATATTGTCGGAAATTATGATGAGAATAATAATTTTAGCATTGATATTCAGGTGTTATGTCGCAGATTTGTAACTAAGTGGGCAAAGATGGATTGCGAGCATCGGTACGTGAAATTATAATAAAAACCGGTTCTGATTTTTATAAAACACTCGTAATGAGGTGATAAATGGCTATCGCAGATCTGGATAAACAACCCGATTCTGTTTCTTCCGTGCTGAAGGTTTTTGGCATTCTGCAGGCGCTGGGTGAAGAGCGCGAAATTGGTATAACCGAATTGTCGCAACGCGTCATGATGTCTAAAAGCACCGTTTATCGCTTTTTACAGACCATGAAAACGCTGGGTTATGTGGCACAGGAAGGTGAGTCTGAGAAATACTCTCTGACCCTGAAACTGTTTGAACTGGGCGCTCGTGCGTTGCAAAACGTCGATCTGATCCGTAGCGCTGATATTCAGATGCGTGAACTGTCGCGTTTAACTAAAGAGACGGTCCACCTCGGTGCGCTGGACGAAGACAGCATTGTCTACATCCATAAAATCGACTCGATGTACAATTTACGCATGTATTCTCGCGTTGGACGTCGTAACCCGTTATACAGCACGGCGATCGGTAAAGTACTGCTGGCATGGCGTGACCGTGACGAAGTAAAACAGATTCTTGAAGGCGTGGAATACAAACGCAGCACCGACCGTACGATCACCAGCACTGATGAGTTGCTGCTGCTGCTGGATAAAGTGCGTGAGCAAGGCTACGGTGAAGACAACGAAGAGCAGGAAGAAGGACTGCGCTGCATCGGCGTTCCGGTCTTTGATCGTTTCGGTGTGGTCATCGCAGGTTTGAGTATTTCATTCCCGACTCTGCGTTTTTCTGAAGAGCGTTTACACGAATATGTCGAAATGCTGCACACGGCTGCGCGAAAAATTTCAGAACAAATGGGTTATAACGATTATCCATTCTGATTTGATTTATACGCAATAGGTCAAAAGCCCCAGGTATTTTGTACCGGGGCTTTTTAAATGAGCAAAATTAATACAAGCTGACACCAATAACAGGTAATTTTCTTGCTTCAATATTAACCGTTATCGACAATGACGGTGCTTTTCCTTAACAGGGGACAGTCCGACAAGCCGATGATACCGCTGCTGGTATGTACGTACTGTGCGGTGCTGGTGCCCCGTGCCGTCAGGTACTTGCATTGCAGACCCAGTCCTGCTGCGTTCTCCTTACTCCCTATCAGCACGCCATAGCCACTCAGTAATAAACCAATCCAAACCAGAGCCAGCAATACAATTGCGCGAATAATCAGACGCATTACAACCTCTTATCTTTTCTCGTTATTATAAAATTAGCTTGTACACTGAATGAAACAAGTGAATCATTCCTAAAAATATTTATGCCGCTAAGGTTAACGTTGGGTTTAGGTAACGCATGATAATTTAGTCGCATAAGATGTGGATTCGGAGAGTGGAGTTGGAGTGAAAAAAATTCGGTGGGTGGTGCTGATCATTGTCGTACTGGTATGCATACTGATGTGGGCGCAGGTGTTCAACATCATGTGCGATCAGGACGTACAATTTTTCAACGGAATTTGTGCCATCAATAAATTTATTCCCTGGTAAGCGCATTTTAGCAACAGTTGATTACCTTCTTGTGCGGCAGTGGTAAACTACGCTGTCTACATTGAGGTGGTAAAATGAACGAAGTTTTGAACTCTGGCGCGCTAAGTTTTGCGTCTTTAGTGGTATCGGTGGTGGTTCTGGTTATCGGGCTTGTGCTGTGGTTCTTCATCAATCGGGCAAGCTCACGAACTAATGAGCAGATCGAGTTACTTGAAGCGTTGTTAGATCAACAAAAACGACAGAACGCATTGCTTCGTCGTCTTTGTGAAGCTAACGAACCTGAAAAAGCCGCAGAACCTGCAGTGAAAAACCAGGATGAAGATGAAAGTATCATTCGCCTGGTAGCAGAACGTTAGTCAACTGAAAGACAGGGTGGGCGTCTGATGACGCTGTTCTCAGATATTCCATCCTGTCGTTAACCCTGTCATATCATTTTCTTCTGCGACCTCCACGCGGTTCGCGCGGTGAACTGTCGATAACGTTCTTCCATCAATTCATGTTGGCCGATTAATTCTGTGCCTGTACGTGGTGTTAAATATAATTACCCATACGTTAATAATATGATTATGCCATTTTTGTGATAGTGATCGTTTTTATTATCAGCGAAACGTTTCTCTTACTTTTTTTGTGCTTTGTCATCATTCTTTCATTATTTTTCTGCAAAACCAGAAGACGGATCTCATTTTTACCGTTGTGACAAATTATGCATTACTAAGCATAAAAAATGATATTCAGCACACGGTGCATCAGTGAGTCTGGAACAACCTCACAAGGTGAGCTATGGTAGACATGTCGCGGCTGCTGCGTATGCCAGCCGGGGCAGGGCGGGAGCGGTGAGAATATATCCAGACTCGGTCTGGCGCATAACTGTGCAGTTGTCGTGAGATGAACTTCGGGATTTGTGCGACCGATCGAGACACGTTTAAAAATGGCTTGCCATTATTATCGTTGTATGTGATAACACGTTTTGGGTTAAACGAGGTACAGTTCTGTTTATGTGTGGCATTTTCAGTAAAGAAGTCCTGAGTAAACACGTTGACGTTGAATACCGCTTCTCTGCCGAACCTTATATTAGTGCCTCAAGCAGTAATGTCTCAGTTTTATCTATGTTATGCCTGCGGGCGAAGAAAATACTCTAAGGAATTTTGCAAATGGCAAAGATTAAAGGTCAAGTTAAGTGGTTCAACGAGTCTAAAGGTTTTGGTTTCATTACTCCTGCTGA
Organism: Citrobacter sp. KH_055_1; assembly: GCF_057838705.1. Classification (NCBI taxonomy): domain Bacteria; kingdom Pseudomonadati; phylum Pseudomonadota; class Gammaproteobacteria; order Enterobacterales; family Enterobacteriaceae; genus Citrobacter; species Citrobacter sp. KH_055_1. The sequence goes on from NZ_CM174473.1 coordinate 1,944,302, forward strand.
TGGCAGCAAAGATGTGTTCGTACACTTCTCTGCAATCCAGGGTAACGGCTTCAAAACTCTGGCTGAAGGCCAGAACGTTGAGTTCGAAATTCAGGACGGCCAGAAAGGTCCGGCTGCTGTTAACGTAACAGCTATCTGATCGAAACCACTGATTTGAAGCGCTCAGGCGCAGCAATTTCAGATATAAAGCCTCGCATTTGCGGGGCTTTTTAATTCAGATTACGTCAAAGTATTTCAAAATGCCGTCCCATTAGCGCTTTGTTGCAAAGGCGTGATATTCGTAGCATTCTTTTCCCCGCTTTCTTTCGCTAATTCTCGTTAAATCAGTCACCTGAAAAACTATCTTGCTGGAGAACAGGTGAAAAAGAAAAACGACGGCGATGCACGCAATTTTACTCCCGTACGTTTTGCCCTGCTTTGCGCGGCAATTTTATTGAGTCTGGGGCTGCTCCTTGGCAGGGTTGCGTGGTTGCAAATCGTCACGCCGACCAGTCTGGTGAAGCAGGAGGACATGCGCTCATTACGTGAAGTAACGACGGCATCACCGCGTGGAATGATTACCGACAGAGAAGGGCGACCGTTGGCGGTGAGCGTACCGGTTAATGCTGTCTGGGCCGATCCTAAGACGATTATTAGCAAAGGTGGTGTCGGGTATAACGAGCGCTGGCAAGCGTTGGCAAAAACGTTGAATTTGTCGCTTAGCGCACTGGCGGAACGCGTTAATAGTAACCCCGCCGGACGGTTTATCTACCTGGCGCGCCAGATTTCACCCCAACAGGCGCAGTGGGTTGATAATCTGAATCTTCCGGGGATTAATCTTCGCGAAGAGTCCCGTCGTTTCTATCCCGCCGGTCACGTTGCCGCGAATTTGATTGGCTTCACCAATATTGATGGCCAGGGTATTGAAGGGGTAGAGAAAAGCTTCAATAGCCAGTTGATGGGCAAACCCGGCTCGCGGTTGGTGCGTAAAGACAAATTTGGTCATGTGATTGAGAACATCACGGAAGTGATGCCGGTACCCGCACATGAGTTGCAGCTCAGCATCGATGAACGCTTGCAGACGGTCACCGAGGATGCGCTGGACAATGCTGTGACGTGGAATAAAGCCGAGTCAGGGGCGGCGGTACTGATCAACATCGCCACTGGGGAAATATTGTCGATGGCGAGTTTCCCGGATTTCAACCCCAATAACCGCGACGGTGCGGTGCTGGACGATTTTCGTAACCGCGCGATCAGCGATACCTTTGAGCCAGGATCTACCGTTAAGCCGTTGGTGCTTATGACTGCCCTGCAACAGGGAATTGTACAGCCCGACAGCGTGATTGATACCCACCCCTTTAATCTTGACGGGCACCGTATTCGCGATGTTGGCTATTATCCTGAGTTGTCGCTGACCGGTATTTTGCAAAAATCGAGCGATACCGGCGTGTCACATTTATCATTAGCTATGCCCATTCAGCGATTGTTGGACACCTACAAGAGCTTTGGTTTTGGCGAACCGACAGGTCTAGGGTTGACTGGCGAAAGCAGCGGCTTAATGCCTCAGAGACGTTACTGGAGCAGTTTGGATCGCGCAACCTTTGCCTTCGGCTACGGATTAATGGTCACGCCGCTACAGTTGGCGCACGTTTACGCCACCATTGGCAGTTTTGGCATCTATCGACCGCTGTCCATCACCCGTATCGATCCGCCGGTAATAGGCCGACGCGTCATGTCTGAGGCGTTAGTTCATCAGGTTGAGCATATGATGGAAAGCGTTGCGCTGCCCGGCGGTGGGGGAACAAAGGCTGCGGTACGAGATTATCGCGTGGCGGTAAAAACCGGGACGGCAAAGAAAATTGGCGATGACGGCAAATATGTCGATAAATACGTGGCATACACGGCGGGCGTGGCTCCGGCAAGCGATCCGAAGTTTGCGCTGGTTGTGGTTATCAACAACCCGCAAAATGGGGCGTATTACGGTGGTGCCGTATCGGCCCCCGTCTTTAGTCAGATAATGGGGGATGTACTGCGTCTGGAAAACGTTAAACCGGATGGCATGCCCGCTGACTCGGAACACTTGCTGGTAATGCACGGTAATAACGGCGTCTCTCCGGCGCTGTAAGTTATTTTCCCAGGGCGCAATTCGCGTTACACTTGCGCCCTGAAGCCATCTGCCGGAGTTGTCATGTTGTTTTCCTGTCCCCTTTGCCATCAGCCTCTTACTCAAGATAACAACAGTTTTGCCTGCCCTGGGCGGCATCAGTTTGATGTGGCGAAAGAAGGGTATGTCAACTTACTGCCTGTTCAACACAAACGCTCGCGCGATCCAGGTGACAGTGCGGAAATGATGCAGGCACGTCGGGAATTTCTCGATGCCGGCCACTATCAGCCGCTGCGTGAGGCGATTGTGAATGTTCTCCAGGAAACGTTAACGCCAGGTGACGCGGCAATTCTCGACATCGGCTGTGGGGAAGGGTATTACACGCACGCGTTTGCCGATGCGCTGGCAGGAAGTGTGACCTTTGGTCTGGATGTCTCGAAGGTGGCGATCAAGGCCGCAGCAAGGCGTTATCCGCAGGTGACATTTTGTGTTGCGTCAAGTCATCGGCTGCCTTTTGCCGATGCTTCAATGGATGCCATTGTCAGGATCTACGCCCCCTGTAAAGCTCTGGAACTGGCGCGCGTGGTGAAGCCGGGTGGGTGGGTGATCACGGCCACGCCGGGCCCGCGCCATTTAATGGAGCTGAAAGGGCTGATTTACGATGAGGTGCGTTTGCATGCGCCACACACGGAACAGCTGGAAGGCTTTGCTCTGCAGCAGAGTATCGCGTTGGGCTATCAGATGCAGCTTAGCGGTAGCGAGGCTGTGGCATTGCTGCAAATGACGCCTTTTGCCTGGCGGGCAAAACCGGAAGTCTGGGAAACGCTGGCGGGGAAAACGACATTTGACTGCCAGACAGACTTTAGTATTCATATCTGGCAGCGTGTGAATTAACCGTGGAAATGTGCCCAGAGGATCTGGGCACCGATACCAATTAGCACCACCCCGCCGAGAATTTCAGCACGTTTACCCAGCATGGGGCCGATAAAACGGCCGATCATCATCCCCAGCGTGGACATAATTAGCGTGGCACAGCCGATAGCCAGCGCGGTGGCAATAATGTTCACCTGCAGGAAAGCCAGACCGACGCCGACGGCCATCGCATCGAGGCTGGTGGCAATGGCGGTGGTCACCAACAGCCAGAAACCGTGGCGACGCTGCGGCTCTTCATCTTCATCACCGTTATCACGGAAACCTTCGATTATCATTCGTCCACCGAGAAAAATCAGCAGGATGAAGGCAATCCAGTGGTTCCACTCGAGTACGAATTTACTCGCCAGCATGCCCATACCCCAACCAATCAGCGGGGTCAGCGTTTCGACAGCGCCGAAAATTAAGCCAGTGCGCAGAGCTTCAGAGAATTTAGGTTTGTGTAGCGTAGCACCTTTACCAATTGATGCGGCGAATGCATCCATCGACATGCCGAAAGCGAGAAGAACAGTAGCGGTGAGATTCATAACAGCGTCCTGACCGGGGTATCCATTAAACACATCACTGCCCCCAGTAACCATGCACGCCCAAACACGCAGTTCAGGAGACATGCATTGCAGTTGATGTGTCTATGGTCTCGCCTGACTGTATGTTTACAGTCCGTACGCGCCACGCCTTGCGACGAGTATGTTGACACGTACATTTCCGGAGTCTGGAAATCGGCTACTCCCCAATGACGGGCGCAACCTTAACATATTTTGAGAATATAAAACAAGAAACGGGGGGATATTATTTGACATCTAATTGAAAACGATTTTCATTTAGATTTAATTGTCGGTAATGCGTTAAATTAAATAACAAAAAGAGAACGTGAATATAGCCTGTGCTATGTTTGTTTTACGTCAATATACAAATAACATAGTGCAGGCTATGTTTCTATATCATTGATTTGATATGAGAAGTTTATATATTCTCTCGAGGTCGTCTATATTTCGTACGCGGATCAGCAATCGCCGATGTTCTAATTGCATCACCAGTACGCCATCTTCCGACAAATTCATCTCTTTAATCCGGCTATATTCCACCCAAACATTGGCGAAGAAAAACCCTTTCTGTTTAAAGATGATTTTTGGCGTGCGGATCCAGAACAAATATATTCCCATCAATACCAGCGCACACAATAACCAGGTAGTGAATTGCGCCCCATGGCTGGTGACGTTGTTGTAGATGAGAATCGCGATCAATCCAATGAAGATAACGCTATCGACACGACTACGGGGCAGCAGGGGAACAGCAAGCAGAGTAGGGCCATTACGGCGGGGCATGATGAACTGATCGTAGATGGCAAACGCCAGCAGCGACAGGATAAAAAGAACCAGCACCAGGTCCGTGATAGTCATGAATCCTTAACCCTCTAAATAGAAAAACCGGGAGCAGAGCCCCCGGTATGGTATAGCAGTCTTACAGGCCGAGCAGACCGACAGCGTAACCCGCGATACCGATGACGAAGAAGCCAACGATAATCCACAGAGCGTTCACTTTCTTACGCAGCAGCCACATACAGGCGAAGGTCAGCAGCAGCGGTACCAGGCCCGGCATCAGCTGGTCAAGGATGGTCTGCACGGTGGTTACGCGAGTCTGACCATCCTGACCGGTGATGGTGGAAACCACCAGCGGGATGTTCACGTGCGTCCACTTATTCACCAGGGCCCCCATGACAAACAGGCCGAGGATTGACGCCCCCTCAGTCAGTTTCTGTAGGAAGCCGCCGCCCATATCTTTAACGATATCGACACCTTTACGATAACCGTAGGCCACACCGTAGTAGCGTGTTGCCAGACGTACCGCGTTGAACAAGATGAAGAACAACAGTGGGCCTAGCAGGCTGCCACTCATCGCGATACCCGCGCCGAGGGCGGCAAATACCGGACGCACGGTACCCCAGAAGATCGGGTCACCTACGCCTGCCAGCGGACCCATCAGACCGACTTTGATACCGTTGATGGCACCATCGTCAATCTCTGCGCCGTTAGCACGCTGTTCTTCCATCGCCAGCGTTACGCCAAGAACTGGTGCCGCAACATAAGGATGGGTGTTAAAGAATTCCAGGTGACGCTTAATAGCCTGCTTACGTGCGTCGTTGTTCTCCGGGTACAAACGGCGAATTGCCGGTATCATGGAGAAGCAAAAACCCAGCGCCTGCATACGTTCGAAGTTCCATGAACCCTGGAACAGGTTAGAACGAAGGAACACGCCACGAATGTCACTCGGAGTGAGTTTTTTCTCGGTGGTAGTTTTAGTCATATCAACCATTTCGCTCACCTGCTAGTCCAGTTCGTTATCAAGGTCATTGTTGCCAGCAGCTTGCGCTGGCGCACCCGCTACGCGGTTATATTTCGGGCTCAGCTGAATGTAGAGGATGGCCATAACTGCGCCAATCACACCCAGTGCAACCAGGTTAAAGTTGGTAAATGCTGCGGTGACGAAACCGAGGTAGAAGAACGGCATCAGGTAGCCTGCGCGCATCATGTTGATGACCATCGCATAACCCACGACGACGATCATACCGCCCGCGATGTTCAGGCCGCCGGTGACCACTTCAGGGATGGCGTTGAGCAGGCCCTGGACTTCACTGGTGCCGACAGAAATCGCCACGATAACCGCAGGGATCGCGATACGCATTGCCTGCAGGAACAGCGAGGACACATGCAGCCAGGAGAGCGCCGTCAAGTTGCCGCTCTCAGCCGCCTTATCCGCAGCGTGCTGGAAGGCGACGGTGATGGTACGAACGATGATAGTCAGAACCTGGCCAGCTGCTGCCAGCGGGATAGCCAGCGCGATACCGGCACCGATGCTTTGGTGACCTGCGATAACCAGAACGGTAGAAATAATTGAGGCCAGTGCGGCATCTGGTGCAACGGCGGCACCGATGTTCATCCAACCCAGCGCGATCATTTCCAGGGTACCACCGATGATAATACCGGTTTTCATGTCCCCGAGAACGGCGCCAATCAGCGTACAGGCCACCAACGGACGGTGGAACTGAAATTCATCGAGTACCGACTCCATACCCGCGATACATGCGACGATGAACACCAGCACAATCTGAAGAGTGGTAATCTCCATTGTACTTCTCCTATTGCTATACAGACTTAAGTGTGAAAACTAAGTAAATGCCAGCGGGTTATTTCGCTTTGGCAATCAAATCCATCATTTTCAGTTTCTGATCGGTAGAAACCTTACGGGCTTCGAGTTCAATGCCGCGTGCGTTGAGTTTCTTGAAGGCTTCGATGTCTTTTTCATCAACGGAAATCGCGTTGTTAACCTGCGTTTTACCCTGACGGAAAGCCATGCCACCAATGTTTACCGAGGTGATTTTTACGCCACCTTCCACGACACGTTCAACATCGGTCGGGTTGGTGAACAGCAGCATCACACGATCGCCTGCATATTTCGGGTTGTTGTAGACGCGGATCATTTTCGCGACATCCACCACGTGCGCCGTTACGCCTGGAGGCGCAACCTGCGTCAACAGCGTTTTACGCACCGTATCTGCGGCAACTTCATCGCTGACGACGATAATGCGCGTGACGTTGGTTTCTTTGGTCCAGCGGGTGGCTACCTGACCGTGGATTAAGCGGTCATCGATGCGTGCGAGGCCGATGTGCATATAATCGTTCGGACCCATCGGTTTAGCCGGTGCCGCTGCTTTTGCTGCAGCAACTGGGGCCGGAGCGGCTTTTTCTACCGGTTTTGCTTTCAGCGCTTTCACGCCTTCGCTACCGGTTTCTACTGCCAGTGCGACTAATTCATCAAAGCTTGGGTTGTCATCACGCGCCATAAAGGTTTCGACCAGCATGGGAATGTTCACGCCAGCGATCACTTCGTAATGCTCTTTGTCGACGACAATGCGGCTCGCAGCGTTGAACGGGCTGCCTCCCCATGTATCAACGAGAAATAGCACGCCTTTACTGGTATCGAGTTTTGCCAACTGAGCGTTGTACTTTTCGATCAGCGTTTCAGCATTTTCGCCTGGAACGAAATCGATCCAGCCGACGTTTTCCTGCTCGCCTAACAGCATTTCTGCTGTTTTAAGTAACTGCTCTGCAGCCCAACCATGTGTGCCTATTACAATAGCAATGGTCACTTGCTACCTCCTTTATTATCGTTAACACATCGACAACGAGATGTATTTTGAATCGTCGTCCGCAAGCGAATCGATTCAGATAAGGGTTACAATGAAAAACCTATGATTTTCGTGAATTATTTTAGATATCGAAAAAAATAATTTATGTGATGAAGATCCGTAATTTAACTTCCGATTAAAAGAAATTTCGAAGAGTAAAATATCTCCGACACAACTTATTGCAAAGGAAGGTAAATCTTTGCTAAAAACCGGTTGTGTCTGTTATGTTTAGCATATATTTAATTAATCAGGAGTATAGGGCAGTAGCCCACCGTATGGATCGTCACCGACGTCATTTCACCTCGAGGCCGCTTAGCGCCTGTCAGTTTGGCACTTTTTGCCACACACTTTATCTGCATATTGCTTCAACGCCTGAGATGTCCAGGGCGCAGTTTAGCCATTCTTTGAGCAGGAGCTTGTCATGGAATTCTTAATGGACCCGCAGATTTGGGTGGGTTTGCTCACGCTTGTTGTTCTCGAAATTGTTCTGGGTATTGATAACCTGGTCTTTATTGCGATTCTGGCCGATAAGCTGCCGCCTAAACAGCGGGATAAAGCGCGTCTGATCGGGTTGTCGCTGGCGCTGATTATGCGTCTGGCACTGCTGTCCGTGATCTCGTGGATGGTGACGCTGACGAAACCGCTGTTCACGGTGATGGACTATTCGTTCTCGGGGCGTGACCTGATTATGCTGCTGGGAGGTATCTTCCTGTTGTTCAAGGCCACCACCGAACTGCATGAGCGGCTGGAAAACCGTGAGCATGATACCGGCCAGTCAAAAGGCTATGCGAGCTTTTGGGTTGTCGTGACGCAGATTGTGATCCTCGATGCGGTCTTCTCCCTGGATGCGGTGATTACAGCCGTCGGTATGGTGAACCACCTGCCGGTAATGATGGCGGCGGTGGTGATTGCGATGGCGGTAATGCTGCTGGCGTCCAAGCCACTGACGCGATTCGTGAACCAACATCCGACGGTCGTGGTGCTGTGTCTGAGCTTCTTGTTGATGATCGGTTTGAGCCTGGTAGCCGAAGGGTTTGGCTTCCACATTCCGAAAGGTTATCTGTACGCTGCGATCGGCTTCTCGATTATTATCGAACTGTTTAACCAGATTGCTCGTCGTAACTTTATTCGCCACCAGTCGACGCTGCCGCTGCGTGCACGTACCGCCGAGGCCATTGTGCGCCTGATGGGCGGTAAACGTCAGGCCGGTGTGCAGATGGAGTCTGACAACCCGGTGCCGGTACCCGTTCCGGAAGGGGCATTTGTTGAAGAAGAACGCTATATGATCAACGGCGTGCTGTCGCTGGCCTCACGTTCTTTGCGCGGCATTATGACGCCGCGTGGCGAAATCAGCTGGGTGGATGCAGATCTGAGCGTGGCAGAAATTCGTGAACAGCTGCTCTCTTCCCCACACAGTCTGTTCCCGGTGTGTCGTGGTGAACTGGACGAAATTATCGGTATCGTGCGGGCGAAAGAACTGTTGGTGGCCCTCGAAGACGGCGTAGATGTGGCAGCAATTGCCTCAGCGTCACCGGCCATCGTGGTCCCAGAAACGCTGGATCCGATTAATCTGTTGGGCGTGTTGCGTCGTGCCCGTGGCAGCTTCGTTATCGTTACCAACGAATTTGGCGTTGTTCAGGGTCTGGTGACCCCGCTGGATGTTCTGGAAGCCATTGCCGGTGAGTTCCCGGATGCTGATGAAACACCGGAAATCATCGCCGATGCGGGTGGCTGGCTGGTTAAAGGCGGCACCGATCTGCATGCTCTGCAGCAGGCGCTTGACGTTGATACGCTGGTGGACGAAGACGAAGACATTGCGACGGTGGCGGGGCTGGTTATCGCGGCTAACGGTCACATTCCGCGTGTTGGCGATGTGATTGAGGTTGCACCGCTAAGCATCACCATTGTCGAAGCGAACGACTATCGTGTGGATCTCGTTCGTATTGTTAAAGAGCAATCCGCTCACCACGAAGACGAATAATTTGACCTACCGAAACGGCATAGCAGGCATGATATGCCCGTTATGCCGGGCGGGTGGTGGTGTACTACTGCCCGCCAGCCATTGAGGAAAATCGCGCAGCGGCATCGGCTTGGCATACAGAAATCCCTGCAATACATTCACGCCATGTCGCCGTAAATGCTGGGCCTGCGCCTGCGTTTCAACCCCTTCAGCTACCAGTTCAATATTCAGTTTTTTCCCCAGTGCGATGATGATGTCAGTAACGGTCGAATTGACGGCATCAGTCCCGATCGCAGAGGTAAAGGATTTATCAATCTTCAGTACATCCGGGCGCAACTTTTCCAGCCACGAGAGCGAGCTGTTGCCGGTACCGAAATCGTCAATGGCCAGTTTTACCCCCAGCCGGTGAAGTTCATGCACCAGTCGATAATCGACATCCAGCAGCGCGTCGCGCTCGGTCAATTCAATCACCAGTTGCTGGATGGGATGCTGACTGAACCAGTACTGATTAAGGTCTTTTAACAACATACCGTCACGAAAATGGCTGGCGGCGACGTTGATACCGATATGAAACTGGCTGCTCATTGGGAAAACGTGCCGTTGCTGAATGGTTTCTGCGATGACGTGACGAGTCAGGGGGACAATCAGGTTGTGCTCTTCCGCGATAGGGATGAACACTTCAGGTGAAATCCAGCCTTGGCGCGGGTTATTCCAGCGTAAGAGAATTTCAACGCCCGTACACTGCTGGGTGCTGGCGTTCAGTAGTGGCTGGCAAAATAGCTCAAACTCCCGCTCGGCGAGGGCCAGATTAATCTCCCAGGAAAAACTCATTCTGTTAGCGGTCGCCAGCCAGGCCAGATACCCGACTAATAAGCTGAGCATGACCGCTAACGGTAACTGGGTGGGCAGGTGTCTTAACGCCAGTTCGCTGGCTCCTGGTCCGCTGACGCTGATGGCAAAGGGGAAATGTTGTGATGAAAGTTGGTAGCGTTGTTCGCCTTCACTCTCCGGTAGCTTGTCGACGACGCCTTGTCCGTACAGCAGATGCCGCTTACCGATGGTTAAACTGGCATGTGTAATTTGCGGAGGCTGTGGTTCAAGCAGCATACCCGACAATAATTCAATATTGACGATCTCCAGCACCCCATCTTCGCCATTGGCAGACGACGGATACCACTGCGTCAGAATAGGGCTGCCCTTAATGAGCGAATGATCGGTGGATAACAGTAGCTGCGGTTCGCGGCTGGGCAATTCAGGTTGCAGCTGCTTGATGGGCACATTGCGATAGCCAAAAATACTCGAACAATAGAGGATGCCACCCTGAACCAGGTTAATAGAGCGCACAGTTTGCAGTCTGGCGGCGTGCTTGCTCAGGGCTAAGCGCGCCACCGAGCAGGGCAGGCCAATTAACGGCAGCAGCACATCACGTCCGGTCCGCAACGGCAGCAGGATATCATCCAGCTCTTCTACAGCATGGTTAGCGAACGTGACGGTGGAGTGATGATTTAAATTACGCTCCGAAATAAATCGGACAGATAATGTAAGAATGAGCGTCAGTAGTGCACAAACTGTGCAGACGATTAAGCGATTACGGCGATAATTTTTGATGATCCGTTGTGCTGTTTGCATGCGGGCCGCCCGATAAGCCGTTGGTCACAGAAGCCAACAGCAACAGAGCAAGTGTAGTGGGGAAAATTACCGTAGACGAGGGAGGGGAAGCAAATTCGCCCATCCGTCGCAGATGGGCGAAAATTAAGTATTAGTCACACTGAACTTTGATCGCCAGGCCACCGCGGGAGGTTTCGCGGTATTTGGCGTTCATGTCCTTGCCGGTTTCGTACATGGTCTCGATGACTTTATCCAGTGAGACGCGCGGGGCGCTGGTACGACGCATGGCCATACGTGCCGCGTTGATCGCCTTCACGGAAGCAATGGCGTTACGCTCAATGCACGGCACCTGGACCTGTCCGGCAACCGGATCGCAGGTTAAGCCGAGGTTGTGTTCCATACCGATTTCGGCAGCCACACATACCTGCTCCGGGCTCGCACCCAGTAACTCTGCCAGACCTGCTGCGGCCATAGAACATGCCACACCGACTTCGCCCTGGCAGCCCACTTCTGCGCCAGAGATAGAGGCATTCATTTTGTACAGCGCGCCAATTGCACCGGCCGCCAGGAAATAGCGGGTATAGATATCCGGGCTGACGGGCTCAATGAAGTGATCGTAATAAGCCAGAACCGCAGGCACGATGCCGCAAGCACCGTTGGTCGGCGCTGTCACAACGCGACCACCCGCGGCGTTCTCTTCGTTTACGGCCAGCGCAAACATGTTCACCCAGTCGATCACGTTCATCGGATCGTTGGAGAGTTTGTCGCTGGAGACCAGCATACGACGCAGGGCAGAGGCACGACGAGGCACTCGCAGCGGCCCCGGCAGAATGCCTTCGGTGTTCATCCCACGATCGATACAGGCCTGCATGGTTTTCCAGACGTTACCAAAATACTCTTCAATTTCTTTTTTGCTGTGCAGCGCAAGTTCGTTCTGCATCACCATGCCAGAAAGCGACAGACCGGTGCTGTTGCAGTACTCCAGCATTTCAGCGGCAGATTTGAACGGATAAGGTACGCTGACCTCATTCGCCGCGTCCTGACCAAAGTGTTCTTCATCAACGATGAAACCACCGCCAATGGAATAATATGTTTTGCTGTAAACAACGGTGTCACCGTTGTAGGCATGAATTTGCATACCGTTTTCATGCAGCGACAGGTTGCTGTTGCGAAAACGCATGCCGTCGTTTTGCGGGAAGTCGACTTCGTGTTGACCCTGCGCAAGCAGCAGGCGTCCACGCGTTTCTACATCGCGGATAAATCCGGGAATGCTGTCGATGTCCACGGTCGCAGGCTCATAGCCTGCCAGACCCATAATAATGGCGATATCGGTGTGGTGACCTTTACCCGTGAGCGACAGTGAACCATACACGTCGACGGCAACACGAGTAACGCTGTCCAGTAATCCTTTTTCGACCAGGTCATCGACGAACTGTTTACCCGCCTTCATAGGTCCTACGGTATGGGAAGATGAGGGACCGATCCCCACCTTAAACATGTCGAATAGACTAATCACGATAATACTCCTACAGGGCGACTGGGCTTTCCAGTAACGATGTTATAACTGCGCATAGTGTAAGAGGGAACGCGGCGATCGGCTTAACTATTCACATGAATTAAACTAATAGATAACCGCGGTTTTACTAATGTTGTGACCGGCGTTTCAGGTTGTGTCTGCGGTGCGTAAAGATAAGTATAGTCAGGGCTTCACGCCAATTTGCAGCGCCAGCTCACGAATTATCCCGGCGGTCATTCCCCAGACGAAATAATGCTCATACCAGGAAAGCCAGACGCGATGCGAGTCACCCCGACGGTAGATATCTAAGGGGTGATAACGACCCAGATGCAACGCCTGCGCCAGCGGCATTTCGAATACTGCAGAGACTTCATCTTCGCTTGCACGATAGGGCAGATTAGGTGGGATAATACCCACCACTGGCGTGACCTGAAAACCGGTGACGCTATCTACCGGCGGCAGGACGCCAATCACCTCAACGCACGAAGGGGGAATGGCCACTTCCTCCTCGGCTTCTCGTAGCGCGGCGGCAATCAGCGACGCGTCGCTGCTGTCTACAGCTCCGCCCGGGAAGGCAACCTGTCCGGCGTGTTTACGCAAATGCACCGAGCGTTGGGTTAACAGCAATCCCGGCTGTGGGCGGCGAACGACCGGGATCAGCACGGCGGCCTGGCGCTGGTTTAACGCTTCATGATTGACCTGCGGGCGCAGGAGAAGAAAGCGCGATAAAAAGTCATCAAGCGTCAGGCTGCTGTTTTCCACGGTTCAGTTCTCCAGTTGGTGCAAAATACGGTTCACTTTATCAAACGTTTCCTGATATTCCGCGTCTTCCTGACTGTCCGCAACAACTCCACCGCCAGCCGAACAGTAAAGCTGTCCGTCGGTGGCCGTCAGGGTGCGGATGGTAATACTGGTATCCATATTGCCGCAAAAGCTCAGATAGCCGACGCTGCCGCACCAGGCGTTACGTCTGTGTGGTTCCAGTTCGTCAATAATTTCCATCGCCCGCACCTTTGGCGCGCCGGTAATGGAACCACCAGGGAAGGCGGCGCGCAGCAGATCCGTGGCGTGCAGCGATTCCGGCAAACGCGCCGTAATGGTGCTGACCAGATGGTGCACGGCAGGGAAGGGTTCGACAACAAACAGTTCGGGAACCTTGACCGAACCCGGCACGGCAACGCGACCAATGTCGTTACGCATCAGATCCACGATCATCAGGTTTTCAGCACGATCTTTAGGTGAGTTTGCCAGTCTTTGCGCCTGCTGACGATCGGCATCTGGCGAGTCCAGTCGCGGCAGGGTGCCCTTGATGGGGCGCGTCTGGATCTGCCGATTTTCCAACTGAATAAACCGCTCTGGCGACAGGCTGAGGATTGCGCCTTCCTCAAGGCGGATAAATGCACTGAACGGGGCGCGGTTGGCCTGGTTGAGTCGCTCAAAGGCGAGCCACTCATCCCCCTGATACTGCGCCTGAAAACGCTGGGCAAGGTTGACCTGATAGCAGTCCCCGCTGTGCAGATAGCGCTGTACCTGGCGAAACTTTTTGCCGTACTGCGCGCGGCTCATATTGGATTGCCACGCTGACGTTAGCATAAAAGGCTCACGTGTTGGCGCGCGCTGGCTTTCCAGCCAGTGGCGGCGGGCCTGCACATCACCGTGGCTGAGCAGCGACACGGTTTGCCGCTGGTGGTTGACAATCAGTGCCCAATCGTAAATGCCAACCGCCATATCCGGCAGGGTGATATCACGTTCAGCGACATTTGGCAGCGCTTCGAAGCGTCGGCCCAAATCGTAGCCAAACAGGCCCAGCGCCCCTCCCAGGAAGGGAAGATCGGGATTATAATCAGGCCGTATTGCCAGTGAAGTTAGCGCAGAGCGTAACACCGTCATCGGGTCATCAGGTGTGTGCGTGATTCCATTTTTGTCATGCACTGCGGTGTCTGCATCTCGCGTAACCAGCGTCATCACAGGGTCGGCGACCAGAATATCAAAGCGATTATGCGGGTGGTCGGCGTGCCCCGAATGTAACAGCATCGCCCACGGCAGATGGCTTAAGGTCGAGAAATAGCGTTCAGCGGCGTCCTGACGCCAGGGTAATGTAATTACTGCGGGAGATAACGTTTTCATCAGTCCTGACTCGTTACTACTTTACTGGCTTACTGCCCGGTAGCATGGGATAATTAGCGCAGACAATTTAGCAGGAGTTAACAATGTTTGCAGGTTTACCTTCACTCAGTCATGAACAGCAGCAAAAAGCGGTCGAGCGTATTCAGGAACTGATGTCACAGGGGATGAGCAGCGGCGAAGCGATCACTCAGGTTGCGGCTGAAATTCGCGCCACTCATACCGGCGAACGGATCGTGGCGCGTTTTGAAGACGAGGACGAAGACGAGTAACGCCCGTTACACCGCGGCGATAATCTTGATCTCGACTTTGTATTTCGGGTTCATCAACCCGGCCTGTACGGTACAACGCACGGGCGCGTGACCGGCAACGACCCACGCGTCCCAGGCTTTGTTCATGGCGGCGAAGTCGCTTTTGTCCGTCAGGAAAATGGTCGCGTCAAGAATACGTGACTTGTTGCTGCCCTGTTTTTCCAGCACCGCATCAATTTGTGCCAGCGTGTTGGCCGTTTGTTCAAACGCGTCAGCATCCAGGTTTTCCGGTACGCCGGTGTAATACAACGTGTTGTTGTGAATCACCACGTCTGACCAACGATCCTCGGCATCAATGCGCACGATAGTCATAAATTATTCCTCATTTACGTTTTTATTTAATCGGTTTCTGCTGGCGACAAGACTGCCATAATGTTGTGCCCTCGTCACCTCTTCAACTGGCGAAAGACCCGCTGGCCTGACATAATCCCTGTTCAAATGAACAGGGGGTAGTGTGACGGACGATTTTGCAGCAGACGGTCAATTGGCTAAAGCGATACCGGGTTTTAAACCGCGTGAACCACAGCGACAGATGGCCGTCGCCGTCTCGCATGCCATTGAAAAATCACAGCCGCTTGTCGTCGAAGCCGGGACCGGGACCGGGAAAACTTACGCCTACCTTGCGCCTGCACTGCGCGCCGGTAAGAAAGTGATCATTTCTACCGGATCGAAAGCGCTGCAGGATCAACTCTACAGCCGCGATCTCCCTACCGTGGCAAAAGCGCTGAAATTTACCGGCAAACTGGCGTTGCTGAAAGGGCGCTCTAACTACCTGTGTCTGGAACGCCTTGAACAACAGGCGCTGGCGGGCGGTGACCTGCCGGTGCAAACCTTAAGCGACGTGATCCTGCTGCGCTCGTGGTCGAATCAAACCGTTGATGGCGATATCAGCACCTGCGTCAGCGTGGCGGAAGACTCGCACGCATGGCCGCTGGTGACCAGTACCAACGACAACTGTCTGGGCAGCGACTGCCCACTGTATAAAGACTGTTTTGTCGTTAAAGCGCGTAAAAAAGCCATGGATGCCGATGTGGTGGTAGTTAACCATCATCTGTTTCTCGCTGATATGGTGGTGAAAGAGAGCGGGTTCGGGGAGCTGATCCCGGAGGCAGACGTGATGATCTTCGATGAAGCCCATCAGCTACCGGATATCGCCAGCCAGTATTTTGGTCAGTCGCTTTCCAGCCGCCAACTGCTCGATCTGGCCAAAGACATTACCATTGCCTATCGCACCGAGCTAAAAGATACCCAGCAACTACAAAAGTGCGCTGACCGTCTGGCGCAAAGCGCGCAGGATTTCCGCCTGCAACTGGGCGAGCCGGGCTATCGCGGTAACCTGCGTGAATTGCTGGCCGATCAGCGCGTCCAGCGGGCATTTTTGCTGCTCGATGACACGCTGGAACTGTGCTACGACGTAGCGAAGCTGTCGCTCGGACGTTCAGCGCTGCTGGATGCCGCATTCGAGCGCGCCACGCTGTATCGCGCCCGCTTGAAACGCCTGAAGGAGATCAACCAACCGGGATTCAGCTACTGGTATGAATGCACTTCACGGCATTTTACGCTGGCGCTGACGCCACTCACCGTAGCGGATAAATTCAAAGAGGTGATGGACCAAAAACCGGGCTGCTGGATTTTTACTTCCGCTACGCTGTCGGTCAACGACGATCTCCGCCACTTTACCGCGCGACTGGGTATTGAACAGGCTGAATCAATGTTGTTGCCGAGCCCCTTTGACTACACGCGACAGGCGCTGCTGTGCGTGCCGCGCAATCTTCCGCAAACTAACCAGCCGGGGGCGGCGCGTCAGCTGGCCGCCATGTTGCGCCCCATTATTGAAGCTAACAATGGGCGCTGCTTTATGCTGTGTACCTCGCACGCAATGATGCGCGACCTGGCGGAACAGTTTCGTGCCACCATGACGCTCCCGGTCCTGCTACAGGGAGAAACCAGCAAAGGGCAGCTATTGCAGCAGTTTGTCAGTGCGGGCAATGCCCTGCTGGTGGCGACCAGCAGCTTCTGGGAAGGTGTGGACGTACGAGGTGACACGCTATCGCTGGTTATTATCGACAAGCTGCCGTTTACCTCGCCGGACGATCCGCTGTTAAAAGCGCGGATGGAAGACTGCCGGCTGCGCGGGGGCGATCCGTTTGACGAAGTCCAGCTCCCGGATGCCGTGATCACGCTTAAGCAGGGGGTGGGGCGCTTGATTCGTGACGCTGACGATCGCGGCGTCCTGGTGATTTGTGATAACCGGCTGGTCATGCGACCTTACGGTGCGACATTCCTGGCCAGCCTGCCACCGGCACCCCGCACGCGTGACATTGCCCGCGCGGTTCGCTTTCTTGCCATACCAACGACTGAGTAATTTGTTACAGACTGTGCTAAGATACGCGCCAAATTTATTGATCTGATCACGAAGACCCATGCGAATTCTGGCTATCGATACCGCCACAGAGGCGTGCTCTGTCGCCCTGTGGAATGACGGTAATATCACATCTCATTTCGAGCTTTGCCCTCGAGAGCATACCCAACGCATCCTGCCGCTGGTTCAGGATATCCTGACTGCTGGCAATGTCACATTAACGGATATCGACGCTCTGGCGTTTGGCCGAGGTCCCGGTAGTTTCACCGGCGTGCGTATTGGTATTGGTATTGCTCAGGGGTTGGCGTTAGGGGCGAACTTGCCAATGATCGGCGTGTCCACGCTGGCAACTATGGCGCAGGGGGCCTGGCGCAAAAACGGCGCAACTCGCGTGCTGGCCGCAATTGATGCGCGCATGGGTGAAGTCTACTGGGCCGAATACCAGCGTGATGAGAACGGTATCTGGCACGGCGAAGACACCGAAGCGGTATTAACTCCGGAACAGGTTCATGAGCGACTGCTGCAGCTTTCCGGTGATTGGGTAACGGTCGGCACGGGCTGGCCTGCATGGCCTGAACTCGGTAAAGACAGTGGCCTGATGCTGCGCGATGGCGACGTTTTGCTTCCGGCGGCTGAGGATATGTTGCCTCTCGCCACCCAACTGTTCGCCTCTGGAAAGACGGTAGCGGTTGAACATGCTGAACCGGTTTATTTACGTAACACCGTGGCGTGGAAGAAACTTCCCGGAAAAGAATGAATCTTAGTAGTACATCCCCCGATGCTTTCAAACGGGCTCAACGCGATGAATGCGCAGCAGTTTGAAACTCATCGGGGACAGGCGCTGAGATAAGGGAGTCGCAACATGGCGGTTCAAAAATGGGTATTAAAAGGCGTGTTGACGGGCGCATTGGCGTTCATGCTAAGCGGTTGCGTTACCATTCCTGATGCGATTAAAGGTTCAAGCCCAACGCCACAGCAGGATCTGGTACGGGTCATGAATGCGCCGCAACTGTATGTCGGACAGGAAGCACGCTTTGGCGGCAAAGTGGTGGACATTCAGAATCAGCAGGGGAAATCCCGACTGGAAATTGCCACCGTGCCTCTCGACAGCGGCGCGCGTCCGATTTTGGGTGAAGCCTCACGCGGGCGTATTTATGCCGATGTTAATGGCTTTCTCGATCCGGTGGATTTCCGCGGACAACTGGTCACCGTCGTAGGGTCTATTAGCGGCACGGTGGACGGTAAAATTGGCAGTACGCCGTATAAGTTCATGCTGATGCAGGTAACCGGTTATAAACGCTGGCATATTACTCAGCAGATCGTGATGCCTCCGCAGCCCATCGATCCCTGGTTCTACGGTGCGCGTGGCTGGCCATACGGCGGCTACGGCGGATGGGGATGGTACAATCCAGGTCCGGCACAGGTTCAGACGATAGTTACAGAATAACTCTTTGATTTATGTATAAAAGAAGCAGCGGCGCGTCCGCTGTTTCTGCATTTATGTGGCTATAAGAAAAATAAATAGTGACGTGCTTCGCAACCTTGTCGTTGTGTAATAAACAAACTGGTACGCTGAGTTAATATTATGTTAACAGTTTGTTTATTGTCTGGGGTTGTGATGACGACGAATACGCATTTTAGAGGTGATGTATTGAAAAAGGTTTGGCTTAACCGTTATCCCGCAGGTGTTCCCGCGGAGATCAATCCTGACCGTTATCAATCCCTGGTGGAACTGTTTGAACATTCAGTCAGGCGCTATGCCGATCAGCCCGCGTTTGTGAATATGGGGGAGGTGATGACCTTCCGCAAACTCGAAGAGCGTAGCCGCGCATTTGCGGCATATTTGCAAGAAGGGCTGGGGCTGAAAAAGGGCGATCGTGTCGCACTGATGATGCCGAACCTGCTGCAGTATCCGGTGGCGCTGTTTGGCATTCTGCGTGCCGGCATGATTGTGGTAAACGTGAACCCATTGTACACACCGCGTGAACTGGAGCATCAGCTTAATGACAGCGGCGCGGCAGCGATTGTGATCGTGTCCAACTTTGCCCACACGCTGGAGAAAGTGGTCGATAAAACATCGGTTCAGCACGTGATCCTGACGCGAATGGGCGATCAACTCTCAACCGCCAAAGGAACGCTGGTTAACTTTGTTGTGAAGTACATCAAGCGGCTGGTACCGAAATATCACCTGCCTGATGCCATCTCGTTTCGCAGTGCGTTACAAAACGGGTATCGCATGCAGTATGTGAAACCTGAAGTGGTCTCTGAAGATCTGGCCTTCCTGCAATACACCGGGGGGACAACCGGTGTGGCAAAAGGTGCAATGCTCACCCACCGCAATATGCTGGCGAACCTCGAGCAGGTCCATGCTACTTACGGTCCGTTGCTGCATCCGGGTAAAGAGCTGGTGATCACCGCGCTACCGCTGTATCACATTTTTGCTTTAACGATGAACTGCCTGCTGTTTATTGAGCTTGGCGGTCAAAACGTACTGATCACTAACCCACGTGATATCCCGGGTCTGGTAAAAGAGCTGGCGAAATACCCGTTTACCGCCATGACCGGCGTCAATACGCTGTTCAACGCCTTGTTGAATAACAAAGACTTCCAGCAACTGGATTTCTCGTCGCTGCATCTTTCTGCGGGGGGCGGTATGCCCGTCCAGCAGGCGGTTGCAGAACGTTGGGTGAAGCTGACCGGCCAATATCTGCTGGAAGGCTATGGCCTGACCGAGTGTTCGCCGCTGGTGAGCGTCAATCCGCATGATATCGACTATCACAGCGGCAGTATTGGCCTGCCGGTTCCCTCCACTGAGGTTAAGCTGGTGGATGATGACGATAACGAAGTCCCGCCGGGCGAGCCGGGCGAACTGTGCGTGAAAGGCCCGCAGGTGATGCTGGGTTACTGGCAGCGCCCGGATGCGACCGATGAAATTGTTAAAGATGGTTGGCTGCACACCGGGGATATTGCGGTGATGGACGACGAAGGATTCCTGCGTATCGTCGATCGCAAAAAAGATATGATCCTGGTCTCCGGTTTTAACGTTTATCCGAACGAAATTGAAGACGTGGTGATGCAACATCCTGGCGTTCAGGAAGTAGCCGCGGTGGGCGTACCCTCGGGCAGCAGCGGTGAAGCGGTGAAGATTTTTGTCGTGAAGAAAGACGCGTCACTCACCGATGAAGCGCTGATTACGTTCTGCCGCCGTCAGTTGACCGGCTACAAGGTCCCGAAGCTGGTGGAATTCCGTGATGAGTTACCAAAATCTAACGTCGGCAAAATTTTGCGACGAGAATTGCGTGACGAAGCCCGTAGCAAAGTGGACAATAAAGACTGAGCGTTAAGTCAGTCATCAGAAAGCGCCGGTTAATCCGGCGTTTTTTTTGGCGCAAACCTGAGAGAGCACGATTTGAATTACCAAATGATTACCACGGACGACGCGTTGGCCACGCTGTGCGAAGCCGTTCGTGAGTTTCCGGCGATTGCCCTGGATACTGAATTTGTTCGCACGCGTACCTATTATCCGCAGCTGGGACTCATTCAGCTGTTTGACGGCAAACACGTTGCTCTGATTGATCCGCTGGGGATCACCGACTGGTCGCCGCTGCGCGACATTTTACGCGACACCACGATAACCAAATTCCTGCACGCGGGAAGTGAAGACCTGGAAGTGTTTCTCAACACCTTTGGCGAACTTCCGCAGCCGCTGATTGATACGCAAATTCTGGCCGCGTTTTGCGGTCGCCCGCTGTCGTGGGGATTTGCCGCGATGGTGGAAGAGTTTACGGGGGTGGCGCTGGACAAAAGCGAATCCCGTACGGACTGGCTGGCCCGACCGCTGACTGAGCGTCAGTGTGAGTATGCGGCCGCGGACGTCTGGTATTTATTACCGATCACCGCAAAACTGATGGCTGAAACCGATGCCTCTGGCTGGCTACCGGCCGCGCTGGATGAGTGTCGTTTAATGCAGCAGCGTCGCCAGGAAGTACTGGCGCCTGAGGACGCGTGGCGTGACATTACCAACGCCTGGCAGCTGCGTACCCGTCAGCTTGCCTGCCTGCAACTGCTGGCTGACTGGCGACTGCGTAAAGCGCGTGAACGCGATCTGGCGGTGAATTTCGTGGTACGCGAAGAGCACCTGTGGTCAGTGGCGCGCTATATGCCGGGTAGTCTGGGTGAGCTGGACAGCCTCGGTCTTTCCGGGAGCGAAATTCGCTTCCATGGCAAGACACTGATTTCATTGGTAGAAAAAGCGCAGGCCCTGCCGGAAGCATCGTTGCCTGAACCACTGCTGAACCTGATGGATATGCCGGGCTACCGTAAAGCCTTCAAAGCCATTAAGGCGCTGGTGGCTGACGTGAGCGCGGAACACAATCTCAGCGTGGAGCTGCTGGCCTCCCGCCGTCAGATAAATCAGTTGCTTAACTGGCACTGGAAATTAAAGCCGAAGTCTTCCTTGCCGGAGCTTATTTCCGGCTGGCGTGGCGAGCTGATGGCCGAGCGACTTAACGCCCTGTTGCTGGAATATCCACAATAAGCGAGTGTCTGGTGGTTATTCTGGAACCCTATCTACTGTTTACTCGGTAATAACGCTATTCAGGACGGGTCACTGAAAATAAAAAAGGCAGAATATTCTGCCTTTTTTCGACCACAACTTTTTTACCAAAGCGCTTATTTCGACTCTTCTGCTTCTGGTAATGTCACGTTAAGTTCGAGGATAGAAATATCGCCGTCTTTTTGTTCAAGTTGTACAGTGACCATCTCTGGATCGATTTGTACATACTTACAGATAACGTCGAGAATATCTTTCCTCAACTGCGGTAAATAATGCGGTTCGGCGTCACTACGACGACGTTCTGCAACAATGATCTGCAGTCGCTCTTTAGCGATGTTTGCTGTGCTCTTTTTCCGCGAGAGAAAAAAATCCAGTAATGCCATAACTTATCCTCCGAACAGGCGTTTGAGGAAACCTTTCTTCTCTTCTTCAACGAAGCGGAAAGGACGTTCTTCTCCCAACAGACGGTCTACGGTATCTGCATAAGCTTTGCCAGCATCCGCATTGATGTCGAGGATCACCGGCTCACCCTGGTTAGACGCGCGCAGGACTGACTGATCTTCCGGAATCACACCAACCAGTTTGATGCGCAGAATTTCCAGTACGTCTTCCATGCTGAGCATGTCGCCTCTGTTTACGCGGCCAGGGTTGTAGCGCGTAAGCAGCAGATGCTCTTTAATCGGATCTTCACCATTTTCCGCGCGACGAGATTTCGACGCCAGAATGCCCAGAATACGGTCAGAGTCACGTACTGAAGACACTTCCGGGTTGGTGGTAATAATCGCTTCATCGGCAAAATACAGTGCCATCAGCGCACCGGTTTCAATACCGGCCGGGGAGTCGCAGACGATGAAGTCGAAGTCCATCGATTTCAGATCATCCAGAACTTTTGCGACGCCTTCACGCGTCAGCGCGTCTTTATCGCGAGTCTGTGAGGCCGGAAGAATAAAGAGATTTTCAGTACGCTTATCTTTGATTAACGCCTGATTTAACGACGCATCGCCCTGAATAACGTTGACGAAGTCGTAAACGACGCGGCGTTCGCAACCCATGATTAAATCGAGGTTACGCAGGCCGATATCAAAATCAATAACGACAGTTTTCTTTCCCTTCTGGGCCAAACCTGTAGCGATGGCCGCGCTGGAGGTGGTTTTGCCAACGCCCCCTTTACCCGAAGTAACAACAATAATGCGTGCCATAGAAATTCCTTGTTAAAAAGGGATCAATTCAACGGTTGAACTGTCAAAGCGTTCTCTGCTAATTGCAGACGCGCCGCTTTGCCATAAAATTCTGCTGGGATTTTATCACTCAGCCAATAAACACCTGCGATAGACACCAGTTCTGCCGTCAGGTGGGTACAAAAAATCTGTGCTTCTCGATCGCCGCTTGCACCCGCCAGTGCACGGCCTCTCATCATGCCATAAACGTGAATATTGCCGTCAGCGATGAGTTCTGCGCCCGCGCTGACGTGGTTTGTAACAATCAGATCACATTGTGGTGCATAAATGCGCTGACCGGAACGAACCGGGACATTTATTAATCGTGTTTTTGTGATGGGAGTAACGTTTTGTACCGGCGCGGCAGGTGCGGGTTCAGCAATGGGGGCAGGGCGCAGCGCTTTTTCTTTACCTTCAGTCAGTAAAGGCAGGCCCATTTCGTCGATCTCTGCTTTGAGTCTGGCATCTTTGCAGCCGCTAACGCCGATAATGCGCAGACCGGTAGATGCGACAACTTTCTGCAGCGTTGGCCAGTTTACCGGGCTTTCAAGGCCACTGACGTTGATCACCACGGGAGCATGTTTTAAAAAAGCAGGAGCCTGCGCGATTTTGTCTTCCAACGCCTGACGAATAACCTCGGGTTCTGACTCGTGCAAGTGAACCACAGATAAGGTGAAGCTACTGCCTTTAAGCTCGATTGGCGTGTTTGACATCCTGGCCTTACTCAATTTGCTATTTATCATCCCCAGCGCGGGGTGATATTCCGAAGACTATAAGGCATGTTATAGTCAGTATTATATTGAGGCAAGCCACCATTCCGTGAATTCAGAGTAAAAGATATGTTTTGTGTGATCTACCGAAGCAGCAAACGTGACCAGACCTATTTATATGTCGAAAAAAAAGACGATTTCTCTCGCGTTCCTGAAGAACTGATGAAAGGTTTTGGTCAGCCGAAACTGGCAATGATTTTACCACTTGATGGTCGCAAGAAACTGGTGAACGCTGACCTTGAAAAAGTAAAACAGGCGTTAACCGAGCAGGGCTATTATTTACAAATCCCGCCACCGCCAGAAGATTTACTCAAACAGCATCTGTCTGTGGCAAAACAAAATATACCAGACGCTAAAGGTTAAACTGTATCCGGCAGCCGCATGTCCCGTAGATGCAGTTCCTGAAATCGAAGACGACGTTAGGGGAAAGTCATGTATCAACATCACAACTGGCATGGTGCTCTGCTGGATTACCCAGTGAGTAAAGTGGTTTGCGTGGGCAGTAATTACGCAAAGCACATTAAGGAGATGGGCAGCGCAACGCCAGATGAACCCGTGCTGTTTATCAAACCGGAAACGGCATTGTGCGACCTGCGCCAACCGCTGGTTATCCCGGCGGATATGGGGGCGGTGCACCACGAAGTTGAGCTGGCGGTGCTGATTGGCGCGACCCTGCGCCAGGCAACGGAAGATCATGTGCGTAAAGCCATTGCCGGTTATGGCGTGGCGCTGGATCTGACCCTGCGCGATATTCAGGGCAAAATGAAGAAAGCGGGGCAGCCGTGGGAAAAAGCGAAGGGATTTGATAATTCCTGTCCGCTGTCGGGCTTTATTCCGGTGTCGGAGTTTAACGGCGATCCGCAAAATACGCTGCTCAGTCTGACGGTAAACGGTGAAACACGTCAGCACGGTTCTACGGCGGACATGATCCATCACATTATTCCGTTGATTGCCTACATGAGTCGTTTCTTCACCCTCAAAGCGGGGGATGTGGTACTGACAGGAACGCCAGAAGGCGTAGGGCCGTTACACAGTGGTGATGAGCTGGCGATCGGTTTTCACGGTCAAACGCTGACGACGAGAGTACTGTAATCTCTTCTTGCCGCCTTTTCGGGCGGCAAAACTTGCATCAACGTGCCAGACTGGTTATAAGGTGCAGCTTTATTGCAATAGCGGATACCCTGATGAGCGACATACCTTTCTGGCAAAGCAAAACCCTGGATGAAATGACCGATGCCGAGTGGGAGTCATTATGCGACGGATGCGGTCAATGCTGCCTGCATAAGCTGATGGATGAAGACACCGACGAAATCTATTTTACCAACGTCGCCTGTAAGCAGCTCAATATTAAAACCTGCCAGTGCCGTAACTACGAACGTCGTTTCGAATACGAGCCTGATTGCATCAAGCTGACGCGTGACAATTTGCCAACTTTTGAATGGCTACCGATGACCTGCGCGTATCGTCTGCTTGCGGAAGGGAAAGGGCTGCCGGACTGGCACCCGCTACTGACTGGCTCGAAAGCCGCGATGCACGGTGAGCGTATTTCAGTCCGTCATATTGCGGTGAAAGAATCAGAAGTACACGACTGGCAGGATCACATTTTGAACAAACCTTCATGGGCGGACTGAGCCGCCCATCGGTTAACAGGCGCTAAAGATTAAGATTTTTTCGCCTGATACATCTCATCTGAGTGGTTGTCATCTTCAACCCAGAAATTAATGTTGAACTGCGCGTCGTCGCTTAATTCAACACGATGCCAGTACTGCGGTGGGCTGGTCGCAAACTGACCGGCATTTATCACCACTTTCACTTCAGGTTCTTTCGCTTCTTCATTCGCAAAGCCGTAATACGTTACCGTACCTTCCATCACGCAAAGCTGTCCAAAGACGCCTGCTGCGGTGTTATGGTGGGAAAGCAGTGCGGCTGGGACAGTGTCTTTTGTGAAAAAGGGAGTAGAGCGTTTAACTTTCCAGTTTGCCGGGATGCGTAAATGGGACATGGGACATCTCCTTGGTGTGGCATCTATAAGATGTATTTAATATACATCTTATAGATGCCACCAAGCAATGACATTATGGCAAAAAAAAACGCTCCCGAAGGAGCGTCTCTGTTAGCGACCGAAGAGGTCGCGTTTTTTCGGTTTAAACGGTTGGGCAATGACCACCAGCACGGCGACCACCAGGTACGCAGCAAAGATCCCTAATAGCCACTGTGGCATTTCAAGGGTTAAAAAAGACCACTGACGCTCGGCGCAGTCGCCGGATGCCAGGAAAACCTGAGGCAGCCATTTGTCCAGCGGTAACCAGCTCGGAAAGCGCGCCGCAAAATCACAGGTCATGAACGGAGACGGGTGAAGCTGGATCATGGTGTGCTCATATGCTAACTGCAGACCGCGCCAGGCGCTGTAAATCCAGATAACCATCGCTACATAACGCAGCGGCGTTTTTGTCGCGATAGCACCCACCAGCCCGGCACCCATTACGCCGAATAACGCACTACGTTCGTAAATACACAACACGCAAGGTTTAAGCAGCATCACGTGCTGGAACCACAGCGCAACGAGTTCCAGCGCCAGGGCGGTTAGCGCCAACAATAACCATGCTCCGCGACCGCGGGAGCACTGGTTTAAAAATCGCAACATAATAAATTCCCTGCAACATGCGTAGAGAGCGCAGTTTAAACCAATTCAATTTATGCGCCACTAGCAGCTATTGAAATATTGTGTAATCGGATAATTATCATGCAAAAAGTCAAACCGGGCAGTGATTTGCCCGGTAAGTTGTTATGAAAGTGTAGCTAACCAGCCTATTTGCGTCATCCACTCGGTCACCGGGACGAGGGTGAATTCCACGCACAAAAGACCGACCAGCGTCAGTACGAGGGTATACGGCAGCGCCATCCATACCATGCGGCCATAGGAGAGGCGAATCAACGGTGCCAGTGCGGAAGTCAGCAGGAA
The DNA here is from genome assembly GCF_057838705.1 of Citrobacter sp. KH_055_1. Lineage (NCBI taxonomy): Bacteria > Pseudomonadati > Pseudomonadota > Gammaproteobacteria > Enterobacterales > Enterobacteriaceae > Citrobacter > Citrobacter sp. KH_055_1. The sequence continues at coordinate 1,970,886 of NZ_CM174473.1, forward strand.
CAGGAATGCGGCCTGGCCATTCGGAGTTGCGACGGAAGGCAGGTTAGTCCCGGTATTAATCGCCACGGCTAACAGTTCGAACTGGTTCAGGCTGATGGTCCCGTGCTCCATCGCCGCTTTGGCTTCGTTAATGTAAATCGTGCCTACAAAGACGTTATCGGAGATAGAAGAAAGCAGACCGTTAAAGAGGTAGAACAGAGTGAGCTGGGCATGCTCTGAAGCCTGTAAAACAAAATGAATAATCGGAGCGAACAATTGCTGATCGATAATTACGGCCACAATTGAGAAGAACACGGTCAGCAGCGCGGTGAACGGCAGTGACTCGGTGAACGCCTTGCCGATAGCATGTTCATCAGTGACCCCCGTTAAGGACGTCGCCAGGATGATAACCGACAGGCCTATCAGTCCAACTTCGGCCAGATGCAGGGCCAGGGCGATAACCAGCCAGACGCCGATAATCGCCTGGACAATCAGTTTGATCTTGTCCTGGCGGGTACGCTGCTGGCGGCTTTGATCGTCATATTGCTGCAGAACGTCACGTACCTTTTCAGGCAATGTTTCACCATAGCCAAACCAACGTAATTTCTCGACCAGCATGCAGGTTAGCAGTCCGCAGATCAGCACCGGGACGGTGACCGGGGACATCCGCAGGAAGAAATCCCCGAAATGCCAGCCCGCCGCTTTGGCGATAATCAGGTTTTGCGGTTCACCAACCATGGTCATCACGCCACCTAACGCCGTGCCGACGCCGGCATGCATCATCAGGCTGCGCAGAAAACCGCGGAACTGCTCGAGCACGGCTTTATTGTGCTGATCAATATGGCTGTCATCGAGCATATTATCTTCCCCACGGGAAGAGGCGATGCGGTGGTAAATGCCATAAAAACCGACCGCCACGCTTATCACGACGGCGACCACGGTCAATGCATCGAGGAACGCGGACAGGAAGGCGGCGGCTACGCAGAAGGACAGCGACAGCAGCATTTTAGAGCGAATGCTCAGCAGCAATCGGGTAAAAATAAACAGCAGTAACTGCTTCATAAAGTAGATGCCCGCCACCATAAACATCAGCAGCAATAACACCTCAAGATTGGCGGCAATCTCTTCACGCACGTGCGTGGCGCTGGTCATGCCAATGACGACGGCTTCAATCGCCAGCAGGCCACCCGGCAGCAGCGGATAACACTTGAGCGCCATTGCCAGCGTAAAGATGAACTCAGCCACCAGCAGCCACCCGGCAACGAACGGGTTGATGAAGAAAATAATCGGGTTAACGATTAAGAAGGATAATAATGCGAGTTTGTACCAGTCCGGCGACTGGCCTAAAAAGTTGCGCCACAGCGCGCGACCCCAGGATAGCTCCATGGCAGTTTCCCTTACCTGTAAAAATGAAATCATGTTTTTATGTTTGACGGCAAAGCTTAGCGGGAGGAGGGAACGCAGGCAAGCTCTTCACGTGCTTCGTCGCGCCAATTGCGCCCCAGCGTTATCTGGAAAATGAAGCCTTGATCCACTTTTTCTTCATTGCCTCAGCTATCAGCTATCAGACCCGTCTGGTATGATGTGTGTAACTATGTTTTGCTGTGTAATGGAATTATTACTATGGTCATTAAGGCGCAAAGCCCAGCGGGGTTCGCGGAAGAGTACATCATTGAAAGTATCTGGAATAACCGCTTCCCCCCAGGCACTATTTTGCCCGCTGAACGTGAACTCTCTGAACTTATCGGAGTAACACGCACCACGCTACGCGAAGTGTTACAGCGCCTGGCGCGGGACGGCTGGTTGACCATTCAGCACGGCAAACCGACGAAAGTGAATAATTTCTGGGAAACGTCAGGACTGAATATTCTTGAAACGCTGGCGCGCCTCGATCACGAGAGCGTTCCGCAGCTCATTGATAATCTGCTGTCGGTGCGTACCAACATCTCAACAATCTTCATTCGCACCGCATTCCGCCAACATCCGGACAAAGCGCAGGAAGTGCTGGCGACGGCAAATCAGGTAGCCGACCACGCTGACGCTTTTGCTGACCTGGACTACAACATTTTCCGCGGCCTGGCATTCGCGTCCGGCAATCCGATTTACGGCCTGATCCTCAACGGCATGAAGGGATTGTATACCCGTATTGGTCGTCATTATTTCGCCAATCCGGAAGCCCGCGGTCTGGCACTGAGCTTCTACCGTAAGCTGTCATTGCTCTGTGAGCAGGGCTCCCATGACCAGGTGTATGAAACGGTGCGCAGTTACGGTCACGACAGCGGCGAGATTTGGCATCGCATGCAGAAAAACCTGCCCGGCGATTTAGCCATTCAGGGCCGTTAATCGCTCAATGCCGGATGGTGGTGTGAACACCTTATCCGGCCTACGTGGATGTCTAGTGTAGGCCGGATAAGACGCTTTCGCGTCGCCATCCGGCAATAAGATTCACAGACCGTTCATTCTCGGCGGGCAACGTTCCAGCAGTTCCACGCTGCCATCCTCATTTTGTTGCTCCAGCGTCACGTCAAAACCCCATAACCGATGGACGTGCTTCAGCACCTCTTTGCGGCCCTTATCCAGCGGGGCGCGATTATGCGGGATATAGCGCAGTGTGAGAGAGCGATCGCCGCGCAAATCGACATTCCATACCTGAATGTTTGGCTCCAGGTTGCTCAGGTTATACTGCGACGACAGCCGGTTACGAATTTCACGGTATCCCTCTTCGTTATGAATTGCTGAGATTTCCAGATAATTATGTCTGTCATCGTCCAACACGGTGAACAGGCGGAAATCACGCATCACCTTCGGTGACAGGAACTGGCTGATAAAGCTCTCATCTTTAAAATCACGCATCGCGAAGTGCAGGGTTTCCAGCCAGTCAGAACCGGCGATATCCGGGAACCAGTATTTATCTTCCTCGGTCGGAGACTGACAAATACGTTTGATGTCCTGGAACATGGCGAATCCGAGCGCATAAGGGTTTATCCCGCTATACCACGGGCTGTTGTACGGCGGCTGGAACACCACATTGGTATGGCTGTGTAGAAACTCCAGCATAAACCGCTCGGTGACTTTGCCTTCATCGTACAGGTGGTTAAGGATGGTGTAATGCCAGAACGTCGCCCACCCTTCGTTCATCACCTGGGTCTGTTTCTGCGGATAAAAATACTGGCTCACTTTGCGCACGATACGCAGCACTTCACGCTGCCAGGACTCCAGCAGCGGGGCATTTTTTTCCATAAAGTACAGCAGGTTTTCCTGGGGTTCAGAAGGATAACGCCGCGCTTCAAACACGGTTTTCTCTTCCTCTTTTTTCGGCAAGGTACGCCACAGCATATTTACCTGACTTTGCAGATATTCTTCGCGGCTTTTTTGCCGCGCTTTCTCTTCCTGCAATGAAATTTTTTGCGGGCGTTTATAGCGATCGACACCGTAGTTCATCAGTGCATGGCAGGAATCGAGCAGTTTTTCGACTTCGTCGACGCCGTAGCGCTCTTCACACTGGGTAATGTAGTTTCGGGCAAAAATCAGATAATCAACAATGGAGCTGGCATCCGTCCAGCTACGGAAAAGGTAGTTGTTCTTGAAGAAGGAGTTATGCCCATAGCAGGCGTGTGCCATCACCAGCGCCTGCATGGTGATGGTGTTCTCCTCCATCAGATACGCGATACATGGGTTGGAGTTGATGACAATCTCATAAGCCAGCCCTTGCTGACCGTGCTTATACAGACGTTCGGTTTCAATAAATTTTTTACCAAACGACCAGTGGGTATAGTTAATCGGCATCCCGACGCTGGAGTAGGCGTCCATCATCTGCTCGGAGGTAATGACCTCGATTTGGTGCGGATAGGTCTCCAGTCGGTAGAGTTTTGCCACGCGGTCTATTTCCGCCAGATAGACATCCAGCAGATCAAACGTCCAGTCGGGTCCATCGCTCAACCGTGTGGTGTCCTTGTTCATGGAATCAATCGTAGCCATTCGCGCACCCTCATTGTTGGCGGCACTCTCTGTCTGGAGTACCTCATTTCAAGCATAGAACACGGTGTTAAAAAACGTGCTGCGGCAGAAAATTTTTCTTTGCGATATCACGTTAATCCAACATCGAAAAACAGGATGTTCACGAAATTTTATGCTGGATAAAAATGACGCACAGCAGGAGATCCTAAAGCAGAGACATCCCTGTCGTTACCGCTATGTGTGAGATACATCACCATAAAAAAGCCATATGTTGAATAATATTTTCAACTGAGTTATCAAGATGTAATTAGATGATTATTCTTTTACTGTTAACGGAGTGGCTATGCGAGTTGTCATACTGGGAAGTGGTGTCGTTGGCGTGACCAGCGCCTGGTATTTAAGTCAGGCTGGACACGATGTCACCGTCATTGATCGTGAGCCCGGTCCGGCGCTGGAAACCAGTGCGGCGAATGCGGGGCAAATCTCTCCAGGCTATGCAGCACCGTGGGCGGCACCCGGCGTACCGCTAAAAGCGATTAAATGGATGTTTCAACGCCATGCGCCGTTGGCCGTTCGCCTTGACGGCACGCAGTTCCAACTGAAATGGATGTGGCAGATGCTACGCAACTGTGACACCAGTCATTACATGGAAAACAAAGGTCGTATGGTGCGTCTGGCGGAATATAGCCGTGATTGCCTGAAGGCGCTGCGAGCCACTACCGGCATTGAATATGAAGGTCGTCAGGGCGGGACGCTGCAGCTATTCCGTACCGCGCAGCAGTATGAGAACGCCACGCGCGACATCGCCGTTCTGGAAGATGCGGGTGTGCCATATCAACTGCTGGAAGCCCATCGCCTCGCGGAAGTGGAACCGGCGCTGGCCGAAGTGGCGCATAAGCTGACCGGCGGGCTGCGTCTACCGAATGACGAAACCGGCGACTGTCAGCTGTTTACCCAACGCCTGGCACAAATGGCGGAGCTGGCAGGGGTTAAATTCCGCTTCAACACACCGGTTGATAAGCTGCTGAGCGATGGCGAGCAGATTTATGGCGTGCAGTGCGGTGAAGAAATTATCAAAGCCGATGCTTATGTGATGGCGTTTGGCTCTTACTCCACGGCTATGCTGAAAGGGATGGTCGATATTCCGGTTTACCCACTCAAAGGTTATTCGCTGACCATTCCGATCGCGGAGGACGACGGCGCGCCGGTGTCGACTATTCTTGATGAAACCTACAAAATTGCCATTACCCGTTTTGATAACCGTATCCGCGTGGGCGGCATGGCGGAGATCGTGGGCTTCAATACTGAATTATTACAGCCGCGACGTGAAACGCTGGAAATGGTGGTGCGCGATCTCTTCCCGCACGGGGGGCATGTGGAGCAGGCCACCTTCTGGACCGGGCTGCGGCCGATGACGCCGGATGGCACGCCGGTAGTTGGGCGTACCCGTTTTAAGAACCTGCTGCTCAACACCGGTCACGGTACGCTGGGCTGGACCATGGCCTGCGGATCGGGACAGTTGCTGAGCGATATTCTTTCTGGTCGCACGCCCGCCATCCCTTACGATGACCTGAGCGTGGCGCGTTACAGCCCCGGATTTTCGCCGTCACGTCCACGACATTTACACGGCGCACATAGCTGAGAAGGACGCGAGATGACCCGCCCAATACTGGCCAGCATTGACCTGCAGGCGTTGAAACAAAATTTAGGCATTGCACGGCAGGCCGCACCGGACGCCCGCGTCTGGTCGGTGGTAAAAGCCAATGCTTATGGACATGGCATTGAGCGCGTCTGGAATGCGCTGGGGACCACCGACGGTTTCGCCATGCTGAATCTGGAAGAAGCGATAACGCTGCGCGAGCGTGGCTGGAAAGGCCCGATCTTAATGCTGGAAGGTTTTTTCCACGCCGACGATCTGACGGTGTATGACCAATATCGTTTAACCACCTGTGTACACAGCAACTGGCAGCTCAAAGCGTTACAAAATGCCCGACTGAACGCTCCGCTGGATGTATACCTGAAGGTTAACAGCGGCATGAACCGTCTGGGCTTTTTGCCTGAGCGGGTGGCAACCGTCTGGCAACAGCTGCGGGCGATGCCGAATGTGGGTGAGATGACGCTGATGTCGCACTTTGCTGATGCCGAACATCCGGACGGTATTCAGGACGCGATGGCGCGTATTGCACAGGCGACGGAAGGGCTTGAATGCCGACGTTCGCTGTCAAACTCCGCCGCCACGCTGTGGCACCCGGAAGCCCATTTCGACTGGGTACGCCCGGGTATTATTTTGTACGGCGCCTCTCCGTCAGGGCAATGGCGGGACATCGCCAACACCGGTCTCAAACCGGTAATGAGCCTGAACAGCGAGGTCATCGGGGTGCAAACGCTGAAGGCCGGTGACAGGGTCGGCTACGGTGGGCGTTACACCGCACGCGGTGAACAACGTATCGGGATTGTGGCGACCGGCTATGCCGATGGATATCCGCGCCATGCACCGAGCGGCACGCCGGTGCTGGTGGACGGTGTCCGTACCGGGACGGTCGGCGCGGTGTCGATGGATATGCTGGCAGTGGATCTGACGCCATGTCCTCAGGCAGGCATTGGTACGCCGGTAGAGCTGTGGGGCAAAGAGATCAAAATCGACGATGTGGCTACCGCGGCCGGTACGGTGGGGTACGAGCTGATGTGCTCGCTGGCGCTGCGCGTACCGGTTGTGACGGTGTAACTTTTGTAAAGTTGCCTGATGGCGCTGCGCTTATCAGGCCTACAATAGCAGTACATTTGTAAGCCGGGTAAGGCGCAGCCGCTACCCGGCAAAAACATCACTATTATTCATCCTCATCTTCTGCCACGCGAACGCCGACTTTCAGCACCGAATTATCTTCTTTCTCGGCCACAGTCCAGATCATCCCGGCAAATTCGACCTGGTCGCCGACCACCGGTGCGGCGCCTAACAATTGCTGGACGATCTCACCCAGTGTCTGCTGCTTATCGCGATATTCAGTGCCATCTTCCAGCCCGTATATCAGCGCCACGTCGGCGTATTTGGCGCTGGCTTCGAGAATAAAGTCACCAAAGAAACGCTGGTCTAACGCGACCGGCGGCGACTGGCTGAACAGCTTGCCTAATGCGGGAAGATCGCGCTCGCGACCAATAACGCACAGCACGTCACCTTCGCGCAGGCGGGTGCTGCCCGACGGATGAAACAGCACGTTGTCACGAAACAGCGCGGCAATTCGCGTCTCGTCTGGCATATGCAGGTCGCGTAGTGCGGCCCCCACACACCATTTATCGGCACTCAGTTGATAAACAAACTGCTCCCAGGGATTGTCAGGATGAATATCCAGACCAATGCGCGAAACGGGCCAGCCGACCGGTGGAACCACCACTTTGGCTTTTTTGGCCGCCCACGAGAGCGATGTCCCCTGAAACAACAGCGAAATCAGGACGACGAAGAACGCCACGTTAAAGAACAGACGGGCATTATCCAGCCCGGCCATCATCGGGAAGACGGCGAGGATGATCGGCACCGCACCGCGCAAGCCGACCCAACTGATGAAAATGCGCTCACGCAGATTAAAACCCCGGAACGGCAGCAGCCCGGCGAACACCGACAGCGGGCGGGCAACGAAAATCATCCAGGCAGACAAAATCAGCGCCGGAATGGCAATGGGCAGCAGGTCGGATGGCGTCACCAGCAGACCCAGTACCAGGAACATGGCGATTTGCGCCAGCCAGGCCAGGCCGTCAAAGTTTTGTAGAATACCGAACCGGTTGCGAATGGGGCGATTACCCAACAGGAAACCACACAGGTAGACCGCCAGAATACCGCTGCCTTCCAGCGCGGTGGTGAGGGCAAAAATCAGGATCCCGCCGCTTAACGCCAGCAGTGGATACAATCCGGCAGGCAGCGAAATCCGGTTAATCATTTGCTGGAGCAGATAACCGCCACCCAGACCCAGCGCAATACCCAGACCGAACTGTTGAATAATATGCACCGCGAACATCCAGCTTAAGCCGGTCTCGTGGTTTTGGATCATTTCAATTAGCGTGATGGTCAGAAACACCGCCATCGGGTCATTGCTGCCCGATTCTATTTCCAGCGTCGAGCCGACACGTTCGTTCAGACCCTTCCCACCGAGCAGGGAAAATACCGCCGCGGCGTCGGTTGAGCCAACAATCGCGCCAATCAATAAACCCTCGATGAGATCCAGATGAAACAGCCACGCGGCCATCATGCCGGTTAAGCCGGAGGTGATCAGCACGCCCACGGTCGCCAGTGATAATGCCGGACCGAGCGCTACGCGAAAGGAACTGGCCTGGGTACGCATCCCGCCATCAAGCAGGATAACCGCCAGCGCCAGGTTACTCACCATGTAGGCGAAAGGGTAGTTATCAAAAGGAATACCGCCAATGCCATCTACGCCCGCTAACATACCGATCGCGAGGAATATCACCAGGATCGGGATACCAAGACGTGATGAGAATGAACTGAGTAAGATACTGCAGGTGACGAGAACGGAACCCAAAATAAAAAGGCTAATAATTGCTGCGGCATCCAACGTTCGGTTACTCCTGAATTACGCTGTTTCGTATTAACAAACCCTAACATATTAGCGGCAGAAACAGCGTTTTACTTAGCCCTGTTAGCAGCTTTTTTTACGATTTCAGCACCGGATGCCCGGTTAAGGTGAGCTGGCTGCTATTTTTCACGTTTCGCAGCACCGCTTTTGCCCCGAGCGGGAGCGTGACGGTGCGCTGTTCGTGACCAAAATCGAGACCGCTAATCAACGGTACCGACAGTCTGGCACGCAGAAATGTGCAGACTTCCTCCAGATTGTAGCCAGCGTCGTAATCGTTTGGTGCGCTGCCGCTAAAACTGCCGAGAATAATGGCGTTCTGACGGGCTAAAATGCCCGCGTGGTACAGCTGCAACAGCATGCGCTCGACGCGGAACGGATGCTCATTAATGTCTTCCAGCACCAGAATACCGTTATCAATGGCGGGCATATACGGGGTGCCAATCAGCGAAATGAGCATCGCCAGATTACCGCCCCACAGCGTGCCTTCGGTGGCGCAGTCCGGACCATCACCTTGCCAGTCGATAGTAAATTGCGCATTGCGTAATGCCTGCCAGAAATGGTGTTCGGTAAACGCGTTCATTTCTTCGGCACCAAAATTGGCCGCTAACATCGGGCCGCTGAAGGTAATGACGTTGCCTTGTGCCAGTAGGCCGCACTGGATTGCCGTAAAGTCGCTGTGTCCGCAAATGAGCAGTGGGTCGTGTTGCTGGCGGGCGGTCAGTGCCTGCCAGTCAATAGCATCCAGTAAACGGCTGGCGCCATAGCCGCCGCGCACCGCCAGTACAATGGTATCGGGCGTTTTCAGCTCAACCAATGCATTCACATCCGCTAACCGTTCGGTTTCCGTCCCGGCAAAACGCTGGTAGCGACGTGCAATAACCGCCGAGTTTGTGACCTGATGACCGGCCTCAGTAAGGCGCGAAAGCCCGCGCAATGCCGCTTGCTGGTTGATACAGTAGCCCGAGGGGGCAATTAAGTGAAACCGGGACATGGCATTTCCTTGCTACAACTAAAACCAAATGTATATCATGCCGCGTAGGTATGTCGTTGTCACCTCAGCGACAGGTTCCGGCTATAAGGATAGATGACGTGAAATTGAGATGGTTTGCTTTTTTGGTTGTATTACTTGCGGGCTGTAGTTCAAAACAGGATTACAAAAATCCGCCATGGAATGCTGAAGTTCCGGTTAAACGCGCAATGCAATGGATGCCGATCAGTGAAAAAGCCGGCGCGGCCTGGGGGGTAAGCCCACAATTGATTACGGCCATCATCGCCATTGAATCAGGCGGAAATCCGAATGCGGTCAGTAAATCTAACGCCGTTGGGCTGATGCAGCTCAAAGCCTCTACCTCCGGACGGGATGTCTACCGTCGGATGGGCTGGAGTGGCGAGCCGTCAACCAGTGAGCTGAAAAACCCTGAGCGCAACATCTCAATGGGTGCCGCGTACCTGAATATTCTCGAAACCGGACCATTGGCCGGCATCGAAGACCCACAGGTGATGCAATATGCGCTGGTGGTGTCATATGCCAACGGTGCGGGGGCGTTGCTGCGGACATTCTCCTCCGACAGGAAAAAAGCCATCAACAAAATCAACGATCTCAGTCCGGATGAGTTTATTGAGCATGTGGCTGATAATCATCCGGCGCCGCAGGCTCCGCGTTATATCTGGAAGCTTCAGCAAGCGCTGGATGTGATGTAGTTCGCGTGAGGTTACTCGCGTACCTTGTTGGATTTTTCCCGGGCCTCACGTTCGAGTGAAAAAATAATCCGCTGTAAGTTCCGCTCCACCGCCGGGCTGACGTTGAGAAAACGGAAGCTCAGGCGGGGAGTAGTGATGGTTTCATTTTTCCCGTCGATAACTTTGCGCTCGCTGATGGAAATAAGCTGGGCGTCAACGTGGTACACTCCCCATTGTTCCATGTTGATTTCAACCTGCGAAAAGCGCATGCCCTCCACCAGTCCTTCTGGTTTTGCCTCTTCTAACAACGCGCCCATCCCGCCGAGCGATAAATCGAACAACCGAAAACGTAAAATGCTGTTGTCCGGCATTTTTGCCGTGCAGTGATAGGGCGGATGCAATGGGGCACCAATACGGAAATATTCCCGGCGCTGGACAAACCACAGCGCGGGCGGTAGCGACGAGATAAATGCCGGCAACCGTTGAAATTCCCCTTTTTTGAGCTGAGGCAGGGTGAACTCGACCTTGGCGCCCTGCGTTTCAGCGATGACAGATACGTGGTTTGCCCGCTGAACGGCCTGGTTTTCATATTCCTGGCTGCCAAAATCCATAACTAATTCATCCGGGCTCACCGCGAGAATTTTGCTGATGAATTGCCCTCCTGACCAGGAGATTCGCAGGGGGATTTGCTGTGAATTTAAGTCGCGGAGAACGCCTAACACCGCCAATGGATTTTGCTTCAGGAACTGCTCATGGTAGTTGCTCACACCTAATGACTCCTGGATGCCTGGTTTGTCGTTGGATTATCGGCATCGCGCGACAGAACTTAATACAAATGGATGAAATTTTTTATTAAGTCCGCTGAACGCAAGCTGTAGAAAAACGCCGGGCGACGGCTTGCCTATACTTAACGTACTGGCGCAGGAATGGCTTGCGCGTGCGTTCATTGGAAAGAGGGCCTGAAAATGGGAATTATTGCCTGGATTATTTTTGGTCTGATTGCGGGTGTTATCGCTAAACTGCTCATGCCGGGGCGCGATGGCGGAGGATTTATTCTGACCTGTATTCTCGGCATTGTCGGGGCTGTGGTTGGCGGATGGCTGGCAACCATGTTTGGTATCGGGGGAGATATCAGCGGGTTTAATCTGCACAGTTTCCTGGTGGCCGTCGTCGGTGCCATTCTCGTGCTGGGGATTTTCCGCCTGGTACGGCGAGATTAATTCAGCGGCCCCTGCGGGGGCCGCCTCTCATGGCTAATCTGGTGTAATTTATTGCACGGTCTGCGTTGTTTTTTCAGTTACTGGCCGTGTCGACGGGACACTATCACAGGGTTTTTCTTTGGCGCAAATCAGGTCGAGCATTTTTAAGGTGACGCCGTTGGTCCAGCCAAAGCCGTCCTGTAACGGGTACTCGCCACCGCCACCGCCGGTTCCTGTGCTGCTGACGTCGTATTTTTCAACCAGCTTTTTCTCCCGGTCATAGGTATGCTGCACGTTGGTCAGGAAGCGCCAGGTGACCTCCATGGCGACCTTATCCTGGCCGTAGTTTTGTAACCCGGACGCTGCAACCCACTGGAGTGGTGCCCAGCCGTTCGGGGCATCCCACTGTTGACCGCTTTTCACCGACGTTGTGGCCAGACCGCCGGGTTGCAGCAGATGCGCCTGGGTCGCCGCAGCCACCTTGCTGGCGCGATCGTTGGCCGCCGCATTGACATACAACGGGAACAGGGCGGCGGCGGTCAGTTGATTGCGTACTTTCTGACTTTTTAAATCGTAGTCGGCATACCAGCCCTCTTTATCGTTCCACAGGTAGCTTTCAATCCCTTTTTGTCGCGCATTAGCGAAGCCTTCGTACTGTGTAGCTTTGGCTTCATCCCCTGCGGCTTTGCTGGCAAGCGCAATCATTTTTTCCATCTTATACAGCAGCGCATTGAGATCGACAGGGACGATGCTGGTGGTGCGCAGGGTGCTTAACTGGTTCGGGTTGTCCATCCAACGTGAGCTAAAATCCCAGCCCGAGGCGGCGGCCGAACGCAGGTCGCGGTAAATGTCGGTGGCCGGACGGTTCGGATTGCTTTTGGCGGTGGCGATATCTTCAACCCAGGACTCGGGTCTTGGCGTATCACGGTCATCCCAGTAGCGGTTTAACACCGTGCCGTCAGCCAGTTTGACTACCCGTTTGTTCTGCTGACCTGGCTTAAGCGTTTCGACGCCCTCCATCCAGTAGCTGTACTCTTTCTGCATCTGCGGCAGGTATTTTTTCAGCGCATCATTACCGTCGTGCTGCGCCAGCAGTTCAACCATAAAGGCGAAGAACGGCGGCTGGGAGCGGCTCAGATAATAGCTGCGGTTACCGTTAGGAATGTGTCCCCAGGCATCAATCTCGTAAGCGAAGTTCGCCACCATGTCGGAGACCTTGTCCCAGTGGTTGCTCTCGGCAAGCCCCAGCATAGTGAAATAGCTGTCCCAGTAATAAATTTCGCGAAAACGTCCGCCGGGCACCACATACGGCTCCGGCAGCGGCAGCAATGAGTCCCATTTTTCCACGTCAGTCGTCGAGCGCGTTAGCACTGGCCACAGCCCGTCGATATGCTCACGCAGCGACTGCCCGGCGGGCGGTACGTATTTCTCACCCTCTTTGGGCAGCGTAAAATTCACACCGACGAAATGACGAAGATCGAAGCCGGACTGGTTTTTTTGCATCCGATAATCAGCAAGGATCATCAGCGGATCGCTATTGGGCACTGCATCGGCAAAGGTTTTCTGATCCGGGAACAGCTTGGCGGTTTGCACATCATTAAACAGAGGGCCGAGCAGGATATCAGGGGGCTGCGGCGTTGCGGCGGGCTGTTCCTCGGCGTGGGCGCCGAATGAAGCAAGGGCCAAAAGGGTACTTGCGAGCGTGAGTTTTACTGTAACAGAGAGCAGGCCAGGATGGCGAATTGCTGGCGTTATCATCGGGTAATCTCCTTAGCGGCGTGCCGAAGTTGCGGCATTTACCATGAGAAAACCTTAGTCCAGGATCGACCGTTACGCGTTATAGGGACCCTATTTTGCGAACAAACAGACGTTTCTGCACGTGATGTGAAAGCTGCACGCCCTTTGTGATAACAGGACGTGCAGCGGCGTTTAGCCCACGCGGATGACCTGATGTGCCGCGCAGTCAAGGGTCAGGGTGTCCCCCATTTTGATGGCGTCGAGCGCCTCACCCTGCTGGCATACCCAGCCGATCCCCATCTCGCGGGCAATGATTGCCGAATGGGACGCATCGCTGCCCGCGCGCAAACAGATGCCTTTGATGGTCAGCGGATCCAACTGCAGTACGGTGGACGGGTAAATGACGTCTGCCACCAGGATTGTCGGGCGAATAAAGGTCGGGATTTGAGCGGGTATTCCGGTCAAATGCCGCAGCGAGCGGTACAGTAAATCGTCAATATCGATATACCGCGCCTGCAAATAAGGGTCGTCGAGCTGGAGATACTGCTGACTCAGGTCGCTCAATACCGTATGCCAGGCATGTTCGGCGCGACACTGTTTTTCGCGCATGATAGCGCAGGCCATGTCATATAACTCGGTATCGTCCAGCAGCGTGTGGTGGCCGGAGAAAATCGCGGCGATATCGGCGGAGTATTTCTCTTCGGCAAGCGCTGTTAAACAGTTCAGATCCTCCAGCGTATTGCGGATTGCCGCCTGTAACCGCTGCTGTTCGTACGGTAAATCGGTGGCAGGCTGCGGGGCTACCTCTGCGGCGACCGGCGTATAGCAAAAGGCCATCCCTGTTGCTTGTATCGGCGCTGAGTTGGTGATGCCGCCGGTATGTGGTTGTTCAACGGACTCACCAAAGTTCTGCGCAGCCAGCTGTTTGAATGCCGCCAGCGCGTCGTCGGCCTGTTCACCTTTGGCAATTAAGCGCAGCGTGTCATTACAACGCACCTGCAGCAGCGCGATTTGGTTCAGGCTGTCCGGGACCACGCACTTACCGTTTTTCTCAAGCAGCATGTCGGCGCGAAAGCCAGACAACGTGGAGACCAGCCGTGACGCCGGGCGAACGTGGATGCCGTTGGGGTTTTTGACCACCACGGCAACAGAGCGGGCCTCGTCATCAGCAGAGAGGCCTTCCGGCGAGGTCACGACCGGGGACGACGGTGGTAAACCCAGTTGCGCATATTTGGCATCGAGGGCGCTCATGGCATCGCGAATGACGCGGTCGATATCCGCACCTGCTGCGGCGCTGACCGTTGCGGCCAGGGTGCCTTCTACCAGCGGAGCTGCGCACAAGCGTACCTTCGCGGCGATCGTCGGATCGAGCAGTTCCAGGGCGGTTTCCGCACTTAATAACGCGCTGCCGATATCCATCATCACCAGCACGTGATCCGTGTCCGCGACGGACTCAATGGCTTCCATCACTTTAATTGGATCGGTGCCGATAGGATTATCGGGATCGTCAATGCCCGCGGCGATCGCGAGTTTGCACCCTTCGCCCATTAACATCTGTCGGGCTAACTCGCCGACGCCTGCGCCCAACTGCGCGCTATGAGACACAATAACCAGGTTTACCATCGCTTTATCCTTACTCTCTGGCGGCCTGAGCCAGCATTTGCATCATAAACATCACCGACGTTGCGCCGGGATCCTGATGCCCGATACTGCGCTCACCCAGATAGCTGGCACGACCTTTACGTGCCTGCATGGTGATGGTGCTTTGTGCAGCCGCTTCTGCTTGTTGACTCGCCGCGTCCAGCGCCGCCTGTACATTCAGTTTTTGTTCGCAGGACTGACGTAGCGACTCGACCACCGGTACCCAGACATCACACATGGTTTTGTCCCCGGGCTCGGCTTTACCTCGGCTAATCACGCCTTCTGCGCCATCGCGCATCATCTGATACAGCTCGTCCAGCGTCAGGCTCTGATGGGCCTGAGTCACCTGTGCTGCGCGGATGAAGAAGGTACCGAACAGCGGACCGCTGGCCCCGCCGACGCTGGAAAGCAGCACCATGCCGGTGTTTTTCAAAATGAAACCGATGTCTTTATCCGCAATGGACGGCAGTTTTTCGACCACTTTACTGAAGCCACGGTGCATATTCAGGCCGTGGTCGGCGTCGCCAATTTCCCGGTCCAGACCGGTCAGAAAATCACTTTCGGTGGTAAATATTTCACCGCAGCGATAAAGCCAGTTAACGATTTGTGTTCTGTTGAGGGACATTATGAATCTCCTTATTTACCCCAGTTGAGAGCAGGGGTGTGTACCGGTGCATCCCACAGGTTCAGCGTTTCGTCATCGACCTTTAACAGGGTGATGGAGAAACCGGTCATATCCAGAGAGGTACAGTAAGAGCCAATCAGATTGCGTTCGATGATGATACCCGCATCCTGACAGCGGCTTTCAAGACGGTTATAGACGCCGAACAGCTCGGATAGCGGCGTTGCGCCAAGGTTATTGACCAGCGCAATGACGCGGTCGCCCTGTTGCAGCGCTTGTTTGGTTTCTTTACCTTCCTGCCAGGCACCCTGGATGTTGTCCCAGTGGCGCAGCGTACGGCTGTAATGACCGTTTTCCAGCAGGGTGTCGAACATTTCATCCACGGTCTGGTCGATGGAAGAGAAGGCGCGTCGGTCGATCCCCGGCTCCCCATGAATGCCGACGCCAAACTCCATTTCGTTATCCTGCAGCGTAAACGAAGGTTGCCCTGCGGCCGGGACAGTACAGGCGCCGATAGCAATGCCGATAGAGTGACCGAGGTTATTCAGTTTGCGACCCAATGCGGCACACGCTTCCAGCGAGTCTCCGCGCTCGGCAGCCGCGCCGACCAGTTTTTCAATCAGCACGGTATTCGCAACACCGCGACGTCCGGCGGTATACAGGCTATCTTTTACCGCTACGTCGTCGTCAACAACCATGGTCGTGACCTTGACGCCGCTTTCGTGCAACAGCTCGGTAGCGGTTTCAAAATTCAGAATGTCACCGGTGTAATTTTTGATGATTAGCAGCACGCCTTCGCCACCGTCAATTTGCATGGCGCATTCGAACATTTTGTCCGGGGTTGGCGAGGTGAAAATCTCCCCCGGACAGGCACCGGAAAGCATGCCCTGACCAATATAGCCGCAGTGCATTGGTTCATGCCCGCTGCCGCCACCTGAAAGTAGCGCCACTTTACCCATCACCGGCGCGTCAGCACGAGTGACGTATACCGGGTCCTGATGCAGCGCCAGAGAAGGGTAGGCTTTTGCCAGCCCGGCGAGTTGTTCATTCAGTACGTCTTCAACACGGTTGATCAATTTTTTCATTTTTATGCTCCGTAGACAGTCCTGGGATGGCTGCAAAAAACGGCAGACATCTGGTGTAGGGTATCGGTGATGTACAGCGCCACGGCGACCTCTCGCTGCCGATAAGGTAATTTTGCATATGGGTTGTCAAAAGAAAATTGCCGTAATGAGCGTTTCAATACGGAACATCTTCGCTGATAAATGTTCCGTATTGAAACGTAGTGGTGCATAAAACAGCAGAAATGAGAGATGCGGCAGGTTTAGCGCAAAACGCCTGAGCGTGGGGAGGTGAAGTAAAAACCACCTGCACTGCAGGTGGTTTTGTTCGCAAGAGCGGAGTCCGGTCTTAGCCCGGATAGATACCACGATCTTTACGCGCCAGCAGAATGCGTTCACAGGCGACAATGTAGGCGGCAGTACGCAGAGAGCAGGATTTCTCCGCGGCTTTTTCCCACACGTGGACCATTGCGTCGGTCATGATCTTATCCATGCGCGCGTTGATCTCTTCTTCGCTCCAGAAGAAGCTTGCCATGTCTTGTACCCATTCGAAGTAGCTGACGGTAACGCCACCGGCGTTACAGACCACGTCAGGTACCACAACGATACCGCGGCTGGCCAGTACGTCATCGGCATCCGGGTAGGTTGGGCCGTTTGCGCCTTCGAGCACCAGCTTACAGGTCAGCGTCTCCGCGCGATAACGGGTGATCTGGCCTTCAAGCGCAGCCGGGATCAGAATATCCATCTCCACGCTCCAGAACGCTTCGCTGGCGATGGTTTCAGCACCCGGGAAACCGGCAATTTGTTTGTGCTCTAACTGCCATGCAGTCAGCGCAGTCATGTCGATCCCGGTGGTATTAAACAGGGTGGCGGTATGATCCTGAATAGCGACCACGCGTGCACCCGCACCGGCGAACAGGCGAGCTGCTTCACTCCCCACGTTACCAAAACCTTGCACTGCCACGCGAGCGCCTTCAACGGCGATGTTGGCACGGCGCGCTACTTCCAGACCGCTGACGAATACGCCGCGACCGGTGGCTTTATCACGACCCAGAGAGCCGCCAAGATGGATTGGTTTACCGGTGACCACGCTGGTCACGGTAGTGCCGTGGTTCATGGAGTAAGTATCCATCATCCACGCCATGACTTTCCCGTTGGTACCGACATCCGGGGCAGGAATATCTTTCTGCGGTCCGATGATAATGCCGATTTCACTGGTATAGCGGCGGGTCAAACGCTCCAGTTCGCCCTCAGACAACGAGAAAGGATCGACGCGAACGCCACCTTTCGCACCGCCATATGGCAGGTTAAGCGCGGCGCATTTGATGGTCATCCACGCAGAAAGAGCCATCACTTCGTTAAGATCAACATCAGGATGATAACGCACGCCGCCTTTACCTGGGCCTCGGGAGAGGTTGTGCTGCACGCGGTATCCTTCGAAATGGCGGATGGTACCGTCATCCATTTGCACCGGGATATCGACAATCAATGCGCGTTTTGGGTGACGCAGGGTATCCACCCAGTGGGAAAGTTCACCTAAGTACGGGGCCACACGCTCGATTTGTTGCAGGTAGGTATTCCAGGCAGATGTGCTGCTATCTGAAGCGTAAGATAACTTATCCATGATAAACCTTAGTTATAAAAGTAATATGTGCTTAATTTCGCCGTGGTATACAGTGGATCTCACCATATAAACGTAAATTTAACATTTTTTTCAAACAACGGCCTGCCTTCAGGGCACGGATTGTCATGTCTGTGAGTTAGGTTTTCAGTTGGAATGTGAATAATTATCCGGGATTTACAGGGTTTTTGGCTGTTTTTCTGATAATAAACCAATTGCGGTGCATAAGATGTGCGGCTTGCTATTTGTCAGATTTATGACGCACCTCTAAAAGTAAAGAATATGATAATAAATTGTATTTTCCTTATTGCATTTCTGCTCTCAGTAGGTCACCGAGATGGTCACCGTATCGGCATAGTTATCAGGGGTAAAATTGCTGCTCGGAACGGTGGCATACACCGGATAATCGGTGGTTAACCCCGTACCTGTGCCTGCTACTGCATTAAGCGACGTATTTCCCCAGATAGTCCCCGTCGGGCCAGGTGTTGAACTTAGCTGATACGGCACTTTATCCTGATTGGCCCCGGTTCCTTTCAATACACCATAACCTGATGTATTCCCATTGGAAGGCTGCAATCCAATGGTATAGGGAGTGTTATTGGTGCAGGCGACCCCGAGTGCACTGCTTGCCGTGACGTTGCGGTCAGTGGCTTTAGACGGGTTAAAGGTAATGTTATTGGCGTAGCCGATCGCACACTGTTTTGTGACGTTGGCCGAGACGGTGAAGGGTAGCCTGGCTGCGACGGTATCACCACAGGTCGTGGGTGGCAAAACCAGACCGGGATTGAGCGTCACCAGAGCTGTTGCCGTCGTATAGCTATCCTGATAGTTTCCCGGCACGGCGGTCGTTTGCGGGGTGTTGAGCTTCGCGTACACCGTCAGCGTACCGGTCACCGGTGTCAGGTTAAGTAAGTTGAGCTTTACCATCGGGAAGGTGGCGCCCGACTGATACTGACTTCCCCATATTTTGCTATGTCCCGCGTCCTGGTACAGCTGATAGGTCAGCGTTCTGGCTGGCGTACCACTCAATGACATATTCCTGGTGGTGACCTGGCCGCTGACGCCGGAGATGCCAATATTAAAGCACAGATTAATCCCCGCCAGCACGTCACCCAGCTCTTTAGCACAGCTGTAGTTAAAGGTCATCGCGGATGTTACAGCTGACGTTGGCAGTGGATTGACGGCGCCAAAATTAACCGGCTGCACGTTGCTTACCGAACAGGTGACCGCGTAAACGAATCCTGGGTTTACGAGTAATCCGCTAATCAGGGTCAGATTTCTTAGCCACATAAAATTACTCCTGTTATCGGCATACCAGTGGGCCAATTTGCACGATGCCTCGCGCTGAGGCCGGGTAGTCAAATTTGACGCTGCAGGTACCGGTTTCTGTCTTAATACGCAGAGCGTTGTGTTGTTCCAACGTGTCGAACCAGGTCATCCCGTCAAACCCAACAAGTGATGACTGGCCCGCGCCAGTGGTGGCAATGGCCACGCTACCTTCGGGGATAGCCTGCCCCTGTTTATCGACGAGGATCACCTGCGCGGCGCGTACCGGCGTAATGCCAAAACTGACCAGCGTGCCGGAACGGTCTGCAGGGGTGGCATTCGCCTCGACGTGGGTGATGCGCATATTGGCGGGCAGGTCCATCGGGTCAATGCTGATCTGGTTTTTTTGATAGCTGTTCAGGGAGGTAACCAGCAGCAGGCCATTGTCATCACTGCTGCCGATCACGTTGTTTTGTAGCTTGATGGGAACGTCGGGAATGCCGTCGGTCGACACCACGGCAAAGCCATTGCTAATTTCACGCGCGGCAAACAGGCCGCCGCCCATCATCACCACGGACCCGGTCGCACCGGCATAGCCATAGTGGTTATCCGGCAATTGGCTGAAGCCGGTGTACGCTTTCCCGTAACGACCTAAATAACCTACTTCCCCCTGGCCGCTTTGTTGAGATGCTTGCTGGCTGGCGGCGACGTTCCAGCCCCAGCCCCCGTCAGCTGGCGGCGTCTGGCTGGCATTCAACTGGTAGCCGGTTTCGTCATTCGTACGCTGGATGGTGCTGCTGACGCTCAGATTACGAGGAGTGGTGACGGTCACCATCAGGTAGACGCTGCGGTCGCGGTTGTCATCAACGTTCTGGTTGAACCCTGCGTTAAGGGACACGGTATCAGTGAGGGACTTGTACCAACTGGCGTTGGCATAGCGCACGGCGCTTTCATGCGGGTAGCGAAATTGCAGGTAGCTCAGGCTGATATTTCCGGCGGACGCCAGCGAATAGCCCACCACCGTGTTGCTGCTCAGCGTCGGTGGTGGTTCGCCATAATGGGTCGCCACATCACGATAATCGCCGGAGGTGGCGGTAGTACTGGTGCTGAAATTGGATTTCTCTCCGGACCAGCGGTATCCTACGCTGTATAAAAAACCGTTTTTCCCGGCGTCCGCACTTGCTGCCAATGCCGTAGAGAATGTGCCGCTGTGGATATCTGGGATCCAGTCGTTGCTGAAACCGGCATTAATCAGCCCGTCGCTGGTTTCGGCGTGCGCACCTGCGGTGAAGTTACTGCTGAATCCCCGACGCCATGTCCCGCTGATCGCCGGGGCGCTGGCATACTCAAATGAAGCGTACCCGTAGTTTTCGCGCACCACCCCAATCTCGGCTGACCACGAGGTCAGACCTTCGCGCAGCAGCTGTTGATCGTTGTAAAAAGAGAAATTTTGCACCGTCGTTCTGCCCAGCGCATCTGTCATCATCACTTGACCCGTCCCCGCACCGCTGATATTTGGCAAGGTGTTGATCTGAAAACTGCCCGCCGGGACTTCACCGTTGTAGTACCTGACCCCGTCGACATACAACTCTACGTTGGACGGCACCGTTGCGGAGCCGAGATACGCGGGAAGCGGGGTGGTTGGCATATACGGCTGCAAACCAAAATCGGTCCCAATTTGAATCCCGCCGATGCGGGTTGGGCGGGAGCCGGTGAGCGAACTGGTCAGCGTATCCCCCACGGTCAGTGCCAGCATCGTTTCCGGGAATGATGAGCGCCAGCTGGTATCCAGTCGGTAAAAGGCGTTATCGGCATCGGTTTCAGTGGAGTACTGGGTGAGTTGAGTGGTACTTAACACCCCTGAACCATTAAAAGCGCGCAGTTCGCTAAACGTATTAATGCTGCTGGCGTCACCCTGCTCTGCGTAAATATCATAATTGAGCAATGCGCCGCCCGCGGTGGAGGCCATCGGGGCAGTTTCTGCGGGTGGGTTAAGCTGGGTGGTGGCAAGGTCGAGTTCACTTAGTGGTACGGTTAGCGCCAGCGTTTGCAGTTGTTTATTGTAGTCAACGTTCAGCTGCGCAATATCATACAGCCCGACAGGCTGAGTAGTTTCCTCTGGTAGACGAAAACCCAGCGTGCGTAGGGTATTGGCACTGGCGTACAGCTTTTCGTTTTCATAGCCAAAATGAACCAATCCAGCGGCATTGCCGTTGACCGTCACGTCGAGATATAAATCGACTCCGGGCAAGGGGGACTCATCACGAATAATGCCCGTGTCCGTTGGGGTGTTTGTCTGTGCGTGCACGCAGGCCATTCCCGAGAGTAAGGCCCCATTAAGTACGCCATATTTCACCACAAGCCAGAGCCAGTCAGAGTTCTTGTACTGTTTTTTGGCCATTGACCGTGACTTCAACTTTTCCGCCGTAATGAGTATCACTGGCTGACGGGGAGACTATCCACCGCATCGTTGAACCTGGAAGAACGTAGCCTAGCAGTCCTGGACTGATCACTTTTTTCGCACCATTTCGTTGTATAAATGTGGCGGCGGATAATTGGGCATGAGCGTTTCCCTGATTACTGACTTCAAGAAAGTGTTTGCCGTCACGCTGTTGCAGTTTCCACTGTAATTTTGCCGCTGTGTCAGCCTGCGTTGTGGGTTGAATAAACACGGGCACGGAATAATGCATCACAAATTGCAGTTTATTTTTTTGTAATTTTGCAGGGGGTAATTCATCAATGGATAAGCGATAGGCCTCTTCAACAGACGCTGATGGCGGCGCGGTTCGTATCACGCGGATGAGCTGGCGTTCACCCGGGGCTAATGCCAGCATGGGTGGGCTGATGACCAGTCCCTGAGAGGGGGACAACGTATCGCCGTCTGCTCCCTGACGCCAGTGGAAAACGCGTACCTGTGCATTCAGCACGTTTTCACCTGCGTTGCTTAACCAGATACCGTCGGCATTTTGCGTCGCCTGCAATGTCAGCGTAACCGGCGCTATTTGCAGCCCGCTTGCCGCCGCGATATTAATGCTCATGGCTATTCCTGACAGACACGCGAAGGCGCACCGCTGCACAGGCAGTTTCAATGTCATGGGTCGTCCTGAGGTTAGTAGTTAACGTTAACCGTTACGAGATCGGCATAGTCATCAGGCGTGAAGTTGGCGCTAGGAGCGGTGGCATACACAGTGAAGCTTTGTCCCAGCCCGGTTCCGGTCGAGGCCACCCCATTTCCCACGCTTTCCGCAGTGGCTGTATTACCCCAAACCGGACCCGTTGCAGACGTTTGGTTCAACTGGTACGGCACTTTATCCGTGTTGGTTGCTGCGTTGGCCACCGAGGACATTGCCCCTCTGCCCGTGGTATTCCCGCCGTTAGCGACTGACGGTGCCAGACCTATAAAATAAGGTGTCGTCTTGGAGCAATTAATGGAAATGGTATTACTGGCCGATGTATTTGTCGCAGTGGCATTGACCGATCCCAGGGCAATATTTGACCCTGAACCTGCGGTAACGGTACAGGCTTTTTGAATCGTCATCAGCACCTGAAACGTGCCGTTTGCGGTGACAGCATCAGCCGCTGAAATGATGGAAAAGGCGCTGCAACAAAGAATTAAGCGAGTGACGATAACTGGAGCCATATTCTTTACCTTTTTCAAATAACCACATTTTTTACTTTAAAAATACAATAATGCGGCATATGGAGACATATTCTAACCCTAGGATAAGTATGAGTCGTGCGCCAGTTGGTCTAATGAATTTTACTTAGGAAAAAGGTGATGGCGTCGACAAAAAATAGTACCAACAGGTGAGTATTATTCAGTTATTACCGTTTCTAAAATCCGCATTCTGCAATTAATGCATCCTGATACACGCAATGTGAAAACGTGGTTATTCCCCGATGCTTCACGCAAAGTTAAATTAAATGTGACAACTTTCTACCCGCTTGTTGTGTAGACTTTCAGTATCGGGATCGTGGGGGACAATGAAGTGAATCAGGATAAGAAATTACTTATCGTAGAAGACGATGAAAACATCGCTGAGCTGTTACAGCTTCATCTGCGTGAGGAGGGGTTTACGGTGACGCATGCGGTAAATGGCAATATTGGTATGGCGTTACTTAACCAGGGTGGGTGGGATGCGCTAATCCTGGATCTAATGCTGCCTGGCGTTGACGGGCTTGAAATCTGTCGCCATGCCAGAACGATGACGCGTTATACGCCCATCATTATTATCAGCGCTCGTTCAGGTGAAACCCATCGTATTCTCGGTCTTGAACTGGGGGCTGATGATTACCTTGCGAAACCGTTTTCAATGCTTGAACTGGTCGCCCGTGTAAAGGCGCTCTTTCGCCGTCAGGAAGCAATGAGTAAGAATTTACGGCTGGATGCTGGTGTACTGATTTTTGATAACCTCTCTATTGATCCGCTGGCTCGGAATGTTCAACTTAATCATCAGTCAGTGGAGTTGACGCCCAGAGAGTTTGATTTGCTTTACTTTTTTGCCAGACATCCGGATAAAGTCTTTTCCCGTTTGAGTCTGCTAAATCAGGTCTGGGGGTACGAACATGAAGGCTATGAGCATACGGTGAATACACATATCAATCGTTTAAGGATCAAAATTGAGGATAACCCGGCGGAACCTAACTTTATCCGTACCGTCTGGGGAAAGGGCTATAAATTCACCGCACAGCCACGCGAGTAACCATGCGAACTTATACACTTTCACAGCGTTTAACGCTGGTTTTTGCTCTCCTGTTTATTACGTCGTGTGCCCTGTTGGGCTGGCTGCAGGTGCGAACCAGTACTGAATACAGTAAGGCCGTAATTCAGCAGCTTTCTGCGGACCTTGCCGGGCATATCAACCAAAGTTACCCTCTGCTTGAACGCGATGGCCTTAATAAAGAGTCGATGCGTAATTTATTTGATCATCTGATGGCGGTGAATCCCAGTGTAGAAGTTTATTTACTGGACAAAGAGGGCAATATTATTGGTGATGCGGCGCCGGAAGGGCACATCAAACGTCAGCGGGTTGATTTACAGCCAATACACTCGGCATTAAATAATCCTCATTACCCCATTTACGGCGACGATCCGCGTAGCCTTGATGCGAAGAAAGTGTTTAGCGTGTCGCCAATGCGTCAGGATGGGCAGATAAAAGGCTACTTGTATGTAATTTTGCTCGGGGAAAATTACAACGCCTTAAACAGCAATGCGCAATTTGATGCCTTATTGAAGATAGTCTTACTGTCCATCAGCCTTGTTGCATTGTTGGGGCTGGTGGTGGGGGCACTCGCCTTGCGCTGGATAACTCGTCCCTTGCGCGAGTTGTCTGCTCAGGTCCATGCCCTGGAAACCGGTGGGATAGAAGAAATGCAGGCAATGGCGGCGCAGCCCCGGCAAATCAATACCAGTAACGATGAAATTAGCCAACTGCGACAAGGGGTTATCTCGATGGCCCAGCGCATTGCAGAACAGTGGCATCGTCTTGCACAACAAGAGCAGTTACGACGTGAGTTTATCGCCAACATTTCCCATGATTTGCGCACGCCATTGACCTCATTGCACGGTTACCTTGAAAGCCTGTCCGTGATGTCAGCCAGCCTGAGTGACGCTGAGAAGCAGCGCTACCTTAATATTGCTCTCGCACAGAGCCAAAAGGTGGGTGCGCTCTCCCAGTCGCTGTTTGAGCTGGCTCGTCTGGAATATGGTGTGGTTAAACCGCAGAAAGAGAAATTCTCGATTAGTGAACTGCTGCAGGATGTTTTTCAGAAATTCGAACTTTCTGCCCAGACTAAACAGCTGGCATTGCTGGCAGATATTCAGCCAGGCCTGCCGCTTATTGATGCAGACCTCGGGATGATCGAACGGGTGCTGACCAACCTGCTGGATAATGCGATTCGCCATACTCCCGACAACGGCACTGTTGCTGTGCGTTTGTGGAGAGAAGCGGATAAAGTGATGGTGCAAATTAGCGACAGCGGTCCTGGGATCCCGCAAAAATTAATGGAGGGATTATTCATCCGTCCTTCGATTGCGAATCCGTCAGGTGTTCGAGTAGGGGGACTGGGGTTGATGATCGTCCGCCAGATGCTACAGCTACATGGTAGCGAAATTGCGCTGGTGGATACGCCGCAAAGCGGGGCTTGTTTTCGCTTTGGCTTAACGACGGGCCCACATATTTGAACCAGTTATCCGTGATACCAGCTTCAATGGCTACGTGCGCAGATGAAGATGAACGGTGTCGCCAGGTGGCTGCACGGCCGTAAAACCGATAGTAGCTGCGTTATTCATTATCCAGCCAGCTAATGAAAAACTCACTGAAAGCCGTCACCTGCAACGGCTGAAAACGCCGTTGAGGGTAGACAAACCGCAGACCAACGTGTTTCTTGTCATGGCGGCTGAAGCCGATAAAAGTCTCAGCAAATAAAACGCTCAGTCGCCCTTGTTCCACATCTCGCTTCACATCCCACCAGGATTTGCTGGCAATACCCGCTCCCGCCAGTACCCACTGACGAAGCAAGGCGCCGTCATCACATACCATTGCCGGCGTGACCTGCACCACCGCGGTTTCATTTTGCTCTTCAAAACGCCACTCGTTCATCAGCGTGCCGCGCTGCTCTATCACCAGGCAGCGGTGCCCGTGTAATTCATCAGGATACTGAGGCGTTCCGTGAGCTTCAAGGTAGCTTTTTGACGCAACCAGCACCCGATAATTAGGACGGATGAATTTTGTGACCAGATTACTGTCCGGCAAGTTCCCGAAACGCACGCTCATATCCAGACGGTTGACAATCAAATCCACCACGCTCTCACTGAGATAAACGGAGCTTCTGACTTCAGGATGCAAACGGGAGAAATCGAGAAGCGCAGGGGAAAGATACTGTCGGCCAAAGTCCGAGGGGGCTGAAATTCGCAGGCTGCCGCTGAGCAGTCCGTCCTTCTGCGTCAGTTTTGATTCTGCCTGTGTCATCTCCTCCTGCACACGAAGTGCGGCGTGGTAAAACTCCTCCCCGGCTCGCGTCAATGCGATAGCCCGGGTTGAACGATTAAACAGCCGGGTTTGATAACGTTCTTCCAGCGCCTTTAATCGAGCAGTCATGGTGGCGGGGGAAAGGTTCATCCGACGCCCTGCAGCGGCCAGACCACCAGCTTCAACCACTTCCACCAGTAACGTCATATCTTCGAATTTACCCATTATTCCGTTTTCCTGAAAAGATAATCAATTATTACTGCCATTATCAAAGCGACTTGCATGACATAAAGTCAAGCCATAGTTAACCGCTCAGGAGAGCAGAACATGCCACAACATTCCCTTTTCGAGACAACATCTATTGGCAAACGTGTACTAAAAAACCGTATTGTCATGGCACCGATGACTCGTGCCCGTACTGTCCAGCCCGGTAATATTCCTGGCGCACTTATGGCTGAGTATTATCAGCAGCGCGCCACCGCCGGTCTTATCATCACCGAAGCAACACAGATTTCTGCCCAAGGGCAGGGTTACTCCTGGACACCAGGCATTCATTCTGCTGAACAGGTGGCGGGATGGCGTCTGGTAACAGATGCGGTCCATCGCGCAGGAGGTACGATTTTCTCCCAGTTGTGGCATGTGGGGCGTATGTCCCATGCAAGTTTTCACCCGGACGGCCAACCTGTAGCTCCTTCTGCGTTATCACCGCACGCACAGGTGTGGGTGGTAAACAATGAGGGTATCGGTGAAATGGTCGACTGCCCGGTTCCACGTGAGCTAACGACAGCTGATATTCAACGGGTAATAGCAGATTACCGGCAGGCGGCCCTCAATGCGGTGGCAGCGGGGTTTGATGGCGTGGAAGTTCACGGTGGCAACGGGTATCTGATTGACCAGTTCCTGCGCCGTTCTTCAAACCAACGAACCGATGAATACGGCGGTAGTCTGGAAAACCGTGTGCGTTTCGCCCAGCAGATACTGGAAGCGATCAGCGAGGCCATTGGTGCAGAGCGTACCGGTATCCGTCTGGCCCCGTACATCACCCAGCGTGGCATGGATGACCCGCAGGTTATTGACGCTATTCTGGCTCTGGCGGCCTGGTGTGAATCAAAAGGTATTGCCTTTATTCATCTGGCGGAAGCGGATTGGGATGATGCACCGCAGGTGCCCTATGCGTTCCGGGAGACCCTGCGGGCGACTTTTAGCGGTACGATTATTGTGGCGGGGAATTACACCCGTGAAAAAGCCGACAAACTGTTATCGGCAGGGATCGTAGATCTGGTCGCTTTCGGACGTCCCTTTATCGCTAATCCAGATTTCCCACGTCGCCTGAAAGAAAACCTGCCACTTTCAGAAATGGGTAACCCAGCGACGCTGTTTGGCGGTAGCGAAGTGGGTTATACCGATTACCCATTTCTGAATTAACTATGGCGATGTATTAACGGCCATCACGGTGGGCATCAATAAAAGGGTAAATGAAAAGTCCACGCAATTGCGTGGATATATTAATTCTATAATGCTATGGGCAAAAAGATATATTTTGTGCGTGATAATGACAGGTTGAAATTAAAACAATGCATCTGGCTGGATATGCTTTAATATAAAAAGTTGTAAAATTAAGAAATCTGCCACAACGACAGATTTCTTTAATATATAATTAGAGATTTGCAACGTTATGATATACTTTTTGAACATCATCATCATCTTCAAGGGCATCAACAAGTCCTTCAAAGATTTCTAAATCTTCTGGTGAGAGTTCAATTTCTGCTTGAGCAATCATTTCTAATTCTGTTGTTGAGAATTCAGTAATTCCAGCTGCTTTTAGAGCTGCAATTCCTTTGTGAAGATCTGTAGGTTCAGTATAAATGACGATGTTTCCTTCTTCTTCGGTTACATCACGAACATCAACTTCAGCATCAAGCAAAATTTCAAAAATACGGTCTGGATCTGTTCCTGCAAATACAATGACGCCAGTATTGTCAAACATATAGCTGACAGAGCCTGCCGCTCCGATACTCCCGCCTTTTTTATTGAAAATTGTGCGGACATTAGCAATCGTACGGTTAACATTTGACGTCAAGGTTTCAGCGATAATCATTGAGCCATTGGGTCCAAAACCTTCATAACGACCTTGCACGAATGTTTCATCGCCGCCGCCTTTGGCTTTATCAATTGCTTTATCAATAACGTGTTTCGGGACTTGTGCTTGCTTCGCACGTTCAATAACGAATTTTAAAGATGAGTTTGATTCTGGGTCTGGTTCACCTTGCTTAGCAGCAGCATAGATTTCTACACCGAATTTTGCATATATATTAGACGTCGCACCGTCTTTAGCCGTTTTTTTAGCAACAATATTGGCCCATTTACGTCCCACTGGAATGCTCTCCTCAAAGATTTATTTACATTAAATGCAGGTTGTTAACCTGCATTTTTTCCGCGAGATTATATCATGATATGTAAATACTCGTCTATGAGAAATAAAAAACGACAATCTTACGTGATGTTACTTTAATTTTATCAATGGTTGGTGTTTTTGGTTGTCATTTTAAAATTTACATTTGGTGCTTTATTTTTATTGTTAACAATTGAGCTGAAGTAATAATAAATAAGTCAGGAAAAATAACTGTGATAATCCAGATAATAAACACTATTAAATTGCGCAGAGTGGACGAAAATATCTGTAAAACTGGACTGACTCCGCGGCAGTAGGTATTTCCTGTCCTCACGACAAGGTATGTTCGACGTTTTCTGGACTGATGCCGTTGAGGTTACATGAGACTCTATGAAATGAAAAACCCACGCAATTGCGTGGGTTTTAAAGTTTTTTGCGATTCCTATGAGATTCAGCGAAACCTCATGAGACAACAAAGCTTATTTAGACGTTGAACAGGAAGTTCATTACGTCGCCATCTTTGACGATGTAATCTTTACCTTCTGCACGCATCTTACCGGCTTCTTTTGCGCCTTGCTCACCCTTGTAGGTGATGAAGTCTTCAAACGCGATGGTCTGTGCACGGATAAAGCCCTTCTCGAAGTCGGTGTGGATCTTACCAGCAGCCTGCGGAGCGGTAGCACCGACAGGGATGGTCCACGCGCGGACTTCTTTCACGCCAGCGGTGAAGTAGGTCTGCAGGTTCAGCAGCTCGTAACCGGCGCGGATCACGCGGTTCAGACCGGGTTCTTCAATGCCCAGCTCAGCCATAAATTCTTCACGATCGGCATCGTCAAGTTCGGCGATATCGGATTCAACTGCCGCACACACGGCAACCACCACAGAACCTTCAGCTGCCGCGATTTCACGCACTTTATCGAGGTACGGGTTGTTCTCAAAACCGTCTTCGTTAACGTTAGCGATATACATGGTTGGCTTCAGGGTCAGGAAGCTCAGGTATTTGATGGCAGCTTTGTCTTCGTCCGTCAGGTTGGTCAGTGAACGCAGCATCCCGGCATTTTCCAAATGCGGCAGGCATTTTTCCAGCGCGGCCAGCTCGGCTTTAGCGTCTTTATCGCCGCCTTTGGCTTTTTTCTGCACGCGGTGAATCGCGCGTTCGCAGGTATCCAGGTCAGACAGTGCCAACTCGGTATTAATGACGTCGATATCGTCAGCCGGATCCACTTTGTTATTAACGTGAATGATATTGTCGTTTTCAAAGCAGCGTACCACGTGACCGATCGCTTCGGTTTCGCGGATGTTGGTCAGGAACTGGTTACCCAGACCTTCACCTTTGGATGCGCCTTTTACCAGACCGGCAATGTCGACGAATTCCATAGTAGTCGGGAGAATACGCTGCGGCTTGACGATCTCAGCCAACTGGTCCAGACGCGGATCGGGCATCGGTACAACGCCAGTGTTCGGCTCAATAGTACAGAACGGGAAGTTAGCCGCTTCAATACCCGCTTTGGTGAGCGCGTTGAACAGGGTGGATTTGCCTACGTTTGGCAAACCGACGATACCGCATTTGAATCCCATGTTTAAATCACCTTAATCTTTTGATATTCAACCTGTTATGGAAAACAGATTGTAGAAAAGTAAATAGCTTTGCCTATTATACACAGCACGCGGGAAAAATGCCGCACATCGCTGCTTATTGTGCTTTAAAGGTATGTAACCGGCTGGTTGCCTTGGTCAGGCCGTCTTTGAACAATATCTCGGTACAACGCGCCGCTTCGTCGATGGCTTCATCAATTAACTTTTGTTCTGAAACAGGCGGTTTGCCTAAAACAAAGCCGACAACTTTGTTTTTATCGCCGGGATGACCAATTCCAACGCGTAAGCGATGAAAGTTCGGGTTATTGCCCAACTTGCTGATGATGTCTTTCAGGCCATTATGCCCGCCGTGGCCGCCGCCGAGCTTAAACTTGGCAACGCCGGGGGGCAAATCTAATTCGTCGTGGGCGACCAAAATCTCATCAGGATTGATCCGGTAAAAGCTGGCCATCGCGCTGACTGCTTTGCCGCTCAGATTCATAAATGTGGTTGGCACCAGCAGACGGACATCTTCACCCTCGAGCGTCACTCTGGAGGTGTAACCGAAGAATTTCGGCTCATCGCGCAGGGGGGCGCGTAATCTCTCTGCCAGCAAATCGACGTACCATGCGCCGGCATTGTGTCGCGTAGCCGCATATTCAGCGCCGGGATTCGCCAGACCGACAATCAATTTAATCGTCACGTATTTTGTCCTGAGTGTGTCCATAACCGGCGTGTAGTTTACTGTCTGGCGGCGCGCTTGACAAAAAACTGCGTGCGTACCGGCAAAAAATGAATAATTGCCTCGCTGGACTATTAGAAAATGAGTGTGTTCAGTGGGTTATTTGTAAAGTTTTGTTGCATGAGTGTTTGTAATTGTGATCACAGGCGCACTTGCGAGCGGCAGTGTTGTCTATACTTTACACATAAGGATTAGGGGTATTCCCTGTAGCAACCCAAAGTTCCGGAGGTGACACATGAAACGCAAAAACGCTTCGTTACTCGGTAACGTGCTCATGGCTTTAGGGTTGGTGGTGATGGTTGTCGGTGTGGGCTATTCAATCTTAAATCAGCTGCCGCAATTTAACCTGCCACAATTTTTTGCACACGGTGCCGTGCTCAGTATTTTTGTTGGCGGCGTGCTCTGGCTGGCGGGGGCTCGCGTCGGCGGTCACGAACAAATCAGCGACCGCTACTGGTGGGTTCGCCATTACGACAAACGCTGTCGTCGTAATAATAGCCAACGCCATAGCTAAACCGTGACATTGTCTGCAGACCAGCCAGCCTTACGCTGACTGGTTTTCAGTTCGTCTTGCTTTTGCGCGAGCGGGACTGAATTCGCAGTAATAGTGCTAATAATGCCACAACCACCGCCAGATACCCCATCACATACATTCCCTGATGTTTTCTTGACGCCAGCTGCGGATCGGCAACCCATGCCAGAAACGCGGTGACATCGCGCGCGTACTGTTGCTCGGTTTGTGGCAGATGAGACTGCGTGGACCAGGTAATCTCACCATCTGCCAGCGGCTTTGGCATATTGATTATCCCACCAGGAAAATACCGGTTTGCCTTCATCTCAGGATCGTTGGGTAAATACCCCGTCAACAGCGCATAAATGTAATCCGCACCGCTGTCGGTATAGGGAATAAACGCATCGAGGATAAACTGCGGAAACCCGCGATCGTAACTTCGTGCCCGCACGATATAGCTGAGATCCACCGGCAGTGCGCCATTGTTGAGGTATTTGGCTTCCTGATCGTTCAGATAAGGGGAGGCGAAGACATCGTTCAGATTGCCGTCACGTTCACCCGGTTGTCCGTCGTCCTCAACCGTTGCAAACAGATAGCCGCTGGCCAGTGCTTTGGCTTCTGCTTGCGTGAGTTGCGGCCCGCCAGGTTGGGTCAGCTCTTTGAAGGTGAGATATTTCATACCGTGGCAGGCCCGGCATTTTTCTTCGTAAACCTGTAAACCACGACGTAACTGTTCAGTGTCGTGAGCGCCGTTCACGCCGCTAAATACCCACGGCTGCGGGGGCGGAAGCGGCGCGCAATACCCATGACTGAAGAGTGACGCCAGGCTCAGGGCTGCAAAGGTTAACCATCGTCCCATCATGTCAGTCCTGTTTTTCCAGTAAGCGTCGACACGGCATCACAAGCAGAAACCATGCGAAATAGATAAGCGTTGAAAGCTGAGACGCGGCACGGATCCAGCCGTCATCGTTACTCAATCCGTCCAGCAGGTCGGGGCCGACCAGTGCTTTTGAACCCAGCCAGCCTAAAAAGAACACATTGCCGACCCAGATCCAGAAACCGAGTTTGATCCATTTGCTGTAATGGCGAAACCGTGCGCGGGAGGTATCCAGCCAGGGTAACAAATAGAAGATCAGCACCGATGCGCACATGGCGGCAATGCCCGCCAGCTCATTGGGAAAACAGCGCAAAATGGAGAAGAAGGGCAGAAAATACCACTCGGGCGCGACAACGGCGGGCGTGACCGTCGGGTCGGCGGGGATAAAGTTATCGGCACTGCTGAGGTAGTGCGGCGCAAAAAATAAGAACCACGCAAACAGCATTAAAAACAGTGTCAGCTTGAGGGCATCGCGTTCGGTGACGCGAAAATCAAACAGCAGACGTTGCGACTCGCGGGCGGTGAACGTTTTTTTCATCGCGTGGGCGAACGCTGACTGGACGGTACGCACATGCCATATCGTCATCGCAACAATGGCGAAGGGGATAATAAAGTGCAGCACATAAAAACGGCCTAACATCGGCGTGCCGGGCGCATACCCGCCGACCAAAAAGGTGTACAGCGTATCGCCAACGAACGGTATTGCGCGGGCGAAACTGGTGATAACCGTGGCGGCCCAATAGCTTTTTTGCCCCCAAATCAGGCTATAGCCGAGAAATGCGGTGATCATCAGGAGCACATACAGCGTTACGCTGATGGCCCACATCTTCAGATACGGTTTGCGGTATACGTTGTAATACATTGCGCGAAAGATATGCAGGTAGCAGGCGAAGAAAAAAAGCGAGGCGCCAATGGCGTGCAGATTACGCACCAGCTCCCCTTGCCTGACCGCATGCATAATATGCACAATGGAATCAAACGCGGAATCTGCCGTGGGCACATAAAACATTGCCAGCACGATGCCGGAGAGAATTTGCACGCCCAGCATGACCAGCAAGATGATGCCGACGGCAAAGATCCACACGCCGGTAATGGAGCGGGGGAACGGAAGGCGAAATTGCACATGACGCTGGGGTGCTGTCGGGGACGTTGCGTTCATGTCAGGCCTCTTTTGTGCCAAGGCGTACACTCAGACCATCGGCGGCCAGGGCATAGTCGGGGATCGCCAAATTTGCCGTGGCCGGACCCCGCGTCACGCGCCCGGAGGTGTCAAACTCTGAGCCGTGACACGGACAAATCCAGCCCTGACCGCTGGGGTTTGCGTTAGGCACGCATCCGGCATGCGGGCAGTAACCCTGAACGATCAGCCACTGCGGATGCGCCGCTGTGACCCGCTCGCTGTCTGCCTGCGGGTCGAGCAACAGTCGGGTGTCGGCCTGCTGCGCCGCCGTGACCTCGTCTGGCGTACGGTGGCGAATCAGGATCAGTTTCCCCTGCCAGATTCGTTTCACCGTCTGACCAGCCGCTACTCCCGCAAGGGAAACATCCACCGGCTCATTTTCTGCCACGGTTTTATCGTCCGGCCCTAGCGCCGAAATGAGTGGCCAGACGGCTGCGGTCACACCCGCAGCGCCGACAAATTTTGTCAACTTACACAGGCAATCGCGTCGCTGGGTGTGGATTGCCTCACTGTCCGTTTTTTTATTCACCGCCGTCTCCTCTTTTCATTGCGCTGTCAGGGTTTCTCAATACGGGTATAAATGTCCTGAAAGCGTTTATCGGCAAGGCCGGGGGCTTTAAACGCGCGGTAGCTGTCGGGTAAAACGGCGTCGCCGACTTTGATCAGCATAATCATCCCCTGCGCATAGTGCGGTGAGCATTTGATGCCGTAGAAGCCTGCTGTGTCGTATTTGATTTCAATCTCCTCATCGATTTTGCCGATGAAACCGGGGTACCCGGCAGGAGACAGCTCGGCAATTGAGGCCGCATTGTGGCTTTTGTGCTTGCGAACAAACTTCACGCTATCGCCCGGCAGGATCGCCAGAAAATCCGGCTCGTAGACCATCGGTCCGCCGGTACCGCGGTTTTTCATCAGCACTTCATACGTTTGTGCGAACGCCGTCGAGGTGAACGCGCACAGGCACAGGATGAGTAAACGTTGTTTAATACATTTCATTGCGGTTCCTTGTGATATTTACGCTGGCCGTTGGTAGCGAATAAAGCAGCTCGCCTCATCAGCAGCTCGTTCGACAATCGCATCGATGCCAAACCAGTTGTTAAGATTTTCTCGGGTGAAGACAGCTGCAGGGCAGCCTTGCATGACCAGTCGTCCCGCTGTCATCACCATGATGCGATCGCAAAACATCGCGGCATGATTCAGATCGTGCAGGGCGGCAATCACGGTCAGTTTTTCGCGTTTAACCAGGTTAAGCAGGCCAATTTGATGCTGGATGTCGAGATGATTGGTTGGCTCATCCATCAGCAATACCTGCGGCTGTTGTGCCAGCGCCCGGGCAATATGCAGGCGCTGGCGTTCGCCGCCGGAGAAGGTATGCCAGCAGCGATGCTGGACGTTTTGCAGGGAGACTTTCTCCAGCATCGTCTGCACGATATCGTCGTCGGTCCGTGACCACGGCGACAGCAGACTTAACCACGGCGTGCGGCCAAGGGACACGGTCTGGATGGCGGTCAGACGCTCGCTGGTTTCCGCCTGCTGTTCAACCAGGGCGACCTTTTGCGCCAGATGGCGGCGTGAGTAGCGGCGAATATCTTTGCGGTTAAGCGAAACGCTGCCGCTGGAGGGCTTGAGTAAACCGGCCAGCAGGGAAATGAGCGACGTTTTCCCCGAACCGTTGGGGCCGATAATGCCCACAAACTCACCGGGTGCGACCTGAAAAGAGACATCATTGACGATGGCCTTGCCTTTCACCTCCCAGTGCAGATGTTGAGCGCAGACCACATCGTTGGCGGTATTTACCGCGCGTAGCGGCGTGGTAAAACGTGGGTTAACCGTCATTTGCTCGGGTTCCCTCGGATCAAAATAATCGAAAATGCGGGCGCGCCAACCAGCGCAGTGATCACCCCAATAGGCAGTACTTGCCCTGGTAGTAAGGTGCGTGAAATGACGTCCGCGACAATAAGAAAAATAGCACCAATCAAGGCGCTGACGGGCAGCAAGCGGTGGTGCTGATTACCCACCAGTAAACGCGCAGCGTGAGGGATAACCAGTCCAACAAAGCCAATGGCCCCGACAATCGACACCATAATGGCGGTCATCCCCGTCACCGCGGTAATCAGTACGGCGCGAGTGCGTTTAACCGGGATGCCCAGCGAGGCCGCTGACTCTGCGCCAAATGAAAATGCGTCCAGATGGCGGGCGTAGCAAAAGCAGACGATGATGCCGACCAGCGCGGTCGGGATGGCCAGTACCACATCGGGCCAGCGTACGCCGCTCAGATTGCCGAGCAGCCAGAACATAATGCCGCGTGCCTGTTCGGCATTGGCCGAACGGGTAATGATGAGCGAGGTAATGGCATTGAACAGCTGCGAGCTGGCGATCCCGGCGAGAATAATTTGCGTGGTGGCGGACCCGTTTTTACCCCTTGCGGCCACGGCCAGCAGTGCGACAAACAGAAATGCCGTCAGCGCGCCGATAAACGCCCCGAGCGACATGCTGATAATCCCCGCACCCAGCCCGGTCAGCGCGATCAGCACCGCTCCCGTCGATGCCCCGGCCGAGATCCCCAGCAGATAAGGTTCGGCCAGCGCATTACGCAGTAGTGATTGCAGCACCACGCCGGAAACGGCCAGACAGGCACCGCAGCATGCAGAGACCAGCGCACGGGTCAGGCGGTAGTTCCAGATGATCCCAGCATCCAGCGCGTCTACCGGATATTGGCTGCCAAACAGGTGGTTTGCCAGCGTGTGGGTGACATGCTGCCACGGGATAAACGTCTCACCGATGGAGATCCCCGCCAGCAGCACCCCGCACATCACCACGCTGACCCACAGGCTGTGCAGCAGCGTTCGCTGGGTAAACTGACTCATCGCCCGACGCGTCCTGCGTAATTCGCTCATTGTTGATGGCTTTCCTGAGTGCGAAAGCGCGTGATGCCCGTGCATGACATCACGCGCGACGAGGATTAATGAGTGGCCTGCGGGTGTGCCAGACCGTATTGCACCAGCGCATCGGCGAGTTTTTCCAGCCCGTCAAGGGTTCTGATGCCCGCATTCATGGTCTGGACATCAATCACCGGCAGGTGGTTGTCTTTCACCGCCGGGATAAGACGGGTAACCGGGTCAGACTTGAGGTATTCCATTTTGACTTTCCAGTCATCCGCCGGGAAACGGCGACGGCCCATCTCGCCGAGAACAATCACCGATGGACTGGCTTTGGCAATGGTTTCCCAGCCGACAGTCGGCCACTCTTCCGCAGAATCAATGACATTTTTTACCCCGAGGGTTTGTGCGATCCACGCGGCGGGGCCAAATTTACCGGCAACATACGGATCAAGCTGCAGATCGGCGCTGGAGAACCAGAAGACGGCAGAAACGTTATTCTCCATGCCGGTGATCTTCGTTTTGGCTGCGGCCTCGCGGGCTTTGAGGCTGGCTATCAGCTCATCGCCCTTGTCCTGCACATCGAAGATTTTGG
Source organism: Citrobacter sp. KH_055_1 (assembly GCF_057838705.1). NCBI lineage: Bacteria > Pseudomonadati > Pseudomonadota > Gammaproteobacteria > Enterobacterales > Enterobacteriaceae > Citrobacter > Citrobacter sp. KH_055_1. The sequence continues at coordinate 2,007,954 of NZ_CM174473.1, forward strand.
CCAGATCGGCAACTTCCTGGTAGACCATGGCGATATCAAACATGCCTTTACGCACACCATCGCCGCCGTCTTCATTGTCTTTTGCACAATCGGCAGGGGCGGTATAAACCGGAACGTTGAGTTCACTGAATTGTTCATAAGAGGCAACCGTCCCCGCGGGGCCAATCTGCCATTCAAACTGGCTGGCAACCAGGTCTGGTTTTTTGGCGATAATGCCTTCAAAGCTGGGTATGTTTTGCGCGATGACTGCAATCTTGTCATTCGCCGCTTTGTACTGTTCAGGAACCGGGCCAAACCACAGCGATGTGCCTACAACGCGATCGGCCAGACCCAAAGAATAGAGGATTTCAGTGCTGTTCTGACCCACTGTGATCACGCGCTGCGGGGCTTTATTAAAGGTAATATCTCGACCACAGTTTTTGATAGTCAGCGGATATTGCGTCTTTGCTGCCGTCGCCATATTACTGGTCAGGAAGAGTGCCGCGCCGGTCAGCGCCAGAAGTGAATATTTGCAATAAGCAGAGGTAAAAACAGAATACATTATCATTGTCCCGTTGATGCCAGCGCTTCAGCGTCTGGTCATTATTTATTTCGCGGGACAGGCGCATGACGATAGATGACATTTCATCATGACATTCAGGCAAAATAATATGAAAATAAAACATATTGTTGCCAGTTTGATCAGGAATCAATTTTGTTCATTCGTCAAATAAATCACCCCATGGACCATCCCGTCCACTCAATGTATAAAACCATGACAGTAGGTCTCCTGGCTTACGGTAATCAGAATATCGGCCTTCCCATAAAAATATTTTACAGTGACCTGTAGTGAATCATCACTACACAGAGATATTCAGCATCCGCTTACAGTTGCGGGGGCAGCTATGGCATAAGAGAGAAATCATCCGCACCATATTCCGTTTCAAAAGCATGACTGCGCTTTGAAATACTGTCGGAGCGGACTGTATCGGTATGCTAATATTGCGTCAACCGCTGTAATAAGTAGGTAGTATTTAATTGTCATTTTTAATTCCTTTTAAATCATGTGGTTAATCTTTAATGCTTCATTGTGATGTGCCGAAGATAATAAATATTTGGTAAATTAAATGAGAATTATTTGATGTTGATCAATTAACGATGTGGCGTTGAAAAAGAATAAAATGAATAGCGAGAAATACACGCTTATTAAATAATCTGCGCCACATCACATTTTTCAATGTGTTTTTCCATATGGACAATTTGTTGCTCGCCACCTTCATCAAGGAACACGTTAAAGTGATTGTTGCACCAAAACTGATAGCCGCCGGGTAAAAAATGATGGGTATGCAAGTAGAGCGTTTTATATTGCTGACGCTGACAATATGCTTCTGCCAGCGTCATAAGTTGGCGGCCTATACCTCGACGGCGGTGTTCCTGTTCCACGTAACAGCGGCAAATTTCTGCGGTGTTGGCTAAATCATAGCGCCCGCGCAATGCCATGATTCTGTCATCGTACTGACACACTGCCAGCGTAGCGATAAGTTGCTGGTGTGCATCCCACGCGCCGAGCAGTAGATTTCGGGGGTGGTGCAGGTAGTGTGAACGTAAATCTAATATGTCTTCGTCAGGACGTGGAGTGGGCCTGTTAGCCTGAAAATAGAGATTTAAATGACGGATAATAAATGACTGAACGGCGGGAATATCCGACTCGGTAATTTCGCGAAAGGTATACGTAGCATTAGGGTTCATTGTTGTGGGTATTATCAGGAGTAGGGGAAATGATAATAGCAACTCAGCGGGGATTGCAGAAGTGAAGAGTGACCGACAAGCAAAGCCTGCCGGCCATCACTAAACGTTAAATATCAGCCAGTGCGGCGTCACGGTTCGGGAAGAACGCCAGACGGCCGGGGATGGGTTGGATACCCGCACGCGCCATGGTGCGTAGCGGTTGGAACTCCAGATTACTGATACGTAATTCACAGCCTTCCGGCAGTCGTTTAACAAAACGCTGGAAGGCGTCCAGACCACCGGCATCCAGTACCGGGACGGCATCCCACTTCAGTACCACGATGCGCTTGCCTGTAATACGCGTTTCGAGATCGGTAAACAATCCCTCCGCTGCGGCAAAGAACAGCGGGCCAATCACGCGCAGCACCAGCACATCGTCCGGTACGTCTACGTTAACCGGTGCCAGGCGCGTCATGCGCGCAATGCGGCGCATAAACAGCAGCGAGGCAAGGACGATACCGACGCTGATGGCGATTACCATATCGAACAGTACGGTCAGCGACATACACATCAGCATCACGATGATGTCGTCTTTCGGTGCGTGACGCAGCAGATCCACCACTTTATGGGCTTCACTCATGTTCCACGCCACCATCAGCAGCAGGGCCGCCATGGCGGAAAGTGGCAGCCAGGAAAGCCACGGAGCTAACACCAGCAGGGCGAGGATCACCAGAATCGCGTGGATCACCGCAGAAATGGGCGAGGTGGCCCCGGCGCGAACGTTAGCCGCAGAGCGGGCAATTGCGGCGGTGGCGGTGATGCCGCCAAAGAATGGCGCGACGATATTCCCCAGCCCTTGACCCACCAGCTCGCTGTTGGCTTTGTGCTTGGTGCCGGTCATCCCGTCGAGCACCACAGCGCACAGCAGGGATTCAATCGCGCCGAGCATCGCCATCGAGAAGGCTGCTGGTAACAGCGCCCGTAATGAACTCCAGCTTAGCGTAAAGTCTGACCCCGGCATATCCCACGGCAACACCAGCTGTGGTAGCAGTTGCGGGATACCGTTGCCCTGCGAACCATCCGCCAGAATGTAGTGGAACTGAGAACCGATGGTCGCGACATGGCCACCTGTCAGGTTAACGATGCCCATTACCGCACAACCGGCCAGAAGCGCCGGAAGATGACCAGGCAGGCGGATCCCCAGACGCGGCCAGAAAATCAGGATCCCCAGCGTGACCACGCCAATGGCGGCATCACCAAGGTTAATGGTCGGCAGGGCCATGAACAACGCACCCACTTTTTGCAGGTAGTGTTCCGGGACGTGTGCCATCTGCAGACCGAGAAAATCTTTAATCTGCATGGTACCGATGGTGATACCGATACCTGAGGTAAAGCCTAAGGTAACGGAGACCGGGATATATTCGATCAATCGGCCAAATCGGGCGAGGCCGAAAAGGATCAGGAAGATCCCGGACATCAGCGTAGCCACCAGCAGACCTGCCAGCCCGAACTGCTGCGACACCGGATACAAAATCACCACGAAGGCGGCGGTAGGACCGGAGACGCTAAAACGTGAACCACCGGTAAGGGCGATAACAATCCCGGCAACGGCTGAGGTATACAGGCCGTATTGTGGCGCAACGCCGCTGCCAATTGCCAACGCCATTGCCAGCGGGATAGCAATAATGCCCACGGTTATCCCGGCGATCAGATCACGGGTAAAGCGCGAGGCGGTATATTTTTCTTTCCAACAAGCGTCGATGAGGGCGCGGAAAGGCATCACATGTGAGGAAAATAGTCTGTTCACAATAATGTTTCATCCATGAGCGCATCATCTATCTAGAAAATGATAGTTGAAGTTGGCATAAATCATACAAATAAATAAAACGGATAAAAAAACCCGCCGCAGCGGGTTTTTGAGCCGGGCTCGATTAATGCTCGAACATAGCAGAGATGGATTCTTCGTTGCTGATACGACGAATCGCTTCGGCCAGCATACCCGACAGGGTCAACGTACGCACGTTCGGCAGTGCTTTGATTTCGTCGGTCAGTGGAATGGTGTCACAAACCACGACTTCATCAATCACCGAGTTGCGCAGGTTGTTTGCCGCATTGCCTGAGAAGATCGGGTGAGTTGCGTAAGCAAATACGCGTTTGGCACCACGTTCTTTCAGCGCTTCTGCTGCTTTGCACAGCGTACCGCCGGTATCGATCATGTCATCAACCAGGACGCAGTCACGACCTGCAACGTCACCAATAATGTGCATCACCTGAGAAACGTTCGCACGCGGGCGACGTTTGTCGATGATAGCCATATCGGTATCGTTCAGCAGCTTAGCGATAGCGCGGGCACGCACGACGCCACCGATGTCCGGAGAAACCACAATCGGGTTGTCCAGGTTCAGCTGCAGCATGTCTTCTAACAGAATTGGGCTACCGAATACGTTATCAACCGGTACGTCAAAGAAGCCCTGGATCTGTTCAGCATGCAGGTCAACGGTGAGGACGCGGTCAACGCCAACGCTTGACAGGAAGTCAGCGACGACTTTTGCGGTAATCGGTACACGAGCGGAACGTACGCGACGATCCTGGCGTGCATAGCCGAAGTAAGGAATAACGGCGGTGATACGGCCTGCGGAAGCACGGCGCAGAGCATCGACCATAACGACCAATTCCATCAGGTTGTCGTTAGTAGGGGCACAAGTGGACTGGATGATGAAAATATCACCACCGCGTACATTTTCATTAATTTGTACGCTGACTTCGCCGTCGCTAAAGCGACCTACAGCGGCGTCGCCGAGTGAAGTGTACAGGCGGTTGGCAATACGTTGTGCTAGTTCCGGGGTGGCGTTACCAGCAAAAAGCTTCATATCAGGCACGAGAAGAACCTCAGGCATGCGTCCATTGGTGGAAAGAATCTGCCGAAAACTGTGCGGGCCAGGCAGTATCCTCTCCAGGCGGTGTATTAAAGAGCGCGATGCAACGTCTGGAACGGGGTGACGTTGTCACCGCAACTCAGCTTGCCCGGCTTACTCGTTATCTCTCGCGTTTCATGTGCGCTGGCATCAATTCCTCACACCAGTCACATACTTTTGTATGCTCCTGGCGATTCGTCATCTCGCCATCTTCCTGAAACCCGAATGATTTAGAGTAACGCTCTGTGCAATGGGGATAGGTTGACACCTTTCGCCACAAAGCCTTCGAGCCATTCCGGGGCTTGCTCAAGCACCTGGCGAGCACGAGACTCTGTATCAAATTCAGCAAAGACACAGGCCCCTGTACCAGTCAGGCGCGACGGCGCATATTCTAACAGCCAAGAAAGCACCGCATCAACCTCGCGAAAACGTTTTCTTGCGATAACCTCGCAATCATTGCCGAATTCACATTTTAGTAACGTTTCTATTGACCTTTTTGGCGTGTTGCGCGGGAGTTCCGGGTCTTTAAAAATCACCGGCGTCGGAATACTGACGCCAGGATGAGCAACCAGGTACCATTTTTCCGGTGGATTGACCGGCGTGAGAATTTCTCCCACCCCCTCGGCGAAGGCCGCGTGTCCGCGTACAAATACCGGCACGTCGGCACCCAGAGTTAATCCGATGGTTGCCAGTTCATCGACGGACAACCCGCACTGCCAGAGGTGGTTCAGCGCCACCAGAACCGTTGCGGCATTCGAGGAGCCTCCGCCCAGACCCCCGCCCATTGGCAGGCGCTTATCAATGCTGATGGCCGCGCCGCGCCCGGCGGGCAAGCGTCCACTTTCTGCGGCAGTTTTCATCAGCAAACGCGCGGCGCGCACGATCAGGTTATCTTCATGCTCCACACCCGCAACCGGGGTGAGTAGATGAATGTCGCCGTCATCGCGCACCTCAATGCGGATATCATCGCCGTAATCGAGAAACTGAAACAGCGTCTGCAGCGTGTGATAACCATCCGCACGCTGTCCGGTGATGTATAAAAACAGATTCAGTTTTGCCGGAGAGGGCCAATGGGTCATCATTTCACGATCCAGTTATCCATTTTCAGCTTAATGCGCTTGTCGCCGTCGGACAGTTCCATGTTAGCGGGCATCGCTGGCTGCGTTTTGCTGTCGTAGGCGCTGTACACCACTTTCCAGCGCTTACCGTTCTGGCTGTAGTTGACTTCGCTCAGACGGTACTGCGTGTCAAGTTTGTAATCGGTGGCATCGCCCGGCAGACCGAGGATCCACTGACGCAGGCTATTGAGCGGAATCGGCATGCCGGTCAGTTTGCCAATCATTTCTTCGGCATCATCGGCGGTATAATGCTTGCCTTTATTATCGACAAGCTCGACGTTGCCTGGTTGGGCTTTCAGTTCCAGTTCGGTACTGCCCAGCGGATTGGTCAGCAGCAGACGATAGTTATCCTGACCGGTTTGCTGCCAGAAGAAGCGGGCATAGACCTTCTGCTGTTCGGAAATGTAGGCAAACGCGCCGCGCGTCTGATACTGGTGCAGCGCACGCACTTCCTGCTGGTGCTGACGCCACTGCGGGGAGTCCGGGCTTTTGCCAGGACCTTTCGGCGCATTGAGTGTACAGGCGGTGAGGACCAGGCTTGCCAGCGGCAGCAGGCGGATCAGGCGAAAATCAGGCAGGGTCATAATGATGACAAATCCTTGAGATACGTTGCAGTTATAGTTCTTAATGCTAGCGCCGCCATCTAACCTCGTCTACGTTCACGTTATCTTAAATCACTAAAATTTGTGCACTAAGCTATTACTCCAAAAGGGGGCAGTCTCTTTTATTGGCCGCACGCATCCTGTATGATGCCCGCAGTCTAACCTTATCAACGCTGGTACTATTCCCGCACACATGACCCTTTTAGCGCTTGGTATTAACCATAAAACGGCACCTGTATCGCTGCGAGAACGCGTAACGTTTTCGCCGGATACGCTCGATCAGGCGCTGGACAGCCTGCTTGCGCAGCCAATGGTGCAAGGCGGGGTAGTGCTGTCGACGTGTAACCGCACGGAGCTGTATCTCAGCGTCGAAGAGCAGGATAACCTGCAAGAGGCGCTGATCCGTTGGCTGTGCGAATACCATAATCTGAATGAAGAAGAACTGCGCAGCAGCCTTTACTGGCATCAGGACAACGACGCCGTCAGCCATCTGATGCGGGTTGCCAGCGGCCTGGATTCGCTGGTACTCGGCGAGCCACAAATTCTCGGCCAGGTGAAAAAAGCCTTTGCGGATTCGCAAAAAGGCCACCTGAACGCCAGTGCGCTGGAGCGCATGTTCCAGAAATCGTTCTCCGTCGCCAAACGTGTCCGCACCGAAACCGACATCGGCGCCAGTGCCGTGTCCGTTGCTTTTGCGGCCTGTACGCTGGCGCGACAAATCTTTGAATCGCTGTCCACGGTAACCGTACTGCTGGTTGGCGCAGGTGAGACCATCGAACTGGTGGCGCGTCATCTACGCGAACACAAAGTGAAGAAGATGATCATCGCCAACCGTACGCGTGAACGTGCGCAGGTGCTGGCAGACGAAGTCGGCGCTGAGGTGATCTCATTGAGTGATATCGACGCACGTTTACAGGACGCCGATATCATTATCAGTTCTACCGCCAGCCCGCTGCCGATTATCGGTAAAGGGATGGTGGAGCGCGCGCTGAAAAACCGCCGCAATCAGCCGATGCTGCTGGTCGATATCGCCGTACCGCGCGATGTTGAGCCGGAGGTCGGCAAACTGTCGAACGCTTACTTGTACAGCGTTGACGACCTGCAAAGCATCATTTCGCATAATCTGGCGCAGCGTAAAGCGGCGGCGGTGGAAGCCGAAACGATCGTCGAGCAGGAAACCAGCGAATTTATGGCCTGGCTCCGCGCCCAAAGCGCGAGTGACACCATCCGCGAATATCGCAGTCAGTCAGAACAAGTGCGTGATGAACTGACCGCCAAAGCGTTGGCTGCTCTTCAACAGGGCGGTGATGCGCAAGCCATTATGCAAGATCTGGCCTGGAAACTGACTAACCGCCTGATCCATGCACCAACCAAATCTCTTCAACAGGCTGCCCGTGACGGGGATAGTGAACGCCTGAATATTCTGCGCAACAGCCTCGGGCTGGAGTAGCAGCACACCAATCTTATTTTTTACAGGGTGCATTTACGCCTATGAAGCCTTCTATCGTTGCCAAACTGGAAGCCCTGCATGAACGCCATGAAGAAGTTCAGGCGCTGCTCGGCGATGCGGGAACCATCGCAGACCAGGATCGCTTTCGTGCGCTGTCGCGCGAATATGCCCAGTTAAGCGATGTTTCTCGCTGTTTCACGGACTGGCAACAGGTTCAGGATGATATCGAAACAGCACAGATGATGCTCGATGATCCTGAAATGCGTGAGATGGCGCAGGATGAACTGCGCGAAGCAAAAGAAAAATGTGAACAGCTGGAACAGCATCTGCAAGTGCTACTGCTGCCGAAAGATCCGGATGACGAACGTAATGCGTTTCTTGAAGTGCGTGCCGGAACCGGCGGCGATGAAGCGGCGCTGTTTGCAGGCGATCTGTTCCGTATGTACAGCCGTTACGCTGAATCCCGCCGCTGGCGCGTGGAGATCATGAGCGCCAACGAAGGTGAACACGGCGGCTATAAAGAAATTATTGCCAAAGTGAGCGGCGATGGCGTGTATGGTCGACTGAAGTTCGAGTCCGGCGGTCATCGCGTACAGCGCGTTCCGGCCACCGAATCTCAGGGACGTATCCATACCTCTGCCTGTACGGTCGCGGTGATGCCTGAGCTGCCGGAAGCGGAACTGCCGGACATCAATCCGGCTGACCTGCGCATTGATACCTTCCGTTCATCGGGGGCCGGTGGTCAGCACGTTAACACCACCGACTCGGCTATTCGTATTACCCACTTACCGACCGGTATTGTGGTTGAATGTCAGGACGAACGTTCACAGCACAAAAACAAAGCTAAAGCGATGTCGGTGCTGGGCTCACGTATTCGTGCCGCCGAAGTGGCGCGACGCCAGCAGGCGGAAGCCTCCGAGCGCCGCAACCTGTTAGGCAGCGGCGATCGCAGCGATCGTAACCGTACCTATAACTTCCCACAGGGTCGCGTAACCGATCACCGCATCAACCTGACGCTCTACCGTCTGGACGAAGCGATGGAAGGGAAACTGGATATGCTCATTGAGCCGATTGTCCAGGAATACCAGGCCGACCAGCTGGCGGCGTTGTCCGAGCAGGATTAATGGATTATCAGCACTGGTTGCGTGAAGCAATAGCCCAATTACAGGACAGCGAAAGCCCGCGCCGCGACGCCGAGATCTTACTCGAGACCGTTACCGGCAAAGGGCGTACCTTTATTCTGGCGTTTGGTGAAACGGTATTAACCGTGGCACAGCAGGAACAGCTGAACGCGCTGGTGGCGCGTCGTCAACGGGGAGAGCCGGTGGCGCACTTAACCGGCGTTCGCGAGTTCTGGTCGCTGCCGCTGTTCGTGTCACCGGCGACGCTTATTCCACGTCCGGACACCGAATGCTTAGTCGAGCAGGCGCTGGCACGCCTGCCTGCCTCTGCGTGCCGCATTGTGGATTTGGGGACCGGTACGGGCGCTATTGCGCTGGCGCTGGCTTCCGAGCGCCCGGACTGCGACGTGACGGCGGTTGATCGGATGCCGGACGCCGTGGCGCTGGCGATCCGCAATACGCAGCATCTGGGCATCAACAATGTGCGCGTGCTGCAAAGCGACTGGTTCAGCGCTTTACAGGGGCAGCAGTTCGACATGATCGTCAGTAACCCACCGTACATTGATGAGCAGGACCCGCATCTGGCACAAGGCGATGTACGTTTTGAGCCGCTGACCGCGCTGGTGGCCGGCGATCATGGACTGGCGGATATCGTGCATATCATCGAACAGTCTAAACACATGTTAACCCCTGGCGGTTATTTGCTACTGGAACACGGCTGGCAGCAGGGACCGGCGGTGCGTGACGCGTTTACGCGCGGTGGATACCAGGCGGTCGAAACCTGTCGTGATTACGGCGGCAACGAGCGCATTACGCTCGGGCGCCTCGCTGCATGACCACCTTCAGCCTGTTGCTCGGCGTTCATCTTATTAGCATTGCGCTGTCCGTGGGGCTGCTCACGCTGCGTTTTTGGTGGCGTTACACGCAAGCACGCCTTGCGTCAGCGCGCTGGACGCGGATTGCTCCGCCGGTCATTGATACCGTTTTGTTACTCAGCGGCGTGGCGTTGATCGCTAAAACGCACATCCTGCCATTCACCGAACAGGGGACATGGCTGACTGAAAAGCTGTTTGGGGTTATCATTTACATCGTTTTGGGTTTTATTGCGCTCGATTATCGTCGGGCGCGCAGCCAGCAGGCGCGTTTAATCGCCTTTCCGCTGGCGCTGGTGGTGCTGTACATCATCATTAAACTCGCCACCACAAAAATACCGTTACTGGGGTAATCATGAGGTCGTTAGCTGATTTCGAATTTAATAAAGCGCCATTGTGCGATGGGATGATCCTGGCATCGGAGTCTATCCGCCTGGATTTCCCTACGCAATCTGTCTACGACGAACTGGAACGTCTGGCCAGCCTCGCGCATGAAGAAATTAGCCAGCTCCTGTCTCAGGATGAGCAACTGGAAAAATTGCTGGCACTTTTTTACGGCGACTGGGGGTTTACGGATACCCGCGGCGTCTATCGTCTTTCTGATGCACTTTGGCTCGACCAGGTCCTGAAAAATCGTCAGGGCAGCGCGGTGTCACTTGGCGCCATCTTGTTGTGGCTGGCCAATCGGCTGGATCTGCCGCTGGTGCCGGTGATTTTCCCGACGCAGTTAATTCTGCGCATTGAATCACTGGAAGGCGAAATGTGGTTGATTAACCCGTTCAATGGCGAAACGTTAAATGAGCACACGCTGGAAGTGTGGCTAAAGGGCAATATCAGCCCGGTAGCTGAGCTGTTTAACGAAGATCTCGATGAGGCGGATAACGCGGAAGTGATCCGCAAACTGCTCGACACGCTGAAATCATCGCTGATGGAAGAACGGCAAATGGAGCTGGCACTGCGCGCCAGTGAGGCCTTATTGCAGTTTAATCCTGAAGATCCGTATGAAATACGCGATCGCGGATTGATCTACGCGCAGCTGGAATGTGAACATGTTGCGTTAACCGATTTAAGTTATTTCGTTGAGCAGTGTCCGGAAGACCCGATCAGCGAAATGATCCGTGCGCAGATAAATACTATTTCGCACAAGCATATTGTATTGCATTGATTAATGACACTTTACCTACCGTTTAAGGCGATCCTATGAAACAAAAAGTGGTTAGCATTGGCGACATCAACGTGGCAAATGACCTGCCATTCGTGCTGTTTGGCGGCATGAACGTGCTGGAATCCCGCGATCTGGCGATGCGCATTTGTGAGCACTACGTAACCGTTACTCAGAAACTGGGTATCCCTTACGTGTTCAAAGCCTCCTTTGATAAAGCCAACCGTTCTTCCATCCACTCTTATCGTGGTCCGGGCCTTGAAGAAGGGATGAAAATCTTCCAGGAACTGAAACAAACCTTTGGCGTAAAAGTGATCACCGACGTGCATGAAGCCAGCCAGGCGCAGCCTGTGGCTGACGTTGTGGACGTGATTCAGCTTCCGGCCTTCCTCGCTCGCCAGACCGACTTGGTTGAAGCGATGGCGAAAACCGGTGCCGTTATCAACGTCAAAAAACCGCAGTTCGTAAGCCCAGGTCAAATGGGTAATATCGTGGATAAATTCCATGAAGGTGGCAACGACAAGGTTATTCTGTGCGATCGTGGCGCAAACTTCGGTTACGACAACCTGGTTGTGGATATGCTGGGCTTTGGCGTGATGAAGAAAGTTTCCGGTAACTCACCGGTTATTTTTGACGTTACCCACGCGCTGCAGTGCCGTGACCCGTTCGGTGCTGCAAGCGGCGGTCGTCGTGCGCAGGTGACTGAACTGGCGCGTGCCGGTATGGCGGTGGGTCTGGCGGGTCTGTTCATTGAAGCGCATCCGGATCCAGCCAATGCGAAATGTGACGGTCCTTCCGCGCTGCCGCTGGCGAAGCTGGAACAGTTCCTCACCCAGATCAAAGCGGTTGATGATCTGGTGAAAAGCTTCGACGAACTGGATACTGAGAACTAAGTTTGGCTTGTGTGCCCGATGGCGCTTACGCTTATCGGGCCTACGACGCAAAAATCACTGTAGGCCGGATATGACGCTTTGCGTCGCATCCGGCTTTTTTATGAATCAAGCAAAGATCGTCATCAGATAGGCGATAAACAGTGCCAGATGTGCCGCACCGTTAAGCACGTTCGTGCGCCCGGTCGAGAAGGAAATTTGGCACAGTACCAACGAAGAAACCATCACAATCATCTCTGGCGAACCTAAGCCAAACACCAGGTCGTTGCCCGTCGCCCACGCAATCAGCGTTACAACCGGAACTGTCAGCGAAATGGTGGCGAGCACGGAGCCGAAGAACAAATTCATCGCACGCTGTACCTGATTGCTCAGCACCGCTTTCAGCGCACCCAGCCCTTCAGGAGAGAGGATCAGCAATGCGACAAGGAAACCAGTGAACGCAACCGGCGCATTCAGTTCCGTTAACAGCGTCTCCAGTGGGTTGGCGTTCATTTTGGTCACTGCGATAACCGCAATTAAATGGACGATAAGCCAAACCGCATGCCACATATTACTGTGCGCTGATGGTTTACCGTGGTGCGGGTCGTCGTCGTCACCCTCGTCTTCGTGTTCGTAAATAAACAGGCTCTGGTGCGTTTTTGTCTGAATCAGAAGAAATACGCCGTACATTGCGGCAGAAATTAACGCCACCAGTAGCGCCTGTGCAGTGGTGAAATTCGCGCCCGGCAATGCCATCGGGAACACCAGCACAATAATGGCTAGCGGGAACAGGGCGATCAAATACTGTTTAATACCAAACAGATTCATATACTGGGTGGCAAATTTACGCCCGCCTAACAGTAATGAAAAACCGACCAGACCACCGGTGACAATCATAATGATTGAATAGAGCGTATCGCGCATCAAGGTTGGCGCGGCGTCGCCCGTTGCCATTAATGCAGAAATTAAGCTGACTTCAAGAATAACCACCGACAGGCTCAGGATCAGGGAACCATAGGGTTCACCGAGTCGGTGGGCTAATACGTCTGCGTGACGTACAACGCTAAATGCACTGCTTAATATACCCACCAGGGCAAGCGCATTAATGCCGATAACCACTGGTAGTGACTGACTGCTCCCCCATAAGAACAGAACTACCAGCGCCAAAATCGGGAAGACGAGCGAGGTCTCCTTGTGGCGGGTTTTTACCGCCTCATGTGCATGTGTCATTCACTTCTCCATCTCTGCAGGTATTTATAATTATAAATGTATTAAAGAATGTAAAAAATAACAGATATCTCGGTATTTCCGATCTGTTTTTACGTAATTTTACGGCGTGGCCCGTTTCTTGCTTCAAAGTGAATATAATCATTTATCTTGTTTAGAGACGATTTAAATAACAAGGTGTTAGTTTTAATGGTGCACAAATATTGACACTCATAATGGGCAACATGTCGGTACCGATCGCGCCATCAGTACAGGATATAAAGTGCCGTTGAGCCTTTGTTGCCTTGCATGCAGCCAGTGAATTGCCTATTGTCCTGATATTGGTTTCAAAATGAACAGCAAAAAAGCCCGGAAGGCGTCAAAAAGTTGTCGCAGGGATGTTGCAGTGGCGGAGGTGTAAGGTGTTAACGCGTGATTTTTTATTGAATGCCGACTGTAAGACGGCATTTGGTGCTATTGAAGAATCACTACTCTGGTCAGCGGAACAACGGGCAGCCTCACTGGCTGCCACACTCGCTTGCCGACCAGATGATGGACCGGTGTGGATCTTTGGTTATGGATCGTTGATGTGGAACCCGGCCTTAGAGTTTGAGGAGTCGTGTACCGGCACGTTAGTCGGCTGGCACCGGGCATTTTGCCTGCGCCTGACGGCGGGACGAGGCACGGCGTGTCAGCCTGGACGGATGCTGGCCCTGAAAGAAGGGGGCCGCACCACCGGTGTAGCCTACCGCTTACCGGACGCCTCGCTGGAGCAAGAGTTGACGTTGCTGTGGAAGCGCGAAATGATCACCGGCTGCTATCTTCCGACCTGGTGTCAGCTCACGCTTGATGACGGGCGGACGGTCAATGCGTTGGTCTTTATTATGGATCCGCGGCATCCATTGTTTGAGGCAGATACGCGCGCGCAGGTGATCGCGCCGCTTATCGCTACCGCCAGCGGACCATTGGGAACCAATGCGCAGTATCTGTTCTCGCTGGAACAGGAATTGTCCCGGTTAGGCATGCAGGATGATTGCCTGAGCGAACTGATCGTCACGGTCAAACGACTGCTGGGCGAGGTGTTACCGGAAGGGGTCATGCGGCCAGGATTTGCCTGAGTCGGCGAACTGCCCGATAAGCGAGAGTGCTTTCGGGCAGCTAACTATCAGGCGGCGATATAACTGATGGAATGTTCCAGCGACTGGCTGTGGCTGTCGATCAGAACATTCCACGTGCCGGTATACGGCACGGTCAACCATGCGTTATCACGATCCTGCACGCTTAAAATGTCGGTCTGCGTGTCTTTGACGTGATTTTTTTCGCTCATCAGATGAATGTGACAGCGCTCAGAACAGCGCACCACCACGGTATCTCCACCAAACAATTTCAAACTTGCCTTCACTAATGCCATTTTTCACCCCGTTCTTGAAAACAACGTACTTTCTGTCGAAAGTGCTGCGTGATGTTGTTCACATTTCACTCATGGCATAACACCAAAGGGGGAGGGACAGGATGCTGATTTTGATCAAAAAATGGCATAACGATTAAACAAAAATGACAAAATCCCTGAAAAGCGTTGAAAGGGCGTGCTTACGTTTAGCGTAACCGCGCCCTGGCAGATTAAATCTGGAAATATCCGGCTCTTTCAGTGCGCTTACCTGAAAAGTCGTCTATCAGAAGGTTAACACCTTATCCGCCGCTAACGTCCACTGGGCTAATTCCACCAATGTCCCGACTTCAACGCCGTCGATTAACGGCAGCGTGGTGATGCCACGACCATCGGTGCAGGTTTTGCACAGTTTCACTGGCACATTTTGTGCGGTCAGGATCTCCAGCATTTGCTGAATATTGTAGCCTTCCGTCGGCTTCTGCCCGCGTATTCCCGCCGTTACCGCGTCCGACATCAAAAAAAGTCGCAGATCGAGGCTGTCATCCTGTTCGCGCAGGGCAATGGCCAGACGCAGACTGTTAAATAACGATTCGCTTCCATAGGCCGCACCGTTCGCGACGATCACTATCTTTTGCATTTTGACTCCTGTTGTCAGGGGGGCATGGATATTGCTAGCTCTTTGGGAAAACCCGTTATCCGTGAGAGCAGAGATGATGACACATGCGCAAGACCCCGGTGCCACGCAATGGTTTCACCATGCACGTCAGCTTGAGAATACCCAGCTTCGCCAGTTGGCGCAGTCAGGCCAACTGGTGACGCGCATTAGCCATCTGGTGCATATGCTACAGTGCGAACGCGGTGCATCCAACATTTGGTTGTGCTCCCGTGGGGCACTTTACGGTCCGGAGGTCCGTGCCAGCCGCGCACTGGTGGATGAGGAATGTCGACAACTGCACGCGCTGTTTACGCAGCTTATGCCGCAGGCCAGCAGCACGCTATGCCATCGCATTGCCGGTACCGTCTGGTGCCTGGCGCAGTTGCCCGCATTGCGTGAAGCGGTCAGCGGGCAGGCGTTAGATGCGCAACAGGCCATGGCGCAGTACAACCGTGCGCTGCGGCATGTGCTCGGTATTGTCCCGCAACTTAATGACAGTATTGATGACCCCTACGTTGCCCGCGGGATGGTGGCCCTGTACAGCTTTATGCAGGGCAAAGAGCTGGTGGGGCAAGAGCGGGCATTGGGCGCGATTGGCTTTACGCTTGGCGAATTTGAGCCGCCTATGCGCCAGGCGCTGGTGGATCGGATCGACGGACAGCAGCCGTGCTTTGAAGCCTTTAGCTCACTGGCCTCACCGGCGCTGGTGCAGCATTTTCGCCAGCAGTGTGAAGCCTCTGGCACGATTGAACAGTTGCGTCGACAGGTCTGCACGCGACACCCGCAGGCCGATAACGGCGAAAGCACGCTGCGCTGGTTTACGTTGCAGACCCAGCGGCTGGAACGTTTACGCGACGTGGAGGAGAGGCTGATCGGCGAGCTGATGCAGGCCGTTGAGCGGCGTCTGGCGGAAGACGCCAACGCGCTGCCGCTCGATAACTGGCTTGACGATAGCGCCGATGACAACCTCTGCCTGCGTCGCGACAAACAGCTTCTGCTGCTGGTTCGCCAGCAGGCACGCCAGCTCGAGCAGATGAGCGGCCAACTGGCGTCGCTACAGGATACGTTAGAAGAGCGGAAGGTGATTGATAAGGCGAAAAGTGTACTGATGAATCATCACAATATGAGTGAGGAACAGGCCTGGCAACGGCTGCGCAAAATGGCGATGGATAAAAATCAGCGGATGGTGGATATCGCCCGTGCGCTGTTGACCGTGAAATCACTCATTCAGGGATAGCGGCTGCACAACAGACGAGCAGCCTCTGCCATATTCGGGTGCAAAATAACGTCACCGGGAGGTAAAAGCCGCTCAGCGCGCCAGCGAAATTCTGGCATCCGAATTGCATTCATCTCTACAGACAGTTTAGCAACAGACCAACGGCGGTTTGTCTGCTTTGAGGATAAAGGCGTCCTGCAATGCTTCGGCATTGCCGGGCGCTTTTTTTTTGTTATGGGGAGCATGTATGGATGACAGAACAGTTTTGCTAACGCGGCGGCGATTCCTGCAGGCCAGCGCCGCCATCGGGGGGGCATCCCTGATTTCCGGCCTGATGCCATCGGTGTGGGCTGCAGGGTCTGACGCGCCAGAAATGACCACGGTCAGAGTGGGCTTCATTCCCCTCACTGACTGCGCGCCGTTGGTGATTGCCGCGTTGAAAGGCTTTGATAAAAAGTACGGCATTACGCTGGTGCCCAGCAAAGAGGCCAGTTGGGCGGCGGTACGTGACAAACTGGTTTCCGGCGAACTGGACGCCGCCCACGTTCTGTATGGACTCTTGTACGGGCTGGAGTTGGGCATCGCCAGCAAACCGCAGGCGATGGCAAATCTGATGACGCTGAACCAAAACGGCCAGGCCATCACGCTGTCTGCTGCGCTGCAGGAGCAGGGGATCGCCGACGCGCCGTCGCTGAAAAAGCTGATTGCCGGGCAGGCGCCAGGAACCTACACCTTCGCGCATACCTTTCCTACTGGCACGCACGCCATGTGGCTCTATTACTGGCTGGCCAGCGCCGACATCAATCCGTTTACCGATATCCGTACCGTGGTGGTGCCGCCGCCGCAAATGGTGATGAACATGCGCATCGGCAATATGAGCGGTTTCTGCGTCGGCGAACCGTGGAATGCGCGGGCCATTAACGACCGCATCGGATTTACCGCCGCTACCTCGCAGGCAATCTGGCCCGATCATCCGGAAAAAGTGCTCGGCACGCGCCGGGAATGGGTGGAGAAGCATCCGCACACCGCCCGGGCGCTGGTCAGCGCCGTACTTGAGGCGTCGCGCTGGATTGACGCCAGCGAGGCCAACAAACGTGAAACGGCGCAAATCCTTGCCGGGCGCGCCTGGCTCAATACCAAAGCACAGTACCTGACCGGGCGCATGCTGGGCGAATACGACAACGGTGCTGGTCATCGCTGGCAGGACGCGCACCCGATCCAATTCTTTCGTGACGGAGAAGTCAGCTTCCCGTGGCACTCGGACGGCATGTGGTTCCTGACGCAGTTCCGCCGCTGGGGACTGCTTAAGCAGGCACCGGACTATGCGGATATTGCGGCCAGGGTCAACCGTGTTGATATCTGGCGCGATGCGGCGACGGCCGTAGGCGGCATAACCCCGCCAGCGCAGCTACTGCGTACCAGCACGCTGATGGACGGTACCGTGTGGGACGGTCGCGACCCGGAAGCGTATGCCAACCGCTTTACCCTCCACCGTAAAGGAGCCTGAGATGAAACAAAACACGCAACTAAAAACCCCTGAACCGGCTGTGGGTGAGGTGATCACGCTGGCTGCCGTGACGGT
Organism: Citrobacter sp. KH_055_1; assembly: GCF_057838705.1. NCBI lineage: Bacteria > Pseudomonadati > Pseudomonadota > Gammaproteobacteria > Enterobacterales > Enterobacteriaceae > Citrobacter > Citrobacter sp. KH_055_1. The sequence goes on from NZ_CM174473.1 coordinate 2,025,819, forward strand.
GAGAAAACGCAAAACGCCGGCCTATTTGTGGCTGCACGCGTGGGTCAGACGAGCCGTGCCCGCGCTGCTGGGGATGGGCCTACTGGTGGTGTGCTGGCAACTGGCGGCGATCAACAGCCAGGGATTTCCGACGCCGCTCAGCACGCTGGACTCGGCGCTAACGCTGTTTGCTGACCCGTTCTATAACAATGGGCCGAACGATATGGGCATCGGCTGGAACGTGCTGGCGTCATTGCAGCGGGTGGCCATTGGTTTTGGCCTCGCGGCGCTAGTCGGCATCCCGCTCGGATTTCTGATTGGCCGATTTACCTTCGCCTCACACATGTTTTCACCGCTGGTCGCGCTGCTGCGCCCGGTCAGCCCGTTGGCCTGGCTGCCCATTGGGTTGCTGCTGTTTCAAAAGGCGGAACCGGCCTCCAGCTGGACTATTTTTATCTGCTCCATCTGGCCGATGGTGATCAACACCGCCGAAGGGGTGCGCAGAATTCCTGACGATTATCTCAACGTCGCCCGTGTGCTCCAACTCTCCGAGTGGACGGTGATGCGCCGCATTCTTTTTCCCGCGGTACTGCCTGCGATCCTCACCGGTATGCGCCTGTCTATCGGTATTGCCTGGTTGGTGATTGTGGCCGCCGAAATGCTCACCGGTGGACTGGGCATTGGCTTTTGGATCTGGAATGAGTGGAACAACCTCAACGTCGAAAACATTCTTATCGCCATTGTCATTATCGGCGTCGTGGGCCTGCTGCTTGAGCAGGGGCTGATGCGGGTCGCCCGTCGTTTTAGCTGGCAGGAAAAATAAGGAGACAGCATGAAACCCATTATTCAGGTACAGGCAGTGAGCCAACGTTTTTCCACCGCCAGCGGCGAGTTTCTGGCGCTGCAAAACGTCTCGTTTGATATCCATGAAGGGGAAACGGTCAGCCTGATTGGTCATTCCGGCTGCGGGAAATCGACGTTGCTGAATCTGATCGCGGGCATCACGTTACCCACTGAAGGCGGCCTGCTTTGCGATAACCGCGAAATTGCCGGGCCGGGGCCGGAGCGGGCGGTTGTATTCCAGAACCATTCATTGCTGCCGTGGCTGAGTTGCTTTGACAACGTGGCGCTGGCGGTCGATCAGGTCTTTCGCCGCACCATGAACAAGGCCGAGCGGCGCGAGTGGATTGCGCACAATCTTGAACGGGTGCAGATGGGCCACGCGATGCACAAACATCCAGGCGAGGTTTCCGGCGGCATGAAGCAGCGAGTGGGTATTGCCCGTGCGCTGGCCATGAAACCCAAAGTGCTACTGATGGATGAACCGTTTGGCGCGCTGGATGCACTCACCAGAGCACATTTGCAGGACACGGTGATGCAGATCCAGCAATCGCTGAACACCACCATTGTGCTGATTACCCATGACGTCGATGAGGCGGTGCTGCTCTCTGATCGGGTGATGATGATGACCAATGGCCCGGCGGCCACGGTGGGCGAGATTCTGGCGGTAAATCTGCCGCGCCCGCGTAACCGCGTCCAGTTGGCGGATGACAGCCGTTATCACCACCTGCGGCAACGCATCCTCCACTTCCTGTATGAGAAACAGCCGAAGGCGGCGTAAGGGGGCGATATGACGCAACGACTGGTCATTGTGGGGCACGGCATGGCGGCGACGCGCCTGACCGAGGCGCTGCTGGCGTACAAGTGCAGCGACATCGCGATCACGCTTATCGGTGAGGAACCGCAGCTGGCCTATAACCGCATCCAGCTATCACCGGTGCTGGGTGGGGAGAAGACGTTTGCCCACACGCTACTTCATCCGCGTCAGTGGTATACCGACCACGGCGTGACGGTGCTGAGCGGGGAGCGCGTGCTGACCGTTGATACGATTCGCCGCCGGCTGACGACCTGCACGCGCCTCCTTGAGTGGGATGAGCTAGTTTTTGCCACCGGCTCGGTGCCGTTTATTCCGCCAATTCCTGGCGGTGAACAGGCGCATGTGCACGCGTTTCGCACGATGGCGGATGTAGAGGCCATCTTGCAACAACCAGGTCCGGTGGTGGTGCTTGGCGGCGGCGTACTCGGCGTGGAGGCAGCGGCAGCGCTACGGCTAAACTGTGACAACGTCACGTTAATTCATCGCGCCGAACGTCTGATGGAGCACCAGCTGGATCGGCAGGCCAGCGATCTGTTGCAGGCCCAGCTGACAGCGCGCGGTATTCGCTGCGTACTCAATTCCGGGATTACCTGCATTCAGGGAGATCGCGTCACATTGCTGGATGGTGAGCAGTTGGCCGCGCAGCGGGTGGTGATGGCGACCGGCGTCAAACCCAATATCCACCTGGCGCAGGAGAGCGGTGTGAGCTGCCAACGGGGGATCGTGGTGGACGCACAACTGCGTACCACCGTCGCAGGCATCAGCGCGGTGGGCGAGTGTTGTGAAATTAACGGCCAGACCTGGGGGCTGGTGGCACCGTGCCTGCAGCAGGCCGAGGTGCTGGCTGCACGCCTGGCAGGCCAGAACGGCGAGGGATTTCGTTGGCAGGATCGCGGCACGCGCCTGAAGGTGACGGGAATCGAACTGTTCAGCGCTGGGGTAACGGACGCCGAACCCACGGATACCGCGTTGAGTAGCTGGGATCCGCTCAGCGGACACTACCGCCGTCTGCTGATTCGCGACGGAAAACTCCATGGCGTGCTGTTAATGGGCAATTGCCGCAGCGCTGCGCCGCTCACCGACTTGCTGGATGCACACGCGCCGGCAAATTCCGCCTGGCTATTTGACCGCTTTGATACGCAGCCACCGGCTGCAGGACTGATGACGATGACAAAACCGACGCTGGCTGTTGTGGGACACGGTATGGTTGGCCACCATTTTCTCGAGCAATGCGTAAGCCGCAACCTGCATATGCAGTATCACATCGTGGTGTTCGGCGAAGAACGTTATGCCGCCTATGATCGGGTACATCTTTCCGAGTATTTCGCCGGGCGCAGCGCGCAGTCGCTGTCACTGGTGGACGAGGACTTCTTTGCGCGTCACGGTATCGAGCTGCGTCTTGCGCAGTGTGTGACGCAAATCGACCGTGAAGCTCGGGTTATCCGTACCGCCAGCGGCCATGAAACCCACTGGGATGCGCTGGTGCTGGCCACCGGATCGTACCCGTTTGTGCCGCCGGTAAAAGGCGGTGATTCCGCGGATTGTTTTGTTTACCGTACGCTCGACGATCTCGATGCCATTGCGGAAAAAGCGAAAAATGCCCGGCGTGGGGTGGTGATTGGCGGTGGGCTGCTTGGGCTGGAGGCGGCCAATGCGCTGCGCCAGCTTGGACTGGAAACACATGTCGTTGAATTCGCCGCGAACCTGATGGCGGTGCAACTGGATAATGCCGGCGCCGCTATGCTGCGCGAAAAAATTGAGGCGCTGGGGGTGGGGGTGCATACCGCAAAATCCACCCGCGAAATTGAGCGTACGCCAGACGGCCTGGTGCTGCATTTTGCCGACGGAGAGCGGCTGGACACCGATCTGGTGGTGTTTTCCGCCGGTATCCGCCCGCAGGATACGCTGGCTCGCAGCAGTGGCTTACACCTCGGCGATCGCGGTGGAATAAGCATTGATAGCCACTGCCGCACGTCAGATGATGCCATTTACGCCATTGGCGAGTGCGCGCTGTGGGAAGGGCGGATATTTGGACTGGTGGCGCCGGGCTATCAGATGGCGCGCGTTGCCGCCGCGCGGCTGGCCGGGGAAGAGGCCAGTTTTGGCGGGGCGGACATGAGCACTAAGCTCAAGCTGCTCGGCGTTGATGTGGCGTCATTTGGTGATGCGCAGGCGCGCACGCCGGGGGCGCAAAGCTATCAGTGGACCCACGGCCCGCAGCAAATCTACAAGAAAATCGTCGTCAGCGCCGACGGCAAAACGCTGCTGGGCGGCGTGTTGGTGGGCGATGCCAGTGACTATGCCACGCTACTGCAAATGATGTTGAACGGAGTGGTGCTGCCCGCACAGCCGGAATCGCTGATCCTGCCTGCCGTGGCGGGCGGCGCACCGAAAGTGCTTGGGGTGGCGGCACTCCCTGACGCCGCACAGATTTGTTCTTGTCATAACGTCAGCAAGGCCGATATCTGCCGGGCGGTCAGCGCTGGGGCGACGGATATCGGTGCAATAAAACAGTGTACCAAAGCGGCAACCGGCTGTGGCGGGTGCAGCGCACTGGTCAAACAGGTGATGGAGCATCAGCTGGCTGCGCAGGGTGTGGAGGTCAAAAAGGATATCTGTGAACACTTTCCCTGGTCGCGTCAGGAAATCTATCATCTGGTGCGGGTGAATCATATTCACACTTTCGAACAGTTGATTGCCCGCTATGGACACGGGCACGGCTGTGAAATTTGTAAACCGCTGGTGGGGTCGGTGCTGGCCTCCTGCTGGAATGAGTATCTGCTTAAACCTGCGCATCTGCCGTTGCAGGATACGAACGATCGCTATTTTGCCAACATTCAAAAAGACGGATCGTATTCGGTGGTCCCGCGCATGCCAGCGGGGGAGGTGACGCCGGATGGCCTGATTGCCATTGGTCAGATTGCTAAACGCTACCAGTTGTACAGCAAAATTACCGGCGGGCAGCGGGTTGATCTCTTCGGTGCGCGGCTTGAACAGTTGCCCGATATCTGGCGCGAGCTGGTCGAGGCGGGGTTCGAGACCGGGCACGCTTACGGGAAGTCGCTGCGTACGGTGAAGTCCTGTGTCGGCTCAACCTGGTGTCGCTACGGTGTTCAAGACTCAACCGGACTGGCGGTCACGCTGGAGAATCGCTACAAGGGCCTGCGCGCACCGCACAAAATCAAAATGGCGGTTTCCGGCTGTACCCGCGAGTGTGCCGAAGCCCAAGGGAAAGATGTCGGCGTCATTGCCACGGATAAAGGCTGGAACCTGTATTTGTGCGGCAACGGCGGCATGAAGCCGCGCCATGCCGATCTGTTTGCCAGCGATCTGGATGATGTCACGCTGATTCAGACCATCGATCGTTTCCTGATGTTCTACATCCGCACCGCGGACCGCCTGCAGCGTACCAGTACCTGGATGGACAATCTCGAGGGCGGTATTGATTACCTGCGCGAGGTGATCATGGACGATAGCTTAGGTATTGCCAGCGAGTTGGAACAAGAGATGGCGCGGGTAGTGGAAAGCTACCAGTGCGAGTGGCAAACCACGCTCAGCAGTCCGCAACGTCTGGCGCTGTTTCGCTCTTACGTCAACAGTGATGCCCCGGATGACGCCATCGCGCGTCAAGCCTTACGCGGCCAGCCGCAGTTGGCCCCCCCTGTACGCCATGCTCGTGAGACATTACCGGTGAAACCCTGGCAGGCGATCTGCCCGCTTGAGGCGATCCCGGAACAGGCAGGGATTGGTGCCCTACTGGGTGACCTGCAAATCGCACTCTTCCGTTTTGGTCAGTCGATTTATGCGCTGGATAATCGTGAACCCGGCAGTGACGCTCAGGTACTTTCGCGCGGCATTTTGGGGGATGTGGCCGGTGAGCCTGTTGTGATTTCGCCGCTGTATAAACAGCGCATTCGCCTGCGTGATGGTCGCCAGTATGACAGCGGCGAGCAGGCGGTACGCGCCTGGCCGGTGAAAGTGGTGGATGGAAAAGTGTGGGTGGGCAATCAGGCATTGATTCTGCGCGCGGAGGCCTCATGAGTGAGATACGTACCACATGTCCCTACTGCGGCGTCGGCTGTGGGGTGATCGCCCAGGTGAGCGAAAAAGGCGTTAACGTCCGGGGCGATCCTGACCATCCGGCAAACTTTGGTCGCCTGTGCGTCAAAGGCGCGGCGCTGGCGGAAACCACCGGGCTGAGCGGCAGATTGTTACAGCCGACGGTTGACGGGGCGAAGGTCAGTTGGTCGCAGGCGCTGGAAACCGCAGGCACGCGTCTGCGCAGCATTATCGCCCAGCACGGCCCGCAGGCGGTGGCCTTTTACGCTTCCGGTCAGCTACTGACGGAAGATTACTACGCGGCCAACAAGCTGATGAAAGGTTTTATCGGTGCGGCCAATATCGATACCAACTCGCGGCTTTGCATGTCGTCGGCGGTGACCGGCTATAAGCGGGCGCTGGGTGCCGACGTGGTGCCCTGCAGCTATGAAGATATCGAGTGTAGCGATCTGGTGGTGCTGGTGGGATCGAATGCCGCGTGGACGCATCCAGTGTTGTACCAACGGCTGGTGCAGGCACGACAAACTAATCCATTGTTGAAGGTGGTGGTTATCGATCCCCGACGTACTGCCACCTGTGATATTGCGGATCTGCATCTGCCGCTGCTGCCTGGCAGCGACGGTGGGCTGTTTGTGGGTTTGCTCAACAGAATTGCCACCGACGGTGCAGCGCTGGGGGATTTTGACGGGGCAACGGAAACGCTGGCTATCGCGCGTGACTGGGACGTGGCGCGGGTGGCGGAGTTTTGTGGGCTGGAGGTGGCGGAAGTCACCGCGTTTTATGACGCGTTTATGCAGGCGCCAAAGGCCGTCACGCTGTACACCATGGGCATTAACCAGTCCGCCAGCGGCAGCGATAAATGCAATGCGATCATCAACGTCCACTTGGCCAGCGGTAAATACGCCCGCGCCGGGTGCGGGCCATTTTCGCTGACCGGACAGCCAAACGCGATGGGCGGTCGCGAGGTAGGCGGGCTGGCGACGCAGTTGGCAGCGCAGATGAGTTTTGACCCGCAGGACCTGTCGCGCGTGGCCCGCTTCTGGGGTGCTGAGCGGCTGGCGCAAACGCCGGGGTTGATGGCGGTCGAGCTGTTCGAGGCTATTGGCAACGGCAAGATTAAAGCGGTGTGGATCATGGGGACTAACCCGGCGGTATCGTTACCGGACAGCCATGCCGTGTGTCAGGCGCTGGCGGCCTGCCCGCTGGTCATTGTCTCCGAGGTGGTGGCCGACACCGATACCAGTCGCTATGCCCACATTCGCTTTCCGGCGCAGGCCTGGGGAGAGAAGAATGGCACGGTGACCAATTCAGAGCGGCGCATTTCTCGCCAGCGCGCCTTTTTGTCCTCTCCCGGTGAGGCGCGTGCAGACTGGTGGATTATCGCCCAGATGGCTAAACAGTTGGGGTATGCCGGGGCGTTTAGCTGGCAAAACGCGTGGGAGGTCTTCTGTGAACATGCGGCGCTTTCCGGTTTTGAAAATAATGGGGAACGCGCCTTTGATATTGGTGCCCTGGCCGATATGACGTACGCGCAGTGGGAAGACATGACCCCGGTTCGCTGGCCGGTCAGTCGACGCGTAGCGCCGCTAAACCTCTGGCAGGGCTGGCACGCGAACCAGCGTTTGCGGCTGGTGCCGGTCACGCCGCAGGGGATGACCACCGCCTGTGATGCGCTCTATCCGCTGGTGTTAAACAGCGGACGTATCCGTGACCAGTGGCACACCATGACCCGCACCGGCACCGTTTCGCGCCTGATGCAGCACATCAGCGAACCGCTGGTCGAGGTGTCACCCGAGGACGCCGTACGATTTCAGCTGACCGGGGGAGCACTGTGTCGTATCAGTTCCCCGCGCGGGCTGATGGTGGGCAGGGTGGCAATCCAGCCAGGTCAGCGGGCGGGCAGCGCGTTTACCTCGATGCACTGGAACAACAGCTTTGCCCGTCAGGGCCGGATAAACGCGCTGGTCGCGCCGGTGTGCGATCCCCATTCCGGACAGCCAGAAAGTAAACAGACGGCGGTGCGTATCATGCCCTGGCAGCCGCAATGGCAGGGGGAGATGTTTAGCCGCCATCAATTAACACTGCCCGGTTTTGTCCATTGGTGGCGCAAAGCGGCGGACACGGTTTTTCGCTATACCCTGGCGGGTGACAGGGAATTCGCCAGCTGGCTATGCCAGTACTGCACGGTACAAGGCTGGCAAATCCAGCAGGCGCACTGGGGCCAGGGGCTGAATATCCTGGCCTGGCGGGAGGGGCAACTGATGCTGGGATTCTGGTCGGCGGCGACGCAGCCTGAGATTGACACCGTCACTATTCTCGCCGCGTTTGTGCGAGCGCCAGACAATGCTGAAATACGCCATGCGCTGCTGAGCGGCAAACCCGCAGGTATAGCGCCTGACGAGGGGGCGATAGTGTGCAGTTGTTTCAGCGTAGGCGAAACGGCAATCGTCCGTGCTATCACCGACGGTTGCCATTCGGTTCAGACGTTGGGGCAACAGCTGCGCTGCGGCAGCAACTGTGGGTCGTGCATCCCGGAGTTGCGTGCCTTACTGAAACAAACGGTAACGCTTAAAGAGTAAGGATATTCCTGAAAATTTGAGAAAAGGCTGCAAATTGCTGGCCTGAAAGGTATGGTTAACGGTCGAGAGACCTGATTTTAATGATGTAAAAGCCACGACGATTTGAGCCGTTTTTTCAGTTGTACACGTAGTATCCTCCTACTCTTGCCGCTGGCAGGCGGTACTGCCAGCGCGCAGTCTTCGTTTATCCAGCAGGCCGCCAACCCGTTTGACAACAATCATGATGGCTTACCCGATCTTGGCATGGCAGCGGAGTCCCGGGCCGGTGAAAAGCATTTTGCCGAAATGGTCAAAGCGTTTGGCGAAGCCAGCATGACCGATAATGGTCTTGATACCGGTGAACAGGCGAAGCAGTTTGCGTTTGGCCAGGTGCGTGACACGGTCAGTGAGCAGGTAAATCAACAACTGGAGTCGTTGCTTTCTCCCTGGGGTAATGCCAGCGTTGGGCTACAGGTGGATAACGAGGGTCGCTTTACCGGCAGCCGGGGAAGCTGGTTTATTCCGTGGCAGGATAATCAACGCTACCTGACCTGGAGCCAGATGGGGATAACCCAGCAAGATGAGGGGCTGGTCAGTAATCTGGGCATCGGGCAGCGCTGGGTACGCAACGGCTGGTTGTTAGGTTACAACACCTTTTATGACACTCTGCTGGATGAAAACCTGCCGCGCGGTGGCGTGGGTGCCGAAGCGTGGGGCGAGTATCTGCGCTTATCAGCCAATTATTACCAGCCGTTCTCGTCCTGGCAGGAACGTTCTGCGACGCAGGTGCAGCGCATGGCGCGGGGATACGATCTTACTGCACTGATGCGGGTCCCGTTTTATGAACATCTCAATACCAGCGTTAGCGTGGAGCAATACTTTGGCGACCAGGTCGATCTGTTTCATTCCGGAACCGGCTACCATAATCCGGTGGCGGTCAAGCTGGGGCTGAGCTACACGCCGGTGCCGCTGGTGACGGTGACCGCGCAGCATAAGCAGGGGGAAAGCGGGGTCAGCCAGAACAGCGTCGGTGTAAAGCTTAACTATCGCTTTGGCGTGCCGTTAAAAAAACAGTTGATGGTCAGCGAAGTGGCTGGCAGTCAGTCCTTGCGCGGGAGTCGTTATGACTTACCACAGCGTAACAATCTGCCGACGATGGAATATCGCCAGCGCAAAACTCTGGCTGTGTTTCTGGCAACTCCGCCGTGGGATCTCACGCCTGGCGAGTCGGTAGCGCTGAAGCTGGAGGTGCGCAGTCAGCACGGTATTCGCCACCTGACGTGGCAGGGGGATACGCAAGCGCTGAGTTTGACGGCGGGAACAACTACCCGGAGTGCAGAAGGCTGGACGATTATTATGCCAAAATGGGACAGCAGTGACGGGGCAACAAACCGCTGGCGGCTGTCGGTGGTGGTGGAAGACGAACAGGGTCAGCGTGTCTCTTCCAATGAGATCACGCTATCACTGACCGAACCGTTTAGCGCGGTGTCGGAAAATGATCCTCGTTGACGATAAGCAGCATTAAAAATTAGAAAATGCGTTCCTGATGCACCCATACCGCGGCTTCTACGCGTGATTTGAGCTTCATTTTCTTCAGCATATGCTTCACGTGGACTTTGACCGTGCTTTCGGTGATGTCTAGACGGCGGGCAATCATCTTGTTAGGCAGGCCCTGGGCAATCAGTTTCAGGATGTCGCGTTCGCGCGGCGTGAGCTGGGTGACATCGCGGTCTGAGGTGGCACGATTAGCACGCAGGCTGGCGGCCAGTACGGGTGTTAAAGCTTCGCTAAGCACCATTTCACCGGCGGCCGCTTGCTGTAATGCCTTCAGCAAATCTTCCGGTTCCATGTCTTTCAACAAATAACCATCCGCGCCGCGTTTCAGGGCGGTGACCACGTCTTCTTCATGATTGGAGACGCTGAATACGACGATGCGGCCGGACAGGGATTTTTCGCGCAGCTTATCGAGCGTTTCCAGACCGTTCATACCGGGCATATTGAGATCCAACAGGATCAGATCGGGATCAAGAGACTCAGCCAGCTCGATACCCTGCTCGCCATTACTGGCTTCGCCGACCACGGTAATATCGGGCGCCATACTGACAAGCTGTTTTACACCGGTTCGCAACATCGGATGATCATCGATCAACAGGATGGTTGCCGGTTCCAGATTACTCATGGGTATCTCCTTGGACTTCTGTGAAGTTTGTTTCGGGAATGAAAGTGACAGCAACTTCAGTACCGCCAGTCTCGCGACGGCGTACACGGCAATCGCCGCGCAAGCTTTGCGCACGATCGCGCATAATAATCATGCCGTAGTGGTTACTGCGTTCGGCGTTTTCCGGTACGCCGCAGCCGTTATCTTGCACTGTCAGTTTGACCTGCTTGCCATTTTGCACCACCGTCACCACAACGTCATCGGCGTGAGAGTGTTTCAGGGCATTACTCAGGGCTTCACGGGCAATTTGCAACAGGTGAATAGCCTGGTGCGAAGGCACCAGACGCGGTGGCAGCTGGTAATCCAGCTTCACCGTAAAACCAAATCGGGCGCTGTATTCCAGGCAGCTGGCTTCCAGCGCTGGGCGCAATCCAGGCTCCGTTAACTGCAAACGGAAGGTGGTTAACAGCTCACGCAACTGCACCCAGGACGTGTTCAGTTCATTACGAATTTGACTCAACAGGTCGCGGCAGTTTTCCGGCAGCGCCTCGCCTTGCATTTGCAAACAGCTGACCTGCATCTTCATACAAGAAAGCGATTGTGCAATAGAATCATGCAGTTCGCGTGCAATGGTGGCACGCTCTTCCATCACAATCAACTGCTGCTGACGCTCCTGCTGCCTGTCCAGCGCCAGCGTCGCGGTCAGTTGTTCAACCAGGGTATCAACCAGTTGCTGCTGGTCGTGGCTAAGATGACGTCCGTGCGGCAATGTGGCCAGCAGAATACCATACTGAGTATGCGCATCGGTCAGTCGCCATTTCAGTGTGATTCCGCCGTCAATGGCGGGCAGCGTGCCGCGCGGACACAGATGACACCCTTTTTCATCACAGCTGACGTTCGACTGACAGGTAAACTCCTGGTGATTATCTTCATCTTCCAGGTCGTACACCCGCAGTTCGATATCATGCAACAGCGTTAAATTTTGTAGCCCGTTGAGTACCGGGGAAAGACGTTCACACAGTGGTACCTGAGAGTGCAGACGGCGGTTGGCTTGCCACAGGAAGGAGAGGATCTGGTTTTTATGCTCCAGACCGGCGGTTTTCTCCTGCACCCGCTGTTCCAGTACCGAGTAACTTTCTGCCAGCTCTTCTGACATATTGTTCAGTGCCGATCCCAGGGCCGCCATTTCATTACGCCCGCTAATGCATGCGCGCTGGGTAAAATCACGTTGGCTGACGGCTCGCGCCATCGACAGCAGCTGTTTCCACGGTTCCAGCAGACGAACACGCAGCCAGATAATGGTGAAAACCAGCAGCAGTGCCATAAACACGGCCATCAGACGATGCAGCATCACCACGCGCTCAATACGCAATTCCGTGGTGTGGTCAAAGGCGGTCACCAGCTTATCCAGTCCTGCCACAAACTGCGTAACGTCCTCGGCAACGGCGTCCGCGTTTTGTGCATGTGATAGCCCTGGCGCCAGTTCGGTATGCCAGTAATCCTGTAACGCCTTCAGCTGTGCCTGTTGTCCGTCGCGCTTAGCGGCGCGCGTGAGTTCCGGGCTGAAGGCCGTTCTTTCCATCTCTTCCAGCAGCGGCTGGTCATTGGCATCCAGCGGAACCGCTGCCAGCAGACGATAGCTCTGCATACGCAGGGAGCCGGCTTTATTTATCGCATGCGCGCTGCCCTGAACGCCCTGAACCAACCAGCCGGAGACGGCCATACCTGCCACGCCGATTGCGGTGGACAGTAAAACAATCAGCGCTACCTGGTTGACCAGCGTAAGCGGAGAGAGACAACGTTTTAACATGGTGACTTCTTCCTTCAGGATTTCGTTGTAGCGAAATCCTTATGAATGACGATACTGCTGCAAGCAGTGGCGTTATTCTCAGCTATACACTGGAGTATACCCATACCTCAAACGGGCTACCCCTTAATTGCCGCAGGTGGGAGAGATCCCCGGCTGCGGGGAGTAGGGGGCGACAGAAGCGTGAAAAACCACATCTTTTTTAGCGATGTTATGTACTCATTTGGGGTAATGATAAATTTTAAGCACTAATAATGACATCTTTTCCTTTGATTTATATCAACTTACCTCTCGCTGTAAACCCTAATGTTGCAGGCATCGAAACAAGTATCAGAGGTGTCTATGAGTCACTCATCTGCCCCGGAAAGGGCATCTGGATCTGTAATTACAGAATGGCGGCCGGAAGATCCCGCCTTTTGGCAACAAAGAGGTCATCGTATTGCCAGCCGCAACTTGTGGATTTCCGTCCCTTGTCTGCTGCTGGCATTTTGCGTATGGATGTTATTTAGCGCCGTAGCGGTGAACTTACCGAAGGTTGGCTTTGACTTTACCACCGAGCAGCTGTTCATGCTGACGGCATTACCGTCGGTTTCCGGTGCGCTGCTGCGTGTTCCGTACTCCTTTATGGTTCCTCTGTTTGGCGGACGTCGCTGGACGGCATTCAGCACCGGTATCCTGATCATTCCTTGCGTATGGTTAGGTTTTGCCGTGCAAGATACCACCACGCCGTTTAGCACGTTTATTATCATCTCTCTGCTGTGCGGTTTTGCCGGGGCAAACTTTGCTTCCAGCATGGCTAACATCAGTTTCTTCTTCCCGAAACAGAAACAGGGCGGTGCACTGGGGCTGAACGGCGGTCTGGGTAACATGGGCGTCAGCGTGATGCAGTTGCTTGCGCCGCTGGTGGTCTCCTTGTCTATCTTCGCGGCATTCGGTAGCCACGGCGTTGAACAACCGGATGGCACGCAACTGTATCTGGCCAACGCCGCGTGGATTTGGGTACCGTTCCTGGCGGTGCTGACGCTGGCTGCGTGGTTTGGTATGAACGAACTGGCAACCTCTAAAGCGTCACTGAAAGAGCAATTACCGGTGCTGAAACGCGGACATCTGTGGATTATGAGTCTGCTGTATCTGGCAACCTTCGGCTCCTTTATCGGCTTCTCTGCCGGTTTTGCCATGCTGTCAAAAACGCAGTTCCCTGAGGTGCAGATCCTGCATTATGCCTTCTTTGGTCCGCTGATTGGCGCCCTGGCTCGTTCTGCTGGTGGGGCAATTTCTGACCGACTGGGCGGGACGCGTGTGACGTTGGTGAACTTTGTCCTGATGGCCATTTTCAGCGCCTTGCTGTTCCTTACGCTGCCAACAAACGGTGAGGGTGGCAACTTTATCGCCTTCTTTGCGGTGTTCCTGGCGCTGTTCCTGACGGCTGGGTTGGGTAGTGGTTCTACCTTCCAGATGATCTCTGTGATCTTCCGTAAACTGACGATGGACCGAGTGAAAGCCGAAGGTGGCTCCGAAGAGAAAGCGATGCGTGAAGCGGCAACCGACACGGCGGCGGCACTGGGCTTTATCTCAGCTATCGGCGCGATTGGCGGCTTCTTTATTCCTAAAGCGTTTGGTACGTCGCTGGCGTTAACCGGTTCGCCGGTGGATGCGATGAAAGTGTTCCTGATCTTCTATGTCGCCTGCGTGGTCATCACTTGGGTGGTATACGGACGTCATTCTAAAAAATAAAAAAGTAATGTACACAAAATCACTCAAACTGCATCACGGCGGCAAGTGAGAAATCCCCAGGAGCATACTCAAGTCTGTGACTGGGGAGAACGAGCACAGCCAACGCGGAAGCAGTTTGAAGGATGACGTGTAGGTTGATTATCCTTTGCGCGGTGTTAGACCGCGCTTTTTTTTGTCTGTAATTAGTTACAACATACTTATTTATCTACAGAGACTATCGTCTGTCAGAACGGTACACAGAAAGAGGCCTGCCAGGGGGGATACCCCTTAATACTCACTTGTAAAGAATTTAACATTTGTATGATGAGTTAATTTTAAAATCATATTTAAAATCAATTGATTACTGACTTTTACCTCATCCCACTTAAGGGGTATATAAAATTTAACCTCTCTTTCCCATCCCTGCCTGCCTTGATCGTTATCAATTCCCACGCGCTTTCATAGCGTTACCTTCATTCTCAATCAAGCAATGTCGATTTATCAGAGAGCCGTCAGGCTCCTACAGGAGACAACCGATGAGTAAATTCCTGGACCGGTTTCGCTACTTCAAGCAGAAGGGCGAAACCTTTGCCGATGGGCACGGCCAGCTTCTCAATACTAACCGGGACTGGGAGGATGGATACCGCCAGCGTTGGCAGCATGACAAAGTCGTGCGATCAACTCATGGGGTAAACTGCACCGGCTCATGCAGCTGGAAAATCTACGTGAAAAATGGTCTGGTGACCTGGGAGACCCAGCAAACCGACTACCCGCGCACCCGTCCAGACCTGCCAAACCACGAACCACGCGGCTGCCCGCGCGGTGCGAGCTACTCCTGGTATCTCTACAGCGCTAACCGCCTGAAATACCCGCTGATGCGTAAACGCCTGATGAAAATGTGGCGTGAAGCGAAAAGACTGCACAGCGATCCGGTAGACGCATGGGCATCCATCATCGAAGACGCCGATAAAGCAAAAAGCTTCAAGCAAGCGCGCGGTCGTGGTGGCTTTGTACGTTCTTCCTGGCAGGAGGTGAATGAGCTGATTGCCGCTTCTAACGTCTACACCGTCAAAACCTACGGCCCTGACCGCGTGGCAGGCTTCTCGCCGATCCCGGCAATGTCGATGGTTTCCTACGCCTCCGGTGCACGCTACTTGTCCCTGATTGGCGGTACCTGCTTGAGCTTCTACGACTGGTACTGTGACCTGCCGCCTGCGTCTCCGCAGACCTGGGGTGAGCAGACCGACGTTCCGGAATCTGCCGACTGGTACAACTCCAGCTACATCATCGCCTGGGGTTCAAACGTTCCGCAGACCCGTACCCCGGATGCCCACTTCTTCACTGAAGTTCGCTACAAAGGGACCAAAACGGTCGCGATCACCCCGGACTACGCTGAAATTGCCAAGCTGTGCGACCTGTGGCTGGCACCGAAGCAGGGCACCGATGCCGCGATGGCGCTGGCAATGGGCCACGTCATGCTGCGTGAGTTCCACCTTGATAACCCAAGCCAGTACTTCACCGACTATGTGCGTCGTTACACCGACTTCCCGATGCTGGTGATGCTCGAAGAGCGTGACGGTTACTATGCGGCGGGCCGTATGCTGCGCGCCGCCGATCTGGTCGATTCTTTGGGCCAGGAAAATAACCCAGAGTGGAAAACCGTTGCCGTCAATACCGACGGCGAGATGGTCGCGCCAAACGGTTCGATTGGTTTCCGCTGGGGCGAAAAAGGGAAGTGGAACCTTGAGCAGCGCGACGGCACGTCCGGTAAAGAAACCGAACTGCAGCTCAGCTTGCTGGGCAGCCAGGATGACATCGCTGAAGTCGGCTTCCCATACTTTGGCGGCGAAGGCACCGAGCACTTCAATAAAGTCGAACTGGAAAACGTTCTGCTGCACAAACTGCCGGTCAAACGCCTGCAACTGGCGGACGGTACTACCGCGCTGGTGACCACCGTTTATGACCTGACCATGGCGAACTACGGTCTGGAACGCGGTCTGAACGATGAAAACTGCGCCACCAGCTACGATGACATCAAAGCATATACCCCGGCATGGGCAGAAAAAATTACCGGTGTATCACGCGCTCAAATCGTGCGTATCGCCCGTGAATTTGCCGATAACGCTGACAAAACGCACGGTCGTTCAATGATCATCGTCGGTGCCGGTCTGAACCACTGGTATCACCTCGATATGAACTATCGCGGATTGATCAACATGCTGGTGTTCTGCGGCTGCGTTGGTCAGAGCGGCGGCGGTTGGGCGCACTATGTGGGTCAGGAAAAACTGCGTCCGCAGACCGGCTGGCAGCCGCTGGCGTTTGGCCTTGACTGGCAGCGTCCGGCACGTCACATGAACAGCACCTCCTACTTCTATAACCACTCCAGCCAGTGGCGTTATGAGACGGTAACTGCGCAGGAACTGCTGTCGCCGATGGCGGACAAGTCCCGCTATAGCGGTCATTTGATCGACTTTAACGTGCGCGCTGAACGTATGGGCTGGTTGCCATCTGCGCCGCAGTTGGGCACCAACCCGCTGTACATTGCCCGTGAGGCGGAAAAAGCCGGGATGACGCCGGTGGATTACACCGTGAAATCGCTGAAAGAGGGTTCTATTCGCTTTGCGGCAGAACAACCTGAAAACGGTAAAAACCATCCGCGTAACCTGTTCATCTGGCGTTCTAACCTGCTGGGCTCGTCCGGTAAAGGTCATGAGTACATGCTGAAGTATCTGCTGGGTACTGAACACGGTATTCAGGGGATGGATCTGGGCAAACAGGGTGGTGTGAAGCCAGAAGAAGTGGAATGGCAGGATAACGGTCTCGATGGCAAGCTGGATCTGGTGGTGACGCTGGACTTCCGTCTGTCGAGCACCTGTCTGTATTCCGACATCGTGTTGCCTACCGCCACCTGGTATGAAAAAGACGACATGAATACATCGGACATGCATCCGTTTATTCATCCGCTGTCTGCCGCTGTTGATCCGGCCTGGGAATCGAAAAGCGACTGGGAAATTTACAAAGCCATCGCCAAGAAATTCTCTGAAGTCTGCGTAGGTCACCTCGGTAAAGAAACCGACGTGGTAACGCTGCCTATCCAGCACGATTCCGCTGCCGAACTGGCGCAGCCGCTGGACGTGAAAGACTGGAAAAAAGGCGAATGCGATCTGATCCCAGGCGTTACTGCCCCGCACATCATGACCGTTGAGCGTGATTACCCAGCAACTTACGAACGCTTCACCTCCATCGGCCCACTGATGGATAAAGTCGGTAACGGCGGGAAAGGGATTGCCTGGAACACCCAGAGCGAAATGGACCTGCTGCGTAAGCTTAACTACACCAAGGCAGAAGGCCCGGCTAAAGGTCAGCCGATGCTGAATACGGCGATTGATGCCGCCGAGATGATCCTCACCCTGGCGCCGGAAACCAACGGTCAGGTGGCGGTGAAAGCCTGGGCTGCGCTGAGTGAATTTACCGGCCGTGACCATACGCATCTGGCACTGAATAAAGAAGACGAGAAAATCCGCTTCCGCGATATTCAGGCGCAGCCGCGTAAAATTATCTCCAGCCCGACCTGGTCTGGCCTGGAAGATGAGCATGTTTCTTACAACGCCGGTTACACCAACGTTCACGAGCTGATCCCATGGCGTACGCTGACCGGTCGTCAGCAGCTGTATCAGGATCATCAGTGGATGCGCGACTTCGGTGAAAGCCTGCTGGTTTATCGTCCGCCAATTGACACCCGTTCGGTGAAAGCCGTGATGGGCGAGAAATCCAACGGCAATCCGGAAAAGGCGCTCAACTTCCTGACGCCACACCAGAAGTGGGGTATCCACTCCACTTACAGCGACAACCTGCTGATGCTGACATTAGGCCGCGGCGGTCCGATCGTGTGGATGAGTGAAGCGGATGCGAAAGATCTGGGTATCGAAGATAACGACTGGATCGAAGTCTTTAACAGCAACGGTTCACTAACCGCCCGTGCGGTAGTCAGCCAGCGTGTCCCGGCCGGGATGACCATGATGTACCACGCCCAGGAACGTATTGTGAATATTCCAGGGTCGGAAATTACCGAACAGCGCGGCGGGATCCATAACTCGGTGACCCGTATTACGCCGAAACCGACGCACATGATTGGTGGTTATGCCCACCTGGCCTACGGCTTTAACTACTACGGCACCGTAGGGTCAAACCGTGATGAGTTCGTGGTGGTCCGTAAGATGAAGAACATTGACTGGTTGGATGGCGAAGGCAATGACCAGGTACAGGAGAGCGTAAAATGAAAATTCGTTCACAAGTCGGCATGGTGCTGAATCTCGATAAGTGCATCGGTTGCCACACCTGTTCAGTAACCTGCAAAAACGTCTGGACCAGCCGTGAAGGGACCGAGTACGCCTGGTTCAATAACGTTGAAACTAAGCCGGGCACCGGTTTCCCGACCGACTGGGAAAACCAGGAAAAATGGAAGGGCGGTTGGATCCGCAAGATCAACGGTAAGCTGGTACCGCGTATGGGTAACAAAGCGCTGCTGCTGGGTAAAATCTTCGCTAACCCGCATCTGCCGGGTATCGATGATTACTACGAGCCGTTTGACTTCGATTACCAGACGCTGCACAACGCTCCGGCTGACAGCAAAGCGCAGCCGATTGCACGTCCACGTTCGCTGATCACCGGCAAGCGTATGGACAAGATAACCAAAAGTCCGAACTGGGAAGACGACCTAGGCGGCGAGTTCGAGAAGCTGTCAAAAGACAAAAACTTCGAGAACATGCAGAAGGCGATGTACGGCCAGTTCGAAAATACCTTCATGATGTATTTGCCGCGTCTGTGCGAGCACTGCCTTAACCCGGCGTGCGTGGCGACCTGCCCAAGCGGTGCCATCTACAAGCGTGAAGAAGACGGCATCGTGCTGATCGACCAGGACAAGTGCCGCGGCTGGCGTATGTGTATTACCGGTTGCCCGTACAAGAAAATCTACTTCAACTGGAAGAGTGGTAAGTCAGAGAAGTGCATCTTCTGCTATCCGCGTATCGAAGCCGGTCAGCCGACCGTATGTTCCGAAACCTGCGTCGGACGTATTCGTTACCTCGGCGTACTGCTGTATGACGCTGACGCCATTGAAAGCGCGGCAAGCACCGAGAACGAGAAAGATCTGTACCAGCGTCAGTTGGACGTGTTCCTCGATCCGAATGACCCGGCGGTCATTGAGCAGGCACTGAAAGACGGTATTCCGCTGAGCGTGATCGACGCGGCTCAGCAGTCTCCAGTGTACAAAATGGCGATGGACTGGAAGCTGGCGCTGCCGTTGCACCCAGAATACCGCACGCTGCCAATGGTCTGGTATGTTCCGCCTTTGTCACCGATTCAGTCTGCGGCTGATGCGGGTGAACTGGGCAGCAACGGTATTCTGCCGGACGTGGACAGCCTGCGTATTCCGGTTCAGTACCTGGCAAACCTGCTGACTGCAGGGGATACGCAGCCGGTGGTACTGGCGCTGAAGCGCATGCTGGCGATGCGTCACTTTAAACGTGCGGAAACCGTTGACGGTAAAGTCGACACCCGTGCGCTGGAAGAAGTTGGTCTGACTGAAGCGCAGGCACAGGAAATGTACCGCTACCTGGCCATCGCGAACTACGAAGATCGTTTCGTGGTACCGAGCAGCCATCGTGAGCTGGCGCGTGAAGCGTTCCCGGAGAAAAGCAGTTGTGGCTTTACCTTCGGCGACGGTTGCCACGGTTCGGACACCAAATTCAATCTGTTCAACAGTCGCCGCATCGATGCTGTCGATGTGACCAGCAAAACGGAGCCGCACCAATGATTGAACTCGTCATTGTTTCGCGTCTGCTCGAGTACCCGGATGCTGCCTTATGGCAGCATCAGCAGGAACTTTTCGATGCACTCGCGTCATCTGAAAACCTGGACAAAGATGATGCCCAGACTCTGGGCGTCTTCCTGCGCGATTTAACCGCGCAGGACATGCTGGACGCACAGTCCCGCTACAGTGAACTGTTCGACCGTGGCCGTGCAACCTCGCTGCTGTTGTTTGAACATGTGCATGGTGAATCCCGCGACCGCGGTCAGGCGATGGTTGACCTGATGGCGCAGTACGAGCAGCACGGTTTACAGCTCGACAGCCGCGAATTACCGGACCATCTGCCGCTGTACCTGGAATATCTGGCGCAGTTGCCGAAGGAAGAGGCGCTGGGTGGTTTGCAGGATATCGCCCCGATTCTGGCCCTGCTCAGTGCTCGTCTGCAACAGCGTGAAAGTCGCTACGCCGTGCTGTTCGATCTGCTGTTGAAACTGGCGAATGCGGCTATCGACAGCGACAAAGTGGCGGAGAAAATTGCGGATGAAGTTCGCGATGATACTCCGCAGGCGCTGGACGCTGTCTGGGAAGAAGAGCAGGTGAAATTCTTTGCCGATCAGGGGTGCGGTGAATCTGAGATCTCCGCTCACCAGCGTCGTTTTGCCGGGGCCGTTGCGCCGCAGTATCTGAATATCACCACCGGAGGACAGCAATAATGCACTTCCTGAATACGTTCTTCTTTGACATCTATCCGTACATTGCGGGTTCTGTCTTCCTGATTGGTAGCTGGCTGCGTTATGACTACGGGCAGTACACCTGGCGTGCGGCATCCAGTCAGATGCTGGATCGCAAAGGGATGAACATGGCGTCAAACCTGTTCCATATCGGGATCCTGGGTATTTTCGCCGGCCACTTCCTGGGGATGTTAACGCCGCACTGGATGTACGAAGCGTGGCTGCCGCTGGAAGTGAAACAGAAAATGGCCATGTTTGCAGGCGGTGCGTCCGGCGTGATGTGTCTGGTCGGTGGTGTATTGCTGCTCAAACGCCGTTTGTTCAGCCCACGCGTGCGTGCCACTACCACCGGCGCAGATATTCTGGTGCTGTCCGTTCTGGTTATCCAGTGTGCGCTGGGTCTGCTGACGATTCCGTTCTCCGCCCAGCATATGGACGGGAGTGAGATGATGAAGCTGGTCAACTGGGCACAGTCTGTGGTGACCTTCCACGGCGGCGCGTCCCAGTACCTGGACGGTGTGGCGTTTATCTTCCGTATGCACCTGGTGCTCGGTATGACGCTGTTCCTGCTGTTCCCGTTCTCTCGTCTGGTACACATCTGGAGCGTGCCAGTCGAGTATTTGACCCGCAAGTATCAGATTGTTCGCGCACGCCACTAATCGATTCTCTGCGTCATTGTAAACCCTGCTTCGGCGGGGTTTTTTTATGACTGTTGCCGGGTGGTGGCGAATACGCCTTATCCGGCCTATGGGGTTTAGCTGTTTAGCTAAGGGTACTACAGAGAAGTGGTGGTGGGGGAAGGATGACTCAGCGCTGCGCGCTTCGCCCTTCGGGTCGTTGCCTGCGGCAACGCTTTCTCGCTATGCTCGAATCGAACCTTAATCGAAGATTCTCATCCTTCCCGCATGGGCAGAATATAGGGCATTGTGCTTTGATTTAGCTGAGGTATTACAGGGGATTGATGGTGGTGGGGGAAGGATTCGAACCTTCGAAGTCGATGACGGCAGATTTACAGTCTGCTCCCTTTGGCCGCTCGGGAACCCCACCAGGGGTAATTTAAATTGTAGGTAATGCTATGAGGATGGTGGTGGGGGAAGGATTATTCGTCGCTTCGCTTCTCACCCTTCCCCGATAAGTGCAAACTTCTGCATTGCTCATCGAGTTAACTACATCGCTGTAGTGAATAATGGTGGTGGGGGAAGGATTCGAACCTTCGAAGTCGATGACGGCAGATTTACAGTCTGCTCCCTTTGGCCGCTCGGGAACCCCACCACGGGGTAATGCTTTTACTGGCCTGCTTCCTTGGGAAGCGGGGCGCATCATATCAAATGACGCGCCGCTGTAAAGCATTCCTTTGCTTAACGTAGATCGTTTGCGTGTTTTTCATCCGTAACGCAGTAAAGCTAATCAATTCATATTATTGGTGATTACAGAATAATCGTTCGGTTACCGTAAACAAAGACTCGCTGGGCCAGAACCTGATACAGCGCACGGCTTAACACATTCTTTTCTACGTCGCGGCCTGCGCGCATCATATCTTCTGCGGTATAGGTGTGATCCACGTGAATCACGTCCTGCATGATGATTGGACCTTCATCGAGGTTATCATTCACATAGTGAGCTGTTGCACCAATGATCTTGACGCCGCGCTCATAAGCCTGGTGGTACGGACGTGCACCAATAAAGGCAGGCAGGAACGAGTGGTGAATATTAATAATCTTATTCGGGAAGCGTGAAACAAATTCTGGCGTCAAGACACGCATATATTTCGCCAACACCACATAATCAGGCTGGTGGGCGTCGATGGCATCGGCCATGTTTTGATCGTGTTCTTCGCGGGTTAATCCTTCATGGCTGACTAGCTCAAAAGGAATATCAAAACGTTCAACCAGCGAACGCAGCGTGTCGTGGTTGCCGATTACCGCCGCAATTTCAACATCGAGTCCACCGTAATTGGCTTTCATTAACAGGTCGCCCAGACAATGCGCTTCCTTGGTGACTAAAATAACGATGCGGCGACGGCCTGCTGGCGTAAGTTCGCGAATGGATCCTTCAGGCAGTGCGCTGTCGAGATCGGTCAGCAGCGTGACGTCATTAAAAATGCCTTCCAGTTCTGTACGCATAAAAAAGCGACCGGTACGGTGGTCAACAAACTCGTTGTTTTGCACGATGTTCAGTTCATGCTTGTAACAAATATTGGTGATGCGTGCGATCAAACCTTTTTGGTCGGGGCAGATAGTGCGCAGAACTTTACGTTGTTGTGAATGCATTGCCGGGGTATTCCTGTTGAAAATGTTTGCGTAATAGATGCTGTCGGGCGTGGGTTAGCCGCAGCACTTTTTAAATTTTTTACCTGACCCGCAAGGGCAGGGATCGTTACGGCCAATTTGCGGGCGCGTACCATCAATATAATACCACTGGCCGTTTTCTTTTAAAAAACGAGAGCGCTCAATAATGGCGCCCGTTTTCCCCTGTTCGGAAAACCGCGCCACAAAGCTGACATAGCCGGTATTTTCTGTGTCCGACGTTGCCTGTTCAAACAGGGTAAGTCCAAGCCATTCGGTATGGGCAAATCCTGCGCTAATCTCATCGCGAAATGCGGCGGCATGACAGTCGGGGTGCCAGGTCTTAATCAGGTAATCTGCGTCTTTCATCACAAAAGCACAGTAACGAGAACGCATGAGGTGTGACGGCGTTGGTGCTACTTGCGCGCCAGACACATAACGGTAGCAACATAGGCTATACTCGACAGCGCTACCACAGGGACAAAGCTGAGACACAAAATACTCCCTGGAATAAAAAAACGGCGTAAAAACGCCACGGTAGCACTATGTTAACTGAGCCGTAGTGATGTTGCTACGTCTGCAAGCCAGGGGAAGTCTGTAGGTACAATGAGAAAAATAAAAATTGGGCTGGCGCTAGGTTCCGGCGCGGCACGAGGCTGGTCGCATATTGGTGTGATTAAGGCCCTTAAACATATGGGCATTGATGTTGATATCGTTGCAGGGTGCTCAATCGGCTCGTTGGTTGGCGCCGCCTATGCGTGTAATAAATTACCCGCCCTCGAGCAATGGGTCTGCTCGTTCAGCTATTGGGATGTTTTACGCCTGATGGATCTCTCCTGGCGCAGAGGCGGATTGCTGCGCGGTGAACGCGTGT
Source organism: Citrobacter sp. KH_055_1 (assembly GCF_057838705.1). NCBI lineage: Bacteria > Pseudomonadati > Pseudomonadota > Gammaproteobacteria > Enterobacterales > Enterobacteriaceae > Citrobacter > Citrobacter sp. KH_055_1. The sequence goes on from NZ_CM174473.1 coordinate 2,049,449, forward strand.
TTAATCAATACCGCAACGTCATGCCTGTCGAGTCAATTGAACACTGCCAGCGCCGGTTTGCTACCGTCGCGACGAATCTGAGTACGGGTCGCGAACTGTGGTTTACCGAAGGTGATTTACACCTTGCCGTGCGGGCCTCTTGCAGTATTCCTGGTCTGATGTCCCCGGTTGCACATAATGGTTATTGGCTGGTTGATGGTGCGGTGGTTAACCCTGTGCCGGTTTCGCTGACGCGTGCGCTAGGCGCCGATATCGTCATTGCGGTTGACCTGCAACATGATGCGCACCTCATGCAACAAGATCTGCTCTCCTTTAACGTCAGCAATGATACCGACTCGAGTGATGACGAGCTTTCATGGCATGCGCGTCTGAAAGAGCGGTTGAGTAATATCACCGCCAGACGAACGGTCACTGCGCCCACGGCGATGGAGATCATGACCACCTCTATTCAGGTGCTGGAAAACCGGCTTAAACGTAACCGCATGGCCGGCGACCCGCCAGATATTCTAATTCAACCGTTTTGTCCGCAAATATCCACGTTGGACTTCCACCGTGCGGGTGCAGCTATTGCTGCCGGGCAGCTTGCGGTAGAGAAAAAAATGGATGAGTTGCTGCCACTGGTAAAGACCAACATCTAACGCATTTTTTATCAACACTTAAGTCAATTCTGACAGGCGTGAGTAGCAATAGCATGCCACTATTGATTAAAGCCAGTCAGGGGGGAGAATATGACGCAGCCATTGGTCGGAAAACAGATTCTTATTGTTGAAGATGAGCCTGTATTTCGCTCACTTCTGGACTCATGGTTTTCCTCTTTGGGAGCGACAACGGCTGTAGCGGGCGATGGGCTTGATGCGCTGGAATTATTGGGGCGCTTTACACCCGATCTGATGATCTGCGACCTTGCGATGCCGAGAATGAACGGTCTCAAACTGGTTGAATACCTGCGTAACCGTGGCGATCGGACGCCAATCCTGGTTATCTCCGCGACAGAAAATATGTCTGATATTGCCAAAGCACTTCGCCTCGGTGTGGATGATGTGTTGCTTAAGCCGGTGAAAGACCTTAACCGACTACGGGAAACGGTTTTTGCGTGCCTTTACCCCAACATGTTTAACTCGCGCGTTGAAGAAGAAGAGCGGTTATTTCGTGACTGGGATGCGATGGTCGGCGACCCCGCAGCAGCAGCAAAACTGTTACAAGAGCTACAGCCACCGGTTCAACAGGTGATTTCACAGTGTCGCATCAACTACCGTCAACTGGTTGCCGCCGATCAACCCGGCCTGGTCCTTGATATTGCGCCGTTGTCGGAACACGATCTTGCCTTCTATTGCCTGGATGTGACGCGGGCAGGGGATAATGGCGTGCTGGCGGCACTGTTGTTACGGGCACTGTTTAATGGGCTGCTACAAGAGCAACTGGCACATCAGAATCAACGGTTGCCGGAGCTCGGTACGCTCCTGAAACAGGTTAATCATCTGCTTCGACAGGCCAATCTACCGGGGCAATTTCCGTTGCTGGTTGGTTACTACCATAGCGGTTTAAAAAATTTGGTCCTGGTCTCTGCGGGTCTGAATGCGACCTTAAATACTGGTAGCCACAACGTGCAAATCAGTAATGGTGTTCCGCTGGGAACGTTGGGGAATACGTACCTCAACCAACTAAGCCAACGCTGTGAGTCCTGGCAGTGCCAAATTTGGGGTGCCGGGGGGCGTCTGCGACTGATGTTGTCCGCAGAATGAACAATCGAGAGGCAGGGATTCAAATTGGCTCACCTCCCTGTCTTTTGCAGTGCTACTATCAGCGCCAGATTTATTCGTATTTATCTTAATTATACCGACGCGCGTCCTTTTCAGACCTGAAGCTTGTCGCGGTACTGATATACTCGGATGCGATACAGATTGATGAACACGTTCAATACATGAACAGTCCAGGAGAGTTTTAAATGGCTGCCCTTAATTCGAAAGTCAAAAAAGCCGTTATCCCGGTAGCGGGATTAGGAACCAGGATGTTACCGGCGACCAAGGCAATTCCTAAAGAAATGTTACCGCTGGTTGATAAGCCATTAATTCAATACGTCGTCAACGAATGTATTGCCGCGGGTATCACTGAAATTGTCCTTGTGACTCACTCGTCTAAAAATTCGATTGAAAACCACTTCGATACCAGCTTTGAACTTGAAGCTATGCTGGAAAAACGTGTTAAGCGCCAGTTGCTGGAAGAAGTGCAATCTATTTGCCCACCGCACGTGACGATTATGCAGGTTCGTCAGGGTCTGGCAAAAGGTCTGGGTCACGCTGTATTGTGTGCGCACCCGGTTGTTGGTGATGAACCCGTAGCGGTCATCCTGCCGGATGTTATTCTCGACGAATACGAATCTGATTTATCCCGCGATAACCTCGCCGAAATGATTAGTCGCTTTGATGAAACAGGCAGCAGCCAAATTATGGTGGAGCCAGTAGACGATGTGACGGCTTACGGCGTGGTGGACTGTAAAGGTGTGGAATTAGCGCCGGGCGAAAGCGTACCGATGGTCGGTGTTGTGGAAAAACCGAAAGCCGATGTCGCGCCATCTAATCTTGCGGTTGTAGGGCGTTATGTCCTGAGTGCAGATATCTGGCCTCTGCTGGCAAAAACGCCTCCGGGCGCAGGTGACGAAATTCAGTTGACCGATGCTATCGATATGCTGATTGAAAAAGAAACGGTTGAAGCCTATCACATGAAGGGCAAAAGCCATGACTGTGGTAATAAGCTGGGTTATATGCAAGCGTTCGTCGAATATGGTATTCGTCATAATACCCTTGGCGCTGAATTTAAAGCCTGGCTTGAAGACGAGATGGGTATTAAGAAGTAACATCACGTTATTAATCCGCATGCAACGGCGCTGTTTATCCAGCGCCGTTTTTTTATACCCCTATTGGGTAGGTGTTATGCGAAGTACAGGTAAAAAAAATCCCGCCGTCGGCGGGATTTTAAGCAAACTAATTGTGGATTAATCCTTGATCAGGAAATCGTCCAGCTGTTTACCTTGTTCTTCCATCGCTTTTTTGATTACTGCCGGTGTACGACCCTGGCCGGTCCAGGTTTTCGTTTCACCGTTTTCGTCAACATAGCTATATTTAGCTGGGCGTGCTGCGCGCTTGGCTTTAGCACCGGTTTTAACCGCAGCCATGCTATTCAGCAGTTCGTTCGGGTCAATACCGTCAGCAATCAGCATTTCACGATATTGTTGCAGTTTACGAGTGCGCTCTTCAACTTCAGCAGCGGCAGCGCTTTCTTCTTCGCGACGCTCGCTAACGACAACTTCTAATTTTTCCAGCATTTCTTCAAGCGTTTCCAGAGTGCATTCTCTTGCCTGCGCACGAAGAGTACGGATGTTGTTCAGAATTTTAAGTGCTTCGCTCATTGTAGTAATCTCAAACTTATATTGGGTGGGGTTTGTTGAGCTAATAATAGAGCGATAAATTCAGATGTGCAATAGCCAGGAATGTAAGGAATTCAAAATTGCGCTTTATTTAGTATCTGCATTAATTCATTGTCGTTAAATTTCGTCTGGGAAAGGGCATAAAAAAGGCTTATTGGTGTGGGGGCTACTCTTCAGTCATGCAGGAAAATTCAAGATTCAGGTCACATTTTACAGCACGGTAATTGTATCTGTTTGCAGTAATTTCAACCTTTTGTATTAGTTTTGCTTACGGGAATTCACTATTACAGGGTGTTCGTAGGGGGATTCAATAACATTGAAAGCAAGGTTTCTTTATTGAACTGTGATGATAAGCACCGTTGATGAATTTCAAGGGCACTATTTGTGAAAGAATGTGTATATACCGTCATAAGTCAGATTATTCGAGCATTGGTGGTGTGCATCACTGCGCGACCCATAACTTAAGTCTGTTTCCTGAACCTTACCGTAGTACGTCATATTTAGGAGGCTGATGAGTGATGCTGACGCGATTTTTTATACGTATGTGGGCGACAACGGTGCGCAGACATGTTTGTGAATTATGATACAATCGCGCCCATATTTATTTACTCAGGTGAGGGCTGACGGTCAATGGCACAGCTATATTTTTACTATTCTGCAATGAATGCGGGGAAGTCGACCGCTTTGCTGCAATCTTCATACAATTACCAGGAACGTGGCATGCGTGCCGTTGTATATACAGCGGAAATCGACGACCGGTTTGGAACAGGGAAAGTAAGTTCACGTATAGGTCTGTCGTCACCTGCAAAACTGTTTAACCAAAATTCATCATTGTTCGAAGAAATTCGCGCGGAGAATGCGCAGCAGAGAATACATTGTGTACTGGTTGACGAGTCACAGTTTTTGACACGCCAGCAGGTTTATGAATTATCCGAGGTTGTCGATCAGCTGGATATTCCGGTTTTGTGTTACGGGTTACGCACCGATTTTCGTGGTGAATTATTTGGCGGTAGCGAATACCTGCTTGCCTGGTCAGATAAATTGGTCGAATTAAAGACTATTTGTTTCTGCGGGCGGAAGGCGAGTATGGTACTACGTCTTGATCAAGCTGGACGACCTTATAACGAGGGAGAACAGGTGGTTATTGGTGGCAATGAACGCTATGTGTCGGTATGCCGCAAGCACTATAAAGAGGCGCAATCTGAGGGCTCTCTGACGGCCATTCAGGAACGGCACAGCCACGATTAATCTACGCTCGCCAGGGCGCTGTAACGCGCAGGGTAGACCACTGGCCATAAGTCAGAAGTACTACCCTACAATCACCTCTGTAGACCCTTTACGCGCATCCTCCTCCAATCTCCTACGGGCATGTCCATTCACCGCGATGGTCTGCATGAGTTTTTGCGCTGTGAAGGTGAGAATAAATCAGGCGAAAAAAAACGGTCCCCTAAAGGGACCGTTCGACGTGATACTACAGCTTAGATTTATGAATTAAGCGGATTTCTTCGCTTTTTTCTCTGCTTTAGGCGCGGCTGCTGCTTCAGTTTTAGCGGCAGTTTCACCTTCGTTGTATTCGCGACCGTAGAAGGTATCCAGCAGGATCTGTTTCAGTTCAGAAATCAGCGGGTAACGCGGGTTAGCGCCGGTGCACTGGTCGTCAAACGCATCTTCAGACAGTTTGTCAACATGTGCCAGGAAGTCAGCTTCCTGAACGCCAGCTTCACGGATAGACTTAGGAATACCCAGTTCAGCTTTGATCTCATCCAACCATGCCAGCAGTTTCTGGATTTTCGCTGCGGTACGGTCGCCCGGTGCGCTCAGACCCAGATGGTCTGCGATTTCAGCGTAGCGACGACGGGCCTGCGGACGGTCGTACTGGCTGAAAGCAGTCTGTTTAGTCGGGTTGTCGTTCGCGTTATAACGAATAACGTTGCTGATCAGCAGGGCGTTCGCCAGACCGTGAGGAATGTGGAACTGTGAACCCAGCTTGTGCGCCATGGAGTGACATACACCGAGGAAGGCGTTAGCAAACGCGATACCGGCGATGGTCGCTGCACTGTGTACACGCTCGCGAGCTACCGGGTTCTTAGAACCTTCGTGGTAGGACGCAGGCAGGTTTTCTTTCAGCAGTTTCAGCGCTTGCAGAGCCTGACCATCAGAGAACTCAGAAGCCAGTACGGAAACGTAAGCTTCCAGGGCGTGAGTGACGGCATCCAGACCACCGAACGCACACAGTGACTTCGGCATATCCATCACCAGGTTAGCATCGACAATCGCCATATCCGGGGTCAGCGCGTAGTCTGCCAGTGGATATTTCTGACCAGTAGCGTCGTCGGTTACAACCGCAAACGGGGTGACTTCAGAACCAGTACCGGAAGTGGTGGTGACGGCGATCATTTTCGCTTTCACGCCCATTTTCGGGAACTTGTAGATACGTTTACGGATGTCCATAAAGCGCAGCGCCAGTTCTTCGAAGTGGGTTTCCGGATGTTCGTACATGACCCACATGATTTTCGCTGCGTCCATCGGGGAACCGCCACCCAGCGCGATGATCACGTCTGGTTTGAAGGAGTTGGCTAGTTCAGCACCTTTGCGCACAACGCTCAGCGTCGGGTCAGCTTCAACTTCAAAGAACACTTCGGTTTCAACGCCCGCAGCTTTCAGAACAGACGTGATCTGGTCAGCGTAGCCGTTGTTGAACAGGAAGCGGTCGGTCACGATCAGCGCACGTTTGTGACCATCGGTAATCACTTCATCCAACGCGATTGGCAGTGAGCCACGGCGGAAGTAGATAGATTTCGGAAGTTTGTGCCACAACATGTTTTCAGCTCGCTTAGCAACGGTTTTCTTGTTGATCAGGTGCTTAGGACCAACGTTTTCAGAGATGGAGTTACCACCCCAGGAACCACAACCCAGAGTCAGGGATGGTGCAAGCTTAAAGTTGTACAGGTCGCCGATACCACCCTGAGACGCCGGGGTGTTGATCAGGATACGTGCAGTTTTCATCATCTGACCGAAGTGAGCAACGCGTTCTGGCTGGTTGTCCTGGTCAGTGTACAGGCAAGAGGTATGACCGATACCGCCCATAGCAACCAGTTTTTCAGCTTTAACAACTGCATCTTCGAAGTCTTTCGCACGGTACATTGCCAGCGTCGGAGACAGTTTTTCGTGAGCAAACGGTTCGCTTTCGTCGACAACTTTAACTTCACCAATCAGAATCTTGGTGTTAGTCGGCACGGAGAAACCAGCCAGCTCAGCGATTTTGTATGCCGGTTGACCCACGATAGCCGCGTTCAGCGCGCCATTTTTCAGGATGATGTCCTGAACAGCCTTCAGCTCTTTGCCCTGCAGCATATAGGCACCGTGGCTGGCAAAACGTTCGCGAACGGCGTCGTATACGGAATCTACAACCACAACGGACTGTTCAGACGCACAGATTACACCGTTGTCGAAGGTTTTAGACATCAGCACGGAAGCAACGGCACGTTTGATATCTGCTGTTTCGTCGATAACAACAGGGGTGTTACCTGCGCCAACACCGATTGCCGGTTTACCAGAGCTGTATGCTGCTTTAACCATACCAGGACCACCGGTCGCAAGGATCAGGTTAATGTCCGGGTGGTGCATCAGAGCGTTAGACAGTTCAACAGAAGGTTGATCGATCCAGCCAATCAGGTCTTTTGGTGCGCCAGCAGCGATAGCAGCCTGCAGAACGATGTCTGCCGCTTTGTTGGTTGCATCTTTAGCACGCGGATGTGGAGAGAAGATGATAGCGTTACGCGTCTTCAGGCTGATCAGCGATTTGAAGATTGCAGTAGACGTTGGGTTAGTGGTTGGAACGATACCGCAGATGATACCAATCGGTTCAGCGATAGTGATGGTCCCAAAAGTATGGTCTTCGGCCAGGACACCACAGGTTTTTTCATCTTTGTAAGCGTTATAGATGTATTCAGATGCGAAGTGGTTTTTAATCACTTTATCTTCGACAATACCCATGCCAGATTCGGCAACGGCCATTTTCGCGAGGGGAATTCGAGCGTCTGCGGCAGCCAGAGCGGCGGCACGGAAGATTTTGTCAACCTGTTCTTGAGTGAAACTGGCATATTCACGCTGGGCTTTTTTTACGCGCTCTACAAGTGCGTTAAGTTCAGCGACATTAGTAACAGCCATGATGCTCTCCTGATAATGTTAAACTTTTTTAGTAAATCATCTGCTCGCTACGAGAGTATAGACAGATCGACGAAAATTTGTGTAACGTTTTGAAAATCAAACGGTTAATTAACGCCCGCCTTACATTGATTTACTAAAAGAGCTTATACGCTAGCGTATTCAACTCTAACGCGTTTCCTCCAGGTGGCGTAAGCAAGATTACTCACTTCTGAGTAGTAACTGCGTGATCTGGATCAAATTTACGCGAAGCTGACACCTTTCAGCAGGCTCTTTTAGTGTTTATCGGCAAGTGTTAACGAATTGATGGAATGAATGAGATTAACATTAGCATATTTCATACATATTAATAACACCGAGTATTGGTAGCACGTTTACAGAGATTAACGCAGATAGAAGGTGAAGAATGCTGCCAAAAAGCGTATCTTCAGCGCGGTTTTTAACATTTTTTATGACTCATTTTATCCGGCTAACGCTTCGGAGCTAACCGTGATCCAAACGCTATTTGATTTTCCTCTTTACTTTAAGTTTTTCATTGGGTTATTTGCGTTGGTCAACCCCGTCGGGATCATCCCGGTCTTTATCAGTATGACCAGCTACCAAACCGCAGCGGCGCGTAACAAAACCAATCTGACGGCAAACCTGTCGGTGGCGATTATTTTGTGGACCTCGTTGTTTCTTGGTGATGCGATCCTGCAACTCTTCGGTATCTCGATTGATTCGTTCAGAATTGCCGGCGGGATTCTGGTGGTAACCATTGCAATGTCGATGATCAGTGGGAAACTCGGGGAAGATAAACAAAACAAACAGGAAAAGTCAGAGACTGCCATACGCGAGAATGTTGGTGTTGTTCCGTTGGCATTGCCGTTGATGGCGGGGCCGGGGGCGATAAGTTCAACCATCGTCTGGGGGACTCGCTATCATAGCGCATTAAACCTGTTCGGGTTCTTTGTGGCGATTGCACTGTTTGCCTTATGCTGTTGGGGACTGTTTCGTATGGCTCCTTGGCTGGTACGCCTGTTGGGGCAAACGGGTATTAACGTTATTACGCGTATTATGGGCTTACTGCTCATGGCGTTGGGGATTGAATTCATCGTCACCGGCATCAAATCTATTTTCCCGGGCTTACTGGCCTGACGGGACTGTTTTCAGTAAACGGAGCTGGCCCTCAGCTCCGTTCTTTTCATTATCAGTAAAACGTCTCACTAAAGTTGAAAATTAGCATTGAAATTGTAAAACATGCTGATTGCCAATCCATCCGTTACGTATTGATTTAAAAGATAATAATTTTTATGGCTACGTCCCTGAATAGGGGGCTTACTGTTATTTTTCTAACATTATACTCTGGGGCTTGCTGAAGGATTATCGAAATGTTATTAGTTATTTCAGTGTCTATTTTAGAGTAATGTGCTAATTAATGACCAATTGTTAATTTTATGTAAATTATATCGGCATATTGATACCGGACAGGGTAATCAACCGCTCAATGGATTTAATTCGTTATCTATCATGATATTACGATTATTACCTCTCTTTTTGAGGACCATTGATGTGCGATTTTTTTTCGATAAAAGCGAATTGGTTAACAAATCTGTAAAATGTATTGGCGGTTAAGAAAGGCATTTGATACTTTCCGACCAGGTATTTTGCAGAAGATTTTACGTTGTTGAGAACTGTTTTCAGTTAGTTTCTCTCAATAGAGTAACCGCGTGTTTCCGACAGGGGAGACACGTAGAAAATCGACGCAAGGCGGTCGCTCGAACCGCCAGAATAAATAAAGTCGGTGATAGCAAGCAGTAAAACAATAAATCACCTGACGGCAGAAAATCTCCGGTGCCGTACAGGGATCCGTACAGGATTAACAGTCTGGTTAAAAAACCAGCCATAATAATGAGGGAGTACAAACACAATGACTAACATCACTAAGAAAAGTTTAGTAGCGGCGGGGATTCTATCTGCGCTTATCGCAGGAAATGTTGCCACGGCGGCAGAAGTACCTGCCGGTGTTCAACTTGCTGAGAAGCAAACGCTGGTACGCAATAATGGTTCGGAAGTTCAGTCTCTCGATCCGCACAAGATCGAAGGTGTGCCAGAATCCAACATTAACCGTGACCTGTTTGAAGGTTTATTAATCAGCGACGTTGATGGCAAGCCATCACCGGGCGTGGCGGAAAAATGGGAAAATAAAGATTTTAAAGTCTGGACGTTCCATCTGCGTAAAGACGCGAAATGGTCCGATGGCTCGCCCGTGACCGCGCAAGATTTTGTGTATAGCTGGCAACGTCTGGCGAATCCAAATACCGCTTCACCATACTCCAGCTATTTACAGTATGGGCACATCGTTAATATTGACGACATTATCGCCGGTAAAAAACCGGTCACCGATCTCGGTGTAAAAGCCATTGATGACCATACTTTTGAAGTTACCCTCAGTGAACCTGTTCCGTATTTCTACAAACTGCTTGTTCACTCATCCGTTTCCCCGGTGCCTAAAGCCGTGGTGGAAAAATTTGGTGATAAATGGACCCAGCCCGCGAACATCGTTTCTAACGGCTCCTATAAATTAAAAGATTGGGTCGTCAACGAGCGCATTGTTCTTGAGCGTAATACTAACTACTGGGATAACGCCAAAACGGTGATTAACCAGGTAACTTATCTGCCAATTTCTTCTGAAGTGACTGATGTTAACCGCTACCGCAGTGGTGAAATCGACATGACCTACAACAACATGCCGATTGAGTTATTCCAGAAACTGAAAAAAGAGATCCCGAACGAAGTTCACGTTGACCCGTATCTGTGTACCTACTATTACGAAATTAATAACCAGAAGCCACCGTTCAACGATGTGCGTGTACGTACCGCCCTGAAGATGGCACTGGATCGTGACATTATCGTCAACAAAGTGAAGAACCAGGGCGACCTGCCAGCGTACAGCTTCACGCCGCCGTATACCGATGGCGCAAAACTGGTTGAGCCAGAGTGGTTCAAGTGGTCACAGGAAAAACGTAACGAAGAAGCGAAAAAACTGTTGGCTGAAGCTGGCTTTACCGCAGAAAAACCGCTGACCTTCGACCTGTTGTATAACACCTCCGATCTGCACAAGAAGCTGGCTATTGCAGCCGCCTCTATCTGGAAGAAAAATCTGGGTGCCAACGTTAAGCTGGAAAACCAGGAGTGGAAGACCTTCCTCGATACCCGTCATCAGGGTAACTATGATGTTTCTCGTGCGGGCTGGTGTGCGGATTACAACGAACCGACCTCTTTCCTTAACATGGTGCTGTCAGACAGCTCCAACAACACTGTTCACTATAAGAGCGCGGCATTTGATAAGTTGATTGCCGATACGCTGAAAGTGACTGACGAAGCGCAGCGCAGCGAGCTGTATTCGAAAGCTGAGCAGCAGTTGGATAAAGACTCTGCGATTGTACCAGTGTATTACTACGTCAATGCGCGTTTGGTGAAACCATGGGTAGGCGGATACTCCGGTAAAGACCCGATGGATAATATCCACGTTAAAGACTTGTATATTATCAAGCATTAATGGCAAGACGTGGGGCGACCATCGTTGCCCCACAGTGTCTTTTTCTTCGAACTATAAATACCTCTCTGGCCCCATAACTGGCTTAAAGAGGTATAAAGGCACACGCCAGAAGGTACGGGCAATGTTAAAATTCATATTACGTCGCTGTCTGGAAGCGATTCCGACGCTATTTATTCTTATTACGATCTCATTCTTTATGATGCGCCTTGCGCCGGGAAGTCCTTTCACCGGTGAACGTGCGTTACCGCCAGAGGTACTGGCGAATATTGAAGCGAAATACCATCTTAATGACCCTATCACCACGCAGTACTTCAGCTACCTGAAGCAACTGGCGCATGGCGATTTTGGACCTTCCTTTAAATATAAAGACTATACAGTTAACGATCTGGTTGCCTCGAGCTTCCCGGTTTCGGCGAAGCTGGGTGCAGCTGCCTTTATCCTGGCGGTACTCGTTGGCGTCAGTGCTGGCGTCATTGCTGCGTTGAAGCAAAATACGCGCTGGGATTATACGGTGATGGGGGTAGCGATGACCGGGGTGGTTATCCCAAGCTTTGTGGTGGCCCCCTTGTTAGTGATGATATTTGCAATAACGCTGAAATGGTTGCCCGGTGGTGGCTGGAACGGCGGGGCGCTGAAATTTATGATCTTGCCGATGGTGGCGTTGTCGCTGGCTTATATCGCCAGTATCGCCCGTATCACCCGTGGGTCGATGATTGAAGTGCTGCACTCCAACTTTATTCGTACCGCACGGGCGAAAGGTCTGCCAATGCGGCGGATTATTTTCCGTCACGCGTTAAAGCCCGCTTTGCTGCCGGTGTTGTCTTATATGGGCCCGGCGTTCGTCGGCATTATTACCGGTTCGATGGTGATTGAAACTATCTACGGCTTGCCGGGTATTGGTCAACTGTTCGTTAACGGCGCGCTGAACCGCGACTACTCGCTGGTATTGAGCCTGACCATTCTGGTCGGTGCACTGACAATTGTATTTAATGCGATTGTTGATGTGCTGTATGCCGTTATCGATCCGAAAATCCGTTACTGATACTGGAGCTCGCTATCTATGATGTTAAGTAAGAAAAACAGCGAGACGCTGGAGAATTTCAGTGAAAAGCTGGAAGTCGAAGGCCGCAGTTTGTGGCAGGATGCGCGTCGACGCTTTATGCATAACCGCGCGGCGGTAGCCAGTCTGGTTGTGCTGGTGATTATCGCGCTGTTTGTGACCCTTGCGCCGATGCTATCGCAATTTACCTACTTCGACACCGACTGGGGAATGATGTCCAGCGCGCCGGACAGTGAGTCCGGCCACTACTTCGGTACTGATTCTTCGGGGCGTGACCTGCTGGTACGCGTGGCGATTGGTGGACGTATTTCGCTGATGGTCGGGATTGCCGCGGCGCTGGTGGCGGTGATTGTCGGCACGTTGTACGGATCGTTGTCAGGATATCTGGGCGGCAAAATTGACTCCGTGATGATGCGCCTGCTGGAAATCCTCAACTCCTTCCCGTTCATGTTCTTCGTCATTCTGCTGGTGACCTTTTTTGGGCAAAACATCCTGCTGATCTTTGTGGCGATCGGTATGGTCTCCTGGCTGGATATGGCACGTATCGTGCGTGGCCAGACGCTGAGCCTGAAGCGCAAAGAGTTTATTGAGGCTGCGCAGGTGGGTGGGGTTTCGACCGTGCGCATTGTTATCCGCCATATTGTCCCGAACGTTCTGGGCGTGGTAGTTGTGTACGCATCGCTACTGGTACCGAGCATGATCCTGTTCGAATCCTTCCTGAGCTTCCTTGGCTTAGGGACCCAGGAGCCGTTAAGCAGTTGGGGGGCGTTGTTAAGTGATGGTGCTAACTCAATGGAAGTCTCACCGTGGCTGCTGCTGTTTCCGGCAGGTTTCCTGGTGGTGACGTTGTTCTGTTTCAACTTTATTGGCGATGGCCTGCGTGATGCCCTCGACCCGAAAGACCGTTAAGGAGTGCAGCCATGAGCGTAATTGAAACCTCAACCGCGCCGCTCGCGCAACAACAGGCTAACGCACTGCTGGACGTGAAAGATCTGCGCGTGACGTTTGCCACCCCTGATGGGGATGTAACCGCGGTAAACGATCTGAACTTTTCGCTGCGTGCCGGTGAAACGCTGGGTATTGTCGGTGAATCTGGATCGGGGAAATCGCAAACGGCGTTTGCCCTGATGGGACTGTTGGCGGCCAATGGTCGCATCGGCGGTTCTGCGACGTTCAACGGACGTGAAATTCTTAATTTACCGGAACGCGAGCTGAACAAACTGCGCGCCGAACAAATTTCAATGATCTTTCAGGACCCCATGACCTCCCTGAACCCGTATATGCGGGTCGGAGAGCAGTTAATGGAAGTGCTGATGCTGCATAAAGGTATGAGTAAAGCCGAAGCGTTTGAAGAATCCGTCAGAATGCTGGATGCGGTCAAAATGCCGGAAGCGCGCAAGCGTATGAAGATGTATCCACATGAATTTTCAGGCGGGATGCGCCAGCGTGTGATGATCGCCATGGCGTTACAGTGTCGGCCAAAGTTACTGATCGCCGATGAGCCGACAACCGCGCTCGATGTTACGGTTCAGGCGCAAATTATGACGCTCCTGAATGAACTTAAGAGTGAATTCAATACCGCGATTATTATGATCACCCACGACCTCGGTGTGGTTGCCGGGATATGCGACAAGGTTCTGGTGATGTATGCCGGGCGCACCATGGAATATGGCAGCGCGCGCGATGTCTTTTATAAACCCGTTCATCCGTATTCTATTGGTTTGCTTAACGCGGTACCGCGTCTGGATGCTGAAGGGGAAGAGATGCTGACCATCCCGGGTAACCCGCCAAACCTGCTGCGTTTGCCAAAAGGATGCCCGTTCCAGCCTCGTTGTCCGCATGCGATGGAAATTTGTAGCAGTGCACCGCCGCTGGAAGAGTTTAGCCCGGGCCGCCTGCGTGCCTGCTTTAAACCGGTGGAGGAACTGGTATGACAACGGCAACTGAACAACGAAAAGTCTTGCTTGAGATAGCCGATCTTAAAGTCCATTTCGATATCAAAGACGGCAAGCAGTGGTTCTGGCAACCCTCACAAACACTGAAAGCCGTTGATGGCGTGACCCTGCGACTGTACGAAGGTGAAACGTTAGGGGTGGTGGGCGAGTCAGGCTGCGGTAAGTCTACCTTTGCCCGCGCCATTATTGGTCTGGTGAAAGCCACCGACGGCAAAGTGGCCTGGCTGGGTAAAGATTTGCTGGGTATGAAACCCGATGAGTGGCGCGCGGTGCGCAGCGATATTCAGATGATTTTCCAGGATCCGCTGGCTTCATTAAACCCGCGTATGACCATCGGTGAAATTATCGCAGAACCGCTGCGCACTTATCATCCCAGCCTGCCAGGGCAGGAAGTGCGCGATCGCGTGAAGGCAATGATGATGAAAGTCGGGCTGTTGCCAAATTTGATCAACCGCTATCCGCACGAATTTTCAGGCGGGCAGTGTCAGCGTATCGGGATTGCTCGCGCGCTGATCCTCGAGCCGAAGTTGATTATTTGCGATGAGCCGGTTTCGGCGCTGGACGTGTCGATTCAGGCGCAGGTAGTGAACCTGTTGCAACAACTGCAGCGTGAAATGGGATTATCGTTAATCTTTATTGCCCATGACCTGGCGGTGGTTAAACATATTTCCGATCGCGTGCTGGTAATGTACCTGGGGCATGCGGTGGAACTGGGCACTTACGACGAGGTGTACCATAACCCGCTGCATCCTTATACTAAAGCGCTGATGTCGGCGGTGCCGATCCCCGATCCCGATCAGGAGAGGAACAAAACCATCCAACTGTTGGAAGGCGAATTACCGTCACCGATCAATCCGCCGTCTGGTTGTGTGTTCCGTACCCGTTGTCCGATTGCCGGACCGGAATGTGCAAAAACGCGACCGGTTCTGGAAGGAAGTTTCTGCCACGCTGTTTCCTGCCTGAAAGTAGACCCGCTATAATCGTGAGGGCTGACAAAGGTCAGCCCTTCTTATAGGTGAGGTGAATGTGTCTGGCTTTGTGTCCTCTGTCCGCCGCGCTGTCTATCGTAAATTATTCGATTTAAACACGCGCTCAGGTCGTCGTTTTGAAGGTCTGTGCGCGCTGTTTGCGTTGCTTAGCGTCATTGTCATCTTCGTCGAGTCGGGCGTCGGGACGCAATATCATTTAACGTATGATGAATGGCGTTCTTTTGTCTGGCTGGAGATCTTTATTACTCTGGTCTTCACCGCCGAATACTTGCTGCGATTATGCTGTTGGGCCAATCCGGCAAAATATGTGTTTAGTTTTTGGGGTATTATCGATTTGGCCACCATTTTGCCGCTGTATGTGATGTGGTTATGGCCAGAAATGAGTCTGAACTATGTGTTTGCCTGGCGAGCGATGCGGGCGATTCGTGTACTGCGGATCCTCAAGTTGTTGCGCTTTATGCCTTCGTTGATGGTGTTTTGGGGCGCTATAAAAAGCGCACGTCACCAGTTGATTCTGTTCTATTCGTTTATCGCCATTTTAATGATTATTTTCGGCGCGTTGATGTATCTCATTGAAGGGCCGAAGTATGGATTTGATACGCTGAATGCGTCGGTGTACTGGGCCATTGTGACGGTAACGACGGTTGGGTATGGGGATATCGCGCCGCACACGCCGTTAGGGCGAATGGTGGCGTCAGTGCTTATCCTGATCGGTTATTCAGTAATTGCAATACCCACGGGCTTGATTACTACGCACATGAGCAGCGCGTTTCAGCATCGGCAGAATCAGCGTCAATGCCCTCAGTGTCAGCAGCATCAGCACGAGCACAGCGCGCAATTTTGTAACCGCTGTGGAACTAAGCTTCCGAATTAAATAAAAAAAGCTGCCTGGGCAGCTTTTCTTTTGACTCATTCGCGCCAGAGAATATGGCAGAGCTTGTGATCTTTTTCACGGCATAACAAAACGCGTGCGAAAATATCGTTAATCTCGCCATCTTCTGAGTCGGCCAGACCAATCACCACTTCGGCAAAAAAGTCAGGATTCAGGTCAAAATCGACGTGCTCCTGCCAGTCTTCTGCCGGGTCAAATAACTCTGCGCCGCCGCGTTCTTCAAACTGTAAATTGAACAGAAGAACGTCAGCGGGATCGAGATTGTCTGTCGCCAGTTCGAGAAAAATGTCATAAGCCTGCTCAAGCGTTTCGTCTTCAGTCAGGCGATTGTTCAAATCCATATCCATAATGACTACCTGTTTACCGTCTCTTGGGCACGTTTTACAGCAACGGACTAAAGAAGTAAAACAGTCGCTCGGTGATCCGTTGCCAGAGTGGCCTTTTTAGCCACAAACGCGCATCAAGCAGGCGCGAACGGGAGATGTAATCGTCCTGTACTGCCGCGAGATCGGCACCAAATCCGGCATCGTCAATCACCAGCGTGATCTCAAAATTCAGCCACAAGCTGCGCATATCCAGGTTTACGGTACCCACCAGACTCAGCTCACCATCGACCAGCACGCTCTTGGTGTGCAACAGACCCCCTTCAAACTGGTAAATTTTCACGCCAGCCGCCAGCAGCTCGGTGAAAAAGGCCCGACTTGCCCAGCCAACCAGCATAGAGTCATTTTTGCGGGGAAGAATAATGCTCACATCCACCCCACGCTGCGCCGCCGTACAGATGGCATGCAGCAGATCGTCGCTGGGGACGAAGTAGGGCGTGGTCATGATTAAATATTCACGCGCAGAGTATGCCGCGGTCAGTAACGCCTGATGGATCAAATCCTCAGGAAAACCCGGGCCGGAGGCTATGGTATGAATGGTGTGCCCACTTGCCTGCTCAAATGGCATGATATTGGCATCCGGTGGCGGCGGTAAAATGCGCTTACCGGTCTCAATCTCCCAGTCACAGGAATAAACAATCCCCATCGCGGTGGCGACCGGACCTTCCATTCTTGCCATCAGATCAACCCATTGCCCGACGCCGGCATCCTGCTTAAAGAAACGCGGGTCAACCATGTTCATACTGCCGGTGTAAGCAATATAATTGTCGATCATTATCATCTTACGGTGCTGGCGCAGGTCCATGCGGCGTAAGAAGACACGCATCAAGTTAACCTTCAGTGCCTCAACGACTTCAATACCTGCATTACGCATCATCGCGGCCCACGGGCTGCGGAAGAACGCCACGCTGCCTGCGGAGTCCAGCATCAAGCGACAGTGAATACCGCGTCGGGCCGCGGCCATTAATGATTCTGCGACCTGGTCGGCCATGCCGCCGGGTTGCCAGATATAAAACACCATCTCAATGTTATGCCGCGCCAGTTGAATGTCGCGGATCAACGCCTGCATCACGTCATCGGAACTGGTGAGCAATTGAAGCTGGTTTCCTTTAACGCCGCCGATACCCTGGCGACGTTCGCACAGCTTAAATAGAGACGAGGCGACGCTGCTGTTCTCCTGAGCAAAAATATGGTTACAGGCTTTTAGGTCGTTGAGCCACTTGGCCGTTGAAGGCCACATCGCTCTGGCGCGCTCGGCGCGACGTTTGCCCAAATGAAGTTCACCGAAAGACAGATAAGCAATGATCCCGACCAATGGCAGAATATAGATGATCAAAAGCCAGGCCATTGCAGAGGGCACTGCGCGTCGCTTCATCAGAATGCGTAATGTTACGCCAGCGATGAGTACCCAGTATCCCAGAATGACCAGCCAACTCACCACGGTGTAGAAGGTTGTCATAAATTTAAAAATCCTTTTGAAAGCGTATTGTTAAGAGTTTACGCATCAGGATTCATCTGGCAAATAAAAACACGGGAAAACTGCTGGTCTGCATTCGGTCAGGCGGTATAATGTCCGCTCTGTGACGGTAAGAGTGGTTAACATGAAGCGTAGTAGAACGGAAGTGGGGCGCTGGCGGATGCAGCGTCAGGCCAGTCGCCGTAAAGCGCGTTGGCTTGAAGGACAATCGCGCCGCAATATGCGCATCCATACCATCAGAAAGTGCATTCTCAACCATCAACGTAACTCGTTGTTGTTTGCAATCCACAGCGTCTGATCAAAATGGGCATCGCTGGCGGTGCCCAATGACCACAGCACAACCCGCCATCTTTTATCCTCCCGCTTAATATTCTGCGTTATTCAATCAGCCCCTTATTTATTGATTGCTCGTGTCGGATATGTTTGTAACAATGTGCCGGTAATAACTAATTATATAAATTTTCACCAATATTTTTGTACGGTTTTTGAAAAACGGAGTTTAGATGAAGTATTTAATGGCGCTCATGCTGAGTGTGACGTTGTCTGGTTGCACGGCAAGCGACTGGATTGATGCTGCCGGTGGCATCATGCAGGCAACAGATAAAAATCAAAAAGACGCCAGGACTAAGCGAATCAATGCGGCCAATAAAGCTGCTGGATATTAAAGAATCAGTGAGTTAATGCCACTTCTGATGGCGTAATGCAGAAGTGGTATTGGGTTTCTCAGATGGATGCGGTGATGTATCTTGTTGTTTTAAAAGTGATAAGTTAGTGAGTTAAAATTTTATTGAGCTTGATGTATCGCTTTTCAGAAGTGAAATACATAATAAATTGATAATGATAAATAGCAATTTAATAGGAAGTCGACAGCATTCCTCTACCTTATTATACGTCTATCGAAAAGACTGTCATTATTTATAAAAAGATTCCCTGCATAACATTTTGCCAGATGCTTTAGTTTTCTAACCACTAAGTGTTATATGCCATGGTGAGTATTGAAATAGCAATAATACAGGTGCATTGAATATTATCTATTCAGATGCACCCTTGTGAATATTATAAGCGGGTAGATAATCACTCTACTTATTAATGTTAGTCTGACGTTGTTGCTTAAAATACTTTCTTATACGGTTTTACTGAAACTTGCGCATAAACGCCTGCCGCTACATACGGGTCAGCTTCAGCCCATGCTTGTGCAGCTTCGAGTGATTCAAATTCGGCAATGACGGTTGATCCGGTAAATCCGGCCGCACCCGGGTCGTTGCTATCCACGGCGGGCATAGGACCTGCGGTCAACAGGCGACCTTCGTCATGGAGAAGTTGCAGACGTGCCAGATGTGCCGGGCGCACGGAAAGGCGTTTTTCGAGAGAATCAGCGATATCTTGAGCATAAATAACATACAGCACGGGAAGAGCTCCTTGATCGGTAAAAGTCGTTAATTACGTTATTGGAAAGGCCTAACAACTGCAACGGAAAGATAACGGATTTGTTAAGCCCCTACTTTAGAAGTGGGTTATTATCATAAAATCGCGTTTTAAATGCCGCTTACCGCCATGGGCTTATTGAATATGATTGCTATTTGCATTTAAAATCAGGGCCTGGTTTTTTAACTGAAACGATTATGACTTCAATGACCCTTGATTTACCTCGTCGCTTTCCCTGGCCGACGTTACTTTCTGTCGGCGTTCATGGTGCTGTAGTGGCAGGACTGCTGTATACCTCGGTACATCAGGTTATTGAACTGCCTGCGCCCGCGCAGCCGATTTCTATCACGATGGTCGCGCCAGCTGACCTCGAACCGCCGCAGGTTGTTCAACCGCCTCCGGAGCCCGTCGTCGAGCCAGAACCGGAACCCGAACCGATTCCTGAACCGCCAAAGGAGGCACCGGTCGTTATTGAGAAACCGAAGCCAAAGCCAAAACCGAAGCCAAAACCGGTGAAAAAGGTGCAAGAACAGCCGAAACGTGACGTTAAACCGGTTGAATCACGCCCGGCTGCGCCAGTTGAAAACACCGCGCCTGCGCGCCCGACCACCAGTACCGCCCCGGCCACCAGCAAGCCGACCGTCAGTGCGCCTGCTGGCCCGCGTGCGCTGAGTCGTAATCAGCCACAGTATCCGGCACGTGCGCAGGCGCTGCGTATTGAAGGTCGTGTAAAAGTGAGATTTGACGTGACGTCAGATGGCCGGGTTGAGAACGTGGAGGTGCTTTCCGCGCAGCCCGCCAATATGTTTGAGCGTGAAGTGAAGAATGCCATGCGCAAATGGCGCTACGAGGCGGGAAAACCCGGCTCCGGACTGGTGGTGAATATTGTTTTCCGTCTGAACGGTACTGCGCAGATCGAGTAAGAAGTTGGCCGGATGAGGCGCTACGCCATCATCCGGCAATTAGCATAATGCTTGTCTGATTTCGACGTTAACGTGTCGTATCAGGCAGAGGCGGGGATCGGACGGGGTTTCCCATCTTTATCCACGGCCACGTAGATAAACAACGCTTCGGTGGCTTTGTAGCGTTGCCCAATTGGCTCAGATGCCACTTTCTTAACCCAGACTTCAATATTAATGCTGATGGATGTGTTACCGCGCTTCACACAGCGCGCATAGCAACAGACCACATCACCGACGGCAACCGGGCGTAAAAAACTCATTCCTTCCACTCGCACCGTGACCACACGACCGTGCGCGATTTCCTTGGCCTGAATAGCGCCACCGATATCCATTTGCGACATCAGCCAACCGCCAAAAATATCGCCGTTAGCATTGGTATCGGCTGGCATGGCCAGAGTACGTAAAACCAGCTCACCTTGAGGGGTGTTATTCGTTGTTGTCATTGTAGAACCGACTGTAGAGAAAGATTACAGGCGCGATGCTACTAGAATTTATGGGCTGAGAACAGAGGGGAGGCGGTGTGCAACGCGGTGTTAAAGTGAGAGAAAGGTATGGTGGGTTAAAAATTCGCCAGATCCGCAGATCTGGCGAATGCACATTATGACTTATCTTCCTGCGGCAGATGACGGTAAATATATACCCCGCTCAGCAGCGTGAAGACCAACGTCAGGGCGGTTAAGCCAAACACTTTGAAGTTAACCCAGATATTTTGCGGCAGCCAAAACGCGATGTAGATATTCGCCAGACCGCACAGGATGAAAAAGACGGCCCAGGCCAGGTTCAGTTTCGACCATACCGGCTGCGGCAGCGTCAGTTCTTTACCTAACATGCGCTGAATCAGCGGTTTTTTCATCACCCACTGGCTGACCAGTAAGGCACCCGCAAACAGCCCATATATCACCGTTACCTTCCACTTAATGAATTCATCGTTGTGGAAGAAAACGGTCAGGCCGCCAAAAACAGCCACCAGAATAAAGGTGATCAACGCCATCTTCTCGACCTTGCGATAGCGAACCCAGCTGTAAATCAACACAATGGCCGTCGCGACAATCAGTGCCGAGGTCGCCGCATAGATGTCATAAAGCTTATAAAAAGCGAAAAAGACCACCAGCGGTAAAAAATCAAGAAACTGCTTCATTCTTCGATTCCGTAATCAAAAAGCATCGACCAAGAGGCCGGGATGCGTTCAGGGTTTATTGGCGAATCAGCATATACAGGCGGAACAAATAGATCAGCAAAACGGCAGAAATCATATTGCTCAGCGTATTCGCCACTACCGCGCCAACATTCGGCGATAATACAGCAAAAGTGGGGGCGAGCAGCAACAGTGACGTTTTTGCCAGCAGCCAACCGATCACAGCGGGCGCAACCAGTCGCATATTAGACCACGCCAAACGCATACTGTTGCGCATGGCTGCAAAGACACCCATCTTATCCTGAACCATCATCACTGGCGCAAGCGACAGCAGAATGGCCAGCACAATACCGGGTACAACGACCAGCATAATCCCGATTTGCACCAGCAGGGTAGTCAGAAAAATCAGAATAAACAGCTTAGGCAATACCGGTGCACTGGCGCCAATGGCCCGCAGCGCGCTGACTCGATGGCCTGCTGAAATTAACTGGATCATCAGAATAATACCACCCGCGAGGATGGCATTGCCGATAAGTCCAGAAAATGTCGATGCCGCTGACGCACGTAGCAGGATTTGCTGCTGTTCCGGTGTCATGTTCTGCACCAGGTCGAACAGTCCCACGCTGTTGGTTATCTGATCCCCTTCACTGAGTTGCGCAATCTGCGCGTCGCTGGGGGAAAAAGCATGCCCGAACACCACCGTGATAAACGCGCACAACAGCGATACCAGCAAGATGGTAATGAATTGATTACGGAAAAAGTTTCCCGTGTCACGGTAAACGGACTTCGCCGTGATTGACATGCACTCTCCTTGAGTTTTGCAGGTGTTCATTTGCGGGCAATTGTACCCTGGATAACTCAACAGTGGCAGCATCGCGAGGTGTATGGAAAAGCATATCTTTGTAAAGCGGCGGTAATTTTTGGCTATGACTTCAGCATTATGCAACAACGCTGTTTGTTCTGTGTACACCATGGCGTCATTACATCCGTATACCATTGAAGGGAAAAATGCTCACAGGGTGGAAATATATCAAAATTGATCTGAATTAAGTTAACCAGGATTTTGAATGCAAGTTCTAACTTAATCTGGATCAATAAATGTTAAATTACAGACGTCAATGTGATCTGTGTTAGATCATTTATTACTCCATTGTAGGTATATTCGTTCCGCTTTTATAACCATAACGATGGAGCGGACATGAAAAAATTAACAGTGGCAGCATTGGCATTAACAACTCTACTTTCCGGGAACGCATTTGCGCATGAAGCGGGAGAGTTCTTTATTCGCGCAGGTTCTGCAACCGTAAGACCGACGGAAGGTGCGGGCGGTACGCTGGGAAGTTTAGGCGGTTTTGACGTCAGCAATAACACGCAACTGGGGCTGACATTCACCTATATGGCGACCGACAATATTGGTGTCGAATTACTGGCAGCAACGCCGTTTCGTCATAAAATCGGCACCTCAACCACCGGGGATATCGCGACCGTTCACCATTTACCGCCAACGCTAATGGCGCAGTGGTACTTTGGCGACTCCAGCAGCAAGTTGCGTCCTTACGTTGGCGTCGGCGTTAACTACACCACGTTCTTCGACGAAGGATTTAACGATAACGGCAAAGAAACCGGATTATCTGACCTGAGCCTGAAAGACTCCTGGGGTGCGGCGGGACAGGTGGGGATGGACTACCTGATCAACCGTGACTGGTTGATTAACATGTCAGTCTGGTACATGGATATCGACACCACCGCGAACTACAAACTGGCTGGCGCACAGCAGCACGACAACGTACGCCTCGATCCGTGGGTGTTTATGTTCTCAGCGGGTTATCGTTTTTAAGTTCTTCTGCTTCGCTTTCTGCAAAGACGGGTCATCAAATGGCCCGTTTTTCCACCTTATATCGCCATCGACCATCTCCCTCGCTTTACGCGGCAGAATCATCTTGTGCTGATAGCCGTATTAATATCGAGTATATTTAACCCGATAAGCGATGTCTGTTATTCGTTTATTATGAGCAGCAAACAAAGTCAGCAAACTGGTTATAATAGCCGGCTTGGACGTTACCTGTATCCAGTCGATAACCATCACTCTTTTGGCATTTTATTCGTGCAACGCAAATACATTCCATTTTTAATCGCAATCGAATTTTTAGGGGGGGGAGCTTATAGACGCTGTGTGGTCTGCTTAAATGCGATGATGTTAAAAAGTTGCGTATTGCTTCTTTATATTCTTGTCGTGTTTTAATGAAAATTAAACGTTACTTCTTGTAATGCTGCTTGATCTAATGGATTACATTTTTGACGTGGATCATTAACATTTCATTGTGTATTTTTTGTGCTTATCCAGTTTTAAAGTCTTTGTCAGGGTAATATTTAGATAAATTATCTATAAAGTGTATAAGTTACGATATAAATGGATGCGGTAGCGTTCCTGCAATACCATCAGTCAGTCGCGTACGGATTGCTCAATGTTTCTGCGGATAAGCAGCCGGTGAAGGCGTAGTGTCCGCTGAGCACTCATAAATGCTCCATTGCTATGTTGCCGCGACAATGAGTTGAATGTTGAGGCCTGTGGTATTATTCGGAAGGTAATTATGAACAAGGTTTATCGTGTTATATGGAATTCCACTCAGAATTTGTGGGTTGTGGTTTCGGAATTTGGTAAAGGAAAAACGAAAAGTAAAATCTCGACCCAATTCTCGCAAAAAATACAATGTTTACAGTTTCACCTTAAAGCGGTTGCCGCGGTGGTCACATTGGCCTTTGCTGCCAATGTTAATGCACTAGATATCAATAACTACACTGAGTTTACTTCATCCGAGACCATAACCGATGGCATGCAATGGAATAACACTGCGACAGTTCAGATAAATAATGGTGCTGACGTTACTGTTACCGGTGGAAATATAACTATGGCACCATCGGAAAATGCGAACACGTCTTTATGGATAAATGGTGGGAGCCTGACGTCAGAAAAGAATAGTGCATTATTGTTAGGTAATAATAGCATGCTCCAAATTGGAGGCGCTCAGCTGGGTGGCTTGACCTCCGGGCAGGCAGGGGGAACCGCTGGCGTCCTCTCCGTTGGTGATATCAAAATAGCTTCTGGCGCGACGAGTGCTACTCTCTGGATGTTTGGCTCAGCAGATGCAACGGCTAAATTAACGGCAGAAAACATCAGCCTGACGGCAGACCGTAACCACATATGGCTGGCAAATACTACACCTTCGGAGCGCGGCGTGGATGTTGATGTTACGGGTGATATGACCGTGATAAACACCCTGGGTGGCATGTTTATGATGATTGGCAATTCTCAATTGAACGTGGGCGGCGACCTGTATCTTGATACCACTAACGGAAGTTTTTTAGTCACGGATAATTCCGCGTCGAAGGGGATCAACGTTGGTGGCGATTTCACTATCAGTAACAACGTTGCTTTAGTTGATATCAACGAGGTGAGTATTGCTGCCGGTATTTATTCAACGGTTGTCAATGTTGATGGCGATATCAATGTTATCGGTGAAAATGTCGGTAATACCGGTCTGCAGATAATGAATGCGGCTGGAACCGGCATCACCACGCAGGGTGACTTTAATCTGTCATCAACGGTCGCAGATAATGTCACGAAAGTGATCATCGGGCATAGTTCGAAAGTGACGGCTGAAAATAATATTACATTAAACAGCGTAATCGGTGGCGCCACCCAGCTTTATATTGGTGATTCTAAGTACGGCGCTCCCGCTGCGCTAGTGGCGAAAAGCATCGAAATGAGTGGTGATGGAGAAAACACCGTTATTTTTAATAACACCAATCCAACTCAACCGGGTACTGAAGGTTACCTGTTTAATGTTGCGATCAACGGTGAGGGGGCCGTGGAACAACAGTCAGGGCATACCAGCCTGGGGGTAGTGTCAAATTATAGTGGTGGAACGGCCATTAGTGGTGGTTTGCTTTCCGTGGCGAACAGTAAAGCACTGGGGAGTGGCGGAGTCTCTGTTAATACCGCGCCTAACAATAATACCGGACTGGACATCGCCTATTCTGATGGAAGCGCTTTCGACAATACGCTGACCGGTAGCGGAAACTCAACCGTATCCGGCAATGCCCGGATTACAGGCGCTAACCAAAACTATGCAGGCAACTGGAATATCACGGGTACCGCGTCAACCGATACTACGGTATCCACAACGCAGAGTAATTTTGGCTCTGGCGATATCAATCTTAGCAGCGGCGGATATGTGGTCGCTAAAACGAACGCCGGATTCAGCTTCGATAACCGGTTGACCGGAACGGGATCTCTCGTTGCCGACAACAATGGCAACACGTTTGACTTCAGTTCTACAACAGGAACTGCGTTCGCGGGAAATGTGATCCTCAATAATAATCTGTTTGCCCTGGAAGGGGATAACACCTCTGCCTTAACGCATGCCACGCTGAGTGTGGGTCAGGGTAATGCCACATCTGTTGGCATGGGGACCCAAAATATAGGGGGACTGGCCTTTAATGGCGGGACATTAATCTATGGCGCGGTATCCCCTGGCGATACGCTCAGCGATCGGTTCATTGAGACTGAAAACGATCTCGACTTAACTGGCAGTGGGCAAATTCAAATTAGCATCGGTGGTGATTTTGAGAACACCTCACAGCACCCTGACACGACGAAACCGTTACTCCAACAGGATGAAGGTGGCGTCATGGTTAAGCTGGCTGAGAGCCTGGGTACTGTTACCGGCAGTGGTGGGAACCTCAGCTTGATCGATCAGAATGGCGATGCGATTTCTCATGCCCAGACATCTCACATTACCCAGAATGGAGAGACAGTCGCCAATGGTGTTTACGATTATCGTCTGACAAGTGGTGAGAACGGCGACGGGCTTTACATCAATTACGGTCTGACCCAACTTGAACTATTTGCGCAAGGGAATAACGCGCTGACCCTTGATGCGGAAGGCAATACCGGTAATGCCGCTGATATGAGCGCTAAAATCACCGGTTCTGGTGATCTGGCGTTTGCAAGTCATAAAGGGCAGACAGTCTCACTTTCAAATTCAGATAATGATTACACCGGTATAACCGATGTACGCAGCGGCAATGTGCTGATGCGAAACGATAATGTGCTGGGTCAAACCAGTGAACTTCGTCTGGCTGCCGATACCGGCTTTGACATGAATGGCTATAGCCAAACGTTGGGTAAACTGACCACTGCGGTAGATTCGCTGCTTAACATCAACGGCGGAAGCCTGACGATAGAGCACGGTGGGCAGGTAAGCGGAACCTTAACCGGTAGCGGTGCGATTAACCTGGCGGGGGGCACGTTAGCGGTAACGGGCGAAAACAGCAGCCTGACGGCAGAAACCACCATTGCCAAAGGGGCAACCGCACAACTTAATTCAACGCTGGGTTTAGGCACGGGAAACATCGTTGTGAGCGGGACGCTGACGCTGAACAATGCTGCAGGCACGTTCTCTAATGTAATTAGCAACAACGGCAATGTAGAACTTACTTCAAGTGATGTCGTCCTGACGGGCAACAACAGCGAATTTTCGGGCGTGTTTAATATTGACAGCGACGCCCAATTAACCGCCAGTGTTGCGGAACATCTGGGTGCCGCGGAAGTGAAGAATAATGGGGGACTGGTGCTTGACAGCAACAGTTCTTGGACGCTTGAAAATGCGGTTAATGGCAGCGGCAGCGTCACTAAACAGGGATACGGTACGATAACCTTGGGGGATAACGCTACCTGGGCAGGGCAAACGGATATTGAGCAAGGCGGCCTACAGCTGGGCAGTGAAAGCGCCCCCGTTACGCTTGCCAGCACGCAGGTCAACATTGCTGAACAAGGGATGTTGTCCGGGGTTGGCGGTGTTGCGGGCAATGTCGATAACGCCGGTGTACTGCAGGTGGGGGCCGGGACCGGCGATAATCTGCTGTTCACGGTGGGGGGCGACCTTGTTAACAGCGGTATGCTTGCCACAGGCGTCAATGGTCAGCAGGCCGGTAATCTGCTGGTGGTTAATGGTAATTACACCGGTAATGACGGTCATCTTTCCTTAAACACCGCGCTGGGGGATGACAATTCCGTAACCGATAAGCTGGTGGTGAAAGGTGACACCAGCGGTACCACTTCTGTCAGTGTTACCAACGCCGGTGGGCAAGGGGCCGCGACGATCGACGGCATTGAAGTTATCCATGTTGACGGCGAGTCAAACGGTGAGTTCACTCAGGCTGGCCGTATTGTGGCCGGGGCCTACGACTACAGCCTTGGACGCGGGCAGGATGAAAACAGCGGTAACTGGTATCTGACCAGCGGTAAAACTAATCCTGACCCTGAGCCGGAGCCAAAACCAGATCCGAAACCTGATAACGATCTGCGTCCGGAAGGGGGCAGCTACACGGCTAACCTGGCGGCGGCAAACACCCTGTTCGTCACCCGCCTGCACGATCGTCTTGGCGAAACACAGTATATCGATGCCTTAACCGGCGAGCAGAAAGTGACCAGTATGTGGATGCGTCATGTCGGTGGGCACAACCGCTGGCGTGACGGCAGCGGCCAGTTGAAAACCCAGAGCAACCGTTATGTCATGCAGCTGGGGGGCGATATTGCACAGTGGAGCCAGAACGGGCTCGATCGCTGGCACCTTGGCGTGATGGCGGGCTACGGCAACGATCACAACAGCACCCAGTCCTCGCGTACGGGTTACCGTTCAAAAGGGTCAGTCAATGGCTACAGCAGCGGCGTTTATGCCACGTGGTATGCCAACGATGACTCGCATAATGGCGCCTGGCTGGACAGCTGGGCGCAGTACAGCTGGTTTGATAACCATGTTAAAGGTGATGATTTACAGGGCGAATCGTACAAATCGAAAGGGATCACCGCCTCGCTGGAAATGGGTTATGCCCAAAAAATGGGGGAATTCGCCGGTAGTCAGGGCACGCTGAACGAATGGTACATACAGCCTCAGGCCCAGGCGATATGGATGGGCGTGAAAGCGGACGATCACCGGGAAAGCAACGGTACGCGCATCAAAGGCGACGGGCACGGTAATGTGCAGACTCGTCTGGGGGTGAAAACCTGGATTAAGAGCCATCACCAGATGGATAACGGGAAAGAACGCGAGTTCCAGCCCTTTGCCGAGGTGAACTGGCTGCACAATTCACACGATTTTAGTACGCAGATGGACGGCGTGAACGTGCGTCAGGACGGCGCAAAAAATATCGCCGAGGTCAAAGTGGGCGTGGAAGGACAAGTGAGCCCGCGCCTGAATCTGTGGGGTAATGTCGGCGTTCAGGTTGGCGACAAGGGATATAACGACAGCGCCGCGATGGTCGGCGTGAAGTGGAACTTCTGAGTCGGTAATCCCCCTGAAAAGCGGGTCGCACTGCGACTCGCTTTTTGCATACTGTTTTTCCCCTCCCGCCTTTTCACCCTTCGATCAAATGCTACTCTTTAAGCAAACCTGCTTTGAGGGCATTGACGATGGAATTGTCCCGCCAACAGCTGCAACAAAAAATTTCACTTCTGGAATCATCACCCAACGATGACATAGCAGAATTCGCCCTGTATGCTGCGCGCGCACTGCTGGGGTATATGACTCGGGTGGAGAGCCTTGAACACGCTCTGGCCGTACCGATCAAATTACCTTATTGCAGTGCCAGCCCGGTTTGCGAAATTGAAGCGGGTTATGCCGCTGGCGTCAGCGACTGCCGTGAGGCCATTCGCCGGGCGGGCTATCTGCTCGATGGTGAAGACTAGTTTGCGCATTTGTTAATAAAGATATGCTTTTTATGGGTAAATCTGTAACTTAGCGCTCAAGTAACTGATTTGGCAATGCGGGTAACTATCAGGGTGGACGCGTGAAGATTGTGCAGGATAAGCTCAGAAACAGGCAGGCGTTGCTGGTCTCTGGCCTCATTACACTGATATTTACATCACTGTTCCTGTTCATCATTTACGAGCAGCGTACGGCCACCGCAAGTGAAGGTATCAACCGTCTCCAAACGCGTCTCATGGACATCTTTAACGACAATGAACTGATCGCGGACGCCATCGGTGAGCGTTATCACCACACCATTAATGGTGGACGATGTGGCAGCAAGTCGCGCTTTGTTCCGCGCGAGGAGGGGGAGTGGGGAATCAACGCCGATCGAAAGCGGATACATTCGGCATCTGGAGCCATTATCGCTAAGCAGCCCAGCCAGCAGGCCCTGTGTATGTTTACCGCCGCAGAGTTTATCCGCGGAATGGTGAATGAGCTCAATCCGGGCACTTTCGACGCGCATCGTTATATTATCGCCAAAGACGCAGATTATTTTTACTGGTTTACTCCTGCCGACTCTCACAATTTTTCTTTCGCTGACTCCGAGATGGCGCTCGATATTTCCAATTTTTTCTACCCGCCGGTCGATTTTTATACCCGACTACTGCAAAAAAACGTCAAAAACAAAGCCCTTAGTTCGACCAATTTTTACACCGATAAAATCACCGGTGATAAGGCGTACAGTGTCGTTAGCTATATTTACGATCTGTCAGGCGATGATATCTCCGATCATATCGTGGCGTACCTGGTTTATGACCATTCGAAACCGGAATTGCAAGATGAGTTGGCAAACGCGTTTGAATACCAGCTTCCGCCGGGTCTTAATGTGGCATTGGTGAATTTACTCAACAACGAGAGTCTCTGTTTAGCGGGGAAATGCGCAAACCTGAACAACGCTCATGTCAGGATGTTGTCAGAAAAGTACGCGCTGCACTATTCGATCTCGTTAGGTCGTTTTATGGTACACGATGCGCATGCCGGAATTGTGATTCTTTTGGCGCCGTTCTTCTTTATTATCATTAGCTTTTCGTTGAAATCGTGGCTGAATGAAAGCGATCTAAAGGTGTATATCGATTCGCTGACCGGTTGTTTTAACCGCAGGATCCTCGACATTATTAAACGCCGGGATTTATCCCATTGTTCGGTGGTACTTCTGGACTGTAATAAGTTTAAGGCCGTCAACGACACCTGGGGCCACGCGGCCGGGGATCGCGCACTGCAAACCATTGCCAACAGAATGCTGTCTAATACCCGAACCAGTCACGATCTGGTGATTCGTACCGGCGGGGATGAGTTTATGATCCTGCTGTTTCGCTCTCAGGCGAGTGACGCTATCGCCATCGCTGAGCGTATTAGCGGTCAGGTCAATAATCACGTATTTGTGGTGGAGGGGCACACTGTGCCGCTGTCGGTGTCATGGGGAATTGCGGAAGTGAACGGTGAACTGGATGTGGCTATTCAGAACGCAGATAACGCCATGTACAAAATGAAGCAGGCGAAAGAAGGATAAAACCGCCAGATTTACGCTGGCGGTTGTGGCTTATTACTGATGCGTGGCGGCTTTCATCGCGCTGACAAAAGCCCTTAGCTCTGTCAGCATCTGTTCCGGTGCGGCGACATTTTTCTCAATAATTTTCACAATCGCCGAGCCTGAAATCGCCCCGGCAGCACCTGCTTCAATCGCCCCCGCGACCTGCTCAGGCGCTGAGATACCGAAGCCTTGCAACGACGGCGGTGCATTGTATTGTTTCAGCTTCTCGACCAGATGATGCAGCGGTAGCGCGGCACGCTTTTCAGCGCCAGTCACACCAGCACGAGACAACAGATAGGTATAACCGCGACCATGGGACGCAATCTGGCGCAGCAGGTCGTCATCAGCGTTCGGCGGGCAGATGAAAATCGGTGCCACGTTGTGGCGCAGTGCCGCTGTCCGGAATGGCGCAGACTCCTCAACCGGCACATCTGCGACTAACACGGAATCCACGCCGACTTTTTCACACTGGGCGTAAAATTCGTCAATGCCTTTACTGAACACCAGATTGGCGTACATCAGCAGGCCAACAGGAATGTTGGGATGTTTTTGACGGATCAACGCCAGCATTTCGAAGCATTGCGACGGCGTGACGCCTGCGGCAAAAGCACGTAAGGTCGCATCCTGAATGGTCGGGCCGTCAGCCAGCGGGTCGGAGAAGGGGATCCCGAGTTCGAGCGCATCAGCTCCGGCGTCGATCAGCGTATCAATAATCTTCAGCGACTGCTCAACAGAAGGGTCGCCGAGGGTGACGAAGGGGACAAATGCACCTTCTTTGCGGTCCTTCAGCAGTGCAAACAGGTTTTCATAACGTTCCATCAGATTTCCCCTCGTGCTTTCAGAATATCGTGTACGGTGAAGATGTCTTTGTCGCCGCGACCGGAGAGATTAACCACCAGCAGCTGCTCTTTGTCCGGATCCTCACGCATCATTTTCAACGCGTGCGCCAGGGCATGTGATGACTCCAGGGCCGGAATGATCCCTTCATGCAGGCACAGGGTTTTAAAGGCTTCCAGCGCTTCGTCATCGGTAATCGATACGTAATCGGCACGGCCAATACTGTTCAGGTAAGCATGCTGTGGCCCGACGGACGGGAAATCCAGACCCGCTGAAATCGAATAGGACTCTTCGATTTGCCCCTCTTCGGTTTGCATCATCGGCGATTTCATGCCGAAGTAAATTCCGACGCGACCATGCTTCAACGGCGCGCCGTGTTCACCGGACTCAATCCCGTGACCGCCCGGCTCAACGCCAATCAACCCGACGCTGGTGTCATTAATAAAATCAGCAAACATACCGATAGCATTCGAACCACCACCCACGCAGGCGATAACGGCATCCGGCAGACGACCTTCTTTTTCGAGGATCTGCGCTTTGGTTTCTTCGCCGATCATGCGCTGGAACTCACGCACAATAGTTGGGAAAGGATGTGGGCCAGCCGCCGTACCAAGCATATAGTGCGCAGTATCGTAGCTGCCGGACCAGTCGCGCAGCGCTTCATTACAGGCATCTTTCAGCGTGGCGGAGCCGCTGTGAACCGGGATCACCTCGGCGCCCATCAGCCGCATACGGAACACGTTGGGAGACTGGCGTTCGATGTCTTTCGCACCCATATAGATCCGACACTTCAGGCCAAGCAAGGCACAGGCGAGCGCGGAAGCTACGCCGTGTTGACCGGCACCTGTTTCAGCGATGATCTCGGTTTTACCCATACGTTTTGCCAGCAGCGCCTGACCCAACACCTGGTTAGTCTTGTGCGCACCGCCGTGCAGCAAGTCTTCACGCTTCAGATACAGGGTGGTGCGAGTACCTGCGGTGATGTTCTGGCATTTGGTCAGCGCGGTAGGGCGGCCTGCATAGTTTTTCAGCAGGTCGGCAAACTGCGCCTGAAACTCAGGATCTTTCTGCGCGCTGACGAAGGCTTCTTCCAGCTGGCGCAGGGCAGGCATCAGAATCTGTGGCACATACATGCCGCCAAATTCACCAAAATAGGGGTTGAGTAATGTTGTCATGTCCTTTTCCTTAATATGCGCGCAGTGTTTGAAAGACCGAGGCCAGCAGACGCGCATCTTTGATGCCCGGCTGCGACTCTACGCCAGAATTGAAATCGAGACCGGCACAGCCGGTTTTAGCCGCCTCGACGCAGTTATCTGCACCGAGTCCGCCAGCCAGTAAAACGTTATCCAGTGATTGCCCACCCAACAGCGACCAGTCAAAGCGCTGTCCGCTGCCGCCCTGGCCGTTGTCGAAAACGTATCTATCAACATGCAGATAGCTGCGGACTGGCAGTGACTCGCCCACGCTCAGCGCCTTCCAGATTTGCACCTGTTGCGGTAATGCCGCACGCAGCGTATCGATATAAGTCTGATTTTCGTTCCCGTGCAGTTGCACGGCTGTCAGTGATAAATGCCCTACGGTGGAGCACACGTCATCAATATTGCTGTCGCGAAACACGCCAACGTACTGTAGCGGCGCACCTGTCATGACCTCACGAGCCTGCTCAATATTGACGGCACGTGGTGAAGAAGGAACAAAAATCAGTCCGCCATAAATTGCGCCGGATTCATACGCCGTATGGGCATCCTGTGCGCGCGTCAGTCCGCAGACTTTATTCTCGCCGAGCAGCACGCGACGTACCGCTGCATGTAGGTCCTGATGCGACATTAGCGCGGAGCCAATCAGAAAACCGTTGGCGAAATGGCTGAGTTCGCGCACCTGGCCGTAGGTATTAATGCCGGACTCGCTGATGACGGTCACGCCGTGGCCCAGTCGCGGTGCCAGTTGGCGGGTGCGATTGAGGTCAATCGACAGATCGCGCAGGTCGCGGTTGTTAATGCCCACGACTTTTGCGCCAAGCGCAATGGCACGTTCCAGCTCTTCTTCGTTGCTGACCTCGGTCAGCACACCCATTTTCAGGCTGTGTGCCACGGCGGCAAGCTGACGATATTGTTCGTCATCCAGCACGGACAGCATCAGTAAACAAGCGTCAGCCTGGTAGTGACGGGCCAGGTAAATCTGGTAAGGATCGATAATAAAGTCTTTACACAGAATCGGCTGTGGTGCGATGCGGCTGACGATGGGCAGGAAATCAAAGCTTCCCTGGAAATATTTCTCGTCGGTCAGCACAGAAATCGCCGAGGCATAATGTTTATACACACCCGCAATATGTGCCGGGTCAAAGTCATCACGGATCACGCCTTTTGACGGAGAGGCTTTTTTGCACTCCAGAATAAACGCGGTCCGCGCGCCTTGCAGCGCATCATAAAAATGTCGCGAGCTT
The DNA here is from genome assembly GCF_057838705.1 of Citrobacter sp. KH_055_1. Taxonomy (NCBI): domain Bacteria; kingdom Pseudomonadati; phylum Pseudomonadota; class Gammaproteobacteria; order Enterobacterales; family Enterobacteriaceae; genus Citrobacter; species Citrobacter sp. KH_055_1. The sequence continues at coordinate 2,083,484 of NZ_CM174473.1, forward strand.
GGCTGAACATCATTTTGAAAGCTGGCCAACGGTTGTTGCTGTTTGCGGGCTTCTACCCAAATCGCCTTGTCTGCGACAATTTTCGCTAAAACGGTTTGCATCATTTACCCTCTTGCTGCCAGGGCGGTGACCCGGTCATAGGCCGCACCGCTCCGCAGGACATTAATCACGATTTGTGCGTTGGCTTTTAAATCTTCTTCGCCGTGCAGGCGCATTAACATGGCGACATTCGCTGCCACGGCGGCCTCGTGCGCGGCTTCACCTTTACCTTGTAACAAGCGACTGAGAATGTCACGGTTTTCTTCCGGCGTGCCGCCCGCCAGCTGTTCCTGGTGATATGGCGTCAGGCCAAAGTCGTCTGCCGTCAGCTGATAACTCTTGATTTCGCCGTCATGCAATTCGGCCACAATGGTCGGTGCATGCAGCGAAACTTCATCCATTCCGCCGCTGTGCACCACGGCTGCACGCTGATATCCCAGCACGCGCAGGGTTTCGGCAATGGGCAGTACCAGCTCCGGGCTGTAGACGCCGATCAGCGCCAGCGGCGGATGCGCAGGGTTAATCAGCGGCCCGAGCACGTTAAACAGCGTGCGGGTTTTGAGCTGCTGACGAACCGGCATGGCGTGACGAAAACCGGTGTGATATTTCGGTGCAAACAGGAAACATACGCCCAGTTCGTCAAGCGCCAGGCGCGACTTATCGGCATTCATATCCAGGTTGATGCCAAAGGCCGCCAGCAGATCGGATGATCCTGATTTACTGGAGACGCTACGGTTACCGTGCTTCGCTACCTTTAACCCACAGGCTGCGGCGACAAACGCGCTGGCGGTGGAAATATTGATGCTGTTGCTGCCGTCACCGCCGGTCCCGACAATGTCGGCAAACAGATAGTCCGGACGTGGGAACGGCGCGGCGTTCTCCAGCAGGGCCGTCGCCGCCCCGGCAATTTCATTCGGATGCTCACCGCGCACTTTCATGCTGACCAGTGCGGCAGCCAGCTGCTCCGGCTTCAATTCACCGCGCACGACTGCAGAGAACAATTGGTGGCTCTCCTGCTGGGACAGCGTCTGGGCCTGATACAGTTTTTCGAGAATAGGCTGCAGCGTGTTGGTTTGTTCAAGCTTCTGCTGTGCCCAGGCCAGCGTTTGCTCCAGCAGACGCGCGCCCTGAGTGGTGAGAATTGATTCCGGATGGAACTGGAATCCGCACACGCGGTCGGTGTCGTGGCGAACCGCCATCACCATGCCGTTGAAGTGGGCGTTAATGGTTAGTCCCGCCGGGACGTTGCTGCCGACCAGTGAATGGTAACGCGCCACAGGCAAGGGATTAGCCAGACCGGCGAACATTTCCTGACCGTCGTGTTCAATACTGGAGGCTTTGCCGTGCAGGATTTCTCCCGCCTGACCTACATATCCGCCGTAAGCTTCGACAATCGCCTGATGCCCAAGGCAAATACCGATAATCGGCAATTTGCCGCGCAGGCGAGTCAACAACTCCGGCATGCAGCCTGCTTCGCTTGGCGCGCCCGGACCTGGCGAAAGCATCAGTACCGGGTTTTTCATGGTCGCTAAGCGGTCAATTAAGGTCTGAGCCGGGATATGGTTGCGATAAATCACCACGTTGTGGCCGTTGGTACGCAGCTGATCTGCCAGGTTATAGGTAAAAGAGTCAATGTTATCGAGCAGCAGAATATCAGCCATTAGAAAATCTCCTGTGCGTGGTGTGCTGTGGCGATAGCACGCAGAACCGCACGCGCTTTATTACGGGTTTCATCGGCTTCAGACTGCGGTACAGAGTCCAGAACAATCCCGGCACCCGCCTGCACGGTGGCGATACCGTCTTCTACCAGGGCAGAACGAATCACAATGCACGTGTCCAGATCACCGTGGGCGGTGAAGTAACCGACCGCGCCGCCATAGCTACCGCGGCGGCGACCTTCAGCCTCGGCGATAAGCTGCATGGCGCGCACTTTCGGCGCACCGCTCAGCGTGCCCATGTTCATACAGGCACGGTATGCATGCAGGACGTCCAGGTCATGACGCAGTTCGCCGACCACGCGGGAAACCAGGTGCATCACGAAGGAATACCGGTCAACTTTGGTCAGGTCGGCCACGTAGCGACTGCCCGGGGTACAAATACGTGCCAGGTCATTACGCGCCAGGTCCACCAGCATCAGGTGCTCGGAAAGTTCTTTATGGTCAGTGCGCATTTCCAGCTCAATACGGCTGTCGAGATCTCGGTCCAGCGATCCGTCAGCACGACGGCCGCGTGGGCGAGTCCCGGCAATAGGGTAGATCTCAATCTGGCGGCTGGCGGCATCGTATTTCAGCGAACTTTCCGGCGAGGCGCCGAACAACGTGAAATCGTTATCCTGCATAAAGAACATGTACGGGCTAGGGTTGCTCTTTTTCAGAACATAATAGGCAGCAAGTGGTGACGGGCAGGGCAGTGAAAAACGGCGGGAAGGCACCACCTGGAAAATCTCACCGGCACGAATGGCTTTTTGCAAACCGCGCACGACGGTACCGAACTCTTCATCGCTCTGATTACACTCGCAGCGCATTTCTGGTACTTCAATAACGGGCAGCGGCGGCGCGGGTTCGGTTAACTGCTGGCTCAACTGCGCCAGTCGGTGGGCCAGACGCTGTTTTTCTTCCTCGCAGGGCGTGAACACGCTGGCCTGAATACGGGTGCTTTTTTTCTGGTGGTCAATGACCATCAGGGTTTCGGCCAGGTAGAAGCAGTAATCAGGGCAGCGGTTGCCGGCTTCAAGCTGGGGTAAATCTTCGAATCCAGCGACCAGATCGTAGGAAAACAGACCGCCGAAGAACATGGCTTCACGCTCCTGCTCCGGCACATTAACCAGTTCCTGCATTAAACGGAACGTGTCAAAGACCGACAGGGAACATAAGCGGGCATCTTCATCTAGCAGTGGGCTGACGGCCGGAAAACGCAACTGGCGGGCATTCGGCTGTTGTTGGTTTTCAACACCAGTTGGCAAGGCGGCATCCAGCAACGGGAGCAGGGAGGCACCATTCGCCGACAACGCCTGAATGGTAACGGTGTCACCTAAGGCGGTAATACGCAGCGCGCTGTCGACCAACAGCAGACTCTTCAGGTCGTCCTTGCTGTCGATATCGGCGGATTCCAGTAACAATGTCGCCGGGCGCGCGCCGCAGACCTGATGAAACAGCTCGGTCGGGTTGTTACGGTAGGCGGCGTCACAGGCCAGCAGTTCGAGTGTCGGTTTTTGTGTTTGCATCGTTATTCTCATTAATTTTGTTCAAAAAAAAGCCCGCTTAGTTGGCGGGCCGGGTATCTGGTTGCATATTGCAGACGTAAGACACTGCCCGAAATCAGGAAGTGCGCCACCCACCGTGCAGGACATATGTTGCTTTCATCTCAGATACCTTCTTTCTTCATGTGAACTTGCGTACTAGTTAACTAGTTCAATGGAATAAAGTCAACACCTGATTTCAGTAAATTTGTCTAAAACGCTATGATGAGCGTGATACGACATTTATTGAAACGGGAGCCGCCTTGAGCGACACGAATTACGCAGTGATTTACGACCTGCACAGTCATACAACGGCGTCCGATGGACGATTGACACCTGAAGCATTGGTACACCGTGCGGTAGAGATGCGAGTCGGGACATTGGCGATTACCGATCATGACACCACGGCAGCGATTCCGGCGGCAAGAGAAGAAATTTCACGTTCAGGTTTAGCGTTGAAGTTGATAGCGGGCGTTGAAATTTCCACGGTCTGGGAAAACCACGAGATCCATATCGTCGGCCTGAATATCGATATCGACCACCCCATGATGCGTGCGTTTCTGGCAGAACAAACCGCGCGTCGTCAGCTGCGTGCGCAGCTAATTGCTGAGCGACTGGACAAAGCACATATCCCGGGCGCGTGGGAAGGCGCGTTACGTCTGGCTGACGGCGGGGCCGTCACGAGAGGCCATTTTGCGCGTTTCCTGGTTGAGAGTGGCAAAGCCACGACCATGGCTGACGTGTTTAAAAAATACCTTGCCCGCGGGAAAACCGGTTACGTTCCGCCACAGTGGTGTACAATAGAACAAGCTATTGATGTCATTCATCATTCTGGCGGTAAGGCGGTACTGGCTCATCCTGGTCGGTACGATCTTAGCGCTAAGTGGCTGAAAAGACTGGTTGCCTGGTTTGCCGAACATCACGGTGACGCGATGGAAGTGGCACAGTGTCAACAGTCTCCCAATGAGCGTACCCATCTGGCGACGCTGGCGCGTCAGCATCAGCTGTGGGCATCACAAGGATCTGATTTTCATCAGCCGTGCCCGTGGATTGAATTGGGTCGTAAGCTCTGGTTGCCCGCAGGCGTTGAAGGCGTCTGGCAGCTTTGGGAACAGCCCGAGACCACTGAGAGGAAAGTATGAGTCAGTTTTTTTATATCCATCCTGATAACCCACAGCAACGCCTGATCAATCAGGCCGTTGAAATTGTGCGTAAAGGTGGGGTGATCGTTTATCCCACTGATTCCGGCTATGCGTTGGGCTGCAAAATCGAAGACAAAGGGGCGATGGAGCGTATTTGCCGTATCCGTCATTTGCCTGATGGACACAACTTCACGTTGATGTGCCGTGACCTGTCCGAACTGTCGACGTATTCGTTCGTGGACAACGTTGCTTTTCGTTTAATTAAAAACAATACGCCGGGCAACTACACCTTCATCCTGAAAGGGACGAAAGAAGTGCCGCGCAGGTTGCTGCAGGAAAAACGTAAAACCATCGGTCTGCGCGTACCGTCCAATCCGATTGCGCTGGCGTTGCTGGAAGCGTTGGGCGAGCCCATGCTCTCAACATCGCTGATGCTGCCGGGTAGCGAATTTACCGAGTCCGATCCGGAAGAGATTAAAGATCGTCTGGAGAAGCAGGTGGATTTGATTATCCACGGCGGGTATCTCGGTCAACAGCCCACCACGGTTATCGATTTAACCGATGACTCGCCGGTGGTGTTGCGTGAAGGCGTCGGCGACGTTAAACCTTTCTTATAAGGGCGCAACTCGGTATACTACGCGGCCTTAAAATGGTGCTAACTGGCGCCGTTGATTCTCCTGTTCGACGCCTGTGAAGGCGACACCTAAAGGAAGCTCTATGAGCGAAAAGTTACAAAAAGTGCTGGCGCGCGCTGGCCACGGTTCTCGCCGTGAAATTGAAACCATTATTGCAGCAGGTCGCGTGAGCGTTGACGGCAAAATTGCCACGCTTGGCGATCGCGTTGACGTAACACCGGGTCTGAAAATCCGTATCGACGGTCATCTGATTTCGGTTAAAGAATCTGCGGAACAAATCTGCCGCGTTCTGGCGTATTACAAGCCGGAAGGTGAATTGTGTACCCGTAATGACCCGGAAGGTCGTCCGACCGTCTTTGACCGTCTACCAAAACTGCGCGATGCGCGCTGGATTGCGGTGGGGCGTCTGGACGTGAATACCTGTGGTTTACTGCTGTTCACCACCGATGGTGAACTGGCGAACCGTCTGATGCACCCGAGCCGTGAAGTTGAGCGTGAATACGCGGTGCGTGTGTTTGGTCAGGTGGATGAAACGAAACTGCGTGACCTGAGCCGTGGCGTGCAACTCGAAGATGGTCCGGCCGCATTTAAAACCATCAAGTTCAGCGGTGGTGAAGGGATTAACCAGTGGTATAACGTCACCTTGACCGAAGGGCGCAACCGCGAAGTGCGTCGCCTCTGGGAAGCCGTTGGCGTGCAGGTGAGCCGTTTGATCCGCGTACGTTACGGTGATATTCCGCTGCCGAAAGGTCTGCCGCGTGGTGGCTGGACGGAGCTTGATCTCGCCCAGACAAACTATCTGCGTCAACTGGTGGAACTGCAGCCGGAAACCAGCTCGAAGGTTGCTGTTGAGAAAGACCGTCGTCGCATGAAAGCGAACCAGATCCGCCGTGCAGTTAAACGTCACACCCAGGTCGGCGGTAGCCGTCGTCCGGGCGGTCGTAACAACAACGGTTAATCATGAGTAGGCCTGATAAGCAAAACGCCATCAGGCGTTAGCGTGGAGCCGGATGCGGCGCAAACGCCTTATCCGGCCTACACTCAATAATCGATCCCTATTTGGGCTTTCACCCCCGCCTCAAAGGCGTGCTTGACCGGGCGCAACTCGCTGACCGTATCAGCTAATTCCAAAATATCGCGATGGCATCCTCGACCAGTGATAATCACTGTCTGGTGAGAAGGGCGCGCGCTTAAGGCGTCGAGCACCTCTTCCAGCGGTAGATAGTCATACGCCACCATGTACGTCAACTCATCCAGCACCACCATATCCAGCTCAGGATCGGCCAGCATCCGTTTACCGTGCTCCCACACGGCCAGACAGGCAGCGGTGTCAGAATCTCGGTTTTGCGTCTCCCAGGTAAATCCTGTCGCCATGACCTGAAACTCCACGCCGTGGGGTTCCAGTAAGTTTCGTTCGCCGTTGGGCCACGTGCCTTTAATGAACTGCACCACGCCGACTTTTTTACCGTGACCGACCGCGCGCGTGGCGGTACCAAATGCGGCGGTGGTTTTCCCTTTACCGTTGCCGGTAAAGACGATGATGATACCGCGCTCGTCCTTTGCGGCGGCAACGCGTGCGTCAACACGGTCTTTTACGCGCTGCTGGCGCTGCTGATAGCGTTCTTCACTCATTGGGCAATTCCTGGTTTACGGCCCGGTTGGGCGTCGAAGGTCATACCGGTTTTACGCCGGCTGTCGTCGCCCATCAGCCACAGGTACAGCGGCATAATGTCGGCGGGTGTTTTTAATTTTTGTGGATCTTCTGTCGGGAATGCGCTGGCACGCATGCCGGTACGCGTGCCGCCAGGATTAATACAGTTTACGCGCAAATGATGGTTTTGATACTCGTCTGCCAGCACCTGCATCATGCCTTCGGTGGCAAACTTCGAGGTTGCATAGGCCCCCCAGTTGGCGCGTCCCTGACGACCAACGCTGGATGAGGTAAAGACCAACGATCCAGAATCAGACTTAAGCAACAAAGGGAGCAGCGCCTGGGTCAGCATAAAGGTGGCATTGACGTTTACCTGCATGACCTCCTGCCAGACCTGCGGAGTTTGTTCGATCATCGGACCGATTTCACCCAGTAACCCGGCATTATGCAACACGCCATCCAGACGCGGGTAATGGGCGTTGATTCGCTGCGCCAGTTCATGGCACTCAGTGGAAGTACAGGTCAGCAGATCCAGCGTAAACCACTGCGCGGGCACGCCGTTTTCTGCGGAAACGGCCTGGGCGACCTGACGAAGTTTTTCTTCATTGCGCCCGAGCAGAATCACGGTTGCACCGTAGCGGGCATAGGTCAGCGCAGCTTCTCGACCGATGCCATCGCTGGCTCCGGTGACCAGAATAATGCGATCCTGTAACAGATCTTGTTTGGGTTGGTAATGCACGGTTACTCCTCGGCGACGCTCTGGCCATCCCGTTTTCTAGAACTTGTCGGTTTTATGCCTTAAACCCTGCTATTTTTCAATCAGCCAAAGGTAATAACACCGTAAAATGAACACTTTGTCATGCTTTTTACCGATTACCATGCGGATGGATGAAGCAAGACGGGTTAACACACCTGTTGTACACTGAGCGAAAGTTGCGTTGTTTAACCAAGGTGGGATTCGTGGAATTGTTGTCTGAATATGGGCTGTTTTTGGCAAAAATCGTCACAGTGGTAGTGGCGATTGCGGTGATTGTTATGCTGATCGTTAATGCGACACAACGCAAGCGTCAGCGCGGTGAACTCCGGGTCATTAATCTCAGTGAACAATATAAAGAGATGAAAGAAGACCTGGCGATGTCTTTACTGGACAGCCACCAACAAAAGCTCTGGCATAAAGCGCAGAAAAAAAAGCACAAGCTGGACGCGAAGGCGGCCAAAGCCAAAGCAAAATTGGGAGAGAATACATCGTCGGGTAAACCGCGTGTCTGGGTGCTTGATTTTAAAGGCAGTATGGATGCCCATGAAGTCAGCGCGCTGCGTGAAGAGGTGACGGCGGTACTGGCGGTAGTAAAACCACAAGATCAGGTGGTTATTCGCCTGGAAAGCCCCGGCGGTGTGGTGCATGGCTATGGGCTGGCGGCATCACAATTGCAGCGTCTGCGCGATAAGCAGATCCCATTAACGGTGACGGTCGATAAAGTTGCCGCCAGCGGCGGATACATGATGGCCTGCGTGGCAGATAAAATTGTTTCGGCACCGTTTGCTATTGTGGGCTCAATTGGCGTGGTGGCGCAGATCCCTAACTTTAACCGTTTCCTGAAAGGCAAAGACATTGATATTGAGTTGCACACTGCCGGGCAATACAAACGGACGCTGACGCTGCTTGGTGAGAACACGGAAGAGGGGCGTCAGAAATTCCGCGAAGACCTGAACGAAACGCATCATCTGTTTAAAGATTTTGTGCACCGCATGCGTCCGACTCTGGACATTGAACAGGTTGCCACTGGGGAACACTGGTTCGGTCAACAGGCGCTGGAAAATGGGCTGGTGGATGAAATCAATACCAGCGATGAGGTGATCCTGAGTTTGATGGAGGGTCGCGAAGTGCTTAACGTACGCTATCTGCAGCGCAAAAAACTGATGGACCGTTTCACTGGTAGTGCAGCGGAAAGTGCGGATCGCTTGCTGCTGCGCTGGTGGCAGCGTGGTCAAAAACCGTTGATGTAAAATTGTCATTGCCGGATGGCGATGCTAAAGCATCTTATCCGGCCTACAGGATCGTCGCATCGTAGGCCGGATAAGGCGGAGCCGCCATCCGGCAAATCATTTCTTGTATTAATCGATCAGGTGATACTTTTCAGAAAGGACATGCGCCAGGTGTTTAAACATATTAAACACTGCGGTGCTTTTTGGCGTAGGAAGCCCTTGTTCATCTAAAAAGTAATCTCCGCTGAAAACCAGCACGCCATTACGCTGTGTGACGCCGGTGGCGACAATCCCCGCCAGCGTGTCCTCATGCTCACGAATGATTTTGTTGGCTTCAATCAGCAGAGTTTCGCGATCGATGGGTTGAGTGTCTTTATGCATTATTTACTCCTTAAACAAGGACATTAGTCTACGCCGAGCCCGCCTTATGGGCAAATATTCCCTGATAAAAGAGCGGGTCTTACGATAGTGTGCCTACTGGCGAGATTTGTTTTTGCATGCTAATAAAGTTGCGTAACGCATTTTATCAGGTACAGTGTGACGCTTTCGTCAATCTGGCAACAGATTTGCTTGACATTCGACCAATATTCCGTCGTGCTTTAGCGAATTCGTGAAAAAAATCCTGTTAACTCAGTTAGATGGGAGTTACATTACGAACCCGCGACCGGTACCAGGGTTGATATCCGCCGACGCAGAGACCATATCGATGTCTCGTCGCCAGTGGAAGGTGAATCAACGCGCGACGCATTCCTGGAAGAATCAAATTAGGTAAAGGTGAATATGGGTAAAGCTCTTGTCATCGTTGAGTCCCCGGCAAAAGCCAAAACGATCAACAAATATCTGGGTAATGACTACGTGGTGAAATCCAGCGTCGGTCATATCCGTGATTTGCCGACCAGTGGCTCAGCAACTAAAAAGAGCGCCGACTCAACCGCCACCAAAACGGCTAAAAAGCCCAAAAAGGATGAACGTGGCGCTCTCGTCAACCGTATGGGGGTTGACCCGTGGCACAACTGGGATGCGCGCTATGAAGTGCTGCCCGGTAAAGAGAAGGTCGTCTCTGAACTGAAACAATTGGCTGAAAAGGCCGACCACATCTATCTCGCAACTGACCTTGACCGCGAAGGGGAAGCCATTGCATGGCACCTGCGGGAAGTGATCGGGGGCGACGACACCCGCTACAGTCGCGTGGTGTTTAATGAAATTACCAAAAATGCCATTCAGCAAGCGTTTGAAAAGCCGGGCGAACTGAACATCGACCGTGTCAATGCGCAACAGGCACGCCGCTTTATGGACCGCGTTGTGGGCTATATGGTGTCGCCGCTGCTGTGGAAAAAGATTGCTCGTGGCCTGTCTGCCGGTCGCGTACAGTCGGTCGCCGTGCGCCTGGTTGTAGAGCGTGAACGTGAGATCAAGGCATTCGTTCCGGAAGAATTCTGGGAAATAGATGCCAGCACCACGACGCCTTCCGGTGAGGCGCTGCCACTGGAAGTCACGCACCACAACGAGAAGCCGTTCCGTCCGGTTAACCGCGAACAGACACTTGCTGCGGTAAGCCTGCTGGAAAAAGCACGTTACAGCGTGCTGGAGCGTGAAGATAAGCCGACCAGCAGCAAACCTGGCGCGCCGTTCATCACCTCTACGTTGCAACAGGCTGCCAGCACCCGTTTGGGCTTTGGCGTGAAGAAAACCATGATGATGGCGCAACGCTTGTATGAAGCGGGCTACATCACCTATATGCGTACTGACTCAACCAACCTGAGCCAGGATGCGGTTTCTATGGTCCGCGATTACATCGGCGAAAACTTTGGTAAAAAGTATTTGCCGGAGAGCGCAAACCAGTACGCCAGTAAAGAAAACTCGCAGGAAGCGCACGAAGCCATCCGTCCTTCAGACGTCGCCGTACTGGCTGAATCGCTGAAAGATATGGAAGCTGATGCGCAAAAACTGTATCAGCTGATCTGGCGTCAGTTTGTCGCCTGTCAGATGACGCCAGCTAAATATGACTCCACCACGCTGACCGTTGGCGCAGGTGATTACCGCCTGAAGGCGCGCGGTCGTATTCTGCGGTTTGATGGCTGGACTAAGGTCATGCCAGCCCTGCGTAAAGGCGATGAAGATCGTATCTTACCGGCGGTGGATAAAGGCGATGTGCTGACATTGGTTGAACTGACCCCCGCACAGCACTTTACCAAACCGCCTGCGCGCTTCAGCGAAGCGTCACTGGTTAAAGAGCTTGAAAAGCGCGGTATCGGTCGTCCATCTACCTATGCGTCGATCATCTCTACGATTCAGGATCGCGGCTATGTCCGTGTTGAGAACCGTCGTTTCTACGCAGAAAAAATGGGTGAAATCGTCACCGACCGCCTGGAAGAAAACTTCCGCGAATTGATGAACTACGATTTCACCGCGCAGATGGAAAACAGTCTCGACCAGGTGGCGAAACACGAAGCCGAATGGAAGGGCGTGCTCGACAACTTCTTCAGTGATTTTACTCAGCAACTCGATAAAGCCGAGAAAGATCCTGAAGAGGGCGGTATGCGTCCGAACCAGATGGTTCTGACCAGCATCGACTGTCCAACCTGTAGTCGTCAGATGGGTATCCGTACCGCCAGTACCGGTGTATTCCTCGGTTGTTCCGGTTACGCGCTGCCACCAAAAGAGCGCTGCAAAACCACCATTAACCTGGTGCCGGAAAACGAAGTGCTGAACGTGCTGGAAGGCGATGACGCGGAAACTAACGCGTTACGCGCGAAGCGCCGTTGCCAGAAGTGTGGCACGGCGATGGACAGCTACCTCATCGATCCAAAACGTAAGCTGCATGTGTGTGGTAACAACCCAACTTGCGACGGTTACGAAATCGAAGAAGGCGAGTTCCGCATCAAGGGCTACGACGGTCCGATCGTCGAGTGCGAGAAATGTGGTTCTGAAATGCACCTGAAAATGGGGCGTTTCGGTAAATACATGGCGTGTACTAACGACGAGTGTAAAAACACCCGTAAGATCCTGCGTAATGGCGAAGTTGCGCCACCGAAGGAAGATCCGGTTCCACTGCCGGAATTGCCGTGTGAAAAATCGGACGCGTATTTCGTGTTACGTGATGGCGCAGCAGGTATCTTCCTGGCGGCGAATACCTTCCCGAAATCGCGTGAGACGCGTGCGCCGTTAGTGGAAGAGCTGTACCGCTTCCGCGATCGTCTGCCGGAAAAACTGCGCTACCTTGCCGATGCGCCGCAGACCGATCCGGATGGCAACAAAGCGATGGTGCGTTTTAGCCGTAAAACCAAGCAGCAGTATGTGTCTGCCGAGAAAGACGGTAAGGCGACCGGCTGGTCTGCATTCTTTGTTGACGGTAAATGGGTAGAAGGCAAGAAGTAACAGCCCGACAGTTTGACATCGCCTTAAAGGGTCGCGTAAGCGGCCCTTTTTTATAGGTGACGGTATCTATACAGCTCTGATTAAAATGATATAGTGGTTATAGTTAACAAACTTTTTATTATTAAATCGTATTAGCAGCGCGATTCAGCCTGCTCATAAACGATGGTCTGATGCCGCTAATCTGGATGGTCTAACATGAAATTACAGCAACTTCGCTATATTGTTGAGGTGGTTAACCACAACCTTAATGTCTCCTCAACGGCCGAAGGGCTCTATACCTCTCAACCGGGTATCAGTAAGCAAGTTCGTATGCTGGAAGACGAACTGGGTATCCAGATTTTTGCCCGTAGCGGTAAACACCTTACGCAGGTTACCCCGGCAGGGCAGGAAGTCATTCGTATTGCGCGCGAAGTTCTGTCTAAGGTAGATGCCATTAAGTCGGTTGCCGGTGAACATACCTGGCCGGACAAAGGCTCGCTGTATATTGCGACCACCCACACCCAGGCGCGCTATGCGCTGCCTAACGTGATTAAAGGCTTTATTGAGCGTTATCCTCGCGTCTCTTTGCATATGCATCAGGGCTCGCCGACCCAAATTGCGGAAGCCGTGTCGAAAGGCAACGCAGATTTTGCCATTGCAACCGAAGCGCTGCACCTGTACGACGATCTGGTGATGCTGCCGTGCTACCACTGGAATCGTTCGATTGTTGTCACGCCGGACCATCCGCTGGCGGGTAAATCCTCCGTGTCGATTGAAGAACTGGCGCAATACCCGCTGGTGACGTACACCTTTGGCTTTACCGGACGTTCAGAACTCGACACCGCGTTTAACCGCGCGGGTCTGGAGCCGCGTATTGTCTTTACCGCGACCGACGCGGATGTTATTAAAACCTATGTGCGACTCGGACTGGGCGTGGGCGTGATTGCCAGCATGGCGGTCGATCCGATTTCCGATCCGGATTTGGTACGGGTTGATGCGCATGATGTCTTTAGCCATAGCACCACCAAAATCGGTTTTCGTCGTAGTACGTTCCTGCGCAGTTACATGTATGATTTTATTCAGCGTTTTGCGCCGCATCTGACGCGCGATGTAGTGGATACGGCGGTCGCGTTACGTTCTAACGATGACATTGAAGCAATGTTTAAAGATATTAAATTGCCGGAAAAATAATAACGGGCCAGCGCTCGTCGGTATCTCAGTATGAAAAACGCTACCGACGGGCAAATCTGAATTAGTTACATTAACCGCATATTATTTAAGGAGAATGTTCGCCAAAGTAGTTTTAAATTAGAAAATCTGCTCAAAACCCTGTCAAATATTTAAATCGGATCAAACAATTGATTTATTCACGGCCCAGGATTCGAAAATTAACTGGCTTTTTCACGCCTTTTTCTTTAGGATTTCTCTTATCTGATGATTAATTGTACCAATCGTTTGGTGCCAATATGATAAGTGATTTCGATAGTATGAGGTTAGCGATGCCTTCTGGAAACCAGCCAGCACGCCGGGATCCCGCGCTGAAACGTAAAGCATGGTTCACGGTCTTTCTCGGTTCAGTCCTGTTCTGGATTGTTGTTGCGCTCGTGGTTTGGAATGTGTGGAGTTAGTCATGTCCGTGCAACAGCAGCAACCCACGTCTACACCTTCTCAGCAAGACAATGAGCCAGCGCAGGATGCGACTACTGAATGTAGAAAGAATATTCCTGACGCGTGGCAACTTTCCCCGGCACAGCAGGCTTTTATTGATCTATTTGATGAAGATGAAGAACAGAAACAATAATTAACCCGCGTTTTATAGCCGTCATACTTAAAGCAGCATGTGCGTTATTTCCGTTCGTTCACCCCAGTCACATAGTTATCTATGCTCCTGGCGATTCACTCACTTGCCGCCTTCATGCCGCTCTAATTATTTTGGCTATATCTTCATTAGAATTAGTTCACCGTATTGAAGAGTGAATGACGTAATTCCACCTTCACGCCGTAATCCCCTTGTATCGCCATTTATGCTTCTCCGCTTTTATCAATTTGAGTTGTTATCAAAGCGTTACATTTTGTTTGTGTTATCTTTAATACTAACCCTGAGAAAAGTCAGGGGATGCCACCCTGTCATTTAAGGAGGAGCTATGTCGTCGACCCTACGCGAAGCCAGTAAGGACACATTGCAGGTTAAAGATAAAACCTACCGCTACTACAGTTTGCCGCTGGCTGCCAAATCATTGGGTGATATCACCCGTCTACCCAAATCGCTAAAAGTCTTGCTGGAAAACCTGCTGCGCTGGCAGGACGGTGATTCAGTTACTGAAGAAGATATTCATTCTCTGGCTCGATGGCTGGACAATGCCCATGCCGATCGCGAGATTGCCTATCGACCCGCCCGTGTACTGATGCAGGATTTTACCGGCGTTCCGGCGGTGGTCGATCTGGCGGCCATGCGCGAAGCGGTTAAACGCCTCGGCGGTGATACGGCTAAAGTGAACCCGCTTTCACCTGTTGATCTGGTGATTGACCACTCGGTGACGGTAGACCACTTCGGTGATGATGATGCGTTCGAAGAGAACGTTCGCCTGGAAATGGAGCGTAACCACGAGCGCTATGTGTTTCTGAAATGGGGGCAGCAGGCATTCAGCCGCTTCAGCGTTGTACCGCCGGGGACGGGGATCTGCCACCAGGTTAACCTCGAATACCTGGGAAAAGCGGTGTGGAGTGAATTGCAGGATGGCGAGTGGGTGGCTTACCCGGACACGCTGGTTGGTACCGACTCCCACACTACGATGATTAACGGCCTTGGTGTACTGGGGTGGGGCGTGGGCGGAATTGAAGCAGAAGCCGCGATGCTGGGGCAACCGGTCTCAATGCTGATCCCGGATGTCGTTGGCTTCAAGCTGGATGGAAAACTACGTGAGGGGATCACCGCCACCGATCTGGTCCTGACCGTGACCCAGATGCTGCGTAAGCACGGTGTGGTCGGTAAATTTGTTGAATTCTATGGTGATGGCCTCGACACGCTGCCGCTGGCAGACCGTGCCACCATTGCCAATATGGCACCGGAGTATGGTGCGACCTGCGGTTTCTTCCCCATTGATGGCGTCACGCTCGAATACATGCGCCTGAGCGGTCGCAGCGAAGAGCAAGTTGAGCTGGTTGAGTCCTACGCCAAAGCGCAGGGAATGTGGCGTAATACGGGCGATGCGCCGATCTTTACCAGTTCACTGGAACTGGACATGGCCGATGTGGAAGCCAGCCTGGCCGGACCGAAGCGTCCGCAGGATCGCGTCGCGCTGGGGGATGTCCCGAAAGCATTTGCGGCAAGCAATGAGCTTGAGCTGAACAGTTCGCACAAAGACAGTCAGCCGGTCGACTATGTTCTGAACGGTCATCAATACCAGCTGCCAGACGGTGCGGTGGTGATTGCGGCTATTACCTCCTGTACCAACACCTCAAACCCGAGCGTGCTGATGGCGGCGGGCTTACTGGCGAAAAAAGCGGTCACTCTTGGTCTGAAACGTCAACCATGGGTCAAAGCCTCGCTAGCACCGGGATCAAAAGTGGTGTCTGACTATCTGGCGCAGGCCCGGCTGACCCCGTACCTTGATGAACTGGGGTTCAATCTGGTTGGCTATGGTTGTACCACCTGTATTGGTAACTCTGGGCCGTTACCCGATCCTATTGAAACGGCGATTAAAAAAGGTGACCTGACGGTGGGGGCGGTACTTTCCGGTAACCGTAACTTTGAAGGACGCATTCATCCGTTAGTGAAAACGAACTGGCTGGCCTCTCCGCCACTGGTGGTCGCTTACGCGCTGGCGGGCAATATGAACATTAACCTGACCAAAGATCCGCTCGGGCACGATAAAAAAGGTGACCCCGTATATCTGAAAGATATCTGGCCTTCTGCACGGGAAATTGCCCGCGCCGTCGAGCAGGTATCCACGGAGATGTTCCACAAAGAGTATGCGGAAGTGTTTGAAGGCACGCCGGAATGGAAATCGATCAATGTTGATCGTGTCGACACCTACGGCTGGCAGTCTGACTCGACCTATATTCGCCTGTCACCGTTCTTCGAGGGCATGCAGGCTACGCCGGCTCCGGTAAACGATATTCATGGGGCGCGTATATTGGCGATGCTGGGTGACTCGGTGACCACAGATCATATTTCCCCCGCTGGCAGCATTAAGGCGGACAGCCCGGCAGGACGCTATTTGCAGAGCCACGGCGTTGAACGCCGGGATTTTAACTCCTATGGTTCACGACGTGGAAATCATGAAGTGATGATGCGAGGTACTTTTGCCAACATTCGTATCCGCAATGAAATGGTGCCGGGAATTGAAGGCGGGATGACTCGCCATTTACCGGGGACGGAAGTGGTAGCCATTTACGATGCGGCCATGCGTTATCAGCAGGAGAGCGTGCCGCTGGCGGTGATTGCCGGTAAGGAATACGGATCAGGCTCCAGTCGCGACTGGGCAGCGAAAGGCCCACGTTTACTGGGTATTCGCGTGGTCATCGCAGAATCGTTTGAGCGAATTCACCGTTCCAACCTGATTGGTATGGGGATCCTGCCGCTGGAGTTCCCGCAAGGGGTGACGCGTAAAACGTTGGGACTCACCGGTGAGGAAGTGATTGATATTACGGATTTACAAACAATTCAACCGGGCGCCACAATTGCGGTGAATATGATGCGCGCAGATGGCAGCAAAGAGGTGATTATGTGCCGCTGTCGTATCGATACTGCGACGGAGTTAACCTACTACCAGAACGACGGTATTTTGCACTATGTGATTCGTAATATGCTGAAGTAAAAAGTGAAAAAGCCTGCGTAAGCAGGCTTTTCATGGGGCAGGTGCATGTGCAATTACCGGGCGATTATTCGCTCAATAAATGGCCCATTTTGGCGGCTTTGGTATCCAGATAATGCGCATTTTTCGGGTTCCGGCCCACGATCAGCGGCACGCGTTCGACAATATTGATCCCAGCTTCGGTCAGAATCTCAACTTTCTTCGGATTATTGGTCAGCAGTCGTACTGCATCTACGCCCAGCAGCTTAAACATATCTGCGCACAGGGTGAAGTCGCGCTCATCGGCAGCAAAACCTAACTGGTGGTTGGCTTCAACGGTATCGTAGCCTTGATCTTGCAACGCATAGGCGCGGATCTTATTCAGCAGGCCGATGTTGCGACCTTCCTGACGATGGTAAAGCAGGATACCGCGTCCCTCTTCAGCAATGTGCGTGAGCGCGGCTTCCAGTTGGAAACCGCAATCGCAACGCAGGCTGAAAAGCGCATCGCCAGTCAGACATTCGGAATGGACGCGTGCCAGGACCGGTGTTTGACCCGAAATATCGCCAAATACCAGCGCGACATGATCGTGCCCGGTTGCCAGTTCTTCAAATCCCACCATCAGGAAATCACCCCAAGGGGTTGGCAGTTTGGCTTCTGCCACACGTTTAAGCTGCATGTATTTCTCCAGATTACGCTGGCACTCGCCGTGCCGTCGCCTATTGGCTTCTGTATGGCACTATTTTGCCATAAGGCGACGGCGTTCGCCTAATGGCGACAGCGCATTCGTATTTGCAATGGCACAAAATTGTCAATTTTCCCGGCGCGCAATTTTTTCAGTTATGATTGTGAGACTTATCGACGAAAGGAGATGCAATGCTTTCTATCGCAAAGCGAACCGCCGTAGGTGCTGTTCTGTTGTTGATTATGCCAGTGTCCATGTGGGTGTCTGGCTGGAGTTGGCAGCCAGGGAACAATGTCTGGTGGTTAAAATCCTTATACTGGATAACGGAAACGGTGACGCAACCCTGGGGAATCATTACTCATGTGTCCCTGTGTGTGTGGTTTTTGTGGTGTCTGAGATTTCGTCTGAAAGCCGCGATGATGCTGTTCGCCATCCTTGCCGCGGCAATTTTGATCGGCCAGGGGGTCAAGTCATGGGTAAAAGAAAGGGTGCAGGAGCCACGACCTTTTGTGGTTTGGCTGGAAAAAACGCACCATGTCCCTGTTGATGAGTTCTACACTTTAAAGCGTAAAGAGCGCGGACACTTAGTCAAAGAGCAATTATCAGGACAGCAGGATATCCCGACCTTTTTACGTAAACACTGGCAAAAAGAGACGGGTTTCGCATTTCCCTCTGGTCATACGATGTTTGCCGCCAGTTGGGCGTTACTGGCCGTGGGGCTATTATGGCCGCGTAGACGTACGCTGACGATTGTTTTCTTGCTGGTCTGGGCGACGGGTGTAATGGGCAGTCGTTTGTTACTGGGCATGCACTGGCCGCGAGATTTAGTCGTGGCGACGTTGATATCATGGCTGCTGGTTACGTTGGCGACATGGCTTGCACAACGGGTCTGTGGGCCATTAACACCGCCGGTTCAGGAGCAACAAGAAATCGCGCAGCGTGAACAAGAAAGCTGACCGTGATTGATTTTTCGTGTTTTGCCCTTAAATCATAAAGACTAAAGCGCTTTTCCATTTCGCACTCGTCGTGAAAATGGTAATTTAAAGGGCTCAACGCGGTAAGTTGTACACGATTTATTCGCTCAAACCACATAACGGGAAGTAATGTGAAATATTTACTCATTTTCTTACTGGTGTTGGCGATTTTTGTTATTTCGGTGACATTAGGTGCGCAAAACGATCAACAGGTAACGTTTAACTACCTGCTGGCCCAAGGTGAATATCGTATTTCTACGCTGCTTGCCGTGTTGTTTGCTGCAGGATTTGCGATTGGTTGGTTAATTTGCGGCCTTTTCTGGCTGAGGGTTCGCGTGTCTCTTGTGCGTGCCGAACGTAAAATCAAACGACTGGAAAACCAGCTTGCGCCTGCGACCGACGTTGCGGTTTCTGCCGATTCGTCGGTTGTGAAGGAATAATTATTTATGCTGGAGTTGTTGTTTCTGCTGTTACCTGTAGCCGCTGCCTATGGGTGGTATATGGGTCGCAGAAGTGCGCAACAAACAAAACAGGACGAAGCTAACCGTCTGTCGCGTGACTATGTCGCCGGGGTTAACTTCCTTCTGAGCAACCAACAAGATAAAGCGGTGGATCTGTTCCTCGATATGTTGAAAGAGGATACCGGCACCGTTGAGGCTCATCTCACCCTCGGAAACCTGTTCCGCTCGCGCGGTGAAGTCGATCGCGCTATCCGCATCCATCAAACGTTGATGGAAAGTGCGTCATTGACCTACGAACAGCGTTTGCTGGCGGTTCAACAACTCGGTCGCGATTACATGGCCGCAGGTCTGTATGACCGCGCTGAAGACATGTTCAATCAGCTTACCGATGAAACCGATTTCCGCGTGGGTGCGTTGCAACAGCTGTTGCAGATCTATCAGGCAACCAGTGAGTGGCAAAAAGCCATTGACGTTGCGGAACGCCTGGTGAAGCTCGGTAAAGATAAGCAGCGAATTGAGATCGCACACTTCTACTGCGAACTGGCCCTTCAGCAACTGGGCAGCGACGACATGGACCGCGCCATGACGTTGTTAAAAAAAGGGGCTGCCGCCGACAAAAACAGTGCGCGGGTTTCCATCATGATGGGACGCGTGTACATGATGAAAGGGGACTATGCGAAGGCGGTCGAAAGCCTGCAGCGCGTAATTTCCCAGGACAAAGAGCTGGTCAGCGAAACGCTGGACATGCTACAGAGTTGCTACCAGCAACTTGGTAAGAACGATGAATGGGCGGAGTTCTTACGCCGCGCCGTTGAGGAAAATACCGGTGCCGCCGCTGAGCTGATGTTGGCGGATATCCTCGAAGCGCGTGAGGGCAGCGATACCGCGCAGGTTTATATCACCCGTCAGTTGCAGCGTCATCCGACGATGCGCGTCTTCCACAAACTAATGGACTATCACCTCAATGAGGCCGAGGAAGGGCGTGCTAAAGAGAGTCTGATGGTGTTACGGGATATGGTCGGCGAACAGGTTCGCAGTAAGCCGCGCTACCGCTGCCAGAAATGCGGATTTACCGCCTACACGCTGTACTGGCATTGCCCATCGTGCCGTTCATGGTCAACCATTAAGCCAATTCGCGGTCTTGACGGTTTGTAATTAAAAAAATACCGACTTTAGTTACAACATCCTTATTGTTTAATAACATCCTGCACATTTAGCCTCCGTGCCACATCGCCAGGCAGTGATGTAATCGAATCTGTTAATTTCCTATGACCACAGGTAGAATGCACGCCGTTTACCCATTTTGTGCCGAAAGGTGCCCATCTTCAGGAAGGTCTGGTTATGACGTTTACTGCTTCATCTTCTCCCCGTGCTGTTACTGATTCTCCTGTCGTTGTCGCTCTGGACTACAATAATCGCGATAAAGCATTGGCATTTGTCGACAGAATTGATCCCCGTGATTGCCGTTTGAAAGTGGGCAAAGAGATGTTCACGCTTTTTGGACCTCAATTGGTGCGCGACCTGCAACAGCGTGGATTTGACGTATTTCTGGACCTGAAATTCCACGACATCCCCAATACCACGGCACATGCCGTAGCGGCTGCGGCAGACCTTGGCGTGTGGATGGTTAACGTTCATGCTTCGGGTGGGGCACGGATGATGACGGCGGCTCGTGAAGCCTTGGTACCATTTGGTAACGATGCGCCGTTGTTAATTGCCGTGACGGTGCTGACCAGCATGGAAGCCAGCGACCTTGCCGATCTGGGAGTGACGTTGTCACCTGCGGAGCATGCAGAAAGACTGGCACGGTTAACGCAAAACTGCGGGCTGGACGGCGTTGTCTGTTCTGCACAGGAAGCGGTACGATTCAAACAAGAGTTTGGTCAGGCGTTTAAGCTGGTAACGCCTGGTATTCGTCCTGAAGGCAGTGAAGCGGGCGATCAGCGCCGCATTATGACGCCACAGCAGGCACTGTCAGCGGGTGTGGATTATATGGTGATTGGTCGTCCGGTCACGCAGTCGGCGGATCCGGCCCAGACGCTGAAGGCGATCAACACCTCACTGAAACGAGGAGCGTAAATGAGCGACGCTAACTCTCGTCTGGTCTACTCGACTGAGTCCGGACGAATTGACGAACCTAAAGCGGTGACAGAACGTCCAAAAGGCGATGGTATTGTGCGAATTCAACGCCAGACCAGCGGTCGAAAAGGAAAGGGCGTTTGCCTGATTACCGGTATTGATCTGGACGACTCAGAGCTAACCAAATTAGCAGCCGAGTTAAAGAAAAAATGTGGCTGTGGTGGGGCCGTGAAAGAGGGCGTCATTGAAATACAAGGCGATAAACGCGACCTGATTAAATCCTTGCTGGAAGCCAAAGGCTTGAAAGTTAAACTGGCTGGCGGCTAATAAAAAAAGCCACGAAAATATTCGTGGCTTTATTATTAGTAATGTAAATAGTACGGTCGCGAAAAAGTAAACGTATTATTATATCGAGCCGGTCAACCGTAGATTATTTACCCACCTGGTGGCCGATAATACCACCTACTGCAGCACCACCCAGCGTACCCAGCGTACTGCCGTCCGTCAGGACTGCACCACCAATGGCACCTGCACCCGCACCAATGGCGGTGTTGCGGTCTTGTTTAGACCAGTTAGAGCAGGCACTCAAAGACATAGCCAGAGTAATCGCCAGAATGGCAGCGGTCATTTTTTTGCTCGTTACTAACATAATACTTTCTCCTGAATGATTGATTCACGGAATCCAGTCTCTTTAATGATAGCGTGAAATTAAGGTCATTAAAGGTATTTCCGTGAAACCGTTTAGCGCAGGGCATGACCATCAATCATCTGTTGATGAGAGTGTGTTCCTGTTATATCGCTAACATTAATTTTACGACATTACCCTGTTAACAACAGGTAAAAAGTCTTAATTGGACGGTCGGATAAGTCTCAGAGAGAAGATGATTTGCCGACAGACAAATCATCTGGTGATGTATTATGCGTGGGTATCGATGATGTTAACGATTAGTCCTGAATGCTCTAGTTGCATTTGCACGCTGGCGCTGAGTTTTGCATCAGTGACGACACGATTGAATCGCTCCAACGGACCTAGTGTGTACGGATGAATGGCGTCAAACTTCGAGCTGTCGGTGAGCACAATCACCTCTGAGCCTTTTTCCAGCACTGCATTGACCACGTCTGAACGCATCATGTCACGGCCGGTGAAGCCGGTTTCAGGCTGCCAGCCATCGATTCCAATAAAAGCCTTACTAAAGTGAACCTGCTGGATAAACTGACGCGTTAATGGCCCAACCATGCTTTCGCTTTTTTTCTGATAGATCCCGCCGAGGAGGATTACTTCGCAGGGTGTTTCTTTCAGCAGGTGAGCGATATAGCTGCTGACCGTAATGATAGTGACGTCTTTTTGTTCCGCCAGCGTTCTGGCCAGCAGTGCATTACTGCTACCGTTTTCAATAAATACGGATTCACCAGGATTGACCAGTGAGGCGGCAAACTCAGCCAGTTCACGTTTCAGGGTGAAGTTGGTCATCATACGCGTTTCAACATCGTCGCTATTCAGTGACACTGCGAAACCATGCGCACGGCGTAAATAACTCTGTTTTTCCAGCGTGTTCAGATCCTGTCGAATCGTCACTTCAGAGACACCGGTGATTTTGGCAAGCTCAGATACGCTCATCTGGCCTTTATCGGTCACCATCTGCAAAATAGATTGTTGTCGGGAATTCATAGTATTAATTTTTATAGCGGTATCGTATCGGACATTAAACGGAGGTTACGTTATCAGCAGTCTGATATCAGCAACCACATAACAAGTACAAAGCCGTCAGATCTCCCACGGGGCTTTGTGTTTTTTTGACACTGGCGCTGTTTCTTCGTTGACCGTGCTTAACAGTTCAGCCTTGAGGATTTCGAGATTGTGGATGGCTGAATGAGAGTCACCTGCAACAAGGATATCCAGTACGGTATCAATGCGTTCGGCCAGTCGTTTTGCGTCGATATCAGACATGGTCATCATCCTGGTGTCAAAAAATTTAGAATTTCATGATGCAGAAAATCATCACAAAAGAGAAGGGAAAAATAGTATTAACCGACATGATCGGAGAATATTATATATTCCGTGATTACAGACAGATACGATAGTCACGGAATGTACATTCTTCGCTATTTCTCGACGAGTATTCCTGCATGGTTAGCGCATTTTTTTATTCAGATGTCGCTTATACCAACGTTCAAACGCGGCAGCTGGCATTGGCTTAGCGAACAAAAATCCCTGACGCTCATTGACACCATTCTTGGTCAGAAAGGCATCCTCTTTCGCACTTTCCACGCCTTCAGCAATCACCTGTAGATTTAGCGCTTGCGCCACCGCAACAATGGCGCGTACCAGCGACTGTGAAATTGATTGTTTGTGGATATCCCTGACGAAGGTCTGGTCCAGTTTAATCGCATCGAGCGGGAAGCGGGCAAGCTGGGAAAGTGAAGAGTATCCTGTGCCAAAATCATCCAAATGGATCTGGGCGCCAAGCTGACTAAACTGCTGAATAACGGACAGTGCTAGCTGTTCATTCTCAATTAAACTGCTTTCTGTTAACTCGACGTCAATGGGGCAATACTCAAAATTCAGATCGTGGAGAACCTGCTTCAGATCGGTGAACAGTGTTTGATCGGCCAGTTGACGCGCCGAGACGTTTACCGCCACGCGCAGATTGATTCCCTTATCGCGCCACTTCGCCACCTGGCGCACAACGTCCAGAATCACCCAGCGCCCCAGCGGGACGATAAGCCCTGATTCTTCGGCGTAAGAAATAAATTCCAGCGGCGGAATTAACCCACGCTCTGGCGACTGCCAGCGGACCAGCGCCTCCAGGCTGCGGACTTCACCCCGCCAGGTTATTTTGGGCTGGTAGTGGATCAGCAACTGATCGTTTTCCAGCGCCTTACGCAGGTTGGTATCCAGCCACAGATACTCGAACACCCGCTGATTCATTTCAGGGGAGAACACGCAAAACTGCCCACGTCCGCCTTCTTTGGCGGTATACATGGCGGTATCCGCGTTGCGAATGACGTTTTCGCTGTCATTACCATGCTGGGGTGCCAGGGAAATGCCGATAGAACAGCCGGTATACACTTCAATCAGGCCAATGCGGAACGGTAGCCGCAGACGGGTCAGAATGCGCGAGGCCGTGGCCTCCAGCGCCCCCTGGGAGGTTCCCGTCGCGAGGACGATAAACTCATCACCACCGAAGCGCGCCAGTAACTGGTTATCTTCGAGGCAACTTAGGATGGCCAGCGAGACACTCTGTAAAAGCTGGTCGCCAAACATATGCCCGTAGGCATCGTTGACCTTTTTGAAGTTATCGAGGTCGAGATAAATAATGCCGACCTGCGTGTCGCCCGCGTTATCAATCGCTTCGCTAATCAACTCATGAATGGCGTTACGGTTGGGTAACCCAGTGATGGAGTCGGTGTTCGCCAACACGCGAAGTCGCTCCTGGGCGCGCCGTTCTTCGGTAATATCGGTCCCGGAACAGATCAGAAATATTTCGTTCTTACCGCTGCCGTTATGCACAAATTTATTACGAAACAGGAACAGGCGCTGACCCTTACAGGTGTTAACCCAGCGCTCGACTTCATACGAGTTGCCTTCACGAAAAAAAACGTCAATATTGCGTCTTGATGCCGCAGCTTCACGACGGCTCATAAACAGCGTGAAGACGCTTTGCCCGATCACTTCACGTTCTCTTAGTCCGGTGTATTCTTCGCATAACCGATTAAAACGTTGAATGTTACCCTGTCGGTCAAGTATCACGATAACTGAATTGGCTTCCGATACGACCTGTTCGGCAAAGGATAATCC
Source organism: Citrobacter sp. KH_055_1 (assembly GCF_057838705.1). Classification (NCBI taxonomy): domain Bacteria; kingdom Pseudomonadati; phylum Pseudomonadota; class Gammaproteobacteria; order Enterobacterales; family Enterobacteriaceae; genus Citrobacter; species Citrobacter sp. KH_055_1. The sequence continues at coordinate 2,108,326 of NZ_CM174473.1, forward strand.
TTGTGCCAGATCGCGTGCTACAGATGGGGTGTCGTCCCAAGCTGATGCGCTACCAGCCCATTCACGTTTATTAATTTTTCGCCCGACAAGGTGCACGGGAATGTCATCCGTATCGATGGGAAGGGTCATCAGCAGACTGGATGTAATCACTGTCATTTCCCGAATGCGATCGGCTTGTTCCGGTGATAATTCGATGGTTTGTTCTGCTGCGGCCGTTTCGTCAATAGAGAAATGCAGGATGTTACACTCCTCTGACAAACGCCAGTAGGGGTTGTGAGAACCCACAAAGCTATACAACGTTACCAACTCCCGAACGTCTTTCATGATGTGTACTATCCCGTTTAAAGCGCATAGAGCCTCAAAAGTAAGGGTAGCCATGATTCATACAGGGTGATTATGGCTGAACATATTGTTTTATTTATATATTTATGTGTAATCCAGATTCAGGAAAAAGCAAAGTCAGCAGACCTGAAAAGAGTAAAAATAATTTGGACTGGATGAAGGAAGTGTAGTGCGTGGCGGCGTATCAGGGGGAAAAGAAAACGACCTTTCACAAAAAGAGAAAGGCCGTTGAGTTTAGTGGTGCTACGCGGCTGGACGTGCGATAACGCTGCGGGTTTCCATTCGCACTTCTGCGATGGTCACGTCGATCACGTCAGTGACCTTGTAAACCACGTCACCTTTGATCTGTACCGTGCCGTTTTCCTGGCTGCACACCAGTTCATCACGGACCGCGTGCAGGAACGGTGCCGGGATAAACGCGACGGCGCCATTGTCGACTAAGCGCACCCGCATACCGCCGCGGCTGACATCGATGATTTCAGCCGCAAAACGGGTGTCAGTCCCGGCTTTGTCACTCAGGAAGCGGGCGTATAACCAGTCACCGACGTCACGTTCGGCCATCCGGTTCAGGCGACGGCGTTCCGTCATCTGTATCGTGATGTCGTCCTGTGGTCGAGCGATGGTTTCGCCTTTAATTACCGCTTTTAACAGGCGATGGTTGATCATATCGCCATACTTACGGATAGGTGAGGTCCAGGTGGCGTATGCCTCCAGGCCCAGGCCAAAGTGCGGACCTGGCTCGACGCTGATTTCAGCGTAGGACTGGAAACGGCGAATACGGCTATCGAGGAAACCAGAAGGTTGAGCATCCAGTTCACGACGCAGTTTGCAGAAGCCTTCCAGCGTCAACACCTCTTCGGCATCCACGTGCATACCATGGGTTTTCAGCAGGGCGGCCAACGCTTCAGCATTCGCCGGATCGAACCCCATGTGTACGTTATAAATCCCGAAGCCTAGTTTGTCGCGAAGAACGCGCGCGGCGCAGATGTTTGCCGCAATCATCGACTCTTCCACGATACGATTAGCAATGCGACGCGGTTCCGCCACGATATCCAGCACTTCACCTTTTTCACCCAGTACAAAGCGGTAATCCGGGCGATCTTTAAACACCAGGGCGTGGTTATGACGCCACTCGCCACGGCTCATGCAGATACGCTGCAACAGACGGATCTGCTCGGCAATCTCGTCGTTTTCAGGCTGCCAGCCATTATTCCCTTCCAGCCAGTCAGACACGTTGTCATAGGCCAGTTTCGCTTTGGATTCGATGGTCGCCGTGAAGAAGGTGATGTCGTCTTCAATAGTGCCGTCAGCCGCAATGGTCATGCGGCAAGCGAGCACCGGACGGACTTCGTTAGCCCGCAGCGAGCAGAGGTCGTCTGACAGTTCACGCGGTAACATCGGGATATTGAAGCCCGGGAGATAGTTGGTGAACGCGCGAATTTTAGCAGTGTTATCCAGCTTGCTGCCTTCGGCAATCCAGGCGGTAGGATCGGCAATGGCGACGGTTAATTGCAGTTTGCCATCTGCCAGTTCCTCGGCGTACAGCGCATCGTCCATATCTTCGGTGCTGGCACTGTCAATGGTGACGAAGTTCAGTGCGGTAAGATCCTGACGTTCCAGACCTTCATCCAGCATTTCGGTGGCTACGCCGTTAGGTGCTTCTTTTTCAAGATTGTGGCGCGCCAGCGTGACCCACCAGGGGACGAAATGATCGTCAGCAAAGGTGATGAACTGGGTTAATTCAGCGTAGAAGGTGCGGTCGCCTTTCAGCGGATGGCGACGCATTTCTGCGACGGCCCAGTCACCTTCCTTAAATTCATGATCCACACCGCGAGCAGCGCGGCAGGGGATAGCGTCTTTCAGTAACGGATGATCTGGCACAATGGACAGACGATCGTTCTTACCCTGAACTTTACCCACAAAACGCGTCAGGAACGGTTCAACCAGTTCTTCCGGCTCGGCAGATTCGCGATCTTTTTCGCTATGGATCACCGCGACAATGCGGTCACCATGCATCACTTTTTTCATCTGCGGCGGTGGAATGAAATAGCTTTTTTGTGCATCGACTTCCAGGAAGCCAAAGCCTTTTTCCGTGGCTTTTACCACCCCTTCAGCACGCGGCGTCTGGGAATGTAGTTGCTGTTTAAGCTGCGCTAGCAGCGGGTTGTCCTGAAGCATAATTGTCTATTTTCGTGGCCAAAAGAGCGGCTGACAGTTTTACGCGAAACTGCCAGTCGCAGCAAGCGCTCTTTCAATGAGCGGAGTGGTTAGTGAGTCTCGCCCAGCGCGATTTTCAAGCGATTCAACCATCCGCACAATCCACTCCAGGCCAGTAAGTTAATAGCCTGTTCCGATGAGGTACCCTGTTCAAATAACGGGGTTAACAGTGCGGCGCTAAAACGGTCGGGCGCCCGGGTTAGCCATTGTACCGCTTGCAGGGTAGCGCGCTCAACCGGATGTCGTTGTTCCCAGCGCTGCAATTCGCGTTCATCCAGACGCAGTATCGTGATGAAGTCCGCCAGTTGATGAGCTGTGAGGGCCTGTTCATTAAAGCATGCCACGCTGCCGTTAATGCGTGATGTCAGCAGTGTGGCGAGAGAAAACGCCCTCGACGGTGTATCTGTACATAGCGTACTGGTCAGCAATGATCTGAGTAAAGCCAGTATCGTCGGTGAATGTGCCAGCAGCGGCGCGAGCGTTTGTAAATCCGGGATGCGCCCGTTTTGGTCAACGCTGCCTGGTGAAGCCTCGCGAGGCGGGATGACGTCTATCGGGAATGCGGCCATTTGCCATTGTGCATCGGCGTTGTTAAAAATAGCGGCCTGCGCGTATTGCTGAATATCAAGGCCCGGTATGCGACGCAAGGGATGGCCAAAATAAGCCTGAAGGACCGCCACGACACGGGCCTGAAAACCGACAAAGCCGATGACCTGATTAATCAAGATGATATCGCAGGTTGTTAATCCAACGTCATCAAGATGCTGGCGATCGCGTGCGCCAATCACGGCGGGAGAACTGGCAAGTTGGCGAGCATACTGGGTAATTTGTGCCAGCCGGTGATTACTCTCACGGGAGGAGTCCGGGCCTGGTAGCGGGGTCAAACGCGCTGCGTAGTGGTTACACAATCGTTGGATGCCGTAAACCTGAGCGACAGTTAAGGCGGTACTCATTCGTTCATAGGCGCTGAACGTATGTAACGAATTTAGGTCAACATCAGCAGGGAAGAGAAGGTGAGCAAGTTCACGGGCAGGTTCTAACCAGGACTGAAAGGGTAACAGCGCGACTTCCGGTATCGCCAGGTCCAGCAAAAAACTGTCTTCGACGTCTGCTGCTTCTGGCACCAGCGGGAGAACATCTTGCGGATAGGTGCTGGACTGCGTTTCATGATACCAGTGGCTTTTGCCTTCAATTCGGCGTTGTTCCATGGGCGTTCCTTGGTCAAAAAAGTGGCGACCCGGATACGTCGTTATGTTCGTCCGCCGGATCGTTTGCGCTGCAATATCCTGGCGTAAGCTGATGAGGGGATGAAAGATTGTTACGTGATAATAAATATCAGAAAAGTATATATGACAGGGAGTAGCTGACGGGAGGGGGAAAAAATCATGGGCGACATCGCGCCGCCCACAGAGGAGGTCTGAAAGATTATTTCAGTTCCAGCTCGTTCATTGCCGCGATGCTGAAGCCACCATCAACGTGAACGACTTCGCCAGAGATGCCGGCAGACAGGTCAGAACACAGGAATGCTGCTGAGTTGCCCACATCTTCAATGGTCACGGTACGACGAATCGGGGTAACCGCTTCGCAATGGGCCAGCATTTTACGGAAATCTTTGATGCCAGAAGCCGCCAGAGTACGGATTGGACCTGCGGAGATTGCGTTGACACGCACACCTTCTGGACCCATCGCGTTAGCCATATAGCGGACGTTTGCTTCCAGAGACGCTTTCGCCAGACCCATTACGTTGTAGTTCGGGATAGCGCGCTCTGCGCCCAGGTAGGACAGCGTCAGCAGTGCAGAGCCTGGGTTCAGCATCGAGCGGCAGGCTTTTGCCATCGCTACAAAGCTGTAGGCGCTGATGTCATGAGCGATTTTAAAGCCTTCGCGGGTTACCGCATTCACATAGTCGCCATCCAGCTGGTCTGCCGGTGCGAAACCGATGGAGTGTACGAAACCGTCGAATTTTTCCCAGGTTTTGCCCAGTTCAGCGAACATGGTGTCGATGCTGGCGTCTTCAGCCACATCGCACTGCAGGACGATGTTGGAACCCAGTTGAGCTGCAAATTCTTCCACGCGGCCTTTCAGTTTGTCGTTCTGGTAGGTGAACGCCAGTTCAGCTCCCTCGCGGTGCATCGCTTGAGCGATACCGTAGGCGATGGACAATTTACTGGCAAGACCGGTCACCAGAATGCGCTTACCGGAAAGAAAACCCATAGCTTTAATCCTTATAGTCATTACTTATTTTTTTAGCAATCAATGCGTTATGATTGCAATTTCAAGGTCACTCGAAATTGGTCTGAAATTATATCCCACTCTCTGCCCCTTGTGTCACGATCTTTCTCTGCGAGTCACCATACGGTTAACGACAGTAAAAGGGATTTCGGGAACCGTGGCATCGTTGTCAGTATCAGTGGCCTGTCACTATTCGTTGCACGTGAGGAGTATATCACTCCCCCCAGGTTCTGCCTCCTCCAACCAGACCGGAGCAGGGGCGAGGGCAGAAAACACGAGGACTCAACGGCGTAAAATGGTATGATTTAGCGCTAGTCGATGTTGATGAACATATCAATGTCAGAAGATTCTTAAAACTAAAAAATCGGCTATATTCATCCTGTTATCATATATTGTTTTTATCGATCAATAATGAATCATTGATCGATATTATTGATTGATTATAATTAAAAGCGCATTATCAGTATGTTATGATCAATTGGAGTGGTCTTATGCGCTATCATTTCATCGCGGAACCGATGAGAGACACAACGGAAAAGTTGCTGGGTGTTGAGATGATCGCCCGGTTTACCTCAGAGACGGTTCACCCGTTACATTCAGATTTCATCATTGCCGCGTGGAATAGTGCACAAAAACGCCATTTCATGCTTGAACAAATCGCGTTAATCACCCGAAAGCGCGCCTGGTTTGAGAGCAATAACCTTTTTTGTACACTTAATCTGATTGATGAAATGGCGCTTCTCGCGATAGGCGACCCTGCTATAACCTCGGCCTTACACGCTATGCCGTTTATTGCACTTCAACTCTCAGAACGTTTCCTGTCGAATACTGCTTGCCTGAATAACCTGCTGATTAATTCTCTGCGTGACGGGCCTAATGCCTTGTGGTTGAACAATCTTGGCTCTGGTAGCGTGGGGGCAAACCCGCTGGTCAGCGGTAATTTTGATGTAGTGAAAATGGATCGCGGCTTCTTTTTGTCGCAGGTCGAAAAGCCGATGTTTCCGGTTCTGATTAAGAACATCAGGGAATATTGTGACCGAGTGGTCGTCGAGGGGCTGGAGGACGCGCGGCTTATTGATGAACTAAGCCATGCGGGTATCTGGGCCGTGCAGGGTGATATTTTCCCGCCGGTTGCATTTAGCGACATTGAAGCATTGCTGCCTGTAGATATTTATCACTGATGACCAAAAGGCCCTCCATCAGAGGAGGGCGTCAATAACAGTTAGCGATCTTTGCGCCAGGCATCGGCGGTGAGCGCCTCACCGAAATGCCCGGATATCAGGCGGCGGGTCAGTTCATGCAGCGGCGAGGCCAGCACATCCGCCGTACTGCCGCGCTCGACGACCTCGCCCTGGTGCATCACCAACACCTGATCGCTGATGTGTTTCATCATCCCAATATGCTGCGTCACATAGATATATGAAATACCCTGTTTTTCCTGTAGCTCGAGCATCAGGTTAATCAGCTGCGAGCGCATCGACATATCCAGAGAGGCCAGCGCTTCGTCCGCGATAATCACTTTGGGACGTAAAATCAGGGCGCGAGCTAACCCCAAGCGCTGTTTTTGTCCTGGTGCCAACATATGCGGGTAGTAGCTAACGTGATCGGGCAGCAGACCGACCATGCGCATGGTTTCGACGATCTGCTTGCGGCGTTGCTCCGGCTCAAGATCGGTATTCAGACGTAGCGGAAAATCGAGGATCTGCGAGATACGTTGACGCGGGTTCAACGATGTTGACGGGTCCTGGAAAATCATACGAATGCGCTGGCTGCGAAAAGAATAATCACCGTATTTTAGCGGATGATCGTCAATCAGCAGCTCACCGCTGGTCGGCTCAACCATTCCGGCCAGCATTTTTGCCAGCGTCGATTTACCGGAGCCGTTTTCGCCAATGACGGCAAGCGTCTGGCGCTCACGCAGTGTAAAGCTCAGTGGCTTGACGGCTTCTACGGTCTGGCGACGAAACAAGCCCGTCCGGTAGCGAAAGGTTTTGCTCAGGTTACGTACTTCGAGCAGTGTTTCTACCATCTCACTCTCTCTCCATGTTCAGCGGGAAATGACAGGCATAGAGATGATTCTTTGCTCCGGTCAGTCGTGGGGTTTCAATGCACTCACGTTGAGCGTAAGGGCAGCGCGGCCCCAAACGGCACCCCATTGGTAACTGTTCCAATAAAGGGATCGCGCCAGGCATCGTATTCAGGCGGCTTTTATGCGGCATTGGGCTACCAAAATCTGGAATGGCACGGATCAACGCCTGTGTATAAGGATGGTGCGGAATCGTCACCAAATCTTTACTTGGCGCGGTTTCCACCGTTTGTCCGCAGTACATGACGTTGATTTTATCCGCCCACTGGCTGAGCATTTGCAGGTCATGGCTGATCAGCAAAATGGTGGTGTTGCTGTTTTGATTGAGCCGGGTCAGTAGACGGAAAATTTGCGCCTGAGTGGTGGGCTCCATCGCATTGGTCGGCTCATCGGCAATCAGCAAACGTGGCTGATTCGCCAGGGCGATGGCAATCATGACTTTCTGGCACTCGCCGTCCGTCAACTCATACGGGAAGCTGCGCATCGCATCTTTATGGTCTTTTATCCCGACGCGGTGCAGCAGTTCAATCGCGCGGCGTTTGCGCCAGCCAATGCGTTGCCACCAGCGCCCTTTATAGGTCCAGGCGGGAATATTTTGCATCAGCTGCCGTCCGACGCGTTCAGACGGATCGAGACAGGACTGCGGTTCCTGAAAGATCATGGACACATTATGCCCGACCAGTTTGCGCCGCTCGCGGGCAGACAGTCGTAGCAGATCGATATCATCAAAGCGCATGCGGTCAGCGGTCACGCGCCAGTTGTCTTTTGCCACGCCGCAAATAGCCTTGGCGATTAAACTTTTACCGGAGCCAGATTCACCGACCAGCCCACGGATCTCGCCTTCATTGAGTGTCATACTGACGCGGTCAACGGCCTTTACCCAGTCGTCGCCGGTTCTGAACTCAATGGTCAGGTTACGAATATCCAGTAATGGCATTATTCCACCCCCGCGATAATTGCGCGGCGTACACCGTCACCTAACAGGTTTACCAGCAGCACGCTAATCATGATCGCCGCCCCGGGCAACATCACGGTCCATGGGGCAACGTAAATTAACTCCAGCGCGTCGCCCAGCATGGCTCCCCATTCCGGCGACGGAAGTTGTGCGCCGAGGTCGAGAAAGCCCAGTGCGGCAATATCCAGAATCGCCATCGACAAAGCGCGGGTGATTTCAGTGATAAGCCCAGCGGTAATATTGGGCAAAATCGCAAACCACAGAATGTTGAGCGTGGAGGCACCATCCAGACGGGCAGCAATGACATACTCTTTTTCCAGCTCGTCATGCACCATGCTATAGACAGAGCGCACCATGCGTGGCAACAGCGCCAGCCAGACGGCAAACATCGCGTGCGTCAGATGGGGGCCAGCAAACGCCACCACAATGATCGCCAGCAGCAGCGACGGGATCGAGAGCAGGGTATCGAGAATATGGTTCAACACTGCCGAGCGTAAACCGTGGCTTGCCCCGGCTAAAACCCCCAATACCAGACCGCATATCGTGGCGGCGAGCGTGACAACAAATGCGCCGCCGACAGTGGGAGCTGCACCGCTCAGCAGGCGGCTTAATACGTCACGTCCCAGATCGTCGGTCCCAAGGAAGAATGACACCTCGCCATAACGCGACCAGGAAGGCGGGAGCAGTTGATAACCCAGAAATTGCTGATCGATACCATAAGGCGCAAACCAGCCACCGAAAACACACAGTATGGCCAGTCCCGCACAGCCATACAGACCGACCATTGCAGACGCATCGCCATAAAAATTTCGCCACGCGGTACGCAGCGTGCCAGGCGGGCGCTTTTCGCTGTATACGCTATCGTAAGGCATACCATTCCTTATGTTTCAGAGGGTTAGCCATGGCACCCAAAATATCAGAGATCACGTTTACGATAATGACCAGTGAGCCAATCACCATCACGCCGGCTGAAATTGCGGCGTAATCCTGCTGGCGAATGGCGTTGATCAGCCAGCGGCCAAGGCCTGGCCAGCTAAAGACCATTTCGGTGATCATCGCCAGCGTCAGCATGGTGGAAAACTGGAGACCAAGACGCGGGATTACCGGCGGTAGGGCATTATGCAGTACGTGGCGACGCAAAATGGTCAGCCGTGACAGGCCGCGAGTGGCCGCCGCTTTTACGTAATTTTGATCGAACACCTCGATGGTACTGATACGCATCAGGCGAATGACTTCGGTCGTTGGCGCAACGGAGAGCGTTAACACCGGCAGCACCATGTGGCGTATTGCGCTGACCAGCATTTCATCGCGCCACGGCGAGTCGGAAAGCCACGCGTCGACGATGGCAAGACCGGTAACAGGTTTGACTTCATAAAGCAGATCAAAACGGCCAGACACGGGCAGCCACCCGAGCGTTAACGAGAAGAACAGCGTCAGCAACAGTGCTAACCAAAAAACCGGGATGGAAAAACCTATCAGGGCAAAGGCACTAATGCATCGATCCGGCCATTTATTGCGTGTGATCCCCGCCAGCATGCCAATCGGAATACCGACCATTAGCGCAAAACCGAAGGCGAGAACGCACAATTCCATTGTGGCAGGGAACACTTCTTTCAACTGTTCCGAGATCAGTTGTCCGTTAATGCTGGATACACCGAAATCCCAGTGGATGAGGCCATTGAACCAGAATACCCACGCATTCCACAGCGACGCACCCTGCAGAGGAGCATGGGGGGTAAAATAACTCAGGCTGAACCCGATAAACGTCAGGAAGAACAGGGTGACCAGGAGCAATAGAAAGCGACGCAGGGTAAAGATAATCATGGTTTTTTCACCTCATCTTTCTTTTCCCTGGATACGCCGGCAAAGGAGGCATTACCGAATGGGCTGAGTACCAGGCCTTTGATGTCATAGCGATAGGCCTGCAAACGCAGTGAAGAGGCCAGCGGCAGGATGGGTAGCTCTCGTGCCAGGATCGTTTGCGCTTCGTCATAGGCATCAATGCGTGACGAGAGCTGCTGCGATGACAGCGCTTTGCGCAGAACGTTGTCAAACTCCGGATCACACCAATGGGCAAAGTTGGTCTGCGAGTTGATGGCGGCACAGCTAAGCAGCGGACGGAAAAAACTGTCAGGATCGTTACTGTCTGTCGCCCAACCGGACAACGTCAGATCATGGTTCATATCCATTAATCTCGCCTCCTGAAAACGACCTTCCACCGGAATAATCTTCACTTTCACGCCAACCTGCGCCATGTCCGCTTGAATAAGCTCGGCGGTTTTCAGCGGGCTGGGGTTCCAGGCCTGGGAGCTGGTTGGTACCCAAAGCTGTAACGTCAGGTTCTCCAGCCCCAGCGCTTTTAACTGCTCGCGAGATTTTGCCGGATTGTATTCTGTAATTTTAGCTTCGTTGTCATACGCCCACGAGGCGCGCGGCAAAATAGATGCGGCGGTTTCTGCTGTACCGTAATAGATCGACTGCATCAGCCGCTGGTTGTTGATTGCCAGCGCCAGTGCATGACGCACGGCCGGATTGTTCAACGGGGGTTTATTGGTATTGAAAGCCAGGTAAGCAATGTTCATCCCAGGGCGCAGCGTCAGGCGCAAACGTGGGTCATCACGTAAGATGCTGAGCTGACTGGCAGCAGGCCAGGCCAGCACGTCGCATTCACCGGTGAGCAGTTTTGATAAGCGCCCGGTTCCACCAGAACCGAGATCAACGACGACCTGCGGCATTAAGGGTTTCCCGCGCCAGAACGCGTCGTGACGCTGCAGGCGAATATATTGCCCGCCACGATTTTCCGAAAGCTGATACGGACCGGTACCGACAGGCTGTCGGTCCAGTAATTCCTTGCGATCCTGTTTTGCCAACTGCCCCGCGTATTCCGCTGACATAACCGACGCGTAATGCGTGGCCAGATGCCACAGGAAAGACGCATCCGGTTGAGTCAGGCGAAATTCAACGGTATGGCTGTCCAACTTGCGCACGCTTTGCACATTATCGGCGAACTGGAGGCTATCAAAGTAGGGGAAGTTGCTGCCGTTAACATTGTGCCACGGATGCTGGCGGTCAAAGATTCGCTCGAAGGTAAACACCACATCGTCTGCATTCAGTTTACGAGTAGGGGTGAACCAGGTGGTTTTTTGAAATGGCACGTCACGACGCAGGTGGAAGCGGTACGTTGCGCCGTTATCCAGCACCTCCCAGCTTTCGGCCAGTTCTGGCACCAGGCGATAGGTGTAAGGATCCACATCAAGCAGACGGTCATAAAGTTGGGCGGCAAGCGTGTCGACGATCAGTCCACTGCTCGCTTTCTGTGGGTTGAACGTATTGACCTGTCCGCTGACGCAATAGACAAAGCCGCTGTCACGAATATCAGCGTGCGTGGTCTGCTCAGGCGCGGCAGCAGCCTGACCACTCAGAAGTCCAGCCATCACAATCAGAGATGATAAAACCAGGCGCATAATTTTTAAGGTTTTTAGAGTCGATCTGCAAAGTGTATCGCACAACGGCCCGTCAGGTAAAAATGTCTGCAGGTAACTGGCGTAAATGTGTGCGATTCAGGTCAAGGAACCGCTAAATCTGATGTTTTTTGAGCAATGCCCGCAGCTGGTGGTAGGTCAGCCCGAGTAATTCTGCCGCCTTTTTCTGATTAAACTTTGCCTGCTGCAAGCTGGTTTGCAGAAATGCTTTTTCTTGTTGCTGCTGGAATTCACGTAGATCCAGCGGCAGTGTCACCGGCGCGGAGTGAGTTTCCTGCTCCGAAGGTTGTACGGTGTGGCGTTTGAAAGGGTCAATCACGACTTCATCCAGTGGAAATTCGCTGGTGCCGTGGCGGTAAACAGAGCGCTCGACGACGTTTTTCAGCTCACGAATATTGCCCGGCCAACGGTAGTGCAGCAGAGTATCCCTGGCCTGTGCGCTAAAGCCTGGAAACAGTGGTAAGCCAATTTCCCGGCACATTTGAATGGCAAAGTGCTCGGCCATTAGCATGATGTCGCTTTGACGCTCCCGCAACGGGGGAAGTTGCACCACATCGAAGGCCAGCCTGTCGAGCAGGTCCGCGCGAAACGTCCCTTCATTAACCATCCGCGGTAAATCGGCGTTGGTGGCGCAGACCAGGCGCACGTTAACCTGCAGCGGTTGGCTGCCGCCAACACGTTCGAGTTCCCCGTATTCAATCACCCGTAGCAGTTTTTCCTGTACCAGCATCGGGGCGGTGGCCAGTTCATCAAGAAACAGCGTCCCGCCATCAGCGCGTTCAAAGCGTCCGGGATGACGTTTTTGTGCGCCGGTAAAGGCGCCGGCTTCGTGACCGAACAGTTCTGAATCGAGTAAGTTTTCATTGAGCGCCGCACAGTTCAGCGAAATAAACGGCCCTTGCCAGCGCGAAGAGAGGTAATGCAGGCGGTTAGCGATCAGCTCTTTGCCCGTGCCGCGCTCACCGATCACCAGTACCGGTTTATCCAGCGGTGCCAACTGAGAAACTTGCTCAAGCACCTCGATGAAACTGTTGGCTTCGCCGAGAAGGTTGTCTTTGTATCCGGTCATGATGAAATTCACTATTTGTTAGTGTTATTCACCAATGTACCCTAATTTCGCTATCAGGTAAAATTAACTATTATTTTTATAATCAAATAGTTATAAAGTTGGCACGCAATCTGCATTAATCCAGCAGCAGGGCATCGCCCGATATCAGAACTATCAGTGAGGATTACATTATGGGTATTTTTTCTCGTTTTGCCGACATCGTGAACGCCAACATCAATGCGTTGCTGGAAAAGGCTGAAGATCCGCAGAAGCTGGTGCGGTTAATGATTCAGGAAATGGAAGACACGTTGGTTGAGGTGCGTTCGAACTCGGCACGTGCGCTGGCGGAAAAGAAACAGCTATCCCGCCGTATTGAACAGGCCACAGCGCAACAGGTTGAGTGGCAGGAAAAAGCAGAACTGGCGCTGCGTAAAGAGAAAGAAGATTTGGCGCGCTCTGCCTTAATTGAAAAGCAGAAGCTTACCGATCTGATCGCCTCGCTGGAACATGAAGTGACGCTGGTTGATGACACGCTGTCACGCATGAAAAAAGAGATTGGCGAGCTGGAAAATAAACTCAGTGAAACCCGTGCTCGTCAGCAGGCATTGACCCTGCGTCATCAGGCCGCCAGTTCTTCACGTGATGTTCGTCGTCAACTGGACAGCGGTAAGCTCGATGAAGCCATGGCGCGCTTTGAGTCTTTTGAGCGTCGTATCGACCATATGGAAGCTGAAGCTGAAAGCCATAACTTTGGTAAGCAAAAATCGCTGGATCAGCAATTCGCCGACCTGAAAGCGGATGATGAAATTAGCGAGCAGTTGGCGCAACTGAAAGCCAAAATGCAGCAAGACAAGCAATAATAATATCTGGCGGCGCCCGAACGCGCCGCCGCTCATCACCTGTAAGGAGTACTCATGAGCGCGCTATTTCTGGCCATCCCGTTAACCATCTTTGTGCTGTTTGTTTTACCGATTTGGTTATGGCTGCATTACAGCAACCGTTCCAGTCGTGGCGAATTGTCGCAGAACGAACAGCAGCGTTTAGTGGAGCTGAACGCTGAAGCGCAGCGCATGCGTGAGCGTATTCAGACGCTGGAAGACATTCTGGATGCTGAACATCCTAACTGGAGGGACCGCTAATGGGAGGCGTTAACCTGAACAAAAAGTTGTGGCGTATTCCGCAGCAGGGCATGGTGAAGGGGGTCTGCGCAGGCATTGCGCAGTATCTCGACGTGCCGGTGAAGCTGGTGCGAATTCTGGTGGTGCTGTCGATCTTCTTTGGCCTGGCCTTTTTCACCCTGGTGGCCTATATCGTACTGACTTTTGTGCTGGACCCGATGCCGGACAACGTAGCAACCGGTGAACAGCAGCCGTCCAGTGGAGAACTGCTGGATGCCGTCGACCGCGAACTCGCGGCCAGTGAAAATCGTTTGCGGGATATGGAGCGTTATGTGACGTCAGATACCTTCACATTGCGTAGCCGCTTCCGTCAACTGTGAGGAATGAGATGAACAATCGCTGGCAACGTGCCGGGCAGAGGGTAAAGCCTGGCGTTAAATTAGCAGGTAAGCTGGTTCTGTTTACGGCACTTCGCTACGGCCCGGCGGGCGTCGCCGGGTGGGCGGTAAAATCCGTCGCCCGTCGCCCGCTAAAAATGTTGCTGGTTTTGATGCTTGAACCTTTATTGAACAAGGTCGCCAAAAAAATATCCCGCCGTTATGGTCAGTGATAGTGCGCTCGCAATATTTTCTTAAGATCAGTTATATAGTGTTAGATGAAATTAGGTCATTTAACAGGACGATACTATGTTGAGAAAAGGGGTATTCGCGCTAGCGTTGCTCATCGGTATGCCGGTTTTTGCCGCGGAACATTGGATTGATGTCCGCGTACCTGAGCAATACCAGCAGGAGCATGTTCAGGGAGCCGTCAACATTCCCTTAAAAGATCTCAAAGCGCACATCGCGTCCGAGGTTCCGGATAAGACCGACACCGTGAAACTGTACTGCAACTCCGGGCGGCAATCGGGACAGGCGAAAGATATGCTTACCGAGATGGGATACACGCAGGTAACAAATGAAGGGGGGATCAAAAGCATTGATCTTCCGAAAGTAGAAAACAAATAATCGCACAATGTACATCTATTTCGGGCGGCATTATTTTTTGTCGCCTGCTAGACCTCAGGTAGTTGATAAATAAGAATTACCCCCTATCTTTAGTTCCAGTTTGTTATATTTTCTACGGTTCCTTCAGCATAACGGGATGGCGATGAAGCGACTCAAAAATGAACTCAATTCGCTGGTGAATCGCGGCGTGGACAGGCATCTGCGTCTGGCTGTCACCGGGCTTAGCCGCAGTGGTAAGACCGCGTTTATCACCGCGATGGTGAACCAATTACTCAATATTCATGCCGGCGCTCGTCTGCCGCTGCTCAGCGCGGTGCGCGAAGAGCGTCTGCTCGGCGTTAAACGGGTTCCACAACGCGACTTTGGCATTCCGCGCTTTACCTATGATGAAGGGCTGGCCCAGCTGTACGGTGCTCCGCCGACCTGGCCGACACCGACGCGCGGCGTGAGTGAGATTCGTCTGGCGCTGCGTTATAAGTCCAATGACTCATTGCTGCGCCACTTTAAAGACACCTCCACGTTATATCTGGAGATCGTCGATTATCCGGGCGAATGGCTGCTTGATTTGCCGATGCTGGCACAGGATTACCTGAGCTGGTCGCGGCAAATGACCGGATTATTGCAGGGCCAGCGGGCAGAATGGTCGGCAAAATGGCGGCAGTTAAGTCAGGGGTTAGATCCCTTAGCGCCCGCCGATGAAAATCGTCTGGCGGAGATTGCCGCCGCCTGGACGGATTATTTGCATCAGTGTAAGCAGCAGGGGCTGCATTTTATTCAGCCGGGGCGCTTTGTTCTGCCGGGCGATATGGCGGGCGCACCCGCGCTGCAGTTTTTCCCGTGGCCGGATGTTGACGCGTATGGCGAATCGAAACTGGCGCAGGCTGATAAACACACCAACGCTGGCATGCTGCGCGATCGATTCAATTACTACTGCGAGAAAGTGGTGAAGGGGTTTTATAAGAATCACTTCCTGCGCTTTGACCGTCAGATTGTGCTGGTTGACTGCCTGCAACCGCTCAATAGCGGACCACAGGCGTTTAACGATATGCGTCTGGCGCTCACGCAGTTGATGCAAAGCTTCCATTATGGTCAGCGTACATTGTTCCGGCGGTTGTTCTCACCGGTGATCGACAAGTTACTGTTTGCCGCTACCAAAGCCGACCACGTGACGGTCGATCAGCATGCCAACATGGTGTCGCTACTGCAGCAACTGATCCAGGACGCCTGGCAAAATGCCGCCTTTGAAGGCATCAGCATGGATTGTCTGGGGCTGGCGTCGGTACAGGCCACTACCAGCGGATTGATCGATGTGAAAGGCGAGAAGATCCCGGCACTGCGGGGGAACCGCCTGAGCGACGGCGCGCCGCTAACCGTCTATCCGGGAGAGGTGCCAGCACGCTTACCGGGTCAGGCGTTTTGGGACAGTCAGGGCTTTCAGTTTGAAGCGTTTCGTCCGCAGGTCATGGATGTGGATAAGCCCTTACCGCACATTCGTCTTGATGCCGCGCTGGAGTTTTTAATAGGAGATAAATTGCGATGAGCGAGCCGTTAAAACCGCGTATCGATTTCTCAGGACCGCTGGACGTTGATCAACGTCCGGCCTTTAAAGCGCAGCAGATGTTCGACGATACGCAAGCGCAGACTTTTTCTCCGGCTCAACTTGACGAGCCGCTGGCAGATGAAGGACAAGCTGAAGCGGTCATTGATGCTGCTTTACGTCCTAAGCGTAGCCTGTGGCGCAAAATGGTGATGAGCGGACTGGCATTGTTTGGCGTCAGCGTGGTCGCACAGGGTGTGCAGTGGACGATGAATGCCTGGCAAACGCAGGACTGGGTTGCGCTGGGCGGGTGTGTCGCCGGGGCGCTGATCGTTGGCGCCGGTGTCGGTTCGGTGGCAACGGAGTGGCGTCGGCTGTGGCGTTTACGCCAGCGCGCGCACGAGCGTGATGAAGCGCGGGATTTGTTGCATAGCCATGGCGCCGGCAAAGGGCGCGCGTTTTGTGAAAAGCTGGCACAGCAGGCGGGTATCGACCAGTCTCATCCGGCGCTACAGCGCTGGTATGCCTCTATACACGAAACGCAAAACGATCGTGAAGTGGTGAGTCTGTATGCTCATCTGGTGCAGCCTGTGCTGGATGCGCAGGCGCGACGTGAAATCAGCCGCTCAGCGGCAGAATCTACGTTGATGATCGCGGTCAGCCCGCTGGCGCTGGTGGACATGGCATTTATCGCCTGGCGAAATCTGCGATTGATTAACCGTATTGCGACGCTATACGGCATCGAACTGGGCTATTACAGCCGCTTGCGCCTGTTCCGCCTGGTGCTGCTGAATATTGCCTTTGCCGGGGCCAGTGAACTGGTTCGCGAAGTCGGTATGGACTGGATGTCGCAGGATCTGGCGGCACGTTTATCCACGCGTGCTGCCCAGGGCATTGGCGCCGGATTGTTAACGGCGCGTCTGGGGATTAAAGCGATGGAACTGTGTCGTCCGCTGCCGTGGATTGACGATGATAAACCGCGTCTCGGTGATTTCCGTCGCCAGCTGATCACTCAGGTCAAAGAGACCGTACAAAAGAATAAACCTGCGCGTGAAAGCTGAGTAAAAATGGGCGCCGATCGTATAACTTTACGCCCCGGCGCCTAATTTTCCAGCGTGCTGTCAATATTTGTTGACAGAGTCCTTCCTGCTAACGAAATACTGGCTTATCATCTATCACATGATCCCTTGTTTAGGTGAAGGTTCCCATGCGTCTGGAAGTGTTTTGTGAAGACCGACTTGGTCTGACCCGCGAATTACTCGATTTACTGGTGCTTCGAGGCATTGACTTACGCGGTATCGAGATCGACCCCATCGGGCGAATCTACCTTAATTTTGCGGAACTGGAGTTCACCAACTTCAGCAGCCTGATGGCTGAAATCCGCCGTATTGCCGGTGTTACGGATGTGCGCACCGTGCCCTGGATGCCTTCTGAACGCGAACACCTGGCGCTGAGCGCGCTGCTTGAGGCGCTGCCTGAACCGGTCCTTTCACTGGACATGAAAAGCAAAGTGGAGATGGCGAACCCGGCGAGCTGCCAGCTTTTTGCCCACACTCAGGATCGTATGCGCAACCACACGGCGGCGCAACTCATCAATGGCTTTAACTTCCAGCGCTGGCTGGAGAGCAATCCGCAGGATTCCCACAGCGAGCATGTCGTCATTAATGGACAGAATTTCCTGATGGAAATAACCCCTGTCCATTTGCAGGGCGAAAATCAGGAACAGATGTTAACCGGCGCGGTGGTGATGCTGCGTTCCACCATCCGCATGGGGCGTCAGTTGCAAAACATGACCACCCAGGACCTGAGCGCCTTTAGCCAGATTATTGCAGTCAGCGCCAAAATGAAACACGTGGTAGAACAGGCGCGTAAACTGGCCATGCTGAGTGCGCCGCTGCTGATTACCGGCAATACCGGGACGGGGAAAGATCTGTTTGCCCATGCCTGCCATCTGGCAAGCCCGCGAGCGGCGAAACCTTATCTGGCGCTGAATTGTGCGTCGATCCCTGAAGATGCGGTAGAAAGCGAGCTGTTTGGTCATGCGGGGGAAGGTAAAAAAGGTTTCTTTGAGCAGGCTAACGGTGGTTCAGTACTGTTGGATGAAATTGGCGAAATGTCGCCGAGCATGCAGACCAAATTGCTGCGTTTTCTTAATGACGGGACCTTCCGCCGCGTCGGCGAAGATCATGAGGTTCACGTTGATGTCCGTGTGATTTGCGCCACGCAAAAAAATCTGGTGGAGCTGGTACAGAAAGGCTTGTTCCGTGAAGATCTCTATTATCGTCTGAATGTACTGACGCTCAACCTGCCGCCGCTGCGTGATTGCCCGCAAGACATTATGCCGCTCACCGAGCTGTTTGTGGCGCGTTTTGCTGACGAACAGGGCGTGCCGCGCCCGAAACTGTCCGCCGATCTCAGTACGGTGTTAACCCGCTACGGTTGGCCGGGTAACGTGCGCCAGTTGAAAAATGCTATCTACCGGGCATTAACCCAGCTTGAAGGGTACGAACTGCGGCCACAGGATATCTTATTACCGGATTATGATGCGGCGACGGTAGCTGTGGGGGAAGAGGTGATGGAAGGGTCGCTGGATGAAATTACCAGCCGCTTCGAGCGCTCTGTCCTGACGCAGCTGTATATGAATTATCCCAGTACGCGCAAACTGGCCAAACGACTTGGTGTTTCGCATACGGCAATCGCCAATAAGTTACGTGAATACGGTCTGAGTCAGCAGAAAAAAAGCGAAGAGTAATACGTAGATGAAAAAGCCTCCGAATGGAGGCTTTTTGCTTTAGGGCGACTTAGGCTTTCAGTACGTCCAGAGCGGCAGCATAGTCTGGCTCGTTGGTGATTTCATTCACCAGCTGGCTGAAAATGACGTTGTCATTCTCGTCGATAACCACCACGGCACGCGCGGCCAGGCCCTTCAGTGGGCCTTCGGCGATTTCAACGCCGTAGTTTTTCAGGAATTCCGCGTTACGCAGGGTGGACAGAGTGATCACGTTGCTCAGACCTTCCGCGCCACAAAAGCGAGAATGGGCGAATGGCAGGTCGGCTGAAATACACAGTACGACAGTATTGTCGATTTCTGTCGCCAGTTGGTTAAACTTACGTACCGATGCCGCACAGACGCCGGTATCGATGCTTGGGAAAATATTCAGCACTTTGCGCTTGCCGGCAAACTGGCCCAGCGTAACGTCAGACAGGTCTTTAGCCACAAGGGTAAAAGCCTGCGCTTTGCTACCTGCCTGAGGAATGGAGCCGGCAACGGCAACCGGGTTGCCCTGGAAATGAACGGTTTGTGACATGGTTATCTTCCTGTTTACATATAGTTAACGTCGAGGTTAGTTTATGCCATCAACAGTTAACACGGCAAACGCTATTTGCGGATATCCACTTCCGGGACTGCATAAGGAAAACAAATGAGAACAGTGAAGGTATATGAGGAAGCCTGGCCGTTACACACCCCGTTTGTAATTGCCCGTGGCAGCAGGACCGAAGCGCACGTGGTGGTGGTCGAACTGGAAGAAAACGGCGTGAAGGGGATTGGCGAGTGTACGCCTTATCCTCGCTATGGCGAGAGCGATGCCTCGGTACTGGCGCAAATTATGGGTATCGCCCCACATCTGGAAAACGGACTGACGCGCGAAGATTTACAAAAGCTACTGCCTGCCGGTGCCGCACGTAATGCTGTCGACTGCGCGCTTTGGGATTTAAGTGCCCGGCAACAGCAGCAAACCCTGGTGGAGCAGGTCGGTGTCGAACTCGATGCAACGGTAACGACGGCTCAGACGGTGGTGATCGGCCCGCCGGAACAGATGGCGGCAAGCGCTGCCGCACTGTGGGAGAACGGGGCGACGCTGCTGAAAGTCAAACTGGATGCGCGCTTAATCAGCGAACGTATGGTCGCTATTCGTTCGGCTGTTCCTGATGCGACGTTGATTGTTGATGCCAATGAGTCCTGGCGTGCCGAAGGTCTGGCTGCACGCTGTCAGCTGCTGGCTGACTTAGGTGTTGCCATGCTGGAACAGCCGCTGCCTGCTCAGGATGATGCCGCGCTGGAGAATTTTGTGCATCCGCTGCCCATCTGCGCGGATGAAAGCTGCCATACCCGCAGTAGCCTGAAAGCGCTACACGGACGCTATGAGATGGTGAACATTAAGCTGGATAAAACCGGTGGCCTGACGGAAGCACTGGCGCTGGCGACCGAAGCCCGAGAACAGGGTTTTGCATTGATGCTGGGATGCATGCTGTGCACATCGCGCGCGATCAATGCCGCTTTGCCGCTTACGCCGCAGGTCTGCTTTGCCGATCTCGACGGCCCGACTTGGCTTGCGAACGATGTGCAGCCCGCCCTGCATTTTACGACCGGGCAACTCCATCTTTAGGGTGCCAGCGCAGCAAATTGGACATCGCCAGCAGGTATTTTTCGCTGGCTTCATCTGAAGAGATGGGCGGGAACTCTGCGGTAATGCAGTGCAAGTTCAGATCGGCACACCAACTGCCGAAAGAACCCGGTGTTTCATAACCCACGCTGGTGACGAGGGGGAGTTCAAACCCTCGAGCCAGCCACTCGCCCAGTTCGCTGTGCCTCGGATCTTCAATGCATGCCAGCGGGTCGTGAAATGAGACCACCCAGGCGGGATGAATGCGGTGAATCAACTGACACAGCGCCTGGGTTTCCGGTTCGGAACCCGGATGATCCCCCGTCAACAGCACGACATCGCGTTGTTCTGCACTGCTATTCCAGCGATAGACAGTTTCACCTGCTTTCCAGTTTGCTGCCGGGAAATTACGATTGAGATCAACCCCGTTAGCATTGGCGCGCAGGCCGAGTTGACACCCGTCAGGGTTTACCGCCAGTACCACGTGGTGACGGCGCAGGGAAGGGGTAAGCGTACGCAAGGCGCAGGATAGCGTGACAATTGAAGCGTTTTCGTCACCGTGGGTACCCGCCAGAATGAGTCCACTATCACGATCGGCTGCCGGCGCGGGAAACCAAATTAACGGGGCACCTAAGAGTGAACGTCCGTAATGTTCGGTTCCTGGCGGAAATGCGCCGCGCTCGGCACGGGGACGGGTAACGGTCATAGTCATCTCTGAATGCATAAATTGTTATTCGCAGTGTTGTGCAAAATGTATGGATAATCAAATCGTTTTCACACACTTATCTTTTCAGGTGTAATATCACTTTCTTGTCCGAAGTTAATTGCATTTCCTGCTGGCGATACAAATAATTACACATTCACTTAATGGCCAGATTTGAGGGTATCTTATGCGGCATTCTGTTCCAGTAACCTGTTGTGCGCTGTTGGTTAGCAGCATTTCCTTGTCCTGGGCTGCGGATGTACCCAGCGGTACGGTACTGGCAGAGAAACAAGAACTGGTGCGTCATATCAAAGATGAACCGGCCTCGCTCGATCCGGCCAAGGCTGTGGGGTTACCAGAAATTCAGGTCATTCGTGATTTATTTGAAGGGCTGGTTAACCAAAACGAAAAGGGCGAAATTGTGCCTGGCGTTGCCACCCAGTGGAAGAGTAACGATAACCGTGTCTGGACGTTTACGCTGCGTGATAATGCTAAATGGGCCGATGGTACGCCGGTAACGGCACAAGATTTTGTTTACAGCTGGCAGCGTCTGGTTGATCCGAAAACACTGTCTCCGTTTGCCTGGTTTGCGGCGCTAGCCGGGATCAATAATGCGCAGTCGATTATCGATGGTAAAGCCACTCCCGATACGCTGGGCGTTAGCGCGGTAGATGCCCGCACCTTAAGAATTCAGCTGGATAAACCGCTGCCGTGGTTTGCAAATTTAACGGCTAACTTTGCGTTTTATCCGGTACAGAAAGCCAATGTTGAAAGCGGTAAAGAGTGGACGAGACCGGGTCATTTAATCGGTAACGGCGCGTATGTATTAAAAGACCGCGTGGTTAACGAAAAATTGGTGGTGGTACCGAATACGCATTATTGGGATAACGCCAATACCGTGCTGCAAAAAGTCACCTTCCTGCCGATTAACCAGGAATCTGCGGCAACAAAACGTTATCTGGCTGGCGATATTGATATTACGGAATCCTTCCCGAAGAACATGTATCAGAAACTACTGAAGGATATTCCGGGACAGGTTTATACCCCGCCGCAGCTCGGCACCTATTATTATGCGTTTAACACCCAGAAAGGCCCGACGGCTGATTCACGCGTGCGTCTGGCGCTCAGCATGACTATCGATCGTCGTCTGATGGCGGAAAAAGTCCTCGGAACCGGCGAAAAACCAGCCTGGCATTTTACCCCGGATGTCACGGCGGGATTTACGCCTGAACCTTCACCGTTTGAGCAAATGAGTCAGGAAGAGCTGAATGCGCAGGCGAAGACGCTGCTGCGTGCGGCAGGCTATGGACCACAAAAACCGCTAAATCTGACGCTGTTGTATAATACGTCAGAAAACCATCAGAAGATTGCCATCGCCGTCGCGTCAATGTGGAAAAAAAACCTGGGCGTTGATGTTAAGTTGCAAAACCAGGAGTGGAAAACCTACATCGACAGTCGTAATACCGGTAATTTCGATGTTATCCGTGCTTCCTGGGTGGGGGATTACAATGAGCCGTCTACCTTCCTGTCGTTATTAACCTCGACTCACACGGGCAATATTTCGCGGTTTAATAATCCCGCGTACGATAAAGTGTTGACCCAGGCCACGATGGAAAGCACCGAAAAAGCCCGTAATGCGGACTATAATGCGGCAGAAAAAATACTGATGGAGCAGGCGCCAATTGCTCCGATTTATCAGTACACCAATGGTCGTTTAATTAAGCCATGGCTGAAGGGGTATCCGATTACCAACCCTGAAGATGTGGCATACAGCCGCAGCATGTATATTGAGAAGCATTAAATCTGGTATCGGCTGGGGAATTTTCGTGCCAGCCTTTTCCTGTTATTCCGGGGGCTGGTGCTCCCGGCAAATCAGCATTGAATCATCTTCACTCAACACCTCTTTCGTCAGATTACAAAATCCCTGACCCTTTATTTTTTGGTGAAACCGACAGCTATGGCACAGACCAAAGCCTGGCACATTGTGGGTCCGCTGAATTTCTCTTAGTAGTTCGAACAACAGTTCTTTTAGCTGCGTCGCGCGTTCACCCATTGCCGATTCGCCTGCCACTAAAAATGTGGGGGGAAGCAGCGCATCCAGTAAGGTGTTGGCTGACTCAGTTAACTGCAGATGAACGCTGCGTTTATCGCGATCATCCTGCTTGCGCACGATCAACCCTTTGGTTTCCAGAAGCTTAAGCGACTGGGATACCGTACCTTTGGTGAGACCGAGGTAATCCGTCACGCCGAGCGGCGTATTGGAATAGCGGTTGCAGCGCGCCAGATACATTAACGCGCTGAGCTGTACTGGTTGCAGCTCCGACAGTAATGGATGCTGGCGAAACCACATCCGCATCAGGCTAGAAAGCCTGTCCATAACGTCGAAAAGTGACATATCGTGCATAACAAAATCCTCCTCGACATATAGTATCGACTAAAAACTATATTGACAAAGTCTAAATCTATCGTAGTATAAATTATAGTATCGAATCGATACTATAATTTACAGGAGAGATATTATGAGCAAAGCCCGGTTTTATCATGCTGGTTGCCCGGTGTGCGTATCCGCAGAACAAACGCTGCTACAACATCTGTCCCCTGATGTGGAGGTTGATGTCATTCACCTGGGAGAACAGCCTGCTCGGGTGGCAGAGGCTGAGTTGGCTGGCGTGAAGTCTGTTCCGGCGTTGGTCATCGATGGCAATGTGCTGCATATCAACTTCGGCGCACCTATCGAAGCCTTGAAATAACACAAGCGTTCGGGGCGTTGCGCGGGCAATTTCCCGAACATCCGATCGAATGGTCAGGGGCCGTTATGTATTCCACAGAAAAGTATCACCCTGTTGATTGCGACCTTCATGATTATCTGGAGATCGCCTGCTTATACCGCTATATGCTGCGTATTGTGCTCACCGACGGCACAGTCTTTGATGCCAGAGCCGTGACGACACGAACAACGGCAGGTAAAGAGGAGTATTTGGTGGTTGAAAGGCAGGAAAGTCCGCAAAACATTCGTCTGGATTACCTGTCAGCCATCACCGCGTTAACGGCAGGGGCAAAATTTAGCACTGTGCTATTTGCCTCTGTGACTCGTTGACGTCACAGAGAGAGCGTTACACGGTATAAATCCGGATGTCGTGCGCCTGAAAAGCGGTGCCATACTGTTTGCTTATGTTTTCCTCTACCACTATCACATCGATTTCGCTGCTCTGAGCGACCACATATCGGGCCACTGCGGGGATCTTATCTGCCGTCAGCGCGACAATGGTTTCATTGCACTGCTTAATCACCGCTCTCTTGAACTCACAGTCGGCATAGTCAAACCCGGTTAAACCGGATTCCGGTGCCATTGCGCAGCCGCCAATAAATCCCTGGTCAAACAAAATGCCCTGCACCTGGGTTATCGCGGTGGTGCCTACACTTCCACCGGATGAGCGCTGTATCGGGCCACCGAGGATTATGACATCGTACAACGGTTTCTTGAGCAGAGCGGTGGCTATTTCCGGAGAATTAGTCACAACGGTCAAAGCAAGCTCGGCGGGTAACGCTTCAGCCATCGCCAGATTGGTGGTTCCGCTATCAATAAAGATACAGCTGCCGGATTTGACCAGTCGGGCACAGCGTTGCGCGAGGCTACTCTTTTTCGCCGTATTTTTCGTTTTCCTCACCGACATATCTTCAGATTCCGGCAAAGAAATGACGGCGCCACCGTACACTTTTTTGCAGACACCTTCTTTACTTAGCTCATGCAAATCCCGACGAATTGTGTGTTCTGACACGCCGAGTCGACCGGCAAGCTCGGAACAGACAACCCTACCGTTTTCCTGCAGGATTTGATAAATCAGCGACTGACGTTGTTCCGGGAATACAGCATAATCGAGCATAAAAACTCCTGGTAAAATAAACATCGAGCAATAATAATCATGATCGTGCATTATGACTGGTATTGTCAATGTCCCTTAATGGGCGTGTTTGAGAGAGGCAGGTGATGAAGATTGCACATATGGCGCTGTGGACACAGGATCTCGAGCGGCAGGCCCGTTTCTGGGTCACCTTTTTTGGCGGTGAGATTAACGAAAAATACGCCAGTAAAACTAATCCCGGGTTTGAATCCTATTTTGTCAAAATTGGCGAGAGTATTGCGATTGAGTTAATGACTAAACCCAGCCTGAGCCAGGTGGTGCCCGACAATAACACCACCGGGTGGGTACATCTGGCGATCTCTGTTAGTGGGGTAGAGAACGTCGACTCAATATCAATGCGCGCCAAACAGCAGGGGATCCTCGTCTCCGGTCCGCGTACCACTGGAGATGGCTATTACGAAGCGGTCATTCACGATCCCGACGGCAATTTAATTGAGATTGTTGCATAACGCGAGTTGGTTTGCGCATATCGCGGTGGAAATCCCGGCTCCAGGCGCCTCGAACGAATGCCTGGAACCCGTGGCCGACGAAGAATACAACCAACTTCCCTGATTGATAGACTAATAAGACGCGGGGTTCCGCGCCTTATGCCTTTTAATGAGCAGAAGCCTGAGGCTGAGGATTGTCCATATACAGCGTCTGGCTGGGGAAAGCAAAGTCAGCGCCGTTTTCCTGGACCAGGGTGATAATTTTCAAATAAACATCTTGCTGTACGGCAAGCCACTCCTGCCACACGGTTGTCTTGGTGAAGCAGTAAACCATAATATTCAGCGACGAATCGGCAAACTCATTAAAGTAGACCAGTAGGGTCTGCTTCTGGTCAATTCCAGGGTGATTTTGCAGCATTTGTCTGATCGCATCGACAATCGTGCTTATTTTATCGGCATCCTCATACCGCAACCCGATCACCGTTTTTATCCGTCGATTGCTCATCCTGCCCGGGTTTTCTACGCTAATTGATGAGAAAATCGAATTGGGTACATACAGGGGACGATGATCGAAGGTGTTTATTTTGGTCATCCGCCAGCCAATTTCGGTCACCGTACCTTCGATGTTTCTGTCCGGGGAGCGGATCCAGTCACCGATGCTGAACGGTCTGTCAAAATACAGCATGATACCTGAGAAGAAATTGCTCAGAATATCTTTCCCCGCCATACCGACAGCAATACCACCGATACCGCCGAAGGTTAACAGGCCAGACAGGCTCATACCAAAATGCTCGCCATACAGTAAAACGATGGCGACGACGATCGTAATCTTAATAATACGCGACAGGATCCGCGCACTGGTAATGTCCCGGCCTTTGTTGATCTGCGTTTTTTCAAACTGGTTAATCACCAGAAAGAGCTTTGTGGTTAAAATCAATGCAATCAACGAGGTACAAAGAAAATCGACCACGCTGGGCGAGACAAATGTCAGTTTATAGCTGTCGATAACGTTATTGGCGATGCTGCCAAACGTACCGATAATAATGGCATAGACGAAAAACTGCGCCGCGTGGAATATAAATCCTTTGCAGTGTTTTTCACTACGATGAAACCAGACGCTCATCAGCACTAATGCTGCACAGCAACTGAGAATGACCGTCAGATTAAAGGCATTATTCATAAACAATTTAGCGATCATGATTCTCCCTGGCTACTCCGTGTTAGCAAAATATCATCTGACATCCTGATCCTCAGGTATTTTACCTGTAACAGGCTGTCATATCATTCATCATGAGGAGATAGAAATAATACAATTAGCGCTATTTTCAGTTGAATAACGCGGGTGTCAACCCCGTAGGCAGTTTATGTAGCAGACAGTGAGTTGATGTCATGGTATTGTTATTGCAAAGTGACAATATTTTCATCTGCACAAGAAAAGGACGAGACTATGATCATGGCTAAGCTGAAGACAGCTAAGGGAAGAAAATTTCTGTTGTGTCTGCTTGGGGTGTTTATCATCGCCGCATCGGTGGTGACGCGTGCCACTATCGGTGGGGTGATTGAACAGTACAATATCCCGCTGTCTGACTGGACGGCTTCCATGTATGCCATCCAATCGGCAATGATTGGCGTCTACAGTATGGTGTTTACTATTCTGCTGGCAATCCCGCTTGGGATCTATTTCCTTGGCGGCGAGGATAAGCACTAAGCGCTTATGATGCCGGATGACATCGTCATCCGGCAGGTTGCTGCGTGATCAATCGTCTTCGTCGTCCAGTTCAACCGGCGTCTGATACTGATCGGGCTTAATGACCAGCAGATCGCAGCGTAGATGGTCGATGACCTGTTCCGCCGTATTGCCAAGGAATGCGGCAGAAATGCCGGTGCGCCCGACGGTACCCAGTACTACGATACCCGCCTGTAAATGCTCTGCTAAATCAGGAATGACCTCTTCAGGCAACCCTTTTTCAACGTGCGTGACTTTCTCATCGATGCTGAATTTCTGACGCAATGCCTTCATGGCCAGCAGGTGCTGTCCGCGAATCGCGTCGTTATAAACGCTAGGGTCAAACTCAGGCAGTTCAATGGCGATGTTGATTGGGGTAACAGGGTAAGCCCCCACCAAATGTACTTCGGTATGGTTAACCTGATCTGCGAGCATCAGCGTTTCTTTGACCAGCTTTTCGTTAAGCGCGTTGTGATACGCTTCTTCGCTGGCCAGGTTGACGGCAACCAGCGCCTTCCCGCCTTCCGGCCATGGTTGGTCTTTGACCATCCACACCGGACTTGGGCATTTACGTAATAAATGCCAGTCGGTTGGGGTGAAAATCACCGCCTCCAGGCGGTCGTGCTGGTGCGCCATTTTAAGGACCAGGTCATGCTTAGCACTGATGACTTCCTGGATGATGGCTTCGAAGGGACGGTTGTGCCAGACCACTTTAATATCAAGAGGAATACCTGCATCAATATAGTATTTCGCTTGCTCGCGTATCCATGCCGTTCGCTGACTGATAACGCCTTGACGCATTGCCGTCCGCTCATCGGGCGACAACAGGGTAGTCATCTCATAGGAAAAGTCATAGATCGGCAAAAAGGCTTTAATTTTGCCACCAATCCGTTGATGCAAATAAACAGCTCGCCGTAATGCAGGTTGATCGTCCTGGTTCGGATCGATGACCACCAGCATGTTTTGATACATAGCCATACAGGGTCTCCTTACAACTGTCACCGCAGTTTGTCATTAAAAGAGTAACCCAATAATGTGGATTGAAACAGGGGAGAACCTCCTGCCAGATCAATAAATCGGGAGAATCCCGGTTTTTTGTCCGTATCCCACGAAATGAGAGCAACTGTTCTTAGCCGTTGTAACCCTTTGATGCCAGAACGGGTTGAGATTTCTCGTCAATTTAAAAAAACTCATCGAGCATCAAATGAAACTGCAACTTTTTCAGATCAGGAGTTGCGATGCCATATGTATGAAAAAGTCTATTCTGTAAAGACGGTGAAAAATCACCGAGACAGTTCCAGATAATGGCAAGATCCTGGTATCGATCGGCGATACCAACGCGACCAACATCAATACAACCCACCACTTCACCCTGGCTAATAATAAGGTTATCCAGTGAGAAGTCTCCGTGCGTCACCACGGAGTCGGGCGAGAAGGGTAAAAGGGACTGCATCTCATTCCAGACGTGTTCAACAGACCACCCCTTGCGCTCATCATCAAAATCATCAGCATCAACCAGACCGCTATTCATTCGTGTTTGCGCCAATGCGAGCCGAAACAAATGATCGCTGTTAAAAGGACAGTGGCTTACAGGGATCTGGTGTAACCGCTGCAGGAATACAGCAAGTGCATCAACAATACTATTCTGTGCAGCAGGGTATTCTTCTAACATCTGAAACGCAGTCTTGCCGGGTATCGCTGTTGTGAGTAGCAGCGCTTCATCACCTGTGCGGGTAAAATGCTTGATAGCCGGAAGTGGTAAATAAGCCTTCAGCCAATTAAGTCGGATCATTTCATCTGTAATATCATCGGCAACGGTCCCTCTACCTTGCTTCAGGTACAATTCCGGCGCACCAGCTTTACTATACAATCGATAAATGGCTGCGCCAGATTGACCGACATGATCACGCGCCCATTGATAGCCCTTCAGGTCAGCGTCCAGACTTGTATGTAATTGCAGAGCTGAGCACTGCTTTTCCCTTTGAATATAATTCATAACATTCCTTTGTATTGTGACTGACTCATAGCGGATGCATTTGTTGTAAGCAGAAAACGGATACCAGACGGGCAAAGCGGAAAAGAGTCGATGAATGATGATTAGAGCAGAAGAGAACCTTCTGCCAGATCGTTAAATTGGGAACATTTAGCGATGTGACAGAAGGGTAATAGCGATGCTTGCAGAACGATTACGCTACGTTGCGTGAATGGCCAGCAAGAACAGCCAGCGCGTCGCTATTCTCGATAGTGATATATTTGCCTTTCACCGCCAGCATGCCGCTTTTCTGGAATCGACCCAGCAGACGACTGATGGTTTCTACCGTGAGGCCGAGATAGTTACCAATATCTCCGCGAGTCATGGTCAGGCGGAATTCGCGAGGCGAGAATCCACGTTGGGCAAAACGACGGGACAAGTTGTAGATGAAGGCCGCTAAACGTTCTTCTGCGTTCTTCTTCGACAGCAACAGGATCATGTCCTGATCGCCTTTGATCTCGCCGCTCATCAGACGCATCATCTGCTGACGCAGATTCGGCATCTTACCGGACAGATCGTCCAGGGTCTCGAATGGGATTTCACAGACCATTGAGGTTTCCAGCGCCTGTGCGAAGCTCGGATGATGACCGCTACCGATGGCGTCAAAACCGACTAAATCGCCGGCCAGATGGAAACCGGTAATTTGCTCATCGCCTTGTTCGGTAATGGTATAGCTTTTAATCGTTCCGGAGCGGATAGCATAGAGTGATTTAAGTTCATCGCCTGCTTTAAAGAGCGTCTGCCCCTTTTGGATAGGCTTTTTGCGCTCAATGATATTATCGAGCTGGTCAAGCTCGTGCTCGTTAAGTGTGAACGGGATGCAAAGCTGGCTGATGCTGCAATCCTGGCAATGGATAGCACAACCGCCAGACTGAATGCGCCGTATAATTCGCTTTTCCGGGATCATAGGTCTGCTCAAGCCGTAATTGATATTTGTCAATTTTAACATCTTTTTGGTGAGCACGTAAGCCTGACCTACCCCTAAGAGAGAATAATTCAGGCATAAGCGAGTTGAATGTTTGTATCTGTTTGATTAACCGCACTTTATCTGCGGTTGCTTTATGTAGAAGTGTGATGAATAAGGCATTAATTGCCTGGATTCTAGAGTAGCAAATAGCCTTCATGGCGCAATAACCACTCTTTTCGCTGCACGCCACCTGCATATCCGGTCATGGTACCGTTGCGTCCAATCACGCGATGGCAGGGAACAACGATGCTGACTGGGTTAGAACCGTTTGCCGCACCCACGGCCCTGGCGGCACCGGGACGCCCCAGTTGTTCGGCCAGTTGCCCATAGTGCATCACCTGACCACAGGGGATCGCGCGTAGTGCTTGCCAGACTTCCCGCTGAAACGGGGTACCTGCGGTGGCCGTTTCCAGTGTGTCAATAATGCCCAGATTCCCCGCGAAATATTCAGACAACTTATCGCTTAACCCCCCGGGGTTTTTTGCGGCAATGCGCTGGTAGCCTTCAGCGCGATAATGAATATCCAGCAGTTGTTCCATACGATCGCTGTGCTGATCCCATTCGACGGCGCGCAGGCGAAATTGTTCATCGCAAATCACCCACAGTGGACCTAGCGGTGTTGCAATGGTGTCTTCAAGTAAATTAAGCATCCGTTTCTCTCAATACCGGCGGGACAATACCCGTGTCATCTGGCGGCCCTACACCTTATCACGCCAAGGATATTCACAGCTATACCCCCTAAGATCCACGACTTAAACCACCGAGTAGAATCGCCGGATTATTGGAAATAGCTGTAAACCGTTGTCGGTATAGTTGTCGGTATAATAGTGCGCAGTTATGATAATGACCGTCGCAAAATGCTGGAGGATGAAACATGAACCCTGATGACGCATCATTGTTTCTGGACGCTATGGGGGATGTTGAACCTCTGAAAGGCTGTACTGATATCCACTGGCAGCCTTCGCGCAATCCTCGTGCGCCAGCGCGTATTGATACGCTGCAGTTGGATAATTTTCTCTCGACGGGTTTTCTGGAGATCGTACCGTTGAACGAACCGCTGGCATTTCATCGCGAGGGGTTACAGCAGGGCGTTACCGATAAGCTGAGGAGCGGAAAGTATCCCCAGCAGGCGAGTCTCAATCTTTTGCGTCAGCCGGTCGAAACATGTCGTCAGATGTTATTCAGTTTTATCCATCAGGCCCTACAGGAGGGGCTGCGCAACGTCCTCATTATTCATGGCAAGGGACGAGACGATAATTCCCATGCCAATATCGTGCGCAGCTACGTGGCGCGTTGGTTGACGGAGTTTGACGACGTGCAGGCGTACTGCAGTGCACTGCCGCACCATGGTGGTAGCGGGGCATGTTATGTTGCACTTCGCAAAACGGCGCAGGCCAAACAGGAAAACTGGGAGCGCCATGCAAAACGCAGTCGTTAACGGCTGCGATCTCAGGCTGCCAGCACCCGGTTTCTGCCTTCGTTCTTGGCTTTGTATAACGCGTCGTCCACGCGTTTGAACAATTCATCAATGCTTTCATTCGCTTCGTGTCGTGCCACGCCGATGCTGACGGTAAAGCGGGGAAGGCCTGGGAGGCTGACACGGGCAACCGTCGCACGTAGGGTTTCTGCCAGATTAAGTGCAACATCGAGAGATGTACGTGGCAGGAGCAGCAAAAATTCTTCACCTCCCCAACGAAAGACCAGATCGTCTTTACGCGCGCAGGCTTCCAGCGTGCGGGCCAGCGCGCAAAGCACCTCATCGCCCTTCAAATGACCGAAGAGATCGTTAATGCTCTTAAAACGATCGGTGTCGATCAGTAACAAGCTATAGTCCTGCGTCAGCGGCATAGCGTGCGTTTGTTCAGCTTCAGTGATGTGATAAAAATGCCTGCGATTGAATAATCCGGTTAAGGCGTCACGCAGTGCAGCCCGTTCCAGTTCCTGCTCAAGGCGTTTTTGCTCGGTAATATCGTGAATAATGCATAGCATCAGTTTATTACCGTAAATCTCGATGGTGCCAGCGTAGGTTTGCACGTGACGAGTGCTGCCGTCGGCCAGTTTGTGGACAAAATGTAAGGGCTTATGGCCGCCAGGCAGATGCGCAATTTTATGCATCACCGGTAAGACGTGACGCCCCAGCATGTTAATTTCCCAGGTATGTTTCTGGCACATCACGTCATGGCTGTAACCATAAAAATTCAGCGCACTGAGGTTGGCGTCGACAATCAGCCCATCGCGAGACGGATCGATGAGCAGCATCGGCGCTGAGTTTGTCAGGAAAAAACGCGCGTAAAATCCCTGTTTCTTACGTTGGTAATTGGCGGAACGACTGGCTTTAAGCCCTTGTGCCGCCGGGGTTTCAATACCTTCAAAAAGAATGACGTCACCGCAATTAGCCAGAACTCTGATCGACAGACGGCAGGCCTGGGCAATTTCCTCTCCGTCCCGGCAAACTGTGAGGATTTCCACAATGTCATGCTGATTTTTCAGGTCGCTGAGATACTGGGTTAAGTCGGCCTGAGCATGGGTCGAAAACACGCCCTTCCTGAGGCGTGAGAAATCCGCAGCTTGCATGATCTCCCGAGCTACGGTATTGGCGAATACCAGGTCCTCGGTATAGGGCGAAACGAGCCAGACCGGAATGGTTAATAAATCCAGTGAATGCAGTTCGTTTGTGCTCATCGATAATCCCGTTATCTTCATTGGCTATGTTGCCGACCGACTGGCAACTAATATTTCTTTTTCAGTCTCACACGATATTGATTCCTGGTGAGACAATGCCTGTGCGGCCAGTATCGGTTTTACGCTGCTTTCTGTGTGCATCAATTCATGGATCTGATGTGCGGGCAGGGGCTTAGCAAACAGAAAACCTTGTAAAACTCTGCATCCCATTTGGGTGAGGAGTATTTCCTGCTCATGTGTCTCTATACCCTCAGCCACTACGCACATATTCATCGAGTGGGCTATGTCAATAATAGTAGACACGATTTTTGTATTTTTGCTGTTCTCACTAATATCTTTGACAAATATTCTGTCAATTTTTAATTCCCGCGCCGGGAGTGACTTTAACATCAGGATATTTGAATAACCGGTGCCAAAATCATCAATAGAAATGGTGATGCCGAGTGCAGAAAATGCATTCAAAACGTCGACGCTATGCTTTAAATTTTTAAGGGCTGTACTTTCAGTCAGTTCCAGCGTTAATTGTGTCGGTGATAGCTGATATTGCGCGAGAGCATTGCAGACAATATCGACGATATCATGCTGTTCAAACTGGGCGGATGAAAGATTTACGGCGAGCGTCCACTGGCTATGACCTTGCGACGCCCATTGGTGTAACTGAAAACAGGCCTGATGAATAACCCAGTCACCGACTGGAATGATCAGACCTGTCTCCTCAAGCGCGGGAAGAAATTCAGCAGGCAGCAGCATGCCGCGCTCGGGGTGGTGCCAGCGAAGGAGTGCTTCAAATCCGGTCAGCGTATGATCGCCTGCGGTATATTTAGGCTGATACCATAGCTCGAATTGATTACGCTCAATCGCCTGCGACAGTTCCTGTAAAAACGTCGGTGGCGTATCTGCGATTGCCTCCATTTCTGGCGTGTATATTGCCCAACCGTTTCTGCCTGCCTGCTTGACATGGTACATCGCTATATCGGCCTTCACTTTTAACTCATGCAGCGTTGTACCATGCTCAGGGTAAATACTGCTTCCTGCGCTTAACGACACCCGAAGAGAATGTCCACATAACGAAAACGGCTCTTTGAAAACATTGGCAACACGGGTCAGCAGGTCGGAGATAGCCTCTCTGCCGCTATTCGGAACCAGCAGCATAAATTCATCCCCACCCAGTCTTGCGAGGGTCATGGTCTCATCGAGACAGCTATAGATGCGTTGAGTGCTGGCGATCAGCAATTGATCACCAATGTGATGGCCCCAGGTATCGTTGACCACTTTGAACCGATCGAGATCAATAAAGACCAGCGCAAAAGGGTGTTGATGCAGCCTGGAATACTGCAGGCAGGCCTGTAGGCAGGCATCGATCTGGGTGCGGTTGGCAAGCCCAGTCAGCGGGTCAAAGTGGACCTGATGTTCGAGCTGACGGTTTAATTGATGCAAATTATCTGCCAGTCGTGATGTCCGTAGTTGGGCGTCCACCATCGAAATCACCAGCATTATCCCCAGGATCACCATCGTTATGGCGCTGACCCAAATGGAGAGTTCCAGCGTGGAGATCCCCTCGTGCGCGGTGTGCGTGACGTGAGTGAAAGTTGCAGCACTCATCCCGGTGTAATGCATAGACGCAATAGCCAGCGCCATAATGAGCGCGGCAATAAGGCGGTTGATCAACGCGCGCCGGGTATTTTGGCGTAAATGAAACGCCAGCCATAAACCCACGCCCGACGCCACGACGGCAATGACCACAGAGAGCAGAATAAGCCTGCGATCCCAGATAATTGCCACATGTTCAATAATGGCCGCCATGCCAACGTAGTGCATTGCCACTACGCCAGTGCTTAATAGACTCGTGGCGACAACCAGGCGTTTTGTTGAAAGCGTCTGACCCGATATGGCGATATTGATGGCAAACGTTGCACTTACAAGAGCAATGAGAAAAGAGCACGCGGTGAGTACGAAATGATAATTTATCGACATGCTCATTTTCATGGCCAGCATACCAATAAAATGCATTGACCAGATCCCCAGACCCAGCGTCGCACCACCGGATAACCGCCAGAAGGTCGATTCTCGTCGACTGGAGATTGCCACTTTTCCCGCACTGTCGAGAGCAATAAAAGAGGCAATAAAAGCGACTACAAAGGAAATCCCAATCAGTACAGGGTCCCACGACACGTGCAACATCGTACTACCTATAGATAAAAAGTCGTGATGTTAAATCTAGCAGGTTTTGTCAAGTTAACCCGATAAAACCAGGAATAGTCTTAATATTTTATCATGAGTATTAGCTTGAACCTCTCAAAATAGGAAATATTCTATTTTCGCTTATGTAAACATTCACCATATTTATGTTTTTGCGCATTTTGTGTTCGTGGTGTGCTCCTCATCACAATAATCTGAACGTTGGTGCGGTGACCCGCTTTGGCAGAGAAAAATGCGGCATTAATGAAAATTTAAACTGTAATAATACGCCTTAAGTAAAAGTGGGGTAGAGTCCAGTTGAAAATTAAGGTTTCTGCGTAAGCGAATGGTAATCTGCATCGCAACTGCTATAAAAATTACTACCCGTATTTATATTATTTCTTGGTGAGCAGAGCTGAAATGTTGAAAAATATAAGCGTCAGGACGTTTATTATTTCATTTGTGACATTAACACTTTTTATTCTCAATGTGATGGAGTTATTATTATCCACAGAGATTGATACTATTATTTATACTGACGTAGTGAGTCTGATCTCGATATTATGTCTGTGGTGGTACATGACAAAATATCTCGTTGAACCAATCAATACCGTCAAAAAAAGCATTGAAGAGGTCACGTCAGGGAATTTGGCGATCAGTATTCCTGAGTTCGGAAATAATTGCGCCGGGCGACTTATTCCGGGTATCAATAGCTTATCGAGTAATATTTCTGCGTTAGTCAGCGAAATCCGCACTTCTTCACGCACGGCGATGATGCTCTCTGAACAACTTGCGGACCGCAGTGCAGCGCTGTCGGTTAAAACGGAGCAGCAATCAGGGGCGTTAACGCAAACCTCTGCCAATATGGATGAGATAGCCATCAGTACACGTAATAATGCTGAGAATACGCAGTTGGCCAGTGCCCAGGCGAATATCGCTACACACTCTGCCCGTCAGGGGGGCGAATTAATGGTACAGGTTGCGACCAATATGCGCTCTATCACCGAATGCGCGCAGCAGATGACGGAAATCATCGCCCTGATCGATGGCATTGCTTTTCAGACGAATATTCTGGCATTAAACGCAGCTGTGGAATCAGCACGA
This sequence comes from Citrobacter sp. KH_055_1, assembly GCF_057838705.1. NCBI lineage: Bacteria > Pseudomonadati > Pseudomonadota > Gammaproteobacteria > Enterobacterales > Enterobacteriaceae > Citrobacter > Citrobacter sp. KH_055_1. The sequence goes on from NZ_CM174473.1 coordinate 2,144,475, forward strand.
GCAGGTGAGCACGGCAAGGGGTTTTCCGTGGTAGCGGGAGAAGTGAGGACGCTGGCCCATCGTAGTGCTGAAGCAGCAAAGAGTATTAAACGGCTGATTGATGAAACTCATTATAACGTGCGCGAAGGGGCGGCTATTGTCCGCGAAGCCGAAAAAAATATGCAGGATATCGTGGGCGGCGCCGGGCAATTGGACCAATTGATGGGGGAGATATTAACCACCACGCGGGAACAGGAGAAGGGTATCGTTAAGATTACCCAGGCCCTGGCAGAGTTGGAAAACGTGACTCAAAGTAATGCCATCATGGTCGATGAGTTATCGGATTCATCTGCCATTCTGAAAAATCAGGTAAACGACCTGCAGTCACGAACACATAAATTTCATTTAAGTAACACTCCGGAAAAAGAATTTTTCCCACAACCTCACGGCACCGTAACACCTTCAGAGTTCAGCCGACGGGATAAATACGGTCATTCATTCTAATCCTGTCGTCACCGCGCCGACGTCGTCGGCGTTTTCATTTTTATTTAACTTTTCTGAATCATTTCAGCACAATGGGATAATGAGATATTGCTTAACATAATCTGCAGGCTAGACTAACGAAAAAGACTGAATGACTGTGGAGGCGCTGTGGAAGCCATTAAGGGAGCGGACGTTAATGTGCCGGATGCCGTGTTTGCCTGGCTACTGGATGGCCAGGGCGGAGTAAAACCGCTGGAAGATAACGATGTGATCGATGCTCAGCATCCCTGCTGGTTGCATCTTAATTATACCCATTCTGATAGCGCGAAGTGGTTGGCTACGACGCCTCTGCTTCCTAATATTGTGCGCGATGCGCTGGCCGGTGAAAGTACGCGCCCACGAGTCAGCCGGATAGGTGAAGGCACGCTGATCACCCTGCGGTGTATTAATGGCAGCACGGATGAGCGTCCGGACCAACTGGTGGCAATGCGTTTATATATGGATGAGCGGCTGATTGTCTCGACGCGTCAGCGTAAAGTGCTGGCGTTGGATGATGTGATCAGCGATTTGCAAGAAGGAACGGGGCCGAATGACTGTGGCAGTTGGTTGGTGGATGTCTGTGACGCGTTAACCGATCATGCCAGTGAGTTTATTGAACAGTTGCACGACAAAATTATCGATCTGGAAGACAATTTACTCGATCAACAAATCCCACCGCGCGGCTTTCTGGCACTGTTGCGTAAGCAACTGATCGTCATGCGGCGCTATATGGCTCCACAGCGAGATGCCTATGCACGTCTGGCGAGCGAACGACTGCCGTGGATGACCGACGATCAGCGGCGTCGGATGCAGGATATCGCCGACAGGCTGGGAAGAGGGTTGGATGAGATTGACGCCTGTATTGCCCGGACCGGTATCATGGCGGATGAAATTGCGCAGGTGATGCAGGAATCGTTGGCTCGCAGAACCTATACCATGTCGTTGATGGCGATGGTCTTTCTGCCCAGCACATTCTTAACCGGATTGTTTGGCGTTAACCTTGGGGGAATTCCCGGTGGCGGCTGGCAGTTTGGTTTCTCATTGTTCTGTATTCTGTTAGTGCTCCTGATTGGTGGTGTTACTTTATGGTTGCATCGTAGTAAATGGTTGTAACGGCAACGTTTTTTACCGCCTCTGATGGGCGAAAACGTTTAATATTTTGAGCGAGGTCAATAAACTCTCTACCTATTCGGGGCAATATCTCTCTCGCAGGTGAATGCAACGTCAAGCGATGGGCGTTGCGCTCCATATTGTCTTACTTCCTTTTTTGAATTACTGCATAGCACAATTGATTCGTACGACGCCGACTTAGATTAGTCGGCTTTTTTTTGCCTGCAGGAAATGAGCGTCTACCCTAAAAGAGTCAACCTGAATGACTGGAGGGAATATGACCCGTCTCACGCTATTGCTACCGTTGCCCACACTCAACACCGACTCTGTACCGACCGATCCGGTACCTATTCCTGACCCGATACCTCGTCCGCAGCCGATGCCTGATCCACCGCCGGATGAAGAACCGATTAAATTGTCGCATCACGGGCGCAGATCTGCGAGGATACGCGCCTGCTAATTGTAAGTTCTTACCGCGAGATTAAATTGTGACCGCTTTTTCTACTCTGAATGTTTTACCTGCCGCTCAACTCGAGAATCTTAACGAGCTGGGTTATCTTGAAATGACGCCTGTTCAGGCCGCTGCGCTACCGGCGATCCTGGCAGGAAAAGATGTTCGCGTGCAGGCAAAAACCGGCAGTGGCAAAACGGCCGCGTTTGGTCTTGGACTGTTACAGCACATTGATGCCGCGCTGTTTCAGACGCAGTCGCTGGTCTTATGCCCCACACGTGAACTGGCTGACCAGGTCGCGGGCGAACTGCGTCGATTAGCGCGTTTCCTGCCGAATACCAAGATATTAACGTTGTGCGGTGGGCAACCTTTTGGCGCACAGCGTGATTCTTTGCAACATGCGCCACATATTATTGTCGCCACGCCGGGCAGATTGCTCGACCACCTGCAAAAAGGTACCGTGTCGCTGGAAGCCCTGAATACACTGGTAATGGATGAAGCCGATCGCATGCTGGATATGGGCTTTAGCGATGCCATTGATGAGGTGATCCGCTTTGCGCCTGCGTCACGCCAAACGCTGCTGTTTTCGGCGACCTGGCCGGAAGCGATTGCCGCAATCAGTGGCCGGGTGCAGCAAAACCCGTTAACGATTGAAATCGATACGGTAGATGCGCTACCGGCGATTGAACAACAGTTTTTTGAAACCTCCACACACGGCAAAATTTCGTTGCTGCAAAAGTTGCTCAGTCAACATCAGCCGGCATCGTGCGTTGTCTTCTGTAACACCAAAAAAGATTGCCAGGTCGTGTGCGACGCGTTGAATGCCGCGGGGCAAAGTGCGCTGTCACTACATGGCGACCTGGAGCAGCGCGATCGCGATCAGACGCTGATTCGTTTCGCTAACGGTAGCGCGCGCGTGCTGGTGGCAACCGATGTTGCAGCACGTGGCCTCGATATTAAATCGCTTGAGCTGGTGGTGAACTACGAACTGGCATGGGATCCGGAGGTGCATGTACACCGTATTGGACGTACTGCGCGTGCGGGTAACAGCGGCCTGGCCATCAGCTTCTGTGCGCCAGAGGAAGCCCAGCGTGCCAATATTCTTTCTGAAATGCTGCAACTTAAGCTGAACTGGCTACCTGCACCTGGCAACGGTTCAATTGTGCCGCTTGAGGCCGAGATGGCGACGCTGTGCATTGATGGCGGCAAAAAGGCAAAAATGCGTCCGGGTGATGTTCTGGGGGCATTGACCGGTGATATGGGGCTGGATGGGGCCGACATTGGCAAGATTGCCGTGCATCCGATGCATGTCTACGTGGCCGTTCGTCAGTCCGTGGCGCATAAAGCGTGGAAGCAGTTACAAAACGGTAAGATTAAAGGCAAAACCTGTCGGGTTCGCCTGTTGAAATAAATGTCCGTTGGAGTGCCTGATGGTGCTCTACTTATCCGGCCTACAGGCGTTTATGCATGTCGTAGGCCGGATAGGACGTTTACGTCGCCATCCGGCATGATAAATTACTTCACTTCAACCACGTTCAGGCGTAACTCATCCAGCTGATTTTCATCTTCTTCCGGCTGCCAGCCAGCAGGTTGCAGCGGGATCTCTTCGCGATCGAACGCTAAGTCACCGCCGTCAACGACCGCTGAGCCGTGCTTAATACCTTTAAAGTCGAACAGATTGATATCGCTAAGATGCGAAGGCACCACGTTCTGCATTGCGCTGAACATGGTTTCAATACGGCCCGGGTAGCGTTTATCCCAGTCACGTAGCATGTCAGCAATCACCTGACGCTGCAGGTTCGGTTGTGAACCGCACAGGTTACACGGAATAATCGGGTAGCCTTTGGCTTCTGCAAAACGTTCAATGTCTTTTTCACGGCAATAGGCCAGCGGACGAATGACGATATGCTTTCCGTCGTCGCTCATCAGTTTCGGTGGCATACCTTTCATTTTCCCGCCGTAAAACATGTTTAAAAACAGCGTTTGCAGGATATCGTCGCGGTGGTGTCCCAGCGCAATTTTCGTGGCACCGAGTTCGGTTGCCGTGCGGTACAGAATGCCGCGGCGCAGGCGAGAGCACAGTGAGCAGGTAGTTTTCCCTTCCGGGATTTTGTCTTTGACGATCCCGTAGGTATTCTCTTCGACAATTTTGTACTCGACGCCCAGTTGTTCCAGATACTCCGGCAGAATGTGTTCCGGGAAACCGGGCTGTTTCTGATCCAGGTTAACCGCAACCAGAGAAAAACTGATCGGCGCGCTTTTCTGCAAATTGCGCAGGATCTCCAGCATGGTGTAGCTGTCTTTCCCACCGGAAAGGCACACCATAATGCGATCGCCATCTTCAATCATGTTGAAGTCGGCAATCGCTTCGCCCACGTTACGACGCAGACGCTTTTGTAATTTGTTCAGGTTATACTGATCTTTCTTGCTAATATCTTGATTTTGCGACATTTAATAGAGGCTCAATTCATAGTGTGGCATCAGAAGAGAATGCATCACGCCGGATTGTCCGGCAAAAGAAGTCTGATATAAAAACTGTGGCGTGTATGGTACGGATAAGCGGGAAAAATGTCAGCACATTTAGGTCAGGAATCGCGGGGTAAAAGAGGTAGAAATGAAAAGCCCGCAGCGATGTGCGGGCCAGAAAGCTTAGCGGACGACCAGAACCGAACACTCCGCATGCCGCACTACAGCTGCGGCGTTGGAGCCAAGCAGATAAGTGGTGATGTCAGGTCGGTGCGAGGCAATAATGACCATATCTGCGGGTAATTTCCTGGCAAGCTCCAGAATTTTATCTTTTGGCGAACCTTCAACGACATGAACGTGAATTCTGTCTGCCGGGATATTGAACTTCTTGATCATCTCTTCCAGTTGAGATTTCGCTTCGGCCTTAAGATCGTCCATGGCCGGCAACTCAGCCGAGTAGGCCAGTCCAAGCGAAGCATAATAGGGCAATGACGGAATAACGGTCAGAAAATGGACCTGTGCATCGTCAATTCTTGCCTCGGCTTCTACATGGGCAATAACACGTTGAGTTAATTCTGAGTCTGAAATATCGATGGGTACAAGAATCGTTCTGTTCATAAAACCTCCTGTTTAAGTATCCTCCTAAAGCTTACCGCGTAATGGCACTTTATGTACAATGACAGAGATCACATTTTGGCATCACTTTATTTTGAGTTCAGGGAACTTGCCTTTTATTACGCCATCGTAAAACCGGCCTTTTGAGACCACTGTCAGGAAATCTCGAAAGATACGCGCCGGGACCGAGTGATATTGCAGGATTTCCGTATGGTGAAAACGAATTTCTAACGTGCGGGATGATTCGTCATAACCGACGGATGCAATACGGGATGATTTAACGGGGTGATGATTCATTGCAGGCATCCTCTGCGGCGAGTGTGAAGGCAATATATCATCTATCAGTGATGTGTTTTAACGCAACAGATATAATGTTTTGATCTAGATAAAACGCAATTACGGCGCAAGGGGTGGGAGTAGCCCGCTGTTTCCAGCGGGCTGACAGATTAGAACTGGTAAACCATACCCAGTGCTACAGTGTCATCGGTAGAGATATCGTTTTCAGTGTAGAAGCTCTTGTCTTCATCCAGCAGGTTGATTTTGTAATCAACGTAGGTGGAGAAGTTTTTATTGAAGTAGTAAGTCGCACCTACAGAAGCATATTTAACCAGATCCTGGTCGCCATCAGAACCGTTTACACCCAGATCCTGACCTTTAGACATCAGGAAAGAAACTTCCGGACGTAGGCCGAAGTCGAACTGGTATTGCGCAGTGACTTCAAAGTTCTGCGTTTTGTTGGCAATAGTATTATCAAACTGATTACCATATGGCGTCATATTACGGGTTTCAGAGTACATGGTTGCCAGGTAGATGTTGTTCGCATCGTACTTCATACCCACAGTCCATGCGTCAGCTTTGTCGCCGCCAGCGGTAGAGTGATTAACCTGCTGGTTGGTACGGTCAGAAGAGGTATATGCCGCACCGAAGCTGACGCCCATACCCAGATCGTAGGTAGAAGACAGACCGAAGCCGTCACCGTTGGAGTTCTTCATATTACGATCTTCACCACCGTTATTGGTGCCTTCTTGCTCCGGTGACTGATTTTCGTTCGCGCCCTGGTACTGCAACGCCACGTTCAGACCATCAACCAGGCCGAAGAAATCGGCGTTACGGTAGGTTGCTACGCCGTTGGCACGACCGGTCATGAAGTTATCGGCTTTGGTGTAAGAGTCACCGCCGAATTCTGGCAACATATCGGTCCAGGCTTCTACGTCGTACATCACGCCGTAGTTACGACCGTAGTCGAATGTGCCGTAATCGCCAACTTTAATACCCGCGAAAGCCAGACGGGTCCAGGAATCGCCTTTATCACCTTCTGTACCGTTTGCCTGAACCTGATATTCCCACTGGCCATAGCCGGTGATCATATCATTAACCTGAGTTTCGCCTTTGAAACCCATACGCATATAGGTCTGATCGCCATCACTGCCAGCGTCATCAGAGAAATAGTGCAGACCGTCTACTTTACCGTAGAGATCTAATTTATTGCCGTCTTTATTATAAACTTCAGCAGCGTGTGCAGCGCCTGCAGCTAACAGGGCAGGAATTACAAGGGCCAATACTTTTCTGTTCATTGAAATAATCCTTTAGTTTTTATATTTACCTGCAACGACCCATATAGGGTGTTAAAGCATGCTAAAGGAGAAGTTCCGTAAAGAGATAAATATGAATTGTTACGTCTTAAGTAAAATCTTAAACAAATAATTCCACGGAAATGATGATAATTGTGGTGAATGAGTTAACGATTAAATATATAAAATAAATATTATACAAGTTAATTTTGTTGGGATATTCTGCGCGGGTTATATGCCTTTATTGTCACGTTTTATTTTTCGTTGGAGAGTTGTCCCAGAATTGATTAGCCAGCGAATAAATTGACAAGCCCGAACATCTGTTCGGGCTTTTTTTATTCCAGATTAATACTTAACTTAACGTATTAATCGGTACTGCTTTTTTCGGCTTTTCCCGCCAACTGCGCCAGGAAGTCATAGCGTTTTTGCAAATCTGCGGTCGCATCCTTCCACAACTGCTCTGCCACCTCCGGCTGCTGTGCATTCAGGCGGCGGAAGCGCTGTTCGTTCATCAAAGTCTCAGCCAGCGCATCTGACGGCGGGCGAGAGTCCAGTGCCAGCGGTAGTTTACCTTCGTCAGCGCGACGCGGATCAAAGCGATACAGCGGCCAGAATCCGGTGGCCGTGAGCTGGCGCATCTGATCGTGACTCAGGGCGAGATCGTAGCCGTGTTCTTCACACGGGCTGTAGGCAATAATCAGCGACGGACCTGGGTAAGATTCTGCTTCCTGAATCGCTTTCACCGTCTGGTTTAACTGCGCTCCCAGCGAGATCTGTGCGACGTAAACATGACCGTACATCATCATACTGACGCCCAGATCTTTACGTGCTTTACGCTTACCGTGTTCGCCAAATTTGGTGACCGCGCCAAGCGGTGTCGCTTTCGAGGCTTGCCCGCCAGTGTTGGAATAACACTGGGTATCCAGCACCAGGATGTTAACGTTCTCGGTCAGGCTCAGGACATGGTCCAACCCGCCAAAGCCAATATCGTAGGCCCAACCGTCACCGCCAATCAGCCAGATTGATTTCTCAACCAGTGCATCGGCATCGGTTAACAGTTGCTGTGCGCCATCAACACCTTGCAGATGTTGGCGCAGTGCGGCGACCTGCTCGCGACGAACTTCCGGCGTGGCTTCTGCGTGCAGGGCGTCATTCAGTTCAGCCGGGATCTTATCGGCAAACTGTTCCAGCAAGCGCATGACGCGAACGCGGTGTTGGTCCACCGTCAGGCGGAAGCCCAGACCAAACTCGGCGTTATCTTCAAACAGAGAGTTTGCCCAGGCTGGCCCACGGCCGTTTGCGTCGGTGGTATACGGTGTGGAGGGCAGGTTTCCGCCATAAATCGATGAACACCCGGTTGCGTTGGCGATCAGCATGCGGTCACCGTACAGCTGGGTAAGCAGTTTGATATACGGCGTTTCGCCACAGCCTGAGCAAGCACCGGAATATTCAAACAGCGGGGTGATCAGCTGCGAGGTGCGAATATCAATGCGTTCCAGTTTGCTGCGGTCGATCTCTGGCAGGTTGAGGAAGAAATCATAGTTCACTTTTTCTTCTTCGACATGCTCCAGGCGGGACATCATATTGATGGCCTTGATCTCTGGATTCTGACGATCTTTCGCCGGGCAGACTTCCACGCACAGATTACAGCCGGTGCAATCTTCAGGCGCGACCTGTAGAACATATTTCTGACCGCGCATATCGCGGGATTTCACATCCAGCGAATGCAAACTAGCCGGGGCGTCTGCCATTGCTTCCGGGGAAACCACTTTGGCACGAATTGCCGAGTGCGGGCAGGCGGCAACGCAGTGGTTGCACTGTGTACACAGTTCTTCTTTCCAGATAGGGATTTCTTCGGCGATATTGCGTTTTTCCCAGCGCGTGGTGCCCATGGGCCAGGTACCGTCTGGCGGCAGTGCGGAGACGGGCAGTGCGTCACCCAGACCCGCGAGCATCGCCGCCGTCACGGTTTTCACAAAATCAGGCGCGGCATCGGAGACCACTGGCGGTCGGTTGGCGCTGTGCGGATCAACCGGCTGAAGAGCCACTTCGGCGACCGACTCACGTGCCAGCGCAAGCGCCTGCCAGTTACGTTCAACCAGATCCTGACCTTTGTTGCTGTAGCTTTTTGCAATTGCGCCCTGCAGTTCCACCAGTGCGCTATCACCGGGTAAAATTTGTGTCAGATGGAAAAACGCCATTTGCATTACGGTGTTAATACGTGCTGCCAGGCCGCATTCACGGGCGATTTTGGCAGCGTTAATCACGTAAAAACGGGCCTTCTTCTGGTTCAGAACTGCCTGAACTTCTTGCGGCAGACGTGACCACACCTCATCCACGCTGTACGGCGTATTGAGCAGGAAGATACCGCCTGGCTTCAGGCGTTCTGCCATTTGATATTTATCGATAAACTGCAGCTGATGGCAGCCAACAAAATCCGCCTGCGACACCAGATACGCCGAACGGATCGGTTTTTCGCTGACGCGCAGATGGGACACCGTCAGGCCGCCGGCTTTTTTCGAGTCATAGACGAAATAGCCCTGCGCATACCACGGCGTCGAGTTACCAATAATCTTGATATTGTTTTTGGTCGCTGACACGCTGCCGTCGCTGCCTAATCCGTAAAACAGGGCTTCGAGCTTTGCGGTGGAGGGCAGGGTGTTTTCTGGCAGGGGGAGTGACAGATTGGTGACATCATCATAGATGCCGACGGTAAAGCGCGATTTTGGTTTGGCATGGCTTAACTCATTAAACACCGCCATCACGCAGTCCGGGCCAAACTCTTTCGAGGAAAGGCCATAGCGCCCGCCAATTACACGCGGTAGCGTTTCACGCTCGCCACAGTTAAAGGCTTCGGCCAGCGCGGTCATGACATCCAGATACAACGGCTCAGCCTGTGCCCCGGGTTCTTTGGTGCGATCCAGAACGGCGATGCTGCGTGCGGTTTCCGGCAAGGCCTGCAGTAAATGTCGGGCTGAGAACGGACGGAACAGACGGACTTTCAGTACGCCGACTTTTTCGCCACGGGTAAGCAACTCATCCACGACTTCTTCGCAGGTACCGATGGCGGAGCCCATCAGAATGATGACGCGCTCTGCCTGCGGATGTCCATAGTATTCAAACGGCTGGTACTGGCGACCCGTTGCGGTGGCGAAATCGTTCATCGCCTGTTCGACATGCTCGTAAACCGCGTTGTACCACGGGTTTGTCGCTTCGCGTGACTGGAAATAGGTATCCGGGTTAGCCGAGGTGCCACGAATCACCGGATGCTCCGGATTCAGCGCGCGAGAACGATGGGCGTCGATCTCCGCCTGCGGCATCAGTCCAAGAATGGTGTCATCGGCCAGCGGTACGATTTTATTGATTTCATGTGAGGTGCGGAAACCATCAAAGAAATGAATAAACGGGACGCGGCTTTTCAGCGTGGCGATATGCGAAATCAGGGCAAAATCCTGCGCTTCCTGAACGCTGCTAGCGCACAGCATTGCACAGCCGGTCTGGCGAACGGCCATCACGTCGGAATGGTCGCCAAAAATCGACAGCGCATGGGTGGCAATCGTACGTGCCGCAACATGCAATACAAACGGCGTCAGTTGACCGGCCAGTTTGTACAGCGTCGGGATCATCAGCAATAAACCTTGCGATGAGGTAAAAGATGTAGACAGCGCCCCGGTTTGTAACGCGCCGTGGACGGTCGCAATGGCACCGCCTTCCGACTGCATCTCCACAACGCGAGGTATATCGCCCCAGACGTTTTTTAGCCCGTTCCCGGCCCAGGCATCGGCCTGCTCCGCCATCGTCGAACTCGGCGTAATCGGGTAGATGGCGATAACCTCGCTGGTACGAAATGCAACCGAAGCAACCGCACCATTACCGTCAATTGTTTGCATACTGACACCCTTACATTGCGCAAAAAGAGGGACCCGCAAAACGACGACGAGTCCTGTAGTTATCTTTCTATTTTAGCAAAAGCCATCTGGACACATTTTCGCATTTGTGTCCCTGTAATAAACAGAATGAATGGTTTGATCAAAGGAGCCGTCAAAAAATTGCCAGAAAATGTAAACAGGGCGCATAAATGCGCACTTTACCTCTCGACGACAGTGTTTCTGCTGCCTATTATTTAGGGCTGTGTCGTTGGGTTATTTTTTAGAGGGGAGTGAGATGCGCGCAGCGTTTTGGGTAGGGTGTGCCGCGTTATTATTATCGGCTTGCAGCAGTGAACCTGTTCAGCAGGCAACGGCCGCGCACGTCGCGCCGGGCATGAAGGCTGCAATGTCGGGTTCTGGTGAGGCCAACTGCGCTATGATTGGCGGTTCGTTGTCGATTGCACGTCAACTGGATGGTTCCGCCATCGGGATGTGTGCTTTACCTAACGGCAAACGCTGCAGTGAACAGTCGCTTGCCGCCGGGAGTTGCGGAAACTATTAAGTCTCCGCGTTAATTACATTAAGTCTGCTAGTTTATACGTCAGTGTTTGCTCTGCCGTCGCCAGTGTTAACTGGTTAGCCGTCAAATCGACCTGTGCGCCTTGCTTAAACACGTCGCTGATAACGCCATCAAGTGCGTTCAGCTGTGGGTCGGCGCACATCATGCGGGTCATCGCCAGGTCTTTCACCTTCAATTCGCCGTCAGACAGCTTGCCCTGGCCCGTGAATTGATTACACATTTTTCCCGACACCGTCATATTTTCACCAAAACTCAATTCGGGTTGATTTTTCGCAACGGTGACCGGTTTGCCGTTCACGCTCTCCAGAACGAAACGGTGGTGCTGTAACTGTTCGCGATTAACGGAAACTTTTCCATTGCTCACACAGCCAGCCATAAGCATGCTGAGCGCAATCAACGTGACAATTTTCTTCATTGAATTTCTCTACGTTAGTGACGGGAATACAATCAATATAATAATGATACTGTCGGATTTATCATCAGAGGTTATCTGAAAATGCTCCCCCGAATGCAGGGGAGCGGCATTTTCAGAAGAGGGCGTTCGGGCAGGTTTCGCCTTTGGAAATCTGGGCCAAATTCTGTAAGGTTGTTTCCGAAATGCTGGTTAACGCTTCGGCCGTTAAAAATGCCTGGTGCCCGGTGAACAACACGTTATGACAGGCAGACAAGCGACGGAATACGTCATCCTGGATAACATCATTGGACTTATCTTCAAAGAACAGGTCGCGTTCATTTTCATACACGTCCATACCCAAAGAACCAATTTTCTGGTTTTTCAGGGCATCAATGGCAGCCTGTGAGTCGATAAGGGCCCCGCGACTGGTGTTAACGATCATTACGCCGCTTTTCATTTGCGCGAAGGCTTCTTCATTGAGCAGATGATAGTTTTCCGGCGTTAACGGACAGTGCAGGGAAATGACGTCTGACTCCGCAAACAGCGTGTTGAGATCGACATACTCAACGCCTAATTCAAGAGCCGCAGCGCTTGGATAGGGATCAAACGCCAGCAAACGCATACCAAAGCCTTTCAGGATCCGCAGCGCGGCAATACCAATTTTACCGGTACCGATCACCCCGGCGGTTTTACCGTACATGGTAAAACCAGTCAGGCCTTCCAGAGAAAAGTTGGCGTCACGAGTGCGTTGGTACGCGCGGTGGATACGACGGTTCAGCGTCATCATCATACCAATCGCATGCTCGGCGACCGCTTCCGGCGAATAGGCCGGAACGCGCACAACCTGCAAACCTAGCTCTTTGGCGGCGTCCAGATCGACGTTATTGAATCCGGCGCAGCGCAGGGCGATGTACTTCACCCCGTGCTTTTTCAGTTCTTCCAGAACCGGGCGACTGCCATCGTCGTTGACGAAGATGCACACGGCTTCGCAGCCATGGGCTGTTTTGGCCGTTTTCTCGGTCAGCAGAAAGTCAAAGAATTCAAGTTCAAAACCAAAAGCCTCGTTAACCTGTTGCAGGTACTTCTTGTCGTACTGTTTTGTACTATAGATGGCGAGTTTCATAAGACTTTCTCCAGTGATTCTGAAATCACATTAATCCAATTCAAATTATTTTACAAAATCCAAAAAACAATTGATAGTCATAGATATAATGAATAATTCTAGAGCATCTCTTCTTAATGTGGGCACATTGCTGGATTTAAACCACTCGTCTTAGTATATGTACTCTTTTGGGCGTCCTGCCGTTAAGCATGGTTACCTTTGGGTATGTTGGGCAGATTCGGAAATGATGAGCGAGAGGCGCATCTTTTCATAGCCTTAATGTGGTTAGCCACTCATATTGAAACCGGATTTTAAAACTCTCGATATAGTTCCGGATTGGTAAAGGTTGGGAGTTTGGCTTTTTACGCTGCTGATTCTACCGCTTCGCAATATGCTTGATTACCGTCGCTGGTTGCCCGTGCTCCATTCATGCTGATCATGTGTGAGGGTGACATGGCCGGGGCTTAAGTACCCCCACCGCCGAGTCCAATAAACCGTGTGGTGTTGTCGTGCCGTAACAGCATCCGACACGTCGATCTCCTCCACGTTCGTTAAGCCTGTAACTCGGAGAAAAAGCCAGGTGAATTACCTTCAGGCAGCTACGCTTATACAGGTATCACATATCGGGAGGGGTCATGTTAACTCACTCTGAAGCAAAACGCTGGGCCACCTTAATGCTGAAGGCTGCATTATGTGATGGTATGAAACCTGAAGAAATTTCCCGGCAGGTGCATCTTGTCTGCGATCATCATGGCAAGGCGTGCCTCGAAGAGCTCATAGAGGAAATTCTGATAGAAGCAGGTCGTATCGGACCTAAACATAGCGATGGACAACTGCGCCATCACTGAGTCTGAACGCTTCCGCGTCCCCGTTAATATGATGTCTTAAGAGCAGACAGAACAACGGGGAACCGCGCGATGCACTGCAGATGACTCAACTCAATTCCCTGATTTTTTATATTTCCGCTGTCGCGCGTAACATCGTACCGTTGTCTTGAGGCAACTTTACTCATCCCAGTGTTGGATCAGCGTCGCCCCAATCCCCGCAATCTGTCTGTTTCGCTCCGCCATTGTTGCCTGGCTTTCGGTGACGTAAATCACCACGATACGGGAAGGCTTACCGTCCGGCCCTAACGCCGCGACGATCCCGCGAGAACCGCGTGCCCCGGCACCTGTTTTATCGGCTATAAACCAGCCTGCCGGAAGTACCGAGCGCAACAGTGGCCCCGCGACTTTATCCGTCACCATCCAGTGGGTGAGTTGCTGCTGTGATGTCGTCGTCAAGATTTTTCCGGTGAGCAGTTGGCGCAACGTTTGCGCCATATTTTCAGGTGTCGTCGTATCGCGTTTATCGCCGGGTAGCGCTTCGTTCAATTCGGGTTCCCAGCGGTCGAGTCGGGTCACCCGATCGCCGGTTGTGCGCAGAAACGCGGTTAATCCTTGCGGACCGCCGATGGCCGTAAGCAGTAGATTCGCCGCCGTGTTATCGCTCATGGTGATGGCGGCATCGCATAATTCGCCGACGGTCATGCCATCGGTCAGGTGTTTTTCTGTAACCGGCGAGTATTCGACCAGATCACGCCGGCTGAACGGGATGCGACGATCCAGCCGCTCTTTTCCTGCGTCAACGCGTGCGAGCACCGCGCCGCAGAGTAAAACCTTAAATGTACTCATCATCGGAAAACGCTCTTGCAGGCGATAGCTTTCCAGAATCTCGCCGCTGGTGAGATCCAGCTCGGCATAACCGACGCGTGCGGTGAGCTGGCTTTCTGCTTCTTTGACTTTATTCAGCGTTGTCGGGTGGGCAAACGCGGGCAGACAAAATGCGGTAAGTAATGGGATAAGGGCCAGACGAAAGTGGGGCATAGTTATATTCTTCCTTGGTATCTCTCTGATTAAAGATAACTTATTTAAATTATTCACAAGCTATAAATATTACATATATTTCAATGGCATCTATTCTTAAGGTGGGCATGTTTAGCTAAACATGCCACAATAGACGCCGAAACCGGCTTAAATTTTCGCTAAATCAGGATATTAACTACCCATGAAGGGTAAATATAAAGCCGTATTGGCTCTACTCTTATTATTGACCCTTGTGCCGCTGACGTTATTGATGACGTTGGGCTTGTGGGTTCCTACACTGGCGGGCATCTGGTTGCCTGTCGGTACGCGCATTGCGCTGGACGAGAGTCCACGGCTTACCCGACATGGGCTGCATATTCCCGAACTCCGTTATTTGGTGGATGATTGTCCACTCGCGCGTATCACCGAGGCGGATTTATCCCACCCCAGCCGCTGGTTGCTGAACGTCGGCAGTATTGAACTGGATTCCGCTTGCCTGGCTAAACTGCCGCAGACGGAGCCATCGCCCGCCGCGCCGAAAACGCTGGCAGAATGGCAATCCATGCTGCCCAACACCTGGATTAACATCGATAATCTTATTCTATCTCCGTGGCAGGAGTGGCAGGGCAAACTGTCACTTTCGCTGACGCCTGCCATCCAGCAAGTCAGTTATCAGGGCGAAAAGGTTAAATTTCAGGGACGTCTGCACGGACAAAATCTGACGGTCAACGAACTGTCTGTGGCGGCTTTTGAAGAGCAACCACCGGTGAAGCTGGTCGGGGAGTTTACGATGCCGCTGGTGCCCGACGGACTGCCGGTTGGCGGTCACGCGGTTGCCACCCTAAGCCTGCCGCAGGAGCCAACGCTTGTGGATGCAGAGCTGGAATGGCGAGAAAACAGCGGACAGCTGATCGTGATGGCGCGGGACAATGCAGATCCGTTGCTGGATCTGCCGTGGGAAATCACCCGCCAGCGGCTGACGGTGAGCGACGGGCGCTGGAACTGGCCCTATCAGGGCTTCCCGTTAAGCGGTCGTTTAGGCTTAAACGTCGAAAACTGGCAGGCCGGTGTGGAAAACGCGGTAGTCAGCGGGCGTTTGAACATTCTGACGCAGGGTGATGCAGGCAAGGGTAACGCGGTGTTAACCTTTGGTCCCGGCACGCTTGGCATGGACAACAGCGACATGCCGTTACAGCTAACCGGCGAGGCGAAGCAGGGTGATCTGATCTTTTATGCGATGTTACCCGCGACGCTCAGCGGCAGTCTGAGCGATCCGCAGCTGGCTTTTGAACCTGGCGCCCTGTTACGTTCTCGTGGTCGGATTATCGACTCGCTGGATATAGACGAAATTCGCTGGCCGTTGGCCGGTGTCAAGGTGACCCAACGCGGGGTGGATGGGCGGTTACAGGCTATTTTACGCGCCCATGAAAACCAGATGGGCGGTTTTGAGCTGCATCTTGATGGTCTGGCTAATGATTTCCTGCCTGACGCCGGTCGCTGGCAGTGGCGGTACTGGGGAGAGGGCAGTTTTACCCCGATGCACGCTCGCTGGGACGTGGCAGGCAAGGGGGAATGGCACGACAACACCGTCAAACTGTTTGACCTTTCTACCGGATTTGACCATCTGCAATACGGCACCATGCTGGTGGAAAATCCGCGTCTGGTGATGGATGAGCCGATCGTCTGGGTGCGAGACCCGATCCAGCCCACGTTTAGCGGGGCGCTGTCGCTGGACGCCGGGAAAACCACCTTCTCCGGTGGCAGTACTCTGCCGCCTTCAACCCTGAAGTTCAGCGTAGAAGGGAGCGACCCGACGATATTCCAGTTCAAAGGCCAACTGCATGCTGGCGCCATTGGCCCGGTCCAGTTGAACGGTCGCTGGGACGGGATCCGCTTGCGTGGTCAGGCCTGGTGGCCAAAACAGTCGCTCACTGTATTTCAGCCGCTGGTGCCACCGGACTGGAAGATGAACCTGCGCGAAGGCGAACTGTATGCTCAGGTTGCCTTCTCCGCCGCCGCAGAACAAGGCTTTGAAGCAGGCGGTCATGGCGTATTAAAAGGCGGTAGCGCCTGGATGCCCGACAACCAGATTAATGGCGTCGATTTTGTGCTGCCGTTTCGTTTTAGCGAAGGAGCATGGCAACTGGGCACGCGCGGGCCGATTTCATTGCGTATTGCAGAGGTGGTGAACCAGGTCACGGTGAAAAATATCACCGCGGATCTGCAAGGCGGCTATCCCTGGAGCGAAGATAATCCCTTACTGTTGAGCGATGTTAGCGCCGATTTGCTGGGCGGCAAGGTAGTGATGCAGCAACTGCGTATGCCGCAACACGATCCGGCATTAGTGCGGGTGCAGAATATCTCGTCCAGCGAGTTGATTAGCGCGGTTAATCCCAAACAGTTTGCCATGTCCGGCCCGGTCAGCGGCGCATTGCCGCTCTGGTTAAACAATGAAAAATGGATTATCAAAGACGGCTGGTTGACCAACCCTGGGCCGATGACGTTGCGCATCGATAAAGACACGGCGGATGCGGTGGTCAAAGACAATATGGCGGCCGGTGCGGCGATAAACTGGCTGCGTTATATGGAAATCACCCATTCCTGGACGAAAATAAATCTTGATAACCTTGGCGTATTAACCATGCAGGCAGCCGTCACCGGCAATAGCCGGGTAGATGGCAAAGTCGGGACGGTGAATTTGAATTACACCCATGAAGAAAACGTCTTTACGTTATGGCGCAGTTTGCGTTTTGGCGACAATTTACAGGCATGGCTTGAGCAAAATGCAGCGCTGCCAGAAACCCATTGCCTGGAAGGCAAGGAATGTGAGGAACAACAATGAAAACTATTGCGGCCATGCTGGGACTGCTGGCGTCATCTTTGCTGGTAGGTTGCACCCCGCGTATTGAAGTTGCGGCGCCGAAAGAGCCCATCACCATCAATATGAACGTCAAAATCGAGCATGAGATCCATATTAAAGTCGATAAAGACGTCGAGAGCCTGTTGAAATCACGCAGTGATTTATTCTGAGGTGACGATGAAAAAAACGCTTAAAGTGACCCTGTTGCTCCTGAGTTTACTGAGCGCCAATGCGTTTGCGCTGACCCTGAATGAAGCCAGAAACCAGGGGCGGGTGGGTGAAACGCTCAATGGCTACCTTGTGGCATTGCAAACCGATGCTGAGACCCAGACGCTGGTGAGTGAGATAAACAAGGCGCGTAGCGCCAGCTACCAGCAACTGGCTGAGAGTAACAATATTCCTGTTGATGAAGTGGCAAAAATGGCCGGACAAAAACTGGTGGCGCGCGCTAAACCGGGGGAGTACGTCCAGGGCATTAACGGGAAGTGGTTGAAAAAGTAATCAACATATGTTTATTAAATCTCATTTTGAAATAATGGCAAGTATCAGGCAGGTAATGGTTAATTAATCCACTATAATTGCATCAATAAATTATCAAGGAGTGATGATGACGCTTTATCAGATAAAGCCTGCTTTCCAGGCGCTTTTACGCCCGCTCATGTTCTGGTTAGATAAAAAAAGCGTCACCGCCAATCACGTCACACTGGCCGCGATGGCGCTTTCTTTTATCACTGGTGCTGTGCTGTTTATCTTCCCCGAACCTAAACTTTTCATTCTTTTACCCATCGTTTTATTTATACGCATGGCGCTCAATGCGCTGGACGGCATGCTGGCGCGTGAATGTAACCAACAATCCCGCTTGGGCGCTATTCTCAATGAAACCGGGGATATTCTCTCCGATCTCGCGTTGTATCTGCCGTTTATGCTGCTTTCCGGCAGTAATGCGCTGCTGGTACTGGTTATGCTGTTTTGTGCTTTGATGACGGAATTCTGCGGTGTGCTGGCGCAAACCATCAATGGCGTGCGCAGCTATGCCGGACCGTTCGGCAAAAGCGACAGGGCGCTGGTGTTCGGTACATGGGGGCTGGTGCTGGCGCTGTGGCCGCAGGTGGCGCAGTGGAATAACGTTATTTGGGGTATTGCCACGCTATTGCTGCTGTGGACTATCGTTAACCGCTGTAAGAGCGCATTACGTGACGAGGGGGCGAAATGATGCTGCTGGAAAAATCGCTGGCGGTGATTTTTGCCCTGCTGGTGATAGCGACACTGGCAAACGGTCTGCTGGTGTGGCGTCGACCGGGTAAAGACTGGCGTGAGCTGACGCTGCGTATTCGCACCTGGTGGGTGATCATTGTACTGTTTTCACTGGCTATCTTAAGCCCGCCCTGGCTGGCGTTGACCTTCTTCGCGCTGGTGAGCTTTATGGCGTTAAAAGAGTTTTTAACGCTGGCCCCATCGCGCCAGACCGACCGTATGCCGCTGTTGTGGATGTTTATTGCGATCCCCATTAACTACTGGCTGATTGGTATCAACTGGTACGGCATGTTCGTGGTGTTTATTCCGGTGTATGCGTTCTTATTCTTGCCGGTGCGCATGGTGATTGCTGGCGATACGCAGGGATTTTTACGCTACGCCTCCCAGCATCACTGGAGCTTGATGACCACCGTGTTTGCGTTCAGTCACGTGGCGTTTTTGCTGGTGCTGCCTGATGACGGCAAGCAGACCGGGGCACTGCTGGTGCTGTTCCTCGTCGGCTTAACGGAATTCAACGACATTGCCCAGTACCTGTGGGGAAAATCAATGGGCCGTATCAAGGTGATCCCTAAGATCAGCCCCAATAAGACCCTGGCGGGACTGGTTGGCGGTGTGGCAACCACCACGCTTGCGGCGGCGGTGCTGGGCCCGCTCATGACACCGTTAAGCATCCCGATGGCGATGCTGGCAGGGCTTATTATCGGCATCAGCGGTTTCTGTGGCGATGTGGTGATGTCGGCCATTAAGCGCGATATTGGCGTGAAAGACAGCGGTACACTGCTGCCAGGTCACGGCGGTATTCTCGACCGGCTGGACTCGCTGATCTTCACCGCCCCGGTATTTTTCCACTTCATTCGCTATTTTTACTATTAACGTATGATCAACACATTGCTACGAACGCTGTTTACGCTGTGCATCGTCTGGCCGGTAATATGGCTGTGGCTTGGGCTGCGCGTCAGGCACCGGGATCGCTTGCCGCAGCAGGGGCCGGCGATTGTGGTCGCAAATCACAACAGTCATATGGATGTTTTTGCGCTGCTGTCGCTGTTTGCGCTGCGCCGTCAGGGGGCCATCCATCCGGTGGCCGCCGCTGACTATTTTCTGCGTAATAAATGGATGGCCTGGTTTGCGCTTAATATTCTCAACATTATTCCGATTACGCGTAAGGGCGGCGAAGCTGACCCGCTGGCACAGTGTGAACAGGCCTTACGCGACGGCAAGATCTTGATCCTTTTCCCTGAAGGTACCCGCGGCGAACCGGGAATACTGGCACCACTGAAATCCGGCATCTGGCACCTCAGTCAGCGTATGCCGTCGGTACCGATTATTCCCGTCTGGCTGCGCGGAACGGAGCACGTGATGGCGAAGGGGAATCGTATTCCTCTGCCGCTGTTTATTGACGTCAACATTGGCAGACCGTTGGTCGCGCAGAGCGATAAACGCGTTTTTATGGACGATCTCAGACAGCAGCTGGTGCTGCTACAGCAACAAACTACAGGACCGCACCCTCATGACTAACATTCGAGTGCCCGATGAACGTCCATTTTTGACCAGCGACAACACCGCGCTGTTTTTCCGCCACTGGCCGGCATTAGCAGCAGGTCCTGCGCCAAAAGTGATTGTCCTGTTTCATCGCGGACACGAACACTCCGGGCGTTTGCAACACATTGTCGATGAGCTTGCGATGCCGGACACCGCGTTCTATGCCTGGGATGCGCGCGGTCACGGGCAGTCGCCAGGACCGCGCGGATATAGCCCGTCGCTGGCACGTTCGGTGCAGGATGTCGACGAGTTCGTGCGCTTTGCCGCTGCTGACAGCCAGGCTGCAATGGAAGATGTGGTGGTGGTGGCGCAAAGCGTGGGTGCAGTGCTGGCAGCGACCTGGGCTCATGATTATGCGCCTTCCATTCGTGGGCTGGTGCTGGCGTCCCCGGCGTTCAAAGTCAAACTGTACGTACCGTTTGCCCGTCCGGGGCTGGCCTTAATGCATCGCCTGCGCTGCCTGTTTTTCGTCAACTCCTACGTCAAGGGCAAATACCTGACGCACGATCCTGAGCGCGTGGCGAGTTTTAACCAGGATAAACAGATCACCCGGGCGATTGCGGTGAACATCCTGCTCGATCTCTATAAAACGGCGGAGCGTATTGTCAGCGATGCCAGCGCCATTACTCTGCCTGTACAGCTGTTGGTTTCCGGGGATGATTTTGTGGTCCATCGCCAGCCGCAAATTGATTTTTACCAACGCCTCAGAAGCCCACTCAAGGAACTGCACGTGTTGCCGGGCTTTTATCACGACACACTGGGTGAAAAAGACCGGCATCTGGCGTTCGACAAAATGCGTGATTTTATCGGCACGCTGTACGCGATGCCGCCGCAGCGCTTTGACTACCGTAATGAAGACCGCTGGAGCCCCGGAGCAGATAGCTGGCGGCTGCTTAGTGGCGGACCTGCGCCGTATTCGCTTGACGATATTGCCTATCGTGGCCTGCGCTATGGGATGAAATTACTCGGGACGCAATCAACGGGCGTGCGTCTGGGGTTTGAGACCGGTTTTGATTCGGGTAGTACGTTGGATTATGTCTATCGCAACCAGCCTCAGGGCAGCAGCGCGCTGGGTCGGCTGATTGACAAAAACTACCTGAACAGCGTGGGCTGGAAGGGGATCCGCCAGCGCAAGGTTCATTTGCAGATGCTGATCCGCCAGGCGGTGGCGCAACTGGCAGAGCAAGGAACCGCAGTGCATGTAGTGGATATCGCGGCCGGACACGGGCGCTATGTGCTTGACGCACTGGAAGGCGAAGCGGCGGTCAACTCGATTTTGCTGCGCGATTACAGCGAACTGAATGTTAAGAAAGGCAGTGAGATGATCGCCAGCCGCGGTATGGCTGAAATTGCCCGCTTCGAGCAGGGCGATGCCTTCAACCGCGAACAGCTGGCGTCGCTGGAACCGCGTCCCACATTAGGTATTGTTTCTGGGTTATATGAACTCTTCCCTGAAAATACGCTGGTACGTAATTCGCTCGCCGGGCTGGCTGACGCGATTGCCCCTGGAGGCGTGCTGATCTACACCGGGCAGCCCTGGCATCCGCAGTTAAAAACCATCGCCTGGTCGTTGACCAGCCACAAAGACGGCAAAGCCTGGGTGATGCGCGTGCGTACGCAAGGGGAAATGGATGCGCTGGTGCGTGAAGCCGGGTTTGATAAGTGCACGCAGCTGATTGATGAGTGGGGGATTTTCACTGTCTCGCTGGCGGTGCGCCGTGGGGGCTGAACGCCGTAAGGTGATGGTACAGGCGGTGGGCTGGCTAATGCTGCTGGCGCCTTTTTTCTTTCTTACCTATGGCAAGGTCAATCAGTTTACTGCCTGGCAGGACACGCAGCATGACAATGTGGGCTGCATCGTGTTTGGCTGGGAGTCCGCCATTCCCTTTCTTCCGTGGACTATTCTGCCGTACTGGAGTCTGGATCTGTTTTACGGATTGTCACTGTTTGTCTGCACCACGCGCGTTGAACAGCGGCGGCTGGTGCTGCGTCTGTTCCTGGCGTCGGTGATTGCCTGCGTCGGTTTTTTGCTGTTTCCACTCCAGTTTAGCTTTACGCGCCCGGAGGTCAGCGGCGCGGCAGGCTGGCTGTTTGCTCAGCTTGAACAGTTCGACTTGCCGTATAACCAGTCCCCGTCGCTGCATATTATTCTCTGCTGGCTGCTGTGGCGGCATTTCAGTCATCACCTCAGTGGGGGTTGGCGCAGGTTATGTGACGGTTGGTTCTTGCTGATCGCCGTGTCGGTACTCACCACCTGGCAGCATCATTTTATCGATATCATTACCGGGCTGGCGGCAGGCATGCTGATTGACTGGATGGTGCCGGAAAAACGTTGCTGGTGCTGGCGCAAACCGGATGCGGCGCGCTTAAGGCTGATGCGTCGTTATTTGTCGGGTGCCGCGTTATGCACTATTGCCAGCGTATGGCTAACGCCCTGGCTGCTGTGGCCTGCTGTATCGTTGCTGATGGTGAGCTATGGCTACGGCGGATTCGGCGCGGCGACCACGGGCAAAGATGAACAAGGGCGACTGCCGCCTGCCGTGTACGGGCTGACGCTGCCCTGGCGAGTAGGTATGTGGCTGTCGATGCGCGGATTTACCCGCCGTCTGCCACCGCTGAGCAACATTACCGCTGGCGTCTATCTCGGTAGTTTTCCACGCCGCATACCTGAACAAAACGCGGTACTTGACCTGACCTTTGAGTTTGCGCGCGGGCATGCTACTTCTATGCGCGCCTACGCTTGCGTCCCGATGCTGGATCTGGTGATCCCGAGCGACGCCGAGTTACAACAGG
Source organism: Citrobacter sp. KH_055_1 (assembly GCF_057838705.1). Lineage (NCBI taxonomy): Bacteria > Pseudomonadati > Pseudomonadota > Gammaproteobacteria > Enterobacterales > Enterobacteriaceae > Citrobacter > Citrobacter sp. KH_055_1. Next base: position 2,167,427 of record NZ_CM174473.1, read on the forward strand.
CGGTAGACCGGCTGGAAACGCTACATAAAGAGCAGGGGACCGTACTGGTACACTGCGCGCTGGGGCTGTCGCGCAGTGCGATGGTGGTTGCGGCGTGGTTGTTGCAATGCGGCCATGTGGCAACCGTTGAGCAGGCGGTGGCGTATATTCGCGAACGTCGGGCGCAGGTGGTGCTGACGGATAAACATCTGGAGAGGCTGCAGCAATGGCAACAGAAAGTGACGGTGTAACGAATAATGAGGCGCTGCACCGCGATTTGCTACGACACACGCTGGAAAGCTGGCGTTTCATCCTGCTTTTTAGCGTCCCACCCATGGTGTGGGCGATCGTTGTCGCACCGTCGGGGGGGCTACGTGCGGTTATCGCGCTGTTGTGCGCCATTGTCTGGTTTGGCTGCTGGCGCCTGTGGCTTGATGCCCGCTACTTTTCGCTGCTCAATGTGCAAAACAACGTGCAGGCCGGAGAGGCACTCTTTGCCATCTGGCAGCGCGACAAGCTGAAGACGCTGAGCCTTACCGAGCGCCAGGCGGGGGCATTGGCGCAGTTTCGGCGTACGCTTTATTGGGTTGCTGCGCTGTGGGCGGCCTGGTTGATGATGCTGGTGTAGCGTTTTCGCCAGCGCAATAGTTGCCACACTAGACGGTGTTGATGCTGATATATTCCCTCTCCTGTGTCTCCTGGAGTGAAAACATGTGGCTTCTCAAGTGGTATGTCTGGAATCGTTGGCTGTTCAAACTGTTAAGCCGGGATGTTGCGGAGCCTGAACAATTTTTGTGCCATTGCTGGGAAGAGAATCTGGCGAAATGCCGGGAGTATTCGATAATCTGGCGTGATATCAATCGTATTCACGGCAAGCAGATGCGGATGCGGGCAAAGAAGTAAAATTGGTGTGGGTTAAAAACCCTCCCACCGGATGGTGAGAGGGTGAATTATCAGGCAGCGACGACGCTATCGATGGCGGCTTTGGCGTCAGACTGTGCTTTGGTCGCCACTTCCGGACCGTACGCGATGCCTTCTGCGAACACGAAGTTCACATCGGTGATGCCGATAAAGCCCAGGAAGGTCGACAGATATGGGGTAACCAGGTCAGTCGGCGTATCTTTATGGATACCGCCACGGCTGGTGACAATAACTGCACGTTTACCGGTCACCAGACCTTCTGGCCCTTTCTCGGTGTAACGGAAGGTTACGCCAGCACGCGCAATCAGGTCGAAATAGTTTTTCAACTGCGTCGGGATGTTGAAGTTATACATCGGCGCGGCGATCACAATCACGTCATGGGCTTTCAGCTCAGCAATCAGCTCATCAGACAGCGCCAGTGCTTCCTGTTGACGCGGCGTCAGCGGCGTATCGCTCGGGCGCATTGCACCTACCAGTTCGCCGTCCAGTACCGGAACAGGATTTGCCGCCAGGTCACGGATGGTGATGTCGTCAGCAGAGTGCTTTTCACGCCACTGTTCAACAAAATAATCAGACAACTGACCAGACTGAGAGTACCCTGCCAGAATACTGGATTTAAGAACTAATACCTTGCTCATGGGTGTTTCCTTTTATGTGTTTGAAGGGGATGTGCCCCGTTGCTTGTTGACACTTTATTCACAATCCTGCCGCAGTGATAGCGCAATATATCGAATCCTATGTTCGAAATTATTGAACAACACATGAAAAGCGCCGATGTGGTACTCTATACCTATCATCTTAAAGAGATTTAACCCGGCAGAGCACTGCCCTCTAACGCTATGACAGAACAACAAAAAATAACCTTCAACATGCTACAGCAGCAGCTGGAATCACTGATGCTGCGCGACAAACAGCGTTTCTCCCGCCGCCTGCACGGCGTGAAGAAGGTTAAAAATCCTGATGCACAACAGGCCATTTACCAGGAGATGGCAAAAGAGATTGAACAGGCTGCCGGTAAAGTTGTGCTGCGTGAAGCGGCACGACCGGACATTACCTACCCGGAAAACCTGCCTGTTAGCCAGAAAAAACAAGACATCCTGGACGCGGTTCGCGACCATCAGGTGGTGATTGTTGCCGGGGAAACCGGCTCCGGTAAAACCACCCAGTTACCGAAAATCTGTATGGAGCTGGGGCGTGGGGTGAAGGGGCTTATCGGCCATACCCAGCCGCGTCGACTGGCGGCGCGTACCGTAGCTAACCGTATCGCCGAAGAGCTGCAAACTGAGCCGGGCGGCTGCATCGGGTATAAAGTGCGTTTCAGCGACCATGTTAGCGATAACACCATGGTTAAGCTGATGACGGACGGTATCCTGCTGGCGGAGATCCAGCAGGATCGCATGCTGATGCAGTACGACACCATCATCATCGATGAAGCCCACGAGCGCAGCCTGAACATCGATTTTCTACTCGGCTATCTGAAAGAGCTGCTGCCGCGTCGCCCGGATCTGAAAGTCATTATCACCTCGGCGACCATCGACCCTGAGCGTTTTTCAAAGCATTTCAATAACGCGCCAATTATCGAAGTCTCCGGTCGAACGTACCCGGTGGAAGTGCGCTACCGTCCGATTGTTGAAGATGCGGACGACACCGAGCGCGATCAGCTGCAGGCGATTTTTGACGCGGTGGATGAACTGGGACGTGAAAGCCAGGGGGATATTCTGATCTTCATGAGTGGCGAGCGTGAGATCCGCGACACCGCCGATGCGCTGAATAAGCTGGATTTACGCCACACCGAAGTGTTGCCGTTGTATGCGCGTCTCTCCAACAGCGAGCAGAACCGCGTGTTCCAGTCGCACAGCGGACGCCGTATTGTGCTGGCGACCAACGTGGCGGAAACCTCACTGACCGTGCCGGGGATCAAATACGTCATTGACCCGGGTACCGCGCGTATCAGCCGCTATAGCTTCCGCACCAAAGTTCAGCGCTTGCCCATTGAACCGGTATCGCAGGCCTCCGCCAACCAGCGTAAAGGCCGCTGCGGACGCGTATCGGAAGGGATCTGTATTCGTTTGTATTCCGAAGACGACTTCCTGTCGCGCCCGGAATTTACCGATCCGGAAATTTTGCGTACCAACCTGGCTTCCGTCATTTTGCAAATGACCGCGCTGGGGCTGGGCGATATCGCCGCGTTCCCGTTCGTGGAAGCGCCGGATAAACGCAATATTCAGGACGGTGTGCGCCTGCTGGAAGAGCTGGGCGCAATCACCACTGATGAACAGCAAACCGCATATAAACTCACCCCGTTGGGCCGCCAGCTCAGTCAGTTGCCGGTGGATCCGCGTCTGGCGCGGATGGTGCTGGAAGCGCAGAAGCATGGCTGCGTGCGTGAGGCGATGATTATTACCTCGGCGCTGTCCATTCAGGATCCGCGTGAGCGTCCGATGGACAAACAGCAGGCGTCTGACGAAAAACACCGTCGATTCCACGACAAAGAGTCCGACTTCCTCGCCTTTGTGAACTTGTGGAATTACCTTGGCGAGCAGCAAAAAGCGCTGTCGTCGAATCAGTTCCGCCGCCAGTGCAAGCTCGATTTCCTCAACTATCTGCGCGTGCGTGAATGGCAGGATGTTTACACCCAGCTACGTCAGGTGGTGAAAGAGTTAGGGATCCCGGTTAACAGCGAGCCTGCTGAGTATCGGGAGATCCACGTCGCGCTGCTGACCGGTTTACTGTCGCATATCGGGATGAAAGATGCCGATAAGCAGGAATTTACCGGCGCGCGTAACGCTCGTTTTTCGATCTTTCCCGGCTCCGGTTTGTTCAAAAAACCGCCGAAGTGGACGATGGTGGCAGAACTGGTGGAAACCAGCCGACTGTGGGGACGTATTGCCGCGCGTATTGACCCTGAGTGGGTGGAGCCGGTTGCCCAGCATTTGATCAAACGCTCGTACAGTGAACCGCACTGGGAGCGCGCGCAGGGTGCGGTGATGGCGACAGAAAAAGTCACTGTCTACGGGCTGCCGATTGTCGCTGCGCGTAAGGTCAACTACAGCCTGATAGACCCTGCGCTGTCACGCGAACTGTTTATCCGTCACGCGCTGGTGGAAGGCGACTGGCAGACCCGGCATGCGTTTTTCCGCGACAACCTGAAGCTGCGGGCGGAAGTGGAAGAGTTAGAACACAAATCACGCCGCCGCGATATCCTGGTCGATGATGAAACGCTGTTTGAATTTTACGACCAGCGCATCAGCCATGATGTGGTTTCTGCCCGCCATTTTGATAGCTGGTGGAAAAAGGTCAGCCGTGAAACGCCGGACCTGCTCAACTTTGAAAAGAGCATGCTCATCAAAGAAGGCGCGGAAAAAATCAGCAAGCTGGATTACCCGAACTTCTGGCATCAGGGCAATCTCAAGCTACGACTGAGCTATCAGTTTGAACCCGGCGCTGACGCCGACGGTGTCACCGTACATATTCCGCTGCCGCTGTTAAACCAGGTCGAAGAGTCCGGGTTTGAATGGCAAATTCCGGGGCTGCGTCGTGAACTGGTGATCGCCTTGATTAAATCGCTGCCGAAGCCGGTGCGACGCAACTTTGTGCCAGCGCCAAACTATGCGGAAGCGTTTTTAGGCCGCGTAACGCCGCTGGAACTGCCGTTGCTGGACTCGCTGGAGCGCGAACTGCGCCGGATGACTGGCGTTACCGTTGACCGCGACGACTGGCACTGGGATCAGGTGCCCGATCACCTGAAAATCACCTTCAGGGTGGTGGATGATAAAAACAAGAAGCTGCAGGAAGGTCGTTCGCTGCAGGCGTTGAAAGACACGCTGAAAGGCAAAGTGCAGGAAACGCTGTCGGCGGTGGCGGATGACGGCATCGAACAGAGCGGGCTGCACATCTGGAGCTTCGGCCAGTTGCCGGAAAGCTACGAGCAAAAACGCGGTAACTATAAAGTCAAAGCGTGGCCCGCGCTGGTGGATGAACGCGACAGCGTGGCTATCAAATTGTTTGATAATCCGCTGGAACAACAGCAGGCTATGTGGAGCGGGTTACGCCGTCTGCTGCTGCTGAATATTCCGTCGCCCATCAAGTATCTGCACGAGAAGTTGCCGAATAAAGCCAAGCTGGGGCTGTACTTTAACCCGTACGGCAAAGTGCTGGATTTGATTGATGACTGTATTTCTTGTGGTGTGGATCGATTAATCGACGCCAACGGCGGCCCGGTGTGGACGGAAGAGGGCTTTGCGGCGCTGCACGAAAAAGTGCGCGCCGAACTGAACGACACCGTGGTGGAGATTGCCAAGCAGGTCGAACAGATCCTGACGGCGGTGTTCAATATCAATAAACGTCTGAAAGGCCGCGTGGACATGACCATGGCGCTGGGGCTTTCGGATATCAAAGCGCAAATGGGCGGACTGGTCTACCGTGGATTCGTTACCGGCAACGGCTTCAAACGCTTGGGCGATACGCTGCGTTATTTGCAGGCTATCGAGAAACGTCTGGAGAAACTGGCCATCGATCCGCACCGCGATCGTGCGCAGATGCTGAAAGTGGACAGCGTGCAGCAGGCCTGGCAGCAGTGGTTCAATAAACTGCCGCCCGCGCGCCGCGAAGATGACGATGTCAAAGAGATCCGCTGGATGATAGAAGAACTGCGCGTCAGCTACTTTGCCCAGCAGCTTGGTACGCCGTATCCGATTTCGGATAAGCGTATCCTGCAGGCGATGGATCAGATTACGGGTTAACGCGTGGAGGGGCTGCAGGCCGGATAAGGCGACGCCGCCATCCGGCGAGATATGATGCAGTGCCTGATGGCGCTGCACTTATCAGGCTTACTGAACCCGGTAAAGAATAAACACCAGGAGTCATGAACATGAGACAGTTTCCGCCACTTTCCTCCAGCACCCTTACGGCGATTAACACCGTGGGGCAATGGCTGGCGCAGAATGATTTCGCCGAAAATATCACGGTTCAGGCTGATTGCGTGATTCTGGCCGGGAATGCGGTGATCCCGACCATCGACGCGGCGTGTCGGATTGCGAAAGAACAACAGATTCCCTTGCTGATTAGTGGCGGTATCGGTCATTCCACGACCTTTCTGTACGCCGCTATCGCGCAGCACCCACGCTATAACACCCTGCGTACCGCCGGACGCGCAGAAGCGGCGATCCTTGCCGATATCGCACACCAGTTCTGGCACATTCCCGGTGAGACGATTTGGGTGGAGGACCAATCCACCAACTGTGGGGAGAATGCCCGCTTTAGCTGTGCGTTACTGCGTCAGGCAACTCAGACCATGGAAACCGTGATTGTGGTGCAGGACCCCACCATGCAGCGCCGCACCATGGCGACTTTTGAGCGCGTCACGCGTGACGATCCGCAGGCGCCGCGCTGGCTCAGCTTCCCTGGTTTTGTCCCTGCGTTAACGCTACAGGGCGACGGCGTGGATTTCGCACCAACCGCTGAAGGTCTGTGGTCGGTGGACCGCTACCTGTCTCTTATTACCGGTGAGCTTCCGCGTCTGCGTGATGATGAAACTGGCTATGGACCCCGTGGTCGCGATTTTATTACGCATGTGGATATTCCGCCGACCGTCGAACAAGCAGGGTTACATCTGCAACGCGATGCCGCGCTGATTGACTTCCTGAACAGCCGCTCTCTGTAATCTCTGCTGCCCGTTTGTCGCTTTTTTTGTGCAAACGGGCATTCATCCCGCCGGTTTTTTCTCGTCACCACGGCGTTGCCTGACACTTTTATGAAGCGGCTCACAGAACCACCATCGCAGTGGCAATGTGTTATGCATGATTGATATTAATTAACAATAGTTTTACTTGTTAAAAACAAATCAATCACAGGAGCAACGCATGTCAGTACCCGTACAACATCCTATGTATATCGATGGGCAGTTTGTGACCTGGCACGATGACGCCTGGATTGATGTCGTCAATCCGGCGACGGAAGAGGTCATTTCCCGTATTCCTGATAGCCGTGCTGAGGATGCGCGCAAAGCGATTGACGCAGCGCATCGCGCCCAGCCTGAGTGGGAGGCGCTGCCCGCCATTGAACGCGCCAGCTGGCTACGCAAGATTTCCGCCGGGATCCGTGAGCGTGCCGGTGAAATTAGCGCGCTTATCGTGGCGGAAGGCGGCAAAATCCAGCAACTGGCGGATGTTGAAGTCGCGTTTACCGCCGACTATATCGATTACATGGCGGAGTGGGCTCGCCGCTATGAAGGTGAGATCCTGCAAAGCGATCGTCCGGGCGAGAACATCCTGCTGTTTAAACGCGCCCTTGGCGTAACCACGGGCATTCTGCCGTGGAACTTCCCGTTTTTCTTGATCGCCCGTAAGCTGGCTCCCGCCTTGCTGACCGGGAATACCATTGTCATTAAGCCAAGCGAGTTTACGCCGAACAACGCTATCGCTTTTGCCAAAATTGTCGATGACATCGGCCTGCCGCGCGGGGTGTTTAACCTGGTGCTCGGACGGGGAGAAACGGTGGGTCAGGAGTTGGCCGGGAACCCGAAAGTGGCGATGGTCAGCATGACCGGCAGCGTAGTGGCCGGTGAGAAAATTATGACAGCGGCGGCGAAAAATATCACCAAAGTGTGCCTGGAGTTGGGCGGTAAAGCCCCGGCTATCGTGATGGATGATGCGGACCTCGAGCTGGCCGTGAAGGCGATTGTCGATTCCCGCGTGATTAATACCGGGCAGGTGTGTAACTGCGCCGAGCGCGTGTACGTCCAGAAGGGGATTTACGATCAGTTTGTTAATCGCCTGGGCGAGGCGATGAAAGCGGTGCAGTTTGGCAATCCTGCGGAACGTAAGGATATTGCGATGGGGCCGTTGATTAACGCCGCGGCGCGGGAGCGTGTGGAGCAGAAAGTTGCGCGTGCGGTGCAGGAAGGGGCCCGCGTGGTGCTGGGGGGCAAAGCGGTTGAGGGGAAAGGGTATTACTACCCGCCAACGTTATTGCTGGATGTGCGCCAGGAGATGGCGATTATGCACGAAGAAACCTTTGGCCCGGTGCTGCCAGTGGTGTCGTTTGACGCCCTGGATGAGGCGATTGCGATGGCTAACGACAGCGACTACGGTCTGACCTCATCGATTTACACGCAAAACCTGAACACGGCGATGAAGGCGATTAAAGGGCTGAAATTCGGCGAAACCTATATCAACCGTGAAAACTTCGAAGCGATGCAGGGCTTCCACGCAGGCTGGCGCAAGTCCGGTATCGGCGGGGCAGATGGCAAGCACGGTCTGAACGAGTACCTGCAAACGCAGGTGGTTTATCTGCAATCCTGATATTTTTGCCGGGTTGGTTTAGCGACCTACCCGGCATAATCATTACACCTTGCTGGCTATCCAGTTCATCATCATCTCCGGCCAGATGGCCAGCGGCAGTCCTTGCGTATCACGAATGCCGAACCCATGCTTGCCCCGTTCAAACAGATGCATTTCAACCGGTACGCCGAGCTTGCGCAGCGCAGTAAACAAGACCAGGCTGTTCTCGACTTTGACCGCTGGATCGTCAATCGCATGCAGCAGGAAGGCGGGCGGCGTGGTGTCATCCGCTCTTTCTTCCAGGGAGTAGTGGTGAATGTCTTGCTCTGCGGGCGCGGCGCCAACCAGCTCAAGACGTGAGCCCGGATGGGCGACACCTTCCCGCAGGCTAATAACCGGATAAACCAGCGCCATGAAAGCAGGGCGAGTGGGCTGTTCATCAATGCTATCCATCGGCGCATACACCGACTCTGCAAAGCGGGTTCCCAGGCTGGCGGCGACGTGCCCCCCGGAGGAAAACCCCAGTACGCCGAGACGGAGCGGATCGATTTTCCACTGCTGTGCGTTGGCGCGAATGTAGCGGATGGCGCGCTGGGCATCGGCCAGCGGTGCGTTTGATGCTTCCTCGTGACCGTCTCCCGGCATGCGATAGGTCATCACAAACAGGGTATAGCCACGCGCGGTAAAGAACGGTGCCAGTGCGCTGCCTTCTTTATCCATCACAACGCGACGATAAGAACCGCCAGGGGTGACCAGGATCCCCACGCCGTTCGGTTTGGCGGGGGCGTAGACGGTAATTTCAGGGGCGCGAATGCCGGTTACCGCGCGGTCGTAGTCTGACGTTCCGGTGTGCCGGGGTTCAGGCGTAAATACCGCATCGCTATTTTTTGCTCCGGGGGCTTCGCCCTGCGGCCATATCGGGTAGGTGGTCGCGTGGGCAACGGCTTGCGCCATCATATTCTCTAATGTTTCACGGCTCAGTGCTTCCATTACGTTGCTCCCTCAGTGGCAAAGGGTAGCTATAACATAATTAATACATTGAAAACGGGGAACGATTCACAACGTCTTGAATTCGCGAGAAATAAAAAGGGGTATACGTTATTCCACCTCATGCCTGGACGCGTGGGCACCCTCCAGCTGTTCCTGTTTGCGAAATGCACTGGGTGACAGACCTACCGCACGATGAAAATCCCGTGAGAAATGCAGCGGATCGTTGTATCCCACCTGAACCGCAATTCGGCTGATACTTTCCTGAGTTTCCACCAGTAAGCGTCGTGCCTGGGACAGACGATAATTCTTCAGCCATTTGAGCGGGCTTTGATTAAACGTCGCCTGGAACAAGCGAAAAAGCTGCGACTTACTCACCTGACAATAATGCATAAACTTTTCGATATCCCACTCATCGTTGTAATGGCTGTGGATTTGGTACAGCAGTTTGCCCAGCCCCCGATGGGTGATCACCTGTGACTGCGCGGCGTCGTGGCTCCGGTTTTCCAGCAGGGTAAAAATCAGCTGGCTGCACAGCATATCGCAGTAAGCGTCGGTCACCAGGGTGTAGCTGTTCATACGAGCAAAAATATGGTGATAAATTTCAACAACTTTTTCTGGATCCGCAAACTGGAATACTGGGCGCTGAGGGACATCCATTATCTGCATGATATTATTCAATTTCGATCCCTCTATTCGCAGCCAGAGGATCTCCCATGGGTCGCCTTTATCGGGGAAATGTTCGTGCGGCCAGCGTACTGGCAGCCAGGCCAGTTGCCCCTGACTCACTGGATATAACCGATCCTCAATACGAATAAAACCCGCACCGCGCAGGCAAAAGATCAACTCATGGCCGACGACCGACTGGCGATGAACGCGGAAATCTGCGGCAGTATCTATATGGCCGGCGCGTAAAATTCGATAGTTAATCAAGGGTGAAAACTCATCGGAGCCACGATACCAGTTGGCAATTATGCGGGTCCGTTGTTTTTGCGTGGGCATGGCTGGCCTTTGGCATTGTGTTTTTGATGCGTCCGTTGTACTCACCATGGTGGCACTTTTTCCCAGCCAGCATGCCTTTTACATGAACAATTTTTGAACTCACTCACATTTCCATTGACATGAAAATTTCATCCATGTTTCAGGGAATCCTGCCCATCACGCTTATCGTCAGCCCCGGCTAAAGTAACGTCATCTTCACTGTGTTCTTACAATTTTTTTACTTACCACACAGGAGCTGTCCATGATTGATTTTAACGACCCGCGTCAGATCGCAAAGGCGATTCAGTACACCAACGTCAACCCGGATTTGACGCGTGAAGGGGTGATTCAACATCTGGAAACCTGCATGCAGTACCAGTTTGATGCCGCCATGATTGCACCTTGCTGGGTGGCTCTTGCAAAAGAGATACTGAAAGGAAGCGGCGTGCGCGTGGCGACGACCGTTAATTTCCCGATGGCTAACGATACGACGGCAATGAAAGTGGCGGTGGTGCGCGAACTGGCGAAGCAGGGCGCGGATGAGTTCGACTTCCCGCCGAACCCTGGCTATTTGCTGGGCGGCCAGGACGATCTCTATTTTGATGAGTTGAAGACCGTGACCCATGTGGCCCATGACCTCGGTATGAAAGTGAAAGCCATGCTGGAGTTTGGATTTATTACCGAAGAGGCATTGAAAATCAAAGCAACACGCTATGCTTTCGAAGCTGGTATTGACTGGGTGAAGCAGTCCAGCGGTTGGGGTAAGGGGGGGTGTGAAGCGACGGTAGAAGATGTCCAGCTTCTCAAAGCCCATATTCAGTTACCGTGTCGGGTAAAAGTATCCGGTAAGGTCAATACCCTGGAAAAAATGAAAACGATGTTCGAAGCCGGGGCGGAACTGGTCGGCACCAGTTCCGGACCTGAACTGGTAAAAGGTCTGACAGGGGATATTAACGCTTATTAACGTATGGCCGTCGCAGCCTGGCTGCGATGGCGCATTGTTATGCCATTGTCAGGTGAAAAGGAGAATGACTGATGAGTATTTTTATCCTTGGTAGCTATGCCAAAGCGCTGGTCATGACGGCTGAACGTATTCCGCTGGCGGGCGAGACATTAATCGGCACCGACTTCCGCCAGACCTGGGGTGGAAAGGGGTCGGATATGGCCGTACAGGCGGCCCGACTCGGAGCCCACGTGGCCTATGCAGGTGTGGTCGGCGACGATACGTTTGGCCATGAATTCGTCGCGTTAATGCGTGAAGAAGGCGTCAATATTGAGGCGCTGACCTTAACGCCCGAGCTGCCCACCGGCGCTGGATTGATCATTAAAGATAATCAGGCCCGTAACGTGATCGTCGTGGATATGGGGGCCAATAAGCTTTTCACTCCGGCGCGGGTGGACGAAGCACAAGTGCAAATGGCGCAGAGCAAAGTTGTGCTGGCACAACTGGAAATCCCGCTAGAAACCGCACTCTATGGCCTGACACTCGCCAAACAGCTTGGAAAGATTACCATTTTGAATCCGGCGCCCGCCTGTGACCTGCGCGGCGTGAATCTTCGCCATATCGATTACCTGACGCCGAATGAAACCGAAGCGCGCGTTGCGCTAGGACTGGCTCCGGACGATGGGCGCAGTAACCGTGAAATTGCCGATCTGTTGTTGGAAACCGGCTGCAGCCATGTGGTGATGACGCTGGGGGATGCCGGTAGCGCGGTGTTTACCCGTACCGACACCCTGGAAATCCCGTCCTGCAAGGTCGACGTGGTGGACAGTAACGGCGCGGGTGACAGCTTTAACGCCGGGCTGGCAGTCGCCTTAAGCGAAGGTCAACTTATTGATAAAGCCGCATATTTCGCCAATGCCACCGCCGCACTGTGCTGCTGTGACTGGGAAACGGTCCCTTCCTACAAAACACGCAAAGACGTTGAAGATTTTCTCGGTTGTTAATTATAAAAATTCCATTCGGAGAGATAACAATGAGACCTGAACGTATCCTACATCCTCAACTGGCAGCAGCGCTGTCTACCCTGGGCCACACCGATATTATTCTGGTGACCGATGCTGGTTTCCCGATCCCGGCGAACGCTAACCGTATCGATCTTGGTTTTTGGCCAGGTATCCCGGACGTGACGGATATTCTCCGCGTCCTGCGCCAGGAGGTTTTTGTCGAAGATATTCAGTTCGCTCGCGAAGTGCGCGACTGTAATCCGGATCTGTACCGTCAGGTACAGGATATTTATACCGGTTCCGGCGCGGACTTTAGCGAAGCCAGCCATGAAAGACTGTGCAGCGAGATTGCCCACCAAGCCAAAGTGATTATCCGTTCGGGATCGTTTAACCCGTGGGCCAATTTCGCGCTGGTGGCCAGTACCGACCCCTTCGCCTGGTTTTCCGAGGGTTCGAACGTGCAGCCGCTACCCGCCTACGTAACACGCCGTCAGCGGATTAAAGAAAATTACGTACCACAACTTAAATAATGTGGCGGCTGTTGCGTTTCGCAACAGCCTGGTCATTAGCGGATTATTGCAGGCACACGACAAGGCGATATGGGCAATGTTCTCTCCTCATTAAGCCCGTATGCTGGTAAGGATTGTGACGATGAAATATCCATTTTATTTGTACTTTAGCTGCTGCACGGCTATTTTTGGCGGGATCATGTTTGGCTTTGATATCGCGATTATTGCCGGTGCTATTCCTTTTATTCAGACTTACTTTAACTGGAATGAACTCCAGCTTGGCTGGGGAGTCAGTTCATTATTAGTTGGCTGTATTATCGGTTCATTCAGCTCGGGGTATATCACTAATAAATTTGGCCGCAAACGTGTTTTAATTATTTCTGCCATTATCTTTGGTCTTTCCTGTGTGGGCACCGGCATCGCCACGAATGAAACCACATTTATCCTGAACCGCTTGCTGGGTGGGATTAGCGTGGGGGCGATTTCGGTTTTGTCGCCGATGTATGTCGCGGAAATGGCCCCTGCCTCCATGCGTGGGCGGATGACTGCGATATATCAACTGTGCATCATGCTGGGTATTTTACTTTCCTATCTGACCAACTATTTTCTTAAGGATCTGGAAAATAACTGGCGGTTGATGTTTATTTCCGGCGTTGTCCCGGCGGTCGTATTCTTTGTCGGGCTGCTGTTTATCCCGGAGAGCCCACGCTGGCTTACCCTGAAAGGCCAAAAGCAAAAAGCGCTAAATATATTGCAACGTTTTTATTCTGCTGATGAAGCGCAAAGAATGACCGCTGATGTGGAGAAAAACCTCGCGGCCCATCATGCTACTCAGTCCAGCACGCTGTTTCATAAAGACGCGCGCAGCAGCATTATGCTAGGCCTGATTCTGGCTGTGCTGGTGCAGTTGATCGGCTGTAATGCCGCCCTCGATTATGCGCCGAAAATTATGATGGCTGCCGGGTTCTCAATAAGCTCCGCGCTCTATTTCAATATCTTTATGGGCATTATTAACCTGACAGCCACCGTGGTTGGCGTGGTGTTAATTGATCGAGTAGGGCGCCGCCCGCTTTATCTCTATGGCTCGTTGATTATGGGTGTGTCGCTGTTTTTCCTCGGCTTCTCGTTCCATCATGCCTTGCCAGCGGGGGTGACGCTGTTCTTTTTGTTCTCGTATATCGCCTGTTTTTCTGCCTGTATCGGCCCGGTTTTCTGGACGTTGGTTTCGGAGATGTTTCCTAACGCGATCCGCAGCAAAGCGGTGGCGCTGGTCTCCTTTACCCAGTGGATCTTTAATTTCCTGGTGGTCTGGCTGTTTCCTTTTACGCTCGCCACCTTTGGCGGTAACAACACATTCTATTTCTTTGCCGTGATGTGTCTGATCCAACTGATTATCACCAAACGGATGTTGCCGGAAACCAAAGGCAAATCGCTGGAAGAAATTGAACAATTCTGGTTGCAAAAACAGCGGAGTGCTGCACCACAGCGAGAGCGTTCGGTGGTGAAAGGCCGTGCGCTGCACTAAACAACAGCGGCGAGGTGATCCTCGCCGCCAACGCATATCATCATCAACGGGGGCATCATGGATTCGTTAGAACGCTTATTAGAACAGGCGACTCGTCCGGCGTTACCGCAGAGAAAAGATTATAGAATCGGTATTATCGGGGCCGGCTTTATTGTTGAGCACTGCCATCTGGTGGCGTATCAGAAAGCCGGTTTTACGACCTACGGTATCACTTCGCTGGATACCACCCATAGCCAGCGCCTGTCCGACATGTTTGCCATCCCGAAAGTGTATGCATCCTGGAAGGAGATGGTGTGTGATCCGCAGATTGAGATTATTGATATCGCTGTACCGCCGCATATTCAGTTAGAGATCGTGCGCTTTATCTGCGCTAAAGATTCCCCGGCGAAAAACGTGAAAGCCATTCTTTGTCAGAAACCGCTGGCGATGTCGCTGGAGGCCGGGCGTGAAATCGTGCGGCTGAGTCAACAGAGTGGTATTCCCATCGCAGTGAACTCCAATATGCGCTATGACCCATCAATGCGGGCGCTGAAGTACATTCTCGATAATCAACTCATCGGCACGCCGGTGATTGCCAGTATTGATATGCGCGCTATACCCGACTGGCAGCACTTCCTGCAGCAATACAAAAAGCTCGAGCTGTATGCGATGGCGATTCACCATATCGATGCCTTCCGCTTTTTATTTGGTCATCCGATAAAAGTGACCGCTGTGTGCCGCACTGATCCGCGAACCACCTTTGAACACACCGATGGTATTACGCAATACACCTTCCAGTATGCCAATGGCCTGATCGCGACCAGCCTGGATGATGTCTGGGCCTGGCCGGGGGAACCCTGTGCCAAAAACAACTACATCAACTGGCGTGTGGAAGGAACCGATGGGCTGGCAGAAGGTGATTTTGGCTGGCACCGCCGACCGCCGGAGTATTGCGGCAGCACGTTGAAACTTGCATCGCGCGACTACCCGGATCGCTGGGTGATGCCGCAATGGGAACGTCAGTGGTTCCCGGATGCGTTTATCGGCACCATGGCGAACCTGATGTGCGCCCTGGAGCACGGCGTCGAACCGGACATCAGCGCAAAAGATAACGTAGGCACGCTGGCCTGTATTGAAGCCTGTTACCTCTCAATACAGGAAGAACGAACGGTTTATCTCAATGAAATCCTTCAGGAGAATACAAAATGATTAACGTCGGCATTTTTACCGGTTATTACCCTTACACGCTGGAAGAGACCATTGCGAAGATTAAGCAGGCGGGCATGGGCTGCGTACAGCTCGACCTCGAATTCACTGATATTGATCTCAGCCGTGGACACATTACCAAACAGAAAGCGCACCAGGTGCGTGACGCGTTTCGTCAGGCGAATCTGCCCATTGTTGCCATTTCAGCTTATACCAATCTCGTGCATCCTGATCCGGTAAAACGCGCGGAGAACATCGCAGCGGTAAAAGAGATCCTGGCGCATGCAAGGGATTTTGGTACGCCGTATGTGATCAGCGAAACAGGGACTTATAACGTCGACAGCGACTGGCTATACGATCCCCAAAACAGCACCGAAGAGGCGTATCAGGAATTCAAAAGTATCGCCCGAGAGCTGGCGACCTTTGCCTGGGAGCATGGGGCGGTTTTCCTGGTGGAAAACTACGTCAACAACATCATCGGTTCGGTAAGCCAGGTTGCGCGGTTGATGCGTGATGTTGAACATCCAGGGCTTGGGCTGGCGTTGGATCCCACCAACTATTTCGACGACAAAAACATTGATGCTATTGATGAAACACTACACAGCATCTTCAACGTGCTCGACGGTAAAATTAAAATTGCCCACGCCAAGGACTGCAAAAAAACTGATGTGGTTATTGAGAAATTCGGTGACGGTGCCGCGGAGCATAATAGCTTCCGTGGGGCCGGTTCGGTGGAACTGCCAGCTGCCGGCCTCGGGTCACTCAACTATCTGCTGTATGTGGAACTACTCGCTAAAAACCATCCGAATATTCCGCTGATTATTGAACATGTGGATGAGTCGGATATTCCGCGCGCCAAAAATTTTGTCGATGACGTACTGATGGTGACCGGGACGTAATGCTTCATCTGCAACCGGTATTCCGCTGTACTGGCGGGGTACCGGCAATCGTTATTTTTGCGGTTACACGTAATCAACGGAAAAGGATCTAACAAAGTTAATGAATTTTTAACAAAAGCTGGTTATGTTGACGCATTATTGTTTTTACTCAGGAAGTGTTATGGGGAATAAGTATTCTGGCCTGCAAATTGGCATCCACTGGCTGGTTTTTTTATTGGTGATTGTGACCTACTGTGCCATGGAACTCCGCGGATTTTTCCCGCGCAGCTATCGCCCCGGGTTCAACATGGTACACGTGTCCTGCGGCATCACGATTTTAGCGCTGATGGTAACGCGCCTGCTGGTCAGACTTAAATATCCGACGCCGCCGATTGTGCCAAAACCGAAGCCGATGATGACCGGTATGGCGCATCTTGGGCATCTGGTTATTTATCTGTTGTTCATCGTCCTGCCGATAATTGGTCTGGTGATGATGTACAACAGAGGGAATCCGTGGATCGCCTTTGGCATCGTTATGCCACATGCGACAGAAGCCAACTTTGATATTGTGGATATGCTGAAGTCCTGGCATGTGACGCTGGCAAAACTGGGCTATTTTGTCATTGGTCTGCATGCCGCCGCCGCCCTGATGCATCACTATTTTTGGCGGGATAATACCCTGCTACGCATGATGCCGCGCAAGCGTTCGTAATGTCGATAATCAACGCCCCACATTATGCGGGGCGTGTGTTTTGGGCCACTTATTTTTTGATGCTCTGCACCTGAGGGGACCGTTTTTTCAGACTGACGATCGCCAGCGCCACAACAATCAATACAATCCCGCTTCCTTCAACTACGCCGGGCTCTTCACCCAGCAGCCACCAGGAAAACAGGACCCCGCAAACGGGTACCGCCAATGTGCTTAAACTGGCAATACTGGCAGGTAAATTACGCAGGACAAACAGCCATAAACTCCATGCCAGCGCCGTTGCCAGTATGGCGCTATAGCCTAACGCCCAGAAGACCACCGGCTGCCAGTCAGGGCTGCGCTGAGGGACCAGGAAGGCCACCAGGCTCATTACCAGTGCGGCATACAGCATCTGCCATGAGGTTAGCGCGAGCAGATCGATATTCGGATGACGGGCATACATGCGCTTGGCGACAATGGCGCTCGCCCCCCAACTGATCCCCGACAGGATCGCCAGCAACGCACTTTTCATTGAGGTGAAGTCCATCTGCCACGGCTGTAAAACCAGCAGCAGTCCGGATGCCGCTACCGCAATCGCGGCATACTGTATACGCCGCATGCGTTCGCCCAAAAACATGGCCGCCATAATCACCACCCAGAATGGCATGGTATAGCTCAGGATCGCGACCTTACCAGCCCCGCCGCTGACCAGCGCCCATTGCGACAGCCCAACCATGCCGCAGGTCTGCAACAAAGCAATTGCCAGCGTATAGCGGAAAGGCGTCGGGCGCATCCCTCGGCCTCGAAGCATCAGGACAATAAATAAGACCAGTGCGCCGAAAGTGCAGCGTAGGGCAGTGAAGTCGAACGAGCCGATGTACAGCGTGACCTGTTTCATGGCGATCCAGCTGTAGCTCCAGATGAGCGTCAAGGCGACCAGGCCGCCAATCGCCAGTGGGTTACTTTTCCCTGCAGTGCTCATGGTGTATCCGTTTTAATGATTTTATGGCGCCACTATACCCGGTTTATGACCGCGATACCGTTTATCGAAAAATCATTGTTTTTTTATTACCTCCTTTCTAATCAATAGACTACTAATCATGCATGCACTTTTTTATAAACAATATTGATATGTTTAAAATTGTAAAAATATTGTTTTTTTTAACTGCGTCTTTCATCAATTTGTTTCCTATACTTTTTTTGCCGCTAATGAAAGGAGTTCCACCATGCTCAAGACCGTTCCATTTAAGCGGACAGTGTTGGTCAGTATGTTTACACATGCGGGATGGTGAGTATGAACAAGGTACTGCTCATTTTTTTGATGTGTTTTATTAGCGCTCTGGCTTTTCCCTCATTCGCGGCGGAGCCCCGACAGCAGCCATCGGAACAGGAACGTGCGCGGACGGTGTATATCTTTCACCAGCCGATTGTGATGCTGCAGGCAAAATTTGGCTTAACCACGCCAGAAGAGCGGGTGTTGCGCATCCGTAATACGCTGCGTAATTTTACGCAGGCGGACCTGCGTGAACCGCTGAAAATTGTGCCGATAACCCGCTACAACCAGCCGGGAAGGCTGATCGTCATGAACGGCAAACCGCTGCTGCTGCTGGCGCAAGCCGATCTGGATGAAGGCGACGATCTGACCCTCGATCAGGCCGCTCAGCGGGTGCTGGTGCGCATGGAGACCCAGCGGACGGCGTTGCGCGATCAATTCGACGGCGGTTGGCTGGCGCTGTCTGCGGTGAAAACAGCTGCGGGATTGCTGGGGCTGATTCTTTTTTTCTATAGCGCGTACCGTTCATGGCGATGGGTTCGCCGTTATTACCGGCGTCGAATCATTGCCAACAGAAGCTGGCTCCCCCAGCGCTGGCGGCGTTTTACCGGTGCAATCGAGGCACGTTTGTATGCCTTATTGATGATTCTGCTGGGCATAGTCGCGTTGTATGTCTGGCTCAGTTGGGTATTTAGCCTGTTTCCCTGGACGCGTGTCTGGGGGACATCTTTGGGTGATTGGTCGATACGGGTGCTGCGTGAAATCGCGCTGTCGATTGCGTCGGCATTACCGGGGCTGATGATTGTCCTGATTATTGTTCTTATCACCGCGTTTATTCTTAAGCTGCTTAAAGTTGTACTTAATCAGGTAGAAGCAGGGCGCTTACAGCTTCCCGGTATTCACCCTGAAACCGTGGGGGCGACACGTAAGCTGATTTCCGTGGTGGTGTGGTTGTTCGCCCTTTCAGCAGCCTATCCCTTCCTTCCTGGTGCCAATTCACTGGCGTTCAAAGGGATTAGCGTGTTCTTTGGCCTGATGCTGACACTCGGGTCGGCAGGGGTAATGAATCATGCCATGAGCGGGCTGGTGCTGATCTACTCCCGCGCCCTGCGTAAAGGTGACGTTATTCGCGTTGCGGATAACGAAGGACTGGTGAGCGAGATAGGCATGCTCGCTACCAAAATCATTACCCGTGAAAATTACGTCGTCACGGTGCCGAACGCGGTGGTGGTCAGCGGCAAAATTACCAATCTCAGCGCACAAAACTCGGGGGGCGGTATCAATCTGACCGTCGGTGTCACCATCGGTTATGACACCCCCTGGCGGCAGGTGCATGCCATGCTGGAACTGGCCGCCAAGCGGGCAAAAGGAATCGATCTATCCCAGCCGCCGCTTGTGCGCCAGTTGGCGTTAATGGACTGGTATGTCTCTTATGAATTGCAGGTCAGGTTACTACCGGGGCAGTCATTGGCTGAGGCGCGCAACGCGTTGTACAGCCATATTCAGGATGTGTTCAACGAATTTAACGTACAGATCATGTCGCCGAATTTTGTGTTGCAACCCGATGATGCGGTGAGGGTGCCGAAAGAAAACTGGTATGCCGCGCCTGCCATACCGCCGGAAGGAACCGCGCCATGAAAAAAACCTCCCTTTTGCTGCTGATTTTCTGCGGACAAGCGCACGCCGTTGGCCTGATCGATCCTGAAGATGGGATGCTGGATATGAGCCGCTATTTGCAAGAAAACCGGTACGGCTTTTTACCCATCCCTGTGGTGATTACAGAACCTGCCGTGGGCTATGGCGGCGGCGTGTTTGGTTTATTTCTTCATGGAAAAGGCCAGCAGGTTGACGGGCAATTCATTCCCCCAGCCATGACCGCGCTGGGCGGCGGCGCGACGGATAACGGTACCTGGTTTGTGGGGGGCGGCCACCGGCATACCTGGACGGACGATCATATTCGTTACTTTATTGCGGCAGGTTACGCAAATATCGATCTGGATATCTATTCGGGTGACCTCGCGGGTTTCGGCAACAATCGCGCGATTGAAACTGAGACCAAAGGTTATGGCGGGATACAAAAGTTATTGTTTCGTGTCAGTGATTCTCCGGTGTTTTTAGGGGCCTCACAGTTTTGGGCGAAAATGGATATTTCTGCGCGAAACAACCCGGTTATCGACCGCGTCTGGAAACACGTCCTCGGTGACAGCAGCACGTCATCGGGCTTAGGGATTGTCGCAGAATACGACACCACCGATAACTTTTTCTGGCCGGGACACGGTGTGTCGCTCAGCGGTGAATATCAGTTTTACGGTCACTACCTTGGGGGCGATTACCGCTACGATTTACTGACGCTTGATGGCAAATTTTTCCTGCCGCTAAGTCGGGACTGGACGCTTTCTCTGGCAACTAATTATCAAATGCTGTCCCGACATGACCAACATCTCCCACCGATGACGCGTCCTTATATCGCGCTGCGTGGGATCTCCCGTTATCGCTATCAAGGCAATGATGTCAGCACCGTGCAAACACAGCTTGCCTGGCAAATGACGTCGCGCTGGATTGTTCAGGGATTCGTAGGCGCGGGGAGTGCTACCGACAATGCAGGCGATCTTTACTCCAGCACCGAAGTTGGTTGGGGCGCGGGATTCCGCTATTTAATCGCCCGGGAATACGGTCTGCATACCGGCATTGATGTTGCCCTTAGTGATAACGAAGAGGCGGTTTACTTCAATGTGGGCGCTGGCCTGTAACCAATGAAGCGAGACATAAATGAGGATAATAATGAGATGGACTAATACGATGGTGCCGCTTCTGCTGGTTTCTGGTGTGGCGTGTGCCGCGGATACGGAAGATCGCACCTTTCCCATCTGGGGAGAAGAGGCCAAAGCCCGTGGATACTCGATTCCGTTGCCGTTTGGCGTCAATCTCAGCTATATGAATATGCGCCAGAACATTGACGTCGACAGCATTGGTTTTTCAGGGCTGGCGTTGGGTAACCATGCGATCCCGACCGATATGTTTAATATTGATGCCGGGCATACCCGTGAGCAAAGTAAATCAGAAAACCTGCGTATCGATATGTGGGTGTTTCCGTTTCTCAATATCTACGGGTTAGTGGGACATACGCGCGGTTCATCGGTATCGAACGTTTCCGTCGATGCCGATCCGACACGCTATACCGGTATTGACAGGGTGATTGCCTCGTCGGTGCATCAGCTTTATCAGAGTGGTGAATTGCAGGATATCGATTTTACTCTCGACTTCAAAGGCACGACCTGGGGAACCGGGATCACGCTGGCGGGCGGATATGAAAATTGGTTTGCGCTAGTGGACACCAACTACACCCGTACTGATTTCGACATTCTGGATGGCAAAATTTCGGCGCTAACGGTGTCACCTCGGGTGGGATACCGTTTTCGTTTCCAGGGGCCCGTCGGAGAGTCTCACCTTAGCGTCTGGCTGGGGAGTATGTACCAGAATGTTCAGCAGGAGTTCCGGGGCAGCCTTTCCGACTTGCATATGCCCGCCGCACTGCAACCGCTCATTGACACCGTGAACCAGAATAATGAAGGGCGGTTTGATGTTAAACAGAAGCTAACATCACCCTGGAATATGCTGATTGGTACCCAGTTTGAAATGACGCCGCAATTTAATGTCCTCACAGAATTCGGTTTCAATGAGCGTAACAGTTTCTTCGTGGCGGGAGAGTACCGTTTCTGATGAGACCCCATCGCATCATGCTGACATTGTCACTGACGCTGACCGCCTGGCCTTCGGCGGCAGTAGCGCTGGATCAAAAATCAGTAGATAAACTGCTTTCCGGCCTGGGGGCCGATAACCACTATGATCCGCAGAAGGGCGTTAACTGGAGTGTGTTGCCGGGCCCGTTTTATACCCCTGAGCTCAGGCTGGGGCTGGGGATGGCCGTGGCGGGAATTTATCGGGTTGATCCCAATGATAAAACCACCCAGAACTCGTCGCTGTCTTTTACCGGCTATGTCAGTAGCAGCGGTGCACTAGGGATTGGGTTAAGCAGTTACACCTTTTTTACTGACGATCGTTGGCGACTGTTTGTTGACGGTTCGGTGAACAGAGTGCCGACTGGTTTCTGGGGCATTGGCTACGATGCGGCGCAGGGCAATGAGCAGGAGTACACCAATAACGCCATCCGCGTGCATCCGATTATTATGCGGGAGGTCGTTAAAAATCTTTATCTTGGCGCCGGTTGGGACTTTTCAACGTTGCACGCGACTATTGATGATCCCCGCGCGGATGACACCTTTACACGCTATGACGCGCAGTCCTCCTCACTTGCATCGGGTGCCAGCATCAGCCTGAATTACGATTCTCGCGATGCGATCACTCGCCCGCAACGAGGACAGTTCTTTAAAGTGGAATACACTTGGTTCGATCCATCGGTAGGGTCTGACACCCATTTCAACGCAACCGAGTGGCAATACGATTACTACCACTTACTGAATGAAAAAACGGTACTGGCCTTTGATCTCTGGGGCCGTTTTACGCGAGGGGATGTTCCCTAGGATCGGTTGTCGATGGCTGGCGACGATCGGCGGATGCGTGGCTATTATCAGGGCCGCTACCGGGACAACGATGTTGTCAGTGGGCAGGTAGAGTACCGACGAAAGCTGAACTGGCGACACGGATATGTATTGTGGCTGGGTGCCGGGACGCTGGGAAAAAACATCAGCGCGCTGGACGATCATCCGTTGTTACCCACGGCAGGCGTGGGATATCGGTTTGAAGTGAAGCCCGCGATGAACGTGCGTCTGGATCTGGGGTTTGGTAAAGAAAGTGCCGGTTTTTATTTTCAGGTTGCGGAGGCTTTCTGAATGCGTAAAGGGTTAATGTTTTTGTGGTTGGTGGCGGGTTTGGCCTGTGCAGAAGGGGACCTGTTTCCGATAAAGCACGCGCGCCAGGTTTACCCGGTCGTCAGTCAGCTTTCGCCGCCGGAGTCGTTACGTCCTTGCTGTGCGTTTGGCTATGATCTTCACGTCCGTGCGATTGGGGTCCCGATTCCGGTTTACCAGATTGGCAACGTCCTGACCCTGGATACGCTGGGTAGCCATCATTATAACGATAGTGCGCTGGGTGCCGTGAAGAATATTGTCGGGCTCAGCGCAGAAAAAAGCGGTCTTATTTATACCCATCGCGGTGGGTTTATTGATATCGCCCATGTTCGCGATACGGCGGATAATACGTTCTATATTTTCTCGCGTATTCTTCCCAAACTGGGTCAGCGCTGGCGTTATTTCTACAGTGAAGAGTTGGGCGTTCGCCGAGTGCAGCTCCTGGCATTTACGCCGCCGTCTTCACTGCCCCAGCGCTATACCCTGGCGGCCTGGCTGGCAGGTCATCTGGCGTTTCAGTTGGCACAGTGGCACGAAATTGCACAATGGTACGGTTTTCAGTCTGTTCCCGGATTTTCCGAAGAGATATCTGCATTTTCACCGGAAGATTTATATTCAAATCTTTTGGGGGCACGGCTTGCCATCAACGTGATTTTGCAAGGAAAAGCAGAAACTATCGATGCTTATAACGCCGCGATGGACGGTGAACTGCGCCATGCGCTATTGCAGCTCGGGGTGGTCACCGGAACTGAAACCGAAAGAAAGTTTCGTGAGTTGGACGGTGACTGGTGGAATAGCAAACGCAGGGTGCCTGATAAATTTCTGGTGCTGAAGCGTAACTATAATCTCGACCACAATCGCTTACCGACCCCGGTCTCTTACGAAAAAACGGCACCTTATATGCTCACAATGCCCGCCGTGGTGTTGGGGTATCAGTTGTCTCGACTGGGGGAATTGCAAATATATCCGGGGACGTCGATGGAATCACTTCCTTTACCAAAAGTATTTTATGGTCCGGCTCAATTCCAGCCGTTGGCAAACCAGGCAGAAGAGGCGGATAAAACACAACGTGAACGGTTTCAGAAATAGTTAAATTCAGCGCAGCGGTGGTGTGGGTTGGCTGAAAAAACGTCAACATTTGGGCCTCCCGAAATAATTTACAAAACCGATATTTTTAACCGCAACCCATACTTACACGTGAGGTGGTTAAGCAATAAACAGCGCCCGTCTTCCCATCACTTGATTGCATGCCTCACTACAACTACTGTATATAAAAACAGTATGTGAGGGATGCGTCATGATGTTGTACAGACCTTCAGAACCGCGCGAGGCGATCGCGCTACCCCTTTTCAGTGATGTTGTCGCGTGCGGGTTCCCCAGCCCGGCACAGGACTACGTGGAGCAGCGTATTGATCTGAATGCCTTGTTGATCAAGCACCCCAGCGCGACCTACTTTGTGAAAGCGGCGGGCGATTCGATGGTTGATGCCGGGATCAATGAGGGCGATCTATTGATTGTTGACAGCGCCAGAACCGCCGCTCACGGGGATATTGTGATTGCCGCGGTGGACGGTGAGTTTACAGTAAAATGTCTCCAGCTCAGACCTACCGTGCAGCTTAATCCGATGAACCGCGCCTGGTCACCGATTCGGATCAGCAGTGAAGATACGCTCGATATCTTTGGTGTTGTGACTTTTATCGTCAAATCGACGGGGTGAGAATGTTTGCGCTCTGTGATGTAAATGCATTCTATGCCAGCTGTGAGACCGTGTTTCGCCCGGATTTGAAAGGCCGCCCGGTGGTGGTTCTATCGAATAACGACGGCTGCGTCATTGCCCGCAGCGCCGAAGCCAAAGGGCTGGTAACAATGGGCGCACCTTATTTCAAACAGAAAGAAATTTTCCGCCGGCACGGGATTGTTACCTTCAGTAGCAACTATGAACTGTACGCCGATATGAGCCAGCGGGTGATGACCACCCTGGAAGAGATCGCGCCACGGGTGGAGATCTACTCAATTGATGAGGCGTTTTGCGATCTCTCTGGAGTCAGGAATTGCTGCAATTTGGCGGCGTTTGGACGTGAAATTCGACACACGCTGCACAAGCGCACACATCTGCTCGTCGGCGTAGGTATTGCGCCCACCAAAACCCTCGCGAAGCTGGCGAACCATACGGCCAAAAAGTGGCAACAGCAGACGGGCGGCGTAGTGGACCTCTCGAACAGGGAACGCCAGCGTAAGCTGATGGCGGCGCTTCCGGTCGATGATGTTTGGGGCGTTGGTCGCCGTACCAGCAAGAAACTCGACGCGATGGGTATCAAGAGTGCGCTGGATCTGGCGGATACCCACACTGATGTTATCCGCAAGCATTTCAGCGTGGTACTGGAGCGTACCGTACGTGAACTACGCGGTGAACCCTGCCTGGGTTTTGAAGAGTTTGCAGCGGTGAAGCAGGAAATCATCTGCTCAAGATCGTTTGGTGAGAGGCTCACGGATTACAACGCCATGCGGGAGGCGATTTGCGCCTATGCCGCGCGTGCAGCAGAAAAATTGCGCGGGGAACACCAGTATTGTCAGTTTATCTCTGCGTTTATTAAAACCAGTCCATTTGCCCCGAATGAACCTTATTATGCTAATAGCGCGTCGACCAAATTGCTGATCCCCACCCAGGATAGTCGGGATATTATCAATGCGGCAACACGCTGCCTGGACGTTATCTGGCGGGACGGACTGCGCTATCAAAAAGCGGGCGTGATGCTGGGGGATTTTTTCAGTTCAGGCGTGGCACAGTTGAATCTGTTTGATGACAATGGCCCTCGACGCAACAGCGCGGAGTTGATGACCGTGGTGGATCGGCTCAATAAAGAAGGGCGCGGAACGCTCTGGTTTGCCGGGCAGGGAATAGAACAGCAGTGGAAAATGAAACGAGGAATGCTATCCCCACGATATACCACGCGTTTTGCGGATTTGCTGCGGGTGAGTTGATTGTATAAAACAGGGAGATGTTATTTATTTTCTGGAGACGCCTCGCATTTATTTAATTACCCGATACTGGTGGTCAATGGCGCCTCTCCTCATGACCCCATAAATTTCACCGTTTACACGGGGCTATTAAATGAAATACCATACCCCCCTATAGTATCCGGAGGGCGTATGCCGCATTCACCTGAAGATAAAAAACGCATTCTCACTCGTGTACGACGTATTCGTGGGCAGGTTGATGCGCTCGAGCGCGCGCTGGAGTCAGGCGAACCCTGTCTGGCGATCCTGCAACAAATTGCCGCCGTACGCGGCGCATCCAACGGCCTGATGGGCGAAATGGTTGAGATCCACCTGAAGGATGAACTGGTCAGTGGGGAGACCACCCCGGACCAGCGTGCCGTGCGTATGGCTGAAATCGGCCATCTTCTGCGCGCTTATCTAAAATAACACCATCACCTCGCAATAATGGGAAGAGACAAATGAAATCACGTGCTGCAGTTGCATTTGGCCCCGGCCAACCGTTAAAAATTGTCGAAATCGACGTCGCGCCGCCAAAAAAAGGGGAAGTGCTGGTTAAAATCACCCACACCGGTGTGTGCCATACAGACGCATTTACGCTCTCGGGCGACGATCCGGAAGGTGTATTCCCGGCAGTACTGGGCCATGAAGGCGGCGGCATTGTGGTTGAAGTGGGCGAAGGCGTCACCAGCCTGCAACCGGGCGACCATGTGATCCCGCTGTACACCGCCGAATGTGGCGAGTGTAAGTTCTGTAAATCGGGCAAAACCAACCTCTGTCAGGCCGTGCGCGCGACCCAGGGTAAAGGTCTGATGCCAGACGGCACAACGCGTTTTTCTTACAACGGCGAGCCGATTTATCACTACATGGGCACCAGCACCTTCAGTGAATATACCGTGTGCGCAGAGATCTCGCTGGCGAAGGTCAATCCACAGGCACCGCTGGACAAAGTCTGTCTGCTGGGCTGTGGCGTTACCACCGGGATAGGCGCCGTCCATAACACGGCAAAAGTAAAAGAAGGCGACACCGTGGCGGTGTTTGGTCTGGGCGGTATCGGTCTGGCGGTGATCCAGGGCGCGGTACAGGCGAAAGCCGGGCGCATTTTAGCGGTCGATACCAACCCGGAGAAATTCAAGCTGGCCGGTGAAATGGGTGCGACAGATTTCATCAATCCGAACGATTACGATAAGCCGGTGCAGGACGTGATTGTTGAGCTTACCGACGGCGGCGTGGACTTCAGCTTTGAATGCATCGGTAATGTGAACGTGATGCGTGCTGCGCTGGAGTGCTGCCACAAAGGGTGGGGCGAGAGCATCATCATTGGCGTGGCGGGCGCTGGGCAGGAGATCAAAACACGTCCGTTCCAGCTGGTGACCGGACGCGTCTGGCGCGGCTCCGCATTTGGTGGTGTAAAAGGGCGTACGCAGCTGCCGGGCATGGTCGAAGACGCAATGAGCGGGAAAATTCAGTTAGATCCGTTTATTACGCATCGCCTGCCGCTGGAGCAGATCAACGAGGCGTTCGATTTAATGCATCAGGGTAAGTCTATTCGTACTGTTATCCACTTTGGCGATAACTGATCCATCCGCCAGCGGAACTCTCCGCTGGCACTTTCCTGAATTTTTTAGAATGATGTTGTGAAAGTGTGACGAAACCGGCGCTTTTCGCGGTAAGCAATCCTGGCGGATTGCCGATGACTATCTATCGGGCGTGTTTTCACGCATAAACCCTACAAGAGAGTCGACGGTCATGGACAACACAACATCGATGCAGGCCCAGCATAAACTGGGCTTCCTGCATCAAATCCGACTGGTTCCGCTGTTTTCCTCCATTCTCGGTGGCATCCTTCTGCTGTTCGCCTTAAGTTCCGGGCTGGCGAGCTATTTTCTTATGCAGGCCGACCGCGATCAGCGCGATGTGACTGATGAAATTCAGGTCAGGATGGGGTTATCGAACAGCTCTAACCACTTGCGCACCTCGCGTATCAATATGATCCATGCTGGTGCGGCGAGTCGTATTGCCGAAATGGACGATATGAAGGCCAATATTGCGGAGGCGGAAAAACGGATTAAGCAGTCGCAGGAGGGCTTTAATGCCTATCTGTCTCGGGTGGTGAAAACGCCGGCAGATGAAGCGCTGGACGCTGAACTGAGCGCCAGTTTCAAAGCCTATATCGACGGTTTGCAGCCGATGCTCAAGTACGCCAAAAACGGCATGTTTGAAGCGATCATTAACCATGAAAATGAACAGGCCAGACCGCTGGATACCGCCTACAACAAAGCGCTGCTGAAGGCCATTGAGATCCGCACCGCAAGGGCGAACCAGCTCAGTGAGCAGGCCCATCATCGGACACAAATTGGCATGGTCTTTATGCTGGGCGCATTCGGTCTGGCACTGGCATTGACGCTGATGACGTTTATGGTGCTGCGTCGTACCGTGATCCATCCGCTGCTGCGTGCCGCCCAACGCATTGAGCAAATCTCAGCGGGCGATCTGACCATGCAGGATGAGCCCACCGGGCGCAGCGAGATTGGTCGTTTGAGCCGTCATTTGCAGGCCATGCAGCATTCGCTGGTAAAAACCGTGGGAACCGTGCGTCAGGGGGCAGAAGAAATCTATCGCGGGACCAGTGAAATCTCTATGGGGAATACGGACCTGTCATCGCGTACGGAAGAGCAGGCTGCGGCGGTTGAACAGACGGCGGCCAGTATGGAAGAGCTGACGGCTACGGTGAAACAGAACGCCGATAATGCACATCATGCCAGCAAACTGGCGGAAGATGCTTCCGGCAAAGCCAGCCGGGGTGGTCAGATGGTTTCTGGCGTGGTGCATACCATGGGCAACATTTCGACTAGCTCGAAGAAAATCTCTGAAATTACCGCCGTCATCAACAGCATTGCTTTCCAGACCAACATCCTGGCGCTGAATGCGGCGGTGGAAGCGGCGCGAGCAGGCGAGCAAGGGCGCGGCTTTGCGGTGGTGGCCAGCGAAGTGCGTACACTGGCAAGCCGTAGTGCCCAGGCAGCAAAAGAGATTGAAGGATTAATCAGCGAATCCGTACGGCTGATTGATCAAGGCTCCGGGGAAGTGGTGGCTGCAGGCAATACCATGACGGATATCGTCGATGCGGTAAAACGCGTGACCGATATTATGCTGGAGATTGCTGCCGCCTCCGATGAGCAAAGTCGGGGCATCGTGCAGGTGAGCCAGGCGATTTCAGAGATGGACAAAGTCACGCAGCAAAACGCTTCGCTGGTCGAAGAAGCGTCTGCTGCCGCGGCCTCGCTGGAGGAGCAGGCTGCACGTTTAACCCAGGCGGTTGGCACCTTTCGCTTGCAGGGCGGCAGCGTGAAAAAACGCGCGCCCCTTGCTGCCACACCGGTTTATTCGTCGCCGCAAACGTCGCCATCCCACGGTGAGAATTGGGAAACGTTTTAACGATAAAGGGACCCGCGGGTCCCTTTATTTTTGGCGGCGGGAAAGATCAAAACGGGACAGTTTTGCGGATCGCGGCGATGAGGATCTGTGCGGCGGTAGAGAGCTGAACGTCGCTACGGGTCAAAATGCCAATGGGTTCGCCGGATCCTTGCGACGGTATCGGTAATGACACCAGTGTGGCCTGGCGTAAATCTTCCCGCACCGCGCCTGACGGCACAAACCATACGTAGTCGTAATCCACTGTCAACTGGCGCGACAGCGATGCCGACAGCGTTTCAATACAACCTCGCGGCAGTTCACACCCCTGGCTTAGCAGCAGGGCTTCCGCATGCTGCCTCGGCGCGGTACCTTTTGGCGATACCACGACCGGCCACTCCATCACCCGGCTTAGCGTGATGGTTTCCTGCAACAGCGGGTGGTTAGGGCGTACTACCAGCTTGAGCGACTCGAGAAATAATAATTCGTAGTTTAGCCCGACCATGAGTTCCGCATCGGCCATCCGGCCAATGCCGAGATCGATTTCCCCGGATTTTAACCCAGCGAGGATCATCGGGTTACTCATGGTGGCAACTTGCAGCGTGGTCTCCATTTGCTGCTTGTGGAACGGACCAATGACGGCGGGAAGAATACCCAGTGCAGCCGTCGGTAGTGCCCCGATGCGCACGACATCATTATGTGCTTCTTCCCGACGATTTAATGCCTGACCGGCCGTATTGAGTGCGTCCAGCACTCTTACCGCATGGGTAAGAAACTGTTCGCCGGGTAGCGTTAACTGCGCACCAAGGCGACCGCGCTCGAAGAGGCGTGTCCCGGTCAGTTGCTCCAGTTCGTTGAGTGTTTTGGAGAGAGCCGGTTGACTCAGGTTTAGGGTTTCAGCCGCGCGCCCCAGCGTCCCCTGTTGGGCAACGGCGACAAAAGTGTGAAGATGGCGCAAGCGAATACGCTGATTGAACAGAACATTTTTTTCCATAAGCGATGTTAAAAACAGAGCCGTATCGGTAGCAAGTAAAGTTGTTGGTTTTTGATAACCTGATAGCAAAATATTATTAACATTTATCGTATTTTACTTACAACTGATTTATTTTGCTTATGTTTTGTACTGCCTGACTGCGCAGCGGGATCATGGAAGGGAATGTACCCGATCGTTATACTTTGGTTATTGTTCTCTTCACATTACAAGGCACTGATTAATGATACATGTCATAGGGCACCTTAATCCCGATAGCGATGCCATCTGCACCGCCGCGATGACTGCGCGCTGGTTAACCTTACGCGGCCAGCAGGCGACGGCATGGCGCGCGGGTGAACCTAACCGTGAAACACAATTTATCTTTGAGCACGCGGGACTCTCGATGCCCGAACTGCTGACGTTTCCGTTGACCGACAGAGATGTCTGGCTGGTGGATTTTACTGAACCCGCTCAGGGTCCAGACTCTCTGGCTGAGAGTAATGTCGTTGGTATTATCGATCACCACCGCCTCGGCGGTTTGATGACGCGTTTACCGCCGGAAGTGTGGGTGAAACCGGTCGGCAGTAGCGCGACGCTGTTATGGCAACTGATGTCGGAAGAGGAGCGTCGCCAGATCTCTTCCTCCGAGGCCGTGTTGCTGCTGGGGGCCATTTTGAGTGACACTGTCACGCTACGCTCACCTACCACTACGGCAGACGACTGCCAGGCGGTGGACGCGTTGGTCGAAAAAACGGGAGTTGATCGGGAGGCATTCTGCCGCGACCTGCTATCAGCTAAAACCAGCGTGGAGGGGATGAGCGCCCGGCAACTTCTCAATAAAGATTGCAAAACGTTCACGATTCATGGGCACCAGGTCTGCGTGGCGCAGCTCGAGCTTTACGCACTGGATCAGGTGGCGCCGGTGCTGGACGATTTGCGTGCGGAAATGGTGCGCTATGCTGAGGAACACCATGCTGCGCTGGTCGTGCTGATGCTGACGGATATCAACAAAGGCGACACCAGCCTGTGGTTTGCCGGAAAAGAACTGACAGATATCGCGCAGCCCTGCAAGGTTGAAGGGATGCTGAGTCGTAAAAAACAGATGCTGCCGTGGCTGGAAAACCATTTGAAACCACGCCAGTAAGCACCGTTCATCGTCTACGCGGGTGGGGGGAATTCATGCGGGATCACAGTTTGATATTCGGTATGAATATTAAAAACAACCAGTTGCGAGCTTGTGCAGGTAGTTATTGTATGAAACTGTTGTGATAGCAGCAAGCAAGAACATACACAGGAGTACGTAGTATTCATAGCGCTGGACAAATTTGTCTAGCATGAATACTCCTCACTTTCTCGGGGAAATCCCCGAGAAAGAATAGTTTTCTCTGGACAATTTTGTCCATTGAAATTAAGCCATTTTAAGCGGTTTTGTGAGTAGGTAAGGTGATTGCCTGCCTTGCATCATTTAAACGCTCTGTAGGCTGTCTGGTTAGTCGTCCTTCGGACTCTATACCATTTTGATCTTTCATAGCCAAAGCTATTCATCATGTAGGCGGTGTGATAATTCTCACAGCGGTGAATGTGCTTATCAGTGCGGTAGTAAGAAGGGGAATAATTAACGCAGTAGTAGTATCAAAACTCTTTCCGGTGAAATAAAAACAGAAAAGGGAACCATAATATTAGGCTACCCCTTCTCAACTATTCTAAATGCACAAAAATGTGCATTAATCTTTCCTAAGCTCTCTCAGCTTATCCATCAGCTTACTTAATTCCTCCATCAACCTATTATGATCACGTTCTTCTGATTCTTTCATAATACGTTCTGCTTCTTCCCGTCTTGCCGTACTCAATAGCCGTTCACGTTCTTCAACCTGCTTTCTTAATCGTTGTTCGAATTCTTCTACATCGATGGAAGCTACCACCACTGGATTCTCTAGCAGTTGGTACAGGGGAGTAAATAATTCTGTATAGGGATCTATAGCGTCTACAGTAGGAGGTGAGCGATAGTAGGTTAAACCCTTTCTCCATCGTGCAAGCTGTGCATAGTTCAGGCTAGGTTTCTTCCCTGTACCATCATATGCTTCTTTCACAGCATCCAACACAGCAGCAGGTTTCACACCCTTGCTTATCTTGAGCGCTTCCTTCATACGCTTCTCTTGTGGCTGTGTGCTATCTCCGAGCAATATTAAATTAACGTTCTTCATCATATGCCCCTAAAAAGTTAAGGCCGTATGTTAATACACACTGCCTTTTACGTTCAAGCGTCCTCTGCTGGTTCCCAGTCTGGAAAGATAGCTTTCATCTGATCGATAGCTTTCTGTTTAGCTCGTGTTGCAGCTTGTTCTACAAAGGCTGCTACTTCTGCTTGAGTCTCAAGTTCAATCTTTTCCACGATACCAGCAAAAATAGATTTCTGATTGTCCTCAGAAGCAACCATAGCAATCATCTGATTCTGTTCCTGTGACGCTCTGAGAAGCTCCGTAAGGCGGTTAACCTCTTCCTTTAGCTTGTCCTCTTTACTCTTGCCTGAACGTTGCTGAGAGACTCCTAGCTCGTTAGCGAAGAAGTTAGTTAACCAACGTTCTTGTAAACGACAGCCAGCAGAAGCATTTAACCACTTCAAGAGAACTCGCAAATTAACACGTTTCTCTTTTACAGCATCACGCAGCTTAGCCAGTTCAACACCACGAGAAACAGACACACCTGCTTCATTGTTAGATTTCTTAAATGGATCAAGATTAATCAATTTTAGAAAATCACCCGCATTAAGCATCATTTGCAATATCTCCATTCACAAATTTATTTCCACTAAAAAAAAGGCCGGATTTCTCCAGCCCTAATGTTGTATAAAACAGTGCTTTTAGTTAGATATTCCAATACAAGATGACACTATCACCGTGTTTATCGTTGTACACAGTAGTAACATTTGCTGGAGTAGGATCGACAGCAGGTGTTACATCGGCTGCTGGTGCTACATGAATAACAACCGGAGTTGGCTGTGGTACAACAGGAGTCAGTGGAACAACGTGAATCACCACAGGAGTTGGTGCAGGTGGTGTAATGTCAGTGATCGTTTTCACTGTACCAGTTTTCAGGTTGGCAACTTTCTCAGCATAGTGAGCTGGACCATACATGCCGACAGTTGCAATACCCAGCGTATTCACTGAACGTTCAAAGCCATACTCACCATAGGTGGCAACATGCTTGTTATAACCAATACCAGCCTGCTCATTGCCCACATAACCTTGCATGTGGACAGTTACGCCAGTATCGTCACGAACCGCTACCGTACGGCTACGGAAGTCTGGTGCGATTGCTGTCTGAGCAACACGAGTCATGTCACCAGATTTCAGCATGTGGTTAACGACGCCAGCATTTGCTACATCGTTATATGCTTTCACTGTCCCAATCGCAGTGTCGCCGTCTTTGGTAGCATGAACACTCAGACCACCAATACCGTCAGCATAGCTACGAATACTCACATGAGATACTTCACCGTTAGTGATGGCTTTAGTGTGAGAACGCATATCAGCAGACACAACTGTAGAAGTTTCACGAGTTATATCACCAATGGTGGTGGTAGTTGTGCCCATGAAAGTGCCGTCTTTAAAAGACGCGGTATGAGTGGTATGGTCTGCAATGTTCTGAGCAACAGGATGATCGCTCATGTTGATAGAACCTTTAGAGAAGCCAGTGAATCCGCCACTAGCGTTCATACGCCCTGCCAGTTTACCACCGAAGGAGTGGCTACCAAACGCATGACCAATATTACCACCATGACCATGACCACCAAAGTTGTGACCACCCATTCCGCCATGACCACCATGACCATGAGCAAAAGCAGACATTGGAAGAACAATTAACATTGCAACCACTGATTTCTTAAACATTATGAAAACTCCATTTAGGATTAATAGGGTGCTATCATCATTAATTCTTTATTTATCGTTTTATTTATCGTATGCCGTCTTTCACATAAGTAATTGAAGCTGTGATAGCCATAAGAGCACCAACCCAAACAGCAGGAATGAAAGCAATTAGAGCAATAAATCCCGCGCCTAAACCAGCCATATAAAATTGATCGTCTGTCAGCCAAGATAACCACCAATAAACACGATCACTTCCATATTCCATGAACATAATAAAGCTCACGAGAACATACCAGCCTCCAACTTCAAATCCTCTGTTGAGATTTATTTATATAGAAACTCTTGAACAATATTAATTGCTTATTCACTTGGTGCTTTAGTTTTACCTTGTATATCAACATAAGTTAGAACTTGTCCATTATGTTCTACATAGGCGTGATCAGAGTGGTTATCAGTGAGTTAGTCAGACTTTCTTCCTTCTTATCTTGAATAAGTACAGTTGCATTGTGCAGATAGGTTTCTGTCATTCCGTCATCATATGAGATAAACACATCTTCAATAATTTGCCAAAAAGCGACCACAACAAGATTGATAAATGAAACAGGATGAATAGTAACATCACCCGCTATCACATTCATTGTGTACACCTCTACAACATTACGGCTGCTGTAGCTGAAATCATGTCTATCATCTGTTTTTCGATGCGAACAAGATCAGCTAACAGGGCAGCATAACGACGGTATTCACCAACAGGAAGATTAAACACAATATCCATTTCTCCTCGTTCTTGACACGCATTGAAGGAAGCAACAACGTATTCAAAACCACGCTTATCAGTAGCTGCACGAATGGCCCCTTGCACTTGCTTGATGTTTGACTCTGTTACCTTAATCATTGCATGGCATTCAAAGTTAGCCGTCATCAGTGACGGGGGAAGTGCATTATCAATAAACACAAAAGCAAACACAATGATAAACATAGTGAAACATATGATATGAGCACGAATGGCTAATTGTGGTTGATATATGTTCTATTTTAAGTGCCATTCATGCTCTGCATGATTGTTAACTTTCAATGGGTAAATCAACGGGTAAACCACGGAGGTATTGAGTGGTGCATTCCCGCGTATTGTGTTAGCCAGTATGTGATGGCAATGAGGCATGTAGTACGGGGAGGGTTTTATAACGCGTGAGTTATTTACAAGTAAATCTATACCCACCTGTGTATGATATGGACTACTCAATACACAACATACAAGAGGCATGCACATAACATAGGGTGCGTGTGGCTAAGTGTGTGATATGTCTACGATGAAGTGATAACAGGAGATTATCACGGTGAGAGAACGAGATAGTTTAGCAAGAGTGATCGATTACCTGTAGGCCATGTCACAGGGTAGGGTACACTGAATCGCCTCGTGTTTTCTATGATTCCAGTGTGACCCGCATGATTGCTGGATCTTTAATGTCTCCGTGCTTATCAAAAGTTTGGGTGCTAATCACAGATTGTAAATTCTTCCCACCGGACTCGGTAGCGTTCTCTACACTCCAGGTAATATTCACTGGAGGCATGACATTATGGCGAACACCATCACGGCAGATGAGATTCGGGAACAATTTTCGCAGGCAATGTCAGCAATGTACCAGCAGGAAGTCCCGCAGTACGGCACGTTGCTGGAACTTGTCGCTGATGTGAATCTGGCGGTACTGGAAAATAATCCGACGCTGCATGAAAAACTGGCCAATGCGGATGAGTTAGCGCGTCTTAACGTTGAGCGGCACGGTGCGATCCGGGTAGGGACCGCGCAGGAACTGTCCACGCTGCGGCGGATGTTTGCCATTATGGGCATGTACCCGGTCAGCTATTACGATCTCTCCCAGGCGGGCGTTCCCGTCCATTCCACGGCGTTTCGCCCCATCGATGATGCTTCGCTTTCGCGTAATCCGTTTCGGGTGTTTACCTCGCTATTGCGCCTCGAGTTGATCGATAACGTAACATTACGCCAGCGGGCTGCGGATATTCTCGCAAAACGCGATATTTTTACGCGCCGTTGCCACGAATTACTGGACGAGTTTGATGCGCAGGGTAGTTTTACATCTGCCCTGGCTCAGGAATTTGTGCATGAAGCATTGGAAACCTTCCGCTGGCATCAGCATGCTACGGTAGATGAAGAGACCTATCACGCGCTACACAACGAACATCGACTGATTGCTGATGTGGTGTGTTTCCCCGGTTGCCACATCAACCACCTGACGCCACGCACGCTGGATATCGACCGTGTGCAGTCGATGATGCCGGAATGTGGCATTGAACCGAAAATCCTTATTGAAGGGCCGCCGCGGCGCGAGGTGCCTATTCTGCTGCGCCAGACCAGCTTTAAAGCGCTGGAGGAGGCGGTGCTGTTTGCCGGTGAAATGCGTGGTACGCACACTGCACGTTTTGGCGAGATTGAACAGCGCGGCGTGGCGCTGACCCCAAAAGGCAGGCAGTTATATGATGAACTTCTGAGTCACGCGGGAACGGGTAAAGACAACCTGACGCACCAGCTACATCTTCAGGAGGTGTTTAAAGCCTTCCCTGACAGTGAGTTTTTGCTACGCCAGCAGGGGCTGGCCTGGTTCCGCTATCGACTAACGCCGTCGGGCGAGGCGCATCGTCAGGCGATCCGACCGGAGGATGACCCGCAGCCGCTGATCGAACGAGGCTGGCTGGTGGCTCAACCGATCACCTACGAAGATTTCTTACCGGTGAGCGCTGCGGGCATTTTCCAGTCTAATCTGGGCAATGAAACCCAGGCGCGCAGTCATGGTAACGCCAGTCGGGATGCGTTTGAACAGGCACTGGGCTGTGCGGTTTATGATGAGTTTGTGCTGTATCGGGAGGCTGAAGAGCGCAGTAAACGGCGCTGTGGTTTACTTTAATGGAATTTACACGGGATTCGGTCTGTTCCCATCGACATAATATATTTTCGATTTTGTACAGATAATCGGCGACCAACAATTGGATTATTAATGAATTTTGTCTAGAGTGAGCGGTCAGAAATGTGCACTCTCTTGCCGCAGATTTTGACCGGCGCGGGACCATTCACACGACCAGAAGGACTTACTTTCAGGCATGAATCGTAGACGATTTATTAAAGGTTCAATGGCAATGGCCGCCGTGTGCGGAACCAGTGGTATTGCATCACTCTTTTCCCGTGCTGCCTATGCGGCAGAGTCTGACATTGCAGACGGAAAAACCGTACGTTTTGATTTTTCCGTACTGCAATCAATGGCCCATGATTTGGCACAAAAACCGTGGGGCGGTGCGCCGCGCGCGTTGCCGGATACGCTGGCGAAACTCACGCCTCAGGCTTACAACAGTATTCAGTACGACGCCGAGCAGTCGCTGTGGAATAACGTTGAAAATCGTCAGCTGGACGCGCAGTTTTTCCATGTTGGCATGGGGTTTCGTCGCCGCGTGCGCATGTTCTCGGTTGATGACAGTACGCATCTGGCGCGTGAGATCCACTTCCGCCCTGAACTGTTCAAATACAACGATGCGGGCGTAGATACCAAACAGCTCGAAGGGCAAACCGATCTCGGATTCGCTGGTTTCCGCGTGTTTAAAGCGCCAGAACTGGCCCGTCGTGATGTGGTTTCTTTCCTCGGTGCCAGCTATTTCCGCGCCGTCGATGACACCTATCAGTACGGTTTGTCTGCGCGTGGCCTGGCGGTGGATACCTATACCGACAGCAAAGAAGAGTTTCCTGACTTTACCGCGTTCTGGTTCGAAACGGTCAAACCGGGTGCGACCAGCTTTACGGTGTATGCGCTACTCGACAGCCCAAGCGTAACCGGTGCGTTTAAATTTGTGATCCACTGTGAGAAAACGCAGGTGATCATGGATGTGCAGAACCATGTCTACGCCCGTAAAGACATCAAACAGCTCGGCATTGCGCCGATGACCAGCATGTTCAGCTGCGGTAATAACGAACGTCGGATGTGCGATACCATTCACCCGCAAATCCATGACTCCGACCGCCTGGCAATGTGGCGCGGCAACGGGGAGTGGATCTGCCGTCCGCTGAACAATCCACAAAAACTGCAGTTCAATGCCTACACCGATAACAACCCGCGCGGCTTTGGCCTGTTGCAGTTGGATCGTGACTTCTCCCACTATCAGGACATCATGGGCTGGTACAATAAGCGCCCAAGCCTGTGGGTCGAGCCGCGTAACCAGTGGGGCAAGGGGACCATTGGCTTGATGGAGATCCCAACCACCGGTGAAACGCTGGATAACGTTGTCTGCTTCTGGCAGCCGGAGAAGGCGATCAAAGCTGGTGACGATCTGGAGTTCAAATATCGCCTGTACTGGAGCGCACAGCCACCGGTACGCTCACCGTTGGCGCGCGTGTTGGCAACCCGCACTGGCATGGGAGGATTCCCGGAAGGGTGGGCACCGGGCGAGCATTACCCGGAAAAATGGGCGCGCCGCTTTGCCGTTGACTTCGTCGGTGGCGATCTGAAAGCCGCTGCGCCGAAAGGTATTGAGCCGGTGATTACGCTCTCCAGCGGCGAAGCGAAGCAGATTGAAATCCTCTACGTTGAGCCGATCGATGGCTATCGTATTCAGTTTGACTGGTATCCGACCTCTGACTCAACCGATCCGGTAGATATGCGCATGTTCCTGCGTTGTCAGGGCGATGCGATCAGCGAGACCTGGCTGTATCAGTATTTCCCGCCAGCACCGGATAAACGTCAGTACGTTGACGACCGCGAAATGCGTTAATCGCACGGTCTGTGGCTCTCCTGAAGGGGAGTCACAGACCTCATCTCTGCTGAAACATTCTGTACGCTATTTACTCGATCCTGTTCGCATTTTTCCCTATGTCAAATGGGTAAGCTGAAGGTGTGTATTTCTTATACACGCTTTTTGTCCACTAACAGGGAGAAAGTATGTTTCCAGAATACAGAGACCTCATTTCCCGACTGAAATCCGAGAACCCTCGCTTTCTGTCTTTATTCGAAAAACACAACAGCCTTGATCATGAGATTTCCAGACTGGAAGGTTCGGATGGTCGGGGATACAGTTTGGATATTGTTCGCCTGAAGAAACAGAAACTTCACCTGAAGGAAGACCTGCTCAAAATCCTGCAAAAAGAGAGTGTCAGTGAGAGCTAAATAGTACGGCTCTCACTGTGTAAAAGGGCTTTCCGCAAAAAATGGGAAGCCCTTCCTGTCAAAGACTTAATCGACCATAACCCGTTTGTTCGTCGCGCCCCATAGAATCGACATTTCGGTGAACAGCGCACCGCTGATTTCTTCCACTTCCTCTGCGCTAACCTGTGCCTTGCCCTGTTTACCGAACAGCACCACCTCATCACCAGAGGTCACCAGCGGCAAATCGGTCACATCGACAATCAGCGTATTCATTGACGTTTTACCCAGCACCGGTACCCGTTGGCCGCGGATCAGCACATGTCCTGCGTTGCTGAACACGCGACGATAGCCGTCAGCATAACCTGCCGGAATGTTAGCGAGAACGGAATCGCGTTTGAGTGTATATGTACGGTCATAGCCGACGGTATTACCTTTCGGGTAATGGTTTACCGACGCAATCGATGATTTAAACGTCATCACGCGTTTGTATTCTGTGCTGGCGATGGTATCACCATAAAAAATTCCGCCAACGCGCACCAGATCCAGCCATGATTCACGCACGGTCAGCGTGGCGAAGGTATTGGCCACATGCAACGTCACGTCTTCGCGCTTCAGTCCGGTAATCTTGAGAACCTGGGCTGATTGGATATTGAAGCGGGCCAAATCGCGCTTGACCACCGCGGCATCTTCTTCCGGGAAATGCGACATGATGCCGACAATTTTCAGTCCGGGTAAGGCCGAAATAGCGCGGGCTTCTTCCAGTCCGGCCGCCGTGCTGACTTCCAGACCGTTGCGCGACATCCCGCCAGAGTTTAACGCCAGATGAATACGGATGGTTTTGCCTTTCTCCTGAGCAATGGCGCTCAGACGTTTCGCCATGTCCAGATTGCCAATCAGCTCCTCAGTATCAAAATCTGCCGCCTGACGCATCTCTTTTTCCGTGGCATTACGCACGCGCATCAGTTGTGATGTAAAACCGGCCTGACGCACGATGCTGATTTCTTCATTACTGGCGACGCCAATACACTGCACGCCATTTTGCATCATCACCGGCGTGACGAGAGACAGGTCGTGCCCGTACGCATCGCCTTTGAGAATGGCGCACAAGCGAGTTTTATCTCCCAGCAACTGCTGAACTTTGTGGATATTATATTCCAGCGCGCTGCGGGAGATCTCCAGGGTGGTATTATCCACCACCACCTGCTTGCTAACCGCATAAGGCACGGGACCGGTCTGCGAGGTGGGAACGGGTTGGTGACAGGCGGTGATCAGAAACAGCGGGATAAGTGCTAAACGACCCAAAGGTGCTGCCATGCTTGCTCCTTAGCAAAAAAATAGCGGTATTATTGTCATCATTGCGGATCATCCCCATGAGGATGCCCGGTTAATCAGAGTAGCGGGTTCAGCGCGGTAGATTGTCGCTAAGTGATTGCTGTTACAGCATAAAAGTATGATGTCCGGGGTGATAAATAGATTAATATCTGCGGATGCCAGTCAGAAATGCCCCGTTAACGAAAGTGAAGGAGATAAACATGCCAGAAGTCATCCCCGTCAGCGACACGCTGGAACTGCGGGCAGTCGAAGAGCAACACGTCACGCCATTGCATCAACTGGTACTCAAAAATAAGCGCTGGCTGCAGCAGTCGCTGAACTGGCCACAGTTTGTCGAATCCGAGGATGACACACGCAAGAACGTGCAGGGCAATATGATGCTGCACCAGCGCGGCTACGCCAAAATGTTCCTTATTTTTGAACAGCAGAACGTGGTGGGGGTGATCTCGTTTAACCAGATCGAACCGTTGAACAAAGCTGCCTATATTGGTTACTGGCTGGATGAAGAACATCAGGGGAAAGGCATACTGTCCCGGGCGCTACAGGCGTTTATTCAACATTACGCGCAGCGCGGTGAGATCCGCCGTTTTATCATTAAATGCCGAGTAGATAACCGTGAAAGCAATCAGGTCGCACAGCGCAATGGTTTCCTGCTGGAAGGTTGTCTGAAGCAGGCGGAGTTCCTCAACGGTGAGTACCATGATGTGAATCTCTACGCCCGTATCATTGATTGCGCCTCAGAATAAGCCAGCCAGAGGCGTGCGGGTAATACGTTGCTCGCCGTTGATCACTTTCGGGCCGCGCAGATGAATCGCGTCGCCCTCAAAGGCCTCGATGCAAGCCTGGCCGGTAACCTCAATGTGATGTTCGATCAGCACTTCGCCATGGATACAGGCGTGGCCTTCAATGAGAATGCGATCGTCAAGCAGGATTGGGCCACCGCGTAGGCACGCATGCCCCCCAACCAGCACGTGATGCTTCAGGACGCAGTTACCCTCGATCACGGCGTGCTCCGCCACCTGTGAGCTGTAGCGCAGGGTAGGAATGGCATCTTCATCAGTTCCGGAGGTAACCCGAGCATGGCCGTAAACTTTCGCGCAATCGCAGATCCAGACGTTATTTTCTTCATTGCCTTCTATTCGCGCAAAATCAAAAACTTCGGCGCGGTGTTCGATAAAGGCATAATTGACGACAGCGTCGCCATAGATTTGCGCCTGATGCACAACGCGCGAGTTGCTGACGGTTGCGCGGTCATAAATGTGCAAAATCTGGTCGCTTTCACGGGTTAATCCTTTGGCGGCAATGATTTCTGAACCACTCAACACGCGAGCCTCACCGGAAAGGAGGCATTCCCCACGGACAGTCGAATCTTTGACCGTGACGTTGTCACGTATTTCTGCGCCATGGCTGATTTCTGCCTGGTCAATCCATGCGTTATCGCCAACTTGCGTCCCCTCTCTGATCACGCTTGCACGGGTAATGCGGGCGTTGCCGGAGATAACCGCCCCGGCAAAGGCGATGGCATTCTCATCGTAAATCCAGCAATCACCGTTTTGCGCCAGCACGCTTTCGTCGTCAATCCAGCCGCCTGGCGTACCGGCTTGCACATCATTAAAGTCGGTGAGGGCGATGACCTGGTGTAGCAATACGTTTTTTTTGTGGCCATTATCCTGATAACTGAAGGAACGTGGCTCATCGCTCAGACGGTATTTGGTCATAAAGAATTTCCCAGTTGCGCACCTTAGTTAAACGTAGCAAAGTTTTCAGCACTGGCTAAACAGCCGTAAATTCCATAAAATGTATTTCAAATATACTTTAAAAAATAAACAAAATGAGTAATAACAAATACAGTGAGCGAGTTCTTAATCTTCCGGCCGGTTATTTTGGCATGGTACTGGGAACCATCGGGATGGGTTTTGCCTGGCGATATGCCAGTCAGATATGGCCGGTGAGTCACTGGATAGGTGACGGTCTGGTGATCCTCGCGATGGTCATTTGGGGGCTGTTGACGCTGGCATTTATGACCCGTCTGGTGCGTTTTCCCCACAGCGTGCTGGCGGAAATACGCCACCCGGTGATGAGCAGCTTTGTCAGTCTTTTCCCTGCCACCACCATGCTGGTGGCGATTGGTTTCGTTCCCTGGTGCCGGCC
This sequence comes from Citrobacter sp. KH_055_1, assembly GCF_057838705.1. Taxonomy (NCBI): domain Bacteria; kingdom Pseudomonadati; phylum Pseudomonadota; class Gammaproteobacteria; order Enterobacterales; family Enterobacteriaceae; genus Citrobacter; species Citrobacter sp. KH_055_1. The sequence goes on from NZ_CM174473.1 coordinate 2,210,325, forward strand.
CTTAGCCGTGGTCTTGTTTGGTATTGGGGTGGTGATCCAGCTGTCGTACGCAGCCTGGCAAACGGCAGGGCTGTGGCGGGGTTCTCATCCGGAAGAAGCTACCACGCCGGGTTTGTATCTGCCGACCGTGGCCAATAACTTTATCAGCGCCATGGCCTGCGGCGCGCTTGGTTACACTGATGCCGGGCTGGTGTTTCTCGGGGCGGGCGTCTTCTCCTGGTTAAGCCTTGAGCCGGTTATTCTGCAGCGTTTACGCAGTTCTGGTGAACTGCCGGCGGTATTACGTACCTCGCTGGGTATTCAACTGGCTCCGGCGCTGGTGGCCTGTAGTGCCTGGCTCAGCGTCAACGGTGGCGAAGGCGATACGCTGGCAAAAATGTTGTTCGGCTATGGCCTGCTGCAACTGCTGTTCATGTTGCGTCTCATGCCGTGGTATCTGTCTCAGCCGTTTAATGCATCATTCTGGAGCTTCTCGTTCGGCGTCTCGGCGCTGGCAACGACGGGGCTGCATTTAGGCCACGGCAGCGAGTCAGGTTTTTTTCATACGCTGGCGATCCCGCTGTTTATTTTTACCAATTTTATCATTGCGCTATTACTGATACGCACGTTTGCATTGCTGATGCAGGGAAAACTGCTTATTCGCACGGAGCGTGCAGCATTACTGAAATCTGAGGATAAATAATGACCCGTTGTGACGAAAACTACTTTACTGAGAAATATGATTTAACCCGCACGCATTCCGATGTTGTCGAGGCGGCAAAAATTGTTACGCCAGGCAAAACATTAGATTTAGGCTGTGGGAATGGTCGTAATAGCCTGTACCTGGCGGCTAACGGTTATGACGTGACGGCGTGGGATAAAAACCCAATGAGCATTGCCAACCTTGAGCGCATTAAAGACGCGGAAGGGCTGACCAATCTGCACGCTGAGGTAGCGGACCTCAATGCGTTACGCTTTGACGGTGAATATGATTTTATTCTTTCAACCGTGGTGATGATGTTCCTCGAAGCAAAAACTATCCCGGGCTTGATTGAAAATATGCAACGCTGCACCAAACCGGGTGGATATAACCTGATCGTCGCGGCAATGGATACCGATGATTTTCCGTGCACCGTTGGGTTCCCGTTTGCGTTTAAAGCCGGAGAATTACGCCGCTATTACACCGGATGGGATCTGCTGAAATATAACGAAGATGTGGGTGAACTTCATCGTACGGATGAGAACGGCAACCGTATTAAACTGCGCTTTGCAACAATGTTGGCGCGTAAAGCTGGTTAACCTACCCATTTGTGATAAGCCTTTCTACGTTCAGCATTTTTTTTGTGCTGAACGTTAAGATAACGTTAAGATAAAATTGTGCGGTCCTTACCATTTTTAGTGCATCCAAAATGATTCTGATTTGCTATTCTTTTCAGGCACCATTGCGAAAACTAAAGGGACCGTTTCATGCGTACTCAAACTTTATTTAAAGTTGCAGTGCTTACTGGCCTGTTGGCATTATCTGGCTGTGCATCAAAAGTGACTCAGCCGGAGAAATACTCTGGGTTTTTAAAAGACTATTCTGGCCTGAAGGAAACTAAATCAGCAACGGGGCAACCGGTGCTTCGTTGGGTTGACCCTAGCTTTAATGAATCTAAATACGACAATATCGTTTATAACCCGATTACGTATTATCCGGTTCCTAAACCAACCACTCAGGTTGGACAACAGGTTCTTGATAGGCTGCTGAGCTATACCAATACTCAAATGAAAACCTCCATTGGTAAGCGTAAGCCGCTGGTGACAACGCCTGGCCCACGTACTTTGATTTTCCGCGGGGCGATCACTGGTGTTGATACCAGTAAAGAAGGGCTGCAATTCTATGAAGTGGTTCCGGTTGCACTGGTTGTTGCCGGTACACAAATGGCAACAGGGCACCGTACCATGGATACCCACCTCTATTTTGAGGGTGAGTTGATCGATGCGGCAACCAATAAGCCGGTAATTAAAGTTGTCCGTAAGGGCGAAGGCAAAGATCTGAATAACGAGAGTACGCCGATGGCGTTCGAAACGTTGAAGAAAGTTGTTGATGACATGGCGACCGATGCCTCCATGTTTGACGTAAATAAAAAGCAATAATGAAAAACGCACCGTCTGCTTTCTGCGGATGGTGCGATTTTTTTCAGGCGACCCGGCGGCGGTACAGCAGTTTCCCCATCAGCATTTCCGGGCGGGTGAACATCACCAAATTCCCCAGTAAAATCAGCACTAATCCGGCAATGGCATTAATCTGCCAGACATACCCCTCATACAGCGTAGACAGCGTCAGTGCCACCAGTGGAAAAAGCAGCGTGCTGTAGGCCGCCTTGCTGGGACCGATACGTCCGACCAGCGTGAAATAGGCGCCAAAGGCAATCACCGAACCAAAAATTGCCAGATACAACAGCGCGCTAAGATAACTGAAGGTCCACTGAGGTGTGAAGTTGTCGCCGCGCACCAGGGCAATGGTAGCAATCAACACGGTGCCGTATAACATCGCCCAGCTGTTGGTGGTCATCACCTCGAGGCCATTTTTCTGATGGCGCAGGCTTATCATGTTGCCCAGTGAGAAACCAAACGTGCCGAGGGCGCTCAAGCCAATGCCCAGCAGCAGTGAATGATTTAACCCGCTGTTGACTAAATCTTGCCAGAACAAGGTGACGATGCCTGTCAGGCCCAGTCCGGCGGCGACATAAAAACGTCGCGGCGGTTTTTGACCAAAAAACAAGTAGCTATTAACCGCGTTGAACAGGACTGCCATTGAGAAAATAACCGATTCGAGTCCGGTATTGATCCATGCGGCGGCAGTGTAAAAACACCAGAAGTTAAAACAAAAAACGCAGCCGCCTTGTAACAAACAAAACAGATGGTCACGTGCGGAAAGCTTACGCAATTTTCCGCTGACCAGCAGAATGACTATCATCACCGTGCTGGCAACGGCAAAGCGCCAGAAGATAGAAACAGGGGCGGCAACCGGGCCTTGTTGCAGATAAATGGCAATCCATGTCGTGCCCCATATCACCACCACCAGACTGTACAACAGTGCGTTCATACATCGCTCTCATTTTGCCTATTCAAAGGCAGACTGTGCCACGCCACTTCCGAGGGCGCTTTCATCCGATTGCGGGAGACTTGCAAAATCTTGCGCTTTTTTTTATGCAAAGCGGAAAAGAGGGCTGTTAACACCCTGTTGCTGAGATAGACTGAAAGTCTGCTCACAACGTCTTTTGAAAGTGATGGTATGCCTCAGCCCTACGATGCCTTTGAAAACTTACGCAAACATAATGCCGTGCTGCATGAATCGGTTGCGTTACATTCTGGGATCCAGCTGGCGGCGTGGTCGAACAAACGCGATACCATCACCCAATATTGCGATCACCATACGCTCAGTTTGTATGTGGCAGATGGCTATGAGAGTTACCACAAAACGGCGGGCGGCTGGAAGAACGGCGGTGGCCCGGACCGCTTCTGCCTGATGCCCAAAGAGAGTGAATCCAGTTGGGATATCCGCGACGATCTGTCGTTTGTGCATCTCTACTGCACCGACGCGCATTTGCGTGAGGTGGGGGAGAAAGTCTGGGATAAGAGCCCTTATAGCGTCACGCTGGACGAACATACTTTCGGCAGCGATCCGGGGATCACCGCTGTGTACCGCCAGTTTCTGCTTGGTAATGACTGGCAACAGCCTGCTAACCATCTCACGCTGAGCGCCGCATCTTCGCTGTTATTAACGCACCTGATCCAGCATTACAGTAACGTACAATGGCGACCGCCGGTGGTGACGGGCGGACTCGCGCCCGTCACCTTGCGTAATGTGCTGGCCTATATCGACGCGCATTTGGCGTACCCCATCACCCTGAGCGATTTGGCAGGTGAAGCGGTGTTGAGCGATTTTCACTTCGCCCGAATGTTCCGCCAGTCGATGAACATGGCGCCCCATCAGTATGTCATGCAGCGCCGTATGGCGCTGGCGCAGCAGCTGGTTTGTTACTCTTCCCGCAGCTTGTCTGATATCGCGATGACCTGCGGGTTTAGCTCCGCCAGCCACTTCAGCAACCGTTTTAAGCAGGTGACGGGCAAAACGCCCTCGCAGCTACGTGCGGCGCGCTAATCTCAGCACCGTGTAGCACACCCCTCCGGCAATTAATCCCCAAAATGCAGATCCAATCCCCAGCAGCGTCAAACCACTGGCGGTGACCAGAAAGGTGATTATCGCCGCGTCACGCTCGGCTTCTTGATGCAGCGCCTGATACAGGCTGCCGCTAATCGTCCCCAGCAGCGCCAGACCGGCCAGCATCTGGATCCAGCTCACCGGCAGGGCCGCCATTAACCCGGTCACTGAACCGCCGAATACGCCTGCCAGCAGATAGAAAACCCCCGCGGCAGCGGCCGCTAACCAGCGTCGCTGGGCGTCCGGGTGCGCTTCCGGGCTTTGGCATATCGCGGCGGTGATGGCGGCAATACAGATGGAGTAGACGCCAAACGGGGAAAACAACAGCGCCAGCAGGCCGGTGAACACGATCAACGGCGAAACGGGTAATGAATAGCCGGAGGCCTTCATGGTGGCAATGCCGGGGGCATTTTGCGAGGCCATGGTGACCAGAAACAGCGGCAAAGCAATACTGATGCTGTGGGCGAGGGAAAAATGGGGGGCGATAAATTCCGGCATCACCGGTGAGAGAGTGATGTTGTTAGTGACAGCGTCACCTTTTATCAAAGCAATCATTATTCCCACCAACATCGCAGCAATGACCGCGTAGCGCGGGGCGACAACTTTGAGCACCAACCACGCCAGTAGCATGCTGCCGCACAGGAGCAGCTCGTTGTTCAAACTATTAAATGCCTGTAGGCCAAAACGCAGCAGGATCCCAGCCAGCATCGCTGACGCCAGCGAGTGAGGGATGACTTGCATCAGTCGGGCGAACAATCCTGTCACGCCGCACAGGACAATCAGCGCATTGGCGACAATAAATACGCCAATTGCCTCCTGAATAGTGACACCCTGCAGACCGGTGACCAGCAGCGCTGCACCGGGCGTTGACCACGCGGTTAATATCGGCGCACGGTACCATAACGTTAATGCCAGCGTACTGACGCCCATGGCGATGCCCAGCGCGGTCATCCAGCCGGCAATTTGCCCGGTAGTTGCCCCGGCGGCTATCGCCGCTTGCCAGATAATCGCCGCTGAACTGGCGTAGCCGACCAGCACAGCAACAAAACCAGACAGTACGGTAGGCAGAGGGAGTGAATATGTGCGCATAGCGGCTCCGCGTGCGTTATAACGGTCGGCCACTGTAGCACTGTGCGCTATAGCGTACAAGTGATAGTCTAGTGCTTTGCCACATGAGATCGAGGGAGATAACGAATGGACAATGTTACCCACTATCTGGCGACCACGCTCAGGGCGTTACGTCAGCAGCGGGAATGGAGCCTTGCACGTCTGGCGCAGGAGACCGGCGTGTCAAAAGCCATGCTGGGGCAGATTGAGCGCAACGAATCCAGCCCAACGGTGGCGACATTATGGAAAATCGCCACCGGGCTGAACGTTCCCTTTTCGAGCTTTATCACGCCGCCGGAAGCGGAGAGCACGCCCGCATTCGACCCGCAGCAGCAGGCGATGATCGTCACGCCGTTGTTCCCGTGGGATCCACAGCTCTGCTTTGACCATTTTTCGATACTGCTGGCACCGGGAGCGCTTAGCGAATCTACCCCGCATGAGACCGGTGTTATTGAACATGTGGTGGTGATTAATGGCCTGCTGGATATGGACATTGACGGCAGATGGCGAACGTTAAAAACCGGTGAGGGGGTGCGTTTTGCCGGGGATACCGCACACAGTTATCGGAACAGCAGTGAACTGCCGGTTCACTTTCATTCGCTCATCCATTACCCACGGAGTTAATAGGGAAAACTATTTCGCAACGTCGCGCTTCTGACTACAATAGCCGCCATTTTACCGCTTTTGGATGGTAACAACCGTATGCCTCAGCAACCTCATCGTCTTGAATTGTTAAGCCCGGCCCGTGATACCGCGATTGCGCGCGAAGCCATTTTGCACGGCGCAGATGCCGTTTACATTGGTGGACCGGGGTTTGGTGCACGTCATAATGCCAGTAACAGCCTGAAGGATATTGCTGAACTGGTGCCTTTCGCCCATCGCTATGGGGCAAAAATCTTTGTGACGTTGAACACGATTTTACACGATGATGAGCTGGAACCCGCTCAGCGGTTGATTACCGACCTGTATCAGACCGGCGTTGATGCCCTGATTGTACAGGATATGGGGATTCTGGAGCTGGATATTCCGCCCATTGAGCTGCATGCCAGCACCCAGTGTGATATTCGCAGTGTCGAGAAGGCTAAGTTTCTCGGTGATGTTGGGTTTACCCAGATTGTACTGGCGCGCGAGCTGAGTCTGGAACAGATTAGCGCCATCCATCAGGCTACCGACGCGACCCTTGAGTTTTTCATTCACGGTGCGTTGTGTGTGGCGTATTCCGGCCAATGCTATATTTCCCACGCCCAGACCGGGCGCAGCGCTAACCGTGGTGACTGCTCTCAGGCTTGTCGCCTGCCGTATACCCTGAAAGACGATCAGGGGCGGGTGGTGTCATACGAAAAACACCTGCTGTCGATGAAAGATAACGATCAGACCGCTAATCTGGGCGCGTTGATCGACGCAGGCGTGCGGTCCTTCAAAATTGAAGGCCGCTACAAAGACATGAGCTACGTGAAAAATATCACCGCCCATTATCGCCAGATGCTGGATGCGATTATCGAACAGCGCGGTGATTTGGCCCGTGCCTCAGCCGGTCGTACAGAACATTTCTTTACCCCCTCAACGGACAAAACGTTCCACCGTGGCAGCACAGATTACTTTGTCACCGCCCGCAAAGGGGATATCGGTGCATTTGACTCGCCGAAGTTTATCGGCTTGCCGGTAGGCGAAGTGCTGAAAGTAGCAAAAGATCACCTTGATGTTGCAGTGACGGAGCCGCTGGCTAACGGCGATGGCCTGAACGTGTTGATCAAACGCGATGTGGTTGGATTTCGCGCCAATACCGTCGAGAAAACGGGGAACAACCGCTATCGGGTCTGGCCGAATGAAATGCCGGCCGATCTGCATAAAGTGCGTCCGCATCATCCGTTGAATCGTAACCTCGATCATAACTGGCAGCAGGCGTTGACCAAAACGTCCAGCGAACGTCGCGTGGCGGTCGATATTGAACTGGGCGGCTGGCAGGAACAGCTGATCCTGACGCTCACCAGCGAAGAGGGCGTGAGCATCACCCACACGCTGGATGGCCAGTTTGAGGAAGCGAACAACGCGGAAAAAGCGCTGAGCAATTTGCAGGAGGGGCTGGCAAAGCTTGGGCAGACGCTGTATTACGCCCGTGATATTCAGGTGAATCTGCCGGGCGCACTGTTTGTGCCGAACGGTCAGCTTAATCAGTTGCGTCGTGACGCCGTTGAAATGCTGGACGCAGCGCGACTGGCCAGTTACCAGCGTGGCCGCCGCAAACCGGTAGCCGACCCGGCCCCGGTTTACCCGCAAACGCATCTGAGTTTTCTGGCAAACGTCTATAACCATAAAGCGCGCGCGTTTTATCACCGTTATGGTGTTCAGCTGATTGATGCTGCTTATGAAGCGCATGAGGAAAAAGGCGAGGTGCCGGTGATGATCACCAAGCACTGCCTGCGTTTTGCCTTTAATCTGTGCCCAAAACAGGCCAAAGGTAACATCAAAAGCTGGAAAGCAACGCCAATGCAGCTGGTCAACGGTGACGATGTGCTGACGCTGAAATTTGATTGCCGACCGTGCGAAATGCACGTCATCGGCAAGATGAAACATCACATTCTGAAAATGCCGTTGCCGGGCAGCATCGTGGCTTCCGTCAGTCCGGATGAACTGATGAAAACGCTGCCGAAGCGTAAAGGCTAAGCGTTAACTTTGATGGGTATCGGGTTTGCGCGATTTTTGCCAGTGATGGTGTTCGCGGAGATCGGCGGCGGATTCTTCCGCCGTCATACGCAGTTCATCGCTGTCAGCCGTGTGACGTAATAAGTGATCGGCATCCTGCACCTGAAGATATTCATGTCCCTGATTAGTAGCGAAAAGCTGGCCAGAAAAAAGCGCACTGGTCAGCAATAACACCGTTAACCCTTTCTTAAACATCATTCACCCTCTGGTACGTTTTAACAAAAATTGCTGTAATTTCGTCGGGTTACTATTTCATTATTTAATCGGGTTAAAGGCAATCGGTGTTTCATCAATTCGCCGGTTATTGCATTTTTGTTTATATAACGTTGGGATTTTAGCTGTCGGGTAACGCTACGCTACCCGACCAATATGAATGCAGACTCAGGACTTAAAACCTGCAGCCGTCATCAGCACACGGAAGACCATGCCAACAGCGGCCAGGGCCAGCACGCTGCCGCCCCACAGGATCACCAACCACATCAGGCGTTTCCAGATTGATTGTTGCATCAATGATACCCCTCACCAGGTTGAACTTTGCCGCGAAAAACGTAATAGCTCCAGAAGGTGTAGACGAGGATTATTGGGATAATCAACAAGGCACCTACCAGCATAAAGCCCTGACTTTGTGGCGGGGCTGCCGCCTGCCAGAGGGTGATGGACGGTGGAATGATATGCGGCCAGATGCTGATCCCCAGTCCGCTGAAACCGAGGAAAATTAGCCCCAGCGTCAGGATAAACGCCAGTGCATGGCTGTGCTGCTGGCCCAGCGAACGCCACAACCACAGGCTGATCAGCGCGACCAGGAGTGGAACCGGCATCAGGAACCACAGGTTTGGCAGGCTAAACCAGCGATCGGCAATGGCGCTGTGCGCCAGCGGTGTCCACAGGCTGATAATGGCAATGACGACCAGCAACGCCAGCAGCAGTTTTTTGGCGGCGTTGCGCATTTTATCCTGTAGTGGATTTTCGCTTTTCATCACCAGCCATGTCGCACCCAGCAGCGCATAGGCCACCACCAGGCCCACGCCGCAAAACAGCGTGAAAGGGGTGAGCCAGTCGAAAGGTCCGCCGCTGTAGCTGCGTCCGCTGACTGAGAATCCATTAAGCACCGCACCGACGACAACGCCCTGGGTAAAGGTGGCGAGGATTGAACCGCATATAAACGCTTTATCCCAGAATGGCCGGTGTGCGGGCGTTGCTTTGAAACGAAACTCAAAGGCCACACCGCGAAAAATCAGGCCGATTAGCATCAGGGTTAAGGGGATGGTCAGCGCATCGACGATCACCGCGTAGGCCAGCGGAAAGGCACCAAACAAGCCTGCGCCCCCCAGCACCAGCCAGGTTTCATTGCCGTCCCAGACCGGCGCGACGCTGTTGACCATCACATCGCGATCGTCGGGGTCCTGAATGGCCGGAAATAAAATGCCAATCCCAAGGTCGAAACCATCCATCACGATATACATCAGCGTGGCGAACACGATGATAACGAACCAGATAACTGATAAATCAATACCCATTAGCGATGTGCCTCCGGTTGAGAATCGAGGACCGCAGCGGAAAGCGGTCGTGCAGGAGTACCCGTTGGCGGACTCGTCGGGTCATCTTCCTGCGGTCCTTTACGGATCAGGCGGATCATGTAGCTGTAGCCCACACCGAAGACCGAACTGTAAACCACAAAGAAGGCCATCAGGCTGATGCTCATGTGCAAATCGCCATGTGCGGAAACCGCATCCGCCGTCCGTTGCAGGCCATAAACAACCCACGGCTGACGACCGACTTCGGTGGTCACCCATCCGGCCAGAATGGCAATCAGACCGGAGGGTCCCATCCATAGTGCGAAGCGCAGGAAAGGACGCGAGGTATACAGGCGTTGTTTGTAGCGCAGCCACAGGGCAAATGTGCCGAGCAAGATCATCAACATCCCCAGCCCCGCCATAATGCGAAATGACCAGAACACCATGGTGGAGTTAGGACGATCTTCTTTCGGAAATGCTTTCAGAGCCGGAACTTGTTTATCCAGACTGTGGGTCAAAATCAGGCTGCCCAGCGCGGGTATTGCCAGCCCGTAGCGGGTGCGCTCCTGTTCCATATCCGGCCAGCCGAACAGCAACAGCGGGGTCGGTTCACCGGACACGTTTTCCCAGTGGCCTTCAATGGCGGCAATCTTGGCAGGTTGATGCTTCAGGGTGTTAAGTCCATGCATATCGCCAATCAACGCCTGTAATGGGGCGACGATCAGCATCATCCACAGGGCCATTGAAAACATGGCACGAATTGCCGGCGTATTATTTCCACGTAATAGATGCCAGGCCGCCGACGCCGCGACAAACAGGGCGCTGCTCAGGAAGGCGGCGACGGACATATGCAGTAGACGATAGGGGAAGGACGGATTGAAGATGACGGCAAACCAGTCCACCGGCACGACTTGTCCGTTGATAATTTCGTAACCCTGCGGTGTTTGCATCCAGCTGTTGGAGGCGAGGATCCAGAAAGTTGAAATAATGGTGCCCAGCGCGACCATACAGGTGGCGAAGAAGTGCAGACCTGGACCCACGCGCTGCCAGCCAAACAGCATCACGCCAAGGAATCCTGCCTCGAGGAAGAAGGCGGTCAGTACTTCATAGGTCAGCAGCGGCCCGGTGATACTCCCGGCGAACTCGGAAAAACCGCTCCAGTTGGTACCGAACTGGTAGGCCATTACCAGGCCCGAAACCACGCCCATACCAAAGTTGACGGCGAATATTTTAGACCAGAAATGATACAGCGAACGCCAGGTGGGATTTTTAGTTTTCAGCCACAGACCTTCAAGCACCGCCAGATAGCTGGCAAGACCGATAGTAATGGCCGGAAAGATGATGTGAAACGACACCGTAAACGCGAACTGGATGCGCGCCAGGTGAAACGCGTCAAGACCGAACATGCTTAACTCCGCAGGCAAAATTGATTTAGCGCAATTCTATGCCTGAGGAACAGTGGGGGGCAGAAACAGAACAGTTCTTTTTAACCATAACAGTTGCAGTGCTGTTATTTGTTAGTGGTACTGATATGAAAACTTCATTTTTCAAACGCCCATAAAATCAATTATTTATTCTATTTAAAGCACGCGACGAAAATTGATGCTGTGCAGGGTCGCGGTGTGAGCATGTGGTTAACCGCTTTCGTTCACAATGCAGTAAAAACACAATCCCATAACAGTTGTCAGAATGTTGTTAATTTTATTGACTGATATACACTGCGAGCGTCACCTGCATCTGACTCCCGAGAATCATCATGAAAAAATATCAACGGCTGGCGGAACAAATTCGCGATCAAATCGCCTCTGGCGTCTGGCAACCCGGCGATCGTCTACCTTCTTTACGTGAACAGGTGGCGACCAGTGGGATGAGTTTTATGACCGTCGGCCATGCTTATCAGCTGCTGGAAAGTCAGGGGCGGATCATTGCGCGGCCGCAATCCGGCTATTATGTTGCCGCGCGGCCCGAACGTGAGTCGGCAACCCCGCAATCGCAGGTTGTGCGCGATGAAGCGGTCGATATCAACACGTATATTTTTGACATGCTGCAGGCCAGCCGGGATGCTTCGGTGATGCCGTTTGCGTCCGCATTTCCCGACCCCCGTTTATTTCCCCTGCAGCAGCTTAACCGTTCGTTGGCGCAGGTGAGCAAAACGGCGACGGCAATGAGCGTGATTGAAAACCTGCCGCCGGGTAATGCCGAATTGCGTAATGCCATTGCCCGTCGCTATGCCCAGCAGGGGATCACTATTTCGCCGGATGACATTGTGATTACCGCCGGGGCGCTGGAAGCCCTCAACCTGAGCCTGCAAGCGGTGACCGAACCTGGCGACTGGGTGATTGTCGAAAATCCCTGTTTTTACGGCGCCTTGCAGGCGCTTGAAAGGCTACGTTTAAAAGCGCTGTCTGTTGCCACCGACGTCAAGGACGGGATCGATCTCGTTGCACTGGAGCAGGCTTTACAAGAGTATCCGGTGAAGGCTTGCTGGCTGATGACCAACAGCCAAAACCCGTTGGGATTTACGCTCAGCGCAGAGAAAAAGGCCCATCTGGTCGCGTTGCTGGAAAAATACAACGTGATGCTGATCGAGGATGATGTTTACAGCGAGCTGTATTTTGGCCGTGAAAAACCGCTGCCCGCCAAAGCCTGGGATCGTGGCGACAGAGTGCTACACTGTTCGTCGTTTTCAAAATGCCTGGTGCCCGGATTTCGCGTTGGCTGGGTGGCGGCGGGGATGCATGCGCGGCGCATTCAGCGGCTTCAGTTGATGAGCACCTTATCAACCAGTTCCCCGATGCAACTCGCATTGGTGGATTACCTGTCTACCCGGCGTTATGACGCGCATTTGCGTCGGCTACGTCGTCAACTGGCAGAACGCAAACAGCAAGCCTGGCAAACGCTGCTGCGCCATCTTCCGGCGGAAGTCAAAATTCATCATAGCGATAGCGGCTATTTTCTGTGGCTCGAACTGCCTGAACCGCTTGATGCGGGCGAGCTCAGCACGCAGGCACTGGCGCACCATATCAGCATTGCACCGGGGAAAATGTTCTCGACGTCAGGAACCTGGACACGCTTCTTTCGCTTCAATACCGCATGGCACTGGGGAGAACGCGAAGAGCAGGCAGTGAAACAACTTGGGAAATTAATTCGCGAGATGATGAAATAATAATGAATGGGCTATTCAATATAAAAGAATAGCCCATTCTTATTTTTGAAATAGCACCAGTAAAATCACGATGTTATTTTTTTCAGGTGCAACCATACAAAATATCAATACCTCTAATTATTCCCCTCCGTGCATCTAACTCGTTGTCTATACTCCAGAAGATTAAATAACGTTGCAATAACTGACAGCGTAATGAGCGTTAGCTCACAACCTGATTAAATTTCCTTGCGCCAGCAGGAACGCTGCCAACACCCCGACTACTTTTAGGAAAGGACATATATTTACGGCAAGGCTGCCGCTCATTATTTTTTTTCGACAGGAGTAAGACGTTATGAGCAAGCAATTTGCCCTCACGAGCCTGTGTGCGCTCAGTATGACACTGATGACCGCCCACGCAGCTGAACCCCCAACATCATTAGATAAACCAGAAGGACGCCTGGATATTATTGCCTGGCCGGGGTATATCGAACGTGGCCAAACGGATAAACAATATGACTGGGTCTCACAGTTTGAGAAGGAAACGGGCTGCGCGGTGAATGTGAAAACGGCGGCCACCTCAGACGAAATGGTTAGCCTGATGGCAAAAGGCGGATATGACCTGGTCACGGCATCCGGTGACGCGTCACTGCGTTTAATTATGGGGAAACGTGTTCAACCTATTAATACTGCACTTATTCCGAACTGGAAAATCATCGATCCGCGTGTAGTCAACGGTGAATGGTTTAATGTCGGGGGAAAAGTGTACGGCACACCGTATCAGTGGGGGCCAAACCTGCTGATGTACAACACCAAGACCTTCCCAACGCCGCCGGATAGCTGGAAAGTGGTGTTTGTAGCGCAAACGCTGGAAGACGGCAAAAGCAATAAAGGGCGCGTCCAGGCTTACGACGGTCCGATTTATATCGCCGATGCGGCGTTATTTGTTAAAGCCACCCAACCACAACTGGGCATTACCGACCCCTATCAGCTGACCGAGAAACAGTATCAGGCCGTCATTAAGGTCCTGAGAGATCAGCATAGTCTGATCCATCGCTACTGGCATGACACCACCGTGCAAATGAGTGATTTTAAAAACGAAGGTGTTGTCGCTTCCAGCGCATGGCCTTATCAGGCTAACGCCCTGAAGGCTGAAGGGCAACCTGTCGCCACCGTCTTCCCAAAAGAAGGGGTTACCGGTTGGGCGGATACCACCATGTTGCACAGCGAAGCAAAACATCCGGTCTGTGCTTACAAATGGATGAACTGGTCATTAACCCCGAAAGTGCAGGGCGACGTTGCCGCCTGGTTTGGATCGCTGCCGGTCGTGCCTGAGGGATGCAAAGCCAGCCCGCTGCTGGGTGAAAAAGGATGTGAAACCAATGGCTATAGCTATTTCGACAAAATCGCCTTCTGGAAAACGCCGATCGCCGAAGGGGGCAAGTTCGTTCCTTACAGTCGCTGGACGCAAGATTACATAGCCATTATGGGCGGTCGCTGATTCCGCTGGGGGTTTTATGACGTACGCAGTGGAATTTAACAATGTCTCGCGATTGTACGGGGATGTTCGTGCCGTCGATGGGGTCAGTATTGCGATTAACGATGGTGAGTTTTTCTCTATGCTGGGGCCATCCGGCTCTGGCAAAACTACCTGTCTGCGCCTGATAGCTGGTTTTGAACAGCTGTCAGGCGGTGCAATTAGCATTTTTGGCAAGCAGGCCAGCGAGTTGCCGCCCTGGGAGCGGGACGTCAACACGGTATTTCAGGATTACGCGTTGTTTCCGCATATGTCGATCCTCGATAACGTGGCCTACGGGTTGATGGTCAAAGGGATGGATAAAAAACAGCGCCATGCCAAAGCGCGAGAAGCGCTGGAGAAGGTGGCGCTCGGCTTCGTTTATGAGCGTAAACCGTCGCAGCTTTCCGGTGGACAGCGCCAGCGCGTGGCGATCGCCCGCGCACTGGTTAATGAACCACGCGTGCTGCTGCTGGATGAACCGCTTGGGGCGCTGGATCTTAAACTGCGTGAACAGATGCAGTTGGAATTGAAAAAACTACAGCAGGCGCTGGGCATTACCTTCATTTTTGTTACCCACGATCAGGGTGAGGCGCTGTCGATGTCCGATCGCGTGGCGGTGTTTAATAACGGCCGCATTGAGCAAGTGGACTCTCCCCGTGAACTCTATATGCGCCCACGCACGCCGTTTGTGGCGAGCTTTGTCGGGACATCAAACGTCTTTGATACCGCCATGTCGGAGAATGTCTGCGGCCTGCAGGGAATGTTCTCTCTGCGCCCGGAACACATTCGCTTGAATGATCCTGGTGCAGAAGTGCAGGCGCCGGGCGTTATTCAGGCGGTGCAGTATCAGGGGGCCGCGACGCGGTTTGAGCTAAAACTGGCTGGTGGCGAAAAGTTGCTGGTAAGCCAGGCGAACCTGACGGGAGAAACGCTGCCGTCAACGCTGTCGCCGGGTCAGCAGGTCATGGCCTCGTGGTCACGTGACGTGATGGTCCCGCTGGTTGAGGAGAGGTGAATGGCGATGAACGTTTTACATTCACCTCCCCAGACCACCAGGTTGAACAAAATCTCAGGTTATTTCTGGCGTAATCCGGGGCTGGGGCTGTTTTTACTGCTGCTCGGACCGCTGATGTGGTTTGGTGTCGTCTACTTTGGCTCATTGCTGACATTACTGTGGCAAGGGTTTTATACCTTTGACGATTTCACCATGTCCGTTACGCCAGATCTGACGCTGGCGAACCTGCAGGCGCTGTTTAACCCGGCGAATTACGACATCATTTTACGCACGTTGACCATGGCAATAGCGGTGACTATTGCCAGCGCCATTCTGGCGTTTCCGATGGCGTGGTATATGGCGCGTTACACCAGCGGCAAGATGAAAGCCTTTTTTTACATCGCCGTCATGTTGCCAATGTGGGCCAGCTATATCGTCAAAGCCTACGCGTGGACGTTGCTGTTAGCTAAAGACGGCGTGGCGCAGTGGTTTTTAACCCATCTCGGGCTGGAGCCGATCCTGACCGCGTTTCTGACGCTGCCAGCCGTGGGCGGGAATACGCTGTCGACGTCAGGATTAGGGCGTTTTCTGGTTTTCGTCTACATCTGGCTACCTTTTATGATCCTGCCGGTACAGGCTGCGCTGGAGCGGTTACCGCCGTCATTGCTGCAGGCCTCGGCGGATTTGGGCGCCCGCCCGCGTCAGACCTTCCGCTATGTAGTGCTGCCGCTGGCTATCCCCGGTATTGCTGCTGGTTCAATCTTTACCTTCTCGCTGACGCTGGGTGATTTTATTGTGCCGCAACTGGTGGGGCCGCCGGGTTTTTTCATCGGCAACATGGTCTATTCGCAACAAGGGGCTATCGGCAACATGCCAATGGCGGCGGCATTCACCCTGGTGCCGATTGTATTAATCGCACTGTATCTGGCGTTCGTGAAGCGTCTGGGAGCGTTTGATGCACTCTGAACGCGCACCGTTTTTACTCAAACTGGCCGCATGGGGTGGCGTGATTTTCCTGCACTTTCCCATCCTCATCATCGCCGCCTATGCGTTTAATACCGAGGAAGCCGCTTTTAGCTTTCCACCGCAGGGGCTTACGCTACGGTGGTTTAGCGTGGCGGCACAGCGTAGCGATATTTTGGAATCAGTGACACTGTCACTTAAGATCGCCGCGCTGTCGACGGCCATCGCACTGGTGCTAGGAACGCTGGCGGCGGCGGCCCTGTGGCGGCGGGATTTCTTTGGCAAGAACGCAATATCGCTGTTGTTGCTTTTGCCTATTGCGCTACCGGGCATTATCACCGGTCTGGCACTGCTGACTGCATTTAAAACCATCAATCTGGAACCCGGCTTCCTGACCATCGTGGTGGGACATGCGACGTTTTGTGTGGTAGTGGTATTTAACAACGTTGTGGCCCGTTTTCGTCGCACATCATGGAGTCTGGTTGAAGCGTCAATGGACCTGGGGGCGAACGGCTGGCAAACCTTCCGCTATGTGGTGCTGCCGAATCTTGCGTCGGCGCTGTTGGCCGGAGGCATGCTGGCGTTTGCGTTGTCGTTTGATGAAATCATCGTAACAACGTTCACGGCCGGACACGAAAGAACACTTCCGCTGTGGCTACTCAATCAACTGGGACGTCCGCGTGATGTCCCGGTGACCAACGTAGTGGCATTGCTGGTGATGGCGGTCACAACACTGCCGATTTTAGGGGCCTGGTGGCTGACGCGTGAAGGCGACACTCTCGCCGGAAACGGTAAATAAACGACAATATGGGAAATTGCTATGCAACATCAATTACTGATTAACGGCGAACTGGTCAACGGTGAAGGTGAAAAGCAGCCGGTCTATAACCCTGCTACCGGTGACGTGATCCTGGAAATTGCCGAGGCGTCAACCGTGCAGGTTGATGCAGCCGTCCGTGCCGCCGACGAGGCTTTTGCCAGCTGGGGGCAAACCACACCGAAAGTGCGTTCAGAGCTGTTACTGAAGCTGGCGGACACTATCGCCGAAAACGCGCAGACATTTGCTGAGCTGGAATCCTTGAATTGCGGTAAGCCTTTTCACTGCGTGCTAAATGATGAAATTCCGGCGATTGTGGATGTTTTCCGCTTCTTTGCCGGTGCGGCACGTACGCTCAACGGCCTGGCGGCCGGGGAGTATCTGGAAGGGCATACGTCCATGATCCGTCGCGATCCGCTGGGGGTGGTGGCGTCTATCGCACCGTGGAACTATCCGCTGATGATGGCCGCGTGGAAACTGGCACCGGCGCTGGCGGCAGGTAACTGCGTGGTGATTAAACCATCCGAAATTACCCCATTAACGGCACTGAAGCTAGCTGAGTTGGCGAAAGATATTTTCCCGGCAGGCGTGATTAACGTGCTGTTTGGTCGTGGTAAAACCGTGGGCGATCCGCTGACCGGTCATGAAAAAGTGCGCATGGTTTCACTGACCGGCTCTATTGCTACCGGGGAGCACATTATTGGACATACTGCGCCATCGATTAAGCGCACGCATATGGAGTTGGGCGGCAAAGCCCCGGTTATTATTTTTGATGATGCCGATCTCGATGCGGTGGTGAGCGGCGTACGCACGTTCGGTTATTACAACGCCGGGCAGGATTGCACCGCAGCCTGTCGCATCTACGCGCAGAAAGGTATTTACGACGCGCTGGTCGAAAAATTGGGTGCGGCGGTCGCCAGCCTGAAAACCGGTTCACCGAATGATGAATCAACAGAGTTGGGGCCGGTAAGCTCTCAGGCTCATTTGGATCGCATAACCAAAGCGGTGGATGAGGCCAAAGCGCTCGGGCACATCAAAGTCATCACCGGCGGTAAAAAAGTAGAGGGTGCAGGCTACTATTTTGCCCCAACGCTGCTGGCGGGCGCGAAGCAGGACGATGCTATCGTTCAGCGGGAAGTCTTCGGCCCGGTGGTCAGCATCACCCAGTTTGATGATGAGGCTCAGGTCCTGGCATGGGCTAACGATTCAAAATACGGGCTGGCATCTTCGGTCTGGACGCGAGACGTCGGTCGTGCCCATCGCCTCAGCGCCCGCTTGCAGTACGGCTGTACCTGGGTCAACACCCACTTCACGTTGGTGAGCGAAATGCCGCACGGCGGGCAAAAACTCTCCGGTTACGGTAAGGACATGTCGGTTTATGGACTCGAGGATTACACCGTTATCCGCCATGTGATGATTAAACACGAGTAAAATCAGTACCCGCGCATGGCCATAGACGCACGGATAGCTAATTACTGGTAGAAGGGTGTCTATACTATGCGCGGCACTGGCCTCGTCGCCATCGGACGGCGGTAAGTTGGAAATATCCGCGAGGTCAGGCTAATTTACATACATTGGAGTCGCGTTCCGTTCTCTTAATGAACATCACTTCGCTGATGCCCGGTATCTGGGTTTCATGGCAACTTCCCCTTCGATTAAGGATAGCGTTGCATCTACCCCTTGAACTCACCGTGTGAATCGGTCACCGCCTTACCTACATACGCTATCGGTTTGACTGATAATTCAAATTCATGGATACAAACTTTCATCATCTGAGGGTACGCGGCTTTTTTCTTTTAGTATGTGTACATTAGCCTTACAGAATTCTATGTAGGCTCTGGCCGCCGTGGAAACATGTCGGTGTTTTTTATAAACCAGATGCAATGATGAGTAGGGCAAACGTGTCTGGGGTAAAACCTCAATCAGTTTTCCACTATTAATGTATTCCGCAGCAAAAAAAGCAGGTAACTCAGTAATGTAGTCGCCAGCAAGGGCTCCAGAGCGCAAATGAAGATAATCATTGACGATGAAGGTTGCTGGAACATCGTAGGTATGTTCACCGAGCATCCACACCGGACGCGCGCCTATCACCGAACCCCAGGCGGCACAGGGATACTTCATCAGGTCTGATGGCTCTTTGGGGGGCTCACTGCCCTGAAAAAGCGCCGGGCTGGCGACCAGAATATGCCTGAAATCCATGAGATGGCTCGCAACGACATCATCATCAGAGATGCTTCCAACTCTCAGCGCGACATCAATACCTTCAGAAACTAAATCCACTCGACGTTCAGTCGTATAAACGTTAATGGCAATACCCGGATATATACGCTGAAACTGTCTGATGATTTCCCACCACGGTTCAAGTGATTGAGGCATTGTCAGGCGTAATCGGCCTGTAATGCGGGAATCGGCAGTGGTGAGGAACTGCTCGGCATCATTAAGCGTATCAATAGCCGAACTGGCCTGATCCAGCAATTTTTTACCCGCCTCTGTTGCTCTGCAACCTTTCACAGTGCGTTCTAGCAGAACAACATCCAGCTCATGCTCAAGTTCAGCGATCCTACGGCTTAGCGTCGGAAGCGGTATGTTGTTTTCCCGCGCTGCTGCAGAAAGGCTACCGCAGCGGGCTGTCAGAACAAACATCTTTAAGGCATTTAAGTCCATCGACTCCTCTCAAATATGAAAACATTATTCTCAATTTAGACGCTACACAGTACTGAATGTGGGTAATAAAATACAGCCACTTTCAGTTAGCAATGCCCGTAATTATAGAGGAAATGTATTGCCTGGAGCAGATTTAGAATCTATCTGACGCCATCAGTCCTTTTTAAAGCTCCAAACCTTCCCTCTGATAAACTCTCAAAAATGAAACATGTACAGACTTAGGAAAATGACATTAACATGAACGATTTAGTAAAAGCCTATCTGGCTCGCCTTGGCCTTGACGCAGAAAAACCCTCCATTGAGGCACTTACCCGTTTACATCAAGCTCATGTAGAGCGGATCCCTTACGAAACATTCTGGATCCACCTTGGTCAGGATTGGGGAATTGACGCCATGGAAAGTTTCAGAAGAGCGGCAACAACCCGACGAGGTGGTTATTGTTTTCAGCTCAATGGCGGCTTACATACGCTACTCACCCACCTTGGTTATCGTGTGAGTATTCACCCAGCAAACGTCCACGGCGCTGAAGGCCCTGAGCATATAAAACTGGAAAACCATGCAGCTATCATCGCTGAGGGGTTGCCGAGTGAAAATAATCCCAACGGGAGATGGTGGGTGGATGTCGGTCTTGGCGATGCGCTTCATGAGCAAATGCCTCTGATGAATACTACCGTTAACCAGGACTCGATGCAGTTTGGCATGGAAGCCATGGACAAGGACGGCGTGGGCGATTGGCATCTCATTGCCGATCCATCGTGCTGGATCGCAGGCGTGAATATGGCTGAGCAACCCGCTTCTATGAGTGATTTCGTAGACCGTCATCACTTTAATATGCATTCCCCTGAATCCGGATATGCAAAAGTTGTTACTGCACAACTCCGGAAGCCACACGGCAAAACGATACTGCGAGGTTGCGTTTTAACAAAAACCGATGGCGAAGTCGTTACGACTCACATTTCAACGTCTTTACCAGAGTGGCAGGAAGTGCTTGATGAAGAATTCGGTCTGACTTTCGAAAACGTTCCTGAGATATCGCTTAAAAAACTGTGGGTTAAAGTACAGAAGATCCATGAAGAATGGGTCCAGACTCGCGAAAGTACGTAAAACAGCAAGTTGTTGACGACCGGCCCGATACATACGTTGATGTTATCGGCCGGAGCAGTATCATTGAGCGGAGTACCAACAATCGTATACTGGATTTGCTCATTATTCGGCAGCGAGCGAAATCTTATTAATATTGCAACTGCACTAATCGCACTTTCCCCTACATAAATCCATGCTTAATGTCCGCTGCTGGCACACAGCGGACAATTTTTGGGGTCAGAAGGTACGGTCGGTTTTGAACTATGTTTAACACCAGTCAGAATAATAAGATGGTTGAGGTTATTAGGGCCTGAACGGTGGCGGCCTCATTCCGGGAGCATTAGATAACCAGAACCTCACTCAGAAGTGTGCCAACATTGCGTGGGTAAGAACAATATCCGGAGAATAAAGTGTTCGGAAAATTTTTTTTAAATTACATGCCTGGTTTACAAAATTTATTAGCCTACGATAAAAGCTGGCTAAAACATGATGTTAAAGCCGGGTTATCTGTTGCGGCTGTCGCACTACCCGTTGCTATTGCGTACGCTGAGTTGGCGGGTGTTGGGGCAATCGTAGGGCTGTATTCCTGCGTTTTACCGATGATCGCTTATGCACTGTTTGGTTCTTCACGTCAGCTTATTGTTGGCCCTGATGCTACAACCTGCGCGGTGATTGCGGCCGTCGTGTTTCCCCTCTCTGCAGGTAATCCCGAACTGCACTGGCAACTGACGATCATCATGACATTGATGATGGGCGGATGGTGCCTGCTTGCCAGTAAATTTCGCCTGGGCGCACTTGCCGATCTGCTTTCTCATCCCATTCTTACTGGTTTGCTTAATGGCGTAGCCGTGACGATTATTGTCGGGCAATTAGGTAAGGTTTTAGGGATCACACTTGATGAGGCGCAGGTTATTGAAAAAATAATTGCCTTGCCAGGCCGAATCGCAGACAGCCATTTATTAACCTTAGGACTATCACTTTTAACGTTAGTTATTTTAATGGTTATCAAAACGTATCGCAGCCACTGGCCAGCACCGTTGATTGCCATTGTGATAACAACGGCGCTGGTATGGGGAACATCAGCACAAAATCATGGGATTACCACTATTGGGGGGGACGGTTTTCAGCCTGGTTTACCCGTCGTTAACTGGGCGGCGTTCCAGCCAGGTCTGATGCGTGATTTAGTGATCCCGGCGCTGAACCTGGCTTTGGTCAGTTTTGTCAGTCTTATGCTGACCGCCCGTAGTTTCGCCGCGAAAAATGGCTATGACATTAATGCTGATGCTGAGTTTAGAGCTCTGGGTATTGCGAATCTCATGTCTGGATTATCTCAGGGGTTTGCTATCAGTGGAGCCGATTCCCGAACCGCTGTTAATGATTCAACTGGGGGGAAAAGTCAGCTGGTTTCCGTGGTCGCAGCCTTACTCATCGGTATCATAGTCGTATTTTTTACTCAGCCATTACAGTTTATTCCGGTTTCTGCATTAGGTATTGTTCTAATGTATGCCTCGTGGTCATTGATTGATTTACGTGGGCTATGGAACCTGAGGCGAAGAAATAAACAGGCATTTCGTTTGGCCTTCTTCACCTTTGGCTGTGTGTTAATTATCGGTGTAATCCAGGGAATCGGGCTTGCCGTGTTGCTCGGTCTGTTACAGTTCCTGCGTACAGTCTTTCGTCCTTCTGAGCACTTACTGGGAACTGACGAAAATGGAATGATTCACTCATTAGGTAATTCAACCGATATTAAAATGGTTCCGGGCGTGTTGATGTATCGATTTAACTCCCCGTTGACCTATTTTAATGTGGCTTATTTTAAACGTCGGGTATTGAACTTAGTTGATGGTACAACATTACAACCTAAATGGGTGGTTATTGATGCCGTTGCCTGCTTCACCTATTCAGATATAAGTGTCCTGGCCACCATTAATGAGTTAAAGCGTGACCTGAAAAGTCGACAGATTACGTTAATCCTTGCGGGCCGGAAAACGGAATTAACACGCTGGTTTAAAGAAAGCCGACCAACAATGAATGATGATGACATGCTTCTGGCTCCAGACCTCTATTTGGCACTCCGGTTCATTCAAAGCAAAGAGAGTGCGGGTGAGGGCGAATCCGACGGTGATGTACCATCCCAGCGACACAATTCCTGAAAGGGGTCCAAATTCAGTAGACCACTTCATACGGAACAGTTTAGGGGGCAATGCATGCCGGGTTTCGCTATCTCATTACCGCAGAAAGGTTAGGGCTATTACACACTAAGTATAATTTACTGGCAGGTGAAGCAGTGGGAAGATCGCACATCAATGGCAGAGAGAATGTTCTCTCTGCCAGCAGACGCTGCAATTAATCAACAAGAGTCACATCAAGCAAACCAGCCAAACCTTGCGGATATCAGGCTGAAAAGTCCTACAGCAGCAAAGAGATTTATCAGTACTACGGTTTTACTGGAAACATTCATTTTTGCCACCTTTCGATTTAACCCTTATGGGTATAGTACGGGTTAAAACTATCCGCAATAGTACGAAATCTGAACATTACGGAGAGCGGTTGTTTTCTCGCCAGTTTTCTTAAAAAAATGAATAAAACTTGATGTGTGTCATAAAAAAGAGCATATTGCGCGCGATTTTCCCTTCTGGCCCGGATGCTCTAAATGTCTTTGTACCAAAACATGCTGGTTTTTTATGCGGTAATGGCCGCCATCGCGGCTATCATCACCTGGTTTCTATCGCGCGATAAAAAGCGTATTCGCTTTCTCAGCGCGGTATTAGTCGGGGCGACGTGGCCGATGAGCTTTCCCGTCGCACTCCTGTTTTCTCTTTTCTAATGACGTCGTCAGGCCTTTAGCAGCGCGATTAATCGCAACCTGTCAGCGTCAGTCACGTCCAGCGGATGCTGATAGCCGACGTTTTCATTGGCGCGGGTGTACAGGGCAACCAACCAGTCATACACGTATCGGCTGGCACCATGCCGAGGTTGCTCGTCCAGTTTTGCCAGTCGACGCATCGGTTGTTGCGGCGGGGCGCTAAAGATAGCGGCACCTTTTAGGATCCTGCTGGCAGGGCGCTGTTCCTCGGCAACGCGAGCAAACCCAAGCCAGGTAATAAAATCACCGATATCCGCGTGCAGCTGCGCTGCGCAGACGTTCTCGCGCTGCATAATAGCGTGCAGGCGTTGCGGCATCTCCAGCCGGTAACTGGTGGTCACCAGGATGTCAGCAACCTGCCTTAAAGTTTCCGGCTCCAGGTGCAGGCGACGCGCGTTATTCTCATTACGACACCACTGGCGCACATGGTTGATCCACATTTTATGCGCCAGGTATCCGGTCTCTTCACTCTCTTGCGGGTGAGACGTATCTCGCGCGTCAGCAAACAGGTCGATCGTATCATTAAATAAGCCGCTAACCTGCTCCTCACGCGGTTGTTGAATACGTAACAACGACTCCACGCTGCGCATAGGCGGCAGTAGTCCCTCCAGCAGCTCGCCATGTTTTGCCGCCTGAGCTTGCAACTGGCGAATAAGTGATTCACTCGCCCCGGTCGTCTCGTCATCCGTGTGTAACCAGCTCATTAACGTGGCGCGAATTCGCTGCTGGAGCTGCTCGTGCAGAGAGATAAACCGAGCCTGACGCTGAGCGGGCGAAGTGGCCTGCGACAACCATTCAACCAGCCGCTGTAAACTGTGCTTATCCAGCGCCTGCAGCGTGCCCCAGTGCAGTCCGGGTTTGCCCAGTAATTGCTGAACGGCTTCATCGAGGTTCTGTTGGGTGCTAAAACGTGCATCCTGTGGGGTAATGGCCCACACCACGCCCGGTAACGCAGCATCGTGCAGCGGCTGGGTATCGTTGATCCAACCGAGTAGTGTGCGGGTGACGGTCGGCGTCTGCGAACGGGTGGATACCGCGTTGCAGATGACTAACACATCAGGTTGCAGACACTGGCGGTAATGCTCCAGCATCCAGCCTAATTTTGCTCGCCATAGCGGGTGTGGATGCGCATCCGGTGCCAGGGGGATATCCAGCAGGTCTGTGCTCTCCAGCACCGCGTCTTCTACCGTCAGTACCAGTTCGCGGGTCAACAGCGCCAGTGATTCCAGCGACAGGCTGACCGCATTAAGCAACTGATTGTCGGCAATAGGATGCACCACCACATCACTTGGCGCGTCGTTCCCGGTCAGTGCCGCCTGAGTGAGAAAGCTTTCGGCGGGCAAGCCGAAATGGTCGACCAGCAGGCTAAACGGCGCAGCTAATTCTTTGGCATGCCCGGTTTGCTGCAGCGTATGCGCCAGTGCCAGAAACTGCTGCGTGAGTTCTGGCTGTTCTCCCCACAGTAATGCCCAGGCATGTGCCCGGGTGGTGAGATCCAGTGCCGGAAGCAGCATGGCAAACTGGTGCCACAGCGCATCGTCAATTTGCTGCTGGTTTGAGGGAACACGAGAACGCCAGAAACGCGTGATGGTGGCCACGTCTTGTGCGCAGATCCCCGGCACAGGATGGCGCTGGCGCAGCGTCTGCCATTTTTCTAACCGCGTCTCAATGATCGCTTTTTCAACCTGACGGTTGTCAGGTAACGCACAGAACTGGGCGATAAACAGCTGAACCAGCTCCGCCTCGCTCATCAACCGCAGGCGCAGCGGCCATGCGCTGTCCAATGGGGTTTCGTCGCGGGTGAAGCGAATAGCCATGTTGGTTGGCGCATGGCCGGGGTTAATGTGCGTAAAGTAATCGATGCTGCGATCCGGCGTGATGATGTTCAGTTTGCCACCCGAATCGCTGCACAATGCGCAGAGCAAATGCGCTTTCGCCGCCTGTGAGTGGCCGTACAATCCCACACAACCCGGCGCGGCGAATGTCTCATTGAGCGCGGTTTCATTGACCGCGGCTAACGTGAGCTGAGCCAGCAGGGAATCTGCTTCATCATCCAGGCGTGCCGCGCGTGTACGTACGTCCGTTACCCATTCGATGGCGGCCTGTGCGGTGTTTAACGTCTTGCTCATTTCAGGTACACACTCCCGCTATCAATCCAGTAATGGCTGCCGCTGTGGCGGCGGTCTGCCAGCGTATTCAGTTTTAAGGTTAAGGCGTTAGCAGCAACGGGTGTGCCATCCTGCAGCCAGGCATCGCTGAGGACGAAGTATTCCGGGCCGGTCTCTTTGCTACCGCCACGTAATTGCAGACGCACATTTAATACGCCATCACCGGCGATGGTTTTCGCCAGCTCAGCAGAGTTGATACTGAGCGTATATAGCGGGGTGGCGGGCCAGCGGCTGTTCTCCAGTTGGCGGAAACCTAACGTCACATTGCCACGCAGCGGGAAATTCAGGCGCGCGTCCAGCTTTGCGCCTGGCTTGTCGAGGTCGATATCGTGATACCAGATATTCTCATCGCGCAGCGTATTAACCGTGTTATCTAACACGCCGAGATAGCGTACCGTCGAGTACGCGCCGATATCGGCGGCTTTAAAGTTAAAACGCGGCAGACGCAAATCCAGCGCCAGGCTGCACAGCATGGCGCCCACGGCGGCGGTGGACTTCGGATTGCCAATACGCCCTTGCTGGCTAAACGGATACCACTCATGCACACGGTAGCTGTCCATCCAAATCATACGATTAACCGGAACGGGTTGCAGATGACGAATCAGCGCCTGTACGCCTGGTAAACAGGCGGGTCTGCCGGTCACCAGTAAAATGTCGCAACGATAGTGCGAGATGGCTTCACACACGGCGTGCAGCGGAGAGGTCAGGGTAAACTGCCCGGCCAGTAAGGCTTCCTGTAATGGCCTGAACTGCACTTGCAGTGGCACGCTCAGCACGTCAAAAACCGGCGAGCCCGCAGGCAACGCATGATCGATGGCCTGCTGGATATAGTTCATCACGTTGCGCGTTGGCGGCTGGGCCAGCAGTTCACCAAAGGTGGCATGTAGCCCCGCTACCGGGTCGTTAACATCGCTTTGCTCCCACGCGGAGAGCACCGCATGCCCGAGCGGCATAAACAGCTGTAACGCCGTTTGCTGGCGTAAAATCGCTTGGGTGTCGATGCGCCCGGAGTCGCCAAACAGCGTGGCCAGCAGGGCGGCGGCGTCGGTAACCCCCGCCTGTTGTAAGCGGGTTTGCAGGGCAGGTAGCACGCAGCGTTGGATAACATCGAGCAGCAAGTCATCCCCGGCAACCTTGAATCCTTCACGAAACAACAGATGCGGCGTGATTTTGACATTCGCTCCCACGCCATCATCTAACTGATAATGGACCACGGCCATATCCGTGGTGCCGCCGCCAATGTCGATTGATGCCACACGCAGGGCGCGACCGTTGACTTCACCCGGTTCCGGAAGGCGGTCCGGGCGGGCGAGGGCGTTGAAGAACGATTCGGTGTGCCCGTCGTAGTGTGAAATCGCTTCATTGTATAGCCAAACCAGCTGCCCACAGCTGGCTTCATCCCATTCCATCTGGATCTCAGGGACGGGGACCACGCTTTTTTCCTGCTGCTTGCGGGTGGTAAAATCGTCATCCTGCGGATGCCAGCCCATCGCTTTCCACACTAATGCAATAGCCTCAAACATGCGCAGGCGGAAGATCTCACGCTCTTGTTTTGGCATCGCCGACGGCAGGGTCAGGATCAGCGTACGCAGCTGGCGAGGCGAGGCCGGAAAACCGAGGCGCAGACGTGTCGCCACGCTGTTAATTTGCCCCAGCGCCTGCGCCAGAACTTCGCACAGCATATGAGTCATCAGCGTGCTGCGACTGTACTGCGGTGAGAATACCGGCAGCCGGTCATCCTGCGGCAGGCTAAACAGCGGTTGGCCATCATCGTTCATCAGATTCATCAGCGGGAAGGCAGTTGCCAGCGGTTCGCGCTGAGTTTTGCCATTCATCTGGCTAAAGCGCCAGTCGTGCAACACCGGTGTTTCATCCCACAGATACCGACGTGGGCTGGAGATCCCGCTGCTGCCTTCGGTGCCGACGCGCTGCATGGCCAGCTTGCGGGCTTCATCGCCGACACGAACGATCGACGGCCATATGAAGGCATCGTCACGACCGCTCTCCACGGAAAAGTGCTGTTTCCCAAAACGCGCCTCGGAAAACTCCAGTCGGCTGGTGAACAGCGGATCGTTGAGGTATTGCGGCTCGCTTAATGAACGGACCTGTAATTCTGCCGTCTGGCGTAGCCCGTCATTGGCGTCACCGTGATCTTCAATCAATACGCCGCAGGTATGGGTATTGCCGATATCCAAGATCAGATCGACGGGAATGGCCGGGGTGCTAAGGGTGTGCGTCACCAGCTTTACTTCCGGAATGGCAAGCTGCTCGCCTAACAGGGTCAGCACATTCAGCCAGTGCGCCTGATATTCGAAATTTCGCAGCGCGAGCTGGATCTCTTGTTCGGCGCGGTTTTCTTGTTGCGTCACATAGTGCAAAAAAGACTCGCGCAGCCAGCCGTCAATCCACGTCTGGTCGAGAAAATCAGCGATTTCTTTATCGTGCCAGGCCAGCGCAAATCGCGTGCCGTTGAGCAAATCGTTTTCATTTGGCGTCAATACGGCGGGGGCATGCTCGGTTAACTGGCTGTCCAGCGCCACGGTCACACGGTGCGTGTTGCCCGCACTGTCCGGTTGTGCCAGCTTGCGCACCTGTACGCGCGCCCAGTTATCCGGGCCTTCGACAAATGTGCGCGGCGGGTTAAAGCGCAGGAACGGCAGCGGCAGCCAGACGCCGTCGAGCACGTCCAGTGAATAATGTAATGTCTGGGTGCTTTCTGGCTTGACCACTTCGGGTTGCCCGCCAGTGCTACCTGGTAACGTATAGCGGCCCGTTGTCAGGTCGAAATCCAGTCGCAGCAGCGGGCCGTTGGCCGTTTTGCGCACAAAGCGCCCGTGATGCGCGGATTCCTGCGGCGTCAGGCCAAAATCCAGAAACTGTACGCCGCTATTGGCGATGAGCGTCACGCTCTGTTTGTAATCACACAGATTCACCAACATAAAATCAGGCACCTATCTTTTTGATGGTCATGGGGATCTCCGCGTGATCGTCATAACGTGCGGTACAGGCGGCTACGTCGTTGGTTCCCGCTTTACAGGTGATTTCCGGCATCGGATAACGCGAGCCGTCCGTACAACGCGCGTTCCCACGACTTTTAATCATTAATTCACCCGACTGGTGCAGACCGGAGAAAATCTCCGCACGACACACCACATTGTCGCCGTGGACGACTCGCGCAGTGCCTTTATTGGTCTGGATCTGATAACGCAGCGAGGGCGCTTTACCGCTGACCGGATCTTTGATGTCGACCATCACGCGCCAGTTACCGTTGAGGAAGCGGGTGGTGCCGACCTTCATCTGGTTCGCGTCCATGACCAGCGCATCTTTCGGGATCGCGGCAATCACCACCGGCCCCTCGGCAGGCTTCTCTTTTTTTACCACCGGGACAACTTCCGCGCGATGCAGCGGCAGCGAAGGTGTCAGTACGGGTAACGGCTTGATGTCGACCCTCGCAACCTCAATCGGCTGCAGCGCGGGCGCAGGGCGTGTCGCCTGCTGTTTCCACAGTAACGGTCCAACGATAGCGGCAATAATGACCGCGGCAACCGGCAGGCTCCACAGCGGCAGTTTACGCGCAGGTGTTGGCAATACGGGCGGTGGTGAGGCCTCGGGTTCATTTACGATGACCGGGGGCTGCGGTTCAGGTTCTGCGGGCTTGGGTGTTTCCACGACCGGCGTCAGTAAAGGTGCATCGGCTTCGGCAAAGGCGATTTCCGGGACGACCATATCTTCTTCAGGTTCGGCTTGCGGTGCGGGCATGACCGGAGGAACATCGGCAATCCGCAAGCAGTCGAGCACATCGTCACGCGTGTTTTCGTTCAGATTGACGAATCCCCAGAACGTTATCACCGGTTTGCCATCAACCAGAAAAACGTGATTTTCCCCAGGAAACTGAACGGCCTTTTCCAGCAGAGATCCAAACAATTGCAGCGAGGTTTTACCCGATTGCAGGCTTTTACGACTGAGAGTCGCCGCGCTGTCCAGCGTGCTGGCCAGATAGCGTAATGCCCGAAAGCGCGCGTCTTCATCAGCGGCTTTCCAGGCGACGGCTTGTCCTTCAATCGGGGAATACCAGTCAACCCGATCGCCATTATCATTGACTTGCGGGATCGCCAGACAATCGGCCATGGCCTGCTGTTTTCGCAGACGAAGCGTTTCACGAATTTGCAATGCTGAATCAAAAACGGCCTGACCACCGCCGCCCACGGCCTGATAGTCATCCAAATTGCCGCTGCGCAAGAGAGTTTTTGCCACGTTGTTATCCCTTAGACTTCTTCACACATCTACTTTACGGCTTATAAACGCGAGCAAACGGTGGAAGAGAGGCAAAAAGGGGCGAATTTTCATGGCATAGAGCACGGGGAAAAATCTTGACGTTTTGAAAAAGACTTAAGGGAAATTATTTCACCGGTGCTGTCGAATTAATCAGCGAAAACCACCGGATAAGAATAACCTGATAGTGATTTGTTATTAGTCAGTTTTTGTCAGCTATGCTCTGATAATGAGATGAATAATAAAATAAGAAGGCATACAACAATGATTGCAAGGAAAACGTTGCTCGCGCTGGCGCTCAGCGCGGGATTACCAACCGGCGCTGTATTTGCTGCCAATACCGACACCCTTATCTACTGCTCTGAAGCGTCTCCCGAATCCTTTAACCCGCAAATCGCCAGCTCCGGTCCGTCGTTTGTGGCCAGTTCTCAGGTGCTGTATAACCGACTGATTAACTTTGATCCGGTGAAAAATACCCCGGTGCCGTCTCTGGCTACCGACTGGACGATATCCCCGGATGGCTTGACGTATACCTTTACCCTGCGTCAGGGCGTGAAGTTCAACAGCAATAAATTCTTCAAACCGACCCGTGATTTCAACGCGGATGACGTTCTGTTCTCGGTATTACGTCAGAAAGATGCCGATCATCCGTACCATAACGTCTCGCAGGGTAACTATGAGTACTTCAACGATGTCGGGTTGGACAAGCTGATCAAAGAGGTGAAGAAGGTTGATGATTATCATGTCCAGTTTGTGCTGAACGAACCTAATGCGGCGTTTCTGGCCGACTGGGGGATGGACTTCGCGTCCATTCTCTCTGCGGAATATGCCGACCAGATGCTGAAAAAAGGTACGCCGGAAAACGTCGATACCTGGCCGATTGGCACCGGACCTTACGTGCTGCAACAGTATAAGCAGGATTCACAGATCCGCTATCTGGCCAACCCGAACTACTGGGATGGTGACGTTCCGACCAAACACCTGATCTTCGCCATTACGCCAAACGTGCAAACGCGACTGGCAAAACTGCAAACCAATGAGTGCCAGATAATTCCCGCGCCTGCGCCGGTGCAGTTTGAGGAAATCAAGAAAAACAACGACCTGACGCTGCATTCGGTCGACGCACTGAACGTCGGTTATCTGGCGTTTAATACTGAGAAAAAACCGTTTGATAACGTATTGGTACGTCAGGCGCTGAATTACGCGACCGATAAAAAAGCGATCATTAACGCCGTCTTCTTAGGTTCAGGCACGGTGGCGAAATCACCGATTCCACCGAATATGCTGGGCTTCAACAACGATCTGAAAGACTACGATTTCGACCCGCAAAAAGCGAAAGAACTGCTGAAGAAAGCTGGGCTGGAGAACGGTTTTGAGGCGACGCTATGGTCGATGCCGGTTCAACGTCCGTACAACCCGAACTCCCGTCGGATCGCTGAGATGATCCAAAGTGACTGGGCGAAGGTTGGCGTGAAGGCGAAAATCGTTTCCTGGGAGTGGGGTGAGTACCTCTCCGGAATGCGTAAGGGCGAGCACGACACCGCGCTGTTTGGCTGGATGTCTGACAACGGCGATCCGGATAACTTCGCTGATGTCCTGCTGGGCTGCAACAGCATTAAAACCGGATCCAACGCCGCACGCTGGTGCGATAAAGCGTATAATGCGCTGGTGCAAAAGGCGAAACAGGTGAGCAAGCCGCAAGAACGTGCCGCGCTTTACCAGCAGTCGCAAGAGATTTTCTACCAGCAGGCGCCGTGGATCGCGCTGGCAAACGGCAAAACGTTTTATGCCACACGCAGTAACGTCAGCGGATACAGCGTTAGCCTGATGGGCAGTGATTTTTCAAAAGCTAAATTAAATTAATCAGTTAAGGAGAAAGTATGTCGCACCTGGATGAGGTCAGCGCCCGCGTCGACGCCGCCATTGAAGAGAGCGTCATTACGCATATGAACGAACTGCTGATTGCGCTCAGCGATGATGCAGAACTGAGCCGGGAAGATCGCTACACCCAGCAACAGCGTCTGCGCACGGCGATTGCGCATCATGGTCGTCAGTATAAAGAGGATATGGAGGCCCGCCGCGAGCAGCTCACCAAAGGTGGCACTATTCTCTGATATTTCCTTGCCGGATGGCGGTGCTCACACCTTATCCGGCCTACAGGCATATTCCGTTGGCCTGATAAGCAAAGCGCCATCAGGCAGTTAAAACGCGCGTCTGGCCACCAGCCAGGCGCCGATTACCAGCAACACCGCGCCACAAACTGGCCCCACCAGCGCACGCAGCGGTACGCCGTTGCTTCGCAAGATATCCAGTAGCAGACCGCCAATCAACTGACTGGCAACCAGCACCGCAATGGTGGTGGCAGCCCCCACATTTTGATAGCCGCTAATACTGGCGAAGACAAAAAACGAACCCAATAAACCGGGAATTAACGTCCACCAGCGTACGCTGGAAACCAGCTCACCAAACCCCGCCATACCTTGCTTAAACCACAGAATGCTGACAAACAGCACAATACCCACCAGCGAATTGAGCAGCATGGCAATCAGAATGGTTGAAGAGGTCTGAGTAATACGTACCATTAAGGTGTTCTGCACCACCAGACCGATGCCGGCGGCAATCAGAAAGGAGAGGGTTAGCGTCGAGTTCATCCGCGTGCGTCCGGATCGCTGCGATCGTCCAGTTGTAGCTGCATAAAGGTCAGATCCAGCCAGCGGCCAAACTTCGTCCCCACCTGCGGCATTTGCGCGGTTAAGACAAAACCGAGCGTGCTGTGCAGGTGCAACGATGCCTGATTCTGCGACTCAATGCCCGCGACCATCACATGCTTACCGCACCTGCGGGCCTCATCAATCAACCGGCTGAGTAATGCGCGCCCCAGGCCTTTGCCTTGATGATCCGGATGCACATACACCGAATGCTCAACGGTATGACGAAAACCATCAAAATTACGCCAGTCGCCGAAAGACGCATACCCGGTGACCACGTCATTCTCTTCACTCACCAGCACCGGATACCCCAGTATTTGCCGGGCTTCGTACCAGGAGATACGGTTTTCGGCATCGACAGTTTGATCGTTCCAGATAGCCGCCGTATGCAGCACCGCGTGATTATAGATTTCTGCAATGGCGGCGCAGTCTTCTTTACTGGCAAAGCGAATTGACATGTTGAACCTCTGGTATTGTTCACTATAGTATTACAATATGAATACTATTGAAGACAGCATAAATCAACGGATCGGTGCAAGAATTCGCATAGAACGGGAATCTCGCGGCTGGTCGCTGACGGAACTTGCCGAGCGCGCGGGCGTGTCGCGGGCCATGATCCATAAAATTGAGCGTGGCGAGAGTAGTCCAACGGCAACGCTGCTGGGGCGGCTTTCCGGGGCATTTGGCATCAGCATGTCAACGCTGATGGCGCGGGCTGAAATGCAGGAGGGCAAGCTGCTGCGCTTCGCCAACCAGCCAGTCTGGCACGATCCGCAAAGCCATTATCTGCGCCGCCACGTCTCCCCGCGCAGCGATCTGCCCATCGATCTGGTGCAGATAGAACTGCCAGCCGGGAGCGACATTCCCATGCCCGCTTCGTCCTACGTGCAGGCCAGACAGCTTATCTGGCTGCAGCAGGGGGAGTTAGTGTTTGTCGAAGGGGACACGCGCCACGAAATGAAGGCCGGTGATTGTCTGGAACTCGGCCCGCCGAATGACTGCCGATTTATTAATGAAACCGCGCAACCCTGTGTTTATCTGGTTGTGCGGTTAAACGCCGTCGGCAATTAATGTGAAAGCATCGCTAGCGCGGGGCGTCTACTATTGATGGATTCATGCCAAAAGCAGAGGAGAACATCAATGAGTCAACAACTGCAACGCAATCGCCGCTGGGTACTGGCTTCACGCCCCCATGGCGCTCCGGTACTCAGTAATTTCCATCTGGAAGAGGGTGCTGTCGCCACTCCTGGGGAAGGGCAAGTTTTACTGCGTAACGTGTATCTGTCTCTCGATCCCTATATGCGCGGTCGCATGAGCGATGAGCCTTCATATTCTCCCCCGGTGGAGATTGGCGCGGTGATGGTCGGCGGTACC
Organism: Citrobacter sp. KH_055_1; assembly: GCF_057838705.1. NCBI lineage: Bacteria > Pseudomonadati > Pseudomonadota > Gammaproteobacteria > Enterobacterales > Enterobacteriaceae > Citrobacter > Citrobacter sp. KH_055_1. The sequence continues at coordinate 2,244,408 of NZ_CM174473.1, forward strand.
GTCAGCCGGGTGATGGCATCAAATCATCCTGATTATCACGTTGGTGAATGGGTTCTGAGCTACAGCGGCTGGCAGGATTTCGACATTTCTGATGGTAGCGGGCTGGTAAAATTAGGCGATAACCCTGAACATCCATCCTGGGCGTTAGGTCTGTTGGGCATGCCGGGCTTTACCGCGTATATGGGGCTGCTGGATATCGGCCAACCTAAAGCCGGAGAGACGTTGGTGGTGGCAGCAGCCACCGGGCCGGTAGGCGCAACCGTCGGGCAAATTGGCAAACTCAAAGGGTGTCGGGTAGTCGGCGTGGCCGGTGGAGCGCAAAAATGCCGTCATGCCACCGAGGTGCTCGGCTTTGATCTTTGCCTCGATCACCATGCGCCTGATTTCGCGCAACAGCTGGCGCAGGCTTGTCCGCAGGGGATCGACATCTATTATGAAAACGTTGGCGGCAAAGTCTTCGACGCGGTGCTGCCGTTACTCAACACCTCTGCGCGCATTCCGGTGTGTGGGCTGGTCAGCGGTTATAACGCCACGGCGTTACCGGCAGGTCCCGACCGCTTACCGCTGCTGATGGCCACCATACTGAAAAAGCGCATCCGGATGCAGGGCTTTATTATTGGTCAGGATTACGGTCATCGCATTCATGAGTTCCAGCAGGAGATGGGACGCTGGGTCAAAGAAGGCAAAATCCAGTACCGGGAACAGATTACGGAGGGGCTGGAGAATGCTCCGGCAGCCTTTATTGGTCTGCTGACCGGGAAAAACTTTGGCAAGGTTGTGATCCGGCTCGCTGAAGATTAATCGCGAAAATCCGCTGTGCCGCTCTGTTTGTGAGCGGCACGTTAAGCATTTATGGAGAAAATAAGAAGGTTGTTGCCAGAAAGCGAATAAACACTCCACTTTGAGATAAATAATGATTACTATTCTCATTCTTAAAAAGGCAAAACCATGATTTTGCTGATTGAAGCATTGTGAAGCAGTAACAAATGAATTTATCAAAGGGAGTCGTCATGTCTTTACGTCATCTGTTTTCACCGCGTCTGCGTTATTCTTTACTGTTAGGTTCACTGCTTGTTGCATCCTCTTTTAGTACGCAGGCTGCGGAAGAACTGCTGCGCAAAGCGGTAGGCAAAGGCGCCTACGAAATGGCGTACAGCCAACAGGAAAACGCGCTGTGGCTTGCCACCTCCCAGAGTCGTAAGCTGGATAAGGGCGGGGTGGTTTACCGTCTCGATCCGATCACGCTGGAAGTGACTCAGGCGATTCATAACGACCTGAAACCGTTTGGCGCCACCATCAATAATGCGACACAGACCCTGTGGTTTGGTAATACTGTCAACAGTGCAGTCACCGCGATGGATGCTAAAACCGGCGACGTAAAAGGCCGTCTGGTACTGGATGCGCGTAAACGTTCGGAAGATGTCCGTCCGCTGCAGCCGCGTCAGCTGGTAGCCGATGACGCCACCAACACGGTCTACATCAGCGGGATTGGTAAAGAGAGCGTGATCTGGGTGGTCGACGGTGAAACCATCAAACTGAAAACCACCATTGCTAACACCGGTAAAATGAGCACCGGTCTGGCTGTCGACAGCAAGGCTAAACGCTTGTACACCACCAATGCTGACGGTGAGTTTATTACCATCGATACCGCAGACAATAAAATTCTCAGCCGCAAAAAGCTGCTGGATGACGGCAAAGAGCATTTCTTTATCAACCTGAGCCTGGATACCGCTGGTAACCGCGCGTTTATTACCGATTCTAAAGCGGCAGAAGTGCTGGTGATTGATACCCGTGACGGCAAAGTACTGGCGAAAGTCGCCGCGCCGGAATCTCTGGCTGTGCTGTTCAACCCTGCGCGCAATGAAGCCTACGTGACGCATCGTCAGGCCGGTAAGGTCAGCGTGATTGACGCGAAAAGCTATAAAGTCGTCAAAACATTCGACACCCCGACGTTCCCGAACAGCCTGGCGCTCTCCGCTGATGGCAAAACCCTGTATGTTAGCGTGAAACAAAAATCTTCACGTGAGCAGGAAGCCACACAGCCGGATGATGTGATTCGCATCGCGCTGTAATTTACCCGGAGGGGGAAACCCCTCCTGTTATTTATCCATACCCCACGATACGCCTCGTTACACCCCATCGCTGGCCTGATAAACATCAGGGACTTACACTAGGTCCTTATCGGCTCATTGCATAACACAGGAATATCATGAAAAAGCCATTTATCTGCCTTTGCGCAGGCGTAATGCTGTTTACTCTGGCAGGTTGTTCAACGGATTACGTCATGACCACGAAAAGTGGGCAAACTATCGTCACCCAGGGCAAACCGCAGTTGGATAAAGACACCGGGATGACCAGCTATACCGATCAGGATGGCAACGCGCGGGAAATTAACAGCAATGATGTTGCGCAGTTAATCGAAGCCAACTAAGAAAGCAGGCCTGACGGGGATACGCTGTCAGGCCTGAATGCGATTACGGCGCGGTGCGCTGGATTTCCGCCACGCGTTTACGCACGCCAAACCATCCGGCAACCAGCAGAATAGCAATCAACGGTAACGACGCGATGGTGTAGGTGCCGTTCGGATAATCAAAGGCCATCAGCACCAGCACGCTTAGCAGGAACAGCAACGTTAACCATGAGGTAAACGGCGCGCCCGGTAGCTTGAAGCTGACGTCTGCCGCTTTGCCGTCTTTAATGGCCCGACGCAAACGCATCTGGCACACCACGATAAATCCCCACGACGCAATAATTCCTAACGACGCGAAGTTCAGCACGATCTCAAACACCTGCGAAGGCACCAGATAGTTGAGGAAAACGCCGACCACATACACCACCAGCGTGGCGAGGATCCCAGCCCATGGGACCTGCTGACGGCTCATTTTCGCCATAAATTTGGGGGCTGAACCGCCCATCGACATCGAACGTAAAATTCGCCCGGTGCAATACAACCCCGAGTTGAGGCTGGAAAGGGCGGCGGTCAGCACCACAATGTTCATGATACTGCCGATATACGGCACGCCGAGTTTCGAGAAGAAGGTCACAAACGGACTTTGGCCCGCTTGATAGGCGTTCCATGGCAGCAGCAGCACCAGCAGTACGACGGAGCCAACGTAGAAAAGGCCAATGCGCCAAATCACGCTGTTGATCGCTTTTGGCACCATGGTTTGCGGATCTTTGCATTCTCCGGCGGCCGTACCCACCAGTTCAATAGAGGCAAAAGCAAAGACCACACCTTGTACCAGCACCAGCGCGGGTAACAGACCGTGCGGGAAGAAGCCACCGTTATCGGTGATCAGATGAAACCCGGTGGTGTTACCGTCCAGTGGTTGTCCGGTACCTAAAAAGACCGTACCAACCACCAGAAAAATCACGATTGCCAACACTTTGACCAGCGCAAACCAGAACTCCATCTCGGCGAACCATTTCACGCCAATCATGTTCATGGTACCAACAATCGCCAGCGCACCAAGGGCAAACACCCACTGTGGCACATCGCCAAACGCCCCCCAGTAGTGCATGTACAGCGCGACAGCAGTGATATCGACGATCCCGGTCATCGCCCAGTTGATAAAGTACATCCAGCCAGCCACATAGGCCGCTTTCTCTCCCAGGAACTCACGGGCGTAGGAGACAAAACTGCCGCTGGAAGGGCGGTGCAGAACCAGTTCTCCGAGCGCACGAAGAATAAAGAATGAAAAAATACCGCATACCAGATACACCAGCGCTAAAGCGGGTCCAGCCATTTGTAAACGTGCCCCGGCCCCTAAAAACAACCCGGTACCAATCGCGCCGCCGATGGCGATCATCTGTACCTGTCGGTTGCCCATCGCTTTGTGATACCCCTCTTCGTGAGCATTCAGCCAGCGTCGTTTCGCCGCATGTTGTTCTGCGGCTTGCGTGTTGTGTGTGTTCATTGCGTTTCCTGTTGGCCTGACAAATTAACAAAATCCTTTTTGCCGCCCGTGCAGCGGCGAAAACAGCGTTACCCTTCATTGTGTTAGAGGGGAAAACTGTCGGCCGAGCATCCTACAGTCAATTAATCAGTGACGCAAAGCCTGCATTATGCCGATACGCCAAAGACCTGAACGGCCTGCTGCAGTCGTGAGGAACGCTGAGTTAAATCGGCGGTGGCATCAGTGACACGTTCCACCATCTCGGCGTTAGTGTGGGTCATGGTGCCGACGCGTGAAATCGAGTCATTGATCAGATCCAGCGCCTGGGTTTGTTCCCGCGTCGCGAGGCTGATGTCTTTAATCATCATCGACATCTGCAATACGTCACCGATCATGCCCGTGAGATGCGTTTCCGTCTGCTCCACCATTTTTACGCCGGAGTTGACGTTCGCGACGTTCTTCTCAATTAGCTGCTTGATCTCTTTGGCGGCTGAGGCGGAGTGCTGCGCCAGGTTGCGTACTTCCGCCGCCACAACGGCAAAACCACGACCGGACTCCCCGGCGCGTGCGGCCTCGACGGCAGCATTCAGCGCCAGAATATTGGTCTGAAAGGCGATACTGTCGATAACACCGATGATGTCGACGATCTGACTGTTATCACGCGAGATAGCCTGCATCATGCCGATGGTCTGTTTCATGATATCGCCGCCTTCCGTCGCGTTGACGCTGGTTTTATCGGCCATGGTCATCGTTTGTGCGGCGGTATCGGCGGTTTGTTGCACCGCGCTGCCAATTTCTTCAATGGCGGCAGCGGTTTGCTGCAGGTCAGCGGAGGTTTCTTCGGAACGTGTATGCAGTGCAACGCCTTCTTTTGATACCCGTTGACTGATTTCGCGGATCCCGGCGATTTGTGTACTGACATCATCCACCAGAGAATTTAGATTCAGCCCGGATTGATTAACCAGTCGCATCAGCATCCCGATTTCATCTACGCGATTTAAATGACAGTTATCGGGTTTACGGCCGGAGACAACCTTTTTCATTTGACTGAGCAGCGTATTAACTGGCTGACAAATTTGGCACTTAAGGTAAATACCAAATAGCAGAAATAGCACGATCATTCCGCCAGCCTGAATAAATGAATTCACCGGTGCGAGTGTTAATAATACGCAGAGCAGGGCTACTACCCCTAAAGCATAATTGACGCGCTGACTTATGCTTAACCATTTAAACGCAGAGGTCCATGCCAGTATGCCACGACGAATAATAATGCCTTTAAAAAGTCGGAAACCTTTAAATTGCTGGCTATTTATTTTTTCATACAGCTGCTCACTCTGGGCTATTTCTTCTCGTGATGGAACGGTACGCACAGAGATGTAGCCGGTTAATTTTTCGCGGTGCCAGACGGGGGTGACATTGGCGCGAACCCAGTAATGGTCACCATTTTCCCGGCGATTTTTCACCATCCCGGTCCAGCTGTCACCCTGCTGGAGAGTGTGCCACATGTCGGCGAAGGCGGCAGAGGGCATATCGGGATGGCGAATAATATTGTGGGGTTCGCCCATGAGCTGGGTTTCATTAAAGCCGCTGGCTTCAATAAAAGCCGTGTTGGCATAGGTAATATGGCTCTCTTTATCCGTCGTCGACAGCAGCGTCGCTTTCGCGTTAAGTGTGTGCTCAACTTGTGTAACGGGCATGTTACTTTTCATAGCGGTCCCTGGTGGTATGTTCAAGTCATACAAAAATCCCCGGAATAATACCAGGGGATATTAAAAAGCTGTTTTAAACCATTTTTAATAAGAAACGCTGCATTCTCTACTAATCATTAGCCTGACGAAAGTATTTCAAATAAAATTTTTGTTGTATGCAGTTTGTTAATGGTCATAAATATGAAACAATAAATACAAGTGTATAACCTAAAGAGATGCTTCAGCTGACTTAAATTAAATTCAGCATAAATATAGTGCGCAAAAATAAAACTACCGCAAAATGATATTGTTGGGTTTCTGGCATAAACAGTAACCCTATTATATTTTGTAGGGTATGTTTTTTCTGCTTCTTATACCTGCCCAGGAGAGACCTTACCCGTAGTAGAAGTAAGGTTGGTTAGCGATTTTTTAGCTGAGTAAATGTGAATTAAATGTTTCTGAATGGTTGTTTGATAATTTAATAATGACGACATGTTAACAATCGTGAGCCTGTAACATGTCATATCGCCTGAGTATTCTCGATAAAAGCCCCGTAGGGGAAACCGAAACTGCTGCCATTGCGCTTGCCCGTACGCTACAGCTGGCACAGCAGGCAGAGGCGTGGGGATACCACCGCTTTTGGATAGCGGAGCATCACAATACGCCGCAGCTAGCCAGTCCGTCACCGGAGCTGGTGATCGCCTGGATCCTTGGCCAAACACAACGTATCCGCGTTGGCTCTGGTGGCGTTATGCTGCAACATTACAGCCCGTATAAAGTAGCGGAAAACTTCAATTTACTGGCATCACTGGCCCCAGGGCGCGTTGATCTCGGCGTGGGGAAAGCCCCAGGCGGTCTACCGCTGTCAACGCAGGCGCTCCAGCAGGGGCTACATCAGAGTGAAAAGGGCAGCTTTGCCGAGCAGCTTTCGCAGCTCGATGCCTGGCTGGCATTGACCGGGACGGAAACCGGGCACGCGGTATTTCCGACGCCGATCCCGCCCTCTCCGCCGCAAAGATTCGTGTTGGGGGCCAGCGTGCCAAGCGCACAGTTGGCGGCCGAGTCTGACTGGAATTTCATCTTTGCCGCGCACCTGAACGGTGATCCGGCGCTGCTACGCGATGTTCTGACTTACTGGCAAGCCAGCAGTGTGCGCCCGACGATTGTCGCCGTGCAGGTGATTGTGGCGAACAATCCGGAGACTGCCGCGCAATTGGCGGAGAACGTACAAATATGGGGCGTTGAGCTGGAAGATGGTCAACGCGTGACGGTGGCCAGTGAAGAGCAGGCGTTGGCATTCGCCGCACAGGCGGGTAGCGTGCCACGAAAAATTGCCCGTCGAGCGCAGGCGTTGTTGCACGGAACGGCCGAAGATGTGGCCGCAAAGCTGAACAGCCTGCACGCGCAGTACGGCATTGATGAATTTATTATCGATACCCCGCTAGCAGAAGGTCATGCGCGTCTGACATCGCTGCATTTGTTGGCGCAGGCCCATTCCGCTGTGGAGGTCGTCTGATGTCATTGGCCTCGACGCTTATCGGCTGGCGCCGTGAACTGCACCAGTATCCGGAGCTGTCCTTACAGGAGGTGGCGACTACAGCACGTATTCGCGACTGGTTGCGTGCTGCCGACGTCAACATTTTGCCCTTTGAACTGAGCACCGGTCTGGTGGCTGAGGTTGGGCGAGGAGACGATGTTATCGCCCTGCGGGCCGATATCGACGCCTTACCGATAGAAGAGAATGCCGATGTGGCGTTTCGCTCCGTTACGCCGGGGGTCATGCACGCCTGCGGACACGACGTGCATACCAGCGTCATGCTCGGTGCTGCGCTGTTGTTGAAACAGCAAGAAAGCGCATTACCGGGGCGGGTTCGTATCCTGTTTCAGCCTGCGGAAGAAAACTTTGGTGGCGCGAAAGCGTTAATCCGCGCCGGGGCGCTACAAAACGTAGCGGCGATTTTCGGTATGCACAACGAGCCTGGCTTACCAGTGGGTGAGTTTGCCACGCGTGGCGGCGCATTTTATGCCAACGTCGATCGTGTCGTGCTGCGTATCCATGGCAAAGGCGCACATGCCGCTCGGCCACATGAAGGCAAAGATGCCATTCTGCTTGCCAGCCAACTGGTGACGGTGTTGCAAGGCGTGGCCAGCCGGGAGGTTAACACGCTGGATTCAGTGGTGTTGAGCGTGACCCGTATTCAGGGCGGCAACACGTGGAACGTGCTGCCAGAATCCGTTGAGCTGGAAGGGACGCTCAGAACCCATCGCACAGTCGTTCAGCAGCAGGTCAAATCACGGGTGAATGACATCGCCGCCGGATTTGCCCACGCCTTTGGCGCACAAATTGATGTTATCTGGCACGCGGGCCCCACGGCGCTGGTCAACGATTCGCGCTGGGCAGAGATTGCCACCGAGGTGGCAAAAACCTCCGGGTACACGACGCACTATGCCGATCTGCATATGGGGGGAGAGGATTTTGCCGTCTATCTGCAAAATACGCCCGGGGCATTTGTCAGTATTGGCAGCGCCAGCGAATACGGATTACACCATCCGGGATTTAATCCTGACGAACGATTAATTGAACCCGCCGCGCAGTACTTTACGCATTTAGCGAAAACGGCATTCACACACCTTTAATTTTACCTGTTGGGTAGGGGGTACTATGGCTAAAAAAAGGCAATTACGGTTGGGCACTATTCTGCATGGTGCCTCCGGAAATATGTCAGCATGGCGTCATCCGGCAGCACTTGCCGATGCCAGTATTAATTTTGAGTTTGTCAAAGACACTGCATTAATTGCCGAGAAAGGCAAACTGGATTTTATTTTTGTTGCCGATGGTTTGTATATCAATGAGAAATCCATCCCACATTTTTTAAATCGCTTTGAACCGCTAACGGTATTGTCGGCACTGGCGAGCATCACCAACAATCTGGGACTGGTGGGCACGGTTTCAACGTCATACAGCGAACCGTTTACCACCGCGAGACAGTTTGCCAGCCTCGATCATCTCAGCCAGGGGCGCGCTGGATGGAATGTGGTGACATCGCCCCTGGAAGGTTCAGCAAAGAACTATTCGCGCGCGCAGCACCCGGAACATGCTCAACGCTACCGTATTGCCGATGAATATTTGCAGGTGGTCAAAGGGTTGTGGGATTCGTGGGAAGAGGATGCGTTTACCCGCAATAAAACGAGCGGTGAATTCTTTAATCCGCAGAAACTGCATACGCTCAATCATCATGGCGATTATTTCCAGGTTGCCGGCCCCTTAAATATTGCCCGTACACCACAAGGACGGCCGATTATATTTCAGGCTGGCGCTTCTGAGGATGGCAAGAAATTAGCAGCAACACACGCTGACGCCATTTTCACCCATCAGGAATCACTGTCAGAGGCCAAAGCTTTTTATCAGGATGTGAAAAGCCAGTTAGAAATAGCGGGGCGGGGTGACGATGACCTGCATATTTTCCAGGGCGTCAGCGTCATTGTGGGTGACAGCGAGCAGGATGCTGAACAGCAATATCAAACCACCGCAGCGCTGGTTTCCATTAACGACGCGCTGAATTACCTCGGCCGCTATTTTGAACATCACGATTTCGCGCAATATTCCCTTGATGCGCCGTTCCCGGAGCTCGGCGATCTCGGGCAAAACAGTTTTCGCAGCACCACCGATGAAATCAAGCGCAATGCACGTGAGCGCGGGTTAACCCTGCGCCAGGCTGCGCTGGAAGCGGCCAGCCCACGCCCCCGCTTTAGCGGTACGCCGGAACAGGTGGCTGACGGCCTGCAGCAGTGGTTCGATGAGAGAGCCGCCGACGGATTTATCATTCAGAGCGGCACGCCGGACACCTTCCCACGCTTTGTTGAACAGGTGATCCCGTTACTTCAGGCGCGCGGTCTGTTCCGTCTTGACTACCCCGGCACGACTTTGCGTGCCAGCCTTGGCTTAGCGACACCTGCCAATCAATTCACACAATAAGAGACAAATACGATGCAGAAAAAATCATTACTTTTGGCGCTGTCCCTGGCTTTCAGCGCTTCCGTCTGGGCAAACGATGTCACCATCAACGGCACGGGCGTAAGCCTGGAGGCCAATAAAACGCCGATTAACACGGTGAAAAACGCGCAGGCGATCGCGCAGTTGCCCGCCAGGCTGCAGCTGGCCGTACCGGGTAAATTCACGGTGGCGATTGCCGGACTGAGCCAGCCGCCGCTGACGGTGTTTGCAGATGACAATAAAACGCTGATCGGCAGCGAGGCGGATATCGCCCGTCTGGTGGCCGACAGTCTGGGGCTGGAGCTGAACGTGGTGCCAACGTCATGGGAAGACTGGCCGTTGGGCGTAGCTTCCGGCAAATATGATGCTGCGATCAGCAATATTACCGTCACCAAAGCGCGCAAAGAAAAGTTCGACTTCGCCACGTATCGTAAAGATTCACTCGGTTTTTACGTCAAAACCGGCAGTAAGTTGACCAAAATTGAACAGGCAAAAGATATCGCCGGGCTGCGCATTATTGTCGGCTCCGGGACCAACCAGGAAGCCATTCTTCTGGCATGGAATGAAGAGAACCTGAAGAAAGGGTTACCGGCGTTTACGCCAGTCTATACCAAGGATGATGCCGCCCAGACGCTGGCGCTACAGTCAGGCCGCGCCGATGCCTATTTTGGCCCTAACGTTATCGGCGCGTGGAAAGCAGCGCTCAATGGAAAAACGCAACTCGTGGGTAGCGTCGACGGTGGTTGGCCAAAGGCCGCGCATATCGCCGTAACGCTGAAAAAAGACAGCGGATTGGTACAGCCGGTGCAAACCGCGCTTAACGGTGTGATCGCCAACGGTGACTACGACAAAGTCTTGAATCGCTGGGGAGAGGGGGTGGAACGCATTCCACAATCTGAAATCAACCCGGCCGGTTTAGGCGACTAAGGAGGTAACGTGAGCGATCAATTCCGCGTGGTCTCGCCGGAGGCGGCAGAACTGCAGCCGATTCTGAACGGTCTGTTTGCTGAATATGCCGCGCGCTATGGCGATTATTTTTCCCGTGATGCTGAAGTTGAATTGACTGAATGGTATCTGGCGCCGCAGGGGATCTTTGTGGTGCTGGAGCGCGACGGCGAGATTATCGCCACCGGGGCCTACAAACCTTACGACAAAGACACGGCTGAGATTAAACGCATCTGGACCCAAAGCACCCTGCGTAAGCAGGGGCTGGCGGCGCACGTGGTACAGGAACTGGAACGACGGGCGCTACTGGCGGGCTACAGCCGTATCTACCTGACGACAGGGTTTCGCCAACCGGAGGCCGTTCAGCTCTATTTGCGTCAGGGGTACGATCCACAATTTGATATTGCACGTAACCCGGAAGAGTACAGCCTGCCGCCGTTTGACGGTCGGCTGCGCTTTACCAAACTGTTGACCATCGCAGGTCAGGCAAAAATTGCCTGAGGAGAAAAAATGAAAACGACGGAAACCATCAAAGTCGTCCCGGCACGCTATCCGATGCGCACGGCAGGTGCGATAGTCGCGCTGTTTGTGCTGGCGGTGATTATCCAGTCGGTGGCGTTTAATCCGCGTTGGGAGTGGGGCGTGTTTGCCCGCTGGTTCTTCGACCCGGTGATTTTGTCCGGTCTGGGGCAAACGTTGCTGCTGACCCTTATCGGCACACTGTTGAGTGTGGTGTTCGGTGGATTGCTGGCACTGGCACGTCTCTCATCATCGTGGCTGCTGAATAGCCTGGCCTGGGGATACATCTGGCTGTTTCGCTCGCTGCCGCTGATCGTGGTGCTGATAATCTTATACAACTTCTCGTATCTGTACGACACGCTGACGATTGGCATTCCTTTCACCCACGTTCAGTGGGGCAGCTTCGCGACCATCAATGTACTGGGTCAGTTTTCTACCGCGGTAGTGGGTTTGACGCTGGTGCAAAGCGCCTATACCGCCGAGATTATTCGTGGCGGATTTCTCGGTGTCGATCACGGCCAGTATGAGGCTGCGGCAGCGCTGGGTTTACCTGCCTGGCGACGCACGCTGCGCATTATCCTGCCGCAGGCGCTGCGCACCATTTTGCCTGCCGGCTTCAATGAAATTATTAGCCTGGCGAAAGGCACGGCGATGGTTTACGTGCTGGCGATGCCGGAGCTGTTTTACACCATCCAGATGATCTACAACCGTACCCAGGAGGTGATCCCGTTGCTGATGGTTGGGGCGGTGTGGTATCTGGCGATCACCAGCGTTCTGTCGCTGATTCAACACCTGGTTGAACGCGCGCTGGCCCGCAGCGAACGGCGCTCAGCCATCAATACCACCCGCGTCAGCCGCGCAGTTAAAGGTCGCCGTCAACTTACGCCTCAGGAGGTCGTCCATGTCCCACTCGCCTGAAGGCCATATTTCCATTACTGGCGTCAGCAAGTCCTTCGGCCGCCATAAAGCGCTGGATGACGTGTCGCTGGAGATCCCGCCTGGTACGGTAACGGTTATTCTCGGGCCATCGGGTTCGGGAAAATCCACGTTACTGCGGGCAATCAACCATCTGGAGCGCGTCGATGAAGGCTTCATTCAGATCGACGGCGACTATATAGGTTATCGCCGACAGGGAGACAAACTGTATGAACTGAAAGAGGCGGATATTCTGCGCCAGCGCATTAATGTGGGCTATGTGTTTCAGAACTTTAATCTCTTCCCGCACTTAACGGTACTGGAGAACCTGATTGAAGCGCCAGTGGTTCACGGACTCGCGTCACGGAAATCCGCTACCGAGCGGGCATTAACCCTGCTGGATGCGGTAGGCTTGCGGCATAAAGCCGATGCCTGGTCACGCCATTTATCTGGCGGGCAGCAGCAGCGTATCGCCATCGCTCGTGCGCTGGCGTTGAACCCGCGTGTGATGCTGTTTGATGAACCGACATCCGCGCTTGATCCTGAACTGGTGGGCGAAGTGCTGGATGTCATTAAAGGCCTGGCAAAGTCCGGTACCACGTTAGTGGTGGTGACGCACGAGATTGGTTTTGCCCGGGAGGTGGCGGATCAGGTAGTGTTTATGGTTGATGGTAAAATCGTCGAGCAGGGCAGCAGCGAGCAGGTACTGAATCATCCGCGTCATACGCGCACGCAGCAGTTTTTGTCGAAGGTGCTGTGAACCGGGACGCGCTATGTGCCGCGGGAAAATGGCTAACCTCGATGCAGCGAGCGCTGAGCAAATCCTAGCCGTAAAAAAACGCTGTTCCGCAGGAGTGCAAGTCCCGGAACAGCGGGCGAAATATCGCCATACGGTTAAATCACGCGACGGACGGCGTCAGGGTAATCCGATCCAACGGTCCGACGACAAACAGATACGAACACAGCCCAATCAGCCCCATCGAGCCGACGTATAAAATGGCGTAATCAAACGACTGGGTATTGGCAAGGATGACGCCGATAACCAGTGGGGTGATGATACTGGCCATGTTGCCGCACATATTGAACACACCTCCGGCAATGCCCAACACTTCTTTTGGTGAGGTATCGCTGAGTACGCACCAGCCCAGATTGCCAAAACCTTTGGCGAAAAATGCCAGGCTCATGGCGGCAATCACCACAAATTCTGAAGAGGTGTAGTTGGCGATAACAATCACGCAGGAAAGCAGCATCCCGCAGATGACCGGCAGCTTGCGGGCAACCGTCAGGCTGTAGCCGCGTTTCAATAACCAGTCAGAGAATACGCCACCTAACAATCCACCGATAAAACCGGCAATCGCAGGAATACTGGCGACAAACCCGACCTTGAGAATCGACATTCCCTTAGCCTGGTACAGATAAGTCGGAAACCAGGTCAGGAAGAACCAGGTAATGGATGTGACACAGAACTGCCCGATATAAACACCGATCATCATCCTGTTGACGCAAACGCTTTTAATCTGCGCAAAGGTGATTTTTTGTGGTTCTTTCTTATTTCCCAACGATGGTTCGCCACCGCCATCACGAATGTAGTCAAGTTCCTGCTGGTTAACTTTCGGGTGATGCATCGGATCTCTGATCTTAACCAGCCAGAATATACCCAGAATAACGCCAATTGCCCCGATATAATAAAAGACAAAATGCCAGCTCAAATTATGCAATATGATGGTCATCAGCGGCGTAATAATGCCTAGCGAGATATATTGCGCTGCCTGATAAACCGAGGTGACAAACCCGCGCTCGTTATTAGGAAACCACTGTACACTCAGGCGACTGTTGGCGGGGAAGGCGGGGGCTTCGATAGCGCCCATCATCAGACGTAAGATAATCAATACGATCAGCGGACTGGCGTACAGATAAATGGTGCCCTGAAACATGGTCACCAGCGACCAGCCGATCAGCGCGCAGCCGTACACCAGGCGAGAGCCGTAGCGGTCCAGTAACCAGCCGCCTGGCAATTGCATAATGACGTATGAAATACCAAATGCAGAAAAGGCCAGCCCCATTGCTTCAGGGTCAAAACCCAACTCTTTACTCATAATCGGTGCGACAACGGATAACGTTGCACGATCGGCATAATTAAATACGGTGGCCAGAAACAGAAATATCAAAATACTGTAACGCACTTTAGTGCGCTTTATTATTGTGTTCATCACCCACTCCTGTTATTAGGTTTGAGAGCGTTTCTGTAGGGAAAGAGGGCGGGTATTATTCCCCGCCAGATACGTTAAGGGCGCTTGCCAAATTCACAGCTTAACTGCGTCCAGCGGCGTGCCTGTTCGCTAATACTGAATCCCAGACCATGGCGATCTGAAACCCACATCCGACCATCGCGCAGTTCCAGTTGTTCATTGAATAACGGGTTCAGCCATTCAAAATGCTCCAGCCACGGTTCAAGTGGGTAAGCGGCGGACAGATGCAGGTGCACTTCCATGGCAAAGTGCGGAGCCAGCTTGCGCCCGTGTTTTGCCGCCAGGTCCATAATTTTAAGGAATGGAGAAATACCGCCCACGCGTGGGGCGTCGGGCTGCACAAAATCACTGGCGTTGCCGAGGATCAACTGCTCGTGCTCGCGGAAACTGGTCAGCATTTCGCCGGTGGCAATCGGTGTATCAAGCGCAGCAGCCAGTTGAGCGTGGCCTTCAATGTCATAGGCATCCAGCGGCTCTTCAATCCAGATCAGATTGAACTGTTCCATTTTGCGGCCCATGCGAATGGCGGTTTCCCGATCCCACTGCTGATTGGCGTCAACCATCAGCGGGAAGTCATCGCCCAGCGCTTCACGCACCGCGGTTAAGCGACGAATATCTTCGGCGCAGTTTGGCTGACCGACTTTCAGTTTGATGCCGCCAATGCCGTTTTCGCGGGAGATAACCACGTTTTTGAGCACCTGATCCAGCGGCGTATGCAGGAATCCTCCGGAGGTGTTATAGCACTGAACGGAGTCGCGATGTGCGCCCAGCAGTTTTGCCAGCGGCAGGCCCGCGCGCTTGGCCTTCATATCCCACAGGGCGATGTCGAGAGGGGAGATGGCCTGGACCGCCATCCCGCTGCGGCCAACGGAAGCGCCGGCCCACAGCAATTTGGTGTAGATCTTGTCTATATCGTTCGGATCTTCGCCAAGCAGATTATCGGCGATCTCTTTGGCATGCGCATAAATACCCTGACCGCCTGCGCGCTTCGAGTAGCTAAATCCCACCCCTTCAAATCCGTCACGGCTGCGGATCTCAGCGATGATAATGGCGACTTCAGTTAACGGTTTCTGGCGACCGGTGAGCACTTTAGCATCGCTGACTGGCGTTGCCAGCGGCAGAAAGGCCAGAGACAGTTTTACCCACTCAATACGGTCGCCTGTTTCAGCCGCTGTTTTTGCGTTGGCCGTTTTGGCATAAGTTACGGCATCGGAATTCGCACTTAGTGACATCTTGTTCTCTCCTGGTGGTTATAAAATGATTGCGCTAACATTTTTAATGATGGCGCAATCATTACGCCAGTAAATTGCTTCTGATTTGAACAATCGATCACAAATGCGGAGATAAAAGGGGCTGTTTTTATAAACAGCATCACATTCCAATGCATTGTGTGAAAATGCACAAATCATTATGATGGCGCTAACATTTCACATGGTGTTATTTCACTAAGCTGCTGTTTTCTCTGCGTTATGTACCAGGGATGCTGGCAATGGCTGAAATCATGATGAATAATGCACAAATCCATCGGCGATTTTTACAAAGGCATCAACCGTGAAAAATTCCAGACCTCCCCGCGCACCAACGCTGGAAGATGTTGCCCGCACCGCGGGATTATCGCCAATGACCGTAAGCAGGGCGCTGAATACCCCGCAAATGGTGCGCCCGAAAACAGTAGAAAAGGTGATGCAGGCCGTTCGCGCCACCGGATATATTCCCAACGCACTGGCGGGGGGGTTGGCCTCACGTCGCAGCAAACTGATTGCGGTAGTGGTCCCACAAATTAACAACAATATGTTTGTCGATACCATTCAGTCGCTGAGCGACGAACTGGCTGAACGTGGGTATCACATCTTGCTGTGCGTGGCTGGGTATACGCAGCAAACCGAAGCCGAGCTGGTAGCGACGCTGCTTTCTCGTCGACCGGACGGCGTGGTGCTCACGGGTATCCACCACACCGTTGAGCTGAAAAAAGTGATCCTCAACGCCGCCATCCCGGTGGTGGAAATCTGGGATTTGACGCCAACCCCCATCGATATGCTGGTGGGGTTCTCGCACGAAAAAGTTGGGCAGGCGGTGGCTGACTATCTCCTTGCAAAAGGTTATCGTCGCCCGGGCCTGTTATGGACCGCCGATCGCCGCGCAGGTCAGCGTAAACACGGACTCTGTGATGTGTTGAGTCGCCATGGCATTACCACGGTGCCGCAGGTGGATGTGCCGCTTCCGGCTTCGCTGGCGTTGGGACGCAGTGGCTTGACGCAGCTTTTTGCCGAAAGCGAATTTGATGTGATTGTCTGTAGCTCGGATACCCTCGCGCAGGGGGCAATTATGGAGGCGGAAAGCCGTGGTTTGGCGGTACCACACGATTTAGCAGTGGTGGGCTTTGGCGATCTTGATTTTGCCGCTAGCAATCGCCCGGCAATTACCACCGTCAGCGTAGACCGCCGCGCCATTGGACAGCGTGCCGCCTCGCTGCTCGCCGACAGAATTGAGCACATTCCTCGTGAAGACGATATTATCGATGTCGGATTTCATCTTATCGTACGCGAGTCCGCGTAAAGACAATAATAAGGAACCTGCTATGCCGCACGTTGATATTAAATGTTTTCCCCGCGATTTGAATGACGAACAAAAATCCGCGCTGGCGGCGGAGATTACCGAGGTGATCGTTCGCCATCTGCAAAGTAAAGACAGCTCGGTGAGCGTCGCGCTCAATGAGGTTGACCCAAAAGCCTGGCAGCAGGTGTGGGATAGGGAAATCGCACCGCACATGGATACGCTGATTAAAAAACCGGGTTACAGTATGTGAGAGAAAACGGGCGGATAATCCGCCCGTTGTACGTTATGTTTAAGGGGTAACGATATTGAACCAGAACTCGAATTTATCCATGTAGCCCAGCATAGAATCAAGTTTAGCGCCGTCACCGGTCACCTTCACATCGCCACTCTGTTCAGCCTGTTTCAGCGTCACTTCCTTAAGGATGATTTTGTTCAACGTGTCACGGTTGAGCGTGATAGTTGCGTCTGCGTCTTTGGCTTCAGAATTGGCGGTGTGGTTTAGCACGCCGTTTTCCAGCTCCAGCTTGTATTTACCGCCGTCGCTACCGAGGTCGATGTTGAATACCGATTTCGCGTCGCCCGCTTTCTGCCCGTTAATATGCACGGCCAGATAGTCAAAGAACATTTCTGGCGTCATCGCGCGGACGGTATCCGGGCTGGCGGTATTCGGGGTTGGCCCTTTGATCACGCCGTTACGCAACTCTTGTGCGCCGGTGAGGTAGAAGTTACGCCACGGTCCGGATTCAGCCTGGTAGCCTAATTGTTCCAGCGCATCGGCTTCCAGATTACGCGCGGCCTGGTTGTTCGGATCGGCAAACACCACTTTGCTCACGACCTGCGCCACCCAGCGGTAGTTACCCTGGTCATAGTCGGCTTTCGCTTTTTGCAAAATAGCATCGGCACCGCCCATATAGTCGACGAATTTCTTCGCGGCTTCTTCCGGTGGCAATTCATCAAGCGTTGCCGGGTTGCCGTCAAACCAGCCGAGATACAGCACGTAGGTGGCTTTCACATCGTGGCTAACAGAGCCATAGTAGCCCCGGTTGGCCCAGGTATGTGCCAGCGAGTCCGGCAGTTTAAAGTTCGCGGCGATCTCGTCACGGGTCAGACCTTCGTTGGCCATACGTAACGTTTGATCGTTGATGTAACGGTACAAGTCACGCTGGCTTTTCAGCAGTGTCATGACCTTGTCGTTACCCCAGGTTGGCCAGTGGTGCTGCGCCATCAGGATTTCAGCTTTGTCCCCCCAGCGCACAATCGCTTCGTTGATGTATTTTGACCACGGCAGCGGTTCACGGATTTTAGCGCCGCGCAGCGAGTAGGTGTTGTGCAGGGTATGGGTGACATCTTCGGCAGATTCAATCAGCTTTTTCTCTTCGATGTACCACAGCATTTCCGACGGGGCTTCAGAGCCTGGTGCCAACATGAAATCATAGGTCAGACCGTCGATAACTTCTTTTTGCCCATCTTTCTCAATGATATTGGTGGGTGCAATCAGAGTAACCGTGCCCGCAGAGGTGGTGGTGCCGAGTCCCGCGCCGACCTGGCCTTTGGCGTCCGGTTTTAGCAGGTTACCGTACATATAGCTGGCGCGACGGCTCATGACGTTACCGGCCATGATATTTTCTGCCACCGCGGCTTCCATAAAGCCAGCTGGCGCATAAATCTTCACCTTGCCCGCTTTCACGTCGGCTTCATCAACAACGCCGCGTACGCCGCCATAATGGTCAACGTGGCTGTGGGTGTAAATTACCGCTACAACCGGTTTGTTACCCCGGTTTTTAAAGTAAAGATCCATCCCTACTTTAGCTGTTTCAGCAGAGACCAGCGGATCAACCACGGTGATGCCTTCTTTACCTTCGATAATCGTCATGTTCGACAAATCGAGGTTACGGATCTGGTAGACGCCATCCGTTACTTCAAACAGTCCGCTGATGTTGATTAGCTGAGCCTGTCGCCACAGGCTTGGGTTAACCGAATCCGGTGATTTATCACCTTCTTTAATAAAGGCGTACTGTTGCGGGTTCCAGACCACGTTACCTTGCTCACCTTTAATCACCTCCTGAGGAATCGGGGCGATAAAGCCTTTATGGGCGTCAGTAAAGTCGGTGTTATCAGAGAAGGGCAGTTGATTGTATAGCGCATTGTTGGCCTGTTGCGTGGCGGCAGTGGCGTCTTTTGGCGCTTCAGCAGCCATAACAGGGACGGCAAACGATGTTAATAACCCAGCCAGGAGTAAACTTTGTGCGATTCTATTAAGTTGCATCGTAAATCCTCTCAGAGACTTCAGGACGTGCGGTGTCTACGGATAGCGTTTTGGTTAAATATTTGAATTAGAGCAAACTTAACTATAATTCACATGAATGAATCGGCAAGGTCACGGTGGCTGTTTTATCCAATTGTTTTTTTTGGAAGTTTTAAGAAAAAGTAGAATAAAAAAACGTGGATGACAGGGGGGCTGTCATCCGTTCCGATCACTCACCTGCAGTAATGCGTTTTCCGCTGGTGATAAAGGTGCCCGCACCGAGATGATGCAGGGTGTTGAGTTTGTCATCATCGAACTGCCAGCGTCCGTCGACAAAGACGCGATCGTCCGCTGCAGCGGAAACAACCTGGCCGAACAGGGTGTCATACTTCTCTTGCGCAGATGTTGCAGGCAGCAGGCGACACTCCATCCACGCCAGGCATTTAGCCTCTATCAGCGGTAAGCTCAGCACCGGACCTTTGACTACCGGAATACCGTAGCAGTTAAATTTATCTTCCACGCGACCAGAAACGCTGCCCACCGCGTAGGTCCAGTTAGTTGCCGCCACGCCGGGAATGACAATGCCAAACATGCCGCTACGTTCAATGAGTTCACGCGACCAGGCGGTCTTATCCACCACAATGGCAATACGCGGCGGGTCAAACTCAACGGGCATGGACCACGCCGCCGCCATCACATTTCGCCGCTGCGTATTTTCATCACGACTGGTTATCAAGACCGTTGGACCGTGATTTAACAGTCGGCTGGCATGGTGTAATTCAACCGGACGGAAATGACTCATGGTGGATCCTCAGTTGAGTGGATAGTGCACACAATTAATATAGATATTAACGGGATTAGCGATTTTGTCGCCCGGCATACGGCGGGAGCGCACAAAATCGACGGCGGAAAATGAAAAATGCGTTATAAGTACAACATTCAACGCACAGGGATCCGGTATGACGCCTTTTTTAACCGCTTATTTTTCCCGTATTGGCTGGTCAGGTACGGCTAACGTCAACATTGACACTTTGCAGGCGCTGCATTTACTGCACAACGGTGCGATTCCGTTTGAAAATCTCGATGTGCTGCTGCCGCGAGAAATGCAGCTCGACGCGCAGTCGCTGGAAGAGAAACTGGTGGGCGCGCGTCGCGGCGGCTATTGCTTTGAGCAGAATGGGGTATTTGAGCGTGCGCTGCGGGAGATTGGCTTTACCGTGCGCAGTTTACTTGGGCGGGTGGTGCTGGCAAATCCGCCCAGCTTGCCGCCGCGCACGCATCGACTGTTACTGGTCGAATTGCAAGGTGAAGCGTGGATTGCCGATGTTGGTTTTGGCGGACAAACGCTAACCGCGCCGATTCGTCTGCAGGCCGACATTGAACAGCAGACACCGCACGGTGAATATCGGCTGATTCGGGAAGACGAGGACTGGATCCTGCAGTTCCGTCATCATGAGCACTGGCAATCGATGTACCACTTCGATCTGGTCACTCAGCATCAGAGCGATCATCTGATAGGTAACTTCTGGTCCGCGCATTGGCCACAGTCGCATTTTCGCCATCACTTGCTGATGTGTCGTCATCTGCCAGACGGCGGTAAGCTGACCCTGACCAACTTCCATTTTACGCACTATGAAGCGGGCCATGCGGTAGAGCAGATTAACTTACCTGACGTCGCGAGCCTGTATGCCCTGTTACAGGACCGCTTTGGTCTGGGAGTTGATGATGCCAAACACGGCTTTACCGAGGCGGAACTGGCAACGGTGATGGCGGCGTTTGATACGCATCCGGAGGCGGGTAAATAGGGTGATGATTTGCCGGATAGCGACGCGATGCGTCTTATCCGGCCTACCGACTCAATTAAAATCTATCGCCCATTCGGCATGAAACAGGATCACCGCCGCACCGGTAATCGTCACTTTTTGCGGCTGATTGTCCTGGATTGCCACCGTCACCTCGACAATGCCGTCGCGTCCCAGCGCACGGCCTTGATGCCCCTGAACATGCAAGATTTTTCCGTCATGAGCCATTAGGTTGTGGTGCACCAGCCATGCGCCCATTGGACCATTGGCATTGCCGGTGACCGGATCCTCCACAATGCCAATCGCCGGTGAAAACATCCGACCATCAGTGGCATTTTCCCCTGATCGAATCTGAAACGGGAAGAAGCCGTTGCAGCCAATGTGCTGGCTGATCGCGATTAATGCCGACAGGTCCGGGGACAGGGCGTCGAGGTCGACCTCCGGTTTCAACGGGATCATCACTTTCGAATGCCCGGTCGAGGCAATCTGGAGCGGCAGTCCCGGCAGTATATCGTCTTCGGTCAGATGCAGGGCGGCGATGATGGCTGCACGCGTGGGTCCCTCCAGCGGCGGCTCAAAAGTCGGCGTACCCTGTTCCAGACTGATGCGATAGCCGTTATCTTCAGCATGAATATCAACGCGGTGACGCCCGGCCAACGACGTTTGCCAGACGGTCGTAGTGCCCAGTCCAAGCACGCTGGCGCGAACATAGTGTGCGGCGACGGTGGCGTGCCCACAGATAGGTACTTCGACCGTTGGCGTGAAATAGCGAATACGCACGTCACTGTCGTCGCTGGTGAGCAGAAAAGCGGTTTCAGAATGACGCAGTTCACGCGCAATCAGCTGCATCTGCGCCTCACTCAGTCCGTCAGCATGCAGCACAACGCCTGCGGAATTGCCGCGAAATGGGTGTGGAGTAAAGGCATCGACGTGGTAAACCTGTGGTTTCATTGGCGTTCTCCCTGGAGTGGAGAAGCATCATAACGTGCAAAATGCTGGATGGCGACGCTCTGCGTCTTATCCGGCCTACGGAATCTCCCTGTAGGCCGGATTTGGCAATACAACGCGAATTTATCGGCGAGAACGGACGATCTGGTTACGACGGGTGAAATATTCGACCGGCGCGCTCCACACGTGGACCAGACGGGTGAACGGGAACAGCAGGAAGATGGTCATCCCCAGAACCAGATGGACGCGGAAAATTAGCGCCACGCCATCCAGATGCGCAGACGCGCCGCCCTGGAAGGTCACCACCGACTGCGCCCAGCCCACCAGTTTCAGCATTTCACTGCCGTCCGGATGTTGTGCTGAGAACGGAATGGTGGTCAGACCGAGGATACACTGAACCAGCAGAACACACAGGATCAGAATATCAGCGGTAGAGGATGTCGCGCGAATTCGCGAATTCGTCAGACGACGAACCAGCAAACCCGCGCCGCCTACCAGCGTCAGCACGCCGCAAATCCCGCCCGCAATCATCGCCATTTGCTGCTTCACTGCGATAGGCAGGAACCAGGCGTACATCCAGTGCGGGGTTAACATGCCAAACAGATGGCCGAAGAAAATCCCCAAAATGCCGATGTGGAACAGGTTTGACCACAACACCATGCCGCGTTTGTCCAGCATCTGGCTGGAGGAGGCGCGCCAGGTGTACTGGCCGTAGTCGTAGCGTAGCCAGCTGCCGAGGATAAACACTGTCCCGCACAGATACGGGTAGATGTCGTAAAAAAAGACGTTCAGGTACTGTATCATTTCGGGCCTCCCGAGCTGACGTCAACATACTGTGGCGCCACGTCCTGGCTAAAGCGCCGTTGGTAGCTTTGCAACGGTGAACTGTCACAGGCGGTGGCGTTATCCTCAATGAACTTCACCTGTTCCTCTTCCCATACAGCGTCGAGCGCCTGGCGGGTATCGTCACGGGTTTCTGCGCCGACCTGCTTCGTGACACTGTCACTTGAAAGCGGACTGCCCGCCAGCATGAGAAGGGCGTCAAACAGCTGATACCATGGGGTATCACGCTGCTTTAAGCGCCCGCCAAGCAGCGCCAGTATCGGCGCGACATTTTGCAATCCCTCTTTAGCCTCTGCCTCCGGCAGCACGCTCAAATACTCCAGATACAGCGGCAGGTGATCAGGCAGCTCACGGCAGGCGAGCTGTAACCCGACCTTTTCGTACTGAGCCAGCAGGTCAACCATCGCCTGACCGCGATCGCGTGATTCCGCATGAACATGTTCAAACAGCAGCAGCGAGGTGGCGCGCCCCCGGTCAAACACCTCGCACCATTCGGCTTGCTTATCCAGCAGCGGGGCATTTAACAATTCGCGGGTGAATTCGCTCAGCATCGGTGCATCACTGGCGACCAGCGCCAGCGCATCGTCCTTACATTCCCACAGCAATTCATCCGGATACTCCATCAACAGCCCGATAACCTTGAGGATCTGCATTATTCACCCTCCGCTTTATCGCGCACTTCGGTGATGTCGATAGCATCAATGCGGCTGCTGTTGAACAGGTTGAATTTGGTATCTGAACCGTGGCAGCCATCGCCGAAGGTAAAGCCGCAGCCGTTTTTCTCCGGGAAGGCATCACGGGCCATTTCGCGGTGGCTGGTCGGGATCACGAAGCGGTCTTCGTAGTTGGCAATCGCCAGATAGCGATACATCTCTTCGACCTGCTCCACGCTCAACCCGACTTCGTCGATAGCGCGGGTATCGGTGACACCTTCAACGGTTTGCGAGCGCATGTAGTGGCGCATCGCCATCATACGTTTCAGCGCGCGCAGCACCGGGCCGGTATCGCCCGCGCTGAGCATGTTGGCGAGGTATTGCACTGGAATACGCAGCGATTCTACCGCGGGCAGGATATTGCCATTGTGCGGCAGGCCACCGGCGTCGGCGATCGACTGAATCGGTGACAACGGCGGCACATACCAGACCATTGGTAGGGTGCGATACTCCGGATGCAGCGGCAGAGCCAGCTTCCAGTCCATTGCCATTTTGTAGACCGGCGAGCGCTGGGCGGCGTCAATCACGTTTTGCGGAATACCCTGTTTCAGCGCTTCTTCAATGACCGCTGGATCGTTCGGGTTGAGGAACACGTCGCACTGGCGCTCGTAGAGATCGGTTTCATGCTCGGTGCTGGCCGCTTCTTCAATGCGGTCAGCGTCGTACAGCAGGACGCCGAGATAGCGAATGCGCCCGACGCAGGTTTCTGAACACACCGTCGGCTGGCCGGATTCAATGCGCGGATAGCAGAAAATACATTTTTCCGACTTGCCGCTCTTCCAGTTAAAGTAGATTTTCTTATACGGGCAACCGCTGATACACAAACGCCAGCCGCGGCATTTATCCTGGTCGATCAACACAATGCCGTCTTCTTCACGCTTGTAGATGGCACCGCTCGGGCAGGTCGCCACACAGCTCGGGTTCAGGCAGTGTTCACACAGGCGCGGCAGATACATCATGAAGGTGTTTTC
Organism: Citrobacter sp. KH_055_1; assembly: GCF_057838705.1. Lineage (NCBI taxonomy): Bacteria > Pseudomonadati > Pseudomonadota > Gammaproteobacteria > Enterobacterales > Enterobacteriaceae > Citrobacter > Citrobacter sp. KH_055_1. The sequence continues at coordinate 2,268,692 of NZ_CM174473.1, forward strand.
GAACTGGCCGTACATCTCCTTTTGCATCTTCTCGAAGTTACGGTCGCGTGCGCGCTTAGAAAACTCGCCGCCGAGCAGTTCTTCCCAGTTTGGCCCCCAGATAATCTTGTCCATCCGTTTGCCATCAATCAGCGAACGCGGACGGGCGGTGGGCTGATGTTTGCCTTCCGGTGCGCTATGCAGATGCTGGTAATCGTAGGTGAACGGCTCGTAGTAATCATCAATTTGCGGGATCACCGGGTTGGCAAAAATTTTGGTGATCACGCCCATTTTGCCGCCCAGGCGCGGTCTGATTTTACCGTTAACGTCGCGAACCCAGCCGCCTTGCCACTCTTCCTGATCTTCCCAGTTTTTGGGGTAACCAATCCCCGGTTTGGTTTCGACGTTGTTAAACCATGCGTATTCCATACCTTCACGTCCGGTCCAGACGTTTTTACAGGTGACGGAGCAGGTGTGGCAGCCGATGCACTTATCCAGATTAAGAACCATGCCTACCTGTGAGCGTATTTTCATTTTTTCGCCTCCTGTACCTGATCGCGACCTTCATCATCCAGCCAGTCAATATTTTTCATTTTTCTAATCATGATGAATTCATCGCGGTTAGAGCCGACGGTGCCGTAGTAGTTAAAGCTGTAGGACAGCTGCGCATAGCCGCCGATCATGTGCGTCGGTTTCGGACACACGCGGGTCACTGAGTTGTGAATACCACCGCGCATGCCGGTAACTTCAGAACCGGGGATATTCATGATTCGCTCCTGCGCGTGATACATCATGGTCATTCCCGGCGGTACACGCTGGCTGACCACCGCACGGGCGGTCAACGCGCCGTTGGCATTGAAGGCTTCGATCCAGTCGTTATCCTCGATCCCCAGCTCTTTGGCGTCGGTTTCACTGATCCAGACAATCGGCCCGCCGCGCGACAGCGTCAGCATCAGCAGGTTTTCGCTGTACGTGGAGTGAATGCCCCATTTCTGGTGCGGCGTCAGGAAGTTCAGCGCTTTTTCCGGGAAGCCGTTCGGTGGAACCTCACGCATTTCCGTCACGCTACGGGTATCGATTGGCGGTCGATAAGCCACCAGGCTTTCGCCAAAGGCTCGCATCCACGCGTGATCCTGATACAGCTGCTGGCGACCGGACAGGGTGCGCCATGGGATCAGTTCGTGCACATTGGTATAGCCGGCGTTGTAGGAGACATGCTCGCTTTCAAGACCCGACCAGGTTGGGCTGGAGATGATTTTGCGCGGCTGTGCCTGAATATCGCGAAAACGAATCTTCTCGTCTTCTTTGTTCAGAGCCAGATGCGTGTGATCACGCCCGGTCATCGCCCCCAGGGCTTGCCAGGCTTTCACCGCCACCTGACCGTTGGTTTCCGGTGCCAGCGCGAGGATCACTTCAGACGCGTCCAACGCGGTGTCGATCAGCGGTCGGCCTTTCGCCGGGCCTTCTCGCTTGGTGTAGTTCAGCTTACCGAGGAAATCGACTTCAGCCTGGGTGTTCCACGAAATGCCTTTCCCGCCGTTACCCAGTTTATCCATTAGCGGACCGAGCGAGGTAAAGCGTTCGTAAGTGGCAGGGTAGTCGCGTTCGACAACCGTAATATTGGGCGCCGTTTTACCGGCAATGAGGTCACATTCACCCTTGCGCCAGTCCTGAATATCAAACGGCTGTGACAGCTCTGCCGGAGAGTCATGCTGGAGCGGTTGCAGCACCACATCGGTTTCCTGACCCAGATGCCCCACGCAGACCTCGGAGAACACTTTGGCAATGCCCTTGTAAATCTCCCAGTCGCTTTTGGATTCCCAGGCCGGATCAACCGCCGCTGACAGGGGGTGAATAAACGGATGCATATCCGAGGTATTCATGTCGTCTTTTTCATACCAGGTGGCGGTCGGCAACACGATATCGGAGAACAGGCAGGTGCTGGACATACGGAAATCAAGCGTGACCAGCAGGTCAAGCTTGCCTTCGATGGCCGCCGTTTGCCATTCCACCTCTTCAGGTTTAATGCCCTCGCTTTCGCCCAGTGCTTCACCCTGAATACCGCTTTCGGTACCCAGCAAATATTTGAGCATGTATTCATGCCCTTTGCCGGAGGAGCCAAGCAGGTTCGAACGCCAGACAAACAGGTTACGCGGGTGGTTACTGCCGTTGTCCGGTTGCTCACAGGCCATGCGGATATCACCGGACTTCAGCGCCTGCGCGGTGTATTCCGCTGGAGATAATCCCGCCTGTTCCGCTCGGGCTTTAACGGTTAATGGGTTCAGGTTGAGCTGTGGGGCAGAAGGCAGCCAGCCCATACGCTCGGCACGGACGTTGAAATCGATCAGATGTCCGGTAAATTTCGACGCGTCAGCCAGCGGAGAGAGCAACTCCTGGGCGGTGACTTTTTCATAGCGCCACTGGCTGGAATGGTTGTAGAAAAACGAGGTGCTGTTCATCTGACGCGGAGGGCGGTTCCAGTCCAGCGCAAAGGCCAACGGTAACCAGCCGGTCTGCGGGCGCAGTTTTTCCTGTCCGACATAGTGCGCCCAGCCGCCGCCGCTTTGACCGACACAGCCACAGAACACCAGGATGTTAATCATCCCACGGTAGTTCATGTCCATGTGGTACCAGTGGTTGACGCCTGCCCCGAGGATGATCATCGAACGACCATGGGTTTTGTGCGCGGTATCGGCAAATTCACGGGCAATTTGTTCAATATGACGGCGAGGCACGCCGGTGATTTGTTCGCCCCAGGCCGGGGTGTAGGCTTTAATCTCACTGTAATCACGGGCCGCGAGGTCATCATCGAGTCCGCGATCGAGCCCGTAATTCGCCAGGACTAAATCGTAAACGCTGACCACCGGACAACGGCGGCCATCAGCGAGGGTAAGGTGCTTAACCGGTAGTTTACGCACCAGCACCGGCTCCTGCTTCACGCTGCGAAAATGCGGATTTTCGTTACCACCAAAATAGGGGAACGCCACACCCGCCACCTCATCATGCTGGCCGAGTAACGACAGGGACAGTTCTGTTTCCGTGCCGGCAGCCAGCGACTCGAGGTTCCATTTGCCTTTTTCGCCCCAGCGAAAACCAATAGAACCATTCGGTACCACCAGTTCACCGGCGCTGTTGAAGGCCACGGTTTTCCATTCAGGGTTATTACTTTCACCCAGTCCGTCTACGAGGTCCGAGGCGCGCATCATCCGTCCTGGTACAAAGCTACCGTCTTCCCGGGCATCTAGCAGCACCAGCATCGGCATATCGGTATAACGGCGGCAATAGTTGATGAAGTAGTCGCTGGGCTTATCAAGGTGGAACTCTTTGAGGATAACGTGACCCATGGCCATCGCCAGCGCGCTGTCAGTGCCTTGCTTCGGTGCCAGCCACTGATCGCACAGCTTGGCAACTTCCGAGTAGTCCGGCGTAATAGCGATGGTCTTGGTGCCTTTATAGCGGACTTCGGTAAAGAAGTGAGCATCTGGCGTACGGGTCTGTGGAACGTTTGAGCCCCAGGCAATGATATAGCTGGAGTTATACCAGTCGGCGGATTCCGGCACGTCAGTCTGCTCGCCCCAGGTCATAGGTGAGGCTGGAGGCAAGTCACAGTACCAGTCATAGAAGCTCAGGCAGGTGCCGCCGAGCAGCGACAGATAGCGTGTCCCCGCTGCGTAGGAGACCATCGACATGGCAGGGATGGGGGAGAATCCGGCTACGCGATCCGGGCCGTAGGTTTTCACCGTCCAGACGTTAGCGGCGGCGATCAGTTGATTTAACTCTTTCCAGTTGGAACGGATAAATCCGCCACGTCCGCGTACCTGTTTGTAGCTCTGGCACTTTTGCGGATCGTGCATAATGGATTCCCACGCCAGCACCGGGTCGGGCTGGCGGGAAAGGGCGTCGCGCCACAGTTCGACCAGGCGTTTACGCACCAGCGGGTATTTCAGGCGGTTGGCGCTGTAAAGATACCAGGAATAGCTGGCACCGCGCGGGCATCCGCGAGGTTCATGGTTAGGCAGGTCCGGGCGGGTGCGTGGATAGTCAGTTTGCTGGGTTTCCCAGGTGACCAGGCCGTTTTTAACGTAGATTTTCCAGCTGCATGAGCCGGTACAGTTGACGCCGTGGGTCGAGCGGACAATTTTATCGAACTGCCAGCGTTGACGATAGCTGTCTTCCCAATCCCTATTGGTGTGCATGACTTGCCCGTGCCCGTCGGCAAACGTATCGCCCTTTTGTTTAAAGTAACGAAAGCGATCCAACAGTTTACTCATGACATTTCTCCTGCTCCTAATGGACGCTGCCTACGATCTGCAGGCCAAATAGTTGTTATTTTTTTTGTGATTTGCGGCCATAGACCAGCCAGGTCACCAGCACGCAGACGATGTAAAACACTAAAAATATTTTCATGGCGCCCACTGGTGATCCAGTCAGCGCCAGCGAGGTACCGAAGGCTTTCGGAATAAAGAAACCGCCCACTGCGCCAATGGCCGAGATAAAACCAAGGGCCGCTGCGGTGTCGGTTACCGCTTCGCGCTGGGCCTGTTCTTCCGTACCACCGTGCAATTTCACGCGGTAAATGGTTATTTTGCGAAAGATCACCGCAATCATCTGGAAAGTTGAGCCGCTGCCCAGACCGGCGGTCAGGAACAGTCCCATAAACACCAGGTAGAAGGCGGTGAAGTTTCCAGAACCCGAACCCGGCAAGGTGAGGAACAGCAGGCCGCTAAACAGTGCCATAAACATAAAGTTGATTAACGTCACCCGCACACCGCCAAACTTGTCCGAGATAACGCCGCCCGCTGAGCGCGCCAGTGCGCCGATAAACGGCCCAAAGAACGCCAGCTGCAGAATATTCACGTCAGGAAACTGGGTTTTGGCCAGCATGGCAAACCCGGCGGAAAAACCGATAAATGAACCGAAGGTGGCGAGATACAACAGGCTTAACAGCCACAGATGAAAACGCTTCAGTACCGGCAGCTGTGAGGCGATAGAGGCTTTGGAACTGGCGATATCGTTCATGCCGATGCCCGCTGCCAGAGTGGAGAGCAGCAGCAACGGCACCCAAATCCAGGCGGCGTTGGTCAATGACAGTAACGAACCATCAGGTTGTGGCACGCCCTGGACGCCGAGGAAGGTAAAAATAGGCAGAAAAATCACCAGTGGAGCGATCAATTGCATCACGCTGACACCCAGATTGCCGAGACCCCCGTTAACGCCGAGTGCGCTGCCTTGCTTCGCTTTCGGGAAGAAGAAGCTGATATTGCCCATGCTGGAGGCAAAGTTGGCTCCAGCAAAACCACACATCAGCGCAATAACGATAAATACGCCAAACGGAGTAGCTGTATTTTGCACCGCAAATCCGAGCCACAGGCACGGGATAACAAGAATCGCAGTGCTAAAAACCGTCCAGCGGCGGCCGCCAAATATAGGCACCATAAAGGAGTAGGGGACGCGTAATATTGCACCAGAAAGGGACGGTAATGCGGTTAATAAAAAAAGTTGATCGGTGGTGAAATTAAAACCAATTTTATTTAAGTTTACTGCTACGGCGCTAAATAGCATCCAGACACAGAACGCAAGAAGGAGACAACTAACTGATATCCAGAGGTTTTTTCGGGCAATATGCTTGCCTTTATTTTCCCAAAAGGCGGCATTTTCTGGTTTCCAGTCGGTTAAAAGATAACGATTATTTTTCTCATTTGAAGGTGACATATTATCCTCACATGCGCACGTCGTTCAAGAAATAAACGCATACAGAGCCGTACTGGCCCTGATTAGAAATTATTGAAAAGCGTTAAGAATATTGAATGAAAGGATAGATAAAAAAGCGCAATAGTGCGGAGTGAGTGGAGAATTAAGCGTTGCTTATGTGTTACTAATTGTAAATATAAAAGATACATTATTAATGTATCAATAACATTAACTAAACAGCTCCAGACGAATCATTCGATCCAGATGCCGTGTAAAGGCCGGATCCGCCATTTCTGACATCCCCAGCGCATACATACCGTCGAGGCCACACACGAGACCGATCAAGCGCCAGGCGACGTCGGCGGCATCCGGTTCGGCCAAAAACTCACCTTCTTGCTGGCCGCGAAGAATGATCGCCGTTGTTTCTTCATGCCACATGCGCATGGTCAGTAGGTAGGCGCTTTTGATTTCGGGGTCTTTGTCAGCCAGGATCTGCGCTTCTCGCCAGAGTTTAATGTACGGCTCAAACCCGCCGTCATCACTGCCAAGCATAGCGTGGAGTTGCTCGCGGAAGGTCGCACCTTCGCTGACCTGTTCCGCATCAAGCAGGGTACGAATCAGACGAACAAACGCCTGAGACTTAAGCTCACCGGCTGACGTGAAATGGTGATGCAGTTGGCCGGTCGCCACTTTAGCCTCGGTTGCAATGCGTCGTACCGTCATGGCGCTAAACCCTTCTTCCAGCGCGACGCGCATTGCCGCCTGCAGGATCACTTCCCGACGTTCATCCCGATTCAAATAGCTCATACATCCCCCTCTACCTACGTTGAAAGCAGTCTAACAAAAAGTTGGACATATGTTCAATTTTCCGTAGGATCGTTAAAGCTGGACATGTGTCCAGTTTAAGTTTTGTAGGGAGTTTTATGTTTCGTCAGTGGTTAACGTTAGTGATTATTGTGCTGGTCTACATCCCTGTTGCGATTGATGCAACGGTGCTGCACGTTGCCGCGCCCACGCTGAGTATGACGCTGGGTGCCAGTGGTAACGAGCTGCTGTGGATCATTGATATTTATTCCCTGGTGATGGCAGGGATGGTGCTGCCGATGGGGGCACTGGGCGATCGCATTGGCTTTAAACGCCTGCTGCTGCTGGGCGGAGGCCTGTTTGGTCTAGCCTCGCTGGCTGCAGCCTTTGCCCATACCGCCGGATGGCTTATCGCCACGCGCGCCGTGTTGGCAATTGGTGCGGCAATGATCGTCCCGGCGACGCTGGCCGGTATTCGTGCGACCTTTGCTGAACAGCGCCACCGTAATATGGCGCTTGGCGTCTGGGCGGCGGTCGGTTCCGGCGGGGCAGCATTTGGTCCGCTGGTTGGCGGTATGCTGCTGGAGCACTTCTATTGGGGTTCTGTATTCTTAATCAATGTGCCGATTGTGTTAGTGGTGATGGCATTGACCGCGCGTTACGTTCCGCGCCAAACCGGTCGTCGCGATCAGTCATTAAATTTCGGTCATGCGATTATGCTGATTGTCGCCATTCTGCTGCTGGTGTATAGCGCGAAAACGGCGCTGAAGGGACACACCGCGACGGGCGTGATTGTGCTGACGCTGTTGGTGGGCGCTTTACTGCTGGGGCAGTTCGTGCGCATCCAGCTTGCCGCATCGCGCCCGATGATCGATATGCGACTGTTTACCCATCGCATTATCTTAAGCGGCGTTGTCATGGCAATGACTGCGATGATAACCCTGGTAGGCTTTGAACTATTAATGGCCCAGGAACTGCAGTTTGTGCACGGATTAACACCGTATCAGGCGGGTCTCTTTATGCTGCCAGTGATGCTGGCCAGTGGATTCAGCGGGCCGATTGCCGGGATGCTGGTATCGCGCCTGGGACTACGTTGCGTGGCTACCGCGGGCATGGCGCTGAGTGCCGTCAGCTTCTATGGGCTGGCGATGACTGATTTTAGCACCCAGCAGATCCAGGCCTGGATATTAATGGCCCTGTTGGGCTTCAGTGCCGCCAGCGCGCTGTTAGCCTCCACGGCGGCCATTATGGCGGCGGCACCCGCAGAAAAAGCGGCCGCTGCCGGGGCTATCGAAACCATGGCCTACGAGTTGGGTGCGGGGCTGGGGATCGCGATTTTTGGTTTACTGCTAAGCCGCAGTTTTTCCGCGTCAATTCTGCCGCCTGCAGGACTTAACCCGCAGGAGCTTGAGCGCGCCTCATCATCGATGGGGGAAGCGGTACAGCTGGCGCACTCGCTTCCGCCCTCACTCAGTGAGGCGCTGTTGACGGCCGCCAGAGACGCCTTTACCTGGTCGCATAGCGTGGCATTGAGCAGCGCGGGCAGCATGCTGATCGTCCTGGCGGTAGGAATGTGGTTCAGTCTGGCAAAAGTGAAACAGCAATAACTAGTGGGCTAAATGGCAGGGGTAATCCATCTCTTCGACTTCTTTTCCACTCAGTCGAGCGTATTGCCCCGTCAGTCTCCAGAACGCAGGCTGTGTTTCGGTGTAGATCTCTGCCGCTAAAATCAGGCGGCGGCGGTCTACTTCGTTCAGTTCCAGCAATGTCCACGGAATAAAGTAGCGTTCGCTGTCGGTCAGCGTAAACCACAGCGGGCACCCGCAACCGGAACAGAAGAAACGTTCACCACGATTTGAAGAAGGAAAGTGCGAAGGTTCCGTAGATTCTGGCGACATCAGCGGATGACCGCTGGCTTCCAGATACATGGCGATGCCGCCAGACCACTTCTGGCACAGCGTGCAGTGGCAGGCATAGACATCAAGCATGTCGACGTTAACGGTAAAATGACTTTGTCCGCAAAGACAACGACCTGTGAACGTCTGCACGTCATACTCCTTATGACCGAGTCTACTTCAAGAGAAAAAGCCAGCCCGTAGAGGACTGGCTTTGTATTTCACTTACAACAAAATTAGAACTGGTAGTTCAGGCCAACAGCCACAACGTTGTCGGTGCTTACACCAGCAATACGTGTGAAGTTGTTGTCATCCAGCAGGTTGATTTTGTAATCAACGAAGGTGGACATGTTTTTGTTGAAGTAGTAGGTCGCACCCAGGTCTACGTATTCAACCAGATCCTGGTCGCCGAAGACGGCAATGTCTTTACCTTTGGATTTCAGGTAAGCGATGGACGGACGCAGACCGAAGTCGAACTGGTACTGAGCCACAGCTTCAAAGTTCTGCGCTTTCTCAGCGATACCGGCAACGTTGGAACCATAAGTGGTCATGTTGCGGGTTTCAGAGTATGTGGTTGCCAGGTAGATGTTGTTCGCATCATATTTCAGGCCAGCAGCCCATACTTCAGCGTTTTCACCATTAGCTTTGAAGATGTTGTTACGGTTGTTCTGCTCGTCGGTACGGTCAGATTTCGCATAGGTTGCACCTACACCGAAGCCTTCGTACTCATAAGTGGTAGACAGACCGAAACCGTCGCCATTCGCTTCTTGAACGTCGCTACGGTCATTTTTACCCTGGTACTGCGCGGCAAAGTTCAGACCTTCAACCAGACCGAAGAAGTCGGTGTTACGGTAGGTTGCAACGCCGGTAGCACGCTGGGTCATGAACACGTCAGTCTGGGTCCAGGTATCACCACCGAACTCAGGCAGAACGTCGGTCCATGCGCCGATGTCGTAAGCTACGCCGTAGTTACGGCCGTAGTCGAAAGAACCGTATTCAGCGAATTTCAGGCCAGCGAATGCCAGACGGGTTTTGTCTGCTTCGGAACCCTGACTTTCAGAACGGTTGCCTTTAAATTCGTATTCCCACTGGCCATAACCAACCAACTGGTCGTTGATCTGGGTTTCGCCTTTGAAGCCCATACGTGCGTAAGTTTTGTCGCCATCGCTGCCGTTGTCGTCAGAGAAGTAATGCTGAGCGTGAACTTTACCGTACAGATCCAGTTTGTTGCCGTCTTTGTTATATACCTCAGCTGCGTTTACCGCACCTGCTGCCAACAGGGAAGTCACTGCCACTGCAACTAATTTAAGTTTCATTCTAAATAATCCTTATAATTTTCTTCTTGGTGTGATTCCTAAACCATTGCTAAACGAAGGGGTTCGTCAATGGCGAACTATTTTTAAATGACCTTGTGGTATGAGTTCAATAATAAGTTTCATAATATTGCAGAATATTTGAAGTTGTGTGATCTAGATCTACTTAATACAACTGATTATATTAGTCGCAATATGTGATTTATCGATATGGGTATATTTACACAAGGAACTATTATGCTGACTATGGTTTAATTAGCGTTAATTGCTCATGTGTAATATATACATTTAGAGGGATATAGATAACCATGCAATACTTTCATGGGTTAATTAATTACCATATATTTAACATTTAATTAAACAAAATAAAACATAAAACACAAGCAGAATGAACAATAAATATCCATTAATGTGACGATAATATAACCGGATTTTGTTTTTAGGCTCCACCCGGCGTCTTTTTTCAGGCGCGGCGTGTTGCCAGCCAGCACAGCAAAGAGCCAGCACAGACCATCAGTGCACCTTGCCAGAACGAAAATGACAGCGGGGCGCTCAGCAGCACGGCGGCAAGTGCTGAAGAGAGGACCGGTGTGAAATAAGAGCCAACGGCCATAACCGTGACGTTCCCGTGCAGGATACCTATATTCCACGCCGCATAGGCAAATCCTAAGGTTAATGCGGCGGTAAACAGTTTAATGGTCACTGGCGTGCTGAACACCATCTCAGGTTGTGGCGTAATAAAATAATAAATCCACAAACTGGTGGCCGTCAGTAAAACGAACACGGTGATGCCGTTAAAGCCTTTTGCATATTTATTGGTCACAGTGCAATAGGTCGCCCAGATAAATGCGCCAAGAAAAGCGAGAAAATAACTGAGCGGGCTACTGGCGACGTTGCTGATAATTTCACCTAAGTTAAGTCCATTATCTCCACCTAATACCCAGCAAACGCCGGTCAATGCCACGATTAATCCGGGGATAACCAGCCAGGTTGTTTTTTGACCATTAAATAATATCGCAAACAATATGGTCAGGCTGGGCCAGAGATAATTAACCATACCGACCTCAATCGCCTGGTGGCGGGTGGCGGCATAGCCCAGCGCTAACGCTAAACATATTTCATAGCTAACGAACAGTACGCTGCCGGCGATTAAATAGCGAACAGGAAACTGACGGATATTCGGGAAGCCAACGGTGAATATTAGCAGCAGACCGCTTAAAGAAAAGATCATGGCAGCGCCGCCTGCAGGCCCCAGTCCCTCGCTAACGCCACGGATCAGCCCAACCATGGTGCTCCAGAGTATGATGGCGATAAGCCCAATCAACGTTGCTTTTTGTTTTGTCATTCGGTTTGTCTGTCCATAGTACTGGCAAAAAAATGGAGCTGAAATGTATAGCACTTTTAGGTCGTAGCACGCTAACGAATTAGCTTTTGGCTAACCCCTTGTGGGTATGAGGGTTAAACAAACTGCACTATTTAGTAGCGGAACCGTTTCGTTATTGATTTGACGCAAAAAATTTATGGATATAGCTGTTAGTTTCGTCGCGAAGTTGTACGCATCACCTTTCAAGCTGCCGCTTTAGTGCAACGAGAAGGTGCCAGTGTACGCATCCCTGCAAAAAAGAGGAAAGCAATGGACGTCAGCCGCAGACAATTCTTTAAAATCTGCGCGGGCGGTATGGCGGGAACAACAGTAGCCGCACTGGGTTTTGCACCCAAGATGGCTCTGGCTCAGGCGCGAAATTACAAGCTGATACGCGCGAAAGAGATCCGAAACACCTGCACATACTGTTCCGTAGGTTGCGGGCTATTAATGTATAGCCTGGGTGATGGAGCAAAAAATGCCAAAGAATCGATTTACCATATCGAGGGGGATCCGGATCATCCGGTGAGCCGTGGGGCATTATGTCCGAAGGGCGCAGGATTGCTGGACTACGTACACAGTGAAAACCGTTTACGTTATCCTGAATATCGCGCACCGGGTTCCGATAAATGGCAGCGCATTAGCTGGGATGAAGCATTCACCCGCATTGCAAAATTAATGAAAGCTGACCGTGACGCCAACTTCATTGAGAAGAATGAGCAGGGCGTAACGGTAAACCGCTGGCTTTCAACCGGGATGCTGTGCGCATCTGCGGCAAGTAATGAAACTGGCATGCTGACGCAAAAATTTGTGCGCTCACTCGGCATGCTGGCGGTAGATAACCAGGCGCGCGTCTGACACGGACCAACGGTAGCAAGTCTTGCTCCAACATTTGGTCGCGGTGCGATGACCAACCACTGGGTTGATATCAAAAACGCTAACGTCGTGATGGTGATGGGCGGTAACGCCGCTGAAGCACATCCGGTGGGATTCCGCTGGGCGATGGAAGCCAAGAACAACAATGATGCCACGCTGATTGTTGTCGATCCCCGTTTTACACGTACAGCCTCCGTCGCGGATATTTACGCGCCGATTCGTTCCGGTACGGACATTACGTTCCTTTCCGGTGTGTTGCTGTACCTGATTGAAAACAACAAAATTAACGCTGAATACGTTAAGCACTACACCAACGCCAGCCTGCTGGTGCGGGATGATTTTGCTTTCGAAGATGGTCTGTTCAGCGGCTACGACGCAGAAAAACGTCAATACGATAAATCGTCGTGGAACTACCAGTTCGATGAAAACGGCTATGCCAAACGCGATGAAACGCTGTCCCATCCGCGCTGTGTCTGGAACTTGCTGAAACAGCACGTTTCCCGCTATACGCCGGACGTGGTGGAAAACATCTGCGGTACGCCAAAAGCCGACTTCCTGAAAGTGTGTGAAGTGCTGGCCTCTACCAGCGCGGCCGATCGTACCACCACCTTCCTGTACGCACTGGGCTGGACTCAGCATACCGTGGGTGCGCAGAACATCCGCACCATGGCGATGATCCAGTTGCTGTTGGGTAACATGGGGATGGCCGGTGGCGGCGTCAACGCTTTGCGCGGTCACTCCAACATTCAGGGGTTAACCGACTTAGGTCTGCTGTCTACCAGCCTGCCGGGCTATCTGACGCTGCCGTCTGAGAAACAGACCGATCTGCAAACGTATCTGGCGGCGAATACGCCAAAAGCCACGCTGGCCGATCAGGTGAACTACTGGAGTAACTATCCTAAGTTCTTCGTTAGCCTGATGAAATCTTTCTACGGCGATGCGGCGCAGAAAGACAACGACTGGGGCTTTAACTGGCTGCCGAAGTGGGATCAGTCCTACGACGTCATTAAATACTTCAACATGATGGATAGCGGGAAAGTCACCGGCTACATCTGTCAGGGCTTTAACCCGGTTGCGTCCTTCCCGGACAAAAACAAAGTGGTGCAGTCTCTGAGCAAGCTGAAGTATCTGGTGGTTATCGATCCGCTGGTGACCGAAACCTCCACGTTCTGGCAAAACCACGGCGAATCGAACGATGTCGATCCATCGACTATCCAGACTGAAGTATTCCGTCTGCCATCAACCTGCTTTGCGGAAGAGGACGGCTCGATTGCCAACTCCGGACGTTGGCTGCAGTGGCACTGGAAAGGTCAGGATGCACCGGGCGAAGCGCGCAATGACGGCGAAATTTTGGCCGGTATTTACCATCGTCTGCGCAATATGTACCGCACCGAAGGCGGTAAAGGCGTAGAACCGGTACTGAAAATGAGCTGGAGCTACAAGCAGCCGGACGAACCGCATTCAGAAGAAGTGGCGAAAGAGAACAACGGCTATGCGCTGGAAGATCTCTATGATGCCAACGGCGTGCTGGTGGCGAAGAAAGGCCAGTTGCTGAATAGCTTTGCGCTACTGCGTGATGATGGTTCCACGGCATCTTCCTGCTGGATTTATACCGGTAGCTGGACCGAGCAGGGCAACCAGATGGCTAACCGCGATAACTCTGATCCGTCGGGACTGGGGAATACGCTGGGTTGGGCCTGGGCATGGCCATTGAACCGCCGCGTGCTGTATAACCGCGCATCGGTCGATCCGCAGGGTAAACCATGGGATCCGAAGCGCATGCTGATCAAGTGGAACGGAACGAAGTGGACGGGTAACGATATCCCGGACTTCAACAACGCACCGCCGGGCAGCGCGACCAATCCGTTTATCATGCAGCCAGAAGGTCTGGGTCGTCTGTTCGCCATCGACAAGCTGGCGGAAGGGCCGTTCCCGGAACACTACGAGCCGATGGAAACGCCGCTGGGCACCAACCCGCTGCACCCGAACGTCATCTCTAACCCGGCAGCGCGTCTGTACGAAGCGGATGCGTTACGTATGGGGAACAAGAATGACTTCCCATACGTTGGTACGACCTATCGTCTGACCGAACATTTCCACACCTGGACCAAGCACGCGTTGTTGAATGCGATTGCCCAGCCAGAGCAGTTTGTGGAAATCAGCGAAACGCTGGCGGCAGCGAAAGGGATTGCTAACGGCGATCACGTGAAAGTCAGCAGCAAGCGCGGATTCATTCGTGCGGTTGCGGTGGTGACGCGTCGTCTGCGCTCGCTGAACGTCAACGGTCAGCAGGTTGAGACGGTGGGGATCCCGATTCACTGGGGCTTTGAAGGAGTCGCGCGTAAAGGCTTTATCGCCAACACCCTGACGCCAAATGTCGGTGATGCAAACTCGCAAACGCCGGAATACAAAGCGTTTTTAGTTAACATCGAGAAGGCGTAAGGGAGGCGATCATATGTCTATGGAAACGCAGGACATCATTAAACGGTCCGCTACCAACTCCATCACGCCGCCTCCTCAGGCACGTGATTACAAAGCAGAAGTCGCGAAGCTGATCGACGTTTCCACCTGTATTGGCTGTAAGGCCTGTCAGGTGGCGTGTTCAGAGTGGAACGATATCCGTGATGAAGTCGGCCATTGCGTCGGGGTGTACGACAACCCGGCCGATCTCAGCGCCAAATCCTGGACGGTGATGCGTTTTACCGAAACCGAACAGAATGGCAAGCTGGAATGGCTGATTCGTAAAGACGGCTGTATGCACTGTGAAGATCCGGGCTGCCTGAAGGCGTGCCCCTCTGCCGGAGCCATCATCCAGTACGCCAACGGGATTGTCGATTTCCAGTCTGAGCATTGCATTGGCTGCGGTTATTGTATTGCCGGGTGTCCATTTAATATTCCGCGCCTCAATAAAGAGGATAACCGCGTGTATAAATGTACGCTGTGTGTGGATCGCGTGAGCGTCGGGCAGGAACCTGCCTGCGTGAAAACGTGTCCGACCGGGGCGATACATTTCGGCACCAAGCAAGAGATGCTGGAAATGGCCGAGCAGCGCGTGGAAAAACTGAAATCGCGCGGCTACGAACATGCCGGTGTCTACAACCCGCAGGGTGTGGGTGGAACGCACGTTATGTACGTCCTGCATCACGCCAACCAGCCGGAGTTGTACCACGGTTTGCCAAAAGATCCGCAGATAGATACTTCTATCAATCTGTGGAAAGGGGCACTGAAACCGCTGGCCGCCGCCGGATTTATCGCCACCTTCGCCGGGCTGATTTATCACTACATCGGTATTGGCCCGAACAAGGAAGTGGACGACGACGAGGAGGATCATCATGAGTAAGTCGAAAATGATTGTGCGCACGAAGTTTATCGACCGCGCCTGTCACTGGACAGTGGTGATCTGCTTCTTTCTGGTGTCGCTGTCGGGGATTTCGTTTTTCTTCCCGACGCTGCAATGGCTGACGCAGACCTTCGGTACACCGCAAATGGGCCGCATTTTGCACCCATTCTTCGGTCTGCTGATTTTCGTCGCGCTGATGTTCATGTTTGTGCGCTTTGTGCACCACAACATCCCGGATAAGAAAGATATTCCGTGGCTGAAAAACATTGTGGAAGTGCTGAAGGGCAATGAACACAAAGTGGCGGACGTCGGTAAGTACAACGCCGGACAAAAAATGATGTTCTGGTCGATCATGAGCATGATTTTTGTGCTGTTGATCACCGGGGTGATTATCTGGCGTCCGTACTTTGCGCAGTTCTTCCCAATGCAGGTTGTGCGTTACAGCCTGCTGATCCACGCTGCGGCGGGTATTATTTTGATGCACGCCATCCTCATCCATATGTACATGGCATTTTGGGTGAAAGGATCGATTAAAGGCATGGTCGAAGGGAAGGTCAGCCGCCGCTGGGCGAAGAAGCATCACCCACGCTGGTATCGCGAAGTCGAAAAAGCCGAAGCCAAAAAAGAGAACGAGCAAGGGCTGCAATAACCCATTGACGTTCTGCTGATAAAAATGGCGCTACCGATGTAGCGCCATTTTTTTGTCCATTAAAACCTGCCGGATAGCGCAGGTTTATCCAGCCTACAATACCGTTACTGTGCTACCAGTTTGCGCAGACGTGAGATATCCACGCTTTTTTGCGCTTCAGCCAGACTCCAGGCATTCTGCAGATTCAACCACATTTCGGGCGAACTGCCGATCACCACTGAAAGTTTGATCGCCATTTCCGGGGTTAATGCTGCCTTGCCCGTTAACAGTCGGCTCGCGGTTGAGGGGGCAATCTCCATTGCTCTGGCAAATTCGCGCAGGCTGACGTTTAACTCATCCAGCGCTTCCTGAATAATATCCCCCGGACGGGGATGATTAGCCATTTTCATCAATGATAGTCCTCGTAATCCAGTATATATGCATCGCCATTGACGAATTCAAACGTAATACGCCAGTTGCCTGAAACAGAAATCGACCAAACGCCGTCGCGATCGCCCGTTAACGCATGCAGTTTATAACCAGGCATATTGATATCTGTTACATGGCTCGCTGCATCAATAACGGCAAGTCGGTGCCGCAATCGCCGGACATGCTTCGCCGTCACGCCTGATGTTCGCCCCTGAAGAAACAAGTCGCGCAATCCTTTGTGTCTGAAGTTCATGATCATCCATACCTTCCTTGTTCCCTCAAGAGGAACACTATCATTAATGTTCCGCTGAACGCAACACTAATAGCCGAATTTTGCCAAAGTGTGCAGCGAGTGCGGTAAAAGGAAAAGCGGGCAGGGGGATAAATGGAAAGCGGCGCGCAAGATTCGCCAGACGGCGACATAATGCCGCCATCCGGCAACCGTTTTACTCCAGTAGTGAATTCAGATGCTCAATCTCCTTGCGCCATTGTGCCTGCAACTGCGGTTTTTGATGTTTGGTTTTGCGTGCCAGGTCATCAGACAGCCGCAGCTCCAGCTCGAGAAGTTTCTCCAGTATTTCGTCGCCATGATGATGAGGATCAGGAACAACCTCTGCCACCGTTTTGCTCGCCGCTAGCTCACTGGCGGTTTCCTGAATGCGGGCGTTAATCGCTTCCAGGTCGTGCCATTCGCTAAGTTCACCCTCATCAATAAACCAGAAGCGGTTGCAGCTTTGGCGGATAAGCTGACGGTCATGACTGACCAGCAGCACGCCGCCGCTGAAGTGTTGCAGCGTGTGCGCCAGCGCTTCTTTGCCTTCCATATCCAGATGGTTGGTCGGCTCGTCGAGCATCAACAGGCTGTAGCGGGCAAGCGTCAGCCCGATAAACAGCAGGCGCGAACGTTCGCCGCCGCTTAAGGTGCTGACCCGTTGAGCGTGGCGGACCCACGGGAACCCCGCGCTAATCAGTGCCATTTTGCGCACATCCGGCTGCGGGGCAAACGGCTCGAGAGCCTCGAACAACGAATCGTTATCCGCAAGCTGGTTGAGCGACTGGTCGTAATACCCCAGCGTCACCCGCGGGTGCAGCACCAGCGATGTCGAGGTCATTTGCGTCTGATATTGCTGCCAGATAAGCTTTAATAGCGACGATTTTCCACAGCCGTTACGCCCGACAATCGCCACGCGATCGCCGCTTTTGATGCGAATACCGGCAATGGAAAACAGCGTTGCCGCATCCGCTGCCGGAGAGACGGGGAGGTCTGTCATTTCCAGCAAGCGGTCAGCACGCAGGGCATCGCCATTCAATGTTAGTGACCACTGACTTCCGGCGGTGACATCCGTCTGGTCATCCTTCAGGCGCTGCACTTGTTTTTCCATCTGTTTGGCTTTGCGAGACAAATCTTCGTTGTCGTAGACCCGTCCCCAGGTGGCCAGACGTTTGGCGCTGGCAGTAACGCGATCGATTTCCTTTTGTTCTGCCTTATGGCGCAAGGCATCGCTGGCATCTCTGTCCATCAACGCTTGGCGCGCCGCACTACAGGGGAGATCGAACGCATGCAGGGAATGATCCCGGAGGATCCACGTTCCGTGCGTCACTGCATCCAGCAATTGTGGATCGTGAGACACCACCACAAAACTGCCGGACCAGCGCTGTAAAAACTGCTCCAGCCACAGCAATGTGGGCAAATCCAGATGGTTACCCGGTTCATCCAGCAACAGCAGGTCGGGATTGCGCATCAGCGCGCGGGCCAGCAGCAGGCGCGTGTGCTGGCCGCCGCTCAGCGTTTGTGCGGTGAGGTGCAAATTCTCCGGCGTAAAGCCCATTTCTGCGAGTAGTGACTCAACCCGCCATTGCTGACCCGCGCGTTCATGCTCGGGAAGTTGTGCCAGTACGGCTTCCTGGAGTGTTAGCGGCAGGATCTCATCCGGCAAATGCTGTTCTACGCGCGCAAGATGACAGTGATGTGCCTGGGCAATGGATCCGCTGGTGGGAGAAATCGTGCCATCCAGCAGTTTTAACAGCGTGCTTTTGCCGCAGCCGTTGTAGCCGATAAGCCCAATGCGGTCGCCTTTTTTCAGGGTAAAAGTGAGATCGTCGAATAGCGTGCCAAATGCCGTATCAACGTGTAAGGATTGTGCGGTTAGTAATGTGCTCATTGTTGCTTACTCAAGAGTTACAGACGTAAAAACGCCTCGTCAAACATCGCTGACGATAACCCGGTAAGCCCGAGAGAAGGGGATTTAGAAGTTAGCTTCGCTCAAGCAGAAGTTATCGCAGCACGATACCGATAACGCTTGAGCACTGGCGATCGCCAAAAGCATGTGAAACGATCAAACGTTCACAGTACAGCATAAGTATCCTCCTTAGTTTTTCCCGAATGTTAATCGATGGTGAAAGTGTAATCGCAAGTCGCTGAATTGTGCAAGTGTTGAACACCCGGCGGCAGGGCGCCGCCGGGTAAACCGTCAGATAGAGGTACGACGGTAGTCGCGATATTCTGCTTGCCAGAAATTCTCGTCAATCGCCTGCTGCAGGGCTTCAGCCGATGTTTTCACTGCCATGCCTTGCTGCTGGGCCATTTTACCTACGGCAAAGGCTATGGCGCGGGAAACGGTCTGAATATCCTTCAGTTCCGGTAATACCAGCCCTTCGCCGTTCAACACCAGCGGTGAATATTGTGCCAGCGTTTCGCTGGCCGACATCAGCATTTCATCAGTGATGCGCTTGGCGCCAGAGGCGATCACGCCAAGACCGATACCCGGGAAGATATAGGCGTTGTTACACTGGGCAATCGGGTAGATTTTATCTTTCCAGGCGACCGGGGCAAACGGGCTACCGGTAGCCACCAGCGCATTGCCTTCGGTCCAGGCAATAATATCCTGCGGTGTGGCTTCCACGCGCGATGTCGGGTTAGACAGCGGCATGACGATTGGGCGCGGACAGTGCTTGTGCATCTCGCGAATAATTTCTTCGGTAAACAGGCCCGTCTGACCGGAGACACCAATCAGAATGTCCGGCTTCACGTTGCGAACCACGTCGAGCAGAGACAGCACATCTTCTTTCGTATCCCAGTGCTGCAGGTTTTCGCGTTTTTGCACCAGTTTGGTCTGGAACGAGAGCAGGTTCGGCATTTTGTCGGTTAACAGACCAAAGCGGTCAACCATAAACACACGCTGACGCGCGGCCTCTTCGCTTAATCCTTCACGCTGGATCTGCGCGATGATCTGCTCGGCAATCCCGCAACCGGCGGACCCCGCACCAAGGAAGACAATATTTTGTTCGCTCAACTGGCTGCCCGCCGCGCGGCTGGCCGCAATCAGCGTCCCGACGGTAACCGCCGCCGTGCCCTGAATATCGTCATTAAACGAGCAAATTTCATCACGATAGCGGGTCAGCAACGGCATGGCGTTTTTCTGCGCGAAGTCTTCAAACTGCAGCAGCACTTCGGGCCAGCGATGTTTCACCGCCTGGATGAACTCATCAACAAATTCGTAGTATTCATCGTCGGTGATGCGCGGATTACGCCAGCCCATATACAGCGGATCGTTCAGCAACTGCTGATTGTTGGTACCGACATCCAGCACTACCGGCAGAGTGTAGGCCGGGCTGATGCCGCCACAGGCGGTGTACAGCGACAGTTTGCCGATAGGAATGCCCATCCCGCCGATCCCCTGGTCGCCAAGACCCAGAATACGTTCACCGTCGGTCACGACGATAACTTTGATATTGTGGTTCGGGACGTTTTGCAGGATATCGTCCATGTTATGGCGGTTCTGGTAGGAGATAAACACGCCGCGCGCGCGACGATAAATCTCGGAGAAACGCTCACAGGCGGCACCCACCGTCGGGGTATAGATAACCGGCATCATCTCATCAAGATGGTTTTGTACCAGTCGGTAAAACAGGGTTTCGTTGGTATCCTGAATGTTGCGCAGGTAGATATGTTTGTCGATTTCCGTTTTGAATCCCTGATATTGGATCCAGGCGCGTTCGGCCTGCTCTTCAATCGTCTCGACCACTTCCGGCAGTAACCCCAGCAGGTTGAAGTTACGGCGTTCTTCCACACTGAAAGCACTCCCTTTGTTCAGTAAGGGAAATTCCAGCAGTACCGGGCCAGCGTAAGGGATGTAAAGGGAACGCAGTTTGTTAGTTTCGTTTTCCATGTCACTCACTCTTTTTTGAATAACCCTCCCTGGCACTGTTTATGATCGTAGGTTGCCTTCCGCCAGGGAAACGGCCGAAGTATAAAGCATTGTGAATGGGTTAAGGGGTTTTATAAGCAAAAACACCACTGCGGTTGCAATGGTGTATATCATCATTATTCAGTATAACGTGCGGGGTATTACTTGGCGTCAGCGCGGCGTTT
Source organism: Citrobacter sp. KH_055_1 (assembly GCF_057838705.1). Lineage (NCBI taxonomy): Bacteria > Pseudomonadati > Pseudomonadota > Gammaproteobacteria > Enterobacterales > Enterobacteriaceae > Citrobacter > Citrobacter sp. KH_055_1. The sequence goes on from NZ_CM174473.1 coordinate 2,289,382, forward strand.
TCTTCCGGTAGGGTTGTTGACCACGCTGGTTTTGTCGCCTTCGGTTACGGTTTTACGTTGATTGGAGATTTTGTGGTCCAGTCCGAGAACATGACGGGCCTGACGGTTCGATTTCATTCTAACTCCTTAATCCTGTTACTGGTTTCAAGGGCGAGCCCGCGTAAGCGCGGACGAAATACAACCTGATTAACAGCCGGTGTCTAAAATAACGGCTTTCTGGATGGTCGGTCATTTCATCTGAAAGGTCAATGCTTAAGCAGTTAATACAGAACTATCCAATATGCGTCATGTGTTTCCCTCAGCGTCCTATACTTGTTACTCCGACGACAACACAGGAGAGCGGTAATGACTATCCATAAGAAAGGTCAGGCACACTGGGAAGGCGACATTAAACGCGGTAAAGGGACCGTGTCGACCGAAAGTGGCGTGTTGAACCAGCAGCCGTATGGGTTTAATACGCGATTTGAAGGTGCGAAAGGCACCAATCCTGAAGAGTTGATTGGCGCGGCTCATGCGGCCTGCTTCTCGATGGCGCTTTCGTTAATGCTGGGTGAGGCGGGCTTCACGCCAGACGCCATTGATACCACTGCCGATGTTTCTCTGGATAAGGTGGATGCGGGTTTTGCCATCACCAAAGTGGCGCTGCACAGTGACGTTTCCGTGCCCGGCATTGATGCCGCAACCTTTGACGGTATTATCCAGAAAGCGAAAGCCGGATGTCCGGTGTCACAGGTTCTGAACGCGGAAATTACGCTGGATTACCAGCTGAAGTCTTAACGATGATGTGCCGGATGCGAGAGCGCATCCGGCTGACATAACTTACTGCGCCACCCAACCGCCGTCCATATTCCACGCCACACCGCGCACCTGCGCCGCACCGTCTGAACATAAGAACAGCGCCAGCTCTCCCAGTTGTTCCGGGGTGACAAACTCGCGTGACGGTTGCTTCTCCGCGAGCAGAGCATCGCGCGCAACATCCGGCGCGGTGCCCTCGGCAATGCGCTTGTCGATCTGCTGTTGTACCAGCGGCGTCAGCACCCAGCCGGGACACAGTGCGTTACAGGTTATGCCGGTCTGCGCCGTCTCAAGTGCGGTGGTCTTGGTTAGCCCCACCACGCCGTGTTTAGCCGCGACATAGGCCGATTTTTCTTTTGACGCCACCAGCCCGTGCACAGAGGCGATATTAATGATGCGGCCCCAGTTGCGTTGACGCATGCCGGGCAGCGCCAGACGGGTAGTGTGAAAAACGGAGGACAGATTAATCGCGATGATCGCATTCCATTTATCGACCGGGAACGTCTCCAGCGGTGAAACATGCTGGATCCCGGCGTTGTTGACCAGAATATCCACGCCGCCGAACTCGCTGTCGGCGTAGCGCATCATCTCGGTAATTTGCGCTGCATCGCTGAGATCCGCCCCGTGATACCCCGGTGTTTTGCCATACTTCGCCACGGCATCTTTTGCCGCTTCAGCATCACCAAAGCCGTTAAGAATCAGAGTGGCGCCGGCTTTCGCCAGCACCTGCGCAATGCCTAATCCAATACCGCTGGTGGAGCCGGTAACCAGGGCCACTTTTCCCGTTAAGTTCATGATGATTCTCCTTAAACAATGCCGGTGGTGTAGAAGACGCCGATCACAAACAGAACGGCCAGACTTTTGATTATGGTGATGGCGAAGATCCCGCCATATGCCTGACGGTGACTGAGACCGGTGATGGCCAGCAGCGTGATTACCGCCCCGTTATGCGGCAGAGTATCCATGCCACCACTGGCCATAGAGGCCACGCGGTGAAAGACTTCCAGTGGAATGTTGGCGGCATGTGCGGCGGCGATAAAGGTGTCGGACATTGCCGCCAGCGCAATACTCATCCCGCCGGATGCTGAACCGGTGATCCCGGCCAGAGTGGTGATGCTGATGGCTTCGTTGAGCAACGGGTCGGGAATGGCCGCTAGCGCTTTTGACAGCACCAGGAAGCCCGGCAACGCGGCGATCACTGCGCCAAAACCGTATTCTGAAGCGGTATTCATTGCCGCGAGGATCGCACCGCCCACCGCCGTTCGGCTGCCTTCCGCCAGGCGACCTTTTATATTGCGAAAACCAAAAATCACGACCAGCAGGATCCCGGCAATCAGCGCGGCTTCCACCGCCCAGATAGCGGTAATTTTGCCGACTTCAGTGGTAATCGGTTTGGCAAGACCCGGTAGCTCCAGTTGATGAGTCGAGCCATAAAACACCGGGATCCAGCGGGTGAACAACAGGTTAAACACCCCCACCAGAATCAGCGGCGAAATCGCAATAATCGGGTTTGGCAGATTAATATTATCCGGCGTTTCCGGTTCGTTAAGCAGTTCGGTGCCATAGCCCTCGTTCTTTGCCTGCGCTTTTCGGCGCTGACGCTCAAGGTAAATCAGGCCGACAAAGATAATAAACAGCGAGCCTATCAGCCCCAGCCAGGGCGCGGCCCAGGCGTTGGTGCCAAAGAAGCTGGTCGGGATAATGTTCTGGATCTGCGGTGTACCGGGCAGTGCATCCATGGTGAAAGAGAAGGCGCCCAGCGCCACGGTTGCCGGGATCAGTCGCTTCGGAATGTTGCTCTGACGGAACAGCTCAGCGGCAAACGGATACACCGCAAACGCCACCACGAACAGCGAGACACCGCCGTAAGTCAGCAGCGCGCACACCAGCACGATCACCGGAATGGCGTGACGCCGCCCGAGGATGTTGATGGCGGCGGCGACGATTGAACGGGAAAAACCCGATAATTCGATTAACTTGCCAAACACTGCACCCAGTAAGAACACCGGGAAGTACAGCTTCACAAAACCGACCATTTTTTCCATAAACAGGCCGGTAAAGGCAGGACCGACGGCGCTGGGTTCAGTCAGCAAAACAGCACCTAATGCCGCGATGGGGGCAAACAGGATGACGCTGTATCCGCGATAGGCTGCCAGCATCAGCAGGCCCAGCGCGGCCAGGGCGATTAATACACTCATCATGACTCCTCAATATCATTGTTATAGTGGGGTACAGAAAGAGAAGTTACGGTTTCAGGGCAAAACGCAGCTGATGCTCTCTGCGTTGCTGGATGTATTCCTTGCGCGAATCATCCCAGTGATAAAACCCCTGACCACTGCGTAAACCGGTTTCACCGCGAGCAACCTTGTCGGCGACCAGCGACATCATGTCGCTGCCGGTGGCGAGTGTTGGAAGCAGATGGCGACAAATATCCTGCACCGTGGCAAGTCCGGTCATGTCCGCCGCTTCCAGCGGACCGACCATCGCGTAACGGCGGCCCAGCGACGCACGCATCACCTGGTCTACCACCTCGGCGCTGGCAATACCGCTTTTGACGATATGCAGCGCTTCACGCAGCAGGGCAAACTGCAGGCGGTTGCCGACAAAGCCCGGTGCGGCGCGATCGAGCACCACCGCCTCAAGCTGCATCGCGACCAGCCATTGCTGCAATTCACTGAGATATTCAGGTTTGGTTGCTGTGCCCGGCACGATTTCAACCAGCGGAATAAAGTGCGGTGGATTCCAGAAATGTGCGATCAGCAACCGCTCCGGGTGCGCGAGTTTTTCCGCCAACGCATCCGGCGGCAGGCCACTGGTGTTGCTGGCGATAATCGCTTCGGGTGAGATAACGGCTTCCAGCTGTGCGTACAGCGCGTGCTTCAGCTCTAGCCGTTCCGGGATCGCTTCGATTAATAATCCAGACGCGGCGATATCCGCCAGAGAGGTTGTGCCGTGCAGTCGCGTGAGAACCGATGCTTTATCTGCGGCGGCAAACTGGTCGGTGACAATCAGCTCGTCCAGAATACTGCTGGCAACAGCCGTTATCTCGGCAATACGGTTGCTGTCGGTATCAAACAGCCAGATAGGATGACCAAAACGGGCAAAGTGGGTCGCGATGCCGATGCCCATTAGCCCGGCGCCCAGTACGCTAATGTGATTAGTCTGCATAGTGTGCTCCTGTTGGACGTTCCACCGTTAGCGCCACGCCATGGCCACCACCCACACACAGCGTGGCCAGCCCTTTGGCCACATTGCGCCGCGCCATTTCATGTAGCAAGGTAACCAGAATGCGGCAACCTGAGGTCCCGATTGGGTGGCCCAGCGCAATTGCACCGCCGTTAACGTTAACCTTGCTGCTGTCCCAATTCAGCGATTCGCCGACCGCCAGCGCCTGGGCGGCAAAGGCTTCGTTGGCTTCGATCAGATCAACGTCATCCAGCGTCCACCCGGCGCGCTTCAGGCACTTCAGCGAGGCTTCCACCGGGCCGATCCCCATAATGGCTGGATCAACGCCCGAGACGGCGTAACCGGTGATTTTTGCCAACACCGGAAGGTTTAATTCAGCGGCTTTGGCGGCACTCATTACCATTACTGCCGCCGCACCGTCGTTTAGGGAAGACGCATTGCCCGCCGTCACCGTGCCGTTGCCGGGACGAAATGCCGGTTTCAACTGCGCCAGTTTTTCCGCCTGAGTCTCCGGGCGAGGTTGCTCATCACGCTCCACCACGCGCGGTGCTTTTTTCCCTTGCGGAACGCTAACTGGGGTGATTTCTGCGTTAAACCGACCGGCTTCGAGGGCGGCGGCCGCTTTTTGCTGGGAGTGCAGGGCGAAGGCATCCTGTTGCTCGCGACTGATGGCGAATTTATCCGCCAGATTTTCGGCGGTAATACCCATATGGTAGTCGTTGAACGCATCCCACAGCCCGTCATGCACCACGCTGTCTTTCAGGCTGGTATGACCCAGACGTAATCCTGCGCGGGCACCGTCGAGAAAATAGGGTGCATTGCTCATGCTTTCCTGACCGCCGGCAATCACGATGTCCGCATCGCCGCAGCGAATGGCCTGCACCGCCAGATGAACCGCTTTTAGTCCTGAACCGCACAGTAAATTGAGGGTCATCGCTGGGGTGGTTACCGGCAAACCGGCACGAATTGCCGTCTGTCTGGCCGGATTCTGCCCACAGCCGGTCGTTAAAACCTGACCTAAAATCACGTCGTCTATCTGTTCTGGTGCAACCCCGGTCTTTTCCAGTAGAGCGCGAATGACCGTTGTCCCTAACTCAACGGCAGAAAGCGGGGCAAGGGCACCATGAAAACTGCCAATTGGCGTGCGCGTTGCTGCGACAATAACAACATCCATCATGGTCAGATCCTTAGTTGAAGTGCATTTCGGGGACATGATCGGGAACGATCAGCTTGCCGGCGGTTCTGGCAACAATGTCGTCCACGCTGACGCCCGGCGCCCGTTCGCGCAGAATGAACGCGCCGTCGGCAATTTCCAGCAGCGCCAGGTCGGTCAGCACGCGCTTGATACAGGCCACGCCGGTCAAGGGCAGAGTGCAACTGGGAAGCAGTTTGGACTCACCGCTTTTCGAGGCGTGCGTCATCACAACGATGATGTTTTCAGCGCCAGCGACCAGATCCATCGCGCCGCCCATACCTTTCACCATTTTTCCGGGGATCATCCACGAGGCGATATTGCCATTGGTGTCCACTTCGAATGCGCCAAGAACCGTCAGGTCGACGTGGCCGCCGCGGATCATGGCGAAGGATTGTGCGGAGTCGAAAATTGCCGCGCCTTTACGCGCCGTCACGGTTTGCTTACCGGCGTTGATCATGTCGGCATCAATGTCGTCCTCGGTAGGGAACGGCCCCATACCAAGCAAACCGTTCTCTGATTGCAGCATCACGTCCATGCCGTCGGGGATATAATTGGCCACCAGGGTCGGGATACCGATACCGAGGTTGACGTAATAACCGTCGCGCAGCTCGCGAGCGACACGCATCGCCATTTGTTCACGCGTTAACATGGTCAGGCTCCTTGATGGCGTAGGGTGCGTTGTTCAATACGTTTTTCGAACTGCCCCTGAATAATGCGATTGACGAAAATTCCGGGGGTGTGAATAGCGGCGGGATCCAGCTCGCCGGGAGGGACAATTTCTTCCACTTCGACTACCGTGATGCGTCCGGCTGCTGCCATCAGTGGGTTAAAGTTTTGTGCGGTATGGCGGTAGATGACGTTGCCGTACCAGTCGGCTTTCCAGCCTTTGACCAGCGCGAAATCACCGGTAATCGCCTGCTCCATGATGTAAGGCCGGCCGGCAAACTCGCGCACCTCTTTGCCTTCGGCGACGGGGGTTCCGTACCCGGTGGCGGTGAAGAAGGCGGGAATGCCCGCACCACCGGCTCGTAGCTGCTCCGCCAGCGTGCCCTGTGGCGTCAGAATGGCTTCCAGCTCTCCGCTCAGCACCTGCTTTTCGAACAGGGCATTTTCACCGACATAGGACGCCACCACTTTGCGTACCTGGCGTGCTTCCAGCAGCACGCCGAGGCCAAACCCGTCCACGCCGCAGTTGTTCGACACCACGGTCAGTCCCTGAACGTTCCGACGGCGCACTTCTGCAATCAAATTCTCAGGAATACCGCATAAGCCAAAACCGCCTGCCAGCAGCGTCATGTTGTCAGTCAGCCCTTCCAACGCCTGTTGATACGTGGCGACCCGTTTATCCAGTCCAGCCATACACTTGCCCCTCCAGTTGTTCCTGGCGACATCATTAGGGGTGAAAAATGATTTGTTAATTTTAAATTTGTGACTCACTCATTGGGTTTTTTTATCAATTTAATGTTAATTAAAGGTATTCAACAAGTTAAAGGAATGAGTAATGAGAATGAGCATCAAACAGTTACGCGCGTTTTTAGCGGTAGCTCACACTCTGAATTTTGCTCATGCCAGTGAACGGCTGAATATGTCGCAACCCGCGTTAAGCCTGGCGATCAAAGGACTGGAAGAGTCGTTAGGGGGCGCTTTACTGTTAAGAACCACCCGCAAGGTGACCCTGACGCAGGAGGGCGAAACGCTGCTGACCATGGGGCGACAGCTGCTTGCCGACTGGGAAAATACCGAAGAAGCCATGCGCCAGCGCTTTACACTGCAACGTGGCAAAATTTCGATTGCTGCGATGCCGTCATTTGCCGCGAATGTGCTGCCGCCGGTGCTCAAGACCTTTCGCGACAGCTATGCCGGTGTCAATGTCACGGTGCACGACGTAATTAACGAGCAGGTGATTGAAATGGTCAGCGAAGGGCGGGTCGAGATGGGGATTGCCTTTGAACCGGACTACTCCGGACACCTGCATTTTACCCCGCTCGGGATGGATCGTTTTATCGCCATCGTCCCTCCGACCAGTCGTCTGGCTGGCCGGGAACGCATCGCATGGAAGGACTTGCTGACGCTGGATTTTATTACCTTGCAACGTCCCTCTGCCGTACGTCTGATGCTGGAAGAGCAACTGGTACAAAGCGGCCATGCGCTGGAAGTGGCGCTGGAGAGTCACCAGTTGGTGACCATTGGACGCCTGGTGGCGAATGGTTTAGGCGGCAGTGCCGTGCCTGCATTGTGCCGCACACAGATGACCGAACTTGGCGCAACCTGTATTGAGCTGGACGGCCCGGTTATCCAGCGTCGTATTGGGATCCTGCGTTCCTCGCATCATAAGTTGTCGACTGCATCCGAAATGCTGGTGGATGCGCTGAAAAAGGCATATTGCGCCTGATACACCAGGCACACTACGCCCGTGAGGTCAGATTTCGCTAACTGCCCGCCAGCAGCGGACTTCACTCCCGGTCTCGTTTTTCAATAATGCCTGTTTCTTCTCACATCCCTGAGTCGCCAGTGGGCAGCGATCGCGGAAATAACATCCCTGCGGTAGGGTTCGATTCCCCGGCAACTCGGTTTTACGTAACACCAGATCTTCCGCCAGCGGTGCACCGGTTTTAGGGACCGAGTCCAGCAACAGACGTGTATACGGGTGCGCGGGAGAGGTTAATACCTGCTGCGTGTCACCCAGCTCGACGATTTGCCCGAGGTACATTACCGCCACCCGGTCGCTCATATGCCGCACGACCGACACGTTATGCGAGATCAGCACATAGGTCAGGTTTCTGCGTGCCTGTAGCGCCACCAACAGGTTGAGGATTTGCGCCTGTACGGAAATATCCAGCGCCGAGGTGGGTTCATCAAGCACAATCACATCCGGCTCAGAGGACAACGCGCGGGCAATGGCAATGCGCTGGCGCTGCCCGCCGGAAAACGCGTGCGGCAGGCGGTCAAGGTATTCCGGACGAATCCCCACGTGTAACGCCAGCTCTTCCGCAAGGGCGCGGCGGTGACGTTCGGCGCTGCGCTTTTGGATCCACACTGGTTCGGTAATGATCCGCCACACCGGCAAGCGCGGATCCAACGACGAAAGTGGGTCCTGAAAGACCATTTGCATGCCGCTGTGTTTTTCTGTGCTGCGAGCGTATTGCCCCTGACTCGGCCTGAGCATCCCCATGAGCAGTTGAGCCAGCGTACTTTTGCCACAGCCAGACTCACCAACGATACCCAATGTTTCCCCCTGGCGAATCTGTAAATCTAACCCGTTGAGCGCGTGCACGCGCTCGGTGACCTTGCCAAGCCAGTTTTTACGGGCCGGGAAGTTGACATGTATATCCTGAAGCGACAGCAAAATGTCAGTCATGACGAGTCTCCAGTTGGGGATACCAGCAGGCGGACTGCTGATCCGCATGCCCCTGACTGCGTAATGCCGGGACCGCGTCACACTGTGTCCCGGCCGCATAACAGCGTTCGCGGAATGCACATCCGGCAGGCAATTGGGTTAAGTTCGGCACGGTACCCGGGATTGCGGGCAGCAGCGCGCGGGGCTCTCCGTGTTCTGGCGCGCATTTCAGCAAACCAATGGAGTAGGGATGCGTCGGGTGCTGAATCACCGTCTGCGTCGGGCCGCTTTCGATCACGCTTCCGGCATACATGACATACACCCGGTCGCACAGTTGCGAAACCACCGCCATATCATGGCTGATAAACAGCACCGCCGTGCCGCTGGCCCGCGCTTTATGCTTCAGCAAGCGCAGTACCTGCAGTTGCACCGTCACATCCAGCGCGGTCGTCGGTTCATCAGCAATAATCAGCTCCGGCTCGCAGGAAAAAGCCAGCGCGATCATCACCCGCTGGCGCATACCGCCGGAAAGCTCAAACGGGAAGCGCGACATGACTTCGGCGGCGTCCGGGATTTGCATCTCCTCCAGTAAGGCGATGGCTTTTTGTCGCGCATCCGTGCGGCTGAGTAATTGATGATGGCGGATCACCTCTACCATTTGCTGGCCAATGCGCCGGGTCGGGTTTAGGGCCGTCATCGGCTCCTGAAAAATCATTGCCACGCGCGCCCCGCGCCATTTGCGCATTTGCTTCTCGCTGGCGTTCAGCACATCTTCACCGAGCAGCGACACGCGCCCCTGGTGAATGCGATAACTGCCCTCCGGCAGCAGGCGCATGACAAGCATGGCGGTAACGGATTTCCCGGAGCCGGACTCGCCGACCACGCCGACAATCTCACCCCGGTTGATGTGCAACGAGACATGGTTCAACGCATGCACGTCAGCTTTATAGCCGGGGAAGCTCAGGTGCAAATTTTCAATTTCCAGGACGGGTTGGCTCATGACTGTTTTCCTCCGGCTTTCGGGTCCAGCAGGTCACGAATACCGTCTCCAAAGAGATTGAAACCCACGGCGGTGATCAGAATGGCAGCACCGGGAAACGCACAGTACCACCACTGGTCAAGCACGTAGTTGCGGCCAATTGCCACCATGGCTCCCCATTCCGCGCTCGGTTGCTGCGCACCCAGCCCGATAAACCCCAGCGTGGCGGCCATCAGGATCGCACTGCCGATGTCCAGCGAGGCCTGCACGATCAGCGGCGGCAGCGAATTACGTAAGATATGCCAGCTAATCAGATGCCAGCGGGACGCGCCGTACGTACGGGCAGCCTGTACGTAGGTAAACTGGCGGACTACCAGGGTTTGTCCCCGGGCCAGACGTACGTAGAAAGGAATGCGCACAATCGCAATGGCCAGCATGGCGTTAAACAGGCTGGGCCCCAGCGCAGCGGCCAGCGCCATGGTCAGCACCAGCGAGGGGATCGACAGCATTACGTCCATCACGCGCATAATAATCGCGTCCGCCCGTCCGCCCATCACGCCGGACAGGCAGCCCAACAGTGAACCAATCCCACCGGCGATACCCACTACCACCAGTCCTGCTACGATCGACTGCTGGCTGCCGACCAGTACACGGCTAAACAGATCGCGTCCCACTTCATCAGTACCAAACCAGTGAGTAGCTGACGGGGGGAGCAGACGTGCGGTGAGGTCGATCGCATTGGGATCGTAAGGCGTTATCCACGGTGACAGCACCATCATCAACAGCATCAGCACGATGATCGCTCCGCCAATCAGCGTCAGCGGGCTGCTTTTCATCATCCAGAACAGTTTGGCCCAGTCGCGGCGACGGTGAGCGCTCGGCGAGGTGGCGGGCGTTTCTTGTGAGAGCATCATTGTGTACCTCCGCGTCCGATGCGCGGGTCAATCCACAGGTAGAGTAAATCCACCACCAGGTTGACCAGCACATAGGCAAATGACACCACCACGGCAAATCCCATGACGGCCGGGAAGTCGAGCGCCTGTATGGAGGTGACGACCCAGGCCCCCATGCCTGGCCACGCGAATACCGTTTCGGTAAGTACCGCGCCGTAGAGCAGATCGCCCAGCGCCAGCCCCAGGACGGTGATGGACGGAATGAGCGCGTTGGGCAGCGCATAACACAAAATGATGTACCAGCCCGGTAAACCGCTGGCGCGGGCAGTGCGGATGTAATCCTCGCTAAGCTGTTCGAGCATAGCGGAGCGGATCTGGCGGGCGACAATACCAAGATGTACAAAGGCCAGCGTCAGAGACGGTAATATCAGATGCAGGAGCGCATTGAAAAACACCTCGCCATTGCCTTCCAGCAGCGCATCTATCAGGTAAAACCCGGTAACGTGCGTCGGTGGATCCAGCCAGTCATCCAGGCGTCCACCGCCGGGTAATATTTGCAGATGACCGTAAAACAGTACGATAACCCCGAGACCAAGCCAGAACGCCGGCGTCGAAATACCGGTGATTGCCATCAGACGCACAAGGTGGTCGAGCCAGCGGTTACGCCAGACTGCGGATAAAATCCCCAGCGGGATCCCGATAATCAGCGCCAGCAGCAAGGAGCAAAAGGCCAGCTCAAGCGTGGCGGGGAAGAACACGCGCAGCTCATCCATCACCGGACGTCCGGTACGAATCGAGGTGCCTAAATCGCCCTGAAACACATCGCTGACGTAGCGAAAAAATTGCACGTACAGCGGCTGATTAAGACCCAGCTGTTGGCGAATATTCTCAACAATTTCATCACTGGCGCGATCGCCCGCCAGCAGCCGCGCGGGGTCGCCCGGGATCAGGTGCGAAATAATAAAGGTGATGACGCAAACACCGGCCACCACCAGGATAAGTCCCCAGCAGCGCTGGCGTAAAATGCTCCAGAAAGTCATTGGCTTCCCCTTGCGGAGCCAATGCGGCTCCGCATAAACGTGGTGAGATTATTTACTCATGGTGGAGATGTTGAAGACCTGTTCCAGCATTGGGTTAAATACAAATCCTTTGACGTCTTTGTTCATCGCCAGCTGGTAGTTTTTCTGGAATAAATAGACGTAGGCCGCTTCATCAATCACGATGGTTTGCGCCTGCTGGTAATCGTTGGTTCTGGCCACCTGGTCGGTCGTTGACAACGCGCTGCGCAGCAGCTTATCGACCTCACTGTTTTCATAGAATGAACGGTTGCCTGGTAAGCCTTTTTTATCCGACTCAAACCAGTAGTTCATAAACATGTACGGGTCGGCGAAGTCCGGGCTCCAGTTGCCGATGGCGATGTCGTAATCACCTTTACCAACGCGATCACGCATGGTGGCGTTGGCCAGTTTTTCCAGCTTGACCTTGATCCCCAGCTTGCCAAGACTGGCCTGGGTGGCGAGGGCAATCGGCTCCCAGTTCGGGTCGTTATCCGAGTACAGGAAGCTCAGGCTGTCTGGTTTGTTTGCGACTTTGTCCCACTCGGCTTTGGCTTTCGCTTCATCAAAGCTGTATTGCATGGCTTTTTCATCAAAGCCCCACATGCCTTCGGGGATCGGGCCGCGCATCTGCTTACCGTTGCCGCTGAGGATCCCGCTCACCATGCCCTTATAATCCGTTGACCACGAAATAGCGCGGCGTAAATCCACCTGATTGAGCGGTGCTTTACTGTTGTTCAAGTAAAGGTAGGTCACGCGCAGTGACGGGTAATCCGCTACTTTGACTTTGCCTTCCTGCTTTAAGGCGGCAAGCTGATCGACGGGCAGCGCATCAGCAATATCGATATCGCCGCGCGACAACTGCAGACGGCGGGAGGCGCTTTCACCGATGATTTTCACCGATACGCGCTTAAATACTGGCTTGGTGCCCGCCCAATGCGGGTTCGGCACCAGAACCAGCTGCTGTCCTTTTTGCCAGCTCTTTAACATAAAAGGACCCGAGCCCGCCGTATTCTGGGCAAGGAAACCGCGCGCATCGTCGGCGGAATGTTCTTTTAACACCGCCGGGTTGATTATTGACGCGCCGTCATTCGCCAGCGTGTACAGGAAAGGCGCGAACGGCTGGCTGAGGGTAAATTTCACCGTACTGGCATCAATGGCCTCTACCTTCAAATCTTTCGGGAACGCTTCGGCAGGTCCCTGACCAATTTTGATCAGGCGTTCAAAAGATTGCTTCACCGCCTCAGCCGTTACCGGCGTGCCATCGGCAAATTTGGCCTCGCTTTTCAGGGTGAAGGTCCACTCTTTTTGATCGTCAGACGCCTTCCAGCCGCTGGCTAAATCGCCTTCTACTTCCGTGGAGCCTTTATCACCTTCAGTTTTGTACTGCACCAGACGCTGATAAGACGGATAGGTTACCGTCCAGTCGTTGTTATCAATCGTGACGGCAGGATCGAGCGTTTGTGGATCGGCGGCTTTACCGATCACCAGCATATCCTTAGGTACCGCGGCTTGTGCAGCGGGCAGGGCTGCCGCTAATGCTAAAGCAATCAGCGCGGGGCGAAACAGCGATGTTAAGGTGTGTGTTGTCTTCATAACCAGGCTCCAGAAATTAAAGGGGGTGTGGTGTTGTTATTTGGGGGGCAGGGAAACACGCAATACAGTCATCAAGCAGGGGGTAACGAGCTGCGTCTGGTAATTCAAAATGCCACCATTCGCTGCTGATCCCGACAAAACCGCCACCGGACATAATGGCATTCAGCATCAGTCGATTACGCTGTGCGGGTGGCGCAACGGAAGGATGCCAGGCGTGGGAACGATCGTGCATTTCATCAAAATCGGCCCCCATATCGAGGACATTGCCACGTTCGTCCATCAGCGTGACGTCAATGGCCGTGCCACGGCTGTGATTGGAGCCAATCGCGACATCGACAACGTACTGCGGATCCGGGCAGGCATTCCATAGCATCGCCTGCGCCTGCTGCGGACGATAAGCGTCGTACACCACCAGATTCAGGCCCGCCAGTTTCGCAATGCTGATGCTTTTGGCCAGTCCCGTGACCGCATCGGTGTGTAACAGGCAGCGCGCTTCCCGGTAGACGGGTGCGCCGGTAATGTTATCGCGGGTAGCGTATTTGAGATCGATATGCAGTGACGGAAAGATCACCGACAGATCGACCAGAACAGAGGTTTCTGGCATAGCACGATTCCTGTTTATTGTTCGAATTGACCAAACTGCTGTTGGAGTTGGCGATTGGTTTGCAGGCGCCCGGCGAGAGCGTCGCCCAGTTGCGCCACCACCGCGGAGAGTAATAAGTTGAACAGACAGCTGACGGGGGCAAGGGAGTCCCAGAAATGCCCGGTGTCGGTTTTCACCTGGAGTAAATCAATACCGTAGTCTCTGGCCCACGGACACCAAACATCGGTTATCAGCGCCAGCGGAATGTGGCGGTCGCGGGCGACCCGGCAATATTGTCGTGATGTTGCCGAGTAGGCGCGCATATCGGTTATCACCACATACGGCTGGTCAAATCCTGAATTCAGTGACTCAACCCAGCTTCCGGACAAGCCTTCGGAGTAACTGACTTTAGGTCGCAGGTATTCCAGATGGCTGAAAAAGGCGTTGGCAATCCCGCGGGTCGACTGAATGCCGAGGATATACACGGCCTCGGCGTGTGCCAGCTGTTGCGCAATGCGTAAAAATGTGTCGCTTTGCGCCAGTTGATAAACATGGGTAATGGCATCAATTTCCAGCAGCAGCGACTGCTGCGCCCGGTCCGGCAGACGTTGCTGCTGGTGCCAGGAATCAAGCCGTTCATTCATTCCCCACGGCTGATAGGGGATAACAGGCAGTTCGCGCAGGCTGGCTTTAGCATCTTCCAGATTGCGAAAACCCAGTTTGCGCAGATAGCGTCCAACGGTAATGCCACTGGTTCCCGTGGCCTTAGCAATGCCGTCTGCAGTTTCAAACGGAATCTGCGCAGCGTGTGCTAACAGCCAACCGGCAACACGCTTTTCACTCGGCGTAAGCTGGCTGAAGGTATGTTCTACGCGGGCGAATAATTCAGGTTTTGATGTCATTACCGTCTCGCTGTTAGTTGCCTGTCAGATGCCGTGTCGTTGTTACTGGATTAACAATGCAGGACGCGTGCCATGTCTGCGCCCCCGGTTTACTGGCGCCATTTGTTAAGCAATGCGTAATTTTATTAACCAATGATCAACATTTGTGCAGCGTAGTTCAGTTTTGGTGCAACGGTAGGGAAAGCGGGGTATGAATCGGTGGATTTCGTCGGGACGATCACATTGTGAGCGATATTTTCCCCACTGACATCAGAATTGGTAACCCGAAATATAAATTTCAGCCATATCAACGACCATCATCTTTATTCTTTTAATAGTAGGGGTATTATTTTTCCCGAGCTACATTAACGGTTTAAAGCGCAAGTGTAGATATTATCTATATTATAAATGGAGTACTACAATGAATAAATTCTCCCTTTCTACCGCAGGTATTCTGGTTGCCGCGTTGTTAACCAGTGTCAGCGTCAATGCAGCAACTGAGACCACAAAAACTGAAGTGACGCCTAAAGGGATGAGCTGCCAGGAGTTTATTGATTTGAACCCACAAACCATGGCGCCGGTTGCCTTCTGGGTGCTGAACGAAGATGAAGACTTCAAAGGGGGTGACTACGTAGACTATAACGAAACGATCACTACTGCGGTTCCCCTGACCATTGAAATGTGCAAAAAAAATCCACAGAGTGAATTAAGTAAAATAAAAGCTGAGATCAAAAAAGAATTATCTAAATAAGATTAAACACTTATTAAAACCCAGCCACAGTGCTGGGTTTTGCTATACGTGACAGTGTCACATATATATTTTCACATCCTCTGATAAATCATCATAAAGATATAAACACCCGTGCCGATACTGCTTAAAAGTTAGCCTTTTGCAGAAGGAGTTTGTATGGCCTGGTATCCTACTCGTATTTCCACACGTTTAACCATTGGCGGCATTCTGCTGCTTGCCGTCACCACCCTGGTGATTGTCGCGATTATGCTCTGGCGCGGTCAGCCCAGGGTTGTTGAGATCAATACCGCCCTGATCGAAGAGACGGGGCAAGGGTTAACCCGCCAACTGAGTACTGTGTTATCGCGTATTGAGGGTGAGACCGTTAGTCTGTCACGTCTGGCTGAAGTATTACCTAACGATGAATCCCTGTACCAAAGCGTGGTGCCGCACCTGATTGGCGAGGATAAGAATTCGATTATTACCGGCGGCGGGATCTGGCCGGAGCCAAATGCTTTCACTCCGGGCGTGGAGAAGCGCAGCTTTTTCTGGGCGCGTAACGCGGAGGGAAAACTGGATTTTTCCAACGACTATAACGCCGAAGGTTCAAATGGCTATCACAACGAAAGCTGGTATCAGCATGCCAAAGGGCATTCTCAGAACAGTTGTTTGTGGTCTGATGTTTATCAGGATGCCAGTTCTGGCGTCAATATGGTGACCTGCAGTATCCCATACCTGCACTCGGGCACGTTTGCCGGAGTAGCGACCACCGATATTCGTCTGGATAACGTCGCGACCTTTATGCAGCAGCAGGGCAACAGCACCGGTGGCTATGCGTTTGTGGTCGATAAACAGGGACAAATCCTGTACTTCCCGCAGGCCGATAACGCAAAACAGAAAACATTTAGCGATCTGTCCCGCACTGCGCAATGGCTGGCTCCGGTCGAAAATGGCCTGAAGTCGCTTCGCGTTGCCAACGGGGTGAAAACCATTACGCTGGAAAATGATGGCGTGCTGAACACACCGTCGCGGGTGATGCTGTTCCCGATGGCGGACACCGGCTGGGTGGTGGGCCTGGTCACGCCAGAATCACGCATTGTTGGCCTTGCAAAAGTGATGATGCAGGACGTCCTGGAAGTGTTGATCCCGATTATGACGGTTCTGCTGGTGGGCTCCTGGCTGGTGGTGCGCAGACTGATCTCGCGTCTGGACGATACGCGTCGCGCTCTGGATGATATTGCGCAGGGCGAAGGTGATTTGACCCGTCGTCTCGATGTCCGCGGCAAAGATGAGATTTCAGCCATCGCGGAGGCGTTTAATCTGTTTGTCGATAAAATCGCGGCCATCCTGATTACCGTCAGAAGCAGCAGCGTGGTGGTCGCCAATAACGCGGTCAGCCTGGCAGACAGCAATATGGAGCTCTCTTCACGGGTGACGCAGCAGGCAGCGGCGCTGGAAGAAAGTTCAGCGGCAATGGAACAGTTAAATGCGACCGTTCATCAAAATGCGAGCAATACGCAGCTGGCAGATGAGTTATCCGACAATACCGCGCAAACGGCCAACCGCTGCGGCGATGTGATGCAGGGGGTGATCTCCACCATGGATAACGTCAGCGGCTCATCCGGCAGAATGGTAGAAATTGTCGCGGTGATTGACAGCATTGCTTTCCAGACCAACATTCTGGCCCTGAACGCTGCCGTTGAGGCCGCTCGCGCGGGCGATGCGGGGAGAGGATTTGCCGTTGTCGCCTCTGAAGTTCGTACGCTGGCACAGCGCAGCGCTACGGCCGCTCAGGAAATCAAAGCGCTGATTGATGAGTCGGTGTCTCATGTGGGCAGCAGCAGTCAGCAAATTCACACTGCCGGCGTACGGCTGGAAGAACTGGTCAGCAATGTGCGCCAGGTACGCCAGTTGATGGGCGAAATTCGCGTAGCGGGAGAAGAACAACGCAAAGGTGTTTCAGAAGTCACGCTGGCGGTAACTGAAATGGACAGCACCGTGCAGCAGAATGCGTCATTAATCGATGACGCTGCCGCACGTACCCAGGTGCTTAAAGAAGAGGCCGAGCAGTTAGCGCTGCTGGTTTCGACATTCAAATTGCCTGAACCAGCTGCGGCCTGATTCCGCAAAACTGGTATTCGGGCGCAACGTCTGCGCCCGAATACGCCATTAGTGATCCAGATACAGGTAGTGCATCCAACTGGTCATACGCAACAGTATTTTTCGCAGCAACGACAAGGCTTCAAAATGGTGTGCGGAATAGACCGCAACCTGCGCGGCCACGCCATCTGGCAACTGCTGTTCCGCCTGATTCTCACCGACATCAATGCTCACAAGCACTTTGTTGCTTCCTGGCGCCATATTCAGTGATTGTAACGTGCCCTGGGCGTAATAGGCTCCGGTAGGGATTACCGGGGCCACGTTCACCACTTTTCCTTCGATCACCTGTCCCGGCAACCCGTTAAAAACAATCTCTGCATCGTCGCCAACATTAAGACGTAAAATAGCGTTCTGACGGAAAGCCGCCACAATTTGATTCTTATGGGCAGGAATAAATACCATCACCGGTTTAAAAGGGAGCCTCGAGGCATAGGTTCCGGGCCGCACTAGGAGTTGACTGATATAACCGTCACTTGGAGCACGAACAATCGTTTGTTCATAATTGAATCGCGCCTCATCAATTTGTGCCTGTAAACTGGCAATCTGTGAATTTTGACCATTAATACTGCTGTCGAGTTCTTTTTGAATGCTGTTCAATTCAGCATGGGCGGCATCCATCGCCGCATCCTGCGCCAGATAATCCTGACGCGCGGTATCAATATCATTGGCGGTAAAGGGATTAACCTTAGCCCGACTTCCTTGCTGGTAGCGCTGATAATTTTTGTAATACTTATCGCGCTCTGCTTTCGCCTGCTCAAACTGAAGACGCGCGCTATTGCGTTTTTCTTCCAGCGCCATAACGTCATGTTTTTCCGTGACAATGTCCGCTTCCAGTTTTTCCAGTTTGGCTTTGTAGCGGGTAGGGTCAATTTTAAACAGAATCTCACCTTTTTTGATCGGTGTATTAATTTTGTCCGTGACTTCAGACACCACGCCCGTAACCTGTGGGACAACAGGAATACCCACTACCAGTTTTTGCGCATCCTCGGTATAGGGATGGTTGTAATTCATGGTGAGAATTAACGCGCCCAGCATAACTATCCCACCAAGAACCGCTGTAGGGACTGTCCATTTATTTAACGGTACTTTAAATATCTTGAAAATGGCATAAACAATAGCGGCGTAACTTAATACTAATAATGTTTCCACGATCAATTCACCTTCGATTCCTGCACATTACCGGGTGCTATTTTTTCGAGTGTTTTCTCCAGCGAGGCGATCCGCGCGGTAAGTTCCTGCGTATCATTACGCGAGACATGACCATGCCAACCCTGTTTATCACTGTATAACGTTGCCCATATCCACAGAAATGGCCAGAGCGCATGTAGCGTAAACAGGCTTACCCAACCAGCTACATGGATCGCATCCAGATGTGGGTGATTTCTCTTTTTGGCAATTTCATAGGGAATGTCATGCAAAATCAGTACGCCATAAAAAATAACTAAGAACACGAAGATGAGCATCGCTAATGCAATATAATTGAGTACCATAAAAACTCCCGTTGTTAGCGATACATTATCGCCATATTTTTAATGGCAAAGAGTGTTAATATGTTAAAAGTATAAAATAAGACTTCCTCGAAAATTATCCGATATAAGCCAATCCAAAATTGGATTTTCCTCATTTGCTTTTTCCGTTCAGAAGGATAATTATTGAAGAGAGGCAATATAAATAATCTTGAGAATGCTATGACAAATCCCCCCGAACAATCAGGTCGCAGTGACGAACTTCTGTCGGTAAATATTTCCCGACTTTTCAATGCGTTATTACCACTTTCCGAACCACAATCCTTATATCGCAGTGGGTCTTTTATTATGGACTCGCAGGGAGAGAACGGAATTTGGCTGCTGACAGAGGGGAGAATCGTGATAAGACGTCGCATTGATGGTCTTATTCTGGCAAGCCAGCAGGCGCCGATAATGCTGGGAATGGCAGAGTTTTTTCTTCCTACCGGGCAAAATTTTTATGATATTGAGGCCGTCAGTCCTTGTACGACACACGTTATCAAGAAAACAGATTTTATGACGGTCGTGAATCGCGATCAGTTATGGGAGTCGGTAGCGGTCGTTGAAGCCTACATTATCCAGGTGATGAGCCAACGCGATCGCCTTATCACCAGCCGGAGTGCCACAGATATGGTCTGGGGACACCTCGAACTGCTGCAACAAGAACCTGAGGAGATCAGACAAAGGATCTCTGCAGCACAATACATTCGGGATCGTACTGGACTTTCGCGTAGCACGGTTATGGATACCCTTGCCAGACTCAAACGGCAGGGGGCAATCCAGCTTCAGCGCGGTCATCTGGTGTGCATCTGTATCGACTAACATCCGCCGCTTGATGCCATAGCGGCGGACAGTGGCAACATTACTGCCCCCAGCGGGTGCGGATATAGGTTACCGCATCCTGGGTTTGGGGTTGATTAAGGTAATCCTCTCTGAACAGGATCGTACCGTTGATGTGCGGTTCAGTTTCGTTCATATCGAGCTGTTTTTTCAGTTCCGGAACACCACCGTTAACCGCCCAGTCGGGCTCTTTTCTTGACGGCTCACCAACCTTATACAGCGCAACCCCGATATACAGGCGCGTGTTGGTTGACTTGACCACGTTCGCCCACCATTTTGCCAACACATCGTAACGCGCGGCATCCCGGGCAAAAGGCCAGTAAAGCTGTGGGGCGATGTAATCCAGCAGGCCCAGTTGAACCCAGCGGCGTGTATCTGCATAGGATTCATCATAGGCCGCCGCACCACGCGTGTCGGAACCCGCCGGGTCGTGCGAACGGTTACGCCATACGCCTGCCGGGCTGACGCCGAACTCCACTTCAGGATTCAGTTTCTTGATAGTCTGCGAGACCTGCGCAATGAGCTTTTCTGTGTTATGGCGTCGCCAGTCCGCTTTCGAGGCAAATCCTTGACCATATTTTCTGAAGGTCTGACTGTCGTTGAGCGCAGAACCGGGTGATTCGGTATAGAAGTAGTCATCAAACTGCACGCCGTCGACGGGATAATTCTCAACCACTTCCGCCACGATGCTGGTTACCCAGTCCCTGACTTCAGGAATGCCCGGGTCGAGGACGAAACGCTCACCCGCCGTGCGGATCCAGTCCCGATGCAGAACAAAGACGCTGGATGGATTCTGGGACAAGGTATTATTTAATTCCGTTACCGTTCCGGGTTTGGTGTTGACAGAAACGCGATACGGATTAAACCAGGCATGGACTCTCATCCCACGCTTATGGGCTTCGTCGAGCATAAACTGCAGCGGATCGTAACCCGGATCTTCACCAATTTTGCCCGTCAGGGTATCTGACCACGGCAAAATTTTGGATTGCCATAGCGCGGTGGCATCCGGCTTGACCTGGAAAAACACGGTGTTAATCCCAAGACGTTTAAGATTATCCAGCTTGTCCGTCAGCGCTTTTTTCTGCTGGCTAATGCGGATGGCGGACGAACTGCCGTTAACCGAGGAGATCGGCGGCCAGTCCAGGCGCGAAACCGTTGCCAGCCAGACACCACGCATCGGCTCCTGGCTACGCTGCGGTTTGGTTAACGGCGGCTGTGGCGAGGTTTTCGGCACCGGCGGCTCGGAAGAGCAACTGCCGAGTAAGAGCATGCTGCCGACGAGCACGGCGAACCATTTCACGTTGGTTATTGGCAGTATGTTGCGAGAACGGGCGACGAGATTCGCCAGCTTTTTCTGGTAATGACCTGAAATAAAACCGGGTGCAGACATCTGAAAGGGCTCTTATTTCTTATTAGCGCGACTATTAGCCCAGGGATCGAAGTCCGGTGACTCGGTGTTTTCCGGGGCGTCATCATTCAGGGAATCAAGATACAACGCTTCTACTTCAGCGCGCGCCCAGGGTGTGCGGCGCAGAAATTTTAAACTGGATTTAACGCTGGGATCGTTTTTAAAACAGTTGATGTTGATGAGTTGGCTCAGCTCAGCCCAACCAAAGCGGTCAACCAGCGCAGTGACCTGCATTTCAAGCGTTACGCCGTGTAAAGGGTCTTTCGAAGTATGAGCATTCATATGAAGTCCAGTTCAGGGGTGCAAATTAATCATTCACGCACGCAGTAGGCTTGCGAAGGGGAAGGTTACAAGAAAGCAGGGCGACCAGCAATGGCATAAACAGGCCTGATGCTCGCGAATGAGCACCAGGGTTCCTGTCAGGGTAATGAATTGGCGATCAGTATTCTTTAAACGCCAGTTCCAGACGGGCGAGTAAGGGTTTAAACAGGTAGCTTAAAAATGTCCGCTCGCCGGTTTTTATCGTTACGCTGGCGGGCATCCCGGCTTTAATCTTGTAATCACCCAGCAAGCGCGCACCTTCAGAGGAAACCTGCACTTCGGCGAGATAATAGGGCTGTTGGGTGGCTTCATCAATTAACCGGTCAGCGGAGACGGTTAATACATGCGCAGGTACTGACGGCAGCAACGCGTGGTTAAGGGCCGGGAACAGGACGTCCACGGTTAACCCTGGCGCCAGTTTATCAATGGCATGTACCGGTATTTTGGCATCGATTTGCATCGGTTGTCCGGCGGCAACAATATCCATCAGATGTTCGCCCGGCTGAATTACACCTCCAACGGTACTGACCTTAACGTCCAGTACCACACCGTTAATGGGGGAGCGAATTTCTGTGTTATCCAGCTCATGACGGGTAGATACCAGTTCATCTTCCAGCATGGCGACTTCTTTTTGGTTTTCGGTCAGTTCAGACTCTACCTCACGCAGGTATTGATGACGCGCCTGATATGCTTTGATTTTCAACTCATTTTGCTGAGATTTGAGTTTGGCAATGTTCAGAATATCTTCGGATACACTGCTGGAGATTTCAGCGGCCTCACGTTCAAGCACCAGTAATTGCGCTTTCGGGTAGTAGTTTTTTTCACTCAATGCACGAATTGCGCCGAGCTCGCGGTTAATCAGCGTGAACTGATGATCGCGATAACCTTTTATTTTGTTGAGATTTTCCGTCTGCCCGATCAGGCCATCAAGCGTTTCCTGAATCATCGACAATTCATCCTGAATCGTTTTACGCCGGGTATCAAAGAGTTTGGCCTGCAAATTTCTGACTTCTGTCAGACGTTTATTCCCGGAAAATTGCTGAGTCAGCGCGCTATTGAAGGCAATCTCCTCCAGGCCGTCTCGCTCTGCCATCAGCCGGTCTTCAATACTTTTTGCTGAAATATACTGCGCGTTTAAGGCACTGAAACGCATATCGAGCTGCATTTTATCCAGACGGACGAGGACCTGATTTTTTTTGACCTGGTCACCTTCTTTAACGAAGATATCCGTTACACGTCCGCCGCTCAGATGTTGAATTGTTTTCCGGTTGCTTGATACCGTCACCGTGCCATCCGCGACCACCCCGGCATCCAACGGCGCCTGTACCGCCCAGAGCAGAAAGCCGCCAACGCCGAGCACGATGACGATGATTCCCCGAACAATCGGCGCCCAGATATTGGTATCCACACCTGAAGAACCCGGATTTCCAGAACCTTTTGTATTCTTTTTCATCTTCATGCCTCGCGTTTTTGTTCATTGTTGGATGAAGACGCTGTCGCCACTGGTTTTAATACATTGGCCTGGCGTAACGTGGTAAAGACCTGATCACGGGTACCAAACTCCTGGATAGCCCCTTCATTGAGCAGTAAAACCTTGTTCACCACACCGAGCAGCGTGGGGCGATGGGAAATGATTACGGTGGTTTGCCCCTGGGTTCTGAGGGTATTAATCGCCTTGATGAGGGCAAATTCACCGGCATCATCCAGGTTAGCATTTGGCTCATCAAGGACCAGAAATGCGGGGTTGTTATACACCGCGCGCGCCAGCCCGATACGCTGACGCTGACCACCTGATAATTGATATCCACCTGAACCCAGTAAAGTGTCATACCCCTGCGGCAGGCGCAGGATCATCTCGTGCACACCCGCAAGCAGCGCGGCCGCCACGATAAGTTCACTGTCATTTTTCGTAAAACGGGCAATGTTTTGCGCGATTGTGCCGTCAAACAGCTCGACATCCTGCGGAAGGTAGCCGATGGACGGACCCAGCAGTTCTTTATCCCACTGACAAATATCCGCGCCGTCGAGCCTGACTTTACCCGATAACGGTTTCCACACGCCGACCAGCACTTTAGCCAGCGATGTTTTGCCTGAGGCTGACGGGCCGATAATCCCCAGTACTTCGCCTTGTTCAAGCTGAAATGAAATATTGCGTAGCAGCGGAGTATGCTGACCGGGGGCGGCCGCAAAGACGGCTTCGACGCTGATATTGCCTTTGGGTTTTGGCAGCGTCAGGACATCTTTCGGTGCCGGGTACTCCTTCAGCAGGTTTGATAACTGGTGCCACGCGCTGCGAAATTGCACAAACTGCTTCCAGCTGCCGATCACCTGTTCAACCGGGTTCAGAACGCGCCCCAGAATAATCGAGGCGGCAATCATCAGGCCCGGGGTAATTTGTCCCCCGATCACCAGTAGCGCACCGGCGCCCAGCGCGATGGACTGCAATAACACTCGCACGAAGCGGCTCAGGCTGCTTAATCCTGCCGTTTTGTCGGCGATCTGCGTTTGTAATACCAGCACCTTGTCATGCTGGGTTTGCCAGTTGGACTTGAGGGTAGAGAGCATCCCCATCGCTTCAATGGCATCGGAGTTTTGCAACTGCTTATTGAGTTTTGTGGCATTGTTGATGGTCAACGCATGGGCTTGCTGAATAGGTCGCTTCGTCGATAATTCAGACACTATGGTGAGAATAAACAGTATGGATATCCCGCCGAGGGAGAGATATCCCAATAAAGGGTGGACAAGAAAGGCGATGAATAAATAAATGGGGGTCCACGGAATATCCAGCAGAGCAAACAGGCTATTGCCAGAAAGAAACTGACGAACCTGGTCAAGTTCTGCTATTGACTGCGCGGGATTGTTCTCTCCGGTGGCAATCTTTCTTTTAAACGCCGAGTTAAAAATTAGCTGGCTTAACTTCACGTCCAGCCGATTTCCCAAACGAACCATGACCTTAGCACGGGCTGATTCAATCATGGCAATGACAGTATATAAACCGACAATAAGTAAGGTTAACATTAACAGCGTGGTGGTGTTTTTACTCACCAGAACGCGGTCATAAACCTGTAGCATATAAATTGCCGGCGCCAGCATAAGCATATTAATCACACAACTAAAAAATAACAGGATAAGAAAAGTAGGTTTCGTTCCTTTTAATGCATCATTCAGTTCTGTTGGCGTATGCTGGCGCGACATAGTCTTCTCCTTATACGATCAATGAACCGTTGCCGTTATTACTGGCAAGGGTGTTCGGCGTTTCCAGATAAAAATCACCTATCGTGACGGTGCTTGAATTGACGCCGACCAACGTGATGTTGTCAGCCCCGATAGTCACGATGGTATTGCCGTTGCTGCCGGTGATGGACACGCTGCTGGCAAAATTCCCCGCATTAATGCCCAACTGAACCAGGTCAAGATAGTCCTGACCACCATTAGGATTACTGTCAAAACCGGTGATGCGGTCTCGCCCAAAGTTGGCGGCAAAGGCGAAGATGTCATTCCCGGTACCGCCATCCAGATTGTCATTGCCTTCCTGACCATTGAGGATGTCGTCACCGTTACCGCCGGTGAGGGTATCGACGCCCGCGCCGCCAATCATGACGTCGTTGCCGTTTCCACCTTGCAGGTTATCATTGCCGTCTCCGCCATCCAGGAAGTCATTCCCGATCCCACCGAACAGCTGATCGTTGCCTCCCATACCAAACAGCTGATCGTTGCCCGCACCACCGGTAATGATGTTGGCGAGTCCATTACCGGTACCGATAAAGCTGCCGCTGCCGGTGAACACCAGTTCTTCAACGTTACCGGTCATGTCGTAGCTGCTGAGGCTGGTGCGAACCACGTCCGTCCCGCCGTTCAGACCTTCGATCACCAGATCACCAACGTCATTCACGATGTAGGTGTCATTACCGGCACCCCCGGTCATGCTATCTGCCCCCAAACCACCATCGAGGAGGTCATCTCCGGCATCGCCTTGCAGCGTGTCTTGTCCCGCGTCACCAGACAGGCTGTCGTTTCCGGCCCCTCCGACCAGCAGGTCATCACCCGCACCACCAAACAAATTGTCATTGCCGTTTTCACCGCGCAGAATGTCACTCCATGCGGTACCGTTCAGCGTGTTGTTTCCGTTATTACCAACAATCAGATCCCCCACCGGTTGAGTGGTGGTTGATGTCAGAACAACAGGGGGGTTGCCTTCGTCATCAACGACGGTGACCACTACCTGCAACGTGCGTCCCACAGCGGCCTGACCTGGGGTATAGGTTGCCGATGTTGCACCAACAATGTTGATGAACCCTGTCGGGGAACTCATTCGCCATTGGTAGCTGAAGTTGCCGCCACTCAGACCGTCAGCATCAGCAATGCCGGAGACCACTGCGGTCAACGTCAGGCTTTCAGTCGGCGTCAGGTCGTTAATCACCGGTGCGCCGGTGGTCGCCTGATTGCGTGGCATAATGGCCTGGGTTTGTGCTGAGACTAAGGTTTCCGCATCGCCCATTTGGTCGTTAAAACTGGCGACCACACGCAGCGGAGCGCCCTGAATAGAGCCCGGTACTCTGAACTCTACGCCGGTTGCCTGATCGCGCCATTGTCCGTTGACCAGAGCCTGCCAGGTCATGGTGATCACCGTATTTGCCGCGAGTCCGTTACCATCCAGCAAGTTGGCCACGTTAACGCGCAGCAAGTCACCGACCGAAGGTGTCGCGCTGCTAATGTTGACGTTACCTGTCGCTTTTTGTGCGGTGACCCACAGCTGTTGACCGTCGCCAAACTCCAGTTTTTCGATATTCAGCAGGCGGTCAGTGCCGTCATCCAGGTTGAGGGCGGCATTCGGCGTTGCGTGGTCGACCCGAAGGCTACCGTCCGCCATACGGGTAAAGGCATAGTTCGTGCTGATATCGCGATACACCGCAACGTCAGTTTCGGTGCCGTTACCTTCACGCAAGATCTCACGCACGATCGACAGCTGGTTCGGTTTCAGGGTGCCGGCCAGCATGTACGACTTCAGCTCAGCCATGCTTTCTGCACTGGTGAGTCCTGCCATGCCGGTGACGGCAATACGCACGTTCAGCCAGGCATCGCCATCAATGATGTCGTTACCCGCTTTACCCATAATACGGTCGCTGCCGCCACCGCCGAGGATGATGTCGCTGCCGTCATCCGGATTCAGCAACACCGCATTCGGGTTAGAGGAACGCTCGACGCCGAGAATAGACTGTAGGCCGTTGATCCTGTCCGCACCTTCCTGCGTCAGGTTATTGGAGAGCGGGGTGCCCTGAACCGGCGCGGTGCCGATCGGCTGTTCCGTGCCGGTCAAAATGTCGTTGTGCTTCCATCCTGAAAGCCCTTCGACCAGGTCAAAGCGGTCACGCAGAATGAATTCCTGCTGATTAACGAAAATCGGGATCCCGAGATCAGAGTTCGCACCGTTCGGGTCGCCTTTATGGATTGCCCAGTCGAAACCGGCCATACCATTGTTGCGTTGAATACCCGCGCCCTGAACCATAATATCGTCGCCAGCTTCACCATCGTAGTCGGTATCGTTGCCCTGACCGTTCAGCACATCATGACCAATAATGGTACTGTTGAAGAACAGCTCAGAGTTATCACCGGCGAGCGTGTCGAAGCCGTCGCCGCCTTCCAGCCAGTCGTCACCTTCGTTACCCATCAGGGTATCAGCCCCGGATCCGCCCAGCGCAAAGTCGTTATCCAGACCGCCGAAGACCTCCTGTGCATCTTCGCCAACCACCACGAAGTCGCTACCGCTGCCGCCAAAGACCAGGTCGTTACCGTTACCGGAGAAGATGACATCATGCCCGGCATCGCCGTGCAGGAAATCAGCATCGCCAACCGGTGTCCCGGTGTCGGTAATAATGTCATTGCCATCACCACCGTGGACCACATCGGCTTCGTCGCCACCGTCCAGACGGTCATCACCACCGTCACCCCACAGGCTATCGATACCTTTACCACCAATTAACGTGTCGTTTCCGGCAGTGCCGCCGAGTACCACATGTCCGTCGCCGATGTATTTCAGGTAGCCGCCGTCGGCATGGGTATCACCATCCACATCATTCCCCGGAGCCCGTCGCACCAGTAAAGGTGTCAGCAGGTCTTTCAGCGGATTCCCCCATGTTGGATCACTTTCCATTTGCAACAAGGTGTTGACTTCGAAGATATGATCCGGCGTCTGGAACAGGTTAGCGGGCAGGTGAGAGGAATTCGCTTCGCCAAGGTCGCTGTTACGCATCACCAGTGCGGAGAACGAGTTTGCCTCCAGTTCATTGAGCAGGTTCAGGCCCTGAACACGGCTCAGGTAGTAGAACCGGTCGCCGTCCTGCAGCATTTCCATCTGCGTTTCAAACACAAAGTTGAAGGTCGAACCCAGCATGCCGCCGAATTCGTTTTTGCGCTCGGCCAGGCCGCCGATCCAGAAATCGACCATATTCAGGCCGGTTTCTTTGGTAGCCCATGAGTTGGTGCTGTTGAAGAAATCGAGCGCATCTGCTGGTGGGGCATTGTTTTTATCGCCAAACAACAGGAAGTTAACCGCCGCGCGTTTTTCGACGAGGGTGGTGGCGTTAAGGATCAGCTCATGCTGACCGTAGGCGGCCATAAAGTTAATAATGGACGCCGGGTTTTTCAGGTAGGTGGTGAAATCGGCCCAACTGGTATAGGGGCGCAACTGCGAATCACCGCTGAGTTCAAAGAACTGCTCGCGAGCCTGGTTCAGCGTCGGCATTGCGGTATCGCGACCGCGCGCAATGTTGAGTGCACCTAAGTCCAGCGGTAACCCGATGAGGTTATTGCGCAAGGCATCGGTAATAAACTCATCAATCTCGTTGCCCACCTGACGCGTCATGCCGCGAACAATTGCGCCGATGGCCGCATCATCAGAAACACCCACACCGTTGATTTGATTAAATGCCACCGGGTTGAGGAACGCAGTAATTAAATCGAGATCGCCGTTTTCGTTGTCGATATCGGTACGCGCCACGGTTTCTGTGAGCATCGAGTGGCCAAAGCGATACACCACATGTGCAAACTCGGCAAAGATCAGCGGGTTAATATCCGCCGTGTTAGAGAAGACAAACGGGTCGACGGCAGGCTGCACTGTACGGGCAAATTCCTCGAACACCAGGTGCTGGTACTGCATTTCCGTAGAGAAACGTCCTGCCTGGAATAAGTACTCACCATTCCAGACCAGGGTGCTGGTATCTGCGGGCAACTCTTCTATTTGATGGTTCGGCATCAACCACTGATTGATGAGGCCAACATCGCCGGTTTCCAGCAGGGTGGTTTTATATTGTTCCACCAGGCGGTTATGTTCGCTGTGGAACACCGCATGGACGGCAGTCAGGCCAATGTTTTCATTACCACGCCCGTCGCCGGTGATAAAGTGGCGATCGAGCAGTTCGTTGTCATAAGTACCTGCTGGTTGCTCGGTTGCGTTACCGTTGCCAACGGCACCATCACTATCAGCAGCCAGGCCCGCTTTTGGCGCAGCCGTGTGGGCAATATCATCGAGGAACGCATGTCCCGTCCGGAATGTATCTGAGGGTAACGGGCCACCGTTAGCCTCAACCAGGCCACCTTTAGTGACAATTTGTACTTTACCGCTGTCACTTAAAATCAAATTACCGTAACGGTCGGTCGCCAGCAGTGGAACACTAAAGACATCCTGATCGGTGAGTGTAATACCGAGTAAGGTCTCAGCCTGCTGTTTGACGTCAGCCCAGGTCGCCAGACCACCGTTAGCACCGCCCAACAAATTACCGGTAGGCTCAGGTTTACCGTCAATTAATACGTATTCACGGATGAAAATCTGATGCGAAGGGTGAGAGGTGTAGGTTTGGTTTTGATCAATAAATGGCGTCGTCGTGTTGACCGTTTCACGGTCTTTATCAACCGTGGCCCGGGTTAGGATCATAAAGTTAGTTGGTGAACCTTCCACGTACAACGGGTCATCGGATTGCAAGGGAATAAAAACAATCCCGTTGCACCTTTAGGGATCAGATCCAGGCCGTGGTCAAAAAACTGACCAAAGAACGTCATCCAGCCGTTAAAAGCAGGGGAGAGTCCCACATCCGGAGACTGGTTAGGGATGGTTAAGGTATTGCCTTCCCCGGTGATGGTACCACCGCCTGGCACGCCTGATAATGCGTCAAACACCTCCTGCGCGGCCGGGTTAGATGCCGTTTGATCGGATATTAAGTTACTGATAATACGGGGGTCTGCATCAATAACCGTGCCACCGATTTGGAAGTAGCTGGTGTCCAGATCGGCATCCTGCCAATTCAATGCGGTTAACCTTGGCATTGTCTGGTCGGCAGAGCCGTATAACTCCTGGCCGGGCAAAAGGCTATTCCACGAACCGTCTACCGTGCGCAGTCCATAGGGTAATAGCGGGCTGGATACTGACTCTCGAAGGGCATCGCCATTGATCGAACCATCCGGATTAGTTGCTGCTTCAGATATTTTGATCTGCTTAAGAATAAAAGCGAGATCGTGGAGTGTGACAGTAAAGTCATATTGTGAGGCCATAAATAATTACCCCTATCTTTACTTTGGATTAGCTATCATCTGTCATCTCTGTTACTAACTAAAACAGATATGAGAATGAGTCTTATTTGATTCTCGTGTGCTATTACGCGTACAGATTCCATTCTTCAAATAGTTAAAATACTGGCGTCATTATTAAAGTTATTCTCCTGGTTTGCGTGCTAATATATTCACCTCACTTATTGATTAGGTTTGAAAAAATGGAAGTATTTTTAACCCATTGAATCTAATCACATACTCAGGGCACACAGTTTTGCGAAGACGACGTCTTCGCAAAGGTTAAAAGTGGCGTTTTTATCTCACATGACATTTTTGTTATGATCATAACTATGGATTTTCCTGTGGCGACTTCACTCATACTTTATAATGAAAATATCAAATTTTCATTTCTTTACATTTGAGTTAATTATCACCACGCGGTGCTGACGACCACCATTAAATAATGCTTCAAAGACCAATATGTATTGAGGAGTGGTAAGGCATGAGGACCTATGATTCTTTAAGCATTTTGGTCATTATTTAACAAACTAAGCCACTGAGGGTAAGCAAACCCTATGACGAACGTCAATGTAGTCTTATTCTTAATACTCTACGTAAAACAGATGATTTAAATGTGTTTTGTAATAGTGAAGTCGTAGTACTGAAATTGAAAATTTAATATTGGATCGATTTTGTCACGACATCACGCCAGTCCCCTGATTATGATGTTACCGAAAACAATAAGACAATCTTTGCGAAACAGAGGGGTAACTCTATAGTTTTTAGAGAGACGGGCACGTTGTTGGCCATACTCCTTACACAAAAAGATTATCCATCAATGCAGGTAACCAAATGAAGAAAAAAATCATTCTCATCTCCGGGATGCTATTTTCAACGCTCAGTCATGCAAGTGCGCTCTATTTTTACGAAATAGGTACGGAGGATACCGCGCTAGCGGGAGCCGGGCAGGCTGCCCGGGCCCAGGATGCGTCAACGCTATTCACTAACCCCGCAGGCATGACTCGCTTACCTGACCACATGGTTACCACAGGATTGCAGGCAATGGGGGGAGATATTCCCTATTCGTTGAATAACGAATCGGCGGATCGACAAAGCCCCGGCAACGTCATGACAATTTTTCCTAATGCCAGTCTGTTTTATACACAGCAACTCAGTGATTCCGTTTCGGCGGGGATTGGATTATATGGCAACTATGGACTGGGTATCGATTTTGGCAACTGGGCAGGGGATCGGTTAATTAAAAAAAGTACGATGGTAGCAATGACCCTCAGCCCTGGGATGGCCTGGAAGTTGAATGATAAAGTCTCAGTGGGTGCGGCTGTGGGGCTAAACTATGGTTTTCTGTCGCTAACCCGAAATGTCGGGGGTAATGATGAGAAACAAAACGATCATGACTGGGCGACGAATTACCGTCTTGGCTTGCTAATGGATTTAACCGATCGCACCCGAGCAGGTATTACCTGGACCAGTAAGACCGATTATCATTTCAATATCGATGGAAAAGCGCGTTTCCCAAACCTGCCAAATGTTGAGTATGACCTGCCGATCTCCGCACAAGTTCGTGCACCGCAGCAGGTGATGTTGAGTCTGGTTCACGATATCAACACGCAGTGGTCGGTGATGGGCGATCTTGGCTGGCAGGACTGGAGTCAGTTTGGTAGCCCACAAATAACCGTTAATGGTCAATCGAACGAACACGCCAATCGTATGAGAGATACATGGCATACCGCGTTAGGCGTACAGTATCGCCCTGATGAGCAGTGGCGAATTAATGCGGGAGTTGCGTTTGACAGTTCGCCGTACAAAACACAAAGTGATGTTGCTCTGTCGTTACCTACCGGCGACGAATGGCGATTTGGCACCGGGGCACAATACCAAATTACACCTGCCAGTAATATTGGGTTTGCCGTGGAGTACTTGCATATGCAGTCTTCTCAGGTTAAATCAGATGCTTTTGCGGGCGAATATAAAAAACCGTGGCTTTGGTTTGCCAGCGTTAATTACAGCTATCAATTTTAGCGCATCATTTTAATAAACCCGGCTTTAGAGTGATGCTAATAGTAACGTTTGTGGACTATTGAATTCACAACATCTGTTCCCGTGTCATACAGGGAGCGTGCAGTGGCATAATTAATCGTCTGTCGCTACCGGCTGGTGGCCTTTTCCATATGACATAGCCTAATAAAAATAAAATTGTTCTTTTATTAATAGGAACCCTATGGCTGGAATATGGTCTATCTTCATTGAAGTTATCTTGGTTTACATCGTTAGCTCAATTGAAAGAGTACGGGTTTTATCATGCAAATTTTACCACCGGTACGTCCTGAACAAAGTATCCAACGCTTGACGCAAGCGCTTGAACCCATAGCAGAAAAACTCAAGGTTGTGCCACGTCGGCGTATCCTTTGGATGCACAAAAATCAGCCTCAGTTGTATCTTTTTCTGCAAGGAGAGCTTTCTATTTTGCGTTCGTCGGATGGCCTACTGATCGTCACGGTCTATGAACCTCATCTGTTCGGTCTCGCGGAGATGCTCCAACCAATTCACGGTCATTTATTACGTGCAGAAACAGAGTCAACAATACTACGCGTCGATGCGCATAAAGCGCGAGAGCTGTTTCATAAAAATGGTTTATGGGAAGACGTTGCCTCCATAGTTTCCTACCATACCGGTTATCTCTTCTATCGTGATGATTTAGTGGTACAGCAGCGTACCTATTCAGTAATACGCAATCATCTGGAGGAGATGATGCTTTTACCCGAGGAGACACGCCAGCGAGTCGCTATTTTAGATTATATCCAAGAGCGTACGCACTTATCGCGTAGCAGCATTTTGAATGTTGTCTCCGCGTTAAAAAAAGGTGGTTATATTGATTTCGAACGTGGGGGATATCTGACATCAATCAGCAGATTACCTGAGAGGTTTTGAGTAAATCCAAAAATAAATTAAATATCAGTTATCAGCAGGGCTTGAATATTCTATTGTGGTGGTACGTTATATCCATCAACCATGGCTGTATTTCCACAATAGGTAAGATATGAAAAAGACAATCATCACACTCATTTAAGAGTAAATGAAAATTTATAATTAAACATCTTTTTAATTAACCCCATTGGTTTTTGGTGTTAGTCTTTTATTATCGAATAATACAGACTTACATTTTCACCCTTATACAACTTTTCAACATTCAAAAGAGTCGGGAAGCCCTGCTCATAAAGTATATTAGCCGAGGATTTATGCAACTTAATAAAATAGTGGGTTATATGGTCATCGCTGGTGTGTGTTCCACATCATTAATGTCGCTGCCAGTTATGGCGCAAGAGGGAGCGAAAGATGCCACGGCACAAACGAAAAGTGCAAACGATGCATTGTACGGGCAGTTACCTTTCAATGATAAAACTGATTTTTCTAATGCTCACAAAGGATTTATTGCTCCGCTTCCGGCTGACCTGATTAAAGGAAAACAAGGCAATATAGTCTGGAATCCGC
This sequence comes from Citrobacter sp. KH_055_1, assembly GCF_057838705.1. NCBI lineage: Bacteria > Pseudomonadati > Pseudomonadota > Gammaproteobacteria > Enterobacterales > Enterobacteriaceae > Citrobacter > Citrobacter sp. KH_055_1. The sequence continues at coordinate 2,322,897 of NZ_CM174473.1, forward strand.
AGCAGTATGCGTTTATTAAAGAAGGTGAAAAAGCGCCCGATACAGTGAATCCAAGCCTGTGGCGTCAGTCACAACTGATCAATATCGGTGGACTTTTTGAAGTAACCGAAGGGGTTTATCAGATCCGAAATCTGGACCTTTCAAATATGACCATAATGGAAGGTAAAGAGGGTATTACGGTGGTTGATCCGCTGGTATCTGCTGAGACCGCAAAAGTGGGGATGGATCTCTATTATCAACATCGTGGAAAGAGACCCGTCGTGGCGGTCATTTATACTCACAGCCATGTTGACCATTATGGTGGCGTTCGCGGCGTCGTTGATGAATCCGACGTAAAATCCGGGAAAGTGAAGGTGTATGCACCGGCTGGTTTTATGAAAGAAGCGGTGTCAGAAAATATTATGGCAGGTAATGCCATGAGTCGCCGCGCCAGTTATATGTATGGCAACTTATTACAGCCCGATGCGAAAGGACAGGTTGGGGCGGGGCTTGGGACGACAACCTCCGCCGGGACGGTGACGCTGATTGAACCTACCAACTACATCACCCACACCGGGCAGAAAGAAGTTATCGACGGGCTGACCTACGATTTTATGATGGCTCCAGGTTCGGAAGCTCCATCAGAAATGCTGTGGTATGTAGAAGAGAAGGGCATGATTGAAGCGGCAGAAGATGTGACTCACACGCTGCATAATACCTATTCGCTACGCGGTGCAAAAATTCGCGATCCGTTGGCATGGTCAAAATATATCAACGACGTGATTGGTCGCTGGGGCGGTAAAGCAAACATTATTATTGCTCAACACCACTGGCCAACATGGGGCAATGAAAATGTCGTGACGCTAATGAAGAGCCAGCGCGATATGTATCGCTACATTAATGATCAAACTTTACGCATGGCTAACCAGGGACTGACCCGTGATGAAATCGCGGCGAACTTCACGTTGCCGCCCGGTCTGGCAAAATCATGGGCCAGCCGTGGTTATTACGGTTCTGTCAGCCATGACGTGAAAGCAACCTATGTTTTTTACCTCGGCTGGTTCAATGGCAACCCGGCAACCCTCGATGAATTGCCACCCGTCGAAGCGGCAAAGAAATATGTTGATTACATGGGCGGCCCTGATGTCATTATGCAAAAAGCAAAAGCAGATTATGCCCAGGGCAATTATCGCTGGGTGGCGCAAGTTACGAACAATATCGTCTTTGCCGATCCTAACAACAAAGAGGCACGCAACCTCGAGGCCGATGCCCTGGAGCAAATGGGATATCAGGCTGAATCAGGTCCGTGGCGGAATTTTTATCTGACCGGTGCCCAGGAGTTACGCAACGGCGTGGTGAAAGGTGCGACACCAAATACGGCCAGCCCAGATACGGTTAAAGCTATGTCACCGGAGATGTTCTTTGATTATTTGGCGGTGCACATCAACGGCGAAAAGGCAGCAAATGCAAAAGCGGTCTTTAATGTCGATTTAGGCAATGACGGTGGCAACTATAAGCTGGAGCTGGAAAATGGCGTGCTTAATCATAGTGCTAACGTGCAGGCCAGTAACGCTGATGCTTCAATTGTATTGAACCGCGCGACCCTGAACAAAATCATCCTCAAAGAGGAGTCGCTAAAACAAGCAGAAGAAAAGGGCGAGTTACACGTCAGCGGTAATCACGCAAAACTTGACGAATTCCTCGGCTATTTAGACAGCTTTGATTTCTGGTTTAATATTGTAACACCTTGATTATGTAGAAGGTGAAGTTAAAACCCGCCGAATCAGGCGGGTGCAACTCAAGTTTCGTATAGCAATCTGCTACCAATTGGGCTAAGGTTTGTGTATAGCAATTTGTTACCATATGGAGAAACTTATGCAAACCAGCGCTCGTAAGCCAACTCGCGATAAGCAAATTAATATCCGCGCTACTGATGAGGAACGCGCAGTGATTGATTATGCCGCAAGTTTGGTTAATAAAAACCGCACTGACTTTATCATTGAGAAGGCCGTGCATGAGGCCCAGAATATCATTCTGGATCAGCGTGTGTTCGTCCTGGACGATGCCCGATATCAGTCTTTCATTGAGCAGCTTGAAGCGCCTGTACAAAATATTGAGGGGCGTAAACGCCTGATGGATGTGAAGCCAGAATGGAAATAAACGTCACGGCGCCGTCGTTGCTGACAGAAGGGCATGAGCTGCAGCCATTCGATTGCGGTAATGAGGTGTTAAATGATTGGCTACGTCGCCGGGCGATTAAAAATCAGTACCTCAACGCATCGCGCACATTCGTCATTTGTCTGGAGTCTACTCAGCGCGTAGTGGGTTACTATTCCATTGCAACTGGATCCGTGAGCCACGCTGACTTAGGCCGTAGTTTACGTCAGAATATGCCCGATCCTGTTCCGGTTGTTCTGTTGGGCCGTCTTGCTGTTGATGCCAGTACGCAAGGTCATAGTTTTGGAAAATGGTTGCTTAATGATGCTGTACTGCGCATTTCCAACTTAGCCGATCAAGTGGGTATCAAAGCCATCATGGTACATGCTATTGATGGCAAGGCCAGAGCGTTCTATGAATATTTTGGTTTCGTTCAGTCCCCAATAGCGGCAAATACGTTGTTCTATAAAATTTAAGCAACCGTATTGTTCCTGAATCGCCAGAATGCGTATTACTTGACCACTACAAATGAAAGTCCTGAAAGTCAAAACGGCAGGGTATAACCTCTGATCTCCTCTGTACATTCAAATATACAGGCCTAAGCTGTCATGAGACTGACCGCTATTTGACAAAATTGTCAGGGTTGTAGATTGGTTGATTTTTTGAATACAGGTTCAGCTCGTTAATAATGCACTCCGGTTCTTCCCGGAGAGGCATATTGTCTATGTCTAAAACCCCATCATTTTTTTGTGGATCATCAGCCTGCAGGTCTGCAAACAGTGGCGTAAGATCCTGCTGTGCTTCGCCTCGTTCAGCCACCAACTCGAATGTTTTATTTTTTGCCTCGTCGTTGGTCAGGGCACTGACCAGGACCTGGGCGATTTGCTCTCGAGATATCACACCGTCTTCCGGCGTTCCCGCATGGCGACGATCTCCCTGGAGCATCACGATTCTGTGCTCATCATCATTGTTGTAATCAAACCAGCCGGGCCTGACGATGGTATAGGGATGACCGCTGGCCCTGACCAGACGCTCGGCACGTCTTTTCCAGTCATGAACCTCAGTGCGCTGATTCCAGGTGCTGAGCCGTTCAGTCACGCCAATCGTGGTCATCAGGCTGATACGAACAGGTACACCCTTGAATATTCGTAAAATATTGCGTACTCCGCCGTAATCGATAGCGCGGGCACCAATTCGACCCTGACCATCAGAACCGAGTGTGAAGATGATGGCATCAATATCTTTCGGTAATTCGGTGAGTGTTTCAGGCATTGAAACATCGCCGTAAAAAATATCCGTTCCCCGAGGAAGCAATTTTACTTTGCGTTTATTTCTGACCAGCGCCACGGGCTGATGACCCATTTCAATAGCGGTATTGACGACATGAAGACCAATACTTCCTGTCGCCCCGGCAACGAGTATTTTCATGATAAACCTTCTGATAATGCAGACTTATTTTCGATACAGCCAGAATATCAATTATCATTATTGTCAGTAATAGGGCTAAAATGATTGTGTCTATGAACACCCTTCATGAGTGTGCGATGAAGGGAATGCCTCCATAAGGAAATCGCCTATGCTCAAAGAAAACTTCAACGAACTGCAAATCTTTCTTGTGGTAGCGAGGGAGCGAAGTTTTACCAAAGCAGCGGGTAAACTGGGGGTTTCTCAGTCAGCACTCAGCCACGCGATGAAGGCCCTGGAGGAAAGGCTGAATATCCGCCTTCTGACCCGCACGACTCGAAGCGTTGCCCCTACAGAGGCCGGTGAGAGAATTATTGCCTGCCTTGAACCGCGTATTGCCGATCTTGAACAGGAGCTGGAATCGCTGGTTCAACTGAACGGTACTGCCTCCGGCAATATCCGTTTATCTGCCGGGGAGCATGCCGCGCGAAGTCTGGTCTGGCCGAAGCTAAAACCCTTCCTCAGGGAATATCCGGAAATTAATCTCGAGCTGGTGGTGGATAACGGCTTTGTCGATATTGTTGAGGGGCGTTTTGATGCCGGGATCCGACTGGGTGAAAGCGTGGATAAGGACATGGTTGCGGTAAGAATTGGGCCGGACATGAGAATGGCCGTAGTGGGAGCCCCATCTTATTTCGCTACAAACCCTGCACCCCAAACGCCGCACGAGCTACAAAATCATCGGTGTATCAATATGCGCCTGCCGACAGCCGGTGGGCTTTACCACTGGGAGTTTGAGAAGGAAGGGAAACCGTTACGGGTCAGAGTGGAAGGGCAGGTCACATTTAATCTGCAGGCAGAAAGGATTGACGCGGCGTTATCCGGTTTTGGCATCGCCTGTATACCTGAAGACAGGGTGCAGGATTATATCAAGTCAGGAGAGCTTATTCAGGTTTTGCAGGACTGGTGCCCATCTTTCCCCGGATATTACCTCTACTACCCGAGCCGTAAGCAGCATCCGCCGGCTTTTGCGCTGTTGATCGATGCACTTCGCTATTCAGAGTAACGGGCCCGCATTTTGCTGTGGACCCGTTTGGGTATTAACGGCCTACGCGTACCTGGTGTTCAGGAGAATAACGTTCACCGACGATTTTAATCGTTTCAAGCGCCTGGGTTATCTGCCGTGAGTCATCCTGTGAAAGAACAATGTCGGCAGCCCCCAGGTTTTCTTCCTGCCGGTGTAGCTTGGTGGTACCAGGGATAGGAACAATCCACGGCTTTTGTGCCAGCAGCCATGCCAGCGCGATTTGTGCAGACGTCACACTTTTCTCTGCCGCCAGTTCACCCAGCAATGAGACCAGCTTTTCATTGGCTTAATCAAGGGAAGACGTTGCGATGAGGATAAAAACGCGGGTAAAACCAAAACAGTGAAAGCGCTGATCGATTTTCTGATAGCCACAACGGTGTGATAAAAACCAGCAATCCACTGTTAAGTACAGAGCGGTGAATCTCGTGGACGTTTATGATGAACTCTGCGATTTATTAATTATGTTCATTATTGATATCACAATTGTGCTGTTGTGCGGAGAAAGTCGTTGTTGTTACCTTTATGAACGTTTTGACGAATAATCTTCGCATCAAAATGGCACCAATTCATTAATTGGCGCGTCTCTTGCCAGATAACTGCACGCGCTAACCAGAGGCTTTACTGATTCTGAAATTGAAAAAGGGCGTTGTTATTAACAATCGTTAACAGGCGATACGGCTTCATCTGTCATAATTATCTGATTGCATATTAAAACAACGCCATTTTTCCGTCACGATATGAGGTAGTTATGAAAACGGTTGGTTATGCAGCGCACACTGATGACGCGAAACTGGTTCCTTATCATTTTGAGCGTCGTGATTTACGTGAAAACGATGTCGCCATTGAAATACTTTACTGCGGCGTCTGTCACTCAGACTTGCATACGGTCAATGGGGACTGGGGCCCGCAGCCTTATCCTTTGATCCCGGGCCACGAAATTGTGGGTGTCGTCACGTCCGTGGGACCGCGCGTCAAAAAATATCATGTAGGCGACCATGTCGCCGTTGGCTGCATGGTGGATAGCTGTATGCACTGCGATCAGTGTGAGCATGGCGAAGAGCAATTCTGTCGTAACGGGATGACGCCTACCTATGGCGCACCGGACCGTTTGAGCGGTGAAGTCACCCAGGGTGGATACGCCAAACATATTGTCGTCCGCGAAGAGTTTGTACTGCGCGTACCGGAAAATATGGACCTGGCAAAGACCGCACCGATCCTTTGCGCTGGTATCACCACCTTCTCTCCGCTGCGTACCTGGAATGTGGGTTTGGGAAGTCGCGTTGGCGTGATCGGATTAGGTGGCCTGGGTCATATGGCGGTTAAGCTGGCCGTGGCGATGGGGGCCGAGGTGACCGTCATCAGCCGCAATAAGAACAAAGAGGAAGAGGCAAAAGCACTGGGTGCGAAAGGAATTCTGCCTTCTTCTGATCCACAGTCATTGCAGGATTCAGCCTGCGCATTCGATTTAATTATTGATACTGCGCCCGTTAAGCATGACCTGAATATCTATACCCCATTATTAGATATTGATGGCTCGTTAGTCATTGTCGGCCAGGTTGGTCTGATGGATGAACCGCTCACGGTACCTCTGATCATGGGACGCCGTCGCGTTGCGGGTTCGCTGATCGGCGGCGTTGCGGAAACTCAGGAAGTCCTGGATTTCTGCGCGAAGCATGATATCTATCCTGAGTGCGAAATGATTAGTATCGATCAGATAAACGATGCTTTCACCCGCCTTGCACAGGGAGACATGGCCCACCGTTTCGTCATTGATATGGCCTCGCTGAGCGCAGAGTAAGCAGATACTGCAGGGGAGGAGAAAATAAGTGACTTACCTTCCCGGTTGACCACCGAAGGTTCACCCGAAGGAACGACAGCAAAAAAAGGGATATAACGATTTATGCCCCATGGGGAAATCTGGCTATTTTTTATAAATCCCATAGTTATGTGTCTGGCTTAATTAAACTGGGGCAATTAGATGAGCCTGACGCATTGCCCGTCCCCCCTGATGCCTACAGCGCCAGATTTGAACTGATGACAGAATAATCGTCACTCGGCGGGAGAACATGAATGATAAACAGGGCATTCCTGGCGATTGTTTCTCTGTTATTGATGAGCGGATGCGTTTCCCAAACCACGCAAAACAGGAGTTTGAAAATGACACCAGAAGATACACATGACGCTGTCGTTGAAGTCGCACCCGCTATGGCTGCGTATGCTGAACGATTTATTGAAAAGGATCTCTGGAATCGTCCGGAGTTGTCGCGTCGCGACCGCAGCCTTGTCACAGTTGCTGCACTCATCAGCCGCAATGATACGGCTGAGCTTCCGCACTACCTTAACGTGGCGCTGGATAGCGGCGTTAAGCCTGCTGAAATCTCTGAAGTAATTACCCATCTGGCATTTTATGCTGGCTGGCCAAATGCCACCTCTGCGGCGCTGGTTGCCCGCAACGTCTTTGCGCAACGCCATATCGATACGGCGTCATTGTCAGGGGATAAAGTGGATTTCCTGCCTCTTGATAAAGCGTCGGAAAACCAACGTGCCACGATGGTTGAGTCAAACTTTGGCAAGGTATCACCAGGTGTAGTGAAATATACCACGGATGCGCTATTCCTTGACCTGTGGCTGCGGCCGGGTCTGGCACCACGGGACCGAAGCCTGGTAACCGTCAGCGCACTGGTTACCGCCGGACAAGTGGCGCAAGTGCCGTATCATCTTAATCGGGCGATGGATAATGGTTTGACCCAGACTCAGGCCTCAGAGGTCTTGACACAGCTGGCCTTTGTGGCGGGCTGGCCAAACATTTTCTCGGCATTACCCGTATTTAAAGAGGTATTTACAGGCAGAAATCACACCTGACGGATGACGATGAGCAAAAGCCAGGACCTGAACAGGTGCTGGCTTTATTCTCCCTGGAGTCATATGTCGTTAATCCTGCCAGGGAATACTCAGGGATGTTTGTAGTGGCGCAGCGCGTCAATAACGAGCTGGAAAGCTTTCGAGTGATTTCTGTTTTCCGGGTAGTAAATGTAATAACCATCCCAGTAAGGACACCAGTCTTCAAGGACGCTAATCAGTTCGCCGTGGGCGAGCTGTTTCTCAGCGATATCACGGGGAACATATGCCAGTCCGTATCCTTCTATGGCAGCCTGTAGATTCTGATAGATACGGCTAAACACAAGCTGACCGCTAACTTTGACGTTCAGGCTCTTACCCTCTTTTTCGAACTCCCAGACATACAAATTACCGTGAGTTGGAAACCGAAGGTTGATGCAGTTGTGATCAATAAGATCGTTAGGATGCTGCGGGTAAGGGTGATGGGAAAAATAGTCAGGAGAACCCACGACGGCAAAGCGTACATCCGGGCCGATACGCACTGAGATCATGCCATTAGATATTTGCTCTCCGAGCCGCGTTCCTGCATCAAAGCGGCCGGAGACAATATCCGTCAGCGCATAGTCATCAATCAGCTCCAGAGTAATATCCGGGTATTCCTTGAGTAGCGGCTCAAGCTTGGGCCAGATAACAGAGCCGATCGCATAATCTGACGTTGATATACGTACCGTACCGGCGGCTTTACTGTTGAGATCCTTCAGTGACTGTAATCGCCCCTGGATCCCATCGATATAAGGGCCGAGGTCATCCAACATGGATTGCCCTATATCGGTCAACGAAATACTGCGCGTGGTGCGGGTCAGAAGTTTCATCCCAAGACGGGATTCGAGGGTTCGAATGGTATGGCTGAGGGCTGATTGTGAAACGCCTAAATGCGCCGCTGCTTTGGTAAAGCTCTTTTCACGCGCGACGACTATAAACGCCATTAAATCATTAAGGTTTTCCCGTGCCAACCTGTGCCCCTTACTGCCAAAAGAGAGTGAAGGGGTAGTGTAGCGTAATGCATAGCGAAGGGGCACTTAATGGATGGGCAATTTACTGATTTTAACCGGGTCGGCTTCAGAGGGCGTAATTTATGAAAATCGTGCATAAGTCATATCAGATTTCGCGCCTTACTCATGTCTGTCTTTTTATTCTAGAATGATTGATTAGGTATAACAGAGGAATTCAATAGTGGATTATTCATTATTAAACAACAACCTGAAAATGCCGATGGCTGGCTTTGGTGTTTTTCAGGTAACAGATAAAGAAGAATGTAAACAGTCTGTATTGACTGCTATTCGTGCTGGCTATCGCCTTATCGATACCGCAGCAGTTTACGGTAATGAAGATGCCGTTGGTGACGCAGTGCGCGAGGCCATTGCCGAAGGGTTATGTAGCCGCGCAGAGCTATTTATTACCTCCAAACTGTGGGTACAGGACATGGCCAATTACGATATGGCCAAAGCAGGGATTGAAGCGTCGTTAGAAAAATCTGGGCTGGAATATTTTGACCTTTATTTACTGCATCAGGCCATGCGTGATTATTTCAGCGCGTGGCGTGCACTGGAAGATGCCTATGATGCCGGTAAGCTTAAGGCAATTGGGGTGTCCAATTTCTATGCTCATGTATTAGCAAACTTCTGCGAAACCGTCAGAATCAAGCCAATGGTGAATCAGGTTGAATTGCATCCTTACTTTGCTCAGCCTGCTGCACTTGAAACTATGAAGTATTACAACGTTCAGCCGGAAGCATGGGCGCCCTTAGGTGGCGGAAGACATAAGCCCTATGAGAATGAAATGCTGCAACAAATTGCCGATGCTCACAAAAAAACGGTTGCTCAGGTTGTCCTGCGCTGGAATGTACAGCGTGGTGTCACTGTCATCCCTAAATCCACCCGTCAGGAACGTATTGAAGAGAACTTTGCCATCTGGGATTTCTCATTGACTGAGAGCGAAATGGCGCAAATCAGCTCACTCGATTTAGGCTACGTTGGTGATGCCGTGAAACACTTTAATCCTGAATTTGTGCGTGGCTGTCTTGGTGTAAAAATTCACGATCGTTAATGCTGATATTAGTATTGAGCCTTCAATAATGAAGGCTCAATACGACTTCTTTCTATTGCAGATTTTTCTCTTTCAAAAACTGACTCACCAAATCAGCAATCTGCACATTATTTAAATCAGAGAACGGGAAGTGGGTATTCCCTTTGATTCCCACTTCTGGCAGATGCGTCACCGTCACATCCCCGCCATGTTTGTTCACCACGTCACGCCACTCGCGAGCCATTGCCAGACGTACGCGCCAACTGTCCTGCGCGGGCATGGCGACAGGTTTATCCGGTATGTTATCGCCGTAAATAATCAGAATCGGGATTTTGGTCAGTGCCATAAACTGCGCCATTGGCACAGGCTCACCCTTCAGCGTGTCGAATGCGCTTGGCATAGGGGCAGGGAGTTCTTTTTCCGGGAAGACAAAGCTGCTGCCTGGCTCGAAGGCGACAATGGCTTTGACCTTGTCATTTTTCATCGCCGTGTACCAGCCTGGTCCGCCACCCTGAGAGTGGGTGAAGAGGATAGCGGGGCCGGATTTATCCACGACGGCGGACATCGCATCAGAGATGACATTGATATCAAACGGCCCGGTATTTGGGGTCATCTGACGGAAATACTGATTCAGTGCTTCTTTGTCGTGAGAGAACTGAACGCCTTTAAAATACTCTGGCCACACGCCAACGCGGAACTGGTTGAACCACATCTGTTCATCCGGTTTTGGCGTAACAGTACCTTCTACAGTCGTGCGACCGGCGCTGCCCCGGCGTGGCTGATCGACAAGATAAGTTGAGAACCCGCGACGCAGGAAGATGTTCTGGAACCCTTCGCGACCATCCGGGGTACTTTCCCAGGTACGGGAGAACTGACCTGCGCCGTGCAGCATGACGATAGGGTATTTATGCGGATTTTCCGGAATTTGGTAGAACACAGAGGCATGATCGCCATGATAGGTTTGGCCAGCAGAATCCAGCGGCTTTTTCGCGTCAAATGTTCCAGGCGCGGTGATGATAGTGCCACCTGCAGAAAAGCTTCCCTGTTCCTGAATGACCAGCGGCTCGGCATAGACCGACTGAGCCACCAGGCCACCCGCCATGATGCAGATGGCCAGCGTTTTTAAGATTGTCTTCAATATTACATCCTCTGTTATGTTTGCCGTTCAATCATATCTGAGTTGTCAGCGTTAATTATTTAGCACCCCTGATTGCCCTTATTTGGCAGACTCATGAATGCGGACGATTAGCTGCGTATCGTCTCTAACCAACTTAACTTATTTGCTATCGAGCGCCTGTTGCAGCGCCTTTTCAGCTCGCGTTGCTGCATCACTTTCGCCATGTTCACGCAGCACCTGTGCCAGTTGGCGCAACTGCGCTGCCGTCAGGCCGACCCGCATGCTGGCTCGCGTATGCGACAGCAGCTGTGATTCCACGCCTGGTGTGGCCGCTAATGCGCCAACCGTTGCCAGCTCGCGGCTTTGCCAGTCGAGGTTATCGCGGGCGAAAATATCGCCAAACAGATGCGTTTGCAGGAACTGGTTAATCACTGGGGCAAAATCAAACAGCGGGCCTTGGACGGGAGCGCCTGAGATTTTTGTCTGGTTTGCGGTACCGACACGGCGAAGCTCATCCCCGACAGGGATCGGGGCAACCGGTTCTTTACCCTCAACGTCTTTGATACCACGTTGTTTACGTGCTTCGACGACTTTCATCAGTTCATTAAGCGCATTCAGGCTACGAGGGAAGCCCGTATAGGCATAAAGCTGGACGAGAATCTCTTTGGTTTCGTTTATCGTGAGCCCTGCGTCAAGACCCTGATTCAGGGCTGCATTCAGCTTATCCATCTGGCTGCTGGCCATCGATGCCGCAATCAACGGGATGGCCTGTTGGCGGGCTGACAGCGTATCTGAAACCGTTTGTTCGTGGTTCATTTCTGAGGCTCCTTTACTGACGGGTGCAGCATGTGCCGCGAGACCAAAACCAAAGGTCAGCAGTACCGCTGCCGCTAATGCTTTAATGGGCGTGGTATTGTTCATCTGTCACTTTCTCCATCCAGTTAACGCTTTTGCCATCCACAATCCCGGTTATCGCCAGATGCGTCATCGCGCTGCCGGGGGCCGCCCCGTGCCAGTGTTTGACGCCCGCCGGGCAAGAGACAACGTCACCGGCGCGGATAACCTGCACCGGCTGGCCTTCTTGTTGGGTGAGCCCAACACCCGAGGTCACAATCAGCCGCTGACCTGCCGGATGCGTATGCCAGGCGGAACGAGCGCCGGGTTCAAACGTGACATAAGCCCCGGAAACAGGGATGTCGTTATCCGGTTTGAAGAGAGGATCAACCCTGACACGACCGGTAAAGTTCTCGGCTGGCCCGAACACCGCATTCTGACTTCCTGCGGGGGCGATATGGACAGCGGGATTTTGCTCCGCTGCCCAGGATGAAAATGTGAAGAGGGGCAGTAACAGCCCGAGGTAACGTAAATGTCTAATCATACAAAGCGTCCTTATCAATGAAGAGGGGATTGCCTGCGATGATTTTATCGAGAGTATGATGACGTCAGACTGACGCCCCCCTGACAATTCTGTCAGTTAACCCTGGTCCCGGTTCAGCGTCGGATTGAGCATTGCCCGCCGCTTTATCCGCTTGTATCGCAAAGGTGAGGCCGAAAGTATTGATGCCACTTTCACTACGGGCAAAGGCATCTCCCCGGTGCATAATGGCGACGGCGCGTACAATTGACAGGCCCAGCCCATGATGGGTATCACTTCTGGGCCGGGAGGTGTCAACGCGATAAAAGCGCTCGAAAAGCCGGTTTAAGTGCTCTGGTGCTATCGGATCGCCCGGGTTTGAAACTTCAACACAGGCCTGATGACCTTTTTCGCTTAAGCGCACCGTAACCGTGCTGTTGGAGGGGGAGTGTCTTGCGCTGTTTTCCAGTAAATTAGCCAGTGAGCGGTGGAACAGCCGCCGGTCGATATGCGCGGTGACGTCCCCCTCCACATCCAGAGAAAGCTGTTTTTCCGCAAATGAGGGTTCAACATACTCCGCTGTTTTCAGGGTTTCTTCTCGCAGGGACACCTGGGTAAGCTGGGAAGCATGTTCACCCGCGTGAGCATGAGACAGGAACAGCATGTCGTTAACGATAGACGTCATGCGTTCAAGTTCTTCCAGATTAGAGCCCAATAACTCTTCCAGTTCATCCTGCGAGCGTCGGCGTGATAGCCCTAACTGCGTCTGACCAATCAGGTTAGTCAGTGGGGTACGGAGTTCATGCGCAACATCGGCATTAAAGCTTTCGAGCTGCCGCCAGGCAATTTCCTGGCGCGCTAACACGCCATTAAATGATGATGCCAGTTGCTGTAGTTCTTCGGGCAATGCGTGGGTATTCAGGCGCTGACTATGGTCTCCCGGCGCGAGATGCTGGGCCTCTTTACTGAGTGCTTCAACGGGACGAAGACCGATCCTTGATACGATGTATCCCAGCAAGGCGACAATCACGACGCCCAGTGCGGCTATGATTAGCAACGTCCGGGTGAAGGCATTCAGTGTGCCCATATATGGCGTGGAGTCGATGGCTACAATATAGCGCAGCTCAGGTCTGTCACCGTTAGCGGGGATCTTTTTCACTAACAGAAACAGTGAGCATGCGCCTTCCGATGCGCCGGGTACTTTATTAAAGCCCTCCTGCAAAGAAGACCACTGAACCCCCACCGGTGGTGTTCCCCCCATGCTAAAGCGCGGGTTATCGCTCACTATCCAGTAGCGAACGCGCTCACCTTCAGAATTGGTTAATACGGTAAATTTATTGGCAAGCGTTGACCAGCCGTCAGCCGACGTTTGTGCAGTGATCCACGGGCTCATTAATGATTCGCGGAACAACAGTTCGTTGTGCATCTGCTTTTGCAAAGAGTCATGCAGGGAGCTTCTGAGCAGGATGCCGATAACGGATACAATCAGCAGCGCGGATAAGGCAAACATCAGCGCCAGGTGAACGGAGATGGAACGCTTAGGCATGCTTATCCCCTTCATTTATTCGGACCGGACTTCGAGGACATAACCCATCCCACGAACGGTATGTAATAGCTTGACGTCGAACGGCGCATCCACTTTGGCTCGAAGTCGTTTAATGGCCACTTCAACCACGTTGGCGTCGCTGTCAAAATTCATGTCCCATATCTGCTCAGCTATCATCATCTTTGACAGAATCTCTCCTTGGTGTCGGGCAAGAAGGCTCAACAGGGAAAACTCTTTTGCGGTCAGCTCCAGCCGTGTTCCGGCGCGAAATACCCGGCGAGCCAGCAGGTCGAGATGCAGATCGTGAATTTGCAGTTGGGTAATGTCTGCGCCATCCGTAGCGCGACGACGCACCAGCGCCTGAATACGCGCCACCAGTTCAATAAGCGAAAAGGGCTTGGGCAGATAATCATCCGCGCCAAGACGAAGCCCTTTAACTCGCTCGTCGACCGAGCCGCGTGCCGAGAGCATCAGCACCGGCGTCTGTTTAGCTGCTCGCACACCCTCAAGTACCCGGTAGCCATCCATCCCCGGCAGCATCACATCCAGTATTATCGCGTCGTAGTCGAACTCTAGCGCGTAATGAAGACCTTCCGCGCCATCTGCAGAGACATCTACCGTAAATCCAGACTCGCTCAACGCACGGTTGAGATAGGTTGACGTTTTTTCTTCATCTTCGACTAACAACAGGCGCATAACGGGATTTCCTCTTAACTTTTCAAGGTGCTTCAACATCAGAATAAACCTGCACAGCATCCGGCAGACGTTGCCCCTGGATAGTGATGGCGTCCAGTGAGCGGGTGAGTTCGGTCATCTCGGCGAGAGTCAGCGACACGCTGGTAGCCGCTGTGTTTTGCAGCATATGGTCTTTATTGGTGGTGCCAGGGATGGGAACAATCCAGGGTTTACGCGCAAGGAGCCATGCCAGCGCAATTTGTCCCGGGGCGGCATTTTTTCTTATTGCCCAGGATTTCAGTAGTTCAACCAGCTGTAAGTTGTGTGGCAAGTTTTCAGGCGCGAAACGCGTTTCCGTCGCGCGGAAATCACCGGCAGCGAACCGGGTATTCTCATCAATCCAGCCCGTTAAAAACTGCACGCCGAGTGGGCTCCATGGTACAAAGCCAATGCCCAGCTCTTCACACACCGGAAGGACCTGCTTTTCAGGGCCGCGCCAGAGCATGGAGTATTCACTTTGTACGGCGGTCACGGGTAATGCTGCATGGGCGCGTCTCAATGTGTTGATGCCCATTTCAGACAGCCCCCAGTGCAGGACTTTCCCTTGATCCATTAAATCCTTCACCGCGCCGGCAACATCTTCGATTGGGATCTGCGGATCAACACGGTGTTGATACAGTAAGTCGATACGATCGGTACGCAGGCGTTTGAGCATGTTCTCGACGACATGTCGGATATGCTCCGGCCTGCTGTTAAGGCCCGGCAGACGCTTACCCGTTTGTTGGTCAATGTTCCAGCCAAACTTAGTGGCGATAACGATTTTGTCCCTGAACGGGGCGACGCCTTCACCGAGAATTTTTTCAACTTCAAACGGGCCGTAGGCTTCAGCGGCGTCGAAGAACGTGACTCCTTCATCAAATGCCCGGTGGATGATATTGATCATCTCGGGACGCCAGGGTGCAGAGGTGTCGTATTTGCGACTCATGTTCTGCACGCCCAGACCGATGGCTGAGACTTCCAGTTGCCCGAGTTTACGTTTGCTGGGAGGAGCAGGGCGTTGGTGGGTTTGTCTGGATGAATCTACCTGAGATGATTGGCTCGCCGCTGATACGTGCGGAATCAGCGAAGCGGCGGCAATGCCCGCTCCGGCGGCTAATAGCTTGCGTCGCTCTGGCATTGTTGGGTCATTCTGGCTTTTCATTGATCGCTCCTTTTCTCAGAAAATTGAACGTGAATCTCATTTAAGCGAGACCATTCTGCCTTCTGATTGCCAACATAAAGCTGACGGTTACCTGACAGCGCTGTCAGAAACATTTATCCATCCCAGTCCGTTTCCTGACAAAAATGTTATTTTCCTGTCACGATGCTGACAGCCCTCTCCGCCTAATCTGAGCCTGCAAATTTGATTCCGCGAGCCTGAATAACCAGGCCGACACTCATCGGGAGAGACCATGAAATTCACGCTTATCAGTGCAATGCTACTCACGGCAATGGCTGGGGTGACCTCAGTCAATGCGGCTGATTACAAAAAAAATTCCTTCACTCTCGTTTATGACGGTGCCATTACTGAGAACGTCAAAGGTAAGGTCAACATTCACCCCGTCAAATACGATCTGCATGGCATCCAGATTGCTGCGAATGTCTATACCCCTGCTAACTACGATCCCGCCAAAAAATACCCTGCTGTGGTGGTCGCGCATCCTAATGGCGGCGTAAAAGAACAGGTCGCCGGGTTGTATGCTCAGCGTCTTGCCGAGCAGGGCTACATCACGATTACCGCTGATGCGGCGTATCAGGGCGCTAGCGGCGGGATGCCGCGCAGCGTGGATAAACCTGCTAATCGCATTGAGGATATCCACGGCATGGCTGACTACATCAGCCAGTATCCTGGTGTAGATACCGCCCGCCTTGGTCTACTGGGTATTTGCGGAGGCGGCGGGTATTCACTTGTTGCGGCTGAAACTGACAAGCGGTTTAAATCGATAGCCACCATCAGCATGTTTAATTCAGGCCTTGTGCGCCGCAACGGTATGCAGGATTCACAGCTGGATACTATCCAGCAGCGTCTTCAGCAGGCTTCTGACGCACGTGCTCAGGAAGCCGCCGGAGGCGAAGTGCTTTACTCCGGCGATGCCAACCTCACTGATGAACAGATTGCTAAATTACCTTTTGCCTTGTACCGCCAGGGCTACGAGTACTACTGGAAAACCCATGCGCACCCGAATTCCACGTTTAAATACACCACCAGCAGTCTTCTGGATTTGATGAGCTTTGACGTCACGGACCATATCAATCTCATCAATAAACCGCTGCTGATGATTGCCGGTACAAAAGCGGATACGCTCTATATGACTGAAGATGCGTTCGCGAAAGCCACCGGTACGAAGGACAAAGAACTCTTCCTGATCGATGGCGCTACCCATATCGAGACGTATTGGGTGCCAAAATATGTTGATGAGGCTTTGCAAAAGTTAGACGTATTCTTCGATAAGAATATTTAGTTAGCCTCTAATGAAGCCCCAGCCTTGCAGGCTGGGTGTGTCCATCAGCTGTAGCCACTTTCCGCTTGCGTGTTCACGCGATAGACCCAGATTAACGAAGTTGCGGTTAAAGATAATTACGCTGCTTAAATAGACGCTATGAATGGCATTCATAAGAGTGGTGGATGTGGGTTGGGGCGGCAGTGTGGCTTGTGTGATAAGTGATAAGTGATAAGTGATTTCAAATCATAGATGGACGGGAACGGCGGGAGTATATTTTCTTCTATGTTCGGCAGATACCTTTTAATCTGGCAGAAACAGCGGACGCTGTGTCAGACTAAAAAAAGCCCCGCGTCAATGCGGGGCTGATGTTTATTGCTTGTCTTTTTCTAATGCATTACAAATGCGGAACAGAAATTCGTTATTTTTAAACGAAATCATTATCAGTTCAAATGAAATGCGAGTAATAACTAAAACAAGAATACTTAAACCACAGGCGCTAAAATTACCGTTAAATGCAAATATAACAGCAGCGATAATATAAATAATAGTTAATACCCAGTAAACGGCGACGAGTATTTTGGGTGTTATTAAAGTACCAAACGTTGCAAACTCTTTAAAAGCCATAATCAATCCCTTTGAAATATTAAAAGTGCAGTCATCATACACCTACGCACACTACCTATAGCAAATGTTTTTTAAAGCATCATGTCTAGTATATAAACACATTTAAATTGATTCGTTAATTAAATATGACGGCAATCAGCAACGGCAGGTTAAACCCTCACAAAGTAACACTGCAATTATTGTCACCGAATCCGGACTTGCCATCACCTTTGATGCCAAGACGAGCGAGGGTTACGAGCTGTCGCGCGACGTGGCGGAAGCGGCACTGGAGAAAGGTTATAAAATTGCTGACGGTATCGTAACGAATCAGCCTGAAATCAGTTTCGAGGGCATCGTCACAAGCGTTTATCAGACGGGGTTGTCAGGGCGTCGGGTGTGGGATTCTGTCGCCGCTGCAGCCGCCGTGGCGAATATGCAGGCGATATGAGATAGCGGGGAATTCTTTTCGGCGTACAATCAGTAAAAACAGTAACGTTTGCATATACAAAAAACGCGCCACCGGCGAAGAATAAATCCGGCGATGCAAGCGCGAGCGGGAAAGAATCATCGTGCAAAAAAAATCGACCGAAACTTTTTTACCTACAGGCGGGATCGGTATTTATCCGACATTCACACATGTTGACGTCCGAAAAAGTCGCACGCGCTGGCAGGGTCACTGATGGTCAGTAAATACAGCCTGGAAAAGTTACACTGTCACTTTTTTGGGTTCTCGGCGGCGTCGTATACAAAAACAAGCAGGTCAGGCGGCGGCACGGTTACACACGCGCAGGTCATGCCAGGTGCAACGCTAAAATACGAACCGATAACCGGTGAATTATGTCTGACCGCTGCCAGTGTAGGTGGCAAGTGTGAATGCAAAACGATTTCAGACGATAAATAATTTGCCTGCATTGCCATTCGGGTGTATCTGATGCAGGACGGCGACGAGATTGTCATTTTACTGTGTGCCGGTTTCAAGGACCGGCAAAATAACGACCTAGACGCCGCCGAAAAATATCGGGCTGATTATCTGAGGAGTAAAAAACATGGCCGCGCATGACATCGAAAAAATGTGGGAAAACCTGCTTAAAGAGGACATCGGGTCACGTGTTCAGATTATCCAGGAGATCCACGAGTTAATCCTGGCCGGTGAAATCGAAGTCGCAAAAGGAATGCTGCGCACGCTGATTAAGGTCACGTGCGGTTATCCAGCGATTTCAGACGAGGTCGGCAGGAATTCAAAATCAATTATGCGCATGTTGTCGCCGGATGTGGATCCGGGTGTCAAAGCGTTTATGGCCGTTGTCAGAGCTGCAGAGCGTCAGTCTGAGAAAGCAGCGGCCCAGGCAAAAATACATTAAGTCAGAAACCGTCACGACGAACCGGCCACAATGGCCGGTTTTTTTATGTCTGCGTGGTGTGCTGCGTGAAATCGTGTGCAGGATTACTGGTGAAAATCTGCAGAATTCACGCAGCGTCACGACAGGGAAGGGATCAAACGGACAGGCACGATTCAGACTGCATTAACACGTCTTTTTTAAATGCTCTCTGTCATTTAACATAATATACATTATGCGCACCAATGTGGTATCAGACAGAATCCAGCACTTTATGGTCATCCTTGGTCTGGTTGTTGATAGACTCTGAACGCTATCTTGGCTTCACATACCTTCACTATCTTTGCTCGAATACTGTCTCTCATTTTCATCCTTGGTCTTCAGAATTAACCAATACAGAAATCTTTTGGATTCGATACAGAACATGCAGGGACAGCCGATGATTTGCCGGCAACGCTGGATGCGGAAACTCTTCCACTTTTTTCATACCAAGCCGTTTCATTAAGTGTTCTGAAGGTTTGTTGAGTACCGATGTAAACGATACGACTTCATCCAGCATCAGAACCGTAAAAGCATATTGCAGACAGGCTTCAGCGGCCTCCATGGCTAACCCTTGATGCCAGTACGTTTTGCTGAGACGCCAGCCAATTTCGGTACAGGGAGAAAATGGAAATTTATCAGGCTGCGGGTGCAGACCGACACAGCCAACAAATTCATGCGTTTCTTTGGATTCAACGGCCCAAAAACCCCAGCCGCGTTGTTCTATTCCGTCCCTGAATCTCTCTGCTAGACTGTCGCTCTCCTGTCTCGTCATCGGTGCCGGAAAAAAGCGCATCACATCTGGGTCTGCATTCAGATCGGCAAATGCTGCCATATCTGTTTTTCCCCACTGCCTTAAAATGAGCCTTGATGTTTCAATCATATTGCATTCCTTACCATTATGTTTACATCATCACTCAGCGTTATTCTAGGCACTAGACACTTTACTGCGCCCTTCCCGCTTCAGCAAATACAGCCATAATGTCGTACGCTTAACGTGAAGATTGAATACGATCTCATCTTACACAGGAGATAGCTACATGGCCGACTGGAACCCTGCACTTTATCTGCAATATGGCAGCGAACGCTCAAGACCCGCAGCAGAATTATTGAGCAGAGTAGCGTTAGAAAATGTTCGTTCAGTCGCCGATCTGGGGTGCGGTCCGGGAAATAGCACGTCATTACTGTATCAACGATGGCCTTCGGCCAACATAACAGGCGTGGACTCTTCGCCAAATATGCTCAACGAGGCGCGTGCAACCTTACCGAACTGTCATTTTGTTGAAACAGATATCAGCGAGTTCCGGGCGGAGCAACCTCTTGATCTGCTTTATGCGAATGCTTCATTACAGTGGGTACCCGATCACTACGAATTATTCCCATATCTTGTCTCGCAGTTACACCGTAACGGCGTACTTGCTGTGCAAATGCCGGATAACTGGCTGGAGCCGACACATATTTTAATGCGTGAAGTCGCCTATGAGCAGGATTATCCCGATCGCGGTCGATCGCCTCTTCCCGGCGTGCATGCTTATTATGATATTTTGACTGAAGCGGGATGTGACGTTGATATTTGGCGCACGACCTATTACCACATTATGGATTCACATCAGTCGATTATCGACTGGGTCAGTGCGACAGGCTTACGTCCCTGGTTGCAAGATCTGAGCGAAAGTGAGCAACGAAAGTATCTGGCTCGATACCATGAACTTCTACAGGAGCAATATCCGCTGCAGGAAAATGGCAAAATCCTGCTGGCATTCCCACGCTTGTTTATTGTTGCCAGACGCGATTTTTAATCCCCTTATACTTGCATTGGCCTTTCATTGCAGAGGCTAATGTAGGTAAATAGAAATAGTATTTAGTTGGTATTATTTTATTTCGAAAAGTGACTATTCAACAATTACTCTTCGGTGAATTTGATATTATCATAAATTGGGCACCCCGCTTTCCATGCTTCCAATTGTGTTGCATTATTACCAGTCGGCCTTGATAACATCCAACGGGCCATAAGCTGGTCCAGTTGATTGTTTGTTTTCACGTCCTTTCTGGTATTGCTGCTTTTTTCTGGTTTTCTTACCGATGTCGGGGACGTTGCTACCTTGAGAATTCGTACGGCAAGTTGACAACAACCGCCCTGTACTGGGATTTTACGCATTTCAAATGTGATATCATCATACCCATGTCGATGACAAATATAGCTAAGTATGCCACTGGAACGTCTCAAATCTATCTGAAACGCCTGGCTAACATCATCCCGAGTAAACTCAGTTTTACGCAGAAAACCCCACCAGGCTACCGCCCTGTAAAGCGACATATCACCAAGATGGCGGATCTCGTCTGGAATATGAAAATGACCATGGTGTTTTTGTTGGGACTGTTCACCTGCCCTATTTGACTGATTTATCATAAAATTAACCTGTTTATTCACTATTCATAAAGAGAGGATAAGCAACGTCAAATGCTTTATTGTAAAAAGCGGGAATGAAATATATCTCATGGGTTAATGCAGTGTTGATTTTAAGATGATCAATAAAGAGATATTAGCGATTCGACGAGCCATTACTTTTTTACATGATAGTACGCAGGAATCAATTGATCTTAACCACTGTCTTTTAGTTAGATGAAATAACCTTGTAACACGCCTGTCGGTATATTTTCACACCGTAAGATTATTATGCGATTTGTGAATTAACACTTTTGGTTAATACATTTTCCGCGTGCGAATGGTAGTGGCGAAATAAACACCCCGCATCCTGATTTAGGATGCGGGGTGTTGTCAGAATAACACCTTCACACCGAACATTGCCTGAGAATCACTGTAACCACTGTCGCCAATTTGTTGACCTACGTTTCCCCAAAGGTGCAGACGCGTATTTACTTTCGCTTCAACACCTGCTCTGAGTTCAGCGATATTTTTTGCGCCATCAACGTCACCCTGTATTTCATTCATTGATATCGAATAATTTCGGGAATTATGAAGCCAGTTAGTTTCAATAAATGGCTGAAAAAGCCGATCTTTTCCTTCATCGCGTTGGTTATAGCCTCGCAAATACGCTTTAACCCCCAACCGGCTTTGCAGATTCCCTTTGCCTTTATCTCGGATCACGGTGCCGTTTGCCTCCTGATGATCGTCAGACGATACGTCCATCCAGGTCAACTGAACCTGGGGTTGTAGCCAGTAACTCAGGCGTGCCGTCTCCTTCAACTTAAAGGCATATCCTGCTTCAAGCGAGGCGGTCACCCCCCGTGAACGATATTTCTCTGTCGCCAGTTGTTCACCGCGAACGGTGTTATCAAACCAGTTATAAAGCATCCAGCTGTCAACATATCCCCCGCTTTTCTCCACATTGTTGGCATACCAGGTTGCGTACAATCCGGCGCTGTAACCTGATATCGAACCGTCAGCGCGGTAATGGCTGACGTCTGACCGCGTATTACTTTGGCTGTTTGCGTAGCCGAACATGACGCCCAGATGCCAGCGCTCAACCTCGTCTGAACTCCATTGTGCGACATCACCACCTATTTGCAGAACATAACGGTTACTTTGCGTCTTCAGTTGCCCGCTACTATCACGAAACCGGGTATGCCCACCGACGTTGCGTAACCACATGCTGGTCACGTCTGACTCACCCGTTATGGGGTCAATATAGTGACTTTCGCCCAGGCGATCGTGCAAACGTGTCGTAAACAGCGTATTTCCCGCCGATTTATTCGCAAGGTAAGCGCCTAATTCAGGGCGTAAAACCGAATCGTGAGATGCGGGTTCTTCTTGTTGGACAGGTAACACCGGTGTGTCGGGATCAATAGCCGGTTCTTCTGGGTCACGTATTGGTTCTTCTGGATCGCGTATCGGTTCTTCAGAAGGAGTCCACGTATTGGTCAAATACCAATGATTCGAATCAGGAATGAGTGCGGAGTCATCCGTATTATTTCCCCGCAGTAGTGCGTAATCATAGGCGCCCGCGGTCAAACGGCCAACTGCAACAAACTCACCACCTGACTCGCCGTCCACCCGCACTACCCGTGCACCATTGAGATTACTGACCGTCTGGCTGCCCAGTGCCTGCAAAGCGACACGAGTGGTCCCTGATGTATTCCCCATCACGTGAAGTTGGTTCACCACCGCTTTTTGTTGCACGGCATCTTCTGTTGTATTGAGGATAAGAAGACCGTTGTTGCTGCTGTAATTACCGCTAACGGTCAGGATACTATTGGAACGTTTTAGTGCCTCGTCCGTTCCCGGCTGGCCAAAACTGAGCATACCGTCGAGCGACAGCGAGCGGATAGTCTGACTAAAACCATTCAGATCGACAGTCGCCGTCTCATCCACAGTGAAATCTGAGTTGCGGCTAAAGGCATCCGTGCTGCCAGCCCGCAGCGTACCGTTGCGTAGCGACGTGATGCCCGTGTAGGCATTATTTCCCGACAATAATGTCGTTCCCGGACCATTATGATTGACCTGACCACGTCCGGTTATATCTGCTGCGAGTGAAAAATCGTCACTGTTATGATTAAAATTCAGTTGAACAGTGCTGGTATTGTCGGCAGTATCGCCAAGATAGATCCACGGAACGTTAATGACGCCAGCGCGCTGCGCGACGTCCCCCTCTTCAGACCCTACGTTGACAATGCCTGTACTTCCCTTACCGACGCCTAACCATAAATATTTCCCGGATTTTACCGTGCCACCATTACTCACGGTTAGCACGCCGCGTGCATCATTGTTGCCGGTTCCGTATCCCCCTAGCAAAATCGGCTTAGCGACGTCCAGTAACGAATCCTCACCATCAACCCTGACGGCACCGTTACCAAACAAGTTATTGCGATCTGTTTTACCAACATAGCCAATATTCATGTGTTCGGTTGCGACCACCTGCCCACCATTAAGAATATCGAGCTTGCCGGTGTCCTGATCGCCCACCACGACCCAGTTCGTTTTAACAGTAGATCCCGTTCCGTCAATCATGACGCTGCCGTAGGCGCCGGCATAAAATTCGCCGATGCGGAGTTCATTAATTCCGCTTATTTGGCTGCCAAGCTCCACCAATAAGCGGCCACTGCCGCTGTTAGTCCCTAAAACGAGATCTCCCCCTCTCAGTATCCAGATTGCCCCATTGGTCAGGGTCACAATGCCGGCACTTCCCCGACCAATTGAGCCTGTAAGCGAAGAAATTTGGCGCCCATCAATGACCAACGCACCTGCAGAATCTTTACCAACAATCAGGCCACGAAAAGTATTCCAGACGTCGTCAGTATTTTCAGTATTTGATAACAGAACACTGGCGTTATTATTAATGATCGCATCACTGGTGGCATTGGCGGGTGTATACGGTTGGGCCGCCAATAATATGCGGCTGGCTTGCAGTGTAGTTTTACTTTTATTTTCCGTGCATAACGCGGCTGATTCACGTTCACATAGCCGTTCTTCTGCGATGGCGTCTACGGGTACCAGCAGACCTGTTGACGCTAACAGCAGTCCGGGAATAATCGCTAATCGGCCGGGGCGTTTTGCAGGCATTAGCTGAAAGTTTTTCATAGATAATCCTCCTGATTATCGTGCATACATCCTTTTAAAGCGTCAGCAGGTTAATCCTCCTGACGACATGGATTTTTTATACGAACGCCATGATTACACTTTCAACGGTTTTATCGAGACAATGATCTATTCTGTGAATGGCCTTACGCTCCGCGGAGATAAATAAGCCTTCGTATTGACAATCACAGGTTGTCGTTCATTTAATGGTCTGTTTTATCTTTACACCGGGTATCGCATATGCGTGCCATCGCTTTTTTAAGATGTGCTTCTAGTGGCGAGGCTTGTCATCTGCTAGTGTCAGATAACGTTTCGCTGAAGAGAGTCGTCGTGTCTAAAATCTATTCTGGCGGTTGCCTGTGTGGTTCGGTACGCTTTACCGCAACGAATCCCAACAACTCACATTCCTGCTCCTGTGATATTTGCCGCAGACATACGGGTGCGCCCACCGTAGTGTGGATTGAATTTAACGCTGAAAACGTAGAATGGACGGGCATTGCGGGTCAACCTGCTACCTGGCGATCATCAGAAATATCCAGCCGAGCCTTTTGCCCACAATGTGGTAGTTCCGTGGGCGCCATCGATGACGCCCCGATTATTGCCCTGTTAGCCGGGGGATTTGACGATCCCGATGATGAGAATCTGGCGCCACAGTTTCACTCTTTTTCCGATATGATGCCGGTATGGTGGCAAAAAGGACATGGCGAAAATTGATTCGGTTATGTCAGTTGATAGTGCTTATCGGGCATATGTTTAGCAGGTACAGTCGTTTCATCGTTCATTTGCAGCAAATCAATTTCAATCGCATTACAAATCGCATCCAGCGGCAAGTCGTTATTTTCCGTGCCGAACGGGTCTTCAAGCTCTTCTGCCAACGTGTCGAGAGAAATGAACGTATATGAAATCAGCACGGAAATGAACGGCGTCATATAGTGCAGATCGACCACCAATGCGAATGGCAGCATGATACAAAACAGATAGACCGTGCGATGCAGGATCAAGGTATAGGCAAATGGCACCGGTGTATTAGCAATCCGCTCACAACCTGCAAGTACCGCCGACATATCATTTAATCTATTGTTTAAACTGTGAAATAATATGTCAGATAGCTCGCCATTACGCCTGCGTACGGCTAACCACTCCCCCATCAACAGCAGAATACGGTTGGCCGGTGATTGGCAGGCAAAGACAGTTTGCAAATCTGAGGCACTGAGATATTTCGCTAATGGTTCCGCCTGCGGGTTACGACGCAGGGTCATGCGTAAACAGTGGGCAAAGGCGATTTGCAGACGTACAAACTGCCCCAGCTCGACGTCGTCCGGTAATGTGTTTTTTACCTCACGCAGTAGCGAACGGGAGGCAATCATTAATTGTCCCCACAGGTGTCGAGCTTCAACGTAGCGCGAGTAACAGGCATTGTTGCGAAAGCCTAAAAAGATAGCAATGGCGACGCCCAGGATGCTGAATGGCGCCAGGGTAAATTTGATACCCAGCATCGTATACCATGGCAGCATGATGATAACGGCAATGGAAAGCAGAAAATTCAGCAGTAGGCGCGAGAAAATCTTCGATAACACTGAACCATGCCAGACGAATATCAGACGCAGCCAGTGTTGTTGAGGTCGAACAATCATAGTTATCTTCGGAAAATGTGAAAGCCGCGCCATTAAACGTGATCGCGATCAATGTTGCAAGCACCTCACCGCACTAAATCCCGCCTTTTTACCTGCCTGAACAAATGAGGCGCTACAGTCTCAGACGGTAACTGTATTTAAGAAGCACACTGTATGTTGTAACTAATAAAAAGGTATAAAAAACCCGGCCTAAACCGGGTAATTATGTGACTATTTTAGCACAGTGGCTTCACGGCTTCGCGCATACCGTTGGACAGAATGGCGTCCAGATCGGCAGAAACCTGTTCAACCAGACCGGGAACCTGCGTCAGATCCTGCTCCCAGTGCTCGTTGACCGTCAGTACCGAGTGGACCAACGCTTGCGTGCTTATTTGACGATCGTGGTGCTGACTCCATAGCAGCTGGAAACGCTCAATCCAGTGGGCATCATCCTGAACAGGATAAGACTCACCGTTACGCTCGCCGCGATAGAAAGCAATCAACGCCGCCAGCGCAAACGTCAGACGCGCCGGCAATTGACCATTGGCCTGCTGCCCTGCCAGCAACTGCGGCAAAATACGCGTGCGGAATTTAGTCATTCCGTTCAGGGCAATCGACAACAGCTGATGCTTGATGTACGGGTTGCAGAAACGTCCGGTCACCGCGCTGGCGAATGATGCCAGCTCATCACGTGGTAAATCGAGCACCGGAATGATCTCTTCGTAAATGGCTTTTTCGACAAAAGCGCAAATCTCTGCGTCATTCATCGCCTCACCCACCGTGTCTAGCCCTGCCTGGTAGGCTACCGGTACCAGCGCGGTGTGCGCACCGTTAAGGATGGCAACTTTACGCTCTTTGTACGGCTTAATATCATCAACAATCAGTACATTCAGCGGATATTTGTCCAGACGCAGTTCAGTCGCTAATGACTTCGGCCCCTGAATCACAAACAGGTAGAAGTGCTCTGCAGTATCGAGGAAAGCATCGTGATAACCCAGCTCGGCTTCCAGCGTGGCCACTTCGTCACGCGGGTAACCGGTAACGATGCGGTCCACCAGCGTAGAACAAAATGCGTTAGCCTTGTCCAGCCACTGCACGAACGCGTCCGGCAACGCCCACTCCTGCGCATAACGCAGCACCAGTTCACGCAGCGCATCGCCGTTGTAATCAATCAGTTCGCAAGGAATGATTATCCAGCCTTTATCCAGCGCGCCGTCAAAATGGCTGTAACGCTCAAACAGCAGGCGGGTCAACTTGGCCGGATAGCTTACCGCAGGCGCATCGTCGAACTTGTCGCCCGCGTGATAACTGATCCCGGCTTCCGTTGTATTGGAGAAAACAAAACGCATATCAGGGTTATGCGCCAGTTTCAGGAACTCATCGTATTCGCTATAGACGCTGATTTCACGGTTAACCGAGCGAATTAAACGCGCGTCGCTGACAGCCTCGCCCTTTTCATTCAGACCACGAATGATGGTGGTATAGAGACCATCCTGCGTGCTCAGTGATGGCGGAAATGTACTTTCGATAGGACGAACAATGACCACACCAGAATTCAGATCGGTATGTTCATTCAGTAAATCAACTTGCCAGTCAACAAAGGCGCGCAGGAAGTTTCCTTCACCAAACTGAATGATGCGTTCAGGATAGTGAGCACCGGGAAAATCGCGACGATTTAGTGTTTGCACAATGGGTTCCCTTTTTGATTAGTCATACAACCTGATTGAATTGGTCCAATAGGTTAGCAAACTTTAATACCTTGAAACCCTGTTTTGATCAATCCCTGGTAACAAATTACAATGATTTATAGAAAAGTGTGGTGCCCGTCAGCGTTCCGTCCGGCATTTGGGCGTAGTTGGGGATCATGCCCGCGTTTTGCCAGCCGCAATTGTGGTAGAACAACTCCGCAGCGCTACCGGTGGCCGTGTCGAGCACCAGCGTAGTTTTATGCTGTTGACGCGCACACGTTTCCAGCGCGTTCATCAATTCCCGGGCGATACCCGTTCGTCGTGCAGACGGATGCACCAGTAATTTGGCGACGTCGGCACGATGCGGTTGGTTTTCAGGTTGATCGACAATAAGCTGGACGGTTCCCACCAGGATACCCTGCGTGTTTTCAGCCGCCAGCACAATTCTCTCGCCACGGGCAACGCTTTGCGCAACGCCCGTCCAGAATGGCAGTGACTTATCGCGATTGAAGGGGTGTATAAAACTTACAGATGCACCGTCATTCACGCACTGTTCAAGAACGTCACAAAGCTCGTCGATTCTCGACACAATCTGTTGTGCGCTCAGCACGATGCAGGGGGTACCAGTGGCCATTTTTTTCTCCTCAGATAGTCCCCATGATAGTGCGTTTAACTTTTTCGCAACACAAGGGGTCTTATCATAGGATTATGTTATCTATGGCTGGTTCATTTGCCGCACTAACCAGTGATAAATTACCGTGACAACGTAACGTTGCTGTTCTGCACTTAGCGCCTGCCCTTGAGGAATATCATGCCATTTTGCCAGACAGCCGCGACAGCAGGTTGCCGTCGCATGCTGGGCAATAAATACCGGATGCCCGCGCATCGGCGTCTGCTTACCGTCGTTGGCCGGGAATGCAGGCGCCAGGCGTTTGGCAATAAAATCGGCGGCATGTTGCTCAATCACCGGCGCGCCTTTCTCCATACAATAGCGTCGTTCTTTGTCACCAAGGCGAAACCGTGAACGAAAGGTCGATTTCGCCAGTCGGGAAAACAGCGGTTCGAGCGAGTTCATCAGTAAACCGAACGCCCCATCTGTTGGGTTAACTGTTCCAGCACCGCAATACCTGCCAGTGAATTCCCTGCCGGATCCAGTTCCGGGCTCCAGACCGCTATCGCCATTTCATGCGGCACGATCGCCACGATACCCCCCCCCACCCCGGATTTTGCCGGCAGCCCCACTCGCCACGCAAATTCACCGGCGTTCTGGTACATACCACTGGTCGCCATCAGCGCATTAATTTGTCGGGCCTGCATCGGCGTGACCACCGGCTCATTGAGATGAAAGGCATGCCCCTGATTAGCCAGAAAGACAAAGGTACGCGCCAGCTCCACGCAGCTCATTTTCAGCGCACAGTAGTGGAAATAGTTTTGCAGAACGGTGGCAACATCATGTTGAAAATTGCCAAAGGATTTCATCAGCCAGGCAATGGCCGCATTACGTGCCGAATGCTCAAACTCAGAGCGGGCAACTGTCGCATCATAGGCGATATCCGGCACACCGCTTAGCGCCCGTACGACTTCGAGCATGCGTTGACGTGGCGCACTCAGACGCCCCTGCAGCATGTCGCAAACCACCAGCGCCCCGGCATTAATAAACGGGTTGCGCGGTATTCCTTGCTCCATTTCCAGCTGTACCAGAGAGTTAAACGGATGTCCTGACGGATCTTTGCCTACTCGCTGCCAGATCTCATCTTCCTGATAATGACGCATCGCCACCACCAGACTGAGCACCTTCGAGATCGACTGAATTGAAAAACGTTCTTGCGCATCACCCGCCTGATAGTGCTGACCATCAACGGTACAAATGGCAATACCCAGTTTGGAACCATCAACGGAGGCTAATGCGGGGATGTAGTCAGCGACCTTCCCCTGACCAATCAGCGGGCGAACCTGCTGCACAATGGTTTCTAAGATTGAATTGTCCATGGCCCTGGCCACAACATGCTCCTTGCTCGCAGGTCTGAAAGGCCTGCGAGTATAACAGAGCTGAATGCACCGCGTCAGGATGCAGATGATATGCATGGACGGGTGTCCCGTGTGGAGACACCCTGAAGATTAGATACGGTTTTTCCAGACGGTCTGCACGTTACAAAACTCATGCAGGCCAAAGTGCGAAAGCTCCCGACCAAAGCCGCTTTTCTTCACCCCGCCAAACGCAACGCGGGCATCACTGGCACTATAACCATTGATAAATACCCCGCCACATTCCAGGCGTGCAGCCATATTCTGCGCCAGCGTCTCATCAGCGGTGAAAATCGTTGCCGACAAGCCAAAATCACTCTCATTCGCCAGTACTAACGCATGCTCTGCGTTCTTCGCAACGGTAATTGCTGCTACCGGGCCGAACAATTCCTGGCGGAAAGCGGTCATCTCAGGTGTCACGTCACCAAGAACCGTGATGGCATAGTAGTTACCTTTTCCGGCAATTTTTTCGCCACCGAGTAACAACGTCGCCCCTTGTGCCAGCGAAGCCTCAACCTGCTGATGCAGTTCATCACGCAGATCAACGCGTGCCATTGGGCCGAGATCGTTTTCCTCATTCAGAGGATCGCCCATTTTTAGCGCACTGGCCGCCGCCACAAAACGCTGAGTAAATTCTGCCGCAATCCCTTCCTCAACAATAAAACGTTTCGCTGCCGCACAAACCTGCCCGGTGTTCTGATAACGACCGGCGACTGCCGCCTTCACGGCCAGATCGAGGTCAGCATCGTTAAGGACAATGAACGGATCGGATCCACCCAGTTCAAGCACGCATTTCTTCAGCGCCGCCCCCGCCTGAGCACCAATTGCCGCCCCGGCTCGCACACTTCCCGTTACCGTAACGGCGGCAATACGCGGATCGTTGATTATCTGGCTAACGCCCGAGTTATCGGCATTCACCCAGCCATATACCCCCTGCGGGATACCGGCATCAGCAAACGCCTGCGCAATAATATCGGCACACCCGGTTACATTCGGTGCGTGCTTTAACAGGTAACCATTCCCGGCCAGTAAAATAGGCACGGCACCGCGCATGACCTGCCACAGCGGGAAGTTCCACGGCATAACGGCCAGAATAGTGCCCAGAGGACGATATTCGATCACCGCCTGGTTATTCTCCACCTGTGTTGGTTCAGGATTAAGCATCAAAGGCCCATGCTCTGCATACCAGTCACACAGCGCCGCGGATTTCGCCACTTCTGCACGAGCCTGTTTTATCGGTTTCCCCATTTCCCGCGAGATACACTGCGCCATCTCTTCCGCACGCTGGCGCAGAGCGTGCCCAACCTTGCGCAGCATCTGCGCCCGATGCGCCACGGTGGTGTGTTTCCATTCATTAAATCCACTGGCGGCCAGATCAAGCGCATGGGCAATCTCATCCCGACTAGCCCACGGCATCGCCGTTAACCTTACGCCGTTCACAGGATTGACGGAAATCGCATGTGTTGCTGATGTGATGGTCATAGCTGTCTCTCTTTTTGCAGGGTATGGTCATATCATGAGCGTATTTACTCTTTCTGAAAAATGAATAATATTAACTACACCATTCACGAATAGAGAAAAATAATGGATCTGACGCAACTGGAAATGTTCAATGCGGTGGCGGAAACCGGCAGCATTACGCAGGCCGCCGCGAAGGTACATCGTGTGCCGTCCAATCTCACCACGCGTATTCGCCAGCTTGAAGCCGACCTTGGCGTCGATCTGTTTATTCGTGAAAACCAGCGCCTGCGACTTTCCCCGTCCGGGCACAATTTTTTGCGCTATAGCCAGCGGATCCTTGCCCTGGTAGAGGAAGCACGCATGGTCGTTGCTGGCGATGAGCCGCAGGGACTGTTCTCTCTCGGTTCGCTGGAAAGCACCGCTGCCGTACGCATTCCCGCGACGCTGGCTGAATATAATCGACGCTACCCTAAAATCCAGTTTGCGTTGGCTACAGGGCCTTCAGGCACCATGCTGGACGGTGTACTGGAGGGGACGCTGAGCGCCGCCTTTGTCGATGGCCCGATCACCCACCCGGGACTGGAAGGCATGCCGGTCTACCTTGAGGAGATGATGATCGTTACCCCTCACGGACACGCCCCCATACAGCGGGCCAGCGACGTTAACGGCTGCAGTATTTATGCCTTTCGCGCGAACTGCTCTTACCGCCGCCATTTTGAAAGCTGGTTTCACGCCGATCGCGCAATGCCGGGCACCATCCATGAAATGGAGTCGTATCACGGCATGCTCGCCTGCGTGATTGCCGGGGCGGGAATTGCGCTGATTCCGCGATCGATGCTGGAAAGTATGCCGGGACACCATCAAGTTAACGCCTGGCCGTTGAGTGAAAACTGGCGTTGGCTCAATACATGGCTGGTCTGGCGTCGGGGTGCGATGACGCGACAACTGGAAGCATTTATTGAGGTGTTGAACCCCCAACTGGCGCAGAATGCAGATTAGCTGACGCCGGGTGGAGCAAGTTCACCCGGCCCTCCTTTCCAGGCATTAGGCATAAAAATGTGATTTGAATCACGAAATGATTGTATTTTCACCAGTAACCGTTTTAAGATCGTGACCTCACCTTTTCGCAGCTAATCCAATTTATTTGATATGACAACACACACTGTTTCCCGCAAGGTCGCGTGGCTACGGGTCGTTACGCTGGCTATTGCCGCTTTTATTTTCAATACCACGGAGTTTGTTCCCGTCGGTTTGCTCTCCGACATCGCGCAAAGCTTTAATATGCAAACAGCGCAGGTCGGGATCATGCTGACCATCTATGCCTGGGTCGTTGCCCTGATGTCACTGCCGTTTATGCTGCTTACCAGTCAGGTGGAGCGACGCAAACTTCTGATTTGCCTTTTCGCGCTGTTTATCGCCAGTCATGTGCTCTCTTTCCTGGCATGGAACTTTACCGTGCTGGTCATTAGCCGTATTGGTATTGCCTTCGCACACGCCATTTTCTGGTCGATTACCGCGTCATTAGCGATTCGCATGGCACCCGCCGGCAAACGTGCGCAGGCGTTGAGCCTGATTGCTACCGGGACCGCGCTGGCGATGGTGCTGGGTCTGCCTATTGGCCGTATCGTCGGCCAGTATTTTGGCTGGCGCACAACCTTCTTCGCTATCGGCGTCGCCGCATTAGTCACCTTGCTCTGTCTGATTAAACTGCTGCCAAAACTACCCAGTGAGCATTCAGGCTCGCTAAAAAGCCTGCCGCTGCTGTTTCGCCGCCCGGCGCTGATGAGCATTTATTTACTGACGGTCATTGTAGTCACCGCGCACTACACGGCTTACAGCTATATAGAACCCTTTGTTCAGACCGTTGCCGGACTGAGTGCCAATTTTGCGACCGTGTTGTTACTGGTTCTGGGTGCGGCGGGCATTATCGGCAGCCTCATCTTTGGCAAGCTGGGTAATCAGCATGCATCCGGGCTGATAAGTGCGGCTATCGCGTTACTGACGGTGTGCCTGGTGCTGCTATTACCAGCCGCTGACAGCGAGATGCACCTCGCCATACTGAGTATTTTCTGGGGTGTGGCCATTATGGTGATAGGTCTGGGGATGCAGGTGAAAGTGCTTGCGCTGGCACCCGATGCCACCGACGTCGCCATGGCGCTGTTTTCCGGGATCTTTAATCTGGGTATCGGCGCGGGCGCACTGGTGGGAAATCAGGTCAGTTTGCACTGGTCGATGTCCACAATCGGTTACATCGGTGCGATACCCGCACTGGCTGCGCTGATATGGTCCGTGATTATCTTTCGCAAGTGGCCGGTCGCGCTGGAAGAACAGCCTAACTAGCCATAAAAAAGGGTCCGGTAGACTATACCTGACCCTTTTTTTAAGCGTAGGTTTTATGCGTAGGTTTTGATAATTTCCAGTACGCCATTAATAATAAACTGCACGCCCATACACACCAGCAAAAAGCCCATCAGACGGGAAATCGCTTCAATGCCCCCTTTGCCGACCAGACGCATAATTCCGCCTGAACTGCGCAGGCAGCCCCACAGAATGACCCCGATCACCGCAAAAATAATCGGTGGAGCGACCATAATAACCCAGTCCGGAAACTCAGAGCCTTGACGTACGGTCGAGGCCGAACTGATGATCATCGCAATGGTACCCGGACCGGCAGTACTGGGCATTGCCAGCGGCACGAAGGCAATATTGGCCGTCGGTTCGTCTACAAGTTCTTCTGACTTACTTCTCGCTTCCGGAGAGTCGTGCGCCTTCTGCTGCGGGAACAGCATCCGAAAGCCGATAAACGCAACGATTAACCCACCCGCAATACGCAATCCGGGAATCGAAATCCCGAAGGTATTCATCACCACCTGCCCGGCATAGTACGCCACCATCATGATGGCAAACACGTAGACAGACGCCATTAATGACTGACGGTTACGCTCTGCGCTGTTCATATTGCCGGCAAGGCCGAGGAACAACGCCACGGTGGTTAACGGGTTCGCCAACGGTAACAGGACTACCAGTCCCAGACCTATGGCCTTAAACAAATCCATCATAATTCATCTTTCCTGTGCGTTAATCGTCAACGGCAAGTATACGGTGAAAACACCCGTTTAAGCCATTTTCGCGATGTAAGGATTCATTTTTCTCCTCTACGCATAAGCCTGTGAAATCAAAATATTGAAACGAACGTTCGGTTAGCCAGGTGCAGACGTTTTAGCAAAACGTGGCATTTGCCGACCCATTCATTTGACTTATATTTGCCTAAGCAATAATATCAGCCGTGACTAACTACTTGCCAGGGCAACCATTGTGAAAAACACCAGTGATCTGTTCAACGAAATCATCCCACTGGGCCGTTTGATCTATATGGTTAATCAAAAAAAAGATCGTTTGCTAAACGACTACCTGTCACCGCTGGATATCACGGCATCGCAGTTTAAGGTGCTTTGCTCCATCCGCTGCGCGGTGTGCATCACCCCTGTTGAATTGAAAAAAGTGCTGTCTGTCGATCTTGGTGCGCTGACGCGTATGCTCGACAGACTGGCCTGTAAAGGCTGGATTGAAAGACTTCCTAATCCACATGACAAACGCGGCGTGCTGGTGAAACTCACCGAGCATGGCGCGACAATTTGTGAGCAGTGCCATCAATTAGTCGGGCAAGACCTGCACCAGGAACTAACAAAAAACTTAACGGCGGACGAAGTGGCAACACTTGAGCATTTGCTTAAGAAAATCCTGCCGTAAACAGAAAGAGGTATGACGATGTCCAGACGCAATACTGACACAATCACTATTCATAGCATTTTGGACTGGATCGAGAATAACCTTGAATCACCGCTGTCACTGGAAAAGGTGTCAGAGCGTTCAGGTTACTCCAAATGGCACCTGCAACGGATGTTTAAAAAAGAAACCGGCCATTCATTAGGTCAATATATCCGCAGCCGCAAAATGACTGAAATAGCGCAAAAATTAAAAGAAAGTAACGAACCGATCCTCTACCTGGCGGAGCGTTATGGCTTTGAGTCTCAGCAAACGCTGACCCGGACCTTCAAAAACTATTTTGATGTGCCCCCCCATAAGTACCGTATGACAAATATGCACGGCGAATCCCGGTATTTGCATCCGCTGAATCAATGTAACTGCTAATCGCCTGATAAAGACGTAACCGAGGAAATCATGAAACTTCTGTCATCTGCAATGCTGGCCCTGCTGCTTGTTGTTTCGGGCCAGAGCATGGCGGAACAAACCGCGCAGCCCATAACACCCAATAATCGCGACGCAATAATTATGCCTCCTACGCAGGAGCAGTCCCCGTTTGATTTTAATCATATGGGTGCCGGCAGCGACAAGTCCGACGAACTGGGTGTGCCTTATTACAACATGCGCAGTTTATAAGTCATGATGCCCCGCCACGGCGGGGCTACTGTTATCCCCTCGCCTGAGCGGTCCTGCGCAAACGAAAACCAAACACGTTGATGTACAGCCCCGCCATAATCAACAGCGCGCCGATAAGTTGCAGCCCACTTAGCGTTTCATCCAGTAACACTGCCGCACTCGCCAGCCCAACCACTGGCACGAGTAAAGACAGCGGGGCCACGCGCCAGGTCTCATAGCGTCCCAGCAACGTACCCCATATGCCGTATCCCACAATCGTCGCCACAAATGCCAGATAGACCAGTGAGAGAATAGTCGTCATATCAATAGCAATAAGGCTGTGTACGATGAGACCTGGGCCATCAAGGACGAGCGATGCCAGAAAGAACGGTAAAATAGGGATCAAGGCACTCCACACCACCAGCGACATCACTGGCGGGCGGGATTCATGTTGCATAATTTTCTTGTTGAAGATATTGCCGCAGGCCCAACTCAGCGCTGCCGCCAGCGTCAGCATAAAGCCGAGCATCGTCACGTGCTGTCCATTCAGGCTGGCTTCGATCAACACCAGCACGCCAAACACTGCCAGCGCGATGCCGACCCGTTGCTTGCCCTGTAAACGCTCACCAAAAGCGAATGCGCCCAGCACAATGGTGAAAAATGCCTGCGCCTGCAATACCAGTGACGCCAGTCCAGCGGGCATGCCAAATTTTATGGCGCTGAACAGAAACGCGAACTGGCCAAAGCTGATGGTCAGGCCATAACCGAGCAGCAATGAGAGAGGGATTTTCGGGCGGGCAACAAAGAAAATAGCCGGAAATGCCACCAGTAGGAAACGTAGCCCTGCCAGCATCAGCGGCGGCATATTGTGCAGGCCCACTTTGATGACGACAAAATTTAGCCCCCATACCACCACGACCAGTAGTGCTAACAACCCGTCTTTACGTGACATTCACCCGCCCCTGAAATTATTAAATTTTTGTAAACAAGTTAAAGTAGCGGAAATCGTTGCCGGGTAACAGATCATTAATACAGGTAGGTATAACTGGGCATTTTCAGACAACTTTTTGAGTGTACATCACACTTTTGCCGTGCTATTTCTGTCTGAAATTTAATAAAAACATAACAACATGCATTGTCGGGCAAGAAAATGAATACCACTCTGAGAAGATCCACCCTCGCTTTACTCGCCTCCTCACTATTACTGACGATTGGGCGGGGTGCCACGCTCCCGTTTATGACCATCTATCTCAACCGACAGTACGGCCTGAGCGTCGATCTGATTGGTTACGCCATGACGGTCGCCCTGACTATTGGCGTTATCTTCAGCCTGGGCTTCGGTATTCTGGCCGATAAGTTCGATAAAAAACGCTATATGCTGCTGGCGATTACCGGTTTTGCGTCTGGCTTTATCGCGATCCCTCTGGTGCATAATGTTATCGTAGTGGTGTTGCTTTTTGCCCTGATCAACTGCGCCTACTCCGTCTTTGCCACCGTGCTGAAAGCCTGGTTTGCCGATAACCTCTCTGCCACCAACAAGACCAAAATTTTCTCACTTAACTATACAGTACTCAACATTGGCTGGACCGTGGGTCCGCCGCTCGGCACGCTGCTGGTGATGCAAAGTATCAACCTGCCGTTCTGGCTGGCAGCGCTTTGCTCAGCCTTCCCGTTGGTATTTATCCAGACGTGGGTGAAACGTTCAGAAGTGCCATCCGAGGGACTGAACGTATCCGTCTGGTCCCCCTCGGTACTGCTGCGCGATAAAGCGTTATGCTGGTTTACCCTGTCAGCGTTTTTGGCCTCGTTTGTGGGCGGCGCATTTGCGTCCTGTATTTCTCAGTACGTGCTGGTGGTTGCTGACGGTGATTTCGCAGAAAAAGTGGTGGCCGTGGTCCTGCCCGTCAACGCGGCAATGGTGGTTACATTGCAATATGCCGTCGGGCGCCGTCTTTCCAGCGCCAACATCCGCCCGTTAATGGCCGGCGGAACATTATTCTTTGTGCTGGGATTAGTGGGTTTTATTTTTTCCGGCAACAGTCTGCTGATGTGGGGCATTTCTGCAGCGTTTTTTACCATCGGCGAAATCATTTACGCACCGGGCGAATATATGCTTATCGACAACATTGCCCCCGCGGGGATGAAAGCGAGCTATTTCTCCGCCCAGTCACTGGGCTGGCTTGGCGCGGCATTTAACCCGTTAGTCAGCGGCGTTATTCTGACGACCCTGCCGTCATGGTCGCTGTTTGTGGTGCTGATGATTGCCATCATTCTGGCCTGGGCGCTGATGCTAAAAGGCATGCGAGCTAAACCCTGGGGCCAGCCTGTAGTCTGTTAATTTCTCTGGCGACAGAGCATGTGCTGCCCTGTCGTTTTTTCAGAAAACCCCGATATATTTTCCCTGCTCCGCATATTTTAACATCCTTATTTATTTTTCTCTGCCAATAACGCGATAACTTTACTATTCAGACGAAATAATTCACCTGGTTCAATCTTTGTTTAAGATTAAATTGCTAGTATGGTCCTTAACGAGGTGAAATTAAGGTAAGAGAGGAAACTCACAAATAAAGGAGCATAGACAATGCTGGGTAATATGAATGTTTTTATGGCCGTTCTGGGAATTATTTTATTTTCTGGTTTTCTGGCCGCCTACTTTAGCCACAGATGGGATGATTGATGAACGACGATAGTCCTGCACCGAACCGGCCCCTTGTAGCATCACTGCTCAAGGGGCCATTTTTTTGTCCTGAATGCCGACTACCTGAACGACAGGTAAAAAAAACCGCCGGATAAACCAGCGGTAAATGCTTGCATGGATAGATTTGTGTTTTGCTTTATACGCTATCAGGCAATTCCCTGCGCAGATAACGAATAGTCACCCAACGTATCATCAACAACCCCAATGAACGTTAAACGAAACCAAATCATCTCAACAAAACTCACGCTCAGGCTTGCGTCGTTACCCGCTCTTTGGCACCCACCCGTGTGATCTGCTCATGTTCATCCATAAACATGCAGCGATTCCTGCCAGTCTGCTTCCCTTCATACATGGCTCGGTCAGCACGCCCGAGAGCCGTGTCCAGCGTTTCGCCCTGACGAACTCGTGTGATCCCGGCCGTTACCGTAATATCAATCTCCCCCTGCGGGTAAGGGATCTTTTTTTGTTCAATGAGATGACACAGGCGCAAGCCCGCGAGAGATGCCTGCTCATCCGTTTTTGTTCTGATCAGAATGATGAACTCTTCGCCACCGTAGCGATACGCGATCTCATCATAACGAGTCCATGACAATAAATTTGATGCCAGATTGCGCAGTACGACGTCACCAACCAGATGGCCGTAGGTATCATTGACGTATTTAAAACGGTCGATATCCAGCAATAATAAATATAAATTAAGCGGTTGCGCGTCAAGTAACTGCTGGTCAAAAGACTCATCCAGCATTCTTCGGCCAGGTAAACCGGTTAATACATCGATATTACTGCGGATAGTCAGTAAATGTATTTTATAATCCATCACCGCCGACGTAAAAGCCAGAAGCGCATCCTGAAAACTGTCGAAATGCCATGACTGACTGCGTTCTTCTACTATTACCGATAGCAAGTCCTTACCTAATAAATGCATTTTTTCATGGGCCGCATTTATCTTACTCAAATAACTATAATCTGCGTCATCCTTGACCAGACGCGGGGTAAGCCACTGTCCGAATTGACAGGCACAGTGCGAATTCTTACCTGAAATATCCGCCTGAGTGACATCAGATGACACCACGCAGTGAAACATTTTGACTAGCCATTTATAGTGCGCATCAATCGAGTGATTCAACTCCATCAAGATTGAATCTATTTCTGCCGTTTCTCTCATCATCACGAATCCTTTCCCTGTGTGAGTATTGCTGATAGACAATAGTTTAGCGGCTATAAAGAAAATTTATGTAAATTTATTAATAGTAATTAATATGCCGCAGTCTCGGCCAC
Source organism: Citrobacter sp. KH_055_1 (assembly GCF_057838705.1). Taxonomy (NCBI): domain Bacteria; kingdom Pseudomonadati; phylum Pseudomonadota; class Gammaproteobacteria; order Enterobacterales; family Enterobacteriaceae; genus Citrobacter; species Citrobacter sp. KH_055_1. The sequence goes on from NZ_CM174473.1 coordinate 2,362,280, forward strand.
CGATAATACGGTCAGATTGTAAGCTGACCGTATTATCCCGGCTACTGTTCTAATCCCCGGTTGCGCAGCATTGCATTAATTCCTGGTTCACGCCCACGCCATGCGGGATACAGACCATGCAAATCTGCACTATTACCGCGCGAGAGGATTGCCTCACGAAAATACTGGCCGTTTTCACGGGTTAATCCACCGTTTTCGACAAACCACTGATAGCCATCGTCGGCCAACATTTGCGTCCATAAATAGGCGTAATATCCCGCGGCATAGCCACCACCAAAAATATGAGCAAAATAAGTGCTGCGATAACGCGGCGGCACAGCAGAAATATTCAGCCCTTCCGCAGTCAGCGCACACGGCTCAAACTCCGCTACTGACAATATCCTCTTGCCGTTTTCCAACGCGTGCCAGTGCATATCCAGTAATGCGGCACTGAGCAACTCGGTCATATCGTAGCCCTTGTTAAACATGCTGGCCCGCTGCATCTTATCCTGCAGCGATTCTGGCATTCTTTCCCCGGTTTCAACATGGCGCGCGTAGCGGGCAAAGACCAGTGGATGACTCGCCCAGTGTTCATTAATTTGCGAAGGAAATTCAACGAAATCACGCGGGGTATTGGTTCCTGAGAGTGTGGCATAACGTTGACTGGCAAACAGGCCGTGCAGCGTGTGTCCAAACTCATGGAACAGCGTAATGACGTCATCCCACAGCAGCAAGGCGCGCTGACCCTGGGCAGGTTTTTGGTAGTTACAGACGTTGTAAATCACCGGTCTGGTTTCGTTAAGCATCGATTGCTCAACAAAATTCCCCATCCATGCGCCACCGCTTTTTGATTCCCGGGCAAAGAAATCACCGTAGAACAACGCCAGCCCCGTGCCGTCGTGGTCAAAAATTTCCCATACCCGTACATCCGGGTGATATACAGGGATGTCGAAACGCTCGATAAACGTAATGCCATAGAGCTGGTTTGCCGTCCAGAACACACCATCGTTCAGCACCGTATCTAACGCAAAATAGGGTTTCAGCTGTGCCTCATCTAGAGCATATTTTTCACGGCGAACCTGTTCGGCATAATAGGCCCAGTCCCAGGCCTGCACGCTAAAATCGCCCTGCTCTTTATCTATGGCATTTTGGATTTCAGCCAGTTCATCATGGACTCTCCGACGCGCAGCCGGAACGATAGCGCGCATAAAAGTGAGCGCTGCTTCCGACGTTTTTGCCATTTGGTCGGCAATTTTCCACGCTGCATAATGAGCAAAACCAAGTAACTTCGCCTGCTGCATTCGGATTTCCGCCAGCCGCTGAACGATGGCGCGCGTATCGTTGGCATCATTATTTTCAGCCCGCGTCCATGCACGGGTAAACAGCGTCTCACGGGTCTGCCTGTCATGTAACGCGGCAAGCGCAGGCTGTTGTGTCGTGTTCAACAGCGGGATAACCCAATGGTCCTGAAGCCCTTTCTCCCTGGCAATTGCAGCCGCCATGGCTTTCTCTTCCGGGCTTAATCCATCCAGTTGATGGACATTATCCACCACCAGGGCACCTGATTTATTCGCCGCCAGCAGGCGCTGATTGAACTGGCTTGTCAGCGTGGCTGATTCGGTGTTCAGCAATTTGAGACGCGCTTTGTCTTCTTCATTCAATTGGGCACCAGCCAGTACAAAACACTGATAGACGACCTCCAACAACCGTAAGGACTCTGCATCCAGTCCTAACACGGCACGCTGTCGCCAGACGGCCTCTACGCGCGCAAAAAGTGCCGCGTTAAGATAAATATCATTCGCCAGCGCCGCCAGCTCAGCGGAAAACGCTTCATCAAGACGCTGTAATTCATCGTTGGTATGCGCTGCCGTCATGGCAAAGAACACGCTGGTGACGCGCGTTAACAGTGCCCCGCTCTGCTCAAGTGCCAGCAGCGTATTAGCAAAATTTGCGGGCTGTGAATTTTGCACAATGGCGTCGATTTCGGCACGCTTTTGCCGAACACCTTCGTCAAACGCGGGACGGTAATGATGCACGTCTATGTGATCAAATGGCGGAGCCTGATAAGGCAAAGTGCTTTGACGTAAAAAAGGATTCGTTAACGACATCTTTCACTCCTGAAAACGATTTATTGACGTGGTATGGTAATAGCACATAAAAAGCGTTGAGGAACAGTGAGATGATCGTTTTAGTAACCGGAGCAACCGCAGGTTTTGGTGAGTGCATTACGCGTCGTTTTATTGAGAATGGGCATAAAGTTATTGCCACCGGACGCCGCCATGAGCGTCTGCAAGAGCTGAAAGACGAGCTGGGCGATAACCTGTATACCGCACAACTTGACGTACGTAACCGTGCCGCAATTGAAGAGATGCTGGCCGCCCTACCAGCCGAATGGCGCAACATAGATATTCTGGTCAACAACGCCGGTCTGGCGCTGGGTCTTGAACCGGCCCATAAGGCTAACGTTGACGACTGGGAAACCATGATCGACACCAACAACAAAGGGTTGATTTATATGACCCGTGCCGTACTGCCGGGTATGGTCGAACGTAATCGTGGTCATATTATCAATATCGGTTCAACCGCCGGTAGCTGGCCCTATGCCGGAGGTAACGTGTATGGCGCAACAAAAGCGTTTGTTCGCCAGTTTAGCCTGAACTTACGTACCGACCTGCATGGCACTGCCGTGCGCGTGACCGATATTGAACCGGGCCTGGTTGGCGGTACGGAGTTCTCTAACGTGCGTTTCAAAGGCGACGATGATAAAGCCGTCAAAGCCTACGAAAACACCACCGCGCTGACGCCGGAGGATGTCACTGAAGCCGTGTGGTGGGTGGCGTCATTACCTGCGCATGTCAACATTAACACCCTTGAAATGATGCCTGTTGCACAGTCTTTTGCAGGCTTGAGCGTCCACCGGGGTTAATTTTTATACCCGGCCTTGTGCCGGGTATAGATACCACCGAATAAGTGATAAAGTATTCGGGTTAACTCTCTAAAAAGTAAGAATGAATGACCGTAGAAACGCAACTCAACCCTACACAGCCGGTAAATCAGCAGATTTATCGTATTCTTCGTCGCGACATCGTGCAGTGTCTGATTGCGCCCGGTACGCCGCTTTCGGAGAAAGAGGTTTCCGTCCGCTTTAATGTATCACGCCAGCCAGTACGCGAAGCATTCATCAAACTGGCTGAGAACGGCCTGATTCAGATCCGTCCTCAGCGTGGCAGTTACGTGAACAAGATTTCGCTGTCGCAGGTGCAAAATGGGTGTTTTGTTCGCCAGGCCATTGAATGCGCGGTTGCCCGTCGCGCCGCGTCGATGATCACTGACAACCAGTGTTATCAGCTCGAGCAGAATCTGCATCAGCAGCGCATCGCTATTGATCGTAAACAGCTTAACGATTTTTTCCTGCTGGACGATGAGTTTCATCAGAAGCTGGCGTTAATAGCGGATTGTCAGCTCGCCTGGGACACAGTGGAAAACATCAAGGCAACCATCGATCGCGTTCGCTATATGAGCCTCGATCACGTCTCCCCGCCGGAAATGCTCCTGCGTCAGCATCACGACATTTTTGCCGCGCTGGAAAAGCATGACAGCGATGCCGTTGAGCGCGCGATGATGTTGCACCTGCAGGAAATCGGTGAATCTGTTCAGCTGATTCGTCAGGAAAATAGCGACTGGTTTAGCGAAGATTAATCACTCCCTCACCTCGTTCCGGGGTGAGTTTATGCATCCCTTTATCTCCCCCTCTGAACCGCCAAAAAAAAGCTGTGATTTTGATCGAAAACAAAAAAATTCTTTAACGAGAAGCGTATTTATATTGCGCCCGTTACGTGGGTCTAAAAGCCCACGGGCTTTGACGGTAAGTTGGAGAGGAGAAACCACCATGAAAACATACGATCGTAACCGTAACGCAATCACCACCGGCAGCCGCGTCATGATCAGTGACACTGGCATTACTGGCCGCATCAAGGCTATTGATTCCGATGGCCTGACCGCAGAGCAAATTCGCCGCGGGAAAACAGTGGAAATCGAGGGTTGTGAAGGTAAATACGCCCCTCTGGAATTGATTCGTCTGGGTATGAACTGATTGGTGTGAGTGCCAGAAAATAACGCGCCATCTGGCTGGAGTATAAGCCGGATGGCGACATCAACGTTTTACGTCGTTACTTCAATTTCGCGGCATACTTCGCCACCGTCACCTTCGCCCCTTCCGCCAGTAAGGCCAGATACGCTTCGGTAACTCGGGTTCTGAACAACTCAACCTGCGGCAGCTCACGACCAAAGATAGCATCGATTGCCAGCAGCGCCTGAACACGTTCTTCGCCCTCTTTACTGCTCTGCACCGCATTCTGGATAACCGGCAGTAACGGATCGCTAATCTCAATCGCGTCGCCCTTTTCATCCACGCCACCTACGTAGCGCATCCAACCCGCCACACCCAGCGCCAGCAGGTCGAAACGGCTGCCGTGCACAAGATGCCAGCGTACGGAATCGAGCATACGCTGCGGAAGTTTTTGGCTGCCGTCCATTGCTATCTGCCAGGTACGGTGACGCAGTGCCGGGTTGCTGTAACGTTCAATCAAACGATCGGCATACTGCTGTAAATCAACGCCTTTCACTTTCAGCGTCGGGGCCTGCTCCTGCAACATCAGCGCACGGGCGGCAACACGATAATTGTCGTCCCCCATACAATCGTTAATGTGTTGGTATCCCGCCAGATAGCCGAGATAGGCGAGGAAAGAGTGGCTGCCGTTAAGCATACGCAGCTTCATCTCTTCGAACGGGATAACATCGGCCACCAGCTCAGCTCCTGCTTTTTCCCATTGTGGACGACCGGCAACAAAGTTGTCTTCAATTACCCACTGACGGAACGGTTCACACGCCACGCCCGCCGGATCGCGCACGCCGGTAAGCTGTTCAATTTTATCCAGCGTATCGGGCGTTACGGCAGGAACAATACGGTCAACCATGGTCGACGGGAACGTCACATGCTGTTCGATCCAGTCTGCCAGCCCGGCGTCCACCGCACGCGCGTACGCAGTAACCACGTTACGCATGACATGACCGTTTTCAGGCATGTTATCGCAGGACATCACGGTAAATGCGGCCAGACCGGCAGCTTTGCGGCGAGCAAGCGCTTCAACAATGACGCCCGGCGCAGATTTGGGCTGATGCGGATTTTGCAGATCGGCGGCGATCAGCGGGTTTTCCAGCATCAGTTGTCCAGTTGCCGGGGAGTGGCAGTATCCTTTCTCGGTAATAGTGAGAGAAACGATAGCCACCTGCGGTTCGCACAGGGCGGCAAAAACAGCCTCAAGACCATCAACCTGCGCATGCAGCGCGTTTTTGACAACGCCAACCACTCTCGCCGTCCAGGCATCGGCCGACATTTCCGCGACGGTATACAGATTATCCTGCTGTTTCAGGTCGGCAATCTGCTGCTCGCCGCCGATCAGGTTAACTTCGCAATATCCCCAGTCACTGTTGTGCTCGGCCGCCAGGATATCCGCGTAAACGCCCTGATGCGCACGGTGAAACGCACCAAACCCCAGATGAACAATACGTGGGACCAGTTTGCTACGATCGTAGTCAGGAAGTGCAGCCTTAGCTGCCAAGAGTTTGTTTTGCATGGTATGACCTACTTATCAATGAAATCAGGACTGTCTCAGAGTAACGCCTGTATGGTTGTATGTTTTGATTTGCATTAAACTTTTTACTATTGGTATGACATCATTTGAAGTTATGTGACAGCATGGCCGAATTCCCGACCATGCTGATTAGCGCATCAACTGACCTGAGTCGCACCGGCACGGATCTTCTCGGTTTTACTCACCTCAGCCGCATCTTCCAGAACACTCAGGTCACGATCTTTAACTTCAGGCATCAGGAGTGCTGAAACTAAACCGATCAGTGAGTAGATAATGACCATCACTAAAATAGGCCACCAGGACTGGGTCATGTTACAGAAAATACCGGCTAACACGGGACCAAAACCAACGGCCACTAATCCGCCAGCCTCTTTTGAAATGGCCATGCGCGTAAATCGATTACGAGCACCGAACATTTCAGCCATGGTGATATTTTCGAGGGCAAATAACCCCAATACGGCAAAGTTATGGATAACAATCAGCGCGGTCATGATGACGCCAGGACTATACGAATTATCAACCACAATAGACAGCATTGGATAAGCCAGAATGATGGCTGATATATTCAGGATGATATAAGGCAAACGACGACCATATTTATCAGACAACCATCCCAGAAGCGGTATAGTAATAAATCCAATAACCGAACTTATCATCAACGCATCGGTGGGTATTGATTTATTAAATAACAACGTCTGTACCAAATAACCAGCAAGGAAGGTCTGAATTAAACCTGAGTTACCCGCCTGACCAAAGCGTAATCCGGTTGCCAACCAGAAAGATTTACTGCTGAACATCGCACCCAGCGAACTCTCTGAAGGGTCATTCAATGCAGGTGCATTTTCCCCATCATTTACTTTCTCAAATACCGGGCTTTCTTTGAGATTCATACGTAACCAGATGGCGAAAATCATCACCACCACACTAGCCAGGAACGGAATACGCCAGCCCCAGGCTAACAACTCTTCGCGATCAAGCGCGAAGAACATCACCGCCCAGATGGCCGTGGCGCTGAGCGTCCCGCAGTTTGTTCCCATCGCAACCAGGGAGGAAATAATGCCGCGTTTTCCTTTTGGCGCATACTCTGCAAGCATGGTTCCCGCGCCAGAAATTTCAGCACCGGCACCCAATCCCTGCACAATACGCAGCGTCACCAGCAACACTGGCGCAAAGATACCAATCTGCGCATAGGTCGGCAGCACGCCAATTAGCGTGGTACAAATCCCCATCATGGTGATGGTAATGAACAGCACCTTTTTACGCCCGATGCTGTCCCCCATCTTTCCAAATATAAATGCCCCAACGATACGAGCAATATAACCAGCTCCGTACGTGCCCATCGCTAAAATGAGCGCCATGGCGGCTGATTGTTCCGGGAAAAATATCTCATGGAATACCAGTGCGGCACCCAAAGAATATAACTGAAAATCCATAAATTCGAGAGCCGTGCCTAACCATCCTGAAACGGCGGCTCTCACCAGATCTTTCGTTGATCTTTCGTGTTTTTCTTGATTCATATTGGCTATCTCTAAGAGGTAAGATGCGTACCACTTACTCGCAGTAATTAATATTATTCAGCGAATGTGAGTAAAACTTTGCAGCAGTGCTGCTGGTCTTTCTCAAACAATTCGATTGCGTCTGTAACGTGGTGATAGTCAAAAGTGTGGGTAATCAATTTATTCGGGTCGATAAGCCCTTTAACCAGCCAATCAATAACCACCGGGAATTTATTCGCGTTTAACCGTGATGAATAAATGGAAAGTTCTTTCCCGGTAATGCCCTGCTGTACAATCTGGCAAGGTTCGCTGGAGAATCCCATCAACAGAATCCGTGCCGCCGGCGACGCCAGCGTAATAGCCTCCTGTAAAATAGATGGATGACAAGCTGCATCAACGATGATTGTGGGTTTTAACCCTTTTTCAGCCAGAAAATCCTGTAGCGATTGCTGACCATTATTTATGGTCCAGTCAGCACCACACTGTTTAGCCATTGCCAGACGTTCTTCAATCCTGTCGGCAATCACCACCGTTTTTACGTTATAAACACGTTTAAGTGCCTGAACGGTCGTCAGCCCCATCGGCCCCGCACCGTAAATCAGCGCAATGTCGTTTTCTGTGGGTTTAACTTGTCCGGTCACGTTTGCCGCAATAGTAAAAGGCTCAACCATAACGGCATGCTCATCTTTCACTGAGTCCGGGATCGGCCAGGCATTTTTTGCCGGTACAACAGCAAATTCACTGAAACCGCCATCACGATGGACGCCCAGCACCACCAACGACGTGCAGACGTTCGGTTTACCTATTGAGCAGGGGTAACAGTGTCCACAGCTGATCACGGGATCAACAGATACTCGCTCGCCTAAACGCGAACGATCAACACCCTCGCCTACCGCATCAATAATGCCAAAAAACTCGTGGCCGATGACGCGTGGATATTTTGCGAAGGGATTATGCCCACGATAGATATGACTATCGGAGCCACAAATTCCTGCCAGCTTAATCTTGACCCTGACTTCGCCCGACGCTGGAGTAGGAATTGCTCTTTCTTCAATCACCAGCGTATTCGCTTTTTCAATCACAATACTTTTCATAGCAAACCACTCCTTACCAGTTCCACAAAGTGCCATCTTCCAGGCGCGCGACGGGCAAATAGGCCGGATCGTACGGATATTTCGCCGCGAGTTTTTCGTCGAATTCAATACCCAGACCCGGTTTGTCACCAGGGTGCATATAGCCGTTATCGAACGTCCAGTTATGCGGGAAGACCTCCAGCATCTGCTCGGAATAACCCATATATTCTTGTACGCCGAAATTTGGCACCCACAGGTCAAAGTGCAGCGCAGCAGCCATGCAGACAGGTGACAAATCAGAAGGTCCGTGAGAGCCGGTGCGCACCTGGTACAGCGACGCAAAATCCGCAATGCGACGCATGCCGGTGATGCCACCCGCATGGGTAATGGTGGTGCGGATGTAGTCGATCAGCTGTTCTTCGATCAGCTGTTTGCAATCCCAGATACTGTTGAAGACTTCCCCTACCGCAATCGGCGTCACCGTGTGCTGGCGAATCAGTCGGAAACATTCCTGGTTTTCAGCTGGCGTCGGATCTTCCATCCAGAACAAACGATACTGCTCAATGCTTTTGCCAAACCGCGCGGCTTCAATCGGCGTCAGGCGATGGTGCATGTCGTGCAGCAGGTGTTCGTTGAAGCCGAATGTATTACGCACGGCGTCAAATAACTGAGGGGTAAAATCAAGGTACTTTTCCGTCGACCACAACTGCTCTTCCGGCCATTGCCCTTTGGTCGCTGGCTCATAGGCCAGGCCTTTGCCTTTTGACATACCGTAGGTGGTTTTCATACCCGGCACGCCGCACTGGACGCGAATCGCTTTAAAGCCCATCTCCTGATGGCGTGCGTAATCTTCCAGCACATCATCAATGGTACGGCCAGTGGTATGGCAGTAAACCATCACGCCTTCGCGGGACGCGCCACCCAGCAGCTGATAAAGCGGCATATTCGCGGCTTTCGCTTTGATATCCCACAGCGCCATATCAACGGCAGATATCGCCGACATCGTGACCGGACCACGACGCCAGTACGCGCCTTTGTAGAAGAACTGCCAGATGTCTTCAATGCGGTGCGCGTCGCGGCCAATAAGTTGCGGACACACATGGTCCCTCAGATAGGACGCAACGGATAACTCACGTCCGTTCAGCGTGGCATCACCTAACCCCGTGATCCCGTCCTCAGTGGTAATTTTCAGCGTGACGAAATTACGCCCTGGACAGGTGACAAAAACTTCAGCCCCTACAATCTTCATTCTCTATTCCTTACATCGCTGTGTCTGATGCAGGAAATTTACTCAACTGAGCTACTACCATACAAGTATAATGATCGTAAAATCGCTAGCTGATCACAAAAAAAGGCGCTATGCGCGCCCCCATCCAGCCACGATGATCAACATTCCGCACAGCGCGATCAGCGCGCCAGACCAGTCGTACAAGCTCAGTTTTACACCATCGACAATGCGAAGCCACATCAGTGCGGTCACCACATACACGCCGCCATACGCCGCGTATACGCGCCCGCTCGCGGCTGGGTGCAGCGTCAACAACCAGACAAACAAGGCCAGTGACACCCCGGCTGGCAGAAGCAACCAGGCCGTTGCGCCTCGCTTTAACCAGAGCCAAGGTAAAAAGCAGCCGATAATTTCGCACAGCGCGGTGATGAAAAAAAGTAATGTCGTTTTAAGCATGGACAGTATTCAGTGACGTTTGGTTTAAACATGATACGACAGAATGCGGGCAGTTTATCCATATCCGCCAGGCGGGTATGACCCGGAACAGGAATGGTGTAGAATTTAACCCTGTTTTATCGTTTTTTGCCTTTCTCATTAAAGGAATTCACCATGAACAACACACTGAGCAAACGCCTGTGCCTGACGGCCATGTTGACGCTGGCGGCGGTTGTATACACCTCCTCCGCCTTTGCTGAAACCAGCAAACTGGTCATTGAGTCCGGCGACAGCGCCCAAAGTCGTCAACAGGCGGCGATGGAAAAGGAACAGTGGAACGACACGCGCCAGTTACGCCAGAAAGTGAATACGCGCACCGAGAAAGAGTGGGATAAAGCCGACGTGGCCTTTGACAGCCGCGATAAATGCGAGCAAAGCGCCAACATTAATGCCTACTGGGAACCGAACACCCTGCGCTGCCTTGACCGCCGCACCGGCCGTACCGTCGCGCCATAATTTTTATGCCCAATAAAGGAAATGGAAAGGATACGTTATGACAAGCGCCCTCAGTGTTAAGTTGCGCCCGCTGGAGCGTGAAGATTTACGATTTGTCCATCAGCTTGATAACAATGCCAGCGTGATGCGTTACTGGTTCGAAGAACCGTACGAAGCGTTCGTTGAGCTGTCGGACCTGTATGACAAGCATATTCATGACCAAAGCGAACGCCGCTTTGTGGTGGAGTGCAACGGTGAAAAAGCCGGTCTGGTGGAACTGGTGGAAATTAACCATGTACACCGCCGTGCCGAATTCCAGATCATTATTTCGCCAGATTTCCAGGGCAAAGGTCTCGCCACTCGCGCGGCAAAACTGGCAATGGATTACGGTTTCACCGTACTCAATTTATATAAGCTGTATCTGATCGTTGATAAAGAGAATGAAAAAGCCATTCACATCTACCGCAAACTTGGTTTTATGGTGGAAGGCGAGTTGATTCACGAGTTCTTTATTAACGGACAGTACCGTAACACCATCCGCATGTGTATCTTCCAGCATCAGTATCTGGCGGAACATAAAACACCCGGTTCCAACCTGTTGCAGGCTACTGCACAGTAACGCGGTTAGTAGTAATCAATGGTGTTTTTAATCGTGTAATGGTGTTCAACTGCCGGCTTCACGCTATCATCAACGATGACAAGCTGGCAGTTGAGCGGATTCGCATGATCATCGTATTCACACGTTTGCGTGACGTTTCCCAACGAACGATCGTTCAATAGACTCTCTGCCGTATAATCCAGTTTTTTCAGCGGATCGGCTGACGGTTTCGCATTAACACGTAACGTGTTGTCTTTACTGATGGTGGTTTTTCCCAGCGGATAGCCCTCCGCGTCGTACCGGTACTGCACCTGCATTTCTTTCCCTGTTCCTGAAACAACGAAGCCGTTATCGTCGGTGTCCCACACCACCCCGGCAGCAGGTAATTCCGCCAACTGGCATTTCCCCTGTAAACGGATCTTTTTTTCCAGCGTCTCGGCGTCCAGGTAATAGTTAGCATCCAGCACTAACGCCATTCCGCTGTTGCTCTCAGTATCGTGTAATTCCAGCGTATCAAAGCAGCCTTCTTGCGAGAGAGTGCCACGCACACGCTTGGCCACTTCACCGTTCTCATTCAGCAGTGTCTGGCTGAAATCTTTTACCGTACCACGCAGCGGATCAAACTCGAATTCATTGGAAAAACTGGCCATTTCCGGCGTGAAGGAAACCAACTCCTTGCCGTTATCACAGCCGATCAACACGACGCACAGGAAACCTAACAAGGTCTGTTTCTTCACATTTTTCACCGGCATAAAGAGATTATTCTCAATCATATTAGCAAATACAGTTATTTACACCAGAAATGCTAATCTTAATAAATGTCTGTCATGAAAGGAGTTGGTGATGAAATTCTCTACAGGAATTGTCGCAAGTTTGCTTATCCTCGCCTCCCCACAGGTTCTGGCGGCGCCAGAATCGTGCGAGAGAGTCAGGAGCGATATTGAGCAGCGTATTATTAATAATGGCGTTGCACAAGACAGCTTCACCTTAAGTATCGTGCCAAACGACCAGGCCGATCGACCGGATTCTCTGGTCGTGGGACATTGTGCCAACGACACGCATAAAATCCTTTACGCGCGTACCAGCAACGGCAACGCCCCCGCCAATAGTACGCCGTCTCAGGACGGTCACCCCGCCGAACCGCAATAAACCTGCCCTCCGTTCGCGGAGGGTTACGCTTAATTTGATATGCATTAATAAGCCCTACCCCAGAATAGGTAAACTCAGTCCATCATTAGCATGCTATTAATTTCGTTGTGACGCGTAATATATAGCGATAACTATAATGGAGTGGGTTATGTCTGAAGTTGACCAATATGGAGGTATTAGCCGCAGGACGTTAGTGAAGTCCTCGGCTATCGGTACACTCGCGCTTGCCGCAGGAGGCGTGTCACTGCCTTTCGGGATGCGTACCGCTGCCGCTGCGGTACAGCAATCAATCTCGCCGGTTGAAGAAAAAATCGTCTGGGGCGCATGCTCAGTTAACTGCGGCAGTCGCTGTGCTTTGCAGTTACATGTCAAAGATGACGAAGTTTGTTGGGTAGACACCGACAATACCGGCGATGACATCTATGGTAATCACCAGGTCCGCGCCTGCCTGCGCGGTCGCTCTATCCGCCGACGTATTAATCACCCTGACAGGCTTAATTATCCTATGAAGCGTGTTGGTAAACGTGGTGAAGGTAAATTTGAACGTATTAGCTGGCAGGAAGCCCTGGACACCATCAGCGCCGGTCTAAAAAATACCATACAGAAATACGGCAATGAAGCGGTATACATTAACTACACCTCCGGCATTGTCGGTGGCAACATTACCCGTTCTTCCCCTTATGCCTCGCTAGTGGCGCGCCTGATGAACTGCTATGGCGGCTTCCTCAGCCACTATGGGACGTACAGTACGGCCCAAATTGCAGCCGCAATGCCCTACACCTACGGCTCAAACGACGGCAATAGCACTTCAGACATCGAAAACACGAAACTGGTCGTTATGTTCGGCAATAATCCTGCCGAAACGCGTATGAGCGGTGGCGGTATTACTTACTTCCTGGAGCAAGCCCGGGAACGCTCAAATGCCAGAATGATTGTTATCGACCCTCGTTATACCGATACCGCAGCGGGTCGTGAAGATGAGTGGATCCCGATTCGTCCGGGCACTGACGCCGCACTGGTGGCAGGAATTGCCTGGGTACTGATTACTGAGGAGCTTGTCGATCAACCGTTCCTCGACAAGTACTGTATTGGTTATGATGAGAAAACCCTTCCGGTCGACGCTCCCGCAAACGGACATTATAAAGCCTATATAATGGGTGACGGCGACGATGGCATTGCAAAAACACCAGAATGGGCATCGCACATCACCGGGATCCCAGCCGCGCGCATTATTAAATTGGCCAGAGAGATTGGGAGCGCCAAACCAGCGTACATCTGTCAAGGATGGGGGCCACAGCGCCAGGCAAACGGTGAGCTGACTTCCCGCGCCATTGCCATGTTACCCATCCTGACCGGTAATGTGGGCATCAACGGCGGTAACAGTGGCGCACGCGAATCCACCTATACCATTACGATTGAGCGCATGCCGCTGCCCGACAATCCCATCAAGACGCAAATATCCTGTTTTAGCTGGACCGACGCTATCGCACGTGGAACCGAGATGACTGCCACCCGCGACGGCGTGCGCGGAAAAGAGAAGCTGGATGTACCGATTAAATTTATCTGGAACTATGCGGGCAATACCATTATCAATCAGCATTCGGATATCAATAAAACGCATGAGATCCTGCAGGATGATTCGAAATGCGAAATGATTGTGGTCATTGAGAATTTCATGACCTCCTCGGCCAAATATGCCGATATTCTGCTGCCCGACCTGATGACCGTTGAACAAGAAGACATTATTCCGAACGATTACGCCGGGAATATGGGATACCTGATTTTTATTCAACCCGCGACTTCCGCAAAATTCGAGCGTAAACCCATCTACTGGATAATGAGCGAAATCGCGAAACGTCTTGGAGACGACATCCACCAACGGTTTACCGAAGGACGCACGCAAGAACAATGGCTGCAGTACCTGTATGCCAAAATGCTGGCTAAAGACCCTGCACTACCTTCGTATGATGAGCTAAAAAAAATGGGGATCTATAAGCGTAAAGATCCTAACGGGCACTATGTCGCCTACAAGAAGTTCCGCGAAGACCCTGATGCCAATCCACTGAAGACACCGTCAGGCAAGATTGAGATCTACTCGAGTCGACTGGCAAAAATTGCCCGTACCTGGGAACTAGAGAAAGATGACGTGATTAGTCCGCTGCCTGTTTACGCATCGACCTTTGAAGGCTGGGACGATCCCAAACGCAGTCACTTCCCACTACAGCTATTTGGTTTCCACTATAAATCTCGAACCCACTCAAGCTACGGCAACATCGACGTTCTCAAAGCATCCTGTCGCCAGGAAGTCTGGATTAACCCACTGGATGCGCAAAAGCGTGGTATTTCCAATGGCGATATGGTGCGTGTTTATAACGATCGTGGCGAAGTGCGTATTCCCGCAAAAGTGACCCCGCGTATTCTCCCCGGCGTTAGCGCAATGGGCCAGGGTGCCTGGCACGATGCTGATATGTCTGGCGACAAAATTGACCATGGTGCCTGTGTTAACACACTCACCACCCAGCGCCCGTCACCGTTAGCCAAAGGTAACCCGCAGCACACTAACCTGGTTGAGATTGAGAAGGTTTAAGGAATAGCTCATGAATGCGCAGTACGGATTTTTTATCGACTCCGCCCGTTGCACCGGTTGCAAAACCTGCGAACTGGCCTGTAAAGACTATAAAGATTTAACCCCGGATGTTAGCTTCCGGCGTATTTACGAATACGCAGGGGGTGACTGGCAGGAAGATAACGGCGTCTGGCAGCAAAACGTCTTCTCCTATTATTTGTCGATCTCATGTAACCACTGCGAAGATCCGGCCTGCACTAAGGTGTGTCCGAGCGGAGCCATGCATAAACGTGAAGATGGCTTTGTCGTTGTTGATGAGGACGTGTGTATTGGCTGCCGCTATTGTCATATGGCCTGCCCTTACGGCGCTCCGCAGTACAACGCGACCAAAGGACATATGACCAAATGTGACGGCTGCCATGACCGCGTTGCCGACGGTAAAAAACCCATCTGCGTTGAGTCCTGCCCGTTACGCGCGCTAGACTTTGGCCCCATTGATGAACTGCGCAAAAAGCACGGGACGTTGGCGGCGGTGGCTCCACTACCGGGTGCACACTTTACCAAACCGAACATTGTGATTAAACCCAACGCCAACAGCCGTCCAACCGGGGATACCACCGGTTATCTGGCAAACCCGAGGGAGGTGTAACATGGGCAATGGATGGCATGAACGGCCGCTGGTACTGTTTACGGTACTAGGACAATGCGTCGTTGGCGCGCTGATTGTGAGCGGGCTATGTTGGCTCTCCGCCAAAGATGATGCGACAAGACAGCGTCTCGTTCGCAGCATGTTCTTTCTGTGGGTGGTGATGGGCATCGGGTTTCTCGCCTCGGTAATGCACCTGGGCTCTCCACTGCGGGCACTTAATTCACTAAACCGGGTCGGTGCCTCGGCGCTGAGTAACGAAATAGCCAGCGGATCGTTATTTTTCGCCATCGGTGGCGTCTGGTGGCTGGTGGCTTTTCTCGGTAAAATGCCCGCAGCGCTGGGTAAAATCTGGCTGCTGGTGAGCATGCTCCTCGGCGTTGTATTTGTCTGGGCGATGACCCAGGTTTACCAGATAGAGACCGTGCCGACCTGGTATAATGGTTACACCACCGTGGCCTTTTTCATGACGGTGTTGCTGAGTGGCCCGCTGTTTGCTGCCCTGCTACTGCGTACCGTTCGCGTCTCATTTAACGCCGCGACATACGCCAGCATTAGCGTTCTGGCCCTGTTGGTTTGCATTGGGGTTATTGCTCTACAGGGCGTGTCGCTCGGTGAAATTCACAGTTCGGTGCAACACGCAACGGCGCTGGTACCCGAGTATGGCCGTTTGCAGGTTTGGCGCATCCTGTTGCTCGCCGCCGGTCTGGGTTGCTGGATTTGCCCCCTGATCCGCCGCAAAGAACCTCATATTACAGGTCTGGCGCTCGGCTTAATTCTCCTGCTTGCCGGTGAAATCATTGGCCGCGGATTGTTTTACGGTCTGCATATGACAGTCGGTATGGCTGTTGCAGGTTAACTCACGAGTGCGGGGAAGCCCGCACTTTTCAGGATTGTTTGCATGACCTCTTTTTCTCAACGTGACAACTTCTCCACCGCAGCGCGCGTGCTGGGTGCACTATTTTACTATGCGCCAGACAGCGCAGAAGCGGCCCCGCTCATTAGTGCGCTAAGAGCCAATGGCTGGCAGACGCAATGGCCACTGTCTGACGATACGCTGTGCGAACTGGTTAGCCAGTTTCAGATTGAAGCCGATGAATCACTCTCACAGGCCTGGCAGCGTTTGTTCGTTGGTCCGTACGCACTGCCTTCTCCGCCATGGGGTTCCGTCTGGCTGGATCGTGAAAACGTCTTGTTTGGTGAATCCACGCTGGCATTGCGTCAGTGGATGCGCGACAACGGTATCCAGTTCGACATGCAGCAAAACGAACCCGAAGATCACTTCGGCTCTCTGCTGCTATTAACCGCTTGGCTTGCTGAAAATGGCCATCACAACGCGTGTGAACAACTGCTGGCCTGGCATCTGTTACCCTGGTCAGGCCGTTTCCTCGAAGTCTTTATCGAGAAAGCCGATCATCCGTTTTATCAGGCCCTGGGAGAACTGGCCCGACTCACGCTGGCGCATTGGCAGTCGCAGTTGTTGATCCCCGTCGCTGTGAAGCCATTATTTCGTTAATGCATCATTTGCACGCCTATCCCGACCTGCGCGCGATGCTTCGCCGTCTGGTGTTCGCTGCGCTGATTGGTATCCTGGCAGCACTGGCGGTGGCCGGGTTCCGCCACGCCATGCTGCTCCTGGAGTGGCTTTTCCTGAGTAATGATACCGGCAGTCTGGTTAATGCGGCGTCCAGTCTGTCACCACTGCGACGCATGCTGACCCCGGCTCTGGGCGGCCTTACCGCAGGCTTACTGCTGTGGGGCTGGCAGAAATTTAACCGGCAGCGCCCGCAGGCGCCTACGGATTATATGGAAGCACTGCAAACTGACGGCCAGTTTGACGTTAGCGCCAGCCTGGTGAAGTCGTTGGCGTCATTGCTGGTGGTCGCCAGCGGGAGTGCCATCGGACGTGAAGGCGCCATGATCTTACTGGCGGCGCTGGCAGCATCCTGTTTTGCACAACGCTTTACCCCACGCACGGAATGGAAGTTATGGATTGCCTGCGGTGCTGCCGCCGGCATGGCCGGTGCGTACCATGCGCCACTGGCCGGCAGCCTGTTTATTGCTGAAGTCCTGTTTGGCACGTTAATTTTGGCATCGCTGGGACCGGTTGTCGTCTCCGCCGTTGTCGCCTTGCTCACCACTCATTTACTCAGTGACAGTAACGCGCTGCTTTATACCGTGCATTTGTCGCGAGAGCTGCACGCGCTGGACTATCTGATGATTGTCAGTACCGGCGTGGCGGCAGGGATCTGCGGCCCTCTCTTTATGTGGCTGATGACCACCAGCCACACCGGTTTTTTACGCCTGAAACTTTCACCACCGTGGCAACTGGCGCTGGGGGGATTGATCGTTGGCGTGCTGTCGATATTCACACCAACCGTTTGGGGAAATGGCTACAGCGTGGTGCAGTCGTTTTTACTCTCCCCGCCGCTGCTTTCGGTTATCTCCGGGATTTTTATCTGCAAATTACTGGCTGTACTGGCCAGCAGTGGTTCTGGCGCGCCGGGCGGTGTGTTCACACCGACCCTGTTTGTCGGCCTGTCGGTTGGTATGCTGTTGGGTCGTCTGTGGGGATTCTGGCTTCCCGGTACAGATGAGATTGCGGTGCTGCTGGGATTAACCGGGATGGCGACGTTGTTGGCGGCGACAACGCACGCACCGATTATGTCTACGTTGATGGTCTGTGAAATGACCGGGGAGTATCGTCTACTCCCCGGCTTATTGATTGCTTGCGTCGTGGCTTCCGTGCTGTCGCGAACGTTACGCCATGACTCTATCTACCGACAGCACGCTGCCGAGCATTGACAGTCGGATATACTGAGACAGCTCTCGCTGCTCTGCGCGCGGCAGGTACGGCAACTCGCCGATCAACGGGGCAGGTAATTTCTTGCCGAGCACGTCGATGATTTCAGCGTAATGCGCCAATCCGGGGTTAATGCGGTTCGCTACCCAACCAATCAGCGGCAGTCCGTCACTGGCAATCGCCTGCGCCGTAAGGATGGCATGATTAATGCAGCCTTCCTGAATCCCCACTACCATCAGCACGGGTAGCTGTTCCTGAACCACCCACTCCGACAACGGACGCAAATCGTTCATCAGACTGCGCCACCCGCCGGTCCCTTCGACCACCACGTGATCAACCTTTTCGCTCAGGCTGGCGAGTCCATTGGACAACAGGGTGTAGTTGATCGGGCCGCTATGCGCCACACTACTTTCGTCTTCGCTCAGCGCAATAGGATTAACCGCCTCGTAAGGCAATTCCAGGGAAGAAACGCTTTGCAGCACTAGCGCATCTTTGTTCCGCAAGCCTTCCGGCGTCTCTTTGCTGCCTTTAGCCACGGGTTTATAACCCGCAACACATTTACCCCCTGACGCTAACGCTTGTAGTAATGCGCGGGAAACCACTGTCTTCCCAACAGAAGTGTCTGTACCTGTAATAAAGAAACGCTTCAGCATCACTAACTCCACCGTTATGCTTTGAAAATATAAGCCAGGAAAATAATACAGTGGAGAAAGTCTAAGGTAAGAGAACCTGAATCAGCTTGAGATAGCGCAATTTTTTGTACAACAGTTAAAAAATGTTAACCCTGTAATAGACGAATCAACAAAGAACCGTTATACATCGCGTCCTTCACGAGTGCGGCCCCCGCCATCGTTCCCTGATTGGTAAACTGTGTGCTCTCAACAACAATGTGCTTACTGTAGGCTGGCAACGCCTGTTGGCGAATACTGTCAGCAATGGTCGGAAACAGAATATCTGCGGCCTTGCTGAGCGGAGAACCGATCAAAATCTTTTGCGGGTTGAATAAATTCACCATGATGGCCAGGATGCGTCCCACATGCGTACCGACGCCGTTAATAATATCTTTCGCCAATAAATCACCCTGCATGGCGGCAAGGCATATTGAATCCACCGTCAACGGTTGGCCATGCAGTGAGGAGCTCATCGACTGCTTCAGACGCACCTGTGCGAGTTCAAGAACGCTGTCTACACTGGCTATCGTTTCCAGACACCCATGATTCCCGCAGTAACAACGCTTGCCATACGGGTCCACCTGCGTATGGCCAATCTCGACCAGACTGCTGCTGCCCGCATGCAGTAAATGGCCGTCGGTGATCACCCCCGCGCCCACGTTGTGGTCAATCACTACCTGAATCACGTCGCGGGCACCGCGCGATGCACCAAAAAGCGCTTCAGCCATGGTCCAGGCGCTGATATCGTGCTGAATGTATACCGGTACCCCGGTATGACTCTCCAGCGCGTCACCCAGTGGCATCTCTTTAACGTCATCGTAAAACGGCATGCGATGAACGATGCCATTCTCGGTATCGATAATGCCCGGCATGGTGATGGCAATGGACGTTAAGCGTTCAAGCTTTTGCTGATGACGAATGAAGAATTGATCGACCTGCGCAATCACGCGATCGAGCAGCGGGATCTCGGAGACCAGCGCCATTTCAAGGCAATCTTCAACCACCAGTTTGCTGCTGAGATCGCGCAGTGCGAGAAAAATTTCGCCACGACTGATACGAATAGATAAGTAGTGCCAGGCTTCCGTCTCGACAACCAGGCCAACGGCCGGACGCCCACGACTCCCGGCTTCTTTGATTTCCAGTTCTTGCACCAAATGTGCTTCGAGCATTTCGCGGACAATCTTGGTAATACTGGCAGGCGCTAATTGCGCCAGGCGAGAGAGATCAATACGCGATACCGGTCCGAGCTGATCTATCAGGCGATAAACCGCGCCCGCATTGGTCTGCTTAATTTGATCGATATGCCCAGGCTGACTATCAGCAACCACCACTTACTCCCTTTATTTTCGCGCTCCGAAATAATCTGTAGGCTATGGTGAAGTACTTCAATGGTTTCCGTCAACTTTTTACTTAGCCGTGTGATTTACCGCACATTTTCACCGGTTTTTAAACTAATTTAAGCACGCTGTACCGCCGCTAAAAGCTGCTGGCGAAAGCGTTGCGCAGCATGGCTTTGCTCGCGATGTTTAGGCCACACCAGCCACATTTCAGATACAGCATCCTCTTCTGCTATCGGTACCCAACACATTTCATACAGCTGTACCCGTTTAAAGGAGGCTGGCAGAATAGACACCCCCAACCCCGCCGCCACCAGGCCGATAATGGTCATCGCCTCCCCGACCTCCTGAGTTATAGTCGGCTTCAGGTCGTAGCGACGCATCAGGCCAAGAATATCGTCATACAATCCGGTCCCCACGTGCGGGTCAAAAAAGACAAACGGCTCGCGGGAAAGTTCCGCCAGAGTAACAACCGGCTTTTGTGCCAATGGATGCGCTCGCGGGATCATCGCCATCAGCGGTTCGTGCAGGATAACCTCCCGGTGCAGAGTGTCAGGCAGTTGCGTATTGCGCAGCAGTCCCATATCCAGCGTCCCTTCGCTTAATGGGGCAATTTGCTCGCGGGTGTTCATTTCACGGGTTTGCATATGCACATCGGGGTAAGCCTGGCGAAAAAAGGACAGCGTATCTGACACCGCCTTAATAAACGGTGCTGAGGAGGTAAATCCGATACGCAACTCACCCGCTTCGCCCAAATGCAGACGTTCAGCTCTTGCTGCGGCTTCATTCACCAGCCCGAGGATCTGCCGACTGTCGGCCAGAAACTGCCTGCCTGCGGCGGTCAGCGCCACGCTGCGGTTGGTTCGCGCCAGCAATCTGGCACCCACCTGCTGCTCGAGGATTTGGATCTGTTGGCTCAACGGAGGTTGGGAAATGTTCAGCCGCGCCGCCGCACGGCCAAAATGGAGTTCTTCCGCAACCGCCACAAAGTAGCGCAGGTGACGCAGTTCAATATTCATATTTTTAAAATATTATTTGAGATTATTAATATATTAGACAGAATATTGTGATTTTCATACTCTAAAGACTAGTCCTGTATACCCAATGGATTTCATGTGAGCCGTACAACTACTGTCGATACTGCCCCGACAAGCGATGTTGATGAACAGATTATCTCCCCGCCAGATGCGTTTATAAAACGCGGCACCGCCTCTTTTATGCGCGTCACGCTGGCTCTGTTTTCCGCCGGGCTGGCGACATTTGCCCTGCTGTATTGTGTACAACCGATCCTGCCGGTACTGTCCCATGAGTTTGGCGTATCGCCTGCCAGCAGCAGTATTTCACTGTCTATCTCCACCGCCATGCTGGCAATCGGTCTCCTGTTTACCGGCCCGCTTTCCGACGCCATTGGCCGCAAGCCGGTAATGGTCACCGCGCTCCTGCTGGCTTCCTGCTGCACCTTACTTTCAACGATGATGACCAGCTGGCACGGTATCCTGATCATGCGTGCATTGATTGGCCTGTCATTAAGCGGGGTCGCCGCGGTAGGTATGACCTATCTCAGCGAGGAGATCCACCCTAGCTTTGTCGCCTTTTCGATGGGGCTGTATATCAGCGGTAACTCGATTGGCGGCATGAGTGGCCGGTTGATCAGCGGAGTATTTACCGACTTTTTTAACTGGCGTATTGCGCTGGCGGCTATCGGCTGTTTTGCGCTGGCCTCCGCGCTGATGTTCTGGAAAATCTTACCCGAATCGCGCCACTTCAGACCGACGTCACTGCGGCCTAAGTCATTGTTTATTAATTTCCGCCTGCACTGGCGTGACCCCGGATTGCCGCTACTTTTCGTGGTCGGATTCTTATTGATGGGGTCGTTTGTCACGCTGTTTAACTACATCGGCTACCGCCTGATGCTGTCGCCCTGGGAACTCAGTCAGGCGGTGGTCGGCCTGCTGTCCGTGGCTTACCTTACCGGTACCTGGAGTTCCCCCAAAGCAGGGTCAATGACCACCCGCTACGGTCGTGGCCCGGTGATGTTGTTCTCGACTGGCGTGATGCTCGTAGGCTTGTTGATGACGCTGTTCACCTCACTGTGGCTGATTTTTGCCGGGATGCTGCTCTTTTCCGCCGGTTTCTTTGCCGCACATTCGGTGGCCAGCAGCTGGATTGGTCCGCGCGCTAAACGCGCCAAAGGTCAGGCCTCGTCGTTGTATCTGTTCTGTTATTACCTGGGATCGAGCATTGCGGGTACGCTGGGTGGCGTTTTCTGGCATAACTACGGCTGGAACGGCGTCGGCGGGTTTATTGCGTTGATGCTGATCCTTGCGCTACTGGTGGGGTCCCGTTTACATCACCGTTTGCACGCCTGATTGTGATGCCCGGTATCGCCGGGCACACCGCATTACGTGGACGGCACGAATGCCTGAGCCGCGATTTGCATGCCCACCACCGTCCCGTTCATCAAGATATGCAGCATAATTGGCATCAGTATGCCGTTACTTTTAATTCGGGCATAAATCAGAACCAGTGACACGATAAACAACAGCAATAACGTCCTAAAATCCACATACTGCGTGTGCATCAGCGCGAAAATGGCGGACACCACCGCTGACGTCAACCAGGTTTTATCCTTGAACCAGTACTGAAAGGCATTGAACAGGCAGCCGCGGAAAATCATTTCCTCATAAACCGGGGCAATAAATATCAGCGACAAACTCGACAGCCACAGCGCATAACTACGTAGTGATACCTGGGTTGTCACCCATTCTTCATTTTGTCTTATTCCCAGCAGCCAGGGCCCGGCAAACTGCACCAGCAAAAGTGCGACAAATAAAATACCAAACCACGTCACGTTAAACGTGCCCTTTCCCAGACCTGCTCTTTTGCTAAAAAAGAAATAATACAGCGGTACCAGCACAACGAACTCCGCAGCAAACAGCAGTGGGAACAGTAATCCCTGCGCCTGTAACAGCGCGCTTTCAGCAAAAAAAAGGGGGACAAACGTGAGGCCAAACATCAGAATAAACATCGAAAAACAACCGGATACTGCCCGAGTTCTGGCGATATAGTCACTACTGATTTCCTGTTGCATACCGGCTCCCTGCTAAAAGATTACGCCATAGTTTAAAACATCAAATTTTGTTTATGATAAAAAGTATCATTATCACTTACAAGCTACCAACATTTCGCATTCTCTGCCGAGGAATGGGTAAATGCGGTAAATCACGTTAGACTCACAGGTCTGGTCCAACAGAACGAGAACGAAAATAATGAGTAACAGTACGAATTACCAACAGCTCACCCGCGCGTTCCAGCGGCTCTCTCGCTTCTCCCACCTCTCGGCTATCGCCAGTTGGGACATGTTCACCATGATGCCTCCTGGTGGCAGCCAGGCCCGTGGCGAAGCGCTGGCGGAACTGAACGTCCTGGAACATCAGCTGTTAACCGATCCTAAGGTCGCCACCTGGATTGCCGGGGCGCAACACGAAGAATTGAATGATGTTGAACAGGCCAATTTGCGAGAAATGTCGCGTCTGCATCATCAGGCATCATTGTTGCCGGAATCACTGGTTGAAGCCAAATCCCTTGCGGGTAGCCGCTGCGAACACGCCTGGCGCAGCCAGCGCCCGGCCAATGACTGGGAAGGTTTTGCTGAGAACCTGAAGGATGTGGTGAAGTACAGCCGCGAAGAGGCCAGACTGCGTGCCGAGGCCAAGGGTTGTTCACCGTATGATGCGCTGCTGGATGTGTTTGAACCAGACATGACCAGCGCCCGCCTGGACGTGTTATTCGCCGACCTCAAAGGCTGGCTACCGGACCTGTTAAGCAAGGTGGTCGCCAAACAGTCCCGGCAATCGTTAATCGCGCCGGTTGGCCCTTTCCCGACGGCGGTGCAGCGCGAGTTAGGCCTTGAGACCATGGCGCAGTTGGGATTCGACTTTGCGGGCGGACGGCTGGACATTAGCGCCCACCCATTCTGCGGCGGCGTACCGGAAGATGTGCGCATCACCACACGGTATGATGAAAACGAACTGCTGAGCGCACTGTTTGGCGTTATCCATGAAACCGGCCATGCCCGCTATGAGCAGAACCTGCCGCGTAACTGGTCCGGTCAACCTATCGCCCTGGCACGCTCGACCGCCATTCATGAATCTCAAAGCCTGTTCTTTGAAATGCAGCTGGGTCGAAGCAGCGCCTTCCTGACGCGGCTAATCCCGGCGGTGAAGCGGCATTTTGGCGATCAACCCGCCTTTGAAGAAAGTAATTTTATCGCCTGGAACCAGCAGGTGAAGCCGGGCTTTATCCGCGTTGATGCCGATGAAGTGAGCTACCCCGCCCACGTGATCCTGCGCTACGAAATCGAGCGAGCACTGATTAACGGCGACATTGAAGTCGATGATATACCGGCCTTGTGGAATGAGAAAATGCAGGCGTGGCTGGGGCTGTCAACCATCGGCAATTACCGTAATGGGTGTATGCAGGATATCCACTGGACCGACGGTGGCTTTGGCTACTTCCCTTCCTATACCCTTGGAGCCATGTATGCAGCACAGTTGTTTAGTGCGGCAAATCGCGCGTTGCCGGGGTTAGAAACGGCCATTGCTCAGGGTGATTTCAGCGCACTGTTTGACTGGTTACGCCAGAACATCTGGCAGCACGGTAGCCGCTTTACCACCGAACAGCTGATTACGCAGGCCACCGGTGAACCACTCAGTAGCCGCTATTTCCGCGCACATCTGGAAGCCCGTTATCTGTAATTGCTTACCGTGAGTCATTGTACATATGGTTACACGCCGAAACCAATGACTCACGGAAGCCTTGATATTACAGCGATATAGTTATTTCAACGGCCCCGCAGTGGGGTTGAATGAAAAACCAAATCGAGGGTATGACAATGAAAAAAGTATTAGCTCTGGTTGTTGCCGCTGCTATGGGTCTGTCTTCTGCTGCATTTGCTGCTGAAACAACGGCCACCACGACTCCGGCCGCTGCAGCCACCACCAAAGCAGCCCCGGCTAAAACCACACATCATAAAAAACAGCACAAGGCGGCACCGCAGAAAGCGCAATCTGCCAAGAAACACACCAAAAAAACCACCGCTAAACCTGCTGCAGAACAAAAAGCACCAGAGCAAAAAGCACAGGCAGCTAAAAAGCACAGCAAAAAAGCCGTAAAACACGACGCAGCTAAACCTGCGGCTCAGCCAGCGGCATAATCCGTCAGAAATAACGCTGGCGTCCCCCACGCCAGCGCCTACGGCGCTAGCTCTTGTCGGTTTAGCGCCGCGTTCGGAGGGTAAAAGGGTGTCCCATTACCGCTTTGAGTTCATTCTTATTACACTGATAATTTGCGGCCTTATTGCCACGCACTTTTATCTTTCCTGAGTGTAGTTACCTGATTTTACTCCCACTTTCCCACCGTCCCGTCTATAGTATTCATTGAGGGTTTGCTTTTAATAATCATAATTCCCCACCAGAGTGTGATATGCATAAAACCATTGCGGTATTACTGGGTTCTATTTATCTTTCTCCTGGCGTTGCGCATGCGGATCGGCCAGCAACGCCCGCCACTGAAGCTGAAGACATTAAAACGCTCTTCTTTGGTCATGACGATCGCGTACAGATCCCAGACCCGACGCAATCTCCCTGGGACGCCATCGGACAACTGGAAACCGCCAGCGGTAACCTGTGTACGGCCACGCTCATTTCTCCGCATCTGGCCTTGACCGCCGGGCACTGTCTGTTAACGCCCCCTAAAGGCAAGCCGGATAAAGCCGTTGCGCTGCGCTTTGTGTCAAAAAAAGGCGTCTGGCGCTATGAAATCCACGGCATTGAGGCACGGGTTGATCCTTCACTTGGCAAGCGCTTAAAAGCGGATGGCGACGGCTGGATTGTGCCCCCTTCTGCGGCACCCTGGGATTTTGGTCTGGTGGTGTTGCGTTACCCCCCATCAGGAATTACACCGCTTCCCTTGTATGAAGGCGATAAAACCGCATTAACCGCTGCGCTGAAAGCCGCCGATCGCAAAGTCACTCAGTCAGGCTACCCGGAAGACCATCTGGACGATCTGTATGCGCATCAGGATTGTGTAGTGACCGGCTGGGCGCAAAACACCGTCATGTCCCATCAGTGCGACACGCTCCCGGGTGACAGCGGTTCCCCATTGATGCTGAAGACAGATGCGGGCTGGCAATTGATTGGTGTGCAGAGCTCCGCTCCGGCGGCGAAAGATCGCTGGCGGGCCGATAACCGCGCGATTTCGGTCACCGGTTTTCGCGATAAACTGGACGCGTTAGCGAAGGGATAACAACATGCTGCCCGCAGATACAGGCAGCATTTTTATCAGGCGAGTTTAATCATGATCATACCGGCCAGCAACAATGCCACGCCGATCCAGCCTTTATTATTCAGGCGCTGACCAAAAAGCACCCAACCTGCGGCCAACGTGGCGGCAATCCCGAATCCCCCCCACAGGGCATAAGCAACGGAAAGGTCGATGCCTTTTACCGCCTGAGACAGCGCACTAAAGGCTGCCAGCACGGCGACCAATGACAGCACGCCATAGGCTTTACGACGAAAACCATCGGAAAATTTCAAAAAGACGTTAGCGACAATTTCCAGCACGATGGCCATCCCCAACCAGGCGCCGTGAACCCATTCAAACTGCTGCATGGGTCACCTCGCCCCTCGCTTTTGCTGGCTTTCGTGTGCCTGATTTAATCAGCACGATACCGAACACTAGCGAGACTAATCCGGCCACCTTCATCGCCGACAGGGTTTCATCAAATAACAGCACGCTAAACAGCGTAATAAATAAAATACCGATACCTTCCCATAACGCGTAGGCCACGCCGAGGGCGATTTTTTTAACGGCGAAACTGAGAAAAATATACGATAAGGCGATCATTACCAGCATTAAAATAAAGCCCGCATTACCATTACCTACGCTTGCCCATTTCATCGACAGCGTACCTGTAATTTCAGCCGCAATGGCCAGACCTAATAAAATCCAGTAAAACATGATACTTCTCCTGCTAGAGAATAAAGTCCTTTGGGCTTACTGCATGC
The DNA here is from genome assembly GCF_057838705.1 of Citrobacter sp. KH_055_1. Lineage (NCBI taxonomy): Bacteria > Pseudomonadati > Pseudomonadota > Gammaproteobacteria > Enterobacterales > Enterobacteriaceae > Citrobacter > Citrobacter sp. KH_055_1. The sequence goes on from NZ_CM174473.1 coordinate 2,389,477, forward strand.
AGCAAACCAAAAAATAAAATCAGATAGCTCAGCGCATAACGCCAGCTCAGGCAGAAGAAGGGACTAAAGCGCGTTGCGCCAGAGTTGCTCACCTGCAAGCAGGAAAGTAGAAGAGGTACGAAGAAGTGTAGGTAAACGCAAAAACATCCTGAACGTATTGTCCATAATATTACAATTATCCGCAGTGTTGCTTCTCGTCATCGCGGATGATAATTGTCCTCGGTAGTTAAACACACGCAATTTGTATCATAGGTTCAAGACGAACTCAAAATCTTTTCACTTCTTTACCTGGTTCGTTTGATTTTTGTTATAACGACTCGAGGCAGATCACACTATTATCCAGGTTCAGGATAACTCTTCAGGAATAAACATGGCGAAACCCATTATCACGCGTAGCGGTCTAAAATTAGTCATTATGTTGGGCATGCTGGTGATCATTCTGACCGGCGTCCGCTTTGCGGCCGATATCATTGTCCCCTTTATTCTGGCGTTATTTATTGCCGTGGTGCTTAATCCCGTGGTCCAGCGAATGGTCAAACTTCGCATTCCGCGAGTATTAGCCGTGTCATTGCTGGTGGTTATTATTGTGATGCTAATGGTGCTGCTTTTAGCATATTTAGGGACATCCTTAAATGAATTAGCGAGAACGCTACCGCAATACCGTTCTTCACTGGTTATCCCGCTGAAAAATATCGAACCGTGGCTGCAGCGCGCGGGAATTGGTGTTTCCGTCGACGAACTCGTGAAGTATATCGACCCTAATGCGGCGATGACGCTGGTGACCAATTTGCTGACGCAATTGTCCAATGCCATGTCATCTATCTTTTTACTGCTGCTGACCGTCGTGTTTATGCTACTGGAAGTGCCACAGTTACCCGGCAAACTCAAACAAATGATGAGCAGACCCGTTGAGGGAATGGCCGCTATTCAACGCGCAATCGACAGCGTGTCACACTACCTGGTCCTCAAAACGGCCATCAGTATTGTCACCGGTCTGGTCGCCTGGGGCATGCTGGCCGCACTGGATGTCCGCTTCGCATTTGTCTGGGGACTGCTGGCTTTCGCGCTGAACTACATCCCCAATATCGGATCCGTGCTGGCGGCGATCCCCCCTATTGCTCAGGTACTGGTGTTTAGCGGATTTTACGATGCCCTGGTGGTGCTGGTGGGCTATCTGGCGATTAACCTGATATTCGGTAACATTCTCGAACCGCGCATCATGGGACGCGGACTGGGGCTATCGACGCTGGTGGTTTTTCTGTCGTTGATATTCTGGGGCTGGTTACTGGGACCGGTTGGCATGCTGCTTTCTGTCCCACTCACCATCATCGTTAAAATTGCACTTGAGCAAACTGAAGGCGGCCAAAGCATTGCCGTTTTGCTGGGCGATCTCAATAAAGCGTGAAGCCGCCTCTCTCACTAATAAGCGGAATGTGCCATAAAAAAACGGCCTCCGAGGAGGCCGTATGACATGCTAGTAATAATTACAGCGCTTTCAGAATCGCATCCACGCTGGCTTTGGCATCGCCAAACAGCATATGGGTGTTATCTTTAAAGAACAGTGGGTTCTGCACGCCGGCATAACCGGTATTCATTGAACGTTTAAACACAATGACATTCTGCGCCTTCCACACTTCCAGAACCGGCATACCGGCGATTGGGCTTTTCGGATCGTCCAGCGCCGCCGGGTTAACGGTATCGTTCGCGCCGATGACCAGTACGGTGTCTGTATCGGCGAAATCATCGTTGATTTCATCCATTTCCAGCACGATATCGTAAGGCACCTTCGCTTCCGCCAGCAGCACGTTCATATGCCCCGGCAGACGCCCGGCAACCGGGTGGATACCGAAACGCACCTTGATGCCGCGCGCACGCAGTTTCTCGGTGATTTCGGCCACCGGATACTGTGCCTGCGCCACCGCCATGCCATAGCCTGGAGTGATAATCACCGAGTGCGAATCCTTCAGCATTTCTGCCGTTTCTTCCGCGGAAATCTCGCGATGCTCACCCGCTTCCTGATCGTCACCAGTAGAAGAACCGTCGGTACCAAAACCACCGGCAATGACGCTGATGAAGGAGCGGTTCATCGCCTTACACATAATGTAAGACAGGATCGCACCCGAAGAACCCACCAGCGCACCGGTAACAATCAGCAGATCGTTGCTCAACATAAAGCCCGCCGCCGCTGCCGCCCATCCTGAATAGGAGTTCAGCATCGATACCACAACCGGCATATCTGCCCCGCCGATAGACGCCACCAGATGCCAGCCAAACGCCAGCGCGATAATGGTCATCACCAGCAACGCCAGAACCTGCAGACCCACGCTTTCAGTACGCACGAACAGCACCAGCAGCAGGAACGAAACCACCAGCGCCGCAAGGTTCAGCTTGTGGCGATTCGGCAGCATCAGCGGCTTAGAGGATATCTTGCCGCGCAGTTTACCAAACGCCACAATAGAACCCGTGAAGGTCACCGCACCGATGAAGATGCCAAGGAACACTTCAGTCAGGTGAATATTCACCAGAATCGGTTCCAGACCCGCTTCGTGATACAGGTAGCTGTTAAAACCAACCAGCACCGCCGCCAGGCCAACGAAGCTGTGCAGGATCGCCACCAGCTCCGGCATCTCGGTCATTTCGACTTTCTTCGCCAGACGAATACCAATCGCGCCACCGATGATCATGGCAACCAGAATCCACGCGACGTTACCGGTATCCGGACCAAAGATCGTGGCAATCAGCGCAATCGCCATCCCGGCGATACCGAAGTTATTACCCTGCTGGGACGTTTCATGCTTAGAAAGCCCCGCCAGGCTGAAAATAAACAGGATCGCGGCAACAATGTATGCAGCTGTAACTAATCCTCCAGACATGTGCTACCCCTTAGTTTTTCCGGAACATTTTCAGCATGCGCTGAGTCACGGTGAAGCCACCGAAAATATTAATGCTGGCAATAAGTACCGCGATAAAGCTCAGGAAACTCACCCAGCCACCCTGGCCAATCTGCAATAATGCCCCCACAACGATGATCCCGGAGATGGCGTTCGTCACAGACATCAGCGGCGTATGCAGCGCATGCGACACGTTCCAGACCACGTAGTAACCGACCACGCAGGAAAGTGCGAACACGGTAAAGTGGCCAAGGAACTCTTTTGGCGCCACATCGGCCAGCCAGCCAAACAGAATAACCACCAACGCCATCAGGGCGTATTTACGCCACGGTGAGACTGGTTTTTTCTCTTCAACCGGTGCAGGTGCAGCTTTTGCTGCCGCCTGAGGCTGAGCGGAAACCTGGATTGGCGGCGCAGGCCAGGTGATTTCACCTTCGCGAACCACCGTCACACCGCGCACCACCACATCGTCGAAATCCACGGTGATATTGCCGTCTTTCTCTTTGCACAGCAGCTTCAGCAGGTTAACGAGGTTGGTCCCGTATAGCTGGGAAGACTGCGTCGGCAAACGGCCCGGAAGGTCGGTATAACCAATAACCTTGACGCCGTTCTCGGTCGTGGTCACCTGATTCGCCACGGTGTATTCGCAGTTACCGCCGTTTTGCGCAGCGAGATCGACAATCACGCTGCCCGCTTTCATGGAGTCAACCATTTCACGGGTGATCAGTTTCGGGGCCGGTTTACCCGGAATCAACGCGGTGGTGACGATAATATCGACGTCTTTCGCCTGCGCGGCGAACAGTTCCATTTCCGCTTTGATAAACGCTTCGGACATCACCTTGGCGTAACCATCGCCGCTGCCCGCTTCCTCTTTGAAATCCAGCTCGAGGAATTCAGCGCCCATACTTTGCACTTGTTCTTTCACTTCCGGGCGCGTATCGAAGGCGCGAACAATCGCCCCCAGGCTGTTGGCCGCACCAATGGCCGCAAGACCCGCCACCCCGGCACCGATCACCATCACTTTGGCTGGCGGGACCTTACCCGCGGCGGTAATTTGTCCTGTAAAGAAGCGACCGAACTCATGCGCCGCTTCAACAATGGCGCGATATCCGGCGATGTTGGCCATCGAACTGAGGGCATCCAGCGACTGCGCACGCGAAATACGCGGTACGGAGTCCATTGCCATCACGGTGACATTGCGCTCGGCGAGTTTTTGCAGCAACTCCGGGTTTTGCGCCGGCCAGAGGAAACTGACCAGCGTGGTCCCCGGATTCAACAACGGAATCTCAAATTCTTCTGGTGCGTTGACCTTCAGGATAATCTCTGACTGCCAGACCGCATCCCCGTCAACAATTTCCGCACCCGCTTGCACAAACGCCTTGTCGTCAAAACTTGCCAGTTGACCCGCGCCGCTTTCAACCGCGACGCTAAAACCCAGCTTCAGCAGCTGCTCAACCGTCTTCGGTGTGGCTGCTACGCGGGTTTCATTGGTTAACCGTTCTCTTGGTATGCCAATTCGCATAATGTTCCCTTCCATCTGTATTTTTGATGATGGTTTATCAATGTTCGCAAGCGGCCTGCGCGCACTTACGTAAGAGGTAAGTGTTACCCCAACAAAATAAAACAGTAACAAACTCTGTATAACCTACTGAAATTAACGCCTGTGATCTAGCGCCAAAAAACAGTATTTATTATGAAATTCGCAAAACCGGGATGAATTAACCCGCAGACAGGGATAATGCCCTTGAAATAGCCCGCAAAGGCCGATAAATCGCTCAAGCCAAGCGGCAAAACATGATTAAGCGCCACCACGGAACAATTGATTAACATTAAATTAACTTATGAAATTCAACCGATTTATCAGTTTTAGCGCTGAAATGCCGAATTTTTAGACATATCACGAAATGTTATCGATGTTGTTACGACGGCTGGCACGATGAGTGAAAAATGACGCAGACACTGACACAATTTAAATGCAATAATCAGCCACGTTTCTAGTCAATAACAATACCAGTACCTGGTTTGCGCAAGGCGAAGGATTATTTTTATGAAGCTTAAGAACACTCTCCTGGCGTCCGCACTTCTTTCTGCGACTGCTTTTTCTGTAAATGCAGCGACAGAATTGACGCCGGAGCAAGCGGCTGCCCTGAAACCCTATGACCGCATTGTGGTGACCGGCCGTTTTAATGCTATCGGTGATGCGGTTGCCGCCGTATCCCGCCGTGCAGATAAAGACGGTGCAGCCTCCTTTTACGTTGTTGATACCTCAGATTTTGGCAGCGGCGGTAACTGGCGTGTTGTTGCCGACGTTTATAAAGCCGACGCAGAAAAAGCGGAAGCTAACAAAAATCGCGTCATCAACGGTGTTGTAGAATTACCCAAAGATCAGGCCGTGTTGCTGGAACCGTACGATACCGTCACGGTGCAGGGTTTCTACCGTAGCCAGCCTGAAGTCAACGACGCCATCACCAAAGCGGCGAGAGAGAAAGGGGCTTACTCTTTCTATATTGTCCGTCAGGTCGATGCTAACCAGGGTGGCAACCAGCGTATTACCGCATTTGTCTATAAAGCCGATGCGAAAAAACGTGTTGTACAAAGCCCTGACGCCATCCCAGCTGATTCTGATGCCGGACGTGCAGCATTAGCAGCCGGTGGCGAAGCCGCGAAGAAAGTTGAGATCCCGGGCGTAGCTACCACCGCATCTCCGAGTGCAGAAGTGGGTCGTTTCTTCGAAACGCAGTCAACCAAAGGTGGACGTTACACTGTCACGCTTCCGGATGGTACGAAAGTAGAAGAACTGAACAAAGCAACCGCCGCCATGATGGTGCCGTTTGACAGCATCAAGTTCACCGGTAACTACGGCAACATGACTGAAGTTTCTTATCAGGTTGCTAAACGTGCCGCGAAAAAAGGCGCCAAGTACTACCACATTACCCGTCAGTGGCAGGAACGTGGTAACAACGTGACCATCAGTGCCGATCTGTATAAATAACGGTCACGAGTAACAATATAAGGCGGCTTTTTGCCGCCTTTCGCATTTTTAGTCACAAATCTCCCCATGCCCATTGCATGCGCTCCCTTCTCTCCGTAAAATTCCGCGCCTTAGTGGCTTCCTCCATTTTTATGCGGTTTGCCAAAATAATTATTCTCTCACTCTCGTTTTTGTCACTGGATACAAATGGAAAAGAAATTGGGTCTGAGCGCACTGACCGCGCTGGTTTTAAGCTCAATGCTCGGCGCGGGCGTTTTCAGCCTGCCACAAAATATGGCAGCGGTTGCCAGCCCGGCCGCATTACTGATTGGTTGGGCGATTACCGGCGCGGGAATTCTCCTGCTGGCCTTTGCCATGCTCATCCTGACGCGCATCCGTCCCGATCTGGACGGCGGTATTTTTACCTACGCCCGTGAAGGTTTTGGCGAACTGATTGGTTTCTGCTCGGCATGGGGTTACTGGCTGTGTGCCGTTATCGCCAACGTTTCTTATCTGGTGATCGTTTTTTCCGCACTCAGCTTCTTCACCGATACGCCTGAATTGCGTTTATTTGGCGATGGAAATACCTGGCAGTCTATCGTCGGGGCCTCAGTGCTGCTGTGGGTGGTCCATTTTCTGGTATTACGCGGTGTACAAACCGCCGCCAGCATTAACCTGGTAGCGACACTGGCGAAATTATTGCCGCTGGGTCTGTTTGTCGTGCTGGCCTTTATGCTGTTTAAGCTTGATACCTTTACTCTGGATTTTACCGGTATTGCGCTGGGTGTTCCGGTCTGGGAACAGGTCAAAAACACCATGCTCATCACACTGTGGGTGTTTATCGGGGTAGAAGGCGCGGTCGTAGTGTCAGCACGTGCCCGCAATAAACGCGATGTCGGTCGCGCCACGCTGCTTGCGGTATTGGCCGCGCTGGGTGTTTATCTGTTGGTTACCCTGCTTTCCCTTGGCGTGGTTGCTCGCCCGGAACTGGCTGAAATCCGTAACCCGTCAATGGCCGGACTGATGGTCAAGATGATGGGGCCGTGGGGTGAAATTATTATTGCGGCCGGTCTGATAGTTTCCGTCTGCGGTGCCTATTTAAGCTGGACGATTATGGCAGCCGAAGTGCCGTTTCTGGCATCGACGCACAAAGCGTTCCCGCGCATTTTCGCACGTCAAAATGCGCAAGGTGCACCGTCGTCTTCACTGTGGCTCACCAATATCTGCGTACAGGTGTGTCTGGTGCTGATCTGGCTCACAGGCTCTGACTATAATACGCTGCTGACGATTGCCTCCGAGATGATTCTGGTGCCTTATTTTCTCGTTGGCGCATTTTTGCTGAAAATCGCCACCCGCCCGATTCATCAGGCTGTTGGTGTCGGTGCCTGCATTTATGGCTTATGGTTATTATATGCTTCTGGCCCAATGCACCTGCTGCTGTCTGTGGTTCTGTATGCGCCAGGATTATTGGTCTTTCTTTACGCCAGAAAAACGCACACGCACGATAACGTGCTGAACCGCCAGGAATTGGTTTTGATCGGCCTGCTGCTGGTCGCCGCCGTTCCGGCTACCTGGATGTTGATGGGGTAAACGTCATACCCATCGTTTGATGTTAATGGAGATTACGATGGGTAAAAAGCCCCTGCCAGTACTTATCACCGGCGCAGGCCGTCGCATCGGCCTCGCAATTGCATGGCATTTTTTGAATCAAAAACAGCCGGTAATTATCAGCTATCGTACGCATTATCCATCGATTGATGGTCTGCAAGAAGCCGGCGCGGTGTGCATTCAGGCCGATTTTTCGACCGATGCCGGCGTGCTGGCCTTCGCTGATGACGTAAAAAACCGAACGGATGGATTACGCGCCATCGTGCACAATGCCAGCGCCTGGGTTGCAGAAAAACCCGGTAAACCGCTGTCTGACGTGTTGTCCAGCATGATGCAGATCCATGTCAACACGCCCTACCTGCTCAACCACGCGCTGGAGGGCCTGCTGCGCGGTCACGGCCACGCCGCCGGCGACATCATCCATTTTACAGATTACGTCGTCGAGCGCGGCAGCGACAAACATATCGCGTATGCCGCCAGCAAGGCTGCACTGGACAACATGACCCGCTCATTCGCGCGTAAACTGGCACCAGAAGTCAAAGTGAACGCCATCGCCCCATCGCTTATTCTGTTTAACGAAGATGACGACGCCGAATATCGTCAGCAGGCTCTGAACAAGTCACTGATGAAAACCGCGCCCGGCGAGAAAGAGGTCATTGAGTTAATCGATTATCTGTTGACCAGCTGTTTTGTCACCGGGCGTAGTTTTGCCCTGGATGGCGGTCGCCACCTGCGTTAGTGCAGTTTTACCCAACAAATAATCAGCAACCACGCGCTCAGGCCCCAGCAGACTACCGCCCCGCCGAGCGCGACGGGCAGGCGCATAAACCCGGTGAAGTACCACAGTGAAACAAGGTAGACAAAATAGGGAATAATTGACCACATACTGAAGACAATTGTGGTGCGTAACGCTTCAATACCGCGCTCGCTGGCCACAATATAGTGAGCGATCAGCGCAAATGTCGGGAACAGCGGAATTAATCCGGCAATATAGTAATTCTTTGTTTTAGCCAGCACGCCAATCACCACCACCACCAGCGCCCCCAGCGCCGCTTTTATAAGTAACCCCATCACTTTGCCTTAACACATCAATAACATCAGCCCCTAGCATAACGGAAGCGTTCTCGTTTAGAAAAGATTAATGGAAGGAAAAACAGGGGCGGTGTATGTTGGCACTTTATAATCAAAATGAATGATATGAACACCATCGTATTTGTTGAAGATGATCCTGAAGTCGGTTCGCTGATTGCCGCCTACCTGGCCCGGCATGATATCGAGGTCATCCTTGAACCGCGCGGCGATTTAGCCGAAGAGAAGGTCCTGCAGGTTCAACCCGACCTGGTGTTGTTAGACATTATGCTGCCTGGTAAAGACGGAATGACCATCTGTCGTGATTTGCGCGGGCGCTGGCAGGGTCCAATTGTTCTGCTGACGTCTCTCGACAGCGATATGAACCATATACTGGCGCTCGAAATGGGAGCCTGTGACTACATTCTGAAAACGACGCCGCCGGCGGTGCTGCTGGCCCGCCTGCGCCTGCATTTACGCCAGAACGAACATTCGACGCAGTCAAAAGGTATTCAGGCGGCCACCCTTACGCCGCATACCATACTGCGCTTTGGTACGCTAACTATCGACCCAACCAATCGTTCCGTGCTACTTGCTGGTGACCCCGTTTCGCTTTCTACCGCCGATTTCGAACTACTGTGGGAGCTGGCAACCCATGCAGGACACATTATGGATCGCGATGCGTTGCTGAAAAATCTGCGCGGTGTGAGTTATGACGGGATGGATCGCAGCGTTGATGTGGCGATTTCCAGACTGCGCAAAAAACTGCTGGATAACGCCACAGAGCCGTACCGCATCAAGACCATCCGTAATAAAGGCTATTTGTTTGCCCCGCACGCCTGGGATGATGAACCACGCAAATAACCCCGCCAGGCTGGTTTTAACCCAGCCCAATTCGCCATTTAACGTTACACTGTCACGCAAATCGTCTACAGGATAAGCATAAAGACCTCGTCTCGGTCTGAACCACACTTTTTGTGTGGCTGTCAGTGGTCCCCCTCCCTATAATCCGTCCCGGTCCTGAGCCACTATGGCTCAGCGTTTTATTTCAAAAATACACTCTCTTTCCGGCATTTCAGGTGCTGAATGAGGCAAGAGGCTACATTATGTTCGTTACTCTCGCGTATATCGCGTTATTTTTGGTTTGTTCATGGGCTGTATTCAGAATCGACCAAAAAAGTCACTCCCTGTCCAAAAGCGTTTTCATTGCCATTTTTATCGGTGCCGTTATTGGCTTATCCCTGCATTTTATTGCAGCCGACAACAGCAAAACAATTATCGACTGGTATAACGTCATCGGTAACGGTTATGTCAATTTACTCAAACTGGTTGCGGTTCCGCTAATCTTTATCTCTATCCTGTCGGCGATTAATAAGCTCGAAAACAGCGCCGGAATTGGCAAAATGTCACTCACTATCGTAGGGAGCATGCTCTGCCTGGTGATGATCGCCGGATTTGTTGGCCTGCTCACCGCCCACGTTTTAGGTCTGGATGCCAGCGCGTTTGGCCATATGCAGTCAACATTGACGGCTGAGGATGTGAGTAAAACAGCCGCCGTTTCACTGCCTAAGCTAGTCATCTCGCTGATCCCCACCAATATCTTCCTCGATCTTACCGGGGCCAGAAGCGTTTCTGTTATTGGTATTGTGATTTTCACTCTGCTTGCCGGGGTAGCATTATTAAAAGTAAAACAAGATGCACCGCAAGAAGGTGAAAAATTAAGCGCGGGCATTAACGCCATCCAGATTTGGGTGATGAAAATGGTGCGCATCGTTATTGCCCTCACCCCCTATGGCGTGATGGCATTAATGGCTGGCGTATTTTCCGCTTATCGGTTTGAACAATTTGCCAGTTTGTTAGGCTTTATTGCCGCCTGCTACATTGCCGTGCTGATGATGTTTATCGTGCATGCGCTAATTTTGCTGCTTAGCGGAAACAATCCTGTGCGCTATTTTAAAACCGTGTGGCCGGTTTTAACCTTTGCGTTTGTTTCGCGCAGCAGCGCTGCCTCTATTCCACTGGCCATTACCGCGCAGGAAAAATTTGGCGTACAAAATACCATTGCCAATATCGCGGCTTCATTTGGTTCCAGCATGGGCCAGAATGGCTGTGCCGGGATTTACCCTGCGATTATGGTGGCAATGATTGCACCGACAATGGGCATCGATCCGCTGTCGGTACATTTTCTGCTCGCGATGCTACCGGCGATTGCGCTGGGATCGATTGGGGTGGCGGGCGTCGGTGGTGGTGGGACGTTTGCCGCACTGATTGTGCTTTCCACGCTGAATTTTCCGGTCGCGCTGGTGGGGATTTTTATTGCTATTGAGCCGATTGTCGATATGGCGAGGACTGCATTAAACGTCAACGGTTCGATGATGTCAGGCGTGCTGGCTAACCGAATATTGCGTAAAGAAACGTCCGCGCAGCAACCGTCCACATCGCTCAGCAACGCTGAATAACCGTTCAGAGCAGTGCCAGATAATAGCCTTCCCGCTGACAGGAAGGCTTTATTTAGGTTAGCTGAGCATCAACCTGTCATAGTTTTTCCAGCGATAATTCAGCGCGGAGAGGATCCAGCAACCGAGAAATACAGCAATAATCATAAAACCAACATTACCCATGTGGTCACTCATATTGCTTACCGTATCCCACATTCCGCCCTGAAGTGAAAACGCATCGGACAGTAATCCTAACGCTTCCAGCCCGCCAATAAATACCGCCACAATCACCGAGGTTCCGGTGATGGTCATATTGTAATACAGCTTTCGCTGCGGCTTATTAAAGGCCCAGCCATAGGCCTCGACCATCAGAATACTGTCGAGGCAATCAATTAACGCCATGCCACAGGTAAACAATGCCGGAAACACCAGAATGGACCAGATGGACATCCCACTGGAAGCACCTGAAGCAGAAATGCCTAACAGCGAAATTTCTGTGGCAGTATCAAAACCCAGCCCAAACAAAAAGCCGACAAAATACATATGCCAGTCTTTCCCCACCAGCCTAAAGGCCGAGCGGAAGAGCCAACTCAGAGGCCCTGAAATCGTGATTTCTTCCGCGGTTCCGTAATAGGTGCCCGTACGTTTTAAATGGCGGAATGCCTTCCATACCTGGCAGAAGATAATCAGATTGATGGTCGCCAGAATCAGCAAGAACGCTGCAGAAACGGCCGTACCGATCACGCCCCCAACATTCTGCAACCACGCCATATGATGTTTAAACACGCTGGTAGTGAGGGCAATGCCAATACTTGCCAGTACCACAATGGTGGAATGTCCGAGAGAAAACCATGCCCCGGTGGTCAATGCGCGCTTTTTTTGCTGCATCAGTTTGCGGGTTGCGCTGTCGATGGCGGCGATATGATCGGCATCCACGGCGTGGCGTAAACCGTAGCACCAGGCGACCAGGCTCAGCGCCAGAAGCGAGGTATGATGACTAAACACCGTGAAAGCCCACAGCCACGCCACAATGTTTGCCCCGACCAAAATCGCCACCAGCAGCATAATATCCGGACGTTTTTTGCACACTGAAAACAACGTGTTCATTGTTTTCGGCCCATTAACTTATTCATAAGAGACACAACCTAACCCGCCATTTACTGATTGGTAATCTAAATATTTATCAGCCTAATGATAACGGTTTAAAATTGCTGACGCGTGTCGTAGATCAAAGTTGCAGAGACCCTGAGTCCAGTTCAGCAAACGCGAGATCCGCCACCCGCAGGGTTATTGCCGCAGTATCCCCGTCTTGCAGAAACCAGGCGGATGAAAGCCCACACCATGCCGCGATCCACAGAAGAAGACGCTCGCGTTTAAGTCCGGCAGCCTCTGAAACGATGTTGACGCGCTGGGTGAACCGCGATGGATCAATGGCGATGCCAATACCAGGATCGGCAAGATCGGGATTGGTGAAAATATTGGCGTAATCAAACCCACGCTCACCCAACAACCCTTTCGGATCGATAGCCAGCCATCCAGACTCTGCAAAATCAAGCACATTTCCGTGGTGTAAATCACCGTGCAGCACCACGACATCTTGCGCAGTGGAGAAAAGCATATTGGCTGCCTGCGCGCAACGAAGCATGATCCCACCAAAACGTTGCGCTGTCGGCTCAAGATCGCGAAACCAGTGTTCAAGCGGCGTGAGCAGCGGTGTTGAGGTATCTGCCGCAACATGGAGTCGACGGGCAGTTTGGCAAATGATGCGGCAGGCTCGCGCATCCTGGTCTTCCCGGGACATATCCGTCAGCGATTGTGTCCCTGTGGCACGCTCTAACAGAATCGCCCCATTTTCATGAGCCAGCACCCTCGCCGCCCCTTTCCCGTTCCACCAGGTCATCAACTGACAACCGGTTCGCTCACTGTCATCATCCGTGAGTTTAAGAATGGCTTTCTTGCCACCGTGAATTGTTGTCACGGGTAACAGATACGATGTATGAGTCACGATGGGAGCACCATCAGGGATGAGTTTCCAGCGGCTTAACCAGGTACTGAACATATGCTTTCCAAAGTAATGCCACCCTCTTCAGCCTGAGTGAATCGCTGGTGGAACATTAGCGAGATTTTTACCGCATTATAACGATGACGGGTCAGGGCGACACCTACATCTATACAGAATTTTATGCTAGGTTGAAAAATACAGCCCTCGAGAAAGAGGCAAACGCCAGCTTCAAAAACAGATCGTTTATGCTGCTTTACGGTCGATTTCGCCATAGAATTCAGAATAAAATAAAATCACATCATCGATAAAAACAGGGAGCGCTGAATTCTCGCCCCCTGCACTTTTTTTACCCCTCAGGCATCGCCGAAGAGTGATGGGTGGAGATTTTCCACTCTTTTCCATCCCATGCGTAAGTGAACGTATATCGTGCTGAAACGGTAGATTTATCGGCGAAGGTAAATGTGTAGGTACCGGTATCTATCGCCTTGTTGCACCCCAGACGAATAGTGCGAGTATCAATTTTTCCGGTAGGTTTCTTCGCCAGAAAATGCTCAAAATAATCAATGCGTTCAGCATCCGTTAAGCGGGCTTTATTGGATACCGTTGGCAGTAACACCGCATCGCTGAGATAGTTTTCTGAAACCGTCTTCGCGTTGCCCGTTTTTAACGATGCGTTCCACTTATCAAATAGCGCTTCGATTTGAGCGTTATCGACCTTCACGCAGTCAGGTGCCGACACCGCAAAAACCGGGCCAGACAGAAGGGTCAGTGAAGCAATAAGACCAAATAATTTCTTCATTTTAATCAATCCATTCGTGATCGTATGGCAATGCTGAACCATTGATAACCAGGCTATAAAAATCGCATGGCATGTCATTATCAATGGGAATCATCAACATACGCTGTGTGTGAAAATAAAGAATCCGTGAGGGAAAGGGTATTCAATACGAAGGAGTTATAAGAGATTTTTGTGTTATCGCCACGGGTAGAGACTGTTCAACTTCCTGGTTAATTATAGTTCAGTGATTATTGCTGAAGCATGACTTTCAGTATTTTTGCCCGCATCCAGTACGGGCTTTTTAGATGATGCTCCCCTCATATCGCGCACTCACCTTGCACAAAGACAACCGCCAGCAGCAATTACTCTGTTAAGACGAGACTGTTTACCGGGCCCAACTGCCCTCGCACGTTCAAGACATGCTGTATTTATTACGGGCCTCATGGGCCATGAGAATGCAGAAAGGGTTTATACAGTGTACTCTGCCGGGATAAGCGCGATTGACGATACTCAGACTGAATTTCTGAATCTGCGTCTCGGTGGATACAGCAATCCCCCCGTCAGCCCCTGACTGCAAAAGCGTATTAGCTAACTTATTGAGCGTCCGGTGATTTGTTATGAAGAAGCTGTTTGTACAGTTTTACCTGTTGCTGTTCGTCTGCTTTCTGGTGATGACTCTGCTGGTCGGTTTGGTATATAAATTCACCGCAGAGCGCGCCGGCAGGCAGTCGCTTGATGATTTAATGAAAAGCTCCTTGTATTTGATGCGCAGTGAGCTTCGCGAGATCCCGCCCCATGAGTGGGGGAAGACGCTGAAAGAGATGGATTTAAACCTCTCGTTTGATCTGCGCGTGGAGCCGCTGAATAAATACCATCTGGATGCCACTACCCAGCAGCGTCTGCGCGAGGGCGATATTGTGGCACTTGACGACCAGTACACCTTTATTCAGCGTATTCCTCGCAGCCATTATGTCCTTGCCGTCGGCCCGGTTCCCTATCTCTATTTTCTGCATCAAATGCGCTTGCTGGACGTCGCGCTGATGGCGTTCATCGCCATTTCGCTGGCCTTCCCGGTGCTTATCTGGATGCGTCCGCACTGGAAGGAGATGTTGAGGCTGGAAGCGGCGGCGCAACGGTTTGGTGAAGGACACCTGAGTGAACGGCTGCATTTTGACAGCGGTTCCAGTTTTGAGCGGCTCGGCGTGGCGTTCAACCAAATGGCGGACAATATCAATGCGCTCATTGCCAGCAAAAAACAGCTGATTGATGGCATCGCCCATGAGCTGCGCACACCGCTAGTGCGTTTACGCTACCGGCTGGAGATGAGCGATAACCTCAGCGAACAGGAATCCCAGGCGCTGAATCGTGATATTAGCCAATTGGAAGCGCTCATCGAAGAGTTACTCACCTACGCACGACTCGACCGGCCACAGAATGAGTTAAACCTCACGGAACCAAACCTACCGGTATGGCTCACCACCCATCTGGACGATGTACAAAGCGTTAATCCTGACCGCACGGTACGCCTGCGCCATCTAACCTCCGGTGATTACGGTGCGCTGGATATGCGCCTGATGGAGCGCGTCCTTGATAATTTACTCAACAACGCCCTGCGCTACTGCCAGTCTACGGTTCACGCCAGTCTGCTGCTTCAGGGTAATCAAGCGATGCTGATCGTCGAAGACGATGGCCCCGGCATTCCACCTGACGCCCGTGCGCAAGTTTTTGAACCGTTTGTTCGTCTCGATCCCAGCCGCGACCGGGCCACCGGCGGCTGCGGACTCGGGCTGGCCATCGTCCACTCGATTGCGCAGGCCATGGGCGGTACGGTGATGTGTGACGAAAGCGAACTCGGCGGCGCGCGTTTCACCTTTAGCTGGCCCCTCTGGCATAACATTCCTGAATGTTCCGCTACTTGACCCCTACGGCTCGGTGGTCAGGTAACGTTGGGTGTGCTATAAAAAAGTATGTTGTAACTAAAATGGTAACTCTATGGCTCGTTACGATCTCGTTGAACGTCTGAACAGCACTTTTCGCCAGATGGAACAAGAACTGGCGCAATTCACTGAAAATCTGCAGCAGCGCACGCTACTGATTGCCCGCGTGTTCTCCTTGCCAGAAATCGCAAAAGAGTCGGAGCACGCCCCGCTGGGGGCCATCGACGTAAAACAACATTTAGGTAAAGAAGCTGAAAGTCTGGCGCTGCGCCACTATCGCCACCTGTTTATTCAGCAGCAGTCCGAGAATCGCAGCAGCAAAGCTGCCGTGCGCCTACCCGGCGTGTTGTGCTATCAGGTCGACAGCCCTTCTCAGGCGACGCTGGAGGCGCAAATTCAGCGTATCAACCAGTTGAAAACAACCTTTGAGCATATTGTGACGGTGGATTCAGGTCTGCCACCCGCCGCACGTTTCGAATGGGTGCATCGCCATTTACCAGGACTCATCACCCTCAATGCTTATCGAACGCTGACGGTGGTCAGAGAACCTGCGACCCTGCGATTCGGTTGGGCCAATAAACACATTATTAAAAACCTGAAACGCGATGAGGTACTGGAACAACTGGAAAAGAGCCTGAATTCACCGCGCAGCGTACATCCATGGACGCGCGAAGAGTGGCAGGCTCGTCTGGAGCGCGAGTATCAGGACATTGCCGCCCTGCCGCAACAGGCGAAACTGAAGATAAAAAGACCGGTGAAAGTCCAGCCCATCGCCCGCGTCTGGTACAAAGGGCAGCAAAAGCAAGTGCAATATGCGTGTCCGACACCGCTGATTGCACTGATTAATAACGATAATGGTATGAGTGTGCCGGACATCGGCGAGTTGCTGAATTACGATGCCGACAACGTGCAACACCGTTTCAAACCGCAGGCGCAGCCGTTAAGGCTGATTATTCCCCGGCTGCACCTGTATGTGGCAGATTAACGTCCCGGTCGCATACTTCCGACCATCAGTTCCGGGCGCACCCAACTGTCGAACTCGGCTTCGCTAAGGTAGCCCAGCGCCAGCGCCGAGGCTTTTAACGTCAGCCCCTCTTTGTGGGCCTTTTTGGCGATCTCCGCGGCTTTATCGTACCCAATATGGGTATTCAGGGCAGTCACCAGCATCAGGGATTCGTTGAGCAACTGGTCAATGCGCTCGCGATTGGGCTCAATGCCGGTCGCGCAGTGCGCATTGAAGCTTTCCATACCATCTGCCAGCAGACGAACTGATTGCAGGAAATTATGGATAACCATCGGTCGGTAGACGTTAAGCTCAAAATTACCGGAGGCTCCGCCAATGTTGATAGCCACATCGTTGCCCATTACCTGACAGCACAGCATTGTTAAGGCTTCACATTGTGTGGGGTTGACCTTACCAGGCATGATGGAGCTGCCTGGCTCGTTTTCAGGAATCGCTATCTCGCCGATACCACAGCGCGGACCAGACGCCAGCCAGCGCACATCGTTGGCAATTTTCATTAACGATGCAGCCAGACCTTTCAGTGCACCATGGGCATGTACCAGCGCATCACAGGTGGCCAGCGCTTCGAATTTATTCGGCGCGGTGACAAACGGTGCACAGGTGATCACTCTCAGTTCATCCGCGACCCGGCGAGCATATTCAGGATGTGTATTCAGTCCGGTGCCGACGGCCGTTCCTCCCAAAGCCAGTTCAGCCACATGCGGCAGGCTGTTTTCTATGTGCTTCAGGTTATGTTCCAGCATCGCCACCCAGCCAGAAATTTCCTGACCCAGCGTCAACGGTGTAGCGTCCTGCAGATGCGTACGGCCAATTTTGACAATATCTGCAAACGCGTGGGATTTTTTACTCAGTGTTTCAATTAAAACATTCAATTGTGGAATAAGTGACTTACGCAGAGCCAGCAGTGCGGCAACGTGCATCGCCGTGGGGAACACGTCGTTTGAACTTTGGCTTTTATTGACGTCATCGTTGGGGTGTATTTTACGTTCCATCCCCCGCACGCCGCCCAGCAGTTCGCTGGCCCGGTTCGCCAGCACCTCGTTCATGTTCATATTGCTTTGCGTACCGGAACCGGTCTGCCAGATAGCCAGCGGAAACTCGTCAGCGTGTTTATCAGCCAGCACTTCATCTGCCGCCTGCATGATGGCGTTCGCTTTTTCTGCCGCCAGCAGCCCGAGGTCCTGATTTACCTTCGCGGCAGCACGTTTAGTGAGCGCCAGCGCGTGGATCAGCGAGACCGGCATTTTCTCCGTAGAGATACGAAAATGCTCCAGCGATCGTTGGGTTTGTGCGCCCCAGAGTTTATCGGCCGGAACCTCAATCGCCCCCATTGAATCATTTTCGCGGCGTACCGTTACCATGACCTGCTCCTTATATTAACAATTGATTAGGTTATGTTTCGACATTGCCCATTGCCATTGGTCTTATGAGTATTGACGAGGATGGAACCCTCGTTTGGTGGTTCGTGCGGTAAAAAAAACCGCCCCGAGGGGCGGCTGACGTTACTTAACGCAGCGTGCGCACTGCGACGTCTGAATCTGTTGGAAGAAATCGTTACCTTTGTCATCCACCAGGATAAACGCCGGGAAATCTTCCACTTCAATTTTCCAGATGGCTTCCATCCCCAGTTCCGGGTATTCCACACATTCCAGGCTCTTGATACTGCCTTGCGCCAGCACTGCCGCAGGACCGCCGATGCTACCTAAATAGAAGCCACCGTGTTTATGGCAGGCGTCAGTAACCTGCTGGCTGCGGTTGCCTTTTGCCAGCATGATCATGCTGCCACCCGCAGACTGCAGTTGATCAACGTATGAATCCATGCGCCCGGCGGTGGTTGGGCCCAGCGAACCCGAAGCATAACCTTCCGGCGTTTTCGCCGGACCCGCGTAATAGATTGGATGATCTTTAACATACTGCGGCAAACTTTCGCCGTTATCCAGACGCTCTTTCAGTTTTGCATGCGCAATATCACGTCCGACGATGATTGTGCCATTCAGTGACAGGCGCGTGGAAACAGGATACTGCGACAACTGAGCCAGGATCTCTTTCATCGGGCGGTTAAGATCGACGCGCACCGCTTCGCCTTCACCGGCCTGACGCAACGCTTCCGGGATGTACTTGCCGGGATTATTTTCCAGCTTCTCAATCCAGATCCCCTGGCGGTTGATTTTGGCTTTGATATTACGATCCGCTGAACAGGAGACGCCCATGCCAACCGGGCATGACGCACCGTGGCGCGGCAGGCGGATCACGCGAATATCGTGGGCGAAGTATTTCCCGCCGAACTGCGCGCCCAGTCCAAGGTTTTGCGCTTCAATCAACAGCTCTTTTTCCAGCTCGACATCGCGGAACGCCTGACCATGCTCATTACCTTCAGTCGGCAATTCATCATAATATTTAGCCGACGCCAGCTTAACGGTTTTCAGCGTTGCTTCTGCCGAGGTTCCACCAATCACAAAAGCAATGTGATACGGCGGACAGGCTGCGGTTCCCAGCGTACGCATTTTCTCGACCAGATAATTTTTCAATTTACCCGGCGTGAGCAGCGCTTTGGTTTCCTGATACAGATAGGTTTTATTCGCCGATCCCCCGCCTTTAGCGATACAGAGGAATTTGTACTCGTCACCATCCACGGTATACAGGTCTATCTGCGCAGGCAGGTTGGTTCCGGTATTCACCTCGTTATACATATCCAGCGCAGCGTTTTGCGAATAGCGCAGGTTATCTTCGATATAAGTGTTATACACCCCACGCGCCAGAGCAGCTTCATCACCCCCGCCGGTCCAGACACGTTGCCCTTTTTTACCGACAATAATCGCCGTACCGGTGTCCTGGCAGGTCGGTAACACGCCTTTCGCCGCGATGTCGGAGTTACGCAGGAATTGCAGGGCCACATATTTGTCGTTTTCGCTGGCATCCGGGTCGCGAAGAATATCCGCAACCTGCTGCTGATGCGCCGGACGCAGCATAAATGAGGCATCATGAAATGCCTGGCGGGCAAGGAGGGTTAAGGCTTGCGAATCAACTTTAATGATTTCGTGGCCTTCAAATTCGGAAACGGAAACATGGTCGCTGGTCAACAGATAGTATTCGGTATCATCCTTTTTGAGGGGGAAAGGATGCTGATAATGAAAGGGTTTGTTTGACATTGTGCTCTCACTTACTGCTCGGTCTGGTTATTCTCTGGGCAGATGTTCCATTGCCCTGCTTCCCTGTCGCGGGTCCGGTTGTGCCAGCAACGGCCTTTGTGCAACCAGAATTGCTCAGGGTATTAAAAGCGAGTCATCATATCCTACACAATTTTTTAACAAAAACTGAGACAAGTACGACTTTTTACATGCGCAGGTTACTTCCCCGTGGGTTTCTTGGTTTAATAGTCAGAGATAATTCCACATTGAAACAGGGCTTGATAATGCAAAAACTCATCAACTCAGTGCAGAACTATGCCTGGGGAAGCAAAACTGCCTTAACGGAACTTTATGGCATTGAAAATCCGACCCAGCAACCGATGGCAGAGCTGTGGATGGGCGCCCATCCGAAAAGCAGTTCTCGAGTTCAGAACGCCGACGGCCAGACGGTTTCCCTGCGTGACGTGATCGAGCACGATAAGTCAGCACTGTTAGGTGATGCCGTAGCACAACGCTTTGGTGAACTGCCTTTCCTGTTTAAAGTGCTCTGCGCTGCCCAGCCTCTTTCGATTCAGGTCCACCCGAACAAACACAATTCTGAGGTTGGCTTTGCCAAAGAAAACGCTGCAGGGATCCCAATGGACGCCGCCGAGCGTAATTACAAAGATCCTAATCACAAGCCCGAACTGGTGTTTGCCCTGACGCCTTTCCTGGCGATGAATGCGTTTCGCGAGTTTTCCGAGATTGTGGCGCTGCTACAGCCAGTGTCTGGTGCTCATCCGGCCATCGCTCACTTCCTGCAGGAACCCAACGCCGAGCGTCTGAGCCACCTTTTCGCCAGCTTGTTGAATATGCAGGGTGAAGAGAAATCGCGTGCGCTGGCCGTACTGAAATCTGCCCTTAACAGCCAACAGGGTGAGCCGTGGCAAACTATCCGTCTGATAGCGGATGTCTATCCGGATGATAGCGGCCTGTTCTCTCCGCTGCTGCTCAATGTGGTAAAGCTGAATCCAGGCGAGGCGATGTTCTTGTTTGCCGAAACCCCACACGCCTACTTGCAAGGTGTAGCGCTCGAGGTCATGGCCAACTCCGATAACGTACTGCGCGCCGGACTGACGCCGAAATACATCGATATTCCAGAACTGGTCGCCAACGTTCAGTTTGTCGCTAAACCGGCGAATCAACTGCTGACAACCCCAGTCAAAACAGAGAGTGAACTGGATTTCCCAATCCCGGTTGACGATTTCGCGTTCTCCCTACATGAACTGTCTGCCCGTGAAGCCACTATCAGCCAGCACAGCGCCGCCATTTTGTTCTGCGTTGAGGGCGAAGCCGTGCTGAGCAAGGGCGAGCAACGCTTGGTACTGAAAGCAGGTGAATCGGCATTTATCAGCGCCAATGAGTCGCCGGTGAACGTCAGCGGCACCGGTCGTTTAGCGCGAGTTTATAACAAGCTGTAGCAAGATACTGATATTTTTAACAACTCTTGCTAAGCTAGTAGTGAGTTAAAGACATGTCACCCCTCCAGGCGTCTTCAAACGCCTGGATTTATTTTATGGATATCGAAATGAAAAAAACGCTGGTAGCTGCGGGTGTGGTGGTTGCACTGGGAATCGTCTGGACGGGCGGTGCATGGTTCACGGGAAAGAAACTGGAAACCCATCTTGCTGAGATGGTGACGCAGGCAAACGATCAGCTCAAACGCCTCTCGCCCGAGGCAGGCATTGAGCTGAGTTATGAGAACTACCAGCGCGGCGTGTTCAGCAGCCAGCTGCAACTGGTGGTAAAACCTGTTGCTGGTCAGGAAAATGCCTGGCTGAAGCCAGGGCAAAGCATCATTTTGGATGAATCCGTCGATCATGGCCCTTTCCCGCTAGCCCAGCTTAAGTCATTCAACCTGGTACCCGCGATGGCCGCAGTGAAAACCACGCTGGTGAATAATGACGTCAGCAAACCGTTATTTGACATTGCCAAGGGTGAGTCACCTTTCATCATCAATTCCCGCGTGGGCTATAGCGGCGATACCCGCTCTGACATATCTCTCAAGCCGCTGAGTTACGAAAAAGGCGATGAGAAAGTAGCCTTTAGCGGAGGCGAATTCCAGCTCAGCGCCGACAAAGACGGTAACGCGGTTTCCCTGACCGGTGAAGCGCAAAGCGGCGTGGTCAATGCGGTTAACGAGTACGATCAAAAAGTACAAGTTACCTTTAATAATCTGAAGACGGATGGCTCAAGCTCGGTTGCCAGCTTTGGTGAGCGTATTGGCGATCAGAAATTGTCCCTTGATAAGCTGTCTATTTCCGTCGAAGGCAAAGAGCTGGCGGTGCTGGAAGGCATGGGCATCGACGGTAAATCAGACCTGGTTAACGAGGGTAAAACCGTCAACAGCCAGCTGGATTACACGATCAACAGCCTGAAATTGCAGGGTCAAGATTTGGGTAGCGGTAAGCTGACGCTGAAAGTAGGCCAGATTGATGGCGAAGCATTACATCAGTTCAGCCAGCAGTATAGTGCCCAAACCAAAGCATTGATGTCACAGATTGACGTAGTGCAAAACCCGGAGCTGTATCAGCAGAAAGTGACCGAAGCGTTCTTCAGCGCTCTGCCTATTCTGATGAAGGGTGAGCCGGTTATTACCGTTGCGCCACTGAGCTGGAAAAATGCCAAGGGTGAGACCAGCTTTAATCTGTCCCTGTTCCTGAAAGACCCGAATGCGAACCAGGAAGAACCAAAAACGCTGGCCCAGGAAGTGGATCGCTCAGTGAAATCACTGGACGCAAAGCTGGCGATCCCGATGGATATGGCAACTGAGTTCATGACCCAGATTGCCAAACTGGAAGGATATCAGCAGGAAGAAGCGGCAGGTATGGCGAAACAGCAGGTCAATGGTCTTGCTGCGATGGGTCAAATGTTCCGCATCACGACGGTACAGGACAACACCATCGGCTCCAGCCTGCAGTACGCAAACGGTCAGGTGACGCTCAACGGCCAAAAAATGCCGCTGGATGAGTTTGTCGGCATGTTTGGTATGCCAACACTTTCCGCACCAGATGCCCCGGCCATGCCGCAGCCGTAATTTCCATCTGCGTGATGTCCGCCACAGCCCGATAAAGCAATTTATCGGGCTTTTTTACCTCTGGCGCATTACTTTTGCGTCACCAGTCTGGCGGATAACGTCAGATTGCGCGAATGCCCCTCATCACTGCTGATTCGCTGGAGTACGCGTTCAGCCAGTGTATATCCCATTTCACGCGCAGGCGTGCTGGCCCAAATAATCGGTAAATCATCCAGAGCGTTCTCTGCCACATCGGCAAAGGCGGCTAGCGAGATCTGCTGTTCAAAATAACGGTCAACGCCAATTTCACCACTCTGTCGCCCTGCTTTCATCAGGCCAAACCAAGCCCCAACGGCGATAGTTTCGTTATAGCACACCACCGCACTGATGGTCGGGTTATGCCGTAGTAGCGCCGTCACGGCGTCTGCGGCCTGCTTCTGGCTTGAGGCGCACTCCAGTACCCAATCGCTGTGAAAGGGCAGTCCAAATTTAAGCAGCGTGGCGCAATATCCCCCCACGCGTTCTGCACGGGTCAGAGAGGAGCTCTGTCCCCCTAACCAGGCGATTCGTTGATGACCATGCCCGACAAGATGCTCAACTAACAGCTGCGCAGCCTGCATATTGTCGGGTCTGACGGTGTCAGCATCATCCAGATAGCTGGCGCGTGAAGCAAACACTACCGGAATACCCTTTTCACCGGCCAACTGCCGTAACGCGTCGCTGCTGCCTGCGGCTCCGGCGATCACCACCCCGTCAACACCCTGATTGAGTAACATCGAGAAACGCTGGGCCAGCTGTTCGCCGTCCTTACCGCCATGCAGTAAAAATACCATCCGCCCCTGAGCTTCTAAGGCTTCCGTCAGTCCTGCCGTCAGTTCGGCATAAAACGGCGTCGAGAGATCGCGAACGATTAACCCAATAACCCCACTCTGCCCACCACGCAGCGCCGATGCCTGGCGGTTACGTACGAACCCCAGTTGTTCGATGGCAGCATTGACCCGTTCTCCGGTCGCTGATGAGATACGCCCTTTGCCGCTAAGAACCAATGAGACGGTACTGACTGAAACACCGGCCGCCAGCGCTACATCATGAATGGTTATTTTTTTGGCTATAGCCATAAAACCAGAAAGCTCCCTGATAACGTGATGGATAAAACGTTTTATCAATCATCCGTATTTATACGCCCTATTATCCTTCGATAATGTGATTTGTAACGCACTAAAATTAGGTAAAACGTTTTATCTTCTCGCCATCATTCGTTGGTCGATTTTTTACAAGGAGTCGTTAGATGACGACGAGAACCACACCAAAAGTCACGTTATGGGAATTTTTCCAGCAGTTGGGCAAAACCTTTATGTTGCCCGTAGCACTGCTCTCGTTTTGCGGGATCATGCTGGGGATCGGCAGCTCATTAAGCAGCCATGATGTCATTACGCTGATCCCCGCGTTGGGGAACCCGATGTTGCAGGCGCTGTTTACCTGGATGAGCAAAGTCGGATCCTTCGCATTTAGTTTTCTGCCGGTGATGTTTTGTATCGCTATCCCGCTTGGCCTGGCGCGCGAAAACAAAGGCGTTGCGGCCTTTGCCGGTTTTGTCGGCTATGCGGTGATGAACCTGGCCGTCAACTTTTGGTTAACGGCCAAGGGAATATTGCCCACCACGGATGCGTCGATCCTCAAAGCCAACAACGTGCAAAACATTCTGGGGATCCAGTCGATCGACACTGGGATCCTCGGTGCGGTAATCGCCGGGATCATTGTCTGGATGCTGCATGAACGTTTCCACAACATTCGCCTGCCGGATGCGCTGGCGTTCTTCGGTGGTACCCGTTTTGTGCCGATTATTTCGTCGGTAGTGATGGGACTGGTCGGGCTGGTCATTCCGCTGATTTGGCCGTTCTTCGCCATGGGTATCACTGGCTTGGGTAACATCATCAATAGCGCCGGTGATTTTGGTCCGATGCTGTTTGGTACCGGTGAACGTCTGCTGTTGCCGTTTGGCCTGCATCACATTCTGGTGGCCTTAATTCGCTTCACTGAAGCTGGCGGTACGCAGGAGGTGTGTGGTCATAGCGTCAGCGGCGCGCTGACTATTTTTCAGGCTCAACTGAGCTGCCCGACCACCCAGGGCTTCTCTGAAAGCGCCACGCGCTTCTTGTCTCAGGGTAAAATGCCGGCGTTCCTCGGCGGTTTGCCGGGCGCAGCGTTAGCGATGTACCACTGCGCTCGCCCTGAAAATCGTCATAAAATTAAGGGATTATTAATCTCTGGTCTGATTGCCTGTGTGATCGGTGGTACCACCGAACCCCTGGAATTTTTATTCCTGTTCGTGGCACCGGTACTGTATGTAATCCACGCGCTGTTGACCGGGCTGGGGTTCACCGTAATGGCAGTACTTGGCGTCACCATCGGCAATACCGATGGCAACCTGATTGACTTCGTGGTGTTTGGCATCCTGCACGGGTTGTCCACCAAGTGGTATCTGGTACCGGTTGTCGCTGCTATCTGGTTCGCGGTGTACTACGTCATCTTCCGCTTCGCCATCACCCGCTTTAATCTTAAAACACCGGGTCGTGATGTCGAAATTGCCAGCAATATTGAGAAAGTCATGGCAGGAACGCCGGGCAAATCAGGCTATAACGTCCCGGCTATTCTGGCGGCGCTGGGTGGTGCAGAAAATATCGTCAGCCTGGATAATTGCATTACCCGCTTGCGTCTTTCCGTGAAAGATATGTCGCTTGTGAACGTGCAGGCGCTGAAGGACAATCGCGCGATTGGCGTCGTTCAACTCAATCAGCATAACTTGCAGGTCGTCATCGGTCCACAGGTCCAGTCGGTGAAGGACGAAATGACGGTTCTGATGAATACCGTACAGGCATAAGGGCAACAATATGTTTGATTTCTCAACTGAAGTGGACAGGCACGGTACCTGGTGCACCCAATGGGATTATGTCGCCGACCGGTTTGGTTCAGCCGACCTGCTACCATTCACCATCTCAGATATGGATTTTGCCACCGCACCATGCATTCTCCAGGCGCTGACGCAGCGCCTGTCACACGGTGTGTTGGGCTACAGTCGCTGGAAAAATGATGATTTTTTGGCGGCAATTAGCCACTGGTTCCTGACCCGCCATAACACCCAAATCGATCCGCAATCTGTAGTTTATGGCCCCTCCGTCATCTATATGGTGTCGGAGCTGATCCGCCAGTGGTCATCAACGGGTGACGCGGTGGTTATCCATACTCCAGCTTACGATGCGTTTTACAACGCCATCAAAGGCAACCAGCGTACAGTGCACCCTGTTGCACTGGAGAAACGTGCGCACGGCTGGTATTGCGATATGGCTAAGCTGGAAGAAACCCTCTCGCGGCCTGAAAGCAAAATTCTTCTGCTCTGTAGTCCGCAGAATCCGACCGGCAAGGTCTGGACCCGAGATGAACTGGAAACCATGGCTAGCATGTGTCAACGGCACGGCGTGAAGGTCATTTCCGACGAGATTCATATGGACATGGTATGGGATCAACAACCTCATATCCCATGGAGTCAGGTTGCTCGAGGCGACTGGGCGCTGCTCACATCCGGTTCCAAGAGTTTTAATATTCCGGCGTTAACAGGGGCTTACGGAATCGTTGAAGACGCCGATAGCCGTAACCACTACCTTGCGGCGCTAAAAGGCCGAGATGGCCTTTCCTCACCTGCAGTACTGGCGCTTACCGCGCATATTGCTGCTTATCAGCACGGCGCCCCGTGGTTGGATGCATTACGCGATTATCTGGCCGCTAATCTGCACTATGTCGCATATGAGCTTAATGCTGCGTTCCCTGAGTTAAACTGGCAGATCCCACAATCAACTTATCTGGCATGGATTGACCTGCGTCCGCTCAATATTGATGATCATGCGTTGCAGGATGTGCTCATCCATCAGCAAAAAGTCGCGATCATGCCGGGATATACCTATGGTGCAGAAGGTCGCGGTTTTGTCCGTCTGAATGCCGGATGTCCGCGTGCAAAACTGGAAAAAGGTGTGAATGGGTTAATAAACGCTATTCGTTCGCTACGCTGACTTTACTTGCGCAATACGTCCTGTATTGCGCAATTTTACCTGCTGGGGAATCCGCCTTCTTTGTTACTCTCTCACCATTGCACAATAGGGCAATGTGAGAAAAAACAGTATTTTTCAGCTAACCGTGTATAGTGGGCTTCCACTCAAATCAGGAAGAGCCTATGTCTGAACGTAAAAATGTGAAATCCCGCCGTAATTTTCTTATCAAATGTCCTTGCCCTAACTGCACCGCGCATTCTGAACACAGTTTTTCTCGCGTACAAAAAGGTGCCATGTTGATTTGCCCGCAGTGCAATAAACTATTCCAGGCCGATACCAAACTCCTCGCGTAAACTGCTATTCAGATAACCGCTGCTCAAAACAATTATCATGAATTGCGGTTATCACAGCATAAATCATCACTCCGAATCTCACGACATCTGTCATCTATAATTTCAGCAAATATCACGCCTAAATTAGGCTATTACAAAGCGAATACCTACTTTCTGGATGGTTTTAGCGGATGATGTTTCTGTTGTATAATGGTGCGCACTTTTACTAAAAACAAAGAGTGCGACCATGATTGATAAATCCCTCCCCTTAACCGACATCCATCGCCACCTTGATGGCAACATTCGTGCGCAAACCATTCTCGATCTTGGCCGTCAGTTCAATTTAACGCTTCCCGCTCAAACGCTGGAAACGCTGATTCCGCACGTGCAGGTCACCTCGACAGAACCGGATTTAGTCAGTTTTTTGTCGAAGCTCGACTGGGGCGTGAAGGTACTGGCCTCACTGGATGCCTGTCGCCGCGTGGCATTTGAAAATATTGAAGATGCCGCCCGTAACGGGCTGCACTATATGGAACTGCGCTTTTCGCCCGGCTATATGGCGATGGCGCATCAACTCCCCGTCGCGGGCGTGGTTGAAGCAGTGATTGCGGGCGTACGTGAAGGCTGCAAGACTTTTGGCGTGGAAGCGCGCTTAATTGGCATTATGAGCCGTACTTTTGGCGAAGCCGCTTGCCTGCAGGAACTGGATGCGCTGTTAGCACACCGTGACCACATTACCGCACTGGACCTGGCGGGCGATGAACTGGGTTTCCCAGGCAGTCTGTTCCTGTCTCATTTTAATCGGGCGCGCGATGCAGGCTGGCACATTACCGTGCACGCTGGTGAAGCAGCAGGCCCTGAAAGCATCTGGCAGGCAATCAGAGAACTGGGCGCTGAACGTATTGGTCATGGCGTTAAAGCTGTGGAAGATCGTGCATTGATGGATTTTCTTGCCGAGCAGCGAATTGGCATCGAATCCTGCCTGACCTCCAACATCCAGACCAGCACCGTTGCTTCACTGGCTGCACATCCGCTGAAGACGTTCCTCGAACAGGGTGTGTTGGCCAGTCTAAACACCGACGATCCCGCGGTTCAGGGCGTGGATATTATTCACGAATATACCGTTGCTGCTCCAGCTGCAGGGTTGAGCCGCGAGCAGATCCGTCAGGCGCAAATTAATGGTCTGGAAATGGCGTTTTTGAGTACTGAAGAGAAACGTGCGTTGCGTGAGAAAGTCGCAGCAGCATAACGATGATAGTGCCGGATAGCGCTAACGCTTATCCGGCATTTCCGTAATCAGGCAAGACACAACGTAGAACGATGTTTTGCCGATTCAATACCCAGCTCAATCAGTTCCATAATTTGAATGGCCTGTCGTGCTGGAACCGGGTTTTCACCATTGCCGTTCAGTGCATCACGGATACCCGCATAATAAGCCGGATAGTTACCCGGCACGGTTAACCAGGTCTCTTCCACACGTTCTTCGCCTTCGACCCGCGTCAGCACGCCATCGCGCATGTCGTAACCCCAGTCTTCCTGCGGCAAACGTTCACCATTTTTTAAACGTTCTTCCTGCGGATCAAGACCGTATTTCACATAGCTCCCACGCGAACCGTGCACGATGTAGCGTGCCGACTCGGCGGCAGCCAGCATGGTGCCGTGCAGAACCACCCGACGCTGAGGGTAAGTCAAAATAGCGTGGAAATAATCTGTCGATTGTGCGCCAGGACGCAATTGCGCAAGGTCCACCGTCAGGCTGACGGGCAAACCAAACAGGTTAATGGCCTGATCCAACAGATGCGGCGCTAAATCGTACCAGATTCCGCTTCCTGGTCCGCCCTGTTCACGCCAGCGGTCGCGGACCTGCGGACGGAAACGATCGAAGTGGGATTCAAAGTAAGCGACTTCACCCAACACTCCGTCTGCCAGCAGAGCTTTCAGCGTCAGGAAATCACTGTCCCAGCGGCGGTTATGGAAAACAGACAGCACACGACCCAGGCTACGCGCCAACGCATCCAGTTCGCGAGCTTGTGACAGTGTCACGGTAAATGGCTTATCAACAACCACGTGTTTACCCGCTTCCAGCGCTGCTTTAGCGAGCGGGAAATGCGTGTCATTCGGCGTGGGGATCACAATCAGGTCGATGCTGGGATCGTTAAACAGATGCTTAGGCTCACTCACCACCGTAACAGAAGGCCAGTCCGCCTTCACTTTTGCTTCGTCACTACTGGATACCGCGGCCAGCTCCAGCCCCGGGGTGCCCACAATCAGAGGGGCATGGAAAGTTTTGCTGGCATAGCCATAGCCAATCAGCCCAACGCGGATGTTGTCACTCATGTTATTGCCTCTCAATTCAGGACCGACCTATTTCACACCATACATCGCAACGTCACAACAGTTTAATAACCTTTGAAGGGAAAAGGTTGTTTCTTAACTTAAGTCAAACATATGCCACTTAGCGATAACTTGCTGCGAAAAAGTCGTCGAAATCGTTCCCAATGCTCTTGCCGTCTTACTTATTGATAAGTAACATTTGCCTCCTGTGTTTAAGGATAAATCAAAGCAAATGTCGTCAGTAATGAATCGTCTTATTGAGTTAACAGGTTGGATTGTTCTCGCGGTTTCCGTCATCCTTTTAGGTATTGCCACGCATATCGACAACTACCAGCCACCAGAACCAACGGCTTCGGTGCATGCGGTGCAGAAAAAATAACCCACGGCCTCCTTTTTTAACCCAGCAGTCATGCTGGGTTAGGTTGTAACAGCGTCATTTCTATCAAAAATAGCGAATTGTGCAGTCCCCCACCTTGGCACTTATTGCCTGCGATAGCGAAGCGCGTTACCCTTTGACCGGGTGCTCAGCGTGCCTGCGTATCTATCAGTACGAACACTCTTATTTGTATCTTTGCACACCCTGCGTTTTTATCTGTGCAACCTTGTTTATTTTTTAATATTAACTACTCCGTTGGTGTTATTTTCTTAATATGGATCTCCACATATGACTGTTCAGGATTACTTATTAAAATTCCGCAAAATCAATTCCCTCGAAAGCCTGGAAAAACTGTTCGATCATCTTAACTACACGCTCACCGACGATCGCGACATTATCAATATGTATCGCGCGGCGGATCACCGCCGGGCGGAGCTTATCTCTGGGGGACGCCTGTTTGATATCGGCCAGGTGCCAAAATCCGTCTGGCATTATGTGCAATAAATAAGAAAGTAGCGCTCATCGTTAAAAGCTTTATAATAATCGCCCCAAAATGAATGGCATGTTTGTTTGCACGCGTAAATCTGGAGAAGAGATGACGACGACACCGGCACAACGTATCGGAGGCTGGCTACTTGGTCCACTGGCCTGGCTGTTAGTGGCGTTGTTGAGCGCTTCGCTGGCGATCCTGTTGTATGTAACTGCGCTGGCAACGCCGCAGACGTTTCAGACGCTCGGCGAACAAAGCGCCACTAATTTACTGTTATGGGGCGTTTCCTTTATTACCGCTATCGCCATGTGGTACTACACGCTGTGGCTGACTATCGCGTTTTTCAAACGCCGACGCTGTGTACCTAAGCACTATATTTTATGGTTACTGATCTCCGTGTTACTGGCTATTAAAGCCTTTGCGTTTTCACCTGTTCCGGATGCCTTTGCCGTCCGCCAGCTACTGTTCCCGTTGTTGGCTGCTGCATTGCTGGTGCCCTATTTCAAGCGTTCGCAGCGCGTGAAATCGACGTTTGTGAACCCGTAATAACCCTACAGTTAACCTGTTGTCGCCTGTTGTAGATTGTCAGATAATAGGCGGCTTTTTTATTTCAGGCCGAAAAATGACTGATTACCTGCTGCTGTTTGTCGGAACTGTACTGGTCAATAACTTTGTACTGGTCAAGTTTCTGGGTCTCTGCCCGTTTATGGGCGTTTCCAAAAAACTGGAAACGGCGATGGGCATGGGCCTCGCCACGACCTTTGTAATGACGCTGGCATCGATTTGCGCATGGCTGATTGACACCTGGATCCTCATCCCGCTCGATCTCATCTACCTGCGTACGCTGGCGTTTATCTTAGTCATCGCCGTGGTCGTGCAATTTACCGAAATGGTGGTGCGCAAAACGAGTCCTGCGCTGTATCGCCTGCTGGGGATCTTCTTACCGTTGATCACCACTAACTGTGCGGTACTGGGCGTCGCGTTGTTGAATATCAACCTCGGTCATAACTTTTTACAGTCGGCGCTGTACGGTTTTTCCGCTGCCGTCGGCTTCTCGCTGGTGATGGTACTGTTCGCCGCCATTCGCGAGCGCCTCGCCGTGGCTGATGTTCCGGCACCTTTTCGCGGTAATGCGATTGCGCTGATTACCGCCGGTTTAATGTCGTTGGCCTTTATGGGCTTTAGTGGTTTGGTGAAGCTGTAATGAATGCTATCTGGATTGCCGTTGCTGCAGTGAGTCTACTGGGTCTGGCATTCGGCGCTGTTTTAGGCTATGCCTCCCGACGTTTTGCCGTTGAGGACGACCCGGTCGTTGAAAAAATCGATGAGATTCTTCCGCAAAGTCAATGTGGCCAGTGCGGGTACCCTGGCTGTCGCCCGTATGCGGAAGCGATTGGCTGTCAGGGCGAAAAAATCAATCGCTGCGCCCCCGGCGGTGAAGCGGTGATGCTAAAAATTGCGACGCTGCTGAACGTCGATCCGCAGCCTATTGATGGCGATGAACAGGACGTTACGCCGGTGAGAATGCTGGCGGTCATTGATGAAAATAACTGTATTGGCTGTACAAAGTGCATTCAGGCCTGCCCGGTTGATGCCATCGTCGGCGCGACGCGTGCGATGCACACAGTCATGAGCGATCTCTGTACCGGATGCAACCTGTGCGTTGATCCTTGCCCGACTCAGTGTATTGAATTACGTCCGGTTGCCGAAACGCCTGATAGCTGGAAGTGGGATTTGAACACTATCCCCGTGCGCATCATTCCCGTGGAACAACATGTTTAAGCTATTCTCTGCATTCAGAAAAAACAAAATTTGGGACTTCGAAGGCGGCATTCATCCGCCCGAAATGAAAGCCCAGTCAAACGGCACGCCGCTGCGACAAGTCCCACTGCCGCCGCGTCTGGTGATTCCGCTCAAACAGCATATTGGTGCTGAGGGTGAGCTGTGCGTAAACGTCGGTGACCACGTCCTGCGCGGCCAGGCGCTGACGCGTGGACGAGGCAAAATGCTGCCAGTGCACGCGCCAACCTCCGGCACCGTTGTGGCCATTGCTCCGCACTCCACTGCGCACCCTTCAGCATTGGCCGAGCTCAGCGTCATAATCGATGCTGATGGCGAAGATCGCTGGATTGAGCGTGAAGGCTGGGCTGACTATCGTTCCCGCAGCCGAGAAGAGCTTATTGCCCGTATTCATCAGTTCGGCGTTGCCGGACTGGGCGGTGCTGGTTTCCCTACTGGCGTAAAACTGCAGGGCGGCGGCGATAAAATTGAAACATTGATCATCAACGCTGCGGAATGTGAGCCCTACATTACCGCTGACGATCGCCTGATGCAGGATTGTGCAGCTCAGGTGGTGGAAGGCATCCGCATTCTGGCCCACATTCTTCAACCGCGCGAAATATTGCTGGGGATTGAAGATAACAAACCGCAAGCGATATCAATGCTGCGCGCGGTGCTGGCGGACTCACATGATATCAGCCTGCGCGTTATCCCAACCAAATATCCTTCCGGCGGCGCGAAGCAGTTGACCCAAATTCTGACCGGAAAACAGGTCCCACACGGTGGACGCTCCTCGGATATCGGCGTCCTGATGCAAAACGTCGGTACGGCCTATGCTATCAAACGCGCAGTGATCGACGGAGAACCGATCACCGAACGCGTCGTAACGCTGACCGGCGAAGCCGTTAGCCGTCCGGGCAACGTCTGGGCACGTTTAGGCACGCCTGTTCGCCACCTGCTTGATGACGCAGGTTTTTGCCCTTCCGCAGAGCAAATGGTCATCATGGGCGGCCCGCTAATGGGCTTCACTCTCCCCTGGCTTGATGTCCCCGTAGTGAAGATCACCAACTGCCTGCTGGCGCCATCTGCCAGTGAAATGGGTGAACAGCAGGAAGAAAAAGGCTGCATTCGCTGTAGCGCCTGCGCCGATGCCTGCCCGGCCGATCTCTTGCCTCAGCAGCTTTACTGGTTCAGTAAAGGACAGCAGCACGACAAAGCAATCGGTCACAATATCGCTGACTGCATTGAATGCGGTGCCTGTGCGTGGGTATGTCCCAGCAATATTCCGCTGGTGCAGTATTTCCGTCAGGAAAAAGCTGAGATTTACGCCATAAGCCAGGAAGAAAAACGCGCCGCAGAGGCAAAAGCACGATTCGAAGCCAGACAGGCACGCCTGGAGCGTGAAAAAGCCGCGCGTCTTGAACGTCATAAAAGCGCCGCCGTTCAGCCTGCCGCGAAGGACAACGATGCCATTGCTGCCGCACTTGCACGGGTGAAAGAGAAACAAGCACAGGCTTTACAACCGATTGTTATTCAGGCCGGAGAGAAACCGGATAATAGTGCCGCCATTGCCGCCAGAGAAGCACGGAAAGCACAGGCCCGGGCCAAACAGGCGGAAAATGTGCCTGCTACCGACAGCACCACCGATACCGATCCGCGCAAAGCCGCGGTAGAAGCCGCTATTGCCCGTGCCAAAGCACGCAAGCTTGAGCAGCAACAGGCCGTCGCCGAGACTGCAGAACCGGTTGACCCGCGCAAAGCCGCGGTAGAAGCCGCCATTGCCCGCGCCAAAGCACGCAAGCTTGAGCAGCAGCAGGCCGTCGCCGAGGCTGCCGAGCCGGTTGACCCGCGTAAAGCCGCGGTAGAAGCCGCCATTGCCCGCGCTAAAGCACGCAAACTTGAGCAGCAGCAGGCCGTCGCCGAGACAGACGAACCGGTTGACCCGCGTAAAGCCGCGGTAGAAGCCGCCATTGCCCGTGCTAAAGCACGCAAACTTGAGCAGCAGGTTGTCGCCGAGACCACCGAACCAGTTGATCCACGCAAAGCCGCCGTTGCGGCCGCTATTGCACGCGCTCAGGCTAAAAAGGCCGCCCAGCAGCAGGTTGTTAACGAGGAATAAATGGTATTCAGAATCGCAAGCTCTCCCTATACCCATAACCAGCGCCAGACATCGCGTATTATGCTGCTGGTGTTAATTGCCGCGTTACCGGGGATTGCCGCTCAGCTTTGGTTTTTTGGTTGGGGCACGTTGGTACAGATTTTTCTCGCCGCCATCAGCGCCATTGCCGCTGAAGCAGGCGTATTGAAACTGCGTAAACAGCCGGTTGTCGCTATTTTAAAAGACAACTCTGCCTTGCTCACCGGGCTACTGCTTGCCGTTAGCCTTCCGCCGCTGGCCCCCTGGTGGATGGTGGTCCTGGGTACCGTATCTGCCGTGATCATTGCCAAGCAACTGTATGGCGGCCTCGGGCAAAACCCGTTTAACCCGGCAATGATCGGCTATGTGGTTCTGCTTATCTCCTTCCCGGTGCAGATGACAAGCTGGCTTCCCCCGCATGAAATTGCGGCCACGGTACCGGGATTTGTTGACGCCATTAACGTCATTTTTACCGGACATACCTCAAGCGGCGGTGATATGAACACCTTACGCATGGGTATCGATGGCATTAGCCAGGCGACGCCGCTTGATACGTTCAAGACATCGTTGCACGCCGGACGCACGGTAGAACAGGTTATGCAGTACCCCATTTACAGCGGGATGCTTGCAGGCGCAGGCTGGCAGTGGGTAAACCTGGCCTGGCTGGCGGGCGGCGTCATGCTATTGTGGAAAAACGCTATTCGCTGGCATATTCCGGTCAGTTTCCTGCTGTCGCTCGCTGTCTGTGCGACGTTAGGCTGGCTTTTCTCTCCCGAGTCGCTGGCGTCACCACAGCTGCACCTGCTCTCTGGCGCAACCATGCTCGGTGCGTTCTTTATTCTTACCGATCCCGTTACGGCATCGACGACCAATCGCGGTCGGCTGATTTTTGGTGCACTTGCCGGTCTGTTGGTATGGCTGATTCGCAGTTTTGGTGGGTATCCGGATGGCGTGGCCTTTGCGGTATTGTTGGCAAATATCACGGTCCCGTTGATTGATTATTACACCCGCCCTCGCGTGTACGGACATCGCTAAGGACACCCTATGCTGAAAACGATTCGTAAACACGGTATCACTCTGGCACTCTTTGCCGCTGGCTCTACGGGCTTAACAGCGGCAATCAATCAGCTGACTAAGTCTACGATTGACGAGCAGGCAACGCTGCAGCAAAAAGCGCTGTTTGATCAGGTTCTGCCAACTGACCGCTACAATAATAATCTGCGCGACAGCTGTTATCTGGTCACGGCTCCGGCGTTGGGTAAAGGGATGCACCGTGTTTATATCGCCCGCCAGGACGAGCGACCGGTTGCTGCCATCCTCGAAGCCACCGCGCCAGACGGCTACTCCGGCGCGATACAACTGCTGGTTGGTGTCGATTTTAACGGTACCGTGCTGGGTACGCGGGTCACGGAGCATCATGAAACGCCAGGTCTGGGCGATAAAATCGAGCTTCGACTGTCCGACTGGATAACGCACTTTAGCGGCAAAACGATCTCTGCTGAAAACGATCCTCATTGGGCGGTGAAAAAAGATGGCGGTGACTTCGACCAGTTCACCGGTGCCACCATCACCCCCCGCGCAGTCGTCAATGCGGTGAAACGCGCGGGCCTGTATGCACAGACGTTGCCTGCACAACTTCCTCAACTTCCCGCCTGTGGAGAATAAACCATGAGCGAAATTAAAGACGTTATTGTTCAGGGATTGTGGAAAAACAACTCCGCACTGGTACAGTTACTTGGCATGTGCCCGCTGCTGGCAGTCACCTCTACCGCGACCAATGCCCTTGGGCTGGGACTTGCTACCACACTGGTTTTAACGCTAACCAACCTGACCATCTCTGCCCTGCGCCGCTGGACGCCGTCTGAGATTCGTATTCCTATTTATGTCATGATCATCGCGTCGGTAGTCAGTGCCGTACAGATGCTTATTAACGCCTACGCCTTCGGGTTGTATCAGTCGTTGGGGATCTTCATCCCGTTGATTGTGACCAACTGTATTGTGGTTGGTCGTGCCGAGGCCTTTGCGGCAAAAAAAGGCCCCGCACTCTCCGCGCTGGATGGGTTTTCCATCGGAATGGGGGCAACCGGTGCGATGTTTGTGCTGGGCTCACTGCGCGAGATTATCGGCAACGGCACGTTGTTTGATGGCGCTGATGGTCTGCTGGGTAGCTGGGCAAAAGTGCTGCGCATTGAGATTTTCCATACAGACACACCGTTCCTGTTAGCCATGCTGCCGCCAGGCGCGTTCATCGGGCTGGGGCTGATGCTGGCCATCAAGTATCTTATTGACGAGAAGATGAAGAAACGTCGCGCGCAGGCTGCGTTAACAGACGTTCCGGCGGGTGAAACAGGGAATGTGTCATGAACAAAGCAAAACGGCTGGAAATACTGACGCGCCTGCGCGATAACAATCCGCACCCCACCACCGAACTCAATTTTACGTCGCCGTTTGAGCTACTGATTTCGGTGCTGCTTTCGGCGCAGGCGACCGATGTCAGCGTCAATAAAGCCACCGCAAAACTGTACCCTGTCGCTAACACCCCAGCCGCGATGCTGGAACTCGGGGTCGACGGCGTAAAGTCTTATATTAAGACCATCGGATTGTTCAACAGCAAAGCGGAGAACGTGATTAAAACCTGCCGTATTTTGCTCGAACAGCACAATGGCGAGGTTCCGGAGGACAGAGCAGCACTGGAAGCGTTGCCTGGCGTCGGGCGTAAAACCGCCAACGTGGTGCTCAATACCGCCTTTGGCTGGCCCACTATCGCTGTCGATACTCATATATTTCGGGTGTGTAACCGAACACAATTCGCCCCAGGGAAAAACGTCGAGCAGGTCGAAGAAAAACTGCTGAAAGTCGTTCCCAGTGAATTTAAAGTCGACTGCCATCACTGGTTAATTCTTCATGGTCGCTACACCTGCATTGCCAGGAAGCCGCGCTGCGGCTCCTGTATCATTGAGGATCTCTGTGAATTCAAAGAAAAAGTCGACATCTAATGCTATCGGGGTAACGTTCGTTGCCCCTTATTACCATAACGATTAGTTATGCACTCTCCAATCGCTTAATCCCCGACAATGATGCCATGCTATTGCGTATATCTAATGCAATATTCTTGTGCTTTAACACCTGAGCAGGTTAATCGTTTTTTTAGTAGTAGAAATTTCTATTCATACGTGATCAAGATCACATTGATAATGTGATGTTAATTTTTCTTATTTTTATAGTTAAAATGACAATCAGATGACCTATTCCCGTCGATTCGATACAAAACATTACACTGGGTATTTTTCAGATAATGGCCTATATCACTGGATTCAACACTGAATAGCAGAACATATCGCCGCTTTGCCATTTTCGCCCCCATTGAACAGTGAAAAAAACTGCCATTTTTCAATTGAAGAAATTTAACGCTAGATAACATTTACCTGCCCCGATGATTTCACCACCCTGGATATATGTAACAGAGTATTACAAACCTCTTGTCTGAAGGGGCAAGATAGTGAACATTACTTGCCGTTTCCCCTCCCACTATAACAATCGGACGGATGAACTTGACTCATCACGTACCTGAACACCCCCGTAGATATGGGATGTAAAAAAAGAGGTAAAAGTGTCTACTGCAAACAATAAACCAACTGAAAGCGTGAGCTTAAACGCCTTCAAACAACCAAAAGCGTTCTATCTCATTTTCTCAATTGAGCTGTGGGAACGTTTTGGCTACTACGGCCTGCAAGGGATTATGGCCGTCTACCTGGTGAAACAACTGGGTATGTCAGAAGCGGATTCCATCACCCTTTTCTCCTCCTTTAGTGCCCTGGTTTACGGCCTGGTGGCTATTGGCGGCTGGTTAGGTGATAAAGTTCTGGGTACTAAGCGTGTCATTATGCTGGGTGCCATTGTACTGGCTATCGGTTATGCGCTGGTCGCATGGTCCGGTCATGATGCTGGTATCGTATATATGGGTATGGCGGCCATCGCGGTCGGTAATGGCCTGTTTAAAGCGAACCCATCTTCCCTGCTTTCTACCTGCTATGCCAAAGATGACCCGCGTCTTGATGGTGCATTTACTATGTACTACATGTCCGTCAACATCGGTTCATTCTTCTCAATGCTTGCTACTCCATGGCTGGCGGCACGATACGGCTGGAGCACCGCATTCGCACTGAGCGTCGTCGGGATGCTGATTACCGTCGTAAACTTCGCATTCTGCCAGCGTTGGGTTAAACAATACGGGTCTAAACCAGACTTTGAGCCGATCAACTTCCGCAACCTGCTGCTGACCATTGTTGGCGTGGTGGTGTTGATTGTTATCGCAACATGGTTACTGCACAACCAGGGCATTGCACGTATGGTTCTGGGCGTCGTGGCTATGGGTATCGTGTTTATCTTCGGTAAAGAAGCCTTCGCCATGAAAGGTGCCGCACGTCGTAAAATGATCGTCGCCTTCATTCTGATGCTGGAAGCGATTATCTTCTTCGTGCTGTACAGCCAGATGCCGACATCACTGAACTTCTTTGCAATTCGTAACGTTGAGCACTCTATTCTGGGCATCGCGTTCGAACCTGAGCAGTATCAGGCACTGAACCCGTTCTGGATCATCATTGGTAGCCCAATCCTTGCCGCTATCTATAACAAGATGGGTGACACCCTGCCAATGCCGACCAAGTTTGCTATCGGTATGGTGCTGTGTTCCGGTGCATTCCTGATCCTGCCGCTGGGTGCGAAATTTGCCACCGATGCGGGTATCGTTTCCGTTAACTGGCTGATCATTTGCTACGGTCTGCAGAGTATCGGTGAACTGATGATCTCTGGTCTGGGTCTGGCAATGGTTGCGCAGTTGGTACCACAGCGTCTGATGGGCTTCATCATGGGTAGCTGGTTCCTGACCACTGCCGGTGCAAACATCATCGGTGGCTATGTTGCTAACATGATGGCTGTACCGGAGAATGTGACCGACCCACTGATGTCTCTGGAAGTCTATGGTCGTGTGTTCCTGCAAATCGGTATTGCAACGGCAGTTATCGCTGTTCTGATGCTGCTGACGGCACCGAAGCTGAACCGTATGACTCAGGACGATGATGTCAGCGAGAAAGCCTCTAAGACCGCAACAGCGTAATTCTCAGGGAAACTTCTTTTCAGGCCGCTAACTGATGTTAGCGGCTTTTTTTTTGGCTGAGGTCGCACTACCATACGATATACCTCAGCCAAAAGGAGTTACCGATGAAACTGTTCTACAAACCGGGCGCGTGTTCTCTCGCTTCGCACATCACGCTTCGCGAAAGCGGTAAAGATTTCACCCTTGATGGTGTTGATCTGATGAAGAAACGCCTGGAAAACGGCGATGATTTTTTCGCGGTAAACCCAAAGGGACAAGTTCCTGCTCTGCTGCTGGACGATGGTACGCTACTAACCGAAGGCGTGGCCATCATGCAGTACCTGGCCGATTCGGTACCCGATCGCCAGCTTCTTGCCCCAACCAGCAGCCTCTCGCGTTACAAAACGCTGGAGTGGCTTAACTATATTGCGACAGAACTGCATAAAGGCTTTACGCCATTATTCCGTCCCGATACGCCGGAAGAGTACAAGCCGACCGTACGCGCACTGCTAGAGAAAAAAATGCAGTATGTGAACGATTCACTGCAGGACAACCCGTGGATCTGCGGCCAGCGTTTTTCCATTGCAGATGCTTATCTGTTCACCGTACTGCGTTGGGCGTATGCCGTGAAATTGAATATGGCAGGATTAAGCCATATCGAAGCCTATATGGCGCGGATGGCTGAGCGCCCGGCAGTGGCAGCGGCGCTTAAGGCAGAAGGGTTAAATTAATGGTTGTTGCCGGGTGGCGCTTGCTCACCCGGCCTACAGCCAAACAAACGTAAGCCCGATAAGCGTGAGCGCCATCGGGCATTAATTACAGCTGCGTAGCGCTAAAATAGTGTTCTGGTTT
This sequence comes from Citrobacter sp. KH_055_1, assembly GCF_057838705.1. Taxonomy (NCBI): domain Bacteria; kingdom Pseudomonadati; phylum Pseudomonadota; class Gammaproteobacteria; order Enterobacterales; family Enterobacteriaceae; genus Citrobacter; species Citrobacter sp. KH_055_1. The sequence continues at coordinate 2,429,815 of NZ_CM174473.1, forward strand.
TGCAATGCGATCCTGTGCAGCAACGACCTGCAGTTCATACTCATGCATCTCTTTGGTCGCAATCATAATCTCATACACCGCCGCCGTTACATGCTCAAGCGCCTGCTGCACCGTCGCGCCCTGTAACAGTTTTACCAGTAGCAAACCGCTGGTCACATCACCCACACCCACAGGCTGACGCGCACCAAAATCCACCAGCGGACGACTGATATGCCACGCCTGCTCAGCGGTGACCAGCAGCATCTCGAAACGGTCAGGACTCATCCCTGCGCGAGCAAGATGTTTCACCAGCACCACCTCAGGCCCTTGAGCAATCAGCTCACGCGCCGCTAATACCGCTTCATCAACGTTGGTCACCGCGTGCTCGCAAAGGATCTCAAGCTCTACCAAATTAGGCGCGATAATATCGCTGGCCGGCAACGCGTGGCGCACGTGAAACTCGGCGACGCCCGGTGCGACAATACAGCCTTTTTCCGGATGTCCCATCACGGGGTCGCAGAAATACTTCGCCTGTGGATTAGCCGACTTTACCTGACGGACAATTCCCAGAATATGTTCGCCCTGCTCTGCTGAACCGAGGTAGCCGCTCAGCACTGCATCACAAGTTTTAAGTTTATCGATATCGGCAATACCCTGGACAATTTCGGTCAGGTGGCTGGGCGGCATCACGCAGCCGGTCCATTTGCCGTATTGGGTATGGTTAGAGAACTGAACGGTATTAAGAGGCCAGACGTTGGCGCCAAGACGGCGCATCGGAAATTCTGCTGCACTGTTGCCCGCATGACCAAAAACAACGTGGGACTGGATGGCGAGGATATTCTTCATTTTTTTACCTGAACAAAAATAAGGGAGTGATTTCTCACTCCCATTCCTTAACGCATTATTTCCAGCAAATCAGACAATAGTTCTTTTTGCCGCGGCGCAGTAACGTGTAGCGCCCAAACAAAATGTCACTGTCCTGGAAGAAGTATTCCGGATCTGACTGTTTTTCACCGTTGATGGTTACCGCATTCGACGCAATGGTCTTACGCGCCTGGCCGCGAGACGGCTGCAGTTCTGAGTCCACCAGCGCCTGCATCAGATCGGCACCTTTTTCCATTTCGATCATCGGCACGCCATCCTGGGCCAACTGCTCGAAGTCAGCTTCGCTGAGATCGCTTAAGTTCCCGTTGAACAGGCATTCGGTAATGCGTTTTGCCGCCACCAGACCTTCTTCACCGTGAACCAGACGCGTAACCTGCTCCGCCAGAACATACTGGGCACGCGGCGCTTTACCGCTGTTCTTATCTTCTTCTTCCAGGGCATTGATCTCTTCAATGTCCATAAAGGTGAAGAATTTAAGGAAGCGATAGACATCAGCATCGGCTGTGTTAATCCAGAACTGGTAGAACTTGTACGGACTGGTTTTCTTCGGATCCAGCCAGACTGCGCCACCTTCCGTTTTACCGAACTTGGTCCCGTCTGCTTTGGTGATCAGCGGAACCGTCAGGCCGAACACCTGATTCTGGTGTAAACGTCGGGTCAGATCGATACCGGAGGTAATGTTACCCCACTGGTCAGAACCCCCGATTTGCAGCGCCACACCGTGCAGTTTGTTCAGGCAGGCGAAGTCATACCCTTGCAGCAGGTTGTAAGAAAACTCGGTAAAGGAGATGCCCTGATCGTCACGGTTCAGACGCTGCTTCACCGCTTCTTTGTTGATCATCTGGTTCACAGAGAAATGCTTGCCGATATCACGCAGGAAAGTCAGTACATTCATACCGCCAAACCAGTCGTAGTTGTTCGCAGCAATCGCGGAGTTGTCGCCACAGTCGAAATCGAGGAACGGTGCAACCTGTTTGCGGATTTTATCCACCCACTCTTGCACGGTGTCTTCGGTATTCAGTTTACGCTCGGCGGCTTTAAAGCTCGGGTCACCAATCAGACCGGTTGCACCACCTACCAGTGCGACAGGCTTATGGCCTGCCTGCTGGAAGCGTTTCAGGCATAACAATGGAACCAGATGCCCCAAATGCAAGCTGTCAGCGGTAGGGTCGAAGCCGCAATAGAGCGCGATCGGGCCTTGCGCCAGTCGCTCTGCTAACGCTTCTTCGTCCGTCACCTGGGCCACCAGCCCCCGCTCTTGCAATTGTTTAATCAAGTTACTGCTTGCCATCAAAATCTCCATGTATAAAACGACTGCACCTTTGCCGGTACACGACTTTTCGCCTGATGCGAAAGAGACATAGAATAAAGCGCCGGATTCATCAGTGCCAGCGCTTAAAACAAGAATTTTGCATCTTTAGGGAGCCAGGCGATCGATTTTCCACGCGTTGTCTTCACGCTGGTATAAAAAACGATCGTGTAAGCGGTTTTCGCCGCCCTGCCAGAACTCCATTTGCTCAATACTCACGCGAAAACCGCCCCAGAAACTTGGCAGCGGGACTTCCCCCTGCTGAAACTTCTGCTTCAGTTCAAGAAATTTGCTTTCGAGAATACCGCGTGCGGAGATACGACTGGACTGTTTTGATACCCAGGCGCCAATTTGGCTGTCGCGTGGGCGACTGTGGAAGTACTTCACTACCTCAAGCGTAGAAAGACGTTCGGCCTTACCAATCACCATCACCTGCCGTTCCAGCGTATGCCACGGAAACAGCAGGCTAATGCGGGGGTTATGCTCTATCTGGTGCGCCTTACGGCTGCCCATGTTGGTATAAAATACCAAACCTTTGTCATCATAATGTTTGAGCAACACGATGCGCTGGTACGGCTGGCCGTTTTCATCAACGGTGGCCACTACCATGGCAGTCGGATCGGCGAGTTTGGCGTCACAGGCTTGTCCGAGCCAGCGCTCAAAAAGCGCAAGCGGCTCGGCGGGAAGATCGCGGCGGCGAAGACCGCCTTTCGTGTATTCACGGCGCAGATGCGCGATTTGCTGCAATTCGTCGTTATCAGACATGATGTTTGGGCTACGGATTGTCAGTGGGTGACGCTATTGTGCGCCGCCCAGGTGAAAATCTCAACGCTTCGGGTTCTGTAACTGACAGTTATTTAACACAACTCTGTCACGTTTATAGACCGTCGCGCTGTCGCCTTTAGACCAGAAGACATAGATGCCATCGGTGTAACGCGCGCCCGATGCTGATACACCCTGTTTAAGATTCACTAACTGATTATCGTAAACAAAGCTTGCCGTTTGTTGGGTATTGTTCAATTTCACGGTCAGCGGTTTTTCATCACAGCGATATTCGAGGGTATCCGTTTGCATACGCTCGACAAATTGGTTGTAGACACTACAGCCGGTAAGCAGTACCGGCAAACATACCAATAACAGTTTTTTCATAGCTCTATCCTGAAGACATTCCTGGTCCCGGAGGGGAATAACCCCCTCCCTAACATCCCTAGTTTACCGGCATCGTCGCCAGGATAATTTCAGTTAACTCTGAGTTCGTGGGTTTGCGGGAAAAATAGCGCCTAAAACGCTGGATTCCGTCGCACCGGTAACTGAGGGTAAATTGCCAGGTAATCCCGCCAGCGTGCGCCATGCCAGCCAGGCAAAAGCTAACGCTTCCATATCATCCCCGCTAATACCGGCTTCATCGGTCGAGGTCACTTCCGTGCCGGGCAACAGTGCCGCCAGGCGCATCATCAGCAGCGGATTACGGCTTCCACCGCCGCAGACCATCAAGCGCTCGCAGCCACCGCTCAACAGGACCTGCTCGGATATCGTCACCGCCGTCAGTTCAGCAAGCGTCGTCTGCACATCACGTGCGGCCAGTCCCGGGAACTGCGCCAGATGACGTTCGATCCAACCATAATTAAAGTACTCGCGGCCGGTGCTTTTAGGTGCCGGCGCGGCAAAATAGGGATCGCTCAGCATGCTTTGCAACAACGGAAGAATAACCGTACCTTCGCAGGCCCATTGCGCGTCTTTATCGTAAGGTTTTCCACATTGCCGCCAGATCCAGGCATCCATCAGCATATTACCTGGCCCGGTGTCATAACCTCGTACAGGGCGCTGAGGAATAAGCAGTGACAAATTAGCTATACCGCCGATATTCAACACCATCCGACGCTCAGTTGGGTGCGCCAACAGCGCCTGATGAAAAGCGGGAACCAGCGGTGCACCCTGCCCGCCTAGCGCAATATCACGACGGCGAAAATCGCCGACTACGGTGATGCCGGTATGCGCCACAATCTGGTTGTTGTCGCCAATTTGCAGGGTATGCGGCGCACTGCCTGTCGGCTCATGCCAGACGGTTTGTCCGTGGCAGCCAATTGCGACAATATCCTGCGGCTTTAATTTTTGCTGCGCCAGCAGCGCATTTACCGCCTCGGCGAATAAACGCCCCAATTGTGTATCCAGTTGCCCATACTGCGAGAGGGTGAGTTGCTGCCCCTGGCAGATATCGAGAATGGCCTGTTTCAAATGGAGAGGGATGGGCCAGGTCAGACTCGCCTGCTGCGCGACCATCGTTTCATCTATTGCTGCCAGCACAACATCAACACCATCAAGGCTGGTTCCAGACATAACACCGATAAAACGGCCCGATTTCATACGTCATCCTTTTAAACACGTTAGCCTTGACACTCAACCATAAAGTGCTGATTAATTCCATGCTTCGTTGATGATTTTTGATGGCTAATCATGACAAGCTGCCATCTATTCAATCAATTTGATGAATGATTCGTTTATACTCAGTTAACCTGATTTCGGTTAAGATTTTCATACTGTTCCAGTAGAACATGTGACCTTAGGCTCACAAATGCCATATAATTTAACCATGAAGGGTGCTTTATTAGCGTTTCGTGGTGTAAAGGAGAGTTATAAATGATTAAACGTGCACTGATTGTTTCATTAATGGGATTATCTTTAGCGGGTTGTGTTAACAGTGATAGTCTTTCAGGTGACGTGTATACCGCATCCGAAGCGAAACAGGTGCAGAACGTAACCTACGGTACGATCGTTCATGTCCGTCCGGTGCAAATTCAGGGTGGCGATGATGCCAACGTCATCGGCGCGATCGGCGGCGCTGTACTCGGTGGATTCCTTGGTAACACCGTCGGCGGCGGTTCTGGTCGTTCATTAGCTACGGCGGCAGGTGCGGTTGCAGGCGGCGTAGCAGGTCAAAGCGTCCAGGGTGCGATCAATAAAACACAGGGTGTGGAACTGGAAATCCGTAAGGATGACGGGAACACCATTATGGTGGTGCAGAAACAAGGCGCGACCAAATTCGCTTCAGGTCAGCGTGTTGTGATGGCCAGCAACGGCAAAGAAGTTACCGTTTCTCCGCGCTAATCGAATTTACGTGTGGTCAGTCAGATACTGGCCACACGTAGATTTTCGCATCAGCCCTGAGACTGTAGCTCAATAATATTGTGTTCCAGTCGGGCAACCAGTTTAATCAGCAGATTAATTTCCTCGGTTGAAATCCCTTCCAGAATCTCTCCGCGCGTTTTGTTGATAACCGCTTCCATATCAGCGATCAGCGGCTCGGCTTTCTCCGTCAGTTTAATTCTCTTTGCTCGACGATCGCTGGCGCAAGTCTGTCGTGAAATGAGTCCCTTTTCTTCCAGTTGGTCGAGCGTACGCACCAGAGAAGGCTGCTCAATCCCTATCGCTTTAGCCAGCTGGATCTGCGATTGATCCGGTGGCAGCTGATGAATGTTGTGCAGCGTCACCCAATGCGTCTGCGTCAACTCCAAAGGCTTCAGGCGATGGTCAATCAGAGCACGCCAAATGCGCACCAACCGTGCCAGATCAGAACCTAGTGGCGATTCCAATTTCATCTCCTTATAATTAGCTTGCTAAGTTGTTATGCTGATTTTAGAATAGTGTGCAGCATTTGTATTCCCAAAACAAATGTATTGCCAAATTTGCTTACCGGATGACATTTTTTCAGACATTATGCGTTAAAGAGACTGATTGTCCCTTTTTTTGCTAAACCTATAGCAATGCTCTCTTCCGTCAAGGATTTTGCCCGTGAAGTTTATGTTTAATGCAACAGGATTGCCCCTACAAGATTTAATGATCGGTGCATCTGTCTACTTCCCTCCACTTTTCAAAGCGTTTATCTGCGGATTTATCTTCTGGTTGGTTGTTCATCGCGTACTGCGCGACTGGATGTACTCCGGCGAAATCTGGCATCCCTTGTTAATGGATCTGTCGCTCTTTGCGCTTTGCGTGTGTCTGGGCTTTGTTATGCTGATTGTGTGGTGATTATGTCGCTCAAAACCGTTAAATACTTCTCCACTATTATAGTCGCAGTTGTTGCCGTTCTCGCGGGTTGGTGGATGTGGAATTATTATATGCAGTCCCCCTGGACGCGCGATGGCAAAGTTCGTGCGGAGCAGGTCAGTATCACCCCACAGGTTTCCGGCAGCATTACCCAACTCAATATTAAAGATAATCAGTTTGTTAATGCAGGCGACGTGCTGTTTGTTATCGATAAGACGCCGTTTCATATTGCTGAACTGAATGCACAGGCGCAGCTGGCGAAAGCACAGTCCGATCTGGCAAAGGCTAATAACGAGGCCAATCGCCGCCGTCATCTGTCGCAAAATTATATCTCTGCCGAGGATCTGGACACGGCCAACCTCAACGTGAAAGCGATGCAGGCAAGCGTGGAGGCAGCCCAGGCCCAATTACGGCAAGCGCAGTGGCAATTGACCCAAACGGAAGTTAAAGCTCCAGTCGCTGGTTGGGTGACGAATCTTTCTACACGCGGTGGCGATTATGCCAGTACCGGTAAACCCCTGTTTGCGCTGGTCGACAGTCGTTCATTTTATGTGATGGGCTATTTTGAAGAAACCAAGCTACGCCATATTCGCGAGGGCGCACCGGCGCTGATTACATTGTACAGCGGCAATATAAAGTTACAGGGTCACGTTTCCAGTATTGGTCGTGCGATTTACGATCAAAGTGTAGAGAGTGATTCCGGTCTGATTCCTGACATCAAACCCAACGTACCGTGGGTGCGTCTGGCGCAACGGGTGCCCGTGCGTATCGAATTTGACGCACTACCGCACGATGTCACACTGGTTTCAGGTACCACCTGCAGCGTGTCGATTGGTCAGAAAAAATGAAACGGCTTCACCTGACGCCGGGCAATTTACCGTGGTTGAAAGCCACCGCGGCACAGTGGCGTTACGCGCTGCGAAACACCATCGCGATGTGCCTGGCGTTAACATTCGCCTATTACCTGAATCTGGATGAACCCTACTGGGCGATGACCTCCGCTGCGGTGGTTAGCTTTCCCACCGTGGGCGGTGTCATCAGCAAAAGTCTGGGCCGCGTGGCAGGCAGTTTGCTTGGTGCCACGGCGGCATTGATTATTGCTGGCCACACCCTCAATGAACCGTGGTTATTTTTACTCAGCATGTCGGCCTGGATTGGTTTATGCACCTGGGCCTGCGCGCACTTTACCAATAACGTGGCCTACGCGTTTCAACTGGCAGGCTACACCGCGGCTATTATTGCGTTTCCGATGGTCAACACCATTGAGGTTACGCAACTGTGGGATATTGCCCAGGCGCGCGTGTGCGAAGTGATGGTCGGGATACTCTGCGGGGGCATGATGATGATGATCCTGCCCAGCACGTCTGATGGTACAGCGTTGCTGACGGCGCTGAAAAACATGCACGCGCGTTTGCTGGAACATGCCCGCTTACTCTGGCAACCCGAAACCACCGATGCGATCCGCTCAGCCCACGAAGGGGTAATCGGCCAGATTCTGACCATGAATCTGCTGCGTATTCAGGCATTCTGGAGCCACTATCGCTTTCGACGGCAGAATGCCCTGCTCAATTTACTGCTGCATCAGCAACTGCGTCTGACCAGCGTGATCTCCAGCCTGCGCAGAATGCTGCTTAACTGGCCAAATCCTCCTGCTCACACCCGGGAAGTCATCGAACAGCTACTCAGTGCACTGGTGAAATCCGATACCGATAGCTACACGGTAGCCCGCATTATTGCCCCCCTGCGTCCGCAGGACTCCCACGACTACCGGCATGTCGCCTTCTGGCAACGGCTACGTTATTTCTGCCGAATTTACCTGCAAAGCAGCCATTATCTGCATTTGCTGGAAAAAGGCGTGACCGCCGAGCGCATTAGCGTGAACCGCACGCCGGGCCTGGCCCGCCATACCGACAACGCGGAAGCCATCTGGAGTGGGTTACGTACCTTCATCACATTGATGGTGATTGGCGCGTGGAGCATCGGCGCACAATGGGAATCCGGCGCGGGTGCGCTGACGCTGGCGGCGATTAGCTGCGTACTGTATTCCGCCGTTGCCACCCCGTTCAAATCACTCTCACTGCTGATGCGCACGTTAGTGCTGCTGTCATTGTTCAGCTTTGTGGTGAAGTTCGGTCTGATGGTACAAATTACCGACCTGTGGCAATTCATTCTGTTTCTCTTCCCACTGCTCGCCACCATGCAACTGCTAAAGCTGCAAATGCCTGCTCTGGCGGGGCTTTGGGGGCAGTTGATCGTCTTTATGGGATCGTTTATCGCCGTAACCAATCCGCCGGTGTATGACTTCGCCGATTTCCTGAATGATAATCTGGCAAAAATAACCGGCGTAGCGTTATCCTGGTTGGCCTTTGCTATCCTGCGGCCAGGCTCAGACGCGAGAAAGAGTCGTCGTCATATTCGCGCCCTGCGCCGGGATTTTGTCGATCAGCTCAGTCGGCATCCGGCACACAGCGAAAATGAATTTGAGTCGTTAACCTATCATCATGTCAGCCAGCTCAGTAACAGCCAGGATGCGCTGGCGCGTCGGTGGTTATTACGCTGGGGCGTCGTGTTGCTGAACTGCACGCATGTGGTGTGGCAGCTGCGCGCCTGGGAAGCGCGCTCCGATCCGTTGGCCCGCGTCAGGGACGTGTGTATTTCACTGCTGCGCGATGTGATGAGCGAGCGTGGCGTCCAGCAGCGTCCACTGAATGCCACGCTTAACGAGTTACAGCGCATCTGCGATACGCTTGCCCATCATCATCAGCCTGCCGCACAAGAGCTGGCGGCGCTTATCTGGCGTTTACACTGTTCGTTGTCTCAGCTTGAACAGGCTCCGCCGCCAGGCACGCTGAGCCGTTGATTATTTGATAACCCCGCAGGCGTAACGCGCCCCGCCACCGCCTAGAGGTTTTGGCTGATCGGACATGTTATCGCCACCCACATGGACCATCAGCGCCTTACCTTTGACCTCATCCAGTGATTTCAGGCGTGGGGCGGTAACAGCCGTTGTGGCGTGACCTTCGGCATTGACCACCAGCAACGGTAGGTCGCCCATGTGCCCAGCCCCCTCCGGACCTTCATGTTTTCCGGTTTTATGCGGGTCAAGATGTCCCCCTGCCGATTCAGCGGCAGAAGCTTTGCCTTCTTTAATCGCAGGCTGACAGCTGCCGTTGGCATGGACATGGAAACCATGTTCTCCTGGCGGCAGTGCTTTCAGGTCAGGCGTAAACGCCAGCCCTTGCGCAGTTTCAGAAATAGTTACTGAACCAATCGACTGACCTACCCCTTGCGAAGTCACCAGGTTCATCTCAACTTGCTCACTGGCAGCCTGTGCGCCCGCACAGGCCAGTAAGGTGATTATGGCGATACTCAAACGCTTCATACGACCTCCGTCACTATGTGTCTGACTGATAAGTGTAAACCAGTGACGCAATTTTGAGCGACGGAACGCCGAAAACGCGATTACGGTACGTCGTAACCCAGCGCGGCTTTACGGATACGGAACCATTGCTGGCGGGACATGGTTAACGATTCGGCCTCAATAGCAGCGCGAACACGCTCAATTTTCCCTGAGCCAATAATCGGCAGCGGCTGTGACGGTAGACGGAGGATCCACGCATAGACCACCTGCTCAATGGACTGCGCATTCAATTCTTGCGCAATGACGGCGAGTTCATTGCGCAGCGGTTGGAAAGCATCATCATTGAACAGTCGTCCACCACCCAGACAGGACCAGGCCATTGGCCGGATACGCAGTTGTTGCAGCTGATCTAAGGTGCCATCCAGCAGCAGTGGCTGATGCACCGGGGAAATCTCAACCTGATTGGTTGCCAGCGTAAACGGCAGACGTGATTGCAACAGGGAAAACTGCGCAGGCGTAAAGTTAGACACGCCAAAGTGACGCACTTTGCCGCTATGATGCAGTTTCTTAAACGCTTCAGCCACTTCGTCGGCATCCATCAGCGGATCGGGACGATGGATCAAGAGCAGATCAATATGGTCGGTCGCCAGCAGTTTCAGCGACTGCTCCGCGCTGGCAATAATATGGTCGCTGTCGGTGATGTAGTGACCGAGGGTATTTTCCGCCCGTGCCGTGGTGGCAATACCGCATTTGGTCACGATCTGCATTTTTTCACGCAGATGCGGAGCCAGCTTCATCGCCTCGCCAAACGCCGCTTCGCACTGGTATCCACCATAAATATCAGCGTGATCGACGGTGGTTACGCCCAGGTCAAGATGTTCTTCAATAAAGCTGACGAGCTGGCGCGCGGACATATTCCAGTCCATCAGCCGCCAGTACCCCATGACAAAGCGAGAAAATTCCGGGCCTTGCGGCGCAATAGTAATACGCTGAACCATAGCAGCTTCCTTAACAATGAGTGTGCATCGAGTATACGCAATTACGCTTTTAAAAGAGTGAAGGTTGTTGCGGTTCTTCTGGCGGGCTGGGTTTGTTTGCACGTAATTTACGCATCAGACGCTGACGACAAAGACGCAGCACATCCTGCTTTTCGGCATCGCTCATTTTCTGCCAGTTAAAGCGCTCATCCCGGCTACGAAAACATCCACGGCAAAAGCCGCGTTCGTCGGACTGGCAGATCCCACGGCACGGGCTCTGGACGGGGAAAAACTCCAGCTGTTCGGCCACATCCCCTCCTTACGTAAGATAGTTATACCTATTGAAGACGCTAACTGAATTTCTGGCAAGCGCTATTGCATTAGACCGACTGGTCTATTACACTCCATGCCATGAACAAAGCAACTGAACACGACACACGCGAACATCTTCTGGCAACCGGCGAGCAGCTTTGCATGCAGCGCGGTTTCACCGGTATGGGTTTAAGCGAACTGCTGAAAACCGCCGAGGTGCCCAAAGGGTCGTTTTACCACTATTTTCGCTCTAAAGAAGCGTTTGGTGTTTCCATGCTTGAACGCCATTACGCGGCCTACCACCTTCGGCTGGCCACACATTTAGCATCGGGTGCCGGTAACTACCGCGACAGAATCCTCGCCTACTATCAGGAAACCCTGAATCAGTTTAGTCAACACGGCATTATTAGCGGTTGCTTAACGGTCAAACTGTCGGCTGAAGTATGCGATCTCTCTGAAGATATGCGTACGGCGATGGATAAAGGCGCTCGGCACATTATTACCCTGCTGGCGCAAGCGCTGGAAAAAGGTCGCGACACACACTGCCTGTCGTTTAGCGGCGAACCGCTGCAGCAAGCGCAAGTGCTGTATGCGCTGTGGCTCGGGGCCAACCTGCAGGCCAAGATGTCTCGCAGTGCCACCCCACTGGAAAATGCGCTGGCACACGTTAAAAACATTATTGCAACGCCTGCCGTTTAACAGGCGTTTTTATTTACCCAATTGCTAGACGACCGGTCTATTCATACCTGGAGTTAATATGTCATCTGAAAAATTGTTTTCCCCGCTGAAAGTAGGAGCCATCACGGCGGCCAACCGCGTATTTATGGCCCCACTGACGCGCCTGCGTAGCATTGAACCTGGCGACATCCCAACTCCGCTGATGGCCGAGTACTATCGCCAACGCGCCAGCGCTGGTCTTATCATCAGCGAGGCCACTCAGATATCTGCTCAGGCAAAAGGCTACGCCGGTGCGCCGGGATTACACAGCGCAGCACAAATTGAAGCCTGGAAAAAAATCACCGCCGCCGTCCACTCTGAACAAGGTCATATTGCCGTACAGTTGTGGCACACCGGTCGTATCTCTCATGTCAGCCTGCAGCCGAACGGACAACCGCCAGTTGCCCCTTCCGCCATCAGCGCCGGTACCCGTACCTCGCTGCGCGATGAAAACGGTCTGGCAACGCGTGCCGACACCTCAATGCCGCGCGCCCTGGAAACCGACGAAATCCCCGGCATCGTCAATGATTTCCGTCAGGCCATCGCCAACGCACGCGAAGCTGGCTTTGACATGGTTGAGCTGCACTCTGCCCATGGCTATTTGCTACACCAGTTCCTGTCACCCACCTCTAACCAGCGTACCGATCAGTACGGCGGCAGCGTCGAAAATCGTGCACGTCTGGTGCTGGAAGTCGTTGATGCCGGTATCAAAGAATGGGGCGCAGACCGGATTGGCATCCGCGTATCCCCTATCGGCTCTTTCCAGAACGTTGATAACGGCCCGAATGAAGAAGCCGATGCGTTGTACCTGATTGAACAGCTGGGTAAACGTGGTATCGCTTATCTGCACATGTCCGAACCAGACTGGGCCGGCGGAGAGCCGTATAGCGATGCGTTCCGCGAGAAAGTTCGCGCGCGTTTCCACGGTCCGATTATTGGTGCTGGTGCCTACACCCCGGAAAAAGCAGAAGCGCTGATTGAGAAAGGGTTGATCGACGCCGTCGCCTTTGGCCGCGCCTATATTGCCAACCCGGATTTGGTCGCACGTTTGCAGCACAAAGCAGAACTGAACCCACAGCGCGCAGAGAGTTTCTACGGCGGCGGTGCAGAGGGTTACACGGATTATCCGACCCTGTAATTGCGCAATCTCCGTTCTGGCATTGATAGCGGCGCAACAACGCCGCTATACTAAAACAACATATTGAATGTACTAGCCATTTTTGAAGGGGAAAAAGATGCGTTTACTTCATACCATGCTGCGCGTAGGTGACCTGCAGCGTTCCATCGAATTTTACACCAACGTGCTGGGCATGAAGCTGCTGCGTACCAGTGAAAACCCTGAATACAAGTATTCTCTGGCCTTTGTCGGTTACGGTCCTGAGACCGATGAAGCCGTCATTGAGCTGACCTACAACTGGGGCGTCGACAAATATGACCTGGGCACTGCCTACGGCCACATTGCTCTGAGCGTAGACAACGCCGCAGAAGCCTGCGAGCGCATTCGTCAGAACGGCGGCAACGTGACGCGCGAAGCGGGTCCGGTCAAAGGCGGGACGACGGTTATCGCATTTGTAGAAGATCCGGACGGTTACAAAATCGAACTGATCGAAGAGAAAGACGCAGGCCGCGGCCTGGGTGACTAACCTCCCCTCGGGCGCAGATCGTCTGTGCCCGTAGTTTTATACTCATCATTTTGTCATAATACGCGCTGCAATTTTCCCGTATTAAGAGACCCAGATGTCCGATAACGCTCAACTTTCCGGTCTGTGTGACCGTTTTCGTGGTTTTTATCCTGTCGTCATTGATGTAGAAACAGCAGGATTTAACGCCAAAACCGATGCGCTGCTCGAGATTGCAGCCATCACGCTGAAAATGGATGAACAAGGCTGGCTGATGCCGGACATGACGTTGCATTTCCACGTCGAACCGTTTGAAGGGGCAAATCTGCAACCAGAAGCACTTGCGTTTAACGGTATTGATCCGAGCAACCCGCTGCGCGGCGCGGTCAGCGAATACGACGCCCTGCACGCCATCTTCAAAATGGTGCGTAAAGGCATCAAAGACAGCGGCTGCAATCGGGCGATTATGGTTGCGCATAATGCCACCTTCGATCACAGCTTCATGATGGCAGCCGCCGAACGCGCCTCGCTGAAGCGCAACCCATTTCACCCGTTTGTGACCTTTGACACTGCGGCCTTAAGCGGTCTTTCGCTCGGGCAAACCGTACTGTCTAAAGCGTGTCTGGCTGCAGGAATGGAGTTTGATGGCAACCAGGCGCACTCTGCGCTGTATGACACCGAACGGACGGCAGTGCTGTTTTGCGAAATCGTTAACCGCTGGAAACGCCTTGGTGGGTGGCCCCTGCCAATGCCTGAAGAGGCATAAGCGGACCATAAAAAAAGCGACCAGATTGGTCGCTTTTTCGTTTCTGCTGATTACTCAGCGTCCGGCTCTTCGGTTTTGTACTTCGCCGCAGTCTCTTTGATAAGCTGCTGCAATTCACCGCGCTGGTACATTTCGATTAAAATGTCGCAGCCGCCAACCAGCTCACCATCAACCCACAGCTGCGGGAAGGTTGGCCAGTTTGCGTATTTCGGCAACTCGGCGCGAATATCCGGGTTTTGCAGAATATCAACATAAGCAAAGCGTTCACCACAGGCAGACAGCGCCTGCACAGCCTGAGCGGAAAAACCGCAGCTTGGCAGTTTTGGAGAACCTTTCATGTACAGGAGAATCGGGTTTTCAGCGATCTGGCGCTGGATTTTTTCGATAGTGGTGCTCATTATCTTGCTTCCTTAACTTCTTTTACGGCAGTAGTCTGACATTGTAACGGGTCTGACTGACAACGGAAAATAACATTTTTCTTACGGTTATTATTTTATCGCCAGTCGCCATAAGTTGCATTCAGAATCTTACTTATCCCTTTTATGCACAAGGAATTGATTATCCCTTCGCCAGTATTGGCGTTGATTGCTGTTTTTTTTTGCGGTCGGTAACGAAACACTATTTTAAACAAAAAAAGCTATTAACTTTCCCCGTTTCTATAGATTAGAATCATCAAGTTTTGAAAATCACACGCAGGCATGATAGACCTGCCCTAACAGAGGACTGCTCAGTGGCGCGGATAAACCGGATCTCGATCACGCTCTGTGCTTTGCTTTTTACCACACTCCCTTTTACGTCAGTGGCCCATGCTTCCAAGCAGGCCAGGACGACACCTGCCGTTTCCCACACGCTCAAAACGGTAGATAAAAAGAAAAGCGCGACAGCCAGTAAAAAAGTCACACAAACCAGCAAGAAAACGGCAAAAAAAACCACCAGTAAATCCAGCACCAAAACCGCTTCCTCTTCCAAAAAACGCACCGCGACACCTGCAAAAACAACCAAAACGGTCAACCGTCGCAGTAAAGTCGCAACAACACAAACCGCTGCGGTCACCTGGACTGAAAAATGCACCCCGCGCAAAGGTCACAAGCCGCGCTGTGTAAAAGTAAAATCAACAGCCCCGGTAGCCCTCGCTGATGCCCATAAAGTGAAAGTGCAAAAAGCGACCAAAACCGCGATGTCTACTCTGATGAACCAGATCGGTAAACCCTACCGCTGGGGTGGCTCTTCGCCGAGAACCGGTTTTGATTGCAGTGGTCTGGTTTATTACGCGTATAAGGACCTGGTGAAGTTCCGCATTCCGCGTACTGCCAATGAAATGTACCACCTGCGCGACGCAGCACCGATCGACCGCGATGAACTGAAAAACGGCGATTTGGTCTTCTTCCGTACCCAGGGCCGCGGCACCGCCGATCACGTTGGTGTCTACGTTGGCAACGGTAAGTTTATTCAGTCACCACGTAGCGGTCAGGAGATCCAAATCACCTCCCTGAGTGAAGATTACTGGCAGCGCCACTATGTGGGCGCTCGTCGTGTCATGACGCCAAAAACAATTCGCTAAAATCTTACCCTACAGTATGTGCTGTAGGGTAAGTTCTTCTTTTGCATAACCTTTCAATTTGCTACCCTATCCTTACTCACAATGAGGCTATTGTGTGTACTCAATATAAATAATAAGGAGAGAAGCAATGTCGTTCGAATTACCTGCATTACCGTATGCCAAAGATGCTCTGGCGCCGCACATTTCTGCTGAAACGCTGGAATACCACTATGGCAAACACCACCAGACTTACGTTACTAACCTGAATAACCTGATCAAAGGCACGGCGTTTGAAGGCAAATCACTGGAAGAGATCGTACGTAGCTCTGAAGGTGGTGTGTTTAACAACGCGGCTCAGGTCTGGAACCACACCTTCTACTGGAACTGCCTGGCACCCAACGCGGGCGGCGAACCGACCGGTGAACTGGCTGAAGCCATTGTTGCATCTTTTGGTAGCTTCGCTGACTTCAAAGCGCAATTCACCGATGCGGCGATCAAAAACTTCGGCGCTGGCTGGACCTGGCTGGTAAAAGGTACTGATGGCAAACTGGCTATCGTTTCCACGTCAAATGCCGGAACACCGCTGACCACCGATGCAACGCCGCTGATGACCGTTGATGTGTGGGAACACGCCTACTACATCGACTATCGCAACGCGCGTCCTGGCTACCTGGAACATTTCTGGGCGCTGGTGAACTGGGAGTTTGTTGCGAAAAACTTCGCAGCATAAAAATGATAACGCAGAAGGGACTCCCTTCTGCGTTTTAGCGTTAGTTCGTGACGCTGCAGGCCTCGTCAGGCTGTTTTCTCGCGGAGACAAAGACCAGTAGCAACGCCATCCCAGCCACAATTGCCCCCATCACCGGGACAAAACTGTAACCTAAACCACCCGATATCACTGCGCCACCCGCCGCCGCACCTAGCGCATTCCCCAGATTAAACGCACCAATGTTGACCGAGGATGATAAGCCCGGCGCGTCGCTGGCAACGCGCATCACACGCATCTGTAACGGCGGAACTACCGCAAAGGTTGCCGCGCCCCAGACTACCATGCTGATGGCTGCACCCAATTCACTACGCGCCAGTAACGGGATTGCCAGCATAATCACCATCAATAGCAGTAAGAAGCCTTTCAGCGTGCCGTTGACTGAGCGGTCCGCCAGCTTGCCGCCCAGATAGTTACCGATTGAGAACCCGACGCCAATCAGCACCAGCATTCCGGTTACAAAGGCAGGCGTGGCATGGGTGATGCTATGTAGCACCGGTGAAATATAGGTATAGAGCGTGAACATCGCACCGGCGCCCAGCACAGTAGTCAGCAACGCTGACACCACCTGCGGGCGCATGAGCACCGCCAGCTCTCTGCGCACGTTCGGGCGCTCCCCTGCTCCGCCTTTCGGCAACGAGAAGAACAGGCTGACCATCGAGATAACCCCCAGACCCGCCGTTGCCATAAAGGACATGCGCCAGCCGATGGTTTCACCCAGCCAGGTCGCTGCAGGAACGCCACCAATATTGGCGATGGTGAGTCCCATAAACATGGTGGCGACAGCGCTGGCCTGTTTGTGCTTTGGCACCACGCTTGCCGCTACAACCGAGCCGAGACCAAAAAAGGCCCCATGGTTAAGACTGGTCAGAATACGCGACAGCATCAGAGTAGTGTAATCGGGAGATAACGCCGACAGCACGTTGCCGAGCGTAAAAATCGCCATCAGAAAAATCAGCGCATTGCGGCGCCCGCGATGAGAAAGCAATAAGGTCATTAACGGTGCACCGACCATCACCCCTACCGCATAGGCGCTAATTAGCATCCCTGCCGCCGGAATCGAGACATCGACGCCTTTAGCGATGACGGGTAATAACCCCATCGGAGAAAACTCTGTCGTGCCGATACCAAACGCCCCTATCGCCAGCGCCAGTAGTGGATAATTTATTTTCATACAGCGACTCCGTAACGTCGAGCCGTGGCACGACACAGAATAAGAGTCAAAAGCATGACATTGATCGCAAAAATAATAAAGTTAACAAAAATGCAAAAGACTTTTGCTTATTTGCAAACAATAGCAGTGGGGGGACGGGTTGGCGGGATGAGGGAGATAGCTCTCCCTCGGCGATACATCAATGCAGCGCGGCGGTTAAACCACTGGCAACAATCAAACCCAGAACAATAATGGTGGTGACTAACGAAAATTTCAGATCGGTGCTCATCAAGTTTTCTCCTTTTTATTCCCACACAAAAAGTGATATTGCGCATTTTTGCACACTTGAAGGTAAAAATCTCTCACGATTTATATTGATAAATGCTTTTAACTCTTCCCCTTTTCGTAAAGATCAGACAAAATTCCACGCTTACTTGATTAGCGTACCGGCCATTGACCCCTTCCTGACGTTCCGTGTCGTTTTCCTGGCGTACCGCAACCCTGATGTTGCGCGAAGGGTGTGTGAAGGCAAACGTTTACCTGGAGTATTCTCAGGAACTTAGGATATGGTCTGGAGTGAGATGTAATGGCAACAATTAAAGATGTAGCGAAGCGAGCAAACGTTTCCACTACAACCGTATCACACGTAATTAACAAAACACGCTTTGTCGCGGAAGAAACGCGCAATGCCGTCTGGGCAGCAATTAAAGAACTACATTATTCCCCAAGCGCGGTGGCACGCAGTCTGAAGGTGAATCACACTAAATCGATTGGCTTGTTGGCGACCAGCAGCGAAGCCGCCTACTTTGCGGAAATCATCGAAGCCGTTGAGAAAAACTGCTTCCAGAAAGGCTATACGCTGATTCTGGGCAACGCGTGGAACAGCCTCGAGAAACAGCAGGCCTACCTCTCCATGATGGCGCAGAAGCGCGTAGATGGTCTGCTGGTGATGTGTTCTGAATACCCGGAACCTCTGCTTTCCATGCTCGAAGAATATCGCCATATTCCGATGGTGGTGATGGATTGGGGCGAAGCCAAAGCCGATTTTACCGATACGGTCATCGATAACGCCTTTGAAGGCGGTTATATGGCAGGCCGTTATCTGGTTGAACGCGGTCATCGCGAGATTGGTGTGATCCCAGGACCTATGGAGCGTAACACCGGCGCCGGACGCCTGGCGGGCTTTATGAAGGCGATGGAAGAAGCGCTGATTAAAGTGCCTGACAACTGGATTGTCCAGGGCGATTTTGAGCCTGAATCCGGGTATCGCGCCATGCAGCAGATCCTCTCCCAGTCGCACCGCCCGACCGCCGTCTTCTGTGGTGGTGATATCATGGCGATGGGCGCGCTTTGCGCCGCTGACGAGATGGGCCTGCGCGTCCCGCAAGATGTGTCGCTGATTGGTTACGACAACGTGCGTAACGCCCGCTTCTTCACCCCGGCATTAACCACCATTCATCAGCCAAAAGATTCGCTCGGTGAAACGGCCTTTAACATGCTGTTAGACCGTATCGTGAATAAACGCGAAGAGTCACAGTCTATTGAGGTGCACCCGCGCCTGGTAGAACGTCGCTCCGTGGCCGATGGTCCGTTCCGCGATTATCGTCGATAATCTGTTGTGCGGGAGCCTTACTCTGGCTCCCGCAGCCACTCTTTATTCAACGTTTCACTGTCCCCTAAATAGTCCAGCAGCCATCTCAGTGCGGGTGACGTATCGTTTTGCTGCCAGGTCAGGCAACACGCGGCATCAGGAAAGGGATTTTCAAGCTGTAGTGCAACCCATTTTCCGCTGTCGATCCACGGTTTGGAAAAATGCGTTGGCACCATCCCAACACAGAGTCCAGCCGATAAACAGGTGGCAGATGACTCCCAGTCAGGCACTACCACCCTTTTTTGGTTATCCAGTAGCCAGGTAATACGTTTTGGCAACGTACGGGAGGTGTCTTCTCGTACCAGCGACGGCCAGTTGCGCAACGTATCGTCACTGAGCGGTCCCGGCATCGACGCCAGCGGATGATGACTTGCCACCACGCAGTTCCAGCTCAACATTCCCATATCGCGAAACGTATAGCGCCCCCCTACCGGAATAGCCTGCGTCGCGCCAATCGCCAACTCCACGCGCCCGTCCGATAACGCATCCCAGACGCCGTTAAACACCTCCTGAAAAACGATTAACTCCACATCATCAAAATGACGGTAGAAATCCACAATCATCTGTCGGGTCCGTTCCGGCCTGACAATATTATCGACGGCAATCGCCAGTTGCCCACGCCAGCCGTTGGCAATTTGCTGACATTGTTGGCGAGTGATCTGCATTTTTTTGATAACAGAGCGCCCTTCTTTTAAAAAACACGCCCCGGCGGGGGTTAATTCCACATCCCGATGGCGACGTTCGAAAAGAGGCACAGCCAGCCACTCCTCCAGTTGACGCACGGTATAGCTCACCGCCGAAGGCACGCGGTGCAACTCCTGGGCGGCAGAACTAAAGCTGCCGTTGCGTGCGACTGCATCCACCACTTCAAGGGAATATTCTGACCACATACTCTGCCTGCAAAAAATTTGAAATCAATAAGCAAATATTAGCGTTTCACAGCAAGAATTTCACTCACTACACTCAGCGGCACTGTTCTATTGCTTATAAAGAGAAATAATGATGCAACCTGGAAAAGGGTTTTTAGTCTGGCTGGCAGGTCTTAGCGTGCTCGGTTTTCTGGCAACGGATATGTATTTGCCAGCATTTGCGGCTATTCAGTCCGATTTGCAAACCCCAGCATCAGCCGTCAGCGCCAGCCTTAGCCTGTTCTTGGCGGGTTTTGCCATCGCGCAACTTCTGTGGGGGCCACTCTCCGACCATTATGGCCGCAAGCCTATTTTGCTACTGGGCCTCTCCATCTTCGCGCTGAGCAGTCTTGGCATGCTTTGGGTCGAAAACGCCACCGGCTTGCTGGTGTTGCGCTTTATCCAGGCTGTGGGCGTCTGTGCGGCGTCGGTTATATGGCAGGCGCTGGTTGCTGATTATTATCCCTCGCAAAAAGTGAACCGTATCTTTGCCACCATTATGCCGCTGGTCGGGTTATCTCCCGCGCTCGCGCCATTATTAGGCAGTTGGATCCTGATGCATTTTTCCTGGCAGGCTATCTTTGCCACCCTGTTTGCCATCACCCTGATCCTGATGCTGCCGGCCCTGCGCCTGAAGCCCACGGCTAAAGCGCGTGACGATAGCCAGGATAAGCTCACCTTTGCCACCCTGTTGCGCTCCAGAACCTACCGCGGCAACGTGCTGATTTATGCGGCCTGTTCCGCGAGCTTTTTCGCGTGGCTGACCGGTTCGCCATTTATCCTGAGCGAGATGGGCTATAGCCCGGCCGTCATTGGCCTGAGCTATGTGCCGCAAACCATCGCCTTTTTGATCGGCGGATACGGCTGTCGTGCCGCCCTGCAAAAATGGGAAGGTCGTCAATTACTGCCGTGGCTGCTCATTCTGTATGCAGTGAGCGTTATCGCTACCTGGGCGGTCGGCTTTATTCACCACGTTGCGCTAGCCGAAATCCTGATCCCATTCTGCGTGATGGCAATAGCGAACGGTGCTATCTATCCGATTGTCGTTGCTCAGGCTTTGCGTCCCTTCCCACAGGCAACAGGACGTGCCGCAGCCCTGCAGAATACGCTGCAACTGGGCTTATGCTTCCTGGCAAGTCTGGTTGTGTCGTGGTTGATCAGCACGCCGCTATTCACCACCACCGGCGTCATGCTGTCTACGGTGTTGCTGGCCGCGCTGGGGTACAAAATGCAGTCGCAGAAAGAATGTCGCTCTCACGCTGATGAGGTTTCTACTGCTGCGCCTGGCGAATCACATTCATAGCGCTTGAATAATTAATTAGCGGGCTAATATTTTTTGATTGAACCCACAAAAATTCAGGCCTATACTGATTTCCAGTTGTTACAAAAACGATAATTTTTATGTGTTAACGGGAACACGCATGTTCCCGCTTAACCACGGATGGCCTTTTCGGTAAGGGGTTCTCCCTTCCTCTGTTCTACGTCGGAAAACAGATTCGCGGATTCATTCCGTGAGATTTCTCACAAAGCCCAAAAAAGCGTCTACGCTGTTTTAAGGTTCTGATCACCGACCTGTGATGGAGAAGCTATGAGTTCATCGTGTATAGAAGACGTCAGCGTACCAGATGATGACTGGTATCGAATCACCAGTGAATTATTAAACCGTGCGGGCATTACCATTAATGGTACTGCACCGGCAGATATTCGCGTTAACAACCCCGATTTTTACAAGCGAGTTTTACAGGAAGGTTCGCTGGGTTTAGGTGAAAGTTATATGGATGGCTGGTGGGAATGCGATCGGCTGGACATGTTTTTTACTCAGGTTTTACGTGCCGGCCTTGAAGACCAACTCCCCCGCCACTTTAAAGACACGCTGCGAATCGCCGCCGCGCGCCTGTTCAATTTACAGAATAAAAAACGCGCGTGGGTTGTCGGAAAAGAACACTACGATTTAGGCAACGATCTCTTCACCCGCATGCTTGATCCCTACATGCAATATTCCTGTGCCTACTGGAAGGACGCCACGACCCTGGAGTCAGCCCAACAGGCGAAGCTCAATATGATCGCCGAAAAATTACAGCTCAAACCGGGGATGCGCGTGCTGGACATTGGCTGCGGCTGGGGAGGCTTGTCCCAGTTTATGGCCGCCCATTACGGCGTCAGCGTCGTGGGGGTGACCATTTCTGCCGAACAGCAGAAACTGGCACAAACACGGTGTGAAGGGCTGGATGTCACTATTTTGCTTGAGGATTACCGCGACCTGCACGATCGTTTCGACCGCATTGTCTCCGTTGGCATGTTTGAGCATGTGGGTCCAAAAAACTACAACACCTATTTTGATGTTGTCGATCGCAATTTAAAACCAGAGGGTCTGTTTTTGCTCCACAGCATTGGATCCAGAAAAACCGACAATAACGTCGATCCGTGGATCAATAAGTATATTTTCCCGAATGGTTGCTTGCCGTCCGTGCGCCAGATTGCGAAAGCCAGCGAGCCGCATTTTGTTATGGAAGACTGGCACAACTTTGGCGCCGATTACGATACTACACTGATGGCCTGGCATACGCGCTTTATGGCAACCTGGCCTGAAATCACCGATCACTACACCGAGCGCTTTAAACGTATGTTCAGCTACTACCTCAACGCCTGTGCCGGCGCATTTCGCGCCCGTGATATTCAGCTCTGGCAGGTGGTATTCTCACGTGGCGTAGAACACGGTCTGCGCGTTCCACGCTAGTCATTCTCGCCCCCGCCTTCAACGGGGGCCTGGAAACGCGCCGGCTTAGACTTCGCCGGTGACGTGATTTACTGCACTTTCTTTTGCCGCCAGCACGCGCTCAACGGTATCCACGACCGCCTGCGTTTGTGGGTCGATTTCGATGTTGACCCGAGCCCCCAGTTTTTTCTTACCAAGCGTCGTACGCTCCAGCGTTTCCGGGATCAAATGCACGCAAAAACGCGTCGGTGTTACTTCGCCAACCGTCAGGCTGATACCATCAATGCCGATAAATCCTTTGTACAGGATATATTTCATCAACGACGCATCCTGCACCTTAAACCAGATCTGACGATTATTTTCTGAGGTCAGAATTTTTGATATCTCAGCGGTAGTCATAATATGGCCTGACATTAAATGCCCGCCGATCTCATCGCTGAATTTTGCCGCGCGCTCTACGTTGACCCGATCGCCCACTTTAAGCTCGCCCAGATTGGTAATACGCAGCGTTTCTTTCATCAGGTCAAAGCTGATGTGATTGCCGTTAATGTCGGTCACCGTCAGACAACAACCATTGTGTGCAACTGATGCACCCGTCTCCAGGCCATCCAGCATGTATTCAGGTAACTCCACTACATGCGTACGAAAATTTGGTTTCTCATCAATAGACACCAGTTTCGCGGTGCCCTGCACAATACCCGTAAACATACCTCTAACTCCTGAACGTAATTAAGACATATCTGTTGTGCACAATAGCAGGTGAAAATTGCGGTTGCCAGCAATGCACCGCCCCCACCTGTTTTTTCACTGGAGAATTACGTATTCCTCGCTACAATAGACTGCAATTTCCCCTGTATTTTCTTCTTGCTGCCCTCTCAGGCGGCTTTTTTAGTCTCTCAAATAACAACAATATAATGGTGTAAACGTGCAAAAGTATGTAATCGAAGCGCGTCAGTTATTAGCTCTGGCAATTCCGGTGATTCTTGCGCAAATCGCCCAAACCGCAATGGGGTTCGTCGATACCGTCATGGCGGGTGGATACAGCGCGACGGACATGGCTGCCGTCGCTATCGGGACCTCCATTTGGCTCCCGGCCATCTTATTTGGTCACGGACTCCTGCTGGCATTGACGCCAGTCATCGCGCAACTTAACGGATCGGGTCGCCGCGACCGCATTGCTCATCAAATACGCCAGGGTTTCTGGCTGGCGGGCAGCGTATCTGTGCTCATTATGGTGGTGCTCTGGAATGCGGGATACATTATCCGCTCCATGGATAATATCGATCCGGCGCT
Source organism: Citrobacter sp. KH_055_1 (assembly GCF_057838705.1). Classification (NCBI taxonomy): domain Bacteria; kingdom Pseudomonadati; phylum Pseudomonadota; class Gammaproteobacteria; order Enterobacterales; family Enterobacteriaceae; genus Citrobacter; species Citrobacter sp. KH_055_1. The sequence continues at coordinate 2,453,811 of NZ_CM174473.1, forward strand.
GGCCGATAAAGCCGTCGGCTACCTGCGCGCGCTGTTGTGGGGCGCGCCTGGCTATTTATTCTTCCAGGTAGCTCGTAACCAGTGTGAAGGTCTGGCCAAAACCAAACCGGCGATGGTGATGGGGTTTCTCGGCCTGTTGGTCAACATCCCGGTTAACTACATTTTCATCTATGGGCATTTTGGCATGCCAGAACTCGGCGGCGTAGGCTGCGGCGTTGCCACTGCGGCGGTGTACTGGGTGATGTTTCTCGCCATGTTGTCCTACGTTAAACGTGCGCGCTCAATGCGTGATATTCGCAACGTCCGCGGTTTCCAGAAACCCGATACCGCGGTGATGAAGCGCCTGATCCAGTTGGGCTTACCGATTGCGCTGGCGTTATTCTTTGAAGTAACGTTGTTCGCCGTAGTGGCATTGCTGGTTTCCCCGCTGGGGATTGTGGACGTGGCCGGACACCAAATCGCGCTGAACTTTAGCTCGCTCATGTTCGTTCTGCCGATGTCGCTGGCAGCCGCCGTAACGATTCGCGTGGGTTATCGTCTGGGCCAGGGGTCAACGCTTGACGCCCAAACTGCAGCCAGAACCGGGTTGGGCGTCGGTGTTTGCATGGCGGTGTTAACCGCAGTGTTCACCGTGACCCTGCGTGAGCACATCGCCCTGCTCTACAACAATAATCCTGAAGTGGTGACGCTAGCTGCCCAGCTCATGTTGCTGGCCGCCGTGTATCAGATATCGGACTCGATTCAGGTCATTGGCAGTGGGATCCTGCGTGGTTATAAAGATACGCGCTCCATTTTCTTTATCACCTTTATCGCTTACTGGGTGTTGGGTTTACCGAGCGGATATATCCTCGCACTGACCGACCTGGTAGTTGAACGCATGGGTCCAGCAGGTTTCTGGATCGGCTTTATTATCGGTCTGACCTCTGCTGCAGTAATGATGATGCTGCGCATGCGTTATCTGCAACGCCAGCCGTCCGCCATTATTTTACAACGCGCGGCGCGATAACACCCCGCAATAGCCGTCCCCCGGCGGCTATTCTCTCCACCCTATTCAGAACGGACTGCCATTGTGGGCGTTGATCGCTTCTCCGCTGACAGGATGCTTAAAATGCAGTTCGCTGGCATGCAGCATCAGTCGTGGCGTCCGTTCTGTACCCGGCAACAGACGCCCCCCGTACAGATCGCAGCCCCAAATGGCGTATCCCAGATGTTGACAGTGAATACGCAACTGATGGGTGCGACCGGTTTCGGGGAAAAGCTGTACCCGCGTTAATGGCAGTACAGTCCCGTCTTTCAGCGGATGATTAAAGCGCTCGACAACCCGATAGCGGGAGCGCGCGGGTTTGCCGCTGATGGCGCATATCGACATCAGCGGAAACAGCGCCGGATCCTTGGCAATAGCAGCGTCTATCACCCCTTCATCCTCGCTCAAATGCCCACAGAGCAAGGCGCTATACACCTTGGTAACAGCGCGCAGGCTGAATTGCTGGCACAGCGCAGCATTGGTAGCCTTATTGCGGGCAATCACCATCAGCCCGGAAGTGCCAAAATCAAGTCGATGCACCAGCGTGCAGCCGGGATAAATCTGAACCAGCCGGTGATGTACCGAGTCGATATTTTGCGGATTTTTTCCCGACAGACTTAGCAAACCGGTGGGTTTATTGATAAGAAGCAGATGGTCGTCCTGATAGAGGACCTCTATCTCGTCATGGCACGGCGGAGCAATAAAGGTATCAAAGAGAGTAGACATCAGGCAGCCATGATAAAGTACGGGAGCGGATCATAACGAATTTTCAACCGACTGGCGAATCAGCGATCTTTTGACGTTTATTGTGCAATAAATTAAAAATAAGATACTGACTTACCCGCATCAGCGTTATCCATGGAGGAATTATGTCAAACACACTATTGCAGTTGCACTTTGATTTTCAGGGCCCGTTTGGCGAAGAGATGTCACGCCAGCTTGTCGACCTGGCAGAATCCATTAACCAGGAGCCTGGCTTTATCTGGAAAATCTGGACAGAAAACGAAGCAACCCAGGAAGCCGGCGGCATCTACCTGTTCCAGGACGAAGAAACTGCGCTGGCATATGTTAAAAAGCATACAGCCCGTCTGAAGCCGCTGGGTGTGCAAAACGTGCAATTCAGAATCTTTAATGTCAATGAACCGTTAACGCGCATTAACCACGGCATGGCTGAGTAACATTGTTGCTTTATCACAGGCAAAATAGAGGGCGGCTTTACGTTCAAGCTGCCCTGTAGCGGGAGGTTATGTACTCTTAGCAGACATGACTGCTATCCTTGCTGGTAATAAGAGATCGTCAGGCACATCAAGCATTGCGTTCTTCTGAATGGTGCAATATGTTATCGCTAATCTCTTGTAACTCATTGATCAATCTTGCCACATGAAAACCATCGCACACGGAATGATGTACCTGAATGGCGAGAGGTAACAATACTTTTCCATCCTGGTTGTAGTATTTCCCAATAGTGAACATGGGGGAAAAAAAGTTCTGCATGTTGGCAACGTTGATATTGAAACTGGTAAAACTTACCCAAGGAATGGCCGACACGAAAAATATATTTTCCAGCGACTCTCCCTTAGGCCAGTAAGAAAGGTTATTACTATAGCGTGCCATGTCTTCTGCATAAACATGTTGAAAGTGATGAATATTGCCATCGTAGTGACTCCATAATGATGAAAAGGTCTCCGTTTCATTATGGAAAATCGTATAACTTGGATGAACTTCATTCCATATGACAAGCTCATTGTCCTTTATCGCCATACGAAACTCTGTATGTCTGTTTACGACTTTAGAGAGCAGGAAAATAATAGTAGGATAAAATTTCCAGCCAACCTCTTTTATATGTTTTAACAGCACGGTAATGTCTAAGAGAACTGTTTGGTTAAATGTGCTTTGTGCAAAGGTCTGAAATACCTCAAAATGCTCCTTCCTTGCCCAACAAGATAAGTCAACTGGCGTATATTCTGGGATTGTTTTTTTCATTTTTAGTAGCCTTTAATAAGCACGCATACAGACCCGAACCATTTTGGTTGCGAACGCATTCGTGAGAGTAGCGCATCCTTGTAAATAAGGGAAGGAAATGATAACCCTTTAATATATAAGATGATAAAGGGAGACGTATCGCCTCCCTTGAAGTATTGAACGCGAGCACTATCAATGCGCTAACACGACAACGCTGTCAGTTGCGTATCGTTTATCATTCGAACCAGCAACGGTTGCCATTATCTGCCTGGGAGGCATCGGGGATTTCATCACAAGGCGGCAGAGTGAATCCGTCTCGAGTCACATAATGGCTATGATTTCCTGCTTCTTCATTATAACCCTTATTGTTTTTATGATGATGGTGGCCAGCTCCCTGATAATCATCATTTGCAAGAGGTACCACACAGCCATAGAGGGAACCACAAACCGCAGAAACCATCAGAATTTTAAAAATAGTTTTCATTGTTCAACTCGATAAAGATGAAGTGTTATGATGTAACCTACTAAACAGACTACCGCCCACAGTATAAAAATAGGATTATTCATTATTTTAAATTTACGCCCTGCACCTGATCATTAGACTGATTAACGTCTAAAATCATCCGTACACCTTCTTTTGAGACAAATTCTAAAGGTGCGTTATCATCCTGTTCCCAGCCATTAGCAACCAGTAGGGGAACAACCTCACTCAATTTTTTACCGGCTACAGCCTGATCTATAGTGCGTTCAGCGGGGGCTAATTCCGCGTGATGGTGTTTCATGTTTTCGCGTTTACTTTTATGAATATCACATGTGCCGTTACCATCAGTAACTTGTGTGCAACCTGATTTCTCAAGCTGGCTACGGTATGAGGCGCTAATAGCGTTAGCATTACCCACCACAGACAAACAAAGCAACACCATAATTAATTTTGCTTTCATTACATTTACCCTTTGTGTATATCGTCAATGTTTTTTTACAGATCACTCAATCATACCGCCACGTATTTTATGCTTTAAAAAGCTTTTCTTTATCCATGGCGATAAACTACATATTTCTGAAGAATATCCCCCCTATATCCAAAATAATTCGAATTTCATAAAGTCAGTAATTGTGTGATAAATTCGTCAGGAACGAATTTGAACAGCCGAAGGCTGGCCCCCGGTGTGGGGTCTTTTATTACTTGATGATCTGGGCATTTGCCACAAATCCTTTTTTATCCTCAATGACGCGCATCAGGTGAGCGCCTTTTTTCCAGTCGCCATCTGCCTGCTGACGCCAGCCACGCTCTATCAAATATTCTTCTGCGGCGATCCCTTTGAGGTTGATAATATTCTCAGTCTCTTTAACGTACTGCGGCACGTTGGATTCATTTACCGAGTTAGGTGTATGCTTCACGGCGTTTTTTGCATTCTCTGCCTTTGTTTTGTGGATGTCGCACCCCTTGCCAGCATTCATCTCGTTGCAGCCGGAACGCTCCAACTGGGCACGGTACTGTGCGTTGATGGCGTGCGCTGGTGCGGTGGTCATTGCGACTAAGGTCAGGCTAGCGATGAGTACTTTTTTCATTCTTTGGTTTCCAGTTCGTTAAATCCGTTGCACCGCGTCCACGGGCGGTAGTGATATTTCGCGTGTTGAAATATGACCGTCTGGTAAATTCAAGTCAACGGCTGAAAACACCTTGAAATTTGTTCGTTAAATGTTAAAAGCAGCATCTATTTAGCGCATTTACTTCATATGAAAGTTATCATAATAAGTGGGAAATCAGAAGAACGATGAGAAGACACAGTGATATTGAAAGGAAAATATGGTGGTGTTGAATACATAAAAGTGAATCTGCATTACACTATGCTCACTTTAATTATAAGCACTGACAATACATTACGATATATAATAAAAATCGGTTTATAATATATTAATGTAGACATTCACACCTGCCCAGCCATTAACTTTTCAATTTCCCCACTCGTCAAGCCTCTCCTCTTAGCAATAACCCTCTATCATCTCTGTCCATATCTGTAACAACCCCTTAAAGAAGGATGTGTATTTATCTCTAAAGGAGTAGTAAAAATAGGACTAAAGATTGATGTAAGTCAATTGGCATCGCGTATTTTTATTTGTGAGCGTCCTTGCGCACAAGTCTAGTATTAAAAAGACAAATTTTAGAATAGAACATTATTCCAGTAAGGTTTATGAGTAACAGGTTATGGTTACGGCTTCCGACAGGGCTTCAGCTCACCGTGGGTATTGCGTACAATGCAGGGTCGATACTCTCTGGAAATGGCTGTGGCGAATACTATGAATCTCAATCGCGGTTGTTATTTGCTGCTGATCCTCGCTGCGATCGGCAGCCTGTTTACATCACATCCCTTTATTATATGGTTACTGCTCGCCAACGTACTGACGCTGGTGATTTACGGCATGGACAAAATGGCGGCGCGAAAAGCCTGGCGCAGAGTGCCAGAGTTCACATTACTGATGTTTGGCGTTGTCGGCGGATGGCCCGGCGCGATAGCAGGTCAGCAACTCTTTCGCCACAAAACACAAAAACAGCCATTCAAAACCTACTTTATCATCAGCGTATTATTGAGCATCTCCGTGATGGTAGCGGTGTATCAGCTCTATCCTTTTTCGCCTTTCTGAACATTGGCTACGCGCGAACTATACAGCTTTACAACATCTGCCTGATAAAGTCGTGGAGATCGTCGCTGGCCAACTGACATTTTTCAGGTGAAGGATGAATAATCAGGTTCTCTGAGTACCCGTTAAGCATGGCAACGAACTGGCGTGTAACACGTTCGGCATCCAGCGCCCGGAACGCTTTCAACCCCACACCTTCACGAATAATGTCGGCGATCATTTCCATCCAGCAATTCATATTGCGCTCTGCAAGCTCTGCGTAAGCGGCGTCATGGCTCGCCAGACGCCATAAAGAGTCATAAAGCTGCCAGACGGCATCCGGACCTTCAGGAAGGTAGTATTTGATCAATACGCTTAACTTTTCGTGAGGTTCGCGCCCGGCTAACGATTCGGCTAAATCGTCCAGCTCTTGTTGCATAAATCTTTCCAGCGCGGCAAGGCACAGTGACTGCCAGTCCTTAAAGTAGTGATAGATATGGCTGCGAGAAAGGCCGAGATGTTCCGTCAACTCCCGGGTTGTCACCTTCTCTATCCCTTTTTCGATAAACAGCGCCACCGCGCCATCCAGAATTCGTACTCTCAACTCTTCTGTCTTTTTTTTCATCAATTCACCCCGTATTGACTTTGAGCAACCGCTCAAATACACTCGACCTGCAATAATTGAGCAACCGCTCAATTATTAATTTTAGCAGAATCACAGATAATGATAAGCCTGAAGAGTCACGATAGATCCACATCCTTATACAGTGCAGTTGGCACGCTTAAGTCTCTGGCCCGCCGCCACCGTAAAAAACTCCTGGTCACATTTCTTCTCGTAGTTGCCGAGAACCTGACGTATCTGCTGTATCCGCTAATGGCCGGCTTTGCCATCAATGCAATTATTGCGGGTAACGCCTTACACGCGGTTTTTTATGCCGTTGTGGTCTTTATTATGTGGGCCATAGGGGCGGCTCGTCGGAGTGTTGATACCCGTACATTTACCCGGATCTATGCTGAGTTGGCTGTTCCCGTCATTCTCGCTCAACGTCGGGACAATCAAAATACCTCGACCATTGCAGCACGGGTCGCGCTTTCCCGCGAGTTCGTCGATTTTTTTGAAAAGCATCTGCCTGCGTTTATCACCTCAATCGCCTCTATTCTGGGGGCTGCCATCATGCTGCTGGTTATAGAGTTGTGGACGGGTGTGGCCTGTCTTGTCATTCTTGGTTTTTTTTCACTGTTCCTGAGCAGCTATACACGCAAAAACGAAGCGCTTTTCCTGCGATTAAATAATCGACTCGAAAAAGAGATAGCCATGGTCAATAGTGCCGCCGCCTCCCCGCTCGGCAAACATTACCGCCTGTTGTCCAGGCTGCGTATTTGTTTATCCGACCGTGAAGCGCTGGGTTACTTGTCCATTGGCATTGTGGTCGCTCTGTTATTTGGCATGACGATCCTCATCATGACGCTCGGCGGCGGGGCTGATGCGGGTCACATTTACTCTGTGATGACCTATATGTGGATGTTTGCCATGAGCCTGGATGATGCTCCGCAGTTGCTGGAAAAGTATTCTCAGCTCAAAGATATTGGTAAACGAGTAAACACCGGACATGAATAAACCCCGGTAGACTCACGTCCATTTCGCTCAGCGTGCCCTGGCACGCCGACAGTTGCAGGTTGGTAAATCCGCTGAACAGTTCTATAGTCGGGACTGCTTCTTATTTACAGGATCCACTAATGCGTTTTAACGGACTGACCAAAGGTTTTTTCATTTTCATTCTCGCCCTCGTGACGTGGGCGTTCTTTGATGTGCTGTCCCCTTACTTTTCCGCCATTCTGTGGGCCGCGATATTAACCACTATTTTTAATCCGGTGAAAAACAAACTGCGCAGCGCCCTGGGCGATCGCAACGGGCTGGCGTCGCTTATCACCATTGGCATTATCTGCCTGATTGTCTTTATTCCCCTGATGGTGATCCTGTCATCACTGGCTATCGAACTGAACGTGGTGTACAGCAAGCTGCAACAGAACGACACGCAGTTCCCGGAAGTCGTCACCGCGATCCTGTCGTATCTCCCTGACTGGGCCAGAGGATTCCTTGCGGACCACCATCTGGATAACGTGGCACAAATTCAGCAAAAGCTCTCCGATGTTGCATTACAGGGCGGGCAGTACCTCGCCGGCAGTGCATTCCTGATTGGCAAAGGGACATTCGGCTTTGCCATCAGCTTTGGCATCATGCTGTATCTGCTGTTTTTCCTGCTCAAGGACGGGCCGTACCTGGTGCGTCAGATTCTGGATTCTTTACCGCTGACCGATTTCGCTAAACAGCACCTGTTTGCCAAATTTGTCGGTGTCACCCGTGCCACGGTAAAAGGCACAGCGGTGGTCGCGGTGGTTCAGGGCACACTCGGTGGCATTGCTTTTGCCATTGTGGACATCGACGGCAGCGTTCTGTGGGGCGCATTGATGGCGTTTCTCTCACTGGTGCCTGCAGTGGGTTCAGCCATTGTCTGGGTACCCGCGGCAATTTTCCTCTTTGCCACACAGCAGTTGTGGCAAGGACTGTTTATCGTCGGATTCTTCGTCATTATCGTCGGGCTGGTAGACAATATTTTGCGCCCATTGCTGGTGGGCAAAGACACCAAGATGCCCGATTATCTAATTTTGATCTCCACCCTCGGCGGGATGGAGATTTACGGTATTAACGGGTTTGTCATTGGCCCGTTGATCGCGGCACTGTTCCTTGCCTGCTGGAATCTGTTATCCGGGCGCGATCACGAGGGCAACGTGGAGGAGATCGATAAAGACTTTATGGAAGAAGGAAAAAATCCTCCAGATTTATAACGGTATGACGATAACAAAGGGCGACCACGGGGTCGCCTTTTTATTGTCACGCAAAATCATACGTTTTCTATAATTTCAATCATGCACATTCATTACTCGTCGCAAAAGGAATAAACAGGTGCGAATAGCCACAATCACCAACTGGGCCTACAGTGCGACGGTATGCCTGACCCTCGCCTCCGGCGTGGTCATGCTAATGGCGTCAAACGCCGATAACACCGAACGACAGGCGGTAGAACAGCGGTATATATTCGATCAGCTGACCGAAGAAGTTGAAATTGACGCCTGGTCACTGTCCGATCTGGCGCGCCTGTATGTGGTCAGTAAAGATCCTGATGCGTTGCAAGCCTACCAACAGAAAGAGACCTCGCTAAAAGCCGTTGAGCACCGATTGACGAAACTGAAGGATACCGGAGCATCAGGGGAAGAATTGGCGCTCCTGCACGAGGGATTGCAAATTGTTGATACGCTACAGAACGAACAACAGACGGCGATCGAAAGCGTCGCGCGCGGAGAGCAGGCGCAGGCTATCGCCCTGCTCTTCGGTAAATCCTATGAGCAGGAGCTCGAACGGACGCAGGATAAAATAGACCATTTCCGCCAGATGCTCGACAGCCGCGCCCGCAACGCCATTGAGGACGCCACGCAGACGTCCCGTACACTGCGCACGCTGTCTGAAGTGATGGTCGGACTGACGGCACTGCTGTTTTTGTTTGTCCTCGGCTTTATTTTAAAACGTCGGGTGCTACGCCCCGTCGTGCGACTGAGCGACGTCGTTCATCGACTGGCCTCGCAGGATTACGCGGTTGAAACACCTAACTTTAACCAGATAGATGAAATCGGCGATATGGCACAGGCCATCCGCATTTTTCGCGAGAACGGCCTGGTACGGCAGCGGCTGGAGAAAGAGCGTGACGCCGACTGGGCGATACGCGAACTGCTGGCACGGATGACTCAGCGCTTACAGGGCTGTGAGAACTTCGCTGACGTTATCAATGTTGCACAACTGTTCGCGCCGAATATTGCTCCCGGTGTCGCCGGACGCCTCTACATTCTTGACCGGGAACCGTGGCAGATGCGCTGCGTCGCTGAGTGGCTTTCTCCGCAGGGAAAAGCAGATGCCTTCCACCCGGACGAATGCTGGGCCGTGCGTCGCGGGCAGAGTCATCCCCCGGTCCACGGCGAGCCGGACATCGCCTGCTACCATCTGCCAGAGTCATGTCAGGATCACACGCTGTGTGTGCCGTTGATTGCTCAAGGTGAGGCTATCGGCCTGCTCTCATTTCAGAATCTCAGCAATGATACCGCGCCTTCCCGCGCGTATCTGGAACTGATGGCAGAAGCGCTCGGTCTGGCATTAGCCAATCAGCGTCTGCGCGATGCGTTACTGGAAAAAGCACTCTACGACCCGCTGACCGGTCTGCGCAATCGCCATCATCTGGAAGACACTTTGCGCACCCAGATGGGCCAGGCGATACATAATCAGACACCCATCAGTTGCCTGATGATTGATATTGATCACTTCAAAGATGTCAACGATCGGTTCGGCCACGAGGCGGGCGATGGCGTTATCAAGGGCGTTGCCGCGATTATTCAGCGCGCCATACGCGACAGTGGGATGGCGTTCCGCTACGGTGGTGAAGAGTTTCTGGTCCTGCTCAGCGGCATGGGTGAAGAAGAGGCTAACCGCATGGCGACGGACATCTACAACGGCGTGCATGCGCTTACGCTGCGCTTTGGGACGTCGGACATCAGCCATATCGACGTGTCTATTGGCGTTGCCAGCTACCCACAGCACGCCCAAAGCGACAACCTGCTGCGCGCCGCTGACGTGGCCCTGTATCGCGCCAAAGAGTTGGGCCGATCGCGAATCGTGAGCTTCGGTATGCTGCAAGCGAGCTAAACGCGGGCATATCGCGATATGTTATTGCCTGCAAGAGCATAAACCAATACGAAATTGCACGTTGTCATGGCATGGTAGAGCGTGAGATGACCGGAGAACAACAAGAGGACTATACGATGAAGCACATTGATTTTTACATGATAGATGCCTTTACCAACACCACTTTTGGTGGCAATGCCGCCGCAGTGTGTCCTCTTACAGAATGGTTGCCCGATGAGATATTATTAAAAATGTCTCAGCAACATAACCAGTCAGAAACCGCCTTCTTTGTCACCACCGATAGCGGCTTTGAGCTACGTTGGTTTACCACTCAGGGTGAAATCAATTTATGCGGGCATGCCACACTGGCTGCTGCACACGTCATCTTTGAACATCTTGACTACCCGGACACCACAATTCACTTCGAAACCCGATTTATTAGCCCGCTGACCGTGACCCGCAGTGGCGAATGGCTGACGCTTGATTTCCCCGCCTGGAATACCGAATCGGTTATACCGCCGCCTTTACTATTGGAAACGCTGGGTATCACGGAATACAAAGAAGTCCGCGTGGCACGTGATTACATGGTCGTTATGGAGAATCAGCAGCAGATTGCAGCAGTACGCCCGGATATTCACGCCATGCTTCCGCTGGGAAAAATGGTCTGCATTACGGCGCCAGGCGATGGGGAATACGATTTTGTCAGTCGTTTCTTCTGCCCAGGCGAGGCCGTTGCGGAAGACCCTGTCACAGGTTCGGCACATAGCATGCTCATTCCATACTGGGCTGAGAAACTGAACAAAACACAGATGCTGGCACGCCAGGTGTCCGAGCGCGGCGGGGATTTACGCTGCAAGTTAGTGGGCGATCGTGTCCATATTGGTGGTCAAGCCACAACGTATCTGACAGGTAAAGTACAGTTGCGTGAGAACGCGCGATAACAACGGTTGTCACGCCAATCAGCTCGCAGCGTGCATGGCTTTACCTCTTCATCACACCATGATATGTTCATTAAATGAATACAAAACACGATGTAAACAGCGTTAATAACAACCTGTGGTGGCAGCCTTCTTAAAGGCGGCCAGAATGTGTTTTCCCCATTTTAAATAACCGCCGAAAGGCGGTTATTTGCATTTGAAAGACCCCTTTCGGTTTGATGACTAAGGAGTCTGGCATGAACAACAAAACCATTATTCTTACTGGCGATCGCCCAACCGGCCCATTACATCTCGGCCACTTTGTTGGCTCGCTACGCCAGCGTGTTGCCCTGCAACGTGACTATCAACAGTTTGTGCTGGTCGCGGATCTTCAGGGGCTTACCGATAACGGCAGCAATCCGCAAAAGATCCGCAATAACATCCCCGAAGTGCTCGCCGATTATCTTGCCGCAGGGATTGATCCTTCACTCACGACAATTTGCTTGCAGTCTGCTCTACCGGCACTTGCTGAACTGACTGCGCTTTATATGAACATTGTTACCGTGGCGCGCGTAGAGCGTAACCCAACGGTAAAAAATGAAATTATGCAAAAAGGGTTCGCCCGCTCTTTGCCGGTTGGTTTCCTGGTTTACCCGATCAGCCAGGCGGCAGATATTACGGCCTTCAAAGCCAACGTTGTTCCCGTCGGCGACGATCAATTACCGATGCTCGAGCAGACTAACGAAATTGTACATAAGATGAATAGCCTGTTACCGACTCCCGTTTTACAGCATTGTAAGGCAATGCTCAGCGAAACCAGTCGCCTCCCGGGTATCGACGGCAACGCCAAAATGTCGAAATCACTTGGCAATACGTTGCTCCTTTCTGCCAGCGAAGAGGCCATTCATCGCGCGGTCAGCGCCATGTACACCGACCCTCACCATTTAAAAGTGACCGACCCGGGGCAGATAGACGGCAATATAGTGTTCACATATCTGGACGCATTTCACCCGAACAAAGCAAAAGTTGCGGAGATGAAAGCGAACTATCAACAAGGCGGGCTGGGGGATAAAACCTGTAAAAATGAGCTGGAGGTGTGTTTACAAGAACTCATTGCCCCCATGCGAGAACGCCGTGCGACCTACATCCAGGATAAGGGCATGTTGATGGCGCTATTGCAAAAAGGGAGCGAGCGGGCGCACGACGTCACGCAGAAAACAGTAAGGGAAGTGAAGTGTGGGCTGGGATTACCCGTTTTCTGACACGCGCAATTTCCCGCTTCTCAGCAGCGCCATCTCTTGCTTGCAGAGCAGCACCACAGCCTGACGTCCCTTGACACGGCGGGATGTCAGAGCCCTTTTCACCGTACGGCGACTCGCGCCAGATTCCAGCATCTGAAAACACATCAGGGAGAGCGTCGGATTATTTTTCATCAAAAATTCACTTGGTTGAGTTAGCCAGTAGCGTTGCGGCAGAAAGCGGACATTTTACGCTAATCCGGGCACGGCTTAAACCCGGTCTACGGGTAGGTCCTGTTGCAGAATTCCCCATGGTGAAACCGAACAAAAAACAACCAGGCTGATATAATTGAAGAGCGGCCATGTGCGTAATCAAGCTAAGGAGGTGCGCAATGGACAAAGCAGATGTGAAATCATTCGATATACCAGATGAGGTTCGCGAGTTTGCGAATGGACGACTGGAACTTCTCAATATCGGCGGAGCCATCGTCGGACGTGCGGTGCTGGAGCCCGGCTGGCGATGGGCGACATCGATCCAGTCGATAGCGGGAACAAAGAGTTGTGAAGCCCCGCATTTTCAATACCACGTAGCCGGGGTGCTGCGGGTAAAAATGGACGATGGCAGTGAATTTGATTGCCGCCCCGGCGATCTGTCACGCATCCCTCCAGGGCACGATGCCTGGGTCGTCGGGGATGAGTCGGTGGTCATTGTTGACTTTCAGGGCATGGTCGACTGGGCCAGACATAAAAATACCGGCTGTAACGACTCGCCATAACAGCAAAAAGCCCCGGATGATCGCGACATTCGGGACTTACAGGAGTGGTTCTGATTCTCCCCCGCACGCCTGACTTGTGCACCCAAAGGATCGGGTGAATAAAAAACACGCTGCAAAATCAACAAAATATAATCAACTTGCTTAATTACTCTGCAATCGCGTGAAAACATGCAGAAAAACACAATTTCCCTCTTGCCTCATTCGGTCTGTGCCGCTAATATTCGTCCCCGTTGTCACCTACAACGTTGCGTTCATAGCTCAGTTGGTTAGAGCACCACCTTGACATGGTGGGGGTCGTTGGTTCGAGTCCAATTGAACGCACCATCTTGCGTCCGTAGCTCAGTTGGTTAGAGCACCACCTTGACATGGTGGGGGTCGGTGGTTCGAGTCCACTCGGACGCACCAAATCAATTTCCGTTGATTTGGTGCTTACTCTCTCGTCCTTATCTACACTTTCATTGTTTCAAAAAAACACTCTTACGTAATTGCTATTCGGCCTTCAACAATTGGCTGTGGCTGCCTGCTTTCCTCACCGTCTTACAGGCAACCATTCGTTCAGAAAAACGCCTTAATTCACATCCGCTATACAGACCACGTGACTGCTTTTCCTGCTATTCGTCACTATCCCGTTACTCATATTCAACGTATTTTTACTGCCCAGTTCATCTATCCAGTAAGGTGCGTTGACCCAGTTGCCACCAAAGTTGTACAACGGCCCCCACTCGCTCCACCAGCGTCCGGTTGAAGCCGCTCGCTCGCCGTTGCGGGTCGATTCCTCTGCAGTCGGCCGACGATAGCCATCGTCTTGTTTACCACACCAGTCATTATTAAATCCTGTTGGATTGCCGTCAGTGATTAACCACTTCGTGACCGTGAAGGTATAAGCATAAGATCCACCATCATTTTTCGACCGTATGGTAATGGTGGCAGTTTTCTCTGCGCCTTCAGGCCGACGGTTAAACGTCACCACACCCTTATCATCCACGCTTAACCACGAACGATCGTCATGCCAGGAATACTCCCGGTTGCTGGCAGCATTGCCATTCATGCGCAACTGGAAGCTGGCACCAACCAATCCGCTGCGAGGAAAACCGCTGTCGGTATCAAACGTGGCGCCATTGACGTGAATAGTCGTGTTCCCAGGGAGGACGTTGCTGCCGCCTGGTGCCACTTGATCGCTGACCGTACTGACCATTGTCCCCATTACCGTGTCATAGCTTGCTGGCGTGGCTTCCACCACCAGATAGCGATTTACATCCTCTGCAACGGGGGTATAACTTTTTTCAACCGCGCCTGGAATTGCCGTTTTTCTGGCCGTTCCTGCGGCGTTATCCGCACGAAACCACTGAAAACGCGACCGGTCGGGAATCGTCTCATTCCCCTGATAAAGATAGGAAAGTGTGACATCTTCCCCTTCGCGGGGCGCCGGTATCGCTAAATTGACGATCGCCGGGAGCATGTCAGGTATACCGGTTTGCGCGCACACCACTGTCTGTCTGCTGGCGTTTGCCGCCGCGCTACTACGCCCATCGGTAAAAGCATTAATCACCGCATGGTGCGTATCATTGAGCGCGCGTGTCGTCCAGATAGCGTTACGTCCAGCAATGCCATAGGTATGCCGTAAATCGCCTTTAGAATCTTGCCCCACACGATTTGCCCGAGTGTAGGTCACAAACATATCCTGCAGATCGCCCTCATCTGGTAAACGCATGCCGTTGTTCGCACAGTGCATATACGCATCCCCCCAGCGCAGCGCTGGCGAAGCATAATGAAACGCGGCCGACAAGTCTGCTCGCGCGGGTAGCACCGGCGCGTTCGCGTTTGGGCTGACAAAAGGCGCATCCGGTCGGTCGGGATCGGAAGGTTCAATCTCAACCGGCAACACCTTAACCGTCAGGTAGCGTTTATTCTGCGCGGGGCCGGGCGTATAAAGACGCTCATTCGCCCCTGAGATTACCTGCTCGTCGGCCAACCAGCGAAACAGGGTCTCTGATGGACTTTCCTGCAAACCATCAGGATCGTGAAATTGATACGCAATCTCCAGCGTATCTCCCTGAGCCGGATTTAATCCCGGCGCAGAGGTGTTAATCACCTGCAGTTGACCGGCCACAGGCGGGCGTCCTTTTACCGTCTCGGTCTGTGCTGTCACCGCCAGGGCTTCCGTGGCGACAAAAACAACCAGCACACCCGCGGCGCTGCGCAGAGTGAGCGCGACACTATTCAGCTTCATAGCTCTGGCAATCCGAATGAACGGCGATTATACGCAGCAGCGCTTGAACACTACGCTGCTGCTCAATGGGTGACATTAATTCACCTCGATCTGAATCTTACGTTTCTGATCCCCGGCTACCGGTTTGTAAGTCTTACCGTTCGCACCTGGAATATTTTGGTATACGCCAGAACCAATCGCGGTCTCAATCTTCCACTGATAGGTGCCAGCATCACCGGCGCTGCCGTCAGCCAGTTGTACGACGGCGCTAAGTTCAGTATCAACCTGCGGGAAGCCATTCACTGCGCCATCAATCTGTACGGCGATCGGCGTCGATGCAGAAGCCGCTGACAGCTCATTTGACGCAACTGCGATACCGGTATCCGGATCGGTTATCGTTGGATCAGTATGCGGCGTAACCAACACGGTGATCTTTTTGCCTAAATCACTCGCCGTCACGGTGTAGGTATCACTGGTGGCGCCCGAAATATCTGCCCCATCCGCCTGCCACTGAAAGGTTCTTTGCGATTCTGCATCCCCGTCCGGGTCGCTGAACGCGCCCTGCTGGCTGATGGAAATCACATCGCCAATGTCGAAGACGCCGTTGCTGTTGGTATCAGCAGAAACAATCGTGCTCTGGGTGATAACCGGCACGCGTCCTTTTACGGTATCGGTTGGATCGGACAAGACGGCCAGGGCGGGAAATGACAGGATTAACATCGCGCTACTGGCGGTTAAGGTAAAGTTTTTGCGTTTCATTTGCGTACTCAATAATAAAAAGGGATTAAGGCGTCAGCCGGGAAATTACGGGTTTCAGGGTGATTCTTGTGTTTCCACGCGCAAAGCACGTTTTTGCCATTCGCCAGACACAACATAGATACGGCCCGTCGCCTGTGGAATCGCGGTGAATTGGTTACTGCCTGCAGCGGTTTCCCCCTGCCACTGAAAATGTTCTGGCTGCTCTTCGCAGACAATTTCACCGCACATGACGACAGCGGATAAACGGTCGCCCACCTGCGGATGGGTGGTCAGCGCTTGCCCATTGCGTAGCACTTTCACCGATGATGCAAAGGGGGCAAAATTAACCGACACGTGCTCGCCGCGACGATTAATTAGCGCCACAACCTCGCTGCGTCCCGCAGCCGTGCTCGTCAGGGTCGCTGTTATCACGCCGTTCGCATCAGTCACACCCTGTGCAGAAGCACGTACGCCGTGGCTGGCCTTAAATTTCACCTGCTGCCCCGCCACAGGATTACCAAACGCATCCCTGACGGTCGCGCTGACTTTATTTTCAGCAGTGCCGTTAGCTAATGCGTTGTCCGCTATGATGCGCAGGTCGCCAGGGAAAATGGTGGCGCTGCCTTCATCAGACAGAAAGGTGAGTTCAACCTGCTGGACATGTCCGTTTAACATCACCGACACCACGGATTTTCCGGCGATGCGATTGGTCACCATGGCAAATGCTTCGCCTTCGCTATTAGTCATCACCGAGGTGGGTACTGCCGCCCCGTTAGTCGCCACGAATCGCACCGCCTGCGCGCTGGCCGGACGCCCATCCGCATGGTGTATGGTGACCTTCACCTGATTCGCCGATCTGCCATTGGCCGGCGCATTGTCTGCCACCACCTGCGTGACGCCCTGCCCGGCCTCACCCACTTTTGGCGTGAGCGTAACGCTCACTGGAGTAACCGCAAAGTGATGGTCATTCACGTTGACAGAAATCTCGGCCACGCCCGCTGTTACGCCAGATAACGACGCTTTATACAGGCCGTTATGGTTATCCTTAGCCTGACTGATAGTCGTGCCCTCCAGAGGACTGGTGAAGGTCACTTTTTGCCCGGTAACCGGGTTGCCCTGCTGATCCCTTAATAAAAAGTGAATAAATGATTCAGCATTGCCATTCGCTTCAATACGTTCAGGGACGACATTCAGTTGAGATTTCGCTGGATCCAGGCTGTCATCATCAACGGCAAAACTCGTTTCAACTTCCTCTGTGCTGCCGTTAAGTTCGACAATCACCGTGACCTCACCCGCGACCCGACTGGTCAACGACACCGAGACCTCACCGTTAGCATCGGTGGTGGCTGCTGGGGGAATATCCGCATGATTGTTCGCGTACAGTCGTACGGTTTCACCCGCAGCAGGCGTCCCATCCGCGTTAAAGGTGGTGACTTTGATGACATTCTCATCTACACCATCCGCCAGCGCATGATCGTCAAGCACCACCACAGCCTCAAGACTGACCGAATTGTCATCACGTACCAGCTTGACCACCGTCGGCGCGATAGTGGTCAGAAACCCGTTAACATGCGTCCTTATTTTTGCGTTTCCGGTTGCGGTACCCGTCAATGTGGCGGTATACGTACCATCCTCCCGGTTAGTGACGTTGCCGATCGTCGTTCCGGCGAGGCTACTGGTAAATCGGACGTTTTTTTCTTTCAGTGGGTTCCCGCTGCTGTCGGTTAACTGCAGAACCAGAGTCGATTCCGCGTTACCATTGGCGGATATTCTTCCCGGCGTCGCATTTAAAGAAGATTGCTGCGGGTCGACAGGGTTACCGGTGGAGATGAGGGTAACCGGACGGCGCAAGGTCTTCGCCACGACATTTCCCTGCATAACCTGCACCACGCCTTTCCCGGCATGAATACCGCTCAACTTTGCACGATAAATACCCGGCGCGACTTCACGCACTACTGTGGAGGTGGTATTGGGCACACCGGACACCTGAAACGACACGTTCTCGAGGCCCGTTACCGGCTCGCCCTCGCTGTTATTGGCTTTGTAGGTCATTTCAGCAACATCTTCGCCATCGGCCCGAATCACCGCCGGGTTCACCAGCAACGCCGAGTACATTTCATCGACACCCGAATTCGCCTGGCTATACAATACTTTCGCGCTCTGGCTCAGTTCATGCACCCTGGCCGTCGCCGTTGCCTGACCCGCAACGTGAGAGACCACGCTGTACATCGCCCGCCCTGCCGCATCGCTCATCACATCCTCAGCGGTGATACTGCCGTCGGCGAATGTCATTCCCATGGTGATATTTTTTCCGCTAACCGGTTTGCCGTCATCATCGACCAGGGTTGCGGTCACAGTAACCGGCGTTTTACCATCAGCGGGCGCACCGTTACCGGTGACCTGTAACGCATCGCCAAACGCCAGATTTACGGGTAGAACCTCAATCAGCAAGGTCTGGGCATTACTGGTATTCCCTTCGGTATCCTCTGCCATCGCAACGACGCGATACTGGTTTGCCGTCCCGTCTGAGGATGGAGAGCGTTGGTAAGGAGGCAATGTCAGTGAAAACATATTCACGCTCAGCTCGCGAAACTCTCCGCCAGCCGCCAGAAACGCCGCGTTATCCCAGGTGACCTGCGCCAGCGGGTATTCACTCGTGACATCGGTCGAAATCGTATGCACCGTATATTCAGCGTCCTGAATCGCCTCTTCAGAAAGCGTCAACTGCACAAGATCCTGTGCCTGATATTCCAGAGTGATGACATTATTACGATCAACCAGGCTGTAGCGGCTACCTTCCAGCTCGCGCAGAGAGGCCACTTCATCAGGCGAAAGTTGAGATTCCAGGGTTTCACCCGGTCGCCACGCCAGCTCCATTTGCACGCTGGTGTCTCGCTCATCACCCTTTTCCATACTCTGCTCAATACCCAGCGTCATCAGTGGGAACGGCGTCCAGGTGATACCGGTCGTGAAGGCCCAGGCATTTTTCTCACGTTCGTCTTCGCCAGACAGCCTGACCTCATCGCCAAAATACTGCTCATAGATAAACTTGCCGCCAAGGTGCGGATAGTCAGGCAACCAACCTTGCACTCTGACATCAAAACCGTTCGCCGGGCGTTCGTCATAATTTTCCACGTCTTTCGAGGCCTTCCAGTCAGACAGTCTGAAATACCCGTTGGTAGCAAGTTGAAAATAGTCGCGCCACAGTTCAGCCCCAACGCCAAGGCGACGATGATCGCCACTCAAATCGGCGTCATAAAAGGTATTAAATCCCAGCATCCAGTCATGGCTGAAATGACGTACGCCCACGCCAACGTTCAGCGTATTACGGTCGTCCTGATTCTGATAACCCAGTTGGGTGAATAAGACATTCGTCTGTGTTTCATATACCGGCACCAGCCAATCTACGCTGCTATCATCAAGGGAAAACTGTTCGCCGACATTCAACTGCGCCCGTACCGTGCCAAACTGCCCTAACCAGCCAGTGACTGTTTCATTCGCTTTACTGTTAATTTCCGAACGGACCAGACCGCTGGCCGCTTGTGCCGCATCGCCGTTTTCCAGAATATTCGCCAGGCCCGAAGCACCGCTGGCAAGGCGTTTAACCCCGGCGTCGTTTTCCTGTTCCTGGTGTAGCTTGTCACTCGCGCCTGCCGCCTTATTCCCACCGGAGGCTGAGGCCGGAATATCAAGCTCATCACCCTGATCTAATTGTTCAAACGGTTTGTTAAATGTTCTGAATTGGTTGAAATAGCGCAGTTGGGTGGTCGTCAGACCTAAGCGTTCGGCAACGGAATCCGTCGTTTCTTCGGCCTGAAGCACATATACGACAGAAGGTCGTGCAAGTAATTCGCTTTGCCATTGCGACGATTGAGGTTCGCTTGTTATTGTTGCCAGTACCGGCGTCGTAATGATCGACAGGTGTACAATCAGGCAAAGCCATGCAGTTCTTTCGATCATAATAAGTGTGCGACTTTTACAGAGGGCTCAGGGTTTAATTTGTAATAAAAGTGAATAAAACGTTATTCATTCGGTAAAATTTGCTTAAGTATTAACTCGTTATCCCTGAATCCAGCCTGTGACCATAAATTTGCGCGGTATTCTAGTCAGATTCACCTCATGCGTCTCGCAAACAATGTGCATAACATTATGCGTAATAGATATAATGCGTTACCTACACTCCTGCAGTAACCTTAAAATGGGTAGAAACAGGCTTTATCTACCGCCCACCCATTATCAAAATAGTCATGAACCCCGTAACAACACGTTTATTCATTGTAATTTTCGCATTTTGCTTTTTTGTTTTCTTACACAAACCATGCTATCTTTTAATGGATAAGAATTGGTTAAAATATTATTGTGCAACCGTTTAAAAGGTATGTTCACGTAACATGCCTGCGCTATTTTTGTTGGCTGGACTGTATACATTCAATTTCAAAAGACACTGGCCGAAGCCGTGCGGGAATGTATACAGATAATATTCACAAGGCATATCTGAGGTCTCAGTGGTCCAGAAAATCAGCTTTAACGATAACGAACTCCGTATCCTTTATGAACTTTCGTGTACCCGTAGTTTGAGTCTGGCTGCGGAAACGCTAAAAATTGCGCAACCCAATATCAGTAGAACCTTACAACAACTGGAGGACCGTTTTGGATTCTCCGTGTTCGATCGCTCTTGTCGGCCGATAAAATTGACCCGTTTCGGTGAAGAGCTTCTCCCCTACGTCAAAAAACACATGAAGTCATGTGAAGATATCCAGAAGTTTACAATGGCCTATAAGCTGGCGTCTGATGGGTTTGTCAGGATCCATGCCCCTACCGGTCAGCTGTTATTTATCTCCAAGTACGTCATTCCTGGGTTGAAAGCGCAGCATCCGGAAATTAAATTAATGCTGACCACCAGTAACCTCAGCAACGCTGAATTTACCCTTGGCGTCCCTTTTAGTGATGACTGCGACATCTTGTTTACGCATTCATTGCCCGACAATGACGAACTTATTGCGCGAAATATCGCATCGATTCCGGCCAATATATATGGCACCCGCGACATGATTGCGAGATATCCGATCCACTCCATTGAAGATTATGGACACAGTCCCTGTATACTTTTTTTCTCACATATGGAAGACAATCATAACATCTGGTATATAAATGACGACTCACGTAAAGAAATAAGAAAGATAATCATTAGCGGTGATTTTGCCTGCGATAACTCGTATGCCGCAATCGAACTTGCCAAAGCGGGTCTTGGTTATTTATTTATGCCCGAGTTGATCATTAAAGAAACAGATATCGACGGTCTGGTCCCTACACTTCCTGATAACTTCTCCACCCATCTGGATCTGTTTGTGATTTACAGTAAAAAGACCCAGCAGCCTTTCCGGGTACAGCTAATCATTAATTCAATTGTTAATATCTTAAAAAAATTATTACCCAGATAATTATTGCCATTTGCATCGAATAGTTGGTCATATACAATATGATGACGTTTAAGATGTCTGTCATTCATTTCGGATCTCGAATTCAGGACTCGCTACATTATGTCATGCCCCATCACGCTCTTCGCTGCTGGCAGTTTACGGCTGGCCTTTACCCCGCTGATAAACCAGTTCACGTCTCTAAGCGGAATTGACGTTTGTGTGGAATACGGCCCGGCCGGATTATTACGCGAACGTATAGAAGCCGGTGAACCTTGTTCCTTATTTGCCTCGGCCAATCGTGCACATCCGCAGCAGTTGCTGGCCAGCGGTAGGGCACTGTCCGCGCATACCTTTTGCTGGAACCAACTGAGCCTCACCACCCGCAAAACCGGCGAATGGCTGGAGTTACTGCGAGATCCAACCCTGCGTATTGGCACCTCAACCCCCGGCTGTGACCCTTCCGGGGATTATACCTGGGCATTATTCGACTGCCTCGATGTGCTCGAACCCGACCTTGGACAGCGCCTGCGCGAACGCGCTATTCCCCTTGTCGGTGGCCGTGACACGGTTAAGGTGCCAAATGGCGAACTGGCCAGCGCGTGGATTATTCGCCAGGGCCTGGCGGATTTGTTTATTGGCTACGCGCACTATGCAACAGCACTTGCCGGGCAGCCCGATATTCGCTGCGTAACGATCCCCACGGACCATAACATTCGCTGTGAATACCAGCTGGCGGTGCTCGAGGCGTCTAAAAACGTCAAAGCGCTGGTTGATTTTATCCTCGCGCGCGACGGACAAACATGTTTGGCCAGCGCCGGTTTTAAAACACTTAACGATGAATGGTAAACAGCGGCGCGATAAACGGCGTCGGATGCGGGTCCACGCTAAATTTTCGCAGCGGTAAACCGTACGCCTGGAACAAATTATCTTCCGTCACAATCTTCTGAGTTGGCCCCGCCAGCCATCTCCCCTGCGGCAACAACAGCAGCGTATGACTGGCTATCTGTAGTGCATGCTGCGGATCGTGCGTTGTAAAGAGAATGCTGCAGCCCTGGCGATACGCCAGATCGCTGATAAGCTGCAGCACCACCTGCTGATTGGCTAAATCCAGCGCGGAACAGGGTTCATCAAGCAACAGCGTTTGACAATCCGTGACCAACGCCCGGGCGATCATTACCAACTGTTGCTGCCCGCCGGAAAGTGAACAAAAGGTACAGGACGCAAGATGCGCAATATTGAGCTGCTCCAGCGCCTGCATCGCCCGCTTTTTATCCTGCTGGCCCGGTTGAGCAAATAACTTTACATGCTGCGCGCGGCCCATCAGCACGACATCGCTAACGGTGTAGGGAAACGGTAAGCGCGTATGCTGCGCCACAATACCCATTCCCCCCTCACTTTGTATGTTTCCACCCAACAACGGCAGCGTACCGGTCAGCGTATCCAGCAACGTGCTCTTCCCCAGACCGTTACGCCCGAGCACGGCCCAGATATTGCCTTTCTCACAGCGGAACGTGAGCGGCGCAAACAACGGCATCCGGTAGCCATACTCCAACTGATCGACGTTAAGTGCGGCAGATATCATCGTTTCCCCCGTCGGCTGGACTGAATCAGCAAAAAGGCAAACAGCGGCGCACCGAGCAAGGCGGTGATGATCCCCAGAGGAATTTCCGTAGGTAGCAGCGTGCGGGCAATATCATCCACCACAATCATAAAACCGCCGCCCAGCCAGAAAGCACAGGGGAGTAACCGACGGTGATCAACGCCTACCAGCAGGCGGGCCAGATGCGGGATCACCAGACCCACCCAGGCAATACTGCCGCTGACGGAGACCTGCGCCGCAACCAGCAATGCGCAGCACAGCAACACGCTGCGCCGCAGCGGAACCACCGCCACCCCGAGCGCTGTGGCGTCTTTATCGTTGAGTGATAACAGGTTGATTCGCCAGCGCAACTGGTACAACAGCATGGCCGCAATGCCGACCGGCACCGCCAGCAGCCACACTTTATGCCAGTTGGCGGTCGCAAAACTGCCCAACAGCCAGAATACAATGCTGGGTAACGTCTCTTCGGTATCGGCCTGGTATTGAATCAGGCTCACCAGCGCGGCAAAAAAACCACTCAAAATAATGCCCGAGAGGATCAGCACCAGCGTGTTTTCCAGCCCCTGTAGCGCGGCAATGGCATATACCAGAATCAACGCCGCCAGACCAAAGAAGAACGTCGACCCCATCATCAGGAACGGATCAAGCCCAAGCAAAATCGCCAGCGTGCCGCCAAATGCTGAGCCAGAGGTCACCCCAATAATATGCGGGTCCACCAGCGGATTATGAAACACGCCTTGCAGCGTAGCCCCACATAACCCCAGCGCGCCGCCCGCCAGCAGTGCCATCAAAATACGCGGGAGTCTGACGGTCCAGACGACCTGGTGCGCCATACCCTGCGAGTCTGCGTAATGGCTCAACAGTGAGAACACATCGCGCAGCGACAGCGGATATTGCCCCACACACAGTGAACCAACACCCAGCAGTAGCACCACGGTAATCAGTATCGGTTGCAGGGGGAAAGCGCGATTACTTAGCGGCATCGGACTGCCAGTTCACGCGGTAAAAACGATGGTAGTAATCCTGTGCCTGCGCATCAACATCGATGTTTTTATAGGCATCCGGATAGAGTTTTTTTGCCATCCACAATTCACCGAGCGCCAGCGCTTCCGGCATCGGATATCCCCAGGCTTTGGCGTATTCCGGCATCAGCCAGACGCGATGATTTTTTACCGCATCGATGTTCTGCCAGTTGGGATCGTTTAGGATCTCCGTCACCACCTGCGGGTAGCGGTCCTGGACAAAAATCACCTGCGGGTTCCACGCTAACACCTGCTCCAGCGAAACCTGCCGCGCGCCTTTAACGCTCGCCGCAGCCACGTTTAGCCCTCCGGCATGCTGCATCATCAGGCCCGTGTACTTTCCGGCACCGTAAGTCATGAGATCGGGGTTGGCCATATAGATACGGACTTTTTGCGCCTGTGCAATCGCCGCCACCGGCGCATTGAATTTAGCCCTGGCCGAAAAAACGTAGTCGATCAGCGTTTCAGCCTGCGGTTTACGTCCCACCACGTCGGCAATCAGGCGAATCCCCTGCTTTAAGCCTTCGTTGTAGACCTGCTCTTCGTCAGCCATAGTCGGGTTCATTTTGTTCTGCTGGCCAGCAGCATCCTGACGTAATGAGATAGCCACCACCGGAATCCCGGCATTCTGAATCTGCTGAATCATCTCGGCAGGTGCATAGTTGGCAACAAACACCACTTGCGGGTGGGTAGCCAGCAGGCTTTCAATATTCACGCTGGTGAGATCGCCCGGCGTCGGCAGGGTCGTAATCGTCGGCATAAAGCGGGCGAACGCCGGTCCAAGCTGTTTTTTCCAGCTCGACATCACGCCGACAATGTCCTGCGTGGCATCTAGTTGAACCAGAATATTCAGCGTCTGGTGTTGTAACACCACCACCTTATTGACGCTATCGGGGATCGTGACCTGGCGGCCAAGCTGATCGGTTATCGTGCGGTCTGCCTGCGCCGAAAACGCAAACAACATGCTGGCGCATACCAGCAAAAATGAACGAAGAGTTAACATAGATACCATCTGGACAGGAGAAAAATCGATATATATTAAATTATATAACGAGGTATCTGGCAACGAATTTCCAATAAATCAGGTAACTCTACCGATGAAGATCAATTGACGTTGAGAAACCGACAGGAACAAAAAAGCCGACGATGTGTACCACCGTCGACCAGGGTTGACGCTATACGCGCACTATCACGATTTAGTGACGGATTTAATAATTTCCAGCGCTTTTACGAACTGTTCCTGCGGAATAGTCAGCGGGTAGAGGAAACGGATCACGTTGCCGTACTGGCCGCAGGTAAGCAGCAGCAGTCCCTGCTCAAGGGCTTTCTTCTGTACGCGTTGCGCCGTGGCTGCAGAAGGCTCTCCGGTGCTGGCATCACAAAACTCAGCGGCAATCATCGATCCTAACCCACGCACTTCGGCAAGTTCCGGACACCACGCACGGGCATCGGTCAGCGTGGCACGCAGTTGTTCACCCAGCGCCGCTGCTCGCTGGCACAGTTGCTCATCATGAATGATATCAAGCACCGCGTGAGCGGCCGCCACGGCGAGCGGGTTACCGGCATAGGTACCGCCCAGACCACCCGGTGCAGGGGCATCCATAATTTCGGCTTTGCCGACCACGCCGGACAGCGGCATACCGCCCGCCAGGCTTTTCGCCATGGTCATCAGATCGGCTTTGTGGGCGTAATGGTCCATGGCAAAAAGCTCGCCGGTGCGGGCAAAACCACTCTGGACTTCATCGGCAATCATCACAATACCGTGCTCATCGCAGATGCGGCGAATAGCGGCAACGAATTCAGGTGGGGCCACCACAAAGCCCCCTTCACCCTGGACGGGTTCGAAGATAATCGCTGCGACCTGGCTGGCGTCGATATCAGCTTTAAACAGACGCTCGATGGCTTTTATCGAATCTGCGGTGGTGATGCCCTGCAACTCAGAAGGATACGGTGCGTGGTAAACCGATCCCGGGAACGGCCCGAAGCCTTTTTTATACGGTGCGACCTTGCCAGTCAGCGCCATCGTCATATAGGTACGGCCATGAAATCCCCCGCCAAACGCGATCACGCCGGGACGGCCGGTGTGCGCGCGGGCAATTTTAACCGCGTTTTCGACAGCTTCTGCGCCGGTGGTAAAGAACGTGGTTTTACGCAAACCGTCAATCGGCGCGGCCGCATTGATTTTCTCCGCCAGCGAGACGTAGCTTTCGTACGGGACAATCTGATAGGCCGTGTGGGTAAAGGCTTGAAGTTGCGCTTCAACCGCCTGCACTATACGAGGATGACGGTGTCCAGTATTCAGGACGGCAATCCCGGCAGCAAAATCAATATATTGATTGCCTTCGATATCGGTAATGGTGCTGTTTTCTGCCGACTGGGCGAAAAAGTCACACATTACGCCCACGCCACGCGGGGTTGCATCCAGACGACGTTGTTGCAGGTTTTTATTATTCATTCTCTACACCTTGTTCATAAACACATTCAGGGTTGAATTACCCTTTAAATCTAGACGCCATCTGGTACTTTAATCGAGAGCCAAATCGTTTTATTTTAAGGATCCAAATGCGTTCACTTGCCGGAGATGTGATCAAGCATGCATTTAGCCAGCAAACCGACGAGAAACTGCACCGGCGTTTGTATGCCGCCATCTGCAGCTGCATTCTTGAAGGCAGCTTGAAACCCGCCACCCGTATGCCACCTTCGCGCGATCTGGCGGGCGAACTGGCGTTATCGCGCAATACCGTCTTGCGAGTGTATGAGCAACTGCAGGCCGAAGGGTATATTTCTGCACGTACCAGCAGCGGCACGTTTGTCACCGATAGCGTGCTGGACAACCTCGCGCAACGGCCCGATAAAAAAAACGCGCCCCCCGCACAGGAAGACCGCGCCAGCCTGTCCGCCCGCTGCCTGGAGCTGCTCGGTAATGCCAGCGCCAGCCCACGCCAGTGGGGGGCGTTTATTCCTGGCGTTCCGGATGTGCAACATTTCCCCCACCGCACGCTTAAAAAAATTCAGGACCGGCTGGCAAGACGCCTGCGCCCGGAGTTTCTCACCTATGATGCGGCGGGTGGCGACGGTGAACTAAAAGAAGCGCTGGCGGACTATTTGCGTACCGCGCGCGGCGTCAGGTGTGCTCCTGAACAGATACTGATCACCGAAGGCATTCACCAGGCGTTGGATCTGGTGACCCGCACCCTGTGTAACCCTGGCGATAACGCCTGGATTGAAGAGCCAGGCTATTGGGGAATCAAAAATATTCTGCGCATCAACGCGGTTAACTTCTCGGCGATGGCGGTTGATGAACAGGGCATGGTACCGCCAGTGTCGTCAGCGGTGTCCCCGAAGCTGATTTTTGTGACACCGTCACATCAGTATCCGCTGGGGTCGGTGATGAGCCTGAGCCGGCGACGGCAGTTACTGTTTCGCGCACGTGAAACACGCAGTTGGATCGTGGAAGATGACTACGACAGCGAGTTTCGCTTTTCGGGGCAGCCTATTCCTTCACTGCAAGGACTGGAGGAAGAAAGTCCAGTTATCTACATCGGCACATTCAGCAAAACGCTCTATCCTGCCCTCCGACTCGGGTATGTTGTGCTGCCCAAACCGCTCGCTGCACCGCTGAAGAAAGTGCATAACGACCTCTATCGCGGCGGACACCTTTTGATTCAGGCCGCGCTGGCAGAGTTTATCCGCGAAGGCTACTACGCCGCGCATATCCGTAAAATGCGCCAACTGTACAGCCGCCGTCGTCAGACGCTGGTGGACCTGATCGCCACGCAACTCGGAGAGGATTATCTGGGACCGTTCAACAGTAACGCCGGGCTGCATCTGATATTACAATTGCCAGCCCATGCCGACGACAGCATGATTGCACAGCTGGCGAATACGCAGGGGTTATTGGTACGACCGCTGTCACGTTACTACGTCAACGAAGAGAAACGCAGCGGTCTGTTGCTGGGTTTTGCCAGTATTGAAGAACATGAGATGGCCGCGGCGTTTTCCCGGCTGGCGGGCATTATCAAGGCAAACGTAGGATAAACGTTGCCGGATGGCGTCACTAACGCGTCTTATCCGACCTACAATAAGGTTTTTATAGGTCGGATAAGCGCAGCGCCATCAGGCATAACGCTTAGTGTGTAGCTGGTTTAAGTCCGGCAAGCTCCTCCTGACTGACCTCGCCATTGCCTTCACCCCAACTTTTTCGTACATAGTTGATCACATCGCGCATCTCAACTTCGGTCAGCAATCCGTTATACGCTGGCATCTTAAACGACACGTTGCCCCGCGTGGTCGGCGTTTCCGCGCCCTGCGAAATCACCCTGAACAGCGGAGTCGGATCGTCAACCATCACCAGCGGATTGTGGATAAGTGACGGCGCGTTGTTATCCGTGCCCTTGCCTTCCTGACCGTGACAGGTCGAGCAATAACGGTTGTAGACCACTTTTCCCGCCTGCGGTGAATTCGACCAGGACGCCGTGGTAGTGCCCGCTCGTGTCGGCTCCGGTTTGGCGTTTTTCAGGCTCCGCAGATACTGTGCAATCGCTGCAGCATCTTCATCCGTCAGGTATTGCGTACTCTCACTGACGACTTCAGCCATTGAACCCGAAACCGCAGCATGCTTGCTTTTACCGGTCAGTAACAGCGACGTTAACTCCTGCTCAGACATCCCGGTGCCCCGAAGGGACGGCGCATACCAGCCGTCAATCATCGCCCCGCTCAGGTACTGTGCATCGGCATGAGTATAGGCTTTCTCATTCATCGCCATTCCCCTCGGGGTATGGCAGGAGCCACAGTGGCCGGGTCCTTCAACCAGATAAGCTCCGCGCTGGATCCGCGCGGCACTGGCATCGGTACTGTTGCTGCCTACCAGAGCCGTTGCAGGAGCGTCGGTAAAGAGCCAGTTCCAGATATGCAGCGGCCAGCGGGCTGAAATCAGCCAGGGGATCTCATTCTCTTTATTTGCTGTCGCAGACGGCGTGACATCATGCATAAAGTAGCGATACAGCGCCTGGACATCTTCGTCGGAGAGCTTTGCGTAAGACGGATATGGCATGGCCGGGTAAAGCGGATGGCCATCTTTGGCAATGCCCTGACGCACCGCTTTTTCAAAATCCTCGTAGGAATAGTTACCGATGCCGTGGGTTTTGTCCGGCGTGATATTTGTCGAGAAAATATCACCGACCGGCGTGGGAAACTTTTTGCCCCCTGCCATCGCGTCCCCACCCTCAGCGGTGTGACAGGCTACACAGTCTGAAATTCTGGCGATGTACTCGCCGTGAGAGTCCGCGGCGGAAACCGTCGCGCTAAACAAACAGGCGACAAGAACGGTTACATTACGCATAGATCACCTCATACCCTTGAGTTCGTTAACCGCCCGCAATGCCTGATCGATCGCCGCATGTGCATACGCGCTCCAGTCGGCATCAGAGTTAGCAATCGCAATTCGGCCGATGGGTTGGCGTGCCCGCTCAACAACCTTCTCCATTTCATCCATGTCGTCGAACAGCGGGTTGGCGTAATAGGCATAGCCATGTGCCCAGCGGTTAACCGTAATAGCCGCGATATCACGTTGATTGTCAAAGCCTGTCGAGCCAAACATCTCCTGCAACTGACCACGGATCATCTCTTCATGCGCAGCAAACGTGGTCCCCAGCAGATAGGCCCGTCCCAGGCGGAATTGTTCTCTCGCCGGTAAGTTACTGCCCGGATAGGTTGGCACATAGACCATATGAATCACCATCGGATCGTCCGGGGTCGCCGGGTGCTGATAGCCGCCAATGCTGACTGGATAGTCGAGCTTAATGCGGCTGTACGGCGCAGCCGGGGAATAAAACTCATGTACGCCGAGTTGCTTAAACGCCTGCCAGTTTTTCACCACTACGTTGGTGTACACCAGCGGCGCCTTTACGTTCAGCTTGAGATCTGCCTGTTGTTGTTTCGGCATTTCCGGCACCAGGTACGGGATCATCATGTTATAACCCGCCATGATGGCGTTTTTTGCGTGCACACGATGCAATTTGCCGTCACGCAGATAGGTTACGGCCACGCCGCCCGGCACGTTGGCCGCATTAATCACGCTACTGTTGAGGCGCAAACGCGTGGTATTTTCCGGCAGATCCAGCTTTTCGTAATGCAATCTGGCGAGGACGGAATCCTCCATGGTGGTCCCCGGCAAGGCATCCGGGAGCATATATCTGACCATTATTCGTGCCAGTCCCGCGTTGCCATCGGGGAAGTGATAAACATACGGCTCTTCGAGGTCGGCCAGTGACTCGCCGTCCAGCGGCGGCAGACCTAACGCTTCCATGCCCGGTAAGGCGCATGCCCGGGCATCGCTACAGGAAATGCCCTCAATGCCGATAGCAAAGAAATCGTTGGAGCGCTGCTGGAAATAGAGCAGTGCCATTTTGCTTAAACCGACTTTCGTGGCCAGAAATTCACTGTAGCTGTGGGTATCCAGCCAGCTACTTTTCTCCTCGACCGTCATGCCCGGAAGGTAGTCGCCAGGGCGTACATGTAGATCGATAAGCGCTTTTCGGTCGCTCTCACTCAACGGAAAATCATTGATAAAGTCTTCAATCTTACGACCGTTGAGCCGGTCCGGTGGAATATCGTCGGAAACCGCGCGTCCTGGATCGCCGCTGACGATTTTGGTCTCGCCAAAATTCTTTTTGTCGAAAAAGACGCCGCGACTGAGCTGCCAGTCTGGATAGAAGTTGACGTCAAAACTCTCTTTGAGCTTGGTGGCGCTCACGCCGAGTGTTTCCATCAGCTTTTGTACGTCCGGGCTGAAATTATGCGCTGGCGACTGAAACGACTCACTGCCGCCATAGCCGATCAGCTTTTTTCCGGCTGTGCTAAATTCGTTACGTTTGGCGTGGCCGCCAAAATCATCATGGTTGTCGAGGATCAGAACCTTGCTGTTTTGCCCGACAAGTTGCCGCCAGAAACATCCGGCAGCCAGCCCGCTAATGCCGCCACCGACCACCACCAGGTCGTACTCTTCCTCGACCGGAAGCGCCGTTAAATCAAATTTTTTCTGTTCCCGGCCCAGCGCGTGAGCCATTTCAAACGAGCCCGGATGGTTACCACGCAGCCCCGTCAGGCTGGGAGGGTAATAACTTCCATCGATAAATTCATGTTCTTTTCCTGCCGCTCTGACCATATCCAGAGGGGTCAGCCCCGCGGCGATGGTGACCGCCACACCGTTGAGAAAATCACGTCGGGTAATTGCCATTAACTTGTCCTTTTGCCACGCACACACTGCCCTAAACACAGCACAAATGAGAGGGTCCCCCTCTCACAAGGGGGACCACCGACTACTTCACTGGCTTGAGTTCTTCATCCAGTTTTTTAGAATCATAATAATCACCCTGCCAGGTGATTTTTCCTGCCTTAACATGAATATAGCTGACGCCTTCAAATTTGATCGGATTATTTGTCGGCGGACTTCCTGCCCATTCGCCGCTATTTTTACCCGAGAACTCCCAACGAAATGCCACGGTATCTTCGTCATAGACGGGTTTGCCGACCATTTTCCAGTTCAGATCCGGGACCGCCTTAATGAATGCTCCAATCACCTCTTTCTCGGCTTTTTCCCTGCCAGTTATCGGCTCCCCGGCGGCGGCATCGTAATAGACCGCGTCGTCGGCCAGATACTGCGCTGCGAGCGGCGCGTTATGCGCATTCCATGCCGCCATATACGCTTTTACGGTGTTCAGCGGGGAGCTGTCTGCCAGACTAAACCCCGAGAACATCACCAGCGACAGCGCAGCTATTTTTAATGTTTTCATCGTATTACCCGCTATTCAGAAATATCGCACATGATATGTTTCACTCGGGTGTACTCATCGAGTGAATAAGAGGAGAGATCTTTACCGTAGCCGGATTTCTTGAACCCGCCGTGCGGCATTTCCGCACACAGTGGAATATGGTTGTTGATCCACACCGTGCCAAAATCGAGGTCAATGCAAAAACGCTGTGCGCGGCCGTGGTTACCGGTCCAGACGCTTGCGGCCAGGCCGTATTCCACATCATTGGCTTTGTGCAACGCGTCTTCGTCAGTCGAAAAGGACTGAATCGCCATTACCGGACCAAACACTTCATGTTGAATGGCTTCGTCGTGCTGATACAGACCGGAGATGATGGTTGGCTCAAAGTAGAAGCCCGGTCCGGGCCCTGCTCTGCCACCCGTTTCAATTTTTGCATGCGCAGGCAGACGCGCAATAAAACCTTGCACCTGCTCCAGTTGGTTCCGGCTATTCAACGCGCCATATAGCGCATCCCTATCCTGCGGGGGACCAAATTTGATGCTTTTTGTTTTCTGGATCAATTTTTCCAAAAACTCAGCATAAACGGACTGCTCGACGAGAATTCGCGTGGCGGCAGTACAATCTTGCCCGGCATTGAAAAAGCCGGCGGTAGCGATCGTCTCAATCGCCCTGTCGATATTCGCGTCGGCAAATACCACGGCGGGCGCTTTACCGCCCAACTCCAAATGGGCTTTGGTCAGGTTTGCCGCCGCCGACGCGGCCACCTGTAGACCCGCACGTACCGAGCCAGTAATCGAAACCAGTGAGGCCGTCGGGTTCGACACCACCAGCGAACCGGTTTTGGCTTTCCCTAATACCACATTAAACGCCCCTTTCGGGAACAGCGGCGCGGCCAGCTCAGCCAGCAGCAGCGTGCTAACCGGCGTGGTGTCACTCGGTTTAAGCACCACCGTATTGCCTGCCGCCAGCGCAGGGGCTATCTTCCACACCGCCATCATAAACGGGTAATTCCACGGCGTGACTTGCCCCACAATACCCAGCGGTTCGCGACGAATGGTTGAGGTGAACCCGGCAGAATATTCACCGGCAGCCTTCCCTTCAAGGCAGCGCGCGGCACCGGCAAAAAATCGAATGGCGTCGCAGGAGGCCGCGATCTCTTCTTTCTCAATAAAATGGCGCAGCTGTCCAGTTTCCTGACTCTGGGCGTTAACCAGTCGCTCTACATTGCGTTCGATTTCATCAGCCAGTGCCAGAAGCGCTTTTTGCCGCTGTGCGGGCGTCGATTTCTTCCAGATACTGAACGCGGCAGCGGCGGCCGAGTAGGCCAGATCGACTTCTGCTGCCCCACCATTGGGCGATAACGCGTATGTTTCACCGTCCACCGGGCTGACCAGCTCAAACGCGTCTTCGGTACTGCCCGCCACGTAGTGTCCGTTAATAAAATGCTTCAGGGTTTTCATGGCTATCTCCTGCCCGTTAATACATAAATAATCTTATGTAATATATATATTGTAAAATTTTTTCAAATGCGCAACATTGACAGTATGATAAACGTCGCATTTTTAACTTAAATTTTACATTTCCGCGGTAAGGTTATTCATCGTCATTTGACGCTAACGGGACACACATCCGCCTGTGCAACGGTTTTGTGCATGGGCAGGTAAAATAACGCGACCATTCTGACCTTCCTTGCCTGACAGGCTTGTGTTAGAAAGGGTTGTTGTTTCAGGGAATTGAGTGCAGAAAAGATTATGATTACTCATGCGGTCATATTTGCGCCTATCGGGCAGGTCAGTCGTTCCGACCAGATTGTGCAGCGCCTTTCAAACGCCATCATTACGGGATTGCTCGAGCCAAAAGAGCAACTGCCCAACGAAACCGACCTGGCAAAGATGATGGGCGTCTCACATATCACCATCAGAGAAGCACTCAACACGCTTCGGGCTAATAATCTTATCCATACGGTTCGTGGCCGAAATGGCGGCAGCTTCGTTTGCGAAAATATTGATGGCAAAAATAGCGTCCTGCATCCGTTTAAATCGATTGGCACCGATTACCTTTCCGACTTAGGCGAAATGCATTGCGCCATTATCAGCCACAGCGCCAGGCTGGCCTCCCGGCGCATGACCAATGCGGATATCGCTAAATTTCGCGAGTTTGTTGAGGTGTTAAGAAAGGCTGATTCACCCGAATTAATGACTCAGGCCGATATGCGTTGCCTGCTGGCGATCGCCGCCAGTTCGCATTCAGCGCGGCTGGCGAATCAGGAGCTGCAGGTGCAGGCGGAGTGGGCTTCGCTGGTCGCTATACTCTATCGTTCTGGCACTATTCACGCCGAGATCATTGCGCTCTATTCGGCGCTGGCCGATGCGCTGGCCGCGCATAATGAGACAGAATCGGTGCAGTTTGCCACCCAGATTATCGATACCTGTACCTATTATCTTATTGAAAAAAAGCTGAAATATAACGCGAACTGACCATCAGTGAAGGCAGGAAAGACCATGAGCTCTTCGACATCCCTTAGCGCATTAATCCGTAAAATTGATGATATTACTGTCTCTACCGTAGAGTCTACCGTTGCGCTGGCGAGGAGCATCCACGAGGCGATTGCCGGTGTACAAAAAGGCTCGGCAGAGGTGGTCCTCGACCCGGCAGTGAGAGCCACTGTTCAGCAGCACATTAAACACACGCTGAATCACAATCACTATTGCTCGGGTGCCGGATTCGCCAGCCATATTGAGAATACGCCAACCCGCAACGAGTATTGGCTGCTGGAGTGGTGGTATAAGAAAGATAACGGTCTGAGTCAGGCGCATCTGGATTTAGATCAGGCCACCCAACAGCGGCTGGATTTCAGAACCTTCGAGTGGTTTAAGCATTCTCCTCCTGCAGGTGAAGCCTATATTCACGGGCCTTACGTCGACTATATCTGCAACATTTCTTACACACTGACCTCGGCGGTGCCCGTTTACTACCATGACCAGTTTCTTGGCGTCGCCGCTGTCGATCTGCTGGTTAGCCAGATCGAGGCAGAACTGCTCTCCTGCCCCCAACCTGACTATGTCATTCTGACCAATCTGGAAAACCGGATTATCTTCTCCAGTTGGCCACGCTGTCGCGTGGGAGAATTACTGTCACCGACGAATACCCGTATTGTGTATCAGAGCGACTACTTCATTCTTTACCACTACCAACACTAAGGGGATAGGCTCTAAGGGCCCGAAGGCCCTTTGTTTAATTATCCTGCCCCATATTGAGCTTGTTTGCGTAGGCTATCGCATCATTTTCCGGCGCAGCAGAGCGACCAAACGGACGCGTCAGGAACATGTAGATAAGCCCCGAACCCACCACAATCGCCAGCCCAAACAGCACCGTCCAGCGGTCGATGAAATCACTGCTGTCAGCGGGTTGGGCCAGCAGCCAAATCCCGCACAACCCGTAAGCTAACGCCAGCACGTTAACCAGAGTCCCCCAACCACCGATGGTCCACTCACCCGCCGGTTTCCAGCCTTTCAGGCGCTGGCGCAGCGCTGCCAGCACGACCATCTGGAAGGAAATATAGATACCGATAACGGCAAACGCGGTAATGCGCGACAGATTATCGGGCTGGAAATAGACCCAAACACAGATAATCACCGGCAGTAAGCAACTGACCACCATGGCATTATCGGGAACACCATTTTTAGAGATTTTGGACATCCACTCGCTTCCCGGCAGCATTCTGTCACGGGAGAAAGAGAAGATAAGGCGGCTCAGCGCAGCCTGGAGAGATAGAATACACGACAGCATGGCGATAATCGCGACGATGATAAAGACCGTCGCGCCGGTTTCCCCCAGGGCCTCATTGAGGATAGCCGGGATCGGATCGGCCGTTTTACCGTTGACAATACTGACCAGATTCGGCGAAGCCAGCAGATACCCCATGACGGAAATAATGGCCGAGATCGCACCAAACACGATACTCAGGATCATCGCAATCGGGATTTTTTTGCTTGGGTTCTTCACCTCTTCCGCAACGTTGCCGCAGGCTTCAAAGCCAAAGAACATAAACAGGCCCATCAGCGCGGCAGACATAAAGGCGGTGGAGTAACTCCCGTCCTGGGCCAGCACGCCCATTGAATCAAATATCACCGAGAATGGCTGTGAACGGTGGAATATCAGCAGGTAAATCCCCAGCGCAATCACGCTGACGATCTCACACCAGAAACCAATTTTGGCGACCCGGGCAAGATTCTTTGTCCCGGACATATTCACCGCCATCATCAAGAGCAGCAGCACCACGGATGTCAGCAGCATGGTGGCCGGAGTCTGACCATAGTGGAATAATGACTCGACGAAGGTTGAGGTGTATTCCGCGATTGAGGTGATGGTCACCACCAGCGCCCACAGGTAAATCCAGGCGGCGATCCACGCATATTTTTTCCCCCACAACCTTCTGGCCCAGGGATACAGCCCTCCGGTTATCGGATACTGAGACGCCACTTCGCCAAACACCAGCGCAACCAGAAGCTGCCCACAGGCGACGATTAAAATCCACCATACCGCCGGTGGCCCTGCCAGCGTTACAGCAAGCGCAAACAGCGAATACACGGCGGTGAGTGGCGACAGGTAGGTAAAACCCAGCGCAAAGTTAGAGATAAGTCCGATCGAACGGTTGAACTGCTCTTTGCCATCTTTTTGAAAATTATCGTTTTTATTATCAGGTATCTGTTCCATATCTCTTTCTCTTTTGTGGAATAGTCACAGGGGTTAACGATTAATGTATAAAAGATATTAAGTTATATGTATAGTGATTTTGTCATGATATTGTTAAAAATGATCGCGCATCACGTTACTGAATAAACAGGCTTGCCGCATGATTGCGAAACATATTATTAACATTTCTGTGAGTTGTGACGGGTTAAAAAACGGACACAAAAGAAGTGGTTAGCGAGGTCCGCCGCGCACCGGAGCGGTGTTTCAGTTCAGGGGCGCGGCGTTGGCGTGCATGTCAGGTTGTCGGTTCGGACAACACCGACAAACCGAACTGTTCAATAAAGCGATCGACCGTATTTATATCCTCATCCGTTAAGGTCCAGCCGGGTTTTCGACAATACTCATCCTGAGCGCCGCCAACCGACATCTGTGGACCACGCTACCGGAAAAATACGCACATCTGATTTGATAGTCGCCTCTAAATCGCAAGAATCGCTGCTGTTCAGCAACATTTTTGCAATATAATAAGGGGGATGTTAAACGCTGAACCTGAACAGGTGACTGATGGAAATTGATCTCGATAATCTGGTCTTTGATGGGCTCGATGAAGCGCAAGAGCGCAATGCGGAACGTCTGGAAGATGCAGACAAAAAAGCACAGGAAATGATTGCGGATAATGACTGCGGCGATGCCTGCAAAATCTAATCCCTGAACCGGCGTAATGCCGGTTTTTTTATCTCCAGTCTGCGTGTATAGCGCAATGCTTCAATCAGCTGTGCAAAGGCAGCGGTGTGCTGTTTGCGGCTGGGATAATACAAATAATAACCCGTAAACGGCGCGCCTGGCCGTCTTTGAGATAATAGAGATCGTTAAAATTATCACGCAGCATGACTGGCCCCCAATTCCACATCGGTTATCGGTTTATGGTACAGGCCCGCATGGAAATACAGTAGCGTTTCTGGATAATTTGCATTGTATTTACCCATTATTAACAGCTATTTCACTAATATCATTTTGTATATAGATAAGAATTTTTTCTTATTTTGCGCCATCGATAAGTTATGGGAGCGTTAATAGCACAAACCAATAACTACAGGGATTTCATATAATGATGGCAACGAAAATTCAGCGCGCTAAAAAATCAATCCTGGCACTTAGCATATTGTCCGCGTCGGGCATGATGGCTTCGCAGGCTCAGGCCGATCAACTGGCCGATATCAAAGCTGCAGGCGTGGTGAAAGTCGCAACGTTCGACGCTAACCCACCGTTTGGCTCTGTTGATGCGAAAACACATAAAATTGTCGGCTACGACGTGGACTTTGCCGAAGCGCTGGCAAAATCACTCGGTGTAAAACTGGAACTGGTGGCAACCAATCCAGCCAACCGCATTCCGCTGTTGCAATCCGGTAAGGCCGATTTAATCGTTGCGGATATTACGATTACGCCGGAGCGGGCGCAGGTCATCGACTTTTCGGTCCCCTATTTTGTCACCGGACAGCAGTTCCTGGTGCCCGCAAAATCCCCGGACAAGCTTGATGATTACAGCAAGGCACGCATCGGCGCGGTGAAAGGCACTACCGGTGAACAGGCGCTACATCAGCGCTTCCCACAGTCACGCGTGCTGGCCTACGACGATATTCCGCTGGCGCTGACCGCACTGCGCAATGGCAATGTTCAGGCCATCACCCAGGACAGTACTATTCTGGCGGGCCTGTTAGGTGGCGCACCGGATAAAGCAGATTTCAAAATTTTACCTGACCTGCTGAGTAAAGAAGAGATCGGCGTAGGGGTGAAAAAAGGCGAAACGGCGCTGTTAAACGCGGTAAACGACGAGCTGCTGAAGCTTGAGTCGACCGGTCAGGCGGCCAAAATCTACGATGTCTGGTTTGGGCCTGAAACCAAAAATCCCCAGCCCCGCGCCTTTAAAATAGAAGCGAAGTAATATGCTCTCAGGTCTGTTTCCTCGCTCCGCAGCGCCAGCTGCGGATTTTACGCAGTTGCGTCAGGCGCGGGTCGAGCTGCGCAATGTGCATAAACAGTATGACGCACAGGTGGTGTTAAATGACGTTAACCTGACCGTGGAGCCCGGTGAAGTGGTCACCATTCTGGGCCCTTCCGGCTCAGGGAAATCTACGCTTATTCGCCTGATCAATCAGCTTGAATCACTTAGCGGGGGCGATATTTTCATTGATGATCACCCGATCGGCCAGCTGCGCGGCGCGGCCTTACGTCAGTTACGCAGTCGCATTGGTTTTGTGTTCCAGCAGTTCAATCTTTACGCACATCTGACGGCGCAGCAGAACATCTCGTTGGCGCTGGAATATGTTCACGGCTGGAATAAAACGGAGGCGAAACGACGCGCACTTGAGCTGCTGGAACAGGTCGGACTGGCTGACAAAGCCGGGGCCTACGCCGCACAGCTTTCCGGCGGTCAGCAACAGCGCGTTGCCATCGCGCGCGCCCTGGCCTCCTCTCCACAAATCATCCTGTTTGATGAACCCACTTCCGCGCTGGATCCCGAAATGATCGGCGAAGTGCTGCTGGTGATGAAAAACCTCGCCCATAGTGGCATCACGATGATTGTCGTCACTCACGAAATGCATTTCGCCCGCGAGATTGCCGATCGGGTGGTTTTCATTGATGGCGGCGACATTCTCGAAGTGGCGCCCCCCGAGGCGTTCTTTACCCGCCCGCAGCACCCAAGGACCCGACGTTTCCTGAAAAAAGTTCTCGACCCGTTACATCAGGAGTCATCGTTATAATGCACGCAATGGACTGGCAGGGAGTGCTGAGCGGGCAACCTCTGCAATGGATAATGTCAGGTTTTCTGACCACGCTATGGGTGACACTGGTGGGGATCGTACTCGCCACATTGCTGGCCATCTTACTGCTCGGCCTGCGCCTTTCGGGTAATCGCATCGCCGGTGGCATGGTCAGCGTGTGGGTTTCAGTTTTTCGCAACACGCCGTTACTGGTACAACTGATGTTCTGGTATTTCGCCGCATGGAATCTGCTTCCCCGGGGGGTAATTACCTTCATCAATGCTGAGCACCCGTGGTCCATTCTGCCGGGAGAGGTCTGGTGGTTAACGCCGGAGTTTCTCTGTTCGGCCTGGGGGCTGGGGATTTTTACGTCAGCTTTTTTGGTGGAGGAAATCGCCTCCGGTTTACAGGCGGTGTCCAGCGGGCAGCGGGAGGCCGCCGTGGCGCAGGGTTTTTCTTCCTGGGCGGCCTTTCGGCATATTCTGTTGCCTCAGGGCCTGGCGAACGCCTGGCAGCCAATCGTCGGGCAGTATCTCAATTTAATGAAGCTCTCATCGCTTGCCAGCGGTATTGGTTTCGCTGAACTGACCTACCAGGTTCGGCAAAT
The DNA here is from genome assembly GCF_057838705.1 of Citrobacter sp. KH_055_1. NCBI lineage: Bacteria > Pseudomonadati > Pseudomonadota > Gammaproteobacteria > Enterobacterales > Enterobacteriaceae > Citrobacter > Citrobacter sp. KH_055_1. The sequence goes on from NZ_CM174473.1 coordinate 2,493,901, forward strand.
CGAGAGTTATAACGCCCACGCACTGGAAGCGTTTGCCGTCGGCACCGGGCTGTATCTGCTCACTGGGCTTGTGCTGGGAATGCTACTCACGCGACTTGGCCCTCGGCCCGTACCGGCAAAGCGATCTGCGGTAAAAACCCACATCTTGAGCATCCGGAGTCCACAGCATGATCGCTAATATTTCGGTGATTACCGACAATCTGGACTATCTCCTGTGGGGACGCGCGGCACAGGGACAGCCGGGGGGAGTTCTGCTCACGTTACTGATGGCAATTGGCGCTGCGGTGCTGGCGCTGCCCGCCGGGATTCTCCTCGCCTGCTGCGCGTGGCGGTTCCCGGGCCTGGTGCGCAAGGGACTGTTTGTCTGGGCGGAGTTTATTCGCGGCATTCCGCTCATTTTTGTCATTTTCTGGATGTGGTACCTGCTGCCCATGCTGACAGGCAGCGATCTGCCAGGGGCGGCGACCGTCACGCTGGCGCTAGCCTGGTTTACCGCCGCCTCGGTGATGCACTCCGTGTATGCGGGCTTAAACGCGCTGCCTGGCGGTCAGTATGAGGCGTCAGTGGCTCAAGGATTTCGCCCGTTTCAGACGTTGTGGCTGATTTTACTGCCACAGGTGCTGCGTAATATTCTGCCATCGCTGACGGGGATTTTTATTGGGTTACTAAAAGATACGTCGCTGGCGTTTATCGTCAACGTCCCTGAACTGACGACGGTTGCCGGTCAGGTGAACAGCCGCGTGCAGATTTACCCGGCTGCGATTTTTGTCTTTACCGGACTGGTTTACTACCTGCTGTGTTTTGGGCTGGAGAAAGTCGCCCGGCATCGGTTCGCGCTAAAATAATGCCACGGCTCAACAGGCCACGAACTGGTGGTCGTCGTTGAGCCGGTATTTCACACCGGCACGGATATTATTCTCACCCTCGATGGCAACGGCAAACCGCATTCTCTCCCCGTCGTGATAGGCAAGCGCGGCACATCCACCGGGGCCGAGAATGATTGAATCGACCTCGCCGGTACTGGCAACGACCGCATTTTCACCGCTGGCAATAATGTGCACATTGTCAGCACAGTTAGCAATCTTTGACTCAGGGCCAAAGCTGGCGATCTGCGTGAGATCGCCGCTGCTGGCAATACGGCTGCGCTCGCCCAACGAACTGATACGCACACGCATGCCGGTACTGGCGATGCGCGTGCCGTTTCCCACGCTGCTGACGCGCGTGGAATTTCCCGCAACCGCAATTCTGCTGCGATTGCCGGAGCTGCCGACATGCGTATTGTACCCCACGCTGCCAATGCGGGCGCTGTACCCCGCGCTGGCAATCTGTGCGGCGTACCCGGCGCTGGCGATTTTGACGTTATCACCTGCACTGCCAAGGCTGTCGCTGTCCGTTGCACTCGCCAGCTGTCTGCCGTTGTCGTCTGCCGTTTGCGGGCTGGCTAAACGCGCCATCGCGAAAATATCCTGCTGCACAAAACGTGCTTCATCCAACCATTTAGACCAGCCATATTCCACGAGGCTGTCCGCCCAGTCGCCGAAACCCTCTCGCTCAAGCGCACGGTGAACATCCGCATAGCTGCCACCGTCCGGAAACGAACGCAGAAACCAGCGGTACAACACGGGCCCGACGCGCCAGGCCCGTAAGTCACTAGAGGTTATCATCATTGCTTAATGCCGATGATAGCCATCCACCATGCACCTGAAGGTTTCGCCCGGTGTGCGTCCCGTGGTGCAGAGATAAAGATGTCCAAAAATGAAAAACAGACTCACTATCGACAGCGCAAAGTGCGCCTGCAGCAACCAGTAACGCACACCCGGGAACAGATCGCCCACCGCTTGCGGATACAGCGACAGCAAACCAGAAATCAGCAACAGCGGTAACAGTCCGTACATTACGCCGACATAGGCCGCCTGCTGTAACGGGTTGAACTTAGACCGCGTGGATGCCGGGAACGGGTGTGCCTCACCCTGCATAATGCCAAACAGATAAAACCGCGTCTGTCGTTGCGCCCGCCCAATCCAGCCCTGGCGTTTAATCATATAGTGATGCCCGTTGCCACCGATCAGGTTGATCAGCACAAAGCCAATCCAGCACGCCAGCAGCAAGAAGCCACAGATTTCGTGCACAGCATGCAGGCTTTTCATTACCGGGGCGCTGACGGCAGAAAAGTGGTTGACCAGGCCACTGCCCAGCAGCAGTAAAAACAGCAGCGCATTCGACCAGTGCCACAGGCGGACCGCCTTAGAGTACAGATAAACTTTCTCACCGTGCCCGGCTGACGCTTTATTGGCAGAGCGAAAGCGCAACATGGCGTGTAGCGCCAGCACCAGCCACATCCCCACCAGCATTACCCCGGCAGCCACCAGCCAGACGGGCCAGTAGTCGGGCTTAAACAAGGGGACGTACTGCGCCAGTTGCGCATGAAACTGTTCGGCATTCTGCGACGCGTTCATACATTATCCTTTTTAATCAAATGTTGACCGAACCGACGATACAGATGGGGTTTCCCGGCACCTGCCAGCTGATACTCGTAAAACTTGTTTTCGCGCAGCCAGGCCTGAACCTGCGGACTATCTTCACGCCCAAATATCAGCGCATGTTCCGGGCACGCATTCACGCAGATAGGCGGGAAGCCTTTTGCCAGACGTGACTCGGCGCAGAAGTCACATTTGTCGGCCACTTTGGTTTGCGGATTAAGATAGCGAACCTGATAAGGACAGGCCCCTATGCAGTAGCTACAGCCAATGCAACGCGCGGCGTCAACCCGCACAATCCCATTCTCATCGCGCCAGGAAGCACCGGTCGGACACACCTCAATACAGGGCGCATCGTCACAATGCTGGCAGGACTGGCGGAAATAGTGATACAGGGTTTCGTTGTCGTTATCCGACACCGGAATATGGGCAATCGACAAACGGCTACCCTGGGCTGGAACATGGTTGGTTTTTCTGCACGCTCGGGCACAAATATTACAGCCGTTGCACAATGACTCATCATGAATCATGACATAACGAACCGCTTGCGTATTTTTGGTACTTGCTAACAAGGTTTGGCCTGGGCCGGTGAAAAAAATCACCGTCCCCATGCCAATGACAAATTTTCGTCGGGTGAAGGACATCGGGTTATCCTCTAATGCTGTGACAGTGATCGTCCACACGTTCCATGACATTTACCTGATCAATTCAGGGGTTCTGGTACTGCTCAACCTCAAGCCATTCACACAGGCCGTACGCCTTGCCGTAGCGCATAAGGCGCTCGCTAAACAGATAAGGTTCCGCATTCGACGCTTCCACAACGCGTATATCTGCGTAATCCGGGTGCGTTTCCATGGCGGTCAGCGCCGCGGCTATCTGTTGAGGTGCAAAGTGATACGGCGACTGTCCGAGCATGGCGACCTTATACGGGCGAGGATACGTTCGGCAGTCAAAGCGCACCGCCTCGGCGATCGCCCGGCAGATATCGTTTTCCACCACCTGCACGCACATGTCGGCATAGTTAGCCGTCATGGTCTGCGTCGAGTAGAAATACACATCTTCCGCACCCTGCACGCAGGTAATATCCGCACTTCCCGCCTGCTCATGCATGGCGTCCAGCAGCAGCGTAAGGTCTGTTTCAGACATTGAATAAGGTGGCTGCAAAAACACACCGCGCGCCACCAACTGGCCCGACGTGGAGTGCTGGCGGATAAAATCCGCCATTATCGACTCCGCCGTCACCGGCTCTTCGACCTGCGGCGTGTTGCTGTGCTCTACGGCCGGATGTAACGCCTGTAGCCACTGTCGTTTTTGGCTATCCACCTCATCAGGAAGCGCTATACACGCTTCCTCATCGGCGACCAGAACGTCGCTCACGTTAGTCATCTCGCGTTCCTTACGCCGGCAGCAGATTCTGCGCAGCCAGATCGGCTGCCACATCCTCAAGACCGAGGCGATTCAGGGTTTCACGTGTTGGGCAGCCGAGTTCCGGGTCCCAGCCCATTTCCTGATAGAACATCGTCAATGACTGGCGCATATCTTCCCGATCCATTTTGTCGGTCCCTTCGGTAAACACCGGGATCTTAGGATCTTTGTCGAAGACCCAAGAGCAGATAAGATCGTGCTCATTGCGCATGTCTTTGGTTTGCATCAGTTTCACTGTATAGGCACGGTGCAACGTAAAAATACGCTCGGCGGCGAGATCCAGGCTTGCCTGCGTTGTTTCATCACCGGTTACCGCCTGGAAGAATTTCGCTTCCAGATCCAGATCCCCACGATAGTTTCGACTCTTCAGCGGCGACACCGTCATCGGCCAGACCCAGTTGCACAGCGTGACGGCGTTATGGAGACAGACCTTCAGCAGCGTCCATTTGGCATATTTAATTTTGGCGGCGTTGATTGGGGTGTAGTTTTTTGTTTCGTCGTAGGCATCCTGTGAGCCAAACAACTCACCCGCCACTTCACGCTGTAATTTCAACGGCAAACCAGAGCCGATAAAGTTGATGTGGGTGTGCGCCATGCAGTCACGGTTAAACATGCAGTTGGTGATCGCCCCCACCTGTGCCGAGGCCTCGTTAGCATGGTGAACAGGAAAACCAAACGGCGACCACAATTTGTTTTTGGCATAGCCCCAGTACTCGTCGCCTAAATTCCAGCGTTCGGCAATGGCATATGACCCATCTGCAAGGTGGCTGAGTTCGCCGACGCGATGCGCCAGGCGGTAGTAGAAATCTTTAATAAAATTAGGATCGCCCGCTTCCAGCTGATCCCAACGGATCTCGGCATACTCTTCAGCCGGCAGCACGCGTTTAAAAACGCCTTTGGCGTAGCAGTAGGTAAAATCACGGTGCAATTGCCCGTAGTTACACCAGATACCGTAGTCGTCGAACAGGTTCAGGCCAACCAGATTCCCCACCACGCGGCCATCATCTTTCTCGTCAAAATCTTTCGGGCCGTTCGGGAAAATCGTGGTGTGCACGAAGTTCGCCACGCAGGTGTTACCACCGGTACTCGGTACACCAAAATCTTTAACACGCGGGACGTTGAGCTGGGTCATACAGCGAATCGGGCATGAGTGACAGCCGCTCATTTTGACCGTGTATTTTTCTGCGGCCGGTCCGAGATCGAACACCGACTTGTAGGTACGAAAGCCGACGGTATTTTGGTTGCCTGGCGGGATTTCCCCCGTTTCAATCGGGCCGCCTTCCGCCGCGCCCCAGAACAGCCCTTTACGCGCCGTCCAGCGTGAGTTTGGCGATGAATATTCAGCCCACGCCTGTGGCGTGCTCGGCACCACATGGTTGTTGTTAGCGCCGATAAGCTCGGTCATCATGTAATCGTTCAGCCGCTTCATCTCTTTGCGATCGGCGATGTTGACCCCTTTTGTGCCTTCAACCGCAATGGCCTTCAGGTTCTTCGAGCCCATCACCGCACCGGTGCCAGCACCGCCGCTGTGGTTGCGGCTGTTGATCATACAGGACAGAGGTACCAGATTTTCTCCCGCCTGACCGATGGCGGTGACGCAGGTTTCCGGGCTGGTGATGCGACAAATTTCTTCGGTCGTAGCGCGTGTACCCTTGCCCCACAGGAAGTCAGCTTTTTCGATGCTGACTTTGTCGTCTTTGATATTGATCCAGACAGGCGATGCCGCCTTACCTTCAATCACAATCGCGTCATAGCCGGCAAATTTCATTTGTGCCGCAAAGAAGCCGCCCATATGGGCATCAACGACTAAATTACCTTTGGTAAAGGTTGATAATGAGGTGATATTGACGCGTGAACTGCAGGGTGCGCCCGAGCCAGTGAGGGGACCGGTGGCGAAAACCAGTTTATTCCCTTCATCAAAAGGTTTTGTGCCTGGCGGGACTTCGTCGTACATAATTTTATAACCAAAGCCCATCCCACCGACAAATTTTTTAAATTTACTGGAATCTTCCACGGTGATATTACCCGTCGTGAGATTGACCCGTAAAATATTACCTGTCCAACCATTAGCCATCATGTTTTCCTTTGCTAGAAGGTTTAATAGATATACCCGTCATTTTGCTGGCCGCATTTCCGTACATAGCGGCAATTTTTTTGGCAATTAATGACGCGTATCAGGCAAGCCTGCGATCCATCAAACGGTAATCTCTTTCCATTCGATAATTTTTAATGCTCCAGTCGGACAAGCATTGGCGCATTCCCCACACAACACACATTTCGAGGATTTTTTAGTTTCGGTATTCACGGTCGCCATCATCCAGGGACAGGCCGTGGTACACGCGCTACAGCCAATACAGCGCTTGTGATCCACCGCAATACAACCGTCTTCCTGTTTCCAGGTAATTGCGCCTATCGGGCAGACAGCCATACATTGCGGATCTTTGCACTGGCGGCAGGTATCGGCGGTGTAGTTTAAATCGCCGTATAGCCCGCCACCGGAACCGACACCGTTGTCACCAAAGAAAAAGTTGCGATGGATTTTGATACGGGAAAAGAAGGTGCCAACGGCGCCATCGTTATAATTCGTACAGGAAATTTCGCAGCGGTGGCATCCTGTGCAGCGTGCGCGTTGCGTCACCAACACTCCTTTCGGCGTGTTAATCAGCCCGACAGTGCCGCTATCGACATCTTCCTGCTTACAGCCAAAAAGTGATAACAGTGCGGGGGCAATGGTTAACCCTGCCAGACCTTTTCCTGATATCCGCAGAAATTCAAGTCGCGTTAAACCACAATCTAAAAATGGACGATCAACCTGGTTCATTTATTTCGCATCCTCTTCGCAAACGCTGTAGCAGCAACACATCCAGTGCTCATGTTTATACGCGCCGGGCAGGCCAAATCGGGCCACTGATGTTGCCGACAACACGTGATATTTTTGCCCTAACCTGATCGCATCAATGACGGTGGTTAAACGGAGTGAATCTTTACCCTCAAGATAGGAATAACCCTTTAGGGTTAGGCGGATAAATAATGTGGTTATTCATAGCCTGTAACCTTGATCGTTATCAAGTAAAAACGGGAAGGAGAATAATTAATGCGGAGTGATATTTATTATCATTAAGGCAGGTTGAAATAGCATTTCATCTGCATTACAAATATTTGTGATTACACCTCCAAATATAAGCGTTTGTTTTAATCGATATATAATATAATACATAACGACAAATACATTTTTCTACACTTTTTATTTTCAAAGATGAATTATATATATTGATAGAATACCGTGGCAGAATTACAGGGCGGTAGCCTTTCTCCACCGCCCTTTTCAGGATTAACCGGCTAACGCTTTAATCACCGTCTCCATGGCCTGTTTTTCTAACTCACTGCGTTGCACACGCTGATTGGCGAGGGTGGTTCTCAGTACACCGGCAATGACGATATGCTTAGGCTCTTGTCCCAGATCGCGCATTTCCAGTACTACTTTACCAACAACTCTGCACATCTCGCGGTACAGTTCGTCATCTTTGGTCTGATTACCCATATTTGCCTGCTCGTCATTAGCTCAAACCAACAGCATATATCAGTCTGGCTTATTAGACAAAAAATCAATGAAAATCAAATAACTGTCATGAATCTACAGAACCTGCTGGAGTCGGTGAACCAGCTCAGCCAGGCTCCCCGCCTGCATTTTTTCCATCACTCTTGCCCGGTGAACCTCAACGGTACGGACCGCAATATTCATTGCATCTGCGATTTCCCGGTTCATCAACCCTTGTGCCACCAGACCGGCCAGTTGGCGTTCCTTTGGGGTAAGCTGTTGGTAGCAAGCGACAATCTCATGGCGCGTGCATGCCGTAATGGAAACCTGCAGAGCATGTTCCAACGCGACCTGAAGTGGTCCGGCAGAAACCGGCTTTTGCAGAAAATCGACCGCTCCACGTTTCATTTGCGCGACCGCCATCGGTACATCGCCATGCCCGGTAAGAAAGACCACCGCCAGCGTGCTGCCGCGCCGTAGCATCTCGTCATGTACACCTTGTCCATCCAGTCCCGGCATACGCATATCCAGCAATACAACCCCGACCTGATGCAGATTGACCTCGGCCAGGAAGGTTTCTCCGTGCTGCCAGCACCGGACCTCGTATCCCAGACTTTCCAGTAAAAATGCGCAGGCCTGGGTGACGGCTACATCGTCATCCAGCAGATGAATGATCGCCACAATCGCCCCCTTTCTGTGTTGGCTTAAAATGTAATCTTACCGCGACACCCGCCCGACCATCTGGAGCCTGTTGATTGTTGATGCTAATCTCGCCGCCGGCATAGCGAACCAGGCGTTGGCATATGACCAATCCCAGCCCCATTCCTTCTTTGCGGGTAGTCATAAACGGTTGGAACGCTTGATAAAGCTGAGTTTCATCGATTCCCCCGGCGTTATCCTGTACCTGTATGCTGATACCGTCGTCCTCATGTTGAGCGGTAAACCACACCGTGCTGGCCCCTGCCTGAGCGGCGTTAAGCACCAGATTTGCCAGTACTTGTTCCAGCAGAACGCTGGGCAGCGTCAGCGTTAAGTTTGCGCTGACCGTCGTTTGCAGCGTGACGTCAGGGAATTGCTGTGTCATACGCAATAATTGCCACACGTGGTGGACAGCATCACGGATGTTGATCGCCTGCCAGTCATCCGTCATTACTGGATTGCCCTGGGCCTGGCTGGCCCACAGACGCAGATTGCGCAACGTATCGGCCCCCCGCTGTGCCTGAGCATCTATCTGTTCAAGCGCAGGTAACAGCGGATGCTGTTGATCCTGACCGCGCAGGCGAATCAGGCAGCCTTGCGCATAGTGACGGATAGCCGAGAGCGGCTGGTTAAGTTCATGGGCAAACCCGGACGTCATCTCGCCGAGGACGCTCATCTGACGCGCGGTTTCCAGTGCCTGCTCCTGCTTGCGCAACAGTACATTGTTACGCTCCAGCAGCCTGCCGCGACGACGGACCAACAGCATCACCCAGATGTAGTTGAGTGTGAGCAACAGCAGAACCACCGCTGCTGCCCCCATTACCAGTTGATGCTGGATAAACCAGCTTTTGATATCCAGCCACAGTTGACGCTGCTGCGGGTGCTGACGAACGTCACGTAGTAACGTTTCGACCTCGCGGGTCGAGGCGGGAGCTCCCCAGCGAAAAGGCGCATCTTGTGGTGCATTAAACAGAACCCGGGTGACGCGATCGGCAAGTTCATCACTCACTGCAGGCAGTGCGGCGAAGGACCAGTCAGGATAAAGCGGCGTGCTGCTCAGGCAGGGAATCGACGTCGGATGGTTGAGCACCACCTTAAAATCGGCTTTATGGATCAGCCCTTCTTCATCCATTTTTTCCAGCAGACACACCGGCACAATCACGGCCTGAACGGCTTTCTCACGCAATAAATACACTAACGCATCGGCAGGAAAACCCGTGAACCTCAGGCGCAAATCGCGCTCCGGGCGCAATCCCGCATCGATAAGCGCTTTATAACCCAGCAAATAGCCGCCAAATGCCTGGGCATCGATCGCCCCAACCGTTTTGCCGATCAGATCGTGTGCCGACGCGATCTCTCCGTCACGCCTGACTAGGATCGCACTACCAATCACATTGCTGGTCGCTTTTCCGCCGCGGGTGGAGCGTAAGGATGCCAGCCAGCGTAGCGCTGCGCGGTTGTTTAACTGCACAAACTGCGCCGGATTGGTCACCACAAACTGCACGGTTCCCCGGTTCACGGCATCTTGCATCTGGTGCAGGTCCAGCGGTTGAATATGAAACCGTTCACCGGCGATTTGCTGATTCAGCAGGGTTTCCAGCGGCTGCCAGTGATTACGTGTGGTGACCTCCCCACGCATGGCTAAGACGCCAATGTTCCATGTCTGCGCCCAGGCCGCTCCGCTCAGCATCCACAACGCTGCCAGCACCGTCAGGCAATGTACTACTTTACATCTCACGCCATTATCCCTGTCATTTATGTTGTTTTAGATCAACAACAAGCCGGGTATGTGGTTAACCACAATAGAGTACCCCCCGCCACGATTTTTACACTGTAAATCATCAAGATTCTTTATTCATCACACGCAAACCAACGGCGTGACCAATGTTTCGTTGTTGCATTGTGACGGGAGAAAATATGGACAGCAGTAAACGGCAGTTTCTCCAGCAACTGGGCGTTCTGACCGCAGGCGCATCCCTGGTTCCCCTGGCTCAGGCCGAGTTTCCCTTCTCGCCAGAACGCCACGAGGGGTCGCGCCAGCATCGCTACGCCATGTTGATTGATCTGCGGCGGTGTATCGGCTGTCAGGCCTGTACCGTCAGTTGCGCCATTGAAAACCAGACGCCTCAGGGCGCGTTTCGTACCAACGTCAACCAGTATCAGGTACAGGTTGAGGGTCAGCAAAGCGTCACCAACGTGCTGCTGCCGCGCCTGTGTAACCATTGCGATAACCCACCTTGTGTGCCCGTTTGTCCCGTGCAGGCCACCTTTCAGCGCGAAGATGGCATTGTAGTGGTCGACAATACGCGCTGTGTGGGCTGCGCCTACTGCGTGCAAGCCTGCCCATACGATGCTCGGTTTATTAACCATGAAACGCAGACCGCCGACAAATGCACATTTTGCGTGCACCGCCTGGAAGCCGGGCTGCTCCCGGCCTGCGTGGAGTCCTGTGTGGGCGGCGCGCGCATCATTGGCGACATCAACGATCCGCACAGCCGGATTTCACGCATGCTGCACGAACACCATGACACCATCAAAGTCCTGAAACCGGAAAGCGGCACCTCGCCTCACGTGTTCTATCTGGGGCTAGATGACGCCTTCGTCACCCCGTTGATGGGACGTGCTCAACCCGCTCTGTGGCAGGAGGTTTAAATGACCCATTCACTGATTATCGAAGAGGTGCTGGCCCATCCGCAGGAAATAAGCTGGTTGCCCTGGGCGGTACAGTATTTCTTTTTCATTGGCATTGCCGCCTGCGCGGCGCTGTTCGCCTGCGTGCTCCACTGGCGTAAAAAAGCGCAGCCGCAGCTAGAAAACCTGACGCTGCTGATCGCCCTGACCTGTGCCATCACCGCCCCGCTGGCGCTGACCGCGGATCTGCACCAGACCGCGCGCGTCTGGCATTTCTATGCCTATCCGACACCGTGGTCATGGATGCCGTGGGGGGCACTGTTTTTACCGTTGTTCACCGGGTTTCTCGGGCTGTGGTTTCTGGCGCAGCAGGTCAAACGGTTTACGCATAAAAGTTACAGCGTCACTAAATGGCTAGCTGTGGGCAGCGCGCTCTCAGCCATTGGATTATTGGTGTATACCGGCCGCGAAGTCTCCGTCGTGCAGGCGCGTCCCATCTGGTTCAGCTATGCCTTCCCGCTGGCGATGTTCCTCAGCGCGCTGCAAACCTTCTTCGCCCTGCTTATCGCCAGCATAAACCGCGACAGCACACTACCGCGCAAACTGGCATGGGGGCAGATTGTCACGTTGATCGCCCTGGCCATTGTGATGGCGTGGTGGGTGAGCGGCGATACGCTTTCCGGGTCGGCGATTCGCCAGTGGCTGGATGTCGCCGCGTCTGCACGGCACTACGCCATCGGCTGGGTAGTGCTGTGGGCTGTCTCACTGGCACTTTGCGGATGGGTGTTACGTCACCCATCGTCATTACCGCTGCGCATTACGCTGGCCTTCAGCGCCATGGCGCTGTGCTGGCTGATGCGCTGGACGATACTGATTCAGGTGCAGACCATCCCCAAATTTAACGCGCAATTCAATCCGTACTCCCTGCCCGGCGGCACAGATGGCTGGCTGGCCATTGTAGGCACCTTTGGCCTGTGGGTTGCGCTACTCATTATTGTTCATGAAGGCCTCAACGCGATCGCAAGGAGAATGCAACATGGCTAATTTAACCCGTCGTCAGTGGCTTAAAGTTGGTCTCGCCGTTGGCGGGATGGTGACCTTTGGCCTGAGTTATCGGGATGTGGCAAAGCGCGCGATTGACGGTTTGCTGGATGGCACCTCGGGGAAAATCACCCGCGATCGCATCTTCGGCAATGCGCTGATCCCCGAAGCCAACGCCCAACCGCGCTGGCAGCAGGATCCGCAGCAGGTGATCGCCATGACCCAGTGCTTCGGCTGCTGGACCCAGTGCGGTGTGCGGGTCCGCGTCGACAGCAAAGCGGGGAAAGTTCTGCGCATTGCGGGCAACCCCTACCACCCACTGTCGCATGAACATCACATTGATTCGTCGGTTCCGTTTGCCACGGCAATGGAACAACTGGCGGGCGAAAGCGGTCTTGATGCGCGTTCCACCGCCTGCGCCCGGGGCGCAACCCTGCTCGAAGGCCTGTACAGCCCGCTGCGAATTCTGGAGCCGATGAAGCGCGTCGGTAAACGTGGCGAAGGTAAATGGCAGCGCATCAGCTTTGAACAGCTCATCAAAGAGGTGGTGGAAGGCGGCGACCTGTTTGGTGAAGGTCACGTTGACGGCCTGCGGGCCATCCACGACCCCATCACCCCGTTAGATGCTAAGCACCCCGGCTTTGGCCCGAAATCCAATCAACTGCTGGTCACCAATACCAGCGACGAGGGACGCGATACGTTTATCCGCCGTTTCGCACTGAACAGTTTTGGTAGTAAAAACTTCGGCGCGCACGGTGCGTATTGTGGGCTAGCGTATCGGGCCGGTTCCGGCGCGCTAATGGGCGATCTGGATAAAAACACCCACGTCAAACCGGACTGGGATAACGTTGAGTTCGCGTTATTTATGGGCACCTCCCCGGCGCAGTCCGGCAACCCGTTTAAGCGCCAGGCTCGCCAACTCGCCAGCGCCCGCTTACGCAATGATTTCGAGTATGTCGTTGTCGCACCCGCCCTGCCATTAACCACGGTACTGGCTGACGATCGCGGTCACTGGCAGCCTGTGCACCCGGGGAGCGACTCGGCGCTGGCAATGGGAATGATCCGCTGGATCATCGAAAAGCAGCGTTACAACGCCGATTACCTCGCCATCCCTGGTGTCCAGGCCATGCAACAGGCCGGAGAAAAAAGCTGGACCAACGCCACGCATCTGGTGATTACCGATGAGATCCCAACGCTTGCCGGACAGCATCTCACGCTCGCCCATCTGAACACCGACGCGCCTGGCGAACCGCTGGCCGTTAACGAGGCCGGTGACATGGTAGCAGCCAGCAGCTGTCAACGCGCACAGCTGTTCGTGACCCGCGAAGTAACGCTGGCCGACGGGCAAACCGTGACGGTCAAAAGCGGATTCCAGCGTCTGAAAGAGTCTGCCGAAAAGCTGTCACTGGCGCAATACAGCCAGCAGTGCGGCGTGTCGGAGGCAAAAATAGGCGCGCTGGCGGACGCCTTTACCCGTCACGGGCGTAAAGCGGCGGTGATCACCCACGGCGGGATGATGGCAGGCAACGGATTTTACAACGCCTGGGCGGTGATGATGCTGAATGCGCTGATTGGCAACCTCAGCCTCGAAGGCGGGGTCTTTGTGGGCGGCGGTAAATTCAACGGTGCCACTGACGGACCGCGCTACAATATGGACAGTTTCGCCGGAAAGGTGAAGCCGAAAGGCCTGAGCATCGCGCGCAGTAAAACCGCCTATGAATCCTCGGAAGAGTACCGTAATAAAGTGGCTGCCGGACAATCGCCCTTCCCGGCGAAAGCCCCATGGTATCCGTTTGTCGCCGGGCAGTTGACCGAATTACTCGTCTCGGCGCTCGAAGGCTATCCGTATCCGCTAAAAGCCTGGATCTCCAACATGACTAACCCGTTCTACGGCATTGCGGGGTTGCGTGGCGTGGCGGAAGAAAAGCTCAAAGATCCGGCGCGTCTGCCGTTGTTTATTGCCATTGATGCTTTTATGAACGAAACCACCGCGCTGGCGGACTATATTGTCCCGGATACCCACAACTTCGAAAGCTGGGGATTCAGCGCCCCGTGGGCAGGCGTGGCGAGCAAGGCCACCACCGCCCGCTGGCCGATTGTTGCACCCGCCACCAGCAAAACCGCCGACGGCCAACCAGCATCCATGGAGTCATTTTGCATCGCGGTGGCAAAACGCATTGGGCTGCCGGGCTTTGGCGATAACGCCATTACCGATCCGCAGGGCAATCACTATCCGCTGAACCGCGCGGAAGATTACTACCTGCGACTGGCCGCCAACATTGCGTTTATGGGTAAGGCGCCGGTCGCCGAAGCCGCGCCGGAAGATATCTCGCTGACCGGCGTGACGCGGATCCTGCCGGTCATCACCGACACGCTAAAAGCCGACGAAGTTCGTCGCGTGGCGTTTGTCTACTCGCGCGGTGGTCGTTTTGCGCCAGATAAGAGTGGCCGCACCGATAACCGCGTCGGTAATGCGTGGGAGACACCTCTGCAAATCTGGAACGCGGATGTCGCCGCACACCGCCATGCGATCACCGGCGAGCGCTACAGCGGCTGTCCGGCCTGGTATCCTTCCCGCCTGTCCGACGGGCGTTCGGTGGACGAATTGTTTCCGCAGCAGGAATGGCCACTGAAGATGATCTCCTTTAAGTCCAATACCATGTCCAGCGCCTCGGCGGTGATCCCACGTCTTCACCATCTCAAGCCTGTGAATCTGGTGGCGCTCAACCCGCAGGACGGCGCGCGTTATGGTGTGTCACACGGCGACACGGTGCGCATCATCACGCCGGGTGGACACGCACAAGCGCAGGTCAGCCTGCTCAACGGCGTTATGCCGGGCGTTATCGCAATTGAACATGGCTACGGACATAAAGAAATGGGGGCAGCACAGCATACGCTTGACGGAGAGCCGATGGCGTTTGATGAAAAGATTAAATCGGGGATTAATATTAACGATTTGGGTTTTGCCGACCCGACGCGTCAGGTGGCCAATACCTGGCTGGACTGGGTCTCAGGAGCGTCTGTGCGCCAAGGGCTACCGGCGAGAATCGAGCGAGTGCAACTCTAGCGCCGGATGGCAACGCTACTGCGTTTTACCCGGCCTACAGACGTTGTAGGCCGGGTAAGGCGAAGCCGCCACCCGGCAGAAAGTGGATCAGTTATTTACCGGGATCACCGCGCCTTTATATTTGGTGCGGATCCAGTCCTGAATTTCTTTTGAGTGCAGTGCGTCAACCAGCGCCACAATATCCTTTTTCTTCTCATCGCCGCGATGCACGGTAATGATGTTGGCATACGGGTTGTTTTCGCCGCTTTCGACAGCAATCGGATCTTTCACCGGATCCAGCCCGGCATCGATAGCGTAGTTGGCGTTGATCACCACTGCATCGCCTTCATCGTTGTTATACATCTGCGGCAACAGTGCCGCTTCAACGTTAGGCAGGAACTTCAGCTTTTTCGGGTTCTCAACGATGTCGCTGATGCGCGCGGTGACTTTATCAACGCCTGGCTTGAGCTTAATCACACCCTCTTTTTCGAAAATCGACAGAATGCGCCCTTCTTCGGACACCGCATCACGCATGATGATCTTTCCGCCCTCCGGCAGGTCCTTCAGCGACTTTACCTTTTTAGAATAGATACCAATCGGCTCAATGTGAATCGCCCCGGCGCTGACGAAATCATAGGTCTTATCACCCGCATGATCCTTCAGTACGCTGTTCAGGTACGGAATATGCTGGAAGTAGTTGGCGTCAATCTCACGCCCCGCCAGCGCGGTGTTTGGCAGAATGTAGTCCTGGAACGGTTTAATCTCCAGCTCGATCCCCTGCTTTGCCAGGATCGGTTTCGCCTGTTCGAGGATCTCAGCGTGCGGCACGTTGGACGCGCCCACGGTCAGCGTATCTGCCCACGACGCAAAGCTCAGGGCGCTTAAGGTGGCGGCGGCGAGTAATGTCAGTGATTTTTTCATGATAATGGTTTCCGTATTTTATTAGCGTTTATCTAACAGAGAGGTGATCACATCGCCGCAAAACTGGATGATGAAGACAATAACCAGAATGGTCACCGTCGCCACCAGCGTAACGTCGCTGTGGTTGCGCTGGAATCCTTCCAGATAAGCCAAATTCCCTAAACCACCGGCACCAATCACACCAGCCATTGCGCTGTAGCTAACCAGGGCAATCAGCGTCACGGTGATACCGGACACCAGAGCGGGTGATGATTCCGGCAGTAAAACCCGAAAAATAAGCGTACTCAGACGTGCCCCCATGGAGCGGCTCGCTTCAATAACGCCTTTATCTACTTCACGCAGGGCAATTTCGACCAGACGGGCATAGAACGGTGCGGCACCCACGATCAGCGCGGGTAGCGCGGCGTTGGCACCAAGAATGGTGCCAACCAGCGTTTTGGTCACCGGGATCAGCAGCACGATCAAAATGATGAACGGGATTGAGCGGAAAATATTCACGATCAACGAGATGGCGCTGTACAGCGTGCGGTTCTGATACAGGCCGCCACGCGCGGTCAGAAATAGCGCCAGTCCGAGCGCAATACCCAGTACAAAGGTCGCCACACCGGAAAGCGCGGTCATGTAGAGCGTTTCCTGAGTTGCCGCGAACAGTTGGTCCCATTTCAGATGGGGAAACAGGGAATCAGCCATGTTGGATAACCTCGCCGTCAACGTCGCTGTGGCGCAGATCGGCCAGAATATTGTTGAGTTGTTCTTCAGTGGCCACCACGTGCACCCACAGTTGACCAAACGCGCCATGGGCGGTTTGCGTCATCTTGCCGTGCAGAATGTTAAACGGCAGGCCGTAGCGCAGGGTCAGTTCCCCGACCACCGGCCGATGGGTACGCTGTCCGGTAAACGTTAACTTAATCACCGCACCGCCGAGTTCGCTTGCCAGTTGCGGATTAAACTCATCTTCCTCGGCATATTGACTTACCTGACGGACAAACTGACGGGTGATCGGCTGCTGCGGGTGGCTAAACACGCTGAGCACATCGCCCTCTTCAACCACTTTGCCGTTCTCCATCACCGCCACGCGATCGCAAATTTTGCGCACCACGTGCATCTCATGAGTGATCAGCACAATGGTTAATTTGAAACGCCGGTTAATATCGAGCAGCAAATCCAGGATTTGATCGGTGGTTTGCGGATCCAGCGCGGAGGTGGCTTCGTCGCACAACAGCACGTCCGGGTTGTTCGCCAGCGCACGGGCAATCCCGACACGCTGTTTTTGCCCACCGCTGAGCTGCGACGGCCAGGCGTTTTCTCGACCATCCAGCCCGACCAATGTAATCAGTTCGGCCACACGTGCTTTAATTTTTGCTTTTGGTACACCGGCGATTTGCATTGAGAAGGCAATGTTTTCGCTGACGGTCCGCGACCACAGCAGATTAAAGTGCTGAAACACCATGCTGATTTTCAGTCGGGCCTGGCGTAACGATTCCCCGCGCGCCGTGGAGATATCGTGACCATTGACGGTCACACTGCCGGAAGTTGGCTGTTCAAGACCATTAAGCAGGCGAATCAGGGTGCTCTTACCGGCACCGCTGTAGCCAATAATTCCGTAAATCTGCCCCTGTTCAACCGTCAGGTTGACGTTATCGACAGCGGTAATAGCAAGCCTGCCTGGCGTAAACACTTTCGAAATATTTTTCAGGACAATCATGTCGTTTGGGTATCCGCTGCTGCTTATCGTTATCCTGCTAACGCTTTTAGCTGTTTAGCAGTATGGATGTCCAAACGAGTGTAATCAGGGAAATGGGCTTTTGATATGAATTAAAAAGAATTTGATATAACTATAAGGAATAACTGTTTTGCACTATTGTCGTTTGCAAGAGCCGGGAATGAACAACCTCGTGTTGTTGCGCAACAGACCACCGCTGCGGACAACCTCTTTATCCATAGCAATGAACAAATTCGTGAATATTTTTTCGTGAAACTGCACAGAACGCTTTTGAAACACCGTTTCCATTTTCCTTTTAGATAATTTTCAGCGTATAATGCGCGCCAATTGTCTCTTGAATGGTTTCAGCACATTGACCTGTAAAACTCAACGACTACAAAACTCTCCTACCCGTTGGGCTGAAACGCAAGCGCACATTCCTCTGCACGCTCTTTCGATGTCACCTATCCTTAGAGCGAGGCATCACAACTTTCGTAACTCAGGTTTAGCTTCCCATCCGTGCGCGACGGAAGCCAGATTTCCATATCCTTCTCAACTTAAAGACTAAGACTGTCATGAAAAAGACGAAAATTGTTTGCACCATCGGTCCGAAAACCGAATCCGAAGAGATGTTAACCAAAATGCTGGACGCGGGCATGAACGTCATGCGTCTGAACTTCTCCCACGGCGATTACGCAGAACACGGTCAGCGCATTAAGAACTTGCGCAACGTGATGAGCAAGACCGGCAAGAAAGCGGCCATCCTGCTCGACACCAAAGGTCCGGAAATCCGTACCATTAAACTGGAAGGCGGTAACGACGTTTCTCTGAAAGCGGGTCAGACCTTCACGTTCACCACTGACAAATCTGTCGTAGGTAACAACGAAATCGTTGCTGTTACTTATGAAGGCTTCACCAATGACCTGTCCGTTGGCAACACCGTGCTGGTTGACGATGGTCTGATCGGCATGGAAGTTACCGCAATCGAAGGTAACAAAGTTATCTGTAAAGTGCTGAACAACGGCGACCTGGGCGAAAACAAAGGCGTTAACCTGCCGGGCGTTTCTATCGCGCTGCCAGCACTGGCTGAAAAAGACAAACAGGACCTGATCTTCGGTTGCGAGCAAGGCGTTGACTTCGTTGCGGCGTCCTTTATCCGTAAACGTTCTGACGTCATTGAAATTCGTGAGCACCTGAAAGCGCACGGCGGCGAAAACATTCAGATCATCTCCAAAATCGAAAACCAGGAAGGCCTGAACAACTTCGACGAGATCCTCGAAGCGTCTGACGGCATCATGGTTGCACGTGGCGATCTGGGCGTAGAAATCCCGGTTGAAGAAGTTATCTTCGCGCAGAAGATGATGATCGAAAAATGCGTACGCGCACGTAAAGTGGTCATCACCGCGACTCAGATGCTGGACTCCATGATCAAAAACCCACGTCCGACCCGTGCTGAAGCCGGTGACGTGGCAAACGCCATCCTCGACGGTACTGATGCAGTCATGCTGTCTGGTGAATCCGCTAAAGGTAAATACCCGCTGGAAGCCGTTTCTATCATGGCAACCATCTGTGAACGTACCGACCGCGTGATGACCAGCCGTCTGGACAACAGCCATGACAACCGCAAACTGCGTATTACCGAAGCCGTTTGCCGTGGTGCTGTAGAAACCGCTGAAAAACTGGAAGCTCCGCTGATCGTCGTAGCGACCCAGGGTGGTAAATCTGCTAAAGCCGTACGTAAATACTTCCCGAACGCGACCATTCTGGCGCTGACCACCAACGAAGTGACTGCGCGTCAGCTGGTTCTCAGCAAAGGCGTGGTGCCGCACCTGGTGAAAGAAATCGCTTCTACTGATGATTTCTACCGTCTGGGTAAAGAAGTTGCGCTGCAGTTAGTTGAGCGCGGCCTGGCACAGAAAGGTGACGTTGTAGTGATGGTTTCCGGTGCGCTGGTACCGAGCGGCACCACCAACACGGCATCTGTTCACGTGCTGTAATAATTCCATCGGGAATTAATTTGCCTAAAAAGCGCCCTTGCGGCGCTTTTTTTATTTCCGCGATAGCTACTATTAATAAAAAATCAAATCGGATTTCACTATCTAATTAGAGATTATCTAAGATGAATCCGATGGAAGCTTTCTGTTTTCACTCGGGTTTTTAGCCGTTTTTGCACAATTCGATGCTTCTTTGAGCGAACGATCAAAAATAAGTGCATTCGCATCAAAAAAATATTCTCAACCTAAAAAGCTTTGTGTAATACTTGTAACGCTACATGGAGATTAACTCAATCTAGAGGGTATTAATAATGAATCGTACTAAACTGGTACTGGGCGCGGTAATCCTGGGTTCTACTCTGCTGGCAGGTTGCTCCAGCAATGCTAAAATCGATCAGCTGTCTTCTGACGTTCAGACTCTGAACGCTAAAGTTGACCAGCTGAGCAACGACGTGAACGCAATGCGTTCCGACGTTCAGGCTGCTAAAGATGACGCAGCACGCGCTAACCAGCGTCTGGACAACGCAGCTACTAAATACCGTAAGTAATAGTATCTGTGTAATAGAAATGGCGCACATTGTGCGCCATTTTTTTTGCCCTTCATTCCTCCTTCCCTGTTACTGCATCGTCCGCACGTCCCCTGCTTCTGGCAATCCATTCTGTGCCGACTTCACCTCTGGCCCGTTGGCCACAATCGGTGCCTGCCCGGCCGTAACGGTAACCGGATAACCTGCCCGACGATACAGCGCCCGATCCACCAGCCCCAGGTCTACGGCTTTACTGTCTTTAAACTGGGTAAAACCGGCAGGCAGTACATACGGCATGGTCTGTACGTTTTGTTCTTCCTCTGGCGACAATGGTCGGTGCACTTCAACATAACGCATGCCGTTAGGCTCGATGGCGTACTTTATCGGCTCATTAATCACTCTGACCGGCGTGCCGGTTCTGACCTGAGCAAACAGGGCTTTGATGTCCGGCGCGTTCATGCGAATACAGCCAGAGCTGACGCGCAGGCCTACACTGTCGGGTGCGCTGGTACCGTGGATGAGGTATTCACCGTTTCCATGCGCCAGACGCAGCGCAAAGCGTCCTAACGGATTATTGGGCCCGGCGGGCACTACAGGGGGTAGCGTAATGCCGCGCTCCAGAGAACGCTTACGGATGCCTGGTGTTGGGGTCCATGTAGGGTTAGGGATTTTCTGTCCCACCCGAGTTTCCATCACCGGGGTCTCCAGTCCCTGTAAACCAATGCCAATCGGGAATACCTGAACAATATTCTCTCCCGGCGGGAAATAATACAGACGCAATTCTGCCAGATTAACAATAATACCTTCGCGCGGCGCATCCGGTAACAGCAGTTGCGAAGGAATCGTAATCAGGGTGCCGGGGCTGGGTACCGGGGCGATCGTATTATTCGCTTCGAGGATCAGCATCGCGGCGGTATCAAACCGGCGGGCTATTGCCTGCAAGTTTTTATCGCCTTCCTGCACGGTGTAGGTTTGATTCTGCCCGACAAGACGACTGTTCGCCGCAGGCAAAGGATAATCGACCGCCCAGGCGGCCTGTATAGCGCTGTAAGCGCCAATTAGCATTAGAGTAATAATAGACGCGCGTTTCATACTCACTCACCCCCCTGGCGTTATTGCCGGATAACGGCTGCTGCGGTATCCGGCCGACGAGTCATTGCATAAATCTGCTCAGCGTTATCTTGCAAGGTTTGCCGGATAACGTGTTTTATCAGTTTAGCTAAGAGTTGCCGCTTGCGTACGAATAGCGCGAATCATCGCTTCCAGCCCCTGTGAACGCGATGGCGTGAGATGTTGCGTCAGTGCCATTTTCTCGAACCACGGACGCACATCAAAACGCACAATATCTTCGGCAGTCATTCGATCATATAAAATGAATACCACAGCAATCAGTCCTTTCACAATTGCCGCATCACTGTCGCCCTGTAATTCAATAATTCCGTCAGCATTCTGACGCATTGTTATCCATACCTGACTCTGACAGCCCTGAATACTATTTTTCTCACAGCGATCATCAGCATTTAATTCTGGTAAACGCTGACCTAATTCAATGATATACAGATACTTCTCTTCCCAGTTCGCGCAGCGCAGAAAATTACGCAACAACTTTTCTTTATCCGGTAGCGCAGCCATACCCCCTCCCTGTTATCCCAATAAGTGATGAATACGTTTAAGTCCCGTTACCAGTCGATCCACCTCTTCCTGAGTGTTGTACATGGCAATCGAGGCCCGGCACATCGCAGGGACGTTATAATATGCCATCAACGGCATGGCGCAGTGGTGCCCGGTGCGTACGGCAATACCGTAGTTATCAAGAAAACTACCCACGTCGTAGGCGTGGTGTTTACCGAGGTTAAACGCGATGACGCCCAGACGCTCCTGCGGACCGTACAACGTCAGATCCGGCACACTGGCCAGCTGTTCTAGCGCGTAGCACATCATGAACTGCTCGTACTCGCTGATGTTATCCAGACCCAGCGCACTCACATATTCAATGGCAGCGCCCAGGCCGATAATACCGCCGGTATTGGGCGTTCCCGCTTCAAAACGCCACGGCGCTTTCGTCCAGGTGGTTCCCTGGCTCAGGCTAACCGTTGCTATCATTGAGCCCCCGCCTTCCCAGGGCGGCATCTCCTGCAACAGCGACTCACGGGCATACAGCACGCCAATGCCGGTGGGTCCATACAGCTTATGGGCGGAGAAGACATAAAAGTCGCAATCCAGCGCCTGCATGTCTACTTTATGGTGCATCACCGCCTGCGCGCCATCGACCAGCACTTTTGCCCCGTGCTGATGCGCCAGCGCAATCATCTCTGCTAACGGGTTTTCGGTACCCAGCACGTTGGATACATGGGTAATCGCCAGCAGTTGGGTGCGTTCGTCGAACAGAGTTGGCAGTGTATCCAACTGCAAGGTGCCATCAGCATTCAGGGGGATGACACGCAGCTCAGCACCCACGCGGGCACACAGCATCTGCCATGGCACGATGTTGGCGTGGTGTTCCATCTCACTGATGATGATGTTATCCCCCGCCCGCACATTGCTGGTGCCCCAACTGTTGGCTACCAGATTAATCCCCTCGGTCGTGCCACGCACAAATACCAGTTCTTCAGCGGAGCGGGCATTAATAAACAGCGACGCCAGCTTACGCACATTCTCCATTTTTTCCGTCGCCTGGGCGCTTAGGGTATGAATACCACGGTGAACCGCCGCATAGCCATGGCGGTAAAACTCAGCTTCGGCATCAATCACCTGATTCGGCTTTTGCGCGCTGGCAGCGCTGTCCAGATACGCCAGCGGCAGGCCGTTCACTTCACGGGTCAGGACCGGAAAGTCGGCCCGCACTTTTTCAATCGGAAATGTCATGCTACGCCTCCCGGCAGGCGTTGGGCTATACGCGCCAGAACCTGTTGTTTAAGCGTTTCATCGCTCAGGGCTTCCGTCAGCTCAGCGGCAAACGCATAGAGAATCATCTGTTGAGCATCCTGCTGGCCGATCCCACGCGAACGCAGATAGAACATCTGCTCATCGTCGATCCGCCCTACCGTCGCGCCGTGGCTGCATTTCACGTCATCGGCATAGATTTCCAGTTGCGGTTTGGTGTCCACTTCCGACAGCTTACCAAGCAGCAAATTATTGTTCGTCATCTGTCCGTCGGTTTTAATCGCGTGCTGCGCCACGTTGATCAGACCATTGAACACCGCCCGACCTTTATCGCTGACGATGGTTTTATGCAGTTGGCGGCTGTTGCAATAGCCTTTGTTATGCTCAAGCCAGGTGCGGGTATCGCAGACTTCGTTTTTCACCGGCATCGCCAGACTGTTAATCCGCAGCGTGGTGTTTTCGCCGTTCAGTTGGGTGCTGGTGTTATGGCGCAACACCGCGTCGCCGAGCAAAAAGCTGTGGCTTACCGCCGTAGCATCTGCGCCCAACTGAATGTCGTTATGGGCGAAGTGATGGCTGTTCGGGTTCTCAAACGCCAGCTTGATATGCTGCAAGTGGGCATTGGCCGCCACGTTCATCGTAACGCGCGCGCCGGTAAAGTGCTTCAGCGTGTTGAGGCTGACAAAATGTTCGATGAGGGTGGCTTCTGCGCCCTCCGCCAGTTCAAGGTGGTGGCGATAATGCGCGGTATTGACGTCATCGCCCGCCACTCCCTGGGTGATGTGCATCAACAGTAGCGGTTTCGCCGGGCGCTGATTACGTTTCACCTTGATATGCGTCACACTGCGCGACAGGCTTTCCGTCAGATGCAGAAAAACCTCTGGCTGAATCGGTGCCGGTAGCGACAGGTGCGCATCGTCAACAGTAATGTCAAAGCCGCTACCGTCCGTGCTGTCGCTAAGCGCTTCGCAGAATTGCCCGTCGACAAACACCAGACGCACAGCATCAATGCCAGTGGCTAACGCCTCGCACTGCGCCGGGGTTATCGCGGCAAGATGACTAACAAACTGGCTACTGGTTAATCCTTCCAGCGGCGTGTATTTCCAGTCTTCATGCTTACGCGTAGGCAGCCCAAGACGCAGCATCTGCTGTAAGTGCTGCTGCGCGTGCTGCGAGCGGGTTTCGCCCTGTGACTCAAACAAGTGATGCCACTGCTGCAGCACATTACTGCTGTTCACTAAGCCAGCCATATCCTTGCTCCTCCAGCTGTTTAACCAGCGTGAAATCGCCGGACTTAACAATGCGTCCCTGATACAAAACATGGACGTAATCGGGTTTGATATAGTCGAGGATGCGCTGATAGTGGGTGACAATAATGAATGAACGCTTGCCGTCGCGCAGCGAATTGACGCCATCAGCGACAATTTTTAGCGCATCAATATCCAACCCCGAATCAGACTCGTCGAGAATGCACAGCTGAGGCTCCAGCACCGCCATCTGCAAAATATCATTGCGTTTTTTCTCACCGCCGGAGAAACCGACGTTTACCGAGCGGGTGAGCAAATCCTCCGGCATTTTCAACAGCGCGATTTTCTCCTCCATCAAATCCTGGAAGTCGAATCGATCCAGCGCGTCTTCGCCACGGTAACCGCGCACTGCATTAAGCGCGGTTTGCAGGAAAAACTGATTGCTGACGCCGGGAATTTCCACCGGGTATTGAAACGCCATAAAGATGCCTTCACCGGCCCGGTTTTCCGGTGACAGTTCCAGTAAATCTTTACCGTTAAATTCCACCGTTCCCCCGGTGACGGCATAATCATCACGCCCGGCCAATGTTGCCGACAGCGTGCTTTTTCCTGAACCGTTCGGCCCCATAATGGCGTGAACTTCACCCGGGCGGACCTCCAGGCTCAGCCCGCGCAGGATCGCCTTCTCTTCGACGCTGACCTGTAAATCTTTAATGCTTAACATGTGCTTTCCTTAAATTTTAACCGACGCTGTGTTCAAGGCTGATGGCGAGAAGTTTTTGCGCTTCAACAGCGAACTCCAGCGGCAGTTCAGAGAACACGTCTTTACAGAACCCGTTGACGATCATCGAGATGGCGTCTTCTTCGCTGATACCGCGCTGCAGACAGTAGAACAGCTGATCTTCACCAATACGTGAGGTGGTGGCTTCGTGTTCAAGCTGGGCGCTGTTGTTGCGACACTCTACGTACGGGAAGGTGTGCGCCCCGCAGTCCGCACCAATCAGCATCGAGTCACACTGGGTATAGTTACGGGCGTTGGTGGCCGTCGGCATGATTTTTACCAGGCCGCGATAGCTGTTCTGGCTGTGCCCGGCGGAGATCCCTTTCGAGATAATGGTCGATTTGGTGTTCTTGCCGATGTGGATCATCTTGGTGCCGGTATCGGCCTGCTGATGACCGCTGGTCAACGCAACGGAGTAGAATTCGCCGATGGAGTTATCGCCGCGCAAAATACAGCTGGGGTATTTCCAGGTGATGGCCGAGCCAGTTTCCGACTGGGTCCACGACATTTTGCTGTTTTCGCCTTCACACAGTGCACGTTTGGTCACGAAGTTCAGAATGCCGCCGGTGTTGCCATCGCCAGGGAACCAGTTTTGCACCGTCGAGTATTTCACTTCAGCATCTTTGTGGATGATCACTTCCACCACCGCCGCGTGCAGCTGATAGCTGTCGCGCACCGGAGCAGAACATCCTTCAATGTAGCTGACGTAGCTGCCTTCATCCGCCACCAGGATAGTGCGTTCAAATTGCCCGGTTTTTTCCGCATTAATACGAAAATAGGTGGAAAGCTCCATTGGGCAGCGTACGCCTTTCGGCACATAGATAAACGTACCGTCTGAGGCAACCGCCGCATTCAGCGCGGCAAAGAAATTGTCGTTGCCCGGCACCACCGTGCCGAGATATTTTTTCACCAGTTCCGGGTGATCATGAATGGCCTCACCGAACGAGCAGAAAATAATGCCTTGCTCAGCCAGCTTTTCACGATAGGTGGTCGCCACCGATACCGAGTCAAAAATGGCATCGACCGCCACTTCTCGCCCTTCACGTACCGGCACGCCAAGTTGTTCGAAAGCGTCCTCAACCTCTTTACTTAAAAACGCATTCGCGCCCGTTTGCTGTACCGCTCCCGGCTCTGAGGCGCAGGTCTCATCGCAGTTGCCGCAGGAAGGTGCGGAGTAATAGCTGTAATCCTGATAATTCAGCTTATCGTAATGCGCTTTTAACCAGTGCGGCTCCTCCATCGTCAGCCACGCCTTAAACGCATCCAAGCGAAATGCCAGCATCCAGTCCGGTTCGTTGCGTTTCGCGGAAATCGCCCGCACGACCTCTTCATTGATGCCCTTCGCCAGTTCATCAGTTTTTAGTTGGGTGAAGAATCCCTCTTTATAATTGAGGTGTCCGCCAGCCCAGGTGTTGACATCGTCAGTTGCTTCAGTGTTACGCGACATAGTACCGCCTATACCCCAAAACTTTCGCCACAGCCGCATTCGTTCTGGGCTTTCGGGTTATGAAATTTAAATAACTGATTTAATCCTTCACGAACAAAATCGACTTCGGTTCCGTCAATAAACGGCATCGCCTGTAACGGCACATACAGCCTGGCGCCATCGGTTTCGAACACCAGATCGTCTTTTTCCGGTTGGCTGACGGTATCCAGCACATAGCCAAACCCCGCACATCCTGTTTGCTTCACGCCTAACCGCACGCCCAGCATATCGGGCTGTTTTGCCACCAGTTCACGAATATGCGCCGCTGCGGCTGGCGTTAACGTCAACCCACGCCATGCAAAATCGTTCGGATTAAATGTTCCTGAATGCAATTCCATAGGGTTACCTCGAGTCATTAACCTGCACGCTACAACACCATGTTAGTGATAATGATTATCACTTCAACCCCTGTTCAGCAGGGGCATTCGGGTTAACCGCCATTTTTGGTTACTTTTATTAAGCATAGACCCTGCGGCGAGGGTTTACAGAGAGGGATTATTTTGTTCAATGCTTTGATAAATAATGGGTTACAAACCGTTAATCGTTCAGCAAGGTAAAACGCAAAAAGATGTATAGAAAATGTCTATTTAAGAGATAGGGGAAAGACGGAGAAATAGAGGTAACCGCGTGCAAAACAGCGCAGACAGACAATAAAAAAACCCTTAAGGCTGCTCTATTAGCAGGCTTAAGGGTTCCGACCCCATCCGGCGCTTATCTCCGGCACTCACGATGGCTTAGCTCTTGAAGGGGCGATAAGAATAGTCTCACGACCTGACGCCGTGTTTTTAACACAAACTGCGGTTTGTCTGATTTACAGGCAGACGCAGCTCACATATTCAGACCAGAATCTCATGCAGGGCATCCAATAGCAGACGCAGCCCTGCCGGTTGATGCTCACGAGACAGGTATAAGCCGTAAATTGGCAGACGTCGCGGCTTGAGTTGGGGCAAAAGCCGGATCAACTGGCCGCGTGCCAGCCCTTCACGCGCCTCTTGTTCCGGCACCAGCGCAATACCCATACCAGCCAACGCCGACTCACATAATAGCGCAGAGATCCCCGCGCTGAGATTTCCCTTTATCGCCACCGATACAGCGTTGCCCTGCTCATCATCAAAGTGCCATGATTTTCCGGCAAACCCGCTGTAGTAAAGGCAATTATGCTGGGCGAGACAGTCCAGGGTTTGCGGAATGCCATGCTGGCGCAGGTAGTCCGCAGAGGCGCATAACACCGACTCACAGTCACCCAGACGACGGGCGATAGTACCCGGTTCAGGATTATCCGTAATGCGGATCGCCGCATCAATACGTTCACCGACCAGGCTCACCGGTTGATTGTTAATCTCAACCTCAATGCGCAGTTCAGGGAAACGCGCCAGAAAAACGGGCAGTACCGGCGCCAAAATATGCATCGCAGTAAAATGCGCGCAAGCCACACGTAGCGTGCCGGAAGGAATCTCTGCTGCGCTGGCGGCGCTGATATCCAGCGACAGCTGCGCCAGCGAGCGCGTCTTCACTAACGCCTCTTCCCCCGCGGGCGTAATAGTCAGCCGACGCGATGAACGGTGGATTAACCTTGCACCCGCCCATTTTTCCATCTCGTCGAGGTAGCGACTGACCATCGGACGGGAAAGCCCCAGCGCGCGCGCCGCGGCGCTCAGGCTGCCCAAATCGCAGATGTGGTTAAACACCGTTGCCGCCATGACTCTGTCCATTGCATCCCATCCGATCGTTTTATGAAACTCAGCATGTCCTGATAGAGGAATTCTAACAGATATAAATATCCGTAAAATAAAGAACAAGAAAAAGACATTTCATCTGCAAAAGGTAATCCCCCATGAAAGTGAACGCCCTGGCCCTGCTGTTACCTCTGTTTGCCTCGCCGGTATTCGCCGCACCACTCCAGCTTGACGTCTACAATCCCCAGGAAAAAGCTATTTTCCCGGTATCCTCAACGCTGGTGTCCGGCCCGAAAGAGGCCATTTTATTTGATGCGCAATTCAGCACCAAAGACGGTGAAAAGCTGGCGCAGATGATTCGCAACAGCGGCAAAAAACTGCAGGCCATCGTGATCACCTCTGGCGATCCGGATTTTTATTTTGGTCTGCAGCCGATTGTTAACGCCTTTCCCGAGGTAAAGATTTTGGCAACACCGCACGTCGTGGAGCACATTCGTGCTACCAAAGATGCCAAACTGCAGTTTTGGGGCCCGCAGATGAAAGACGGCGCACCAACGACGCTCATCGTGCCGCAGGTCACGACGCAGACACGCTTTACCATTGATGGTGAAACGCTGGAACTGCGCCGCTCAAATGATTACGCGGCCTATGTCTGGATCCCGGCTAACCGGGCGATCCTCGGCGGCACCGGCGTGGCTTCCGGTATTCATGTCTGGACTGCGGACACACAGTCTCCTGAACAGCGTCGCGCATGGCGCAACGTGCTGAGCGAAATGCAAACCTTACGCCCAACCGAGGTGATCCCCGGTCACTACATCGGCGAACGCCCGGCAGGCGATCAAGCGATCCGCTTCACCGGTGATTACTTGCACGCTTTTGAGCAGGCGCTGGGCGCAAAAAAAGGGTCTGCATATGTGATTAAAACGATGAAGGCGGCATGGCCAGGGCTTGCGGACGACAGCTCGCTGGAGCTGAGTGCGAAGGTCAATACCGGGGAGATGAAATGGTAAACCCGATTTAAGGCAAAAAATAACCCCGAACAGGTGTCGGGGTTTTCATCACGATAAGCATACTGGAATCAATGAACGCCGTGCCGCCAGGCAAAATAGATTTCTTCTTTGAGTTCAGTCGAAGAAAGCGCCAGTAAATCAGCAAACTCCAGCTCTAATTGTTTCAGTCTTTTCAGGTACTGAGCCGGTGAAAGATCGCTGTTATCACGACGTATAAATTCTATTGCCAGTTGGGCCGGGTCTAATTGGGTAGACATATCATCCTCGCTTGTGTTCAAAACCTGCACAGTATAGCACCTTTCCCTGCGCAGATAATGACCAAACGCAACATGCGTCACAAAATAGCGGTCGTCAGACGCGAGGTACAGCATAACCGTCCCTGCTCATCGAAGATTTCGATTTGCCAGACCTGATGACGAGAACCGGTATGCAGCGCGCTGCACACCCCTCTCACTCTCCCTTCCCGCGCGGAGCGGATATGGTTGGCATTGACCTCAAGACCCACCACTTTTTGATCACCTTGAGTGCATAAATAGCCGGCCACCGAGCCAATGCTTTCGGCCAGCACCACCGACGCGCCACCGTGTAACAGGCCAAAAGGCTGTTTGGTCCGGTGATCCACCGGCATTGTGGCTTCCAGCGTATCGTCACCAATGTGCTCAAAACGAATATCAAGCAGACCAACCATATTTCCCTCACCCATGGCATTGAGCGCCTCGAGTGAAACTTCACGTTTCCAGATCATCCAATAATCTCCAGCAGTGCCTGTAATGGGTGGCGAACGCCCGTGCCTTCCACGCGTTTCACCTGGCTGCGACAAGAATATCCCGCAGCCAGACAGCGATTGCGCGGTAGTCTCTGCATCGCCTGATGCCATGATAGCTCATAGATGCCCAGCGAGTTCTGGTGATTCTTCACTTCATGACCGTACGTGCCCGCCATGCCGCAGCACCCGACACTGACGTTTTCCAGCTGCGCGCCAAATTTGGCAAAAATGGCCGCCCACTGCGCTGGCGCACCCGGCAGGGCCGTTACTTCGGTGCAGTGTCCAAAGAAATACCACGGCTCACCCGCAACAGCGGCAGGCTGCTGAGAGGCCAGGACAGTTGACAGCCACTCGTTCACCAACAGTACATGGAAGTCTCCACGCTGATCGCCAAGCGCCAGCTTGTATTCATCGCGATAGCACAATACCAGCGCCGGATCGACGCCGACCATTGGGATGTTCAACGTCGCCACCCGATTGAGAAATTCAGAGGTCTTTTTCGCCGTTTTGGCAAAACGGTTTAAGAAGCCCTTAATGTGCTGCGCCTTGCCATTAGGCGAGAACGGTAGCAGGACCGGCTGTAAACCGAGTTTTTCCACCAGGCGGATAAAATCAGCTACCACCTGCGCATCGTAATAGCTGGTGAACGGATCCTGGACCACCAGCACAGTGCGGGCTTTCTGTTCCTGACTCAATAGCTCGAGCTGTTCCAGCGTCATATTGGCGGAGCGGTGCCCGACCAGCTGACGTTGTAACGACGGCGCGGACAGTAGCGGCAAATCCACCATGCCAATATGCTTTTTGGCCAGCGTACGCACCAGCGGCTGGTTAATGAAGAAGTTGAATGTTTTTGGCGCACGCGCCATTAGCGGCGCATAGCTTTCGACGGTTGCCACCATGTGATCGCGCAGCGGGCGTAAATAACGCGTGTGGTACAGTTGCAGGAAGCGAGAGCGGAACTCCGGGACGTCAATTTTGATCGGGCACTGCGTGGAACACGCTTTACACGCCAGACAGCCGGACATCGCCTCTTTGACTTCGTGCGAGAAATCGTACTCCCCCTTGCGCGCATGCCAGCTGTTACGCGTGCGGGCAATTAACGTGCGCAAGCTGGCACCTTTTTCCGGTAACTCTTTTTCCAGACGAACCGGATCAATGCCGCGGTCAGCCAGCAGGCGTAACCATTCCCGTACCAGCGTTGCGCGTCCTTTGGGGGAGTGAATTCGGTTCATGCTGATTTTCATCGACGGGCACATGGGGCTGTTGGCATCGAAGTTAAAACATAACCCGTTGCCGTTACACTCCAGCGCCCCACGCCACTCCTGCCTTACGGCCAGTGGGATCTGGCGATCGTAGGTACCGCGTTTAACCGCATCGACTTTCATCATCGGCGCATCGACGCCTTCCGGTGGGCATATTTTACCAGGGTTCAGTCGGTTTTGCGGATCAAACGCCGACTTAACCTTGCGCAGTTCACCGTACAATTCATCGCCAAAGAAAGCCGGACTGTACTCCGCGCGGAATCCTTTGCCGTGTTCGCCCCACAGCAGGCCGCCGTATTTTGCCGTCAATGCCACCACGTCATCAGAAATGCGTTTCATCAGCACTTCCTGCTGCGGATCGCACATGTCCAGCGCAGGCCTGACGTGTAACACCCCGGCATCCACGTGACCAAACATGCCATAGCTCAGGCCGTGGCCGTCAAGCAGCGCGCGGAACTCCGCGATATAATCCGCCAGATGCTCAGGCGGTACGCAGGTATCCTCCGCGAACGGAATCGGCTTGGCGGCCCCTTTTGTATTACCCAGCAGACCGACGGCTTTTTTGCGCATCGCGTAGATACGCTCCACGCCCGCCAGCTCAGTACACAGCTGCCAGCCAATAACGCCAGCTTCCTGACGGGCAATTAAACCGTCCAGGCGTTCACACAACGCGCTGACCTGCTCATCAATCAATGCTTCGTCGTCACCGGCAAACTCGACGATATTCAGTCCCAACATCTCTTTATTCGGTACATCGGTAATCAGTTCGCTAACCGAATGCCAGACAATGTCTTCGCGTGCCAGATTCAGCACCCTGGAGTCCACGGTTTCTACCGACAGCGCGCGCGCGTCAACCATTACCGGGGCATTGCGCAAAGCGGAATCAAATGTGTCATATTTGACGTTGACCAGCCGCCGCACTTTCGGCAATGGCGTGATATCGAGGCGAGCCTCGGTAATAAATGCCAGCGTGCCCTCGGAACCGGTGAGGATGCGGGTTAAATCAAACTCGGTCATCTCATCGTTAAAGACGTGCCGCAGATCGTAGCCGGTTAAAAACCGATTCAGCTTCGGAAACTTATCCACGATCAGCTGACGATTTTCGCGGCAGCGCTGGTAAACGGTCTTATAGATGCGCCCGATGGTGGTATTGGTGTTACCGAGCATTTCAGCCAGTTCCACCGGCATCGGCTGCGTATCAAGGATATCGCCGCCCATCAGTACCGCACGTACGCCCAGTACGTGGTCGGAGGTTTTACCGTATACCAACGAGCCCTGTCCGGACGCATCGGTGTTGATCATCCCGCCAAGCGTTGCCCGGTTACTGGTCGACAATTCTGGTGCGAAGAAATAGCCGTACGGCTTTAGATACTGGTTAAGCTGGTCTTTTATCACCCCGGCTTCGACCCGTACCCAACCCTCCCGCGGATTGATTTCAATAATGCGGCTCATATAACGGGACATATCCACGATAATGCCCTGATTCAGCGCCTGACCATTGGTACCCGTGCCGCCGCCGCGCGGGGTAAAAATCAACGAGGAAAAGAGAGGTTCTGCCGCCAGACGGGCGATCAGCGCCACATCCGCCGTTGAACGGGGAAAAACCACGGCATCAGGAAGAAGCTGATAAATGCTGTTATCTGTCGACATTGTCAGGCGATCGGCATAGCTCGTTGCCGTGTCGCCCGTAAACCCTTGCTGCTCCAGCGCCTGCAAAAAATTAAGCACCAGTTGAACGACACCAGGTGCCTGAGAAATTTGTGGAATCATTATAGTGACCCTTTCCTGCGGTCTGTGTTGTGAATTTAATCGTTTGCGTGTTGCTTTGTTTGTTGTATCACATTTTTTTCTAATACGCCCGGCAGATTTAAAGGCAGAATCTGGCTGTTAAAAACCGCTGAAATTGCTCATCATTATAGGGTGGGGTTTTAGCGTTCACGTCGCGTCAACGTCCTGACGTACAGAAAAGGTGAAAAAGTATTTATGGTAAATTTCCGTCAGCCCAGGGATATCGCACAAGTGCTGCTCTCGGTGCTGTTTTTAGCCATCCTGATTGTGGCCTGTTTGTGGATAGTGCAGCCCTTTATCCTTGGTTTTGCGTGGGCTGGAACCGTGGTCATTGCGACCTGGCCTATCTTGATACGCATACAAAAATTGTTATGGGGACGCCGTTCTCTGGCCGTGCTGGTAATGACCCTGCTGCTGGTCCTTTTGTTTATCATTCCCATCGCGCTATTGGTCAACAGTATTGTTGATGGCAGCGGACCGTTGATCCATGCCGTAACCGCGGGCGATATGACGTTGCCGGACCTGGAGTGGCTGAACAGTATTCCATTAGTGGGCGCCAAAATTTATGGCGCATGGCACAGCCTGCTGGATATGGGCGGCGCGGCAATTATGGCCAAAGTGCGTCCTTATATCGGTTCCACAACGACCTGGTTTGTTGGTCAGGCCGCGCATATTGGTCGCTTTATGATGCACTGTGGCCTGATGCTGCTGTTCAGCGCCCTGCTCTACTGGCGCGGCGAGCAGGTGGCATTAGGGATTCGGCACTTCGCCTGTCGCCTGGCTTCTAAGCGTGGTGATGCTGCTATTTTGCTGGCGGCACAAGCGATCCGCGCGGTGGCATTGGGTGTGGTCGTCACCGCACTGGTGCAGGCCGTTCTCGGGGGTATTGGTCTGGCGGTAACGGGTGTGCCGTACGCCACGCTGCTGGCGGTGTTGATGATCCTGTCCTGCCTGGTGCAGTTGGGTCCTCTACCGGTGCTAATCCCGGCCATTATCTGGCTGTACTGGACGGGGGACTCCACCTGGGGCACGGTGCTGCTGGTCTGGAGTGCCGTGGTCGGCACGCTGGATAACGTAATCCGCCCGATGCTGATTCGTATGGGCGCCGATTTACCGCTGATCCTCATCCTGTCGGGTGTCATCGGCGGGTTAATTGCCTTCGGCATGATTGGCTTGTTTATCGGCCCAGTGGTCCTGGCGGTATCCTGGCGTCTGTTCTCTGCTTGGGTGAACGAAGCCCCGGCTCCAGGTAACGATCCGGACGAAATCCTCGAAGAAATCGCTGAAATCGAAAACAACAAATAACCCTGAAATCAGGCGGCATCGCCGCCTGATTGTTTAACGCTGCTTATTGATGCTTCAGCACTCATTGCCCCAATCCCACGCCTCCTGCCTTAAAACTCTCATTTGTGTCGCAATTTCTTTACAGTTTTTAAACTATTGAGATGAATCTGATCGACGTAAAAAATCGACATGCCTACTATTGTCTCAAGGCTTTAGATCAACACATTGATTTATAAGCATGGAAATCCCCTGAGTGAAACAACGAATTGCTGTGTGTAGTCTTTGCCCATCTCCCACGATGGGCTTTTTTTTAACATTTACTCGCAGCTCACCACGCAACGGCTCATCATCTGCCATTTCTTCGGCATAATCTGTAGCGTACCAACCACATTGACCGTCGTGCTCGCCCAGATGTTCGCAGATGAATTCCCGACCATCAGGTCGAACTCGCCAGGTTCAACCACCCGTTTGCCATCCCGGCGGGTGAAGTTAAGCATATCCACCGGCACATAAAAGGTCAGCGTCGCGCGTGCACCGGGCTCCAGCGTGAGGCGCTGAAACGCTTTCAGCTCTTTAACGGGGCGTACCATCGAAGCCACTTTATCGTGGACATACACCTGCACCACTTCACTTCCCCTGCGCTCGCCACGGTTACTTAACGTTACCTGCAAAGCAATCTCGCCTTCCACCGGGACATCCTTCGCCAGCGCTGCTACCTCCTCACAGGCAAAATCGGTCCAGCCTTTGCCGTAGCCGAAGGGATAGCGGGATCCAAAGTGGAACGCAAACGGCGTTCCGCCGCTTTTCAGTTTGTGATTGTAGTAATAGGGCATAGCACCTGCGCTTTTCGGCACGCTAACCACCAGCCTGCCCAGCGGCTCAGCCCGTCCGGTCAGCACATCGGCAATAGCCCAGCCACCTTCCTGACCCGGCGCCCAGGCCACTAACAGTCCGGCGACATGGTCCTCCAGCCCCTGCAGGTTGTATGGCCTACCGCCTGTCATCACCACAACAACCGGTTTACCCGTCGCCACCAGAGCCTCCAGTAGTTGTTGCTGTACACCCGGCAGAGTGAGGCTGTCTGTATCCGAGCCTTCTCCCACCGTGCCGCTCTGGAAAAGTCCGGCCAGATCGCCGACACAGACCACCGCCACATCGTTGCGACGGGCGACGGCAACCGCTTCAGGAATCAAACGTTGGTCAGTGGAAACCGGGGAGGACTGCATCGGTTTGCCACTGCTGTCACCGGGAAACACCGGTGCGCCCGCCAACCGTTTCTCTATGATATGACAGCCCTTCGCATAGTCGATATGGTCATCGCCCAGATAGTGGCGCAGCGCGGCCAGCGGGGTCGTCACCTGCACGGCGCTGTCAGCCATATCGCTGATGATCAGATGCACCGGGAAGCTGTAACCACTGAGCAGCGCCAGCGGGTCGTCCGCCGTGGGGCCGATCACCGCAACGCGCGGTCTGCCCTGCAGCGGCAAAATACCGTTATTTTCCAGTAGCGTTATCGAGCTAGTGGCAACATCACGCGCTGCCTTGCGTGCCTCATCGGACTGTAGGTCAATCGCGGACACATCGGTATACGGCTGTTCGAACAGGCCAAGACGGAATTTCTCCGTCAGGATGCGGGAGACAATCTCATCGACTTTGGTCATGGTCATCAGTCGACGCTCAACCGCCGTAGCTAAATGGCGGGCGCAGTCGTCTTTCGGCAACTCAACGTCCAACCCGGCATTAAAGGCCAGCGCTGCAGATTGCGCAGCATCATGCGACACGCCATGATGCTGATGCAGCAAACTCACACCACCGTAATCCGCCACAATAATCCCATCAAATCCCCATTGCTCGCGCAAAACGGTGGTTAACAGATAATTGTCACTG
The DNA here is from genome assembly GCF_057838705.1 of Citrobacter sp. KH_055_1. Classification (NCBI taxonomy): domain Bacteria; kingdom Pseudomonadati; phylum Pseudomonadota; class Gammaproteobacteria; order Enterobacterales; family Enterobacteriaceae; genus Citrobacter; species Citrobacter sp. KH_055_1. The sequence goes on from NZ_CM174473.1 coordinate 2,529,972, forward strand.
TGCCCCGGCTGGTTATCAATATCATGATAGGCAGGCATTACCGATCCGGCATTGGCCAATTTAACCGCCATCTCGAACGGCAGCAGGAAGGTATCGTTAAGCTCACAGAATCCCAGATGCACGGGCGCATGGTTGCGCGCACCTTCGCTGAACGAATGCCCGACATAATGCTTCAGCGTCGCCAGCACATCGCGTTTTTCGCCCTGTAAGCCCTGCACATAGGCACAGGCCATTACCCCCACTAGCCATGGATCTTCACCAAAGGTTTCTTCCGTCCTACCCCAGCGGACATCGCGTGAGACATCCAGCACCGGTGCCAGCCCCTGGCGGCATCCGGTTGAACGCGCCTCCAGGCCAATCTGCCTGGCGGCACGCTTGACCAGTTCAGGATCCCAGGTTGAACCGTAGTTCAGCGACGAGGGAAACAGGGTGGCATCTTTACATAACAACCCCACCAGGCACTCCTCATGAAACAGCGCGGGAATGCCCAGTCGCGTCTCTTCCACTAACATCTTTTGTAAACGATTCGCCGCCCGCACGCCCGTTTTTGCCTCAACGATATGGGTACCCAGCGGGCGCGTAATCTGTCCAACACCCATTTTCAGTCGCTCGGTGAGTGCTGCCTGACCGCTCACACCGGCAAACTCGTCACTCATGTCGCTGCGTTCCCGATGGTCGCCCTTTTCAGATAGCACCAACCAGTAAGCATGCATTTGTGCGAACTTCTCTTCAGGTGTCATGCGCGCCAGCAAATCGGTCACGCGTTCGTGCACCGGCCGTTTTGCATCCTTGTAAATACTCATCATTGTAACTCCCCTCTCTCCATCAACCATTGCTCTGACAAGTATCGAGAGGCGCGACAACGTGAACAATTGCGGAAATAGCCAGTGGGATTACGTTATTTAGTTAATGTGATCGGCCGCAAGGGGTGATTTACTCGCGACCTGAAAGGCCAATCACCGTCGTATTCACAGATTAATAACAAATAATATTGCACAAGATACTGTGACTCTCTTCAAGTTGAAATATTCGCAGTAATGTTATTACTACTCCACCGTTTTTATTAAGTGATGACATGATGAACGCATTCGAATTGCAGGCATTCCGCCACCTTTTTGCGCTATCGATTGAAGAAAGTGCGATTTATATTGCAGGTGATGGCAATGTTACCGCCTGGCAACAATGGGAAAATGGTGATCGTGATATACCAGAGAGCATTGTACAGCGCTGTGCAGAAATGAAAACAAAGCGCAAAATGCGAATTAATGCCATCATCGAAAAAATCAACAATCGTATTGGTAATAATACGATGCGTTTTTTCCCCGACCTGATGTCTTTTCAGGCGGTCTATCACAACGATAATTTCCTCGACTGGAAAATTTATCAATCGACGGCAGTTGAACTTTTTGCCCATGATCTCGAGCGTTTGTGCTAGGAAACTGCGACGCCACACCCTTTAGCCTCTTCGCTGAGTAACACATTATGAAAAATACCTATTTCGCCACTGCGATAGGGCTGTACCTTAATTATCTGGTACACGGTATGGGGGTCATTTTGATGAGCCTCAATATGTCCTCACTGGAACAACAGTGGCAAACCAATGCGGCAGGCGTGTCGATTGTCATTTCTTCTCTCGGCATTGGTCGATTAAGCGTCTTATTACTGGCGGGTTTACTCTCCGATCGCTATGGGCGCAGGCCGTTTATCCTGCTCGGCATGACCTGCTATCTCTGTTTCTTCGTGGGTATTATCAATACGCACAATATTTACATTGCCTACGCGTTTGGTTTTTTAGCCGGGATGGCGAACAGTTTTCTCGATGCGGGAACATACCCCAGCCTGATGGAGGCATTTCCCCGCACACCCAGCACCGCGAATATTCTGATTAAAGCCTTTGTCTCCAGCGGCCAGTTCCTGTTGCCGATGTTCATCAGTCTGTTGGTGTGGGGTGAATGTTGGTTTGGCTGGTCCTTCCTGCTGGCGGCAGGCATCATGATTTCCAACGGCATATTTTTATTTCGCTGCCGATTTCCTGCGCATCCGGGACGCCAACCCACCGTCAAGGAAGCACCCGAAACAACGATGGCTACGCATCGTTGTTCCCTGATCGATCTTGGCAGCTACACCCTGTACGGCTACATCTCAATGGCCACCTTTTACCTGGTGAGCCAGTGGCTGGCTCAGTACGGTCAGTTTGTCGCTGGCATGTCCTATACGTTATCCATCAAGCTGTTGAGCGTTTACACGTGCGGTTCGCTACTGTGCGTGCTGATCACCGCCCCGCTGGCGAGGAAGGCCGAACGCGCACCGACGCTGTTAATGCTTTACACCTTCATCTCGTTTATTGCTCTGCTGGCGGTCTGCCTGCACCCTACACCAACGGTGGTGATCGCGTTTGCTTTTGTCATCGGTTTTTCATCTGCTGGCGGCGTGGTGCAAATCGGGCTAACGCTGATGGCGGCGCGCTTCCCGCATGCCAAGGGTAAAGCCACCGGGATCTATTACAGTGCGGGCAGTATTGCCACTTTCACCATTCCCTTGATTACGGCAAAACTCTCACAATCCAGCATTGCCCATATCATGTGGTTTGATACCGGCATGGCTGCCATCGGCTTCTTGCTGGCACTGTTCATTGGTTATCGCAGCCGCATGGCGACAAAGTATCCATTAAAAATGGCGCCACTCGCCGAATAGCACGGATGCAATATTGTTCCCCCCGTCTGCAAAATAATTTGCGGACTATTTAAAACAACAGCAAAACGGCAACAGGAAGAATTAATTTCACACTTTGCTATGCAATATACCTGGTCACTTAAGCGTCATGCTATGTAGGTACAGCATCCGTCACTCGGTATAGTAATGACATCATCATCGCAATCAATATTATTACGATGAAAACGAACCCTATTAAAATCTGCAAGGAGTTATGCGAAATGTCTCAGAGCAAGGCTTTTAATACGCCATTTCTTCTGGCAATAACCTGTATTTATCTCAGTTATTTCCTGCATGGCATTAGTGTCATTACGCTGGCACAAAACATGACTTCCCTGGCAGAGAAGTTTTCCACCGACAATGCGGGGATTGCCTATTTAATTTCCGGTATCGGATTGGGCCGTCTGGTCAGTATTTTATTCTTTGGCGTACTCTCCGATAAATTTGGTCGTCGGGCCATTATCCTGTTAGGCGTCATTCTTTATATGCTGTTCTTCTTCGGTATTCCCGCCAGCCCAAATCTGATGATTGCTTTTATTCTGGCGGTTTGTGTGGGCGTCGCCAACTCCGCGCTGGATACCGGTGGCTATCCGGCGTTAATGGAGTGCTTCCCCAAAGCGTCCGGTTCGGCGGTTATTCTGGTGAAGGCGATGGTGTCTTTTGGGCAGATGATCTACCCGCTCGTTGTCAGCACCATGTTATTGAATCATATCTGGTACGGCTATGCCGTCATTGTCCCGGGCATCCTGTTCGTGGTGATTACCTTAATGCTGCTCAAGAGTCGCTTCCCCAGCCAAGTGGTGGACGCAGGCGTGGCGAAAGATCTGCCGCAGATGAACAGTAAGCCGCTGGTGTGGCTGGAAGGTGTGGCATCAGTGATGTTCGGCGTGGCCGCATTTTCAACCTTTTACGTCATCGTGGTGTGGATGCCGAAATACGCCATGGCTTTTGCCGGGATGGCCGAAGCCGACGCGCTGAAAACCATCTCTTACTACAGTATGGGTTCCCTGGTCTGCGTGTTTATTTTTGCTGCACTGCTGAAGAAATTAGTCCGTCCGATCTGGGCCAACGTCTTTAACGCCGGGCTGGCAACGATTACAGCAGCGGTTATCTATTTGTACCCCTCGCCGCTGGTTTGTAACGCAGGCTCATTTCTCATCGGGTTCTCTGCCGCTGGCGGTATTTTACAACTGGGCGTCTCGGTGATGTCGGAGTTCTTCCCGAAGAGCAAAGCCAAAGTCACCAGCGTTTATATGATGATGGGCGGCGTTGCTAACTTCATTATCCCGCTGATCACCGGATACCTGTCTAACATCGGCCTGCAATACATTATTTTGCTCGATCTGGTCTTTGCCCTGCTGGCATTTATCACGGCCATTATCGTCTTTATCCGTTACTACCGCGTATTTGATATACCCAAAAACGATGTGCGGTTGGGCGAACGTTATTTTCAATAAAGAGTTCACAAGGAGTTAAAAATGGATGTTACTGCAAAATATGAACTGATTGGCCTGATGGCCTACCCCATCAGACACAGCCTGTCGCCAGAAATGCAAAATAAGGCGCTGGAAAAAGCCGGACTGCCGTTTACCTATATGGCATTTGAAGTCGATAACACAACCTTTGCGGGTGCCATTGAAGGGTTGAAAGCGTTAAAGATGCGCGGTACCGGCGTCTCGATGCCCAATAAACAGCTGGCGTGCGAATATGTCGATGAATTAACCCCAGCCGCTAAACTGGTCGGTGCCATCAATACCATCGTCAATGACAATGGCTATCTTCGTGGCTACAACACCGACGGCACCGGCCATATTCGCGCCATTAAGGAAAGCGGCTTCGATATAAAAGGCAAAACCATGGTACTGTTGGGCGCGGGCGGTGCATCGACCGCGATCGGCGCACAGGCCGCCATTGAGGGCATTAAAGAGATTAAACTGTTTAACCGTCAGGATGATTTCTTTAGCAAGGCGCTTGAGTTCGCCAAACGCGTGAATGAAAACACCGACTGTGTGGTGACCGTTATCGATCTGGCCGACCAACAGGCGTTCGCCGAGGCTCTGGCCAGTGCAGACATTTTGACCAACGGCACAAAAGTCGGCATGAAACCACTGGAAAACGAATCCATTGTTAGCGATGAATCGCTCCTACGCCCGGATCTGCTGGTAACCGAATGCGTCTACAATCCGCATATGACCAAGTTACTGCAGCAGGCGCAGCGTGCCGGTTGCAAAACCATTGATGGTTACGGCATGTTGTTATGGCAAGGTGCTGAGCAGTTCAAATTGTGGACCGGGAAAGATTTTCCGCTGGAATACGTTAAGCAGGTTATGGGGTTTGCCGCCTGACGGGCAACAATCTGTGAATTTTTAAAGGGTAATCAATGAAAACCGTAACCGTAAGAAACCTCGTGATTGGCGAGGGTGCGCCGAAGATCATTGTTTCGTTAATGGGTAAAGACATCGCCACGGTAAAAACCGAAGCGCTGGCCTACCGCGACGCGGACTTCGACATCCTGGAATGGCGTGTTGACCATTTTGCCGATGTCTCTTCCATTGACGCGGTGCTGGAAGCAGCCCGCACGATCCGCGACGTGATGAGCGATAAGCCGCTACTTTTCACCTTCCGCAGCGCCAAAGAAGGCGGTGAACAGGCGCTGTCTGTTGCAGACTATATTGCGCTTAACCGTGCGGCGGTGGATAGCGGGCTGGTGGATATGATCGATCTGGAGCTGTTCACCGGCGATGAACAGGTCAAAGCCACCGTCGAGCATGCGCACGCGAAGCAGGTCTTGGTGATTATGTCGAATCATGATTTCCACAAAACACCGGCGTCAGAAGAGATTATCCAGCGGCTGCGTAAAATGCAGGAACTGGGCGCAGATATCCCGAAAATTGCGCTGATGCCACAAAACAAGACGGATGTCCTGACGCTGCTTAGCGCTACGCTTGAGATGCAGGAGCACTACGCCGACCGCCCAATCATTACTATGTCGATGGCCAAAACCGGCGTAATTTCGCGACTGGCGGGTGAAGTTTTTGGTTCTGCGGCGACCTTTGGTGCGGTGAAAAAAGCCTCCGCGCCCGGGCAGATCTCGGTTTCCGATTTGCGCAGCGTACTGACCATTTTACATCAGGCTTAATAACAGAATATTTCTGTACTGTTTTAAATACCCCCCCCTGCCCTGTTATTCATATTATTTTGAATATCGGGCAGACGGTTAGTTATTTTTAAAATAAATAAATTTCTTTTATCGAATAAAACGATAGGCAGCCTCACGCCTGTAACCTGGAGTTTATATGAAACTTAACAGACCTGAACGTATTAACGGTCGGGTGCCGGTATTATCGGCAGCGGATGCAGTTGATTATATTCCTGATGAAGCCACGCTCTGCGTATTAGGCGCCGGCGGCGGTATTCTGGAGGCCACCACATTAATTAGCGCACTGGCCGAAAAATATAAAACCTGTCAAACTCCGCGTAATTTATCGCTAATTAGTCCGACGGGATTGGGCGATCGCGCCGACCGGGGTATTAGCCCGTTGGCACAAGAAGGATTGGTCAAATGGGCGCTATGCGGACATTGGGGGCAATCACCGCGCATTTCCGATTTAGCTGAACAAAATAAAATCGCCGCCTATAACTATCCTCAGGGCGTATTGACGCAAACGTTGCGTGCAGCCGCAGCCCACCAGCCGGGTATTCTGAGTGATATTGGGATCGGCACGTTTGTTGACCCCCGCCAGCAGGGCGGCAAGCTCAATGACGTAACCACCGACGATCTGATCAAACTGGTGGAGATAGACAACAAGGAGTACCTCTACTACAAGGCCATCGCGCCCACCATCGCCTTCATTCGCGCTACCACCTGTGACAGCGAAGGCTACGCCACGTTTGAGGATGAGGTGATGTACCTCGATGCACTGGTGATTGCCCAGGCCGTGCATAACCACGGCGGCATCGTCATGATGCAGGTACAAAAAATGGTCAAGAAAGCCACCTTACACCCCAAAGCGGTGCGGATCCCGGGCTATCTGGTGGACATCGTGGTGGTTGACCCTGATCAGACCCAACTGTATGGCGGGGCGCCGGTTAACCGTTTTATTTCCGGCGACTTTGTCCTTGATGACAGCCAGCAAATCGCCCTGCCGCTCAACCAGCGCAAACTGGTGGCCAGGCGCGCCCTGTTCGAAATGCGCAAAGGCGCGGTGGGTAACGTTGGGGTCGGTATCGCTGACGGTATTGGTCTGGTTGCTCGTGAAGAAGGCTGCGCCGACGACTTTATTCTGACGGTCGAAACCGGCCCAGTGGGAGGGATAACCTCGCAAGGCATTGCCTTCGGTGCCAACGTTAACACCCGTGCCATTATGGATATGACCACCCAGTTCGATTTCTACCACGGCGGCGGTCTGGATGTGTGCTATTTGAGTTTTGCTGAAGTGGACAGCCACGGCAACGTCGGCGTACATAAATTCAATGGCAAGATTATGGGCACCGGTGGATTTATCGATATTAGCGCCACTTCCAAGAAAATTATTTTCTGCGGCACACTCACTGCCGGAAGTCTGAAAACAGACGTCGCCGACGGCAAGCTGAATATTGTCCAGGAAGGTCGGGTGAAAAAATTCGTCAGTGAATTACCTGAAATAACCTTCAGTGGAAAAATTGCTCTCGAACGCGGATTAGAGGTGCGTTACATCACCGAACGTGCCGTCTTTACCTTAAAAGAGGATGGTCTCCATTTGGTAGAAATTGCCCCCGGTGTTTCTTTGCAAGACGATATTCTGGACAAAATGGATTTCACCCCGGTTATTTCTCCTGAGTTAAAACTGATGGACGAAAGATTATTTATCAATACCCCCATGGGTTTTGTCTTGCCCGACGCAGCCAATTAAAAGGAGTACCCTAATGGACTTTTCGTTAACTGAAGAACAAGAGCTGCTGCTTGCCAGCATTCGCGAACTGATCACCAGCCATTTTCCGGAAGAATATTTCCGCACTTGCGATCAGACCGCCACCTACCCAAAAGAGTTTATGCGCGCCCTTGCGGATAACGGTATTTCGATGCTGGGCGTGCCGGAAGAGTTCGGCGGCATACCGGCAGATTATGTCACCCAGATGCTGGCGCTGATGGAAGTGTCAAAATGCGGCGCTCCGGCATTTTTAATCACTAACGGGCAGTGTATTCACAGCATGCTCCGTTTTGGTTCCGCCGAGCAGTTACGCAAAACGGCGGAAAGCACCATGGAAACCGGTGATCCCGCATATGCGCTGGCGTTAACCGAACCGGGTGCCGGATCTGACAACAACAGTGCCACCACCAGCTACACGCGAAAAAACGGCAAAGTGTATCTCAACGGGCAAAAAACGTTCATTACCGGTGCTAAAGAGTACCCGTACATGCTGGTACTGGCCCGCGACCCGGAGCCAAAAGATCCGAAGAAAGCCTTTACGCTGTGGTGGGTCGATTCCAGTAAACCGGGTATTAAGGTGAACCCGTTGCACAAGATCGGCTGGCACATGTTAAGCACCTGCGAAGTCTACCTCGACGACGTTGAAGTTGACGAAAGCGATAGGGTTGGTGAAGAAGGCATGGGCTTCCTCAACGTAATGTACAACTTCGAAATGGAACGGCTGATCAACGCCGCACGCAGTACCGGCTTTGCCGAGTGTGCCTTCGAAGATGCCGCGCGTTATGCTAATCAACGAATTGCCTTCGGCAAGCCGATCGGCCACAACCAGATGATCCAGGAAAAACTGGCGTTAATGGCGGTTAAAATCGAAAACATGCGCAATATGGTGTTGAAGGTCGCCTGGCAGGCCGATCAGAAGCAATCACTGAGGACCAGCGCTGCGCTGGCAAAACTGTACTGCGCGCGTACGGCGATGGAAGTGATTGACGACGCGATTCAAATTATGGGAGGACTGGGGTATACCGATGAGGCTCGCGTGTCCCGCTTCTGGCGCGACGTACGCTGTGAGCGCATTGGCGGCGGCACGGATGAAATCATGATTTACGTTGCGGGCCGTCAGATCCTGAAAGATTACCAGAACAAGTAAGCGTTAATGGCCCGGTAGGCGTCAAACTTACCGGGCACGCAGAAAACCGCTAATTAGATCTCCGGCATCAGGCATTCCTGCTCAAGCAGATTGTTTTTAAATTGCTTGCGATACTCGCTGGGCGAGCAGCCTACGTGGCGCTGAAAGAGTTTGGCAAAGTGATCGACATTTTCATATCCCACTCGCCACGAAATTTCTGCCAGTGATGATTCGGTATTGGTCAGAGAAAATTTAGCCTCCGTCATTCGCCGCTGAATAACATAATTAATCGGTGAGATCCGATACTCTTTAGTAAATTCATGACAAATGTAACTAACGCTGGCGCGAAATTTTTTTGACAACTGTTCAAGTGTAATTTTTTCCCGAAAGTTGTTATTTAAATACACCAGCACATCTTTAATTAAGATATCTTTTTTAATATATCCCTGCTCCGAACGGTACGCATTTTTGAAATTTTCATAATACAGCACGGTTAACGCATAGGCGAAAGCTGCGTAAGCCGTCGAGGTCGGGTTATTTTTGCTTCGTGGCAGCATAATACTCAGTTCATTAAAAATACTTTTAATCACCTCCTTTCCCTGTCCGACGCTGATAACCGGGCACGAATGCGCCTGCAGCAGTTGGTTATCCTGCCAGCCGTTAAAGCGGAATCCTGCCAGTGCGCAAGTGTAGGTGGTAGCCGGTGCGCTGCTGTCAGACGCGACCGCATGCAGCCTGCCTTGCTCTATCACCACAATATCGCCGGCGTGGGCAACATACAGTGACGAGTCGATAATGAACCTGGCGACACCTTTTTTGACATAAATGAGCTCGGTTTCATTGTCATGGACATGGTGGCCTGACTCCCAGTTCGGATCGTCGCTGATGACGAAGCGTGAAAACACAGGGGTTTTCCCCTGCTCAAAAAGGGTTTCCATGGCATTATCAAAACATCGTTGATACATGACAACCTCCACCTTAAGACCGGATAATTTTGGATGAATAATAGCGATGAAATAAAGGGACTGAGCATGTTATACAACGTTATTTCACCCTGAAGAAACAAAATTATTGGGGCCTCCTGCAAGATGGTACGCATAGTCAACAGGCATTATCCGCACAGCTTATTAACGTTTTAAAATTAATAAAAAGCATAAATGTTATTATTTAGCCGTCAATTATTCACATAACAGAAACATAAATAATCATATGTTGATTAAAAACATGATGCATTTCGCAATTTTCACATCCTGCGCGTTTTTTCTGTTTATTGCCGCCCCCCATGACGTTTAATCAGCGCTTATCAGTAAAGCGTCCGGTCGACACTTTTTTTTGCAAGATTGTTGGAAACGAAAACAGATTGTCCCGTCGAAAATGCCCCTCACCTGCCGCACACTAATTTCAGTCAACTTTCCCTACTGCCGATAATGACGCTCCCCGTCATCATCTGAACATGATTCACCGGAGATGCCATGAAAATAGTCACCTGCTTTAAGTTGGTCCCTGAAGAACAGGACATTGTCGTTACCCCTGAGCGTTCGCTTAATTTCGACAGAGCCGAAGCCAAAATCAGCCAATTTGACTTAAACGCCATCGAAGCCGCAGCGCAACTGGCTGCAGAAAGTGACGAGATCGTCGCCTTAACGGTTGGCGGCTCGCTGTTGCAAAACTCCAAAGTGCGTAAAGACGTCTTGTCCCGCGGGCCGGACAGCCTGTTTATGGTCCAGGATGCGCAACTGGAACATGCACTGCCCAGAGATACCGCCCAGGCGCTGGCCTGCGCCGCAACAAAAATCGAATGTGACCTGATGTTATTCGGCGAAGGGTCGGGCGATATCTATGCACAGCAGGTGGGCTTGCTGGTAGGCGAACTCCTGCAGTTGCCCGTCGTCAACGCGGTGAGCAAGATTGAACGTCACGGTGAGCGGATTCTGGTCGAGCGCACGCTTGAGAACGAGATCGAAGTGCTTGAACTCCCGCTCCCCGCCGTGCTTTGCGTCACGTCAGATATCAACACGCCGCGCATTCCGTCAATGAAAGCCATTCTTGGCGCCGGGAAAAAAGCCGTCACCCCCTGGCAGGCCAGCGATATTGGCTGGACGCCTGTGCCGCCGTTAGCGGAACTGGTGGCAATAACGGTTCCGCCACAAACCGAGCGTAAACGCATCATTCTGGAAAATGATTCAGCGGACGCCATTGCTGAACTGGCCGACCACCTGAAAAAAGCCCTGAATTAAGCCCAACGGAGAGAAAACATTATGAGTAAATTAGCCAACGTCTGGGTATTTAGCGATAACGCTGAACGCTACGCAGAATTAATGACCGGCGCGCGTCAATGGGGTGAACAGGTCCATATCATTGTGCAAGGTAGCGAGCAGGCAAATCAGGTTCTGCCGCTGGGGGCCGATAGCATTATCGTGCTTGAGCAATCTTCCGGCTTACAGCGCATTGAAAACTATGCCGAAACCTTCACTTCGCTGCTGCAAGATCACAACGGTTTACTGCTGATGCCCGCCACCAAGCGCGCGAAATCCCTTGGCGCGCGTCTGAGCATTCAACTCAATGCGGCGATGGTGAATGACGCCACCTCGGTAAGTCTTGATACTGGCGCACTGTTCGTTGAACACCGCATGTATGGCGGTCTGGCATTCGGCAAAGAAAAGCTCAATAGCGCGCTGGCCATTATCACGCTTGCATCCGGCGTACTGGAGTCGAGCGAGGCCAACCCGGCACACACCTGCCCTGTTACCGCTGCGCCGTACATCCCCCCTCGCCATGAAATTATGTGTCAGGAGCGTCGCGCCAAACCCCTGAGCAGCGTGGATCTCAGCAAAGCCAAACGCGTGGTGGGCGTCGGCCGCGGTCTGGTGGCACAAGCCGATCTGGAGATGGTACATAAACTGGCGGCCGTGCTGGGCGCAGAGGTCGGTTGTTCCCGTCCGATTGCTGAAGGCGAAAACTGGATGGAGCGCGAACGCTACATTGGCGTTTCCGGCGTGTTGCTGAAATCTGACCTGTACCTGACGCTGGGCATCTCCGGACAAATCCAGCATATGGTCGGCGGTAATGGTGCAAAAGTCATCGTCGCCATCAACAAAGATAAAAAAGCGCCGATCTTTAATTATGCCGATTACGGCCTGGTGGGCGATATCTACAAAGTTGTGCCGGCCCTGATCGAACAGTTAAGCCGCTAACCCCCCCCTCATTTAATCCACATCTCCCGCTGCGCTCGCGGCGGGAAGGGAGCATAAGCATGTCAGATGAAAAATTTGATGCCATTGTGGTTGGTGCTGGCGTGGCGGGAGCGGTCGCTGGCTACGTAATGGCAAAAGCCGGACTGGACGTACTGGTCATCGAGCGCGGAAACCGTGCGGGCAGTAAGAACATGACCGGCGGGCGTCTCTATGCACACAGCCTTGAAAGCATCATGCCAGGATTTGCCGAGGAAGCGCCTGTCGAACGCAAAGTGACGCGCGAAAAAATCTCCTTTCTAACCGAAGAAAGCGCCGTCACGCTCGATTTTCATGGTGAAAAAAACACGGCCGCAACGCAGGATTCGTACACGGTTTTACGCAGCCGTTTTGACCCGTGGCTAATGGATAAAGCCGAACAGGCTGGCGCGCAGTTTATTCCAGGCGTACGCGTCGATGCATTACTCCGCGAAGGTAATAAGGTCACGGGCGTTCAGGCCGGTGACGATGTTCTGGAGGCTAACATCGTCATCCTCGCTGACGGCGTCAACTCCCTACTCGGTCGCTCGCTCGGCATGGTCCCGCCCGCTTCAGCACACCACTACGCCGTCGGCGTTAAAGAGTTGATTGGCTTGCCGCCCGCGGTCATTGCAGACCGTTTCAATCTTTCGGGCAACGACGGCGCAGCCTGGCTGTTTGCCGGTTCCCCGTCAAACGGCTTGATGGGCGGTGGTTTTCTGTACACCAATCAGGATTCAATTTCTCTGGGCCTGGTTTGTGGGCTGGGCGATATCGCCCACGCAACGAAGAGCGTTCCACAAATGCTGGAAGACTTTAAGCAGCATCCAACCATTCGTCCGCTGATTGCCGGGGGTGAACTGCTGGAATATTCGGCGCATATGGTGCCAGAAGGCGGCCTGGCAATGGTGCCTAAACTGGTCGATGACGGTGTGATGATCGTCGGCGATGCCGCCGGCTTCTGCCTGAATCTGGGGTATACAATCCGCGGTATGGATTTGGCCATTGCCTCCGCAGAGGCTGCGGCGAAAACGGCTATCGCGGCGAAAGAACGCCAGGATTTCTCCGCCAACAGCTTGATGGAATACAAGCGCTCCCTCGAGCAGGGTTGCGTCATGCATGAGTTACAGCATTTTCGCAAGATCCCGGCACTGATGGAAAACCCACGTCTGTTCACCCAGTACCCGCGCATGGTGGCGGATATCATGAGCGAAATATTCACCGTTGACGGACGTCCGACGCCCCCAATGCGCAAAAGGATCATGCCCCATGTAAAACGCATTGGGTTAATGAACTTACTGAAAGACGGCATTAAGGGAGCGACCGCGTTATGAACCAGGACAACACCGTGAACGTTGACGTCAAGCTGGGCGTCAATAAATTCAACGTTGATGAAGGACATCCGCACATTATTCTGGCCACCCACCCGGTTCTGAACGAGTTTCGCAAACTGCTCTATGCCTGCCCCGCCGGACTGTACAAGCAGGACGAGGCCGGAAATATCCATTTTGATTCCGCCGGATGTCTGGAGTGCGGAACCTGTCGGGTGCTGTGCGGCGAAACAATACTTGAACAATGGACGTACCCGCTCGGCACTTTTGGCATCGATTTTCGTTATGGATAACGGATATTGCCAGTTGCAGGCCGGATAAGGCCCAGTCGCCGTCCGGCAAGACGTATGCCGCAATCATCCAGGGACAAAGCAATGAGTGTCAGATTAACGTTTAACGCCGAGCGTCGTCATGCCTGGCGACAGCAAGGACTGTGGGGTGATGCCTCACTGGGCGATTACTGGAGCCAGACCGCCCGGGCCGTACCGGATAAAATTGCCGTGGTCGATAATCACGGCGATGCCTACACCTACGCCGCACTTGACCGCGCCGCCAGCAGCCTGGCCACCTGGTTTTTAGCCAGCGGCATTCAACCCGGCGATCGTGTGGCCTTCCAGTTGCCGGGCTGGTGTGAATTTACCGTGATTTATCTGGCTTGCCTGAAAACCGGTGCCGTTTCCGTACCGCTACTGCCTGCCTGGCGCGAAGCAGAGCTGGTATGGGTGCTAAACAAATGTAAGGCGAAGCTCTTCTTTGCGCCAACCCTGTTTAAACAGACTCGCCCGGTGGATCTGATCCTGCCCTTACAGAATCAGTTGCCGCACCTGCAACAAATTATTGCCGTGGATAAACTGGCCCCGGCAACTGCTTCGCTGGCGCTGAGCCAGCTTCTGACCTCCCCCCCGTTAACCCACACCGTTAGCGTACACGCCGACGCGTTAGCCGCCGTGCTGTTCACTTCCGGCACAGAGGGTATGCCAAAAGGAGTAATGCTGACCCATAACAATATTCTCGCCAGCGAACGCGCCTACTGCGCCCGCCTTAACCTCAACTGGCAGGATGTTTTTTTAATGCCTGCACCGCTGGGGCACGCCACCGGTTTTCTGCACGGTGTCACGGCCCCCTTTTTAATCGGCGCACGCAGCGTGCTGCTGGATATTTTTACCCCAACAGCCTGTCTTGAACTGCTGGAGCAACAGCGCTGTACCTGCGTCCTCGGCGCCACGCCCTTCGTCTATGACATGCTGTGCTGCGTGGAAAAACGGCCTTACGACCTCTCATCGTTACGCTTTTTCTTATGCGGGGGCACCACCATTCCGCAGAAAATTGCCCGCGAGTGTCAGCAGCGCGGCATTAAGTTGTTAAGTGTTTACGGCTCGACCGAAAGCTCACCGCATGCAGTGGTGAATCTCGATGATTCGCTTTCCCACATGATGCATACCGACGGCTACGCCGCTGCGGGCGTTGAAATTAAAGTGGTTGACGAGGCACGTAATACGCTGCCACCTGGCGTGGAAGGCGAAGAAGCCTCGCGCGGGCCGAACGTGTTTATGGGCTACCTTGATGAACCCGAAATGACTGCCAGAGCACTGGATCAAGACGGCTGGTACTACAGCGGTGACTTATGCCGCATGGACGAGGCGGGCTACATTAAGATTACCGGACGTAAGAAAGATATTATCGTGCGCGGTGGCGAAAATATCAGCAGCCGTGAGGTCGAGGACATTTTATTGCAGCATCCGCGTATTCACGATGCCTGCGTGGTGGCGATGCCGGACGAGCGTTTAGGGGAAAGGTCGTGCGCTTACGTGGTGCTTAAACCGCCACATCACTCGCTGTCGCTGGAATCGGTGGTGGCCTTCTTTAGCCGCAAGCGGGTAGCAAAATACAAATATCCAGAACATCTGGTGATTGTCGATAAATTACCGCGCACCGCCGCCGGTAAAATTCAGAAGTATCAACTTCGTCAGGATATTATTCAGCGCCTGAGCAAGGTATGAATGCCGGATGGCGACGCTCTCGCGCCTTATCCGGCCTACGAATAATGCTGACCGTAGGCCGATAAGGCATTTACGCCGCCATCCGGCAGGGTATTACTTGTTCAGTTCCGCCAGGCTCAGCCAGGTCTGTACGACGGTGTCCGGGTTCAGCGACAGACTGTCGATCCCCTCTTCCATCAGCCAGGCCGCGAAGTCTTCGTGGTCAGAGGGGCCCTGACCGCAAATACCCACGTATTTACCCTGTTTCTTGGCCGCGCGAATCGCCATCGACAGCAGCGCTTTCACCGCGTCGTTACGCTCATCAAACAGTTCAGACACCACGCCGGAATCACGGTCCAGACCCAGCGCCAGCTGCGTCATGTCGTTCGAGCCGATAGAGAAACCGTCGAAGTACTCAAGGAACTGCTCAGCCAACAAGGCGTTGGATGGGATCTCACACATCATGATAATCTTCAGCCCGTTTTCACCGCGCTTCAGACCCTGACGAGCCAGCTCTTCCACCACTGCCTTGGCCTGCGCCACGGTACGCACAAACGGCACCATCACTTCAACGTTAGTCAGTCCCATCTCGTTGCGCACACGTTTCACCGCGTCACATTCGAGTGCGAAGCAGTCGCGGAAGCTGTCTGCCACGTAACGGCCTGCCCCGCGGAAGCCCAGCATCGGGTTTTCTTCATGCGGCTCGTAACGCTCGCCGCCGACAAGGTTGGCATACTCGTTGGACTTAAAGTCTGACATCCGCACAATGACGCGTTTTGGATAGAACGCCGCACCCAGCGTCGCGATCCCTTCGGTCAGACGACCGACGTAGAATTCACGCGGCGAATCAAAACCTTTCATCATCCCGCGGATTTCGTTTTGCAGTTCCGGCGTCTGGTCATCAAATTCCAGCAGCGCGCGAGGATGCACGCCAATCATGCGGTTGATGATAAATTCCAGACGCGCCAGCCCAACACCTTCGTTTGGCAGGCAAGCGAAGTCGAATGCACGGTCCGGGTTACCGACGTTCATCATCACCTTCAACGGCAGGTCCGGCATCGTTTCGACGCTGGAACTCTTAACGCTAAAGTCGAGCATATCGGCATACACGTAGCCGGTGTCACCTTCGGCACAGGAGACGGTCACATTCTCGCCTTCGGTGATGCGATCGGTTGCATCACCACAGCCTACTACCGCCGGGATCCCCAGTTCACGGGCGATGATTGCCGCGTGACAGGTACGACCACCACGGTTGGTGACAATCGCCGCCGCTTTTTTCATGATCGGTTCCCAGTCCGGGTCGGTCATGTCAGTAACCAGCACGTCACCAGGTTCAATGCGGTTCATTTCGCTGATGTCATGAATGACTTTTACCGGACCCGCACCGATGCGATGGCCGATAGCACGGCCTTCAGCAATGATTTTGCCCTGCGCATGCAGCGTATAACGCTCCATCACCTGGCCGCGAGAACGAACGGTTTCCGGACGCGCCTGCACAATAAACAGCTTGCCGGTGTGACCGTCTTTCGCCCATTCAATGTCCATCGGACGACCGTAGTGCTTCTCGATTTGCACCGCCTGCTTCGCCAGTTCCTGCACTTCCTCGTTCGTCAGTGAGAAAATATCGCGCTGTTCCTGCGGCACATCTTCGATCGTCACCTGTTTGCCGTGTTCCTGGGTCGGCGCGTAGATCATGCGGATTTTTTTCGAACCCATGGTGCGACGTACGATAGCCGGACGGTTAGCCGCCAGGGTCGGTTTGTGCACATAGAATTCATCCGGGTTAACGGCACCCTGCACCACCATTTCGCCCAGGCCCCATGCGGAGGTGATAAACACCACCTGATCGAAGCCAGATTCTGTGTCGATAGAGAACATGACGCCCGAAGAGGCCAGGTCGGATCGCACCATCCGCTGAACGCCAGCAGAAAGCGCTACGCCGCGGTGGTCATAACCCTGGTGCACACGGTAAGAAATTGCACGGTCGTTAAACAGCGAAGCAAAGACGTGCTTGATGGCCACCAGCACGGCATCAAAGCCCTGGACGTTGAGGAACGTTTCCTGCTGACCGGCAAATGAAGCATCAGGCATATCTTCTGCGGTGGCGGAGGAGCGCACAGCAAAAGAGGCATGGGCATCGTCCGCGGAAAGCTGCGCGTAGGCATCACGGACGGCATTTTCCAGCTCAGGCTGGAAAGGAGTGTCGATAATCCACTGGCGGATCTGCGCCCCGGCTTTGGCAAGCTCGGTGACATCGTCGATATCCGTTTTATCCAGCAGTTCATAAATGCGCTGGTTTACACCGCTTTGCTCCAGAAACAGGTTAAACGCATCGGCGGTCGTTGCAAAACCATTCGGTACGGAAACACCCATACCTGAAAGGTTAGTAATCATTTCACCCAGGGAGGCATTTTTGCCTCCAACTCTGTCTACATCATTCATGCCGAGTTGGTTATACCAAAGCACCAGCGGTGACGAGCCATTGTTGGACATCGAACAATCCTTATATATGAACGAGGTTAGGAAACTCAATTTTGCGTAATTATCTTTGCATATTTACCGCGGCGAAAAAAACGGTGAATCGTTCAAGCAACTTTATTTTTTATTTTTTCAGATTGTTTCCGCATTTGCGCAAACCCGCGAGCGGCACGGGATCACCACAAAAACAGTCGGTCTAAACATTCGTTCCGAAAAATGAAATGTACTTTTCAGTAAATATAAAAATACCGTTTCATTTTATAAAATGGCGACAACAATATTCGCTTCTGACGCATTTTAATTTATGCTTTCAGAGAATTATATCTGCCCCCAGGATGAGCAAAATGGATAATGCTGTTGATCGTCACGTATTTTATATTTCTGATGGCACGGCCATCACCGCAGAGGTATTGGGCCACGCAGTGATGTCGCAATTTCCGGTTACGATCAGCAGTATTACGCTGCCGTTTGTTGAAAATGAGAGCCGCGCCCGCGCGGTGAAAGACCAGATTGACGCCATTTACCAGCAAACGGGCGTACGCCCGTTAGTGTTCTACTCCATTGTATTGCCGGAGATTCGCGCAATCATTTTGCAAAGCGAGGGCTTCTGTCAGGATATCGTCCAGGCGCTGGTCGCACCGCTGCAACATGAGATGAAACTCGACCCGACTCCAATCGCTCATCGCACGCACGGACTGAATCCCGGCAACCTCAATAAGTACGACGCACGCATTGCCGCCATTGATTACGCCCTCGCCCACGATGACGGTATTTCGTTGCGCAACCTCGATCAGGCGCAGGTTATTTTGCTCGGCGTCTCCCGCTGCGGTAAAACGCCAACCAGCCTGTATCTGGCGATGCAGTTTGGCATTCGGGCGGCGAACTACCCCTTTATTGCCGATGATATGGATAACCTGGTACTGCCCGCGTCGCTAAAACCGCTGCAACACAAACTTTTTGGTCTGACCATTGATCCGGAACGTCTGACGGCGATCCGCGAGGAGCGTAGAGAAAACAGTCGTTATGCCTCGCTGCGTCAGTGCCGCATGGAAGTAGCCGAAGTTGAAGCGTTATACCGTAAAAACAAGATCCCATGGCTCAACAGTACCAACTATTCGGTAGAAGAAATTGCCACCAAGATCCTCGATATTATGGGACTAAATCGCCGCATGTACTAGAATGCTAGTGCAATGGTTCATTTTTTGTTAGCATAAACTTTGGCTTGTGAGGTGTGACACGCCTCGCACTTGAAATCAGCAGGGATTGGTTTATCGTGATGCGCATCACTTCCCGGTAGTCCTGCCGTTGAAGCAATAAATTTCTGAGACACGTAATGAACCGAACTGATGAACTCCGTACTGCGCGTATTGACAATCTGGTCACTCCCGCTGAGCTGGCGCAACGGCATCCTGTGTCGTCCTCTGTCGCTCATCACGTGACGGATTCCCGACGCCGGATAGAAAAAATACTGAATGGCGAAGATCCTCGTTTGCTGGTGATCGTGGGTCCCTGCTCGATTCACGACCTCGATGCGGCCCTGGAGTACGCCACGCGCTTGCAGACGCTGCGCACCCAACACCAGGCACGCCTGGAAATCGTGATGCGGACCTATTTTGAAAAACCGCGCACCGTCGTCGGCTGGAAAGGCTTAATTTCCGACCCGGACCTGAACGGCAGCTACCGCGTTAACCACGGCATTGAGCTGGCGCGTAAACTCCTGCTACAGGTCAACGAGCTGGGGGTCCCTACGGCCACCGAATTCCTCGATATGGTCACCGGCCAGTTTATTGCCGATCTGATCAGCTGGGGCGCTATCGGCGCACGTACTACCGAAAGCCAGATCCACCGTGAAATGGCCTCTGCGCTGTCCTGCCCGGTTGGGTTTAAAAACGGGACGGATGGTAATACGCGTATCGCCGTCGATGCGATTCGCGCTTCCCGCGCCAGCCATATGTTCCTCTCACCGGATAAAACCGGTCAGATGACCATCTATCAGACCAGCGGCAACCCGTACGGGCATATCATCATGCGCGGTGGTAAAAAGCCGAATTACTTTGCAGAAGATATTGCCGCCGCCTGCGATACGCTGCATGAATTTTCGCTGCCGGAGCATCTGGTCGTCGATTTCAGCCACGGCAATTGCCAGAAGCAGCATCGCCGCCAGCTGGAAGTGTGTGATGACGTCTGTCAGCAAATTCGCAATGGCTCAACGGCCATTGCCGGGATTATGGCAGAAAGTTTCCTGCGCGAAGGGACACAAAAAATCGTCAGCGGTCAGCCGCTGGTCTACGGTCAGTCCATAACCGATCCCTGCCTGAATTGGGAAGATACCGAACTGCTGGTCGAAAAACTCGCGGCTGCGGTGGATAGCCGCTTCTAACTTTTTCGCCGGGTAGCATATGTTACCCGGTGACAATCCCTTGTTTTCCTCCTGTTTTTTCCTCTTTTTTGCTCAAAAATCGCTCTCGTCACAATTTTTTCACAAAAAGGCTTGCCGCAAATTTTTACTTTGATGATAATGATTATCATTGTTACATTGATTGTTATTTTTAAACACTATGTCACGTATGGATAACACAACGGCAACGCCTGCAAAAAAGAAGACACCACCCCCTACCCCCGTCGCTGAGCGTCGAATTGACAGCAAAAGCCTACTGGGCAATGAGGGACGTGTGATCATTGAGCATGACGGGCAGCATTACCTGCTGCGCCAGACCCATGCCGGAAAACTAATTTTAACGAAATAACCCCACACATTTCGCCAGCCACCCAGGTTATCCCCAGGCAGCCAGCGCTTTTCGAGTTTCTAATGGAGAGTTGCTATGCCTTACCTGCACACCGCGAGGATGCGCCCATCGCTGCTGGCGCTGGCGATCGTCTGCAGTCTTCCTGGCGCCGCCTACGCGGCGGTTGAAGACATGACCGTTACCGCGACCGGCAATGCTCGCAGCGCCTTTGAAGCACCGATGATGGTCAGCGTCATCGACGCGACGGCCCCGGAAAATCAAACCGCCAGCTCCGCCGCAGACCTGCTGCGCAGGGTCCCCGGCCTGACTCTTGACGGCACCGGTCGCACCAACGGCCAGGACGTCAATCTGCGCGGCTACGACCGACGCGGCGTGCTGGTACTGGTTGATGGCGTCCGTCAAGGCACTGACACCGGACACCTCAACAGCACCTTCCTCGATCCTGCCCTCATCAAGCGTATTGAAGTGGTGCGCGGCCCGTCCGCGCTGCTGTACGGCAGCGGCGCGCTGGGCGGCGTCATTGCCTATGAGACGGTGAATGCCAGCGATCTACTGGGTGCGGGAAAAAACAGCGGGTATCGCGTGTTCGGTACCGCTGCCACGGGGGATCACAGCCTCGGGATGGGTGCCAGCACGTATGGCCGCACCGATACGCTGGACGGACTGCTGTCCTGGTCCAGCCGTGACCGGGGTGACCTCCGTCAGAGTAACGGCACCACCGCGCCGAACAACGAAGCGATTAATAATTTGCTGGCGAAAGGCAGCTGGAAAATTGACAACGCCCAGACGTTGGCCGGCTCACTGCGCTATTACAACAACGACGCACGGGAACCTAAAAACCCGCAGGCCAGTGACGCGGACAGCAGCAATCCAATGACCGACCGTTCGACAATCCAGCGCGATGCCCAACTGACCTACTCGGTAGCCCCGGCGGATAATAACTGGCTGAATGCCGATGCGCGCATTTACTGGTCTGAAGCGCGCATTAACGCACAAAACCCGGATGCCACCGGCGAGTTTCGTAAGCAAACCACCACAGGTGGGAAGATTGACAACCGTACGCGCCTGTTTAGCGACACCTTTGCCGCGCATCTGCTGACATATGGCGGCGAGTACTATCGTCAGGAGCAAAAACCAGCGGGAGCCACTACCGGTTTCCCACAGGCGAAAATTGATTTCAGCTCCGGCTGGCTACAGGACGAAATCACCCTGCGTGACCTGCCGGTGACCTTGCTGGGCGGCACGCGTTATGACTCTTACCGCGGTAGCAGCGACGGTTACGCGGACGTCGATGCCGATAAATGGTCGTCCCGCGCAGGAATGACCGTAACCCCAACCGACTGGCTGATGCTATTTGGATCTTACGCCCAGGCCTTCAGAGCGCCAACCATGGGCGAAATGTACAACGATGCGAAACACTTCTCCATCGGTCGCTTCTACACCAACTACTGGGTACCTAATCCGAATCTGCGCCCGGAAACCAACGAAACGCAGGAGTATGGTTTTGGTCTGCGCTTTGACGATTTGCTGCTGGCGAACGATGCCCTTGAATTTAAAGCCAGCTATTTTGACACGAAAGCGAAAGACTATATCTCCACCCGCGTCGATTTCGCCGCCGCAACGACGATGTCCTACAACGTTGCTAACGCCAAAATCTGGGGCTGGGACGTGATGACAACTTATTCCACCGATCTGTTCAGCCTGGATCTGGCCTATAACCGCACGCGCGGCAAAGACACCGACACCGGTGAATATATTTCCAGCATTAACCCGGACACCGTCACCAGCAAGCTAAACGTGCCTGTCGCGCACAGCGGTTTCTCAGTTGGCTGGCTCGGTACCTTTGCCGACCGTTCAACCCATATCAGCAACAGCTACACTAAACAGCCCGGCTATGCGGTCAACGACTTCTATGTCAGCTACCAGGGGCAGCAGGCGCTGAAAGGCATGACCACCACGCTGGTGCTGGGTAACGCCTTTGACAAAGCGTACTGGTCGCCGCAGGGCATTCCACAAGATGGACGCAACGGCAAAATTTTCGTGAGTTATCAGTGGTAATCACTTTGCCCCGGACACCGGGGCAGCAATCGGAAAGGAAGAGGCAATGAATTACTACACCCGCTGGCTGGAACTGAAAAAAGAACATCCTGGCAAATACGCCCGTGACATCGCAGGTCTGCTGCATATCAGCGAAGCTGAACTGACCTTTGCGCGCGTTGGTCATGACGCCTGGCGCCTGCGCGGCGAGGTGCGCGAGATCCTCAGTGCACTGGAGGCCGTGGGCGAAACCAAATGCATTTGTCGCAATGAATACGCGGTGCATGAAGTTATTGGCGCGTTTACGAATCAACACCTGAACGGCCATGCTGGGCTCATTCTGAATCCGCGCGCCCTCGATCTGCGCCTATTCTTGAATCAATGGGCCAGCGCATTTCACATCAGCGAGAACACCGCTCACGGCGAGCGCCAGAGCATCCAGTTTTTCGATAGTCAGGGCGACGCGTTGCTAAAGGTCTACACCACGCAGCATACCGATATTGCTGCCTGGGGCTCGCTGCTGACCCGTTTCATCTTTGCGGAAAACCCACCGCTGATGCTGCAAACACTCGAAACCGCCGTTTCTGGCGTTAACGCAGACGCTACGGCGGTAGATGCAGAGTGGCGCACCATGACCGATGTGCACCAGTTTTTTGGCCTGCTGAAACGCCACAACCTAACCCGTCAGCAGGCCTTTCGCCTGGTGGGTGACGATCTGGCCTGCAAAGTGGCGAACAGTGCGGTGGCCCAATTGCTGGAAACTGCACGTCAGGATGGCAACGAAATTATGGTATTTGTCGGCAACCGCGGCTGCGTGCAGATTTTTACCGGCGTGGTAGAAAAATTGGTGCCAATGAAAGGCTGGCTGAATATTTTCAACCCGACCTTTACGCTGCATCTGCTGGAAGAGACCGTCGCCGAGACGTGGGTCACGCGTAAGCCGACCGCTGACGGTCACGTCACCAGCCTGGAACTGTTTGCAGCAGACGGTACGCAAATCGCCCAACTGTATGGGCAACGTACGGAAGGCGAGCCAGAACAGAAGCAATGGCGTACGCAAATCGACGCGTTAGCATCGAAAGGGCTGGCCGCATGAAGATACTGTGGGTCCTGATGGCGTTTCTGCCGCTGACGGCTCAGGCCGCGCCCGAAGAGAAAGTGGTCGCCCTCGGCGGTGACGTGACAGAGATTGTCTTTGCGCTGGGCGCGCAGTCATCCCTTGTGGCGCGGGATAGCACCAGCCAGTGGCCGGCGGCGGCAACGGCATTGCCGGACGTGGGCTATTTACGTCAGCTCAATGCCGAAGGGATCCTGGCCACCCGCCCTACGCTGGTTTTGGCCAGCGCACAGGCGCAGCCCTCATTGGCGCTTGAACAGCTCAAGCAAAGTCAGGTCAACGTTGTTACGGTGCCGGCAGGTAATGCGCTTAGCGTGATTGATGAGAAAGTCCGGGTGATTGCACAGGCAACCCATCGTCAGGCTCAAGGCGAGGCGCTACGCCAAACCCTACGCCAGGCGCTGGCTGAACTGCCCTCCTCGGAACTCAACAAACGCGTGCTGTTCATTCTCAATCACGGCGGAATGACCGCCATGGCGGCCGGACAGCAAACCGGAGCCGATGCAGCCATTCGTGCCGCAGGTTTGCGCAACGCTATGCAAGGGTTTACCCGTTACCAACCCTTGTCTCAAGAAGGAGTGATTGCCAGTCAGCCCGATCTGGTGGTGATTTCCCAAGACGGCGTCAACGCGATGGGGGGTGAAGATAATCTGTGGACGCTGCCGGGACTGGCGCAAACGCCCGCTGGTCGTAATAAGCAGGTGTTGCAGATTGACGATATGGCATTGCTGGGTTTTAGCGTGCGTACGCCGCAGGCCATCCAGCAACTGCGTGCCAAAGCGGAGCAATTGCCCTGATGCCCTGGCGTATCACCTGCTCTTTGTGGATGCTGGCCGCTACGCTGGTCGTGATGACGATTGTGGCCACCGGTTTTGGCGCATTGCGTCTGCCGGTAAGCCTTTTCTGGCGCGAGGGAGATGGCGCGCTGCGTCAAATCTGGCTCACTATTCGACTGCCGCGCGTGCTGCTGGCGCTGGTGATTGGCGGTTCACTGGCGCTGGCGGGCTGTGTGATGCAGGGGTTGTTTCACAATCCACTTGCCGATCCGGGCCTGTTGGGGATCAGTAGCGGAGCCGCCTGCGCCGTCGCATTGTGGGTAGTATTACCGGTCACCTTACCGGCGCTGCTGATGCTGTATGCCCCGATGCTGGCGGCGTTTCTCGGCGCACTCGCCGCCACCGGAGTGATTTTTATCCTCAGTCAACAGCGCGACGGTTCGCTTTCACGCCTGTTGCTGGTGGGTATTGCCATCAATGCATTGTGCGGAGCTGCGGTCGGCGTGTTGTCGTGGGTCAGCAATGATGCGCAACTGCGCCAGTTGTCGCTGTGGGGGATGGGCAGTCTGGGAACAGCGCAGTGGTCAACACTGTTGGCGGTCACTTCGCTGATGCTGCCCACGGTGCTTTTCATCTGGCGTTTAGCCCCGACGCTGAATCTGCTGCAGCTCGGAGAGGAAGACGCGCACTATCTTGGCGTGGATGTCCGTCGGGTGCAGTGCATTTTACTGCTATGCAGCGCACTGTTAGTAGCCGCAGCCGTCGCGGTCTGCGGCGTAATTGGTTTTATCGGTTTGGTTATCCCTCATTTGATGCGCATGTGGCTTGGTAGCGATCATCGGGCGGTGATCCCAGGCTCTGTATTGGCGGGGGCATGTTTACTGTTGATCGCCGACACCCTCGCGCGAACAGCGGTTTCGCCCGCTGAGATGCCGGTGGGTCTGTTGACCAGTATTCTCGGTGCGCCGTGGTTTTTGTGGCTTATTTTTCGTCAGCGAGGTCCGCATGGCTGAACATTTCATCGCCGAAAATCTGCACTATCAAGTGGTGGATCGTTCGGTGATTCGCGACGTGTCACTGACGCTGACAAAGGGTGAACTGGTGGCGTTAATCGGCCCAAATGGTGCGGGGAAGTCCACGCTGCTGCGCCTGCTGACCGGCTTTCTGACGCCGACAGCCGGGCGCTGCTTACTGAACGGAAAACCGCTGAATGACTGGCGTATACAGTGTCTGTCTCGCCATCGCGCAGTCATGCGGCAACAAACACAGATAGGCTTTGACTGGCAGGTCGAAGCCGTGATCGCCATGGGGCGAGCGCCCTGGACCCAACGACCAGAACCGGCGCTTATTGCTCAGGTGATGGCGATGACCGGATGTACACCGCTAGCTGGCAGGCACTACGCCACGCTTTCCGGCGGCGAGCAGCAACGAGTACAGCTTGCCCGTGCGCTGGCGCAGTTGTGGTGCGACGGCGCGCCGCGCGGCTGGCTATTCCTTGATGAACCTACTTCAGCGTTAGATCTCTACCACCAGCAGCAGCTGTTACGTTTGTTAACGTCGCTAACGGCTACGGGGGAGTTACACGTATGCGTAGTCCTTCACGATCTCAATCTTGCCGCGCTGTGGGCCGACAAAATTATCTTGCTCCATGACGGACATATTGTCTCTCAGGGGACGCCAGAAGCCGTATTACAGGCCAATGAGCTGATGCGCTGGTACGGTGCCCAGCTTCACATTGGCCTGCACCCGGCTAACGCCTCGCCGCAGGTTTTTCTCGCCCGTTAGCTTGAACAACTGACTTCCAGCCGCTTACCCCAGTCTGGCGGACGGCTGACATAGTCATCATCCCTGTCGGCATACGGCGTGCGCAACGCAATGTGTAAGCGATGCAGTTCAGCGTAATCCCCCTGCTCTGCCTGGCTAATTGCCCGCTGCGCCAGCCAGTTGCGTAACACCATTGCCGGGTTGGCAGCTTTCATTTGCGCCTGTCTTACTTCGTCCGCCACGTTATCCTGTTGCAAACGTGAACGATAGCGCGCAAACCAGTCATCAAATACTGCGCGGTCGATAAACTCATCGCGCAACGGCGAAGACGCACTATGTTGCTCCGTCTGACTCAGCATACGAAACGTTCGCGTAAAATCGCTTCTTTCCCGTGCCATCAGGCTAAACAGTTCGCTGAGCAATTCGTTATCGTTTTTTTGCTCGCTAAAGAAGCCCAACTTTTGTCGCATCCGCTGCCCATAACGGGTCAGCAGCGCCAGTTGATAGTTATCCAGCGCGTCATTGAGTGCGTCGGCCGCAATAAACGGCGACAGGGTTTGCGCCAGCCGCTGCAAATTCCACAGCGCGGCAGCCGGTTGATTATCGAAACTGTATCGCCCCTGGTGATCCGAATGATTACAGATAAAATCAGGCACATAGTCATCCAGAAAACCGAAGGGACCGTAGTCCATCGTCAGCCCCAGAATCGACATGTTGTCGGTGTTCATCACCCCGTGCGCAAACCCTACCGTCTGCCAGTCGGCAATTAAGGTCGCGGTGCGCGTGACCACGTCCTGAAACCACCGTTGATATTTATCCGCCTCGTCCTGCCAGTGCGGCCAATAATAGCGAATCGCAAAATCGGCCAGTTGACGTACTTTTTCCGGTTCACGACGATAGTAGAAGTGTTCAAAGTGACCAAAGCGCATATGACTTTGCGCTACGCGAATCAGCATCGCCCCGGCTTCTACCGTTTCGCGGTAGACCGGCGTGTCGCTGGTGACCACCGACAGCGCTCGCGTCGTGGGGATCCCGAGATAATGCATGGCTTCGCTGGCCAGACTTTCGCGGATCGTCGAACGCAGTACCGCACGCCCGTCTCCCATGCGCGAATATGGCGTAAGTCCCGCGCCTTTCAGATGCCAGTCAAGCGTCGAGCCATCGGCGAGCAGCTGTTCGCCCAGCAGGATCCCGCGTCCGTCACCCAACTGCCCTGCCCAAACACCAAACTGATGTCCGCTATAGACCTGCGCCAACGGCGACATGCCGGGAAGCAGCGTTTCACCGCCGCAAACGCCTGCGTTATTTTCACTATTAAACAACGTAGCCGGGATCCCTGATTGCTCAGCAAGCATATCGTTATGCCAAATTACGCGCGCATTTTTCAGGGGAGTAGGCGAAAGTGCTGTATAGGTTGCTGGCAATTCATCACGCCAGCGGGTGGTAAAAGACAGGGTCATAGGGCCTCCTGCCTCTAGTGTAGACTGTTAACGAACGGTTAAACACCGGCAAATGCAAGGGTTATCCTTGCATCAATGAGGTTATCTGCGCGGGTAAGACAGCTGGCCATAGCGCACCCTGCATGGCGCTGAATCCCAGGGGCAATACCCGTTCGAGCATCTCCTGCGTATCAATGCCGCTGATGATTATTGATTCGCAGTCTGGGGATATTTGTGCCTGAATGGCGCGCATAAAAGGCTCAAACGAATTTTGCGTAATACGTTGTTGAATAAAGTGTTTATCCAGTACGACACGTTTGAACAGGCCATCAAAAATTGCACGCGTGGATATGCCTGGCGCGCCGAAGTTAGTCAAGACTAATGAAAATCGCGCCGCTAATGCCGCCAGTATTGGATTTTCTTTACCCTTGTTTAACTCGGGAAAACTTTCATTAATGGTTAATTCAATAAATGAAAATCGTTCAATACGCGAAGCATATTCTGCATCTAATAATAAAGTATTAGCGACTGCTGGAGTTAAATTAAGCCACGCAGAAATGTTGCGTTGAATAAAAAAATGTTGGCATGTTTCGATTAATTCGAGTTTTTCGCTAAATAAACGACGCTGCTCATCGTCCGACATCCGAGGTATGACCAACCCTGATGGCATATGCACTACGCCGTCAGGACTAACAAAATGGGTGATGATGTCTACGTATTTAAGATCGCCTCCTGCACTTCTCGCAGGAAGAAAAGAGAACTCAGAATGATAAAGATTATCCAGTGAAACTATCATTGTGCCAGCCCCGCTGCATGGGTGTAATCCGGCATCCTGTAGCAAAGGATGGAAAAATACGTCACATCAGATGCAAATTGAGGCTCTTTCATTTTTCCCTTTTTAGCCAGTAAATCGAATCCTTTTTTTTAGCTTATCCTGATTATAAGCTAATATCCAGCTTTGTACTTTTTAATAACTCGGCATAAATCATATTTTTAGCAAAATACTCTCTTAATGCACAGGGTTATTGTCAGTGCAGCAGCAGAAGTGAAAGTTGACTTTAAATGGCGATGATGGAGCTGCTTCATACATGACCAGCCCCATCACCCGGGAGATTTAAATACGTCGCGCCTGCCAGAAATTTTTACGCCAGTAGACATTATCAAGCGAGGAGCGCATCACGCCACGACTGGTGGAGGCATGAATAAATTGATTATTGGTATCGTAAATACCGACGTGTAGCCCGCTTTCACCCGATCCGGTTTTAAAGAAAACCAGATCGCCTGGTAGCAATTCATCTTTATCAATTTCGGTACCAATCTTTGACTGCGTGCGCGTATCGCGCGGTAATTGCAGGTCGAATTTATCGCGCATCGTCATCAGTACAAAGCCAGAACAATCCACGCCGCTCCGGCTCATGCCGCCATAACGATAAGGTGTACCACGCCAGTGCTGTAACTGGTCGTTAAGACCGGCAATCACGGCGATAGAGTCCGATAACCGGGCATTGGGTGCGGGAGCGCGATGGCTACTGCACCCTGCCAAAAACAAAGCTGTGATAAAAAGAAGCCAAAAACGCATGCAGGACGAATCCTCTATTTTTTATTCTTGCGCCAATTTAGCGTGGAAATAATGGGGTTTTCAAGAGCCCATTTAACTTAAGTGGTTGATATGAGCATTCTGTGGCCTTCGATATCCAGACGACGGAAGTTTACGCCATAAGCCTGAGAGAGATTAGCCGGCGTCAGCACCGCATCGCGTGTACCACTGGCCAGCAACTTCCCGCGCTTGAGTAACCAGGCTTTGTGCGCATGACGCAACGTATGGTTCAGGTCATGACTGCTCATCACAATTGCAATTCCCTGCTGACAGAGTCGGCCCAATAGGCGGTCCAGCGCATTTTGTTGCGCAACATCCAGACTGTTCATCGGTTCATCTAACAGCAACAGTTGGCCGTGCGGATTAGCCTGCGGACAAATTTGCAGTATTACCGCCGCAAGACGCACCCGCTGCCATTCGCCGCCAGAAAGCTGATTCGACCCACGTCCAAGTTTATCACCCAACCCAAGCGCGTCGGCCGTCTCCTGCAGCAAATCGGTACGCGTTTTATCAGGCTGATGCAGCGTCAGAAAATGCCAAACCGGCATGGCAAACGGGGGGTTTTGTTGTTGCGCAAGATAAGCGCGATGTTGCGCCAGTTTTGCCGCAGGCCAGTCATCGAGCGGCACATCACCCAACACGATGGTTCCTTCACCGGTCGTTAACCCCGCCATCCTCGCCAGCAGCGTGCTTTTTCCTGCGCCGTTGGGTCCGACAAGGTGTAGGATCTCCCCGGCCCTTATCTCACCGGAAAGCGGGCCAAGCCGGGTCGATTCCGCCACATTCTGGAGCTGCATCAAAGGAGACATTATTTTGCCAGCGCCGCGTTGATATGTTCCACAAGGATGGGGTCTTCAGGCGTCATATCGGGTGAAAAACGCTGTAAAACCTGACCATCGCGCCCGACTAAAAACTTCTCGAAATTCCACAGAATATCGTCCGGGTAGAGCGGCGCGCGCCCTTTGCTCGCCATGCGCGCATAAAACCCACTGTCGGCTGGCGCTACGGCGGTGGGCGCGGCGGCAATCAGCTTCTGATACAGCGGATGGCGCGCTTCGCCGTTGACATCTATTTTACTGAACATGGGGAAAGTAACGCCCCAGGTAGTACTGCACCAGGTTTTAATTTCCTCTTCACTACCGGGTTCCTGACCGAGAAACTGATTGCAGGGGAACCCCAACACGGTAAATCCCTGCTCGTGCCATGTTTTCTGCAGATTCTCCAGTTGCTCATACTGCGGCGTTAATCCACATTTTGAGGCAACATTAACAATTAACAGGACTTTTCCGGCATACGCTTGTAATGAGACGACATCTCCGTCGATAGTCGTCACTTCGGTATTGAAAATAGTGTCTTGCATAGCATCTCCAGGTGGATAGTCAGCGATCAATTTTCCGTGTTTAATCATAGTCCGAACCGCAGACGTCTAGCGCCCGGATTTTAACAATAACCAGATAAATACCGGTGCACCCATGGTTGCCGTTACCACGCCGATAGGCAGTTCAGCCGACGCCAGCACCAGACGTGCCACAACATCCGCTAACAGTAACGCAATAGCCCCCGCCAGCGCACAGCCAGGCAGCAATACGCGATGATCGGTTAATCCACACAGTCGCAGAATATGCGGGATAACCAGGCCGATAAAACCAATGGCGCCAGCAAGCGCCACGCTGACCCCCACCATCCAGCCGGTGGCCACCACCAACAGATTCCGCCAGAACCATAAAGGCAGCCCTAGCTGGCGCGCAGACGTCTCCCCCAGCGCCAGCATATTCATCGGCTGCGACTGACAGCAAATCCACAGTAAAACGGGCAGTAGCGCGACCATCAGCCAGGCCTGCTGCCAGTCGACACCGCCAAAGCCACCCATCATCCAGTACATTAACTGTCGCAGATCAAAAGAGGTTGAGAAGTAGATAGCCCACGTCATCAAGGCGCTACAAATAATACCCAGCGCCACGCCCGCCAGCAGCAGACGGCTGGTCGACAGGTGGCGGCGGGCAAAACGCAGAAGGATAAGCGTGATGATCAGCGCCCCGGCAATCGCGCACAGGCCCAGCGCCCAGCCGGGTAACTGGCCCTGCCCCAATAGCACCGCGGCGATGAGTCCAACGCCTGCGCCGTTAGACACGCCCAGCAGGCCTGGTTCGGCTAACGGGTTTTCGAACAGCGCCTGCATCACAGCACCAGACAGCGCCAGCGCGGCACCGACCAGCAGTACGGCCAGCGTACGAGGAAGTCGAATTTGCCAGACGAACAGATCGCCACGGGCGCTAAACCAGTTGCCGGGCGCAATCCACTGTTCGCCTGCGCACAGGCTGAGGATCGTTGCCAGCAGCATCAGCGCTGACAGAGACAATATCCAGCGTACATTTCGTCGCTGTTGTTGATGGGCGAAGGTCAGCATGTTTTCCATTCTGCTGAAAAGAGATGGGGGGATTTTACGGTGCTGATTCGGTAGTGGAAAGGAAAAAGGCCGCAGAGCGGCCTTTTTAGTTATACCCGTCATACTTCAAGCTGCATGTGCGTTGGCTTTACTCGCTCACCCCAGCCACGTACTTATGTACGCTCCTGGAGATTCGCTGCGTCGCCGCCTTCCTGCAACTCGAAGTATTTAGGGTATATATACGTCATGCTTTTCACTGCCGCTTTGATGGCGGCGTAAGTGACTTAGCGGAACGTCAAATCACTCTTCTTTGGGCGTTGCGTTTTCGACCCGACTTTTTAACTTCTGTCCGGGTCTGAAGGTCACCACGCGCCGTGCTGTAATGGGAATATCTTCGCCCGTTTTCGGGTTACGTCCCGGGCGTTGATTCTTATCACGCAGATCGAAGTTACCAAAACCAGAGAGTTTTACCTGTTCACCATTTTCCAGAGCACGACGGATCTCTTCGAAAAACAGCTCGACCAGTTCTTTGGCATCCCGCTTGCTAAGCCCAAGCTTATCAAACAGATATTCTGACATTTCAGCTTTTGTAAGCGCCATAGGTTCAATCCCTCAATGATGCCTGGAATCGCTCTTTTAATGCCTCTACACATTTGGCGACGGTAGCGGCAATCTCCTCTTCTTCAAGTGTACGGCTGGTATCCTGAAGGATCAGGCTGATAGCGAGGCTCTTATAACCCTCCGCAACACCCTTACCGCGGTACACGTCAAATAAGTTTACGCCAACTACCTGATTTACGCCAACTTTCTTACACTCGGATAAAATATCCGCAGCGGGAACGTTTTCTGCCACCACCACGGCGATATCACGGCGGTTCGCCGGGAAGCGAGAAACTTCACGAGCCTGAGGCACCACGCGGTCTGCGAGCTTGTTCCACTCCAGTTCAAACACTAAAGTGCGACCGTTCAGATCCAGTTTACGTTCCAGCTCAGGATGAACAACCCCAATGAAACCAATACGTTCACCTTTCAGATAAATCGCCGCAGACTGGCCCGGATGTAATGCCGGATTGGCTTCAGCTTTAAACTGAATGTCACCCAGTTTACCGGTCAGGTCGAGAACCGCTTCCAGATCGCCTTTCAGATCATAGAAATCAACGGCCTCTTTTGCCAGGTTCCAGTGTTCATCATGACGGTTGCCGCAGATCGCACCTGCCAACATCAGATCCTGACGGATCCCGAGGTTAGCCTGGGTATCGGGAACAAAACGTAAACCCGTTTCGAAAATACGCACGCGGTTCTGCTGACGGTTCTGGTTATACACCACCGTAGACAGCAAGCCGGTCCACAGGGACAAACGCATTGCCGACATGTCGATTGAGATTGGGCTTGGCAGCAACAGCGCTTCTTCACCCGGATGCAGCAACGCCTGAACTTTCGGGTCGACGAAGCTGTAGGTGATCACTTCCTGGTAGCCTTTATCATTGAGCATGGTTTTGACACGCTTCAGCGATAAATCTGCTTCGCGATGCGTCCCCATGATCAGGCCTGCCTGAATAGGCGTATTCGGGATATTGTCATAACCGTATACGCGGGCAATTTCTTCGACCAGGTCTTCTTCAATCGACATGTCGAAACGCCAGCTCGGTGCAACCGCCAGCCACTCATCCTGGCCTTCCGTCACGTCACAACCCAGACGACGCAGAATATCGCTCACCTGCTCATCGGCAATATGATGGCCAATCAGACGATCCAGTTTGCTACGACGAAGCGTAATGGTTGCGCGTTTTGGCAGCGTGGCTTCGGTCGTCACATCGATAACCGGACCGGCTTCGCCGCCGCAGATATCAATCAGCAGACGCGTTGCACGCTCCATGGCTTTGTGCTGCAGCGCCGGATCGACGCCACGCTCATAGCGGTGAGAGGCATCGGTGTGCAGACCGTGACGACGCGCGCGACCCGTAATGGACAGCGGGCTGAAGAACGCACATTCCAGCAGGACGTTTTGCGTCTCATCATTCACTCCAGAGTGCTCTCCGCCAAAGATGCCGCCCATTGCCAACGCTTTGTTGTGGTCAGCAATAACCAGCGTATCCGCATTCAGTTTTGCTTCGCTGCCGTCCAGCAATACCAGGGTCTCACCCTCTTTTGCCATACGCACAACAATTCCGCCTTCAATGCGGTCTTTGTCGAACGCATGCATCGGCTGACCCAGTTCGAGCAGTACATAGTTGGTCACATCAACCACGGCATCGATGGAACGGATCCCGCAACGACGCAGTTTCTCTTTCATCCACAGCGGCGTTGGTGCTTTAACATTGATACCTTTAACCACACGGCCCAGATAGCGCGGACAAGCGTCAACGGCTTCAACCTGGATTGGCAGCACGTCATCAACTGTCGCCGCCACTGGGACGATTTCCGGCTCAACCAGCGGGGCTTTGTTCAGTACCGCAACATCGCGTGCAACACCGATGATGCCTAAGCAGTCGGCGCGGTTCGGCGTAACGCTGATTTCGATAGTGTTATCGTCAAGCTTCAGGTATTCGCGGATATCGGTGCCAATCGGCGCATCCGCCGGCAGTTCGATAATCCCGTTATGATCATCGGAAATACCCAGCTCAGAGAACGAGCACAGCATCCCTTCTGACGGCTCACCGCGCAGTTTGGCGGCTTTAATCTTGAAATCGCCCGGCAGAACGGCACCGATGGTCGCCACGGCGACTCTTAATCCCTGACGGCAGTTAGGTGCGCCACAGACGATATCCAGCAGACGATCGCCGCCCACATTAACTTTGGTGACACGCAGTTTGTCTGCGTTCGGGTGCTGGCCGCACTCAACCACTTCACCGACCACTACGCCGTTAAATTCACCGGCAACGGCTTCAACGCCGTCGACCTCGAGGCCCGCCATGGTGATCTGGTTTGACAGCGCATCGCTATCAATTGCCGGGTTTACCCATTCGCGTAACCACAGTTCACTGAATTTCATTGTTTTATCCTGCCTTTATTTAAACTGTTTGAGGAAACGCAGATCGTTTTCGAAGAAAGAACGCAGATCGGTGACGCCGTAACGCAGCATGGTCAGACGCTCCATACCCATACCGAAGGCAAAGCCTGAGTAGATTTCTGGGTCGATACCAACGTTACGCAGAACGTTCGGGTGGACCATACCGCAGCCCAGCACTTCCAGCCATTTGCCATTTTTTCCCATTACGTCAACTTCTGCAGAAGGCTCAGTGAACGGGAAATAGGAAGGACGGAAACGTACCTGCAGATCCTCTTCAAAGAAGTTACGCAGGAAATCGTGCAGCGTGCCTTTCAGGTTGGTGAAGTTGATGTTGGTATCAACAATTAAGCCTTCCATCTGATGGAACATCGGGGTGTGCGTCTGATCGTAGTCGTTACGATACACGCGACCCGGCGCGATAATGCGGATTGGCGGCTGTTTTTCTTTCATGGTGCGGATCTGCACGCCAGAGGTCTGGGTACGCAGCAGGCGCGTGGCGTCAAACCAAAACGTGTCGTGGTCAGCACGCGCCGGGTGATGGCCTGGAATATTCAGCGCATCGAAGTTGTGGTAGTCATCTTCGATTTCCGGTCCCGTCGCCACGGTAAATCCGAGCTCACCGAAGAAGCTTTCAATCCTGTCGATGGTACGTGTGACCGGATGCAACCCGCCGTTTTCAATACGACGGCCCGGCAGGGAGATATCAATGGTTTCTTCTGCCAGACGTGCATTCAGCGCAGCATTTTCTAAATCAGCTTTACGCGCGTTCAGCGCCTGCTGTACCTGCTCTTTGGCTTCATTGATAACCGCACCTGCTGCCGGACGCTCTTCAGGCGGCAGTTCGCGCAGGGTTGTCATTTGCAGGGTCAAATGCCCTTTCTTACCCAAATATTCGACGCGGACATTGTCTAACGCGGCAACATCTGAAGCCTGGTTAATGGCGGCCGTTGCACTGGCAACCAGCTCTGCGAGATGTGACATGGTTTTCCTCGTTGTGTGGCGATATTCATATGTCGCTCATATATACACAAAATCATTCAAGTTGCATCCAGGCGGCAAGAGAGCAAAATGCAGCCAATACAGGGGCCGCTTGAAGGATTACGTGTATAAAAAAAGCCTCCACCAGGGAGGCTCTTAGGCGCTGTTTTCCGTTTCTTCTTTCACGCGCTAGCCTCCCGGATTCAGGTGCTAAAGTAAAAAAAGAAGCGGAAAATAGCAGCATTCATGCTTGCGTTACCTTATGTAGTAAAAACCGGACAACCTTTATTGAAAAGGCTTACGGGTGAATTGTCAACTAATTGATTACGCTACAAATAAAAGAGAGGGAGCCAGGCTCCCTCTTTTCACCGGCTTATGCCAGAGCTGCTTTCGCTTTTTCAACCAGAGCGGTGAACGCTACTTTGTCGAATACTGCGATGTCAGCCAGGATCTTACGGTCGATTTCAACAGAGGCTTTTTTCAGGCCGTTGATGAATTTGCTGTAAGAAATACCGTTCTGACGTGCTGCTGCGTTGATACGCGCAATCCACAGTTGACGGAACTGACGCTTTTTCTGACGACGGTCACGATAAGCGTACTGACCAGCTTTGATAACAGCCTGGAAGGCAACGCGGTATACGCGAGAACGCGCACCGTAGTAGCCTTTAGCTTGTTTCAAAATTTTCTTGTGACGTGCACGGGCAACTACACCACGTTTTACGCGAGCCATATGTGCTCTCCTGTATCTATATTCTTAGTAAAAAAATTAATTAAACGTTAACGGCTTATGCGTACGGCAGGCACGCGATAACCAGACCCAGATCGCCTTTAGACACGAGGCCTTTTGGACGCAGGTGACGTTTACGCTTAGTAGATTTTTTGGTCAGAATATGACGCAGGTTTGCGTGCTTACGCTTAAATCCACCACCACCGGTTTTTTTGAAGCGCTTAGCAGCACCGCGTACGGTCTTAATTTTTGGCATTTTAATAACTTCCACTTCGCATTGTTAATAAACGAAACATAGGCGAACAAAACCTGCGAAGCCCGTAGGCTCCACAGGAATTGCTACTTGAAGGCCTTACTGTTTCTTCTTAGGAGCGAGCACCATGATCATCTGGCGGCCTTCGATCTTCGTAGGGAAGGATTCGACCACTGCCAGTTCACTCAGATCGTCACGGACGCGCGTAAGCACTTCCATACCGATCTGTTGGTGAGCCATCTCACGGCCGCGGAAACGCAGCGTGATCTTAGCTTTATCACCCTCTTCCAGAAAGCGTACCAGGCTGCGGAGTTTTACCTGGTAATCGCCATCGTCGGTGCCAGGACGGAATTTAATTTCCTTAACCTGGATAACTTTTTGCTTTTTCTTCTGTTCCTTAGAAGATTTACTCTTTTCATAAAGGAACTTGCCGTAGTCCATAATACGACAAACTGGCGGTTCGGCGTTAGGGCTGATTTCAACTAAATCTACTCCAGCTTCTTCAGCTTTTTCGATAGCTTCTCTCAGACTCACAATACCCAAAGCTTCGCCTTCCAGACCTGTTAAGCGAACTTCCAGGGCGCGAATCTCGCCATTGATACGATTCGGACGTGCCGTTTGAACTCGTTTTCCGCCTTTAATACCTTATTCCTCCAGTTGTTGAAGACTGCGGCTGCGAATCTCTTGTTGCAGCTTCTCGATAACTTCACTTACGTCCAGGCTGCCCAAGTCTTTGCCACGACGGGTACGCACGGCAACTTTGCCTGCTTCTACCTCTTTGTCGCCACAGACCAACATGTAAGGGACACGACGTAAAGTGTGCTCGCGGATTTTAAAGCCAATCTTCTCATTTCTCAAGTCTGCTTTTACACGAATACCCGCATTTTGTAATTTCTGCGTTAATTCGTTGACGTATTCAGACTGCGAATCGGTAATATTCATGACTACAACCTGAACCGGCGCAAGCCAGGTCGGGAAGAAGCCAGCGAACTCTTCGGTCAGGATACCAATGAAACGTTCCATTGACCCAAGAATCGCGCGGTGAATCATTACCGGTACCTGACGCTCGTTGTTTTCGCCAACATAAGAGGCGCTCAGACGAGACGGCAGAGAGAAGTCCAGCTGTACAGTACCGCACTGCCATGCGCGATCGAGGCAGTCATACAGGGTAAATTCAATTTTCGGACCGTAGAATGCGCCTTCACCCAGTTGGAACTCAAACGGGATGTTGTTTTCTTCTAGCGCAACCGCTAAGTCCGCTTCAGCACGGTCCCACATTTCATCGCTACCGATACGTTTCTCGGGGCGAGTGGAGAGTTTGACGACGATTTTCTCGAAGCCAAAGGTGCTGTACATATCGTAGACCATACGAATGCAGGCGTTAACTTCATCACGAATCTGCTCTTCGGTACAGAAGATATGCGCATCATCTTGAGTGAAGCCACGTACGCGCATCAGGCCGTGCAGCGCACCTGACGGTTCGTTACGGTGACAGCTACCAAATTCCGCCATACGCAGCGGCAGGTCGCGATACGATTTCAGACCCTGATTAAAGATCTGAACGTGGCCTGGGCAGTTCATTGGCTTGATGCAGTATTCACGGTTCTCTGAAGAGGTGGTGAACATCGCATCCTTGTAGTTGTCCCAGTGCCCTGTTTTTTCCCACAGCACACGGTCCATCATGAACGGGCCTTTCACTTCCTGATACTGGTATTCTTTCAGTTTCGAACGAACGAAAACTTCCAGTTCACGGAAAATTGTCCAGCCATCGTTATGCCAGAACACCATACCTGGCGCTTCTTCCTGCATATGATACAGGTCAAGCTGCTTACCAATTTTACGGTGGTCGCGTTTAGCCGCTTCTTCCAGACGTTGCAGGTAGGCACTCAGCGCTTTTTTATCGGCCCATGCAGTACCATAAATGCGCTGCAGCATCTTGTTGTTGCTGTCGCCGCGCCAGTATGCCCCAGCAGTCTTCATCAGTTTGAAGTGATGACAGAAACGCATGTTCGGCACGTGCGGGCCACGGCACATATCGACGTATTCTTCATGATGATACAAGCCAGGCTTGTCATCATGGGCAATATTTTCATCAAGGATAGAGACTTTATAGGTCTCGCCACGCTTCACGAACGTTTCACGCGCTTCGTACCAGCTGACTTTCTTCTTAATGACATCGTAGTTTTTCTCAGCGAGCTCGTGCATCCGCTTTTCGAGCGCGTCGACGTCTTCCTGGGTTAACGTACGGTCAAGATCGATATCGTAGTAAAAGCCGTTGTCAACAACCGGTCCGATCGCCATTTTGGTGTGCGGCCAGAGTTGTTTGATCGCGTGCCCTAACAGGTGCGCACAGGAGTGACGAATGATCTCCAGACCTTCATCATCCTTAGCGGTAATGATGGAGAGTTTCGCATCCTGTTCAATCAGATCGGAAGCATCAACCAGCTCACCGTTTACACGGCCAGCGATGGTGGCTTTCGCCAGACCTGGACCGATGTCCAGCGCAACATCCATGGGACTTACAGCGTGGTCGTAATGGCGTTGGCTGCCATCAGGAAGAGTAATAACAGGCATGTTATATCCTTATTTGCAGTGGTGCCCCACACGTAAGAGCACATACAAAGTTTCACTATTTAAAATTTATCAAAAAGGTGTGGGCTGATTCCCGCTTCACTCTGCGAAATATGTCACGCATTACCTGACTGGCAACGCTGTAACCTACACCCGCTTTTTGATAACACCGCCTGACAGTGTACACGGCATTACGGGTCGTTCAAAGCGACAATCAACGCGCCATCTATGATGTAAATCAATTCACTGGCGCCCTGCCGTCTTTGTTACACTATGCGGTAATCATTGTTACTGACCAGGAAAGAACCATGCCAAAAAATCGCTTTGCCAAAAAACACTGGAAAATGGTTGTGGTACTGCTCGTCATTTGCGCGGCAATGCTGATGTTAAGGTGGGCAGCAATGATTTGGGGTTGAACCGTCACGCCGTTAATAAATGGTACTTTGCGTTATTTCGCGATGTACACAGAAGCATCCAATAAATTAAAAAAGATATTTCAATATTACTTTACTGTTTATGACAAAATAAAAACCGGTACATCAATATCCGGTTTTTTCATTACGACATTTGGCTGAATAGACGTCTGGATACTGATGAAGATATTAAGACCATTCGCCAGCAACCAGGGTATGAACATTAAACGCATCATTCATACTTTGGCCAGTTGACTGGGAACCAGGAGCGATATTTGAACCTGCTTCCACATCAGAGGCATGCGTGATGCCAACTTGTGTCGTGTTATCAGACGGTGCGTTGGTGGCCGGAACGGCTGCAAACACACCGAAGGACAGCGCAGAAAGCACGATGACAGCAGCCGTCGCTTTGATATTTTTCATAGGTATCTTCTCTTACTTTAATTAATGCTAAGGTCTGAAGGCGATTAATTGCCTGTAGGTAAGAGTGTAGATCTGGCTCACACTTTTTCCTAGTCAATTTATTTATCAATTCGTGTCAAATAAATTGAATATGTACCCAAAAGAGTAATTATGGAGAAAGTATGAAGAAATTTTTTTCGAAAAAATTAAAATGCCGGTCAGAAAATAATAACACTGAAATTTTATTTGGAAAAGCCGGGCCATTTATTTGACCCGGTTTTTTACTACATACGATAGCCGAGCGAAACGGTCGTTCGACGATCGGTATGTTCCGGTGCCGTAGCCGGTGGTTCTGAGTTCCAGGTGACGTTATAAGCCACTTTCAAACCGAAGTGTTCGTTGATAGCCACATTTAACGCTGTTTCAGAGTTAAGCGTCGTATCTTCAGCACCAAACACCGACACCCCTTGTGTGAATTTGGTGGTGTCCGTCATCTGCCACGCATAAGCGCCTGACGCATAACCCAGCGGCTGCGTTTCGGTTGTGCCATCGGTGTGTTCGTCATAGCGTACGCCTGGACCGAATTCGAAACGGAAGCTGTGTACCGGCCCATTAAGGAACTGACGACCATAACCTGCAGTCAGTACGTCACGCTCGCGATAGCCGTTGTAGCGGTCGGTCAACCAACTGGCCTGTCCGAACAGGTAATCATAATCCGTCATATTAAAACGACTACGACCACCTACGGCGTATTTCTCCGAAGAGCGTTCATCATTCGACGAGGTATTGCTGGCATTGCCCCACAGAGACCACGCCGTGGTTTCACCGTACCAGGTCATGGTGGTATCTGCGGTTAAAGAAGAACTTTTTGTGTTGCCTGACTGGGCGAGGTATCCCGCGTTCAGGTTACCTTCAAAGGGTTTTTTCGCGCTGGAGGGGTCATCCATGACAGTAAAAACGGAATCATCGGCGGCGGCATGCATTGACGCAAACACGCCCCCCATCAGCACGAGTGCTGCGGGTACTGTCTTCAAAAGCTTCATTTATAAAGAGTCCGTACAACAAAAAAAGAGACCATTACGGTCTCGGAAACTTTCATAGGGATCAATG
Organism: Citrobacter sp. KH_055_1; assembly: GCF_057838705.1. Taxonomy (NCBI): domain Bacteria; kingdom Pseudomonadati; phylum Pseudomonadota; class Gammaproteobacteria; order Enterobacterales; family Enterobacteriaceae; genus Citrobacter; species Citrobacter sp. KH_055_1. The sequence continues at coordinate 2,571,044 of NZ_CM174473.1, forward strand.
ACAAAAGCCCCTTGAAAGGTAACAAATTATAAAAAGACTCGAATAACATAGCAATAATTTCTTATTTCATTTTTTGAATAAGAGCGTTCTTAAACCGTAATTTTATTTATATATCTTTGCCGAGATAATTTTAAATAAAGATGCGATAAATCATGTTGTTAATTACTTCACTTTCGTCACATTAAGTGTCAGACTGAGGACAGCCTAACAGGAGGTAAAGATGGTACGTATCTATACGTTAACACTTGCGCCCTCTCTCGATAGCGCAACAATCACCCCGCAAATCTATCCCGAAGGTAAACTTCGCTGCACCTCGCCGGTTTTTGAACCCGGTGGTGGTGGTATTAACGTGGCCCGTGCCATTGCTCATCTTGGCGGAAACGCAACGGCTATCTTTCCGGCTGGCGGCGCTACCGGGGAACACCTGGTATCATTGCTTGCCGATGAAAATGTCCCGGTCGCCACCATAGAGGCCAAAGACTGGACCCGGCAAAATCTTCACGTCCACGTAGAATCCAGCGGCGAGCAGTATCGATTTGTTATGCCTGGGGCAACACTTACCGATGACGAGTTCCACCAGCTTCAGGATCAGGTGCTGGAAATTGAGTCCGGCGCGCTGCTGGTGATAAGCGGCAGCCTGCCACCCGGCGTGAAGCTTGAAAAACTCACCCAGCTTATTACTGCGGCACAAAAGCAGGGCATTCGCTGCATTGTTGATAGCTCAGGTGAGGCACTGACTGCCGCATTAACGCTCGGCAATATCGAACTGGTCAAACCCAACCTCAAAGAACTCAGCGCATTGGTTAACCGCGAACTCACACAACCTGATGACGTCCGTAAGGCCGCAGAGGAAATTGTGCACAGCGGTAAAGCGCAACGTGTTGTCGTTTCGTTGGGACCGCAAGGGGCACTGGGCGTTGACGGTGAAACCTGCGTACAGGTGGTACCCCCGCCGGTTAAGAGCCAAAGTACCGTTGGCGCGGGTGACAGTATGGTCGGCGCGATGACACTGAAGCTGGCACAGAATGCGCCATTTGACGATATTGTTCGTTTTGGCGTAGCGGCAGGTAGCGCGGCAACCCTCAATCAGGGTACCCGTTTATGCTCGCAGGACGATACGCAGAAAATATACGCATACCTTTCGCGGTAATGCCCTTCCCCCTCATCATCAAGGGGGATTTACCAACAAAACTGTCGACATACGTGTTATGCGTCTATGCTGAAAAATCACGTGATAACAAAGCAGTGGATCACGTGAACCCATAACTGCAGCGCTCTGGCAAGGAGTGAAATAGCAACAAACATTACGTGCTTTTTCAGCGATAACGCGTCCACGGTGTGCGTTGGTTCGTGTTTTTTTACCGCATTATTGCGCTAACCTTATGATCTGGCAGACAACATGGGGAGAGACATCATGTGGCAGGCTATCAGTCGTCTTTTAAGCGAGCAACTCGGTGAAGGCGAAATCGAGCTGCGTAATGAACTGCCCGGCGGTGAGATCCACGCCGCATGGCATTTACGCTATGCGGGGCGCGATTTTTTCGTCAAATGCGATGAAAGGGAGCTATTAACCGGCTTTACGGCAGAAGCCGACCAGCTGGAACTGCTTTCCCGCAGCAATACCGTTTCAGTCCCCAAGGTCTGGGCGGTCGGTGCAGACAGAGACTACAGCTTTTTGGTGATGGATTTCCTCCCTCCCCGTCCACTGGATGCCCACAACGCCTTTATTCTCGGACAACAGCTCGCGCATCTTCATGAATGGAGCGATCAGCCGCAGTTTGGCCTCGACTTTGATAATGCACTCTCTACCACGCCTCAACCCAATACGTGGCAGCGTCGCTGGTCTACCTTTTTTGCAGAACAGCGGATTGGCTGGCAACTGGAGCTTGCCGCCGAAAAAGGGATCGCATTTGGCAATATTGACGCCATTGTTGACCATGTTCAGCAGCGTTTGTCATCACACCAGCCACAGCCTTCACTACTGCATGGCGATTTGTGGTCGGGGAACTGCGCCCTTGGCCCTCATGGTCCCTACATCTTTGACCCCGCCTGCTATTGGGGCGACAGAGAGTGCGACCTGGCAATGCTGCCATTACATAGCGATCAGCCACCGCAAATTTATGACGGCTATCAGTCGGTTTCCCCCCTGCCGCTGGATTTTCTCGACAGGCAGCCTGTCTATCAGCTTTATACGCTGCTGAATCGAGCGATTCTGTTCGGCGGGCAACATATGGTGGTGGCGCAGAAAGCGATGGACAGGATACTGGCGGCTTAACAGATATATAGCGGAAGTTCTTTGCTAATCAGGCCCGCAGCTTTCGCGTGGGCCTGATAGTGACGCGCTTACAAAAAACCTAGTAGCGAAAAGAAGAAATAGCCAATCACGATGACGATAACCGGCAAAATATAGAGCGGGAATATTTGTAAGAAAATCGTATGATGCGGCACGACAATACGCGACTCAATCTGCTCTCGCGATAACCCTTCACTGCCCTTCGCCTGCTCCAGAATCAGCTGATCTTCAACGCCTTCACGTAAAAAACGAGCCTGACGGCTCATGCGAGCACCCGAATCCTGCATCGCCAGCCCGATAAAAATAAGAATAAAAATCAGCCAGAAAACCAGATTCAGTCCGCTTTGAAAATCAGGTGTCGGTGAGTTATACCAAAACAGGTTAAGAAAGGGAGTGTTTACCCGCATCATGTCAATCATCACGTGGGCAAAGTCGAGCATCACCGCGTTAATCCCCTCCTGCTTTTCACTGTGCGCATACATAAACTTCAGTACTGAAACCAGCGTTGAAATCAGCGCCGGGATAAAAATCACCCATCCCACCAGCCTTTTCAAGACAGCAATGCGTCCAGCTTGTTGATACGTCATGAGTTCCCCTTGATTAAGACGTGTCATTTTGGCCTAAGTTTACCCGTTGATAACCATTTTCGCCTGATCTTTAAAGGCGGTATAATCGAGGATTAGCCATAATGAACGCTGAGAGCCGGTTCACCCAGGCTCTTAATCCCTGCTGTTTCATGTTCAAAGGAGAGGTTGTGATGTCAACCCCGCGTCAAATTCTTGCTGCAATTTTCGATATGGATGGATTACTGGTCGACTCTGAACCCCTTTGGGATCAGGCTGAACTGGATGTGATCGCAAGTTTAGGCGTAGATATCACTCGCCGCCATGAACTGCCCGATACGCTGGGGCTGCGTATCGATATGGTTGTAGATCTATGGTTCGCCCAGCAACCGTGGAGCGGCCCATCTCGCCAGGAGGTCACCGATCGCATTATCACCCGGGCTATCGCCCTGGTTGAAGAGACAAAACCACTGCTGCCTGGCGTACGTGAAGCCGTCGCGCTGTGCAAATCCCAGGGCTTACGAGTGGGTCTGGCATCGGCCTCCCCGCTGCATATGCTGGAAAAAGTGCTGACGATGTTTGATCTTCGCGACAGCTTCGACGCGCTGGCCTCGGCAGAAAAATTGCCCTACAGCAAACCGCATCCTCAGGTCTACCTCGACTGCGCGGCAAAATTGGGTGTGGAGCCCTTATCTTGCGTAGCGCTGGAAGATTCTGTCAACGGCATGATTGCATCAAAAGCAGCACGCATGCGCGCGATCGTCGTACCTGCACATGAGAACCAGGACGATGCCCGCTTTGTTCTTGCTGACGTTAAATTGACCTCGCTGGCCGATCTCACCGTCACGCATCTACGCGGATAATTCCCTGATGGGCAATGGTTGCATTGCCCGTTTTGCCAGGTCAGTCATATTTTTGAAACGTTGTTTCATTTTTCATTGTATTTCCTGCCAGCCTCTCCTATTCTTTCACTCACAGCATGCGTTAAAACCATTTGATAGCCGGGGTGAATATGATTTTGGATGCTTTTCGTCTTGAAGGTAAAGTAGCAATCGTCACCGGATGTGATACCGGGCTTGGGCAAGGTATGGCGGTCGCGCTGGCGGAGGCCGGCTGCGATGTGGTCGGCGTCAATCGTAAAATTCCTGTGCAAACCGCTGAGAAAATCCATGCACTCGGGCGACGCTTTCTGACTATCCAGGCCGACCTCAGCCAGCAGGACTCGCTGAACGATATCGTGACGCAAACGGTCTCCACCTTTGGTCGGATCGATATTCTGGTCAATAACGCGGGGACCATTCGCCGTGAGGACGCCCTGAGCTTTAGTGAGCAAGACTGGGATGATGTGATGAACCTGAATCTCAAATCCGTTTTCTTTTTGTCACAGGCCGTCGCCAGACAATTCCTGAGCCAGGGTCAGGGCGGAAAAATCATCAACATTGCGTCAATGCTCTCCTTCCAGGGCGGTATCCGCGTACCTTCCTACACCGCTTCAAAAAGCGGCGTGCTGGGCATAACCCGCCTGCTGGCCAATGAATGGGCCGCACAGGGTATTAACGTCAATGCCATTGCGCCGGGCTACATGGCGACCAACAATACGCAGCAACTGCGGGACGATGCTGACCGTAATCAGGAGATTGTCGACCGTATTCCGGCCGGACGCTGGGGAACGCCTGACGACCTGAAAGGCCCGGCGGTATTCCTTGCCAGCCGCGCCTCTGACTACATTAATGGCTATACATTGGCCGTCGACGGTGGCTGGCTGGCACGTTAATCGCCTATTTGTGACAAAGGGTTACAACGTCACCTCTTTCGCCTACTGTATAAAACCCCTATACTGTATGAATTGACAGTTTATTGGGTTTTATCATGACGGCGGAAGGCCACCTTCTTTTCTCTATTGCCTGTGCGGTATTTGCCAAGAATGCCGAACTGACGCCCGTTCTCGCGCAGGGTGACTGGTGGCATATTGTTCCTTCAGCTATCTTGACCTGCCTGCTGCCCGATATCGATCATCCCAAATCGTTGCTGGGGCAGCGTCTGAAGTGGGTCTCAAAGCCCATAGCCCGGGCATTTGGTCATCGCGGGTTTACGCATAGCCTGCTGGCGGTGTTTGCCTTGCTGGCGACGTTCTATTTGAAAGTACCCGAGACCTGGATAATCCCGGCGGATGCGTTACAGGGGATGGTGCTCGGCTACCTTAGTCATATTCTGGCCGATATGCTGACCCCAGCCGGCGTTCCTCTGCTGTGGCCCTGCCGCTGGCGCTTTCGCCTGCCGATCCTCGTACCGCAAAAAGGCAACCAGCTGGAGCGTTTTTTATGCATGGCGCTGTTTGCCTGGGCTATCTGGATGCCACAAACTTTGCCTGAAAACAGTGCAGTACGCTGGTCATCGCAGATGATTAATACACTACAAATGCAGTTTAATCGTTTTATAAAACACCAGGCTGATTAAGAAATCGGCCAAAATGTCATTTTTGGCATAAACAATTCCATTTGAATATAAGAGGCAAGTCACAGTTCTGCTAATCTTGCGCCAACAGAATCACTGTAGTTCGGTGATACATAAAAAAAGATCAGGAGAACGGGGATGAACTTTCCATTAATCGCGAACATTATCGTGTTCGTTGTACTGCTGTTCGTGCTGGCGCAAGCCCGTCACAAACAGTGGAGTCTGGCCAAAAAAGTACTGGTTGGTCTGGTTATGGGCGTGGTATTTGGCCTTGCCCTGCATACGATTTACGGCTCAGACAGCCAGGTACTGAAAGATTCTGTACAGTGGTTCAACATTGTCGGCAACGGCTATGTTCAACTTCTGCAAATGATCGTCATGCCGCTGGTATTTGCCTCTATCCTCAGCGCCGTTGCGCGTCTGCACAACGCCTCTCAGCTGGGGAAAATCAGCTTCCTGACCATCGGGACGTTGCTGTTTACAACACTTATCGCCGCGTTAGTTGGGGTACTGGTCACTAACCTGTTCGGCCTGACGGCGGATGGACTGGTACAGGGTGGTGCTGAAACCGCCCGTCTGAACGCCATCGAAACCAACTACGTGGGTAAAGTTGCCGACCTGAGCGTGCCGCAGCTGGTGCTGTCGTTTATCCCGAAAAACCCGTTTGCCGATCTCACTGGCGCTAACCCAACCTCCATTATCAGCGTTGTTATCTTCGCCGCATTCCTTGGTGTCGCGGCCCTGAAACTGCTGAAAGATGATGCCCCGAAAGGCGAACGCGTATTAACCGCTATTGATACCCTGCAAAGCTGGGTGATGAAGCTGGTTCGTCTGGTGATGCAGCTGACGCCGTACGGTGTTCTGGCGTTGATGACCAAAGTGGTTGCCGGCTCCAACCTGCAGGACATTATTAAGCTGGGCAGCTTCGTGGTGGCTTCGTACCTCGGTCTGGGCATCATGTTCGTGGTACACGGTATTCTGCTGGGTATTAACGGCGTGAGCCCGCTGAAGTACTTCCGTAAAGTCTGGCCGGTACTGACGTTTGCCTTCACCAGCCGCTCCAGCGCTGCGTCTATTCCGCTGAATGTGGAAGCGCAAACCCGTCGTCTGGGTGTGCCTGAGTCGATTGCCAGCTTTGCCGCCTCTTTTGGCGCCACGATTGGTCAAAACGGTTGTGCGGGGCTGTACCCGGCAATGCTGGCAGTGATGGTTGCGCCGACTGTGGGGATTAACCCGCTCGACCCAATGTGGATTGCAACACTGGTCGGTATTGTGACCGTTAGCTCCGCCGGAGTCGCGGGTGTGGGTGGGGGTGCAACGTTTGCCGCGCTGATCGTGCTGCCGGCGATGGGCCTGCCGGTTACGCTGGTCGCTCTACTGATCTCCGTAGAACCGCTGATCGATATGGGTCGTACTGCGTTGAACGTCAGTGGCTCCATGACTGCCGGTACGCTCACCAGCCAGTGGCTGAAGCAAACCGACAAAACGATTCTGGACAGTGACGATAACGCCGAACTGGCACACCGTTAAACCGGTTTCCTGAAGCGTAAAAAACCGCCGGAGTATCATGCTCCGGCGGTTTTTTTATATCCCATTAATCGCTCAGTTCGTTTTCCTGACGGACCTGGTTTGCCCAGCGTTGCGCCGACTCCGGAACCGTAAACGCAGGCGAACGTTGAAACGCCTCTCCTATTAAGACAAAAGCGACATATTTTCCGCGCAGTATCCATACGTCACGAAACGCATCCATTTTTATCGCATGCTCTGGTGGCGCGGGCTCCACACGCGGAACGTAGCTGATAACCTTGCGATTTTGTTGGCGAAGAGGTTTCATAATCAGTTGCTTCACTAAAGACAAATTCTAAAAATCAGAAAAACGCTATCTTAGCCGATTTTGCGCCCTGACGTCCTGCCTTGCGTGCGCTGTTTGCCTTGTTCATTACAGTATTCCCCTTCAACGGATCCCGGCTCACCTGGATGCGTGGTCTATAGTTAATGTTTTTGACAGCAACAACGACCCTTTCAGCAATGAAAACAGGAGACGAGTTCATGTCGCAGAATGACAAGCATCCACTCAATCACCCGGCACCGGTTCATGATGCCAGCGAATCCAGACCAGGGCTAGATTCCCTGGCCCCCGCAGACGGCTCGCACAAACCCGACGCCAAACCCACACCGCCGGGCATGCAGCCCACTGCCCCTGGTAGTGCAAAGGCCCCCGACACCGTTAATGACAAACTCAACTCACTGGAGCCTTTTCGTAAAGGCAGTGAAGATTTTGCCCTGACCACCAATCAGGGTGTCCGCATTGCAGACGATCAAAACTCATTACGCGCCGGAAACCGTGGGCCGACGCTGCTCGAGGATTTTATCCTGCGTGAGAAGATTACCCATTTTGATCATGGACGCATTCCGGAACGAATCGTTCATGCCCGTGGCTCCGCCGCGCATGGTTACTTTCAGTCCTATGCCGATTTAAGTGCCGTCACCAAAGCCGACTTCCTGTGCGAGGCAAATAAGATAACCCCGGTTTTTGTGCGTTTCTCCACCGTCCAGGGCGGCGCCGGTTCAGCAGACACGGTCCGGGATATTCGCGGATTTGCCACAAAGTTTTATACCGAAGAGGGGATATTTGACCTGGTAGGAAATAATACACCGGTGTTTTTTATCCAGGACGCCCATAAATTCCCGGACTTCGTCCACGCGGTCAAACCAGAGCCGCACTGGGCTATTCCACAGGGACAAAGCGCGCATGATACCTTCTGGGATTACGTCTCTTTACAGCCAGAAACACTGCATAACGTGATGTGGGCCATGTCAGATCGTGGGATCCCTCGCAGCTATCGCACGATGGAAGGCTTTGGCATCCACACGTTTCGACTGATTAACGCGCAAGGCAAAGCCACCTTTGTGCGCTTCCACTGGAAACCCCTGGCAGGCAAAGCCTCTCTGGTTTGGGATGAAGCGCAAAAACTTACCGGTCGAGACCCTGACTTCCACCGTCGCGATCTGTGGGAGGCCATCGAAGCCGGTGATTACCCGGAATATGAGCTGGGACTGCAACTAATTGCGGAAGAGGACGAGTTTAAATTCGATTTTGATCTGCTCGACCCAACAAAGTTGATCCCCGAGGAATTGGTTCCGGTTCAGCGCGTCGGAAAAATGGTGCTTAACCGTAACCCGGATAATTTCTTTGCCGAAAACGAGCAGGTAGCATTTCATCCAGGACACATCGTCCCCGGTATTGATTTCACCAACGATCCGCTGCTACAGGGCCGACTGTTTTCATATACCGACACGCAGATCAGCCGTCTGGGCGGACCTAACTTTCATGAAATTCCGATTAACCGCCCGACCTGCCCGTATCACAATTTCCAGCGCGACGGCATGCATCGCATGGATATTGATACCAACCCGGCCAACTACGAACCAAACTCGATCAATGATAACTGGCCGCGCGAAACGCCACCTGGCCCTAAACGCGGGGGATTTGAATCGTATCAGGAACGTATTGAAGGCAGTAAGATCCGTGAAAGAAGCCCCTCTTTCGGCGAATACTATGCGCACCCTCGCCTGTTCTGGCTAAGTCAGACGCCTATTGAGCAGCAGCATATTGTTGGCGGATTCAGTTTTGAACTGAGCAAAGTCACCCGCCCGTATATCCGCGAGAGAGTGGTTGAACAACTGGCGCACATTGATACCACCCTTGCACAATCTGTTGCCGACAACCTCGGTTTTGAACTAACCGACGAACAGCAGCAAATCGCCCCGCCTGCGGACGTCAACGGGTTAACTGAAGCCCCATCACTCAGTTTGTACACAGGGGAACAAGGCGATATCAAAGGCCGGATAGTGGCCATTTTGCTGAATGACGAGGTCAAATCGGCCGATATGCTCACCATCATGCAAGCTCTCCAGTCCCGCGGTGTGCATGCAAAATTGCTCTATTCGCGGATGGGGAACGTGGTTGCCGACGATGGCTCGGTGCTGAACATTGCCGGTACCTTTGCCGGTTCGCCATCACTGACCGTGGATGCGGTCATTGTGCCTTGCGGCAATATTGCGGATATCGACATGCGCGGCGATACCCGTTACTACTTACTGGAAGCATACAAACATTTGAAACCCATTGCGCTAGCAGGCGATGCGCGTCAGTTGAAAGCCGTGCTGAAGGTTAGCAATCAGGGTGAAGAAGGGATTGTTGAAGCGGACAGCGCAGATGCGCAGTTTATGGATACCTTGCTGGCGCTCATGACCGCGCACCGTGTCTGGTCTCGCAGCGGAAAAGTCGACACCATTCCGGCCTAAAAAAAGCGGCGCATTGACGCGCCGCAAACTCAGGAATTACACGTTCAGAAAACTGCCGAGACGATAACCGCGCTCCGCAATAGCATATTTCAATACCGGAGACGTCAGCACATCAAGTTCAGTTAAGCGGGGGTAACAGTAGGCGCTTTGTCGAATGATATTATCGACAAAGGCCGGGTGGCACATCACTTCCAGCGAGGACTCGCCCCTGTCTGCAGAGGCGTCTAGCACCTGCAAAAACAGCTCTTCGGAAATCGCCTCGCCGTAAAACTCGCTGCTAAATCCCTGCGACGTGCGCAACGCAACAGGTAAGTCAGCAGCCTCAAACACCGTCTTACGATCGATGCGTAACGCAATACCGTGTTGGGCCGCAAAATTGGCCACTACAGGGAAAATCTGCGGGAACATATGCACATGGTGATGGCTATCCAGATGCGTCGGCTCCCGGCCGAACAGGTCGATGAAACGCTGATACTGTGCGGCCAGTTCGTGCGAAATTTCATCCAGCGGCAAGGTGTCCTCCTCGGCCATCTGCCAGATCCATTTCCCCAGCAGTCCGTCGCGGGTCAGCCCTGGCATTGCCGTCAGCGGTTTCCCCAGCGTCAGCACAAAGTGCATGCCAACAGCCAGTTCAGGAAGCTCACGACTCAACTGCACCGCATGCTCAATGGCCTCGCCGTTGACCAGCGCCGTTGTCGAGGTGACAACACCATGGCGACAAGCGTCAATAATGCCGTAGTTTTGCCCTTTGCTCAGGCCAAAATCATCCGCATTCACAATCAGTACGCGTTCCATAGCCGACCTCTATCAGTGTTGTTCGCTTTTGAGCGTCTCGATGCACCCGGCAAAGTTTGGCAGCCATTTTTCATGGGCAAGGATCAGTTCCCGCGCCAGAATTTCGGCATCACGGTCAGAATGCACCAGTGGGCTCAGATTTAACGCCAGCAGCACATCATTAAATTCACCGCTCAGTGCCGCATTACTCGCCGCCACCTCAAAACCTTTAATGGTATAGATAAGGCCAAGCACTTTCTCATCAAAATGCGTGATCCGTGGATGCGGGGTCGCACCATTGCGCCCCAGCGTACAGGTCATCTCAACCGCCCAGTCCGCAGGAATGTTGTCTACATGACCATGGTGAGGAATGTTGACATAGTGCTCGGTCTGCTTGTCGTTGTAGATGGCGTTGATCACCTCACACGCCGCATCGGAGTAATACGCTCCACCGCGCTGCTCAAGCTCCTTCGGTTTCACATTCAGTTCAGGATTTTTATACAGCTCAAAAAGTTGTTTCTCCACTTTTTGCACAACCTGCGCGCGTGCACCGCCCTTATAGTATTCACCCATTTCAATCGCCAGCATCTCTTTTGGCTTGAAATAGTAAAGCAAATACGAACATGGCAGCAGTTTCAGCGAGCGAATCAATCCTTCGCTAAACGGCAGGTCGAAAATGTTCTTCACGGTAGACGCTTTTAACTGCCCCGAGGCCACGCCGTCGAGCAGTTCGTCAAAACGTGACTCGCCGTTGACCAGCACATCTTTAATAAACACCATATGGTTCAGGCCAAACAGATCGATAGATAAATCATCGCTCTCTTTTAACGCCAACACGTCGGTAATAAACATTTTCATGCCGATCGGAATATTGCATACCCCGATGAATTTCTTAAAATTTGTATGGCGATAGACGGCTTCAGTGACCATTCCGGCCGGGTTAGTAAAGTTAATCACCCACGCATTCGGGCACAGTTCTTCGACATCTTTCACGATGTCAAAAATAACCGGAATAGTCCGCAAACCTTTAAACAGGCCGCCCGCGCCGTTTGTCTCCTGGCCCAGATAACCGTGGCTCAGCGGGATTCGCTCGTCCTGCTCACGGGCTTTAAGTTGTCCAACGCGCAGCTGCGTGGTCACAAAGTCAGCGTCTTTCAGCGCTTCGCGACGATCCAGTGTTTTATACAGCTTCATCGGCACGCCGGCATTGTCGATCATGCGTTGGCACAGGTCGAAAATAATATCCAGCTTCTCTTTACCGCCGTCGACATCAACCAACCACAATTCAGACACCGGTAACTCATGATAACGCTTAATAAAGCCTTCAAGTAATTCAGGGGTGTAGCTGCTCCCGCCACCGATAGTGACGACTTTTAATTTCTGGCTCATACTTTCTCCCTTCAGTGTCAAAACACTGACGTGTATTATGCTCAACCCGTTTGTCAGATATAGCGTGGCTGTCCCGACGCTATTTTGGGCAAGCTATAAAAATGGGTTATTGGCAAATAATAGCTACTGATTAAACTCAGTTAACTTCTTCCGGTAGCTATTGGGCGTAAACGACGTCAGTTTTTTAAACGTTTTAATAAACAGGCTTGGGCTGCTGTAACCAGACTCATAAGCAATATCCGTGACCGAATAGTTGGTCATTTCCAGCTGTTTTTTAGCAAAGTTAATGCGGATTTCATTAATAATCTGCATCGGTGTTTTACTGTAATAACGCTGGGTGGCACGAGTCAGATATTCCTGAGATTTTGCCGACAGCTGGACCATGTTTTCCAGCGCATTCTCGCTAAACTGACGTTTGTCGTGCATCGTTTCCACGGTCGCTCTCAGCCATTGTGGAATGTCATCCAACACTTGTTCTTCACGGTGATGCCGGAGTCGATTAATAATGTAGAAGGTGACCACTTCGACAAATTCATCCAGCCCGCTCTCGCGAAAGTTCAGTGATGCAATGACCGTTTCGATATAGGTGAGAAAGGAGTTATTCGCCCGATACACCTGCGATGCAACAAAACAAAACGGCAATAAAGGATGATAGTGCTGTTCAAAAAAACGCTTACTGATACCGACGTTAAGGATCCGCGTGGCGCCGAAATCATAGAAACTTTGGTGATGCGATCCCAGGGGGATAAAAACAAAGTCACCACGTTCCAGCAGCACACGTTTACCGTTGATTTCCTGATAATAGCGACCGGTTAATACCAGCGTAAATTCATAGTAATCGTGCTGATGCAGTCCACTGATACTTTCAGTTTTGTTATAGATAAACACATGGAAATTTTTGCCATTAAACAACTGCTGCTCGTAAACGGTTTTGATTTCCGGTGCGTTAATCTGTAATTGCATCATGCACTCCTCGCTATTTCAGCTTCTCGTGAAGCTCAATCAGTTCCGTCACCAGTTCGCGTGCCAGCATCGACGTCATCAGGTGATCCTGTGCGTGAACCAGAACCAGGCTCACTTTCATTTTACCTTCGCCCTGATCGCCTTCAATCAGTTTCGTTTGTACGAGGTGCGCTTCGTTCAGCGCCATACGAGACTGTTCCATCATGGCCTTCGCCGCCTCAAAATCGCCCTGTTTGGCCATCTTGAGTGCGCCATAGGCCAGGCTACGCGCCTGCCCCGAATTGATGATAAGCCCCATCACCACTTCTTCAAGCTCTTCAGCTTCTGACGATGTATCCACGATATTTTCGATATCCAACATACTCTTTTCCTCTGGTTCAGTCCGGCATGACCGAGAAGCCATGCCGGATTAAATTTAGAATTTCAATGCGTTAGCGATATCTTCTTCGCTTTCTTCTTTATCAATAACGTTCTGCGCTTTGTTGGCGACGACGACGAATGGCAGATACACCAGCGTGGCGACCCCAAGGTTGAACAGTGCCACCAGCAGAGCCGCAACGCTACCGTTGGTGTTAAAGAACGCGCCTAACCCGGTTGGCATCGTCCACGGCGCAATATTGGTAATCGGTGGAATAATGCCAGTGTAGTAGGCTGCCAGCATAATCGCGGCCAGAATCGGTTGAACCAGAATGAACGGGATGAACATAACCGGGTTCATGATAATTGGCAGACCGAACAGAATCGGTTCGTTAATCTGGAAGATACCTGACGGCAGGGCCAGTTTCGCCACCTGACGATAATCCGGACGACGAGATGCCAGGAAGATAGCAATAATCAGACCCAGGGTTGCGCCGCTACCGCCGAGGAAGATGTAGGAATCCAGCATCGGTTTTGCCCAGACGTGGAACGTCTTACCGGCTTCCAATGCTGCGTCTACGGAACCAAACTGTTGATAGATAGCGATGTTTTCCAGTGCCCAAGGCGTCATGATACCGCTGTCCAGCGCGGTCAGCGCCAGTGAACCGTGAATACCAAAGAACCACAGCAGCGGAACAAAAATCACGTAAGCCCAGCCCACTACGCTGCCCAGCGACGCCAGCGGAGTCGAAATAGAATCCATGATGATCTGGTGGAAGTTGGTGCCCCAGATTGCCAGTGCCCAGCCAATGATCCCCATAATGGAGAGAATGATAAAGCCAGGAATCAGTGCTGAGAAGGAGCGCGAGACCGAGGCAGGAACGCTATCGGGTAATCTGATAACCCAATTACGACGGACCACAAAGGTGAACATTTCTGCGACCACAAGACCGATAATAATACCGGAAATAATGTTCGCACCACCCAACCAGTTAGCACCAACGGCATAGGCTTCACCCACACTATAAGGCGTGACGGTCATAAAGGCTGCGACGGAGAGCAAACCTGCGGCCAGAGAGTCAACTTTGCGTTCATCGGCCATCGCCATGCCGATAAAGAAAGGCGCCATCAATGACATGATACCCAGCGTACCGTTATAAACGTTCCCACCGATACCTTTTAAGCTATTGAGATTCTCAATAGTCGAAGCATCAAGTCGGATACCCATTGAATAAAAAAACGACCCCTCCCCAAAGCTCAGGAAAACGTTATTGATTAATACAAACATGGCCCCTGCGAGGGTTAACGGCATTAAACGAATAAAACCGTTTTTGATTGCATTAACGTGTGGCTGCTTTCCAATTTTTACAGCAAAAGGAAGGAGTACCTTTTCAAGTGAAGCAATAGCGTTACTCATAGAAAAATACCCTTAAATACCGCAATATAATATTGCGGTGAATGTTAATGAAATAACTCTTTGACGGGAAATTTAAAAAATATAATTAATTTGCTGCGGCTTTTTTAATTGCTGCAACTGCAGCCTTAAGCACGCCTAAACCATCGACTTTGCCATATAACAGCGAGTCAATCACTTCTACAGGCTTGTTAGGTAACAAACGCTGAATTTCGGGTAACATATAAGCAATTTGCGGGCCTAATAACACGACGTCAGCAACAGGACCTTTTTCCCCAGCCAGCGTTTCAGGGAATGCTTCAATAATAACCGGTACTTCGTATTTTTCAGCCTGCGCACGCATCTTTGAAACTAACAAGGAAGTCGACATGCCCGCAGAACAAAACAGATAAATGTGTTTCTTTTCCATAAAAACGATCCTCATATGCGATTATCTGTCATCCAGACACTCCGCAAGCCATAACCTGCATCCATGCTCTGGGTAACTTGCGTCAGCTAAATTACTTTTTTAGGTGGCTGAAATGAGTATACGGGATTGCACCAGAGGATGGTATTTCCTTGACCAACTAAATTGTCTCTCATTGACCTGGCGTTATGACACCCCTCACATTTCAGGCAAATAATTCGCGACATTAAATAAGATCGTACGGCACAAAAAAACCGGCGCAATGGCCGGTTCCGTTGAGTGCTCAGGCATTAAGCAGTCGTTACTGCTTCGCCGCCTGCGGATCGGTGTCGTACTCGGCACAGGTCTGATAACCAGAATTAACCACGTGTCCCGTATCATCCAAAGCTACAAAATAGGTCTCTGCTTTACCATCTCGTTGACCCAGGATGTAGGTCTGACACGTCCCGCGAGCATGCACCATTGTCACTTCAGAAGACGGCTTGCCGGCAATCTGCGCAACCTGCGCCCGGCTCATCCCTTTCTTCACATCTTTCACCACGGGCTGAACAAATTGGTCTTTTGTACGATCGTAGGCCGTACACCCCGCCAGCATAGTCAATACCGCCGCTGCACCCAGAATTCCTGTTAGATTCTTGTTCATTTTCTCGTCCTCTTGTTTTTCAGCGTGTTATATAAGCCTGGAGCACAACAACACATTTTTCAAGCTTACAGATGAGTCTCACACCATTTCGGAAAAATCTATACCCTAAATAATTCGAGTTGCAGGAAGGTGGCAAGGGAGCGAATCCCCAGGAGCTTACTAAAGTAAGTGACTGGGGAGAACGAGTGCAGCCGACGCACATGCAACTTGAAGTATGACGGGTATATTAAAACAAAATACTGCGATATCAGGCTGCATCCCTTGTCGTTTGGACGTCAACGCGTTAGCTTTAACCGATCATATTTTTTGTCATTATTTTTTTCGGAGGGGTTAGATGACTCTGCAGCAAGAGATAATCCAGGCACTTGGCGCACAGCCGCACATTAATGCAGAAGAAGAAATTCGCCGTAGCGTAGATTTTCTGAAATCCTATCTGAAAACCTATCCTTTCCTGAAATCACTGGTATTAGGGATTAGCGGCGGTCAGGATTCAACGCTCGCCGGAAAGTTATGCCAAATGGCCATTTCAGAGCTGCGCGACGAGACCGGGAACGACGCGCTGCAGTTTATTGCCGTGCGCCTCCCTTACGGTGTGCAGGCCGATGAACAGGACTGCCAGGACGCCATCACCTTCATTCAGCCGGATCGCGTGTTAACCGTCAATATCAAAGCTGCGGTGCTGGCCAGCGAACAGGCATTACGTGAAGCCGGTATTGAGCTGAGCGATTTTGTGCGCGGTAATGAAAAAGCCCGTGAACGTATGAAGGCACAGTACAGCATCGCCGGAATGACCAGCGGCGTAGTGGTTGGCACCGATCACGCTGCGGAAGCGATTACCGGCTTTTTCACCAAATATGGCGATGGCGGCACCGACATTAACCCACTATTCCGCCTCAACAAGCGTCAGGGGAAACAGCTGCTGGCCGCGCTAGGCTGTCCGGAGCACTTATATAAGAAAGCGCCTACCGCCGACCTCGAAGACGATCGCCCTTCTCTGCCCGATGAAGCCGCCTTAGGCGTAACGTACGACAACATTGATGATTATCTGGAAGGCAAAATTCTGGATGATACTATCGCGAAGAAAATTGAAGGCTGGTATTTAAAGACGGAACACAAACGTCGCACGCCCATTACGGTGTTTGACGATTTCTGGAAAAAAGCGTAATCCACCTTCTTGCATAACGCCGGACAGCAACAAAGCTTCGTATGTCCGGCGTCAACAACTTCACACATGTTGCTTTTTTAATCAACAATCGCCTGCTATACTGGATGAATAACCAGCATCCGGAGTAAACAGTGGTACGCCGCCAATCAGCCCCTCGTATTACCTTTGAAGCAGCTGCAATTTATGAGTACCCCGAGCAACTGCGCCCCTTTTTACAAGCGCTTCCGGCCACGCCCGGTGTTTATCTGTTTCACGGCGAAAGTGACACCATGCCGCTTTATATCGGTAAAAGCATCAATGTTCGCAGCCGGGTGATGGCGCATCTACGCAACGCAGACGAAGCGGCCATGCTACATCAATCCCGACGTATTACCTGGATTTGCACGGCGGGTGAAATGGGTGCCCTGTTGCTGGAGGCACGACTAATTAAAGAGCAACAACCTTTATTCAATAAGCGCCTGCGCCGCACTCGCCAACTCTGTGCTCTGCAATTAACCGATCAACGCGTCCAGGTTATCTACGCGCGCGATGTGGATTTTTCACATACCCCGAATCTGTTTGGCCTGTTTGCACACCAGCGTGCGGCGCTGCAGGCATTACAGACGGTCGCCGACGAGCACCAGCTTTGCTACGGTTTGCTGGGACTGGAGCCGCTAAGTCGCGGTCGCGCCTGCTTTCGCTCAGCGCTTAAACGTTGCGCCGGAGCCTGCTGTGGGAAAGAAAGTCCCGAGGCGCATCATCTGCGTCTGATGACGGCACTGGAAAGATTGCGTGTGCTCTGCTGGCCATGGAGCAATGCGATTGCGCTAAAAGAAAGCTGCGCAGAAATGACCCAATATCACATTATCAATAACTGGCTATGGCTGGGCGCGGTTTCATCGCTGGATGAAGCCGCTTCGCTGGCACGAATGCCCGCCGGCTTCGATCATGATGGTTACAAAATTCTCTGCCGGCCGGTAATGTCCGGTCACTATGACATTATTGAACTGGATCCGGCGAATGCCCCGGCATCCAGTTAATCTCACTAAACAGCAGCTTCCCTTCCGCTTTTAACAACCGCAGCGTATGCTTGCCGTCGTGCCAGCATGCGCCCTGGTCCGCCGTCAGTAACTTATCGCCCAACTGCCAGGCTCCGCTTAACACAAACACCACACCGCCGCGCGAACCAAAGGTGGTAAACGTTCGATCCGCAACCCTGACTTTGGCCTGGCAGACATCACGACGGGTCATAATATTGAAATCCATCGACATCTGACCTTCTGTCAGTTTGGCTTTGACTACCTGATCGCCCGCAAAGGTAAACGGTTGATGCTGTTTCAGGGTATGGCTGAAGGGATTGGCGCCTTCCAGAGTCACTTCGCCTCCTTCCAGCAGGGTAATCACTCGCTCTACGCCCGGGAAAAGAGAAAACTCACCGTTCGCGGCAATGGACGCGATACTTGCCCGCCAGTGAAAATCGCGGGTCGCTGGCGGAAAACAACAAATCTCTCGCGTTTCACCCGCACCATTGCGCCAAAGATTAACCGGCATTTTGCGGATATCAAAGTATTCCATCATCCCTCCAGAAAGGCGCGGTACGTCAGCGTGACGCTCCCTGGCCGCCATAAGTTCACTCTGCACATTTATTGTTATCGGCAGCAGAGTTGATTTGCCTTAGCGAGGATGAGGACGTTTTAAGAAAAAAGATTAACGCGCTGATCCAGGTAGAATTTTCGCAGGCTTCAGGAGAATAGCGTGTCGGTTGCAGGGTGCAATAGGCTGGAAAGAAAAAACCGCCGATCCTGCCCACCTCGTTAAACGTGTTGTGGACAAGACCGGCGGTCTTGAGTTTTGATTCGCGCCATCCTGAGCAATGCCCAGACACAACGCGAATAATGTAGTGTAGACGCTAATCGGTTACTCAGCAGCCTCTGGCATTTTACCTTTCTGCGCCGCGCGTTCTGTCAGACGCTTCTCAAAATTGGCATTAAACTGTTTTTTCTGTTCCGGCGTCAGGATGTTGTAAATCTTGTTCTGGGTTTCCATATGCGCCAGCATATTAGCTTTGCGCTGTTCTTCCATCTTCGCAATCTGCGCTTCAGCTTTCGCTTTGTCGAAGCTGTCGCTGGCGATGATATCGTGCATTGCACGGCGTTCTTCCAGCGGCGGACGTTTCATCTGATCGCGCTGGCCTTTCATAATGTCGCGGATCTGCTGTTTCTGCGCATCAGTCAGATTCAGATCTTTAAACATCATGTCGTGGTGCGGGCCAAACTTGCCGTTATGGTGCATCATCGGTTTGGCATCGGCCGGAGCGGTAGTTGTGGTATCAGCGGCGTGTGCCAGATTTGCAGCGCCGAGCGCCAGAGTAGAGGCAACAAACAGAGCAGTCAGTTTACGCATAATTTCTATCCTTCCTTTCAGTTATTCTGACGACATTCTTACGATGCTTATCTCATCGGATGTCGTGTTGACGAGATTAACTTTACCGGTAGAAGCGTCAATTAATCAGAGCAACGGTAAAACAATGAAAGTATAAAAAACAAATTCTCATCAATTATGGAGAAAAAAAGAATTAATTGCGCAGAATTGAAATTAAATATTACAACAGGATGATTTTGAAAGGATTATGGAGAACTATACATGAAGCCTGATTATTAATAAAGCAACTTACCAGGAATAATCCGTAATAATGAAAGCGCACACAAAAAAAATACCCCCCGGAGATAAACCCGAGGGAAAGATATTGATTATAACCTTTCCAGCATCAGCCCCGCGCGTAAACCACAGGCCACGTTTGGGTTGGGAAACAGCACATATTCGACATCATGAGTAACAACAAAACGCGCATCGCCGTCCTGCGCCAGCAATGTGCCCTCGTTAAAAGGGGTAAAATTCAGCGTCTGATTGTCCATATGAAGAATAAAATCGTCGCTGTGTCGCGTGATTTGCGACACCACGCGATAGCGCAGCGGCGTGGTTTGCGTTGATGATGCACGCTCACCCTGCAACAAAGCCGCCAACGCCTCCGCCGTGTGAGCAAACTGCGTCAAATCGTTTTGCCCGAACGCCAGAGCCTTACCCAGCTCCAGCGTACAGGCCAGCGCACCGAAATGCTCGCCACTGAAATGGGTAAATGTCCCGCCCGGTGTCTGATGGAAAACCAGCGCCTCCAGTCCCGCATCCCCCAGCCACGATAGAAACCCTTCGTCCCAGGGCACGTTGCGCTGCGGCAGTACGCCAAAGCGCAGATGATGCGAACCGCGAATGGCGGTGTGCAGATCCAGATGCCAGCGCACGGACTCCCTGGTGCGCGAATAAAACGCTTCCAGGCACAGCTCAAGTTCGCGGGCGCGCCGCGTTTCACCGCTCTCGACAAATATCTGCCAGCGCCCGCCAAACATACGGTTCATGTCGCTATGGCAATAGCGCGTCCCCTCTGCCAGCGCCTGCGGATTGCCCAGAATCACCAGCAACCGCCATGTCAGCGTCAACTCGCCACGAAAAAGCGCGGACAGCAGCGCATCCAGCATCTCAACCGGTGCCGTTTCATTGCCATGAATACCTGCAGAGATCACCAGCGAACGATCAACCTCGGCGACCGGCGTCAGCTCCAGCATCCCGTGCCCTGTCCACCGCCAGCTAAAACTATGAGCCTCACCGTGGGTGATATCCGGCGAGGTTCCCGCGAGGGTCAGGGCCAGAAAGTTATCCATAGATCGCCCGCTCCTGCTGGAAAGGATACACCGAGCCGAGATTGAGCAGTTGCGTCAGCGAATCCAGCGCTTCGCGCCCTTCACGTAACAGCTGGGGGTCAGCAAGATCTGCAGCGGTAAGCCGGTCCCGGTAGTAACGATCAACCCAGTTATTGAGCGTATTGAACAACGTGTCGTTCATCATTACCGCCGGATTCACCGCCTGCAGTTCCTGTGGTGTTAACACCACTCTCAGTCGCAGGCATGCCGGACCGCCGCCGTTCGACATACTTTCACGCAGATCGAATACCCGCAGGTCGTCGAGCGGATTATCCGCGTCCAGTAGACCGTTCAGATAGCGCCACACGCCCGCGTGTTCCCGACACTCCTGTGGTAAAACCAGCATCATTGAGCCATCATCACGGCTCAACAACTGGCTGTTAAACAGATACGTTGCCACCGCATCCGCCACCGACACCTCCGCAGCAGGCACTTCCAGCACCGTAAACCCATCAACCTGAGCGCGTAGCTGGCTCAACAGCGCCTGCTGTCGGACAAATGCCTGTTCATGGCAAAACAGCACCTGGCGATTCGATACCGCGATCACGTCGTTATGGAACACGCCACTATCGATAACGTCCGGGTTTTGCTGGGCAAAGATAAGTTGATGCGGATTAACCTGGTTCAGCCGCGCCACCGCTTCGCTGGCCTCACGCGATTGTCTGGCCGGGTAGCGCCTCGGCTGTGACACATTCCCCTCCTCGCGACCGTAAACAAACAGCTGCACACCAGGTGCACCGTAATCTCCTCCAAGGCGATTGTGGTTGGCCGCCCCTTCATCACCCAGCAGCGCCACCTGAGGTAGTGCGCTGTGGACCGCAAAAGCATGCTCATCACGGAATATCGCCCGTAATAACGCTTCGGTAGTCGGCGCTTCCAGTGAACGGTGGAATTTGTTGTTCAGGTTCGCCACCGTCAGATGCACTTTCCCATCCAGTGAATCGGCCGAAGGACAGACCGTGGCCGCATTCGCCACCCACATCGGCGAGGCCGAGCTGGCGCTGGAAAGCCAGTGTGGCGCCTGACGCGCCACCTTTTCCAGGATCTGCTCGTCGCTACCGCTGAAGCCGAGCTGACGCAGAACCGGAATATACGGACGTTCATGCGGCGGGATCACCGCCTGAGGAAACCCGGCATCTGCCAGCGCTTTCATCTTTAATAAGCCCTGCTTCGCCGCCAGACGGGGATTCGACACCTGAAAACGGTGCCGGGTCGAGGCCTCATTGCCAAACGACAGCCCCGCATAATGGTGGGTCAGTCCCACCAGCCCGTCGAAATTGACCTCACGCGCTTTCATCGCTTTTCTCCACGAGAAAAATCCAGACCTGGGCTCAGCGTCGTCGGCAACGTTAATGCCGGTGACTCCAGACTCGCCATTGGCCAGGCGCAGTAATCTGCGGCATACCACGCGCTGGCACGATGGTTTCCTGAAGCCCCCACTCCGCCAAACGGTGCCGTACTCGCCGCCCCGGTCAACGGTTTATTCCAGTTAACGATGCCCGCCCGCGCTTCCAGCAACAGCTGGTCAAACTGATTGCGATCCGGTGAGACCAATCCGCATGACAGGCCAAATCGGGTGTGGTTCGCAAGGCTTATTGCCTCGTCGAAACTGTCATAACGCCAGACGCCGAGCAGCGGACCAAATACCTCTTCATCCGGCACGTTGGCCACACCGGTGAGTTCGATAATGCCCGGCGCCAGCAGTGACGTGCCCGCTTTTACCCGACGCGGCGCCAGCAGCGTACGGCCACCTAACGCCTCAAGACGCTGCCAGGCATCACAGACATGTTGCGCCGCCTGCTCAGATATCAGTCCGCCGATAAACGGTTGCGGCTCGTCATCCCACTTGCCGGGCAGTAAACGCTGGCTGACTTCAACCAGGCGCGCCAGAAACGCATCGCCCTGCGCGCCTTTTTTTACCAGCAGACGGCGGGCGCAGGTGCAACGCTGCCCGGCGGTGACAAACGCCGACTGAATAGTCAGATGCACGGCGGCATCAATATCTTCCGGATTCTCAATAATTAACGGGTTGTTGCCCCCCATCTCCAGCGCGAGGATTTTTTCCGGCTGACCGGAGAGCTGTCGGTGCAGTTGATAACCCGTATTGGCGCTACCGGTAAACAGCAAACCGTCGAGATCTTCCAGCGCGCTTAGCGCCTGCCCGGTTTCGCGCCCACCCTGCACCAGGTTTAGCACGCCCGCAGGGAGTCCCGCCTGCGCCCACAGTTTAGTCACCGCTTCACCGGTCCACGGCGTCAGTTCACTGGGTTTAAAAATCAGCGTATTGCCCGCCAGCAGCGCCGGAACGATATGACCGTTGGGGAGATGGCCGGGGAAGTTATACGGACCAAACACCGCCAGCACACCGTGCGGACGATGGCGTAACGTCGCCGCGCCGTCGGGTAATTCGTTGTGTTGCTCTCCGGTACGCGTGTGGTACGCCTTTACGGAAATGGCGATTTTATTGATCATCGCCGTCAGTTCGGTGGCTGCTTCCCAGCGTGGTTTTCCGGTTTCCCTGGCGATAATGGTCGTCAGCTCGGCTTTGTTGCTCTCCAGCAATGTGGCGAATTTTTCCACCACCGCCTGGCGCGCGGAAAAGGGTTGCCTGGCCCAGCCCGCAAATGCCGCTCGTGCGGCGCGGCATGCCTGCGCCACCTGCGTAGCATCTGCATCATGGCCTTGCCACAATACATCGCCGCCCACCGGATTAGTTTTAACCCGACGCTCGCCCTGGCCCGTTACCCAGTCGCCGTTTATCCATAAAGTCATACTGTTTTCTCCTCTGCACATAGACGAACGAAACGGACGTGGTCACCCGCATGGCACTTCAGGGCATCCAGCTGCGCTGCCGTCAGCACCAGCCGCTGGGTATGCGGATCGGCGCGCACCAGCATGACGCGGAAGTTATGGTAGTTTTCATTCGCCACCAGACAGGCCGGATACTCGCCCGGCGCGGGCTGGCCTTCAGCCACCTCCACCAGCCGGCTTTTCCGAATCGCCCGCACCCGGTCGATATCGCATTCCAGCGTCGGTCCGCCGTCGAAAATGTCGACATAGTTGCGATAGCGGAAGCCTTCTTTCCCCAGTACCGCACGCGCCGGTGCCGTTTGCGGATGCACTTCGCCAATCACGCTTTGCGCTTCATCCGACAGGAAGTGGGTATAGATAGGATGCTTGGGCATCAATTCGGCAATAAAGGCTTTTTGCCCGGTGCCGCAAAGAAAATCGGCACGGCTAAACTCCATCGAAAAGAAGCGTTTGCCGAGGCTCTGCCAGAACGGGGAGTAACCGTGTTCATCAATCACGCCACGCATCTCGGCCACCACTTTTTCATTAAACCGGTCGCGGAATGCCGCCATAAACATAAAGCGCGATTTCGACAGCAAATAGCCGTTGCCCTCTTTACGCCAGTCCGGATCAAGAAACAGGGTGCAAAGTTCGCTGCTGCCGGTGTGATCGTTACTGAGAAACAGCGTCGGCAGCGCGTTATAGACGTTCAACTCCTTCGAGGCATGGACCAGCGTCCCGACGCGATAGTTGTACCAGGGGTCGTTTAGCCCGACCGCCACTTCAATCGCGCAGATCCCGGCCACGGTACCGGTGGCACTGTCCTCGAGTACAAAAACGTAGCCCTGCTCACTTTTTGGCAGTTCGCCCTGCCAGGTTTGCAGTGAACGCTCAATACGCGCCATCAGCGTGGCTTCGTTAGCCGGAAGCGAGGTCAGCCCACCACCGGTCTTACTGGCCAACTGCATCAACGCCGTAATATCGGCGCGTTCAATGGGACGGATCACCATCATGATGAACCTCCTGCTTTAATACGTTCGCAGGCCAGCGCAAAGCGATCCAGTCCGCTGGCAACCTCTTCTTCGCTAACGTTCAGCGCAGGTGCAAAACGCACCACGCTACCGCCAGCAATCAGCACCATCACGCCGACATTGGCCGCCTCTTGCGAGATAAGCTTCGCTTTACCGGCAAACTCTGCATTCAGCACACAGCCGATCAGCAGGCCCAGTCCACGAACCTCACTAAACAATCCAAAACGTTCGTTAATGGCGTTAATACGCTCCACAAACCAGTCGTGACGCTGTTTCACGCCAGTGAGGATTTCCGGCGTGTTAACGATCTCCAGCAGTTTTCCGGCCACCGCAGAAGCCAGCGGGTTTCCGCCGTAAGTGGTGCCGTGCGTACCCACCGTCATAACGCTTGCGCATGATTCGGTCGCCAGCAGCGCCCCAATAGGGAACCCACCGCCCAGCGCTTTGGCCGTGGTCAGCAGGTCCGGCGTCACGCCGTAGTGCATATAGGCATACAGTTCGCCGGTACGTCCCACGCCAGTCTGCACTTCATCAAAAATCAGCAACGCATTGTGGCGATCGCAGAGTTCGCGCAGTCCCTGCAAAAAGGCCTTTGTTGCAGGCACCACGCCGCCTTCACCCTGAATCGGCTCAACAATAACCGCACAGGTGGTGTCATCAATCAGCTGGCTGGCAGAGTCAAGATCGTTATACACCGCATGGCGGATATCCGGCGGCAATGGCGCAAAATCCTGCGAGTAGGCCGGCTGGCCCCCGGCGCTGACGGTAAACAGCGTGCGACCGTGGAAGGCGTTTTTAAACGCGACGATGCCGCTTTTCTGCGTGCCGAAACGGTCGTGAGCATATTTACGCGCCAGTTTTAATGCCGCTTCGTTGGCTTCTGCGCCGGAGTTACAGAAGAAGACACGCTCGGCAAAGGTGGCATCAATCAGTTTTTTTGCCAGCCGCAGTACCGGCTCGTTAGTGTAGCCATTTCCGGTATGCCAGAATTTACCGGCCTGATCGTTTAATGCTTCGCGCAAAGCCGGGTGTGCGTGACCCAGCGCGTTAACCGCAATGCCTCCCGCGAAATCGATATACTCTTTGCCCTGCTGATCCCACAGTCGCGAGCCTTCACCGCGAACCGGCACAAAAGGAGCCGGCGCGTATACGGGCATCATCCATTCATCAAAATTTTCACGCGTAACTGACAGAGACATAGCGACCTCTACGGTAAATAAAAAGTTATTTATATGTTAATAAATATAGTGTTTGCGGTGTAAATGTAGAGTGCAGGGTTCGTGCCAGCCAGCAAAAATATGCATAAACACGATGAGACAACGAAATATCAATAAGTTACGAACCATCAATATTCATCATATGTGCATATAAAGTGAATACGTTCGCCAGCGGGGTGAATAATTAGAGGAAAAAACGCAATTCTATTCAGTCGCCAAATATAATTCTGGAATTGTGATCGTATACGAAATTTTTCGGAAATTATTGCCCCATTCTGACGCGTATCGCGCCAAAACAGTGCAGTTTTTGCCCCATCGTTAACACCATTAGCAATCATTGTTGGAATCAGGTGACAAGAAGCAGTCAGCCTGCGGAAATTCTGCTACCATCCTTGCACTATTCATCTTGCAAAGTGGCAGCGACTATGAAATTTGTCTCTTTTAATATCAACGGCCTGCGTGCCCGTCCTCATCAACTGGCAGCCATTGTCGAAAAACACCAACCGGATGTGATCGGCTTGCAGGAGACAAAAGTCCACGATGACATGTTCCCTCTCGAAGAGGTCGCAAAGCTGGGTTACAACGTTTTCTATCACGGTCAAAAAGGCCATTACGGCGTCGCGCTGCTGACGAAAGAAACGCCCATTTCGGTGCGTCGTGGCTTCCCGAACGATGACGAAGAAGCTCAGCGCCGTATTATCATGGCCGAAATCCCGTCTCCACTGGGGAATATCACCGTGATTAACGGCTATTTTCCGCAAGGCGAAAGCCGTGACCACCCGCTGAAGTTCCCGGCCAAAGCCGC
The DNA here is from genome assembly GCF_057838705.1 of Citrobacter sp. KH_055_1. Lineage (NCBI taxonomy): Bacteria > Pseudomonadati > Pseudomonadota > Gammaproteobacteria > Enterobacterales > Enterobacteriaceae > Citrobacter > Citrobacter sp. KH_055_1. Next base: position 2,597,350 of record NZ_CM174473.1, read on the forward strand.
GTTTTATCAGAACCTGCAAAACTATCTGGAGACTGAACTGAAGCGCGACAATCCGGTGCTGATCATGGGGGATATGAATATCAGCCCAACCGATCTGGACATCGGCATTGGTGAAGAGAATCGCAAACGCTGGCTGCGTACCGGCAAGTGCTCCTTCCTGCCGGAAGAGCGTGAGTGGATGGAACGACTGATGGGATGGGGTCTGGTGGACACGTTCCGTCACGCACATCCGGACACCGCCGACCAGTACTCGTGGTTTGATTACCGTTCAAAAGGCTTTGACGATAACCGTGGTCTGCGTATCGATCTGCTGCTGGCGAGCAACCCGCTGGCGGAGCGCTGCGAAGAAACCGGCATCGACTATGAGATCCGCAGTATGGAAAAACCGTCCGACCACGCGCCGGTATGGGCCAAATTCCGCGTCTGATCGCCTGAGCGTTGTCACTCTCCGGGCCTTGCCTGGAGAGTCGGTGTAGCCTGAGCAAAATCAAAAAAACCACGGTAATACATTGTTACCAACGGGGATTTATTATATCTTCGCGCGCACTTTCGCTGGCGAAACGCGTTATTACCCTCGGTATTACAGGAGACCCCCATGAAAAAGAAGTTCGCATAAAGCAGAATACAGACTGCTGATCGTTGCGCTACTCCTCTGTGTCCTGGTGGGCGTTCTCCATTATTCTGGCCTGAGTGGCCTGATAACCCATTTCCACCTTTTACAAGATCTCATCCGCCAGAGCGGCATATACGGCTACGTGCTGTACATTCTGCTGTTTATCGTCGCTGCGCTGTGTCTGATACCCGGCAGCATGCTGGTGATCGTCGGCGGTATCCTGTTTGGCCCGCTGGTGGGGACGCTTGTATCGCTGTTTGCAGCCACCGTGGCCTCGGCGCTGTCGTTCTTACTTGCCCGCTGGCTGGGTCGCGATCTGCTGCTGAAATATGTCGGGCATACGGCCACCTTCCAGGCGATAGAAAAAGGCATTGCCCAAAGTGGTAGCGATTTTCTGATCCTCACCCGCCTGGTGCCGTTATTCCCGTACAACATTCAAAATTATGCCTACGGGCTGACCGCCATCCCATTCTGGTCATTCACCGTCATTTCTACACTCACCACCTTCCCCGGCCTGTTCATCTATACGCTCATGTCGCATGAACTCGTCAGCGACGGCATCACCCTGGCGTTTATGGTTAAACTCAGTATTGCTGGCATTATTTTATTTACCCTGGTACAGGCAGCCAAAGCCTGGGCCCGCGTGAAGCGTATTGATCCCTCTGTCCAACGTGAGTTAGCCGATAAATCATGAAGCTGAACAAAACGCACGTCATACGCTATTGCCGGACCGGGCTGATTCTCCTGTTATTGCTGGCGCCGATCGCCTGGGTATGGGTGCCCGGCGTCAGTGATTTTGTCAGTCACAGCCTGGCGGCATTCGCCACGGTTGACCAGCACGCCATTGAAAATCTCATTCGGTCATACGGTGCTCAGGCTGCGGTGGTATCGTTTTGCTTAATGATCTTACAAGCCATTATCGCCCCGCTTCCGGCGTTTGTGATCACCTTTGCCAATGCGTCATTGTTCGGCGCATTCTGGGGAGGCGTACTCTCCTGGACCAGCGCAATGGCTGGCGCGGCGCTATGCTTTTTCATCGCCCGTATTTTTGGTCGTAGCACGGTGGAAAAGCTGACCGGAAAAACGGTGTTGAATAGCATGGACGCCTTTTTTGCACGCTACGGCAAACACACTATTTTGGTCTGTCGCCTGTTACCTTTCGTTCCCTTTGACCCGGTCAGTTACGCCGCCGGTCTGACATCGATCCGCTTTCGTCATTTTTTCCTCGCCACCGGCGTCGGTCAGCTACCCGCGACTCTCGTCTATTCCTGGGCCGGCAGCCTGTTAACCGGAGGAGCATTCTGGTTCGTGACCGGGCTATTTGTATTATTTGCGCTGACTGTGGTTATCTCCGTGGCGAGAAGCATTTATCTTGAACGGCACAGAAAACACGTCTGAGGCCCCCCCTTAACAACTGGAGAGTGTATGCGTTATTGCTTATTGTGCCTGAGTTTGCTGTTTTCACCGCTGGCGACCTTCGCGCAAGATCACAGCTGGCAGCAGATCAAAAACGACGCCCGTGGCCAGACGGTGTGGTTCAACGCCTGGGGAGGCGATAACGCAGTGAACCAATATCTCGACTGGGTAAGCGGCGAGATGAAAACACATTACGCCATTAACCTGAAAATCGTGCGTCTGGCCGATGCTGCCGACGCGGTTAAGCGTATTCAAACAGAGGCCGCTTCCGGGCGTAAAACCGGCGGCTCTGTCGATTTACTGTGGGTGAACGGTGAAAACTTCCGTACGCTGAAAGAGGCAAACCTGCTGCAAACGCAGTGGGCGCAGACGCTACCCAACTGGCGCTACGTTGATACCCTGCAGCCTGTCAGCGAAGACTTCTCCATCCCTACAGAGGGAGCCGAGTCACCGTGGGGAGGCGCGCAGCTTACTTTTATCGCTAACCGTGATGTGACCGAACAGCCACCACAAACCCCGCAGGCGCTGCTGGCATTTGCCAAAGCGCATCCTGGTACGGTGACCTACCCGCGCCCCCCGGATTTTACCGGGACGGCATTTCTTGAGCAGTTACTGATGGCGCTTACTACCCAACCACAAGCGTTGAAAATGGCGCCCGATACCGCGACGTTCGCTGATGCTACGGCTCCGCTGTGGCAGTATCTTGACACGCTGCATCCGTTTTTATGGCGTGAAGGTAAAGACTTCCCGCCTACGCCCGCACGAATGGATACGCTGCTGAACAACGGCGTACTGCGCTTGTCGCTGACCTTTAACCCCGCGCATGCACAACAAAAAGTGGTCAGCGGTGAATTGCCCAAAAACAGCTACAGCTTTGGTTTTACGCAAGGCATGATTGGCAACGTGCATTTTGTCACGATCCCGGCTAACGCCAGCGCCAGCGCAGGGGCGAAAGTCGTCGCCAACTTCCTGCTCTCTCCGGAGGCGCAACTGCGTAAAGCCGATCCCGCCTACTGGGGCGACCCTTCGGTTCTCGACCCGCAAAAATTACCTGCGGCACAACGTGAAGCTCTGCAGGCGCGGATCCCCAAAGGACTACCCACCGTGCTTCCTGAACCCCATGCGGCCTGGGTAAACGTACTGGAACAAGAATGGCTACGCCGTTACGGTACGCATTAATCCTGCTGATATGGGGCGTCATGGCGGTGATTTATTTGCCGCTGGTACCTGCCGCCATCGCACTTTTCACACCAGCGCTCTCCATCACTCATTGGCTGGCGCTGTTTGCCGATCCCCAGCTGCCGCAGGCGCTGATGGCGACGCTGGTTTCCGTGACGCTGGCGACCCTCGGTGCGTTGGTCATTGCCCTGTTGGCGATCCTCGCCATGTGGCCCGGCGCGGGCTGGGCGCGGCTGTGCACCCGGCTGCCGTGGCTGTTGGCGATTCCGCACGTCGCGTTTGCCACCAGCGTCCTGTTGTTGTTTGCCGAAGGCGGTCTGCTGTACCGCGTGTTGCCTTTTCTTACCCCACAGGCTGACCGCTACGGGATCGGTCTGGGCTTGACGCTAGCCGTCAAAGAGAGCGCTTTTTTGTTATGGGTACTCTCGGCCCTGCTCAGTGAAAAGCAGCTTGCCCGGCAGGTGACCGTGCTGGACTCGCTGGGATATAGCCGCCTGCAATGCCTCAACTGGTTGGTCTTACCCGCCATCGCACCGGCACTGGGAAAAGTGATGTTGGCGGCCACTGCATGGTCATTGTCGGCGGTGGATGTGGCGATCGTGCTGGGTCCGGGCAATCCGCCAACGCTTGCGGTGTTGAGCTGGCAATGGCTCACTCAGGGCGATGCCGACCAACAGATAAAAGGCTCGCTCGCCAGCCTGCTGCTGGTACTGCTGCTGTGTGTGTATGCGCTGGTTGGTTATCTGCTCTGGCGCAGCTGGCGGCGTACCCTGCCGGGGATTAGCGGGAAGCGTCAGCGTTTTTCATCCTATCCACTGGGGCGCTCACTGGCGCAACTGGTGCCCGTAAGCGGCGTACTCTGCCTGCTGGTTCTGGCCCTGGTTGCACAGTATTCATTCATCGATAGCCAGACGTTATTCACCAGCCTGCAAGTGGGAATGATTGCCAGCGCACTGGCATTAATCACGCTGTTGCTATGGCTGGAATGGGGACCACAGCGCGGACATCGTTGGGTCTGGCTGCCGATTATCCTGCCTGCACTCCCGCTGGTCACCGGACAATATACGCTGGCGCTACACGCACAGCTGGATGGTCAGTTGTTGACGGTTGTCTGGGGACATTTGCTGTGGGTCACACCGTGGATGCTGTTTATCCTCAAACCGGCGTGGCAGCGAATTGATCCACGGTTAATGTTGATTGCGCAGACGCTGGGCTGGTCGCGGGAGCGCATCTTCTGGCAGGTGAAATGTCCACTGCTGCTGCGCCCGACGCTGATTGCTTTCGCGGTGGGATTTTCCGTCAGTATTGCCCAGTATATGCCGACCCTGTGGTTAGGGGCCGGACGCTTTCCCACGCTGACCACCGAGGCCGTTGCATTGAGCAGCGGCGGCAGCGCGGCACGGCTTGCGTCACAGGCGCTCTGGCAACTGCTGCTGCCGCTGTTGGTTTTCGCACTGTCAGCATTACTCTCCGCATGGGTTGGCCGCTGTCGACAAGGACTCCGCTAATGCTAATTGTGAAAAATGTTTCGCTACATCTGGGGCCTTGCGTTCTGCTCAACGAGGCCAATTTCGAGGTCAACAAAGGTGACATTGTCACTATTATGGGTCCCTCCGGCAGCGGCAAATCATCGCTGTTCTCGTGGATGATTGGCGCACTTTCTCCAACGTTTCAGGCGAGTGGCGAGCTGTGGCTTAACGACCGGCGCATCGACTCGTTACCCACGGCGCAGCGCCAGATTGGCATTTTGTTCCAGGATGCCCTGCTGTTCGACCATTTCAGCGTGGGGCAAAATTTGCTGCTGGCACTCCCCGCAAGTCTGAAAGGATCGGCCAGACGAGATAAGGTCGAGCGCGCCCTTGAGCGTGCCGGGCTGGCGGGGTTTTATCATCGCGATCCGGCGTCACTCTCCGGCGGGCAACGATCGCGTATCGCCCTGCTGCGTGCGCTGTTGGCACAACCACAGGCGCTGCTGCTGGATGAACCCTTCAGCCGACTGGACACCTCGCTGCGCGACGCGTTTCGCCAGTGGGTCTTTACCGAAGTGCGCAAGCTGGGTATTCCCGTGGTGCAGGTTACCCATGACGCGCAGGACGTGCCGCCCGCGGGCCGCGTTTTGCAGATGGCAAACTGGGCGTGAATGTGGCGATATGCTGCGTTAACGCAATGATTTTATCAGGCTGGCGGCACAGAATGTCGTCTTCTTTTTTTCAACGTCGGGCTATTCGATGAAACGTGTTTCTCAAATGACCGCGCTGGCACTGGCTTTAGGGCTCGCTTGCGCTTCTTCCTGGGCTGCTGAAACAGCACAGACGCTCACCCTCCACCAGTTACAGCAGCAACAAGGCGCGGCAATCGATACCCGTCAAAGTGCGTTTTATAACGGCTGGCCGCAATCGCTTAATGGCCCTTCCGGCCATGAACCTGCCGCCCTGAACCTGTCTGCCGCCTGGCTCGACAACATGAACGACGAGCAACTCACCGCCTGGGTTAAGCAACATCAGTTAAAAACCGATGCACCGGTAGCGCTGTATGGCAGCGAAAGCGACATGCAGGCCGTTAAAGCGCGTCTGCAGAAAGTGGGCTTTAGTCAGCTTTCCACGCTCAGCGATGCACTGCAGGATCCCGCGCGATTGCAGCGCCTACCGCACTTCGAACAGCTGGTCTATCCGCAGTGGCTACACGACCTGCAACAAGGCAAAGCCGTCACCGCTAAACCGGCCGGTGACTGGAAAGTCATTGAAGCGGCCTGGGGGGCACCGAAGCTCTATCTGCTCAGTCATATTCCGGGTGCCGGATACATTGATACCAACGAAGTCGAAAGCGAACCGCTGTGGAACAAAGTCTCCGACGCGCAGCTCAAAGCGATGCTGGCTAAACACGGTATTCGTCATGACACGACGGTGATTTTGTATGGCCGTGATGTCTATGCGGCGGCGCGTGTCGCACAGATCATGCTGTACGCGGGCGTGAAAGATGTTCGCCTGCTCGACGGTGGCTGGCAGACGTGGTCCGACGCAGGATTACCGGTCGAACGCGGCACGGCACCGACGGTTAAACCGGAGCCTGATTTTGGCGCGACGATCCCTGCACAGCCGCAGCTGATGCTGGATATGGAACAGGCGCGTGGCCTGCTGCATCGTCAGGATGCGTCGCTGGTCAGCATTCGTTCGTGGCCGGAATTTGTCGGCACCACCAGCGGTTACAGCTACATTAAACCAAAAGGTGAAATTGCGGGGGCGCGTTGGGGTCATGCGGGCAGCGACTCCACGCATATGGAAGATTTCCATAACCCGGACGGCACCATGCGCAGCGCAGACGATATCGCCGCAATGTGGAAACAGTGGAACATCTTGCCGGATCAGCAGGTTTCCTTCTACTGCGGTACCGGCTGGCGTGCCTCGGAGACGTTTATGTACGCCCGTGCGATGGGCTGGAAAAACGTCTCGGTGTACGACGGTGGCTGGTTCGAGTGGAGCAGCAATCCGAAGAACCCGGTAGCCAGCGGCGAGCGCGGCCCGGACACCAGCAAGTAATCGCTGATTATTCCTGACGCTGGACCGATTTCAGCGTCAGGTATCCGCTCCAGATCCGCGTGAACGTTGTCAGCCAACACAGCGCACCAAATACCCACGCCAGCACGGCAAAATAATCAGGGAACAGACAGCCCAGCACGAACAGCAATATCGTCTCGGTGCCTTCGGTCAACCCACCTAAATAATAAAACGATTTATGCGCATAACCGGGGTTATCAATCTGATGCTTCGCCGCCAGCGCGGCAAAGGCCAGGAAACTGCTGCCGGTGCCGATAAACGCAAACAATAGCCAGCTGCCCGCCAGCGCATTCTGCTCGGGTGCCGCCAGAATAAAGCCAAACGGCACCAGCGCGTAAAACAGAAAATCGAGTGAAATATCGAGGAATCCGCCGGCATCGGTCAGTCCCCTGCGCCGCGCCAGCGCGCCGTCCAACCCATCAAACAGACGATTAAGCACAATGGCGACCAGCGCCGCCGAATACCAGCCTAATGCCAGAAACGGCAAGGCCAGCACGCCAATAGCGAAACCGAAGAGCGTCAGACCGTCCGGCGAAATACCGGGCTTATCAATCATGCGAGCGCACTGATGTAGCAGCGGTTTTAACCGCGGATGAAGATGGCGGTCAAGCATGTGGCCGTCCTTTGAAACTGTCGCACAATCCCTGCGAAGGAATATCCAGCGCGGCGTTAAAGCGTGCCGAGAGATTTTGAAAGGCAATCAGCGCGGTCATTTCGGTAATCGTGTCATCGGTAAAATGCTGCTGCATTTGCGTCTTCAGCGCATCATCAAGGCGCGGCGGCGTGGCAGTCATCGCATCCGCATAGGCCAGCGCCACACGCTCTTCTGCGCTAAACAGTGCAGACGATTGCCAGTTCGCCACCTGTAACACTTTATCCAGCGCCCCGCTGCGTTCGGCCAGCCGTAAGCTGTTGGCATCCACGCAGAACGCGCAATGACACACCTGCGATACCCGCGTCATCAACAGCGCGCGCATCACCGGGGTTAATCGCGCCCGTTTACGCTCCAGAAATCCGACAAACAGCGCGACCAGCCAAAACAGAAACGGCATACGCCCCCACCAGCGCGTGGGATGCAGCACGTCGCCGTAATGTTTTTTCTGCGTCGCGACAAGCGGTTTCAAACTGGAAGGGATACGCGTCAACGGTTTTACCCACGCCTGAGGATCGTTCAACGGTGACTCCTGAATACTTTAGATAAAACAAAGATAGCGATAGTATGTCACTTTCTGCTGTTAGATCTTGATGAATATGATGAAAACCCTCGACGTGGTCGCCGCTATCCTTGAACGTGATGGCAAAATATTACTCGCTCAGCGCCCGGCGCATGCGGATCAGCCGGGTATGTGGGAGTTTGCGGGCGGTAAGGTAGAGCCCGGCGAGAGCCAGCCGCAGGCGCTGAGGCGTGAACTGCACGAAGAACTCGGCATTGAGGCGGTTGTTGGGCAGTACGTTGCCAGCCATCAACGCGAAGTATCAGGCCGGATTATCCATCTGCATGCATGGCATGTGCCAGATTATCAGGGCGAACTGCACGCGCACGAGCATCAGCAACTGGTGTGGTGCCTACCTGAAGAGGCGCTGACGTATCCGCTGGCGCCTGCCGACATCCCGCTCTTACAGGCGTTTATTCTTTTACGCGACGCCAGACCAGCGGATTAGTGCCGATCGTTTTCTCATCGCGCTGGCATTGCAACAACACGCCATCAGCCTTGATCACCGCGCCTTCCGAATAGTTTTGATCCTGATAAACGCAGCACTGATTACAGGGCTGCGCCCGCTGACCGCTGGAACTGAACACTTCTGGCGGCACATTAACCTGCACATCCGGGCGATAAAGCTGATTTGCCAGTGCCGTGCTGGAGAGCATAACCAGCGCACCTGCCATGATAAAACGGCGCATACTCTTTCCTTTTAAACTGACCTCTATGCTCAGTATAACGGTATAAACCAGCAGAAACTTTAGTCCCTTCCCGCATCGTTTTTAGTTATGACCTACGCCGCAATATTAATTTCCTTAGCGGGGTTAATTTTTTCTTGCGTCCCGTCACACTGCTGATGTTATAGTCAAAAACTGCACAACACATAACATAAACATCAAAAATATAACCATATCAATACATAAGAGGTTCTTATATCTATGGATCAGACATGTTCTTTGGCGTCATTTCTCAACCATGTGCAAAAGCGCGACCCGAATCAAACCGAGTTCGCGCAAGCCGTTCGTGAGGTCATGACGACGCTGTGGCCGTTCCTCGAGCAAAACCCGCGCTATCGTCAAATGTCATTGCTGGAACGTCTGGTTGAACCTGAGCGCGTGATCCAGTTCCGCGTGGTCTGGCTGGACGATCGTAATCAGGTACAGGTTAACCGCGCATGGCGTGTACAGTTTAGCTCGGCGATTGGTCCTTACAAAGGCGGCATGCGTTTCCATCCGTCGGTAAACCTGTCGATCCTGAAATTCCTTGGCTTCGAGCAGACTTTTAAAAACGCCCTCACCACGCTGCCGATGGGCGGAGGTAAAGGCGGGAGCGATTTCGATCCAAAAGGCAAAAGCGAAGGCGAAGTGATGCGTTTTTGCCAGTCCCTGATGACCGAACTGTTCCGTCATTTAGGACCAGACACTGACGTTCCGGCGGGTGATATCGGCGTGGGCGGTCGTGAAGTCGGCTTTATGGCCGGGATGATGAAAAAACTCTCCAACAACAGCGCCTGCGTCTTTACCGGCAAAGGTCTGTCGTTCGGCGGCAGTCTGATCCGCCCGGAAGCGACCGGCTACGGCCTGGTGTACTTCACCGAAGCAATGCTTAAGCGCCATGGTCTGGGCTTTGAAGGCATGCGTGTCGCCGTTTCCGGCTCCGGTAACGTGGCGCAATTCGCCATTGAAAAAGCCATGGAGTTTGGTGCCCGTGTGGTGACCGCCTCCGACTCCAGCGGTACCGTGGTTGACGAGAGTGGCTTCACGAAAGAGAAACTGGCACGTCTGTGTGCCATTAAAGACAGCCGCGATGGCCGCGTGGCGGATTACGCCCGTGAGTTTGGCCTGACCTATCTGGAAGGTAAGCAACCGTGGTCAGTGCCGGTGGATATCGCCCTGCCGTGCGCTACGCAGAACGAACTGGATGTGGACGCTGCGCAGATGCTGATTGCCAACGGCGTCAAGGCCGTAGCGGAAGGTGCAAACATGCCGACCACCATCGAAGCCACCGATCTGTTCCTCGAAGCGGGCGTACTGTTTGCGCCGGGTAAAGCCGCCAACGCCGGTGGTGTGGCGACATCAGGCCTGGAAATGGCGCAGAACGCCGCGCGTCTGGGTTGGAAAGCGGAGAAAGTGGATGCGCGCCTGCACCACATCATGCTGGATATTCACCACGCCTGCGTCGAGTACGGTGGTGAAAGCAAACAAACCAACTACGTGCAAGGCGCCAACATTGCTGGCTTCGTGAAAGTTGCCGACGCGATGCTGGGCCAGGGTGTGATTTAATCATCAGTCATGACCGCATTACAGGCCTGCCTCCTCTGAAGGCGGGCTTTTTTTCGCCGGACGTTTTCGCGGCGCGCTCTTTTTCTTCTCCGCGCCAGCCGGCGCGGTTATCCCGCGGAATCGGCGTACTGGCGTACGTTTAGCCTGGTCAATCAGCTGATACAGCGTGTCCACCAGCGGCTGCATAAAGTCCTGATAGCGGCACTGCTTTTCACTGATTTGCGTCAGGATCGACTCCCAGTGCGCGGTCATATCCGGACGCGTTGCCATTTCTGGCAACGAATGGAACAGCGCCTTTCCGGGATCCGTCGAGTGTATATAGCGACCCTTTTTCACCAGGAACCCGCGCTTAAACAGCAGTTCAATAATCCCCGCACGCGTAGCCTCCGTTCCCAGTCCGTCGGTGGCACGCAGGATTTTTTTCAGATCTTTATCCTGCACAAACCGTGCTATCCCGGTCATCGCCGACAACAGCGTCGCGTCGGTAAAATGGCGCGGCGGTTGGGTCTGGCGTTCCACCACTTCGCCCTTTTCACACAGTAGTTCGTCATCACGAGCCACTACCGGCAACGGTGTGCCGTCGTTTTCTTCGTCGCGCTCTTTGTTACCCAGCAGCGTACGCCACCCGGCTTCCGCCAGGAAACGGGCTTTAGCAACAAATTTGCCTTTCGCAATATCCAGCTCAATGACGCACTTGCGGAATACCGCGTCCGGGCAGAACTGCATCAGATACTGACGCGCAATCAGGTTGTACACCTTGGCTTCATTGTCATTCAAATTGATGGATGAACTACGCGCAGTGGGAATAATCGCGTGGTGCGCATCAACCTTTTTATCGTCCCAGCAGCGATTACGCGTATCGGGATTAACCGCAGGCTGCGGAAATAAATCCGGAGCGTGCACGCTAATCGCATTCATCACCGCATGGCGACCGGCAAAATGTTCTTCCGGCAGATAGCGGCTATCAGAACGCGGATAGGTAATCAATTTGTGGGTTTCATACAGCTTCTGGCAGATATCGAGCACGTTTTGCGCGCTCAGTCCGAAGCGTTTAGCGGCTTCAATCTGCAACGCCGACAGTGAGAACGGCAACGGTGCGGATTCTGATTCCCGTTTATCGTTATAGCTGGTGACTATCGCTGGCTGACCGTTGATGCGTTTCACCACATGCTCCGCCAGCGTACGGTTCAGTAAGCGCCCTTCTTCATCCTGATAAGGTTCACACGCCTCGCTCGGCTGCCAGATAGCGGTAAACCGCTCGTCTGCAGGTGTGACGATATGCGCTTTGACCTCAAAGAAATCTTTGGCGACGAAGTTTTCAATCTCTTCATCACGGCGCACCACCAGACCAAGCACCGGCGTCTGCACACGCCCCACGGACAGCACGCCTTGATAACCCGCGTTACGCCCAAGAATGGTATAGGCGCGCGTCATATTAATGCCGTACAGCCAGTCGGCACGCGCTCGCGCCAGCGCCGAAACGCACAGCGGGATGAACTCGCTGTTGGCGCGCAGACGAGAAATTGCCCGCTCCACCGCCTGTGGGTTAAGGTCGTTAATCAGACACCGTTGTACCTGATGCCGCTTTTCCGGCGCCAGTTGCAGGTAATCCAGCACTTCATCGACCAGCAGCTGTCCTTCACGATCGGGGTCTCCCGCGTGAATGACTTCACTGGCCTCATGCAGAAAGCGCTTGATGACGTTGAGCTGTTTGGTGACGGAGGGACGCGGCTGCAATTGCCACTTTTCCGGTACAATCGGCAAGTCGACCAGACTCCAGCGTGCATAGCGACTGTCGTAGGCGTCTGGCTGCGCCTGTTCAAGCAGGTGACCGATACACCAGGTCACCACTTGCCCATTTCCGCATTCAATAAAGCCATCACCTTTGCGATGTGGCTTAGGGAGCACATCGGCAATCGCGCGCGCCAGACTCGGTTTTTCGGCAATAAACAACCGCATCGAATTAACGGATCTCAACCATGGCGCGACCGCCACGTGCTTCAACCAGCTCACCAATCGCGGTGAGATCAATGCCAAACTGCGCGGCAACCGCTTTCACTTCAGCCTCAGATTCCGGTGTTACCGCCAGCAGCAGGCCGCCGGAGGTTTGCGGATCGCACAGCAGGTCTCGTACCGCCTGCGGCATCTCACCCATCAGATGCCCGTAGCTGGCAAAGTTACGCTGCGTGCCGCCCGGCACTGCGCCTTGCGCGATGTACTCTTCAACACCAGGCAGTTTTGGAATATCCTGGTAAACGATTTGCGCCTGAACGCCCGCGCCCTGACACATTTCGCTCAGGTGTCCCAGCAGGCCAAAACCAGTCACGTCGGTCATGGCTTTCACGCCTTCAATGTCCGCAAACGCTGCGCCCGCAATATTCATGCGGCACATCACTTCCGTCGCCAGCCCAACATGCTCAGGCTTAAGCAGCGATTTTTTCTCAGCGGTGGTCAACACGCCAATGCCCAGCGGCTTGGTGAGGAACAGCTTACATCCCGCTTCTGCGGTGCTGTTTTTCTTCACGCGCTCAGTAGGGACCACGCCCGTCACGGCAAGACCAAAAATCGGCTCTGGGGCATCAATAGAGTGACCACCCGCCAGCGCAATGCCGGCCTGGCGACAGGCGAAACGCCCGCCTTCGGTCACTTCACGGGCGACTTCCGGTGCCAGCTTATCGAGCGGCCAGCCCAGAATCGCGATAGCCATAATCGGTTTGCCACCCATCGCGAAGATATCGCTGATGGCGTTGGTCGCGGCGATGCGGCCAAAATCAAACGGATTATCGACTATCGGCATAAAGAAATCGGTGGTGCTGATAACGCTGGTGCCATTACCCAGATCGTACACGGCCGCGTCGTCGCGGGTTTCATTCCCCACGAGTAAATTCGGATCAACAAATTTCGCCTGCTCGCTGTGCAGGATGGTTTCCAGCACTTTGGGGGAAATTTTACAACCGCAACCGGCTCCGTGGCTGTATTGCGTTAAACGAATAGCGTGCTCGCTCATGGACATCTCCTGTCATTGCAATCGGGCTATGGTAGCGCTCATTCCATGATGTGGTAAGAGTGACTGTCTGAATTCGGGTGTCTTTGCTCATAATCCAGACAGTTTAGCCGCTGAAATCAGAAATACTGGACGAATGCGCTCGGATCGGCAGGGTTAATCGTGGTGGATGCTTTAAGCTGTGGCGTGCCCAGATAGAGGAAGCCGACAATTTTATCCTGCGCACGACAGTCAAATGCCTCGCGCACCACTGCACTTTCGGTTAATGCACCGCTGCGCCAGATCCCGCCAAAGCCTTGCGCAATCGCCGCCATTTGCATGGCCATTACCGCACAACCCGCTGACATTTCCTGTTCCCACAGTGGAACCTTGTCACTTTCTTCACATTTCGCCACCACCGCAATAATCAGCGGGGCACGAAACGGCGCAGTACGCGCTTTTTCGACAGCCTTTTCGTCGCCCTCTGCGGCAATAGCCCCTTTTTCGAGCACGGCGCTAAAACGCTCACGCCCTGCACCTTCAATCACAAAGAAACGCCACGGCTGCAGCGATTTGTGATCCGGGGCGCGCATCCCCGCCCGCAGGATATTTTGCAGTTGCTCACCCACGGGAGCGGGTTCAACAAGACGAGAGGCGCTACGGCGGGTAAGAAGTAATTCGAGTGCATCCATTTGCTTAACTCCAACAATGAAATTTGTTCACAAAATTAACACGTGAGCGGATTTTGTTACAGCGCCAGCGGTGATTCCTGCTGACAATTGCCTGCCGGGTCATTACGATAGCCACATCTTAACGCCTTCTCCGGTAAAACGGGGGGCGTGTTGTTCATCGGTAGGGAGAATACATGCGAACCCTGTGGCGTTTTATTGCCGGAATTTTTAAATGGACGTGGCGAATACTGAATTTCGTCCGCGAATGTGTACTGAACCTGTTCTTTATCTTTTTGGTCCTGGTGGGCGTGGGGATCTGGATGCAGGTCAGCAGTAGCACCTCCAGCGAACACGCGGAGCGTGGCGCACTGCTGCTCGATATCTCCGGCGTTATTGTCGATAAGCCCTCGAGCACCAGCCGCTTAAGTGTCATCGGACGTCAGCTGTTTGGCGCCAGTTCCGATCGCCTGCAAGAAAACTCACTGTTCGATATCGTTAACACCATTCGCCAGGCAAAAGACGATCGCAACATCACCGGCATCGTGATGGATTTAAAAAACTTTGCCGGGGCCGATCAGCCGTCCATGCAGTATATCGGCAAAGCACTGCGCGAATTCCGCGACAGTGGAAAACCGGTATTTGCCGTGGGCGATAACTTCAGCCAGGGACAGTATTACCTCGCAAGCTTTGCCAATAAAATTTGGCTCTCCCCGCAGGGTTCGGTTGACCTGCACGGCTTTGCGACCAACGGTCTGTATTACAAGTCTCTGCTGGATAAACTAAAAGTCTCCACCCACGTTTTCCGCGTCGGTACCTATAAGTCCGCCGTCGAGCCGTTTATTCGCGACGATATGTCCCCGGCCGCACGTGAAGCCGACAGTCGCTGGATTGGCGAGCTGTGGCAGAACTATCTCGATACCGTTGCCGCTAACCGCCAGATCCCGGCGCAGCAAGTGTTCCCGGGCGCACAGGCGATGCTTGACGGCCTGACGAAAGTGGGTGGCGACACCGCGAAGTACGCCCTCGACAATAAACTGGTCGATGCTCTCGCCTCCAGCGCTGAAGTGGAAAAACTGCTGACTAAACAGTTTGGCTGGAGCAAAACAGAGAAGAACTACAGTGCCGTCAGCTATTACGATTACACGCTAAAAACCCCGGCGGATACCGGTGACAGCATTGGCGTAATCTTCGCCAATGGCGCGATCATGGACGGAGAAGAAACACCGGGCAACGTCGGCGGCGACACCACTGCGACACAAATCCGTGAAGCGCGTCTCGATCCGAAGGTAAAAGCCATTGTCCTGCGCGTTAACAGCCCAGGCGGCAGCGTCAGCGCCTCGGAAGTGATCCGCGCTGAGCTGGCTGCAGCAAAAGCGGCAGGTAAACCGGTGGTGGTTTCCATGGGCGGCATGGCGGCCTCCGGCGGTTACTGGATCTCAACCCCGGCAAACTACATTGTGGCGAACCCCAGCACCCTGACCGGCTCCATCGGCATCTTTGGCGTGATCAACACCGTTGAAAACAGCCTCGATTCCATTGGTGTACATACCGACGGCGTGGCGACCTCGCCGCTGGCCGATATTTCCGTCACCAAAGCGTTACCGCCGGAAGTGCAGCAGATGATGCAACTGAGCATCGAGAACGGCTATAAGCGCTTCATCACGCTGGTCGCGGATGCACGTAAGACAACGCCAGAGCAGATTGATAAAATCGCCCAGGGCCACGTCTGGACCGGTCAGGATGCAAAAGCGAATGGTCTGGTCGACAGTCTCGGCGATTTCGACGACGCTGTAGCAAAAGCGGCAGAACTGGCGAAACTGAAACAATGGCACATTGAGTATTATCAGGACGAGCCCACGTTCGTAGATATGGTCATGGACAGCATGTCTGGTTCCGTTCGCGCTATGCTACCAGAAGCCATTCAGGCCATGCTCCCGGCACCACTGGCCTCTGCGGCAAGCGTGGTAAAAACCGAAAGTGATAAGCTGGCCGCGTTTAACGACCCGCAGAACCGTTATGCGTTCTGCCTGACCTGCGCCAACGTCCGCTAACTCTTGACCCCTCTTCGGGATGAAGAGGGGTTTTTCTTTGAGACAGAAGAAAAGTCATGCAGAAGAAATCGATTTACGTTGCCTATACCGGCGGTACCATCGGTATGCAGCGCTCAGAACAAGGTTACATTCCGGTTTCCGGCCATCTTCAGCGTCAACTGGCATTGATGCCTGAATTCCACCGCCCTGAGATGCCAGACTTCACCATTCACGAATATGTCCCGCTGATGGATTCCTCCGATATGACGCCAGAAGACTGGCAGCATATTGCGGAAGATATTAAAGCTCACTACGACGAATACGACGGTTTTGTGATTCTGCACGGCACCGACACCATGGCGTTCACCGCCTCAGCGCTGTCGTTTATGCTGGAGAATCTGGGCAAGCCGGTTATTGTGACAGGGTCACAAATCCCGCTGGCTGAGCTACGTTCAGACGGACAAATCAATTTGCTGAATGCGTTGTACGTTGCGGCCAATTATCCGATCAATGAAGTCACTCTGTTCTTCAATAACCGACTGTATCGTGGTAACCGCACCACCAAAGCGCACGCCGACGGTTTTGACGCCTTCGCTTCACCTAACCTTGCACCTTTACTGGAAGCCGGGATCCACATCCGTCGTTTGGGCACCCCGCCCGCGCCGCACGGTGCGGGCGAGCTGATTGTGCACCCTATCACCCCGCAGCCGATTGGCGTGGTCACGATTTATCCTGGAATTTCCGCAGACGTGGTGCGTAACTTCCTGCGCCAGCCAGTCAAAGCGTTAATTCTGCGTTCTTACGGCGTGGGCAATGCCCCGCAGAATAAAGAGTTCCTGAAGGAGCTTGAGGATGCCAGCTCACGCGGTATTGTGGTCATTAACCTCACGCAGTGCATGTCCGGCAAGGTCAACATGGGCGGTTATGCGACGGGGAATGCGCTGGCACATGCGGGCGTGATTGGCGGTGCGGATATGACCGTTGAAGCAACACTGACCAAGCTGCATTATTTGCTGAGCCAGGGTCTGGACACGCAGGCCATCCGTGACGCGATGACGCAAAACCTGCGCGGTGAGCTGACGCCAGATGATTGAAGGAGGAGTGACGATGGCACGAACATTACTGCTGGTTGATTTACAAAACGATTTTTGTGCCGGAGGCGCACTTGCCGTTCCAGAAGGTGATAGCACCGTGGATGTCGCCAATCGCCTGATTGACTGGTGTTCGCTGCGCGGTGAGAAGGTTGTTTCCAGTCTGGACTGGCATCCGGCTAATCACGGCAGCTTTGCCAGCCAGCATCAGGTCGCCCCTTACACGCAGGGACAACTGGATGGCCTGGCGCAGACATTCTGGCCGGATCACTGTGTACAGAACTCGCAGGGAGCGGCCCTGCACCCTCTGCTGAATCAGCGCGGCATTGATAAGACGTTCTATAAGGGCGAAAACCCGCAGGTTGACAGCTACAGCGCATTTTTTGATAACGGTCGCCGTCAGGCAACGGAACTGAATGCGTGGCTTGTGCAACAGCGTATTACCGACCTCATCATCATGGGGCTGGCAACCGACTACTGCGTGAAGTTTACCGTCCTCGATGCGCTGGAACTGGGCTATACGGTGAACGTCATTACCGACGGTTGTCGAGGGGTGAATATTCAGCCTCAGGACAGCACGCAGGCGTTTATGGAAATGGCCGCTGCGGGTGCAACGCTGTATACGCTGGCAGACTGGGAAGAAACTCAGCGTTAAGTTTATTGCCGGAGGGCGGTGAAAATAGCTTATCCGGCCTACACATGGTCACTAATAAACTCTGATCCCCACGTCGTGCACAATAGGTTATGATTATCACCATCTGCTGCGCCTGACGTTGGCGCAGCTTTTCATATTCTACAGGAGCACGAGGTTTTATGGCTTTTATCCCTAAAAATTACGCCCGTCTGGAAGTCGGATACCGGGAAAAGGCGCTTAAACTGTTCCCCTGGGTCTGCGGGCGCTGTTCGCGCGAGTTCGTGTATTCCAACCTGCGCGAGCTGACGGTACACCATATCGATCATGACCATTCCAATAACCCGGAAGATGGCAGTAACTGGGAGATGTTATGCCTGTATTGCCACGATCATGAGCACTCGAAATACACCGAAGTGGATCAGTATGGTTCTACCGTGGTGGCAGGCGAAGATGCGCAGAAAGACGTCGGCGAGGCGAAATACAACCCGTTTGCCGACCTTAAGGCGATGATGAACAAGAAGTAAGACTTTGCAGGTCCGTTACGGTAAGCCGTGCCGGACCTGCGAATTCATGTTGTTTCCGCAATCAGGATTTGAACGTCGCAATCGGCTCAGGCGTTATCCCAAATTCAACTTTCAGCTGCTGCTTACTCTTCATGACCATCTCACCGTTGGTGTCGATAGTCATATGCTGCGCATCGATATTGTTACGCGCCTGCCATAACATCACCAGTTGCATGCTGTTCTCTTTTTGTTCTGCCGTCAGCGCGACGCCATCCGGCCATTTTCCCAGCTCAACGGCCGTCGATAAGCGCTGATAAACTTCCGGCGTCATGCTGTTAATCATCTCATCAAGATTCATCTTAAACCCACTCCCGTAGAATAATTTGCTGAATCGTTTCTTCAGCCTTTAATCTGCTCACCGTTTTCATCGTCAGTAAAGTTCAAAGACGCTGAGTTGACGCAGTAGCGTTCACCGGTAGGTTTTGGACCATCCGGGAAGACATGTCCCAGGTGCGCATCACAGTTGCCGCAACGAATTTCAATGCGCTGCATGCCGTGTGACGTATCCTTAATGTAACGAATCGCCTCTTCACTGACAGGCTCGTAAAAGCTAGGCCAGCCGCAGCCAGAATCGTATTTTGTATCAGAACGAAACAGCGGTTTGTCACAGTTCAGGCAGAGGTAAACACCGTCCCGCTTGTTATGCAGCAAACGCCCGGTAAATGGCGGTTCTGTCCCATGATTTTGTGTCACGTAGAACTGCATTTCGGATAAATTTTTCTTTAGGTCTTCTGGAGAAGGTTGATTAGCCATTTGCTCACATCTCGCTTTATCTAAACTCACATTGCGAGACAGATTCTAACAAAACATTAACACCGCAGGGCGAACTTTTGTTCTAAACTTGATCATTGCGAAATGGCAGCCTATAAATCGTGATAGCAATCACGTTTTTATCTTGATTGCCCTTTAAAATTCGGGCCGCCGCCCCCATGTGGTTTCAAGCCCAAAGGAAGAGTGAGGCGAGTCAGTTGCGCAAAGCTTAGGCAGCAGATTGATTTGTCGCAATGATTGACACGATTCCGCTTGACGCTGCGTAAGGTTTTTGTAATTTTACAGGCAACCTTTTATTCACTAACAAATAGCTGGTGGAATATATGACTATCAAAGTAGGTATCAACGGTTTTGGCCGTATCGGTCGCATTGTTTTCCGTGCTGCTCAAGAACGTTCTGACATCGAGATCGTTGCAATCAACGACCTGTTAGACGCTGACTACATGGCTTACATGCTGAAATATGACTCCACTCACGGCCGTTTCAACGGTACCGTTGAAGTGAAAGACGGTCATCTGATCGTAAACGGTAAAAAAATCCGTGTTACCGCTGAACGTGATCCGGCTAACCTGAAATGGGACGAAGTTGGTGTTGACGTAGTTGCTGAAGCTACTGGCCTGTTCCTGACAGACGAAACCGCTCGTAAGCACATCACTGCTGGCGCGAAAAAAGTGGTTCTGACTGGCCCGTCCAAAGACAACACTCCGATGTTTGTTAAAGGCGCTAACTTTGACAAATACGAAGGTCAGGACATCGTTTCTAACGCTTCCTGCACCACTAACTGCCTGGCTCCGCTGGCTAAAGTTATCAACGACAACTTCGGTATTATCGAAGGTCTGATGACTACCGTTCACGCGACCACCGCGACTCAGAAAACCGTTGATGGCCCGTCTCACAAAGACTGGCGCGGCGGTCGTGGCGCAGCACAGAACATCATCCCGTCCTCTACCGGTGCTGCTAAAGCAGTAGGTAAAGTACTGCCAGAACTGAATGGCAAACTGACTGGTATGGCGTTCCGCGTTCCTACTCCGAACGTATCCGTTGTTGACCTGACCGTTCGTCTGGAAAAAGCTGCTTCTTACGAAGAAATTAAGAAAGCAATCAAAGCTGCTTCCGAAGGCCCGATGAAAGGCGTTCTGGGTTACACCGAAGACGACGTTGTATCTACCGATTTCAACGGTGAAGTTTGCACTTCAGTGTTCGATGCTAAAGCAGGTATCGCACTGAACGACAACTTCGTGAAACTGGTATCCTGGTACGACAACGAAACCGGCTACTCAAACAAAGTTCTGGATCTGATTGCTCACATCTCCAAATAAGTTGAGATGAAAATCTGATCCAAAAAGGCGACCTCGGTCGCCTTTTTTTATGGTTTTCAACATCAAGGATTGCATCATGATTAATAAAATTTTTGCACTTCCGATAATCGAACAAATTTCCCCTGTCCTCTCCCGTCGTCAGTTGGATGAACTGGAGGTCGTGGTGGTCGATCACCCGCAGGTGAAAGCCTCTTTCGCCCTACAGGGCGCGCATCTTCTGTCATGGAAACCGACCGGCGAAGATGAGGTCCTGTGGTTAAGCAGCAATACGCCGTTTAAAACGGGCGTAGCGCTGCGTGGTGGCGTCCCTATTTGCTGGCCATGGTTTGGCCCGGCGGCACAGCCAGGGCTTCCCTCGCACGGTTTTGCCCGTAATCTGCCGTGGACGCTGAAAGCGCACAACGAAGATGACAACGGTGTGGTTCTGACGTTTGAACTGCAAAGCAGTGCTGAAACGCGTCAGCTTTGGCCGCATGAGTTTACATTGTTAGCGCGTTTCAAAGTGGGTGCTACCTGTGAAATAGAACTGGAAGCCCACGGTGAATTTGAAACCACCTCCGCGCTGCACACCTATTTTAACGTCGGTGACATTGCAGCGGTGAAAGTGAGTGGCCTTGGTGACCGTCTGATCGATAAAGTTAACGATGCGAAAGAAGATGTCCTGGCTGACGGTATCCAGACGTTCCCGGACCGCACCGACCGCGTGTATCTGAACCCGGAAGCGTGCAGCGTCATCCATGACGATTCACTGAACCGCAACATCGACGTCGTACACCATCAACATCTGAACGTTGTCGGCTGGAACCCAGGGCCGGCCCTGTCTGTCAGTATGGGTGACATGCCGGACGACGGGTACAAAACATTTGTCTGCGTAGAAACCGTTTACGCGACCGCGCCGCAGAAAACCACCGCTGAGAAGCCTTCTCGCCTGGCACAAACAATTCGTGTTGCTAAGCGCTAAGATTTTGCCAGTTGCCTGATGGCAACTGGCGTTTTATCAGGCCATATCTAGCGGTGTTTTAGCTGCTGGGGCTGGAAAAGCCGAGTCTAACAACATCAACTCCTCGTCAGAAAGCGTCATATTTAGCGCTGCGGCATTCTGCTCAACGTGTGCGACATTTGCCGCCTTCGGAATGGCTATCACTCCCGGTTGTCGAATAACCCACGCCAATAAAATCTGCGCGGCGCTGGCCTTGTGCGCGTGCGCAATCTCACTCACCACCGGATTAGTGAGCAAATCTCTGCGTAAACGCCCCGCCTGGGCCAACGGGCTGTAGGCCATGACCGGTATCTGCCGTTGCTGACACCATGGCAGCAAATCAAACTCAATACCGCGTGACGCCAGATGATACAGCACCTGATTCGTGGCACACTGCTGTCCACCAGTAACCTGCCATAGCGCCTGCATGTCTTCATAGTCGAGGTTAGAAACGCCCCAGCGGCGGATTTTCCCTTGCGCGATCAACCTTTCCATCGCCTCAACCGTCTCTGCAAATGAAAAATTACCCGTCCAATGCAGTAAGTAGAGATCCAGATAATCGGTCTTCAGTCGCCGCAGGCTCGCTTCGCAGGCCGCGATGGCTTTCTGGCCCCCAGCATTCCAGGGATAAACTTTTGATACCAGAAAAGCGTCATCGCGTCGCCCCAATAACGCCTCGCCGACAATCTCTTCCGCTGCACCATCAGCGTACATTTCTGCAGTATCAATAAGGCGCAAACCCAGATCCAGTCCAGCACGCAGCGCCGCCACTTCAGCTCCCCGGCAATGGGCGTTTTCACCCATATACCACGTCCCCTGCCCGATAGCAGGAAGCGTGGCCTGCCCGGTAAACATCACCTGTTTATCTTTCATCGCACTCTCCTGTATTTTGCACCACAGTAAAGCAAAACAGTGCGCATGTGTCCTGTAATGGTGCACAAATTGCACCATCATCGTTTGGGCTATTTGTTGCCCGGCCTGCCAGCAGACAAAAAAAAGCCCGCTGTAATGCGGGCTTCTGTTTAGAATGGTCAGTTATCAGAACTTGTAGGTAATACCCGTAGAGATCAGACCCGTCCAGGATTTGTCTACCATCGGACTGTCGGTCACTTCATCAGACAGGTGGGTATAACGCGCCGTCGCGTATGCACTCCAGTTGCCGATGAAGTTATAATTTGCGCTCAGCTCCAGGTACGGGCTCCAGCTGCTATTTGGATCGTAGCTACGCAGGCCGCTGCGAGAGGATTCATGATGCGATACACCATAATAGTATTCGTTTTGGTTTTCGCTGTTCCACTCGACACCGATCCCCGGCGTCAGCGTCAGGCCACCGTTAGTGTAACGATATAACCACGCCAGATCCCAGACGATACCATTACTGTTGTCCAGCGCGTCTCCCGCAAGGCTGGTGCGCAGGAAGCCGTATTGCGTATTGTGGACGTAAGACAGACCGGCCATCATGGTGCTCTTACGTTTATCCAGTCGACGCAATTGACTGTTATCGCTGTCGCCCGGTTTAAAGTACATCGGTGACCAGTAAGCCATGACAGACAACTTATCGGTATTGTCATTCCACAGGTAGTAACCGCCCCCCAGCCCACGGAACCAGAAGTTCTCACTGTCATAGGTCACTACAGGTACCGGGTAAACGTCGTTATCGTATTGTTTATAAGCGTTCTCAACCACACCAACGCCCGCGCCCAGCGACAGGTCGCTTTCTGCTTGTGCTACGCTGGAAGAAGTGGCAATAAGCACGCCAAGTGCCAGAAGTTTGAGTTTGGTCACAGTCCATAATTCCTTATTCAAATGTAAAGCACCCAAAGTGTAACCGTCATTGCGTGACAGCCCAACTATTTTACGTATTCATCTCGTTATGTAACCCTCTAATTTCTCAGCGAGTGATGACATTTTACTTGCAGTCCGATGAACAAGGCATGAATTCCGTCCTATTTCTTTACATAAGATGTCTATTTTTTGCCGATGAGTTATTGATATGCCATTGAAATTCGTTTGAGCGCGCAGGCAAGTTTTGCAAATGCCATCTACGCTTAATTTTAGAAGGTGTATCACCGAATACGTTGATCTTCTGACCATCAAAATGGCATGAGAGTTGCTTATTTTTCCAGCAGCGACGTCGTTCAGTTTACCTCTTCAGGGGCCTCTACTATTCATATGAACGGCTCTTAACATGTGCTAAAAAACGAAAGGACGGCATACCATGAATATATTCGATCACTATCGCCAGCGTTATGAAGCTGCCAAGGACGAAGAGTTCACGCTGCAGGAGTTTCTTACCACTTGTCGGCAAGATCGCAGTGCTTATGCCAACGCGGCAGAGCGGCTATTAATGGCTATTGGTGAGCCTGTCATGGTCGATACTGCCCATGAACCTCGACTTTCTCGACTCTTCTCTAACCGGGTTATTGCACGTTATCCCGCGTTTGAAGAGTTTTACGGCATGGAAGACGCGATTGAACAGATTGTCTCCTATCTGAAGCACGCGGCGCAGGGGCTGGAAGAGAAGAAGCAGATCCTGTATCTGCTGGGGCCTGTAGGGGGAGGAAAATCCTCTCTTGCTGAGCGACTGAAGTCGCTGATGCAGAGGGTACCGATTTATGTCCTGAGCGCCAACGGTGAACGCAGCCCGGTTAACGATCACCCGTTATGCCTGTTTAATCCGCAGGAAGATGCACAAATCCTGGAGAAAGAGTACGGGATCCCACGTCGCTATCTTGGCACCATTATGTCGCCATGGGCCGCGAAGCGTCTGCATGATTTTGGTGGAGACATCACCAAATTCCGCGTGGTTAAAGTGTGGCCGTCTATTCTGGAACAAATCGCTATCGCCAAAACGGAACCGGGTGATGAGAACAACCAGGACATTTCCGCGCTGGTCGGCAAAGTGGATATTCGTAAACTCGAACACCACGCCCAGAACGATCCGGATGCCTACGGCTATTCCGGCGCACTGTGCCGGGCTAACCAGGGGATTATGGAGTTCGTGGAGATGTTTAAAGCACCGATTAAAGTGCTACATCCTCTGCTGACCGCAACGCAGGAAGGTAACTACAACGGGACAGAAGGTATTTCTGCCCTGCCGTTTAACGGCATCATTCTTGCCCACTCAAACGAATCTGAATGGGTGACGTTCCGTAACAACAAAAATAACGAAGCCTTCCTTGACCGCGTATACATCGTGAAGGTTCCGTATTGCTTACGCATTTCCGAAGAGATCAAGATCTACGAGAAATTGCTTAATCACAGTGAATTGACCCACGCGCCGTGCGCACCGGGTACGCTGGAAACGCTGTCTCGCTTTACCATTCTTTCTCGCCTGAAAGAGCCAGAAAACTCGAGCATCTACTCGAAGATGCGCGTTTACGATGGCGAGAGCCTGAAAGACACCGATCCGAAAGCGAAATCCTATCAGGAGTACCGGGATTACGCCGGAGTCGATGAGGGGATGAACGGTCTGTCAACGCGCTTCGCGTTTAAGATCCTCTCCCGCGTGTTTAACTTTGACCATGTAGAAGTGGCAGCCAACCCGGTGCACCTGTTCTATGTTCTGGAGCAGCAAATTGAGCGCGAGCAGTTCCCGCAGGAGCAGTCCGAACGTTATCTCGAGTTCCTGAAAGGTTATCTGATCCCGAAATACGCTGAATTTATTGGCAAAGAGATCCAGACCGCCTATCTGGAATCCTACTCCGAGTATGGACAGAACATTTTTGACCGTTATGTCACCTATGCGGATTTTTGGATCCAGGATCAGGAATACCGTGACCCGGATACCGGTCAGCTGTTTGACCGCGAGTCGCTGAATTCAGAACTGGAAAAAATTGAAAAACCGGCGGGTATCAGCAACCCGAAAGATTTCCGTAATGAGATCGTCAACTTTGTTCTGCGCGCCAGAGCGAATAACAGCGGTCGTAATCCAAACTGGACCAGTTACGAAAAACTGCGCACGGTTATTGAGAAGAAAATGTTCTCCAACACCGAGGAGTTGCTGCCGGTCATTTCGTTTAACGCTAAAACCTCAACTGACGAGCAGAAAAAGCACGACGATTTTGTCGACCGCATGATGGAAAAAGGCTACACGCGTAAACAGGTGCGTTTACTGTGCGAATGGTATTTGCGCGTACGTAAATCGTCTTAACATAAGTGCCCGGTGGCGCATGGGCTTACCGGGCATGCAAAACAATGTTCCGTAGGCCGGATAAGCGCCAGCGCCATCCGGCACTTACAGACATGGCGAACAGTTGGCAGTACGGGGGGCATATGACCTGGTTCATAGACCGACGTCTTAACGGTAAAAACAAGAGCACGGTTAACCGCCAGCGCTTCTTGCGCCGTTATAAATCACAAATTAAACAGTCGATCTCCGAGGCCATTAATAAGCGTTCGGTGACTGATGTCGATAGTGGCGAGTCTGTCTCTATCCCAACCGATGATATTAGCGAACCGATGTTCCATCAGGGGCGTGGAGGCCTGCGCCATCGCGTACATCCGGGTAACGACCATTTTGTACAGAACGACCGTATAGAACGCCCTCAGGGCGGCGGCGGGGGTTCAGGAAGCGGGCAAGGCCAGGCCAGCCAAGATGGAGAAGGCCAGGATGAGTTCGTGTTTCAAATTTCTAAAGATGAGTATCTGGATCTGCTGTTTGAAGATTTGGCACTGCCGAATCTGAAGCAAAATCAGCAACGCCAGTTAACGGAATACAAAACCCACCGTGCGGGCTTCACCTCCAATGGGGTGCCAGCCAATATCAGCGTGGTGCGTTCCCTGCAAAACTCACTGGCGCGCCGCACGGCGATGACGGCAGGTAAACGTCGGGAGCTGCACGCGCTTGAAGCTGACCTGGAGACCATCGCCAATACAGAACCGGCGCAGTTGCTGGAGGAAGAACGCCTACGCAAAGAAATTGCTGAACTGCGGGCAAAAATTGAACGCGTCCCGTTTATCGACACCTTTGATTTACGCTATAAAAATTATGAGAAACGACCCGATCCTTCCAGCCAGGCGGTGATGTTCTGTCTGATGGACGTTTCCGGCTCGATGGATCAGTCAACGAAAGATATGGCCAAGCGGTTTTACATTCTGCTGTATCTGTTCTTAAGCCGTACCTACAAAAACGTGGAAGTGGTTTACATTCGCCACCATACCCAGGCAAAAGAGGTGGACGAGCATGAGTTCTTCTACTCTCAGGAAACCGGGGGCACCATCGTCTCCAGCGCGCTGAAGTTGATGGATGAAGTGGTGAAAGATCGTTACGATCCTGCCCAGTGGAATATCTATGCGGCGCAGGCATCAGATGGCGATAACTGGGCGGATGACTCACCGTTGTGCCATGAGATTCTGGCGAAAAAACTGCTGCCGGTGGTGCGATATTATAGCTATATCGAAATCACCCGCCGCGCGCACCAGACCTTATGGCGTGAGTACGAGCATCTGCAATCGACCTTTGATAACTTTGCCATGCAGCATATCCGTGACCAGGATGATATCTATCCGGTGTTCCGGGAACTGTTTCATAAGCAGAGTGCCACAAGTTGAGATGAACCATTGACGATCGGCCAGTTACGTACTGTTTCTGGCTGATTTTTCAACAAGACACGCCCACTCTACGCCCAATTCGCCGTTTACACTTGTCTCTGCCGGGCAACACTCAACTCCAACGCTGAAATATCGCCAGATGACAACAGCGGTTGCAACGCCACCAGCGTCTCTTCCGCCAGTTGATACAAATCCAGCGCCAGCAATCGTTTAATATCCTCTTCGGGAAGTCGATATCTTATGATCTTCGCCGGATTCCCGCCGACAATCGCATACGGAGGTACATCTTTGGTCACGACAGCACCCGCAGCCACGACAGCGCCTTCTCCAACCGTCACGCCAGGCATAATCATCGCGCGCATACCTAACCAACAGCCATCCTTGAGAACCGTGTCTCCGCGAAACTGGTAGGCATCGTTGATGGACGCCATAAAGGGGTAAAGACTTATCCAGTCCAACCGGTGGGTACTGTTTCCCCCCATAACAATCACGCTCTCGGCACCAATACAGACGAAATTACCGATGATCAACTTATCCAGATGCCCGAGCGGTTCCCACTCTCTGCTAACCTCGTCGCCAAGTAAATATCGCACGACTGAAGCCTCAAAGCCTTTATCCCAGCAGTCGCTGTAATAACTGTGCGTCCCTTTAATTACGATATTGGGATTCGTCACTGTCTGGTGAAGATATTCCATTCTCGACCAGTGTTTTTCTGACATTCCAGTAGCCCTTTACTCAGTTATGTTCTTAACGCACATTACATCCTTTCTACCAGCGGATAGAAATCTTTATTTTCCCGCTGCATACGCTCAAACACTTTGCGTAATACGGTATTGGTGTCGCGTCTGAACGCCTCGTCATTACCCATCAGCTTGCTGGCAATATTCCAGCGGCGCGAAAACGCATCATACTCACCAACAATATCCGCCATTTCACGTTGAAATTGGGTACTGACCTGTCTGAGTTTACTATTCCCATCCTGTTCAATTTGAGGATAAAGAAACTGATCTTCCGCTGACAGATGCGTTTTAATGATCGCACTCATGCTCACGATCGCCGCAGCAATTTGCTGCGCATTGGATGATACCCCGGACTGGCTTAACGTACGTAGAAAAGATATTTTTTCGAGAATATCAACGTGCTGATGTTTCATTTTATCCAGATTCATCCCTTTATCCTTTTTATTTACCCTTTACGGAACAGCAGGCGATATAGTTGAGTTGGTGACGCTGTGCGCGGAAAAAACGGAACATCTTAAGAAAACGCTGGCGATTCTCATGCGTGCGTAGTCCGTTATAAGCAATTTTAAGGGCGCCGTTAAATCCCTCATCACGAATTAACCCCTGCGGCGACATTAGCGACATTTCACCATTTTGCTGTAGCACCTGTTCAAATCCCGCGCCCAGAAATAGATCGCGCCAGCCTTGCTGCGTCAGTGGACTCACATTTGACTTCACAACCTGCTGAAGCTGGTTTTGATCGCCCTCTCCCAGTTTTTGCGCCGTAAACATAATGTCATGGGTTAACAAGCGCCCACCAGGTTTCAGTACCCGATGGTATTCCGCAATCAACTTCGTCTTAGCCTTATCACCGTACATCGTGAGCATGGCTTCATTAATCACCACGTCAAAACTGTTGTCGGCGAAAGGAATAGTATTCGCATTAGCGGCCATGACATGAATGTGATTTTCCAGCCCATGGACAGCGACGTTATTTCTCGCCTTAACCAGCGCACTTTTATCCATATCAATGGCGTATACAGTGCAGCCAAAGCGTTGCACCAGTTCAATCGCCGTGGTCGCCATGTTACACGCCACTTCAAGCACCTGACTGTCTGACGTCAATTGCGACTGGCTGAACAGCCATTCTGTGGCTTCTATCCCCCCCGGGCGCAGGCGGGTTTTCCCCAGGCTGGCCAGAAATGTATGGCCAGCTTTTTCCATCGTACTCATCGGCCTGTCTCCTTTTCTATAAGTTGCATTATAAATACAACATTAAAGATTAAAGGTGAAGAGTACGAATGATTTTTATTACAAAAATAGCCAACAATGGGTCATTCCCATACCGTTAGAGTGGACGTTTAGCGTGTGATAAACTGAAGTATCGGACTTACAGGGCTGAAAAACATTATGAAATTTCATCATAAAGCGCTCCGGCACTTTATCTCCGTAAGCGTTATTGTTTTGACCTCTTCTTTTCTGGTGTACGAACTGATTGCCAGCGATCGAGCAATGAACGCCTATATGCGTTATGTCATTGAGAAAGCCGACTCTTCTTTCCTGTATGATAAATACACTAATCAGAGTATTGCCGCCCATTTAATGCGCCGTTTTTCATCGCCCAAAGCCCCTGTTTCTGCTGAACAACGAAAAGCACTGTGCCAGGCATTTGAGCACGTTAACGGCACGTACGGGCTGAATCTCACCTCACATAGCTACCTGCCGTTACGCGGTACTTTACAGACCCACTCAGCAAACTGTATTGAACAACTTGATGACATATTCTTGTTGCCCGCTTTCGACCAGGCGGTCAACGTCAATCGTGAACTGGTCGATTATGGCCATGGATTAGCCACACTGGAGTATAAATTTCGTTATTACATTGATTTAAATAATAACTATATCTATTTCTACAACCTGATTAACTCTAATCAGTTCACGATGAATCATTGGTCTTTTTTGCAAAAAGGCACGCTGGGAATTCACCAGAACGATATCGATGATGTTTTTACCGGCCGCACCGTCATTTCCAGTATTTATGAGGATGATCTGACGCAAGAAAAAGTCATGAGCTTTATCACCCCGGTCTATTACGCCGGTAAACTCAAAGGCGTCGTGATGGTCGATGTGAACAAGGACAATCTGCGGCATATTTTTTATACCAGCGATCGTCCCCTCGTCTGGCGTTATCTGAACGTCACGTTGTCTGACGTCAGTTCAGGAAAAGAGATCGTCATCAACCAGAGTGAATCAAACCTGTTCCAGTATGTGCAATATGTTAATGATATTCCCGGCGGAATACGGATCACACTCTCCCTTGATTTAATGTACTTTATTGTCTCTTCCTGGAAAATTTTCGCTTTTTACCTGCTGGCAACCGCGCTACTGCTGAATTTGGTCAGAACCCACTTTCGTTTGTATCATAACGTCCGGCGCGAAAATATCAGCGATGCGATGACCGGGTTGTACAACCGTAAAATCTTAACGCCAACGCTTGAGCAACGTTTGCAGCAACTGGTCAACGCCGGAACGCGGGTGACATTTATCGCTATTGATTGTGACAAGCTAAAAACCATTAATGACACGCTGGGACACCAGGAAGGCGATCGTATTATCACTATTCTGGCCAAAGCGATTCAAAACGCGATCCGCAAAAGTGATTATGCTATTCGCCTCGGGGGCGATGAGTTCTGCATGATTCTGATCGATTATCCTGCCGAGCTCACTCCTCAGTTGCTGGAACGGATCGACGAGAACTTACACATTATTGCGCCGGGGACCTCCGTTAGCTTTTCCGCCGGCATTTATAATATGCAGCCGGGTGACACCATTAACGATGCTTACAAAGCCTCTGACGCCCAGCTGTATCTCAACAAACAGAAAAAGCACCCTCGTTCGTGATACTTTTTCTGCGCAGGATTTTTATTGTGGTATCAGGAGTAAGAGATGACGGAAGTAAATACAGGTAATGTAACCCATCAACGTTTGGTCGCGTTATTGTCGGAACACGGCGCAACGTACCGCGTGGTCAGCCACGACGCCGTCGGCAAATGCGAAGCGGTATCAGAGATTCGTGGCACAGCCTTGGGTCAGGGTGCAAAAGCCCTGGTGTGTAAAGTGAAAGGCAATGGCGTCAATCAGCATGTGCTTGCTATTCTTTCTGCCGATCAACAGGCTGATCTGAGCCAACTCGCCAGCCATCTTGGCGGCTTGAGGGCCTCCCTGGCAAGCCCTGCTGAAGTGGATGAACTGACGGGATGCGTCTTTGGCGCCATTCCTCCCTTCAGCTTCCATCCTCAGCTCAAGCTGGTCGCCGATCCACTCTTGTTCGAGCGTTTTGATGAGATTGCCTTTAACGCTGGGGTGCTGGAAAAATCGGTCATTATGGACACCCAGGATTACCTGCGCATTGCGCAACCGGAGTTAGTCACGTTTCGCCGCACGCAATAACACGCTATAACGCCCCGTTACCGGCACAGAAACGCACGGTTATGCGTTCGCCCAAATAGCGTATACATCACTAAAAAAAGCCTGTTCCACCACGCATTTGCGCGTACAGTAAGCAGGCTTATCTTTTTTGGCAAGGAAACTACGATGTTTGATGTCACTCTGCTGATCCTGCTCGGACTGGCAGCTCTGGGCTTTGTCAGCCACAACACCACTGTCGCCGTTTCAATCCTGGTGCTGATTATTGTCCGTGTCACCCCGCTGAACACCTTTTTCCCGTGGATTGAAAAACAGGGCCTGACTGTCGGAATTATTATCCTGACGATTGGCGTGATGGCACCGATCGCCAGCGGAACGCTACCGCCCTCCACGCTCATTCACTCCTTCGTAAACTGGAAGTCACTGGTCGCCATTGCTATCGGCGTGTTCGTCTCCTGGCTGGGTGGACGTGGCGTCACGCTGATGGGCAGTCAGCCGCAGTTAGTCGCCGGGTTGCTGGTCGGTACGGTACTGGGCGTTGCGCTGTTTCGCGGCGTCCCTGTGGGACCGCTCATCGCCGCGGGTCTGGTTTCGCTGATTGTGGGGAAACAGTAGCCAGCCCCGTCAGATAACGGCCTGGGGTTTGACCCAGGCCTTTTTTGAACATGGTGATAAAGGCGGTTGTTGAATCGTAACCCAGCATGTGGGCGACCTGCTGGACGTTACGACCATCAACCAGCGCCTGTAATGCCAGAATCAACTGTAGTTGCTGACGCCAGCGGCGAAAACTCAGCCCGGTCTCTTTCACCACCAGCCGGGCAAGATTGCGTTCGCTCATCGCAAACACGCTAGCCCACTGGCCCAAGGTCTGCCATTGCGCGGGCTCCTGCGCCATCGTTGCGACCATCCTGCGAATTTTCGGATGATCGGAAACCGGCAGCTGCATTTGCTCCTGCGGTTGCTGCGGAAGTTCATCAAACAAGACCTGCGTCAGCCGCTGCGTTGACGGCTCCAGCCGCTGGGCATCGGTTCTGGTCGCCAGCGAAAGAATCAGTTCCCGGCAGAGTGGTGATATTTTCAGCGTGCAGCAACGTTCAGGCATCACTACCGCCTGCGGTTCAATAAACAAAAAACACAGCTCAGCGCCAACGGTGACGTGATTGCTGTGAGGGATCTCACCCGGGATCCACACCGCGTACTGGGGTGGCACCATCCACATGGCGTGTTCAACTTCACAGGTAATCGCGCCATGCAATGCCAGGATCAACTGGCCTTTACGGTGCTGATGCAGCGGGCTGAAGAGTTCGTCTTCCTGAGCCTGAATACAAAAAGCCACAGCGGCATCGTGATAGCGATCCGGTTCATACCCGTCCAGCCTCAGTCCCAGCATAACGTTGTCCGATTTTAGCGATAATCTGTCATTTTAGCTTGATTCATCCATGGTGTAAAAACGGTAAGGTATCGCCTCGCCTGACGATAAGAGAAAAAGATGACTTATTCCCCTTCCCCCCGCGGCAAGCAAGGTGCATTGCTGATTGCGGGTATCCTGATGATCGCCACCACGCTTCGCGTTACCTTTACCGGTGCTGCGCCGCTGCTGGATGCCATTCGCGCAGATTACGCGCTGACGACCGCCCAGACGGGGCTCCTGACTACCCTACCGCTGCTGGCCTTTGCGTTAGTTTCCCCCCTGGCGGCGGGCGTTGCCCGTCGATGGGGTATTGAGCGCAGTCTGTTTGCCGCCATGCTGCTGATTTGCGCCGGTATTGCCATACGTTCATTGCCCTCGCCGCCATTCTTATTTGGTGGAACCACCCTCATTGGCTGTGGGATAGCATTAGGCAACGTGCTGCTTCCGGGGCTGATTAAGCGTGATTTTTCACAACATGTCGCAAAACTTACCGGGGCGTACTCGTTGACGATGGGAGCTGCGGCCGCCATTGGCTCAGCCATCGTGGTGCCGCTGGCGCTTAACGGATTCGGCTGGCGCGGTGCGCTGATGATGTTGATGGTCTTTCCGCTGCTGGCGCTGTTTATCTGGCTACCGCAGTATCGCCAGACGAGCCATGCCACGATGAGTAACTCGCGCGCGTTGCATTCCCGAGGGATCTGGCGCTCCAGCCTCGCCTGGCAGGTGACGCTGTTTTTGGGGATCAACTCACTCGTCTATTACGTGATTATCGGCTGGTTGCCCGCTATTTTGATTAGCCATGGCTACAGCGAGGCGCAGGCGGGTTCGCTGCACGGTTTGCTGCAACTCGCTACTGCCGCACCCGGCTTACTGATCCCTTTAATCTTGCTTAAATTGAAGGATCAACGCGCCATTGCCGCTTTGGTCTCATTAATGTGTGCGATTGCAGCCGCAGGATTCTGGCTGCTACCCAACCAGGCCGTGTTGTGGACGATTTTATTTGGCTTTGGCTCGGGCGCGACGATGATCCTCGGACTGACGTTCATCGGACTTCGTGCCAGTTCTGCGCACCAGGCGGCTGCGCTATCCGGTATGGCGCAGTCTGTGGGGTACTTGCTGGCGGCGTGTGGACCGCCGTTAATGGGCAAAATTCACGACCTCAACGGTAACTGGCAGATACCGTTGATTGGCGTCGCCCTGCTAGCGACGCTGATGGCTGTGTTTGGCCTGTATGCTGGACGCAGCCGTGAGATAACCTCGCCATAACGCATGGGGCAGGCTCATTGCAGACCTGCCCGACTTTTTATCCGCGCGCCGCGCGTAACATCGCCTGAACCAGCGGCACGGGTTTCCCCGCCAAGGCACCCCGTTCATGTTGAAAGAGCGTGCCAACATAAAAAGGATGCGTCACCAGTTCAATGGCCCGAATATCTCCCGCCTCATCCCAGCCCGTTACGCGTAAATCCCCACGCTCCAGTTCGTCGGCAAAGGCTTGCGATACGCCGTAGTTGCAGTGATAACCTTCGGAGATCACCTCCTGATTGTAGGCTCTGGCGATCAGCGTATTCGCCCGCAGTTCGATATCATCCGTTTTTTCGACCAGCGAGCAGCTCAACGGGGCAATTACCATGCGACCTTCGGTATCCGTTTCTGCGTGTGCGGCATCGTGCCAACCCAGCACGTTGCGGGCATATTCGAGGATGGCATGCTGAAAACCACCGCAGGTGCCGAGAAAGGGAATACTGTTTTCACGGGCGTAACGAATAGCCGTCAGCGCACCTTCTGGATGCTGATACGGGCTACCGGGCACCACCCAAATAGCGTCATAGCCGACCAGGTCCTCACCGCTATTAATATCCGATGTGGTTAGCCAGTCGTAATCCGCCATTAATTCCAGCACCGCGGCAGCGTCATCAATAGCAAGGGGAATCGCCTGATGCGCGACAATGTCAGGGTTGTAGTCACCGACCAGCGCAATGCGAAGTGTATTTTTTACAGGGGAAATGTCCATGAGAGTTTCCTTGTGTCCAGACAATAAGGGACAACATAAGGAGCCTCACCCTACCGATATTTTGTTGTTTTCACAATCCCTTAAATTGGGAGTCAGTCGCGACAAAATGCTATAATGGTCACGTTTTACGATCTTAATGTACCGTAAAGACGATAATAAAACGTCTCCATTCGGTGACATAACGGAGCGGATTGAGAAATGAATATTCAATGTAAACGCGTGTATGACCCGGCTGAACAAAATGATGGTTATCGCGTTCTGGTCGACAGACTGTGGCCACGGGGGTTAAAAAAAACCGACCTGGCCTGCGATGAGTGGAATAAAGCGCTCACGCCCTCGACTGAATTACGCAAAGCATTTCATGCTGAACTTATTGATTTTAAACATTTCGCAGAACAATACCGCGCCGAGCTTGCTCAACAGCAGCAGGAAGGGAAACGGCTTGCTGACATCGCGCGTCAACAGACCGTCACGCTACTGTATGCGGCAAAAAATACGCATCAAAACCACGCTCTCGTGCTGGCCGAGTGGCTACGTCAATGGTAGCAGGCTCTCACTGCGTTTTAGCCGGGTGATCTCTGCGCCAAAGCGCCCATTCGTCGATCACTTCTCCACCGGGGAGCTTGCAGTCAGAACGTACCCCTTGCGGCGTTTGTACCGCAGTCAGCGAACCTCCTTTTTGCTGGCAATAGACGGATGCCGGATTCGCCATACCCACTTTCGGTGGCATTGGTGCATCGGGTTGCGTCGAACATCCCGCTAACATCAGCATACCTGGCAACACAATAAACAAAGATTTCATGACCGCTCCTGCAAATAATGTTATTGCGGCAGATTACCCTGACTGCCCGCCTACCTCCATGTTTTACTGATGCGTTTTCATTCTCCGCTTACATTTCATACAGTTCGGCTTGTTTCATCTTTCACAGTGTTGTTTTATCATGCAGGCATCACCGTCGTTGTTACTACTCAGGAGTATTTACCTCTCATGTCTGACATGATCCTTGCCAGAGTCTCACAATCATTAGCCACCGAGCAGTCTGTTGAGGGTCTGGTTCGGCAACTTCTGGAGATGCTGGAAATGGTGACTGACATGGAGTCGACCTATTTAACCAAAGTCGATTTAGATGCACGCCTGCAGCATATTCTGTATGCACGTAACAGCCGACAGATGCATATACCCGAGGGTTTGTCGGTGCCCTGGGATGAAACGTTGTGCAAGCGCGCAATCGAAGAAAACTGCCTGTACAGTGATAACGTCCCCGCTCGCTGGCCAGACTGTGCCGCCGCACGCGCGCTGGAAATTACCACCTTTTTGAGCACGCCTGTCCACCTTCCGGATGGGACATTTTACGGCACGCTTTGCGCCACCAGCCGGCAGCAACAAACGTTGAGCCAACGCGGAGAGCAGGTCCTGCATCTGTTTGCGAGTCTGATTGCCCAGTCGATTCAAAAAGAGTCACTGGTGGCGCAATTACGTAAAGCGAATGCGGCACTCATTGCACACTCCTACACCGACGCACTCACCGGATTACCGAATCGTCGGGCCATTTTCGAAAATATGGAAACCCTCTTTTCGCTGGCTCGCCATTTGCAGCAAAAAATTATCGTCGCCTATATTGATTTAGATGATTTCAAGCTGATCAATGACCGTTTTGGCCATGAAGTTGGTGACCAATTTTTGATCCAGGTTGGGCAACGTTTGCGCCATGTGTGTAGTGAAAACGATATTCTTGGCCGACTGGGCGGCGACGAATTTCTCGTCGCGGGTCTGTCACAAAAAAGTGAAGAAGATCAACACACGCGCATGCAAAGGGTTAAAGACCAGTTGCAACAACAACTCTGCGGCGACTATCAGCTTGGCGCTATCAGCCTGTTTTATCCTGGCGCCAGCCTGGGCGTGATTGAAGTCGATCCGCGAGAAACCGACTTAAACTGTGCGCTTCATAACGCTGATAGCGCGATGTACCTGGATAAAAAACGCGAGGGCAAAACTGCTTTTGTCACGCATTAAGCCCTGTTATTCTGGCTCATCTTCACATAACGTTGGCTGGTGAAACCATGCGGATTGGTATTATTTTTCCTGTCATTATCTTCATTTCCGCCGTTGTTTTTTTATCCTGGTTCTTTATTGGCGGCTACGCCGCTCCGGGAGCATAACCATGAAAAAAACAACGCTCATCATGATTGGCGTCGCCATTATTGTGGTACTCGGCACCGAATTGGGCTGGTGGTAAAAAAATAAAGGCCACACGAAGTGGCCTCTACT
Organism: Citrobacter sp. KH_055_1; assembly: GCF_057838705.1. Classification (NCBI taxonomy): domain Bacteria; kingdom Pseudomonadati; phylum Pseudomonadota; class Gammaproteobacteria; order Enterobacterales; family Enterobacteriaceae; genus Citrobacter; species Citrobacter sp. KH_055_1. Next base: position 2,634,026 of record NZ_CM174473.1, read on the forward strand.
TCAATATCTGTTTTGATTTAGCTTTTGACTTTTCTGTAGATAAACAGAACAACGAGCGCGCCGATAATCGCCACGGCAAAGCTGCCAAAGTTGAAACCATCCACTTTGCCAAAGCCAAGCAATGTACTGATCCAACCGCCAACGACTGCACCGATAACCCCTAAAATAATAGTCATAAAGAATCCGCCGCCGTCCTTGCCTGGCATAATCCATTTTGCCAATATCCCAGCGATAAGACCGAAAATAATCCATGAAAGTATACCCATTTTTTTCCTCGCTTATGTTTTTACGTGAACGATTGACTCGTTATTTAAAAGCATAGCATAGCGCCGAAAAATTAAAATTTGTGATCACCATCACCATGGATTTTCATCTTATTCCGATGTTTCATGATCTTAGATCACCGCAAATGGCGATCTTTTCTGACGTTTATCGTCATTAATGTCGTTTCGTCAGTGACTTTACGTTTAATTTCGCAGCCCAACCCTACCGTGACTACGTTTTCAATTCTGGCACACTTTATGCTTTAACAGCCCGTCACTACGATACATCGTAGCCCGTGACCTATTCACGTGGCTGCGTCTACAATTCGCGCTATTTCAGCATTTAACAGGTCTGTTATTGATGAAAAAAATCACCAGTGTATGCCCATACTGCGGGGCCGGGTGCAAGCTCAAGCTTGTTGTTGAAAATAACAAAATCATCCGCGCCGAAGCCGCTGAAGGGGTGACCAACCAAAATCAGCTATGTCTGAAAGGCTACTACGGTTGGGATTTTCTTAACGACACGCGCCTTCTGACTCCCCGTCTAACTCGCCCGCTGATCCGTTATGAAAAAGGGGGAAAGTTCACGCCCGTCAGCTGGGATGAAGCCATTCGCTACACGGCAAAACGCTTATCCGACATCAAAAATGCTCATGGTCCCCGCGCCATCATGACTACTGGCTCTTCCCGTGGAACAGGAAATGAGACCAACTATGTGATGCAAAAGTTCGCACGTGGCGTGCTCAACACCAACAACGTCGATTGCTGTGCTCGCGTATGCCATGGCCCTTCCGTTGCCGGATTGCAGGAAACCTTAGGCAATGGCGCAATGAGCAATTCCATCAGCGACATTGAAAATTCCAAATGCCTGCTCATCTTTGGCTATAACTGCGCAGACTCTCATCCGATAGTCGCCCGCCGGGTCATCAAAGCCCGTCAGAACGGGGCGAAAATCATTGTCTGCGATCCTCGCCGCATTGAAACCGCGCGTATTGCAGACCAGCACCTGCAGTTGAAAAATGGCTGTAACATGGCGCTGGTCAACGCCTTTGGACACGTGCTGATTGAAGAGCAGCTCTACGATCGTGAATACGTACAAAAGCATGCCGAAGGCCTGGAAAGCTATTGGGAAACCGTAAAGGACTATGCGCCTGAAACCGTTGAACACCTCACCGGGGTGCCAGCTCAACAGGTACGCCAGGCGATGCGCACCTTTGCCGCCGCACCGTCAGCGACGGTGATGTGGGGAATGGGCGTGACGCAGTTCGGCCAGGCTGTCGACGTCGTGCGTGGGTTGTCGAGTCTGGCCTTGCTGACCGGCAATCTGGGTCGACCTAACGTCGGCGTCGGCCCGGTACGCGGGCAGAATAACGTTCAGGGCGCATGCGACATGGGCGTGCTTCCCAATCAATTTCCGGGCTATCAGGACGTTACCGATCCCGCAGTGAGAGCGAAATTTGCTCAAGCCTGGGGGATTGACGTCAACCTGATGGATGACAAGGTGGGCACACGGATCACCGAAGTCCCGCATCTGGCGATTGAAGGCAAAGTTAAAGCCTACTACATCATGGGGGAAGATCCGCTGCAAACCGAAGCCGATTTGGGCCTGGTTCGAGAAGGCTTCAACGCGCTTGATTTAATCGTGGTGCAGGACATCTTCATGACCAAGACGGCGGAAATGGCCGACGTTATCCTGCCCGCAACCTCATGGGGCGAACACGGTGGCGTCTTTACCTGCGCCGATCGTGGTTTTCAGCGTTTTGAGAAGGCGATCGAACCCACCGGGGATGTGAAGCGCGACTGGGAAATTATCAGTCTGTTGGCGACCGAAATGGGTTACCCAATGCAGTATCAAAACAACCAGCAAATCTGGGATGAGATGCGCGAACTCTGTCCGCTATTCTATGGGGTAACGTATGAGAAAATGGGCGATATGGGCCATATTCAGTGGCCTTGCCCGGATCTCGATCACCCTGGCACCCCGTATCTCTATCAGAATAGTCGGTTTGATACCGCCAACGGTAAGGGCAAGCTGTTTGCCGCTCAGTGGCGAGCCCCTGCCGAAGTACCGGATGAAAAATACCCGATGGTGCTCTGTACCGTACGCGAAGTGGGGCATTACTCCTGTCGTTCCATGACCGGCAATTGCGCAGCACTGCAGGCGCTGGCAGATGAACCAGGCTATGTGCAAATCAATACTCAGGATGCCGCCAAACAGGGGATCCGTCATCGTGACCTGGTGTGGGTGAGTTCCCGTCGTGGGAAAGTCATTAGCCGTGCCGATGTCTCCGAGCGCATCAATAGCGGAACGGTGTATATGACGTATCAGTGGTGGATTGGCGCATGTAACGAGTTAACCCAGGATAATCTTGATCCTATCTCGAAAACGCCGGAAACCAAGTATTGCGCGGTGAATATCGAACACATCATCGATCAACATTGGGCAGAGAAGTATGCTGCGCAATCATATAGCGAGATGAAGTCACGTTTATGTGAGGCTATTGCGTAAATAACAGTACACACAGCCTGAGTCTTTTGTTCAAGGCTCAGGCTGTTATTTCGATCACTTAGCCAGCAGTTGCTTGCCTACACGAACAGATGCGTATTCTTCCTTCTTATCTCGCCGCATAAAACCAAGGTTCATCAGAAATAATCCCACCATAAACGGCAGTTCATACAGCTCTTCAATAAGATCGCCGTAATGGGCATTATGCAGAAACAGTGGCGACAGCAGGCGATGATGTTCTACGGTGTCAGATATTAAAAATGCACAGGTGGTGATTGCCAGCAGCCAAATCGGCAGCGGTTCATTACGTACACGACGTGCAATATCCTGCCGTAAGCGCTTCGACAATAACACTGGCAGAATAATCATGGCAATTAACACGACTGAAATGGTTCTGAACAGAAGTTTAGGGTGCTCAGGGAAATAATCACGTCCCCAACTGGTGCTTCTGCCCAGTAAAACCAGCCACCACACTGCCGCCCACAGCCAAAATTGCTTCTCACCTTCAGGACGAGATAAAGGCCGAATATAGACGAGAGTAAATATCGCGCCAAACAGTAGCCACAGCGCCTGCCCATTTTCAATCCATCTGACAACGGTGCCGTTTAACAGAGGAAGATTCCAGTTTGCGGTGAACGGGATCGCGACGATGACCAATCCAAGAATGAGTGTGGGTAATGTAAGCTGGGTGTTCAATTTCATAAGCAAGATGTTCTGTAGTGTTACTGTGTACCGATCATAACCCCTGTGAATGGTTGCCTATTAGCAATGAATGCGATGTTCTTAAGGTTTTCTTAAGAATTCTTTTTTCGGACTGTTTAAGTAACCAGTCACAGGATGTCAGTCAATAAAAAAACCGCAGCATGCTGCGGTTTTTTATATAAATCATAGAGTAACGGCGTTTATGGCGTTACCAGCCGCAAACATCGTGTTCATTTTCTGTATCGTACGAACGTACGGTATTCACCAGATCTTTGACCACTTCGGCTGCCACGTCGGGTACCAACAGCGTCATTGGCGCTTCCGTTTCATAATCAACAGAAACGCCATTGCTGTTATTGGTTACGGTGACGGTATAGGTTGCTTTACTCATGACTCACTCCTTGCCGGTACGCACGACTTTTCGTTGATTAGCACTCTCCATCAGAACCTCAGGCGCAACGAAAAAATCGATATTAAAGTAGGTGTCGTCGGTCATCACTTCAATGTTGTGCCATTTTTCCGGTGGAAAAACGCCAAACTGACCGGCTTCAATAATCATCACCTCTACGGGCTCCGGGCTGTGCTCATCTGCGAATCCGAGATATTTGACCGCCCCCTGCATAACCGACAGTCGAGGATAAACCCCCGCACGGGTACCTTTATCAAGGTGGCGTTCGAAAATTCCGGCAGGCGCAGTGTCTTTGTTCCAAAACGGCGTTGAGCGTGTATGAATGTGATTCTGTGGAATTTGAAGCATCTTTCTTCCCTTTTCCAGTCGACAACCAGCGAGCCTTATTGAATCGCTGCTGTGAACAGGGTACGCCTCAAAATATACATTTAAAATACCATTTATTGGTTAGTATTCTTACTGATGGGCAATGATAAGAATGGGGAAAAACGCAAAGCCCGCCGCCTGGAGCGGGCTAATGGCGTTAAGACTGAAGCGTCGCCAGACGGGCGGCAAATCCCACAAAAATTAAACCGATAAGGGAATTGCCCACCTTCGCCAGTTTCTTCTTGGTGCGAATATACTGCGTGACAAAAGCGCCTGAGAAAATAAGGAAACTCAGATAGAAGAAGCTCACGATTTCAAGCGTAATGGCCAAAATAAAGAACGACAACCCTGAATGTGGTGCATTGACGTCAATAAATTGAACGAAAAACGACACATAAAACAGAATGGCTTTTGGATTAGTCAGACTCAAAATTAATGCACGTTTGAAAATAGCACCAAAGGGCGTTTCTTCGGCCGCAGTCTCCGTCGCCTTCGACTTTAACGTGGCATACAGAATCTTCGCGCCGAGATATAACAGATAAAAAGCCCCCAGATAACGCACGATATTAAACAAAACGGGCGTTGTTTTGATCAGTGCCGCAACACCTGCGTAGGCCAAAAACATCAGCACGGCATCACCGATGAACACCCCGCAGGCTGCAAGGTAACCGCCCTTCACCCCTCGCCCTACGCTGTTCTTCAGCACGAATATCGTATTGGGCCCCGGTACCAGTACAATAAAAATAGCCCCCACCAAATACGTCCAGTAATTCAGAACTCCATACTCTGCGAACACGTTAACCTCTTCCTGATAAAACACATGCACTTGCTGCGAGACAATATGCTAACGAATGCATCACCTGATGGAAAGAGAAGCTTATGAATAGCGCACTCTGTTGCAGAATATTTTTCGTTCCAGATTTGCAACGATGAAACTCATTTTTGCGACTACCCAATACCCCGGATAGCCACTACTGTTTATCAATAGATTTCGCCGTCGAGGCCCCCTCTCATCACCTGGAGAAAGAAAAAATGACGATTACCTATAAACGTGTGGATAAGGATCAGGCTGCCGTACTGTTGGTCGATCACCAGGCAGGTTTACTGTCGCTGGTCCGTGATATTGATCCCGACAAGTTTAAAAACAACGTGCTGGCGCTGGCCGATCTGGCGAAGTACTTCAAACTCCCCACCATTCTGACCACCAGCTTTGAAACCGGTCCTAATGGCCCTCTGGTTCCTGAGCTGAAAGCGCTGTTTCCTGACACCCCTTACATTGCCCGCCCGGGGCAGATTAACGCCTGGGACAACGACGATTTTGTCAACGCGATTAAAGCGACGGGTAAAAAACAGCTGATCATTGCCGGTGTCGTCACCGAAGTGTGCGTCGCCTTCCCTGCGCTATCGGCCATTGAGGCAGGGTTCGACGTGTTCGTGGTTACCGATGCGTCCGGCACCTTTAACCCGCTGACCCGCGACTCTGCCTGGAACCGTATGTCTTCTGCCGGCGTGCAGTTGATGACCTGGTTCGGTCTGGCCTGTGAATTACACCGCGACTGGCGTAATGACGTTGAAGGGCTGGGCACGCTGTTTTCCAACCATATTCCTGACTATCGCAACCTGATGACCAGCTACAGCACGCTGGCTTCCGGAAAATAATATCCGCAATTTATCAACCCGCCGTTATCGGCGGGTTTAAATACAGCCGGATGGGAATTAATGATGCAGCATCTCGTCAATCACCGCTTCTGCTTTGAGCTGATACGGATAATAGGTTGGCCAGTTGTCCATCTCTTCAAGCAGCGCTGCCTGTGAGGTATTTCCCATAAAGATGTGATAGTGGCTCGATTTGCGTGGTGCGATAATATGATCGCTAAATTGAACGTATTTCGGCGCCTGACTATTTGCCTCTTTGCACTCAAACAGATACCGCACACCTTTCTTGCCTGACGTATAGGTCAATATTTTGTATCCGGCGTAATCATATTTACACGACGCGACCTTATTACCCGTATGAAATTCCATCACACCGTTTTCGATACCGATAGTGTCCACGCTAGTGGCATAGCCTGTGCGGTAATAGGTTTTATACTCCTCCACCGTTTTACTTTTATCCTTTTCGGCCTTCTGCTTGAATACCGGATCCAGTTCACCGCTCTGCAGATAAGGGTAAACGGACTGCCACACGCCATCCCAGTCGCTCAGAGCCCTGTCCTTCACATGGCTATTATCAAAAACGCCCTCTGACGCTTTTTGCTCTATTTCTGTCATCGGCGCGCCATGGGAATGGTGCCCATGTGCCAGGACCTGACTACTGGCTAACAGCATCCCCAAAACAACCGCCAGTCTTTCCAAACGAATAGCCAAAATTTCACCCTCAATATGGTTGCGAGTGAATTGTTATAATATAACGTAACAATTTAATCAACGCGGATATGCAAAATTCATCCACAGCGATAAATCGGCCACACGGAGAAAGGACGACTACGGCCAGGGCAACCTTCGCGAACAAAGCTGATCAAGCAATGCCTGCTGATGGCTAATGATGAGCATTCCTAACGGACGACGCTGGCATTCTTCAAGAAGCAGCGCCCATATATCTCGTTGAATAGAAGGGTCAAGCTGGGCGGTAATTTCATCGGCAATGAGAAAACGCGTGCGCGGATCAAGCGCGCGCAGTAGCGCAATACGCGCCAGTTCACCACCAGAAAGCTGCCCGGGTCGGCGGGTTAACCACTCGGGATTGATATGTAAACGGGCGAGCGTTGAGGCATCCGGCAGCCAGGCATCCCGCACCGCATCACCGGTACTTCGCCAGGGGTTGAACGTCAATTCAGGATGTTGCGGCACCAGTTGTACCGGGCAATATTGCCCGACCGGTAACGGTTTATCATCGACTAAAATCTCACCGGAGGTTGGTTTTTGCCAGCCAGCCAGCACGCGTCCCAACGTGGTTTTCCCGGTCCCGCTAGGAGCGCAAATCCCCATGCGCTCCCCAACAGCCAGCGAGAACGTCAGGTTTTGCCACAGCACCTTACCGCCCTGGCGTATAACAACATCACGACAGCACAGCATTCAGCTCTCCAAATAGTTGGTTTCTCTCAGGTAACGCCCGCCATTGCCGCTGCAAATGTTCGCTGATATCGCCACGCAGCAGCTGTTCCCGGCTCACGTTATCCGATACCCGTCCCTGATGCAGGGCAACAATCCGGTCCGCATGGCGTGCAGCCAGCGTGAGATCGTGGGTTACCCACAGCACACCGCAGCCCTGCTCGCAAAGGCCTCGTAAATGCCCCAGCAGTTGATTCGCCAAAGGCGCATCCAGCCAGGCGGTAATTTCGTCAGCAAGGATATAGCGCGCCTGACTGAGTGACGCATGGCACGCCAGAACACGTTTTGCCATCCCACCGGACAGCTGGCGCGGGAAAGCACCTAATACGCTGGTGTCCAGTTGGCTCCGTTCAAGAAGTTGCGTTACCTTCCCCACGTCCCAGGGATGACCGGAGAGTTGACTCGCTCTTTTCAAATGCTTTTCAATGGTCAGCAGTGGATTAAGCGCCTGAACCCCTTGCGGTACATAACTAAAGGTATTGCCGCGACATGCACGGATGTCATTACGGTCCAGCGTTTTTCCATCGAGGGTTATCGCGCCCTGAACGCGCAGATTGTCTGGTAACAGATCGAGCAGACACTGCAACAGCAGACTCTTACCTTCCCCGCTGCCGCCGACTAATGCCACCATTTGACCGGGGGCAATATCAAAAGAAATATCCTGGAGTAGCGATGACCACTTTCTCGCGCCGTACCAACGATAGCGCGCCACGTCCAGCGAGACCTGCTGTAAACTCAACATGCGTCACCTCTCAACCACAAACGATGTACCGCCCGGGCAAACTGATCAAATAACATCACCAGGCTGAACAGCATTAACCCCGGAAACAGCACCAGCCACCAGTTGCCGTGGCTGATAAATCGCAGCGCATCCGCCAGCAACAGACCCAGCGACGGCTCATGCGGCGCCAGCCCGAAACCAAGAAAACTTAACGCCGCGCTATGTAACACCGCGTGCGGAAACATCAACAACGTCCCGGTCAACCATTGTGGCAATAGCGCAGGTAAGTAGTGATGACGCCAGCAGTAAAAATGCCCGTGTCCCAGCCGTCGGGTCAGCATCAGGTAGTCACTGTGTGCGACGCGTTCCGCCTCCGCGCGCAGGATCAAGGCCAGACGCGGCCAATGGGTCAGCGCAACCGCCAACACCACCCCACTTTTACCACCGCCGAGAGTAAAGCAGATCAAAATCAGCAGCAGCAGATGCGGCATCGACAACATCGCGTCAGTGACTAAGCGCATCAGAACATCCATGCGCGGATGCAAACGCGAAACCGCCGCCATCAATAAAGCAATTACCCCGCTACACACCGCCGCGCCGATACCAATTTGCAGGCTGGTTAACGCCCCCTGAAAGCAGCGCACCCATAAATCACGCCCGAGATTATCGGTGCCAAACCAGTGCAGCGCATCCGGTGGCAGATGGCGGGCCAGCAGATTAACGCTCAGTGCGCTATCCAGCGTAGCGTTGCCATAAATGGCGATGAAGAGTAAACCGCCCGCAGACAGCAGAAGGCGAATCAACGTTGGGGTTGGGTTATAGAGCATCTGGACGCTCCACCGCGCGATTTAGCACATGGACTAACCAGGAAGAGAGCGAGTTGCCGATGAACACCTGAACGGTGCTGAACAAGACAATCCCCATCAGCAACGGCACATCGCCGCGTAATCCGGCATCAATGGTCGCCTGCCCCAGTCCGGGATACGCAAAGACTTTTTCTGCCAGCAATGCGCCGCCAAAAAGTTCGCCAAGCGAAGCAAATTGCAGGCACAGCGCAGGCGTTATCGCATGACGCAGGACCTGGTGACGCAGCAGCGACCATCCCTTGTCTCCCTGCGAGCGAGCAAAGCGGACGAAGTCGCTTTTCATCACGCTGGCGATACTTTCTCGGGTGTGCAGCGTAATTTGCCCTAACCCTAATAAACTGAGGGCGCATACCGGAAGAATCAGATGACGCAGACGCTCAGTGAAGCCAGCCATATCACCACTGTTGCCAGGCTCCCACGCGCAGCAGACCGGGAGCACCGGCCAGCGCACCGCAAACACGGCCAGAAGCAGCATTCCTATCCAGAAGGTTGGCAACGATGAAAGCAGATAGCTGAGGCGGCAGATCATTTTATCCGGCCAGCGGTTCAGGAAGCGCCCGGCAACGAACCCCATTGCCGTACCCAGTAACCCCGACATCAACCATGCGCCACAGAGCAGAGCAAATGAGGTCGCAAAACGCTCTTTGATCACGCTGGCGACCGGTGCATTAAACAGCATCGAATACCCGAGATCACCCTGTAAGACGCGTGCAAACCAGTGCCCGAAACGCTCCCACAGCGGCTGATCCAGCCCCCAGCGTGCGGCGATACGCGCATACTGTTCTGGCGGAACATGCAGGAGATCGTTACCAATATAGGCACGAATCGGATCGACCGGCGAGAAGCTGAGCAAGATGAAGGTGCCAGCAGCGACCAGCACCAACAATACGATCAGCCGCAGAAAATGACCCACAACAGACTTCATCAACGGCAGGTCCAGGTCCATTCATCAAGATTGTTGAGCACGGACCAGCTGCCGTGAATTTCCGGCGCCCCTTTGCCCAGGTCAATGCACGGATTAGCCAGATAAGTATGCTGGATATTCAGCAACCATGCCCACGCAGCGTCACCCTGAACGCCTGCACCCTGCTTGCCATCCCACTCCACCTGCTGCCAGAAAGGCACTGCTTTTTGCCAGTCCGGCGCATCAATGGCCTGTTTGAGATGCTGTTCAACCGCAGGATTGCTGTAATAACCGGGGTTGTAATACTCAACGCCCGCGGCCTGCCCGCTGTAGTGATGGAAAAGCTCCATCGGATCTAAACTCCCCCAACCAAACAGCGTGGGATTCGAATGCATGTGGCGCTCAACGGTTTCCCAGCTTCCGGATTGCAGCGACACCGCAATGCCAACAGGTTCGAGCATGGCACGCACCGCTTCGGCTAAATCACGACGCGTACTGTCGCCGCTCGCATACCATAAGGTCAGACGGGCTGCTTTGCCGTCTTTTACACGTACACCATCCGGGCCAACTTTCCAGCCAGCCTGTTCCAGAAGCGCGCGCGCTTTGTCACTGTCGCCATCTTTAAACGCAACCGATGGTCCCTGCCACGGCAGTCCCTGCACCGCGCTGTACGCCGGGATAGCGTGGCCTTCCATAACCTGTTCAGCCAGTTGCTTACGATCGATGGCGTAGTTAATAGCCCGTCTGATCGCGACGTCGGCCGTTATATCGTTACCGACCGGATAACCGTTAGCATCTTTTTTACCCGCAGGGACCATCGGGAACACGATCCCCCGGTTCTCTACGCTGTTGCGAACCCACAGCTTCAAATTATCTTGCTGAGGTGCAACGGCCATTGATGGCGCAATACGCACCAGCCCCAGTTGACCACTGCGTGCGGCCGCGTAAGCGTTATCTTCGTCCAGGAAGACAAACACCAGCCGGTTAAAATCATTTTTCTTACCCGCGTACCAAGGGTTCGCTTCGACGATGAGCTGTTGGCCCGGCTGAAAACTCACCAGCCGATAAGGGCCTGCGCCAATTGGATTTCTGGCAAAGGTTTTTTCATCGTATTGTTTTGCCGGAACAATGCCTAACGAGCCCAGCACGTTCACAAACGTACTCTGCGGACTGCGTAGCGTCATTTCTACCGTGCGATTATCTTTCAGGCGGGCATGGGTGAAATTCCCCATATCGATTTTCCCACCGCTTTTCGCGGCTTTGTTGAAGGTAAATACCACATCTTCCGCCGTGAGCGGGGAGCCATCAGAGAATTTAAGATCGGGTTTTAAGGTTAATGTCCAGGTTTTCCCATCAGCGCTGGTCTCCACCTTCTCCGTCAGCAGGCTTCCCCAGCTCATATCAGCATTTTGTTTTAACAAAGGTGCATGCAGGAGCAAATAGCTACCGTGACTCCAGCCTAGCATTGGGTCGAATCCCTCCGTGGGTTCGGGTCCAATTGCCAGTTTCAATGTTTGCCCTTCCACCGCCGGTTGTGCTGCGAAAAGGGAGGTCGAAAATGCCAGAGTCAGTGCGCACGTCAACCGTGCCAGCTTGCCGTTAATCATTACCTAATCCCGCTTTTGCGTTGTTTTTATACCGCACAACAGCACATACCCGTTGTGAGGTCTCCTGGGGAAGGGATTATGGCGGACCACTTTGGCTAAAAAAATGATACAGCGCAGAAAAGTATGACGATTTTAAAAAAACATCATACAACTGTCGAATTCTCACCTCTCGACGTGCAGTGATTCACTGCCGTGATTTTTATCTCCTTCTCTATTATTCAATCTCATATTAAATGAATATTAATAATTACCGTAAAAACTACCCACGCATTTGTCATTACTCCCTATCTAAAATTAGTGACAATTTATGTATATTTATTCAAGAAATATACAGAGAGTGACAAGTTATGTAAATTTGTAATGATAATTATTTGTATTATCATTTTCATCAATTATCTTACTGCCTTTGAATTTTTAACAAAGGAAGTTTGACTATGCGTTTAAAACCTGTTGCCTCTGTCGTTCTGTCCTGCCTTGGATTCAGCGGTACTTATGCCTTCGCCGATGATGTCATGGTCGTGACCGCGTCGGGTTACGAAAAAAAGATCACCAACGCGGCTGCCAGCGTGTCGGTTATTTCTCAACAAGAATTACAAACCAATAAATATAATGACTTAGGTGAATCCCTGCGCTCCGTTGAAGGGGTTGATGTTGAAAGCAGCACCGGTAAAACCGGCGGTCTGGAGGTCAGTATTCGCGGCATGCCTGCCAGCTATACGCTGATCCTGATAGACGGTATTCGTCAAAATGGCAGCAGTGACGTGACGCCCAACGGCTTCTCTGCCATGAACACCAGTTTTATGCCTCCGCTGGCAGCCATCGATCATATTGAAGTGATCCGCGGTCCCATGTCGACGCTGTACGGTTCAGATGCTATCGGCGGTGTCGTTAACATCATTACCAAGAGAAGTACGGACAAATGGAGCACGTCCATTAATACCGGCGTTAACCTGCAAGAAAGCAATAAATGGGGTAACAGCACGGTAGCCAACTTCTGGTCAAGCGGCCCGCTAATTGCTGGCGTGCTGGACATGCAGGTACGCGGCAGCACGACACAACGACAAGGCTCCAGCGTCACCTCTCTGAGCGATACCACATCGACGCGCGTGCCGTATCCAACGGAATCTGAAAACTACAACATCGGTACCCGTCTGGACTGGAAAACCGGCGCAAATAATACGCTGTGGCTGGATCTCGACTCCGCCAGACAGCGCTATGACAATGATGATGGGCAGTTGGGTAATCTCACCGGCGGATACGATAAAACCCTGCGCTATGAACGTAATAAGGTCACGCTGGGTCACGATACCGCATTAACATTTGGTACCTGGAAATCCTCCGTGGGCTGGAATGAAACCGAGAACAAAGGCCGCCAACTGGTCTCATCCGCACTCACGCCAGAAAACGCGGGCCGGGCCGGTGACGCTCGTGAATTGAAAAATACCAACGTCATCCTGGACTCGGTCCTGCTGACGCCATTGGGTGATTCGCATCTGCTTACTCTCGGCGGCGAATACTGGGATGCCCGCATGAAAGATGGGGTGGTGCTGGCCAATACCGGTGAGACATTCCACCAGAAAACCTGGGCGACCTACGCGGAAGATGAGTGGCATATTCTCGACTCGCTGGCGTTGACCGCAGGCACTCGCTATGAGCATAACGATGTCTTTGGCGGACACCTTAGCCCACGAGCTTACATGGTGTGGGACGTATCGGAAGAATGGACCCTGAAAGGTGGCGTCACAACCGGATACAAAGCCCCGTCACTCAGCCAGTTGCACAACGGCATCAGCGGTGTGACCGCTCAGGGAACCGTCAATACGGTCGGCAACCCCGACCTTAAACCCGAAGAAAGCACCAGCTATGAAACCGGGTTGTACTATGAGAACGACGCGGGGCTGAACGCCAACGTTACCGGCTTCTACACCGAATACAAAAATAAAATTGTCTCGTATTCCATCGATGACAATACCAACAGCTATACCAACAGCGGCAAGGCGAGAACGGACGGCGTTGAATTCGCCAGCACCTTCCCGCTTTGGTCTGACGTGCTGAGCTTATCGCTCAACTACACCTATACGCAGAGCAAACAAAAAGATGGCGAAAACAAAGGCGCACCGCTGAGCTATACCCCCAAACATATGGCTAACGCCCGTCTGAACTGGCAGGCAACCGAAGATATGAATGCCTGGTTAAGCGCACGCTATCGTGGTAAAGCCCCACGCTTTACCGAAAACTATGACAACCTTAGTGCAGTCCAAAAAGCCGTGTACGATGATAAAGGGGCCAATTTAAAAGCCTGGACCGTTCTCGATATGGGCATGTCCTATAAGCTGACCAAAGAACTGACGCTGAATACGGCGATAAATAACGTGTTGGATAAAGACTTTAGCGACGTCACTCTGTATCAGGTTGGCCGCAGCAGCACCTACGCGGGCGACTACTTCCAGACCGCACAATCCACAACCGGATACGTCAATCCGGGTCGCAACTACTGGGTGTCGTTAAACTACCAGTTCTAATTGGTTTTTCACCTACAGGCCGGGCTATAACGAATCGCCCGGCCTCTTTCTGATGTTGTCTCTGCACCTGCAAACAATCCGTAAAATCACAGAATATATTCACTGCTGTCAACTACCAGAATTTTAGATCAACACGCGTATCACTTACTGTATGGATTTCAACTTCCTGTTTGGCGTGGGTACTGATAAACTGTGTCTAAAAATGTCAGACTTATTATTTTTATATAATTACCTACTGGATAAGTACAAAGTACGCAGGTTGACGGAAATGGATTCATCGATAACTATCGTTACAGCATTTTTTGATATTGGACGAGGTAACTGGACAGCCAATAAAGGTTTCTCGCCACATTTAGAGAGAACGCCTGAAACTTACATTGATTATTTTAAAAACTTATCCACTCTGGATAACGAAATGATCATTTTTACCTCTTACGACCTTAAACCAGCAATTGAAAAAATTAGAGCGGGTAAAAAAACCACAGTTGTTACCTTTGACATTAACACTAAGTTCACTGCAATTCGGCAAAAAATTCACGACATCCAAAAAGATGATGCTTTCAGAAACAGACTTGAAACGCGCCAGCTAATAAACCCTGAATATTGGTCCGCTGAGTACGTGCTGGTGTGTAACCTGAAAGCTTATTTCATAAACAAAGCGTTAGAGATGAATCTTGTTAACAATGAGATGGTTGCCTGGATTGATTTCGGCTATTGCCGTAACCCGGAAGTCACAAACGGTTTATCCTTATGGAATTATCCATTTGATAAACGTAAAGTAAATTTATTCACAGTTAAACGTGGTCTAAACCCCAAATCCATTGATCATGTTTTTGAACACATGATCAATAATCGCTCTTATATTATTGGCGGTGCCATCGTTGCGACACAAGAAAAATGGCAAGCGTTTTATAAACTGGTACGCCGCTGCCAAATAAAGACCCTTAGAAATAAAATAGTTGATGATGATCAAGGGATTTTCATCATGTGCCATTACTTAAACCCGGAGTTGACAAAGCTAAACTACCTTGGAAAAAACAGATGGTTTTATTTGTTCAAAATGTACGGTAAAAAAGATCTAAAAAGCAGATTGCTACGCCTAAAAGTGTTGCTTCGTGGCAAATAAAAACTCACCGTCCCTGCGACACAATCAACCGGCTCCGAGCAGTAACATGGCCGGAAGATCTTGGGGAATATCCATTTATACATATATATGATGTTAGCTGATCCAGTCCAAAAACTGTATAGTATTAAATCAGCCAAGCTTATTTCTTACAGGAACGGAATGCTTTCATCAGAGTGATGTGGTTGTGCCCGCACGCCTGAATGCCAGCCAGTGATTAGATTAACGCGTTGAGGCATGCGTTCTGTTTCATAACTAACGGGATAAGCAGAATAAAAAATAAATAATTCGAGTTACATTGACGTTACGGGTACTCAGCCGTAGGCAGGCCTACACGAGTCGTAGCCATATCACTTATTCATCAGTACACAGTTGCATAAATAAACACAAAAGAGCGAACAAGCTAGAGACAATTTCGCTACATACGCTTTACTCTAATTTAAAAATCGGATCAGTTAATTATAAATTATGTTCATCCAACTTAGACTTAAAACAGCTGAAAAGGTTTCGCGACTATCTGAAGTTTCCCCACTCATTATTTCCGTGCTAATAGTTTTTGGTGTTAATATTTTAACCGCGAAATATAACGCGGTAATCAACCGGACGCTAGTATTTATATTGATCATGTTTTCATTGCGATGCATACAGCATAATTTACTGAGAAATACTCTGGCCGTTGTGATTTTGATCCCTGTTGCATTGGACACTACGATTCAATTATATGCTTGGCATAACTTTAGAACAGAATTTAGCTATGGTTTCGCACTAAGTATTTTGGATACTACGCCGAGTGAGGCCAAAGGGATGCTCGGGTTATACTGGCGCGATTGTCTTTCGTTTGTCACGTTAGCAGCATTTTTTATATATGCGGCGAATACTGGAGCAAACCTGATACCGTATCGATTTCATCGCTATCCCCCTATTCTTCTTGCTATAACCATCATTGCATTTGTTGGCCAGGCATATCTACACCAAATAAGGAAAAGTAATGTTGAAAGCCTGATGCAACGAGTCCTGTCTGCCACTCCCCTCAGTACCGGCAAAGTGTTTATGCAGGCAATACAGGATATCTCTATCATGTCTGATATCGGTAACAATATACCAGATTATAAAATTACTTTAACCGATACCGGCATTGAAAACTATGTACTTATTATTGGAGAGTCTGCACGTGCGGTAAATATGGGGCTCTATGGCTATCCAAGAGATACAACGCCTGAACTCATCAAGCAAAAACATCAGCTTTTGCTGTTTCAAAACGCGATTGCCCCGGCACCGGTGACCATTATGGCTGTCCCAATGGCAATGACAGCGGATTCCGTGAACGCCCACGATCCTCGAAAATATAGCGATAATGTTATCAATATCAGTAACAAAGCTGGTTACGATACTTATTGGTATAGTCGTCAAGGAAAAGGGGGGGCGCATAACAATATTATTACCGGGATTGCCATGAACGCCCATCAGCAAGAATGGGTGGATCATGGCTATGATGAGGCCTTACTGCCATTATTGCAAAATGCCTTACAGAAGTCCGGTAAGAAACTAATTGTGCTGCATCTCTATGGCAGCCATGAACCATCCTGTGAGCGTTTTCCTGAAAGTAGTACTATATTAGCCGGGGAAAGTCAGGCTGATGATTGTTACGACAACTCTATTCGTTATACTGACACACTTATGGGCAACATATTTAGTGCACTGCAAAATACCCGCTCATCTGTAATGTATTTTTCCGATCATGCACTGATCCGAGACCCCAAGCGCGCAGTCGTTTATTCACACGGTGGCGTCACACCGCCAAAAGAGGCGCTGCATATTCCGATGTTTATCTGGTACAGCCAACTGGTTGATGCAAAAACTAAACTCACTGGGGATTATCGTACCCAGTGGTCTTCCGATGATCTTAATACGCTTGCGGAGTTGTGGCTGGGTATTCATCGTCAGGGTGCGCCAATCAATACGCTGAGTTCCTGGTTAATGAATTACGATAAAACTATTTTCATCATGGATACCACGGGTAAACAGTATGAATGGCGAAATGTCCGTTGATACACGTCGTTGAAAAATCAGCATGCCCGCAATAGATATCCTCCAGGTTAGTCCTGTCTATTGATCAGATAGCAGGATTAAGAAACAGAGCCTATTTGGGATCTTCCATAGATAAAAAAACGGGAGCCCATCGGCTCCCGTTCTCATACAACCCAGAATCTGGATTACATATTTTCAATGATCGCGGCACCAAACTCTGTACATTTCAGCAGATTAGAGCCGTCCATCAGAGGTTCGAAGTCATAGGTTACGGTCTTGGCGTTAATCGCGCCGTCCATACCTTTAACGATCAGGTCAGCCGCTTCAGTCCAACCCATGTGGGGCAGTCATTATTTCATTAAATTACTAATGATGACGTAAAAAACTCATAGATTCATCTCCTGTTAACTCCAGGAGTGGCGCAGTTCCTATGAAGTTATTTAAACCTCCACACTCTGTCGTTGGGGAGTAATCTTCATCGCTGAAGGTCAGTATATATTCATATCAGCAATTAAACACGTTTAGTCAAAGCAGTGACGTGGTTGGAATTGTCGTACTTATCACCCTGCACGGTTTGGTAATCCCCTGAAGATTTCTTTGTTAAATTGTGAAAATAGTTAATACAACGCTATATAGTTTAACACAACATTGTTCCTTGAGAAAATTAAGCATCTGATGATATCTCAACAAACAATCACATTGTTTACCATTTTCATAGATAAGCCATATTTGAAATGTTGCTAATTTCAAAAAACAAAACAAATTCAACATTGTTAAAAAAAGATAATAATTCCAATAAAATACATTTTTGCAAAAAAATATTTTGAATAACCAACATTAATTAGCATAAAAATATGCTATTATTTATTATGTCAGATTTTTACACTACTAGTTTTTGTTTTTTCTTGAAATTCACTTTGGTATACTTCCAACCGCTCCCGGATGGTATTGTTTTTAATGATGACAGTCCTTGTTATGAATTAGATAATGCTTAATGGAGACGAAGGTGGAATACATAAAAGAACATAGCCAGCAACCTCAGCAGGGCTCTTTCCTGGAAAAAAAGAATCATATTCTTCCTTCAGGAAATATGTCTGATGATGAGTTCTGGTTTCTGATCGAACTGACACCCATCCGCAGCGATAAAATCATCAGGGCGTTGCACGATTATTTTGTATTGAATCGCCCAAGATCTCACTGTTGCGATAAACATGGTGTTAGCAATGGCTACTTTGGGGTATGCATCAGCAGATTTGAGCATGTCATCCAGGTTGTTAATGCGCTACTTAATTATTATAAGATGTCAAAAAGCGAAATGACCGAATGAATACCCTGCGAAACCATTCAATATTTTCGAGTAATGCAGTGAATTTTAAGAGCATCTCAAATTTGTAACCGGTAGACAATATTAAAATCATTACACATCCTGGGCGCATAAGGTATGCGGATACGTTTGTCAGCTTTCCGCAACTAATACTTAATAATTTCTGTACTTTTCAACGCTTATATATTTTTTAAGGTGGGGAATATGTCAACGCTGAAGAATACATTTTTATCCCTCCGCCTGATATTCCAACACAGGCCGGACCTGAAAATATCTTTTATGATTTTAATGATGGCGCTCGTGTTCTGCTTCCTGAAGGGAAATGGCACGTACGTTTGCTTGATGCCGACTCCGATAACATTCTTTTCTGCTGCGATGCAGATAACGGGTGGGTGACTAGTAGTAAGAAATATTTTGTGCGCTTCCGCATTCAGGTATTCCGTCAGGGGGAAGAGACTCCCCTGCTGGATGAAACCCTGAAATTAAAAGACCGGCCTGTGCTGATTTCATTCCCCACCGGGACGTTAGGCGACCTGCTCGGCTGGTTTCCTTATGTCGAACGCTTCCAGACTCTGCACAAGTGCCAGCTGGAATGCACGATGGCACAGGACATTATCGACCTGCTGGCACCTCAGTACCCGCAGATACAGTTTTCCACGCCGGATAATCCACGCACGGTAGCGCCTTACGCAACTTACCGCATAGGTCTCTACTTTGGTGGCGATACAGATAATCAGCCCGTGGATTTTCGCAAAGTCGGTTTCCATCGTTCTGCAGGCTACATTCTGGGCGTTGACCCGCGTGAAGCCCCCGTCCGACTTGACTTGTCTGCACCCCGGGTTATCCAGGAGCCTTATGTGTGTATCGCCACACAGTCCACCTGTCAGGCGAAGTACTGGAACAACGGCACCGGCTGGAGTGAGGTTGTCGCTCACCTGAAATCACTGGGGTACCGGGTGCTGTGCATTGACCGGGACGCCCATTATGGCCAGGGCTTTGTCTGGAATCACATTCCCTGGGGAGCAGAAGACTTTACCGGCAAGCTCCCCCTTCAGGAACGGGTGAACCTCCTGCGCCATGCCAGCTTCTTCATTGGCCTGCCAAGCGGCCTGTCATGGCTGGCATGGGCTGCCCGTATTCCGGTGGTGCTGATAAGTGGCTTCAGCCTCCCGAACAGCGAATTTTATACCCCGTGGCGGGTATTTAACCCCCATGGCTGCTATGGATGCTATGGATGCTGGGACGATACATCGCTGAATTTTGACCACCACGATTTTCTGTGGTGCCCGAGACATAAAAACACCGACCGGCAATTTGAATGTACCCGACTGATAACCGGCGCCCAGGTCAATGGCGTCATCAATAAACTTCACCGTTCTTTAACTGAACAGGGTGTTGAGGCCACCCTGAAAAAAGGAGTAAGCAATGAATAAGGTCTATAACACTGTCTGGAATGAATCCACAGGAACGTGGGTCGTAACTTCAGAACTGACCCGTAAAGGGGGCCGACGCCCTCGTCAAATCAAGCGTACCGCGCTGGCAGGGCTTATTGCGGGCCTGCTTATGCCGTCACAGCCCGTGCTGGCGGCAGCCTATGACAATCAGACAATTGGAAGTGGTGAAACACGCAAGTCCATGCACCTGTCTGCAGGCGACACGGCAAAAAAAACGACCATTAACAGCGGTGGGAAGCAGTATGTCTCCAGTGGTGGCAGTGCCACGAGTACCACCATTAACAACGGCGGGGTTCAGCATGTTTCTAGCGGCGGTAGTGCCACTAGTTCCACCATCAACAACGGTGGGCACCAGCATGTCTCCAGTGGTGGTAGTGCTACGAATGCAACTGTTAACAATCGTGGGAGACAGACGGTATTCAGCGGCGGCAGTGCCATGGGCACCATAATTAACAGCGGAGGAGACCAGTATGTAATCAGTGGTGGCAGTGCCACAAGCGCATCAGTTAACGACGGAGCGCGACAGTTTGTCTCCAGTGGCGGCATCGCCAAGGCGACTTCTGTTAATAGCGGTGGTCGCCAGTATGTCCGTGACGGCGGCATTGCCACGGACACCGTGCTTAACAATACTGGGCGTCAGATTGTCTCCCACGGTGGTAGTGCCACTAACACTACAATTAATTCCGGTGGGCAACTGACTGTCAGTACCGGCGGCAGTGCCACTAACGCTACAATTAATTCCGGCGGGCAACTGATTGTCAATATCGGCGGCAGTGCCACTAACGCTACAATTAATTCCGGTGGGAGGCAGTTTCTCTACGGCGGAAGTGCCACGGGCACCTCTATTAACAACGGTGGGGTTCAGCATGTTTCCATCGATAGTAGTAGCGGAAGTGGCGGAAGCGCCACTAGTACCATCATCAACAGCGGCGGGGTTCAGTTCGTCTCCAGCGGCGGTAGTGCCACTAGTACTACCATCAACAACGGCGGCGTCCAGCTCGTCTCCAGCGGCGGTAGTGCCACTAGTACCACCATCAACAGCAACGGGACGCTGGATGTTCGCAGCGGCGGTGTGCTCTACGGCACCACCACCCTGACTGATAAAGGGACGCTGGTCGGTGACGTAGTCACAAACGAAGGCAACCTGTATTACCTCAACAACAGTGCTGCAGCCTTCGCAGGTACCCTGACGGGGACCGGTACCCTGACACAGGAAGGCGGAAGCACCCGTTTCAGCGGTCTGTTGTCTCAGGACGGTGGGATTGTCCTTAAGAGTGGCGGTGCCATGACGATGGATGCCCTTCAGGCTAAAGCCAATGTGACGACACTATCAGGCACCACCCTGACTCTGGATAACGGGACTATCCTGACGGGGAACGTTGCAGGAGACAGCACCGGCGCAGGTGATATGGCGATTAAAGGTGCATCTGTCTGGCATCTCGATGGTGACTCCACTGTCGGCGCATTAACGCTGGATAACGGGACCGTTGATTTCCGTCCGTCAACAACCACGCGTCTGACACCAGCCTTCCAGGCGGTTTCGCTGTCGCTCGGGAGCCTGTCGGGTAGCGGGACATTCCGGATGAACACTGATATCGCGTCGCATACCGGAGATATGCTGAATGTCGCGGGCAACGCCAGTGGTAACTTTGTGCTGGATATCAAAAATACCGGCCGGGAGCCAGTATCCGCTGGTGCGCCGCTTCAGGTGGTGCAGACCGGTGGCGGTGACGCCGCGTTTACCCTGAAAGGCGGGAAAGTCGATGCTGGTACCTGGGAATACAGCCTGAGCAAGGAGAATACCAACTGGTATCTGAAGACTGACACCCCACCTCCGGTTACTCCGCCGACCACCCCGGATGCAGGTAACCCGGATGCAGGTGTGCCGTCTCCTGCGCATCGCACAACAAAATCTGCCGACGCGGTACTGAGCATGGCGACAGCACCGGCATACGTCTTCAACAGCGAACTGTAGAATCTGCGTTTCCGTCACGGTGACGTGATGCAGAACACCCGTGCACCAGGAGGAGTATGGGGCCGTTATACAGGGTCAGATAACCGCATCAGCGGCGGGGCCAGCTCGGGCTATTCTCTGACCCAGAACGGTTTCGAAACTGGTGGCGACAAGGTCTTTGAGCTGGGTGACAGCCATTTAGCTGTGGGTGCTTTCTTCTCTTACACCGACAACAGCATTAAGCATGCCCGTGGTGGAAAAAGTACGATCGACAGCACAGGCGGTGGTTTGTATGCAACCTGGTTTGATAATGACGGCTACTACGTGGACGGGGTTATCAAATTCAACCGCTTTAGTAATGAGCTGCGCACCTGGATGAGTGACGGCTCGGCGGTGAAGGGAGATTACAGCCAGAATGGTTTTGGCGGCAGTCTCGAAGCTGGTAAGACCTTCAACCTGAATGAGAATACATGGGCGCAGCCATACGTGCGGACAACGGCGTTCCGGGCAGATGAGAAGGATATCAGCCTGAATAACGGCATGAAAGCCAGCATCGGGGCAACCAAGTCTTTGCAGGCCGAGACCGGTGTGAATCTGGGTATGAATCTTGACGTTGCCGGAAAAACAGTCAAACCGTACCTCAAGGCTGCGGTCAGCCACGAGTTTTCGGACAACAACAAGGTGCAGATCAACAACCGCTATGACTTTACCAACGATATCTCAGGCACGACAGGTAAATACGGTGTCGGGGTGAGTGCCCAGTTGACACCAAACGCAGGGGTGTGGGCTGAGGCAAACTACCAGAAAGGAGAGAATATCGAGTCTCCGGTAACCGGTAGCGTAGGTTTCCGCATCAACTTCTAACCAGGGATGGAAACGACAGCCACATCTGTGGCTGTCTCCCCTACTACTGAATATTCACGCAATGAGCGGTGCCGGTCATTTTAATGCACGCCGCAATGGTCTGACGATGCACATCAGACAATGTGGCCAGTTGGCTAACATTTAGTTGTAAGTTTTTTAGTTCACAATCCATAGTTCACCCGAGGAAAAAACTTGCATCCTGCGAGCACCTTTTAAAAACGGCGTCAGTGATGAACAAAGCGCACATATTCGACACTATGAAATTTATCTCATTAAATATCAATAAATTATACTAACAGTGATGGCCGATGAAAATGCAAAAACCAGCCTTGCTACGCGCCGCACCCGCCCCGTAGCAAGGCCCCCCTACTGGGAGAACCCTTAATCGTCCCATGACCTCGCTATCCGCACCACACCAAGAGATCTGACCAGATTGAAGCGACAAAACTGATCGTGCACACTACACGCTCTCATAACTAACAATAGGTTATAACCCTGATGGATCAGGTTACTGTTCTTGAAAAGATGTTTGAGCAAGTGAGAAAGGAACATAATTTTTCGTGGTTTTACTCTGAACTTAAACGCCAGAATATTGCTCATTATATTTACTACCTGGCTACTGATAACATCAGAGCTGTTACAGCGAATGATGAAGTAATATTAATAAGAGGGAAAAGAGATTTATTAAAAGTCAGTACAACCAAGAACCCTGAACAAGTAAAAAAAGCAGCCCAGGCACATATTTCCGGGGAATCCACATTTCGGGAATATATTACAACACTTGTTAGTGCTGGCGTTTTCCGATGGGTTACTGATGTCAATGATAACAAACGGTATTACTACTCTGTCGACGATACACTTTTATACATGGAAGATGTCGAGAACAACAATCCATTAATATAATGATAATTAAACTAACAGTCCGGTTTCTTCCCCCCTGGCACCGGATAAGCTGACATAAGTGCCAAACCTGGTTTTGGGGAAACGTTTTGGCGAGAGTTTTGGGGAAGGAATTTTGCAGGTATAAAAAAACGGGAACCTCTCGGCTCCCGTTCTCATACAACCCAGAATGTGGATTACATGTTTTCGATGATCGCGTCACCAAACTCAGAACATTTCAGCAGCTTAGCGCCGTCCATCAGACGTTCGAAGTCATAGGTTACGGTTTTCGCGTTGATCGCACCGCTCATACCTTTAACGATCAGGTCAGCCGCTTCGACCCAACCCATGTGGCGCAGCAGTAGTTAAACAATTCAAATTCAACAACTTGATAAATAACATAATATTAGCAATTCTTTGTAAATACACTTGATTTAATATCCCCTCTAACCTATTGATTATAAACATATGTTTTTTGGTTTTGATAATCGTTTTATAGAGTAAACCAACTGCCAGTACCTATCAGCCACTACACAAGAAAGGAATTTTAAATAATAAATTTTATTAATAAAAATTAATATGATAATTGAAAATGTAAGTATCAATGGTGTGGCTTTTAAAGCACTTAAAATCTGACATTAGGGAATAGCAGACAACAAACATTCTAGGTTATGTTACATAATCGTCGAAAAAATAGCCGGATAAAGCCCAGTTTCTCCACCGCCATCCAGAATATCTTGAGCAAACTATCTTACGTGAGTTAGGTAGGGACTCAGATAGATGTTTAATAGGAGACAGCAACTGTCTTAGTCAGATTGATTTTGCTACAAAAATCGCAGCGAGAGCGACCGACGCTGTTATCTTTAGTGAAATTGGAAATGTTTTTCGAGCACCGACATTACATCTGCATGCACGGATATTACCGCCATCTAGCACAGCTAGTAGATCAGTCAATGAAGCATTGAGCATCAAGAGTAGAAAATAACCTATTGGAAAATACTTTAATCACTTCTTTTGTTAAGCACTATTAAAGAAGTTCTTCATGTAGCGTATAGCGAAGGTCAATCATGCCATCAAACCTCGAAGACAGCATACAAACCATGTCATTTATATTTCTCTGCCCTCCTTCCAGTTGGCATCCGATTAGTAGTGTTGCTGTTTGACCTAGCAGTATAAGCTGTTTGATAAAACATACCTCATCGTGATTGTTTCTCTTTACATTTTTCAACATGCTGTGAAAACAAAAAGTTATTACAATCATCGTTATCAATGTACATACTAAGATAGCTAATGATAATTGCTGTTTACTATTTGATGTTTGATGTTTGATGTTTGATGTTTGATGTTTGATGTTTGATGTTTGATGTTTGATGTTTTCTGATATAAAATTTAAAGACTTAGCAGTTTAATAAAATAATACTAGCAAAAAAGAGATAGATTAAATGGAAAGAAAATTTATACATGAATATGCAATTGGATATCTGAATAGTTTTTCAGCAATGGTTACCGCACAGCAACTAATGTCTGATGGACAAATGAATTCAACTCAAGAAGAACAACTATCAAAATGCCATATATATTTTATATGCGCCAGGCCAAATTTTTATTTTATTGACGGAACAGTTAATCATGAAAATAATTATCTCACAGGAGAGATTGGATACAGAATTAATGGTGCAGAAAAAAGATTTAGCTTTGAATACAAGTGGATACTAGAAGATGGTGCAATCGATGTGAAATGTAATTATCCTTTTAGAGAAGTCGTTAGTATTAATAAAGAAGGGGAAGAGGTAAGATATGTGTCCGCATCTATAATTGCCACCCTTTATTCAGAAAAACATGGCTGTTATTCAGACCTGTCCTCTTACGAGGTTCTTTATATTGGTCAAGCAGTAGGTGTCAATGGTAGTAGAAATGCGGTTGAACGTTTACGAAACCATTCAAAACTCCAAAAAATATTAGCACAAACTTCTTATAGCGATCCTGATAGAGAAATTATGTTATTTATGTATGCCTTTGAGCATGAAAGAATATTTTCGTCCATAGATGGCAGATCTGGAATAACTGTTGATCACGATGAGAATAATCAGAGGTTTAACAATGCGTTAAGAAATCTTCCAAGCAAAAACCAATCCATTAATATGATTGAAGCTGCGTTAATAAGATACTTTCAACCTACATACAACGAAAAATTCAAAGAGAGCAAGATATCACCGAAGTTAAAAGCATTATCTAAATGTTATGAACTAGATATATCTGGAATTATTGTGGAACTAAATACAGAAAACCTTTTTTATTCATTGTATTCTG
Organism: Citrobacter sp. KH_055_1; assembly: GCF_057838705.1. Classification (NCBI taxonomy): domain Bacteria; kingdom Pseudomonadati; phylum Pseudomonadota; class Gammaproteobacteria; order Enterobacterales; family Enterobacteriaceae; genus Citrobacter; species Citrobacter sp. KH_055_1. Next base: position 2,659,939 of record NZ_CM174473.1, read on the forward strand.
AAAAAATTAATAAAAACTATCATCATATGGTGAAGATAGATTTGGTTTCTCATCAAAAAAGATTATCTTTCTTTCGACCAACTGGGTTTGAGGCGCAACCAAACATCATTGAATGATTCTCATTTTGATGTTATTTCTAGTTCTCCATGCTAACTTATATTGTTAATTTTGATGCTACATCGTCAAGCATGGCACTTTTTTAGAACTAAATTAATCCAGGTTTACCGCCTCCGGTATGTAGGGGAGGAGATTCACATCCTTTCGAACCACTCTAAACGCCTTAATACACCAGCCTGTTACGGCTGGTTTTTTTATGCCTATTTTCTGAACGAGTACGCTCTCGGGAATAAAACCGTCAAATGTTGTACCCGGCTCTCTAGCAAACAAAGATTAATTAACCTGTTCACTTTCGGAATTCATCAATTCACAAAACGATCCATCCTGATAGTTGTGGCCACAGGTGCTCTTCTCTGTTTTGTGGAGAAACTAACCGACCTTGCAGGGTCGGTATGCAGAGACTGAACAGTTAGTGAAGTAATAAGGTGATCGCATATGCTACAAATGTTAACTCTTGAAGAATGGGCTACTGAAAAATACAGAAGCAATCCTCCAAGCGTGTCCACATTGCGTCGTTATGCTAAGCAGAATTTATTTTGCCCACCGGCCATGAAACAAGGTCGGTTATGGCGAGTGCGTGAGGATGCCGAGTTAGTTGGAGAGCTGGTAACGCCAGTAATCAAGAAAAATGACTCATTACTTTTGCAACGGATTTTGAGTGATGGCAGCCAGACCGCGTAAGAATAATGTTTCAGTCCCTAACTTATATCCGCTTTATAGTAGAAAGGTAAATAAAGTCTATTGGCGGTATAAGCATCCAGTAACAGGGAAATTTCATGCGTTGGGAACTAACGAAGCTGAAGCCATCGCTATTGCCACTGAAGCCAATACACGCCTGGCTGAGCAAAGAACTCGGCAGATTCTGGCTATCAGTGACAGGATCGCAACCAGCAAAGGAAAAGCGATCACAACATCTACATGGTTAGACCGTTACCAAGCTATCCAGGACGATAGGCTGAAAAGTGGTGATATAAGACTCAACACCTATAAGCAGAAAGCCAAACCAGTATCCTTGCTCAGGGAACGAGCAGGAATGAAGTTGATCTCAGCCGTTGATGTCAGAGATATAGCGCAATTGCTTGAAGAGTATATCTCCGCTGGACAGCCTAGAATGGCCCAAGTCGTAAGATCTGTATTGATCGATGTGTTTAAGGAAGCACAGCATTACGGCGAAGTTCCGCCTGGGTATAACCCTGCTCTTGCGACGAAGCAACCCAGACGGAAAATTACCCGTCAACGCCTCAGCCTGGAAGAATGGCAAAAAATATTCGATATCGCAGACGCCAGTCATCGTTACATGGGAAATGCCATGCTGTTAGCACTGGTTACTGGCCAGCGATTAGGTGATATATCGCGTATGAAATTTAGCGATATTTGGGATGAGCATCTTCACGTCATTCAGGAAAAAACCGGGAGCAAAATCGCCATCCCGCTTTCTCTTCGTCTCAACGCGATTAGCTGGAGTTTACGCGATGTAGTAGCTCGCTGCCGTGACTATGCAGTCAGTCCATACCTTGTACATTTTTTCCGTACGACTTCACAGGCTGAACGTGGCGCACAGGTTAAATCCAACACATTGACGATGAATTTCAGTAAAGCGAGGGATTTGGCAGGAATTGACTGGGGCGATGGCTCACCCGCAACATTCCATGAACAACGGTCTTTATCTGAACGTCTGTACAAAGAACAAGGGTTAGACACACAAAAGCTGCTTGGTCATAAAACGCAACAACAAACCGATCGTTATCATGACGATCGTGGCAAAGGATGGAGTAAAGTAGCATTGTGAAACTTTAAACGTCTCAACGCCACCTAAAATTTATAGAACCAAACAGTCCGCTTTGAGCTGTGAGTTCAATGGGTCGATGCAACGCTATCCTTAGTCAAATGGGTGATGGTCTAGGATATAATCATCCCGCTGGAAGATTTTTAAAGGTGAGTGCTCCGGTTAAGCAGGATACTTACAATGCGTGCCTGATGAATAAAGATAGGTTATATAGCCATGAAAAATAAAAAATACAGCTTTGAGCGCGATGACGAATCATTTTTATCTAAAGATGTTCAAGCACTGATCAACAACGGTCTGGAGTTTCTGGATAAGGCACGCGAAGAACTGGAGGCCTCCAAGCCAAAATTTTCCATTGTCAGTTTCTGGACAGCGGTAGAGATCATGCTGAAAGTGCCGCTGGTACACGAACACTGGAGCCTGGTGTGCTCTGGGAGGAAAATTGAACGAGCAAAATACCTTGCCGGTGATTTCCAGTCGGTTACATACGATGAAACCTGTCAGCGATTAGGTGATGTGCTTCAAAATCCCCTACCGAAAGAAACCATCGCTGTATTCAAAAAAGTTAAAGATCATCGTAACCGCGTGGTTCATTTTTTTCATTCCGACTTCACCGACACTCAAGTGAAGACAATCCTTGATGAACAGGCTGACGCTTGGTTTGCGCTAAACCGTTTTATGCGTGATCAGTGGTTCGACCTTTTTGGAGAACCTCTGAACTCAAAGCTGGCATCAGATGAAGACCGAATGCTCAGGAGTTCATTGTTCTATGCTGATGCAAAATTTCGTTATCTCCAGCCCACACTCGATGATCTCAGAAAACAGGGATGCACGATCTCAACCTGTCGTGCCTGCAGCAAAAAAGCTGCCGTTGACATTCCTATCAATGAGGAGAGCGGGAATACTCTTCACGAGACAAATTGCTTAGTCTGCGGTTGCAGGGCTGATCCTTATGTCGAAGTTACATGCCCTGGTTGCGGGGGAAGGCAGGACCTAAACGCTACCGGTGAAACGGATTTCAATTGCAGTAACTGTAATTACTCATCATCCCGATACGATCTGCTAGATGAGTGGGTTGGCAAACCAGAAGATAGTAGTTATTCGGGTCTTCCAGCAAGCTGTTCCGATTGTGACAGCTATGAGACGGTATGTGAGTTCGGAGGTGGATATCTGTGCACGAACTGCCTTGTTTTTCATGATTCACTCAGTACTTGCGGCTACTGTGGAGGAAGCTCTACATCAGTCAGTGAAATGAGTGGGCTGGTTGGCTGCGGATTTTGTGACGGAAATACTAAGTACCTTAATGACTGAAATTGATACTAAAAGGACTGGTGCGAAGGTGCTATTGACCTGTTCTCTATTGATTAACACGCCTTGGTATTAGCAAAGTCCGTTCCTGGCACTCAGCAGACAGACCAAGGAGTTGCCCCCACGACCGTAGATTTTTCCTGTCCTCGCGAGGAGGCCTGTTCAAAGGCCTCAGGACTGGCACTGTCTTTCACTTTCTCCAGCGTTCAATGACTTGTGCGAAAGCCACATCGCGCCATAGCGATTTCCACTCATTATGAACTTTCACACTTTGGGAATGGGGTTCTGGTACCGGTAGTGGCATTTTGATCACAGCAGGCAATAAAACCGCATCACCAACTACCACGCACTCACCAGGAGCCAAGTTCGGTAAAATCTCGGTGATACCATTGGCATTGTCAGGAAATAGTCGTCGCACATAGGACTGATCTGCATCGTTAGTAAGACGTAGCGAGATGAAGTTATTGCATTGAGCAAAAATGGTTTCTGAGACCTCTGAGGGACGCTGGCTTACCACCATCAGGCTCAAGCCATATTTTCTGCCTTCTTTTGCTATGCGTTCAATAGATTTCCTAGATGCCCGATAGGATGCATGCCCGTCCCGAGGTACATAATTGTGCGCCTCTTCGCAAACTAACATAACTGGGATGTCATTGAGCTTGCCGATTGCATGCTGTAGCTTTGAATAATGGAAGCAAAAGTCGAAAATTAGGCGAGAGATAAGACTGACCGTAACGCTGAGAACTTCAAATGGCACCCCGCTTAAGTCAATGACAGTGACGTTCGATTTATCCAGGTAGCCAATGAATTGCTTCATCAGCGTCTCGAAGTCCTCTGTAACATGTTCATTCCCGTCAACTTTCTTGGCATTCAACAGGAACCGGAGACGTTTATCTGTAAGCTTGGATTCTAGCCGCGAAGCAAACCTGTTGAACTCGCCACTGAAAGGCCCAACGGTTGCCTTTGTTGCTACCGCAGACGAGGTAGCGATAAAATCGTGAATCTTGTCAAAATAAATCGTTCGATCGGTGACCAGAGTTCCATCAGCCAGCTTTGGCTTATCCTCCCCTGCGATCCTACTAATGACCTCTCGATTCATGTTTTCAATGTAGTAATAGACTTCTCTAATTGAGAAATACACTGGAGTGTCATATGTTACTTCTGGAACATTCGGGTTATGTTTTTCCTTGTTCAGCACAACGGCATGCTTGAATTGGCTCACTTGATTATGAGAGTTGTTCTCATTACTTTCGATGAACATGCTTTCAAGCTCTTCGGAGTTCATCAGCCAGTAAGGCAATTGGAGGGAGTCAATGTCCAGCCGGGTCAGGGTAAACAGTTCTTCTTCTTGCAACCTGAACGCGGCAGAATATTCATCGTGAATATCGAAAATCACAACATGCGAGTTATTCTGCTGGTTTTTATTGCTGTTTTTATACTCAGAAATTCCAACAATCCTCTGTAAAACGCTCGCAACAGTACATGACTTACCGGATCCAGTGGATCCGACAATGGCAATGTGCTTACTGAAGAATCTGTTACCGCTGATCATGAGATCAGTGTCTTTATTCATGGAAAGCTTGCCGAGGGGGAAATCGTGCTCACTATCAGCTGAAAAGATTTTATCTAAGGTATCACTTTCAGCAATGAAGGCATGCTCGGTGGGTACCGGAAGCAAGAGGCTGCTGCGGTCAAAATTTTTATCATCCACGAGCGTTCCGATGGCCTGGCACTCAATCAGGAAGCTCCAGGTCGGCTTACCTTCTGGATCAGTGGTGTTAGTGCCTTTGATATTACGGATGGTGACAATCGTAAAATCATGATTCCCTTGAGCAATTTTCAGAAAACGTCCAACCTGAAGGTTTTCTTTATTTGTTTCAAATATCTCAAGACTTTCTACCGCAACGATGACAGCTTCTGGCGCACACGATAGTACTGCTCCGATTTTAGTAGCCATTACTGATCCCCATCATATATTTAATTTCATCAAATTTATCGGCACCCAAAGATTCAAGATTTACATCCCGAAGATCCAGTTCTGTAACATCTCCATCTCCGATTACAAAAAAATCATCTGCCTTAACTTTGGGGTGAAGGTTTTTGTAATCGTCCCAGCGAATAAAGCGCAGCACAAATTCTTTTTTATCCCGGGTAACAATAGGCTCACTAAAAAATTTTTTCTCGGAGAAGGTTTTTACGTGGCGACCGATATTTGGGATCACATCCTTTCCGTATAACCGTTCCGCAATGTCATCAAAGTCAGGTTGAGAAATATCCAATATAAAAATGGGAGTGTGCGTATGAGCTTGTTTAAAATGATACTTATCAATAAAGGATTTTATAAACAGGACTATCTGGTTATCGAACTCTTCAAGTAGATCAGGGAAAACTAATAAGAAACGCAATCGGGCGTTTAAACTTAGATTTTCTTTCAATTGCTTTCGTCGGGAATCCAAAATTTTTTGTCGCGTTTTTAATGCAAGTGTCCATTGTGAAACGGCTGTAGATCTAATACGACGCAATTCTTCTAGAAAGAACTTCCTAGTGATTTTCCTCGACTTTTCATCATGTTTGATGCTTCTTTCACCAATTATCTGAATGGCATTCGGGTAAAATAACGTATCGACTTCGCTCTTACTGAAGCCCAGACCAACAAGAAGTTTTGTGTTCTCCTCCATCAAATCGTCATACTTTGGCGTAATTGTGATGGAAAATACCTCCAGAAACTTTTGAACATCAACCCCCTTAGCATCCGCTATCAATGTTTTTAAGTTTTGATTACTAGAATTCAGAGCACTATTAAGCTCTATAGCAGAGATACTAACCGAGGGGGTATCAGGGAAGTGTGCGAAGAGATGATAGTTTATTTTAGCAGTTGGATTTGACTTAAAGTGTTTCATCATCTGAAGCAAAGGATCATAAAGTATGCTCAGGGAATACTTAGACTGCGCCTCATGGTATTTACACTGTATAGCTTTAGTTCCTGTAAAGGTCTCCACCTCAATATCTTCAACAATTCCTTCTATTGTGATTTCCGCCTCATCTGCTGCTTTCAGCAGTTCAGAGAGCGTCATATTAAACTGATATAAAAACCCTTGAATGGTGTAATCGGCCGAACGTCCCATTTTGACCTCATTAGGTTAGAATCCTAGATGTAAGCGGCATTTTCACATTGCGTAATACTATAAGCTGGTAACTCAGATTTCACTAGATTGACAATGTCAACATTATTTAACGTTGATGGACCTTCATATCATGAGAACAGTACATCCCAATTTTTATATCCTAAGTTGTTCTTTATGGCAGGCCCCACTTCCTGACATCGGTACACACAGCTTAAGAGACCCAAGCTGGACTATAGTGACGACCCATTTCTAGTCATATACGCGTCTTCTTACCGAACTGTTTCTCGTTGATTCATACATCGTGATGTCAGCAATGTCCGATCTTAGCGCACAGACCTTAAATATTAACGAACGTCCACCAGCAATAATAAAAATCTGAGGAATGCTTGGTGGGAACCTAGCAGTAGAACTGCCATCTGATCGTCCAACCAACCCCAAACTACCAAGGGGTTTTGATAACTTGTTTTGATAAAATTTTGATAACCGTTAGCAGCCTAACAAAAAACAACGGGAGCGTTACGCTCCCGTTAATAAATTTAACAAACTACGGCATTACATGTTTTCGATGATTGCGTCGCCAAACTCACTACATTTCAGCAGCTTAGCGCCGTCCATCAGACGTTCAAAGTCATAGGTTACAGTCTTGGCGTTAATAGCGCCTTCCATACCTTTAACGATCAGGTCAGCCGCTTCGACCCAACCCATGTGGCGCAGCATCATTTCAGCAGACAGGATGATGGAACCAGGGTTCACTTTATCCTGACCCGCATACTTCGGTGCAGTACCGTGGGTGGCTTCAAACAGTGCACACTCGTCACCGATGTTTGCACCCGGCGCGATACCGATACCGCCAACCTGCGCTGCCAGGGCATCAGAGATGTAGTCACCGTTCAGGTTCATACAGGCAATAACATCATACTCTGCCGGACGCAGCAGGATCTGCTGCAGGAACGCATCGGCGATAACGTCCTTAACAACGATCTCTTTCCCTGTTTTCGGGTTCTTGATTTTCACCCACGGGCCGCCGTCGATCAGTTCACCACCAAACTCTTCACGCGCTAACTGGTAACCCCAGTCTTTGAACGCGCCTTCGGTGAACTTCATGATGTTACCTTTATGTACCAGGGTAACAGAATCACGATCGTTAGCGATGGCGTATTCAATCGCCGCACGCACCAGACGTTTTGTCCCGTCTTCGGAACACGGTTTGATACCGATACCGCAATGTTCCGGGAAGCGAATTTTCTTCACGCCCATCTCTTCGCGCAGGAATTTAATCACTTTCTCTGCATCAGCAGAGTCGGCTTTCCACTCGATACCGGCGTAGATGTCTTCAGAGTTTTCACGGAAGATGACCATGTCGGTCAGTTCAGGATGTTTAACCGGGCTTGGGGTGCCCTGGTAGTAACGAACCGGACGCAGGCACACGTACAGGTCAAGTTCCTGACGCAGTGCAACGTTCAGTGAGCGAATACCGCCGCCAACTGGGGTAGTCAGTGGGCCTTTAATAGCAACACGGTAGTCACGAATCAGATCAAGTGTTTCAGCAGGCAGCCAGACGTCCTGGCCGTATACCTGAGTGGATTTCTCGCCGGTGTAGATTTCCATCCAGGAGATTTTACGCTCGCCTTTATAGGCTTTCTCGACAGCAGCATCGACAACTTTGATCATCGGTGGGGTTACATCAACGCCGATACCGTCGCCTTCAATGAACGGGATAATCGGATTTTCAGGAACGTTGAGTTTGCCGTTTTGCAGGGTGATCTTCTTACCTTCCGCCGGAACAACTACTTTGCTTTCCATTCACCTCTCCTTCGAGCGCTTCTGGTTCTGCTCGTCTGTCATCACGCTGCATGTGCATTTGCGTCCTGCTACACGGATGCGTTAGAGCAACTTTTTGTTAATGATTTGTAATGAGCGTGTCAATACTACCCTATTGTTCGCCGCCATGAAAGACACTCGTTCTTAGGCTATAATGCGGCAATTGATATAATCTGAAAATACCATGCAAAAAACTTCTTTTAGAAATCACCGGGTTGAGCGATTCAGCTCACGACAAGTCACTAAACAGCGTAAAGAAAACCAGCCAAAACGCGTGGTTTTGTTCAATAAACCCTACGATGTTTTGCCACAATTTACTGACGAAGCGGGTCGCAGCACGTTAAAAGATTTTATTCCCGTACAGGGCGTCTATGCTGCGGGGCGCCTGGACAGGGATAGCGAAGGCCTGTTGGTACTGACCAATGACGGTGCATTACAGGCCCGATTGACGCAGCCGGGTAAGCGCACCGGAAAAATTTATTACGTACAGGTCGAAGGAGAGCCGACGCCAGAGGCGCTGGATGCCCTGCGCAATGGCGTGACGCTCAATGATGGCCCAACGTTGCCAGCAGGCGTTGAGGTTGTTGCCGAACCTGACTGGCTGTGGCCGCGAAATCCACCGATTCGCGAGCGCAAAAGCATTCCCACCCATTGGTTGAAAATCACGTTGTATGAGGGGCGTAACCGTCAGGTGAGACGCATGACGGCGCATGTGGGTTTCCCCACGCTGCGGTTAATTCGCTATGCCATGGGTGATTACACGCTGGATAATCTCGCCAACGGCGAATGGCGTGAGCTGCAGCCGTAGCATCCATTTTTAACGCAACTATTAACAGGGAAGAACACGGCATATGGATAAACGGATCGTTGCAGCGCTCATGTTGTGCGGAGTTTCACCATTTTGTTATGCAAAACAGGACTGTGAAACGCTCGCCGGGATCGCGGCGGGAGAGGCAAATTATCTTTACGCCACTGCCAACGTCAGCGCTGACTCTCGTCTGCATTTCTACTCTGCACCGGCCAGCGGATGCCAGCTCCCGGCGTTTTTGGTCAATAGCGACACTGTAGAGGTACTCAGAAGTTCGCAGCGTTATGAAAGCACAGGCATGCTGTCCAAAGACGAACCTTTTCGTTACGTCCGCTACCGGGGCGCAAACGGCACTTTCGCTACCGGTTGGGTTACCGCTGACGGACTCACGCCGTTAGCTAACCCGCTTCCTGTTAGCCCTGCCTGCCAGACATGGGCCAATAAAGCGATGTCACAACGCGAAAAAATGCCCCCCGCCGCCAGCAACCATTATCAGGTCATCGGCAGCTCGCGCGCTGGATTCTATTCAATGCCAAATGCACAGTGTCGCAACAGTTCCGTATTCCTGGTTCCCGGCGACGTGGTTTCTGCTCAGGAAGAGTCCAAAGACGATTTTATTGAGGTGGTCTATTACACCGCTGATCGTCATAGCGTGCGCGGCTGGTTGAAAAAATCACAGCTGCAACCTTTAAACAGCGGTGACCGCTATCGCGACGACATCAATCCACTCTCTACGGATACAGCCACGCGGGTCGCCACTCTCAGTTTGCGTTATGACTATCAATGTGTTTTTTATGAGAGCTGGAATGCGAAAAACGCGATTGAAATCATCGTGCGCGAAGACCACCAAACCGAATTTTGCCGGGGTGCCGCCGATCCACAAACCTCCCCGCCGGTGGCCTATATCAGTATCGATAAAGCCACGGGTGAGATCAGCTGGCCAGATGTGTCTGAAGGCTTTAAAGAAGAATAAGAGGTGAACCATGTTCAAACCGCACGTCACCGTCGCCTGCATTGTGCATGCTGAGGATAAGTTTTTAGTCGTTGAGGAAACCATCAACGGCAAAGCGTTATGGAACCAGCCTGCCGGGCATCTGGAAGCGGACGAAACTCTGGTACAAGCCGCTGCACGCGAACTGTGGGAAGAAACCGGCATCACCGCGCAGCCGCAGCATTTTATTCGCATGCATCAATGGATAGCCCCGGACAGAACCCCGTTCTTGCGTTTTCTGTTTTCTATTGAGCTTGCCAATATGTGCGCTACTGAGCCGCATGACAACGATATAGATTGCTGTCGCTGGGTCAGCGCTGAAGCGATTTTATCTGCACCGAACCTGCGTTCGCCGCTGGTTGCTGAGAGCATTCGCTGTTATCAGAGCGGGCAACGGTATCCGCTGGCAATGATCGGAGAATTTAACTGGCCGTTTACAGAGGGTGTCAAGTAAAGGGCTGCGTGATAGAATATGCCGCCTTTAAGTTCAATGTCGTGAGTATTCCTATGTCTGAAAGCCCAAAAAAAGTGATCGTCGGCATGTCCGGCGGTGTCGATTCCTCCGTTTCTGCCTGGCTGTTGCAACAACAGGGTTATCAGGTTGAAGGCCTGTTCATGAAGAACTGGGAAGAGGACGACGGTGAGGAATACTGTACCGCTGCTGCCGATCTTGCAGATGCGCAGGCAGTCTGCGACAAACTCGGCATTGAACTGCATACCGTTAACTTTGCCGCAGAATACTGGGACAACGTCTTTGAGTTGTTCCTTGAAGAGTACAAAGCGGGTCGTACGCCAAACCCGGATATTCTGTGCAACAAAGAAATTAAGTTTAAAGCCTTCCTCGAATTTGCCGCTGAAGATTTAGGTGCCGATTTCATCGCCACCGGTCACTACGTGCGCCGCGCGGACGTCGACGGCAAAAGCCGCCTGCTGCGTGGACTCGACGGCAATAAAGACCAAAGCTATTTCCTCTATACGCTCGGTCACGAGCAGATCGCCCAAAGCTTGTTCCCGGTCGGTGAACTGGAAAAACCGCAGGTGCGCAAAATCGCCGAAGATCTGGGCCTGATTACCGCGAAGAAAAAAGACTCCACCGGCATCTGCTTTATTGGTGAACGTAAATTCCGCGAGTTCCTTGGCCGTTACCTTCCGGCTCAGCCAGGAAAAATCATCACCGTGGATGGCGAAGAAATCGGCCAGCACCAGGGGCTGATGTATCACACTCTGGGCCAACGTAAAGGTCTGGGTATCGGCGGAACCAAAGAAGGGACCGAGGATCCATGGTATGTGGTCGATAAGGACGTTGAGAACAACATTCTGGTTGTCGCTCAGGGTCACGATCACCCGCGTCTGATGTCCGTTGGCCTGATCGCGCAACAGCTGCACTGGGTCGATCGCGAACCCTTCTCCGGCACAATGCGCTGTACGGTGAAAACCCGCTATCGTCAGACCGATATTCCGTGCACCGTTAAGTCGCTGGATGACGAACGTATTGAAGTGATTTTTGACGAGCCGGTTGCGGCGGTGACGCCAGGTCAGTCGGCCGTCTTTTACCGCGGCGAAGTGTGCCTCGGTGGCGGTATTATCGAGCAGCGCCTGCCTCTGCCGGTATAATTTATCTACATATCTAATACAAGGAAGCAGTGAACGTGGCAAAGAATTATTATGACATCACCCTCGCTCTGGCAGGCATTTGCCAGTCGGCTCGCCTGGTGCAACAACTGGCACACCAGGGGCACTGTGATGCCGATGCACTACACGTTTCACTCAACAGTGTTATTGATATGAATCCCAATTCTACGCTGGGCGTGTTTGGTGGCAGTGAAGCCAATCTGCGTCTGGGCCTTGAAACGCTGCTCGGTGTACTGAACGCCAGCAGTCGTCAGGGACTGAACGCGGAACTCACCCGCTATACCCTGAGCCTGATGGTGCTGGAGCGCAAGCTGTCAGCCGCCAAGGGCGCAATGGACACGTTGGGGGACCGTATTAATGGCCTGCAGCGCCAGCTAGACCATTTCGATTTGCAGTCAGAAACGTTAATGAGCGCAATGGCGGGCATTTATGTTGACGTCATCAGCCCGCTCGGCCCACGTATTCAGGTCACGGGATCCCCAGCTATCCTCCAGAGCCCGCAGGTTCAGGCCAAAGTCCGTGCGTCGCTTCTGGCTGGCATTCGTGCTGCCGTACTCTGGCACCAGGTCGGTGGCGGTCGTCTGCAACTCATGTTTTCTCGTAATCGCCTGACCACTCAGGCAAAACAAATTCTTGCTCATTTAACCCCGGAGTTGTGATCTATGGAATTATCCTCACTGACCGCCGTTTCCCCTGTCGATGGACGCTACGGCGATAAAGTCAGCGCGCTGCGCGGGATTTTCAGCGAATACGGTTTGCTGAAATTCCGTGTACAGGTTGAAGTACGCTGGCTGCAAAAACTGGCCGCGCACGCAGCGATCAAGGAAGTTCCTGCTTTTGCTGCCGACGCAATCGGTTTCCTTGATACGATCGTCGCTAACTTCAATGAAGAAGATGCCGCGCGCATCAAAACCATTGAACGCACGACCAACCACGATGTGAAGGCCGTTGAGTATTTCCTGAAAGAAAAAGTCGCTGATATCCCGGAACTGCACGCTGTTTCCGAGTTTATCCACTTCGCCTGTACCTCAGAAGATATCAACAACCTGTCTCATGCGCTGATGCTGAAAACCGCCCGCGATGAAGTGATCCTGCCTTACTGGCGCAAGCTTATCGATGCGGTAAAAGACCTGTCCGTGCAGTATCGTGACATTCCCCTGCTCTCCCGTACGCACGGCCAGCCGGCAACACCCTCTACGTTGGGCAAAGAAATGGCTAACGTGGCATACCGTATGGAGCGCCAGTATCGCCAGCTAAACCAGGTAGAAATTCTCGGTAAAATCAACGGTGCCGTCGGTAACTATAATGCCCACATCGCCGCTTATCCGGAAGTTGACTGGCATCAGTTCAGTGAAGAATTCGTCACTTCGCTGGGTATTCAGTGGAACCCGTACACCACGCAGATTGAGCCGCACGACTACATTGCTGAGCTGTTCGATTGCGTCGCGCGTTTTAACACCATCCTGATCGATTTTGACCGCGACGTCTGGGGCTATGTGGCGCTGAACCACTTCAAACAGAAAACCATTGCCGGTGAAATTGGTTCTTCCACCATGCCGCACAAAGTTAACCCTATCGACTTCGAAAACTCCGAAGGCAACCTGGGCCTGTCTAATGCGGTACTGCAGCACCTGGCAAGCAAACTGCCGGTTTCCCGCTGGCAGCGTGACCTGACGGATTCTACCGTTCTGCGTAACCTGGGCGTGGGAATTGGCTACGCGTTGATCGCGTATCAGTCCACACTGAAGGGTGTGAGCAAACTGGAAGTAAACCGCGATCATCTGCTGGATGAACTGGACCATAACTGGGAAGTGCTGGCCGAGCCGATTCAGACCGTTATGCGTCGTTACGGCATTGAAAAACCGTACGAGAAGCTGAAAGAGCTGACCCGCGGCAAGCGCGTTGACGCCGAAGGCATGAAGCAGTTTATCGACGGACTGGCCCTGCCAGAAGACGAGAAAACGCGCCTGAAAGCGATGACGCCAGCCAACTATATTGGTCGCGCCATCACCATGGTTGATGAGTTGAAGTAATCAATCCTGCGCCAGATGGCGCTCACGCTTATCTGGCCTACATTTATCCCGCGTAGGCCAGATGTGGCGTTCATGCCACCTTCCGACATTCCCCTCGGTTTATTAAATGTTTATCCCCACAGCCACATAATCAGCGTTAAACTATTCATACCGTCAATTTAGGGAGAAACGAAGATGCGCGTACTGGTTGTTGAGGATAATGCCTTATTACGTCACCACCTGAAGGTTCAGTTACAGGATGCAGGCCACCAGGTTGATGATGCTGAGGATGCAAAGGAAGCAGATTATTACCTTAACGAACATCTGCCAGATATTGCGATCGTCGACTTAGGTCTGCCCGATGAAGATGGCTTGTCACTGATCCGCCGCTGGCGCAGCAATGACGTTTCGCTCCCCATTCTGGTGTTGACCGCCCGCGAAGGCTGGCAGGATAAAGTGGAAGTGCTCAGCGCTGGGGCTGATGACTACGTGACAAAACCTTTCCATATTGAAGAGGTGGTCGCCCGCATGCAGGCACTGATGCGCCGCAATAGCGGCCTGGCCTCGCAAATTATCTCGCTGCCGCCTTTTCAGGTTGACCTTTCCCGCCGCGAATTATCAGTGAATGATGAGGTTATCAAACTCACCGCGTTTGAATACACCATCATGGAAACGCTGATCCGCAATAACGGCAAAGTGGTCAGCAAAGACTCACTGATGCTACAACTTTATCCGGATGCAGAACTGCGTGAAAGCCACACCATCGATGTACTGATGGGACGTCTGCGCAAAAAAATTCAGGCGCAATATCCGGATGACGTGATCACCACCGTACGTGGACAGGGCTACCTCTTCGAACTGCGCTAATGAACAAATTATTGCGTCATTTTTTCCCGTTATCGCTGCGTGTACGCTTTTTGCTGGCGACCGCTGGCGTTGTCCTTGTGCTTTCACTGGCCTATGGCATGGTCGCGCTGGTGGGTTACAGTGTAAGCTTTGATAAGACCACATTTCGTCTTCTGCGCGGTGAAAGTAACTTGTTTTACACCCTCGCGAAATGGGAAGACGGCAAGCTCCAGGTCGAACTGCCTGAACATCTCGATATGCAAAGCCCCACCATGTCGCTGATCTACGATGAAAATGGCAAATTGTTGTGGGCACAACGCGATGTCCCCTGGCTGACGCACAGTATTCAGCCGGACTGGTTAAAAACGAATGGTTTTCATGAAATAGAAGCCGATGTCGATGCCACCAGCACGTTGCTGCGCGAAGATCACTCCGCGCAACAGCAGCTTAAAGAAGTCAGAGAAGATGATAACGATGCCGAAATGACCCACTCGGTGGCGGTAAACGTCTACCCTGAGACCGCCCGCATGCCTCAGCTTACCATTGTCGTTGTCGACACTATCCCCATTGAGCTCAAGCGCTCATATATGGTCTGGAGCTGGTTTATCTATGTATTGGTCGCCAACTTGCTGCTCGTGATCCCGCTGCTATGGGTCGCCGCCTGGTGGAGTTTACGGCCTATCGAGTCACTGGCGCGTGAGGTCCGAGAACTTGAGGAGCATCACCGTGAAATGCTCAATCCCGCCACCACGCGGGAACTAACTAGCCTGGTACGTAACCTCAACCGACTGCTGAAAAGTGAGCGTGAGCGTTACGATAAATACCGCACGACCTTAACCGATCTCACCCATAGCCTGAAAACACCGCTGGCGGTATTGCAAAGCACGCTACGCTCGATGCGCAATGAAAAGATGAGCGTAACCGATGCCGAACCCGTGATGCTGGAACAAATTAGCCGCATTTCCCAGCAAATTGGCTACTACCTGCATCGCGCCAGCATGCGCGGTGGTAACGCCCTGCTCAGCCGCGAACTGCACCCGGTTGCCCCTTTGCTGGATAAGCTAACCTCCGCCCTCAATAAGGTGTATCAGCGTAAAGGCGTCACTATTAGTCTCGATATCTCACCCGAAATCAGTTTCGTCGGCGAGCAGAATGATTTTGTCGAGGTCATGGGTAACGTGCTGGATAACGCCTGTAAATACTGTCTGGAGTTCGTCGAGATCTCCGCTCAGCTGTCCGACGATCGCCTACATATTCTGGTGGAAGATGACGGTCCTGGCATTCCACAAGCCAAGCGTGAAGTGGTTTTTGATCGCGGCCAGCGTGTGGATACCTTACGCCCCGGGCAAGGCGTGGGGCTGGCGGTAGCTCGCGAAATTACCGAGCAGTATGACGGGCAAATTATCGCAGGCGATAGCCTGTTAGGCGGCGCGCGCATGGAGGTCATTTTTGGCCGTCAGCATCCGGGGCATAAAGACGAGTAAGTTGTTTGTAATATTTATGTACCGGGATCACTTATCCGGTTAAGCATCCGTTATAATCGGAGCAACCAACAGTCTGCGGATGCGCATTATGGAATACCAATTAAACCTCAACTGGCCCGACTTTCTCGAACGCCACTGGCAAAAGCGCCCGGTGGTCTTAAAGCGTGGTTTTACAAACTTTATCGATCCGCTTTCCCCTGATGAACTGGCCGGACTGGCGATGGAAAGTGAAGTCGACAGCCGACTGGTCAGCCATCAGGACGGTAAATGGCAGGTGAGCCACGGTCCATTCGAAAGCTATGACCATCTCGGCGAGAACAACTGGTCGCTGCTGGTCCAGGCCGTCAACCACTGGCACGAACCGACCGCCGCGCTGATGCGTCCGTTTCGCGAATTACCGGACTGGCGTATTGATGACCTGATGATCTCCTTTTCCGTGCCCGGCGGCGGCGTTGGTCCGCACCTGGATCAGTACGATGTGTTTATCATTCAAGGCACCGGTCGTCGTCGCTGGCGCGTAGGCGAAAAACTCCAGCTAAAACAACACTGCCCACACCCGGACCTGCTGCAGGTTGATCCGTTCGAGGCCATCATTGATGAGGAGCTGGAGCCGGGTGATATTCTGTATATCCCGCCAGGATTCCCGCACGAAGGCTACGCGCTGGAAAACGCGATGAACTATTCTGTCGGTTTCCGCGCCCCGAACGCCCGGGAGTTAATCAGCGGATTCGCCGATTACGTTCTGCAACGTGAGCTGGGCAGCACCTATTACAGCGACCCGGACCTGCCGCCGCGCGACCATCCGGCGGATGTTCTGCCACAAGAAATGGATAAACTGCGTGAAATGATGCTGGGGCTGATTAATCAACCTGAACATTTCAAACAGTGGTTTGGTGAGTTTATTTCCCAGTCGCGTCATGAGCTGGATGTCGCCCCGCCGGAGCCACCTTATCAGCCCGACGAAATCTACGACGCGCTGAAACAAGGGGATGTGCTGGTACGTCTGGGCGGATTACGCGTTATCCGTGTCGGCGACGAGGTTTACGTCAACGGTGAAAAAATTAACTCACCGCATCGCCCTGCCCTCGAGGCGCTGGCCAGCCATATTGTGCTGACAGCCGAGAACTTTGAAGATGCGCTGGAAGATCCGTCTTTCCTCGCCATGCTGGCCGCGCTGGTTAACAGCGGATACTGGTTCTTCGAAGGGTAAATTAGTAGTGACTGCGCCGGATGGCGCTTCGCTTATCCGGCCCACGGAATGAGGTATCTGTAGGCCGGATAAGGCGCAAGCCACCATCCGGCCTCTACACACTCTTTATTTTTGTTTCGCGGCCAATTCGGCAATACGCACGATCACCTGCACCGCTTTTTCCATTCCTTCCAGCGTCACAAACTCATGTTTACCATGATAGTTGTAGCCGCCGGTGAACAGATTCGGGCACGGTAATCCCATAAACGACAGCTGCGCACCGTCAGTGCCGCCACGAATAGGTTTCAGCACAGGCTCAATGTCGCAATCACGCATCGCCTGCTGGGCAATATCCAGCACGTGGGGGTGCTCAATCACTTTCTCGCGCATATTGTAATAGCTATCTTCAATCACCAGTTCGATATAGCAGTCCGGGTGTAACCCTTTGCCAACCTTTTTGGCGATCTCCATAATTTTACGTTTGCGCGCTTCAAACTGTTTACGGTCAAAATCACGGATAATGTAGTGCATGTCCGCCCGGTCAACGGTGCCTTTCATACTCGCCAGATGGTAAAAACCTTCGTAACCTTCGGTCGTTTCCGGGCTTTCATCTGCCGGAACCTCTGCGTGGATACGAGCAGCCAGCGACAGCGCATTCACCATCACCCCTTTTGCGGTACCAGGGTGCACATTGTTACCAACGATTTTGATATTGACCGACGCCGCGTTGAAGTTTTCAAACTCCAGTTCACCCACGCCACCCCCATCAACGGTGTAAGCCCACTTCGCATCAAATGCGGCGACGTCAAAGTGCTTCGCCCCTTTACCCACCTCTTCGTCGGGCGTAAAGGCCACACGAATATCGCCATGGGGAATGTTTTTATGCTTCAACACAGCCAGCGCGGTCACTATCTCCGCCACTCCGGCTTTGTCGTCCGCACCCAGCAGGGTTTTACCGTCGGTGGTGATCAACGTTTGTCCCAAAAGTTGATGTAACACCGGGAACATCACCGGCGACAGAACTTCGTCACCAATGCCTAACGCAATATCGCCCCCACGGTAGTTTTCAACAATTTGCGGGTTGACGTTTTTACCCGTGAAATCCGGTGAGGTATCGACATGAGAAATAAAGCCAATCGCGGGAATATCACCGGCAACGTTTGCGGGTAACGTTGCCATCAGTGTTCCCTTCTCACTTAATGAAACGTTAACCAGCCCCATTTCTTCAAGCTGTTGTTTGAGCAGCTGTAATAGCTTCCACTGCCCCTCAGTGCTGGGTACCTGCCGCACACCCGATTTGGACTGAGTGTCCAGCGACACGTAGTGTAAAAAACGCTCAAGTAGTTTATCCATGCAGTCACCCTCACTTTTCGTGACAACATTATCAATAAGCAAGAAAAGACAAATATTGCGTCAGGTCATTTTTATCCCCGCAAGTGAGAATATTTGTCTCTGACACCCCTTCTGACTATAAGGGTAAGTCAGTAATTCGCAACAAGGATTGGCGATTACAATGGTTTGCCGTAGAATAATCGCCCTCATTAAGAGTCATCAAGGTGGTTAACCACAAACCCCGCAGCGGTCAGCCATCCGTTGCGTTTACATGGGACAGAGTAAAAAATTGAATAAACAACCGCGTTCGCTTTCTCCACTGGTGCAATTAGCGGGAATTCGCAAAAGTTTCGATGGCAAAGAGGTGATTTCCGACCTGGATTTGACCATCAACAATGGCGAATTTCTCACGCTGCTCGGCCCCTCTGGCTGCGGTAAAACAACCGTTCTTCGCCTGATTGCGGGTCTTGAAACGGTTGATTCCGGTCATATCATGCTGGACAACCAGGATATCACTCACGTACCTGCGGAAAACCGCTATGTGAACACCGTATTCCAAAGTTATGCGTTATTCCCCCACATGACCGTGTTCGAGAATGTGGCCTTCGGTTTGCGCATGCAAAAGACCCCGACTGCCGACATTCAACCTCGCGTCACCGAAGCCTTGCGCATGGTGCAACTGGAAGAGTTTGCCCAGCGTAAACCCCATCAACTCTCCGGTGGACAGCAGCAGCGTGTGGCAATTGCCCGTGCAGTGGTCAACAAACCTCGTTTGCTATTGTTAGATGAATCGCTCTCCGCGCTGGACTACAAACTGCGCAAGCAGATGCAGAACGAACTGAAAGCGCTGCAGCGTAAGCTCGGTATCACCTTTGTCTTTGTCACTCACGATCAAGAAGAAGCGCTGACCATGTCAGACCGTATCGTGGTGATGCGTGACGGCAAAATTGAGCAGGACGGCACGCCGCGAGAAATTTACGAAGAGCCGAAAAATCTGTTCGTCGCCGGGTTTATCGGTGAGATCAATATGTTCAACGCGACGGTGATTGAACGTCTGGATGAACAACGCGTTCGTGCTAACGTTGAAGGTCGAGAGTGCAACATCTACGTGAATTTCGCCGTTACGCCGGGACAAAAACTGCATGTTTTGCTGCGTCCGGAAGATCTGCGCGTAGATGAGATCAACGATGACAACCACATCGAAGGACTTATCGGCTACGTGCGTGAACGCAACTACAAAGGCATGACGCTGGAGTCGGTTGTCGAACTGGAAAATGGCAAGATGGTGATGGTTAGCGAATTCTTCAACGAAGACGATCCTGACTTCGATCACTCTCTGGACCAGAAAATGGCCATTAACTGGGTAGAAAGTTGGGAGGTCGTACTGGCTGATGAAGAACACAAGTAAATTCCAGAGTGTGGTGATCGTCACCATTGTCGGTTGGCTTGTGTTATTTGTCTTCCTGCCCAACCTGATGATCATTGGCACCAGCTTTTTGACCCGTGACGATGCGAATTTCGTCAAAATGGTCTTTACGCTGGAAAACTATGCTCGCCTGCTCGATCCGCTCTACTTTGAGGTGTTGATTCACTCCCTCAATATGGCGCTGATTGCCACGTTCGCCTGCCTGGTGCTCGGCTATCCGTTTGCCTGGTTTTTGGTAAAACTGCCGGAAAAAGTGCGTCCACTGCTGCTGTTCCTGCTGATTGTTCCGTTCTGGACCAACTCGCTTATTCGCATCTATGGACTCAAAATTTTCCTCAGTACCAAAGGCTATCTCAACGAGTTTCTGCTGTGGCTCGGGGTCATTGATACCCCCATTCGCATTATGTTCACCCCCAGCGCGGTCATTATCGGCCTCGTTTACATCCTGCTGCCGTTTATGGTTATGCCGCTTTATTCCAGCATTGAGAAACTCGATAAGCCGCTACTGGAAGCCGCGCGCGATCTGGGTGCCAGCAAATTTCAGACCTTCACCCGCATCATCATTCCGCTGACCATGCCGGGAATTATCGCCGGTTGCCTGCTGGTGATGCTGCCAGCCATGGGGTTATTTTACGTGTCTGATCTAATGGGCGGCGCGAAAAACCTGTTGATTGGTAACGTGATAAAAGTTCAGTTCCTGAACATTCGTGACTGGCCGTTTGGTGCCGCCACCAGCATTACCCTGACCATCGTGATGGGACTGATGTTATTAGTTTACTGGCGCGCCTCCCGCTTGCTGAATAAGAAGGTTAGCGACATAGACAGTTAGTTTATATTATTCAATAGGTTAACTTGCTTTTTGGCATGCTTTTTACCTTCAAGTAAACTGCATGCCAAACTCTGTAAAATCATGTAGTTGCACATGAGTTTTGGAGAACAATTTTTCGCTAATTATCCTGCTGATGATATTTGCCTACGATGGCATCTGCGGATTCTCACATCACCAGTCATCAAACTCCGCTTTCCTGGCATCATTAATGATGTACGTGATCACTCCGAATATTGCGTGTGAAGAATTGTAGCCATCACCTTCTTCTGGCAGAGCTTCCGCTCCCCGGATTAATCAGATGTGGTTGAGGATGTGTTCGGTAACGCTTGCTCCTGAATTCCCCGTCGATCGGGCATATCAGCAGTGAACCATCGCAGGAAAATACATATTAACACTCATTGACATCATTAACTAATTTTGTCAATTTATCAATAGAGAGTGGCTTCGAGTAATACCAGCCTTGGACACAGCACTCAGGGAACATTTCAGTTAAATATTTCACCTGAGTTGAAGTCTCGACACCTTCGAAAACGACTTTGTGAGTTATATCTTTAAAAATCTCCACCAATCCTGATAAGACATTGTTATTTACAGAGAGTTCACCAATAGAATCTGTAATTGACTTATCAATTTTAACCTCATCTATTTGTAAATTTGATAACCAGTTTAAATTTGAATAGCCAGTCCCGAAATCATCAATAGCTATTGATATACCCTTATTATTAAATAAAGAAATTACCTTTTGGAGAGAATTTATTTCCGCACTCTGCCTCTCTGTTAACTCCATCATTATCATACCAGGTTTTATATTTAATTCATCAATCATCTGAAACACTTTGCTTTGAAATGATTCCGATAGAAGGTCTTGAGAACTAACATTAATGCTTATAATAATATTAAATTCCTCAGAAAGAGACATGGTTTCTTTTACTACCCTTCGAAATACAAAATCACTTATTTCATGGATTAAATCATGTTTCTCTGCAATAGGGATAAAAATATCAGGGGGGATGCTACCAATATCATAATCATCCCATCTAATTAGTGCTTCCACACCAATAATCTTTCCGGTTTTTATTTTATAAATAGGTTGATACACAAGATATAATGATTCACTTTTTATGGCATTTTTTAATCTTGAAACTAATGATTGCTTGCGTGCAACTCTTTGGTTATAAAAAACCCCCAGAAGAACACCGGTTACAATAGATGTAAAGGCAATCAATAACATCATTAACCAACTATCGAAACTCATCCACGGAAATTTAACTCCCCCCATGACACAGATATTATTATTTTTATTACAGCTTTGCGTGGTAATAAGTCCTAGTTGGTAGGATTTATCATGCTGAGCCTCTTCAAGAAGATCAACCTGCTCACCAAATTTGAACAAATGAAGCGAATGATCTCTGTCACCTACAATTGCAGAAAACCCCTTCTCTTCATGGTCTGTAACAAATCTATTAAATGCAAATGGTGAAATCGTTATAGCTAATTTTTGATTGCTTAGCAAATCAGCTTTTACATTATTTTCCAGTAACACACCAAAAAACCAAGTTACATTGTCCTTTTCAACTTTTCTATCATAGATATTGAGAAGTAATGGCGCTGGCAACACTCCCCATAAAGCACTACATATGACTGCACCATTTGAAATAAATGATATATCTTTTATAAGAGCATATGGCCATAAGGCCACTCTTAGAGCATGAAGTTGTAGTTCACTACAAGGACTATAAGCATTAAACATTTCATAATTATCATTTATTTTATCAATTTGTTGAATGAGACTAACGCTTCTATTCAAAACTCGTTCTGTATATGATGCAATCTTCTCCTTGTATATATAATACACTGAAATCTCAGATAATGAGAAAAAAATAAAAAATGAAAACGTGATTGATATCACATAAGGCTTGATTTGTTTTAAATTGTGGTTATTCTTCACACCGGCCTCTTTATATGCCTGACCCTATGTGACAACATACATTCTACTATCTGTCGTGAAACAAATACATACAGTTGAAACAGATTATCGGCTAAAACAATTATTTCTTTATGTTTTTTATTAGAAAAAAACATTATAAAATAACGTAAAACCATATCCAAGTTAGATTTATGTTTGCATTTTAACCAAATAAGTGGCATTTCATCTTATATTTATATGTCTAATGTAAAAGATGTAATTCTAAGGGACATAAGTGTGAAACTGCCCCCTTTCCCGATACTGGTACTTGGATTAAACCGATGATGGTACTGCCGGTGATCAACACAGACGCCAGCAAGCATGAGAAAGAACAGATAAGCCCTACTGTTCAGGAAATGTTTGAAGAGGCAGACACATGGATAGTAAGTGAGTAACGTGTTTACAGCATATCCTTGTATGCATTTTCTTACTTAAGCCCAATCAAAATTAATAACATCAGGTATAATTAGAATTTCATTAATTATACCTAATGTGCATTTTAACGGAGCGGCAGTAAACAGTAATACCATAACGTAATTATTTCAGCTCTACTTAACAAAGTATAAAAACCCAGCATGTTACTTTGGAGGTTGTTACAGACACCTTGCAACTTATTTGCTATCCTCCCTCGAATGGCTATAACGCTGGACAGACATTTGATGTAACGTGTACTCGAAAATGTTTGAAATCGTTACTTTATTTAATATGGCAATGACAAATGAAAACCATATCTATAATTACTTTTTTACTTTCAAAAAAAAGCAAACCATTAAAACAGATGTGGAGAGATGAGATAACCCCAAAGGGAAAAATAACTCCATTACGCCTATTAATCGCTCATAGATGCCGGACTCGCCATTTTTTAATGTGGTGGAGACTCGCGAATCAAATGTATATCCATGGTAATAAATCTCAGAAACGTGCCGCGAAAAAAATAAACTGGGCACTACAATTCAAATACGCATCAGAGATAGGTTTAAGAGCATCCATTGGTAAAAAACCGAATTTTGTACATCTAACAGGTGTTGTTATCTCTGATGCAGTAAGAATAGGCAATAATGCCATTATACATCAAAATGTTACAATAGGCGTCAGGGATGATGATGATCACTCCGTAGCAACTATAGGTAATAACGTAACTATTGGCGCAAATTCTTGCATTATTGGCGGTGTTATTATTGGTGATAATGTTAAAATTGGAGCCATGTCCATGGTATTATCAAATATAGATAATGACTCCACATACATTTGTAAAATCCAGCCTGTAATATTTCAGAATAAATGTATTCAAAACTGAAATAACTGCTCTTACTTCTCTAAGCTGGTTGTTCTGGCCAGCTAATATCTGACGCATCATCTGGCTTAATACGATTAATCAGGACCCTATATTTTTTCCACGCCAGTAAAAGCGCTGTTTCCGCATCGGTTGCAATGCCCAGATCAACAGCATCCTGAAGCGGTCCGATTTTTGATGTGGCAAATGTCAGAAGGCTGTCTTTTTGCTGCGTCAAAAGAGTAATCATCGCCGTTTTTTCTGCTTCAGTATCATGCACCCATTTTTTCCCGTCCCACTTAACAAATTGACCTTCAGGTGCAACAGTAACAACACCATCAGGCAAGTTCCCCAACTGGCCAATCGTGGTGGCATTCCCTGTATGAATGTCGTAAACCGTTTTTCCTCGATGGTCTTCAACAACCGTCCACTTACCTGACTCAAAATTAAAAACAGCAACAAAGCCATCAGATGCTGAAGGTGGTGCAATATCAGTACTGTAAGCGGGTAGCCCCGTATTTGCCGGGATATACCCATCTCCTTTACCGATAAATTCATTCGTGGAAGATGAAAGATTATAGATAGTAATAACTCGATCTTTATCAGTCATTTTAAAAGCCATTAGGCAAGCCTCACTAAGTAGTTAAATGCTGTATTTTTTACGGTGTTTTCTGTATTACCCGCAGCGTTAACCGTAATTGCGTGATTATGTGATCCCAACACTACGTTATGGATATGGGCTCCGATACCAACAGTATGTGTATGAGCGCCTATGCCAACAGTGTGTGTATGCGCACCGGCAGACTCGATAGTATCTGTGGCCCATGAACTGGTTGCCCCGGCATTGGCTGTTACCGTTGTAGACCCTCCACCACCGTACGCAATTTTTGTTCGGTGACTATGAGCTCCTGCATTGCTTGTTGTTTTAGTTCCATAATCAAATGATGACGATGTTTTAGTACCGTAGTCAAATGACGTTGTCGCTTTTGTCCCAAGGTCAGTATTTGCAGCAGAGGCACTATGACTATGCGATTTAATTCCATCCAGCTCTTGTGACAACACAGCGCGGCCGCTGTCGGGTTTACCTTTAATCGTCTGGCCGCGCATATCAGGGATAATCCCAGAGGGATAAGCTATAGCAAGCAGCGGATAAGATGACTTATTAAAATTTTGCCCCTGCATACGTGCATAACCAGCCGGTATTATGTCTGAGGGCCAGGGTATTGGCGATCCAACTGGGTAGGCTTCTGGTGGTGGGTTATTAACTGAGTACAGAGGATCCCAATCAGACCATGTATTTACTGAATACAATGCTCGGACATATTTAACAACGGGATTAAATGTTGTGTATTCCTGGATTGTTCTGTTATCTGAACCCTGGCTAACCCGCAGAACGCCACCACTGTTTACAGGGAAATTTTTTGCGGAGGCTCCGGGATTAATAGTGCTGAATGTTGCGACCATACCTACATAATCATTCAAGTTGCAATTTTCAGGCAGCACTATGCTGATGCCGTTTCCCATCCAACCAACAGCTGGCAGACGTCCTGCCGTTTTATCTGTTGCCGATGTGGTAACGTCGGTAATTTGCAATGCGTTAGCCGCTCGATTTATCGTCTCAACCAAACCGAGGTTTTGTAGAAATAATGCAACATTCGGAATGTCACCACCGTTCCGGTCTTTAGCCAGTCTCGCATTCGCATTATCCATGGCGATTTTAACTGCGTAAGGTGTGGCTGCCTGAGTTTCACTGGTGTTATTCACCGCACTATTAAGTTGTACAAGACCCTTTCGTTGTGTCGTGCCATCAAGGACACCAATGGACTCACGCGATGTTTTTTGTGCTTCCGCGCCACGAGCTTTTATCTCTTTCAGGTTCTGGTCAATGCGCAGGAATAACCCGTCGCCTGTTGCAACATTCAGCGTGATATTTGAAGTGTCTGATACCGCGAGGCGAAACTGCATATTAACGCTGACACCACCAACCGGCTTATCGATCGATGGGCAGTTTGCCACCGCGTAAAGCTCTCCGGCGTCAGTCATTAAACCGACTTCGCGAACGGTGAATCCACCAACCCCGGTCGGCAGAACGATTTTCGCCATTAACTGCGTGGACTGCTCCGGGGACACCACCAGCTCAGCGATATCTCCCCGGAACGTTTCATTGATTAACCGGATTTGTGCCGGATCGGGTTTGACCTGCTTGCCATTACTGTCACCCACCACAAAGTGAGTCAGTACAATCAGGCGACCACTGGCCAGCGCCTCCGCCTCCAGTTCTTTACCCCGGTTAGTGATAATTGAGTAGTAATCAGCCATGAGATTCCCCGGCAAAAATGTCCACATCTATATGCGCTGTTGTCGCACCCGAAATATAAAAAGCCCCGTCCATACCCACATTCGCCATCACATCAATTTTGCTCAGATAGCTGCGCAGGTTCTTGGCCCGATCGGTTAGCTGGCGGATCTGATGATAGAGAGCGTCGCTGACCCCCTCGCTGCTCTGTACTTCGATCCGGAAGGTGTAAGGTTCAGCGCGTGGGGTGTCTTCCCACCACTCAACCACGGTCGTGGGCAGGTTGACTGACCCGAGAGAACGGCGTACCGCCCCGGCCGTTCCTCTGTGCTGATGCACATACGCAGCATCTTTTATCACCTGACGCTTCTGCGCCTCAGTCCAGCCGTCATCCCAGAAATCAACGGCATGCTCCCAGGCCAGCCAGGGCAGAAGATGCTCCGGGCAGGTGTCAGGATTTTTGGACTTTCGTACCATATTGGTATCGAGGGTGGCGATTTGCTCAGCGCTGGCCTGCTCCTGCGCCCGCTCTTCATGAAATGCGCCAGGAGGAAGCAGAGATCGAAACTTAGCCGTCATTGCTGCTTACCTCCCTGCGGGTGACATTAATGGCAGTACACCACGGGGCTTTACCTGCTTCCGCTTCCAGATCTTCCACCGGAGAAATCAGCCTTACCCGGACCACGCCGGATTGCTGCAGCGAGGCATAAATGGCGGACAGCGGGATAACGGTTTTAATCCGATGGGAAAGCGTGGTGTATGACCGTAAAACATCGATGGCATTATTCAGCACAGTACTGGCGTCCGGTCCTTCCGGGATCTCCAGCTCAGCCGTAACGGCATAGTTTGCAATCGTGGCGCTTTTAACCGTCACAAAGTCCGTTAACGGGCGGATTTCATCCGCATTCAGTGTACTGTTAACCTTATCAAGCAGGGGTTGCCCCGCCGTTCCATCCCCGGTACGGGACAGGACATAGACATCAACGTAGCCGGGCCGGTTATGGGTTTCCGGCCCACAGGCATCGGCATCCAGAACATCCGTATCGGCAGATTTCGCATGAAAGCGATATGCGTTACGCGCGCCTGCTGTATTCAGTTGCGCCCATGAAAGCTGGATACGTTCGCGAAATGCCGCATCGTCTTCCAGTTCAGGCTCCACGGGCGGAATGGCAAGCGGATCGCCAGGCTTAATCTCCTGCCGTTTAACGTTGAATGCGGCACCTAGCTGGTCAAGGTCAGCCTCTTTTGCACTCGCGAGAAATACCGCCCGCACGGCATCATTAACCCGCTGAAAAGCCAGCGTCAGCTGGTAGGCATTCACCTCCCCCTGTTTAAACGTCGGATCGGATTCCACCAGCGCATCAAACTGCTTATCTAGTTCCCTCAGGCGCGCCAGCCACCGGGTGAATATTTCATTCGCATCCGGCACCACAATGGCATCCGGTACGTCCAGTTCGGACAGGTTGATCACGTCATAGCTGCTTGCCATAAATCGTTATGTCTCCCGTTCTGACAGGTAAATTGGTTTCCTTGTTGATCCCCTCGATATCCAGCACACAGCCGGACTCCCCTTCAGGAAAGGAAACAAGCACACGTGTTACCTTCAGCCGCGTCTCCCACCGTGCCAGTGCGGTCGCAGACGCAGCGATTATTTGTAGTCTGGTAAAATCATCCCGGGGGTTATCCACCAGCGAAAACAGATCACTGCCATAGTCCCGGACAAGAACCCGGCTCCCGATGGGCGTGGTCAGTATGTCGCTGACGGACTGGCGCAAATGGGCGACGCCGGACAGGCGTTTTCCGGTCCGGTTGTTTACACCGTTCATGATTAAATTCCGTTACTGAGTCGCCGGATGGCGGGAGGGTTAACCGAAGTAGGAGGGGCCTTTTTTGTCCTGCTTTTCTGATTTTTTCGAAGCCGCTGCGGGTTTACGAATATCCACGACAAGGTTGTAGGTGTAGCTGAATCCTGCGGACGTCAGAGAAAAGACCAGAGACTCAACCACCCAGGCCCGATCCTCACGGGAGCCAAAACCGGAAGTCGTCACACTTGCTTCTGCAGTCAGCGGAACATGTTTAGGACGACATGGCCCCGTGAGCGTCATTTTCTGCTCGTTACGCTTCGCCTGTGTTTTCCTGGAGTTTGCCTGTTGCTCGGCGGTGTTTTTCTCCGACTGGGTATAGGGATTGGTCATCGCCGGGCCATCATGTTCAACGGAGGAAGTCTTTGTCGTGCCGTCCTCCTCGTCGTAATAACGCACACCGATTTTCTCTTTGGCTTTACCTCCGCTCCCCGTAGCTTTCCCCGTCGAACTCCCCCGCTCACCTTCACTGTAGGACCAGTTTGATACTTCATCCGGTGTGATGGTGATCCCGCCAGTCTGTTTTCCTGAAGCCGTTGCCGTGGCCCCTTGCTGTAAAAAAAGCCAGTAGCCTCCTGATGGTTTGCTCACTGCGTTGTAGTCACGTGCAAGCCTTGCGAGCAGGTTGGCATCGGATTCCGCCACCTGATCGATGTGATTGATATAAATATCTTTCAGCGCGTCAGCCATGCGGGGAATAAGCCCGTTATCGGTGGCCACGGTTTTGACAATATCGGCAAGGCGAAGGTTATCCCAGCTCCGGGTTTTCTGGCTTGTCACATCTCCGGGTTGTTTCTGGGCGTTCATCGGCGCGGCGGTCGCATAAAGCTCAAGACGCCTCGGCGGGCCGCTGCTCGAGACACCACTGACAACAAACCAGCCTTTATCGATCAGCTGGTCATTGAATCCCAGAGCAACCCGAAGCCGGGCACCTTTAGTGGGAAGCGCCAGCGTTTCAGAGATGAGGCTGATTTTCAGTTCATCGGTTTTCGCTGTTGCCCCACCATAATCCGTCAGGGTCAGTTCACTCAGGCATTGTTGCAGCACCCGGGTTATATCTTTCACTTCGGCCTGAATGCTGAAGGCCGGCGCATATTCCGGCATCGCTGTCTGATCTGCCATATCAATCCCATAAACTGAATGGCGATTCCGCCACGGGCGTCACCAGATCCGGCAGTGTGATATACAGGCCGGAAGGATACATAGCCCCCTGATCCGCCAGCCCCTGATTGGCTTCAAGAACCTGAGTCACTGAGTCTGAAAGATTTTCAGTACCGTAATGCACGGCACAAATTGCATCCAGTACATCTCCGTCACGGGTTTGATAGATCGTCGGCATAGTGTTTTAGCGTCATCGTCCAGTTTTTGTTTCGGTGACCGCCACCCGGTAAAAACTTACTCGTCGTGTCTGAAAAGTCGGTCACCACCCACCACCCCAGCACATCACCTTCTCCGCTGACAAGCTGCTGGGGTTTCGCCTGTTCGGCAAGATCAAATAAATCATTCACCCCTTCCACCCCTTTACGGAAAAAGGCGTGAGACTGCCCTTCAAGCCTGACGGTACGCCCGGGCTTTCCGGTGTACTGAAGAAGGTCCTGTTTGCCTATGCGTTCCTGTTCACTCCAGCGCCAGCTGGCCTCACGGGTGAGCTGATGATAAGCCGCTGTATCAATCGAAAAGGCGAAATTCCCCAGCATCATCATTACGCGGGCTTCCTGCCCACCCCGTAATGAGCCTGTACTGCGCTGGCCGGAATCTTCGAATATCGGGATAATTTCACTCACCAGACAAGTCCCCCATCCAGAAGGCTGTTATCACCATTAAAGGCAGAATTGTTTTTCGTCACCGTGGTCACTTCATCGGCAATGGCTTTCTCATCCTGTCCCGGCGCGGCATTAATTTCGAAGTGGTACTCAAATTTGCGGTTATCAGTTATCTGCCGTGATGGCGGCTGCTTATCCAGTACATCCATTTTTTGAAGCAGGCTTTCCCAGTAACCGCCCGTGCTCTCGTCTTTCAAAATGACCGGCTCAGCAGGTGATCTGTCTGTTGCAGTAACATGTCTGTCCTGCTGCACTGCAGGAAGAAGGGGCGCATTTGGATACTTATCCCCTGCGCGGGCACTTTCTCCTTCCCCCTGGCTGTACGTCAGTACTGATGGTTCTCTTTTCCACTGACTGGCAGATGTTACCGGCTCATGCGCGTAATTATCCCAGGCACCGGCACTGCTTTCCGGCTCCTCTTTAACGGTTTGCGCTGCATGCTCCTTGTTCTGCTGTAGCGCTACATTCCAGTTTAAAAGCGAGTCGCCGCCTTCCGGTGACAGGTATTTATCAAGCGATTTGTTAAATGTTTCATCATCAGAATCAAAGCCAAACAATCCCCGGGTGGATTCCCAGTAGTGCTTAACTTTTTGCGGCAGGTCCGGACGCTCTTTCAGTTGCTGGTCAAACCATTCCCCCTGTCCATTCTGGCTGGCCCTGAAACGCGCTCTTTCTATCCCATTTGCCGCAAGCGTTTTGAGTACGTCACGCTGATCATTTCGTTCATCCGGAAGTAACCAGGACAGTTTTTTAGCCAGCGCGTAAATAATTTTGCCGACAAAAACCACCCCCTGCCCGAACGACAGAACGCCGGGATAGAGGTCGTTTCGCAGGAAAGTCACAATGCGCTTGATCCCGCCACCTTTGAACCAGTCAGCAAGATCATTTGTCAGATTACGGATATCAGGCGCCAGTTCATTTCCCAGTTGCCCGGAAATTTCAGCAACCGCAGAAGAGAAAACAGTGCGGAGATTATTGATAGCCTGATTACCCGCAACCGCCCCATCAGCCCCCTCTTTAGTCACAAGGTTGTAGCGCCGCTGTTCGTCCATCAGGTCGCGGTAGCTCCGGCCAGACTGCTTGATAAGCATCAGCAGTTTGCTCGCTTCCCCGCCAAAAAGAGAATCCAGTGCGAAGGAGGCTTTTGACTCGTCCTGAAGGCTGAGCGCCCGTTCAACAATTTTGTCGAACTGCGCCATATCGCTGAGCCCGGCAAAATCCCCCGCTTTGAACCCGAGCGTTTCAAACGCATCCTGCAGCGAGCCCTGCTTACCGTTCTGTTTATACTCCCCGGATTTGTGCAGATACTCTTCAAAGAGATCGCCAATGTTTTCCGCATTCATGTCGTACTGCTTCGCCAGAGAATCCCAGGCATTAAACGTGGCCACGTCCACGCCGTAACTTTTTGCGACATTAGTGCGGGTTGCCGTTTCAGCATTGGTTGCAGCTGGCGCTATCAGTGTGCCAAGTGCTGAAGCCACCACACCGCCACCGCCAATAGCCAGCCCGGACCCAAACATCCCGCCCACCTGCCCGGCGATCCCCAGACCGCGCCGGAACAGACCTTTACCGGCTCCTTTGAATGCCTGAATGCGCTGTGCTTTTTGCATCTGTACATTCAGTTTCTGCTGCTCCGCCTCCGTTTTGCGGATTTCCCTGGAAACATCGGTATAGCGGCGCTTCAAATCCCCGAGGCTTTCACCGGCCAGTTTGGCGCGCTTGATTTCTGCTGCCAGTCTGGTCTGGTCTTTTGTCAGTCGTTCGGACTGCTTTCCGACATCTTTCAGGCTTTTTTGCAGACCATCTGCAGATCGTTTCCATGAATTATCCAGGTTTCCGCCAAAGGTAATGACGGCCTTAAGGTTCTGGCTTATTCCGCCCACGGTTTATCGTCTCCAGTTCGTCGGTCAAAAAATCAGAGAAAGTGCTGAACGGCATATCGAGGTATTCCGCCATCGGAAAATGCAGTCGCCGCCCCAGAAATCTTATTGCCCGGAGGAGCCCGCCTTCGGTCGCTTCGCGGGCGGGAGCATAAAAACGTTAAAGGCATCCAACAGCTGTGAGTAATCTGCCGCCGTCATTAGCCAGAGATCCTGTTCACTGAGATTGCACAGCAGCGCAATCATGCGGGCTTCTTTCTCTTCTTCGTTGCCGCGGTCTTTGGCATGAGTGATGCGATCGCGAACCAGCGGTTCACGCATGGTGACTTCATCGATCACAACCCCGCTATCAAGTGATACGGGGGAATACAGTTTTATAACGCGGGTTTCACCAGGAAAGCTCATAATGTGCTCCATAAAAAAACGGCCCGCAGGCCGTTACAGTGGTGGGATAACAGTAAAATCAGAGACGCACTTTGGCAGCCAGGCCAGAAAGCACATCCACGCCATTCACCCGGCGGGCGAAACGCTCTGTATCGATGGCGAACAGTTCGCGCCCGTCCAGTGACTGACGGTAGTAGCTGACAGCAATATCAACCGTCACGGCATTTTCGGAAAGCGTGTCCTTACTCCGCGCATCCGGTGTGACGGTCTGTACAAACCCCTCAATTTCCTCAACCGTACCGCGCGCAGTGCCGTTACCGAGATAGCCCTGATAAGCCGTAAAGCGTGAACGGCTGCCGCTGACAAAACCGAAGCTGGCCAGCATATCCGTATCTATCCCATAAAATTTAACCTGACAGGTCAGTGCTTCCATGCCGTCATCAACCGGGGTGGGCGCATCCTGTGCGCCGGTACGCAAATCCGTTTTAACAATAGCCAGAGACGGCGGCGTAAATTCATGCGCCCCCTGAATACGGATCCCCTGCCGGAAGAAGGTCCAGACGCGTAGTGTGTTTTTATCGCTCATGCTGCAAGTATCTCCTCAAGCGCATAGTTATTGTTCACCCGGACGCGCAGGCTGATAAGTTCAGTCGGCGATTTCGGACCAAAGTCATAGTTGATGTACAGGACACCCGACGCCATGGTTTCCGCGGTGTTCAGTTCTTCATCCAGCCAGGCTCGCCCACCGAATATGGCGCCAAGACCGACCAGGTGCCGCATATAGGCATTGATGGTACCGATAATGTCATCCGCATTTTCCCGGTCCAGTGGGCGGTCAACATACTCCAGCATGCTTTCCTGAATGCTGTCCTCAATAACATCAGCAGTACGGCGGACAGATTCAAAACGCCACTGTGGATTGGTAGCACACAGGCGGTTACCCCAGTGTTTAAAACCCGCCCGGCGGATAATGGTGGACACGTTCTGCATGTTGAGCAGGTTTGCGTCGCAGTTTTCATCCCCGAGGATAAATTCATCGATCTGCTCAACACCGAGGATGTTGTTGATGTCCTGGTTCGACTTGCTCCACCACCAGCCTTTTTCAAAGTCGATGCGGGCGCGTAACCCGGCAGCAAACGCAGAGTAAGGGCGATAAACCAGCTGGCCATCTGCATCGCTCGCCTGGACCCGCGGGCGCAACAGTTCAGTTCGTGCGCCATAGGACTGGCGACGCTGTACCACTTCCTGCAGCGTCGCACCGGAGGCGCAGTCAACATAGGCAACGGCGCGCAATTTACCGGCCACGGTTTCCAGCCCCTTACCAACCGCATCGTCCTCACTGAATCCTGGTGCAATCACAATACGCGGCTGGTACGTGGTAACAGATTTCGCTGAAGACAGGGTGCCGATCCCCTTCAGTACCGCAGCGCGTCGTTTTGCCACATCGTTTTCATCTGCCACACGCACTACCACCGTCAGCGCATTACGCTGATCGTTAATGTCTGTCAGTGCCTGTTTCAGCGTACCTTTTTCACCCAGGCGGGATAACAGCGTGGTGCCGACGACCGCCACCGGCGTATTGAGTGGAAAGGGTTCATC
This sequence comes from Citrobacter sp. KH_055_1, assembly GCF_057838705.1. Lineage (NCBI taxonomy): Bacteria > Pseudomonadati > Pseudomonadota > Gammaproteobacteria > Enterobacterales > Enterobacteriaceae > Citrobacter > Citrobacter sp. KH_055_1. The sequence goes on from NZ_CM174473.1 coordinate 2,693,728, forward strand.
TTCACCCCCCGCTAATTGCAGGCTGAAAGGCTGGACAATCCCGTCACCGCGCCCGCTCGCACTGACTTTTGCGCCATCAACACCACCGACAGCCTCAGCAACGTCTCCGGGTTTAGCCGTGATAACACCGTGCTCATCACAACCCAGCGTGATTTTCAGTGTCAGCGATTCAGGATCCCAGCTTGCTGACGTCACAACCGTAGCAGGATTTTCGGCTGCCGGCTGTCCGGCCAGCGCAGCGACATTGATGACATTGCCTTCCCGCCCCTTAATTGTTGCAGTGAAGTCGATAACGTTATCGAGAATGGGTGTACCGGATGATCCCGATGCGGCTGTTCCCCCCGACGCATCAGGTGCCGTTCCCACCAGGCCGATAATGGCGGTCTGAATCGTGGTAACCGCCACCGTACCCGAGGTGAGTTCAATAGTTTCAACGCCATGTAACTGAGACATGTTTTTTCTCCAGGCATAAAAAAACCTGCCGCAGCAGGTCACATATTCTGATTAGGTTTATCGGTGAGCCCGCCGCTGTCGCCGCGGTGATCGTGGTTGTTAAAGACTTCACGTATCTTGCTCATGCTGCCGGATTTGTCCGTTATCTCCTTTGACGCCCCGATATTCCCTGCAACCGACGTGTCAGCATTAATCTGGGTTTTGCCCTGAACTGTCAGGGTATCGGTAATTTCAACCGGACCATCCAGCGTGCCTTTACCGACAATTTTGTAAGTTCCACCATCAGCCAGCATAATCGTCAGGGCATGCGCGTTCCTGTCATAACGGATCTCGGTCCCGTCGCTGTAACGGGTAATGTGCTCGCTGTCACTTCCTTCCGGCACCGGCAGCTTTCCCGTGTTCCATCCGGGAAACACACGCCCGTTGTTGAGATCTCCGGCTTCGGACAGGACCGTAACCGCATCCCCCACGGCATAAGGATTTGAATCAGCGCGGTTAGTTCCGGAAAACCCCTGGCACAACGGCAGCCAGGTCGTAATGATATCCCCCAAATCCACCCGGCATTTTGGGATGCGATCGTGCCTGACGGAGTGGATAACGCCGCGCCGGACAAGGTTCGCCAGCCTGCGCTGCAGGTCGCCTGCTATATCACTCATCGGGCTGAGCCTCCCAGATAAGCTGATAGTCATCCACATGATTACGGCCCGTATCAGGTGCAGCACCCAGCCAGGCCTGCTGCAAAGGCATGCCATTGTTTGCAAAGGGGTCAGTACCAAATGCAGCCGCCTGGGTGAATGAAATACGCCAGACCAGATAATCATCCATTCGCGGATCAAACTCATCACGTTCAGCCGTGGTGAATACCGCAGGCTCAATATGGCCCAGACCAAACTGCTGTCCGTCAATCCATTGGGTAATATCGGCCGCAGCGGTTCTGACAAAAATCTCAGGCTGACTCACACCCGATCCGGCGGCATCCACCACCACGAAGAGATCACAGGTTAAATTAACGCTCAGTTGCCCCTCATTACCTCCGCCCTGTTCCCAGCTGTTAATCGAGAAATACACCGCGGGCGTGGTCAGCCCCGAAAAGCGGGGAACATTTCGTTCCGGATACGCACCGGCATCACGCACCCATCCGATTTTTTTTAATGCGTCAGTCACAGCATCGTGATACCGCCCCAGCAACAGTGGCTCGGCCATCGTTCGTTACCTCAGACAGAAATACGGGCTTTTACGCGCCCGCGAATGTCGGTTTCAAAGTGATGCATAAAAATCTCCATCGCTTCCGCAAATGCGTTGTCTTCGATGTAGTTCAGCATCGGTTCGTAGATATCCATTTCTGCTTCGCGTGTCCGGCGGGTCAGGGGATCGCGAATAACCACCGTCCGGCGATTATCCCGTTTTGAACGGGACACCTCCCCGTTTTCAAACGACCGTTCGCTCAGCAGATTACCTTTTGGGGAAAATCCGGCGTTTTCTGCCTGGCGACGCGCTTTAATAAAACGCCCCGTGTTGCGATCACGCCGGGTATGGTGCGGTCGCAGCCGCCCGTTGATTCGTCCTTTAAGGTCTTTCACCTTAATGGCATTCAGCCCGAACCAGAGCCGGAAGTTATCCAGTTGCGATCCCCTGTCCAGACGAAAAGACAGCAGACGGCGCCGGACCAGATCCATACTGCGTGGGGCCAGCCCGTCTTTCAGATCCGCCATCGCTTTCTTTCGCAGCGTGGCGGCAGTACGCCTGAGCGCGCGCGAGTATGCTGCACGGAACTGTTTTTGCGTCGCACCGATACTGTCCGCAATTCGCCAGATAACATCCACATCAATATCGACGGGTAAATCCCGCCGCAGTCGAGACTCCCGCGCCATATCAGCTCCATTTATCGATCTGAGGCTGTGTTTTGCCGGGTTCCCCATATGCCAGCGTGACGCGGGTCCGCCCTTCTTCATCCGCGCCGATATGTGTCACCCGGTAAGGGATGGTATTGATCACCACACCGTCATGTTTTTCGAGACCGGAAATATCCGCAGTCATTGCACTGAACGCCGGGGAATGGTTCTGAATTTCCCCGCCGCCCGGTACACCCGACAGTGCATCCGGTGATTCAAAAATCACGGTCACCAGACGCGGGCCTTCACCCGTTTGCAGGCATGCAGGGACTTCTTCGGCAAACGCCCGGTTAATCCGGGCATCTGCTTTAGCCAAACGCTCCCGAAACCGGCTCATCAGAACCCCAGGCGGACGGCAACATCAGCATCATCCGCCTCAGCTGCTCCCCAGGCGGAACCAACAACCGGGTTTGGCGTTGCATCATCGCCTTTTGCCACCGTCAGCTTGCCGCCAGCCAGATACAGTTTCTGGCCTGCCGCAATTTCTTCTGCCGCTTTAGGCAGGACAAAAACACCGGCCATATGCAGTGTTCCCCACTCGCCAGCAGGAATATCGCTGAGTGCCACCCCGGCAATTCCGCCGACCGCCACCAGCGCACCGGATGAAACGGCATCAACACCCGCATTGTGATAATCCAGTGTGGTACCGTCCTGCTGATAGTTATTCGCCATGTTTTTTCTCCATAAAAGGAAAAGGCGACCAGCGCCGCCTTCAGGGATAAAAAAACCGCCAGGCGGCGGTCGTTATTTTTTGGTGACTTTAACCAGCCCGCGCCAGTCAAGCGGGGCCACACCCGCATCAATGCGCACCTTGAATGCGGCACCGTCCACAGTAAAGCCCTGCTGCTGTTCCAGATACGGCGTGTCGATACCGTCCAGATAGGCCACTTCAATGGTGTCGCGCCCCTGCGCAGCAGTCAGATAAAAATCCGTCGGGCTGCTGTCATCCAGGCGGGCCTCAGAAGCCACTGTCACAAAGTTCTGGATCGGGTTAACGATCCCGCTGTTCGCGTCTGCGCCCGGTACGCTGGCGGACTTAATCAGCTGGTTTGCCCGTGACTCAATTGCCACTGGCGTCAGCATGTAGGCCGGACGAATATTCAGACGACGATCGCCGGATTTTTGCAGCAGCATTGCCTTACGTGCAGTATCCAGCCCTTCAATACTCAGATCGGCTGCAACAAGGTTGCCATGATCGGCGTGGAACAACGGCTTACCGTCCGACATTTTCGGGTTGCTGGTCAGTACAGCCCAGACCAGATCGCCGACCGTGGCTCGCGCAGCAAGCCCCATTGCCTGCGGGATACGCGTCAGCATATCCAGGTCGTCGTTGATGATAGTCTGGCGGTCAATGCTGAAAAGCTCACCATAGGTGGCCAGTGCAATCGGCTCACCGCGATCTTTAATGGTGACATATTTATATTCCGCCCCGGCACGAACCTTACGCAGCGATGCCAGTGATTCCAGGCCAACGCGGTGCGCGGTTTTGAAATCGGTCAGTGTGCCTTTACGGGTCCACTGTTCGAATGTTTCGCTGGCCTCATCCCAGCCAAGCAATGCCGCCTTATGCGCCACATCCATCAGGATATTGCCGAAATCGCTGCTGCTGTGGGTGAACGCCAGCCCAACCATCGCCTGTGCGGTACCGACACCAGAAATACCGATACCACGATCCACCAGCGAGGCGCGGGCCAGTTCGCGCAGGGTATACCCGTTGTACGCGTTATCTTTTTCCACCTGGGCATAGCCCGCACGGTTCATCACCGCCGCACGAATGGAATCACCAACAATATTCCCGTTACCCGCATGGATGTGAACTGCACCCGGACCGGCACTCGGGGTAGTCCCTGCCGCCAGCGCATTGAGCAATTTGGTGCGGGCCTGTTCCGCTGAGCAGGAAATATCCGTGATGCATTCTGCTTTCAGCGAGCCGAAAGCAGGAAACGCATCAAACACAGCAGAAACTGCGCTGACTCGTTCAGTATTCGCCGCCTGCATCTGCTGCTGGAGCTGGGCGGCCAGCGCGGTAATGTCGATATTTCCTGCCAGCGGTTGCTGGGTGGGTTGCTGTGCCGATGGGTTATTTGCGGCCTGCGGCGCCGGGTTCTGTGCGGGTTGCGGCTGACTTGCAGGGGCTTCGGCACGCGGCCCAAAAAGGTTTTTCATCTGTTCTGGCATATTCTGGTAATCCTTCAGTTTATTTTGATTCACACAGGCCGCGGCCTGCAGTTCTGGTTCAAGCGTGTCAGCGAAACCTTTTTCCACCGCCTCCGCGCCATTAAGCCAGGTTTCAGCTTTCAGCATCGCCTCCAGTTCTTCCTGCCCCAGCCCGGTCTTGTTCATGTAGGCACTGAGCATCAGCGCTTCATTACGATCAAGCCAGGCAGCGTAATCACGCATATCATCGGAATCCCCGGCAATCCCGCCCCACGGCTTGTGTACCATCAGCCAGGCGTTTTCCGGCATATGCACCGTGGCACCGGGCAGGCAGACAATCATTGAAGCCATACTGGCAGCCACGCCGTCCACCCAGATATCCAGCTTCGCCTTCAGACGGGACAAGGTGTTAAAGATGGCAAATCCCTGCATCACATCGCCGCCCGGGCTGTGGATATGTAGATCGACGGCGCTGGCCTCAAACACCCCGGCCTCCTTACAGTCGGAGACGAACTGCTGAGCGGTAATCCCCCAGCCGCCGATCACGTCATAGAGAAATATTTCCACGCGCCCTGCAGCCAGTGCGCGAATCTCATACCAGCACTGACCGTTTGCGGCATCGATACCAGCCACACTGGCGCGGGGGTTAATCATCGTCCCGTGACGGGGCGGGCTTATCATTTGCTGCATCAGGGAGCACTCCTTTATCGTTGGCGGCGTCTGAGTCAAACACCAGCCCGTTTTCTCGGTTGAATTGGGTTTCCCGGAGACGCTGACGTTTCACCTCCTGCGGATTCTGACCACGTGCGCGCGTCCATTCGGCTTCTGTGCCTGCCCCTCCACGGACAATTGCTTTCCAGGCAGCAGCCTCTTTTCCCGGATCAATCCATGGCATGACTGGCCCAAGATAGAGCGCGTTGTAAAGGGATTTTTTGTCGACATCTTTGGGGATGGTAACGCCGCTGAGCAACGCCATTGCCAGCCAGTTTCGGTATACAGGACGGCTTTGCTGCCCAACAAACCACTGCTGCAGCACGTTGTAACCTTCAAAACTCTCTACCAGCTCCTGCCGCTGTGAACTGTAGGTGCCGTTGTAATCCCGCGCGATGCTGGAATAACTGCCACGTGTCCCCGCCGCCACAGCACGCATCTGACCGTTCCTGAACTCATACAGATGAACATTCGGGCGATTCGACTCCACCATGCCCAGATCCTCGCCTGGCTTTAGCTCGTCATAAATCATCCCCGGCGCAATATCGTAATGGCGCTGTCCACCCGGTGTTGAAAACTCGGTTTCTGTATCAAGAGACTGAGCATCCCCACGTTTGATATAGAAACCTAGCGCCGCCGCAATACGTGCCGCCACGCGCTCACTCTCTTCATAATCCTTAATATCGGAGAGCCGGGTGATCACACCATGGATGAGGCTGATCCCCCTTAACTGGTGAAGCCGTTTACGCATAGCCAGGTGCAGCATGCTGTCAGCCGAAACAGTTTTTAAATCAGCATTGAGTCCCGCAAAACTGGCAGGATGGTTCTTATAAACTCTGTAGCCCGTCGGTCGTCCCCAGGCATTGACAATAATCCCCTGGCGGATCTGCTGCCCGGAGGTACTGTTCAGGTTAAACGGAACAAAATCCGCCTCCAGCAGTTCTAGAGAAAACGGTACCTGGGTTGAATGCTGCAAACCGGCTACATTTCCCCGTACCATCTGTGTAAACACTTCACCATCACGCAGTGCTGAACGTAACAAAAGCCGCTCGGCTTCCGGACGGGTAAACATCCCGGTCACTTCCGGACGAACCGACCATTCCGCCCAGAGCGCGGATAACTGACCAGCAAACTCAGAGTGAAGATTACCCTCAAGATCAAGCGGCTGCGGTTCAACGTGGATCCCGTGAGCACCGATAACCCGATCCTCCATCTTGTCAAAAAGACCAATCACCAGATCATGGTTTTCATCAAGCCAGCGGGCCTGCTCTCGTAATGAAGTACCGGCTGCAAATACAGCGGTGTCCGCTGACCGGGATTCACGTTTCCCCTTATGCAGGCGAGTCGGATTTGCTGCCTCATAGGCTCTGAGTCTGAGTCGGTTTTGTGCGCGTGATGCCGCCCACCCGGGCGATATTGCGCCCAGTGCCTTTTCAAAAAATCCCATGATTTGCCTTACAGAAAGTTAGCGAGTTTGAACGAGCCGCTGCGGTTTGAGACAGCGCGCCAGCGCCTTTCCCAATATTCAAGCTCGTCACGCAGGGCTTTAGGGTCATGGTTGGTAATTGCCCGGCCATTAACCCCCGTGAATGACACGCTTTTACCGTCCAGAGAATCCCAGTAAGCCTGGCGTACAGCTACCAGCATCTGTTGAACTTCTGATTTCGTCACAGCCAGCCTCCGTTACCACTGACACCCAGCCAGCCACCAGATAACGGGCTGGACTGTTCAGATTCAGGAACAGGAGACGAACGTACAGGTACCGCTTTTTTCACAGCAATCTCCCTGGGGTGCTCCCCGTCAATGATGTTTGAATTACTCTCCTGAGCAGCAGCCCATACCGGGGGCTGTTCCCAGTCCCGGATTTTTTCATAACCACGCAGGACAGCGACGGCGTGGGCATAACAGAAAAGGTCAAAGGCTTCGTTATTACCTTTTCCGGGTTTGCGCCATTTTCCGTCCGTACCGCGTTCCTCGTAGGTCAGTTCTTCGTAGAACCACTCCCCCAGCCAGTCAGGAAAATGGATATACCCGGCACCGGGTGTTTCACGCTCAAGGTTGTTACTGAGCTGATCTTTCAGCAGGTCTGTCTGCAACAGATATACCGGAACCTCACCACGCGCATCCGCCCGGCGATCGCTTCGGCCTGTGTTGTCAGGGTGCGTTTTGGTAATGATTTTCTGACGTCGGGTGCTGTCACCTTTTATCAGGTAAACCCGTTTACCCAGTCCGTCACGACGACACTGGCGCCAGAATTTATAGGCGTTATCCGTTACCCCATCTTCCCCGCCGCTGTCGACAGCCATTGCAAGAATGGGCATCCGTCGTGAAGGGTCTGACTGCAATGCATAGGTTTTTTCGAGGACATCCGTGATGAGCAGTTGCCAGTCTTCCGGATAGGATCCGGGATGCACCTGCTGTGCCTCACCATTTTCATCACAACGCAGGGACTGGCGGATGTTATAGCGGTCCACCAGCCAGCGTTCGCCGTTTTCACCGTACCCGATGATCTGGACGACAAAACGGCGCTTCTTCCCACCCTGCACATCCACCGACGCCAGAAGAAAACGGACTTTCGGCGGCACAAGTCGTTTGCCATAATCTTCTGCCCGCAGCATCAACACGTCAGCACGTCGCTGCTCACAGGCTGCACGGGGAAGATAAGGAAGCCCCCAGTCAGTATTAATTACGGTCTTGAGCGTTTCTTCGCTTCCGGTGGCCTCATAGTCCTGTTCCGCCGTCAGTAATTTGTAGACCAGTTGCGCCCATGTCTGGTATGCCGCCGCTGGTCCCTCCATCCAGAACGAGGCAATGCGCGAGCGTCGGGCTTCTCCGGTGATGTTGCCCTCACGGTCGATAGTTTGTCCCTCTCTCAACCAGACACCCTTTCCGTTCAGTTCCCGCTTCCTGTCGGCGGTAATCATGCCGCTACAATGCGGACAATCAATATGCGCCGCTTCACTGGCCTTTACCGGGTCAGACGTTTCCCGGTAGCCTGTCATCGCCTCCATGGCTGGTTGAAAGTATTCCCCGCAATGTGGACATGGCCAGTACCAGCGGCGACGATCGCCGCGGTTATATAAAGACAGGATCCCGGTCGTGGGAGGGGCTTCGTGAGGTGACTTTCTCCGCCACTTCGTATTGGTGATTTCCCTGCCCGGTGAACTCTCGACCAGCGTCATCCCCGCCGACATAAAGGTGGTGGTACGTTTTGAAGCAAGCGAAAATCCATCCCCTTCCCCGTCGATATCTTCCGGGAAGCGATCGTAATCCGTCAGCGCCACACACTTAAAATCTGAGGATGACATGATGTTGATAGACGGCCAGCCTATCTTCAGGTAGTTCCCGGCAAGGAAAGTCCGGTCATGCACGTTGTTGTCATTGCGTGAGGGACTCAGCCGGCATGCCACTTCCGGGCTGACACGAAATGTTCGGGCCAGACGTTTTTTGGAGTGTTCGCGCGCTTTCTCTTCCGTCATCTGAATGATGAGCATGTCAGACGGATCGCAGACAACGTTGTACACCACCCAGCCATCAATCAGACCAATGGTTTTACCCGTTCGGGCAGGGCCAACAAAAATGACAGCATCATATTCGCGTGATGCCAGGCAGTTCATCGGCTCCACAACATAAGGGGCAAGATTAGGATCCCACTCAACGGAGTTACCCACACCGACCGGAACACGCATATATTTATGTACGGCTTCGGCTACAGGCATTCGGCGCGGTGCTCTGATGATCCCGGCAGTGTTTTTTCTTAGCTCCGCCGCCGTGGCCTGTCGCATGGCTTACTCCTCTTCTGGCGAACTGTCCTCCTGTTCCGGTGTATCTGCCTGCTCAACCTTCAGGGCTATCTGATCTCGCAGGTCATCAATGACTTTTTGCACCCGAACGACAGCTGCAGGCGTCATCGCACAATCACGTTCAAGAATATCCGGCAGCGTTTCCAGCACCTGAACGACGGCTTTTGCCATCGATGAAAATTCTCGGGTAACTGTCGATGCCAGGATTAACTCACCTGTTTCCTGCTGGAATTTAAGCCTCTCGCGTTCGGACTGAAACCACGCCTTACGATCCGGCGGTAACATCTTATCGATATCCACCAGCTCGGGTGCCGTGGTTCGGCCCAGCAGTTCCCGGAGAATATCCACGACAGAGTAAAGCTTGAGACGAGAATTACTTCCTGGAGCGGGCTCAACATTATTCAGCCTGCTTGCGATCGTCTGACGATGAAGATCGGTCACCGCTGCCAGTTGATTGATGTTGAGGCGAAGGTTTTTCAGTTCGTTATCCATGATGATGAACAATATTTAACCATTTCGACATCGTGAATAATCTCACGACTGAAATATCAACAAGTTAAGGGAATGATGATGATGCCGATAAAATGCAAAAAACCAGCCGTTTTCCGCGTGTCCTCGCACCCTCGGTGTTCAGAATCGCCAGGAGGACCCGCACAAATAATAATGATTATCAATTGCAGTCAGCATCATCCACAAGTTAACTGTTCAAGCGTTTGAAAAGAATTCAACTCGAAAAGCATCCCAGCACACAGCTGATGAAAGATATCTCTTTGATGTACGCGCGCAATGTGCACAAAAAAGCCCCGCAATTGCGAGGCCTGGGTTTATTTCTCTCTCGAACTACTTGTTGTGAATGACAAATAACGATTTACATTTAGGACAAAGCAACGCCTGTTGCTGTCGTACTTTCGTGGTCGACTGTGTGGAATTATGCCCACATATCGGACACATAACAGTCATGCTGGCTACAAGGCCAACGCGACGCATTGCGTTATCAAAATATGACATGATGGTTAACCTTTAAATGAGTGTGGTTTACCATATCATAACCAGTTCATTTATTAACCAACTATTCTCGTATATTTGACATTATAACTATTTATCATAGCCATGCCTGCCTACAGCAATACCCTGAATTAGCCCGAAGATTAGCAATGAAGATTTTTCCCTTTTTCACCGTAATTGTAACAGCACTTCATTAGGCGCTGGAATAATCATCGGGATTCTTCACAACCCAGTCACCTTTCCTGTCCTTTACAACCTCAATAAATTCATCAGCATGAGAATATGAACCACCTTCATCTTCCCACTCATTTAACGAATGTAACCATTCATCCTGTGTCACAATTTTTCCTGTTACAGTACTACGCAAAAAAATAGTCATAACTATTTAGCCGGTAATTTAAGGAATCGATTCACTTTGATTTTAGGTTAGATATCACATAGCATATCTCCTATAGCTCCTGAAAATATATCAAATAAAATCATTAGAACATTTTAATATATATTAAATCATTATCAGCGTTTCCCATGTGCATTTATTCTAACTGCTATACTTTATAGATCACTAATTATTGGAGATTTAGTTTATGTTTGGTATAAAAAAAGATAAAAACCATATTATTCATGGTGAGCTGGAGGAAAGTTATGGTGAGGCTCTGGAGTCACCTGACCATAAATTTAATGATACAGCAAGAAAATACGCATCCAGAGCAGGGGATGCAGTGCGAACAAGTACAGATAACATCAAGAGTCAGATAGAGTCCAATCCAATGACGTGCGTCGCCGTAGCTGCGACAACCGCGTTTATAATTGGTTTTTTGATTGGGCGGCGTTAAATAATAAATGGCTCACACCGAGCCATTTAAACCGTAGAACGCTTAAGTAGCAAAAATAAACAACATTGCTTATTATTTTAAATTTCACTTATACGAAGTTCTAATCGAATTCTCAACACATAAAAAACCGCCTAGATTACGACGGTTTATTATGATGCGTATCATTTAGGAGAATCCCTTTCAATTTCTGGATCATCTGGCTCTGAGGGTTCTCCGTCATCTGGATAAATAGGTTTATCTTCTCCAGGGAAGGGTAAATCTTCAGGCATCGGCTCAACTATATCAGGACGGTCTGTCATAAAACCACCTTTAAATTACTAAGAAAACAACAAAATATTATGTTTACTTTTGTGTTTTTTTAGTTTTATTCTTTTCCTCATCATCATTTTTTCTATCCTTGTTCTTAGATTGATCAGGAGATATGTTCATTGAGTAAAAATTCATGGAAAACTCCAATTTATTCTCCAGCAAGTCGCTGTGGTTATAGTATAGTCAAAAAAAAACCATAAAAATTAACGAGGCGGTTATTATTTCGCGCAAGCACACCCATGTCATTAATTAATGAGAAATTAAAAAACTATACTTACAATTAATTTACATAATCCTATAGGGCGAGATTATTTTTATGTTTTCTAATTACCCACATCGCTTCCAACCTTCCTCTGCCTTTTTATCTCTTCAATTTCTCTAATCCCTGCAAGTTGGTTGTTTGCCTTCTCTATTGCTGCAAGAAGAGGTTTAATCCAGAGTACGGCCTGGCAGTACGTCAGCGCGCGGGAGGCAACGGGACTATCACCGGTTGCGTCAGCGTCCCCGGAATCGGAGTACATTGAGCTGGCACGTAAACGGTTCGCGTAGTTGAGCAGCCCGCCAGCGACATCAGCAGGAACAGGTAGATCACAGTTTTTTTCATATCGAAGGATCTCCCGGTATTCGATGACGGTCTTTTCGATACCCGCATCAATGAGCGAATTTAAGCGACTGGAGTTTTCCGCAACCTGATTAAACCGGTTGAAGTTGAAAGCCTGAGTGGTTATTACCGTCGCTTGCAGCGCGTTATCACTGCGCAAAACCCGGTTATCACTCTGAGTCTTTTCCAGCGCTATGCTACTGCGCGCCAGTAATACACTGAGAACCGCGATAATAGTCACCGCTACAATCCCAACAAAAATCAGGGTTCTGTTCACTGGTCTATCCCCCAGCACGCCAGCACGCTTTCCTGGTCCCTCCGTTCTACCTGCCCGTAGCAGCCATTCTTCTGGCCTTTGGTCAGGCGACAATCGCGGCCACCGTCTTTAATCCACCAGCGAATCGATTCACATGCACCTTTACGATCGCCAGCATTAATTCGCTTATAGAACGTTGACGGAAAACATTTTCCTGGACCGATGTTATATGGGCAGAAAGATGCGATCCCAGCTTTCTGTGGTTCGGTCAGCGGTACCTTAATATTTTGCTCAACCCACGCCAGCGCCTTATCGCGCTCAATAGCATTTACCTGGGCGCATTTCTCAGCAGACAACGTCATGCCCTGTACTACTGGCTTATCATCAACCATCGTGGCACCACGGCAAATGGTCCAGAGTCCACCGCCGTCGCGATATGCCGTCAGGTTATTACCCTCTTTCTCATCCAGAAACTGATCGAGAATCACCGGTGCGGAAGCCCCGGCAAGAATCAAACCAATTACCGCTGCGCTCAGTTTATTCTTCAGCTTTGGTGGCATAGCCATTGCGCCGGTCCTCCCGTTCTTTCCAGCGGAAATACCAGTTCACTGCACAGGTGATAACGGTACATGCGATACCGACAATGATTGCCCAGTCACTCAGGCTTAATCCTGCAATTCTGTCGGCCAACATCCAGGACACCTCTTTTGCTGTTTTAGCTGTTTCGGCGTATGCCTTTGCTGATACACCGCAACCAGCTAACGTGGTTCCTGAACCATATGAAAGTCTGCTGTAAATGGTGCTCATTCTGGTCATAACCTCACCTCCGATAATTCGGATGGCACTGTGTTTTTTAAATGGGTAGGTTTCACAGGCTGGATTTATCAACAAAGCACTTAGCGGGTATTTCTCTCGGACGCGAAATAAAAACTGTTCACCACAACAAAATTGAGATTATCTGGATTATTTACCAGCACAGGAAAATCCAGTCCTCTGAATTCATTAGAGCGATATGCCAAATAGTATAAAAGTACCAATTCACAAAATTTGCCCGCCAAGACACATTTCTTTTCAACCACGAGACTAAAATCAAATCCGAACAAAAAACAGGAGGACTAAAGTGTACAATTCAATTTTAGTACCAATTGATGTTTCTGAAGCCGATTTGACGCGTCAAATCATACCCTATGTTCAGGTGCATTCCGTATTGAACACAGCCAGGGTTCACTTGTTAACTGTAGTTCCTACACTGCCCTATTACTCATCATTCGGTGTGGCATATACAGCCGAAATGCCAAAAATAAAAGAATTTCAACATGCTGCATTATTAAAGCTGGATGAAATTGTAAAGCAATTCAAAATTCCTCTGGAAAAAATACAAACACACGCAGTCTCGGGTTCCCCAAAAGACAAAATACTTGAGCTCGCTAAAGCTATAGACGCTGATTTAATTATTATCGCCTCACATCGACCGGATATCACAACCTATCTCTTAGGTTCTACTGCCGCCGCAGTTGTTCGGCACGCAAATTGCCCTGTTCTGGTGGTTCGGTAGCAAACTTAAGCCCGTGCGTCGCGGGCTTAACAGATAGTTCACCTGAAACAACGTTTAAGCTCTCCGCTCCTGGATTAACCAATTAGCTAACAACAATTAAACTTGATCAGATACTCTGCCCTCAGGGGAGTTCACCATCCGGATAGCGAACCTTTCCAAGAGTCTCGCGTCATAAAAAATGACATGATATCGATGTAATTATCCCTAAAACTGTTTACAGGGTGTACTATCAGAAGCGGATTACAGTAAAAGATAAGGAGGTAAAATGTTCCACCAGATAGTTAAATCTTCGAAAATAAAATCCATAGGTTACTTTCCTTCAGAGAAAATTCTGGAGATAGAGTTTATTAAGTATGGAACCTACCAGTACGTTAGTGTTTCAGCAAAAACTTACAACGCCTTTCTGAAGGCAAAATCTAAAGGGCGTTTCTTTGATGGCGTGATCAAGGATAAATATCTTTGCCGAAAAATTGGATAATTCAGTACTATGATTCTGCGTTAGTTATTTGCCGCTGTCGCCACATAAAAACTGTAGCAAAAATGAGCCAAATACCACGCCATAATCAATACCGTTTACAAGGTCAAACACGCCAGCATCCATCAGGTCACCAGCAGCAGTCGTGCCGGGAACATGATCGGACATTAGCCTCCCTCTTCGCTGTAAGTTCTCTCAAAACGAGGGGAAGTAGCTTCAGCCTTCATGAGCTTGATTTATCAACAAAGCACGTAGCGGATGATTCCCCGTGAGCCTGAAATTGATGAGCATGTCTGAAAAATCAGAGACTTTATTAAAATAACTCGATAAGTGTGTTTAAATGAGAGTACGTTCTTAAAATTCAATTAGTACAAATGATAACCAAACCCTGCCCTTTTTGTGGATAACTTATCGCCCCACAATCTCTGATATGTCACACTGCCTCGTAGCTACCCCTTTTGTGAAAGCGGCTCGAAGAGAGCGATTAAGGAATGTGCTTGCATTCACCACGGTTGCTTTGCTTCTGGTCGCATTAATGGTCTTACTTTATTTGTAAAGGTTATAATATAGAATCAACTGGAACGCCCAGCGGGGAATCACAGCATAGTGCGTGAAGCATCAGAGGCTATGATTGGACGACTCTCGCTGAGATGAGATTCGCCACGATTCAATACTACTCCTGGGCATGAACTGGGGATTTGCGAAAATCTGCACAGAAAGGCGGCATGACCTGGGTGCAACAAACTATTCATGGGAGTATTTATTGAAAAAGCAATATAGCCTTCATGACTGGAGCACTGGACTTAAAGCCCTGGCATCAACCTTCATGTTTATCATGTTTATCATGTTTTTGGTTTACGCTGTCTAATGTTGATAACAGAATCAATACCTACCAAGCGCTGTCACTCATAAAAGATTAACACTATACCCGCCGGCTGGCTGGGATGTTTGGTCTGGTCCGCCACCGGGGTCTCGAACCTCGTACTAAAACATTATGTTGTCGCTCTTCCCGATGAGCTAGTGGCGGTTGGTGGCTCTTGCTGGACTTGAACCCGCGACCGGGCGATTATGAGTCGCACGCTCTAACCAACTGAGCTTAAGGGCCGGGAGCAGGATAATACATAGTTCGCGCAGTCCATTCAAATAATGTGAGCACTTTCAGAATATTCAAGTCACTGAAATGAAAAGGCTCCGCTTAGTTGTGAGGCTTTATATTTGTGGAAGATTAGATCGACGATATGACAGGGGTACTGGTGCAATGCACCTCGCGAATACCCCTGTCGTATCGCCGGAAAGCAAAAACCCCGCGCTGGCGGGGTCCTCGTTATATTCAAATTGTTCGCTTTTCGTCGCTGCCATCGTGGCGCAGCTCTGCCAAGCATGAATGGATTATCTAACTTTCTGGGTAGTTTTCAATACCAGACACAAAAAAACAGCACAAAAAAGCAAAAACGTTATTCCTCGCTTTCCAATAGTGCTTTCGCTGACAGGTACACCTTTGCTCTGAAAATCTGTAAACACCACTTCACTCGCTCTCTGGCCTGTTCTTGTGTCAGCCAGGGCGCAATCGCCTGCAGTTCCCGGGTTATATCTGAGATTTTTTTTCGTGTGGTGTAATACTGAAGACCAACAACATAAACCGGATCGTTAATATCCAGCGCCTGCAGTACACATTGCTCAACAAAATCGACATCATCATTATGCAGGGCTTCATCAATCACACTGGCAGGTGACTGGGGCCAGAGAATGCTGTGCGCCCTGTTCATTGCCTGCTGCCCACGGAATCCCTCTTCTCGAGCCTGGTTCAACGCCGCGGTGAAGCGCTCTAACGCCTTATCTGACCAGTTCCGTCCCTTAAGTACATTCCAGCACGCGTGTCCTCGCGGCATACGTGGTGCTATTTTTCCACCCACACCATCACCCCATGTAGTGAGCAGGGATTTAATCCATCCGGACTGGATCCCTGTAAGGAGAATACATTTACCCAGCCAGCTTTTGCGTGGAGCAGAAGCCGCTTTACCCAGCGCTTCCAGATGATTGCGGCGTTGACGTGGTGTCATCCTGTTCTTCTCCTTACGCCAGAACACCGAGCCTATAAGCCCGGTCCAGCACTCTGATAATCATTACCGGCTGAGGTACATGTTTTTGCTCAAACTTCACCGGGTCGTTATGTAGTTCTGTATGGCACTGGCGACACAAAGGGATCGCGAAAATATCATGCGCCTTCGTTGCCATACCTCCCTGCCCCCAGCCAATTAAATGGTGTGGGTCATCTGATGATTTACCGCAGGATTCGCAGGGCTGTGTTTTAATCCATGCCAGATATTCGGGGGCCGTCCAGCGGATCCGCTTTGGACGTTTCATATAGGTTTGCGGGGACTCAGGATCGACCAGAACACCAACTACGGGCTTAACCGCTGGCACCTGCACTACGGTTACTGTGCTGGCTCTGGCTGTAATGATGCTGGTGGAGGAGACACCCGGTTCGATATCGCATTCACGCATGACTGACTGATGCTCTTCCGAAGGAATACGGAGCGCCCGGCTGGCTACGGATTCGGGAATTGCGTCGCTAACCCCCATACGAACCGCCCACCAGCAAAGCTCCGCCAGCGACAGTTCTCTGAAAGGATCCTGATTCAGCGCCACCATAATGCTGTTGATAATCCAGCTAATAACATTACATCTCGCCAGCTCTGCAAGTTGTTCGCTGTAGTGGTCGCGCAAATGGTTATCACAATGTCCACACAGAAGAACCGATCCGGGTTCATGGCGCAGGATGGTTAACTCGTGATAATGGTAATCGCTGCATGGCCACTGACAGCATTGGCCGCCATAACGCAGAAGCCAGTAATCAAGACCACTCAAACCACCAGCAGCTTTCATAACCTTTTCATCCAGGAAGAAAGGCCACAGTGACTCGTCACTGGCAAGCGGCTGGCGAACGTCAGGAACACGGCCTGCAGGCAACCTTTCCATGCCTGCTGGCTGGCTTTCCACCAGCACACGTTCACAACTGAATAATGACATCAGCTCACTGCCAGGCTTGAGCAGCACAATTCCAAGCTCACGCGCAACCACCGGCTTCAGCAGCGCCCTCATACTGCAATCTCCCCGATAATTATTTGTCCCTTCTCTCCCCATAATTTTGTGACGCGTGAATCCCAGATGTGAGCGTCATCTTCGTAAATAGCATCCATCAGGGCTTTCATCATGTTGTCGAAATCAGGTTTAGTCTGGTGTGGTTTACCGTTGAACTCAGCCCGTTTCTTTTTGCTCCAGCTCGCTGGCATCGGAAGAATGAAAGTGACATGCGAACCGCTTTCCGCCAGCTCAACACCCTGCAGACGAACTTCATCACAGAAAGCCCGGTAACGCAGAACCTCGGGGCGCTTTTTCCATTTGTCAGCGCGCGTCATCCTAGGCTTGCCCATTGGGGTGATATCGTAGACTTTCACAATCACCTCCAGACCCGTTGTTGCCAGGTTCTGTCCTGACGAGGAGGCCTAGATGCTTCCGGCAAGAACGCGCTGATCGTCCAGTGAATAAAGTCATTATCCAGACTACGCTCGGTCTTAATCTGCTTTGCTTTATAGCGGGCTTCCAGTTCATCAGCCTGCTCAGTGGTGAGTTGTGTATGTTGAAACCAGCTTTTCTTCATAACGCACCTCTGGATGCGGCAAAAAGAAAATCGCTGGCGTTGGATAACGTCAGTATGAGGGATTGCTTGAATTGTTCTTGCGCCATGGGGCTTTTCTCCTGTGGCGCAGCAGGTATAGGTTGTTCAGGCCTATGACGGGAGTGTAACAGAATTCTGGGTAACGCGATAACCCGCCCTTTCCAGCATCTGAGTAAACAACGTAGGTGTGCCAATAATTTCATCATCCTGAAGAGGCATAAATGACACCATGCTACCGCGTCGGTACATCAGGGCGCGCTCACACTCAGGAAATGATTGCAGCCTGGCAACGATGACTCCATCGTGACATCTGATGACTGCATATCCATAATTTGGTAATTCTTCTTTCTGTTCCACCACTCCCCCTCCACACTGGAAAGTCATTGCATGCTGTATCAACAAAACCAGTCGTCTGCGCTTTCCCTAGTATGCTGGAGGATTACCTCAACTTTCTTCTTGGCTTCTTTCTCACCACCGTAAGCACGTAACCTATCGGGACCTGCACGGCGTATGATCAGACTGCACTCATCGAACTGATTCTGGAGCCGTTTTAACAATTCTTTTTCAAGTGCGGGAACCGTGCCTTTCGGAAGTTCTTTAGTACGATCAATGGTTAATTCAACTTTCATAAATGCCTCTGTCGCCTTAACTGTATATTCATACAGTACACTGATGAGTGTATTTGATCAACGACTTAGCCGCACAAAATGCTAATGTAAATGCCCACTCATGAAAAATACCCATTGCTAAGCGGCTCTAATAGAGCTTATCCATTTTTTTAATACAATCCTTACCGAGAATTTTAGGCGCTAAGCTCTTTGCAGCTAAGATAAAATGTTCACTTTTCAACCAACTGCGTCACCAACAGCACCCAAGTTGAGTAAAATACCAATCCAGGTAGTTGCATTAGAGCGTTTTAAACAAGCAAAATGAGCAGGGTTATGAAAAATAGTTACTCCTGAGTTTAAGTAATCATCTTAACGATCTCTAATTCAATAATCACAGAAGTGAATAATTAAGGATATAAAAGTGAAAAAAAAGATAAAAATTAAAAAAAGAAAAAGAAATAAAAAAATAGCATCGACTCGAAAAAGACTTTATTCGTTCAATGATAAGTACGCGAATTATATGGGGAGTGATTGCAAACTATGCAAACCATTATTAAACAAAGATCAAATCTCCTTAATGCTCTTCAACACTCAAAATCTTCTAGAAAAAATGAAGATAGAGATAAAAAAAACCAAGGCAATCACTTTTGACTTGGATCAATTAATGACACTTGATTATAGGTCACTCCCTAAAGTAACGACTGAACAAAAAATTGCAATTGAGGAGATATTTAATTCCTCACCAACATCACCCGAAGAATTAATATTCCAAACTTTAAGAACCTTTTTATTTACGAGTTTCCCACTTCCTGAAAGTGAAGATGAACTTGTTAATATGGCTTTCCATAGAGACATTGAAAATTACGTAGCATTAAAAATGGCATACGCATTATCTGAAGAATTTGCAGAACCGATGTCATTGCAACCATACTGGCCTAGGCTAAGTCAATTACGTATTATGATGCATATACCTGAGGAAGTTATAAAAAAAACAAAACTTGATAATATTATTTTCTATCCTGTAAAAAAGAAGGGGATGAATGCTTCTTCTTTAGTATATGATAACTTCAGATTTATAACAGTTAATTACGCACTTGAGCCAATATTAGATGACTTCAATACCATACTAATTCACTTCCACTCAACAGAAGAAATGGCCGGAGTTAAGAGATACGATAGAGCACTATCCTATTTACTCCCTCGATCCTTGTATTTTTCAACAGAAATCTCCCCTTTAAAATTCCCCGCAAATCCGATCTGCTTTGAGAATAACGCACAAAACATACATAACATCACTGCCGAACAAATAGACTTTATAATGATGCATGAATTATCACATCATTTATATCATCACCCTCAGAGAAAAAAGGATGTATTAAAGAAAGATGATGCAAGTAGTATCTTAAGAAGCTTTGAAATTGAAGCGGATGCTCTTGCAGCCAAGATGATTGCGATAAAATTCCAAGATGGAGTAAACAGATCATTAAAAAGAAAAGAAAGAAAAATCCCTTACGAAGTCGAATACTCCTTAAGTTTATCACTTACGTCTACATTAATACTTTTTGAGCATATGTACTTCGTGGAAGAATCCCTCAAAATAATGAGTACCAAATTAATCGACTTACTGCCAATAAAAACAATCTCTGGAACACACCCTCCAGCCAAAGAGCGGAAAGAAAGATTTCTTGAAGCAATGGGCGACCGCCTTCGAGGTTCATCACCTATTAGTAGATATTCCTCTGTATTCTATAATAAGGCATTAACTAAACTTGAAAGCCTGACTGCAGATGAAATCATGGAAATTTTAAAACCTTGTTTATACGAGTAAATATCAAATTTCTATTCAATCAGATTTTTATGCGAGTCTGTTTAAATATTTATTTTGAGCATAACAAAAAATTCAGCCCAGTGATATGCCGCATTAAAGCGGCATTTCTTTTCACGTAGGGCTGTGATCCATTGCAAGACGACCATCATAACCGCAAGCTTCTGTGGCGGGTGTGTTTGATCTTGCACTTTTCCAACAACTAGGGAAAAGATTTGCTCCAGCTTACTGTATGTTTTGCACTAGTCATCGGTTATGCCCTCCCCGCCTGGCGCAGACAGTCTTTGCGACGCTTGGCAATACGGGCAACCTCAACAGCACTACCAGCGATCCCAAACATATCCGCATACACAGCTGCAGCACGTCGCCACAGACCCTCCTCCTCAAGCTCCTTCGCTCTTTGCTTGGCAGCCTGCATCCTGACCGGATCACTTTTATCAACCATGCACGGAAGGACCGCCTCAGAGATTTCCGCATCAGGGGCAGCCGAATAAGTAAACTGAACTCTGTTACGTGTTCGGTTTAATATCCCTTCGTCACTTAACTCTCCCAGTAACTTCCCAGCTGTAGCACCATGCATATCAAACGCCTCGGAAACGTCGCCAACTGCACTGTTCAGTTGGTAGCGTACAAAAACTGCCACCTGCTCTTTTTGGGTTAAGGATTTGGTCATTGGTCAATACTCGTTTTAGTTCGTTAAACCCGCCGCTTTGCGGCGTTTGTATTCTTCCATCAGTATTTGCGCTGGCGTTGGTCCCGCCGGATGGTGCGGCGCCGCCAGTTGACGTCGAATTGGTGGGACACTTAGTCCATTACCAACATGCTTCGACCACTTCGTAAGTAACTTTTCCGCCAGTCGTTTCAGCTCCCCCTCAGTCATTTGTCGTTCTACGCCCGTTCTGCGCATTTCGATGCAGATGTGATAAAGCACAGGCTGAGGCCATGGATATTTATCGCTACCTGAATACCGATATGACTCATTGCGCCAGCGCCGGTACTCCGCCATAACCTGCTCCGACGTCAGTCCGAATGGATTCGCTCCACTCTCTGAAACCAGAGAAACAAACTCAGCCAGGTCGGGCGGCCATGTATTTCCCATCGCGCAGCGCTCCATGCACTGCTGACAGACCAGCCGAATTTGAGGTTCAGTCATCGAACCTATCTGGGCTATCCAGATAGGCGAAGGCTCCGCACCGTTCTTCTGGGTCCATCGGTTCGAATACACCTCCCCCATGACCTGCCACAGTCGCCAGGCTGTTTCCGTCGCCATCAAGTCCATTCCTGCGGCGCCACTCTGCGTGGGCTGACTGAATTTGCTGAACTGCCCGGGATGCTGTTGGTTCTGATCCTGCTCCCACATGACTGTTACCTCCGGTTTCTGGTTTTACCTGCGTTCTCACCCGGGCTACATGTCGGGCAAATTTTTGTTCCCACTGGATTTGCGTAAAAACTTTCCCTTCTGACTCCCAGTACGCGGTGAATTCCGCGAGTTCAGTCAGAAGATAATCTGGCTCAGGCAGGGAGATACCCCACGATGCGGCACGCTGTCTGAAGTCTCTGGAGGGAAGCCAGCTATCTGCCATGCTGAATTTCCCGATCGGTTCATCAACACAGTCCAGGTATCGGGGCATGGCCGGGGATGGCAGTTCATCCCCATTCGGATTTTTCATCGCGCCCGCGTTAAGAGAGGGGTTTAAGATCTGTTTACTGCTAACTGCTTTCTGGATACCTGATGGCAAAGGTTTAGCCAAAGACTTAGCCTTATCCTTAGGCAAGGCGAAAGCCTTATCAAAAGCCATACCCATAGCGTCAGAAACCCCGTAGCATGCGGCTTTGAGAGCTTCATATGCTTTATCTTTCAGTGAACATTCAGGCAGTAATTCAAACGATCTTGCCCATGATTTGATCACGTTCACTGATGCTGGCGGGTTATGTTTCACCGCATTAGGCAACCAAAAAACTCTGGCTTTAAGATCGGCTTCCACCATACCTAACGCTATGGCTTCACCTAAGGCTAAGTCGAAGGCTTCGACATCCCAGTTTAATTCTTCGGCCATAGCCGCCCTTCCCGCCTTATACAGCCCGGGAATAATCCCTGTGAATGGTCCAGTAAGCAGGTAAATAAACAGACTCTGCCCACTTGGCGGGAGTGGTGATAAGGCTCGAAACTTAGGATCATCCCACATGGTAATCTTCACCTTACGGTAAGGCTCGTTACTAGCCTTACTCTTAGGCATGGCCTTAGCCAAAGGATTAGGCATACTTCACCCCGCGAGTTGCAGTAATAATGGTCATTGGTCAAAACTCGATTAAAACAATTGCGGCGCTACGGCGCTTATACTCGCCAGTAGTGGTCCCGCCGCGTCAGCAGGTAGCATGTTGAACAATGCGATTGCCGCTTCACGAATCTCCTTCTCGAGCTTCTGTAACGGAGCACCGATTAATTTCGCCTGGTGTGCCTCACTGCATTCTTTGATAGCGTTAGCCACCAGCTCCGCCTCTGTGCTCGCATTACTTAACCCGTGCTTCCTGGCAATCTGAACTGGCATAGCGGCGATGATTGAGCCTGACAGCTGCATCACGTAAGCCGTGTACTTTTCTGACCCTCCTCCGTTTTTCAGATATCGAAATAAATTCTGTTTATTAACAGCAATTCCACGACCATCTGCCTTGGCCCACTCTTCAGCCACCAGCTGAGCGATCCGTTCCTGTGCCTGTCCTGGTAATGTCGATTCCCATTCACGAACGGCTGCCAATATGACGCGGTGCTGAATGCTGTCGCGTCGCTGGGGTTTAAATTGATTTTGCGATTTCACCGCAGCGGCTACTCGTGGTTTATTATGGGTATAAGCTACTGATTGCATCTTTCAGACCTCGCTTTGTGGCGGAAATACACTATCAAGAGAGCAGGTGCGCCCTAACTCGTTAAGCTTCTCCACAATCAATCTGCATTCCGGTAGGCCAGGCTGACGTGTTCCGTTCTCATAATTTGAGAGCCTTGACTGACGCCACCCGAATAATTTGGCTAATTGCTCTTGAGTTAAACCGAGCGCTTGCCGTTCTTTGGCGATGTTGTTCATCTTGTCCTCACATCTAGTGTTTAGCTGAATTAAACACATAATGTGTTAGATAGTCAAGACGAAACGTTCTTTGAGCGTTAACACGTAACGTGGTAAAAATCAGTAATGAATATAAACACTGCAATTGCCGCCAGACTGAAGCAGCTACGCGAACAGAAAAATATGTCGCAATCTAAACTCGCAGAGTTATGTGGGTGGGCTCAGTCACGCATCGGGAACTATGAAGCGGGTCGCCGCAATGTGGGCGTTGACGACGCTATAACGATATCTAAAGCTCTCGGAATTAGCCCGGCTGAACTGATGTTTGGTGATGATCACGCCGAATCATGGTTAACGCCAAAACATCGTAAGTTGATTACTCTTTTTGACCAGTTGCCGGAGTCTGAACAAGACAGAATGATCGATACCTTTCAATTGCGGCTGAAAGAAATTGATGAGTATGTCGAGAAGTACCTTCGGGGACGATTAAAGCCAACTGACGATTAAGCTACAATTTTTAACAATCTAACCAGCCTACTTGGCTGGTTTTTTTATGCCTTTCACCTTCCCTTTTCCCATATCGTTATCATCCTCGCCACCTTAAACACATGCCGTGTTGACTTTTAAACACATTTGGGGTTTAAATATAAACACAGTTTGAAAAGCGTCATCAAGGCAGGACGCCCACGAAGTAGCTGCCGGCGGCATACGAATCACCGGATGAGATGACAAGCATTAACACGCAGCAGGTTCAACGTTCCGCCAGCCTGGCGACAAGGGCAAAGCAAGAGGATAAATCCATGATCGATTTCGCACGTAAACCAGTGCGGTGTCAGGCCGTACATCTAAACCGTATTGAAGTAATCATTCGACTGATTTGCTACATGCTCGCCCAGAAGGGCGACCCGTCTGCCGACCAACAGACTTCAGTTCGTTCATAACGAGTTTGACCAATGGCTGTTGCCAGCATCAGTAAGGAAGTGACTATGGAGTTTGGAATGAAACGTGTGGTGGCATCTGTTCAGGTGGTTGCCATCCTCAACAGGATTTACAACGGCAGCCCTGTTTCCATCGCATCTATCAGTAAAGAATCAAAGCTGTCTGTGTCTTACCTCGAGCAGATTTTCTCGAAGCTGCGCAGCAGTGAAATCGTCACCAGCCAGCGTGGCGCTGGTGGCGGGTACCACCTTAGCAAAGCAAACCCCAGCGTGGCTGACGTCGTTCGCGCCGTTACTCACACGCCTGATTCATTTGAGCCCGTGCTGAATGCTCTGGAGTGGGTCCCCGTCGCACAGCTGACGCAGGGAAAATCCCCTACCCCATAAAGCACAAAACCCGCGCAAGGCGGGTTAAGTACCCGGTCAGCCGACCAAAGCTTTCCGGAACGAGTTTTGACCAATAACCACTACCTTAGGCGGCGATCATCAGCTGCCGGGTATCTTACAATCCTATGGAGCCCGAACGCAATGTTAACGTATGCGTATCTTATTAAAGCCAAAGCGAAAGCAACTGAGGCAAAAAACCTGTTTTGCTGGTTCTCTGCGAAATCAGATTCCCGTGCAGAACGCGAAATCCTCAATATTCTCGAAGACAACGATATTGCCGTCGGTCGTGGCGCCGACTATCAATTACCTGTCCGCACCAACTGGTTTGTTGTTGACGATCTTCCTGAGGAAAGCACACTTGATGACACATGGTGCGATCGTTACGAACTGGCAGAAGACCAGCAAACGTGGCAACTGAAACAGAAGCCGGATAATGAAAATCTGGAGGCTTCCAGCCAGCAAAAACCTGAAACCTCCAGTGCCAATGTACCCACCAGCGATGCACCAACGTTGCTCCGCCCCATATCTCGCCTGCGCCTGTCTCAGCGACTGATTGCGCACCTGGTCAATGACACTGAAGAGAAGGAAATCAGTGAAGCGCAGCACATCCAGATCGGACAAATGGAACTGGACGAAAATGATCTCTATGTACAAAACCTGTTACTGTCCGTTGCGAATGTGCCGTCGGTGAAAGAGCTTTCTGCTCATGTTGAGTGGAAGCTGGCAAATGCAATAAAAGAAGTCTTTGACCGTGAGCAGGTCTATACCGTTGCTACATTTGAGCAATTTATTTCCGAATGGATTGAAGAACCAGAAAAGCGGGCTCTTACCGTTCAGGAGTGGGTTAATGATAAGAAAGCACGAGTTGCGGGTGATGAACATGCCACTCCACCTGTAACGCCAGAGCTTATTTCCGTTGCGACTCTGCCGCTACGCCAGCGCCTCTTAGCTCACTTTATTTCTGAAGAATATGCTTACCATATTGATACTGAGCAGAAGAAAACCATTCAGGAACTCGAGCTGGATGTGGATAACAGCTATGTGCAGAACCTGCTGCTTGCCGCCGAGAATGTAGAACCATTCAGGAAAGCGCCAGAGATCGATATCTGGAAGATCGTCAGCGCGCTGAAAACCGTTTTTCCGGTTGATGGAAAACGAGTTGATCTGGTCACCATTATTCAGTTCTTTAAGGCCTGGTTCAACACTGAACACATTGACCGTGGGCTGCTGGTTAAAGAGTGGTGTAAGGGCAATCGTGTGTCGGGAATTCAGCGCACTGACTCCGGAACCAACGCTGGCGGCGGCAATGGGACCGATCGCAACCCGGAACTTGTCCACACGCTGGACACTCTGGACATTGATATTGCGCTGGCCACACTTCCAATGGATTTCAACATCTACGATATCCCAGGTGGCGTTTTCCGTCGTGCAAAAGAGATCATTGCTAAAAATGAAAGCCCGTTCAAAGAGTGGTCCGCCGCCCTGCGCAAACGCGCTGGCATCCTGGATTATTCCCGCGCCGCTATTTTCGCGCTTATTCGTAGTGCAGAAGAAAACACTCACCATTTCCCGGAACTGCTGAGCCGTTACATCAACAAAAACCTGACTGAAACCGACCACCAGCACCCAACTGAAGAAACCCTGGCGGCAGCCGGTCACGTACCAGAAAAAAGCTGGGAAAACGAGATTAAAGAGAGGTCCACAGCTGAACAGAAGGCAATAGCCGAACAACCAGAAATCGCCAACATGGGCAACGGTGTTTTCTCCATTGATGGCCTGATGGGTAACCAGCCGGCGCCAGCGCTTTCTGTCGTAGACCAGGTACGCCAGCGCGCCGTCGAAGAAAAATTACATCAAGCCAATACCGAGGAAACCACCAGCGATGTGCAGATGGAAAAAACTGACAACAGCGAAATCAAAACCAATCCTGATGTGCCTCAGGGCGAAGCAGCAGCTTTGCCAGTTGAAAGCACTGATGCAACTGGTGAGCCTCCAGCTTCCCTGAATAATGAACCCGTTCACCATATAGATACGGATCACCTGAACGCTTTTTATACTCACCTGATGGTTGATTTGGAAACTATGGGCAGCGGTCCTGATGCACCAATAGTCTCTATCGGCGCCGTATATTTTGATCCTTCAACTGGTAACACTGGTGCCGAATTTTACCAGGTTGTCAGTCTTGAATCATCGATGTCGTTTGGCATGAAACCGGATGCGTCGACAATTCAGTGGTGGTTGAAACAATCATCTGAAGCCCGCTCTGCCATTCTTGTTGATGAGGCCCTGGGGCTGCGTGAAACCCTTGAACTCCTGGCTGACTTTATCGCTGAAAACGCTGCTAACGGTAGCCACACTGTTCAATTATGGGGTAATGGTTGCTCGTTTGATAACGTCATTCTGCGCCGCGCATACGCGTTAACAGAAACTCCCTTCTCTGTTCCGTTCTGGAATGACAGGGACGTAAGGACCATGGTCGAACTGGGTAAATCTGTCGGTATCAATCCACGCTACGACATCCCGTTTGAAGGCGACATGCACAATGCGCTTTCTGACGCCCGACATCAGGTCAAATACGTCTCTGCAATCTGGCAACGTCTGACCGCAAACTGATTATTGAATATCAACCAATGCCAGCTGTTGCGCGTATCGTAATAGCTGGCTATCGCGAGTGATGGCTATGAGTGAACAATTTCTGATACCGCTGACAGAATGGAAAGCCGGTCGCTTTGGTTTTGTAATTACCAATACCACGCTGGTGAAATACGGCAAGCTGGGCTACATAAACCCGAAGCCGGAAAAAATTTGCGGGCGCTGGTGTGTAGATCGCAATGCAGTGTATGTCGGCCCCGGCGCTGTCGGCGTGGCGCCAGAAATTCATGATAACGATGATGACGCGCTAAAGGAGATCCTCAATCATGTCGCCAAGGCCACGAAAAAATAGCATCTCCATTCCCGGGCTTTATGCCCGGTTTGATCGCCGAACCGACAAAACCTATTACCAATATAAAAACCCAGTAACCGGAAAATTTCACGGACTCGGAACCGATAAAACCAAAGCAGAAAAAATAGCGGTCATCGCCAATCAGCGACTGGCTGCGGCAGAAGCTGATTATTTCCTGAAAAAAATCGATGAAAAGCCATCATTAAATAAGGCGCGCGGGATCAGTTTAAAGGCGTGGATTGTTCGCTATGAAAAAGTGCAGCGCACACGTGTAGACAACGGTGATCTGTCAGAAACCCGACTCAAAGAAAAGATGAGGATGGCTAATCTTTTGGTTGGTCGACTTGGTAATCATCCGTTGCGTAGTCTGGAAGTCAGGGATTTTTCCCTGATACTGGAGGAATGGCTCGATAAGGGGCAGGCCAGCACAGCGCTAAACAATCGCGTGGTGTGGGTGGATATTTATCGCGAAGCACAGCATGCGGGTGAAGTTCCTCCTGGCTGGAATCCTCCGGAGGCGACGCGAAAACCGGTACCGAAAGTGACCCGGGCACGACTCAGCATCGAGGACTGGCGGGCCATATTCAATGTTACCCCTGAAGGGCATTACAACAGGAACGCCATGCTTCTCGCCCTGGTTACCGGCCAGCGAAGAGAGGATATTGTCAGAATGAAATTTTCTGATGTGTGGGACGGTCATTTGCATGTCATTCAGGGCAAAACAGGTATGCGCCTTGCGTTACCCCTGTCACTTCATTGCGATGCCGTGGGCATGACGCTCAAAGAGGTCATTGCCGGTTGTCGCAACAAGATTGTTAGCCCTTACCTGGTTCACAGCCGGTTGCAGAAAAAAGGCCAGCCAATGAGCAAAGACAACCTGTCAGATTATTTTGCGGGTGCCCGGGATCTGGCGGGAATTAAGCCACCAGCCGGGAAAACGCCAACGACATTCCACGAGCAACGCTCGCTAGCCGAACGACTGTACCGCGCGCAAGGGATCGACACTAAAACGCTGCTGGGCCATAAAGTGCAGGCAACAACAGATCGCTATAACGACACTCGTGGACAGGAATGGCTAAAGCTAGTCATTTAAATGGGCATTTTTTTCCGATCACCTGGAAAATTGTTGTAAAATTCGCGGCCTTAGTGATGGCCGCTTATTTTTTGGCTGTCTGTTTTGGTGGGAAGTTTTGGAGAGATTTTGGAGAAGAGAAAAAGTTGATTATTTTCAATGCTCTGAAAGCGTCACGCCTTCTGAATAAAAAGGTGGAACTCGAATGATCGGTCGACTGCTTCGCGGTGGTTTCATGACCGCCATCTACGCGTATCTGTACATTCCAATCATTATTTTGATTGTGAACTCCTTTAACAGCTCGCGCTTTGGCATCAACTGGCAAGGCTTTACCACCAAATGGTACGGCCTGCTGATGAACAACGACAGCCTGCTGCAGGCGGCACAGCATTCACTGACGATGGCCGTATTATCCGCAACCTTTGCCACCCTGATCGGCTCACTGACGGCGGTTGCGCTTTACCGCTACCGTTTTCGCGGTAAACCGTTTGTCAGCGGTATGCTGTTCGTGGTGATGATGTCGCCGGATATCGTGATGGCGATTTCACTGCTGGTGCTGTTTATGCTGATCGGTATTCAACTGGGGTTCTGGTCGTTGCTGTTCTCGCATATCACCTTCTGTTTGCCTTTTGTGGTGGTGACAGTGTACTCACGCCTGAAAGGATTCGATGTGCGTATGCTGGAAGCCGCAAAAGACCTGGGCGCCAGCGAAGTCACCATTCTGCGCAAAATCATTCTGCCGCTGGCGATGCCAGCGGTCGCTGCGGGCTGGTTACTGAGCTTTACCCTGTCGATGGATGACGTGGTTGTTTCATCGTTCGTCACTGGACCAGGTTATGAAATTCTGCCGTTAAAAATCTACTCAATGGTTAAAGTCGGCGTGTCACCAGAAGTTAATGCGCTGGCCACCATTTTGTTGGTTCTGTCGCTGGTCATGGTTATCGCCAGCCAGCTTATTGCACGTGATAAAACTAAAGGCCGCTAACAGGCCCATACCCTATGGATTTCGAGTTGCATTGAGGCGGCAAGCTCGTGAGTCCCCAGGAACATAGATAACGATGTGACTGGGGTGAACTAGCGTAGCCAACAAAAATGCGGCTTGAAAGACGACGGGTATGTTATTCAGGGGACGTTAAATGATGAAACAATGGTCACGCCACCTGCTCGCCGCGGGTGCTCTGGCACTGGGTATGAACACCGCCACAGCCTCCGACAACAACACGCTCTATTTCTACAACTGGACCGAATACGTTCCGCCAGGACTGCTGGAGCAGTTCACGAAAGAGACCGGTATTAAGGTTATCTATTCGACCTACGAGTCGAACGAAACCATGTATGCCAAACTCAAAACGTATAAAGACGGCGCCTACGATCTGGTGGTTCCCTCCACCTACTACGTGGATAAAATGCGCAAAGAAGGCATGATCCAGAAGATTGATAAGACCAAGCTCACCAACTTCAACAATCTCGATCCGGACATGCTCAACAAGCCGTTTGACCCAAATAACGACTACTCCATTCCGTATATCTGGGGAGCAACGGCTATTGGCGTCAACAGCGATGTCATTGATCCGAAAACCGTGACCAGCTGGGCCGATCTGTGGAAACCGGAATACAAAGGCAGCCTGCTGTTAACCGATGATGCGCGTGAAGTGTTCCAGGTAGCGCTGCGCAAGCTGGGCTACTCCGGTAACACCACCGACGCGAAAGAGATCGAAGCCGCGTATAACGAGCTGAAGAAACTGATGCCTAACGTCGCGGCGTTTAACTCAGACAACCCGGCAAACCCGTATATGGAAGGTGAAGTCAACCTCGGTATGGTGTGGAACGGCTCGGCATTCGTTGCGCGTCAGGCAGGCACGCCGCTGGAAGTCGTGTGGCCGAAAGAAGGCGGCATTTTCTGGATGGACAGTCTGTCTATTCCGGCGAACGCCAAAAACAAAGAAGGTGCGCTGAAGCTGATTAACTTCCTGCTGCGCCCGGATGTCGCAAAAGAAGTGGCCGAAACCATCGGTTACCCAACGCCAAACCTGGCGGCACGTAAACTGCTCAGCCCGGAAGTGGCCAATGATAAAACGCTCTATCCTGATGCTGATACCATCAACAAAGGCGAATGGCAGAACGACGTCGGCTCAGCTAGCACAATTTATGAAGAGTACTATCAGAAGCTGAAAGCAGGACGCTAATCCCCTTATAACCCGGCGACACTTAGCTGCGCCGGGTTATTACCTGCATTCCTGTGTCGGCTAAATCATACCCAGGTTCCGGGGAAAATACCTTTTCTACACCTTTTGACTGATATCACCTACTCTGCCAACGGCTACGCTTACACTATCCCAACTCTGCTTTGAGGCTCCCAATGGCAACGCTATGGATGCTACTTGAGCTGGCTAACCTCATCATATTCACCCTTTTTATACTGCCCCGTCGGCAGCCAGCTGACGCTCGCCCGTTACTGCCGTTCATCGCAACGCAATTGCTACGGCTCACTTTTTTTATACCGATTCTGGCGTTTGGTTACAGCCTGTTTTTCGAGCACCTCATTAGCGCTGTGGATTGGGTATATCTGGTGATTGCCATGATCGGCAATGTGTTAGTCATCAAAGGGAAATGGGATCTGGGCGGGAGTCATACATGGACAGGCTACTATTTACCGAACGCAAAACGCGTCTCGCGCGGCATTTTCGCCT
Source organism: Citrobacter sp. KH_055_1 (assembly GCF_057838705.1). Lineage (NCBI taxonomy): Bacteria > Pseudomonadati > Pseudomonadota > Gammaproteobacteria > Enterobacterales > Enterobacteriaceae > Citrobacter > Citrobacter sp. KH_055_1. The sequence continues at coordinate 2,724,980 of NZ_CM174473.1, forward strand.
GGATTGCTCACCCAATGTACACCGGAATTATTTTAGTCATTATTTCATGCAGTATGGTCTACATCACCCGGCTGCCCATGTGGCTGAGCGGGTTGGCATTGACCTGCTGTTTTTACATTATTGGATTTTTGATTCTGGCGGCTCTGCGTGAGAACCGCCATCTGACACAAGCTTAAACAAGGAGGGATTTAAACCGATTACAGCCCTTTCAATAACTTCTCAACAAACTCAGGCACCACCTGGCTTGCCGGACCGTAATACTTTTCTTCGAACTCGCTGCCTACCTGGCTCGGCTCAAGGTTAAGTTCCACCGTATGCGCCCCGTGCAGGCGCGCTTCGTGTACAAATCCGGCCGCCGGATAAACATGCCCGGACGTACCGATCGCGATGAACACATCCGCCATCGCCAGCGCCATATAGATTTCATCCATCCCCAAGGGCATTTCGCCAAACCACACGACGTGCGGGCGCAACGGTGCCGGAAACTGGCAGCAATGGCACTTATCTTCCGGGGTCACATCTCCTGTCCAGTCCAGGATCTGTCCGCTTTGCGAACAGCGCACTTTGAGCAGTTCACCGTGCATATGGATGACGTTCTGGTTACCGGCGCGCTCATGCAGGTTATCGATATTCTGCGTCACCAGTAAAAAACGGTCGCCCAGCTCCGCTTCTAGTTTTGCCAGCGCAATGTGCGCCGCGTTGGGTTGGATTTCAGGCTGTTGTAGCTGAAGACGACGTGCGTTATAAAACGACTGCACAAGTCCGGGGTTACGCGAAAATCCTTCCGGAGTCGCCACGTCTTCCACCCGATGTTCTTCCCAGAGACCATCCGCAGCGCGGAAGGTACGAATACCTGATTCGGCGGAGATCCCCGCCCCCGTCAGGACTAATACTCTTGGTTTTTCCATCAATTCAGGCACCACTCTGTCTCTGAAAAAGATCCGTTGACGCAGGCGATCGCGCATATGGCGTTTATTTTTACGAAAACGGCTTAACCGATGACCCCGACGCGACAGCATAACAACCTCTTTGTATTAATCGGTAAGATGTAGGAAAGCAGCTCCACGCATTCCACCCGCATCACCATGGCGTGCCCGTTCAATACGCGGCACGCGGGCAACCGGCAATAAATGGCGTGGCAAACGGTCTGCCAGTTGCGCCGTTATCGCGGTAAAATTCGACAAACCACCGCCAATGACCACTAAATCCGGATCAACGATAGTCAGAATATTCCCCAGACACACCGCCAGCAAATCAAGATAGCGTTCGACGTGGGCAAGCGCCTGTTCATCACCCTGCTCCCAGAGCGCGATAATTTCACGGGCGTCCAGCGGTTGATGGGTGTAATGCTGATACAGCCAGGCAAATCCGCCACCGGAAAGGTAGCTCTCGATGCAGCCTAACTGACCGCATCCACAGCGACGCAGCGGGAAGTCAAATCCCATTAGCGTTAACGCATCTACCGGCAGGCGTATGTGACCAAACTCACCGGTAATATAGCTGCGTCCGGTGATGGATTTACCGTTCAGCACCAGGCCGCCTCCAACCCCCGTGCCGAGGATTAACCCCATCACTAACGGGTACTGGGTGAATTCATCATCCCAGGCTTCGGAGAGGGCAAAACAGTTAGCATCGTTGTCCAGACGCACATCGCGGTCCAGTCGCGCGCTGAGGTCGGTACGCAGAGGTTTTCCACTGGCAGCAGGAACGTTAGCGGCATACAACGTACCGTCTTCGGTTTCTGGCATACCGGGAATACCAATTCCCACTGAACCTTTAACGCCAAATCGCTGGTCGGCCTCCGTCACCAGGTCGCACACCGCATCGAGGAAAGCATCATAGCTATCGCGCGGCGTAGGAACACGTTTTTCCCATTGCAAACGGCGTTGATTATCGAAGACGCCTAACGCAATTTTTGTCCCGCCAATATCAAACCCGTAGTACATCACCGCTCCTTTTTATTGCTACTGGCCGCTTAGCACTCTCGCAGGATCAATATTACTGGCGCGACGCGCCGGATACCAACTCGCCAACAGACTCAGCAATAATGCTGTAACCAGCACGTAAATAACGTCCAGCCAGTGTAATTCCGATGGCAAGAAGTCAATAAAATAGATATCACCGGACAGGAACTGATGGCCAATAAGCGCCTCAATACCGTTAATAATCGGCGTCAGTTGCAGCGAAACGACGATGCCAATCACGACGCCGATCAGGCTACCAAACAGTCCTGCCAGCAAGCCATACCAGACAAAAATGGCACGGATCAGCCCGTCTTTCGCGCCCAATGTTCTTAATACCGCAATATCGCCGCTCTTGTCTTTTACCGCCATCACTAACGTCGAAACAATATTAAAACAGGCGACACCAATCACCAGCACCATCGCCAGGTACATAATGGCGCGGATCATCTGAATATCACGATACATATAGCCGTAAGTACCAATCCAGCTTTTAATGTAAACGTAATTATTGGTCACTTCACCGGCATCTCTGACCAGCTTATTCGCATTGAAGACGTCGTTAACCTTCAGCGCAATACCCGACACGCTGGACCCCATATCCAGATACTGCTGCGCATCTTCCATTGGGATCATTGCAAAGCTGTGGTCAAGCTGGCCGCTCAACTGCAAAATACCGATGACGTGTAACCGTACGCGCTTGGGTTGCATCAGTTTGTGATCGGCACTGGCGTTAGGGATCATGATTGACACCCAGTCACCCTGCTTCACCTTCAGCGCATCAGCAATCCCTTTCCCTATGATTATCTGCTGCTCACCGGCTTTGAAATTATCCCAGGCATGGTTCTGTACAAACGTAGGCAGCGCACTCAAACGTTGTTCCTGTTTGGGATCGACACCTTTCACCTGCACCGCGCGTAAATTTGCGCCACTTTCCACCAGCCCGGTAAAGTTGATATAGGGCGCCGCAGCGGCAATGCCCGGCACTTTCTGTACTTTATCCAGCGCTTCCTGCCAGTTGTTCCAGGGCTGGTTAACCGCTTCAATCTCGCCGTGCGGGACAACGGCCAGAATGCGGTTGTTCAACTCGCGCTCAAATCCGTTCATCGCGCTCAAACCGACAATCAAGACCGCCACACCCAATGCGATACCGATGGTAGAAATCACAGAGATCAGCGAGACCATGCCCCCACGCCGCCGACCACGGCTAAAGCGTAAGCCAATCAATAACGATAAAGGCGCAGCCATTACTCAGCTCCCATCAGGCTCAGTTCGGCCGTCAGGCGACCATCGCGCATTTCAAGCTGGCGGCTCATGCGCTTCGCCAACTGCAGATCGTGGGTCACCACCAAAAATGCCGTCCCCTGAGAGCGATTCAGCTCACCCAGAAGCTCGAAAATACTGTCAGCGTTGCGCGCATCAAGGTTACCGGTGGGTTCATCCGCCAGCACCAGACGTGGGTTATTGACCAGCGCACGGGCAATCGCCACGCGCTGGCGCTCACCGCCCGACAGCTCAGACGGGCGATGGCTGGCACGATGATCCAACCCTACTGCTTTCAGCATATTGCGTGCACACTCGGTAATTTCAGCCGGTTTTTTCTTGCCTATAAGTAGCGGCATCGCCACGTTTTCCAGCGCGGTAAAGTCCGGCAGCAGATGGTGAAACTGGTAAATAAAGCCGAGCTTTTGATTACGCAGTTCCGCTTTTGCCGTCGAAGAGAGTTTACTCATCGGCTGTCCGCTAAAAATAACGTCGCCCGACGTTGGCGTATCCAGTCCGCCCAGCAGATGCAGCAACGTACTCTTACCGGATCCAGAGCTGCCGACAATCGCCACCGTTTCACCCTCGCCAACGCTAAAGCTGACATCGTGCAGCACATCAGTTTGCACGGTGCCTTCCTGATAGCGTTTGCACAGGTTGTCGCATTGCAACAGGATCTTATTCATAACGTAAAGCCTCAGCGGGTTGAGTGGCGGCGGCGCGCCAGGAAGGATAAAGCGTAGACAGCAGCGCAATGGCCATGGCCACCAGCGCAATGACGACAACCTGTAACGGCTCAATGGCAACCGGCAGCGCAGCGCCATCCAGTAATGCCCCAATGATCGGCATCAGGTTGTTCAGTTGGCTGGCAAGTAATGCCCCCAACGCGGCACCCAGTAGCGCGCCAATAATCCCGGCGCTGGCCCCCTGCACCATAAACACCATCATGATTTGCCGCGGCGTAAGTCCCTGGGTTTGTAAAATCGCCACTTCGCCTTGCTTCTCCATGACCATCAGGCCCAACGAGGTAATAATGTTAAACGCCGCGACCGCCACGATCAGGCTCAACAGCAGCCCCATCATGTTTTTTTCCATCCGCACAGCCTGGAATAATTCCCCTTTGCGCTCACGCCAGTCCTGCCATTTGGTGCCTTGCGGCAGCGTTTGCTGGCTCAACGTGTCGACCTTCAGCGGTTCATTCAGCCACAAACGCCAGCCGGTAATATTGCCCGCCGGGTAGCGCATCAGGCGTGACGCATCCTGAATATTGGTCAACATCTGGTAGCCATCGACTTCACTGTTGGCGGCAAAGGTGCCAATTACCGTAAACAAACGCTGGCTTGGCAGACGTCCCATCGGCGTGAACTGGCTGGCTGACGGCACCATAACGCGGATTTGATCGCCACGATTCACGCCCAACTGACCGGCAAGCTGCTCGCCAAGGATGACATTATACTTACCCGGCTCGAGATCGGTTTGCTTCACATTGACCAAATACGGCGTAAGCGGATCTTTTTGCGTCGGGTCGATGCCCAGCATCACGCCAACCGCTACGCTGCGCGCGCTTTGCAGAACCACATCACCGGTTGTCAGCGGGGCAATACGATTGACACCGCTCAGCTTCACCGCGTTTTCCGGCAGCTGTTGCGGGTTCAGAGAACCCTGCTCTGACGAGAGAATGGCCTGAGGCATCAGGCCAAGAATATTATTTTGCAGCTCACGCTCGAAACCGTTCATCACCGACAATACCGTGACCAGCGCCATTACCCCAAGAGTAATGCCAATGGTGGAAAGCCAGGAAACAAAACGACCGAAGCGATCTGCTGCACGCCCACGCATATAACGCAGGCCGATGAATAGAGCGACAGGTTGATACATGAAATCCGTCTGGTTGCTGTTAGCAAAGTCACGAGTATATAAGCGAAAGCGGAATGGGTAAATGACTGAACCGTAAGTGTTCGTCAGCATTATTCTGAAAAGCATAAACAAATCAATTCGCTAAAGTGAACCACCTGCTCATCAAGCCTAATACCTGATCTTTATCTGAAAAAACAAAAATGCAGACGGTTACGCATTACAGCGACGCCTGCCATCCGCAGGATAGCAGGTTATGTTTAACACTACGGATACGTCGACGTAATGATAAAAAAAGAGCTATGGATTAACCAAATCAAAGGGTTATGTATTTGCCTGGTGGTCATTTACCATTCCGTGATTACCTTTTACCCCCATCTCACCAGTTTTCAGCATCCGCTGTCAGAACTGCTGACCAAGTGCTGGATTTACCTCAATCTTTACCTGGCTCCGTTTCGCATGCCGGTGTTTTTCTTTATTTCGGGATATCTGATCCGTCGATACATCGATGGCGTGGGCTGGACGACCTGCGTAGATAAACGGATCTGGAATATTGCCTGGGTACTGCTGCTGTGGGGAATGGTGCAATGGCTGGCACTCACCATGCTCAATCACTGGCTGGCACCAGAGCGCGATCTGAGCCAGGCCGCCAACGCCGCGTATGCCGGTTCCGTCGGCGACTTTTCCTGGGGCATGCTGACCGCCAGCACCAGTTTATGGTATCTGTATGCGCTGATCGTCTACTTCATTCTGTGCAAACTTTTCAGCCGCTGGGCGCTGCCGCTGCTGGCTCTGTTCGTATTGCTCAGTGTGGCGGTCAATTTTTTTCCGACGCCGTGGTGGGGAATGAATAGCGTGATACGTAATCTGGCGTATTACAGTCTCGGGGCATGGTTTGGCTGCACGCTGATGGCAGGGATTAAAGAGGTTCCGCTGCGCCGCCACCCGATCCTGTTCTCGTTGACGATGATTCTGGCGGTCATCGCATGGCTGGCCAACGTTTCGCTGCTGCTTTCATTGGTTTCCATTGTGCTGATCATGAAGCTGTTTTATCAGTTCGAGCAACGCTTCGGTATGCGTGCGACCAGCCCATTAAGCGTGATCGGCTCTAACACAATCGCCATCTACACAACCCACCGAATTTTGGTCGAACTGTTCAGCTTAACGCTGATTCCCGTCATCAATCATGCTAAATGGTCTGCGCATGCAGAACTGGCCCTGCTGCTGATTTATCCGTTTGTCTGTTTGCTGCTGTGTACCTTGTTTGGCCTGCTGGTACGCAAAATTTCACAAAAAACCGTTGCCGACCTGCTGTTTTCCCCACCCTCTTTACCGGCCGCCTCGCGCTAACCTTAACGCGCTTTTTGCCCCCATCAGGGGGCGAATCAATTTGCTTATGAGAAACGTTTGCGGATAATAAGAACATTGCTTATCAGACGTATATCTAAACGAGATCCTGACAACCTAATGCCTGAACAACATCGTTACACGCTCCCGGCGAAAGCTGGCGATCAGCGCCAGTTAGGTGAACTTACCGGTGCCGCCTGTGCCACGCTGGTGGCAGACATTGCCGAACACCACGCCGGCCCCGTGGTACTCATCGCACCTGACATGCAAAATGCCCTGCGCCTGCATGACGAAATTCGCCAGTTTACCGACCAGATGGTGATGAACCTCGCGGATTGGGAAACGCTCCCGTACGACAGTTTTTCACCGCATCAGGAAATCATCTCCTCGCGGCTCTCCACGCTATATCAACTGCCGTCCATGCAGCGCGGCGTGCTGATCGTACCGGTCAACACGCTGATGCAACGCGTGTGTCCGCACAGCTATCTGCACGGTCACGCGCTGGTGATGAAAAAAGGTCAGCGTTTATCGCGTGACGCGCTGCGTGAACAGCTGGAAAGTGCCGGTTATCGCCACGTTGATCAAGTCATGGAACACGGTGAATATGCCACGCGCGGTGCACTGTTGGATCTGTTCCCGATGGGCAGCGAGTTTCCCTATCGTCTTGATTTTTTTGATGATGAAATTGACAGCTTGCGTCTGTTTGATACCGATACCCAGCGCACGCTGGAAGAAGTCGACGCCATTAATCTGCTGCCCGCGCACGAATTCCCCACCGATAAAACGGCTATCGAACTGTTTCGCAGCCAGTGGCGCGACACCTTTGAGGTGAAACGCGACGCGGAACATATTTATCAGCAGGTCAGTAAAGGTACGCTTCCTGCCGGGATCGAATACTGGCAGCCGCTGTTTTTCAGCGAGCCGTTGCCGCCGCTATTCAGCTACTTCCCGGCCAATACGCTGCTGGTGAATACCGGCGATCTAGAAACCAGCGCCGAGCGCTTTCAGGCCGACACGCTGTCACGCTTTGAGAATCGGGGCGTTGACCCGATGCGTCCACTTCTGCCGCCGGAATCACTGTGGCTGCGGGTGGATGAGCTGTTCTCTGAACTTAAACGCTGGCCCCGCGTTCAGCTGAAAACCGAGAGCCTGCCGAAAAAAGCGGCGAATACCAACCTCGGGTTCCAGAAGCTGCCAGACCTGGCCGTCCAGGCGCAGCAAAAAGCGCCGTTGGACGCATTACGTAAGTTCCTTGAAGCCTTTACCGGTCCGGTGATTTTCTCGGTAGAAAGTGAAGGCCGTCGCGAAGCTCTCGGTGAACTGCTCGCCCGTATCAAGATTGCGCCGAAGCGCATTTTGCGCCTCGATGAAGCGGTCGATGCCGGTCGTTATCTGATGATTGGCTCGGCGGAACACGGGTTTATTGATAGCAAACGTAATCTGGCGCTGATCTGCGAAAGCGATCTCCTCGGCGAGCGCGTGGCGCGCCGTCGTCAGGATTCGCGTCGCACCATCAACCCCGATACCTTAATCCGCAACCTGGCGGAGTTGCACCCCGGTCAGCCGGTGGTGCATCTGGAGCACGGCGTGGGGCGCTACGCCGGCATGACCACGCTGGAAGCAGGCGGTATCACCGCTGAATACCTGATGCTCACCTACGCCAACGACGCCAAACTGTATGTACCCGTGTCGTCATTACATTTAATCAGCCGTTACGCCGGTGGTGCAGAAGAAAATGCGCCGCTGCATAAACTCGGCGGTGACGCCTGGTCACGTGCGCGGCAAAAAGCCGCCGAGAAAGTGCGCGATGTGGCAGCAGAACTGTTGGACATCTACGCCCAGCGTGCGGCGAAAGAAGGCTTTGCCTTTAAGCATGACCGCGAACAGTATCAGCTGTTTTGCGACAGCTTCCCGTTTGAAACCACCCCCGATCAGGCGCAGGCCATTAACGCGGTACTCAGCGATATGTGTCAGCCGCTGGCGATGGATCGACTAGTCTGCGGCGACGTTGGCTTCGGTAAAACCGAAGTTGCGATGCGCGCCGCCTTCCTCGCCGTCGAGAACCACAAACAGGTCGCCGTACTGGTACCGACCACCCTGCTTGCTCAGCAGCACTTCGACAACTTCCGTGACCGCTTTGCCAACTGGCCGGTACGCATTGAGATGTTGTCGCGTTTTCGTAGCGCCAAAGAGCAAGCGCAGATCCTGGAGCAGGTCGCTGAAGGTAAAATCGATATTCTTATCGGTACCCACAAACTGCTACAAAGCGATGTGAAGCTAAAAGATTTAGGTCTGCTGATCGTCGATGAAGAGCACCGCTTCGGCGTGCGGCATAAAGAGCGAATCAAAGCGATGCGCGCTGACGTGGATATTCTGACGCTAACCGCAACGCCGATCCCTCGCACGCTGAATATGGCGATGAGCGGTATGCGCGATCTGTCGATCATTGCCACGCCGCCCGCCCGCCGTCTGGCGGTCAAAACCTTTGTACGCGAGTATGACAATCTGGTGGTACGCGAAGCCATTCTGCGTGAAGTGCTGCGTGGCGGTCAGGTCTATTATCTGTTCAACGACGTTGAGAACATCCAGAAAACTGCCGACAGGCTGGCAGAACTGGTGCCGGAAGCGCGTATTGCCATCGGGCATGGACAGATGCGCGAGCGCGAGCTGGAACGCGTGATGAACGATTTCCACCACCAGCGATTTAACGTGCTGGTGTGTACCACCATTATCGAAACCGGGATCGACATTCCGACTGCCAACACGATTATCATCGAACGTGCGGACCACTTCGGTCTGGCGCAGCTGCATCAGCTACGTGGTCGCGTGGGACGCTCGCATCACCAGGCCTACGCCTGGCTGCTGACACCGCACCCGAAAGCCATGACCACCGACGCACAAAAACGCCTCGAAGCCATTGCCTCACTGGAAGATTTGGGTGCAGGTTTTGCGTTGGCGACCCACGACCTCGAGATTCGCGGGGCAGGCGAACTGCTGGGTGAAGACCAGAGCGGCTCAATGGAAACCATCGGTTTCTCGCTGTATATGGAGCTGCTGGAGAACGCGGTGGATGCGCTCAAAGAAGGGCGTGAGCCGTCGCTGGAAGATCTCACCAGTCAACAAACCGAAGTGGAACTGCGCATGCCGTCGCTGTTGCCGGATGATTTCATTCCCGATGTGAACACGCGACTGTCATTCTATAAACGCATTGCCAGTGCAAAGGGTGAAAATGAACTGGAAGAGATCAAGGTCGAGCTAATCGACCGCTTTGGCCTGCTGCCCGATCCTGCCCGCACGCTGCTGGATATTGCCCGTCTGCGCCAGCAGGCGCAAAAGCTGGGTATCAGAAAGCTCGAGGGTAATGAAAAAGGCGGTACCATTGAATTTGCAGAGAAAAACCACGTCAACCCAGTGTGGCTGATCGGTTTGCTGCAAAAACAACCACAGCACTTCCGCCTGGACGGTCCCACGCGCCTGAAGTTTATTCAGGACCTTGCTGACCGTAAAACGCGTATGGAGTGGGTGCGTCAGTTTATGCGCCAACTGGAAGAAAACGCCGTAGCATAGCCATCAGGCCGGGTGCAGTTCACCGTACGCACCCGGCCAGTTGAATTTACAAACTCTTTGCACTTCCCTGCACTTCCCGACACAGCAAACCGCCATAATTCCTGTTTACTTTTACATGATAAAAACCACGTAAAAACAATGGACTTATGGCAATGTTAAACAATAAGCAATTCTCTCGCTGGCTGACGTATTTTACGCTTGCCGCGTCTCTTGCGCTGGCGCTTCCGGCCCAGGCGAACACCTGGCCGCTGCCTCCGCCAGGAAGCAGACTGGTGGGTGAAAATACCGTACACGTTGTCGAAGATAACGGCGGTTCACTGGAAGCCATTGCGAAAAAGTACAATGTGGGTTTTTTAGCGCTGCTACAGGCTAATCCTGGCGTCGACCCTTTCGTGCCAAGAGCCGGTAGCGTATTAACCATTCCGCTGCAAACCCTGCTACCGGATGCCCCGCGCGAAGGGATTGTGATTAATCTTGCCGAGTTGCGTCTGTACTATTATCACCCAGGTAAAAATTCGGTGACCGTGTATCCGATTGGTATTGGTCAACTGGGCGGAGATACCCTGACCCCCACCATGGTAACCAGTATCTCTGATAAACGAGCCAACCCGACCTGGACCCCAACGGCCAATATCCGCGCCCGTTACAAAGCCAATGGTATCGACCTGCCTGCCGTCGTCCCTGCGGGTCCGGATAACCCGATGGGTCATCATGCCATCCGCCTGGCGGCTTACGGTGGAGTCTATTTACTTCACGGTACCAACGCTGATTTTGGTATCGGTATGCGCGTCAGCTCTGGCTGTATTCGCCTGCGCGACGGTGATATTGAAACCTTATTCCGTCAGGTTACGCCAGGTACCAAGGTCAATATTATCAACACGCCAATCAAAGCCTCTGTTGAACCCAACGGCGTGCGCCTCGTAGAAGTGCATCAGCCGCTGTCGGAAAATATTGATGACGATCCGCAGGTGCTGCCGATCGTACTGAACGCGTCGATGAAGACGTTTAAGAATGCAGCACAAACGGATGCCTCCGTCATGGAACACGCTATGGAACTGCGTTCCGGGATGCCGGTAGACGTAACGCGTCATCACGACGTCAGTCAGCAGTCACTGTAAACGGTTGCCCATAAAAAACCCCCGCTGGATGTTATTCCGCGGGGGTTTTTTTAGTTAACTCGCAGTGGCATTGCGATGGGTTAAAACTTATTTGTAGATTACCGCTGTACCATGAAGAGTGTTAGGACCGGTCACAGAGGTAATACGGAACGATTTCGCCCCCATTTCATCTGCTTTCTGCGCCAGTTGATCTTCCAGAGAACCTAAGTTAGTCCCCGCATTCGCAGAGATAATCCCTACCTTCTGTTGGCCTTCAGGCGTGGCCTGAACTTCTACAGCGGCAAAGCTGGCAAATGAAAGTGAGCTCAGAACCGTAGCAAGTAGCAGCGTTTTTACGTTTTTCATAATAGTGACCTTATGCAGATGAATGTCTGTCGAAAAGATTAACTTAACGATCGATAGGGAAATCATAGATGTGATCCAGGTCACACGTCAATGTTTTTTATAACGATCGTTATATAAAATACAAAGGTCTTATTTTTCATATCAATAGAAACAAATTATTTTTATCGTGAATACACTGGAGAGTGTGGGCAAATATTTTTATAATGATTGTTCAATAAACCCAACCAGGTACGACGGCACCATGACAACTGAAACGACAGGTTGTGCAAAAAAAAGCCGTGGCCGACCAAAAGTGTTCGACAGGGAAGCCGCGCTTGATAAGGCCATGACACTCTTCTGGCAGCACGGATATGAAGCGACCTCGCTCGCCGATCTCGTGGAAGCAACCGGTGCCAAAGCGCCCACGCTGTATGCGGAATTCACCAATAAGGAAGGGTTATTTCGTGCCGTGTTGGACCGCTACATCACCTGCTTCGCTGCAAAGCACGAAGCCCAACTCTTTTGCGAAGAAAAAAGCCTCACCTGTGCGCTGGAAGACTATTTCACGGCAATCGCCACCTGCTTCACTAGCAAAGACACCCCGGCAGGATGTTTTATGATTAATACCTCCGCAACGCTTGCCGCCTCTTCTCGCGATATTGCGCACACGGTGAAATCCCGCCATGCCATGCAGGAGCAAACGCTGACCCAGTTTCTTCGCCAGCGCCAGCAACATGGCGAAATTCCGGCACACTGCGATCCGCAGAAACTGGCCGAATTTCTGAACTGTATTTTACAAGGCATGTCGATCAGCGCCCGCGAAGGGGCAACTTTTGAGAAATTGATGCAGATAACCCGGACCACGCTGCGTCTGTGGCCTGAACTGCTGAAAGAAGAAACCGCGCCTCTGGCCTGAACTCCGCATTAACCTTCTGATAAAAAAAGCCCCCCAGCCTGAGCGAATGGGGGGCTAATTAATGTACAGAGCAAGACTATTTTACGCGTTGTTATTCAGCACCAACTGGCCGTTGTTATCCAGTGGGATTTGCGAGCCAGGGTCTTTATCCATGCGGATTTTGCCCTGCTGATCGCCAATTTTGTAGGTCACGTCGTAACCCAGCATTTTTTCCGATTTGTCATACACTGTTTTACAGCGCTGCTGCGTACTGGTGTAAGTATCGTTTTCCTGCATCGAACCCTGGATCTGGTTCCCGGCATAACCGCCACCTAATGCCCCTGCAACGGTGGCAATATCTTTACCGCGTCCGCCGCCAAACTGATGACCGATAACCCCACCCGCAACAGCGCCCAGCACTGAACCCGCAATACGATTTTCATCCTGCACCGGTTTACGGTGGGTAACCGTCACGTTACGGCATTCCTGACGCGGCGTTTTTACCGTTTCTTTAATCGGGGTCGCAGAGACAACATGTGCATATTGTGGGCCACGCTCAAACACGTTAAGACTGGCCACTGCTGCCACACCCAGCGCAGCAGCTACGCCAATCCCTATACCCGCCAACATTGATTTATTCACGGGACTTCCTCCTTTTTTGCTATTAGCAACAACTTTGCAACAGGAGATGAAAAATGCCAATCAGATTACGGATGAAAATAGCGGAACAAGGAAGCAAAGCAGCAGGATTCAGAGAACTCTTAAGGAAGGGGCCGGATGAACAGCGTCATCCGGCATCACACATCGATATTAGTGCAGTTTCAGGCGCGGGCGAATTACACGGTTGATACTACCCACCAGCATCATCAGGCCGGTTTTGAAATAGCCGTGCAGCGCAATCTGGTGCATACGGTACAGCGAGATGTAGACAAAGCGCGCAATGCGCCCTTCCACCATCATCGAACCGCGCGTCAGGTTGCCCATCAGGCTACCAACGGTAGAGAAGTTAGACAGTGAAACCAGCGAGCCATGATCTTTATACTGATACGCCTTCAGCGGCTTGCCGTTCATCTGCGCCAGAATGTTGCTCATTGCGCACGATGCCATCTGGTGTGCAGCCTGGGCGCGCGGCGGGACAAAGCCCCCTTCCGGACGTGCGCAGGAGGCACAGTCACCAATCGCGTACACGTCAGGGTCGCGCGACGTCTGCAGAGTCGGTTCAACCACCAGCTGATTAATGCGGTTCGTTTCCAGACCGCCAATATCCTTCATAAAGTCTGGCGCTTTGATACCTGCCGCCCAGACCATCAGATCGGCTTCAATATACTCGCCGTCTTTGGTGTGCAGACCGCCTTCATCAGCGCTGGTCACCATCGTCTGCGTCAGCACACGCACGCCCAGCTTGGTCAGCTCATTATGAGCCGCGCTGGAAATACGTGGCGGCAACGCAGGCAGAATACGCTCACCGGCTTCCACCAGCGTCACGTTCAGCGCTTCGTTGGTTAACCCTTTGTAGCCGTAGCTGTGCAGCTGTTTCACCGCATTATGCAGTTCAGCCGACAGCTCAACGCCCGTCGCACCACCACCGACAATAGCGATATTCACTTTGCCGTTAGCGCCCAAATTCGCCGAATATTTCAGGAACAGGTTCAGCATTTCCTGATGGAAACGGCGAGCCTGATGCGGGTTATCAAGGAAGATGCAATGATCTTTGACGCCCGGCGTGTTGAAATCATTGGAGGTACTACCCAACGCCATTACCAGCGTGTCATACGCCACTTTGCGCTCAGGAACCAGCAGTTCACCTTTCTCATCGCGCAGCTCAGCGATAGTAATAGTCTTCGCTTCACGATCGATATCCATAACCGAACCCAGCTGGAATTCAAAGCCGTGGTTACGGGCATGCGCCAGATAGCTCAGTGCATCAACACCCTCATCCAGCGATCCGGTTGCCACTTCGTGCAGCAACGGTTTCCATAGATGGCTGTGATTTCTGTCTACCAGCGTGATTTTGGCCTTCTTCTTGCGCCCCAGCTTTTTACCGAGCTGCGTCGCCATTTCCAGTCCGCCAGCACCGCCGCCGACAATCACGATCCTTTTCAATGGTGTAGTCAACGTGACCCCCTTAAATTTTATTAACCAATTGTTAATTAAACGTTATAGGCATAGCCTTTAATTAACAACACGTTACGATAATGAAAATGTCCTTCGAGACTGAGAATAACACGAACGGTGCATTGGTCATACCAAATTTGATGTGCATCAAGTTTTGATGCTGAAAAGATAGACAACTGGAATTTTAAAGATAAAAAAACCAGCCCGCAGGCTGGCTTTGTTAAACGTGGGTGAGTGACTAACCTAACGTCTTAAAGGCTTTGATTCGCTGCAAATGTGGGGAGATATTTTTAAATTTATGGGTCTGATCTTCGTCCCATACAATTTCATAGTAGTGATGCAGCTCTTCGGAAGAACGCTGGCTGTTCAGCGCTTCATCATGCCGTGACAGAATGACCAGACACCGGTCGCGATTCTTCTCACGGAAATTGGTCACGCATTTTGTGGCGATGTCAGCGTACTCTTCCGGCCTGTCGATTTTTCCTTCCATGTTCTCATTCGGGAACAAGTTAGGGTTAAACACCACCTGGCGAATATCACACAGAAAACCAATCCTTTCTGCCCAGTAGCCGCCCAGACCCACACCGCAAATCAGCGGTCGGTCGTCGACATTAAGCTGCAACATTTTATCTACTTCTTTCAGCAGATGCTGCATATCATGTTTAGGATGCCGTGTACTGTAGCTAATCAGCCTGACATCCGGGTCAATAAACTGTAATTGCAACACTTTCTCGTGGTTGCCCGGACTGTTAGAGTCAAAACCGTGTAAATAGATAATCATCGCATCCTCGCAAACTTGCGTTAATGACCTGCTTTCTCTTCCTGCCAGCGTTCATGAAGCTGGTTGAGCTGGGCGCTGATTGTTTTCCAGCGATCCGAGTCCATCAGTTCCTGACGCGAAAATGAACCTTTATGATACAAACGTGTAACACGCTCTGCATTGATCGGCGACAGATTATCTAACACACTGACTGCCCCTTTACGATTATTGCAGACCAGGATCATATCGCAACCTGCATCCAGCGATGCCTGGCCTCGCTCTGCATAGCTCCCCATGATTGCCGCACCTTCCATCGACAGATCGTCAGAGAAAATCACACCGTCAAAACCAAGCTCCTGACGCAGGACCGTTTTTAGCCAGTGCGGTGAACCACTCGCCGGGCGGGAGTCTACTTCGCTATAAATCACGTGCGCAGGCATAATCGCGTCGAGTTTGTTTTCCGTAATAAGCGCCTGGAACACCGACATATCGTTAGCGCGAATTTCAGCTTCCGGTCGCGGATCGGTGGGCGTTTCTTTGTGTGAATCCGCCGTCACTGCCCCATGTCCAGGGAAATGTTTCCCGGTGGTTTTCATGCCTGCCGCGTGCATACCGTCGATAAAGCGCGTCGCCATCGCCAGCGCTTTTAGCGGATCGGCATGATACGAACGCTCGCCAATCGCGGCACTAATATGGCCGACATCCAAAACGGGGGCAAAACTGATATCAATGTCCATCGCAATCATCTCGCTGGCCATCAACCATCCGGCGTTTTCAGCCAGCTTTCCACCCTCTTCCAGACCGTGCAGTGCGGCAAAGGATTGTGCCGCTGGCAGGCGGGTAAAGCCTTCGCGAAAACGCTGCACGCGCCCGCCTTCTTGATCCACCGCCACCACCAGATGATTACGTGACGCCGCGCGGATCTGACGCACTAATTCACGTAACTGTTCCGGGTCGTGGTAATTGCGGGTAAAGAGGATTAAACCACCCACCAACGGGTGCGCCAAAATCTCACGCTCTTCCGCGTCCAGCTCATACCCTTCAACATCCAACATTACTGGACCCACACTGCTCTCCTTATCCTTTCATGGTTAGCTGCCGCCAGGTGTCATCGGCCAGCCTGATAAATTGTCGATCGCCAGTCTGTTGCCAGCGATACTCAAACCACCCCGCCTTCAGCATCAGTATCCAGGGTTGCCACTGTCTGATCTGCCGCCACAGAACGTTTGGGTCAATATGCGCATGGCGGGCATAGGCGTTGACCAACTCGCGATGTTGCGACTCGTCAGCGACCCACACTGCCGCCAGCTCGAGGGCGATATCGCCGTCCCCGGCATACTCCCAGTCAATCAACCGCAGACCTGACGCCGTATGCACAATGTTGTCGCCGTGGACATCCATATGCAAAGGCCCCAAACGCAAGGGATGAGGTTCCCGTCGTTTTCTCAGACGCTTTAGCACACGTAACCAGCGCGATGTGCGACGCGTCGGATCACAACACTGCCAGTACTGTTCCAGCAACGGCAGCAGACTCACTCGCCAGCCAAAATGGGGTTGTTGGTGAAGATGATACAGTAAGCGCGCGAGTTCGTCGGCTTCCGGTAATCTGGAATCGACCTTACCGTGAAAATAGTCGATGGCCATCCACCCGCGCGTATAAAAACGAGGTTCAGGAGCCAGGCTGTCCGACAGGCGTTTTAGCGCATGATAGTGGCGTAAAAAATGCGACTCTGGCGCGTCAGGATCGTGATGACGGCGCAGTACGAGGCGATGGGAATGATGTTCAATGACGCAGCTCCCGCCGCTCAAGCCAAGCTTACCAGCTGCGACGGGACGATACTGCGGGAAATAGCGCGACAACACCTCATCGCGCGTCAATGGCTTATTGTTGCTGAACGGCACCTTTACCTGACCAGATTATCTCACCCGTTTGTACCAGCATTAATTGCATTTGCAGTGATGGCGTATTGACGTTACCGGATGCGCTGGAATACAGCACATACTGGGCACCGACGTTACGGGCAATGCCAATCGCTTTGCTGCGCGTGCCTAAGCTGTCGTGCGGTGATAAACCGAGTTGCTGCTTCGCTATCGCCAGTTGCTGCGCCGAAACCAGGGTAAATTTCCCGTTATTCGCCAGGGCATTGCGCAGCGTCTCGGTGGCTTCCCCTGCATTAAGTGAACCGTTAGTGCGGTTGTTCACGCTGTCGACCAGCAGAACGCCCCCGGCTTTTACGCCATCCGCCTGCAGCATTTTGCCCACCATCGGCTGCATCGCCCCGTTCCAGTCATAATGACGTACTCGCGGAGCGGGCTGCGCCGTTTGATCCTCATGTTCAATCGGACCCGGCTGCTGCGGAATGGTCGGCACTGTAGGTACAACCGGCACAGGCTGTTGCGGCTGCGCGGGCTGTTCCGGTACCGGTTTTACTTCATCTACCGGTGCAGGCTCACGTTGCGCCACACAGCCAGAGAGAAATATCGCCAGCGCAGCAACCACGGCGTAGCGATTCAATTTGATCATCAAGATTCACCTCTTACAAATAAAGATAAAGTCTAACCTTGTGCGCCCCCAGAAAATTGGCGCTGCCATACAATGTCACCGACGAACGTGCCGGAATCGTAACGCTACGTGGTGCCTCCAGAGGGTGCATTTCCAGCCCTCTGGCGTCATACCAGTAAAACCGATAATGAACGGTGACGGGTTCTTGCCTTTCGTTATAGAGTCGTGAGGATGCCGAAGGCTGAATATCAGACGTGGTTAACGCAGGTTGTTCTGCTGTTATACCCGCGGCCAGTATTGTTGATTCCATCACCAGAGACTGTTCATCACTGACCGGAATTTCGGGGTGTGAACGACAGCCAGCCAGCAACAGTAAGCCCAGCGTCAGCGCGATGCATCCTCTGGTCATTATCATAGACCTTTATGTGCAAGCATTGGCCCCAACACACGGCCCCCTAGCAGATGCATGTGGATGTGATACACCTCTTGTCCACCGTGGCGATTGGTATTCATGATCAAACGGTAGCCATCTTCGGCAATACCTTCCTGCTCGGCGATTTTGGCCGCCACGGTGATCATTCGGCCCAACGCCTGCTCATGTTCTGCCGTTACATCGTTAACGGTTGGGATCAGAACGTTGGGAATGATCAGGATATGCGTGGGTGCCTGAGGTGAAATATCACGAAACGCGGTTACCAGTTCGTCCTGATACACGATGTCTGAGGGAATTTCACGACGAATAATTTTGCTGAATATAGTTTCTTCTGCCACGACGTTTTCCTTTTTCATTAACAGCCCATGCGTTGTGCCATGCTACGCCGAGCGACTCTGCGAGTATAGAGTATGAGCGAGTTACTCACGCTCTTTCAACTTTAACCCCCGATTTTTTAAGCAAAAAGCTCCCCCTCCGCTGTTCTTATAACCATTTACCGCCGCTATTGCTCAGACATAGTACTGAAACAATATTTCATTTATCTCTGTAGCATCTGTTTACACGTTGAATATGAATGCGTATATTTCGCATTTGCATTTACATACAAATTTAATAGTTAACAACAAAAGGGTTCATCACCCGCAACGGTGATTAGAACTTAATATTAATAATTATCAAGGACTTATTGATGTCTTTCACAACATACAACCGGGATTCTCAGCGTCAACCCGCACTCGCCCCTTCCTTGCTTACCGTCTGTATTGCCATGGCTTTTATTCCCGCTTCAGGCTTCGCCGCCAACGAAGATACGGTAATCGTTGATGGTTCAGCCACCGCAGGCTCGGCATCCGGCGAAGAACAGGATTACAGCGTGAAGTCGACGACAGCGGGCACCAAAATGCAGATGACCCAGCGCGATATACCTCAGTCGGTCACTATCGTTAGCCAGCAGCGCATGGAAGATCAGCAGTTACAGACTCTCGGTGATGTGATGGACAATACGCTCGGTATCAGTAAAAGCCAGGCTGACTCCGATCGTAACAGCTATTTTTCCCGCGGTTTTGAGATTGATAACTATATGGTCGACGGGATCCCGACCTATTTTGAATCCCGCTGGAACCTCGGCGATGCACTTTCCGACACCGCCTTGTTTGAACGCGTAGAAGTGGTGCGCGGAGCGAACGGTTTGATGACCGGAACGGGCAATCCTTCAGCCTCCATTAACATGATTCGTAAACACGCCACCAGCCGCGAGTTCACCGGTAATGTGTCGGCAGAATACGGCAGCTGGAATAAACAGCGCTATGTCACTGATTTACAGAGTCCGTTAACCGAAGATGGCAATGTGCGCGCTCGCATCGTCGCCGGATATCAGAATAACGACTCCTGGCTTGACCGCTACAACAGCGAAAAAATGTTCTTCTCCGGGATTGTCGATGCGGATCTGGGTGACACCACCAGCCTGTCTGCCGGTTATGAATACCAGCGTATTGACGTTAACAGCCCAACCTGGGGTGGCCTGCCGCGCTGGAATACCGACGGCAGCAAAAACAGCTATGACCGTTCGCGCAGCACGGCTCCGGACTGGGCCTACAATGACAAAGACATCAACAAAGTCTTTGTCACGCTGAAACAGCGTTTTGCCGATACCTGGCAGACAACCCTGAACGCTACCCACTCTGAGGTTAAGTTCGACAGCAAAACAATGTACATCGATGCCTATGTCGACAAAAACACCGGTATGCTGGTCGGCCCTTATGCTAATTATGGACCTGGCTTCGACAACGTCGGCGGTACGGGGTGGAACAGCGGCAAGCGTAAGATCGATGCGGTTGATCTGTTCGCCGACGGTGGCTACGACCTGTTTGGTCGTCAACATAACCTGATGCTCGGCGGCAGCTACAGCAAACAAAACAACCGTTATGTCAATGCCTGGGATAACGTGTATCCGAACGAAGTGGGGAATTTCAATAACTTCGACGGTAATATTCCTGAGACTAACTGGCGTCCACAATCGCTGGCCCAGGACGATACCACCCACATGAAATCGCTCTACGCGGCGACGCGTGTTTCGCTGGCCGACCCGCTGCACTTGATCCTCGGCGCGCGTTATACCAACTGGCGTATCGACACCCTGACCTACAGCATGGAAAAAAATCACACCACACCGTATGCCGGTCTGGTGTATGACATTGATGATAACTGGTCAACTTACGCCAGCTATACCTCTATCTTCCAGCCACAGAACAAACGTGACAGTTCGGGTAAATACCTCTCCCCGATCACCGGTAACAACTATGAGATGGGGTTAAAGTCGGACTGGATGAACAGTCGCCTGACCACCACCCTTGCGGTATTCCGTATCGAACAGGATAACCTGGCACAGTCTACCGGTACGCCAATTGCCGGCAGCAATGGCGAAACGGCCTATAAGTCGAGCAATGGTACAGTCAGCAAAGGGGTTGAATTCGAAGTGAACGGTGCAATCACCGATAACTGGCAGATGACGTTTGGCGCAACGCGCTACGTTGCTGAAGATAACGAAGGCAAGGCGGTGAACCCAAACCTGCCACGTACTACGGTGAAACTGTTCACCCGTTATCGTCTGCCAGCGATACCGGAGCTGACCGTCGGCGGTGGTGTTAACTGGCAGAATCGCGTTTACAGCGATACCGTGACGCCGTACGGGACGTTCCGTGCCGAACAGGGTAGCTACGCATTGGTAGATTTATTCACCCGTTACCAGGTGACAAAAAACTTCTCCCTGCAGGGCAACCTGAACAACCTGTTCGATAAGACTTACGACACCAACATTGACGGCTCTATCGTCTATGGTGAACCGCGTAACGTCAGCGTCACCGCCAGCTATCAGTTCTGATAAGAACATTGTGCCCGGCGTTGTCACCCCGATGACAACGCCGGTAACCCGACGCCCGCTTGCCCCGAGCTAACTCGCTGATTTCGGCTTCAGATCTTCATCAAACTCCAGCCGCTTACGGTCGGGCTCCGCTTCGGTCAGCGGTTGCACTTCAGAAAGCGTGTGCTGACAGCGTTCCACCAGTACCTGATATTCACGGGTGCCCTGCTTCTTCCACGTCAGTTCCTGCTCGGTTAGGGTGCGAATCGCTTTTGCCGGACTACCGACAATCAGATGGTTGGCGGGCATCTCAGCCCGGGCTTTTACAAACGCCGACGCACCGACAATACTGTTTTCACCAATGGTCGCCCCATCGATAATCACCGCGCTCATACCGACCAGCGCATTACGGCCAATTACGCAACCGTGCAGAATGGCACCGTGGCCGATATGCCCGTCTTCTTCCACCACAGTGTCCTGGCCCGGGAAACCGTGCATTACGCAGTTATCTTGAATATTCGCGCCATCTTTCACCACGATACGACCAAAATCGCCGCGCAGGCTAGCGTTAGGACCCACGTAAACCCCTTTGCCGAGGATCACATCGCCAATCAGTACGGCGGTTGGATGAACATAGCTTTCGTTAGGTACGACGGGGATCATACCGTCCATCTGGTAAATCGGCATGGCTTCTCCTGTTACGCCTCGGCTAATCCACCAAAGCGTTGATAATAGAGCGGCCCCGGCGCGGGCAGTTCGCCCACTGAACTTTCGCCTTTTTCACTGACAAAAGCCTGAGCACCGGGCGCGACGCGTTGATAGATATTGATACACAACTGGCGTGCGGTCTGACCCAGCCAGTGGGCGGGCAGCAGTTCCTCTGGTAACAGCGGATCTTTCAGTACCACCCGACGATAGAAATGGATCAGCAACAGACGGATCTGGAAGCAGCGTTCCGGCGTCAGCTCATCCGCCTCGGCGTCACGCAGCAGCGGCAACAGCGGGCGGAACAATGTGATAAACGCCTCGTACATGGCGTTCTGTTCGGTCAACTGCCAGCACTCTTCCACACGCTCACGCAGCGCAGCGCGAGAAATGGCCAGCGGTGAATGTGCTTCAAATACAATCACATTTTCCGCCACGCCCGCTTCGTGTAGTAGCGACTGCACATCCGCCAGCTTTTGCGACGGCGAGGCCAGCAGGCTTGGCGCAAGGACGCCGAACCCCTGCCAAATCAGCTGCTTTTTAACTTCATTAAGGGTATTTTTTTCTAGCCCTTCAGAAAGTAACAACAGCCAGGTGCCGTCCCATTCCGGGGCACTGGCGCGATAAATTTTGCTTTCGGCGCGTCGTGTCAGGCGCAGGCCTTTATCACTCAGGCGGTAGAAGCTGCGCCGGCCAATGCGCACCACGTCCAGCCACTCTTCTTTATTAAGGCGAAACAGCGCGGTGCGCACAAAGCGTTCACCAAAGCCGAGTCCTTCAAGCAATGCCGCCACGCTGCCGAGCCACACTTCGCCGCCACGCTGGGACAGGCAGTCACCGTATAACGAGGCGATAAGCGAGGTACCGCTAATGGGCATCGCGGTCACCGCCTGCTGAATAAAGCTGTCGAGTTTGTCCATATGATTCATTCTGTTGTTATTTATATCCTTTTTGAATCATAGCACAGGAATAATTCCGCGAAACGGCGGGAATTGGTAGGCCGGATAAGGCAACGCCGCCATCCGGCAATCTGTGCGCTTTCGCCTGATGGCGCTGCGCTTATCAGGCCTACGAGTCTTAACCGTTTGCTGCGACTTTACGCAAATCAAACACGCGGCACGCTTTGCCTTCGGAGCGTGGAATACTGCCGCAGTTCACAATACTCACGTCAGTAGAAATACCGACCATCGACTTAATGCGGTGACGCAGATGGTGGCAAATCTGACAGCGCTGCTCATGGTCCAGCGCCAGACCGCTCTCTTTTAGCTCCACGCGCACGGAAAGTGAATCAAGATGCCCGCGACGATCCACTTCCAGCTGATAATGCGGCGCCAGATGCTCAATCTTGAGGATCTCTTCTTCCAGCTGCGACGGGAAGACGTTAACGCCGCGAATAATCAGCATGTCATCGCTGCGCCCGCTGATGCGATCCATCCGGCGCATGGTGCGGGCGGTGCCCGGTAGCAGGCGCGTCAGGTCGCGGGTGCGGTAGCGGATCACCGGCAACGCTTCTTTGGTCAGGGTGGTGAACAGCAGTTCGCCATGCTCGCCGTCGGCCAGCGGCGTGCCGTCTTCCGGGTTAACCACTTCCGGGAAGAAATGATCTTCCCAGATAGTCGGGCCGTCGCCGGTTTCAATACATTCCATCGCCACGCCCGGCCCCATCACTTCAGACAAGCCGTAAATATCCAGTGCGGTAATGCCGAGGCGACGTTCAATTTCTGCGCGCATTCCCGCCGTCCACGGCTCGGCGCCAAACACGCCGGTTCGCAGCGAACAGCCGCGCGCGTCGCCGCCCATCTGGCGTTCGAGTTCTTCAATCAGATTCAGGCAGTAAGACGGCGTCACCATGATCATGTCAGGCTTGAAATCACGAATCAGCTGCGCCTGTTTCTCAGTTTGTCCGCCGGACATCGGGATCACTGTGGCCCCTAAACGTTCCGCGCCGTAATGTGCGCCCAGGCCGCCGGTAAACAGGCCATAGCCGTAGGCGACGTGGATTTTGTCTTTCGCCGTACCGCCCGCAGCACGCAGGGAGCGCGCCACGATATTGGCCCAGGTGTCGATGTCGTTTTGCGTATAGCCGACGACGGTCGGTTTGCCGGTGGTGCCAGACGACGCATGGATACGCACCACCTGCTCCATCGGCACCGCGAAGGTGTCGAACGGATAGTTATCACGCAGGTCCTGCTTGGTGGTGCAGGGAAACTTGCTTAGGTCACTCAGCTCACGGAAATCATCCGGATGAACGCCCGCCGCATCGAACTTACGGCGATACATCGGCACATTTTCATAGGCGTGTTTTAACGTCCACTTCAGACGTTCGGTTTGCAGAGCCTGTAATTCGTCACGCGATGCAGTTTCAATCGGATCTAATGTTGTTGTCATTTTGTAGGGTATCCGCAGGTCAATTAGCTCACACTCGCTCGAGGATCAGGGCGATACCCTGGCCCACGCCAATACACATCGTACACAGCGCATAGCGTCCATTGCGTCGTTCCAGTTCCAACGTTGCCGCCAGCGCTAAGCGCACGCCGCTCATTCCCAACGGGTGGCCTAAGGCGATGGCGCCACCGTTGGGATTCACGTGCTCAGCATCATCTGCCAGACCGAGCTGGCGCATCACGCCCAGCGCCTGAGCGGCAAAGGCTTCGTTCAACTCAATCACATCCATATCGTTAATATTCAGCCCGGCACGCTCCAGCACTTTACGCACTGCCGGTACCGGCCCCAGCCCCATAAACTTCGGCTCCACACCCGCCGTCGCCATCGCTACGATGCGTGCTCGCGGCGTCAGCCCCTGCGCCTTTGCCTGTTCTGCGCTGGCAATAATCATCGCCGCCGCACCGTCGTTCACGCCGGAGGCGTTCCCGGCGGTAATTACGCCGCCTTTACGGAACGGGGTTTTCAGTGAAGAGAGTTGTTCGAGGGTGGTTTCCGCACGCGGATGTTCATCATCACGCACCGCGCTGACCACGCCCTTCTTGCCAATAATCTGCACTGGCACAATTTCCTGCGCCAGAATGCCGTCGCGCTGAGCTTGTGCCGTGCGCTGCTGGCTGCGATAAGCAAAGGCGTCCTGATCTTCGCGGCTGATATTTAACAATTCAGCTACATTCTCCGCCGTTTCCGGCATGCTGTCAGTTCCAAATTGTTGCTGCATGAGCGGGTTCACAAAACGCCAGCCGATGGTGGTATCAAACATCTCCGCCTGACGCTGAAACGGCGAGGTGGCTTTGCCCATCACAAACGGCGCACGGGACATAGATTCCACGCCACCGGCAATCAGCAGATCCGCATCACCGGCTTTAATCGCCCGAGCGGCAAAGCCAATTGCGTCCAGACCGGAACCGCACAGGCGGTTGATGGTCGTGCCCGCCACAGAGTGCGGATAACCCGCCAGCAGCGTCGCCATATGCGCCACGTTACGGTTATCTTCCCCCGCCTGATTAGCACAGCCGAAGATCACATCGTCGATGGCGCTGGCATCCAACTTCGGATTCCGGTTGAGTAATTCCCGCAGCGGAATGGCCGCCAGATCGTCGGCGCGAACGCCGGCCAACGCGCCGCCGTAGCGACCAATCGGGGTACGAATGCCGTCACAAATAAACGCATCACGCATTAGACTTCTCCTGTAATGGTGCCGCCGATGCGGTGCGATTTCCCGCGAAAGAGGGCCACGATTTTTTGCTGCTGGTTGATAATTTCAATGTCGTAAACGCCGGTCAGTTTGCCCTGCTGCTTGACCCGCGCGGTGGCGGTCAGCAGTTCACCAACAAAGGCCGGACGCAGGAAATCGATACTGGCGGCAGAGGCCACCGCCGCCAGCCCCTGGCTGTTGCAGGCGTAGGCGAATGCGGTATCTGCCAGCGAAAACAGTTGTCCACCGTGGCAGGTTTGATGGCCGTTCAACATATTCGGTGACACCGCCATGGTCATCTGCGCGTAGCCTTCGTCCATTTCGATAATCTTGATACCCAGCGTTTTCGCACAGGTATCGTTCTCATACATGGCGCGAGCGTTGCGCCAGGCTTCATTACTCATGACGCATCTCCAGTAGCGCTTTTTCGCGCAGCAGCGCACTCGGGCGATAGCGTTCTTCGCCGTAATGCTGTTGCAGATTCTCCAGCAGACGCAGGACGCGCCCCCAGCCCAGTGATTCACCCCAGCCAATCGGGCCGCGCGGGTAGTTGACGCCCAGACGCATGGCGGTATCAATATCCTCGGCGCTGGCAACGCCTTTTTGCAGCGCGTCCAGCGCTTCGTTCGCCAGCATCGCCACCGTGCGCCACACCAGCAGACCGGGATAATCGGCGATGTGCAGCACCTTTTTGCCCTGCTGCTGGAAGAAATAAACCGCTTTATCGGTGGCGGCTTGTGAATTGGTGGCAGCACTTGCCAGCACTACCGTGTCGCCCGCCGCGTAGTCGTACACCACCACCGGGCGGTTGTGCTGCACACTTAAGGCCAGCGCGGTTTCACCCGTGGTTTCCAGCAGCAGCACATCGTCTAATTCAGTGACAACGTCACGCTTAACGCTCTTTGCAGCATATTCCGCAGACACCACAGCCAGCGCCAGTTCCGGCTGTGCTTCAACAGGCCAGCGATAAACACCGTGACCGCTTTTCTTACCCAGACGCCCGGCAATGGCCAGCTCCTGTTGCAGCAGCGACGGCAGAAAACGTCGGTCCTGCCAGAAAGCGTTAAACACCGAACAGGTCACCGCAAAATTGACGTCCTGGCCGATAAGATCGGTCAGCGCCAGCGGCCCCATCGGGAACCCGCCGCCGTCGCGCAATGCGGCGTCAATCACTTCAGGCGCCGCCACCTGCTCTTCCAGCGCCCGCCAGGCTTCGGCGTAAAACGGCCGCGCCACGCGGTTGACGATAAAGCCCGGCGTTGAACGGCAGCGCACCGGCTGTTTGCCCCAGGCGCTCACGCACTGGCACAGTTGCTCAACCACTTCGGCTGAGGTCGCCAGACCGCTGACCACTTCGACCAGCTTCATCACCGGTGCCGGGTTAAAGAAATGCAGCCCGGCTACGCGCTCGGGGTGTTTAATGCCAGCGGCAATGGCGGTAATGGAAATCGACGAGGTATTGCTGGTCAGCAGCGTCGACGGGGAACAGATCTCCGCCAACTGGCTGAACAGCGCCAGTTTGATCTCCAGACGCTCGGACGCGGCTTCGATCACCAGTTGCGCATCCGCAAGTTGATTCAGTTCAGTTGCCGGAGTAATACGCGCCAGCAGCATCTGTGCTTGCTCGGCGCTGATTTTCCCGCGACTGACGCGGGAATCCAGACGCTGGGCAATACCGTCGATGGCGCGAGTAATCGCGTCGGCGGAAATGTCATACAGCAGTACCGAATGCCCGACGCTGGCAGCCACTTCAACGATGCCTGCGCCCATGGTGCCACCGCCAATCACGGCGACGGTGTGGAGTGTTTGCGTCATGGCTTATTTCCCGCTGAACTGTGGAGGACGTTTGCCGAGGAAGGCGCTGACGCCCTCGCGGTAGTCGTCGCTGCGCCCGGCAAGGCGCTGGAAATCGCGCTCAACGTCAAGCTGGTCATCCAGGGAGTTGGTTTCCGCCAGCTGCAACGCTTTCTTGATGAGCCCTAAACCGTAGGTGGGTTGGGAAGCCAGATGGCGCGCCAGCGCCAGGCTGGTGTCTTTCAGCTCTGCGTCATCAACCAGTTGCCAGATCATGCCCCACTGCGCGGCTTGTTCTGCGCTCAAGCTGTCGCCCAGCAGCATCAACCCCATCGCGCGGGCGCGGGTAGTGACGCGCGGTAATACCCAGCTACCGCCGCAGTCCGGTACCAGACCTAGCTTGCTGAAAGCCATCACAAATTTCGCAGAACGCGCCGCCAGCACGATATCGCAGCCCAGCGCCAGCGTGGCACCGGCACCTGCCGCCACGCCGTTGACCGCGCAAATCACCGGCTTCGGCAACGCGGCTAAGCGGCGCACCAGCGGGTTATAAAAACGCTCCACCGACATGCCTAAATCCGGTGCGGGGCCGCTTGGGTCAACGTTACGATCGTTCAGATCCTGTCCGGCACAAAAACCGCGCCCAGCACCGGTAATCAGCAGGCAGCGAATGGTCTCGTCGCGTTCAGCCTGCTTCAGGCATTCGGACAACTGCTGGTGCATGGCGTCGTTAAAGCTGTTGAGTCGGTCCGGGCGGTTCAGGGTGAGGGTCATCACGCCCTGGTCGATATCGCTAAGAATGAATGCGTCCACGGTTAACGTCCTTTGAAGGCTGGGGTGCGTTTTTCTAAAAAGGCAGCGATGCCTTCGCGACGGTCTTCGGTGGCGCTCAGCACGGTAAACAGCTGGCGCTCCTGGGTTAGCCCGGCCTGCAAACTGACCTCCTGCGCCAGACGTAACGACTGTTTGGCGGCACGCAGCGCCAGCGGCGAGTGGCGGGCAATCGTCGCCGCCAGCTTCAGTGCGTATTCGTCAGAAAGGTTGGCTGGGTGGATATCGCTGACCAGCCCCGCCTGCTGTGCCCGCTGAGCATCAATGCTTTCACCGCTCAGTACCATGCGGCTGGCCAGCGCTTTCCCGACGCTGCGAATCAAACGCTGGGTGCCGCCCGCGCCCGGCATGGTGCCGAGGGTGATTTCCGGCAGCCCAAAACGGGCGTTATCCCCGGCAATCACCAGGTCGCACAGCAGCGCCAGCTCGCAGCCCGCGCCCAGCGCGTAGCCGTTGACCACCGCAATCAGCGGCTTGTTAAAGGCATCGATACGCGCCCATAAGCGCGGGCGAATATCGTCGAAGGTGGCGGGCAGATCTTTTTCCGCCATTTCATTGAGATCGGCACCTGCCGCGAAATAACGGGTATTACCGCTAATCACGCACACGCTCACCGTGTCGTCCGTTGCCGCACTTTCCAGCGCCTCGGCAAGCTGGGTCAGCAGCGCATTATTCAGCGCATTACGAGCCTGCGGACGGTTCAGCGTCAGTTGTAAAACGCGGTCATGACGGGTAATAAGGAGTTCGCTCATGCCATCCCCCGCGCATCAAAGTCGACCACCACATCGCCACTGGTTGGCAGCGCCTGACAGCTCAGCACGTAACCTGCTGCCAGTTCGTCGGCTTCGAGGCTGTAGTTGGCGGCCATCGCCACTTCGCCGCGCACCACTTTGCATTTGCAGGTGGCACAAACGCCGCCTTTGCAGGCAAACGGTAAGTCGGCCCCCTGACGCAGCGCGGCATCGAGAATGCTGTCGTCATCGGCAGTCAGTGAAATCAGACGTTCACGACCGTCCTGACGCAACGTCACCGTGCGCCCTTCTGCCTGTACGCCAGTGGCGCGTTTAACGCTGGTCCCCGGCGTATTGAAGCGCTCAAGGTGAATGGCTTTTTCCGGCATTCCCAGCGCACGCAGCGTGGTTTCAGCGTCGTCCATCATCGCCGACGGGCCGCAGATAAAGGCGTCGTCAAAGCGGCTGAAATCAAGCAGATGCTCAGACAGCACGCGCAGTTTGTCGCCGTCAATACGCCCCTGTAGCAAGTCGCTGTCCATCGATTCCTGGCTGAACAGATGAATCACCTGTAAACGCTGCGGATAGCGATCTTTCAGATCGGCCAGCGTCTGACGGAACATCATGCTGTGGCTGCTGCGGTTGCCATAGATCAGGGTGAAGCGGCTGTCGCTTTCCACCGCCAGCGTGGCTTCGATAATCGCCATCATCGGCGTGATCCCGGAACCGGCGGCGATCGCCAGATAGTGGGCGCTGCGATCGACCTGTGGCTGGTAGCCAAAGTGACCCTGCGGCACCATCACCTCGAATTCCATGCCCTGCTGGATATCGCTCTGGGCGAAGCGTGAAAAACGGCCACCGTCGATGGCTTTCACCGCCACGCTGATTTCTGCCGGTGAGCGGCTGCGGCAGATGGAGTAGCAACGGCGCAGTTCTTCACCACCAAGACGGGTTTTCAGCGTCAGATGCTGGCCCGGACGGAAGGCGTAGGCGCTACGTAGCGCGTCGGGAATGGCAAAGGTGATGGTCACCGCATCGCGGGTTTCCGGCTCAACGTTTGCCACGGTAAGTGAATGAAATGTTGTCATCGCGACCTCAAATACATTTAAAGTAATCAAAGGGTTCACGGCAGCTTTCGCAGCGATACAGCGCTTTGCAGGCCGTGGAACCGAATTCGCTAATCAGCGAGCTGTGGGTGCTGCCGCAGCGTGGACAGAGCACATCCTTCGGCATTTCGTCGGCGTGACAGGCGTGGGCCTGCGGCGGGCTGATGCCGTACTGCCGCAGGCGTTCGCGGGCGTCCGGGCTCATCCAGTCGGTGGTCCACGGTGGGTCAAGCTGCAACACAATGTGTACCGGGGTGTAGCCGTGCTCGGTCATCACCGCGCGAATTTCACCTAACAGATGTTCGGTTGCCGGGCAGCCGGAATAGGTTGGCGTGAAGCCAATCACCCAGCCGTCGCCGTGACGTTCCACACTGCGGACCATACCGAGGTCGGTAATGGTCAGCACCGGCACTTCCGGGTCGGGGATGGCGCTTAGCAATCCCCAAATGCTGTGCACCTCAGCGGGCGCGATGGTGGCAAGACGTTGCATAGCGACCTCCGTTTACCACTGCTGACCGGGGTAAGCACGTTGCAAGTACTGCATCTCTGCCAGCATCGGCCCCAGATGTTCACTGTGCAGCCCCTGTTTCCCGCCGCTACGGAACGCCGCTTCTTGCGGGATCTGCAAACCAGAATCGAGCAGCGCGGTGTTTACCGTCGCCTGCCATTCGGCCTGTAGTTCACGCGGATCGACGGCGATCCCTTGCGCAATTAATTCGATCTCCAGCTCATCGGCCAGGAACAGCTCGCCGGTGAAGCGCCACAGGCTGTCCACCGCTTGCTGCATCAGGTTTGCCGAGTGTTCGGTGCCGTTACCCAGACGCTCCAGCCAGCCGCGGCTAAAACGCTGGTGATAGCGCACTTCTTTCAGCCCTTTGGCGGCGATAGCGGCAAGCTGCGCGTCACGGCTGTTCACCAGGCGGCTGAACAGCGCCACGTGCCAGACGTCGATAAAGAACTGACGGGCGAGGGTGTCGGCAAAGTTGCCGTTCGGCTGTTCGACCAGCAGCAGATTGCGGAACTGGCGTTCATCGCGACCAAAGGCCAGCGTGTCTTCGTCGCCGCTGCCGTTGAGTTCGGCGGCATAGCTGAGGAAATTACGCGCCTGACCCAGCAGGTCGAGGCCAATGTTTGCCAGCGCGAGGTCAATCTCCAGCTCCGGCGCATGACCGCACCACGCGCCTAAACGCTGGGCCAGCACCAGGCCGTTATCGCCCAGACGCAGAGCATAGGTGGCAACGGGATTCAGGTTATTCATCGTTGCCTCACATATGTTCCATGCCGTCCGGCACGGTGTAGAACGTCGGGTGACGGTAAACTTTGCTCTCTGCCGGGTCGAAAAACGCACCGCGTTCTTCCGGTTGCGAGGCGACAATTTCGCTCGCCTTCACTACCCAAATCGAACAACCTTCGCTGCGACGGGTGTAGGCATCGCGCGCGTTTTCCAGCGCCATCTGGTCATCGGCGGCGTGCAGGCTACCGACGTGACGGTGAGACAAACCTTGTTTGCTGCGGACAAACACTTCGTATAACGGCCAGTATGTTTTGCTCATCTTTATTCTCCTTAGGCGGCGCTGCGGGCCTGCTGTTTTTCGGCATGCGCCAGCGCGGCTTCGCGCACCCATGCCCCCTCTTCCCAGGCTTTGCGTTTTGCGCCCAGACGCTCGTGGTTACAGATGCCACGCCCGTTGATGACTTCGTTAAGTTCCTGCCAGTCAATTTCGCCGTAGCGGTAGTGACCGGTAGCTTCGTCCAGTTGCAAAGCGACATCCGGCACCTGCATGCCGAGGATTTCCACCTGCGGCACGGTGTTGTCGACAAAGCGCTGACGCAGTTCGTCGTTGGAATGCAGTTTGATTTTCCACGCCATGCTGCGGGCGCTGTTCGGCGAGTTGTCATCGCTCGGGCCGAACATCATCAGCGCTGGCCACCAGAAGCGGTTGATGGCGTCCTGCAACATCTGGCGCTGCGCTTCGCTTCCTGCCGCCAGCGCCATGCATGCCTCAAAACCCTGACGCTGGTGGAAGCTCTCTTCTTTGCAGATTTTGACCATCGCCCGGGCATACGGGCCGTAGGAGGTGCGACACAGCGCCACCTGATTGACGATCGCAGCACCGTCGACCAGCCAACCGATAACGCCGATATCGGCCCAGGTCAGGGTTGGATAGTTAAAAATGGAGGAGTACTTCATCTGCCCGTCGAGCATCTTCTGATACAGATCTTCACGGGCGCAGCCGAGGGTTTCGGCGGCGCTGTAGAGGTACAGGCCATGTCCGGCTTCGTCCTGCACTTTCGCCAGCAGAATCGCTTTGCGACGAAGCGTTGGGGCGCGGGTGATCCAA
Organism: Citrobacter sp. KH_055_1; assembly: GCF_057838705.1. NCBI lineage: Bacteria > Pseudomonadati > Pseudomonadota > Gammaproteobacteria > Enterobacterales > Enterobacteriaceae > Citrobacter > Citrobacter sp. KH_055_1. Next base: position 2,757,126 of record NZ_CM174473.1, read on the forward strand.
TTACCTTCCGGCAGCATGCCAACAATTTCCGAATGCGCATGCTGACCAATCTGGCGAATCAGCGTTTTGCGGTAGGCATCCGGCATCCAGTCCTGTGGTTCGATGGCGGTATCCTGCGCGATGCGCCGGTCAAAGCTATGTTCTTCTGTCACGTCATCACCTTATGATTCCGATAAATTCAACAAATCATTTTTTGCGAATCACTTTGTTTTATAAAAGTTACATCTTAGTTAAATAAAACCACAAATTTTGTTTGTGAATTTTGTGATGAGTACCGCAAAGGGTTTTAGTAATCCTTTTATAAACAGGCTTGTATCACTATCAGGGATAGTGTCCCCGATCGCATTGTTAACAAATTATTAAAATCAGACTTGCATTTTATGATTCAGAAAAGAACTATTTATAGCGATATTACGTAACACATCTGGAGAATAATCATGCAGCAGTTAGCCAGCTATTTATTCGGCACCTGGCAGACCGGCCGGGGCCGCACCCGCACTATTCATCACGCCATCAGCGGCGAAGCACTGTGGGAAGTCACAAGCGAGGGGCTGGATATGGCGCAGGCGCGCCGCTTCGCCATCGAGCACGGCGGCAAAGCGTTACAGGCGATGACCTTTATTGAACGCAGCGCAATGTTAAAAGCGGTGGCGAAACATCTGCTGGAGCTGAAAGCCGATTTCTATGCCATCTCCGCCGAGACCGGCGCGACGCGTGCGGATAGCTGGGTGGATATTGAAGGCGGTATCGGCACCCTCTTCAACTATGCCGGACTGGGCAGCCGTGAACTGCCGGACGATACCCTGTGGCCGGAAGATGAGCTGATCCCGCTGTCCAAACAAGGTGGCTTTGCCGCGCGTCACGTGCTGACCTCAAAATCCGGCGTGGCGGTGCATATCAACGCCTTTAACTTCCCCTGCTGGGGCATGTTAGAAAAGCTGGCCCCCACCTGGCTTGCCGGGATGCCCGCGATCATCAAACCCGCCACCGCCACCGCGCAGTTAACCCAGGCGATGGTCAAAGCGATTGTCGATAGCGGGCTGGTGCCGGAAGGCGCGATCAGCCTGATTTGCGGCGGCGCGGGCGACCTGCTCGACCAGCTTGATCATCAGGACGTGGTGACCTTTACCGGCTCGGCAAAAACCGGGCAACAGCTGCGCGTGCATCCGAATCTGGTGGCGAAGTCTGTCCCCTTCACCATGGAAGCGGACTCGCTGAACTGCTGCGTGCTGGGTGACGATGTGACGCCGGAACAGCCAGAATTTGCGCTGTTTATCCGTGAAGTGGTGCGTGAGATGACCACCAAAGCCGGGCAAAAATGTACCGCTATTCGCCGGATTATCGTGCCGCAGGCGCAGGTGAAAGCGGTGAGCGAGGCGTTGATTGCCCGTCTGCAAAAAGTGGTGGTCGGCGACCCGGCGCAGGAAGGTGTGAAGATGGGCGCGCTGGTCAATAGCGAACAGCGTCAGGACGTGCAGGATAACGTCAACCGTCTGGTGGAAGCGGGATGTGACGTGCTGCTGGGAGGCAAAGCCGATCTCAATACCGCCGGGGCATTTTTCCCGCCGACGCTGCTGTTCTGCGCGCAGCCGGATGAAGTGGCGGCTGTACACGCAATTGAAGCATTTGGCCCGGTGGCGACGCTGATGCCGTATCAGAATAGCGAGCACGCGATGCAGCTGGCGCGCGCCGGTGAAGGTAGCCTGGCGGGAACGTTAGTGACGGCAGATGGCGCACTGGCGCGTGCGTTTATTCTCGGTGCTGCCCGCGCCCACGGGCGTATTCAGGTGCTGAACGAAGAATCTTCTGTCGAATCCACCGGCCACGGTTCCCCGCTACCGCAGCTGGTACACGGCGGTCCGGGACGCGCGGGTGGCGGCGAAGAACTCGGTGGCCTGCGGGCGGTAAAACACTACATGCAGCGCACCGCGATTCAGGGCAGCCCAACCATGCTTGCGGCTATCGGCCAGCAATGGGTGCGCGGCGCGCAGGTGGCGGAAGACCGCATCCACCCGTTCCGCAAATATTTTGAAGAGATCCAGCCCGGTGACAGCCTGCTGACCCCACGCCGCACGCTGACCGAAGCGGATATCGTCAACTTTGCCTGCCTGAGCGGCGATCACTTCTACGCCCATATGGACAAAATTGCCGCCGCGGAGTCGATTTTTGGCGAGCGTGTGGTGCACGGTTACTTCCTGATTTCTGCCGCCGCCGGGCTGTTTGTTGACGCGGGCGTCGGCCCGGTTATCGCCAACTACGGCATGGAAAACCTGCGCTTTATCGAGCCGGTAAAACCGGGCGATACTATCCAGGTACGCCTGACCTGCAAACGTAAAACGGTGAAACGCCAGCGCAGCGCTGAAGAGAAGGCCACAGGCGTAGTGGAATGGTCAGTGGAGATTTTCAATCAGCATCAGCAAGCTGTGGCGCTGTACTCGATCCTGACGCTGGTCGCGCGCCAGCAGGGGGATTTCCCGGCGTGAACAAACCCGATGGTGCGTTCCAGTCGCACCATCGGGCATTTAACGATTTACTGCTTCGCGCCTTCTACCGCTTCGCGAGCCAGTTTGGTAATGCGATCGTAGTCACCCGCTTCCAGCGCATCCGCCGGAACCAGCCAGGAGCCGCCGATACACAGTACGCTTTTCAGCGCCAGATAGTCACGGTAGTTGGCCGGAGAAATACCGCCGGTTGGGCAGAAACGCACCTGGGAGAACGGACCCGCAATCGCCTGCAGCGCTTTTGTCCCGCCGTTCGCTTCAGCCGGGAAGAATTTGAATTCTTTCAAGCCGTAATCCATGCCCAGCATCAGTTCAGAAACGGTGCTGATGCCTGGGATCAGAGGAATCGTCCCTTCGGTTGCCGCTTTCAGCAGAGGCTCGGTCAGTCCTGGGCTAATAGCAAACTGCGCACCAGCTTCCGTCACTTCCGCGAGCTGCTGCGGGTTCAGTACGGTACCTGCACCGACGATCGCATCCGGCACTTCTTTGGCGATAGCACGAATGGCGTCCATCGCACATGCGGTACGTAAGGTCACTTCCAGAACACGAACACCCCCTGCAACCAGCGCTTTTGCCATCGGCACCGCGTGTTCCAGTTTATTCACCACGATAACCGGTACAACCGGGCCAGTGGTCAGGATTGCTTCTGCACTTGTCTTCCAGTTTTTCATCAGAGTTTCTTCTCTCGCCTGATTACAAAATGAGTCTTAAAAATCGATACAGGTTGCGCCCTGCTCCGCACCGGACAGCTTTTCGCGCAACGCACTGAACATCTCACGCCCTGTTCCTACCCGCGATGCGCTGAGGTCAGGAATGTGGGGCTGACGAGAGGCAAGTTCCTCTTCATCGACCAGCAGCGTCAATTCACCTGTCTGTCCATTCACTCGAATGATGTCGCCATCGCGTACTTTTGCCAGTAGCCCGCCATCATAAGCTTCCGGTGTTACATGGATTGCTGAAGGCACTTTACCTGAAGCACCTGAAAGTCGTCCATCGGTAACTAACGCAATTTTGAAACAACGGTCCAATAATACACCAAGAGGCGGCATGAGTTTATGTAATTCTGGCATGCCGTTCGCTTTTGGCCCCTGATGGCGAACGACCACCACGCAGTCACGGTCAAGCAGGCCCGCATCAAAGGCCGGTAACACATCATGCTGACTCTCAAAGACAATTGCCGGGGCTTCAATGATCTGGTTTTCAACCGGTACCGCGGAAGTTTTCATCACCGCGCGCCCCAGGTTGCCGCTCAGCACTTTGGTACCGCCATGATGCGAGAACGGCTGGTCAAAGGTAGCAATCACGCTGCTATCCAGCGACTTCTCAGCCCCTTCTCGCCAGTCCAGTTCGCCGTTGTTCAGCCACGGTTCCTGGGTATAACGCGACAAGCCAAAGCCCGCGACGGTGTTGACATCTTCATGCAGCAGACCCGCATTGAGCAGCTCACGCATCAACACCGGTACACCGCCCGCGGCCTGGAAGTGGTTAATATCAGCCGGACCGTTAGGGTACAAACGCGCCATCAGCGGCACGATATCGGACAGATCGGAGAAGTCATCCCAGTTGATGAGAATGCCTGCAGCGCGCGCCATCGCCACCAGGTGCATCGTATGGTTGGTTGACCCCCCGGTCGCCAGCAGGGCCACAATACCGTTCACCACCACTTTTTCATCAATCATTTTACCGATAGGCATCCACTCGTTGCCGTTACCGGTCAGGCGTGTGACCTGACGCGCCGCCGCCGCGGTCAGCGCTTCACGCAGGGGGGCATCAGGATGCACGAAAGAGGAGCCCGGCAACTGCATGCCCATAAACTCCACCACCATCTGGTTGGTGTTTGCGGTACCGTAGAAAGTACAGGTTCCCGGCGCGTGATAAGACGCGGCTTCGGATTCCAGTAGCGCCATACGGTCAACTTTGCCTTCGGCATAGAGCTGGCGGATACGGACTTTTTCTTTGTTCGCCAGACCACTCGCCATCGGGCCTGAAGGGATAAAGATGGACGGCAGATGACCAAACGACAGCGCCGCCATCACCAGCCCCGGGACAATTTTGTCACACACGCCGAGGAACAGCGCGCCATCGAACATGTTGTGAGACAAGCCAATAGCCGCCGACATTGCAATCACTTCGCGGCTCAGCAGGGAAAGCTCCATCCCGTCCTGTCCCTGAGTGACGCCATCACACATCGCCGGCACGCCACCCGCAACCTGGCCTACCGCATTGGCTGCATGCAAGGCTTTGCGAATGATATCCGGATAATGCTCATACGGCTGATGCGCAGAAAGCATGTCGTTATAGGAGGTAATGATCGCGATATTGTTACGCAGCATGCTTTTCAGAGATGCTTTATCTTCTGGCTGACAGGCAGCAAAACCGTGGGCCAGATTCCCGCACGCCAGCTGCGAACGATGAACGGTGTTCGTCTTGGCCTGTTCGATACGGGCGAGGTAGGCAGAACGCGTCTTTTGAGAACGTTCAACGATGCGTTGTGTTACGCGTAACAAATTCGGATTCATAGAGGCTCCTAAAATTTATCTGTCAGAGCATCAGGATTAACAATGCGTTTCAGCAAGGTAACACCATACTGAATAGCTTGCTGGCCGTAGCTCAGGGGCAAAATCGTTTCAGGCAGTGTAATAAAAAAAGCCCCGCGGGTGAATCCACGCGAGGCTTAAAAGTGCAAAAATTATTCTACAATCTGTGTTAGATCATGTTACCGGTAAAATAACACCTAATGGCTAGATGGAATTTTACTCGAATTCGTTCCAGGAACGACCGTCACGGGTGATCATGGCCACCGAGGCAACCGGTCCCCAGGTCCCAGCCTGATACGGCTTCGGTGCGTCGTTGTCCATCGCCCAGGCTTCGGTGATGGAGTCCACCCACTTCCATGCTTCTTCGACTTCATCACGGCGCACGAACAGCGCCTGAATGCCGCGCATAGTTTCCAACAGCAAGCGCTCGTAGGCATCTGCCAAGTGCGTTTGATTGAAGGTTTCGGAATAGCTCAGATCCAGCTTGGTTATCTGCAGATTATGCTTGTGGTCCAGACCCGGCACTTTGTTAAGCACCTGGATATCGACACCTTCGTCCGGCTGCAAACGGATGGTCAGCTTGTTCTGCGGCAGATCCTGCCAGGATTCTTTAAACAGGTTAAGTTCAGGCGTTTTGAAGTACACCACCACTTCAGAGCACTTGGTCGGCAGACGCTTACCGGTACGCAGGTAAAACGGCACGCCCGCCCAGCGCCAGTTGTCGATATCCACACGGATAGCGACAAAGGTTTCGGTGTTGCTGCTCTTGTTCGCACCCTCTTCTTCCAGGTATCCCGGTACTTTTTTACCTTGCGCAAAACCGGTGGTGTACTGACCACGCACCGTTTTTTCACGCACGTTCGTACGATCGATACGGCGCAGTGATTTCAGGACCTTCACTTTCTCATCACGGATGCTGTCGGCGCTCAGATCAGACGGCGGCGACATGGCGATCATGCACAGAATCTGCAGCAAGTGGTTCTGGATCATGTCGCGCATCTGACCGGCCTGGTCAAAATAACCCCAACGGCCTTCGATACCCACCTCTTCCGCCACGGTAATTTCGACGTGATCGATGGTGCGGTTATCCCAGTTGTTCACAAACAGGGAGTTGGCAAAGCGCAGTGCCAGCAGGTTTAGTACCGTTTCTTTGCCCAGATAGTGGTCAATACGGTAAACCTGACATTCTTCAAAATATTGACCGACCTGGTCGTTAATTTCGCGGGAGGTTGCCAGCGACGTTCCCAGCGGCTTTTCCATCACCACGCGCGCCGGTTTAGCGTTCAATTTCGCTTCCCCTAAGCCTTTGCAGATCGCGCCAAACGTGCTTGGCGGCATGGCAAAGTAGTTAATCGTGGTGCGTGCTTTTTGATCCAGCATGTCGCCCAGACGGCTAAAGGCAGCGGTATCATTGACGTCCAGGTTACAAAACTCCAGACGACCACTGAGGGTTTCCCACAAACTTTCATCGATTTTTTCTTTCATGAAAGTTTCGAGCGCTTCGCGTACAACCTTGGTATAGGCTGCTTTGTCCCAGTCAGCGCGGCCAACTCCAATAATGCGGGTGTCCGGGTTAATCTGGCCGGCTTTTTCCAGCTGATACAGGGAAGGCAGCAATTTTCGACGTGCAAGGTCGCCCTTCGCGCCGAAAATGACCAGGTCACATGCCTGGGCTGTTTGCGTTACCGCCATGTCATTCTCCTCAGTTGAGTGTCGGGTATTCATGCCCGACACTGAATGTAATTTTATTACAGTGCACTGTACTGCTTTTACGTGATTCCGTGAACCGTAAACGCTTATCCAGCCGTGCTGTTACCGTGAACAGCGGCGTTATTGACGTTTACCGCCGCAAAATGGATAAAAAAGTCGCTTTTTTACGTGACCATGAAGACGTAAGAAAACCCGACTCCGATCATGTATTGAAAAAAAACAACAACTTTTCTGTCCATTTTGCCCCGAATGTGGGTTCACAGGGGTAATATCTACCAGAGTTACCGCTCGATTTCCCCATATCGCTGAAATCGTTTTTGCCCATGGCCGATGAGTCTACTCACATCATGAATATGCTGGAAAAAATCCAGTTAAAACTGGAACATCTGAGCAAGTCAGAACGTAAGGTCGCCGATGTTATTCTGACCTCACCTGACCGGGCTATCCATTCAAGTATTGCCACGCTGGCTCTGGAAGCCAACGTCAGTGAGCCGACCGTGAATCGCTTCTGTCGCAGCATGGACACACGAGGCTTCCCTGATTTTAAACTGCATTTGGCACAAAGTCTGGCTAATGGTACCCCGTATGTTAATCGTAATGTCGATGAGGATGATAGCGTCGAGTCCTACACCGGGAAAATCTTCGAATCTGCCATGGCAAGCCTGGACCACGTCCGTCAGTCGCTGGATAACGCGGCGGTCAATCGGGCGGTAGATTTATTAACCCAGGCAAAGAAAATCGCCTTTTTCGGTCTGGGTTCGTCCGCTGCCGTGGCGCACGACGCCATGAATAAATTTTTCCGCTTTAACGTACCGGTTATCTATTCCGACGATATTGTACTGCAACGTATGAGCTGTATGAATTGTAGCGATGACGACGTCATTGTCCTTATTTCACATACCGGCAGAACAAAGAGTCTGGTTGAACTGGCGCAGCTGGCGCGGGAAAACGATGCCATGGTGATCGCCCTTACTTCCCCCGGAACGCCGCTGGCGCGTGAAGCCACGCTGGCAATTACCCTGGATGTACCGGAAGATACTGACATTTATATGCCTATGGTCTCTCGACTTGCTCAACTGACCGTGATAGATGTGCTGGCTACGGGATTTACTTTGCGCCGTGGTGCAAAATTTAGAGATAACTTGAAGCGTGTCAAGGAAGCGCTCAAGGAATCGCGTTTTGATAAAGAATTACTCATCAAGAGTGATGACCGCTAAAAGCAATAACGATGTTCTACCCTTTTATCATCCGGGTCGTTCATTTCTACCGTTATGTTTCAGAACGGCCGGATCAATGTTCACACGCAACACCTAGTTGTTTCAGTCAACGGAGTATTACATGTCCAGAAGGCTTCGCAGAACCAAAATCGTTACCACGTTAGGCCCAGCAACTGACCGCGATAACAACCTTGAAAAAATTATCGCCGCGGGCGCAAACGTTGTACGTATGAACTTTTCGCACGGCTCTCCAGAAGATCACAAACTGCGGGCGGATAAAGTCCGTGAAATTGCCGCCAAACTGGGACGTCATGTCGCTATTTTGGGTGACCTGCAGGGACCTAAAATACGCGTATCAACCTTCAAAGAAGGCAAAGTATTCCTCAATATTGGCGACAAGTTCCTGTTAGATGCCAACCTGGGTAAAGGCGAAGGCGATAAAGAAAAAGTCGGTATTGACTATAAAGGCCTACCTGCTGACGTAGTGCCGGGCGACATCCTGCTGCTGGATGACGGTCGCGTACAGCTCAAAGTACTGGAAGTTCAGGGCATGAAGGTCTTCACCGAAGTGACCGTCGGTGGCCCGCTTTCCAATAACAAAGGCATCAACAAACTGGGCGGCGGTCTCTCTGCAGAAGCACTGACCGAAAAAGACAAAGCTGACATCATCACCGCGGCGCAAATCAGCGTTGACTATCTGGCCGTCTCCTTCCCGCGCTGCGGCGAAGATCTGAACTATGCCCGCCGTCTGGCGCGCGATGCAGGCTGCGATGCGAAAATTGTTGCCAAGGTGGAGCGTGCAGAAGCCGTGTGCGACCAGAATGCGATGGATGACATCATCCTGGCCTCTGACGTCGTGATGGTTGCTCGTGGCGACCTGGGCGTTGAAATTGGCGATCCAGAGCTGGTCGGTATTCAGAAAGCCCTGATCCGTCGTGCGCGTCAGCTGAACCGTGCGGTCATTACCGCCACACAGATGATGGAGTCGATGATCACCAACCCGATGCCGACCCGTGCAGAAGTGATGGACGTGGCGAACGCCGTACTCGACGGCACCGACGCCGTTATGCTGTCGGCAGAAACCGCCGCAGGCCAGTATCCGGCTGAAACCGTTGCCGCCATGGCGCGTGTCTGCCTGGGCGCGGAAAAAATCCCGAGTATTAATGTCTCCAAACACCGCCTCGACGTGCAGTTTGATAACGTTGAAGAAGCGATTGCCATGTCCGCAATGTATGCAGCGAACCACCTGAAAGGGGTCACCGCCATCATCGCGATGACAGAATCCGGTCGTACCGCGCTGATGACGTCCCGTATCAGCTCCGGCCTGCCGATTTTCGCCATGTCGCGTCATGAGCGTACGCTGAACCTGACCTCCCTGTACCGCGGCGTTACTCCGGTTCACTTTGACAGCGAAACCGACGGTGTGGTTGCCGCCAGCGAAGCGGTGAACCTGCTGCGTGATAAAGGCTATCTGGTTTCTGGCGATCTGGTGATTGTCACCCAAGGCGACGTCATGAGCACCATTGGCTCCACCAACACCACGCGTATTCTGACCGTAGAATAATAACCTCGCTGAATGCCTGATGTTGCTTTGCTCATCAGGCCTACAGGTGGTACCTGATACAGAAAGCCTCTCAAGTGAGAGGCTTTTTTTATTTCTTCTTTTTATTTCTTCGGGTAGAGATCTTTACGTTTATACGGCTCAATCTCACCGGGTTTGCGGGTTTTCAGCAGTTTTAAAATCCAGGTGTACTGCTCGAGGTGCGGCGCGACAAAAATCTCCACCTCTTCATTCATGCGTCTGGCAATGGTGTGGTCATCTGCGGTCAGGATGTCATCCATCGGCGGGCGGACCTGAATCGTCAGGCGATGTGTTTTCCCGTCATACACCGGGAACAGCGGCACAACACGCGCATGGCAAACCTTCATCAGGCGACCAATCGCCGGCAATGTTGCTTTGTAGGTGGCAAAAAAATCAACAAATTCGCTGTGCTCGGGACCATGATCCTGATCCGGCAAATAGTATCCCCAATAGCCCTGACGCACGGACTGAATAAAGGGTTTGATGCCATCATTACGCGCATGCAAACGACCACCAAAACGACGGCGTACCGTGTTCCAGACGTAATCAAAAACAGGATTACCCTGGTTATGGAACATCGCGGCCATTTTCTGGCCCTGCGAGGCCATCAGCATAGCTGGAATGTCGACACCCCAACCGTGCGGGACGAGAAAAATGACCTTTTCCTCGTTGCGCCGCATCTCTTCTATGATCTCCAGACCTTGCCAGTCAACCCGGTTTTGGATTTTCTCCGGGCCACGCAGGGCAAGCTCTGCCATCATCACCATCGCCTGCGGAGCCGTTGCAAACATCTCATCGACGATGGCTTCGCGCTCGGCTTCACTGCGCTCTGGAAAACACAGGGATAAATTAATCAGCGCTCTGCGGCGCGAACTTTTCCCCAACCTTCCGGCAAGACGTCCCAGCTTCGCCAGCACAGGATCGCGAAACGATGCGGGCGTTAACGCAATCCCTGCTATCGCCGCCACACCCAGCCAGGCACCCCAGTAGCGCGGATGGCGGAATGATTTATGAAATTCAGGGATATATTCAATATTCTTTTTTTTCGTTTCCATGCTCTTCCAGTGTCTGGTACCGCGAAAAATAAATCTGTTGATAGTGTAGCGGCGCGTCGTGCCCCGTACAAAATAAAAAAGCCGGCACGCATCGCGTACCGGCTTTGTCAGTATGCTGATTAATCGAAGCGCAACTGAGGCAGAACCTCTTTCACCTGCGCCAGGTACTCGGTACGATCCGAGCCGGTCAGCCCTTCTGTACGCGGCAGCTTCGCCGTTAACGGGTTCACGGCCTGCTGGTTAACCCAGACTTCATAATGCAAGTGTGGTCCAGTTGAACGTCCGGTGTTACCTGACAGCGCAATACGATCGCCGCGTTTTACTTTTTGTCCTGGTTTGACTAACAGTTTACGCAGGTGCATGTAGCGGGTGGTGTAGGTACGACCATGACGCACCGCGACATAGTAGCCTGCAGCGCCGCTGCGCTTCGCAACAACGACTTCACCATCACCTACCGACAGTACCGGCGTACCCTGCGGCATCGCGAAGTCGACGCCTTTGTGCGGCGCCACACGTCCGGTTACCGGATTCAGGCGACGCGGATTAAAGTTAGACGAGATGCGGAACTGTTTCGCTGTCGGGAAACGCATAAACCCTTTCGCCAACCCGGTACCGTTACGGTCATAGAACTTACCGTCTTCGGCACGGATCGCGTAATAGTCTTTACCTTCAGAGCGCAAACGAACGCCCAGCAGTTGGCTTTGCTCACGTTTGCCGTCCAACATTTCGCGAGACATCAGCACCGAGAACTCATCGCCTTTTTTCAGTTTGCGGAAGTCCATCTGCCACTGCATAGCCTTAATCACCGCACTGATTTCAGAACTGGTCAGCCCGGCCTCTTTGGCGCTGGCGACGAAACTGCCGCCGACGGTGCCCTTGATACGGCTGTTAACCCAGTCGCCCTGCTGCATTTCACTGCTCATTTTGAAGCCCGTCGCAGTACGATCGTACGTGCGGGTTTCACGGCGAGAAACTTCCCAGGTCAGGCGCTGCAAATCACCGTCAGAGGTCAGCGTCCAGGAAAGCTGTTGGCCAATCTTCAGGTTACGCAACTCTTTGTCCGAGGCGGCAAGCTGGCTGATATCGCCCATATCGATACCATACTGGTTCAGGATGCTGCTCAGCGTATCACCGGTCGAGACTACATATTCGTGAACGCCCACCTCACCGGAGGTTTTGTCATCCAGTTCATCCTGAGGAATCGCTTCATCTTCCTGAGCAGCCTGATCGATAGGTTCACTGGCCTCAGGCAACAGCGAACGAATCTCGCTTTTTTCAAGTTCGATGGTTTTGACAATCGGTGCAGCATCGGGATGGTAAACGTAAGGCCGCCAAACGGCGACGGCCAATGTAAGAACGGTCAGCGACCCCAGCATAACGCGATGGGGTCGGGGCAGATTATTAAATGCCAGAGCGACAGAGCGGGCTATCTGTTGCACGTATTCACTTCCTCATTAATCTCCTTTCAGGCAGCTCGCATACTGGTTGGCTAATTGGTTCAGAAACGCAGAATAGCTTGTTTTACCCAGTTTGATGTTTGTTCCGAGGGGATCCAACGTTCCCATTCGAACGGATGTCCCTCTCGCAACGGCTTCAACGACCGCTGGCCTGAACTGTGGCTCAGCAAAAACGCAGGTTGCTTTTTGCTCAACCAACTGTGTTCTTATTTCATGTAAACGCTGCGCACCAGGTTGAATCTCAGGGTTCACGGTAAAGTGACCAAGCGGTGTTAGTCCGTAATGTTTTTCGTAGTAGCCGTAGGCGTCATGAAAAACGAAATACCCTTTCCCCTTGAGCGGTGCGAGCTCGTTACCTACCTGCTTATCGGTTGCGGCTAATTGTGCCTCAAAATCCTTCAGGTTGGCGTCAAGTTTGGCTCGACTTTGCGGCATAAGTTCCACTAATTTTTCATGGATTGCAACCGCTGAGGCCCGCGCTATCTCTGGGGAAAGCCAAAGATGCATGTTGTAGTCGCCATGATGGTGATGTTCGTCACTTTTTTCACCGTGGGCGTCATTGTGTCCATGATCGTCATCATCATCGTCGCCCCCTTTCATGAGCAACGGCTTCACGTCATTGAGTTGCGCAATCGTTACCTGTTTCGCGTTAGGAATATTCTTGACAGATTTTTCCATAAACGCTTCCATCTCGGGGCCAATCCAAACAACTAAGTCCGCGCCCTGTAAGCGTTTTACGTCTGACGGACGCAATGAGTAATCATGTTCGGATGCGCCATCAGGCAGGAGAACCTCGGTATCCGTAACCCCATCAGCAATCGCTGAAGCGATAAACCCTAACGGCTTAAGCGAGGCAACGACGGCGGCATTTGCTGCCTGTGTTGCACTCCCCCAAAGAGCAGCGGATAATGCTGCGAAAAGAAGCGTATTTTTATGTAACATAATGCGACCAATCATCGTAATGAATGTAAGAAATGTGATATTATAACATTCTATAACTTCTGCAAGACTAAAATTGATATGACGACTTTGGTTTCACTGGAAAATGTCTCGGTCTCTTATGGTCAACGCCGCGTCCTTTCTGACGTTTCGCTTGAACTACGGCCCGGCAAAATTTTAACGCTTCTTGGTCCGAACGGTGCCGGGAAGTCTACGCTGGTGCGCGTTGTCCTCGGGCTGGTAGCAGCAGATGCAGGCGTTATCAAGCGTAACGGACAGCTGCGGATTGGCTATGTCCCGCAAAAACTGTATCTCGATACCACGCTGCCCCTGACGGTCAGCCGCTTTTTGCGCTTACGTCCGGATACAAAGAAGGACGATATTCTCCCGGCGCTCAAGCGCGTTCAGGCCGGACATCTGATGGATGCGCCGATGCAAAAACTGTCCGGCGGGGAAACGCAGCGCGTCCTGCTGGCTCGCGCATTGCTGAATAAACCACAGCTGCTGGTGCTGGATGAACCCACTCAGGGTGTGGATGTCAATGGTCAGGTCGCATTGTATGACCTTATCGACCAGCTTCGCCGTGAACTCGATTGCGCCGTACTGATGGTCTCGCATGATTTGCATCTGGTGATGGCGAAGACCGACGAAGTGCTGTGCCTCAACCACCATATTTGCTGCTCCGGCACGCCGGAAGTGGTCTCTATGCACCCGGAATTTATCTCTATGTTCGGACAACGCGGTGCCGAGCAACTCGGAATTTACCGTCACAATCATAATCATCGCCATGATTTACAGGGTCGTATCGTATTACGCCGGGGAAATGGTCACTCATGATTGAATTGTTATTACCCGGTTGGTTAGCCGGGATCATGCTGGCCTGCGCCGCTGGCCCGCTGGGATCGTTTGTGGTCTGGCGTCGGATGTCTTATTTTGGCGACACGCTGGCGCACGCGTCACTGCTGGGTGTGGCCTTTGGTCTGCTGTTAGATGTAAACCCGTTCTATGCGGTTATCGCAGTCACTCTGATGCTGGCAGCGGGTCTGGTGTGGCTGGAGAAGCGCCCTCACCTCGCCATAGACACCTTGCTCGGCATTATGGCGCACAGCGCTCTGTCACTGGGCCTGGTGGTCGTCAGCCTGATGTCGAATATCCGTGTGGATTTGATGGCCTATCTGTTCGGTGACCTGCTTGCCGTGACGCCGGAAGATCTGATCTCCATCGCCATTGGTGTTGTCATTGTGCTAGCCATTCTCTTCTGGCAATGGCGCAACCTGCTGTCAATGACCATCAGCCCGGATCTCGCCTTTGTCGATGGCGTGAAGCTGCAACGCGTGAAGCTGCTGCTGATGCTGGTCACTGCGTTAACAATTGGTGTGGCGATGAAGTTTGTCGGCGCGCTCATTATTACGTCGCTGCTGATTATTCCTGCTGCCACCGCACGCCGTTTTGCGCGTACGCCTGAGCAGATGGCCGGTGTTGCCGTGGGCGTGGGGATGATAGCGGTGACGGGCGGCCTGACGTTCTCAGCGTTCTATGATACGCCAGCAGGGCCCTCCGTGGTGCTGTGTGCCGCGCTGATGTTTATTTTCAGCATGATGAAAAAGCAAGCGAGCTAAGAGTGTGTTGCCTGATGGCGCTTCGCGTATCAGGCCTACGTTCACAGGTAGGCCTGATTAGGCAAGCTGCCATCCGGCATAAAAAACTTAAGGCATTTGCGGCGGCGTAATACCAAAATGATTCCAGGCGCGCACCGTCGCCATACGTCCGCGCGGCGTACGCTGCAGGAAGCCCTGCTGGATCAAATATGGCTCCAGCACGTCCTCAATCGTTTCACGCTCTTCACCAATAGCGGCGGCCAGGTTATCCAGCCCTACCGGCCCACCGAAGAATTTATCGATCACCGCCAGCAGCAGCTTACGGTCCATGTAATCGAACCCTTCAGCGTCCACATTGAGCATATCCAGCGCCTGGGCGGCAATGTCTGCCGAGATAGTGCCATCATGCTTCACCTCGGCGAAGTCACGCACGCGACGCAGCAGACGGTTGGCAATACGCGGCGTTCCGCGCGCACGGCGAGCAACTTCCAGCGCGCCCTCCTCGCTCATCTCCAGCCCCATATAACGCGCACTGCGCCCTACAATATGCTGAAGATCGGCAACCTGATAAAACTCCAGTCGCTGCACGATACCAAAACGGTCACGCAGCGGAGAGGTTAACGACCCGGCACGGGTTGTCGCGCCAATCAGCGTAAACGGCGGCAGATCAATCTTGATCGAACGTGCAGCAGGCCCTTCGCCGATCATGATATCCAGCTGATAGTCTTCCATCGCTGGATACAATACCTCTTCCACGACCGGCGATAAGCGATGGATCTCATCGATAAACAGCACGTCGTGCGGCTCGAGGTTCGTCAGCATTGCCGCCAAATCGCCCGCTTTCTCCAGCACCGGGCCGGAGGTGGTACGCAGGTTTACGCCCATTTCATTGGCGACAATATTGGCAAGCGTGGTTTTTCCAAGACCCGGAGGACCAAAGATCAGCAGGTGGTCGAGGGCATCACCGCGCAACTTCGCCGCCTGGATAAAAATCTCCATTTGCGAACGGACCTGAGGCTGACCGATATACTCATCGAGCAACTTGGGGCGGATCGCACGATCCACAATGTCTTCAGGTATCGTGCTGGCAGCTGAAATCAGGCGGTCTGCTTCAATCATCCTTTACCTCACAATGCAGCGCGGAGCGCTTCACGAATCAGGGTTTCACTGCTGGCATCAGGGCGGGCTATTTTGCTCACCATGCGGCTGGCTTCCTGTGGTTTATAGCCCAGCGCCACCAGCGCAGCAACCGCTTCCTGTTCGGCGTCATCCGTTACCGGACCCGCAGGTGACGTCAGCACCAGATCGGCCGCCGGTGTGAACAGATCGCCATGCAGGCCTTTAAAGCGGTCTTTCATTTCAACAATCAGGCGCTCAGCGGTTTTCTTACCGATACCCGGCAGTTTCACCAGCGCCCCGAGCTCTTCACGTTCAACCGCGTTAACGAACTGCTGCGCCGACATGCCGGAGAGGATCGCCAGCGCCAGCTTCGGTCCAACGCCGTTGGTTTTAATCAGCTCTTTAAACAGCGTGCGTTCCTGCTTGTTGTTAAACCCGTACAGCAGCTGCGCATCTTCACGCACCACAAAATGGGTGAAAACAATCGCTTCCTGCCCGGCTTCCGGCAGCTCGTAAAAACAGGTCATCGGCATATGCACTTCATAGCCTACGCCACCCGTTTCCAGAAGAACCAACGGGGGTTGTTTTTCGAGAATGATGCCTCTGAGTCTGCCTATCACGTGACGCTCCTGCGTTAAGGGCTAAAAAGGTAATGCGCTATCATAAAAAAAGGCTGGATAGATATCCAGCCTCATTTGTCATTAACGTAGTCGACCACGCGCTAAATTCAGCCGGGTATCGCTCATTTGCATGGCGTTCTGACTGACGTGGCAGTGGGTAATGGCGATGGCCAGCGCATCCGCGGCATCGGCCTGGGGATTTGCCGGGAGTTTTAGCAATGTGCGCACCATGTGCTGCACCTGACTTTTCTCCGCACTGCCTATCCCGACGACGGTTTGCTTCACCTGACGTGCCGCATATTCAAACACCGGAAGGTCCTGGTTTACGGCAGCAACAATCGCCACGCCGCGCGCCTGCCCCAGCTTAAGCGCCGAATCGGCGTTTTTTGCCATAAATACTTGCTCAATGGCAAAGTAGTCTGGCTGAAACTGGGTAATGATTTCCGACACGCCGGCATAAATTAGCTTCAGGCGCGACGGTAAATCATCTACTTTGGTACGAATACATCCACTGCCCAGATAGGTCAACTGTCGACCGACCTGGCGGATCACGCCATAGCCGGTGATGCGCGAGCCCGGGTCAATGCCGAGAATAATGGACATCACGCATCTCCTGTTATTTTACCGCTCAACCACGTCATTCTAACGTAGCAGCAACCTCATCGGAGATTTCGCCGTTGTGGTAAACTTCCTGCACGTCATCGCAGTCTTCCAGCATATCGATCAGACGCATCAGCTTCGGTGCTGTTTCTGCATCCATGTCCGCTTTGGTGGACGGGATCATCGTAACTTCAGCGCTGTCCGCTTTCAGACCAGCGGCTTCCAGTGCATCACGCACTTTGCCCATCTCTTCCCATGCGGTGTAGACGTCAATCGCACCGTCATCATAGGTCACAACGTCTTCAGCACCGGCTTCCAACGCGGCTTCCATGATGGTGTCTTCGTCGCCTTGCTCAAAGGAGATAACGCCTTTTTTGCTAAACAGGTACGCAACTGAACCGTCAGTGCCCAGGTTACCACCGGTTTTAGTGAACGCATGGCGCACTTCCGCAACAGTACGGTTACGGTTGTCAGACAGGCATTCAATCATGACCGCTGTCCCGCCAGGACCGTAACCTTCATAAATGATGGTTTCCATGTTTGCGTCTTCGTCACCGCCCACACCGCGCGCGATGGCACGGTTCAGGGTGTCACGCGTCATGTTGTTGGACAGCGCTTTATCGACAGCCGCACGCAGGCGCGGGTTCGCGTCCGGATCGCCACCACCAAGCTTAGCGGCCGTAACCAGCTCGCGAATGATTTTGGTGAAGATCTTGCCGCGCTTGGAATCCTGCGCTGCTTTACGGTGTCTGGTGTTGGCCCATTTACTATGACCTGCCATAAATAATATCTCCAAAAAGCGCGCCTTCTCAGGCGACGTTAATTACAAATTCTTCAATCGCCTGCCGGTTACTCCACGATTTGGTTAACTGTGCAGCTTCCGCCGCATCAACCCAACGATAGGTCAGATGTTCAGTGAACACGATCTCTCGTTCCGAGGGGAGTGCCAGGCAAAACCAGGATTCCGTATTCCGTTCGATTCCCGGTGCGTAGCGATGTCGTAAATGGCTAAAAATCTCGAACTCCACCGTGCGCTGACAGTCAATTAAGGTCAGTTGCTCGCGGGCAACGTCAATGGTGACCTCTTCCTTTACTTCGCGCATGGCGGCTTGCGACGCGGTTTCACCCTCTTCAAGGCTGCCGGTGACCGACTGCCAGAAATCAGGATCGTCGCGTCGCTGTAACATCAGCACTCTTCCGGTGTCCTTTGCATAAATCACGACTAACACCGAGACAGGCTGTTTGTATGTCATATCAGTTATTCTCGGCCTTCTTCACAACCTGAATGCTCAGTTCCGCCAGGGCAGCGTCGTTGGCAAAACTTGGCGCTTCGGTCATCAGGCACGCTGCAGCCGTGGTTTTCGGGAAGGCAATAACGTCACGAATGTTATCGGTACCGGTCAGCAGCATAGTCAGACGATCCAGACCAAACGCCAGGCCAGCGTGCGGCGGAGTACCGTATTTCAGCGCGTCCAGCAGGAAGCCGAACTTCTCACGCTGTTCTTGCTCGTTGATACCCAGAATACCAAACACGGTTTGCTGCATGTCGCCGTTATGGATACGCACGGAACCGCCGCCCACTTCGTAACCGTTGATGACCATATCGTACGCATTGGCAACGGCCTCTTCCGGCGCGGCTTTCAGCTCAGCGGCCGTCATGTCTTTCGGCGCGGTAAACGGATGGTGCATCGCGGTCAGGCCACCTTCACCGTCGTCTTCAAACATTGGGAAGTCGATAACCCACAGCGGCGCCCATTTGGTTTCGTCGGTCAGGCTCAGATCTTTACCCAGTTTCAGACGCAGTGCGCCCATTGAGTCAGCAACCACTTTCTTGTTGTCTGCGCCGAAGAAAATCATGTCGCCATCTTGTGCGCCGGTGCGCTCAAGAATCGCGTCAACGATATCGGCATTCAGGAACTTAGCAACTGGGCTGGTTACCCCTTCCAGACCTTTCGCACGCTCGGTGACCTTAATGTAAGCCAGGCCTTTCGCGCCGTAGATCTTGATGAAATTACCGTAATCGTCGATCTGCTTACGGCTTAAGCTTGCTCCACCCGGTACACGCAGCGCAGCCACGCGACCTTTGGCATCGTTAGCCGGGCCGGAGAAGACGGCGAAATCAACGGACTTCAGCAGGTCAGCAACGTCAACCAGCTCCATCGGGTTACGCAGGTCCGGTTTATCAGAGCCGTAGCGACGTTCGGCTTCCGCAAAGGTCATGATCGGGAAATCACCCAGATCCACACCTTTTACTTCCAGCCACAGAGTACGCACTAACGCTTCCATCACTTCGCGCACCTGCGGTGCGGTCATGAAGGAGGTCTCAACATCGATCTGGGTAAATTCAGGTTGACGGTCAGCACGTAAGTCTTCGTCACGGAAGCATTTTACGATCTGATAGTAACGATCAAAGCCAGACATCATCAGCAGCTGCTTGAACAGCTGTGGAGACTGCGGCAGGGCGTAGAATTTGCCTTTATGGACGCGGGAAGGCACCAGATAGTCACGTGCGCCTTCCGGGGTCGCTTTGGTCAGCATCGGCGTTTCGATGTCGAGGAAGCCGTGATCGTCCATAAAACGACGCACCAGGCTGGTGATTTTGGCACGGGTTTTCAGACGCTGCGCCATTTCCGGACGACGCAGGTCCAGATAGCGATACTTCAGGCGTGCTTCTTCGGTGTTTACGTGGTTAGAGTCCAGCGGCAGCGAGTCTGAACGGTTGATGATGGTCAGATCGGACGCCAGTACTTCAATTTCGCCGGTCGCCATGTCGGCGTTGACGTTTTTCGCGTCACGCGCACGCACGGTGCCCGTAACCTGGATGCAGAACTCATTACGCAGTTCGGAGGCCAGCTTTAACGCATCCGCACGGTCCGGATCGAAAAATACCTGCACGATACCTTCGCGGTCGCGCATATCGATGAAGATCAGGCTACCAAGATCACGACGACGGTTGACCCAACCACACAGAGTCACCTGCTGCCCCTCGTGGGACAGACGTAGCTGTCCGCAATATTCTGTACGCATGAGATATCCCTTAACTTTGCCGCAGGCGGATTGTCACCTGCCTTGCAGATGACGAAGTCGCAGCTTTAGCTGAATGTCACAACTGAATGAAAAAAGGCGGCTATTATACTGGAAATTCTGCCGCACGATAAGTCCGGTACTGACTGTACGCGTGTTTCCTACGCGGGTATTGCGTAATCTCACAAAAAATAACAAAAATTGTCGCCCCTTTCACACACAATCGCGATTAAGGTGTAACGGAATTCTTTTTTGACTGGAGTCACCATGCTGGAACTGAACGCTAAAACCACCGCCCTTGTCGTGATTGACCTACAGGAAGGGATCCTGCCCTTCGCCGGCGGCCCCCATTTGGCAAGCGATGTCGTGACCCGCGCCGCACGCCTTGCGGCACATTTCCGCGCTCACGGTTCACCGGTAGTGATGGTTCGCGTTGGCTGGTCTGACGACTACGCAGAAGCCCTGAAACAGCCGGTAGATGCCCAGGCACCGGCTAAAGCACTCCCTGCAAACTGGTGGGACTATCCGACAGCGCTGGGCAAAAACGCCAGTGACATCGAAGTGATCAAACGCCAGTGGGGTGCCTTTTACGGCACCGACCTCGAACTCCAACTGCGCCGCCGGGGCGTTGACACTATCGTGTTATGCGGGATCTCCACCAACATCGGCGTTGAGTCAACGGCGCGTAATGCCTGGGAACTGGGTTTTAACCTGGTGATTGCCGAAGATGCCTGTAGCGCAGCCAGTGCCGATCAGCATCAAGGCAGCATGACGCATATCTTCCCGCGCATTGCACGCGTGCGCAGCGTGGACGAGATCCTGCAAGCGTTATGATCTATATCGGCCTGCCGCAGTGGTCGCATCCGAAGTGGGTGCGCCTGGGGATCACCAGCCTTGAAGAGTATGCCCGCCACTTTAACTGTGTTGAGGGCAATACCACACTCTACGCGCTGCCAAAAGCCGAGATTGTTATGCGTTGGCAGGCGCAGACTACCGATGACTTTCGCTTCTGCTTTAAGTTTCCGGCGACCATTTCGCATCAAGCTGCACTGCGAAACTGTGATGATTTGGTGCAAGAATTTTTCACCCGCATGTCACCGCTGGAAGCGCGAATCGGGCAATATTGGTTGCAGTTACCCGCCACCTTTTCTCCTCGCGATCTCCCTGCTCTGTGGGCGTTTCTTGATGCGTTACCCGCATCGTTTACCTACGGGGTGGAAGTTCGCCATCCTGAATTTTTTACCAAAGGTGAAGACGAGAAACGGTTCAATCGCGGCTTACACGAGCGAGGGGTCAATCGGGTAATTTTAGATAGTCGGCCGGTACACGCCGCGGTTCCTCACAGTGAAGCGATTCGCGATGCGCAGCGCAAAAAACCGAAAGTTCCGGTCCATGCAGTGGTTACCGCGAACAATCCCATGGTGCGCTTTATCGGCAGCGATAATATGGAGCAAAACCGAACGTTATTTAACGTATGGCTGGCCAAACTGTCTCTCTGGAAGCAGACCACAACACCCTATCTGTTTTTACATACGCCAGACATCGCGCAGGCCCCGGAGCTTGTAGATACGCTATGGGCAGATTTACGCAGCGCTCTGCCAGAGATCGGATCAGCACCGTCTATTCCACAGCAATCTTCTCTTTTCTGAAAATGCCACCTATCATAGTCAATGCCAGCAGCCATTTTAAAAGGGAGTTTGTATGGTAAGCGCGCTATATGCCGTACTGGGTGCGTTATTGTTGATTAAGTTCTCCTTTGACGTTGTCCGCCTGCGTATGCAGTATCGCGTGGCTTATGGCGACGGCGGTTTTAGCGAACTACAAAGTGCGATTCGCATTCACGGTAATGCGGTGGAATATATCCCCGTCGCATTAGTGTTGCTGTTATTTATGGAAATGAACGGCGCGGAAACGTGGATGGTGCATATTTGCGGGCTGATGTTAATTGCTGGTCGGCTGATGCATTATTACGGATTCCACCACCGTCTGTTCCGCTGGCGTCGTTCCGGCATGAGCGCCACCTGGTGCTCGCTGGTGCTAATGGTGCTGGCGAATCTCTGGTATATGCCCTGGGAGTTGGTTTTCTCCCTGCATTAGCGCACAATACGCCACTTTATTTTTCCCGGATTTTTACGTTATGTCTCACCGCGACACGCTTTTTTCTGCGCCTATCGCCAGTCTGGGTGACTGGACCTTTGATGAACGGGTAGCTGAAGTCTTCCCGGATATGATCCAGCGCTCCGTTCCCGGCTACTCCAACATCATTTCGATGATTGGTATGCTGGCCGAACGTTTCGTGCAACCCAACACGCAGGTCTACGATCTGGGCTGTTCATTGGGCGCCGCGACGCTCTCGGTGCGTCGCAGTATTCAGCATGACAATTGTAAAATTATTGCCGTCGACAACTCCCTGGCCATGGTTGAACGCTGCCGCCGTCATATTGACGCCTATAAAGCCCCTATTCCGGTCGAAGTTGTCGAAGGGGATATTCGCAACATTACTATCGAAAACGCCTCAATGGTGGTGCTGAATTTTACCCTGCAATTCCTTGAGCCAGCGGAGCGCCAGGCATTGTTGGATAAGATTTATCAGGGGCTGAATCCTGGCGGCGCGCTGGTGCTGTCGGAGAAATTCAGTTTCGAAGATGCAAAAGTGGGTGAGCTGTTGTTCAACATGCACCACGATTTCAAGCGGGCAAATGGCTACAGCGAACTGGAAATCAGCCAAAAGCGCAGCATGCTGGAAAACGTCATGCTGACCGACTCGGTCGAAACCCATAAAGCGCGCCTGCATCAGGCTGGTTTTGAACACAGCGAACTGTGGTTCCAGTGCTTTAACTTTGGTTCTCTGGTGGCACTAAAAGCTGAGGTTGCGGCATGATCGACTTTGGTAACTTTTATCAGCTGATTGCCAAAAATCATCTTTCTCATTGGCTGGAAACGCTCCCGGCGCAAATTGCGAGCTGGCAGCGCGATCAGCATGGCCTGTTTAAGCAGTGGTCGAACGCGGTAGAGTTTTTGCCCGAACTGACACCGCACCGTCTGGACTTGCTGCACAGTGTCACCGCTGAAAGCGAAGAGCCGCTCAGCGACGGTCAGCTTAAACGCATTGATACATTAATGCGCAATTTGATGCCGTGGCGTAAAGGGCCATACTCACTGTATGGCGTCAATATCGACACCGAATGGCGTTCTGACTGGAAATGGGATCGCGTTCTGCCGCATTTATCCGATCTGACCGGACGGACGATCCTGGATGTCGGCTGCGGCAGCGGGTATCACATGTGGCGCATGATCGGTGCAGGCGCGCACCTGGCCGTTGGGATTGATCCGACCCAGTTATTCCTGTGTCAGTTCGAAGCGGTGCGAAAACTGCTGGGCAACGACCAGCGCGCGCATCTGCTGCCGCTGGGTATTGAACAGCTTCCGGCGTTGAACGCGTTTGATACCGTTTTCTCAATGGGCGTGCTCTATCACCGTCGTTCTCCGCTGGAACATCTCTGGCAGTTGAAAGATCAACTGGTACAAGACGGTGAACTGGTACTGGAAACGCTGGTGGTTGAAGGGGACGAAAATACCGTGCTGGTGCCGGGTGACCGCTACGCACAAATGCGCAACGTCTACTTTATTCCGTCTGCACTGGCGTTGAAAAACTGGCTGGAGAAGTGCGGTTTTGTCGATGTCCGCATTGCCGACGTGTGTGTGACCACTACCGAAGAACAGCGCCGCACCGAGTGGATGATTACCGAATCGCTGGCTGATTTCCTCGACCCGAACGACAGCAGTAAAACGGTAGAAGGGTACCCTGCCCCGCTGCGCGCGGTCTTGATTGCGCGTAAGCCGTGATGGATTGCCGGATGACCGTTACGTATAGCACCGTTTCTCCAAAATAGTTCAAGTTGCAGCAAGGCGGCAACACAGCAAATCCCCGGGAGCGTAGATAACTACGTGACCGGGGTGAGCAAGGCGGCCAACGCGGCTGCGGCTTGAAATATGAAGGAGAAAAAAAGGCCCCTGTAATTGCAGGGGCCTGGTACGAGCAAGCATCATATTGGGCGACATGATGCAACGGTAAAAATCAGCTGGCCCGATGGTGCGCAATAATCGCTTTCATTTCAGCAACCGCCGCCCCGTCTACCGCATAGCGGGAATATTCATCCGCTTGCGCATCCGAAGACATCGACAACCCCGTATTGCGATAACGCATGGGAGAAGCCAGCCATACTCCGGCAGAACTGTGGACTTCCTGCACACCGGCGTCGAGGAATAGAGACAAATTCGCAGCGCGAACCCCCGCTCCGGCCATAATGATTGGAGCACCGGGCTGTGCAATAAGTTCCATTATTTTTGTTAAACCTTGCGCAGCATCTGATTTTTGCCCGGAAGTCAGCACTCGGGCGACACCCAAATCAGATAAACTTTTCAGCGCATTTAAGGGGTTGGCACACATATCAAAGGCCCGATGAAACGTGACATTTAGCGTACCGGCTGCCCGCATAATTTTTTCCATGCGCGACATATCGACGTTGCCATCAACATCTAATAACCCGGTTACCAGCCCGGAGAATCCGAGATCTCTGACCATGGCGATATCATCCAGCATGGCGGCGAATTCACCGTCGGTATAGCAAAAATCCCCGCCGCGCGGGCGGATAATCGGATTGACGGGAATATCAATATGCTGACGAACGGTACGTAATACACCCAGTGATGGGGTTAAGCCCCCTTCTTTGGGTGCCGAACACAGTTCAATACGATCCGCGCCATTTTTTTGTGCCGTCAGCGCACACTCCATGCTGTAACAGCAGATTTCCAGCAGTGCCATGGTTACTCCTGTTGCTCGCTTGCCACAATCGTTTCAATTGACCATGGATGAAACTTGATAGTCACGCTGCCGTCGCTGACCGCCAGCGTCGGGTTCGGTAACCGCTCACGCTCGCCTTGTGGTGAACTGGTTTTCACAAAGATACCCGGCTGACTCAATCCTTCATCAGAAAGCAACGCCAGCGCTCGCGCATTCAACGTTTCCGGCTCGCCCGGCAGAACAATCTCAATATGCTCCCAACCCTCATGTGGGTAGCGTTTTTCACCCGGCCACGGCAACTCCACAATAGAAAACTGCCAGTGCGCCACGCACACCGGCTCATCCAGTTTGAACAGGCAAATCGGTCTGCCATTGATGATATTTTCCGACAACAGTTGGCCGCACTGTTCAAACCCGCGACGCCAGCGCTCTGCGGTAGTGTTTTGATGACAGCGCAGAGAGATGTGATCGGCTTCAAGCGGAGCAATATTCAAACCCAGACGGGTGGAAAGTTCAGTTAACGCCTGAGTGAAATGCCCTAAATCTGCGGAAATATCATGCAGTTCTGCAACGGTTTGCCAGTTCGCCATATTGAAAGCTCATATCCATGTTCAAAGCCGCTAATTTACTCTGTTGCGCAGTACCATCCAACCGCTGATTTTTTCAGAGACAAAATGAATGATTATGCGTCATTGCACTGCGTCTATTTTAGGCCGCGCGCGGCACGCACAATGCTGACGGCAACGGGCATTTGCAGTATACTCCCGGCCTAAATTCTTAATCTGGCGCGGTGTATAGTAAAGCGCTTCATAAATGTAAGGTATTCCGGTGAATATTCAGGCTCTTCTCTCAGAAAAAGTCCGTCAGGCCATGATTGCTGCAGGTGCGCCTGCAGATTGCGAACCTCAGGTTCGTCAGTCAGCAAAAGTACAGTTCGGCGACTATCAGGCCAACGGCATGATGGCAGTCGCTAAAAAACTGGGTATGGCGCCGCGACAACTGGCAGAGCAGGCGCTGACTCATCTGGATCTCAACGGGATTGCCAGCAAGGTTGAAATTGCGGGCCCGGGCTTTATCAATATTTTCCTCGATCCAGCATTCCTGGCGCAGCACGTGCAGCAGGCGCTGGCCTCCGATCGTCTGGGCGTTGCACAGCCAGAAAAGCAAACCGTTGTTGTTGACTACTCTGCGCCAAACGTGGCGAAAGAGATGCACGTAGGCCACCTGCGTTCCACCATCATCGGTGATGCGGCTGTCCGTACGCTGGAGTTTCTCGGCCATAAAGTCATCCGCGCAAACCACGTTGGCGACTGGGGAACCCAGTTCGGTATGCTCATCGCGTGGCTGGAAAAGCAGCAGCAGGAAAACGCGGGTGAAATGGCGCTGGCTGACCTTGAAGGTTTCTATCGTGACGCGAAAAAACATTACGACGAAGATGAAGAATTCGCCGAGCGCGCACGTAGCTACGTGGTGAAGTTGCAGGGTGGTGATGCTTACTTCCGCGAAATGTGGCGCAAACTGGTCGACATTACCATGTCGCAGAACCAGTTAACCTACGATCGTCTGAACGTGACGCTGACCCGCGACGACGTGATGGGTGAAAGCCTGTACAACCCGATGCTGCCAGGCATTGTTGCGGATCTCAAAGCCAAAGGCCTGGCCGTTGAAAGCGAAGGCGCGACTGTCGTATTCCTTGATGAGTATAAAAACAAGGAAGGCGAACCGATGGGCGTTATCATCCAGAAGAAAGATGGTGGTTATCTGTACACCACCACTGATATCGCCTGCGCCAAGTACCGTTACGAAACACTGCATGCCGATCGCGTGCTGTATTACATCGACTCCCGCCAGCATCAGCATTTAATGCAGGCATGGACCATCGTGCGTAAAGCCGGTTACGTGCCGGATTCCGTACCACTGGAACACCACATGTTCGGCATGATGCTCGGCAAAGACGGTAAACCGTTCAAGACCCGCGCGGGTGGCACAGTTAAACTGGCCGATCTGTTGGATGAAGCGCTGGAGCGTGCACGTCGTCTGGTGGCAGAGAAGAACCCGGACATGCCTGCCGACGAGCTGGAAAAACTGGCGAATGCGGTCGGTATCGGCGCCGTGAAGTATGCAGATCTGTCGAAAAACCGTACCACGGATTACATCTTCGACTGGGATAATATGCTGGCCTTCGAAGGCAATACCGCACCGTACATGCAGTATGCCTACACCCGCGTACTGTCCGTGTTCCGTAAGGCAGATATCGACGAAAGTGCGCTGGCCAGCGCGAAGGTCATCATCAGTGAAGATCGTGAAGCCCAACTGGCGGCGCGTCTGCTGCAGTTTGAAGAAACGCTCACCGTCGTTGCACGTGAAGGTACACCGCACGTGATGTGCGCCTATCTATACGATCTTGCCGGTTTGTTCTCTGGTTTCTACGAACATTGCCCAATCCTCAGCGCCGAGAGCGAAGAGATTCGTAACAGCCGCCTGAAGCTGGCACAGTTGACGGCGAAAACGCTGAAGCTGGGTCTGGATACGCTGGGTATCGAAACCGTAGAACGTATGTAATCACCACGAGTGATGTGAAAGCCCGCGCTATGTCGCGGGCTTTTTTATTTTCCCGAATGATCGCCCCCGTAGGTCTGATAAGCGAAGCGGCATCAGGCCTACGAGAAACGGCTACGTTCACTGTAATTTGTTACAACTCACAAGGAATGACACATTTCCGTAGAGGGATGGAACATCTTTTACCTGTTATCCCATTTACACCTCCGTATCATTAGGCGGCGAATTAATCAGGTGTGGGTCCATGACATTCAGAGATTTTGAGGCGGAAGAGAAACTCTTTCAGCGACGGGTAATAGTGGCCTTTGGCCTGGTGGTCATCTGTTTTGGCATCCTGATTTATAACCTCTACAACTTACAAATTCGCGAGCATCAGTATTACACCACCCGCTCAAATGCCAATGACATCAAAATGCTGCCAGTTGCCCCAACGCGCGGCATCATTTACGATCGCAACGGTATCCCGCTGGTGCGCAACGTCACCTGGTACGATATTTCCGTCACTCCTTATAAAATCAACGATATGGATGCCTTGCTAAAGCAGCTAACGCCTATTGTTGACCTGACCCCTGATGAGATTGACCAGTTTCGCCACGATCTGAAATCCAGTAGTCGCTATCGCCCGGTGGTGCTCAAAAATGCGCTGACCGACGTGGAGATCGCCCGTTTCTCGGTTAATCAGTTTCATTTCAGCGGCGTCACCATCAACAGCTATGAAGATCGCCAATATCCGTATGGCGCAGAGTTGGCGCATGTGCTCGGCTATGTCTCTAAAATCAATGACAGCGACCTGAAAGCGTTGGATAAAAAGGGGCTGGCAGAAAACTACGCCGCCGATCACAACATTGGCAAGCAGGGGATCGAACACTATTACGAAAACGATCTGCACGGCAAAACGGGTTATCAAGAAGTCGAAGTCGATAACCACGGACGCATCGTACGCCTGATAAAAGATGTACCGCCTGTTGCCGGAAAGGACATCCACCTGACGCTGGATTTACACTTACAGGAATATATAGAGAGCCTGCTGGTCGGTCAGCGCGCCGCAGTACTGGTTGAAGATCCGCACGATGGCTCGGTGCTGGCGATGGTCTCTAACCCCAGCTATGATCCGAATCCGTTCGTCAAAGGTATCAGCTACCAGGACTACAACACGCTGCTGCAGGATAAAGACCTGCCGTTGATTAACCGCGTCACGCAAGGTTTGTACCCTCCCGCCTCCACGGTCAAGCCGTACATGGCGATGTCAGCATTGCTCAATGGCGTTATCACCCCGCAGACCAGCTTCTTTGGCGCGCCAACATGGACATTGCCCGGCACTGAGCGACATTATCGCGACTGGAAAAAAACCGGTCATGGCATGTTGGACGTGACCAAAGCAATTGAAGAGTCCGCTGATACGTTCTTCTATCAGGTGGCGTATATGATGGGCATTGACCGAATCAATAGCATGCTTAGCCAGTTTGGTTACGGTAAACCCACCGGCATTGATCTTGATGAAGAGTACAACGGGCTGTTACCGAGCCGCGACTGGAAACAACGGGTGCATAAAAAAGCCTGGTATCAGGGAGACACCATTTCGGTTGGTATCGGTCAGGGATACTGGATCGCCACGCCAATCCAGATGGTGAAAGCAATGGTGGCACTGATTAACAACGGGAAAGTGATTGCCCCTCACCTGTTGCAGGCTGAAGAGAGTGGTAAATCTGTTACGCCTTATCATGCCGCCACGGTACCGTCACAGATTGCCTCTCCCTCCTCGCCCTATTGGGGACTGGTGCGCGAGGCGATGTTTGGCATGGCCAATGCGCCGAACGGGACAGGTTATAAATTTTTCCATACTGCACCTTACGGAATTGCGGCGAAAAGCGGAACCTCACAGGTTTTCAGCCTGAAAGAAAACCAGACTTACAATGCGAAGATGATCCCCATCCGCCTGCGTGACCACGTGTTCTACACCGCATTTGCACCCTACAAAAACCCGAAAGTCGCCGTGGCGTTGATTCTGGAAAACGGCGGCAGCGACGGCATTACCGCCGCGCCGGTTATGCGACAAATTATGGATCATCTGTTTGTGCCGCAGGACAACACCGCACAAACAGAGGTAACTCAACAAACAGCGCCGACAGCGACAGCGCCGTCGGACACCGATATTAAAAATACTTACGCAAGTATTCGGTGAGACACAGCATCGCCATCGCCTGGCCGTAAGGCATGGAGGTCAGCGGAATGTTGCGATAGAACTCGAGATTGTGCCCCATTCCGGTACCAAATGAGGTTTGCAGCAGCTCCCCTTCTGGTGAGATATGCTGCACAATGCCTTTGATGGCGAGTTCTGCTACCGCCGCATATTCCTGCCCGACATAACGCTTACGCACCGCTTTCAAAATCCCATAAGCAAATCCGGCGGTGGCTGACGCTTCAAGGTAAGAATGCGGATCGTCCAGCAACGTGTGCCACAGACCACTCTCATCCTGACACTTCGCCAGGGCCGCAATTTGCGCATTCAGTACCTGTACCAGATAGCGACGAACGGCATTATTCTCCGGTAAATCGACCAGTTCGAGGAACTCCGGAATAACAATAGTTAGCCAGCTGTTACCGCGCGCCCAGCGGGCGTTGGCAAAGTTATGATTTCCCTCATAGCTCCAGCCGTGGAACCACAGACCGGTTTCTTTATCCATCAGGTTTTGCACATGTAACAGGAACTGATACGTCGCCTCTTCAACGTACTCGGGGCGGTTGAGCAGTTTGCCAATCTTCGCCAGCGGTAACACCGTCATCATCAACGTGTCGTCCCACATCTGCTGATGATTCTCTTCCGCCAGCGTGATGTGCTGCATACCACCAAAATCGGTACGCGGCATGTCGTGCATCGCCCACTCAGCCCAGGAATCAAGCCACGGCAGATACGCCGGATTGCGCGTTTCTTCATAGCGATACGCCAGCGTCAGAAACGGCGCCATGGTATTGACGTTTTTAGTCGTCGCGCCTTCTGCAAAGCGGTCGGCAAACCAGCCATCGATGATATCGCGCATCGTTTCATCACCGGTTTGCTGGTAATACTGGTACATCCCGTACAGGCCGACGCCGTGCGTCCACTCCCATCCAGCCCACCCTTTGGTGTCAATAACGCGTCCGTCGTCCAGTCGCAGCAAGAACTCACCGCTCTCATCATGAATATTGACCAGATTATGCGTCACCTTCTTGATAAGCGTTTTTAACTCATCTCTGGCAATAAAATGTTCAGGTTGACGTAACAACGGGCTGTGTTTAACCGGATAAACAATCATTTACTTAACCTCTGTGCAATGTCGAATTCAATGCTGAGCCATGTTGCAGTGATGGCGCAGCAGGTTTATTACGATTCAGGTAACCAATATTGTTGTTACCCCAAAGTGATTCATACGGCATGCCTGACAGCATCTCTACCGTTGCACGTCCTTCAGGAGTAAGCCCTTCTGGCATGGGGCAACCTGACTCACGCATTTTTGCAGTCTCTTCACGCAAGGTACTATGTGTTTGCAGATTCAGTTTGAAACGTAGAGACACCAGGAATCCCAACGCCAGTACAATCAACGTACCGCAACTCAGAATGAACAGAATGGTATGGCTGACCGCAGCAGGTTGTTCACTCTGCCCGGAGACAAAACCCGATAACTGCATAACAATGCCGACCAGCATGACGGCCCCCGCCTGCGAGGCTTTGCGCGTTAAGGTCATGATGCCGGCAAAGATCCCTTCCCGACGCTGGCCTGTGATCACCTCGTCGACATCGGCGATATAGGTGTAGGTATTCCACGGAACATAATTGATGCCACCACGTCCCAGGCCCGCAACGGCGGAAACCAGCAGCAATAAGGCGTACACATCACTCAGCCCGGCGTAATACAACACCGCATAAGAGAGAGAACTCAGGCCAAACAGCACCACCACCATCCGGTAAGACGGGGCCGGTCCAAAGCGAATGCACAGCGGGATCATGGCGATAACCGCAATAAACTGGAAGATAGCCATGGTGCCCAGCAGGTTCGACGCCATAGAGGCTTCCTGCATCAACACAAACACCACATAGTAGGTAAAGACCGCGTTGAACACGTCCTGCGCGATATAACCACCAAGATACATGCCCAAATGTTGACGGAAAATGCGGATGCGCATCGTCGAACTTAGCTCAGTGAAAAGACGACTCATGCTCTGACGAAAGGTCAGGCTTTTCTTCTCTTCTTCAGCGCGAAGTGCCGCTTCGCTCCATTCTTCACGCGGGCGTTCCCAGGTAAAAAACCACACAAAGGTCAGCATCAGCGCGCACAGCACCGAAAACACCAGGCTGGCATAGAAAAATGAAACAGGATTGTGTTTACCAAACAGCGTCAACAGTACGCCAGGTAAGAACGAGGCCAGTATGGCTGACATCTGGGCCATAGAAATACGCGCGCCAGAAAACTTGGTTTTCTGTTTAAAATCATCGGTCATTTCCGGTACCAGCGTTTCATAGGGCACCAGAATCATGGTGTAAACCACATCAAACACCAGGTAGGTCAGCAGGTAGTACCAGAATCCCATGTCGCCGACCCACATCAGGGAGTAGCTAAAGACACAGGGAATCCCCAGCAGAATAAAAAACTTACGTCGGCCAAAGCGTTTACCAAGCCAGGTCGATCCAAAATTATCCGTTAAAAAGCCCATTAATGGGCTAACCACCGCATCCAGCACCCTGGCCGTTGCAAAAATAAACGTCGCCTCAATAGGCGTCAGGCCACAAAAAGTGGTGTAGAAATAGAGCAACCATGCGGCGGTCAGCGCCGTGGTCCCTGCGCCTAAAAAGTCACCTGCCCCATAGGCAAAATAATTTACCAACCCAATTTTACGTGTTCTCATTGCCGTTACCCCTGCACATTATTGGGAGGCCCCGCAATCCTCACTTCGATGCAGGACGTCCTTACACGGCCACAGTAAAAGTTAACCGCAAGGGAAACCTTTTTATTTCTGCCAGGGATAATCGCGAAATGGCAACAGCACAAAGAGTCCGGCAACGTAAGTCACCTATTTTATAAAACAGCGTTTCTTTTAAATCAAAGTGGCGGGTCAAAAAATGCGAGACAGCCAGCAGTTTCATCTGCCAGCTGCGATGAAGAAGAGAGAATTAACGGTAGTTGACGATGACCTGATTACTTTGCACCTGTAAGGCCGGGATCAGGCGACCGCCGCCGGGCACCTCCCAGACAAAATGCATCGGCTCCACGGCAGGTACGTTATTAAATCCGTGAGTGGTGCCGCTTTGCCCGTCCAGCTCAACGCAGCGCGACTGCGAACATAAACGTACCCGCAGCCCCGCAGGCGTAGGGCCATTCAGCTCATAGCGCCAGGCTACCAGCGTCATCAACCCCGAGACGGGCTGGCCGGGAACCAAAGGCGCAGACGAGGCAGACTGCCCGCGGTGATTTAACGTAATGCCCATGCCACTAGCCTGCCAGGCGCCTTCTCCGGCGGCCTGCACTGCCAGAGGAAACAATAACAGCCACAGAAACTTACGCATTATTTACCTCCGATGGTCGCGGTCATGCGGATATGGCGGTTATCGGAAAGCTCCATGTTCGACAACACCACCAGCTGCGGTATGCTGCGGCGTAAAAAACGCGCCAGCAGAGGCCTCAATGCATGATTAACCAACAGCACCGGCGGCGCGCCCAACATTTCCTGGCGCGATAACGCTTCCTGAGTTTGCGCCAACAGTCGGTCTGCCAGCCCCGGCTCCAGGCCGCCGCCCCCTTGTAAGGCCTGCAGCAGCAAGCGCTCAAGCGGCGTATCCAGGCCAATAACCTGAACTTCGTCGTTCCCCGGGAACCATTGCTGGGTAATCGCCCTTCCCAACGCCACGCGGACCACGGCGGTGAGTTCATGCGGATCGTTTTGCAGCGGCGCATGTTCAGCCAGCGTTTCGAGGATGGTGCGCATATCGCGAATCGGCACTTTTTCATCCAATAAATTCTGCAACACTTTATGTAGCGTGGTCAGCGTCACCACGCCAGGCACCAGATCCTCAGTCAGTTTCGGCATTTCCTGCGACACGCGGTCCAGCAATTGTTGCGCCTCCTGACGTCCAAACAGTTCGGCGGCAAACTGGCCAATCAGGTGATTCAGATGCGTGGCGACGACGGTACTGGCTTCCACCACCGTGAAGCCCTGGATTTGCGCCTGTTCTTTTAGCGCACTTTCAATCCAGATAGCGTCCAGACCAAAAGCCGGATCAACCGTTTTCTCACCCGGCAGCGATCCCGCTGCCGTACCAGGGTTGATGGCCAGCCAGCGTCCCGGATAGGCATCCCCGCTGCCAATTTCTACCCCTTTCATCAGGATGCGATAGCGCGCAGGCTGCAGATCCATATTGTCGCGGATGTGCACCACCGGCGGCAGGAAGCCCATATCCTGGGCAAATTTCTTACGAATACTGCGAATTCGTCCCAGCAACTCGCCATCTTGCTGAAAATCCACCATTGGGATCAGGCGATACCCCACTTCCATTCCCAGCGAGTCTTCCAGTTGGACATCGTTCCAGGTCGCTTCCACCACCGCATTATTTTCCGGCATTTTGATCGACTGAGGTTCCGCAGGGGCTTTTGTCTCGCGACCGCGCAACCACCAGGCCAAACCCAATAGCGCTGCGGTAAACATCAGAAATACCAGGTTTGGCATGCCTGGTACCAGGCCCAGTAAACCGAGCACCGCCGCACTGAGCACCATCACGCTGGGGTTACTGAACAGCTGGGTGACCATCTGTTCGCCGACATCCTGATCGGTACTGACGCGCGTCACGATAACGCCCGCCGCGGTGGAGATAACCAGCGCCGGGATTTGGGCGACCAGACCGTCACCGATGGTCAGCAAGGTGTAGCTTTCAGCCGCACTGCCCATACTCATACCGTGTTGTAATACGCCTACCAGCAGGCCGCCAACCACGTTAATCACCATGATCAGAATACCGGCAACGGCGTCCCCGCGAACGAATTTACTCGCACCGTCCATAGAGCCGTAAAAATCAGCTTCCTGGGTCACTTCTGAACGACGTTTTTTGGCTTCATCTTCCCCAATCAGTCCGGCATTGAGATCGGCATCAATCGCCATCTGTTTACCGGGCATACCGTCCAGCACAAAGCGTGCGCCAACTTCGGCAATACGACCGGCACCTTTGGTGATAACCATAAAGTTGATGATGACAAGAATGACGAAAACCACGATACCGATGGCAAAGTTACCGCCCACCAGGAAGTGACCAAACGCTTCAACCACCTTCCCCGCCGCCGCCGAACCGGTATGCCCTTCCATCAAAATAATACGCGTCGAGGCAACGTTCAGCGCCAGGCGTAATAATGTGGTGAACAGCAAAATGGTCGGGAAGGCAGCGAATTCGAGCGTGCGCTGGGTGAACATCGCCACCAGCAACACCATGATCGACAACGCAATATTAAAGGTAAACAGTAAATCAAGGATGAACGCTGGCAGCGGCAGCACCATCATCGACAAGATAAGCAGGATGAGGATCGGCCCGGCAAGAATCTGCCATTGTGTGGATTTCAGGTTGCCGGGCAGGCGCAGCATCGCGACCAGATTAGCCATCAGTATTCTTCTCGTTCATAAAATCCAGTGCTTCAGGCACCGGAAGGTTTCCAGGTTGCGGTGGCGGCTTGCCGCCCGCCAGACGCCAGCGTTTTAATTGCCATACCCACGCCAGCACTTCTGCGACGGCAGCATACAGCTGGCCGGGTATTTGCTGACCAATCTCAGCATGGCGATATAACGCACGGGCCAGCGGTGGTGCTTCTAAGGTTGGGACTCGATGTTCCGCGCCAATTTCGCGAATACGCAACGCGACCAGCCCCGCCCCTTTGGCGACGACGCGTGGCGCACTCATTTTGTTTTCGTCATATTGCAAGGCGACCGAATAGTGTGTGGGGTTAGTCACAATGACGTCGGCTTTCGGCACATCCGCCATCATGCGTCGCTGCGCTACCGCACGCTGCATCTGGCGAATTTTGCCCTTAACGTGCGGGTCACCTTCGCTTTGTTTATATTCATCGCGGATATCCTGGCGTGACATGCGCAGCTTTTTCACATGGCTGTAAATTTGGAAAAAAACGTCAAACCCCACCATCGGGATCACCCCGAGCACCACCAGCAGCGCACACATGCCAACTAAATCAAGGGCATTACCCATTGCGGTAATCGGCGATTCGGCCATCAACCGCATCATCTCCGGCCACTTGTGCCAGAGATAGAATCCAGCCACGCTGCCAACCAGCGTAGATTTCAGGATGGCTTTCAGCAGTTCAGCACCGGTTTGCGCAGAAAACATGCGCTTGATACCCGGCAGCGGATTCAGTTTCGAAAATTTGGGTTGCAGCGATTTACCGCTGAAGATCAAACCGCCCAACATCACCGGCGAGATCAATGCCACCAGCACCACGCCAGTAATCAGCGGTAACAGCGCAATCATGGCGTCTTTAATCAGCAGAATGATTTGGCTGAGGATCAGATTAGGGTCGTTGACCATACTGTGGTCAAAACGTAGCCCGGCCGACAGCATACCCGCCAATCTGCGGGCCAGCGACTCCCCGCCGATCCAGATAATGCACACGCCCACCAGCAAAATAAGCAGTGAGGTCAGCTCTTTGGAACGGGGGATCTGCCCATCTTCCCGCGCTTTTTCAAGTCGGTGGGGTGTGGGGGCTTCTGTTTTGTCGTCGTCGCTTTCTTCTGCCACGCATCAGACCCTGGATAGAGACACAGGCGAGAATGATGCCAGAACAGCGACACAGCAATGGCGAGAGTAAGCGGTAAAAAAGACGGGGTTTATGACGTTAACCCCTACAGACGGTAGAGAGTATGCAGACCGGAAGAGAAGCGGTTGCCCCTACATCCGGCCTGCACGAGTCAGAACCCGAGACTGTCCAGCAGGTCGTCAACCTGATCCTGACTTGCCACAACGCCGGCTTTCGAGGTATCAACCTGCGGGCCGTTCAGCAAACTTTCGTTTTCACGTTTTGGACGGGCGCCCTGCTCAGGGATGTTCTCCAGCAGCACCATTAACAGCTGGCGCTCAATTTCCTGAATAACGTCCATCATGCGCTTGATAACCTGGCCGGTAAGGTCCTGGAAATCCTGCGCCATCATAATGTCGAGCAGCTGAGCATTGGTAAAACTGGTGTGTCCAGGGACATCACCGAGGAACTGACGGGTGTCGGTCACCAGTTCACGGGCATCAGACAGTTCAATCGGATTCTCGAACCATTCGTCCCAGCGTTTACTCAGGGTTTTGGCCCCTTTTTCCATTGCGTCCTGGTGTGGCTGCGAGGCTTCAACGCTGTTCAGCGCACGCTCTGCTGCCTGTGCGGTCATCTGCACAACGTAATCCAGACGATCGCGCGCATCCGGGATCGCTTCCGCCGCTTCAGCTATGGCTTGATCCAGCCCCAGTTCACGCAGGCTGTCGCGCAGCATTCGGGTCAGACTACCGATGCGCGCGATGATATCCCCTGCTGAATGTTCATCAACAGGTTTAATTTGTGGTTGCATCATCATCATCACACCCTCACATGCCCAGTTTCTCAAAGATTTTATTGAGTTTCTCTTCCAACGTCGCCGCCGTGAAAGGCTTCACCACGTAACCACTGGCACCGGCTTGCGCGGCGGCAATAATGTTCTCTTTCTTCGCCTCCGCGGTCACCATCAGCACCGGCAGAGAAGACATACCGCCGTCGGCACGAATGGTTTTCAGCAATTCCAGTCCGTCCATGTTTGGCATGTTCCAGTCAGAAATGACAAAACCAAATCCCCCTGCCTGCAGCTTATTCAGGGCATCCACACCGTCTTCGGCTTCTTCAACATTGTTGAATCCCAGCTCCTTTAACAGGTTGCGCACGATGCGACGCATGGTGGAAAAGTCATCCACAACCAGAAATCTCAGCTCTTTATCCGCCATAAAATACTGCTCCTCATTAAATACGTATTGCCTGTCCGGCACTGATTTTCGCCAGCATCTGCTGGCTTACCTGGCTAAGATCGACCACTTCGCTCACACCACCCATATTGATGGCCTCGCGCGGCATGCCGAACACCACACAACTTGCTTCGTTTTGCGCAATGGTCCAGGCGCCTGCCTGGTGCATCGCTAACATTCCGGCGGCACCATCGTTGCCCATGCCCGTGAGGATCACGCCCACGGCGTTGCGCCCCGCCTGTTTTGCCACCGAATGAAACAGCACATCCACAGAAGGCCGATGCCGGTTAACCGGCGGCCCATCATGAATTTTGATCACATAGTTCGCCCCGCTGCGGGCCAACTCCATATGTTTGTCACCAGGGGCGATATACGCATGTCCCGGCAATACACGTTCGCCGTCTTCCGCCTCTTTCACGCTGATCTGACACAGTTTGTTCAGGCGCTCGGCAAATGAGCGAGTAAAACCTGGAGGCATATGTTGGGTGATGATGACCGCCGGACTGGAAAGCGGTAGCGGCTGTAGCACATGGCGTATCGCCTCCGTTCCCCCGGTCGACGCGCCAATAGCGATCAGTTTTTCAGAACTGAGTAACGGCACCGCTTTCAGCGTCTTCGGCGCGGCAATTGGTTTATGCGCCGCCAGACGCGCGCGGGATGCCGTACGCACTTTCTCGGCAATCATCTCGCTGTAGGCCAGCATCCCTTCGCGGATCCCCAGTTGCGGTTTGGTGACGAAATCAATCGCCCCCAACTCCAGCGCCCGCAGCGTGACTTCAGAGCCTTTTCCGGTCAGAGAAGAGACCATCACCACCGGCATAGGACGTAAACGCATCAACTTCTCAAGAAAATCGAGGCCGTCCATACGCGGCATTTCTACATCCAGCGTCAGGACATCAGGATTAAATTTTTTGATCAAATCCCGCGCAACCAACGGATCGGGTGCCGTCGCGACCATCTCCATATCGCTGTGGCTGTTAATAATTTCAGTCATGATTTGACGCATCAATGCGGAATCGTCGACCGACAAAACCCTGATTTTACTCATGATTTATCCTTACCCGGCGCATGCGCATACACCGTTTGTCCGCGCAGGCTAAACTCGCGCACGAGGTTGCTAAAGTTTTCTGAGTGACCGGCAAACAACAGCCCATCCGGCTTCAGGAGTGGAACAAAACGGTGCAAAATGTCCTGCTGCGTCGTTTTATCAAAATAGATCATGACGTTACGACAAAATATGGCGTCGAACGGGCCGGGCACGTTGTATTTTTTATCCAGTAAATTCACGCTGGAGAATTCAACATGGCTCGCCAGTTCCTGACGCACACGCACCAGTCCTTCATGCGGTCCGGTACCACGCATGAAATAACGCTGTAACTGTTGTGGCGACAGCGTTTTCAGTTCATCGAGGCGGTAAATGCCGTTTCTGGCTTTTTCCAGCACTTCGGTATCAATATCGCTGGCAAAAACGCGCCAGCGTCCAGGTGCCATACCCAACGTATCTGCCAGCGTGATCGCGATACTGTAGGGTTCTTCACCGGTAGAGGCCGCGGCGCTCCAGACACGGTATTCGCCGCTGCGTCGACGCGCGTGGTCAGTCAGCACCGGAAAATGATGTCCTTCGCGGAAAAAAGCGGTCAGGTTGGTGGTCAGGGAATTAATAAACGCCTGCCACTCAGCGCTGTTCTGGTTGGCTTCCAGCATGCTGAGATAGCGACCAAAGTCGTCCAACTCCAGGGTACGCAAGCGACGCACCAGGCGGTTATACACCATGTCCCGCTTGTGGTCGGCCAGCACGATACCCGCGCGCTGGTAGATTAATTGACATATCCGACGAAAATGCGCGTCAGACAGCGCGAGGCGCTGTGTCATCTGTAACAATAATGACGTTTGCCCGGAGGGCAGAGATGATGTCATAGCGCCTTCTCAATCACATTCAGGATACAACGGGCACAGCCTGTGCTGCGCCAATTCGTGTTGTGTTACGGTTTGCTCTTCATGCTTAAAAACACGATGCAGGCAGAAAGAGACTCTGCCCGCTCGACTTACTATCCGGTGTTAGCTCCCGGTTAAAATGTTTCCCAATTGCTATCGGGTTCAGTACTTTGCTGGCGCGGGTATGACGCAGGGGCCGCTGTTGAAGATGGCCGTACATCGCGAGATTTAGCCGACAGTGGGCGTGCAGCCAGGCGGAAAGCCGATACCGACTGGGTCAGACGGCTGGCCTGTTCTTCGAGTGCAGCAGCAGCAGCAGCCGACTCCTGCACCAGCGAGGCGTTCTGCTGCGTCACACGATCCATCTCGGATACGGCGAGCGCAACCTGGTCGATACCACGGCTTTGTTCGTCAGACGCTGAGGCGATTTCTCCCATGATGTCGGTGACACGGGTTACCGCATTGACGATGTCATTCATGGTTTCCCCGGCACTCTCTACCAATACCGAGCCGGTATCGACCCGAGAAACGGAGTCTTCGATCAGGGCTTTGATCTCTTTCGCCGCCTGCGCGCTGCGGCTTGCCAGATTACGCACTTCTCCCGCCACCACGGCGAAACCACGGCCCTGTTCACCGGCGCGTGCGGCCTCAACCGCCGCGTTCAGCGCAAGAATATTGGTCTGGAAGGCAATACCGTCGATTACGCTGATGATGTCAGCAATTTTCTTCGAGCTATCCGCGATTTCGTGCATGGTGTTTACCACGCCATCGACTACCTTGCCGCCATGCTGTGCGGTATCGGAAGCGCTTTTCGCCAGTTGCGAAGCCTGACGCGCGTTGTCCGCATTTTGCTTCACCGTCGCCGTTAGTTGTTCCATGCTGGCCGCCGTCTCTTCCAACGCAGAAGCCTGCTGCTCGGTGCGCGACGAAAGGTCGGTATTACCGCTGGCAATTTCGCTGGTGCCGGAATAGATCGCATCGGAACCTTCCCGCACCAGGGTCACCGTTTCAATAAGCGATCGCTGCATATGATCAACCGTGCTGGCCAACTCACCAATTTCATTGCGCCCGCTAACGGTTAATGACGTGGTTAAGTTGCCGCTGGCTATTTCGCGGATATGGGCAATAACGCGGGCCAGGGGGTTAAGCAAGGTATGACGGATGCCGTACCACACCACCATCAGGATCAGCACCAGCACTACGGCCAGAACGCCGAGCTGCCATTGGGCAAACTGGTAATCCTGCGCGCTTTCATCAAACGCCTGCAGATAGAGTTTTTCACTGACGCCAGCATATTTCACGAGCGCCTCACCCAGTGCGTTTTGCATACCCTGGGTCGGCTGAGCAAAAAAACCATCCATGTTGCCGGTTTCCAGAAACTGCACCAGCTCCGTTAATGCTGCGTGATACTGCTGATATTTCTCATCAACGTTACCGCTGGCTTCTGCCATCTCTGGTAATGGCGTGATGCTTTTGAATTTTGCGTAATGCGTTTCTGCCTGCGCCAACGTACCTTTCGCATTCTTCAACAGATCGTTCTTCACACTGCTCTGTTGGTTAGAAGCATCCATCATCATGCGCGCAGAGGATCGGCTCAGGTTAATGCGCGTTTGCAGCATTAAGTCCCATGTTGAGGTGAGTTCACTTTGCTGTTGACGTAAATCGTTAGAAATAACAAAACTTTGCTGATTCTGCTGCAATGAGGAAAACAACAGACCACCGGAAACAAGCTGTAGCAGTGCGAAAACCCCCAGCACCATCATCAGCATTGTGACAACGCGGATACGGTTAAACATAAGGCACCTTCCTGAAAACGAGTTATCAACATTATCGGCACCCGCCCGAATAACTTTACGTTTGCAAAAAGGAAATCCTGCAGGAAAAAGAGGCGTGAAAACGCAGATGCTCAAACACCACAACAAAATGGATAAAAAATTAAAAAAAGTTGTACCGATCCTGACTTTGATTTATATGATGAATGCTTTGCTACCACTTAATAAGTACAAAAAATGTGTAGCAGGGGAATAACTATTACATCATCACAGAGGGATTTTTAGTGGCAAATGCAAACAAACTCACGTTGTTCATCGTGGTCTTTATGCTGGCGGGCATCCTGTCAGGCGCGGTGATCCACTCCTGGGCCTCACCGGGCGTAGTAACCGCCTGGGCTGATAATATTACGCTGCTCACCGACATTTTCTTGCGGCTCATTAAAATGGTCATTGCGCCGTTAGTCTTCAGTACGCTAACCGTCGGCATTATGCGACTGGGAGAGACATCCACCATTGGTCGCGTCGGGGGCAAAGCCATGCTCTGGTTTATCAGTTCCTCCGTGCTGTCTATTTTGGTGGGCCTTTTTGTCGTCTCCCTTGAACAACCGGGGAGCGGGCTGAACCTGGCCATTCCACTGGAAGCTACCGATACAGGCCTCGCCGTTAGCGGCATGAGCCTGAAAGGTTTTCTCACTCACACGATCCCGACCAGCATTGCCGAAGCCATGGCCAATAATGAGATCCTGCAAATCGTGGTGTTCTCGATGTTCTTCGGTATTGGCGGGGCCTCACTCGGTGAGAAATTTAACGCGCCGCTGGTTGCCGCACTGGATGTGGTTTCCCACATTATGTTGAAGGTAACCGGTTATGTAATGTACGTGGCTCCGCTGGCAATTTTTGCCGCCATCTCCTCCGTCATCGCCACCCAAGGGCTGGGAATTCTGCTCAACTATGCCTCGTTCATCGGCGGCTATTACCTGGCGATTGTGCTGACCTGCCTGGTGCTGCTCGCGGTCGGCTACGTGGTGTTGAAAAAAGA
Organism: Citrobacter sp. KH_055_1; assembly: GCF_057838705.1. NCBI lineage: Bacteria > Pseudomonadati > Pseudomonadota > Gammaproteobacteria > Enterobacterales > Enterobacteriaceae > Citrobacter > Citrobacter sp. KH_055_1. Next base: position 2,799,191 of record NZ_CM174473.1, read on the forward strand.
GGTATTTCGTCTGGTCAGCATGCTGAAAGATCCAGTGCTGGTGGCCTTCACCACCAGTAGCTCTGAAGCCGCGTATCCCAAAACGCTCGAGCAACTGACGAAATTTGGCTGCTCACGCAACATCGTGTCATTCGTGCTGCCGATCGGCTACTCGTTTAACCTGGTCGGCTCAATGGTGTACTGCTCCTTTGCATCAATGTTCATTGCGCAGGCCTATAATGTTCACCTTTCTTTCGCCGAAATCACCGTGCTGATGCTAACGCTGATGTTAGCCTCAAAAGGGATTGCCGGCGTGCCGCGTTCGGCGCTGGTGGTGCTGGCGGCAACAATTCCCAGTTTTAATATTCCGGTTGCAGGCATTCTGTTACTGATGGGTATCGACCACTTCCTCGATATGGGGCGCTCGGCGATTAACGTGTTAGGCAACGGGATTGCCACCGCAATGCTTGCGCGGAATGAAGGGTTACTGGAAGAAGAACCTGAACTGGTTGAGCAGGAAGCGTAACGGTTGAGGGAGCCGGATGGCGATAGGCATATCCGGCCTACAACGACGATCGTTGTAGGCCGGAGGCGGTTAGGCGACGTGACTTGCAGCAATATCCAGCAATGCCATTTCATCGCTGTTCAGCAACTTCTCGATATTAACCAAAATCAGCATCCGATCGCCCAGTGCGCCCAGCCCCGTCAGGTATTCCGTTGACAGCGTAACCGCAAATTCTGGTGCCGGACGAATCTGATCGGTCGTCAGCGACAACACATCCGACACACCATCCACCACGATCCCCACCACGCGTTGACCCAGATTCAGCACAATCACCACGGTGTTCTCGTTATAGTCAACGTCGCTCTGGCTGAACTTCACGCGCAGGTCAACGATAGGCACAATCACACCGCGCAGGTTGGTCACCCCTTTAATAAAAGACGGTGTATTAGCGATACGCGTGACCTGATCATAACCACGAATTTCCTGCACTTTCAGAATATCGATACCGTACTCTTCATCCCCTAGCGTAAACACGAGGAATTCCTGACCTGACGGTTCGCCGGCCAGTTTAGTTACATTACTCATACCGGTCATATTATTCCCTTTCTCACTCAATCAATCAGGCGGCGGTGATCGCCACACGTTGTTCGCGGTTTAACCCCTGCAATGCAGAGACATCGACAATCAGCGCGACGCTACCGTCGCCAAGGATTGTTGCGGCAGAAATGCCTGGCACTTTGCGGTAATTGCTTTCCAGGTTTTTCACCACCACCTGGTGTTGGCCAATAAGCTGATCGACCAGCAGCGCATAGCGACGTCCCGCACTTTGTAAAATCACCACGATGCCCTGAGTTGCTTCGGTTTTTGCGCCGTCAACCTCGAAGACTTTCCACAATTCAACCAGCGGCAAATATTCACCACGCACTTCAAGCACGCGTTCTCCCCCGGCCAGCGGGTGCAGATCTTCTTCACGGGGTTGCAGCGATTCCATCACCGCATTCAGTGGCAGAATAAACACCTCATCTGCCACGCGCACGGACATGCCGTCCAGAATCGCCAGCGTCAGCGGCAGCAAAATTCGGATGGTTGTGCCCTGGCCCTGCTTCGATTGGATCTCAACATGCCCGCCCATTTCCTGAATGTTACGCTTCACCACATCCATCCCGACACCGCGACCAGAGACATCCGTCACCTGCTCGGCGGTCGAGAATCCCGGCGCGAAAATCAGCATGCCGACTTCGTCATCGCTCATGTTTTCATGGATCGGCATGCCCTGTGAGATGGCTTTGGCCAGGATGCGCTCACGGTTGAGGCCCGCGCCATCATCGGTGACTTCGATGCAGATGTTCCCGCCCTGGTGTTCAGCAGACAGCGTCAGGTTACCGACTGGATTTTTCCCGGATTCAAGTCGTTTTTCCGGCAATTCGATACCGTGGTCCAGGCTGTTACGCACCAGGTGGGTCAGCGGATCGATAATGCGTTCAATCAGGCTCTTATCGAGTTCGGTGGAGCTACCAATTTGCGTCAGCTCAACCTGTTTGCCCAACTTGCCCGCCAGGTCACGAACCAGACGCGGGAAGCGGCTGAAGACATACTCCATTGGCATCATACGAATCGACATCACCGATTCTTGCAAATCACGGGCGTTACGTTGTAACTGACCCATGCTGGTGATGAGATCGCCATGGTTTACCGGATCCAGTTCATTCGAACGCTGGGCCAGCATCGACTGCGTGATCACCAGTTCGCCGACCAGGTTAATCAACTGATCGACCTTCTCAACCGCCACGCGGATGCTGGTAGATTCACTGGCACGCGCGGGTTTTTCACGCTCAACGCGCCCCTGCGGCGGTTCGCTGACGGCGGCTTTAACCAGCGGAACAACGGCAACCGGCAGCGGTTCGTCCATCACGGTCACCGACTCAACGGGGGTAGCCACAACGGGAGTAAACTCAATCTGGTCGGCTTCGATAACAAAACAAAGTACCGCGATGATGTCATCTTCCGCGAGGTCACCGTCAATCGTAGCCGACAGCGTATCGCTGCTTTTGACCACATCCGTTAAGGTCGCCAGGTTCCCCAACTCTTCTTCCAGTAAATCCACTTCTCCAGCTTTCAGACGTGACAGAACGATCCGTTTTTTAACCTCTTCAGCAGCAACAGTTTCCTGCGCCATCGTCTCTTCCTGTATCGCCGTGCCGTCAACAACACTCAATTTTGCAGTGTTGACGACCGCGGGTGCGGTTTCACCTTTTGCTTCGAGCGCTAACTGTCGTAGCGCATGACAAATATACTCAAAGCTGGCAGCATCCGGCTCTTCTGAGCTTTTATAGGCGTCGAGCTGTTCTTGCATAATATCTTTTGTTTCCAAAAACAGGTTGATAATGTCGGCATTGAGCTGCATCTCGCCACGCCGCGCTTCATCCAGCAGGTTCTCCATTAAATGGGTCGTTTCCTGCAAAATAGTAAAGCCGAAGGTGCCCGCCCCGCCTTTAATCGAGTGCGCCGCACGAAAAATGGCATTCAGTTGTTCTGAATCCGGAGATTCAGGGACCAAATCAAGCAGGTGCTGCTCCATGTCAGCCAACAGTTCGTCAGCTTCATCAAAAAAGGTCTGATAAAAATCGCTAATATCCATGCTCACGCTATCACCTCGGATTGGCTGGTGGCGATGTGGGAACGCTTGCCGGCGGAACGACCGCTGGCGGTTGTAAGACACTTACCGGCTCATTCTGGCTTTCAGCGTTTTCATGCAAAATGGCCTCTTCCGCCTGCTTATTCAGCACCAGCAGACTTATACGGCGGTTGATGGCGTCCTCAGGACCGCGATCGCTCAGACGCATCGTGGCGGCCATACCTACCACCCGTAATACTTTCCCCGTGTCCAGACCACCACTGACCAGTTCACGGCGTGAGGCGTTTGCGCGATCAGCTGACAGTTCCCAGTTGCTGTAGCCTTTCTCACCGTTGGCGTATGGAAAATCATCCGTATGACCGGACAAACTAACGCGGTTGGGGATACCATTCAAAACCGGCGCAATCGCCCGCAGGATATCGCGCATGTAAGGTTCAACCTCGGCACTGCCGGTCTTAAACATCGGGCGGTTCTGACTATCGATAATCTGAATACGCAGCCCTTCCTGCACCAGGTCGATTTTCAAATGCGGGCGCAGCGCGCGTAGCTTCGGATCGGACTCAATAAGCTGGTCCAGGTCGCCACGTAATTTGCTCAGGCGGCTTTGTTCCATGCGCTTTCTCAGCTCATCAATATTCGGCTGCCGGTTCACTTCCCCTTGCTGTTGGGTGTAATCATCCCCCCCACCAGGTATCGGGCTTTGGCTGTTTGAAATACGATTTCCACCGGTTACCGCGGTGGCCAGAGGCGTACGGAAGTATTCGGCAATCTGGATCAGTTCTTTCGGACTGGAGATGGAAATGAGCCACATCACCAGAAAGAACGCCATCATCGCAGTCATAAAGTCGGCGTAGGCAATTTTCCATGAACCATGCGCCCCACCACCGTGACCTTTATGTTTTCGTCGCTTGACGACGATAATGGGATGGGCCTGATTTTTCATGCTTCCTCAGTCGTCTGCTGTGCCGTTGGATTTCTCACCGCACGAACATGTTCTTCCAGTTCGATAAACGACGGACGTTCGCTGGAATACAGTGTCTTACGACCAAATTCGACGGCAATCGGTGGAGCGTAGCCGTTCAGGTTGGACAGCAGTGTGATCTTCACGCACTGCATCATTTTGGTCGTTTCGGCACTTTTCTGACGCAACACGCTGGCGAGCGGTGAAATAAAACCATAGGCCAGTAAAATCCCGAGGAAGGTCCCCACCATAGCATGTGCGATAAGCGCCCCCAGTTCAGCCGCCGGACGGTCGGCCGAGGCCAGCGCATGTACTACCCCCATCACCGCCGCGACGATACCGAAAGCCGGTAATGAGTCGCCGACCATCGCCAGGCTGTTAGCTGGGACTTCCGACTCACTTTCATGCGTTTCAATTTCTTCGTCCATCAACGCTTCAATTTCAAACGTATTCATATTGCCGCTGATAATCAGACGCAAATAATCGACGATAAAATCAAGCATTACGGCATCCGCGATAATGCGCGGGTAGCTGGCAAAAATTTCACTTTCTTTGGGGTTTTCGATGTCGCGCTCAAGCGAGAACATACCCTGCTGGCGCGACTTGGCCATCAGGCGATACAACAGCGCCAGCAGATCCATATACATGGCTTTGGTGTATTTTGAGCGACGAAAGAGCAACGGGATCGCTTTCATCGTCCCCTTAATGGCTTTGCCGTTATTACCGACAATGAATGCCCCGATACCCGCGCCACCAATGATCACCAGCTCAGCCGGTTGATAGAGTGCCCCAAGGTGTCCGCCGGTCATCATATAGCCGCCGAAAACTGTACCAATAACAACCAGGTAACCTATTAAGATCAGCACGATATCATCCTTTCGCAATTGACTATGACAGGATGCGCAGTCGGGCAGTTAACTCAAAGGTCGGGACAAAAAAAAGCAGCGGTAATGGCTTACCGCTGCTGGAGTGTCTATCCACACCGTATCAGTTAAACAGCTTGTTCGATCTGTTCATCCAGCAGTTGTGGAATAATATCGGCAGCATTCTGGGAAAGTTTACGTCTTTTTACGGCACGTGATGGCGGCTGGCATAAACTGCAGGCAAAGCTGCCCACGGGTTGGTGCGCGTGAGTAATAAAATTACCGCCGCAGCAGTTGCAGGTAGACAGTTCCAGCAACCCGCTGTCAACAAAACGGACCAGTGTCCATGCGCGGGTTAACGCCAACAACGGCCCTTCAGCTGGCTGTGGGCACTGCTCAAGATACAGGCGATACGCTTTAATGACGGCATCGACACCGCTACACAGGCCCGTTTTGAGCAAAAATTGCCATGCGTTGCAGAACATAGAAGCATGGATATTTTGCTCCCACGTCATAAACCAATCGGTAGAAAAAGGAAGCATCCCTTTCGGCGGAGGGCTACCGCGTAATTCTTTATACAGCTTGATAAGGCGGCCACGGCTGAGTTGCGTTTCGCTTTCCAGCATTTGCAAACGGGCGCCCAGTGTGATTAATTCCATGGCTAACTGGATATCACGTGCTTCCTGAACGATGCTTTTTTCGCTCATCATCACGCCCTTTTCTTACGCGCCGCATCATTGATGTCGCTTAACAGACGCGTTGAAAGCATGATACCTGTGTGAATTTGCTGAAGATCGTCGACACGAGAGTCTTGCGTCAGGCGAGTAACTGTTTGATGATCGTCGAAACGGAAATGGCAGACCAGTTGGTTTGTTTCCGCCAATTTGACCATTTGAGGAAGGGTTAAGGTTCCCAATGTGTCCGCCATCTCTTCGCTGATACCAAGGCGAAACATCGCGGAAGCCTTGTCCTGAACGATTAGACGCTGTGCAAGCAATAAATATGACAAATTTATGTCATAAATGTGTTTGAGCAACTCGGATGTATGCATTATTTGCATCCATAATAACCAACATTATTTTTATGCGGCGTAACCGCACCCCGTGATGTCGCCGGGAAGGCCCGGTAAAAAAAAAGCAAAAGGTCAAATACATAGCAGCGTTACGGCTTACGCGTTGTGTAAACATCCCTTTTTAAGAAGGCCGCGTTCCTTACAAGCTCACATCAATTCTTACAAATGCCTAAGATTTTTCCTAATTCGACGCAACTCTACCCGCCGCCAGTTACACATACAACGGAACCCTGCTGCGAATTTAAAGAATATGTGACGCAGATCACATAAACCAACTAAACGTTTAACATAAATCCATCAGCACAGCTTTTATTTTGGTTATTTTATAGCCAACAACTCACTTTATCGATTCCATACACCCGAATATTCTTGCAATAAAAGCGAATAGTCTTTTGTTTACGACAGTTAATATCACCGCGCGAAATAACGAGCGAGATCACAGATTTACAATAAACTGCTTTCTCATTTTATATCTTTATAAACAATGAGTTAAATATTTAACCTAATTAATTAATACCGTCAGGTAACGATATGCAAAATGTTAATTTATGTTTGTTTTTTATTAACATATTGTTTTCATTAGCCGAGAATTTCACTTAAATTGATTGAACAGATTTTCAGCTTTTGTGATCTGATTATTCTATTTATAAGAATAATTAATGAATAATCATGATGACATTCACACTATTACAGTATGAAAAATTGCAGTATGAAAGAAGCGAGAGTAACGCTTAAAGTCCTCTCATAATTCTTGTATTTAAGGAGCGAGTTATGAGCTACATGCACATTCTTGTCGCTGTTGCCGCCACCCCCGAAAGTCACCAGTTGTTAGCAAAAGCCGTTTCAATTGCGCGCCCTGTCAATGCGCGCATTAGCCTGGTCACCCTGGTCTCCGATCCCGAACTGTATAACCAGTTTGCGGCCCCCATGCTGGAAGACCTGCGTGAGGTAATGCAAGAAGAGACGCTGAATTTTATCGATAAACTCACCCAGCAGGCGCAGTACCCCATTGAGCATACCTTTATTACCTATGGGGCACTCAACGAACATATACTGGATATCTGCCGCAAACACGCCGTCGATCTCGTCATTTATGGCAACCATAATCACAGCTTCTTTTCGCGAGCATCCTGCTCGGCGAAAAGCGTGGTCAGCGCCAGCCAGGTCGATGTGCTGTTGGTGCCGCTGGCAGGCGATTAATGACCGTATCCTCGTCGTCAGGCCAATTTAGGAAAGTCAGCTACGGTGTCATGCGGTTGGCTTTCAGCATGACGTGGCGTGATCTTTTTTAAATCGCGGATAAAGTGAGCCTGCCAGTTGTCGATATCGTTTTTAACGATAATGTCCAGCATCTCAGCGTGGCGGGAAATACGCTCAGCAAGCGGCATGGTTAGCGCGCGGTTTAATGCACCCGCAACATCATCTCTGTCATAGGGATTAACGATCAACGCCGAGGTCAGTTCATGTGCTGCCCCGGCAAATTGTGAGAGCACCAGCACGCCGGGATTGGCGGGATCTTGCGCTGCCACAAACTCCTTAGCGACCAGATTCATGCCATCGCGCAGTGGCGTCACTAACCCAACATCCGAGTAGCGGAAAATTTTCATCAGCAATTTACGATCAAAATACTGATTCAGATAATAAAGCGGCGTCCAGCCCAGCTGCCCATACTTGCCATTGATGCGCCCGGCTTCAGTCTCCAACTGGTGGCGAATATCCTGATAGGCCTGCACTTCTTCACGCGACGTCGGCGCGATTTGGGTATAGCGAATTTTACCGTGGTGCTGAGGGTAATGCTCCAAAAGGGCCTCGTAGGCCTGAAAACGCTCCGGCAAGCCTTTGGAGTAGTCCAGTCGCTCAACCGAAAAAATATTCTGCACATTTTTTAGCTCGGCCTTGAGCTGCGCCATTTTCGGCGGCAGTGGCCCCGCCGCCTGGCGGGCAATTTCATCGGGTTCAATGCCGATAGGATAAACCTGGGTACGGAACGCCTTTTTCCATGCCTGATGATGATTGTCGCCCCGCGAGGTGACTCGGGTTTGTGCACTCAGCGCATCAAGAAACGCCTGACGGTCGTTTTCGGTCTGGAACCCCAGTAAGTCAAAATCGCACAGTTGCTCAAGCAGCACATCATGCGGGGGCAATGCGTTGAATATCTCCGGCGTCGGGAACGGAATATGCAGGAAAAAACCGATACGATTGTTCACGCCGCGTTTCCGCAGCTCGCTGGCAAACGGTAATAAATGGTAATCATGAACCCAGATGATGTCGTCATCATTCAGTAAGGGCCGCAGTTTCTCAGCCAATAATGTATTGACCCGCTGATAGCCTTCCCAAGCCGGGCGCTGAAATTGCACCAGATCCAGGCGATAGTGGAAAGCAGGCCATAAAACGGCATTCGAAAACTGGCAGTAATACTCTTCGTAATCCTGCTCACTCAGATTAAACGATGCCCAGGTGATATTGCCGCGGGTGACTTTTTTTAGTGGTTGGTCTTCATTACCCGTCTCACCGCTCCAGCCAAACCACAGCCCCCCCGCCGTTTTCAATGCCCCCAGCACACCGACCGCCAGGCCGCCAGCACTGCCTTTGTCATCCGGTGAGGCAATTCGATTAGAGACTACGACTAAACGACTCATGGCCATCTCTCCTGTCATTCGTTGCTTTTTGGTCTTGCTGCGGACAGTTGATCTGCTCCAGCCAGCGCCAGACATCTGTTACGCCCGCCAGACGCCACATCGCCTGGGTCGCGCCGCTCCCCACCTTCACGGAAATGCCGTCAGCGCGGTTTACCACAGCGAAACCCGCCTCATCGGTTAAATCATCACCAACAAAAACAGGGGTGCGCCCGGCAAAAGGGGCTTCCTGCATAAATGCAGCAATCGCTTCCCCTTTGTTAGTCCCCTTTGGTTTTATCTCAACCACACATTTTCCGGGCTGCAGGGCGAGCTGGGGCCATCGGCGCGTGATGCGTTCAGCCAGCGCCAGCAGCGCCGCCTCATGCTGTGGGGCCTGTCGATAATGCAAAGCAAACGCCATGCCTTTTGTTTCTAACGTCGTACCGGGCATATTCGCCAGTGCAGCATGCAATAGCACGCTAATGTCGTGTTCGACGTCCTGAGGAAGACGGACAATGTGGGTGTGACCCTTGATGTCGCGGCGCTCAGCCCCGTGCACGCCGGCAAGCGGAAAACGAATGGGATGAGTGAGTGCGTCAAGCTCAGTCATTGAGCGCCCTGAAATCAATGCCAGTGCTCCCGCATTGTGCGTCGCCAGGCGATGTAGTAATTGCAGGATCGTCTGCGGGACGGTGACCTGATCGGGATGCGGTTTTATCTCAGCTAATGTTCCGTCGAGATCAAAAAAATAAGCACAGTTTGCGGATAGTTCAGGGGGTACGGTTCGCGATACTGTCACCCGGTGCTCCTCCTTATCTTTATGCAGCTTGAGGTATGACGGGTATAAGTATAGACAGTGTGACCAGGCTCGCCATTTGCAAAAACAATCGCCAACCGGTATAGCGGCTGGCGATTGGGAGGAGCTAAACTGAAAAGTTGGCCGTTAAATCATCAAATAGTACGCTTCGCTTTTTGCTTGTAGCGGTCGAAGATCACCGCCGCCAGCAGGATTAGGCCACGGACAACGTACTGGGCGAACGGCGAAATGTTCAGCAGGTTCATCGCGTTTTCAACCGTCCCGAGGATCAGCACCCCGGCTACCACATATGAGATTTTTCCGATGCCACCTTTCAGCGAAACGCCCCCCAGCACGCACGCTGAAATCACAATCAGTTCATAGCCAATAGACGTCATTGGCTGACCGCTGGTCATACGCGACGCCAGGATAATCCCCGCAACGGCCGATACCAGGCCGGAAAGAATGAAGATAATAATCTTCGTACGGACTACCGGAACACCTGCCAGACGCGCCGCTTCTTCATTACCGCCAATAGCCAGCGTGTTACGCCCAAAGGTGGTTTTATTCAGCAGTAAGCCAAAAATAATGAAGCAGCCAACGGTTAACCAAATAGGCGCAGGCAGACCCAGCCAGTTCGCATAGCCGAGGGCGAAGAAGCGCTCATCTTCGATTCCAACCGCTTTACCGTCAGAGATAATGTAGGCCAGACCGCGCACAATCTGCATGGTCGCTAGCGTGGTAATCAGTGCGTTTATTTTTAAACGGGCAATCACGAAGCCGTTCACCAGGCCGCAAAGAACCCCCAGCAGCAACCCGGCGGCGACGCCTATCCACAGACTTTCGGTCATGTTGATGACCACCGCGGTGGTAACCCCGGCACAGGCAATTACAGACGCAACGGAGAGGTCAAAGTCGCCGGAGGCCAGGCAAAACAGCATCCCACACGCGACCATTCCCGACATGGAAACCGCCAGGCCCAGCCCCTTCATATTAATAAAGGAGGCAAAGTTCGGCACAAAGAGGGCGCACACCAGAAACAGCACGGCGAACACCACCAGCATCCCGTACTGATCCCAAATTCTGCCAAGATTAAGCGCTGATTTGGTTGCGCCATAACCCGATGTAGAAACGGAAGACATCATACTCTCCTTATTCAGGCTACAGCCTGGCTGACTTTAGGCATAGCAAGGCTCAACGCCTGACGCTCATCCGCCTGTTCGTGGAGCAACACACCGGCAATTTCACCTTCTCTCATCACCACAATACGGTCGGCGACGCCAAGAACTTCCGGCAAGTCACTGGAGGCAAACAGCACGGCAACACCGCGCGCCGCCAGGGCATAAATAACGTTATAAATTTCATGCTTCGCGCCCACATCGATGCCGCGCGTCGGTTCATCGAGCAAAATCACCTTCATATCTTCCGATAACCAGCGGCCGAGAATCGCCTTCTGCTGGTTACCGCCAGAGAGGTTCATGATCAGCTGCTCTGCTCCCGGCGTTTTAATATTGAGTGAGCGGATATGGTGGTCAGCGTTAGTCTCTTCCCAACCGTTGTTAATCAGGCATCCGCCCAGAACATGTTTACGCCGGGCGCTAATATTGATGTTGTTACGAACCGAATGGACCGGAATAATTCCTTCGGCTTTGCGGTCTTCCGGGCACAGCATCATGCCGGCCTCAATCGCGTGGCTGGGTTTACGGATATCAATCGGCTTTTCATCAATAAACACCTGACCTTCGGTGATTCGTGTTCCGCCAAACAGCCCTTTCATCAGTTCGCTACGCCCGGCTCCGACCAGACCAAACAGCCCAACGATTTCACCACTGCGCACCGATAAACTGATCGGCGTACGCACGCCTGGCGCTTTAACCTCATGCAAGCGCAGGCGTTCTGTGCCATACGGTCGAGATTTCCAGCCGTAGATATCGCCGAGGTCACGCCCCACCATGGCCTGCACCAGCGCCTCGTGATCGACCTGCTGCATATCGGTAAATGTCTTAACGTACTGCCCATCTTTAAACACGGTAATCGCATCGCTGAGGGCGAAGATCTCTTCCATACGGTGCGAGACATACAGAATGATGCGCCCTTCGTTGCGCAGTTCGCGAATAACGCGGAACAGATTCTCTATCTCCCTGGCGGAAAGCGAGCTGGTCGGCTCGTCAAATGCGATGATTTTGGCGTTACGCGCCAGCGCTTTGGCAATTTCCACCATTTGCCACTGGCCAATGGAGAGATATTTCAACGGCGTGGCCGGATCGATATCCATCCCCAAATGTTTTAGCTGTAAACCGGCTTCGTAGTTCAGCAGCGAGCGGTTCACAATCCCACCCTTGTGGGGCAGTTGGCCTAAGTAAATATTCTCGGCGACGGTCATTTCCGGCACCAGATGCAGTTCCTGGTAAATAATGGCGACACCGGCGTTCAGCGCGGTGGTGGTGTCCGCAAACGAAACCTCCTCGCCGCGGATCACCAAAGAACCCGTCGTTGGCGCATAGTTACCGCTGAGAATTTTTAATAATGTTGATTTCCCGGCGCCATTTTCACCCATCAGTGCATGCACCTGACCGGCATAGCAGTCAAAGCTAATATCCGTTAGCGCCTTAACGCCAGGGAAGGTTTTGCCAATGCCGCGAAATGAGAGATACGGGGTAGACTGTTGCATAACGTCTCCGTGAATCTAATCTGTTGCCGGATAGCGGCGTTGCCTTATCCGGCCTACTGAGGGCGTAATGTGTTGGCCGGATAAGAGACATTTTGTCTTATCCGGCATGACGTATTACTTGCCGCCTAACCCTTTTTTCGCCAGCTCTTCTTTGAAGTTATCGCGGGTGATCAGCACCACATCTGTCACTTCAGTAAATGCCGGCGGCTCAGCCCCTTTGGTCACCCAGTTGTAAAGCATTTCACTGGATTTATAGCCGTGTACGTCCGGGCTTGGCAGCAGTGAGCCGTAGAAGCCGGTCGCTTCACCTTTAGACAGTTCGCTAATCGCATCGACGCCGTTGATGCCGATACCAATCACGTTTGGTGCTTTAAAGCCCTGCCCTTCGGTCGCACGCACGCCACCCAGCACGGTGTTGTCATTCATGCCGACAATCAACCAGTGTTTAACTTCAGGATGCTGAACCAGCATGGAGTTCGCGGCGTCGAATGCGCCGGGGATATCGTTAGATTTGGTCGGAACCTGATAGATCTGTTTTTCCGGGAAGCCAGCCGCTTTGAGCGCGTCCATTGAACCGGACGTACGACGACGCGCGGTATCAAGTTCGTTGGCGGTTATCGCCATCACGGCAGAAGATTTCACATCCCAGCCGCGTTTTTGCATTTCTTTGTACAATTCCTCGCCCTGACGCTCACCAATTTTAGTGGCCGCCATCATCACCAGCGGCACGGTGTCCATCGGCTTACCTTTGGCGTTGGCAAACTGGTCATCGACAGCGATCACTTTCATGTCATAGCCACGCGCCTTTGCCATAATCGCAGGCCCGAGCTTGGGATCCGGCGTACAAATAACAAAGCCTTTTGCGCCACTTGCCGCAAGGCTGTCGATGGCATTCAGGGTTTTCTCACCATCCGGGACGGCAATCTTAATCACTTCAAAACCAAGGTCTTTACCGGCTTTATCCGCAAATTTCCATTCAGTCTGGAACCAGGGTTCTTCCGGCTGCTTGACCAGGAAACCGAGCTTCATGGATTCAGCGATAGCGGATTGTGACATAACGGCAGCCAAACCGATGGCCGCCAGCGCTTTAGTGAATTTGTGCATGGTTAACTCCAGCTTTAACGTTCTTTTATGTAGGGTAAAATCAGACGATTTTTTGTAATTCGGACGTAAAACAAGGCATTACCTTTTATTGATAAGATCAATGCCAGTGCTGAGAGTAGTTGTAGCGGGAAATTGATTCTCCATAAGAGAGCGGCATCACACCACAGAATTACAGTAATTGCGTACATAAATTCAGTGGGAAATGACATAAAAAAACGCGGTTTTTTTGGTGGGAAAAATGAGGTGTAGCAGATTAATCCATAACGTCAGTCAGTGAATCCTTGTTCCCGAATGCACACATTCGGGAACGCAATGATTACCAGGGGTAATAAATATGTTCGGCATGGTCGCGAACAGGGGCATCATCTTCCAGCAGACGAGCAGAAACGGCAAAAGCAAAATCAAAAATATGACCTAAGCCTTTGCCGCTGATCAGATTGCCATCTTCGACTACCGGCGCGTCGATGTATTCACCCTCCGTGACGTTTTGCCACAAATCCCCTGAGCACACGTAGCGACGGCCCTTCAGCAGGCCGTTGCCTCCCAGAACCCGGGCGGCGGCCGAGCACACCGGACAAATCAGTTTTCCGGCGGCATCATGACGCGCAATAAACTGGACAACCGCATCGCTGGCGGCAAGATTCACGCTGCCCTGCGGCCCACCGGGTAACACGACGGCGTCATACATCGTCTCCAGGCGGGCAGCCAGGGTGCTGTCAGTGACCATCGGAATATCGTGATAGCTCACTACCGCACGGGACTCGGCGCAGGCCAGCGTCTCAACATCAATATGCAGACGGCGAAGAATATCGATGGTGACAATGGCTTCAGCCTCTTCAAAACCGGGTGCCAGCAGCACCGCGACCTTTTTCATACTTAACTCCTCGATTTATCCACATCAATCAAACCATAAATATCGAATTATTAATGTCATTTGATTAATGAAATTCAGTAAAATTGATCAGGCGCAAAAAAAACGTCAAATATTGAGAACTCGCACCGAGGATACCTTGTCGGAAAATTTAATTTTGTGATATGAAACGCCATTTCATTATCTTTATTTAACTTTAACAACTTTAAAATCAGTTCGTTACATTCACTCCCGCTATACATCAAAATATTAAGAGCAAGAATATTCTTATAACAATATGTAAAAAAACATAAATACGAAGATTTAAGGATTTTCTTATGCGTGAGCAGGCGCTATGCTTATTTTCGATCGGCATAGAATTGCCTCAGTGATCATATAAAGGACCGGCAGAACGGATTTATTCTGCTAACAGTATTACGTGTACGTAGATGTAAAGTGCAACGGCAGCCCGTTGTACTGACGTGAGTAACGTACATTTTCCTTTCTGGAAATAAGGATATTGATATGGCTGCAGTTGGAATTGTTCACAAACTCAACACCCAAATGAATCTTGAGTTTTATGCATCAAACCTCTACCTTCACCTTAGTGAATGGTGCTACGAGCACAGTCTGACTGGCACAGCAACGTTTCTGCGTACGCAGGCACAGAGCAACGTCACGCAAATGATGCGCGTGTTTAATTTTATGAAAAGCGCGGGTGCCAACCCCATTGTCAAAGCCATCGACGTGCCAGGCGATGAGTTGACATCTCTTGAAGACTTATTTCAAAAAACGCTGGATGAATATCAACAGCGAGCCAACACACTGTCACGCTTAACAAATGAAGCAGAAGCATTGAACGATGTGCCAACCGTTGATTTTCTTCACGATCTGGAAAAAGAGCAGCAGCAGGATGGTGTGCTGTTGCAAACGATTCTTGATGAGGTTCGTAGCGCCAAACGCGCCGGACTGTGTATGGCGCAAACGGATAAGCATCTGCTAAACGTCGTTAACCACCAGCATCACTGATACTCGGCACTACCCTGTCAGCGCCTCTGTATCCAAGAGGCGCAAAAAAACCTTTCTAAAACCTGAAACAACGGTTTATTTTAGTGAGACTCACTTTGCGGCGTGAACTTCAGTTCGATCAACGCAACGGCTTTTTGAATAGCGCGCATCGTAACCGGATCGCCACCTGCGGGATGACTGGAAAAATCGATGCTTTTCAGCTGGCTGGACATTTTTTCCCGTACTTCGACCGGGGCAATGACATCAATAACATCCAGAATTTGCTTAATAACCAGCTGGCAGGCAACAACGTCCGAGAGCAGTTCCTGATCGGCATTCAGTGTTTGGGACATAATGAGCTCCTTATAGAAAGGTTGTCATAGTACCCATTCAGGGTGCGAAACGATAGCAGTGCGGAGAGTACAGCTGCACTGAAAATAAAAAGATCCCGTGAATTTCATTTGAGATGGCAAGCACAACATGAGTAACGATGTAGCGGTTGAGAATAAACGTGGCCTCTCCCCGGCGGCCTTGCTCGTTGCCGGGGCTTTTTTTATGGAGTTTATCGATGGCACGGTCATCGCCACCGCCCTACCCGATATGGCAAAAAGCTTTGGCGTTGAGGCGGTCGATCTCAACATTGGCATCAGCGCTTATCTGATCACCCTGGCGGTTCTGATCCCTGCCAGCGGCTGGATTGCCGATCGCTTCGGCGCGCGTAAGGTATTTAGTCTGGCGCTGACCATCTTTACCCTCGCCTCAGTGCTGTGCGGGTTATCTACCAGCCTCGAAAGCTTTGTAGCGATGCGTATCCTACAGGGAGTGGGCGGTGCACTGATGGTGCCGGTTGGTCGCCTCGCGGTGCTGCGCACCACGCCAAAGCACCAGTTAATCACTGCCATTGCCACCCTGACCTGGCCGGCATTAGTCGCCCCTATCATCGGTCCCCCTCTCGGCGGGTTTATCACCAGCTATGCCAACTGGCGCTGGATCTTCTTTATTAATGTCCCGTTGGGATTACTGGCGATAGCCCTGGCGTTACGCTTCATCCCCGATATCCATGATGATGAACGCCGCCCCTTCGACATCCCCGGCTTTATTGCCACCTCGGTTGCCATGGTTAGTCTGGTGTATGCCATGGAGTTATTGGGCGCACAACAGCCTCAAGGCTGGCTAACTGCTGGCCTACTTACGCTTGGGGTCGTCACCTTTTTGTTCGCTTTGCGCCATTTTCGCCATGCTGCCTGGCCGATGATTCGTCTCGATGCCCTGCAGGTCCCGACGTTTCGCGTCACGATGTACGGCGGGTCGCTGTTTCGTGCGTCTATCAGTGCGGTACCCTTTTTGCTGCCGTTGATGTTTCAGGTCGGCTTTGGCATGAACGCCTTTCATGCCGGCTCATTAGTGCTGGCGGTGTTTGTCGGCAATCTGACGATCAAACCTGCGACCACGCCGTTGATTCGCTGGCTGGGCTTTAAAAAGCTGCTGTTGATTAACGGTGCGCTGAACGTACTGGCGCTGCTGGCCTGCGCGTTGATTACCCCGCAAACGCCAGTGTGGGTGATTTTACTGGTGCTGTATCTGGGCGGCGTGTTCCGCTCGATCCAGTTTACCGGTGTCAGCACGCTGGCCTTCGCTGATGTTCCCGCCTCGCAGATGAGCTACGCCAATACGCTGTTCAGCACGGCCACGCAATTAGCGGTAGGGTTAGGGATTTCGCTGGCGGCAATTGGCATCAGAATGGGTGATGAAGTCAGCAAGTGGCTGGCGCTGAGCCATGTGCCCGGCATTAACTTCCGTCTGGCCTTTGTGGTAATTGCTATTATTTGCCTGATCGGCATGGTGGATACGTTGCGACTCACTCGCGACGCAGGCTGTGCGGTGTCAAACAAGAACCGATAAGCCCGGACAGCGTGCGCCGCCGGGCCAACAACATTTAGCCAATGATTTCACGGACAAACGCTTCAATCGCTTTGTCCTGGCAGTTTTCAAAGAAGCACTGCTGGAAACGCGGGCCGGATACAGCCGTTTTCACCAATTCAGGATCGATAGCGCGCAGAGTATCAAGATAGTTTTCTTTGACGACCGCCGCTTTAACCTGATTCAGAATACCGGCGTTACGCACCTGTGGCTCTTTACGCTCCGGCGGATAACCCTCGCCGTTACGCCCCGTGAAGGCTTTTTCGAACATATAGCGTACGTTCAGCTCTGCGCCCCAGCCGAAACCTTTCGCAAACGCCAGGGAGAGCGCATTACCGTTGTTGATTTGTGCGAACAGGAACGCATCTGCCGGGTCGAGGCAATAGCCGCACACGACGCCCGGATGGATATTCAGCGACATCATGGCGCCCTGACCCGTACCGCAACCGGTGACGACAAAATCGACAGCTTTAGAATTGAGCAGAATGCTGGCCATAATGCCAAGATGAATATAGGTCAGATGATGGTCATTTTCATCGCTCATCCCAACGTTAAACACCGGGAAACCTTTCTCATCAGCAACGGCTTTAAGCTCGTTATGAATGATCGCGTTTTTGCTTGCCTGGCTGTTTTCCATCATCAATGCAATTTTCATTGTGTCTTCTCCTGAATACGTCGCGGGGGTTCCGCCATGAGTCATAACATGCAGGCCACATTACTATTTTGCAAACTCACTTTCAAATTTAATGAAATTTAGTTTTAAAAAGTAATGATGTGCTCACATTTTTCCTTTGAAACAACCGACTTGCCTCATGCCGAAGACGCCGTTGTGATTACTTGCAGGTGATCGTTAAGTTATTCAGGCCATTGTCAGGCCGCAGTGTATGCAAGGATAGCCTATCACCGAACTTTCAGAGCGATATCATGAAGACCCTAATCCTAACCCTATTGCCGCTCGTGCTGACGGGATGCACTATCACTAAACAGGCACAGGTCAGCGAAGCCAGCCCTATCACCGGTGTAGTGCGCTTGACTTACAACCAGGCCATGCTGCAGACGGCTCGTACCGACGATTATGTTGCCCAGGGTACGGCGACAAAGGAATGTCAGCGGATGGGATACGCCAGCGCGGTGGCGTTTGGCCAACCGGTTGCCACCTGCAGCGTTTATGCCGGTTCCTTGTGCATGAATACCACCATCACGCTCGCCTGGCAGTGCCACGGCGTCGCCGTCCCACAATCCCCCTCTTTTAATTACTAATATGCAGACCAGCATATTGCTGCTGGTCTTTTATTACGCCGGGTTTATTTTTACGATCCAATATCGTTAATGCGTTTTATTCCCATTCGCATTTTTAATAATTAAAATTATTATTTTACCTTTTGCAAATAAATAAATAACAAATTATAGTGATGCCACATCAATATATAATTACCGTTCGTGGAGCAGAACCATGCTGAAAACAGAAATGATCGACCAACTGAATGAGCAAATGAATCTTGAATTATATTCATCCCTGCTCTACCAACAGATGAGTGCGTGGTGCAGCTATCACAGCTTTGAAGGCGCCGCCGCGTTCCTGCGTCGCCATGCGCAGGAAGAGATGACGCATATGCAGCGTCTGTTTGACTACCTGACCGACACCGGCAGCTTGCCGTGCATTAATACCGTGCCATCACCGTTTGCTGAATACGCGTCACTGGATGAACTGTTCCGCGTTACCTATGAACACGAACAGCTGATCACCCAGAAAATTAATGAACTGGCGCATGCGGCAATGACCCATCAGGATTATCCGACCTTTAATTTCCTGCAATGGTATGTTGCCGAGCAGCACGAAGAAGAGAAATTATTTAAATCGGTTATTGATAAATTAACGCTGGCAGGCAAAAGCGGTGAAGGTCTTTATTTCATCGACAGAGAACTGGCCACGCTTGATACACAGAATTAATTCTGTTGGCTAACGGTGGCGCTATACTACCGTTAGCCAGGAATATTAATGGCGGCAGATCTTACTTTCGTGCGTAGAGAAGCCGTCGTCTCTGGCAATAAACTTCCCCTTCGCTGCTAAGAACGCCACCAGCTCAGCCGCCGTCATGCCCTCAGCAGAACAGGTATGAAAACGTGCCTGCTCGCCAAAACGTGCTGTAATTGCCGCTTCAAGGCTGGCATTTGAATACTGTTCGCCAGACTCAATCATCATGTTGAGTACTTCGTGGCCGTGAATAGATTCCATACATTCTCCTCAATAAAGCCCATAGCCTAATGTGAACGGCTTTATGCTGCTTTGCGCTAACGCAGAAAAATGTCATCTGGAATACATCTTAACCACTCACCAAGTGTAAATATAATTATACACGTATTGTAACGGTCATTTGACGAAAATAGCGTTATGCCTTACTCTGCGCCGCAGATACAACTGTTGACTATCTCTGGGACAGAGGAAAGCGTGAAGAATAGAACTCTGGGTAGTGTTTTTATCGTGGCGGGAACCACGATTGGCGCCGGTATGCTGGCGATGCCATTGGCTGCGGCGGGCGTGGGATTTAGCGTCACGCTGGTGTTGTTAGTTGGGCTATGGGCACTGATGTGCTACACCGCGCTGTTGCTGCTCGAAGTGTATCAGCATGTCCCGGCAGACACCGGACTCGGCACGCTGGCAAAACGCTATCTCGGTCGCTACGGACAGTGGATCACCGGCTTTAGCATGATGTTTTTGATGTATGCGCTCACAGCGGCGTACATCAGCGGTGCGGGTGAACTTTTGGCCTCGAGCATCAGTGATTGGACCGGCACCAGCATATCCCCAACGATGGGCGTATTACTGTTCACCTTTGTTGCCGGGGGGGTGGTATGTGTAGGCACTTCACTGGTTGATCTGTTCAACCGCCTGCTGTTCAGCGCCAAAATTATTTTTCTGGTCGTTATGCTGGCGTTGCTGATGCCGCACGTCCATAAAGTCAATCTCCTCACGCTACCGCTGCAGCAGGGTCTGGCGCTTTCTGCCATTCCGGTTATCTTCACTTCATTCGGTTTTCACGGCAGCGTTCCCAGCATTGTCAGCTATATGAACGGCAATATCCGTAAATTACGCTGGGTATTTATTACCGGTAGCGCCATCCCGCTGGTCGCCTATATTTTCTGGCAGTTGGCCACACTCGGCAGTATCAACTCATCAACCTTTATGGGGCTGCTCGCCGATCATGCGGGCTTAAACGGTTTATTACAGGCGTTACGTGAAGTGGTGGCCTCACCGCACGTTGAGCTGGCAGTGCATCTGTTTGCCGACCTCGCACTGGCGACCTCCTTCCTGGGTGTGGCGCTGGGCTTATTTGATTATCTGGCTGACCTCTTCCAGCGCCGTAATACTGCAGCCGGAAGACTGCAGACCGGCATAGTGACATTCCTGCCGCCGTTGGCCTTCGCCCTCTTCTACCCGCGCGGGTTTGTCATGGCACTGGGATACGCAGGCGTGGCCCTCGCGGTGCTGGCGCTGCTGATCCCGTCGATGCTGGTCTGGCAGAGCAGAAAACACAATCCTCAGGCGACGTATCGCGTTGCCGGCGGCGCTCCGGCACTGGCACTGGTGTTTATTTGCGGGATTGTGGTGATAGCGGTGCAGTTTTCAATTGCGGCAGGACTGCTGCCAGAAGTGGGTTAAAAAAAGGGGGCTTAATGCCCCCATTGTCTTAGTGCAGACAGCACTGCTTATATTTTTTACCGCTGCCGCACGGGCACGGATCGTTACGTCCTACCTTGGCATCGACTTTAACCGGTACCTTCGCCGGGGCTTCCTGCGGGTGCGCCATCCAATACGCGTGTAGATCCAGCGCCGCCAGACGGATAGCCTCAACGCTCTCTTCAAACGCCTCTGGGGTCAGTTTTTCCACCACCTCGAAGTTTTCTTCCGTCCCGTGCAGCGCAATCGCCTCAAGCGCGGGTTTTAACGAATCCGGTAATGTGGACCAGTCAGACAACGCCACACCGCGCATATAGCCAAAGCACCACTCTTCCACAATCGTCAGCTCATGGCCTTCAATTTCGCGCAGGCCAAACAACGGTTCAAACTGCTCCGGGAATTCATCCAGACGATCGGCGGTATCCGCCATGTGCTGAAACGCCAGGTTCATAAAACGCGCCATTTCTTTTTCGGATGACCAGCGAGGGACATACTGCGCGCCGCCCCATATCGCGACCAGCCACTGCTCTGGCTCAATTTCAAAAGGTGAACTGAGCACTGCCGTCAGCAAGCCGTCCAGCTCTGAGACATCCAGAATCGCTTTGTCGGTATTGTACTTGGTCAGTACATCATCCAGCCATTCCAGCTCGCTCTCGTTTAACGGTCCCGTTTTCATAACGCTTTTCCTTAGTCAATAATTCCTGCCTGTGAGTATCTTACATGGCTGGCAGAATAACTGATACCAATAGGCATAAACGGCTTACTGTTGCTCAATACGGTTTAGCGTGGCCGTGTATCCGGTTTTCGCCACTGCGTTCAGCAGCGTATCAGTAGAAAAACCGTGGGGCACGATGGCTTCGGCCTGTCGAGTCTTAAGCGAAGATTTGGCTTTGATCACGCCGTCGGTTTCGCGCAGCGCCTGGTTCACCGAAATAACGCACAGCGAGCAGGTCATATTTTGGATATCCAGCACCACTTTTTGATTGGCGGCCTGTACCCATAACGGCAGTAATAACCATCCCAGCAGCATTATTTTTTTCATTCAAACACCTCATAAAACCAGGCCACCAGCGTGGGGTAGAATAACACCGGCAAAATCAGCGCCACGGCGAACCAGTATAGAACGCGCATCTGCGTCAAGGTTAACCGCCCGGTGCACCACAGCCGTTTAGAAAAATAGAGTCGCCAGAAGACCCGTAATAATAACCCTAACGTCAGCACCATCAGGGGGATACGTAAAAATTCAGCCTGGGTGAATACCGCAAAGCCCGCCGCGGAAATACCAAACAGCAGATATAACAGCGGCCCGACGCAGCACAGACCGGCAGTGACAGCCGCCGCAGCGGCCGTCAGCAGGGTTAATCCCGCCCCCTTAGCGTTGTTCTGTTGCGACATAGCGGTAAGAGAACGCTTTAGGGTCATAGAAATTGATCGGATCGCCGTCCACTTCAGCATAAGGGTAACCAAAGTTGTTCATCGCACCCTGCTCGGTTGCCGGATACAGTTCAAAATCGCGTCCGTAGTTGAAACCCACCCAGTTCATTTCCCAGTTACCAAACAGGTAAGCGTTAACGGCCTGGACATCGGCATCCTGATGGGCTTTTTTCTCTGCCAGACGCATTTTGGTCACGTCTGCCGGGTCGCACGGCAACCAGCCGTAGCCGGCCAGGTAGAACTCAGCACGACAGTGCTGTCCACCACTAACATCGGCAACCCCTGCGCTGTCAGCTTTGCCAAACGCGCTTTTCGAATAGCGTTCCAGCTTAACGGCTTTCCCCAGGCGGATGCCAAACAGTTCTCGCGCAGGAATGCCGCTAGCCCGAGCCAGGGCCACAAAAACGGAACTCATGTCGGTACATTTTCCCTTAAGCTTGCCGCTTTTCAGGATCTCTGCGACATCGCCTGTCCCGCAGCCAATCACGTCATTATCACGCTCCATATAGCGACTCACCCACTCATAAATCAGGCGTACTTTTTTCAGTGGATCCTGCTCCGTCCCGGTAATTTTACGCGCGGTTTCCTGAACCAGGCCATCGATGGGCGTATGCGCTGTCGGCAGCAGATACGGTTTGACATCCAGCGGATAAATAATCTGCGCCGGCGCTTGCCAGGTTTTTAGCGCGTCATGTTTCAGCGGTTCCCAGTCGGTCGTTTCAATCTCAATATCGACCTTTATCAGCAACTCACCCTGCGAATCGGGCCAACTGGCAAACAGCGTTTTGGCGCCGTAGGTGTTATTAGTGGTGACGTACGCCTGCTTATAATTGCCGGTAAAGACAAGGTTTGTCATCTGCTGAAACGCGGTGTCTACCGGCAGCGGTATCCACAGCTTCACCACGCCACGCGATCCCTGAGGTGGATTGAGCTGATAGGTTTGTGATAACACAAAACGTCGACGCGCCACCGGCGCTGCTAACGGCTCTGCGGCTTGTACTGTCTGGCTAACTATCGAAGGGCCGACGAATCCGGCGGCAGAAAGGAGTACGCTATTTTTAAGAAACTGGCGACGTTGCATTGCTGTCTGTCCATATTATGAGAGTTGAGCCACGGCGAGCGTAGGCGATCATCACAGCAGACAGACGCTGACGTAAAAAGGTGAGTCGATGGGGATTATTCATCAATAACAGACCTGTTAACTGTGAATGAAAAGAGAACCGATTAAGCCACTTTCGACCACAAGAGTACAGGCGCAATAAGAAAAAAGGCAAAGAATGCATAAAATATGCGAGTCCCTTTATCTGGCTCGCCATTAAATTAAAACATATACACAGGAGCGCCTAATTTGCGGGCCAGTCCTCTTGCGCCCTCGCGCATAACCGTATCGTGATTCCAGCGAAATACGGGGGCTGCCAGCGGGGCAAGATAGTTCATCCAGCGAAGCGTGGTGCGAATGTTCCAGTCGTATCTGACGAGTGTCTCCTTACCTAATTCGACAAAAGACCATACCCCACGACCTTCAACCTCACCGCAGGCTTCTCCTTCGAGCAGAGAACACGGCTGAATATTCAGTACATTAATATCAAAGGTTAAACGATACGGCAGCGCCCCTTTCCAGGTATAGCGGTGCAACGCGCCGATACCCAGCCCATCACCTTTCTTAATTTCGGTGACTCGCTCCAGACTTACCCACCACTCTGGCCACTGGTCCGGATGCGAGAACACCTCCCAGACCTCCGGGAGTGAAGCCTCAACCCGCCAGACGGTAGAAAACTGATATTCGGCCATTACGCTGGCTCCTTCAAGGCGTGAAGAAATTGGCAGGAAAACGGACGTTAACGATCAGTGAGTCCATAAGCACCGTTTCCAGCAGTTTTCCCTCCAGCGTGTAGCTCATCACTTTGGCAGGCAGCCCATAATAGTTATCTAACCAAAGGTCATAGCGATGAACACCATCAACAACCATTGCCTTCGGCCCCACCACCGAGACATAGGTGACCGAGCGCCCGGATAGATTCTCCACGCCAAGTGTGGTGGTGGTTCCCTCACGCTGCAGACGGCGAATATTCCCCAGCAAAACGCCGATGTCAGACCGGTCCACACGATGACCGCGCTCATCCTGAATCAGTGAATTAGTGGGCGACAGCGTCAAAACAGGCAACGTTCCTAACCCAAATGGCCACAACGTCACCTTCCCACTATCGGGGTTATAGGTCAGTACCGCACCAGCATGCGGTTGGGTGAAGTCCATTCGTACATAGCCGGGTTTTTTATAGCTATAGCGAATAATTTTGCTCGCCTCTGTCGTGGACGAGGAACGCATAACAACCTGATAGGATTGTATTTGATCAAACCTTTGTTGATAACGACTGATGGGGTCTTGCGACGGCACAGACTCCACAGCAACGCTCACTGCTACTGGATACGCTATCGCGCTAAAAACGAGTAACGTTGCAGACATCATCGTCAAAGAGAGTAAGCCTCTCATGATCGTCTCCTGCATCAGTAGGGTCTGCAAACAGGAGCTATCACCTGTTACCTGCTTTCATTATAGGGGGGAATTCAGCGGTGCTGACTGGCTGGATAATCATTATTTTCACAGACACAGCGGTAAAATTAATCATACCTACGTCGGGTACCAACGCAGCCAAACGCTATACTTGAATAGCCGCATTTTTATCAGGTATTCATCATGAAACGGCCACGGGTACGTTCATACTTCGCCTTCACCGTACTGTTGATGACGTCATTCTGTGCTATTGCCAGCACCTTACAGGACCAGGCCGCAAGAGAGCGTGAATTAAGTGCGGCGCTGTCTACCGGCAACAGCGTCATCATCGTTGGAGGAACGGAGGATTTCGGTTTCACGCTCAGGTCCCGCAATAAAATCCATCGGCCATTTGCGATTCAGGATGGCATTGGCGATCCCATTATGTTTAACCGTTTTCAGAACCAGAGTTACAATCCCGCCCGAGATGGGTTCAGTAGTAACCCGGCCCGCGGAGGATTTATGATGGGTGCACCGATTCGCAGGTAGATGCCTATTGAAACCTTGCCCTTAGAAACGATACCGATGCGGGTCAACAAATTACAGGCACAACAAAACCACCCGTAGGTGGTTTCACGACACGGCTTATTGATTTAATTATTCAATTAGAATGGGACTTGAATCCACACAAGCCGAACACCAAGGCGAGGTTTTACTGATACAAAACGGAGAACGTAAAGCATGTCGCAAGCGCTACCTCAACTGGATTGCGGTTGGCCGGATGAGTACGGGCATTTAGCACTTTCTAAAAGTGCCTCATCTTGCGCTAGTAGGGTAATCACGTCTCCAGCAATATCAGCCCTGATTCCAAGAGATTTGTGTGCAACATAGGCAGCAACAGCCAACGGCCTCCATTTAAAGCAAGCTGCAATACGCCTGATCTCTTCAATAACCTTGAATGTGTCACATTCTAAGGCCAAGCTTGCACGCGCTGTGTCAAAAGATATTCGCTGAGCATTGGTCAGCGGGGGAAGCCTTTTAAGCTCTGCTGTGATTATTCGCTGAGCTTCAACACCTATAGAAGATCCGCCTTCGACTATCCCCGTCAATCCAACAAGTTTTCCACCATCACTACGGCTATTATCATCTTTGACCTGGAGCGGAACAGTCTGGGCCATCAGCTCGACATCCTGCTGAAGGAGATCGAGCAATTCGGGCATAATTTCAGGGTTAATTACACCTTTCAAAGCATCTACTCGTTTTGCCAAGGTCACAGGAGAGCAACCCAATCGAGTTGACATAGAAATAAGGCGATTTGCTATCATGAAAATGTCATTCAAGCCAATTAAAGGCTCACACTCGCTGCGGAGTATCATATCTTCACGTTGGGCATAATTTTGCTTAATGGGTTTCCTGACCTTAGGTTTTGCTTTTTGACTCGTATAGCCACGCAAAGCATCCTGCGTGCTTTCTATTAGCATGTTAATACTGTTTGTCAGATCTTCACTTCCTTTCAGACTGGAGGTGATCTGATGCATTTTATGAAGCCTTGCCAGCATTTCAGGCGTTGCGCTCCCTGACGCTATACTCTGGCTTATCTCATGCATATTTTTGATAATTCCAGTGGCAATTTGCGATGGATCAGACGCAATCTCTTTAACTTGGTGGCTATTTTGTATTGTACGCTCCATCAGTTTGAGCACGTCTTTCCAATCGGTTTTTACACCACATTTTAGGGCTTCAAGCCTGGAAATCGTATTACGAAGGCTGTGACATTTCGCCAAAGGGATGGCCTCGCCTACGTTTTTACCCATTCTCAGCCAATTAATAAGGGCAATAAAATCGTTTGCTGCAGAATCATTCAACCCTTCAACGACACGTTTTCTCACATCGGGATCAGAAAAGTTCGTTCTTGGCTTCGGAAGGCGATCATTTTTATGGTCGCTTGGTTTCTTCATACCGTTTACTCAGAATATTTTAAAAAATCAAGCGTTGCTCGATATCAGTAGAATAAGGGGTTAAAACAATACAACTCAATCAAATATAAGGATATTTCCCTCATTGAGCAATATTGAAAACGGTCTTTCTCGTACTCTTTCACGGAGCGGTCATCACACATTGCCGTTCTTCAGGTTGGTCAGGTATGGATTCGGGTGAGCCCGTCATCGCTCAGTCCGGACTTCAGTGACCATTGCACATCTCAGTCGCAACTGAAGGAATGCCCACGTTAACGCCCTCTTGAATAGTGGATAAAAACACAGTATAAATACTGTATATTCATCCACCAGAAAGGCAGTGTGCAATGTTTGTGGAACTCGTTTATGACAAAAGAAATTTTGAGGGTTTGCCGGGTGCAAAGGAGATTATTTTAGGTGAGTTGAGTAAGAGGGTTCACCGACTCTTCCCGGATGCGGATGTTCGAGTTAAACCGATGATGACACTACCGGGGATCAACACAGATGCCAGTAAGCACGAGAAAGAACAGATAAGCCGAACCGTTCAGGAAATGTTTGAAGAGGCTGAGTTCTGGCTGGTGTCAGATTAAACATCTCTGATTCATCATACTGGGTAAGTACAACCCGCCGCGAGTAGCAGTCATTCAAGACTCACACTTCAAACATTCGCCAGTCAACCGCTGCCATATCTTTACATACAGTGTGGTGGCGGCAAATTTCCCGACTTTGATTTCCAATTCACTTTTCTCGTTCTGAAAGCAAAAGAGCATTTTGTTGTTATGTTTGCGGTGAGGCAGTAATGCCCTCTTTTTATGGCGAACCTGAATGACGAAACAATGGTCAAAGCAAATTACAAAAACAAAAAACCCACCCGTAGGTGGTTTCACGACACTGCTTATTGCTTTGATTATTCTTTTCTTTCCCATGGTGCCCGGAGTGGGACTTGAACCCACACAGCCTTACAGCCGAGGGATTTTAAATTCTACGCAGATACTGTACGTGCCATCGATATTCATTGCTAATGTTAGCTGATATTGACTAACCATGTTTGCTGTAATTGGCCGGAAATAGATAGTCGTGGATAGATTTGAGCACAGAAACAACACAGACACTCGATAAGGCCTCGCCATGAGGAGAAAAATTGTCTACCAGAGTGTAAACTCAAAAATTGCCGGTACTGAACGTACTACCAGACGACTACTATGGCGGAAAGGAAGCCAATCCCGCACCTGTCCGCGTATCCGGACCCGGCAGGCCTATGTCGCAGCAAGCCGCGACAAGCTTAGTTCTGATATCGGTAACCCCTAATTCAGGTTGCCTTTCTAGCATCATGGCAATCATGCCAGTAACGTGAGGTGCAGCCATGGATGTTCCAGATAGCAGTCGCTGCCCCCCACCGCTATTAGCCGCACATATCTTTATACCAGGGGCACATAACGTCGGAAATGTGACGGATTCGCCCGATGCCCAATTTGCAATACCTGAAGCACTTCCCCCCCAAACATTTAGAACTTCATCAATGGCCCCCACAGATATCACCCCTACTACAGATGAAGGACTCGTAATCGTGCCTATTCCGTTGTTGCCTGCGGCACAAACTACAATTTTCCCTGTTTCGGTTAGACGCGCGATTGCTCTTTGAAGTTTGTCATTCATCCCAGGCAATTCGATAGAGAGATTTATAATCTTTATGTTGTCCATTCCTGCAACATAGTTAAGAGCCACGAGGAGCTGAGCAAGCGTGCACGTGTTATTCGCATCAAGGACTTCGACAGATAAAATACGCACTCCAGGCGCGACCCCCATTGATAGTTCGGGTCTTTTCCCACCTATAATAGAGGCAACATGTGTACCATGAAAATTTTTGTCAGTAGGTAACCCATCCTGGACATTTAACTCACAATCCTCACCGACCGAAATCCGGGTAGGAATTAAACTTTCCTTGAGCCACGGATGATTACCATCAACTCCAGAATCGACTACTGCAACTCCAACACCCTTCCCAGTCAATGCCTGGTACTCAAGTACCCCAATCGCACTAATCCCCCAGTTTGCAATCGGCTGATCGTCAGCCGCGATAGCATATTCAATAGGGTGAACTGACAGTATCTGATCATCGTCGGATCGATCTTCATTCCTAATAAGTGATAAAATTCCCTCTAGATCTGCTAATAATACTAAACCAAGCTTTTCTAATCGGATTATGCGCCTGAGACTTATTGTATTAATTATTGTCGATTCATCCTCTAAATATTTAATGCACCACATTATATCCTCCAGACATAAAATAATTTACAGAAGCGAAAAGGGAACTCTTCTAATACAGACCCTGCTTAATAGCAAAGTACCGATTTAGTATTTTTACTATCAGTGAGTTCTAATTGTATTAGGGTCCCCATAAATCCTGTCCATAAATCGGGTGAACAGGCGTTGAAGGTATCCGATACCCACAGAGACCACGAGGGACTGGTCTTAAACAAGACTAGTAAACGAATTAGACGTTGCAGTCGCAAACGGGCGATAGGTGCATAGTTTTCAATCGCCAATGCCATACGACAAACCTCAATCTGCCCTGCCATTCCATGACACATGCTAAAATCAGCCAAAATATCTTCTTTTTCGAACACTCGAAACAAACTGTCGCGAAAGTCGTTGAGTTGTAATCTCTCACAATCAAGTTGAAGCAGCGCCCAAAGTATTCCCATAGCACCATGGCACCACATATTGGATTTTACTCGCTTTGAGTTTTGGCTAAAATCTAATGGAAATCGCTCATCGTCCGTATACCTAGTGACTAATCCGAACGTTTTGGCTATAATTACCTCGCTTGTCAATTCTCCAATTGAATCATCATATCGTGATAATGCAAAAGCGATCCCAACAGCACCGTGCGCTAATCCAATCTGTGGAAAGCATGCGGGTTCAAGTTTTTCCGCAGACTCCCAGCCACTCGAAGGATCAAATTCGTCTTTAATCGAGCGCACGATTTCAGATACTACTTCAAGGGGTACTTGACTCTCCGTTAACTCACTAATTAGCACTCCAGCATATATAATACCTGCCCGACCTGAGAATAAATCTGCATGCTCAGGAAAATTCTCAACTGAGATCTTAAGTAATTGATGTGCTCTAACCAAATGTCTCGGATCGCGGCTTACCCTAAATGCTGCTGCTAACGCTACAGCGGCCCCAGCATTACCAGTGAAAAGACCCGAATTCTTTGACACAGGACAGTTAAGCAATGACTCAACAGTTGGATTCAATAAGGAGCGAGCTATGGGGTTATTTGAAACTGCGAGAGACAGTAACGTTCCGGCTATTCCAGAATTGATCCCCCCAGATTCTGTTGGCAACCATCCAGTCGAGTATTTCCAGTAAGCATAACCGTTGTGTACATTGACAAATGTAGGCACATTCTGCCAAGCGGAATTCACAACCCCAGATATCTGATCAGAATATTCTGAATATACTATGTCCGTCTCTTTAAACTCTATGGCATCCAAAAATTTGTTAAGATTTGTTGGATTTATTTGCTCGCAGGTTTGCGCCAATTGAATTTCTTTAGTGATAATTTTTGTCGATTCTGATCCAAATATTGCGGTCAATACTTCTAAAACGATTTGTAGAGAGGATTGGAATCGAGACAAATCGGTACCAAGGACAGTACTGATAATTGTCATAAGGAGCGAAAAATGATCTCTCCCCTTAGAAACTTCCCGTGAAAAGTCATCAATATTGCTATAGAAGGGGCTGCCAAATTTTTGTTTTTCTCCGAAGTGGGTACCATGTTCAAAGTCCACAAGGAATATTTCGTCATTTTTTCCGATGATCACATTTGATGGTTTTATATCATTGTGGCTGAAGCCAAGCAGAGACAAATCAAGAACTGCGTCAATAAGTCTTCTCAAAGCCCCAACCCTTCTGGAAGGTAATAGTGTGAGCAGATTTGATGATCCGACATCCGAAAAAAGAGCTAACGTTAGATTATCTTCGGGGATGCTTGCTGTACGGATTACTCTGGGTGCGAATCGATATCCAGCATCCATAAGAGTCTTGCAGAACTTGACCTCGTTCATTGCAAATTCTTTCAGAGTATTTTTCCGGGATTTGAGAATACCCACCTCTCCGCACACTGTATCAATCGCAATAGCAACATCGTTTGCCTCATTCGAGGTTAGTCTTGCTAGCTGAAGAATCCCTGTCGATGCATATATTTTTTCTGCCAAACTTTTTGAAGGAGAAATGAGATGTAATGGTGGAGGTGGTGCCCAATCTGGAGAGGGGGCTCCACGGAAATCAATCACACACTGTCCATCAGGACCATTTAAAACTGCACCTCGGCGGCCTAGTTGATCAACTAAAAATAGGTCTGGTGAAATTGCACCAAAACGTAGGTAAAGGTTCGGATACTCTTTTGATTGCAACTCATCTGGAACTTTCGGGCCACGTGGGAAATCCGCTATCTCACCAATTATCTTCCTCACGCATTGCCATTGTTCATCTTGAGGATAAAGAACTAGTACTTTCCCAACCTGAGTGCGTCCAGCCAAACCACTGTTAATGGCCGCTGCGTCATCTATTGACGCTGCTATTTTAAAAGCTATTTCAAATCTAGCGAGTTCTGGGATAAGATTTTGAAAAATAGTTCCAAAACTATCTGAGGAAATACTAACATGCCCTTTCCACCCCTGCAGAGGCAGGGCAGATTGTGGTGGTATACAAGAAATATACCGCGCTATATAGCAAGGGTTTGAACACGTCAATCGCCAGCCCAACAGCAGCTGCGTCAGGCGTGTCCTTACAGCAACACGACTCAATTTCATATTGATGTTTGTAATATCCATAGGACACTCTTATTTTATAAGCTAAATATAGAAAACAATTATAAAGGCCTCATTGATGAGGCCCTTACAATAAGTTCCAAATTTATTGGGGACCGAAACTTTATCAATTAATCTCAGTAACACAGCAACCTGTGCACAGACAAGTTTCCATACACCCCGCAGCCTCAACAGTACCTATGTCCGAAAGCAATTCATTTTGGAGATCATGGCAAAGTCCACGTCGTGCAAGAAACTCGCGTGGAAAGGACTTAAATGCAGCATCCTTCGCTGGATCCGCTTTTAACTCATCGAGTAACTGTTTAGCAAACTCCTTGACAGCATCCACAGATGGTATAATTGTAGCATTTTGAATATTAACGGAAATATCAGTCATCTTAGTCTTCCTTCTTTAGGTAGGAGCACTTTGTATAGGTAAGTTCGGAGACTACCGTCACGTTGACGACACTTGCAGTTATATTCAAGCATCTTTTTTCGCATCGCGCCTATACGAAATTCTCATGAATTTCCTTTTTATGTGGTTATCCTTCTAAATTTTCGAAGAGGAATTTTCCATTCCCAAATGCTTATAAAGACATAGTTGCTGGTAGTTGCAGCTTTTATTACGTAAGAGTGTGATTGAGATTCATACCGTCCAACCCACCGCTGGCCACTTATCGGTGATAAAAAGCTCTTGCAGATAGTTATTCTGCATCTGTTGCTTTTTCCCGCCGCAACCTTGGGCATTTCCGCGAGGTAAAGAAATTTACTAACGGGATAGCGAACAGCTGTCGCTTTCTACATCGCGGCCAGAAGATATACAGTTGCTGTATTCAGCTGGATGATCTCGTCTTGGAAAATGCTTTTATCTATTAACAGACTTCTTTTTTACAGGAAGGGAACTAAGGGTAGATCTTAGAAGTTTATCCAAATCATTAGCAAATTTAGTCGCCATTACCTTAAAGCCATCTGGGTAGGGGTGGAGTTCGTTTGCCCAGTCTTCTGGTTTAAAGGTACCCTGAGTTTCCACAAGATGAAAATTGTTTTTTGGATTTGATTCTAATCTTTTTAACATATTTCTAAACTCAGCTAATGCTTCGTGAACAATTTTCGTTCCATCAGTAACTGACCAATTACAAAAATCAAGCGAGGGTTTTAACCATGGTCCAGCACATATCGGGTGGGAGCCATTGGGGATAGGGAAGTCATAACAATGACCAATGATTAGAACCCCCGGCACAATACGATCTCGAATTGTGAATAAATTAAGATAACACGCCTCAACCATACCTAACGCTTTTGTAAACCTCTCCATATTCAGACCGACTGATTTTCCATCGTTAAAATCAAGGAAAATGCAAAACTCTTCTCCAGCAATATCATTTCCACCTGCTGAGAAAAGAATTGCATCAGGCTGACCGTCAATCCAGTTCGATTTATCACTGAGTTGTTTTATAATTTCGGTTTGCCGTTTTAACGACATCTCACTTACTGAAGTATCACCAGCAACAGCCAAATTTAAGATAGTTGGCGGCATTGAGCCAATCTTTCTTAGTTGTGCTATGATATCCGTATCACCAAGTAATGGGCCATTGCCATGTAAAGGATAGTCAAACCAGGAATCCCCACAAGCAAACAAAACCAGAGGCTTATTTTTTATCTCCACGGCAAAATTTTGTGCTCCCACTTTTGCAGATTGGAGCCTGGAGATATTTTCTTTATGAATTGCAACCCTTTCCCTAATATCTTGAGTCACGCTTTCTTGAAGTTGTTGACGTGCAGCTAGTTGTTTATCCATGACAGCCTCTTTTGACTATTCAAAAAACATTTAAAATTAGATTTTATTATTCCCTATACATAAACAACTTTGATACCGTATTAATATCAACAAAACTATTTCGTAATTCATACTTATAGATTTTATAGATTCTGATGCACCCCAAGTGCGTTTACATCTCGATCTTAAGTAGTTTAATTCCATGCAAGCAATATAAAGATAGTGCATCTTGGTATAATTGCAAGATATGATTTTACGAATTACACACCTAGTATTTCAACACTCCTTGGGTTTAATTGCATAAATGGAATTTTAGTTGTTATCAAGACTCAGCTTATGGTGACTACATTTCAGATGATACTCAGGGGTAATCCTCTCATTTTGACGGATGTGATAAGTAGTTAACGTGTCCCGAAAGGTATCACATGCGGCCCACAGGGCTTTGATGATTGTATCCTGACTGATTTTGTCGTTCATTAATCATCCTGGTATGAAGAAAAGTCAGCGATACAGGGCGTTGCATCGTAAAAAATTGCGATAGATGGTAATCCCCCCATTTTTAACGGTGGCAATAAGTAGAGTCAGGCCATGCGTTGTATATGCTGCATCGGTGTGTAGCCATTCAACGCCATATTTGGTCGTTCGTGATTATAAAACCATTGCCACTGCGTGGCATAGCTCTGCAATTCATCCAGCGATGAAAACAGATGCTGCCCCAGCCAGTCATAACGCACTGTCCGGTTATATCACTCAATATAGCCATTCTGCTGAGGTTTGTCGGGCTGAATAAAACGAAGGCTTATATTCTGCTGTGCGGCCCATGACATCAGTATCCTCCCTGTATATTCCGGTCCGTTATCACACCGAATGGCTGCGGGTTTTCCCTTCCATGCGATGAGTTGCTCAAGTGTTCTGACTACCCGACTGGCCGGCAGAGAAAAATCGACCTCAATCGCCAGTGCCTCACGGTTAAAATCATCGATAACATTCAGCAGACGGACTGAGCGACCATCCGATCACTGGTCGTGCATGAAGTCCATCGACCAGCATTCGTTGCTGCTTTCAGGCACTGCCAGCGGTTCAGGTTTATCCCGTTTCAATCTTTTTTTCGGCTTGATGCGCATGTTCAGCAATAGCTCGCAGTAAATCCGGTACACCCTTTTGTGGTTGAAGCGGAAGCCTTTTACGTTGCGCAGGTACAAAAAACACAGGCCAAATCCCCAGTTGCGCTGACTGCCCGTAATGCGCAGTAGCCAGTCGGCAATGACCTCATTTTCCTCATTCAGTTGAGGCTGATAGCGATAGCAACTTTCGCTGACAACAAACAGCTGG
Organism: Citrobacter sp. KH_055_1; assembly: GCF_057838705.1. Classification (NCBI taxonomy): domain Bacteria; kingdom Pseudomonadati; phylum Pseudomonadota; class Gammaproteobacteria; order Enterobacterales; family Enterobacteriaceae; genus Citrobacter; species Citrobacter sp. KH_055_1. The sequence continues at coordinate 2,833,661 of NZ_CM174473.1, forward strand.
CAGGCAAAACGTATGCTGACATTCCGGCTCCTGACCGCATCCTACGCCATCAGCTTTCGACGCGATGGCTTCACCACTTTTTTGCCATGGCTTCCTGAATGATTTCGGCTTTGAGGCGCTCTTCAGCATACATTTTTTTGAGGCGGCGGTTTTCGTCTTCCAGCTCTTTCAGACGAGTCATCATGGAGGCATCCATCCCGCCAAAACGCGAACGCCACTTATAGAAACTGGCGTTGCTCATGCCATGTTCACGACACAGTTCCGCCACCGGTGTTCCGGCCTCGGCTTGCTTCAGAATGGACATGATCTGGCTGTCAGTAAAACGTGATTTTTTCATAGAGATCTCCCCGGTTCAGATTACGAGAAAATTCTACTTATGAACACACCGGTTTTTCGGGGGGATTACCGTAGTATCGGGGCTCAACAATCACTTCTTGGCTAATGCGACGATAAGTACTCTGACAGTGATAGATTAAGTGCTATAGGATTTTGTGCGTTATTGAATAATTCTATGGAATGAGACCGAGGAGGGAAGATGACGAATGACTTTGAGATATCCAAATCAAGCAACGTGGGCTTGAGTAGTAAAGAAAGTTACATAGTGACTAGGCATAATATCAGCTACTTACGCATTCTTGGCGCTGATCCGCAATGGACATTAATGACCGCAACAGCGGATGAAGATCATGGGCGCGTCAGGGTATGTACTGAACAATTACGCTTAGCTGGAGCTGCACTACGCCTTGGAGCTGAGCTAGAAACATCCCCTTCAGTCGAAAAGGACTGGGCTGAGCGCGAATATGTGAAGATTTGTTCGTTCTATCAAACTCCAGATCAAAGTGACCAAGATTTAACAAACGAGCTCAATGTCGTTTTACGCCGATTTTTTGAATTCTATGATTCTTGGTCAAATTTAAGTTCCTGTACCTGTGATGAAATGATGGATCTTTACGATGCCCTCGCAACCGATGATATTGGCAGTGACGTATATCTCAGCGATGGAATTTGGCTGAGTAATAATGGCACTCTCAGTGACCGTGGTCGATGACCTGCCTCTATTGCAGACTGGATTAATCTAGAAGCGTGATCCTCCCCGATTTTTACTCCAGTACAGGAGATACGAAAGTAAGGCGCTATTAATTATGCTGCAGACAGTTTTGGTGTTACGTGTGGACGTGATAACTCATTTCACGTATCGACCGTGGTAACCCTATTACTGATAATCAGAAGAATATGACGACCTTCCGGAAAGAGTCTTTCGGGACCACATGATGCACTGACTGTAGCAGAGATATTTTTGGCATCCCTGCCCGGATCCAGACAGGAAGAACCGGGAAAGAGTCATTATGGGAATGCTGGAGATAAAGAAGGGAGTTTTGCATCAGCAGGAAGCACGTTGCACTTCATTGCACCCCGTGAGCACAGGATATGCACAGGGCGTGAATTTCAGGCACAAAAAAACCACCCGTAGGTGGTTTCACGACACTGCTTATTGCTTTGATTATTCTTTTCTTTCCCATGGTGCCCGGAGTGGGACTTGAACCCACACAGCCTTACAGCCGAGGGATTTTAAATCCCTTGTGTCTACCGATTTCACCATCCGGGCTCGGGAAGAAATTGGAGGCGCGTTCCGGAGTCGAACCGGACTAGACGGATTTGCAATCCGCTACATAACCGCTTTGCTAACGCGCCGAAATCTTCAGGCTTTTCAGCCAACACCCGCATATTGCCGATGTTTTAAATTTGGAGCGGGAAACGAGACTCGAACTCGCGACCCCGACCTTGGCAAGGTCGTGCTCTACCAACTGAGCTATTCCCGCATCACCAAGTAATTTTGTTAATCACTTGATTTTACTATCGTCTGGCAATCTGTGCTGCCGTTCGATGCGTTGCATTCTACTTACCTGACGCACTGAGTCAACGATATTTTTCACCACTTTCGATCGTTTGCTGAAATTTGCGTCGAAACGATCACTGATCAAGCAAATCTCCACGTGCAGCTCTCAAATACTGGAACATTGACCACAATGTCAGTATCGCAGCAACGAAGAAAAGCGCGATCCCGGCGTATTCAACCCAGATATTTGGCCGCCACAGTAACCACGCCAGAGCCGCCATTTGTGAGGCGGTTTTGACTTTACCGATCCATGACACGGCTACGCTGTTGCGTTTCCCCAGCTCGGCCATCCATTCGCGCAGTGCTGAAATGATAATTTCACGGGCGATCATCGTCGCAGCAGGTAATGTTACCCACCAGCTGTGGTAGTGCTCCGCCACCAGCACCATGGCGATAGCCACCAGCACTTTATCGGCGACCGGATCGAGGAAGGCACCAAAACGCGTACTTTGGTTCCAGCGGCGTGCCAGAAATCCGTCAAACCAGTCGGTAACCGCCGCGATACAGAAGATCAGCGCACTAACAAAGGGAGCCCAGGTAAATGGCAGATAAAACGCCAATACAAAGAATGGGATCAGAATGACGCGAAACAGCGTGAGCAATGTAGGGATATTAAATTGCATATGACGGATAACTATCTGTTGTCAGTGAAATTACCCCTATGTTGCTACAGAGGGCCTAATGTTTCAACGAGTAGAAGATCTTTTCTGCCAGACCTTGCGAAATACCCGGCACTTTTGCAATTTCTTCGACACTTGCGTTACGAAGCCCTTGCAAACCGCCCATGTACTTTAGCAGCATCTGTCGACGTTTTGGTCCAACGCCCTCAATGGTTTCCAGGGTACTGGTGCTTTTCACCTTCGCCCGTTTTTTACGGTGTCCGCTGATAGCGTGATCGTGTGATTCATCGCGAATATGTTGAATCACGTGCAGCGCAGGCGAATCTGGCGGCAAGCTGAACCCCTCACCTTCCGGTTCAAAGAACAACGTTTCCAGGCCAGCTTTACGATCCGCCCCTTTTGCCACGCCAAGCAGGAGCGGATGGCTTTTATCCCAGGGCACATCCAATTCAGCAAATACCGCTTTCGCCTGCCCCAGTTGACCTTTGCCACCGTCGATCAAAATAACGTCCGGGATCTTACTTGCTTCAATCGCCTTGCCATAACGGCGGCGCAGCACCTGATTCATCGCCGCGTAATCATCGCCGGGGGTAATGCCGGTAATATTATAGCGGCGGTATTCAGCACGTAGCGGTCCATTAGCATCGAAAACCACGCAGGAGGCTACCGTCTGCTCGCCCATGGTATGGCTGATGTCGAAGCACTCCATACGTTTAACCGCCGGTAGCTTCAGTACCGATGCCAGCGCCGTCAAACGTTGTGTAATGGTGGACTGCTGAGACAGTTTGGTGGTCAGCGCCGTTGCAGCATTGGTACGAGCCAGCTTCAGGTAGCGCGCGCGATCGCCGCGCGGCTTCGTCTGGACGTTAATCCGTCGCCCGGCGAGCTCAGACAACGAGTCGGCCAGCAGCGTTTTATCGCTCAGATTAAAATCGAGCAGGATCTCACCGGGCAAAGTGCGCATCTGGCTGCCCTGTAAATAAAACTGTCCGACAAAGGTCTCGACCACTTCGCCCAGTTCCGTTCCCCCCGGTACTTTAGGAAAATAGCTGCGGCTACCCAGCACTTTTCCCTGACGGATAAACAAAACATGCACGCAGGCCATCCCGGCATCAAACGCCACGCCGATAACGTCAAGGTCATCCCCGGTGTTGGAAACAAACTGTTTTTCGGTGACACGACGGACGGCCTGAATTTGGTCGCGAATACGCGCGGCCTCTTCAAATTCCAGATTCTGACTGGCCTTTTCCATCCGGGCGATCAATTGCGTTAACACCTGATCATCTTTGCCGGACAAGAACAAGCGGACGTAGTCAACCTGCTGCGCGTACTCGTCTTCGCTCACCAGACCGGCGACGCAGGGACCGAGACAGCGGCCAATCTGATATTGCAGACAAGGGCGCGAGCGGTTGCGGTAGACACTGTTTTCGCACTGACGAATTGGGAAAATTTTCTGCAGCAGTGCCAACGTTTCACGCACGGCATAGCCGTTAGGGAATGGACCGAAGTATTCGCCTTTGGCATGCTTCGCCCCACGATGCATCGCCAGGCGCGGGTGGGTATCACCGCTAAGAAAGATAAAGGGGTAAGACTTATCATCGCGTAACAGCACGTTGTAGCGCGGCTGGTACAGCTTGATGTAGTTATGCTCAAGCAACAACGCTTCGGTTTCAGTATGCGTCACCGTCACATCAATCTGCTGAATAAGCGCCACCAGCGCTTCGGTTTTACGCGACGCGAGGTTGCTGCGGAAGTAGCTGGAAAGCCGCTTTTTCAGATCCTTCGCTTTACCGACATAGATAACCGTCCCGGCGGCATCGTACATACGATAAACGCCGGGCTGGCTGGTGACGGTTTTCAGGAACGCTTTGGCATCAAACTGTTCGGTCACTGGCTTGTTAACGTCTCCGCATTACACAGGCCATGGCGAATTGCCAGGTGAGTCAGCTCTACGTCGCCGTGAATGTTTAATTTACTGAACATTCGATAGCGATAGCTGTTCACCGTTTTCGGACTGAGATTCAGCTGCTCCGAGATCTCATTGACCTTCTGGCCTTTGGTGATCATCAGCATAATCTGCAACTCGCGTTCAGACAAACTGGCAAACGGTGTTTCCGTTTTCTCCGGCTCAATTTGGCTGAGCGCCATCTGTTGAGCGATATCAGAAGCAATATAGCGCTGTCCGGAATAGACGGAGCGAATGGCGCTAACCACTTCCTGAGGTGCAGCGCCCTTGCTCAGATAACCTGCGGCCCCGGCCTGCATGACTTTTGCGGGCAATGGGTTTTCAGTATGAACGGTCAACATGATCACTTTTATGTCAGCCGTAGAACGCGCAATTTTACGTGTTGCTTCAAGCCCACCAATACCGGGCATATTCATGTCCATCAGCACGACGTCGGCGGAATTTGAGCGACACCATTTCACAGCATCTTCGCCGCAGCACGCTTCGCCGACAACTTTAATGCCTTTTATATCTTCAAGAATGCGTCGTATCCCTGCGCGCACCAGTTCATGGTCATCAACAAGAAAAACGTTGATCAAAGGAATATCTCCAGAATAGGGATAACGCTACCGATAGTTAATCGGTCCTATGTTAACGGGTTTTATCTCAACTTTGAAATGTAAAAAACATCCGTCTTCCGATTTTGCTCTCGTTTTTGGAAATTAGATTGTACGCCGCGTGGAAACATTCACTGCTGACGGCGTTCTGCCGGGGTTATATACGAATCGCTGTTTCAAAATGGTGACAAAAAAATCATATTCTTCAGTTGAATGCTAAATAGGCGGGCAAAGTTGTAACAACAATTAACGAGTAAAAAACTCGAAATATACAAAGAATGGAGAAAATATATGCACTGCAACATCTTGTTTATTTTAATGTCGCGGTTAATGTTTGTGCGAAAAACAGCCACTGATATTTTTAGCCGCGCTTATGGTATACTCCGCCGCCTTAACATTTGCCATCGCACTTTTTCATAGAGACATAACGAGGAAAATAAATGAGTACGCCTGATTTTTCCACTGCTGAGAATAATCAAGAACTGGCTAACGAAGTCACCTGCCTGAAAGCCATGTTAACGCTGATGCTGCAGGCAATGGGACAAGCCGATGCAGGCCGCGTGATTCTTAAGATGGAAAAACAGATCGCGCAGATTGAAGATCAATCCCAGGCTGCGGTATTTTCCAACACTGTTAAACAAATTAAACAGGCCTACCGCCAGTAATAAGAAACCGGCTGATAGCATTGCAATCAGCCGGTTTTGCGTCTGACACTCAGAACGACAACTTATTCAGATAAGCCCGGTCGCTGCAGCATAGCAGGCAATCTGCGTTTTGTTTGGTGCGTTAAACTTCTTCTGCATATTCTTCTGATGGAAGTTCACGGTATTTTCAGAAATCGACAGGATCATCGCTATTTCTGCCGACGTTTTTCCCTCTGCGGTCCATTTCAGTATTTCTTTCTCCCGCTTACTAAACCGCATCTCTGGCGCCATGACCATATCATCTTCCAGTCGCGTCAGAACGGAGAGACTCTCCCTTACCAGCAATTGCATTCTGAGTTCCACCTCATCCTGCGCAAAGCGGCCATTACGCACGCTCGCACACGAGACAGAAAGAAAGCCCAGCGCCCGGTTCGGCAGCATTAAGCATTGCGTCATCCCCTTGCGTAAACCATGATTACGCGCCGCATCCCACAGGGGTTGTGCATCGCTAAATAAGGTATCGTCCCAGGGAAGATGGCCCTGTCTGAAGTTTTCTGGTTTAAGCACGGGGTCAATCGCGAGATAATTTTCGGACTGATAATGTGCCACCCACGCTTTGGGGTAGGTTGTATGAAGCGCCGTCTTAGGTCGGGTAAACGGCACGGGGTGACGAACACAGAGAGCGTAAAAATCAAACTCCAGATGCTGTGTCTGATGTTGTAATTCGGTATAGACGTCATCTGCCGTCGCCATTTCCTGAAAGCGTAACAGCATGCTCCGTCGCCAGGTGAAGAAATCGTGATCCTGCATACTAAGTGGTCATGTCCCTGAGATTGATAATCATCACAAATGAGAATGAAACAAACTAACACATAAATGTATTTTATATATGCAGATTATCGGACAAGAATGGATTTACTTGAGTATTACGCATAATCAGAGCAGGTTGATGCGACGCAGCGTTAATAATAAAGCAGTAATAATAAATAGTTATGCGGCTTGTGCTCACCAAAAATCTATTTCGGTGAGCACCGTAGGGTTATTATTGCATTAAGAATTTTTCCAGAAACTGACGCGTTCTCGGTTGTTGGGGCGCGGTAAACAGCGATTTTGCGGGTCCCTGCTCGACAATGCGCCCCTGATCCATAAATATCGCCCGGTCAGCAACGTCGCGCGCAAAGCTCATTTCATGCGTCACAATCACCATGGTGCGTTTTTCCTGCGCCAGTTGACGAATGGTATTCAGCACCTCGCCAACCAGTTCAGGATCGAGTGCTGACGTTGGTTCATCAAACAGGATCACCTCCGGGCGCATGGCCAACGCCCGGGCAATTGCCACGCGCTGCTGCTGTCCACCGGATAACCGACGCGGATAGCTGGTCTCTTTGCCCGCCAGGCCCACCTTTGCCAGCAACTCACGTGCGCGCGCCGTTGCTTCGGCTTTCGGCTCTCCCTTCACAATCACCGGACCTTCAATAATGTTTTCCAGCACCGTACGGTGAGGAAACAAATTAAAGTTCTGGAACACAAACCCCACATGCTGGCGCAGCTGACGAATCAACCCTTTCTGCTGATTGAGTGAACGCGCCGTATCAATGGTAATGTCACCGACTTTAATCGTGCCCGCCTCAGGCTGTTCCAGCAGATTAATACTGCGCAACAACGTGGTTTTCCCTGAGCCGCTAGGCCCGATAATCGCCACAACTTCACCGGGTTTTACCTCAAGATCGATACCGTGCAGCACCGTTTGCCCGTGAAATTTTTTCACCAGGTTTCTTACTTCGATCGCACTCATTTCGGCTCTCTCTCCTGGCGGTTCAGTTGTTCTTCAAAATAGTTCTGCAGTGCGGACAACACTGTCGCCATTACCCAGTAAATCAGCGAGGCCGCCAGATACATGGTGAACACTTCCAGCGTGCGTGAGGTGATCAGCTGCGCCTGACGGAACAGTTCCGGTACCTGGATTGTCGCCGCCAGCGAGGTGTCTTTCACCAGGCTGATAAAGCTGTTGCTCAACGGCGGCAAAGCCACGCGCGCCGCCTGCGGCAGGATCGCCCGCCGCATGGTCTGCCAGCGCGTCATACCAATACTGGCGCCCGCCTCCCACTGACCTTTATCAATCGAGGAGATGGCCGCACGCAGCGTTTCAGCCGCATACGCTGCGGTGTTCAGCGACAAACCAATCATCGCCGCCGGGATCGGGTCCAGCTCAATGCCAAACTGCGGCAGACCGTAGTAGATCATAAACAGTTGGGCGATAAGCGGTGTGCCGCGAAAAATAGAAATATAGACGCGCGCCAGCCAGCGCACCGGCAGCAGCGGCGACAGGCGCATCAGAGCGAGGATAAACCCCAGCACCAGACCAAAGAACATCCCACCGATACTCAGCTGCAGCGTAAATACCGCGCCTTTAAGCAGGAAGGGCAGTGAATCAATCACCAGTTGGATACTTTCTTGCATTAGCGTTTTTCTACCTTGCCATTACACGTGAGGATGGTAGGCAAACAGCGCAGGTGCCCCACCGGTATGAATAAACAGAACCGGACCTTCATCCTTAAAGCGCTTCTGGCTGATACCGTCGATCAGGCCCGCCATCGCTTTGCCGGTATATACCGGATCCAGCAAGATGCCTTCCAGACGCGCCAGCAGTTTCACCGCTTCCATGCCCTCTTCATTTGGCGTGCCGTAACCCGGCGCATAATAGTCATCCCATAACAGAATATCCGCCGAGGCGGTCAGTTCCAGTTCACGAGCCACGTCCTGCTGCAGGGTCACCACTTTTGGCTTTTGATCGGCGACGCTGCGCGAAACGGTCACCCCTATCAGCTCGACGTTGGGCATCAGCTGTTCCAGCCCTACCGCCAGACCCGCATGGGTGCCCGCGCTGCCTGAAGCAACCACCACAGAGGACAGCGCTACCGCGCCCTCGCACTGCTGGGCAATTTCCAGCGCACTTTCAACATAGCCCAACGCACCCAGCACATTCGACCCGCCGACCGGGATCACATACGGTCGGAACCCTTGCGCTTCAATCCGTGTGGCCAGCGCCTGAAGTTGTGCATTCGGGTCGGTCAGCGCGTCGCACATTTCAACCTGGGTATTAAACAGATCTAACAATAGACGGTTACCGTTGCTGAGATAGTTTTCTGCCGTGGTGCCAATCGGGTTTTCCAGCAGCGCCACGCAGTGCAGCCCGAGCTTTGCCGCCACCGCCGCCGTCTGGCGCACGTGGTTCGACTGAATGGCCCCGGCGGTAATCAGCGTGTCGGCCCCTTCGCGCAGCGCATCTGCCGCCAGGAACTCCAGCTTGCGCAGCTTATTGCCGCCCATCGCCAATGGCGTGACATCATCGCGTTTAATAAAAATGTCGCGTCCGAGATAATCAGAGAAGCGCGGGAGATATTCGAGCGGCGTTGGCGCGCCAATAAATTCCAGACGTGGAAAGCGCGTTAAATTATGCAGCGGCATACAGCCTCCGGTATTCGTTGTTGTGATGTTCTTTTTATTATGCACGTTCAGGCGCAATGAAATAAAAAAAGGCGCTGTTAAAGGCGCCTTTTTTATTCGGATGACGATTATTTCGTCACATCCGCCCCAAACCATTTTTCAGACAGGGCTTTCAGGGTACCGTCTTTCTGCATCTCTGCAATGGCGGCATCGACCGCTTTCAGCAGATCGTCATTACCTTTACGCAGCGCCACGCCGGATGCCTGGCGGGAGAAGGCTTCACCGGTCACGGCCAGCGTGTCTTTGGTTTTCTTCACCAGATCCAACGCGGCCAGACGATCAACCAGAATCGCATCGATACGACCGACGCGCAGATCCTGATATTTGGTCGGGTCATCATCATAGGTACGAATATCAACGCCCTGCACGTTCTGGCGCAGCCACTCTTCGTAGTTAGTACCCAGACCGACACCGACTTTTTTACCTTTCAGGTCTGCCGCGGTTTTAATCACGCCTTCGTTGCCTTTTTTCACCAGCGCCTGGATACCAGAGACCGTATACGGGGTAGAGAAATCGTATTTTTTCTGACGTTCGTCAGAGATGGTTACCTGGTTAATCACCACATCAATACGTTTGGAGTCTAAAGAGGCCAGCATGCCATCCCACTTGGTCGGCTTCAGCGTCGCTTTCACTCCAAGATGTTTGGCCAGTTCTTCGGCAAATTCGACTTCAAAACCGGTCAGCTTGCCATCATCACCCTGAAAACTAAACGGGGGATAGGTCCCTTCGAGACCAACCAACAGCGTACCGCGCTCTTTCACTTTATTTAACAGACCTTCGTCCGCAAAGGTTTTTGCGCTCATACCGGCGACAAGTGCCACAGCCATTACACCCATCAGAGCCTGACGTCCCAGACGTGCTAATTTCATAGTTACCCCGAATATTGTCATTAGTGACTATCATTTATGACAGTAGTGTAGAGCGTTTACCGCTATTTACAAACACGACTCCGTTACACCTTATTCGTTTTTAATATATATCAGAACTGGCTGTCCAGGAGGATTTCTGCATCTGGCCGACAGGTGCATGCGCTTTAAACTGCTCATACTTGCGCAGCGCAATGCGGTAATTATTGGTGCTGGTCTCCGGCAGCCACGGGGCGAGGTTTTCGTCGAGGAAGCCTTCCTGCAGCAGGTCATGGGAGATGTTCTGTTCGGTCAGATGATTACCGAGGCGGCGCAGGCGAACCACATATTCGCGCACCGTGCCGTGGCTCATTTCGGTTTGTTCAAACAAAAACTGTTTAAACCCGATAATGTCAAAAAAGTCGCTCTGTTCCTTGCAGTGTAAATCACCGCAAAAACGGCATAACGCCACCCACTCTTTTTTCTCCTGCTCCCAGGCAGCGGCGTCCAGCAACATATCGAGCCGGGCAATAGCGATTTTATTCACAATCTGGCCGCGGCGGACCAGCGTGATCCTGTCGAGCAACTTATAGCAATGGGCGCAATGCGTCTGGCTGTGTTTGAAATCTTTGAGGTAGCGGCTTAGAGGCCGTCTTTTTGATTGCTGCACCGTCATGAGAACTCCTGGTAGTCAATTCGTTATGCGGCATTGTTCAGGGGCAATGATTACCCCCTATAGCTTACCCAGCTTGGTGCGTAGACGTTTGATGGCCTGACTGTGCAACTGGCTAACCCGTGATTCACCGACTTCCAGAACAGCACCAATCTCTTTCAGATTCAGCTCTTCCTGGTAATACAGCGTCAGCACCAGCTTTTCACGCTCCGGCAATGCGTCAATCGCATCCATCACGCGCTGGCGTAAATTGCCATCAAGCAGTTGCTGTAACGGGTTTTCTTGCTGGTTTTCTTCCGTCACCAGCTCAATACTATCGCCATGCTCTTCCCGCCACTCGTCGTAGGAGAAGAGTTGGCTGTTATTGGTATCAAGCAACATCTGACGATATTCTTGCACAGGAATAGCCAGACGCTCCGCCACTTCGGTTTCCGTCGCGTTGCGCCCGAGTTCCTGCTCCAGTTGTCCCATCGCCTGTGCCACTTCGCGGGCATTGCGCCGAACGCTACGCGGCACCCAATCCCGGCTGCGTAGTTCATCCAGCATAGCCCCACGAATACGCTGCACTGCGTAAGTGGTAAATGCCGTTCCTTGCAAAGCGTCATATCGGTCAACTGCATTCAATAACCCGATGCCGCCCGCTTGTAGCAGGTCATCCAGTTCTACGCTCGCCGGCAAGCGCACCTGAAGGCGCAATGCTTCGTGACGCACCAACGGTACATAACGCTGCCACAGCGAGTGTTTATCCATTACACCTTCAGCGGTATACAGTGAATTCACGATAAACAGCCCTGCGTTAAATGAGTTATCGGCATGATTATCCGTTTCTGCAGGGGTTTTAATCGGGTGAATAGTGGGTGAAATGAGGGGTTATTTGAGGGTTACGGGTAAAGCCGAATGTAAAAAACCCCGCCGGAGCGGGGTTTGCGCGATAAGTGTAAATTAACGCAGCAGAGACAGAACGTTCTGCGTGGTCTGGTTAGCCTGCGCCAGAACAGAAGTCCCCGCCTGCTGCAGGATCTGCGCACGAGACATGTTAGACACTTCGGTCGCGTAGTCAGCATCTTCGATACGGCTACGAGCAGAAGACAGGTTGTTGACGGTGTTGCCCAGGTTGGTGATCGTAGAATCGAAACGGTTCTGTACCGCACCCAAGTCAGAACGCAGTGCATCAACCTGTGCCAGGGCTTTATCCAGAGCTTTCAACGGATCTTTGGTTTTATCAGTCGCAGTTTGAGCTTCAGCTGTGATTTTACCATTAGCATCTTTATAAGCAGATTTACCGGAACCATTGGTGATTGCGCCATCAGTTTGCACATAATATGTTGCAGTATTGTCAATTGTGAAGCTATTACCATTGACATAAACATCAGCACCGTTTTGCTTGGCATTTGCCCCGCCACCAGCAGCAGCAGCAACACTAAACCCAGTGCTCGTAGTGAAACCGGCCACATCTGCTTTAGCTAAAAGATCAGCGCTGCTAATTTTCACATTACTAGCGGAAATTGCCCCTTTCGCTGTGCCATCAGCACTACCAGCGAAGTTAATAACTGTTCCAGATTCGGTAGTTACTTTGGAGGCGACTACGCCAGCACCATCCCAGTTTTTTTCTAATAGGTCTAAGGTCGCTGCGGTACCACCATTAGCATCATTTTTGGTCAGATTACCTGACTTATCAAGATAAAGTACCGCATTATCGTCCGCTGCAGTCAAGTTTCCAGCTTTATCAATAATGACTGCTTGAGATGACCCCTTGATTTCAACTGTTGCTTTAGTGGTATCCCCAGCGTTCGGGTTTAAATAACCTGCGATTTGAGCAGGTGTTGCATTATCGGCGGCACCTACATCAAATGAGTAAGAATTACTTGATTTGTCATATTTATAAACTGTGCTTGCTGGAGCTGCCCCAAAACCATTATCAATGGTTGAGGTTACAGTACCTGTATCAACCATTTTACCAAATACATCTGCAGCTTTTGCATTAGCAAAACCAGCTGTACCAGTATAAGTCTTCCCGCCATCCGCAGTGGTGAAACCTGCAGCAGTTAAGTCTGTTGTTTTAGCTAAAGTATTCGCTAAGCCACCCTTACCATTGACGTTAAAACCGTCCAGACCCAGAGTAGAAGAAGTAATTTCTTTCAGGTCGATGGTGATGGTTTCGCCGTCGTTCGCGCCAACTTGAATTTTCATGGAGCTGTCGGACGCCAGTACTTTCACGCCGTTAAACTGAGTCTGACCGGAAACACGGTCAATTTCGCTCAGACGCTGGGTGATTTCGTTCTGGATTGAATCCAGGTCAGACTGGGAGTTGGTACCGTTGGTTGCCTGAACAGACAGTTCACGCACACGCTGCAGGTTGTTGTTGATTTCGGACAGTGCACCTTCAGTGGTCTGCGCGATGGAGATACCGTCGTTGGCGTTACGAGATGCCTGAGTCAGGCCTTTTACGTTAGCAGTAAAACGGTTAGCGATCGCCTGACCAGCAGCATCGTCTTTTGCGCTGTTGATACGCAGACCGGAAGACAGACGCTCGATAGCGGAGCTCAGGGAAGACTGAGATTTGTTCAGGTTGTTCTGGGTCAACAGCGACAGGCTGTTTGTATTGATGACTTGTGCCATGATCTTTTCCTTATCAATTACAACTTGATGTTATTGGGCCGTTGCCCACGGTTTCTGACCGTAACCCATGTATCGGCACGTTAATTTCGAACTTTAGAAAATTTTTACTTTCCGTCCTCTTTTTTCTTAGCCCGCGAAATACCCGCAATATGCCCCACTATTCCGCGCATTATTTTCGCAAAACTATCATTAAACTTTGTGCGCAGATTGCCGATAACCCGCTTAACTACTGTTTGCAATCAAAAGGAATTAGGCATGGCTTCATTTACATCTCTCGGCGTCGGTTCAAACCTGCCGCTGGATACGTTGCTAAACAATCTGACCATCGCGGAAAAAAAACGCTTAAACCCGATTACTCAGCAACAGAGTGACAATACCGCGCGTCTGACGGCCTACGGCACATTAAAAAGTGCACTGGAAAAATTTCAGACTGCGAACACAGCGTTAAATAAAGCCGATCTATTCAAAAGCACGACTGTTACCAGCAGTAGTGAAGACCTTAAAGTGTCCACTGAAGCCGGTGCGGCACCAGGTATCTATACCATTAGCGTCAGCCAACTGGCGCAGGCACAATCTTTAAGGACTGACTCAGCAACAAAGATTGCATCGACAAAAGATGCGCTAGGTGATGAGGCATCAGAAACACGCACAATAAAAATTACGCAAGAAGGCCGTACAGAGCCGCTGGAAATTAAACTTAATAAAGATCAGACCTCTCTGGATGAAATCAGCAAAGCCATTAACGATGCTGATAGCGGGATCTCAGCCAGTATCGTTAAGGTTAAAGACGGTGATTATCAATTAGTGCTGACCGCCAGTGAAGGTCTGGCCAATAAAATGACGATCTCCGTCAACGGAGACAGTAAGTTAAATGACCTACTGGCGTATGACAGTGAGACCAACACCGGGAAGATGAAAGAACAGGTTAGCGCGCAAAATGCGTTGCTGACCGTTAACGGTATCAATATTGAACGATCCGGCAATAAAATTACCGATGCTCCGCAAGGCATTACGCTTGATCTGACTAAAAAAGTCACAGACGTCCGGATTACGGTAACAAAAAATAATGACAAAGCCACCGAAGCGATTAAAGGTTGGGTGGATTCTTACAATTCGCTTATCGACACCTTTAATACGCTGACTAAATATAAAGAAGTTGATCCTGGTGCTGAGGAACAAGATAAAAATAATGGCGCACTACTGGGTGACAGTGTTGTTCGTACCATTCAGAGCGGCATCCGTGCGCAATTCGCTAACGGTGCCAGTGAAGGGACATTCAAGACATTAAATGAAATTGGTATTAAGCAGGACGGAGCAACCGGCAAACTCAAAATTGACGATGATAAGCTGAAAAAAGTCCTGAACGAGAATACGGCATCAGTTCGTGAACTTCTGGTGGGTGACGGTAAAGAAACCGGGATCACCACCAAAATCGCCACTGAAGTTAAAGGGTATCTGGCCGATGACGGCATTATCGACAGCGCCCAGGACAGCATTAACTCAACGCTAAAAAAACTAACCAAACAGTATTTGTCCGTCAGTGCCAGCATTGACGATACCGTCGCGCGTTACACGGCGCAATTTACTCAGTTGGACACAATGATGAGTAAACTGAATAACACCAGTAACTATCTGAGCCAACAATTTACTGCGATGAATAAATCCTGATAACAGAGGTAAGCATGTATACCGCGAGCGGTACCAAAGCCTATGCACAAGTCGGCATAGAGAGTGGCGTGATGAGCGCCAGTCCGCATCAGCTGATCGAAATGTTGTTTGATGGCGCGCACAGCGCCCTGGTGCGCGCTCGCCTGTTTATGCAGCAGGGTGATATCGTCGCCAAAGGCGAGGCCATAAGCAAGGCCATTAATATCATCGATAATGGCCTTAAGGCGGGTCTGGATCAGGATAATGGCGGCGAAATCGCCACCAATCTGTCAGCACTTTATGACTATATGGTCCGCCGTCTGCTGCAAGCGAATTTGCGCAATGATAGTCAGGCCATTGAAGAAGTCGAAGGGTTGCTCGGCAACATTGCGGAAGCCTGGAAACAGATCTCACCCAAAGCATCGTCCCAGGAGTCTCGTTAATGACCTCAGCCGTGGAGTTTATCAACCGTTGGCAGCGCATTGCGCTACTCAGCCACTCGCTGCTGGAACTGGCGCAGCGCGGTGAATGGGACCTTTTACTGGAACAGGAAGTTAGCTATCTGCAAAGTATTGAAGTGGTCATGGAAGACGAAACTCCACCGGGCATAACGCGAAGCGTTCAGGACATCGTGGCCGGGTATATTAAACAGACGCTGGATAACGAACAATTACTCAAGGCGTTGCTGCAACAGCGGCTGGATGAGCTCAGCGGGCTTATTGGTCAGTCGACCCGTCAGAAGACGTTGAATAATGCCTATGGCCGTCTTTCCGGCATGCTGCTGGTACCCGACGCCCCCACCACGCCGTAATTTTTTCCCGCCTCGCCTGAATAATCTTCCATACTCCAGAGGTCAGCCAAACGGCGTCTGGAGCACGGAAGATGAAAAATCCCACGTTATTGCAGTACTTCCACTGGTATTACCCTGAGGGCGGTCAGCTGTGGCCCGAACTTGCCGCACGCGCAGGCGGCCTCAACGATATCGGCATTAATATGGTGTGGTTGCCTCCTGCCTATAAAGGCGCGTCCGGTGGCTACTCGGTTGGCTACGACTCCTACGATCTGTTTGATTTAGGCGAATTCGACCAAAAAGGCACCGTCGCCACCAAATACGGTGATAAAAACCAGCTGCTGGCGGCCATTGATGCACTGAAACACAACGACATTGCGGTACTGCTGGACGTGGTGGTCAACCACAAAATGGGGGCTGATGAGAAAGAACACATTCGCGTCCAGCGCGTGAACGCCGATGATCGCACGCAGATTGACGACGAAATCATCGAATGTGAGGCCTGGACGCGCTACACCTTCCCGGCCCGCGCTGGTCAGTACTCGCAGTTTGTCTGGGACTTCAAATGCTTCAGCGGCATCGACCATATCGAGAACCCCACCGAAGACGGTATTTTCAAAATCGTCAACGATTACACCGGCGAAGGCTGGAACGATCAGGTGGATGACGAACTCGGCAACTTTGACTACCTGATGGGCGAAAATATCGATTTTCGTAACCACGCCGTCACCGAAGAGCTCAAATACTGGGCGCGCTGGGTAATGGAACAAACCCAGTGCGACGGCTTTCGCCTCGATGCCGTCAAGCACATCCCGGCCTGGTTTTATAAAGAGTGGATTGAGCACGTACAGGAGGTGGCACCCAAACCGCTGTTTATCGTCGCTGAATACTGGTCCCACGAGGTCGACAAACTGCAAAACTACATCGACCAGGTGGAGGGGAAAACCATGCTGTTCGATGCCCCCCTGCAGATGAAGTTTCACGAGGCTTCACGTCAGGGACGCGATTATGACATGCGCCAGATCTTCACCGATACGCTGGTGGAAGCCGATCCGTTCCATGCGGTGACGCTGGTCGCCAATCACGACACCCAACCGCTACAGGCGCTGGAGGCCCCGGTCGAGCCGTGGTTTAAGCCGCTGGCCTACGCGCTAATCCTGCTGCGCGAAAACGGCGTGCCGTCGGTGTTCTACCCCGATCTGTACGGCGCGCACTATGAAGATACCGGCGGGGATGGACAAACCTATCCCATCGACATGCCGATCATTGAACAGCTTGATGAACTGATTCTGGCCCGCCAGCGTTTCGCCCACGGCGTACAAACGCTGTATTTTGATCATCCGAATTGTATCGCCTTTAGCCGCAGCGGCACCGACGACGACCCCGGCTGTGTGGTGGTGTTGTCCAACGGTGACGACGGCGAGAAGAGCATTACGCTTGGCGCGAACTATGGCAATAAAACCTGGCGTGACTATCTGGGAAACCGCGAGGAAAGCGTGGTCACCGATGAAAACGGCGAAGCGACATTTTTCTGCAACGGCGGCAGCGTCAGCGTGTGGGTGATTGAAGAGGTGTTGTAATGGACTTCCCCGGTAGCAGCGGGCTACCGGGGTTTAACGCTTACGGCAGCGGCGTCGCCAACGGCGTTTTCTGTAACACTTCGGCGCATTCCTGCGTTGGGCGATCGACCCGTTGCAGCGTCATCCCGTCATATTCCAGCGTATTACCTTCGCGCTCAATCTCATACAGCTCACGCTTCACCGTCACGTTGGTGAGATCGCCGGAGAGCATCGTCAGTTTCCCCGGTAGCGCAATCACCCGCTGCCACTGGCGACAATCCAGCGTATCGCCCTCTTTGGTCACCACCAGCGAGGCGATAGCTTCCGGACTCACCAGCTTGCGCTGCGGACCTTTCGACTGCCAGTAGCCTTCCAGACCGGCGGGCGCGGGCGTTTTTACCACTTCGTTATAATTTTCAACTTCGGCGCATCCGCTAAGAAGCAGAAATGCACCAACGATTGCTAATTTTTTCATCATTCATCCTGCATGCGAAGAAAAGGGGATTGTGGCATTAAACCCCTGATGTCGCCAGCCTTTCGCGGCGGCGGATAAAGATTGATCCCGTCGGGATTACTTCTTATTACTGATAGGCAAAAATGTGGATCGGTGTAATATCCACACTTCTTGTTACATACCTTCTGAGTTCAGAGGCAAAACGCATGTCATGGCAACACTTCAAACAGGCCTGGTTAATTAAATTTTGGGCCCCTGCCCCTGCGGTCATCGCGGCGGGTATTCTCTCCACTTACTATTTCGGCATTACGGGAACCTTCTGGGCGGTAACCGGCGAATTTACTCGCTGGGGCGGTCAAGTCCTGCAGCTGTTTGGCGTTCACGCCGAAGAGTGGGGTTACTACAAACTGATCCACCTCGAAGGCTCCCCGCTGACCCGCATCGACGGCATGATGATCCTCGGCATGTTCGGCGGCTGCTTTGCGGCGGCACTGTGGGCCAACAACGTGAAACTACGTATGCCACGTAGCCGGGTGCGCATTATGCAAGCCATTATCGGCGGGATGATCGCCGGTTTCGGCGCGCGTCTGGCGATGGGCTGTAACCTCGCGGCGTTCTTTACCGGGATCCCACAGTTCTCCCTGCATGCGTGGTTCTTTGCGCTGGCCACCGCAATTGGCTCATGGTTTGGCGCACGCTTCACCCTGCTGCCGATGTTCCGTATTCCGGTCAAAATGCAGAAAGTCTCTGCCGCCTCGCCGCTGACGCAAAAACCAGAGCAGGCGCGTCGGCGTTTTCGCCTCGGCATGCTGGTGTTTATCGGCATGATCGGCTGGGCGCTGCTCACCGCCATGGATAAACCCAAGCTCGGGTTAGCCATGCTGTTCGGCGTGGGATTCGGTCTGTTGATTGAACGGGCGCAAATCTGTTTTACCTCGGCATTTCGCGATCTGTGGATTTCCGGGCGCACCCATATGGCAAAAGCCATTATCTTCGGCATGGCGGTCAGCGCCATCGGGATCTTCAGCTATGTGCAACTGGGCGTGGAGGCGAAGATCATGTGGGCCGGTCCCAACGCGGTGATCGGCGGCTTGCTGTTTGGCTTCGGCATCGTGCTGGCGGGCGGGTGTGAAACCGGCTGGATGTACCGCGCGGTGGAAGGCCAGGTGCATTACTGGTGGGTCGGTCTGGGCAACGTAATCGGCTCGACCATCCTGGCCTACTACTGGGATGACTTCGCCCCGGCGCTTGCCACCAGCTGGGATAAAGTGAACCTGCTCAACACCTTCGGTCCGCTCGGCGGCCTGCTGGTGACCTATCTGCTGTTGTTTGCCGCACTGATGCTCATCATTGGCTGGGAAAAACGTTTCTTCCGCCGTGCAGGGCTAACACCTGCTAAGGAATCCGCATGAAAAATATCGTCCCTGATTACCGTCTGGACATGGTGGGTGAACCGTGTCCCTACCCGGCTGTCGCCACGCTGGAAGCGATGCCGCAGCTGAAGAAAGGTGAAATTCTGGAAGTGGTGAGTGACTGCCCGCAGTCGATCAATAATATTCCGCTGGATGCGCGTAATCACGGTTATACGGTGCTGGATATTCAGCAGGATGGGCCAACCATTCGTTATTTGATTCAGAAGTAACAGTTCGCCGGATAGCGTTGCGCTTATCCGGCCTACATTTTCTGCACGTTGTCCCTACACCTGCATCGACATCACTTCCTGATACGCCGACACCAGCTTGTTACGCACCTGAATCCCCATCTGCATAGAGACCGAGGCTTTTTGCATATCGGTCATCACATCATTCAGCGCAATGCCCGGCTCACCCAGGGTAAATTTTTCTGCCTGCACGCGAGATGCGGTTTGCACATCACTGATGCGGTCCAACGCCGCATGCAGCTGACCGGCAAAGCTCACGGTCGGTTGTGGCTGCATATCCTGCATCTTTGCTGACGTCGCCGTGGCCTGTAGCTGGCTGATGACCCCTTCAATCCCCTGTATTGCCGACATTCTGATCCCCTGGATGATTTTTTACGTAGCAGAGATTACCAGCTCGTCAATAAGATAAAGGCGCTAAATAACGATAAAAACCCCCGGTTTTTGGCGCATAGAAAAATTTAAAACCGCAAATAATGTGACGGTCAATTTTTCGAGTTTGCTGACCCGGGAGTGAGTCTTGTTCCACTTTGCAAAAAACGCCGTCCACGATAATCCACGAGGTGCGAGATGAGTGCGACAGCATCGACTGCAACCCCACTGAAACCTCTCGAGTGGTTAAATCGCCTGCGTGCGAATCCCAGAATCCCTCTGATTGTGGCGGGCGCGGCTGCCGTCGCGATCGTCGTAGCGATGGTCCTGTGGGCCAAAGCGCCAGATTACCGCACGCTGTTCAGCAACCTCTCCGATCAGGACGGGGGCGCCATCGTCACCCAACTGACGCAGATGAACGTGCCCTATCGTTTCACCGAGGGAAGCGGCGCCATCGAAGTTCCCGCGGATAAAGTACATGAACTGCGTTTGCGTCTAGCCCAGCAAGGTCTGCCGAAAGGCGGCGCGGTGGGCTTTGAACTGCTGGACCAGGAAAAGTTTGGTATCAGCCAGTTTAGCGAACAGGTGAATTACCAGCGTGCACTGGAAGGCGAACTGGCCCGCACCATTGAAACGCTCGGACCGGTTAAACGCGCCCGCGTCCATCTGGCCATGCCGAAACCTTCATTATTCGTCCGTGAGCAAAAATCCCCTTCCGCCTCCGTTACCGTAAATCTGGAACCGGGTCGGGCGCTGGATGAAGGTCAAATTAGTGCGGTTACCCATCTGGTCTCCAGCGCCGTGGCCGGTTTACCGCCGGGTAACGTCACGCTGGTCGATCAGGCCGGTCATCTGTTAACCCAGTCGAACACCAGCAGCCGTGACCTGAACGATGCGCAGCTGAAATACGCCAGCGACGTCGAAGGCCGCGTTCAGCGTCGTATCGAATCGATCCTGTCACCGATCGTCGGTAACGGTAACGTCCACGCGCAGGTCACCGCACAGCTGGATTTTGCCAATAAAGAGCAAACCGAAGAACAGTACAGCCCGAATGGTGATGAATCGCAGGCTGTACTGCGTTCGCGCCAGCTCAACGTCAGCGAGCAGATAGGAAGCGGCGCACCGGGCGGCGTACCGGGCGCCCTGTCGAATCAGCCTGCACCGGCGAATACTGCGCCTATCAATACACCACCGGCTAATCAGCAAAATGCGCAAACCACGCAGACAGCCAATAACGCGAATGCCGGCCCACGTAGTACTCAGCGCAATGAAACCAGCAACTATGAAGTCGACCGCACCATTCGTCATACCAAAATGAACGTCGGCGACGTGCAGCGTCTCTCCGTGGCGGTGGTGATCAACTATAAAACCTTGCCGGACGGTAAACCGCTGCCGCTGAGCGCCGATCAGATGAAGCAAATTGAGGATCTGACCCGCGAAGCCATGGGCTTCTCCGACAAGCGCGGCGATACCCTGAACGTGGTGAACTCACCCTTCACGGCAACCGACGACGCGGGCGGCGAGCTGCCATTCTGGCAACAGCAGTCCTTTATTGAGCAGTTGATGATTGCCGGACGCTGGTTACTGGTACTGCTGGTGGCCTGGATACTGTGGCGTAAAGCCGTTCGTCCGCAACTGGTCCGCCGTAGCGAAGAGGCGAAAGTCGCGCAGGAACAAACGCGCGTTCGTCAGGAAACCGAAGAAGCGGTAGAAGTTCGTCTCAGCAAAGACGAGCAGACCCAGCAGCGTCGTACGAACCAGCGCTTGGGCGCAGAAGTCATGAGCCAGCGTATTCGTGAAATGTCAGATAACGATCCGCGCGTTGTGGCGCTGGTCATCCGCCAGTGGATGAATAACGAACATGAGTAATCTTAGCGGCACCGATAAAAGCGTCATTTTACTGATGACCATTGGCGAAGATCGCGCGGCGGAGGTGTTTAAACATCTTTCCACGCGTGAAGTGCAGGCCCTCAGTACGGCGATGGCCAACGTGCGCCAGATTTCCAACAAGCAACTCACCGAGGTGCTGGCCGAGTTTGAACAAGAAGCCGAGCAGTTTGCGGCGCTGAACATTAACGCCAACGAATATCTGCGCTCGGTGCTGGTGAAAGCGCTGGGTGAAGAGCGCGCCTCCAGCCTGCTGGAAGATATTCTGGAAACCCGCGATACCACCAGCGGCATCGAAACGCTCAACTTTATGGAGCCGCAAAGCGCCGCCGACCTTATTCGCGACGAGCACCCGCAGATCATCGCCACCATTCTGGTACACCTCAAACGGGGCCAGGCGGCCGATATTCTGGCGCTGTTCGACGAGCGTTTACGCCACGATGTGATGTTACGTATTGCCACCTTCGGCGGCGTGCAGCCGGCCGCGCTGGCGGAGCTGACCGAAGTGCTGAACGGCCTGCTCGACGGCCAGAACCTGAAGCGCAGCAAAATGGGCGGCGTGAGAACGGCAGCAGAGATTATCAACCTGATGAAAACGCAGCAGGAAGAAGCGGTCATTACCGCCGTGCGCGAATTCGACGGCGAACTGGCACAGAAAATTATCGACGAGATGTTCCTGTTCGAAAACCTGGTGGACGTCGACGACCGCAGTATCCAGCGCCTGCTGCAGGAAGTGGATTCCGAGTCGCTGCTGATCGCCCTGAAAGGTGCCGAACAGCCGCTGCGCGAGAAGTTCCTGCGCAATATGTCGCAACGTGCCGCCGATATTCTGCGCGACGACCTCGCCAACCGTGGTCCGGTACGTCTGTCGCAGGTAGAAAACGAACAGAAAGCGATTCTGCTGATTGTGCGTCGCCTGGCGGAAACCGGCGAGATGGTGATCGGCAGCGGCGAGGATACCTATGTCTAACGACCTGCCGTGGAAAGTCTGGACCCCGGACGACCTCGCGCCACCGATGGCGGCGTTCGTGCTGGCCGATGACAGCAGCCCCTTGCCGACGGACGACACAGAAGAACCACAGCTGTCCGCTGAACAACAGCTTGAACAAAAGCTGGCACAACTGCAGTTGCAGGCGCATGAACAAGGCTATAACGCCGGCCTGGCTGAAGGTCGGCAAAAAGGCCATGAGCAGGGTTATCAGGATGGGTTAGCGCAGGGGCTGGAGCAAGGTCAGACGCAGGCCCGGGCGCAGCATGCGCCGATTCACGCCCGCATGCAGCAACTGGTGAGCGAGTTTCAAAATACGCTGGATGCGCTGGACAGCGTGATTGCCTCGCGCCTGATGCAAATGGCGCTGGAAGCCGCTCGTCAGGTGATTGGCCAGACGCCGATCGTCGATAACGCCGCGCTGATTAAACAAATCCAACAGCTGCTGCAGCAGGAACCGCTGTTTAGCGGCAAACCCCAACTGCGTGTGCATCCGGACGATCTCCAACGCGTGGAAGAGATGCTCGGCGCCACCCTCAGCCTGCACGGCTGGCGACTGCGCGGCGACCCAACCCTGCATCATGGCGGGTGTAAAGTCTCGGCCGACGAAGGCGATTTGGATGCCAGCGTCGCTACGCGCTGGCAGGAACTCTGCCGTCTGGCCGCACCGGGAGTCGTGTAATGACCACCCGTCTGACCCGCTGGCTCACCTCGCTGGATAACTTCGAAGAGAAAATGTCGCTGCTACCGTCGGTACGACGCTACGGGCGTTTGACCCGCGCCACCGGCCTGGTGCTGGAAGCCACGGGCTTACAGCTGCCGCTGGGCGCCACCTGCGTGATTGAGCGTCAAAACGGCAACGACACTCAGGAAGTCGAAAGCGAAGTGGTCGGTTTTAACGGCCAGCGTCTGTTTTTGATGCCGCTCGAAGAAGTCGAAGGCGTTCTGCCTGGCGCACGTGTTTACGCAAAAAACATTGCCGGTGAAGGCCTGCAAAGTGGCAAGCAGTTGCCGCTGGGCCCCGCCCTGCTTGGGCGCGTGCTCGACGGCAGCGGAAAACCCCTCGACGGTCTGCCTGCGCCCGACACCACGGAAACCGGGGCGTTAATTACACCACCGTTTAACCCGCTACAACGTACCGCCATTGAGCACGTGCTGGATACCGGTGTGCGGCCCATCAATGCGCTGCTTACCGTCGGTCGCGGCCAGCGTATGGGCCTGTTCGCCGGTTCCGGTGTGGGTAAAAGCGTCCTGCTCGGCATGATGGCGCGCTATACCCAAGCCGATGTCATTGTCGTTGGGCTGATTGGCGAACGTGGTCGTGAAGTAAAAGATTTTATCGAAAATATTCTCGGTGCCGACGGTCGCGCACGCTCGGTGGTGATTGCCGCCCCTGCGGACGTCTCCCCATTATTACGTATGCAGGGCGCCGCCTATGCCACGCGTATTGCCGAAGATTTTCGCGATCGCGGGCAGCACGTCCTGCTGATTATGGACTCCCTCACCCGCTACGCGATGGCACAGCGTGAAATCGCGCTGGCTATCGGTGAACCGCCCGCCACCAAAGGCTATCCGCCCTCGGTGTTCGCCAAATTACCGGCGCTGGTGGAACGTGCCGGGAACGGTATTCACGGCGGCGGTTCGGTTACCGCATTTTATACCGTGCTGACCGAGGGCGATGACCAGCAGGATCCGATTGCCGATTCCGCTCGTGCGATCCTAGACGGACACATCGTGCTGTCCCGTCACCTGGCGGAGGCGGGTCATTATCCGGCCATTGATATCGAAGCCTCAATCAGCCGTGCAATGACCTCGCTCATCAGCGAAAAACACTATGCGCGGGTGCGTAATTTTAAACAGCTGCTGTCCAGTTTCCAGCGTAACCGTGATTTAGTCAGCGTGGGCGCATATGCAAAAGGCAGCGACCCGATGCTGGATAAAGCCATCACCTTATGGCCGCAGCTGGAGGCATTTTTACAGCAAGGGATCTTTGAACGGGCCGACTGGGAAGATTCCCTGCAGGCGCTGGATCTGATTTTCCCTGGGGTGTGATTAAGCAGGAGAGCATAGGTCATGGCACAACATGGTGCACTGGCAACACTAAAAGATCTGGCTGAAAAAGAGGTCGATGACGCCGCTATCTTATTAGGCGAAATGCGGCGCGGCTGTCAGCAGGCAGAAGAACAGTTAAAGATGCTGATCGACTACCAGCACGAGTATCGCACCAATCTTAATAGCGATATGGGTCAGGGGATCACCAGTAACCGCTGGATCAACTACCAGCAATTTATTCAGACGCTGGAAAAAGCAATAGACCAGCATCGCCAACAGCTGAATCAGTGGACGCAGAAAGTTGACCTGGCGCTGAGCAGCTGGCGCGATAAAAAACAACGACTGCAGGCCTGGAAAACTCTACAGGACCGACAGACCACGGCGGCTTTACTGGCTGAAAACCGCCTGGATCAGAAAAAAATGGATGAATTTGCTCAGCGCGCAGCTATGAGGAAACCCGAATGATTACGTTACCCCAACTGATTACTACCGACACCGACGTCACCGCAGGGCTTCAATCAGGAAAGGCGGTTGATTCACCCGAGAATTTTTTAGCCCTACTGGCTGGCGCATTAGGCGCGGGCGACGCGCAGGGAAAAGATGCCCCGCTGTCGCTGGCCGATCTTCAGGCTGCGGGTGGCAAACTGCAAAAAGGGTTGCTGCAAGCACAGGGCGATAACGGCCAGGCGGCGAAAATTACGGATCTGCTGGCACAAAAAGGCGGGATCACGGACGCGACACTTGCCGACCTGACCGATGCCCAGCAATTGCTGTCGGCACTCACGCCGTCGCTGAAGGTGAATGCCCTGACGGCGACAGGCAAAGCCGCGCCACACGATGATAAGACCACCACGCTCAGCGATGAGGATCTGGCGAACCTGAGCGCGCTATTTGCGATGCTGCCGGGCCAGCCCATCACCACGCCCGTCGGTGAAACCGCATCTGCCCCGGCAGACTCCACCCTGGCCACACTGTTGCGCGGCAATTCGTCCGGCGGGGCGGCGGATAACCGCGTCGAACTGACTTCGGGTGAGGTGAAAAAAGGCAAAGCGGATGGCGCGATGCACGCCGCTGGCGTTGACCAGACACGTAATCCTACTTTAACCCCACAGACGGCGGCGGCAACCGCCCACGCAGAGATGGAAAGCACTCCGACCCTGGTAAGCGTTGGCGCGGCAATTACGCCACCGGCTGGGGCGCAAACGCACGCGCAGCCGCTCCCTGCAGCCGCACCGGTGCTGAGCGCCCCGCTGGGTAGCCACGAATGGCAGCAATCGCTAAGTCAGCACGTCACGCTGTTCACCCGTCAGGGACAACAAAGCGCGGAACTGCGCTTACATCCACAGGACCTGGGCCAGGTGCAAATCTCCCTCAAGCTGGATGACAACCAGGCGCAATTGCAAATGGTGTCACCACATAGCCACGTACGTGCCGCGCTGGAAGCCGCGTTGCCGATGCTGCGGACTCAGCTGGCTGAAAGTGGGATCCAACTGGGGCAAAGCAGCATCAGCAGCGAAAGCTTCGCTGGCCAGCAGCAGTCTTCTGCTCAGCAGCAACAGGCGGGACGCACTCAGGGACAAGACATTTTTACCAGCGAAGATGACGCCGCTCTGGCCGCCCCGGCCTCGCTGCAAGCCGCCGCGCGCGGTGACGGCGCAGTAGACATCTTCGCCTAACGCCAGAGGTAGCATGATTATCCGCGTCTTTTCCACGCTTTGTCGGGGACAGGACACGGGATAATCAGCCCATAAGCTGTACCGAAACAGGAAGCCCGTATCTGATGACTGACTCCGCGATTAACAAAAAGAGTAAACGCGCTATTTGGATCCCTCTGCTGGTGTTAATTACCCTCGCCGCCTGCGCAACTGCGGGGTATAGCTACTGGCGTATGCAGCAGCAGCCGTCCGCCAGCGTTAGCGCGGAACCGGCCCCACCGCCAGCCCCGGTGTTTTTTGCGCTGGATACATTTACCGTCAATCTGGGTGATGCGGATCGCGTGCTGTATATCGGGGTCACGCTGCGTATGAAAGACGAAGCGACGCGCGCGCGTCTGAGCGAATATCTGCCGGAAGTACGCAGCCGCCTGCTGCTGCTGTTTTCGCGTCAGAATGCCGCCACGCTCGCCACCGAGCAAGGTAAACAGCAGTTGATCGCCGCCATCAAAGAGACGCTCGCGACTCCGCTCGTTGTCGGGCAGCCGAAACAGGTTGTCACCGACGTTCTTTATACAGCTTTTATTCTGCGGTAAAGACATGGGCGACAGTATTCTTTCTCAGGCTGAAATTGACGCATTGCTTAACGGCGATAGCGACACCAAAGACGAACCTATTTCCGGTATTGCAAACGAAAGCAATATTCGTCCGTACGATCCCAACACCCAACGCCGCGTTGTTCGCGAGCGTTTGCAAGCGCTGGAGATCATCAACGAACGCTTCGCGCGCCAGTTCCGGATGGGATTATTTAACCTGTTGCGCCGTAGCCCGGATATTACCGTGGGCGCGATCCGCATCCAGCCGTATCACGAGTTTGCGCGTAACTTACCGGTACCAACCAACCTGAACTTGATCCACCTGAAACCGCTCCGCGGTACGGGCCTGGTGGTGTTCTCGCCGAGTCTGGTGTTTATCGCCGTCGATAACCTGTTTGGCGGTGATGGACGCTTCCCGACGAAGGTGGAAGGTCGCGAATTTACGCATACCGAGCAGCGCGTGATCAACCGCATGCTGAAGCTGGCGCTGGAAAGCTACAGCGACGCCTGGAAAGCGATCAATCCGCTGGAAGTGGAGTACGTGCGCTCGGAAATGCAGGTGAAATTTACCAATATCACCACCTCACCAAACGACATTGTGGTGAACACGCCGTTCCACGTTGAAATTGGCAACCTGACCGGTGAATTTAACATCTGTCTGCCCTTCAGCATGATTGAACCGTTGCGCGAGCTGCTGGTTAACCCGCCGCTGGAAAACTCGCGCAACGAGGATCAGAACTGGCGTAATAACCTGGTGCGTCAGGTTCAGCATTCAGAGCTGGAGCTGGTGGCGAACTTTGCCGACATTCCGCTGCGTCTGTCGCAGATTTTAAAGCTCAAACCCGGCGATGTGCTGCCGATTGAAAAACCCGACCGCATTATTGCTCATGTGGACGGCGTGCCTGTGCTGACCAGCCAATATGGCACCGTAAACGGTCAGTATGCGTTACGCGTAGAACATTTGATCAACCCGATTTTGAATTCGCTGAATGAGGAACAGCCCAAATGAGTGACATGAATAATCCGTCCGATGAGAACACTGGTGCATTGGACGATCTGTGGGCTGACGCGTTAAACGAGCAAACAACGACCACGGCTAAAAGTTCGGTAGATGCGGTATTCCAGCAGTTAGGCGGCGGGGACGTCAGCGGTACACTGCAGGACATCGACCTGATCATGGACATTCCGGTCAAGCTGACCGTCGAACTGGGCCGCACTCGCATGACCATCAAAGAGCTGTTGCGCCTGACGCAAGGCTCCGTCGTCGCACTGGACGGTCTGGCGGGCGAGCCGCTGGATATTCTGATCAACGGTTACCTGATTGCTCAGGGCGAAGTGGTTGTCGTCGCAGATAAATACGGCGTGCGTATCACTGACATTATTACGCCGTCTGAACGTATGCGCCGCCTGAGCCGTTAATGATGAACACCCAGGCTACCGTCTCTCAGCCCGCCGCCGTTCCCGGCTCACCGCTGGTGCAGGTCAGCGGCGCGCTGCTGGGCATAATCCTGTTGATCCTCGCCGCGGCCTGGGTCATTAAACGCCTGGGTTTTGCCCCGAAAGGGGCCGGTACACGCGGACTGAAAGTCACGGCCAGCACCTCATTGGGACCGCGCGAACGGGTGGTAATTGTTGAGGTTGAGGACGCACGTCTGGTGCTGGGTGTGACCGCATCGCAGATTAACGTGCTGCATACCCTGCCCCCTACGTCCTTGGTGCCCGACGAGAACCCGGCCCCCCCGGCGGATTTCCAGTCCATGATGAAGAGTTTGCTTAAGCGTCCTGGGAGATCCTGATGCGCCGTTTGTTATCCCTCACGCTGCTCGGCTTGTGGTTGTTTAGCCCAGTGGCCGCGGCCCAGCTTCCCGGTCTGGTTAGCCAGCCACTGCCCGGCGGCGGACAAAGCTGGACGTTACCGGTACAAACACTGGTATTTATCACCTCGCTGACGTTCCTGCCCGCCATTTTGCTGATGATGACCAGCTTCACCCGCATCATCATCGTTTTCGGTCTGTTACGTAACGCGCTGGGAACACCGTCCGCCCCGCCAAACCAGGTGTTACTTGGACTGGCGCTATTTTTGACTTTTTTCATCATGTCCCCGGTGATCGACAAAATCTACGTTGACGCATATCAGCCGTTCAGCGAAGAGAAGATCTCCATGCAGGAAGCGATAGAGAAAGGCGCACAGCCGCTGCGTGAGTTTATGTTGCGCCAGACCCGCGAAGCCGATCTGGCACTGTTTGCGCGTCTGGCAAACAGCGGACCGTTGCAGGGACCGGAAGCAGTGCCGATGCGAATTCTGCTGCCAGCCTATGTCACCAGCGAACTGAAAACCGCCTTCCAGATAGGTTTTACGATTTTCATTCCTTTCCTGATAATCGACCTGGTGATCGCCAGCGTATTGATGGCACTCGGGATGATGATGGTACCGCCCGCCACCATCGCGCTGCCGTTTAAGCTGATGCTGTTTGTGCTGGTTGACGGCTGGCAACTGCTTGTCGGTTCGCTGGCGCAAAGTTTTTACAGTTAGAGGCGCGAAATGACACCTGAATCGGTCATGATGATGGGCACCGAGGCGATGAAAGTTGCTCTTGCCCTCGCCGCACCGTTGTTACTGGTTGCACTGGTGACGGGGCTGATTATCAGCATCCTGCAGGCGGCAACCCAAATTAACGAAATGACGCTATCGTTCATTCCGAAAATTGTCGCGGTCTTTGTCGCTATTATTGTGGCCGGGCCGTGGATGCTTAACCTGTTGCTGGACTATGTGCGTACGCTGTTCAGCAATATCCCCTATATCATCGGGTAGACGCCGCCATGCTGCAGGTGACGAGCGATCAATGGCTTTACTGGTTGAACCTGTATTTCTGGCCACTGCTGCGTGTATTGGCACTCATTTCTACGGCACCGATCCTCAGTGAGCGTGCGATACCTAAGCGGGTAAAGCTGGGGTTGGGCCTGATGATAACGGTGGTTATCGCCCCGTCCCTACCTGCCAATGACGTGCCAATTTTCTCCATCGCAGCATTATGGTTGGCGATGCAGCAAATCCTGATCGGTATTGCGTTAGGCTTCACCATGCAATTTGCATTTGCTGCTGTGCGTACGGCCGGTGAGTTAATTGGCCTGCAAATGGGGCTTTCTTTCGCCACATTCTTTGACCCCGGCAGTCGACTGAACATGCCCGTGCTGGCACGACTGATGGATTTACTTGCCATGCTGCTGTTTTTGACCTTTAACGGTCACCTATGGTTGATCTCACTGCTGGTAGACACGTTTCATACCCTGCCGATCGGCGGTCACCCGGTAAACAGTAATGCCTTCCTCGCCCTTGCTCGCGCGGGCAGCTTAATATTTCTCAACGGGCTGATGCTGGCGCTGCCGGTGATGACGCTGCTGCTCACGCTCAACCTCGCGCTCGGATTGTTAAATCGTATGGCTCCCCAGCTCTCCGTTTTTGTCATTGGCTTTCCGCTGACCCTGACGGTAGGTATTTCTTTAATGGCCGCATTAATGCCATTAATTGCCCCATTCTGCGAACGATTATTCAGCGAAATTTTTAATTTACTTGCCGATATCATCAGTGAAATGCCCACAAATAATAACCCATAGTATTTATCCTGTTTTACTAAGGATTGTCCGAAATTAAAAAATAGACCACATCTACCAGGATAACGCTGCCGCGGCTTATTTGTTTTTGCCTTACTCACAGAACGCAACATTTACTTTACTTTAAGAAGTTTCCTGGCAAATTATACGCAACTTTACGGGATAGTAAATCCGCCTGAAAACAAGCAGTAAAAGCGTCATCTTGGGTTGTTATTATTCCGTTTAGTTGTGCAGAAATAATCAGGTAAGGGGAATTATCGTTACGCATTGAGTGAGGGTATGCCATGTCAACGATTATTATGGATTTATGCAGTTACACCCGGTTAGGGTTGACCGGGTATCTGGTAAGCCGGGGGGTGAAAAAAAAGGAAATCAACGGTATTTCAACCGTTGACGAACTCAGTATCGCCTGTGACGCACATCAACCTGCTGTGGTGTTTATTAATGAAGACTGTTTCATCCACGATCCGGCTAACAGTCAGCAAATAAAGCAGATCATTAATCAGCATCCCAGTACATTATTTATCGTATTTATGGCTATTGCCAACGTCCATTTTGATGAATATCTCCTGGTCAGAAAAAATTTATTAATCAGCTCAAAGTCGATTAAACCGGATTCACTGGACGAATTGCTTGGCGATATTCTTAAAAAGGATGCGGATATTGTTGTCGATGTCAATCTGCCGACACTGTCATTAAGCCGCACCGAGTCCAGCATGTTACGCATGTGGATGGAGGGTCAGGGAACCATTCAGATTTCCGATCAAATGAATATCAAAGCAAAAACCGTCTCATCCCATAAGGGGAATATAAAACGAAAGATCAAAACGCATAATAAACAGGTGATCTATCACGTCGTTCGACTCACCGATAACGTCACCAACGGTATCTTTGTGAATATGCGCTAGTATGTGCTGACTGGTGGGAATGTCACCAGTCAGCATCAAGACACAAGCGGTATGATTAGTCTACCTTCTCCACAAAAATACCATCCTGATGACCTGACTCGTTAAAGAACCAGATACCGAGCGGGTAGTCTTCCAGCGAAACCAGGTACATGGTGCCTTCACTAAACTCCTCGATTGCCAGTACCCGGCCAGGCCGACGAGGACCGCCGTCCGTTTTGACTGTAACCCGATCATTCACCTTCATCATTTTCCTCCTGTGGCTTTGTGCCAGTGTAGAACAAATTCTATTTTCTGGCAGCGCCTGGCGCGCGCGATTGCGGGTTTTCTCGACGGTCTATACTTAGAAAGTGTGCGTCAGCGATTTTGCTGCATACACCCGGTATCCGTAACGGTTGAGAGGTAGGTGAATGAAAACCGCGAAAGAGTACAGCGAGACGGCCAAACGTGAGGTCAGCGTTGATGTAGACGCGCTGCTGGAGGCAATCAACGAAATCTGCGAGAGCGAGATTCATCGCAGCCGCGATGACCCGGATCGCGTCAGTGTTGACGGTCGTGATTACCATACATGGCATGAGTTAGCCGAAGCGTTTGAGTTGGATATCCACGATTTTAGCGTGACGGAGATCAATCGCTGACTTCAGGCGAAAAAAATCCCGGCCCTCAGTGGGTCGGGATCAAGCTTGCTTATGCAAGAAGCACTTGAAAATTCGTTACACCAGGAAATCTGATGTGAGGCCAACCTTATCTACAATTTTTTTGCCTGACAAGTAAATAATTCTCACCAAAATGATAAATATAACTAATGGTTGAGAGATCACTCACTTACGCCTGAACGTAATGTTCAGGCATCCTGCCGTTGTTGCCCTTTACCGGACGTCAGTTCATCTTCACGGAATGCTTCCCGTTTGACGCCAAAGCCATCGTACCAGCGACACTCGACCATGCCGCTAGCGTATCCGGTGACAATCATGCGTGGGCCACCCTGTTTCACGGTGACTTCCTCACTGACAGAAAAGACCATACCTGCCTCCTGTATCAAGAGAAACCTTTTCACCTTAGACGACAAGCAGCCTTTTTGCATAATCAGGTAAACAAAAATTAGTGTGAAACACCGCGCAGTTTTGCCACCATTTTCACCAGCAGTACCACAATGCCACCAATGATAAAGCCCAATACAAGGTTTAACAGGGTCGGAATCATCATTGAAATGAATGAATTCTGTTGCTGGGCGAACTGCTCGATCGCATGATGCAACGGCGCGATCCCATGGACGACAATGCCGCCCCCTACCAAAAACATCGCCAGAGTTCCTACCACCGACAGCGTTTTCATCAGCCAGGGCGCCACCACCAGCAAGCCTTTACCCAGCGCCTGAGCGACCGCGCTGCGCTTTTCAGCCAGCCAGAAGCCGATGTCGTCCAACTTGACGATAATGCCAACCAGGCCGTATACGCCAACGGTCACCGCTAAAGCGATCCCTGACAGCACCAGAACCTGATTGAGCAACGGCGCATCGGCCACAATTCCCAGCGTAATCGCCACAATCTCCGCAGATAAAATAAAATCGGTACGTACGGCCCCTTTGATTTTATCTTTCTCAAAGGTCAGTGGGTCCTGCGCCGCCAGCTCTGCCAGACGCTGCTGGCGTTCTTCCGGCGTTTCCTGATGTTTGCGCGCCTGCAGCGTATGCAGGACTTTTTCCACGCCTTCAAAACAGAGGAACGCCCCACCAATCATTAATAACGGGGTAATCGCCCAGGGAATAAAGGCACTGATCAGTAACGCCAACGGCACAAGAATAACTTTGTTGACGAAAGATCCTTTTGCCACGCTCCAGACGACCGGAAGTTCACGGTTTGCCCGTACGCCCGATACCTGCTGCGCGTTAAGCGACAGGTCATCTCCCAGAACGCCCGCGGTTTTTTTTGCGGCCAATTTTCCCATCATGGAGACATCGTCAAGCAGCGTGGCGATGTCATCGAGTAAGGTCAGTAAGCTACTTCCTGCCAAAATTTTCACCCTCAATATTATTTTTTTCCGTCATTAGTATGAAGTAAAAAACGTGATGCTGAAACTCACCTTTATGGTCAACAAATTTTTAACAACAACGGGCAATTATAAATCTCGCCAGCACGATAGTTTTGACGTTTACTATGTTGCGCCTTTTTATTTCCACCGTGAGGGATTATGCGTTTCAGGCAATTGTTACCGCTTTTCAGTGCGCTGTTCGCGCTGTACATCATTTGGGGTTCCACCTACTTCGTTATCCGCATTGGCGTTGAGAGCTGGCCGCCGCTCATGATGGCCGGCGTGCGTTTTCTGTCTGCGGGGATTTTGTTAACCGCATTTTTACTTCTGCGCGGCCACAAACTGCCGCCATTACGCCCGCTGCTCAATGCCGCACTGATCGGTATTCTGCTGCTGGCAGTGGGAAATGGGTTGGTCACCGTCGCCGAACACCAGAACGTCCCTTCCGGCATCGCTGCCGTGGTGGTCGCCACCGTCCCACTGTTTACGCTGTGCTTCAGCTATTTCTTTGGCATTAAAACCCGCAAGCTGGAGTGGATGGGCATCGCTATCGGACTGGCCGGGATCATTATGCTTAACAGCGGCGGGAATTTGAGTGGCAACCCCTGGGGTGCAGTGTTGATCCTGATTGGCTCAATGAGCTGGGCATTCGGTTCCGTGTACGGTTCCCGCATTACCTTACCCGTGGGTATGATGGCTGGGGCAATTGAAATGCTCGCCGCCGGTATCGTGCTGATGGGGGCCTCGCTTATCTCCGGGGAAAAGCTGACTACAATGCCATCTTTTTCTGGGTTTTTGGCGGTCGCTTACCTGGCGCTGTTCGGCTCCATTATCGCCATCAACGCATATATGTACCTGATCCGTAACGTGAGCCCGGCGCTGGCAACCAGCTATGCCTACGTCAACCCGGTTGTTGCCGTCTTATTAGGTACCGGTCTGGGAGGTGAAAGCCTGGCGTTCATCGAGTGGCTGGCACTCGGAGTGATTGTTTTTGCCGTGGTGCTGGTGACGCTGGGTAAATACCTGTTCCCGGTCAAAGCAGACGCGGTCGCCGCACCGTCGGAAAAGTCGTTACAGTAAATGAATACCCTGGGTGTCGATCTGCGCGGTAGCGCCACCGCTGCAGATCCACTCGACCACGCGCTCGGACAGCGCCTCATCGCTGAGTTTTTTTCGCCCTCGTATGGCGCACTCCCAGATAATGAGTACCCGCCAGCCAAGTGCCTGCAGTCTCTCGCGATCCCGCGCATCGCGTTCGACGTTTTTGCCTATTTTAGCCAGCCAGAATTGCGTGCGCGTCGCAGGGGTCTTAAATAAATAACACTCGTGGTGATGCCAGAAACAACCATGGGTAAAAATAACACACTGATAGTCATCCACCACAAAATCAGGGCGGCCAGGTAACGCCGCATCCTGCACGCGAAACGTTACCCCCTGCTCCGTCAATACGCTGGCCAGACGTTTCTCAATCGCCGTATCGCGGGTCGCGATTGCCCGCATATTTTTACTGCGCGTGGCCTTATCGTGAACGTCTGCCATGCAGACTCTCTTTCTCACGCAGCGCGACGGCCTGTTTGATTTTTGGCTCCAGCAGTCGGGCTACCGCCGCAAATGCCGGGACCACCACCGAATTGCCGAACTGGCGATAGGCCTGGGTATCAGACACCGGAATACGGAACTGATAACCCTGAGGCGACTCAAATCCCATCAGGCGCGCGCACTCTCGAGGTGTAAGTCTACGTGGTCGGTGCAACTGGTTGTGCGGATCGTCAAAATCCTGTTCACCCAGCGCCATATCCCAGCCACGGTCGATTAATATTTCTGCCCCGTCCTTGTAATAGCGCGCAGATAACGTGCGCGTTACGCTGTGCGGATTGCCAGGATATACCATGCCGTAGCCAAAGCCGTTCCCCCGCGCCTGATGCTTTTTCGCGTAGCGATATAAATATTTCCACAACACCGGCGTCAGGATGTATTTCACGTCAACGGTCGGTTCAAGCAGCTCGGCCAGCGTAATACGCCGCTGCGGGTAGCGGGTGACAATATCCCGTAGCGTAAAGTCATTTTTAAGATTCAGATCGCGTCGAAAGCCCACGAGGACAATACGTTCGCGATGCTGCGGTAAAAAGTGTTTTCCATCGATAATTTTAGGATCGTCCGGCCCGTTTTCCGCCGCATCCGCCACGTCATACCCTAACTCATCCAGCGTTTGCATAATGATGCGAAACGTTTTCCCCTGGTCATGGCTCTTCAGATTTTTGACGTTTTCCAGCACAAAGATTGCCGGACGGCGGGCATCAATGATTCTGACCACGTCGAAAAATAGCGTACCTTGCGTATCACAGGCAAAACCGTGCGCACGACCTAAGGCATTTTTCTTGGAGACGCCTGCCAGCGAAAACGGCTGACAGGGAAAGCCGGCCAGCAGCACATCATGCTGAGGGACATGCTGGCGGATATGTTCAGCCGCCTCCTCATCGCTCACCCCGGCACGATGGCTTAACGTAATATCGCGAATATCTTCATTAAAATGGTGCTGGTCAGGATCGCAATAGTAATTCGCTTTGTAAGTCCGCACCGCATGCTTGTTCCACTCGCTGGTAAACACGCACTGTCCACCGATCGCTTCGAAGCCGCGGCGAATACCGCCAATTCCGGCGAAAAGATCGATAAAACGAAAAGCATACTGCGGATGATGCACCGGCGGCGTCGGTAGCAAGGTCTTCAGGTGGGAATATTCACGATCGCTCAGGCGGTGCCATGTCTCGTTCGCAACCACACGTTTAAAGATGGCCGGGCTCCAGTGATGCTCACCGACGCCATTAAGGTGAGCCACCAGCGTTTTCACGTCGTAAATCTCAAGCAGCTTAGCCAACATCACCTGCACGGCGATCCCGGTATCCTCTGTCATCAGGTTTATGGTGCCTGTTACTGAAAAATTATCCTGCATACATTTAACCGGCCAAAATGGATTAGCGACAGGTTAACATAAAACAGAGGTGTTTACGTTTCAGCTGTGCAGGCTACCGATGCGCCTTAAAGGGCTGAATCGCGGTGAGATCCAGCTCCTCATACTCCCCTTTTAACTCGGCGCTTAATTTCGCCATATAGGTCAGCAAAAAATCAGCGTTATGCTGCGCTAAATACCGTCCCTGTGCCGTTTGCATCGTCATCGGCAGTTGCAATAATTTGGTCTGGAAATGATCGAGTGCATACTGCTTGTCGTTGAGCTCGCGCCGTTGTGCAAAAGGGTCTTCCGCATCAAACAGGGCCACCCCCAGCGCGCCAGAAACCGCAAATACGCGAGCTAAGCCAATGGCCCCCAACGCCTCAAGTCTGTCAGCATCCTGAACAATTTTGGCCTCGATCGTGGTTGGCGAAATTTTTGCGCTAAAACTGTGTGCTTCAATGGCATGACTTACCGCCGGCAGCCGGTCTTCTGGAAATGTGGGGAAAAACTGCGTCAATACGCGGCAGGTTTCCTGCGCCGCCAGTACCGACGAGCGATGTCGGTCAGGATGGTTTTTCGGCAAGCTGATAAGGTCATGAAAATAGCAGGCTGTCAGCACCACCAGCCAGTCGATGGTTGCATCAGCACCCAGCTGTTGTGACGTCATCCACACACGACGAAAATGAAAGATGTCATGGGCTGCATCCTGCCCAAGGTGATTTTCACGTAACCATGCTTCAAATTGCGACTGCCAGTACTGTAAATCCATGCTATTCCTCGCGAGCGCTACGGCCATATATACACCGTATAAATTAACCCACCCATTCTATAACATCAAATGATTAATCATTATGGGCCAGGACCAGAATCTACAAATTATAAATACAATCAACATAAACATATTAAATTTATATAAAATCAAAATTCAATATAATTAACACAAAACTCATAACCTGATGATAAATAAATCATTTATATGGTAAATATGAAACACGCAAACATATTAAATAAATAACAAAAATCCAAACAGAAATATTTTGAAATCTTTTAAATAGATTTGTTACACGTTATATTTTAAAATAAATGAACTTCATAGAATAGTATCAAAACGTAGTCTTTTGGATAGAACTACATATTCACATCAATTATTATCATAAGGGAATACATAATGAAAAGAAAAGCTCTGGCACTTCTTCTCCCGGCATTATTAGCTGCAGGCGCAGCAAATGCGGCAGAAATCTATAATAAAGATGGCAACAAACTGGATCTGTACGGCAAAGTCGATGGCCTGCGTTATTTTTCTGATGACGCTGGCAGCGACGGCGATCAGACCTATGCGCGTCTGGGCTTTAAAGGCGAAACCCAGATTAACGATATGCTCACCGGCTACGGTCAGTGGGAATATCAGGTTATGGCCAACAATGCTGAAGGCGAAGGCGCAAACTCCTGGACTCGTCTGGGCTTTGCCGGCTTAGGCTTTGGTGAAAACGGTACCTTCGACTACGGCCGTAATTACGGCGTGGTCTACGACGTAGAAGCCTGGACCGATATGCTGCCAGAATTTGGTGGCGATACCTACACTCAGACCGACGTATATATGACCGGCCGCACCAACGGCGTGGCAACCTACCGTAACAAAGGTTTCTTTGGTCAGGTAGAAGGTCTGAACTTTGCTCTGCAGTATCAAGGTAACAACGAAAGCGCGGGCTCCGGCGAAGGTACCGGCAATGGTGAGAACCGTAAATTGGCGCGTGAAAATGGCGACGGTTTCGGTATGTCCACCTCTTACGATTTCGACTTCGGTTTAAGCCTGGGTGCTGCATATTCCAGTTCCGATCGTACTGACAACCAGGTTGCACGTGGCCGTGGCGACAGTAGTCATGCCAATAGCTATGCTGGCGGTGAAACCGCTGATGCGTGGACCATCGGTGCAAAATATGACGCTAATAACATTTACCTGGCGGCCATGTATGCTGAAACTCGCAATATGACTGCATATGGTAAAGGAGATGGATTAGAAGGCGGTATTGCCAACAAAACCCAGAACTTTGAAGTAACCGCTCAGTACCAGTTCGACTTTGGTTTGCGTCCTGCGGTTTCCTTCCTGCAATCTAAAGGTGTTGACTTAGGCGGCTGGGATCACAATAGCAATGGCACCCCTCGTTACACCGACAAAGATCTGGTCAAATATGTGGATGTTGGCGTGACTTACTACTTCAACAAAAACATGTCCACCTATGTTGATTACAAAATCAACCTGCTGGACGAAGACGACAACTTCTATGCAAGTAATGGCATCGCAACTGATGACATCGTTGCCCTTGGTTTAGTCTACCAGTTCTAATTCTGCTCAATACGCAGCAAGCCCGCTTCATATGAAGCGGGCTTTTTGTTTATACGAAGCGTATTTTCGCGCCAGGCGCGCAATACAGAGACAAACTTGTGAGGATATTCAAAGAAAAAAACATCGGTGAGAACTGTCGTTGAAAGCAAGGCCTGCAAGTGCTTGAATAGTGGCGGAGAGAGGGGGATTTGAACCCCCGGTAGAGTTGCCCCTACTCCGGTTTTCGAGACCGATTTCATTAGTAATATTTTCAATAACTTAACTTTTCTTGCTGGTATATCCACAATATTTCCACTTCATAAAATTCAACTAGTTACGCGTTTATCCATACTTAATATACCAACACTTTCTGAGCTAAAACCTATAGTTCAAAGTACAACCTAGAGGTGAGACTGTGTGGAAGATATTCCCAGTCAATGACGCGTGAAGCCTAACTCGGCCAGCTCTCTGATGAAGCCGAACATGACATTACATACAATTTTGAACCAACTCGCAGATTGAATGCGGCAAGATATCAAAATCCTTCTGCAGTTAAATTTATATAGCTCGCGGTTACACGTGTTATATAGAATGCGAAAACAATGAAAATAAAGTGTTAAATGTTAAGGCAAATTGGCATCCTCGACTAATTTTGTCAATTTATCTATAGATAGTGGCTTTGAGTAATACCACCCTTGGACACCGCACTCAGGGAACATTTCAGTTAAATATTTCACCTGAGTTGATGTTTCTACACCTTCGAAAACGACTTTGTGAGTTATATCTTTAAAAATCTCCACCAACCCTGACAATACATTATTATTTATAGAGCATTCATCGATAGAATCTGTAATTGACTTATCAATTTTAATTTCATCTATTTGTAAATTTGATAGCCAGTTTAAATTTGAATGACCAGTCCCGAAATCATCAATAGCTAT
Organism: Citrobacter sp. KH_055_1; assembly: GCF_057838705.1. NCBI lineage: Bacteria > Pseudomonadati > Pseudomonadota > Gammaproteobacteria > Enterobacterales > Enterobacteriaceae > Citrobacter > Citrobacter sp. KH_055_1. The sequence goes on from NZ_CM174473.1 coordinate 2,873,444, forward strand.
TGATATACCTTTATTATTAAATAAAGAAATAACCTTTTGGAGGGAATTTATTTCCGCGCTCTGCCTTTCTGTTAACTCCATCATTATCATACCTGGTTTTATATTTGATTCATCAATCATCTGAAACACTTTTTCTTGAAATGATTCCGACAGAAGGTCTTGAGAACTAACATTAATGCTTATAAAAATATCAAATTCCTCAGAAAGAGACATGGTTTGCTTTACTACCATTCGAAATACAAAATCACTTATCCCCTGGATTAAACCATGCTTCTCTGCAATAGGGATAAAAATATCAGGAGGAATGCTACCAATATCATGATCATCCCATCTAATTAGTGCTTCCACACCAACAATTTTTCCGGTTTTTATTTTATAAATAGGTTGATACACAAGATATAATGATTCGCTTCTTATCGCATTTTTTAATCTTGAAACTAATGATTGCTTACGTGCAACTCTTTGATTATAAAAACCACCCAGAAGAACACCAGTTACAATAGATGTAAAGGAAATCAACAACATCGTTAACCAACTATCGAAACTCATCCACGGAAATTTAACTCCCCCCATGACACAGATATTATTATTTTTATTACAGCTTTGCGTGGTAATAAGTCCTAGTTGGTAGGATTTATCATGCTGAGCCTCTTCAAGAAGATCGACCTGCTCACCAAGTTTGAACAAATGAAGCGAATGATCTCTGTCACCTACAATTGCAGAAAACCCCTTCTCTTCATGGTCTGTAACAAATCTATTAAATGCAAATGGTGAAATCGTTATGGCTAATTTTTGATTGCTTAGCAAATCAGCTTTTACATTATTTTCCAGTAACACACCAAAAAACCAAGTTACATTGTCCTTTTCAACTTTTCTATCATAGATATTGAGAAGCAATGGTGCTGGCAACACTCCCCATAAAGCACTACATATGACTGCACCATTTGAAATAAATGATATATCTTTTATAAGAGCATAGGGCCATAAGGCCACTCTTAGAGCATGAAGTTGTAGTTCACTACAAGGACTATAAGCATTAAATATTTCATAACTATCATTTATTTTATCAATCTGTTGAATGAGACTAACACTTCTATTCAAAACTCGTTCTGTATATGATGCAATCCTCTCCTTGTATATATAATACATTGAAATCTCAGACAATGAGAAAAAAATAAAAAATGAAAACGTGATTGATATCACATAAGGCTTAATTCGTTTTAAATTGTGGTTATTCTTCACACCGACCTCTTTATATGCCTGACCCTATGTAACAACATACATTCTACTATCTGTCGTGAATCAAATACATACAGTTAAAACAGATTATCGGCTAAAACAAATATATCTTTATGTTTTTTATTAGAAAAGAACGTTATAAAATAACGCAAAACCACATCCAAGTTAGATTTGTGTTTGCATTTTAGCCAAATAAGTGGCACTTCATCTTGTATTCATAGGTCTAATGTAAAGGATGTAATTCTAAGGGAAATAAGTGTGAAACCGCGCCTTTTCCCGATACTGGTACTTGGGTAAAACCGATGATGACACTGCCGGCGATCAACACTGACACCAGCAAGCACGAGAAGGAACAGATTAGCCGTACTGTTCAGGAAATGTTTGAAGAAGCTGATATGTGGATGGTTTCAGATTAAACGCCTTGAACCTTGATATTGCTTAAGTACAATCCGCCGTGACTGGCAATCATTCAATACTCGCACTATCGAACGTTCGCCAGTCCGCCGCAGCCCGTTCTTGCATACGACGACGCGGTGGCGTCTTCTCAACACCGCGCAGGAAATTTTTTGTATAGCGTTGACACCCCTACATCATAAATTATAGCCACACGTTTTCGTGACTCTCCAGCAGCAATCAACCTTCCAGCCTGAGCCCACTCTTCAGCAGTTAACTTTGGCCGTCTGCCGCCGATCCGACCATCTTCGCGCGCAGCTGCTAAACCAGCCCGTGTTCGCTCAACAATAAGCTCTCTCTCCATCTCCGCAAGCGCTCCCATGACATGAAAGAAAAAGCGTCCCATCGGTGTGGAGGTATCTATACTGTCGGTCAGGCTACGGAAGTTTATGCCGCGTTCCCTCATTTCTTCGACCAACACGACAAGATGCCGCATACTACGACCGAGACGATCCAGCTTCCAGACCACCAGCGTGTCACCTTCTGATAATGTTCTGAGCACCTTTTTTAAGCCTGGTCGGTCTGACGTTTTTCCACTTATCTTGTCTTCGAATATCAGCTCACATCCTGCACACTCAAGCGCGTTTCTCTGCAATGCTGTGTTCTGGTCATTTGTTGAAACCCGTACATAGCCTATCAGCATGATTAATCCCTTCGCTAAAAGCCTGGATCATGCCATTTGCACCTGAAATATTCATTTTTGTAAACGTTGGTTTAGTAGAAACCATAAATCGCGCTGCCGGGGCACTGCAAAAATCTGGCGATCACATGACTGGTGGTCTGACATTCGATAATGACTCTATCCTTGCCTGGGTTAGAAACACGGATTTTGCGAAGATCGGGTTCAAAAATGAATCGGATTCAGACGCTGATTCTTATATGTGGTTTGAAACAGGTGATAATGGGGACGAGTATTTCAAATGGCGTACTGTTGCAGGTAATACAACCAAAGACCTTATGACGCTTAAATTGGGTCTTTTGAATGTTCTCGTTGGCGCTGTTATTAATGGGAGCCTGGGAATTGGAACAACGAACGCCCTCGGCGGTAACTCAATTGCTTTGGGCGACAACGACACCGGTTTTAAACAGAATGGTGACGGCGTTCTTGATGCTTATTCCAATAGTCGTCAGGTGATGAGAATTGTTCCTGGTGCTGTGCAGATATTTGGCTCAACGGGAAGCTGGATTTACATGCGCGAGCAGATTTGTTTTTCCAGCGTTACACCTGTTGATAAGGACGGTGCATCGGCAATTGTCAGGCAGGAACACCCTGACAGACATTTTATTCTTGGCGGGTTGGGTAATCATCAGTTCGGCATTTACATGATAAATAAATCCCGTACAGAAAATGGAACTGATGGGCAAGCTTATCTGGATGAAAATGGGCACTGGCAATGTGGGGGGCAGATATTTCCTGGCAGCTACGCAAACTTTGATGCTCGTTACCAGTCAAGGGATAATTACGCAACACAAGCCTGGGTATTACAAAACTTTGTCCAGAATATCGACCTGACTGCACCGGCTGAAGTTGGATTCCGGGATGGTTGGGGATATCCACGTGGGACGGATGGCGCAGCTATGTACAACTTTAATATGGTTGGTGGGAGCAGCAACGTCGGTAATTTCATCGTTCGTTATACACGAAAACAGGTGAATAACACCTGGTATGTGATTAATTAAAGGTAAATAAAAATGCAACGCTTCGGCAAATTCACCCCATATACACCAGACACTACGGACAGGCCAAAAATTATAGATGGTCAGAACGTAATGTTTTTACGTGATGAAAAGGGCAACGACTGGTATGACGTTATTGAGTTATTTGATGAATCCACAACGCTAAAAATCGGCTATGACGATGATGGTCGCGTGAGAACATTTTCGACGAATATTCATGCTCTTTTCCCGGTTAATCTGAGCGTAGTAGAACTTCCGGCGACAGAAGCTAATCTGCGCGTCAAATTGGGTGCTGACTGGTTTTATCAGGACGGTAAATTGCAGCAAATCTGTGATTATCTGGCTCAAGCAGAAGCGGAACGCGACCGCCACATGGCTGAGATGACAGCACGTATTGACTGGCTGGAAGCTGCGCAAAAAGATGGAGATATCTCAGCCGAAGAGGAAACAGAACTGGCGGCGTTACGGGCCAGTCGCACTAAATTGCGCCGCCTTGATTTGTCTTCAGCTCCGGATATTAACTGGCCTTAATATCCGGGAGCAGAGGCCACTCAGGTTTTGACGTATCAATACGCATAACCTTCACCCTGTATTTTTTCCATTCTGACAGTGCGGCGGTTTCTTCTTCCGTCGCCATTCCTTCATCGACAGCATCTTGCAGTGGCGCAATAGCGACAGCAGCGGCAGACAATAGCTCGGTCTTCTTCGCTTCAGCCTGTGCGCGTAATTCCTCTTGCGAATATTGGCGTGGCTTAATTTCTCCGTTGTCGAATACCCACCCACCAAAAATATCTACATTCTTGTTCTCTTCTGTAATATCAACTTCAACGATGCTAAAATCACGCGGGTAAATGCTTGAAACATCCTTACTAATACTGCGAATAATACCTGTTTCATCATAAGCAATTTTCAACGTATCAGGTGAGAAATCAGCCTGGGATTTATACCAATCCCTTCCATCTTCTGAAATGTAAAACTCAACATTATGTTCCTTGATAAGAAACAGGCTATCTTCATCATCTGGTATGTATTTTTTAAGGTTTTTAAGATGCTGCATTTTATTTTTGCCTTTTATTCAGTGATATTATACCAATTGTTGTTAATCTGTTTTTGAACATATCGGACAAGCAGGCCACCAACGTTAGAACTCCCCCCAACCATCCATATAGCTGTCGCAAATGCGCTGTCATTGCCGGACCATCCGTTCCCGTCCCAAAACTTGCGTTCTTGCGCTGCACTGACACGAATATTCTGAACAAAGTTCTGTAATACCCACTGCTGCGTGGCATAAGCCGATAAATCTGTGGCTGGCGGCGGGTTTGCCGTACTGTAGTCGATAACCCACGGAGTCTGTTCTGACATGTCTCCATTCCATGTCTGGCGATGGGCACTTGCCCCTGTATGCGTGAAATATTGCTGCAGCCATATATTCCCTGAACGTGCAACGAACATAAACCCATAGCTATATAGCCTGTTACCATTTGGGTATTTGGGAAAATCAGCTACCGTTTCAGGTTTATCAAGACTCACCAACCACCACCCCGGCGTGGATGCAGAAGCCATTGTGCCGTTATTTACAATTTTTCCAATGGGATCTTTGGGAATGGCACCAATATCTGCGGCGGTTGCCGGGATTTTTCGAACCTGCCATGTTCTTGAAGCGCCTTCCTGTATCCTCCACACCAAATAACTTACATTCGCGTTATATCTGGAAAATAAAAGTGTGCAGTCGTTATTTGAATCACGGATACCGACAACATTCACATAAACATATGTATTAGCAAATTCAGGCATTCCCGAAGGGAAATTAATCGCTGAGTTGGTTTCAATAAACAGAGTTTCCCCGGCAGTAAACCAATACTGATTAAAATCAAATCCTCGAAGGGCGGGAATAGTTCCTTTACCTAACCCTCGATCCCCTACTTTCAGTACGCGCCCGGTAGTATCGTCAGTTGTTGACGTTGTTAGTGTTGCGGTTGCTGCTGTAGATGACCGTAATCAGCCACGCTAAGCGAGATATCCACGGTCGATGTCGGGAATCACCCCGACGGTAAAACATCAGGGTCAGCACTACCCCAGCGCAAAGCAGCGCGTTGATTGTTGCCGATGGGTCATTTAGTACCACCTGAACCTCCCCGGCGCGTTATCAGCGCCACCAGCGAGCCGACATCCTGGTTATTCAGAAACGTCAGGATTTTGACAGCTAAAGCAGAAACGATTACGGCTCCGATAGCGTCCAGAGGCTTATCACTGTAACCAGTCCAGTCAGCCAGCTTTGAACCAACCAGCCCTGAGCAGATGATCCCTGCAATGTAGGACACGACAAAATACGCCAGCCGACGTGCTGCGCTAAGGTCCGCAGCCGTTGCTATATAAAATACAGCCCCGGCAAATGCGCCAAATACCACGCCGTAATCGGTTCCGGAAAGAAATCCATAGACGCTGGCCCCCGTCAGGACACCACCAGCCAGCCCAGTACCGGAAATCGGATCGGACATTTAGCCCCCTCTTAATTGCTGTGAGTCCTCTCAGGAATGAGGGGAAATAGGTTCAGGCTTCACGGGCTGGATTTGTCAACAAAGCACGTAGCGGATGATTCCCGTGAGCCTGATATGAAAAAGGCCGCCATGCGACAGCCTCGAAATGAATACGGTTGTTACATTGATGGAGTAAGTGGAGTCTTAAGCAACTCTGATACTTGAACAATACCTACATAATGAATCCTGCCCCCCAGAATCATTAGATTGAAAGCGCAAATAGTATGAAGGTACCAATTCGTAAGTTTTGCCAGCCAGGACACATTTTTTTTGTCCCAGATACTAAACTTCCTGCCGAACAAAAAACAAACAGGATGGCTAAAATGTACAACTCTATTTTAGTACCAATTGATGTTTCTGAGACTGACTTAACACGGCAAGTTATCCCCTATGTTCAGGCTCATTCTGTATTAAATACTGCTAAAGTACATTTTCTAACAGTAGTTCCCACATTGCCTTATTACTCATCTTTAGGTCTGGCATATTCAGCAGAAATGCCAAAATTAAAAGACATTCAGCACGCTGCATTATTGAAACTGGATGAAATCGTGAAGCAATTCAAAATCCCTGCGGGAAAAACCCAAACACATGCAGCCGCTGGGTCACCAAAGGATCAAATACTTAATCTCGCTAAATCAATCGATGCTGACTTAATCATTATTGCCTCACATCGTCCAGACATTTCAACCTACCTCTTAGGATCGAATGCAGCCGCCGTTGTCCGACACGCTGGTTGCCCTGTACTTGTAGTTCGATAAGAAATGAATCGCCACGCGCTTAGATGACATTCCGTTAGCTAGAATTACACTATCAAAATGCAAGAAAAAGGCCCATTCCATGGAGTGGGCCTGAAAAGAAGTGTTTTGATTAACGTGATGCCGGGTGCCTCCAGGTGTATCTTTGGCTGACAAACCATGACCCGTGTGCACTAAGCGTGTCATTCCATGACTTTGTTTACTGTCAGTTTCACCCCTCCGCTTAGGGGGATTCATCACAATTACGTCAAAACGAGAGCTTTTACTAGATGCTCTATAACTTTAGAACCAATAAGAAAAACCTGCAATCAAACAACACTATTATTCTAAAAGGATCAGACTTCACGGGCTTGATTTATCAACAAAGCACGTAGAGAGTGATACCCGTGAGCCCGAAATGGAAAAGGCCACCATGCGGCAGCCTCGAAGTAAGTGCGGTTGTTTATATAGGTGGAGTAAGAGGACCTTCTAACACTTCTGCTTCACCGTTATGGCAAATGTCGTCTCCTCTTGTCAGATGCCAGACTCCTGTGATTGTTTTACCCGTCTCGAGATCATCAACAGTGTCATTCGTGTAGTATGCCACCTGTACAACACCGACATGCTGAATCCAGTAGTACCCTTCTTTCATAAGCTCCTCCGCGATACTCAGCAGATAGTATAGAGCGGTACAAATAATGCTGTGGTGCAGGAAGCCACAACTTAACCTTTGCTAATAAAGTAATTTCGAAAGATGACGATAATGGGTAATAAATGTAAGGCCGGAGGAACCACCATGAGCATGACAGTTAGCAATTTGGGTCAGGACATACTGCAAAGCACAGTAAAACAAGCACCTTCAAGTACTGGCAACTCTGTTTCACAACAAATTCAAAACCTGAAAAAACAAATTGGTGAGTTGACAAAAGAACTCAGCGCCATGGGTTCAAAAATAAATGAAGTAACCTCCGAAGATGAGGCAAAACTACTTAAACAGCAGATGGAGATGATTCAAAGGCAAATCGAGTCTATATACGCAAAAATTGCTCAATTACAAAAGCAAGAAGCAGAAAAAAACCAAATGGTATCGGAAGCATTACCTACGGTAAGTGACAAATCAAGTTCGAACGTTGCAGGGAATAATACTAAAAATATTGATGTCTACGTTTAGCAGTTGCCCCCTCTCATTTTTCCTCTGAGCTAGAAACGACAAAGCATTGAGCATTGTGAGAACTTGTTTTCAAGTTAACGATTTCAGCTCGGCGATATGACAGGGGTACTGGTGCAATGCACCTCGCGAATACCCCTGTCGTATCGCCGGAAAGCAAAAACCCCGCACTGGCGGGGTTCTCGTTATATTCAAATTGTTCGCTTTTCGTCGCTGCCATCGTGGCGCAGCTCTGCCAAGCATGAATAGATTATTCACTTTACTGGCCCGTTTTCAAACGTTTTTACATCAAAAAGCACTTAAAGCTAACTCTAACCGACATTTTGTGCAAATATCACTCAACAAATGAGTTATTCGTTACAAAACGATCGTTTTGAACGATCGATAAATAAGAATCGATCTGTAATACCAATTTTAATTGTGTGGTTATCGCACGTAGACTCAGGGCCAAACCTAATAAATGGAATTATCATGAGCCTTTATCACTACTTGGCCATATATATCGCGGGCTTCATCATAATGTTTGCTTTGTTAGTTCGTGGGGATCAGGTACACGGCCTCGAGTTTGACCTGGCTGATACGTTGATAACCTCCTTTCTGTGGCCCTTCTACTCTGTTGCTATTATCTGTATTGAGATCTATGAGCGGTTTAAACAGAATCGTCACTAATAACCTTTTACCCCGGCTTAACCGGGGTTTTTGTTTCGAATTACAGACTCATCAGCCTCCCGGTCAGTTCCTCCTTTGGTATGACCAACCATCCTCTAACCCGGCTCTCATCTGGTTACGAACCGCAAGAAATGTTTTTGCTCTGAATATTTCCAGGCACCATCGCACGCGCTTTCTCGCCTCCCCGTCGGTTAACCATGGCGCAATCGCCTGCAGTTCCCGGGTAATGTCTGAGATTTTTTTTCGGGTGGTGTAATACTGAAGACCAACGACATAAACCGGATCGTTTATATCCAGTGCCTGCAGTACGCATTGTTCAACAAAATCGACATCATCATTATGCAAAGCTTCATCAATCACACTGGCAGTTGACTGTGGCCAGAGAATGCTATGTGCCCTGTTCATCGCCTGCTGTCCACGGAATCCCTCTTCACGAGCCTGGTTCAACGCTGCGGTGAAGCGTTCTAACGCCTTATCTGACCAGTTCCGTCCCTTAAGCACATTCCAGCACGCGTGTCCTCGCGGCATACGTGGTGCCGTTTTTCCTCCCACCCCTTCCCCCCAGGTAGTGAGCAAGGATTTAATCCATCCGGACTGAATCCCCGTCAGGAGAATGCATTTACCCAGCCAGCTTTTACGCGGCGCAGCTGCTGCTTTTTCAAATGCTGACTGCTTTAGTCTGCGTTGGCGTGGCGTCATGCTTTTAGATCCTCAATAATTATTCTCCCGGTTTCTCCCCATAATTTTGATACCCGCACATCCCATATATGAGCATCATTTTCGTAAATGGCATCCATCAGGGCTTTCATCATATTGTCAAAATCAGGTTTTATCTGGTGTGGTTTACCGTTGAAATCAGCCCGTTTCTTTTTGATCCAGCTCGCTGGCATCGGCAAGATGAAGGTGACATGCGCACCGCTTTCCGGCAGCTCAACACCCTGCAGACGAACTTCATCACAGAAAGCCCGGTAGCGCAGAACCTCGGGGCGTTTTTTCCATTTGTCAGCGCGCGTCATTCTGGGCTTGCCGACAGGCGTGATTTTATATTCAGGCATGAGTCGATTTCCCCAGTTCGTAGAGAACCTGCACCAGTAGCTCTGTTTCAGTACCGAAGTTATTTTCCCAGGACTGGCGACCGGCATGAATGGCCACACCGTGACCGCCGGTTCGATGATGGGTATGACAGAGAGGAATTACGTGAAAATTGTCTGCACGAACAGACATCCCGGTACCGGAGCTACAATGATGGATTTCTGCGGGAGAATCTCCCAGCCCTTCGTTGCGGCAGACAATGCAGCGCAATTCAGCTACACGGGAAAGATGAAATTTTTCAGCTTTATTTTTTGATTTGCTCATGCCGTACCACCAGCACGAACAAAGGCACCGTTTGTGAAGAAACGGCGTGATTGGGGTAATTCATTTCTTTGCGCCATCGTGATTTCCCGGTTGGCGCAGTGTTACTCAGCGGGCTGTTCAGACCCGTTTTCATTATAACCCAACTTGTCAGGCATCTGAAACAGGTAGACCAGCTTTCTTCCTGACCTCTTCCAGTGCCCGTAAAGACGTTACAAACTCATCTTTACGTAATGCAAACCCCCTCACCACGCGCCCCTTCACAAAATAAATCAGAACCGGGCCAGTGTGCTCCGGCAACCCTGGGATTAAATCATCCGGAATTTGCATGAGATGCCCCTTGCAAAGATTCCCACATCTGAATCGACCTGTATTACCTGATAATAATTGTGCGAGGCGATGCGGAAACTCGATCTAAAAAATGGCAGCAGGTGCCACCAGCTTAAGGGGGTTAACTAACCAACCACTCGTCTGTACTTCCACAGGTATCCAGGAGAATTGATTCAATTTTCTTTATGTCGTCCTTGTCACCGCCAAGAACGCTGAAACCGTCAGCCCCAGCTCCACGAATGCTCTGGCTACAGTTTTCATCCTGATGCCCCAATCTTTTCAGCAACTTTTTTTCCAGTGCTGGTACCGTGCCATTTGGAAGTTCTTTAGTGCGATCAATGGCTAATTCAACTCTCATAATTGCCTCCAATGCATATACTGTGTTTTTGTACAGTATACCTGTAAGCAGAAATGGTCAACGATTTAAGAGCACAAATTGTTAATTTTTGTCAGGACACAAAAGTGGAAATTCGCTGTAGCGGATTGAATTAGCGATATTTTATTAAGCTGCTATTTTTTCTACTGGCAATACCTAAACAAATTAACCCTGGCCAGCGTCTCATCGAACAGCGTAGGTAGAACCATGAAGTAACACCTGACCACCTACAAGTCGTATTTTTCAATCAACATGGAGTCTGGCTCGCGCCATGAGCAAACGTTTTACGTTTCTATTGAGGTGGACAAATCCCGGAAGCTACTTCCCCCCTGAAACCAGGATATTAAGGTTTCGTTAATCATTTTCTTTCAGCTTGACCACCGAAATTATGACTACCCATTTACGTAATGTATTTCCACATCAGGACATTGCGTTTTTTCGGGTCCTACACATCTTTGTCGCGGTATTGGATTTAAATTACCTGGCTCATGCTCAACTTAATGTTGACATAATGTTAACTCGCCATACTGGTAAGACGCTAAAAGAGGTCTTCCTATGCGAATCTTATCTCCTTATACGTTGCGCTGGCTTCCTGGTGAACGTGAACAGAATGATATTTCAGTATTTATTCGTGAAAGTTATTCTCAGTTTTATCGTGCTTCTCTTCCACGCTGCATGCCATGGTTACTTGGAATGTTCGATGCAAACGGAGAATTAAAAGCAGCCTGTGGCGTCCAGCCAGCCTCAATGGGCAAGATATACCTCGAACACTATCTTGATTTCCCGGTTGAAGCAGTGCTGTCTGCACGATTGTCACATCCCGTTTCACGCGACTCGATTGTTGAAATTGGTAATTTTGCCGCGAGCGACGGGGCAAGCGCCCGAATAATGTATGCGGCTCTATGCCTGCTTCTCAATCAATACTGCTATTCGTGGATTGTCTTTACCGGAACAAAAAAAATACGCAATACCTTTTTCCGCCTGAATCTGCAACCAGTCACATTGATGTCTGCTGACCCGACAAGGCTTGGCGAAGCTGCGCGTGAATGGGGGAGCTATTACGAACATGACCCACAAATTATGGCGGGGGAGTTACATGGTGGGCAAACCACACTGAGTCAGACCAGCCTGTTGCTGGGAATGTTTGCTGATCCGCCTTCTGCTCCCTGGATAACCCCTTCCGGAGGATCTTATGCTTCTGAACATGCTTGAGAATCAGGCTGCGCTTCAGCCAAATGCCATCGCCCTGCAGGGCGATTCTCGCTCGTGGAGCTGGCAGCAATATCATGAAGCCGTTAAGGCAGTAGCCGAACAATTATCTTCCCTCAAGGTAAAACGGCTGGCACTTGAAATGGAAAACAGCCCTGAATGGGCCATCATCGATCTGGCATGCCTGGTAAGTGGAGTGGTGATCATCCCTGTCCCCTCCTTTTTCAGCGGGCAACAAAAAGCCTGGGTACGATCATCAGCCTCTGTGGATGCACAAATCGGTGGAGAAATCCTGGCGGATTGGCAGGAACACGATTTTGTACTCGGAAGGCTGCAAATCCGTGCAGTAGAAGACCCCGTGACTCTGCCGGCAGGAACGGCAAAGATAACGTATACCTCCGGTACAACCGGAGAGCCAAAAGGCGTCTGTCTGAGTCTTGATGGTATGGAATGGATGGCTCAAACCTTAGCGGCCGCATTGCACCCCCTGAATCTGGAAAAACACATGGTGACACTGCCCCTCAGTATCCTGCTAGAGAATCTGTGCGGCGTTTACATCCCTCTGCTACTTGGCGCTGAGACGGTGATTCTCCCACCCTCCCGGATTGGGTTTGAAGGTTCGAGCCGCTTTAATCCCGCCCAGTTTCTTCTGGCGCTGACCACCTGGTGCCCACAAAGTCTGGTGCTGGTACCGGAGTTGCTACGTGTGTTACTGCAGCTGCACAAGCAGGTACCGGGCAGTACGCAATCTTTACGGTTTGTCGCCGCAGGCGGCGGCAAGGTTCCGGCTTCGTTGCTAACAATGGCGATAACGAGTGGTTTACCAGTATATGAAGGGTATGGCCTCTCCGAATGTGGCTCTGTCGTTGCTCTAAATCTGCCCGACGCAATAAAAGAGAACAGCGTTGGTCGGCCGTTACCGGGTATCCGGATCCATGTTGATGACCAGCAGCAATTGTGTGTCACCAGCCCGGCCAACGCTCTGGGCTATCTGGGAGACGCGCCTGCCTCACCCACGGTTGCCACCGGCGATCTTGGCAGTGTCGATGAACACGGCTTTGTTCGTATTCAGGGACGCCTGAAGAATGTGCAGATAAATGCCTTTGGTCGTAATTTTTCACCTGAATGGCCTGAGGCAGAGGCCATGACCTGTCCGGCTGTACGCCGGATAGTGATTTTTGGAGAAGGCTTAAGGCATAACGTTGCACTTGTTGATGCCGTCGACGGGCAACAGATGCAGGCCCGCGAACAGCTGCTGGCCCTTTCCGCGCGCCTGCCTGATTATGCGCAGTTCCATCGCTTATTATTCACTTCAGCTATATCAGAGCCTGGCATGCTCACTACAAATGGCCGCCCACGCCGAGAACTCATCCGGCAATCCTTCTGGCAACACATTCTCACCTGTAGTGAAAAGGAGTCATCATGAGCTTTTATAACAAATTACAACAACAGACTGAGGACGAACGCCGGAGTTTACTCTCCTCACCTGTCATCGCGCGCTGCCAGGCTGGTGATATCTCGCGCGACCTGTATATCGCTTTTCTGACACAGGCTTACTATCACGTCAGCCATACCGTCCCCCTGTTGATGAGTGCGGGCAGCCGCTTGCCAGCCTCACATGAAGCCGTTCGGGGCGCAATTGCTGAATATATTGACGAAGAGTACGGGCATCAGGAATGGATCCTGAACGATATTCAGGCTTGCGGCGGTGATGCGGAAAGCGTTCGCAATGGCACCCCGGGGATACCGATAGAAATGATGGTTGCCTGGCTCTACTACCGCATTGAACGGGTCAACCCTATGAGTATTTTTGGCATGGTACAGGTACTGGAGGGAACCAGCGTGTCTATTGCTACCGCGATTGCAGCCCAGGTGGAACGGACACTGGGGCTGCCAGAACAGGCGACAACCTACCTGCGTTCACACGGTGAACTTGATCAGGGGCATCTTAAATTTTTCGCCTCACTTATGGACACCGTAACTGATGAAGCCGATCAGGCAGCCATTATCTATGCTGCTCGTCGCGTCTATCACCTGTACACAGAGATGCTTAACCAACTGGGGCAGACCACGTATGAACCTGCATGATAAAACCGTTCTTCTGACTGGCGCCAGCGGTGGTATCGGACAAGAGCTGGCGCAAAGGCTGGCGCACAAAGGAGCCAGACTCTACCTGGTTGGACGAAATGCACAGGCGATGACGCTTCTGAAAGAGATGCTTCCCAATCCGGGACGGCATCATATTGCGCTGATGAGCAGTTATACTGATGACGAAATCGTCGCGCTGGCCAGCAGATTCAAAGATGAGAACAAACTGGATATCCTGATCAACAATGCCGGAACCAGCCGTTTTGCACTGTTTGAACAACAGTCTTTTGACGATATTCGGGAACAGATTAGAACCAATATCGAAATCCCCACCCTGTTGACCCGCGCCTTGCTGGATAAGTTTAATCCGCAGGGCATCATCCTGAACATTGGTTCGATATTTGGTGAAATTGGCCATCCAGCCTGGAGCGTGTATAGCGCCACCAAAGCGGCTACGCACCGTTTGTCGGAAGCGCTGGGGCGCGAGTTAAAGGGGAATGGTATCAGCGTACTATATGCTGCGCCGCGTGCCACCGAAACGGCGCTCAACAGTGACGAGGTTTACGCGCTTAACCGCAAACTGGGTAACAGCAGTGATTCCCCGCAAGTTGTCGCCATACGTCTGGTACAACTCCTTGAGACAGAGCAGAAACTCTACCGCTTCGGCGCGATGGAACGTCTGTTCGTTAAAATCAATGCCTGGTTTCCCGGTTTAGTGGACAAAGCGCTGGGTAAAAAATTACCAGTGATCCAGTCCTATACCCAGGGCACATTCAAAGGTGAAGACAAATGAAAATTATGAAAACGTTGCTCCTGACAGCAGCTTTTCCCGCCTCTGCCATGGCGACTACCACGCTGGAAAACCTCCAGCACGACTGGTCCGTTTGTCAGTATCAGACTCTAGAAGCAAAAAAAGAGAGCTGCTTTACTACACTGAGTCAGCGGGCCCATAGTGCGAGCCAGGCGAAAAATAATGCTGATGCGGCATTGCTTATCTGGTCGGCGATTATCGACAGTAGCTGGGCGGGGGCTAAAGGAGGGCTGGGTGCATTGAGTCTGGTCAAACAGGCCCGTAGCGATCTGGAAAAAGCGATCAGCATCGACCCCAATGCTTTACAAGGTTCAGCCTGGACCAGCCTTGGGGCGCTATATTATCAGGTTCCCGGCTGGCCGATTGGGTTTGGTGATAAAAACAAAGCCGAAGAAATGCTGAAAAAAGCACTGGCGATAAATCCTGATGGCATCGATCCAAACTATTTTTACGGTGACTTTTTGCTGAAAGAGAAAAAGACTGACGAAGGGAAACGCTATCTCGAAAAGGCTCTTAAAGCACCGGCTCGCCAGGGGCGTGAAATTGCCGACCAGGGACGCCATCGCGATATAGCAAAAGACCTGGAAAGTATTCAGTAAAATATTCAACCCCCTGCGTTGTTATAACGCCTGGGGTTGTTAGTTTGTAAATCCGTGTCACCTTTCCTCAATTGGCGAAATCTCCGTGTTCGTACTGGTACCTCAAGGTAGTTTCTTACATAAATTGAGAGTCTGCCCCTGAACAAAGTGGGTGGATGGACAGCGTGGTAATTCGCTCTGTTTCATTGCGCCAGCTCCTGCATCAGTGCGCCATGTTTGCGAATGCTGAGAACGGCTTCACGAAGTTTTTCCAGGTTGGCCAGCTTCACTTTTGTGCGGCGAATTTCATTTGAGATACCGCGTACCGTTGGGATCAGCAGATCATCAGGACGGCTGACGAAAGCGGGGATTTCCTCAACAATTTCGGTGACAGATTTTTCTAGTACTGGTGGAGTTGATGTCTCCGGTTCCCGTGGTGCAGAGCTTTTGTTTTTCACTGACGCAGTGGCCGACACCGAATAAACAAACTTACTGCCCACTTTTTCGCGGATGATCCGCCCTTTTGTCATGTGGTGGGTCAGCATTGGCGCCACACGTTTGGATTCAATACCTGCCAGTGTTGCAAGCTCAAGGGATGTCTGCGGTCCATGTTCCGCCAGTATTGCGATGACGTCGCTGACTGATACACTTGCCGGTGTTTTGCTGACAGAGCTGGCCGCCGTGGGCTGTGATTTAACTTCCCCGGTAGCAACTTTCCAGTACCCGTTAACCTGAATAACCTCGTTACGTTCTTCAAGCTCACGAAGCATCCCGATCACCGCCGCAGGCTCAATTTTCATGCGCGCCGCAATTTCACGGGCGGTCGCTTTTTCCATCGCTTTCAGTACGTCTAAAATGGTTTCCATAAATTCTCCAGGTTAATTTTTTAGCCCCTGAAACCTTCAGGGATGGTGTTGTCTGGCACTGAAATGGCGTTAACATCCCGTTGTTGCGTGCTACCGCCAAGGCGGATAATTAATTCATCCCACTTTTCCCTCAGCTTTGACGGACTCAGGACATTGCGACACCAGAACGGATCGCGTTGTACGCGTTTGAATAAATCGCAAATCTGGCGATGGGTGCGCCCGTCTATGCAACGCATCAGGCGTATTTCGTTTGCCCAGGCATTCCAGTTAGGGTCTTTTGGGCGTGACAGTTCGCCGTCTGTCTCGGCGGCCTTCTCGTAAAGTTTTTTGATGCGGGAAAAAATCCACTCAGCGCACTGATGATCTTCTGGTGTGCCCCATTTGCCCCTTTGCTGTTCAGAGGATGATTTTTTTTCTTCGCCTGTGGATAAGTCGGCTTCCGGGGACGCAGTTCCCGGACAAGAAGAGATCTGTATGTATTTATCTGTTTTAAGATCTGTATAGAGAATAGATTCGGCTTGAGAGCCGTTTCCAGGATTCGGCTTATGGGCCGTTTCCTTTCGGCTCAAGAGCCGTTTGGGTTCGGCTTGAGAGCCGTTTCCATTCGACTTAAGAGCCGAATCCAGAGCTGGCGGGAATATCAGGGCAATTAATGCCTCTTCATTGATGCGATAATGCATCTTTGGCGTACCATTTACCTTGCGTTTCTTCTCTTCGATAACACCGGGCAAATACTGGCTGATTATTTTGCTCATTGCCTTGCGAATCACGTCCTCGCTGGACGCACGAACTTCCGCAGCAATTACCGCATGCTCTTTGTAAAACCAGCCATTTTCGAGGTGGGATTTACCTGACCAGAACACCAGTTGATTCAGGATCGCCGCGAGTAAATGCTGCTGGCGGTCACCGGCGAAAAAATCCAGATAGGGACAAGGGATCGTGATGCTGTTCCCCTGACCGGACATCGACTGGACAATCTCAAAAATTCTACTCACACAAAACTCCGTACCTGCTGTGCACTCTGTCATGACTGCACCTTCCTGAACTTGAGTTCAAACTCTCTCCGGCCTGTCTCGCAGATGTCCTGATAACCTTCGTATCGGTACATAACCCGAAGATGAGAAACTCTCATTACCGTCACCATGCGCCCGCGTTCGTTGCGGTATTTCATCCCCGGAATCAGTTCAGCGCTGCGATCGACTGTCTCCGTCGGTAATCTGTGCTTCATCGCATTTTTCATACGGTCTACTAATTCCTGGGCAAGCATGGGAGCCTCCTGTTACACCGAGCGGTGACCAATTTGGTTGAACTGGATGCTGACGCCGGGAATGAGATCGGCCAGCGCCTGAATTGCCTCTGCCGTTTCTTTGCGGATTATCTGCATTGGCTTACCAGTCAGCACCGCGCTGGTCGCCTCGATGCACTCACGGTTCGCAATGGCCACCAGGTTATGTAAGTCATGCTGACCAGCCAGCTCTGCATCCATCGCAGCTCTGATTGCTGGCGCCAGCGCAGCTGCCTGACCACGATAGTGCGCCGTGTCATTTCGAAATGCCCGCTGGATGATCTGCGTGTTGTTATGCAGGCGGCGCGCATACTCTGACGGGTCGACGATATCCGCCAGGCTGTCCAGCAAATCACCGTAGTGATGCGCTGTAATCTGCGGGACTATCTTTTTCCAGCCCCCTTTCCTGCCATCCTTCATCGCCCACTCTTCCAGCTCAATGGCCAGCAATTTAATCTCGTTGATTTTCATCAATCAGATTCCTTCTTGGTTGTGCAGGTATTCTGTTTTCCAAGGCGTTTGGCCTGGCGGTAACGGTCATAAACGTCTTTGTCGTAGATGAGTACGCCACCCGAGGCTTCCTCCAGGCGGCGGGCCCGACCTTCGGGAACAAGAGTTCCCCATTTGTAAAGAGACTGAAGTTCAACACCGGCGGCTTTCGCGAGTTTTGTTTTGGTGTCAAAAAAAGCAAGTGCTTCACATGTGAGCATGTGACCTCCATTTTGTTAGGTATATCTAACACTAGCTTGCGCGGGATATCTAAGTCAATAAAATTTAGAATTGTCTAACTATGAAAAATTTAAACAGCCTTGGACAAAGAGCTCTTGCCAGACGTAAAGAGCTCAAGCTGACTCAGCGTGAGGCAGCCAAACTTGCTGGTGTTGCGCACGTGACCATTTCGCAATGGGAGCGTGATGAAACGCAACCTGTCGGCACTCGTCTGTTTTCGCTCGCAAAAGCCCTATCATGTACACCGACTTGGCTGTTGTTTGGAGATGAACAGCAAAATCCTGTCCCTGCCAATGAATTACCATCCACCACTCAGTTGACTGACAAGCATCGGGAGTTGATAGATCTCTTTGATTCTTTGCCTGAATCAGAGCAAGAAGCCCAGCTTCAGGAAATGCGAGCGAGAGTGCAGAACTTTAATAAATTGTTCGAAGAGCTTCTCCAAGCCAGACAACGCCAAACCAAAAAATAATTTACTATTTATCAGTAAGTTAATTTAAATTCGCTCATTTTGTTAGTTTTACCTAACAAAATATCTTGCCTATTCCGTTAGACATATCTAATCTAAATCCCATCAAGTAACCACACGCAGTGATTACTCAGAATCAAAATGTTCCGCTTACCCTGGCGATACAGGGCCAGAAACAAAAAAAAGCGCCCTACTGGACGCTTAGCTCTTTAACAATCTGGATATCCCTAACATCACCAATTAATTGGTGGCGATCTATCTGTATCAAAAACGTTTTTACAGGAGGGACAATGACTTTTTTGAAAGACATCATACAACCCCACAACCTGAGGCTGAAGCATAGATACTTGCTTTTTAATAAAACAATGTGGGCAAAGATGCACTGTTATTTCCGCTTCACCCACGAGCTGCTGCTTGGAGTAAACAAGCGAACCAGAATCAAGCTTTTTAAGGGCATAACCTTCAGTTTGGCTTTTAAAATCTTCAAACTCTGCAATTTTTGCTTTGAGAAGTACTGCATCTTCATCACGAAGGCGGATCACATCGCCAAGAGCGAAGCACTCCGCCTGAAGCGTAATTAATTTGCTCTGCAGTTCAATAGTTGCAGCTTTTACTTCAGCATCCGTTTTCGCGTCATTGATAACTTTAGCGAGACCTGCAGTCTCCTTTATAGCGGACATAGCCGCCGATAGTTCCGCAATCACTTTGAATACTCTGCTTATTGTTGGGGATATCCAGATTAACTGAATCCTTGTTGTTGGGGAATAACAGGATCCACCGCGCCTGATGTGGTTAAAAGCAGGCCAAAGCAATAACAAGTAGAACCCGTTCTGGCGGCCCGGTGTTTTCCCGTATGTATCCGGCCACCGCCAGCTTTTTCAGGGAACAACATGCAAGCGCACTCCTTCACTTACCAGTTAGGTGACAGGTATGAAACAGGCGGAGTGCGCTTGCAGATGTGATTAATTGCTGTGTGTGCCGCGTGGTCTTTGCCCATCTTCCACGATGGGCACCTTTTTTACCGGAGGGTTTATGAAAAATTCACAGCCAGTTATACCGGACGGGGATCCTGATGTGGAAAGCTCAGTTAAAAATTTTATTTACCAGTTAAGCGTTCCTGCTTTTCGCGACCGCCTTACAGCTGAACTCGAGGCACTGTACGAACAACAGAAGGAAGCTCTCGATCACACAGAATCTTTACTCAGGATGGTGCGTGCCAATGGTTAAATTTACCAGCGAAGATATTGCCCAACGTACAGCTGAAGCTGAATATAAAAAAACTGTGGCTGATATAACCGGTGTTCAAAAATACAAAGATGAGGCGGTGCTGGATATGTGCTTCATCAAAGTAATGGCAAAAATAGTTAACGACCAGAGGGTTAATATTAGCGAATTTTTACGCTGAACTTTTATTTACCCCCTTCGATAACTTCAAACAATTAAGAGATTTTTTATTTATGCCTTAACTGGCAGGGCTAACTATATCCATCAATGATGGCCCTGTCATAGCCAGCCATGCAGGGAGGGTAAGTGACACTTGAGTGCTGTCCGTATTGCAAAAAATGGAGTTCTGTTGACTCCATGTATAAATCAACAAAAAGAATGCATAAGAGAGTAGTGACTTCTTATTTCTGTAGCCTTGAGCATGCTATCTCCTACAAACAAATTCATGAACCGCGGCACTGCAATTTAAGCAGAAGCAATATGCGCCATTCACATAAATATTATTGAGGTTATTATGACAATTGGATTAAAAAAATTTGGCGGGAGATTCGAACCAAAAAAAAGCGCACTTGAAAAAGATAGTACGCTTCCGGTTTATGTTGCTTTTAAACAAGCCAAGAATAAAACAATAGCAAAAACATTACTGCATGCGGATTTTATACAGTTCGCGCCAGATTATGCTGATGATTATTTTGCTCCCAAGGTATGGGAAGTAGAGGAAGGAATGTTCTGCACTGTTGAAGGGCAGTTCTATACCGACCTTTTCACTGGTGAAATTGTCTGGAATGCTGAGAAAGGCGAACCAGAGCGCATCATAGTTGAGCCAGAGCTTGCTGGCGGAAATGAACAACTTAATGCTGACGCGACAGAAGAAAAAATGAAACCGGTGAAAGAGCTGGATGTGCTGGCCCGCGCATACTGCCTTGCGGTGTTTGGTGCCATTGAGGAAATCACCCCTTCTCAGTATGGCCAGTTAATCGACATGCTGAATGATGATGAATTTAGCCCTTTACGCGAACAGGCAGAGGGTCTTGCCAAAGACCCCCGCATTCTTGCCATGTCTCCTGAAAAACAGACCGAATGCCTGACCTGGGTGCGTCAGAAGGCGCGCGACAATGCTAAATGGCCAGACTATAAAAACCTGTTTACCCAATGGGCTGATACCCCGCCCGATAAACGCGAGCCAGTAAAGTGTGTTCAGACTGGCACCAGGAGCAGTGACAAGCCGACCATGAACGAACTTGCTACCAGACTGCGCTATCGCACAGCCATGGGAAAATTATCCCGATCCATGGATTTCGACGTGTGCAGCCCTCCAGTTGGCATTGAAATGCGCATCAATACCATGCTGTGCAGTAAAGATGTCGAGATTGATGACTGGTGTGCGCCATTTTCACGAACACCGGGTATTCATGATTATCACCCGGCGTCCATCGTGGCCATCATCAAAACCGCAGATGAAAAACTTCATATTTACCCTGGCGAACTTCGCCAATACATCGATAGCTTCATTGCGGGTTTTGACTGCGTTAATCCACCACAACTGGTCATTGATATTGCCTGCGGACGTACGTCTGCCCCGCTGCCACAAAAAAAAGATGGAGCAAAGTCTGATGGTGAAACCGAACAGACGTTACAGGACGAAAATTTACCACCAGTTGTCTGCCCGGCTCGCACTGCAGAACTCGACAGGGAACTGGATGCAGCATTTGCCAATAGCGCCTCAAATGAGGGCGAAAAAACGGAAGTGACCGAACTGGAAGACTACCGGCAACTTCTGGATGCTCATGAAATTGAGATTGCCCACGCGCTGAACGATCTGCTTTCCGGACGAACCGACATTATGGGTAAAGAAGAAGCGGAAGGCGTTGTGACATGTACTGGTCATTTTATCGCTGACATTCTTCCTCTGCTGATCATCGATATTGCCACCACTGAATTTTGTCTGTCGCCCAATTTCAGCGACGAAGAAGTTCACGATGTCGCAACGACAATTCTTGATAGCTGGTCTGATGATGCTGCCGTACGTCAGAAAATCGCCCTAGATGCGATCGTGGAATATCGTCGCCCGGAACCGCCAAAACCGGTGGAGATGGATCCTCCCGTGGTTACCGTTAAGCCGAAAAAGGACCCAGAAACAGTATTTGCGCCAAAACCTGCCCCGATGGCCCTCACATACCGCCAGAAACTGACGCTCGCAGCTCTGCAGGGGATGTGTGCAAACCCGGCATACCGCGGCGATTTTGAAGAATTGCCGCACATGGCCGCAGCGTTGGCCGCTGGGGTTATAAGCGCGGAGGCGGAGCAGTGACAGAAAGTTTAACCGGCGATGAAGCCCTGATCCGTTCTCTGCACGTCTGTGATGATGGATGTGACTGGACTGTCTGGCATGTATGGCGAATCGGAGAACGGCGGCGCATAAGCGAACATGTTTTCACGCGACCGCCAGTTCGTCAGCGTGCTTTACCGCAGAGCATAAAACCCAAGAAAAAACGGCGCCAAAAAAGAAAGGCAAAACCAACTGCTGATTTTTGATCATCAATCTTCGCCAGCTGTTTCACGTACTGTAATGGCTGGCTATCGGGAGAATAGCCGATGCATGAACTTACACTGTCTCCTCAGGAAATTGCAGAAATTACTGGCTATCAGCGCTACACCCACCAGCAGCGACAACTGCGGTGTCACGGCATACCGTTCACCACTGATGGGCGGAACCGTCCAATTGTATTGCGCAGAAGTATTGATCCCGGAGTTTCTGAATTACCTAAGGTCGATGAATATGTTGCACTTGAGCCAAATTACGACGCAATCAATGGGCAGACCAAGAAAAGATCCTAAAGACAAGCACCTCCCTCCACGCGTAACTAAAAACCGTTATAGCTATGTGTGGAAGCCAAAAGGAACAAAACAAAGTGTAACTCTTGCACCTATTACCGGGACAAGTATGTCCCGGTTATGGGCGCGCTATGAGGAAGAAAAAGCCAAGCGTTCAGACGTAATGACATTTTCTAAATTATGGAAGTTATTCACCAGCAGCCCAGCTTTTGCTGAACTGGCTCCGCGAACACAGACTGATTACAGGTCATATGAAAAAAACCTGGTCCCAGTGTTCGGGAATATGCGAGCAGATGACATAAAAATTGAGATGGTCAGGATCTATTTGGATAAACGTGGCCAACGCAGTATTAACCAGGCAAACCAGGAACTCGGCGGGATGTCGCGTGTTTTCTCATGGGGATATGAACGAGGATACGTGAAAGGAAATCCATGCAAAGGAGTGCGCAAGTTCTCTTTAAAAGCCCGTGACGTGTACGTGACAGACGAAGAATATCAGGCAATTTATGAAGAGGCGGCACCAGCTCTCCGGGTTGGCATGGAGATATCTTACTTATGTGCGGCTCGCGTTTCGGATGTTCTTTCTCTCAAATGGTCGCAAGTAAGCGAGGAAGGCATTTTTATCCAGCAGGGAAAGACCGGCACTAAACAAATAAAAGTCTGGACTGAACGGCTTCATAACGCCATCGAACTTGCAAAAACCCTGGGTGGGCGGGAAACGGTTATCTGTAGCAGCAAAAAAACTAAATACTCGAAAAGTGGGTTTAACGATCTGTGGGAAACTGCAAGGGAAGCAGCAGGAAAAAAACTAGATAGAAAACTGCCGTGTACATTTCATGATCTCAAAGCCAAGGGAATATCTGATTACGAAGGCTCGAGTAAGGACAAACAACTATTCTCAGGTCACAAAACTGAAAGCCAAGTTGTGGTTTATGACAGAAAAGTGAAAATTTCTCCCACATTGGATCTTCCAGTATTGGGTAAATCAGAAGATGATGATGGCGAGTTTTATACCAAGTGAATATACCAACACTATACCAAGTGTGACATGAGTCGTTGAAAGGAATTGAGCTAAGTGTTTGAATAGTGGCGGAGAGAGGGGGATTTGAACCCCCGGTAGAGTTGCCCCTACTCCGGTTTTCGAGACCGGTCCATTCAGCCGCTCTGGCATCTCTCCGTTCTGGCGGTTGCCATGATGCCAGGTAATTTGGCATTTTAACAGACCCCGTTCCGTCAATTTCGTTCAAGTGACGAGTTTGCGAGCAAAACGATGATTAAGTGGCCCTGGAAAGAGCAAGAAACAACCCGGAATGATGACTGGCCGTGGGATGACGCCCTGGCAATTCCTCTTCTGGTGAATCTCACTGAGCAAGAACACGCCAGACTTATCGCGCTGGCTGAGCGTTTTTTACAGCAAAAAAGGTTAGTTGCACTGCAGGGACTTGAACTGGATCCGCTAAAAAGTGCGCGCATTGCTCTGCTTTTCTGTTTACCCATTCTGGAATTGGGTATCGAGTGGCTCGATGGTTTTCATGAAGTTCTGATCTACCCTGCCCCGTTTGTCGTGGATGATGAATGGGAGGATGACATTGGATTGGTGCATAACCAACGCGTCGTTCAATCCGGGCAAAGCTGGCAGCAGGGGCCGATTATCCTGAACTGGCTCGATATTCAGGACTCCTTCGATGCCTCCGGTTTTAATCTGATTATCCATGAAGTGGCGCACAAACTGGATATGCGCAATGGCGATCGGGCCAGCGGTATTCCGGCGATCCCGCTGCGGGATATCGCTGGCTGGGAACACGATTTGCATGCAGCAATGAATAATATTCAGGATGAAGTTGACCTGGTGGGTGAAACCGCTTGCAGTATAGACGCCTATGCTGCGACCGATCCTGCCGAATGTTTTGCCGTGTTATCGGAATATTACTTCAGCGCACCCGAATTATTTGCACCTCGTTTTCCTGCACTATGGCAGCGTTTTTCCCAGTTTTATCGGCAGAATCCCCTGCAACGACTACGCGATAACCGGGAAGATGAGAATAATCGCTCATCGAATGTGCATTAATACTGCATTTTGAGGATTAATTAACCAATTGAAATGACGTGCTAATTTTACTGTTGACACGTCATGGTGAGGTCAGTAATATGCGCCTCGTTCACACGATTCCTCTGTAGTTCAGTCGGTAGAACGGCGGACTGTTAATCCGTATGTCACTGGTTCGAGTCCAGTCAGAGGAGCCAAATTCTTGTTTTCGTGCAGCTTCATTAATACCTGTATGGTTTTAATACAACAGCTTAGCGTGAAAACTTTTCCTGATGCATTTTGATTTTATCCTCCGCATCGGGAAAAATTGGTGGTCAAATCTGGGGTCCGGTTCGTTCTATTATGGAGTGACCCCATATGTCTCTTACCGACACCAAAATCCGCAGTCTCAAACCATCTGATAAACCCTTTAAGATTTCTGACTCTCACGATCTGTATCTTCTGATTAAACCGGGCCGACTCACGTCACTGGTATCTCAAGTATCGTAGTGACGGCAAAGTGAAAAGAGAAAAAGCAGTGCGAAGAGATCCATGCGGCGATTGTGATCAGTGCTCACAATCGCCGGACCGCTTTTCGGCAGTCTCTCACGAGATTTAACAAGCAGACCCAGCCACCGCCACAGCCAGACAGCTCTATTCGAAAATGAAACGTTACCAGAAACGTTTTCTGAGTGCGGTTTCAATCTCGATATCAACGCAGTAGAACTGCAAAATCACCCACACGGCATCGACCAACGCCTCGGTCAACGCCGGATAATCATCATTAATGATGGTGTTGATTTGCTCGACGGATTCATCAAGATATTCCTGAATACTCTCTTCAAATTCCTCTTTGGTCGCTTGATTGCGAAAAAAGCTGAAGGTATCCAGTTTTTCAATTAACAGATCGAGTTGTTCTTCAATACCGTTTAACTGCGCAGGCGTGACGTCAGGATCACGGGCGATCAGTGTAAAAAAGCTCTGCACTTTGGCTTTAAGTTCGATAATCGTCGGAAGATGAAGTTTATCCGATGCCGCACTGCTGGCCTCTGGTCCGGTTTTTGTTACGAACGGCTGTGGTTCTCCTGCCCCGACGCCAGCTTTAACTTCGGTATGGGGTAAGGCTGGCTCGACTACTTCGCTTTCTTCTTCAGTTGGGAGTGGCGTAACCTCTTGCGCCGTTTCGCCGTTGATATGTTGGCGTAGACGACGGTGGAAATAGCTCTCCGGCTCTGCAAAGACAAGCGCGTGTTCACGTTGTGCCTGGCTATACGGCACCATCTGGAGAAGTGCTTCAAATATCTCTTTATGATCCAATTCGATTGCCGCCACGAGTGGACTGTTACCACGGCAATTCTTTACGGCCAGGTCAGCACCATACTGCTGTAATAACTTCAGGATCCGCACAGCCGTGGATTCAAAACGGGGAAATTCATTTGAGACACCGCCGGTGACGGCGCACAGGGCAGGAGTGAAACCCTCACCATTCTTCACATGCGGGTTTGCCCCTTGCTCCAGGAGCAGTTCGACACAGGATTGAGCACCGTAGTAACAGGCGCACATCAACGGTGTAAATCGTTCATCGACTGAAAACTCTTCGAGTTTTGCGCCATGTTGTAACAGCAACTGAACGGTTTGACGCCGTATTGGGCCGGTTATTGCGTCTATAGAGTAGGTAGAAATCGCTTTATGTAATATCGGCGAGTTATCGAAACCACAATGGGTATGAATATCGCCCCCTTGGTTAATCAGCCATTCAAGGAGTTGACTGCGGCAAGAAATAGCAGCGGCTGAGACAAAGTTAGTATCGTAAATATTGGTCAGGTTTAAATCGAGTCCCTTAGGTAGCAAATACTCCATCACCTGAATGATCGTTTCTTGATCTTCTTTCCATGAACCACGCTGGGTGATAGTCAGTAAGGTCGGTTCTTCCACAGCACCAAATTTCTTATTGATATCGAGACCATACTGTAAAAAGAGATCGAGAAACTGGGGTAAAAACGTTCTGTTTTTTACCATGGGGAAGACCAGTAATCGTAAATTTGACCAAATCAACATCTCATAGGATTCACCTGTATTGACAAATTCACTATTGGGGTCAGCGCCATATTTAAGTAACAGCTCAAGAGCCTGATAGATGTAGTCACGTTGATCGGGGTCAGTATATTTGTCATTGTCCAGGTACTGGCTGATCAACGGTGCCTGGTAAGATTCTGGTGGCGTCATCTTATAGATGCGATTGATATCGACGGTCACCTTAAGCAGTTTCTCGACAATTCTCAAATCAAACTTAGATTTCAGTGCCGCATAGACCAGACTTTTGGCGCGTGAATCGGCTTTCAGTTGTGGCAAATTGTCGAGTAAATATTCGCAGAAGTCCTGTGCGTTGGCATAAACGCACAATTCCAACAAATTGGCGTCATCCCAAAAACTGCTATCATTGGCCATAATGTAGCGTTCTTTTTTAAAGTCAGGAAACCGTTTCACCAACGGCGCAAAGGTTTCAAGCCCCCAAAACTCACTCGCAAAAATAATATTTTCGATTAGCGCAGACGCTTCGATATCCAGCGCAATATCTTTATTTATGATATGTATAAAAAGGTCTTTACTTCTTTCAGAATATAATATCTCCAGCGGAAGATTAAATTCACCATTGGTCCAAAAACTCACAGGCTTATTGATATCTACATGAGCGTCAAGCAGAAGGTCAATCATATCTCTGCGTTGATAATCCTGGTAGGTATACTGTGGCTCGGGGTGATAAAGGTAATTAAGCCAACAATTATTGTAGCGATTTTGATAATAAAGATCGGCACCTAAAGTGAGGTAAAACCTCACCAACGCCGTATTATTAAACTCAATAGCTGAATGAAAGGCGCTAAAACCATTGCACTCAATTTTCGCCCCTTTATCGAATAAGTATTGTACCAGGGAGATATCTGACTCGGGACTGCGTGAGAGAGGAACCAGAACGTTACAAGGGGAAATATCGGGATCAATAAAATTGATATCCCCTCCATTAGCAAGGTACGTCTCAATTTTTTGTATCTTTTTAGAGGTGGATAGTTTGCTGTCTAAGCAAATTTTCCGTAGCGTGAGTTTACTATCCTTAAAAATCCAGTTCAGCATAAAATTCCTTATCAGGGGCTAATAATCGCAGACGTTCACACACTTTAGTCAATCGTAATTCAGGTCAATCTCGTTGAATTTATTGTCGCGATTCTGAATCACGCGCATCAACCAACGCCATTAACAACGGTCCCGCCTTTTCCAGTCCTTTTAATCCATCCTTAATCCAGACCCCTTTCCCACGCCAGGCCAACCGCGCAGCATGATCAAACTGGTCATAGTCCACCGGATACACCAGCGCCGGAATATTCTTTTGCAAGCAATGCCACATTATTCCTGCACCACCATGGTGAATGACCGCATCATAGTGCGTTAGCCAGTCATCGTAGTTCACCCAGGATACACGGTAGACATTGTCCTGCCGCTGCGATTCCGCTGCACAATGATGCCCATCAGTGAAATGAAAAAACCACTCGGGCAACGTACTTGCCAGCGCGATAACGGCTTGCATTACCGCATCTTTATGCCAGTCCAGATGTGTACCGAGCGTCACCAGCACATGGCGTTTATTTACTTCAAAGGGCGGTGCAACGCCTTGCGATGGCGGCGTGTAGAGCGCCGGGCCGATAAAACTAACCGCAGCGGGCCAGCGTTTTACCGTGAATGGCGTAACACATACCGTTCAGCGTCAGTGGCGGCGAAAACGGTAACAGCGGCAAATAGGTCAGGGCTGAGTTGTCGTTAACAAACTGCGCCAGCAAACGGGAAGGCAGGTTATCCGCCGCACGATACCAGGGAAGCGCTGTCACCAGCGTGCTCTCCGTCAGAGCATCCAGCATGTTGCACAATGACTCCGCGCTCAATACTGCATCATCGTCCAGCACCAGAATCACATCACGCGTTACCTGCACCTTCGCCTGTTCCAGCTTAAACAGCTTGGGATTAACGCCCTCTGGCGCCTGAGGAAAGGAGAGAACATTAATATGCTGCTGGGGATAGCGTACTTGCAAACGCTGCGTGACCCGCGCAACTTCCGCATCGTCATCGTCAATCAGCCAAAGAAATGCCGCACCACGCAACTGCCCCACCGTCGAGACCAGTACACTTTCCAGTGCAGGATCGCCGCTGAGGATGGGCTGCATGACCATGACCGTATGCAGATCGCCGCCACGCGGCAAACGCAACACCCCACCACCGCGCTGCAGTTGCTGCAATATGCGTGGAACGATGGTGTTATCGTGCGGACCAAACAAACCACGAGGGCGCAGTAGCACAAAGGTAGTGGCGGGGAAACGGGTGACGGCACCGCTAATTTCCTGCTCCGCCTGAAATTTGCTGTTGGAGTAATGGCTGGAAAAAGCGCGCGCACGGTAGCTTTCCGGCAGAACGTAATGATGCTGAAAATCAAAGTAGACCGCAGGGGTCGAAATATGGATAAAGCGCGGTATCTGGGCATGTCCGGCGGCCTGCGCCAACACGCGGGTTGCCAGCACATTGGCGAGGAAAAATTCCGCCTGTTTGCCCCAGGGCGAGGATTTGGCGGCGCAGTGCCACACCGCGTCACAGCCAGTCATTAACCGAATACAGTCATTTTGACGGGCTTGCGTCAGATCCAGCGGGATAAAATGCGCACCGACCTGCGCCAGTTGTTCGCCCACTCGTTGATTACGTCCCGTCGCCACGACCTGATGGCCGTTTTCCAGCAAATATTGCGCCGCGTTGCGTCCGAGGCCGCTGGTTGCACCAGTCACCAGAACTTTCATGGCAGTAATACCAAGCCAGCCAACGTCAGACCGGCTGCTGTGCCTATCAGCATCACCGGGTTGCCCGGCGTAAACCGACCGCTGTTAACGGCTTCATGCAGCGCCATTGGGATCGAAGCGGCAACCTGATTACCATAATGACGATAAATATCTACCATTGTCGCGGCCGGGACATGCAGACGTTTGCGCATATGTTCAAGGGAAAGATGGCTTGCCTGATGCGGCACTACAGTCGCAACATCTGCCAGCGTCAGGCCGCTTTTTTGCAACAGCCGGGCGAAATAGTCTTCAATTAGCGAAGAGGCGTAACGAAACAAGGGATAGCCCTGCATATGAAACAAGAAATCGTTTTCAGCCATACCTGCACGCGGATTACAGCGTGTGCCACCTGCGCGAATTTCACATAACTCGCTGCCATCGGGGTACATCTCAATCAGACTGGCGACAATACCGCTACGCCCGTTGCCACGTTCGACAATCGCACATGCCGCGCCATCGCCGAAAATAAGTGAAGATTCTTCGTGATTCCAGTCGATGCCGCGCGACGCCAGTTCGGCAGAGGTGACGCACGTTGACGGTAAGGCAATTCCTGTCGCGATAATCTTGCACTTTGTGACAGACGAGTCAGAGTGTGTTTTTTCCATAAAACCAACTGTTGTCTTATTCCATAGAACATTATTACTTAATCAATTCCAAATTACCCGGGCTGATTTTACTGACTCAAGCGCGGAAGAACCGGAGCGTACACGTAGTACGTGAGGATTCTGAGCACTGCCCAGGTTCGAAATGGCAAGCAAAATAGTCCTAATGGAATAGGCTCTAAGCGGGCTTTTTTTTATATCTGATAATCAATCATTACTTCATCATCTGGCTCCATCGCTTGTCGCTTGATCTCCTCCACGGATAACCCTGCATTGCATAACTCGATGAATCGCCAAACGTAATTACGTTGTAATTGACCGCGTTTCAAGCCAAGCCAGACAGTATTGGCATCGAATAAATGCCGGGTATCCAGACGGGTGAGCGTCCCCTCTTCCTGTTCACCGCTGGATTGCTCCGCCACCAGCCCAATGCCCAGTCCCAGCGCCACATAGGTCTTGATCACATCAGAGTCCTGCGCGCTGAGGATAATATCTGGCAGTAATCCTTTGCGGGCAAATGCCTCATCAATACGTGAACGCCCGGTGATGCCCTGGCGGTAAGTAATAAGCGGCCAGCGAGCAATGGCCTCCAGCGTCAGCGGGGACGTCAGGACTAGCGGATGATCGTGAGGTACGAGCAGGCTGTGATGCCAACGAAACCATGGAAAAGCCACCAATAGGGGATCGCTGCTTAACCGCTCGCTGGCAATACCGATATCTGCCCCACCATTTTGCAATAGTGCGTCGATTTCCTGCGGCGTGCCCTGAATTAACTCCAGGCGAACTTCAGGGAAGAGTTCGCGAAACGCTTTAATCACCGCAGGCAGGCTATAACGTGCCTGCGTATGGGTAGTGGCAATCGTCAGCACTCCGGAAGTGTCATTGGTAAACAGATCGGCAAGTCGGCGAACATTGCTGGCTTCATTGAGAATACGTTCAGCGATAACCAGCAGGGCTTTACCCGGTTCGGTCATACCAAGTAGGCGTTTACCACGGCGGATAAATATTTCGATACCCAGTTCATCTTCAAGCTCGCGAATATGGCGGCTTACCCCCGATTGCGAGGTATAAAGGATATTCGCGACCTCCGTCAGGTTGTAATCCTGACGTGCCGCTTCACGGATGATTTTAAGTTGCTGGAAATTCACTCTACACTCCGGATACATCAGACATTACGCTATTGTTAAAGTCTGATGACCGGCATAACAAATAATAAAAACCTGCATCTTATTCCTGCACGGAATAAGGTTTAACTCACTAACTGCAGTTCACGGTTTTCCAGTGCCGGGCTACCGACAAGCGACAACAGGATCTCTTTCACCGCCTGAGCCTGAGGCGATAAACTCCCCCTGGCCGACACGTTCAACGATAACGGCAAACTCATCGATGGGGTGGTAATACGCGCCATCCAGCCATTTGCCGCATTGCAGAGTGAACGAGCAGCGGACTCCGGTAAAACAGTCACCCCCATGCCACTGGCAATCGCTGCGGTTAAGGTGGAAATAGACTCAATTTCCCCAATCACTTTGGCCGTTAAACGGCGTAATGAAAATGCTTCATCTACACGTAAACGCACCGCGCTGTAATCCCGGGGAAGAAACAGATTCATCTGGGCTACAGCGGCTAAATCAACACTTTGCCCTGGACAATCTCGTGTGCCGACAAGGAAAAGATCCTCTTTTAGCAATGGCTGGCTAGTAATACCTGCGATCGGAGAACGTTCGTAGAGTACGGCCATGTCGAGCTGACCACTGAGCAACTTTTCGTTTAGCGCCGCTCCACTGTTCTCATGCAGGTAGATCAACACCTCTGGCAGTTCGGCGCGCACGGTCTGTAATAACGGCATGGTGATAGATGACGCTGCCGTCCCGGGGGCAAGGCCAATAGACACCTGGCCGCTCAAGGTCTGTCCGATATTACTGACGGCAAGCTGCGCCTGCTCGCACTGCCGCAAAATCGTGCGGGCGTGGGTATAAAGCACCTTTCCAGCGTCAGTCGGTGTCACGCCGCGCTTAGTACGAATCAGCAACTGTTGATCCAGTTCGCCTTCCAGCGTAGCAACCTGTTGGCTCAACGCGGGTTGCGCAATATGCAACACTTCCGCTGCCTGGGTCAGGCTACCAATATCGACGATTTTTACGAAATATTTCAGCCGTCTGAAGTTCATTTTGCCTCCTGTCGGAATACCAGAACCCGTGCTGGCAGTCATGTTCATCAGGTTTGCAAAATGCTTGCCAGTTTCGAGTGAGTACGGGCCACAGCGCTCAGTGCCCGTAAAACAAGGCCTGGAGGTCAATGATAAATATTCTTTACCCTGGCAGCCGTCTTTTCCTCTGCCCCACCACATGCTGTGGCGCACCAGAATAGGGCAACAATCTAAAAAGCGGGAAAGATCGCCGCTTTGTTGATTTTGTCAGCAAACAAACTCGCAATTGCATTTACCCCTTTGACAACACCCGCGCCCCTCGCTAATATGCGCCTCGTTCACACGATTCCTCTGTAGTTCAGTCGGTAGAACGGCGGACTGTTAATCCGTATGTCACTGGTTCGAGTCCAGTCAGAGGAGCCAAATTTAAGAAGCCTGCTTAGGAAACTAAGCAGGCTTTTTGTTTTTCTACTTTCTCTTTCGTCCTATTTGTCATCTTACTCCGTTGTAACAGATAAAATCGTTTTCTCTTCCCGCCTGTCGCGGTAGTCTCATCACAGTCGCTAATATATCGACTGCAATGTGCGTAACCTTATTCCAATACTAATAACAAAAAATCAGTACAGACAGGATAGCTATGGATTCCACCCTCATCTCCGCGAGTCCTCAGGAGGACTCCTCTTTACATCATCGCGATCGCGCTCGACGTGCCGCACTGGGCAGCTTCGCCGGTGCCGTGGTCGATTGGTATGATTTTCTTCTGTATGGCATCACCGCCGCGTTAGTCTTTAACCGCGAGTTTTTCCCGCAAGTCAGCCCGGCGATGGGCACGCTCGCGGCCTTTGCCACCTTTGGTGTCGGATTTTTATTCCGCCCATTAGGCGGAGTTATCTTCGGTCACTTCGGCGATCGTCTTGGCCGCAAACGTATGCTGATGCTTACCGTCTGGGTGATGGGTATTGCCACGGCGTTGATTGGCATCATCCCCTCTTTTGACACTATCGGTTGGTGGGCTCCAGTACTGCTGGTAACACTACGCGCCATTCAGGGTTTTGCCGTCGGCGGCGAATGGGGCGGCGCGGCGTTACTCTCTGTCGAAAGCGCGCCAAAAAATAAAAAAGCCTTCTACAGCAGCGGCGTGCAGGTGGGTTATGGCGTTGGCCTATTGCTCTCGACCGGATTGGTTTCGCTGATCAGTTCGCAAACAACCGATGAGCAGTTCCTGAGTTGGGGCTGGCGCATCCCATTCCTGTTCAGCATCGTGCTGGTACTTGGTGCATTATGGATGCGTAACCGCATGGATGAATCAGCTGAGTTCGAGCAGCAAAAACAGGAACCTCTGCCCGAGAAAAAGCGGCTGCCGGTCGTTGAGGCGTTAATCCGCCATCCGGGCGCATTTTTAAAGATAATCGCCCTGCGCCTGTGTGAGCTGCTGACCATGTATATCGTCACCGCGTTTGCACTCAACTATTCCACGCAAAATCTGGGTCTACCGCGCGAGCTATTTCTGAATATCGGTCTGTTAGTTGGTGGGTTGAGCTGTCTGACCATCCCCTGTTTCGCCTGGCTTGCTGACCGCTTCGGCCGCCGACGGGTCTACATTACCGGCGCTCTGGTCGGCACGCTCTGTGCCTTTCCGTTCTTTATGGCCCTTGAGGCACAGTCTATCTTTTGGATTGTATTCTTCGCCATTATGCTGGCAAACATCGCCCACGACATGGTGGTCTGCGTGCAACAGCCAATGTTTACCGGGTTGTTTGGCGCCAGTTACCGTTACAGCGGTGCTGGCGTTGGCTATCAGGTAGCCAGCGTCGTTGGCGGCGGCTTTACCCCGTTTATTGCCGCGGCACTGGTGACCTTCTCGGGCGGAAACTGGCACAGCGTAGCCATATACCTAATGGCGGGGTGTCTTATTTCTGCCGCGACCGCAATTCTGATGAAAGATAAACCACACGGCTAAGCCGTTCTGCGAAGGCCGTTCGGCCTTCGCAGATTCTTCCTTAACGTCTGACTTTTGTTTCACATTCCTGTGACATACTATCGGGAGAGCAGCACATCTGTGGAACAAGGAGACAGACATGAACAATAAGGGCTCCAGCCTGACCCCGGCTCAGGCACTGGATAAACTGGACGCATTGTATGAGCAATCAGTTAAGGCTCTGCGTAGCGCCATTGGCAAGTACATTGAAACCGGGACGCTTCCTGACATCATCGCCCGAGATAAAGGTCTTTTTGTTTACCCTTCACTTTCTGTGACCTGGGATGGCAGCGCAACGAATCCTCCAAAAACACGCGCCTATGGCCGTTTTACCCATGCTGGCTGCTATACCACGACCATTACTCGCCCGTCTCTGTTCCGACCTTATCTTGAAGAACAGCTCACCCTGCTGTACCAGGATTACGATGCGCATATCTCTGTCGAACCGTCCCAGCACGAGATCCCCTACCCCTACGTGATAGACGGTTCTGAGTTGACGCTCGACCGCTCCATGAGCGCCGGATTAACGCGCCATTTCCCCACTACCGAACTGTCGCAGATTGGCGATGAAACCGCGGATGGAACATTTCACCCGGCAGAATTTTCTCCCCTGTCGCACTTCGACGCCCGACGCGTTGATTTTTCACTTGCACGCCTGCGCCATTACACCGGCACACCGGTAGAACATTTTCAGCCCTTCGTACTGTTCACCAACTACACTCGCTATGTCGATGAGTTTGTGCGCTGGGGCTGTAGCCAGATCCTCGACCCGGACAGTCCGTATATTGCGCTGTCATGCGCAGGTGGAATTTGGATTACCGCAGAAACTGAGGCACCGGAAGAGGCTATTTCCGATCTTGCCTGGAAGAAGCACCAGATGCCCGCCTGGCATTTAATCACCGCCGACGGTCAGGGGATCACACTGGTGAATATCGGCGTTGGCCCGTCAAACGCCAAAACCATTTGCGATCACCTGGCGGTCCTGCGTCCTGACGTCTGGCTAATGATTGGGCACTGTGGTGGCCTGCGTGAGAGCCAGGCCATAGGTGATTACGTTCTCGCCCACGCCTACCTACGCGACGACCACGTGCTGGATGCCGTACTGCCGCCAGATATTCCGATTCCGAGCATCGCCGAAGTCCAGCGCGCGCTGTATGACGCGACCAAAGAGGTCAGCGGCATGCCCGGTGAAGAGGTCAAACAGCGACTGCGTACCGGCACCGTCGTCACCACTGACGACCGTAACTGGGAGCTACGCTATTCTGCCTCTGCGCTGCGTTTTAACCTCAGTCGTGCCGTCGCTATCGATATGGAGAGCGCCACGATTGCCGCGCAGGGTTACCGTTTCCGCGTACCTTACGGCACCCTGCTTTGCGTCTCCGATAAACCGCTGCACGGAGAGATTAAACTGCCAGGCCAGGCCAACCGTTTTTATGAAGGTGCAATTTCCGAGCATCTGCAAATCGGTATTCGGGCAATCGATCGGCTTCGCGCCGAAGGCGATCGCCTGCATTCCCGCAAACTACGTACGTTCAACGAACCGCCGTTCCGTTAAGGCCTGAAGGTAACTATGCATAACTCAACGCCCCTTTCCGCCCTGCGCAATCTCCTGTTAGCACAGGGACTGGATGGTATGATTGTTCCACGCGCCGATGCTCATCAGAGTGAGGATTGCACACCACACGACAATAAACTGGCCTGGCTTACCGGCTTTAGCGGCTCAGCCGGTCTGGCACTGGTGCTTCGCGATCGCGCATTGATGTTTGTCGATGGACGTTACCAGGTCCAGGTCCGTAACGAAGTCTCCCTGGACGATTTCGAGATTCATCATTTACACGACGAGCCGCTAGCCGATTATTTGCAGACGCATGTGCCAGCAGGTACCCGCATTGGCTTTGAGCCTCTGCTGATGGTCAACAGCCAGTTTGAGGCGCTTTCGGCCACTCATTGCGAACTGGTCGCGCTGGAAACCGACCCCTTCGATACAGTTTGGCTCGACCGTCCGGCTGCCCCCTGCGGCATCATCCGCGAAATGCCCATTGAGATCAGCGGCGAAAGCAGTGCGCAGAAACGCGCACGGATCGTCGAGCAACTTGCTCAGCATCAGGCTGACTTCCTGGCAATCACCCTGCCCGATAACATCGCCTGGCTGCTCAATGTGCGCGGTTCAGATCTCAATATGGTTCCGGTGCCTTTTTCGTTTGCCTTGCTGCATCGCAGTGGTGAACTGGAGTGGTTCGTGGATGCCAACAAAACGCAGCAGTTACCCGAAGCGCTACTGAACGCATTAACGATTTCGCCACAAGAGGATTTTCTGTCTCGCTGCCAGCAACTTGCCCACGGGAAACGCTTCCTGGTCGATAAAGACTATGCACCAGTTGCACTGCGATTCGCCATTGAACAGCACGGCGGCGAACTCCTCTGGGCACCCGATCCCATAACGCTTATCAAAGCACATAAAAATGACACAGAACTAGCGGGTTATCGCGAATGTCATGAGCAGGATGGTGTCGCTTGGGTGAACTTCCTCGCCTGGCTGGCGCATGAAGTCCCCTTACGTGAGGCGGCGGGTAATCCGGTAACCGAACTGGAAGCCCAGGAAAAACAGTTGGCGTTTCGCCAGCAGCAGCCTGGGTTTATTGAACAAAGTTTTGGTACGATCTCAGCATCAGCCAGCAATGCGGCAATGTGTCATTATCATTCCAGCGAAAAAACCAATACCCCCATCACCTCTCAGGCGATGTATTTAAATGATTCTGGTGGTCAGTATCAGAACGGCACTACGGATACAACGCGCACCCTCGCCTTTGGCCCGCAGGATCCACAGCGTCGACTGCATTACACTGCAGTGCTGAAAGGCTTTTTATCGCTGATCACGTTGCAATTCCCGAGCGGTACTCAGGGGCATCAACTGGATGCGTTTAGCCGTCGGGCACTTTGGGCGCTGGGCCTGGATTACGATCATGGCACCGGCCACGGTGTCGGACATCAGTTGTTGATCCACGAGCAGCCGCACCGCATTGCGAAGAAAGTGAATCCCTGGCCTCTGGTTGCGGGCAACATTATCACCATCGAACCAGGATATTATCTGGCCGGACAATACGGTATCCGCATTGAGAATCAGGTGGAAATTATCGACAGTCGCCCTGGCTTTTGCCGCTTCTCCACGTTGACGCTGGTGCCTATTGATTTGAATCTGGTTGAGTTGCATCTGCTGAGCGAGAGCGAAAAGCAGTGGATTGATGATTACCATCAGCAAGTCAGAGAAACCTTGTCACCGCGCGTAAACAGTGATGCTCGTCCATGGCTATTTGCTGCCACCGCGCCGATTCGTGTTCAGGCCAATTAATGCATTAAAAAAGGCAGCCCGCAGGCTGCCTTAGTTCTCCCCAACATCTTACGGCTTAACTGTTACGGATGTATTCATCCATTTCAGTTTTCAGGTTATCGGACTTGGTGCCGAAAATAGCCTGAACACCAGAACCCGCAACCACCACGCCTGCTGCACCCAGTTTCTTCAGGCCAGCCTGATCCACTTTGGCGACATCAGCCACGCTGACACGCAGACGCGTAATGCACGCATCGAGGTTAGTGATGTTTTCTTTTCCGCCGAAAGCAGCAACTAAGGCCGGAGCCATTTCACCCGTTGCGCCCGCTTTGCTGTCTTCAGTCGCGTCTTCACGACCCGGGGTTTTCAGGTCCAGCGCTTTGATCAGCACACGGAAGATGGTGTAGTAGGCGATAGCATAGCCAGCACCGACAATTGGGAACAGCCACAGTTTACTGCTGTTACCGGACAGAACGATAAAGTCGATCAGACCATGAGAGAACGACGTACCGTCACGCATACCCAGCAGGATACAGATCGGGAATGCCAGGCCTGCCAGAATCGCGTGGATGATGTACAGGATCGGCGCCACGAACATGAAGGAGAACTCGATCGGCTCGGTAATACCGGTCAGGAACGAGGTCAGCGCCGCGGAGATCATGATACCGCCCACTTTCGCGCGGTTTTCTGGTTTTGCAGAATGCCAGATAGCAATAGCGGCAGCCGGCAGACCGTACATTTTGAACAGGAAGCCACCAGACAGCATGCCCGCAGTCGGGTCACCCGCCATATAGCGAGGGATATCGCCGTGGAACACCTGGCCCGCAGCGTTGGTGTATTCGCCAATCTGCATCTGGAATGGAACGTTCCAGATATGGTGCAGACCAAACGGTACCAGGCAGCGTTCAATGAAGCCGTAGATACCGAACGCCACAACCGGGTTCTGGTATGCAGCCCATTGGGAGAATGTCTGGATAGCAGTACCGATCGGCGGCCAAATAAAGGACAGGACCACACCCGTAAAGATGGCAGCCAGACCAGAAATAATTGGAACGAAGCGCTTACCGGCAAAGAAGCCAAGATACTCAGGCAGTTTGATACGGTAGAAACGGTTGAACATATACGCTGCTATCGCACCGGAGATAATCCCCCCGAGAACACCCGTATCAGCAAGGTGTTTAGCTGCGATCTCTTCAGCAGGTAAATGCAGAACCAGCGGCGCAACCACAGCCATGGTCTTGACCATGATGCCGTAGGCAACCACTGAAGCCAGTGCGGAAACACCGTCATTGTTGGTGAAGCCTAACGCGACACCGATGGCAAAAATCAACGGCATGTTTGCAAAAACAGAACCGCCTGCTTCTGCCATAACGTGCGATACAACGGCTGGCAGCCAGCTGAAGTTAGCGGAACCGACGCCCAGCAGGATACCTGCGATCGGGAGTACGGATACCGGCAGCATCAGCGATTTACCGACCTTTTGCAGGTTAGCAAATGCATTCTTAAACATAATTAGGAGTGCTCCTGAGTATTTGTGCTTATACACTTTATCCTTCAAACCGCCTCAGCGTTGGCTGCGCTCGTTCATCCCAGTCACTTACTTAAGTAAGCTCCTGCAATTCACTCACTTGCCGCCTTGATGCTGCTTGAATGATTTTGCGTATTCTACGTTCTCACGCATTGGCGAGGGGGGAGAACCTCGCCGTGAACAGGGCATCTAAGTACCCTTTATTTATTACACAGAGTAAAATAATTCAGCTTATTTTTGTTTGACGGCTATCACAATTCAGCTGTGGATAGCCGTAAAATTCGCACAATCCGATAAAATGAGTATCTGAATGTGTCTAACTGGTTATTCACCGCCCATTTTATGGCGGTGAACTTTACTCGGTTTACTTATTAATTACGAGCTTTAAAAAAACTCAATTAACGGATAGATTGCAGGCGCGAAGCGTTGATGTGAAACAGG
The DNA here is from genome assembly GCF_057838705.1 of Citrobacter sp. KH_055_1. Taxonomy (NCBI): domain Bacteria; kingdom Pseudomonadati; phylum Pseudomonadota; class Gammaproteobacteria; order Enterobacterales; family Enterobacteriaceae; genus Citrobacter; species Citrobacter sp. KH_055_1. The sequence continues at coordinate 2,912,994 of NZ_CM174473.1, forward strand.
CGGGCAAAGTTATCAGTGGTGATTTGCGCCAGTTCTTCAACGGCAACACCTTTCAATACGGCCATATACTCTGCGACATCACGAACCATGGCGGGCTGGTTCTCTTTACCACGATGCGGTACCGGCGCAAGGTACGGAGAGTCAGTCTCAACTAACAAGCGATCCAAAGGAACATAGCGCGCGGCGTCGCGTAACTGTTCGGCGTTACGGAACGTGACGATGCCGGAAAAAGAGATATAGAATCCGAGATCCAGCAATTTGCCCGCAGTTTCCCTGTCCTCTGTAAAACAGTGTAGTACGCCGCCACAATCCGTCACGTTTTCTTCTCGCAGAATCGATAGCGTATCGGCTCGCGCATCACGGGTATGGACGATCACTGGTTTTTGCAGTTCGCGGCCAATCTGAATGTGATGAATGAACGACTCCTGCTGACGCACTTTGGTTTCCGGGGTGTAGAAATAGTCCAGCCCGGTTTCCCCCATCGCCACCACGCCGTCTTCCGCGGCAAAGCGACGCAGGTCTTCTACATCATAGGTTTCATCCTGATTTAACGGATGTACACCGCAGGAGAACACCACATTATCGCGCTCGCCAACCAGGTCGCGCATATTGCGGTATCCGGGTAAGGTGGTCGCTACGGCAAGACAAAACTTCACATCACGCGCTGCCGCTTTCGCCAGCACGTCATCCACGTCCTTATGCAGAGATTGATAATCCAGGCCATCAAGATGGCAGTGTGAGTCGACTAAAAACATAATGTCTCTCTCAAAGATGGGGAACAGGCAGTACGGCGCCTGGTTGCAGGTAATGCTCAATACGCAGGATAAGATCGGTTAATACCAGTTCACGATTGACACCCGTCACGTTGAGCAGTTGCTGACGGCAGTGGCATACATCACCCAGCATCGCCTGAATCTGCGCCACGGAGAACCGTTCAGCAATGGATGAAATCAACGCCAGTGCATCAGGGTTAGTTAAATGGGCAGCACCATACGGACGTTTGAGCGCATCCGTAAACAGCGTTGCCAGCCAGTGTAAGCGGGCTGCAGCTTGTTCATGGTTGAGCGCCGCCAGCAGCTGATACCAGTCGCCGGAATGCAAGGTGTTCGCCAGTGCCGCGCAAAAATCGCTACGGTGCGCCCAGCTTTCTGCCTGAAGCAACATTAGTGCCGCCCCAGGAGACCCGGCGCTCAGGCGTAGTGCGCTAAGAAGTGCATCCTGCGGGGCAGTCACTTCGCGGGCCAACCAGGAAACCGCATACGATTCCTCCGGGGGAGCAAGGTGATGCAATCGACAACGGCTGCGTAATGTGGCAAGTAAGCGTGCCGGCTCGGTAGTAGCCAGGAAAAACCACGTTTGCGCCGGCGGCTCTTCTAACGTCTTTAGCAGGGCATTGGCTGCCGCATCCGTTAACTGGGCAGCATCGGGGATCCACACCACTTTGGCACCGCCCAGACGCGAATGTTCGTACAGCTTTTCAGTGACTTCACGCACCGCGTCAACACCCAGCGTGTTCTTTCCTTTTTCCGGCAGCAGAGAATAATAGTCAGGATGCGTTCCTGCCTGCATCAACTGGCAACCACGGCAACGTCCGCAGCTTTTATGCCCTTCCGGCTGCTGGCACATCAGATAGCGACTCAGGGCGTAAATCAGCGCGTCGTCACCCATACCGGGTAACGCCTGAATCAGTAACGCATGGTGACCGCGACCCGCCTGGTAACTGGCGACAAGTTTTTCAAAATCGGGTCGTAACCATGGATACCATTTCATGCGCCCTGCTCCTGTACCCAGTGGGTAATGGTGCTACGGATATCATTCATGACAGCTTCAAGCGGCTGCGTGGCATCTATGGTACGGATACTGGGATCTATCGCCGCCAGTTCCAGATAGCGGGCACGGGTGCGATTAAAGAAGTCAAAAGACTCCTGTTCAATGCGGTCCAGCTCACCACGAGCACGGGCACGCTTTAAACCCACTTCAGGCGTCACATCCAGATAGAGCGTCAGGTCCGGGCGAAAATCACCGAGTACCGCATCACGCAGAGTGGCCAGCATCGTTTGGTCGATGCCACGGCCACCGCCCTGATAGGCCTGGGTCGACAGATCGTGACGGTCGCCAATCACCCAGGCACCTTTTGCCAACGCAGGCTTAATGACGGTTTCGACCAGCTGAACACGTGCGGCGTAGAACATCAGCACTTCCGCTTTATCGGTAATCACTTCGTCACCGACCGACTTGATGTCCAGCACCAGGCTTCTTAATTTCTCTGCCAGCTGGGTCCCACCTGGCTCGCGGGTAAACACCATGTCGCGGATACCGAGTTGCTCAAGTGTCTCCACCACTACATCCCGCGCGGTAGTTTTTCCGGCGCCTTCCAGGCCCTCGATGACGATATAATTACTGCCCATTTTTTTCCTTAAGCACTTTCAGATAATCCTGCACAGATCGGTTGTGGCTGGCAAGATTGGTATTAAACGTGTGACCACCTTTACCGTCAGCCACGAAATAGAGATACGGTGTTTTTGCCGGATGCGCGGCGGCCTGCAATGAGGCTTCGCCCGGCATAGCAATCGGGCCTGGCGGCAGCCCGGTAATGGTGTAGGTGTTATACGCAGTCGGCGTTTCCAGGTCGGCGCGCGACAATTTACCATTATACCGTGTGCCCATCCCGTAAATCACGGTCGGATCGGTCTGTAAGCGCATGCCAATACGTAAACGGTTTATAAACACCGAGGCCACCTGATCGCGCTCGCTGGCCACAGCGGTTTCTTTTTCAATAATAGAGGCCATGGTCACCAGCTGATTTTTGTCGGTATACGGTAGACCTTCGGCACGCCCTTCCCAGGCAGTATCAACAGCTTTGACCATTTTCTGGTGCGCACGCTTCAGCAGCGCCACATCCGAGGTGTTGGCGGTATACATCCAGGTATCCGGCCAGAACCAGCCTTCCACCCATTCCGGGTTCTCCAGCTTCAGCGCCTCGGCAACGGTAGCATAGTTGTCGTCGCTCAATGTGTGCTTGATATAGGGCGCATCGCGCAGCTGTTTAAGGTAATCACTCAGGCGCATGCCCTCAACCAGACGTAATGGGAACTGTGCTTCTTTTCCGCTTTCCAGCAGTTGCAACATTTCCCGTACGGTCATATCAGGCGTCAACCGGTAGGTCCCGGCTTTAAAATGCGAAAGGTCGGGTTCAATACGCAGTAACCACTGGAATACGCGTGGACGATTAATCACCTTATCTGCATACAGCTGCTCACCCAGAGCCAGACGACCCGTGCCCGCTTTCAGCGTAAAAATCGTTTCATCTTTAATCAATAATTTACTGTCCGCCAGATGGCGAACTTTCCACATTCCCACACCCGTGGCAATGCCCAGCACAACCAGCAATAAAAGAACAACGCGTAACAATTTTTTCATGACTAATTTGGGTGCTCACAAAGTGGGGCTAAAAAATCGAATAACAAACGTGAAGACAACATCCTGTCACCACAGGCACGCACGGGAACCACCGGCATTAATGCATTACAGACAACCATCTCATCCGCCTGCATCACGTCCTCTTCCCGCGCATACACGTCGACAATCTTGAACGGTGATTGTGCCAGCATCCGCATACAGAATTGTCGCATAATGCCGTTCACGCCAGCCTGATCCAGTCGAGGGGTATAAACGACATCGTCTTTACGCCAGAACACATTAGCCGCACAGCATTCCGTAACCCATCCCTCACTGTCAAGAACCAGCGCTTCATCGGCGTCTGTCTGCTCAAGATGAGAACGAATCAGCACCTGCTCCAGTCGGTTCAAGTGTTTAATTCCGGCAAGCATCGGATTGCGCCCCAGACGCACAGGACTTACAGCCAGAACAATCCCATCGTTCTGCCAACGAGCGTAATGTGTGGGAAAGGCAGAAGTAGAGAGAATACGCGTAGGCGAATGACAGTTCGCGCCACTATAGCCCCTGCCCCCGCTACCACGACTGATGATCACTTTCAGTACACCACGTGTATGCCCGACCGCCAGCATTTGCATTTCATCTTGCAGTTCTGACCACTTATCGAAGGGGATCAGCAATTTTTTGCATGCGTCGTCTAAACGCTGGAGATGCGCCGAAAGAAAACACACATTACCATCGACAATTCGCGCAGTGGTAAAACATCCGTCACCAAACTGCGTCGCACGATCGCTTGCAACCAACGTGCCCTGCTCACGGCCATTAATTAAGAACATGGTGGCTCCTTATTCGTGGTCCGCTAGTTTGGCAGGATGCCAAAGCCAGGACAAGGTCGAAAAATCGAATAAAAAAAGGCCCGCAAGCGGACCTTTTTTATGACGCCAGGTAAGTTACCTGCGGGACTTAGATCTTTTTAAAGATCACCGAACCGTTAGTACCACCAAAGCCGAAGGAGTTACAAAGAGCATATTCCATGCCGCTGACCTGACGTGCTTCGTGCGGAACAAAGTCCAGGTCACAACCTTCATCCGGGTTATCCAGGTTGATGGTTGGTGGAACCGCCTGATCGCGCAGCGCCAGAATAGAGAAAATAGACTCTACCGCGCCCGCCGCACCCAACAGGTGTCCGGTCATGGATTTGGTCGAACTGACCATCACGCTACGTGCCGCATCACCAAAGACAGATTTCACTGCCTGAGTTTCCGCTTTATCGCCTGCTGGTGTAGACGTGCCATGTGCGTTGACATAGGCAATCTGACCGGGTTCGATAGCCGCGTCACGTAATGCGTTGACCATCGCCAGTGCAGCACCCGCGCCGTTTTCCGGCGGCGAAGTCATATGGTAAGCATCGCTGCTCATCCCAAAACCGACCACTTCAGCGTAAATTTTTGCACCACGCGCTTTTGCATGCTCGTACTCTTCCAGTACCACCATACCTGCGCCGTCGCCCAGCACAAAACCGTCACGCTCTTTGTCCCACGGGCGGCTTGCCGCTTGCGGGTTATCATTACGCGTAGACAGCGCACGTGCTGCGCCAAAACCACCCACACCCAGCGGTGTACTGGCTTTTTCAGCACCACCCGCAACCATCGCGTCTGCGTCGCCGTATGCAATGATACGCGCGGCATGACCGATGTTATGCACGCCTGAAGTGCAGGCGGTAGCGATGGAGATGCTTGGCCCTTGCAGGCCGTACATGATGGTCAAGTGACCGGCCACCATGTTAACAATCGTCGACGGAACGAAGAATGGACTGATCTTACGTGGTCCACCGTTTACCAGCGAGGTATGGTTTTCTTCGATAAGACCGAGACCACCAATACCGGAGCCAATAGCGGCGCCAACACGGTGAGCGTTCTCTTCCGTAATTTCGAGACCAGAATCCTGCATGGCCTGAACGCCAGCGACAATTCCATATTGAATGAAGGCATCCATCTTGCGCTGTTCTTTGCGCGAGATAATGTCATCACAGTTAAAATCCTTTACTAAGCCAGCAAATTTCGTTGCATAGGCGCTAGTATCGAAATGGTCGATCAGGCTGATGCCACTCTGACCGGCAAGGAGAGCTTTCCAGGTAGACTCTACGGTATTGCCGACAGGAGACAACATGCCCAGTCCGGTCACAACTACACGACGCTTAGACACGGTTGTCCTCCAGGGAGGGAAAATAATTCAAGTGGGATAAAAAGATAAAACTCAGGCGGTCGAATGACCGCCTGGAGATGTTCACTTACGCCTGGTGACCGTTGATGTAATCAATGGCAGCCTGAACGGTAGTGATTTTCTCAGCTTCTTCGTCCGGAATCTCAGTATCAAACTCTTCTTCCAGAGCCATTACCAGCTCAACGGTGTCAAGAGAATCTGCGCCCAGGTCTTCAACGAAGGAAGCATTGTTGGTTACTTCTTCCTGCTTAACGCCCAGCTGTTCGCCGATAATTTTCTTAACGCGTTCTTCGATAGTGCTCATACTCTTAAATTTCCTATCAAAACTCGCTTTCGCGATGGTTTTCGTAGTGTATAAAATGTTGAAAAATTTGCAACTAAATCCCGGCAGGTCTTACCACGATTTTGCGTTATTTTGAGGGCATTCACCCTAATAACGCAAATTTTTTTATCTCGTGGTTAAACCATGTACATCCCGCCGTTGACATGCAAAGTCTCACCTGTGATGTAACTTGCTTCGTCAGAAGCTAAAAATGCAACCGCATTGGCGATTTCATTTGGGGAGCCAAGGCGCCCCGCAGGAACTGCCGCCAGCGTACCCGCACGCTGCTCATCAGTCAGCGCACGCGTCATGTCCGTTTCAATAAAGCCCGGAGCAACAACGTTTACAGTAATGCCACGAGACGCAACTTCACGTGCCAGTGATTTACTGAAGCCGATCAAACCCGCTTTCGCCGCAGCGTAGTTGGCCTGACCCGCATTTCCCATGGTACCAACCACAGAACCAATAGTGATAATACGACCATGACGCTTTTTCATCATAGCGCGCATTACCGCTTTTGACAGACGGAAAACAGATGACAGGTTGGTTTCGATGATATCGTTCCACTCGTCATCTTTCATGCGCATTAACAGGTTATCACGAGTAATCCCGGCATTATTAACCAGAATATCGACTTCCCCAAATTCTGCGCGAATATTTCCCAGAACAGATTCGATAGATGCAGGATCGGTCACATTCAACACCAGACCTTTACCATTTGCACCTAAGTAATCGCTAATGGCCTGCGCACCGCTTTCGCTGGTTGCAGTGCCGATCACTTTCGCGCCACGGGCAACGAGTGTTTCAGCAATTGCGCGGCCAATGCCACGGCTTGCACCGGTAACCAGCGCGATTTTTCCTTCAAAACTCATGGTTTTCCTCTTTTATTGCGCAAGCGCCGCAGTCAGCGCCGCCGGCTCATTCAATGCCGAAGCAGTCAGGGTATCAACAATACGTTTTGTCAGACCCGTGAGGACTTTACCCGGCCCCACTTCATACAGATGCTCTACGCCCTGGGACGCCATAAACTCGACGGTTTTGGTCCACTGAACCGGGCTGTACAGTTGGCGAACCAGCGCATCGCGGATCGCGTCTGCGTGGGTTTCGCACTTCACATCGACATTGTTCACAACCGGAACGGTCGGTGCATTAAAAGTGATCTTCTGCAGTTCAACGGCCAGTTTTTCTGCTGCTGGTTTCATCAACGCGCAGTGAGACGGCACGCTAACCGGCAGCGGCAGAGCACGTTTCGCACCTGCAGCTTTACATGCTGCACCTGCACGTTCTACGGCTTCTTTATGCCCGGCAATCACCACCTGGCCCGGTGAGTTAAAGTTAACCGGTGATACAACCTGACCTTCTGCTGACTCTTCACAGGCTTTCGCGATGGACGCATCGTCCAGGCCGATGATAGCAGACATGCCGCCCGTACCTTCCGGCACCGCTTCCTGCATGAATTTGCCACGCAGTTCAACCAGGCGTACGGCATCAGCAAAGTTGATGACACCCGCGCATACCAACGCGGAGTATTCACCCAGGCTATGCCCGGCCATCAGCGCAGGCGTTGCGCCACCCTGCTGCTGCCACACGCGGTACAATGCAACAGAGGCCGTTAACAGCGCTGGCTGCGTTTGCCAGGTTTTATTCAGTTCTTCTGCTGGTCCCTGCTGGGTAAGTGCCCACAGATCATAGCCCAGCGCAGCTGAAGCTTCAGCAAAAGTTTCTTCAACAATGGGGTAGGCTGCAGCCATTTCAGACAACATCCCAACGGTTTGAGATCCCTGACCCGGGAACACAAATGCAAATTGCGTCATGTTAAAATCCTTATACTAGAAACGAACCAGCGCCGAGCCCCAAGTGAATCCACCCCCGAAGGCCTCAAGCAATATCAGCTGACCGGCTTTAATTCGCCCGTCGCGGACGGCTTCGTCCAACGCACATGGAACGGAAGCGGCTGACGTATTGCCATGTCTGTCCAGCGTAACCACGACATTATCCATCGACATGCCCAGCTTTTTCGCCGTCGCGCTGATAATGCGCAAGTTTGCCTGGTGCGGTACCAACCAGTCCAGGGCAGAACGGTCGAGATTATTCGCTGCCAGCGTTTCATCAACGATGTGTGCAAGCTCGGTAACCGCCACTTTAAAGACTTCGTTACCCGCCATGGTCAGATGAATCGGATTCTCCGGATTCACACGATCGGCATTCGGCAGTGTCAACAGTTCGCCATAGCGACCATCAGCATGCAAATGAGTGGAGAGAATGCCTGGCTCTTCTGAGGCACTCAGTACCACCGCGCCAGCACCATCACCAAAAATAATGATCGTCCCGCGATCGGTCGGATCACAAGTACGCGCCAGCACATCAGACCCGATCACCAGCGCGTGCTTCACTGCGCCGGACTTAACGTACAGGTCAGCCACGCTCAGGGCATAAGTAAAACCGGCGCAGGCAGCCGCGACGTCAAACGCCGGGCAGCCTTTAATTTCCAGCATACTTTGGATCTGGCACGCCGCACTCGGAAAAGCGTGCGTTGATGATGTGGTCGCAACCACAATCAGACCAATTTGATCTTTATCGATGCCAGCCATTTCAAGTGCGCGGTTTGCGGCGGCAAAGCCCATCGTCGCAACGGTTTCATTGGGCGCGGCAATATGGCGTTCACGGATACCTGTACGAGTGACAATCCACTCATCAGATGTCTCGACCATTTTTTCCAAATCGGCGTTAGTACGCACTTGTTCAGGCAGATAGCTGCCAGTACCAATAATCTTCGTATACATGTACGCTCAGTCACTTTTTGGTTATATACCGCTACGAACAAATCACGGGTAGGTAGGCTACGCTCTCGACCGCACTATCATCTGCGCGCCCGCGAGCGTGTCGTTTCGCCACCATCCAGCAGTTCGAATCCAGCTGGGTATACAGATTCCAGGCGAGCGGCAATTCGCTGAGGAACTTGTCGCTGCACCGCCTGCACTGCCTGTTCAATCGCGACTTCAAATGCTCGCTGATTGGCCGCACCATGACTTTTTATCACTGTGCCGCGCAATCCTAACAGACAGGCGCCATTATACTGGTCGGGGTTGAGGTGACTGAATCGCCTCGTTAGGCTTTTTTGTAACCAACGTTTTAATAACAGCAGCCACCACGACCGTTTTTTGCCCTCACCCTGAGATTTCAGCAGTGAAAGGAACATTCTTACAACACCTTCCATCGTCTTTAATGTGACATTGCCTGTAAAGCCGTCACAAACCAACACATCGGTTTTGCCAGTCAACAACTCATTGGCTTCAAGATAGCCGATATAGTTAATGGAAGGGATTGTTTTTAGCACAGCAGAAGCATCCCGAATACTGTCGAGACCCTTAGTTTCTTCTTCACCGATATTAAGCAATGCAACGCGAGGGCTGGCAATCCCAACCACCTCTTCTGCCAGCACGGAACCCATGACGGCAAATTGCACCAACATCGTACTGTCGCAATCAACGTTAGCGCCGAGATCCAGCACCACCGTTTTGCCCTTCTGCTGATGCGGCAACACCGTCACCAACGCAGGTCGCTCAATCCCCTCAAGGGGTTTGAGTAATAACTTCGCCAGTCCCATTAGCGCGCCCGTATTACCGGCGCTCACACAGGCTTCTGCACGACCTTCTTTCACGAGCTCCAGGGCAACACGCATAGAGCTACCACGACTGGCGCGGATAGCCTGCGAGGGCCGGGCATCACTGGCAATAACTGACTGAGCAGGGATAATCTGCAGACGTGAACGTTGTTCGAAGTCAGCTTTGGCAAGTAATGGCGTGATTGTATCGGGATCCCCGACTAAAAGAAGTGTGAGTTGCGAATTAGAATTCAGTGCCTGCAGTGCTGCAGGCACTGTCACGGTAGGGCCAAAATCTCCCCCCATGACATCTAACGCCAGGGTTAGACGTGTCAAGGTATCGTCGCTGCTCGGCTAGGTGTTTCCCCAGTTACCCGGGGAAAGCCTCACTAAGCTTCATCACGCTGGTTCTCTTTGTCTTTCTCACCGAGGTGGGAAATTCATTGAGCCATGCGTGATTACTTAGCGATTACCTTACGGCCGCGGTAGAAACCATCGGCAGTGATGTGGTGACGCAGGTGTTGTTCACCAGAAGTTTTGTCTACAGACAGGCTGGTGACTGCGGTCAGAGCGTCATGAGAACGACGCATGCCACGTTTGGAACGGGTTGGTTTATTCTGTTGTACGGCCATGGACCTTACTCCTCAATTACTTACGCTTTAAGCTGGCTAATACGGCAAATGGATTTGGTTTTTGCGCTTCATCAGGCAATTCACCAAAGACCATGTCCGCCTCGGACACTTCACAGTGTTCAGAATCATGCACCGGAACTACCGGCAAGGAGAGGATAATCTCATCTTCAACCATTGCAAGCAGATCGATTTCACCGAATTCGTTAACCTCAATCGGTTCATACGCTTCCGGCAGTGCTTCAGCCTGCTCGTCAGAACGGACAGGACTAAAACAATATGTTGTGTGGACATGGAGTGGGAACGGTTTCCCGCAACGCTGGCATGCGAGCGTAACCGAGACCTTCGCATCACCGGTAATAACGGCAAGACGTTGGTTATCGATCGCGAACGACATGGAGCATTCCACATCACTGTCCACACTGACTACAAAATCGGTGACGCGCTCTAACAGATCAGAAGTATAGATACCTTCATAATCGAGGCGTTTTTGAGCCGTACGAACCGGATCAAGAGTCAGGGGTAATTTTACCTTTTGCATAGGGCGCGCATATTAACTTTGTAACGTCATAGAGTCAAAGAAAAAGGCAGCCTGAGGTTGCCTTTTGCCAATAATTCGCACACATTGCGGGTCATCGACTTAAAATCACTCAAGTCTGGCCATAGCAGCCAACTTGAAGGTCGAGAGCCCTAGTTTAAAATGGCTCTCATCATTACGCTATATGCGAGGGAAAAAATATGCCTCAACTCATTCTTGCGTCTACCTCTCCCTGGCGTCGCGCCTTGCTTGAAAAACTGGCCATCCCGTTCGAATGTGCAGCACCTGAGGTTGATGAAACACCGCAGCCTGGCGAAACACCTCGGCATTTGGTGTTACGTCTGGCCCAGGAAAAAGCGCAATCTCTTGCCCACCGCTACACATCACACCTCATTATTGGATCCGATCAAATCTGTGTACTTGATGGAGAAATAACCGGAAAACCGTTAACAGAAGAAAAGGCCAGACAACAATTAACCAAAGCCAGCGGCAATATTGTGACGTTTTACACCGGACTGGCGCTGTATAATTCTGCAAACGGACATTTACAAACCGAAGTCGAACCGTTCGATGTTCATTTCCGTCATTTAAGCGAGACGGAAATTGACGATTACGTACGCAAAGAACGTCCGTTACATTGTGCCGGCAGTTTTAAAAGCGAGGGATTAGGTATTGCGCTCTTTGAGCGTCTGGAGGGTCGCGATCCTAATACGTTGGTTGGCCTGCCGCTGATTGCGTTGTGTCAAATGCTACGCCGGGAAGAGATGAATCCGCTGAAAGCCTGATTAATCTTCCTGATGGCGACGCGGTGCGTCTTATCAGGCCTACGGCGCATAACGCAATGGTAGGCCTGATAAGCAACGCGCATCAGGCTTTGCTGCGTAATATTTCAAGGCAGCGTTTCAGCTGATTATCCATCGGGGCTTCAACACGCATGACCTCACCGGTCCCCGGATGGGTAAACTTCAATGCTGCGGCATGCAGAAACAGTCGGTTCAGCCCCGTACCGGCCAACTGCTTGTCGAACTCACGGTCGCCATAGCGATCGTCAAAAGCAATAGGATGTCCAGCATACTGGGTATGCACGCGAATCTGGTGGGTCCGCCCGGTTACCGGACTACAGCGCACAAGCGTGGAAAACGCATAGCGCTCTTCCACTTTAAATCGCGTCTCCGACGGTTTACCTTCCTGATTTACCCGCACGATTCGCTCACCGCTTTGCAGAATATTCTTTAACAGCGGCGCCTGTACGGTTTTGACATGCGACTGCCACTGACCTCTTACCAGCGCCAGGTAATCTTTTTGCATTCCCTTTTCGCGCAACTGTTCATGCAGCGAACGCAGTGCGGAACGTTTTTTTGCAACCAACAGCACGCCAGACGTGTCACGGTCGAGGCGATGCACCAATTCAAGGAAACGTGCCTCCGGGCGTAACGCTCGCAGACCTTCAATTACCCCAAAGCTTAATCCACTGCCGCCATGCACGGCCGTGCCTGACGGTTTGTTGAGCACCAGAATATGGTCATCTTCATACAGAATAACATCGGCCAGCGCGGCGACCTTCTGCAGATGCGGTGAAATAGCTTCTTCTTCGCGCTCAGCGACACGCACTGGCGGAATACGCACAATATCTCCGTCTTCGAGCTTGTACTCGGGTTTGATGCGTTTTTTATTCACACGCACTTCGCCCTTACGCAAAATGCGATAAATCATACTTTTTGGCACGCCTTTGAGCTGGGTGCGCAGAAAGTTGTCGATGCGTTGCCCTGCTTCGTCGGCAGTAATGGCAACAATTTTTACGGCTGGAGTCTCTGTTTTCATGGGTGCCGATTTTAAATAGCCATCAAGATTCGCGCCACACATTTTTCTATGCTTATATTAACTGCTATACCCTATTACACAGGTTTGACAGTTTCGATTTGGTGGTTATTAAACCAATCACTGTACGGAAGTGTAAAAACTGTGAGTAACCGGGTGGTAAATGGCAAAAGTCATCTTGCTATAACAAGGTTAGCAGTGGAATAATGAGGTCGTCTCCGTGTTGAATCTTGTTAAAACAAGAACTTTTCCGGAATGACCCAATTTTGCCCGACCGATCATCAACGCAGCAATGGCGTAAGACGTATTGATCTTTCAGGCAGTTAGCGGGCTGCGGGTTGCAGTCCTTACCGGTAAGTGCTCTATGAATTTCGCGTTGTAGGAAGACGGCAAGTCTGGGAACCCCCAAGAATTTACTCCGGTGAGTGACTGGGGTGAGTAGATGAAGCCAACGCACCGATAGCGTGAAAGACGACGAGCATAATGGAAGCGTTTCTGGAGAGTAACACCCAGACTGTTCCCCTGATAATTGCGCTGTGTTTCCGTATGAAATACAGGCAACCGACACTCTGCGCCTCTTTGAGCTGACGATAACCGTGAGGTTGGCGACGCGAATAGACACGAGGCCATCGGTTCACACCCGGAAAGGCATTACTCTGCCCGCAGCTTAGTCGTCAATGTAAGAATAATGAGTAAGTTACGATGAAAAGAATGTTAATTAACGCGACTCAGCAGGAAGAGTTGCGTGTCGCCCTTGTAGATGGGCAGCGTCTGTACGATCTGGATATCGAAAGTCCTGGACACGAGCAGAAAAAAGCCAACATCTATAAAGGTAAAATTACCCGTATTGAACCGAGTCTGGAAGCCGCTTTTGTTGATTATGGCGCTGAACGTCACGGTTTCCTCCCGTTAAAAGAAATTGCCCGCGAATACTTCCCCGCTAACTACAACTCCCATGGCCGTCCCAACATTAAAGATGTGTTGCGCGAAGGTCAGGAAGTGATTGTTCAGATTGATAAAGAAGAACGCGGCAACAAAGGTGCTGCACTGACCACCTTTATCAGCCTGGCGGGTAGTTATTTGGTTCTGATGCCTAACAACCCGCGTGCGGGTGGTATCTCTCGTCGCATCGAAGGCGATGACCGGACAGAACTCAAAGAAGCGCTGGCAAGCCTGGAACTGCCTGATGGCATGGGGCTCATCGTACGCACTGCGGGTGTTGGTAAATCCGCAGAAGCGCTGCAGTGGGACCTGAGTTTCCGTCTGAAGCACTGGGAAGCGATTAAAAAGGCCGCTGACAGCCGCCCTGCTCCGTTCCTGATCCATCAGGAAAGTAATGTCATCGTTCGCGCATTCCGCGACTATTTACGTCAGGATATCGGCGAAATCCTCATTGATAACCCAAAAGTCATGGAGATGGCGCGTCAGCACATCGCCGCGTTGGGTCGTCCGGATTTCAGCAGCAAAATTAAGCTCTACACCGGTGAAATCCCGCTGTTCAGCCACTATCAAATCGAGTCTCAGATTGAGTCTGCGTTCCAGCGTGAAGTACGTCTGCCCTCTGGGGGTTCTATCGTTATCGATAGCACCGAAGCACTGACCGCAATTGATATCAACTCCGCACGTGCCACGCGCGGCGGCGATATCGAAGAGACCGCATTTAATACCAACCTTGAAGCGGCCGATGAAATCGCTCGCCAGCTGCGTCTTCGTGACCTCGGCGGCCTGATTGTTATCGACTTCATCGACATGACGCCGGTTCGTCACCAACGTGCCGTTGAGAACCGTCTGCGTGAAGCCGTTCGTCAGGACCGTGCGCGTATCCAGATTAGCCATATTTCTCGCTTCGGCTTGCTGGAGATGTCCCGTCAGCGTCTTAGCCCGTCATTAGGCGAATCCAGCCATCACGTCTGCCCGCGTTGCTCCGGCACAGGTACAGTGCGTGATAACGAATCGCTGTCGCTGTCTATTCTGCGCCTGATTGAAGAAGAAGCGCTGAAGGAAAACACCCAGGAAGTCCATGCGATTGTCCCGGTGCCGATTGCGTCTTATCTGCTTAACGAAAAACGTACTGCGGTCAATGCCATTGAAACCCGACAGAACGGCGTACGCTGTGTGATCGTGCCCAACGATCAAATGGAAACACCGCACTACTCTGTTCTGCGTGTTCGCAAAGGTGAAGAGACATCGACCCTGAGCTATCTGCTGCCGAAACTGCACGAAGAAGAGATGGCGTTACCGACGGAAGAAGAGTACGTCGAACGTAAACAGCCTGAACAGCCTGCGCTGGCGACCTTCGCCATGCCAGACGTACCGCCAGAACCTGCTCTGCAGGAGCCTGCCGTTACAGCCGTTGCTGCCGCACCAAAAGCAGCTGCAGTCGCAGCAGGATCCGAACAGCCTGGTTTGTTTGGTCGTTTCCTCGGCGCACTGAAGTCCATCTTTGGTGGCAATGAAGAAGCCAAGCCGGTTGAGCAGCCAGCACCGAAAGCGGAAGAGAAATCTTCTGAACGCCAGCAGGATCGTCGTAAGCCTCGTCAGAACAATCGCCGTGACCGCAACGATCGTAACGATCGTCGTGATAATCGCGATAACCGTGGCGAACGTGATAACCGCGATCGTGACAACCGTAATGAACGTTCTGATAGCAGCGAAAACCGCGATGAAAATCGCCGTAACCGTCGCCAGCCGCAGAATGCCGAAGCGCGCGATACCCGCCAGCAATCCACTGATGTTGCTGATAAAGCGAAGTCAGGTGACGAGCAGCAGGCTCCGCGTCGTGAACGCAACCGCCGTCGTAACGACGACAAGCGTCAGGCACCGCAGGAAGTTAAAGAACTGAACCTGGTTGAACAACCGGCACAGGATACGGATCAGGAAGAGCGCGTTCGCCAGCCTCAGACTCGCCGTAAACAGCGTCAGTTGAACCAGAAGGTTCGTTACACCGATAGCGCAACCGTCGAAACCGAAGCCGTAACCGCTGCCGTGGTTACCGAAACGGTTGTGGCTGAGCCTGTGGTTCAGGCCGCTGTTGCCCAGCGAACTGAACTGGCGAAAGTCGACCTGCCTGCCGTTGTCACTACCGAGCATGAAGATAACAACGATGCGCGTGATAACAACGATGCACGTGATAGCAACGGTATGCCGCGTCGTTCTCGCCGCTCGCCTCGCCATCTGCGCGTAAGCGGACAGCGTCGTCGTCGCTATCGTGACGAACGTTACCCGACGCAGTCGCCAATGCCGATTACTGTCGCCTGTGCATCTCCAGAATTAGCCTCTGGTAAAGTCTGGATCCGTTACCCTGTTGCCCGTGCACAGGAACTGCAGGTTGAAGAGCAGCATCAGCAGGAAGTGGCCCAGGTGCAGCCGGTTATCGCCGAGCAGCAAAGCATTGCAGCGGTCGTTGCACCAGCAGTGGAAACCGTAGCGGCATCTGTCGCGGTCACAGAAGCGCCGGTAGTCACCGAAACCGTCGTTGTCGAACCTCAGGTTGTGGCGGTTGAAACCACACATCCGGAGGTTATCGAGACGGCTGTTGAGGAACAACCGCAGTTCATCGTTGACGCTGACGTCCCGGTTGCAGAAGAGGTTGTTGCTGAAGCTGAGCCCGTAGCAAACGTGGTAGAAGCACCGATTACCGAAGAACCTGTCCAGGTTGACGTCGCTGTCGCCCAGCCAGACGTTGCTGAACCGGTTATCGAGGCCGCGCCAATTGCCCCGGTTACGCAGGAAGAAGTCGCACCGGTTGCACCAGTCGTTGTCGCTGAAGCTGTGGTAGAACCTGCGTCTGTTGCCGCTGTACCCGTAACGGTTCACAGCCACGCAACCGCACCGATGACCCGCGCACCTGCGCCGGACTACGAACCAGAAGCGCCGCGTCAGAGCGACTGGCAGCGCCCTGCTTTCGACTTCGAAGGCAAAGGTGCCGCAGGCGGTCACAGCGCCACGCATCAGGCTACTGCCCCAGCCACACGCCCGCAGCCTGTTGAGTAAGCCGTAATCAACATCAAAGCCGACCTTCGGGTCGGCTTTTTTATTTCTTATCGATTTGTTTCATTCCCGTCAGCTGCGGCATCACATCCTTCATCAGCGCCAGAAATTTACGCAGTCGGACCGGATAATAACGCGCCCAGGGATACACCAGATGCACCGGCAGCGATGCCGCAGGCCAGTCTGCGAATAACTCGACTAAACGCCCGTGAACAATATCTTCTTCCACCATCCAGCTTGACACAATGGCTACCCCCAGCCCTGCCAGAGCCGCATTTCTGGCAACATAAATACTGTCCGTGCTTAATCGGGGAGAGATATTTATCGTGATGGGTTCATTTCGCTGTTGATGGCGCAGCGACACACTATGCTGATAAAACGTGTTTACAGCAATCCACGGCAGCGTTGATAACTGTTCGGGATGCGTAGTATCGCCATACTGCGCCAGCAATGCCGGGCTGGCCACAATGCTTCGGGGCACTTCGGCCAGCAGAACGGAGACCGTTGCCGGATCAACTTCCGCACCCACTCGGATCGCGCAATCAATATTGTCGCTAAGGAAATCCACCGTTTTGTCATTGAGCATCCACTCCACCGATAACTGCGGATAACGGGCCAGAAATTGCAGCAGCGGTTCAAGCAGTTGTTGCTGACCAAACGCATGAGGCGCTCGTACCCGCAGCGTACCGACGGGTTCATCCTCCGTGATATTCAGCCCATCTTCCAGCGCTAACCAGGCATCGATAATATGCTTAGCATGCTGATATCCCCGCTCTCCGTCATCGGTCAATTTCATCGCGTGGGTGGTGCGTAAAATCAGTTTCACACCCAGCAGCGTTTCAAGGGATTGCAGTCTCCGACTGACGGTCGCCTGGGTGGTCCCCATCTGTTTTGCCGCCGCAGAGAGCGATCCTGCCTCAACGATGCGCACAAACGTCCGCATCAGCTCCACTCTGTCTATACGCTCATTTTTCAAGATAACCACTTTCATCATACGTCAAACGTATAACTGTTTTACCACCACGCCCGCTACCGTGCCAATGAGCGAAAGATAAAAATAGCCGTACATCCTGTGATTGAGGAATCATTTGTGAACACATCTACCGCACTTTCCCGTTGGGTCATCTTTGTACTGGCACTTGGCGCCGGTTTCAGCGTGGCGGCTATCTACTATGCCCAGCCTCTTCTGCCGCTGATCGGTCAGGACCTGACCTTAAGTCTCACCGGTATGGGGCTGGTGCCGACGCTTACCCAGGCCGGGTACGCGCTGGGGATTTTGTTTCTCTTGCCGCTTGGCGACCGCTATGACCGCCGGACTTTAATCTTGCTGAAAAGCATCTCACTTGCCGTGCTGCTTCTGGCCTGCAGCTTTAGCGGGCAACTGCATTCACTGCTGTTGATTAGCTTGCTGATGGGAATGGCGGCAACCATGGCACAGGACATCGTTCCCGCAGCAGCCATACTCGCCCCCGCGGGGAAACAGGGAAAAACGGTCGGTGCGGTGATGACCGGCCTGTTGCTGGGCATTTTGCTCTCCCGCACCGTCAGTGGTCTGGTGGGCGAAGCGTTTGGCTGGCGCGAGATGTATCAACTCGCCGCCATCAGTATTGCCATTATTACTGTGGTGATGTGGAAAATGCTGCCTCACTTTGCGGCCAATTCCACGCTGAGCTATCCGTCGTTAATGCTCTCAATGGCCAAACTCTGGCAACGGTATCCTGTACTGCGCCGGGCGGCGCTGGCACAGGGATTCCTGTCAATTGCCTTCAGTGCCTTCTGGTCAACACTGGCGGTGATGTTATCCGAGCATTATCACATGGGCAGCGCAGTAGCCGGGGGTTTTGGTATTGCAGGAGCAGCAGGTGCACTTGCCGCACCGCTAGCTGGACATCTTGCAGACAGAATTGGCGGCGAAAAGGTTACGCAACTGGGGGCATTATTAGTGACGCTTTCTTTCGCGCTGATGTTTTTACTGCCCGCCCTGCCGGTTGAGGGACAGTGGCTGCTAATAGCCCTTTCTGCGGTCGGCTTTGATCTTGGGCTACAATCCAGCCTGGTGGCTCACCAGAATCTGGTCTATAGCCTTGAGCCTCAGGCGCGGGGCCGCCTGAACGCCCTACTGTTTACCCTGGTGTTCATTGGCATGGCGTTGGGTTCAGTTCTCGGCACCCAAGTTTACGCCCTGGCAAACTGGCAAGGCGTTGTCGGGTTGGCAACCGTCAGCGGTGCGATTGCTCTGATGATCAGACTGACGGGTAACACCGTGGTGAGTCGGACAAAAACGGCCTAAAAAAATGCCCGCGCCGGGGTGTAAGTGGCGCGGGCAGACAAACATATCCAGTTTCATGATATGTTTCAAAAAAAGGCGTTAACGATTTAACTGGAACAACGACATTCCCTGCATATCGGTAAACGCTTTATAGGATGCCTGCAGCGCAGCCTGCTGCATAACATAGGACGAAATCGCTGCGTTCCAGTCGACATCCACCAGGTTACTCATCTGCTGAGTTTGCCCTAATGCGCGATCGGTACCCAGTGAATCCAGCGAGCTCAACTCACTGAGCTGTGTGCCTAATTCAGCACGCACAGACAGGACGTTATTAAGCGAGTTCTTCAGGCCACGGCTGGTTTTATCAATAGCGGCTGCCGCTTTATCTTTTGCCACATCATCCCCAGCAACCGGCGTTTTGAGGGCATCAATAGCGGTATCCAGCATTTTGAACAGGCTCTTTTCCTGGGTTCCACCCGCGGGTTCCGGCACCGCATTACTGGTCAATTCGGCAAATATTTTATCCCCGGTATGGCCAATCACCATGGTACGGGCAGCATCGACCTGCTGGGTCACGTTTTGGGTTCCGCCAGTATAGGTACCATCAGCCTGGGCAAATGGTGCACTTTCTGTTTTATATCCACCGAAAATATAGCGCCCGTTGCCATCGGTGCTGTTCGCCAGGTTCATCAGCTGATCGCGGATCCCCTGTAAATCAGTTGCCAACGATGCACGGTCATCATCACTTAACGTCCCGTTAGCAGCATGGACAATTTTTTCCTGCGCGCTCTGAATAGCCGTCGTTACCTGCCCCAACACGTTTTCTTCCAGTGAGACTTTTTGCGTGGCGAAAGAGCGCGCCAGCGTGTACTGGCTGTTTTGTGCCTGAGCCTGAGACAGCACCACGGCCTGTGAGGCGGCAATCGGATCGTCAGACGGATTAATGACCCGTTTACCCGTCGACATTTGCTCGCCGAATTTCATCCATTCCGCCTGAGAGTTGGTGATGCCCCGCATGTTCTGCTGGTACATCATCTGGGTACTGATACGCATTGATTCCCTCTCCCTTAGCGAATATTAATCAGTGCATCAAACAACGCATTCGCGGTTTGCAGCACCTGGGCGTTAGCCAGGTAGTACTGCTGATAGCGCTGCAAATTGCCGTACTCTTCGTCGAGATTCACCCCGGAGATGGACTGCTGCTGATTAGAGAGCTGCGTGACCACGTTGTTTTGCGTGGTGCTGCTGGTTTTCAGCGTCGCGGTTTTGTTACCGACATCGCTTACCAGCGTGGCATAGGCATCGTTGAAGGTTTTATTCCCGACGGTGGCCTTATTTTGTAGATCCAACAGTTTCTGACCGTTACGGTTGTCGCTTGCGCCCGTCTCCGCAGCAGGATCGGTCTTTTTCTCTGACGCCATGGCAATTTTTGACTCGTCGGTCACCATCACTTTCATATTGACGATGGCGTCGCTAACCGGCTTCAGAATAAAACTGTCATTATCGTTAGCTCCGGTGGGATTATCCGTTACCGTCACTTTCAGACCATCAATATCCAGTTTACCGCTGGCATCCGGTTTTGCTTCAAACGTCGTATTATCCGCCAGGCGCGTGACTTGCCATTTACCACCGTTAAACACAACTTTATAGTCAGTCGCCTGCACTTTCGAACTATCATCAACTTCAGCGGTTAACTCCGCTTTGCCGGTGTTTTTAGCATTACTGGTCACCGACGGATCGCCGATGGCAAAGAAATCCTTACCCGCAACACCATCAGTATCAAAACCGGCTTTATGCTGTGTGTTAAAGGCGTCGGCAAAAGCCAGTGCCAATTGGCCCAGCGTATTACGCGTCTGGTCCAGTTCCTGAGAGCGAAACGTCAGCAACCCACCCAGTGAGCCGGTATTGAGCAGTTTTTCTGGAATTTCAATATTACCCGCAACCCCATCGACATAGGCCACGGTGGTGCGGGTGGTATCGGCACTGGACGGTACGGCAGCAAGCTGACGTGCGCTACTGCCCTGCACCAGCGAATAGCCATTCGCCATGGTGACGTTATAGGTGCCGCCGTCTTGAACGCTGACTTCAACGCCGACAATCTTGTTTAATTCGCTCACCAACTGGTCGCGCTGGTCCAGCAGATCGTTCGGTGAAGCGCCCGCGCCGACGCCGGTCAGACGAGAGATTTGATCGTTGAGACTGGCAATTTGCTTCGAGTAGTTATTGATCTGGTCAACACTGGCGGAAATCGCGGTATTAACCTGTTTATCCTGATCGCGCAGATACTGATCGGTGGTTTTAAACTGGTTGACTAAGCCGTCTGCTTTGCCAATCAATGCCTGACGCGCCGCCGGGTCTTCTGCGTTACTGACCAACGTTTGTAAGCTGGTGAAAAAGCCCTGCATCGAGGTAGAAATAGAGCTGGTCTTGCTGGCGAGCAGGTTATCGATTTTCGACATTTGCTCATAACGCGTTGTCAGACCGCTGCTTTGGTTCTGCGCAGCGCGTAACTGATTACTGATAAATGAATCATACTCACGCTGCACGCCAGAAACATAGACGCCATTGCCAACCCAGCCCCCCGCACCCAGCGTGCTGTTTGCTTGCGCCATAATGGTCGTCTGGCGGGTATACCCTGCCACGTTATAGCTGGAGATGTTATTACTGGCTGTGTTCAACGCGGCCTGCGCTGCGCTAAGACCACTCATGGCGTTGTTAATCAAGCTGGACATGGAGGTTCCTTGTAATCCTTCAATACTCGTTATTATCGGCAGCAGATGGGTAGACTTGAGTTATTTAAAACAGATTGTCGAGATTGCTACTGTAAGTTTTACTCACTTTCTCGCTCATCGACTTCAGCTGCTGGATCATGGTGGTTAATTTACGCGCATAGTGCGGATCGGTGGCGTAGCCTGCATTCTGCAAGGCCTGCGCACCCTGTTCGGCAGTCGCCGCACCGGTTACCGCGGCGTAGCGCGGATTACGCGATATCAGCCCGACATAATCCGACAGCGCCTCAAGGTACGAGCTATAGACACGGAATCGGGCTTTCACTTTTTTCGCCTCACCGTTTTCATATTCGGTAGTGGTGATTTCGGTGGTCGGCCCTTTCCAGCTCCCCGAAGCCTTCACGCCGAAAATGTTAAAGCTCGGCTCACCGTTCTCACGGCGGATTTGGCGTTGCCCCCAGCCGGATTCCAGCGCCGCCTGTGCCAGGATCAGATGATGCGGTACCCCGCTTTGTTGACTCGCCAGTTTTGCTGGTAGCGATAGCTGAGCAAGGAAGTCTTTACTGTCGCCCGACAGCGGTTCATCGTTCCCTTCCGTCGCTTTCGGTAGCGCTTTACGCACCATCTGCGTCAGTGCCTGGTTTTGATAGCTGGTCACCGTTTCCAGTGAAAACTTCATCGGTACCTGCGGCGCATCATCCGCAGGCGTCCCCTGGCCTTCGGTCATCTGCTTAACCATCATTTCAGCCAGCCCCAGACCTTTGCCTGCTGTCATCTGCTGGGCTACCTGCTGGTCATACATGCTGGTGTACAAGCGCGTCGAGTCGCTGCTAAAGACGCCATCTTTTGGCAGCGCTTCACGCATGCTTTTCAGCATCATCTGGACAAACATCCCTTCAACCTGGCGGGCGACCGGGCGGATATTTGCCGCCGGATCCTGACCCGCCTTCGCTTTCAGTTCGTTCAGCGATTGCGCATCCCAGGCGGCGCTGGTCAGCAGTTTGCTGTCGCCAATCATCAGATAATTTCCAGTTTGGCGCGTAAACAACCCGCACTTTGCATGGATTGCAGAATTGACATCAAATCCATTGGCGTGGCACCGAGCGCATTGAGGGCGCGAACCACATTGTTCAGATTGGCGCTGGAGCGCACGCTCTGCAATGAGCCGCCGCTTTGACGCATATCGATTTGGGTTTGCGGGGTAACCACGGTTTGCCCACCGCCAAACGGCGTATCGGGCTGACTAACGTTGGCCTGGCGATTCACCGTGATAGACAAGTTGCCCTGCGCGACCGCGCAACTGTCCAACGTAACTTCGCGGTTCATCACTACCGATCCCGTACGGGAGTTGATAATCACCTTCGCATCCTGCGGCGTTACGTTCACTTCTATATTCTGGATATCAGCGAGGAAGCGCACCTGTGAGCTATTGCCGCTAGGCACACGCACCTGAATCGTACGCGCATCCAGCGCCGTGGCGCTGCCAAACCCACGCGAACGGTTAATGGTGTCGGTTATCTGCTGTGCCAGGGTAAAGTCTTCATTATTCAGCTGCAGATTGAGGGTGTTTCCGCCACCAAACTGGCTAGGAAGTTCGCGTTCAATAGTGGCCCCGTTGGTGATCCGCCCACCGTTGAGCTGGTTCACCTGAACGCTACTGCCGCCCGCTGCCGCACCGGCGCCGCCGACTAAAATATTGCCCTGCGCCAGCGCATACACCTGGCTATCAACCCCTTTCATCGGGGTCATCAGCAGCGTCCCGCCGCGCAGGCTTTTGGCATTACCCATTGAAGAGACCACAACGTCAATGGTTTGTCCCTGACGTCCAAACGCCGGAAAGGATGCAGTCACCATCACCGCCGCCACGTTTTTCAACTGCATATTGGTGCCGGTCGGCACGGTGATCCCCAGTTGAGAGAGCATGTTATTGAGCGTTTGGGTGGTGAACGGCGTCTGGGTGGTCTGGTCACCCGTGCCGTCCAGCCCCACCACCAGCCCGTAGCCAATCAGCGAGTTTTCACGCACACCCTGAACGCTGGTCAGATCGCGAATACGATCGGCATGGGCCAATGTAGTTGCCAGCATCAGGACCATTGCAACAAGAGTTTTAAACACAGAAAGCCTCGCTTACATCGGTGACAAATTAAGGAAGAAACGCTGCAACCAGCCCATATTCTGCGCTTCGTTGATATAGCCGTTACCGACATACTCAATACGTGCATCCGCCACCTGGGTTGACGGAACAGAGTTGCTGCCGCTGATGGTGCGCGGGTTAACCACCCCGGAGAAGCGGATAAATTCAGTGCCCTGGTTTATGGCGATCTGCTTTTCACCCACAACGTGTAAATTGCCGTTGACCAGAACCTGATCGACGGTCACGGTCAGCGTACCGCTAAAGGTGTTACGGGCATTGGCGCCACCTTTACCATTAAAGGAGTTCCCACCGGACGCTTCTACGTCAGCACGCTCGTTGCCAAACAGTCCCTGCAGGTAGCGCGGCACCGTGTCGAAACCAAAGTTTGTTTTGCCATCACGGCTGGCGTTAGCAGAAGAGCTTTTGCTCGCACTGACGTTTTCCTGTAATACGATAGTTAGCGTATCGCCAACATTGCGCGGACGGCGGTCTTCAAATAGCGGCTGGTAGCCATAGTTAACTGGCTGCGCAGACTGAAAAATTGATCCATTCGCCACCGGCGTTGGGCCAGGTATCGGCTGGGCAGAGGTCGCCCCCTGAACCAGCGGCGTGGCCGGGATCCAGGCACAT
Source organism: Citrobacter sp. KH_055_1 (assembly GCF_057838705.1). NCBI lineage: Bacteria > Pseudomonadati > Pseudomonadota > Gammaproteobacteria > Enterobacterales > Enterobacteriaceae > Citrobacter > Citrobacter sp. KH_055_1. Next base: position 2,937,276 of record NZ_CM174473.1, read on the forward strand.
CCTGTCAGTGACACCACCAGCAGGGCCGTAATCGGATATGGGTGAAGCGCGTTTTTTCGCATTGCCTTCATCTTCTACATCAGTGTGCCGGTGAGGTTTTCACCCCACCGGACAACACGTTAGAGTTGCGTCAGTTTTTGCAGCATCTGATCGGTAGTCGACACCGCTTTGCTGTTGATTTCGTAAGCACGTTGAACCTGGATCATATTCACCAGCTCTTCCGCCACGTTGACGTTAGAGGTTTCAACATAGCCCTGATACAGCAGACCCGCACCGTTAAGCCCTGGCGTGCTCTCGTTCGGCGCACCTGAAGATTGCGTCTCGGTGTACAGGTTCTCACCAATGCTTTCCAGTCCGGTATCGTTCATAAAGGTGGTCAGGTTGAGCTGGCCTACCTGTACCGGCGCCGCCTGTCCTTGCTGGGTTACGCTGACGATGCCATCACGCCCGATAGTGATGCTGAGCGAGTTCGCTGGAATGGTGATCGCTGGCTGAACCTGAAAACCGCCTGCCGTCACCAGTTGGCCGTTCTGATCCACCTGGAAAGAACCGTCACGCGTATAAGCAGAGGTACCATCCGGCAACATGACCTGGAAAAAACCCTGGCCTTTAATCGCCACATCTTTGCTGTTATTGGTCTGTGACAGGTTGCCCTGACTGTGTAAACGCTCGGTCGCCACCGGACGCACACCGGTACCGATTTGCAAACCCGAAGGCAGTACGGTCTGTTCAGAAGACTGCGCGCCCGGTTGACGAATCGTCTGGTACAACAGATCTTCAAACACCGCACGCTGACGCTTGAAACCATTGGTGCTGACGTTTGCCAGGTTGTTGGCAATCACATCCATGTTGGTTTGCTGTGCATCCAGGCCGGTTTTGGCGATCCATAATGAACTGATCATAAAATGTCCTGTATTAACTCATCGACAGCAGTTGGTTGGCGCGACCCGCGTTATCATCCACGCTACTGATAATCTTCATCTGCATTTCGAAGCGACGGGCGCTGGCGATCATGTCGCTCATCGCGGCAACTGGTTTGACGTTGCTGCCCTCCAGCACACCCGACATCACGCGGATGCTGGGATCGGCCGGAAGCGTCGGGCCACGGGTCGCCTGTGCCGCCGCGCTCAGACGGAACATACCGTCATCACCACGCTGTACTTCACTTCCCGTCGCCTTCACCAGCTTCAGACGCCCGACAGGCGCCACGGTGTTCGCCGGATCGCCTGGGTTCAGCGCAGAAATCGTCCCGTCAGCAGCAATGGTGATTTCTGAACCTTCCGGTACCGCTATTGGCCCGGCTTCGCCAATCACCGGGTGTCCCTGAATGGTCAGTTCACCGGTGGGGCTTACCTGAATTGCGCCATTACGGGTGTACCCTTCACTGCCGTTAGCGGTCTGAACCGCCAGCCAGCCGTCCTGTTGCAGCGCAACGTCCAGCGGGCGGGAGGTGTAGTCCATCTGACCTGGCGTCATATCAGCCCCTGGCGTGGAGGCCACCACCAGCGTACGCGTCGGTAAAGAGAGCCCTTCAACCGGCACCGCACGTAGCGCATTAAGCTGCGCGCGGAAACCCGGCGTTGAGGCGTTTGCCAGATTGCTGGCCGTCACCGCCTGTTGGTTCAGCGTCTGACTGGCCGCGCCCATGGCGGTATAAATTGCGTGATCCATTAAGCCATCCCGTCAAGCGCTTAGCGCAGGTTGACCAGCGTGTTGAGGATCTGATCCTGGGTTTTGATGGTCTGCGCGTTCGACTGATAGTTACGCTGGGCGACGATCATGTTCACCAGTTCTTTACTCAAATCCACGTTCGATGCTTCCAGCGCGCCGTTCGTCAGCTTGCCGAAGTTACCGGTGCCCGCGGTGCCCAGCAGCGCGACGCCAGAAGACTGTGTCGCGGCCCAGACGTTATCGCCCTGAGAAGCCAGACCTTCGTTGTTGGCAAAGTTAGCCAGCACGATCTGCCCCAGAAGTTGCTTCTGTTCGTTGGAGTAGTTACCCACCACCGTGCCGTCATCGTTAATCTGGTAGCTCACCAGATCGCCCGGTTTGTAGCCGTTCTGATTCGTCGCAACGATGTTATTGGCGCCGGTATTCTGCTGCATGGAATTGAGGAAACTCAGAGAGAAACCCGCAGGGACCGCGCCATTGATAGCACCAGTGGTTATCTGAATTTGCGGCTGGGCATTGGCGGGGCCTTCAACAAGAATTTTGGGGCCAGTCGGATCTAACGGATCCACAGGTACCGTACCCGGAATATAGTTATTCACTGAGGCCAGCGTGCCATTAGCGCTGAAGTTCATCACCGCATTTTTAGTCGCGGGAGAGCCCGCCACGCTGGCATCCTGGGTGTAAACATCCCATTTGTTATCCGTCGTTTTGACATAAAAAACATTCATGTCATGGGCATTACCCTGGCTATCGAAAACGGTAACGCTGCCTTTTTTGTTGTAGGAGTCCGCATCGCTTGGGTTAAACGGGGTCTTGGTTGGAACCTTGTCAGTGGAGTTCAGGTTGATCTGCATAGACGCGGTGGTCGTGGATTTCGCCGCCATCAGCGTATTCGGAATCGTGATCGGTGCCGGGTTTGCGCCCTGCTGTACCGTCGGCGGTGTGCCGGTGGCCGGATAGCCCGTCAACTGCAGCCCCTGCATGTTGACGATATTACGGTTTTCATCGAGCTTGAACTGACCGTTTCGGCTGAAGAAAACAGACCCATTGCTGTCGACCATACGGAAGAATCCGTTCTGGCTAATGGCAACGTCCAGCCCACGGCCGGTGTTGGTGGTAGTGCCATCGGTAAAGTCCTGGGTAATACCCGCAACTTTAACGCCCAGACCCACTTTGGAACCGGCAAACATATCCGCAAAGGAAGCGGTACCGGACTTAAACCCGTAGGTCGCGGAGTTGGCGATGTTGTTACCAATGACATCGAGGTTGGTCGCTGCAGCGTTCAGACCGCTGACCGCTTGAGAAAAGGCCATGACTTACTCCTGATAAGTGTGAAGGCTTAGATGATCTGCCGTACTTCGTCGAGGGTGGTGGTTCCATAGGTGCCGAGGTCCAGCGTGTTACCGCCGTTGCTGCGAATAACCCCCTGCACCAACGCAAACTGAAGTGGCTGCGCCACAAGCTGCGTCCCCCCATTGCTGGCGGATATCGCCACGTTGTAGGAACCACTTGGGGCCGCTGTGCCATCCGTCATGGTGCCGTCCCAGGTGAAGGTGTGAACCCCCGCCTTCAGCTCACCAATATCGATCGTGCGCACGACCTTGCCGTCTTTATCGGTAATGGTGGCAGTGACCTTATCGGCTGGCTGCTGCAGCTCAACGCCAAACGGTGTCGTGGTGGTGGTCGCCCCCTCTTCCGTCCCTTTCCCGGTCAGGATCATGGTACCTGGAATCATCACGCCATGACCAATCAAGGTACTGGCCTGCAGCGACTGACTGTTGTCTATCTGTCCAGAAATCGACCCCAGCGTAGTATTCAGCTTTTCAATCCCGCTGACAGTACTGATTTGCGCCAGCTGGGTGGTGAGTTCGTTGTTTTGCAAGGGGTTGGTCGGATCCTGGTTTTTCAGCTGCGCGACTAACAGCGTCAGAAAGCTGCTTTGCAGATCGGCGGCATTGCTGCCCGTCAGTGAACTGTTGTTACTGGCTGCATTCACGCCCGTGCTGCTCGGGTCATTCATTTTTACCGAAATTGACATGTGCGGCTCCTTTACTGGCCTAGCGTCAGCGTTTTAAGCATCAAACTTTTTACGGTATTGAGCACTTCGACGTTTGCCTGATAGCTGCGTGAGGCTGACATGGTGTTGACCATCTCTCCGACCACATCCACATTGGGCATTTTGACGTAACCGTTCGCATCGGCCAGCGGATTACCCGGTTCATAAACCAGCTTGTCCGGCGCCTGGCTCTCAATCACATCAGCGACTTTTACGCCACCGGTAGCCGCACCCGGCGCGGCGTTAACCTGAAAAACAACCTGCTTCGCGCGATACGGTTGACCGTCAGGTCCCGTCACGCTGTCCGCATTCGCCATATTGCTCGCCGCCACGTTCAGGCGCTGGGATTGCGCGGTCAGCGCCGAACCTGCGATATCAAAAATATTTAACAACGCCACGAATTAGTTCCCTCCTTGCAGCACGGTCATCATGCCCTTGATTTGTCCACCCAATGCGGTGAGCCCCATCTGATACTTCAGACTGTTATCGGCAAACTGCGTACGCTCGCGGTCCATATCCACCGTATTGCCATCCAGCGACGGTTGGTCCGGAATGCGATAAAGCAACTCCGTCGAAGGTGCAGAAAGTGTCTGGGCCGGAATATGTTGTGCAGAGGTCAGCGTCAACGAGACACCGCCGGTTTCTTCCCGTCCACGCACCATGACTTTTTTTAATTCACTGGCGAAATCCAGGTCGCGCGCCTGATACCCCGGCGTGTCGGCGTTGGCAATGTTGGCCGCTAATACTTCCTGGCGTTGGGCGCGCAGATTCAGCGCTTCCTGTTGAAAACGTAAGGCGGCGTCGAGCTTATCGAGCATATCTCCTCCGCAAATGACAAAATTCAGCCGACAGCTTAAATCCCATTACGCGCGCGTTATCGCTGGAATAAGCGCAAAATGCGTCGCTATTTGTTGCGTTGATGGCGGCGTCACACAGGTAAAATCCAGCCACAGCCTGAAAAAGCGAGAGGTATTGATGCAAACGTTCAAACGCGGAATAGCGGTGGTCGCACTGCTGTTCAGCCCCCTGACGCTGGCGCAAGACCTGAATTCGCAGCTTACGGCGTGGTTTTCCGAGCGACTGGCAGGGTTCAGTGACGAGGTGATCGTTACCCTCCGGACCCCACCCAACCTGCTGCCTGCCTGTGAGCAACCGGCACTCAGCGTGGCCGGTAGCGCGAAGTTATGGGGCAATGTGAATGTGCTGGCGAGATGCGGTAATGAAAAACGTTACCTACAGGTGAACGTGCAGGCCACGGGCGACTACGTGGTTGCCGCTACCCCCATCGCCCGGGGAAGCGCGCTTAACTCAGCCAGCGTAACGCTAAAACGCGGTCGTCTGGACCAACTGCCGCCACGTACCGTGCTGGACATTAACCAGGTGCAGGAAACGGTGAGTCTGCGTGATGTGGTCGCTGGCCAGCCGATCCAGCTCACCATGCTGCGTCAAGCATGGCGGATAAAAGCGGGTCAGCGCGTGTTGGTTATCGCCAATGGAGACGGTTTTCGCGTGAATGCGGAAGGTAAGGCGCTGAATAATGCGGCGGTTGCCCAGAACGCCAGGGTACGGATGCTTTCAGGCCAGGTCGTCAGCGGCGTCGTCGATTCTGATGGGAATATTCTTATTAACCTATAATAGGTTAAAGATTTTTTTGCGGATGCCGATAGATAATCAACCAATGATTAAAGCGGGCCGCTATAGCGTAACCCCTCGATGAGGATAAAAAAAATGAGTATTGATCGTACCTCACCATTGAAGCCAGTTAGTACTGTCCAACCGCGCGAAGCCAGCGACACGTTGGTCCAAAAAACGCGTAAGGAAAAAACGTCCACGACCAACAGCACTAGCGTCATGTTGAGCGACGCGCAGGCAAAGCTGATGCAACCCGGCACCAACGACATCAATATGGAGCGCGTCGAAGCACTGAAAACCGCCATCCGTAACGGTGAGTTGAAAATGGATACCGGAAAAATTGCCGACTCGCTGATCCGCGAGGCGCAGAGCTACTTACAGAGTAAATAAAGTATGACGCGTTTGTCAGAAATACTTGATCAGATGACGACTGTCCTGAATGACCTGAAAACGGTGATGGATGCTGAGCAGCAGCAACTTTCCGCAGGCCACATTCACGGTAGCCAGCTACAGCGTATTACAGAAGAAAAAAGTTCTTTGCTGGCAACCCTGGATTACCTGGAGCAGCAGCGACGTCTTGAGCACGACGCGACGCGCAGCGCTAATGATGATATTGCCCAACGCTGGCAGACGATTACCACTAAAACGCAGCATTTACGCGATCTCAACCAGCATAATGGTTGGCTGTTGGAAGGACAAATCGAGCGCAATCAACAGGCGCTCGAGGTGCTTAAACCGCATCAGGAACCCACGCTGTATGGCGCTAACGGCCAAACATCTTCAGCCCATCGCGGCGGAAAGAAGTTCTCAATTTGACGAATGCCTGACGGCTCGTAGCTTTCAGGCCTGCGTGTTTTGCAGGCCGGATAAGGTGCTCCCCTCATCCGGCAGTATGTTCATTATGCCGTTCGGCGCACAAACTCTTTCACTTTAAAGCCCAGCACGGCCAGCGCGGCAAAGTAAGCAGTAATGCCGACCAACACCACCGCCATTAAGCGCAGCAGACGCCACAGCATCGTCCCCTGAGACCACTCCGGCATAATGTACAGCATCCCCACCAGCGCCGCAGACATCACCAGCACAGAGATCACCAGACGCGCCAGGAACCAGGCCCAACCCGGCTGTGGCGTGAATATTTTCTGTTTACGCAACTGCCAGTACAGCAGCGAGGCGTTCAGACAGGCCGCCAGACCGATCGACAGCGACAGCCCGGCATGTTTCAACGGACCGATAAACGCCAGGTTCATCACCTGGGTCATAATCAGCGTCACGATGGCAATTTTCACCGGCGTTTTAATGTCCTGACGGGAATAAAATCCGGGGGCCAATACTTTCACCACGATCAGGCCAATCAGGCCGACCGAATACGCTACCAGCGCGCGCTGGGTCATGGACGCATCAAAAGCGGTAAACTTACCGTACTGGAACAATGAAACCGTCAGCGGCTTTGCCAGGATCCCCAATGCCACCGCACTGGGCAAAGCAAGCAGGAAGCACAGGCGTAAACCCCAGTCCATCAGGCGACAATATTCATCATGGTTACCGCTGGAAAAACTTTTTGACAGCGAGGGCAGCAGAATAGTGCCCAGCGCGACGCCCAGAACACCTGACGGGAACTCCATCAAACGGTCAGCGTAGTACATCCAGGAAACCGAACCTGAAGCCAGAAATGACGCGAAAATCGTGTTGATAATCAGGGAAATCTGGCTGACGGAAACGCCGAGGATCGCCGGCCCCATCTGCTTCACTACGCGCATCGCGCCCGCATCACGAAAATTCACGCGCGGCAGCACCAGCATGCCAATTTTCTTCAAGTGCGGAAGTTGATATACCAGTTGCAGCACACCACCGACGGTCACGGCCCACGCCAGCGCCAGCACCGGCGGATTAAAATACGGCGCGGCAAACAGCGCAAAACCGATCATGCTGATGTTGAGAAACGTCGGCGCAAACGCCGGAATAGAGAAACGGTTCCAGGTATTCAGAATCGCACCCGCCAACGAGGCCAGCGAAATCAACAGAATATAAGGAAAGGTTATCTGCAACAGCTGGGTAGTCAGCGTAAATTTGTCAGCAGTATCGGCAAAGCCTGGCGCGGTGACCATGATCACCCACGGCGCGGCAAACATCCCGGCAACCGTCACAACGGCCAACGCCAGCGTCAGCAAGCCAGACACGTAGGAAACAAACACGCGGGTGGCGTCTTCGCCCTGCTTACTTTTGTATTCAGCCAGAATAGGGACAAATGCCTGAGAAAATGCGCCTTCAGCAAAAATTCGACGCAGCAGGTTAGGAAGTTTGAAGGCCACAAAAAAGGCATCGGTCGCCATCCCTGCACCAAAGATTCTGGCGACGATCGCATCACGCGCAAAACCCAGCACGCGTGAGAACATCGTCATTGAGCTGACGGCTGCCAGTGACTTTAATAAATTCATCTATGTTGTATTCCAGACTCTGAGGCAAAACCCCGTATAACCAACATCGCCATCCGGCAATGTCACTGTGCCTGATGGCGACGCCGCAGCGTCTTATCAGGCCTACAAGCCAGCCTATGGTTGAAAAGAGGTGTTATTTTGAGTGGGCATATATACCCGTCATACTTCAAGCTGCATGTGCGTTGGCTGCGCTCGCTCACCCGAATCACTTACCTGAGTAAGCTAACGGGATTCACTCCCTTGCCGCCTGCCTGCAACTCGAATTATTTTGGGTATAGTACCTGGATTATGCTGAATTACTACCGCCAGATGTTACAGGGGGTTATTCGTCCATCGCATCCCGCCACAGCTTTTCCACCACGCGCTGCGCCAGAATAGCCTGCTCACCCGCTGTCTCAGGAACTGTCTGATTTTGCACGCATTCAATAAAATGGCGCGCACATCCGGTAAAGCCTCTCTGCTCCAGCGTCGTTTGCCAGCCGGGTATCGGTTGCTGAACGACACCGTGTCCGCGCTCCTCACGCCATTCACGCATATCCGTGATATCAATTAACCCACCGTCGATAACCGCCTGCACGCTCTCGCGCTGACTGCCCGCACGGCGATGCATACTGGTCGTTATCTGCAGCCGGTCGACGCAGAAATGGTGTTCTGCATACAGCATTGCTCCGGACTCGTTGGTTAACAGCGTGCCGCTATTTAGCTGTGCCTTTCCCCCTGCCAGCCACAGCGCGGTGTCCACCACATGCAGATAGTCATCCAGCAGCGTAAAACGCAGATCGTGTGGCCCGACGCTATCGCTGCGATGCTTATCCATGCGGATGGAGGCTGGCTGGCTTAACTGCGACTTTAACTCGCGATACAGCGGCGCAAACCGGCGGTTAAATCCGACCATCAACGTCAGTTTTTTTCGCGCCGCCAGCTCCACCAGTTGTTCCGCATCACGCAGGTTTTCCGCCAGCGGTTTATCCACGCAAACGTGGACCCCGGCATGAAGCAATTCGCTGACTACCGCATGGTGCGTCGCAGTACTGGAGTGTACGAAAACCGCATCACAGGTTGCCGCCAGGTTTTGTAATGAATCAACATACGGCATGCGCCAGGCTGCACAAATCCGTTCTGCTTTCTCACGCGAAGGTGACCAGGCCCCCTGTAACGTCCAGTCCGCAGCGGCGCCCAACACGGGTAGCCAGGCCTTTTGCGCGATGCCGCCCAACCCGACGACACCGATACGAAGTTTTTTCACGTTACTCTCCCAGATGCGCCAGCAAGGATTCGAGCCGCTGTTTTAACTCAGCGACTTCGCTTTCCAGCACCTCAACGCGCGCCTGCAAATCGCTGGATGCCGCCTGAGGCTCATCGGCGGTTGTCACCATCGTCAGATCGACGTCGCCACAGAACAGATGCATATAGCGGCTTTCGCGTTTTCCCGGTTCACGCGCCAGACGGACCACGTAAGGACCATCTTCGCGGGTGGCCAGCTGTTCCAGTGTTGACTCCACTTCCGCCACATCGCTGAATTCATACATGCGGGATGCGCGACTACGCAGTTCGCCCGGCGTCTGCGCACCGCGCAGTAACAGCGTGGTGATCAAGGCCACCTCACCGGCGCTGAGCTTAAGGTTACCAAACTCTGAATTGCAGAAGCGCTGTTCGTACTTGGTCACACGATTGCCGAATCCGCTCACCGTACGCAAGAAATGGCGTTTCACCAGATTATCGAGCTGATCCTGCACCTCCGATTCCGACAGATTCATCACCGGTTCACGATTGGTTTTTTGGTTACAGGCGGTCACGACACCATTCACGGAGAGCGGATATTGTTCCGGCGTAGTCACCTGTTTTTCCAGCAAACAGCCAATCACGCGTGCTTCGGTAGCGGTTAATTCATATTTCATCGTCTTCTCCATTCATCAGCCAATACAGCTGAAACTTAGCGACCGGGGGTCCATTCTGATGTTGTTAACGCCGTCAGCACATGATCGCGCCACTGCCCATCTATCAGCAGATAGTCTTTGGCATAACCTTCTTTTTCAAATCCAAGCCGCGCCAGCAAATCGCCGCTACGTTTATTGTGTGGCATATAGTTCGCCATAATGCGATGAATATGCTGCGTACGCTGCATATAGCGAATGGCTGCAACCAATGCCTCATACATCAATCCCTGCCCTTGCCACTTTTGCGCAATGGAATAGCCGAGATAGCAGGCGTGAAACGATCCACGCACAACGTTGGAGAAATTTGCAACACCGATAATCTCTTTCTCTTCCGGGTCGAGCAGCGCAAAGTAATAGGCAGAGCCTTGTTTATGAAACTCGGTGATCATACTCAGACGCGCCTGCCAGCCAGAGGGATAGCAGTGGCTTTCATCGCGAATAGGCTCCCATGGCTTTAAGAAATGACGATTCTCTGCGTAATAATCTGCCAGACGCCAGGCATCACGCTCATGCACTAAACGCACGACCAGGCGGTCCGTGGTTAAGCGCACTTTTGGCACGTTACTGCGATAGCCAAACATTCTATACCTACTCCTTCCCGCACCGTTTTCAATACGCTATTCGCGATACTATACCTGTACAAATATGCCCGATGAAAAGAGCAAAACACCATTTCTTGAATTATTCACACATTTTGATGAAAACTCTCTATCAAGACCGACTTTTGATAAAAAAATATTGTCCCGCCGAGGGTGGGAAAAGGTCAGACAACCCCGCAGAATAGACAGGCTTACCGTTAAAACTCTAAACAGAGTGACGAGTTTTTCCCTGGAGGGGAAATGTCGCAAGTCTCGCAGGCGAGGAACCTGGGTAAATATTTCCTGCTTATCGATAATATGCTGGTCGTGCTGGGCTTCTTCGTCGTCTTCCCGCTGATCTCGATTCGTTTCGTCGACCAAATGGGTTGGGCCGCCGTGATGGTCGGCATCGCGCTCGGGTTACGTCAATTTATTCAGCAGGGTTTGGGAATTTTTGGCGGGGCCATTGCCGACCGTTTTGGCGCAAAACCGATGATTGTCACCGGCATGCTGATGCGCGCCGCCGGGTTTGCGACGATGGGAATCGCCCATGAACCCTGGCTTCTGTGGTTTTCCTGTTTTCTCTCCGGGCTGGGCGGCACGCTGTTCGATCCCCCCCGTTCGGCGCTGGTGGTCAAACTGATCCGCCCGGAAAAGCGCGGACGCTTCTTCTCCATCCTGATGATGCAGGACAGCGCCGGGGCGGTCATTGGGGCATTACTGGGAAGCTGGCTGTTACAGTATGACTTCAGGCTGGTCTGCGCCACCGGGGCCATTATCTTCATCCTGTGCGCCGCCTTTAACGCCTGGTTGCTTCCTGCGTGGAAACTATCGACAGTGAAAATTCCGGTGCGTGAAGGGATGAACCACGTGATGCGTGACAAGCGATTTGTCACTTACGTGCTGACGCTGGCAGGTTACTACATGCTGGCAGTCCAGGTGATGCTGATGCTGCCGATTATGGTTAACGACATTGCAGGATCCCCGGCGGCCGTCAAATGGATGTATGCCATCGAGGCGTGCCTCTCGTTAACGTTGCTCTACCCGATTGCCCGCTGGAGCGAAAAACGTTTTCGCCTTGAACACCGTCTGATGGCCGGTCTGTTAATCATGTCACTCAGCATGATGCCTATTGGGTTGGTCGGAAACCTACAGCAGCTCTTCACCCTGATCTGCACGTTCTATATCGGCTCCATTATTGCTGAGCCAGCACGTGAAACGCTCAGCGCCTCGCTGGCGAGCGCACGGGCCCGGGGGAGCTATATGGGCTTTAGTCGGCTGGGACTCGCCATCGGCGGCGCCATAGGCTACATCGGCGGCGGCTGGCTGTTTGATATGGGTAAGGCACTGTCGCAGCCCGAGTTACCGTGGATGATGCTGGGTGTTATCGGCATTATCACCTTCCTGGCGCTGGGCTGGCAGTTCAGCCACAAACGCACGACGCGTGGAATGCTGGAGCCTGATGCCTGACGCGTAACCCTCAGCCCGGACACCTTTTCAGTTTTTTCTGCTGGTGTCCGGGGCGCTGGTACTGGATGCTGCTTTGTGTCACGATTACGCCATAAGCATCATGTTGAGGAACCCCATGAAAAAGTTTTTTTTTGCTGCTGCACTCATTGTCAGCGGCCTGTTGGTTGGTTGTAATCAACTCACACAATACACGGTAAGCGAGCAAGAAATTAACCAGGCGCTGGCAAAGCATAATAATTTTTCGAAAGATATCGGTTTGCCCGGCGTTGCTGAAGCCCACATCGTGCTGAGCAATCTGACCAGCCAGATCGGTCGTGAAGAACCCAATAAAGTGACCCTGACCGGCGATGCCAACCTGGACATGAACTCACTATTTGGCAGCCAGAAAGCGACAATGAAGCTGAAGTTAAAAGCATTACCGGTGTTCAATAAAGAAAAAGGCGCGATTTATCTGCAAGAGATGGAAGTGGTTGATGCGACCGTCACGCCAGAAAAAATGCAGTCGGTTTTGCAAACCCTGATGCCATATTTAAACCAGTCGCTGCGCAATTATTTCAACCAGCAACCGGCATACGTCCTGCGTGAAGACAGCAGTGAAGGCGAAGCGCTGGCGAAAAAGCTGGCAAAAGGAATTGAAGTAAAACCGGGTGAAATCATCATCCCGTTCACCGATTAACACACCAAAGGGCGCATCAGCGCCCTTTTTTTCGTGCAAACGAAAACGTTTCCGCTTATCCTTTGTTTCCGGCAAAAAAGACTATCCTCAGCCGGAGCATATTGATGACTGCACCATCCCAGGTATTAAAGATCCGCCGCCCAGACGACTGGCATCTTCACTTTCGCGATGGCGACATGTTGAAAACTGTCGTGCCCTATACCAGTGAAATTTATGGACGCGCAATTGTCATGCCGAACCTGGCACAGCCCGTCACTACTGTTGACGCAGCCATCGCTTACCGTCAGCGTATACTGGACGCCGTACCTGCCGGACACGATTTCACCCCGTTAATGACCTGCTATCTGACGGACACGCTGGATCCCAACGAACTGGAGCGCGGGTTCAACGAAGGTGTTTTCACCGCCGCCAAACTCTACCCGGCTAACGCCACCACCAACTCTACTCACGGCGTGACCTCTATTGATGCCATCATGCCGGTTCTGGAACGGATGGAAAAACTCGGCATGCCTTTGCTGGTGCACGGTGAAGTCACGCATGCGGAGATTGATATATTCGATCGCGAAGCACGCTTTATTGACACGGTGATGGAGCCATTGCGGTCGCGTCTGACCGCGCTGAAAGTGGTGTTTGAACATATCACCACTAAAGACGCCGCCGACTACGTGCGTGACGGCAATGATCTGCTGGCAGCGACCATTACCCCGCAGCATTTGATGTTTAACCGTAACCATATGCTGGTCGGGGGCATTCGTCCGCATCTGTATTGCCTGCCTATTCTCAAGCGAAACATCCACCAGCAGGCGCTGCGTGAACTGGTCGCCAGTGGTTTCAGCCGGGCGTTCCTCGGCACTGACTCGGCGCCGCATGCGCGTCATCGTAAAGAATCCAGCTGCGGCTGCGCGGGGTGTTTTAATGCCCCTACCGCACTCGCCAGTTATGCCACCGTCTTCGAAGAGATGAACGCCCTGGCCCATTTCGAGGCCTTCTGCTCGCTTAACGGTCCTCGCTTCTACGGACTGCCGGTTAACGACACCTTTATTGAACTGGTTAAAGAAGAGCAGCAGATACCGGAAAGTATCGCTCTGGAGGGAGACACGCTGGTGCCTTTCCTCGGCGGTGAAACCGTACGCTGGTCAGTGAAACGCTAAAAAAAAGTCGCAACCTGTTGTCAACTGGCGAAGTTAACTGTATAAATAACCAGTATATTCAACAGGGGGCTATTATGCGTATTGAAGTCACTATTGCCAAAACTTCACCTTTGCCTGCTGGCGCCATTGACGCGTTGTCAGGTGAACTCTCCCGTCGTATTCACCATCATTTTCCGGATAACGACGGTAACGTCACCGTTCGTTATGCCGGCACAAACAATCTATCGGTCATTGGCGCGACAAAAGAGGACAAAGAACGCATCAGCGAGATCCTGCAAGAGACATGGGAAAGCGCGGATGACTGGTTCATTAATGAATAAAAAATGATATGCAGTGATGTTTTTTTGCCGGGTCGCCCCGGCTTTTTTTATTTTCCCGTATCATAAAGATTTCGAGCAATCTCTCTCAACAAAACAGTTAATGTTTATTTACATGCTGATTATCTTTTAGTCAAAACCACAAAATAACTGCACAACATGCTAAAAAAATATGAATGACATGCCGGTTTATCGTTCAGATAACACTTAAAACAAAAAAATCATGCCCTGTTCTCTTTAAATTTTCAGTGAATACCCTTATTTATTGATATACTGAACTTGCTTCAGAAAAAAACGCATTGAACCTCGAAAACCGTTGTCTAGTAACACGAATTAGGGGGCATGATGGAAAAGAATAATGAAGTCATTCAGACTCATCCGCTTGTAGGATGGGACATCAGCACCGTTGATAGCTATGATGCGCTGATGCTGCGTTTGCACTACCAGACCCCGAATCGTCCAGACCCAAATGGGACTGAAGTTGGTCAAACGCTCTGGTTAACCACTGATGTTGCCAGGCAATTTATTTCAATATTAGAAGCCGGAATCGCCAAAATTGAATCAGGTGATTTCCCCGCTAATGAGTATCAGCGTCATTAAATCTGATGCACCCAACCTTCAAAAGGCACCTTAACGGTGCCTTTCTTATTTGATAGTTGAATAATGCGGGTCAGTTATTTACCCTGCTACTATCGCGATTGCAGAGAGAAGCGGATGAAATACGACTTAATCATTATTGGCAGCGGTTCCGTAGGCGCCGCCGCCGGATACTATGCCACGCGCGCCGGTCTGAATGTACTGATGATCGATGCACATATGCCGCCGCACCAACAGGGTAGCCATCACGGCGATACACGCTTAATTCGTCATGCCTATGGCGAAGGTGAAAAATACGTTCCGTTGGTCCTGCGTGCGCAGACATTGTGGGATGAACTCGCCCAGCATAATGAAGAACCTGTGTTTGTCCGTTCTGGCGTTGTCAACCTCGGCCCGGCAGATTCCACGTTCTTATCTAACGTGGCGCAAAGCGCAAAACAGTGGCAGCTCAACGTTGAACAGTTGGATGCCGCTGCCATCATGGCCCGTTGGCCCGAAATTCGTGTCCCGGAAAACTATATCGGCCTGTTTGAGGCCGATTCAGGTTTTCTGCGCAGTGAGTTGGCCATTAAGACCTGGATTCGCCTGGCTGAGGAAGCAGGCTGCGCTCAGCTGTTTAAATGCCCGGTTACCGCGATTCACCATCATGATGATCGCGTAACGGTTGAGACCGCAGACGGCGACTATCACGCGGAAAAAGCGCTGGTGAGTGCCGGCACCTGGGTACAGGCATTAGTACCGGAATTGCCGATACAGCCAGTGCGCAAAGTGTTCGCGTGGTATCAGGCTGACGGGCGCTACAGCGTTAAAAACAATTTCCCGGCCTTCACCGGCGAATTGCCTAATGGCGATCAGTATTACGGTTTCCCGGCCGAGAACGACGAACTGAAGATTGGTAAACATAACGGCGGGCAGGTTATTCGCTCAGCCGAAGAGCGCAAAGCGTTTGCCGCTGTCGCCAGCGATGGTTCAGAGGCTTTCCCGTTCCTGCGTTCTGTTCTGCCCGGCGTGGGATGTTGTCTGCACGGTGCGTCGTGCACCTACGATAACTCTCCGGATGAAGACTTTATTATTGATACGCTACCCGGACATGATAATACGCTTATTATTACCGGGCTAAGCGGTCACGGCTTTAAGTTTGCCTCGGTACTGGGGGAAATTGCGGCTGATTTTGCCCAGGACAAGCCGTCGGCCTTCGACCTGGCACCGTTCAAACTGAGCCGTTTTAAACGATAACCATGATATGGCCTCGCCACTGGGGCCATTTTATTGAAGGAATAATAGTGATGCGCCGCATCGTTGACTATCTGGTGAATAATATACGCGAGCATTTTATGCTCTACATTATTTTATGGTCGCTGCTGGCAATCATGGATGTAATATATATTATGTTTTTCTGATCTTAGCCTGCTGACAATAATTGACAGCAATTGAGATTTCTTTAATTTTTATTGTGATTAATTGAATAATCAGAAACCCTGCAAAGTACCTCACATCAGGCTCTACCCGCCCATCTTTCTCTAAACACCTGATGATCAACTCATCATCACATCAAATTTATTGAATTAAGAATAAATATCATCACTATTGTTATTTATTAGTTGCATTAATGTCTTTTACAGGCCATTTTCATTCACTTCTGAAATATCTATCGGTGTATTTATGCAATTCAATAATAGTCCACAGCGCTATGGTGTGGTGTCAGCCGTTTTACACTGGCTGGTCGCGCTTGCCGTGTATGGCATGTTTGCGTTGGGTTTATGGATGGTCACACTCAGCTATTACGATGGCTGGTACCACCAGGCACCTGAACTGCATAAAAGCATCGGCGTATTGCTGATGATGGGGCTTGTGATTCGCGTGGTCTGGCGGCTGTTCTCTCCTCCTCCTGCGGCATTGAAAAGCTATTCTCGCTTAACTCGTCTGGCTGCGGCCCTGGGCCACCTCAGTTTATATCTGCTGCTGTTCTCCATTGTCATCAGTGGGTATTTAATTTCGACCGCAGACGGCAAACCCATCAGCGTCTTTGGCTGGTTTGAGATCCCCGCCACGCTCGCCAACGCCGGGGCGCAGGCCGATCTCGCCGGAAGCCTGCACCTGTGGCTTGCCTGGAGCGTTGTGGTCCTCTCTCTTTTACATGGGCTGATGGCCCTGAAACACCACTTTATCGACAACGACGATACCCTTAATCGCATGTTGGGAAAATCGTCATCTGACTATGGAGCTTAAAATGAAAAAAAACCTGCTGGGACTGACTCTCGCATCTTTACTGTTTACCACCGGTTCGGCCATCGCGGCAGATTACAAAATCGACAAAGAAGGACAACATGCCTTTGTTAATTTTCGTATTCAGCATCTGGGATACAGCTGGCTATACGGCACCTTTAAAGACTTCGACGGATCGTTTACCTTCGATGAAAAAAATCCAGCCGCCGATAAAGTGAACGTCACCATTAACACCAACAGCGTTGACACTAATCATGCCGAGCGTGACAAGCATCTGCGCAGCGCAGATTTCCTTAACGTCGCCAAATTCCCGCAGGCGACCTTCACCTCCACCAGCGTGAAGAAAGCGGGTAACGACCTGGATATTACCGGGGATCTGACGCTGAACGGCGTCACCAAACCGGTCACGCTGGACGCGAAGCTTATTGGTCAGGGTGGCGATCCGTGGGGTGGCACCCGTGCAGGCTTTGAAGCGCAAGGGAAGATTAAGCTGAAGGACTTTAACATCACCACCGACCTGGGGCCTGCTTCACAGGAAGTAGACTTAATCATCTCGGTAGAAGGTGTTCAGCAGAAATAGCATCTCAATGCTGCCAAAATGGAAGCCGGATGAGGCTGTAGCCCTCATCCGGCATCATTTTATTGCGCAGGGTCCGGAATACCCAGTTTAGTATTCAGACGGCCACGGGACTTATTAAAAATTTTATTGCCATTCTCACGACCTGCGCGACGGCGACGTTGTTCCTCTTCAGGCAACGTACTCTCTTCACAACACAGATCGCTGCAGCACCCTTTGTACTTCTCGGCGCAGGCCGGGCACTGGATAAACAGCAGATGGCAGCCGTCATTTTTGCAGTTGGTATGGCTGTCGCACGCCACACCACACTGGTGACAATGTGCGATAACATCTTCGGAGATCCGCTCCCCCATCCGCTCATCAAAAACAAAGTTTTTACCGATGAAGCGTACCGGAAGTCCCTGTTCTCGAGCTTTACGGGCATATTCAATAATGCCGCCCTCAATGTGCCAGACTTTACTGAACCCGTTGTATTTCATCCAGGCGCTGGCCTTCTCACAGCGAATACCGCCCGTGCAGTACATTACGATTTTTTTATCTTTATGTTCCTGCATCATTTCAACGGCTTTCGGCAACTGATCGCGGAACGTATCTGCCGGGATCTCCATGGCGTTCTCGAAGTGCCCCACCTCATACTCATAGTGGTTGCGCATATCGATAAACACCGCGTCAGGATCGTCAAGCATGGCGTTCACTTCTGCCGCCTTCAGGTAATCACCAACGTTGCTGGCATCAAAAGCAGGATCATCGATGCCATCTGCCACAATACGTTCACGGACTTTCATGCGCAGTACCCAGAACGATTTTCCGTCATCGTCCAGCGCAATGTTAAGTCTCAGCCCGGCAAACGCAGGATCAAACGCGTACAGCTGCTGACGGAATGCCTCGACCTTGCTTTGCGGCACGCTGATTTGTGCGTTAATGCCTTCGTGCGCCAGATATACGCGCCCGAAAACGTTCAGCTCGGTGAACAGTTGGTACAGCGCATCACGCGTATCCTGAGGATTAACGAGGTTGAAATATTTATAAAATGAAATCGTGGTGCGCGGCTCAGATTCCGCCAACATTTTAGCTTTGAGCGCGTCATTCGAAATGCGGTTGTGTAACACTGGCATGGTGTACGTTTCCTGCAGTCAGTAAAAAGATGAAAATCGGCCGGTATCATAAAGCAAACATCGCCAATTTACATCCACACATTTTACGCTACATTTCATACTTCATGATAAAAGCGTCACAACAATTGACGAAAAACCAGCCATTCTCCCGTCACAAATTTTTGATACGCGCGAAAAAATGCGACAATACAGGGCATTGGTCGTTTAATGACAGGATAGACATGACGAATTTACCCAAGTTCTCGGCTGCACTTTTGCATCCACGTTATTGGTTAACCTGGCTAGGTATTGGCATCCTTTGGTTGATCGTGCAGTTACCCTATCCGTTCCTCTATAAGCTGGGCTGTACATTAGGTCGGCTGGCGTTACATGTGATGAGACGCCGGGCAAAGATTGTTTCGCGTAATCTGGAGCTGTGCTTCCCACAGATGAGCGAACAAGAGCGTCAGCAGATGGTGGTAAAAAACTTTGAGTCCGTCGGCATGGGCGTAGTGGAAACCGGCATGGCCTGGTTTTGGTCCGACCGTCGTATTACGCGCTGGACCGAAGTAATCGGCATGGAGCATATTCGTGATGTTCAGGCACAGCAGCGTGGGATCCTGTTAGTGGGTCTGCACTTTCTGACGCTTGAATTAGGCGCGCGTCAGTTTGGTTTACAGGAACCCGGTATCGGGGTGTATCGCCCCAACGACAATCCGCTGCTCGACTGGCTGCAAACCTGGGGGCGTATGCGCTCCAATAAATCAATGCTCGATCGTAAAGATCTAAAAGGGATGGTCAAGGCTCTGAAGAAAGGTGAAGTGGTCTGGTATGCCCCGGATCACGACTACGGCCCACGCTCCAGCGTCTTTGTGCCGCTGTTTGCTGTAGAGCAGGCTGCAACCACCTCTGGGACGTGGATGCTGTCGCGGATGTCCAATGCGTGTCTGGTGCCGTTTGTCCCTCGTCGTAAACCTGACGGCAAAGGGTATCAGTTGATTATGCTGCCGCCGGAATGTTCGCCGCCGCTGGACGATGCTGAAACCACCGCCGCGTGGATGAACAAAATTATTGAGAAATGCATCATGATGGCGCCGGAGCAATATATGTGGCTACATCGCCGGTTCAAAACACGCCCTGAAGGCGCACCTTCCTTGTACTGACCCTTTGTTGCAGCCCGCGGGCTGCAACATCTCGCCCCCCTGTTTAGGTTTTACTGCTCTGCACATTGCAGCGACTATCAACCAGGCGCATAATTAGTCTGCTTACTTATTTTTACACGATAGCGCAAACAGCGCGCCACACTGCGGATCGCTATGTCACCCTCAGATGTCTCCATCAACTGGAAGCGTAATCTCACGGTTGCCTGGCTCGGTTGCTTTTTAACCGGTGCAGCATTTAGCCTGGTGATGCCTTTCTTACCCCTGTATGTCGAAAGCCTCGGCGTGACGGGACACGGTGCCCTAAACATGTGGTCGGGTCTGGTGTTCAGCATTACGTTTCTTTTTTCAGCTATCGCTTCACCTTTCTGGGGCGGCCTTGCAGATCGCAAAGGCAGGAAAATCATGCTCCTGCGCTCAGCGCTGGGGATGGCTGTCGTGATGCTGCTAATGGGGCTGGCGCAAAATATCTGGCAGTTTTTGATCCTGCGTGCGCTGCTGGGACTGCTTGGGGGGTTCATTCCCAATGCGAATGCGCTGATCGCCACCCAGGTGCCGCGCAATAAAAGCGGCTGGGCGCTGGGAACACTTTCAACCGGCGGCGTCAGTGGCGCACTGCTGGGCCCACTGGCGGGAGGCTTGCTTGCCGACCAATACGGATTGCGCCCCGTTTTCTTTATTACCGCCAGCGTGCTGCTGCTCTGTTTTATGCTGACGTTATTTTTTATTCGTGAGCATTTTCAATCGGTCAGCAAAAAAGAGATGTTGCACATTCGGGAGGTCGTCGGATCCTTAAAAAATCCAAAGCTGGTACTGAGTCTGTTCGTCACCACACTGATCATTCAGGTCGCAACCGGATCCATCGCACCTATCTTGACGCTGTATGTGCGGGAACTGGCGGGTAACGTCGGCAATATCGCTTTTATCAGCGGCATGATCGCTTCCGTTCCCGGCGTGGCCGCTTTACTCAGCGCGCCAAGGCTGGGCAAATTAGGCGACCGCATAGGCCCGGAGAAGATCCTGATTGTCGCCCTGGTCATTTCCGTATTGCTGCTCATCCCCATGTCATTCGTCCAGACGCCCTGGCAGCTCGGCGTCCTGCGCTTTTTGCTGGGAGCCGCCGACGGCGCACTGCTCCCTGCCGTACAAACGCTGCTGGTCTATAACTCAACCAACCAAATAGCCGGGCGTATTTTCAGCTACAACCAGTCATTTCGTGATATTGGCAACGTGACGGGGCCACTGATGGGCGCAGCTATTTCAGCCAACTATGGTTTTCGCGCGGTCTTCTGCGTGACCGCGGGAGTGGTCTTATTTAACGCGCTCTACTCCTGGAACAGCCTGCGCCGACGTCGCGAAACCCAGCGCACGCAATGATTTTTGTGCATTCATACTTGCACTAGCGGAGAATCAACTATTATTTCCCTGAATACCTCATTAAATCAAAGGGAGACGCTGATGACCATGTATGCCACGCTGGAAGAAGCCATTGATGCTGCCCGTGAAGAGTTTCTGGCTGATAACCCCGACCTAGATGCGGACGACGCCAGTGTTCAGCAGTTGAACGTACAAAAGTATGTGCTACAGGATGGTGACATCATGTGGCAGGCTGAGTTTTTCGCCGACGAAGATGAGGAAGGCGAATGTCTGCCGATGCTGAGCGGTGAAGCGGCACAAAGCGTCTTTGATGGCGATTATGATGAGATTGAAATTCGCCAGGAGTGGCTGGAGGAAAATACCCTCCACGAGTGGGATGAAGGCGAATTCCAGCTTGAACCACCTCTGGATACCGAGGAAGGTCAGACGGCAGCCGACGAATGGGATGAGCGGTAATTACTCGTAGGGACCATGATGGATGTCAAGGGGCAACAGCAGCGTATCAAACACCAGTGAAAAAGGCAGATCGATCAGGGTGACATAGCGCCATGCTGAATCCCGGACATCCCACTGCACGCCGGGATAGTATTGATTTCCGTGACCTTGCCCCGGGATCGTGCGGCTAATAATACTGCCGCACCCACTCAGCAAGATGACCATGATTCCAACCGCAAGTATTCGCACCTGAACCCTCATTAACAACATTGCCATCCGCATAAAAAAATACCGGCACCAGGCCGGTATTTTCACATTTCAGGTGTTCTATTTCTTCCTGAGTGCCAGCGGGTTCAGGGTTATCCCCTGATAATAATTAACCCACGACGAATACTTATCCGGCGAGTTCCAGACGCGATAATGTAAACGCGCCATGGTCACCGGATCGCTCAACAGCACAAGGCGGCGATCGCGATTCAGTTTCTCAGGTGTATCGTTCAGCGCCTGCTCGACATGACGGTCACGGGCAATCTCCAGCACGTTACTGGCGCGGTGACGCGCGGTCGCCATCGCCGTAGCCAGTGCGTTAAATGACGGGTTAAACACCGCGTGCATAAAGCCGTCATCCAGCGAGCGATTGCGATTCATCACCAGGTAGTTATCCGTATCCACCAGCACCTGCGGAGGAGAATACTCTTCCGGGATCAGGAACAGCTTCCAGCGCTTGGTACGTAACCCTATCGTTGAACGGCTGGAAATCACCGACACAAACGGCGACAGGATCAGGGAGAAGACAATCGGTGCCAGCCAGAACAGGAAGCGCAGATCCAGCCAAGCCATACCGACCGCCCAGACCAGACCCAGCAGCAGCTGGGAGCCGTGACGCATAAACGCTTCACCCCACGGAGTGGAGTCATCATCACGCTGCGGCGAGTTCCAGACGACTTCCCACCCGAGGAAAGCACTGACCACGAAGACGGTATGGAACAGCATACGCACCGGCGCCAGCAGCACGGAGAACAGCACCTCCAGCAGCAGCGACAGCGTCACGCGGACAAAACCGCCGTACTCTTTCGTCCCTTTGCACCAGATGAGCAAAATACTCAGCAGCTTCGGCAGGAACAGCAGCACCATGGTTGAGGCAAACAGTGCAATCGCCAGTTCAGGACGCCACTGCGGCCACACCGGGAACAGCTGACGCGGCTGCAGGAAGTATTGCGGCTCCGTCAGCGCATGCACCACCTGCAATGCGGTTGAAAGCGCGAGGAACATAAACCACAGCGGGGCAGACAGATAAGACATCACGCCCGTCAGGAACACCGCACGGTGAACCGGATGCATCCCTTTGACCAGGAACAGACGGAAGTTCATCAGGTTGCCGTGACACCAACGACGGTCACGCTTCAGTTCATCAAGCAGGTTTGGCGGCAGCTCTTCATAAGAACCCGGCAGATCGTAGGCAATCCACACCCCCCAGCCTGCACGACGCATTAACGCCGCTTCCACGAAGTCATGGGAGAGGATCGAACCCGCAAACGAGCCTTCACCCGGTAGCGGTGCGAGCGCACAATGCTCAATAAACGGCTTCACGCGAATAATCGCGTTGTGACCCCAGTAGTGCGACTCCCCGAGCTGCCAGAAGTGAAGCCCGGCGGTAAACAGCGGCCCATACACGCGCGTAGCAAACTGCTGGCAGCGTGCATACAGCGTGTCCATACCGGACGCTTTTGGCGACGACTGAATAATACCGGCATTCGGGTTCGCTTCCATCAGACGCACCAGGCCGGTCAGGCAATCGCCGCTCATTACCGAGTCAGCGTCCAGGACGACCATGTAGCTGTACTGATTCCCCCAGCGACGGCAGAAGTCATCAATGTTACCGCTTTTACGCTTCACACGACGACGACGACGGCGGTAGAAAATCTGTCCTTCGCCCTGCACTTCAGCGATCAGCTCCATCCAAGCTTTTTGTTCCGCCACGCAGATATCAGGGTTGTAGCTGTCGCTCAGGATGTAGACATCGAAATGCGCAGCATTACCCGTGGCTTTCACCGATTCCCACGTGGCGCGCAGCCCCGCGAATACGCGGTCAACGTCCTCGTTACAGATAGGCATGATCAA
Source organism: Citrobacter sp. KH_055_1 (assembly GCF_057838705.1). NCBI lineage: Bacteria > Pseudomonadati > Pseudomonadota > Gammaproteobacteria > Enterobacterales > Enterobacteriaceae > Citrobacter > Citrobacter sp. KH_055_1. Next base: position 2,960,786 of record NZ_CM174473.1, read on the forward strand.
CGCGGTGCGGTGCTCAGGGTTTAATGCTTCATCCCCCACCGTTGACGCGGAAATACTGTACTTATCGCGGCCAATCAGCAGTTGCAAGAACCCCATCAGCGCGGTCCAGAACCCTGCCGATACCCAGCAGAACAACACCGCAAACAGAATCAGGATACCGGTCTGGAGCACATAGGGCAGCAATTGCATAAAGGAGACCCACAGGTCCTGCCCCATCATGTCTGCCGGATTAATGAACGCCCAGCCCTGGTACGGAAGAATGGTCTTCATATACCAGGTCGCAACGACCGTTTGCGCCAGCGTTAAGATAAGCAGCGTATAGCGGCGAATCGTCCCGACGGTACGCCATTTCTGTTCACTTTCTTGTTCTTCTTTCGTCAAACGAGAAAGATAACGCGGCGTAACATCGCGTCCACGCAGACGATCCCAAAAACGGCCTACCGGGTTGGTACGCCAGGGATCGGGAAACATAGATGTACGCGTAGCCTTCGGCATAGCCTGCAGCTGGTCGCGTCCTTCATCGTCTTTGATTAACTGCTCTTTGGCCAGAGAATCCGGCCAGGCTTGCTCAAGGCGAGCTTTAACAGACCCCTGCGGTGAATCGTCTTCGCGCGAGTAAGTACGATGCTCAGCATCCAGCGCCTGATGAACGGCGCGGATGTCAGTTTTCGGCAGTGCCGCTTTCTCGATATCCGAAAGCGGCATTGCGTCAATATACTCAGTTGTCTTATTCATTGGCAGGTAACTGGTAGCTCCAGGTTTCACTCAACGGCTGATCGGCATTGACCAACGCAGCACGCATTTCAGTGGTTTTCTTCGCATCTTTCACTTTCACGCGCAGCATCAGACGCCAACCCTTAGTGACCGGGTTATAACGCACCGTACTCTCAACGATTTCACCGTTATCACCAATGCTGGTTTGCGCGGTGACTGGGGTATCCTGCGGCAGTTTTTTCATATCTGCGCCGGCAAAATCGACGATAAATGCAATCGTGCCGTCAGGCTGACGAATGAGGTTCGATTGTTTGACATCACCGGTAGAACGACGTGTCTGCTGTACCCAGGCATTATCCGGCGCATGAAGTTTGTCTTCATCGCGGGTAAAGGTCAGCGTGTACTTGAAGTTCATCTCTTTGCCTGCTTCAGGCAGTTGGTCCGGCGTCCAGTAAGCGACGATGTTGTCGTTGGTTTCATCGTTGGTTGGGATTTCAACTAACTCAAGTTTCCCCTTGCCCCAGTCACCTTTCGGCGTTACCCAGGCACTCGGACGCAGGTCGTAGCGGTCGTCGATATCTTCAAAACGCGAGAACTGGCGGCCACGTTGCAGCAGACCAAATCCCTGCGGGTTTTCCATCGCAAAACTGCTCACCGCGAGGTGTTTCGGGTTATTCAGCGGACGCCAAATCCACTCGCCGTTGCCAGCATGGATAGACAAACCGTTAGAGTCGTGCAGCTCCGGACGATAGTTGGTCGCCGGAGACGGTTGGTTCGGCCCGAACAGGAACATACTGGTCAGCGGCGCAACGCCCAGTTTGCCTACTTTGTCGCGCAGGTAAACTTTGGACTGAACGTCCACCACCGTGTCACGGCCTGGCATAATCACAAAACGATAGGCCCCGGTGGCGCGTGGGGAGTCCAGCAATGCATAGATGGTTAAACGTTTGTCAGTCGGTTTTGGACGCTCGATCCAAAACTCGCGAAAACGGGGAAATTCTTCACCGGAAGGCAGTGCGGTATCAATAGCGAGGCCGCGTGCAGACAGGCCATAAACCTGACCGGCTCCCAGGACGCGGAAATAGCTGGCACCGAGCATGCTGACGATTTCATCGTTTTTATCTTTGCTGTTGATCGGGTACAGCACCTTGAACCCGGCGAAACCGAGATCTTTTACCGTGTCTTTATCATGCTGAACATCGCCGAAATTAAAATAATCCGGGTTGTATTTGATTCTCTTTACCGCTGTGGCGGTAACTTCGTTGATCTTGACCGGCGTGTCGAAGTACATACCCTGGTGGTAGAACTCGAGCTTAAATGGGGTCTTGAGATTGCTCCAGTAGGCTTTATCGTGATTGAACTGGATCTGCTGATAATCCGCATACTTCATGTCGCGGAAAACGGAGGGCAAGTTACTTTTAGGCGCCTCATAGCCTTTATCGGCTAAGGATTGAGCTTGCTTTGCCACATCATCAATACTGAATGCCCAGCTCGAAGATGTGTACAGCGTTAACATGACTGCTGCACCCAACCAACGCATTTTCATCATTTGTAGTTTATGTTTCATAATTAGTAAGCACTTCCCCCTTTGTGTGCTTATATTGATCCGATCCATTTTAATGGATAATCGGGTATTCCGACAACTGAATCCCTGTATTGTTCGCGCGCTGGCTCATGGTTTAATCAGGTTCATCTGCCTGTTTTCACTTTGCGTGCTTATCCTGGAGACAGGTTGTTGGACTTCGTGTAGGGTTGCCCTCGAATGTAACCATTATTCGTCTTAGGGATAAGACGAAAAGTCTGAGAATACGTAACTGTTTATGAGCTCTGTATCCCCTCCGCGTGAATATTTTCTTGACTCCATCCGCGCCTGGCTGATGTTGTTGGGGATCCCATTCCATATCTCATTGATCTATTCCACACACACCTGGCACGTGAACAGTGCTGAACCGTCGTGGTGGCTAACCTTGTTTAACGACTTCATCCATGCGTTTCGCATGCAGGTGTTTTTTGTTATTTCGGGTTATTTTTCCTACATGTTGTTTTTACGCTATCCATTAAAACGCTGGTGGAAAGTGCGTGTTGAGCGCGTGGGGATCCCGATGTTGACCGCGATTCCCTTGCTCACACTGCCGCAATTTATCATGCTGCAATATGTAAAAGGGAAAGCAGAGAGTTGGCACACGCTCAGCGGGTACGATAAATATAACGCCCTTGCCTGGGAGCTCATTTCTCATCTGTGGTTTTTGCTGGTCCTTGTGGTGTTAACGACCGTGAGCATGTGGGTATTTACCCAAATTAAGAAGCGTCAGGAAAGCCAGCAGGGAACGCCCCCTGCCCCAGCGTCAATGGTAAAGTTAACGCTAATTTTTGCCTTGCTTGGTGTGGGCTACGCCGTCGTCAGACGAACCATTTTTATTCTCTACCCTTCGATCCTCAGCGACGGCATGTTTAATTTTGTCGTCATGCAAACGCTGTTTTATGTGCCTTTCTTTATGCTCGGCGCGCTGGCATTCATTAATCCCAATCTGAAGGCGCTGTTCACCACCCCCTCGCGTGGTTGCACTCTCGGTGCAGGAGCGGCCTTTGTGGCGTACCTACTCAACCAACGTTACGGCAACGGCGACGCCTGGATGTATGAAACTGAATACGTGGTAACCATGGTTCTGGGGCTGTTGATGGTTAACGTGGTCTTTTCGCTCGGCTATCGTTTATTGAATTTTCAGTCAGCGCGCGTAACCTATTTTGTCAATGCATCGCTGTTTATTTATCTGGTGCATCATCCGTTAACGCTGTTTTTCGGCGCCTATATCACACCGCACATCTCATCCAATCTGCTGGGCTTTCTCTGTGGACTGCTGTTTGTGGTCGGGATCGCGGTGATACTGTACGAAATTCATCTCCGGATCCCGGTACTGAAGTTTTTGTTTTCAGGAAAACCGCCGGTTAAGCAGGACAAAAACAAGGCCGTCACTGGTTAGCTTGGGTTACGTCGTTCAGAGCAACCATTCAATCGGTAATATCGAGGCCAGCTTCACCAATACCCGCTTCCAGAATCCGGTGGCGGGTTCTTTTTTCAGCACCTGCTCATGACCCTGCTGGCGGTCAACCCAGTTAATCCGTCCCCAGCGATCGAGACGCAATTGCCAGGCAACATCATGCTGACTCTGCATAAAACGGTTATGAATTAGTGCGGCCAGGCTTTCACTTTCAATCACAAATCCCATTTCCGTGTTGAGCAATGTGGAGCGCGGATCAAAATTAAGCGAGCCGATAAACACCTTACGCCCGTCAATACTGAAAGTTTTAGCGTGCAAACTCGAGCCCGAATTACCGGTTAATCCGCGATCGTGCACAGCCGTGGCGCGATCGCGTGTCGGTTTAAGCTCATATAATTCCACACCATAGCGCAGCAGTTTTTTTCGCCAGCGCGCGTAGCCGGCATGAACAATTGCCACATCATTCGCCGCCAGCGAATTGGTTAGAATGGCAATTTTGACCCCTTTTCTCACCAAACGCAGCAGTTGGGCCACGCCCGCCCGTGTAGGCACAAAATAGGCGGAAATAATATCAATACGCTCGGTAGGTGAGCCCATAATATCGAACAAGCGCTGAGGTAATAGCGAATGGCGCGGAGCCTTCCCCTCACCTTTTAGCGGGTCGTCGCTGAGCAGGCGTGTTTTGGCCCAAATCAGCGGCAACGCCCCCCGATCGAGACTGGCCATAAACTGGCTGGTTTCCAGCTTATTCAGGTAACGGCGAGTTATATCATCGTTATACCAGGACTCCGGCAGGTCAATACGCTGGGTAGGTTCAGGCTCTGACAGTGAGAGCACTTTTTTGAGTGTTGAAACGGACTGACACTGCCAGTAACGTTCAAAATCATCCGCAACCTCGGTCACCACCGGCCCTACGGCCATTACATCCAAATCAGAAAATAGCGGCTGTTCGCCTGCGCCAAAATAGGCGTCACCGATATTGCGCCCGCCAACCAACGTGACCACCCCGTCGGCGGTATAACTTTTATTGTGCATACGGCGGTTAAGTCGGGCGAAATCGGTTAAATAGCCCACCGCACGCAAGATGCGAAAAGAGAAAGGATTAAACAGGCGGACTTCGATATTCGGGTGGTTATCCAGTAATTGCAGCGTATCATCCAGACCCGGCGTGTTGTTGTCGTCCAGCAACAAACGGACCCGCACGCCACGTTTCGCTGCGGCCAGCAGTACCGAAAACAATAGCAGCCCGGACATGTCGTTCTCCCAGATGTAATACTGCACATCCAGGGAGCGTTCTGCCATTTCAGTGAGTCGATAGCGAGCGGCAAACGCATCCAGACTGTCACCCAGCGCAAGGATGCCGCATTGTTCAGGATGGCTGGCGCAAAGCGGAGTAATTGCGCGCTCGAGCCGCGTCATATCAGGCTGGGTTATCATCGCCTTGCTGGGTGAGTAATCTGTTATAAAGTTGGGCCGTTTCGTCATCAAAACACACGAAGTAAATCTGCTCAGGTAGCGCCCGGCGGGTCGTGAACCTCAACACCGTGTTGACGGCGATTTCCGCTGCTGCTGCGCGCGGATAACCATACACTCCCGTGCTAATCGCCGGAAAAGCAATGGATTGATAGCCATTGGCTAAGGCCAGTTGCAGCGTGTTCAAATAGGCCTCTTCGAGACGTTCAGCTTCATGATGATCGCCCCCCTGCCACACAGGCCCCACGGTATGAATAACCGCTTTCGCAGGAAGATTGCCTGCCAGAGTGATGACCGCATGACCCGTTGGACATTCTCCCTGCTGTTGGATAACCTGTTTGCAGGCCTCCAACAATGCCGGTCCGGCAGCGCGATGAATTGCCCCATCCACACCACCGCCTCCCAATAGGGACGAATTGGCAGCATTGACGATCACATCAACAGCCATCGTCGTAATGTCGCCCTGTACCACATGAACACGCGATTGCATAAACTTCCCCTGACGAAACACCTTCTCTTCAGTGTACAGCAGGGTTTTCCAGGAAATCTCACTTTTTAACGAAACGGCTGCATATCTACGCCAGAACGACTTATTTATATTCAATGTTAAGAATAGCGAGGGTTTTCTGCTCATTGAGGTAGTGCATGTTAGCGCTCGCAATTTGCTTAACATTCTGCGGCACCAGAGTGACCTGTTGCGCATTAAAACGGCTACTTTGCATCTTGCCGTCGCGTATACATGACATTTCTATCTGTTGTTGCTGGGTGCTAACTTCACAAGGCGGTTCCACTATTTCACCGCGAAAATGAATAATCCCACCCGCTGAGATTTGTTGAGCACTTACGGATACTGTAAAAAGAGAAAAAACGCCAATGCCAATACTCAGAATTCTGTTCGCTAAAGTACACATAAAGGTTCCTCAATGATTAGTCCTCTTGAGGGATCGGTATGATCCTTCACCGCTGCGATTAACGACCCGATAAAAACATCTTCACGTTTCTATATTCATAGAACAGCAATGCGCTCCCAGCCACACCCGACCTGCAAATACTTCAGTCCCTCAAGAATGACCGGATGAGTCTGTCCATTGTTGTGAGAGATGCAGCGATTGCCCATCCGAAACGGTGACAATAATTTTTACTGAGTCCTCAGCGGAAATATTAAAGCTCAGCTTAGTTAAATCAATCGGCCGATTAGCAGGGACCGAAAGGCTTGTTTTCTGCTGCGTTTGGCTTTGCCCCCCCTTCCCTTCACGTATCGCGAAGACTTGTACCTGACATTCACAGGGTTGCGTTAACGTTACCTGAGGAATAATGGTGTACATTTCGCCTTGCTGGGTTGTATTAAAGGTGATTTGATTTGACAGCGCGGCAATAAGTAATAGCGTATGCATACTATTCTCCCGAAAAAAAACAGGGCTTTCGCCCTGTTTATTCTCAGTCAGCAGACTGAATTAATGTTGGTTAGCCGTGACGTTGTTGCCAAAACCAACCTGACGAACCAGAACGTTGGAGTCAGACGCAGTCTGATTAACCACCGCACCGTTGCGACCACCGTATTGGGTCACGTTAATGTCCGCACGTTTAGCATTCCACTGATTGATGTCAGCGCTGTTGCTGAAGCCTGACTGTTTCAGACTAATGGTACTGTCATCAGCACCTTGTCCGACGGTTGCCCCGTTACCACGCCCATGCTGGGTGATGGTCACATCGGATTTACGTGCATCACTTTGCAGCGCATTCGCAATGTTGCCAGAACCATACTGGTAAATACTCATTGATGATTCTGGACCAAAATTATTACCACCACCATGGTGATTGCCGCTGCCGCCCCATTGCGGAACAACACCAGCCAGAGCACTGCCAGAAACTACGATTGCTGCGAATGCTGCCACTTTTAAAAGTTTCATGGTAAACCCCCATCGGATTGATTTAAAAGTCGTTCATGGATTAGCGTTGAGTCACGCGAATGGCCATTTGCGACTGTCTCTGCACCACAACTGCTGTTTTTTGTGTACCGTACTGGGTAATATTTGCTTTATTACCCGAACCTTTCTGGATAATAACGGCCGTATTACCGTAAGAACCTTGTTTTATACTCGCATCATTGGAACTACCCGCCTGATCTATATATGCAAGATTATATGATCCTGCCTGATCTATTTTCGCTCGGTTACTTGAACCATCCTGCGAAATGACCGACAATAGCTTCGAGCCCGACTGGCGTGTATTGGCACTGTTCCCAGCGCCTACTTGACCAATAATGGCTGCCTGATTAAATGAAGACTTACTTAATTCATTTACCGCAAAGTTATATTCTGCATTAGCCATGTCATAACTTGTTGCGGACACAATTCCAGGCACACCCAGCATTGTAAACATCATAAATAACAACTTGTTTTTCATGTTGTCACCCTGGACCTGGTCGTACATGAAGTTGAATTATTTACCACTCAAGTTTTGTTGTTAACATGACTTAAACTTGTTAATGCCACGTTACGATGAAGAGTATGTCCGTTGAAACATTTTAAATAACTCACCCGCGAGTGGTATTTTTATATTCAGATTCACCCCAAAGTACTAATTAACAGCCAATAACGCTGTTATCTGTATACATTTTATTTTGGCTTTAGCGTGAGATGTGCATTTCTATGCAGAAGCATAAAAAACCAATCTTCAGCGACTTCAGGCCCTCGCAGCGCGAGGTGTTGATTGGCCCTGGCGCAAGTCGTGACAAACATCATTTTTTTCTGTCGAAAATTACTCAACGTAAAGTGAGACAAAAACTTCAGAATTCATTAGAAAGCTAAAACGAAAGAACTATAAATAAACTTCTTATTTATCATGTTATTAATATAATTTGTATGATTTTTTAAATCTATGCAATAACAGTAAAGTGTACAACTTTCCTATCAAATCTAAACTCAATAAAAACCTTAAAATCACATTTTAATATATAAATTTACATTCTGTAACAAGTTTAACACTTGCTTTAAGATTTGTAATAGCTAGATTGAAATCAGTTGAAGTCCATTTGTTTTAATATTTTCACCCCTTTGGGTCGATATTTTATTTCTACACAGCAGTGCAGCATCTGTCAGTACTTCTGGTGCCTCTATTTTAGTAGAGGCAGCTGTCAGGTGTGCGACTATAAAAGTGGAGTTTCATCATGTTTAATGAAGTCCATAGTATTCATGGTCATACATTATTGTTGATCACTAAACCGTCCCTGCAGGCAACTGCATTATTACAACATTTAAAGCAATCGCTGGCGCTCACCGGAAAACTGCATAATATTCAACGTTCTCTGGACGATATTTCCTCCAGCTGCATTGTTTTACTGGATATGATGGAGGCAGATAAAAAGCTGATCCATTACTGGCAAGATAACTTAAGTAGAAAAAACAACAGTATAAAGACGTTATTGTTGAATACACCCGATGATTATCCGTACCGGGATATTGAAAACTGGCCGCATATCAATGGTGTATTTTACGTAGCAGAAGATGAACAGCGTGTGGTGGCCGGGTTACAAGGCGTTTTACGCGGTGAATGCTACTTCTCGCAAAAGCTCGCCAGCTACCTGATCACACATTCTGGAAACTATCGTTATAACAGTACAGAGTCAGCACTACTCACACATCGTGAAAAAGAGATCCTTAATAAACTGCGTATCGGCGCCTCAAATATTGAAATCGCACGCTCACTGTTTATCAGTGAAAATACGGTAAAAACGCATCTTTATAATCTTTTCAAAAAGATAGCTGTGAAGAACCGTACGCAGGCGGTCTCGTGGGCCAATGATAACCTCAGGCGATAATGCCATGAAACGCTATTTGAACTGGATTGTGGCAGCAAATTTATTCCTTGCTGCCGGGAATCTACACGCCGCTGTAGAAGTGGAGGTTCCCGGACTGTTAACCGACCACACTGTCTCTTCAATCGGCCATGATTTTTATCGTGCGTTTAGCGACAAGTGGGAAAGTGAGTACACAGGAAACTTAACCATCAATGAAAGGCCCAGTGCACGTTGGGGAAGTTGGATCACCATAACGATCAATCAGGACGTTATCTTCCAGACTTTTTTATTCCCGACGAAAAGAGACTTCGACAAAATAGTCGTCTTCGCTCTGGCTGAAACAGAAGATGCATTAAATCGTCGGCAAATAGATCAAACACTATTAAGCACAAGCGATTTAGCGCGTGATGAATTCTAAAACATGATTTTGTCCGGAGGCTTTCATGCGTGTCAAACATGCAGTGGTTTTGCTCATGCTAATTTCACCATTAAGTTGGGCCGGAAACATGACGTTCCAGTTCCGCAATCCAAACTTTGGTGGCAACCCAAATAACGGCGCTTTTTTGCTGAACAGTGCGCAGGCGCAAAACTCGTATAAAGATCCAAGTGGTGACGATTTCGGTTTTGAAACCCCATCGGCCCTGGACAACTTTACCCAGGCCATCCAGTCACAAATTCTCGGCGGTCTGCTTACCAATATTAATACCGGTAAGCCGGGCAGGATGGTAACCAATGATTTTATCATTGATATCGCCAACCGGGATGGGCAGCTGCAACTCAATGTCACAGACAGGAAAACGGGCAAAACATCGACGATAGAAGTGTCGGGTTTACAAACACAGTCAGCCGATTTCTAAGCTATAGCTACGAAAGGAAAAAATCATGCAGCGCTTACTTATTTTGGTTGCAATATTCTTACTCAGCGGATGCTTAACAGCCCCGCCACAAGAAGCCGCTAAACCGACATTAATGCCGCGTGCCCAAAGCTATAAAGACTTGACGCACCTGCCAATGCCTACGGGCAAGATTTTTGTCTCGGTTTACAACATTCAAGATGAAACGGGTCAATTTAAGCCTTACCCGGCAAGTAACTTCTCAACGGCTGTCCCGCAAAGTGCCACGGCGATGCTGGTCACCGCATTGAAGGATTCTCGCTGGTTTGTACCGCTGGAGCGTCAGGGATTACAGAACTTGCTTAACGAACGAAAAATTATTCGTGCTGCGCAAGAAAACGGTACCGTTGCTGTAAATAACCGTATTCCGCTTCAGTCACTGACCGCCGCAAACGTAATGGTGGAAGGGTCTATCATCGGTTATGAAAGCAACGTTAAGTCTGGTGGGGTTGGCGCGCGTTATTTCGGTATTGGCGCAGACACGCAATACCAACTTGATCAGATTGCGGTCAACCTGCGTGTGGTCAACGTCAGCACGGGTGAAATCCTTTCTTCGGTGAACACCAGCAAAACCATTCTCTCCTATGAAGTCCAGGCTGGGGTATTCCGCTTCATTGATTACCAACGTCTGCTGGAAGGTGAAATCGGTTATACCTCTAACGAACCCGTTATGCTGTGCCTGATGTCAGCCATTGAAACTGGGGTTATTTTCCTGATTAACGACGGGATTGATCGCGGATTATGGGACTTGCAGGATAAGAAACAGGTCGATAACGATATTCTGGTTAAATACCGTCATTTGTCGGTACCGCCGGAATCCTGATACTGAATATGAAAAGACAACGACAAGCGTGAGGGTAACCTCACGCTTTTTATTATTTACTGGTCAACGAAGGTGATTCTCGGTTTTCACGGCGGGACGCCAGCCACAATCCGCTGTTCTTCATTGCATAGCCAAACACCAGTCCCACTGCTAACGAAGGCAGAACCAGACGCCAGTCCCCCTGCCCTGCAAATGTTGCACATGCACCAATAAACGTACCCGGCACAAATGAAAGCAACCATTGCTTAGCCTGAATGCACATCAAGAAGGCAACAATCCCCGTAATGACATAGCCGATGATGTCCATATGCGGGGCAAGCGCACTACCGTTAATAATCACCAACGCCCACACCACACCGCTTAACAGCGTACACGCTGAGATCCACAGCCCTTTCAGCCCACTCTGCGGACAGGCAAAATAGGCTGTACAACCCAAAAAACCTGCCCAACTGAGTAAACCAAGAGAAACGGCCACCCATCCCCAGATACCGGAGAGAATGCCCGTTGTGATTGCAATTGAAAGAAGTATGTTCATGCCGCGCATCTTAGCAGAAAAACGGCATGATAATGAGATCGTGCACACAATTTATGCAAGCTGATAAATTGCGTTGCAGAATAAAGTGACTTAAATCACATTTACTCTTCTGTATCTTCCTGCAACTCGTCCCACATCGCGCCAATCGCATCGCGCGTCAGCGGCGCCATGGTACGCCAGAATGGGGAACTGGCATGCGCTTCCACTTTGCCAAGGAACGCGTCACACCACGGGAGCAGATAGTCAACGAATAACGTTTCCAGCGCTTCACTTTCATCTTCAGCAGACTGATCTTCAAGCCATGACGCAGCCAGCAGCAATGTGCCGATATGATCAGCAGGAGTATCCGACAACGGCATGCCGCGCGCAGAAAGGAATGCGCGAACATCGGATTCCTTAGCACCTTCGACCCAAGCGCTGCGATAAGGTGGCACCGCACACTCTTCACCGACAAACAGCGCGTTATAATCTGCAGCCACCTGCGGCATATCACAGCTTTTCTGTAAGCGAGCTAGCAGTTCATCTTGCTCCAGTGGCCAACTTGCTGACAGTTTACCCTCACCGATCACGGTAAAAAGAGGAACCAGTAACGGGTCCTGCGGTTGGCGGTAAAACAGCGATCCCAGGACGCGACACAGGATAGAAAACTCGTTCATTGTTGTATTCCAGTTAGTTCACAATTAAAGTTCAGCAAATTCCGCGATAGGCTCCATGCCGCGCGATTCCAAAAACGCCAGTAGGCGTTTTGGCGATACGTTTAAAATTCTGTCCTCCGGGAAGTTCACATCATCCAGGATTTTACGGCATTCACCAAATTCCCCCAGCGTGAAGGCGGTATGGGAATCCGATCCTAACGCCACCCATCCACCGGCATCACGTACCGCTGCGGCGACTGCGCGACAGTTGTCTTCACTGCCCTTACGTGAATGCAGGAATGAGGAGTTATTGATTTCCAGTGCTACCTGGTATTTCGCTGCCGCCTGTGCGACGGCGGTAAAGTCTAACTCATACTTTGGATTTCCTGGATGACTGATAATGTGCACATTACCACTCGCCATTGTGGCAATCATCGCCTGGGTATGCGTGTCTTTATCAACAGGTGCGAAAACCGGCTCATGGAAGCCTGCAATGATTAAATCCAGGGAAGTAAACATCGGACCGGAGCAGTCGATCTCGCCGTCAATATTTTTAATATTCGCTTCAATACCGCGGAGAATTCCCACCCCGTCCACCAACCTTGGCCAAATGCGCATATTAATAAAATGCCAGTGATGCGGGGCATCTGCCATGTCCGGCCCGTGATCGGTGATCGCAAACAGCTTGATACCTTTGCGTTTGGCTTCGGCGATGTAATCACTCAGGGTACTGTAGGCGTGGGTGCTGGCGACGGTATGCATATGCAGGTCAACGGGATACATAATTCTCTCCTGTAGTCATTTTTCGTCAAGGATAGCAGGTATCTCCACCATTAATACCCTAAATAATTAGAGCTGTAGGACGGTGTTTAGACGAAACCCGGCGGCTGGCCGGGTTGTTATCAATATCCCCTAACGCGATCGACTTGACCCGTTACGGCTTTCCCACTCTCAAGGTTTAAAATGGTGCGTGAGATATAGTCTACGGCCTCTGCAGGACGCGTCACGGCGGCAATATGCGGCGTCATCGCCACGCGCGGATGTTTCCATAGAGGGTTATTTTCCGGTAGCGGCTCGCTGCTGTAGACGTCCAGCATCGCGCCCTTCAACTTTCCGGTATTCAGCGCAGCCAGCAGATCGTCTTCCTTCAGATGAACCCCGCGTGCCAGGTTAAGCACGTACGCCCCATCCTGCAATTGATTCAGCAGCCCGGTGTTAATAATACCTACCGTTTCTGCCGTATTTGGCAGAAGATTAATCAGCACCCGCGTTTGGCTCAGGAACGCCGCCAGCTCTGCGGTACCGGCAAAGCTTTCCACACCGGGCCAGGATTTACGCGTCCGACTCCAGCAACGCAGCGGGAAGCCCCATGCTTGCAGGCTCTCAGCCACTTTAGCCCCTAATACCCCTGCCCCCATAATCCCGACAGTAAACTCTTCGCGGGTATACTCTTGCAGCGGTTGCCATTTCGCCTGACTTTTTAGCGCCTGATAGTCATCAAAGCGTCGAAACCAGTGCAGCACCTGACTCACCGCATATTCCTGCATTTGCAGACCCATACCGGTATCTTCCAGACGGAAAAGCGGGATTGACGCATCCAGCATTTCAGGGTGGGCTTTTAGCTTGCTGAGGATAGAGTCCACGCCGGCGCCCAACGCGAAAACAGCTTTTAACTTGCGACCTGCCAGCATATCAACCGGTGGATGCCAGACGAGGGCATAGTCAGCATGCGCATTATCACCCCGCTTCCATTCACGGACATTTGCGCCTGGGATTGCCTTAGCTAGTGCCTTCAGCCACCAGGCCGTATCGAATGTCGGGTGATAGAAAAGTATTTCCATATTAACTCCTGAGCAGTGTTATGCGGAACTTTCTCGCACTTATCATCATTTTCCAAGGAATATCAGAATAGCAAATTTTAGGATGCTGGCAAAAAAAGCAATTCTTGCTTATTTACGCCCCATGTTGCTTGAAGTTTGTGTAAATGCACGTTTTTTTTAAAAAGTAGATTGACGTCGGGGCGGTGTTTCCCCTACATTAGCGCCCGTTCCGCTAACGCAGGAACAACAATACGGTGAGGTGTCCGAGTGGCTGAAGGAGCACGCCTGGAAAGTGTGTATACGGCAACGTATCGAGGGTTCGAACCCCTCTCTCACCGCCATATTTGAAGAAGAGCTCGTACGCAAGTACGGGCTTTTTTTTCGTCTGTTGCAATATAGCGGATGCGATACGAGCATCTTATCCGGCCGACAACGAAATCCCCGTAGGCCGGATAAGCGAAGCGCCATCAGGCATCCTGCAAAGAAGCGTGTCTGTGTTTTTTATATGCATATAAACGATTATCCCTGCTTATAAAAAAACAAAGCCCGGTTCCCCGGGCCTTGAAGACGCAGAACCTATCAGCTGTAAGCGTTAAGCGTCCGCTGACAAAGCGCCGAGCGAACGCAATCATCTTTATTGAAACGAACGATTCCAATCATGTCATCTTCTTCGAAGCGGGCCAGCGCATCGTTTAGTCCGGATCGAACATGCGCCGGTAAATCGCACTGGGTAATATCCCCGTTCACAATTACCGTCACATTCTCCCCGAGGCGCGTCAAAAACATCTTCATCTGCGCAGCAGTGACATTCTGAGCCTCGTCGAGAATGACAACGGCATTTTCAAATGTCCGTCCGCGCATATACGCGAACGGCGCGATTTCTACCTTCCCAATCTCAGGTCGCAGGCAATATTGCATAAAGGAGGCACCCAGACGTTTTACCAGCACGTCATACACCGGGCGAAAATAGGGAGCAAACTTCTCGGAAACATCTCCAGGTAAGAAGCCGAGATCTTCATCAGCTTGCAGAACTGGACGGGTGACAATGATCCGGTCCACATCTTTGTGGATCAGAGCCTCTGCTGCTTTTGCCGCGCTGATCCAGGTTTTACCACACCCGGCTTCACCGGTGGCGAAGATCAGCTGTTTACTCTCAATAGCATTCAGGTAGTGCGCCTGAGCCTCATTTCGCGCCGTGATAGGTGTGGCATCGCGACTGTCACGCGCCATACCAATCGCTTCTACGCCGCCCATCTGCACAAGCGAGGTGACCGATTCATCTTCACGTTGTTTATGGCTACGCGAATCCCGTCTCAGCACACGTTTTGCTTCACGACGAGCTTTGATCACTGCTTTTTGTCTTCCCATGGATAGCACCTTGAGTTGTAGGTATACATCACACGCGCCATCTTCGGCACGATTATGCGCACGAACATCTGAGGGTTGGCTTCCTTGTAAGCCATTGCTTGCCTACGAATAAGACACCACACACGGCTACGCGCACCGTATAAGGCGTCAGTAACAAGGATAAGATGTGGAAGAGAGAGGAATTTAGCGGTGACGAGATGGCTACCGGAAGAGAAACGTCCGCGTAAGGTGGTGATAATGTAAGAAACCTGTCCAATACAGGACGTTACCATTCGCGATCTCCATAGTGAATGACTATCACTGCCGGGAACTACCGCTGTTACATATAAGTACAACAGAATTTATTCTCAATGCAACAATATTTTTACTTATTGTTAACTAAATTCCATCTTATCGTTGGCAACAGTCTCTTACAGAGAGATGACAGAATTATTTCACTGCAGCACGTATCACAAAAATTAATTTTTTCGTTCATCGCTGTATCAGGTCAACATGTGAGGAATTGCCCCGCACAGGCGCGGGGCACGGGAATCAGGCTTGTAGCAGAGATTGTCCGAGGTAGTGGTCCGGTGTTTTTACGCCCGGTAAAGCAAAGAAGTAACCGCCGCCAATCGGCTTAACGTACTCCTCCAACGCTTCACCGTTCAGGCGTTTCTGTACGGCCAAAAAACCTTTCTGCAGATCGTGTTGATAGCATACGAACAGCAGCCCCATATCCAGCTGTCCAGATTGCGTCACACCGAGCGAATAGCTGTAGCCACGACGCATCATCAGGCTGGATTCGGTCTCTTTGGTCCGCGGGTTCGCCAGCCGGATATGGCTGTCGAGCGCAATCACCTCACCTTCAGGATCATTGGCATAGTCCGGTACATCATGCTCATGCTGCATTCCCAGCGGAGCGCCGGTCTGTTTATCGCGCCCAAAAATGGTTTGCTGCTCTTTAAGCGGCGTGCGATCCCAGAACTCCACGCGAAACTGAATAAGTCTCACCGCCTGATAGCTGCCCCCTACCGCCCATGCAGGCTCGCCCTGATCGGCCGTGACCCACACCACGTTTTGCATCAGCTTTTCATCAGTACCATCCGGGTTCGCGGTCCCGTCTTTAAAACCGAGTAAATTTACCGGGGTTTCTTTGCCTTTACTGCGTGCAGCATGATCGGAGATAAATCCCTCTCGCTTCCAGCGCACGCTGAGCAAATCCGGCGTGTGCTTGATGATATCGCGCAACGCGTGAATAACGGTGTCCTGCGTGTTGGCGCAAATCTGTAACAGCACATCCCCGTGGCACAGCGCCGCATCCAGCGAATCATTCGGGAAGCGCGTCATTTTTTGCAGTGTTTTTGGCATTTGTGCTTTCAGGCCATAGCGCTCATCAAACAGTGAATGGCCGACCGACAGCGTCATCGTCAGGTTGTCCGGGGCAATGTAAGCCCCCAGAATGCCGGAGTCCATTGGCGGCAAGCGCGGATTCGGCGTTTCTGGGGCCGGGCCGCCGGTGGTCAGGAACGCAAAGCGATGGGTCAGTAAACGGAACAGACGTTCAAGATCTGCTTTGTCGCTGGCGAGGACATCAAATGCCACCAGCATCATCGAGGCCTGCTGCGGCGTCAGGATCCCCGCCTGATGCGGTCCATAAAAGGGCTGTACATCATCGCGCGCATTGGGTGACAGAGTGCCCGGCGCACTGTGCGGTTTTTGCGCATGCGCAACCGGACAGCCGCCCGCCAGTGCCAGCGCGCCACCCAATGCTCCCATGCCCTTCAACAGACGTCGGCGTGAGGGTTCACTCACGCCGTTTTCATTATCTTGTTGCATTATGCTTAATCCAGACCCAGTACGCCGCGTAATTGCGACAAATCTTCTGCCAGCGTCGTAATCGGTCCTTTCAGCGCGTTGCGGTCAGCATCGGTCAGTTTGTCGTAAGTTTCAAACCCGTCTTTGGTGCGATACTTGCTCAGGATGCTATCGACTTTTTTGAAGTTCGCATCCACTTTTGCCAGCAGTTCAGCATTGGATTTTTGCAGTTGAGGACGCAGGAGATCGACAATTTTCTGCGCGCCATCGACGTTGGCCTGGAAATCCCACAGGTCGGTGTGGCTGTAGCGATCTTCTTCGCCGCTAATTTTACTGGCGGCCACTTCTTCAATCAGACCCGCCGCTCCGCCAACCACTTTAGACGGTGGGAAGGCCAGTTCACTGATGCGCGTTTGCAGGTCGATAACATCGGTGTTCAACTGGTCGGCGTATTTATCCATCCCCTTGGTGGTATTGTCGCCAAACAGCGCTTTTTCCAGACGGTGGAAGCCGGTGAATTTAGGATCGGCGGCCTTTTGCTCGTAATCATCTTCACGTGCATCGATGCTGCCATCGAGGTCAGAGAACAGCTCGGCAATCGGTTCAATACGTTCATAATGCTGGCGCGTCGGCGCATACAGGGATTTAGCCTTCCCGATATCCCCAGCTTTAATGGCATCTGTAAATGCTTTGGTCCCCGCCACCAGCTGTGCGGTTTCTGCGGTTACATAGGCTTTGTATTCGGTAATTGCACCGCTCAGGCTCAGCAGGGCGTCACTCTGTGCCGCATCTGCCGTTGCGCTGCCCTTGACGATCAGCTTCCCTTTCGGGTTCGTCAGCAGGCCGCAGGTCATATCATATTCGCCAGGTTGCAGGTTGGCGGTCATTTTCTGGCTAAAGCCCGGCGCAATATTTTCACGCTCTTCCACCACCATCACGCCTTTGAGGATTTCCCACTCCAGCGCTTTCTGACTGTGGTTCTGAATAATGAACTGGGTTTTTCCGGCATTAACCGTGATTGTCATCGGTTCACACTGTTTGTCGTTAACCGTGACATTGACCTTGGGAATATCTGCGGCGTGTGAGGCAAAAGCAGAAGTAAACAGCGCAGCCATACCCAGCGGCAGCGCACTACGGCGAAAGTTAATCGTCATGACCTATCCCTATAAATAAGTATGTTGTAACTAAATGATATTCTGCGTCGCGTTGTTATCAGGGTGCAGTACGAGACGCCGTAGAGCCTGAACGAGGCGGTAATGCAAACATAATCAGTGCCGGGATCAGGTAGATAAACCAGACGGCAACCTCACTGACACTTGGCGCTTCCTGGTAACCAAAAATCCCTTCCATCAGCGTGCCAAACAACGAGTGCGTCGACAGCACGCTGCTCAGATCAAATGCCACATCCTGGAAATGATTCCATAACCCAGCTTCGTGAAACGCGCGAATGGCTCCGGCGGCAAGACCTGCGGCCACCAGCAAAATGAACAAGCTGGTCCATTTGAAGAAGGCCCCGAGATTCAGTCTGATCCCGCCGAGATATATCAGGTAGCCCAGAACGACGGCCGTTGCCAGTCCCAGCATCGCCCCAACCGGTGGCCAGATCCCCACATCCTGCTGAAAGGCGGCCAGCAGAAAGAAAACCGACTCCAGGCCTTCACGAGCGACGGCAAAAAAGACCATCATCACCAGCGCCCATCCGTGATGATTGCCACGCTGTAACGCGTTATCGACCGCCTGCTCCAGTTGAACTTTGACGTTGCGCGAAACTTTACGCATCCAGAAGACCATCCATGTGAGGATCACCACGGCAATCACTGCCACAATCCCTTCAAACAGCTCCTGCTCTTTTTGCGGAAATTCACCGGTAGTTTCATTGATGAAAATCCCCAGCGCCAGGCATAGCGCCGCCGCCAGTAGAACACCAATCCACATTACGCCAATCCAGCGACCGCGCTGAGTCCGTTTCAGGTAACTGGCTATCAGGCTGACAATCAGCGCGGCCTCTAGGCCTTCGCGCAACATAATCAGAAATGGAACAAACATGCGAAGCACCCTTAAACGTTATTCTCAGTCAACTCGTGAAAAGAAAAGTAAATTACAGTGATAGTGATTATCATTACAGAAAATAAAAACTCAAGAAGAATGTTTTGAGAATGATGACTTAATGTAAACAGTTAGTCTGATAATGGTTACTGTGATTTTGCGAAGCGGCATAAAAAGCCCGCACGCGGCGCTATGTTATTCAGTTAACGACACGTTTTCAGAAGGTATCAACATGTGCTGCCGGAGGTAATGAACATGCTATCTCAGAGAAAGTTCCGTTCACCTCATGTTCATCGTTTTTCTATGCCTTGAAGGCCTGTGAACGTGTCAAGGGTGCTATCGCCGCACCCTTGACAATCCCGGCTCCCGGCACGGAAAATTGTTGCTTCGCAATCCCCTCCGCTTATTCCTCCAGGCTATCGGGCCGGGCGCGAGGTAGCGTCCCTGCAAAACGCGCCCTGAGCCAGCATCCATGCTGGCTCTCCCGGCCTTACGGAAACACGTCGGCAATTTTCAGCCGGACCAGCCCACACCTGTCCACCTGTGCTTTTACTTGAATATCTCTGAACAGCAAAACGGATATAGCTGAAAGCCAGAGCGCTGAAGCGACACCCTGGTCCGGCTGAAAATTGATGAGGTGTTGACGGCTGACCGGGTCTGCCCGCAGGGATGCGGGCAGAGGGGACGGCCTGCTGGGACGCAGGCTCGGCCCCGACCCGACAGGCAGACGGAATAAGACGAATGAATCGCGCAGCGACGATTTTCCCGCCGGGAGCCTGGGTTGCAAGGGAGGCGGCGGTGAGCCTCCCTTGCACGTTCACGGGTATCTGCGCTTCAGAGAAATGACACTGCTGAGGTGAACGGAAACCTGAGCAAGAATCACATGTTCACCCTACATGCTTAACTGAACCGCATTGCCCGCACGCGGCGGGCTGTAGAAGCAGTAAGCAGATTACTCAACCTGTAAACGTGACGGCGGTGCAGAATGATAATGCGCATCAGCTTCAGCAAAGCGTTTTTGCATTGCGGCTGAAGGTGCTTTACCCAGCAAGCTGAACACCACGATACCAATACTGCCGAACACAAAGCCCGGGATGATTTCATACAGGCCCAGCCAGGCGAACTGTTTCCAGACGATAACCGTGACCGCACCAATGATCATCCCCGCCAGCGCACCGTTACGGGTCATACGCGACCACAGTACGGAGAACAGCACTACCGGTCCGAATGCCGCACCAAAGCCAGCCCAGGCGTAGCTCACCAGACCGAGAACGCGGTTTTCCGGGTTAGCCGCCAGAGCAATAGAGATCAGCGCGACTACCAGTACCATGACGCGGCCAATCCACACCAGTTCTTTCTGGCTGGCATTTTTACGCAGGAACGCTTTGTACAAATCTTCCGTAATGGCACTGGAACACACCAGCAGCTGGCAGCTCAGCGTCGACATCACCGCCGCAAGGATAGCCGACAGCAGAATACCGGCAATCCACGGGTTGAACAGGATTTGCGCCAGTTCAATAAACACCCGCTCAGCGTTCTGGTTCACTGCACCGGCCAGTGCCGGATTGTTATTGAAGTAGGCGATACCGAAGAAACCAACGGCCACCGCGCCCGCCAGACACAGGATCATCCATGCCATGCTGATGCGACGTGCATGCACGATGCTATGGTGAGAATCTGCCGCCATAAAGCGCGCCAGGATGTGCGGCTGACCGAAGTAACCCAGCCCCCAGCCCATCAGGGAAATAATGGCGACAAAGTTCAGGCCTTTGAGCATGTCCACGTTCTCAATGCTCTTTTGTTTGATCACTTCCAGCGAGTCTTCAAAGCCGCCGACACCAATAATCACCATCACCGGCGTCAGGATCAGAGCAAAAATCATCAGGCTGGCCTGCACGGTATCGGTCCAGCTGACGGCCAGGAAACCACCAATAAAGGTATAGATAATCGTCGCTGCCGCACCCGCCCACAGCGCTGTTTCATAACTCATGCCGAAGGTGCTTTCGAACAGACGCGCCCCTGCAACAATCCCTGAAGCACAATAGATGGTGAAAAACAGCAGAATAACCAGCGCGGAAATAATACGCAGCACGCGGCTTTTATCTTCAAAACGACCGGTAAAGTAATCCGGTAGCGTCAGAGCATTATTATTGAACTCGGTGTGTACGCGTAAACGTCCGGCCACCAGCTTCCAGTTGATCCATGCGCCTAATGTCAGGCCGATGGCGATCCAGCTTTCTGAAATCCCCGACAAGAAAATCGCCCCCGGCAGCCCCATCAGCAGCCAGCCGCTCATGTCGGATGCCCCGGCGGAAAGCGCGGTGACAAACGGCCCCAGGCTGCGTCCACCCAGAATGTAATCATCAAAGTTTTTGGTTGAACGCCATGCAATAAACCCAATCAACAACATGCCAAAAATATAGACACAGAATGTCACTAACATCGGTGTGCTAATAGCCATCAAAACTCTCCAAAATTATGTATCGACAATGCCGTGGCTTGCCGTTTTATTACCCTGCCGGAACGTGGCAAAGATATCTATGTTGACCTGGGCGACCGTATCCTGCCGGAAGCAAGGATCATTCACAATCGATTTAACACACCATTTACATCAATTTTGATCTCGAGTAGATAGCATTTTTCTGGAGGTTGCACTCTCTCACACTTTTCGCGGTTGCACCTTTAAAAAGTGTTAACTGCCGCAGAGAAAAAGCGCTCGTATTTTTTACAGACATCCCAACAAATACCACATTTATTAACATTTCATTCATTTTCAAGCTTGCAAACCAAGTCACATTTAACACGGTTGCACAAAGTTGCAACATAGTGGATATTTCTCAGTAACTATCAGTCCCGTATTTCAGCACAACAGGAGTAAACGGCATGGGAACCACCACGATGGGGGTTAAGCTGGACGACGCCACACGCGAGCGTATTAAAACAGCCGCAACACGAATCGATCGCACGCCGCATTGGCTGATCAAACAAGCCATCTTTAATTATCTCGAAAGACTGGAAAATGACGATGCCCTGCCTGAGCTGCCTGCCCTACTGGCGGGTGCAGCCAATGAAGGTGATGACGCCTCGGCATACCAGAATGAAACTCACCAGCCTTTCCTCGAGTTTGCCGAGCAGATCCTGCCGCAGTCTGTTTCCCGGGCGGCGATCACCGCCGCGTATCGTCGTGCAGAAACCGACGCCGTACCGATGCTGATGGAACAGGCGCGCCTGCCGCAACCGATCGCTGAACAGGCTCATAAGCTGGCATATCAGTTAGCCGACAAACTACGTAACCAGAAAACCGCCAGCGGTCGCGCCGGCATGGTACAGGGACTCTTGCAAGAGTTCTCGCTATCCTCTCAGGAAGGTGTTGCGCTGATGTGCCTGGCGGAAGCCCTGCTGCGTATTCCCGACAAAGCCACGCGCGATGCGCTGATCCGCGACAAAATTAGCAACGGTAACTGGCAGTCGCACATTGGACGCAGCCCGTCGTTATTCGTCAATGCGGCAACCTGGGGACTGCTGTTTACCGGACGCCTGGTCTCCACACATAACGAAGCCAGCCTCTCGCGCTCGTTGAACCGCATCATCGGTAAGAGCGGCGAGCCGCTGGTCCGCAAAGGCGTCGATATGGCGATGCGCTTGATGGGGGAGCAGTTCGTCACCGGGGAAACCATCGCCGAAGCACTGGCTAACGCACGGAAGCTGGAAGACAAAGGTTTCCGCTACTCCTACGACATGTTGGGAGAAGCCGCACTGACCGCCGCTGACGCGCAGGCCTATATGGTGTCTTACCAGCAGGCTATCCACGCGATTGGTAAAGCGTCTAATGGACGCGGCATTTATGAAGGGCCGGGGATTTCGATCAAGCTGTCGGCGCTGCACCCACGCTACAGCCGCGCGCAGTACGATCGCGTAATGGACGAGCTTTATCCACGCCTGAAGTCGCTCACCCTGCTGGCGCGTCAGTACGACATTGGCATCAATATTGACGCCGAAGAAGCAGACCGCCTGGAAATCTCCCTCGATCTGCTGGAAAAACTGTGCTTCGAACCTGAGCTGGCGGGTTGGAACGGGATTGGTTTTGTCATCCAGGCCTACCAGAAACGCTGTCCGTACGTGATTGATTATCTGATTGATCTGGCCACGCGCAGCCGCCGTCGCCTGATGATCCGCCTGGTAAAAGGCGCATACTGGGACAGCGAAATTAAACGCGCCCAGATGGACGGTCTGGAAGGGTATCCAGTGTATACCCGTAAGGTCTACACCGACGTTTCCTATCTGGCCTGCGCCAAAAAACTGCTTGCCGTGCCGAATCTGATCTACCCGCAATTTGCCACCCATAACGCCCATACGCTGGCGGCCATTTATCAGTTAGCGGGTCAGAACTATTATCCCGGACAGTACGAGTTCCAGTGCCTGCACGGCATGGGTGAACCCCTGTACGAGCAGGTTACCGGCAAAGTTGCCGATGGCAAACTGAACCGCCCATGCCGTATTTACGCACCGGTAGGGACCCATGAAACGCTGCTGGCGTACCTGGTGCGTCGGCTGCTGGAAAACGGCGCGAATACCTCATTCGTTAACCGTATTGCCGACACCACTCTGCCGCTGGATGAACTGGTCGCCGACCCGGTCGAAGCCGTAGAAAAACTGGCGCAGCAGGAAGGCCTGGCGGGTCTACCGCATCCGAAGATTGCGCTGCCACGCGACCTGTACGGCAAGGGACGCGAAAACTCAGGCGGACTGGATCTGGCGAACGAACATCGCCTGGCCTCGCTGTCCTCTGCCCTGCTCAACAGCGCACTGCAAAAATGGCACGCGAAACCGATGCTGGAGCATCCGGTGACTGACGGACAAATGACGCCGGTAATTAACCCAGCGGAGCCGAAAGATATTGTGGGCTACGTGCGTGAAGCCTCCCCGAATGAAGTGGAGCAAGCGTTACAAAGCGCGGTAAATAATGCGCCGATCTGGTTCGCTACGCCGCCGCAGGAGCGCGCCGCTATTCTGCATCGCGCCGCCGTTCTGATGGAAGGCCAGATGCAGCAACTGATTGGCATTCTGGTTCGCGAAGCAGGTAAAACCTTTAGCAACGCCATTGCCGAAGTGCGTGAAGCGGTCGACTTCCTGCATTATTACGCCGGGCAAGTCCGCGATGATTTTGATAACGAAACCCATCGTCCGCTCGGCCCGGTGGTCTGTATCAGCCCGTGGAACTTCCCGCTGGCCATCTTCAGCGGGCAAATTGCCGCCGCGCTGGCTGCAGGCAACAGCGTGCTGGCAAAACCGGCAGAACAGACACCGCTGATTGCCGCCCAGGGGATCGCCATTTTACTGGAAGCTGGCGTGCCGCCAGGCGTGGTACAACTGTTGCCCGGCCAGGGTGAAACCGTCGGGGCACAGCTGACGTCCGATGAGCGCGTACGCGGCGTGATGTTCACCGGTTCAACGGAAGTCGCCACGCTGTTACAACGTAATATTGCCCGCCGTCTTGACGCGCAAGGCCGTCCGATCCCGCTGATCGCCGAAACCGGTGGAATGAACGCGATGATCGTCGACTCCTCGGCGCTGACGGAGCAAGTGGTCGTTGATGTGCTGGCCTCCGCCTTTGACAGCGCCGGACAGCGCTGCTCGGCACTGCGCGTCCTGTGCCTGCAGGATGACATCGCCGAGCACACACTGAAAATGCTGCGCGGCGCAATGGCCGAATGCCGGATGGGCAATCCGGGTCGCCTGACCACTGACATTGGGCCGGTTATTGACGATGAGGCCAAAACCAATATTGAGCGCCACATTCAGGCCATGCGCGCCAAGGGACGTCCGGTATTCCAGGCTGCACGTGAAAACAGCGAGGATGCGCGGGAATGGCAAACCGGTACCTTTATTGCGCCGACGCTGATTGAGCTGGAGAGCTTCGACGAACTGCAAAAAGAGGTGTTTGGTCCGGTGCTGCACGTCGTACGCTACACCCGCAGCAATCTGGGCAATCTGATTGAGCAAATCAATGCTTCCGGCTACGGCCTGACGCTGGGTGTGCATACCCGTATTGATGAAACCATCGCTCAGGTCACCGGCTCCGCACACGTGGGTAACCTGTACGTCAACCGTAATATGGTTGGCGCGGTGGTCGGCGTGCAGCCCTTCGGCGGCGAAGGCTTGTCAGGCACCGGTCCGAAAGCCGGCGGTCCGCTGTATCTGTACCGTCTGCTGGCTAACCGTCCGGAAAATGCGCTAAGCATCACCCTGGCGCGCCAGGATGCCGATTACCCTGTCGATGCACAGCTCAAGGCGGCGCTGATCCAGCCGCTGGACGCCCTCACCGAATGGGCAGCCGATCGCCCGGCGTTGCAGACCCTGTGCCAACAGTTTGCTGAACTGGCGCAGGCCGGAACCCAGCGCCTGCTGCCTGGCCCTACCGGCGAGCGCAACACCTGGACGCTGTTACCTCGCGATCGCGTTCTGTGTATTGCCGATAACGAACAGGACGCACTGGTTCAGGTCGCCGCCGTGGCTTCCGTGGGCAGTCTCATCCTGTGGCCGGATGATGCTTTCCACCGCGATCTGGCAAAACGTCTGCCTGCCGCTCTTTCCGGGCGCATCCAGTTTGCCAAAGCGGATAATCTGACCGTACAACCGTTCGATGCCGTTATCTTCCACGGTGATTCCGATCAACTGCGCGCGTTATGCGAGGCGGTTGCCGCACGGGATGGCGCAATTGTCTCGGTACAAGGCTTTGCCCGTGGTGAGAGCAATATCCTGCTGGAGCGGCTGTATATTGAACGCTCATTGAGCGTCAACACCGCTGCTGCTGGCGGTAACGCCAGCCTGATGACAATCGGCTAAGGGTATGGTTAATTAAGGCTCCGGTAACGGCAATACCATTCAGTTAAGCATGTAGGGTGAACATGTGATTCTTGCTCAGGGTTCCGTTCACCTCAGCGGTATCATTTCTCTGAAGCTCAGGTACCCGTGAACGTGCAAGGGAGGCTCACCGCCGCCTCCCTTGCAACCCAGGCTCCCGGCCCGATAGCCTGGAGAAATAAGCGGAGGGAACCACGAAGTGGCAATTTTCCTGCCGGGAGCCGGGATTGTAAAGGGCGTGGCGGAAAACGCCCTTTACACGTTCACAGGAATCGGTGCCTCAGAAAAACGATGAACATGAGGTGAACGGAACCTCTCTCTGAGATAGCATGTTCATCACCTCCCCAACACTGGTTGATGCTTTCTGAAACTGAGTCGTTGACTGAACAGTATTACCGGTAACGGGGCCTTTTTTATGGAGTCAGAGAGAAGCATGAAACGAATTGTACTGACATGTGCGGCACTGCTGCTCAGCAGCCCGGCGCTGGCAGAAGACTGCACCAACGCGAACACCCAAACTGAGATGAACACCTGCGCTGCTGAGCAGTTTAAAACGGCGGATGCAAAGCTCAATGATACCTATCAGAATGCGCTTAAGCGTGCAGCGCCCACTCAACGTGAATTACTGAAAAAGGCGCAAGTCGCGTGGATAACTCTGCGCGATGCTGACTGCGCGTTAATCAGCTCAGGTACGGAAGGCGGCAGCGTGCAATCGATGATCGCGAGCCAGTGTCTGACCGATAAAACCCACGAGCGCGAAGCGTTTCTCGCCTCGCTGCTGCAGTGTGAAGAAGGTGATTTAAGCTGCCCGTTACCGCCCGCCGGTTAACGCACGCGGATCCCTTCGATAATCATCCGCTGGACGTTCTCAACCGTTTGGTTAAAAAAGGCTTCATCGCGTAGTGTCGCACCCGTCACTGCTTCCACCTGTGGAGCAAAGTCGGCGTAGTGCTGGGTTGAAGCCCAAATCATAAAAATCAGATGATGCGGATCGACCGGAGCCAGTTTGCCGCTACTGACCCACCCGGCAATCAGCGCGGATTTCTCATCAATCAGCGTTTTGAGATCTCCCGTCAACTCGGTCATCAGCAGCGGCGCACCTGCCAGCATCTCCATACAAAACAGCCGTGATGCCTGCGGGTAATCGCGGGAAACTTCCAGTTTGAGGCGGATATATTCTTTGATCGCCACCAGCGGCGCAAAGTCTTCACGAAAGGCCTTCAGCGGCGCCAACCAGATGTCGAGGATCTGGCGTAACACGGCAATATAGAGCACTTCTTTTGACGGGTAATAATAGAGCAGATTGGTTTTTGACACGCCCGCCTGCTCAGCCACCTGTTCAAGACGCGTTCCGTGGATCCCAAACTGGGAGAAGATATTTAGCGCCGCAGTTAAAATGGCCTGGCGTTTCGCGTTGACCGCCTGCGAGCGTTTACCTGTTTTTTTCTCTGCGCCTTGAGCCATCCGCCCTCCCCTTGTTCTGAGGGCGTCAGCATAACAAATCATACGGTGAATGGATAAATTAAAGCGGCCACGGGAAGTAGTTACCGTGCATCCTTCAAACAAAAAAACCGCCGGACAATCCGGCGGCGGTGGCTTTGCGACGTCTGTCGTTGAACGCTCAGACGTCACGATATAGTTAACAGACAGCCTGGCAATTACGTTTTGTTATTGCCGTGGCTATTTTTGCCCCCTTTTTTGCCTGCCTCTGAAGCGCGTTGCGGGTCATTCTTGAAATTACCCCCGCTGTGCTGGCCACCTTTTCGACCTGCTTCTGATGCTCTTTCGCGGTCTTCCGCAAAGTTGCCGGAACCGCCTCGATGGTTTGCCATTACTGACCTCCGTCATTGATTAGACATCATATTGCATAGGTACTGAGGAGTGATACCTCACGCAAGCTGTGGGCAATGCCCTATGTTCGCTGCGTGGGATTAAGCATAGTGAAGACTGGCCTGACAACCGGCTAACGGTAATATTCTGCAACAGGTTTGCCGGTATTTGGCGAATAATCACCGCCGGAAATCAATAACCCTTTCTTATGACTAGCAAATCCAACCTGCTCAAAAATGTATCATTTTGCGACAAAATAGAACTGCCATTAAAATTGTTATAAATCAAAGAAATGATGGTGAAATTTGCACTCCTGGCAGTACGTCATATCTTTAAAGAGAGGTAGCGATTCGCTACACAGACGGTTAACTCGAGGAGTAGTGTAAAATGGCAAAAGTTCTGGTGCTTTATTATTCCATGTACGGACACATTGAAACGATGGCCCATGCAGTCGCAGAAGGTGCAAATAAGGTCGATGGCGCGGAAGTCATTATTAAGCGTGTGCCAGAAACGATGCAGCCTGAGATCTTCCTGAAGGCGGGCGGAAAAACACAAAATGCCCCTGTCGCGACCCCGCAAGAACTGGCTGATTACGACGCCATTATTTTCGGCACCCCTACCCGCTTTGGCAATATGTCCGGTCAGATGCGTACCTTCCTGGATCAGACCGGTGGCCTGTGGGCTTCTGGCGGCCTGTACGGCAAACTCGCCAGCGTATTTAGCTCAACAGGAACCGGCGGCGGTCAGGAACAAACCATTACCTCAACCTGGACAACGCTTGCCCACCACGGGATGGTCATCGTTCCTATTGGATACGCCGCGCAAGAGCTGTTTGACGTCTCGCAAGTTCGCGGCGGGACACCGTACGGCGCGACCACCATTGCCGGGGCCGACGGCTCTCGCCAGCCAAGTCAGGAAGAATTGTCTATCGCCCGCTATCAGGGTGAATATGTCGCCGGTCTGGCAGTAAAACTCAACGGCTAATCTGCAACAGGAGGATTCGTATGCCAACTCAAGAAGCGAAAGCCCATCGCGTCGGTGAATGGGCGCGTCTGCGCAATACATCGCCGGAAATCGCCGAGGCTATTTTTGAAGTCGCCCATTATGACGAGAAACTGGCGGAGAAAATTTGGGAAGAAGGCAGCGACGAGGTGCTGATCAAAGCCTTCGAGAAAACGGACAAAGACTCACTCTTTTGGGGTGAACAGACTATCGAACGTAAAAACGTCTAGCATCATGACTCCCCCGTCTGCACGGGGGAGTTTCTTGTTATTTCACTCTACTTTGCCGCCGCATTCAGCACGCTATCGAATTTATCGATCGGGCAGAAGCCATTCGCATCTATCGGGCAGCCTTTCAGTTCCAGCGTCACGCGCTGCGCAGGTGATTTCAACGTCAACACCTGTGCATCACGCAGCTGCTGCGAGCTTTGATAAACATACTCGATTTTCATCAGATCCCGGTTAGCATTACTGTCATGCCAGCGCTGGAAGACAATCTTCCCGCCAATCGGCGTGCGTTCGTTCTGGTCATGCAGCTGATACGGTTTGAAATCCAGCGCGGTGAGTAATGACGCAATGTTGGAGTCGTGACCGACCAACACGGTAATTTTCGGCGCTTTTGTACGCTCGGTCACCAGTGCATTATCGATATATTTCACCAGCGGCCTGGCCACATTTTGCGCCACGGCCGGCGAGGTAAACAGGCTGTCCTGATAGCCATTCTTCAGCTTTGACAGCACCTTCCACTGTTGATCGGATTTGATCTCACCCCAGGCCACCTCATTTAGCGGGAACCCTTCGTAATATTGCAACGTGAACGCATCCACCAGCGAGTTACCAACCTTTAGCGGTCCTGAAACCCCTGGCTCCTGTTGGTACTTCGCAGTAAACGTGTCTTTGGCGTCGGTCAGTGAGCACTGCTGTTTTTCTTTACAGGACGGTGAGTCTTTGTAGTTTGTCATTTGCTCTAGCAACTGGTAGCTGTCGCTAAGCTGCATTTTGCTGCGCTCTTTTTCCATCGCCTGCACGGCCTGCTGACTAAATGCGGCAGAGTCGTCAGTGATTACCGGGTTGAAGGTGGGATCCATGGTGCCCATTTTTTCCTGATGGTGCACGGGAACATCGCAGCCCGGGAACGCGCCGGTCACAAAGAACTGCGCCGTTGCGACCGTACGCTGCAGGCTATTGGCGTAGGTATACACCGTGTCCGGGGCCGGACATTCACCGGATTTCACCATCCCCTGCTCTGCCAGCCATTCACGCATGTAATGGCCCATATAGATTTCCAGCACCCCGCCTTTGGTGGTGAGTTGACCGCCCGGCACATCCCATTGTGGCCACGGCTTCGGCGTCGATTGCTCCAGAACGCTGCCATTATTGGCTAAAGGTGCACGTAAGTTATGTCGGCTCATCATCAATACTTGCTGGAGTTGATAGCCCTCCGGCGCGGTCTGCGCCTGTGCGGCGGATGACAGTAATACGACCCCTGCCACGGCTGCGGCGATTAGTGATTTATTCATCCCTACGACCTCTTGTTGTTATCAATCACCACAGAGTGTGACAGAAACAAGACATTTTTCCGGGAACGCTTTCGCAAAAATGCAGGTGTAGTTAAGGGTTTATCTCAGCTGTAAAAAAATGCCGGGTTTCCCCGGCACGATATTCAGAACGTTTTTGCCCACCACAGCCGCAATTTCATGCCCCAGTAACTGGTCCAGCCGCTGGTTGTGGAGACCACGCGGCCTTGCGACATCACTACCAGCGTCGGCGTAACGCTAACCTCCCAACTGCGGGAGAGCGCGCCATCGGCGTCGTTGATGACCGGAAAATCCACGCCTTTGCGCGACAGCCAGCGAGACACTTCCGCTTCACTGCCGGAGCGTAACGCAATGGTCATCACGTTCTCACCTTCCCGCTGCAACCGGGCAACGTCCGGTGTGGTGAAGCGGCAAACGCCACACCAGCTGGCCCAGAAATAGAGCAGCACAGGTTCTTGTTGACTGAGCGCCGCCAAGGTAACGGTTTCACCCTCCAGCGTCTGCAACGGCGTGCTGTCAAAAGCGGTGGGGAGCGTGGGCGCTCGCCACGCATCCATCAGCAACATCGCGCCCGCAATCAGCACCAGTAAGATGAGCCCTTCGCGCAGCCAGCGGCGCAGTTTACTGAGCATTGGCCGCCGCCAGCTTTTCTTTGACCACGGCTTCCAGCGTTTCCCACGGTACGGCGCCAGGGATCAGTTCATCACCGATGATCGTGGCAGGCGTACCGCGCACACCTACCAGCCGCGCCAGTTGCAGGTTGGTGCTCAGCGTTTCCATACTTTTATCATCCAATGTTACCGGGGTTGCCGCCGATTTTTCCTGTGCCTGTTTAATACTGGCAGCAGTATGGTAGCCTCTTTTCTGCATCAGTTTTTCATGTAGCGCCTGGAACTGCTGCGGGTGCTCACGCCAGGTCATCAGTGCGGTGCGCGCCGACAGCACCGAGCTTTCACCTTTAAACGGCAGCGGTTTAATCACTACGGCTACGTCCGGGTACTTTTGCACAATTTTTTCCAGCATCGGATCCAGCTGCTTGCAGTACGGGCAGTTGTAATCGGTAAAGTTAATCAGCGTCAGTTTTGCCTGCTTCGCGCCAATGCGCGGACTGTCAGGATCGTTAAACAGCGCTTCCTGAATTAACGCTTCAATTTGCTGTTCCTGCTCCGGGGTAAACGGCGCGGGCTCTTGCGCCACACTGACGGCAGAAAACAGGGACAACAGCAGAACAATCAACAGTTTCATGGCGTGACTCCTTTAGCATCTACCAGCATGTTTAACACCGCATCGCGGGTTAACAGCGTCGGCAACGCCTGGCCTTCCGGCATGCCGGGGCCATAAATTTGGTTAAACGGCACAGCAACCTGGCCGCGTTTTTTTAGAAATTCGGTCATTGCTTCAGAGGGCAGCGTCCAGTCACCGCGCAGTGCCACCACATCGGGCTGCTGCAGGGCGGCCTGCACGTGCTCTTTATTCAAGACGTTGAATTTGTTGACCTTACAGGTAATACACCAGTCGGCGGTCACATCGATGAAAACACGTTTATGCTGAGCCAGCGCATCCGTGATGGCCTGTTCGCTAAGCGGCTGCCAATTGACGCTCTCCTTGGCGGCACTTTGGCTGGTAAACCCCAGATGCGGGAGCAGCAACGTTGCCAGCCAGATGGCTGAACCGAGCATCATCACCCCGAGCAAACGCCGCAGGATAGTCATCCAGCGTCCCGGACGCGGTAAACGCAGTGCCAGACCCGGGCGCAGCGCCACCAGCAGCCACGGTAAACTCATTCCCAGCCCTAGAGCCAGAAACAGCCCCCACAGCGTGGGTAGTGAAGCCGTTAGCGCCACCGCCACCGCCGTACCCAGGAACGGCGCACTGCACGGCGTAGCAAGCAGCGTCGCAAACGCGCCCTGCCAGAAATGACCGGCCAGGCCATTGCCACCGTGGGTCGCCAGCGTAGTGGTCATCTTTGAAGGTAAACGGAATTCAAACAGCCCGAACAGGCTGGCACTGAACGTCAGCATCACCAGCACCATCACGCCGATAAACCACGGACTCTGGAACTGGATCCCCCAGCCGAGTGCCTGATTGGTCATCCGCAGCACCGTCATCAGCGCGGCCAACGCCATAAAGGAGACCACTATCCCGGCCACCGAAGCCAGAAACTGGCGGCGAACCTGGCGACGGTTTTTCTCCTCGACGAGTAAAATTGAACCCAGCTTCATCCCAAGAACCGGCAGCACGCAGGGCATCAGGTTGAGGATAAGCCCGCCCAGTAGCGCCATCAACACCACCTGCCACAGCGGGAGCGCCGCGCTTTCTGCTGCCGGCGCGTCACCAATGACAAGACGACTTTCCTGAGCAACACCGTTATCAGCCAGCACCAGCGTGAGCGATTTACCGCGCAGATCCGGCGCACCCTCACCCCAGCTGTCATGCACCGGGATCGTGGCGCGCAGCGTTTCACCCTCCACGCGCATTGTCGGCATGCCAAAGTCCGCCTCATCGACAGTATCCAGGTACAACCCCGGTGTAGACCAGCCGCCCTTACGCTGCGCCTCGACGACCAGTTCTCCGGCGCGCGCCCCGGCGTGCAGAGAATCCGTCAGACCACTGGCAAGTGGGATCTGCCCCATGGCCTGTGCATAGTCATGGGCAAAGGTGGCGTCCAGGACAGAAGGCGTCACAGAAAAGGGATAATCTGTCAGCAGACAAACGTTGCTACAGGTCGACAGCGTCAAAACGCCGTTCAGCGTAGCCGGTGACGTACCGCGCACCACCATCGGGAACGTCACCCGATCGTGATAGCCCTGGGTAGTAATGTTGGCGACTTCAAAACGCGCAGGCGTGGGCCAGAACCAGTCCACGGTTGGCATGGCGCCCTTCCAGGCAATAGACGGCGCGACGCCGCCCTCGCCCGGTGAGCGCCAGTAGGTTTTCCAGCCATCCTCCAGTTTGACGTCCAGCAGCAGCCTGGTTTCCCCCTCGGCGGACGTATCGGCACGCAGCCGCACACTGGCATGGTCATTCTCGGCTGAGCGCAGCCAGCCGATATCAGCCGCCCAGGATACGGGCAGCCATAGCAATAACAGACAGAGCAGCGCCTGCCTGAAAACAGTCATCATATTTTTTCTCCGTGAATAATTATCTAACAGTCAGCAACGGCTGCTCTGTCATTCACGGAAGACGCAAAACCTGAGATGAACCCGCAGAGTGGGCGGCGAGATAGCTCGCGGTGGGAAAAACGGCAGACGAAAAACCCGCACCGGCGCCAGTAGCGACAGAAGCAGGCAAAGCACCAGAATGGCACCTTCAAACAGCACCGGAGGCGAAGCCAGCAATGACTTCGCACTCAGTTCGCAAGGGGTCACGGGTGAGGCGTCATCAGCCTCTATTTGCGCGCTGGCAACAACGGTTGCGGCAGTGGTGTTCATCTGCAACGCGTGCAGACCCGCCATGCGCTGCGCAGTGCATACCATCACTACGACACATGCCAGGCACAGGAACCACCATCCCATCCGTTGACGTTTTGCCATTTTACCCTCACTGATTGACGCGGTTATCTTAGCTACTGGCGAGGTTTTGGCAACCTTTACGCTGTAAAGTTATGTCGGTGCAGGACATTCATTCGCCCTGCGTGTATGTCATGGAAACAAATAATCGCCACCGTAAAATATAACGAGGGAAATATTTCGCTATTTCCGATAACTCCAAAAAATCCACCCAGACATTTAAATACGTTATTAAAAAGCATCCATGCGTAAATCAAAGTAAGGAGCAGCGCATTATAAAATAAATGCTTTATTATAATGATGGCGTAATGGACATCGCGTTCATTATAAACATCTTTGTTTATAATATGTTATTTAGAGTATATGAAAATGAAAAAATATCTACTCCCGCTGATCGGGTTGCTGTTTACCGTGAGTGCTCAGGCCGCAACATTTACCGATGGAAAAGAATTTATCACGCTGGAAAAAGCCGTACCGTCAGCGCCTGCTGCACTGAAGTTTTTCTCCTTCTACTGCCCCTCTTGCTATCAATACGATGAGGTCCTGGAAGTTACTGATAATGTGAAAAAAGCCTTACCTGAGGATGTTAAACTCACCGAGTACCACGTCGACTTTTTAGGTCCTCTGGGAGCCGATATGACGCACGCCTGGTCTGTCGCCATGCTGTTAAATGTAGAAGATAAGGTTAAACCTTTACTTTTTGATGCCGTACAGAAGAAACAGTCGATTAAAACCGCTGATGATATTCGCAACGTGTTTATCCAGGCAGGCGTGAGCGCCAGCGATTATGATGCCGCATGGAATAGCTTTGCAGTGAAATCACTGACTGCCAAACAGCAAGAATTGGCCAAAGCCGTCGATTTGAAAGGCGTACCGGCTATCTTCATTAACGGCAAATATATGATTAACCCGAAAGGATTAAATTCCGATAACGTGAATGCCTTTGTGCAGAACTACGCAGAGACGGTCCGTTTTCTTATTACCAAATCCTGATCATTAATATTGCACGACGCACCACCAACAGAAACCCTCTGCTACAGTTGGTGGTGCACAATGTCCGATTCATGCCGTCAGGCGCCACTGTTTTCCGTCCCTTTCATAGTTGGCATTCGCACTTTTCAGGATTACCCTAAACTTACGGTGATGCCTTTCCCGAGGGTATCCTTCTTCATGGGTTGATTCATACGAGATAACACTATGGAATTAAAGGATTATTACGCCATCATGGGCGTGAAACCGACGGACGATCTCAAAACCATCAAGACCGCCTATCGTCGACTCGCCCGCAAATACCATCCTGACGTCAGCAAAGAAACCGACGCCGAAGCACGTTTTAAAGAGGTTGCTGAAGCCTGGGAAGTCCTAAGCGATGAACAACGTCGTGCCGAATACGATCAGTTGTGGCAGCACCGCAACGATCCGCAGTTCAGCCGTCAGTTCCAGCAAGGTGAAGGTCAGAGCTACAACGCCGAAGATTTTGACGATATTTTCTCCTCCATTTTTGGTCAACACGCTCGCCAGTCGCAACAGCGCCACGCCCGTCGTGGGCACGATATCGAAATCGATGTGGCCGTGTTCCTCGAAGAAACCCTTGCTGAGCATAGCCGCACCATCAGTTACTCCCTGCCGGTCTACAATGCGTTTGGCCTGGTAGAGCGAGAGATCCCCAAAACGCTGAATGTGAAAATTCCAGCAGGTGTAGGCAACGGCCAGCGCATCAGGCTGAAAGGCCAGGGCACGCCCGGTGAGAACGGTGGCCCGAACGGTGATTTGTGGCTGGTGATTCATATCGCGCCGCATCCGCTATTTGATATCATCAATCAGGACCTGGAAATTGTCGTGCCCCTTGCCCCATGGGAAGCCGCACTGGGCACAAAAGTGACCGTGCCAACACTCACAGAGAGTATCCTGCTGACGATCCCACCTGGCAGCCAGGCCGGACAACGATTACGCATCAAGGGCAAAGGGCTGGTGAGTAAAAAACAGACCGGCGACCTGTACGCGGTGATCAAAATTGTGATGCCACCCAAACCTGACGACAACAGCGCCGCCTTGTGGCAACAGCTGGCGGACGCGCAGAAGACCTTTGATCCACGCAAAGAGTGGGGGAAAGCATAATGGCTAACGTTACCGTCACCTTTACCATTACCGAGTTTTGCCTGCATACCGGCGTTTCCACCGAGGAGCTGACTGAGATTGTCGGCCTGGGGATGATTGAACCCCGCGAAGATGAAAGCGCCCACTGGCAGTTTGACGATCGCGCGTTAGGCGTCGTACGGCGGGCTTTGCGTTTACGTCAGGAACTGGCGCTTGACTGGCCGGGGATAGCCGTTGCGCTCACGTTACTGGAAGAGAATGCGCAGTTGCGTCAGGAAAATCACCTGCTGCGCCAGCGTTTGTCGCGCTTTGTCACGCATTTATAACGTATTGAGATTAACGCCCGATTGATAACGTGAAATACCACGGGTAAGCGACGAATTCAGCGCTTACCCGTGTAGTCAGGATTTATCCGTCTTGCCGAACAGCAACGCCGTGTAGTGGGTGTTCACTTTGCCACTGCGTTTACCGTCTGATCCAAAATATCGATCATCCCGGCACAGACGCTCAGTGGTGTCGCAGAACAGGCCGCCCTGGAAGGTAAAGGCCGTCGTGTCAAATTGTCCGGCCGCTGCCAGTTTATCACCCTGCTTCTTTCCGACATACTTCGTGGTCAGCGCCACCGACAAGCCGTGCTCATCCGCACAGATATATTTGTCGCACAGTACGCCCGCGACAGGGCTGTGTGGTCCGGTGGTCGCGGCGTACGCGGGCAGTGACAGGATACCAACTGCCAGCAGGCTACCAATTTTTATCATCATACTCTCCCTATATTCTTCGCCTGACGTGATTAATATTGTACACCAGAAACCATCTATAACCATGAGCTACAATTATATTACTTTTAGATAATCAGCTGCGCGCTTGATGACAATAATGTGCAAAGGTTTACTATAAACCTGTCTTTTTTAGCAGGGAATTAAAATGAACAAAACAAAAGGCGTAATGATTCTGCCCCTGACATTCGCCCTGTCGGCGTGTGCTTTAAATACGATAGTGCAAGTATAACTCGCCATCACATATTGGGTGAACCTGAATTTAAATAACGTACTCTGTTACCTGTAATTCACTTGCTAAATCATTAGCCAAAATAGGCTTTATCCTTCTTATGCCTGATCGCCTCATGCTATTTATCGATGACACCCCTCCCCTGCATACAATGCAAAATACTGTGTACGTCAAAATTATTCAGGGATTACTATGAACAGAAAACGCTTACTGCTGATACCATTGTTTTTTAGTGTCGCAATTATCACCGCGTGTGACAATCAATCCTCAGAAAAAAACATCACCAGAGAACCCGAAGTTGGGATTATTACTCTGAAACCCTCTTCCGTTGATATTAAAAGTGAACTTCCGGGCAGGGCCGTATCGTTCGAAATTGCTGAGATCAGACCGCAGGTCAGCGGTATAATTATTAAGCGAAATTTTATTGAGGGTGATAAAGTCAGCAAAGGTGAATCGCTCTACCAAATTGATCCGGCGCCTCTGCAGGCAAAACTCGATGCGGCCAAAGGCGCTCTGGCAAAAGCGCTGTCCACTACCAATAATCTACGTTTAACATTCCAGCGCCAGTCAGCTTTATTAAAATCCAATTACGTCAGTCGTCAGGATTATGACACCACGCGTTCACAGCTTAATGAAGCTGACGCTAATGTTGCCGTCGCCAGAGCGGACGTCGAGCAGGCCGCCATTAACCTTCATTACGCCAATGTCACCTCGCCTATCGATGGCATTAGCGGCACGTCTTCCGTTACCGTTGGCGCACTGGTCACCGCGAATCAGGAAAGCGCGCTGGTCACCATTCAGCAATTAGACCCAATTTACGTCGATTTAACCCAGTCGGTGCAGGACTTCTTACGCCTGAAAGAAGAAAAATCCAGTAGAAAAATCGCCCAGGAAAAAGGCCAGATCCCGGTTGAATTGATGCTGGAAAATGGCAAACCCTACCGCTATACCGGGGCGCTGCAGTTTTCCGATCCCGCCGTCGATAAAGTCACTGGCTCCGTGACCCTGCGCGCCATCTTCCCGAATCCTGACGGCGAGATTTTACCCGGTATGTACGTTACGGCTTTACTGGATGAAGGTCGCCAGCAGAACGTTCTAATGGTTCCTCAGCAAGGGGTTACCCATAACGAGCAGGGAAAGGCGACTGCCCTGATCCTCGACCAGAAAAACAGGGTGCAACTGCGCGAAATCAACGCAGTAAAAGCTGTCGGTAACCAATGGTTAGTGACCGCAGGATTACGTCCCGGCGACCGGGTTATTGTTTCCGGATTACAACGAATCCGTCCGGGGATGAAAGCCCGGGTTCTCTCTTCGCCATCAAACAGCCCTGACACGGTAACCGAACAGTAATATTTCAGGTATTAAGGACACCTTCTTCATGGCTAACTTTTTTATTGAGCGCCCGGTTTTTGCCTGGGTGCTGGCGATTATTCTGATGTTTACCGGGGGGATCGCTATTATGAACCTGCCGATCGCCCAATATCCGCAAATAGCGCCCCCGACGATTACGATTAACGCCGCCTACCCTGGCGCAGACGCAAAGACCGTAGAAGACTCCGTCACTCAGGTGATTGAACAAAATATGAATGGTCTTGATGGCCTGATGTACATGTCGTCCACCAGCGACGCGGCAGGCAATGCGTCAATTATCCTGACGTTTAAAACCGGCACATCACCCGATATTGCACAGGTTCAGGTGCAGAATAAACTGCAGTTGGCGATGCCCTCCTTGCCGCAGGAGGTTCAGCAACAAGGGGTCAGCGTGGATAAATCCAGTAGCAATATCTTAATGGTTGCCGGCTTTATCTCGGATAACAACAGCCTGAGCCAATATGATATTGCTGACTATGTTGCCTCAAACATTAAAGATCCTCTCAGTCGTACTGCCGGGGTGGGGAGCGTGCAATTATTCGGTTCACAATACGCCATGCGCATTTGGTTGGATCCGCAAAAACTCAACAAATATAGCCTCACACCGCAGGACGTTATTGCGCAAATTAAGATACAGAATAATCAGATATCGGGGGGACAACTGGGGGGGATGCCTCAGTCGGCAGACCAGCAGTTGAATGCGTCGATCGTTGTTCAGACTCGCCTGCAAAGTACCGATGAATTTGGCAAGATCTTTCTGAAAGTCCAGCAAGACGGTTCTCAGGTTCTGTTGCGTGACGTTGCGCGAATTGAGCTGGGGGCGGAAAATTATTCGACGGTCGCACGGTATAACGGCAAACCTGCCGCCGGGATCGCGATTAAGCTTGCCGCCGGCGCAAATGCCCTGGAAACATCCCAGGCGGTCAAAAAAGAGCTGGACAAATTATCGGCCTGGTTCCCGGCCAGCATGAAGACCGTTTACCCCTATGACACCACCCCGTTTATCAAGATTTCAATTCAGGGTGTTTTCCAAACATTGATCGAGGCAATTATCCTGGTCTTCCTCGTCATGTATCTATTTCTGCAAAATTTCCGCGCGACGCTTATCCCCACAATCGCAGTTCCCGTGGTTATTCTCGGCACATTTTCCATCTTGTCTGTCGCCGGTTTTACGATTAATACACTGACGATGTTTGGCATGGTGCTGGCAATAGGACTTTTAGTCGATGATGCCATCGTAGTGGTCGAGAACGTTGAGCGTATTATTTGCGAAGAAAAATTGCCGCCAAAAGAGGCAGCGCATAAAGCGATGAGCCAGTTGCAAAGAGCGCTGGTCGGTATTGCCGTGGTGTTATCTGCCGTATTTATGCCGATGGCCTTTATGAGCGGCGCGACAGGTGAAATCTTCCGTCAGTTTTCCATCACCTTGATCTCCTCTATGACGCTATCGGTATTCGTGGCGATGAGCCTGACACCCGCACTTTGCGCCACGCTGTTGAAACCCGCGCCTGAGGAGGAGAACACAAGAACACATTTTCTGTTCACCCATTTCAATCATTTCATGGAGAAGTGCACCCGGCACTACACGGACAGCACGCGTAAACTCTTGCGTTGCACAGGCCGTTATATGGTCATCTATTTGGTGATCGGGGCCGGCATGATTGGCTTGTTTTTACGCACCCCAACCTCCTTTTTACCTGAAGAAGATCAGGGGGTATTCATGACCACGGCACAATTGCCTTCAGGTTCAACGATGGTCAATACCCGCAAAGTCCTCGACGAAATAACAGATTACTACCTGACGAAAGAACGGAAAAATGTCGCGTCTGTTTTTACCGTTGGTGGATTTGGCTTCAGCGGCCAGGGGCAAAACAACGGGCTGGCCTTTATCAGCCTGAAGCCATGGTCAGAACGTGTTGGTGAAGAAAATGCAGTTACCGCCATTATTCAACGGGCAATGGTGGCTTTAAGCGCCATTAATAATGCCGTGATTTATCCGTTCAATTTACCTGCGGTAGCAGAACTGGGAACCGCTTCAGGGTTTGATATGGAGCTTCTGGATAACGGTAATCTCGGACACGAAAAAATGATGCAGGCACGCAATCAGTTGCTGGAGCTGGCCAGTCAGTCATCCGGAGAGGTCGCCGGGGTGCGTCCTAACGGGCTGGAAGACACACCGATGTTCCATGTTAATGTTGACGCAAAAAAAGCTGAGGCCATGGGCGTTTCACTCGCGGATATTAATCAGACCCTCTCCACGGCGTTTGGTAGCCGCTATGTCAATGATTTCCTTAACCAGGGCCGCGTTAAAAAAGTGTATGTCCAGGCTGATACGCCGTTCCGTATGCTACCTGGCAATATAAACCACTGGTACGTGCGCAACGCCTCCGGCTCTATGACCCCGCTTTCCGCCTTCTCAACCACCGAATGGACCTATGGTTCACCCCGTCTTGAACGTTACAACGGGCAACCTGCGATGGAAATTCTGGGACAGCCGGTTGCCGGGAAAAGCAGCGGTGATGCAATGAACTTTATGGCATCCATGATTAATAAACTCCCTGCCGGCGTCGGCTACGCGTGGACGGGTCTGTCTTATCAAGAGGCGTTATCCACCAACCAGGCCCCCATGCTATATGCCATTTCGCTCGTGGTAGTCTTTCTTGCGCTGGCAGCACTGTATGAAAGCTGGTCCATTCCTTTTTCCGTGATGCTCGTAGTGCCCATTGGCATCGCCGGTGCGTTGCTGGCTACCGACCTGCGTGGTTTGAGCAATGATGTTTACTTCCAGGTCGGCCTGCTCACCACGATGGGCCTGTCGGCTAAAAACGCCATTCTGATCGTTGAGTTTGCCGTCGAGATTATGCAAAAAGAAGGCAAAACACCGCTTGAGGCTGCCGTCGAGGCGGCGCAAATGCGTCTGCGCCCTATTCTGATGACCTCACTGGCCTTCATTTTAGGTGTAATTCCACTGGCTATAAGCAACGGCGCGGGTTCTGGTGCACAAAATGCCGTCGGTACCGGCGTAATCGGGGGCATGCTGGCGGCGACCGTACTGGCGATTTATTTTGTCCCGGTCTTCTTTGTGCTCGTTGAAAACACGTTAGCGCGATTTAAAACATCACGCTGATATAAATAAATATAATATACCTGTATATGATAAAAACTCTGGGGTTACATAATGTAACCCCAGAGTTTTTAAATAATCGATTAACAATGATTTAATGCATATTCTGAACATTCACCGCAACTTCAGAATATTTTCAGGCCTGAATGAAGTGCAACAGATCGTTATTAATCACCTCGGCATGGGTAGTATGCATCCCATGCGGATAACCTGGATAAATCTTCAGAACGCTGTTAACGAGCAATTTATCCTGCAACAGCGCTGCATTTTTATAAGGGACGACCTGATCATCATCTCCTTGCATCACCAAAACGGGTAGCGTAATGGCTTTTAAATCATCGGTCTGATCGGTTTCAGAGAACGCCTTAATTCCTTCGTAGTGCGCTTTTGCACTCCCCATCATGCCCTGTCGCCACCAGTTTTGAAGAGTTCCATTGGATACCTCCGCCCCTTCCCGATTGAATCCATAAAAAGGCCCGGTTGCCACGTCAAGATAAAACTGCGCGCGATTAGCGGCAAGCGCCTGGCGGAATCCGTCGAAAACGCTGAGCGGTGTCCCTCCCGGATTATTATCTGTCTTAACCATCAGCGGTGGCACGGCGCTGATCAGTACGGCTTTCGCCACGCGACCTTGCGGTTGTCCGTATTGAGCGACATATCTTGCCACCTGCCCCCCTCCCGTGGAGTGACCAATATGCACGGCATTATGCAGATCAAGATGCTCCACCACAGCCGACACGTCTGCCGCATAGTGGTCCATATCATGACCGTCGCTCACCTGATCTGAACGTCCATGCCCGCGACGATCGATGGCGATAACACGATAACCGTGATGAAGGAAGAATAACATCTGGTTATCCCAGTCATCTGCGCTCAGCGGCCAGCCATGATGGAATACGATAGGTTGCGCATCTTTCGCACCCCAGTCTTTATAAAAAATGTTTACACCATCTTTTGTTTTTACAAATGACATAGTTGTATTTCCCTCGAGAGGATATTCCGCCTGAAGATCGTTGATACCACATTGATCGCGCAACGTCTTACCAGCATGTTACACATCAACGTGAATGAACCTGCGTAAGGCTTAGTGAGTATAGTTGCAAAAAAGAAACCTATTAATTTTGGTTTTACTGGATATATAACGTATGCCATCAACAAATCGTTAAAAACAAAGCGTTATTAGCCAACATCCACTTACCTGAAAATTAAACTTCACATTATTAATGAATACCACTCATAGCGCCTATCCTCCTGCTGACCATTATCTGCAAGCACAAACCCGTTAACATGGTCCTGTCTTTCAATATCCAGATGGTTCAGCATGCTTAACCTACAAGCACAAACGCAGTCAGCGACGGCTAAAAAAACCGGTCTTACCTTTGTCCTTATCCTTAGCGCCTTAATGGCCGTGACCTCCTTATCAACCGATATCTATCTGCCGGCAATGCCCATAATGGCAAAAGATTTACACGGCGATGCTGAGTTAACCATCACCGGTTTTCTCATGGGTTTTTGCATTGCACAACTGATTTGGGGACCGATTAGCGATCGTTATGGGCGGCGTCTGCCGCTATTCATTGGTTTGAGTTTATTCGTTATAGGTTCAGTCGGCTGCGCGTTATCAACGGATATTGTACATATTGTCTTCTGGCGTGTTTTTCAGGCGCTAGGTGCCTGTACCGGCCCGATGCTGGCGCGCGCAATGATCCGCGACCTGTTTAGCCGTACTCGCGCAGCACAAATGCTGTCGACCCTGATGATCATCATGGCTATCGCGCCGATTGCCGGTCCTCTGATTGGCGGGCAAATGATTAAGGTCACCTCGTGGCACACCATTTTCTGGTTACTGGCGATAATCGGTACATTCATGCTGCTGTCGCTATTCTGGCTACCGGAAACCCTGACGGAAGACAAACGTTCCCAGGCTTCCATCTCCAGCGCCTTTCATCATTATTCCGCATTACTGACCAACACCAGATATATGCGCTTTACGCTATGCCTGACGTTTTACTACATCGCGGCCTACGCCTTTATCACCGGTTCCCCGTTTGTGTACATCACGTACTTCGGCGTTGATCCGCAGCATTATGGCTGGTTATTTGCCATCAACATTGTGGGACTGATGGCCGTGAGCACGGTCAACAGACGCCTGGTTTATCGCTACCCACTGGAAGCGTTACTTAAGATTGCTGTCTTCATCGCTACCGTTGCCGCCATCGTGCTGGCTGTTACAACGGGTCTGGGCGCGGGAGGGATCACCGTGATTGTCGGAGCCGTATTCGTGTTCTTATCAATGAATGGCATCATCGCCGCGACGTCTACGGCATGTGCACTGGACGCCGCGCCGAATGTCGCCGGTTCCGCATCGGCGCTAATGGGCGCGTTGCAATACGGTAGCGGCATCATCTCCTCGCTGTTGCTGGCACTCTTTAGCGATGGCACACCTTGGACAATGAGCTGGGTCATTGCGGTATTTACGACAGCCAGTGCCGTCATGGCACTGAGCATTCAGGTAAAAAATCCGCAGTAGCACGAGATACTGCTATTCCCCCAGAGAATGGCAAAACACTTAGATTTACAGTGCTTTAAGAATTGTGGCTTCTATTTTCGCTGGGGTGGTGAACGGTGCAAAACGCTTGAGCGGTTTACCGTCACGTCCAATCAGGAACTTAGTGAAGTTCCACTTGATCCGCCCACCCAGCACGCCTGGCAATTCGTCTTTCAGGTAGCGAAATACCGGATGCGTTGCGCCGCCGTTGACCTCCACTTTCTCGAACATCGGGAAACTCACACCGTAGTTGATGTGGCAGGTCTGAGCGATTTCGTCGGCACCGCCGGGTTCCTGCTTACCAAATTGGTTGCAGGGAAACCCCAGCACCACCAGCCCCTGCGCAGCGTACTTCTTGTAAAGCACCTCAAGACCTGCGTATTGTGGCGTAAAGCCACAATGGCTGGCAGTGTTAACGACCAGAACCAGCTTGCCAGCGTAGTCAGCCATAGAGATGAGCTGACCCTGCAGGCTGGTGGCAGTAAGTTGATGAAAAGTGGTCATGTCGGGATCCTCAGAGCAGACGTCGACATTGCCATGCAGCGGGTTGCTGCTGGGGTAATCGTCGCGGGTCGTGGCGAGGAGATCCGGCTCCCCATTGATTAACACCCTATTATACGAGCAATATCCGTTTCCTCATCATTCATTAGTTACGCCACTGCCATTTTGTTAATCTTCGTTACTGGAAATCAGAATGGATGTCAGGAAATGAGCGAGCAGATAAAGATAGATATTCCGCCACAGGAAGGTCGTGGCTTTTGGGTTGCTAAAGGTCAAACATTCAGTGTTATTGACCCTGAAGGACAGCAGGTTGCGGACTTGTGGGCAAT
Organism: Citrobacter sp. KH_055_1; assembly: GCF_057838705.1. Taxonomy (NCBI): domain Bacteria; kingdom Pseudomonadati; phylum Pseudomonadota; class Gammaproteobacteria; order Enterobacterales; family Enterobacteriaceae; genus Citrobacter; species Citrobacter sp. KH_055_1. The sequence goes on from NZ_CM174473.1 coordinate 3,005,405, forward strand.
GTCTATCAGCGCTGGTGAAATTAACTGGCTAAGCACATCTCAGACGCGAGATATAACAGAGCGATTATTCCCCGCACCGGGAGAGTCTTTTTACAGTGAAAAAGCCAAACCCTTACTCACATTAGTGCAAGATAACTCACCATGCCCGCATGATATGCTGTTCCCGGCCTGCAACCCTGGACTTTACGAACGAGCAGGCCTGTATGATCACCCGAACTGTCGTGACAACATGCTGAGAGCACTGCAGGCGGCAGACATATCACTCCCCATCGTTCCCGATCCGGTCAATTTTTTCCAACGCTCAGAACCGCAGGCTAACGGTAAGCTTGAGGTATTGGCTTCGAACAATCCCCCCGGAGGAAATGTGCTATTACTCGCGGAAACAGATCTCTATGTGGTGGTTACTGCCTGTTCTGTTGATTTCCACCCGACCAATGGGGGCCACTGTACTGGTATCCAGATTATCGTTGGTTGAAATTCTGATAGATTAGGACTGGGCTATCACCGACTTCCAGGACGTACACAGCAGGTGCAATAAGCCTTTCGGGGCACTTTTATTTGAGGTTAACGATGGAATTTATTCCTTATTTTTTATTTGCCGGAGCGCTGTTTCTTAATGCCGGCGTTCCAGGGCCCAGTATTGCTGCCCTTGTGTCACGGGTCATTACGAATGGCTGGCGAAATGTCATACCTTTCATCGCTGCAATGTGGATAGGTGAAGTGATCTGGCTCTCCATGGCTATGGCCGGGCTAACTACCCTCGCGCAAACATTCCAGTTCGGTTTTCATATTCTGAAATGGGTAAGCATCGCCTACCTTTGCTGGCTTGCGTTTAAAATGTGGCGCAAGCCTGTGAATGAGAAAACAGACGAACTTCCGCAACGGACATCTTCATGGTCAATGTTTAGCGCGGGTATGGCATTAACGTTGGGTAACCCCAAAATAATGGTGTTCTACCTGGCTCTTCTTCCGTCGTTTATCGATTTGTCAAAAGCCGGTGTAAGTGAATGGGCAATCCTTGCCAGCATTACGCTGGTGACATTGGCCGCGATCGATCTGACCTGGACGTTCCTTGCACACAGAGCACGCGTTTTATTACGGACTCCTAAAGCGGTGAGATTTGCCAATCGTATAGGCGCTGTTGCTATGGGCGGTGCCGCTGCGGCTATCGCTGCACGCAACTAATACCCTAAAAAGTCTGCTGGCCATTTGTCGGCAGATTTATTAAATCTGAGCGTCTGTTTCTGGCTCTGACCGGCCCTTGAGGCTGGCATTATCTGTAAAAAACCTTGTACCATTTTTAATGAAGGAGTTCGCATGCTAAAAGTCATCGCCGAAGATTTTATCAAACCTGAATGCGTCGACAACGTTCTCCCTTTATACCGCGAACTCATCGCGGCAACGAAGAAAGAGCCTCTGTGTATTGCTTATGATTTGTACCGGGATGAAAAGGATCAGGGGCATTTTATTTTCATTGAAGAGTGGCCTGACCGGGCAGCACTCGATGCACACTGTGCCAGCGAGCATTTTACTCGGCTTGTTCCTTTGATTGATCAATACGCACGTAAAGCGGCGCAATATATCCTGATGGATGGTCGGGTGGAGCCGGAGAGATAAAGTCCGTTTCCAGCTCGAAGCCGACCGGCGTTGTTCCATAAGATTAATGAATCCATCTAATAAAGCTTAGTGAATTACTCCATCTAATCAAATAAATCAGTTTGCGTTATGCTGTTACGGGACAACAGTTGAAGGATAACGTCATGCAAACAGTCACACTGAATAACGGTATTAACATGCCCCTGTTGGGCTTTGGTGTATTCCAGATGACGGATGCCGCCGAGTGCGAGCGGGCGGTGATTGACGCCATCGAAACGGGTTATCGCCTGATTGATACCGCAGCCTCTTACCTGAATGAAACTCAGGTAGGCAACGCGCTAAAACAAAGCGGCGTCGCCCGCGATGAGCTTTTTGTGACCACCAAATTGTGGTTACACGATACAAACTACGAAGGTGCGAAGGCCCAGTTCGAGCGGTCACTGAACCGACTACAGCTCGACTATGTTGACCTGTATTTGATTCACCAGCCTTACGGCGATGTCCACGGCGCATGGCGTGCCATGGAAGAGCTGCAACAGGCAGGTAAAATTCGTGCTATTGGCGTGAGCAACTTCCATCCCGACAGACTGGCCGATCTTATTGCCTTTAATAAGGTCACCCCGGCGGTGAATCAGATTGAAGTGAACCCGTTCAATCAGCAGCTGCATGCCGTGCCGTGGATGCAAAGTCGTGGCATTCAACCTGAAGCGTGGGCCCCGTTTGCCGAAGGGAAAAACGGTCTGTTCCAGCATCCTGAGTTAACAGCGATAGGCCAGAAATACGGCAAAAGCGTCGGTCAGGTTGTCCTGCGGTGGATCTTCCAGCGTGGCATCGTGTCACTGGCAAAATCGGTGCGTAAAGAACGTATGGAAGAGAATATCAACATCCTCGATTTTGAACTGAGCGCGGAAGACATGCTGCACATCACCGCGATCGACACCGCAACCAGCGCATTCTTTTCCCATCGCGACCCGGCCAGAGTGGAATGGCTTGCTGGCCGTAAGCTCGACGTCTAATCCACGACACAAACAGAGGTTTACTGTCGCAAACACGTTATCTCGGTCAACCCTGGCTCGACGTGTTGGCGACAGGACTCGGTTTCATGGGGTTAAGCCACGGCTTACATGACTAACACGCTGAATCTGTTTGCCTGACACGTTAAATGCCGCAACCAGAACCGAATAAAACGAAAAAACCCAAGTCGCATAACGACTTGGGTTTCGTATTTGGCGGAAGCATAGACCTTTTATCTCACATCTAATTCAATCCAACGCAATTAAATTATCTCTTTAGTATCAATATGTTATTTACAAACCCTATTCAAAACTGTTCAATCAAATCCACTGATAGCCACAACAAATGGCATACCGAATGGCATACTGGATTTAGAGGAAAGCCCATGGCTGTAATCACCGACACCAAAGCAAAAAACATCAAACCGGGCGATAAACCTATCCCTCACGGTAGCATGACAGGACTGGCACTTCATCCGTCTTCAAAACGTGGCCGCGGCAAATGGGTGCTTCGCTTTTTAAGCCCATTATTCATCCAGCAATTGCTGATTATTAAGAAGGCCGGCTCTGTACCGCTCAATTGAACTGGCAAAGCGTTCCTCCTGAGTCCACGTTGTGGCATCGCGTTCAGTCAGCTTTATGATTCCATTCACATAACTTTCTGATCACGGGATGATGAGCGGAAATCTGCTCTTTTTCTTACCACCGGTTATCTGAGTTCCTCCATTCAGCCAACAGGCAATCAGGTGCACATTCACAGGATCCCAACCAGTGTGTTGAGTCCGGTGAATCCTTTTGATCCGATAGTAAAACTGATGCTCCCCGTTTCGGATCTCGTGATTTGCCATCAACATTAGCATAAGGGGTATGCTCCAGTCTGGTAGCCATGTATGTCGCCACATCCCTATACTGTCAGCCACTTCGATCGTACGGGTAAATTCCTTAAGCGTGAGTTGGCCTTGCCCACCACGAAGGTGCAGACAAATCAAATAAGAGCGTAGAAAGGTTGCAGGCTCCATGAATTGCTCACGCCTTGAATGTGCTTCTTCCAGCGATAGCGATTTTTCATTGCGATCCAGTGAGCTAAATCTCTTCGACTCTGACCCTAAAGGGCAAAACTCCTCACTCTGTTCTTTTTTTGCGTGGCTAAAGCGTGGTGTAAAACCTTAATTTTCAACAAGAAATCCATTTTGGTGAACCAATTTGTCACAGACAACACAGCAAAGCTCCGGCCAGTCTCTCTTATCATTACCCGATATCAAATTAGCGTATTCGTCAAGTGTGATGATTCGCCGGATCCCGTTATCAACTAAAATTGCCGTTTCCATAAGCTCCCTGATAATTTATCACATCAGCCTTCGTCACATTTTGTTCCCCGCAATTTCCCTATCTTCATCGGCATTGTCTGTAGCATCCGCTCTTCATTGTCATCCCGAAGCCCAAGCATGATGTTATACCCCGAAAAGAGATCCGAGCCACCCCATTAGCAGACCAGCCAAGCTGCTCCCCGATTTCACGGGCAGACAGCTGACTATAGTGTTGTTCCACAAACGTAATTTCGGCTATCGTCCACTGTGTCCAGTGATTAAGGTGACACTGCGTTTTATTCACCATGTCAGACCTCCCTAGTATTAATCACGCTGTTTTTCCTGCGCCAGCGTAGAGATTTGAGCCCGGAGGTGCTGCTCAGCCTGCTGAATCTGCTGCTGACGCTGCAGCGAGTCTTCAGGGAAAAGCTTCAACTGCCGAAGCTGTTCTTCCACAGGCACGGTCTGCCGGAAGCTTGTCAGCATGCCAAAGACCTGTGATTTAAGCTCACTGACGGTAATGTATTTTCCTCTCTGACCATCAAGCGCATTCAGTTTTTCGGCAAGTGCCTGAAGCTGTGTCATACCGTCATGCCAGCCGTTCATTGTATCGACAGGAAGCACTGAGACATTAATCTGTTGCCGCCACTGTTGTATGAGGGGCTCAGCCTGTTCCGGCCACAATGCCTGAACCTGTTCGATGAGTTTTCTGCCGTATGCAATATCCCAGTCAGGGGGCAATTTATTCAGCCGGGCAAGCTGCTGCTGTGTCTGGGCGATAAGATTCTGCGGTAACGGAGTCTGCTGACGCAACGTACCCAACTGTTCAGTCGTAAGGGGGGCAGGTAACGGGGCCAGTGAAGCAGTAAGCTTGTTCTGTAGAGGGTCTGGCCGGTGAAGAAAATGCCAGCTCCATAATGTTGCTGCACTGACCACCAGCATGGTACACATCCCGGCGACGAAGGATTTCCACTTTGTAACCGGAGCAGGCATTGTCGACAGCACTTCCACATTCGGCTGCGGTTCCTGCTGCGCAACGTAAACCCACTTCACTACACCCTCTGACATATCTTCATCCGGACCACCAGCAAAGTCTCTCGTGGATGCTGTCGCACTATTCATCACGGTGGCAGACAATACAATACCCGGCTGAATGTTCGACCCGGTGCTGGTTATGCCATCGCTGTTTTCCAGCCGAACAGCGCTGTTGTGCATCAGGGTACGCAATGTATCGAGCTGGCTGAGATGTTTTAGCTCCAGGCGCTGCAATACATCTCCTAGACTGGTAAGCAATTGTTCCGTCCGATACAACTGGCTAAGGTCGCTGTAATTAAGCGGCAGCGAGCGCATCCGTTGCTGCAGGCGCTGACTCAGACTGCTGAGGATTTCCATGCGTACATGGACTGGCTGAGGCCACAGTGCCCCCCACTGATGACTTATCAGTGCCTCAAGTATCGTCAGCCCTTCATTGAGCCCGAATAGGCTGAACATCAAGCCGCGTAGCGGAACGCGTTGCTGGGAGACAGAAATCCATGGCAGCAGTTGCTGAGCCCAGCGGGCGATACCGCCGTCTTTCAGGTGCTGGCCCAGGCGCAGCAGGAAGTCGTGGCTGTTGTTCTTTGTGACCTGACTTACCCCCTGCGTCCGCAGTGCCGGCAGCATCAGTTCAAGCTGGCGGGTAATACCGTCAGGCTTAGCACGCAGCGGGAAAGTAGCCCCGACCGTCTGTTCAGTGCGCTCTGCCTGCCACCAGGCGCTGTCGCAGACCTGCCACAAATAAACCGGGGCGGAATAACGCAGCAGCTCGCTGATTTTTTCCAGACCGCGCAGATCACTATCGCTTATCTGCGGCGTAATGCTCTGGCCTTCGCCAATTACGCGCACGATACCGTCCAGAGGACGACCGCGTCGTAGCTTGCGCAGGGCGGTATATTTTTTTTCGTCAGGTTCAGCGGTCAGGCTGCCGCCGTAAATCAAGACCGTGTGGTGGCCTTCTAGCCACTGACGAGCTTGCAGGTTGGGCACCAACTGAGCGATGGCGCTATCATCACCTGTGACTAACAGCAGGCGGACTTTATGTCGCCAGAAGAGGCTATAACGGCGACGCAGATGGCTGCTGATGTCCGTCTTGAGCGGCAGCCGGGGGGTTCCTTTCTTTTTGACCGGTCTGGAAGAAACCTCTCCTATCACTTTATCCCGAATTATTAAATGAAAAGCGATAAATCCCAGCACCAGTACGCAGAGCGACACTCCCCAAACAACAAAACAGGCCGTCATGATTCGACGTATCACGTCCCATTCCGTGGAGAGATCTTCCCCCCAATACCACCACAGCAACCCACCTGCCAGCACAAGCAGCGTGACAGTAGCAACAAACAACACCGCCGTGGCAAGAACAGAAAATTCAGCGGGTTTATTTTCCTTCACCATAAGGTTTAATAATTCCAAGTGCGAGAGTGTGTAGAGGATCTTTGGCTATCCAGCCGCAGGGTTCTTGAGAATTTTTTGCGTAAAGGGCCGCCAGAACGAGCACGATAAGCATTTCCATATCACCGGGGTTCCCCCAGTTGAGGTCCTGAACATGGTGGGTCACATTCCAGCCGCTTTGCGCCAGGGCGGTCAACGTCGGCTGTGAGAACAGCATGCAGGCGTCAGGCGGCTTTTCGAGTTCGCTTTGCTGCTCCGCTCGCTCGCAGGCTGCGGTTAAAACCGCTTTCCCGGCGAGATCGTAAACCTCACCCCGTGTAAGGCTGACCTGCCCTTTCTGCGCGACCAGACATAGCGCAGCGGACTCACCGGCAGGTTGCTCAGAATTAAACGAGGCCGCTATCGAATGACACCCGGCGACCAGAATAGCCTCTGTTTCAGGGAGCGTTTGAGCCGTTGCGGCAAGTGCAGACAGCGTTTCTTCGCCTTGCCATGCCTCCGGTTTTTCAGGAAGTACCACGTCCGGAAATGAAACCTGCATTTGGGTACAGAATGCACGCCAGGCATTCAGAGAACCTTGCCAGTAGCAGCACCATAAGTGTGGGAGGGAGGCATCTGCGCGTTGCGCCTTCCATTGCAGCACCAGCATTTTTGCCAGCAAAGCCTCGCGTTCAACCACCGTATCAACCAGCGTTCGACCGATACGCAGCGCTTTCCCGGTCGGCTCATTTTTTATCTCAGGAACCCGATGCTCCCGCTTTAACAACCGCAGCCAATGTGGCGTATCGGTTCCGGCCGGGCCCAGCAGTACCATTTCATTGAGCGCGAAACGGTGTTGATGCTGCTCCCACCAGGCCTGCTGCTGCTGCTCAACCAGTTGTTCATAATATCGGGCGTTATGGGCAGACATCCGGTAATACAGCAGGCGTATTAACCAGAGCACGCCCATCAGAACCACTGCGCCAGCCATTCCTTTTATAATCAGCCCAGCACTGCTTCCGGCAGGATGAAGCAACGCGCCGCTACCTCCGCACAACAACACCGCCAACGCGCCCGCTGACAGCCAACGCTTACCATCAGGAGGGCGCGCACCCCGGTAGGGTGGATACTCCGGTAACGGCCTCACAGTTCAATGCCACAATCGGGAAAGGAACTCACCAGCGTGCAGCCGCAGGCACAACGGTGACCGTGCAGCGCCACCGGCTGTCCGTCCACTTCCGATAACGAACTGCCTTCGCTGATGACCGTCATGCCATGTTTATTGCACTTCACCGCATCGCCTTTACAGGCAATCCCTTTTCCAAAGCAAAGATAATGCCCACCCAGCACTTTCCCGCCGTACTCCCGCAGGGTATCGCCCTCGCGTATCACTGTTTTCATCCTTCATCCCTCCCTGAATCAGGCCGTTGCGGTCGCCTTAAGATTTTCCGCCCAGTTGAACTCAATCATTGATTTTGCCAGCGCCAGCCGCCGATCGCTGATGACCTGAGTTTGCTGTGCAACCACCGTGCCGGGCTCCATCGTTGGCGCCTGTAGCTGTGCGGCATCAGGCAGCATCGGCAGCGGTTTGCCGGAAAGCAGATCGATGGCCTGCGTTTCGAGGTAAATGGCCCCCACGGTACCGGCAAGCCCCGCGAGTTTGCCCTTCGCGCTTTTCTGTTTGATGATAACGGCCGCGCCTGCAGCAAGGGTCGCGACCCCCACTACCGCCCCGGCAATCATCAACGGCGTCATCGGCTTACTGCTGCTGCTGCCGAAATAGATCATCCGGTAGAGGAAATAGCTGCCCCAGGGTTCGCGGGAGCCGAAGGCGTTGTGCATAAACCACGCGCGGGAATCATGGACCTGATCGTCAAACAGCGCCCGCACCAGCCCGCCAGGCTCAGTCGCGTTACTCGCTTCTCCGGCCGTCGGGAAAAGCACGGCCTTGCGATCGTCTCCGGCAGTTTTTATTTTCAGCCACTCGCCGTACTCATTGTCGTTATTCAGCAGGAAGATGGCGTTACTCATTGAATCAACGGCAGTAAACAGCCAGTTACCGGTATTCGACCGGGAGAGGCTGCTGTAATCTTCCCTGAACTCCTCGGCGGCCTGGCGCAGCTGGGTTTGCCCCAGCGCGGCGTCGAAATCCTTTGGCCCCGGCGGGAGTATCAGGAAGCCCTCTTCAGGTTTATGTTCGGCAATTTTTGCCTTACGAGCATCCTCAACGTCCTTCTGTAAACCCGCTCTTTTTTCCTCAGACTGCTTTCTGACCAGTGGATCACTGTCTTTATCCAGCCCGTTAGCCGCAGAATCGACATAGAAACGCTGGGTCTTGTAGGTTCCCCCGGCATAGCGATTGATACGCCACGCGGTGATCCAGCCCATCTGATCCTCAAGGGCTTTTTCCAGACTGACCGGCGCGCGCGGCGGATCGTATTTTGCGGCTTGTTCGGGGGAGATGGGCTTATCGGGAGCTGTCTGACCGAGGGTTATTTCGCGCCAGGCGTTGAAACGGTTTATTAACTCAGGTGCGACTTCAAATACAAGTTGTAGATCCGTAGACATCATTCGCCAGTTCTCTGACCTCAAGTCTTCTGGTAATGAAGCTGGTGGAACTTTTATGGGGGCTCCTGACTGAAAAGCTGACGAATACATGTCGTGTAAAGCAATTTGCGACAACAGCAAACTATCACCTTCACCATTTGCTTTCCCCTGGTCCCCTGGCGGGTAGCCTCCCCCAAGGTCCGAGTGCATGCCCGGATAGACGACTTCCTGGCTGTTCGCCGGATATTTACCATCCGGGCGGCGGATCGAATCCAGCGGGAAGCACAGACGCTGCTCGTGGGAAGAGACCAGGTGGACACACTTTTTAATCAGCCCGCCGTAGATCTTCTCTGCCGGCAGCTCCTGGGTCCCGTCCGCCCAGCCCATATGCCCTTCCGCCACCGGGGCGATATGCGCCACGCCCACCGAGGCCACCGTATCCAGCAGGCCAAGAAACTCGACGCTGAGCGGAATTTTCAGCCCCCCTACCGCCAGGCACTGCTCGGGCTTGTCTTTTCCCTCCTCAGGCTTTGGTAACAACTCGCTGAGCCAGTTGACAAAGGCCCGCGCCGCCGCCGCGCCACGCGAAAAGCCGTACACGTACAGTTTGATCCCCAACAGCTTCGACTTTCCGGGATCGACAGGTACCAGGGCCTTTTGCAAATCGGATGACATCTCTTTCAGCAGGCTCTGGAAGGTTTCATAGCGGTTAGCGCTACCGGTCAGCCCAAAGGACGCCATGGAGGTCGCCATTTTGTCCACCGCCTTCCAGCTCTCATCGTCCGACAGACTTTTTTTGGTCATCGTCCGCTTCAGGGCATCGATCAGGCGCAGCAGGCCCCAGTTGATGCGCTCCTCCCCGTGTGTCGCCGCAGCCAGCCCCATCATGCTGAAGTCCAGATCCTTCACCTCGGGGAAAGGCGTCCCGACGCCGGGAATATAATATTTGTAGTACTTATCTTCACCGCTACCATCCGCATCCAGCAATTCCTCACCTTTAGCGACTCCCCCGGCTGCTCCCTGTCCAATGGTGGCGCGAAACAGACGGGCAATATTGGTCGGGTGCTTCGGGTCAGCAATATACAAGTCGTGATTAAGGTTATTGCCGGTGCCGTCAAAAAACAGGCTGATATGTAAAGTTTTACAGCAGGGAGGCTCCACGCGCAGCCCGGCGGCCAGACACAGCTCCTGCCGGTAGGCCAGCTCATGGCTGTCCTGCTGCGCGCAGTTTGTGCCAGCCAGCGCAGCCTGGGTGGGTAAACGCCCCTGGCCATAGTTCGCACAGCTGGTCGTCACTTTCACCTCATCACAGGGCATAAAGTGCACTGTGATCCCGCAGATTTCCTGCCCCGTATAGTCCGGCACAGGTACTATCGTGCTGTGCTGCCGATTCTGGGCCTTTATTTTTTTTTCCAGGCCAGATAGTTATCCCAATTTTCATAACCGGGGAAATCCATTGAGTATCCCACACCAGTTTCCCAGTCCACCCTCACCGTCATACCTGGCCGCCACTTCGCTGGCACGCCATAGCAACAGCCCCCCCCACCACCCTGATACGGCCCGATAATGTCAATCCCCGACTGACCATCGACGCTGAAATGGTTGATCGCCCATTTGGTATGGTTTATTGCCTCTATGGTTCCCGCATTCGCCACAGGCTGAATGCAGCCCATTAACAGAAGAGCTCCCAGTACCACCAGGTAATGTCGTATTTTCATTTTGCATTCCTTTTCTTTCCCGCCGTACTCCCGCAGGGTATCGCCCTCGCGTATCACTGTTTTCATCCTTCATCCCTCCCTGAATCAGGCCATTACTGTCGCCTTAAGATTTTCCGCCCAACTGGACTCAATCACTGATTTTGCCAGCGCCAGCCGCCGATCGCTGATGACCTGAGTTTGCTGTGCAACCACCGTGCCGGGATCCATCGTTGGCGCCTGCAGCTGTGCGGCATCAGGCAGCATCGGCAGCGGTTTGCCGGAAAGCAGATCGATGGCCTGCGTTTCGAGGTAAATGGCCCCCACGGTACCGGCAAGCCCCGCGAGTTTGCCCTTCGCGCTTTTCTGCTTGATGATAACGGCCGCGCCTGCAGCAAGGGTCGCGACCCCCACTACCGCCCCGGCAATCATCAACGGCGTCATCGGCTTACTGCTGCTGCTGCCGAAATAGATCATCCGGTAGAGGAAATAGCTGCCCCAGGGTTCGCGGGAGCCGAAGGCGTTGTGCATAAACCACGCGCGGGAATCATGGATCTGATCGTCAAACAGCGCCCGCACAAGCCCGCCAGGCTCAGTCGCGTTACTCGCTTCTCCGGCTGCCGGGAAAAGCACGGCCTTGCGATCGTCTCCGGCAGTTTTTATTTTCAGCCACTCGCCGTACTCATTGTCGTTATTCAGCAGGAAGATGGCGTTACTCATTGAATCAACGGCAGTAAACAGCCAGTTACCGGTATTCGACCGGGAGAGGCCGCTGTAATCTTCCCTGAACTCCTCAGCGGCCTGACGCAGCTGGGTTTGCCCCAGCGCGGCGTCGAAATCCTTCGGCCCTGGCGGGAGCATCTGGAAGCCCTCTTCAGGTTTATGTTCGGCAATTTTTGCCTTACGAGCATCCTCAACGTCCTTCTGTAAACCCGCTCTTTTTTCCTCAGACTGCTTTCTGACCAGGGGATCACTGTCTTTATCCAGCCCATTAGCCGCAGAATCGACATAGAAACGCTGGGTCTTGTAGGTTCCCCTGGCATAGCGATTGATACGCCACGCAGTGATCCAGCCCATCTGATCTTCAAGGGCTTTTTCCAGACTGACCGGTGCGCGCGGCGGATCGTATTTTGCGGCTTGTTCGGGGGGGATGGGCTCGGAAGACTTGGTCAGCCCCAGTGTTATTTCACGCCAGGCGTTGAAACGGCTGACTACTATTTCTGAGATGTAAAACTCCGAAATGCTTCTACCATCCATAGCTCTCCATTGCTGGGAACTTAGCTCTTTGGACAGTACATTCTCGGGTACTTTTAAAGGAGCTCCGGATTCAAAGGCAGAGGCATACATTTCATGCAGCGCTATTTGCGACAACAAATAACCGTCGTTGTCTGCACTGGCCTTTCCTTGATCCCCCGGTGGATAGCCTCCCCCTAAATCCGAGTGCATCCCCGGATAAACCACCTCCCAGCTGTTGGCTGGATACTTTCCATCCGGACGGCGGATCGAATCCAGCGGGAAACAGAGCCGCTGCTCGTGGGAAGAGACCAGATGGACGCATTTTTTGATCAGCCCACCGTAGACCTTCTCTGCCGGCAGCTCCTGGGTCCCGTCCGCCCAGCCCATATGCCCTTCCGCCACCGGGGCGATATGTGCTACCCCTACCGAGGCCACCGTATCCAGCAGGCCAAGAAATTCGACGCTGAGCGGAATTTTCAGCCCCCCTGCCGCCAGGCACTGCTCGGGCTTGTCTTTCCCCTCCTCAGGCTTTGGCAGCTGTTCACTGAGCCATTTAACAAAGGCTCGCGCCGCCGCTGCGCCGCGCGAAAAACCGTACACGTACAGTTTGATCCCCAACAGCTTTGGCTTTCCGGGCTCAGTAGGGACTAGGGCCCTTTGCAGTGCTGGTGCCATATCTTTCAGCAGACTCTGGAAGGTCTCAAAACGGTTGGCTGCGCCGGTCAGCCCAAAGGACGCCATAGAGGTCGCCATTTTTTCCACCGCCTTCCAGCTTTCATCGTCCGACAGCGTATCCAGGCCCATCGTCCGCTTCAGGGCGTCGATAATCCGCAGCAGGCCCCAGTTGATTCTGTCCTCCCCATGGGTCGCTGCCGCCAGCCCCATCATGCTGAAATCCAGATCGTTAACCTCGGGGAAAGGCGTCCCAACGCCGGGAACATAATATTTGTAGTATTTATCACCACCACTGCCGCTGGCATCCAACAGCTCCGCTTTTTTGTCCGCCAGCCCCCCGACGTAGCCCTGCCCGATAGTGGCACGAAACAGACGGGCAATATTGGTCGGGTGCTTCGGGTCAGCAATATACAAGTCGTGATTAAGATTATTGCCGGTGCCGTCAAAAAACAGGCTGATATGCAACGTTTTACAGCAAGGGGGCTCCACGCGTCGCCCGGCGGCCAGGCACAGCGCCTGCCGGTAGGCCAGCTCGTGGCTGTCCTGCTGCGCGCAGTTTGTGCCAGCCAGCGCAGCCTGAGTGGGTAAACGCCCCTGAGCCGGAAACACCGGCGGGAACCACGCCAGATCGGTGATTATTTCGGACATACTTTCGGCTCCGGCATCTGTAGCGGCTCGTTGATTGGATAGCCCGGCCGGCCGGGGCTCACACAGCTAGTCGTCACTTTCACCTCATCGCAGGGCATAAAGTGTACCGTGATCCCGCAGGTCTTTTGCCCCGTATAATCTGGTACTGGTACCACTGCGCTGTGCTGCTTATTCTGGGCCTTTATTTTTTTTTCCCAGGCCAGATACTTAGCGTCATCACCAAACCCCGGAAAATCTGCTGAGCCACCCACTCCAGTTTCCCAGTCGATTTTGACCGTCATCCCCGGCCGCCATTTCGGGGGAACACCATAGCAGCAGCCGCCCCCGCCGCCCTGATACGGCCCGATAATATCAATCCCCGACTGACCGTTGACGCTGAAATGGTTGATCGCCCATTTGGTATGGTTGATGGCAACAATGGTTCCACCACCGCCGCTTCGGGTTTCGGCTTTCGCTGTCGGCTGGCTACAGCCCGCCAGCAGCAGGGCACCCAGTAGCACGAGGTAATGTCGTATTTTCATTTTGCATTCCTTTTATGAAGAAACTGATGACATGCGTTTTGCTTAGCCATGACTTTTCGGGATGGCATGGCTAAGCATTACTGAATGGAAAAAACGTCAAACGGTAATTAGCGCCTGCGGGCGGTTGTCCTGCTGCGCGCAGTTTGTGCCAGCCAGCGCAGTCTGGGTGGGTAAACGCCCCTGAGCCGGAAATGCCGGCGGGAACCACGTCAGATCGGTGATTATTTCGGACATACTTTCGGCTCCGGCATCTGTAGCGGCTCGTTGATTGGATAGCCCGGCCGGCCGGGGCTCACACAGCTGGTCGTCACTTTCACCTCATCGCAGGGCAGAAAGTGTACCGTGATCCCGCAGGTCTTTTGCCCCGTATAGTCCGGTACCGGTACCACCGCGCTGTGCTGGCGATTCTGAGCCTGCATCTCTTTTTTCCATTTTTGAAACTTCTCTCTATCTGCAAAACCAGGAAACCCCTTTGATCCGCCCACTCCCGTTTCCCAATCTACCCTCACCGTCATACCTGGCCGCCACTTCGCCGGCACGCCATAACAGCAGCCCCCCCCGCCCCCCTGCCAGGGGCCAATAGCATCAATGCCCGACTGACCGTCGACGCTGAAATGGTTGATCGCCCATTTGGTATGGTTGATGGCAACAATAGTTCCACCACCGCCGCTTCGGGTTTCGGCTTTCGCTGTCGGCTGGCTACAGCCCGCCAGCAGCAGGGCACCCAGTACCACGAGGTAATGTCGTATTTTCATTTTGCATTCCTTTTATGGCTGCTCCTGCGAAAGGCGAGCAACCTCATGACTCCACTTTTAGACTTCTACTGAAGGCCGTCCGGCCAGGGTCCCAATCACCCAATCCTCACGCTCTTTATCCAGTATCATCCCTTTGGCGGTGGCGGAGAGCATACCTGTAAAGCAGGCTGTAAACCGTTCATTTTGCGAGGTAAATCCAGTATCGGGAACATCCCGATGGCGAAGCATCAGCTTGACGTCGCAGATGCACATCAGGGCTTCAAACTGGCTATCGCGCAAAGCGATGTTCTGACACTTCTCGTTGATTGCGGGCTGTGCTCCCTGCCCCATCAGCAATCCCGGCTTCTCGTCGAGATCCAACCAGCTCCAGAACAATGCCGGACGCTGCAGTTGGATCTGCTGTTCCGGTTCCAGAATATGAGAAAACAGATAAGGGAAAATACGGGCATCAAAGTATCTGAACAGCCCTGAATGTCCCTCATGTGTCGCATCGGTGCAGGCAGTTAACCATTCAGCCAGAGTAGTGAAAGGCCAGGGAGAACAGAGCACCAATAGCGGGGCTGTCTTTTGTACTTTCTGAGCCAACTCAATAAACCACTGCTTCTGCTGAGGATCGTTTAAAGAGATCCTGATCAATAGCGGCGACTCTTCAGGCAGGGCATCTTCCGGCAAGCCCTGGAAGAGAGACTGCCATACCAAAGGCGGTGAAAAATCACGCAGCACAGGGATGACGGAAAAATCGATACCGCACTGGTCGAGAATAAAATCAAGATGGGTCATTTTTATATCAGCGCAGGTTTGCTGAAGCAGATTCACCCAGTCAGTGATATGGGTTGTGTTCACTTATGCCTCCCGTGGCACAAAGCCCTGTGCCAGCTGCTGCGCCTTTTTCAGACACTCTTTGCACACAGACGAAGGCAATTCTGGCAGCGGATAATCCTCACTCGACGGGCCCTGTAATTTGTGCTGCCCCTTGAGGCTTAACAGGCCTGGGCCATGCACGTTGATTTCGCCCTGTGGCGTGAGCTTGATGTAAGCGCCACCGCAGGCAAGCGTGATCCCATTTTTTGCCGTCAGTTGCAGGTGCCCCTGGGTAGACTGCACCGTGACATCCTTCATTGATGTGAGCGACAGCGTATCCGCGTGAGATTCCACCGCTAGCGGGCCTTTGGCAGAGACCAGACGCATACCTTCCTGGTGAGCCAGCATAGAGATAGCCTGGCTGGCATTGACGGAGTAACGCTGCGCCGCACTGAGATTAACCTCCCCCAAGCTTTGCAGATACAAACCCTTACCGGTGTGCAGCAATGCCGTTTCCGGTGTGACGGCGGCAATACCTTTCGGTGCAGACATCAACAAAGTCGGCTCTTTGAGTACGCTGGCTCCTGAAACAAGCGCCTGAAGAGGTTGTGCATCCGGTGCGACGTTTTGATGGGTCCTTGCAAGCCCCCCCCATTCTGCAACCTGATTTGCCGCACCTTTCAACAGGCTGATCGCTTGCTCCATCGCCAGAACGTCGCCCTGCGCCTTTGCCTGCCCGTCCACCGAGATAAATATCCCTTTCTGTGCCCGGATGGCTCCCCAGCTGTCGGTTCTGAGCTCAAAGCCCTCGCCGCGCGGCTGTTTCTCGCAGTCGACCAGATGCCCGAGATTCAACTGGCTCTTGCCGCCGTACTCCGTGCTGACCTTGATATGCTCTTTCCCGCGCTCATCATCCAGGCGGATTTTGTTATTCGCCGGGGTGCGCAGGACGTTACGTTTGTAGTTTCGGATAGTGACATGATCACCGTGGGCCGAATCGTGCAGCACGCCGGAAATGTACGGCCTGTCCGGGTTGCCATCCTCAAAGCCGATCGCCACTTCGGTGCCTGCCAGCAGCGGCAGGTGCAGACCGTAGGTGTCACCGGCATACGGGCGTGACTGGCGCACCCACAGGCTCTCGAACCCGGTTTCCCAGTTATCACGGTCAAACAGCATGTTGACGCGATAGCGGCCGTCTTTATCGATGTGACCATAGGTATCGTTCTCGGTGGTGCTCGTAACACGTGCCGGCAATGTGCCCGCCATCACGGGACGTGAGCCTGGCTCAGGACGGAAACTAAAATCAGTGCTGTCCGGGATGCCGTCGAAGTTGACGCCAAAGTCTTCATCACGGCGCGCATGGCTGTGCATCGCCGTGACGACCAAGCCCTGAGCAAACACGTCTGCCACTTCGTACCCGCCGGTGACTTTCAGTACCTGACCCGGAGAGAGGGTCGGGTAGCTGGTGATGGCATGAGTCTGCGTCTGGCCATTCAGATAACGCTCATGACGAATGCGGGCAAAAAAGGCTCCGGACTCCGGGGCCGGATTGCGGTCATAGGCGTTGCCCGGTGTCAGATAATTATCCGCATAGTGATAGGCATCACCGTAGGTGGTGGCATCCCCGCGGGTCGCATCAACCTGGGTGTTCATGTCATCCGTGGCCTGACGGTAGTTGTAATCACGGGTGCTGACCTGCTTCTGCACCACGTTATGATGGCTCTCCATGCCCCAGACCGAATCCACACCTTCAGAATGCTGTCCTGATGGCGGAACCGATGGCAGCGTCAGGCCTTTTTCATACCCCTGCTGACCGTCATAAAACTCCACGACGTCGATGTTCAGGCGCGTATCAGTGGTAAAGCGGAACCAGATACCGACTTCACCCAACAGACGGGTAATAAAGTGCAGGTCATCCTCGCCGTACTGCATCACCTGTTCACGACGCGGGTACTCTTTTGAGAGTGAGAACAGAAAATCCTGACCGCGCATGTTGTGACGCTCGCGCAGAATTTTTTCCACGATTTGTGGGACCGACATATCCTGATAAATGGCGTTCTGATGCGAACGGTCAAGCAGCGCCAGGCGTGGCTGGAGCGTCAGGGCATAGTGGGTTTCATCCTTCGAGGTACTGAGGCGCTCAAAGCCTGTCACCACCCCCTGAAGGGTTCGCACGGCCTGCTGCATTTTGATGCCGTAACCCTGGTCAACCGGGGCCTGCAGCGTCAGGGAGGCCGCTTTCATCAGCATCATTTCTTTGCTGATGGCGTGATCGGCGCTGGTGAATTCAATGCGGTAGCTGAAGGGTTTGCTCAGGGCTTCATCGCCTTCAAATGCCAGAACATCGAGTTCTGCTTCACATCCCTTCACCGACAGCTGGTGATGGTTGTGGCTGAATCTGAACGGGAGATTATTGCTCATGCGCATACTCCTTGTGTACGGCCAAACTCCAGCCCGACACCCTCTTCCTCACTCCAGCTAAGGCATAGCGACTGTGGTTTCTGTTTCGCAGCCATGTGGGTCAGCAACTGCTGACTCAGCACCGGCAGAATCTGCTGATTGAGCAGGCTGTCGACGTTACGCGCGCCAGTGTCCGGCAGCAGGCAGGCAGCAGTGAGTGCGTCATACAGGCTCTCATCAATCTGCGTGGTCAGGCCGTAGTGACGATGTAAGCGCTTGCTGACCTGTGACAGCTTCATTTCCACGATGGTACGCATCGCCGCTTCCGCCAGCGGGCGATAAATCACGGTCTGGAAACGCGCCAACAGTGCCGGCTGGAAGTGGTCGCGTAAAATCGGGCGCAGCAGTTCGTGCAGATCCGCGTCGGTCGATTCCGGCTGTTCGTCCAGCAGCTGCATCATGTGATCGCTGCCGAGGTTTGAAGTCATCAGGATAACGGTGTTGCGGAAGTCGATTTCACGCCCTTCGCCGTCGCGCATAAAGCCACGGTCGAAGACCTGATAGAACAGGTTCATGACGTCGCGGTGAGCTTTCTCCACTTCATCCAGCAGCACCACGCTGTAAGGACGTTTGCGCACGGCTTCGGTGAGAATGCCGCCCTGACCGTAGCCGACGTAACCCGGCGGTGAGCCTTTCAGCTGAGAAACGGTGTGCGGCTCCTGATACTCGGACAGGTTGATGGTAATCAGCGATTTTTCACCGCCGTACAGCACATCTGCCAGCGCCAGCGCGGTTTCGGTCTTACCGACGCCGCTCGGGCCGACCAGCAGGAACACGCCCTGCGGGCCGTTCTCGGACGTCAGCCCGGTTTTGGAGGCACGCAGACGCTGGGCGATAGCCTCAAGAGAAACATCCTGACCGACGACACGCTGGCCGATTTCATTTTCCAGAGTCAGCAGCTCAGTCTGTTCGTCTTTCATCAGGGAAGAGAGCGGCACGCCGGTCCAGTCGGCAATCACGTTGGCAACCGTGCGGGTGTCCACATCCACCTGAACCAGCACGTCGCCCTGTTGTGCCTGTTCGAGCTGCTGCTGCAGATCGGAAATCTCCGCCTGCTGGCTGATGTCCTGGCGGCTGGCCATCAGCTGCTGCGCCAGCGCCTTTTCAGTGCTGAAACGCGATTCCTGCTCCGCAATCCACGCTTCCAGTTCAGTCCGCTGCTGCTCAATGGCACCCAGGCGGTCACCATGGCGGTTGCTGCCGGCGGCGATATCTTCCAACAGCGCCTGCTCTTCCAGTTCCAGTGCGGTCAGTTGGGCTTTCAGGCGCACAATTTGTTCAGGTACCGTATCGAGACTCATACGCACACGCGCGGCTGCGGTATCCAGCAGGTCAACGGCCTTGTCCGGCAGCTGGCGCCCCGTCAGGTAACGACGGGACAGCGTAACGGCCGCACGCACTGCATCGTCAGTGATGTGTACGTTGTGGTGTTCGGCATAGCGAGATTTGAGGCCACGCAGCATAAGACACGCCGTGTCATCATCCGGCTCGTCCACTTTCACCATCTGGAAGCGGCGCTCCAGCGCGGCATCGCGCTCAAAATACTGCTTGTATTCAGACCAGGTCGTCGCGGCGATGGTACGCAGTTCGCCGCGCGCCAGTGCCGGCTTCAGCAGGTTGGCCGCATCCGCGCCACCCGCCTGATTGCCCGCGCCGATAATAGTGTGGGCTTCGTCGATAAACAGCAGAATCGGCACCGGTGACTGCTGCACGGCATCGATAACGTTTTTCAGGCGCTGTTCGAACTCGCCTTTCACACCTGCGCCCGCCTGCAACAGGCCGAGGTCAAGGGTACGCAGGATGACCGGCTTGAGCGATTCCGGGACGTTGCCCTCTGCTATACGCAGCGCCAGACCTTCAACCAGTGCGGTTTTGCCGACACCCGGTTCGCCGACCAGAATCGGGTTATTTTTACGGCGGCGCGAGAGAATATCCACCATCTGGCGGATCTCAGTGTCGCGCCCGAATACCGGGTCGATTTTGCCCTCTTTCGCTTTGGCGGTAACGTCGAGGGTAAATTTATCCAGCGCATTCTGCAGCGCCGGGTTCAGTTCGCCCTCTTTCAGCTCTGCACCAACCGGGCGGCCAACAAACTCCACCTCACTACCATGGCTATGTGCCAGCTCCGCTTCGTGTTGTACGTCCGGACGTTCGTCTGACTGTGCGTCCAGAAGAGGACGCAGGCGCTCCAGCTGGCTCTGACCGAGCGTCAGCAGCGGCCACAGACCATCGCAGCGGACCAGGTTCTGTTTTTCCACCAGGGCCATCAACAGGTGCAGGCTTCGGATTTGTTCTTCACCGTTCAGCGAGGCAATCAGCCAGGCTTCCTGCATCAGGGTCTGAAGGGCGTCAGACAGTTGCGGACGATGGCGTACCGAGCGCGGCTGTTTATCGAGCCAGCCCAGCAAATCCTGCCAGATGGCGTCCATATCCCACTCGTAACGACGGGCCAGTACGGTCAGGTCACCTTCCCCCTGTTCGAGCAGCTTCAGCAGCCAGTGCTCCGGCAAAATTTCCGCATGGGCTCGGGTCTGGCAGAGCGACGCTGCGCCTTCCATCGCACGGGCACAGTAAGGGTTCAGACGTCGCAACAGGATGGCTGGATTTTCCATGAATCTCTCTCTTTGTCGGTTCCTGGACACGCTACCGCCCATCGCTGTTTCCCGTGAAGGGGACCAAAGCGCATATGGTCAGGCTGGCAGTTTGTGGGTTTCTTTGCTGAAAGCCCGTTTCAGACAGGCACTCAGCAAAAAACTGCGGACAGGGCCCTGTCCGCATGCGACTTACGCCGTAGCGCGTTCGTTCCAGGAATCGGAATGAATGATGTTGCCGTCTTTGTAGGTCCAGGTGATTTTTTCGTAACGCAGTTCAATGCGCTCAAGGTGGTTGTGCTTCTCTTTAGAAGGATCCTTGA
The DNA here is from genome assembly GCF_057838705.1 of Citrobacter sp. KH_055_1. NCBI lineage: Bacteria > Pseudomonadati > Pseudomonadota > Gammaproteobacteria > Enterobacterales > Enterobacteriaceae > Citrobacter > Citrobacter sp. KH_055_1. Next base: position 3,025,978 of record NZ_CM174473.1, read on the forward strand.
TGTCATACATTTCAGGATTCACTTTCACCACTTTCACGTTTTCCAGTTTGGTGTTGAAGTACTCCACTTCCTGGCCCGCGTCGTTGATTTTGTACCACTTGAATTCCGCAGACTTGAGGGTCTGACCGGTGGTCACCGCCTTGTACAGATACGGGCTGGACGAGTCGATTTCCTTGGTGAACAGGAACGGGGTGTGGATACGGGTACCGGTCAGCTTGCCGGTGTTGTTGTCAGTCGGGATGTACAGGTTATGCTCCTGAGCGACAACTTCGATGCTGCCTTCACGATCCTGAACATCCACAGACCCTTTAATGTCCGCGCCGCCGTCGTCTTTCAGCCAAAGATAAACAGGAATTGCCATCGGATTTACTCCATTAATGTTGAGAAACGTCATCATCCTGCGATGACGCTGTGGTTTTGCCGGGTATCTGACAGGCATTGGCCTGCGGTACCAGACTGATTTCGACACGGCGGTTGAGCGCACGGCCCTCCGGGGTGTCATTGGTTGCGACCGGGCGGCTCTCACCATAGCCCTGCACCGCAAAACAGCTCACCGGCACATCACCGGTGTCACGCATCCAGTCGCGTACCGCTTCGGCACGTTTCAGGGACAGCGTCTGATTAAGTTTCGGATTACCGGTGTTATCGGTATGGCCGGCGACTACAATCAGCCAGCCCGGCTTCGCTTTGATGTCGACCAGCGAATTAACCAACATTTTCGTGGAGCCGGTTTTCAGCACGGATTTGCCGGAGTCGAACAGCGACATGCTGTCGAGTCGGACAATTTTCGGTACCGGTTCAGGTTTCGGCTGTGGTTTAGGTGGTGGCGGTGGAGGCACATACGAACGGATCGCATCCAGCACAGGCATTCGCAGACGCTCCCCCTGATACAGACCAAGGCCCATACGCGCCGGTACGCCATTGCGCGCCCAGCCATCCAGCTCTGCCGCATCGTCACTCAGGACCGCAACAGCATCGGCTTTGGGTCCGAAATCATGCATCGGGATACGGTCATAGCGGGCAATATCGAAGCTCACACGCTGTAGCAACTGGTGATTGTTCCAGCCACTGCTGAGCAGCGCAGCAATGGCCGCCAGCGTGAAAATCCCGAGCGCACAACGGAAGGTTCGCCCACGCGGCGTCAGGCCTCGCCCTTCGGGCAGCAGCGGCAGGATAAAATCCGGGAAGGGGGAGATAACCGTACTGTCCGTTCCAACCGGCTGCCAGCCCGCCACCTGCTGCATCGCAGTGTGACGGGAAAGCCATGCAGTCCAGGCAGATGTGGCCAGACTTCCGGCAAGGATCGGCCCCATTCCCCACAGCACCGCGGTCGGTGCAATGACAGGAACGTCGGGGTTCTCATCCATAAAGACTGCTTTGACGTGCTGATGGAACCAGTTCATCAGACTGTTCATCAGCACCTGTTGCTGCATCGCAGGCGACCCACCGGTGGTAACCCATGCAGCGATTGAACTCGGCGCTGAAGATTCACGCCAGACCCTCATTGCCTGCGCGTCCTGCCAGATATCCAGCGCACTCAGCTCGGATACCGGATTCAGGTTGATTTTTTCAAACAGGGACGCGTAGACCCCGCCCGCAGCAGGACGTTCCAGTACCATACTTTCTCCACCAGCCGCATTCTCATTTTTTACTGACATCAACATCTTCCTTATTAATCCGTTAAATCATCGTGACCGTTATGGCTGTTTTGGGGCCAGGGCTGAGAGTTCGGCTCTGAGTTCTGCGCTTAATGCCGGGTCGAGCAGAATTTTTTCCAGTTCCTTTCGGAAAGCCTGATTATCCAGAAGGTTCGCTTTTAAATCGCGAAGCAAATTACGCATTGAAAGCATCGCTTTCAGTTGCGGTATTTGCCGGGAGACCTGTTCAGGGGTGAAATCCTTCATGCTCTGGAATGTGAGATTAATATTGTCTTCGCTACCATCATCGGCAAGCGTGTTTTTAACGGTCAGATTTACTTTTGGGGAATATTCGGAAAGTACTGCGTCAAAGTTATTTTTGTTCAAATTAACCTTTCCACGCTCTGATAATGGCGCAGACTCCTGACCATTACTGAAAGCACCCGCAACGAGTAATTTAAGGGGGAGTTCGGTTTTCTTGCTGGCTCCCCCCGTATGCAGGTCAAGTTTTAGATTAATACGTGCCTTTGGCACTTCATTCTGGAAACTGTCAGCCATCTCATTATCCCTCGGTTTATCGCTGCGTACACTTTTCAAATGAAAGTTCTTTACATGCAACAATAGAATAATGATCGACTAGAGATCAAATTTACCGATCTTTAATCTCTTTTAAGTAAATTCTTAGGAATTTTCCTCTAAATGTTAATAGCAAATAGTACTGACATGTCAGTAAAATGAACTACCACCAACACACAAAACAAACATTTATGTCGCGACAGTTAAAATGAAAGGAGAATTGTTGATAAAGTAATTTAAATTGATTTAAATCAATGTGGTAAAATTAAAATACCCGTGCACTTTCAAAGATATGGTTTTAGATCAGAAAGATATAAAAGGGGCAGAAAGTCATAGCCTTGCTTCATGTGGGAAACACAGCAATAGCCATAAGGAAAGCATCAGGAAGATAATCGGTTTTATGTCCCGAAAGAGGGCATTTCATTTACTGTCAGGGCTGTATGGCGATCCTATCAGGCTTCAGCATGATGGCAGGGAGTGCATGGGCCTGGAAAACCGCCATACAGGATGACAAACCGCCAGCCACAAGAAATTCAATCGTTGCAATCGCTTGCCCTCATCAGAAAACCGATGAGTCAACGCTGACTTTTTTACCAGCAGTGCAGCAATATCACTGTATTCTTCAGCCAGACCCTCACGCCCCAGTCTCTGTCACTCACCACCGAATTAACCCAGTCCTCTGATTTAAGTCGTTCAATAGCGTAAGTTAGTCGATACAAATACGACTGGGCGGGCAGTGGCCCGATACAGGATGACCACAGATATTCCAGTCGATGAAGTAAGCTGGCGGCAGGACCTTTCATGCTTCTCTGGCGCAACAAACTGCCAATATCAGAGGCAGCAGAACGCGGAAACCGGCGTTGTTTCTGCGCATCCTCAATCATATTCAGGCAATGTTGATAAAGAACTTTATCGACCGTAACTCCAGGAATATTCCGAATAGCTAACACAAGCAGCCAGGTATCCAGCATGTGGTGGATAAGCTCAATAATATCATCGCCAAGCATTATCCAAGAACACTGACAACAAGATGAAACAGATGCCGGTCACTAATCCATCCGATGCATTATTAGAACCACCAACGCAAGCCAGACGGCAATGGCGTACTGCTAAACAATACGAAAAAACCCAAGTCGCATAACGACTTGGGTTTCGTATTTGGCGGAAGCGTAGAGATTCGAACTCTAGAACCCTTTCGGGTCGCCGGTTTTCAAGACCGGTGCCTTCAACCGCTCGGCCACGCTTCCAATGAGGCGCACTATAAACATCCCGAACGGACCTGTAAAGCACCAATGTGTTCGTTTGCCTGAAAAACAGTCAAAATGTTGTTAATCGACTGAAATAACAACAGATTGAACGTTTATTCAGCATAAATATGCTCTTCTGCCACTTAGTGTTTTTTGATGAACATATCTTTGGTGTAGTAATAGCCCCGGTTATCCGGCGCAAATCCCCCTACCCACGGCTTCACCAGATGTGCGCGAACATAGTGATAAATCGGAATGGCTGGCACATCCTCAGCCAAAAGCGCTTCCGCCTGCTGATAATACTTGCCACGTTCTTCCACTGAACCTGCTTTCGCCGCATGACTCATCGCTTCATCATAGGCAGGGTTGCTGTAATGGGTCGTGTTCTCACTATCGCCGGTACGGAAAATATTCAGGAAGCTTGAAGCATCATCGTAATCAGCGATCCACGCATAGCGCACCACATCAAAATTACCGGTGTGCATGGTGTCCAGCATCGTTTTCCACTCCTGGTTTTGCAGCGTCACCTCGACACCCAAATTTTTCTTCCACATCGACGATGCCGCAATCGCAATCCGCTGATGCGTTTCGAAGGTGTTGTAGAGCAAATTTAATGAAAGCGGATGTTCAGGGCCAAAACCGGCTTCTGCCAGTAGTTTTTTCGCTTCCGCAATACGTTTATCCCGCGGCCACGACGCGTATTCTGGCGCGGATAACGTCACCCCGCCAATTTCAGGCTGGCTGATAACCCAGGCTTCCCGCTGCCCCTGCCCCATCACCTTTTGGGCAATGATGTCTTTATCCAGCGCCATATTCAGCGCCCGACGCACGCGCGAGTCGTTAAACGGCGCCCGGGTCGTATTAAACTGGTAGTAATAGGTTGATAACAACGGTGAGACGTGAAGCTCATTACCCATTGTTTTTTTCAACTGGGCAAACTGATTCACCGGCACGCTCAAAACAATATCGATTTCACCGGCCTTGTAGCGGTTAACATCTGCCGCTTCTGAGCTAATAGGCAGATAAGTGACTTTATCAATGACCGTGTGCGCGTTATCCCAGTAGTGCGTATTGCGCACCGCGACAATTCGCTCGTTCACCACCCACTGCGACAGTTCGTACGGCCCACTGCTGACAAAATGCTCTGGTCGGGTCCACTTGTCGCCATAACGGCCAATCAGTACCTTATCCAGCGGTACCAGTGACGGGTGCGCCAGCATAGCCAGAAACGCCGCCGTCGGTTGCGTCAGGGTAATTTCCAGCGTGGTATCATTCAGTGCTTTTACACCCAGCGTGGCGGGATCTTTTTTCCCCTGTGCGATATCGACAGCGTTGGCAATATGCATGTTGCCAGGGTAAGAGGCATACGGTGAAGCTGTTTGCGGTGAAACCAGACGCTGCCAGCTCCAGACAACATCCTGTGCGGTAATAGCAGAGCCATCAGACCAGGTAATACCCGGTCGTAAATGAAAGGTCCAGATGGTGTTATCTTTATTCTCCCAGGATGCCGCCAGTCGAGGCTCGATAGCCCCATCCTGACTGACGGCAACCAGACCGTCGAACATATCGCTGATTAAAGTAAATTCAACGTTGCTTTCAACTTTATGCGGATCCAACGATGCAGGTTCACTCCCGTTATTTCTCACCAGTTCCTGTTTTTCGGCCAATGTTGTTCCTGCAGGAACATTGGCAGCCCATACCGCACCGTTTATCGATATCAAACAGGCGGTCAACAGCGAAAACGTAAATACCTTCGATTTTTGTTGAGTCATTCCCTGCACCTTATTGTTCTGTTTTATGATGACACCGCAGTCACTCTTAAAGGGATGTAGGGGATAACGCAATATTTTTCAGTTACCTATCAGATATCGATCTGACATTTTCAAACATTAAGTGGTAACATCTGATTCAGGCACTTTTGCTGAAATAAAATGCTTAAGTCTGGCGGGTTAAAATGCGTAAAGATGGGTAAAACCGCTGTGTCATTACCCGCGATTTCATTATCCTCCGTCATTAATTACATCTGTCATAAGAGAGTGACTCATGGATCGTATTATTAGTTCATCGCGCGACCGTACATCGCTACTCAGCACGCATAAAGTGCTGCGTAATACCTATTTTCTGCTTAGCCTGACGCTGGCGTTTTCTGCCATCACCGCAACGGCTAGCACCGTGCTGATGCTGCCATCCCCGGGTCTTATCCTGACGCTGGTCGGTATGTATGGCCTGATGTTCCTGACCTATAAAACGGCAGATAAGCCGGTCGGTATTCTGTCAGCTTTCGCCTTCACCGGCTTCCTGGGCTACATTCTGGGACCGATGCTGAATGCCTACTTGTCTGCGGGCATGGGTGATGTCATCGGTATGGCGCTGGGCGGTACCGCGCTGGTCTTCTTCAGCTGTTCTGCCTACGTGCTGACCACCCGTAAAGACATGTCCTTCCTCGGCGGTATGCTGATGGCGGGTATCGTGGTGGTGCTGATTGGTATGGTTGCCAATATTTTCCTGCAGCTGCCGGCTTTGCATCTGGCTATCAGCGCGGTGTTTATTCTGATTTCTTCAGGCGCTATCCTGTTCGAAACCAGCAATATCATCCGTGGCGGTGAAACCAACTACATCCGTGCAACGGTCAGCCTGTATGTGTCGCTGTACAACATTTTCGTCAGCCTGCTGAGCATTCTGGGCTTCGCCAGCCGCGACTAAGTTGTCAACTCGCATTATCCAGCCCCGCTTATGCGGGGCTTTCTTTTTTGCTAAACTGCCGCCAGTTTGACTAACGCAGTGAAGGATTATGTTGATCTTTGAAGGTAGAGAAATCAGTACCGACAGCGAAGGCTATTTAAAAGACACGACCGAGTGGAGTGAACCGCTGGCCGCTGCCATTGCCGAAAACGAAGGTATTACCCTGACGCCCGAGCATTGGGAAGTGGTACGCTTTGTACGCGAGTTTTATCTGGAGTTTAATACGTCTCCGGCAATCCGCATGCTGGTAAAAGCGATGGCCAACAAGTTTGGCGAAGACAAAGGTAACAGCCGTTATCTTTACCGTCTGTTTCCGAAAGGTCCGGCTAAACAGGCAACCAAAATCGCGGGCCTGCCTAAACCGGTAAAATGTATTTAATAGCGGATACTAAATCCCTTTAAATCATCGCCAGGACGGTGGGGTTCGCTGAGAATTCTGTCTACCCTGGCGCTACGCGGGCCCCCAGCCTTTAACCACCTCATCAGTTGTTCCACCTGGTCGCTTTCGCCGCAGGCGACAATCTCTACGCTACCGTCATCCATGTTCTTTGCGTATCCGGTTAATCCCAACCGTTGTGCTTCATGCTGAGTGGTGTAGCGAAAACCCACGCCCTGTACCCGGCCGTGAACCCAGGCAATGATGCAGACTTTAGACATTACGGTTCTCCTTATCATCGCGTTGCGCGTTGCAAATCCTCGAAAAACTCAGGACAATGGCGCCCATTTCTTTGAATCGACAGAATAGCAAATTATGAGTGTACGTTTAGTGTTAGCCAAAGGGCGCGAAAAATCATTACTTCGCCGCCATCCGTGGGTATTTTCCGGTGCAGTCGCCCGTATGGAAGGTAAAGCCAGTCTGGGTGAAACCATCGATATTGTTGACCATCAGGGTAAATGGTTAGCACGCGGAGCCTGGTCACCGGCGTCGCAGATCCGTGCACGCGTCTGGACATTCGACAAGTCCGAATCCATTGATATTGACTTCTTCACCCGCCGTTTGCAGCAAGCAAAGACGTGGCGCGACTGGCTGGCGAAGAAAGACGGCCTGGACAGCTACCGTCTGATCGCCGGAGAATCCGACGGCCTGCCGGGTATCACCATTGACCGTTTTGGCCGTTTCCTCGTCCTGCAACTGCTCAGCGCCGGGGCTGAATATCAGCGTGCCGCGCTGATTAGCGCCCTGCAAACGGTGTTCCCTGAATGCGCCATTTATGATCGCAGCGATGTTGCAGTGCGCAAAAAAGAAGGTATGGAGCTGACCCAGGGGCCCGTCACGGGCGAACTGCCTCCGGCCCTGCTGCCGATTGAAGAACACGGCATGAAGCTGTTGGTCGATATTCAGCACGGTCATAAGACAGGTTACTACCTGGATCAGCGTGACAGCCGTCTGGCCACGCGTCGTTATGTACAAGACAAACGTGTCCTGAACTGTTTCTCCTATACCGGCGGTTTCGCGGTGTCTGCGCTGATGGGTGGATGCAGCCAGGTCGTCAGCGTTGATACCTCGCAGGAAGCGCTCGACATCGCCAGACAAAACGTCGAACTGAATAAGCTGGATCTGAGCAAAGCTGAATTTGTCCGCGATGACGTCTTTAAACTGCTGCGCGCCTATCGCGATCGCGGTGAGAAGTTTGATGTCATCGTGATGGATCCGCCGAAGTTTGTGGAAAACAAAAGCCAGCTAATGGGCGCCTGTCGTGGCTATAAGGACATCAATATGCTGGCTATCCAGCTACTGAATCCTGGCGGTGTACTGCTGACGTTCTCCTGCTCCGGACTGATGACGACCGATTTATTTCAGAAAATCATCGCTGATGCCGCATTAGATGCGGGTCGTGATGTACAATTTATAGAGCAGTTCCGTCAGGCCGCCGATCATCCGGTGATCGCTACCTACCCGGAAGGGCTGTATCTGAAAGGGTTTGCCTGTCGCATCATGTAACTTGAAAAGTGGAATATTGCCCTTACATAGAGGGTATCTATTTCCCGGGAGGTGACTATGATTGCCAGCAAATTCGGTATCGGCCAGCAGGTCCGCCATTCCCTGTTAGGTTACCTCGGAGTGGTCGTGGATATCGACCCGGAATATTCGCTTGATGACCCGTCACCTGATGAGTTGGCGGTTAACGACGAACTTCGCGCCGCTCCCTGGTATCACGTGGTGATGGAAGACGATAATGGCCTGCCAGTGCATACGTATCTGGCGGAAGCACAGTTGAGCAGTGAGCTACAGGAAGAACATCCAGAGCAACCATCGATGGATGAACTGGCACGGACCATCCGTAAACAGCTTCAGGCTCCACGCCTGCGCAACTGACTTTAGCCGTTGCCGGATGACGATAAACTCATCCGGCAACTGCTCATTTTTATTTCGCCAGCCCCAGTCTCGGGATCTCGATAGCCGGGCAGCGATCCATCACCACAGCCAGACCCGCATCACGCGCCAGCACCGCCGCCGGCTCATTGATCACGCCCAACTGCATCCATAATGTCTTTGCCCCGATGGCAATCGCCTCCTGCGCAACACCCCAGGCCGCTTCTGAATTACGGAAGACATCCACCATATCCACCTTCTCCGGCACATCCGCCAGCGTCGCATACCCTTGCTGTCCCAGTAACGTTTTCCCGGCAACCTTGGGGGAAACAGGAATAACGTGATAGCCCTGATCGAGCAAATATTTCATCACGCGATAGCTGGGGCGGTCGGGTTTATCGCTTGCCCCTACCAAAGCAATCGTGCGGGTGGATGTCAAAATGCCAGCAATATCGGTCTCTTTCATCATCTTCCTCCAGGCTGTTTTGCAAAGTGTACGACAAACCTGACGTTGCAACCATTCATCCCATACCGGCGCATGAGAGCTAAACTGGAAATTATGTCTATATGTTAGTAAACATGATTGTCGAAAACTTTTGATACATCTTACTCAGGTATTTTCTGGACAGGAGAACCCTATGAGAGCCGGCATTGTGACAGCCTTGATTGCCCTGTGTTTGCCGGTATCCGTTTATGCGACCTCACTGCGTCTGTCAAGCGACATTGACCTGCTGGTACTGGACGGAAAAAAAGTCTCCAGCTCATTGTTACGCGGTGCCGAAAGCATTGAGCTGGAAAATGGTCGGCATCAGCTGGTTTTTCGCGTCGAGAAAACCATTCGCCTGTCCAGCCATGAAGAACGGCTGTATATCTCCCCCCCGTTGGTCATCAGCTTCGATACCCAATTAGTCAGTCAGGTTAATTTTCATCTTCCGCGTTTGGGCAATGAGCGTGACGCGGCACATTTCGATGAAACCCCTCGTGTGGAACTGTTGGATGGTGACGCCATGCCGATTCCGGTCAAGCTGGATGTGATGACCATCACATCCACCGCGAAAACCGTTGATTATGAACTGGAGACCGAACGCTACAACAAAGCGGCTAAGCATGCTTCATTACCACAATTTGCCACCATGATGGCCGATGACAGTTCGTTACTCTCCGGGGTTTCTGAACTGGATCGGGTGCCACCTCAATCGCAAGCGCTCACCGAGCAGAGGTTAAAATATTGGTTTCAGCAGGCCGACGCGCAAACGCGAAGTAACTTCCTGCAATGGGCAGAGAAGCAGCCCCCCTCATGACATTTATGTCCACGTACGCATTTTTTTTTGTCTTTCTCTTGCAGCGTCAAGTGCTTCCAGTACTCTGTAGCAAGGTTAACTTGGGAGCGGTACTATGGAATTGACGACTCGCACATTGCCAGCGCGCAAGCATATTGCGCTGGTTGCACACGATCACTGTAAAAAGATGTTGATGAACTGGGTTGAACGCCACCAGCCACTGCTGGAACAACACGTTCTCTATGCGACAGGCACAACGGGTAATTTAATCCAGCGCGCGACCGGTATGGACGTTAACGCTATGCTGAGCGGCCCGATGGGCGGCGACCAGCAGGTGGGAGCGCTGATCTCTGAAGGGAAAATTGATGTGCTGATCTTCTTTTGGGATCCGCTCAATGCCGTGCCTCACGACCCTGATGTCAAAGCCCTTCTGCGCCTGGCAACGGTGTGGAATATTCCGGTAGCGACCAACGTGTCGACGGCCGACTTTATTATCCAGTCGCCGAATTTCAGCGACGAGACGGAGATCCTGATCCCCGATTACGCCCGCTACCTGGCTGAGCGCCTCAAATAATAGCCTGACAGGCGGCTGTCGCCGCCTGCTTTCAAGGTTTACGGCTAACTGGCACATCCCGCTGTTTAAGCTCATCGACAAAACACGACGGCGCGTCTTTATTAAACAGCAGCCATACCCGATGCCGTGCACGCGTAAGCGCCACGTAAAGCAAGCGTCTCTCTTCTGCATCAGGAAAATCTTCTACCGCCGGCAGCAGCGCCTCCTCCATAATTGACTCGCGGGCTGGTGCCGGGAAACCATCATTACCGTCATGAAGCCCGACAATAATGACGTAATCCGCCTGCTGCCCTTTACTGGCATGGATAGTCATAAACTCAAGCTGTAGCTTGGGCCAACGGGTCGCCGCCTTCTCCAGGCTGGCAGGTTTCAGATGATGATAGCGCGCCAGTACCAGAATTCGCTCCTCGGCTTTCGCAAAACCAGACAGCTTATCCAGCAGCGCATCCAGCTGGCTTTCATCCAACAGCGTCACCGCTTTTTTGTCACCAACCGTCAGGCTGTTAAGCGGTTTTGCAAGCTGATGCGGATTTTGCTGAATAAAACCGTTGGCTACCTCTCCAATACGGCTATTGAAGCGGTAAGTGGTATCCAAATCGCAGCGATCGCCCTCGCCAAAGGTGTGATGGAAGGCAGTAGTTAACGAAAGCTGTGCGCCACTAAAGCGATAAATAGCCTGCCAATCGTCTCCTACAGCAAACAAGGTGGTCTGTGAATTTTGCTGTCGCAACGCAGCCAGCAACGCTGCGCGCTGGGGGGAAATATCCTGAAACTCATCAACCAGAATATGTTTCCACGGGCTGATAAAACGCCCCTTTTGCAGAATGACGATGGCCTGATGAATTAGCCCGGAAAAATCAACGGCGTTTTCTTCTTTCAGGGCGCTCTTCCATGCCTTAAGCAACGGCGCCATGAGCTTGATACGTTTACTGAATAGATCGCGAATGTCCTCCGGCGCATTGGCAATCATTTCCGCTTGCGCCCCCCCGTGCATACGCATCAGGCTAACCCAACGATCCAGTCTTGGGGCCAGGCGACGCTGCAGTTTTTCATCATCCCAAAAATTACCTTCAGGTACTGACCACTGCATCTCTTCTTCTAACCATTGCCTCCAGCCTTTGGCCTGCGCCTTTTTCTCACTACACTGCTGACGCCAGGCGGTAATAAAAAGTTTATGGCGCGCGGGGGTATCGTTTTCAAGCTTGCTTACCGTTGGGACCTTTTTACTGCCCTGCTGAATGATGTGCAGCGCCAGCGAGTGGAACGTCCGGGCAGTGATGTCTTCTGTATGCAGTCGCTCACGAATCCGCTCATCCATTTCCTCGGCAGCTTTGCGACCAAACGCCAGAAGCAGAATTTGTTCGGCCACCGCGTCTCCCTTTGCCAGTAGCCAACCTGCACGTGCCACCAGCACAGATGTTTTGCCACTTCCCGCGCCCGCAAGCACGAGTAACGATTGCTCACCGTTAACCACCGCCCGGGCCTGAGCCGGATTCAGCGGCGAAGATTCAATCTGCTGGAAGAACTCGGCGTGCTCTGTCAGCATTGCGTCGGTATAGGCTTGATTATGCTGTAACCGGCAGGCTTCAATATCCTGCAACCATGCCTGACACTGGCGTATTGCCTCGCGACAGTTGTCAAACTCCTCCAGCCTTTCAACCGGCAACGGCAGCGCCGCGAAAGCGCGACGGATTTGCTGTTGCAGGCCTGCCGTTTGGTTGCGTGTCAGCCATTTATTTTCATGGGTACGGGCCGCAATCGTCTCGAGCTGCTCCTGCAAAACCGTGGCGGCGACCTCGCTCATTTCCTGGCTCCACTGCTGCCAAAGCATGTTGAGATGGCGATGAAAACGCTGAGTTTCTGCCCATTCCGTCCCATGCAGTCGCACAACCTTATCGCCCGGGAGCACAAATTCGAGTTCCCCCCATACGAGGCCCCGTTTGCAATGAATAGCCAGTAATTGATTGAATGGAATAAGATACTCGTGACGATCGCCGGAAACTTTAATCCCGGCATTAAGAATAACGGCCCGATCGTACGGGTGTTGCGCCAGACGTTTTCCAATAGAAGTAGCTTTCAGTTCCATAAGGCTTAAGCGGATCCACACGAAGAGGTTTACTTATCAGTGTAACCGCCAGAGAAAACGTGCTCCAGCCCAAAAAAACGTTACAATTGCCGAATTCACCAAAAACCAGAGTTAACCGAGAGTTTATGCGTACAGTTCTGAATATTTTAAATTTTGTGCTCGGGGGGTTCGCCACCACCTTAGCCTGGTTACTGGCAACGCTGGTCAGTATCGTGCTTATTTTTACCCTGCCATTAACCCGCTCATGCTGGGAGATAACGCGCCTTTCTCTGTTTCCCTATGGCAACGAAGCCATTCATGTTGATGAACTCAACCCGGCAGGTAAAAATGTTCTTCTGAACACCGGCGGAACATTACTGAATATTTTTTGGCTGATTTTCTTCGGCTGGTGGCTGTGCCTGATGCATATTGTCTCCGGTATTGCCCAGTGCATCACGATTATTGGTATTCCGGTGGGGATTGCTAACTTTAAGATCGCCGCAATTGCACTTTGGCCCGTCGGTCGGCGCGTGGTCTCGGTAGAAACTGCCCGCGCAGCACGTGAAGCCAATGCGCGTCGCCGCTTTGAATAACCAGGACTGATGGCCTTTATGTTAAGTCCTCTGCTCAAACGCTATACCTGGAACAGCACCTGGCTGTACTACGTGCGAATTTTTATTGCACTTTGTGGCACCACCGCGCTGCCCTGGTGGCTGGGCGACGTCAAGCTGACTATCCCGCTGACGCTGGGCATGGTGGCCGCCGCGTTAACCGACCTCGACGATCGTCTAGCTGGTCGCTTGCGCAATTTGATCATTACGCTGATCTGTTTTTTTATTGCCTCAGCGTCCGTCGAGCTTCTCTTCCCATGGCCGTGGCTGTTTGCCATTGGATTAACGCTTTCGACCAGCGGTTTTATTCTGCTTGGCGGATTAGGCCAGCGCTATGCGACGATCGCCTTCGGCGCATTGCTTATCGCGATTTACACCATGCTGGGCACGTCACTGTACGATCAGTGGTATCAGCAGCCGATACTACTGCTCGCCGGGGCTATCTGGTACAACCTGCTGACATTGACCGGACATCTCCTGTTCCCAATCCGTCCATTGCAGGATAATTTGGCGCGCAGCTATGAGCAGTTAGCGCACTATCTGGAGCTGAAATCCCGTCTGTTTGATCCCGACATTGAAGATGAAAGCCAGGCACCGCTCTACGATTTAGCGCTGGCCAACGGGCAACTGATGGCGACGCTAAACCAAACCAAAGTGTCGTTGCTGACCCGCCTGCGCGGTGACCGCGGGCAACGGGGAACACGTCGCACGTTACACTACTATTTTGTGGCGCAGGATATACACGAACGCGCAAGCTCTTCGCATATTCAATACCAAACGCTACGCGATCACTTCCGTCACAGCGACGTGATGTTTCGCTTCCAGCGCCTGATGTCTATGCAGGGGCAAGCCTGTATGCAGCTGTCACGCTGTATTTTATTGCGCACACCCTACCAACATGACCCACATTTTGAGCGCGTTTTCACCCATATCGATGCCGCACTTGAGCGCATGCGTGTTAATGGTGCGCCTGCAGACTTGCTTAAAACATTGGGATTTTTGCTCGCTAACCTGCGTGCTATCGACGCGCAATTGGCAACAATTGAGTCCGAGCAGGCGCAGGTCATTTCGCGCAATGAGTCCGAAAATCAGCTTGCCGATGACAGCCCACATGGGTTCAGCGATATCTGGTTGCGTCTGAGCCGTAACGTCACCCCCGAGTCAGCCCTATTTCGCCATGCTATCCGCATGTCGTTGGTGCTCTGTGTCGGATACGCCATCATCCAGATAACCGGTATGAACCATGGATACTGGATCCTGCTAACCAGTCTGTTTGTCTGTCAGCCAAACTACAACGCCACCCGACATCGCCTGGCCCTGAGAATTATTGGTACCTTAGTCGGAATAGCGATTGGTTTACCCATTTTGTGGTTCGTCCCCTCTCTGGAAGGGCAGCTCATCCTGTTGGTGATTACCGGCGTGCTCTTTTTCGCCTTTCGCAACGTACAGTATGCCCATGCGACCATATTTATCACCCTGCTGGTATTATTATGCTTTAACCTGCTGGGAGAAGGGTTCGAGGTCGCACTGCCGCGAGTCATCGATACGCTGATCGGCTGTGCGATTGCCTGGGCTGCCGTCAGTTTTATCTGGCCAGACTGGCGTTTTCGTAATTTACCACGGGTCATCGAACGAGCAACGGATGCTAACTGCCGCTATCTGGACGCTATCCTTGAGCAATATCATCAGGGCCGTGATAACCGTCTGGCATACCGAATTGCCCGCCGTGATGCACATAACCGTGATGCGGAGCTTGCTTCCGTGGTGTCGAACATGTCGAGTGAACCAGATGTTACAGCCCAAACGCGCGAAATGGCATTCCGTTTGCTGTGCCTCAACCATACCTTCACCAGCTATATTTCCGCTCTCGGCGCTCACCGGGAACAGCTGACTAACCCGGAAGTCCTGGCATTACTGGACGACGCGGTCTGCTATGTTGATGATGCGCTTCATCATCAACCCGCTGACGAGCAGCGCGTATACCAGGCTCTGGAAAGTCTTAAACAACGGATTCAACATCTTGAACCGAGCCAGGACACCAAAGAACCGCTGGTCGTACAACAGGTTGGATTATTGATTGCGCTGTTACCAGAAATCAGTCGGTTACAGCAACAAATCGCGGCATTACCCATTAGTAACCCGGTTCAGGCTTAAGTGAACTCACCCACTCAACCAACTCCCGGCGGCGAACCGCCGGGAGTGCTGCTTCATGTATCCCACTGATTGCGCCCTCAAGCGCATAAAGAATTTTCACTGTCAGCGATGGGTTAATTTGCAAAAGCTTTAGCCAACACATTTGAGCACCCAGGGTGCGTAATGTACCCTCATCGTTAATCCCGGCTTCACTCAGTAGGGTCTCCAGATGAAAGGAAATGTTCGGCAGTTCCCGTAACCGGTGTTGCGAAACACGCGTCTGTTTTTCTTTTACTGCGGCATCCAGCGAATATCGTGATAAAGACACCAACTGCGGATGGTTTCGCCACAGCGCATCATTAACTTGATAATAGTTGAGTATCACGGGACGTCCCCGCTTCATAAACGTCAACCAGACCGGGGAATGTTTTACACAGTACTGTACGCTTTGCTCGCAGGCCCGCAGGTATAACTCACCGTCGGCAACCATTGCAAAGACCGTATCGCCCACCGTCAAGCTATAACTGCCAAATAAAGAGCGGTAGCTAATTGTACCTAAAGAGGCCAAATATTCTTGTGATTTATAGATCCTGGCATAAGAGAGGTTTTTCATAAAAGTCCTTTTAAATCATAAGATAATGGAATGATTTCCAGTAACAGATCCGTTAATGACGACGATAGGCAACTTAGCCCCAAGGGGCAAGATGAATTTTATATTTCCCGCCACGACGGCTAAAAATTGCGAGTCTGTTTCCGAAAATAAGGTTGATCTTTAGTGATAGCAGGGTTACTGTATATCCATACAGTAACTCACAGGGCTGGATTGATTATGTACACTTCAGGCTACGCAAATCGTTCTTCGTCGTTCTCTTCAACATCAAGCAATAGTGCGCGCGTTTCTTCAGAAAATGCGACTGCCGGGCTTATCAGTGAAGTGGTCTATCGCGAGGACCAGCCCATGATGACGCAATTACTGCTATTACCCCTGCTTCAGCAGTTAGGGCAGCAATCACGTTGGCAGCTCTGGCTTACGCCACAACAAAAGCTGAGCCGTGAGTGGGTGCAATCAGCGGGGCTTCCATTAACGAAAGTTATGCAAATAAGTCAACTATCTCCCTGCCACACGTTAGAATCGATGGTTCGCGCGCTGCGCACCGGCAATTACAGCGTGGTTATTGGCTGGCTGACTGAAGAATTAACAGAAGATGAACATGCAGAACTGGTGAAAGCTGCAGATGAAGGGAACGCAATGGGATTTATTATGCGTCCTGTTCGCGCTCAGGCACTTGCGGGGAGACAGCATTCCGGGCTAAAAATTCACTCGAATTTGTATCATTAAGTAAAATTAGGATTAATCCTGGAATTTTTTTTCATACCTCAATCTGCCATTGAGATATAACGCATATTTTGTGTGAACGCCTGTCAGAAGCGGTTTTAGAGAAGTTTTGAGTTCAATTAATCAGCCATAAATGTTAAATATTGTGTATACAAGCCTTTTTTTTTCATATGCCTGACAGAGTTCACACTTGTAAGTTTTCAACTACGTTGTAGACTTTACATCGCCAGGGGTGCTCGGCTTAAGCCGCAGATATCGGTAGAGTAACTATTGAACTGATCCCCGGGTGAAGAATTTAACCGTGTTATCTCTCTGGAGATAGTCATGGCGAATTTTGGATGATAACGAGGCGCAAAAAATGAAAAAGACAGCTATCGCAATTGCAGTGGCACTGGCTGGTTTCGCTACCGTGGCGCAGGCCGCTCCGAAAGATAACACCTGGTATGCTGGTGCTAAAATGGGCTGGTCTCAGTTCCATGACGTAGGCAACAACCAGATCAACAACGCCGGTCCTACCCACGAAAGCCAACTGGGTGCTGGTGCGTTCGGTGGTTATCAGGTTAACCCGTACGTTGGTTTTGAAATGGGTTACGACTGGTTAGGTCGTATGCCGTACAAAGGCTACACCGACGGCACTCATCAAAACGGCGCTTTCAAAGCTCAGGGCGTTCAACTGACCGCTAAACTGGGTTACCCAATCACTGACGATCTGGACGTTTATACCCGTCTGGGTGGTATGGTTTGGCGTGCTGACGCTAAAAACAACGAAGGCTTTAAAGACCACGACACTGGCGTATCCCCAGTATTCGCTGGCGGCGTAGAGTATGCAATTACTCCTGAAATCGCTACCCGTCTGGAATACCAGTGGACCAACAACATCGGTGACGCGAACACCGTTGGTGGTCGTCCGGATAACGGCCTGTTGAGCGTTGGTGTTTCTTACCGTTTCGGCCAGCAGGAAGAAGCAGCTCCAGTAGTTGTAGCTCCGGCTCCGGCTCCAGAAGTACAGACCAAGCACTTCACTCTGAAGTCTGACGTTCTGTTCAACTTCAACAAAGCGACTCTGAAACCAGAAGGCCAGCAGGCTCTGGATCAGATGTACAGCCAGCTGAGCAACCTGGATCCGAAAGACGGTTCCGTTGTGGTTCTGGGCTTCACTGACCGTATCGGTTCTGACGCTTACAACCAGAGCCTGTCTGAGAAACGTGCTCAGTCCGTTGTTGATTACCTGATCTCTAAAGGTATTCCTTCTGACAAAATCTCTGCACGTGGCATGGGCGAATCTAACCCAGTTACTGGCAACACCTGTGACAACGTGAAAGCTCGCGCTGCACTGATCGACTGCCTGGCTCCGGATCGTCGTGTTGAGATCGAAGTTAAAGGCATCAAAGACGTTGTAACTCAGCCTCAGGCTTAAGTTCTCGTCTAATAAAAAACCCCGCGATGCGGGGTTTTTTTTCACCTGTGGTTCACCATAAAAACGTGGGTGCTCAGCACACCGAAGCCGACATCAGGCTATTCTTTTCCCAGCAGCGCTTGTAAATCCTGCTTCAATGTGGACATTTTGTTCGCGTACTTCTCTTTATGCTCAGCGTCTTCAATCAGCTGCACGATGGTTTCAGAAAGCGTTTTTCCACGCCGCTGCGCAAGCCCTGCTAAGCGCTGCCAAACCATGAACTCCAGATCGATAGATTTCTTACGCGTATGCTGATGCTCTGCATTAAAGTGCCGCTTACGCCTCGCGCGTATGGTTTGCTTCATACGATTTTGCAGCGCGGCATTCATGTGTTCTTCAATCCAGGTATTCACCCGAACCGGTTCATTTTCGAGGGTTAGCAATAAATCAACGGCTTCTTCGGCAGCGCTGGCTTCCACGTAACGGGTAATCAACTCCCCTTCACGATGCTTTTTCACCAGATACTTCCATTTCCAGCCGCTTTCAAGATTTTCAAGTTGTTGATATTTCATTGCGATCTCAATGTTACCGTGTAACTCTTATCAGAATATCAGCTTTTTGGGCATCTGAAGAAAAGAATATCCAGCCTGTGAACTGTCGCGCGTCATCATCCCCGTTTAGCGGTGCATTCCACGTGTGCAGTGCTGACGGTTACGGTATAATCTCGTTTTTTACAACAGACTAAAAAACATCAACTTTGACCATTACGAAACTTGCATGGCGTGATCTGGTTCCTGATACTGACAGTTATCAGGAAATATTTGCACAGCCGCACGTCACTGACGAAACCGATACCTTACTCAGTGATACTCAACCACGCTTACAATTTGCGCTTGAGCAACTGCTTCAGCAATGGGCGACGTCCTCCTTTATGCTGGTGAAAGCGCCGGAAGAGCTTGAGTATCTCAATCTTATCGCCACGGCTGCGCGCTCATTACATACGGATGCCGGAAGCTTAACCGGAGGTCATTACGACATCTCTGGGCACACTATCCGTTACCGTGCAGCACAGCACGCAGAAGACAATTTTGCGACCTTAACTCAGGTAGTCAATGCTGACTGGGTTGAAGCCGAACAACTGTTTGGCTGTTTGCGTCAGTTCAATGGTGAAATTACGCTGCAACCGGGACTGGTGCATCAGGCAAACGGGGGCGTGCTGGTTATCTCATTACGCACCCTATTGGCTCAACCCCTGCTGTGGATGCGCCTGAAAGCCATTGTCAGCCACGAGCGCTTTGACTGGGTAGCTTTCGACGAATCTCGTCCACTTCCTGTCTCCGTACCGTCTATGCCGCTGAAACTGAAAGTGGTGTTAGTCGGTGAGCGTGAGTCGCTGGCCGATTTCCAGGAAATGGAACCAGAATTAGCTGAACAGGCAATTTACAGCGAGTTTGAAGATAATCTGCAGATAGTGGATGCTGAAACCATGACCCAGTGGTGTCAGTGGGTCACGCATACCGCCATACGCAACAATCTTCCCTATCCCGCCCCTGACGCCTGGCAAACGCTGGTGCGTGAGGCCGTTCGTTATACCGGCGATCAGGCGACATTACCGCTTAATCCGCTGTGGATCATCCGCCAGTTCAAGGAAGTGGCCCCCCTTTGTGAAGGCGAAACCTGCAGCGCAGAACAGCTGGGTCTGATGCTGGCGCAACGCGAATGGCGGGAAGGTTTCCTGGCCGAACGCATGCAGGATGAGATCCTGCAAGAGCAGATCCTTATCGAGACGGAAGGCGAGCAAATTGGACAAATAAACGCGCTGTCGGTGATTGAGTTTCCAGGGCATCCTCGCGCGTTTGGTGAACCTTCTCGTATCAGCTGCGTTGTGCATATTGGCGATGGCGAATTTACCGATGTTGAGCGTAAAGCCGAACTGGGCGGAAATATTCATGCCAAGGGTATGATGATCATGCAGGCGTTCCTGATGTCGGAACTGCAGCTCGAACAGCAAATCCCCTTCTCTGCCTCGCTAACCTTCGAGCAATCCTACAGCGAAGTAGATGGAGACAGCGCATCCATGGCTGAACTGTGCGCATTAATTAGCGCCCTTGCCGATGTTCCTGTCAATCAAAGCATCGCGATTACCGGTTCTGTCGATCAGTTTGGCCGGGCGCAACCTGTCGGTGGCCTGAACGAGAAAATTGAAGGTTTCTTCACTATCTGCCAGCAGCGTGAATTAACCGGTACGCAGGGCGTGATTATCCCTTCAGCCAACGTCAGGCACCTGAGCCTACCGCCAGCCCTGTTACAGGCCGTTGAAGAAGAAAAGTTCACTATTTGGGCGGTGGATGACGTGACCGATGCGTTACCACTGTTGTTAAATTTGGTGTGGGATGGCGAAGGCCAAACAACGTTGATGCAAACTATCCAGGAGCGTATTGCTGCGGCAACGCAACAGGAAGGTCGTCACCGTTTTCCATGGCCGCTGCGTTGGCTGAACTGGATTATTCCGAACTGATCGGACTTGTTCAGCGTACACGTGTTAGCTATCCTGCGTGCTTCAATAAGATAAGGCTTACAGAGAACATGGTAGATAAACGCGAATCCTATACAAAAGAAGACCTTCTTGCCTCTGGTCGCGGTGAGCTGTTTGGCGCAAAAGGCCCACAACTGCCTGCACCAAGCATGCTGATGATGGACCGTGTCATCAAGATGACCGAAACCGGTGGCAACTTTGACAAAGGTTATGTTGAAGCTGAACTGGATATCAACCCGGACCTGTGGTTCTTCGGTTGCCATTTTATTGGCGATCCGGTGATGCCAGGCTGCCTGGGTCTGGATGCCATGTGGCAGCTGGTTGGATTCTATCTCGGCTGGCTCGGTGGTGAAGGTAAAGGCCGTGCACTGGGCGTGGGTGAAGTGAAATTCACCGGTCAGGTTCTGCCGACCGCGAAGAAAGTCACTTACCGCATTCACTTCAAACGTATCGTTAACCGCCGCCTGATCATGGGCCTGGCAGATGGTGAAGTGCTGGTTGATGGTCGTCTGATCTACACGGCGAACGATCTGAAAGTAGGCCTTTTCCAGGATACGTCTGCGTTCTAATTGCGGACATCTGTTAGCCTGATAAGATGCTACAAAAGGCGAAACCTCCGCAATGCGGAGGTTTCTTTTATCTAAAGAGACAGAATCAGGCCATTAACACCCTATCCCCCATGGCTTCTCGCCAGCCTCCCAGCCAGTATGACCTTTGATTCAGCGTCTGATAGGGACACATTTCTTTCGAGCGTCCGGCGATGCCGGCCTGATATCCACGTTGATGTGCCCGTTCCAGGCGATCTCGTTTTTGTCTCTTCATGCCTCGTTTCCCTCATCTTTGGGTCTGGTGGAAAAGAAAACAGTGATTACTAAGTGTGCAATCACACTAAACGAATACCCCGAAACATCAGACTCGTCAATGCGCAAAATTCACGCCAGTGTCATATTTGTGAGCTACCCGGTAAATCATCTATACAAAAATCATGAGTCAGAACAGTTATATCAGTCGCGAAAAAAATAAAAAAAACCGCCCAGGGCGCTGAGCCGAAGGCGGTGTAATTTACAATTATTTAAGCTTAAGGAATGCGTTTCAGTTCTTGAGCGATAGCCGTCGCCTCCTGACTCCATGCGCTGGCCAGTACCTTCACCATCTCATCATAGCCATCTTGCGTCTGCATGGCTTCGATGTGGAACGGGCGCTTAATCAGTTGTCCCTGGTGATTCAGCAACCATTCACCACTGACGATCACTTTACCATCGTAGCGGCCATGGAAGCCGGTTACCGTCACATTGAGCGTGTCCTGCGTACTGCCCAACGGTTGAGAGGCAACCACCCACCCTGGCAACTGCGTGCTCAGGTTGGCGACGAGAGTGTTACGCAATTGCTGATCTAACGGGCTGGCCCACAGATTACTGTTGGCAATAACGTACTTCACATCACTGGTTTGGTACACCACGCCATTACCTGCCAGGTAATCCGGTACCGCCACCTGCTCAACCCACAACAGGCGGTTACCCTGGTTAGCGCTACTCTGTACGCCCCCTTGGGCGATAGGGAGCTGGTAATAGCTTTTATTCTCTCCGCTGGAGCTACATGACGTCAGCCAGACCGCCATCATCACCACTAGCCACTTTTTCATTGTTTCGCCCTCTTCGGCTCTGGATCTTTTTTGTCCTTCGCTTCAAACACCAGCGCGTTACTCTTATCGTTCAACGTTTTCAATACCGGCTGCAACTCACGCAGAACCTGATCAAGACGCTGCATATCTGCCACCATCTTGTTATAGGCCGCAGAACCTGGCTGGAAGCCCTGCATGCTACGATTCAGTTCGCGCAGTGTATTCTGCATATCCGCAGGAAGCTGCTGCATCGACTGGCTACCGGTAATCTTATTCATGTTATCCAGCGTCGTTTGCAGATGTTTCATCGTGCGCTGGCTTTCTGAAAGTGTCGTGGTCGCCTGCACAATCATCGGATTCAGTGGCAGATTATTAATCTTATCCAATGCTTCCATCAAACGTTGCTGGATCTGCGCCAGACCACTGCTCACGGTCGGGATAATTTGGTAACCATTAAATTCGCGCACGCCCGTAATCGGTGGATCCTTCGGATAGAAGTCCAGATCGACATACAGCGCCCCGGTGACCAAATTCCCTGTTTTCAGGGATCCTCTTAATCCACGCTTGAGCAATTCGGCCAGATGGGTACCGACATCAGTATCTTCGCCCAACTGCGCCTTAAGGCGTTCAGGTTCAATGCGCACCAATACCGGAATACGATAATCATCATTGAACACCTGACGCATATTCGGGGCAAAGAAAGGCACCTTGCTAACCGTACCGAGGCGAATACCACGGAACTCCAGCGGTGCACCAGGCTGCAACCCGCGAATCGAGTCTTTAAAGAACATCAGGTAATCAATGTGATCCGTATACAGCGAGTCCTGAATACTTTTTTGATCGTCATACAGGCTAAACGTGGCCTGTTGTGCAACCGGCTGGCCTTGTTCTAACCCCTCCGGCACATCAAAGCTGACTCCACCGCCAAACAGCGTGGTTAGCGATCCCATTTCTACGCGCATCCCCGCCGAGGTGAGATCGACGGCAATACCGCTGTCCTTCCAGAAACGTACGTTGCTGGTGACCAGGCGATCGTTTGGCGCATTAATGAAAAGCTGATAGCTGATGGAGCGTTTTTGCGCATCAAAGGTGCTGGTCTCAACTGACCCTACACGATACCCGCGGAACAACACCGGGTCTCCCGGGCTAAGCTGACCGGCTTTTTTGCTGTCCAAAATCACGCGGATCCCCTTCGCATCTGGCGGTGCCAGCGGTGGAGAGTCCAGCAACTGATAATTGGCGAGCTGGCTGCCTTTGTTACCCGGCTGCAGTTCAATATACGCCCCGGATAACAGCGTGCCTAAGCCACTGATACCTTCACGTCCCACCTGCGGCTTCACTACCCAAAAGACCGAGTCTTTATGCAGCAGCTTTTCCATACCAGAATTGAGGCGTGCTTTAATTTCCACATGCGTCAAATCGTCGGTCAGCGTGGCACTTTCAACGACGCCGACATCCACGCTGCGGCTCTTGATCGTGGTTTTGCCACCTTCAATACCTTCAGCATTGGTTGTAATCAGCGTGACGACCGGCCCCTGATGACTGTAGTGATAAAACAGGACCCACGCGCCGATGAGTGCGGTGACGATTGGGAATATCCACACGGGCGACCAGTTTTTAACCTTTTGCACTTTGGCTTCCCCACTTTTAGATTCCATGCTGTCAGGACTCCTCATGGCCTGGTTCTGGTTCACGGTCCCACGACAGACGTGGATCAAACGTCATCGCAGAAAACATTGTCATAATGACGACTAAAGCAAACATCAATGCACCCATTGCAGGATAAATGTTCATCAACCCTCCCATACGCACCAGCGCAGAGAGTACCGCAATAACAAAAACATCGATCATTGACCAACGACCGACAAATTCCACAACTTCATAAATGAAATGCATACGTTCACTGTCGCGTTTGCCGTGCCCTTTGGCATCCCAGCACAGCCAGGCAATGGCGATCATTTTTAGCGTCGGCACCAGAATACTGGCAATAAAGATGACCGCTGCCACCGGATAAGAACCTTCGCTCCAGATTAAAACAACGCCTTCAATAATGGTTGATGGCAGTTTTGACCCTAACAAATCGGTAATCATGATCGGCATAATATTGGCGGGCAGATACAGCATGATCGACGTGAACAGGAGTGCCAGCGTCCATTGCAGACTGTTTTTACGTCGCACGTAGCCCGTTGTCTGACAGCGCGGGCAGACCGGCTCGTCAGCGGGAAGAATCGCGGTACAACAGGAGCAGGAACGCAACCCCTGGTGAATACCGGGTACACCGGGTTTTAAGACCTGCTTAACCTCCGGCATTGGCGCGATATCATCCCACAGCCAGCGACGATCGACACACTGAAAGGCGCGCAACTGAAGAACGCAAAACAGGCACCACGGGATAAAGCTGCTCCCCACGCCGATATCGCCATAGGCCATCAGCTTAACAAAGCTCACCAACACGCCTGCGAGGAAAATTTCTGCCATTCCCCAGCTTTTTAACTGAAACAGAATCCGCGCCAGCCACGCTTTCAGCCGCCAGGGCATCTCAACCCGGTTCACCAGCAATAAGATGGTGAACAGGCAAAAAGCAGGAACCAACTGCACGAATAATAAAAAGAAGGTGCCAAGACTGGCGTAGTCTTCTGAAAACAGAACGCCGGGGATTTCCAGCAACGTGACTTCGCTGCTCACCCCTGCGACATTCATGTTCACAAAGGGAAAAAGGTTCGATAAAAGCAGCATGAACAATGCTGCGATAACATACGCGGTGGGACGCTGTCTTGGCGCGTCCCACGCAACGGTTAATGTCGTGCCACATCTTGGACATGCCGCTTTTTGACCATGCGTCAGGCTCGGTAATGCCACCAGCATGTCACACTGCGAGCACAAAATATGCTTCGCGGCATGGTGATGTTCGCACATATGCGCTCCTTTAATTATGCGCCATTCTTCAAAGACTCAAGATACTCCCAGCGCTCAAAGGCTTGCTCAAGTTCTTGTTCCGCTTCGCTCAGATTAGCTAATACCTGCTGCGTTTGCTCATGTGGCTGACTGAAAAAAGAAGCATCAGCAACCTGGGCCTGCAACGTTTCCAGTTTAGCTTCCAGCTCTTCAAGCTGCGCAGGGAGCTGCTCCAGTTCGCGCTGGTGTTTATAGCTTAGTTTGCTGGTGCCGCGTTTTACAATTTCTGCTTTAGGGGCAGCAACTTCCTCAGTTTTTTTGGCAACAGGCTGTTTAAACGCCACATACTGTGACTGCTGCTCGCGTGCGTCATGGTAACCGCCTACATAACGACCAATTCTGCCGCCGCCTTCGAAGATCCAGCACTCGGTAACGGTGTTATCGACAAACTGACGATCGTGGCTAACCAGCAACACGGTTCCCTGATAACCGTCAATCAACTCTTCGAGAAGTTCCAGCGTTTCGACGTCGAGATCGTTCGTTGGTTCATCGAGAATCAAAAGATTGCTGGGCTTCAGAAAAAGACGCGCCAGTAACAGACGATTTCGTTCCCCACCGGAGAGCGCACGCACTGGTGTCATCGCTCGCTTAGGGTGGAACAGGAAGTCCTGCAGGTAGCCCAGCACGTGACGTGGTTTACCGTTGACCATCACCTCTTGCTTACCTTCCGACAGGTTATCCATGACGGTTTTATCCGGATCCAGCTCCGCGCGGTGTTGGTCAAAATAAGCCACTTCCAGCTTGGTACCGACATGGATACGACCGCTGTCAGCCTGTAACTGACCCAACATCAGCTTGATTAGCGTTGTTTTACCGCAACCGTTAGGTCCAATTAGCGCAATTTTGTCACTACGCTGTACCTGCGCCGAGAAGTCTTTCACCAGTTGTTTACCGTTAATCTGGTAATCAACATTCTCCATTTCAAAGACGATTTTACCCGAACGGCTCGCCTCTTCGACCTGCATCTTCGCGGTACCCATCACTTCACGACGCTCGCCACGCTCACGACGCATCGCCTTCAGCGCACGCACGCGGCCTTCGTTACGTGTACGGCGCGCTTTAATGCCCTGACGGATCCAAACCTCTTCCTGCGCCAGTTTGCGGTCAAACTCCGCATTCTGAAGCTCTTCTACACGCAGCGCTTCTTCTTTCTCCAGCAGGTACTGATCGTAATTACCCGGATAGGTCACCAGCTTGCCGCGATCGAGATCGACAATACGCGTTGCCATATTGCGAATAAACGAACGGTCGTGAGAAATGAAGATGATCGTTCCATTGAAGGTTTTCAGGAACCCTTCCAGCCAGTCGATGGTTTCGATATCCAGATGGTTGGTCGGTTCATCCAGCAACAATACGCGTGGATTGCTGACTAACGCCCGGCCCAGTGCGGCTTTACGCAGCCAACCGCCGGAAAGCGATGCCAGTTCCATGTCTGGCTCCAGCCCAAGCTGTTCCAGTACTTCATTGATGCGGTTTTCCAGTTGCCACAGATTGTGGTGATCCAGCTGTTCCTGAACCTTCGCCAGTTCCTGCAGGTTTTTATCACTCGGATCGGTGATCACCAGATGCGAAATATCATGGTAACGCTTGAGATACACCGCCTGCTCTGCAATCCCTTCGGCAACGAAATCGTAGACGGTACCCTGCACGTTACGCGGCGGATCCTGCTGCAGACGTGCCACAACCAGATCCTGTTCATAAATAATACGTCCGTCGTCAAGACCCTGTTCACGGTTGAGGATCTTCATCAGCGTCGATTTGCCCGCGCCGTT
Organism: Citrobacter sp. KH_055_1; assembly: GCF_057838705.1. NCBI lineage: Bacteria > Pseudomonadati > Pseudomonadota > Gammaproteobacteria > Enterobacterales > Enterobacteriaceae > Citrobacter > Citrobacter sp. KH_055_1. The sequence goes on from NZ_CM174473.1 coordinate 3,052,773, forward strand.
ACGGCCAACCAGACAAACGCGCTCGTTATCTTCGATATGCAGTTCAGCATTATCAAGAAGCGGCGCATCGCTGAACGACAGCCATGCACCATGCATACTGATTAATGACATTTATTTTTCCTTTCAGGCTGCTGTAATCAGCCAGCAATTGTGGATCTGACGGTTACGGGCAAAGTCCTGAGAAAGCGTTTTTTGGGTAATTTCTTGTGCTTTCAATCCCAGTTCAGCCAGGCCGTCGAGATCCATACGGAATCCACGTTTGTTGTTAGAGAACATGATCGTGCCGTCTTTACGCAGCAGACGCTTCAGATCTTTCATTAGCGCCAGATGATCGCGCTGCACGTCAAACGAGTCTTCCATACGTTTTGAGTTAGAGAAGGTCGGTGGATCGATGAAGATCAGATCAAACTGTTCATTGGCTTCGCGCAGCCAGCCCAGGCAGTCGGCCTGAATTAAACGATGCGCGCGGCCGCTCAGCCCGTTAAGTCGCAGGTTACGTTCCGCCCACTCCAGATAAGTACGAGACATATCGACCGTTGTGGTGCTGCGCGCACCGCCAAGCCCGGCGTGTACGCTGGCGCTGCCGGTATACGAGAACAGATTAAGGAAATCTTTACCCTTGCTCATCTGGCCCAGCATGCGGCGCGCTATACGGTGATCCAGGAACAGACCGGTATCAAGATAGTCGGTCAGGTTAACCCACAGGCGCGCGTTGTACTCGCTCACCTCAATGAATTCACCCTTCTCATTCATCTTCTGATACTGGTTTTTCCCTTTCTGCCGTTCACGGGTTTTCAGCACCAGTTTATTCGGCGCAATCTCCAGTACCGACAGCGTGGCGGCAATGATGTCAAACAGACGCTGGCGAGCCTTCTGGGCATCAACCGTCTTCGGCGGCGCGTATTCCTGAACCACAACCCAGTCACCGTAGCGGTCGACCGCGACGTTGTATTCTGGCAGGTCAGCATCGTACAGGCGATAGCATTCAATGCCTTCCTGACGCGCCCATTTTTCCAGCTTTTTGATATTTTTACGCAGACGGTTGGCGTAGTCTTCCGCCACCGTGGCAGGCTTACTGTCTGCGGTGGTTTCCGCGACGTGATAGTTTTTCTGTACGCAATCCAGCGGGCCGTTTTTGGCTTTAAACTGCTTGTCAGCGCGTAATTGCAGACTGCTGAGCAAATCCGGTGAGGCGCTGAACAGCGACAGATTCCAGCCGCCAAACTGGTTTTTCATCGTGCGGCCCAGCAGGCTGTGTAGTGCGATCAGCGCCGGTTCGCTATCCAGACGTTCACCGTACGGCGGGTTGCTGATAACGGTACCATACGGACCTTGCGGTAGCGGGTTACTCAGTTTCGCTACGTCTTTGACGTCAAATGTCACCAGATCGGCAATCCCAGCGCGGCGGGCGTTGCTGCGCGCTTTTTCAATCACTCGGGCGTCACTATCAGAGCCATAGAAGTGCGACGTATAGTCCGCCAGCCCTTTACGCGCGCGAACCTGTGCTTCCGCTTTCACCTCTTGCCAGACCGCTTCATCATGCTGCGCCCAACCGTTAAAGCCCCAGTAGCCACGGTGCAGACCGGGTGCGCGATCGGTTGCCCACATCGCGGCTTCAATCAGCAGCGTACCGGAACCACACATCGGATCGAGCAGCGGCGTACCCGGCTGCCAGCCAGAACGCATCACGATAGCCGCAGCCAGCGTCTCTTTGATCGGCGCCTGACCGGCACGATCGCGATAGCCGCGCTGATGCAGACCATCACCGCTAAGATCGAGGGCAATGCTGGCGGTATCTTTGTTCAGCCAGACGTTAATACGCAGATCCGGGGATTCGCGATCCACATTCGGACGGGCCATATTTTTACGGGTAAAGGAATCGACAATCGCGTCCTTTACTTTTAATGCGCCGTACTGGCTGTTACGAATGGTGTCGTTTAAGCCGCTAAAATGCACGGCAAACGTCGCTCCTGGGTTAAATATCTCTGTCCAGTCGATTGCCTGAACACCGAGGTACAGATCAAGATCGCTGTAGACCTTGCACTCTCCCATCGGCAGGATAATGCGCGAGGCCAGGCGGCTCCACATCAGGCTCTGGTAAACAAGCCGCGTGTCGCCCTTAAAATGGACCCCACCCTGAACCACCTGGCACTCCGCGGCGCCGAGGTTTTCCAGTTCAGTTTTTAACAGCTCTTCCAGCCCACGGGCCGTACTGGCAAACAGAGAATTCATAATGTCACTTTTACTCCAATAAAATTGCTGCGCATTATAGCTAATCTCGCGCCCTTGTCATAAAGTTGAAGGCTTATTTTCGTTCGAGGGGCTGTACAGTGGTAACGTTAACCCGACTTTTTGTTCATCCGGTTAAATCAATGCGCGGTATTGGGCTCACGCACGCCCTGGCAGACGTTAGCGGTCTGGCCTTTGACCGCATCTTTATGGTTACCGAACCCGACGGAACGTTCATCACCGCCCGGCAGTTCCCCCAGATGGTCCGTTTTACCCCTTCCCCTTTACACGATGGGTTGCACTTAACCGCACCCGACGGCAGCAGTGCGTTGGTCCGTTTTGCCGACTTCGCCACCCAGGATGCGCCAACAGAAGTCTGGGGAAACCATTTTACTGCACGTATCGCGCCAACAGCTATCAATCAGTGGCTCAGCGGTTTTTTCTCGCGCGATGTACAGTTACGCTGGGTTGGCCCACAGTTAACCCGCCGGGTCAAACGCCACGACGGCGTACCGCTCTCGTTCGCCGATGGTTTTCCTTACCTTCTGACTAATGAAGCCTCACTGCGCGATGTGCAGCAACGCTGCCCGGCCAGTATCAGAATGGAGCAGTTTCGCCCCAACCTGGTGGTCTCAGGGGCTAGCGCCTGGGAGGAAGACACCTGGAAGGTGATTCGCATTGGCGAGGTCATCTTTGATGTGGCAAAACCCTGCAGCCGCTGTATTTTCACCACTATCAGCCCTGAAAAAGGCCAGAAACATCCGTCCGGTGAACCGCTGGCAACGCTGCAAACCTTCCGCAGCGCGGTGGATAACGGCGATGTCGATTTCGGTCAGAATCTCATTGCCCGCAACAGCGGCGTGATCCGCGTTGGCGATGAAGTTGAAATTTTGTCCACCGGGCCCGCCCGAGCTTACGGCGCGGTGGCTTCCGATGACACTATTGCACAGCAGCAGCAGCCTGATGCCAGCGTGCTTATCGACTGGCAGGGGCACACCTTTCGTGGCAACAATCAACAGGTGTTACTGGAACAACTGGAAAACCAGGGGATCCGGGTTCCTTATTCGTGCAGGGCGGGGATCTGCGGATGCTGCCGGATTCGGCTGGTAGAGGGCGAAGTCAGTCCGCTGAAAAAATCAGCGATTGGTGATGACGGGACGATTCTTTGCTGCAGTTGTGTGCCAAAAACAGCGGTCAGGCTGGAGAGTTAAACGGCCTGCTCAAGGCTGAAACTGTCGACAGGGAGTTGCGGTTTCAGTCTGTCATTCATGATTTTAATGGCGTCGCCAAGCTGCATGGTGCGCCCGGCAATAACCACGCCCGGCTGTGCCAACAGACACAGGGCCGCATTTTCCCCCGGCTCAACCACTAACAGATTGACCTGTTCCTCGGTATCGCTTAAATACACGCAGGCAGCGTCACCTATCCTCGGTGACCAACTAACAGTGTGCGCCACAAAGTGCCAGCTTTTTGGCATTTGCGGTTTTAGATAACGAATAGCCACCAGCGCATTGAGTACCAGCTCCGCTTTTTGTTCTTTGGCTAAATCCAGATCACGGCATTTTTCTTCAAAAGAAAAATAAAGCGCGGCATCATCAACACAAAAACCGGACGGAGAGAATGCATCGGGTGTGAGCATTTTGCGCGCAAAACGCGAACGAAATAACATGCCATTGGCTAAATCGAGCATCATACGATCGTGCTCTTCATCATAATACCAGCGCCAGTTATCGTCGGGTTTAATTCGCATCAGTATCTCTCCATTCCTTAATCATCGTCGTTACGACAGTATCCTTTTGCCGCTTCGTTTATTGCCCTAATAATAAAAGCTCAGAATGTTTAAATAAGCAACAGTAAAGGAATATAAAACAACCAGGGCCAGAAATAAAGCCCTGGTTTGTGATTAAGGTAGTATTCAGATATTGGTGATGATTTCTTTAATCAACGGCGGGCCTTTAAAAATAAAGCCTGAATAAATCTGAACCAGGGAAGCCCCTGCGGCTATTTTCTCACGCGCAGCGATGACTGAGTCGATACCGCCAACCCCGATAATCGGCAGTTGCCCTTTTAATTCCCGGGACAACATGCGAATAATTTCGGTGCTTTTTAATTGTAACGGTCGACCACTCAGGCCACCCATTTGATCGCAATTTTTCATTCCCTGTACCAGGGAGCGATCGAGCGTGGTGTTGGTGGCAATGACGCCATCAATATTATGGCGAACTAAACTGTCGGCCACCTGGATCAGTTCTTCTTCAGAAAGATCCGGGGCGATCTTTACCGCCACCGGAACATATTTATGGTGGATCGCCTGGAGATCGTTTTGCTTATTTTTAATTGCCGTCAGCAAATCATCCAGCGCTTCGCCGTATTGCAGCGTGCGTAACCCTGGCGTATTAGGTGAGGAAATATTAATCGCAATATAGCCAGCATAAGCATAGACTTTTTCCATACAAATCAGATAGTCATCTTTGCCATTCTCTACCGGGGTATCTTTGTTCTTACCAATATTGATCCCCAGAATGCCGTCAAAATGCGATTTCTTAACGTTCTCTACCAGGTTATCAACGCCCAGGTTATTGAAGCCCATGCGGTTGATCAAACCTTCTGCGTCAACCAGACGGAAAAGACGTGGCTTATCATTACCCGATTGAGGACGTGGCGTCACGGTGCCTATCTCAATTGAGCCGAACCCCATTGCACCGAGTGCATCAATGCACTCCCCGTCTTTATCCAGCCCGGCGGCAAGACCGAGCGGATTCTTAAACGTCAGCCCCATGCAGGTCACCGGTTTTGCCGGTACTTTCTGGCGGACAAGCGCTTCGAGCGGCGTGCCCGTAATGCGACGTAATTGCTGGAATGTCAATTCATGAGCGCGCTCTGGATCGAGCTGAAAAAGGGCTTTACGAACGAAGGGGTAGTACATGAACTCTCCTGGATTCCCGGTGTGCAAACCGGGGGCGTATTATGTGCGATCGTGAACAAAAAGGGAATTGACCTGCGGCAATAAAACGCAAACGTTTTCTTTCTTCTCCTCCTTTTATGCAGTTTTCAGCTTTTCTATCCCGCATAAATCATTTCGATAAACAAAATCTCTCTGCCAGACTGCACAAATTGTTATCAATGTTAAATAAAAACGAATATTTGGTTATAAGGAGAGAATATAAATATGCGCGTTATCACTCTGGCGGGTAGCCCACGCTTCCCCTCTCGCTCCAGCGCCCTACTGGAATATGCGCGAGAAAAACTGCATGGACAGGATGTCGAGGTCTATCACTGGAATCTGCACAATTTTGAGCCCGAGGATCTGATCTATGCGCGCTTCGACAGTCCGGCACTGAAGACGTTTATCGAACAGTTGCAGGATGCAGACGGACTGATTGTCGCCACGCCGGTCTACAAAGCGGCCTATTCCGGCGCATTGAAAACCTTGCTTGACCTGCTCCCCGAACGTGCACTGGAAGGCAAAGTCGTGTTGCCACTGGCCACCGGCGGCACCGTAGCACATTTACTGGCCGTCGATTACGCCCTGAAACCGGTACTCAGCGCACTGAAGGCCCAGGAGATCCTGCACGGCGTTTTCGCCGATGATTCGCAGGTTATTGATTATCAACATAAGCCGCAGTTTACGCCGAACCTGCAATTACGCCTGGACAGTGCACTCGAGACCTTTTGGCAGGCGTTGCAGCGTCGTGATGTCCAATTTGTGCACGTGAACACGCTGCGGGGTACCGCCCATGCTTAATTTACTCAAACGCCATACGCCGTGGCTGGCGCTGACCGGACTGCTGTCTTTATCCACGCTGGTTCACGCCGCAGAGACCGCGCCAGACGCCCTGCGCATTGGCTATCAGAAAGGCAGCGTCAGCATGGTGCTGGCTAAAAGCCATCAGTTGCTGGAAAAACGCTACCCGCAAACAAAAATCTCCTGGGTAGAGTTCCCAGCCGGCCCGCAAATGCTGGAGGCGCTCAATATCGGCAGCATCGATCTGGGCAGCACTGGTGATATCCCGCCGATTTTTGCTCAGGCCGCCGGGGCCGATCTGGTCTATGTCGGCGTCGAACCGCCAAAACCGCATGCAGAAGTGATTTTGGTACCGAAAGACAGCCCCATCCACACCGTCGCAGAGCTTAAAGGGCATAAGGTCGCCTTCCAGAAAGGCTCCAGCGCGCACAATCTGCTGTTGAGGGCCCTGCAGCAGGCCGGGTTGAAGTTTACCGATATCCAGGCCACCTATCTGACGCCCGCCGATGCGCGTGCCGCTTTCCAACAGGGGAATGTGGATGCATGGGCAATTTGGGACCCTTACTACTCCGCCGCCTTGCTGCAGGGTGATGTACGCGTACTCAAAGACGGTACCGACCTTAAACAGACCGGATCGTTTTATCTCGCTGCACGTCCTTATGCCGAGAATAACAGCGCATTTATTCCTGGCGTGCTGGACACCTTCAGCCAGGCCGATTCCTTAACACTCAGCCAACGCCAGCAGAGCATCACCCTGTTGGCGAAAACGATGGGGCTACCTGAGCCGGTCATAGCGTCCTATCTGGACCATCGCCCGCCAACCTCCATTACGCCCGTCAGTGCTTCTGTTGCCGCATTGCAGCAACAAACTGCCGATCTGTTTTATGACAATCGGCTGGTGCCGAAAAAAATCGACATTCGCCAGCGAATCTGGCAACCCACTCAGCAGACAGGAGCAAAATTATGAGTCTGAATATGTTCTGGTTTTTACCCACGCACGGTGACGGCCATTATCTGGGAACAGAAGAAGGTGCACGCCCGGTCGATCATGGTTATCTGCAACAAATCGCGCAAACGGCCGACCGCCTGGGATTTACCGGGGTACTGATCCCGACAGGCCGCTCCTGTGAAGATGCCTGGTTGGTTGCCGCCTCAATGATCCCGGTCACCCAGCGGTTAAAATTTCTGGTCGCGCTGCGCCCCAGCGTGACGTCCCCCACGGTGGCGGCACGCCAGGCGGCGACGCTCGACAGACTGTCCAACGGTCGGGCGCTATTTAATCTGGTAACCGGCAGCGATCCACAAGAGTTAGCAGGTGATGGTGTTTTTCTCGATCACACTGAGCGTTATGAAGCCTCCGCTGAATTTACCCAGGTATGGCGACGCTTGCTACAGGGCGACACCGTGGATTTTAACGGTAAACACGTTCACGTCCGTGGGGCAAAACTCTTTTTCCCGCCCGTGCAACAACCCCATCCGCCACTGTATTTCGGCGGGTCTTCCGACATAGCGCAGGAACTGGCCGCTGAGCAGGTTGATCTCTACCTGACCTGGGGTGAGCCGCCCGACTTGGTGAAAGAGAAGATAGAGCAAGTACGGGCAAAAGCAGCGGCGCTTGGGCGTAAGATCCGCTTTGGTATTCGCCTGCACGTGATTGTGCGCGAAACCACCGCTGAGGCATGGCAGGCAGCGGATCGCCTGATTGCCCATCTGGATGATGACACCATTGCCAAAGCCCAGGCCGCTTTCGCCAGAACCGACTCTGTGGGCCAGCACCGAATGGCAGCGCTGCACAACGGCAAGCGCGACCAACTGGAAATTAGCCCGAACTTGTGGGCGGGCGTTGGACTGGTACGTGGCGGGGCCGGGACCGCACTGGTGGGGGATGGTCCAACAGTGGCGGCACGGATTAATGAGTATGCCGCGCTGGGTATCGACAGCTTTGTGTTGTCCGGGTATCCACATCTGGAAGAGGCGTACAAGGTCGGCGAGCTACTGTTCCCGCATCTGGATGTCTCGATCCCAGAAATACCGCAGCCGCAACGCCTGCATCAACAAGGTGAAGCCGTGGCGAACGAATTTATTCCGCGTAGCGTCGCGCAACGCTAAGGAGCCCGATGATGGCAACGCCGCAAAATAAGTGGTTACTTCGCTTTGCTCCGTGGTTTTTACCGATTGGTCTGGTGGCGCTCTGGCAGCTGGCATCATCCATGGGCTGGCTGTCCACCCGCATCCTGCCCTCTCCAGAAGGTGTAGTAGAAGCTTTCTGGACGCTTTCCGTCAGCGGCGAGCTTTGGCAGCATCTGGCGATCAGCACCTGGCGGGCAGCGATCGGCTTTTCTATTGGCGGATCGATTGGCCTGACGTTGGGGCTGATAAGCGGCCTGTCACGCTGGGGGGAACGGTTGCTGGACACCTCGGTGCAGATGCTGCGTAACATACCGCATCTGGCGCTGATCCCTCTGGTCATTTTGTGGTTCGGTATTGATGAATCCGCCAAGATCTTTCTCGTTGCCCTGGGTACCTTGTTCCCGATTTACATCAATACCTGGCACGGGATCCGCAATATCGATCGCGGGCTGGTGGAAATGGCTCGCAGCTATGGGTTATCCGGTATTTCACTGTTTATCCATGTGATCCTGCCCGGCGCTCTGCCCTCGATCATGGTCGGCGTACGTTTTTCCCTTGGGCTCATGTGGCTGACGCTTATCGTGGCGGAAACCATTTCAGCGAACGCTGGCATCGGCTACCTGGCAATGAATGCCCGCGAATTTCTGCAAACGGATGTGGTCGTGGTGGCCATCATTCTCTACGCCCTGCTCGGCAAGTTGGCCGACATCAGCGCGCAACTACTGGAACGTAGCTGGCTACGCTGGAACCCGGCTTACCATGCGAAGGAGGTCACCGTATGAATACCACGCGTTTAAATCAGGGAATTCCGCTACTGCTAAGCGGCGTAACAAAACGCTACGGCGCCAATACGGTGCTCAATCAGCTAGATTTGCCTGTTCCAGCGGGGCAATTTGTTGCCGTGGTGGGCCGCAGCGGTGGCGGGAAAAGTACCCTGCTGCGTCTGCTGGCCGGTCTGGAATCGCCCACCTCAGGGGAATTGTTCGCCGGCACCGCGCCGCTGGCAGATATTCAGCATGATACGCGAATGATGTTTCAGGACGCACGCCTGCTGCCGTGGAAATCAGTCATTGATAACGTAGGACTGGGCCTTAATGGCCACTGGCAAGATGCAGCCCGGGATGCGCTGACGTCTGTTGGGCTGGAAAATCGGGCGCAGGAATGGCCTGCCGCCCTTTCCGGTGGGCAAAAACAGCGCGTGGCGCTGGCACGGGCACTGATTCATCGTCCCGGATTACTGTTGCTGGATGAACCACTGGGCGCGCTGGATGCGTTAACCCGTCTGGAAATGCAAGATTTGATTGTCTCGCTGTGGCAAAAGCAGGGATTTACCGTACTGCTGGTCACCCATGATGTCAGCGAAGCGGTGGCGATGGCCGATCGCGTGTTGCTGATTGAAGATGGAAAAATTGGTCTGGATTTGACGGTAGATATTCCACGTCCACGCCGACCAGGTTCAGTGCGCCTGGCAGAACTGGAAGCAGAAGTGTTGAATCGGGTGATGCAGCGTGGCGAGGCAGAACAGTCAATCCGACTACATGGATAAACATTCAGGACATTGTAGGCCCGGTAAGCGTTTGAGCCACCGGGCATTTTGCCGGATGGCGGCTTTACCGCCTTCTCCGGCCTACAAAACCACAGGTCAACGTCTCAGGCTAACGCTTTGGTTATCTTCTCGAACAGATCGCCGGACAGATTCTCCAGACCTTTCAGTTGCTCGAGCGCCGCACGCATCTTCGCCTGGCGTTTGGCATCATAACGTTTCAAGCGGATCAGCGGCTCAATCAGACGTGAGGCCACCTGCGGGTTACGGCTGTTCAGCTCGGTCAGCATGTCGACCAGGAACTGATAACCGCTACCGTCTTCCGCATGGAACGCCGCCGGGTTGCTGCCCGCGAAAGCGCCAATCAAAGAACGAATACGGTTCGGGTTGCTCATGCTAAAGGAACGATGCTGCAACAGGCCGCGTACCGTTTCCAGCACGTTGTCCGCCGGGCTGGTGGATTGCAGGATAAACCATTTATCCATCACCAGACCGTCATGATGCCACTTGTCGTCATACGCCTGCATCAGCGCATCGCGACACGGCAACTGCGCCGCTACCGCCGCAGACAGGGCCGCCAGCGCATCAGTCATGTTATTGGCTTCACGGTACTGCTTGCTCACCAGGGTATCTGCCAGATGCGTTTCGCCGAAAGCCAGGAAACGCAGACAAGCATTACGCAGCGTGCGTTTGCCAATATCGCCATGTTCAACGCGGTATTCTGCAAGATGGTTGGCGTTATACACGGCCAGGAACTCATCTGCCAGTTCGGCAGCCAGCGTACGGGTTAACGCCTCGCGCACGTCGGTAATCGCCACTGGATCGATAATCTCAAACAGCTCGGCAATTTCATTCGCCGAAGGCAGCGTCAGGATTTCTGCCGCCAGCGCCGGATCGATTTTCTCATCCAACAAAATGGCACGGAACGCATCAGCCACGTGCACCGGCAGCGACAGCGGTTGCCCTTGCTGATGGCGAGCAACGTTCAGCTTGATATAGGTGGCCAACAGGCTTTGCGCCGCATCCCAACGAGAGAAATCGTTACGCGCGTGACGCATCAGGAAGGTTAACTGCTGATCGCTCCATTTATATTCCAGTTTTACCGGTGCAGAGAATTCGCACAGCAGCGCCGGAACCGGCTGGAAGTAGACGTTATCAAAGACAAAGGTTTGTTCCGCCTGGGTGACGTTGAGCACAGAATTCACCGAATGCCCGCCTTTTTGCAACGGGATCACTTTGCCTTCGTTGTCGTACAACTCAATGGCAAAAGGAATATGCAGCGGCAGTTTTTCTGCCTGATCCGGTGTAGCCGGCGTACGTTGGCTTATCGTCAGCGTGTACTGTTCGGTGGCCGGGTTATAGTCATCACGTACGGTCACAATCGGCGTACCGGACTGACTGTACCAACGGCGGAAATGCGAGAGATCGACGTTAGACGCATCTTCCATCGCCTGCACGAAATCATCACAGGTCGCTGCGCTGCCATCATGGCGCTCAAAATAGAGCTGCATCCCCTTCTGGAAATTCGCTTCACCCAGCAGGGTGTGGATCATCCGGATCACTTCTGCGCCCTTTTCGTATACGGTCAGGGTATAGAAGTTGTTCATCTCAATGACACTATCCGGGCGGATAGGATGCGCCATCGGGCTGGCGTCTTCGGCAAACTGCAGACCGCGCATGGTACGCACGTTGCTGATCCGATTAACGGCACGAGAGCCAAGGTCGGAGCTAAACTCCTGGTCGCGGAACACGGTTAAGCCTTCTTTCAGGCTCAACTGGAACCAGTCGCGGCAGGTCACACGGTTGCCGGTCCAGTTGTGGAAGTATTCGTGGCCGATCACGCGCTCAATATCGAGGTAATCTTTGTCGGTGGCGGTATCGGTACGCGCCAGCACGTATTTGGAGTTAAAGATGTTCAGACCTTTATTCTCCATCGCGCCCATATTAAAGAAGTCCACCGCGACAATCATGTAGATATCGAGGTCATACTCAAGGCCAAAACGCTCTTCATCCCACTTCATGGAATTTTTCAGCGAGGTCATCGCCCACGGTGCGCGATCCAGATTGCCGCGGTCGACGTACAGCTCTAACGCCACTTCTCGCCCGGAACGGGTGGTAAAGGTGTCACTCAGAACATCGAAATCACCGGCTACCAGGGCAAACAGGTAGCATGGTTTCGGGAACGGATCCTGCCACTGTACCCAGTGACGACCGTTGTCCAGCTCGCCCTGAGCAATACGGTTACCGTTAGACAGCAGGAACGGATAGCGGGTTTTATCGGCGATAATTTTAGTGGTAAACCGTGCCAGCACGTCAGGACGGTCGAGATACCAGGTAATATGGCGGAAACCTTCCGCTTCGCACTGCGTGCACAGCGCTTCGCCGGACTGATACAGGCCTTCCAGTGCGGTATTCGTCGCCGGACTGATTTCATTCACGATACGCAGCGTAAAACGTTCCGGCAGGTGGCTGATGACCAGCGCCCCTTCTTCTTCTTTATACTCTGTCCACGGTTCGTCGTTCACGTGGATTGACACCAGGGTCAGATCCTCGCCATTCAGGCGCAGAGGGGCATCAGACGCACCATGACGGACAGCCTGGCTCACGGCAGTGACCACGGTTTTTTCAGCATCCAGGTCAAAGGTCAAATCAATATCAGTAATCTGGTAATCCGGCGCACGGTAGTCGTGGCGGTATTTGGCTTGTGGCTGTTGTGTCATAAAAAACCTTTAGCATCTATGGTAGAGTCTCGGGTTCAGTCTATTCCTGTTGCGTAAATCGCGCTACGCAGAATGTTCATCTTTTCAGGCACAAACACCCTTTTTGCTACATTTATATAACACGAGGCACGAATTGCCCTCGACCAGAAAGTCAGCTTATGGTGTGATCGGGGTTCAATAAATCGCTAAACAGGGTATACTCCAGCGGTTTTCTTAGTTGTTTATTGTACTAAACGCTCCCGTGAGAGGATGCTACTGCGCACCTATGACACAATTCGCTTCTCCTGTTCTGCACTCGCTGCTGGATACAGATGCTTATAAGTTGCATATGCAGCAAGCCGTTTTTCACCACTACTATGATGTACAAGTAGCGGCTGAATTTCGTTGCCGTGGCGATGACCTGCTCGGTATTTATGCCGATTCTATTCGCGAGCAGGTGAATGCTATGCAGCACCTGCAACTGCAGGAGGACGAGTACCAGTGGCTCTCCGGCCTGCCTTTCTTTAAAGCTGATTACCTCAGCTGGCTTCGCGATTTCCGCTATAACCCGCAGCAGGTATGCATCACCAACGATAACGGTAAGCTGAATATTCGTTTAACCGGCCCGTGGCGTGAAGTCATCATGTGGGAAGTCCCGCTGCTGGCAGTGATTAGCGAGCTGGTGCACCGCTACCGTTCACCAGAAGTCGGTGTGCCGCAAGCGCTGGATGAACTGGAAGGCAAACTAGTCGAATTCTCTGCTTTAACGAAAGTTGTCGATATGTCCCGCTTCCATCTGATGGATTTTGGTACGCGCCGTCGTTTTTCGCGTGACGTGCAGCAGGCGATTGTTAAACGTCTCCAGCAAGAGCCATGGTTTGTGGGCACCAGTAACTACGATCTCGCCCGCCGCCTGTCATTAACTCCAATGGGGACTCAGGCACACGAATGGTTCCAGGCTCATCAACAAATTAGCCCTGAACTTGCCACCAGTCAGCGCGTCGCACTTGCCGCATGGTTGCACGAGTACCCTAATCAACTCGGCATTGCGCTGACCGATTGCATCACCATGGACGCCTTTTTACGCGATTTCGGCGTTGAGTTTGCGACCCGCTATCAGGGTCTGCGCCATGACTCTGGCGATCCGCTGGAATGGGGTGAAAAAGCCATCGCGCATTACGAGAAATTGGGTATCGATCCACTGAGCAAAACGCTGGTGTTCTCCGATAATCTCGATTTGAAGAAAGCAATCGAACTGTATTGCCACTTCTCTTCTCGCGTGCAGCTGAGTTTTGGGATTGGCACGCGCTTAACCTGCAATATTCCTCAGGTCAAGCCGCTGAATATCGTTATCAAGCTGGTCGAATGCAACGGCAAACCGGTGGCGAAGTTGTCCGACAGCCCGGGTAAAACCATTTGCCATGATAAAGCGTTTGTCCGCGCGCTGCGCAAAGCCTTCGATCTTCCGCATATCAAAAAAGCCAGTTAATCTCTCCAGGGAGTCGTTTCGACTCCCTTTTCGCGTTTATTTCCGAAATCTTTCACTCCAGCTACGAATTCTGCTTGTCTGATTGCAGATGCCAGGTAACATAGGTATCCCCCCCCATTTACGGGTGGACATGTGTTTATATATCCGACTATTAACAGAGAGACTATTATGAGCGTAGTGCCTGTAGCCGACGTACTCCAGGGCCGCGTAGCCGTTGACAGCGAAGTCACCGTGCGCGGATGGGTGCGTACCCGCCGAGATTCAAAAGCTGGCATCTCCTTCCTCGCCGTTTATGACGGTTCCTGCTTTGATCCTGTACAGGCCGTCATCAATAATTCTCTGCCCAATTACAATCAAGACGTATTACGTCTGACGACGGGCTGCTCGGTTATCGTAACGGGTAAAGTCGTTGCGTCTCCAGGACAGGGACAGAGCTTTGAAATCCAGGCAACCGAAGTTGAAGTGACCGGCTGGGTTGACGATCCTGATACCTACCCAATGGCCGCTAAACGTCACAGCATTGAGTACCTGCGTGAAGTGGCGCATATGCGTCCGCGCACCAACATGATTGGTGCAGTCGCGCGCGTTCGTCATACGCTGGCGCAAGCGCTGCATCGCTTCTTCCACGAGCAGGGTTTCTTCTGGGTATCCACTCCGCTGATCACCGCCTCCGATACCGAAGGCGCCGGTGAAATGTTCCGCGTTTCAACGCTGGATCTGGAAAACCTGCCGCGTAACGATCAGGGTAAAGTCGATTTCGATAAAGACTTCTTTGGTAAAGAAGCGTTCCTGACCGTTTCAGGTCAGCTGAACGGCGAAACCTACGCCTGTGCCCTGTCCAAAATCTATACCTTTGGACCGACCTTCCGTGCAGAAAACTCCAATACCAGCCGCCACCTGGCTGAGTTCTGGATGCTGGAGCCGGAAGTTGCGTTTGCCGATCTGAACGATGTTGCGGGCCTGGCTGAAGCCATGCTGAAGTACGCGTTCAAAGCCGTACTGAATGAGCGTGCAGATGACATGAAATTCTTCGCTGAACGTGTCGACAAAGACGCGATTTCACGCCTGGAGCGTTTCATCGAGGCTGACTTCGCGCAGGTGGATTACACCGACGCGGTAAGCATTCTGGAAAACTGCGGTAAAAAGTTCGAGAACCCGGTTTACTGGGGCGTGGACCTGTCTTCCGAGCATGAACGTTACCTCGCGGAAGAGCACTTTAAAGCGCCGGTGGTGGTTAAAAACTACCCGAAAGACATTAAAGCGTTTTATATGCGCCTTAACGAAGACGGTAAAACCGTCGCGGCAATGGACGTACTTGCTCCAGGAATCGGTGAGATCATCGGTGGTTCCCAGCGTGAAGAACGTCTGGACGTGCTGGATGCCCGTATGCTGGAGATGGGGCTGAACAAAGAAGATTACTGGTGGTATCGCGATCTGCGCCGCTACGGCACCGTTCCGCATTCTGGTTTCGGTCTGGGCTTTGAACGTCTGATAGCCTACGTTACTGGCGTACAAAACGTGCGTGATGTTATTCCGTTCCCGCGTACACCGCGTAACGCCAGCTTCTGATCCTGAATGATTCTGCCAAAGGCCAGCATTGCTGGCCTTTTTTATATCCATCGCCCATACACCGTTTTTTCACTTAAGACAGACTCGCCATTCTCCCTGAATACAACCTCTTACTCCATTTGTCCTGTTACGTAATGTTTCTCTGCAATACATATGAACAAAAAACAATCAGTTCTTTTATTGTGGATTAGCATTTTCTGATTAAATAGACCATTTTTTAATCACTCGCATGGCATTCTGGATGGCCAAAAATAGTCAACTGTAAAAATCGAACTTTCCATTATTCGCACAGAAAAACGCCGTTATGATAATTAAATATAAGAAAATCATATAAATAGAAATGAAAGTGCTGTTTTTTAGCGCGGAGACAACTGAAGTTTGAAGTTGTTCACAAAGTTGCATAAAAATAACATTTGGTTACACATTTTTTCTTTTTGAAACCAAATCTTTATCTTTGTAGCACTTTGACGGTAGCGAAACGGTTGTTTGAATGGAAAGATGCCTGTCAGACACATAAAGACACCAAACTCTCATCAATAGTTCCGTAAATTTTGATTGACGGAATTTATTGGCGGCAGTGGCAGGTGTCATATAAAAACCGATGAGGGTAATAAATAATGATGAAGCGCAATATTCTGGCAGTGGTTATCCCTGCTCTGCTGGTAGCCGGGGCAGCTAACGCTGCAGAAGTTTATAACAAAGATGGCAACAAGCTGGATCTGTACGGTAAAACCGTTGGTCTGCACTATTTTTCTGACAATGCTGATAACGATGGCGATCAGACTTATGCCCGTCTTGGTTTCAAAGGGGAAACTCAGATTAACGATCAACTGACCGGTTACGGTCAGTGGGAATACAACTTTGCCGGCAACAATTCTGAAGGCGGTAGTGACGCTCAGAACGGCAACAAAACCCGTCTGTCATTTGCCGGTCTGAAATACGGCGACGCAGGTTCTTTCGATTACGGTCGTAACTACGGTATCGTTTACGATGCACTGGGCTACACCGATATGCTGCCAGAGTTTGGTGGTGATACTGCATACAGCGACAACTTCTTCGTGGGTCGTGTGGGTGGCGTTGCAACTTACCGTAACTCCAACTTCTTCGGTCTGGTTGACGGCCTGAATTTTGGCATTCAGTACCTGGGCAAAAATGAACGTGCTGGCAACATCGGCCGCTCTAACGGCGACGGTGTGGGCGGTTCTGTAAGCTACGAAATGGATGGCTTCGGTATCGTCGGTGCTTACGGCGCAGCTGACCGCACCAACGCACAGGAAAACTCTGCCTACGCTAACGGCGGCAAAAAAGCTGAGCAGTGGGCGACCGGTCTGAAATACGACGCTAACAACATCTACCTGGCAGCAAACTACGGCGAAACCCGTAACGCTACTCGCCTCACGACCAACCTGAATGGTACCGAGACCACAGGCTTCGCCAACAAAACTCAAGATTTCTTTGTTGTCGCTCAGTACCAGTTCGATTTCGGCCTGCGTCCGTCCATCTCCTACAACAAATCTAAAGCGAAAGACGTAGAAGGTATCGGCAACGAAGATCTGGTGGACTACATCGAAGTAGGCGCAACCTACTACTTCAACAAAAACATGTCCACCTATGTTGACTACCAGATCAACCAGATCGATTCTGACAACAAACTGGGCGTGAACTCTGACGACACCGTGGCACTCGGTATCGTTTACCAGTTCTAATAGCAGACCTCTTTGCTAAATGCCTAAAAAACAGGACTTCGGTCCTGTTTTTTTATGTCCATCAGCGGATTCTTGCGTCTTCAAAAAACACTCTATCTTTTCGTCACTAACGGTTGGCATTTTGTAAATCTACCGTTAACCTGATAGCGGACTTCCCTTCTGTAACCACAATGGAACCTCGTCATGTTTGAGAACATTACCGCCGCTCCCGCCGACCCAATTTTGGGCTTGGCTGATTTGTTTCGTGCCGATGACCGCCCAGGGAAAATCAACCTCGGGATCGGTGTATATAAAGATGAGACAGGCAAAACGCCGGTGCTGACCAGCGTGAAAAAAGCCGAGCAATATATACTGGAAAATGAAACCACCAAAAACTACCTTGGCATTGACGGTATTCCGGAGTTTGGTCGCTGCACTCAGGAATTACTGTTTGGTAAAGGTCACGCACTGATTAACGACAAACGCGCACGTACCGCGCAAACCCCTGGTGGTACCGGTGCATTGCGTGTGGCGGCAGATTTCCTGGCAAAAAACACCTCAACGCAGCGCGTATGGGTAAGTAACCCAAGCTGGCCGAACCATAAAAGCGTCTTTAACTCCGCCGGTCTGGAAGTTCGTGAGTACAATTATTACGACGCTGCCAGCCATTCATTAGACTTTGATGCGCTACTGGC
The DNA here is from genome assembly GCF_057838705.1 of Citrobacter sp. KH_055_1. Taxonomy (NCBI): domain Bacteria; kingdom Pseudomonadati; phylum Pseudomonadota; class Gammaproteobacteria; order Enterobacterales; family Enterobacteriaceae; genus Citrobacter; species Citrobacter sp. KH_055_1. The sequence continues at coordinate 3,070,557 of NZ_CM174473.1, forward strand.
AAGCCTCAGTGAAGCACAGGCAGGTGACGTGGTACTGTTCCACGGTTGCTGCCATAACCCTACCGGTATTGACCCTACGCTGGAGCAGTGGCAAACGCTGGCACAGCTGTCGGTAGAAAAAGGCTGGTTACCACTGTTCGACTTCGCTTATCAGGGCTTTGCTCGTGGTCTGGAAGAAGATGCCGAAGGCCTGCGTGCATTCGCCGCGCTGCACAAAGAGCTTATTGTCGCCAGCTCTTACTCCAAGAACTTTGGCCTGTACAATGAGCGCGTGGGTGCCTGTACGCTGATTGCTGCCGATGCCGACACCGTTGACCGTGCGTTCAGCCAGATGAAGTCCGTCATTCGTGCCAACTATTCCAACCCACCGGCCCACGGTGCATCGGTTGTCGCCACCATTCTGAGCAATGATGCCCTGCGTGCAATCTGGGAGCAGGAACTGACCGACATGCGTCAGCGCATTCAGCGTATGCGTCTGCTGTTTGTGAATACATTGCAGGAGAAAGGGGCAAACCGTGACTTCAGCTTTATCATCAAACAGAACGGCATGTTCTCCTTCAGCGGTCTGACGAAAGAACAGGTTCTGCGTCTGCGTGAGGAGTTTGGCGTTTACGCTGTCGCTTCCGGGCGCGTGAACGTCGCGGGTATGACGCCTGACAACATGGCGCCGCTGTGCGAAGCGATTGTCGCCGTGCTGTAAGCTCACCTGAAAAGAGAAAGCCCGCATATTCGTGCGGGCTTTTTTTTGCCGGATGGCGGCTAGCGCCTTATCCGGCCTACGGACTGGATTTACCAGACCGGCATTTCATCCTGCAGGAACGGATTGTGCTGGCGTTCATTCCCCAGCGTTGAAAGCGGACCGTGACCAGGAATAAACGTCACGTCATCGCCCAAGGGTAATAACTTGCGTTTAATCGAGTCGATCAGCTGGCTGTGATCCCCGCGCGGGAAGTCGCTGCGTCCGACTCCACCTTTGAAAATCACATCGCCTGAAATCAGCAGCTTTGACTGTTCATCAAAGAAGACCACGTGCCCCGGCGTGTGGCCCGGACAATGCAACACCTGTAACGTCACGCTGCCAACGCTGATGCGATCGCCTTCGTTTAGCCAGCGATCGGGCGTTAACGGCTCGCAGTCACCCAAGCCAAACATGCGGCTCTGCGAAGGCAGTCCCTGTAGCCAGAACTCATCTTCTTTTTCCGGACCGATAACCGGTACACCATAATGTTGCGCCAGTTCAGACGCCGCGCCCACGTGGTCAAGATGACCATGTGTGAGCAGGATCTGCATAAGCGTCAGACCGCTGGCATCCACTTCCTGTTTGATTTTCTCGGCATCGCCGCCGGGATCGACCAACGCGGCAAGACGCGTTTGTTCACACCAGATCAGCGAGCAGTTCTGAGCGAATGCAGTGACCGGAATAATACGATAGTTCATACAGCTCCTGTTTCATTAAGCGACGGCTCACCAGTGCCGTGCAGGCCCGGTGTCAATATGCACAAAGTTACTGCGTGGGTAGTATCCTACACCACCTGCGCGCATAGATAACGCAGCTTTGCGAATATTACTTAATGCAACGCCTTCAATGTGGAAATCCATGGCCTGCCCTTTGGTGTGGTAACTTTTCTTTGCCACACCACGGCTGCGCGCGCGTAATTCGTTGTTGGTATCGACAGAACGATAGCCGGAGATCAGCTGTACGGGTTTACGCGTGCCGAGGAGGCCTTGCAGACGGAAGAGTTGATCGAACAATCCCGGATCGATGGACTTGACTTTATTCGCGCGAAAATCACGGAAAAAGTGGTTAAGTTTTGCTAATTCGTCCTGAATATAGCCCCTGCCATCAAAAAACTCAGCTTTAATTGACTCACCGGTATGCAGGTTATTCAGAGTCAATATACGCGGACGTGGGGTGGAGAGTGTAGCAAACGCAGGCGTGGGCAGGATGGCGGCGCCGAGGGCAACGCCACCAAGCGCCAGCAGTTTGCGGCGATTAGCGTCAAATTTGTCCATGGTATTAAGGTCTACAAGGTCAATGTTATCGTATGTATGCTCTAGCGCACGCGGGAAACCTTACCGGGCTAACTAGTCTGCGTCAAGGCTCCCAACCCCAGGAAATACGGGGCCTGTAGCCATTTCACCCCGTTTCCAACATAACTTACGACAATCATTTTCCTCGAACTGCTTCATTTATCTGATTAATTGTTCCACTTTTGACACAATTTGTGCACTGGATCGCGCAGTAAGATCGTAATTGTAAATATCTGTACGATATTGCGTACGCCCATCGGGTCCAACAAATGCGGTCAGATAGTAAAGATTAACCGGAATATTTTGGCGAATATTCACGTAGCGCGTATCCCCTTGTTTCAGGGCATCCGAGATCCGCGAATCATTCCAGCCCGCATCCTGTAGCAGCATATTCGCCAGTTCCGAGGCCTTATTCACGCGCACACAACCAGAGCTAAGCGCCCGCGTATCTTTCTGGAACAAATTATGATTCGGCGTGTCGTGCAGATAAATAGCGTCTGAACTCGGCATATTGAATTTATAACGTCCCAACGAGTTGCGCGCACCCGGCGCTTGCTGGAAGCGGAACGGCAGATTTGACGGCGTAATCGTCGCCCAGTCCACCTGCCACGGATCGATAGTTTCTTTACTGTTCCAGCCACGCATCACGGTATACCCGTGACGTTCGAGATAGCCCGGATCGTTCCATACCTTAGGCAAAATGTCTTTGCGCGCCAGCGTCGGCGGAACGTTCCACGGTGGGTTTACGACGACGTTATTCAGCGCGCTGCTCATCATCGGCGTTTTACGGTCAGGACGTCCCACAATAACCCGTGAATCCAGCATCTGATTACCGTTTTGATAATAGACCAGCGAGTAAGCCGGAATATTAACCATAATCCCGGTAGACATCTCACCCGGCAGCAGGCGTAAACGCTGGATATTCAGTGCCAGCACACCCGCGCGCTGCGCGGGCGTCACGTTCAGCCAGTCACGCGTTGCCGGACCAATTGCACCATCGGCCCCCAATCCCTGCCATGTCTGAAAACGCTTTACCGCCGCAACCAGTTCACTGTCGTAAGCACTACGCCCTTCTCGGGCAGATGTACTGACTGTCGCATCCAGCATGCCGGTGCGCTGCAAAATTTCGCGCAGGGCCGGAATATCATTACTCCATTCACCTGGGCGCAGCGTGGCTGTGCTGGTTAACTGTGGCCACGGACGTGAATCGCCCACCAGCTTCAGCAGCGATTCATGCATCGCCGCGTACTGCGGGTGCTGCGGCGTCAGACTGGCTATAAAGGGGGTTAACTGGCCGTTATCCAATGCCACCTGCCATTGATTAATCACTGAAATGGGCGGCGTAGTCAGCGCGTAAGGCTTGTCGCTGTAGAGCCAGCGATTGCCTTTGACCGGGATATTGGCAATAAAGTGAAGGTAGCCCATCATCGCGTCAGAAAGAACGGCATCCCGCGCCAGGCCCGTTACGCCTGGGTCGGTCAATAAAGCCACCCAATTGGTGAACTGCGGCTGAAAACCGGCAATCGCTACCTCGGCGAGCTGTTGCTGAAAGGCTTTGACCGCATCGCGATTTTCCCACATTGGTTTCATATCGCGGGCGGCGTACAGCAACTCCAGTTGGCTCATGTAAACCGGCGTATAACCTACTGGAAGTTGAGAACGTAATTCTGCGCGAGCATTATCCACAGACGCGCCATCCGGCAGCGCCTGAATACCCGCCATCACGGCTGTGGCGAAAGATTGTCCCTGCGGCTGCGATAACGCGGTTGGCTGCTCGCTGACGGTCGCTGAGCTGTCGCCAGGGATCATTTCAGGCTCATCGGCCTGCGCATTGAACAGCGGAGCGAATGTTACGGCCAGGCACAAACTGATTGCCGACAGCCGACGACCACACATTTTATTAAGCAACATCCCTTGCCCCCTGTTTTCTTTATCATACTTAAATAGCCAGGCCGTCTGTATTCTCCCGATTATCTCGGGGCGGGCCTGTAAAACGCCAATACGCTCTGAAGTATGACGAGCAAGCCCGGTGACGCGTCGGGCTTATCTTCAGTATATAAACATCAAATCGTTTTTGCCTAACCTAATGTAAAGAAATATAAAGAAATTACACCAGGCATTGAGTCCTTTTCAGAAAAGAAGAAGGCGGCCCTTTAGCCGCCTTCCTGACTTAACTTGCCTGTGATGAGGCATCTTCCGTTCCGGGCAGCGGTTCAGGAAGCTGCGGTGCAAACCCGCGCAGACCCACTACATGAACGTGCTCAGTATTCTGGAAGACCTTACGCACCAGTTTATAGGTGGTGCCTTTCTCCGGGCTGATGTTCTCCGGCGCGGCGATAATAAGCTGCATCTGCAAACGCTCGCACAGTTCAAACAGGGTCGCGATTGAGCGTGCATCCAGTCGTGCGGCCTCATCAAGGAACAGCAGACGACACGGGGAAATATCTTTCCCACGCAGTCTACGTCCTTCATCTTCCCAGCTTTGTACCACCATCACCAGAATCGACATCCCGGTACCGATCGCTTCACCCGTTGACAGCGCACCGGACTCAGCACGCAGCCAGCCGTCTGAACCACGGTTAACTTCAACTTCCATTTCCAGATAGTTGCGGTAGTCCAGTAGCTCTTCACCAATGGTTTGCGGCGTGCGCTGCCCCATGTCAATCTGCGGATTCAGACGCTGATACAGCTTCGCCAGCGCTTCCGAGAAGGTCAGGCGGTTGCTGTTAAACAGATCCTGGTGCTGCTCGTGCTGCTCGGACAGGACATCCAGCAACGTGGCGTGGGTTTCACGCACGTTAACGTTCAGACGAACGCTGTTAACCTGACCAAAGGAGACGTTTTGCAGACCCTGGTTCAGCATACGAATACGGTTTTGCTCGCGCTGGATAGTCTTACGGATGATGTTCGCCACGCTGCGGGAGCTGATCGCCAGCTTCTGTTCACGCGAGGTTAACTCTTCCGTCAGGCGGCTAAGCTCAATTTCCATTTGCTCGATGGCTTCCACCGGATCGTCGGTGCGGATAATATCCTGACGAATACGTTCGCGCAGATGCTGGTAGACCGCCACGAAGAACTGGATTTTGCGTTCCGGACGCTTCGGATCTTCGGACATGCGCAGTACGTCACGCAGGTGTTCGTTATCCGCCACCGCCAGACGTAGCGCACCCAACGCCTTATCCGACATTGAACGTAATTCATCCCCGGAAAGATAAGCCAGCTCGCGACGGTGCAGACGACGTTCAACGCCATTGTCTTTCACCATGCGCATCACGGCGCACCATCCGGCTTTCGCCATGACCACCTGCTCACGCATTTCAAAGTAATCACGTTCCAGCTTACGCAGCCTGCGGGTCAGGTTATCCATTTCCGCTTCGCAGAAGGTCAGTGCTTTTTCCAGTTGGTTACGGCGCGCACGGTTGTTGCTGAGTTGCGCATGCAGCTCATCACGACGGATACGCGCTCGTTCTTCCGCTCCGCTGTCGGCGCGAACGCCAATATCCTGCAGCTCGCGCTGTAAATCGTTTAGCAGCTCTTTTTTGGTGTCATACGAGCTTTTCAGCGACGCCATTACCTGGCTGTACTGACTTAGCTGTGCAGCATGACTGCGCAAGGCTTCACGAGCACGGGTACGTTCAGCTTCTGCGTGCTCCAGACGTTCACGTAGCTTCTCGTTCAGATCGCTGTTACCGCTGAGCATATCTGCCGAGTCGGAATAGCTAAAGTGCGCGCGGCGCTGGACGACTTCAGTCAGCGCAAACGCCTGCTGACGCGCGTCACGCTGCATTTGCTGCGAGTATGCGTAGTCTTCTTTTAACTGTTCAAACTGCTCGGGGTCATTTTGCAGAACCGAAACCATCGGCTCCAGTTTGGCAAGCTGATTACCATGCTGCTGAACGAAACGCGCGGCCTCCTGGGCTTCATCCAGACGTTCGCGGATTTCGTCCACGCGATCAGCTAAGGTGTCGTCGGCCAGCAGATTCAAACGCGGCAACAGGCGGTTAAGGGCTGAGACGCCCTCTTTCGCCTGTTCAAACTGCATGCGTTGCTGCTGGTTATCATTTTCATGATTGGTCAGCGCACGCTCCAGCTCAACGCGGCGGCTGTTCAGTTGGCGAATTTCCGCCTCGGGATCGGACTCAAACGCCACCGACAGATGGCTGCCGATAAAGCGGCTAAACGCCTGGTGCAGACGTTGCGTTTTCTGGACGTCAAACGAGAGCGTGGCGAAGCGTTCGGACAGCCCTTCACGTTCGGCATGCAGGGTTTCTATGCGGCTTTCCCGCGCGGCGCGACCAAAAATCGGTACCGTCGGGAAGCGAGAATAACGCCACTGACGCTCGGCGGTTTTCACCACCACCGCGCCTTCCAGTTCATCCACGCTGAAGACGCTGTCATCAAACGACTGCGGGTCCCCTTCGATGAAATAGAGATCTTCCGGGCAATCCGTCAGTCCAGACAGCTGTTCGGTGACCAGCGACAGGTCCGGGACCACGATGGCATGGCGCGACGGGCCATACAGCGCGGAGAAGTACGGGGCATCTTCAAGGCTGACGTCATCGTAGATTTCTGACAGCAGCACGCCACCAAAACGTTCGGCCAGTGCGTTGAGGCGCTGATCTTCTGCGCCCCCCGGCTGACTTAAGCGTTCTATCTCTTCATCTACCGCGTTTTTACGTGCGCCGACTTCATCACGCTCAACAATGGCTTCGCGTTCGCGCTCCAGCAGTTGTTGCAGATATTCGGTGACCTCCTGGCTGGAGGTAAACTCTTCACCGCACTGCTCGCTGAGCTGGTTGAGGCTATTTTGCGCCGCCAGCCAGACAGGGGCTCGTTGCATTAAATGCTGAATGCGGGATTGCAGCTGTTCCTGCTCCTGACGCAGGGTCATACGCTGTTCGCTGGCAGACGACACGCTATCAGACAAGGACGCGATGCGGGCTTCCAGCTCCTGGTGCAGGGCTTCCAGCTCGTCGATGTCGAAGTGTTTACCCTGACGCTTACAGAATTCAGCCAGCAAACGCTCGGCCTCCTGCTGTTCGCGCAGACGCTGTTCCAGCTCGTTCAGCCGCATGCGCAGCGGCTGAACCTGCTCCGCCAGATGCCGTTGCTCAACGCCTTCACGCAGCAGCTCACGCGCCACGCTCCAGGCTTCGCCGCGCGCCAGCGGGCCGTTTATCGCCGCCACCAGCTGATAGGCTTGTTCGAACTGGCTGTGCGCGGTTTGCGCCACGCTCATTTTTTGTTCGAGCGTCAGTAGTTTTTCCGTGGCTTCCTGCTCTTTCGCCTGGAAGGTTTCCAGCCACTCCGCTGCGGAGTCTGGCGTCAGATCCGGTAAATGACAGATCTCTTTGGCCCGGCTCAGTGCCTGAATCGCCTGAGTATACTGAATCGCACGCGTTTGCTGGACGTCCAGCGCCTGCTGATAATCGGCAAGCTGGTTTTTCAGCTCATCCACTTCCAGCTCGGCGGCTTCCGCCCGCGCTTCGTTGTCTTCCTGGCGATCGGCGGCTTCCGCCACCACTTCATTTTGTTCTTCGAGACGGATCTGTAACTCTTCGAGATCCGCTTCATAACGTTCAATTTTTTCCTGCTGACGCAGCGCGGTTTGCACCAGATTCAGGTGATCGCTGGCCGCCTGATAATCGGCTTCAAGGTCGCCTTCGGCGCCATTATGCTCGCCCAGCTCACGCGCCATATCCACGTGCTTATACTGCTCTGCCGCCAGTTGTTTACGTGACGTGTGCAGCTCACGACGATATTCCAGCGCTTTATCCAGGTGAATACGACGTTCGTTGGCATGGCGCATATAGTCCGCCGCCACGTAGTTGGTCGCTTCGCTGATCAGGTGCTTAAACAGGTCGCGGTCAGACTGGGTCACGCGTATGGCTTCCAGCGTCATGCGGTTTTCACGCAGCGCGGCTTCCATATCCTGGAACGCTTTACGCACCCCGCCGTTTTCCGGCAGCAGGTAGTCACGAAGCGAACGGGTGATGGCGCTGGAAATCCCGCCATAAAGCGAGGCTTCAATCAGACGATAGAATTTGCTTCGATCGGAAGCGGAACGCAGACGACGAGCGATGATGCCCAAATCGAACATCAGCGAGTGATAATCCGTTATCGAGTTGAATTGCTTAAACTGGACGCCTTCCATCTCCTCAAGCTTATCTTTCAGCTCTGCAAGAGACAGGACGCGCGCTTGACGCTCGTTCAACGTTTCTGTGACCAGTTCGGTTGGCTGTACCGACATCGGCAGCCCCTGAATGGCGAACGGTTTGATATCCACTTTACGATCGCGCCCGGCGACCTGTTGCAAGCGCACGCCAACCACTACGCGTTGATGACGCGAATTCAGGACGTCGAGCATCGAGTAACAGACACCCGCTTTGAGCTTACCGTGCAGGCCTTTATCGCGCGATCCGCTGGTCGCACCGGCTTCGGTGGTATTACGGAAATGCAGCAAGGTTAAGTCCGGAATCAATGCCGTAACAAATGCCGCCATAGTGGTGGATTTACCGGCACCGTTCCCGCCGGACAACGTGGTAACCAGTTCATCCAGGTCAAACGTGCGGGCAAAAAAACCATTCCAGTTGATCAGCGTTAGTGAGCGAAATTTACCGCGTTCAATCATTATTCTTCCTCTCCACTGTCCAGCTGATTCTCTTCTGGCTCATCGTTGAGTTGCAGATTATTTTCGACCGACATCGCCTCACCATCACGAATTAAACGACGCTGCGCTTCGCGCGGATCGTCACCGCTGCGCACATCCGCGCCAAAGCGGAACACCGATTCCGTAATGCGGAATTTGCTACTGTCATGGCCCATAAACCACACCATGCCTAAGCGGCGCAGGCGGTTTAATGAAGAACGTACTTTTTCCTGCAGCTTCTGACGGTCAACGTCCGAGCCGGTGGAGCGGTTATTCACCAGCCTGAGCAATTTAGCTTCGTCCGCCAACGTCAGCAGTTCGTCGTACAGTTCTTGCTGGGTAAAAATCCCTTCATTGGCCAGACGTTCCGGGCTGAGATAGAGATAGCAAAGAATTTTACCAACCATCATGTCCAGTTCAGACAATACTGAGCGCGGAATAAGCGTGGTCGAGCGCGGACGAAGGTAGAAAAAACCCTCCGGGGCGCGAATGAGCTCCACGTTATAGCGGCTGTAAAATTCTTCAAAATATTCCTGAAAGTCCATCAGGAAGGCATGATTATCCAGCTCATCCAGCCCGATATGTCGGCCCGAACGTAATGCGCTGTCCAGCGCCGGAAATAACGGATTCGCCAGCGCCTGCGCCAGCTTAACCGGCATCACTTTTTCAATATTTGTCAATGACATGCGCCTGTACCTTGGCTCCGTAATCATTAATCGGCTGCCATTTGGCTGGCAGTCCGGTGAAATCTGCTTGCGCTACGCCAAGGCGTACCGCCTGATCGATAACAATACGCGCAACGTCGAAGTGACGCGCGCGCGGATATTGCGCCAGATACTCGCGCACTACCAAACCGAGATCCAGTGGCGTTTGTCTGGATTTATAGATAGCCAACTGTTCTTCGATGATCGCTGCCAGCTGTTCACGGATCTCGTTAAATTCTTCATACTCAAGGTCCGGCGGCAGTTCCCCAGTGACCTCTTCATCACGCAACACCATCTCTTCGTCACGCATGTCCAACAGACGATCGGCATTGGCATAGGTCAACGCCCACGGATCGTCAAAGTAAGTCTGGACAGACTGGCGCAAACGCTGAGCAAAGACGCGGTTTTTATCCATATCAATCGCGGTACGGATGAATTTATGCACGTGGCGATCGTAGCCGATCCACAGATCGATGGATTGCTGACCCCAGCTTATAATACGGTCAAGCTTGCTCTGTAAGTCGAACACCAGACGGTCAACGAAATGCAGATCGTCATGGGTCATGGTGGAGTCCTGAATACGCAGCAGGTTAGCCTGTAGCTTATCCCCCGCTGCTTCCAGCGTGTCCTGCAGTTCACGCAGCGTGCCGGAGGTTTCAGACAGCAGCATTTCGCAGCTGGAAATCGCCGCCCGCCAGTCTTTATTCAGCAATTGGGCAATGTCGTCTTTCACCTGCTGCTGCTGCTCATCCATAATGCGCTGCGTCAGGTCGATGCTGTCGAAGATTTCCGCCACCGAATATTTCAGCGGTGCGTACACATTGCGGTGCCAGTGGAACTCATCGCCGCCTTCTTCGGCCGCATCTGCCGCGCGCTTCAGTTCCCCAGCCACAATTGAGAGCTGCATGGAAAGGCGCAGCGTCGAGAACTCACGCTGGCGGATGTAATAATCGGTGATGCCAATCCCCAATGGCGTCAGACGATAAATGGCGTTTCCTTCCGCCTGCTCGCTGGTAAAGCGGTTCAGCAGACGTTGACGCACCATATCGTTGATCGCGTTGTTGGCGCGCACGCCGATGGTTTCGCTGGTTTGCTCAAACGCATCACTGACATGGCGGAATGCATCCACCAGTTCGCCTTCACTCATCTCACCGTCAAGCCGCTCACCGTTCAGCGTAGCCACAGCCAGCAGAAAAGAAAGTCTGTCTACCGGCAGAGAGATGGAAAAGTCATTTTTTCTGGCCCAGGCAACCAGTTCGGGGACTGTCTGGGAAAATTCACTCATAGGTTATCCTTGCATCTGCGGTTTGCGCGCGGTGACATGAATATAACGCCCAAGGCTGATAAACGGCTCCTGGCGACAATAGCGCGTTTCTATTTCTGTTAAAGCGTCAAAACAGTCATGCTGTTTTTGTTTATCACGCAGATAATCATGAAACACCCTCACGCCCGTTTTACCGGTTATCTCCCAGCCGATATCCTCCAGCCAGCCATAGACTTGCTGAGGGTCGCGCGGGAAATCGGGAGACAACGTGCGCCGTTTCTTTTTATACATTCCCTGCTGTACATAGCCGAAATTACCGACCAACACATTACGCATCAACAGACCGTTTGCATTGTAGAACATCAGCGATAAAGCACCGCCCGGGCGTAACATCGACCACAGTGTTTTTAAGACCGCTTGCGGGTCAGCCACCCATTCCAGCACAGCATGAAACAATATCAGATCAACCTGAGAATCCAAATGCTGCGGAATGTCCTGAGCGGCACAATGTATAAAATGCATGTTGTCGCTCACACCTTGCTCTTCTGCCGCTCGTTGCGCTCGCGCCACCATTTCAGCAGAAAGATCGCACAAGGTGACGTGATGGCCCCGCTGCGCCATCAGAATGGCTGTCTGCCCTTCTCCGCCACCCGCATCAAGCACACGCAACGTTTGGCCCGCGTAGTCGGCAAGCAGCGTGTCCAGATCCTGCCAGAGGATCGTCTGACGAAGCTGACCTTTGGTGGTACCGTAAATGTTACGGGAAAACTTCTCGGCAATATCATCAAAATTGCGATCCCGCATCGCGCACTCCACATGCTGGCTTAAGGGTGACTAAGTAAAACCGCTATTTTGTCACACCCACGCCGAGAATGAACCTTTCTGGTGTAATATCCCTGCTGATCTTCTGCTGTATGGTTAAAAAAGGAACCAAAAAGGATGCTTTTTACGCTGAAGAAAGTGATTGGCGGTATGATGCTGCCGCTTCCGTTGATGCTGCTGGTGATGGGGATAGGACTGGCGCTAGTGTGGTTTAGTCGCTTTCAGAAAACAGGGAAAGTGTGTATTAGCCTTAGCTGGCTGGCACTTTTGCTGCTCAGCTTGCAGCCCGTCGCCGATAGTCTGCTAAAACCGATTGAGGATACCTATCCCACCTGGCAGGATACGCAGAAAGTCGAGTTTGTTGTGGTACTGGGCGGAGGTTATACGTGGAACCCGCAATGGGCGCCGAGTTCAAATCTTATCAATAATAGCCTTCCGCGCCTCAATGAAGGTCTGCGCCTGTGGCGAGCCAATCCGGGATCGAAACTTATCTTTACTGGTGCTGCAGCTAAGACCAATCCCGTCAGCACTGCTGAAGTTGGTGCCCGAGTGGCGCAATCACTGGGGGTTCCCCGCAGTGAGATAATTACCCTGGATGAACCTAAAGATACCGAAGAAGAAGCCGCCGCAGTGAAAAAAACAATCGGTGACGCGCCATTCCTGCTGGTGACCTCCGCATCACATTTACCGCGCGCGATGATCTTCTTCCAGCAGGCCGGACTGCATCCGCTACCAGCACCCGCTAATCAACTGGCGATAGACTCTCCGCTGAACCCGTGGGAGCGCGCCATTCCGTCCCCCGTCTGGCTGATGCACAGCGATCGCGTCGGCTACGAAACGCTGGGAAGGATCTGGCAGTGGTTGAAGGGCTCATCAGGCGAGCCAGGGCAACAGTGATTTGGTTGCCAGATCAAAGTTAGACCGACTGAAACGCCCGGTATTGACCAACTGGGCGACTTCATCCCACAACACATACAGCCAGCGTCGCCAGATGAACGACTCCGCCACGGGCGCGCGTTGCAGATATTGCCACAACAGGCTTTCCGCCAGCGCATTATCCATCAGCCGGAACAGCTCAAACTCTCTTGGCGCCCAGAGCATTAATCCCGGCCCGACCATTGCCAGGAGCTGATCGCTACGGGCATCTTTGAGCATACTGCGCAAACTGAAATTGCCGTGGATCAGAACGCAGTTATCGTTAAAACCTTCGAACAGGCTGGGCAGGCACTCTCGGGTACGAAACAAAATCCGTTTGTCCTGCATCGTTAACCCGGTATTGCTGAACTGGTTGAGGGTGCTCCACAACACCTCCACACGTTGACGATACCAGGATGGCCAGAAATTTTCCTGGGTATTATCCACCTCACCAACACATCCGCGACTGTCCTGGCGATGCCATGACAGCATACCTTCTACAATCTGATCTTTTAAATGTTCCCAACGCTCGGGCGTTCTGGCAGGTGCTTCCACCGGCACGCCGCGTAAGCGCTCAAGTAGCAGCACGTCCGGGCCAGGATGTTCCTCGTGCGTCAGGACACCATAAATGACCGGCATACGTACCGTACCACTGCGCGCCAGCATGGACGTTTTCCATGCCAGCTGCTGTGCCATACCCGGCGTAGTGAAACTTCTCGCCATCAGCGGCATCGGGTTTCCCTGGCTGTCATACAATGCCCACAGCGCTGTATCCGCTTTTTCATTCACGCATTCTATACGACTGAGTTTTTCACCCAGTAAATGACTGAGTTCGGCACGCAACTGTTCCATTTCAGATGGCCCTCATAAATGCGACTGCTTTCATAATGAGCGTCGTGCAGACGGATGTCACCCGGATGAGATCAATTGATGAACAGAAAAGTGGAAGAAAAGAATCAAGATACGACACTCCTCCCACTAATACTCGTCAGATATCAATCTGTAGTGAGGGGAGTGTGATTAGAAAAACTAACGCATTTCTGCGCGAACGCGCTCGAGATCTTCGGCGGTATCAACACCTGTGCCGGGTACTTCTTTTGCCACAGCAACGTGAATTTTTTCGCCGTACCACAGTACGCGGAGCTGCTCCAGCATTTCAATATGCTCAAGCGGGCTCGGCTGCCAATTAACATAGCGACGGATAAAACCGGCGCGATAGCCATAAATCCCCAGGTGACGCAGGAAAGTATCACCGACGGTTTCAAGACTTTTGGCAAAACGATCGCGATCCCAGGGAATAGTTGCCCGTGAGAAATAGAGCGCATAACCTTCCGAATCCAGTACCACTTTTACCGCATTAGGATTAAAGGCTTCTTCCGTGGTGTGGATCGGCGCGGCAAGCGTTGCCATACCGACCTGCCGCTGCGCCAGGTTCTCTGCTACCTGCCGAATAATGACCGCCGGGATCATCGGCTCATCACCCTGCACGTTCACAATAACGGTATCGTCGCTAAAACCACATTTCTCGACGACTTCCGCCAGGCGCTCCGTTCCGGACTGGTGATCGGCGCGCGTCATGCACACTTCCCCACCCACCGCTTCGACTGCGCGAGCAACATCTTCATGATCGGTAGCAACAATAATGCGATCGGCACCGGACTCGCGCGCACGCTCCAGAACATGCACGATCATCGGTTTGCCGTTGATATCCAGCAGTGGCTTACCGGGCAGGCGCGTAGACGCATAGCGCGCGGGAATAATGACCACAAAACTCATGATTTACTCTCATCCGCCGTCAGGGCGCGAGCTTCCGTTTCCAGCAACACGGGAATACCGTCTCGCAGTGGGAACGCCAGGTTATCCGGCTTACAAATAAGTTCCTGTTTTTCCTGGTTGTACCAGAGTTTTCCATTGCATACCGGGCAGGCAATAATTTCAAGCAGACGATGATCCATAGTTCCTCCAGATGGACCGGATTGTGAATCCGTAAATATTAACATATTCGTTTAGCGGGCTGGGGCTATTTCCCAGCCATCACGGCAGTCGACAAATAAACTGTCAGGATAGCGTCCCAGCGTAACGCGTGTCGCCTGTTGCCAGCGCGCAAAATCATCGATGGCCTGGAACACGCCCCTTTGCAGGGTAATTCCCGGTTTGACGCCATCCTGCAACCATAGTGAGATAATCTCTAGCACGCCCGTTTTACGGTGCATTTTAGCATCCATACGACCCACCAGTTGCCCACGATGCAGCAAAGGCAAAACAAAATAGCCGTATTGCCGTTTCGGCGCTGGCGTATAGCACTCCAGCCGATAGTTAAAATCAAACAACTGCTCCGCGCGTTTACGATCCCAGACCACCGGGTCAAAGGGAGATAACACAGCACTGTGGGTGGCTGTTAATTTGCCCGCCTTTGCCTGTTCAAGCAATGGTAGAAGATCGCTATGGAGCCACATAGGCCCCAACCTTTCGACATCGACAGGGATGATTTTCCGTTGCTCTGCGCGCACATCACGCCAGTTTTTGAGTTCTGGACGCTTCAATCGATAGTAGTCCGCCAGCCACGGTTCGCGGAAAATACCGAGGCTGCGCGCACTGTTGTCCAGCATGGCCGTTTCCGCTTGCGTCTGCGAAAGCAAGTCTCGTTCATCATCCCAGTGCGGCATAACCCGATGCGTTACATCATAGACCCGCTGGAAATTACGCCGCTCCACCACCATCACCCTACCGGCGGTGAACAGTCCTTCAAGATGACGTTTCTGCGGCTTCCATTCCCACCACCCGCTGGTTCCCTTGCGCGGATGCTCAAAATCGGCTGAACGCACCGGTCCATTTTGCTGAATGTGATGAAGCAATTGTTCAATCTCATGGACATGCTCTTGCATCCAGGCGGCTTTGTACTTCCAGCCCATATTCTCTGGGGCAAGCATACGATGGCGAATCAGCATAAAGTCGCTGCGCGGTAAGAAGCACGCCTCATGCGCCCAATATTCCATCAACTCACCACGTAGTAGCGAGTCATCCAGCCACTGCGGGGAATAGTCGCCCAGGCGACTGAACAGCACCAGATAAGGGCTACGCGCGACAATATTAATGGTGTCTATTTGCAGTAAAGACATACGCGTAATGGTCGCAAGAATATCTGCCGGGGTCGCCTGACGACGTGTTTTTTTCAGCAGGCCCTGTGCTGCCAGGTGAAGATGACGAGCATCCGTCAGAGAAAGGTGCGGCAACGACATGGATAACCTCATCAATCAGTCGCTGCCGCAGCGTGAAACCGTTAACGAGCCAGCGAGGTTAATCTATCAAGTAATACGTCAGGCTGGTCACCCGACAGATGCGCATCAACAGGGAGGTACCACCAGTTATCCTCGGCAAAGGCGCGACATTTCACCGCGTCTTTTTCCGTCATCACCAGCGTTTGTCCGGCAACTAATAATGCACTGACGTCACTGTAGGTCAGAGACTGATGGTCTGCCAATGGGACACATTTCTGTGGGTTAGCCCCGCATGCCGCCAGGGTGGCAAAGAAACGCGGGGGATGGCCAATCCCAGCCATAGCAACAATATTGGGTAACAGCGCAACGTCGCAGCGCTCGCCGGTGCGTAAATTAACGGCCAGCCCCGGCTCAAGGCGCATCGGAATTTCTCCCGCCTGCGGAATACCACCGTTGACGATAGCCGCATCCACCGATTTAAGCCGATCCGCTCGCTCCCGCATAGGCCCCGCGGGAAGCCACCAGCCGTTGCCAAACCGACGTTCACCGTCAATCACCACGATTTCAACATCGCGCGCCAGGGCATAATGCTGCAGACCATCGTCCGTGACGATAATCTGCACGTCATGATGAGCAAGAATGGCTTTTACCGCATCGGCTCTTACCGGAGAAACAGCAACCGGCACGCCGGTACGCTGGAAGATCAGTACCGGTTCATCGCCCGCTTCTGCCGTCGTGGTGTCCGCCGTCAGCAACAGCGGGTACGCCTGCGCTTTTCCGCCATAGCCGCGAGAAACTACGCCCACACGAATGCCGCGTTGCTGCAGGTGTTCAACCAACCAAATAACGACTGGCGTTTTACCATTGCCGCCAGCTGTAAGGTTTCCAACTACCACAACCGGCACCGGTGCGCGCCATGCACGTTTAAGCCCAAGCGTATAGCATAAGCGGATCACCCCGCTCACCAGACCATATAGCCAGGAGAGCGGAAGTAACAACCGCCACAGCGGCGATTCACCGGACCAGATACGCGCGATCATTGACCAAATTGCATTTTGTGTAATTGCGCATACACACCGCGCTGTTCAAGCAGTTCGCTATGGGTGCCGCGTTCAACAATCAGCCCGTCTTCCACAACGACAATCTCATCCGCCTGTTCGATGGTCGAAAGACGGTGCGCAATGACCAGCGAGGTGCGGTTCTTCTGCAGTTCATCAAGAGCCGCCTGGATAGCGCGTTCGGATTCGGTATCCAGCGCCGACGTCGCTTCATCCAAGATCAGAATCGGGCTGTCGCGCAGCAAGGCACGGGCGATAGCAATACGCTGGCGCTGACCGCCGGAAAGCAGCACGCCGTTCTCGCCGATGACCGTATCCAGACCATCATCCATCTTGTTGATGAAGTCCATGGCGTAGGCCATACGCGCCGCTTCTTCAATCTGTTCGCGGCTGTAGATATCCGTACGTGCGTAAGCGATGTTATTGGCAACCGTGTCGTTAAACAGGTGCACGTTCTGCGAGACCAGCGCAACCTGATCGCGCAAGGCCGCCAGGGTATATTCACGCAGATCGTGTCCATCCATCAGAATTTGCCCTTCATCAATGTCATAGAAGCGCGTAATCAGACTGGCGATGGTGGATTTACCTGAACCTGAACGCCCAACCAGCGCAACGGTTTTTCCTGCCGGAATATGCAGGTTGATGTTACGCAGTGCAGGCACTTCACGACCCGGATAGGTAAAGGTGACGTTACGGAACTCTAAATCGCCGGTCGCACGTTCGATAACGCGTTTACCTTCGTCTTTTTCCTGTTCGCTATCCAGAATAGTGAACAAGGTCTGGCACGCCGCCATACCACGTTGGAACTGGGCGTTGACGTTAGTCAGAGACTTCAGCGGACGCATCAGGGCGATCATTGAGGAGAAGACCACCGTGATGGTCCCTGCCGTCAGGTTTTCCATGACGCTGGGGAAACTGGCTGCATACAATACGAAAGCCAGCGCCAGCGACGCAATCAACTGAATGATTGGATCGGAGATAGAAGACGCGGAAACCATCTTCATGCCCTGTAAACGCATCTTGTTACTGACTTTATCAAAACGTTTGGTTTCGACTTCCTGACCACCAAAAATCAAGACTTCTTTGTGGCCTTTCAGCATCTGCTCCGCACTGGTCGTCACTTGCCCCATAGTGTTTTGCATATTCTTACTGATGCTACGGAAACGCTTGGAAACCACGCGGATCGCAATCGACACAATGGGTGCCAGCACAATCAGAATTAATGACAGCTGCCAGCTGTAATAAAACATCATGATAAACAGGCCAATAATCGAGGCCCCTTCACGCACTACGGTGATCAGTGCGCCAGAAGACGATGACGCAACTTGCTCTGAATCATAGGTAATACGAGACAGTAACGTACCGGTTGATTGTTTATCAAAAAAAGCGACGGGCATGCCCATCATATGACCAAACAGGCGGCGGCGTATGGTCATTACCACTTTGCCTGACACCCAGGAAATACAGTAGCTGGAGACGTAGCTGGTTAAGCCACGTACTACCATCAGTCCAATGACCACCAGTGGCATCCACATCAGCACCGAGCGATCGGCTTTACCAAAACCATCATCCAGTAATGGTTTAAGGAGCGATAGCATGAAGGTATCGCTGGCCGCGTTCAGGACTAACGCTATACCCGCCACGATCAGACCCGATTTAAAAGGCGCTATGGTCGGCCATAGTCGGCGAAACGTCTGCCACGTAGAGAGATCTTTATCGTTATGCATTCAAAAAACCAGCATTTGTTAGAATAGCCGTATATTCTACCCGTTATCCTCCGGCACGCCAAACCACTGATGATACCAACGAGGTAAAATCTGATCCCGCAAACTGCGTATCCGCCAATTTCCCGGGAAAAAGTCTAGTGTAACCTGCCCCTGATGAGGCGTGTCCAACCATTGGTAACTCTGCTGCTGATAGCGTTGCTTCACTTTCCAGGAAGGCAGACGCCAGGCGTTATAGCGTGAAGCTGAGGCTACCGCCACCTGCCCAGCAACCCGCTGAACAAACGCTAATGACGATGAAGTATTGCTGCCATGATGCGGTACCTGAATAAAAGTGGACTGCAGATGCTGCCAGTAATGACTTAGCATTTTTTGTTCTGCAGGAGATTCAATATCACCGGTCAGCAGAAAACTGCGCTTGCCGTCGTCAACTCTCACCACACAGGAATGGTTATTCCCCCGATCGTTAGTCCCACGGAGCGGCCAGTGAGCGCTGAACTTTAATCCCTGCCATTGCCAGCTCTCGCCGCGAAAACAGGGTAAATGGCCTTTCCATCCTAGCGGGCTTCTCACCCACATTGCTGGCCAGGTTTTCAGTAACGAGTCCATTCCCCCCCGATGGTCCAGATGTTCATGGCTCAACACGATCCCTTCAGGTGTCAGGTTGTGCCAGCGTAACCAGGGGATGATCAACTGCTGTGCGCTATCACCCCCAGGCCATGCCAGCCCGGTATCGTAGAGGATTGCTTTACCATTACGGGCGATGACCATTGCCAGTCCTTGCCCAACATCCAGCATATACACCTGCCACACTTGCGTTCGCGCAGGTCGCCAGAATGGCAAGCTCAACAAAAGCACTGCCGAAATGCAGACCACCGGTAAGGTACGCCATGCATTCAGTCGCCATGCAACGAGCATCACCCAGGGCGATAACGAAAGCCATTGCCAGCGTTGGTCAATGTTGATCCAACCTTCTGGCAGACTATTGAGCGCCCAGAATAAGAGTGCCAGCGATCGATCGGCCAGATACCAGCACCCGGTCTCGACAACCAGCGGCCCGGTTAAGTGCACAATCATACCCGCGAGTATCAGCGGGACAGAAACAAACGTGACCAACGGTACGGCAAACAAATTGGCCAGAAATGAGGTCAGGCTGATACCGTGAAACAGGGCGATTTGCACTGGCAGAAGCAGGAGCGTGATACCTAACTGGAGATGCGCCAGCTCGAGAACTACGCGTCCCACACGGGAGAGTGACCATTCGGGCAGTGGAAACCATTGATACCAGAATATCAGTGCCGCAACGGCAAACGCGGACAACCACAGGCTTTGTGAGAGAACAGCAACGGGATCAACCATCACAATTGCAGCCAGACAGCATGTCCAGACAGCCCACCCACTCCACTGCCGCCCGCTCAGTTTAAGCGCACCCCAGACAATCAGTGCAACCACGGTGCGTAATGCGGGAGGCTGTAGCCCTGTTAACCATGCATAAAACGTCGCACAGGCGATTCCGCCCACCAGCGGAACCTGCCAGGCGATCCAGCGGGTTGGCATAAAAAATTGCCCACCGCGAATTAGCCCGGCGGCTAAAAGCGCGGCAAAGGCAATATGTAGCCCGGAAATAGCCATCAAATGCGCCGTTCCGGTGTCGCGCATAATGGTTTTCACCTCTTGCGAAACAGAGAGTCGCTCCCCCATTCCCAGGCCCAGTATCACCTGCTGCCAGGGATAAGCGGATAACGTTGTATTCAACGAAGAGAGATAACGGGCACGCAGGCTACACTGTGGCGAAATGACACTTGCCTGCAGGAAGCGTCCCGTCAGCGGTTGATGCTGTGCTAACGCATAGCGCTGGCTATCAAATCCCCCTTCATTTAATTGGCCGTGTACCGCGCGAACCTTAAGCGTCATCGCCCATTTCTGACCCGCACAAACCTCACCAGGTAAGTATTGTCCATACAGTACGATCCCCTGCGCCGGAAATATTCGTCTCCCCTGCAGGTGGGTAATCTGTCCATAGTGCGTGGTCATATGGTCAGTGCCGGTTATTTGTACTATGGCCTGCTGAGTGTTAGCGGGGAGCGTATTGCCCGCCCAGGTAGCGTCTTTCGCCGCCAGTATTCCCCAGAGAAAGAACAACAGCGTTAACCCGGCATAATGCAGATACTTGTGCGGAATAAGACAGAGCACACACGCCAGGCAAAACAGGCCGCTGACGTACAGCATTTCGGGCAGTGAGGGTAATACCGTAAGCGGGAGAATACCGCACAATGCACACGAACTGACCGTTGTTATTTTCACAAAACACCTCCCTGTTACAGGAAGTGTGCAGGACAACGCAGCGGTTGTCTGGCAGCAATTTTTCGTTTTCCGGCGTGTGTTCTGCTGTTATTACGCGAAGGATGTAATGTGCAATTTAACTGAGAGGCGGGTTCCAATATGGGCAAGCAGAAATGAAAAAAGCACCCCTACAGGTGCTTTTCTCGACGTTAAGTTTTGTGAAAAACTTAGCCGTAAATATTGGCGCGATCGCGCAGCTCTTTACCCGGTTTAAAGTGCGGAACATATTTTCCTTCCAGATCCACTTTATCGCCAGTCTTCGGATTACGTCCGGTACGTGGTGCGCGGTAATGCAGAGAAAAACTACCGAAACCGCGGATTTCAATACGCTCGCCCTGCGCCAGAGTCGAGGCCATATGTTCCAGCATCTCTTTTACCGCGTCTTCAACCGCTTTCGCGGGAATGTGAGGCTGCTGGGTTGCAAGTCTTTCGATCAATTCTGACTTGGTCATGATTCCTCCGGTTCCTTAAAGGCAAAATTAGCTGCTGCATTGATTAAGGGCGGCCGTAGCCGCCCTTTGTCATTGATTACAGGACGAATCCTGTAATCTGTCAAGCTACTCGTCACCCTTTGTGCTGTTAATAGCACAAAGGATTTGAAGCACTCGATATTACTCGCCTTTAGCTGCTTTGAAAGCTTCAGCCATTGCGTTGTTAGAGAAGTTTGCATCTTCCTGTTTGTTAACAGTTGCGATTGCATCTTTCTCATCAGCTTCGTCTTTAGCACGAACAGACAGGCTGATTGCACGGTTCTTACGATCAACGCCGGTGAATTTAGCTTCAACGTCGTCGCCTACGCTCAGAACCAGAGTTGCATCTTCAACGCGGTCACGTGAAGCTTCAGAAGCGCGCAGGTAACCTTCAACGCCGTCAGCCAGTTCTACGGTTGCGCCTTTAGCGTCAACTGCAGTCACTTTACCGTTTACGATTGCGCCTTTCTTGTTCAGTGCAACCCAGTTGTTGAACGGATCTTCTGCGAGCTGTTTAACGCCCAGAGAGATACGCTCACGTTCTGCGTCAACCTGCAGAACAACTGCTGCGATTTCGTCGCCTTTTTTGTATTCACGAACTGCTTCTTCGCCTGCAACGTTCCAGGAGATGTCAGACAGGTGAACCAGGCCGTCGATGCCGCCGTCCAGGCCGATGAAGATACCGAAGTCAGTGATAGACTTGATTTTACCTTCAACACGGTCACCCTTGTTGTGGGTTTCCGCGAACTGCTGCCATGGGTTGTTTTTGCACTGCTTCAGACCCAGGGAGATACGACGACGTTCTTCGTCGATATCCAGAACCATAACTTCCACTACGTCGCCAACGTTAACAACTTTGGACGGGTGGATGTTTTTGTTGGTCCAATCCATTTCGGAAACGTGAACCAGGCCTTCAACGCCTTCTTCGATTTCAACGAAGCAGCCGTAGTCGGTCAGGTTGGTCACGCGACCAGTCAGTTTGGTACCTTCCGGATAACGCTTAGCGATAGCTACCCATGGATCTTCGCCCAGCTGTTTCAGGCCCAGAGATACACGAGTACGCTCGCGGTCGAACTTCAGCACTTTAACAGTGATTTCGTCGCCAACGTTTACGATTTCGCTCGGATGCTTAACGCGTTTCCATGCCATGTCGGTGATGTGCAGCAGGCCGTCAACGCCACCCAGATCAACGAATGCACCGTAGTCAGTGAGGTTCTTAACGATACCTTTAACTTCCATGCCTTCCTGCAGGTTTTCCAGCAGCTGATCGCGTTCTGCGCTGTTTTCGGATTCGATAACGGCACGACGGGAAACAACGACGTTGTTACGTTTCTGATCCAGCTTGATTACTTTGAATTCAAGCTCTTTGCCTTCCAGGTGCAGCGTGTCGCGGACCGGACGAACGTCTACCAGGGAACCCGGCAGGAACGCGCGAATACCATTCAGCTCAACAGTGAAGCCACCCTTGACTTTGCCATTGATAACACCAGTAACGGTCGCAGCTTCTTCGTAAGCTTTTTCCAGCGTGATCCAAGCTTCGTGACGTTTAGCTTTTTCACGGGACAGCAGAGTTTCACCGAAGCCGTCTTCTACTGCATCCAGAGCAACGTCAACTTCGTCACCAACCTGGATTTCCAGCTCGCCCTGGGCGTTTTTGAACTGCTCTGCCGGAATGGCAGACTCAGATTTCAGACCGGCGTCAACCAGTACGATATCTTTGTCGATAGCAACAACAACACCACGAACGATGGAACCCGGACGGGTTTCAATTGTTTTTAAGGATTCTTCAAATAGTTGAGCAAAAGATTCTGTCATGTTTAATCTTCAGGTTTCATATTTAACGTCCACCTGGCTCCATGCCGGATGGGGTTGTTTAACATACCCGCTAACACTCCATTGCTACGGGGGTACTGCAAATTCGGTCGCACTTAAGCGAGTGCCAGTTTTTGGCGCGCGTATTGTAACGCTTTTTCAATCACTTGCTCAATGCTTAATCGGGTTGAATCCAAAACTAAGGCATCAACAGCAGGAACTAACGGCGCTACCGCACGGTTTCGATCGCGGTCGTCGCGTTCTTCGATCTCGGCCAAAAGGCGTTCAAAGTTAACACTAAAGCCCTTCTCCTGCAACTGTAGCATACGTCGATGCGCACGTTCTTGCGAGGAAGCGTCCAGAAAAATTTTCACCGGCGCGTCAGGGAATACCACGGTCCCCATGTCGCGTCCGTCAGCGATTAATCCCGGTGCTTCACGGAAGGCGCGTTGACGACGCAACAGCGCTTCGCGCACACGGGGAAACGCAGCAACCTGAGAGGCGGCGTTTGCCACTTCCTGAGTGCGGATTTCACCGCTAACATCTTCACCTTCCAGGATAACTTCCAGATTGCCGTCTGTTGAGATAAAACGCACATCCAGATGTGACGCCAGCGGGACCAGCGCATCTTCAGAGGCGACATCAACATGGTGATGTAACGCCGCAAGCGCCAGTACACGATAAATCGCGCCAGAATCTAACAGATGCCACTGCAATGCTTCCGCCATTGCTTTGCACAAGGTGCCTTTACCTGCACCGCTTGGGCCATCAATGGTAATAACCGGGGCAATTGCCGTCATCTTTTTCTCCTTAAACAGGCATACGTTAACGTAAACGCCGCGCATTATACGCGCCAACGTCAACGATCGTTATCTTTGTGTGAAAAATACAGAATCATTGAAGCTGAGTGTAGAATAAATGGGCAATCGAGGATGTCAGAATGTGCCGCACGTGGTAGTGCGGCCATCAAATCAGGCAGGTGTACTAATACGTGCCAACTGTTCGAAATAATCCGGGAAGGTTTTGGCCGTGCATTTAGGGTCAAGAATAGTGACTGGCGTGTCAGACAGCGCCACCAGCGAGAAACACATCGCCATGCGGTGATCGTTATAGGTCGCAATATCAGCAAATGTTAACGTAGCAGGTGGCGTGATACGGATAAAATCATGCCCCTCTTCCACTTCAGCGCCCACTTTACGCAGCTCCGTTGCCATCGCAAATAAACGGTCTGTCTCCTTGACTCGCCAGTTGTAGATGTTGCGAAGAGTCGTGGTGCCTTTCGCAAACAGCGCCGCGGTAGCAATCGTCATCGCCGCATCCGGAATGTGGTTCATATCCATATCAATGGCGTGTAATTCCCCGTGCGTACAGGCAATGAAATCATCTCCCCACGTCACGGTCGCGCCCATTTTTTCCAGCACATCGGCAAAGCGAATATCGCCCTGCATGCTGTTGCGGCCAATCCCGGTGACTTTCACCGTACCGCCTTTAATCGCTCCGGCGGCAAGGAAATACGAGGCCGATGACGCATCCCCTTCCACCAGGTATGCGCCAGGGGACTGGTACTGCTGTCCACCTTTGACAACAAAATGTTGGTAGTCCTGGTTCTCAATCTCAACGCCAAAGGTTTTCATCAGGTTTAGCGTAATATCGATGTAAGGTTTTGATACCAGCTCGCCTTTAATTGCGATCGTCGTATCCTGCGGCGCCAGCGGCGCGGTCATCAGCAACGCGGTGAGGAACTGGCTGGACACGCTACCGTCCACGTCAACCTGGCCACCGATAAAACCACCGCGCAGTCGTAAAGGCGGATAGTTTTCCTGCTCCAGGTAATCTATGTTTGCGCCCCCCTGGCGTAGCGCATCGACCAGATGGCCAATCGGGCGCTCTTTCATACGCGGTTCACCCGTCAGCACAATATCGTTGTGCCCCAGACACAGCGCAGCCGCCAGCGGACGCATCGCGGTGCCGGCGTTGCCAAGAAACAGTTCGACTGCACCTTCGGCCTGTAACGCGCCGCCGTTACCGATGATTTCGCAGCGGGTACGATCGGCAGAAAGGGTATAACTAATCCCTAACGCATTCAGCGCGTTAAGCATATGGCGGACATCATCACTGTCCAGCAGGTTGGTCAGGACAGTGGTGCCATTTGCTAATGCAGCCAGCAGCAAAGCGCGGTTAGAAACACTTTTAGAACCAGGCAGATTGATGGTGCCATCTACCCGCGCAATGGGTTGTAACGTCAGGGATTCCATGAAACTTAACTCTCAAAAACAGATATAAAAACCCCACAGGCTGGCTGTGGGGATGAAAAATAGCAGCAGATTAGCCGCGGCGACGCTCGAAATCGATCATGAAATCGGTCAACGCTTTCACGCCTTCAAGCGGCATTGCATTGTAGATAGACGCGCGCATCCCACCGACCACACGATGCCCTTTCAGCGCATGCAGACCGGCAGCAAAAGACTCTTCCAGGAACAGTTTATCCAGTGAGCTGTCAGCCAACTGGAAAGGAACGTTCATGCGCGAGCGGTTAGACTCCGCAACGTCGTTACGATAGAAATCACTGTTATCAATGACGCCGTACAACAGTTCCGCTTTTTGCTGGTTAATTTTGTCCATTGCGCTGACGCCGCCTTGCGCTTTCAGCCACTTAAAGACCAGACCAGAGAGGTACCAGGCAAATGTCGGCGGCGTGTTAAACATCGAGTCATTGTCGTTCAGGACGGTGTAATCGAGGATCGACGGGCAGGACACGTGCGCTTTGCCGAGTAAATCTTCACGTACGATGACGATCGTCAGACCCGCTGGGCCGATATTTTTCTGCGCGCCGGCGTAGATTACGCCATAGCGGCTAACATCAAGCGGCCCAGACAAGATGGTGGAAGACAGGTCAGCGGTCACCACAACGTTACTGGCAAAATTCGGCGTCTCATCGATTGCAATACCATCAATGGTTTCGTTCGGGCAATAGTGCAGATAAGCCGCATTGTCAGAAAGCTGCCATTCACTCATTGGCGTGACCGCCCGCAGGCCGTCAACGGTGACTTTGGCATCAATCACGTTTGGTGTGCAGTATTTCTTCGCTTCTTTAATGGCGCTGGCTGCCCAATAACCGGCATCGACGTAATCTGCCGTGGTCTTATCGCCTAAAATATTGAGCGGGATCCCGGCGAACTGACCGCGACCACCGCCATGGCAGAACAACACTTTGTAGTTGGAGGGAATGCTGAGGAGATCGCGAAAATCCTGCTCTGCTTCCTCTGCGACCTGGATAAACTCTTTACCACGGTGGCTAATTTCCATCACCGACGTGCCAAGACCATTCCAGTCGCGGAGATCCTGTTGAGCCAGTTTAAGTACGTCCGCCGGTAGCATTGCCGGACCTGAACTAAAATTGAAGACCTGAGTCATTTCCCCTCACCACGTTGTGTTGTTATCCGGTCAACATCCTGTCGTTGGCAATAATTCCTGTGACAGACATTGGGTATATGTTTTTCCTGTGGATATCGGTTTTATCATTCAGCGACACGCGCCGCAATGGGTAATACGGGTCAGGGGAAAAATGTGTCATTCGTCACACAACAGAATCTATCGGATTGACGGCTCAAAACCGATATTTTCGCTGTCAGGTGACCCGTTTTGCCCGACTGGCCTTCGTCCATTCTGGATTTGCACAGCGCGGACATAATTGATGATCCCCAGCGCGCATGTGAATAACTTCACTACAGCGTACGCAGGCATAATCCCCTGCCGCCGGTACCACCTTAAAGCGTTGCGTACAGTGTTTAGGCAGAATGCTGAGACCGGGTTTGACGTCTTCATCGGCAAAGAAATAGACGCTGATTTGCCCGTTTGTCTCCAGAATAGCGAGCTTCACCTGCCCTAATTGCTCTACACCGTTCAACCGCAATTCCATAAAAAACTCGAATTCCGTCATATTGGCGTTATTGAGCTTCGACCATGACAGTTCGCCGTCTTCGATGATCACCAGCGGTTTACCCTCCAGCAGATCCTCCAGCTTTTCACTGTGTGCCATCAGCCACATCACTAAGCGATACAGCAGCGCCAGGGTAATGAATACCACCAGCACCGGTAGCAGCGGAACATCGTCATAAAACGCCACATCTCCCGCTGCCGACCCCAGCGTCAGGATAATCAACACTTCAAAAAGCGACATCTGGCGTACACCACGCCGCCCCGTGAGCTTTAAAAACAGAAAAACCAATATAAAGGTATACAAGCTGCGCAGCGCCACCTCACCCAGAAACTCCATGGGCACTTTATCCAGCGCCATACGGTGTAAATCGAATGCTTTCATTTTGTACTCTTAACGTGGGTTATCGTGTGAAAGCATAGTCAACGCTTTTATTTGCGTCACCGCAGTGGCGGCGATAGCGCCATTCATATAAAACCCGTATCATTGCGCGCTTTCCGTACGACAAAAGTGATTTTCATGACGCAAACATTTATTCCCGGCAAAGATGCCGCGCTGGAAGATTCCATCGCCCGCTTCCAGCAAAAATTACTCGACCTTGGTTTCCAGATTGAAGAAGCCTCATGGTTAAACCCCGTTCCTAACGTTTGGTCTGTGCATATTCGCGATAAAGAGTGCGCACTGTGTTTCACCAACGGTAAAGGCGCGACGAAAAAAGCGGCGCTGGCTTCCGCGCTGGGCGAATATTTTGAGCGTCTGTCCACCAACTACTTTTTTGCCGATTTCTGGCTGGGTGAAACTGTCGCTAACGGTCCATTCGTGCATTATCCGAACGAAAAATGGTTCCCGTTAACCGAAGAGGATGACGTTCCAGAAGGTCTGTTGGATGCCCGTCTGCGCGCGTTCTACGATCCGGAAAATGAACTGACCGGCAGCATGCTGATCGACCTGCAGTCAGGCAATGAAGAACGCGGCGTTTGCGGTCTGCCGTTTACCCGCCAGTCTGATAACCAAACCGTGTACATTCCGATGAATATCATTGGCAACCTGTACGTTTCCAACGGAATGTCTGCCGGTAACACCCCAAATGAAGCACGCGTTCAGGGGCTTTCTGAAGTCTTTGAACGTTATGTGAAGAACCGCATTATCGCAGAAAGCATCAGTCTGCCGGAAATCCCAGCCGACGTGCTGGCGCGTTACCCGGCTGTGGTCGAGTCCATCGCCAAACTGGAAGCCGAAGGGTTCCCAATTTTCGCCTATGACGGCTCGCTGGGCGGCAAATACCCGGTTATCTGTGTAGTACTGTTTAACCCGGCTAACGGGACCTGCTTTGCGTCATTTGGCGCCCACCCGGACTTCGGCGTGGCACTGGAGCGTACCGTCACTGAACTGTTGCAGGGCCGCGGTCTGAAAGATCTTGATGTCTTTATGCCCCCGACCTTTGATGATGAAGAAGTGGCTGAGCATACCAACCTCGAAACCCACTTCATCGATTCCAGCGGCCTGATCTCCTGGGATTTGTTCAAGCAAGATGCCGATTATCCGTTCGTTGACTGGAATTTCTCCGGCACTACGGAAGAAGAGTTCGCCACCCTGATGGCTATCTTCAAAACCGAAGATAAAGAAGTGTATATCGCTGATTACGAGCATCTGGGCGTGTACGCCTGCCGCATCATCGTTCCGGGGATGTCCGATATCTATCCGGCTGAAGATCTGTGGTTAGCGAACAACGGTATGGGCACACATCTGCGTGAAACCATTCTTTCTCTGCCGGGCAGCGAGTGGGATAAAGAAGACTATCTCAGCCTGCTCGAACAACTGGATGAAGAAGGTTTTGACGACTTTACCCGCGTACGTGAGCTGCTGGGTCTGGCAACAGGTTCAGACAACGGCTGGTCTACGCTGCGTATTGGTGAGCTGAAAGTGATGCTGGCATTGGCCGGCGGTGACCTGGAGCAGGCACTGATTTGGACCGAATGGACAATGGAGTTTAACGCATCGGTCTTTAGCGCCGAACGCGCCAACTACTACCGTTGCCTGCAAACGCTGCTGCTGTTGTCGCAGGAAGACGATCGCCAGCCGCTGCAGTATCTGAACGCTTTTGTCCGTATGTACGGTGCCGATGCGGTTGAAGCGGCGAGTGCGGCATTAAGCGGAGAAGCGCCGTTTTATGGCCTCCAGTCCGTCGATAGCGATCTGCAGGCTTTCCCGGCGCATCAGTCTCTGCTGAAAGCCTATGAAAAACTGCAGCGTGCAAAAGCAGCATACTGGTCAAAATAATGGCAATTAGCCTGCTCTGAGTAGGCTTCAACAATTGACTACGCTATATTACGGGGCGCATTTTGTGCCCCGTTTTTTTTATTTTTGCTTAATCAAAAATAAATGTAAAAACAAGGTTAAAAATTAGTAGTTGATATTAAAAAAAATAGCTTGATAGTGTTGCATTTTATCTCAATTACTCCATTTTAATTAACCGCTCAACGGGAGGCGAAAGGAAAAAATTCAACTCACTTTATAATTTTTAAAATTTATTTTTACTATAATAATCAAAAAGTTACTCCGTAATCGCATAAAAACCATGCGTCTTGCGGGCCTATAAGCCAGGCGAGATATGATCTATATCAAATTCTCATCTATAATGCTTTGTTAGTATCTCGTCGCCGACTTAATAAAGAGAGAGTTAGTGTGAAAGCTGACAACCCTTTTGATCTTATACTTCCTGCTGCTATGGCCAAAGTTGCCGAAGAAGCAGGCGTCTATAAAGCAACGAAACATCCGCTTAAGACGTTCTATCTGGCAATTACTGCCGGTGTGTTCATTTCAATTGCCTTTGTTTTCTATATCACCGCCACGACCGGTACTGGAACAATGCCTTTCGGTATGGCCAAGTTGATCGGTGGTATCTGCTTTTCCCTGGGACTGATTCTTTGTGTTGTCTGCGGCGCTGACCTCTTTACTTCAACCGTACTGATTGTTGTCGCTAAGGCCAGTGGACGTATTACCTGGGGCCAACTGGCAAAAAACTGGCTCAACGTTTATGTTGGCAACCTGGTAGGTTGCTTGCTCTTTGTGCTACTGATGTGGCTTTCCGGCGAATATATGACCGCTAACGGCGCATGGGGGCTAAATGTCCTGCAAACCGCCGATCACAAAGTGCATCACACCTTTGTTGAAGCCGTCAGCCTCGGTATTCTGGCAAACCTGATGGTGTGCCTGGCCGTATGGATGAGCTACTCAGGCCGTAGCCTGATGGACAAAGCGTTTATCATGGTATTGCCGGTCGCAATGTTTGTTGCCAGCGGTTTTGAGCACAGTATCGCAAACATGTTTATGATCCCTATGGGTATCGTAATACGCGATTTCGCCACACCGGAATTCTGGACCGCTGTCGGTTCTTCTCCGGAGAATTTTTCACACCTGACCGTGATGAATTTCATCACCGATAACCTGATTCCGGTTACGATCGGTAACATTATCGGCGGCGGTTTGTTAGTCGGGTTGACATACTGGGTCATTTACCTACGTGGTAACGATCATCACTAATTTGTTGATGCCCATTACACGTAGTAAATAAAAAATCCACTTAAGAAGGTAGGTGTTACATGTCCGAGCTTAATGAAAAGTTAGCCACAGCCTGGGAAGGTTTTACCAAAGGTGATTGGCAGAATGAAGTAAACGTCCGTGACTTCATTCAGAAAAACTACACTCCGTATGAGGGTGACGAGTCCTTCCTGGCTGGCGCAACTGACGCGACCACCAAGCTGTGGGACAGCGTGATGGAAGGCGTTAAACAGGAAAACCGTACTCACGCGCCTGTTGACTTTGACACCTCCGTTGCTTCTACCATCACTTCTCACGATGCTGGCTACATCAACAAGCAGCTTGAGAAAATCGTTGGTCTGCAGACTGAAGCTCCACTGAAACGTGCGATCATTCCGTTTGGCGGCATCAAAATGGTTGAAGGTTCCTGCAAAGCGTACAATCGCGAACTGGACCCGATGCTGAAAAAAATCTTCACCGAATACCGCAAAACCCACAACCAGGGCGTATTCGATGTTTATACCAAAGACATTCTGAACTGCCGTAAATCCGGTATTCTGACTGGTCTGCCAGATGCGTATGGCCGTGGCCGTATCATCGGTGACTACCGTCGCATTGCGCTGTACGGTATCGACTACCTGATGAAAGACAAGTACGCTCAGTTCGTCTCTCTGCAGTCCGATCTGGAAAATGGCGTAAACCTGGAAGCAACTATCCGTCTGCGTGAAGAAATTGCTGAACAGCACCGCGCACTGGGTCAGATCAAAGAAATGGCGGCTAAATATGGCTGCGATATCTCTGGTCCGGCTACCAACGCTCAGGAAGCTATCCAGTGGACCTACTTCGGCTACCTGGCCGCTGTTAAGTCTCAGAACGGTGCAGCAATGTCCTTCGGTCGTGTATCCACCTTCCTGGATGCATACATCGAACGTGATATCAAAGCAGGCAAAATCACCGAACAAGACGCTCAGGAAATGATTGACCACCTGGTCATGAAACTGCGTATGGTTCGTTTCCTGCGTACGCCTGAATATGATGAACTGTTCTCCGGTGACCCGATTTGGGCAACTGAATCAATCGGCGGTATGGGCGTTGACGGCCGTACTCTGGTTACCAAAAACAGCTTCCGCTTCCTGAACACCCTGTACACCATGGGTCCTTCTCCGGAGCCGAACATCACCGTTCTGTGGTCTGAAAAACTGCCTCTGAACTTCAAGAAATTCGCCGCTAAAGTGTCTATCGATACCTCTTCTCTGCAGTATGAGAACGATGACCTGATGCGTCCGGACTTCAACAACGACGATTACGCTATCGCTTGCTGCGTAAGCCCGATGGTTGTTGGTAAACAAATGCAGTTCTTCGGTGCGCGTGCAAACCTGGCGAAAACCATGCTGTACGCAATCAACGGCGGCGTTGATGAAAAACTGAAAATCCAGGTTGGTCCGAAATCTGAACCAATCAAAAGTGACGTTCTGAACTTCGACGAAGTGATGGAACGTATGGATCACTTTATGGATTGGCTGGCTAAACAGTACGTCACCGCACTGAACGTCATCCACTACATGCACGACAAGTACAGCTACGAAGCCGCTCTGATGGCGCTGCACGACCGTGACGTTGTTCGCACCATGGCGTGTGGTATCGCAGGTCTGTCCGTTGCTGCTGACTCCCTGTCTGCAATCAAATATGCGAAAGTTAAACCGATTCGTGACGAAGACGGTCTGGCTATCGACTTCGAAATCGAAGGCGAATACCCGCAGTTTGGTAACAACGACTCTCGCGTTGATGACATGGCGGTTGACCTGGTAGAACGTTTCATGAAGAAAATTCAGAAACTGACTACTTACCGTAACGCTATCCCGACTCAGTCTGTTCTGACCATCACCTCTAACGTTGTGTATGGTAAGAAAACCGGTAACACCCCAGATGGTCGTCGTGCTGGCGCACCGTTCGGACCGGGTGCTAACCCAATGCACGGCCGTGACCAGAAAGGTGCTGTTGCCTCTCTGACCTCCGTTGCTAAACTGCCGTTTGCTTACGCTAAAGATGGTATCTCTTATACCTTCTCTATCGTTCCGAACGCACTGGGTAAAGACGACGAAGTTCGTAAGACCAACCTGGCAGGCCTGATGGACGGTTATTTCCATCACGAAGCGTCCATCGAAGGTGGTCAGCACCTGAACGTGAACGTCATGAACCGTGAAATGCTGCTGGACGCGATGGAACATCCTGAGAAATATCCTCAGCTGACCATCCGTGTATCGGGTTATGCAGTACGTTTTAACTCCCTGACTAAAGAACAGCAGCAGGATGTTATTACTCGTACTTTCACTCAGACCATGTAATTGGTTTTGACTGAAATCACGCGTTAAATGTCGTACAATAAAGGCTCCACGTAAGTGGGGCCTTTTTAGCAACTAAGTCTCTTTCGTCAGCTATCTATACTTATGGATGACTGCCAAAACAGACTCGACACAGTTAATAACTGTGCACTCACTCTGGCCCCGGATGGGCCACATCTGGAGATACACCGCAATGTCAGTTATTGGTCGCATTCACTCCTTTGAATCCTGTGGCACCGTAGACGGCCCGGGCATCCGCTTTATTACCTTCTTCCAGGGCTGCCTGATGCGCTGCCTGTATTGCCATAACCGTGATACGTGGGACACGCACGGTGGTAAAGAAGTCACCGTCGAAGAATTGATGAAAGAAGTGGTGACCTATCGCCACTTTATGAACGCCTCCGGTGGCGGCGTAACGGCATCCGGTGGTGAGGCTATTCTGCAGGCCGAATTCGTTCGTGACTGGTTCCGCGCCTGTAGAAAAGAAGGTATTCATACCTGTCTCGACACCAACGGTTTTGTCCGCCGCTACGATCCGGTGATTGATGAACTGCTGGAAGTCACCGATCTGGTGATGCTCGACCTCAAACAGATGAACGACGAAATTCACCAGAACCTGGTCGGTGTGTCTAACCATCGTACACTGGAGTTCGCACGCTATCTGTCTAACAAAGACATCAAGGTGTGGATCCGCTACGTCGTCGTACCAGGCTGGTCTGACGATGACGACTCAGCACACCGTCTGGGCGAGTTTACACGTGATATGGGCAACGTCGAAAAAATCGAATTACTGCCTTACCATGAGTTGGGTAAACACAAATGGGTGGCGATGGGCGAAGAATATAAGCTGGATGGCGTTAAGCCACCGAAGAAAGAAACCATGGATCGCGTGAAAGGTATCCTGGAACAGTATGGTCATAAAGTGATGTATTGAGTTTACATCCTTGTAAAACGGCTGCCTAACATGGTGGCCGTTTTGTTATCTGCACTTACCTCTTCGGCAAACGGGTCACAACACAGGAAAGGACGTCATGCGGTTATTCATCTCAGGAGTGTTACTGTTGTCTGCCCAGGCCGCGAATGCCGCCAGCAACTGCGATATTAATGCCATCATCCAGCACGCCTGGCCGGATGCCAGGACAACGTCGCAAGGCACCATCACTCAAGATAACCGGGTCATTACCACCCACAGTGATTCACCCAAAAGCGCGATTTGCCGCATCTGGCCAGCGCACCCTGAGCTGACGCTGGCCGCTGTACCATTAATGACACAGCAGTATAGCGATTACGATAACGTCGGCGATATGGAGCTTCTGGTGCTCGATTCCACCACACTCGACGTAAAACAACGATTACGCCTGCCAGAGAGAATGAGCGACGATGCCATTCGCATCACCGGCCTGGCACTTGATACCGCTCGCTGGAAGGTTACGCCTGAACAGACCGCATTCGGCTTGCGTATCTCCCGCACCGGCAGTTCTCGGGTCAATCCATTTAGTGAAACGGCACTTTCGCTGTATGTCATCGACAATAATCAGCTCCGGCCAATACTAAACGGTATCGTGCTGGAAAATAGCAGCGGAGAATGGGATGGCAACTGCGAGGGAACCTTCAGCGACAGTAAACGCAGCCTGGCGCTGGATACCGGTTCGCAGAATGGGTATGTTGATATTCGGGTAACCGAGAAAAGCGTGGCATCCACGAGCTATGTTGATGCCAATGAGCAATGCGCAGCGAAAGATAAACCGGGTAAAGCCAACTGGTTACTGCGCTATGACGGTCACCAATATACCATTCCCGACGAACTTGCCCCGCTGTCCTGAGCCGCCAGAAGGAGATAGCCTGGCTATCTCCTTCTTATTATCGCTCGTTTAACTCTTCCTTCTCGCCAGCAGCGGGAAAATTAAGCCCAATCCGACCAGTACAAACGGTGTCACAATGTTCAGCGTCAGCTGGAAAGTCCACTCCGGGGTAAAGGCTTCCATTTTTGGAAAAATCCCGGTAACGCAAGCAAATGCCGTGAAGGCAAAACACCATCCTCCGACGGTTAATGCCAGCGTTTTGTTGCGAATAAAGACATATTCTGACTTATATTTCTGCGCCAGCCGAATAACGGCAATAAATGCCACGAACACCCATAAATAACGCAATGGCATAACAACTGAGTTGAGATTCAGCAACCATTTATACAAATTATTCATGTCACCAATACCCAGCGTCGGCAACATAATCAGAATCGCGACTAATACTAACGTTAATATATAACCGTTCACCGGTGTGCCGGACGCATTCGTACGGCACAAACGCGCAGGAATATATCGACTGTCCGCATCACCCAGCAGGACTTTAAGCGGCGCATCGATAGAAAACACCAACGCAGCAATCTGCCCCAGCGTGTTGGCAACCGCATAAATGACCATCAGCGTGTTACCCATCCCGTAATACTCGC
The DNA here is from genome assembly GCF_057838705.1 of Citrobacter sp. KH_055_1. Taxonomy (NCBI): domain Bacteria; kingdom Pseudomonadati; phylum Pseudomonadota; class Gammaproteobacteria; order Enterobacterales; family Enterobacteriaceae; genus Citrobacter; species Citrobacter sp. KH_055_1. Next base: position 3,105,835 of record NZ_CM174473.1, read on the forward strand.
CCAGTTTCTGGAAAGCATAATATTGACCATTGGTCATTAAATCATCGGGAATATGCCGGGAGTCAAACATCATCCCCATTGCCAGCGAGCCGAGAATTGCACATACCGCCACCATAATCGCCAGAATCAACATCCCTTTCGGGAATTCTTTGCCTGGATTGCGAGTCTGGTTAACGTAAGGTGAAATTTTTTCCGCGCCACCCACCGCGAAGACCAGCATCGAAATCGTCGTGATATAGGTAAAATCAATATGCGGAATGAACGATTCCCAGGTGATGTTGGTGGTAGCAATCTCAACATCCGTAATTGCCGGCGCGGTTACCGCCATCACGACATACAGAATCGACATCACAAACATCGCAATTCCCGCCACGGAACCCACAATTTTCAGTGACTTCATCCCACGGGATGCAACCCACATGAAGAAGACAAACAGCGCCAGCGTCAGCCCCTGTAACGCCACGACGGTGTATTCTTTAATGAGTGACCCATCCCCCTTCAGCGCCCAGCCCAGGGCAATCAGGATAGCTTGCGGTTTCTGCGCCAGGTAAGGAATATGCACTACCCAGTAAGTCCATGCGGCAAGGTAAGCCAGCCCCGGCCCCATGGTGTGTTTAATCCAGGTACTGACGCCACCTTTCCCCTCTTTAAACGTGGAGCCAAGCTGCCCGACGATCAGTGCGTAAGGGATAAAATAGAGCGCAAAAATAAAAATCCAGGAGGAGACAACGACTAATCCCTGATTAGCATAGTTGTTTACAACGTTGCCAAACCCCCAAACGGTAATAAACGACATCAAGGCGATGTTGTACCATCGCAACTGTTTTTCCTGTGCACCGGCCATACGCGATCCTTCGTGGGGTTATTTTAAATATCAATAAATGAGGCGAGGGATTATGCGCGGTAAAATGAACGGGCGGAAATGGCAGAATGTAAAACTATAACCTTCTGCACAGTTTATTTTTCAGCAAAGATGAGGGGGAATTAAATACGGTGGATTCTCACCAAACATACATAATTTGTATGAATGGAAACCCACCGTAATCGTTAAATAGCTTCAGATATGTGCCACGGAATTGGGCTTGTGTCCTGTTTTACGCAGCAGCATCAGTAAATAAATAAACGACACGCTGGCGATCATGATAAACAACAGGCTATCTGAGAAGTTCTGCATCAGCATCGCGGTAAATGACGGCCCCAGCAGGCTCCCCACGGTATAGCTTAATAACAATGCCTGGTTCATGGCAACCAGTTGATGATGTTCCACTTTTTCGCAGGCCCAGGCCATTGCCACTGGATAGAGCGTAAAACCGGCCGCACCTAACATGAACAACGCAGGGGCCATTGCCGCCTGATTCAGCATCGCAATGCTACCGAGGATCACCACAAAGACCTGAACGCGTAAAACCAGCAGGCGACCTAATTTATCCGCCAGACGACCAATCGGCCATTGTCCCAGAATACCAGCGCTGACCATCACCGCCATCCAGAAACCAATGCTGGCGTTACTGGCCCCCTGATGATTAAGGTACAGCGGCATCAAGCCATACAACGAGCCCAGCACAATACCGGAGATAATGCAGCCATTCACGCCCAGTCGCGCCTGACGAAGTCTCAACATCGATGCTATCGGCGTCGAATGTTGTTCCTCGCTTTGCTGATTCATAATGCGGGTAAAGAGCAGTGGTAATACGCCTGCCAGAATCGTGCCAGTGACCCACGGCAAAACGCTCATGAGATCTGTCGAGACTTTACTGACTAACAGCTGCCCTAAAAACGTTCCCACGTAATAGACCATCATATAGGCAGCCAGTAAGCGTCCGCGGTTGCGAGAGGTCCCGCTGCACATCAGCGCGCTTTCCACCACCACCCAAATCATGGCACAGCCGACACCGGCGATAAAACGCCAGGTCATCCAGCTCCAGAATCCCACCATCACACCCAGCCCAATACACCCCACGGCGAAGATAAACGAGGCAATGTAATAGCTGCGGTTGAAGCCAAGATGTCTGATTAAATACCCGGTCAGCAACGTCCCCACCAGATTACCGGTGAAATAAGACGAACTGACCACACCCACCTGCCAGGTCGGGAGATTTTCATGGGCGAGCCAAAGCGGGACGAGCGTGTTTAACACGGCGATCGCCAGGGTCAGCAGCAGTAGCCCGCACAGCAATAGCATAACGGGTCGGGTATAGGTAGACATGAATAAAAACCGTGAGGAAGTTCAAATTTCATGCGCATCATGCCACTGCCAAAAACATTGTCAATCGGCGCAATCAGGGGCCTGAGGCGCTTTCATGACGATCGATTCGTATTACTGATTCTTAATATGAATGGATAAAAAAGAGGAAAACACATCTGTTTGTTTTAATTGATCTAAAACAAAATTATCGCGTTTCGTTCAGTCGAAATATTTCATGGATGTATCGCATTTTTTATTTGCCGAATGGCGCCGTTAGTTGCGCCATTCGGCATTCTTTAGATCAGCTGGCAACCGCCATGCCCACGGTCATATGCAGACCGTAGAACACACCGCGCCCGATCAGCTCACCGACAAGCAGCAAAATAAACGCCACTGACAGTAACGGTACGGCCGGTTGGTAGCCTTTAACCTGCGGCACAACCCAGCAGCACAGCGCCAAAGCCAGTGCCGCAATACGCCACGCCATCAGCGAGCCGTAGTCCGGTACCAATGCAGATGCCTGCTGAACAGAACTGTGAATAGTCGCCAGTTCAGCGCCCTGCATCACCGCCATGATAGCACTCACCACCAGCGCAAATATGGAAATCGCCGGCAGCAGGCGCATTGCCCAGCCGTCTACTCCAGCCACGCGCAGCAGCAGATAACCTAACAGCGGCCCACCCAAAAACAGCGTCAGGAAGAAGCCCAGCGGCGTCCAGAGGCTGTACCAGGTTGGGATCGTATCAATGGTGTTATACACCCGCACCATCATCCAAACGAAAACCACGCCCAGTACCATAGTGACGATTAGCCACAGAGTACGTAACGCAGACGACATTTTTTTCAATGTCGCCATCAGCCAGCCGATACCGCCCACCGCGAAGAACAGCGAACCGCTGGCAATTTCGTTACTCAGTGCAGAGGCTCCGATACGGTTAAGGGAGTTAAAAGCACGCATCGGCGATCCCAGGTGCAGCATGGAGGCAATAAAGCCGATGCCCATTAACACCCACAGGCCCAACATACAGGCAACGACGCGCTGCTGTGCGTCGGGACGTAATCCCCCTTTCATCAATGCCAGCGCCAGAACAATAAAACCGCCAACCACGCACTGCCCGAAGACCGTGAAGATCATCAGCGGCCACTCATGCCATCCACTTCCCATCTTACACCTCCTTCGGATTAGCCAGATAACCCGTGGTATCCCCGGTCGGGCGGCTATTGGCATTAGGTTTGATTACAATGCTAGGTTTGGTGAAATGTGCGCCCGGTAGTGGCGCAACCGCCGCCAGCTCACCGTGTTTTTTGCGCAGTTCATCAATCGGACCAAAATCCAGCGCGCGCAATGGACAAGATTCGACGCAAATCGGCTTTTTGCCCTCGGCCACACGGTCGTGGCAGCCATCACACTTGGTCATATGCCCTTTGGCCGCATTGTACTGTGGCGCGCCGTAAGGACAGGCCATATGGCAATAACGACAGCCAATGCACACATCCTCATCGACGACCACAAAACCGTCTTCACGCTTGTGCATCGCGCCACTCGGACATACCTTGGTACACGCCGGGTCTTCACAATGGTTACACGCAATAGACAGGTAATAGGCAAAGACGTTCTGGTGCCAAACGCCGTTGTCTTCTTGCCAGTCGCCACCGGCATATTCGTAAATACGGCGGAAGCTGACATCCGGGGTTAAATCTTTGTAGTCTTTGCAGGCCAGTTCGCAGGTTTTGCAACCGGTGCAACGGCTGGAATCAATAAAAAATCCATACTGGGTTGTCATCGGTTACTCCTTACACCTTTTCAACCTGAACAAGGTTCGTATGTGACGGGTTCCCCTTCGCGAGCGGAGAAGGACGCTGGGTCGTCAGCACGTTGATGCAGCCGCCCTGATCCACACGTTTCATATCCGGGTCATACCAGGCTCCCTCACCTAGCGCTACCACGCCCGGCATCATACGCGGCGTCACTTTCGCCTCGATATGCACCTCGCCACGCTCGTTAAAGATGCGTACCTTGTCGCCGTTGCTAATACCGCGTCGTTGCGCATCCAACGGGTTGATCCACATTTCCTGGCGGCAGGACGCTTTCAGTACATCCACGTTGCCATAGGTCGAGTGAACGCGAGATTTGTAGTGGAAGCCCGTCAACTGCAGCGGGAATTTATCCGCCAGCGGATCGCTTAAACTTTCAAAGCCCGGGGCGTAAACTGGCAATGGATCGATCACATCGTCTTCAGGCAATTCCCAGGTGGCCGCAATGTCTGCCAGCGCCTGAGAATAAATTTCAATTTTGCCCGATGGCGTTGTGAGCGGGTTGGCTTGAGGATCCTCACGGAACGCTTTGTACGCCACATGATGTCCTTCTGGATCGCGCTGTTTAAAGATTCCCTGCTTGCGGAACTCTTCAAACGTAGGCAGTTCAGGTATCGCTTTGCGCGACTGTTCATACAAATGACGCATCCACTCTTCCTGAGTACGGCCTTCCGTAAACTGCTGCTCAACGCCAAGGCGCTTCGCCAGTTCGCTGGTCATTTGGTAGATGGTCTTGCATTCAAAGCGAGGTTTGATGGCCTGATCGGTGAAAATCACATACGACATATTCCCGCAGGAGGCATCCAGCGCGAAGTCCATTTGTTCAGACGCTGTGCAGTCTGGCAGCAAAATATCCGCGTATTTCGCCGAGGACGTCATGTGGCAATCAATGACGACAATCATCTCGCACTTCTTATCATCCTGCAGGATTTCATGCGTGCGGTTGATATCAGAGTGCTGGTTAATCAGACAGTTACCAGCATAGTTCCAGATCATCTTAATGGGCACATCAAGCTTATCTTTACCGCGAACACCGTCACGCAGTGCCGTCATTTCCGGGCCGCGCTCAATGGCGTCCGTCCACATAAACATCGAGATACTGGTTTCAACCGGGTTTTCCAGCGTCGGCATACGTTCAAACGGCAGATCATAAGAGCCTTCACGCGCACCGCTGTTGCCACCATTAATACCGACGTTACCGGTCAGGATAGCCAGCATAGAAATAGCACGGGTGGCAATTTCACCATTGGCGTGACGCTGTGGTCCCCAACCCTGACTGATGTAGGCAGGTTTGGCGCTGCCAATTTCACGTGCCAGCTTAACGATGCGTTCCGCAGGAATACCGGTTATCTGCGCGGCCCATTCCGGGGTCTTCGCGATACCGTCTTTACCCTGACCTAAAATGTAAGCCTTATAGTGGCCATTCTTTGGTGCGCTCGCCGGGAGAGTTTTCTCGTCATACCCCACGCAGTATTTATCGAGGAACGGTTGATCAACCATATTTTCGGTAATCAACACGTACGCCAGGCCATTGACCAGTGCCGCATCGGTGCCCGGACGAATCGGGATCCATTCATCTTCACGACCCGCACCGGTGTCCGTGTAGCGCGGATCGATAATAATCATTCGCGCATTGGATTTCTGCCGTGCCTGTTCAAGGTAATACGTCACCCCGCCACCGCTCATGCGGGTTTCACCAGGGTTATTACCAAACAGAACAACCAGTTTACTGTTTTCGATATCAGACGGACTGTTACCGTCCGCCCAGCCGCCGTAGGTATAGTTCAAACCAGCCGCGATTTGTGCAGAAGAGTAATCCCCGTAGTGGTTCAGATAACCACCACAGCAGTTCATCAGACGAGCGACCAGCGTTTTACCCGGTGGCCATGAGCGTGTCATGGTTCCGCCCAGCGTACCGGTGCCGTAGTTCAGGTAGATAGACTCGTTGCCGTAGTCTTTGATCAGGCGCTGCATGTTGGTGGCGATGATGTCATAGGCCTCATCCCAACTGATGCGCTCAAACTTACCTTCACCGCGCTTACCCACGCGCTTCATTGGGTATTTCAGCCGATCCGGATTATAGACACGACGGCGCATAGAGCGGCCGCGCAGGCAGGCTCTAACCTGGTGCAGGCCGTCATAATTGTCATCGCCGGTGTTGTCGGTTTCAACATATTTGATTTCACCGTCCACCACGTGCATACGCAGCGGACAGCGGCTACCGCAGTTCACCGTACAGGCGCTCCAGATCACTTTCTCATTGATCTGCGCCGGATTAATGGCTTCTGCAGCATTGGCAATACGGGTAAATGGCAGGGTAAACGCGCTGCTGGCCATCGCCAGCCCGCCTATCGCCGTCGTTTTGACCAAACCGCGACGACTCACCTCAGCTGCCAGCACGGCATCGGGGATCTTAGTTTTCATAGTGGCTCACTCTGCTGCTCACAATAAATAAACAAACGCTGTATAGATACTTATATATCGATATTATCGTTATACAGACTGATAAATAGTGAATTTGCGTAAAGACAGAGATAAATACTGACTTTCATTCGAAGGTAGTATTACCACTAATGGGGTAAGGGTTATTGTTCGACGTCAAGCAGGCATAAAAAAAGCGCCCGCAGGCGCTTTTTTAGCAGGGAAAGCTAACTTATCCGATGTATTCCAGGCCATTCATATACGGACGAAGTACTTCCGGAACCTGAATGCGGCCATCGGCCTGCTGGTAGTTTTCCATTACGGCAACCAGCGTACGACCAACCGCCAGACCAGAGCCGTTCAGCGTATGCACCAAACGGGTCTTCTTGTCGGACTTGCTGCGGCAACGTGCCTGCATGCGACGCGCCTGGAAATCCCACACGTTGGAGCAGGAAGAGATTTCACGGTAGGTATTTTGCGCCGGGATCCACACTTCCAGATCGTAGGTCTTGCATGCGCCGAAGCCCATGTCACCAGTACACAGAATGATCTTACGGTACGGCAGACCCAGCAACTGAAGGACTTTCTCGGCATGACCGGTCATTTCTTCCAGCGCGTCCATCGAATCTTCAGGACGAACGATCTGCACCATCTCAACTTTATCGAACTGGTGCATACGGATCAGACCACGGGTGTCACGACCATAAGAGCCCGCTTCTGAACGGAAGCATGGGGTATGCGCAGTCATTTTGATTGGCAGCGCATCTTCGTCAATGATCTCATCGCGCACCAGGTTGGTCAGCGGAACTTCTGCCGTTGGGATCAGCGCATAGTTGCTGCTGTCGGCTTCTTCGTCCAGCGGACGGGTATGGAACAGATCGCCGGCAAATTTCGGCAACTGACCCGTACCGTACAGCGTGTCATGGTTAACCAGATACGGAACGTAGTTTTCACTGTAGCCATGCTGTTCAGTATGCAGATCCAGCATGAACTGGGACAGCGCACGGTGCATACGCGCAATCTGCCCTTTCATGACCACGAAACGCGAGCCGGTCAGCTTAACAGCGGCGGCAAAATCGAGCCCCGCGTGCATTTCGCCCAGCGTAACGTGATCGCGAACGTCAAAATCAAACTCACGCGGCGTGCCCCAGCGGCTGACTTCGATGTTGTCATTTTCATCTTTACCGACCGGGACTTCGTCCGCTGGCAGGTTAGGAATGGTCAGCGCAATATCGCGAATCTCAGCCTGCAAGGTATCAAGTTCAGCTTTCGCGGCATCCAGCTCTTCGCCCAGTTTGTTCACTTCCAGACGTAAAGACTCGATATCTTCCCCGCGCGCTTTTGCCTGGCCAATGGATTTCGATCGAGAGTTACGCTCTGCCTGCAGATTTTCAGTTTGTACCTGCAGAACTTTACGACGCTCTTCAAGAGCGCGCAGCTTATCTACGTCCAGCTTAAAGCCCCGGCTTGCCAGTTTTTCAGCGACTGCGTCTGGCTCATTACGCAGCAGATTGGGATCGAGCATGCTTATCCTGTGCTTATCGAATTAAAATGGGAGAAAGTGACCACAGCCTGCAGTCACAGGGATACATTGCCAACATTACCGCAACGATCGCGCTAACGGTAGCGTTTTATAGGGCTATTTTGATCCTGTCCGGCAAGCCAGGCGAGCTTTTCGCCAATCTTACCCTCAAGACCTCTGTTTGTCGGGCGATAATAGCGTGTTTGTGCCAGTTCCTGCGGGAAGTACTCTTCGCCGGCAGCATACGCATTCGGCTCGTCGTGCGCGTAGCGATATTCCTGGCCGTAGCCCATTTCTTTCATTAACTTCGTCGGCGCATTACGCAGATGCACGGGTACGTCGTAATCCGGACGATCGCGTGCATCTGCCAACGCCGCTTTATAGGCGGTATACACCGCGTTACTCTTCGGCGCGCAGGCCAAATAAACAATCGCCTGGGCAATCGCCCGCTCACCTTCCGCAGGTCCAACGCGAGTGAAACAATCCCATGCCGAAATCGCCACCTGCATGGCTCGGGGATCGGCATTACCCACGTCTTCAGAAGCGATCGCCAGACAGCGGCGTGCAACATACAGCGGATCGCCCCCTGCAGTAATGATGCGTGCGTACCAGTAGAGGGCCGCATCCGGCGCGCTTCCGCGTACTGATTTATGTAATGCCGAGATAAGATCGTAAAAACGATCGCCTTTATTATCAAAGCGTGCGCTACGCTCTCCGGCAATCTCTGTCAGCAATGTGGGTTGTAAAACGCGTTTTCCGCTGGCGTCGACTACCGCCATATCGGCCATCATTTCCAGCGTATTTAGTGCCCGACGCGCATCGCCATTCACCAGCTCGGCAATGGCCCGACGGGTTTCATTCGGCAGAACAATATCCTGGCCGCCGTAGCCTCGCGCTTTGTCCGCCATCGCCTGATCCAGTACCTGCTCGATATCGTCGGTAGTGAGCGATTTAAGCAGATAGACGCGCGCACGCGACAGTAATGCCGAGTTCAGTTCAAACGAGGGGTTTTCAGTCGTGGCGCCTATAAACGTAATGGTGCCATCTTCAATATGCGGGAGAAAGGCGTCCTGCTGACTTTTATTAAAGCGGTGGACTTCATCCACAAACAATATAGTGCGCCGACCGGCGTTACGATTCTGACGCGCACGTTCAATCGCTTCACGAATTTCTTTCACACCCGAGGTGACGGCCGAAATGCGTTCAACGTCTGCGTTCGCGTAGCGGGCGATCACTTCAGCAAGAGTCGTTTTACCTGTGCCAGGAGGGCCCCATAAGATCATGGAGTGCAGGTGCCCGGCCTCGATGGCGCGTGGCAAGGGCTTACCTGCAGCCAGCAAATGCTGCTGGCCGATATACTGCGCTAAATTTTCTGGCCGCATACGCGCGGCCAGCGGCTGAAAGGTATTATCAGAAAAATCGAGCGACAGATTACCCACTCACACGCCTCTACTTACGTTGATCGTCTACCGTGACACCCTGCGGAGGGGTAAAGGTGAATTTGGATGGTTCGATTGCGCCATTCTGCTGAGATTTCAGCTGATAGCTACTGCGCTGATCGTCCTGCTCGACGGCGCTAAACTGATGGATAGTGCCGTCGCGTCCCACATTGATGGTGAACTGCTTCAGATTGCCGCTGCTGGTTTTCGGAGTCAACACGAAGTCATCACCGTTTTGCTTGATGTTGTACTGCTGCCAGTCGCTGGACTGGTTGCGCGCAATCAGCATAAACGGCGTATTACCCGTGGCATCTTTCAGCCAGGTTGCCGTGGCCTGTTCGACAAACGGATTAAAGAACCACAGCGTTTTACCGTCGGAGACCAGAATGCTTTCATCAGGCTGTGTCATATGCCAGTTAAACAGGTTCGGACGTTTAACCCACAGGTCGCCCTGACCTTCCTGTACCGCTGCGCCGCTACCATCGGTCACCTTCTGAGTAAAGCTGGCATGGAAGCTACTGACTTTATCCAGACGACTTTTCAGGTCACTGGCGGCGTCAGCCCAGACGCTGCTCACCACAAAGCTCGACAGTAATGCACAGGTGATTGCGATCTTTTTCATCGTTATTCCTCAAAATTCGTCACTCCCGACGGGGAGATCCCTCTGCTATCCATTCCAGGCCAAAAATCAGCATGAGGAAAGTAGAAAATACTGAATTACTTAACTTTGCAATCAATCGAAGGGCGGCGGCGCCAGCACTTCACGATTACCATTATGCCCTTGCTCACTGACAATCCCCTGCGCTTCCATCTGCTCGATGATACGTGCCGCGCGGTTGTAACCGATGCGGAACTGACGCTGGACGCCGGAGATGGAGGCTTTGCGTTTTTGGGTAACAAAATTCACCGCCTGATCAAACAGCGGATCCAGTTCTTCCCCATTGTCAAAACCACCGCCGCCGCCTTCGCTTTCGCTATCAGAAGTGATGCCCTCAACGTATTGCGGACGGCCGCGCGCTTTCCAGTCTTGAACAACGGCATGAACTTCTTCATCACGCACAAAAGCACCGTGAACACGCACCGGAATTGTCGAGTTTGGTGCGGAATAAAGCATATCCCCCATCCCTAACAGTGATTCAGCACCTGACTGATCAAGGATGGTACGCGAATCAATTTTACTCGACACGGTAAAGGCAATACGGGTCGGGATGTTGGCTTTGATAAGCCCGGTAATCACATCAACCGACGGACGCTGGGTCGCCAGCACCAGGTGGATCCCCGCCGCACGCGCTTTTTGCGCCAAACGAGCGATCAGTTCTTCCACTTTTTTACCGACGGTCATCATCAGGTCAGCAAATTCATCGACCAGGACAACGATATAAGGCTCTTTTTTCAGCACCGGATGGGTAACATCCATGCTATCGCCCGGTTTCCAGTACGGGTCCGGGATCGGGCGCCCCATACGATCCGCTTCTGCGATCTTCTCGTTGTAACCCGCCAGATTACGCACGCCCAGCGCTGACATCAGTTTGTAGCGGCGTTCCATTTCATTGACGCTCCAGCGCAACGCGTTGGCAGCATCCTTCATATCTGTAACCACTTCCGTCAACAGATGCGGAATGCCCTCATAAACCGACAACTCGAGCATTTTTGGGTCGATCATAATGAATCGCACATCTTCCGGCTGCGCCTTATACAGCATGCTGAGGATCATAGCATTGACCCCAACAGACTTACCGGAACCCGTGGTACCCGCCACCAGCAGATGCGGCATCTTCGCCAAATCAGCCGTAACCGGTTCGCCGGCAATATCTTTACCGAGCACTACGGTCAGCGGAGAAGGATTATCACGGAATTTCGCGTTATCCAGCACTTCGCGCAGGTAGACGGTCTGACGTTTTTTGTTCGGTAATTCCAACCCAACATACGGTTTACCTGGAATAACCTCCACCACACGAACCGCAGCGGTCGACAGTGAACGCGCCAGGTCTCGGGAGAGGTTAGAAATCCGTGCAGCCTTAACACCCGGAGCCAAATTCAGTTCAAAACGGGTTATCACCGGGCCCGGTGAATAGTTCACCACATCAGCCTTAATACGGAAATCTGCTAAGCGCGCTTCCACCAGTCGCGCCATTTGCTCCAGCGCGAAGGTGTCCACCGGTTCAACTTCACTCGGTGGCGGGGTGAGCAGATCCAGCGATGGCAGCAGCGTGGTTGGACGCTGAACAGGACGACTGTCGCCATTGCGCATCAATAATGGATGGATCAGGCTATCCTGCGGCTGCGGTGTAACAGGCTGTGACGGTTGCTGATAATGCTGCTGCGGTGCAACAGGCTGTGGCGGCTGCTGATAATGCTGCTGCGGCGCAACAGGCTGTGGCGCCTGCTGATAATGCTGCTGCGGTGCAACAGGTTGTGGCGGCTGCTGATAATGCTGCTGCGGCACAGGCTCCGGTTCAGGCATAACGCTTGGGGTAAACAGCGGCTCATGCGGGCCATCATCCACCAGTGCTTTCATCGGCGAGAAAGCAAAGTCATCTAACGAGAACGGATTAGCGCCCGCAGGCTGTTCGCCGGAATAGCGCTGCTGCTGGGAAGAGGCAAACTGACGGGCCAACTCCGCTTCTGCTGCAGACTCTTCGTCCTCAATCTGATGCGTATTGTCCTGATACTCTTCACCATAACGATGCTGCTGCGACTGGGCGAACTGACGCGCCAGCTCATCCTGTTGCATCGCTTCAATTTCATCGTCGGTATAATCCGTATCAAGCTGCTCTTCTCGCGCTTTCTCTTCGGCCATTCGTTGCGACGGTAGTTTGATACCATATGAAGCCAGCTCACGACGCGTTGGCACACGGACGCGATTTGGACGCGGCAACTGCGGACCAATGCCTTCTTTCACCTGTGGACGCGGCGCACCGCTACCCGCCAGACTAAACACAGGTGCAGCAACAGCAGCGGCCCCAGCGCCCATTGCGGCGTTTTTCACTCCGGCAGCCAGCGGCGCGACGGCCGCGACGGATTCAACCGGCGGTATAGATGCGGCAGTTGGCATTGATGGCATTGACGGTTTAATTCGCTCAGGTTCCTGCAGTGGTTCAGGAATGGGCTGATACCAGGCCGCGAGCTGTTCACGCTCACGCGCGCGCTTTTCTTCCACCTCTTCAAAGTAATAGAGTGGCGGACGCGCCGGTTTCGTCTCTTCCACAACCGGTTCAGGCTCGACAACCGGCGGTTGCTCAACAACAGGCTCCTGCACGAAAGCAGGCGGCTGTTGATACGCAGGCTGCTGGAATGTGGATTCCTGCTGGTAAGCCGGCTGCGGGTGATAAACAGGATCCGGTGAAGGAACCGGCTGCTGTACCGGCTGTTGCTGCCAGCTTTGTTCTGGAACAGGCGGCTGCCACTGCGGCTGCATTTGCGGCTGCGGAGCTACCGGCTGTTGGTATTGAGGTTCGACAACGGGCGGCACAGCATATTGCGGCTGAGGCTCAACCGGTGCGGGCTGCTGCCACGGCTCATAAGGCTGTGCCGTCGGTTGAGTATATTGTGCAGGCTGCGGATAACCTTCGTAGGCAGGAGTCACAACCGGCTCAGCCACCTGTGGCGCTGGCGCAGGTTGCCATGCAGCAGTCGGTGCAGGCTGAACAGGAACGCCACCGGAAACCAGCGGAGCTTGCATTAAAGGATCGGCTGGCGCACTCCAGGCCTGCGCGGTCGCCGTGGCTGCTGCGGCGGCTGTCACAGGCTCAGTCACCGAGTGACCACTTAGCAGCGGGTCGAACTCATCATATTCAGGCAGCGTCGCGCGATTACCCGAGAACAGAACATCATTCGGATCGGCGGCAACACCACGGGCGCTGTATTCAATTTCATCTTCGTCGTCCATCCGTTTACCGGAGAACAGCGCAGCATCGGTATGACGACCAAGCGGATTGGTAAACTTCTCGGCCAGCCGCTTACGACGTGCTAATGCCCCACGAAGAATACGCGCCCGGCGTGATTCATGCGGTTTTCCTTCGGCGATGTCGACGGACTCTTCATCGTCTTCATATTCTTCGTCATCGACCCAGGTATCGTCACGACGAGTGCGGTTACTGGCAAAGGTCAGGATATTGAGTAACCAGCCGCCCAGTTTTTCCGCAATGCTCACCCATGACCAACCGGTAAACAACGTCAGACCTGCCGCCCAGATGCACAATAGTGTGAGTGTTCCCCCGCTGCTATGCAGCAGAGGTTGTAGCGTGGTACTGAGCAGACTGCCAATCACGCCGCCAGACGCGAAATACCAGATATCATCGGCATTGATTGCCGCCAGTCCGCAAGAGGTGAGAATGAGCGCCAGAACGCCAATGATGCGCAGCGATACGGCGAAATAGTCAACGTACTCGTCACTGGCCTGATGTCGCCAGGTAAACCAACAGCCCCCAACAATGATCACAGGTAGGGTGTAGGCCATGATGCCAAAAATAAAGAACAGCGTGTCCGCCAACCATGCTCCGGGTATTCCCCCAAGATTGTGGATAGGCTCGTGCCACGCGGTTTGCGACCAGCTGGGATCCGAAGGGTTAAAGCTGAGTAAGGCAGCCATCAACCAGACGGCAAAAAGGGCAATAAGGATCAGTAGCGCTTCCAGAAGTCGGCGCCCGCTGCTTAACTTCGTCAATGTGACGTCTTTGTCTTCAGTGTATTCCTGGCTCAAAAACGGCTCTCCAGGTTTCAGGCTTTTCCTGCCCGATGCTAAAACGGACAACAGCACCGGGTTGCCCCGGCACTGTTGCTGTATGGATTAACAGGAGTGTAATCAAACTACGTCGATTTTGCACCTGTTCCGTGTTAGCGCGTCTTAATTACCAGACGATTGCTCTGTTTAACTTCTTCCATTACCACGTAAGTACGTGTGTCATTCACGCCAGGCAGACGCAGCAGGGTTTCCCCCAATAGCTTGCGGTATGCTGACATATCCGGTACGCGTGTTTTCAGCAGGTAGTCGAAATCACCGGAAACCAAATGACACTCTTGAATTTCTTCAAGTTTTTGCACTGCAGTGTTGAACTGCTCAAAGACATCCGGTGCGCCACGATTCAGAGTAATCTCAACAAAAACCAGAAGTGATGCATCCAGATAATGCGGGTTTAACAGCGCCGTATAGCCCTGAATAAATCCCTGTCTTTCTAACCGACGCACACGCTCAAGGCAGGGCGTTGGTGAAAGTCCCACTCGTTTAGAAAGCTCGACGTTAGAAATACGCCCATCCTTTTGCAGCTCATTAAGAATGTTACGATCGATACGGTCGAGATCTTTGCCAGGGCGCTTCTTACTATCTACCATTATTATTGTCTCTCTGTATTCCTTCCCTACTCCTGCCTGACCCTTCTAACATCACTGTTCAGAGTCGCTACCCATCACAATACCCGAAACCCAGAGGGATTTACGGTGTGAAATGTCTGGGTTTATGGTGAGAAGACCGTTGCCTGTCGGCGGCTATCGACATCACGAATGGCATCTGTCCACACCATGCGTAGATTTCGCTAACTCGGTAAACATGGTATCTGGATGCATGATTATGCAGCACACACACGACACAGTTTTTTTCTTCCTTGAATGTTTTCGCAAAACAGCAGGGGATTGTCAAAGCAAAACATCGATTTTTAGTACAACATGCCAGTTATTCATTGGGAGTGATGGAAAATCGTCATTTTATCGCCTTATAACTGGCCGATTTTAAGTAGAAATCGTTATGTCCCGTCATACTTCATGTTACCTGTGCGTTGGTTGACGTCCTTGCCGCCTGTCTGGCCGATCATCGGCTCCCGCTATTGCACAAATTGTTAACAAAATTGCCATGCTCTTTTTTTACGCCTGCAAATTCCCTACAATCCAGTTCATTGCCTGCCAACAACTATGGGGATCTCATGGGCACGACCAAACACAGTAAACTTCTTATTCTGGGTTCAGGCCCTGCCGGGTATACCGCTGCGGTCTATGCTGCACGCGCAAACCTGCAACCGGTACTGATTACCGGTATGGAAAAAGGGGGTCAGTTGACCACGACGACGGAAGTCGAAAACTGGCCTGGCGACCCGCACGATCTTACGGGCCCACTGCTGATGGAACGTATGCATGAGCATGCGACAAAATTTGAGACGGAAATCATTTTTGATCACATCAGCAAGGTTGATCTGCAGAACCGTCCGTTTCGTCTGACCGGCGACAGCGGCGAGTACACCTGCGATGCGTTGATTATCGCCACCGGCGCTTCCGCTCGCTACCTTGGCTTACCGTCTGAAGAAGCGTTTAAAGGTCGCGGTGTTTCTGCCTGTGCGACCTGTGACGGATTCTTCTATCGCAACCAGAAGGTGGCGGTTATCGGCGGTGGCAACACGGCTGTAGAAGAAGCGTTGTATCTGGCGAATATTGCCTCTGAAGTGCATTTGATTCACCGTCGCGACAGCTTCCGTGCAGAAAAAATCCTTATCAAGCGCCTGATGGATAAAGTCGAAAACGGCAACATCGTGCTGCACACGCACCGCACGCTGGAAGAAGTGACCGGCGATCAAATGGGCGTCACCGGACTGCGTCTGCGTGATACCCAAAACACCGATAACGTCGAGTCTCTGGACGTTGCAGGACTGTTTGTCGCCATTGGTCACAGCCCGAACACCGCGATTTTTGAAGGCCAGCTTGAGCTGGAAAACGGCTACATCAAGGTTCAGTCCGGCATTCACGGTAATGCGACGCAAACCAGCATTCCAGGCGTGTTCGCGGCCGGTGACGTGATGGACCATATTTATCGCCAGGCGATTACCTCTGCAGGTACGGGTTGTATGGCAGCCCTTGATGCAGAGCGTTATCTCGACGGTCTGGCTGACGCCTGCAAATAAGTTTTACAAATCAGTAACAAAAGTAAAAAAGGCGACTATCAGTCGCCTTTATTTTTGCCCCGTTGTAACATTGTCCTGCCTAAAAATTCCTATAACTCACCTGCTAAGCGAGCAATGAATAAAACCCGTCAAAAAGAGCTAACACGCTGGTTAAAACAGCAAAGTGTCATTTCCCAGCGTTGGCTGAATATTTCACGCCTGTTAGGCTTCGTCAGCGGCCTGTTAATTGTCGCTCAGGCCTGGCTCCTGGCACGCATTCTTGATCACATGATCATGGATAATATTCCCCGCGAAGCCCTTCTGCTCCCTTTCATCGTATTAGTGCTGATTTTCATCCTGCGTGCATGGGTGGTCTGGCTACGTGAGCGGGTCGGTTTTCACGCGGGACAGCACATTCGTTTTGAAATTCGCCGTCAGGTTCTGGACCGTCTGCAACAGGCAGGCCCCGCGTGGATCCAGGGTAAACCAGCCGGAAGTTGGGCCACGCTGGTGCTTGAGCAGATTGACGATATGCATGATTACTACGCGCGTTATCTGCCGCAAATGGCGCTTGCCGTCTGCGTCCCCATTTTGATTGTCGCGGCCATTTTCCCGTCTAACTGGATAGCCGCCCTTATTCTGCTTGGCACTGCACCGCTAATCCCCATGTTTATGGCAATGGTCGGTATGGGCGCTGCTGATGCTAACCGACGTAACTTTCAGGCGCTAGCCCGACTCAGCGGTCATTTCCTCGACCGCTTGCGTGGTATGGAAACGTTAAGAATATTTGGTCGCGGCGAAGCGGAAACAGAAAGCATTCGTGCGGCATCACAAGATTTTCGCCAGCGCACCATGGAAGTTCTGCGCCTCGCGTTCCTCTCCTCCGGCGTACTGGAATTTTTCACCTCGCTGTCCATCGCGCTGGTGGCGGTTTACTTTGGCTTCTCGTACCTCGGTGAACTCAACTTCGGCCACTATGGCGTTGGTGTTACCTTAGCCTCTGGATTCCTGGCACTGATTCTTGCGCCTGAGTTTTTCCAGCCCTTACGCGATCTGGGCACGTTTTATCATGCCAAAGCCCAGGCCGTCGGTGCCGCAGACAGCCTGAAAACGTTCATGGAAACGCCGCTGGCGCATCCTGAACGTGGCGACATTGAGCTGGCCGTAAAAGAGCCGGTTTCGATTACCGCAGAAGATCTGGTTATCACCTCCCCGGAAGGTAAAGTGCTTGCTGGTCCACTTAACTTCTCGCTGCCAGCCGGTCAGCGCGCGGTACTGGTGGGACGTAGCGGCTCCGGTAAGAGCTCGCTGCTGAATGCCCTTTCTGGTTTTCTCTCGTATCAGGGTTCGCTGAGAATTAATGGTTTTGAGCTTCGCTCCCTGGCCCCTGACTCCTGGCGAAAACAGCTGTCGTGGGTAGGACAGAACCCACAGCTTCCTGCCCCAACGTTGCGCGATAATGTGCTGCTGGCACGTCCAGATGCCAGTGAGCAACAGCTTCAGGCCGCGCTCGACAGCGCCTGGGTAAGTGAGTTTTTACCCCTGCTGCCTCAGGGCGTGGATACCCCGGTCGGCGATCAGGCCGCCCGGCTTTCCGTCGGGCAAGCGCAGCGCGTTGCCGTCGCCCGAGCCTTGCTCAATCCGTGTCAGCTAATGCTACTGGACGAACCCGCCGCTAGCCTCGATGCGCACAGCGAGCAGCGCGTCATGCAGGCGCTGAATGCAGCATCACGCCGCCAGACCACGCTGATGGTCACGCACCAGCTTGAAGACCTTGCCGAGTGGGATGCCATTTGGGTCATGCAGGACGGACAGATCGTCGAGCAAGGCACTTATGCTCAACTGAGCGCAGCCAACGGGGCTTTTGCAACACTGCTGGCTCACCGTCAGGAGGACATCTAAATGCGCGCTTTGCTACCTTATCTGACGCTGTATAAACGTCATAAATGGATGTTAACGCTGGGAATTATTCTGGCGATCATCACGCTATTAGCCAGTATCGGCTTGCTGACACTTTCCGGTTGGTTCCTCTCCGCTTCCGCGGTGGTTGGCGTCACCGGGATTTACAGTTTTAACTATATGCTCCCCGCTGCCGGCGTGCGCGGTGCGGCGATCACCCGTACCGCAGGTCGTTATTTCGAGCGACTGGTCAGTCACGACGCGACATTCCGCGTGTTGCAGCACCTGCGTATTTATACATTTAGTAAGCTGCTGCCACTCTCTCCGGCGGGTCTGGCCCGTTATGGCCAGGGTGAACTGCTTAACCGCATCGTTGCGGATGTCGATACGCTTGATCACCTTTATCTGCGCGTCATCTCTCCGCTGGTTGGGGCATTTGTCGTGATTATGGTGGTGACGCTGGGTCTGAGCGTTCTCGATCTCACGCTGGCCATCACCCTCGGTGGCATCATGCTGCTGACCTTGTTTATTTTGCCTCCGCTGTTTTATCAGGCCGGAAAACGCACCGGGCAAAACCTGACGCACCTGCGCGGGCAATATCGCCAACAGCTGACATCCTGGCTGCAGGGCCAGGCCGAGCTGACCATTTTTGGCGCAAGTGTTCGCTATCGAGCACAAATGGAAGCCACAGAGTTACAATGGCACGAAGCTCAGCGTCGCCAGTCCGAATTAACGGCGCTGTCTCAGGCCCTAATGCTGCTGATTGGCGCGCTGGCCGTCATCGTGATGCTCTGGATGGCCTCGGGCGGCGTGGGAGGCAATACCCAGCCAGGTGCGCTGATTGCGCTGTTTGTGTTCTGCGCACTGGCCGCATTTGAAGCCCTGACCCCGGTAACGGGTGCATTTCAGCACCTCGGTCAAGTGATCGCCTCTGCCCTGCGCATCACAGAACTGACGGAACAAAAACCGGAAGTCACTTTCCCCGACGCAGGATCGACGGTTTCTGGGCCGATTACCCTCACGCTGCGCGACGTTTGTTTCAGCTACCCGGGCCAGGCGCAAAATGCGCTGGATACCCTCTCCCTGCAAGCAAAACCCGGCGAGCATGTTGCGATTCTCGGCCGCACCGGCTGTGGAAAGTCCACCCTGCTACAACTGCTGACCCGCGCCTGGAACCCGCAACACGGTGAAATTTTGTTTAACGACCGTCCGATTTCAACTCTGAGTGAGTCAACGCTGCGTCAAAGCATCAGCGTCGTGCCGCAACGTGTGCACCTGTTTAGCGCCACATTACGCGACAACCTGCTGCTGGCCGCGCCGCAGGCCAGTGATGACGCATTATCCGAAATACTGTGCCGCGTTGGTCTGGAAAAACTGCTGGAAGATGATGGCCTCAACGCCTGGTTAGGTGAAGGTGGTCGTCAGCTTTCCGGCGGCGAACTCCGCCGTCTGGCAATCGCTCGCGCGGTACTCCACGATGCCCCTCTGATGCTGCTGGATGAACCTACCGAAGGACTGGACGCTACCACCGAAAGCCAAATGCTTGAACTGATTAGTGATGTCATGCGAGATAAAACGGTTTTGATGGTGACGCATCGCCTGCGCGGGCTATCGCGTTTTAATCAAATAATAGTGATGGACAACGGACACATTATTGAGCAAGGTAATCACGCAGATCTGTTAGCCAGGCAGGGGCGTTATTACCAGTTTAAGCAACGTCTGTAAGCTATTATTGAACGATCGACTCGCGTAGTGGAGTTTCGCTGTCATGCGCCTGGTGCAACTGTCCCGCAATTCTATCGCCTTCCCGTCACCGGAAGGCGCGTTACGCGAACCTAACGGTTTGTTAGCACTGGGTGGCGATCTGAGCCCTGCCCGTCTGCTTATGGCGTACCAGCGCGGTATTTTTCCGTGGTTTTCTCCTGGCGACCCAATTCTTTGGTGGTCGCCCGATCCGCGCGCCATTTTGTGGCCTGAGACATTTCATCTTAGCCGTAGCATGAAGCGTTTTCATAAACACTCACCTTATCGTGTCACGTTAAATTACGCCTTTGGTCAGGTGATTGAAGGTTGTGCCAATGACCGCGAAGAAGGGACCTGGATAACGCGTGATATTGTTGACGCTTACCACCGCCTGCATGAATTGGGGCACGCGCATTCCATTGAAGTGTGGCGGCACAATGAATTAGTCGGCGGTATGTACGGCGTTTCGCAAGGCACGCTCTTCTGCGGTGAATCAATGTTCAGTCGTCAGGAAAATGCCTCGAAAACCGCGTTGCTTGTTTTTTGCGCTGAATTTAGCCAGCAGGGTGGGAAGTTAATTGACTGTCAGGTGTTAAATGGACATACAGCGTCGCTGGGCGCCGTCGAAACGCCGCGTCGGGAGTACCTTGAACACTTGAGCAGACTGCGCCAGCAGCGGTTACCCAGCCATTTTTGGGTACCGCGGACGTTATTTTTACCTCAGGAGTGAATGTTTTCGGCACATTTTTTGTCGGGGTGTTATAATTGCGTCGCAGAGTTGGTTTAGCCCATTACCCCGCCGCCGTTAAGGAACAGTTCGCGTCAGGCAACGCCTATCGTTTATCTCATCGTTCCCTTACACGTTGCGCTTTAAGTGCGGCTTTGCCGTGTGTGGATAGAGTAATGCGCCAAACTTGATTTGCTGTATTTTAATCGCGCAAATCTTTACTTATTAAAAGAACTTCGGCATTATCTTGCCGGTTCAAATTACGGTAGTGATACCCCAGAGGATTAGATGGCCAAAGAAGACAATATTGAAATGCAGGGTACCGTTCTCGATACGTTACCTAATACCATGTTCCGCGTAGAGTTAGAAAACGGTCACGTGGTTACTGCACACATCTCCGGTAAAATGCGTAAAAACTATATCCGCATCCTGACGGGAGACAAAGTGACTGTTGAACTGACCCCGTACGACCTGAGCAAAGGCCGCATTGTCTTCCGTAGTCGCTGATTTTTTTCACGCCAGACTGGCGTCCAGATAATAAAAGGTCGGTATATCCGGCCTTTTTTGTGGGCCAAATTTGAGGCTTTAGTCCTCAATCATGCGTGCATATTCTTCCGTCAGGAAATCCACTAATGCGCGCACCGAGGGCAATAACCCCCTACGCGATGGAAAGACCGCGTGAATAATCTCCCGCCTCGGTTCCCAGCCATCCAGCACTGCCACCAGATCCCCTGCGGCTAATTGATCCTTGACCATTAACTGCGGGAGTTGTACCACGCCTACCCCGGCAACCGCGGCCTCGCGCAGCGCCAGCATATCTGTGGTGATCATACGCGGCGTAAAATGCACTTCCGCGCGGGCACCCTGTGGGCCAAACAACTCCCAACGATGAACATGTTTCCCCGCCGCCAGACTCAGCCCGGGCCAACGGGTCAGCTCTGCCGGGGCGTGTAATGTCCCCATCTGCTCAACCAATCGCGGACTGGCATACAGCCGGTGCCCCCTGTCAGCAAGCACCCGCATGACCAAATCACTGTCTTCAAGAGGACGAGGTCGGACGCGAATCGCCACATCCAGACCTTCTCCGACAACGTCGACGCGGCGATTCGTGGCTTCAAGCTGTACTGCGACATCCGGATAACGCGCCATGAACCGGGCCAGCATGGGGCCGATATGGACATGCAACAGCGTCACCGGGCACGTCAGTTTAACAATGCCACGTGGCTCAACCTGCAACGCCGCAATGGCATCCTGTGCCGCCTGCGCCTCCACCAACATCGCCTTACAGTGTTCGTAAAAGGTCTGTCCGACCTCCGTGACATTAAACTGCCGGGTTGTTCGCTGAATCAAACGCACCCCCAGTCTCTCCTCCAGTTGCGCAATACGCCGACTGAGTTTGGATTTGGGCTCATCAAGCGCACGGCCTGCCGCTGCGAATCCTCCCTCTTCGACAACATGCACAAACCATGCGAAATCATTGAGATCCAGCTTCGTCATCTTATTGTCCTATGAATGAGACGGTGAGGACTATTTTAGCCACTACTCAGCTCGCTGTCATGGATATAAGCTTATTCACATCAAGATAACGTCACTGAGGAGATACATATGAAACACGTAACAGGCGTCTATACCGCACCTCGCCCACACTGGGTTGGCGATGGATTTCCAGTTCGCTCGATGTTCTCTTACCAGTCTCATGCTGAGCAGCTCAGTCCGTTCCTGCTGCTGGATTACGCGGGTCCGCATACCTTTACACCGGGTAATGAAAAGCGCGGCGTCGGTGAGCACCCGCACCGTGGTTTTGAAACAGTGACCATTGTTTACAGCGGTGAAGTTGAACATCGCGACTCAACCGGGCGCGGCGGCATTATCGGTCCAGGCGATGTGCAGTGGATGACAGCAGGGGCCGGGATTTTACACGAAGAATTTCATTCGCCGGAATTTACCCGTAAGGGCGGCGAGCTGGAAATGGTCCAGCTGTGGGTCAACCTGCCAGCCAAAGACAAAATGACCGTGCCGGGTTATCAGGGCATCAGCAGCGACGTTATTCCCACCGTCGACCTGCCAGATGACGCAGGTACCGTGCGCGTGATTGCGGGCAGCTATCAGGACACGAAAGGCCCCGCGCATACCTTCTCACCGTTAAATGTGTGGGACATGCGCCTGCAAAGTAATCGCCCGGTCACGCTATCCCAACCGGAAGGATGGAGCACTGCGCTGGTGGTGCTGAAAGGCACGATCACCATCAACGGTGCCACCTCCGCGGGTGAGGCGCAGCTGGTGGTATTAAGCCAGCAGGGTAAAACCCTACATATCGAGGCCAGTAGCGACGCCAGCGTGCTGCTGCTGTCAGGCGAACCGTTAAATGAACCCATTGTCGGTTACGGTCCATTTGTGATGAACACAAAACAAGAGATCGCCGAAGCCGTACGCGATTTCAACTCCGGCCGTTTTGGCCAAATCTAAAGCGAAGGAGAATACGATGTCCAGTCCTGCAAATTTTAATGGTTCACGCCCGGTTATCGACGTAGATGATGCCGTGATGCTGCTTATCGATCACCAGAGCGGTCTTTTTCAGACCGTCGGTGATATGCCAATGCCCGAACTGCGTGCCCGTGCCGCTGCGCTGGCAAAAATAGCCACCCTGGCGAAGATGCCGGTGATCACCACAGCCTCCGTTCCACAGGGACCCAACGGCCCGTTGATTCCGGAAATCCACGCCAATGCGCCCCATGCTCAGTACGTGGCGCGCAAAGGCGAGATCAACGCCTGGGATAACGAAGACTTTGTTAAAGCCGTCAAAGCAACAGGTCGTAAAACGCTGATTATCGCCGGTACCATTACCAGCGTTTGCATGGCTTTCCCGGCCATCAGCGCGGTAGCGGAAGGGTATAAAGTGTTTGCCGTCATTGACGCTTCCGGCACTTACAGCAAGATGGCGCAGGAAATCACGTTGGCGCGAGTGGTACAGGCAGGCGTGGTGCCAATGGATACCGCAGCCGTTGCGTCTGAAATACAGCGGACCTGGAACCGGGAAGATGCCGCTGAATGGGCGGAAGTGTATACCAAAATTTTCCCGGCCTATCAGCTGCTGATCGAAAGCTACAGCAAGGCTCAGGAAGTCGTCACCAACGGTGAAAAACTGGACTCTCAGCGCTAATCATGTTCTCTGCGCCTGTCCGGGCGCAGAATATGTCTATTGCGTAACCAAACGAGAGTGAAGACGTAAATTCTGCTTGACCGTTTTAGCGCAACTCCCTATAGTATCGCCCCGTTGCCCCCCAAGCGGTCAGGCAGCAATACAATACGGTGAGGTGTCCGAGTGGCTGAAGGAGCACGCCTGGAAAGTGTGTATACGGCAACGTATCGAGGGTTCGAACCCCTCTCTCACCGCCACATTTGAGAAAGAGCTCGTACGCAAGTACGGGCTTTTTTTTCGTCTATTGCATTTACCAAATGCGGCCAACAACCCGCATCCATCCTTAGACCTGACAAGCGAAGCGTCATCAGGCATTCCCTGCGAAGAAAAGAAACTATTGTCGGCTGAGCAGCGTCAATACTTCATAGTGCGCGGTGTGCGGGAACATATCGAAAAGTTGAACCCGTTCTATGCGATAGCCTGGCAGCTCGCCAATATCCTTCGCCATGCTTTGCGCATTACAGCTGGAGTAGATGATAAACGGCGGTGCCATGTGGGAAAGATAATCACACAGGGGTTTACCAATGCCCCGACGCGGAGGGTTCACCAGCACCAGATCCGGAACGTCTTCCTGTGCCGTCGCGAATTGGGTCGAATCGAGCGCTTGAAAGTGCAGATTCTGTAACCCCAACGTCTGCGCAGATTGTTTCGCACAGGCGATCGCCTCTGGTGCGATCTCGATACCCGTCAGTTTCATCTGCGGCGTAGCGCAATGCAGGCCAAAACCGCCAACACCGCAAAACAGATCCCACATATGGTTGACCGAAAGCTGGCGCACCCAATCGCGAGCCGTGCCATACAAACGCTCAGCCACTACCGGGTTGGTTTGAAAGAAACTCTGCGGGCGGATCCACAGCGGTACATCATTAAAACGTTCAGCCAGCGCCTGCTGCTCCGTCAGGAAGATTTCTGTCTCCCCTTCCATAATCGCCATATGCACTGGTTGGATATTGACCGTTATCACCTTTAACTGCGGTAACTGCGCCTGCAGCCACGGCAACGCCGCGCGCAATTGGCTCAGCTTGGCCTCTGAGCGTAAGACAAAACGCAGCATCATACCGCCGTCAAACTGGCTTTCCGTTAACAGCACATATTTCAGTTCGCCCCGCTTACGCGCTACGTTGTAAGGCGTCAACCCGGCACGGGCGATAAAGGGTTTTAGTGCGGCAAATACCGGCGCAAATGAGGCAGGATAAAGCGGACAGTCGCACAAATCTTCAGGTGTACCGTCACGATGCAGCATGCCCAACAGCGGTTTTTCCACGCTACCGCTCACCACCATTTTGGCTTTATTACGAAAAGCGCTCTCCGGGCCAACGACGGGCGCGCACCACTCCCCGACCGAATAGTCGGCAAGAAGAGTCTGGAGATCGGCCATTTTTGCACGGAGTTGATCGCCAACGGGCTGTGTTATCCACTGACAGGAACGACAGCGATCGGCGTCATAAAGAGCGCACTGCATAAGAAAACCTTCAAATTAACCGGGGCGAAGATTATACACATTATTGCAGACGGAAGAACCGTCGACTGGATGCCGGAACAAACAGCAACAACAGCACCAGCATATCCGGTAATTTCTGCATCACCAGCGTGCGAAAAATTTCACGCTTCGATTCACCCGCAATACTGAACAGCTCGGGATAACCATAACCTAACGATGCCGCCCACAAATAACCGGAGGCCACCACCTGGGTAAACAGATAAATCCAGCGCGCCCAGTTACGTCCTTTGACCAATGAAAAGGCACAGTAAATTTCGATAAACACCAGTATCAGACTGCTTAAAAACACCAGCGTTAAATTCCAGGTCTGCACGCTACGCTGGATAAATGCCATTGTCCCGCTCACACCCAACGTATTGAAAATCATCAACAGATCGAGGCCGCGGATCATAATAATAGCGAGCGCCGCCACCTGCACTAAAGCAGGAACGTTTAAGCGAGCATGTGATGTGGATGATTTCTTAAAAAATCCCAACGCGTCGTCTTCCGTGAAAACGGTGCAGCGCCACATGCTGCACCGAGTAGAGGTTGGCAGATTTTAGTTTTTTCAGCCGCGTCTTGCACGCTGGATATCGCGCAACCGCTGCTTTTCTGTCCGGGCCATCAGGTACCACGCGATAAATCCGATAATTCCTACCACGCCAAGAATCAGCGTCGCCAGCGCGTTAATTTCTGGATTAACCCCCATACGTACGCTGGAGAACACCAGCATCGGCA
Source organism: Citrobacter sp. KH_055_1 (assembly GCF_057838705.1). NCBI lineage: Bacteria > Pseudomonadati > Pseudomonadota > Gammaproteobacteria > Enterobacterales > Enterobacteriaceae > Citrobacter > Citrobacter sp. KH_055_1. The sequence goes on from NZ_CM174473.1 coordinate 3,131,866, forward strand.
ACGTCGTCGCCCCAGGACCGGAAACAAAGCTGGCGATCACCAGATCGTCAAGCGACAGGGTGAAAGCCAACAGCCAGCCGGAAATCACCGCCGGCATAATCATCGGCAGCGTGATGACAAAGAAGACCTTCAGCGGCGTGGCGCCAAGATCCATCGCCGCTTCTTCGATGGAGTGATCCAGTTCGCGCAAACGCGAGGAGATAACGACCGCCACATACGCCGTACAGAAAGTGACGTGCGCCAGCCAGATGGTTAACATCCCGCGATCTGCCGGCCAGCCAATAGCATGCGCCATGGCAACAAACAGCAACAACAGCGACAGGCCGGTGATGACATCCGGCATAACCAGCGGCGCTGTTATCATAAAGGCAAAGCCATTAGAACCCCGGAAACGACCAAAGCGCACCAGCACCACCGCAGCAATCGTGCCGAGGATCGACGCCATCGTCGCCGCACAAGCAGCAATGGTCAAACTCATCCCGACAGCGCTTATCATGGCAGTATCGTGGAGCAATTCACCGTACCAGCGCGTTGACCACCCTGCCCAGACCGTCACCAGTTTGGAGCTGTTAAACGAATAGATAACCAGCATCAGCATCGGCGCGTACAGGAAAGTGAACCCGACGACCAGGATAAAAATACGCCACGGTGAGCGAACGACGGGTAAATTATTCATCCATGTTCCCCCACACTTTTTTGCTGATATTTATGGAACCACATGATCGGCACAATCAATAACAGCAGCATAATAATGGCCACAGCCGACGCCACCGGCCAGTCACGGTTATTGAAAAACTCCTGCCACAACACACGGCCAATCATAATGCTGTCCGGCCCGCCCAGCAGTTCAGGGATCACAAACTCCCCGACCGCCGGGATAAACACCAGCATTGAGCCTGCGATGATCCCGCCTTTGGTCAACGGCACGATCACGCTAAAGAACGTTTTCAGCGGTCGGGCCCCAAGATCCAGCGCCGCTTCCACCAGCGAATAGTCGATACGTGTCAACGCGGTGTAGATCGGCAGTACCATAAACGGCAAATATGCATAAACAATCCCGATATAGACCGCCAGATTGGTGTGCAGGATCGTCAGCGGCTGATCGATAATTCCCAGCCACATCAGAAAATTATTCAGGATCCCGTTATTTTTCAGGATCCCCATCCAGGCATACACGCGAATCAAAAACGAGGTCCAGGAAGGCAGGATCACCAGCAACAGCAGAATATTCCGCGTTGACGGTTTGCTGTGTGCCACAGCCCATGCCAGTGGATATCCCAGTAGCAAACAGCAGATCGTCGAAATCCCCGCCACCTGCAACGACTGCAGGTAAGCATCAACATACAGCGGGTCAGCCGTCAGTTGTAGGAAGTTGCCAACATTAAGCGTGATGGAGAGCTGGTCGTCTGCCCATGAGATGAGGTCAGAATACGGGGGGATCGCCCGCGCCATCTCAGAAAAAGAGATCTTAAAAACGATTAAAAATGGCAGCAAAAACAGCAGAATCAGCCAGATATACGGCAGCGCAATCACCACCTTGCGCCCATGCCTCATCTGCATCCGCGACATAAACAGCGTGAAACGGCTCGCGTTGTCCACGCGCGCCGGAGGTTCAAGTGTACGCATTTTCACTCCTTAAACCGTCAACACTACGCAACTGTCCGCATCCCAACACAAACGCACCTCATCGCCCCAGGTCGGTAGCCCCTTACGGTAGCGATGTTCGTTTTGTAGCTGAGCACTCAACATCTGGCCGCTTTTTAAACGTACGTGGTACACCGACAAATCACCGAGATAGGCAATGTGAACCACTTCCCCCACCGCAAAGTTATAGCCATCCGCCGGTGGAGTCTCACAGAGCATAATTTTTTCCGGACGCAGCGCGACGTACACCGGGACGTTATCAACGATGGAGGCATCAGCATCGACTTTCAGCGGATGGACCAGCCCCGGAGAGTCAATGATCAGGCCGTCTTCCTGACGCGCTTTCAGTAGCCCCTCGAACACGTTTACCGAGCCAATAAATTCCGCGCTATAGCGGGTGGTCGGGTGCTCGTAAATCTCTTCAGGTTCGCCGATTTGCACGAACTTGCCGCGATTCATGATCGCAATACGCCCCGCCATCGTCATGGCTTCTTCCTGATCGTGCGTTACCATCACACAGGTCGCACCCACACGTTCGAGGATATCGACCACTTCCAGTTGCATGCGGTCACGTAGCTTTTTATCCAGCGCCCCCATCGGTTCGTCCAGCAGCAGCAGTTTAGGACGTTTTGCCAGGCTGCGCGCCAGCGCCACACGCTGTCGCTGACCGCCGGAAAGCTGATGCGGTTTGCGTTTGGCAAATTCCTGCATATGCACCAGGCCCAGCATCTCGTTGACCCGGCTGGTAATTTCAGCTTTCGGCAACTTGTCCTGCTTCAGGCCAAAGGCAATGTTCTGCTCCACCGTCATATGTGGGAACAGCGCGTAGGACTGAAACATCATATTAATCGGGCGCAGATACGGCGGGACGTGTGCTAAATCGACACCATCGAGCATAATTTGCCCGGTGGTCGGCAGTTCAAAGCCCGCCAGCATGCGCAGCAGAGTTGATTTGCCGCAGCCGGAGGCCCCTAGCAGGGCAAATATTTCGCCTTTGTAGATAGTCAGGCTGACGTCATCGACGGCGTGCTGGCCATCGAAAGACTTGGTCAGATTACGAATTTCAAGCAGCGGGGTTAGCGCTTTGCGGGTCTTCGCCTGTGGGCGGGGGGTCGCATCATTCACGTGAGTGCTCTCCGGCATAAAACAAAGAAACAGTGCAAATAACGCACCAGCATGGTGCGTATTGCCGGGTTATGAGTGTTCAGGGTTCGGGTGTCCCGGCGGACTTACGCGCCGCCGGGTCATCTCCCTGACGCGGGTTATTTCCCGCTTTTCACCTTGGTCCAGGCACGAGTACGGACACGATCGATCTTCGGATCCTGTACTTTCAGAGTGAACAACTTAGCTCGCACATCGGCCGGCGGGTAAATCCCCGGATTGTCACGAACTTCAGGGCTGACCAACGCCGTCGCCTCTTTGTTCGCGTTGGCGTAGAACACGTGGTCGGAAATATGGGCAATCACATCCGGACGCAGCAGATAGTTGAGGAACTGATACGCTTCGTCTTTATTTTTAGCATCCGCAGGCATGGCGAAAACATCGAAGAACGCCATCGCCCCTTCTTTTGGAATTGAGAAGGAAATATTGACGCCATTTTTCGCTTCTTTCGCGCGATTAGCGGCCTGCCATACGTCCCCTGCCCAACCAATTGCCACGCAGCTATCACCGTTTGCCAGATCGTTAATGTATTGAGAAGAGTGGAAATAACGAATATTCGGACGCAGCTTCAACAGCAGATCGGTTGCCGGTCCGGTGTAATCGTCCGCTTTGGTACTGTTGGGGTCTTTACCCAAGTAATTCAGCACGGTGGCAAACACTTCTTCGGGGGCATCAAGGAACGAGACGCCGCAGCTTTTGAGTTTTTCCAAATTTTCCGGCTTCAGGATCAGATCCCAACTGTCGACCGGCGCATCCGCGCCCAGCACCGCCTTCACTTTATCCACGTTGTAGCCAATACCGGTGGTTGCCCACATATACGGCATCGCAAACTTGTTGTCTGGATCGTGTTTCGCCACCAGCTTCAGCAATTCGGGATCGAGGTTTTTCCAGTCTGGCAGTTTACTTTTGTCCAGCGGTTGGAAAACACCCGCAGTAAGCTGACGCTCAAGGAAGCTGGCGGAAGGAACGACAAGGTCAAAGCCAGTGCTACCCGCCATGAGCTTACCTTCCAGTACTTCATTGGAGTCGAACACATCATAAACCACTTTAATGCCGGTCTCTTTTTCAAAATTAGCCACCGTGTCGGGGGCGATATAATCAGACCAGTTATAAATATGCAGCGTTTTTTGTTCAGCAGCGAGCGTGCCGGCAGAGAGGGATATCAGAGCACCCGCAACCAGGCCTGATAACCATTTTTTATTTAAGGCGGTCATAATCTCTTTCCTTCTGAAAGTTCGTTAACAAACGAACAAAAAATTCACACTCTATGATATGCAAGAAACGTGCATATTCTTTCATTCAGCACAAATAAGAAAAGAGGCTTCCCCTGTGCCGCTATGGCTCGCTAGTAATCGCGGAATCATTCAACATGCATTGCGGTCGCATGCAGCCCATAAAGGGTTCATTGAAGGATGACGTTTATAAGCCTCGCCAGAATAACTTTAGCCAGGATTCGAGGATATAGCCCAGTTAAAAAAACGTCTTTTATCAATTTTTTATGCAGGATTTATCTATGACATAAGGCAGAAGGCGTGGAAGTTAGGTGAATAATTCTTTAATAAAAGGTTAAATGCAGAATAAAAATAGGGTAATACGCAACCGCTCTGGCAGCGGCTGCGCTTTTGGCATCATTGCTCAGGAAATATTAATGGAGGAAATGGGTCTCAGTACCGCTGTTTTGCACATCTTCTTCAGCGTTAAATAACAGTTGATGCGCCCCGGCTTCAAGGATCACCATGGATATCTGCTCTTCGCTCTGGCGAACAAAACATTCGAACTGCTCAAACGTGACGCCCGGCACAACGTATAAAGACTGGCAAACCACCAGCTTTGGCAGATTATCATCCTGCATGTCCAGAAAGGCTTTCACCGTCAGCGAACTGGCATTAATGGATGACAGATCGGCGGCCAACGGCAGCAACGCCGATGGCCTGACTTCCGCCATCGCAGAGAACAGAATGACGTTATCCACCAAATCAATTTTCGCATCAAAGATGCCGTCAAAGTTTTGCATATGAGGTAAATGCAGCGCCTGACAGGTATCGCATTCAAAAAAACTCATGCCCAGGTCGTCGAGCCATTGACGCAACGTATCCAGAGTGGGAACGACCAGTGATGTCATAATAATGTGCGACCTCTTTCGATGAAAAAATTACCGGCACAGCTTACGCAAAAAGACCGCGTCATACCACGATCGCCATCGATATTGCGTTCAGCCGCCGATTTTAAGACAAAATTCCGGAGTTGCATGACGTTCGATCCACTTGATCATCCGTCCGGCAATATCAACCCCCGTGGTTTTCTCCACGCCTTCAAGCCCCGGAGAAGCGTTAACTTCCATGACCAGCGGCCCGCGGTCTGCGCGCAAAATATCAACGCCAGCCACATCCAGGCCCATGGTTCGGGCAGCTTTTATCGCGATATCCCTTTCACGCGTCGTAATATTGGCAATACTGGCCACGCCACCGCGATGGAGATTAGAACGAAAATCGCCCTCTTTAGCCCGACGCTCAATAGCGGCCACCACCTCGTCCCCTACGACAAAACAGCGAATATCCCGCCCTTTGGCCTCTTTAATATATTCCTGCACCAGAATATGTGCGTTCAGTCCTCGAAATGCATCCACGACGCTCTCCGCGGCCTGACGCGTTTCGGCCAGCACCACACCGATACCCTGCGTGCCTTCTACCAGCTTCACCACCAACGGTGCGCCGCCGACCATATCAATCATGTCGCTGGTATCGTCCGGTGAGTGCGCGATTCCGGTAATCGGGAGATCGATTCCCTGACGTGCCAGCAGTTGCAATGAGCGCAGCTTATCGCGCGCACGGGTGATCGCCACTGACTCATTCAACGGATAACTCCCTAACATCTCGAACTGGCGCAACGCCGCCGTACCGTAAAAGGTAATCGCCGAGCCGATTCGTGGGATGACCGCATCAAAATGAGGGAGCTGGCGGCCCTTGTAATGAATCGAAGACGCCGCCGGACTAATGTTCATATAACAGGAAAGGGGATCGATAATTTCAACCAGGTGACCGCGCTGCATCGCCGCTTCACGCAGGCGCTTACAAGAATAGAGCGTTCCGTCCCGGGACAAAATGGCAATTTTCACCCTGCACCTCTCTGAAAGACCTGCTGAAAGCCGGCGTATCATACACCGGGTTAAAATCTTTAGCGCGTAGCCCATCCCTGTTTGTGCAAATATTCCAGAATAAAGGGGCGATTTTCTTTGATGATGGTGCGGCGAATATGATCGCTCCAGGTATCACGACGCGTGTTGCTGCCACGGGTCAGATAATACTGCGCAAGCTGTTCATCATAGTGAGCCAGGGCGTCCTTATCGAGCGGCTGGTATTGATTTTCATGCACCACAATGGCCGCAGGCAGCCGTGGCTTGATATCGGGATTATCTGCAGGCCAACCGAGACACAGACCAAACAGCGGCAGAACATGCTGCGGCAGTTTCAGTAACTCAGTTACCGATGCGATATTGTTGCGCAGTCCGCCAATATATACACCACCAAGCCCCAGCGACTCTGCAGCCGTCAGCGCATTTTGCGCCATCATCGCCGTGTCAACCACGCCCAGCAGCAGTTGTTCTGCCAGTCCCAGCTGTGCGTCAGGGCAAATCTGTAAATGACGGTTAAAATCGGCGCAGAACACCCAGAATTCGGCAGCCTTCGCCACGTGCGGCTGCCCACCCGACAACGTCACCAGCGACTCTCGCAGGGCCTTATCCGTCACCCGAATAATCGTGCTGCACTGTAAAAAACTGGAGCTCGAGGTGCCTTGCGCGGCAGCTATAATCGCCTCGCGCTGCGCATCCGAAATCGACGCCTCGGTGAAATGGCGAATAGAACGGTGGCTGCGAAGTAAATCAATGGTTGGAGTCATCTCTTTTTTCTCTGGCTGAACGGGAAGATACGCTGGATGTTCGCGACATCAGCTGCGGCGCCAACAGTTGCGCAATGCGCCACATTAAAAACACAGCGGCGGGAAGCATCAACAAAACCCCCAGAAAAATCATCACCACACAGGCCAATGGACTGTTAAGCGGCGCGGGTAAGGTGAGGAAATCGTTAAGCGACAATAGCGCCAGCGCTAACGACACCATACCGATCGTTTCCAGAATCAATATGCTTTTAGGTAACACACCCACAGTGCGCATACGTGGCCTCCCGGCGAAGTGGCTCGTAGTATAAAACGTTCCGAGTTCTCATGTTTAACAGATATAGCGTAGATGTATCAAAGCAACAGGCCGAACCTACTTTCCATCCGACATAAATCGCGGCATCATACAGTCATTCGCCATCTGGCCTGATAAGTTCGAGGAGAGTGAGATGTTTGCTGTTATTTTTGGTCGCCCAGGGTGCCCGTATTGCGTGCGCGCAAAAGAATTGGCAGAAAAATTAAGCAATGAGCATGAAGATTTTAACTTCCGCTACATTGATATTCATGCTGAAGGGATCTCAAAAGCCGATCTGGAAAAGACGGTTGGTAAGCCGGTAGAGACCGTACCGCAGATTTTTGTCGATCAGAAACACATCGGCGGCTGCACGGATTTCGAAGCATGGGCAAAAGAGAATGTGAATCTGTTCGCCTGATTGCCGTCTCTACGCCCTCCACTGGAGGGCGTAATCAGTGTTTTTTCCGCTGCTGATGCTGATTAAATAGGCTACTGATAAACAGAAAACACAATGCGCCAAGCGCGCACCAGAACACCGCACTAAACAACCATGCAAGCTCTTGCCACAGCGAACGCGTAGGCATAAACACAAATCGCATCAATAACAAACAACACGGTGCCGCCAGCATTGCACCGAGAAGAGGTCTAAGCACCTCACGACGATGGGAAAAAAAGCTGGCCGCTGCTCCTGGCAATATAAAAAACAACAACCCAACCTCAGGATGCCCAGCCGCCTTAAATGCTCCTTTCACGTTCAGCGTCAATGAAAGACACACCACAATAAAAAGCACAAAGCAGCAGATCGCACCCGCCCAACCTTGCCTATGTTTCAATCGTTCCTCCTGACACTCTCTATCGAACACTCTTTTCGCCCAAAGGCGTCCAGTCAGATAAAGTCGTTCGGCATTCCATGCCAAAAACGCACTCACACGATTCTTATAGCCGTTGAAACGTAATGAGATTAAACTAGCCGCATATATCGTCATGCTGCTTTATTTGGGGCTGTGTACGATGCTGTCGCCCCTTAATTTCTGGCAAAAACATTAGCGTAAATTGCCATTTCTTTCAATAGCTTACTAGTAAACAAGAAGTTAGTCTCCGTGAATATAAACGTCGCAGATTTGTTAAATGGGAATTACATCCTGTTATTATTTGTGGTCCTGGCGCTGGGGCTGTGTCTGGGGAAATTACGCCTGGGTACAGTCCAACTCGGTAATTCCATTGGCGTTTTAGTAGTCTCCCTATTATTAGGCCAGCAGCACTTTAGTATTAACACTGATGCTTTAAATCTCGGCTTTATGCTGTTTATTTTTTGCGTCGGCGTCGAAGCTGGTCCCAACTTTTTTTCGATTTTTTTTCGCGATGGGAAAAATTACCTAATGCTTGCTCTGGTCATGGTCGGCAGCGCAATGCTGATCGCCCTGGGACTGGGTAGGCTATTTGGCTGGGACATCGGCCTGACTGCTGGCATGCTGGCAGGTTCAATGACCTCCACGCCGGTGCTGGTCGGCGCAGGTGACACATTGCGCCATTCAGGGATGACAGGAACACAGCTGTCAACGGCTCTTGATAACCTGAGCCTCGGTTACGCACTGACTTATCTGATCGGACTGGTCAGCCTGATTGTCGGCGCACGCTACCTGCCAAAACTGCAGCATCAGGATTTGCAAACCAGCGCCCAACAAATCGCCCGTGAACGTGGCCTCGACACCGACGCCAACCGTAAGGTCTATCTGCCTGTGATCCGCGCCTATCGTGTCGGTCCGGAACTGGTTGCCTGGGCTGATGGTAAAAATCTGCGTGAGCTGGGTATCTATCGCCAGACCGGTTGTTATATCGAGCGTATCCGTCGCAACGGCATTCTGGCTAACCCGGACGGCGACGCCGTACTGCAGATGGGCGATGAAATTGCCTTAGTGGGCTACCCGGATGCACATGCCCGCCTCGACCCCAGTTTCCGTAACGGCAAAGAAGTGTTCGATCGCGACCTGCTCGATATGCGCATCGTCACCGAAGAGATTGTGGTGAAAAACCACAATGCCGTCGGTCGTCGTCTGGCGCAGTTAAAACTGACCGATCACGGCTGCTTCCTTAACCGCGTGATCCGTAGCCAGATTGAAATGCCGATTGATGACAACGTCGTGCTCAATAAAGGTGATGTGTTGCAGGTCAGCGGCGATGCCCGCCGCGTAAAGACCATTGCAGACCGTATCGGCTTTATTTCAATACACAGCCAGGTCACCGACCTGCTGGCCTTCTGCGCTTTCTTTATCATCGGCCTGATGATTGGGATGATCACCTTCCAGTTCAGTAATTTCAGCTTTGGCATCGGAAACGCAGCTGGCCTGCTGTTTGCCGGTATTATGCTTGGCTTCCTGCGCGCCAACCACCCGACGTTTGGCTACATCCCACAGGGTGCGCTGAACATGGTGAAAGAGTTTGGCCTGATGGTCTTTATGGCGGGCGTCGGCTTAAGCGCAGGCAGCGGTATTGGCAACGGCCTCGGTGCAGTCGGCGGACAAATGCTGGTTGCGGGCCTGATTGTCAGCCTGGTGCCGGTGGTTATCTGTTTCCTGTTCGGCGCTTACGTATTGCGCATGAACCGCGCCCTGCTGTTTGGCGCCATGATGGGCGCACGAACCTGTGCACCGGCGATGGAAATCATCAGCGACACCGCGCGCAGCAACATCCCTGCTTTAGGTTATGCAGGCACCTATGCTATTGCCAACGTCTTGCTGACGCTGGCGGGGACACTGATCGTCATCGTCTGGCCTGGCCTCGGTTAAAATTTACCCTTTTATGAAATTTTTTTGCAGATAAGCAGAACTTTTCTTCAAAGTGTCAGTCATAACTATTGCCACTGCTTTTCTTTGATGTCCCCAATTTGTGGAGCCCATCAACCCCGCCGTTTTGGTTCAAGGTTGATGGGTTTTTTGTTGCCTGAAATTCGCCTCCCCTACCTATTCCGTCGACCCATTTGCATCATGCTGGTTATGGCACATACTTTTACACAGTGCTTTTGGTGATGGGGTGCGCAATGTTACTTGCAGGCAGAGTTGCGGTGATCTTCGGGGGCAGCGGTGCAATAGGGTGTGCGGTTGCGCAGGTGATGGCACGCGAAGGGGCACATGTGTTCCTGGGTGCACGCAACCAGCAAAAGCTCGACCAGGCAGCGGGCCGCATTCGCGCATCGGGCGGCACAGCCGACACCTTTACCATCGATGTGCTCGACGAGCAGCCGACAACTGAGCAGGTTATGCACCTTGCCCAGAAAACCGGGGGGATTGACGTGGTGGTCAATGCCACCGGCTTTATGCACGATCAGGGTAAACGTATTGACGAATTATCCCTGGCGGAGTTTATGAGTGGTTTCACCCCTTTCCTCACGGCGCAGTTTAACATCTCAAAAGCCGTCACGCCACATATGGGCGGCGAGCGTGCGGGAGCCATCATCACCATTGTAGCCCCGGCGGCGTCCATGGCGATGCCCGGGCACCTGGGCCATATTGTTGGGTGTGCGGGAATCGAGGCGTTTATTAAAGCGCTCGCCAGCGAGCTTGGCCCACGGAATATCCGCGTCCTCGGCGTGCGGTCGCATGCCATTGTTGATGCAGTGCAGTCGGGATCGTATACCGGGGAAATATTCGCCGCAAAAGCGCAGTCAATGGGGTTAACCGTCGAGCAATGGCTTGGTGGAGCCGCACAAAGTACGATGCTTAAGCGTCTGCCAACGCTGGCACAAATCGCCGAGGTCACAACATTTCTGGCATCAAACCACGCCAGTGCGATGACCGCGACGGTAGTAAATGTCACCGGGGGCGCAACCGTCAGTTGATAAGCTGTGTCAGTACTACGACAGCCCGGCGATGCGCTCAACCATCACCAGGATATCGTCTCGCTGCAGCGGTTTTTTATCGGTCACAAAATGCAGCGTCATGCCTTCAATAAAGGCATCCAGCGCACGGGCCGTGGCGGGGTCAAACCACTGCTCTAAGGTTTGTTGACTGCGTTGCATCCAGTTTTGCATCACCGTTTTCAACGCCGGTTTACGGCTGGCGAAAGCGTACAACTGGTACATAATCTCCATGTTATCCGGTGTGGTGACCTGCGAACTGTAAATCATCTCGGTAATGGCATGACAGGCCTGTGGCGCATCCATCACGTCCATAAAAAATGCCTGATATTGCCGCGACATAGTTTCGGTAAAATGACCGAATGCCTCCATCAGAAGCTCATCGATTCCCGAAAAATAATAGGTCATTGAACCCAACGGCACCTGCGCAATCGTTGCAATCTTACGATGCGTAACTGCATGAATACCATAAGTTATTACTGCGTCCAGCGTAGCCTGAACTATTTTTTCCCGCCGTTGTGGATCGTTCGCGCGTCGCACCGCATTTCCTCTTCTTGCATTTGTGTACAAATGTACACAACCTTGCTAATGTTGTCTCCTTTCCTCATTTCTTTGGCTCGAATTCATGACTGGCATCTCATCACGCAAAGCCTTAAGACGCCGAACCTGGGCGCTGTTTATGTTTTTCTTTTTACCAGGATTATTAATGGCTTCCTGGGCAACGCGTACCCCAGCCATCAGAGATATCCTCTCCGTTTCTACCGCTGAAATGGGGGCAGTATTATTTGGACTCTCTATTGGTTCGATGAGTGGCATTCTTTGTTCGGCCTGGCTAGTGAAACGATTTGGCACGCGGAAAGTGATCCGCACCACCATGTCATGTGCGGTTGTTGGTATGGCGATCCTTAGCGTGGCGCTATGGCTACATTCCGCCTGGCTATTTGCGTTTGGGCTGGGGGTTTTTGGTGCCAGCTTTGGTGCCGCAGAGGTTGCCATTAACGTCGAAGGTGCAGCGGTTGAGCGTGAGATGAACAAAACCGTGCTGCCGATGATGCATGGTTTTTATAGCCTCGGCACCCTGGCAGGCGCAGGCGTCGGGATGGTGCTCACCGCCTTTAGCGTTCCCGCCAATTCGCATATTCTGCTGGCGGCGCTGGTGGCCATTGCGCCAATATTTATCGCCATCAAAGCAATTCCTGACGGCACCGGTAAAAATGCCGCTGATGGTTCTCACTCAGCCGAAAAAGGGCTGCCCTTTTACCGCGATATCCAGCTGTTGCTCATCGGCGTCGTGGTGCTGGCGATGGCGTTTGCCGAAGGTTCCGCCAACGACTGGCTTCCATTACTGATGGTTGATGGGCACGGATTTAGCCCGACCTCCGGCTCGCTGATTTATGCCGGCTTTACGCTGGGCATGACCGTTGGGCGGTTTACCGGCGGCTGGTTTATCGATCGCTACAGCCGCGTTGCGGTCGTGCGTGCCAGTGCGTTAATGGGCGCGCTGGGTATTAGCCTGATTATCTTTGTCGACAGTTCGTGGGTCGCAGGTGTGTCCGTTATCCTGTGGGGACTCGGTGCGTCGCTGGGCTTCCCGTTGACTATTTCAGCCGCCAGCGATACCGGCCCCGATGCACCAACCCGCGTGAGCGTTGTAGCAACCACCGGTTATCTGGCCTTTCTGGTCGGGCCGCCGCTGCTGGGCTATCTGGGTGAACACTATGGCCTGCGCAGCGCCATGCTGGTGGTGCTGGCGCTGGTGCTGGTTGCGGCCATCGTCGCGAAGGCTGTCGCCAAACCAGACGTTAAAAATACCCCTGTGACGGAGAACAGCTAATGGCTATTAAGTTAATTGCAGTCGACATGGACGGCACCTTTTTAAGTGACCAAAAGACCTACAACCGTGAACGGTTTATGGCGCAGTACCGTCAGATGCAAGCTCAGGGGATCCGCTTTGTGGTCGCCAGCGGTAACCAGTACTACCAACTGATCTCTTTTTTCCCCGAGCTGGCCGAGGAAATCTCTTTTGTGGCGGAAAACGGCGGTTGGGTCGTTAGCGAAGGGGAAGATGTGTTTAACGGCGAGCTGGCTAAAGACGATTTTCAGACCATCGTGGATCATCTGCTAACGCGCACCGACATTGACATTATTGCCTGCGGAAAAAACAGCGCCTACACCCTGAAGCACTACAGCGACGAGCTAAAATCCGTCGCCGCCATGTACTACCACCGCCTCGAATTTGTTGATAATTTCAACAACATCAACGATGTATTTTTCAAATTCGGGCTGAATATCTCTGAAAAACAGATCCCGCAGGTTCAGTCTGCACTGCATGACGCGATTGGCGACATTATGGTTCCAGTGCATACCGGCTACGGCAGCATCGATTTAATTATCCCTGGCGTACATAAAGCAAACGGTCTGCGTCTGCTGCAACAGCGCTGGAATATTCGCGATGAGGAAGTCGTGGCGTTTGGTGATGGCGGTAATGATATTGAGATGCTGCGTCAGGCGGGATTCAGTTTTGCGATGGCTAATGCCAACGATACCGTGGCCCGTGCGGCAAAATATCGTGCGGGGTCGAATAACGAAGAAGGCGTACTGGATATTATCGACCGGGTGCTAAAAAACGACACACCGTTTACGCAATAACATCTCAGCACAGACGGCAACAAAAGAATGGCATGATCTCTTCATAATCCGCGTCACATTAACCCGCTGGATAAATATCTCCAGTGAATATTTTCAGGTGATCTGATGATGAAGAAAAGTGTACTAATAGCGGCAATATTGCTGGGGTTTGCGGGAACTGCACTGGCGCAAAGCGTCACCGTTGATGTACCAAGCGGTTATAAAGTTGTCGTGGTTCCTTCTTCCGTGAGCGTTCCCCAGGCGGTCAGCGTGGCCACTGCGCCACAAACGGTTTATGTTGCTCCTGCACCCGTTTATCGTGCACATCCTTATGCACGGCATGTCGCCAGCGTAGGCGAAGGGATGGTTATTGAGCATCAGATTGACGATCACCACTAAGTTCGCGTAAAGCCCGGGCAGCCGTCAACGCCTCATCGATTTTCAGCCGGACCAGGGTGTCGCTTCAGCTCTCTGGCTTTCAGCTATATCCGTTTTGCTGTTCAGAGATATTCAAGTAAAAGCGCAGGTAGACAGGTGTGGGCTGGTCCGGCTGAAAATTGCCGACGTGTTTCCGTAAGGCCGGGAGAGCCAGCATGGATGCTGGCTCAGGGCGCGTTTTGCAGGGACGCTACCTCGCGCCCGGCCCGATAGCCCCGAGGAATAAGCGGAGGGGATTGCGAAGCAACAATTTTCCTGCCGGGAGCCGGGATTGTAAAGGGCGTGGCGAAGAACGCCCTTTACACGTTCACAGGAATCAGTGCCTCAGAGAAACGATGAACATGAGGTGAACGGAACCCTTTCTCTGAGAGAGCATATTCATCCCCCCCGCCGCCAACACATGTTGATGCTTTCTGATACCGAGACGTTAACTGAACGGTATTACGGATAGCCGGGCTTTATCCTTCCCGTGAATCCCCTACCCGCTTATCTTTCAGGAAAATAAACATCAGCGCCAGCCACAGTATCCCGCTGGCCAGATTAAACAGGCTAAACAGGCCGTTACCGCCGAGTAAATAAGCATGTTTGCTCAGCTCAATACCAACGGTAAAAATCAGCATCTGCAGCATGCCCATCGCGGCGGAAACCGTCCCTTTACTCATGTCGCTGGCAAACAGCGTCAGGCGTACCAGCCCGGCATTCGCCACGCCAATCCCAAACGCATAAACACTCAGCCCTGCCGTCATCCACAAATAGGCATGGGAAGAAACCACCGTGGCCGCCGCGGCAATAATCAGCCCCACGGCGATCGGCCAGCCACCCATAATAATCAGCGACCGTACCGTGCGTCGTGCGGTCAGGCGCGCCAGCACGAGGTTACCGGCGATCAGCGCACCAAAAATCGGCACCTGTAGCAGACCATATTCATAGCTGCTCAGCTGTTCACCGCTAATAATGATAATCGGGGATTGAGCGATCCACGCCAGCAACGGCAGACTGACAAAGCCCAACGCCAGGGCACCGGCGACAAAACGCACGTTCTTCAGCACCAGCTTGTAGTCTTTGCCCAGCTCTTTAATCGACAGCGTTTCACCCAGTCGGGTCGCGGTTTCAGGCATCGCGCGCTGCAGGCCAACAAAGGCGATGGCGGCCAGTACCGCAAACAGCACAAACATCCCTTCCCACGGCAGCACGTGCACCCAGGCTGCGCCGACCAGCGGGCCCAGCAACGGGGCAATCAGCGCCACGTTCGCCATCAGGGCGGTAATTTTAATGCATACCGCCTCTTCAAAGGATTCCTGAATCGCGGCATAGCCCACCGCGCCAATAAAGCACAGGCTAATGCCCTGCAAAAAGCGCAGGAAAGTGAATTGTTCAATGTTCTGCGCAAACAGCGTCGCAAGGCAGGTAACAATGAACCACACCACACCGGTTAACATCACCGGCCGACGACCAATACGATCCGACAGCGGTCCTAATAGCCACTGCAAAAACATGCCGCCTGCCAGGTACGCAGTCATGGAGGTGGGAACCCAGTCTAATCCAGCCTGATATTGCTCCACCACCGCCAACATACCGGGCTGGATCATATCGTTGCCGATATACGTAGAGAATTCGTAAAGCACCAGACAGAGAGGGAAAAGTAATGCCTGACGCCCCAGTCGGGCGCCTGAAGATAAACGGTTGTGCATGCAGTCTCTTAACCAATGAAAAAACGCGCAAAGTGTAATAAATGCGCCGGACTGGTGATAGTGAATTATGTGATTTGGCCGCAAAATGCGCACATTTTTACACTCAGTTTCACAATGCACTTTTGCTTTAAGGTTAATTTAAGTTGAACCCGTTATCATGCTCTATAGACGTCATTAATTATCTTAAAAATAGTCATTTAGCTGACAAATAAGACAACACCGCTTTTTATCCCGCTAAAGCGAACTTATGCTCTGCCTGATGGGACTCTTTTAACTACTGTCGTGAATCTGGATGTTATGCTGGAAAATCTGAACAACTCGCTATTTTACCTGATCAACGCCACGCCGGACTCTGCGCAATGGGCGATCGCGTTTGCCATCTTTATTGCTAAAGATCTGATCAGCATCGTGCCGTTGTTAGCTGTAATCCTGTGGCTTTGGGGCCCGCGCGACCACGTGACGACTCAGCGCAAACTGGTGATCAAAATGGCGCTGGCAATAATTGTAAGCCTGGTCATTTCATGGCTGATAGGACATCTGTTCCCGCACGATCGCCCGTTTGTTAACCACATCGGCTACAACTTCTTGCACCATGCACCTGATGACTCTTTCCCAAGCGATCACGGCACCGTTATTTTCACCTTTGCACTGGCCTTTATATTCTGGCATCGCCTGTGGTCTGGCGCCCTGTTTATGGCGATTGCCGTGGCGATCGCCTGGTCACGAGTGTACCTCGGCGTACACTGGCCGCTGGATATGCTGGGTGGGTTCCTGGCAGCGTTAATCGGCTGCCTGAGCGCCCAGATGATCTGGCAACGGTTCGGCACCTCGCTGTATTCCGCGTTGCAGGCCTGCTATCGCACCTGCTTCGCACTGCCGATCCGTAGAGGCTGGGTGCGTGACTAATCCACGGTAAAAAGAGTAGTATTAAGCGCGCGATATGAAACGCTTATTCTACTCACCAGAGGAACTATGGAAACACGACGCGACGAGCGTATTGGTCAATTGCTGCAGGCGCTGAAACGCAGCGATAAATTACACCTTAAAGAAGCCGCGACGCTACTTGGCGTATCTGAGATGACCATCCGTCGCGACCTGAATAATAACGATGCCCCGGTCGTGTTGCTGGGGGGATATATTGTTCTGGAACCCCGTAGCGCCAGCCATTACTTAATCAGCGACCAAAAGTCCCGGCTGGTGGATGAGAAACGTCGCGCGGCCCAACAAGCTGCGAGCCTCGTTCAAGCGCATCAGACGATCTTTTTTGACTGCGGCACCACCACGCCGTGGATCATTGAAGCTATTGATAACGATCTGCCTTTCACCGCGATTTGCTACTCGCTGAATACCTTTCTGGTACTCCAGGAAAAACCGCTGTGTCGCGTCATCCTATGTGGCGGTGAATTCCACGCCAGCAACGCTATTTTCAAACCACTCGATTTCCAGGAAACGCTGAACAACCTGTGCCCGGATATCGCGTTTTATTCTGCGGCTGGCGTACACATTGACAAAGGTGCAACCTGTTTTAACCTGGAAGAACTACCGGTGAAGCATTGGGCGATGTCGATGGCGCAGTATCATGTACTGGTGGTGGATCACAGCAAGTTTGGTAAGGTGCGTCCCGCTCGGATGGGTAATCTGAAACGCTTTGATAGCATCATTAGCGATACCCGTCCTGACGATGAGTTTGTTGATTACGCAAAAGCGCAGCACATTAAACTGGTGTACTGAAATGACATTGCCGGACGCACAAACGCTGTCCGGCAATAACGGTGATTAAGAGAACCAGCCACCAAACCACTGGTGGAATTTCATCATCACAAAGTCCCACATCCGGCTAAAGAAACCGCCCTCTTCAACGGCCTCCATCACCATCAGCGGACGCTGTTCAATGGATTTCCCGTTCAGCTGGAAGTCGATCGTCCCGACAACCTGGCCTTTCTTCAGTGGCGCGGTTAATTGCGGTTCGGTCAGTGTAAAGCTGGCTTTCAGATTTTTAAGCTGACCGCGCGGAATAGTCACCGAACCGGCTTCGCCTGCGCCCAGGTTAACTTCACTCTTATCGCCGAACCAGACGCGCTGGGTCACAAAGGTGGCATCCGGTTTAATCGGCGTGACCGTTTCAAAGAAGCGGAAGCCCCACGTCAGCAGCTTCTCTGACTCATTGAATCGAATACGGTCGGTTTTCGCTCCCAGCACTACCGAGATCAGGCGCATATCGCCCTGGGTGGCGGAAGCCACCAGGTTATAACCCGCGCCCGTCGTGGTGCCCGTTTTCATCCCGTCCACGTTCAGGTTGGTGCTCCACAGCAGGCGGTTGCGGTTCGGTTGGCGAATTTTATTAAAGGTAAACTCTTTTTCTTTATGAATGGCGTACTCTTCCGGCACATCGTGGATGAGTGCTTTACCGAGCAAGGCCATGTCGCGCGCGGTACTGAACTGCCCCGGCGCATCCAAACCATGCACCGTCTGGAAGGTGGTATTCGTCAGTCCCAGCTTTTGCGCATAGCCGTTCATCAAACCAATAAAGGATTCCTGGCTGCCAGCCACGTAATCTGCCAGCGCGATACATGCATCATTACCCGACTGAATAATAATGCCTTTGTTCAGATCGGAGACCGCTACCTGATCGCCGGGTTTCAGGAACATCACTGAAGACCCACGCAGAGCCGGGTTGCCCGTCGCCCAGGCATCTTTTCCTACGGTAACCATGTCGTTCAGGTTAATTTTCCCGGCCTTCAGCGCCTGGCCAACCACATAGCTGGTCATGATCTTGGTCAGACTGGCTGGATCCAATTTCTCATCAGCATTGCCCTCCGCCAGCACCTTGCCGCTGGCGTAATCCATTAAGATCCACGCGCGCGCATCCACGCTCGGCGGCGCGGTGGGTTGCTCTACCGCCTGTGCGGTCGGTGCCAAAAGGAATAACAGCGCTGAACCTGCGGCGAAACTGCGAAGGGAAGAGAAGTATTGCGTCATAAATGCCACCCGAGTATCCATTCCAAAAAACCACGTCATAACACACCATGTTTACACAAACTGCATCGGCCAAACCCGCGCAGAAGCGGCCTGATGGATGACGTGTAAAATAAGTGCGGTGAGTAATAACGCACTAACGAGCTTAAAGAAACCGTAAGTTGGTAAAGTTTTTAAAGTTTATGCAATAACACTGCGCTGCGCCGCTTTCATCACGATTTTTTTACGTGTTGTTGCGTAAATATTAGGTTTACCCCACCATGTAACGGGTTTAATACCGAATGCAGCCATCAAGCTGCTCAATGATTACGCGGGGTTACTATGATTACACTGTGGGGTCGCAATAACTCGACCAACGTGAAAAAAGTGTTGTGGACGCTCGAAGAACTGGAACTGCCGTATAACCAAATACTGGCGGGCGGGCAGCACGGTATCAACCGAGATGCTGACTACCTGGCGATGAATCCAAACGGTCTGGTCCCCCTGCTACGCGATGATGAAACCGACGTTTTACTGTGGGAATCCAATACCATCGTCCGCTATCTGGCCGCCCAATACGGGCAAAAACGGCTGTGGATCGATGCCCCGGCAAAACGTGCAGAAGGCGAAAAATGGATGGACTGGGCTAACCAGACGCTAAGCCCTGCTCATCGGGTCATCTTATTTGGTCTGGTCAGAACACCGGCAGAACAACGCGACCAGGCGGCCATTGACGCAGGCGCGAAGGTTTGCGACAACCTGTTTGCCATGCTCGACAACGCGCTGGCCGACCAACAGTGGTTCTCCGGGGACGAGTTTGGTACCGGCGATATCGCCATCGCCCCGTTTATCTACAACCTGTTTAACGTTGGCCTGAGCTGGACCGAACGTCCTCACCTTGAGCGTTGGTACCAGCAGCTTACCGAACGTCCAGCGTTCCAAAAAGCGGTGATGATCCCGGTCAGCTGATGCTGCAGCGCTGCGGCTACCGGGGGCTCACCTTCAGTAGTTGCCCGTCGGACTCGTCGGTTAACACATACAAATAACCGTCTGGTCCGACACGCACATCGCGGATCCGCTGTCCTCTTTCGCGTAAAATACGCCCGTCCTCAGTAACCTGATTCCCGTTAACGCTTAAAACGATCACATCCTGGTCTTTTAACGCGCCAATAAACACCTTCTGCCGCCACTGCGCAAAGGTATCGCTATTGTAAAAAGCCATCCCGCTGACCGCCGGCGACTTTTCCCAGTAGAAAACAGGCTGTTCCGTACCCTCAACAATTCCACCTTTAGCCTCAGGTATTTTTAAACCGCTGTAGTTCATCCCCCAGGTCGCTAACGGCCAGCCGTAGTTTTTGCCTTTCTCGGGGATATTAATTTCGTCGCCACCGCGCGGGCCATGTTCGTTGAGCCACAGCGTGTCACTCCAGGGATTCATCGCCATCCCCTGTGGATTACGGATGCCATAGGACCAAATCTCAGGTCGAGCACCGGCCTGGTTCACAAATGGATTATCCGGCGGAATGCTGCCCTCATCGGTCAGTCGCACCACCTTACCCTGCAGCTTGTCCAGATCCTGAGCGGTAGCGCGCTGGTTATTTTCACCCAGACCAATAAACAGGTGGCCTTTACCGTCAAACACCATGCGGCCACCAAAATGGTTGCCGGTTGAAAGTTTTGGCATCTGGCGAAAAACCGTCTGGAACGCCTGCAGATGTTTGAGATCGTCGCTCAGTCGTCCATAACCGACTGCCGTACCGGCCTTACCCTCATGGTCGGCTTCAGCAAAGCTGAGCCAAACCCGCCGGGAACGTTCAAAATCCGGGGCGAGCACCACATCGAGTAACCCCCCCTGACCGTGCGCCCAAACCTTTGGTACCCCGGTTAGCGGATCGGAAAGTCCTTCCCCCGCCTGCCATAGTCGCAACTGTCCACCCCGCAGCGTGAGTAATATGCCGCGGTTGTCAGGTAAAAAGGCCAAGGACCAGGGGTGATCAAGTTTGGTTTGCAGCACCTCAACCTTCAGCGCAGACGGTTCAGCACTGGTGTGAGGGGCAAACAGTAACAGTGGGGCCGCACAGAGAAAGAGTCGCCGCATAACACCTCCTTAATGGCTCTGCATAAAGCGTAGCCAGCAAGGGGCAATTTCCCGCAACTTTTACACAATCTTAACGAAAAGGGGGAGCGCCCTCCCCCGGATTCAGACATGTTCCAGCGTTGAGTACATTTGTAAACACTGGATACTCAGCGTCAGCGTTGTCAGGCAGTTTTCCAGTTTCTCTGCGTTAACGGCGATAAAGGTCGGACAATCGTGATGTCCGCTCATCAGACAAACAGCCGCGGCGGCTAACGCGCCTTCAGCACGGCGCAGGGCATTCCACTCTTCCTGGTCAAGATGCATACCGTGGAGCTGTGATTGGTCATCATGCAGTTCGCGATTCAGTGCAAAAAAATTATCACGCAGACGATCGCTCTCACTCACTGACATATAGCCTTTCGCTTTCCTCAACAACAGATAAGCGGCGAGATCGATACGGGCGTTTATCAACTTGTTGAGAAGATCGGTTCTCAGTCTGTCAACGACCATACTTTGTTCCTCCTCTTTCCAACCATGGTGCAACTTAATAGTATGGTCGTTTTTTGAACAAATTGATGTTCCACGTCAATAAACCCTAATTGATTAACATTATTTACAATGTTACAACGCACAGAGAAACCGTCTGTTTCTGACGTAGCGATAATTTTTTGCTATACCTGATGGGGTTACTGTCGCGACACGGATGATGAGGGGTCTATGTCAAAAGCAAATGATGCCGAGAAGATACGCACGCTATCAAAGATAGACCTGAATCTGCTCACCATTTTCTGTTTAATTTATAGCGTAGGGAGCATTACCCGCGTCGCCGATATGCTGAATATTTCTCCCTCGGCTGTCAGTCAGTCGTTAAAAAAACTGCGCGAACTGATGGGAGATAATCTTTTTGTTCGCAGCGGCAATGCGTTATTACCGACCGTCTATTCCGACGAGCTTTACGACAATGCAATCCCGATTATTGATAAACTGTCGCTGCTAATGCCACATACTTCCCCGGCATCCAGAAAAAGGCTCACGCTGTATACGGAATCGTTTATTTCACCGATCGTTATTCCCGACGTCACGGAAAAAATAATCAGCAATAATGCGGATATCAGTCTCCTGCATCTTACCGCTGATTTAAATGAGCAGAGTATTATCGAACTGCTCACGATGCGGCAGGCTGATGTTGTTTTTTCTACCTTTTCCGTGGAATCAGGCAGTATTTCCTGTCACAAAATATGTGATATGCGGCTGGTACTGGCAGCGTCACAAAATAATACGTTGTATGGTCATTCGATCAGTGAGGAAATGTTCAGAAGTGCCAATCTGGTGGGCTACAACACTAAAAACGAGAAAATAATTTATCACCGCAGCATCGTGGATAAAAAATTCAGAACCGGGGATCGCTGCCTGCTAACCTCTTCTTTTACCGCGATCCTCACGATTGTCGCGAATACCCAATGTTTAGGGGTGATCCCGGAAAAAGTCTTCGCCACGCATGCGCCACTTTATGGCCTGAAAAAAATCAATACGCCGTTCCCGTTACCGCAATTCAGTATTTTTGCCTCATCGCGCAAAGAAACCAATACCCATAAGCTCCTGGCGCCAATTCTCGCCGATTTACAAGCATCCTCCCTGTTCTGAAAACCAGGGAGAACACCCGTTGTGATTAAGGGTTAGACATGGATCCGGGTAATACGCCAAATATTATCGGCGTATTCCTGTACCGTTCTGTCCGACGAGAAGTACCCCATATTGGCAATATTATGCAGCGTTTTCGTCGTCCACTCACGGGGAGTACGATACAACTCATCCACAGAGTCCTGGCAATCAACATAGCGGCGATAATCCGCTAACACCTGATAATGGTCACCAAAGTTGATCAATGAATCGAGGATGTTGCGATACCGCCCAGGATCCTGTGGACTAAACAGGCCGGTGCCAATTTGCGTCAGTGCCTGATGCAGTTCGGCATCATTCTCAAAAATCGTTCTTGGGTTATAGCCGTCACGTCGTAAGGCGTCGACTTCCTGCGCCGTATTACCAAAGATAAAGATGTTATCTTCGCCGACATATTCCTGCATTTCAATATTCGCCCCGTCCAGCGTGCCAATGGTCAACGCACCATTTAAGCCAAACTTCATATTGCTGGTACCGGAAGCCTCGGTCCCTGCCAGTGAAATTTGCTCGGAAAGGTCAGCCGCCGGAATAATTAGCTGCGCCAGGCTGACGCTGTAATCCGGGATAAACACCACCTTCAGCTTGCCGCCGATTTGTGGATCGTTATTCACCCGCTGTGCCACGTCATTTATTAAGCGAATAATCTGTTTCGCCATGTGGTACGACGAAGCAGCCTTACCGGCAAAGATATTCACACGAGGAACCCAGTTTTCCTCCGGTGCAGCTTTAATACGGTTGTAGCGTGTAATCACGTGGAGCACGTTCAATAATTGACGCTTGTACTCGTGAATACGCTTCACCTGTACATCAAACAGGGCCGCAGGATCCACCACCACCCCGTACTGGGTGGCAATATGGTGCGCCAGCCGCTGTTTATTTTTGTGCTTCGCGCGATGCACCGCGTCGTTCACGCTTGGATAATCAATATACTGTTTCAGATCAGCAAGCTGCATCAGGTTAGTGCGCCAGTTCTGACCGATATTCTCATCCAGTACTTTTGCCAGCGGCGGGTTCGCCAATGCCAGCCAGCGACGGGCCGTCACGCCATTCGTGACATTAGTAAACCGCATCGGGAAGATACGCGCAAAATCAGCAAACAGTGATTCCGTCATCAATTTTGAATGTAATGCCGACACGCCGTTCACTTTATGACTGACCACGACGGCCAGCCAGGCCATCCGCACCACCCGGCCATGCGATTCATCAATTAACGAGACCCGTTTAAGCAGCTCACTGTCATCATGATATTTATCCGCCACGGATTTCAGGAAGCGATCGTTAATTTCAAAAATAATTTGCAAATGGCGCGGCAGGATCCGGCTCAGCATCTCTACCGGCCATGTTTCCAGCGCTTCACTCATCAAAGTGTGGTTGGTATAGGAGAAAATCTGACAAGTCACGTCAAACGCATCATCCCATGCAAATTGATGATTGTCGATTAACAGACGCATCAATTCCGGGATCGCCAGAACCGGGTGGGTATCATTAAGGTGAATCGCGATTTTATCAGCCAGATTATGATAAGTTTTGTGCAGTTGATAATGCCGGCTCAATATGTCCTGAATGGTCGCTGAGGCCAAAAAATAAGCCTGGCGTAGGCGCAGCTCGCGCCCGGCGTCGGTGGAGTCATCCGGGTACAGCACCCGCGAGATCTTTTCAAAATGGTATTTGTTTTCCACTTCAACGGTAAAATCATCATTCAGATTTACTTTGCCTGAATTGACTTCACTATTAACCTGCACATTCCACAAGCGCAATGTATTGGTGCTGTCGGTGTTATAACCTGGGACAATCTGGTCATGCGCTACGGCCAGAATATCCTCGGTCTCAATCCAGCGGACTTTGCTGCCTTCCTGCTGAACACGACCGCCAAAGCGCACTTTATAGTGGGTATTATGACGCTTAAATTCCCACGGATTTCCGTATTCTAGCCAATAGTCCAGCGACTCCTTCTGCACCCCATTAACGATATTTTGTTTGAACATACCGTAGTTGTAACGGATACCGTAACCGCATCCCGGTAAACCCAACGTGGCCAGCGAGTCAAGGAAACAGGCCGCCAGACGTCCGAGACCACCATTGCCAAGCCCTGGATCGTTTTCTTCGTCAATCAGCTCTTCCAGATCCAGCCCCATGGCCTCGAGCGCGCTGTTCACTTCGTCATAAATCCCCAGAGACAGCAGCGCATTCGACAATGTACGCCCAATCAGAAACTCCATCGACAGGTAATAAACCTGACGGGCATCCTGAGAGAATTGCGCCCGGTTTGAACGATGCCAGCGTTCAACCATGCGATCGCGCACGGCATATAGCGTAGCGTTTAACCATTCACGTTTAGTGGCAATGGCCGGATCTTTACCAATGGTAAATAAGAGTTTATTGGCAATATCATCCCTGAGTTTATCAACATCAATTTCGGCGGCTGTAGGAAGTGGGGAAATATACATATCAGCGTGACCTCGTAGAATCGGACAGGGGCAGAAAAATAAAATAAAAATAAAGCACAAATAAATTTATGAGCGTTGATTCTTTTGCGGACTCACTTCATGACGAGTAATAGAATGAAGTTCATTCATTAATAAGCGCCAGCTTAAACCAGTGGCGAGCGAAATATAATATAAGCTCACACCATTAGCATAAAGGGTTCTCGCCATTTTAAGTTTTGACTGCAAAGCAATATCTTTCAAATTTAACCTCATGAATAACGCTCGACATATTAAATTTAGAAGACTTCTTCTCTATAGCCAAGAAGTGACACTTAAAGCCGGAATTAGACTCTCTAAATACCTTGCTCCTGCCGATAAGCCAATTACCGGTACTCCCCATTTAGAGCGTCCGGCTTATGAACATCAAAGATAGATGTCACGCGATGGCATCTGTATAATCCCCCGATTACGAGCAATGTACAGTATAAGAAAATGGCAAAAATTGGTTTTATTTCACTAGGTTGTCCGAAAAACCTCGTTGATTCTGAGCGCATCCTGACTGAACTTCGTACCGAAGGTTATGACGTGGTGCCGAATTACGACGACGCGGATATGGTTATCGTTAACACCTGCGGCTTTATCGACAGCGCGGTACAAGAATCACTGGAAGTGATTGGCGAAGCGCTGAACGAGAACGGCAAGGTGATTGTCACCGGCTGTCTGGGCGCGAAAGTCGATCAGATCCGTGAAGTTCACCCGAAGGTGCTGGAAATCACCGGACCGCACAGTTACGAGCAGGTTCTGGAACACGTTCACCATTACGTGCCAAAACCAAAACATAACCCGTTCCAGAGCCTGGTTCCTGAGCAGGGCGTCAAGCTGACGCCGCGTCATTACGCCTATCTGAAGATCTCTGAAGGGTGCAATCACCGCTGCACGTTCTGCATCATTCCGTCGATGCGCGGCGATTTGGTCAGCCGTCCCATCGGCGAGGTACTCAGCGAAGCCAAGCGCCTGGTTGATGCGGGCGTCAAAGAGATTCTGGTTATCTCCCAGGATACCTCCGCTTACGGCGTGGATGTGAAGCACCGCACCGGCTTCCATAACGGTGAGCCAGTGAAAACCAGCATGGTTGATCTGTGCGAGCAGCTGTCGAAACTGGGTATCTGGACTCGTCTGCATTACGTCTATCCGTACCCGCACGTCGATGATGTCATCCCGCTGATGGCGGAAGGCAAAATCCTGCCGTATCTGGACATCCCGCTGCAGCATGCCAGCCCGCGTATTCTTAAGCTGATGAAGCGCCCAGGTTCGGTAGACCGCCAGTTAGCGCGTATTAAGCAGTGGCGTGAAATCTGCCCTGAACTGACCCTGCGTTCAACGTTTATCGTCGGCTTCCCGGGTGAAACCGAAGAAGACTTCCAGATGCTGCTCGATTTCCTGAAAGAAGCACGTCTGGATCGCGTCGGCTGCTTTAAATACAGCCCGGTAGAAGGTGCGGGGGCCAATGCGCTGCCGGATCAAATCCCGGAAGAGGTGAAAGAAGAACGCTGGAACCGCTTTATGCAATTGCAGCAGCAGATCTCTGCTGAACGCTTGCAGGAGAAAGTCGGCCGCGAAATTCTGGTCATCGTCGATGAAGTTGACGAAGAAGGCGCGATTGGTCGCAGCATGGCAGACGCCCCGGAAATCGACGGCGCGGTGTATATGAATGGCGAAACCAACGTGAAGCCTGGCGATATCATCCGCGTGAAAGTCGAAAACGCAGACGAATACGATCTGTGGGGCAGCCGCGTTTAACTCATCGTCACCCAACAGTAGGCCGGATAAGGCATTTACGCCGTCATCCGGCCTACTGTTTATCCTTTAATCTTCGGGTCCAGCGCGTCGCGCAGGCCATCACCCAATAAGTTAAACGCCAGCACCGTCAGGAATATTGCCACCGCCGGGAATATCGCCACGTGTGGAGCAATCACCATATCCGCCCGCGCTTCGTTGAGCATCGCGCCCCACTCCGGCGTCGGTGGCTGAGCACCCAATCCCAGGAACGACAAACTCGCGGCGGAGATGATCGACGTCCCGATGCGCATGGTAAAAAAGACCACGATCGACGAGACCGTCCCCGGCAAAATATGGTTGAAGATAATGGTCGTATCGCTGGCGCCAATGCTGCGCGCCGACTCAATAAATGTCTGCTGTTTGAGCACCAACGTATTCCCACGCACCAGTCGCGCAAAGGCTGGAATGGAGAAGATAGCGACGGCAATTATCACGTTAGCAATGCCGCTGCCGAGCACCGCCACCACCGCTATCGCCAGCAGAATACCCGGAAAAGCGAATAGCACATCGCAGATACGCATAATCAACCGATCCCACCAGCCTTCGTAATAACCTGCCAGCAGACCCAACACCGTACCTATGGCCGCGCCAATAAATACGGCAAACACCCCTGCCGCCAGCGAAATTTGCGCGCCAACCAGCACGCGGCTAAAAATATCCCGCCCCAGCGAATCGACGCCAAACCAGTGCAACATCGACGGCCCATCATTGAGGCGGTCATAGTCGAAGTAATTCTCGGCATCAAACGGCGTCAACCAACGGGCAAATATCGCCACCAGGATCAAGGCCAGCACGAATAACCCGGCGATCATCGCCACACGCTGGCGACGAAAACGCCGCCAGAACTCGTGCCACGGCGTGCGGATCTGTTCAGGCTTAACGAGCGGCATTGCATTTAAAATCGCCTGTCGGCGCCAGTTAAAAAATCGCATCCTTACTTGTACCTGATAGCCGGATTAATGGCGGCATAGAGCACATCCACCACTAAGTTAATAAGAATAAACTCCAGAGAAAATAACAGCACCTCGGCCTGAATCACCGGGTAGTCTCGCATTTCAACCGAGTCCACCAACAATCGTCCGAGCCCTGGCCAGTTAAAGACTTTCTCAACCACAATGGAGCCACCAAGCAAAAAGCCAAACTGCAGCCCCATCATCGTGACGACCGGGATCATCGCGTTACGCAAACCGTGTTTTAACACCACCCAGGTTTCACTCACCCCTTTTGCCCGCGCGGTGCGCATGTAATCTTCGCTGAGCACATCGACAAACGAGGCGCGGGTAAAACGCGCCAATACCGCTGCCACCGCCGCGCCCAGCGTGATAGAGGGCAGGATATAATGCTGCCAGGAATCCGCGCCCACGGTGGGTAACCAGCCGAGCTCCACGGAAAAAATCTGCATTAACAGCATGCCGAGGGCAAACGCCGGGAAGGAGATCCCAGTGACCGCAAGGGTCATACTCAACCTGTCCGGCCAGCGATTTCGCCATACGGCGGCGATGATCCCTGCCGTCATGCCAAACAAGACCGCCCACGTCATGCTGGCAATCGTCAACCAGAATGAAGGCATAAAGCGGCTGGCAATCTCTTCAGCAACCGGACGACGCGACACCATCGAGGTGCCAAAGTCACCTTGCAACACGTTCGTCATGTAATGCCAGAACTGAATATGCAGAGGCTGGTCCAGACCCAACTGCTGGCGCACCAGCTCAATCACCTCAGCGTCGGCCTCCGGTCCGGCAATCAACCGGGCCGGATCGCCAGGCAGCAAATGAACAAATAAAAACACCAGCACCGCGACGATAAGTAGCGTTGGAATCAACCCCAGCAGGCGCTTGAAAACATAATTAAGCATCAGACTCCCTTCGGCGGCCCCCGCTGTTCAGGGGCCGAATGAATAGCTTATTGCAAATCCGCATCATCAAAACTAAATCCGGTGTCCGGCATAATCCAGAATCCGGTCAACTTGGTACTGTGTGCAGAGATCAGTTTCTCCACCACCAGCGGGATCCACGGCGACTCTTTCCAGATGATATCCTGTGCATCTTTGTACAATCGCGCTTTTTCGCTCGGATCGTTCGTTTGCAGCGCCGCGGCTAAATCGCTGTCCACCTGCTTGTTACTGTAAAACGCCGTATTAAACAACGTTGGCGGCCAGTTTTGCGAAGCAAACAGCGGTGATAATGCCCAGTCAGCTTCGCCCGTCGACGCCGACCAGCCGGTGTAGAACATCCGTACCCCGCTCTCTTTCTGCGCCTTACCTTCAACTTCTGCCGCCCGCTGTCCGGCATCCATCGCCGTCACCTGCGCCTTCACGCCGACCTGCGCTAACTGCTGCTGGGTAAATTGCAGCACTTTCTGCGCGGTGCTGTGATTATGCGATGACCACAGCGTGGTGGTAAAGCCGTTGGGATACCCCGCCTCTTTCAGCAACTCACGGGCTTTCGCCGGATCGTAAGGCCACGGCGTATAGCTTTGCGCGTAGGCTATCGCGGGCGGCAGCACGCCGGTCGCCGGTGTGGCGTAACCGGCAAATGCCACTTTTACCAACGCCTGGCGGTTAATGGCATAGTTCAGCGCCTCACGCACCTTCGGATTATCAAACGGTTTTTGCGTCACGTTCATGCTGATATAACGCTGCATGATCGACGGACTGGCAACCAGTTCCAGGTTTTTGTTCTTCGCCAGTAATGCGGCCTGCTCGTAAGGGATCGGGAAGGCAAATTGTGCCTCGCCGGTCTGCAACATCGCCGCACGGGTGTTATTGTCGGTCACCGGACGCCAGGTAATCGTATCAAGCTTCGGCAGGCCCTGCTGCCAGTAACCAGCGAACTTTTTCACCTTCACAAAATCGGTCTGATTCCAGGTTTCAAGCTGATAAGGCCCGGTACCCACCGGATGGAAGCCGATATCTTTACCGTATTTCTTCAGCGCCGCCGGCGATATCATTGCCGTTGCCGGGTGCGCCAGGATATTAATAAACGCCGAGAACGGCTGTTTCAGCGTGATCTTCACCGTCGTCGCATCAACGGCCTCGGTGTTAGCGATATTTTTATACAGGTTATAGCGTTTAAGATGATTTTCCGGATTGCTGGCTCGCTCAAGGTTAGCTTTCACCGCCTCTGCATTGAAATCGGTGCCATCCTGAAACTTCACCCCCTGCCGCAGTTTGACGGTATAGGTTAAGCCGTCATCGGAAACGGTATAGCTTTCTGCCAGCACATTTTTCAGCTTCATCTCTTTATCAAGACCGAAAAGCCCCTGATAGAACGACTTCGCCACCGCCTGCGACAGCGTGTCATTCGCGTCATAGGGGTCGAGCGTAGTAAAATTAGATCCTACCGCCACCACCACGTCTTTAGCCGACCAGGCAGGGGACGCAGCCAGTGCAGAGGCAACCCCCAGCGCAACCAGCCATTTACGAGCAACAATTTGTCTCATGTTATTCTCCTGAACCCTGCCTGTTATAGACGCGAAAGCGCATTTTCCACCTGCGGACGCGCAACATAATGCCCTGGCCCCACTAACTGGAGTGACACCGGGGAAATCTCTTCTCCGCGTTTGCGGATATTGCTGGGGATATCATCCGACAGCAGCACCCGCTGCGGCCGCTGATGAGAGGGATCGGCAACCGGAACCGCCGCCATTAATTTGCGGGTATACGGATGCTGCGGATTTTCAAACACCGCCCGACGGGGACCAATCTCGACAATCTGCCCCAGGTACATCACCGCCACACGGTGGCTGATACGTTCGACCACCGCCATATCGTGAGAAATAAACAGGTAGGCGATGCCCATTTCCCGCTGGAGATCGAGCAACAAATTAATAATCTGCCCACGAATCGAGACATCCAGCGCCGAAACTGATTCATCGGCAATGATCACTTTTGGATTGAGCGCCAGCGCCCGGGCAATACAGATACGCTGACGTTGGCCACCGGAAAACTCGTGCGGATAGCGCCAGGCGTGTTCAGGGAGTAGCCCCACCCGCTCCAGCAGCCAGGCGACCCGTTTTGCCGCGGCGTCCCCTTGCAGTAGACCGTGCACCCGCAGCGGCTCGAGAATGGAATAGCCTACCGTCTGACGCGGGTCGAGCGACGCATAGGGATCCTGGAAAATAAACTGAATATCCCGACGGAGCGGCTGAAGCTTGCTGCTGGCCAGCGTGTCTATCCGCTGACCGTTAAAGGTGATCTCCCCGTGCTGAGACTCCACGAGTCGCAACAACGCCCGTCCGGTAGTAGATTTACCACAGCCGGACTCCCCGACCAGCGAGAGCGTTTCGCCTGGCCACAGATCAAAACTGACGTTTTCCACCGCATGCACCTCGCGGGTCACGCGATTGAGAATGCCGCTGCGCAGCGGGAAACGCGTCACCAGATTACGCACCTGCAGGATCGGCTCGCCCGCCACCACCGTGTCCTGTTCAGTCTGCGGTTCACGGTGGTCAGGGTCCTGCAGCGAAATCAACGGGAAACGGCGCGGCAGTTCATGTCCGCTCATGGCCCCGAGCTGCGGCACGGCAGCCAGCAGCGCTTTGGTATAGGGATGTTGCGGGGCGTGAAAAATCTGTTCCACGCTGCCCGTTTCTACAGCTTCACCCTGATACATCACCAGGACGCGGTCGGCAATATCGGCAACCACGCCCATATCGTGGGTGATAAAAATCACCCCCATGGCCATGTCCTGCTGTAATACTTTAATCAGCTGCAGGATCTGCGCCTGAATGGTGACATCCAGCGCGGTGGTCGGCTCATCGGCAATCAATACCGCCGGACGGCACGACAGCGCCATCGCAATCATGACCCGCTGGCGCATACCGCCAGAAAGCTGATGCGGAAAGCGCGATAAAATGGCCCTCGACTCCGGTATCCGCACCTGGTCGAGCATCCGTTTGGCCTCTTCCATCGCCGCCTCACGGCTAGCCCCCTGATGCAAACGAATCGACTCGGCTATCTGCTCGCCGACGGTGAACACCGGATTGAGCGACGTCATCGGCTCCTGGAAGATCATCGCGATATCCGCCCCGCGCACATGGCGCATCTGCGACGCGCTCTGTTCGCCCAGTTCAATCACCTGCCGGTTGCGTCGCCGAAGCAACATCTCATCGCAGCTCACCTCTCCGCCCGCCTGTTCAATCAGGCGCATCAGTGACAGCGCGGTGACCGACTTTCCTGAACCGGACTCGCCAACAATCGCCAGCGTTTCCCCACGCTTGAGGCGAAATGACAAATTGCGTACCGCACTGACCCGCTTCTGCTCCTGCGCAAACGCAATGTTCAGATTGCTAACCGCCAGTACATCGTTGGCGTCAAGCTCATCACTGTGTGGCAACGGTATCTCCTTTTTCCCGGTAAATACCGGTGGTTGGCGTATCGCCAGCGTATCCCCAGGCACGGTACATGCCTTCACTGTTAAACGGTAAGGCCACGTTACCTTCATGATCGACGGCAATAAGCCCGCCGCTACCGCCGAGCGCCGGTAATTTTTCCATGACTACGCGTTCGCAGGCCTCTGACAAGCTCAGCCCGCCATAATCCATCAGCGCGGCAATGTCATATGCTGCCAGCGCGCGTATAAACACTTCCCCGGTTCCGGTACACGAGACCGCCACGCTGGCATTATTGGCATAACAACCGGCACCTACTAACGGGCTATCCCCGACGCGCCCCGGCAGTTTGTTGGTCATGCCACCGGTCGAGGTCGCCGCCGCCAGATTACCGTACTTATCCAGCGCCACCGCGCCAACGGTGCCCATTTTGCTGCCCTCATCCAGCGGCGTACCGCCGTGATCGAGCACCGTTTCCCCCGCTGTACGTGCGGCCAGTAGCTGAGCATACCGCTCTGGCGTCGAGAAAATATCCGCACTCACGCGATCCATGCCCTGCGCATGGGCAAAATTCTCTGCCCCTTTGCCTATCATCATAACGTGCGGGCTTTTTTCCAGCACCAGACGGGCCGCGAGGATCGGGTTACGCAGGTGGCTGACGCCAGCGACGGCGCCTGCCTGCAGCGTATTTCCGTCCATCACGCAGGCATCCAGCTCATGGGTTTCATCACGGGTAAATACAGCGCCAATTCCGGCATTAAACAGAGGACACTCTTCCAGTAAGCGTACGGCTTCAGTCACCACATCCAGCGCGGTTTGGCCCGCCTCCAGCATTCGTTGCCCTACTTCAACGATATCTGACAATGCCTGTATATAACGCAATTCCTGCTCCTGACTCAGCTGCGCGCGGGTGATTGCGCCAGCGCCGCCGTGAATTGCAATGACTGCTTTGCCCATTTTTATCGTCCATTTAGGTGGCAGGAAACGTGGTTATAAATAGCAGAATTTCGGTGAGTTATTGATTCGATTTTCGAATATAGAAAGATGCAGACGTCATGTAAAGATAAAGGCCTGCACCTAAGACTGAGGTGGCATACTGTCTGCGTCTGTTTTCTGACATAATGATCGGATTCGATTTTGCCTCGCAGGAGTCTTCTCATGGAATTTACCGCCGGACTGATGCCGCTCGAAACGGCACTTTCACAAATGCTGTCGTCGATTACCCCACTCACCGCCGTTGAAACACTGCCGCTGGTGGAATGCTTTGGTCGCGTGCTGGCAACCGACGTCGTCTCACCGATTGATGTGCCGGGATTCGATAACTCGGCAATGGACGGTTACGCGGTGCGTTTAGCGGATTTGCAATCCGGTCTGCCGCTTGCTGTCGCAGGTAAAGCCTTTGCCGGTCAGCCTTTTCATGGGGAATGGCCTGCGGGAACCTGCATCCGCATTATGACCGGCGCACCGGTGCCCGCCGGCTGCGAAGCCGTGGTGATGCAGGAACAAACAGAACAAACTGATGATGGTATTCGTTTCACCGCAGAAGTTCGCGCCGGACAAAATATTCGTCTACGCGGAGAAGATATTGCTCACGGCGCGGTGGTGTTTGCCGCAGGGACGCGTCTGACAACCGCTGAGCTCCCTGTGCTAGCCTCGCTCGGCATTGCCGATGTGCAGGTTGTGCGTAAAGTGCGCGTGGCGCTATTTTCTACCGGTGATGAGCTACAGCTGCCAGGCCAACCGCTGGGTGACGGTCAGATTTATGACACCAACCGCCTGGCCGTACACCTGATGCTGCAACAGCTGGGCTGTGAGGTCATCAACTTAGGTATTATCCGCGACGATCCTCACGCCCTGCGCGCGGCGTTTATCGAAGCCGACAGTCAGGCCGATGTGGTGATAAGCTCCGGCGGTGTATCGGTCGGGGAAGCGGACTACACCAAAACCATTCTCGAAGAACTCGGCGAAATTGCCTTCTGGAAACTGGCGATTAAGCCGGGTAAACCGTTCGCGTTCGGTAAATTGAGCAACAGCTGGTTTTGTGGCCTGCCGGGCAACCCGGTCTCTGCGGCCCTCACCTTCTATCAGCTGGTGCAACCGCTGCTGGCAAAACTGAGCGGCAACACCGCCAGCGGATTACCCCCACGCCAGCGCGTACGGACCGCATCACGCCTGAAGAAAACGCCTGGCCGTCTGGATTTCCAGCGCGGCGTATTGCAGCGTACAGCTGATGGCGAACTGGAGGTCACTACCACCGGTCATCAGGGCTCGCATATTTTTAGCTCCTTTAGCCTTGGCAACTGCTTTATCGTTCTTGAACGCGATCGCGGCAACGTTGAAGCCGGAGAGTGGGTAGACGTCGAGCCATTTAACGCGCTGTTTGGAGGCCTGTAATGGCAGAACTCAGCGACCAGGAGATGCTGCGTTATAACCGGCAAATCATCCTGCGCGGCTTCGACTTTGACGGTCAGGAAGCGTTAAAAGAAGCGCGGGTGCTGGTCGTAGGACTCGGAGGACTTGGTTGCGCCGCAACCCAGTATCTGGCGGGCGCAGGCATCGGGCATTTAACCCTGCTCGACTTTGATACCGTGTCGGTTTCCAATCTTCAGCGCCAGACGTTGCATAGCGACGCGACCGTCGGGCAGCCAAAAGTGGAATCGGCACGCGATGCGCTGGCGCGTATTAATCCACATATCACCCTCACACCGGTGAATGCGCTGCTTGACGATGCTGCGATGCATGCGTTGGTTGTAGAGCATGACCTGGTGCTGGATTGCACCGATAACGTCGCCGTGCGCAATCAGCTGAACGCCGCCTGCTTTACGGCAAAAGTGCCACTGGTGTCCGGCGCGGCCATTCGTATGGAAGGACAAATCACCGTCTTTACGTATCAGGAAGGTGAAGCCTGCTACCGCTGTTTGAGCCGCCTGTTCGGTGAAAACGCCTTAACCTGCGTGGAGGCCGGTGTGATGTCACCGCTGATTGGCGTAATCGGGTCGCTGCAAGCGATGGAAGCCATCAAGTTACTGGCAAACTTCGGTAAACCGGCAAGCGGTAAAATCGTGATGTACGATGCGATGACCTGCCAGTTCCGGGAGATGAAGCTGATGCGCAACCCGGGGTGTGAGGTTTGTAGTCGGTAAAAAAGTCGGGTGGCAGCTTCGCCTTACCCGACCTACAACGGCTCGAACGTAGGCCGGGTAAGCGTTAGCGCCACCCGGCAACAGCATCAGATCGACGTACGTCCAAATGCGCTCTGCCAGTCGTGCGCAAATTTCGCCATGGCGGCATCCACGGCCGGGGAGCTAATTAGCTGCTGCGCCACATCCAGCGGCAGCGTAATGGCTTCACAGCCAGCTAACAGGCAGTCCAGCGCCTGACGCGGGGTTTTAAAACTGGCAGCCAGTACTTTGGCGTGCGGCGCGTGCATTTTCAGTAAGTTCTGTAAATCAACCACCGTCTGAATACCATCCCCGCCCTGCGCATCCACGCGGTTAACATACGGCGCAATGTATTCGGCCCCTGCCAGCGCAGCTAACAGCCCCTGTGCTGCACTGTAAACCGCGGTGCCCAGCGTTGGGATCCCCTCTTTCTTCAGCAGCTTAATCGCCGCCAGCCCTTCTGCGGTCACCGGTACCTTCACCACGATATCGGGAATCATTGCCCGCAGTTTATGCGCGTCGCTGACCATGCCCTCAGCGGTCGTTGCCATCACCTGAGCAAACAAACGCCCCTGCCCGCCAGTCGCGTCATGCAATTCCGGGAGTAATACCTCCAGCGCCTTTTTACCTGCCGCCACAATACTCGGGTTTGTGGTGACACCTGCCAGCGGAAAAATACGCGCCAGGGTTTTCACCGCATCCACATCAGACGTATCTAAATAGAGTTCCATAACCGTTCCTCAAAACTGATCGTTAGCATGAATCAACGGTAGCACGACGAAACCGCGCGGTTAGTTGACTCACGTCAATATAACTTTCATTCGAAAGTAATTTAATCTTTATACGAAAGAAGAGAGGCCGCTTATGATTTTCAATATCCAGCGCTATTCCACCCACGATGGTCCCGGTATCCGCACGGTAGTCTTCCTTAAGGGATGCTCTCTGGGTTGTCGCTGGTGCCAGAACCCAGAGAGTCGTGCCCGTACGCAGGATCTGCTGTATGACGCGCGTCTGTGTCTGGAGGGCTGTGACCTGTGTGTTCAGGCTGCGCCTGATGTCATTCAGCGCGCCCTCAACGGCCTGCTTATTCATCGTGAAAAATTGACCGATAAGTCGCTCTCCGCACTGACCCACTGCTGCCCGACCCAGGCGCTTACCGTCTGTGGTGAAGTAAAAAGCGTAGAAGAGATAATGTCCACCGTGCTGCGCGATAAACCCTTCTACGATCGCAGCGGTGGTGGGGTAACGCTCTCCGGCGGTGAGCCATTTATGCAGCCGGAGCTGGCTGCGGCGTTGTTCAAAGCCAGCCATGAGGCGGGTATTCATACTGCAGTCGAAACCTGCCTGCACGTACCGTGGAAGTACATTGAACCTTCATTAGCGTACATCGATCTGTTTCTTGCCGATTTAAAACACATCGCCGATGTGCCGTTTAAGCAGTGGACTGACGGCAACGCCGCTCGCGTGCTGGAGAATCTGAAAAAACTGGCCGCTGCCGGAAAAAAAATGATTATTCGCGTGCCGCTGATTCAGGGCTTCAATGCCAACGAAGAAGCCATTAAAGCCATTACCGATTTTGCCGCCGATGAACTTCACGTCGGTGAGATTCATTTTTTGCCCTACCACACCTTGGGCATCAACAAATACCACTTACTCAGCCAACCCTACAACGCCCCGGACAAACCGCTGGATGCGCCTGCACTGCTCGAATTTGCCCAGCAGTATGCCAGCCATAAAGGTTTAACCGCGACCCTACGAGGATAACCGCCATGACCACACTGAAACTGGATACACTCAGCGACCGCATTAACGCACACAAAACAGCCCTGATCCACATTGTGAAGCCGCCGGTGTGTACCGAGCGCGCCCAGCACTATACCGAGATGTATCAACAGCATCTGGACAAACCGATCCCGGTACGCCGCGCGCTGGCGCTGGCGCATCATCTGGCGGAACGGACTATCTGGATCAAACATGACGAGTTGATTATCGGTAATCAGGCAAGCGAAGTCCGCGCCGCACCAATATTCCCGGAATACACCGTATCGTGGATTGAAAAAGAGATCGACGATTTGGCCGACCGGCCAGGAGCTGGCTTTGCGGTCAGCGAAGAGAACAAGCGCGTACTGCATGAAATCTGCCCGTGGTGGCGCGGTCAGACCGTACAGGATCGCTGCTACGGCATGTTTACCGACGAACAAAAAGGCCTGCTGGAAACCGGCATCATCAAAGCCGAAGGCAACATGACTTCCGGCGATGCGCACCTGGCGGTGAACTTCCCGCTACTGCTGGAAAAAGGCCTTGATGGTCTGCGTCATAAAGTCGACGAGCGTCGCTCGCGCATTAACCTGACCTGCCTGGACGATCTCCATGGCGATCAGTTCCTGAAAGCCATTGATATCGTACTGGATGCCGTCAGCCTGCATATCGAACGTTTCGCCAGCCTGGCACGTAAAATGGCAGCAACTGAAACCCGTGAAAGTCGTCGCGATGAGCTGCTGGCAATGGCAGAAAACTGCGATGTCATCGCCCACGAACCGCCAAAAACCTTCTGGCAGGCACTGCAACTGTGCTATTTCATCCAGCTTATCCTGCAAATCGAATCGAACGGTCACTCGGTGTCGTTTGGCCGCATGGACCAGTATCTCTACCCGTTCTATCGTCGCGACGTGGAGCTGAACCAGACGCTGGACCGCGAGCACGCCATTGAGCTGCTGCACAGCTGCTGGTTGAAGCTGCTGGAAGTGAACAAAATCCGCTCCGGCTCCCACTCGAAGGCATCCGCGGGCAGCCCGCTGTATCAAAACGTCACTATCGGTGGTCAGAATCTGGTCAACGGCCAGCCAATGGACGCGGTCAATCCGCTCTCCTATGCCATTCTGGAATCCTGCGGTCGTCTGCGTTCAACCCAGCCGAATCTCAGCGTGCGTTATCACGCCGGGATGAGTAACGATTTCCTTGATGCCTGCGTGCAGGTCATTCGCTGCGGCTTTGGCATGCCGGCGTTTAACAACGATGAAATTGTTATCCCGGAATTCATTAAGCTGGGTATTGAGCCGCAGGATGCCTACGACTACGCAGCCATTGGCTGCATCGAAACCGCCGTGGGCGGGAAATGGGGTTACCGCTGCACCGGCATGAGCTTTATTAACTTTGCCCGTGTGATGCTGGCCGCGCTGGAAGGTGGTCGCGATGCCACCAGCGGTAAGGTGTTCCTGCCGCAGGAAAAGGCGCTCTCTGCGGGTAACTTCCACAACTTCGACGAGGTGATGACCGCCTGGGATACGCAGATCCGCTACTACACGCGTAAATCCATCGAGATTGAGTATGTGGTTGATACCATGCTGGAAGAAAACGTCCACGACATCCTGTGCTCTGCGCTGGTGGATGATTGCATTGAGCGGGCGAAGAGCATTAAACAGGGCGGCGCAAAATATGACTGGGTATCCGGTTTGCAGGTCGGGATTGCTAACCTTGGCAACAGTCTGGCTGCCGTGAAAAAGCTGGTCTTCGATCAGGGTGTTATCG
Source organism: Citrobacter sp. KH_055_1 (assembly GCF_057838705.1). Taxonomy (NCBI): domain Bacteria; kingdom Pseudomonadati; phylum Pseudomonadota; class Gammaproteobacteria; order Enterobacterales; family Enterobacteriaceae; genus Citrobacter; species Citrobacter sp. KH_055_1. The sequence goes on from NZ_CM174473.1 coordinate 3,170,467, forward strand.
GTCAGCAGCAGCTGGCGGCAGCCCTGGCAGATGACTTTGCAGGCCTCACGCATGAACAATTACGCCAGCGTCTGATCAACGGCGCACCGAAGTACGGTAACGATGATGACAGCGTCGACACCCTGCTGGCCCGCGCTTACCAGACCTATATTGACGAACTGAAGCAATATCATAATCCGCGTTACGGTCGCGGTCCGATCGGCGGTAACTATTACGCCGGAACCTCCTCCATCTCGGCAAACGTACCGTTTGGCGCGGCAACAATGGCAACGCCGGATGGCCGTAAAGCGCATACCCCACTGGCAGAAGGCGCCAGCCCGGCCTCCGGTACCGACCATCTCGGCCCAACGGCGGTGATTGGCTCAGTGGGCAAGTTGCCGACCGGCGCGATCCTCGGCGGGGTGCTGTTAAACCAGAAGCTGAATCCGGCTACACTGGAAAATGAGTCCGATAAGCAGAAGTTAATGATCCTGCTGCGTACCTTCTTTGAAGAGCACAAAGGCTGGCATATTCAGTACAACATCGTCTCTCGTGAAACGCTGCTGGAAGCGAAAAAACACCCAGATCAGTACCGTGACCTGGTGGTGCGTGTAGCTGGCTACTCCGCCTTCTTCACTGCCCTGTCTCCGGATGCACAGGACGATATCATCGCCCGAACAGAGCATATGCTGTAATTTCCCGTAGGCCGGATAAGACGTTTTCGCGTCGCCATCCGGCAGCGATACCGCTTCAATGCCGGATGGCGCTGACGCTTATCCGGCCTACAACTGTGCTGTAATAGACGACGGGGAAACTTTCATTCGAAATTAAATTTGTGCTACAGGTCACATTGTTATTAGAATGTTTCTGGTTGCAGTGAAAGCCAGGAGCATATATGACCATCAACGTTATCGTCACCGACATGGACGGCACTTTTCTCGACGATGCCAAGCAGTACGATCGCCAGCGATTTATGGCGCAGTATCAGCAATTGAAAAAACGAGATATTGAATTTGTCGTGGCCAGCGGCAACCAGTATTACCAGTTGATCTCCTTTTTCCCTGAACTCAAAGACGAAATCTCTTTTGTCGCAGAGAACGGCGCGCTGGTGTATGAACACGGCAAACAACTTTTTCATGGTGAACTTACCCGCCACGAATCCCGTATTGTCATCGGCGAGTTATTGAAGGATAAGCAGCTGAATTTTGTCGCCTGCGGACTGCAAAGCGCCTACATCAGCGAAAATGCCCCGGAGGCGTTTGTGGCGCTGATGTCAAAACACTACCATCGCCTGAAACCGGTTAAGGACTTTCAGGACATCGATGATGTGCTGTTCAAGTTCTCACTGAATTTACCTGATGGGCAAATCCCGTTGGTTATTGACCATTTGCATACAGCCCTCGACGGTATCATGAAGCCGGTGACCAGCGGGTTTGGCTTTATCGATCTGATAATCCCAGGTTTACATAAAGCCAACGGTATCAGCCGCCTGCTTAAACGCTGGAACCTGTCACCGCAGAATGTAGTTGCCATTGGTGATAGCGGCAACGATGCGGAAATGCTGAAAATGGCACACTATTCCTTTGCCATGGCTAATGCCGCCGACAGCATTAAAGCAATTGCCCGCTACCAGACCGATGACAACAATCATCAGGGCGCACTGAACGTGATTCAGGCCGTACTCGACAACACCTCACCGTTTAACGGCTGACATAAACCCGGAGTCCGTACTCCGGGTTTTACATCCCCATCAGAAATCCTCCAGCTCAGCGCGAGCGTGGGCAGAAACAATGTATTGCCCGATAAGCGTCAGCAGCGCTTGCGCATCCAGCTTAACCTTTCCATTTTCCTGCTGGAGTAACACATCGCCGGCCACCACGATTGCAACCGCATGTTTTCGCGGGTTAAAGCGAATAACCTGCATAAACCGTTTGGTGGTGAGATTCGGTTGATAATCATCGTCCATGAAGAATTCAATCGTCATCGAGCTGGAAATAATCGTCAGGTTATAGTCGGCAATATTTTTTAGCGGTAGCGGCTGAGGCAACCACGGGCTGGCGATCGCGTCCTGCGTCAGCACCAGCAGCGGCTGTCGCGTTCGTCGTAAGGTGATAATGCCCAACAGCCCAAAGGTAATTCCGCCGAAAGGAATCAACACGCACCAAGGGCTGACCGTTTTGAACAGCAGCAAAGCCCCACCGCCCAACAGCATTACCAGGCCCGCAATTATCATATACCATGCCACTTTCGCACTCACCCACAGCGCCACCGAGCCTGTTACCAGCCCGGCTTCGGCTTCAAGTGTCTGGCGATAGACCTTACGTTGCGCGGTGATTTTTGTCGACAGGGTGCGTGAAAGCGATAGGCTCAACACATCCGCATCGGCGAATAGACCACCGAAAAAAGCGTTATCACCTGCGGCAACCGGGCGTAAAGCCCGCGCCAGAAGTTCACTATCGAGCGGTACTGTCAGTGCCGCAATACGTTCACGCGTCGTCGGATGGCTATCCATTGGATGCGCTATTTCATTATCGAGACTGTTCTGCAGCGCAAACGGTCCGATTTTCTGTAACGCGACAAGCAGATCGACAAGCCAGTTGGTGCTGGTCACACGCCCATGCAAAAGCTCCCCCAGAAATCGGGAAACCGGAACATCCAGCACCGATATCCGCAGTAACGCCGACGCGAACGCCGCTGGAGATGAGACTTTTGCACCCATATTATCCGCCGCATATTCACGGATCCTGGCCCAGTCACTGACCGCTTCATGGAAGGTCTGCAAAAACCATAGCCCCATATCCAGCGACGGGCGCAGTACGATGCGGTCAAGCCATGAAAACCCCTGTGAGCTGTTCGCCATCTGTTCAAGACTGTTTTGCATCCCGGCATACAGAGGAACAAAACGCAGGCTGTATTGCGTATCCTCGCCGGTAAAATGTCCCAGCTCATGGCCAATCACCGCTGCCGCTTCCGCGTCATCCAGCAATGCCATATAGGTTAGCGGCAAGTAGAGCGTATTCCCCGTGAGTCGTTTGCCCTCTTCAATTTGTACGGTATTGGCGGTGACAAAGAAGCCGTCAAAAAATCCGACCACGATATTGTCAGGCACCGTCAACTCTGCACGCCGGGTGACGTCACGTATCCATTGCCAGAGCGCCGGGTTATTCGCGACGGTGACATTCACCCCGTAAATCTCAGTATCGTCAGGTTGAAAGAGAGCGAAACAGCGTCTGATGGAAGTCAGACTTTTTAATAGCATCCAGAGGATCGCGCCGACGGCGACCAGGATTACCGCCGCCAATTTGAACCCACCCGCCCCGCCAAAATGCGACATCAGCCAGGTAACTTCCGATAACGCCAGACAAATCACCGCCAGTCCGCAGGTCATAATTTCAGCGGCCATCATAAAAGGCAACAGGCGACGGCAACGCGTAAATGTGCGAATCAAGATGCTTTGGGAATGGCGCGAAGCGCGGGCGCTGGTTGTACATAGCCCCACTGCCGCCCCCACAACAAGCAAAGCCGTACCGCCAAGCGCTATCGCCAACATCGCTAGCGTCTGTCGGAGCAGCCCCTCAGCATCGCCTTCGAGAACATCGGCTACCCGCCAGTACTGCCATAGCGCATAACTAAGAATGCAGACTGGAACGGTGAAGAGATGAAGCGTGCCTTTTCTTTCCATTGAAAAATATCCTTTCATCAACCGGCACCGCCCTCTTAGTGCTGGCCTTTAGCGGGCAAAATCTCCCAGAGCAAAGAAGTATAGATAGTCCCACTTGTTACCGGTTAACGTTTTTATCCACCAGCCCCCATTTTATCGATAGGTCAGCCCAACGCTCACTTACCCATCCGCGCGCCTTACTGATTTTTAAACTTGCATTAACTTACTTTTAACTTATATTATCATTTGCAAGTTAAATTAGTTTCGAATGAAAGCTTATGCGAGGTGGTTATGGCTCTTACTTTTACCAGCGACACGTTGCCTGCCGATCACAAAGCGGCAATCCGTCAGATGAAGCGGGAACTGCGGGCGCAGCTTGGCGACGTCCAGCAGATCTTCAGCCAGCTTAGCGAGACCATTGCCACCCGCGTGGCGGAGATCAACGCGCTTAAAGCACAGAGTGACGCTGTCTGGCCGGTACTGCCATACGCCGATATTCAGGCGGGCACCGTCACCGCTGTGCAGCGAGAACAGATTAAACGTCGTGGATGTGCGGTCATTAAGGGTCATTTCCCCCGCGAGCAGGCGCTGGGTTGGGATCGCTCAATGCTCGATTATCTCGACCGCAACCGCTTTGACGAGGTCTACAAAGGACCGGGGGACAATTTTTTCGGCACCCTGAGTGCATCGCGTCCTGAAATCTTTCCGATCTACTGGTCACAGGCACAAATGCAGGCCCGCCAGAGTGAAGAGATGGCTAACGCACAGTCGTTTCTTAATCGCCTGTGGACTTTTGAAAGCGAAGGTAAGCAGTGGTTTAACCCGGACGTCAGCGTGATCTATCCTGACCGTATTCGTCGCCGCCCGCCGGGAACCACCTCCAAAGGGCTCGGCGCACATACAGATTCCGGCGCACTGGAGCGCTGGTTGCTTCCGGCATATCAGCGCGTTTTTGCTTCTGTTTTTAACGGTAATCTGGCCGATTACGATCCGTGGCAGGCGGCGCATCGCACTGACGTCGAAGAGTATACGGTCGATAACACCACCAAATGTTCGGTGTTTCGCACCTTCCAGGGCTGGACAGCGCTTTCCGATATGTTACCGGGCCAGGGGTTGCTACATGTGGTTCCCATTCCTGAAGCGATGGCTTATGTGCTGTTACGCCCACTGCTGGATGATGTTCCGGAAGATGAACTGTGCGGCGTCGCGCCAGGAAGAGTGCTGCCGGTTTCAGCGCAATGGCATCCCTTACTCATCGAGGCGTTAACCAGCATTCCGCAACTGGAAGCCGGCGATTCCGTATGGTGGCATTGTGATGTGATCCACGCCGTTGCGCCGGTGGTGAACCAACAAGGCTGGGGCAACGTGATGTATATTCCCGCCGCACCAATGTGCGAAAAAAATCTCGCCTATGCCCACAAGGTGAAGGCCGCGCTGGAGAAAGGTGCCTCGCCGGGGGATTTCCCGCGTGAAGACTATGAAACAAACTGGGAAGGACGCTTTACGCTGGAGGATTTGAATATCCACGGTAAGCGCGCGCTGGGGATGGAATAATCCTTCCCCTTTCAACGCCTTTAAAACAGTCCGGTTTTCTTCATTACGTGATAAAAACCGGATATTTTTTTATTCTACTGATACTGCAACCAGTTTCCATTTATCATTTTCTTTGAGCATAGTAACGTTAATCTCGCCGGATTCTCCATTTTTAAACACAACGCTTCCAGACAAAGAACCAACATCATTTTCTACGTTGAAACTATCAAAACTGTATTCGCTAATATCATCAAAATGAATAGACTCGGTTACAAGCTTAAAATCCTCACTGTCCATTTGTCTTTGCAGAGAAGAAGAGCTTGCCTGATAAGCCTGAACATATTGTCCATCACGGAGCAAGTCTATCTCTGATCGCGCAGCATCCTTCAATTCACCCATCGAAGAAAAGAGGAAAGTACCCAAGCCAATAAAAATAATCAGTGCGGCAATCACCGCTCCCGCAATAACAAATTTTCTTTTTTTCTTGTCTGCTAACAGACCACGAACCTGCCATCCCGCATCACGAGCCATATCAAAAATAGGGTCCGTAATTTCCGTTGATGCAAATTTATAGCTGTCAATTTTACCGAAGCTACCGTCTTCTTTTTTACCCCAGGATCCCCCAGCAGAAAACTCAAGACGTTTCCCGATTTGGACAGATTTGCTCAATCTGAACCCACCCAAATCTGCATCCCACTCAACATCGGTAGTTTTTTCCCGATAGCTAATCTGATTTTTACTTTCATTGAAAAACAGTCTTAGCTCATATTGTTTTTGCAATCCGTATTGACTGAAATAATCTTTCCACTCAGCATCTACGATATTCCAGGATGCAACGATATCATCGCCATCTTCACATAAAATGAAAGGATGCTCGTTGTTGTTGTTTAAACTCAGTAATTTTAATTTAAGATTGGCTAAAGAAAGCGGTTCCATCTGACTCATTTCCTTACCTTGTGTAGGTAGTTATGGAAAGTATCTTAGCCACAATTGTGGCTAAGATTAATCAGCAGAACTTTTTTTCAGAAAAGTGCGGGGATGGAATTATAAGTAAGTGACCGGGGTGAACAGGTGCAGCCAACACACCTGTAACACGAAAGACGACGGAATAATTATTCGACGCCTTTGCTACGCAGATAGTCTTCGTAGTTACCGGTGAAGTCGATTACGCGTTCCGGCGTAATCTCAATCACGCGGGTGGCCAGCGAGCTGACGAATTCGCGGTCGTGAGAAACAAAGATCAGCGTGCCCTGATACATTTCCAGCGCCATGTTCAGCGATTCGATAGATTCCATATCCAGGTGGTTGGTAGGTTCATCCATCACCAGAATATTCGGTTTCTGCATCATCAGCTTACCAAACAGCATGCGCCCTTTTTCACCACCGGACAGCACTTTAGCAGGCTTTTTGATATCGTCTTGGCTGAACAGCAGACGGCCAAGGAAGCTGCGAACAACCTGCTCGTCATCGCCTTCTTGTTTCCACTGGCTCATCCATTCGAAAACGGTCATATCGTTTTCGAACTCATATTCGTGATCCTGCGCGTAGTAGCCGATTTGCGCATTCTCAGACCACTTAACGGTACCATTATCCGGCGCCATGTCGCCGACCAGCACTTTCAGCATGGTCGATTTACCCACGCCATTAGCCCCGATGATGGCAACCTTCTCGCCCACTTCCAACAGCAGATTGAAGTTTTTAAACAGCGGGCCGTTATCAAAACCTTTGGTCAGTGCTTCGACTTCCAGCGCGTTACGGAACAGTTTCTTATCCTGTTCGAAACGGATGAACGGGTTCTGACGGCTGGATGCTTTCACTTCGTCGAGCTTGATTTTATCAATCTGACGCGCACGAGAAGTCGCCTGACGAGATTTCGAGGCGTTGGCGCTAAAGCGGCTGACGAAGGATTGCAGATCGGCAATTTGCGCTTTTTTCTTGGCGTTATCGGCCAACAGACGCTCACGTGCCTGGGTTGCTGCCGTCATGTATTCATCATAGTTACCCGGATAAACACGCAGCTCACCGTAGTCCAGATCCGCCATATGCGTACAGACCATGTTCAGGAAGTGACGGTCGTGCGAAATGATGATCATGGTGCTGTCACGCTCGTTCAGCGTCTGCTCCAGCCAACGAATGGTATCAATGTCCAGGTTGTTGGTCGGTTCATCGAGCAGCAGGATGTCCGGGTTAGAGAACAGCGCCTGCGCCAGCAGCACACGCAGCTTCCAGCCTGGTGCCACTTCGCTCATCGGACCGTAATGTTGTTCTACCGGAATACCGACGCCCAGCAGCAGTTCACCGGCGCGGGACTCCGCCGAATAGCCGTCCATCTCGCCGTATTTAACTTCAAGATCGGCAACTTTGTAGCCGTCTTCTTCGCTCATTTCCGGCAGCGCATAGATACGGTCACGTTCCTGTTTCACTTCCCACAGTTCAGCGTGACCCATAATAACGGTGTCCAGAACGGTGAACTCTTCAAAAGCGAACTGATCCTGACGCAGCTTACCAATGCGTTCGTTCGGATCGAGGGAAACGTTACCCAGCGTCGGTTCGAGGTCGCCGCCGAGAATTTTCATAAAAGTGGATTTACCGCTACCGTTGGCGCCAATCAGGCCGTAACGGTTGCCGCCGCCAAATTTGACGGAAATATTTTCAAACAGCGGCTTACTGCCGAACTGCATGGTGACGTTGCTGGAAACTAACACTGGCGTATCCTGAAAGAAGAAATATGTGACGAACCGCTTATTATGCCATAAGTCTGGAATAAGATCGCGCCTCTCGTGCGTGAGGGTTAAAGTGAAAGCAAAGGGAAAAAAATGTGATTTAGTACACATCCGAATTCCTTGTTGCTCCGAATGCACATATAATGCGTGCCCAACACTACATAAATCTCAACCCACTAGCCTGCTTGGCTTCAGAATCTCGCAAAAATGAATATGAAATTGACAACGCTTTTCGCGGCGGCGCTCGCAGTAGTTGGTTTTTGTAACACTGCCTCAGCCGTCACGTACCCGCTGCCTACCGATGGTAGCCGTTTGATTGGCCAGAACCAGGTCATCACCATTCCTGAAGGCAACACCCAACCGCTGGAGTACTATGCGGCTGAATACCAGATGGGTCTGTCCAACATGCTGGAAGCCAACCCGGGCGTGGATACCTTCCTGCCGAAGGGCGGCACCGTGCTGAACATTCCTCAGCAGCTGATCCTGCCGGATACCGTGCATGAAGGTATTGTTATCAACAGCGCTGAAATGCGTCTGTACTACTACCCGAAAGGCACCAACACCGTGATCGTTTTACCGATTGGTATCGGCCAGTTAGGTAAAGACACGCCGGTTAACTGGACCACCAAAGTTGAACGTAAGAAAGCCGGTCCGACCTGGACGCCAACCGCCAAGATGCACGCAGAATACCGCGCTGCGGGCGAACCGCTGCCAGCCGTTGTTCCGGCCGGTCCGGATAACCCGATGGGTCTGTACGCACTGTATATCGGTCGCCTGTATGCCATCCACGGGACCAACGCGAACTTCGGTGTTGGCTTACGCGTCAGCCACGGCTGCGTGCGTCTGCGTAATGAAGATATCAAGTTCCTGTTTGAAAACGTTCCAGTCGGCACGCGCGTCCAGTTTATCGATGAACCGGTAAAAGCGACGACCGAGCCAGACGGCAGTCGCTACATTGAGGTGCATAACCCACTGTCTACTACCGAAGAACAGTTCGAAGGCGGGGAAATCGTACCGATTACGTTGACCAAGAGCATTAAGAGCATCACCGCTCAGCCGGATGTCGACCAAGCCGTCGTTGAGCAGGCAGTCCAGAACCGTTCTGGTATGCCGGTTCGTCTGAACTAAGCATCAAAAAATGCCGGATGCCGGCTGTCGCCTTATCGGGCCTACAGATTAAGTAGGCCCGATAAGCGCTAGCGCCATCCGGCATAATCCTCACATCATCTGCAGCAAACCATATCCCACCAGCGCCGCCCAGATCAGCATCGGCACAGAATACCAATGAAAACGCCACCAGATACGTCGATCGTTTGCCATACGTAAGGCAATAAGGTTCGCCAGCGATCCCGGTAACAGTCCAAAACCACCAATATTGACCGCCCAAGCCAGCAATACCGTTGGCGGGACGTAGTTCAGCAGCAAAATAGTGCTGGGCACATTACTGATAAATTGCGACAGGCCGATTGCCGTCAACCATAGACCGGGTTGCGAAAGCGTACCAACGTGGCCCGAAATGCCCCCGAGTACAGGTAACTGTGTCAACAGATGCACATCGATAAACATCGCCATAAACACCAGCAGCAGCGTCCAGTCCACACTTAAGATCACACGGCGAGCCAGCACCATAAAGCCCGCAGCGACAATCCCTAGCCCCCAAAGCTCAAGCTTGAGTTCCAGCGCCGTTAAAAAGACCAGATACAATGCCAGGCAACTCCACACCAGTCGGGGTTGCCAGTCAGGTGCAGACGTGCCGGTATGATAGTGCAACGTTTTACGCGGAAAACTAAACCAGCACAGCGCCACCAGCGTTAGCATCATCGCACCGGCGAGCGGCGCCATTTGCCAGGTAAACGCGGTAAATGACAGCCCGGATCGCCCCCACATCAGGATGTTCTGCGGATTACCGATCGGCGTCAGCAGCGATCCAGCGTTGACCGCCAGTGCCTCAAAAATAATCAGACGATTCACCGGGATCGCGCACAGTTTTTTCAGGGTGATGGTGAGCGGAACCACAATAAACAGGGCAACATCGTTAGTCAGAAACGTCGACAGTAACGCCGCCGCCAGCACCATAAATATCGCCAGCTGACGTTCTGTTTTAAAGCGGCGGGTCATCTTGCGGCCTAGCACATCAAAATAACCGCTTAGCTCCACACCTTTGGTCAGAAGCATCAGCCCTGCGAGCGTAATAATCGTGTGCCAGTCAATGGCCCCCGGCCAGTTCCGGGGCGCAAACGGCGCGAACAGACTCAGTACACACCCGGTAATAATGAGTAGCTGGAAAAAACGATCGCGCTGCAATGCGCGTAATAAAGGAAAACTCATTCAGAGTCGGTGCCTTGCTGTTGGGTAAACCGGCTAAACGCCTCCAGCGTTTCCTTGCTCACGTGGTGTTCCATCCCTTCCGCATCGCGGCGGGCGATTTCCGGGCTGATGCCTAACATTAGCAAGAAATTTTCGACGATCTGATGACGCTCGCGACTCTCCTGCGCCAACTTCTCGCCTTCTGCGGTTAAGAACACCCCACGCCATGGGATCATTTCAATCAACCCCACAGAAGCAAGACGCTTGAGCATCTTAGCAACGGTGGGCTGGGAAACGCCAAGCCGGGCGGCCATATCCACCTGACGCGCTTCTCCCACCTCAATAATGAGATCGGAAATCAGCTCCACGTAATCATCGATCAGTTCACGTCGGTGTGCCTCCCTGACCTGACGAAACCCTTCAACATGTTCCTCAACATTCACCAATTGCGTCACTTTTTTTGTTGTTGGCATACCTGCGCGACGACTCATTCTGCTTCCTCGTTCCTGTGACGCGTTAACAGCATCTGATTAGAGAGCGGCCATTGTAAACCAGAGTTGCTTGGGCACAAAAATTTAACGTTTTAGCAATAGCTATATAATATAGCCTGTGCTATATCTGTATATAATAAAGACATCCCTCAAGGACTGATGGGAATGTGAAGTCAGGAGGTTCATATGAATGAATTCAAGAGGTGTATGCGCGTGTTTAGTCACTCTCCCTTTAAAGTACGGTTAATGCTGATCGCGATGCTGTGCGACATGATCAACGGCAAACCGGAGCAGGATAAACCTTCCGGAAAATAATGCGGCGTCGCGGTACGCCGCTTCTTTTTCCTGCCGTCTCCTCGATACGGTGGTCAGTTTTTCTCCCAATAACCCTTCTTTTTGTCCGTTTTGCCATCCCCTTCGCAAAACATTTTCTTTGTAGTAGTTGACCTTCTCCCGTACACACTCTATCTTTTCGCAGCCCTGCGTATATTGCGGCTCGCAGATGCGGACCTCATCCCTCTTCTCGCTCTCTCAGGCAGGCAATGACCCTTTGCGCCAGGGTAAGCACATGGCGTTTTTGCAACAGTGGCATATGAATTTAACCCTCAAAGATTCGCTTATTGCTCGTAGCCGGGTGCTAAGCCCGTGGACTGGCTTTTATTTCTTACAGTCTCTGCTGATCAACCTCGCACTGGGCTATCCGCTTAGCCTGCTTTATAGCGTCGCCTTTACCTGCATACTGCTGCTGTTGTGGCAATATGCACCGCGCACGCAAAAAACGCTGATCGGCATTTGTTCACTGATTGCAGCAATGTATTTTCCATTTGGTCAGGCTTACGGCTCGCCCAACTTCAATACCCTGCTGGCGCTGCACTCGACCAACATGGAAGAGTCCACCGAAATCCTGACCATCTTCCCTTGGTACAACTACCTGGTTGGCGTGTTTATCTTTGCCCTCGGCGTGCTCGCTGTACGGCGTAAAAAAGTCGCGACGCAACGCCGCTGGAATAAATTCGACAGTCTGTGTTTGCTGGTCAGCATCGTGGCGTTTTTTGTGACGCCGGTGCAAAACCTCGCCTGGGGCGGCGTCTTCAAACTAAAAGATACCGGCTATCCGGTGTTTCGCTTTGCCAAGGACGTTATCGTCAATAATTACGAGGTTCTTGATGAACAAGACCGCATGGCGAAGCTGGCGAGCGTTAAAGACACCTGGACTGTGACGGCGGTGAAACCTAAGTACCACACCTATGTCGTGGTGATTGGTGAAAGCGCCCGTCGTGATGCGCTAGGCGCGTTTGGCGGCCACTGGGACAACACACCGTTTGCCAGCAGCGTTAACGGCTATATTTTTGCAGATTACATCGCGGCCAGCGGATCAACGCAGAAATCACTTGGCTTAACGCTGAATCGGGTGGTCGATGATAAGCCGCAGTTCCAGGATAACTTTGTCACCCTCGCCAACCGCGCCGGATTCCAGACGTGGTGGTTCTCTAACCAGGGACAGATCGGTGAATACGATACGGCAATCGCCAGTATCGCCAAACGCGCTGACGAAGTTCATTTCCTGAAAAACGGTGACTTCGAAGCCGATAAGAACACCCGCGATGAAGCGCTGTTGAAGATGACTGCTCAGGTGTTAGAAACGGAGCGAACTCAACCCCAGCTCATCGTGCTGCACTTGATGGGTTCGCATCCGCAGGCCTGCGATCGTACCCAGGGAAAATACGAGACCTTCGTTCAGTCGAGAGAGACATCGTGTTATCTGTACACCATGAAGCAGACCGACGACCTGCTGCGCCAGCTCTACGATCAGCTGCGTAACAGCGGCGACAGCTTCTCGATGGTTTACTTCTCCGATCATGGGCTCGCCTTTAAAGAACGCGGTAAAGAAGTGCAGTATTTGGCACACGACGATCAGTTCCAGCAGAATTTCCAGGTGCCGTTTATGGTGATATCCAGCGACGATAAAGCACACCGAGTGATTAAAGCCCGTCGTTCCGCGAATGACTTCCTGAGCTTTTTCTCGCAGTGGACCGGGATCAGCGCGAAAGAAATTACCAACCGCTACCGCTTTATCTCGGAGAAAAAAGCCGGACCGGTGTATATCACCAACTTTAAATTACAGAAGGTGGACTACAACCATCTTGGTACCGATATCTTCGAGACCAAATCACGCTAACCGTGCAAATCACAGACAAAAAAAATCCGCCCCTAGAGGCGGATTTTTCATATCACCGAAGTGATTAGAAGCGGTAACCCACGCCAGCAATCCAGGTGCCAACGTCCACGCTACGAATACGGCTCTGCTCGTAAGAGAAGTCCAGAGCAACGTTTTCGATCGGGTTGAACTGCAGGCCCGCACCGTAAGAGAAACCGTAGTCGCTGGTGCTGTGGTTGTCAGCAGGAGATGCTGCGTTCTGGAATTTACCGTAGCCAACACCAACAACGCCGTAGATGCTTGCCCAGTCGTTCAGACGGTAAGCAGGACCTGCAGTGATGCCGTAGTATTGGGTTTTGTTGTAGTCGCCAGAAGCATCGGTACGATCTTTTTCAGTGTAAGTGAAAGAACCGATTACGCCCAGCGGGTTGTTGTCCTGCTCGTAGCGATACTTCAGGTTAAAACCGTTCATTTTGTTCGCAGCGCCCTGAGCATCGCTCTGAGCATAACCACCGGTCACGGTAGAAGTAGACGCAACAGCGGAACCTGCGGAGAAAGCCAGAACAGCGGCCAGTGCTGAAAGACATGCAATTTTTTTCATAACCACCTCAAATGTGCTTCAAGTAAATCTTAAGTTTTAAATATACCAAAAATTGATGGGAAACTCTTTGCGATTAGCGATGTCTAACGGGGGTTTTCATGTAACAGAACATTTCAAACACCCACTATCTCTTTCAATTAACATCACTTTTATAACGAATAATGCCATTATTGCGCGCACAATACGGCACATTCATCCGGAAAATTCCTAATCACGCAGATTATTAATCCATCACTTTCAGGCCATTGTACGGATCTGTGCAGTTTTTTTTTCAACGAATACTCAACCACCTGCGTGTATTTCCAGTACACTCGCTCTTTTACTTAAATTGACAGGAGAAAGGATGCTGGGGTCGTCACGTAAAACGCCAGTCTGGTTACCTATTTTGGTTCTGCTGATTGCAATGTCCTCTATACAAAGCGGAGCATCACTGGCGAAGTCGCTATTCCCTGTTGTCGGCGCACCAGGCGTTACCGCGCTACGTCTGGCACTGGGAACGCTAATCCTCATCGCATTCTTTAAACCCTGGCGGTTACGCTTTGCCAAAGAGCAGCGTCTTCCTCTGCTGTTTTATGGTCTGTCGCTGGGTGGGATGAACTATCTCTTCTACCTGTCGATTCAGACCGTCCCGCTCGGTATTGCCGTGGCGCTGGAGTTCACCGGACCGCTGGCAGTCGCGCTGTTCTCTTCCCGACGCCCAGTGGATTTCATTTGGGTCGCACTGGCCGTACTCGGGCTCTGGTTCCTGCTGCCGTTGGGTCAGGACGTGTCGCACGTCGACTTAACCGGAGCCGCATTGGCGCTGGGCGCAGGTGCCTGCTGGGCAGTCTATATTCTTACCGGCCAGCGTGCTGGTGAAGAGCATGGCCCGGCAACCGTGGCGGTAGGGTCGCTGATTGCAGCGATCATTTTCGTGCCGCTGGGCGCGATTCAGGCCGGAGATGCGCTGTGGCACTGGTCGATTCTGCCATTGGGCTTAGCGGTCGCCGTCCTCTCTACGGCGCTGCCCTATTCGCTGGAAATGATCGCCTTAACGCGCCTGCCTACGCGCACTTTTGGCACGCTGATGAGCATGGAGCCTGCGCTGGCGGCTGTTTCGGGCATGATCTTCCTCGGAGAAACGCTGACGATGGTACAAATGCTGGCGCTGGGAGCCATTATTGCCGCGTCAATGGGCTCTACGCTTACCATCCGTAAAGAGCCGCAAATTAAGCAACTTGACGTGAATTAACCTGCCGTTATTCTGCATGGTTTGCATAATCATGCAGAATAGCCTTTTGTTTATCTCAGTGATTATTATTCTTATAGCGCCATTGTTTCTCAATTCCTATTTCCTACGAATATAAACATCCAGAAAAAATAGCTGACAACAGATTACAATTGCACTTATGCATATGATCCAATTGAATATTTATATTTCCCATCCTGTTCACTATTAAAGTGATAGGTAAGGCCAGAAAATTAAAACTAATTTTAGGTCTATACTTACTCTTGTTGAATGACCTGGAACATAGATATCAAGAGGATATGAGATTATGAGTACCGCAAAACTGGTAAAAGCAAAAGCATCCCCCCTTCTTTATACCCGTAACGATGTATCCGACAGTGATAAGAAAGCGACTGTGGAGCTGTTGAATCAGCAGGTGATCCAGTTCATCGACCTGTCACTCATCACCAAACAAGCGCACTGGAACATGCGCGGCGCTAATTTTATTGCCGTACATGAAATGCTGGATGGCTTTCGTACCGCGTTAACCGACCACCTCGACACCATGGCCGAGCGCGCCGTGCAGTTAGGTGGCGTAGCGCTGGGGACAACGCAGGTTATTAACAGCAAAACGTCGCTGAAAAGTTACCCGCTGGATATTCACAGCGTGCAGGATCACTTAAAAGAGCTGGCTGAACGCTATGCCGTGGTCGCTAACAGCGTGCGTAAAGCTATTAGTGAAGCCAAAGATGAAGATACCGCCGATATTTTCACCGCTGCGTCGCGCGATCTCGACAAATTCTTGTGGTTTATCGAAGCCAACATCGAATAACGGTCATGATAAGAAATTCCTATATAACCCTCGCCCCGGCGGGGGTTTTGCACTTTTTTAGTGCATAACATTGATCGATTATCACTGTAAAGTAAAATATTTGTAATAATCACCTCACACAATCGTTAACGAAAGATTGTTTTATCAACAATTTTTACGCTAAATAGTCATATCGTTTGTGCCGCCCCCTTCACGCACCAAATGAGTGCCCCGAAACGGTGCAGGCTGCCCACTTTGCCCTACTTATTGTGCAGCAAAACGTAACACCTTCTTGTTAAAACAATAAGTTGCAAAATTGGCACGATTATTTCATTAAGACATATGTTCTCGCAGGGGATCGCCCCGTGGATATAAAAGGAAATCCTATGAAGTCTGTATTAAAAGTTTCACTGGCTGCACTTACCCTGGCTTTTGCGGTGTCTTCTCATGCCGCGGATAAGAAACTCGTTGTCGCAACTGACACCGCTTTTGTTCCGTTTGAATTCAAGCAGGGTGACAAATACGTCGGTTTTGATGTGGATCTGTGGGCTGCCGTGGCCAAAGAGCTGAAGCTGGATTATGAACTGAAACCGATGGATTTCAGCGGCATCATCCCTGCGCTGCAAACCAAAAATATCGATTTGGCGCTGGCAGGTATCACCATCACCGAAGAACGTAAAAAAGCGATCGACTTCTCTGACGGCTACTACAAAAGCGGCCTGTTAGTGATGGTTAAAGCCAACAATAACGACGTGAAAAGCGTGAAAGATCTGGATGGCAAAGTGGTTGCGGTTAAAGGCGGAACCGGTTCTGTCGATTACGCGAAAGCAAACATCAAAACCAAAGATCTGCGTCAGTTCCCGAACATCGATAACGCGTATATGGAACTGGGCACTAACCGCGCAGATGCCGTCCTGCACGACACACCAAACATTCTTTACTTCATCAAAACTGCGGGCAACGGCCAGTTCAAAGCCGTAGGCGATTCTCTGGAAGCCCAACAGTACGGTATTGCCTTCCCGAAAGGCAGCGACGAACTGCGTGAGAAAGTGAACGGCGCGCTGAAAACGCTGAAAGAGAACGGCACATACAACGAAATCTACAAAAAATGGTTCGGTACTGAACCTAAATAATAACTCGCGATGTTGCCCGGTAGCGCGAAGCTTACCGGGCCTACACCAGCAGATTTGAGACCTGTAGGCCGGATAAGCCTGGCGCATCCGGCAAAACAGGCATTTGAATATTTACACCACGGTAACAGGAACGACATATGCAGTTTGACTGGAGTGCCATTTGGCCCGCCATTCCGCTCTTGATTGAAGGCGCCAAAATGACCCTGTGGATTTCGGTCCTCGGTCTGGCTGGCGGCCTGGTAATCGGGCTGGCAGCAGGTTTTGCACGTACCTTCGGCGGTTGGATAGCCAACCACGTTGCGCTGGTATTTATCGAAGTCATCCGCGGCACCCCCATTGTTGTGCAGGTGATGTTTATTTACTTCGCCCTGCCGATGGCGTTTAACGACTTACGCATTGATCCTTTCAGCGCCGCCGTCGTCACCATCATGATTAACTCCGGTGCCTACATCGCGGAAATCACCCGTGGCGCAGTGCTCTCAATTCATAAAGGTTTCAGCGAAGCCGGGCTGGCGCTGGGTCTCTCACGCACAGAGACTATTCGTCACGTCATTTTACCGCTCGCGCTGCGTCGTATGCTGCCACCGCTGGGTAACCAGTGGATCATCAGCATTAAAGATACCTCACTGTTTATTGTCATTGGCGTCGCTGAACTGACCCGTCAGGGTCAGGAAATCATTGCCGGTAACTTCCGCGCACTGGAAATCTGGAGCGCCGTTGCGGTGTTCTATCTGATTATTACGCTGGTGCTGAGCTTCGTTCTGCGTCGTCTGGAAAGAAGGATGAAAATCCTGTGATTGAATTTAAAAACGTCTCTAAGCATTTTGGTCCTACCCAGGTGCTGCATAACATCGATCTGAATATTGGTCAGGGCGAAGTCGTGGTGATTATCGGGCCTTCCGGCTCCGGTAAGTCGACCCTGCTGCGCTGCATTAACAAGCTGGAAGAGATAACCTCCGGCGAACTGATTGTCGATGGTCTGAAGGTCAACGATCCGAAGGTCGACGAGCGGTTAATACGCCAGGAAGCCGGGATGGTATTCCAGCAGTTCTATCTGTTCCCACACCTGACCGCGCTGGAGAATGTCATGTTTGGGCCGCTGCGCGTGCGCGGGGCGAAGAAAGATCAGGCTGAGAAACAGGCCAAAGAGTTACTGGCTAAAGTGGGCCTCGCCGAGCGTGCGCATCACTACCCTTCTGAGCTTTCAGGCGGCCAGCAACAGCGTGTGGCGATCGCCCGTGCGCTGGCGGTGAAGCCAAAAATGATGCTGTTTGATGAGCCGACCTCAGCCCTTGACCCGGAACTGCGTCACGAAGTGCTGAAAGTCATGCAGGATCTGGCGGAAGAAGGTATGACGATGGTGATTGTGACCCACGAAATCGGCTTTGCCGAAAAAGTGGCCTCACGCCTGATCTTCATTGATAAGGGCCGTATTGCCGAAGACGGTAATCCGCAAACCTTGATTGAAAATCCGCCCAGCCAGCGTCTGCAGGAATTTTTACAGCACGTTTCCTGATGCTGACACCTCCCTTCTCCCCGAAGGGAGGTTCTCCCCCAGAATGTTCTGATTTCATGACCCTCCCGTCCGGGCATCTATACTTATCCTTTTGTGTTTGTTTCTCATGGGAGGAGTCATGCGGTGGATCTTATTCATCTGTTTTTTTCTACTGAGCGTCCCCGTTCAGGCGGTCACGATACCCGGCGTAACGTCCACCACCTCCGCCAGCCCGCCAGCGGAGCCCGCTGCTGAACCTGACGTTGAGCAAAAAAAAGCCGCCTACGGTGCCCTGGCAGACGTGCTGGAGAATAATGCCTCACGCCAGGAGTTGATAGGTCAACTGCGTAAAGTAGCGGCAACGCCGCCTCCTGAACCGGTCCCCACTATCGTACCTCCCACGCTGACGGAAGAAAAAACGGTACTCGAGAACGTGACCGATGTCAGTCGCCACTACGGGGAAGCTCTCTCCAGCCGATTCGCCCAGCTTTATCGCAATATCACCGACGCTCCGCACAAAACTTTTAATCCGCAATCGTTCACCAATGCCCTGACTCACTTTTTTATGCTGGCGGTATCCGTGTTCGGATTTTACTGGCTGGTACGCTTATGTGCGTTGCCGCTGTATCGCAAAATGGGGCAATGGGCGCGGCAAAAAAATCGTGACCGCAGTAACTGGCTACAGCTTCCCGCCATGATTATTGGCGCGTTCATCATCGATTTATTGCTGCTGGCCCTGACGCTGTTTGTTGGGCAGATCTTAAGCGATCGCATGAACGCCGGCAGCCGCCCCATCGCTTTCCAGCAAAGTTTGTTTCTTAATGCCTTCGCGTTGATTGAGTTCTTTAAGGCCATTTTACGCCTGATATTTTGCCCGACGGTGGCCGAGTTGCGTCCGTTCAACATTCAGACTGCAAGCGCACGCTACTGGAATCGTCGCCTGAGCTCACTCAGCAGCCTGATTGGCTACGGGCTGATCGTAGTGGTGCCCATCGTCTCGAATCAGGTCAATGTACAGGTTGGCGCCATGGCTAACGTCATCATCATGCTGTGCATTACGCTGTGGGCGCTGTATCTGATCTTCAGGAACAAGAAAGAGATCACCGAGCATTTGCAGAGTCTGGCAGAAAGGTCGCTGGCTTTTTTCAGCCTGTTTATCCGCGCCTTTGCGCTGGTTTGGCACTGGCTGGCTAGCGCCTATTTCATCGTGCTGTTTTTCTTCTCGCTGTTTGATCCGGGCAACAGCCTGAAGTTTATGATGGGAGCAACGCTGCGCAGCCTGGTGATTATCGGCATCGCCGCCTTTATTTCTGGCATGTTTTCCCGCTGGATAGCCAAAACCATTACGCTTTCACCACACACCCAGCGCAGTTATCCGGAATTGCAAAAACGCCTGAATGGTTGGCTGTCGACGGCGTTAAGCATCGCGCGGATCCTGACGGTCTGTGTCGCCATCATGTTGCTGCTCAACGCCTGGGGGCTGTTCGACTTCTGGAACTGGCTGCATTACGGCGCGGGAGAAAAAACGGTGGATATTCTGATCCGTATCGCGCTGATTTTATTCTTCTCCGCTATCGGCTGGACCCTGCTCGCCAGCCTGATTGAAAACCGCCTGACCTCGGATATCCACGGCCGGCCCCTGCCCAGCGCACGTACCCGTACACTGTTGACACTGTTTCGCAACGCGCTGGCGGTGATTATCAGCACCATCACTATCATGATCGTGTTGTCGGAAATTGGGGTCAATATTGCCCCGTTACTGGCAGGCGCGGGCGCGCTGGGGCTGGCTATCTCCTTCGGCTCGCAGACGCTGGTAAAAGATATTATTACCGGGATCTTTATCCAGTTTGAAAATGGCATGAACACCGGTGATTTGGTCACCATCGGTCCGCTAACCGGCACGGTTGAACGCATGTCGATTCGCTCAGTCGGTGTGCGCCAGGACACCGGGGCGTACCATATTATCCCGTGGTCATCGATAACCACCTTCGCCAACTTTGTACGGGGTATTGGATCGGTCGTCGCCAATTACGACGTGGACCGCCATGAGGATGCCGATAAAGCCAATCAGGCGTTGAAGGATGCCGTTACGGCGGTGATGGAACGAGAAGATATTCGCGGATTCATTATTGGCGAGCCGTCATTCGCGGGCATTGTCGGGTTAACCAATACGGCGTTTACGCTGCGGGTGTCGTTCACCACCTTACCGCTGAAGCAGTGGGCGGTACGCTTTGCGCTCGACAGTCAGGTGAAAAAATACTTTGATTTGGCCAACGTGCGCGCGCCGGTACAGACCTACCAGGTTTTGCCCGCACCGGTGAATGGCCCCACGGCAGCAGCCGATCCGCTGCCGCCGACAGAACCGACGATTTAGCGCTGACGCGCCATAAAACGGCGACGCTGATCGTTATCCATAAAGGTCCAGGCAATAAAGCGGCTGTGCTTTTGCCCCTGGGCCATTTCTTTTTTGACCACTTTCACCGCACCCACATCCGTCAGGGCGTGGTACAGCGGTGGCAGATTTTCACCGCGTGAAACCAGCGTGGTGAACCACATCACCTGGCGACCAAAGGCCTGGCTTTCGGCGATCATTTTTTTGATAAACGCCACTTCGCCACCTTCACACCAGAGCTCCTCCTGTTTCCCACCAAAGTTCAGCGCATCGTCTTTGTCCTGTCCCAGGTTACGACGTTTACGCTCACTTCCGGCGCGGGCAGAAGCCGCTGAATCATGGAACGGCGGATTGCACAGTGTCGCTTCGAACTGTTCATTCTTATGAATAATTCCGTTGAAGATAGACGACAAATCTTTCTGACGGCGCAGGCGAATAGCACGGGTTAACCCCGGATTACCGTTAACGATCGCCAGTGCGCTGCTCAATGCTTCCTGGCTGGTCTCACTGCCGGTAAACCGCCAACCATATTCGTGCACGCCAATCAGCGGATAGATACAGTTTGCCCCAACGCCGACGTCCAGCACGCTCGCATTCGCCGGGATAGTTCCCGTCGTTTCGCCCAATAGATCGGCCAGATGATGAATGTAATCCGCCCGACCCGGTACCGGTGGGCACAGGTAACCTTGCGGAATATCCCAATTAGCCACCGCATAGTAATGCGCCAGCAGGGCTTTATTCAGCGCCTTCACAGCCAATGGGTTAGCAAAATCAACGCTCTGCTCGCCGCCTGGCGTAATGGTGAGGAATTGCGTCAATTCGGGCGTAACCTGGCATAACGTGGCAAGATCGTAACGGCCATTGTGGCGGTTGCGTGGGTGTAATCCCGGTTTCTGGGGGGGCATAACATTCTCCTATTAACAGCGGCGTAAGATACCCGCATAACGCCACGCGGTAAACACGCATGGCACGGAAAATCGATAATTTGTGCTGGATTTCCACAAAACAAATCGTTCAAAAAACACTCAGTTGTCCATCAATTTTTTGCGGTAAACGTCCGGCAATGACGTCCTAAACTTATCAGGCACTACCCGTTGTTTCTCAGAGGATATCATTATGAAGAAATGCCTCACACTCCTTGCCGCTACCGTACTCACCGGCATGACATTTGCGTCTTTTGCTGCACCACCTAACACCAGTCCTGCCACCGGCCCGCTACAGGCTTCCGGAACCGTGTCGGCTACCGGCGCGTCAAGCCTGACCGATCTTGAAGACAAGCTGGCGGAAAAAGCGAAAGAGCAAGGCGCAAAAGGCTTTGTGGTTAATGCTGCTGGCGGTAAAAATCAGATGTACGGTACCGCAACTATCTACAAGTAATCTCCCTCAGCCTAACTGCATTCGTCCTGAATGCAGTTTTCTTTTTTGTTCTCCGTACTCCCTGCACAATTTGTAACCATCATGTTGGAATTTTAAATCCAATGTAAATAAATGTATTTATTTTTGAATTAATGAATGCTAAAAAGTCGCACTGATTAATAATGCTTATCAAAATCATTATCAATTACGCATTTCATTACGGCGAGACCTGCAGGCGTAACATCCAAAGAGATGTCCCTTCGCACGAGTGAAACCTTCTACTCAAAAAATAATAAGCTACTCATTAACATGGATAAAAATCGCAACCTGCCGTCCAGTAGTTTCCATTCACTCACCTTTTTTGCCGGTCTGTGCATCGGCCTGTCTCCGGTCGCTCAAGCAGTCGCTGCAGGTGATCAGGATAAGAAACAAGAAGATACGCTGGTCGTAGAAGCCGCCAAACCGTCGCTGTACGCCCCCACCCACTCTGCCGATCCGAAATTCTCCCGTCCTGTTGCTGATACAACGCGCACCATGACGGTGATTTCTGAGCAGGTCATTAAGGATCAAGGGGCAACAAATCTGACCGATGCGCTAAAGAACGTGCCGGGCGTAGGCGCATTTTTCGCCGGTGAAAACGGCAACTCCACCACCGGTGACGCGATTTATATGCGTGGGGCCGATACCTCGAACAGCATTTACATCGACGGCGTTCGCGATATTGGCAGCGTGACGCGCGATACCTTCAATACCGAACAAGTTGAAGTGATTAAAGGTCCTTCCGGTACCGATTATGGCCGCAGCGCGCCGACCGGCTCTATCAACATGATCAGCAAGCAACCGCGCACTGACTCAGGCATTGATGCCTCTGCCAGCGTCGGCAGCGCCTGGTTCCGCCGCGGTACGCTGGACATCAATCAGGCCATTGGCGAGACCACCGCCGCACGATTAAACCTGATGGGCGAAAAGACGCACGATGCCGGACGCGATAACGTTAAAAATGAACGTTACGGCGTGGCCCCGTCCATCGCCTTTGGTTTAGGCACCGAAAATCGTCTGTATCTGAACTACTTGCACGTCACCCAGCACAACACGCCGGACGGCGGTGTTCCCACCATCGGCCTGCCGGGGTACTCTGCACCTTCTGCGGGGACTTCTGCCCTGAATCATTCAGGGAAAGTGGATACGCATAATTTCTATGGCACCGATTCGGATTACGACGACTCGACGACCGATACCGCGACGATGCGTTTTGAGCATGATCTGAGCGACAGCACCACCGTGCGCAATACCACGCGCTGGTCACGCGTCAAACAAGATTACCTGATGACGGCGGTGATGGGCGGCGCGTCAAATATCACGCAGCCAACCAGCAGCGTAGACACCTGGACCTGGTCGCGTCTGGCCAATACCAAAGATGTCAGCAACAAAATCCTCACCAACCAGACCAACCTGACCTCAAAATTTTATACCGGTGCCATTGGCCATGACATCAGCACCGGCGTAGAGTTTACGCGTGAAACGCAGACCAACTACGGCGTAGTGCCGATCTCGCCACCGCCGGTGAATATTTACCATCCCAACAGCAACGTCAGCGTGGGTGGATTAAACCGTAACGGTGCCAACGCCAACGGCCAGACCGACACCTTCGGCATTTATGCATTCGACACCTTGCAAATTACCCGTGAGTTTGAGCTGAACGGCGGCATTCGTCTCGATAACTACCGCACCGAGTATGACAGCGCCACGGCATGCGGTGCATCCGGGCGCGGTGCTGTCGCTTGCCCGGCAGGCGTAGCCAAAGGATCGCCGGTCACCACCGTCGATACCGCTAAGTCTGGTAATCTGGTGAACTGGAAAGCGGGCGCGCTTTATCATCTGACAGATAACGGCAACATTTACATTAACTATGCGGTCTCTCAGCAACCGCCGGGTGGCAGCAATTTTGCCCTCGCCCAGAGCGGTACCGGCAACAGCGCCAACCGTACTGATTTTAAACCGCAAAAAGCAAAGACCAGCGAAATTGGCACCAAATGGGAAGTACTGGATAAGCGCCTGCTGTTAACCGCCGCGATTTTCCGCACCGACATTGAGAACGAGGTCGAGCAGAACGATGACGGTACCTGGTCCCAGTATGGGGAGAAACGCGTTGAAGGGTACGAACTGTCGGTTGCCGGCAACATTACCCCGGCATGGCAGGTGATTGGCGGATATACCCAGCAGCGCGCCACGGTCCATAACGGTAAAGACGTCGCTCAGGATGGTTCATCCTCCCTGCCGTATACACCGGAACATGCATTCACCCTGTGGAGTCAGTATCAGGCAACGGATGATATCTCCGTTGGCGCAGGCGCACGCTACGTGGGCAGTATGCATCGCGGCGCGGACGGCGCGGTGGGCACGCCATCCTTTACTGAAAGCTACTGGGTCGCGGATGCCAAACTGGGATATCGCGTAAACCGCAACCTCGATTTCCAGCTTAACGTCTATAACCTGTTTGACACCGATTATGTCTCCTCGATCAACAAGAGCGGATACCGTTACCATCCGGGTGAGCCGAGAACCTTCCTGCTCACCGCCAATATGCATTTCTGATGTATCACGTGGGGCGCAAGCCCCACTTTCAGGAGAAACACTGATGATGTACCACATTCCTGGCGTCTTATCGCCGCAGGACGTTGCCTGGTTTCGCGAACAGTTGGATTCAGCCGAGTGGATAGATGGCCGTGCTACCACAGGCGTTCAGGGTGCTCAGGTCAAAAATAACCAGCAGGTTGATACGCAGAGCGAGCGCTATGCTGCGTTACATAAAGAGGTGCTGGCCGCCGTGAACAGCAGCGCGCTGTTCTTTGCTGCAGCATTGCCAAAAACAATCTCCGCGCCGTTGTTCAATCGTTATCAGAACGCAGAGACCTACGGCTTTCACGTTGATGGCGCGGTGCGTAGCCACCCGGAAAGCGGCTGGATGCGTACCGACCTTTCCGCCACATTATTCTTAAGTGACCCCGACAGCTATGAGGGGGGAGAGTTGCGGGTCAATGACACTTACGGTCAGCATGCGGTCAAACTTCCGGCTGGCGACCTGGTGCTTTACCCTTCCAGCAGTCTGCATTGCGTTACACCGGTGACGCGCGGCGTTCGTATAGCGTCGTTTATGTGGATCCAGTCGATGATCCGCGACGATAAAAAACGCGCCATGCTCTTTGAATTGGATAAGAACATCCAGTCCCTGAAGGCACGCCACGGTGAAAGCGCCGAGATCCCATCGCTGCTCAATCTCTACCATAATCTGCTACGCGAATGGTCTGAAATCTGACGGTACGCTTGTGCGTTCGTTTACCATCCATATCATTCACTATAATTATTATACAAACTGAATGTACGGAGGGGCTATGGCATCCGGATGGGCAAATGACGACGCGGTGAACGAACAGATCAACAATACTATTGAAGATGCTGTTGCTCGCGTCCGTGGTGAGTTACCCACGGGTGAAAGTCTGTATGAATGCGAAGAATGTGGCAATCCTATCCCTCAGGCCCGGCGCGAGGCGGTACCTGGGGTACGTTTATGCATCGCCTGTCAGCAGGATAAAGATTCACATAACACCTCATACTCAGGATATAATCGCAGAGGATCGAAAGACAGCCAGCTACGTTGACCCTTCTTTACCAAAAGTTTCAGCGCATACGATTTCCTTTACGAGCACGGTTTTTTGCAATGAGTGTAGCAAAATGTGCCGTTGTCGCTGGCTCTGTAAATCGCAATGACAAGAACTGTAAATCCGCCTTCCGAATTTATTAATATTCAATAAGTTATTTGTCATTCAATTTTTTTGATTGATGTCGTCAATTCTATTCGATTTTCTCTCACCTAAAAAAACGTGATACTTCTCACATCGACAAAACAACGTCTACCGAACAAAACACTGACTAACAGAATAACCTGCGAGAGATTAATCATGAAAAATATCAAATATGCTGTTGCTGCCATCGCCCTGTCTACCCTGTCATTTGGCGCTTTCGCTGCCGAGCCTGTTACTTCCACTCAGGCACAGAGCATGAATAAAGTGGGCGTGGTATCTGCTGATGGCGCAAGCACGCTGGATGGCCTGGAAGCCAAACTGGCTGAAAAAGCTGCCGCTGCAGGTGCAAGTGGCTACAGCATTACGTCCGCTGTCGGCAAAGACAAAATGAGCGGCACTGCGGTTATCTACAAATAACCGACGAATTACCTGCAAGACCCAATGCTCCAACCCTCATTGACCCTGTTTGTTACCCTTTGTTTGCCCGTCCACTGGACGGGCTTTTTTTTGCTTACTGTTCCAACCGATGACGGAATTCTTGCAACACCGTCTCCGGCATCCCCACGAACTGCGCCGCCTCACAAATTGCCTGCCAGCTTCCTACATCCAGAGGGATGCCCTGAGCCAGTCGCGCCTCACGCGTATTCACTTCCCACTCCCCCGGTAGCAGAACCGGGGCGTCCTCGCCATGCGGCGACACTTTGACCCATTTCGCAAATGCGGCGACCTGATGGTCACAATCCGGCGCGCCAAATAATTCCGGGTTTAGAATGATCGTCGTCATGCAGTTAATGATGGCGTCAGCGCTGTCCTGCAAACTGTCTTCGTGCGTAGTTTTCCCCCCGGAAAGCGCACCACCCAGAATTTCGCACATTGCCGCCAGCGCATAGCCTTTATGCTGAGCGAAGGTAAGCAGCGAGCCCAGCGGAGACACCTGCATCACGGCGGGATCGGTAGTCGGAATGCCATCAGCATCAATCAGACATCCTGGTGCCACTGGCTCACCCTTATGCCACGCAACGCGCGTTTTGCCAAAAGCAATGGCGCTGGTCGCATAGTCCAGCAGCAGGGGGAAATCATTCTTACGCGGAAACACGGCGCAGAAAGGGTTAGTGCCAAACCGGCTGTCACGCCCCTGAAAAGGCGCAACCATCGGGATGCCGACCACATTCACAAAGTGAACGGAGACAAAGCCTGCGGCTGCACATTGCTCTGCCCAATAGCCAATGCGTCCGATGTGATGGGAATTGTGTAGCGCCACCGCGGCAATACCGAACTGACGGGCTTTCTCGATTCCCAGCGTGATAGCTTCATGTGCCGCAACCTGACCAAACGCACTGTCACCGTCAAGCGTTACCACCGCCCCTGCGTCTTTCACCACTTTCGCGTGGCGGTTTAGCTGCAAATGTCCCTGCGAAAAGGAACGAACATAGCTTGGGATCATGCCAATGCCGTGAGAATCGTGCCCGGCAAGGTTCGCGGCAATCAGATGATCGGCAACTAAGCGCGCTTCCTGCTCTTCGCTGCCCATCTGACGAAAAACGGCCTGAATAAAGGCGTGCAGCGTAGGCGCATGAAAGCGGTGTCCACTGTTCATGGTTATCTCCTGTTATGTTGCGTGTTTGTTGTGTTTCTTATTTTTCAACAAACTATGCTGCGCCACGACGCTCAGGAGGTCAATAAACGTGCAGAAATTTCACATTGCAGAAATAGCAGGAATAGCAGAAAGGCGGGAACGGGCGGACCTGTAAATCAGGCCCGCCGGGGAGATGAGTACATCAGAAGCACTGGTCGACGCGGGTAAATCCTTCAGCCAGCGTAGCGACTTCGCCGGTTGCCACCAGGCAGCAGGCCATCTGAATCCTCAACGAGGCCGGTACCGGCTCACTTCCGGCCAGACAACGCTCTATCCAGCGCGCGGTGGTTTCCGGATCTTTTGCCACCGGCAGCGGCACTGGCTCGTCAGGCATCTCGCTCTGGCGGTCCTGCAGCACTCGAACACCAGAATGGTCTATCAGGCTGATCTGCGGGCAACGCTGTGGGTTGGCGTACACCTCCCCTTCCGTGCCGTGCATTAGCAGGCCGCGCCCGCCGATATCACCAAAGAATTTCGCTACCCGCGACACGTACTCCGGGTGCGAAACGCTGGCAAGACGCAGTGCGGCATCTTCAGCAAACGGCGTGGCTAATTTCGCGAGCGTATGCGCACTGTTGCGTACGCCCATCCGCCAGCGCATCGCCAGCTGTTTCTCCAGCGGCGGGCACAGCGCACTCACTGGGATAAACACCGGCTCATGTCCCTCAAGTTTCGCCTGCGCCTGTCCGGCATGCAGGGTAGGTGCAATCCCCATCAGGTCAAAAATGGTTTCCGTCAGCACGCGGGTTGGATCTTCGCTCACCCCGTGCACCACGACCGGGAAACCCAGCTTATGCAGCAAAATAGCCAGCAGCGGCGTCAGGTTAGCCTGCTTGCGCGCACCGTTGTAGCTGGGAATGACGATAGGCATCGGTTTGGCAACGGGCGGCGTCAGGCGAAGGGTATGGTTTTGCATCGCCTCATAAAAGCCCAGCATTTCTGCCTCACCTTCCCCTTTAATACGCAGCGCAATCAGTACGCCGCCCATCTCAAGGTCAGGTACGTCGCCGTTTAACATGTGGGTGTACAGTCCGCGAGCGGTATCCTGGTCCAGGTCACGCGCGTGATTTTTACCTCGCCCAATCTCTTTGATGATTTTGCGGTAATCCATCGATAACTCCTTGCCTGTTGCTCACATCGTTAACGCCGACGGCGGCGTGTGGGTTTCGCTTTTTCTTTTGGTTTTACTATAACGTCTGGCACACCAGGTTGCTCTATCGGAAATATGGGTAACGCATTCAGTAAACGCTGACCATAGTTTTTGGTCAATAAACGCTTATCGTAAATCACCACTTCGCCCCAGCAACCGTGACTACGAATGAGTCGCCCAACCTGCTGAATCAAATTGAACGATGCCGCAGGTAAACTCTGCACCTCAAAGGGATAGCGATTCAGGCTTTTCAGCCATTCGCCCTCAGTCACCACCACCGGGCTGTCGATGGGCGGAAACGCAATTTTGTGAATATGAACCTGAGTCAACAGGTCGCCTTTCAAATCGAGGCCTTCGGCAAAAGACTGCAGCCCAACCAGCACGCTACGCTCACCGTTTTGTACCCGCTTGCGGTGCAGTTCCACCAGTCGGTAGCGCGGCTGATCGCCCTGCACCAGCAACAGCAGACGCAGATCGGTTACGTGCTCAAGAAAACGCTGCATTGCCCGACCGCTGGCAAAGAGCACCAGCATGCCCTGATGTTTTTTACTTTCCACCTGTTCGCGGAAATAAGCCGCCATTTCGGCAATATGCTGCTCTTCGTTCTCCATCAACGGTTCGTAACGCATCTGCGGAATGACAATTTTGCCTTGCTCGACATGATTAAACGGCGAGTCCAGCGCGACAAAACGGTCCCCTGCTTTTTCTTTCAGGCCGCTCATCTCCTGCAGGCGCGAGAAACTGTTGAGCGAGCGTAAGGTGGCAGAGGTGACGATAATATGCGGCACGCTGCGCCACAGCAGGCGTTCAAGCTGATCGCTGACGCGGATCCCCACGCAGTGAAACCAGACATGCATCTGTCCGTCACGCACGTCACGCGTCACCCATTTGGTCACCGGCGCGCCTGATGACTGCGCCAGCGAAGCCAGCCGCCACAGTTTACTTTGCGCTTCAAACATACCCAGCGCCCGGTTCATCTGCAAAATAACCCGATGCAGACGAACGATATCGTGGCTGCCGGTTTTTTCGCTGAGATCGTTGAGGAACAGTTCCGCCAGACCGCGTAGCATCTCGGTGAGCTTCGCCAGACGCTGACAAATCTCCATCACTTCCGCAGGCAGCTCACCCATTGCAAAGCGGTGTTCAGCTTCCTGCGTGGCGGGCAGGTACAGATTGAGGATGTTGTTTAGTGAGGCGATCAGCTCATACAGCTCTTCACAGTGGGCGTTCAGGCGCTCTGGATTAGCCAGCGGCGGCGTGGTTTTCGGGCGAAACTGCTCCAGGCAGGTCGCCACGAGTTTGCTGAATAAATCCAGCTGCAGCCGATACCAGGGCGCGGTAATCTCGGCGCTCATTTCCAGCGCATCGCGCGCGACGTCCGGCAGATGGTGGCCTTCATCAAGCACCAGCAGCAAATTTTTCGGTTCCGGTAACACCGCTTCGCTCTCCATGGCCGCCATCACTAACGCGTGGTTTGCCACCACCACTTCGGCTTCCTGGATCTCACGGCGGGCAACAAAAAATGGGCATTCACGGTAGTAATGACAGTTACGGTTCAGGCAGCTAGCTTTATCAGTGCTCAGACGCTGCCAGAGCCCGTCATCAATGGCGATATCGGTGTGATCGCGCAACCCATCCCATTTGTAAGTGTCGAGGTCGCCTTTGAGCCTGGCGCAACGTTTTTGTTCTTCCTGGTTGTTGGGCGTCAGATCATCATCGAGAAACGCCAGCAAATCCTGCTGATTAGGTTCGGTACTGGCCAAGGCCGCTAAATTACGCGGGCAGACATAGCGCCCTCGCCCAAACGCGGCGGTAAATCGCAGATCAGGGATAATTTTGCGCAGCAGCGGCAGGTCTTTACTGTAGATCTGATCCTGCAACGCGACGTTGGCGGTACTGACCACCAGCGTCTTTTGTTCTTCACGGGCAATGGCAATCCCCGGAATTAAATAGGACAGCGTTTTCCCGACGCCGGTCGGCGCTTCGATAGCCAGATGTCGCCCGTCTTCCCCAGCCAGCGTTTTCGCGACATCAGCAATCATCTGCCGCTGCGGTGCACGGGGGATAAAGTCGGGGATCTGTTCCTGAAGCGCCTTATACCAGGCGGCAATTTGCGCTTTCAACGCTGCGGTTAATGCCATGAGAAAACCTGAAATACTGTATAAACAGCCACTATTGTGGCACTTTCTGATACGCGTCGCAAAAAAAAAGCCCGGCTATTCGGCCGGGCTCGCAATTACTGTGCAGAAGACGGTCTGCGAGGACGACGCGGTGGACGCGGTTTGTCGCCTGCCGGTTTGCCTTCACTGTTACGCGGTTTCGCTTTTGGCGCACCGCCATCCTGGCGACGCGGCTGCTGACCACGGCCTGCTCCACCTTGCCCACGACCACCGCCGCCGCCACGCTGCTGGCGTCCGTTCTGGATTGGCTCTGCTTTAATCGACGGGTCCGGCGCGTAGCCATCAACCGCAATACGCGGGATCTCTTTTTTCAGCAGTTTTTCGATGTCATGCAGCAGCTTATGCTCATCAACACACACCAGAGACAGCGCTTCGCCGGTAGCCGCAGCACGACCGGTACGTCCGATGCGGTGAACATAGTCTTCCGGGACGTTTGGCAGCTCATAGTTCACCACGTGCGGCAGCTCTTCAATGTCGAGCCCGCGAGCCGCGATGTCGGTCGCCACCAGCACGCGAATATCACCGGATTTAAAATCGGCCAGCGCACGCGTACGCGCACCCTGAGATTTATTACCGTGGATCGCCGCGCTGCGAATACCGTCTTTATTCAGCTGTTCTGCCAGGTGGTTGGCACCATGTTTGGTACGGGTAAAGACCAGCACCTGCTGCCAGTTACCCTGGCCAATCATCTGTGACAGCAATTCACGTTTACGTTTTTTATCCACAAAGTGAACGAGCTGGCTGACCTGCTCAGACGCGGTATTACGACGCGCAACTTCAATTTCCAGCGGGTTATGCAGCAGTTTTTCTGCCAGCGACTTAATGTCGTCAGAAAACGTTGCGGAGAACAGCAGGTTTTGACGTTTAGCGGGCAGTTTAGCCAGTACGCGACGAATATCATGGATAAAGCCCATATCCAGCATACGGTCCGCTTCATCCAGTACCAGGATCTCAACCTGATCCAGTTTCACCGCGTTTTGATGTTCCAGATCGAGCAAACGGCCCGGCGTTGCCACCAGCACATCTACGCCACTGCGCAGTTTCATCATCTGCGGGTTAATGCTTACGCCGCCGAAAACCACCAGCGAGCGGACGTTCAGATACTTGCTGTAATCGCGGACGTTTTCGCCAATTTGTGCCGCCAGCTCGCGGGTTGGCGTCAGGATCAGCGCACGCACCGGACGACGGCTTTTGCCATGCGGCTGATGGGTAATGAGGTGTTGTAACAGCGGCAGGGTAAAACCTGCCGTTTTCCCCGTGCCGGTCTGGGCGCTGGCCATCAGATCACGGCCTTCCAGCACGGCGGGGATTGCCTGCTGCTGAATAGGGGTAGGTTCACGGTAACCCTGCTCGGCAACGGCGCGCAAGATTTCAGGATCTAAACCAAGGGAATCAAAAGACATAACTACTCCGAACCGCCCTGACCGTTACCGGTGTCGTTTTCAGGACGATACTCGCAAAAGAGATGACAAAAACCACAATGTCATGAAGGGGCGGAGTGTAGCAGTTTTTGTGATGTACCGCATAAATTATCCCGCCAGCCGCGAAAAACAAAATAAACCACCAGACTAGACAAGTGCAGAAATCAGTCATAATCTTAATCAATCGATTGATTAATAATTTAGGCATGCCATGAATACATCCACCATGACAACTAAAGGTGAACAGGCAAAGAACCAGCTGATTGCCGCCGCGCTCGCACAATTTGGTGAGTACGGACTGCATGCCACTACGCGCGATATTGCCGCTCAGGCCGGACAAAACATCGCCGCAATTACCTACTATTTTGGTTCAAAAGAGGATTTATATCTCGCCTGCGCCCAGTGGATCGCGGATTTTATCGGTTCACAGTTTCGCCCTCATGCTGAAGAAGCCGAGCGTCTGTTTACCCAACCCGAGCCGGATCGGGCCGCCATGCGCGAACTGATCCTGCGTGCCTGCAAAAACATGATCATGCTGTTAACCCAGGATGACACGGTTAACCTGAGCAAATTTATTTCGCGCGAACAGCTCTCCCCCACTGCAGCCTATCAGTTGGTGCATGACCAGGTGATCAACCCGCTGCATAGCCACCTGACCCGCTTAATTGCCGCTTATACGGGTCGCGATGCCAATGACACCCAAATGATCCTGCATACCCACGCCATATTGGGTGAAGTGCTGGCCTTCCGTTTGGGTAAAGAAACTATTCTGTTGCGCACGGGTTGGTCACAATTTGATGCGGATAAAACCGCGCTAATTGAACACACGATCACCTGTCACATCGATCTTATTCTGCAAGGTTTAACGCAAAGGAGTCTGGAGTCATGAAAAAACCTGTCGTTCTCGGGCTGGTTATCGCGGCCCTCGTTGCCGTGATTGCTGGTGGAACGTGGTGGTATCAAAGCCAACAAGATAACGGCCTGACCCTGTACGGCAACGTCGATATCCGCAGCGTCAATTTAAGTTTTCGCGTAGGCGGCAGGCTGGCCTCGCTGGCGGTTGACGAAGGTGATGCGATTACTGCCGGTCAGGTACTGGGCGAACTGGACCACGCCCCCTACGAAAACGCGCTGATGCAGGCGAAGGCTAACGTTGCCGCCGCGCAGGCGCAGTACGACCTGATGCTGGCCGGGTATCGTGAAGAAGAAATCGCACAAACCGCGGCGGCCGTGAAGCAGGCCCAGGCAGCGTATGACTACGCGCAGAACTTTTATAATCGCCAGCTCGGATTATGGAAAAGCCGCACTATCTCAGCCAACGATCTGGAAAACGCCCGTTCTTCACGCGACCAGGCGCTGGCAACGCTGAAATCCGCTCAGGATAAACTCAGTCAATACCGCAGCGGTAATCGTCCGCAGGATATCGCCCAGGCGAAAGCGACGCTCGAACAGGCTCAGGCGCAGCTGGCGCAGGCTGAACTCGATTTGCATGACACCACGCTGACTTCCCCGTCTGACGGCACACTGCTTACCCGTGCGGTCGAGCCCGGCAGTATGCTGAACGCGGGCGGCACGGTGCTGACGCTGTCGCTTACCCGGCCGGTGTGGGTCCGCGCCTATGTGGACGAACGCAATCTGAGCCAGGCGCAGCCAGGACGTGAAATTCTGCTTTATACCGATGGCCGCCCGGACAAACCGTACCACGGCAAAATCGGCTTTGTGTCGCCAACAGCAGAATTTACGCCGAAAACGGTAGAGACCCCGGACCTGCGTACCGACCTGGTCTACCGCCTGCGTATTGTCGTGACCGATGCCGACGACGCGCTGCGTCAGGGAATGCCGGTGACGGTGAAGTTCGGTGACGAGGCGCGGCATGAATGACGCAGTCATTACCCTCAACGGGCTGGTTAAGCGCTTTGCCGGGATGGAAAAACCGGCGGTCGCCCCGCTCGACTGCACGATTCACGCAGGTTATGTCACCGGTCTGGTAGGTCCCGACGGCGCAGGGAAAACCACGCTGATGCGGATGCTGGCGGGCCTGTTGAAGCCGGATGGCGGCAGCGCGACGGTGATTGGCTTTGACCCCATCATCAACGACAGCGCCCTGCATGCGGTGCTGGGCTATATGCCACAGAAATTCGGCCTGTATGAAGATTTGACCGTCATGGAGAACCTCAATCTCTATGCCGATTTACGCAGCGTTACCGGTGAAGCGCGTGAGAAAACCTTTGCCCGTCTGCTGGAGTTTACCTCGCTGGGGCCGTTTACCGGACGTCTGGCGGGGAAACTCTCCGGCGGCATGAAGCAGAAACTGGGTCTTGCCTGTACGCTGGTCGGCGAACCCAAAGTGCTGCTGCTGGATGAGCCCGGCGTGGGCGTAGACCCAATATCCCGCCGCGAATTGTGGCAAATGGTGCATGAACTGGCCGGGGATGGCATGTTGATCCTCTGGAGCACCTCGTATCTGGACGAGGCCGAGCAGTGCCGCGATGTGCTGCTGATGAACGAAGGTGAATTGCTCTATCAAGGCGATCCGACTCAGCTGACGCAAACCATGGCCGGGCGCAGTTTTTTAATGAGCAGCCCGCAGGAAAATAACCGCAAACTGCTACAACGCGCGCTCAAGTTACCGCAGGTCAGCGACGGCATGATTCAGGGGAAATCCGTGCGCCTGATTCTGAAAAAAGCGGCCACGGCGGACGATATTCGCAAAGCTGAAGGCATGCCGGAAATCACCATCACCAGTACAGCGCCGCGCTTTGAAGATGCGTTTATCGATTTACTCGGCGGCGCGGGAACCTCTGAATCGCCGCTGGGCGCTATCCTGCACACCGTAGAAGGTACCGCCGGTGAAACGGTGATTGAAGCCAAAGCGCTGACCAAAAAATTCGGTGATTTTGCCGCCACCGACCATGTGGATTTTGCCGTCCAACG
Source organism: Citrobacter sp. KH_055_1 (assembly GCF_057838705.1). Taxonomy (NCBI): domain Bacteria; kingdom Pseudomonadati; phylum Pseudomonadota; class Gammaproteobacteria; order Enterobacterales; family Enterobacteriaceae; genus Citrobacter; species Citrobacter sp. KH_055_1. The sequence goes on from NZ_CM174473.1 coordinate 3,205,438, forward strand.
CGGTGAGATTTTTGGCCTGTTAGGCCCCAACGGGGCGGGTAAATCGACCACGTTTAAAATGATGTGCGGCCTGCTGGTTCCCACCTCAGGTAAAGCGCTGGTGCTGGACATGGACCTGAAGGTCAGTTCCGGAAAAGCACGCCAGCATCTGGGTTATATGGCGCAGAAATTCTCCCTGTACGGTAACCTGACGGTGGAGCAGAATCTGCGCTTTTTCTCCGGCGTCTACGGCCTGCGCGGACGCGCACAGAAAGAAAAAATCGATCGTATGAGCGAGGCGTTCGGCCTGAAGACCATCGCCTCTCATGCCACCGACGAACTGCCGCTAGGCTTTAAGCAGCGTCTGGCGCTGGCCTGTTCGCTGATGCATGAACCCGACATCCTGTTCCTCGATGAACCGACCTCCGGGGTTGATCCCCTCACCCGTCGCGAGTTCTGGCTGCATATCAACAGCATGGTAGAAAAAGGTGTGACGGTGATGGTCACGACCCACTTTATGGACGAGGCGGAATATTGCGACCGTATCGGGCTGGTGTACCGCGGTAAGCTAATCGCCAGCGGCACGCCGGACGACCTGAAAGCGCAGGCGGCCGATAACGACACGCCGGACCCGACTATGGAGCAGGCGTTTATCACGCTTATCAATGACTGGGATAAGGAGCACGCACATGAGTAATCACGCGCTTTCATGGCGACGCGTGCGCGCGCTGTGCATTAAAGAAACGCGGCAGATCGTGCGCGATCCCAGTAGCTGGCTGATTGCCGTGGTGATCCCATTACTGTTGCTGTTTATCTTCGGCTACGGGATTAACCTCGACTCCAGCAAGCTGCGGGTGGGGATTTTGCTCGAGCAACAGAGCGAAGAGGCGCTGGATTTTACCCATACCATGACCGGCTCGCCGTATATTGACGCCACCATCAGCGACAACCGCCAGGAGTTAGTTGAGAAAATGCAGGCCGGGCGTATTCGCGGACTGGTGGTGATCCCGGTGGATTTTGCCCAGCAGATGGCGCGGCCAAACGATATTGCGCCCATTCAGGTGATCACCGATGGCAGCGAACCTAACACCGCCAACTTTGTGCAAGGCTATGTGGAAGGCATCTGGCAGATTTGGCAAAAGCAGCGGGCCGAAGACCGCGGCGAATCGTTTGAACCGCTGATCGACGTGCAGACCCGCTACTGGTTCAACCCGGCGGCGATCAGCCAGCATTTTATTATTCCAGGAGCGGTGACCATTATTATGACGGTCATCGGCGCGATCCTGACCTCATTAGTGGTCGCACGTGAATGGGAGCGCGGTACCATGGAAGCGCTGCTGTCGACCGAAGTCACCCGCGTCGAATTGCTGCTGTGTAAACTGATCCCCTATTATTTTCTCGGCATGCTGGCGATGCTGCTGTGTATGCTGGTGTCGGTGTTTATTCTTGGCGTGCCCTATCGCGGTTCTCTGCTGATCCTGTTTTTTATCACCAGCCTGTTTCTGCTCAGTACGCTTGGCATGGGATTACTGATCTCCACCATCACCCGCAACCAGTTTAATGCCGCGCAGGTGGCGCTCAACGCCGCTTTCCTGCCATCTATTATGCTGTCGGGCTTTATCTTCCAGATAGACAGCATGCCCGCCATTATTCGCGCGGTGACGTATATCATTCCCGCACGTTATTTCGTCAGCACCCTGCAAAGCCTGTTTCTGGCGGGAAATATTCCGGTAGTGTTGATCATCAACGTGCTGTTTTTAATCGCTTCGGCGGTGATGTTTATTGGTCTGACGTGGCTTAAAACCAAACGTCGGCTGGATTGAGGGGACGGCCATGTTTCATCGTTTATGGACATTAATTCGCAAAGAGCTGCAGTCGCTGTTACGCGAGCCGCAGACACGGGCGATCCTGATTTTACCGGTGCTGATTCAGGTGATCCTGTTTCCGTTTGCAGCCACGTTAGAAGTGACCAACGCCACTATCGCCATCTATAACGAAGACAACGGCAAGCATTCAGTGGAATTAACACAGCGCTTTGCCCGCGCCAGCGCCTTTACCCATATCCTGCTGCTGAAAAGCCCGCAGGAGATCCAACCGACCATCGACACGCAAAAAGCCCTGTTGCTGGTGCGCTTCCCGGCCGACTTTTCGCGTAATCTGGATACCTTCCAACAAGCACCTATGCAGCTGATCCTTGACGGGCGCAACTCAAACAGCGCGCAGATCGCAGCGAATTATCTGCAACAGATCGTTAAGGAATACCAGCAAGAGTTGATGGACGGCAAAGCGAAGCCGAACAACAGCGAACTGGTGGTGCGTAACTGGTATAACCCGAATCTGGATTACAAATGGTTCGTCGTTCCGTCGCTGATCGCCATGATCACCACCATCGGTGTGATGATCGTCACCTCGCTGTCGGTAGCCCGCGAACGTGAGCAGGGCACGCTGGATCAGTTGCTGGTCTCTCCGCTCACCACCTGGCAAATTTTCATTGGCAAAGCGGTGCCTGCGCTGATCGTGGCTACCTTTCAGGCTACTATCGTGCTGGCTATTGGCATCTGGGCCTATCACATTCCGTTTGCCGGTTCGCTGGGCTTGTTTTACTTCACGATGGTGATTTACGGGTTGTCGTTGGTGGGCTTTGGTCTGCTGATTTCATCGCTGTGTTCAACCCAGCAGCAGGCGTTTATCGGCGTGTTCGTCTTTATGATGCCGGCAATTTTACTGTCAGGGTACGTTTCTCCGGTCGAAAACATGCCGGTCTGGCTGCAGAATCTGACGTGGATAAACCCAATCCGTCACTTTACGGACATCACGAAACAGATTTACCTGAAGGATGCGAGCCTGAAGATTGTCTGGGGAAGTTTGTGGCCACTGTTGGTGATAGCGGCCACGACCGGATCAGCGGCGTATGCGATGTTTAGACGCAAAGTGATGTAGTTTTTTGTCTTTCGCCAGCAGCGAAATCACTGCGGGTCCGGCAAGGATCGCCAGTCCCGCTAACGCCAGTAAGACGTTGTTTTGCAGCACGCGGGACAGCAGCCACAGTACGATCATCGCCGCACCGAAATACCACGTGGTGGTCAGCTCTTCCAGTACGTCGGCGACATCACGCCAGCGCTGTTCATGATGACGCTGCAGCGCCAGCATTAATAAAACCGTGACGCCATAAACGACGCATAATCCCAGGCCGACGCGCACCAGCGTGCCGCTCATCCAGCCCATTACCAGCAATGCCACTACCAGTAAATGCAACACAATCTGCCAGCAACTAAGACCTGTTGCGACACGAACACGTTGTTGCCACCTCATGGCTTTTCTCCTGAAGGATCTTTAACTAATTGTTCAGAGTACCGGACTTTACGGAAAATTCCGTAACACCGCATCCTTTTGTGACGCCGACTACACTATTTAAAGGAAAAATGACGCCGACAGGAGAATCATGAGCGGACAAACAGTTCGATTTTCATTCAATGTGCTCACAATTAATACTCACAAAGGTTTTACCGCCTTTAATAAGCGATTTATTTTGCCTGAGCTACGCGATGCCGTCAGAACGGTCGGTGCGGACATTGTGTGCCTGCAGGAAGTGATGGGTGCGCACGAGGTTCACCCTCTGCACGTGGAGAACTGGCCAGATACCACGCACTATGAATTTCTCGCAGATACCATGTGGAGCGACTTCGCCTACGGACGCAATGCCGTGTATCCGCAGGGGCATCACGGTAACGCGGTGCTGTCGCGCTATCCCATTGAACATTATGAGAATCGTGATGTATCCGTCGGCAGCAGTGAAAAGCGCGGTGTGCTTTACTGCCGCATCGTGCCGCCGATGCTCCCTCACCCCATCCATGTGATGTGTGTACATCTTGGTTTGCGTGAAGCCCACCGCCAGGCGCAATTGACCATGCTGGCGGATTGGGTCAATGCCCTGCCTGAAACCGAACCCGTGGTGGTGGCCGGGGATTTCAACGACTGGCGGCAAAAGGCCAATCATCCTTTGAAAACGCAGGCCGGTCTTGACGAGATTTTTACCCGCGCCCACGGACGCCCGGCGCGTACCTTTCCGGTACGTTTGCCGCTGCTGCGTCTCGACAGGATCTATGTGAAAAACGCCAATGCCAGTATTCCGACGGCGCTGGCGCTACGTCACTGGCGACATTTGTCCGACCATGCCCCCCTGAGCGCGGAGATTCATTTATGAAATATGGCTGGCGTGAAGGCAATCAAATTCAGCTGCTGGAAAACGGCGACCAGTACTACCCTGCCGTGTTTAAGGCCATTGAACAGGCGCAGCAAAAAATCATCCTTGAGACTTTTATCTGGTTTGAAGATGCGGTCGGGAAACAATTGCATGCGGCACTGCTCGGTGCGGCACAGCGTGGTGTCAAAGCCGAAGTGCTGCTCGACGGCTACGGGTCACCGGATCTCAGCGAGGAGTTTGTCAGCGAACTCACCACCGCGGGCGTGGTTTTCCGCTATTACGACCCACGCCCGCGGTTGTTCGGCATGCGGACCAACCTTTTTCGCCGCATGCACCGCAAAATTGTGGTGATTGACGACCGTGTCGCTTTCGTCGGCGGGATTAACTATTCCGCCGAGCATATGTCCGATTACGGCCCGGAGGCCAAGCAGGACTACGCCGTGCGTATTGAAGGTCCCATCGTGGCAGACATCCTGACCTTCGTGCTGGAAAACCTGCCGGGGCAAAGCGCCGTGCGCCGCTGGTGGCGACGTCATCATCGGGCAATCGAAAATCGCCAGCCCGGCGAGGCGCAGGCGCTGTTTGTCTGGCGCGATAACGAAGAACATCGTGATGATATTGAACGCCATTATTTGAAAATGCTCACCCAGGCCAAACGCGAAGTGATCATTGCCAACGCCTATTTCTTTCCCGGCTATCGCCTGTTGCATGCGCTGCGCAAAGCGGCGCGACGCGGCGTGCGGGTCAAACTGATAGTGCAGGGTGAACCGGATATGCCGATTGTGAAAGTCGGCGCTCGCCTGCTGTACAACTATCTGGTGAAAGGCGGCGTCCAGGTGTATGAATACCGTCGCAGACCCCTGCACGGCAAAGTCGCGCTAATGGACGATCACTGGGCGACGGTAGGCTCCAGCAACCTCGACCCGCTCAGCCTGTCGCTGAATCTGGAGGCCAACATCATTATCCATGATCGCGCATTTAACCAGGTCCTGCGGGACAATCTGCATCCCATTATTACCGAGGATTGCCAGCAGGTAGATGAATCGATGTTGCCCAGACGCACCTGGTGGAACCTGACCAAGAGCGTGCTGGCGTTCCACTTTTTACGCCACTTTCCGGCGCTGGTCGGCTGGCTACCGGCGCACACGCCGCACCTTACCGAAGTCGCGCCTCCCGCGCAGCCGACTCTGGAAACGCAAGACCGCATTCAGGCTGAAGATGCAGGAGGGAAACCCTGATGGCGAAAGCATCTCCCCGCTGGCGGTTAGCAAAAAAGATCCTCACCTGGCTGTTTTTTATCGCGGTGATCGTACTGCTGGTGGTGTATGCCAGCAAGGTCAACTGGGAAGAGGTCTGGTCGGTTATCCGGGATTACAACCGCCTCGCCCTGCTCAGCGCCATTGGTCTGGTCATCGTCAGCTATCTGCTGTACGGCTGTTATGACCTGCTCGGACGCTATTATTGCGGACACAAGCTGGCAAAACGTCAGGTGATGCTGGTGTCGTTTATCTGCTACGCCTTCAACCTGACGTTAAGCACCTGGGTGGGCGGCATTGGCATGCGCTATCGACTCTATTCCCGCCTCGGATTACCGGGCAGCACGATCACGCGCATTTTCTCACTCAGCATTACCACCAACTGGCTGGGCTATATTCTGCTCGGCGGGTTTATTTTTACCTTCGGCGTCGTTCAACTGCCCGCACACTGGTATATCGACGAGGCCACACTGCGCATTCTGGGTATCGTACTGCTGCTGATTATTGTCATTTATCTGTGGTGTTGCGCCTTCGCTAAACATCGGCATATCACGATTAAAGGGCAAAAACTGGTGCTGCCATCGTGGAAATTCGCGCTGGCGCAGATGGCCATATCCGGAGCAAACTGGATGGTGATGGGAGCGATTATCTGGCTGTTATTAGGCCAGGATATCCATTATTTCTTCGTGCTGGGCGTGCTGCTGGTCAGCAGTATCGCCGGGGTTATCGTACATATTCCGGCGGGTATCGGCGTGCTGGAAGCGGTATTCATGGCACTGTTGGCGGGCGAAAATACCTCGCAAGGCACGATCATCGCCGCCCTGCTCGCGTATCGCGTACTGTATTATTTTATCCCGCTGCTGCTGGCGTTGATGTGCTATTTGTTGCTGGAGAGTCGGGCGAAAAAACTGCGGGCAAAAAACGAGAAGGCGATGGCGAAATAACCGTGAAGGTTATTGCCGGATGCGGCGTAACGCCTTATCCGGCCTACTTTCGACGCAACACGGTAGGCCGGATTAGCGCAGCGCCATCCGGCAGCAAAAATTAACGACGATTGCCGAAAATACGCAGCAGCATCAGGAACAGGTTGATAAAGTCCAGATACAGCGTTAACGCCCCAAGGATCGCGTATTTACGCAGGTTAGAACTGTCGCGCAGATCGATTTGCTCGCCGATGTTTTTCAGCTTCTGCGTGTCATAAGCGGTCAGGCCGACAAACACAATCACCCCAATGTAGGTCACCGCCCACATCAGCGCTTCGCTCTTCAGCCAGAAGTTAACCAGCGAAGCCAGCACGATGCCGATCAACGCCATAAACAGCATGTTGCCAAAACCACTGAGATCGCGCTTGGTGGTGTACCCGTACAGGCTCATGATACCGAACATCCCGCCAGTGACCACAAACGTGCTGGCGATAGACGAGTAGGTATAGACGATAAAGATGCTCGACAGCGTCAGCCCGGTTAATGCCGAATAGAGCATAAACAGCGTGGTGGCCATACCGGCGCTGAGCCTCTGCACCATGCCGGAAAGGACAAACACCAGCGCCAGTTGGGCGATGATCAGCCCAAAGAAAGTGATTTTGCTGGAAAAGACAAACGTCATCACCGCCGGCGTGTTCGCCGCATACCAGGCAATAAACGCCGTCAGTAACAACCCGCAGGTCATCCAGCCGTAGACTTGCGCCATATAGGTTTGCAGACCGGAACGGGCCTGCACAATAGAATCGGTTCGTGGGAATCGGTCCATGACAATCTCCTGAATTAGTATGTACCTAAACCAATTGTACTCTACCAGCGTTTTGCTGCTTGCTTATCGCTGTCGCGGGCATCAACCCAACGGTCGCCTTCCGGCGTGGCCTCGCGTTTCCAGAACGGCGCGCGGGTCTTAAGATAATCCATAATAAACTGTCCGGCGTCAAAGGCACTGCTGCGATGCGCGCTGGTCACGCCAACGAAGACTATCTCATCTCCCGGCCACAGCTCACCAATACGGTGGATAACCGTCACGCGGCCCAGCGGCCAGCGTTCACGCGCCTCATCGACGATTTCCGCCAGCGCTTTTTCGGTCATGCCCGGGTAATGTTCCAGCGTCAATGCCTGCACGCTGTCCCCGAGATTGTGATTACGCACTTTACCGGTAAACGTGACCACCGCGCCGTCTTCATCGCGCTCTGCCAGCCAGGGATATTCTTCCCCAACGCTAAACGGCGCAGGCCCAACAACAATTCGCGTTTCAGCCATCTCAGCCTCCGGTTACCGGTGGGAAGAAGGCCACTTCATCACCTGCGTTGAGGGGATGGTCGAAGCTCACCAGCGTTTGGTTGACGGCCGCCAGCAGCTTGCCATCTTCTAAAGCCAGCGCCCAACGATCGCTTTGCGCAGCCAGATGCTGGCGCAAGGCTTCCACCGTGGGAAAATCTGCCGCGACCTCTAACGTATCTGCGTTCACCAGTTCTCGCACCTGGGCAAAGAAAAGCACCTTAATCATCTGCATCCACCTTAAAATCACCCGACTTGCCGCCGCTTTTCGCCAGCAGACGTACCGGACCAATCACCATATCCTTTTGAACCGCTTTGCACATGTCGTAGATGGTCAGCGCCGCCACCGATGCTGCGGTTAACGCTTCCATTTCGACGCCGGTTTTCCCGGTCAGTCGGCACAGCGATTCAATGCGCACACGGTTGTGTTCCGGCTCGGCGCGCAGATTAACTTCAACCTTGCTGAGCATCAGCGGGTGACATAGCGGGATAAGATCCCAGGTACGCTTGGCGGCCTGGATACCGGCAATACGTGCGGTCGCGAAAACATCGCCTTTATGGTGGCTGCCGTCGATAATCATCGCCAGGGTTTCGCTACGCATAGTGACGAAGGCTTCGGCGCGCGCTTCACGTACGGTTTCGGCTTTGGCGGAAACATCCACCATGTGCGCTTCGCCAGCGGCGTTAATATGAGTCAGTTGCGACATACTTATTTCTTCAAATGGGGGTGGAAGTTACACGGACGCGTACGGGCATCGAGCTGCGGCGCAATGATATTTTCCCAGGCAGTGCGACACGCTTTGGTCGACCCCGGCATGGCAAAAATCAGCGTTTTATTGGCCACACCGGCAATCGCGCGTGATTGCAACGTCGCGGTGCCAATCTCTTCAAAGGAGAGCATGCGGAACACTTCGCCAAACCCTTCGACTTCACGGTCGAACAGCGGCAGCAGCGCTTCTGGTGCCTGGTCGCCTTCGGTCAAACCGGTACCGCCAGTAATCAGCACCACTTGCACATCGTCACTGGCAATCCAGGCGGAAACCTGGGCGCGGATGGCATAGCGGTTCTCTTTAACAATCGCCTTGTCTACAATCTGATGACCCGCCTCCAGCGCACTGTCGCGCAGATAATGGCCGGAGGTATCGTCCTCTTCGCCACGACGGCTGGAAACAGTAAGAATAGCAATGCGTGTCGGGATAAATTCAGCGCTTACCTGACTCATGAAAAACTCCTTTTAGCGATCAGCCGCCAATGTAAGATAAGTTTTGCGTAATACCGGTATTGTTCTGATGCAGGAAGTGGGTCTGCTTTTTCTCCAGCAACGCGCTTGAGATACGTTCTTCCAGCGCAGACTGCTGAGCGTCATCTTCCAGCAAATCACGCAGGCTGACCCCGCCTTCACCGAATAAGCACAGATGCAGTTTGCCGACAGAAGAGACGCGCAGACGGTTGCAGGTGGCGCAGAAGTCTTTCTCATACGGCATGATCAGACCGATTTCACCCGCATAATCGGGATGACAGAAAACCTGCGCCGGACCGTCGCTGCGCTGGCGTAGCTGATGGATCCAGCCGCGACGCAGCAGTTCATCGCGCAGTACCTGGCCGGAGATATGGTGTTTACGGAAGAGAGAACTGCCTTCGCCGGTTTCCATCAGCTCAATAAAGCGTAATTGAATCGGACGTGGCTGGATCCAGGCGAGAAAGGTGTCCAGTTGATGGTGGTTTACATCGCGCATCAGCACGGTGTTCACTTTGACTTTCTCAAAACCGGCATCAAAGGCGGCATCAATGCCCGCCATCACCTGTTGAAATTTATCCTGCCCGGTAATGGCATGAAACTGACGGGCGTCAAGGCTGTCGACGCTGACGTTCAGCGCCGTGAGCCCCGCCTCACGCCAGGTGGCGGCATCCCGTGCCAGACGATAACCGTTGGTGGTCACCGCTATCTGGCGGATGGCGTCATTTTCTCGCACGGCGGCGATGATGTCGGTAAAGTCGCGACGCAATGACGGTTCGCCCCCGGTCAGACGCACTTTTTCCGTTCCCAGATTGGCGAACGCACGCGTGACACGACGAATTTCATCAACGGTCAAAAAACCGTTATTGGTGACCCCACCGGGCTTGTAGCCATCCGGCAGGCAGTAGGTGCAACGAAAGTTACACACATCGGTAATCGACAAACGTAAGTAGTAAAACTTACGTGCGAAAGCATCGGTAAGTTGAGAGCCCATGTACACCTTTCCAAATACGGGAGGCGGAGTCATTTCTTCCTGCGCCCTGGTGACAATCTGATGTAAGCCTTGTCACGGCCAAAGCACCGTATCATTTGACCCAGGTGCAGAGGCTAGAGTGTTTATACTCGTCATACGTCGAGTACATGTTGGTTATGCCGATACTAGCGTGTAAATAACAGTTTTGCCATGTACACTTTCGCTATATAATCCTATACATAGCGACATGATCGTGCAATTTCGCTACAGAATAAGCAAAAATCACAGTTTTGCATTGATATACATCATCTTGCTATCAGGTGGATGTCGTCAAAAAGGGGTAGATCGCCTAAATTTATTTTCACACAACACCACCAGATAATTGCTGAAAACCCGTAATTTACGCTACTGTAACGGCGATCAATTAATATCAGGAATAACTATGCGCACTCGCACGTTGGCGGATCTGGATCGCGTTGTCGCTCTCGGCGGAGGGCATGGATTGGGACGCGTCCTCTCTTCACTTTCTCCTTTAGGTTCACGCCTGACGGGCATTGTCACCACCACCGATAACGGCGGATCTACCGGTCGAATTCGCCGCTCCGAGGGAGGTATTGCCTGGGGAGATATGCGTAACTGTCTGAACCAGTTAATTACCCAGCCCAGCGTCGCATCCGCGATGTTTGAGTATCGTTTTGGCGGTAATGGCGAACTTTCCGGGCATAACCTCGGAAATCTGATGTTAAAGGCATTAGATCACCTCAGCGTACGTCCTCTGGAAGCGATCAATTTAATTCGCAGCCTGTTGAAAGTTGACGCGCATTTAATTCCGATGTCCGAGCTGCCGGTCGATTTAATGGCTATCGACGATCAGGGACATGAGATTTATGGCGAGGTGAATATCGATCAGCTCACTATCCCGCCTCAGGAACTGATGCTGTCGCCAAAGGTGCCGACCACGCGCGAAGCGGTAGAGGCTATCGCTGAAGCCGATTTGATTCTGATTGGGCCGGGCAGTTTTTACACCAGCCTGATGCCGATCCTGCTGCTCGACGAACTGGCGCAGGCCTTACGTCGCACACCGGCTCCGATGGTATACATCGGCAATCTGGGGCGTGAATTAAGCCTCCCTGCCGCCAGTCTGACGCTTAACGATAAGCTGACTATCATCGAACAATATGTCGGGAAAAAAGTGATTGATGCGGTGGTTGTCGGGCCAAAAGTCGATGCTTCAGCCGTGAGTGACCGCATTGTGATTCAGGACGTACTGGAAGCCAGCGATATTCCGTATCGCCACGACCGTCAGCTGTTGCACGACGCGCTGGAAAAAGCGGTGCAAGCGTTAGGCTAGGTGGAATTGCCTGATGGCGCTACGCTTATCAGGCCTACCGAAGCGTTCTGTTCCGCCATCCGGCACCAAACACTGACTGATGTGCTGCGCTTATCAGGCCTACCAACGCGCTCTATCCCGTAGGCCGGATAAGGGATTTATCCCGCATCAGGCACCCACTTACGATGCCGCGATAAACAGCTCGCGCAGCTGGTGCAGCTGATCGCGGATTTGAGCAGCTTCTTCAAACTCCAGGTTCTGCGCGTGCTTCATCATCTGCCCTTCCAGTTCATGGATTTTCTGCTGCAGCGCCTTCGGCGTCATATCCAATTCAACCACCTCGGACTTCGCGCCGGAACGCGACTTGCCTCGGCCCTTGGCTTTGGTCTTGGCAATATTTTGCCCCAGCGCCAGAATGTCGACCACCTTCTTGTTCAGCCCCTGCGGCGTAATACCGTGCTCTTCGTTGTACTGATGCTGCTTCTCACGACGCCGTTCGGTTTCGCCGATCGCCTTTGCCATTGAGGCCGTAATTTTATCGCCGTAGAGGATCGCTTTACCGTTGATGTTACGTGCCGCACGGCCGATAGTCTGGATCAGCGATCGCTCAGAACGCAGGAACCCTTCTTTGTCGGCGTCCAGAATCGCCACCAGAGAGACCTCAGGCATGTCCAGACCTTCTCGTAACAGGTTGATACCCACCAGCACGTCAAACTCGCCCAGACGCAGGTCACGAATGATTTCCATACGTTCCACGGTGTCGATGTCCGAGTGCAGATAGCGCACCCGCTCGCCGTGCTCTTCGAGGTATTCAGTGAGGTCTTCCGCCATCCGCTTGGTTAGCGTCGTCACCAGTACACGTTCGTTGATCGCCGCGCGGATACGAATTTCAGACAGCAGGTCATCGACCTGTGTTGCCACCGGGCGCACTTCAATCACTGGATCCAGCAGGCCGGTCGGTCGTACTACCTGATCAACGACGTCATCGCCGGATTTCTCCAGCTCATAGTTGCCCGGCGTGGCGGAGACATAGATGGTTTGCGGGGCCAGCGCCTCAAACTCTTCAAACTTCAACGGGCGGTTATCCAGTGCTGACGGCAGACGAAAACCGTACTCGACCAGCGTCTCTTTTCGCGCCCGGTCGCCGCGATACATACCGCCGATTTGCGGAATAGTCACGTGGGATTCATCGACCACCAGCAGGCCATCGGCTGGCAGGTAGTCAAACAGCGTCGGCGGCGGCTCGCCAGGCCCGCGCCCGGAGAGATAGCGGGAATAGTTTTCAATGCCCGAACAGTAGCCCAGTTCGTTCATCATCTCCAGATCGAACTGCGTACGCTGGCTTAAGCGCTGTTCTTCCAGCAACTTGTTGTTCGCCAGCAGGTTTTTACGCCGCTCGGCAAGCTCGACCTTAATGTCTTCCATCGCCTGCACAATGCGTTCGCGTGGCGTAACGTAGTGCGTTTTAGGGTAGACGGTAAAGCGTGGAATGCTGGATTCAACCTGCCCGGTCAGCGGGTCAAACAGCGACAGGCGCTCCACTTCTTCATCAAACAGCTCCACGCGCAGCGCAATGTCGTCAGATTCTGCCGGGAAGATGTCTATCACTTCACCGCGCACACGGAACGTCCCGCGCTGAAATGCCTGATCGTTGCGGGTATATTGCAGCTCCGCCAGCCGCCGCAAAATGGCGCGCTGGTCGATGATCATGCCGACCGTCAGGTGCAGCATCATTTTCAAATACAGGTCCGGGTCGCCCAGACCATAGATCGCGGAAACCGAGGCCACCACAATGACATCCCGACGCTCCAGCAGCGCCTTGGTCGCCGACAGTCGCATTTGCTCGATGTGTTCGTTGACCGACGCATCTTTCTCGATGAATGTATCAGAACTCGGTACGTACGCTTCCGGCTGGTAATAGTCGTAGTAGGAGACAAAATACTCTACCGCGTTATCCGGGAAGAATTCTTTCATCTCGCCATAAAGCTGGGCCGCCAGCGTCTTGTTGGGTGCCAGCACCATGGTTGGCCGCTGGAGGTCCGCAATGACGTTGGCGATGGTGAACGTTTTCCCCGAACCCGTTACGCCCAGCAGCGTCTGATGCGCCAGACCATCCTCCAGCCCTTCTTCCAGGCGACGAATCGCCTCAGGCTGATCGCCAGAGGGTTTAAAAGCGGAATTCAGTTTGAACGGTTTACTCATGAGCAGCTACCTGAAGCAATGGGCGGGCAGGTGTCTAATTTTACTCGCAGCAGTAGATTTTGCCAGTAAAATATACTGGATGAAAAAACAGTAACACACCACAATATTTCTGTTACGCCCCCTTAACCCCCATCACGGCGGGCTAAAATTTCACCGCAGGCAAGATAAAACACCAGCAAAAATGTGTTATCCCCAGACCTATGACTTTTTTAACATTTGTCAAGCCAGGAGATGAAAGTTTTATGGCAACAGATGACACTTCCGCGACAGCCATTGCTTTTATCTAACAATCTGTATTTGAATAACTATTTCCTCAAGCCGTCTTTCGCAGCAATTTAGTCGCAGGCCGCGTCTTCTCTCGCTTACATAGTGTTTTCTAACTCTAATGCACAAGGTTATCCACAGGAATAGTGGATAACTGTCTCCAGCCCGTGCTGACTGCCGCCTGGCAGAAACGTATCGATGTCCTTTTTTGGTCGAATAAAAAAAAATTATCGCTAAATTTTGATATTTATCAGCTAACGAAGCGGGCTGGAGCAGTCGAGATCCTGCTCGCATTTTCATCATTTTTTTGCCTGCCCAGGGCGTTAACACGGGCAGGCCACAGCAGCCTATCCGCACCAGAATGGCGCCTAAGGCAGCGTGCTCAGATCGATATAGTGTCCGGTCTCTGCCCGCTCCGGCGTCGCTGACAGCCACGGGATCTCGCCCAGCAGCGGTGCCGCAAGTGTGCGCCTCAGCGTCGCCATGTATTCAGCGTGACGCTTCCCTGGCGGGGTTACGTCATTGGCAACCCAGCCGACCAGCGTCAGCCCGGCCTGGCGTATCGCCTGCGCGGTCAGGAGGGCATGATTGATACAGCCGAGCTTCACGCCCACCACCAGAATCACCGGCAATTGTTCCGTTTGCACCCAGTCGGCAAAGCTCAGCGTCGGCGAAAGCGGGGTCAACCATCCCCCGGCCCCTTCGACCAGCACCCAGTCGGCCTGTTTCTCCAGGGCGCGTAAACCAGCAGACATCACCGGGGCCTGAATCGGTCGCCCTTCATCGGCGCTGATAATATGCGGTGACGTGGGTTCGGCGAAGGTATACGGATTGATGGCCGCATAGTCCACTGCCAACGAACTGTTCCGCTGCAACGCCAGGGCATCGCTGTTACGCAGGCCGTCTGCCGTCATTTCACTGCCCGAGGCGACCGGCTTGTAGCCCACGGTCCGGTAGCCCAACTGTCCTGCCGCCTGTAACAATGCACAGCTGGCGATGGTTTTACCAACCTCGGTGTCCGTCCCGGTGACAAAATACGTTTTAGTCACGTTGAATCACTCCCCAAAAAAGATGGTACGTCAGCGGGTATTTCCCCTGTTTCTGGGGCCAGGCTAACTGTAACTGTTGCAGCTGTGAGCGGGTCAGCACGCGCTGTTCGCGACCTTCATGCAAATGCGTCGCGCCAATGCCTTTGAGCGAACGCATGGCGCTCAGCGCATCGTCAAACCACAGCGTGACGGCCTGCATCTGATACTCAACTTCCCAGCCGTGCAGCGCGTTTTCCAGCTGTTCGACGGGTAAAAAACGGTTGGCGTGCGCCCGGTTATCCACCGCCTGCCACGCCTGACGCAGTTCCGGCATCGAGCCATGCGCCAGGGTGCTGAAGGCCACCGTCCCGCCGGGGCGCACGACCCGGTAGAGTTCGCCTAATGCGTCGCGTAAATCGCCGCACCATTGCACGGCCAGATTGCTCCAGGCCAGGTCAAACGTCGCGGTATCTTGCGGAATGGCCTCAATATCAGCCAGCAGATAATGGTGCGCCGCATCGTGCCGCTGGGCTTGCGCTAGCATAGGCGCAGACAAATCCAGGGCGCTGACCTCGCTCCCCTGCTCTCGCCAGTAGCGACTCATACGACCTGGCCCGCAGCCGGCATCCAGCACGCGGGCATACTGCCGCCCCGCCAGCCGCGCCAGTAACGCATCGGCGCTTTGACGCTGTAATTCAGCGTGTTGTTCGTAGTGGGAGGCAGCGCGTCCGAACGCGGCGGCAATGGCCTGCTTATCAACCTGCGTCATGCAGCACCTCCAGCAAGCGGTCGATATCCTGAGCTTCATGCGCCTGAGTCAGCGTCAGTCGCAGTCTGGCAGTACCAACCGGCACGGTAGGTGGCCGGATTGCCGTCACCCAGCAACCCCGATCGCGTAACGTCTGCGCCAGCTGCAACGCTTTTTGGTTATCGCCGACGATCAGTGGCTGAATAGCGCTGTCTGACTGTGCCAGCAGCAAATCAGGGTTCGTCATACCGGCACGAAAACGCTGGATAAGCATCGCCAGCTTTTCCCGGCGCTCGTCGCCTTCGCGACTGCGGATCACCGCCAGCGCGGCGCGCAACGCCTGAGCCTGTGCCGGGGGCATACTGGTGCTGTAAATCAGATGGCGAGCAAACTGCAGCAGATAATCGGCCACGCTGTCAGAGCAGAGAATGGCCGCCCCGCTGACGCCAAAGCCTTTGCCGAAGGTCACCACCAGCAGCTCGGGCTTGACCTGCTGCTGCCAGCACGAGCCGCGTCCTTCCTCACCGGTGACGCCAATACCGTGGGCATCATCCACCAGCAGCCACGCCTCATGGCGCTGCGCCTCGGCGTGGATTTGCGCCAGCGGCGCGCTGTCGCCGTCCATGCTGAACACGCCTTCGGTGACCACCAGCTGTTGCCCCAGACAGGGAGCCGCCAGCAGACGAGCTAAATGCTGAGTGTCGTTATGGGTAAAGCGGCGCAGCATGGCCGGGCTCAGACTGGCGGCCTCCAGCAGCGAAGCGTGGCTGAGTCGGTCTGCAACAATGCGATCCTGTTTACCCATCAGCGCGGCAATCACCGCCTGATTGGCGGCAAACCCGGAGGTAAACAGCAGCGCGCGTGAATAGCCCAGCCATTGTGCCAGTTCGTCTTCCAGCGCCTGATGCGCTATGGAATAACCGCTGACATGCCCTGAGCCGCCGCTGCCGACGCCAAATCGGTCGGCCCCTTGCTGCCACGCACAGACGATCTGCGGATGGTGGCTTAGCCCAAGGTAATCGTTACTGGAAAAATTCAGATATTGACGACCATCTGCCTGCAACCAACGCCCGGCGCCCTGCGTCACCGCATGACGACGGCGCAGAGCATCGGCAGAACGACGCGCCGCCAGCGCATCGTCAATTTTTTGCTGCCAGGTCATACAGTTGCCGCGTTGTAGTAATCGTCAGTGTCTGGGGTGCGCAGGGCCTGTTCCAGACGCTGCTGCTGTTCGTTATCGCCCGCCAGCACCGCCGTTTGCTGGGGATTCAGGCCCAGCTTGCGGAACAGCAGAAGGTCTTTATCTTCGTTCGGGTTCGGCGTGGTCAGCAGTTTACAGCCGTAGAAAATCGAGTTAGCCCCGGCCATAAAGCACATGGCCTGGGTCTGTTCGTTCATTTGTTCGCGTCCTGCAGACAGACGGACATACGAGGTCGGCATCATGATGCGCGCCACGGCGATGGTGCGGATAAAATCAAACGCATCCACATCGTCATTATCCGCCAGCGGCGTGCCCTTCACCTTCACCAGCATATTGATGGGGACGCTTTCCGGCGGAGTGGGCAGGTTTGCCAGCTGCAGCAGCAACCCGGCGCGGTCAGTGACCGTTTCGCCTAAGCCGACAATGCCGCCAGAGCAGACTTTAATCCCGGCTTCACGCACTTTATCCAGCGTATCCAGGCGTTCCTGATATGAACGGGTAGTGATGATATTGCCGTAAAACTCCGGCGAGGTGTCGAGGTTGTGGTTGTAGTAGTCGAGACCCGCGCTGGCCAGACGCTGCGCCTGCGTTTCGTCCAGCGTACCCAACGTCATACAGGCTTCCAGCCCCAGTTCTTTCACGCCCTGCACCATTTGTTCCAGGTAAGGCATATCGCGCTCGTGTGGATTCTTCCACGCCGCGCCCATGCAGAAACGCGTTGAACCAGCTTGTTTGGCCTTACGCGCAGAGTCCAGTACCTGCTCAACTTCCATTAAACGCTCGGTTTCCAGACCGGTTTTATAGCGGGAACTTTGTGGGCAATATTTGCAGTCTTCCGGACAAGCGCCGGTTTTTATCGACAACAACGTACTGACCTGTACCTGCTGCGGGTCAAAGTGCTGACGGTGGATCTGTTGCGCTTCAAACAGCAGATCCAGCAGTGGTTTTTCAAATAATTCGGTAACTTGCGACATTGTCCAGCGAGAAGAATGAGCCATATTGGTGTTCGTTTCATTTTGAGTTTCGTGTAGACTCGTAAACCTAAATCTTTTTAATTTGGTTTACAAGTCGATTATGACAACGGACGATCTTGCCTTTGACCAACGCCATATCTGGCACCCTTACACCTCGATGACCTCCCCGCTGCCGGTGTATCCGGTAGCGCGCGCTGAAGGTTGTGAACTGATTTTAGCCAGCGGCGAGAGACTGATTGACGGGATGTCGTCCTGGTGGGCGGCGATCCACGGTTACAATCACCCGCAGCTGAACGCCGCGATGAAAACGCAAATCGACGCCATGTCACACGTGATGTTTGGCGGCATTACCCATGCCCCGGCCATTGCACTGTGCCGCCAGCTGGTTGCCATGACGCCAGAACCACTGGAATGCGTTTTCCTCGCGGACTCAGGCTCCGTTGCCGTGGAAGTAGCGATGAAAATGGCGCTGCAGTACTGGCAGGCAAAAGGCGAATCTCGCCAGCGTTTCCTGACGTTCCGTAACGGGTATCACGGTGACACCTTCGGGGCGATGTCGGTCTGCGATCCTGACAACTCAATGCACAGTCTGTGGAAAGGGTATCTGCCGGAAAACCTGTTCGCCCCAGCCCCGCAAAGCCGGATGGGCGGCGAGTGGGATGAGCTGGATATGGTGCCCTTTGCCCGTCTGATGGCGGCCCATCGCCACGAGATTGCGGCAGTGATCCTGGAGCCTGTCGTTCAGGGTGCAGGCGGCATGCGCATGTACCATCCCGAGTGGTTAAAGCGCATCCGTAAGATGTGCGATCGCGAAGGTATTCTGCTGATTGCCGACGAAATCGCCACCGGCTTTGGCCGCACCGGTAAGCTATTTGCCTGTGAACACGCCAACATTACACCGGATATTTTATGTCTCGGCAAAGCGTTAACCGGCGGGACAATGACCCTTTCTGCCACCCTGACCACTCGCCAGGTGGCGGAAACCATCAGTAACGGCGAAGCGGGCTGCTTTATGCACGGTCCGACGTTTATGGGCAATCCGCTGGCCTGCGCCGTCGCCTCCGCCAGTTTGTCTCTGCTGGAGTCGGGCGAGTGGCGCTCACAGGTGGCTGCAATCGAAGCGCAACTGCGCCGCGAACTGGCACCGGCGGCGGATTCGGCGTATGTCGCCGACGTGCGCGTTCTCGGTGCCATCGGCGTGATAGAAACCACCCACCCGGTGAAGATGGCGGCGTTGCAGAAGTTCTTTGTCGATCAGGGCGTATGGGTCAGACCGTTTGGCAAGCTTATCTACCTGATGCCACCGTATATTATCCAGCCCGAACAACTGCGTCGTCTGACCCAGGCGGTGAACGACGCCGTGCGCAATGCAACATTTTTTAGCGATTAATCGGCGGTAAACTGTGCGTTTTCTGGCTACACTTTTTGGCTAACGAGAGGAGTCGGCATGAAACTTATCAGTAACGATCTGCGCGACGGGGACAAACTCCCGCATCGCCACGTTTTAAACGGCATGGGGTATGACGGGGACAATATTTCCCCGCATCTGGCGTGGGACGATGTGCCCGCCGGGACCAAAAGTTTTGTCGTGACCTGTTACGATCCTGATGCACCAACCGGCTCCGGCTGGTGGCACTGGGTGGTGGTTAACCTGCCTGCAGATACCCGGGTTCTGCCGCAAGGGTACGGCTCCGGATTGGTTGCGTTGCCGGAGGGCGTGCTGCAAACGCGCACGGACTTTGGTAAAGCTGGCTACGGCGGCGCGGCACCGCCAAAAGGGGAAACGCATCGCTATATCTTTACGGTTCACGCGCTGGATGTGGAGCGTCTTGATGTCGATGAGGGCGCCAGCGGCGCGATGGTCGGATTTAACGTCCATTTCCATTCGCTCGCCAGCGCATCAATTACCGCGATGTTCAGTTAAGCGTAGTGCCGGATGTCGGCTTCGCCTCATCCGGCCTACCAGGCAGACCGTAGGCCTGATAAGACGCATCAGCGTCGCCATCAGGCAATTTGCTACAGAAATTCAGGCAACAATTTCAACAGCGTTCCTTGCGCTAACAGCTCGGTCGCACACTCGATATCCGGAGCGAAAAAACGGTCCTGGGTATAATGTGAAACCTGTTCGCGCAAGGCCTGACGCGCCTGTTCCAGCAGCGGGCTTGAGGTCAGTCCTTCACGTAAATCGATCCCCTGACAGGCCGCCAGCCACTCCACGGCTATCACACCGCGCGTATTTGCCGCCATCTCCCACAGTCGGCGACCAGCCGCAGGTGCCATGGAAACATGATCTTCCTGGTTGGCCGACGTGGGCAGGCTGTCTACGCTGTGCGGGTGCGCCAGCGCTTTGTTTTCACTGGCCAGTGCGGCGGCAGTGACCTGCGCAATCATAAAGCCAGAGTTAACCCCACCATTTTTGACCAGGAATGGCGGCAACTGCGACATGTGTTTATCCATCATCAGCGCAATACGCCGCTCTGATAGCGCACCAATTTCCGCGATCGCCAGCGCCAGATTATCCGCCGCCATCGCCACCGGCTCGGCATGGAAGTTACCGCCGGAAATCACATCCCCTTCTTCGGCAAACACCAGCGGGTTGTCCGACACAGCGTTGGCTTCAACTAACAGTACGTCCATCACCTGGCGCATTTGCGTCAGGCACGCGCCCATCACCTGCGGCTGACAGCGCAGGGAATACGGATCCTGCACTTTTTCACAGTTATGATGGGATTGCGACAGCGCACTGGCGTCGGTCAGCACATGACGATACAACATAGCGGCGTCAATCTGCCCGCGCTGTCCGCGCGCGGCATGAATGCGAGGGTCAAACGGACGACGTGAGCCCAGCACCGCTTCGGTCGTCAGCGCGCCGCACACCGTCGCTGAAGCAAACAGCTCCTGGGCTTCAATCAACCCACGCAGGGCAAAGGCGGTGGACGCCTGAGTCCCGTTCAGCAGCGCCAGCCCCTCTTTTGCCTCCAGCGTAATCGGCTCCAGTCCGGCTTTTTTCAGTGCCTGCGTCGCCGGGAGCCATTCCCCCTGCCAGCGTGCTTTCCCCTCACCTAGCAAAGTCAGCGACATGTGCGCCAGCGGGGCCAGATCGCCCGATGCGCCGACAGAACCTTTCGCTGGGATCAGCGGGTAAACTTCGGCGTTCACCAGCGCAATTAACGCTTCAATCACGCTCAGGCGAATACCGGAGAAACCGCGCGCCAGGCTGTTGATTTTCAGCACCATGATCAGACGCACCATGGCATCATCCAGCGCGTTGCCAACGCCAGCAGCATGTGAAAGCACCAGCGAGCGCTGAAGATTTTGCAGATCTTCCGTGGCGATACGGGTCTGGGCCAGCAGGCCAAATCCCGTATTGATGCCGTAGGCCGTTCGCCCTTCGGCAACAATATTATTCACGCAGGCCACGCTGGCGTTGATGGCATCAACCGCGCTGGGGTCCAGACTCAGTTGTACCGGCTGCTGCCAGATCTCCCGTAGCTGCGTAAAACTCAGATGACCTGGTGTTAACGTAAGCTTAGTCATTTCAGTCTTTCCCCTGCGTCCCGGCAATCATCGGTAAATTCAATCCTTGCTCAACGGCACATTCCACCGCGATGTCATACCCGGCGTCTGCGTGACGCATGACGCCCGTGGCCGGATCGTTATGCAGAACCCGAGCAATACGCGCGGCGGCTTCATCGGTGCCGTCACACACAATCACCATCCCCGCATGTTGCGAGAAGCCCATGCCGACCCCGCCGCCGTGGTGCAGCGACACCCAGGTTGCCCCGCTGGCGGTATTGAGCAGCGCGTTAAGCAGCGGCCAGTCGGACACGGCGTCAGAACCGTCGCGCATGGCTTCGGTTTCACGGTTTGGGCTGGCAACAGAGCCAGAGTCCAGATGGTCACGTCCAATGACGATAGGCGCGGAGACTTCACCGCTGCGCACCATTTCGTTAAACGCCAGCCCCAGCTTTTGCCGCCACTCCAGACCAACCCAGCAGATACGGGCTGGCAAGCCCTGGAAGTTAATCCGCTCACGTGCCATATCCA
The DNA here is from genome assembly GCF_057838705.1 of Citrobacter sp. KH_055_1. Taxonomy (NCBI): domain Bacteria; kingdom Pseudomonadati; phylum Pseudomonadota; class Gammaproteobacteria; order Enterobacterales; family Enterobacteriaceae; genus Citrobacter; species Citrobacter sp. KH_055_1. The sequence continues at coordinate 3,227,142 of NZ_CM174473.1, forward strand.
GCCAGTGGTGCAGGTGTTTATCGTCGGCAACAATTTCTTTTACTTTGGCATCGGTCTTATAAATATCCTGCGGATCGCCGGAAAGCGCCACCCAGCGGAAGGGACCAATGCCGCGACAGAACAGTGGACGAATATAGGCGGGTACAAAGCCAGGGAAATCAAAGGCATTTTCCACGCCCATCTCTTTGGCCATCTGGCGAATGTTATTACCGTAATCAAACGTCGGCACACCCATTTTGCTAAAGTCCAGCATTGCCTGTACGTGTGTGGCCATGGAACGTTTCGCCGCCTGCACCGTACCCTGCGGATCGGATACCGCTTTTGCCTGGTACTCTTCCCAGCTCCAGCCGGACGGCAGATAACCGTGTAGCGGGTCATGAGCGCTGGTCTGATCGGTGACCATATCCGGACGCACACCACGCTTCACCAGTTCCGGAACAACGTCGGCCGCGTTCGCGCACAGCGCAATAGAAACGGCTTTACCCTCACGGGTGTATTTGTCGATACGCGCCAGCGCGTCATCCAGCGTTGTGGCCTGCTCATCCACATAGCGGGTACGCAAACGGAAATCGATACGGCTTTGCTGACATTCAATGTTAAGCGAACACGCGCCCGCCAGCGTCGCGGCTAACGGCTGCGCCCCGCCCATTCCGCCAAGACCAGCGGTCAGTACCCAGCGTCCACTCAGGCTACCCTGATAATGTTGACGTCCGGCTTCAACGAAGGTTTCATACGTCCCCTGCACAATGCCCTGACTGCCGATATAAATCCAGCTCCCGGCGGTCATCTGGCCGTACATCGCCAACCCTTTCGCATCCAGTTCGTTGAAGTGTTCCCAGGTCGCCCAGTGCGGGACCAGGTTGGAGTTGGCAATCAGCACGCGCGGCGCATTGTCGTGGGTTTTGAAGACGCCGACTGGTTTACCCGACTGGACCAGCAGCGTTTCATCGGCCTCCAGTTTGGTCAGCGCCTTGACGATGGCGTCATAGCATTCCCAGTCACGCGCGGCGCGACCGATCCCGCCGTACACCACCAGCTCATGGGGATTTTCCGCCACATCAGGATCGAGATTGTTCATTAACATGCGCAGCGGCGCTTCGGTCAGCCAGCTTTTGGCCGTTAAGGTGGTGCCGCGTGGGGCACGAATATCCTGCTGACGATACTTGCTGTGAGACATGACGGAAACTCCTCGCGAACGTTCGGATAGATAAATAATATATACTTGTCTATACAAGTTGCCGCAAGGGTGGTTTTAACAATTAAGATACATTTTTATTATATTGCGTCAGCAATCACGGTTTTCATGTCGGGATCAGGACATGAAGCGCCCTTGCAGACGATAGCGGGAACCCGGAAAAAGCAAACGAGCATGAGAGACAATGGATGACGCGGACCAGGTCTTGCGACGGATCAGCAGGCAGGGATCGTGTTCTTTAATGTTCAGCAGCGCGCACTCTTCCGCGCTGGCACGAACCGCTTCGACAATATGCTCGCCTTCGGTCAACGGGGCGATCAGCGACAGATAGGCGTGCGGCGTGGTCTGACTGTAATCCTGTGTCAGGTACTCCGGCACAATCTCCGCATTGACGCAGCGATCTTCAATTTGTACAGGTAGGGAGTTTTCAAAGTGCACCATAATCGAGTGATAAATAAAGGTACCTTCTTTAACGTTCAGCGCCGTGGCCTGCTGCGCGTTCGCGCGTGTGCTTTCCAGCTTCAGCACCTCACACCGATGCTGATGCTGGCGGGCGATAATTTCATCGGCAATGCTGCGAATTTCAAACAACGCGGACTGACCTTTCGGCTCGGCGACAAACGTACCGACGCCCTGCAAACGCACCAGCAGCCCCTCGTCAGTAAGCTCACGCAGCGCCCGATTAATAGTCATACGGCTAAAACCATACTGCGCGACCAACTCCGCTTCCGACGGGATGCGATCGTGAGGTTGCCAGATACCGCTGGCAATCTTTTCACTGATCTCCTGTTTTACCTTTTCGTAAAAAGGTGCCGGGGCAGAACGGGAGTGGGATGGGAGCATGCGTTAGCCTTCCTTACGCTGAAAAATGAGAGTGGAAAAATGGCGGCGTAACGCTATTCGACACGTCAATGCCACCAGTGTGCGATTTGCCAGCCAAGACGCGCCGCAACGCGCGCCGCGTTGCCATCATCGTCAAAACGGGGATTAAATTCAACCATGTCTACCGCCTGCAGCTTACCGCAGCGGCACAGGGGCTCAATCAGCCTCAGCAGCGTCGACAACGGCACGCCCAGCGCGGCGGGCGCGGACACAGCGGGCATTTCCCAGACCGGTAGAACGTCGAGGTCGATGGTCAGATAGATGACGTCTACGCTGGAGATAAACTGCGCCATCTGTGCCTGCGCGTTTTGACAGTGCAGATCCTCCACCACTGTAACCCCAAGCCGCTGCGCTTCATCCCACAGCGCCTGGGTGTTAGCCGCCCGGTTAACACCAAAGCAGGCGTAATGAAATTCACGCTGCTGCACGTCGCAAAGCTGCGCCAACTGGCGAAACGGCGTACCGGAGGTGGCCCGATCGGCATGGCGTAAGTCGAGGTGGGCATCGAGATTGACGATGCCCACGGTTAAGCGTGGGAACGCATCCAGCACACCTGCACCGTGGGCAAAGGCGGTTTCGTGCCCGCCCCCCAGCACGAAAGTGCGCATCTCAGCCTGCTGACAACGCTGTACCGCATGGCGTAACGCCTGCTGCGCCCCTTCGAGATCGGGGGCTTGCGCCACAATGTTGCCCAGATCCACTAGCCGGTCATGGCCTTGGTGGCTGGCTAAATTCGCCAGCGCTTTACGCAGTGCATCAGGTGCGCCAGCCGCCCCCGTGCGTCCCTGATTACGCTTTACGCCTTCATCGCAGGCGAATCCCAGCAGCGCTATCTGTTCACGATAGTTTTCCGGGCTAAACGCTGCACTGAGCGTGATGGTCTGAAACAGCCGCAGCGCGTTGGGTGACTCAGCGCGATCATCGCGACCTTGCCAAAGCGCGGGAGATGCGGGATGCCAGTGACTCATGATGGTTGTCCTCGGAATACGCGTTGATACAGCGGGTTGCGGCCAGGTTCATACAGGATCTCAACCGGAAGGTGGGCGTCCCACACCACAAAGTCCGCCACGAACCCAGCCTTCAATTGCCCATGGGTCGCCTGACGACCAAGGGCTTGCGCCGCATGACGCGTGACGCCCGCCCACGCTTCTTCCGGCGTTAAGCCAAGCTGCACGCAGGCCATGTTCATCGCCCAGTGCAAACTGATAAACGGACTGGTACCAGGGTTGAAATCCGTCGCCACCGCCATTGGCACGTTATATTGACGTAGCCACTCCACCGGCGGGCGCTGTTTCTCTTTAAGAAAATAAAAGGCCCCGGGTAGCAGGACCCCTACCGTGCCGCTGTGGCTCATCGCCGCCACGCCCGCTTCATCAAGATATTCAATATGATCGGCCGATAATCCGTGATAGCGACTCACCAACTGCGCGCCACCGAGCAACGACAGCTGTTCAACGTGGCCCTTAACCGGAATGCCCAACGCCTGAGCGGCCTGAAATACCCGTTCACTTTGCGCCAGGCTAAACCCAACGCTTTCACAAAACAGGTCGACAGTCTCAAACAGTCCCTGTTCCCACAGCTGCGGCAAAATGGTCTCGCACACCAGCGTAATATAGCCGTCAGGATCGTCACGGTATTCCGCCGGTGTCGCGTGCGCGGCCAGCAGCGTGGGGCTAATTTCAAGGGTATTTTCCGCCGCCAGCGCAGAGACCACGCGCAAAATTTTCTCTTCTGTCGCCAAATCCAGACCATAGCCTGATTTCACTTCCAGCAACGTGACGCCTTCTTTTATCAGCCGTTCCATGCGCGCGCGCGCCACGGCAAGGAGCTGATCGTCAGATGCGCGGCGGGTCGCCGACACGGTGGCGTTTATGCCCCCCCCCTGGGCGCTGATTTGCTGGTAAGACACACCATTCAGCCGCTGCTCCCACTCGCCTGCACGATTTCCGCCAAAAACCAGATGCGTGTGGCAATCAATCAAACCTGGCGTAACCAGCCGACCCTGCATATCAAAGGTATTGTCATGTGTGCGGTATAACGAGGATTCAGGCACGATAGCGCGAATCTTGCCCTGTCGAATAATCAGCGCGTGACCGTCCACCAGCCCATACGGGGTATTACATTCAGGATCCATGGTCGCCAGGCGGACATTACGCCAGATGGCATCATCAGGGAAAAATTGCTGCATTCCACTCACCACTTGTCATAGGTTGTATAGACATTTATTGAGATCCTGCGGATGTTGTCAACCTGAAGGGCGATAATTGTTATTTAATTGTGATATCAGGACGTTCTGCATCCGACATTGCTGCTATAAAAAACAACTTTTTACCTTTTCGCCTTTCCGTTTCGCTCAACTTAGTATAAAAAAGCAGGCTTCAATGGATAAATTTCAAAGCCCGGAGCAACCTGTGAACATTTCATCAGTTTCCCGTCTGGCGCTGGTAATGGCTTTTGGCGTGACGCTGACCGCCTGTAGCGCAACCTCGCCCGATCAAATTCCTTCCGACCAGACCGCGCCAGGCACCTCCTCGCGCCCGATTCTGTCGGCAAATGAAGCCAGCAATTTTGTCGCGGCTCATTATTTTTCTGCACTGACGCCAAACACCGCGCCGTGGTCCCCTTCTGCGATTTCTCTGCCCGCACAGCCTGATTTTGTTGTCGGCCCGGCAGGGACTCAGGGCGTCACCCACACCACCATTCAGGCGGCGGTGGATGCAGCAATCATTAAACGCACCAACAAGCGTCAATATATTGCGATCATGCCGGGTGAATATCAGGGCACGGTTTATATCCCGGCAGCAACGGGCAGCCTGACGCTGTACGGCATGGGCGAAAAACCGCTTGATGTGAAAATTGGCCAGGCAATTGACGGAGAGATGAGCACCGCTGACTGGCGTCGTACGGTCAACCCAGGCGGCAAATATATGCCGGGTAAACCTGCGTGGTATATGTTTGATAATTGCCAGAGCAAGCGCGGTACCAACATTGGCGTACTGTGTTCTGCGGTCGTCTGGTCACAAAACAACGGTCTGCAGTTACAGAACCTGACCATCGAAAACAACCTCGGCGACAGCGTGGATGCAGGTAACCATCCGGCCATTGCTCTGCGTACCGATGGCGATAAAGTACAGATCAACAACGTCAACATTCTGGGTCGTCAGAACACCTTCTTCGTAACCAACAGCGGTGTACAAAACCGTCTGGAAAACGATCGTCAACCGCGTACGCTGGTGACAAACAGCTACATTGAAGGCGATGTGGATATTGTTTCTGGTCGCGGCGCGGTGGTATTCGAAAACACCGATTTCCGCGTCGTCAATTCTCGCACCCAGCAGGAAGCCTACGTGTTCGCACCTGCCACGCTGTCGAACATTTATTACGGTTTCCTTGCCGTCAACAGCCGCTTTACGGCTGCCGGTGATGGCGTGGCGCAGTTAGGCCGCTCACTGGATGTCGATGCTAATACCAACGGTCAGGTGGTGATCCGCGACAGCGTGATCAACGAAGGCTTTAACATGGCGAAGCCATGGGGTGACAGCGTAATCGGTAAGCATCCGTTTACCGGCAACACCGGTGCGGAAGACGACAAAGGTGAAATCCAGCGTAACCTGAACGACACCAACTTTAACCGCATGTGGGAATACAACAACCGCGGTGTGGGTAGCAAAGTGGTTGCCGAGCCGAAGCAGTAAACGTCATTCTCTTATGTAGGCCCGGTAAGCGCATGCGCCACCGGGCAATGTGCCGGATGGCGACGAAAACCGCCATCCGGCCTACAGTAAGCCTTACATCAAACGCGCTTTATTCGCGTTAATCAAACTTCCTGCCTTGATGATTTCACGCTCTTCCGCCGTCAGACTTTCCATATACAGGCTAATTTCACTGACCGAGCCATTCTCATACAGTACGTATGCGGTAATCTCGCGACTGCATGCGTCCAGCGCGCGGCGAATACCGGGAATGTAAATATAATCACCCACCTCGAAAGACGGCTTCCCGCTCATTTGCAGCGGCAGCATCCCCCAGTTGATGACGTTGGAACGGTAACGCTTGGTGGCATATTCCTCTGTGATATTCGCCAGCCCACCTATCACGCGCTGGCAGCTTGCCGCCTGCTCACGCGCGGAACCATCTCCCGGTTTGACGGCATAAATCATGCTGCCAATCCCCGTTTCCAGTGGCACAACATCTTCCTGACCGGCAATCTGACGAATACGGTCGAAGATGGGTGACAATGCGCTGTTTACACCACCAGCCCGTCGCTGTTTTTCCAGCTCAGCAGTAGCTTTACTCCTCCCCACGTAACCGGGATCCCGCCGTGAAAGCGTAAATTCCGCCAACCCTAAAGGATTTGAGCGATAGGACGACGTCTCTCCTGATGGAATCAGCTCGTCGGTCGTGGTCACTTCATCAAGAATTTTCGAGGCGACCTTCAACAAAATATTATCAGTCAGTGCACCCAGCTCCGGCCAGTCTTTAATATTGGGACCATAGATTAACGCCTGCTGCGTGGCACCTTTCACAAAGCCCTGATACACAAGACTTTTATAAGGCGCAGGATCAAATGCATAGGCCGGAATTTCGTCCCAACAGTCCAGGTCGGTTGCCGGGGTCAGGAATCCGCCGTTTACCGCCGTTGCGGCTATGGAACGCGCGTCCATCAGCGCCACGGCTGACATTTGCCCGTTGCCCGGCTTCGAGCCTTCGCGGTTAGGGAAATTACGTGTGGTATGGCGAATGCTCAGCCCGTTATTGACTGGTGTGTCACCCGCACCGAAGCAAGGGCCACAGAACGCAGTTCGGATAATGGCACCCGCGCCCATCAAATCCGCCACCACGCCTTTCTTCGCTAAGTCCATAAACACCGGCTGTGATGAGGGGTAGACCGCCAGCGAGAAGGTGTCGCTACCGCAGGATTGACCGCGTAGCGCACTGGCGGCGGCAATCACGTTTTCGTAGTTGCCGCCCGAGCACCCGGCAATGATCCCCTGCTGTACTTTTAAACGCCCATTCTCAACTTTGTCGAGCAGTGAGAGGCTGGCTTTCCCTTGCGCGATACGCGCAGATTCAATTTCGATCCCGCGAAGAATATCGGTGAGATTCTCATTGAGGGTGTCAATTTCATAGACATTGCTGGGGTGGAAAGGCAGCGCGATCATTGGCTTGATGGCGCTCAGATCAACATAAATACAGCCATCGTAATACGCCATCGGCTGCGGGTTCAGCAGGCGATAGTCTTGCTCACGGCCATGTAGCGCCAGCCAACTGCGAGTTTCGTCATCCGTTTGCCAGACGGAGCTCAGACAGGTGGTTTCTGTCGTCATCACATCAACGCTGTTGCGAAAATCTGTGGAGAGAGACTTAATACCCGGACCGACAAACTCCATCACTTTATTTTTGACGTAGCCGTTTTTAAACACCGCGCCGATAATAGCTAGCGCGACATCCTGCGGCCCCACGCCAGGTGCCGGTTTTCCGGTCAGATAGACCGCAACAACGTCAGGATAATCAACATCCCAGGTATCGTTTAACAGTTGCTTGACCAGCTCGCCGCCACCTTCACCGACTGCCATTGTGCCCAGTGCGCCATAGCGCGTATGGCTGTCTGAGCCGAGGATCATTTTTCCGCCACCGGCCATCATCTCACGCATATATTGATGGATCACCGCAATATGTGGAGGCACAAAAATGCCCCCATAGCGTTGCGCCGCGGACAGCCCGAACAGATGATCGTCACCGTTAATGGTCCCGCCTACCGCACATAATGCGTTATGGCAGTTGGTCAACACGTAAGGCAACGGGAAACGCTCCATGCCTGAGGCTTTCGCTGTCTGAATAATGCCGACAAAGGTAATATCGTGTGACGCTAATGAGTCAAACTTAATTTTAAGCTTGTTCATATCTCCCGACGTATTGTGTGCCGACAGAATCGACCAGGCGATAGTCCCTTTTTTCGCGTGATCTTTTTCGATATGCCCGGAACAATGTTCCTCGGTTAACAGTTCATTGTTTTCGGAGAGAAAGACGCCTTTCTCATATAATTTAATCATCACATACTCCATGGTACAACGCCCGCACAAATACCGTGCACAAAGGCATTGTTAATCAATAAATTTAATAGGCTGAAGATTGACGTGTTATTTACAACATATTCCAGTCAATCAACATGCTCCACCACCATACGCCCAGGGTGATATGCACAATAAAAGTTAAGAATGTCAGCATGCCGCCAACCAGCCACCACGATTTAATGTCGTTATAGCCCACACCGAAAATAACCGGACCCGCCGCGCCGCCATAATGGGTTACCATTCCGCCATATGAGTTAGAGAACAGTAATGCCAGAGCCGTTAACATCAGTGGTGCACCAGAGACATTCGCTAACATGGCAAAGACGGGCATCATCGCCACAATATAAGCGCTACCGGAAGCGAAGAAATAGCGGACAATAATACTCAGGAACAAAATAACGAAGAAGGCTACATTGCTATGATTGTCAAAAGAGAGGTTATTTTTGAACAGTTCAGCTAACCAGTCAAAAAACTTCACTTTCGATAATAAAGAACTCAGGCCAATAATTCCGCCGTACCAAATTAAGGTATTCCAGCCCCCTTTATTTTTTACCACATCATCCCAGGTCACTACGCCCAAGAGGAGCATCGCGCCCATCACTACAATGGCCACCGTTGATTCATCAACGCCGAGGCTTTTACTGAAGATCCACCCTAATAGTGCAAGAACAAAAATGCCCAACAGCATTTTTTCTCGCCCTTTCATCGGCCCCAGTTCCTGGAGCCCGGCTTTGGCGATGGTTTTGTTATCCACTTTGGTAATTTCAGGCGGATACATAAAGTAGATAACTAACGGAGTCAGGAGCAACATCACAATACCAGGTAAACTCGCCGCCAGCGCCCATCCGCCCCAACTTAACTGCAGGTGACAGATATCGTTAATCATTTTCAATGCCAGGATGTTGCCTGCCATGGCGGTAAAAAACATATAGCTGGTGGTTTTGGTGACCATATAGACCGTCATCATCAGGTAGTGGCCAACACGGCGTGGGCTTCTGTCTGGTTCAGACCCCAATGCCACCGCCACGCTATTGATGATTGGCAGCACAATCCCTCCCGCTCGCGCGGTGTTAGATGGTGTTGCTGGCGCCAAAACCAGGTCCAGAAAAACAGTGACGTAGCCTAGCCCCAGTGTGGTATTCCCGATTTTGCCGATCAAAATATAGGCAATGCGCTTGCCCAGACCGGTAGTCACAAACGCGGCACTTAGCGTAAATGCAGAGAAAACCAGCCACGTGGTGCCTGACGCATAACCGCTGAGAACGCTGCTGGTTTTTAGTACGCCGTGACCTAAATTACCGACCACGACCATTGATGCCGCGACGGCAATCAACAACACTACCGGCTCAGGAAAAGGTTTGATCACCAACCCGACAATAGCGGCAAGATAAATACCGAAAAGAACCCAGGCCAGTTCCGTTAATCCTGCTGGCGCAGGAATAATGCCAATAATACAGGGGATCGCCAATATAACGATTAGCTTCCATAATGATTTCACATTCATGTGGTATTCCTGATTTATACGTACAGGCAATCTCGCGAAATAAATCCAGTATCCGCGATGCATAACCGTTTTAATTAACGTTATGCGGGAAGGTAAACCTCACCAGAAAATATTTTCCGGGCGGTGCGAATCACCGAGGCACGAATAGCCGTAGCATCATCACTTTCATTACTCAAATAAATATCCAGTGAGCCACCGGGGTGTTCAATGCTGATATTTCCATACCCTACCCCCGGTGCTACCTGCTGAGTTACCGTCCCAGCAATCACGCAACTGCTGGCAATGGCAATAGCGCCAGTGATCGCCAGCGCTTTATGGCAAGCGTGAGGCATAAAATAGCGCACAGTAATTGCACCACTCTGCTGCGGCGCTGAAATAAGGATAGGTTTAGGAATGACCATATTGGAAACATCCCCTAACCCCATAGCCAGCCCTGCCTGACAGCGAATAGATTCCATGCGTGCTAATAATTCTGAGTCAGCATCCAGTTCCTCCGGTGATTCATAACCGGTTTTGCCCAGATATTCAGCGGGAATAATCACCACCGGTGTCGCCATATCCATACAGGTCACCGGAACGGCATCAAAACAATCACGATGGTTCCCCGTTGGGAAAATACGTCCTGTTTTAGACCCCGCGGCATTCAGGAACGTGAGTGCTACAGGCGCTGACGTACCCGGTACGCCGTCTATTTTGACCGGGCCTTCATACTCAACAACACCTTGCGGCGTCTGCACATCGGCTTCAATAAACGTATTGGTGTTTATATTGCGAATCCGTACGCGCGTCGTCGGCGCTGTGGCGGCAATCAGCCCATTTTCGATGGCGAATCCCCCGACGGCGGAAAGCATATTGCCGCAATTTGGCGTGGTATCGACACGTTGTTCATGCACCAAAACCTGAGCAAATAAATAATCAATATCTGCCTGTGGGTCGGTTGAACGACTGATAATCGCCACTTTACTGGTTAGCGGATTGCCCCCACCAATACCGTCGATTTCCAGCGCATTCCCGGAACCCATAATTTTAATCAATACATCATCACGCTGCGTTTTCTCTTGTGGTAGATGTTCTGCTAATAAAAATGCGCCTCTGGAGGTTCCTCCACGCATCATAACGCAAGGTATTTTTTTCACGCCAATGCCCTCAACTATATTATTCATATTAAAGACAGGATTACATGCGTGAAATACGCTGGCTAATGACTTTGTTGTCGTGATTAGTGACTTTTTTTTATTAATTCAAGATTAACAATGGCAGGTAAACTGGTCGCTCTATCAGGACAGAACGTCCCTTAACCTTGTCTGGAGTCGGAATGAAACATGAATTATCGAGCATGAAAGCATTTGTCACGCTGGCAGAGTCCAATTCTTTTAACAATGCGGCTAAGTTACTTAATATTACGCAACCTGCATTAACACGTAGAATAAAGAAAATGGAAGAGTATTTACACACTCAACTATTTGAGAGAACAACCCGCAAAGTCACATTAACAAAAGCAGGCCAGTTGTTATTACCAGAGGCCCGTGAATTAATTAGAACCCTTGATGAAACAATCTTTAATATCAGCAAAATGAATACACATTATCACGGGATGGTGACGTTATCCTGTATCCCTACCGCCGTTTTCTATTTTTTACCGTTGGCGATCGGCAAATTTAATGAGCTATATCCCAATATTAAGGTGCGAATTATTGAACAAGGTACGAATAATTGTATGGAATCCGTGCTTTGCAACGAGGCTGATTTTGGCATAAACATGAACAACATCACAAATTCTTCCATTGAATTCACCCCACTGGTTAACGAACCCTTTGTTCTGGCATGTCGGCGCGATCATCCACTCGCCCATAAACAGCTGGTCGAATGGCAAGAACTGGTGAATTGCAAATTAATAGGCGTGCGTTCGTCGAGCGGTAACCGATTGCTGATTGAGCAACACCTGGCAGACAAACCGTGGAAGCTGGATTGGTTTTACGAGGTTCGCCATTTATCCACCTCGCTTGGCCTGGTGGAGGCTGGGCTGGGGGTTTCCGCGTTGCCAGGGTTGGCCATGCCGCACGCATCGCATCCAACGCTGATCGGCATCCCGCTGGTTGAGCCCGTGATTAGGCGCACGTTAGGCGTTATTCGGCGTAAAGATGCGGTGCTCTCTCCTCCCGCTGAACGCTTTTTTTCTCTGCTGTTAAATCTGTGGGCCGAAGAGAAGGACAACTTGTGGCGACCGATTTCCGATCTCCAGGGGAAACAGAGTGCCTGATGGCGGCTAATGCCTTATCAGGCCTACGAAGCGTGTGCTTATCGTAGGCCATTTGGCATAAAGTCTTAGTATGCGTTGATCACGACCCACATCGGGCCTTGTCCAACCGCATAGCGACCTTTCTCGGTCAGCAGTCCCTGCTCACCCGCAATGTCATACACCGCAATGTGGTGCGATTTCTGCCCGGCGGCAATCAGGTATTTTCCGCGGCTGTCGATATTAAAACCACGCGGCTGGGTTTCGGTAGGCTGGAAGCCCTCTTTGGTCAGCACGCTGCCGTCTTCTGACACGCTAAACACCGTAATCAGGCTGGCGGTACGGTCACAGGCATACAGATGACGACCATCAGGCGTGATATGAATATCTGCCGCCCAGCGGGTGTCGGAGAAATCAGCTGGCATCATATCCAGCGTTTGTACGCACTCAATTTTGCCGTGCGGATCGTTCAGTTCCCAGACATCAACCGAACTGTTCAGCTCATTGACGCAATAGGCGTACTGATGATTCGGATGGAACGCCATATGACGCGGTCCCGCGCCCTCTACGGTCGTCACCTCCGCCGGATCCTGTGCGATCAGCTTGCCATCATCACTGAGGCCAAATAGACAGATACGATCCTGCTTCAGTGCGGGAACCCACAGCGTGCGGTTATCCGGAGAGATATTGGCCGAGTGGCACCCGTCCATACCTTCTACTACGTCCACCAGCTCAACCGGTAGGCCATCCTCCAGACGCGTCACGCTCACGCTGCCTGCGTTGTACGATCCGACAAACACAAAACGACCTTGATGATCGGTCGAAATATGCGTCGGGCTGCCCGGCAGCGCAGATTCTGCGGCAAAGGTCAGCGCACCGTCATCCGGCGCAATACGGTAGGCCAGCACGCGAAACTCAGGACGCACGCCAACATACAGATAGCGCTTATCCGGGCTGACGACCATCGGCTGCACCTGACCCGGTACATCAACCACCTGCGTCAGCGTCAGTGAACCGTCGTGGTTCAGGCTCCAGACGTGGATCTGCTGACTTTCAGGGCTGGCGGTATAAACGGTTTGCTTCATGAATGCTCCTTTTACTTTTTGGCAAGTGGCTGCAATTGCCTGACACACGCCTAAGGTAGACGCTTTTAACGGTGAATGCTTAATTAAGACTCAGAATTTTGTCCGGTTGCCGACTCGGTGTACCATGCCCAAAGACACAATTCTCAACCTTAATCTGGAATAACTGATGACCACTCGCGTGATTGCCCTGGATTTAGACGGTACGTTGCTGACCCCGAAAAAAACCTTACTGCCCTCTTCTCTCGAAGCGCTCTCGCGCGCCAGAGAAGCCGGCTACCAACTTATCATTGTCACAGGTCGCCATCACGTTGCTATTCATCCTTTTTATCAGGCACTGGCGCTGGATACACCTGCAATTTGCTGTAATGGCACTTACTTGTATGATTATCAGGCAAAAAAGGTTCTGCAATCCGATCCCCTTCCCGTTGATCAGGCGCTGCAACTGATCGATCTGCTGGAGGCACATCAGATCCACGGTCTGATGTATGTAGACGATGCCATGCTGTATGAGCGCCCGACCGGGCATGTGGTACGTACCGCAAACTGGGCGCAAACCCTGCCGCCGGAGCAGCGTCCCACCTTTACCCAGGTCCCCTCACTGGCGCAGGCCGCGCAGGACGTTAACGCCGTCTGGAAATTTGCCCTGACCGACGAAGATATTCCTAAGCTGCAGCAGTTTGGCAAGCACGTTGAGCAACAGCTGGGACTGGAGTGCGAATGGTCATGGCACGATCAGGTCGACGTGGCCCGCAAAGGCAACAGCAAAGGAAAACGCCTGACCCAGTGGATTGAAGCACAGGGGGGGTCAATGGAGAATGTCATCGCCTTTGGCGACAACTTTAACGATATCAGTATGCTGGAAGCCGCAGGCACCGGCGTGGCGATGGGTAATGCAGATGACGCGGTCAAGGCCCGCGCCAATATCGTGATTGGTGACAACACCACCGACAGCATCGCCAAATTTATTTATTCTCACCTGCTGTAATCAGGCGGTTATCGACACGCTCTTAATTTGCGCGTACAGCCACAGGCCAGGTTTGATGCCCAGTTCATCCCTGGCCCACGGGCTGATCCTCGCCCACAGCGTTTTACCGCCGACCTCAAGCTGCACTTCCACCTGCCCGTTGTCGTCATAGCACTGCGCGACCTTGGCGCGCAACACGTTGCGAATACTGGTCTGCTGCGGCGGTTGTAATACCAGTGATACATCCGAGGCCTGAATACGAATACGCAGCGCGGTTTGCAGCGGCTGCTCCAGTTTATTAACCCACAGATGCTGGTCGCCCAGCGCCAGCGCGGTCATTGAATAATGCGGATGATGTTCCAGCACGCTGACTTTGAGGATGCTGCTTTGCTGTTCTTTCGGTAGCCAGGGGTGCATCACGCTGCTGCCCCAGACATCCTCCAGCGAGCCAAACGCTTTTACCTGGCCGTTCTCCAGCACCATCACTTTATCGGCCAGATGCAAAATCTCATCCAGCGAATGGCTGACATACAGCATCGGGATGTTGATTTCGCGCGCCAGGCGTTGCAGGTAGGGTAGCAGTTCACGCTTACGCGGAATATCCAGTGACGCCAGCGGCTCGTCAAGCAGCAGCAACTCAGGCGCGGTCAGCAGCGCCCGACCAATGGCCACGCGCTGTTTTTCACCGCCGGAAAGGCTACCAGGCAGGCGCTCGAGTAGCGGTTCAATCCCTAACAACGTCACCAGCTTATCAAACTGCCCGGCCATGCTTTTCGCCATGCCGTAGCGCAGGTTACCGCGCACTTTATAATGCGGGAACAGGCGCGCATCCTGAAAAACGTAGCCGACCCGGCGTTTTTCAGGGGTTAAACAGATGCCATTTTCTACATCGTTCAACACCCGACCGTTGAGCACAATGCGCCCGGACTGCGGCTTCGTCAGTCCGCTAATGGCGTTAATCAGCGAGGTTTTGCCCGCCCCGGACACGCCAAAAATCGCGGTAATGCCAGTGGCGGGTAACGTTTCGTTGAGCGTCAGACAGTGCGAGCCTAACGTCTGGGTGAAATTCAGTTCCAGCATGATTATCGCCCCGTCCGTTCGCGGCTGATGCGCGCCAGCCACTCAGAAATCAGTAGCGAAATTAACGCCAGCACAATAGAAATCATGCAAAGTCTCGCCGCCGCGCTTTCACCGCCAGGAGTCTGGATCAGGGTGTACATCGCCGAAGGGATAGTGCGGGTTTCGCCAGGAATATTGGAAACGAAGGTGATCGTCGCGCCGAACTCGCCGAGCGAGCGGGCAAATGCCAGCACCGTGCCGACAATAATGCCCGGTAGCATCAGCGGCAAGGTGATGGTCAGGAATACGCGCCAGCGACCGGCCCCCAGCGTACGGGCGGCCTGTTCCAGCTTGACGTCCACGCCTTCAAGCGCCAGACGGATGGCCCTCACCATCAGCGGGAAAGACATCACCGCCGCCGCCAGCACCGCGCCGCGCCAGCTGAAGGCAAACGTAATACCAAACCAGTCGTACAGCCGCTCGCCGATAAATCCGCGTCGCCCCATGGCCACTAACAGCAGATAACCGACCACCACCGGTGGCAGTACCAGTGGCAAGTGCAGCACGCTGTCGAGCAGAGCTTTACCTGGAAACGTGCAGCGCACCAGCAGCCAGGCAAAGAAGATCCCAAACGGCAGGCTGAACAGCACGGCCAGGGAAGAAACTTTCAGGCTCAGTATAACGGCCTGCCATTCAGGATCGCTGAGTATCATTACTTGGTCGTAAATCCATAACGTTTAAAGATTTCAGCAGCCTGCGGTCCTTTCAGGTAATCATAGAACGCGCTGACCGTGGCGTTAGAATGCCCATCAACAATCGCGATAGGGTATTCGACTTTTTTGTGTGAATCTTCCGGGAACGTGGCGACTACTTTGACGCCTTTGCTGGCGACGGCATCGGAACCGTAAACAATCCCCAGCGGCGCTTCGTTACGTTCGACCAGCGCCAGTGCGCCGCGTACGTCTTCAGCTGGGGCCAGTTTCGGCGCCAGAGTATCCCATGCGCCCAGTTTTTGCAGCGCTTCTTTGGCATAAATGCCCGCCGGAACATGTTCCGGGTCACCGACCGCCAGACGCCCACCGTTCAACAGGTTGGTCCAGTTGGTTTTACTGTCGATGGTAAACGCTTTCTGCTCGCTCGCTTTTGGCGCCACGACCACCAGGCTGTTACCGAGCAGCGTTTTACGCGATGCGGTGTCGATAGACTTTTTGTCTACCGCATAATCCATCCATTTCTGGTCGGCAGAAATAAACAGATCGGCGGGCGCACCGGCTTCAATCTGGCGCGCCAGCGTAGAAGACGAGGCAAAAGAGGAGACGACGTCCACGTTCTTCTCTTTTTTATACAGGGCTGCAATGTCCTGCATCGCATTCGTCAGCGACGCCGCGGCGAACACCGTAATTTTGCCTTCATCCGCCAATGCATGCCCGGCAACAGAAAGAGAGAGTGTTGCCCCTGCAAACAAGCGTAACCATGTACGTGCCATCTGTAACTCCTTTGAGCTTCGTTATGTACGCAGTAATATAACGATTAATTCAGGATTTTCCCAGTGGTTATTCGTACCCATCAAAGGTTATATAAAGAAATTATCGGCAGGAAAAGCAGGATCTTGAGAAACCACAGGCACCGAAAACGAGCTGGAAGGCGAAAAAGATAAACGCCCGACTGAGCGGGCGTTTGGGGAATCAATGGTTCTGTTTGGACTGATCTTTCTGACCGATACCGGAGAAAATGTTGAACACTTCACCCAGTCCGTAAATCAGCCCCAGAATGATGGCCATCACCACAGGAACCATGATTACGGCGAATACCAGACTTTTCAATAACTCTAACATGATCAACTCCAGATATAGTCCTTAGCTGTATTTTAACCCCATAACGCAGAATTGCACTCCCCTTTTGTGCGGTCGACTTTGCGCGCGCGCGGTTTTCCGTCACAATATCCCTTTTGCCAGGAGCTTGATATGCAGGCCGAAATCCTTCTTACCCTGAAACTTCAGCAAAAGCTGTTTGCCGATCCCCGCCGCATTTCGCTGCTTAAGCACATTGCGCTTTCCGGCTCTATTAGTCAGGGCGCGAAGGATGCGGGCATCAGTTATAAAAGCGCCTGGGATGCCATCAATGAGATGAACCAGCTCAGTGAGCAAACGCTGGTAGAGCGCGCCACCGGCGGCAAAGGCGGCGGCGGCGCGGTATTAACCCGCTATGGCCAGCGCCTAATCCAACTTTACGATTTGCTGGCACAAATTCAGCAGAAAGCGTTTGATGTCCTGAGCGACGACGACGCCCTGCCGCTGAACAGTTTGCTGGCAGCCATCTCCCGTTTTTCACTGCAAACCAGCGCCCGTAACCAGTGGTTTGGCACCATTACCGCACGCGACCACTCTCAGGTTCAGCAGCATGTTGATGTCCTGCTGGCCGATGGCGAAACGCGGCTGAAAGTCGCGTTGACGGCGCAAAGTGGCGAACGTTTAGGGCTGGATGAGGGTAAAGAAGTGCTGGTCCTGCTGAAGGCGCCATGGGTGGGGATCACCCAGGACGACGCTATCGCCCAGGCGGCTGATAACCAACTACAGGGGACCATCAGCCATATTGAGCGCGGCGCCGAACAGTGCGAAGTGTTAATGGCGCTGCCCGATGGCCAGACGCTGTGCGCCACGGTTCCGTCGGAAGACGCCGCGACGCTGCAAGAAGGCGCTAACGTCACCGCATATTTCAACGCCGACAGAGTGATTATTGCCACGTTGTGTTGAGTCGATTGACATCGGCTCGCAGAACACGTATCCCTGTTGTTCATTGCTGCAAAACATGGGATATAAAATGTCATCGTTGCAAATTTCGCAAGGCACGTTTCGTCTGAGCGACACAAAAACGCTCCAGTTGAATACGTTGACGTTGAACGCGGGGGATAGCTGGGCGTTTGTCGGTTCTAACGGCAGTGGGAAATCCGCGTTAGCGCGTGCGCTGGCGGGGGAATTGCCGCCGTTAAAAGGCGAGCGCCGCTGTCAGTTCACGCGTATCACCCGACTCTCCTTTGAGCAGTTGCAACAACTGGTCAGCGACGAATGGCAGCGTAATAACACCGATCTCCTCAGCCCCGGCGAAGACGACACCGGACGCACGACGGCAGAAATCATTCTCGATGAAATCAAAAATCCAGCGCGATGCAAAGCGCTGGCGCAGCAGTTTGGCATTACGCATCTGCTCGACAGGCGTTTCAAATACCTCTCTACCGGCGAAACACGTAAAACCCTGCTTTGTCAGGCGCTGATGTCGGAACCGGAATTGCTGATCCTGGATGAACCGTTTGACGGACTGGACGTTGCGTCACGTCATCAGTTAGCGGATTTGCTCGCCACGTTGCATCAGGCAGGTATTACGCTGGTGCTGGTCCTCAACCGCTTTGATGAGATTCCAGAATTCGTGCAGTTTGCTGGCGTCCTCGCGGATTGCACCCTGACTGAAACCGGCGAGAAAGCCGGTTTACTGCAACAGGCATTGATAGCCCAGCTTGCGCATAGCGAACAACTGGCCGGGATTACATTACCCGAACCCGATGAACCCTCTGTTCGCCGTACGTTGGCCGATCACGAGCCGCGTATTGTGCTCAACGATGGCGTGGTCTCGTATAACGATCGCCCTATTCTGCATCACTTGAGCTGGCAGGTGAATCCAGGCGAACACTGGCAAATTGTCGGCCCAAATGGCGCGGGGAAATCCACCCTGCTCAGCTTAATCACCGGCGATCACCCACAGGGTTACAGCAACGCACTGACGCTGTTTGGTCGTCGTCGCGGCAGCGGTGAAACCATCTGGGATATTAAAAAACACATTGGCTATGTCAGCAGCAGCCTGCACCTCGAGTACCGCGTCAGTACCACGGTACGCAACGTGATCCTCTCTGGTTATTTTGATTCGATCGGTATCTACCAGGCGGTTTCTGACCGGCAGCGTAAGCTGGTACAGCAGTGGTTAGACATTCTGGGCATCGATAAGCGTACTGCCGACGCGCCGTTTCACAGCCTTTCCTGGGGTCAGCAGCGACTGGCGCTGATTGTTCGCGCGCTGGTTAAGCACCCTACTCTGTTAATCCTCGATGAACCCTTGCAGGGGCTGGATCCGCTGAATCGCCAGTTGATCCGCCGTTTTGTTGATGTGCTGATCGGCGAAGGTGATACCCAGCTGCTGTTCGTTTCTCACCACGCCGAGGATGCGCCAGCCTGTATTACGCATCGACTGGAGTTTGTGCCTGACGGCGAGATCTATGGCTATCGACAAACGTCCCTGGAATAATAAACATGTTATTTCAGGCAAGCTGTTCCGTTCACCTCATGTATATAGCTTCTCCGATGCCACACTACCCGTGAACGGGTAAAGGGCGTTCTCCGCCACGCCCTTTACAATCCCGGCTCCCGGCGGGAAAATTGCCACTTCGTGGTCCCCTCCGCTAATTCCTCCAGGCTACCGGGCCGGGCGCGAGGAAGCCTCCATGCAAAACGCGCCCTGAACCCGCATCCCTGCGGGTTCTCCCGGCCTTACGGAAACTCGTCGGCAATTTTCAGCCGGACCAGCCCACACCTAACCACCGGTGTTGTTATTTGAACTTACCTGAACAGAGAAATTAATTTGACTGAAAGTCAGAGCGCTGAAGCGACATCCTGCTTCGGGCTAATACATTTTCCATACATGTCTAACTGACGTGCTGTACGCATTGGACGCCCATTTTTTTACCTGCTTTTTCGGATAAATGGCGCAGTCGTGAACAAAACCTATGATTTACAATTAAAAAAAAGACGCTAAACGGTGAAAACACTGAAGTGTAAACGATTCCACTAATTTATTCCATGTCACACTTTTCGCATCTTTGTTATGCTAGGATCATTCCATACCATAGGCTTAACGGAGCGAATTATGAGAGTATTGGTTACAGGTGGTAGCGGTTACATCGGAAGCCACACGTGCGTGCAGTTACTGAAAAACGGTCACGACGTAGTGATCCTTGATAACCTCTGCAACAGTAAGCGCAGCGTACTGCCCGTTATCGAGCGTTTAGGCACGAAGCATCCGACCTTCATTGAAGGGGATATCCGCAACGAAGCGCTGATCACCGAAATTCTCCACGATCACGCCATTGATACGGTCATTCACTTTGCCGGTCTGAAGGCCGTGGGTGAGTCTGTTGCCAAACCGCTGGAATACTATGACAACAACGTCAACGGTACCCTGCGTCTGGTAAACGCGATGCGCGCCGCCAACGTCAAGAACTTCATCTTCAGCTCCTCAGCCACAGTCTATGGCGATCAGCCGCAAATTCCTTACGTTGAAAGCTTCCCAACCGGAACCCCGCAAAGCCCGTACGGCAAAAGCAAACTGATGGTCGAGCAGATCCTAACCGATCTGCAAAAAGCCCAGCCAGAGTGGAGCATCGCGCTGCTGCGCTACTTCAACCCGGTTGGCGCACATCCGTCAGGCGATATGGGCGAAGATCCGCAGGGCATTCCCAACAACCTGATGCCTTACATTGCTCAAGTTGCCGTTGGCCGCCGCGAGTCGCTTGCGGTATTTGGCAACGACTACCCTACCGAAGATGGTACCGGCGTTCGCGATTACATCCACGTGATGGATCTCGCCGACGGGCACGTTGTCGCTATGGAAAAACTGGCGGGTAAACAAGGTGTGCATATTTATAACCTCGGCGCGGGCGTCGGCAGCAGCGTACTGGACGTGGTCAACGCCTTCAGTAAAGCCTGTGGTAAACCGATTAACTACCATTTTGCACCGCGTCGTGACGGCGATCTTCCCGCCTACTGGGCAGATGCCAGCAAAGCCGATCGCGAATTAAACTGGCGCGTAACCCGCACGCTGGACGAAATGGCACAAGACACCTGGCACTGGCAGTCACGCCATCCGCAAGGATATTCGGATTAAGGACACGTCATGACGCAATTCAATCCTGTCGATCATCCACACCGCCGCTTTAACCCGCTTACCGGGCAGTGGATCCTCGTCTCACCACATCGCGCCAAACGCCCCTGGCAAGGGGCGCAGGAGACACCGTCTAAGCAGGTTCTCCCTGCACATGACCCGGACTGCTTCCTGTGTGCAGGTAACACGCGCGTAACCGGTGATAAAAACCCGGATTACACCGGCACCTACGTCTTTACCAATGATTTTGCCGCGCTGATGTCCGACACCCCGGACGCACCGGACAGTCACGATCCGTTGATGCGCTGTCAGAGCGCACGTGGAACCAGCCGTGTCATTTGCTTCTCACCCGATCACAGCAAAACGCTGCCGGAACTCAGCGTGCCTGCGCTGACGGAGATTGTGAAAACGTGGCAGATGCAAACGGCCGATCTGGGGAAAACCTATCCCTGGGTACAAGTGTTTGAAAATAAAGGCGCAGCGATGGGGTGCTCGAACCCACATCCGCACGGTCAGATTTGGGCCAATAGCTTCCTGCCCAATGAAGCAGAGCGTGAAGACCGCCTGCAAAAAGAGTATTTCGCTGAGCAAGGCAAACCGATGCTGGTCGATTACGTCCAGCGTGAACAGGCAGACGGCAGCCGCACGGTGGTGGAAACCGAGCACTGGCTGGCGGTCGTGCCTTACTGGGCGGCATGGCCGTTTGAAACGCTGCTACTGCCTAAAGCACATGTGCTGCGTATTACTGATTTAACCGACGCGCAGCGTGCCGACCTGGCGCTGGCGCTGAAGAAACTGACCAGCCGTTACGACAATCTGTTCCAGTGTTCTTTCCCTTATTCCATGGGCTGGCACGGCGCACCGTTTAATGGCGAAGAGAATCAACACTGGCAGCTGCACGCGCATTTTTATCCGCCCCTGCTGCGTTCCGCGACCGTGCGTAAATTTATGGTCGGTTATGAAATGCTGGCGGAAACCCAGCGCGACCTGACGGCAGAACAAGCCGCCGAGCGTTTGCGTGCGGTCAGTGACATCCATTTTCGCGAATCCGGAGTTTAAAAAATGAGTCTGAAAGAAAAAACACAATCTCTGTTTGCTGAAACATTTGGCTACCCTGCCACCCATACGATTCAGGCGCCCGGTCGCGTCAACCTGATTGGCGAACATACCGACTATAACGACGGCTTCGTTCTGCCTTGCGCCATCGACTACCAAACCGTGAT
Organism: Citrobacter sp. KH_055_1; assembly: GCF_057838705.1. Taxonomy (NCBI): domain Bacteria; kingdom Pseudomonadati; phylum Pseudomonadota; class Gammaproteobacteria; order Enterobacterales; family Enterobacteriaceae; genus Citrobacter; species Citrobacter sp. KH_055_1. The sequence goes on from NZ_CM174473.1 coordinate 3,249,289, forward strand.
CAGCTGTGCGACGCGTGACGATCGCATCGTGCGCGTGATTGCCGCTGACTACGAGAATCAGGTTGATGAGTTTTCTCTCGACGCGCCGATTATCGCCCATGACAGCCAGCAGTGGTCGAACTATGTCCGCGGCGTGGTAAAACACCTGCAAAAGCGTAATAACGCCTTTGGCGGTGCCGATCTGGTGATCAGCGGCAATGTACCGCAGGGCGCTGGCTTAAGCTCCTCAGCGTCGCTGGAAGTGGCGGTCGGCACCGTGTTCCAGCAGCTTTATCACCTGCCGCTCGACGGCGCGCAGATTGCCCTGAACGGTCAGGAAGCCGAAAACCAGTTCGTCGGTTGCAACTGCGGCATCATGGATCAGCTGATTTCCGCGCTGGGCAAGAAAGATCATGCGCTACTGATCGACTGCCGTACGCTGGGTACCAAAGCGGTCTCCATGCCTGAAGGCGTCGCCGTGGTGATCATTAACAGTAACTTTAAGCGTACGCTGGTCGGCAGTGAGTACAACACCCGTCGCGAGCAGTGCGAAACCGGCGCGCGCTTCTTCCAGCAACCCGCGCTGCGTGATGTCAGCCTTGAGGCATTCAACGCCGTCGCCCATGAGTTGGACCCGATCGTCGCCAAACGCGTCCGCCACGTGATCACCGAAAATGCCCGTACCGTGGAAGCCGCTGATGCCCTGGCAAAAGGTGACCTGCTGCGCATGGGCCAGTTGATGGCGGAATCTCACGCCTCCATGCGCGATGACTTTGAAATTACCGTGCCGCAAATTGATACCCTGGTGGAGATCGTCAAAGCGACCATCGGCTCCCAGGGCGGCGTGCGCATGACCGGCGGCGGCTTCGGCGGCTGCATTGTGGCGCTGATCCCTGAAGCGTTGGTTCCTGCGGTACAGCAGGCTGTCGCTGCGCAGTACGAAGCGAAAACAGGTATCAAAGAAACCTTCTATGTGTGTAAACCTTCACAAGGAGCCGGACAGTGCTAAACGAAATTCCCGTCATGGCCCCCGATGGCCAGCCGTTTCGTCTGCTGACCCTGCGTAATGACGCAGGGATGGTGGTCAACCTGATGGACTGGGGCGCAACGCTGTTGTCGGCCCGCATTCCTCTGAGCGATGGTAGCGTGCGTGAAGCATTGCTCGGCTGCGCCAGCCCGGAGCAATATCCTGATCAGGCTGCGTTTCTGGGGGCATCGATTGGCCGCTACGCGAACCGTATCGCCAACAGCCGTTACACCTTCGCTGGTGAAACCATTGAATTACTGCCAAGCCAGGGTGAAAACCAGCTGCACGGCGGGCCGGACGGTTTCGATAAACGTCGCTGGCAGATAGTGAATCAGAATGATCGTCAGGTGCTGTTCGCACTGACCTCTGACGATGGCGACCAGGGTTTCCCTGGCCACCTTTGCGCGACAGCGCAGTATCGCCTGACCGACGACAATCGCATTTCAATCACCTATCGCGCGACGGTCGATAAGCCCTGCCCGGTGAATCTGACCAACCACGTTTATTTCAACCTCGACGGTGATAAAACCGATGTCCGCCAGCATAAGCTGCAGATCCTCGCCGACACGTATCTGCCGGTTGATGCGATGGGTATCCCACACGAGGGCCTAAAGCCGGTGGCGGGCACTTCTTTTGACTTCCGTACGCCAAAAGTTATCGCCAGCGAATTTCTGGCCGATGACGATCAGCACCACGTAAAAGGTTACGATCACGCCTTCCTGCTACAGGCACAAGGTGATGCCCGTAAGCCGGTCGCGCTGCTGTGGTCGCAGGATGAAAAATTGCAGATGGAGGTCTACACCTCGGCCCCGGCTTTGCAATTCTACTCCGGGAATTTCCTCGGCGGCACGCCGTCCCGTGGTCCAGAGGCGTACGCCGACTGGCAAGGTCTGGCGCTGGAAAGCGAGTTTCTGCCGGACAGCCCGAACCATCCGGAATGGCCGCAACCGGACTGCTTCCTGCGCCCGGGCGAAGAGTACGCCAGCGTGACGGAATACCGGTTTATTCCGGCCTGACGACTAACCATGACGAGTCCAGTATCGGGCTCGTCGTTTATTGCCCTCCCCCAACCTGCTCAAAGCCTCACCACCAAAAGCCAAAATCGCAACCTTGAGTTCACAAGAACCTTACACTGTGCAGCTATTTTCGCTATGGTTATGCGTAAGCATTGCCGCTGACGCATTACGGCAATATAATGAGAACTATTATCATTCAATATGGTTTATAGGAGTGAGTGTATGGCTGTAACTAAGCTGGTTCTGGTACGTCACGGTGAAAGTCAGTGGAACAACGAAAACCGCTTTACCGGTTGGTACGATGTTGATCTGTCCGAGAAAGGCGTAGGCGAAGCAAAAGCGGCAGGCAAACTGCTGCGAGAGGAAGGCTACAGCTTCGATTTTGCTTACACTTCTGTGCTAAAACGTGCCATCCACACCCTGTGGAACGTACTGGATGAACTGGATCAAGCGTGGCTACCGGTTGAAAAATCCTGGAAGCTGAACGAACGTCATTACGGCGCTCTGCAGGGTCTGAACAAAGCCGAAACCGCTGAAAAATACGGTGACGAGCAGGTTAAACAATGGCGTCGTGGCTTCGCGGTAACACCGCCGGAGCTGACCAAAGATGACGAGCGCTATCCGGGGCACGATCCGCGTTATGCTCAACTCACTGACAAAGAGCTGCCGGTTACCGAAAGCCTGGCGCTGACCATCGAGCGTGTTATCCCTTACTGGAACGAAACCATTCTGCCGCGCATGAAAAACGGTGAGCGCGTGATTATCGCTGCTCACGGTAACTCCCTGCGTGCGCTGGTGAAATACCTGGATAACATGGGCGAAGATGAAATTCTGGAACTGAACATTCCGACCGGCGTACCGCTGGTGTATGAGTTCGACGAAAACTTCAAGCCGATCAAACGTTACTATCTGGGTAATGCTGACGAGATCGCGGCAAAAGCGGCCGCCGTTGCCAACCAGGGTAAAGCGAAGTAATTTCTTCGCTGAATATAAAAAAGCGCGGATTATCCGCGCTTTTTTTATTTCGCTGCTACCCGGCAGTCTGCGCAGAAAAGCCTGATGGCGCTACGCTTATCAGGCCTACGAGACTCGGTTAGCCGCGACGCGTTTTGACCGCGTTTGCCAACTGGCGTAACACCGCATCAGTATCTTCCCAGCCGATGCAGGCATCAGTAATGCTCTTACCGTAGGTCAGCGGCTCGCCGCTATCCGGATTCTGATTACCTTCCACCAGATGACTTTCAATCATCACGCCAATAATCGCTTTCTCACCGCCAGCAACCTGTCCGCAAACGTCTTTCGCGACATCCATCTGCTTTTTAAACTGCTTGCTGGAGTTTGCATGGCTAAAGTCAATCATCACCTGCGGGGACAGACCTGCTTTAACCAGCCCTTCCTTCACGTCTGCAACGTGCTGAGCACTGTAGTTTGGCTCTTTACCACCGCGCAGAATGATATGGCAGTCACCATTACCACTGGTATTCACAATGGCTGAATGACCCCATTTGGTCACCGACAGGAAACAGTGCGGCGCGCCAGCGGCGTTGATGGCATCAATGGCCACTTTGATCGTACCGTCAGTCCCGTTTTTAAAGCCAACCGGGCAGGAAAGACCGGACGCCAGCTCACGGTGAACCTGGGACTCCGTCGTACGTGCGCCGATCGCCCCCCAGCTCATCAGATCGGCCAGGTACTGTGGGGTGATCATATCAAGGAATTCACCCGCTGCTGGCAAGCCGCTGTCGTTAATATCCAGCAGCAACTTACGCGCTATGCGCAGGCCATCGTTGATCTGGAAGCTGTTATCCATATGCGGATCGTTGATCAGCCCCTTCCAGCCTACGGTGGTACGCGGCTTTTCAAAATAGACGCGCATGACAATTTCAAGCTCGTCTTTAAGCTCATCACGCAGCGCCAGCAGGCGAGCGGCATAGTCTTTGGCGGCTGCCGGATCATGAATCGAGCACGGCCCGATCACAACCAGTAAGCGATCGTCGCTGCCTTTCAGAATTTTATGAATCGCTTTGCGGGCGTGAGCAACCGTATTTGCGGCATTTTCAGTAGCAGGGAATTTTTCCAGCAGTGCGACCGGGGGGAGTAACTCGTTGATCTCTTTAATGCGTAAATCGTCGTTCTGATAATTCATGATTATTCCAGCGTTGCCATACTTATATAAATGAATGCAATCCCTCCAATCTATATCTTCAGTTCTAAAGTGTAAACGGGGTTTTACACTTTGGACGGATTAATCCTGGAATAAGCCAAAAAAACGCAATAAAGTAGCGATAAACGAGATCCAAACTACAATTTATAACTGCAACAGCTTATTTTTTTATTAATTTCAATATTCTATGCTGGTTTTAATTTTCATACTGAAATAGTTAACTACCTTCTGAGGATTTAACTGGCACATGCACTGTTGGAAGAGGTTATCCGACATATCGACCATAACAGGAGCATATTATGCAAATGACAAAGCTGGCCTCACTCTTTCTTACTGCCACTCTTAGCCTCGCCAGCGGCGCGGCGTTGGCTGCAGACGCAAACACGCAGTCAAATAACGGTCAGGCGAATTCTTCGGCGGATGCCGGGCAAACCGCACCGGACGCACGCGAGAACGTGGCACCGAATAATGTCGACAACAACAACGTTAATTCGGGCGGCACCATGCTGCATCCGAACGGTTCATCAATGAATCATGAAGGGATGACCAAAGACGAGATGCACAAAAACTCAATGTGCAAAGACGGTCGTTGTCCGGATATCAACAAGAAGGTAGAGACCGGAAACGGTATCAACAATGACGTAGACACCAAAACCGACGGCACCACCCAGTAAAGCTAAAAATATGGCTAATAACGGGAGAGCAAAAGCTCTCCTTTTTAATTTTGTCAGCCCAAACCCGGTATGATGTCATACAGTAATGATGAGAATAACAAAGGGATGACATTATGGCGCACTCACATACCCCCACTTCCCCTGACCTGCCCAAAGATAATAACGCCCGTCGACTGCTGTTCGCCTTCTGCATTACGGCGGGATTTATGTTCGTGGAGGTGGTCGGCGGGATCCTGTCAGGCTCGCTGGCGCTGCTGGCGGACGCCGGCCATATGCTGACAGATGCAGCCGCTCTGCTTTTTGCACTGCTGGCTGTCAGGTTTGCTCGCCGACCGCCGACCATCCGACACACGTTCGGCTGGCTGAGGCTCACGACGCTGGCCGCGTTTGTGAACGCTATCGCGCTAGTGGTGATCACCATTTTAATCGTCTGGGAGGCGATAGAGCGCTTCTATACCCCACGACCGGTAGCTGGCGGCATGATGATGGTGATTGCCGTGGCAGGTTTACTGGCTAACGTTCTTGCCTTTTGGGTGCTGCATCGCGGGAGCGAGGAGAAGAACCTCAATGTTCGCGCCGCGGCCTTGCACGTAATGGGCGATTTACTGGGGTCGGTTGGCGCGATCATCGCGGCGTTGATCATCATCTGGACTGGCTGGACGCCAGCGGATCCGATCCTGTCGATTCTGGTTTCCGTGCTGGTACTGCGTAGCGCCTGGCGGTTATTGAAAGATAGCGTGAACGAATTACTCGAAGGCGCACCGCTGTCACTGGATATTCCCGCGCTACAGCGCCACCTCAGCCGGGATATTCCTGAAGTTCGCAACGTGCACCATGTGCACGTCTGGATGGTGGGTGAGAAACCGGTGATGACGCTACATGTGCAGGTGGTTCCCCCGCACGATCACGACGCATTGCTGGAACGCATTCAACATTTCCTGACGCATCATTATCAGATTGAACACGCAACGATCCAGATGGAATATCAGCCATGCAACGGACCGGACTGCCACCTGTATCAGGGACTGTCCGGCCATTCACATCACCATCACTAAGGGGAGAGCGCGCGTGAGCCACGTTCGCGCGCGCTGTTCATCCACATCCTGCTGCCGTTAAGCGCAATAACGGTGAGGATCATGTATTCCAGCGACATCGCATACACGCCTTGTAGGGCGAAGATCACCACGCTGATGACGTTAATGATCACCCACAGCAGCCAGTTTTCAACGTATTTCCGCGTCATCAGGATCATCGCCGCAATCGACAGCACCATCATGCAGGAATCCCAGAACGGGAATGCATCGGGTTGCAACTCAGGTGCGGCAACCTGTAATCCCAGCCCTTGCATAATGTTCACGGCCATACGGGTCAGAAACGCGAAGACCGGATCGATAAATACCGTCATCAGACCAATCGCCACCACGCAAGCCGCCAGCCAACCTAGCGCTTTCGGCAGCGGCAGCCAGCGAATTTTCAGCTCAGCCTCATGTTGGCTGGTTTGCCGGGACCAGGCATACCAGCCGTAGATATTGGCGGCAAAAAAGAACACCTGTAATAACAGGCTGGCGTAGAGTTGGATCTGAAAGAAGATGATCGCAAACAGCGTGACGTTTATCAGACCAAAGACGTAGTTGCTGATTTTCTCAAGGCTTGCCAAACCAATGCACAGTAAACCGGCAACGGTCCCCACTGCTTCAATCCATGACAGGTCGTATCCCCCCGCGCCAATCGGGATATGAACCAAAATATTCTGCGTGCTAAAAAAATCCATCTTTTCCCCCAGAGCAATACTTTATTTAAGCTCGTAGTGTAGCCGCAAATTCCAGCATGCGGTTTAACGGCAATAGTGCCCCTTCTCGCAGCGCGTCATCAACCTGTATCTCATGGGCTGCCCCACCTTGCTCAAGGCCCTCTGCAATCGCTTTGAGGCCGTTCATCGCCATCCACGGGCAATGCGCACAGCTGCGACAGGTTGCCCCTTCGCCGGCAGTCGGGGCTTCAAGCAACTCTTTGTCCGGCACAGCCTGCTGCATTTTGTAAAAAATACCCCGGTCAGTCGCCACGATAAGCTGCTTATGCGGTAACGTTTTTGCCGCGTTGATGAGCTGACTCGTCGACCCCACGGCATCGGCCATATCGACTATTGATTGAGGCGATTCAGGGTGTACCAGCACGGCTGCGTCGGGATATAACCCTTTCATGCGCGTTAATGCCTGTGTTTTGAATTCGTCATGGACGATACAGGCCCCTTGCCAACAAAGAACATCGGCTCCGGTCTGTTTTTGCACGTAGTTGCCCAGATGCTTGTCCGGAGCCCAGATGATTTTTTCACCTAAACTATCCAGGTGCTCAATAAGTTCAACCGCAATGCTGGATGTCACCACCCAGTCCGCACGCGCTTTCACTGCCGCCGACGTGTTGGCATACACCACGACGGTACGGTCAGGATGCGAATCGCAAAATGCACTGAATGCGTCGATTGGACAGCCCAGGTCTAAGGAACATTCCGCCTGCAGCGTTGGCATCAAAATGGTCTTTTCCGGGCTGAGGATTTTAGCCGTTTCGCCCATAAATCGGACCCCAGCCACCAGCAGCGTAGAGGCCGAATGCTTTGAGCCAAACCGCGCCATCTCCAGCGAGTCAGAAATGCATCCACCGGTTTCCTCAGCCAGCTGTTGGATCTCTGGGTCGGTATAATAGTGCGCCACCATCACAGCATCGCGCTCTTTTAGCAGGCGTTTGATTTTCTCGCGATAAAATTGTTTTTCATCTTCGCTCAGCGGCAGCGGCTTAGGCGGAAACGGATAAATTGCGGCTTCAGGGTCAAACATCACGCTCATCATGCTTTCTCGTTTTACTGGCTTAACGAAATAACCGAGTAAAAGCGTGACGTACGCCATAATCGGTTAGATTTGTTTTATATGCTAAACAAGATAGCGGATTGGCGTAAAAAAGTCACAATAATTGCGTTGGACAATGCCGGATGGCGACTGGCGTCTTATCCGGCCTACAGGTACGGTGTCGATTTGTAGCTTCGTAGATCTGATAAGCGCGGCACCATCAGGAAAGTAGGTTCGAATCTTATAAATCGCAGATAGCAAAAAGGCGCCTTTAGGGCGCCTTTTTACACTGGTGGGGCGTGCAGGATTCGAACCTGCGACCAATTGATTAAAAGTCAACTGCTCTACCAACTGAGCTAACGCCCCCATATGGGGTTTACTGCTTTACTGTTTTCAGGAACCCACCGCGATATTGGTGGGGCGTGCAGGATTCGAACCTGCGACCAATTGATTAAAAGTCAACTGCTCTACCAACTGAGCTAACGCCCCATACGGGTGTTGCCTGAAATATTTTTTACTCGGAACCACCAAAAATAATTGGTGGGGCGTGCAGGATTCGAACCTGCGACCAATTGATTAAAAGTCAACTGCTCTACCAACTGAGCTAACGCCCCGAGTGGTGGGTGATGACGGGATCGAACCGCCGACCCCCTCCTTGTAAGGGAGGTGCTCTCCCAGCTGAGCTAATCACCCGATACTACGCTGGATACTGCTTACTGCTAAGTTAGTGGTGGGGCGTGCAGGATTCGAACCTGCGACCAATTGATTAAAAGTCAACTGCTCTACCAACTGAGCTAACGCCCCACTTTTTTGGCCGCTTTCGGGCTGTTTGATATCCCTTGGCAACGGCGGCATATATTACTGATTTCAGATTTTAGCGCAACAAAAATTTCGATGTAAATAACTCAACTGCTTAGGAATCACACGACGCGACCAGAAATAACACGATTTCTGGTCGCATGGTGCGCATTACATCGCGCCGAGGCGTTTTTGCGCTTGTTTCGCGCCATCAGTACCAGGGTATTTAGTGATAACCTGTTGATAAACCGCTTTGGCTTTTTCTTTATCACCTTTGTCCTGCATGATGACGCCAACTTTGTACATCGCGTCTGCAGCCTTCGGTGATTTCGGGAAGTTTTTAACTACCGATGCAAAATAGAACGCCGCATCATCTTTTTTACCCTTGTTGTAATTCAACTGTCCCAGCCAGTAATTCGCGTTCGGCAGGTAGGTGGAATCAGGGTAATTTTTGATGAAGTTCTGAAATGCTTCAATCGCGTCATCCTGGCGGGATTTATCCTGCACCAGCGCAATTGCCGCATTGTAATCGGTATTCGCATCGCCAGAGCTTGCTGGAACGCCTGACGTCGCTGCTGCGCCTGCACCCGACGCAGGGGCCGCAGCCCCGCTCTGGTCGCCCGCTGCTGGCTGCGCCGCTGGCGTACCACCGCTGCTAAGACTGTCCATCTGCGTCAAAATCTGCTTCTGGCGCTCAACAACCTGATTCAGTTGATACTGACTTTCCTGAATTTGACCACGCAGGGAATCAATATCGGACTGGTTATCGGAGAGTTGTTGCTGGAGTTGGGTTAAAAGCTGACTGTGAGCGTTAGAAATACGCTCGAGTTGAGTGACACGGTCTTCGACCGAGCCTGAGCCGACACTACTGATTGGCGCCTGTGCAAAAGCGGCCCAAGGGGCCGCTATGCCAACCAGTAACGACAGACTCAACAGGTGATGTCTGAAGTTACTGCTCATGCAATTCTCTTAGTAAACCAGTACGGCACGACGGTTTTTGGAGTAAGCCGCTTCGTCATGACCCAGTACTGCAGGTTTTTCTTTACCGTAAGAAACGATGGAGATCTGGTCAGCAGAAACGCCTTTACCCTGCAGGTACATCTTAACGGCGTTCGCACGACGCTCACCCAGGGAAATGTTGTACTCAGGAGTACCACGTTCGTCCGCATGACCTTCTACGGTGACTTTGTAAGACGGGTTGCTACGCAGGAAGTTAGCGTGCGCATCCAGCATTGCAGCGAAGTCAGAACGGATATCGTACTTGTCCAGATCAAAGTAAACGATGTTGTTCTGCTGCAGCTGTTGCATCTGCAGACGCGCTTGCTCTTCGGAGGACATGTTGCCGCTGCCGTTTGCATCCATACCAGTGCCGGCACCCAGCATGCCTTCGCTGCCGTCATTGCTGGCGTTCTTGTTAGAAGAACATGCCGCAATAGCCATAACAGGCAGAGCAATCATCAGCCCTTTCAGCACTTTGTTCAGTTGCATTTCAATGATTCCTTTATTAATCAATTATTTATTATCACAGATACGGCGACCAGGCAGGGAATTTAACCTGACCATCGGTTGCCGGAAGACGCGCCTTGAAACGCCCATCTGTAGAAACCAAATTCAGCACGGATCCCATCCCCTGAGAAGAGCTGTAGATTACCATAGTGCCGTTAGGTGCCAGACTTGGCGTTTCATCCAGGAACGTTGACGACAGAACTTGTACGCCACCCGCTACCAGATCTTGTTTGGCAATGTGTTGCTGCCCACTGTTTGAGCTTACCATTACCATAAATTTACCGTCGCTGCTGACATCCGCATCCTGGTTTTGCGAACCTTCCCAGGTTATGCGCTGCGGAGCACCGCCGTTGACGTTAACTTTGTATACCTGCGGACGACCGGCCTGGTCAGACGTGAAGGCCAGGTTTTGGCTGTCCGGGAACCAGGTTGGTTCCGTGTTGTTGCTGCGACCATCAGTGACCTGACGGATTTGGCCAGAGCCAATGTCCATCACATACAGATTCAGGCTACCGGTTTTAGACAGGGCAAATGCCAGTTTGCTGCCATCCGGAGAGAATGCTGGCGCACCGTTGTGACGCGGGAATGACGCAACCTGACGCACAGCGCCGTTAGACAGCGTCTGGATAACCAGCGCAGAACGACCGCTTTCAAAGGTTACGTAGGCCAGTTTAGACCCGTCCGGAGACCATGCCGGAGACATCAACGGCTGCGGAGAGCGGTGAACCACAAACTGGTTGTAGCCATCGTAGTCAGACACGCGTAATTCATACGGGAACTGGCCACCGTTAGTCTGAACAACGTACGCGATACGGGTACGGAATGCGCCCTTAATACCGGTCAGTTTTTCAAACACTTCGTCACTGGCAGTATGGCCCGCGTAACGCAGCCACTGCTTGTTCACTTTGTAGGTGTTCTGTGCCAGTACGGTACCCGGCGCACCGCCGGTATCCACCAGCTGATAAGCCACGCTGTAGGAACCGTCCGGATTCGGCGTAACCTTACCGACTACTACGGCATCAATACCCAGCGCAGACCATGCCGCAGGCTGAACTTCAGCCGCAGTGCCCGGCTGCTGAGGCAGACGAGACCGGTCTAATGGGTTGAATTTACCGCTGTTACGCAGGTCAGCGCCCACGATACCACCGATATCTTCAGGTGCAGCACCCGGCCCTGCCCACTGGAACGGGACAACACCAATCGGGCGCGCCGAGTCCACCCCTTGGGTGATCTCGATACGTACTTCTGCATGCAGCACCGCTGCCCACAGCATCAGAAAACCAAATGCTACTCGTAATGCCTGCTTCATCATATCTCCCTTATCTGGACCAAAAGCCCACGATAATTTAGCAGAATGTTAACAAACTCAAATACACAAAACTACCAGAACTCTGTCTCAACCTTAGACTGTTTTCGTCCGAAAATACGGAAAAACGGTTACAGTTTAAAATCCAGTTTGGCGTCTTTTATCTTTTCGTAAACAGCCTGGTTAGGCGGTTTAGGAATACTTGCCGATCTCGCCGCCGCTAACGCGGCCTGGCATAGTGCAGGATCTCCACCTTCAGATGTCACACTCTTTAATCGTCCATCTGGTGCCAGGTTAATGTGCAGTACGCATTGTTTACCCTGGTAGAGGCCCGCATCAAACAGACGGCTCTGAATCGCGACCTGAATTTGCTTCGCGTAAGCGCTGATATCAGCACCTGTTGCGCCACCATTCGCACCACTTGTACCACTGTCTTTCGACGGTTGTCCGCTACCTTTCGCGCCACCACCTGATTTCGGTGCATTCTTACCGGAGCTTAAATCACCTAACAGATCGTCAACGCCAGAGGCGGCAGCAGCTTTCTCCGCCGCGGCTTTTTTAGCAGCAGCGGCTTTATCAGCGGCAGCTTTCTTGTCTGCGGCGGCCTTTTCTGCAGCGGCGGCTTTCTTGTCTGCTGCCGCTTTTTCGGCTGCTGCTTTCTTATCAGCAGCGGCCTTTTCAGCGGCGGCAGCTTTCGCGGCTGCAGCTTTCTCTGCAGCTGCAGCGGCCTTCTCTGCTGCGGCCTTCTCGGCAGCAGCTTGCTTAGCGGCTTCTGCTTGTGCTTTTTTCGCTGCATCTGCAGCAGCCTTGGCGGCTTGCGCCTCGGCAACTTTCTTCGCATCAGCGGCGGCTTTTGCTGCGGCGTCAGCCTCTGCTTTTTTCGCCGCGTCAGCGGCGGCTTTCTTCGCAGAATCTGCAGCTTGTTTCGCCTGAGCGTCCGCCTTGGCTTTGGCGTCTGCAGCAGCTTTCGCCGCCGCTTCTTCAGCCTGCTTCTGTTGCTCCTGCGCTTTCGCGGCCGCAGCTTCAGCCTGTTTTTGCTGTTCCGTCTGTTCGCGCACTTTTTCCTGCGCGGCTAAACGTTCTTTCTCTAGCTGCTTCAGTCGTTCCTGCTCGGCCGCCTGCTTCTCACGAAGTTCCTCGGCCTGCTGCTGCGCCTGCTTTTCACGCTGTTCTTCTGCGCGTTTCGCACTTGCCTGCTGCTGCTGTTGCCTGTCGTACTGTTGAACAACGGCACCAGGGTCGACCATGACGGCGTCAATAGACGAACCGCCACCGCCGCCTGAAGCATCAATGTGCTCATCGAACGAACTCCAGATCAGTACCGCAAATAAAATGACATGCAGCACCGCTGAAATAATTATCGCCCGTTTGAGCTTGTCGTTTTGTTCGGTTGCCTTTGACACTCTGGGTTCCCAAAAAACTGTTCGCCTGTTACGCGCTATCTTTCAAGCCAGGAATACGCAGACATCAGATTGGCTGCGTCATCAAGCCAACCGATTTCACGCCTGCGCTGTGTAACAGATTCAGCGCTTTAATTATTTCATCATAAGGCACGTCTTTCGCACCACCGATTAAGAAGACCGTTTTCGGATTGGTCTGCAGGCGGCTTTTCGCTTCCGCGATAACCTGCTCCGGCGGCAGTTGATCCATTCTGTCTTTCTCAACCACCACGCTGTACTGCCCAACACCGGAAACTTCAATAATGACCGGTGGTTCGTCGTTACTGCTGACGGCCTGCGATTCGGTCGCATCCGGCAGATCGACTTCCACGCTCTGGGTAATGATCGGCGCCGTTGCCATAAAGATCAGCAGCAGCACCAGCAGTACATCGAGCAGCGGTACAATATTGATTTCGGACTTAAGTTCGCGACGACCTCGTCCACGCGTTCTGGCCATGGTTTACCCCTTGTTGCTCTCGCTAACGGTAAACGCCTGGCGGTGCAGAATCGCGGTGAACTCTTCCATGAAGTTGTCGTAATTCAGTTCCAGCTTATTCACACGCTGATTCAGTCGGTTGTACGCCATTACCGCCGGGATTGCCGCAAACAGACCGATTGCGGTGGCAATCAGTGCTTCTGCGATACCCGGAGCAACCATTTGCAAGGTTGCCTGTTTTACCGCACCGAGGGCGATAAACGCATGCATGATCCCCCAAACGGTACCGAACAGACCGATATACGGACTGATGGAACCGACGGTGCCGAGGAACGGAATATGCGTTTCCAGTGTTTCCAGCTCACGGTTCATGGAGATACGCATCGCACGGGATGCCCCCTCAACCACCGCTTCCGGTGCATGGCTATTAGCCCGATGCAATCGCGCAAATTCTTTGAATCCGCTGTAGAAAATTTGTTCAGAACCCGTCAGGTTATCACGACGCCCCTGACTTTCCTGATACAGGCGCGATAATTCGATGCCGGACCAAAACTTGTCTTCAAACGCTTCTGCTTCACGTGAAGCCGCATTCAGTATACGGGTCCGCTGGATAATAATGGCCCAGGATGCGATTGAGAAACCAATCAAAATCAACATGATAAGTTTAACCAGAAGGCTTGCCTTCAGGAACAAATCAAGGATATTCATGTCAGTCACTGCTTAAACTCCGCGACAATAGACTTGGGAAGCGCACGAGGCTTCATCTTGAGTGGATCAACGCAAACAATCAGAACTTCGGCTTCATTCAGCACGGTGTTCTCTGCGTTGACAATGCGTTGCGTGAAAACCAATGAGGTGCCACGCATTGACGTAATTTCGGTTTGGACTTCGAGCATGTCGTCGAGCCTGGCTGGCGCAAAATATTCCAGGGTCATCTTGCGCACCACAAAGGCTACACGTTCGGCCAGCAGCACTTGCTGACTAAAGTGATGATGACGCAGCATCTCTGTGCGTGCTCGTTCATAAAAAGCGACGTAACTGGCGTGGTAAACCACCCCACCGGCGTCGGTGTCTTCATAATAGACACGAACCGGCCATCGAAAAATATACTTATTCATTCTTACTGCCTCTTTGTTGGCTTCGCCCACTCACACCGGTTACTTACTTTTGTAAGCGCCAGGTGACTCGCGTTCTTGCCGCCGCGATGCTTCAAGAATGTCGTTTGTATATCGCGTTGTATTCACTTTACATCCCGGTAATGCAACAAAAGTTAGAGCTTTTAACCGGTGCTACTATACGCGCGGGAATGATGCTTTGGAATGGGGGAAAGTAAACGGAGAGTAAAAAATTATGGGCTTATGCAAGCCCATAAATATTTAAGGATGTTTCTTATTCAAAAGAAGAAGAAAATCAGACCAACCACCAGCACGATGTCGGCTATCAGCGGGCAGAAGATGCCCTGCCAGTGCACCGCGCGAGGACGAAACCCGACGCCATGGATAATGCCAGCGCAGACCGCCCACATCAGCAGAAGGCCATGCCAGATTTCAAGCTCGCTGGTTTTTGCTGCGAAGCGTGAGGGATCCCAAAAAATACATCCTGCCAACACTAACGCCATGACTAAAGAAAGCGCCCGCAAGGGGCGCTTATCCATCGCGTTATATAACATCGCGATAACGTTGGTCATTAGCTTTCTTCTGGCCCTGCTTTGCCTGCTTCGACATGCTCAAGCGCCAGCGCTGTGATTATCCCAAATGCACAGGCAAGAAGCGTTCCCAAAATCCATGCGAAATACCACATTTTAAGCTCCTTACTTAGTACAGAGAGTGGGTGTTGTTTTCAATATCTTCTTTGGTGATACGACCGAACATTTTCCAATAACACCAGCTGGTGTAGAGCAGAATGATCGGTACAAACACCGCCGCAACCCAGGTCATCAGGTTCAATGTTCTCTGGCTGGAGGTAGCATCCCACATGGTCAGGCTGGCATTCATCATGGTGCTGGATGGCATCACAAATGGGAACATTGCGATACCCGCAGTCAGGATGATGCAGGCCAACGTCAGTGAAGAGAAGACGAACGCCCAGGCCCCTTTCTCCATACGAGACGTCAGGATGGTCAGCAGCGGCAGGGCTACACCCAGAGCCGGAACCAGCCACAGGATAGGTGCATTGTTAAAGTTCACCATCCATGCGCCCGCAACTCGCGCGACTTCTTTGGTCATCGGGTTAGAGGCAGCGTGGTGATCCAGTGCAGAGGTCACAACATAACCGTCAATACCGTACATCACCCAGACACCGGCCAGCGCGAAGCACACCAGAGTAACCAGCGCGGCAACCTGTGAAGTAGCACGTGCACGCAGGTGCAGTTCACCTACAGTACGCATCTGCAGATAGGTCGCGCCCTGAGTGATGATCATGCCCACGCTTACTACACCGGCCAGCAGACCAAACGGATTCAGTAACTGGAAGAAGTTACCGGTGTAGTACAAACGCATGTACTCATCCATATGGAACGGAACCCCTTGCAGCAGGTTACCGAACGCCACACCAATGACCAGCGGCGGTACGAAGCTACCAATGAAGATGCCCCAGTCCCACATGTTGCGCCAGCGCATGTCTTCAATCTTAGAGCGGTAATCAAAACCGACCGGACGGAAGAACAAGGACGCCAGTACCAGAATCATCGCCACATAGAAGCCGGAGAACGCAGCGGCATACACCATCGGCCAGGCAGCAAATAATGCGCCGCCCGCGGTGATGAGCCAAACCTGGTTACCGTCCCAGTGTGGGGCGATGGAGTTAATCATAATTCGACGCTCGGTATCATTACGACCGAGGAAACGGGTGAGCATGCCCACCCCCATGTCGAAACCATCAGTGACTGCAAAACCAATCAGCAGAATGCCAACCAGCAGCCACCAGATAAAACGCAATACTTCATAATCGATCATTTGACGACTCCTGTCTTAGCGTGCCGGCTGAGAAGTCACAGTGGACTGCTCGTAGTGATAACGACCGGTTTTCAGGCTGCTCGGGCCAAGGCGTGCGAACTTGAACATCAGGTACAGTTCAGCCACCAGGAACAGGGTATACAGGCCGCAAATCAACAGCATCGAGAAGATCAGGTCGCCCGCAGTCAGTGACGAGTTCGCCACGGCTGTCGGTAGCACTTCACCTATCGCCCACGGCTGACGCCCGTACTCTGCAACAAACCAACCGGACTCAATCGCAATCCATGGCAGCGGAAGCGCATACAGCGCCGTGCGCAGCAGCCATTTTTTCTCACCGATACGGTTACGAATGACGGTCCAGAAGGAAACCGCAATGATAGCCAGCATCAGAATGCCGCACGCCACCATGATACGGAACGCAAAGTACAGCGGAGCGACACGAGGAATAGAATCTTTCGTTGCCTGCTGAATTTGTGCTTCGGTCGCGTCGGTCACTTTGTCGGTATAGCGTTTCAGCAGCAGACCATATCCCAGGTCTTTCTTCATGCTGTTGAACTGGTCACGAACGGCCTGATCGGTGGAACCCGCACGCAGTTCTTCCAGCAGCTGATACGCTTTCATCCCGTTACGGATACGCTCTTCGTGCTGCACCATCAGGTCTTTCAGACCAATGACCGGCGTATCAACAGAGCGGGTGGCAATGATGCCCAGCGCGTAAGGGATTTGAATCGCAAAATGGTTTTCCTGCGCATCCTGGTCCGGAATACCGAACAGCGTAAAGGATGCCGGTGCAGGCTGGGTTTCCCACTCTGCTTCAATCGCGGCAAGTTTGGTTTTCTGCACGTCGCCCATTTCGTAACCGGACTCATCACCCAGAACGATAACAGACAGAATGGCAGCCATACCGAAGCTGGCAGCGATGGCAAAAGAACGCTTAGCAAATGCGAAGTCACGACCGCGCAGCATATAGTAAGAGCTGATACCCAGAACGAACATCGCGCCGCAGACATAACCAGACGCTACAGTGTGAACAAATTTCACCTGTGCAACCGGGTTAAGCACCAGTTCAGAGAAGCTCAGCATCTCCATGCGCATGGTTTCGAAGTTGAAATCCGCTGCAATTGGGTTTTGCATCCAGCCGTTCGCCACGAGGATCCACAGCGCAGACAGGTTTGAACCCAATGCCACCAACCAGGTGACGCACATATGCTGGACTTTACTCAGACGGTCCCAGCCGAAGAAGAACAGACCTACAAAGGTGGATTCGAGGAAGAAGGCCATCAAACCTTCGATCGCCAGCGGCGCACCGAAAATATCCCCGACATAGTGGGAATAGTAAGACCAGTTAGTCCCGAACTGGAACTCCATGGTCAGACCGGTAGCCACACCCAGAGCGAAGTTGATACCAAACAACTTGCCCCAGAACTTGGTCATATCTTTATAAATCTGTTTGCCGGAAAGGACGTAGACCGTTTCCATGATGGCCAACAAAAACGCCATACCCAGCGTTAGTGGCACAAAAAGGAAGTGGTACATCGCGGTCAAGGCAAACTGTAAGCGCGACAGTTCGACTATATCTAACATCATGACTCCTTGCTCATCGCATGAAGACTCCGAGAGTGAACCCCGTTAGAAAGGGTCACACGCATGCCCCAATACAAATTTATTTGCGTCCTTCCACCGTCGCTCTTTCTTCTCATTTGAAGAAAGGACAATGATGAAAAGTTACAAACATGTTAATAAAACACTCAAATTGATCCCGCAATTATATTACGCCGTAAAATCCTTACAATAAACAGGTTTTTATCGAGACAAATTTGCATTTTTCGATAGTGATCAATTTATAGCTAATTTACCACTTTCAGACCAATTTGATCTGCAGCAATTTAACCTCATTTGATGAGGTTTACCAAGTTTTAAACATTGATTTAAATCAATTTACAGATTTAATGTTAATGATGTTTACCGATAACATGACTAGTGAATTTCATGTTAATTTCTTGTTTTACAATAAGTAATCATAGTTACCATAAATGATAGATTATTAATTAAAATCCACACGATCTTTTAAGCCATCAAGATGGCAACGGTCAGGAGGTAGATAAAGAGTCACTCTTGCTGGGTAGCTCACAGTTTTTTTTTAGCAAGCCATAACATTGTTATTTTATACAAATAATTCATTTTATTTTCACTTATAATTAACACCGAGATGTAACTATCTCAATCAGAAGTGAAATGCGGCTGCATTCAGTGACTCTACTGAAGCGGGATCACCGCCGCGCGCCGAAACCCAAACATCATCGCCCAAAACATCATTATAAGTTATAGGTCATTCCTTCTCTATGCTTATGCGGCAAAGATTAAATATGTTCCGAACAATCTATTATCATTTTTATCTTAAATTTAACAAAAAATATTTCTGCCATATAAGATATATAAATAAAAAAACGTTATGTCGTTCACAAGTTATTTAGTGAACCTACCTTTTTCTATTATTAAAAATCGCACATTAAAACCTCGCATAACAAAATAAGATTTTGATCACAAAGATGGCAAGTCATTTATTAGTGAAATTACTAACAAAATGACAATGCGACAAAAACAACAACACAACTCATTGAATCATCACAGATTTACCAAAATGCAATTATAACAATCATTTTAATCAGGATATTTTGAAAATAGATCAATTGCTTCCTTTTCAGCTTCCACAGAAACTCCGACTCTATTAAGAGGTTGTCACAATCCATGTTCTAAATATTAAAAAATAATTTTTACTTATTGACCATCAGCCCTACAGAGGATTCCCCATGAAGAAATCTACACTTGTTATTGGCGTTATCGGTGCTGACTGCCATGCAGTAGGCAATAAAGTTCTGGATCGCGTTTTTACCTCCCACGATTTTCACGTAATCAACCTCGGGGTGATGGTGAGTCAGGATGAATATATTGATGCCGCGATTGAAACAGGCGCGGATGCCATCGTGGTGTCATCTATCTATGGCCACGGTGATATCGACTGCCTCGGCTTGCGTGAGCGCTGCATCGAACGTGGCCTCGGCGATATTCTGCTCTATGTCGGCGGCAACCTGGTTGTGGGTAAACATGACTTTGCAGACGTCGAAGTGAAGTTTAAAGAAATGGGCTTTAACCGCGTCTTTGCACCAAGCCACGACCTGGAAGATGTTTGTGCGCTTATCACCAATGACATTCACCAACACAATGGCCTCGAGCAGCGTTGCCTGGAAGAGGCTATCTGATGCAAACAGTTTCTGTCGATATCGGCTCGACATGGACCAAGGCAGCCCTCTTCGCACATGAAGGTGAAGAATTAACGCTGGTAAACCATGTCCTGACCCCAACCACCACACATCATCTGGCAGACGGTTTTTTTGCCAGCCTGAATCAGGTGCTAAATGTTGCCGATGCTCGCCCGTTACTGAAAAGCGGTGAAGTGCAGTTGAAATACTCCTCGTCAGCCAAAGGTGGACTCGCCGTTGCAGCAATGGGGCTGGTGCCTTCCATTACGCTGGAATCGGCCAAAGTAACCGCCCATTCGGCTGGCGCAAAAATCGCGCAATATTATTCGTACAAACTTAACCGCCATGACATTCAGGAGCTGGAATCATCACCACCAGACATCCTGTTGTTTACCGGCGGCACGGATGGCGGTGAAGAAAGCTACGGTCTGGCTAATGCGCGTGCACTGGCCGAGTCAAAGCTTGATTGCGCCATTATCTACGCTGGTAACCGCGACATTCAGGACGATGTGCAAACTCTCCTGGGACATAAAGATCTGACTACGGTAGATAACATCCTGCCCGATCTCGACCACCCTAATCCGTTTGCTGCTCGTCAGGCCATTTGCGATGTGTTTTTGTCCCGTATCGTCAAAGGCAAAGGACTGGACGTTATTGTCGGTGAAACCGGCGAAGAGCCGATGCCCACGCCGTGGACGGTGTATGAACTGGTAAAAGCGATTAGCGACTACGACAGCGCATGGAAGGAATTCATGCTGATCGACATGGGCGGCGCCACCACGGATGTCTATTCAGCCAGCGCGAATACCCTCTCCCCTGACACCGTTCTGCACGGCGTCCCAGAACCCTTCGTCAAACGTACTGTTGAAGGCGATCTGGGGATGCGAGTTTCCGCCGTTGTCGTCGGAGAAAGCACGCAGGAAATGGTGAAAGTTATCTTTGCCCAACAGCCACAGCGCGAAGAGGCGTTTTACCGCTATCTGCGCCATCTGGTTGGGCAACCGGATTACCTGCCACTCAGCGAGGAAGAGAAATATTTCGACACCCTGCTGGCAGGTTTGTGCGTGGGCTATGCCACTGAGCGCCACGCGGGCACTAAAAAGCAGGTTTGCACCTGCGTAGGTAACGTGGATTTACAGATGGGTCGCGATCTCACCACCGTACGCAAAGTTGTCGGTTCAGGGGGATGGCTCTCGCGCGCCAGCCAGTTTGATATTCATAACTGGCTCAAATATCGGGAGTTAGACGACCAGGGTAAAAGAATTCTGTTACCGAATCAGTTTGAGTATTACCGCGATTCACATGGCCTGCTCCCTCTACTGGCAAACGTCGCCAGGCTGTACCCGCAAGCCGCTGCTCGCACCAGCATTCAGTGTTTAACCCTATAAAACTTAAGGCAGCTACGAATGGAACTTCGAAATAAAAAACTGACCCATGACGAATTTATGACCGAAAGGCTGCAGGTGTTACAAACCTGGGAAACCGGCAAAGACGTTGAGAACTTCGAAGATGGCGTGAAGTACCAACAAACAATTCCAGACCAGAAGCGCTTCTCCCTCGCGCTGTTGAAGGCCGATCAGGAAGGTAAAACCCTGAGCCAGCCGCGTGCAGGCGTTGCATTAATGGATGAGCACATTGCGCTGCTCAAAACATTGCAGCAAGAGTGCGACCTGCTGCCCAGCACCATCGATGCTTATACCCGTCTGAACCGTTATGAAGAAGCCGCCGTCGGGATCCAGAAATCTATCGAAGCGGGTACGTCCAAGCTGAATGGTTTACCGGTCGTCAACCACGGGGTTGCTGCCTGCCGTCGGATGACGGAATCCCTGGAGAAACCTATCCAGGTTCGCCACGGTACGCCAGATGCGCGCTTGCTGGCAGAAATTGCCATGGCCAGTGGTTTTACCAGCTACGAAGGTGGCGGTATCTCTTACAACATCCCTTACGCCAAGCGCGTCACCCTGGAAAAATCCATCCGTGACTGGCAGTACTGCGACCGTCTGATGGGACTGTACGAAGAAAACGGGATTCGCATTAACCGTGAACCCTTTGGTCCGCTGACCGGCACCCTGATTCCGCCATTCATGTCTCACTCCGTCGCGATCATCGAAGGTCTGCTGGCGCTGGAGCAAGGCGTGAAGTCCATTACCGTGGGCTACGGCCAGGTCGGTAGCCTGACGCAGGACATTGCTGCGATTCAAGCGCTGCGTGAACTGTCACACGAATACTTCCATAACTACGGCTTCGACGACTATGAACTGAGCACCGTATTCCACCAGTGGATGGGCGGATTCCCGGAAGACGAAGCGAAAGCTTTCTCCGTCATCGCCTGGGGTGCGGCAGTGGCTGGCATGTCTGGCGCAACGAAAGTGATCACCAAGAGCCCGCATGAAGCATTTGGTATCCCGACTGCGGCAGCAAACGCCCAAGGCCTCAAAGCGTCACGTCAGATGCTGAACATGGTTAGCGACCAGAAATTCCCGCAGTGCGCAGCCGTGGAGCAGGAAGTAGAACTGATTAAGAGCGAAGTCCACGCAGTGCTGAAGAAAGTCTTCGAACTGGGTAATGGCGACATTGCACGCGGTACCGTGCTGGCCTTTGAAGCAGGCGTACTGGACGTGCCTTTCGCACCTGCAGCCTGTAATGCTGGCAAAATCCTGCCGGTTCGCGATAACTCAGGCGCAATCCGTATTCTTGAAGCCGGCTCCGTACCGTTGCCGAAAGATATTCTCGCCCTGCACCACGACTACGTCGCAGAGCGCGCCCACTTTGAAGGCCGCAAGCCTTCTTTCCAGATGGTCATTGATGACATCAACGCCGTATCCCACAGTAAATTAATAGGAAGACCATAATGAAAATTAAACAGGCCCTTTTCACAGCTGGCTACTCCTCATTTTATTTTGACGACCAGCAGGCCATTAAAGACGGCGCAGGTCACGATGGGTTCATCTATACCGGCACGCCGGTAACGCCTGGATTTACTTCTGTTCGCCAGGCGGGTGAATGCGTTTCGGTTCAGCTGATTCTGGAAAACGGCGCGGTAGCGGTCGGTGATTGTGCAGCTGTACAGTATTCCGGTGCGGGCGGTCGTGACCCGCTGTTCCTGGCAGAGAACTTCATTCCGTTCCTCAACGATCACATCAAACCGCTGCTGGAAGGTCGCGATGTCGATGCGTTCCTGCCAAACGCCCGTTTCTTCGACGAACTGAGCATTGACGGTCGTCTGCTGCATACCGCCGTTCGCTACGGCCTGTCTCAGGCGCTGCTGGATGCCGCTGCGCTGGCGACCGGTCGTCTGAAAGCAGAAGTCGTTTGTGACGAATGGCAGCTGCCATGCGTTCCGGAAGCGATTCCTTTATTCGGCCAGAGCGGCGATGACCGTTATATCGCCGTAGACAAAATGATCCTCAAAGGTGTGGACGTTCTGCCGCACGCGCTGATCAACAACGTCGAGCAGAAGCTGGGCTTTAAAGGTGAAAAACTGCGTGAGTATGTGCGCTGGTTATCCAACCGCATCTTAACCCTGCGCACCAACGAAGCGTATCAGCCTACGCTGCACATTGATGTGTACGGCACCATCGGTCTGATTTTCGATATGGATCCGGTTCGTTGCGCCGAATACATCGCCAGCCTGGAAGTTGAAGCACAGGGCCTGCCGCTGTACATCGAAGGTCCGGTTGATGCCGGTAACAAACCGGATCAGATCCGCATGCTGACTGAGATCACCAACGAGCTGGCTCGTCTGGGCTCCGGCGTGAAAATCGTGGCCGATGAATGGTGTAACACCTATCAGGATATCGTCGACTTCACCGATGCGGGCAGTTGCCACATGGTGCAAATCAAGACCCCGGATCTGGGTGGTGTTCACAACATCGTTGATGCAGTGCTGTATTGCAACAAACACGGAATGGAAGCCTATCAGGGCGGCACCTGTAACGAAACCGAGATCAGTGCACGTACCTGCGTACACGTCGCGCTGGCCGCGCGTCCAATGCGCATGCTGATCAAACCGGGTATGGGTTTCGATGAAGGTCTCAACATCGTGTTTAACGAAATGAACCGCACCATCGCGCTGTTGCAGACTAAGGATTAAGAGATGGCACGCACATTTAAGATCTTATCGCCTACGGCTATCCTGGGTTATGGCTTCCCGGAAGAAAGTTTTCGTAAAGCCATGGAAGAGTTACCGGATCTTATTGCTGTTGACGCGGGTTCCTCGGATCCTGGCCCCCACTACCTCGGGGCAGGTAAACCGTTTACCGACAGGGCCGGCGTAAAACGCGATCTGCGCTATATGATCGTAGCAGGCGTTAAGAACAACATCCCGGTGGTCATCGGCACAGCCGGTGGTTCAGGTGCTGCTCCGCATCTGGAGTGGTGTCGCCAGATTATCCATGAGATTGCGCAGGAAGAAAAACTGTCCTTCTCTATGGCGCTGATCCCGTCTGATGTTGACAAAGAGGTCGTTCATCAGGCGCTGGATAACGGCAAAATCACCGCCCTGGATTTTGTCCCTGAACTGACTCACGAGGCGATTGAAGAGAGCACCTACATCGTCGCACAGATGGGCGTTGAGCCTTTCCAGCGTGCGCTGGAAGCCGGTGCGCAGGTGGTACTGGGCGGACGAGCCTACGATCCGGCCTGCTTCGCCGCACTGCCGATTATGCAGGGCTTTGATGAAGGTCTGGCGCTTCACTGCGGTAAGATCCTTGAGTGTGCTGCTATTGCCGCCACCCCGGGCTCCGGCTCAGATTGTGCGATGGGGATCATTGACGACAACGGCTTTACGCTGAAAGCGTTCAATCCAAAGCGTAAGTTCACTGAAACTTCCGCCGCAGCGCACACTCTGTATGAGAAGTCCGATCCGTACTTCCTGCCGGGACCGGGCGGCGTGCTGAACCTGAAGGCGTGTACCTTCACGCAGGTAAACGACGGCGAAGTGTATGTCAGCGGCTCACGTCATGAAGAGACGCCGTATGCGCTGAAACTGGAAGGTGCACGTCAGGTTGGCTTCCGCTGCCTGACCATCGCCGGGACACGCGACCCGATTATGATTGCCGGAATTGACACCATTCTTGAAGAGGTACAGGCAAGCGTAGCACGTAACCTTTCACTGAATGATGACAGTATCCGCATGACGTTCCACCTGTACGGGAAGAACGGTGTGATGGGCAATCATGAGCCGATTAAAACCGCCGGTCACGAACTGGGGATTTTACTGGACGTGGTCGCACCGACGCAGGATATCGCCAACAGCGTCTGCTCGCTGGTGCGCTCTACCCTGCTGCACTACGGCTATGAAAATCGCATTGCGACTGCGGGCAACCTCGCTTTCCCGTTCTCGCCATCTGATATTCAGAGTGGTCCGGTGTATGAGTTCTCAATCTATCACCTGATTGAAGCAAGCGATGCACTGCGTTTTGATTTCCACATTGAACAGGTCACGCCAGAAGGAGTTCAGGCATGAAACACTCAATTTGTTCACTGGCGCAGGTCATCCGTTCCAAAAATGCCGGACCGTACGAACTGGTTTTAGATATTTTATTTAAAACCAAGGAAGACTATCAACGAGTAAAAGCGTCCGAGCAATTAACACCGCAACTGATTGCTGGATTATATAATGTCGAGCCTGACTTTATTCATAACATTGTCTGGTTTGACCCGGCAAATGCGGTAAAGATCGTCATGCCTCGCGATATTATTTCCGGCAACGTCGGTGACAATGATGTTTATGGCGCGCAGCAACATGCTCCATTATTAAGTATTGAGTTCGATTTGTAATAAAAAACAAAATAACAACCATTGGAGCACAGAATTCAGCAGTATCACAGTGCTTCGAAGTATTCATGCGGTTGGTCACAACAGGCGTGCGCCTGAGCTACTGTTCCAGCTCAGGTGCCCGCCACCCTACACAATTTTCATTACCAGCCTTTATCCGATGGAGTACACATGAAGAAAATTAGTTTAACGAAGATGATCATATTAGGCCTGATACTCGGCATGATTGCCGGGGTGGCCATAAATAATATGGCCGCGGCTGAAACAGCAAAATCTTATGCAGCGGATATTTCTATTTTCACCACTATATTCTTACGTATGGTGAAAATGATTATCGCGCCATTGGTTATCTCCACACTGGTTGTTGGTATTGCCAAAATGGGCGATGCCAAAACGCTGGGACGTATATTTTCTAAAACCTTTTTCCTGTTTATTTGCGCCTCTCTGGTGTCAATTGCGCTGGGTCTGGTTATCGTTAACATCTTCCAGCCAGGTGCGGGCATCAACTTTGTTCCGCATGACGTCGGTGCTGTCGCAGCCGTTAAGTCAGAGCCGTTCACGCTGAAAGTATTTATCTCGCACGCGGTACCGACCAGTATCGTTGACGCGATGGCACGTAACGAAATCCTGCAGATCGTGGTGTTCTCAATTTTCCTCGGTTGCAGCTTGGCCGCCATTGGCGAAAAAGCCGATCCTATCGTGAAGGTACTGGACTCGCTGGTACACGTGATGCTGAAGCTGACTGGCTACGTCATGCTGTTCGCACCGCTGACCGTTTTTGCTGCGATTTCCGGTCTGATTGCCGAACGTGGTCTGGGTGTGATGGTGAGCGCCGGGATCTTCATGGGTGAGTTCTACCTGACGCTGGGTATGCTGTGGGCCATCCTGATTGGCCTGTCGACAATGATTGTCGGCCCATGCATCAGCCGCCTGACTAAATCCATTCTTGAACCGGCTCTGCTGGCCTTTACCACCTCCAGTTCTGAAGCCGCCTTCCCAGGCACGCTGGACAAACTGGAGAAGTTTGGCGTCTCTTCCAAAATTGCCAGCTTCGTACTGCCTATCGGTTACTCGTTTAACCTGGTCGGCTCCATGGCCTACTGCTCCTTTGCCACCGTCTTTATTGCCCAGGCATGCAACATCGAACTGAGCATGGGTGAGCAAATCACCATGCTGTTGATCCTGATGCTGACCTCTAAAGGGATGGCGGGTGTACCGCGTGCGTCCATGGTAGTTATCGCCGCTACGCTGAACCAATTCAACATTCCGGAAGCCGGTCTGATCCTGCTGATGGGCGTCGATCCGTTCCTCGATATGGGTCGTTCTGCCACTAACGTAATGAGTAATGCCATGGGTGCTGCCATCGTGAGCCGTTGGGAAGGTGAACACTTCGGCCAGGGTTGTCGCGGAACTGCACCAGTGAAAACCCCGGAACAGGATCGTCCGGTTACTGAAACGGAAGTTGCTTTGTCTTAATCATTTGATAACTGCGATCTGTAGACCGGGTAAGGCGTTTACGCCGCTATCCGACAAGAGAGCCACACCTGATGGCGACGCGAAGCGTCTTACCAGGTCGATAAGGTTTTTCCGGTCTACGGATCTTTTTTCACAACACCACCAGGAAAACACAATGAATAAAACACTTCTCGGCGTAAGTCTCTTTTCTTTCAGCGTCTTGTTTAGCGCAACCACGTTCGCGCAAACCACGCCGGATTACGCCAAACTGATCGAACAGGCACACCAGAAATTTAAAAGTAACAATGACGGAAAAGTCGCCGACTATATCCCTGCTCTGGCGACCTATAGCCCGAAAAATTTTGCCATCACCATTGCCACCGTTGACGGCAAAATCTACCAGGTTGGCGATGTCAACAAACCCTTCCCGATGGAATCCCTGAGCAAAGTCTTCACCATGGCATTGGCTATGGAGCAGCATGGCCCACAGGTGGTTCTGGATAAACTCGGCGCCAATGCCACCGGCATGCCATTCAACTCAGGCTTAGCCGTTGAACTGACCAAAGGCGCACCGGAAAACCCGCTGGTTAATGCCGGCGCAATGAGCACCGTTAGCCTGATTGAAGCCAAAGACAAAACCGATCGCTGGAACAAAATCCTCGATAACCTGAACGTCTGGGCAGATGCCAAACTGACCGTGAACGAACCGGTGTTCAAATCTGAAATGGATACCAACCAGCACAACCAGGCGCTGGCGAAGCTGATGGAATCCTACAACAGCTTCTATGGCGACACCGACGAAGCCGTTGAAATTTATACCCGTCAATGCTCAGTCGATATCACCGTTGAGCAACTGGCCAAAATGGGTGCTGTCCTCGCCAACAAAGGAAAGTCTCCGTTTAACGGCAAGCAGTTGTTGAACGAAAAATATGTGCCGCAAGTATTGGCTGAAATGGCGATTGCCGGGTTGTACGACGGCAGTGGCAAGTGGCTGTATACCGTCGGCCTGCCGGCGAAAAGCGGCGTTGGCGGCGGAATGGTTGCTGTTGTCCCGGGTGAATATGCGATAGCTGTTTATTCTCCGCCGCTGGATGAAGCCGGTAACAGCGTTCGTGCCCAGAAAACTATCGAATATGTCGCCGAAGCGACAAAAGCCAACATCTTTTTAGCGAAATAAGCCCGTGCCGGATAGCGCTAACGCGTATCCGGCCTCCTCGCTAAAACTTCTCCGGCCAGCAAAGTTTGCTTTTTTGTTGGCCGGAACCGACGTTACCTAAAAACCTAAAGGTGAGAAGTAAAAATGTCTAAACCATTTGTCTGGCAGGAACTCTTTGTTCAGAGTAAAGATAATACAGAATATGAATTACTCACTAACCAATACGTTACGGTAACTGAGTTAGACGGAGAGGAAGTGATCAAGGTGGCGCCTGAGGCGTTAACCTTGTTGGCACAGCAGGCATTTTATGAAGCGTCCTTTTTCCTGCGCGCCGGACATTTGAAGCAAGTAGCCAGCATTTTGCACGACCCGCAGGCCAGCAGTAACGATAAATATGTCGCACTTCAACTGCTGCGCAATGCGGAAGTTTCCGCCAAAGGCGTACTGCCCAACTGCCAGGATACCGGCACCGCAACGATTGTTGCCAGCAAAGGACAGCAGGTCTGGACCGGCGGCGATGACGCGGAAGCATTAAGCAAAGGCGTGTATACCACCTTCACGGAAAATAACCTGCGCTATTCGCAAAATGCCCCGTTGGATATGTACACCGAGGTCAATACCCAAACGAACCTGCCTGCGCAAATCGACATCAGTGCAACTCCGGGTAACGAATACCGCTTCCTGTTCGTCAATAAAGGCGGCGGCTCGGCCAACAAAGCGGCGCTGTATCAAGAAACCAAGTCCATTCTGCAGCCAGAAAAACTCACCGCCTTCCTGATCGAGAAAATGAAATCACTGGGCACCGCTGCCTGTCCGCCGTATCACATTGCGTTCGTCGTGGGCGGGCTCTCTGCCGATCAATCGCTGAAAGTGGCTAAGCTGGCTTCAACAAAATATTACGATAACCTGCCAACCAGTGGCAACGAACTGGGTCAGGCGTTCCGCGATACCGCACTGGAGACGGCGTTGCTCAATGCCAGCCGCGAGTTTGGTATTGGCGCACAGTTTGGCGGTAAATACTTCGCGCACGACATTCGCGTCATTCGCCTGCCACGCCACGGTGGCTCCTGCCCTATCGCCATGGCCCTCTCCTGCTCTGCAGACCGCAATATTAAAGCCAAAATTAATAAGCACGGTATTTGGCTGGAGAAACTTGAACATAATCCGGGAAAATTTATTCCCGATTCTCAGCGCGTAGAAAACAGCGGTCAGACCGTACAACTGAATCTGGATCGTCCGCTGCGCGAGATCATGCAGGATCTGTCCGTACTGCCGATTGGCACCCGACTGTCACTCAGCGGCCCAATTGTCGTTGCCCGCGATATCGCCCATGCCAAGATCAAAGAACGTCTGGATAACGGCGAACCGATGCCGGAATACATGAAAAATCACATTGTGTATTACGCCGGTCCCGCCAAAACGCCTAACAATCTGGCCTGCGGTTCAATGGGCCCCACTACCGGCGGGCGCATGGACGGTTATGTCGATGCTTTCCAGGCAGCAGGCGGCAGTTTGATCATGTTGTCAAAAGGCAATCGCAGCAAGCAGGTGACCGATGCTTGTCAGAAGCATGGTGGATTTAACCTTGGCAGCATCGGCGGCGCAGCGGCCCTGCTGGCCCAGCAGTATGTGAAGAGCCTGCATTGTCTTGAATATCCTGAACTGGGTATGGAAGCGGTGTGGATGATGGAAGTGAAAAATATGCCCGCCTTTGTATTAGTGGATGACAAAGGCAACAACTTCTTTAGTCAGTTTGAGCAGCAGCATCGCTGCACAACCTGCCCTGCAGGACATTAAGGAGCAACAATGGAAGTGCGAGCCAATGACGACAGGCACCGCCAGCGTCAGCAGAAACTGAAAGATCAGGTTGATACCCGCGTGGCGGCGGCAACGGAAAAGAAAGGGATTTTGATTGTCTTCACCGGCAACGGTAAAGGAAAATCCACTGCCGCCTTTGGTACCGCGACGCGCGCGGTCGGCCATGGAAAAACCGTTGGCGTCGCGCAGTTTATTAAAGGCCAGTGGGATAATGGCGAATACAACACGTTACAACCGCTCGGCGTTGAATTCCATATTATGGGCACCGGCTTCACCTGGGAAACCCAGAACAAGGAAGCGGACATTGCGGCAGCAACGGTGGTCTGGCAGGAAAGTAAGCGCATGCTCGCCGATGCGCACTACGATCTGGTCGTACTGGATGAACTGACGTATATGTTGGCGTATCACTATCTGGATACTCAGGAAGTGATCGCTGCCATCGAGAATCGTCCAGCCGAACAGAGCGTAATTGTCACGGGCCGCGGATGCCACACGCTTTTACTGGAACTTGCCGATACGGTCAGTGAGATGCGTCCGGTCAAGCACGCGTTTGATAGCGGTATTCAGGCACAAGTTGGGATTGACTGGTAGGAAAAACACGCTGGCCTACAATATTGTAGGCCGGCGTTGTCATCACGTCACTGACACCACAGATTTACCGAGTAACCAGTTACGGAAAGTCTGTAAATGCGGAG
Organism: Citrobacter sp. KH_055_1; assembly: GCF_057838705.1. Lineage (NCBI taxonomy): Bacteria > Pseudomonadati > Pseudomonadota > Gammaproteobacteria > Enterobacterales > Enterobacteriaceae > Citrobacter > Citrobacter sp. KH_055_1. The sequence continues at coordinate 3,279,590 of NZ_CM174473.1, forward strand.
ATTCCGCCTTCTCTTCACGCCACGTCATAATGAACCGGTTGCCGGTACGCATCGGGACATCGCAGGGAATCACCATATCACCGCAGTCCAGATCGTGCTGAATAGCAAATCGGGGTAACAACGCGACGCCCAAATTCGAGCGTACCGCCGCGATCAGCATCGAGAGCAAATCAAAGCGCGGACCTTTATTGACTAACGGACTGCTGACATCAGACAACGCAAACCATTCCTGCCAGCCTTTGATACGCGTACTTTGGTGCAACAGAGGAAACTCATTCAGCAGATCGGTTACCGCCAGCTTGCGATCGGCTTCGTTCAGCAGGCATCTGCTGCATACGGGTAAAATTTCCTCTTCGAAAAGGTACTCGACCCCAGACCATGGCGAGTAAAAATCTTCCCGCATGATTGCCGCGTCGTATTCGCGATTGAGAAAATCGCCGATATTCGCCAAAGAGTGAATATTAACGATAATATCAGGGTTAAGTTTATTGAACTCACGTAAGTTAGGAATCAGCCAGTGCGTACTAAACGTAGGATTAACCGCCAACTCAATAACCTGCACGGTCGGTTGCCAGGTCATTATGGTGGTGGTGTCACGTTCCAGTTTGTTAAGCGTTTCCTTGACGATAGTTAAATAATGCTTCCCTGCCGCATTTAAGAAAATTCGCTTTTTGGCATGATTAAATAGCGCTGTATTTAGAAAGTCCTCCAGCGCATTCACCTGGCGAAAAACAGCACTTTGTGTCAACGCAAGCTCTTCTGCTGCCCGGGTATAACTTTCGTGACGCGCAACTACTTCAAAAGTTACCAGCAACTCCGTCTTCGGTATTTTTCCTCTCATAACCTCTTCCATATGCAGCGTACAAAATAAGTTTAATTTATAAAATAAATTTCATTACACCCAGACAAGCATCGAAAGTTATATTTTATTTTGTCCATTGATGTCATTGATCCAATCCATGATTTACTCACACTGAGGCGGATAAATATTAACCAATAATACGCAAGCCGGGCAGTAAACACAATTTAAATAAGGTTAAATATGGGCAAATAGTGCTTATAAGTTCTTAATAATTTTTCAAATGATCTTGTTTATTGCAGAAAAAACTATGCGAGTTTAATCAATATTATTGCTGCGATATTTTAGGATAATTTAGTGTTATAACCACCCGGCAAACGACTGCTTTTAATCATTCCTTGATGTAGTTTCTGCCATTCTAATGTTAGACGTGATAAAGGACACAATGTGAAAACTTTCGGAAAGGTCTGGCTCGTTGGCGCCGGTCCCGGTGATATATCGTTACTCACCCTCAAAGCAATGATGTGCATTAAGCAAGCCGATGTCATTATTTACGACAGGCTGGTCAATCCTAAAATTTTGGAATGGGCGGTACCTGATTGCAAGCTCATCAATGTCGGCAAAAATCCGGGCTTTCATTGTGTGCCACAGGATGAAATCAACGCGCTGCTGGTCCAGTATGCTGAAACCCATCACCATATCGTGCGCTTAAAAGGCGGCGATCCTTACGTGTTTGGCCGGGGGGCTGAAGAAGTTGAGGACCTCGTGGAAATCGGCATACCTTTTGAAGTCGTACCCGGCATCAGTTCCACTATTGGCGGCCTGACCTGCGCCGGTATTCCAGTCACGCATCGCGATTATGCTTCAGGATTTCACGTGGTCACCGGTCATACGCGTGAAGGAAATCAGCAGCAGGACTGGCGTCAGCTGGCCAAACTCAACGGTACGCTGGTTATCGTGATGGGGATCGCCAATCTGGCGTTTATTTGTGAAGAGTTGCTCATGGGGGGAAAATCTGCCGACACCCCCGCCGCTATTATCATGTCCGCTACGCGGGAGAATCAGCGCCGACTGACTTGTACATTGGGGTCATTACTGAACAAAGCGCAGGAAGCGAACATCGTGCCACCCGCGCTGATCGTTATCGGTGAGGTTGTGACCCTAAGCGACAGACTGTCTTTTATTCCTGCAGCCCTCGCGCTACCGGAAAGCTTCTACTGCGAAAGTCTCGCGTGACGAAAAGACTGGGGTGACGTTTGATGCGCCGCCCGGAAAACACGGCAAAAGTAACTAGTTTGCGCGTACTGAAGTTTCCGGGCAATGCTGTCTATTGAATGCACAGGATCATGCAATAATTCGCCCGCTTTTTGCATTTTCTTCTGATTCACCCATGTTTTAAAATTCACTCCCTGACGTTTCTTAAAGAAGCGGCTAAAATAGTTAGCACTCAAACATACATGCGCTGCCACGGATTCAAGAGATAGCTCACTATATAAATTCTCATCAATATAACGTAGCGCTTCCATGAGTTTCTTTTCATGCCGGGAAAGCTCAGTAAAATAAATCTGCGGGGCGCTTACTTTAGGGTTATTAACCATTTCATCTACCGTATTCTTTCGTTCATAATTATTAACAATAAAGTTCAGTAAGTTTGCCGACGCGGTCAATATATTATTATCCACAACAATCACGCGATCCCATGCAGCCTTTATTTCAGGGTCGTTCATCCATTGTGATTGCTCATCTATAACTATCGTTTTATATTCCTGATATTTGGCTCGTACTTGGCCACAGATAATAAAACCGCAAAGATTCCCTTCATTAATGAGTGGCATTGAGAAGAGGCTTAATCCTGCATAACAGCAGAGTATTCTTGGTTTTAGCTGTTTTAACCCTTCAAAAGCGCAATACTTATCACACTTTTGACAACTCGCTCGGTACTGTTCATTGGTACGCATGAGTGTACAGAATGCGTTAAAATTATGGCAATCCGATATCACCTTGCCTGTAACATCAATCACTACCGTCGCTAATCCTGTCGCTCTGGCAAAAACATCGGCGATGGAGAAAAAACACTGTAAGTCGTCATCCTTAATTTTCAGCGGCACGCCATCCTCCGGCAATGTTGATATTAAAGCCGGTAATATGCAGAATTTAGTCTAAAGAAAGAATGATGCTGACCGCAAAAAATAATCTCATTTGTGAAGATGATTGTGATCAAATTTCAAGATAGTGGATTGCAGAAAATAAAAAAGGCCATCATCAGATGGCCAACCATGTCGAAACGGGAACAGCCCTTGACCATATTGATAGTCAGGGCTGTTTTTTTACTTATTACTTAATCACGGTCTTCAGCGCTTCGCCGATATCAGCCAGGCTGCGTACGGTTTTCACACCAGCGGCTTCCAGTGCAGCGAACTTCTCATCCGCTGTCCCTTTACCACCAGAGATAATCGCGCCCGCATGACCCATACGTTTACCTTTCGGCGCGGTCACGCCAGCGATGTAGCCGACAACCGGTTTGGTCACATGATCTTTAATGTAGGCTGCGGCTTCTTCTTCCGCGCTGCCGCCGATCTCACCGATCATGACGATCGCTTCGGTTTGCGGATCTTCCTGGAACAGCTTCAGAATGTCGATAAAGTTAGAACCAGGGATTGGATCCCCACCGATGCCCACACAGGTGGACTGGCCGAAACCGTAGTCAGTGGTCTGCTTAACCGCTTCATAGGTCAGCGTACCGGAACGGGAAACGATGCCCACTTTGCCCGGTTTGTGAATGTGACCCGGCATGATACCGATTTTGCATTCGCCCGGGGTGATAACGCCTGGGCAGTTCGGGCCAATCATACGCACGCCTGCTTCATCCAGCGCTACTTTCACGGTCAGCATATCCAGCGTCGGAATACCTTCGGTGATGGTGATGATCAGTTTGATGCCCGCGTTGACAGCTTCCAGAATGGAGTCTTTGCAGAACGGTGCCGGTACGTAGATAACTGACGCAGTCGCGCCGGTCGCTTCTACCGCTTCACGTACGGTGTTGAACACCGGCAGACCCAGATGGGTGGTGCCGCCTTTGCCCGGCGTAACGCCGCCGACCATTTGTGTACCGTAAGCAATCGCTTGTTCTGAGTGGAATGTCCCCTGGCTGCCGGTGAAGCCCTGGCAGATTACCTTGGTATCTTTATTAATTAAAACGGACATTATTTCCCCTCCACTGCGGCAACAACCTGCTGAGCTGCATCCGTCAGACTTTTCGCTGCAATAATATTCAGGCCGCTGTCAGCCAATTTTTTCGCGCCGAGTTCGGCATTGTTGCCTTCCAGACGGACAACAACAGGTACGTTAACGCCCACTTCCGCTACCGCGCCGATGATACCGTCAGCGATCAGGTCGCAACGTACGATACCGCCGAAGATGTTAACCAGAACGGCTTTAACATTGTCGTCAGAAAGGATGATTTTGAACGCTTCGGTCACGCGTTCTTTGGTCGCGCCGCCGCCAACGTCGAGGAAGTTAGCCGGTTCGCCGCCGTGCAGCTTAACGATGTCCATGGTGCCCATCGCCAGGCCCGCGCCGTTAACCATGCAACCGATGTTGCCATCCAGCGCAACGTAGTTCAGCTCCCACTGTGCTGCCTGCGCTTCACGCGGATCTTCCTGAGACTGGTCGCGCATTTCGCGCAGGTCAGCCTGGCGGAACAGTGCGTTGCCGTCAGCACCCAGTTTGCCGTCGAGGCAAATCAGGTCGCCTTGCTTGGTGACAACCAACGGGTTGATTTCGATCAGCGCCAGGTCACGCTCAAGGAAGATGGTCGCCAGACCCATAAAGATTTTGGTGAACTGCTGAACCTGTTTACCTTCCAGACCCAGTTTGAATGCCAGCTCACGTCCCTGATACGGCATTGGGCCCGCCAGCGGATCCAGTGCGACTTTGTGGATCAGGTGCGGGGTTTCTTCCGCGACTTTTTCGATTTCCACGCCGCCTTCGGTAGAGGCCATAAAGACCACGCGACGGGAGCTACGGTCAACCACAGCGCCGAGGTAAAGTTCTTTACCAATATCGGTCGCAGCTTCAACCAGAATCTGATTTACCGGTTGGCCATTGGCGTCCGTCTGGTAAGTGACCAGACGTTTACCCAGCCAGTGTTCAGCAAAAGCGCGAATGTCTTCTTTGCTGTTAACGACCTTCACACCGCCCGCTTTACCGCGGCCACCAGCGTGAACCTGACATTTTACTACCCATGGACCTGCGCCGATTTTAGAGGCAGCTTCTTCGGCTTCACGCGGAGTAGTACAGGCATAACCCACCGGTGCCGGTAAGCCATAGCGGGCAAAAAGTTGTTTTGCCTGATATTCATGTAAGTTCATGTGTTCTGTCCATCCTTCAGGTAATCGTTATCTTATAACCCGTAGGCCTGATAAGGCCGCAGACCTACGGGGCAGGTGATACTCTTTATAGTTACACGTCTAACAGCAGACGCGTTGGATCTTCCAGCAACTCTTTAATGGTCACCAGGAAGCCCACTGACTCACGACCATCGATCAGACGGTGGTCATAAGACAGCGCCAGATACATCATCGGCAGGATTTCAACCTTGCCGTCTACCGCCATCGGCCTGTCTTTGATGGCATGCATACCCAGGATGGCGCTCTGCGGCGGGTTGATGATCGGCGTAGACATCAAGGAACCGAACACACCACCGTTAGTGATAGTGAAGTTCCCGCCCGTCAGATCCTCGACCGTCAACTTGCCGTCGCGACCTTTCACTGCCAGTTCTTTGATATTTTTCTCGATGTCAGCCATACCCAGCAGGTCAACATTGCGCAGAACCGGAGTCACCAGGCCGCGCGGCGTAGAGACCGCCATGCTGACATCAAAGTAGTTGTGATACACCACGTCATCGCCATCGATAGAGGCGTTGACTTCCGGGAAGCGTTTCAGCGCTTCAACCACGGCTTTCACGTAGAACGACATAAAGCCCAGACGGATACCGTGACGTTTTTCAAACGCATCACCGTACTGCTTACGCAGATCCATGATTGGCTTCATGTTGACTTCGTTGAAGGTCGTCAGCATCGCGGTGGAGTTTTTCGCTTCCAGCAGACGCTCGGCCACGCGTTTACGCAGACGGGTCATCGGAACACGTTTCTCACCACGCGCACCCAGTGCAGGTTGAGCGGCAGGTGCGGCTGCCGGTGCTTTGGCTTCCGCTTTCGCTGCCGGAGCTTTAGCCAGATGTTTTTCAACATCTTCACGAGTGATGCGGCCGCCGACGCCGGTACCATTAATGGCGCTGGCTTCGAGGTTATGCTCACCCAGCAGGCGACGAATCGCCGGGCTCAGGGCATCGTTATTCTGCTCGGAGAGCGAGGCCTGCTGGCGCTGCGCCGGAGTAGAATCTTTTTCTTCAGACTTGGCGCTGGTCTCTTTCCCGGCGCTGTTACCTTCACGCAGGCGACCGAGGATCTGGCGAGACGTGACGGTTGTCCCTTCATCTTCCAGAACCGCATCAAGAATACCGTCCGCTGATGCCGGTACTTCCAGTACCACTTTGTCAGTTTCGATTTCTACCAGCACTTCATCGCGCTTAACGCTATCGCCCGGTTTTTTATGCCAGGTCGCTACGGTTGCGTCAGCCACAGATTCAGGCAGGTCGGGAACAAGAATATCTACGCTACTCATTATTTATCCTTTATTTAATCGACGTTCAGCGCGTCATTTACCAGATCTTGTTGCTGCTTCTGGTGAACGGACATATACCCTACTGCCGGTGAGGCAGAGGCCGGGCGACCTGCGTAACGCAGAGCAGACCCAAATGGAATCACTTCACGGAAATGATGCTGGCTGCAGTACCATGCGCCCTGGTTGAGCGGCTCTTCCTGGCACCAGACAAAATCATGTACGTGAGCGTACTGTTTCAACACGTCCTGCATCGCTTTATGCGGGAACGGATAAAGCTGTTCGATGCGCACAATGGCAACATCTTTCTGACCATTCTTGCGGCGTTGCTCCAGCAGGTCGTAATAAACCTTACCAGAACACATTACAACGCGCTTCACGCCTTTCGGATCCAGTTCATCAATCTCGCCAATGGCTGGCAGGAACGCACCGTTAGCCAGTTCGTCCAGCGTGGACACCGCCAGCGGATGACGCAGCAATGACTTCGGTGACATCACCACCAGTGGACGGCGCATACCGCGCAGCGCCTGACGACGCAGCATGTGGTACACCTGAGCCGGGGTAGACGGGACGCAAACCTGCATGTTCTGCTCGGCGCAGAGTTGCAGATAACGTTCCAGACGCGCGGAGGAGTGCTCCGGACCCTGACCTTCATAGCCGTGCGGCAGCAGCATCACCAGACCACACATGCGGCCCCATTTCTGCTCGCCAGAGGAGATGAACTGGTCGATAACCACCTGTGCGCCGTTGGCGAAGTCGCCAAACTGTGCTTCCCAGATGGTCAGCGTGCGCGGCTCAGCCGTGGCGTAGCCGTATTCAAATGCCAGCACTGCTTCTTCAGACAGAACGGAGTCCCATACGCGGAACGTGCCCTGACCGTTATGCACGTGCTGCAATGGGGTGTAGGTTGAACCGTTCGCCTGGTTGTGGATCACCGCATGGCGGTGGAAGAAGGTCCCGCGACCGGAGTCTTCGCCCGACAGACGAACCGGAATGCCTTCGTCTACCAGCGTGGCGTAGGCCAGATTCTCAGCGCCACCCCAGTCGAACAGCTTCTCGCCGGCAGCCATTGACTGACGGTCACCGTAAATCTTGGCGACGCGCGACTGCATTTCAACCGCTTCAGGTACGGTACTGATGCGTTTTGCCAGTTCCTGCAAACGCTTCATTTCAACCTTGCTCGGGTAGTTCTCATCCCAATCGTGGTTGAGGTACGGTGACCAGGTGAAGGAGTGCATGTTCATTGGACGCCACTCTTTCACCACGCATTCACCCGCATCTAACGCATCACGATACAGGTTGACCATTTCGGTCGCGTCTTCCAGCGTAACAACTTTATCGGTTTCCAGTTTGTCAGCGTAGATTTTGCGCGGCGTCGGGTGTTTTTTGATTTTCTGATACATCAGCGGCTGGGTTGCGCTCGGCTCGTCGGCTTCGTTATGGCCGTGACGGCGGTAGCACACCAGATCAATGAACACATCGCGTTTAAAGGTATTACGGAAATCCAGCGCCAGACGCGTCACGAAAGCGACCGCTTCCGGGTCATCCGCATTGACGTGGAAAATCGGCGCCATCACCATCTTACCAATGTCGGTGCAATACGGCGTGGAACGCGCATCCAGTGGGTTAGAGGTGGTGAATCCGACCTGGTTGTTGATAACGATACGAACGGTGCCGCCGACTTCGTAGCCGCGCGCTTTCGACATGTTCAGGGTTTCCTGAACCACGCCCTGCCCGGTTACCGCTGCGTCACCGTGAATGGTGATCGGCAGAACTTTATTGCTGCTCGGCTCATCCAGTCTGTCCAGACGCGCACGAACGGAACCGATAACCACCGGGCTGACGATTTCCAGGTGCGACGGGTTAAACGCCAGCGCCAGGTGAACGAGACCGCCTTCGGTTTCGATATCCGATGAGAAGCCCATGTGGTACTTCACGTCACCGGTACCGAGGTGTTCTTTATGTTTGCCCGCAAATTCGTCGAACAGTTCTTGTGGACGTTTACCCAGCACGTTCACCAGCACGTTCAAACGACCACGGTGCGCCATGCCCAGAACCACTTCACGCGTGCCGCTGTTGCCGGCATGGCGAATCATCTCTTTGAGCATCGGAATTAACGCATCGCCGCCTTCCAGCGAGAAGCGTTTAGCACCCGGGAACTTGGCCCCCAGGTAGCGCTCCAGACCTTCTGCTGCGGTCAGTTCACTGAGGAAACGTTTTTTCTCTTCGCCACTGAACGCCGCGCGACCGGATTCGATACGCTGTTGAAGCCAGCGTTTCTCTTCGGTGCTGGTGATGTGCATGTACTCGGCGCCAATCGGGCCGCAGTAAGTTTGCTTCAGTGCTTCCAGTAACTCGCCCAGCTTCATCGTATCTTTGCCACCGGCAAAAGAACCGACGTTAAAGCTTTCCTGAAGATCGGCTTCGGTCAGATCGTGGAAAGACGGATCCAGATCGGCCACGTTTTCTTGCTGCCACAGTCCCAGCGGATCGAGATTCGCATGCTGATGGCCGCGGAAACGGTATGCGTTGATGAGCTGCAGGACTTTAACCTGCTTCACATTGGCATCAGGGTCGGAAATAGAAGAAGAGTAACGTGGGGTAGCCAACGCCTGACGACGGAAATAATCACGCGTTTTTGAATGGAGTTGATCCGGTTTGACTCCGGTACCAGGTAACTGCTGGAACGTCGAACGCCAGTTAGCATCTACCGAGTCAGGGTCGGTTAAGAAGTCTTCATAGAGCTGTTCTATCCAACTCTGGTTCGAACCAGAGAGGTAAGAAGAGTCCAACCAGGCTTTCAAAGCGCTGTTCTGCATCGTGATCCCTTAAGCATCTTTTCTGCTTATTTAATACTCTAAATAGTTCACGTTTCAGGAAGGCGGCAAGCTTGCGAATCCCTGGGAGCTTACAGCCAGTAAGTGACCGGGGTGAGCAAGTGCAGCCAACGCACATGCAACCTGAACTATGACGAGTATTTCGCCGTGGATACTACCACGCATACGCGTATGCGTGCCGGGGTTCACTTGCGAGCTCTTTTTGTTTGGCTCGCGAAGGAACCTTTAAAAACTGTCAGAGATAAGAGGCAGTTTTTAGAGGTTTCCTGCATTAACGATTTGCCTGATGGCGCTTCACTTATCAGGCCTACAGGTACAATCCCGTAGGCCGGATAAGACGTTTACGTCGCCATCCGGCAACAACGACTTATGCACTACGCTTCAGCAGCATCGACTTAATATGGCCGATAGCGCGCGTCGGGTTCAGCCCCTTAGGACATACACTGACGCAGTTCATGATGCTATGGCAGCGGAATACGCTGAAAGCGTCACTTAAACCTTCCAGGCGACTGTCGGTCTCGGTATCGCGACTATCAATCAGGAAGCGATACGCAGCCAGCAGACCCGCCGGGCCAACAAACTTGTCCGGATTCCACCAGAATGACGGGCAGGACGTTGAGCAGCATGCACATAAAATACATTCATACAGCCCATCGAGCTTCTCACGCTGCTCAGGCATTTGTAAATGCTCACGAGCCGGTGGATTTTTCCCATTATTCAACAAGTAAGGTTTAATCTTCTCATACTGTGCGTAGAATTGCCCCATGTCTACCACCAAATCGCGCACCACCGGTAAACCCGGCAACGGGCGGATGACAATTTTTTTGCCCGGCTGATTCAGCGCAGAAATAGGTGTGATACAGGCCAGACCATTTTTGCCGTTCATGTTCAGGCCGTCGGAGCCACAAACGCCTTCACGGCAAGAGCGACGGAACGACAGTGACGGGTCTTTTTCCTTCAGCTGCATCAACGCATCCAGCAGCATCATGTCGCGACCTTCTTCCGCTTCCAGGGTGTAATCCTGCATATGCGGAGCATCGTCTACGTCTGGGTTATAACGATAAACTGAAAACTCGAGTTTCATTGTCCTGTCTCCGCATTAATAAGTACGAATCTTCGGCGGGAATGCCGGGCGCAGTTTCGGTTCCATGTTGACCTGACGTCGTGTCATGGATTCCGATTCTGGCAGGTACAGGGAATGGCACAGCCAGTTTTCATCGTCACGTTCCGGGAAGTCGAAGCGGCTATGCGCGCCACGGCTTTCGGTACGGAAGTTTGCAGACACCGCCGTGGCGTAAGCAGTTTCCATCAGGTTATCCAACTCCAGACACTCAACGCGCTGGGTGTTGAACTCGCTGGAGGTATCATCCAGACGGGCATTTTTCAGGCGCTCACGAATCACCTTCAGCTCTTCAAGACCCTTCGCCATCGCGTCACCTTCACGGAATACCGAGAAGTTATGCTGCATACATTCCTGCAGCGCTTTACGGATGACCACAGGATCTTCGCCGTCACGGTTGCCGTTCCAGCGGTTCAGTCGTTCCAGAGAAGCATCAATCTCGTCTTCTGTTGCATCGCGAAGGTCACCCTGCTCGGCGATAGATTCCTGCAGATGCAGACCCACCGCACGACCGAACACCACCAGATCCAGCAGCGAGTTGCCGCCCAGACGGTTGGCGCCGTGAACCGATACGCAGGCGATTTCGCCCACCGCAAACAGCCCAGGAATCACTACGTCTTCGCCCTGCTCGTTCACGGTCAGCGCCTGGCCGGTCACTTTGGTCGGCACGCCGCCCATCATGTAGTGGCAGGTTGGGATAACCGGAATAGGTTCTTTCACCGGGTCAACGTGAGCAAAGGTACGGGAGAGTTCAAGGATGCCCGGCAGACGGGACTCAAGAACCTCTTTACCCAGATGGTCGAGTTTCAGCTTGGCGTGTGGGCCCCATGGACCGTCACAGCCACGACCTTCACGGATTTCGATCATGATAGAACGCGCCACCACGTCACGACCCGCCAGGTCTTTCGCATTCGGGGCATAACGCTCCATAAAGCGCTCGCCGTGTTTGTTCAGCAGGTAACCGCCTTCACCACGGCAACCTTCAGTGACCAGAACCCCTGCCCCGGCGATACCGGTTGGGTGGAACTGCCACATTTCCATATCCTGCACCGGTACACCGGCACGGATTGCCATGCCAACGCCGTCACCGGTATTGATATGCGCGTTGGTGGTGGACTGGTAAATACGGCCTGCGCCGCCGGTCGCCAGCACGGTGGCGCGGGCTTTGAAGTAAACCACTTCACCGGTTTCGATACACAGGGCGGTACAGCCGACCACTGCGCCATCGGCGTTTTTCACCAGATCCAGCGCGTACCACTCAGAGAAAATGGTGGTATGGTTTTTCAGGTTCTGCTGATACAGCGTGTGCAACAGCGCATGACCGGTACGGTCAGCTGCTGCTGCAGTACGTGCCGCCTGCTCGCCGCCGAAGTTTTTCGACTGGCCACCAAACGGACGTTGATAGATAGTGCCATCGTCAAGACGCGAGAACGGCAGGCCCATATGGTCCAGTTCCAGAATCGCTTCCGGGCCGGTCTTACACATATATTCAATCGCGTCCTGGTCACCAATGTAATCCGACCCTTTAACGGTGTCGTACATGTGCCATTCCCAGTTATCTTCATGGGTATTACCGAGCGCAACGGTGATGCCACCCTGCGCGGAAACGGTATGGGAACGGGTTGGGAACACTTTGGAGAGCAGCGCACAGGTCTGGCCGCTCTGGGAAATTTGCAGCGCCGCGCGCATACCTGCGCCACCGGCACCAATCACAACAGCATCAAATTCTCTGACTGGCAGTTTCATTACACACCCCACACCACAACGAATCCATAAATGACGTAAACCACCAGTGCAACGACAATCGCCAGTTGCAGAATCAGGCGCACGGCCAGTGGTTTAACGTAGTCGGTCAACACCTGCCACATGCCGATCCAGGCATGAATCAAGATAGAAAACAGTGCCAGCAGGGTGAAGACTTTGGTGAATGCCGATGAGAAAAAACCGGTCCAGATTTCCCAGGTCAGCGTGCCACTGGTGGCGAAGAAGCCGACCATATAGATGATGTATAACGTCAGAACGATAGCGGTAGCACGGACCAGAATGAAGTCATGTACGCCGTTGCGTCCTAATGCGGAGGCGTTGCTTACCATACGAGGACTCCTGCGAGAAGTGAAAGCACGACAATGATAACAAAAGAAATTTTGGCAGAACGCGTCCCTGCTTCGAGGGTTTCTTCGATGTAGCCAAAATCCATCAACAGATGGCGAATGCCCATGACGGCGTGGTAGGCCAGCGCTATCAGAATTCCCCACAGAATTAACTCCACAAAGAAGTTATTCATAATGGAAGACGCCGCGAGGAAACCTTCAGGGGAGGAAAGGCTGGTACCCAATAACCACAACAGTATCCCGACCGCCACGAAGGTGATCACTCCAGATACGCGATGGAGAATGGACGCTATCGCCGTGATTGGGAACCGAATCGTTTGCAGATCCAGATTGACAGGTCTTTGTTTTTTCACATTTCTTATCATGAATAACGCCCACATGCTGTTCTTATTATTCCCTTTAGACTTCGGGTACAGAAGATGAAGACTCCTGTTGCCTGAAAGACGACGGGATTTCCTTCCTCCGGTCTGCGTGCGGGTCAGACAGCGTCCTTACTATAACTACGCGTCATATAAAACACTGCTTCCAGTTGCTAAAACGACACGTTACAACGCTGGTTGGCTCGGGATTGCAGGGTATTCCGGAGACCTGGCGGCAGTATAGGACGTTCACAAAATCATTACAATTAACCTACATATAGTTTGTCGGGTTTTATCCCGAACAGTGACATAGGTCACGATAACAACATTATTTTAATTTTTAATCATCTGATTTGACAATCATTAAACAAACTTGTTACAAACGACACCAGAAAAAGCATATAATGCGTAAAAGTTATGGGGTCACTCTTTCACCGATGAGTAAGTTATGTAACAGTGTGGAAAGGTTGACCAATGAATTCAGGACAGTTATTAGTGTAGACAGGTTTAATAATTCGGATTGCTAAGTTGTTGATTTGTTGCTAATTCACCATGAGTTAACTGATTTACCTGCAAGCGCCCATTGCTCTGTACCCTGGTTTTCTCCTCTTCGCAGAGCGGCGAGCCGAATAACAAAGTGGTAACGGTTAATTGATGAGTTGAAACAGATCTCACCTGAGTAGTCTTAAGCAATAAGGCGCTAAGGAGACCGTAAATGGCTGATACTAAAGCAAAACTCACTCTAAACGGTGATACTGCTATCGAACTGGATGTGCTAAAAGGCACGCTCGGTCAGGACGTTATTGATATTCGTAGCCTTGGCTCAAAAGGCATGTTTACTTTTGACCCAGGTTTCACCTCTACCGCATCCTGCGAATCCAAAATTACGTTCATCGACGGTGACGAAGGTATTTTGCTGCATCGCGGCTTCCCGATTGACCAGTTGGCAACCGAATCTAACTATCTGGAAGTGTGTTATATCCTGCTGTACGGTGAAAAACCGACGCAGGAAGAGTACGACGAGTTCAAAACCACGGTCACTCGCCATACCATGATCCACGAGCAGATCACCCGTCTGTTCCACGGTTTCCGCCGCGACTCCCACCCGATGGCCGTGATGTGCGGTGTCACCGGGGCGCTGGCTGCGTTCTACCACGATTCTCTGGACGTGAATAATCCGCGCCATCGTGAAATTGCCGCCTTCCGTCTGCTGTCCAAAATGCCGACCATGGCCGCAATGTGCTACAAATACTCCATCGGCCAGCCGTTTGTTTACCCGCGCAATGACCTGTCTTACGCCGGTAACTTCCTGAACATGATGTTCTCCACGCCGTGCGAAAAATACGAAGTGAATCCGATTCTGGAACGCGCAATGGACCGTATTCTGATCCTGCACGCCGACCACGAACAGAACGCCTCAACCTCTACCGTACGTACCGCGGGCTCTTCTGGCGCTAACCCGTTTGCCTGTATCGCTGCCGGTATTGCTTCCCTGTGGGGACCGGCACACGGCGGCGCAAACGAAGCCGCACTGAAGATGCTGGAAGAAATCAGCTCGGTTAAACACATTCCTGAATTTGTGCGCCGCGCGAAAGACAAAAATGACTCTTTCCGCCTGATGGGCTTTGGTCACCGTGTTTACAAAAACTATGACCCGCGCGCCACCGTGATGCGTGAAACCTGCCATGAAGTGCTAAAAGAACTGGGCACTAAAGATGATCTGCTGGAAGTGGCGATGGAGCTTGAGCACATCGCGCTGAACGACCCGTACTTCATCGAGAAGAAACTGTACCCGAACGTCGACTTCTACTCCGGTATCATTCTGAAAGCGATGGGCATTCCGTCTTCCATGTTCACCGTGATCTTTGCCATGGCGCGTACCGTTGGTTGGATTGCTCACTGGAACGAAATGCACACCGACGGCATGAAAATCGCCCGTCCTCGTCAGCTGTACACCGGCTACGACAAGCGTGATTTTAAGGCTGATATTAAGCGCTAATTCTCTGCCGGATGGCGCTATCGCTTATCCGGCCTACGTTTTTATTTCCGTAGGCCGGATAATCCGCATCTTGCTATGCCCGGCACATTCTTTCTTTTTCTTGACTCCCGTTGTTTTCATCCAGCTTTCTCTATGATTTACTGAGTGTTACTTAATTATACTCAGGAGCATGGGATGCCTGTTTTGCAGTGGGCCGCATTGTTTGTGCTGTCATTACTTCTTTCCCTGCTCTTTCTGTTTATCCATCTCCCGGGACCGCTACTGCTCGGTTCAATGATCGTTGGCATATTGTTCAGTTTGCGTGGCATTGCCCTGCACCCGCCTCGCTGTACCTTTCTTGCTGCACAGGCCATTCTCGGCTGCATGATTGCGCAAAACCTCACCGGCTCCATTTTTACAACGCTGGCGGCACACTGGCCGGTGGTGATTGCCATCCTGCTGGCGACCCTTATCTCCAGCACCGCAATAGGCTGGCTGTTGGTTCGCTACAGTAAGCTGCCGGGCAATACCGGCGCGTGGGGATCTTCACCCGGCGGTGCGGCGGCAATGGTTGCGATGGCCCAGGAATATGGCGCCGATATCCGTCTGGTGGCGTTTATGCAGTATCTGCGCGTGCTATTGGTGGTTGGCGCTGCGGCACTGGTCACCCGACTGGTAATGGGCGATCGGGCGCAAGCGGTCAGCGAGCAAATGGTCTGGTTTCCGCCGCTGAGCAGCAATTTGTTCAGCACCCTGTTGCTGGCCGTGGTGGCTGGTACTGCCGGACGCTTACTGCGTATACCTTCAGGCGTGATGCTGCTGCCGATGCTGGCTGGCGCGCTGCTGAACGCAGGCGGCGTGATGGTGATTGAACTGCCGGAATGGCTGCTGGCGATAGCCTATATGGCCATCGGTTGGCAAATTGGTCTCGGTTTTGACAAGCAGATCTTTTTTATGGCGCTGCGCCCGTTGCCACAGATCCTGTTGTCCATTTTTTCACTGATGGCGATTTGCGCCGCCATGGCGTGGGGACTGGCGCATTACATGCAAATAGATTTTCTCACCGCTTATCTGGCGACCAGTCCTGGTGGCGTGGACTCCGTCGCAGTGATTGCCGCAGGAAGCCACGCCGATATGGCGCTGATCATGGCAATGCAAACCCTGCGGCTGTTCAGCATTTTGCTCACCGGGCCGGCCATCGCCCGCTTTATCTCGGCACATGCGCCGAGAAAACCGCCGTCTTAACGCGGGGCGTTAATCCGGGTGACCAATCTCCGTCACGGTCGTTCCGGATTTATCCACGGTAAACATAAACTCGGTCATACCACCCGGAAAATTCTGCGTAATATGCAGATTGTTTTTGCCTTTCCAGACATATTCCACGAGATCCGTATCCCCAAGATTTTCTATTTTACGATCCTTGCCTGGGGTCAACGTGGGTGTCAGGTTTTGACGGTCCGACCGTGCTTTTCTCAGTGCCTGATACGTTTCTTCCAGCGTCATGGCAGGGTAAAAACAACGAGTCTGGGCTCCGTGTTCATAAATATATTCCATATCCCGCGGCCCGGACTCACATTGAGGGGCTACCGATTCAGCAGCACTGGCCGACGTGGCAAAGAAACCGGCTGTTGCGATAAGTAAGGCGGTACAAAAAAAACGATTAACATCCATATTCCACTCCTGCTCATCACCTTGAGAGATTCAGGTGACCTTATTCGACATATCCCTCTGCATCACCGGGACCGCGTCATGTTATGTTATTTCTGACAACCCGGACACCAGTAAAATGGTCTTGACGACAGCATCGTTTTTTCAATAATCCCGCCGCATCGCTCGCAGGCTTCACCGTCGCGGTGAAAGACTTTAAAGCGAAACAGCGCCCCGTGATGCTTATTCTCATCAGCCAGTCCACGAGTGTTATAGGATAAACGCGGAATATCGAGCAGCGCCTGCGCCAGCGCGTCCAACTGTTGTTCGCTTAGCTGCGACGCTTTATGTTGCCCCGTCAGCCCAACCTGCCAGAGGATCTCTACCCGCAGGTAGTTACCCAATCCCGCGAGAAACGCCTGATCCAGCAGCAGGCCGGAAAACTGCCGATTGCGAAAGCGCGGTGACAGCAGACGCGTTTTGACTTCAGCGGGTGTTAAGTGCAGATCCAGCACGTCCGGTCCTACCCGCTGCAGGAAAGGGTGGGTAGTGAGCTGTTCTGGCGTCAGTATTTCGATATCCGACGCGCTATAGAGCAGGATAGTTTTATCGGCGGTTTGCAACCTGACGCGCAACACGCGGGTAGTCTCCGGGATATTCCCCGTGTCCACTACCCGCCAGACGCCGTACAGTTGATTATGGCTATATAACGTCAGACCATTGGAAAAATGGGTGAGTAAGGCTTTACCCCGCGTTTCGAGCTGGGTAATACGCTGCCCAATCAGTTGAGATTGATACGGTTTTAACTGCTCAAAGGCAAACCAGACATCCGTCAACGGTTTGCCTTTGACTGCCGCCTCCAGGGTATCCGCCGCGCGGCGGATCTCCGGACCTTCAGGCATAATACTGTCCTTTGTTAATGTGTTGCACCGCCCGTCACGGCGATATCGCGCTCCACCTGTAACGCCGTGACGATGGCAATTTCCAGCGCGCGACGCACCGTATCACTCGCCATACTTGGCGCACCGGGATGGGCTGCGGCCTGCTGTGGAAGATAAGGGATATGAATGAATCCCCCCTTCACCGTCGGCGTATCTCGCAGTTTGTGCAGCAGCCCATACATCACGTGGTTACAGACGAAGGTACCTGCGGTTTGCGAAACCGATGCCGGAATACCAGCGCTGCGCATGGCCGCCACCATGGCTTTGATCGGCAGTGTGCTGAACCACGCCGCCGGGCCATCGGCCACAATCGGTTCATCTACCGGTTGCTGGCCACGGTTATCCGCAATACGCGCATCGTCCACGTTGATAGCAACGCGTTCAACGGTGATGTCTGTACGACCTCCGGCCTGACCGACCGCCAGCACCAGCGACGGTGACAGCGTATCAATCGCACTATTGAGCACTGCCAGAGATTCACCAAATACGCACGGCAGTTGGCGCGCCACGACGCGGCATCCAGCGATGATAGCATTGTCGAGCCCCGAGACCACTTCCCAGGAAGGGTTAACTGACTCGCCGCCAAAGGGTTCAAATCCGGTGATTAATACCGTTTTCATCCTTCCTCCTTACAGGAACATCAGGAAATACATCAGGAACACATTCACCAGCAACAGCAGGATGCCGGTCGGCACCTGCGCTTTAATCACCGCGTTTTTATCCGGCAGCTCCAGCAGCGCCGCTGGCACGATGTTAAAGTTTGCCGCCATCGGCGTCATCAGCGTTCCGCAATACCCGGAGAACATACCAATTGCCGCCATCACCGCCGGATTGCCGCCGTGCTGCAAGACGAGGATTGGAATCCCAATCCCGGCGGTCACAATCGGGAAGGCGGCAAAGGCGTTACCCATAATCATGGTCAGCAACGCCATACCGATGGTATACACCGCCACCGCAATAAAGCGGCTGTCCACCGCCAGATATTCCTGCGTCAGATACGAAATGCCGCTGCCGACGCCCGCCGCCGTAAACAGCAGTCCGAGCGTGGCAAGAATTTGCGGCAGAATGAACGCCCAGCCGATGGAGTCCAGCAGACGACGCGCTTCCTGAATCGGCTGATGTGCCCGCTCATGGGTCATTTTAACCGCCATTGCCAGACCAATCAGCGAACCGGCGGTCATGGAAAATAGCGTCACCAGCGTGGCGTGATTCCCCGGCCCAAACAGCGCATTCTGTAAACCCGGAATATGATTGAACATCAGCACACCGACAACAGTGACCACCGGGATCGCCAGCGCCGGGAAAAACAGCCGGTTGCCCAGTCGACTGGCGCTTTCTTCACGCTGTTGTTGCGTACGTTGATGGTAGCTGCCGAGCTTCACGCCGCCAAAACCGGCGATCAGCGCCAGTACGACCACCGCGATACCCACCGCGATATGCACCGTACGTTTATCGCCAAACAGTGAATAGGTCCAGTCACCCAGCAAAAACAGTAGACCATACACGCCCCAGAACAGACCGGTGGTTAAACGCCGGGGGTTCGCTTTGTCCTGCCAGGACATCACGGCCACAATCAACAAGACCGCACCCGCCAGCCAGTAGAGATAGCTTTGCTGAAAATTCATTTCGCTTCTCCTTTCGCTGCGGCATTCGCTTTCGCGACTTCTCGTTGCAGATAGCTATCCAGCCGCCACAAGCGCGCACCGTGGATCAGGAAGGCACAAATCGCCGTTGGGATCCCCCACAGGGCAATGTGCAACGGCTCGGTCTGGATCCCGCCGGACTCCAGCATAAAGTTGTGCATGAAGATGATTGCCCCAAAGGCAACAAAGATATCTTCGCCGAAAAACAGCCCAACGTTATCGGTCGCCGCTGACATCGCACGCAGGCGATAGCGTACAGAGCCTGGCAGTTCACCGTGATTTTTCTCAGCGGCCCCTTCTGCCATCGGCGCCAGCAGCGGACGCACCATTTGCGGATGCCCCCCCAGACTGGTTAGTCCCAGCGCGGCGGTCGCTTCACGAATAAACAGATAGACAATCAGCAAACGGCCGCTGGTGGCGCTACGGATTTTCGCGATCCACGCCTGGGCGCGTTCTTTCAGGCCATGGCGCTCCAGCAGGCCGATGACCGCCAGTGGAATCAATAAGATAAACGGCAGGTTGCGGGTGTTGAGAAAACCTTCACCCAGTTTTTCGAGGATAGTGGCGATCGGCATATGCGCCGCCAACCCGGTGACGATCCCGGCAATGATAACCACCAATACCGGGCTAAAACGTAAAAGAAATCCGACCACGATGACGGCGATCCCCGTCAATGGCCAAAGAGAAATTACCTCTTCCATAATTCATTCCTGTTAAAACTCGTCATACTTCAAGCTGCAGGTGCGTTGACTGCCTTCGTTCACCCCAGTCACTTACTTCTGTAAGCGCCTGGTAACTCACTCACTGGTCATCTTCCTGCAACTCGAATTATTTAGAGCTTATGTTGTTGTGTAATATGTTATTGTTTTGTATGGTAAATCTTATGCGCTAATTTCAATATTGCATGCATTAAACGCGCTGCGCAAACGGCGGGAAAAAGCGAGTGCGTGCTCACCATCACCATGAATACAGACCGTCTGTGCCGTGACGTTGGCCCATTCTCCGGTTTGGCTTTTTACTCTCCCGGACTGCACCATTTGTAAGGTTTGCGCCAACGCCTGCTCTTCGTCTTCAATCAGCGCCCCCGGCTGACTACGCGGAACCAGACTGCCATCCGCCTGATAGCCGCGATCGGCAAACACCTCCTGACGCGTCTGCAGACCATAATGCTCGCCGGCCCGAATCAGTTCGCTACCCGCCAGCCCCACCAGCACCAGCGACGGATCGCAGGCATGCACCGCCCTGGCGATGGCATCGGCTAACTGTGGATCCCTGGCGGCCTGGTTGTACAACATGCCGTGCGGTTTGACGTGGCGCATCACGCCACCTTCCGCCCGGGTTATCGCCGCCAGCGCACCGATTTGATACAGCGTCTGGGCGTAAACCGTATCGACGGGCAGGGTCATGGCGCTACGGCCGAAGTTTTCCCGATCCGGAAAACTGGGATGCGCCCCCACTGCCACGTCATTTTTTAACGCTTCACGCACGCTTGCCAGCATGGTTTGCGCATCGCCGGCGTGAAATCCGCAGGCAATGTTGGCAGAAGACACCAGTTGCAGCAGCGCGGCGTCATTTGCGCAGCCTTCACCGAGGTCTGCATTCAGATCAATTTTCATCGTTAAGTCGCCATGTTAATTGTTCCAGATAACGCTGCTGGTCGTGACGCGCCTTTAGCGCTTCCTCCAGCGAGCACTGAACAAAATGAATTGGCTGGCCGAGGGGAATTTGCGCCAGATGGTACATATCCGCCTCAATGATACAGGCGATACGTGGATAGCCCCCCGTGGTCTGGGCGTCGTTCATCAGCACAATAGGCTGGCCGTTATGCGGCACCTGCACCACGCCGGGAAGCAGACCGTGCGACAACAGTTCTCGATCGGTAGTGCGCGTTAGCGGTTGTCCCTGCAGGCGATACCCCATGCGGTTACTCTGCGGGCTGAGTTGCCATGGCGAACGCCAGAATGACGCCTGCGAAGCTTCATCAAACTCATGATACTCAGGTCCGGGTAACGCACGAATGCGGTTCCCCCACATGAGCTGTTTTACCCCCTGCGGTCCGCTGAACCGTCGCGTGGAAACGCCCACCGCCAGCCTGTCTCCATCGCGTAACAGACGCCCTTCCAGACCACCGATGCCGACTTTCAGGTCGGTGCTGCACGACCCCATGACCTCGGGAACATCAATGCCACCCGCTATCGCCAAATAACTGCGCATGCCATGTTGCGGACGTTTTAGCGTCAGGCGTTGCCCAGCCTTCACCGGAAGTCGCCATCCGCTCCACACCGGGTTACCGTCTAAATGTGCATCACACCCCGCGCCGGTCAAGGCAAACCAGCTATCTGCGTTAAACTCCACAACCAACTGACCGAGCGTTATCTCCAGCGCGGCGGCATTTGCATCATTGCCCACCAGCAGGTTGGCAACGTTCAATGCGGGCTTATCCAGCGCCCCACAGTGGCTGATTCCTGACTGGCGAAAACCGTGACGACCGCCGTCCTGGACGGAAGTGTACATACCGGCACGAATGATAGTTAACATACTCCCTCCTTCTGCGGTACAAAGCGCACGGTATCTCCTGGTCGTAACAGGATGGGTTCATCCCGGCGGGGATCAAACAACTTAATGGCGGTATGCCCTATCAGCTGCCATCCCCCCGGTGTGGCGAGCGGATAGATACCGGTTTGTGAGCCGCCGATACCGACCGAACCTGCTGGAACAATCAGACGCGGTTCCGCACGTCGTGGAGTATGCAGTTGTTCCGGTAAGCTCCCGAGATAGGGGAACCCTGGCTGAAAGCCTAAAAACCAGACCACATAGTCAACAGATGCATGCAATTCAACGGCCTGCTTTTCGCTTAATCCACTGTGTTGTGCGACATCGGCCAGATCCGGTCCCTGCTTTCCGCCGTAGGTCACCGGAATTTCAATAAAACGCGACTCCGGCTCCAGTGCTTCACTCTCCTCCCACCAGCGTTGCAGACGTTCAATGGCATCCAGCGCCAGGGTTTGCGGATTACGCAGCGTCACCGTGATATTGTTCATACCCGGGATCACTTCAAGCACATTCGGGGCATCAACCAGGCGCTGAGCCAAACCCCAAATACGTTTCTGGGTCGCCAGCGTAATGGGGGGTTCCAGTTCCAGAACCACCGCAGTTTCACCTAACAGATAACAACGCGCTCGCTGCACTTTCGTCCCTCTTTTTACAACCTGATTCATTAGGCGGGGTTAGGAATATCGATAAACGATACATCCAGCTCGGTATTTTCATTCAGCCATTCACTTAACGCGCGGATACCGCCGCGTTCGGTGGCATGGTGTCCGGCGGCATAGAAATGCAGCCCCTGCTCACGGGCTGAGTGAATAGTTTGCTCTGAGACTTCGCCGGTAATAAATGCATCAACACCAAAACGGGCCGCGCTATCAATGAAGCTCTGCCCTCCCCCGGTGCACCAGGCAACGCGCTGAATTTTTTCCGGCCCGCTATCGCCACACCACAATGGTTTACGCCCTAAACGCGCCTCAATCCACGAGGCAAATTCTAGCCCCGGAACCGGCATGGCAAGTTCACCCCACGGTACCAACAGCTCGATTTCACCCATCACGGTAATGCCCAACAGCGCCGCCAGCTGTGCGTTGTTACCCAGCTCCGGGTGAGCATCCAACGGCAGGTGCCAGCCATACAGGTTGATGTCATTTTCCAGCAGCGTTTTCAGACGATGGCGCTTCATGCCACGAATTACCGGAGATTCGCCTTTCCAGAAGTAACCGTGATGAACGATGACCGCATCAGCGCCCAGGCGCACAGCCTCATCCAGCAATGCCTGGCTTGCGGTCACGCCGGTCACGATTTTATGCACCGTCTCTTTGCCCTCAACCTGCAAACCATTCGGCGCATAGTCGCTAATCGCGGCACTGTTCAGTTTGTCGTTGATCAGTTGTTCCAGCTCGGTGTTTTTCATCATCGCCCTCGTTGTCATAATTTCTGCCTGTCCAATCAGCAATACTGCTTATGTAAAATAGCGTCCCCGCCTCCATTCGTCGATAACCATTTCACTGACACATCAAGAAACACTCACTCGCCGTTTGAACGTAAATTGCTTACCACTACGTGATTTTATTCATGTATATTTATGCAATCAGACAGCATATTGCAAAAATAATCAGATCTGTATCAAAGTTATAACTTCAAGGAAACACGCTCACGCAGTACGTTCATCCTGGCGTGAGGCATTTACTTCGAGAATAGAATGAATAAACACGCATCTCAGCCACGCGCAATTTATTACGTCGTCGCGCTGCAAATTTGGGAATACTTCAGTTTTTACGGCATGCGCGCCCTGCTGATCCTGTATCTCACCAACCAACTCAAGTACAACGATACTCATGCGTATGCGTTGTTCAGCGCTTACTGTTCGCTGGTGTATGTCACGCCTATTCTTGGCGGATACCTGGCGGATAAGGTCCTTGGTAACCGTATGGCGGTGATGATTGGCGCATTGTTAATGGCGGTTGGACATCTGGTACTGGGTGCCAGTGAAATGGCGCCAGCGTTCCTATATTTATCTTTGGCGATCATTGTCTGCGGCTACGGTCTGTTTAAATCCAACATTAGCTGCCTGCTGGGTGAGCTGTATCACACCGACGATCCGCGCCGCGACGGCGGGTTCTCACTGCTCTACGCCGCCGGAAATATTGGTTCGATTATCGCCCCCATTGCCTGTGGCTATGTGCAGGAAGAATACAGCTGGGCGATGGGCTTCGCGCTGGCCACAATTGGTATGCTGGCAGGACTGGTGATTTTCTTGTGCGGCAACCGGCATTTCGCCCATACAACCGGCGTCAACAAAACGGTCCTGTGTGCCAGAACGTTTGTTCTGCCAAACTGGGCCTGGCTGTTAGTGCTGCTGGTCGCCGCACCGCTGCTAATTACCGTTCTGTTCTGGAAAGAGTGGTCCGTATATGCGCTAATCGTCGCCACCGTCATTGGTCTGGTCGTTCTGGCAAAAATTTACCGTCAGGCACAAACGCAAAAGCAGCGCAAAGAACTGGGGCTTATCGTCACGCTAACGTTCTTCAGTCTGTTATTCTGGGCCTTTGCACAGCAAGGCGGCAGCTCCATCAGCCTGTATATCGACCGCTTTGTGAATCGCGATATTCTGGGATATTCCATTCCTACCGCCATGTTCCAGTCGGTTAACGCCTTTGCCGTGATGCTGTGCGGCATCGTGCTGGCCTGGGTAGTCAAAGAAAGCGTCAGTGGTAATCGTACCGTGCGCATCTGGGGAAAATTTGCCCTCGGCCTGGGGTTGATGAGCGCCGGATTCTGTATTCTGACCTTAAGCGCCCGCTGGTCCGCCGCTTACGGCCACTCCTCGATGCCGCTGATGGTGTTGGGGCTGGCGGTAATGGGATTTGCCGAACTGTTTATCGACCCGGTCGCCATGTCGCAGATTACGCGCATTGAGATCCCTGGCGTCACCGGCGTGTTAACCGGAATCTATATGCTGCTGTCCGGCGCTATTGCCAACTATCTGGCGGGGGTGATTGCCGACCAGACGTCACAAGGTGCGTTTGATGCCTCCGGGGCCATCAACTATTCCATCAACGCGTATATTGACGTCTTTAGCGAAATTACCTGGGGTGCGTTGGCCTGCGTGGCGCTGGTGCTGCTGATTTGGCTGTATCAGTCACTTAAATTTAAAAAACGCGCGCTGGCGCTAGAGTCCTGAGTTAACAGGCCCGATGATGTCATATGGGTCGGGCCTGTTTTTTATCAGACGGTTACGCATTATTCGCTGCCAAATCCTCTTCAGCCAAACCGGTAATCAGTAATACCATTTCGCGATCTATTCCTTGTGCCAGCATGGTTAGCGCAATACGCAACGCGGCTTCTTGCTTACCTTGCTGTAGTCCTTGTTGCAGTCCTTCCTGTACTCCATCTAACCGTAACCGCTCCGCAATAGTCATCAGCCTCTCCTTGTGTTGGGGGATCCGTTGCGTCATCTCTTGCATAAATTCAGTGAAACGAGATTCATCGCCGGATTGCAGAATGTAATTAAACATCGCCTGTAGCTGCGTGTCATTAGTGCAACCTGTTAGTAGCAGTGTGCTCAGTTGCTCTACCAGCCCCATCAAATCCCGCTGACGGATATGCTTTTGCATCAGTTCCAGCAACGCCATTCGCCTGTGAGCCATGATGTCGTCATCTGGCACAACCGTTATATCCACCAGCGGAAATGCGCTGGCATAAAGTTGCTTTGCCGCCACGGGATCGGCGAACGCATCCAGCCAGCATAGTGAATACGGGTACGGGCTTCGACAGCCATGATAAAACAACATCGGAATAACCAGCGGTAATTCCTTGTACCCGGCAGCAACGCATTCATGCTACCGGATGGTAGTACGCAGAAATAAACCGCACTCTCACCCTTTGCGTGCCGCCTCGTAGGCCGCCAGCGTCGCTAGCCTGGCCTGTTTATGATCTACAATCGGACGGGGATAATCGAGGGTAACCTGCGCTTTTTCTGCCCACGTCCACGGATCGTGGATTGCTTTACCAGGTACCTCGTGCAACTCGGGAACCCACCGGCGGATAAACTCACCGTCGCGGTCGAATTTCTCCCCCTGAGTTGTAGGGTTAAAAATGCGGAAATACGGTGCAGCATCGGTTCCGGTAGACGCAGCCCATTGCCAGCCACCGTTATTGGCCGCCAGGTCGCCGTCGATCAGTTGCGACATGAAGTACTGCTCCCCTTTACGCCAGTCAATCAGCAGATCTTTTACCAGGAAGCTGGCGGTGATCATGCGTAAACGGTTATGCATCCAGCCGGTAGCGTTAAGCTGGCGCATCGCGGCATCAACAATGGGGTATCCCGTATTTCCCGTCTGCCACGCCTGAAGATGCGCCGCGTTGTTCTGCCATTGCACGCGGTCAGTCCAGCGAATAAACGGTTGATACCGACACAGCGCCGGATACCAGGTCATTAAATGTCGGTAAAATTCACGCCAGATAAGTTCATTTAGCCATACGCTCCCGGCACCGCCCTCTAGCGCCTTCGGCTGTTCGGCTAACAGACGGTTCAGGCATTGACGCGGCGACAACCCGCCCGTGGCCAGACTCGCAGACAAGCGACTGGTGCCTTCAATGGCCGGGTAATCACGCTGTTGTTCATAGTCACTCGCGGCCTGCTGACAAAACTGGCGTAACTGCGCGATAGCCCGTTTTTCTTGCGCCGGGAAAAGTGCTGCATCAAAATCCTGCTGCGGATAATTCAGCGTGAGTGGCGTTAACGGCGCGGTGAGCGCCCCACTATCCCGCACCATTGGCGCGCGAACACATTCCGGAATGCCGTCTTTAATTCGCTTCAGCCAGGCATTTTTAAACGGCGTAAAGACTTTATACATTTCGTGATTGCCGGTCATAACCGCGCCCGGGGGTAAGATCACACTGTCGTCAAAGCCTTCGCACACGACGTCAGGCAACTGCTTCTCGACCCTTGCATCACGCTGCCGTTCATTGATTTCATACTGATAGTTATAAAACAGTCGGCTGACGTCATGCTGCGCGCAAACACGTTTTACTGTCTCCACGCTGGCAGCAAAATCGGCAACTTCATGAAACAGCAGCGGGATCCCTTTTTCTGCCAACGCCGCATGTAGCGCATTCAACTGCACGCTGATAAACGCCGCCTGACGCGCAGACATATCATGCGCCGCCCATTGTTCTGGGGTGGCGATATATAGCGCCAGCACCCGGGCTGAACGATCCCGACACGCCGCCGCAAGAGCAAGATTGTCATGCAGGCGCAAATCACGCCGAAACCAGACCAGATGCGTGGTCATAAAACTCCCGCAGATAAATTAATTTTTGCCGCGCAAATCCAGAATTGCCGGCCAGAGTTCAAAATAACGTTGCCCGGACAGCCAGGTGTTCGGATGCTCGGCCATATAGTGTTTGATGAGCATTAACGGTGCAAGCAGTGGCTGCGCTTCACGTCGATAGCTATCGATTATCGAGGTCAGTTCCTGACGTTGATGCAGATCGAGTTGATTGCGGAAATAACCCTGAACGTGCATCAGGACATTGGTGTGATTACGTCGGGTTGCATTATTGAACAGCAAATGCGTCAGTCGTAAGCGGTACTCATTAAAAAACGCCTCAAGACTTTGCCATTCGTGGATGGCCGCAACGAAGGGGCCAAGTTCACGATACTCTGGCTGGGAATGCGCCAGCAGGATCAGTTTGTAGCGGGTGTGATAGTCAATCAACGCTCCGCGCGTTAGCCCCCGCTGGTGAAGCTTATACAGTTCATGCAATGCATAAATACGCACCAGGGTACTGTCGTCAAACGGGCAGGCTTCTCTGGCAGAACAACCAACCGCAGGTGCCGTAACACAGGTGTGGATACCCACAGGAATTCTCTTGCTCATCACGACTCCTTATCCGTTATTCGGGTAAGTGTAGACGTCCGTGCATAAAAAAACCGCCACATTGCTGTTGGCGGTTTTTTTAGCAATTACGATGACTTAATAGAAATCGCAGGTCGCTTTTTCAGCCTGATCCATCCACACCGGTTTATCACTGGTTTTCGACCAGACGCGGTGCAGGTAGCTGTAAAAACGGGCACGGTCTTTCCAGAACAGCATGACCGGCAGCGCCAGCACGCCCGCCACGACGGCGAAAGTACGGCGTAATAAGACAATGTGCGCTGGATATTCTTTATACAAGTCCATAATCCTCTCCCCTATATCTGTTCGGTGAATAGCACCGGAAAATAAATTTGGTTAACTGATGAAAATAATACCGCCTTGTGTGTAATTTTGCTACTCATCCGACCACTTATTTTTATCTATTGATGCTCCGTTTAGCCTGAAACTGTAATTAGGTTACATAAAAGTTAAATTAATACTAATCATTAGTTAAATAACGGTCTTTGCCATTTTTATACTTTTTTTACACCCCACCCGCCAATTTTTGCGAAATCTTTGCAACCAAAAACCTACGCTCTGGTTATCACATTGATGTCACAGGAGGTGCACCGTGAGTGCAGGCGTGATAACTGGCATTGTGCTGGTTTTTTTATTACTCGGTTATCTGGTGTATGCCCTGATTAAGGCGGAGGCGTTCTGATGGCGGCACAAGGATTTTTACTCATCGCCAGTTTCTTACTGGTGTTATTTGTCATCGCCAGACCGCTGGGTGCCGTGCTGGCACGACTCATCACCAACATCCCCCTTCCGGGCGTAACCGGTGTTGAGCGTATTCTCTGGCGCGGGTTAGGCGTTTCACAACATGAGATGAACTGGAAACAGTACCTGCTGGCGATCCTGATGCTCAATATCCTGGGTCTGCTGGTGCTGTTTTCCCTGCTGATGGCGCAAAACTTGTTACCACTGAATCCTCAGCAGCTACCGGGGCTGTCATGGCATCTTGCGCTGAATACCGCCGTGAGCTTTGTCACCAATACCAACTGGCAGTCTTACAGTGGCGAAACCACCTTAAGCTACTTTAGTCAGATGGCTGGCTTAACCGTGCAGAACTTCCTGTCTGCGGCGACCGGTATTGCGGTGATTTTTGCCCTAATCCGCGCCTTTACGCGCCAGAGTATGAATACCCTGGGCAATGCGTGGGTGGATCTGGTGCGCATTACGCTGTGGATCCTGCTCCCTCTTTCTCTGCTTATCGCCCTGTTCTTTATTCAGCAAGGCGCGCTGCAAAACCTGCTGCCCTATCAGTCATTTACTACCCTTGAAGGCGTAAAACAGCTGTTACCAATGGGACCGGTTGCCTCACAAGAGGCCATTAAAATGCTCGGTACCAACGGCGGCGGCTTCTTTAATGCTAACTCATCGCATCCGTTTGAAAACCCAACCGCCTTGACCAATATGGTACAGATGTTGGCTGTCTTTTGCATTCCTGCCGCCCTGTGCTTTGCCTTTGGCGACGTCGTAGGCGATCGCCGTCAGGGACGCACCTTACTGTGGGCCATGTCGCTGATTTTTGTCATCTGCGTGGCGATTGTGATGTGGGCGGAAGTTCAAGGAAACCCGCATCTGCTGGCATTTGGCGCAGACAGCAGTCTCAATATGGAAGGGAAAGAGAGCCGCTTTGGCGTACTGGTCAGCAGTCTGTTCGCGGTCGTCACAACGGCGGCCTCCTGTGGGGCGGTCATCGCGATGCACGACTCCTTCACCGCACTGGGCGGGATGGTACCGATGTGGTTGATGCAGATTGGCGAAGTGGTGTTCGGCGGCGTGGGCTCCGGTTTGTACGGCATGCTGCTGTTCGTCCTGCTGGCGGTGTTTATCGCCGGACTGATGATCGGGCGCACGCCGGAATATCTGGGTAAGAAAATCGACGTGCGGGAAATGAAAATGACCGCGCTGGCGATTCTGGTGACGCCTGCGCTGGTGCTGCTCGGTACAGCGATAGCCATGATGAGCGACGCCGGACGCAGCGCCATGCTCAACCCCGGCCCGCATGGTTTCAGCGAAGTACTGTACGCCGTGTCATCTGCCGCCAACAACAACGGCAGCGCCTTTGCCGGGTTAAGCGCTAACAGCCCCTTCTGGAACTGCCTGCTGGCGTTGTGCATGTTCTTCGGCCGCTTTGGGGTCATTATTCCAGTGATGGCAATTGCCGGTTCGCTGGTGGCTAAAAAGAGCCAACCGGCAAGCCAGGGGACGCTCCCCACTCACGGCCCACTGTTTGTCGGGTTGTTGATCGGTACAGTGTTACTGGTTGGCGCCCTTACCTTTATTCCTGCACTGGCGCTTGGCCCGGTCGCAGAATACCTCTCTTTACGTTGAGCGATACGGAGCACATTGTTATGAGTCGCAAACAACTGGCACTGTTCGAACCGTCTCTGGTCGCACACGCGCTGATGGACGCAGTCAAAAAGTTAAGCCCACATACTCAGTGGCGCAACCCGGTGATGTTTATCGTCTGGCTGGGCAGCCTGCTGACAACCTTGTTAACCGTTGCAATGGCAACCGGGCACATGACAGGCAATCCCCTGTTTACCGGTGCGATAAGCCTCTGGCTGTGGGTCACCGTCCTTTTTGCCAATTTTGCCGAAGCGCTGGCGGAAGGACGCAGTAAAGCTCAGGCCAACAGCCTGAAAGGCGTTAAGAAGACAGCGT
The DNA here is from genome assembly GCF_057838705.1 of Citrobacter sp. KH_055_1. Taxonomy (NCBI): domain Bacteria; kingdom Pseudomonadati; phylum Pseudomonadota; class Gammaproteobacteria; order Enterobacterales; family Enterobacteriaceae; genus Citrobacter; species Citrobacter sp. KH_055_1. Next base: position 3,309,851 of record NZ_CM174473.1, read on the forward strand.
TTGCCCGTAAATTGCGTGAACCGAAATACGGTGCAGAAATGGATCATGTTCCCGCAGAGGAACTACGCAAAGGCGATATCGTACTGGTGGAAGCAGGCGATATTATTCCCTGCGACGGCGAGGTGATTGAAGGCGGCGCATCGGTGGACGAAAGCGCCATTACCGGGGAATCTGCGCCGGTTATCCGTGAGTCCGGCGGTGATTTTGCTTCCGTAACCGGCGGGACCCGCATTCTTTCCGACTGGCTGGTTATCGAATGCAGCGTGAACCCCGGTGAAACCTTCCTCGACCGGATGATCGCCATGGTTGAAGGCGCCCAGCGGCGTAAGACGCCCAACGAAATCGCGCTGACAATCCTGCTGATAGCCCTGACCATCGTCTTTTTACTGGCAACCGCCACCCTGTGGCCGTTCTCCGCCTGGGGCGGCACTGCAGTTAGCGTCACGGTGCTGGTTGCCCTGCTGGTGTGCCTGATCCCGACAACTATTGGTGGGCTACTCTCGGCGATTGGCGTGGCCGGTATGAGCCGAATGCTCGGCGCGAACGTGATCGCCACCAGCGGGCGGGCGGTCGAAGCAGCAGGTGACGTCGACGTACTGTTGCTGGATAAAACCGGCACCATTACGCTGGGTAACCGTCAGGCATCAGATTTTATTCCCGCCCACGGTGTCGACGAAAAAACGCTGGCCGACGCGGCGCAGCTTTCATCACTGGCGGATGAAACGCCGGAAGGTCGCAGCATCGTGATTCTGGCAAAACAGCGCTTTAATCTGCGCATACGCGATGTGCAATCGCTGCACGCCACGTTTGTGCCGTTCACCGCGCAAAGCCGGATGAGCGGCATTAACATCGACAACCGCATGATCCGTAAAGGCTCGGTCGACGCCATTCGTCGTCACGTTGAGGCCAACGGCGGACACTTCCCTGCAGATGTCGAACAGAAAGTGGAAAACGTTGCCCGTCTTGGCGCGACGCCGCTGGTGGTTGTCGAAGGTTCGCGCGTTCTGGGCGTCATTGCCCTGAAAGATATCGTCAAAGGCGGGATCAAAGAACGGTTTGCCCAGCTACGCAAAATGGGTATCAAAACGGTGATGATTACCGGCGATAACCGTCTGACTGCCGCCGCGATTGCAGCGGAGGCCGGGGTTGACGACTTTTTAGCCGAAGCCACACCGGAAGCTAAGCTGGCGCTGATTCGTCAGTACCAGGCGGAAGGCCGTCTGGTGGCAATGACCGGTGACGGCACGAACGACGCCCCCGCACTGGCGCAGGCAGACGTTGCGGTCGCCATGAACTCCGGGACCCAGGCGGCTAAAGAAGCGGGCAACATGGTGGACCTTGATTCTAACCCCACCAAGCTTATCGAAGTGGTCCACATTGGCAAACAGATGCTGATGACGCGCGGTTCACTGACCACCTTCAGTATTGCCAACGACGTCGCCAAATATTTTGCCATTATTCCGGCGGCGTTTGCCGCCACCTATCCGCAGCTCAACGCGCTTAACGTGATGCGTCTGCATTCGCCGGATTCGGCAATCCTCAGCGCGGTTATCTTCAATGCGCTGGTGATTGTCTTTCTGATCCCACTGGCACTGAAAGGGGTGAGCTACAAACCGTTGTCCGCCTCCGCCATGTTACGCCGCAATCTGTGGATTTACGGCCTCGGCGGCCTGGTCGTGCCATTTATCGGCATTAAAGTGATTGATTTACTGCTGACCCTGCTGGGTCTGGTGTGAGGTTTCAGATGAGTGGATTACGTCCTGCATTATCAACATTATTTTTCCTGATGCTTATTACCGGCGGGGTCTACCCGCTGTTGACCACCGCACTGGGGCAGTGGTGGTTTCCCCATCAGGCCAACGGGTCGCTCATCCGCGAAGGTCAGACGATCCGCGGTTCTGAACGCATCGGGCAACACTTTACCGCCGCCGGATATTTTCAGGGACGCCCGTCAGCAACGGCGGAAATACCCTATAATCCAATGGGTTCGGGTGGAAGTAATCTGGCCGCCAGCAACCCGGAGCTGGATAAGCAACTGCAAAGCCGGATCGCCGCGCTGCGTGCCGCCAACCCGCAGGCCAGCCCTGTCGTTCCTGTGGAGTTAGTAACCGCATCCGCCAGCGGGCTGGATAATAACCTGACGCCAGAGGCCGTTGCCTGGCAGATTCCACGCGTGGCACATGCGCGCAACCTCAGCGTTGAAGAGGTTACGCAGTTGGTTGCACAATACACGCAAAAGCCGCTGGTCAGTTTTATCGGTCAACCGGTGGTGAACCTGGTGGAACTTAATTTAGCGCTGGATAAGCACTGAGACAAAGGACATGCATAGCGAACCCTTACGCCCCGATCCGGACCGTTTACTGGAACAAACGACCGCCCCGCATCGTGGAAAACTGAAAATTTTCTTCGGTGCCTGTGCCGGCGTGGGTAAAACCTGGGCCATGCTGGCAGAGGCCCAGCGGCTGCGGGCGCAAGGCCTGGATGTGTTGATCGGTGTGGTGGAAACCCACGGACGCAAAGAGACCGCCGCGCTGCTGGACGGTCTCGCCGTGCTGCCGTTAAAACGTCAGACTCACCGCGGGCGACGCATCAGCGAGTTCGATCTTGATGCGGCCCTCGCCCGCCGCCCGGCGCTGATATTAATGGACGAACTGGCGCACAGTAATGCGCCAGGCTCGCGCCATCCCCGCCGCTGGCAGGACATTGAAGAGTTGCTGGAAGCGGGCATTGATGTCTTTACTACCGTTAACGTGCAGCATCTGGAAAGCCTGAACGACGTGGTCAGCGGCGTGACCGGTATCCAAGTGCGTGAAACCGTCCCCGATCCCTTTTTCGATGCCGCCGATGATGTGGTGCTGGTCGATCTGCCGCCTGACGACTTACGCCAGCGCCTCAACGAAGGCAAGGTCTACATCGCCGGTCAGGCGGAACGGGCAATCGAACATTTCTTTCGCAAAGGTAATTTAATCGCCCTGCGCGAACTGGCCCTACGCCGTACCGCCGATCGAGTAGACGATCAAATGCGCGCCTGGCGAGGACGACCGGGAGAGGAAAAAGTCTGGCACACCCGCGACGCTATTTTGCTGTGTATTGGACACAATACCGGCAGTGAAAAGCTGGTACGCGCCGCCGCACGTCTGGCTGCTCGCCTTGGCAGCGTGTGGCACGCGGTGTATGTCGAAACCCCGGCGCTGCATCAGCTCCAGGAAAAACAGCGCCGTGCGATCTTAAGCGCGCTACGGCTGGCACAGGAACTGGGTGCGGAAACCGCCACCCTTTCCGATCCCGCCGAAGACAAGGCGGTGATTCGCTACGCCCGGGAGCATAACCTGGGAAAAATTGTGCTGGGACGGCCAACCACGCGCCGCTGGTGGCGCAGCGATTCCTTTGCCGACAAGCTGGCTCATCGTGCACCAGATCTCGATCTGATGATTGTCGCGTTGGACGAGCCTCCACCACGCGCGGCAGCCCAAACCATGGATACCCGCACCTTTAAGGATAAATGGCGGGTACAAATTCAGGGCTGTGTGGTGGCCGCCGCGCTGTGCGCCATCACCACGCTGATTGCCATGCAATGGCTGGTTACCTTTGATGCCGCCAATCTGGTGATGCTCTATCTGTTAGGCGTGGTGGTTATCGCCCTGTTTTATGGTCGTTGGCCCTCGGTAGTGGCGACCATGATCAACGTCGCCAGCTTCGATCTGTTCTTTATTGCGCCACGCGGGACGCTTGCCGTCTCAGACGTCCAGTATCTGCTCACTTTTGCGGTCATGTTAACGGTTGGTCTGGTTATTGGGAATCTGACCGCAGGCGTGCGCTATCAGGCGCGGGTCGCGCGTTATCGGGAGCAGCGAACGCGTCATCTGTATGAGATGTCCAAAGCGCTGGCCGTGGGACGTAGCCAGAAAGATATCGCCACCACCAGCGAACAGTTTATCGCCTCCACCTTTCAGGCCCGCAGCCAGGTGTTATTGCCGGATGAGCACGGAAAGCTGGCACCGCTGACAGAGCAGCAGGGCATGACGCCGTGGGATGACGCCATTGCCCAATGGAGTTTTGATAAAGGACAACCGGCAGGTGCCGGCACCGATACCCTCCCCGGCGTGCCGTATCAAATCTTGCCGCTGAAAAGCGCTGACAAAACGCACGGGCTGCTGGTAGTGGAGCCGGGAAACCTGCGTCAGTTGATGATCCCGGAGCAGCAGCGTCTGCTGGAAACCTTTACCCTGCTGGTTGCCAGTGCGCTCGAACGCCTGACGCTGACCGCCAGCGAAGAACTGGCGCGATTGGCCAGCGAACGAGAGAGCATCCGCAATGCCCTGCTGGCGGCCCTCTCCCATGATTTACGCACGCCACTCACGGTGCTGTTCGGTCAGGCGGAGATTTTAACGCTGGATCTCGCCAGCGAAGGTTCTCCCCACGCCCGCCAGGCCAGCGAAATTCGCCAGCACGTGCTCAATACCACCCGGCTGGTCAATAATTTGCTGGATATGGCGCGGATCCAATCTGGCGGCTTTAATCTTAAGAAGGAGTGGTTAACGCTGGAAGAAGTAGTAGGTAGCGCCCTGCAAATGCTGGAACCCGGCTTAGCCGCGCCGATTAATCTGTCGCTTCCGGCGCCGTTGACGCTGATTCACGTTGACGGTCCACTGTTTGAACGGGTGCTGATTAACCTGCTGGAAAACGCCATTAAGTACGCAGGTCCACAGGCACAAATCGGCATTGATGCGCAGGTAGAAGGTGAGCATCTGTTTCTGGATGTATGGGATAATGGCCCCGGCATTCCAGCGGGCCAAGAACACGCTATTTTCGACAAGTTCTCCCGGGGAAACAAAGAATCCTCTGTACCGGGCGTAGGGCTGGGACTGGCTATTTGTCAGGCGATTGTGAACGTACACGGCGGGACGATTACCGCCCACAATCGACCGCAGGGTGGCGCATGCTTCCGTGTTACACTCCCGCAGGAAACGCCCCCTGAACTTGAAGATTTTCATGAGGATATGTGACAAACGTACTGATTGTTGAAGATGAACAGGCCATTCGCCGCTTTCTGCGCACCGCGCTGGAAGCCGATGGCCTGCGCGTTTACGAAGCAGAAACGCTGCAACGTGGCCTGCTGGAAGCGGCCACGCGAAAACCCGATCTCATCATTCTCGATCTCGGCCTGCCGGACGGTGACGGCATCGATTTTATTCGCGACCTGCGACAATGGAGTGCCATCCCGGTGATTGTGCTTTCTGCCCGCAGTGAGGAGAGCGACAAAATCGCCGCGCTGGACGCCGGTGCCGATGATTATCTCAGCAAACCGTTTGGTATTGGCGAGCTGCAGGCGCGTTTACGCGTGGCCTTACGCCGCCACGCAACCGGGCAAACGCCCGAACCGGTGGTTCAATTCTCAAACATTAAAGTGGATATTGCCGCGCGGCTGGTACACCGTGGTGAAGAGGAAATACATCTGACGCCGATTGAGTTTCGCCTGCTTGCGGTCCTGCTGAACAACGCGGGTAAAGTGCTCACCCAACGCCAGTTGTTAAACCAGGTATGGGGACCCAATGCCGTCGAGCACAGCCACTACCTGCGAATCTATATGGGGCACTTGCGCCAGAAGCTCGAGCTGGACCCGGCCCGTCCACGTCACTTTATTACCGAAACCGGGATCGGCTATCGATTTATGCCGTGAACAGATGCTGAATAAAAAAGCCGGATCAGCATATAAGCTATCCGGCTTTTATAATTCATGCCGGATGGCGACGCGAGCATCGTCATCCGGTCTACGCCTTATGCGTTTTTCAGCACTTCGCTGACAATCTCAACCGCTTCTTTCTCAATCTGCTGGCGATGCTCAGCGCCGAGGAAGCTTTCACAGTAAATCTTGTAGGCGTCCTCGGTGCCGGACGGGCGTGCGGCAAACCAGCCGTTGTCGGTCATCACCTTCAGACCGCCAATGGAGGCACCGTTACCTGGTGCAGCGGTCAGACGTGCAGTGATCGGGTCACCGGCAAGCGTACTGGCGCTAACCATTTCCGGAGACAGTTTAGACAGCGCAGCTTTCTGCGCAGACGTCGCGGGAGCCTGTAAACGGTTGTAGCTTGGCGCACCAAAGCGCGCGGCCAGTTCATTATAGTGTTCCTGCGGATTTTTACCGGTAACCGCGGTAATTTCCGCCGCCAGCAGGCACATGATGATCCCGTCTTTGTCCGTCGACCATGGCGTACCGTCGAAACGCAGGAATGACGCGCCCGCGCTCTCTTCACCGCCAAAGCCAAAGCTGCCGTCAAACAGACCGTCAACGAACCATTTAAAGCCAACCGGCACTTCCACCAGCTTGCGACCCAGGTCATTCACCACGCGGTCAATCATCGCGGAGGACACCAGCGTTTTACCGACAGCAACCTCTTTGCCCCACTGCGGACGATGCTGGAACAGGTAGTTGATTGCCACCGCCAGATAATGGTTCGGGTTCATCAACCCAGCCGGGGTAACAATGCCGTGACGGTCGTAGTCCGGATCGTTGGCAAACGCCAGATCGAACTTATCACGCAGCGCCAACAGACCCGCCATGGCACACTCAGAAGAGCAGTCCATACGGATGGCGCCATCTTTGTCGAGATGCATAAAGCGGAAGGTCTGATCAACCTGATCGTTAACGATGGTCAGATTCAGTTTGTAGTGCTCAGCAATACGCTTCCAGTATTCGATACCGGAGCCACCCAGCGGATCAACACCCAGCGTCAGGCCCGCTTTCTGGATCGCGGCCATATCGACGATGTCTGCCAATCCTTCAACGAACGGTTGCACCAGATCCTGTTCTTTCACGTGACCCGACGCCAGCGCCGCATCCAGTGAAATACGTTTCACGCCGTTAAGGTCATCGGCCAGTAGTGCATTGGCCCTGTCTTCCACCACTTTAGTGACGTTAGTATCTGCCGGACCACCGTTTGGCGGGTTGTATTTAATCCCGCCATCTTCCGGCGGGTTATGGGACGGTGTGATCACAATACCGTCAGCCAACGGGCCGCCTTTTTTGTTGTGGACCAGGATAGCGTTAGACACGGCGGGCGTTGGCGTATAGCCGTTATTTTCCTGCACGATGACATCAACACCGTTTGCCGCCAGCACTTCCAGTACAGAGATAAATGCCGGTTCAGACAGCGCGTGAGTGTCCTTGCCCACATAACAAGGGCCAGTAATTCCGTTTTTCGCACGTTCTTCAGCAATCGCTTGAGCGATAGCCAGAATGTGCGGTTCGTTAAAACTGTGACGACCTGCACTGCCGCGATGCCCGGACGTACCGAACTTAACGGCGTGCTCTGCATTCCCTGCTTCTGGTTTCAGTACATAGTACTGTGCCGTCAGTTGGGCGACGTTAATCAAATCACTCTGTTGTGCAGGTTGACCTGCACGATTGTGGATTGCCATTGCCTGGTCCTTCTAATGCAAGGATTAAATTGTTCCGCAAACCTTTTCAATCAATTCCGCAGGGAATTGCATTGACTGCATGATGTGTTCAACCATGCTGCATTTACGGCCGGTATTCGTGTTGGTGATCACCCAATACGGCGTGCCTGGCACGTGTTTCGGCTTGGTTTGATTACCATTTTTCAGCAGCGTCTGTTCATCCGCTGCAAAATAGACGCGCGTGCGACCATGCAACGATTCTGTTGCCTCGGCAAACGCGTGTTGATCCAGTGAATAGAGTGTAGACAGCACCAGCATAAAGCGATTCACTGCTTTTTTCTGTTCCGCATATTCATCGGAAAGCAGCAGTTCACGCATGGCGCGCACTTTGTCTTTTACAGGGTTAACCGGCTTGGCTTCCACGACAGGTTGCACGGCGCGGACGTCTTTCACCACCGGCGTGGCAGGCTGTGATGCAGCGGAAAACTTCAACATACGCCGTAAAATGTCGGATGCGCTCTCGCCGATATGCTTGGTATGGCTGGCAATATAGCTATAGAGTTCATCATCAACTTCAATCGTTTTCATCTTAATCCAGTGCGGTGTTTAGCTGAATACAAGTTGTTGGGACTGTACACGCGTAGTGTAAAGGCAAATCCCAACAGCGGATAGCGTCAAGCCCGATGGCCGGAAAAACTCGGAGTAACCGTAGTTGTTGCAGCCGTGTGGCAGAATGGTCAACATGATACCCTAACCCGCTAGCGTGAAAAAAAGAACTTTGCCATGAAATTGAATATCCGAGCGCAATCTGCACAAAACCTGCACAATAATTCTCCCATCGTCCTGGTGCACGGGCTGTTTGGCAGCCTGGACAATCTGGGCATACTGGCCCGCTCTCTGGTTGTCGATCACAATATCATCCAGGTTGATATGCGAAATCATGGCCTCTCCCCCCGTTCTCCGGAGATGAACTACCCGGCGATGGCGCAAGATCTGCTGGATACGTTGGATGCCCAACAGATAGAAAAAGCCACCTTTATTGGCCATTCAATGGGGGGCAAAGCCGTGATGGCGCTAACCGCCCTGGCACCGGAACGTATCGATAAGCTGGTGGCTATCGATATTGCCCCGGTTGATTACCAGGTCCGCCGTCACGATGAGATATTTGCGGCGATTAATGCGGTGACGGATGCAGAAGCCGCGTCGCGCCAGCAGGCGGCTAGCGTGATGCGCCAACATCTTAAAGAAGAAGGCGTGATCCAGTTTCTGCTGAAATCATTTATAGACGGTGAATGGCGCTTTAACGTCCCGGTATTGTGGGATCAGTATCCGCATATTGTCGGCTGGGAAACCATTCCGGCCTGGGATCACCCGGCGCTGTTCATCCCTGGGGGGAACTCACCGTACGTTACTGAAGCGTATCGAGCCCCATTGCTGGCGCAATTTCCCCAGGCACGGGCACATGTTATTGCCGGCGCGGGCCATTGGGTGCATGCAGAAAAACCCGAAGCCGTGCTGCGCGCCATCCGTCGTTATCTGACAGAACAGGCTAACTGATTAAAAACTCAGCGTCCGCGCGCGATTACGTGCGTGGGCGTTGGCGCGCCTCCCCTGCTGATGTATGATGGCGCGCTATCCATCCGGGCAGACGCCTGGCTGATTGTTTCCCCGAAGTCACCAAGATCATGGCCAAAGAACAAACGGACCGTACGACATTAGATCTGTTCGCGCAGGAGCGTCGCCCGGGACGACCCAAAACCAATCCGCTTTCGCGTGATGAACAGTTACGTATTAACAAACGTAATCAGCTTAAACGCGACAAAGTTCGTGGGCTTAAGCGTGTCGAACTGAAACTGAACGCCGACGCCGTTGACGCGCTGAATGAGCTGGCTGATGCGCGTAATATGAGCCGCAGTGAACTCATTGAAGAAATGCTGATGATCCAACTCGCCACATTGCGTGGTCAGGCATAGTCTGAAATTCTGCTCTATACCCTAAATAATTCGAGTTGCATCAAGGCGGCGACGCAGCGAATCTCCAGGAGTGTACATAAGTACGTGACTGGGGTGAGCGAGGAAAGCCAACGCACATGCAGCTTGAAGTATGACGGGTATAAATCATAAATCGTGTAGCACAGAGTGCAGTCCAGCGTGTTTGCTGTTTCCGCATGCCTGACTGTTCTGCTATGATTGCCCTTATCCGTGGGCAATGCGCCACCACCATTTCAATAAGTTTCAAGAGGTTATTTTACTCATGGCAATCACTGGCATCTTTTTCGGCAGCGACACCGGTAATACCGAAAACATCGCAAAAATGATTCAAAAACAGCTTGGTAAAGACGTTGCCGATGTACATGACATTGCAAAAAGCAGCAAAGAAGACCTGGAAGGGTATGACATTCTGCTGCTCGGCATCCCGACCTGGTACTACGGCGAAGCGCAGTGTGACTGGGACGACTTCTTCCCGACCCTCGAAGACATTGATTTTAACGGTAAACTGGTTGCTTTGTTTGGCTGTGGCGATCAGGAAGATTACGCAGAATATTTCTGCGATGCGTTAGGCACGATTCGCGACATCATCGAACCGCGCGGCGCAACCATCGTCGGTCACTGGCCAACGGCGGGTTACCACTTTGAAGCATCCAAAGGTTTGGCTGACGACGACCACTTTGTCGGCCTGGCTATCGATGAAGATCGCCAGCCTGAACTGACCGCAGAACGCGTTGAAAAATGGGTTAAGCAGATTTCAGCGGAACTGCATCTCGACGAGATTATTAACGCCTAATTTCGTGCGGCGCAGATCTTCATCTGTGCCGCATCAATAGATAAAACCAATCAAAATAATTGCTACAAATTTGTAACTTTCTCGCCTGACCCTGTACAATGGCTGGATGCCAATCGGGTATTGCACAGTGTGTTTGTTGGCGATACCACGTTTTGATTAACAATATTTGCCAGAGGCTTGCAGTTTTCATTTAGGCGTGGCAGTTCTATAATGATACGCATTATCTCAAGTGCATTTTCTGTCACTTCTTTTAATGAAGTGAACCGTTTAGCTACAGGACAGATTCCGCATGACTGACAACAATACCGCATTAAAGAAGGCTGGCCTGAAAGTAACGCTTCCTCGTTTAAAAATTCTGGAAGTTCTTCAGGGACCGGATAACCATCACGTCAGTGCGGAAGACTTATATAAACGCCTGATCGACATGGGTGAAGAGATTGGTCTGGCGACCGTGTATCGCGTGCTGAACCAGTTTGATGATGCCGGTATCGTAACCCGCCATAATTTCGAAGGGGGCAAGTCCGTCTTCGAACTGACTCAACAGCATCATCACGATCACCTGATTTGCCTCGACTGTGGCAAAGTGGTCGAATTCAGCGATGACTCTATCGAAGCGCGCCAGCGTGAGATTGCCACTAAACATGGTATTCGTTTAACGAATCATAGCCTCTATCTTTACGGCCACTGCGCTGAAGGCGATTGCCGCGAAGATGAGCATGCGCACGACGGTGTTGCAAAATAAGTTTTGAATCACGTCAGTCCCCCGCTCAACGTTGAGCCGGGGATTAACGTATCAGTAAAATTTAAGTACGAAATAGTCACAATCACCGCCAACCATCCGCCGACTATCCGCAAAATGTGATAACCTCCCCCGCGGTTAAATCAAAATAACACGCGTAGAAAACGTGATGGCTCAAAAACTCCAAATGAGCCATGATGTCCCACAACATTTTATTTTTGTTACTATTATATGCGCACCAGACGTTAGAACCCGCATGGAACAGTTAAGAGGCTCACGGTGTTAAAAGAAGAGATCTTTGCATTTTTGGCAGAAGAGACCCGTCATTTTTCTTTTGACTCGCTGGACGACTTTCATACGGCCCAAACGATGGCAGAACACTTCAATGTGAAGCGTAATACCATCAGCCACTATCTGAATCAGCTCATTGACGATAATCTGGTCATAAAACTGAATACCCGGCCCGTCTATTTTCTGCACAAAGCCGTTTTTGAAGAACAGTTTTTTCGTGTCAGTCAGTCCGTCTTCTCAGGCGCCGCTGAGCTAAAAAAGCATCAATATAAACAACAAGACACGTTTGCCGGATTGATCGGTTCCCAGGGAAGTTTAGTCCCCGTTATAGAAAAATTGAATACCGCGATCTGTTATCCCCCTCACGGTCTGTCAGTAATGCTGTATGGCCCGACCGGCAGCGGTAAGAGCATGCTGGCACAATTATCCTGGCAGCGAGCTGTGGAGAAGAAAATCCTGCCCCCCACCGCGCCATTTATTGCGTTCAATTGTGCTCAATATGCCAACAACCCTGAATTACTTTCGAGTCACCTCTTTGGCTATATCAAAGGTGCATTTACAGGGGCAGATAAAACCAGCGAAGGACTTCTGCAAAAAGCCGATGGAGGGGTGCTATTTCTGGATGAGATCCACCGCTTACATCCGGAGGGTCAGGAAAAGTTATTCACCTTTATGGATACCGGGCGTTTTCGTCGCATGGGGGAAAGCGAAAAAGAAATCAGCGCTCAGGTCAGACTGGTTTTCGCCACAACCGTCTCGCCCAAAGAGTATTTTCTGGACACGTTTATACGTCGTATCCCGCTGAATATTGCCATTCCTTCGTTGGAACAGCGCGGTGAAGCGGAAAAAATCCAGTTTATTTATGCCTTTTTCCTGCATGAGTCGAAACTGCTCAAGCGCAATATCAAACTGTCCCCACAGGTGCTGAACGTCTTAAAACGACACATCTACAGCGGAAATATCGGTGAATTAAAAAATACCATCACCTGCCTGAGTGCCACGCGTTTTGCAAAGTCTCAAGCAGATCAGTGCCTCTCTTTACACTTAGACGATCTACCAGACAGCTTTATGCCGCATGGTGTGCAAATTAATCACCAGGTTGTAGGAACCGCTGTCGTATTTACCCCTTCGATGACGCTACAGCAATTGGTTCTCCCTGTAGTACCGTTGAACTATTTTATTAGTGAATTCTGGGATAAGATCTTCAGCCTGTTTCAGCAAAATAGCGAAAATGTACTGCTCCCAGAAGTCTCTCGTGAAATCGATACGCTGTTCGATAAGATCATATTTAACCCAACGGCACAAAACGATCACCCGGCCATTTATTCACATCTCAATACTATCCAGGATATTGTTCAGCAGATAGAAAGCAAACATTCGGTCCAATTTAACGGTAATCGACTGTACGGCTTAGCATGGTATTTATTTACTAAAAATAAGCAGGGTAATGACGGCATCCTGGCGCATAAAAAAACGCTCAAAAATTTACATCAGTATATTAGCCAACATTTGGCAGAAGAGAACCTGATTGCGAGTATGTTATCAACACAGATCGCCCAGCGATTTGATCTCAAGATTACCCAGGAAGATGACGTTTTCTTCACGCTATATTTGAAAAGTATGAAGATGGTGACCGTTGCACCACGAACCAAAGCGGTCATTCTGGCACATGGCTATGCAACGGCCAGCAGTATTGCCAATGTCGTGAACCGCATGTTGGGTGAAACCCTTTTTGCCTCCTTCGATATGCCTATCGACACGGCCATCAAAGATATCGCCAGTAATATACTGCAGTACATTAATGATAATGATATGTCCAATGGGCTGGTCATTCTGGTAGATATGGGGTCGTTAACGGATATTTACTCTGAGTTCAATAAAAGCATCCATTTCCCTGTCGCCATTATTAATAATGTCTCCACGGCAATGGCGCTACACGTCGGTGAGTTATTATTAGATAACGCTCCGCTGGAAAGCATTGTTGAGAACGTCACCTCTTACCAAAAGAATGACAGTAAAATCATCTATTCAGAGCAGGTCAAACGTCCAGTAATCATTACCAGCTGCTATACCGGAATGGGTACGGCGCAGCGAATACAGACATTGCTGGAAGACAGTATTCCGAAAGAAGCAGGGGTGGATGTTATCGCCTATGACCACCAGCTACTGCTTTCAGAGTCCTCCCGCCAGTCACTGTCTCAGTTCTATGACATTATTGCTGTTGTCGGAACAGCTAATCCGGATATCCCCTTTATTCCCTATATTTCATTGGATGACCTGATCAGCGGCCGGGGTGATGTTCGCCTGGAAACGGTTTTCCAGGGCATTGCTGATACCGATATGATTCAGACCATCAACGACAGATTGGTACATAACTTTTCGCTCAAGCGGGTCATCGCTCAGTTGACGATTCTGGATACCGGAAAAATCCTTGAGCACCTTGATATCTGTATCAGTACTCTCGAAAGATTACTCAAAAAACGCTTAGCCAATGAGACGAAGATTAACCTGTATGTCCATGCCAGCTGCATGCTGGAACGTTTGATTCGTCAGATTCCTCTTGAGAACTACCCGGCACAGCAGACGCTTAGTCAAAGTGATAAAGAAACACTGTGCATGATTCAGGATGCCTTTAGTGTCATAGAAGATACCTATAGTGTCACCATTCCGTTCAGCGAAATCGGCTATATTTACGATATCATAAAATCAAATTAATCCTTTAAAATCATAATGATGGATTAACCCCCCCCCCATCTCACCTCCTTCCGCTTTGACATTAGCTGGCATGATTCCTGCTATCTCAATTCAGTCTCATCATTTATGGCGACACCTGTAGTGTCGTCACTCATTGTGGAGCATGGAGCGGTATGCGTAAGTTTTTGTTCGCCAGTCATGGCAGATTTGCTGATGGAATCAGGGATTCACTGGAAATGGTCGTGGGTAAAAATGAAGATATTTCCACGCTGTGTGCCTACACCGAGGATGTGCCTGATATCAAACTCAGCGTACAAAAATTCATGAGCACGTTGGGCAGCCAAGATGAAGCCATTGTGATCACCGATATCTCTAAGGGAAGCGTGACTAACGAGTTTATTACTCATCTTGACGATCCGCGCCTGCATTTAATCACTGGACTCAATTTACCGTTACTGATTGCATTGATTCTGGAAAACCCCGATACCGACGACACCCAAGCGCTAATTAGAACCGCCGTTCTGGAATCCAAAGAAACCATCCAGTACTGCAATGATGTGTTATTCAACAGCACCCCAAAATCAGATGATTTTTAATGCCAGGAGCGAACATGAAAAATAAAGTTGAAACGTTATTTGGTGACAATAAATTCATTCTTGCCATGCTGCATTTGAAAGGTGAAAACGACCGTGATGTCCTCGAAAATGCAAAAAAAGAGATCGCTATCTATCAACAAAATGGCGTAGATGCGGTGATTGTTGAAAACTATTTTGGCACCCCTGCACAAGTTGAAAGCGTGCTGCATTACCTCGACAGCACTCAACCGGGTATTACCTACGGCGTCAATCTGTTAGACGATGATAAGAAAGGGTTTGAGTTAGCCAAAAAATATCACGCCAGCTTTATCCAGTTAGATTCTGTTGCCGGACATTTGCCTGTCGATGAAGACCTCTCATTTGCCCAATTTATTGAGGAAAATCGTCGCAATGCTTCTTTTGCCGTATTCGGTGGTGTACGTTTCAAGTATCAACCCTACAAATCTGGACGCAGCTTGCAGGAAGACCTGACGCTAGGGATGCAACGCTGTGACGCCATTGTCGTCACCGGTGATGCCACCGGACAGGAAACAGATGAAGATAAAATCCGCGAATTCAGGGCCATCATTGGTGACTTTCCATTAATTATTGGTGCCGGGATCACCCTCGACAATTGTCAGCATCAGTTGACCATGGGTTCAGGTGCAGTGGTAGGAAGTTATTTCAAAGATACCTATAAAGACACCGGCGATGTCTGTGCCGAACACGTTTCACAGCTAATGCAAAAGGTTAAACAAAATGATTAAATTATTACGTGTAGACCATCGCTTATTACATGGCCAAGTAGCTTTTGCCTGGACTGCGGCGCTGCAGGCCGATTGCATTCTTATTGCCAATGATGACATCATCAATGATGAGTTAAAAATGACGGCCATGCGCCTGGCGCGACCGAATAACGTTAAATTGGTTATTAAAAATATTGCAGATTCGATCAAAGCCTTACAAAGCGGCGCGACAGAAAAATATAACCTCTTTATTGTTGTTGCATCGATTAATGATGCACACGCGTTGGCAATGGAATACGAAAAAATTGTCAGTATCAATCTGGGTGGGATTAAATCTGCACCGGGCACGCGTCAAATATCAAAAGCCATATTTATTACCGACCACGACGTTACACAATTAAAAGAACTGGATAACAAAGGTGTCGAACTTGAGATCAGGCAAGTACCGAACGATACCCGACTGAAAGCTATCGCCTTACTGGGATGAGGTAGTGGATATGAGCTTACTAATGCAATCCTTTTTATTGGGTGGTTTATCCTGTGTCGGTTACCTGGACTCCATCTTCGGTACCGCCATGCTCCGACGTCCGATCGTAATGGGGCCGTTGGTGGGGCTAATTATGGGCGATCTCACCAATGGCATCATTATTGGTTCGGCCATTGAACTTGTGCTGTTAGGCGCATTCCAGATTGGCGCATCTAATCCCCCTGATGTGACGTCTGGCGGTATTTTAGGCACCGCCTTTGCCATTGCCTCTGGGCAAAACGTGGCCACTGCCGTAGCTCTTGCGGTACCTATTGCTACGTTGGTATTGGTATTACAAAACGCCGTGTATATCTTTGTCTTGCCGATATTTTGCCGTCGCGCAGACAAACATGCGTTAAATGCCAATATCAGCGGCGTAGTCCGCATGCATATTTACTCTACCCTCGCCTGTTCCGTGCCGTTTGCGATTCTGGTTGGTTTTGCTTTTTATGTTGGGACGCCGGTGGTTAATGCCATTCTCGAATCGATCCCCAAAGATATTATGACGGGAATGACTATCGCCACGGGCATCTTACCGGCGCTCGGTTTTGCCATGCTGGCGAGAATGATCATCAACAAAAAAGTATTCCCCTATTTCTTCTTTGGTTTTCTACTAGCGGCATATTTAAAACTACCGCTGGTCGGGATCGCCCTGTTTGGCCTGTTCCTCGCAATCGTACTCGTTAATAACGAAGCAAAAAAACAAGAGGTCATCGATGACAACGAATTCTGATGTCAAAATTACCAAACGCGATCTCTGGAGCGTCTATTTCCGCTCATTGACCATGGAATCGTCATGGAACTATGAGCGTATGATGCATATGGGTTATACCTTTTCGATGGTGCCCATTATCCGTAAAACGTGTAAAACCGACCAGGAAATCTCCGACGCGCTGGTCCGGCATTTGGAGTTTTTTAATACCACGCCTCACTTGTCGACGCTGCCGCTGGGGATTACGTCCGCCATGGAAGAGCGCCGGATGCTCGACGATGACTTCGACGCCAGCTCAATCAACGCCGTGAAGGCATCGCTGATGGGTCCATTAGCGGGTATTGGTGATTCATTCTTCTGGGGAACGCTGCGTATTATCGCCGCGGGGTTGGGGATTTCATTAGCATCATCCGGCAATATTCTGGGACCGCTACTGTTCCTGCTGGTGTTTAACATTCCCCACTACTTTATCCGCTACTTCTGTTTGATGGGCGGTTACCGACTGGGTGCTGATTTCTTCAAAAAAATGGAGGAGTCGGGAATGATGCAGAAAATCACCTACGGTGCGGCAATATTGGGGCTGATGGTCATAGGAGGAATGACCGCCACCATGGTCTCATTGAACGTTCCCTTTGTGATTGGCGAAGGTGCTTATGCCGTGCCGTTACAAAAGATTTTAAACGATATTATGCCGTGTCTGTTACCGATGGGGGCATTTGGCGTAATGTATTATCTGTTAGGGAAGAACATCCAAATTTCCCGCATTCTTATTGGCATCGTTGTCGTATCAATACTGGGTGCCTATTTGAATATTCTGGGTTAACAAAAACAGCAACGGGCGGAGACTATCCGCCCGTTTTTTACCTGTCATTTTACTGCGCTGTGTTCTTGCTGCGGATTTCCCGCCATACCTTGTCGCAATCAGCCGAAACGGCCTGATCGTTGCCCGTACGCGTCGCCTGGATACACTGCTGATAATCCAGTACGCGAACACTTTCTTCATTGGCAAACTGCTGGTGCTGCTTTTCTTTCTTCAGCACGTTTAACACGCTTTGGCAGGCCTCGATTTTCTCTGGCGATCCCTGTGCGGTGTTGATGCAGGCGCTGTAAGCTTCTTTCAAACGGCTGTCTTCTTTTGGCGCCGGAGATTGTGCGCAGGCCACCAGCCCAGATGCCATGACGGCGATGAGTATCAGTTTTTTCATAGAACAGTCCTCAACGTTGCGGCAGGCACCTGGCCTGCCGCGGTTGGCATTAGAAGATGGTGAATGGTGCAATCACGATGAACTTCACGTCGCGCTCATCCTGGAAGATGTTTCCGTAACCACCACTCCAGCTCGGGATGTCTGAATGGTTGTCGTATTGGGTGAAGTGCAGTTTAAACATCGTGCCTTTCGCACGACCGTCCTGCAGGGTGTAGACCGCATCCAGGCTGTAAGACGATTCTTCGATGGTACGATTTTTGTCGTAGTATGCATCCGGGTTAGTCTGCCAGGTCGATGGCTTAGCGTCCCAGGCGTAAACATAGGAGGCACCCACAGCCCAACCCGGCAGGTTCCAGTTTTTCAGGTCATACATTGCGCCAAAGAAAACCGCTTTTTCGCCGTTGGCGTTGAAGTCAGAGCGGTTATCCCACCACACGTCCAGACGACCGTTTGAGGAGGCATAGGTTGGCGTCATACGCTGCAGGAAATAGCCCTGCTGTCCGTCCGCTTTCACCCAGGTACCTTCCAGACGCAGATCAACCACTTCTGCCACTTTGTAGCCAAAGGTCAGCGCCTGCAGCCAGGCGGTACCGTCATAAATATTGTTAACGGTACGGTCATCAACCTTATCGCGTGCGCCGTAGAACTGATAGCTGGTGGTGAATGGATTGCCGCCTAAATCAAATTTGTAACTGGCTTTCGCGAAGTATTGATCGACATAGCCTTCGGACTGACCAAATGCCGCTTCCAGCAACAGGTTGTTTTTGAAGTCATATTTCGCGCCGACCGAATGAAGGTAATCTACCTTGGTCTTTTTATCGGCCTGATAGAATTTATCGACTTCGATGTGCCACGGTGCTTTATATTCGTTAGCCCACATGTAGGAGAAGCTCAGCGCACCGGCATCACCATAGTCAAAGTTAGCACCGGCTTCAGCACCCTGATAAGTACCCGGCATAAAGCTCCAGTGCGGAGCCAGCAACGTCTGCCCGGTGGGTTGAATATAACCAGCGCGCGCCCAGGTTGGGCCGTATTTGAATTTAGCTGCTGCTTTATAAAGGCTAATCCCGCTCTTATCGCCGGAGTAATCTTCGTCATAGCCTTTATTTTTGGAAGAGAATGCGATTTCGTTTGGATGACCGCTTTCGCTACTTTCGTTCATTTCAATAGCGGTAAATGCAGCGATATCAATACCAAACATATCAGCCGCGTAACCGGACTGGAAGTCGAGGTTGGCGTTCCAGGTGGAGTGCGAAAGGTTGGTTTTGTATTTGTCATGATCGGTCACATCTTTACGGTCACGCTCACGCTGCCAGTAATAGATGCCGCCGGTTAAGGTTGAGTCATCAATAAATCCTTCGGCATGTACCTGGGGAGCGACAACAAAACCCGACATTGCTGTGATACCGGCGATAGCAAGCGCCAGCGTACTACGTTTGCCACTAAACGTACGCATATGTTAATCCTCTTTGACGTATAACCCTTCGTCTTTCAAGCCGCATCTGCGTTGGCGTTCCTCGCTCATCCCAGTCACGTACTGATGTACGCTCTTGGGAATTCGCTGCGTCGCCGCCTTGATGCAACTCGAAATCCATTGGGTATAAAATGCTGCCGGTAAAAGCGGTCAGCGAAAAAACAAAAAGTAAAAAAAGTAGCGCTGAGAAAACCTCATTGACTACAATGAATAGACTATTTTTCGCGACGCGAATTATCAATCTCTTTTTGTAACCAGTATGTAAGAATATGAGCAACCGCACATATTTGATTGCTTTCTGTTACATTTTCATGTGCAGATATAAAAACGTTGAAAAATGAAAAAAATGCTTGTTTTCCATATGGATGAAAGCGGTTACAGTCAGAGTCGTCCTCGGGCATAAGGTTTTGATAGGTAATTAACTAATTCTCAGGACACGACGTAATAATAATTAATTCGCTCTGCAAACAGAGCCAGTAATGCAGGATGTCGAGATAAAAAAAACGCCGCAGAGCGCGGCGTTTGACAGGGGGTATTGCAGCTTACTCGCCCACTTTAGCCCACGTATCACGCAGACCCACAGTACGGTTAAACACCAGCTTATCCGCCGTTGTATAGCGGCTATCGAGGCAGAAGTACCCTTCACGTTCAAACTGGAAGGCTTTACCCGCAACGGCAGCCTGCAGCGATGGTTCGCCATAGCCCTGTTTGATAACCAGTGAATCCGGGTTAATAACGGACAGGAAGTCATCCGCCGCCCCTGGGTTCGGCACGCTGAACAGACGATCGTACAGACGGATTTCAATTGGCAGTGCATGTGCCGCACTGACCCAATGAATAACGCCTTTGACTTTACGCCCATCGGCCGGATCTTTGCTCAGCGTGTCAGCGTCATAGGTGCAGAAAATAGTGGTGATATTGCCTTCTGCGTCTTTCTCAACACGCTCGGCTTTAACAACATACGCGTTGCGCAGACGCACTTCTTTGCCCATCACCAGACGCTTGTACTGCTTGTTGGCTTCTTCGCGGAAATCTGCGCGATCGATCCAAATCTCACCGCTGAACGGCACTTCACGGCTGCCCATTTCCGGTTTATTCGGATGGTTCGGCATAGTAACCAGTTCGCTTTCACCCTGCGGATAGTTTTCGATAACCAGTTTCACTGGATCGATAACCGCCATCGCGCGCGGTGCGTTTTCGTTGAGATCTTCACGAATACAGGATTCCAGAGAGGCGATCTCAATGGTGTTATCCTGCTTGGTCACGCCAATACGTTTACAGAACTCACGGATAGCGGCAGCAGTATAACCACGGCGACGCAGGCCAGAGATAGTCGGCATACGCGGATCGTCCCAGCCTTCAACGTGCTTGTCGGTGACCAGCAGGTTCAGCTTACGCTTGGACATCACGGTATATTCCAGATTCAGGCGCGAGAATTCGTACTGCCGCGGGTGAACCGGAATGGTGATGTTGTCCAGTACCCAATCGTACAGACGACGGTTGTCCTGGAACTCCAGCGTACACAGGGAATGCGTGATGCCTTCCAGCGCATCGCTGATGCAGTGGGTAAAGTCGTACATCGGGTAGATGCACCACTTATTACCGGTCTGGTGGTGCTCGGCAAATTTAATGCGGTACAGCACCGGGTCGCGCATGACGATAAACGGCGAGGCCATATCGATTTTCGCGCGCAGGCAGGCTTTCCCTTCTTCAAAACCACCGGTACGCATTTTTTCGAACAGCGCGAGGTTCTCTTCAACGCTACGATCGCGGTACGGGCTGTTTTTACCAGGCTGCGTCAAGGTGCCACGGTATTCACGGATCTCGTCAGCTGACAGTTCGTCGACGTACGCCAGGCCTTTGTTGATAAGCTCTACCGCATAGGCATGCAGCTGGTCGAAGTAATCCGACGAGTAGCGAATATCGCCAGTCCAGTGGAAACCTAACCATTCAACGTCATTTTTGATGGATTCAACGTACTCGATGTCTTCTTTAACCGGGTTCGTATCATCAAAACGCAGGTTGCACTGGCCCTGGTAATCTTGCGCAATACCAAAGTTCAGACAAATGGATTTCGCGTGGCCAATGTGCAGATAGCCATTTGGCTCCGGCGGAAAACGGGTATGGATAGTGGTGTGCTTACCACTGGCCAGATCTTCATCGATGATCTGACGAATAAAGTTACTCGGGCGGGCTTCAGCCTCACTCATCGTGGATTCCTCAAAGCGTAAACAACGTATAACGGCGTATGATCTTATAAGCAGGACTGACTGACAACCTTTAGTTACGCAAAATACGTATCAGACAGTCATTATGCGGGCATTTGCTGCAAAAAAAAGCGGCGGAGATTGCTCCCCGCCGCTGGTGACGCATTTCATGTTGCCGGATGGCAGCGCTTACGCCTTCTCCAGCCTACGCGCGATTACTTACTTTTAATCTCGTACAGTGGCGTTTGACCGGCAACCACATGGCCTTCGGCTTTAATCACCAGGCCACCGAAGTCATCGCTGTTGCTGCAGACAACCGGGCTAATCATTGAACGAGCATTGGCGTTCAGGTATTCCAGATCCATTTCCAGGATTGGCTGACCTGCTTTGACTTCCGCACCTTCTTCCACCAGACGCGTAAAGCCTTTACCTTCCAGCGCCACGGTATCGATACCCATGTGGACCACGATCTCCGCGCCTTTCAGCGTTTCCAGGCAGAACGCATGGTTGGTATTGAAGATTTTCACAATGGTACCCGCTGCCGGAGAAACCACGATTTTGTCGGTTGGTTTCACCGCCACGCCGTCGCCGACCGCTTTGCTGGCGAAGGCTTCATCAGGCACCTGCTCCAGCGCAACCACGTCACCGGTAATCGGAGAAACCAGCGCTTCAACGGTGACAGCATTCGCCACAGCCTGCGGTTTTGCAGCCGGGGCTGCTGCAGGCGCGCTGTCAGCAGACGCTGCGGCAACTGGACCACGTGCGACAACTTTCTTCATTTCGTCGCCAATAGATTCCGCTTTCGCGCCGACGATGACCTGAATAGTCTGCTTGTTCAGCTTAACCACACCGGAAGCACCCAGGCGTTTACACATTGCATCGCTCACTTTCGCGGAGTCGACAACGGTCAGACGCAGGCGAGTGATACAGGCATCAATGGCTTTCAGGTTATCGGTACCGCCAACCGCAGCAATGTAGCTGGTGGCCAGTTGTGCTAAACCTTCTTCGGTGTTGCTGTTGGCTTCGTCAGTAACAATTTCATCGTCTTTATCTTCGCGGCCCGGCGTTTTCAGGTTAAACATACGAATAACCGCGCTGAACAACACAAAGTAGATGACGAAGAACACCAGCCCCATCGCGACCAGCATCCAGACGTTCTTACTTGCAGCCGGCAAGTTGTACATCAACACGTAGTCGATAGCACCTGCTGAGAAGGAGAAGCCCGCGTGGATCCCCAGTAATGTCGCAACGAACAGGCTGATACCCGTTAACAATGCGTGCAGGAGATACAGCAATGGTGCCAGGAACATGAACAGGAATTCCAGCGGCTCGGTCACACCGGTCAGGAACGCGGTGATGGCCACGGACAACAGCATACCGCCAACCATCGGACGACGCGCTTTCGGAGCGGCAAAGTACATTGCCAGTGCCGCACCCGGCAGACCAAACATCATGATCGGGAAGAAGCCGGACATGAACATACCTGCAGTGCCGTCACCCGCGTAGAAGCGGTTGATGTCACCGTGGAAGACCGCACCTGCCGCGTTGGTGAATTCACCAATCTGGAACCAGGCGATGGTGTTCAGAACCTGATGCAGACCGGTTGGGATCAGCAGACGGTTGATGAAACCAAAAATACCGGAACCCAGCGCGCCAGCGCCCACGATCCACTCACCACCCGCATGGATGGCATTTTGTACCGGCGGCCATACGTAGCCGAAGATAGCCGCCAGAACCAGACAGAAGAAACCGGTGGCGATTGGCACAAAGCGTTTACCGCCGAAGAAGCTCAGGAAGTCAGGCAGTTTGATGCCAGACCAGCGGTTATACACGGCACCGCCGACCAGACCGGTAATGATACCTGCCAGCACACCCATATTGATCGCCGGGTTAATGGTAACCATTGCTTTGGTCAATATGAAATAACCAACGGCACCTGCCAACGCTGCCGCACCCGCACTGTCTTTAGACCAGCTGGATGCCACACCGATGGCAAATATTAACGCGAGGTTATCAAAGATGGCCCCACCCGCTTGCGCGATGAAGGCGACGTTAAGCAAATCTGGTTGGCCAAATCGCAGCAACAGTGCCGCGACAGGCAGCACAGCGATGGGGAGCTGTAACGCCCTACCCAGCCGCTGGAAAAAACCTAAAATATTCATTTTATTCCCCCTACGAGACCCCGATTAGGCTCCTTTGAAGCCATATTTTTATTGTGCGACCAATTCTGACAGCAAGATATTCTGGAACAACGATATTAACCATTCATCTACATTCAGAGTGTGTGGAAAATTAATTCGTATCGCAAATTAAAAGCGTGTTTTTTGTGATTACAGTCACCAAATATCGTTATTAACCCTCCCTTCCACTGGCTAACTACGAAAACTTATTTTATCATTCAAAAAATCGAAACGGATTGATCCTTACCGATGCAAAACCAGGTTACGCTTAATACTGCACAGCGACTCAATCCGCCAACTGCTTACATTGACTACTGAGGTGAAGAATGAGACTGATCCCCCTGAATACCGCTGAACAAGTCGGCAAATGGGCTGCTCGCCATATCGTTAACCGTATCAACGCGTTCAAACCAACGGCAGATCGTCCGTTCGTTCTGGGCCTGCCGACTGGCGGCACCCCACTGACAGCCTATAAAGCATTAGTCGAAATGCACAAAGCGGGCCAGGTTAGCTTCAAACATGTTGTCACATTTAATATGGACGAGTATGTTGGCCTGCCGAAAGAGCATCCAGAAAGCTACCACAGCTTCATGCATCGCAACTTCTTTGATCATGTTGATATTCCAGCAGAAAACATCAACCTCCTCAATGGTAACGCACCAGATATCGATGCAGAATGCCGTCAGTATGAAGAAAAAATCCGTTCCTACGGTAAAATCCACCTGTTTATGGGTGGTGTAGGCAACGACGGGCACATCGCATTTAACGAACCGGCGTCGTCTTTAGCCTCTCGTACGCGTATCAAAACGCTGACCCACGACACACGCGTGGCGAACTCTCGTTTCTTTGACGGTGACGTAAGCCAGGTGCCGAAATATGCGCTGACCGTTGGCGTGGGTACACTGCTTGATGCCGAAGAAGTGATGATTCTGGTGCTGGGCCACCAAAAAGCGCAGGCTCTGCAGGCTGCCGTTGAAGGTAACGTCAACCATATGTGGACCATCAGCTGCCTGCAACTGCATCCAAAAGCCGTTGTGGTTTGCGATGAACCTTCCACAATGGAACTGAAAGTGAAGACGCTGAAATACTTTAACGAGTTAGAAGCCGAAAATATTAAAGGTCTGTAATGCTGTTTCCGCCCAGCCGAAAGCGTTGCAGGGCGGCATTTTTTTGAAATCGGGGGTCGGAATGTATGCTTTAACCCAGGGCCGGATCTTTACCGGTCACGAAATTCTTGATGACCATGCGATTGTCGTCGCTGATGGCCTGATAGCCAGCGTTTGCCCACTGGCTGAATTACCGCCGGAGATTGAACAACGCTCATTGAATGGGGCCATTCTTTCCCCCGGTTTTATTGATGTGCAGTTAAACGGCTGCGGCGGCGTGCAGTTCAACGATACGGCAGAAGCTGTGACCGTTGAAACACTGGAAATCATGCAGAAAGCCAACGAGAAATCGGGCTGCACTAACTACCTGCCTACGCTTATCACCACCAGCGATGAGTTGATGAAACAAGGCGTTCGCGTGATGCGTGAATACCTGGCAAAACACCCGAATCAGGCATTAGGACTTCACCTTGAAGGCCCATGGCTGAATCTGGTGAAAAAAGGTACCCATAACCCAAGTTTTGTTCGTCAGCCTGACGCTGCGCTGGTCGACTTCCTGTGCGATAATGCCGATGTGATCACCAAAGTCACGCTGGCACCAGAAATGGTTCCTGCTGACGTGATCACCCGACTGGTCAATGCCGGTATTGTCGTTTCAGCGGGTCACTCAAACGCGACGGTAAAAGAAGCCAAAATCGGTTTCCGTGCGGGCATTACCTTTGCAACACACCTGTTCAACGCCATGCCTTACATTACTGGCCGCGAACCGGGTCTGGCTGGTGCCATCCTTGATGAAGCCGATATTTATTGCGGTATCATCGCCGATGGTCTGCACGTCGATTACGTTAACATCCGTAACGCTAAACGCCTGAAAGGTGACAAGCTGTGCCTGGTGACCGACGCCACCGCGCCGGCGGGTGCAAATATTGAACAGTTCATTTTCGCTGGTAAAACAATATACTACCGCAATGGACTGTGTGTGGATGAGAACGGCACCCTGAGCGGCTCGTCATTAACCATGATTGAAGGTGTACGTAATCTGGTTGAACATTGCGGCATTGCGCTGGATGAAGTGCTGCGTATGGCAACACTCTACCCCGCTCGCGCCATCGGCGTGGACAAGCAACTCGGCAGTATCGCCCCTGGCAAAGTCGCCAACCTGACCGCGTTCACACACGACTTTAAAATTATCAAGACCATCGTTAATGGCAACGAGGTCGTTACAGAGTAAGAGAAAGAATGACACCAGGCGGACAAGCTCAAATAGGTAATGTTGATCTCGTAAAACAGCTTAACAGCGCGGCAGTTTATCGCCTGATTGACCAGCATGGGCCAATCTCGCGCATCCAGATTGCCGAACAGAGCCAGCTTGCTCCCGCCAGCGTAACTAAAATTACGCGCCAGCTTATTGAACGCGGGCTGATCAAAGAAGTGGATCAGCAGGCCTCCACCGGGGGCCGCCGCGCTATCTCTATCGTCACTGAAACACGCAATTTCCACGCCATTGGCGTGCGTCTTGGCCGTCATGACACTACGCTAACGCTGTACGATATGAGCAGCAAAGCCGTCGCTGAGGAGCACTACCCCTTACCCGAGCGCACCCAGGAAACGCTGGAACATGCGCTACTCAATACCATTGCCACCTTTATGGACAGCTGCCAACGGAAAGTCCGTGAGCTAATTGCCATCTCCGTTATTCTGCCAGGCCTGGTTGACCCAGAAAGTGGCGTCATTCGCTATATGCCGCATATTCAGGTTGAAAACTGGGGGCTGGTCGAGGCGCTGGAAAAACGGTTCCAGGTGACCTGCTTTGTTGGTCACGATATCCGTAGTCTGGCACTTGCCGAGCACTATTTCGGGGCAAGTCAGGACTGCGAAGACTCCATTCTGGTGCGAGTGCATCGCGGAACCGGTGCCGGGATCATCTCCAATGGCCGCATTTTTATTGGCCGTAACGGCAACGTTGGCGAGATTGGCCATATTCAGGTAGAGCCGTTGGGCGAGCGCTGTCACTGCGGTAACTTTGGTTGTCTGGAAACTATCGCGGCCAACGCGTCCATCGAGCATCGCGTGCAAAACTTACTCAAGCAAGGTTATCCAAGTCGGCTAACGCTTGATGATTGCAGTATCAAATCTATCTGTAAGGCTGCCAACAAAGGCGATAACCTGGCATCGGAAGTGATTGAGCACGTGGGCCGCCACCTGGGTAAAACTATCGCTATAGCCATCAACCTGTTTAACCCACAAAAAATCGTTATTGCTGGTGAGATTACAGAGGCAGATAAGGTCCTGCTGCCAGCGATCG
This sequence comes from Citrobacter sp. KH_055_1, assembly GCF_057838705.1. Classification (NCBI taxonomy): domain Bacteria; kingdom Pseudomonadati; phylum Pseudomonadota; class Gammaproteobacteria; order Enterobacterales; family Enterobacteriaceae; genus Citrobacter; species Citrobacter sp. KH_055_1. The sequence goes on from NZ_CM174473.1 coordinate 3,336,793, forward strand.
AAAGCTGCATTAATGCCCAAGCGTTGAAGGCATTTCGCCACAATTTACCCGTGGTTCGCTCCACGCTGGACCACCGTTCCGCCATTGGCGCATTTGCGCTGGTGAAACGCGCCATGCTCAACGGAACGTTGCTACAACGTTTGCTGGAAAGCTAATACACCTCACTCTTCAAGCTGCCTCTGTATCGCAGAGGCAACTCGAATAATTGAGTGTATTTTATGTATAGTAACGCCTTCTTATTTTGATGTCGGATTGTCCATGGCCATTAAGAATGTAATTTGTGATATCGACGGCGTGCTGATGCACGACAATGTTGCCGTACCGGGTGCGGCAGAATTTTTGACCGGCGTGATGGAGAAAGGCTTGCCGTTAGTCCTGTTGACTAACTACCCTTCGCAGACCGGACAGGATCTGGCAAACCGCTTTGCCACCGCAGGTGTCAATGTTCCTGACAGCGTGTTTTATACCTCCGCCATGGCTACCGCCGATTTCCTGCGTCGCCAGGAAGGAAAAAAAGCCTATGTTGTCGGTGAAGGCGCACTGATCCACGAACTGTACAAAGCGGGCTTCACCATTACCGACGTTAACCCCGATTTTGTGATCGTCGGCGAGACGCGTTCCTACAACTGGGACATGATGCATAAAGCGGCATACTTTGTGGCCAATGGCGCACGTTTCATTGCCACCAACCCGGATACGCACGGTCGCGGTTTTTATCCTGCCTGTGGTGCGCTGTGCGCCGGTATTGAGAAGATTTCAGGCCGTGAGCCCTTCTACGTAGGTAAACCCAGCCCGTGGATTATCCGCGCGGCACTCAACAAAATGCAGGCGCACTCGGAAGAGACCGTCATTGTTGGCGACAACCTGCGTACCGATATTCTGGCTGGCTTCCAGGCCGGTCTTGAAACTATCCTGGTGCTGTCTGGCATTTCCACCCTTGATGATATCGACAGCATGCCGTTCCGACCAAGCTGGATCTACCCGTCCGTTGCCGAGATAGATGTTATTTAAGCAACGCTGTGCCGGATAACCCTAAGAACACGTTAACCGGCACACTAAATAACCCCATCTAATAAAACCGCCATTTTTCTGGCGATTCATCAATAAATACGCTCATTACATACTCTTTTTTCACTATTCAACAATCATCATTGAGTTTTTTCTTTTCTCCTCACCAAACTCCTTGCGCCCTCTGCGGCTTTACGGCATTTTCTTTATTAAGCAAACATAAAAAGCATCACGCAACGGGTTAACGGAGAAGGTTATGTGTTCTATTTTTGGCGTATTTGATATTAAAACCGACGCAGTTGAGCTGCGTAAAAAAGCCCTCGAGCTGTCTCGTCTGATGCGCCACCGCGGCCCGGACTGGTCGGGTATTTACGCCAGTGATAACGCGATCCTGGCACATGAACGTCTGTCCATTGTCGACGTTAACGCCGGTGCTCAACCGCTATACAACGTGAAAAAGACGCATATCCTGGCGGTAAATGGCGAGATTTATAACCATCAGGCGTTACGTGCTGAATACGGCGATCGCTATCAGTTCCAGACCGGTTCCGACTGCGAAGTTATCCTTGCGCTGTACCAGGAAAAAGGGCCTGAATTCCTTGACGACCTGCAGGGCATGTTCGCCTTCGCACTGTACGACAGCGAGCAGGATGCGTATCTGATCGGCCGCGATCACATTGGGATTATCCCTCTGTACATGGGTCATGATGAACACGGCAACTTGTACGTGGCGTCTGAGATGAAAGCGCTGGTTCCTGTTTGCCGCACCATTAAAGAATTCCCGGCCGGTAGCTACCTGTGGAGCAAAGACGGAGAAATCCGTCAGTACTATCAGCGCGACTGGTTCGAATACGATGCCGTAAAAGACAATGTGACGGATAAAGACGAACTGCGTCAGGCGCTGGAAGATGCGGTTAAAAGCCATCTGATGTCAGATGTGCCTTATGGTGTGCTGCTGTCTGGTGGCCTGGATTCGTCCGTGATTTCCGCTATCACCAAAAAATATGCAGCGCGCCGTGTTGAAGATCAAGAGCGCAGTGAAGCCTGGTGGCCGCAACTGCACTCCTTCGCCGTGGGCCTGAAAGGCGCACCGGATCTGAAAGCCGCTCAGGAAGTCGCCAACCACCTGGGGACCGTACACCACGAGATCCATTTCACCGTACAGGAAGGCCTGGATGCCATCCGCGATGTGATTTATCACATTGAAACCTATGACGTCACCACCATTCGCGCCTCAACACCGATGTACTTAATGTCAAGAAAAATCAAAGCGATGGGCATTAAAATGGTGCTATCAGGCGAAGGTTCTGATGAAGTATTTGGCGGCTATCTTTATTTTCACAAAGCACCGGACGCAAAAGAACTGCACGAAGAAACAGTACGTAAACTGCAGGCACTGCATATGTTCGACTGCGCCCGAGCCAACAAAGCCATGTCGGCCTGGGGCGTTGAAGCCCGCGTACCGTTCCTCGACAAGAAATTCCTCGATGTCGCGATGCGCATCAACCCACAGGATAAAATGTGCGGTAACGGAAAGATGGAAAAACATGTCCTGCGTGAATGTTTTGAATCCTACCTGCCAGCCAGCATTGCATGGCGTCAGAAGGAGCAGTTCTCTGACGGCGTCGGTTATAGCTGGATTGACACGCTGAAAGAAGTGGCGGCAGAGCACGTTTCCGATCAACAACTGGAAACCGCCAGCTTCCGCTTCCCGTACAACACACCATCGTCTAAAGAAGCGTATTTGTACCGTGAGATTTTTGAAGAGCTGTTCCCGGTAGCCAGCGCCGCCGAGTGTGTGCCGGGTGGCCCGTCCGTCGCCTGTTCTTCTGCCAAAGCCATCGAATGGGACGAAGCGTTCAAAACCATGAACGATCCATCAGGCCGTGCGGTTGGCGTGCACCAGTCGGCTTATAAGTAAGCCCATCATCCACTAAGAGCCCTGAGGGGCTCTTTTTTTATGTCGGTTTTACGTGCGGAAAAACAATTAATAACGAATAATTGCCGAATATTGCGTCACGCTGTTCGCAACCTAACCAAACAGTCACATTCCAGCTATTTTCAATGAAAAAGGGGTTGACGCTTCAAGGCTCAATACGCATAATGCGCCCCGCAACGCCGATAAGGTAACGCGAAAAAAAGATGGCTACGTAGCTCAGCTGGTTAGAGCACATCACTCATAATGATGGGGTCACAGGTTCGAATCCCGTCGTAGCCACCATCTTTTTTGCGGGAGTGGCGAAATTGGTAGACGCACCAGATTTAGGTTCTGGCGCCGCAAGGTGTGCGAGTTCAAGTCTCGCCTCCCGCACCATTCACCCGTAAGCGTTGCACGGATGGGGTATCGCCAAGCGGTAAGGCACCGGTTTTTGATACCGGCATTCCCTGGTTCGAATCCAGGTACCCCAGCCACTTTTCTTCGATATAGCGGTTCACCGCAACGGTCATTGGGGTATCGCCAAGCGGTAAGGCACCGGTTTTTGATACCGGCATTCCCTGGTTCGAATCCAGGTACCCCAGCCATCGAAGAATATGATAGTATTTGGCTACGTAGCTCAGCTGGTTAGAGCACATCACTCATAATGATGGGGTCACAGGTTCGAATCCCGTCGTAGCCACCATATTAAGGGCGTATCGATTTAATTCGGTAAATCCAAAAAATTGTTGGGGTATCGCCAAGCGGTAAGGCTCTGGTTTCTGATACCAGCATTCCGAGGTTCGAATCCTCGTACCCCAGCCAATTTCAAAAAGTCGTCCACTTTGTGGGTGCACCCGTTGGGGTATCGCCAAGCGGTAAGGCTCTGGTTTCTGATACCAGCATTCCGAGGTTCGAATCCTCGTACCCCAGCCATTTTAGAAAAGCTCGCTTCGGCGAGCTTTTTGCTTTTCTAACGCCGGGTGACGGCAAGCCTTACCCGGCCTACATGACGCGTAGGCCTGATAAGCGCAGCGCCATCAGGCACCACTTGAGCTACAACCCTAATGCATACTTCAGCGCCTGACGTTTTAAAACGCCTGCACGCTCGGCGGCCATTAGACCAAGATTGCGCATAATACGCAGCGGCTGCAGGTTGTTGCTGAATCCGGCGTAAAACAGATCCATACCACTTTGCATGATGAAGTTATCGGTCATACGACGCGTTTGGTAGCGCTTCAGTACCCGCTGACTGGCCCACTGCTCACCATAGCTACGGGCGTTCACCAGCACATCAATTAACGCATCGACATCACGGTACCCCAGATTCACCCCCTGCCCGGCAAGCGGATGAATGGTGTGCGCGGCATCGCCCACCAGCGCCAGTCCTGGCTGTACATACTGCAACGCGTGGCGACGAGTAAGTGGAAACGCCCCTGCGGCAACAGGCGTAACGTCACCCAGACGTGAAGGGAAATATTTTGCGATTTCCGCCTGGAGCTGCGCCATATCGAGACTCTGCAACTGGCGGATGCGGGCCGGAGAGTCATACCACACCAGCGAAGCCCAGTTATCGAACAGCGGTAAAAACGCCCGCGGTCCGTCAGGGGTAAACTGCTGCCAGGTACTGTCTCCCGGTGAATTCTCGCATTGCACGGTAATCAGCATGCAGGATTGCGCGTACTGCCAGGCATGGATGCCAATCCCGGCCATTTGACGTACCTGAGAATTCGCGCCATCGGCACCAATCACCAGTTTTGCCGTTATCTTTTCACCGCCAGTCAGTTCAAGCTCATGCCGATCGTTATGTTGATGCAGAGAAATCAGTGATGCCGGCACGCGCAGGGTCACGTTGGGATGCGCCTCCATCGCCTGCCACAACGCCTGTTGCAGGACGTTGTTTTCGACCATATAGCCCAGCAATGGGAGTTTTAGCTCTGCCGCATCAAACACCACATGGGCATTCTCCCACTCCCAGGTTTCCAGACGACGATATGGATGAGTGCGCATGCCCTGCACCGCATCCCAGACACCCAACCCTTTCAGCAACGATGCAGACGCGGAGCTAATGGCTGAAATACGGATATCGGGCTGACTGTCAGCCACAAACGGCACGGGCGCGGCGTGCTCTATTACCGTCACCCTGAATCCATGCTGCGCCAGTCCCAGCGCCAGCGCGCCGCCGACCATCCCCCCGCCGACAATGGCAATTTCCGTTGGTTGATTTGTCATGGTCAATCATCCTGTTACATGTATTGTGTAAGTTTACAGGATTTTTTACCCCTTGAGGCTGACATCCGTCATACTGGTCACAACCGCGCCAACGCAGTACACTATGCGCCCTGCATTTCAGCCACAATTTCGCAAGAGCAAGTCGATGACTAAAAAACTCCATATTAAAACCTGGGGCTGTCAGATGAACGAATACGATTCATCGAAGATGGCCGATCTGCTGGATGCCACTCACGGGTATCAACTGACCGACGTGGCGGAAGAAGCGGATGTGCTGCTGCTGAATACCTGCTCAATTCGCGAGAAGGCTCAGGAAAAAGTTTTCCATCAGTTAGGTCGCTGGAAACTCTTAAAAGAGAAAAACCCGAATCTGATTATCGGCGTGGGTGGCTGTGTCGCCTCCCAGGAAGGCGACCATATTCGTCAACGTGCACACTACGTCGACATTATTTTTGGGCCACAAACCCTGCACCGCCTGCCGGAAATGATCAACAAAGTGCGCGGTAGCACCAGCCGTAGTCCAGTGGTGGATATCAGCTTCCCGGAAATCGAAAAGTTCGACCGCCTGCCGGAACCGCGTGCTGAAGGTCCAAGCGCGTTTGTGTCCATCATGGAAGGCTGTAACAAATACTGCACTTACTGCGTGGTGCCCTACACCCGTGGTGAAGAAGTCAGCCGTCCGGCGGACGATATCCTGCTTGAAATTGCCCAACTTGCGGCGCAGGGCGTACGTGAAGTCAACCTGCTGGGGCAAAACGTTAACGCTTGGCGCGGTGAGAACTACGACGGCACGACCGGCTCATTCGCAGATTTACTGCGTCTGGTAGCGGCGATCGACGGCATTGACCGTATCCGTTTCACCACCAGTCATCCAATTGAGTTCACCGACGATATCGTTGAAGTCTATCGCGACACCCCGGAGCTGGTAAGCTTCCTGCACCTGCCGGTACAGAGTGGCTCAGATCGCGTACTAAACCTGATGGGACGTACCCATACCGCGCTGGAATACAAGGCAATCATCCGCAAACTGCGCGCTGCACGCCCGGATATTCAGATTAGCTCCGACTTCATCGTGGGCTTCCCTGGCGAAACCACACAAGATTTCGAGCAGACCATGAAGCTGATTGCCGACGTTAACTTCGACATGAGCTACAGCTTTATCTTCTCAGCTCGTCCTGGCACGCCTGCCGCCGATATGGTTGACGACGTCCCGGAAGAAGAGAAAAAGCAACGTCTGTATATCCTGCAGGATCGCATCAACCAGCAGGCCATGGCCTGGAGCCGCCGTATGCTCGGCACCACCCAGCGTATTCTGGTCGAAGGCACGTCGCGTAAAAGCGTAATGGAGCTGTCGGGTCGTACTGAAAATAACCGTGTGGTGAATTTTGAAGGCACCCCGGATATGGTCGGTAAGTTTGTGGATGTTGAAATTACCGACGTCTGGACTAACTCCCTGCGCGGTAAAGTCGTGCGTACCGAGGACGAAATGGGCCTGCGCATCGCAGAAAGTCCGGAGTCGGTCATTGCGCGTACCCGCAAAGAGAACGATCTGGGTGTCGGCATTTATCAGCCGTAATTACCATAACCCCTCCTCTATCCCCTAAAGCGACAAACGAGCAAATCCCCAGGAGCATAGATAACTATGTGACTGGGGTGCGCGAGTGCAGGCAACGCCTCTGCGGCTTGAAGTATGACGGGGAGGGTCTTGTATTTCCTCTCTACGCCCCCATCTTCATTGCAATGCTTGCGCCTTTTCCCTGTGGCGTGAATAATTTCCCTACATGCCGGTAAATGTTCGACGTCCGGCGATATCTGCATAAGAGGAACGGTTTGAACATAGACACTCGCGAAATTACCCTTGAGCCCGCAGACAATGCCCGTCTGTTGAGCCTGTGCGGTCCTTTTGATGACAACATCAAACAGCTGGAACGTCGCCTTGGTATCGAAATTAACCGCCGCGACAACCACTTTAAGCTGACCGGTCGCCCGATTTGCGTTACCGCTGCGGCAGATATTTTACACAGCCTGTACGTCGATACCGCGCCAATGCGCGGCAAGACGCAGGACATCGAGCCGGAACAAATTCACCTGGCAATCAAAGAAGCGCGTGTCCTTGAGCAGAGCGCAGACAGCGTGCCGGAGTTTGGCAAAGCGGTGAATATCAAAACCAAGCGTGGCGTGATCAAACCGCGTACGCCGAATCAGGCGCAGTACATCGCCAATATTCTCGACCACGACATCACCTTCGGCGTCGGTCCTGCAGGGACGGGTAAAACCTACCTGGCGGTAGCCGCCGCGGTCGATGCGCTCGAGCGTCAGGAAATTCGTCGTATTCTGCTGACCCGTCCGGCGGTTGAAGCCGGTGAAAAACTGGGCTTCCTGCCGGGCGATCTCAGCCAGAAAGTCGATCCTTATTTACGTCCGCTGTATGATGCGCTGTTCGAAATGCTCGGTTTTGAGAAGGTGGAGAAGCTTATCGAGCGTAACGTCATTGAAGTCGCCCCGCTGGCTTATATGCGCGGCCGTACGCTGAACGATGCGTTTATTATCCTTGATGAGAGCCAGAACACGACTATCGAACAGATGAAAATGTTCCTGACCCGTATTGGCTTCAACTCCAAAGCGGTGATCACCGGCGACATTACCCAAATTGACCTGCCGCGCAGCACCAAATCCGGTCTGCGTCATGCCATCGAAGTGTTGGCTGAGGTCGATGAGATTAGCTTTAATTTCTTCCATAGCGAAGACGTGGTACGCCACCCGGTGGTTGCCCGTATCGTGACGGCGTATGAAGCCTGGGAAGAAGCAGAACAAAAACGTAAAGCCGAACAGGCAGCGGAACGCAAGCGTGAAGCCCAGGAACAGGAACAAAAATGAGTCAGGTTATTCTCGATTTACAGCTGGCATGTGAAGATAACGCCGGTTTACCGGATGAGCGCCAGTTTCAGGCATGGCTGGATGCGGTGATCCCGCAGTTTCAGGAAGAGTCAGAGGTCACCATTCGCCTGGTCGATGACGCTGAAAGCCACGAACTGAACCTGACCTATCGCGGGAAAGACAAGTCAACCAATGTGCTGTCCTTCCCGTTTGAGGCCCCACCGGGCATCGAACTGCCGCTGCTGGGCGATTTGATCATCTGTCGTCAAGTGGTCGAAAAAGAAGCGCAGGAGCAAGGTAAGCCTCTTGAAGCCCACTGGGCACACATGGTTATACACGGTAGCCTGCATCTCTTAGGCTACGACCATATCGAAGACGACGAAGCGGAAGAAATGGAATCCCTCGAAACAGAGATTATGCTTGCTCTGGGCTATGAGGATCCGTACATTGCCGAGAAGGAATAACCTGCTACCGGTCAAGCCGGTGACAGGTCACCACGCCGGGCACTGAGTTTACGTGCCTTGAGCAATCTATTAACTAACATGAGAACCCATACGACGCCATGAGCGACGACAATTCACACAGTAGTGACACCTTACACAGCAAAAAGGGATTCTTTTCCCTGTTACTGAGCCAACTTTTCCACGGTGAACCAAAAAACCGCGACGAACTGTTGGAGCTGATCCGTGATTCCGGGCAAAACGACCTTATCGATGAAGATACGCGCGATATGCTCGAAGGGGTGATGGACATTGCGGACCAACGTGTTCGCGACATCATGATCCCCCGGTCCCAGATGATCACACTGAAACGCAACCAGACTCTGGATGAGTGTCTTGATGTCATCATCGAGTCCGCCCACTCGCGTTTCCCGGTGATCAGCGAAGACAAAGATCACATTGAAGGGATTCTGATGGCGAAAGACTTGCTGCCGTTTATGCGCAGTGATGCCGAAGCTTTCAGCATGGAAAAAGTGTTACGCCCGGCGGTTGTCGTACCTGAGAGCAAGCGTGTTGACCGCATGCTGAAAGAGTTCCGCTCTCAGCGGTACCATATGGCTATCGTTATCGACGAGTTCGGCGGTGTCTCGGGTCTGGTGACCATTGAGGACATTCTTGAACTGATCGTCGGTGAAATCGAAGATGAATACGACGAAGAAGACGATATCGATTTCCGTCAGCTTAGTCGCCACACCTGGACCATTCGTGCGCTGGCCCCGATCGAAGACTTCAACGAAGCCTTCGGCACCCACTTTAGCGACGAAGAAGTCGATACTATTGGCGGTTTGGTGATGCAGGCCTTTGGTCATCTGCCCGCACGTGGAGAGACTATCGACATTGATGGCTACCAGTTCAAAGTTGCCATGGCCGACAGCCGTCGTATTATTCAGGTTCATGTCAGAATTCCGGACGACTCACCCCAGCCAAAACTGGACGAATAAACCCGAAACTGGATCAAAGACTACATGGCATTTGCCCCCTTAATTGAACGCCAGCGCATTCGCCTGCTGCTGGCGTTATTATTCGGTGCCTGCGGGACGCTGGCGTTCTCTCCGTATGACATCTGGCCTGCGGCGATTATTTCGCTGATGGGTCTGCAGGCCTTAACTCTCAACCGTCGCCCACTCCAGTCTGCCGCTATCGGCTATGTCTGGGGAATGGGTCTTTTTGGCTCCGGCATCAACTGGGTCTATGTCAGCATTGCGCAATTTGGCGGTATGCCAGGCCCGGTTAACGTATTCCTTGTGGTATTGCTTGCGGCATACCTCTCGCTGTACACAGGTTTGTTTGCGGGCGTTCTGTCGCGCCTGTGGCCAAAAACCAGCTGGCTGCGGGTGGCGATTGCTGCCCCGGTAGTCTGGCAGATAACCGAATTCCTGCGCGGCTGGGTGCTGACCGGCTTCCCATGGCTACAGTTTGGCTACAGCCAGATTGACGGCCCGCTGAAAGGCCTGGCGCCGGTAATGGGCGTCGAGGCGATTAACTTCCTGCTGATGATGGTCAGCGGCCTGCTGGCGCTGGCTTTAGTCACACGTAACTGGCGTCCTCTGGTTGCTGCCGTGGTATTGTTCGCTCTGCCCTTCCCGCTGCGCTACATCCAGTGGTATACACTGGAGCCAGAAAAAACCACCCAAGTTTCGATGGTGCAAGGTGACATTCCGCAGTCGCTGAAGTGGGATGAAGGTCAGCTCATCAACACGTTGAAGATTTACCTTGATGCCACGCAGCCTGAAATGGGCAAATCACAGCTGATCATCTGGCCAGAGTCCGCTATTCCTGATCTGGAGATCAATCAGCAGCGGTTCCTCGGCATGATGGATGACCTGCTAAAATCTAAAAACAGCACGCTAATCACCGGTATTGTTGACGCGCGCCTTAACAAGCAAAACCGCTACGATACCTACAACACCATCATCACGCTGGGTAAAGACAGTCCGTACAGCTATGACTCCAGCAATCGTTACAACAAAAATCACCTTGTCCCGTTTGGTGAGTTTGTGCCGCTGGAATCGATTCTACGCCCACTGGCGCCGTTCTTTGACTTACCCATGTCATCCTTCAGCCGAGGGCCGTATGTGCAGCCACAGCTGCAGGCGCACGGCTTTAAGCTGACGGCGGCAATCTGCTACGAAATTATTCTTGGCGAACAGGTACGGGATAACTTCCGCCCGGATACGGACTACTTGCTGACCATCTCCAATGATGCCTGGTTTGGTAAATCCATCGGTCCATGGCAGCACTTCCAGATGGCACGCATGCGGTCACTGGAGCTAGCGCGTCCGCTGTTGCGTAGCACTAATAATGGCATCACGGCGGTGATTGGCCCGCAAGGTGAAGTGCAGGCCATGATCCCGCAGTTTACCCGACAGGTACTGACCACCAGCGTTACCCCGACAACGGGTCTCACGCCGTATGCGCGTACCGGAAACTGGCCGTTATGGCTGATTACCGCGTTGTTAGGCTTTGGCGCGATCGTCATGAGTCTGCGCCAGCGTCGTAAATAATCTCTGCTCTCGTCATATTGCCGGATGTTGGCGCTCACGCGCCTTGTCCGGCTAACACATCCCCTCTCCTCTCCCATTCTGGCACGCCTATTGCTTTGTTATACAAGGCAAACGCTGTTTTGGTTGAATGTGCAACCTGGTCGCACCAAATTTGAGCACAGGTAGCACCTGAAATGTGCAACAAGATATTTTTGCCCTCAAACGGTGCGGCGCACTTCGCAAAAATAAACAATAACACAGCAAATTCTTTACATTCATCCAAACTAAATGTTAACAAACACATACAAGACTGCACTTTTAAGTAGCAAACAATAACAACATCACAATGGGTATCAATGCGTCCCTGACGCAGACGATAAAGGAGTTGGATATGCAATTACGTAAGCTCGCCACTGCCATGCTGGTCGTGGGAATGTCTGCCGGTCTGGCGCACGCGGAAGATGCCGCCCCTGCGGCAAGCAGCACCCTGGACAAGATCGCTAAAAATGGCGTCATCGTCGTCGGACACCGTGAATCCTCGGTCCCGTTTTCCTACTACGATAATCAGCAGAAAGTGGTCGGTTATTCACAGGATTACTCCAACGCAATTGTTGAGGCCGTGAAGAAAAAGCTGAACAAACCTGACCTGCAGGTGAAGCTGATTCCGATTACCTCCCAGAACCGCATTCCGCTGCTGCAAAACGGCACCTTCGACTTTGAATGTGGTTCCACCACCAACAACGTTGAACGCCAGAAACAAGCGGCATTTTCTGACACCATTTTCGTTGTCGGCACCCGCCTGCTGGCGAAAAAAGGCGGCGACATCAAAGATTTCGCTGACTTGAAAGGCAAAGCGGTGGTTGTGACTTCCGGTACCACCTCGGAAGTGCTGCTGCATAAGCTGAACGAAGAACAAAAAATGGATATGCGCATCATCAGTGCGAAAGACCACGGTGACTCTTTCCGTACCCTCGAAAGCGGTCGCGCCGTCGCCTTTATGATGGATGACGCCCTGCTGGCTGGTGAACGCGCGAAGGCGAAGAAACCGGACAACTGGGAGATCGTCGGCAAGCCACAATCTCAGGAAGCGTACGGCTGTATGCTGCGTAAAGACGACGTCGCGTTCAAAAAGCTGATGGATGACACCATTGCGCAGGCACAAACTTCAGGTGAAGCAGAGAAGTGGTTTGATAAATGGTTTAAAAACCCTATTCCGCCAAAGAACCTGAATATGAATTTCGAACTGTCGAGCGAGATGAAGGCCCTGTTCAAAGAACCAAATGATAAAGCACTCAACTAACTAAAATAAATGGGGCGAGTTCACCTGGCCCTCACGATTGTCGGGAAGCATGGACAGACTATACGCTGAGTGGCCGTTCCCCACTCAGCGCGAAAAATGAGCTTCTCAACAATCTTCGAGGGTAGCGCTGCTACCCTTTTTTTTTCTGGAGTAGATTTATGTCTATAGACTGGAACTGGGGGATTTTTTTACAAGAAGCCCCGTTCGGCAACACCACCTATCTCGGCTGGCTCTGGAGTGGTTTCCAGGTCACCGTCGCGCTTTCAATCACCGCATGGATTATTGCTTTCCTGATAGGTTCCCTATTCGGCATCTTACGCACCGTTCCCAACCGTTTCCTTTCCGGGATAGGCACGTTGTATGTTGAACTGTTTCGTAACGTTCCGCTGATCGTACAATTTTTTACCTGGTATCTGGTAATCCCGGAACTGCTCCCAGAAAACATTGGCATGTGGTTCAAGGCTGAGTTGGATCCCAACATCCAGTTTTTCCTCTCCTCAATGCTCTGCCTGGGGCTGTTTACCGCCGCCCGCGTTTGTGAGCAGGTGCGCGCCGCGATTCAGTCTTTGCCTCGCGGACAAAAAAACGCCGCGCTGGCGATGGGGCTGACGCTACCGCAGGCCTATCGCTATGTTCTGCTGCCCAACGCCTACCGCGTGATCGTACCGCCGATGACATCAGAAATGATGAACCTGGTGAAAAACTCCGCCATCGCCTCAACCATCGGTCTGGTCGATATGGCAGCACAGGCAGGCAAGCTGCTGGATTACTCTGCCCACGCCTGGGAGTCGTTTACGGCTATCACCCTTGCCTACGTCTTGATTAACGCCTTTATTATGCTGGTGATGAATCTGGTTGAACGTAAAACTCGCCTGCCTGGCAATTTGGGAGGCAAATAATGTACGAATTTGACTGGAGTTCCATTGTCCCCTCCCTGCCGTATCTGCTGGATGGGCTGATGATCACGCTGAAAATTACCGTTACGGCGGTCATTATTGGCATCGTTTGGGGAACTATCCTTGCGGTAATGCGTCTGTCCAGCTTCGCGCCCATTGCCTGGTTTGCGAAGATCTACGTGAACGTATTCCGCTCTATTCCGCTGGTCATGGTGCTGCTGTGGTTCTATCTGATTGTACCAGGGTTCTTACAGAACGTATTAGGCCTGTCACCGAAAACCGATATTCGTCTGATCTCAGCGATGGTGGCGTTTTCGATGTTTGAAGCGGCGTACTACTCAGAGATTATCCGTGCCGGGATCCAGAGTATTTCTCGTGGACAGTCCAGCGCCGCGCTGGCGTTAGGGATGACCCACTGGCAGTCGATGAAGCTCATTATTCTGCCGCAGGCATTTCGCGCGATGGTGCCGTTGCTGCTAACCCAGGGCATCGTTCTATTCCAGGATACCTCGCTAGTCTACGTATTAAGTCTTGCAGATTTCTTCCGTACCGCCTCCACCATTGGCGAGCGTGACGGCACACAGGTCGAGATGATCCTGTTCGCTGGCGCCGTCTATTTTGTATTCAGTCTGAGCGCATCGTTGTTGGTCAGCTATTTGAAGAAAAGGACAGTTTAATGATTACCCTGAAAAATGTTTCTAAATGGTATGGTCACTTTCAGGTTCTGACCGACTGCTCCACGGAAGTTAAAAAAGGTGAAGTGGTGGTAGTTTGCGGTCCGTCAGGCTCCGGTAAATCGACGCTGATCAAAACGGTAAACGGCCTGGAGCCAGTGCAGCAGGGTGTGATCACCGTTGACGGTACCGTCGTGAATGACAAAAAAACCGATCTGGCCAAACTGCGTTCTCGCGTGGGCATGGTCTTCCAGCACTTTGAACTGTTCCCACATTTGTCGATCATCGAAAACTTGACCCTGGCCCAGGTAAAAGTACTTAAACGCGATAAAAAGCCTGCTCGCGACAAAGCACAAAAACTGCTTGAGCGCGTAGGACTGTCGGCCCATGCCGATAAGTTTCCGGCCCAGCTTTCTGGTGGACAGCAGCAGCGCGTGGCCATTGCCCGGGCGCTGTGTATGGATCCTATCGCCATGTTGTTTGATGAACCCACCTCAGCGCTCGATCCAGAAATGATCAACGAGGTGCTGGACGTCATGGTCGAGCTGGCTCATGAAGGGATGACCATGATGGTGGTCACCCACGAAATGGGCTTCGCTCGGAAAGTGGCGAACCGGGTAATCTTTATGGATGAGGGTAAGATTGTGGAAGACTCGCCGAAAGAAGAGTTCTTTGCCAATCCAAAATCAGACCGCGCCAAAGACTTCCTCGCCAAAATATTGCATTAATCTTTCCGGCGCGCACATCAAAGTGCGCGCCAAATCACGCTTTCTTTCTTCGCATCTCGAATCACATACAGCCCGGCGTTAACCTTGTCACGAAGTCCCACCCACAAGGAGTCACAATGGCACTTCCGATCCTTTTTGATTGCGATCCAGGTCATGACGACGCTATCGCAATGGTTCTCGCCCTCGCCTCACCGGAACTTGATGTTAAAGCCATAACATCCTCAGCGGGCAACCAGACGCCTGATAAAACCCTGCGTAATGTGTTGCGTATGTTAACGCTGCTCAACCGATCGGATATTCCCGTTGCCGGAGGCGCGTTGAAGCCCCTGATGCGCGAGTTGATAATTGCCGATAACGTTCACGGAGAAAGTGGCCTAGACGGCCCCGTACTGCCGGAGCCGGCATTTGCCCCGCAAAGTTGTACAGCCGTGGAGTTAATGGCGAAAACCCTGCGCGAAAGTCCGGAACCGGTCACGATTGTATCAACTGGCCCCCAAACTAACGTAGCACTGCTGCTGAATAGCCACCCCGAGTTGCATAAGAAAATCGCCCGTATTGTGATTATGGGCGGCGCGATGGGACTCGGAAATTGGACACCGGCTGCTGAGTTCAATATTTATGTTGATCCCGAAGCGGCAGAGATGGTGTTTCAATCAGGTATTCCGGTAGTGATGGCTGGGCTGGACGTCACACATAAAGCACAAATTCATCGTGAAGACACCGAGCGATTGCGCGCGATTGGCAATCCTGTGGCGAGCATTGTCGCTGAGTTACTGGATTTCTTCTTCGAATATCACAAAGACGAGAAATGGGGATTCAAAGGCGCACCGCTACATGATCCATGCACCATTGCCTGGTTACTGAAGCCCGAACTGTTTACCACCGTTGAACGCTGGGTCGGCGTAGAGACGCAGGGAAAATACACGCAGGGAATGACCGTAGTGGATTACTATTTCCTGAGCGGAAATAAACCCAACGCCACGGTTATGGTTGACGTTGACCGGCAAGGTTTTGTCGATCTGCTGGCCGAACGGCTCAGGTTTTACGCCTGACATTTATCATTAAGTGCGTAGGCCGGATAAGACGCGTCGCGTCGCATCCGGCACAAAAAATCACGGCTCAAATGGTCTGCGCTGGAACTGATCGTGACCACATTTCGGGCATAGCGGCAGCACGTCTGGCGTGTAAACGGCTAAATGGAAGTGGCATTTCTCACAGACCAGATTCCCCAACCCGACCACCTCACCACTGTGATAAACCCCGTGATGACTCAGGTCCTGGAATACTTCGCGCCATTCAAGCTGGGTTTTATCGGTAATATCCGCCAGTTCTTGCCAGATACTCTCTTTGATGACCCGCATAAAAACGCTGTCAGTCTCCTCATCAAGACTCTCTTCATAACTGATCGCGAACTCTTCAAGGTCGCGTCTGACGGCCCTGGTGAGTTCTTCTACCTCGGTTCGCGTTAACTCCCCGGTCTGCATAACTCGCTGACGAGCCTGGTCCACCAGCGCATCGATATCGCGTTCACCATTGCGTAGACGTTCGCTAAGTGACGTCACCAGTTCACGGTAATATTGAGCAACCTTGTTCATCGCTTCGCCTCCTGGGTCGTTAACTGTCTATAATAATAGACGTTATTTACACTACGCTTTGCAAGACTGTCCACAGAGTATGTAAATTCGTGCAATATTTATCCTTGCGGGAATTCAATGCTGAATGCGCGAAAGGCTGTTTTGACGCGGACGTTTGGGCTATGCTATGCGGATCTGAAACACCACATCTAAAGCTACGTTTGTAGCTGTATTGAAAACAGGACCACTGGCTGCCATGCAAGAGCAATACCGCCCGGAAGAGATAGAATCCAAAGTACAGCTTCACTGGGATGAGAAGCGCACATTTGAAGTTACCGAAGACGAGAGCAAAGAGAAGTATTACTGCCTGTCTATGCTTCCCTATCCTTCTGGTCGACTACACATGGGCCACGTACGTAACTACACTATCGGTGATGTGATCGCCCGCTATCAGCGTATGCTGGGCAAAAACGTTCTGCAGCCGATTGGCTGGGATGCATTCGGCCTGCCAGCTGAAGGCGCGGCGGTGAAAAACAATACCGCGCCTGCTCCATGGACGTACGACAACATCGCTTACATGAAGAACCAGCTCAAAATGCTGGGCTTCGGCTATGACTGGAGCCGTGAGTTGGCGACCTGCACCCCGGAATATTACCGTTGGGAGCAAAAGTTCTTCACTGAACTGTACAAAAAAGGTCTGGTGTACAAGAAAACCTCTGCGGTCAACTGGTGCCCTAACGACCAGACAGTACTGGCGAACGAACAGGTTATTGACGGCTGCTGCTGGCGTTGTGATACCAAAGTTGAGCGAAAAGAGATCCCGCAGTGGTTCATCAAAATCACCGCATACGCTGACGAACTGCTGCGCGACCTGGACCGTCTGGATCACTGGCCTGACACCGTAAAAACGATGCAGCGCAACTGGATTGGCCGCTCTGAAGGCGTGGAGATCACCTTTGATGTCAACGGTTATGACAACACGCTGACCGTTTACACCACCCGCCCGGACACCTTTATGGGTGCCACTTATCTGGCCGTTGCCGCAGGTCACCCGTTGGCGCAGAAAGCCGCGGCGAATAACCCGGAACTGGCGGCGTTTGTTGACGAATGCCGCAACACCAAGGTTGCCGAGGCTGAAATGGCGACCATGGAGAAGAAAGGCGTCGACACTGGCTTTAAAGCGATTCATCCGCTGACCGGTGAAGAGATCCCGGTTTGGGCTGCAAACTTCGTGCTGATGGAATACGGTACAGGTGCCGTGATGGCCGTGCCGGGTCACGATCAGCGCGACTACGAGTTCGCAACCAAATATGGTCTGAGCATCAAGCCAGTTATCCTGGCGGCTGACGGTTCAGAACCGGATCTGTCTGAGAAGGCACTGACCGAGAAAGGCGTGCTGTTTAACTCTGGTGAGTTTAACGGTCTCGATTTCGAAGCGGCTTTCAACGCCATTGCCGACAAGCTTGTCGAAAAAGGTGTGGGTGAGCGTAAAGTTAACTACCGTCTGCGTGACTGGGGCGTTTCCCGTCAGCGTTACTGGGGCGCTCCAATCCCAATGGTCACGCTGGAAGATGGCACCGTGTTGCCAACCCCAGAAGATCAGCTGCCGGTTATTCTGCCGGAAGATGTGGTGATGGACGGTATCACCAGCCCGATTAAAGCCGACCCAGAGTGGGCAAAAACCACCGTTAACGGTATGCCGGCTCTGCGTGAAACCGACACCTTTGATACCTTTATGGAATCATCCTGGTACTATGCGCGCTACACCTGCCCGCAGTATCAGGAAGGCATGCTGGACTCTAAGGCTGCCAACTACTGGCTGCCGGTTGATATCTACATTGGCGGTATCGAACACGCCATCATGCACCTGCTCTATTTCCGTTTCTTCCACAAGCTGATGCGTGACGCGGGCATGGTAAACTCTGACGAACCGGCTAAACAGCTGCTGTGTCAGGGCATGGTGCTGGCGGATGCCTTCTACTACGTCGGTGCCAACGGCGAGCGTAACTGGGTTTCTCCGGTTGATGCTATCGTTGAGCGCGATGAAAAAGGCCGTATCGTGAAGGCGCAGGACGCCGAAGGTCATGAACTGGTCTATACCGGCATGAGCAAGATGTCCAAGTCAAAAAACAACGGTATCGACCCGCAGGTGATGGTTGAGCGTTACGGCGCAGACACCGTGCGTCTGTTCATGATGTTCGCCTCTCCGGCTGATATGACGCTTGAATGGCAGGAATCCGGTGTTGAAGGAGCTAACCGCTTCCTGAAACGTGTCTGGAAACTGGTTTACGAACACACCAGCAAAGGTGATGTTGCGGCCCTGAACGTTGACGCATTGAGCGACGATCAGAAAGCGCTACGTCGCGATGTTCACAAAACTATTGCGAAAGTGACCGATGATATCGGCCGTCGTCAGACCTTTAACACCGCGATTGCGGCGGTTATGGAACTGATGAACAAGCTGGCGAAAGCACCGCAGGAAGACGAGCAGGACAGAGCTCTGATGCAGGAAGCGTTGCTGGCCGTTGTGCGTATGCTCAACCCGTTCACCCCGCACGTATGCTTCACCTTGTGGCATGCGCTGAAGGGCGAAGGCGATATCGACAACGCACCGTGGCCGGTTGCTGACGACAGCGCAATGGTCGAAGACTCAACGCTGGTTGTGGTGCAGGTGAACGGTAAAGTACGTGGAAAAATCACCGTTCCAGTCAACGCCACCGAAGAGCAAGTGCGTGAACGTGCTGGCCAGGAGCATCTGGTAGCAAAATATCTTGATGGCGTTACCGTACGTAAAGTGATTTATGTACCGGGTAAACTCCTCAATCTGGTCGTTGGCTAAGCGCGGGAGGAAGCGTGCGACATCTGACAACTCTGTTGTTATCCCTGGTGGTGCTGGTCACCGCTGGGTGTGGTTGGCATCTGCGTAGTACTACGCAGGTACCGCCCACAATGAAAACTATGATCCTGGACTCTGGCGATCCGAACGGCCCGTTAAGCCGCGCGGTACGCAACCAGTTACGTCTGAACGACATCGAACTGCTCGAAAGCGGTTCTATGCGTAAAGACGTGCCGTCCCTGCGTCTGGGCGGCGTGAGTATCTCGAAAGACACGGCATCGGTATTCCAAAACGGTCAAACCGCCGAATACCAGATGGTGATGACTGTCAAAGCTTCCGTTCTGATTCCGGGTCACGACATTTATCCGATTAGTGCCAAGGTCTATCGTTCGTTCTTTGATAACTCACAGGCTGCACTGGCGAAGGATAACGAGCAGGATATGATCATCAAAGAAATGTATGACAAAGCGGCCGAACAGTTGATTCGTAAGCTGCCAAGCATACATATTGCTGATACTCAGTCATCCAGTGATGACGTACAGCCTGCTGAGAATGAAACAGCCGCGCCAACGTCTTCTCAGGCGCGTGTTTCCACCACGCTGGGTAACTGATGCTCAAGTTGTACCCTGAACAACTCCGCGCACAGCTCAAAGAAGGGCTGCGCGCGGCGTACTTATTACTGGGCAACGATCCCCTCTTGTTGCAGGAAAGCCAGGATGCCGTCCGTCTGGCCGCCACTGTGCAAGGATTCGAAGAACACCACACGTTCACCCTCGATACCAGCACTGACTGGGGGGCTATTTTTTCCCTCTGCCAGGCCATGAGCCTATTTGCCAGCCGGCAGACATTACTTCTACAACTGCCTGAAAACGGCCCTAATGCCGCCATTAACGAACAACTCGCCACGCTGGTTACCCTGCTGCATGACGATCTGCTGCTGATTGTTCGCGGCAACAAGCTGACCAAAGCACAGGAAAATGCCGCGTGGTATACCAGTCTGGCGAGCCATGCTGTTCAGGTGAGCTGCCAGACGCCAGAGCAGGCGCAGCTCCCTCGCTGGGTTGCCGCCAGAGCGAAACAAAGCAACCTGCAACTGGACGAAGCCGCCAATCAGCTATTATGTTATTGCTATGAAGGTAACCTATTAGCCCTGGCGCAGGCGCTGGAGCGGTTATCATTGCTGTGGCCTGATGGAAAACTCACGTTGCCTCGTGTGGAGCAAGCGGTTAACGATGCGGCGCACTTTACCCCCTTCCATTGGGTCGATGCGCTGTTGATGGGCAAAAGTAAACGCGCGCTACATATCCTGCAGCAACTGCGCCTTGAAGGCAGTGAGCCGGTTATTCTGCTGCGCACGATACAGCGTGAATTACTGTTACTGGTCAACTTGAAAAGGCAATCAGCCCACACACCATTACGCGCCTTGTTTGATAAGCATCGGGTATGGCAAAACCGCCGCGGCATGATGGGTGATGCACTAAACCGGCTGTCATCTGAGCAATTACGCCAGGCGGTACAGTTGTTAACGCGCACGGAAATTACGCTTAAACAAGATTATGGTCAGTCAGTATGGGCCGAGCTTGAGGGACTTTCTCTTCTGCTCTGCCATAAATCACTGGCAGATGTTTTTATTGATGGTTGATATGAAATCATTACAGGCTTTGTTCGGTGGCACCTTTGATCCGGTGCATTATGGTCATCTTAAACCCGTGGAAATTCTGGCTAATCTGATTGGCCTATCACGGGTGATTATCATGCCTAATAATGTGCCGCCGCATCGTGCGCAACCCGAAGCCTCCAGCGCACAGCGTAAACAGATGCTTGAGCTGGCAATTGCTGACAAGCCTTTGTTTATCCTGGATGAACGTGAGCTAAAACGAGATACGGCCTCTTACACCGCCCAAACTCTCAAGGAGTGGCGCGAGGAACAAGGGCCACTCGCGCCGCTGGCGTTTATTATTGGTCAGGACTCACTGCTCACCTTTCCTTCCTGGCACGATTCCGACACCATTCTGGACAATACCCATCTCATCGTCTGCCGACGACCGGGGTATCCGCTGGAGATGGCGCAGGCGCAGCACCAGCAGTGGCTCGAACGTCATCTGACTCATTCGCCAGATGACCTGCACCAGCTTCCTGCCGGGAAAATTTACCTGGCAGAAACCCCTTGGTTCAATATCTCCGCTACCCTTATCCGCGAACGACTGGAACACGGTGAGCCGTGTGACGATTTAATGCCAGACTCCGTGCTGGACTATATCAATCAGCAAGGGTTGTACCGCTAAGCGTGTAGCGTAATGCCGCCAGCAGGCGGTTGTTCTCTTCAGCGCCACGGACAGCCACCCGGTAGTAACGCGCATCCAGCCCCGGATAGTTAGCGCAACTGCGGATCAACACATGCTGTTCCAGCAATGATTTTTGCAAATCTAAACCCGGTCTTTCGCAGCGTAACAGGCGATAATTTGCCCGTCCGGGATACACCGTCAGGCCAGGCAGATTTTGCAGTTGTTGATCGAATCGGTTCCCCTCATGCGCCAGCCATTCCCATGTCGCCTGCTGATAGACGCTATCGTGGAGAATCATTTCGCCCGCCAGTGCGGCAAAGGCATTGATTGACCAGGGCATTTGCCGGCTGCGCAGGTGTGCTACCGCCTGCTCGTTGCTGTTAACCAGATATCCCAGGCGCAGGCCGGGTATCGCATAAAATTTGGTGAGTGAACGCAAAACCCAGATGTGCGGATTCTCTTGCAACAGCGGAATAAACCCCTGTTCCCCGGCGATAAAATCGATAAACGCTTCATCGAGGATCAATGCGATCCCGAGCTGTTTACAACGCCGAGCTATCTCCTGCAACAGGTGATGTTCGGGCAACAGCCCGGTGGGATTGTTAGGTGTACACAGGAACAGGCAATCCAGCTCCGGGGTAAGAGCATCGAGAATCTCTCCGGTCAGCTGCCAACCGTCCTCTTCGCGCAGCGCAAACTCGTGTATTGCGCATTCGCCCCATTGCAGTGCCCGGCGATATTCCGCAAATCCGGGAATGACGATCATCGCATGACGCGGCTTAAGACCATCAACCAACGTAAAGATCGACTCCGTCTCCCCGTTACCGGCGAGGATCCACGACGCAGGAACATGATGGTGCTCCGCCAGAGTGGCATGCAAATGGGCGTAATCCACATCCGGATAGCGCTCAGCACGGTCCAAATTGTCGATTAGTGCGCGTTTTAAGCTTGCCGGCATACCCAGCGGGTTAATATTCGCGCTAAAATCCAGCAATTGCCCAGGCGAGATGCCCAATAATGCGGCGGCTTCCCGGGTGTTACCGCCATGCGCGCTCTTTAATAAAGACATCATGCCGCTCCAGTTTTAAAAGGGTATTTTATTGAAAAGTCACTGCGCAATCAGGGCAAATATCATGTTTTGTGCGAATAGCCTCACGAGGGAAAAATGAGACTCTGGTTAGTACGTCATGGAGAAACCGACGCCAACGTTGCCGGGTTATACAGCGGTCATGCCCCTACATCGCTCACTCAGCGGGGAATAACCCAAGCTGAAACACTGGCCGCACTATTACACAACGTTCCTTTCGACCACGTCCTCTGCAGCGAGCTTGAACGCGCGCGCCATACCACGCAGTTGCTCTTAGCAGGGCGCGACGTTCCACTGCGGATCATGCCCGAGCTTAATGAAATGTTCTTTGGCGACTGGGAAATGCGCCACCATCGCGATCTGGCGCGTGAGGACGCAGAAAACTATGCGCTGTGGTGTAACGACTGGCAGAATGCGACCCCCACCAACGGCGAAGGTTTTCAGGCATTTTCACAGCGAGTTGAGCGCTTCATTGCCCAACTTGCTGATTATAAAAATTCGCAGAACCTTCTGGTGGTCAGCCATCAGGGCGTACTCAGCGTGCTGATCGCCCGGCTCATGTCAATGCCCGCGGCATCAATGTGGCATTTCCGCGTTGAACAAGGGTGCTGGAGCGCAATTGATTTCTGCGACGATTTTGCGGTGCTGAAAGTGTTAAACAGCCGAGCCATCTGGCGCGAGGGGGAGTGAATACACGGTTTTTTCTGTCGAAGGGGCTCGCGCCCATTGACACCCCATGACAGGCTGCTATTCTCCGCAGCCTGACTTTTCCCGCCTTTCAGAGCTTTGCAGAAATTGTTTTACAAAAATGGCGATGCATTCTGTTGCGTGGGGTGGGATGATAGCGCACCTCAAAAGCGCTTTCGGAGACATTTGTCCCGATATCGCCTCTGGTTCAGGTATACTAACAAGCCTTTTTAACTCTTTTCACCCAGGGGGAACACTTGCAGGGTAAAGCACTTCAGGATTTTGTAATCGACAAAATTGATGACCTTAAAGGTCAAGACATCATCGCCTTAGACGTTCAGGGCAAATCCAGCATCACTGACTGCATGATTATCTGCACCGGCACATCCAGCCGCCATGTCATGTCTATCGCTGACCACGTTGTTCAGGAATCTCGCGCCGCTGGCCTGCTGCCGCTTGGCGTTGAAGGTGAGAACGTGGCCGACTGGATCGTCGTCGATCTCGGCGAGGTGATTGTCCACGTTTTACAGGAAGAAAGCCGTCGCCTGTATGAACTGGAAAAACTCTGGAGTTAATGCGTGAAGCTGCAACTTGTCGCTGTGGGTACGAAAATGCCTGACTGGGTGCAAACCGGTTTTACGGAGTATCTCCGTCGGTTTCCAAAAGACATGCCTTTTGAGCTTATCGAGATCCCAGCAGGAAAACGCGGCAAGAACGCGGATATTAAACGCATACTCGATAAAGAGGGTGAACAGATGCTGGCTGCCGCTGGCAAAAATCGCATCGTCACCCTTGATATCCCAGGAAAACCCTGGGACACGCCGCAACTGGCAACCGAGCTGGAACGCTGGAAACTGGATGGTCGTGACGTCAGTCTGCTGATTGGCGGACCGGAAGGATTGTCTCCAGCCTGTAAGGCTGCCGCGGAGCAAAGCTGGTCACTCTCTGCATTAACCCTTCCCCACCCTCTTGTTCGGGTTCTGGTGGCAGAGAGTCTGTACAGAGCGTGGAGCATTACCACCAACCACCCTTATCACCGTGAGTGATCATTGAGTCTTGAGTAGATTAAGCAGCGGATGAAACTACAGAATTCTTTTCGCGACTATACGGCTGAGTCCGCGCTGTTTGTGCGTCGGGCGCTGGTTGCTTTTTTGGGGATTTTGCTGCTCACTGGCGTGCTGATCGCCAACCTGTATAACCTGCAAATCGTTCGTTTCACCGATTATCAGACCCGTTCAAACGAAAACCGCATCAAACTGGTGCCAATCGCCCCCAGTCGCGGCATCATTTATGACCGCAACGGCATTCCCCTGGCCCTCAACCGCACCATTTACCAGATAGAAATGATGCCTGAGAAGGTCGATAACGTTCAGCAAACGCTGGATGCGCTGCGGGAAGTGGTTGATCTCAATGACGACGATATTGCCGCCTTTAAAAAAGAACGAGCACGTTCCCACCGCTTTACGTCCATTCCGGTGAAAACCAATCTGACGGAAGTGCAGGTTGCACGCTTTGCCGTCAATCAATATCGTTTTCCCGGTGTGGAAGTCAAAGGCTATAAGCGCCGTTACTATCCCTACGGCTCTGCGCTAACTCACGTCATTGGTTACGTCTCAAAAATTAACGATAAAGACGTTGAACGCCTGGACAAAGACGGCAAGCTCGCCAACTACGCCGCTACCCACGATATCGGTAAGCTGGGTATTGAACGTTATTACGAAGACGTTCTGCATGGTCAGACCGGTTACGAAGAAGTTGAAGTCAACAACCGTGGTCGCGTGATTCGCCAATTGAAAGAAGTGGCGCCTCAGGCCGGGCACGATATCTATTTAACGCTGGATTTAAAGCTCCAGCAGTATATTGAAACCCTGCTGGCCGGCAGTCGTGCCGCCGTGGTGGTCACTGACCCGCGTACCGGCGGCGTGCTGGCGCTGGTTTCTATGCCCAGCTACGATCCCAACCTGTTTGTGGACGGTATCTCCAGCAAAGATTATGCAGGGTTGCTCAATGACCCCAATACCCCACTGGTTAACCGCGCGACGCAAGGTGTTTACCCCCCTGCCTCAACCGTTAAGCCTTACGTGGCGGTATCCGCACTAAGCGCGGGCGTGATTACCCGTAATACCGGGCTGTTCGATCCAGGCTGGTGGCAGTTGCCCGGTTCTGAAAAACGTTATCGCGACTGGAAAAAGTGGGGGCATGGTCATCTGAACATAACCCGCTCACTGGAGGAATCTGCGGATACGTTTTTCTACCAAATCGCCTATGATATGGGGATAGACCGTCTTTCAGAGTGGATGAGTAAATTCGGCTATGGCCATTATACGGGGATCGATCTGGCCGAAGAGCGAGCCGGTAATATGCCAACGCGTGAATGGAAGCAAAAACGGTTTAAAAAGCCATGGTACCAGGGTGATACTATTCCGGTGGGCATCGGTCAGGGGTACTGGACAGCAACCCCTATTCAGATGAGTAAATCGCTGATGATTCTTATCAACGACGGCGTGGTAAAAGTCCCGCATCTGCTGATGAGCACCACGGAAAACGGCAAGCAGGTGCCATGGGTTCAGCCGCATGAGCCGCCGGTGGGTGACATTCATTCCGGTTACTGGGAAATTGCCAAAGACGGTATGTACGGTGTTGCAAACCGTCCTAACGGTACCGCGCATAAATATTTTGCCGGTGCACCGTATAAAATTGCGGCAAAATCCGGTACCGCTCAGGTCTTCGGTCTGAAAGCCAATGAAACCTATAATGCGCATAAAATTGCCGAACGTTTACGCGACCATAAGCTGATGATCGCATTTGCGCCCTACGATAAACCCGAGGTCTCTGTCGCGATTATCCTCGAAAACGGCGGGGCCGGTGCGCCTGTAGGTACCATCATGCGCCAGATCCTTGACCATATTATGTTGGGCGACAACAACACCAATCTGCCTGCGGAAAACCCGGTGGCTACCGCAGCTGAGGACCAATAATCGTGACGGATAATCCGAACAAAAAAACGTTCTGGGATAAAATTCACATCGATCCCACGATGTTGCTTATTTTGCTGGCACTGCTGGTTTACAGCTCGCTGGTTATCTGGAGCGCCAGCGGCCAGGATATTGGCATGATGGAGCGTAAGGTCGGCCAAATAGCCATGGGTCTGGTCATCATGGTGGTGATGGCGCAGATCCCTCCCAGGGTCTACGAAGGCTGGGCCCCCTATCTCTATATTGTCTGTATTATTCTGCTGGTAGCGGTAGATGCCTTTGGGGCCATTTCTAAAGGCGCACAGCGCTGGCTGGACCTCGGCATTGTGCGTTTTCAGCCGTCTGAAATTGCTAAAATTGCAGTCCCGCTGATGGTAGCACGCTTTATCAACCGTGATGTTTGTCCGCCGTCGCTGAAGAATACCGCTATCGCGCTGGTGTTGATTTTCATGCCTACGCTGCTGGTTGCCGCGCAACCTGACCTCGGGACCTCTATCCTTGTTGCCCTTTCCGGCCTGTTTGTGCTGTTCCTGTCGGGCTTAAGCTGGCGCTTAATCGGCGTGGCCGTGGTTCTGGTCGCCGCATTTATCCCGATACTGTGGTTCTTCTTGATGCATGATTACCAGCGTCAGCGCGTAATGATGCTTCTCGACCCTGAAACCGACCCACTGGGCGCGGGATATCACATTATTCAGTCTAAAATTGCTATTGGTTCCGGCGGTCTGAGCGGCAAAGGCTGGCTGCACGGTACGCAGTCACAGCTTGAATTTTTACCCGAACGCCACACCGACTTTATCTTTGCGGTGTTAGCCGAAGAGCTTGGGCTAGTAGGGATCTTAATTCTGCTGGCGCTGTACATTTTGCTGATTATGCGTGGGCTATGGATTGCCGCCCGAGCGCAAACCACTTTTGGTCGCGTCATGGCCGGTGGTTTAATGTTGATATTATTCGTTTATGTCTTCGTAAATATTGGTATGGTGAGCGGTATTCTGCCCGTAGTAGGGGTTCCACTCCCGCTGGTCAGTTACGGAGGCTCTGCACTGATTGTGCTGATGGCCGGGTTCGGGATTGTGATGTCGATCCACACCCATAGAAAAATGTTGTCAAAAAGCGTGTAAGGGGTACGCAATGCGTAAGCAGTGGCTTGGAATCTGCATCGCAGCAGGAATGCTCGCGGCGTGTTCGAATGATGATGGTCAGCAACAGGGTGCTGTCGCGCCGCAACCAGCGGTGTGTAATGGTCCGATTGTTGAAATCAGCGGAGCCGATCCGCGTTTTGAACCCCTGAACCCAACGGCTAATCAGGATTACCAGCGTGATGGTAAAAGCTATAAAATTGTTCAGGATCCCTCTCGCTTTAGCCAGGCCGGATTGGCCGCAATCTATGATGCGGAACCCGGCAGCAATTTAACCGCATCTGGTGAGGCATTCGATCCCATGCAGCTCACCGCTGCGCATCCGACATTACCGGTTCCCAGCTACGCCCGAATTACCAACCTGGCAAACGGCAGGATGATCGTCGTACGGATTAACGATCGTGGTCCTTATGGCAACGATCGCGTGATTTCACTTTCACGCGCTGCGGCCGATCGTCTGAACACCTCGAACAATACGAAAGTGCGTATTGATCCGATAATCGTCGCGCAAGACGGTTCGTTGTCAGGCCCTGGTATGGCGTGTACGACGGTCGCAAAACAGACTTACGCCCTGCCGTCTCGTCCTGATTTAAGCGGGGGTAACACTATGCCTTCTGCACCGGACGCAGACCAGCCGCAAGGCGATATTCGTCCTATCAGTAATTCAACGCTGAAAAGCGATGACGCTACCGGTGCGCCAGTTAACAGCAATGGTTTCCTTGGTGCGCCAACTACGCTCGCCGCAGGCGTGCTCGAAGGCAGCGAACCCACACCGGCTCCACAGCCCGTAACAACAGCGCCTGCAACAGTGTCAGCACCGGTATCTGCTCCGGCCGCTGCTACACCCGTTGCTGCAACCAATGGCCGTTATTTCGTTCAGGTGGGTGCCGTCAGCGAGCAGGCCCGTGCGCAGCAGTACCAAAAACGACTGAGCCAGCAGTTTGGCGTGCCGGGCCGCGTGGTACAAAACGGTGCCGTATGGCGTATCCAGATGGGGCCGTTCACCAGCAAAGCGGAAGCCAGTACATTGCAGCAGCGCCTGCAATCCGAAGCGCAATTACAGTCCTTCATCACCGGCGTGTAGTAACGTAAAGCAGGCACCCATTCTGTCAATTTCTGTCAATGACATTAACAAAGTCATGTGGAAAGTCGGATGCCTGTAAGTTACGCATTTGCTATAGTAGGGCACTTTTTTTACTTTCATCACGGACGTCGTAGTTCAGACCATGAAGACCACTTTTTCCGCTCGTTTCGTGCAGCGCATCGCGCTCACCGCGGCTCTCTGCGCAGCCTCTCTCTCTGCTGCCCATGCCGATGACCTGAATATTAAAACCATGATCCCGGGCGTTCCGCAGATCGACGCGGAGTCCTATATCCTGATTGATTACAATTCAGGAAAGGTTCTGGCCGAACAGAATGCGGACACTCGCCGCGACCCCGCCAGCCTGACCAAAATGATGACCAGCTATGTCATCGGTCAGGCCATGAAAGCCGGGAAATTCAAAGAAACCGATTTGGTCACCGTGGGCAATGACGCGTGGGCTACCGGTAACCCGGTGTTTAAAGGTTCATCGCTGATGTTTCTGAAACCGGGAATGCAGGTTCCCGTTTCACAATTGATCCGTGGTATTAACCTGCAATCCGGCAACGACGCGTGCGTGGCAATGGCTGACTTTGCTGCCGGTAGTCAGGATGCTTTCGTCGGCCTGATGAACAGCTATGTTAATGCGCTGGGACTGAAAAACACCCACTTCCAGACCGTCCACGGTCTGGATGCTGAAGGTCAGTACAGCTCAGCACGTGACATGGCGTTGATTGGTCAGGCGCTGATTCGCGACGTGCCTAACGAATACTCTATCTACCGAGAAAAAGAGTTCACTTTCAACGGCATTCGTCAGTTAAACCGTAACGGCCTGCTGTGGGATAACAGCCTGAATGTTGACGGGATTAAAACCGGTCACACCGATAAAGCGGGCTATAACCTGGTGGCATCCGCAACCGAAGGTCAGATGCGTCTGATCTCTGCCGTCATGGGCGGTCGTACCTATAAAGGTCGTGAAACCGAAAGCAAAAAGCTGCTGACCTGGGGCTTCCGTTTCTTTGAAACCGTGAACCCACTGAAGGTCGGCAAAGAATTTGCCTCTGAACCGGCCTGGTTTGGTAATACCGATCGTGCCTCGTTAGGTGTTGATAAAGATGTCTACCTAACCATTCCGCGCGGCCGTATGAAAGATCTGAAAGCGAGCTATGTGCTGAACACCACTGAACTGCACGCGCCGCTGCAGAAAAACCAGGTTGTCGGCACCATCAATTTCCAGCTCGATGGCAAAACCATTGAACAGCGCCCGCTGGTGGTCCTGCAGGAAATCCCTGAAGGCAACTTCTTTGGTAAAATCATTGATTACATTAAATTAATGTTTCATCACTGGTTTGGCTAAAAATTGAGCACTTGAAAGTGTGATTTACGTCCCCATATACTAGGTATCCAGATAACTCCCACTCAGCGTGGGAGTTATTATTTTTTGATGTAACGCCGGAGCTGACATGAAAACCAAACTTAACGAACTGCTTGAATTCCCTACTCCATTTACTTACAAAGTAATGGGGCAGGCGTTGCCGGAGTTGGTTGATCAGGTGGTTGAAGTGGTACAGCGCCATGCGCCAGGTGATTACTCTCCAACAGTAAAACCGAGCAGCAAAGGCAACTACCACTCGGTCTCTATCACCATCACTGCTACGCACATTGAGCAGGTTGAAACCCTGTACGAAGAATTAGGCAACATCGACATCGTACGTATGGTGCTGTAACAGCCTGTCGGTTACCCGTTGCATTCTGCTCGGGTAACCTCTCTCTCCTTCCCCTGTGATATACTTTCCCCTCTTTATATTCTCTACTCGATGTGAGTATCTACGGAGATACCGTTTTGTATCAGGATAAAATTCTTGTCCGCCAGCTCGGTCTTCAGCCTTACGAGCCCGTCTCTCAGGCCATGCACGAATTCACCGATACCCGCGATGAAAACAGTCATGATGAAATCTGGCTGGTAGAGCATTATCCGGTCTTCACTCAGGGGCAGGCAGGCAAAGCAGAACACGTTCTGGTGCCGGGTGATATCCCCGTTATTCAGAGCGATCGTGGCGGTCAGGTAACGTACCACGGCCCAGGGCAACAGGTGATGTATGTCCTGTTGAACCTCAAACGCCGAAAACTGGGCGTTCGCGAACTGGTCACGTTGCTGGAACTAACCGTGGTAAACACGCTTGCAGAAATGGGTATCGATGCACACCCACGAGCCGATGCGCCAGGCGTTTACGTCGGTGAAAAGAAAATCTGTTCGTTAGGGTTACGGATTCGTAGAGGATGTTCATTCCATGGCTTAGCGCTTAACGTGGATATGGATTTGTCGCCTTTCCTGCGCATCAACCCTTGCGGCTACGCCGGAATGGAGATGGCGAAAGTTTCACAGTGGGACAGTCATGCCACCACCGAAAGCGTTCGTCCTCGTTTGCTGGCAAACATATTAGCGCTACTCGGTAACCCACCACACGAGTACGTCGCAGACTAAAAACGGGGCAGACATTGCCGCAGCATATGTTGTGGCAAATGGCACAAAACAACAACTATTTTACATTTTGCCAGCCTGTCAGGCTGCTTTCTGGCCCGTTTCAATGATATACTGCGTATCACTAATTCAAAAATAGTTGATAAATACAACATTCCCTTGAATTGAAACGCTTTCCTTCGTTATTCGCAACTGGAACACGCAAGCTATGAGTAAACCCATTGTGATGGAACGCGGTGTTAAATACCGCGATGCCGATAAGATGGCTCTTATCCCGGTAAAAAATGTGGCAACAGAGCGTGAAGCCCTGCTGCGTAAACCGGAATGGATGAAAATAAAACTGCCAGCGGACTCC
Source organism: Citrobacter sp. KH_055_1 (assembly GCF_057838705.1). Taxonomy (NCBI): domain Bacteria; kingdom Pseudomonadati; phylum Pseudomonadota; class Gammaproteobacteria; order Enterobacterales; family Enterobacteriaceae; genus Citrobacter; species Citrobacter sp. KH_055_1. Next base: position 3,367,904 of record NZ_CM174473.1, read on the forward strand.
ACTCGCATCCAGGGCATCAAAGCGGCAATGCGCAAAAATGGCCTGCACTCTGTCTGCGAAGAAGCGTCCTGCCCTAACCTGGCTGAATGTTTCAATCACGGCACCGCAACCTTTATGATCCTCGGCGCGATTTGTACCCGCCGCTGCCCATTCTGTGACGTTGCCCACGGCCGTCCGGTTGCCCCGGATGCCAACGAACCGTTAAAACTGGCTCAAACTATTGCGGACATGGCGCTGCGCTATGTCGTCATCACCTCCGTCGATCGCGACGATCTGCGCGATGGCGGTGCTCAACACTTTGCGGACTGCATCACAGCTATCCGTGAGAAAAGCCCGTCGATTAAAATCGAAACGCTGGTACCTGACTTCCGTGGTCGAATGGACCGCGCGCTGGATATCCTCACCGCAACGCCGCCAGACGTGTTTAACCACAACCTTGAAAACGTACCGCGTATTTACCGCAATGTACGTCCGGGTGCAGATTACAACTGGTCACTGAAGCTTCTGGAGCGTTTCAAAGAAGCCCATCCGGAGATCCCAACCAAATCAGGTCTGATGGTGGGTCTGGGTGAAACCAACGCGGAAATCATTGAGGTCATGCGTGACCTGCGTCGTCATGGCGTTACCATGCTAACGCTGGGGCAGTATTTACAGCCAAGCCGTCACCATCTGCCGGTTCAGCGCTATGTTAGCCCGGATGAGTTCGATGAAATGAAAGCGGAAGCCATGGCGATGGGCTTTACCCATGCAGCTTGCGGTCCATTTGTACGTTCTTCATATCATGCAGACATGCAGGCAAAAGGGCTGGAAGTGAAGTGATCGCGTAATACTCACTTACATTTCAACAATAAAAAAACCGGCAAATTGCCGGTTTTTTTCATGCAGAGTTTGCAGTACGAGCATCATGCTCCTGACATCACTCTTTATGAGAAAGCTTCTCAGCCTGAACGCTACCATCTGCATCTTTCTTCGCATCGGCATTTTCATCGTTCATCGCTTTCTTGAAGCCTTTAATTGCCGTTCCCAGGTCTCCACCCAGAGTACGTAACTTCTTGGTACCAAACAGCAGAACGACCAGTGCGGCAACCACCAGCAGTTTGGTAATACTAATCTCACCCATAGATACCTTCTTCACTTAAACCAGGCTGCATAAAGCGCCATATTAACCTGAGAATTTTAACGGCCTTTCGACGCGGGCACACAATAGCAATCTGTAACAAGGTGAATCAAGTCTTGTTTAAAAAAACGTCATAATAATTGCGGTGGCGCAAAGCGTCGGTTGCGTAACACCGGAAGTTGCGCCCTGACCTGTCGCACTCGCTCGGCAGAAACCTCAGTAACAATCAGCGCGGGTGTTTCTGCGGCAGCGGCAATCGTCACGCCAAACGGATCGATTATCCGGCTTTGACCAATATTCTTATTGCCACACTCACCGGCAGCAATCAGATAGCAGGTCGCATCCAACGCTCTGGCCGCCAGCAGCGTAGCCCAGTGATGTTCTTTTAGCGCACCGCGTACCCAGGCCGCAGGGAGTACCAGAATATCTGCCCCCTGCAAAGCATGTGCTAATGCCAGCTCAGGGAAGCGTAAATCGTAACAGGTCATCACACCGACTTTAAGACCTTCCACGTCCAACAGCGGCGGTACGACATCGCCTGCATCAACATTACGCGACTCCTGAATCGAAAAAGCATCATAGAGATGTAATTTGGCGTAATGAGCCACAACCTGACCTCTTCGTAGCGCCACCAGCATGTTAAACGCCCGTCCCGGCAGCGAGGGAACATGAATCGTCAGGATCGTTGTCATCTCATTCTGCACGCTTTCTCGCAGTAATCGCGTCAGAAATCCCCCTTCCAGCCATTGAGCAGATTTCACTGACAGGTCAGGGTCAAGATCGTCACGGGCCAGCAACGCTTCGGGTAAGACCAACAATGAGACGCCCTCGCCCGCGGCCTGGGACATCAATGATACGCACGTTTCGGCATTTTTCTCCCATGAGGGACCCACGGCGAATTGCCCTGCAGCAACGAACATACTCCCTCCTGAAAAAACGGTTAGGCTCGCCAATAATGATTATTCAGCGTTACACTCACACTATATACAATCAAATAGCAGGATTATGCAGTGTCACAACTCCTTTTAGCGGTTTTTATTGGCGGTGGTACAGGTAGCGTAGCCAGATGGCTGTTGAGTATGCGATTTAACCCCCTTCATCAAGCGATTCCCTTCGGCACGCTGGCTGCAAACTTAATTGGGGCGTTTATCATTGGTATGGGGCTGGCGTGGTTCAATCGCATGACCCACATTGACCCTATGTGGAAGGTATTGATTACGACAGGCTTTTGCGGCGGGCTGACCACCTTCTCAACGTTCTCAGCAGAGGTGGTGTTTTTACTGCAAGACGGACGTTTTGGCTGGGCAATGGTGAACGTACTGATCAATCTGTTGGGGTCTTTTGCGATGACCGCCCTGGCGTTCTGGCTGGTTTCCGCTTCTTCGGCACACTGAAGATAAAAAAACCCGCAATTAAGCGGGTTTTGAATTCTTGCTGTCGTATGCTTACAGAGCGGTTACGTTTGCAGCAGAAGGGCCTTTGGCACCGTTAGTGATTTCGAACTCTACACGCTGACCTTCAGCCAGAGTTTTAAAACCATTGGTCTGGATTGCAGAGAAGTGTACGAACACATCTTTGCTGCCATCTTCCGGAGTAATGAAACCGAATCCTTTGGACTCATTAAACCACTTAACGTTACCTTTAATCTTAGACATCAAAATTACCTTTACATGAAAAATAGACACAAATGCTGTGTCGGGTATCAGTACAACAATTGTGGTGGACTTTGTCCAGTCGAACTTTGCCAAAAAGTGATAAATGTCGCGTTATTTTTGCAGTAACGTTCGTAACCAATTGTTTTTTAATGGTTTATACTTAGCTGTATAACAATTCACATCGTTCATCAAAACTGGAAACGCATCCAGGCAAAATAGACATTCCCGTTATTATACGTACCGGGTATGTAGGTCATCTGAAACGTTGCCGGACCATAACCTATCGATGCCAGTGGCAGTATCACCGGCACAGGAATGTAGTTCCAGTTATCACGCGCGGTGAAACCGGCGGTAAAGCCCAGACCAGTATGGAAGTTATCATCGGCCAGCGGGCGCCAGGTTTTTTCCCAGCCATATCCTCCGATGGGTTCCCACTTATTGTAGGAATCCTTAAAGGCCATAATATACAGCCCGTGCCAGTTGCCTTTATCATCCCAACGGGACTGACCAAATCCCGCTCCCCAGGGGCGTTCATTGTAACGATCTGTTTTATCTTTATCGTAGGCAAATCGCGCATGCCAGGTTATGGCGGGCACGTACAGGTCATAATGCTCCGGCTGCTGCCAGGTTTCACTGACATTATCTGTGAAGGTATCAAACCAACCTTTATCTTCAGCTGTGGCCTGTGGAATAACAGCCAACTGAATAAAAACAAATGAAATAAACAGGAAATAGCGCTTCGCGACAATCACAACGTAATTACCATTCTGGGGTTCTGCATTAATTGTAGCAAAGCCATCCTTAATGTTAACTTAACGAAAATGCTTAGGGTTAAAAATCAGAATATTCCCTTCGTATGCGCGTAGTTTATTTCCCTTATATTTCCCGAGCCTTATCTGAAACGGTCATTACTCTATTAATATCAATAAATTGTTCATTTTACATGCAAAAGTTAAATAAATTAACAATTAGAAAACAAAACAAGATCAATTCAATGTCAAATCCCACACAACCACAGACGACTTCACACTTTTTGATTGCAGCATTCCCGGTTCATCCGCTATGTTGAAAAAATGGCTCAGCCATTGGTTTAATCCGTATTTTTATTGATTTCAATCAGCGAGGGTTATCCGTTTATTAGGCACATTCTCTCACCGTTTTATGCTTTTTTTAGTTTTTTTACTTTCTGGGCGTCAATATGACAGGGGAAATAATGTTGACATTTATAGAACTCCTTATCGGAGTTATGGTTATTGTGGGTGTAGCGCGCTACATCATTAAAGGTTATTCAGCGACCGGCGTACTGTTTGTCGGTGGCCTTGTTTTACTGATTATCAGCGCCCTGATGGGTCATAAAGTTTTGCCTGGTAGTGCCGAAAGCACGGGCTACACAGCAACAGACATCGTTGAATACATTAAAATTTTGCTGATGAGCCGCGGTGGCGATCTCGGCATGATGATCATGATGCTGTGTGGTTTTGCCGCCTACATGACGCATATTGGTGCAAACGATATGGTGGTTAAACTGGCTTCCAAACCACTGCAATATATCAACTCACCCTATGTGTTAATGATTGCCGCCTACTTTGTCGCCTGCCTGATGTCACTGGCGGTTTCTTCAGCGACGGGGCTGGGCGTACTGCTGATGGCAACCCTCTTTCCGGTCATGGTTAACGTGGGTATCAGCCGTGGTGCTGCGGCGGCCATTTGCGCCTCCCCTGCCGCCATCATTCTATCCCCCACTTCTGGTGATGTGGTTCTCGCCGCCAAAGCCGCAGAAATGCCGTTGATCGACTTCGCATTTAAAACCACGCTGCCGATTTCCATTGCCGCCATTATCGGCATGGCGATTGCCCACTTTTTCTGGCAGCGCTATCTGGACAAAAAAGAGAACGTTTCTCACGAAATGTTAGACGTGGCCGAAATCACCACCACCGCGCCATCGTTTTACGCCATCCTGCCGTTTACTCCGATTGTCGGGGTTCTCATTTTTGATGGTAAGTGGGGACCGCAACTGCACATCATTACCATTCTGGTGCTGTGCATGCTTATTGCCGCAGTGTTGGAGTTTGTCCGCGGGTTCAATACCCAGAAGGTTTTCTCAGGTCTGGAAGTGGCCTACCGCGGCATGGCTGATGCCTTTGCTAACGTGGTAATGCTGTTAGTTGCCGCCGGAGTTTTCGCCCAGGGTCTGAGCACTATCGGCTTTATTCAGAGCCTGATCTCGATCGCCACCTCGTTTGGCTCCGCAAGCATTATTCTGATGCTGGTGCTGGTTATTCTGACCATGCTGGCAGCAATGACCACCGGCTCCGGTAATGCCCCGTTCTATGCCTTCGTTGAGATGATCCCAAAACTGGCGCACTCTTCAGGCATTAACCCCGCTTACCTCTCCATCCCGATGCTGCAAGCGTCGAACCTGGGGCGTACGATCTCCCCGGTCTCTGGTGTGGTCGTTGCCGTTGCGGGTATGGCGAAGATTTCACCGTTTGAAGTGGTCAAGCGCACGTCTGTGCCGGTGATGGTCGGGCTACTGATTGTCATTATCGCCACGGAAGTGATGGTGCCCGCTACAACCGCCGTGATTGGAGGTTGATAGCGAACAAAATGTAGGCCGGATCAGGCGGTTACACCGCTATCCGGCATTGCAACCGCACGTTGCCGGATGGCGATGCTAAAGCATCTTATCCGGCCTACGTCAGAAATCCGCATTTAGCCGCCATGATAAATACGCTGCGGCCGCCCAACCTTCCCGTGAATAATCTCCGCAATAATCAAATGCCGGCTGGCACAGTACTCCAGATAACGCCTGGAGGTTGTGCGGCTGATGGTCAACGCCTGTGCAATGGTCTCCGCAGTATGGTGTACCGTCGGATCAGCGAATAATTTCAGCACCGCATTCAGCGTTAGCGCATCAATACCCGTAGGCAAATCCCCTTTTGGTTCACCCCGCGCATAAGCGTTAAACATTTCATCAATCTGCTTTTGACTGGCACTGTCGTTACCCGCCAGCATGCGTCTGCGCTGCTGATAGCGCGTTAGCGTCTGCCCCAGTCGCTCGTAGGCAATCGGTTTGACCAGATAATCAAACGCCCCGCCGCGCACCGCCTCTGACACCGTATCCATGTCACTGGCAGCCGTAGTAAACACCACGCCGCCAGGGTAGCGTGCCTGAGTCAACTCATGTAGAAGGGTAATGCCCTTACCGTCCGGTAAATAGTTATCGAGAAGAATCAGACCGGGCTTAAAACGCGCGATCATCATCCGCGCCTGCTCCAGGTTCCCCGCCAACCAGATCTGGCTGAAACCGGGTATATGGCGGATATATTCAGCATGCATCTCCGCCAGCAGCGTTTCATCCTCAACGATCAATAGCGTTAATGGTTCCGTCATCGTTTTTTTTCACTTTCGGAAGAAATAGAGAAAATAAAGTGCCGCAGGGGGTGTTATCTTCAAGCGTAATAACCCCATCACAGCGCCTCACATAACTTGCAATCAGATACAAACCGATGCCATGTTCACCTGGTTCATCGGTACGGGTGCTCACACCCTGTTCAAATATTTTTTCACGTAACGCTTCCGGTACGCCGCACCCTTGGTCGGCAACTTCAATGATGACCTCTTCCCCTTCATCACTCAGAAACAGTTCAACAACCTTATTCCCTTGTTGGGTACGTAAGCTGGCCTCAAATGCATTATCAAGCAGATTGCCAACAATTGCTGCAAACTCTGTGCTATCCAGCCCTTCGGGAAGTTGATGAAGTTGACTTCCGGGAACAATCGTCATTTTGAGCCCCAATTCCCGCGCACGCTGGACTTTACCAAACAGCAGACCGGCAACCTGGCGATCGGCAAAGGCACCGCGCAGGTCATCAATCAGCTGCTGCTGGGCCTGGGATTCCCCCTGCACCATCTCAAGCACGCGATCGTATTCTTTCATTTGCAGCAGGCCATTAATGGTCGACATCCAGTTCAGATGTTCATGACGCAGTGTTCTCAGGCTCTCAACATATTGTTTGATTTGTGTCAGCTGGGCATTGAGGGTGGCTATTTCATCTTTGCTACGAAAACTGATAATCGCCCCGAGTAATTCATCGCCGGAACGAATAGCCTCACGGTTGGCGATAACGCTTAGCCCGTTAAAATTCACCATCGCATCCTGACGTTGCTCCGCAATCTGCTGCGTAAAAAAGTCCGACGGATTAACAACCTCATCAATGGGTTTCCCCAACCACTGCCGCCCTGGCGACGGAAGCCCCAGCATTTTTCGCGCACTGCGATTGATAGCAGTTATGCACCCGTCCAGGTCAACGGCAATCAAGCCTTCGTATACCGAGCTAAATAACGCGTCCTGTTGGCGCACCACACGGGCAATTTGTTTGGGCTCCATTCCCAGCATCTGGCGGCGAATATGGGCGGCAAAAAACCAGGAGAGCAGCATCAGTAACAACAGCAGCAGAAGAAACACACCCGCCATCGGCAGTAAAAAATCCGATCGCCAACTGTCGATTTTACTGATCAAATAACCTATCGAAACCACGCCAATAATCTTGCCATCATCATCAAAAATGGGCGTTTTAGCGCGCATTGCCAACCCAATAGATCCCGTCCCGGTAATAAAGTAGCTTTCCCCATTTGCCAACGCACCGGGCTTGGTGAACTGCATTGGGTAGCCAATTTTTTGCGGATTCGGATGGTAGAGGCGAATAGAGTTCTCATCACCGATCACCACATAATCGAAATCAGTCCCGCTCTGAAGCTTGTCGGCAATGGTCGCCAGACGCGTGTAATCGCGATGCTTCACCGCAGTGATGATGCTGTCGTTAGAGGCGATGATTTTCGCCTGGTTCATTGCCATATCACGGACGTGCGTTGTCAGGTAGTCTTCAAAACTGGCGGTGAAGTATTTCGCCAGCGCGGCGATGATAAAAATGGAAACGACCAGGATCAGCAGGAAAATACGCAATGGAAACGCCAGTCTGCGGAAAAAAGAAAACCGTGTTTTATTTTTATGTTGTGACATAATTTTTCCTCAACGACGTTAACCGCAACTTATTTTTTTGTATTTGTAATGAAAATGTTTTATTTACAAGTCACGCCATAAAATAGGATCGTTACAGATTCCCCACCTTAAATCAATTAAACAAATTAAAACCACGCGCTATTTCAGGGTTAAATTAATTAAAAAACTTAAAACCATAAAACACATAAAAACCTTCTAACGTATTGTGAAATAAATCAAAATTTACCTCTAAAATACCCCTTACGATGTATGCAGTAGGGAAAAAAAGAAATACTCCGTAATAAAAAAACTTCCCTTCATTTGCAAACAAAACGTTATCAGGTTGCTAAGCCTGGCAACAAAACCTAAAAGCCAGTAACAAATATACCATCAGGACACTTTTTACTATGTTCGGTAATAATATATTCTCGCACGTGAAGCGCTCAGAAAATAAAAAGATGGCGGCTATCGCTCAATTTCTGAAAGAGAATGATTTGAGCGTGGATACGACCGTTGAAATATTTATCACCGTCACCCGTGATGACCGCCTGATTGCCTGCGGCGGTATTGCCGGAAATATCATTAAATGCGTGGCTATCAGCGAAACCGTGCGCGGCGAAGGCTTAGCCCTGACGCTCGCCACTGAGCTGATCAATCTCGCGTATGAGCGTCACTGTACACATCTCTTCATTTATACCAAAACCGAATACGAAGCGCTGTTTAAGCAGTGTGGCTTCTCTACGCTGACCAGCGTACCGGGCATTATGGTGCTGATGGAAAACAGCACCACGCGTCTGAAGCGTTACGCCGAATCGCTGACAAAACAGCGTCGCGAAGGAAAAAAAATTGGCTGTATCGTCATGAACGCCAACCCTTTTACCAACGGTCATCGTTTTCTGATCCAACAGGCAGCGGCACAGTGCGACTGGCTACATCTGTTTCTGGTAAAAGAAGACACCTCACGCTTTCCGTATGAAGACCGTCTGGATCTGGTACTTAAGGGAACAAAAGATATTCCGCATTTAACCGTGCATCGCGGATCGGAATACATCATTTCTCGTGCCACGTTCCCGTGCTACTTCATCAAAGAGCAGAGCGTCATTAACCACTGCTACACCGAAATAGACCTGAAAATCTTCCGCCAGTATCTGGCCCCGGCACTTGGCGTCACGCACCGCTTCGTCGGTACCGAACCATATTGCACCGTCACCTCCCAGTACAACAACGACATGCGCTACTGGCTGGAGACCCCAACGCTCCCCGCCCCACCGATTGAACTGGTGGAAATTGAGCGGCTGTGCTTCCAGGAGATGCCGATTTCCGCCTCCTGGGTACGCAAGCTGCTGGTTAAAAAAGATCTCACGGCTATCGCCCCTCTGGTTCCTGAAGCCACGTTGCACTACCTGCAAAACATGCTTGAGAGAACCTCGCCAGGCGCGGTAGTCCGCCAAAATACCCCCGCATTAGCAACAGGTGAAAAATGAAAATAAAGCAGGCAGCCGTCGCAGGCACTCTCGAGTCCGGTGATGTGATGATTCGCATCGCCCCGCTCGATACGCAGGATATCGACCTGCAGATTAACAGTAGCGTTGAAAAACAATTTGGTGATGCCATTCGCACCACCATCCTCGACGTTCTGTCCCGCTACAACGTACGCGGCGTGCAATTAAATGTTGATGATAAAGGCGCACTGGACTGCATTTTACGTGCGCGACTGGAAGCATTACTGGCCCGCGCCAGCGGCATTCCGGCACTGCCATGGGAGGATTGCCAGTGATTTCTGAATCTTTGCAACAACGTAAATCCCGCACACGCCGTAGCATGTTGTTCGTACCGGGCGCCAATGCCGCAATGATCAGCAACTCGTTTATCTACCCGGCAGATGCGCTGATGTTCGACCTGGAAGACTCCGTCGCACTGCGCGAGAAAGATACCGCGCGTCGTCTGGTGTACCACGCGCTGCAGCACCCGCTGTATCACGACGTTGAAACCATTGTTCGCGTAAATGCCCTCGATTCTGAATGGGGTATCAATGACCTCGAAGCGGTCGTTCGCGGTGGCGCTGACATCGTGCGTTTACCTAAAACGGATACTGCGCAGGATGTTATCGACATCGAAAGCGAAATTCTGCGTATCGAAAACGCCTGCGGTCGCGAACCTGGCAGCACCGGTCTGCTCGCTGCTATTGAATCACCGCTGGGCATCACCCGCGCCGTTGAAATCGCTCACGCCTCTGAACGTCTGATCGGTATTGCACTGGGTGCAGAAGATTACGTGCGTAATCTGCGCACCGAGCGTTCGCCGGAAGGCACCGAACTGCTGTTTGCCCGCTGCTCTATTTTGCAGGCGGCACGCTCTGCGGGCATTCAGGCATTTGACACCGTTTATTCCGATGCCAATAACGAAGCCGGTTTCCTGCATGAAGCCGCACACATCAAGCAGTTGGGTTTTGACGGTAAATCGCTCATCAACCCGCGTCAGATCGACCTCCTGCACAACCTGTATGCGCCAACGCGCAAAGAACTGGCGCACGCCCGTCTGGTTGTAGAAGCCGCTGAAGCCGCCGCTCGCGAAGGCCGTGGCGTTGTCTCCCTGAACGGCAAGATGGTCGACAGCCCGGTTATCGAGCGCGCCCTTCTGGTTATCTCCCGTGCAGAACTTTCCGGCATTCGCGAAGAATAAGGCAAAAAAATGACGCAGAAAATCGAACAGTCTCAACGACAGGATCGCGTGGCGACCTGGAGCCGTCATGCTGAAAGCGACCTTTCCGCTTTCCACAGCAGCGCAAAAGTCGCGTTACAGGCGCAAAAACCCCGCGACAAAAAACTGTGCGCTAACCTGGAAGACGCTATTCGCCGTTCAGGTTTACAGGATGGAATGACTATCTCTTTCCACCACGCTTTCCGCGGTGGCGACCTGACCATTAACCTGGTGATGGATACCATTGCCGTCATGGGCTTTAAAAACCTGACGCTGGCGTCCAGCTCCCTGAGCGACTGTCACGCTCCGCTGGTGGAACACATTCGTCAGGGCGTCGTCAGCCGCATTTATACTTCCGGTCTGCGTGGTCCGCTGGCGGAAGAGATCTCCCGCGGTTTACTGGCTGAACCTGTGCAGGTCCACTCTCACGGCGGTCGCGTACACCTGGTGCAAAGCGGTGAGTTAAGCATTGACGTAGCCTTCCTCGGCGTACCGTCCTGCGACCAATTTGGTAATGCTAACGGCTACACCGGTAAAGCCTGCTGTGGCTCACTCGGCTACGCCCGTGTCGATGCCGATAACGCTAAACAGGTGGTCCTGCTGACCGAACAACTGCTGAGCTACCCGCATAATCCGGCCAGTATCACCCAGGATCAGGTGGATCTGATCGTGCAGATCGAGCAGGTCGGTGATGCGGACAAAATTGGCGCCGATGCAACCCGCATGACGACCAACCCGCGTGAGCTGCTGATCGCTCGCAGCGCGGCAGAGGTGATTGCCAATTCCGGTTACTTCAATGAGGGCTTCTCTTTGCAGACCGGTACCGGTGGCGCCTCGCTGGCCGTAACCCGCTTCCTGGAAGACAAAATGCGCAGCCGCGACATCCGCGCCGACTTCGCACTGGGCGGCATCACTGCCACCATCGTTGACCTGCATGAAAAAGGGTTAATCCGCAAACTGCTGGATGTACAGAGCTTCGACAGTGCCGCCGCAAAATCCCTGGCCCGCAATCCAAACCATATTGAGATCAGCGCTAACCAGTACGCTAACTGGGGTTCGAAAGGCGCATCGGTTGACCGTCTGGATGTCGTAGTGCTGAGCGCACTGGAAGTGGATACGAACTTCAACGTCAACGTGCTGACCGGCTCCGACGGTGTGCTGCGCGGCGCATCCGGTGGCCACTGCGATACCGCTGTCGGTGCTGCACTGTCGATTATCGTCGCCCCATTGGTTCGCGGTCGCATCCCGACGCTGGTTGATAACGTGCTGACCTGCGTCACCCCTGGCTCCAGCATTGACATCCTGGTCACTGACCACGGTATCGCCGTCAACCCTGCACGTCCTGAACTGGCTGAACGTTTGCAGGAAGCGGGGATGAAAGTGGTCTCCATCGACTGGCTGCGCGAGCGTGCACAGCAGCTTACCGGTCAGCCACGCGCCATCGAATTCACCGACCGGGTGATTGCCGTTGTGCGTTACCGCGACGGTTCAGTGATTGATGTTGTGCATCAGGTGAAGGAATAAGCCATGCACCTGCTCCCTGAACATGCCACCTGCCACGCGGTTTCTATTCCCGAGCTGCTCGCCAGCCGCGATGAGAGACAAGCACGGCAGCATGCCTGGCTCACCCGCCACTGCGCGCCACTGGTCTCTTTTACCGTGGTCGCACCGGGTCCGATTAAAGACAGCGAACTCACTCGTCGCATTTTTAATCACGGTATCACTGCCTTGCTCACGCTGGCGGAAAAATCGGGCTGGATAGTCAGGGAGCAATCTACGCGGGTTTCTGCCAGCGGGCCGGAAGGTCTGTTGTCTATAGAGGCCCCGGCACACGACCTCAAGCTCGCCACCATAGAGCTTGAGCATTCACACCCGCTGGGACGGTTATGGGACCTCGATGTCCTGACTCCGGAAGGAGAAATCCTGTCTCGCCGTCATTTCACGCTCCCTGCCCGCCGCTGCCTGCTGTGCGAGCAAAGCGCAGCCGACTGCGCGCGGGGTAAAACCCACACGCTTTCCGAGTTACTTATTCGCATGGAGGAACTGCTGCATGATGCCGATTCCCGCAACATCGACTAAATCCGCCGTTCTTCCTCAGGATTTACCAGAAGCGTACGCGACGCTCGCGTGGCGTGCCATGCTGACGGAAGTCAACCTGTCTCCCAAACCCGGTCTGGTGGATCGTATTAACAACGGCGCGCACAAAGACATGGCGCTGGATGACTTTCACCGCAGCGCCGAGGCGATCCACGCCTGGCTGCCGCGTTTCGTCGAATACGGGGCCTTCAGCGCGCAACTGGTACCTGAAGATGTGCTGAAAGGACTGCGTCCGGTGGGGATGGCCTGCGAGGCCGAGATGTTTCGCGCCACTGCCGGGGTGAACACCCATAAAGGCAGTATCTTTTCGCTGGGATTGCTGTGCGCCGCCATTGGTCGCCTGCACCAGCTCAGCCAGACCGTCACACCTGAAACCATTTGCTCTACAGCAGCAGCCTTTTGCCGCGGCCTGACCGAGCGCGAACTGCGCCAGAACAATCAACAACTCACGGCTGGCCAACGTCTGTATCAACAACTGGGATTAACCGGGGCTCGCGGTGAAGCCGAAGCGGGCTATCCATTAGTGATCCACCACGCGTTACCGCACTACCGCGCGTTGCTGGCTCAGGGTCGCGATCCTGAACTGGCATTGCTCGATACCTTACTGCTGCTTATGGCAATCAACGGCGATACCAACGTAGCTTCCCGCGGTGGCGCTGAAGGTCTGCGCTGGTTACAGCAGCAATCTGCCACATTATTGCAGCAAGGGGGAATTCGCACCCCCGCCGATCTCAATTACCTGCACCAGTTCGACCAACAGTGTATTGAACGCAACCTCAGTCCCGGGGGCTGTGCCGATCTGCTGATTGTCACCTGGTTCTTAGCTCAGATTTCACAAGTTCATCATTATCACCATTAAAGATCCTTTCCGGAGAATCATTCATGTCTTTATCAAAAGATAGTATATGGAAGTTACTGGCCCCGCTGGTCGTCATGGGTGTCATGTTTCTTATCCCCGTCCCTGATGGAATGCCCCCGCAGGCCTGGCACTACTTTGCCGTGTTTGTGGCCATGATTGTCGGTATGATCCTCGAGCCTATCCCGGCAACAGCGATCAGCTTTATCGCCGTGACAATTTGCGTGATCGGCAGCAACTACCTGCTGTTTGATGCCACAGAACTGGCAGACCCCACCTTTCACGCCGGCAAACAGGCGCTGAAGTGGGGTCTGGCTGGCTTCTCCAGCACCACCGTCTGGCTGGTGTTTGGTGCGTTCATCTTCGCACTGGGTTATGAAGTCACCGGTCTGGGTCGTCGTATCGCGCTGTTCCTGGTGAAGTTCATGGGGAAACGTACCCTGACACTGGGCTATGCGATTGTTATTATCGACATCCTGCTGGCACCATTTACACCGTCGAACACCGCGCGTACCGGTGGTACCGTTTTCCCGGTTATCAAGAACCTGCCGCCGCTGTTTAAATCATTCCCGAACGATCCGTCAGCTCGCCGTATCGGCGGTTATCTGATGTGGATGATGGTGATCAGTACCAGCCTGAGCTCCTCTATGTTCGTTACCGGCGCTGCGCCAAACGTACTGGGTCTGGAATTCGTTAACAAAATTGCCGGTATTCAGATCAGCTGGCTGCAATGGTTCCTCAGCTTCCTGCCAGTCGGTATTATTTTGCTGATCGTTGCGCCGTGGTTATCCTACGTTCTGTACAAACCCGAAGTCACTCACAGTGCAGAAGTTGCCGCATGGGCCGGTGACGAACTGAAAACCATGGGTAAACTAACCCGTAAAGAGATGACCCTGATCGGTCTGGTGCTGCTGAGCCTGGGTCTGTGGGTATTCGGCGGCAAGCTGATTGATGCCACCGCCGTGGGTCTGCTGGCGGTTTCTCTGATGTTGGCTCTGCACGTGGTACCGTGGAAAGACATCACCCGCTATAACAGCGCATGGAACACGCTGGTCAACCTTGCCACCCTGGTGGTAATGGCCAACGGCTTAACCCGTTCCGGTTTTATCGACTGGTTCGCTAACACCATGAGCTCACACCTGGAAGGCTTCTCGCCTAACGCGACCGTGATCGTGCTGGTGCTGGTGTTCTACTTTGCTCACTACCTGTTTGCCAGCCTGTCTGCGCATACCGCGACCATGCTGCCAGTAATTCTGGCGGTCGGTAAAGGGATCCCGGGCGTGCCAATGGAGCATCTGTGTATTCTGCTGGTGCTGTCCATCGGTATCATGGGTTGTCTGACACCGTATGCCACCGGCCCTGGCGTGATCATCTACGGCTGTGGTTATGTGAAGTCCAAAGACTACTGGCGTCTGGGCGCCATCTTCGGCGTTATCTATATCGCCATGCTTCTGCTGGTCGGCTGGCCGATTCTGGCAATGTGGAGCTAATCGTACTTCTTAGTCCTTAGCAAAAACGCGTAACGAAAATGATGCCGCTCAGCTAAACCTGAGCGGCTTTTTTTATGATTTAATAGATGACATTCAGAAATTATATAAGTATCCGAATTCATCATGACATCGACATGGCGTTATTGCTCTTTGCTGGCGGCACTTCTGCTGCCGGTTTCTGCGGCCCAGGCCGAACAACTTCAGGCAAAACAGTACGGTGACTTTGATCGCTATGTGCTGGCGCTCTCCTGGCAAACCGGTTTTTGTCAGAGCCAACACGAACGTAATCGTCAGGAACCCGACGAATGCCGCCTGCAAAAAGAAACTGCAAATAAAGCAGATTTCCTGACCGTTCACGGTCTGTGGCCTGGCCTGCCAAAATCGATTGCTGCCCGCGGTGTAGATAATCGTCGGTGGATGCGCTTTGGCTGCGCCACGCGCCCTATACCAAACCTGCCGGAGGCTCGTGCCAGTCGCAAATGCGCCGCGCCAGAAACGGGGCTTTCGCTGGAAAGCGCCGCAAAACTGAGCGCTGTGATGCCCGGCGCTGGCGGAACATCGTGTCTCGAACGTTACGAATATGCCAAGCACGGCGCCTGTTTTGGTTTCGATCCTGACGCGTACTTTGGCACTATGGTGCGAATGAATAGTGAGATAAAAAATACCGAACTCGGCAAATTTATTGCCGACAATTACGGAAAAACCGTCAGCCGCAACGCATTTGACGACGCCGTCGCGAAAACCTGGGGTACAAAAAGCGTGAAGGCAGTGAAGTTAAGCTGTCACGGTAATCCGGCCTACCTGACTGAAATCCAGTTTACGCTCAAGGCAGCCACCATTAATGCCCCGCTTTCCGCAGCATCGTTCCTGCCGCAAGCGCATCCTGGAAACTGCGGCAAGCAGTTTATCCTCGACAAAGTCGGTTATTGATCGCCTGAATGTGAACTAAATCACTTCAAACCTGGGGTAAGTCTCAGTATCATCATAAAAGCTAAACCCTTGCCGCCTGACGGTGAGGGTTTTCTTTTGGGATTATTTACCTGCGCACCCGCAGTATCGACGACATGGAGTAATAAATGTCCAGACCAACTATCATCATTAACGACCTCGATGCTGAGCGCATTGACCGCCTGTTGGAGCAACCTGCGTTTGCGGGTTTACCGATTGCTGACGCCTTAAACGCCGAGCTGGATCGCGCCCAAATGTGTTCTCCAGAAACCATGCCGCACGATGTCGTCACCATGAACAGCCGCGTGAAATTCCGCAATCTGAGCGATGGTGAAGTCCGAGTGCGTACCCTGGTGTATCCGGCCACGATGACCGACAGCAGTACTCAACTGTCGGTGATGGCCCCGGTAGGTGCTGCCCTTCTGGGTCTGCGCGTTGGCGACACGATCCACTGGGAACTACCAGGTGGTACATCAACCCATCTCGAAGTCATCGAACTTGAGTACCAGCCTGAAGCTGCGGGCGACTACCTGCGCTAACTCTGTTATAGCAAAGCTACTCGCTTTATCTTACAGGGGATGCTTACGCATCCTCTTTCCGATGATATCCCCGCCCCTCATTGACATTATTGCTGCTTTCCCTTTCCTGCTCGCAAAACATAAATCTGTGTCGTGACTGACAGAATCATTTTTAATACTATGCTGTTATGTGTTCATGTAATGACAAGGAGAATGTTTATGTACAACACAATCATAATGCCTGTTGATGTATTCGAAATGGAACTAAGCGACAAGGCTGTTCGCCATGCAGAATTTCTGGCACAGGAAAATGGGATTATCCATCTTCTGCATGTGCTTCCTGGCTCCGCCAGCCTGAGCCTGCATCGTTTTGCTGCTGACGTTCGCCGTTTTGAGGAACATCTGCAGCACGAAGCGGAAACCCGCCTGCAAACGATGGTCGGTCACTTCAGTATTGATCCTTCTCGCATCAAACAGCACGTTCGCTTTGGTAGCGTACGTGATGTAGTCAACGAGTTGGGCGAAGAGCTGAACGCCGATGTGGTGGTCATTGGATCGCGCAACCCATCAATCAGCACCCATCTGCTGGGTTCTAACGCCTCCAGCGTAGTCCGCCACGCCACCCTGCCGGTGCTGGTCGTTCGTTAAAAAAAGGGGCTACCTTTCGGTAGCCCCTTTTTATTCCGCATCGATGTTATTTCACCGAATCGGTAAGCCTGAAACGCGTTTGCGACCTCAGGCATTTTCCTTCTTTTGCAGGTGAGTCTTACTTTCTTTCTTATTGTACGGTGGAGCGAATCAGGTAATCAAAGGCGCTCAGTGAGGCTTTTGCACCTTCGCCGGTAGCTATGATTATCTGTTTGTACGGCACGGTGGTGCAGTCACCCGCAGCGAAAACCCCTTTCACGCTGGTTTCACATTTGGCATCAATAATAATTTCGCCCATGCGATTACGCTCAACGGCACCTTCCAGCCAGTTGGTGTTTGGCAGCAGGCCAATCTGCACAAAAATACCCGCCAGTTCCACATTGTGGACGTCGCCGCTGACGCGATCGCGGTATTCCAGACCGGTCACCTTGCTACCGTCACCCTTCACTTCAGTAGTTTGCGCATTCAGAATAATGTCGACGTTTTTCAGGCTACGCACTTTATTTTGCAGAACCTGATCAGCCTTCATTTCCGGCGCAAACTCAAGCAGCGTCACATGTTCAACTATACCGGCCAGATCGATAGCCGCTTCAACGCCCGAGTTACCGCCGCCAATCACCGCCACGCGTTTGCCTTTAAACAGTGGGCCATCACAGTGCGGGCAATAGGTTACGCCTTTGGTCCGATACTTATCTTCGCCCGGTACGTTCATGTTGCGCCATTTGGCTCCGGTGGCAATAATAATGCTGCGTGCTTTTAGCACCGCGCCGGAGGCCGTTTCAATCTGGTGCAAGCCGCCTTCCTGCGCAGCAGGAACCAGCTTGCTGGCGCTCTGGCTATCAATCACATCAACATCATAGTCATCAACGTGTGCTTTCAGCGCGCCTGCCAGTTTTTGACCTTCGGTTTTCGGCACCGAGATATAGTTTTCGATATCAACGGTATCCAGCACCTGACCGCCAAAGCGTTCACCCATCAAGCCGGTACGAATACCTTTACGTGCGGAATACACTGCCGCCGCCGCCCCTGCAGGACCCGAACCGACGATCAGCACATCATAGGCATCACGTTTATTCAGCTCTTCTGCCGCGCGCTTCTCAGCACCGGTATCGACTTTGGCGACGATTTCCGTCAGCGTCATACGCCCCTGACTAAACTCTTTGCCGTTCATATACACGGCCGGAACGCCCATCACGTTGCGATCGGTAATCTCATTCTGGAAAGTACCGCCATCAATCGCCGTATGCTTGATACGCGGGTTCAGCACCGACATCAGGTTCAGCGCCTGCACCACGTCAGGACAGTTGTGGCAGGACAGTGAATAATAGGTTTCAAACTCAAAATCGCCATCGAGATCGCGGATCTGCTCTAGCAGAGACTGCGCTTCTTTTGACGGATGACCACCGGTCCACAGCAGCGCCAAAACCAGAGACGTAAACTCGTGGCCCAGTGGAGAACCGGCAAAACGCGGTCCCTGGTGAGAACCTGGATTAGTAATCAGAAACGATGGCTTACGTACTGCCAGCGTGTTGTCTTCTTTAAAGGTTACTTTCTCTGACAGTTCAGCAATTTCAGTTAGCAGTTCCTTGATTTCTGCCGATTTAGCGCTGTCATCCAGCGTAGCAATCAGCTCAACAGGTTTGGTCAGTTTCTCAAGGTAAGCCCTGAGCTGGGTTTTCATATTTGTGTCGAGCATTGTTCTTCCCTCTCTGAAAACATCATCATGCAAGCCGATTTCACGGGACTGCATCAATGCAACTTGCATCATGATGCTGGAATAAAATGGGCGCGCCTGCGCCCATGACTGACGTAATTTCCTAAGTATTTCGCGTCAGAGCAAGGCGGCTAGCCTGGTAACCCCCGGGAGCTTACAGAAGTAAGTGACCGGGGTAAGCAGGTGACGCCAACACGGCTATGACGTGAAAGACGACGGAAATTTAGATTTTACCGACCAGGTCCAGGGACGGCGCTAATGTAGCTTCACCCTCTTTCCACTTCGCCGGGCACACTTCGCCAGGGTGAGAAGCGACATACTGCGCGGCTTTAATTTTACGCAGCAGGTCAGACGCATCGCGGCCGATACCTTCAGCGGTAACTTCGATCGCCTGGATGATACCCTGCGGGTCAACAACGAACGTAGCGCGGTCAGCCAGACCTTCATCTTCACGCATGTTGTCGAAGTTACGGGTCAGGGCGCCAGTCGGGTCACCGATCATCGCGTATTTGATTTTGGCGATGGTGTCAGAGCTGCTGTGCCAGGCTTTATGCGTAAAGTGGGTATCGGTAGATACAGAGTAAACGTCTACGCCCAGCTTCTGCAGTTCTTCGTAATGGTCTGCCACGTCGCCCAGTTCAGTCGGGCATACGAACGTAAAATCAGCCGGGTAGAAGAAGAAAACACTCCAACGACCTTCGATATCTTTCTCGGTAACTTCGATGAACTCACCGTTTTTGAACGCCTGGTTTTTGAAAGGTTTAATTTTGGTATTAATCAAAGACATCTGTACTTCCTCCGTGTTTTCGTTGAGGGATAAGTTAACGAAAATCTTTCATCAGGGCTAATGCGTTTCCTTTATCAAATCAATAAGCGTTAACTAACAACCGACTCAACAAAATGTTGTGAAACCGTAGCAAAAAGTAAAAAGGCCCCCTTTGCAGGGAGCCCATTACCCGAGTTACCCGCAGATAACTTCAGTGCCAGCGGACTGGCTAAGTGTTGCGCTCTACATTACCTTAACAAAGGTTGTAACAGCGATTGGGATTACATCACCCCACTCAAGAAAGGGCAATCGACAGACCGTCGGTCTTACCTATGGCTGTGATAGGTTTTGCATTTCAGCCCCCTTTCCTTTTGATTTTATAAGGAAAATCAATGTTTAAACGTATATTACTCTTCGCTTTGCTCCCTGCCGTCGTGCACGCCGAAGAACTCCCTGCCCCGGTAAAAGCCATCGAAAAACAGGGCATTACCATCCTCAAGCCGTTTGACGCGCCGGGTGGAATGAAAGGTTACCTGGGAAAATACCAGGATATGGGAGTGACTATCTATGTCACGCCTGACGGGAAACACGCCATTTCCGGCTACATGTATAATGAAAAAGGCGAAAACCTCAGTAATACATTGATAGAAAAAGAAATCTATGCACCTGCAGGCCGTGAAATGTGGCAGCGCATGGAAAAAGCGTCGTGGATTCTGGACGGGAAAAAAGACGCGCCGGTTATTGTCTATGTTTTCGCCGATCCCTTCTGCCCATATTGCAAACAATTTTGGCAACAGGCACGTCCATGGGTTGATTCAGGAAAAGTACAACTCCGGACATTGTTGGTCGGCGTAATCAAGCCCGAGAGTCCGGCAACCGCCGCAGCAATTCTGGCCAGCAAAGATCCGGCTAAAACATGGCATGACTATGAGGCCTCTGGCGGTAAACTCACGCTGAAAATGCCAGAGACGCCCCCTTCCGAGCAGCTGAAGGTATTGAATATCAACCAAAAATTGATGGATGACTTGGGCGCTAACGTCACGCCGGCAATCTACTACATGAGCAAAGACAACACATTACAACAGGCCGTCGGGCTGCCGGATAAAGAAAAACTGGACATTATAATGGGTAATAACTAAAACTAATATTATGAGTGATTGTTATCGTTCTCATTTCAATCACTCATGATGCATTTTCTACTCGTCAAATTAATACTGACTGTGATACTTTAGTTTAAGTTAACTATTCATTAAGCGCATAAAAGATTCTTAAAAGAAATAATTTGCAATTCAAATATATAAAAATGAAATATTTCCACATAAAATAACAATGAGAATATACATATGGCTAACCTCTATGACCTTAAAAAATTCGATCTCAACCTATTGGTTATTTTTGAGTGTATTTATCAACATTTGAGTATCAGTAAGGCCGCCGAAACGCTGTATATCACGCCATCCGCCGTAAGTCAGTCGTTGCAAAGACTACGCACACAGTTTAATGACCCTCTATTTATTCGGTCTGGTAAAGGGATCACGCCTACGGTGACAGGCATCAACCTGCACCATCATCTTGAGCAAAATCTTAACAATCTGGAGCAAACGATAAATATCATGCATAGCTCCAGCCTGAAAAAGAAGTTTGTCATTTACTGCCCACAACTTGTTACCGGTTTTAATATAAGAGAGTTAATTCATTATCTGAGAGAGGATGCCGATGTCGAAATTGAACATCATGATATATTAATGTCAGCAGAAACGGCTGAAAACATATTGGCTTATCGCAAAGCAGATCTGGTCGCTACTATTGTACCCGTGCGCAATCGTTCCATTATCTGCGCCCCGTTCAAAACCATCGAAGGTGTATTGGTTTGCAGTAGCAACCACCCCAGAATAAATGCTTCAAGCACACTTAAACAAGTACTGGAAGAACAGTTTACCTCTCTTCTCTCTGAAGAACTGGGTATGAAAGAGTACCAGTCAAAAACTAACGAATTTATGGCCAATCGTAATATAGGGTTTAGCAGCGACTCTCTTATTTCAATTACCAACGTCATTTCCAGCACTGATATCATCGGTATTATTCCCAGAGTCATTTTCGAGCACTACGCACCTATTTTCAATCTAAAAGAAATAGATATTGGTATAAAGATACCGTCAGCCGAACTTTTTCTGATGTATAATCGCGCCTCACTTAACAACAGCGGTTTTGCTGAATATATAAAAAGAATTATACCCGAGAGCGAATGAGCCAACATCGTTTATTTTTTAATTCAATGCATGCGCGATATGAATCAATGGAACCCATACACCAAGTAAATATATTTAAAAAAGTTGCGTGACCCGTAAATTAGCATATCTTATTGCAACCATTTATTATGTATAAAAATAATAAAGTTACGACCTGAGCTTGATATGTCTGTTTATAAAATACCGCTAAGTAAAAATGTACTTGAAGCCGCTCAGGAGCGCATTACGTGGACGCTGGAAACGCTGCCGCGCATTTGTGTTTCATTATCAGGTGGCAAAGATTCAGGGGTGATGTTGCATCTGACGGCCACACTGGCCCGTCAGATGCATAAAAAAATTCACGTATTATTTATCGACTGGGAGGCCCAGTTTTCCTGCACTATCGACTATGTGCAGGCATTGCGCGAACATTACTCCGACGTTATTGAACGGTTTTATTGGGTCGCCTTGCCGTTAACCACGCAAAATTCACTCTCGCAATTTCAGCCGGAATGGCAGTGCTGGGAGCCGAATACGCAATGGGTTCGCCAACCGCCAGCAGATGCCATTACCGATCCCGAGTTCTTCCATTTCTATCAGACCGGAATGACCTTTGAACAATTCGTTCGCGAGTTCGCTGACTGGTTTTCAGAAAAGCGGCCGGCCGCAATGCTGGTCGGGATCCGTGCCGACGAGTCATATAATCGCTTTGTCGCGATTGCCAATTCACATAAGCAGCGGTTTGCCGATGATAAACCCTGGACCACCGCCGCGCCTGGGGGACATACCTGGTACATTTATCCCATCTATGATTGGAAAACGGCCGATATCTGGACCTGGTTTGCTAAAACAAATATGACATGCAACCCCTTGTATAACCTGATGTACCAGGCCGGTGTCCCGACGCGATACATGCGCATTTGCGAACCCTTTGGCCCGGAACAGCGCCAGGGCCTTTGGCTCTATCACGTTATTGAACCGCAGCGATGGGCAGCCATGTGCGCCCGCGTGAGCGGCGTTAAAAGTGGGGGTATTTATGCCGGTCATGACAACCATTTTTACGGACACCGGAAAATATTAAAACCGGATCATTTAAGCTGGCAAGAGTACGCCATGCTGCTACTAAACAGCATGCCAGAACAGACAGCTGAGCACTATCGCAACAAAATCGCCGTCTATATTCAGTGGTATAAGAAAAAAGGTATGACCGATATCCCGCAAAATCAAGACGGTGATATTGGGTCCAGAGATATCCCCTCATGGCGGCGAATCTGCAAAGTCCTGCTGAATAATGATTACTGGTGTCGGGCGCTTTCTTTTAGTCCAACAAAGTCAAAAAGCTACCAACGCTATAACGAACGCATGAAAACAAAACGTCAGGAATGGGGGATTTTATGCAACAACGATTAACACAGGAGCTCCTCGGTTTTCTTTCTGAACTCCCCGAAAAAGAGCGAATTGAGGCCATTAATGAATTCAGAATAGCCATCCACAGCGTCAGTCCTTTTCGCGAAGAGCCGGTAGATTGTGTGTTATGGGTCGAAGGAAATCATATTACGCCTAACGACTACAACCCTAATAACGTGGCGCCGCCGGAGAAAAGACTGCTGCTGAAATCCATCGAGGCAGATGGATTTACCCAACCCATCGTTGTGGTTCACTCAACGGAAGAAGAATATGAAATCATTGATGGTTTTCATCGACATGAATTAGGCAAAAGCAAACCCTCGCTGAGATCCCGACTAAAAGGTTATTTACCCATCACCTGCTTGCAGCGTGAACGCCATGAACGCATGGCGGCAACGATTCGTCACAACCGTGCTCGCGGACGGCATCAAATCCACGCCATGTCTGAAATTGTCCGTGAATTATCACTCCTCGGCTGGAGTGAAGAAAAAATCGGTAAAGACCTCGGGATGGACAGTGATGAGGTATTACGTCTCAAGCAAATCAACGGTCTGCAAGAATTGTTCGCCGACCGCCGATTCTCCAAAGCCTGGACGGTGAAGTAACTACAGCGCGGCCAGGCGTTCTGCTGCCGCCAACAGCGTCGATTCCTGCTTGGCAAAACACAGGCGAATCAACTTGTGTGGGAAAGGATCGGCGCAAAAAACTGACAGAGGGATCGCTGCTACCCCCACCTCTTTGGTCAGCCACTGGCAAAACGCCACATCATCGAGATCCGAGACGGCACTGTAATCGATCAGCAAAAAATACGTCCCTTCGCAGGGCAAAATGTCCAAACGACTGTCACGGAGTGCGTTCACCAGCACATCACGTTTTCGCTGATAAAACGCGGGCAGGTCGCGGTAATGCGTTGGATCGGCCCGCAGCATATCCGCCAGTGCCAACTGCGCTGGCGTATTGACCGAGAAGGTCAAATACTGGTGTACCTTACGTAATTCGACGCTGATGTTTTTTGGCGCCACACAGTACCCAACCTTCCATCCGGTCATATGGTAGGTTTTGCCGAATGATGAGACCGCAACCGCACGCTCGCGCAGCTGCGGATGTGCCAGCACGCTGGCATGCCCTTGCGCGGCAAAGCAGATGTGTTCATAGACTTCATCGCTTACCACAAAAATATCGCGTGCTTTAATGGCCTGCCACAGCACATCAAAGTCTGCTTTTTGCCAGACGGTGGCAGAGGGGTTATGCGGTGTGTTGAGGATCACCAGTCGGGTCTTGTCGCTCAACAACGCGGTAAATGCCTGCCAGTCCACGCGAAAAGATGGCGGCTGCAGCGCGATACGTTTAACCACACCACCAGATAGCGCCACAGCGGGCGCATAGCTGTCATAGCTCGGGTCAAAACAAATCACTTCATCGCCGGGTCGCACTAAGGCCGTAATCGCCGAGTACAATGCTTCCGTCGCTCCCGCCGTCACCGTAACCTCACTGTCAGCATCCGGTTTATAGCCGTATAACTCGGCGGTTTTGTCGGCGATGGCTTCACGCAGCGGCTGCACACCTGTCATGGGGGCATATTGGTTCGCCCCTTGCGCTACATGGTACGCCAGGCGTTCTTGCAGATAGTGCGGGCCGTCAAAATCCGGGAATCCCTGCGACAGGTTAATCGCCTGATGTTCCTGCGCCAGGGCGCTCATTTGCGAGAATATGGTAGTGCCTAAATTGGGGAGCTTGCTTTGCACAATCAGCGAGTTATTACTCATTATTGTTATCCTGACGTGTGATGTTGTGGTTGAAGCCACTATAACACGATGTTAGTATTTGGCAATCAAGACGTTTAGACGTCTATATAAAAATAACCTGCGTGGACAGGACAGCCAAAAGGACAACACAACATGAGTCAGAGCGAAATTCGCGTCGTCGTCGGCCCGGCCAATTACTTTTCCCATACCGGCAGCCTGTCCAGACTGCATGATTTCTTCACCGCCGACATACTGTCACGTGCCGTCTGGGTGTATGGCGAGCGAGCTATCGCCGCTGCCCGTCCCTATCTGCCTGGCGCATTTAATTGTGACGGGGCAAAGCACCTGCTATTTACCGGTCATTGCAGCGAAACAGACGTTCAGCAACTGGCAGAAGATGCCGGTGATCACCGCAGCGTGGTGATTGGCGTGGGCGGCGGCACATTACTCGACACCGCCAAAGCGCTGGCCCGTCGTCTCGGTTTGCCTTTCGTAGCGATCCCAACCATTGCCGCGACCTGTGCGGCCTGGACGCCGCTCTCCGTGTGGTACAACGATGCCGGTCAGGCGCTGCACTTCGACATTTTCGATGACGCCAACTTTCTGGTGCTGGTGGAGCCGCAGATAATCCTCAATGCACCAGAGGAATACTTACTGGCGGGCATCGGCGACACGCTGGCGAAGTGGTACGAAGCAGTCGTGCTGGCACCGCAGCCCGAAACGTTGCCGCTGACCGTGCGCCTGGGGATTAACGGCGCGCTGGCTATTCGCGACGTGCTGCTGCAATACAGCGAGCAGGCGCTGGCTGATAAAAAGCAGGGGAAACTCAGTCAGGCGTTTTGCGATGTGGTGGATGCAATCATTGCCGGCGGCGGCATGGTGGGCGGTCTGGGCGAGCGTTACACCCGCGTGGCGGCGGCACATTCGGTGCATAACGGTCTGACGGTGCTCCCGCAGACGGAGTCGTTTTTACACGGTACCAAAGTGGCCTACGGCATCCTGGTACAGAGTGCGCTGCTGGGGCAAGACGATGTACTGGCTCAACTCACTTCAGCCTACCAGCGTTTCAATTTACCCACCCGGTTGGCCCAGTTAGACGTGGATATAAATAACCGTGCTGAGATCGATAAGGTGATTGCGCACACATTGCGCCCGGTGGAATCCATTCACGCACTGCCGGTCACGTTAACACCAGAAACCCTGCGCGCGGCGTTTGAGAAGGTGGAATCGTTTACGGTGTGAGTGCGATGTGGGTTACCTGATGGTGGGTTGCCTGATGGCGGCTTCGCCTTATCAGGCCTACGCAATGCGGTGTTGTAGGCCGGATAAGCGTCAGCGCCATCCGGCAAAAAATCAACAGCACTTCGCGCCGCCTTTGCCCCCATAGCGCGCATCCTGACGCTCACGGAAGAATTCTTCGTAGGTCATCGGCGCCTGCTCCGGATGCGTGACGCGCATATGCTCAACATAGTTGTCATAATCCGGCACGCCAATCATCAGGCGGGCGGTTTGACCTAAATATTTCCCGGCTTTTGCGAGTGTTTCAAACATAGTCATTCCCTGTCATGCAAACGCCCTCCCCGCTGCGGAGAGGGCTTGTGGGTTATGAGAATATTAGTGCGCGCCTTTCGCCTGCGCCACGATCTCTTCGACATTCTCTGGCATCGGTTCGTACGGCGTTTCTTTTGACGTCGGTTTGTCCTCTTTCAGCGCAACCCTCGCCGTTTTAATGGCGAACAGACCCAGAACCACCACCACCACCATGAAGAAGATGGTCAGTCCAGCATCCAGACGGTTGTTAAACACCAATTGTGAAAGCTGCGACTGGGTGTATTGCGCCGGAATGTTACCGCTGTCGATCATCGCCTGGAACTTGTTGGCGATCGCCAGGAAGCCAATTTTGGTATCCGGGCTAAACGCTTTCTGCCAGCCGGCGGTCAGAGTACAAATCAGCAGCCAGGCGGTTGGCACCAGCGCCACCCATGCGTAGCGCTGACGTTTCATCTTGAACAGTACCACCGCACACAGCATCAGCGCCATGCCAGCCAGCATCTGGTTGGCGATACCAAACAGCGGCCACAGGGTATTGATACCGCCTAATGGATCCACCACGCCCTGGTGCAGGAAGTAACCCCAGGCCAGCACGCACAGCGCCGTTGCCAACAGGTTCGCAGGCAGTGAATCAGTACGCTTCAGGCCTGGTGACACCACGCCCAACAGGTCCTGCAACATAAAGCGTGCAGCACGTGTACCAGCATCGACCGCGGTCAGAATAAACAGGGCTTCGAACAGAATAGCGAAGTGATACCAGAACGACACATCCATCATGCCACCCAGCGCACCGTGCAGAATGTACGCCATCCCTACCGCCAGCGTAGGCGCACCGCCCGCACGAGAAATAATGGATTGCTCGCCCACTTCGTTAGCGATTTGATGCAGGGTATCCGGGGTAATGGCAAAGCCCCAGCTACTGACCACCTGCGCCGCAGAAGCGACCACATCCACCGTGCCTGCAGGTGCCAGCACCGCCATCGGGCTGTTCATCGCAAAGTACACGCCCGGATCGATGATACACGCAGAGACCAGCGCCATGATGGCGACAAAGGACTCCATCAGCATCCCGCCGTAGCCGATAAAACAAGCCTGCCCTTCATTTGCCAGCATCTTCGGCGTGGTGCCGGACGCAATCAGCGCATGGAAGCCAGAAACCGCCCCGCAGGCAATGGTAATAAACAGGAATGGGAACAGGTTGCCCGTCCACACCGGACCGGTGCCGTCAACGAATTTGGTCAGCGCAGGCATGGTCAGCGTTGGACGCATGATCAGAATGCCCACCGCCAGGCCGACAATGGTACCAATTTTCAGGAAGGTAGACAGGTAGTCACGCGGTGCCAGCAGCAGCCACACCGGCAGTACGGCGGCCACGAAGCCGTAACCCACCAGCATCCAGGTCAGCTGTACACCGGTAAAGTCAAAGTACGGTGCCCAGGTTGGGCTTTCAGCCACCCAGCCGCCGGAAATAATGGCAAACACCAGGAATACCAGGCCGATAATCGACACCTCACCAATGCGACCCGGACGCAGATAGCGCAGGTAAATGCCCATAAAGATCGCCAGCGGGATGGTAAACGCTACGGTGTAGGTTCCCCACGGGCTGTGGGTCAGCGCTTTCACGACGATCATCGCCAACACCGCGAGGATAATCACCATGATCATAAAACAGGCCACCAGCGCAATCACACCCGCCGTTGGGCCCATCTCTTCTTTCACCAGTTCGCCCAGGGAACGGCCATCGCGACGGGTGGATACAAACAGCACCATAAAGTCCTGCACCGCGCCCGCCAGTACCACCCCGGCCAGTAGCCAGATCATGCCCGGCAGGTAGCCCATTTGCGCTGCCAGCACCGGTCCGACTAACGGACCCGCTCCGGCAATCGCCGCAAAGTGGTGACCAAACAATACTTTTTTATCGGTAGGAACGTAATCCAGACCGTCGTTATGCCGCACGGCTGGCGTCATACGCGTCGGGTCCAGTGCCAGCACATTTTTCGCGATGTACAGGCCATAAAAACGGTAGGCAATAAGATAGACACAGACCGACGCCACCACAATCCACAGCGCGTTGATCTGTTCACCACGGTTTAACGCAATATATCCCAGGGCAAATGCTCCGATAACGGAGAGCAATGTCCAGAGAAGGTATTTCCCTGATTTATTCATGGTTGTTGTCCGTTTGCGTGATCCAGAAAGATGTTACATTTTGTTTCTATAACACCTTTCCTGAATTTAACAACCTGACAACTACATAAACCCGAGACTCTACTGACTATTTACATTGCATTGTTAACTAGATCACTTCATTTACCTGTTAAGCCTGCAATTTCATTTTACGATGTCGGCAATGTCACCCCATCACCGCCGTGCCTAAGCGACAGGTACAGCAGCGCCGTCCTTGCTCATCAAAAATCACGATCTCCCAGCTTTGGTTCTGCCGCCCGAGATGTAGCGGCTGACAAACGCCGCGCACTTTTCCCTGCGATACCGCACGATGGTGGGTAGCATTGAGTTCCGTACCGACCACACATTGTCCATCGCGGGTCATCATGTAGCCCGCCATCGATCCCAGCGTTTCCGCCAGTGCCGCCGACGCGCCACCGTGCAGCAGACCAAACGGCTGATGGGTACGATGGTCCACCGGCATTTCAGCTTCCAACACGTCATCGCCCAGCCGGGTATAGACCACGCCTAAATGCGCCACCAACGTGTTCTGGCTGGTGGCATTGAGTTCATCGAGCGTGAGGTGTCGTTTCCAGATCATCATTACGCTCCCAGCGTCGAGCCGCCGTCCACCACGATATCCTGCAAGGTGATATGGCTGGCCAGATCGGAGGCGAGGAATAAGACAGTGTTGGCGATTTCCTGCGGACGAGCAATCTTACCCAACGGAATGCCAAGCTTAAACTGCTCGCCAAACCCGCGAATACGCTGCTGTTCGGCGTCGTCACTGACCCACAGCGTACGTTGCATATCGGTGTCGGTCGACCCCGGCGAAACTACATTACAGCGCACGCCACTCGTAGACAGTTCCAGACCGACGGTCAATGCCAGGCTTTTCAGCGCGGCTTTTGACGCGCCGTAAGCGCTCATACCGATGCGTGGCGTATGTGCCGCATCCGATGCAACGGTGACTATCGCCCCGCCCTGCTGGCGGCGAAACTGCGCCATGGTGTGCTGAAACAGATTGAACGCGCCGCCCACATTGACGGCGAAGGTCTGCTGCCAGTCCTCAACGCTCAGCGTGTCGGTTGGCCCCATACGTAAAATCCCGGCGGCGTTGACCAGCACGTCCAGCCGCTCGGTGTTCGCCAGCAAGCGCTCGCACACCTGCGCCACCTGCGGTGCGTCCGCCACATTCATTACCTCGGTGGCAAACGGATAAGCTTCACCGTCAAACGCCAGATCGAAGCCGGTCACCCGCGCACCCGCGTCAACAAACGCCAGCGCCGTGGTGTAACCAATGCCTTTTCCTGCGCCGGTGACCCAGACGGTTTTGCCTGTGAAATCAAACCCAACCATTACTTCACCTCGCGGGAAAGCAGTTTCCACCAGGCGTCAATGGTCGGATTTTTCGCCAGCATCACGAAGTCGATATCGCCATGCACTTTACGCCAGCGGGCGGCCAGCGCCATCATCCGTACCGAATCCAGACCGTAGTCGATCAGATTTTCGTCATCCAGCGGCTCATCGGATTCATCCAGCAACGGCAGAATAACGCTGCGTAGCGCCTCTTTACTGGCAGGCACCGGCGTTGGCAAGAGTTCCTGCGTCATCACCACCCGCCCAGAGCGTCCGGCAACATATTTCAGCGACATCAGGTGTTCATCGCGGCTAAAGTCAGCCAACGCATCGGCCACCATAAACGGCTTAATGTCGCGCATGAACGCGTCGGTTGCGGTGGTCATACAGCCAATATGCGCGTAGACGCCGGTAATAATCAGCTGATTACGCCCAGTTTCTTTCAGCATCTGTTCCAGCGGGGAGCGATGAAACGCGCTGTAGCGCCATTTCACCAGGATTGTATCCGCTTCGTCCGGGGCCAGCGCGTCGACAATCTTCTGCTGTTCCGGCGAGCGCGTCAGCCCCGGTCCCCACATATCGTTCAACAGGGCACGGTCTTCATCGCTTTGATCTTTCGGCTGGGCAGTGTAATAGACCGGAATGTTATGCGCTTTGCAGTACTGGCGCAGCGCGGCAATATTGGCCACTACCTGCTCCATCATCGGGCAGTTATCGCCCCAAAAACCGATAAAATAGTCCTGCATGTCGTGGATCAGCAGCGCAGCACGCTCGGGTTCAAACGCCCAGTCAACTTTATTGGCGGGAACATCAAGCGCGGTGGGCAGCGCATAAGCCTGCAGTTTAGGAATTGCCATCTCTTTTCTCCTTCAGGCCAGTGAACGTGATGCCAGCCACTGACGTAATTGTTTTTTATCCACTTTCCCGACCGGGGTTAGCGGCAGCGACGCCACGCACTCGACGCGGTCCGGTAATTTGAACTCCGCCACGCCCTGCTCACGCAGGAAACGACGCACCTGAACTGCGCGCAGCGGTTCTTTCACCACCAGACAGGCACAGCTTTTCTCGCCCATCAACTCATCGTCCACGCTGACCAGCGCCGCATGAACCACCGCCGGGTGGCGCAGTAACAGGTTTTCTATCTCTTCGGCGGCGATCTTCTCCCCGCCCCGGTTGATCTGATCCTTCTCGCGCCCTTGTACGGTGATGTAACCATCATGATCGATGGCGATCAGGTCGCCTGAGCAGTAGAACCCGTTGGCATCAAAGGCGCTGGCGTTGTGTTCAGGACTGTTGAAATAGCCGCGGAAGGTATACGGCCCGCGCGTCATCAGGCGTCCGGTCTCACCCTGCGGCAAAGGATTACCGTCGGCATCAGCCACCCAGACCTCGTCATCCGGGCACATCGGGCGTCCCTGGGTATTGATGATTCGCTCAGGACTGTCGTCCAGACGGGTGTAGTTCACCAGCCCTTCCGCCATGCCGAAGACCTGCTGTAACTGACAGCCGATCTCTGCCGGAATACGGGCGGCAAGCGAAGCAGAAAGCCTCGCCCCACCGACCTGCAACAGTTTCAGCGATGCCAGTTGCGCATGACTGCCCCATTCTGCAATCGCCTGCAGCCACAGGCTTACCGCCGGGGGAACCAGCGCCGTGACGTTAACCTGATGCTTCTCAATCAGCGGGAAGCACAGCGTGGCGCTCGGGTCCGTCGCCAGCACCACGGTTCCACCGGCGAGGAACACGCCCAGCGCGCCCGGTGAGCTCATGGCGTAGTTATGCGCGGCCGGGATCGCACATAGATAGCGCGTTTCTTCGGTAAAATGGCAAATTTCGTTGCTGCGCCGCACGCTGTAGTAATAATCGTTATGGGTACGCGGGATCAGCTTCGGCGTCCCGGTGGTGCCACCGGAAAGTTGGAAATACGCCACTTCATCGGCAGGCGATGGCGTGGCGGTAAAATTGTGAGCAGGCTGGCTTATCGCATTTTGCAGGTTGTGTTCACCCTCGTCATTGAGCAGCAGCACCACGCGTAGCGAGCTGTGTTCACTCACAAATGCGTTCAGGAAGTCATCCGCAGCAAACAGCGCATGTGCGCGGTCAGCAATCAGCAGCACCGGTTTGATTTGCGTCGCGTAGGCGTTGAGCTCAGTGCGTTGATGGCTGTACAACCCAAAAACCGGAGCCACGCCCAGCTTGAGCAGCGCAAAGAAGGTGATATACAGCTCCGCCACATTGCCCAACTGCACCAGCGCGGTTTCACCGGGTTTAATGCCCTGACGACGCAGGCTGCTGGCAAGATTGTCTGCTGACTGGTTAAGCTGGCGGTAGCTCAGATGCCGCGCTCCATCAATCACCGCCGTATGGTCACTGTCGGCATGACGGGTCAGAATGTCGGTCAGCGGCAGATCCTGCCAGTAGCCTTTTTCACGGTAACGGCGGGCAAATTCTTCCGGCCAACGGGTGAAAGGAATACTCATTATCGCTCCTTAGAGGCCTGGTCAATAAGGCTCTTAATGCAGTCCAAAAACATTCAACATGGTCGAAAGCTTGGCACCCGTTTCACGCCATTCGGCAACCGGGGAAGAGGCAGGCACAATGCCGGCACCGGCGAAGAAACGCACCTGATTACGCAACAGCTTCGCGCAGCGGATCGTCACCACCCACTCGCCGTTGCCCTGCGCATCACACCAGCCGACAATGCCGCCAAACAGTTCGCGCTCGAACGGCTCCAGCTCGGCAATCAGTTTCTGCGCAACGTGATGTGGAAAACCGCTCAGCGCTGGCGTCGGGTGCAGCAGGCAGGCCAGCGTCAGGGCGTTTTCCTGCGCGTTAGCCTTACCTTCAAATGGCGTACCGAGATGCCAGAGCGTGGGCGTGGTGACCAGTTGAGGAGAAGACGGCAGTTGCAGTTCACGACTGCGATCGCGCAGTACCGTTTTCATAGCCTGCGTCACGAGATCGTGTTCATGGCGGTCTTTCTCGGAGGCCAGCAGGCGGATCCCGGCTTCTCTGTCCAACACGTCATCCGGCTGACGCCGCGCCGAACCCGCCAGTGGCAATGAACTGAAATGGTCACCGTCTTTACGTAACAGCAACTCCGGACTGGCGCCGATCAATACGCCGCCATCTTCGATCGGCACATGGAAGTTATAACTTGCCGGATTTTGCGCCACCAGACGCTCCAGCAGCGCACCGCTGTCAATGTTGGCGTCGGCGGTGATATCGATCAGCCGCGACAACACCACTTTGTCCACTTCCGGGGTGGCGGTCCGGGCCGCCGCCTGGGCGACCATGTGTTCAAATACGTCCTGCTCGGGAATCGCTTTACGTTCCACGACGCTCAGCGACTGATGCGCGGTAAAGTAGCGCGACGATTGTTGCTTCGCCGTGCGGGAGAAGCTCTGCCAGGACTGGGGGATAAACAGCGACGATGGCTGGCGGGTATCAAAGGGGATGGCCCCAACCATGATGGGATTAGCGATACCCTGCGATTTGGCATCGGCAAACAGGGCGTGCATTTTTTGCTGGAACGGGCTGTCCGGTGAATCCCCATCAACTGCCGGTTCCGCATAGCGGGCAAAGCATCCTGACGTCGTAAAGCTACGGTACGGCGACATAAAGAAAAAACTGTCGGGAGCAAGTGTTGCCATAGTCTGCGGTATTTCCTCGGCCAGTGACGTATCCATATCATCCTCCAAAAATGATAAAGGTTTTAATAATGATTATCATTTATATTTTCGGTCGCTAACCTAAAAGCAAAGCGCCGGTATGTCAACTCTTGCCGTCACACAATGTGCGACTTAGGCTTGCATCCCTGCCCGCTAACAATGAAAATGAGAAGCATTAACTATATTGATAACAGGAAACTTATTCGTGCAACTCCCCGCGTTTTACCGAACGGCGCTCTTATTGGTTGGGCTGTCTCTTTCAGGAATTTCTTTAAGCCATGCTGCTGACTGGCCGCGTCAGGTCACCGACAGCCGTGGGACTCATACGCTGGAACAGAAGCCACAGCGCATTGTCTCCACCAGCGTGACGCTGACCGGGTCGCTGCTGGCCATTGATGCGCCAATTATCGCCAGCGGGGCCACCACGCCGAATAACCGCATCGGCGATGCACAGGGTTTTTTACGCCAGTGGAGCGAGGTGGCAAAAGCCCGCAAGCTGAGCCGTCTGTATATTGGCGAACCGAGCGCCGAGGCCGTTGCCGCACAAATGCCGGACCTGATTCTGATCAGCGCCACCGGCGGTGATTCTGCCCTCGCCCTGTACGATCAGCTGTCCACCATTGCCCCCACGCTTATTATTAATTACGACGACAAAAGCTGGCAGTCGCTGCTGACGCAGTTAGGTGAGATCACCGGGCATGAACAACAGGCGGCGGCACGCATTGCCGAGTTTGATAAGCAGTTGCAGGCGGTTAAGCAGCGCATTACCCTGCCGCCACAGCCGGTCAGCGCGCTGGTGTACACCGCCGCCGCGCACAGCGCCAACCTGTGGACGCCAGAGTCTGCGCAGGGCCAGCTGATGGAGCAGCTCGGTTTCACGCTGGCACCGCTGCCTGCCGGACTGCATACCAGCCAGAGTCAGGGTAAACGTCACGACATTGTGCAACTTGGCGGTGAAAACCTGGCAACCGGACTGAACGGCGAGGCGCTGTTCCTGTTTGCAGGCGACAGCAAAGATGCCGACGCCATTTACGCGAACCCGCTGTTGGCACACCTGCCAGCCGTGCAGAATAAACGCGTCTACGCACTGGGCACTGAAACCTTCCGTCTGGATTACTACAGCGCCACGCTGCTGCTGCAACGCCTCTCCGCACTGTTTTAATCTTTAGTGCCGGATGAGGTTTACGCCTTATCCGGCATTCACCGGCATCTGCCGAAAACGACGGACCTCACTCAACAGCAACAGCAGCAACAGACCAACGATAGCCAGGCCGAATCCACTGACGCTTGCCGACGCGACCGGCGTCATCATCGCACCCAAACCGCCTAACAGCGCTGCGCCGATGGCATCACCGGTGACGTTCTGTGCGGTCCACAAACCGTTAATACGCCCGAGCATCGCTTCCGGCGTCTGCGTCTGTAACAGGGTGTACTGCAACAGAGAACTCACCGCGCTCAGCCAGCCAAACAGCGCCAGGCAGACCACGCCCAATTGCCAGACCGGCATCAGTCCAAACAGACCAATTGCGAGGAAGGACGCCACGGTCGACGTCAGCATAATCAAACCAGGACGCACGCTGTGCGCCAGTTGCCCACTGGTCAATGCGCCGATGGCGGCACCCAGCGGGATCGCCGCATACAGCAGACCAATCTGGGCGCTCGACATCTGCCAGCTCATCGCCAGCGCCGGGTAAAGTACGCGCACAGCGCTGGCCATGGTCAGCAGGCCGCCCAACAGCGCAATGCCGCCAATCAGCGGACTGGCAAGCAGGAAACGAAATGCTGCCAGCAGGGATTTCAATGGGTGTTCACGTGGCTGGGGCGGCGGCGGTAATGCAGGAAGGCTCAACAACGGCAGTAAGGTAATAAAAGTGCCTGCCGCCGCCAGACCATAGTTCCAGGCCACGCCGCCGGTGGCGAGCAGTACCCCACCTGCCATCGGCGATATCACCGATCCCAGGCGCACCGTCAGCATGGTGATGGCCCCCGCCTGCATCAGGTTTTCACGCCCAACCAGCGCCGGCGTTGCCGCCAGCAGCGCCGTAACGCCCAATGAAGCAAAAAAGCCGTCCCATAAACCGAGGATATAAATTGCCAGCAGCGACGGTTCCGGGAGCAGCGCATTCAGACACAGACCAATAAAGCCAATGCCGCAGGTGCCACGCGCCAGCAGGATCACTTTTTTACGCTCATAGCGGTCGGCCAGCACGCCGCCGATCATCAGGCCAATAAACATCGCGCTGCCGGTGAGCGTTACCGACAAACCAACCTGCCAGGTCGACTGGGTCATCATCTGGATCTGTACCGGCACCGCCACGCCGAGTAGTCCCAGAGAGACGATGGAAATAAAACGGGCAAGGAAAACGGCGCGAAATGCAGGGTGGGTCTTTAGCAGGCTGAGATTGAGCAGCCAGGATTGTCGATTCATTACAGAGCCTTACCAGGTACTTTTTCAATATCCATTCAATGGCTGCACATGCTAACATACCTAAATAAGATCGATAACGATAATTACTATCATTATCAAGGATAGTTGATATGTCATGCTCTGTTTCCGCGACACGCGCCTTTGCCGTGCCCGGACTGTTGTTATTACTTGTTGTCACCACGGTATTAAGTCTGGTTATTGGCGCCAGGTCGCTCCCTGCCTCCGTGGTGCTGGATGCGCTCACCGGCAGTTGTCATAGCGCTGATTGCACCATTGTGCTGGACGCGCGACTCCCGCGTACGCTGGCAGGATTGCTCGCAGGCGGCGCGCTGGGACTGGCGGGTGCCTTGATGCAAACGCTGACCCGGAATCCGCTGGCCGACCCCGGTATTCTTGGCGTCAATTCTGGTGCCAGCTTCGCTATTGTGCTGGGGGCCTCGCTGTTCGGTTTCTCCTCCCCGCAAGAGCAACTGCTGATGGCCTTTTCCGGGGCGCTAGCCGCGTCGCTGATTGTCGCCTTTACCGGCAGCCAAGGGGGTGGTCAGCTCAGCCCGGTTCGCCTGACGCTGGCTGGCGTGGCGCTGGGGGCAGTACTGGAGGGATTATCCAGCGGCATCGCCCTGCTCAACCCTGACGTCTACGATCAACTGCGTTTCTGGCAGGCCGGTTCGCTGGACATTCGCAGTCTGCAAACCCTGAAAGTGGTCCTGATCCCGGTACTGATCGCCGGAGCCGTAGCCCTGTTCCTCAGCCGTGGTCTGAACAGTCTGAGCCTGGGCACGGATACCGCCACTGCGCTGGGCAGTAAAGTCGCCCGTACGCAGTTTATCGGTCTGCTGGTAATCACCGTCCTGTGCGGAAGCGCGACCGCGATTGTCGGCCCTATCGCTTTTATCGGCCTGATGATGCCGCATATGGCGCGCTGGCTGGTGGGAGCCGATCACCGCTGGTCGCTGCCCGTCACCTTACTGGCAACGCCTTCCCTGCTGTTAATTGCCGATATTATCGGTCGCCTGATTGTGCCCGGTGAGCTACGCGTATCGGTGGTCAGTGCGTTTATCGGCGCGCCGGTGCTTATTTTTCTGGTACGCCGTAAGCAGCGTGGAGGTGGCGCATGATGCACCTTTCTCGTCGACTGATGATCAGTTGCCTGCTGCTGGTTGTGGGCTGTATCGCCGTCGGATTATGGAGCCTGCGTAGCGGCGTTGTGACGCTGGAAACGCAGCAGATCATTGCCGCCCTGCTGGGCGATGCACCGCGCAACATTACGCTGGTGGTGACGGAATGGCGTTTACCGCGCGTGCTGATGGCACTACTGATTGGCGCGGCTCTGGGCGTCAGTGGCGCAATATTCCAGTCACTGATGCGTAACCCTCTGGGCAGCCCGGACGTGATGGGCTTCAATACCGGCGCCTGGAGCGGCGTGCTGGTGGCGATGGTGCTATTTGGCCAGCATCTTACCGCCATTGCGCTGGCGGCCATGCTCGGCGGGGTCCTGACCTCGCTGGTCGTCTGGGCGCTGGCCTGGCGCAACGGTATAGAAACGTTCCGCCTGATTATCATCGGCATCGGCATTCGCGCCATGCTGGTGGCGTTTAACACCTGGCTGCTACTGAAAGCCTCCTTAGAAACCGCGCTGACGGCCGGACTGTGGAACGCCGGATCGCTCAATGGTCTGACTTGGGCGAAAACCTGGCCATCCGCGCCGCTGATTATTCTGATGCTGGTGTGCGCCACGCTGCTGGTGCGCCGCCTGCGCTTGCTGGAAATGGGTGATGACAGCGCCTGTGCGCTGGGCGTCAGCGTCGAACGTTCGCGTTTAATGATGATGCTGGTGGCGGTAGTACTGACCGCCGCCGCCACCGCGCTGGCGGGGCCTATCTCGTTTATTGCCCTCGTCGCACCGCATATTGCCCGTCGCCTTAGCGGCACTGCTCGCTGGGGATTAACCCAGTCAGCGCTGTGCGGCGCACTGTTACTGCTGACGGCCGATTTATGCGCCCAGCAGCTATTTTTGCCTTATCAGCTTCCGGTCGGCGTTGTCACCGTAAGCCTCGGCGGTATTTATCTTATCGTCTTGTTAATTC
Organism: Citrobacter sp. KH_055_1; assembly: GCF_057838705.1. NCBI lineage: Bacteria > Pseudomonadati > Pseudomonadota > Gammaproteobacteria > Enterobacterales > Enterobacteriaceae > Citrobacter > Citrobacter sp. KH_055_1. Next base: position 3,406,057 of record NZ_CM174473.1, read on the forward strand.
AGGAGTCCCGCAAAAAATGACCGAATCAGTAGCCCGTTTGCGTGGCGACCAGTTAACGCTAGGGTATGGCAAGTTTACCGTGGCAGAAAACCTCGACGTGTCGATCCCCGACGGTCACTTTACCGCCATTATTGGCCCCAACGGCTGCGGGAAATCAACGCTGCTGCGCACATTGAGCCGTCTGATGACGCCAGCGCACGGCAAGGTGTGGCTGGATGGTGAACATATTCAACATTACGCCAGTAAAGAGGTGGCGCGTCGCATTGGCCTGTTGGCGCAAAACGCCACTACGCCGGGCGATATTACCGTACAGGAGCTTGTCGCCAGAGGCCGTTATCCGCATCAGCCGCTGTTCACCCGCTGGCGTAAAGAAGATGAAGACGCGGTGATGAACGCCATGAAAGCTACCGGGATCACCCACCTGGCAGCACAAAGCGTAGATACGCTTTCCGGCGGACAGCGCCAGCGAGCGTGGATCGCCATGGTGCTGGCGCAGGAAACGTCAATCATGCTGCTTGACGAGCCGACCACCTGGCTGGATATCAGTCATCAAATAGATCTGCTGGAACTGCTCAGCGAGTTAAACCGCGAGAAGGGCTATACGCTGGCCGCCGTGCTGCACGATCTGAACCAGGCCTGCCGTTATGCCACGCATTTAATCGCGCTTCGTGAAGGGAAGATTATTGCCGAGGGTGCGCCGAAGGAAATTGTTACGCCGCAGCTTATCGAAAAGATCTACGGACTGCGCTGCATGATTATTGACGACCCGGTGGCCGGAACGCCACTGGTGGTGCCTCTCGGGCGTCAGAAATAACGTTATTTATTGTATGGCGACGTGTTCGTCGCCATACAATAATAAATCACACCAGTTGCTGCCCAAGGATCGCAATATCACGTTTACGCGATAGCATGGCATAATTCAGCAGCGTCCCACCGCACGCCGCCATTCCCCCCAACAGCGCCGCCAGAATAACGATCATGGATTTCGCGGGGCCGTCTTTTTTCACTGGCAGAGACGAGGCAAGTTGATATTTAAACGGTGAGAATTTGACGTCACTGACATTCATCGCCAAGAGCTGTTCAACGTGATACTGGCGGTTACGCAATTCACCGTTGATCTCTGCTACATCGGTTACTGATTTTTCGATTTCTAATTTACGCGCAATGCCATCCGCACCCAGCGAAATAGAGAAATCAGGATCGTCCTTCACGGCTTGTCCATTACTGTAAACCGGTTTTTTGATGCCAGCCGCATTCGCAATCTCGAGCGAATAATTCAATCTCTGAATGTTTGCATCCAATTGATTCTTCAGCCTGATTCGATCCATCGCCAGTCGTTCTTTCTCAAAGCTGGTTTTGATGGCCAATTTATTGCGAATATTCTCCAGCGTTTCTGTCACAACACGGTCAGAAATAAACTGGATATACCCTGCCAGCACGGCCTGGGCTTCTTCAGCCAGCGGTGCGGTAAAGCTTAGCGTCCACGCGGTATACAGCGAGGTTTCATTCTTCTTACCCTGATTTGCATCAACCGCTTTCATTTTTTCACTGAGGCGTGCTATCGCCCGATGCAAATTCATTTCGTCTATATCAGCGCCTTTCAGCTGATCCATCACATAAGGTGAAGAGCGCAGGTACTCTTCCAGCAGCGATGGCGACTGAAATTTCTTGATAAACAGGTTAAATACATCATCACGGCTTACCTTAATATCCATATCGAGTACGCGTAAACTCGTCAACGTATTCTCGAGTCCTTGCCACTGTACAGCTTCGGCCGGGGTGACAATTGCCTCACTGGTCCATTTCTGCGGAAGCAGGAAAGACACCAGAATCCCCACACAGGCAAACGCGAAGACGGTAGCAATAATCTTGTTCCTGGCGCGCCACAAAATCTCGAGCAGGTTGAATAAATCAATTTCATTACCGCTTACCGTAGTCTGCGGATACGCAGCTAATTCTGAATCATTATCTTTCTTTATTTTTAATGATGACATGTTGTGTAACCTGAATTTCTGGCCAAAAGAAACGTCTTCCTGTAGACAAAGTCTACCAGCTAATAAGAATTATCCGAAACACTCTTTGCCCCTAATAACCTGCCAGATATTATATTCAGAATTTATTAAGCCTTATGGTCTCACAGATCAGCATAAACAAAACAACCCCATAACATTTTATTTACATTATGAGGTTATTCAAATAAGCCAATAGTGAGTATTCCCGGCTACGCAGGCGGAGCGATCAACCTGTTTATTATCGGCCCAATACTCTCAAACGCTGCCGGCGAAATAATATCAACGTGTGCACAGTCCTGACGGTAGATATCCAGACTGGCTATCCACGGCGACCAGCTGTGTTTAGGGCTGACGCCCTGCGGTAGCGTACGTTCGGCCACAAACAACGTAGCATGACCGTCAAAAGCCACGCTGTGCGCGGTGGTTAACAGACGCACCGCATCGGCATAGTTACCTTCAATGGTGCTAAACAGCGTGTCGGACGCATTGCCCTGCTGGGCCGCCAGAAACGCCTCGCGTTCGCGTTCGATTTCCGCCAATACGGCAGGATCCAACCCATTGGCCTCTTTTTCCTGCCAGTTTTGCGTTTCCGGCGGCCAGGTATCCAGCAACCCCAGGAATGCAACCTTCTCTCCCCTGGCATGCAAGCGTGCCGCAATACCCTGCGCCAGCGTGCCGCCCAGCGAATACCCCAGTAAATAGTAGGGGCCGTGAGGCTGCTGCTCCAGCAACGTTTTAAGATGGTATTCACAGACCTCATCGAGATTTGCTGCCGTCTGCATCGGCCCACTAGGCCGTGGCGACTGAATGCCAGTAATTGACCACTCAGGGTTCAAATAGCGCGATAACACGCTAAACTGCCAGGCAAAGCCGGACGCTGGATGGAAACAGAACAGCGTTGGGCCGTGGCTGGTGCGCAGCGGTAGCAGCGCTTCAAACCCCAGTTGCTGTGACTGTGCGTCATCGTTGCTGTCCAACAGCGTACTGAGTTGTTCAACGGTGGAAGCAACCATCACCTGCCCTGGCGTCACCTGACGTTCAAATATGCGACTCAACTGCGCCGCCAGCTTCATCGCCAGCAACGAATGACCGCCGAGCGCGAAGAAGTCTGCTGCTACATCATTAACTTCACAGCCCAGCAGCGCGGAAAAGGCCTCGGCAATGGTGGTCTCCGTGCCCGGGTATGGCGCGCGTCCTGTCGTGCGCGGCGTCAACTGCGGCATCGGTAAGGCTTTACGATCCAGCTTACCGTTGGCGCTGAGCGGTAACTCCGCCAGCTGCAATAACACGGACGGCACCATATGCGCAGGCAGCGTTTCACGCAGTCTCGCCTGTAGTGCGGGAATATCCAGCGGTAACCCCGAATGCGACACCAGATACCCGACCAGCTGGCGCGCATCGCCGCCGGTAGCTACCGCCTGATTGAATACGCAGGCATGGGCCACGGCATGCTCGACATCCGGTAGCGTCTGCATTACCCGATCAATCTCACCCAGTTCAATGCGCTGCCCGCGAATTTTTAGCTGGTCATCGCTTCTCCCGAGGTATTCCACCGCACCACTGTCCTGCCAACGCGCCACGTCCCCGGTACGGTACATGCGTTCACCGGGCGCAAACGGATCGGCAATAAAACGGCTTGCCGTCAGGTCCGGGCGCCCCAGATACCCCTGCGCCAGTTGGATCCCTGTCAGGTACAGATCGCCCGCCACGCCGACGGGCACCGGGCGCATCATGGCATCAAGGATCCGCAGGCCCGTATTCCAGACCGGATAGCCAATCGGCACGCTGTTACCGGTCACGGCGGCAAGTGCATCTCCGCATGCCGGATACCAGCTGACATCCACCGCCGCTTCGGTCGGGCCGTACAAATTGTGTAGCGGTGCGTGGGTCAGCTGTTCCCACTCGCGGCACAGTTCTGCTGGCAGGGCTTCGCCGCTGCAGAACACCTGTTTCAGCGTAGTGCAGCTTTCCCGCGCCGTCTCCGGCGTCAGCGAGGCAACAAACGCCGCCAACATCGACGGTACAAAGTGCGTGGTGGTCACGCCATATTGTGCAAAGAACTGCTGCATCGCCAGCGGGTCACGATGCGCCTCAGGCTCCGCCATCACCAGCTTTGCGCCCGCAATAAACGGCCAGAAAAACTCCCACACCGAGACATCAAAACTGCATGGCGTTTTTTGCGCCACCACATCATCGGCGGTCAGCGGATAGTGATTTTGCATCCACAACAGGCGGTTAACGATGGCGGTTTGCCCCACCATCACTCCCTTTGGTCTGCCGGTCGAACCCGAGGTAAAGATAATGTAGGCGGTATGTTCTGGGCGCGACACCGCGCGCGGCGAGATATCCTCGCGAGACAGCGGCGCGTTATAGCACAGACTGTCCAGCCCCGGAATATCGCGAAAGCGGGACAACTGTTCCTCGGTGGTGACCAACAGCGACGGGCGCGCGTCTTCCAGCATCATCCGCAGACGATCGTCCGGATAGCCGGTATCCAGCGGCAGCCAGGCGGCACCCGCTTCCACAATGCCGTGTAATGCGAGCGTCAGGAACACAGAGCGCGGTAAGGCCACGGCAACGCTGTCCCCTGGTCGCACGCCGCGTTCACGCAGTACCTGCGCCAGTGCAACAACCTGCTCACGCATTTCGCGGTAGCTGAACTGATAGCGAGCGTCGGCCAGCGCCGGCGCATCCGGTGTTTTCGCGGCCTGTTCCGCCACCAGCGCGCTGAGCGTGGTGAACGGAATATCAATCGCCGTCTCGTTTATTTGCGCCAGCTGTTCTTGCTCTGACGGCAACAACATATCGGCATCGCCGCAGCGCAGCGCCGGGTTGTCGGCAAACTGGCCCATCAGCGCGGTTAAACGCGACGCATGTTGCGCCAGCGTCGCCTCATCATAACGCTGTTTATTGGCGAGAATTTCAATGCTCAGACCGCCGTTTTCATCCGGGAACAGCGCCAGTTCCAGATCGTTAACCGGCCCGGTCGCCAGCGTATGGGTTTGTGCCTGGATGCCGGGAAGATCCAGCTGGTAGTCAAAGATTTTCACGTTCAGTACCGGACCAAACAGCGCCTCTTCACCGGCCGCTCGGCCGCCGTCGCGCACAATTTGCTCCGCATCATAACGCTGATGACGACGCATCTTCTTGAGCTGCCCGGCCAGTCGTTTCGCCAGTTCAGGTAGGCTTTCCGCGGCATCAAGATGCACACCGAATGGCAGCACATTCAACACCGGCCCGGTTGCCGTTAGCGCCGCCGACCCCATGCGGCGCATGAAAATAAACCCGGCGGCATAATCCATCCGGCTGCATAAACGCCCCAACCATAGTGCCACCAGCGCCAGCGCTAAATCCGCACGCTGAATGTCAGGCATGCGCGCGGCAAGCTGGCGGAATACGCCGTCGGGGGCGGTCAACTGCATGCGAATAATATCCGCGCTGGTCGCCCGGCCCGGCAGGGGTTTGCCCGACAGCGAAGCCGGTGACGGCAACTGCTCTCGCTGCCCGGCCCAGAATGCGCCGTCACGTTGATACGCCTCGCTGTGGCGATACTGCTGATACTCTTCCACCACCTCGGCAAAGGGGGTAAAAGGTGATTCCGGCGTCGGTTCGCCGCGCTGCCATGCGCGGTAAATGGCGGCTATCTGGCGGGTGATGGCAGGAAAACTGAAACCATCCACCAGCAAATGATGATAGCGCTGATACCAGTACCAACGGTTATCTGCCACTTGAATAAGTTGATGGCAGACCAGGGGTTTTGCGCCATCGGCACGAATGTCTTGCTGCAAGTCAGCCTGCATCAACGCCCGAGCGGCGTCGTGCGGACTGGCCATGTCACGGACATCGATAATCTCGGGTTGCGTAAAAGTGAACGTTGGATCAACCCACTGCCAAACCTCGCCGTTGTCTTCGCAAAACCGCATACGCAGGGTATCAGCATGCCCCAGACCGACGACAACCGCTTTCGCCAGCAGCGGTGCGTTCAGTTCCCCGGTTAATTCCACGTAGTGCGCGACGCTCCATGCTGAAGGCAACGTGGAGAGTTTTTCCGCCATCCAGATCCCCGGCTGGGCCGCGACTAACGGTAAGCGCTGAGTCATTCTGCCTCCTGTACATCGGCATAATTTGCAGGTGTTAGCGTGGTCCAGTTTTCCGCGAGCCATTGCTGGCAGGCTTCCTGGGATTGCGGTTCGCATGCGATGGCCCAGCCAGCAGGAAGCGAGCACTGCTGCGGCCAAAGGCTAAACTGACGTTGGGGATTTTGCAGAATGTAAAACTGACCCTGCGGGTTATCGAAAGGGTTACTGAATTCCATACTCAACTCCTGTCGTGGAACATCGTCCGGTTAAATCGTATCGGTGAGCGGCTGCCAGAGCGTCATCAGCCCGTGCATTAAGCCGCCGCGCCAGCAAAGCGCGTCGTGTCCACCTTCAACCTGACGCCAGAAAATAGACCGTGGTGCATGCGGTAACTGTGCGAAGAGCGCCTGATTGGCGCGAAAAATAATCGGTTCACGAATTCCGGCTTCCAGAACAATACGCAGCCCCTGCGCGCTCAACGTTCCGGCCCTCAGTTGTTCAATCACGATCCCATCCTGATGCCCTGCGCGATGCGGCCACCAGTAAGATCCGGACTGACTGAGCACGCAGCCAAAACGTTCCGGCCAGTTCAGACCGGCATACAGCGAGGACAATCCCCCAAAGCTTTGCCCGGCGACGACCGTGCGCTGCGGCTCGTCACTGAACGCGGCAGTCGCGTTCACCAGCGGCAGTAACTCCTGTTGTACCGCCAGCCAGAAATCGGCATTGCACGGCAGCTCGCGACTGCGATGAGGCGTATCGATGGCATCAATCAGGAGATAAACGGCAGGAGGGAGCTGATGTCGCTGGGTCAGTGAGGTCAGCGCGGGCCAGACCGGCATGCTGTGCGCCCAAAACTGTCCGTCCAGCAGGACTGCCAGCGGACGTTCCCCGGGATTTGCCTCGCCGGTGGTAAACACCCACACGCGGCGCGTATTACCTAACCTTTCGCTGTGCCATTGCAAGCAAAGCGCTGGTGAATCCGGAGGTTGGGGACTGTCCCAGCCAGGCTGAACGGGGGCGTCGGGCATTTCCAGCGCTGAGACCGCATGCCCGCGCCCGCCTTGCCAGCTTTGAGGATTGAGAGGATCGGCGATGGCCTGCGGCAACAACTGTCGCCAGCCTTCGCGTAATAACGTTCTGTCCGGAGTGTCGCCTGCGTTCAACGTGGCAAAAATGTCGTCTCGTGTAGAAGGGATGAAACAGTAACTGCCGCGCCAGCGGGAGTTCAGGGTAATGCTCCAGCACCAAACATCTGTACCGTCAATACGTTGCATCGACTGGGGAACGGCATTTTGATGGTGGTCGGTCACGCCGGTAATGTAGACCCACACGCGACGAATTGTTGAGTGTTTTTCCGTTCCCTGCGGGTCACGCCACCAAAACGTCACGCGGTAATCGCCGCTGTCCTCACGCACCCATTCCGGGCCATTTTTTGACTGCCACCACGCCTCGCTTCCCATCATTAACGCCGTCACCGTCATAACCCCATGTTTATTGTGCAATTTTAAATCTAATCGTGAAATATATTGATAATATTATTGATAACTATTTGCATTTGCAATAGCGTATTGTCGCGCTGTGGGAAGCGCGTACAGTTTTTCACCACTCATAAACCGACCTGACGCTGCGAACTTTTTCTGGAACGGATGGTTTTCGCAGGAGCGGGCGACATCAGGCCAAATGCCCCACAACGGCATATTGGTTCACGTGGCTAAAAGAAAGCAGGACATACAATGAACAACAAGATTCATTCACTGGCCTTATTGGTCAATTTAGGGATTTACGGGATAGCGCTGCCAGCCATGGCAGAAGATAAAACCGATAGCACCGCCGTCTCGCATGAAGATACCATCGTCGTTACCGCCGCCCAGCAGAACCTGCAGGCACCAGGTGTTTCCACCATCACCGCTGATGAAATCCGTAAGAATCCTCCCGCGCGCGATGTGGCGGAAATCATCCGTACCATGCCTGGCGTTAACCTGACCGGTAACTCAACCAGCGGCCAGCGCGGCAACAACCGTCAGATTGATATTCGCGGCATGGGGCCAGAAAACACCCTGATCCTGATCGACGGCAAGCCGGTCACCAGCCGCAACTCCGTACGTCAGGGCTGGCGCGGCGAGCGTGATACCCGTGGCGATACCGCCTGGGTGCCGCCGGAAATGATCGAGCGTATTGAGGTGCTGCGTGGTCCTGCCGCGGCGCGTTACGGTAACGGTGCTGCGGGTGGTGTGGTGAATATCATCACCAAAAAAGGCAGCAACGAGTGGCATGGTTCCTGGGATACCTATTTCAACGCCCCAGAACACAAAGAAGAAGGCTCCACCAAACGTACCAACTTCAGCCTGAATGGCCCACTGGGCGGGGATTTCAGCTTCCGTCTGTACGGTAATCTTGATAAAACGCAGGCTGACGCCTGGGACATCAACCAGGGTCACCAGTCAGAACGTACCGGGACCTATGCCAACACCTTACCGGCGGGTCGTGAAGGGGTCATTAACAAAGATATTAATGGCGTAGTGCGATGGGACTTTGCCCCACTCCAGTCTCTCGAACTGGAAGCCGGTTACAGCCGTCAGGGCAACCTGTACGCGGGTGACACCCAAAACACCAACACCAACCAGTTGGTGAAAGATAACTACGGTAAAGAGACCAACCGTCTTTATCGCCAGAACTACTCCCTGACCTGGAACGGCGGCTGGGATAACGGCGTCACCACCAGCAACTGGGTACAGTACGAACACACGCGTAACTCCCGCACCCCGGAAGGATTAGCTGGCGGCACGGAAGGGATCTTCGATCCGAAAGCGTCGCAAAAATATGTCGACGCCGACCTGAGTGACGTCATGCTGCACAGTGAGGTCAGCATTCCGCTGGATCTGCTGGTCAACCAAAATCTGACGCTCGGTACCGAGTGGAACCAGCAGCGTATGAAAGACATGCTGTCCAACTCGCAAACCTTTATGGGCGGTAATATTCCTGGTTTTAGCAGCACCAACCGCAGCCCGTACTCGGATGCCGAGATCTTCTCTCTGTTCGCCGAAAACAACATGGAACTGACCGACAGCACCATGCTGACGCCGGGCCTGCGTTTCGATCACCACAGCATCGTGGGCAATAACTGGAGTCCGTCTCTGAACCTGTCTCAGGGACTGGGCGACGACTTTACCCTGAAAATGGGCATCGCGCGGGCCTATAAAGCGCCGAGCCTGTACCAGCTCAACCCGAACTATATTTTGTACAGTAAAGGCCAGGGCTGCTACGCCACCGGTTCCGCCAGCGGCATCGGCTGCTACATGATGGGCAACGACGACCTGAAAGCGGAAACCAGCATCAACAAAGAAATTGGCCTGGAGTTCAAACGCGACGGCTGGCTGGCTGGAGTCACCTGGTTCCGCAACGATTACCGCGATAAAATCGAAGCCGGTACCGTACCGTTGAACCGTATTAACAACGGTAAAACAGATATCTACCAGTGGGAAAACATTCCTAAAGCGGTAGTAGAAGGCCTGGAAGGTACGTTGAACGTCCCGGTTAGCCAAACCGTTAACTGGACCAACAACATCACCTACATGCTGCAAAGTAAAAATAAAGAGACCGGTGAACGTCTGTCGATTATTCCGCAGTACACGCTGAACTCCACGCTGAGCTGGCAGGCGCGCGACGATCTGTCCTTGCAGTCCACCCTCACCTGGTATGGCAAACAGCAGCCGAAGAAATACGATTACCAGGGCAAACCAGTGACCGGCAGCTCGGCTGATGAAGTCAGCCCGTACAGCATTGTCGGCCTGAGCGCGACCTGGGATGTCACCAAAAACGTCAGCCTGACCGGTGGCGTGGATAACGTCTTTGACAAACGCCTATGGCGCGAAGGGAATGCCCAGACCACGGGTGATATTGTGACCGGAAATTATATGGCGGGCGCAGGCGCATACACCTATAACGAACCGGGCCGCACCTGGTTCATGAGCGTTAACACGCACTTCTGATAACGTTTTTCCCTCTCCTCCATCGAGGAGAGGGAATTCGTGAGCCATCATGCACACAACCCACATTCCACTGTCCTTCGCCAGCCATACGCTGCATCTCGTTGAATTTGCCCCCGACAGCCTGCATGAACACGATCTGCTGTGGCTTCCTCATTACGCCCAGCTCGCAGCCTGCGGGCGTAAACGACAAGCGGAGCATTTAGCGGGGCGTATTGCCGCCGTCCATGCGCTGCGTGAATATAGCAGTAAAGCCGTGCCCGGCATCGGCGAACGCCGCCAACCGCTGTGGCCACCGGGTCTGTTTGGCAGCATCAGCCATAGCGCCTCGACCGCGTTAGCAGTTGTCTCGCCGCATCCCATTGGGCTAGACATTGACGCTATTTTTACACCCGACACCGCTACCGAACTGGCTGACAGCATTATCGACCACCATGAACGACAGGTTTTGCAAGGTTGCCCGGTCCCCTTTCCGCTCGCCTTAACCCTGGCGTTCTCCGCCAAAGAGAGCGTATATAAAGCGTTCAGTGCGCAATCTCGCGGACTGCCGGGCTTTGCCAGCGCCAAAATCATCGCCCTCACCGCCACGCACTTAACGGTGCAAATAATGCCGTCATTTTCGGCAAACCTCGGCGGACTGAACGTCAACGTGCGCTGGACCTCACGCGATAACAGCGTCATTACCCTGTGTGACGCTACTTTTTAACAAACTCACCAATCGCCTGATACGTAGCCTGCGCTTCCTGCGGGACTTTATCTTCCAGCATCAAATAGGCATGAGTCATCCCCGGAAAGTGAACGTGCTGTACGGGAATGCCCTCAGCTTGCAGTTTGGCAACAAAGGCAAAGTCCTCATCGCGCAACGGATCCAGCCCGCCGCTAAAGAGTAATGTGGCCGGAAAATCTTTACGCAATGGAAAATAGAGCGGTGATGCCAGTTTACGATCTTCATCATTCTGGAAATACTGCTGGAAGTACCAGCGTATTTTGCTTTCATCGAGCAGTTTCCCTGTGCCATTTTCCTTCACGGACGGCCAGCCTAGCGTGTAATCCAGACTCGGGTAGATCAGCACCAGCCGATTAATCAGCCCCGGCTGATGACGGGAAAGCGACGCGGCGAGCGTTGCGCTGAAAGCACCACCACCGCTGTCACCGACCAGGGTCAGTTGACGCTGATAGGGAATGTGCTGACGCTCGAGCAATGAATAGACATTTTCGACCACGGCTTTAGCATCGGAGAGACCTGCCGGATACGGGTTTTCCGGTGACCGCCGATAGTCGACCGACACCACCGTGTTGCCGGTTGCCGTCGCCAGATGCCGGGCTACGGGATCGTAGACCTCCACTGATCCACTCAGGTGTCCGCCGCCGTGAATAAACACCAGCACCGCAGGCGAACCGGCTAATGACGGACGATAAATACGTACCGGGATGCGACGCTCCCCGGTATCCACTTCATCATTGATGACCGCTGCCATGGGGTCGGAAGTGGTGACGTTGGCTTTGGTCAAAGCCGCTAATCCTGCTCGCGAACTGAGCGTGTCGTAAACCGGTTTATCAGTCGTGGGTTGGGCGGCGAGAAATGCCGCCAGAGGCGCTGGCGGGGCTTGCGTCAGCGGGCCATGTTCCTGTTGCCAGCGTTGCTGATAGCGCTGTTGCTGCTCCTGCAACGCGTCGGCGCTGACCGCTGCGCTGAAAAGACTCGCCGCCATGGCGACTGCGGCGGGTTGGACTAAGGCCTTGCCGGATAACCCTAATCGGCTACCTGATTTCATGGTACGTTCTCCGTTGAACCGTTTCGCGAAAGAGTATAGCCGTTGCTAATAATCTGTCTGAACGGTTATGGCGGATGACGGCGTTATCCCTGCCGACACGCAGCCAGCGACTGACGCTGCTGACCCTGCGCATCAAAGTTTTCCGCGGCCAGCCAGCGTTGTAAAACGGCATCACATTGTGGCCACTCGCCGTCAATCATCGATAGCCAGTCGCTGTCGCGGTTACGGCCCTTGCGCACAATTTTCTGGCGGAAACGCCCTTCAAAGACAAAACCTAAGCGTTCTGCCGCCCGTCGCGACGCATCGTTCAGCGAGTCACATTTCCACTCCACACGACGATACCCGAGGGCAAATGCCTGACGCAGCAGCAGCCAGACGGTTTCCGTCCCCAGCACCGTATTTTTCATCCGCGGCGACCAGGTTACATGACCAATTTCGACCGAGCCGTTCTCGCGGTCCATCGCCATAAAGCACACCAGCCCGACGGCGCGCCCCGAGCGCAAATCGATAACCGCGTAGGGAACCAGCCCGGCGTCAGTAGATTTTCCCTTCACCCAGTGGGCCGCTACCGCAACGCTCGTCGGCCGCTCGCTGGCAAGCCAGGTCCAGTCACGTTCGTCCGGCGCTTGCGCATAGGCGTCAAATAAATCGGCGGCATGGCGGTCTGCATCCAGCACCTCAAGACGGCAATATCGCCCTTCCAGCACAACCCGAGGCAGCACTGCCGCCCCATTCCAGTCCGGCAGGGCATTGCCTACCGTCTGTCCATACAGATTAATTTCCGGCACTGCTCACCCCCGTTGTGAAAGCAAAAAACAGTTATAGCACCTGTCATTTTGCGTTCAAAGCGCAGGATGTGGATTTCCCTTATCGTACGGAAAACCGCCAGTCCTTCTATACTCTAAGGATTTCGAGTTGCAGGAAGGCGACAAGACTGCAAATTCCTGGGAGCTTACTAAAGTAAGTGACCAGGATGAGCAAGCGCTGTCAACGCACCTGCGGCTCGAAAGACGACGAGTAAATACTGATTAAAAATCAACGCTCAAGGGAACGCTATGTCACTACCCGACTTTCATGTCTCCGAACCGTTTACATTGGGCATTGAGCTGGAAATACAGGTGGTTAATCCGCCAGGCTATGACCTGAGCCAGGACTCTTCCCGACTGATTGACACCGTAAAACCGCAGCTCACCGCCGGAGAAGTGAAGCACGATATCACCGAAAGTATGCTGGAGATGGCAACCGGCGTCTGTCGTAATATTGATCAAGCGGCAGCAGAGTTTTCCGCCATGCAGCAGATAATCCTGCAGACCGCGGCGGAATATCACCTCGACATCTGCGGTGGCGGCACGCACCCGTTTCAGACATGGCGGCGTCAGGAGGTGTGCGATGACGAGCGCTACCGGCGCAACCTGGAGAACTTTGGTTATCTCATCCAGCAGGCAACGGTGTTTGGCCAGCATGTTCACATAGGTTGTACCCACGGCGACGACGCCATTTACCTGCTGCACGGCCTGTCACGCTTTGTGCCGCATTTTATTGCGCTCTCTGCCGCCTCACCGTATATGCAAGAAGCCGATACGCGATTTGCCTGCGCTCGACTCAATATCTTCTCAGGATTTCCCGATAACGGTCCGATGCCGTGGGTTAACAACTGGCAGGAATTTGAGGGATTATTTCGTCGACTGGCCTACACCAGCCTCGTTGACAGCATTAAGGATTTGCACTGGGACATCCGCCCCAGTCCGCACTTTGGCACGGTAGAAGTTCGCGTAATGGATACCCCGCTCACCCTCGAGCATGCGATCAACATGGCCGGACTCATTCAGGCTACGGCCCACTGGTTGTTGAAAGAGCGTCCCTTCAAACATCAGGAGCGTGATTACCTGCTGTATAAATTTAACCGTTTTCAGGCCTGCCGCTTTGGTCTGGAGGGGATCGTTACCGACGTGCATACCGGCACTCATCACCGACTGGCGGATGACACACTTCGATTGCTGGAGCTTGTCGCCCCCTCGGCGGATAAAGTGGGTGCCGCCAGTGCCATTGACGCCTTACACCAGCAGGTAAAAAATGGGCACAACGAAGCGCAGCGCATGCGTGATTTTGTGGCCGATGGCGGATCGCTAAGCGGACTGGTGAAAAAACATTGTGAGATCTGGGCGGGGCGTTAAGCGAGGGGTTTGCGTTAGCACGGGAGATCCCGGACAATGGTCTTTTAACTCAAGTTTAACAATGTTATGAAACACCCGCTTGAATCACTGATGACCGCCGCCGGGATCCTGCTGTTGGCCTTTCTGTCCTGCCTGCTGCTGCCCGCGCCTTCGCTTGGCCTGGTGCTGGCGCAAAAACTCGTCGCCACTTTACATTTGATGGATCTTAACCAGTTTTATACGTTGCTATTTTGCTTGTGGTTTTTACTGCTTGGGGTGATTGAGTATTTTATTCTGCGTTTTATCTGGCGACGCTGGTTCTCGCTGGCGGATTAGCCCCGCGAGAACCTTTCGTCGTTAATGCGTACGGCTGTGGTTTTCTTTGCGGTACGCCCCAGGTGGCTGGCTGAACGTACGGGTGAAGATACGCGTAAAGGTTTGTTGCGAATCGAAGCCGTACTTCAGGCAGATATCGTACACTTTCTGGTCGGTATCACGTAAATCACGCGCCGCCAGCAGCAGCTTACGCTCGCGAATGTAGCGCCCGAGGCTCTCGCCTTTATACTGCATAAACAGACGCTGCAGATGCCATTTTGAATATCCCGCGTGGCGGGCAATATCATCAATGCGCAATGGTTGATTCAAATTATCATCAATCCATTCGACAATCGTCTCGATAACTTGTGCAGAAATCGTCATCGTTATCTCCCTTTTTTCATTGAGCCGCTGGCTGCCACCAGGCCGTGAACGGTTGGTCCGGTTCGGACAGTACTACCGGCTCACCCAGCATCGGCGTCAGCAGACGGTAATCTTTGAGACGGCTGGCCAGCGCCAGACGCTTGTAGGGATCGTCCCAGCTATGTTTCGCCAGTACAAAACGACCGGCATGACCGGGCACAACGGCTTTGGCATGGAGATCGGCGGATGCCTGCGCGGTCTCTTCCGGCATCATATGAATGAACTTCCAGTCCTGGTCATATTGACCGTTCTCCATAATCGCCACATCGACCGTGCCGAACTGTTCGCCAATCGCTTTAAAATGCGGCCCGTAGCCGGAGTCTCCACTGTAATAAATATTTTGCTCTGGCGTTTCCAACATAAAGCTGGCCCACAGGGTCTGGTTACGCTTGATGCCGCGCCCTGAAAAATGCCGTGCTGGCAGGACATGCACAATCAGTGAGTCCGTCACCCTGACGGACTGATTCCAGTCCCGCTCTTCAATTATCTTGCTGTTCATTCCCCAGTACCGCAGATGCGACCCGACGCCAAGCGGCGTAATCACCCGCTTAATCTTCGGCATCAACGCCTTTATGGTGGCAAGATCCAGATGGTCATAGTGGTCGTGCGAGATGATGAGCAGATCGATTTCGGGCATGTTTTGAGCCGTCCACGGATACTCCCCGGCAAAGGCTTTATTCAGAAATGAAAACGGCGCAGCGTAGTTACTCAATACCGGGTCGATGAGAATGCGTTGACCCGCCAGCTGCAAATACCACGAGGAATGACCCAGCCAGACGAGAGTATCCTGCTGCGGTGACAGACGCGCGAGTTCGGTTGCCACCAGCGGCAATGGTTGCGCAGGGCGGGCATTTTCGCGCTTCGCGACCAGAAATTCCCACCAGGCTGCCAGCATGCTTTTGTTGCCGGTGTAACCCAGCGTGGGCACCTGATTATGAAACTGTCCGTCACGGTAGTGTGGTGACTGTTCAACCTCACTCAGTTGTGCCCCTTGCGGCGCCTGACCGAATCCGGCATTGAGTACAAACGGTAAACTTGCAGCTGCAGCAATGAGCATAATAACAACCACACAAACGGTGAGACGCCTCATATCCTGACCTTAAACGCGCCCCTTTCCGCTGGTTTGCGCGACTGACTCTTGATTATGAGTGAGTAAGCACTCATTATAGAAATCGCAAGTTCGCCGTCAAGATGATTTTCAATCTTTGACATTCACCGTTGCGGTGCTGCGAAGGCCGTGATTCAATCGTGTTTTTAACAGGCTTAAGGGTAAAGTGTAGTGGCTCGTCCGAAGAGTGAAGATAAAAAATTGGCATTACTGGAAGCAGCAACCATAGCATTTGCGCAGTCCGGCATTGCGGCCTCTACCGCCGTCATTGCCCGCAATGCAGGCGTTGCTGAGGGAACTTTGTTTCGCTATTTCGCGACAAAAGATGACCTCATCAACGAACTTTACCTCCATTTAAAGCACGATATGTGCCAGTCAATGATGGCTAACCTGGACCGTTCAGTGACCGATGCCAAAACCATGATTCACTTCATCTGGAATAGCTACATTAGCTGGGGCCTGCATCACACCGCCGGGCATCGTGCCATCCGTCAGCTTGCCGTCAGCGAGAAAATCACCAAAGAAACCGAGCAACGGGCTGAGGATATGTTCCCCGAACTGCGTGATTTTTGTCATCGCTCGGTGCGCCCGGAGTTTATGTCCGACGAGTATCGCGCCTTTGGCGACGCGTTTTTTCTGTCACTGGCTGAAACCACAATGGAATTTGCTACCCGCACCCCTGCCCGCGCCGATGAATACATTGCCATGGGATTTGAAACCATGTGGCGCGCCCTCACCCGCGAGGAAAAATAATGGACGGCCAGACATTACATGCGTGCGCAAAACGCCTTGCGCTTGAACTGCCGTTTACCGAACACTGCTGGCCGTTTGGCCCGGAATACGATGTCTTTAAGGTCGGCGGCAAGATTTTTATGCTGGTCTCAGAGCATCACGGACGCCCGCTGGTCAACCTGAAGTCAGACCCGCAAAAGTCGCTACTCAATCAGCAGATCTACCCCAGTATTGAACCCGGTTATCACATGAATAAAAAGCACTGGATTTCAGTTTATCCCGGTGACGATATTACCGAGTCCTTACTGGCAGACCTGGTGAATGACTCGTGGCATCGGGTGGTGGACGGCCTGCCTAAGCGGGATCAAAAACGCCTGCGTCCCGTCTGATTTATCGCTAACCCCGATAAGTGTTTATGCCTTTTTCTGTCTTATCTTTTTGCCGCTTTCCCTGTACCCTGCTGAAACAAAACGCACCCGCAGGGTAAGAAAAACGACCAGGAGTTTTTATGGATATTGTTTCTGTCGCCTTAAAACGCTACTCCACCAAGGCATTCGATCCGACCAAAAAACTGACCGCTGAGCAGGCAGAAAAATTAAAAACGCTGCTGCAGTTCAGTCCGTCCAGCACCAACTCGCAGCCGTGGCATTTTATCGTGGCCAGCACTGACGAAGGCAAAGCGCGCGTAGCCAAAGCCGCCGCCGGCGGTTTTGTGTTCAACGAACGTAAAATCCTCGACGCGTCCCACGTCGTAGTGTTCTGCGCCAAAACAGCGATGGACGATGCTTGGCTGGAACGTGTAGTGGATCAAGAAGAAGTCGATGGTCGTTTCGCCACGCCGGAAGCCAAAGCCGCCAACCACAAAGGCCGAACCTTCTTTGCCGATCTGCACCGCAAAGAGCTCAAAGATGATGCGCACTGGATGGCAAAACAGGTGTACCTGAACGTCGGTAACTTCCTGTTAGGCGTGGCGGCAATGGATCTCGATGCGGTACCCATCGAAGGCTTTGATGCCGCGGTTCTCGATGCAGAATTTGGTCTGCAAGATAAAGGATTCACCAGCGTGGTTATCGTCCCGGTGGGCCACCACAGCGTAGAAGACTTCAACGCCGCGCTGCCAAAATCACGTCTGCCGCAGGAAACTACCCTGACGGAAGTCTGATCCTCACATTTGCATAACCTCCACACAGCGGTCATCATAGACCGCTGTTTATTAAGGAGACGTTATGCAGGAATTGATATCTCAGGTAGAAGACCTCGGCATTGAAATGAATCACACCACTTCGCTGGTGATGATTTTTGGCATTATTTTTATCACCGCCATTATTGTTCACGTTATTTTGCACTGGGTGGTACTACGCGCATTTGAAAAACGCGCCAACGCCAGCTCCCGCCTGTGGCTGCAAATCATCACGCAGAACAAGCTATTTCACCGCCTGGCGTTTACGCTGCAAGGTATCATCGTCAATATACAGGCCGCGCTCTGGCTACAAAAAGGCAGCGAAGCCGCAGAGATATTAGTCACCTGCGCCCAGTTGTGGATCATGATGTACGCCCTGCTGTCGGTCTTTTCTCTGCTCGACGTTATTCTTAATCTGTCGCAAAAACTCCCCGCCGCCTCGCAGTTGCCGCTGAAAGGCATCTTTCAGGGGATCAAGTTAATCGGCGCGATTCTCGTCGGCATTCTGATGATTTCACTGCTGATTGGTCAATCACCCGCCATCCTGATAAGCGGTCTGGGTGCCATGGCGGCAGTCTTAATGCTGGTGTTTAAAGACCCGATCCTCGGTCTGGTAGCCGGAATACAGCTTTCGGCCAACGATATGCTCAAACTGGGCGACTGGCTGGAAATGCCGAAATACGGCGCAGATGGTGCGGTGATCGATATTGGTTTAACCACCGTCAAAGTACGCAACTGGGATAATACCATCACCACCATTCCCACCTGGTCGCTGGTCTCTGACTCGTTTAAAAACTGGAGCGGCATGTCAGCGTCCGGCGGTCGGCGAATTAAGCGCAGTATCAGCATCGATGCCACCAGCATTCGTTTTCTCGATGAAGATGAGCGCCAGCGATTGCATAAAGCGCATCTGCTGAAACCGTATTTGACCACGCGCCTTCAGGAAATTAACGAGTGGAACCAGCAATTAGATGCGCCTGAATCCGTCTTGAATCATCGCCGGATGACCAATATCGGGACGTTTCGCGCCTACCTGAACGAATATTTACGTCACCATCCGCGCATTCGCAAAGATATGACGTTAATGGTGCGCCAGTTAGCTCCGGACGACCACGGGTTGCCGATTGAGATTTATGCTTTTACTAATACAGTGGTGTGGCTGGAATATGAAAGTATTCAGGCTGACATCTTCGACCATATTTTTGCTGTGGTCGAAGAGTTCGGATTACGTATTCATCAGTCGCCGACCGGGAATGATATTCGCGCCCTGTCAGGGGCGTTTCAGCGTTAATCTTTAGCTACTGGCGCGCGCAATATAGCGCCAGTCCATCATCACCCTTTCTGTTGGGGCATCGGGGTTATCGATTTTATTCAGTAATAACCCCACCGCCTTGCGGCCAATATCACGCGAAGGTTGCTCAATAGTTGAAAGCTGTGGGGAGACCATTTCAGCCAATTCCGTACCGTCAAAGCCCACCACGGCGATATCCTGCGGGATCTGTAACCCGGCGTTGCTAATAGCACGCATCGCACCGGCTGCCAGCGTGTCCGATACCGCAAACACCGCGTCGGGTTTCGCCTCGGCCGCCAGCAGGTTTTCCATCGCCGCGATCCCGGCGCTGGAACTTAACTCACGGGCGTACTCCACTGCCTGATACTCCAGCGATAACGCATGCAGCGCCGCCTTGTAGCCGCGTTCACGCAAACGGGCGTATTTGTAGCTCAGGTCATGGTTGATCAGCGCAATACGCCGATAGCCCTTGTCTACCAGATGCGATATCACCGACTGCGCGGCGTCTACATCGTTAATGCCCACACAGGAAACCGCACCTTTATCGGCATATTCCGCACACTGCACCCACGGAGCATCGCCAATCAGGGTGGTCAGTTCCGGTAATTTTGAGAAGGCATCCATGGTGATGATGCCATCAACAATTTTACCTGACAGCAGCTTCAGCGCTGACTTCGAACGCGCTGTATCGGAACCGGAATTACACAGCAGAATGCGATAGCCATTTTTCTCCGCCTCCTCCTCAATACCTTTCACCACCTCGGCACAAAACGGGTTGGCAATGTTGGAGACCATTACGAGGATCATCGAGCTTCGCGCCGTGCGCAATTGACGAGCCAGCAGGTTGGGCTGGTAATTACTTTCCTTAATAGCCTGCAGCACACGTTCGCGGTTTTTGGCCTTGACGGACTCACTGTTATTCAGCACACGTGATACCGTCGCTACCGACACACCGGCAAGCTGGGCGATTTTTTGAATAGACATAACGACGACACATCCTGCGTTTTACGCTTTGTGCTGAGGCTACCATAAAATCACCGCCCGGCGAACCGGACCGGTTTAACGCTGTACCGACACCCAGCGCTGCTGTTGATGGCTTTTTATAATCGCATCAATGATGTACATCACGTCTGCGCCATCCTTGAACGAGGCAAAACGTCGGGCCTGTGGCGCGGGCATTTGGCCTGTCTGTACGGCCTGATAGAACTGCAGCATCATATTTTTAAACGCATCCGGCCAGCCCTCAATATGCCCACCGGGGAAATGCGCGCTGGCGGCGACATCGGCATTCATTAGCCCCGGATCGTCCGTCAGGATCTGGTTCGCCTGTTGGCGGTGGCCCACCCACAGTTGCTGCGGCGTTTCCTGATCCCAACTCAACGCACACTGGCTGCCGCTAATCTCAAAGCTCAGATGGTTTTTGCGCCCGGCGCTAACCTGCGAGACGCTAAAGCAGCCTTTGCTGCCGTCGTCAAACCGCACCAGCACCGACCCGCGGTCTTCGGTGGTCACCGGTTTATCCTCCAACTGCCGACCAACCGTCTGCGAATTAAACGTCGCACCACCGGCCACGTCCGCTTTCCGCGTGGGCCAGACGATCGCGAGATCGGCCATCACCTCAACAATGCGTTTACCGGTGACAAACTGCACCGTGTCGCACCAGTGCGAGCCAATATCGGCCACCGCCCGCGAGCCGCCGCCCAACGCCGCATCAACCCGCCAGTTGTAGTCGGTCTCCAGCAGCATCCAGTCCTGTAAATAGCTGCCCTGCACGGCAAACAGACGTCCAACGCTGCCATTGCGTACCATGCTGGCCGCCTGCTGCACCATCGCAAACTGGCGATAGACAAAACTCACGCCGTGCACGACCCCCGCCTGCTCCGCCAGCGTCACCAGTTCATGGGCCTCTTCGGGGGCCATGCACAGCGGTTTTTCAGAAAATACGTGCAGCCCGGCACGCAGTATCTGCCGGTTGATGTCGGCATGCAGATGATTCGGCGTACAGTTGTGGACCACCTGTAGCCCCGGGTGCGCCAACAGCGCTTCCACACTGCCATATGCATGAGGCACCTGTAGAACGCTGGCCCGCGCCTGAGCCACCGCCAGCGAACTGTCGCAGAGTGCCACCACCTGCACATTCCCCAGTCGACGCAGCGCCTCAATATGCGCAGGCCCAATAAACCCGCTGCCAATAATGCCAACCTGGATCATTTGCGTACCTCATCGCCTGCGGCGAAATCATCAAATGCGTGGGATGAAACCGGAATAATATGCCGCTGAATAAACTCACGGCCTTCGCGGGCGCCGGTTTCTGCGTCTTTCAGGCAGCATTCCCACTCCAGTACCGCCCAGCCGGGATAATCATATTGTGTGAGCTTGCTGAAAATCGTTTTGAAATCAACCTGCCCGTCGCCTAATGAGCGGAAGCGTCCAGCGCGGTCGATCCACGGCTGGTAACCGCCGTAGACGCCGCTGCGGCTGCTGGCTCGATACTCCGCATCCTTGACATGAAACGCTTTTATGCGCGAGTGATAGGCGTCGATAAATCCGAGATAGTCCATCTGCTGCAACAGCAGATGGCTGGGATCGTAGAGCATATTGCAGCGCGGATGATTATCCACCAGCGCAAGAAAACGCTCGAACGTGATGCCATCATGCAGATCTTCGCCGGGATGAATTTCAAAACAGACATCAACCCCCTGCTCATCAAAACCGTCGAGAATCGGCCGCCAACGGTCAGCCAGTTCCTGAAATGCCTCGGCAAAACGCTGCGCATTATGCGGCGGCCAGGGGTAAAAATAGGGCCACGCCAGCGATCCGGAAAACGTGGCGTGTGCCGTCAACCCCAGTTTTTGCGAGGCTGCCGCAGCCTGGTGTAACGTCCGCGTCGCCCACGCCTGTCGGGCCTGAGGATTACCGCGTACCGCCTGCGGCGCAAAACCATCAAAAGCGTCATCGTAGGTGGGATGAACGGCAACCAGTTGGCCTTCGAGATGGGTGGATAATTCGCTGATCGTCAGTCCGTGCTGCGCCAGCATTCCACGAATATCATCGCAGTAAGTCTGGCTAACAGCGGCCTGTTCAACATCGAACAGCGACGCATGATTACACGGCATCTGTATGGCTTTGTAGCCCAGACCCGCGGCCCACTGCGCCAGCCCGTCCAGGGTATTGAACGGGGATTGCCCGCCGATAAACTGCGCCAGAAAAATCCCCGGTCCCTTAATGGTTCTCATAACCCCTCCTGAATATTACGCCTGCTCTTTCTCGTCATACTTGAAAGAGAAAAGGAAAATCACGGCAATCACCGCCGCGGCAACCGCCGGGATCCACCAGAACGGGATCCATGACTCAGGTACTGCCTGCCCCGCCACCAGACGGTTATACAGCGCACCGGAAATTTGCGAGCCCAACAGCATGCCGATCCCGTAGGTAAACATTACGATCATGCTTTGCGCCTGGCCTTTCACCTTTTCCCCGGCAATACGGTCGGTGTAGATAAAGCCGACCACAAAGAAGAAGTCGTAACACACCCCGTGCAGCAAAATACCGAGATACAGCAGGATGCGCCCTTCTTCGCTGATGCCCAGCGCAAAGAAGGCGTAACGCACAAACCAGGCACACATGCCGATCAGTAACATGTATTTCACGCCCAGCCGTCTGAACAGGAATGGGATCACCAGCATGAAGAAGATTTCGGACATCTGACCGAACGACATCGCGGTACTGACATCCCCAACGCCCGCATCCGCCAGAAACGATGCGGTGTACGCGTAGTAGGTCCCCAGTGGTACCGAGATTAACGTAGCGCAGAGTGAGAAGACGAAGAAGTGACGGGTTTTGAGTAAGGCGAAAGCATCGGCGCAAAACAGATCGCGGACTTTTACCGGCAACCCTTTTGCGGGCGCAGGCGTGTTTGGCAGCGTCAGGCTGTAGAGCGCCAGAATCACAGAGATAACCGCCGCCAGCGTAAAGATGCCGGTGGTATCCGAAATGCCTGTCACGCCGATAAAGATCCCCGCAACAATCCAGCCTATGGTGCCAAACACCCGTACTACCGGGAAGGTTTTGTCTTTATCCGACAGGCTGTGAAACGCAATATTATTGGTCAGCGCCAGCGTCGGCATGTAGCACAGCGTGTAGCCAAACAGCAGGCCAATCAGCAGCGCACCGTTTTGCGCTACCAGCGCCTGCGGCACAAACCACAGGATCGCCGCCCCGGCGAGATGCATCACCGCCATCACTTTTTGCGAGGCAAAAAAGCGATCCACCAGCATACCTAAGACAAACGGCGACAAGATTGAGGCTATCGGTCCGGCGGAAAACGCATCGCCAATCAGCAGCGACATGTTGTGCTGGCTCATCACCAGTCCCAGCGTGACGGACCAACTTCCCCAGATAAAGAACTGTAAGAACATCATCAGCGACAGCCGCGGCACCAGCAGCCGGTACTGTACGCTCTGTTTTCCACTACTCTCGGTTGTCGACACCATTTTTTGCCCCACCCTTAAAAAAGTAATCGATTACAAATAGGTTCAAATGAAAAGTAATCGATTACAAAACAAAGATCCTGTCAGTAAGAACAGAACTGGGAGATCAATCACGATAAAGTTCAGGGAGTGACCGATCTCATCGCAAAGGATGAGATCGGTAAGGGATTAGCGGGCTTTACGGCGCAGCAGTTTGAAGGCCACAAACAAGAACAGGATCCATGCCGGTAGCAGCATCGCCGACAGACGCATCTCATCCATGGTGCACATCAGCACCAGAATCATGCCGAGGAACGCAATACACAGGTAGTTTCCGGCCGGGTACAGCAGCGCTTTAAACTGAGTGTCACGCCCTTTGCGACGCATTGCCGCGCGAAAGCGCAGGTGCGCCAGGCAAATCATGATCCAGTTCAACAGCAGCGTCGCCACGACAAGCGCCATCAGCAGGCTGAAGGCCTTTTGCGGCAGCGCGTAGTTGATCAGCACCACCAGCGAGGTGATCGCCCCGGAAAGCACCAAAGAGTTAACCGGTACGCCGCGACGGCTGACGCGGGTCAAGAACTTCGGCGCATTGCCCTGCACGGAGAGGCCAAACAGCATGCGGCTGTTGGAGTACACGCCGCTGTTATACACCGACAGAGAAGCCACCAAAATAACGAAGTTCAGCGCGGAAGCCACCACGTTGCTGTCAAGATTATGGAAAATCATCACAAACGGGCTGCTGTTTGATTTCACTTCAACCCACGGGTATAGCGCCAGCAGCACCACCAGTGAACCGATGTAAAACAGCAGAATACGATACACCACCTGGTTTACCGCTTTCGGAATACTTTTTTGCGGATCCTGCGCTTCTGCCGCAGTAATACCGATCAGTTCCAGTCCACCAAAGGAGAACATGATCACCGCCAGCGAGAGGATCAGCCCGTTCCAGCCGGTGGCAAAAAAGCCGTTATAGCGCCAGAGGTTATCGATACTTGCCTGTTCGCCACCGTGACCAGAAAACAACATCCAGACGCCGAAGCCAATCATGCCAATAATCGCCAGCACTTTGATCAATGCAAACCAAAACTCGGTTTCGCCATACAGTCGCACGTTGACCAGGTTGATGGCATTGATGATCACGAAGAATACGGCGGCCCAAATCCAGGTAGGCACATCGGGAAGCCAGTATTGCATGTAGATCCCAGCCGCCGTCAGTTCAGCCATGCCGACCAACACAAACATCACCCAGTAGTTCCAGCCAGACAGAAAACCGGCAAACGGTCCCCAGTATTTATAGGCAAAGTGGGCAAACGATCCGGAAACGGGTTCTTCAACCACCATTTCGCCCAGTTGGCGCATGATCAGAAACGCGATGATCCCGGCTACGCCATAGCCCAACAGCACCGCCGGTCCTGCCATTTGAATCGCCGGGCCAATGCCCAGAAACAGACCCGTACCAATTGCGCCGCCCAGCGCAATTAACTGAATATGGCGGTTTTGCAACCCCCGCTGAAGCGTCGGCTCACTCGTTGACGCGGCATCGGACACGCTGGTGTCGGATGCAGATGACGCGTTTTTCACGCCCTACCCCTGTGTCGTTTATATTGAAGGGGCTTCTTTTAACATTTCAACCTGGTTGTCGCAAGGCGCAATCGTTTGGATACGCCGGGCATCCTTGCCCAACGCACCGAGGCGCAGGAAAAAAGTCACCAATCAACGGGCGTTAGCGGAAGCCAACGCGTTGTTGTTATTTATTCAGATCAATACGCACCACGTTATCGGGTGCATCCGTGGAGTGGTCTTTATTGAATTTCTGCTTCACAGTGACAAACAGCGTTTGCCCATCCGCAGAGAGCAGCAGGCTATTCGGGTTCGGCGGCAGATCCCAGCTTTTCTTCACACTGTAGTCGGTTGCATTCAGGCTAAGTAGTTTCCCGGCATCACGCTGGGTAATATAGATTTCGTTGCGCTTTGCATTGAATTTCACCGCTAACGAATCGCCAACATCGAGTTGCTTGAGCAATTTACCGGTGTGGATATCCAGCACCAGAGTCGTTTTCGCTTGCGAGTTATCGGTGACAAACAAACGGCCCGTTTGCGCGTCTTCTGCCATATTCAGCAACAGCGCAGGTTTCTCACCCAGCGGCTTCCAGCGTTTCTCTATACGCTGATTACGCGGGTTGATCACCAGGATTTCGCCACCGCCATTGGCGGCATAAATACGCTGAGTGACGTCAGAGTAATGCAGACCGGTCATCCATTTACCGGTGTTTTTGATACGGGTTTTCAGCTTCAGGGTTTCGGCATCCACCACCCAAATTACCGCCGGGTCAGCCACCGCGCCAATATAGAGCAGGCCATTATGCAGCAGCACCTGGCGCGCACCGTACGGGAAACCTTCGGCATTACGTTCCGGGAACAGTACACGATTTTTCACTTTACCATCGGCGGTATTCAGGGCGCTCAAGCCGCCGTCCAGTGAGTTAGTAACGTACACCGTTTTACCGTCTGGCGAGAGCGCCATACCAAAGTTTTTCATATCGGTATGGCTTAGACCGAGCGTCTTGAGCGTTTTCGGATCCAGTTTGTAAACCACCCCGCCCTGGACATCTTTAAATCCTTCCGCACTGGCAACATACAGCGCATCGCCCGCCGGACTCAGCGCCATTTCATACAGACCATCAGCCAACGCACGCTGCTGGACATCAGTAGCAGCTGGCGTCACCGCTTTTTCCTGTACCGCCGTACGACTGGCTGGCGTTGAATGTGCGGCACAGCCACTTAGCGCTGCGGCAATCAGCAATGCCAGAGCGGATGTTGTTTTTTTCATTGCGGGGATCCTTACCAGAGTGTACGGAAATGGTTAATAACAAAAGAGAATGAGAACTATACGCATTATCTTTATTGAATCAAGAATAATTAGCTCGTGAATAAAAAAGATGAAACGGAGGTTTGAAGAGTGCGACTGACGCGCGCTACCTCCGCTTTCTTATAATTACCGTGAATTATTCTGGACGAAAAGGCACCGCAGGCCACAAAATGCACCTTACTGTTTTTTCAACATTTTTAAACGCGTTCCCCAGGTCAGGTTCCTGTCACGCGCTTTAAGCCACGCCGGGCAGCGACCGTCATGAATAAGATCATTAAACGTCTTGAAATCATCAAAAGTGCCATCGAACTGGAAGATGATGAGATCATTTTCCAGCAACTAGTGCATTTGAAAAATGACACGTTGACGGACGTACCGAAGACGATCGTTCAGGCGCTTGAAGCACGACGCTTCAGCGATGCCCTGCATGAAATCACCGGCTGGCTGCAATCACAGCGAGCGGTATCAACGTGGCAAGATCCCGGCATCGCTGCCAGCAAACTTGAGCTAAAAGCACTTGAAACTCAGTTGCGCGACTTAATTGATAAACGCAATGCACGCATTCAAATCCTTGATGACTTCAACGACTTGTATCATCAGCACCTTGGGCCACTGATGAGTCGTATTCTCGAGTTGCGTAAACATCTGGCCGCCAGTGCGCAACGTAAGCAGGAAGCTGAGCGCAAACGCCGGGAAAAAGATTATCAGTCCTGTCAGCACTTTATTTCTCAGGCGGTCGATCAACTGGCGCAACTCAAACAGCAGTGGATGAGCCAGCGTTCAGACTCGCGCGAATCAGTGGAAACCCGGCAGCGCATTCAGCAGCAAACGGAGCTTATCACCGCCCTGCTGGCGGAAATTCGCGAACTGGAAAACGACTTTTCCCGCCAGGATGACAGCGCCACCCGCCAGGCGCAGGAAGAAGCCCGTCACGAATATGATGAATATCAGGAGCAACAGCAGGACGCGCAGCATCGTTATAACCGCGAACGGACACTTTCTCATGATGAGCGCAATGAACTAAAACGCCTGTGGCGGCAGGCCAGTCGCCTGTGCCACCCGGACGTGGTTGCGGATGACCTAAAAGATAAAGCGCACCAGATGATGGTACAGTTGAATCAGGCGCGACAAAATGCCGATCTGGCCGCCGTTCGTACGCTGCTTACCCAGTTGCAAAACGGTCTCGAACCGATGATGGCAAGCGACCGCCTCAACGATCTGCAACATTTACGCCGCAAGATACAGCAGCTCAGAGAGCAAATTAGCAGCTTGCTCAACGAGATTAGCGAACTGGAAGCTGAGAACGCCTGGCGTCTCGCCGCCTCTGTGACAGATAAGGAAGCCTACTTTGCCGACCAACAACGGGCGTTAACCGAGATCCGCAATACGCTGGAAGATCAGGTACGCCAGGTCGAGCAAGAACTGCTGGCCGGATAAGCCGACGACGTACAAAAAACAAGCTAATCGCTATTCTTTCGTGTGATTTTCAAATTAAGCACAAAAAGACAATTTTAGAATTAAATCCTTGAAACTTATAAAATCAAAGAACATAACACCATAAAACAAAATGAAGACGTAAATAAATTTGAATATGGCAATATTTTCATCCCTCCCCTATACACCCTCCGCGCCAGCCTGGTTTAAGTTAAGAATTATCTTACAGCGTTCTCATTGTGCTAAAAATGAGCCCTATCCAACTGAATTACGCTCTTTTTTGGCGACCTTCTTAGCCACACCTATCAGAATCCCCTGTGTCTCTAGGGTTATCCAGTCCGCAATTTTCTCGATTCATAAGCGAAATCTATCAATCATCTGCCCAGAGGTGATTTAAACGATTTATCTTAAATTTTAACAAAGTGTAATATCAACATTAAGAATAGTTAAAGATTTTAATAAATACAGAAAGTATCTGTTGAAACCGAAATTAATAAGGATACGTTCAAAACACAGAACGGGATATTCGTTTTAATTAACATTTCACGCATCGCGAGGAACTCTTTTTAATAAAAAAAAGAGGCGATTGCTTGCATCAAAATTTCAAGGAGATCGTTATGTCTAAAGCTATATTTTTGGGTGACTCACTTTACCCATGGCTTGGCATGCGAGAAATTTTACGTGGTTCAGCATTATTTACGGATATCACGTACCACTCCTCTCAGACGCTTTCTGCCGTCAACATACATTCTCATAAATTGGATTGCATCATTATTAATCCTGGCAATTCTGATTTTTTAAAATATGCCAGAGTTATCCGCAACATGGCCTTACGCCCTGCGACGATGATTATCGTTCTGGCCGATGAAGCCACTTTTTCACTTTTTCAAACCGTTTGCGGGATGAACATGCATTTTCTCGATCAAGACGACTCTCTTGATCAACTTTTGCACGCATTCACCTCTATCACTCAAATAAAAAAATCACGCACTATCAAAGCAGTACATAACAAAATAACCGCAAACGAATTTAACGTCATGATGATGTTGGCCCGCGGTTGGACGCTGACTCAAATCGCCGGCGCATCGCAAAAAAGTGAAAAAACCATTGGGGCGTACAAAAGCAACATTGCCAGAAAGCTTGGCAAAACCAATACCCGGCTCAAGTACACCATCTCGCACTATAGCCAGCCGTAACTGACTTATTTAAGGACGACCATAACGATTATTTTTTAAAAGGGACTCACTTTCAGTTCGTCTTTTATTCCGCGAAACCCGGAAGGCATCCCCATTTTTAAAAATCGACCTGCCAGGTAGCACTCCCGCGTGCCAACCATAGCCAACAACTCAACGTAATAACGCATGCAATATAAAATGCAGATAAGGGTTATATATGAATAAAGTTTACAGCATTATTTGGAACGCGGTACTCGGTATCTGGGTTGTCGTTTCTGAATTAACCAAAGGCAAGAAAAAAAGCAGTTCGCGTAAAACTGTCGCGGTATTGGCGGCCAGTGCATTAAGCGGTGCTTCAATGCTGGCATCTGCGGCACCGATTATCGATACAGGTGAGCACAATATTTATACTGACTATCAGAGAGGTATTTCAGCTGAGGTAAATGAAGGAATTCATAATTATGGCTTCTTATATGAAGATAACTCTACCGGTCAGGCGCTCAACATCAGCGGCGCAATCCCAACGATTGCCCCAGGTCAAAGCGGCGTTGTGGAGTCAACCACCATCAGAGAGCTGCTGCAAAACGGAAAAATCACCCTAAAAGCCACCGGGCCGGATCAGAACGTCAAAACGATCTCCACCGTGGAGCAACTGGCAGAATACCTGACTCATACTCAATCGGCGAAACCTTCGCAGAGCATAGATTTTGATGTTTTTGATCCGGCGCTTCCGGGAGAACCCGAGCCAATTAAAGTCTTCGATACCAGCGCATTAGCCGGTTTTATCACCGAATCACAAATCGGTGATGCGGTGTTGAACACTTATGATCCACAGCAAACGCAAATCTATAAGCAATTTGGTATCGCTCTGGCGACAAACGGAGGCATCGCCAATCTGAATATTGGCAACGACACGCTTAACGTACGTGACAAGGCCAATACCATCGAATTGCTGGCCAAGGACTCCTCACTGCTGCAAGCGCAGGGCGCCAACAGCCAGGTGAACTGGCAGTCCGATAACTACATAAAATTCAACGCTGCCCCGGTTGTACCAACGGAAACATTTCACGGCTCACGGACCACCTCCGTATTTGGCACTGATGTAACGCTAATGGCTTACGGTTATAACGATGCCGGTGAGGTTATCGAAACAGGTACCAAAACGTTCTCAATTACAACGGCCGCGGAGCTGGCTAAGTTCAATAGCTGGCTGTTAGGCGAAAGTGATGACGCCGCACAAAAACCGGATGGACAAAAAGTCAGCCAGATCCAGCTGTGGCTGGATGCCGAAAATAGCCAAATAACGACGGTATCCGCTGCGCAAGCGAAGTATGCCAAGTTGATTGAAAACGTGCTTAGTTCCGGTAAAGAATCTGATGTTATCACCTGGGATTACAACGTCTGGACCGACGGCCTGTCGCATACGAATAACACTACCGCCGGGCGTGGTGAGCTGCACGCTATCTATGCCAACGGCACAGGGACTACCGGCACCCTAAACCAAGGTGCGATGATCGCCGTTGACGGCAGCATTAATGGCGTAATGAAAGCCATTGACGGTGGGGTTATCACTAACCTCGGCGAACTGAACGCATTGCGTTCCTCCGGCGGGCAAAGTTTGGCCATCGGCATGTTGGCGAAAGACGCGACGGCAACCAACCACGGAACGATCAACTCCGGGTTGTTTATTGATAAAGACGGTAATCAAAAGGTCAACAGCTATGGCGCATTTGGTATGCAGGGACAAGGCGCCAGCACCATTACCAACAACGGCACCATCAACCAGGCCATCACCACCGATAACTTCGGTACCGCCTCTGCCGCCGACCCCTGGAGCAAGGATAGTCCCGATACCTCGCTGACGCTGGCCATTGGCATGCAACTGTCCAACGATGCGCAGGGCGTGAATAACGGCGTTATCAATATCGTCGACGGGAGCAAAAACGGTGCATCCTATGGTAAAGGTACTGCCTTTGGCGTAGAAGTCGCCGACAACGCGACCTTTACCAACGCGCAGAATGCCTCTATTTATCTTGGTCGCAACGCCAATGATCTGTCCCTGGATGCCACCCTGCCAGGCGGTTCCAGCCCAAGCGCCGGGATCATGACCAAAAGTGCCAGCGAGGTCATCAATAAGGGGCTCATCACGCTGGGCGTCGGCATACGCAACGCTGCGGGGATCTTGATCGGCAACGCGACAGGCAACGTGCTGAATACCGGCAATATTGTGGTCAATGGCGATGGTCGTGGAGGGAATATCAAGAACTACGGCATCACTGTTCGTGACAGTGGCGCTGAAAATGGTCAGATCATTCGCAATGACGGCAAGATCAACGTCAATGGCACCAACAACGTCGGCATTCACGTCAGCGCGACGAAAAAAAATGCCCTGGTGACCACCAGCGACTCAGGCTCTATTGTGGTAGACGGTACCGGCGGTGTGGGTAACCGTAACTACGCTATCTGGGCTGAGGGTGGCGTTAATGGTCAGGCGACGGTCAACGTCGATTCCGCTATCACACTTAACAAAGCCGGGAACATCGGCGTGCACGTGCGTGATAACGCCATCGCGAATGTCGACACCCTGAGCAGTCCACTATTCAACAGCACCAACCAGATTGGTTATTACCTGTATGGCAAAGGGGCTACCGCCAACATTGGTCAGGCGGTGATGAATGACAACGGTCAGGCTAACACCACTATTTTTCGTATCGCTAATGGTGCAAAACTTGCAGGTAATACGACCAACCCGAAAGATAATTCGAGTTCCAATCTCGACCTGACCTTAAGCGGCAAAAACTCCGTCGGAGTCCTCGCCACCGGCGCAGGCAGTAGTGTAGACACCGGCGAAGCCACGTTTAGCGTGAAAGGCTCCGATTCCGCAGCCCTGCTGATTGAAGGCGGCGCAACAGGTAACATCAGCGATAAAACCACCATCAATTTAACCGGTGAAAGAACCATTGCCGGGATTGTTGACGGTCAGGCGCATCAGTTGAATGGCGACGACGAGCAAGGTAACCCGACTGAAACTACCCTCACCTCAAACGCGAAGATCACCTCTGAAACTGGCGGTAACGAGGTTATTGCCTATGTGGCAAGAAATCTCGGCAATCTGACCCTTGGTGCCAACGCCATTATCGATCTAGCCAGCACCGACAGCATCGGTGTTGATGTACAGCAAGGCGGGCGTTTCACCAACAATTCCGACAATGCCCTGCATGTCAGTAACGGTATCGGTGTTCGGGCTTCGGGAGCCAGTGCGCAGATTAATAAACTGGGCCAAATCCTGGTCGATGATGGTACTGCCGGTGTTCTACTGACTGAAGGTGCCAGTTTACTGATTAATGGCATTTCCGGTGACAGTATTACCACCAACGGTTCCGCTGACGGTATTCGCCTCGCCGATAAAGCCGGTGCGCTGTCCGCGCAAAGCGTGATGATCCGCGCCGATGGAACTGGCGCAGGCATTCAAAACGATGCCAACAACAACAATATCCTGCTGCGCAACGTGACCATTGACTCCAACGATGGCGCGGGGATCCGCACCAGCGTGGCGCTCACCATGACCGATC
Organism: Citrobacter sp. KH_055_1; assembly: GCF_057838705.1. Lineage (NCBI taxonomy): Bacteria > Pseudomonadati > Pseudomonadota > Gammaproteobacteria > Enterobacterales > Enterobacteriaceae > Citrobacter > Citrobacter sp. KH_055_1. The sequence continues at coordinate 3,438,636 of NZ_CM174473.1, forward strand.
GTGACAGCGAGGGAAATATCCTCAACGTTCACGGGAAAGGTACCGGCTTCGCCTTTGAACAACGTAATGGCGGCGAAACATCGGGCGACCTGAGCATAGGCAAAGGCTATACCATTGAGGTCCTTAAGGCTGAAGGCAGCGGTATTCGCGCGAATACCGATGGCGCGCTCACCACCAATGCCGATATCAATGTACGTGACGGCGCAGGCGGCTCGGCGATCATCGCGAAGAACGTCCGCGCCGTCAGCAATAGCGGCAAAATTATCTCTGCCAGCACCAGCGCACCGGTGATTGATGCCAGCGGTGACAGCAATAAAAAAATCACCAACACCGGCACCCTGCAGGCCATCAACGACACGGCCGTAGCCATTCAGTCTGGTAAAGGCAATGACGCCATTGATATCAGCGGCGGTGTGACCAGCGGCGTGATCAACACCGGTGAAGGCACGGACACCTTTAACTGGCAAAGCGGCACCTTTGCGGGCGAGGTGAATTTCGCCGGCACCGGCGGCAACAATAAAGCCAGCATCGGCAATGTGACGCTGGATAAAACGCGCCATATCGTGACAGCCGAAGGTAAAGGTAACGCCCTCACCTTCAGCGATACAAAAGATGCGAAGATTGGCACGCTGGCGAGCGACAACCTGAATACCGGCACCAACATTGGCACCGGCTGGGACTCGCTGACCATTACCGGGTCAAACGCGGATGTCCGCGTCGTTGAAAATCTGAGTCTGGCGAGCAAAACCATTGCCGTAAACAATGGTGCAACGCTGCGTACCGGCGACCACGTCGAGTCCACCAGCACCGCCGCGACCATTGGCAATTATGACGTGAAAACCCAGGGCACCAGCAGCAGGGTTATCTTTGATACCCAGGGCGATACGTCAGCCGCGCAAATTTACGACGGCGTCATCAGCGGTGACGGGAAATTTGAACGTGCGGCAGGTGGGACTACGATCTTCACCGCCAACAACACCTACACCGGTTCCACCTCCATTGATCAAACGGGGACGCTGCAGTTAGGTTCCGGCGGCGATACCGGCGAAGTCAGCGCCGTATCAAACATCCTCGACAACGGCGTACTGGCGATTAATCGCGCCAATAATGTGCTGCTCGGCGGCGTGATTTCGGGTATCGGCGCGCTGCAGCAAATCGGCGGTGGCATTACGCGCCTGGCGGGCGATAACACCTATACCGGTGACACCACCGTCACCCACGGTACGCTGCTGGTAAACGGTAATCAGAGTGCGGCTACGGGCGCAACCATCGTCAGCGGCATGTCCACGCTTGGCGGTAACGGCACTATCGGCGGCAATGTGCTGATGAACGACGCCTCGACCCTCAGCGCGGGTGACGGCGGTGCGGGAACGTTAACCATTAACGGCGGCCTGCAACTGGGCAGCAAAACCACCTCCGCCTTCGAGCTGGGTCAGGCGTATACGCCGGGTGGCGCGCTGAATGACCTGATTACTGTCAGCGGCAATCTGCAACTGGACGGGACGCTGGACGTCACCACGTCTCAGGGCGGTAATTTTGGACCGGGTGTCTACCGTATTTATAACTACGGCGGTACGCTGGATAACCGGACGCTGGAGCTGGGCGCGGTGCCAGACAGTCAGGATAAGAGCAACATTTTTGTCCAGACCGCTATCGACAAACAGGTCAACCTGGTCAACGCCAACGGCGTCACGCTGCAATTCTGGGACGGCGCAACCGTCAACCAAAGCCACGGTAAATCGGGCATTGAAGGCGACAGCAAGATTGACGGCGGCGATGGCAAATGGATGGCGATTGGCGATCAGGGTGACAACAACTGGACAACGGCCACCGGCGAGGGCAACGCGCCGTGGGCGCAGAAATCCTTCGCCGTGTTTACCACCAAAGGCGGTACCGTCACCGTGGATGACGCCAAAGGTGACGTCAATTTCTCCGGAGCACAGTTTGACGCCGACGGCTATGTCGTGAAAGGCGATGCGCTCAACGCTTATGCCACCACCGAAACGGCCACACATGCGGGTCAAACGCCGGGCACCGGTGAACTGCTGCTGCGCGTCGGGGCCGGTGGCGCGGGACAAAACTATACCGCGACCATTGAATCTATCCTTCGCGAGGCCAGCGCCCGCGATCGGCTGACGCTGGTGAAAACCGACCTCGGCCGTCTGATCCTCAGCGGTGATAACGAATATCGCGGCGGCACGCGCATTGACGGCGGCACCTTGCAAATCTCCGCCGACAGCAACCTCGGCCAGAGTGGCACGGATTTGGTCATCAATAACGCCTCCACGCTGCAACTGGGCGCTGATTTGACCAGCAACCGTACCATCGAGCTGGGCGCCAATGCTAACGCGGCGGTATTTGATCTCAATTCGCACCATTTCACCCCAACCGGCGATATTACCGGTGATGGCAAGCTGAAAGTGACCAGTAGCTCAAGCGATGCGGGCAGTACCTTAACGCTTGACCGCGCCAACAGCTACCAAGGGGAAACCGAAATTGCCGGGACCGGAAATAGCCATAATGTGACGGTTAACGTCAGTAAAACCGGGGCGTTCGGCAGCAATGAAAGCAGCACTGTTAACGTCACTAACGGCGCAACGCTGAACATCAATGGTGCAGACACCAGCCTGACATCGCTGACCATGAACATCGCCGACAGTCTGTTAACGCTGGCCGATACCGTCACTGCCGCCAGCGCCAACCTGAATCTGACAGGTAAAGCGAAAGCAGTATTACGCGATAAAACCACCGCCGCTAACGCGACGGTCAACGTAGCGAAAGACAGCACCCTGGCACTGGAAGACAACGCCAGCGGCGGCAATGCCACGGTAAACAACAGCGGCCTGATGACCGCGGCTGATAACGCGATGGCGGAAAATACGGTGGTCAAAAACCTGGCGGACGGCCTGGTGGATGTCAGCGCAGTCAACAGCGCCACCTCCATCGGTTCACTGTCCGGTGCGGGTAATGTCGAGCTGGGTAACAAGCAACTGTCGCTGGGTAATCTAAATCTGGCTGACACTATCAGCGGCGTTATCAGCGGCAACGACGGCAGCCTGGTGAAAATCGGCGACGGTACGCTGACCCTGACCGGCGACAACACCTGGACCGGCATCACGGATGTTGACCAGGGCGTGCTGCTGGTCAATGGTAATCAGTCTGCCGCAACCGGCCAGGTCACGGTGAAAACCGGCGCTACGCTCGGCGGTAACGGCATTATCGGCGGCGCGGTGGATGTGCAGGATAACGGTCACATTACCGCCGGTGCGGCCATCAACAGCGTCGGTAAACTGACCACCGGTTCGCTGACGCTAAGCGATAACGCACAGCTGGATTATCAGTTTGGTCAGGCCTATACCCCAGGCGGAGCTTTCAACGATCTGATTGATGTCAACGGCGATCTGACGCTTGACGGCAAGCTCAACATCGAGACCTCACCGAACGGCAGTTTTGACGTTGGGGTTTATCGCGTGATCAACTATACCGGCACGTTGACCAATAACGTGATGGATATTGCTAACGCACCGGAAGCCGCGGACAGCCTGTATGTACAAACCTCGGTTAAAAATCAGGTAAACCTGGTCAACCATGCCGGGCTGACGCTGCGCTTCTGGGACGGCACCGGCGGTGAGAACGGCAACCTGAAAAACAACGGCGTGATTAACGGTGGCGACGGGATCTGGCAATCCAGCCAGGGGAATGACAACTGGACCACCGATGAATCCACGCCAGAAGGCGCGCTGAACGCGCCATTTACCGATGCCGCGTTTGCCGTCTTCCAGGGCGAGGCAGGCAATGTGACGGTCGATAACAGCAAAGGCGACGTCATCATCAGCGGTGCACAGTTCGCCACCGACGGCTATCGCGTCGGCGGAGAGGCTATCACCACCGATACCGCCAATACGCTGATCCGCGTTGGCGATGGTACGGTAGACGGCGTTAACTACACCGCCACCATTGACAGCGTGATCCGTGGCACCGGCGGTCTGAATAAAGGCGATCTTGGTACGCTGATCCTCACGGGCGACAATACCTACAGCGGTGGCACCACTATCACTTCAGGTACGCTTCAGGTAGCCGGTGATACCAACCTTGGCGCAGCAGATACTGGCATCACCTTTAATGGTGGTACGCTGAAATATGGCGACGCGTTCGATACCGCACGTCAGGTAACGCTGGAATCCGGTGGCGGGACGTTCGACACCAACGGGCACGATGTATCCCTGCTGACCGAAGTCGAAGGTCATGGTCAGTTGATTAAAACCGGCAAAGGTTCACTCACCCTGACGCTGGATAACACCTACACCGGCGGTACCACCATCAACCAGGGCGTATTACAACTCGGCACCGGCGGCGATATCGGCAGCATTCAGGGTGATATCGTTGATAATGGCGTACTCAGCGTCAATCGCGCTGATACCCTGGCATTAACCGGTGATATCAGCGGCAAAGGTCAACTGCACCAGACCGGCAACGGCACCACCGAGTTGCAGGGTAAAAACAGCTACAGCGGCGCAACGCTGATTACCCACGGCGTGCTGCAAGCGGGTGATACCAACACCCTGAGCGCGGCGTCGCACCACTATGTGGTTGCGGACACTACGCTTAACACCCAAGGCTACAACCAGACGGTAGCCGGGCTGAGTAACGGCGGCGATGTGTCGCTTATCGGTCAGCAAATTGGTACAACCTTAACCGTCAAAGGAGACTACACCGGCGAGAAAGGCACTATCAACATGGCAGCCACGCAGAATGGTCGCGGCGCGGGTATTGCCGATCGCCTGATTATCGACGGCGGTAAAGCCAGCGGGAAAACGTTGCTTGATGTTGACGGCTCCGGCCTCGGCGCGCCTACCGTGGGTGACGGCATCGAAGTGGTCACCGCGCTGAATGGCGCCACCACCACCGCGCAGACCTCGCGAGACGCCTTCCATCTTGCCGCTGAACGCATGGCTGCAGGTGCATTTGAGTACCAACTGCACGCCGGTAACGCGCAAGGTCAGGGTGAAAACTGGTATCTGAGAAGCGAATACCGTCCGGAAACCATGCTGTACTCCGGCCTCGCCAGCGTCGTTCGCCAGGGTGACATCAGCCTGCTGGGTAACATGCACCAGCGTATGGGTGACGAGGTGAAACCGGGTATTGATGAAGATAACCGCGCGTGGGCCAGAATGATTGGTTACTCCGGCAAAACCAAGCTGGATGATGCGACAGGGACACAAACCAATTCACATACCATGGGCATCCAGGTCGGCGTCGATATGTACGCCAATGAAAGCTGGAAAGCCGGGATGTATGCCAGCGTGCTCGACATCGACAGTAGTGTTAAAGGCACCAAAACCGGCAGCGATGGCAAAGGCGGTAATATCGACGACAACGCGTTTTACGTTGGCGGTTATGCCACTTGGTTCTCGGATGACGGAATGTATGTCGACAACGTCCTGCAGTACGGTAACCATAAATCCCGTCTGTCGGCATCCGGAAATAACGGCTCGCACACGGTGAAAGGCAATACGCTGACGGCCTCAACGGAAGTGGGCAAGTCATTCCGCTTAGGCGCCAGCGCCTGGAGTCTGGAGCCTCAGGCGCAGTTGATCTATCAGTACAGCAACTTCGATAACAGTACGTTGGATGGCGTCACCCAAACGAAGGTCAAGATGGATACCGCCGATTCGTTTACCGCGCGTCTGGGTGTGCGTCTGGTCGCAGACTATGATACCAACCACGGCAAATTCCAGCCTTACGGCCGGGTGAACGTCTGGCAGGGTCTGGGTTCAAAAGACAAGACGCAGTTTAGCAATGCGGTTGCCACCACTACGCTGGAATCGTCACAGCAGTACTCCAGCACCGAAGTCGCCGCCGGTCTGAGCTGGTCTATTGACCGGAATGTGCAGGTCTACGGTGAATTGGGTACGCAATTCAGCAACGGCAGCAGTAAGTCGCAGATTGAAGCCCCGGTGAATGCATCTATTGGCTTTAAGAAATCGTTTTAATCTAACGTAAACGTAGCCAGCCCTCTGTTATTACAGAGGGCTTTTTTATGCGCGAGGGAATCAACATCGGTTGTCCGGCGGTTGTCCGGATAACGCGCGTGCGCCGCCATCAGGAAAAAGGCGTTATAGCCCAGGGAGAGAGTGATTAACGGCTAAATTGGGTTAACAGTGCGGGAATGTCTTCGGCCATCACCGGAGGAGAGATGAAAAAACCCTGAATTTTATCGCAGCCAATCAGCGTCAAACGTTCTAACTGGGCATGGGTTTCTACCCCTTCAGCCAGCACTTCAATGCCAAAATTGTGAGCTAATGAAATAATACCCTCAACGATCTTTGCCGATCGGGTATCGGGCTCGATGCCTGCAACAAATTCTTTATCAATCTTTAAGGTATCAAACGGATACTTCAGCAGATAATTAAGGTTCGCGTGCCCGGTACCAAAATCATCAAGCGCCAGCTTCACCCCAATCGCCTTCAGTTCTGTCATGTTTTTAGCGGCTATCTGGCTGTCGCACAGCGGCGACGTTTCCGTGATCTCTATTTGGCATCGATGAGCAGGCAGTCCACTGGCGGCGAGATTTTGTCTGACACGTTGTGGGAGCAGTGGATCGCAGAATTCAAGGGCAGAAATATTAACAGAGAGAGAAAGAGGGTCTGGCCAGGAGGCGGCAATATCCCATGGAGGGTTGCTTACCATCTCCTCTATGGAAAATATATTGCCGCTATTTTCCAGCACCGTAATAAAAACATCAGGGGAGATCATGCCCATCTGCGGGCTATTCCAACGCATTAACGCTTCAAACCCACTAATAGTGTGGGTTTGTAAGTTAAAAATAGGTTGATAAACCATATAAAGCTGACTGGTATTGAATGCTTTTTCAAGCGCCGTTAGCACATCACTGGAATCTAACACACCCCTTCCCCCCCATCACCACAACAAAAACCAGTCGAAATCACTCCCAAATTGTATCTACTTTTACGTATTTCACATCAGAAAAGAATATTCAGATCAGGGTAAAAAAGACAAGCTATGGGTAAACCTAATAATTAATTTATTTAAATCAGAGGTATTGGCCAGTCCCAGTTTCGTAACGACCCGCATCTTGTGCGCTTGAATCGTTTTATAATTCAAACTGACTAATTCAGAAATTTCTCTGGCAGTATAACCACTTACCAACAGATTGAGGATCTGCTGTTCTCTTTCCGTGAGCCTTTTCTGCGACCGATACAGTCGGGGATTCCATTTCCCAACCGCCAGCGTAGCCAGTTGTCCAAAATCACGCAGTGATGATTTTTCCGTCAGGACAATGGTCTTTTCCACATATAATAACTCAACACATAATTTCGCCACCAAACTGTCAGCGACAATGACAATAACGTTATTATAAAATTTAAATCGGTTTTTATTCAAAAACTGCACAATTGCAGAACACGGTTGTTCATTGTTAATGATATTAAAAACCATTGTTTGATGTTGGCACAATGATGATTGCTGCAACATATCCTCAAACGGGAATGTTTTGATAGGGATATGTTTACTTGTCAGATAGGCGAACATACCGCTGCCCACAAAATTATCAGTGCCGCACATCAACATCCTGTTCACCGTTCCTTATAAACTTCGAATCTTATTACTCATTAAAAATTTGATGATTATTTTCTCGACTTCCGCCTCTTCACGACGGTTCTTATAGTCAAACTCGCACGATATCTGGTAGCAGGAGTACAACTGATTATCATCATCAAACTCATTGATCATGACGACATCAATCACTTTGAGATCAAGCAGTAAACTGCCAAACACATCAAAATCCAGGGTGGCACCTTTAATAACCGCATCTTTATAAAGGAATCGTGCATTCACATCCTTAACGATTAATGCGCAGCCCCCCTGAGAAATATTTTTAATCTTCAGTGAGTAATTTTCGCCGTTTTTGTAACGACCAGAACAGAAAAAATCATAGCCCTTGAGGAAGGAGAAACGCTGATTTTGTCGCTGTTGCGCAAAGAAAATCATATCCGGGATAAGGTACGACAACCCTGCTTGCGCATCACCTGCGGACGCCTGTTCGTATCTGGCGCTAAATTTAACAATCCCGCTATCACTGTGCAGGATGAAGTATTGGACCTTTTCAGGAACGATGTCTTTGTGCGGAGAAAGCACAAAGCGCTCGAAATCAATCTTTTCTAACTGTGTGATAACGCTGTTGTTTTCACATAAGACTTCCAGTTTAGTCTTCTTGTGCAACTCTTCGCGCAGGATCGCTATGATTTCAAACTTGTTGTCCTTTGCTAATCCAAAGCTCATTCTCAAACCCTTATTTCCATATTTAAGAAATGTTCCGGTCTTGTTCGCAGACAAAAACACGAAATCAGCATCCACTCCTGGCGCTTAATTACCTTAGTGGATTCCATGTCAAACTGTTGATAAAAATTTAAGTTTTTAACTATCTTTAATGTTTTATTGATATGTAAAAACGTTTGATACGGGTTAATTCTAGCTGAAGTGAAGTCTAAAACCACGCGAAGTTGCGCAACAAGCATAACAAAAAAGAATAACAAGACGTTTTCAGCAGGGGTTTGGGGATAACGAATTTAGCTTATGGCAAAAAAAAGCCAGCATCATGCTGGCTCCGGTAATTACCGTATTAAACTCTAGTGGCATACTATCTTACAGAGGGTACAACGTGAGAAAATCAGTACTGCTGCTTAACGAGGGTCCGAGCTGAATCCGCAATAATCATTACTGCACCCGCCAGCATTAATGTATCTTTTAACACTAGCCGCCCGGCCCCCGATAAATACGGGAAACCGTGGTGCAGATCGCCTAGCGGCATAACCCATGCTTCAGGCGTGGTGATTAAAAAGGACAGGGTGACAATCGGTGTAGCGAATGCCAGAATCCCGCCGATTAATCCTAACCTGCGGCTGAGCGGATTTGCCAGCACCAACAAGGCAATAATTATCTCAACCACGCCCAGTCCATTAGAGAAGCTGTAGGTATTATTCGCTGCTTGCCATTCCCGCTCCTGCGGTTTAAATTCCCCTTCATGCGTCAAATGCTGCTGATACTCTTGCGGATGTTCATAAAAAAATGACATTAGCGGACTGTTGGCCACGAATGGCGTAATACTGTCGGCTTCGTATGGAACGAATTTTAATAATCCAATCCAGATAAACACAATGGCGATGCTCAGGCGAATCAGGGTTAATCCGATGCGATCGGCCTTGCCCAGTAAGCGAAGATATTTTTCCATACCAACCGCCCTTACTTGTACAAAATCGCCGTAGCGTAAGTGCTGCTGTCAATACGCATTGAGGTGATTTTCCACGATGATGCCTGTTTCTCCTGCGCCAGTTTTGCAATGGCCTCCTCAATCACAGAAGGCGCGGCGGAGACGGCTGACACGCTAACGTGGGCAATTTCGGTTGGCGACTGCGCCAGCGCGGAAAACGTGACAGGTGCAGTCAGTAAAGAGGTCATCAGTAAAGTTGCTTTCAACATATTCATTTCTATTTCCATTAACCAGTCAATTCAGTGTTAATATAATAAACTCACACATTCTATTTATTGCCATCCGTAACGCCAGAATAACTGTTCATACGTATTATTTAGGTACTGTGCTACACGCATAAAAAAAGCCCCACACGGGTGGGGCAAAAAGGCAGACACAGCGTTTTATTATTTAACTAATGCGAATAGATCGTTTAATGATTCGCTCATGCTCGGGTGGGTAAATATTTGGTCACGTAAAACGGTATAGGGTAATCCGGCATCCATAACGGTTTTAACGATATTAATCATTTCATGTGAATCTACACACAATAGCGATACACCTAATATCCGTTGGGTATTCACATCAACCACGGCTTTGAGCATACCGCGCGTATCATCCATCACCCGAGCCCGCGGGATCGCCGTAACGGGTAACGTCACGACCTGAACCTCCGCCCCGCTGGCTCTGGCCTGCGCTTCACTCATCCCCACGCGAGAAAGCGGCGGTGTCATAAACACGGAATACGGCACATTCTGGCGGTCGCCGGTGTTGCGCAACCCATCGCCCAATAAACTGTCGCGCACAATGCGGAAATCATCCAGCGAGATATAGGTAAATTGCAATCCGCCAGTCACGTCGCCCACGGCCCAGATATTATCTGCCGAGGTGCGCAGATATCTATTCACGATAATTCCGCCCCGCTCGTTGACGTCCACGCCAGCATTTTTCAGTTGCAGTGCTTCCGTTGCCGGTTTACGCCCCGAGGCGATCAGTAGCGCGTCCACCGAATGCGTCTCTTCTGGCATCTGTATCTGTACCGCACCGTCCTGGGACGATACCGAGTGTACATTGGCGTTCAGAATCAGCTCGACACCTTTGTCGCGCAAAATGCGGGCAATGGCATCAGCGACATCCCGGTCTTCACGCGGTAAAAATAGCGGCGCGGCTTCAAAGATAGTGACCTTGCTTCCAAAATTGGCAAACATGGACGCGAATTCCACGCCAATGTACCCGCCGCCCAAAATCCCCAACCGCTGAGGACGCTGCGCCAGATTCAGCAACCCAGTGCTGTCGAATACGCCAGGTGTGCTGGATAATCCTTTAATATCAGGCATCGTCGACTGCGCACCGGTATTAATGAAAATCTTCTCGCCGCGGAGTTCACGCGTGCCGGTCGCCTGGATGACCCGCACAGTATGGTTGTCAACAAACTCAGCGCGCCCTTCAATCACATCGACATTGTCCAGACCGGCAAGGTTATGGAAGTTTTTATCACGCAGAAAGCGAACAACGTCTGTTTTGCGTTGCATTGCGGCGGCAAAGTCATGCTGCATTTCGGCATCATGCACCAGCGTTTTAGTGGGTATACAGCCGATATTGATACATGTCCCGCCATACATGGTGTTGGACTGCTCAATAATCGCCACCTTCCAGTCTGCTTTTGCCAGCGTCGCCGCCAGCGTTTTACCTGCTTTGCCAAAACCAATAATGATCGCCTGATACTGATTCATACTGCCTCTTTGCAAAATCACTGTTCATTTGTTAACCCGAAGTATAAGGACTGACGAACATGAACAGCGTATCCATAACGCGCTTATTTATGTCAAATCGTCTAAAGTGAACCATGCAAATTTGTGAAAGCACAAACCATATTACCAACTAACCATTTGATGGTATTAATTTAATATAAAATTATAGCGATAATGGCGATATCTCCCCAAGGGTATAAAATTGTTCAGGAGTCTTTATGGACGCGCTTAGCCGATTATTAACGCTTAATGACCCGCAGGGGTCTATTGATAAAAACTGCTTGTTGAGCAGAGACTGGCAGTTGCCACATGCGGCGGGAGAGCTGTCGGTTATTCGCTGGCATACGGTAACTCAGGGTGCGGCTCAGCTTGATCTCCCGGACGGCTCGTCCTACACGCTGCATCCTGGCGCAGTGGTTATGCTGGCACAAAACTCCGCCCACAGGCTGTGCCAGTCAGGCGAGGAACAAACGCATCTCGTCTGCGGAAGCCTACGGTTGCAGGCATCTTCACGCTATTTTTTAACCGCACTGCCGGAATTGCTCATTCTGGCCCCCGAGGAAAATAGCCCTGTTGGTCAGTGGCTGAGAGCCATGATTGAACTGCTGCAACGGGAATCAATGAGCACGCTGCCAGGTTCTGAGGTGGTATGCAGCCAGCAATGCGCCACGTTGTTTACCCTTGCTGTACGCGAGTGGCTGACACGGGCCGCACCGGGTAAAAACATGTTGAATCTGCTGCTGCATCCCAAACTGGGGGTTATCGCTAACCTGATGCTGGAGTTGCCCGCTCATCCGTGGACTGTCGAAGAGCTGGCGCAGCGCGCGCATATGTCGCGGGCCAGCTTCGCGCAACTGTTTCGTGAAGTCTCAGACTCCACGCCGCTCGCGGTCTTAACCACATTGCGTCTGCAATTCGCCGCCCAGATGTTAGCGCGTGATTCACGGCCGTTGATCGTGATTGCTGAGGCGGTGGGCTATGCCAGCGAATCTTCGTTTCACAAAGTTTTTCTGCGTGAATACGGCTGCACGCCGGGTGAGTACAGAAAGCGGGTCAAGGCGCTGGAAAAATAGCGTTGCGCCGTATTACGTTCTCCGGCGCAACGCTATTCAGGCGTTATTTCTGCGAACGATGGCGGTGCAGCCACATCAGCTTATACGCCGCCGGAATGATAAACAGCGACAGCAGCGGCGCGGTGATCATACCGCCAATCATCGGGGCGGCAATCCGGCTCATCACCTCCGACCCGGCCCCGGTACCCCATAAAATCGGCAGCAGGCCGGCAATAATCACCGCCACGGTCATCGCTTTGGGGCGCACGCGAAGCACCGCCCCGTGATACAGCGCCTCATCCAGCTTAGCCACCGTAAAGGTCTGCGGATTTTCCAGCGCGGGCTCCGCCTCAATGGCGTGGCGCAAATACATCAACATCACCACGCCAAACTCGGCGGCAACACCTGCCAGCGCAATGAATCCAGTGCCGGTCGCCACCGACATATGGAACCCCATCCAGTAGAGGAACCAGATCCCACCCACCAGTGCGAATGGCACGCTGGTGATAATCAGCAACGCTTCACCAAAACGACGGAACGCCAGATACAGCAGCACGAAGATGATCATCAGCGTCATCGGCACCATCAGTTTGAGCTTATGGCTGGCGCGTTCAAGCAGCTCAAACTGGCCCGAAAACGCCACGCTGGTCCCTGGTTTTAGCTGGACGTTTTCGGCAATCGCTTTTTTCAGATCGTTTACCACCGAGACCATGTCACGATCGCGGGCATCGATGTAGATCCAGCTGGTCGGGCGTGCGTTCTCGGTTTTCAACATCGACGGACCTGAAACAACCTTCACATCCGCCACATCCGCCAGCGTGATTTGTTGCTTCATGGGCGTCAGGACCGGCAATTGCCGTAACGCTTCCGGACTGTCGCGATAGCTTTGTGGGTAGCGAAGATTGATCGGATAGCGGGCAATCCCTTCCACCGTTTCGCCCACCATCGCGCCGCCGACTGCCGAGGTAATGAACAGCTGTACATCACCTACGGTCATGCCATAACGCGCGGCCTTTTCACGTTGAATATCGACGCTGAGATAGCGCCCGCCTTCCAGACGTTCCGCCAGCGCAGATGCGACACCCGGCACGGTCCTCGCCACCTCTTCGATTTGCTCCGCCGTGGCGTCAATGTCCGCCAGCACGGTGCCCGAGACCTTAATCCCGATTGGACTTTTGATCCCGGTAGACAGCATGTCGATGCGGTTACGAATCGGCGGTACCCACAGGTTCGCCAGGCCCGGCAGCCGGACCGTTTTATCCAGTTCCTCGATGATTTTGTCCATCGTCATCCCCGGACGCCACTGATCCTGCGGTTTCAACTGGATGGTGGTTTCAACCATTTCCAGCGGCGCGGAATCGGTGGCGGTTTCAGCCTTACCGGTTTTACCAAATACCCGCGCCACTTCCGGCACGGTCATGATCAGCTTGTCGGTTTTTTGCAGCATATCCGCCGCCTGCGCCGCCGAGATCCCCGGCAGGGTCGACGGCATATACAGCAGGTCACCTTCGTTGATCTGCGGTAAGAACTCGCCGCCGACTTTATTGAGCGGGAAAATAACCGTCAGGATCGACAACACCGCCACCAGCAGGGTGGCCTTCGGCCAGTGCAGCACCTTCAGCAACAGCGGATGATAAATGCGGATCAGAAAACGGTTAAGCGGGTTACTGCTTTCCGCCGGGATCGTGCCGCGGATCCAGAATCCCATCAGGATTGGGATCACCACAATCGCCAGCAATGCGGCCCCAGCCATGGCATAGGTTTTGGTGAACGCCAGCGGGCCAAACAGTCGCCCTTCCTGCCCCTCAAGGGTGAAAATAGGGATAAACGACAGGGTAATAATCAGCAAACTGATGAATAGCGCTGGTCCCACTTCCACCGAGGCGTTGGTGATCACCTGCCAGCGCGTGGCGTTATCCAGCTTTTCTCCCGGATGCTGATGCGCCCACTCTTCCAGCCGCTTATGCGCGTTCTCAATCATCACAATCGCGGCATCAACCATCGCCCCTACAGCAATGGCGATGCCGCCAAGCGACATAATGTTGGCGTTCAGTCCCTGGAAATGCATCACGATAAACGCAATACACAGCCCTAGCGGCAGGGAAATAATGGCGACCAGCGCCGAGCGGATATGCCACAGGAACAGCGCACACACCAGCGCCACAACGATAAACTCTTCCAGCAACTTGTAGCTCAGGTTATCAATCGCGCGGTCGATAAGCTGACTGCGATCGTATGTTGTAACTACCTCAACGCCTTCCGGCAGGCTGCTTTTCAGCGTCTCAAGTTTGGCTTTGACGGCGGAGATTACGTCACGTGCATTTTTACCCGAGCGCAGGATCACCACACCGCCCGCCACTTCGCCTTCACCATTCAGTTCGGCGATGCCACGGCGCATTTCCGGTCCAATTTGTACGCGGGCAACATCGCGCAGGTAAACCGGCACACCGTCAGCCCCAGATTTCAGCACAATAGTATTGAAGTCATCGAGGGTTTGCAGATACCCGCTGGCTCGCACCATGTATTCCGCTTCCGCCATCTCCACGGATGAGCCACCCGCCTCCTGGTTAGACGCATCCAGCGCCGATTTCACCTCAGCCAGGCTGATACCGTATTGCGTCAGCTTCATCGGGTCGATAACCACCTGGTACTCTTTGACCACGCCGCCTACCGACGCCACTTCTGCGACATTGGGAATCGTTTTCAACTCATACTTTAAAAACCAGTCCTGCAGAGAACGCAGTTCGGCCAAATCGTGTTTGCCGCTGCGGTCCACCAGCGCATATTCAAAGATCCAGCCGACGCCGGTGGCATCTGGCCCCATTTCCGCGCTGACGCCTGCGGGCAGTTTTCCCTGCACCTGGTTGAGATATTCCAGTACGCGGGAGCGTGCCCAGTAAGGGTCGGTGCCGTCTTCAAAAATGACATACACGTAAGAGTCACCAAACTGCGAGAAACCGCGCACCGTTTTCGCGCCAGGCACCGACAGCATGGTGGTGGTCAGAGGATAAGTGACCTGATTCTCAACGATTTGTGGCGCTTGTCCCGGATAGCTGGTTTTAATAATCACCTGCACATCAGAGAGATCCGGCAGTGCATCTACTGGGGTGTTGATAATGGTCCATGTTCCCCAAATACTGAGGAACAACGCCCCCATCATCACCAGAAAACGGTTAGCCACTGAGCGGCGAATAATCCATTCAATCATGTGTTATATCCTCAGTGTGAATGGGTCGCCGGGGTCGGCATTGCGGGCATAGCCGCGGCGTCTGGCGTCCCACTCTTCCGGGCGCGCATGCGGTCCAACGCCCCGGCGATATTCGCCTCGGAATCAATCAGGAACAGGCCGCTGGAGACCACCTTCTCACCTTCCGTCAGACCGGAGCGGATAGCCGTTAGCCCCTGAGATTCATGGAATACGGCAACCTGCTTCGGCACAAAGCGTCCGTCGTTATCCACGGTGATCACCCGCTGCTCGCTGCCCGTATCAATCAGCGCTTTGGACGGGATCAGCAGCATCGGCTCACTTTGTGTTTTCAGCTTGAGGTAAGCATTCATCCCCGGCTTGAGTGCCTCGTCAGGGTTTTCGACCTGCAAACGTAACTGGAGGGTACGCGTCGTGGCATCCACGCTCGGCAAAATACTCCACTTGCTGATGGTGAATGTTTTATCCGGCCAGGCGGGTACGGTAATCGCAAACTGCGAGGCGTCTTTAATCAGCCAGGCGATAGACTCCGGGACCGATGCGCTGACCCACACCGGATCCATGCCCTGAATTTTTGCTACCACGTTATCTTTCGAAATGTTCATGCCGGTGCGCAAATCAAAGGCGGTGATCACCCCATCGATGGGCGCGCGCAGGGTGAAGCGGGTTTGAATTTTCCGCGTCGATTTTAAGCGCTGGATGTCCTGTTCGGGCATCCCGGCCAGACGCAATCTTTCGAGAATACCGTCGACTTGAGTGGCGGTACCGCCGGTCTCGCGCAGCAGAAGATATTCGCTCTGCGCTTCAACCCAGTCGGGGATGGTCAGATCAATCAGCGGCGCGCCTTGCTTAATTTTATCGCCAACGGTCAGCGGATACACTTTTTCGATAAATCCCGCTGAGCGGGCCTGCACAATCACAAACTGATATTCGTTATAGCTAACGTTGGCCGGGAACGTTTGTGCATACTGCAGCGGTCCACGACGTACGGCCTCGGTTTTTAGCCCCAGATTTTGGGTTTGCGTCGGATCGATTCGCACCCCTGCGGCGGCGTCGCTCGCGGTCTCTTCATCGGCATATTTCGGGATCAGATCCATATCCATAAACGGCGATTTACCCGGCTTATCAAAACGGGTATTCGGATACATCGGGTCATACCAGAACAGGACTTTACGCGCTTCTTTTTGCGCATCGGGGCCACTGTCAGTCGGGACGTTTGCTGATGACAAATAAGGATAGATACCGACGGCAATAACCCCACCGACAATCATGCTGGCAAGAATAAGCGCGGTATTTTTAATATTTAAAGACGCCATAGTGATTTCCATTGCGCGAGTGTCTCACCCGCGTTCAGAGAAAACGGGTGAGAATAAAAGAGACCTGCGACTGCGTTATTGACTGACGTGAATATCACGTAATACAGAGAGATTTCCCTGTTGAACAAAGGTAAAGGCGACCTTATCGCCGGGCTTAATATCATCAGCCTTCGTTTCCGGGACCAGCGTAAATCGCATGGTCATCGCAGGCCAGTTCACCGCCGGAATAGGTTCGTGCTTGATGGTGATTTTTTTGCTCGCCATATCAATAGATTCAATCACGCCCGTGGCGCTGATGACTTGCTCCTGCTGGGTAGCGGGCTGCATATTCATCATCTCGCCATGCTGATGCTCATTGGCCTGAGCGTTAAACATGACCACAGACAACACAGTAAACAAAGCGGCTTTAGCGGTACTTTTCATGTCATATACTCCTGAGAATTTATAATTAAATATCATTCAACCCAGCCGCCGCCTAAGGCAGCAAACAGCTTAATTTCATTAACCTGCTGGGCGTAATTAAGATCGAGCAGTGATTGCCGGGTAGCGAATAAAGAACGCTCTGCGTCCAGTACTTCGATATAACTCACCGCACCATGTTGATAGAGCGCTCTGGCGCGTTGCAGCGTGATTTGCAAAGAGTCCAGATAGCGCTGCTGAGCGGTAATTTGATCTGCCAGGCTTTGGCGCAACACCAGCGCATCCGCCACTTCTTTAAACGCGTTCTGGATTTTTTGTTCGTAATTCACCACCGACTGCTGCTGACGAATTTCGGCCAAATCGAGGTTTGACTGATTACGTCCGGCGTTAAAAATCGGAATATCGATTTTGGGTACGAAATTCCACATGCCGCTGGCGGCATTAAATAAGCTGGAGAGGTCACTGCTGCTACCCGATAGCGAACTGGTGAGAGTAATGGACGGGAAAAAGGCCGCCCGTGCAGCACCGATGTTGGCATTTGCCGCCATTAATGCATGCTCGGCTTCTAAAATATCCGGTCGCTGAAGCAGTATTTGCGATGGCAGCGACGGCGGCAGCGTCACCGCGTTGATATCACCGTGGCTACGTGCCCGGTCATCCGGTAATTTCCCGTAGGAGCCAAGCAACAGTTGCAGCGCATTATTCGCCTGCGCCAGTTCGCCTTTACGTTTGGCGATATCGGCGCGCGTGCTTTCAATTACGCCCCGCGCCTGTTCCAGCGCCAGCACGTTGGTGCTACCGGTTAACAGTTGTTTCTCAACAAAAGCGTATGAACGCTGATAGTTTTGCAGCGTCTCTTCGGCAATTTTCAGCTGCGCGTAAGCCAGTCGCTGGTTGAAATAACTTTGCGAGACGTTGGAAATTAACAAGATATGCACCGCCCGACGCGCTTCTTCACTGGCAAAGAAATTCTGTCGTTCGGCTTCACTCATATTTTTCAGGCGACCGAAGAAATCCAAATCGAAACTGAGATTCAGCCCGGCCTCAAATTCTTTCTGCGTGCTGGTTTCGCCTTTAAATTTGCCGCTATAGGTACCGCTGGAGCCAGCATTAAGCTGCGGATAGCGGTCTGCGTCCGTCACCCCATATTGTGCTCGTGCTTCCTGAACCTTGAGGGTGGCCATGCGCAGATCACGGTTATTCAGCAACGCCTCGCCAATCAGCGCTTTCACCTGATCATCAACGAAAAAGGTGCGCCAGCCCGTATCCTGGTATCCCTGTGGTGCCGGTACCAGCGCATTCTGGCTCAACGAAAATTGCTGCGGTATCGGCATTGCCGGACGCTGATACTCCGGCGCCAGCGAACAACCGGCCAGAATAAAAACAACGCTGAGAGTAAGAAGCTTAAATTTGCACATAGTTCTTTTCGTCCAAACCGGACTGGAATGTGAATTTATTACCGTGCACCTTACCGAATCGACTCTGTTTAAGCGGTGACAGGAAAATGACAAAGCTGTCATTTTCCCAATAACTCATTGCTATCCGATCCCGCTTCTCTAGAATTGAAACCCGCACAGCCAGTGGGTGAAGGAGAATGTGATGAAGATTTTGGTCGTCGAAGATGAGAAAAAAACCGGCGAATACCTGACGAAGGGCCTGACGGAAGCCGGTTTTGTTGTCGATTTGGCGGATAACGGCCTGAACGGGTATCACCTGGCCATGACCGGCGATTATGACCTGATCATCCTCGACATCATGCTGCCTGACGTGAACGGTTGGGATATCGTGCGTATGTTGCGCAGCGCTAACAAAGGCATGCCGATTCTTCTCCTCACCGCGCTGGGCACGATTGAACACCGGGTCAAAGGCCTGGAACTGGGGGCGGATGATTATCTGGTGAAACCCTTCGCCTTTGCCGAACTGCTGGCTCGGGTCAGAACACTGCTGCGCCGTGGCGCGGCAGTGATTGTCGAAAGTCAGTTTCAGGTTGCGGATTTAATGGTTGATCTGGTCAGCCGAAAAGTCACCCGCAGTGGCACCCGCATTACCCTTACCAGCAAAGAATTTACGCTGCTCGAGTTTTTCCTGCGCCATCAAGGGGAAGTATTACCCCGCTCGCTGATTGCCTCACAGGTCTGGGACATGAATTTTGACAGCGACACCAATGCGATTGACGTCGCCGTAAAGCGCCTGCGTGCCAAAATTGATAATGACTTTGAACCGAAGCTGATTCAGACCGTACGCGGTGTGGGGTATATACTTGAGGTACCGGATGGCTATTAAACGCCTGCAGCGCCCTTTTTCGCTGGCCACGCGACTGACCTTTTTTATCAGCCTGGCAACCATCGCTTCGTTTTTCGCCTTCGCCTGGATAATGATCCACTCGGTGAAAGTCCATTTTGCCGAGCAGGATATCAACGATTTAAGAGAGATCAGCACCACGCTGGAACGGATCCTTAATCAACCCAACGAACCGGAATCCCGGCGGCTGGAAATCTTAAAAAACGTGGTTTCCGGTTACTCTAACGTTATTATTTCACTGGAAGATGCTAACCAAAAAGCCATTTTCCATTCACCTGGTGCGCCGGATCTGCGTCAGTTTATTACCCATGCGAAACCGGATAAAAACGCCGGTAATAATAATGTCTTTTTAATCTCCGGCCCCATGCTACGCACGCAAAATCACGAGCACGGGGAAAACACGCCCTCCAACTGGCGCATGATTCGTTTGCCGGTAGGCCAGTTAGCGGACGGCAAACCGGCCTGGACGCTGTATATGGCGTTATCAATAGACTTTCATCTGCACTATATTAACGATCTGAAAAACAAGCTAATTATGACGGCGTCGCTGATCAGCATGATGATTATTTTCATCGTATTGTTCGCCGTCTATAAAGGTCATGAACCGATCCGTAACGTCAGTCGCCGTATCCAGAACATTACCTCCAAGAATCTCGATGTCCGCCTCGATCCCCAGGCCGTACCGATAGAGCTGGAGCAGCTGGTCGGGTCGTTTAACCATATGATCGAACGCATCGAGGATGTGTTTAAACGCCAGTCTAATTTCTCAGCGGATATTGCCCATGAGATCCGCACCCCCATCACCAATCTGGTCACCCAAACGGAAATCGCACTTAGCCAGCCCCGTAGCCAGAAAGAGCTGGAAGATGTGCTCTATTCCAATCTCGAAGAGTTTGGCCGAATGTCGAAGATGGTGAGCGACATGCTGTTCCTGGCACAGGCGGACAATAATCAATTGATCCCGGAAAAGACGGCACTCAACCTGGCGGATGAGGTCGGTAAGGTGTTTGACTTCTTCGAGGCGTGGGCAGAAGAGCGCGAGGTAAGTTTACGCTTTGAGGGCCGCGCATGCTGGGTGTCTGGCGATCCGTTAATGCTGCGCAGAGCCCTGAGCAATTTGCTGTCGAACGCCATGCGTTACACTCCCAAGGGCCAGTCGGTGACCGTACGGGTAAAAGAGGCGGACGAACAGGTACACATCATTGTCGAGAATCCCGGCACGCCCATCGCCGCGGAGCATCTGCCGCGACTGTTCGACCGTTTCTATCGCGTAGACCCATCACGACAGCGTAAAGGTGAAGGGAGCGGTATTGGCCTGGCGATTGTGAAATCAATTGTCGCGGCCCATCAGGGAAAGGTGGCGGTCACCTCTGACACCCGCGCCACCCGCTTTATTCTGACACTGCCAAAACACGCAAATTAGCCCTGCAGGGTGGCACGAATGTGCCATCCGCTGACCTGCTGGCATTTTTATTGATTCTCTGACGTAACCGTCATAATTCTGTCACCTCGCTGAGCGCGCCTGCTTATTATCATTTCTTCCGTAAACCCATACTGGAGAAATATGATGAACAAGATGTCTTCTTTTTTTGCTATTGCATTTTTTATCTCAGCTGGCGTGAATGCCGCAGAAAGTGTTGATACCCATCAACAGGCGGCGATGGCCCATGAAATGATGAATAATAGCGATGCCCCTGCCCATCAGAAAATGGTGCAGGCACATCAGATGCAAGTACGTAATAGTCAGTCCACTAAGGCCGTTGCGCCGTCATTTCCACAAATGGATGAGCATGAAAAAGCAATGGTTGTACATGAGTCAATGAATAACGGTCATGCGTTTTCACATCAGCAACAGGCAGAAAAACATCGCCAACAGATCCCCGCGCAGGGATAACTCATGTACTATTCTGGATGAATAACACCACTCTCCCATTACGGATGGAAATTCCATGAATAAGCTATTCAGCGCCTTTGATTTTCAGCAAACACGTCAGCGCCTGCTGGCCAACATAAAATCACATGGCCTTGTTTTATTTGGTGAGTTTGATCATGCCAAAGCTGCTGCCGAGGTGGAATTAATACTTCCACCCACTACGGTACTTATTTTTGGTAACCCCAAAGGGGGTACTGCGCTAATGTTGCAGCATCCAGAATTAGCGCTCGACTTACCCTTCAGAGTATTAGTTAGCCAGCAACCGGACGGGCTGGTTTGGGTCGGTTTTCATCCGGTCGAAACGCTGGAGAAATACGGGCTGGATACGCATGCTATTCAGGCACTAAAAAAACTGGAAAATCTTGTAGAACAAAGCATTGCCAGCATTGACTGAGTCACACACGCAGGCTTATTGTTCAATAAGTCTGCATTTCTCATTACCTCCTTCATTCTTTCTCTCCTCGATTAATGTCAATATTAATATTCCATTAAATCGCACATCAAAAATTAAACAACCTCCAGAATAATAAATGAATTGTATACAATACGTAAAATACCTACGTATTATGTTGTATATCCCCATAATTTAACGCCCTCAGAAAATATAAATTAGGAATCCCCCTGGTATGCACCGTTAATATTTAATGGGAAACTTTCTTCGTCATAAACATGACAGCAATAAAATCAATATTCCTATAAATAAATTTAATGATGATAGTGAGTAACAGAATGAATAAACGTCTGCTGGCCATCTTTGTTCTGGGTCTGACAACCGCGACAACTGCATGCGCCATTACCCCGGCGATGCAGAAAAAATATGAACGCTCAGGCTGTACGCAAATGAGTGAACTCAACGGTTGCGATGTGAATAAATCCTATGAGTGGAACCGCGATCACGGGTTTATCGACAATGCGGAAAACCATCATCAGCGCCATCATCGTCATGATGAAGACCGCCAGAACAGCGGTAATCAGGATAATCATGACCAGGCCGGTATCGACGGTAAGTTCACCGGTAATTACGTGGCTAAATTTGAAAACGGTCAACGCAGCGTTGATATTCACGTAGAAGATTCCGGCGTTTACATCAACGGCAATGAAGTACGCGATGTGAATACCTATAAAGATACGATGACCTTCCGCGTGGGGTATGCCACTTACACCCTGAAAGCGAACGGCCGCGGTAGCTGGAACGATAGCGACGCCGGTAACGCTGGCAAGATTGTGCGTGAATAACGGATGACACCACAATGAAAAAACTGATATCTGCACTGGTAATCATGGCCAGCCTGGCAGGCTGTGCTGAGCATCCGTACCTGTCTGCCGCAGCCGCAGGTGTAGGCGCTGCAGCGGTTGCCACGGCGATTGCTAACCACAAGAATCGTGAATCCAAACGCGATAAAGAGCATAAACGCCAGGAGCAGGAAGACAGAGAAAACCAGCACGCCTGGCGACATCACCACCGGCATGACGACGACAACGACCAGTACTATCGCCGCTGAGTAGCCCCGAAGAGCGCTGAGATCACAGCGCTCTTACTTTCCGTGCGTTACAGTATGACGCTTTAATGCCGGAGTCTGGTATGGCTTTAACCCTTACGGTATTGCTTGAAAACACACGCGCTGCCGGTGCTGACAAATCATTGCAGGCAGCCCCTGGGTTAAGCCTGCTCGTCCAGGATGAAACAACCTCTGTTTTGTTTGATACCGGGCCGGATGACAGCTTTAAGCTGAATGCCGCGAGAATGGGCGTTGACCTGTCTCAACTTACCGCCGTGGTACTCTCGCACGGGCATTACGATCACTGTGGCGGCGTGCCGTGGCTGGCGGATAATACGCACGTCATCTGCCATCCACACATTGCCTGCGAGCGTTATTCTGCAATCACCGTTGCCGGATATAGCCAAAAAATCAAAAAATTATCACGCGAGAATGATTACTCTCGCCTGCATATGACCTATACCCGCGAGCCATTCCCGATTAGTGAGCGCTTTCTGTGGTCCGGAGAAATAAACGTGCCGACGCCACAGGCTTACGGCGTTATTCAGGAGCAAACACCCCAACCGGATTACATCACCGACGAAGGCGTATTGATTTATCAGTCTGAGCGTGGACTGATCATTATTACCGGCTGCGGGCATCGAGGAATAGAGAACATCGTCCGCCATTGTCAAAACATTACGGGTATCACCAGGATCTACGCCCTGATCGGCGGCTTTCATTTACGCGCGGCGTCGCCGCAAAAATTGTGGAAAACGCGTCGGTTTCTCCGTCAACAAAAGCCCGAAAAGTTGCTCGGCTGTCATTGCACCGGTTCGTGGGGACGTTTTTGGCTGCCCGGAACAGACGCGCCAGCAACGGGAGATGTGATTGTTCTGGCTGAGTAAAAACGGCATACCCAATAAGGAAAACGGAAGCCTCGCGGCTCCCGTTTTATCTTCGTAACAGGAGTGAGTTAACTATCACTACATCGTAACGATAGCGGGCTCATCAAATACGGTCAGTTTTGGCGCTTCGCCGGTATATTTTTCTGCATACACCAGACTGGTATTGCCTGCACAGCCATTCGCCAGTCTTGAGGTTGGAATATCTGCCGTCAATACGTTGGCGCCGCCGTTTTTACAGATACCGTTTTCAATATCTGGCCAGGCCCCTTCATGAATACAGATGATCCCTGGTTTGATTCCATCGCTGACGTGCGCCCCAACCAGCACCTGTCCACGACCATTCCAGACGCGTACCAAATCCCCTTCGACGATACCTCTGGCTTTTGCATCGTCCGGGTGAATAGTCACCGGTTCGCGATTAGCAATCGCGTACTCTTTACGCAGCGCAGCGTAGTTCAGCTGGCTATGCAGACGATGCGCCGGATGCGCCGTCAGTAACTGCAGCTGATCCTTATCCGCAGAACCTTTCCACTCATCCGGTTCAATCCATGACGCATGCGGCGGACAGTCTTTGTATTTATAGCCCTCAATCGTTTTCGAGTAGATTTCAATCTTACCGCTCGGCGTACCGAGCGCGTTCATCACCGGATCGCTGCGGAAATCGGCGTAGCGCACATATTTGTTGTTCTTCTCATTTTCCCGCATTTCTATCAGTTTATTCTGCTGCCAGAATGCGTTGAACTGCGGCATAGCCACACGCTGGGCGCGGGCGGCTTTTTGCGCAACGTCGTAGAATTGCTTCAGCCACGCCATTTCGTCTTTGCCTTCGCTATAGACTGCTTTTCCGCCAGGCTTGAGCATTTCGGCCAGATCAGCAAATACGTCAAAGTCATTCCGCGCTTCAAATTGCGGCTCAATGACCTGCTTCATCGGCACCAGGTGCTGATTACTGTAATCGCCGGTCATGGTCAGATCGTTACGCTCAAACGAGGTGGTGATCGGCAGGACAATATCGGCATGTTTGGCTGCGGCCGTCCAGTAGCACTCCGAGATAACAACCAGTTCGGGCTTCTGCCAGGCTTTAATTAAGCGGTTGGTATCCTGATGATGAGTAAAGTTAGCGCCACCCGCCCACCAAATCATTTTGATCTCCGGGAAGGTCTGCTCTTTACCATTATGCTGATATTTTCCGCCCGGATTCTCCAGCGCTTCGACGATGCGCGCTACAGGCAGGTTCGTCACGGCATCAGAAACCGCCCAGTCATTTCCTGCTGACGAGCCGCCCTCAATTTTGGCCGAAATCGCCGGTAATACCCCGCCGGTACGCGTCGGGTTTCCACCGTTGGAGTAGTGATAAGAGAAACCAAAACCACCGCCTTCGGTACCAATTTGCCCGAGCATTGCCGCCAGCGTCACCAGCATCCAGTGTTTTTGCTCACCGTATTGCTGACGTTGGATCCCCCACCCAGCCATCAGCATGGTTTTGTTACTGGAGAAAATGTCTGCCAGTTTCTCCAGCTGTTCCGCAGGTACGCCACACACACCTGATGCCCATGCAGCGGTTTTCTCAATACTGTCGCTCTTGCCCAGCAGGTACTCTTCAAACTGCGGATATCCGGTGGTGTATTTTTCCAGGAATGCTTTGTCGTGGAGATTTTTCTTCACCAGCGTATGGGCAATGCCGAGCATCATCGCAACGTCAGTGCCCATGTTAGGCGCGATCCAGGTGGCATTGTCCCCAAAGAATTCAATCGTTTCAGAACGCATCGGATCGATTGCGATGACGCTTTTCCCTGATTTCTTCAGCAGATTAAAATATTCGATACCTTGTTCGTCCGTACTGCTCCAGGCAATTTTTAATGTATTCAGCGGGTTCATACCCCACAGCACTACGACCTGGCTGTGTTCCAGCACCATAGGCCAGGTGGTTTGCTGTTCGTAGACTTCAACCGATCCCACAACGTAGGGCATGATGACCTGCGCGGCCCCAGTGGAATAATCCCCGGTATGCCCGGCATATCCACCCGCCATGCTCATATAACGTTGCAGCAACGTTTGTGCTTTATGCAAAACCCCGCTGGAGCGCCAACCGTAAGAGCCAGCAAACACCGCGGCTGGACCGTAACTGCTGCGGATCCGGCTATGCTGTTCATGAATCAGTTTTAGCGCCTGCTCCCAACTCACCCGCACAAAAGGATCGCTGCCGCGTTTGCCGTCCGCTTTACCCGGATTTTCCAGATAGCTTTTGCGCACCATCGGATATTTTACGCGGATATTGGTGTGCACCTGGTCCGGCGCAGTTTGTTGTAATGAATTCGGTACTGTTTTCGGTAATGCACCTTTTGAAGAAACAACCTTGCCGTCTTTTACTTCCACATACACAGCTCCCCAACGTGCGGCCGTCAGGATTGCCCCGCCATTTTGGCCTTCCGCCCAGGCTGGCATCGGGATCACCGAAGAAATCGCCATAGTCCCGGTTGCCGCGCCAGCCGTCTTGATAAAGTCACGTCTTGTGAGTTTCATGATTTCTCCTGGTGTTATCGCTTATTTGTTCATGTCTTTCGCGTTGTACTGGAAGTAACGGCTCAGGATATCCAGTTCGTTTTCACTGATATTGGTGCGCGCGCCCATCCCTTTTGCCACTGAAGGCCAGGCGTTGAGCGTAAAGTGATTAGCAGGAATCGGTGCATGGCAACCTGCGCAATACACATTGTCGAGCTTGCGGGCGTAATCCCACATCGGTTCGCGACTGGCGAGCGCGGAGCCACTCCATTCTCCTTGCAGAGCCACGTCCCGCCACGTATTGCCGTAGTCATCCTTTTTCCAGTCGGAGAGAACCTTGAGCGATTGCTGTCCTTTTTCACTGAGGCTTGCAAGGATCAAACGCTGCCCAGCCGCGTAGTAAATAACCTGTTCACTTCCCTGCATCTGGCTGCCGCGGATCTCCACCAGCCGTGAATTTTCCATTGATTTCAGTACCTGCATTTGGGTCGCCGGATAAACCGTTCCCAGATCCCCGAGTGGGGTATTACTGACGGCATAAAGTTTTTCTGCCGTTGCAGGCGTAGAGGCAGACTGTGCTTCGAGCCCTTTTAGAGCACTGTCATCCATTTTTATTTCAGGAGGGAAATGAGCGACGCCTTTGTGGCAATCAATACAGGTTTGTTTTTCCGCAATCCCCATTTTGTGCATTTTCTGCGCATCGGCGCTTTGTGCAGCAAGATCCATCGCATCCATACTGTGGCAACTGCGACAAGTCGCCGAGTCGCTGGCTTTCAGTTGCGCCCACACGGTTTGCGCCATTTCCAGGCGATGTTCTTCAAACTTTTCTGGGGTATCAATTTTCTTAGTAACGAACTGATGATAAACATCTTTTGTTGCCCGGAGTTTGGCAACCAGGAAATCAAGTCCTCCTTGTGGAATATGACAATCCGCACATTCAGCGCGAATACCTTTCTTATTTTGAAAATGGACCGAACCGGTATATTCCTCATTAGGTGCTTGCATCGTATGGCATGACAGACAAAATTCAGTACTCGACGTTTTATGTAATGTCCATTGCCCAGCCAAAACGATCACAGCCCCCAGAACAATGCACAGCAGCATTGTCCATAGAATAGTTTTATTTATTTTTCTCATTTTTCATTCCCACAGGCAACCTACCCTTTAATAGGTAGACAGTAATTACACTGGCTGGGTTACTTATTGATATTCATCAAGGCCAGAAGGAAATGAGAATCAGCAGATAGGCAAGTTTGAAGGCGATCGCATATTTATTACAACAGAGGTTTTTCTTTAAAATTCAACATAAAAACAGAACAATAAACCTAGCGATAAGTTTAATAACCCATTATTAAATAAAATATCAGTTTAAAAAGTGGAAGACCCAGTCCAGGGGCATCTATCCCCCCCAAAAAATACTACGTTATATAAATAAATACATAATGAAAAGGAAAAAAATGAATCTCTTTCACCAGGTATGAGATAGGGAGATAAGCACCTATTCTTGATCTGGCTGCTTATTATACAGGTTATCAATTCGCTACACTCAGGATGGCGGTATAACAAACAAGAGGTGGTGAATATGTATCGTTCTATTCTGGTGCCGATTGATATCTCTGAAACCGATGTAACGCGTCAGGTGATCCCACAGGTCGAGGCGCACGCAAAAACCGCAAAGGTCCATTTTTTAGCCGTTATCCCTACTGTCCCATTCTACGCATCACTGGGACTGGCCTACTCCAATGAATTCCCGGACAGAAGTGGCATTCAAGCTAAGGCCACCGAAAAGCTGCAAGAGATTGTTAAACAATTCAACATTCCTGCCGGCAGGACGGAACTGCACGTCGTTTACGGCCCGCCTAAAGATCAGATCTTAAAGTTAGCGGAAGCGGTAGATGCAGAACTCGTCATCATCGGTTCGCATAAGCCGGGTTTTAGCACTTATCTGCTGGGTTCAACGGCCTCCGCCGTGGTGCGCCACGCAAAATGCCCGGTGCTTGTAGTGCGGTGACATGCCGACAAAAGACCATACATACGGGAGCGAATCAGCTCCCGTTCTTATTCGTTTCGGATTTCCTGAGTCTCGCAGAAAAAGTCAAATACGGAGCGAATGGTGGTTTGTTGCAATGGCGAATACGACAGGGATGATTAGAGAGGAATGCTGTAAAATGGTACGCCCTGTAGGATTCGAACCTACGACCTACGGCTTAGAAGTTCCTAGAACCACCTTCTAAGTTAATAACATACCCCGCCAACACTGCGCTCACACGTCCCATCTTCGAAAAACATGCAAAGCCTTACAAACCGATGCAAAGCTTTGTGTGTCCCGTTTTTGTCTCACCCACCAACATCACAGGTCGATCGTTCCCCATTCAGATGCTAAACTTTCGGCCTCTAAGAATTCACTGATTTTTATAATGTTAAAGCTATTCGCCAGGTACACATCAATAGGTGTTATCAACACGCTCATCCATTGGGTAGTGTTCGCCATTTGCATATACGCATTTCATACGGGGCAGGCTCTCGGTAACTTTGCAGGATTCGTTGTATCTGTGTCGTTCAGTTTCTTTGCTAATGCAAAATTCACCTTCAAGGCATCAACCACAACTATGCGCTACATGCTCTACGTCGGGTTCATGGGAACTCTTAGTGCGGTTGTTGGCTGGGCAGCAGATAAATCAGGCCTGGTACCAATAGTAACGCTCGTAACCTTTTCCGCTATCAGCCTGGTATGCGGTTTTATTTACTCGAAATTCATTGTCTTTAGGGATGCGAAATGAAAATTTCTTTGGTCGTTCCGGTCTTTAACGAAGAAGACGCTATACCTATTTTTTATAAAACGGTTCGCGGTTACGACGAGCTGAAAAAATATGAGGTGGAAATAGTCTTCATTAACGACGGTAGCAAAGACGCAACAGAATCAATCATAAACGCGCTTGCTGTTGCCGATCCGCTTGTGGTTCCTCTGTCATTCACCCGTAATTTCGGAAAAGAGCCGGCACTTTTCGCCGGGCTTGACCATGCAACTGGTGACGCAGTAATTCCAATTGACGTCGATTTGCAGGACCCAGTGGAGGTCATCCCAAACCTGATCGAAAGGTGGAAGACTGGCGCTGATATGGTGCTTGCAAAGCGCTCTGACCGTTCAACTGATAGCCGACTGAAGCGGAAATCTGCAGAATGGTTCTATAAACTTCACAACAAAATCAGCAATCCGAAAATCGAAGAGAATGTTGGCGACTTCCGGCTTATGTCCCGCGAAGTAGTTGAAAACATCAAGCAAATGCCAGAGCGTAACCTTTTCATGAAAGGGATTTTGAGTTGGGTCGGCGGTAACGTAGAAGTGGTTGAATACGCACGAGCAGAACGCGTTGCTGGAACAACAAAGTTTAACGGGTGGAAACTGTGGAATCTTGCGCTGGAAGGAATTACCAGTTTCTCCACGTTCCCTCTTCGTATCTGGACGTATATTGGACTGAGTGTTTCATTATTCGCATTTCTGTACGCAGGGTGGATGATTATCGATAAGCTAATCTGGGGTAATCCAGTCCCTGGCTATCCATCGTTAATGACCGCTATCCTCTTCCTTGGTGGAGTGCAATTGATTGGGATTGGCGTTCTTGGTGAGTATATGGGGCGCATTTACATTGAGACCAAGAAAAGACCAAAATACATATTGAAAAGGAAGGGGTTATAACGTGTATTGCATTAAAAAAAAGGAATCTCAGACGTTTCTTTTATCGCTTGCTATTTGTTTTGCGCTAACATTTTTAATAGCGCTAAAAACACCTATGCATTCTGATGACTATCTCTATGCTATAAAGGGCTTAACGCTTGAAAGTCATTACAACCATTATGTAAAATGGAGTGGCAGGGTTGTTTCAGACTATATAAGTCCGATTCTTCTGCTTCTTCCTCATTGGTTGAGAGCGATTATTAACTCACTTGCCTTGGTTGTTTTAATTTGGTCTATAGTTCTTTTCGGGAAACAAGAAAAGAATATTAACTTCAAAGACTCCATTTCAGTCCTGTTAATATCAGCTCTGTACTACATTGCCAATAGCAACCTTGGGCAAACAACTTTCTGGATTGTTGGCTCTGCAAATTACCTATGGACAAATATGTTCATAGTTTGCTTCTTATTGTGCATTAAAAGAAAAGTAAATGTTGTAGTAACTTCTTTGTTCGCCTTCTTTGCTGGATGCTCAAATGAGAATACATCTGTCGTAGTTATTCTCTTGACTGCTTCATATGTGATTTACCAGTTCATCATAAGAAATGGAGATTATAAAAAAACCATCTGGTATTTGGTGTTGAATGTTATAGGTTGCTTGGTGCTATTACTTTCTCCAGGTAATATGGAGCGAGCAAAGTTCTTTGAGGAATGGTTCAGCAAGCCTCTTATTAGTAGGCTATTCGAGCATGTAACTTATAGAATTCCAACCATGGCAGAGCACTTCTGGGCGTTACTGTTGGTTATGGCAGTTGTCTCTATCTTATTTTCTCTTAGAAATAATAGCGATAAATCCCGAATAAATATTAACTCCACTCTATGCTTGGTTTTTGTGGTCGCAGCAATTGCATCCATGTTGGTAATGTTTGCCGCGCCATCTTACCCCCCGCGATCAGGAAATGGTACTCTTGTACTTTTGATGATTTCGCTTTCTTTGATGATTGGGCAAACAGTATCTGAAGATAATAAAAAAACAGTTGGTTGTGGCCTTGTATTAATATTGTTATCAATAATGCCTTTCTTCGTACCTGCGTATTACCTAATGCACAAAGAGTATTCAAATACGTTTGACCAAGACAAGATTAGAATGGCTCTAATTGAAAGACTTAAGAATGAAGGCCGCCGCGACTTTAAAATTCCAAATTTCTTCTTTGGCCAACTATCTAGCGACAGATATAAATTTGATTTGTATCATAACAAATGGTCATACGGTGCTTTCTTTGGAGTAAATTCCATAGATGTCGGCTACTCCAACTTTGATTACTCATCAATTTTGAATAGCAAAGAAATTGTTGTCAACAAAGAGCTAATACCGAAACAAGCTATATTGAAGAAATTATACATATCTAACAAGGGGTATCTGATATTTATTACCAATCGTAATATGTCACTACCTGACAATGGAGAAGATAAGCTTTTCATACATGTATACTATAAAGACAAGAGTAAATTTAAAAATTACGACTGCTATCCCAAGTCGATGATGATTGATAAAGATTTTGTCACTGGCATAAAAGCAGATACCAGCAACGTAGATTACATACATGTAGGCGTTTTTAGTGGCTCGGTAAGAAAAACAGATTTAATTATTAAAGTTGATTAATAAAAAACCCCCGGCAAAGTAATCATATCTATGCCAGGGGTTTTTTACGCAGATGCGTTCATCTTAAGCCAACTCGTACCATTCCATTGCCATGCTATTACTGGATCAGAAGGAAATGATGCAGGTGATGCTCGGTAACACATAAAACCAATTGGAGTTATTGTTACAGGGATTGTTGGCGTCCCACTATTTCTCATTATTGACTTACTCCATCCGCAAAATGTTGGTAACATGCAAGCGTTATAACTACTAAAATAAGAGCAACCAATAACTCCTGTTTTACCAGCATCAACCGTGATCCTTAATCTATACGCCTTTGTTTTATCATTAGTTGGAGCCGATATGCGGTATAATCTCCATCCATTACTAGTTCCCATTAGAGTATATTTATCAATAGGCATATAGATAGTATTGGAACCTGACTGGTCCTCGATAACAATTTCCACCGGATCATCGCCCCTGTAGAAAAATGCCCCTCTTATATATCCTGACTGTGTTTTAGTAAGGTTGGCAATTATTCTACATCTCACCGATGCATTACTTACTCCAAAGTATCTTCCTGCCCCACCTGGTTCCAATGCATCATCAAATGATATTGCCTCTCCTGGTATTGTTAGCAGTGAATAATCCTCTGGAAATCCTTTCTCGTTAAGAACAGACCAATCACCAGATGGACAAAGGTTATTGCAGGATAGGCTTATAGTCTCACCTCCTTGCTGCCCTGCAGTTGGATCTAATCCAAGCGCTGATGTCATATGGCTCATAGTTGATACCCAGCCATTGAACTGAACTCTACCACCAAATATTGACCAAGGCCCCCTAACCTTGCCGTTACCAGTCACTTCTCCATATAGTCCATATACATAGTTTAACTGAGCAGGAATAGATTGGTTATCAAGTAGGTAATCAGATGACCCTGATGTGTCAACACTAATAAACACATTTGCATTACCCTCATAGTTACCACCTCCAGATCCAACCCCTTGGCCAAGAATTACCAAACCACCACCGCTAATTTGAGTGAAGGTATTTTGGTTTACAGAGCCTTCAAAAATATTAATATAAAGCTTACCGCCTCCGGAAGTCGTCCAGGTCTTTATACGAGAGAAGTTATTCCAATAACTACCGCCCCCCCATGTCGAAAGCCCAGGGATTGGAAGAGCACTTGTTGAACCCTTTATTGTTACATCACCTATAGTATCAATATTCTCAACATTTATATGCTGAATACCCTGGAAGATTAGGTTCTTACACGATATTCCTCTGATATGGTTTCCTTTCACATGCAGAATCGTAAACTCACCATTTGGCACCCTGCCATCCCATACCATGTCACACCTAATAATCATCCTACCAAGCAACGCATGATTACGCGTCCTACTCGACACCGGGCGGGAAGCGAATTAAGGAAAGCCTTGGGACTTCCGACAAGCGGCTCGCTACTGAGCTACATGACAAGCGCAAAGCTGAATTGTGGCGAGTAGACCGACTCGGAGATTTCCCTGACGTAATGTTTGATGATGCCTGCATGCGATGGCTGGAGGAAAAGGCAGAGAAGAAATCACTGAAGGATGACCGCAGCCGTATGGCTTTCTGGCTGGCGCATTTTGAGGGGATCCGGTTAAAGGATGTGACCGAGCAAAAGATTTACTCAGCAGTGAACAAGATGAGCAACCGCAAGCAACTTGAGATATGGAAAATTAAAGCTGCAGCGGCGCAGAAGAATAGAGAACCAGCGCCAGTCTATTCAGCTAAACCGGTCACCACCTCCACCAAGGCCAAACATCTGGCATTGATGAAGGCAATTCTGCGGGCGGCAGAACGTGACTGGAAATGGCTGGAGAAAGCGCCGGTAATCAAGGTTCCATCGGTGCGCAATAAACGCGTCCGGTGGCTGGAGGCAGATGAGGCGAAAAGGCTGATTGATGAATGTCCGGAGCCGTTAAAGTCGGTTGTTAAGTTTGCGCTGGCAACCGGCCTGCGTCGTTCGAACATCATCAATATGGAATGGCAGCAGATCGACATGCAACGTCGTGTTGCCTGGGTGAACCCTGAAGACAGCAAGTCAAACCGCGCTATTGGCATAGCGCTGAATGACACTGCCTGTAAGGTTTTGCGTGACCAGATTGGCAAGCATCATAAATGGGTGTTCGTGCATACGAAAGAAGGCATCCGGCCTGATGGGTCAAAAACGCCAACCGTGAGAAAGATGCGCGTCGATGATCAGCGTGCATGGAACGCAGCTTGCCGCCGGGCCGGTATTGAGGATTTCCGATTCCACGACCTGAGACACACGTGGGCCAGTTGGCTGATTCAGTCCGGAGTGCCGCTTTCTGTTCTGCAGGAAATGGGAGGATGGGAGAGCATCGAAATGGTACGTCGATACGCTCACCTTGCGCCGAACCATTTAACGGAACACGCGAAGCAAATTGACTCAATTTTCAGTGATGATGTCCCAAATATGTCCCATCTGGAAAATAAGGAACTTGCAGAAAATGGTTAAGTTACTGAAATATAATGGTACGCCCTGTAGGATTCGAACCTACGACCTACGGCTTAGAAGGCCGTTGCTCTATCCAACTGAGCTAAGGGCGCATTGCGAAGTGAAGACTTCATGCGGATGAAACGCGTGAATTATACGGTCAGCGCCTGCTGAGTCAATGCCTTTTGTTCTGGTTGCTTGCGAAGTGTACGAATGGTGGTTTTTTCTGCTCGTCCACGGGTATCCAGGAAATCACCTGGTAACAACTGAGGCGCCGTAAAGCCCGGTTTAAGGTTAAATGTATTTAGAAAATTAATGATTTTGCTTAACATTCTCCTACACCCTTCCCTGCGGTTTAGGATCCCTTCAATGTTAAGTATCGCCATCAAAGACGAAAATAGTCACTTCGAACATGGTCTGAAAATCATCATTACTCGTCTGACGAATCAGTGGCGTCAGGAGATTTGCTTCTTGCCTGTCGACGATATCGATCGTGCAGACATCGCCTTTTTATCGCTGGATGAAGAGTGGCTCAGCGCGGGCTGTTACGAAATTCCCCACCACACCCGTCACCAGCATCGGGTCATTATTTGCAGCAAATGCGATAAAGATAAGCTGATGTTCAGGCCCTGCCTGTACATGCTACCGCTGATTTATCGCGAAGATGATGTCGAAGAGATCGGCAAAAAAATGGTACTCATTTTGCAAAAACGCGCACTCCGTTCCAGCGTCCCTGCCACCATCTGTCACTACTGCACCACCCGCAACTTTTCCATTGCAGAGCGTCAGTTTTTAATGTTCCTCGCCAGCGGATATACCTCCGCCGAAACCGCACAGCTTCTTGCACTTAGTGAGGTAGAAGCGAAGGTAACGCGTCGGAGTATTATGAGAAAACTGCAGGTGAAAAATGAACAACAATTCTTAAGATACATCAGGGTTAACCTGAGTTTTCTACAAAATTGAACCGTTTCTTATGCGCTGGAAACTTTATGAGAAATGTCTCATGTGCAATTAAGTATATGCGCCTACTGCCCCCATTTCTATGCTGCCACAATAATGCCTATGTGTTATTTCCGGGGTAAAAATAAAACACTCTCGGTAATATTTGCTCCGCGTGGGAGAATATCATGATGCCGAGCCTGTTATTGTGCAACGATAAATATGAGTACGCACATCCTTCAATAAAAAATGATGCTAACGTTCTACTTTCAACACTGAAATTAGAACCCATTGTCGAGTTATCGACTTCGCACCGATACGGCTTTGAAGTCCTGACCCACCTCCCGCGAAAAATGAATAGCGAGAACTATTTTCGCCAGCTTTCTTTCGCACAACAACAAAGCCTGTTTTATCGCCAAATAGCCAACATCGTACATTATCAGCCCGGCTACGTTTATTCACTGAACCTGCCGATGAAGGCCTTTCTGAACTGGACGTCATTTCATTGCCGTGATGTTACGTATCCACCTAACCTTGTCATCGAAATACAGGACCCTGCTACATTCCTTTTGCTCAATGTTGCTCAACGCCATGTGGCGTATAACGCTATGCAGCATGTTGAAGCGTCAGGCACCCCTATCTGGATGGATGACGTCAATGAAGAATTACTCATCGCATTCATTGAGGCTAATTGGCACCTGTCAGGCATTAAACTGGATAAAAATACCTTTTGGACACTGAGTAAAAAACCCAGCAGGCTCCAGCAGATCATTAAGAAAGGACAAGCAATCGCAAATCAGGTGATTGTCGAAGGGATTGAAACCCAAACGCACAAGGAAATTGCCCAGCGAGCCGGCGCAAAATTGGGTCAGGGGTATTTATGGACCGCCATTTATCCAGGGCAGGAGAAATAAAACGGAAAGGAAAACAGGAAGGATGCGCAGCGTACTACGTCGGGAACGACATCGCCGTTTACAAAACACTCACTGTACCCATCAATATCATCACTGTGCGCCGCAGGTATTTGACCGGCTTGAGTATCTGGCACAAAAAATCAATTATACATTACCGGGAGACACTGTATCTCAGGCAATTATCACCACTGATTACTATCTCGCATTTACACTGAACCGCTATTTATTTTCAGGTACCCGTACGGCTGTTTTCCAGAATTTTGAGTCGGCGCTCGACAGTCTGCAATCCCCTGAATCCAGTCAGTTAGTGATTGATATGGAAGGATTGCCATTCTCATATTTCGAGACGCTCCAACAGTTACGCCTGCTGGTTAAACAGCGTAATGACATACAGATTTTTTTATTACTCAACGATAATGACGAAAGTCTGGGTAAATTTATTGCCATGACCGGTCCTTTTTATGTTCTCCCCCGCCGTCAGCGCCTTGCAGACATACGTCACGCTTTATTATCGCCAAATCTAAATAATATTCATTCTTCGCGTTTAAACCTGGCTGACTGGGAGATGGTTTCATTACTATTGCAAGGTGAATCCTTAAAAAAGATTGCCTGCATACAAAACCGGCCTTACCACCGGGTTATCTATCGTCTGAATCAACTGATTACGCACCTCGGATTGCCACACCGCCAACGTTTTTTGCATCTGATACACCGTCTTAACGCTACCTCTCATCATTTAATTTAACACCATAAACCTTTGTGAAATAAGATTTTTTAGGAAATTACTTATTTATTACTGAGACGCCCCATGTAATTTTTACATAAATTTAATATTTACAACTAATCCTGGTATTATGCCTGCGGCGTGCAAAGCACTTAACCCTACGAACTCTGTGCATTACGTCGTAATGGCCATCTAAGACCTCCTTAACAAAACCTAAACAATCAGCCTGTTGTGTTGTTTTTAGTATTTTAAAAAAACTTTCAATCTGCCATAATTAAAACAGAAGGAAAATAATACTAACAATCGTAAGCATATTGGGTTCTTTCAGGATATCGTAACAGCCATTAAGAAGTTACTTACCGCAAGACTTTTCCGAATGAGTAGAGTAGGTATAATCCCTACTGTTTAATGATTAATTGTAAATTTTTCCTGGTGTGAAATGGATATTCCACACACTCATTGTTCTTACCAAGAACGGCTGAATAAACAAGGATGAAGTCTTATTTATTCGGTTCTTCTCGCAGAACAACCCTTGGCTATTTGACAATATTAATAACGCCTGATGTTTTATCAAAATCGCAAGATACACGAACAGTTTGAGGCATACAACAATGAAACCAGCATCCGTTATCATTATGGACGAACACCCTATTGTCAGAATGTCGATAGAAGTGCTGCTCGAAAAAAATAGTAATATCGAAGTGGTACTGAAAACTGACGACAGTCGTACAGCAATTGATCACCTACGCACCTATCCTGTCGATCTCGTCATTCTGGACATTGAACTGCCTGGTGCCGATGGATTTACCCTACTCAAGAGAATTAAATCACTGCAGGAAAAGACGCGGGTTCTGTTTCTGTCCTCAAAATCAGAATCTTTTTACGCCGGACGCGCTATCCGGGCAGGTGCAAATGGTTTTGTCAGTAAACGCAAGGACCTGAATGATATCTACAATGCGGTGAAAATGATCTTATCCGGTTATTCTTTTTTCCCGTCAGATACGCTTAACTTTATTAATAACATTAATATACGTAAAGGAGAGCTGAATGACATGCCGCTTTCCAATCGCGAGGTCACGGTGCTACGTTATCTGGCAAATGGGTTATCCAATAAAGAAATTGCAGAGCAGCTATTACTCAGCAATAAAACGATCAGTGCGCACAAAGCCAATATCTACTCCAAACTTGGTTTGCATACCATTGTCGAGCTGATCGATTATGCGAAAATGCATGAATTAATGTAACACCACTCCCGACGAGATGACGTTCGGGAGTGAGTGGTCAGTTATAGTTGATCATAAACGTCGCATCAGCCCTGGCAAGTCCGGGCTGGACCCCATCCGCTAAGGCAATATAGTTGGCGAAAAAGGTCAGTGTGGCATTGCCATTTTCGTCAATACTCACCGTCTGGCTCACCTGTTCGAGCGGCAACCGTGTACGATCGCTGTCATGCAGTTCAATCGCCACCTTTTGCGCCATCGCCGTATTATCCAGCGCCAGTAGCGTGGTACCCGCTGCCGGCGTACCGGAAAAGGTGATTGACGCCGACCCAGGCGGGCAGCCTTCCAGCTTTAGCGAAAAAGGAACCGGTTGGGTGGTATCACCACTGGTTTTTAACTGCTTTGTCGGCCAGGTACCGAGGTCCACGTATTTATTGCTGTCGCTGGCAATCACGGCACAGGTAAAGTCCACTACATTACCGCGCAACTCAATATTGATCTCGCCCAACGACGTATCCGCCCGACTTAGCGAGGTAAACGACAGCAAGGCAGCAACCACCAACAGTATGCGAATGACCATTGCGCGCCTCTTAGTCATAATCTACTCGCAGATATCCACGGGCAGTAAATGGCCCTTCCGCCGGTTTATTGCCCGTCACGCTAACCGGCCACGCCCGGATACTGACGCTCGCCGCGGCGTTATCATCCAGGCGAAACGGAATGGTGCTGGACAGGTTGTTAGGGGTTAGCGGTACGCCGCTGCTGTCGGCAACAATAAAGCCTAAATCGGCGTTGTCCGACACCATCATTTGCCCCGAAGATCTTTCAGCCTCCACGCGCATGGTCAGGTAGGCCTGCGCGGCAACATTGGTACATTTTATGGCCATCGTTTTAGTCTGCGGGTTAACGCCTTCTGGCCGATTTCCAGCCCCAGCTTTGCTAAACAACGACGCGCCGATATCACCAAAATCAAACTCGACAACCTGTCCGGCATTCACTTCGCAGTTTTGCGGCACCTCGACCTTGCCGCTGTAGCTGATGGTGTATACCGGCACACTCAGGGCATCGCCGATGCTGGTCGTGACATAGACCCTAAACATCGTTTGGCGGGGGATTGGTACCATGTTAATAAATGAGCGGATCACTTTTAATTTGAATACCAGCTTTGAATCCATGACGCCAAAGGGTTTCTGCTTAGGTACGTTTGGGTGAGTTCCCATACGAATATCGTTACGTGGAGGATAAAACAGCCCGGCATAGCTGTCGGTGATACTCATAGCCCCCAACAGGTAATCATTCAGCTTCAAATACTGAAAGCCCCCTTCCGTACTTTGCACCGGGAGTTCCGTCACGTAGCTGCGGTAGGTGTAATTTACCGTCGTCCCCGCAGGACAGGTCGCATTAACCCCAACCCAGCCGGACTTTTCCGGCAACGTCACGACCTGACCGGGGCGGTTATTACTGCTGTTAAAGACGTTCGACAGATCGTAAAACACATCCGTCGGCGTGCCATTCGAATTCTGGCAGACCGTGGCCCATGACGAATTTGCCAGCAGCAGTAAAGCGCTCCCGAGTAACCAACCAGTTTGTCGTTTCATCGTATTATTCCTTTCATGCCGACGGGCGTTCGCAGGTCACATTGGTGAGCGTTACCGCCTGTTTCAGGCTCTCCTCAGGCAAGGCATAGTGCGCCGTACAGCGCGCGTTCGCGCCTTCGCCCCACTGGATCAGCAACTCACCTTTTAGCGGCAAACCGCTCAGGTAGATTTGTCCATCGTCTCCCACCATGCTGGTTACGCCGCTGGCGGTTTCACGCACAATGGAGCCAAACGGCACCGGTTTACCCGCCTGTTGCACCGTAATTAACGCGCGTACGCCGATACGTGTATCAAACGCCGCTCTTACCAGCGCCCCCTGTGTCGGTACTACGCTGCTGACGTTATTTTCCACATCGGTATGGTTGTTCATTGAATTGGTATCCAGCGCCACACGGTTATAGCGATAGACGGTGGCGTACGGCATGACCGCGTAGCCACGCCAGTCGGTCTGCACCCCGGTCTGGTTCTCTATCCTTACTCCCTGGGCGCCTGGTGCTTTGATCAGCACATTGGTATCGCCCAGCGGCTGGCTCAGGGTGATTCCGTCCGCATGCCCAATCACGCCGCCGGAGAGCTGCCAGTTATAGTCATGCTGGTCGCGGTCGTAGTTGTATCCCATACCCAGCGTGCCATAGGTCGCCTGCCAGTTTGCGCTGGCGCTACCGCTGTAACCGTTGGTGCTGCTGTGCCCCTGGTTTACGCTGTAGCTCAGGTTGCGCCCGTCAAGCAACGTCCCGCCAATCCCGCTCTGCCAGCTGTTTTGTCCGTTGCTATTGCGGTTAGCGTTGAAGGTGGCATAGGTGCGATCGAGCGCGTTATCGCGCGTGTAGCGTCGCCCGGTCAACAGGCTAAACGGCACCGACATATTGAAGGCCAGAATCCTGTCGGTGTCGGCAATCCCTACCGATTCGTTCCACGACCAGGAGAGCGAATAGCTAATCCCCTGCCAGCCGCTGGCATAGCCGAGCTGATACCAGGTGTTGGTATCGGACGTATTCCAGTAAGTTTGCTGACTGCCTGAGACATACAGCGATCCGTAATCTCCGAGATTCTGCGAGATGTTGATCTGAAAACGGCCTTTTTTGCTGTAGCTCAGATTGTGATAGCTCTGGACCACCGGCACTTTATGGCGATTGCCTTCGCTGTCGTATTCGTACTCGTAACCTTCCATATTGCGATACGCCACGTCGTCGAGGGTATAAAACCCCCGGGTCGAATAGCGATATCCCAGTAACTGGAAGTTGGTGCCGACATTATTCAGTGATTTTGCGTACAGAAAACGCAGCGATTGCCCCTGGTGGGTACTGTCATCCGCCAGTTGGCTGCGCGCATGGGTTAAATCGACGGAGACCGCGCCCCAGTCGCCGAGGTTGCGCCCAGTACCGAACACCAGCGCGCGGTAACGAGAGGCCAACTGCGTGCCGCCATAGGCCGTATAGCCTTCAGGTAGCCCGGCGATTAACGTGCCCTGGACAAAAAACGGTGATGACTGCTGGCTGTTACCGCTGCGGAAATCCCCGGCCACCAGGTCGTATTTCAGTCGCCCTTCGCGCTGTAACAGTGGAACCGTGGAGTACGGGACGGTATAGCGCTGCTGGCTGCCATCTTTTTCATCTACCGTCACCTCCAGGTCACCGCTGGACGACGTCGGGTTAAGATCGGTAATCGAGAACGCCCCAGGCGACACATAGCTTTGATAGATAACATAACCGTTCTGGCGAATGGTCAGTTTCGCCGCCGTACGGGCAATGCCGCGAACCGTTGGCGCGTACCCCTGCAAGCTATCCGGATACATGCTGTCTGACGAGTAGAGCCGCGCCCCGCGAAACCCGACGCTGTCAAAGACGTCGTTACCGGTGTTGCTGTCGCCCATCACCAGCTCACCTTTCAGCGGGATAATGGCGCGCTGAAGCCAGGTACCGATGTTTTTCCAGCTCTGCGAGTGATATCCGTCGCCTTTGGAATAGCTCCAGGCGCCGTTGTTTCTCAGCCGCCAGGGGCCATAGTTCAGGCCGCTCAACATGCTTAAGAAATAGCTGTCAGAATCGCTGCCACGACTGCCGGTAAAGCTGTAGTTCACCAGCGCAGCCGGGATCCCTTCATCCCATTCCTCAGGCGGAATATATCCCCGCGCGCTATTCAGCATACTGGCCTGCGGCAAGCTGATGTTCAGGCGCAGCGTAGAGAAATCGAAGGCGATTTCGCTGCCGGGGATAGCCTCGGGCAAATTAATACAGGTACTGTTCGGGTCCTGACTGAGCGCCGGAAACGCCGCCGTGTTGACCCCCAGGCGCTTAACCCAATCGAGACCAAAACATGGCGTCAGCCCACCAGATTTCTCGCCGGTACTCGCCTTACTGGTGGCAAAATGAACATCCTGGGTGGCAATAAATTCATCATTGCGCCAGATATCCACGCGGTAGACGCCCTCAGGCTGGTGATTCCCTTTTTCAAAACGCGACAAATCCGCCACGGACGCCGTATCCGCAGATAAAAATGCCGGGTTAAAATAGCTTTCCCCGTGGCCTGACAGCGGAAATAAGGCAGCCAGCGTGGACAACGCCACGCCCGCCAGCGGTGGCGTAATCCCCGGTAACCGGCCAGGTAAGTACGTTGTCTTATTCATCGTTTATCAACGCACGCTAACCGTTTTGGCAG
This sequence comes from Citrobacter sp. KH_055_1, assembly GCF_057838705.1. NCBI lineage: Bacteria > Pseudomonadati > Pseudomonadota > Gammaproteobacteria > Enterobacterales > Enterobacteriaceae > Citrobacter > Citrobacter sp. KH_055_1. The sequence goes on from NZ_CM174473.1 coordinate 3,480,641, forward strand.
GTGTCACTGCGCCGTAGTCATTAACCGTCTGGAACGTCACGCTGCCCTGAACGCCCGCAGGCAGCGGGATCTGCGCCGCGTTCTTCGGTGCCACCATGACGTTATCAACCTTCGTTTTTCCCACATTGAGGTTAACCAGCGTGACGTAATACGCTGACGGATTCGTAATTTTCAGCTGCGTGCCGGAACGGGAAAATTGCAACATGCCGGGCGCGTCTTCCGGTACCTGTGGCAGGTTATTTGGGCGGACAAAGAGTTTAATACGCGACAAAATCGCCAGTTGCAGAACGTTTTTACCCTCAAGGCTGTCTTTATTGACTGACGGGATCGCCTTCACGTTCATCCAGAACAGCGATTCGCGGTCTGTAGGCAGTGGCTGACCGGCATAGATAATGCGCAGCGTATTTTCACTTTTGGGCTCGCTGACAAACAGTGGAGGCGTCACCACAAAGGCTTTTTCTTTAACGCCTGCGCTATTCTCAATCCATGAATTAACCAGGAAACGTTCTTTAGTATCGCTATTGCTAATAGCCAGCGATGTTTGTTTAGCCTCGGCGGGATAAATAACGCGGGTAGCACCTAATGCAATTCCCCCAGCAGCCTGAGCACTGCAGGAAACAAATAAGGCGAGGAAAATAATAAAACCTGATTTAAGATAATTAAACATGGCTACAAATACCTTTGGTGTGATTATCGTTGGTAAATAAATCAGGGATAGACCAACGTAAACCACACGTCTGAACGAAGCGTTCCTGGCGTTATCTTTTCCGAGACAGCCCGATAGCGCGCGGTGAAGTGAAACGTCATTTCCTGCGTTAAAATTGGGGCGTAATGACGCGGCAGCGCATTCGGAATAATTTGTCGTTGCCCCTCATCAAATAATGCCAGGCCAATACCCGAGGCCGCAGACGCCTCACCGCTGGCCAGAAAGACCTGCGGATCTTCTGCAGGCGTGACGCCGGCAAACGCAATCCCAACATGGTCATAAACGTCGGCACTGCAGGACGTTAAGCGCAGTGAAAACGGTACGCTGGTCGAGGCAAAGCTTCCCGGTTCGCCAAATGCATTGGTGCGATACTGCCCCATCTGTATCCGCAAGTTCTGGCTATCGGTGGCCACCGTACAGGCCCCATTGACCAGTTGCCCACGCAGGTGAAGGCGACCGCTTTCCAGTATTACCGTGTGTGCAAGCGCAGGCATTACGCACAGCATTCCCGCCAGCGTCATGCCTTTGAAAATCAGTTGCCACATCCTTCGTCATCCCCGGATATTGCCTCATCCATTGAGGCTGTCGTCTTCCTTGCGCCAATCAGAACGGCTTATTCGTACTTCATGATGAAGGTGGCGTCGGCGTTTGCCTGGCCTGGCGTGGCGCTTGCAGCGGTCGCTTTATAACGTGCGGAGAAACGCAGGGTGTTGGTGCCTTCTACCAGCGCCTGGGCAGTAGAGAAGGTGGCACCATCTGGCTTCAGCGCGGTAGACGCGTTGTCCAGAATTTCGATGCCTACACCGCCAGCGGTGGTGGTGTTATTCCCTGAAGATACCGCCAGCAGAGCTGAGTTGGAGGCATCCGCCTGACCCGAAAACGCCACAGCTGCCGTCGCGGCAACCGCAGGATCGCAGTCGTTCAGCACGATGGAGAACGGAATCTGTGCCGTGGTATCGCCGATGGCTGCAAAGCTGGCGGTACGATATTGCCCTAATGTCACCACCTGATCGGCTGACTGTGTGCTTACCGCACAAGCTGCATTGACCAGTTCACCTTCAAAATGAACAGTACCGCCGCTCACGCTGACCGGATCGGCTGCGACTGCGGCCCCTGCAACTAACATCAGGCTGGCAATAACAGAAGTATTTATTAATTTACGTTTCATGGATTTCCCTTGAATTACACACATCCGGTTCCGGTATCCTGCCGGCTCCGTTTGAATCATTATCGACATAAAATGTCAGGCAAATTATCTCTGCATCCTGTAAAGATATATATCGAAAGAGAATTAATGATGCTTGACCCCAACTCTCCTGAGCGCGAGATTCACTAATTAATCTTTACGAATATGACAATTCGTCACAGGGATAAATTAAACATTTCAATTAATGAAAAATACCTGCAAATCCTTGTAATGGCCCTGGCTAATTCTTATTGGGATCTAAGAAATGTCTGGGTAAATATTACTTAAACACCACCACAATGGTACGTAACAGACTGGTTTACGACGCATTACCCATGAAAACAGAAGGGTGATGAGTTGTTTCACTAACGTTAAAATTAATTAGCGTACTCAGTAATTATTCCTGTCTTTACGATATTGACACCTCACCCGTTCGCACAGCGAGACGTTCCTAATCTCACCTAAAAATGCAAACGAAAACTGACAGCACGCCGCGCTTCTGACAAAATAGTGACATCCCCTTCGATTTAACGTAACAGACGGAATCCTCTCTCTGATGGCAGCAAAGATTATTGACGGTAAAACGATTGCGCAGCAGGTACGCTCTGAGGTGGCTCAAAAAGTTCAGGCGCGTTTAGCGGCTGGATTACGCGCCCCAGGCCTGGCTGTTGTGCTGGTAGGTAGCAACCCGGCTTCGCAAATTTACGTAGCAAGTAAACGCAAAGCCTGCGACGAAGTGGGGTTCGTCTCCCGCTCCTATGACCTGCCTGAAACCACCAGCGAGGCGGAACTTCTTGAGCTCATTGATACGCTCAATGCGGATGCCGCCATCGACGGTATTCTGGTCCAGCTGCCGTTACCGGCGGGGATCGACAACGTTAAGGTGCTGGAACGCATTGCACCGGATAAAGACGTCGACGGCTTCCACCCGTATAACGTCGGTCGCCTGTGCCAGCGTGCACCGCGCCTGCGTCCGTGTACGCCTCGCGGCATCGTGACACTGCTTGAGCGTTACAACATCGATACCTACGGCCTGAATGCCGTGGTGATTGGCGCCTCAAACATTGTCGGTCGTCCGATGAGCATGGAGTTGCTGCTGGCGGGCTGTACCACCACGGTAACCCACCGCTTTACCAAAGATCTGCGTCGCCACGTAGAGCATGCTGACCTGCTGATTGTCGCCGTCGGCAAACCGGGTTTTATTCCCGGTGAATGGATCAAAGAAGGTGCGATTGTGATTGATGTCGGCATCAACCGTCTGGAGAATGGCAAGGTTGTTGGCGATGTGGTCTTTGAAGATGCCGCTGCGCGCGCCGGGTATATTACACCGGTGCCGGGTGGCGTTGGCCCGATGACGGTCGCCACACTTATCGAAAACACGCTTCAGGCGTGCGTTGAATACCATGATGTAAAGGACGTTTAAGATGGCCACATTTTCACTGGGTAAACACCCACACGTTGAACTCTGCGATCTGCTAAAGCTGGAAGGCTGGAGCGAAAGCGGCGCCCAGGCAAAAATTGCCATTGGCGAAGGGTTAGTGAAGGTCGATGGAGTAGTAGAAACACGTAAACGCTGCAAAATCGTTGCCGGACAGACCGTGAGCTTTGAAGGTCAAAGCATTAACGTCGTGGCATGATCCCAGGGCCGGATGGCGGTTCACACCACATCCGGTCCGTTCCCCCTGATTTTCAGATAATTAACTTCACCTTCACTTCACGCCAGGCTGTTAGCCTATCGTTTTCTTATACGAAGCGACTATCATGCCAACCATCGTTACCCACGCAGCTGTACCTCTTTGTTTAGGATTGGGTCTGGGGCTCAAAGTCATTCCCCCACGCTTGTTGTTTGCCGGGGTTGTACTGGCAATGCTGCCTGACGCCGACGTCCTGTCGTTTAAGTTCGGTATTGCCTACGGCAACGTATTCGGTCACCGCGGATTTACCCACTCGCTACTGTTCGCCTTCGCGGTGCCGTTACTGTGCATCATGATAGGTCGACGATGGTTTAAAGCCGGGCTGGTTCGCTGCTGGTTATTTTTGACGGTGTCGTTGCTGTCACACAGCCTGCTGGATTCGGTGACCACCGGAGGTAAAGGCGTTGGCTGGCTGTGGCCATGGTCAGATGAGCGCTTCTTTGCGCCGTGGCAAGTGATTAAGGTTGCGCCGTTCGCGCTGTCACGCTACGCCACGCCGTATGGGCATCAGGTGATTATCTCGGAATTAATGTGGGTGTGGCTGCCGGGAGCCGTCATGATGGGTGTGCTGTGGTGGTACAGACGTCACTAATAGTGCCTGATGGCGCTACGCTTATCAGGCCTACCGATCATTCCATCGTAGGCCGGATAAGCCGTTAGCCGCCATCCGGCAATTGAGAGAATTACTTACGACGCCAGGTGGTGCCTTGTGGACCATCTTCCAGCACAATACCCATCTCGTTCAGACGGTCACGTGCCGCGTCGGCCGCCGCCCAGTCTTTCGCTTTACGGGCATCTAAACGCTGTTGGATAAGCGCTTCAATCTCAGCGACCTCACCGTCATCCGCCTGCGCACCGCTTTGCAAGAACGCTTCCGGATCCTGCTCCAGCAGGCCCAGCACGCCGGACAACTTGCGCAGATGCGCGGCCATAGCGTTAGCCGCCGCCATATCTTCACCCTTCAGACGGTTGACCTCACGCGCCATATCAAACAGCACCGAGTAGGCTTCCGGCGTATTGAAATCATCGTTCATTGCTTCAATGAAACGCGCTTCAAAGGCATCACCACCGGCTGGCGCCACGGATTTGTCAGTACCGCGCAGCGCGGTGTACAGACGCTCCAGTGCAGAACGTGCCTGCTTCAGGTTCTCTTCGCTGTAGTTCAGTTGGCTACGATAGTGGCCGGACATCAGGAAGTAGCGAATGGTTTCGGCGTCGTAGTATTTCAGCACGTCGCGCACGGTAAAGAAGTTGCCCAGTGATTTGGACATTTTCTCACGATCAACCATCACCATCCCGGAGTGCATCCAGTAGTTGACGTATTCGCCGTCGTGCGCACAGGTGGACTGGGCAATTTCGTTTTCATGATGCGGGAACATCAGGTCAGAGCCGCCGCCGTGAATATCGAAATGGTTGCCCAGCTGTTTGCAGTTCATCGCAGAACATTCGATGTGCCAGCCCGGACGGCCTGCGCCCCAAGGAGATGGCCAGCTCGGCTCGCCCTCTTTGGACATCTTCCACAGCACGAAGTCCATCGGGTTACGCTTCACATCCACCACATCCACGCGGGCACCCGCCTGCAGCTGATCCAGATCCTGGCGCGACAGCTGACCGTAGTGCGGATCGGTCGGCACGTCGAACATCACGTCGCCGTTATCAGCCACGTAAGCGTGACCTTTGGCGATCAGCTGTTCGGTGATTTCAATAATTTCCGCAATATGATGCGTCGCACGCGGTTCGAGATCCGGGCGCAGGATATTCAGCGCGTCGAAGTCGTTGTGCATTTCCGCGATCATCCTGTCGACCAACGCCACAAAGCTTTCGCCATTTTCATTAGCGCGTTTAATGATTTTGTCGTCGATATCGGTAATGTTACGCACGTACTTCAGCTTATAGCCGAGGAAGCGCAGATAGCGCGCAACCACGTCAAAAGAGACGAAGGTACGTCCGTGACCAATATGACAGAGATCGTAAACGGTGATACCACACACGTACATGCCGACTTCCCCGGCATGAATAGGTTTGAATTCCTCTTTTTGGCGCGTCAGTGTATTAAAGATTTTTAACATCGAAGATTCCGTGTAGACGTGTGTGGATAACAAAGCCCTATAATACCTATAAATTGGCCCCGAAGCAGCACACTTTGCAAGGTGATCGAATCTTGCGGTTATGCTATAACACACCCCTAACTCTGACCCTGACCAGGGTCGAAGCACCACTCTATCGGAACAGGATGCAAAAATGGTTACTTTCCACACTAATCACGGCGATATCGTAATCAAAACATTTGATGATAAAGCGCCTGAAACAGTTAAAAACTTCCTGGACTACTGCCGCGAAGGTTTCTATAACAACACCATTTTCCACCGTGTGATTAATGGTTTCATGATTCAGGGCGGCGGTTTTGAGCCTGGCATGAAGCAAAAAGAAACCAAAGAGGCTATCAAAAACGAAGCCAACAACGGTCTGAAAAACACCCGTGGTACGCTGGCGATGGCCCGTACTCAGGCTCCGCACTCCGCAACGGCGCAGTTCTTCATTAACGTTGCCGACAACGACTTCCTGAACTTCTCCGGCGAAAGCATGCAGGGCTGGGGTTACTGTGTATTTGCTGAAGTGGTTGAAGGTATGGACGTGGTTGATAAAATCAAAAACGTTTCTACCGGTCGCAGCGGCATGCACCAGGACGTACCGAAAGAAGACGTTATTATCGAAAACGTGACCGTCAGCGAGTAATCGTGGCGACACTGTTTATTGCAGATCTTCACCTCTGCACGGAAGAACCGGCGATTACCGCCGGTTTTCTGCGTTTTTTAGCCGATGAAGCACGAACAGCCGATGCGCTGTATATTCTTGGCGATCTGTTCGAAGCTTGGATAGGCGACGATGACCCCACTCCGCTGCACCATGAAATCGCCGTCGCAATAAAATCGCTGGCTGATTCCGGCGTCCCCTGCTTCTTCATTCACGGCAACCGTGATTTTCTGCTCGGCAAGCGTTTTGCCCGCGAGAGCGGCATGACCTTGTTACCCGAGGAAAAAGTGCTCGACCTGTATGGCCGCAAGGTGCTGATCATGCATGGCGACACGCTGTGTACCGATGATGCCGGTTATCAGGCATTTCGCGCTAAAGTGCATCAGCCCTGGCTACAAACACTGTTTCTTGCTCTGCCGTTGTTTGTTCGCCAACGCATTGCCGCAAAGATGCGCGCCAACAGCAAAGCCGCCAACAGCAGCAAATCGCTGGAAATTATGGATGTGAATCCGCAGGCCGTGGTTACCGAGATGGAAAAACACCAGGTCCAGTGGTTAATTCACGGGCATACCCATCGCCCGGCGGTGCATGAACTGACAGCCAATAGACAACCTGCGTTCCGCGTAGTATTAGGTGCGTGGCACAGCGAGGGTTCAATGGTTAAGGTCACGCCCGACGACGTTGAGCTGATCGCGTTTGCATTTTAAATACATCACACAATCTGGCTCCGGTTAGCAAAATGTTCGCTCACTGTCGCAACAACTCAGTACCTCATCCTCATCTCGCCACCGTTTTACCACGAAGACGCTAATTGTCAGACTTTAGCCGTTTGGCCAAACAGAACTGACTACACCTCCCCACAAAACGTAGGGAGGTGTGATGGTTACGTCGTCAGTTCCCTGTATATTTAGAAATCCTCAATGCACAGGAAACGTGATTTAGCAGATATTCCTGCCCCCCCGGAATAGACTCCGTTAATAAGATAACGTACCCACAGATAGGGGGCTGCATTATTAGTCGTTTTTATCCAAAAACGTACGCTATCGGTATAAATATGAGACGGAATTACAGATTGCTCATATTTAGACTTAGTACCCCAGAAATCACTAAAACCATCTCTCGCATCTGCCGGGAGTCTCATGTTCAGTGAAGCACATGCTTCCAGGGCATCGGGATAGAATACCTCATTGTCATAAACCGAAATCCATCTATCAAGTTTGAAGGTATGGCGAATAATGCCAAACGTTTTCCCATTCTTAGGTGTGGCCGTCACAGTGACCTCCCTGGCCTGATGGCTTGCTATCGTCGTTTTTAGCATCACCACGCCGCTCCCATCAACCGTTGCCCAATCCGCATTGGTACGCCAGTTATAATCCGTGCGATCGCCGCCCCCCTGTAAGTCCAGGACAAACTGAGCACCGTAGAAACCCTCTTTGGGGTGATTCAAGCCCATATTTGTATCTCTGCTATGGAGTCCCCTCACATTACGAAAAACTGGCATAACATCATAATTTGTTGTAACAATATCTGACGCCCAGCCATTGAGTCTAAATGATGCCTGTAGATCTTCACCTTTAACGCTCGCCGTTATCGTGAATGAGTAAGAACCATTACTATTCATCTCCAGTTTATTTATTACGGTATCTGAACCAGGCGTTTTGAATGTTGCATCACTTAAAACGCTCTCAGGGTCCATCCTGACCACATTTCGATTTCCATCTCGTAGAATTAGGGTGAATATCATCTCTTGATTCACCAAATAACCATTAGCGTTGCGGGTTAATGTTGACGTTGAGGCAACAGGTTCTCCGGCAACAATGCTATAAGGCAGCGACGTCACGCCAGTGTCCCAGTCGCTAAGCTGAAGCTTTGCGGTAGCACTACTCGTCACCTTCACGGCGGTGAACGTCGCGATATATTTCCCACGCCCTTCGTCCTGCCAGCTACTTCCCTCTTTTATGGTTGCATTGTTTACGTCAACGGTACTCGAACTCAGCTTATCCACTTGATTAATAACAGCATTTCCATGCTCATCATTAAGTGTTACGGTCACAACAACATCATCACCAGAGGTATAGGTATCCTTATCCACAGCCACTTCTGACCTCGAGAACGCCGCCTCTCCAACAACAAATGCCGTCTCCTTGCTGGCGGCATTATTGCCTACCGTTGCCGTCACGATAATTTTCCCGGCCACGGTGCTGGTCAGCGTGGTGCTGGCCTTACCGTCATCGCCCGTGGTCACCACCGCAGACGCAAACATAACCCCGGTGTTATCTGCCGTGAACGTCACGTCGGCCTTTGCCACCGGATTGCCCTGCGCATCCGTCACCAGCGCCACAACGGCGTTGCCTGCCTGCCCGTCCGCCTTCGCTCCGGAGGTGACGCTCAGGTTGCTGTCGGTGATGTTGGCGGTGTCCCGGTCGGCGATAAATGCCGTCTCCTTGCTGGCGGCATTATTGCCTACCGTTGCCGTCACGATAATTTTCCCGGCCACGGTGCTGGTCAGCGTGGTGCTGGCCTTACCGTCATCGCCCGTGGTCACCACCGCAGACGCAAACGTGGCTCCTGTATTATCGGCCGTGAACGTCACCTCTGCCTTTGCCACCGGATTGCCCTGCGCATCCGTCACCAGCGCCACGACGGCGTTGCCCTCCAGACCGTCTGCCTTCGCTCCGGAAGCGACAGTCAGGTTGCTGTCGGTGATGTTGGCGGTGTCCCGGTCGGCGATAAATACTGTCTCCTTGCTGGCGGCATTATTGCCTACCGTTGCCGTCACGATAATTTTTCCGGCCACGGTGCTGGTCAGCGTGGTGCTGGCCCTGCCGTCATCGCCCGTGGTCACCACCGCAGGCGCAAACGTGGCTCCTGTATTATCGGCCGTGAACGTCACCTCTGCCTTTGCCACCGGATTGCCCTGCGCATCCGTCACCAGCGCCACAACGGCGTTGCCTGCCTGCCCGTCCGCCTTCGCTCCGGAGGTGACGCTCAGGTTGCTGTCGGTGATGTTGGCGGTGTCCCGGTCGGCGATAAATGCCGTCTCCTTGCTGGCGGCATTATTGCCTACCGTTGCCGTCACGATAATTTTCCCGGCCACGGTGCTGGTCAGCGTGGTGCTGGCCTTACCGTCATCGCCCGTGGTCACCACCGCAGACGCAAACGTGGCTCCTGTATTATCGGCCGTGAACGTCACCTCTGCCTTTGCCACCGGATTGCCCTGCGCATCCGTCACCAGCGCCACGACGGCGTTGCCCTCCAGACCGTCTGCCTTCGCTCCGGAAGCGACAGTCAGGTTGCTGTCGGTGATGTTGGCGGTGTCCCGGTCGGCGATAAATGCTGTCTCCTTGCTGGCGGCATTATTGCCTACCGTTGCCGTCACGATAATTTTCCCGGCCACGGTGCTGGTCAGCGTGGTGCTGGCCTTACCGTCATCGCCCGTGGTCACCACCGCAGGCGCAAACGAGGCCCCTGTATTATCGGCCGTGAACGTCACGTCGGCCTTTGCCACCGGATTGCCCTGCGCATCCGTCACCAGCGCCACTACGGTGTTGCCTGCCTGCCCGTCCGCCTTCGCTCCGGAAGCGACAGTCAGATTGCTGTCGGTGATATTGGCGGAGTCCTGGTCGGCGATAAAGTGCGTTGTCGTGTCGGTTGAACTTCCGGATTCACGTATAGATGCGTTGACCTTATACTCTCCGGCAGTCTGAGTTCTGATAATCGCATTCACCAGACCCTCATCATTACTTGCAAACGTGTCTGCCGTAACCGTCGCTTCCGCCGTTTCGCCAACGGCGCTAATATCCACGATCACCCCCCCGGCAATATTTCCCCGGGTATCCGTCACCTTTATCGTTACCGCATTGCTGTCCATTCCGTTGGCTTTGGCACCCGCCGTAACCCTCAGATCACCTTCAGCAATATGCGCGGCTGATTTGTCTACGACAAAGTGCACCGTAGTCGACAACGCAGCTCGCGTTGCCGATCCTGAGCGAACGGCAACATTCGTTTCTCCGGCACGCTCATTGGTGATCTTCAGCGTCGTTTTACCCTTTGCATCGGTTAACAATGATGTATCGACCACACCATCATTATCTGCATCCGCTTCAACGGTAAAATTCGCCAGCGGATTACCCTGCGCATCCAGAACAACAGCTTCAATTTCGTTCGAACTTAAACCATCCGCATGAGCATGATTTTTGGTCACGTTCAGACCACTGATCATTGCAGTATTAGCATCAGCGGCAAATAATACCTGTGCTTCCCTGGTACTCCCGTCATCCGTTGTGACCGTCACAGAACCCTTTTTTGCTACCTTACTGCGCAGCATGACCGTTCCCTTTCCATCCGCATCCGTGGTAACAGAGAGCACTTTGCTGTTCGATTGCGTATCGGTATAAAGCGTGGCCGAGGGGTTGTTATTCTCATCCGTCAGGCCCGATACGCTGAAAGTCAGCTGTTGCCCAGGCACGCCTAAACCAGACTCATCGTTTACGGCGGCCGTCAGTGAAACAAACTGGCTGTTATCTGCGATAACGGGGATCTTCGGCGTGACGACAAGTTCCCCCATCTCGTGGTGAGAGGGGCTAACACGGATAATTGTGCTGGCTGTATTCGAACGATTACCTTTATTATCAAAGCTTACCGCAGTCAGCGTGTATTCCTGCGCAGCCCCACTACGTGTCCCTTGGGTATAAGCAGGGATACGAACGTCAATTTCTCTTTCTGAACGTTTCTGCAGGGTCCCTCCCTGCTCTACGAATCCTGGCGATGACGTCCATTGCGTCTCTTTCAGCCCATATTTATCCTTGTGCAAGGTAACAGGAATACGGATCAGCTCTGAAGAGCGCGCCTCTGTAACATCCGGCAAACTGATACGCAGCACTTCCTGCTGACGATACTCAAGAACAATATTGTTGTTACGATCAACCAGATCGTATCGGCTGCCAGCCAGACTACGCATTGCCGCCACTGATGACGGATCGATCTGCTGATTCCACGGCATACCCAGTTGATAATTAAAACCGATCCCCATACGGGTATCATTTTTGCCCGACTGCCCCTGACGCTGCTCAGCGTTTAAACTCAGTAACGGGATCGGCGTGTATTCAAGGCCGGCCGTGACCGCAAACGGGTTACGTTGGCGATTATTCTTTCCAAATAGTGCAACGTCTTTGCCATAGTACTGCTCCCAGGTCAGCTTCCCCCCCAGTTGCGGGGCAAACGGTAACCAGCCTTGTGTCCGAACATCCCAGCCATTCGCCGGGCGTTCATCATAATCTCTGACATCCGGGGAATCCTTCCAGCCGGTGAGTCTGAAATAACCATTCGCACTTAATTTAACAAAGTCACGCCAATATTCCGCACCAATACCGGCGCGGGCATGTTCGCGGGAGAGGTCATAGTCGCCAAACGTATTAACGCCCAGCATATAATCAGAGATGAAGTGACGAATCCCCACCCCCAGATTCGACTGGTTGCGGTCATCCGTACGATGGAGACTTCCCTGGGTAAACACCACCCTATCCCCCCGATCGTAAAGTGGAACCAGCAGGTCAAGCTGAGAATTTTTCAGCGACAGTTTTTTGTCAGTCTCCAGCTGCACGCGGGCGGTTCCGAAGCGGTTCAGGAGCTCCTGCACCTCACTACTGGCCGCGGTGGTTGCCATGCTGTTGCCCAGGGTAACGGCCGCATCCGTATCAGGGTTGTTAGCCAAAAAGCTCCCGGCGCGGGACGCAATTCCGGCAATATTTTTCTCGCGTTCATTGTCAACTGAAGGGAGCGGGTCGTTTTCACCCCAGGCTATCTCAGGAAACGGGGTTAACGGCACATCCAGTTCATCACCCGCCTGCAATGCATTAAAACCGCGCGAAAAGGTACGTAATTGATTGAGTCTTTTCAGCGCATCCGTACTCATGTTGAATTTCGCCGCAACGGAATCCACACTTTCGCCAGGCTGGAGAATATACACCTGGGTTGGAATATCTACTGTAGAATTTGCCGATGGTGTATTAAGAAATCGCCGTTCGCTTCCCGTACCAGCAATCGCTGGCGTGAACGCAACCGTCACGGGGAATAAGAACTGGGTTATTATATTAATCCAAACAAAACGTCGAAAAAAATTTCGCATACATTAAAATACCTGTATAAAAAGAATGCACCATCCCCTCCTTGACAGAAAGGATATAATTACGTAATTTATATAAAAGTTGGCCAGCATGGCCGCGATACCGTCAACCATTATTTACACATTATAAATTAAGCTATTTCAATTCCGATAAATTGCCTGACTTCAGTAACATGTTGTAGATTGAGTTTACGGGCGATCACTCCCACTCGCGAATAAACCGTCTTGTTATTCGCATTAAGAAATGTTGCCACTGCAGATATATTCGAATGCTGCGCAACTGCAATAGCAATCTTCTTCTCTTTTTCAGTCATCATGGAAAGTTCCTGCACCCTGGCTATATAATCTTCAATATCTGTCCAGGTCATCGAGCGGCCACTCTTGATACAACACAATATTTCACTCAAACCATCATCTCGATCAAAAGCTGTAATAGGTGCCAGAACCTTAGAATGAACGCTAATACCTTTCATCAGAAAGACATTCTGTTCAATATCCATATACTCAATAACATCCAATAACTCACCAAACGAATAAAACGAGTCGATATCAACAATGCATATTTTGTAGTTAAAATCACACTTTTTAAGCACATATCTAAATGCTAATTTTATATATGTGTTTTTCGACAGAATTTTATACCTCATAACAACAATACAACTCATTAACAATGAAAGCAGATAAAAACCTTTGTCTGAAAGACTTAAAGAGACCATCAAAAACCTGAGTTGTTCTCCCGAGTGGTCTGGTGATTGTCATTGTGTTGCTCCTTATACGCACTAACTCAGGCGTGGCGAGAAGTGTGAACGTTAGAGACACGCCCTCAGCTAAAACCGTTCAGTCCTTACTCATTTACTTATACGACTAATCCTAACAACTCAATGCCGCAATAAGATACTTGTATCGAAAATTTAAGCATTTACAGACACATAAACTTAAATACAGTTAAAGTACAAACAATTTAACTACGAAAATGTGAGGGTTATCTAAATGTGCTATCATGCCAACATCAATGCTGATAAGAAAACAGCACGAGGAATGCAGGTGGTTTAAGCCATTATGTCACCATGAGGCACGGAGAGGCAGGAATGGTTTATTTGATTGATAAACGGATAAAATATCGTACTGAGGATGGCTCAATATGGCCGTTGGGCGATGAGGAATCAACTGTCATTTTGACCCTCACCATGAACCGACTCCTGGCATGTCTTCTTAATCGCCATGGACAAGTCCTGACCCGTAATGAACTGCTTGATGATGTTTGGGATGCCCATGGTCTGCGTTCATCAAATCATACACTGAATAAATACATATCCGAACTCAGAAAATGTTTTTCCCGTTTAGGTATTTCTGCCGAATGTATTACGACCGTACCCCGGGTTGGTTTTATGTTCAGCCGTAATATTGACGTCCAGATTATCGATAATGATATTCCTGAAAGCCTCTCTCAGTCTGAAACGGTATTGCAACAGGAAAACACCCTACAGATAAGCAAACAAGCAGAAGAAAGCCGTAGCGATCTGGTAGAAAAAAAACAAACACCCTATCAGCGATTCAGATACACAATATTATCGTTAATTATTGTAATAATGAGCATTATCATGTTAACAGAGAAATACTGGTATCCCGAGAACCGAACCGCAGACATAAAAGATACCCCGAGATATTTTTTATTTAACTATGAAACGTGTCCAGTCTACACCATTCAGAAAAATTCAATTTCACTTACAGAGAAGAAAAAAAGATTGTTTCTGGAACTCGTTAGACGAGAAAATATATCATGTCTTACCGGTGCTTCTTTTACTTACCATGCTTCTGAATCTTATTTGTATGGTAAAGAAGGGCGTGTATTTATTAGTCGCTGCACCTCTAAAGATAGAAACTATATATCTTGCCTGAACTATTACTGGAGCGGTCATGAAAGTAATATATAAACAAAAATGGCTGTTCCCCTTTATGCTGTTATTGCTATTAGCATTCTCATTTTACAGATTTATATTCAATCGGTACCAGACTCCCGGTTTAGATATTAACTGTGCAACAATTATACATTACGATCATCTAGATCCCATCTTTATCTCTACTATTGAAATGAACTTTCGTCTGGGTAAGGATCACAATGGTAAAGTAATATTATCAGGAAATATCAAAACGGGTAGCAATGTACAAACCATCTCGCGAATGGCCGTGTTTGATTATGAAATAACCTCCCCAAACGAGATTTCAATCTATAATGTGGAATATATGAAGAACGCGCGCGATACCGCAAACGATGAGTTATTTAGAAATAGCTTCTTTTATGCTCAGAAAGGAACAAGTAGACAAATGCACCTGAGTCCGTCAGGTAATGCGTGGTTAATCGGAAACCTGCAGTCACCCTTTGCGTTATGTGTAAATAAAGAGGGATAACTACGCGTTCCCTCCTCCTGCGCAATCGTTTTCCTTGACGTTAAAACATGCTATTCTCTGTGGCCTCAAAAGTCGAGTGTTGTGCACCACAGGAGTTTTCAGACGCATGTCTTCCCGCAATAATCCGGCGCGTGTCGCCATCGTGATGGGGTCCAAAAGCGACTGGGCTACCATGCAGTTCGCCGCCGAAATCTTCGAAATCCTGAATGTCCCGCACCACGTTGAAGTGGTCTCTGCCCACCGCACCCCCGACAGACTGTTTAGCTTCGCCGAAAGTGCTGAAGAGAACGGCTATCAGGTGATTATTGCAGGCGCAGGCGGTGCAGCACATCTGCCCGGTATGATTGCCGCCAAAACGCTGGTACCGGTATTAGGTGTTCCGGTGCAAAGCGCAGCGCTGAGCGGCGTAGACAGCCTGTACTCCATCGTGCAGATGCCGCGCGGTATTCCGGTGGGCACGCTGGCGATTGGTAAAGCGGGCGCGGCGAATGCGGCCCTGCTGGCGGCACAAATTCTGGCGACACACGATAAAGAACTGCATCAGCGTCTGCATGACTGGCGTAAAGCACAGACCGACGAAGTACTGGAGAACCCGGACCCGCGAGGTGCGGCATGAAGCAGGTTTGCGTACTCGGCAACGGTCAGCTAGGACGCATGTTGCGCCAGGCCGGTGAGCCGCTGGGGATTGCGGTCTGGCCCGTCGGGCTGGATGCCGAACCCGCTGCCGTTCCCTTTCAGCAAAGCGTGATTACCGCCGAGATTGAACGCTGGCCGGAAACCGCACTAACCCGCGAACTGGCGCGCCATCCGGCGTTCGTCAACCGTGATATTTTCCCGATTATTGCCGACCGTCTGACGCAAAAGCAGCTGTTTGACAAACTGAAGCTGGCTACCGCGCCGTGGCAGCTGTTGGCAGACAAAAGCGAATGGTCTGCGGTATTTGAAACGCTGGGAGAGCTGGCGATCGTCAAACGCCGCGTCGGCGGCTACGACGGTCGCGGGCAGTGGCGTTTACGCGCCCACGAAACAGAACAACTGCCGGACGACTGCTACGGCGAGTGTATCGTCGAGCAGGGTATTAACTTCTCCGGCGAAGTATCGCTGGTTGGCGCCCGCGCCCACGACGGCAGCACCGTCTTCTATCCGCTGACCCATAACCTGCATCAGGACGGCATTCTGCGCACCAGCGTCGCGTTCCCGCAGGCCAATGCCAAACAGCAGGATCAGGCCGAGGCGATGCTGTCTGCCATCATGCACGAGCTGGGCTATGTTGGCGTAATGGCGATGGAGTGTTTTATCACCCCGGAAGGCTTGCTGATCAACGAACTGGCCCCGCGCGTACACAACAGCGGACACTGGACACAGAATGGCGCCAGCATCAGCCAATTTGAACTTCACCTGCGCGCCATTACCGACCTGCCGTTACCTGTGCCGGTGGTGAACAGTCCGTCAGTGATGGTGAATTTAATTGGCAGCGACCTGAATTATGACTGGCTGAAACTGCCACTGGTGCATCTGCACTGGTATGACAAAGAGGTGCGCGCAGGTCGTAAGGTCGGTCACCTGAACCTGACCGATAGCGATACCGCTCGCCTGAGCGCCACGCTGGAAGCGCTGATTCCCCTGCTACCGCCGGAATATGCCAGCGGCATTATCTGGGCACAGTCCAAACTAAAATAAGCCATTAATGCCGGGGAATGGAATTTGTCCTTCCCCGGCCCCTCCTCTGGCGCGTAAAATCCCCTCCATTGCTGTTTTGTATTTTCAGGATTGAACATGAACGATGGAACGGACTATCGCGCGATTCTGCTCGCCGGTACGCCCTTAATCGATGTACGCGCCCCCGTTGAGTTTCAACAAGGTGCGATGCCGGGTGCAATCAACCTTCCCCTGATGAACGATGACGAACGTGCCGCGGTCGGGACCTGTTACAAACGTCAGGGACCGGACGCTGCGCTGGCACTGGGACATCAGCTTGTGAGCGGTGACATCCGCCAGCAGCGAATGAATGCCTGGCAAGCGGCGTGTCGCCAACACCCTGAGGGAATTTTATGCTGCGCACGCGGCGGTCAGCGTTCACACATTGTGCAGCAATGGCTGCGTGAATCCGGCATTGACTACCCGCTGGTCAGCGGCGGTTATAAAGCCCTGCGTCAGGCTGCGATACAAATAACCGAAGAGTTGGTGCAAAAACCAATTGTCTTAATTGGCGGCTGTACCGGCAGCGGTAAAACGCAGTTGGTGCAATTGCAGCCAAACGGCGTGGATCTCGAAGGTCTGGCGCACCATCGCGGCTCTTCTTTTGGTCGCACGGTTGAGCCGCAACTGAGCCAGGCCAGTTTTGAAAACCTGCTGGCGGTCGAGATGCTGAAAACCGACAGCCGTCAGGACCTGCATCGCTGGGTGCTGGAAGATGAAGGCCGCATGATTGGCGCCAATCATTTGCCCGAGTGCTTGCGCGAGCGCATGACTCAGGCCGCGATTGCGGTGGTTGACGATCCCTTTGAACTTCGCCTTGAGCGGCTGCGTGAAGAGTATTTTGTCCGCATGCACCACGATTTCACCCAAGCGTACGGGGAAACCCAGGGCTGGCAGGAATACAGCGAATACCTGCACCACGGTCTGTTCGCCATCCGCCGTCGTTTAGGGTTACAACGTTTTGCGGAACTGACCGAACTGCTCGACGTCGCGTTGAACGAGCAACAGGCCAGCGGCAGCACCGACGGTCACATGGGCTGGCTGGTGCCGTTACTCAACGAATATTACGATCCGATGTATCGTTACCAGTTAGAGAAGAAAGCCGCGAAAATCGTCTTTCGCGGCACATGGCAGGAGGTGAATGACTGGGTTCAGACGCATTAATGCCGGTCGCGCTTATCCGCGCGTTTCGCCAGCCAGTCGCCCAGCACCTGAACAACCTGTACCAGAATAATCAGCGCCACCACGGTGACGATCATGACCTGGGTTTCGTAGCGGTAATAACCGAAGCGAATCGCCAGGTCACCAACGCCGCCGCCACCAACAATCCCGGCCATCGCGGAATAGCCGATCAGGCTGACCAGCGTTATCGTCAACCCACGCAGCAGGCCGGCACTGGCTTCCGGTAACAGCACCGTACAAATGATGCGCATCGGGCTGGCGCCAAAGGCCTCCGCCGCTTCAATAATGCCTTTATCGACCTCGCGCAGGGCGCTGTCCACCAGTCGGGCATAAAATGCAATCGCCGCTACCGACAGCGGTACCGACGCCGCAATCGGCCCGATGGTATTGCCGAGCAAAAACTGAGTTAACGGCAGCAGCAGCACCAGCAGGATCACAAACGGCACCGAACGGATGATATTCACCAGCACGGAGCTGAGCAGATACACAAAACGGTTCTGCCAGAATAAATGACGGTCGGTTACGAAGATTAAAAAACCCAGCGGCAGGCCGCCAACAATTGCCAGCACCGTTGAGATGCTCAGCATCTGGAAGGTTTCATTGAACGCCAGCGTCAAATCCGGCAATAAATCATCCACGAATCACCTCCACCTGTGCGGTACGTTGACGAATGTGCTCCACGGCGACATCGACCGCCGCAGGATTATGCGGCGCGGTCAGTTGCACCACCAATATCCCCAGCGCCCGCTCGCCAATATATTCAATTTTGCCGTGCAGGATATTCACCGCCACGCCAAATTTCACCGCCACCTCGGACAGCACCGGCTGTTCTGCCGAATCGCCAATAAACAGAATTTTTAACAGCTGCCCCGGCAAATGTTGCCGCAGGCGATCCGGTAGCGTCAGGTTGAGCGTGTGTGATACCAGCTGTTGGGTAAACGCGTGCTGCGGATGGGCAAAAACATCAAACACCTCGCCGGATTCCACTACCTTGCCACCGGACATCACCGCCACGCGATCGCAGATAGATTTGATCACGTTCATCTCGTGGGTGATCAGGACGATCGTGATCCCCAGTTGGGCGTTGATCTGCTTGAGCAGTGCCAGAATGGTAGCGGAGGTTTCCAGATCCAGCGCCGAAGTCGGTTCATCGCAGAGCAGCACATCCGGGTGGTTGGCAATCGCACGGGCAATACCCACACGCTGCTTTTGCCCGCCGCTGAGCTGCACCGGATAACGGTTGGCCTTATCAGACAGTCCCACCAGGGCCAGGATCTCCGTCACGCGTGGGGCAATTTTACTGCCCTCCCAGCCTGCAGCCTTCAGGCTGAAGGCCACATTTTGCGCCACGGTGCGGGTATGCATCAGGTTAAAGTGCTGGAAGATCATGCCGATACGCTGACGCGCCTTGCGTAAATGACGTCCCTCAAGCGCGGAGATTTCCACGCCATTCACTTTTACGCTTCCCTCGCTCGGGCGCGTTAAGGCGTTCAGGGTACGCAGCAGGGTACTTTTTCCCGCGCCGCTGGTCCCAACAATACCGAATATCTCGCCTGCGCCGATCCGCAGGCTGACGTCATCCACCGCGCGGGTTGACGGCCCACGGCCTGCGGCGAAGTCCACGCAAACCTTCTCTATCTCAATCATAGCCACCTCAGAAATGCGAAAAGGGCAGTCATCGCTGCCCTGTTAACCCATTGGCGCAGCGATTACTGGGCTGCCGACATCCATTCCGGTTTCTGGAAGGCGCTGTAAATATTTTTCGGGTCGTCAATCACCGCGCGATAAGCCGGTGATTTCACCGCCTCAACAATGTCTTTGGCGAACGGTTTATCCGCATCTTCACTGCGTACCGCGATGATATTTTTCAGGTTTTCATCCAGGTGCTCTTGCTTCAACGCACTCGCGAGATCCAGTTTTGCGGCAACGGCGAAGTTACCGTTGACCAGCGCGCCGGTCACGCCGTCGAGCGTACGCGGCAACTGCGCAGCTTCCAGCGGTTTGAAAATCAGCCCTTTCGGGTTGCTGGCGATATCACGCTCGGAAGCTTTAGTGGGATCGATATTATCTTTAATGGTGATCAAATCGATGGATTGCAGGAAGCGCAGCCCGCGAGCCAGGTTGGTAGGGTCGTTGGAAAGCGTAATCACGTCCCCTTTCTTCAGCTCATCCAGGCTTTTGATTTTATGTGAGTAGAACCCCATTCCGGCCGTCGGGACCACAATCAATTTGCTCAGCTTCAGGCCTTTGTCGGCAGTGAATTTGTCAAAGTACAGCGAGTGCTGGAACAGGTTGGCGTCAATGCTACCGTTGGAAAGCGCCATATTGGGCTGGACGTAGTCGCTGAATTCGCGCACCACCACCTTGTAGCCCTTTTCTTTCAGCGTCGGGGCAATAGCCTGTTTTACCATGTCACCATAAGGACCCGGCGCGACGCCGAAAACGATAGTCTGTGGATCGCTATTGGCGTGAGCAAACTGTAAGCCGCAGGCCAGTAATAATGCTCCGGTCGCGATGCGTAAATTGTGGCGCAATCCCATAATCTCTCCATTTTAACGTTGTGATGTGGTGTCTCACGCCGTTCATGCGGCGTTGTTGTTGTTGACCTGCCTAACAGGCTGATTGTTAACATGACACAGATCACAACCTGCTGTCCTTGAAATTATTTCATGATGTTGCAGAGTGTGTAATTGAAGGGGAAGGCATGAAAAAAGCCGGATGGCGGCACAAGCACCTTATCCGGCCTACAAATAACTCGATTACGCTGCTCTCGTAGGCCCGATAGCACACGCGCGTCAGGCATTCCGTTTGGCAGGTGTTCGATTAGAAATCGTAACGCAGACGCACCAGGTTCATGTCGCCCAGGTTGTCGGTGCTGGAGGTAAAGACGTGTTCGTAATCTACACGGAAGCCGTAGTCCAGCTGGAAGCTGATCCCCACGCCGTTGTCGGTACGCAGGTAGTTACGGCCATTCACGTATTCAATACGATCGCCCATAAAGTAAGGCTGAACGGATTTCAGTGCATACTGGCCAACCGGGAAAGTGTAACCGGCAAAGTATTCCAGACCCCACGCGTCACCGGCAAAATAGTCGTTAACCGACACTTTCTTGGTGGTCATGAAGTTTTGATACCAGCCGCCACCCAGGGAGAAGGTCCAGTTGTCCGGTTTCCAGCTCAGCGCAGTACCCACGATGTTCTGATCGTACGTTTTGCTGCCATTGCCGCGCATTTCCGCACGGGTGTAGTTCCACGCCGTACCCCAGGTTAAGTCATCGGTAATGTGGTAATCGGCACCCAGCGAGCCGCCGCCTTTACGTTTGTAGCGCAGACCGTTGTTCGGGTTGTAGTCATCGCTGAAAAGATAAGAGGCATAGAGATCTACATCGCCCACGGTTTTCTTATACTTCAGTGATTTACGCGTACGATATGAACCATCGTAGTCGCCATTAATCCCGTTACCTGGTGCCTGACCGATCATGTCGTAGTCCCAGATATCTGTTTTCGCACCGACCACATCATAGTAAATGCTGTTCTGTTGACCAAAGGTCAGCGTACCCCAGGTCGCACTCTTCAGCCCGGTGTACAGCATACGACGCGTGGTGTCGTTGGCGCCGTCGGCATGGTGATTATCCCAGTCGAACATCGCCGGGAAGTTAACACCCAGCTCGTAGTAGCTTACCCAACTGATGTCATCAAACAGATAGTAGTCTGCGGCGAAGCGGAAACGGGTACCGCCATCGAAACCGTTACGCTTGTAGCCATTCTTGCCATCGTCGCCCGCCATGTTCTGGAACTGGGGACGGATACTGCCACCGACGGTGAAGTTAAGACGGCTCAGCGGATTACCCGCCTGCGGATCTTGTTTCAGGACGGTGATTTCCGCCTGGGCGGCGAACGTCGTTAATGCCACTACTGCGCCGATCGATACCGCCAGCGCTGTTTTTTTTATAGTCATGGATTGTTTTACCTTGATAGATAGCCTGCCAATTATTCAGCACGCAAATATTAACGTTTATTAATACTCGCGTGTTGGCGGGTTTTTATTGTTCCGTGCGGTTAAATATCAAGGAGTTATCAATTTGTGCGGGATAACCGAAAAATACGCCCCGGTGTAAAAACCGGTGCGTAATCATCACTAAAATGAATTAATTGTTAAACTGACGAAACAGGGCCTTGCCTTTTAGCAGACGTGCGCCGAGCCACCCACCGCATAATGACAGCAGCAACGCCCCGCAAACCGGTAAGATGACCCACAGCCGCCAGTCAGGCTCCCACGGGAAATCAAACACGCGGGTTTGCAGAACCGCCAGCGCGGTTTCTGCGCCAATGGCCGCAACCAGCCCGGAGACCATCCCCAGCATGGCGAACTCGCACCAAAGCGTGGTGCGCAGCAATTTCTTGCCCGCCCCCAGCGTCCGCCAGACCACCAGTTCCTGATGCCGCTGACGCATGCCGACCTGCACCTGTGCCAGCAGCAACAGCATGCCACAAGCGGTAACTAGCACCACCATCACCTCCAGCGCCCGGCTGACCTGTTCAAGCACCTGGCCAACCTGTTTGAGGATCGCGCCGATATCCAGCAGGCTGATGGTCGGAAACTCGCGGTTAAGCTGCGTCAGCATGCCGTTGCCATTTTCCCAACGGAAGCTGGTCAGCCAACTTTGCGGCTGCCCGTCCAACGCGCCCTGCGGGAAGATAAAGAAGAAGTTAGGCCGCAGGCTTTCCCAGTCCACCTTACGCAGGCTACTGACCGTAGCGCTGAAATCCTGGGTGTCACCCATAAAGGTCACGCGATCGCCAAGTTTGACGTTCAGTCGCTTCGCCAGCCCTTCTTCCATCGACACTTCACCTGCTTTTGGCGGCCAACTTCCGGCGGTTAACGGGTTATGATCCGGACGGGTATCCTGCCAGGTCAGGTTCAGTTCGCGGTTAAGCGACTCATCCTGATTACCTTCGGTTGCCTTGTCATTGATGGCGGTCAGACGCGCCCGCACAATCGGGTAGAACGACTCAGGGATCACCTGATGCTCGGACAGGAACGCCTTCAGCGGCCCCACCTGTTCAGTGGCAATATTGATGAGGAAGTAGTTCGGGCTTTCCGGCGGCATTTGCTGCTGCCAGCGGTCGAGCAGATCGCCCCGTAACACCAGCAACAGCGCCAGTAGCATAAAAGAGAGCGAAAAGGCCGACAGCTGACTCAGCGTTGACCACGGCTGGCGCAGTAAGCGACTGACCGCCAGACGCAGCGGCAGCGAGGTGAGCGTCAGGCCGCGCAGCAGGTTGAGCAGCATCCAGCCCAGCACGCCGCACAACAGCGCCAGCACCACCGCACCGGCCAGCACCGCCCACAGTAGCATGCTTCCGCCCATCAGCCCGGCCAGCAGCGCAACCACCACGATCGTCGCCACGGGCAAATAGATCTTCAGCGGCCAGACGTTGGCCACCACGTCGCGGCGCAGCACCCGCAGCGGCTGCGTGGCCAGCAGCAGACGATAGGGACGCAGCCCGACCAGCAGTGAAATGACGGTTATGGTGCCGAACGCCCACAGCCACGGCCACAGGCTGGCAGGCGGCAATTCACCCGGTAAAACGGGCCTGAGCAGCAGCACCAGTATGCGTTCAAACAGTAGACCACACGCCCCGCCGGTGATACCGGACAACGCCAACACCATCAACCACTGGCCGACAATCAGCTTGCGTAGCTGCGCCCTGCCCGCGCCGAGCGTTTTTAGTATCGCCACCAGATCGTAGCGGCTGCGGCAGTAATGATTCATCGCCACGGCAACGGCGGCAACCGCCAGCAGCAACGTTAACAGTGCCGACAGCAGCAGGAACTGTTGCGAGCGTTCGAGAGATTTCCCCAGCGCGCCTTCATCTTGTTCCAGCCCGTACCAACGCTGCTCCGGTTTTAACTGCGGCAACAGCCACTTTTCATAATCTTCCAACTGCTGCGGCGTGCCGCCAAATTTATAACGCCAGGTCACACGGCTTCCAGGCTGGACGGCCCCCGTTTTTTCGACATCGGCAAGATTCATCATCAGACGCGGCGCGATCTGAAACGGGTTAAACCCGGAATCCGGCTCCTGTACCACCTCGCCAGCAATACGCAGCGTGGCGTCCCCGACATCAATGGCATCACCGATTTTCAAATTGAGCAGCGCCATCAGACGCGGGGCCAGCAGCACTGAACCGGGCTGCGGTTTCAGCCCTGGCGGGTTGGTTTGCAGCGCACCATACAGGGGGTACACGTCATCCACCGCTTTGACGTTCGCCAGTTGCGGAGTATCGGCGGCAAAGGTCATGGTGGCGAAGGTCAGCTGTTCGCCCACCTTCAGGCCGCGCTGTCGCGCCTCGTCAATCCAGGCTTTCGGCACGTCCCGCGAGCTTTGCAGCGCCCGGTCGCCCGCCATAAATTCGCGGCTTTGCTGGCTCAGCCCTTTTTCCATGCGGTCGCTGATATTCCCCAGCGCCAGCACGCAGGCCACCGCCAGGCTGAGCGCCAGCCAGACAATTAATAATGAGGGCGAGCGCCATTCGCGCCAGAACCAGCGTGCAATCATGCCTCCTCCTGTAGCAGCCCGTTAACCAGACGTAAACGCCGGTCGCAGCGCGCCGCCAGCTGCGGGTCATGCGTGACCAGAATCAGGGTGGTGCCGTGTTCACGGTTGAGAGAGAACAGCAGATCGGCAATTTTGTCTCCAGTTTGCCGATCGAGGTTGCCCGTCGGCTCGTCGGCAAACAGCACGTCCGGGCGTCCATTAAACGCCCGCGCCAGCGCCACGCGCTGCTGCTCCCCGCCGGACAGCTGGGCCGGAAGGTGGTCAAGGCGTTTGCCTAACCCCAATTGCTCCAGCAAAGCTTTGGCTCCAGCCTGACTGCTGCCACTGTTTTCCCCGCGCAATAACGCCGGCAGTTCGACGTTCTCGAGTGCGTTGAGGGTCGGAATGAGCATGAAGGACTGAAAGACAAAGCCGACATGCTGCGCGCGCAGCTGCGCCCGGGCTTCTTCGTCCATACTGTGCAACGGTTGCCCGACCAGGTTGACTTCGCCGCTTGTGCCATCGTCCAGCCCGGCGAGGATCGCCAGCAGCGTGGATTTCCCCGAACCCGACTCACCAATCAGCGCAATGGTCTCGGCGCGTTTGACAACCAGTTCAACTCCGGTAAGGATGGATAGCTCCTGATCACCCTGACCGACGGATTTCTTAAGATGATGAACTTCAACAATGTTTTCCGCTGGCATTTGCCCTTCCTGTTCCTGGTTCTGTTAACTTTCCGCGCCGCCGCGGCGGACACGTTATTAATTCTGGGTGACAGCCTGAGTGCCGGATACCGAATGTCGGCCAGCGCAGCGTGGCCAGCACTGCTGCATGATAAATGGCAAAACAAAACATCGGTGGTGAATGCCAGCATTAGTGGCGACACCTCACAGCAGGGCCTGGCGCGTCTGCCCGCATTACTGCAACAACACCAGCCACGCTGGGTGCTGGTCGAACTGGGCGGCAATGACGGCCTGCGCGGGTTTTCACCTGCGCAAACTGAACAAACCTTGCGTAAAATTTTACACGACGTCAAAGCGGCAAAGGCCGAACCGCTGCTGATGCAAATTCGTCTGCCAGCCAACTACGGTCGCCGGTATAATGAAACCTTTAGCGCAATTTATCCAAAGCTCGCCAGCGAGTTTGATATTCCTCTGCTGCCCTTTTTTATGGAAGAGGTCTATCTGAAACCCCAATGGATGCAGGATGATGGTATCCACCCTAATCGTGACGCCCAGCCGTTTATCGCCGACTGGATGGCGCAACATCTCACACCTCTAGTAAATCACGACTCGTAAAACAACGGAGATCCTGACAGGTAAAGTTATGCAAAAATCGGTCTTAATAACAGGATGTTCCAGTGGAATCGGCCTGGAAAGCGCGCTTGAGCTGAAGCGCCAGGGTTTTCAAATTCTGGCAGGCTGCCGCAAACCCGACGATGTCACACGCATGAACGGCATGGGATTCACCGGCATCTTGCTGGATCTGGACTCTACAGAAAGCGTGGATCGCGCAGCCGATGAGGTGATCGCCCTGACCGATAATCGTTTGTATGGGATCTTTAATAACGCCGGATTCGGCGTGTATGGCCCGCTGCCAACCATCAGCCGCGAGCAGATGGAGCAGCAGTTTTCCGCCAACTTCTTTGGCGCGCATCAGCTGACCATGCGCCTGCTGCCCACCATGTTGCCCCACGGTGAAGGGCGTATTGTGATGACGTCCTCGGTGATGGGCCTGATCTCCACGCCGGGACGAGGTGCCTATGCCGCCAGCAAATACGCGCTGGAAGCCTGGTCCGATGCGCTGCGTATGGAGTTACGCCACAGCGGCATCAAAGTCAGCTTGATTGAACCCGGCCCTATCCGCACCCGTTTCACCGAGAACGTTAACCAGACACAGAGCGATTCCCCGGTAGAAAACCCCGGTATTGCCGCACGGTTTACGTTAGGACCTGAGGCCGTGGTCGCCAAAGTGCGTCATGCTTTTGAGAGCGATAAACCGAAACTGCGCTACCCCGTCACCCTGGTGACCTGGGCAGTCATGCTGTTGAAGCGCCTGTTGCCAGGTCGTGTAATGGACAAAATTTTACAGGGCTGAGTTGAAGCCAGCGCGTCTGCCCCCATGTAAAAACAAATCGACGAATAGAGAGTGACTCCATGTCCGTACAAAATATTGTCAATATTAACGAATCTAACCTGCAGCAGACCCTTGAACTGTCGATGACCACGCCGGTCCTGTTCTATTTCTGGTCTGAACGCAGCCAGCACTGTCAGCAATTGACGCCGGTGCTGGAAAGCCTGGTCGCGCAGTACAACGGTCAGTTTATTCTCGCCAAGCTGGACTGCGACGCCGAGCAGATGATCGCCTCGCAGTTTGGCCTGCGTGCCATCCCAACGGTGTATCTATTCCAGAACGGTCAGCCGGTGGACGGTTTCCAGGGTCCGCAGCCGGAAGAGGTGATCCGTGCGCTGCTCGAGAAAGTCCTGCCAAGTGAAGAAGAGCTGAAAGCACGCCAGGCCATCGAATTCATTGAAGCTGGCAACCACGCTGACGCACTGCCGCTGCTGAAAGAAGCCTGGCAGATGTCCAACCAGAGCAGCGAAATTGGGTTGCTGCTGGCAGAAACGCAAATCGCCCTGAACCGCTCCGACGATGCCGAAGCGGTGCTGAAAACCATTCCGTTACAGGATCAGGACACCCGCTATCAGGGTCTGGTCGCCCAAATTGAACTGCTGAAGCAGGCGGCAGACACGCCGGAAATCCAACTGTTGCAGCAGCAGGTCGCAGACAACCCGCAGGATGCCGCACTGGCCACCCAACTGGCGATCCAACTGCATCAGGTCGGACGTAACGAAGAAGCGCTGGAGCTGCTGTTCAGCCACCTGAGAAAAGATCTTGCTGCCGCTGACGGCCAGGCGCGTAAGACCTTCCAGGAGATCCTCGCCGCATTGGGCACCGGCGATGCGCTGGCGTCGAAGTATCGTCGTCAGCTGTACGCGTTGTTGTACTAATCCGCGTGATGTTGCCCGATGGCGCTTGCGCCTATCGGGCCTACAAATTCTACAAATACCGATCCCGTAGGCCGGATAAGGCGGTAGCCGCCATCCGGCTTCACATTACGTCTTCTTCAGATGCGTTACGACTAATTGGTGACGCGAATTATAGAACTTCCGATAGGTTAAATAGCAGGCGATAATGGTCGACAGGCTGGCGGTAGAAAGCAGCATGAAGGTCACCATAATCTGATATTTGATCGCTTTTACCGGATCGATACCGGCAAAGATTAACCCCGACATCATCCCCGGCAAGCTCACCAGACCGACGGTTTTCGCGGAATCAATGGTTGGGATCAACGACGCACGAATACTGTCGCGAATTAACGGCGCGGAGGCAATCTTCGGCGTGGCACCGAGGCTCAACTTTTCCTGAATTTGCTGCTGCTCGCTGTTAAATCGCTGGCCCAGATTGTTATAACACAGCCCGACCGCCACCATCGCGTTGCCCGCAATCATGCCGGAAATCGGGATCACCTGCATCGGCGTGAACGCAATGGAGCCTGACAGCACCAGTACCGCCAGCGTCAGTCCGGCCCCTGCCGTTATTGCAATAAACGACGAGATAAAGGCGTTGCCGATATATTTACTGCGTTTTTGCGCGTTATAGGCGGCGTTAAGACAGATAAACAGCACCATCAATAAGGTCAGAATACTGTGATTCACGCCAAAGATATATTTCAGCACGTAGCCGACGATAATAAGCTGGATAACCGCCCGACAAACGCTCCAGAGAATATCTTTTTCCAGCGCCAGTTTTTCTTTATGGCTAATCAGAATAGCCACCACCACCAGCATCATCGCTAATGCCAGCGACTCATTGGTAATATTATGCTCGTTCATTGCGTGTTTCCTGCATTTCTCCGGCATGCGGTTGGAGGGTTATGACATTATCCGCATGATTAATTTCATCTTTGTCGTGCGTCACCCACAACACCGCCATATTTTTCTCGCGAACGTAGCGATGTATAAGCTCATTTACATTCCGCTTATTGGTTTCATCCAGCGCGCTGGTGATTTCATCGAGCAGCAGAATTTTGGGCAAAAACTGCAAATTACGAATGAGCGAGACGCGTTGCTTTTCACCGCCGGACAGTTCATTGATGCCTTTTTTGAGGATCGTCTCGGGCAGCTCAAAGCGCGCCAGATCGTCGAGAAATGCCTCTTCTTGTGGGTGTTTATGCCGAATTTGCCACGGAAAAATGAGATTGTCGTAAACGGTGTCGCCAAACAATGCGGGGGTTTGCGCACAATACGAGACCTGCTGTCGATACGCTTCGGGTTTGAGCGTGGATATCTCCTTTCCCTCAAAGAGGATCTCACCGTTGCTTGGGCTAATTAACGAGGCCACAATCTTCAGCAATGTGCTTTTACCGCAGCCGGATGGGCCTGTTATAAGCTTAAATTCCCCGGCGTGGAGATTAAAACAGATATTATTGAGAATCTTCGTGTTACCCGCCTGCCAGCCGACATCGTTGAGCTGGAGCAAAATACTGCTTTCTTCCATTATCATTCCCTTTTCACCGCTTTCGTGCAGACAGTCTATCCCTGTAATTTATTATTGGGGAGCCACCTTGATAAATCGGGTATAATTTGACTTATCAGGCAGTAAAGGACAGCGTAACAGGAGGTTTTATCGATGCTCATTTTCATCCCCATTCTCATTTTTGTCGCGCTGGTGATTGTTGGCGCAGGCGTCAAAATCGTCCCTCAGGGATACCAGTGGACGGTGGAACGCTTTGGTCGTTACACCAAAACCCTGCAGCCAGGCTTAAGCCTCGTGGTACCGTTCATGGACAGGATTGGTCGTAAGATCAATATGATGGAGCAGGTTCTCGATATTCCGTCGCAGGAAGTTATCTCCAAAGATAACGCCAACGTATCCATCGATGCGGTGTGCTTTATTCAGGTGATCGATGCGCCAAAAGCGGCGTATGAAGTCAGCAATCTGGAACTGGCGATCATCAACCTGACGATGACCAACATCCGTACCGTTCTCGGCTCGATGGAGCTGGACGAAATGCTTTCCCAGCGCGACAACATCAATACGCGTTTGCTGCATATCGTTGATGAAGCCACCAACCCGTGGGGCATCAAAATTACCCGTATTGAAATCCGCGATGTGCGCCCACCGGCCGAGCTTATCGACGCCATGAACGCCCAGATGAAAGCCGAACGAACCAAGCGCGCCTATATTCTTGAGGCCGAAGGGATCCGCCAGGCCGAAATCGTCAAGGCCGAAGGTGAGAAGCAGTCGAAAATCCTGAAAGCGGAAGGTGAACGCCAGTCCGCGTTCTTGCAGGCCGAAGCGCGCGAACGTTCCGCCGAAGCTGAAGCCCGTGCAACGCAGATGGTGTCTGAGGCCATTGCCGCCGGGGATATTCAGGCCGTGAACTACTTCGTGGCACAGAAATACACCGAAGCGCTGCAACAAATCGGTTCGTCCAATAACAGCAAAGTGGTGATGATGCCGCTGGATGCCAGCAGCCTGATGGGCTCCATTGCCGGTATTAGCGAACTGATTAAGGACAGCGCCAGCGAGCGGAACAAATCATGATTGCGATGATTCTGGTTCATCCACACCTCTTCTGGCTCAGCCTCGGCGGTCTGTTACTGGCCGCTGAGATGTTGGGCGGCAACGGCTATCTGCTGTGGAGCGGTGTGGCGGCAGTCATCACCGGTCTGGTCGTCTGGCTATTGCCGCTCGACTGGGCCTGGCAGGGCGCGATGTTCGCCGTCTTAACGCTGCTGGCAGCCTGGCTGTGGTGGAAGTGGTTGGCAAAGCGTGTGCAGGAACAAAAACCGGCAGACAGCCATCTCAACCAGCGCGGACAGCAACTGGTCGGCCGCCGGTTTGTGCTGGAAACGGCGCTGGTGAACGGGCGCGGACATATGCGCGTGGGCGACAGCTCCTGGCCGGTCAGCGCGCGTGACGATTTGAGTGCAGGAACACAGGTTGAGGTGATTGCCGTTGAAGGCATTACCCTGATTATCAGAGCCTTATAACCCACATAATGACAGGAATAAAGATTATGGTCAGGAAGACACCCCTCGCCTTTGCCGTGTGTACCTTGCTGGCGGGTGCCCCACAGGCATTCGCCTCTTTTGATATGGAAGACTGTAAATGGAGCGATGCGAGCTGTCTGCTGAAAGGCATCCCGGTCCTCAGCCCGGAAAACGACACCCGTGATAACCTGCTGCGTCTGTTGAGCCAGGAGAAATCATTCACCCTGCCGGTGCAGTCACTGCCTGCGGATGTTACCCGCTCCCGCGATTACTATTTTGCATATCATCCACAGTGGGATGAAATATCTCCGCCGCCAGCCGACGCCCCAGTGCAAAGCAAAGATGATGCGCTTGCCCGCCAGATGGCCGAACTGCAGATTACCGTCGAAGAGACAAACGCCGACGACGCAGAGCATGAGAACCGCCATGTGTCGAATACGACAGCCAGCGTCAGCCAGTTCTTTGCCGCACTGCTGGCGGATACTACGTTAACAGCTGAACAACGCCAGGCGTTAGCCCGGGCACGCCTGGGACTACTGTCCGGCGCGAGCGCTGAGCAAATTACATCCTCGCTTGCCACCATCCCTGCCGACGCCTCTGCGCAACAATACAAAACCTATCTGATCGCCGCCGCCCGTTTCTATGAAGGCGACTACGTCACTGCCGAACAGGATTTCACGCAGCTAGCCACCAGCAGTAGTCCGTGGCTGGCAGAAACCGCGCAATACATGCTGATGCGCACCGCGTTGAACAAGAGCAGTCAGAACAGCATTGGCCAATTCGGCGATTTTGATATCGCAAAAATTAACCGCGAAGACGCTACTCAGGCTCAAACGCTGGCGCAGGCCTATCTGCAGCGATTTCCCCAAGGGCTCTACGCCGACTCCGCACGCGGCATGCTGCGCCGGATTAACTGGTATTTACAGGCGTGGCCGCAGTTGGTCGGGTTGTATGAGCAGACGCTCCAGCAGTCGGCTGACGCACAGCAACTGCGTGAAATCGTCATCGAATACGATAATGTATTCGGTATGCAATTCTTTGAAGACCCCGTGGTAGAGGCCTTCCCCGACGCGCCGCTGGTCAGCTATATCGAACTGCTGCGCGCGCTGCGTTTGAATGGTGATTACAAACTGACATTAACCCAAGAACAACTCGACGCCAGCAAACCGGTATTTGAGAAGAGCGGAAAACTCGCCCTGTGGCAGGATCTACAGCTGAATATGTGGATGGCAACGGGCAATTACGCAGCCATTGTGCAGGCGGTAACCCCGGCGCAAAAACTCCCCGCACACGACATTCTCGCCTTCAGTGAGCAGGTGATGTACGGCGCAGCGCTGATGGGGCAACAGCAGTGGCCCGCCGCCCGCGCGTTCTGGCAGCAGCTACTGAAAATCAGTCAGGACCCCGAACAGCAGCAGTATGTACAGGCCAAGCTGGCGGCAACGCTGGTTTACAGCGGCGACATTGCGTCTATTTTCGCCCCGGACAGCGCGGTGACGAACCTGCGTTTTCGTTCGCAGGTGCTAAAAGCACAGGCAACACCAGAGCTGCTGCGCCAGCAGGCCACTCGCGGCCCCAACAACGAAGAACGCACCATCGCCCTGCATACATTGTTGGTACGCGATCTCACCGAGAATCGTTTTAGCGACTGGTTGAACGACAAAAAGCTGGCTGGCGCGATTACGCCACCGGTGATTGGCGAGTCGTTTGCTGATGTAAATCTGAGTACCTTTGACTGGAACGGCGACGCCGCCCAGGCCGGTTATACCTGCCGTAGCCTCGATGAAACGGTCACTGTGCTAAGCAAAAAAGCGGATGATGCCCACGCGCTGAACTGCCTGGGGGAATTCTTCCGTACTTCGCAAACCCATGTGGATCTGCAGGCAGACAGTGCCGGTAACGACGTGCTGGGCACGGGCATCTCACGCAAAGAGCCGTTCGGGCAGTTTGACCGCCAGCGTTATTATCAGCAGGTGATCGCTTCCCCCAACGCAGAAGTCGAAGACAAAAGTTTTGCGCTGTACCGGGCCATCATGTGCTATGCACCATCGGGTTATAACGAATGCGGCGGTGAAGAGGTGGACAAGTCGCAGCGTAAAGACTGGTACACACAGTTGAAGACGCAGTATCCAGGAAGCCCGTGGGCGCAAAAACTCAAATACTACTGGTAATTGCGCTGCTGAGCGGACAGGCTCAGGCCGCAGAAACGGTAGCTGCCCGTGAACATCAGGCCTTTTGGTTATGGTCCGGGGTAAAAGCCAGCGACGAGCTGCGGGACGCGCAAACGGTGTATCTGCACCAGGGGGAAGTGCTGACCCGCTCGGGCCTGGTGGTCTTTCAGCGTCTGGGTCTGCCGGTCAGCCGCCTGACCTTTCCGTCAATTTGGCTGACCGTGCGTTTTACTACCCTCGACGTGCCGGATGCGATCCCGGCACGTATCGTGCGGCTGTTGCAGCGCTGGCTGGCCGCAGGCAACCACGTGGTCGGTCTACAGGTTGATTTTGACGCGGCAACCCATCAGCTCGCCGATTACGCCCGATTTCTGCAACAGTTGCGCCAACAGCTGCCGCCGGAGTTCGCTCTTGGGGTAACCGGACTGCTGGACTGGGCCAAGACCGGCGATGTCGCCACGCTGAATGCGCTACCGGTTGATGAACTGGTGGTGCAAAGCTATCAAGGACGTCACACGGTAGCCAATTATCAGGCGTATCTGCCCGCACTCACCCGGTTACGCATTCCGTTTAAGCTCGGGCTGGTACAACACGGTAGTCGGAATGTGCAGGCGGAAGCGCAGTTGGAGACATCACCGTGGTATCGCGGCACGGTGGTCTTTATGCTGCAACCGCCT
Organism: Citrobacter sp. KH_055_1; assembly: GCF_057838705.1. NCBI lineage: Bacteria > Pseudomonadati > Pseudomonadota > Gammaproteobacteria > Enterobacterales > Enterobacteriaceae > Citrobacter > Citrobacter sp. KH_055_1. The sequence goes on from NZ_CM174473.1 coordinate 3,513,842, forward strand.
CGCCTTTAGGCCTTCGCTTTGTGGTGGCAGCAGCCGGAGAGATTATCGATGATCGGGCATTCGGCGCTGTCATCGCCGGGACAGCTGTCCGCCAGCGCCAGCAAATGCGTGCGCATCGCCTGGAGTTCATTAATGTGCTGCTCAATGTCCGCCACTTTTTCCAGGGTGCGCTTTTTCACATCTGCGCTGTGGCGTGCCGGATCGTTAAACAGGTTTACCAGCTCACCGCACTCTTCAAGGTTAAAGCCAACCTGCCGCGCCTGACGCAGCAACGTCAGTTCGTTCAGATGTTGCTGCGTATAGGTGCGGTATCCGTTTTCGCTGCGCATCGGCGGCGTCACCAGCCCTTTCTCTTCATAAAAGCGGATAGCTTTACTGGTTAAACCGGTTTTTTTAGCAACATCGGATATATTCACATCTTCCCCCTTGACCTTCCCCTTGATGGAAGGTTTAACCTTTATAACAGTTAGTCAAAACGATTGCCAAGGTCAATAAACCACCGACCAATCATAGAGGATTATTGTTATGTCTCAAACCATCGACCTGACCCTGGACGGATTGTCCTGTGGTCACTGCGTTAAACGCGTCAAAGAAAGTCTCGAACAACGTCCGGACGTTGAGCAAGCGGATGTCACTGTTACCGAAGCACACGTTACCGGTAGCGCCAGCGCCGAAGCGTTAATTGAAACCATCAAACAAGCTGGCTATGGCGCAGAGTTAAGCCACCCAAAGGCTAAACCGCTGGCGGAGTCATCAATCCCGTCGGAAGCGCTGACAGCGGTCTCTTCTGAGCTTCCGGTAGCGACGGCTGAAGATGACAGCCAACAGTTGTTGTTGAGCGGCATGAGCTGCGCCAGCTGTGTTTCCCGGGTACAAAATGCGTTGCAAAACGTACCGGGCGTCACGCAGGCACGGGTAAATCTGGCGGAGCGTACTGCGCTGGTAATGGGCAGCGCTTCCGCCGAAGAATTAGTCCAGGCCGTAGAGAAGGCCGGCTACGGCGCTGAAGCCATCGAAGACGATGTTAAACGTCGTGAACGCCAGCAGGAAACGGCCGTTGCCACCATGAAACGCTTTCGCTGGCAGGCAGCCGTTGCGCTGCTGCTGGGCGTACCGGTGATGGTGTGGGGCATGATGGGCGATAACATGATGGTCACCGCCGATAACCGTAGCCTGTGGCTGGTCATCGGTCTGGCGACGCTCGCCGTGATGGTCTTCGCAGGCGGTCACTTTTACCGCAGCGCATGGAAAAGCCTGATGAACGGCACCGCCACCATGGATACCCTGGTGGCGCTCGGAACCGGGGTGGCCTGGCTCTATTCAATGAGCGTTAACCTCTGGCCGCAGTGGTTCCCGATGGAAGCACGCCACCTCTATTATGAAGCCAGTGCGATGATTATCGGTCTGATTAACCTCGGACATATGCTGGAGGCGCGCGCCCGTCAACGCTCCTCCAAAGCACTGGAAAAACTGCTCGACCTCACGCCACCGACCGCGCGCGTGGTGACAGAAGAAGGCGAAAAAAACGTCCCGCTGGCCGATGTTCAGGCAGGCATGTTACTGCGCCTGACCACCGGTGACCGCGTCCCGGTGGACGGTGAAATCACCCAAGGCGAAGCCTGGCTGGATGAAGCCATGCTCACCGGCGAGCCAATCCCACAACAAAAAGGCGAAGGCGACAGCGTCCACGCCGGTACGGTAGTTCAGGATGGCAGCGTGCTGTTCCGCGCCAGCGCTGTCGGCAGCCATACCACCCTGTCGCGCATTATTCGCATGGTCCGTCAGGCGCAAAGCAGCAAGCCAGAGATTGGCAAGCTGGCTGACCGCATCTCCTCGGTGTTCGTTCCGGTGGTGGTAGTGATTGCGCTGGTCAGCGCCGCAATCTGGTATTTCTTTGGCCCGGCACCGCAGATTGTCTATACGCTGGTGATTGCCACCACCGTACTGATTATCGCCTGCCCGTGTGCGCTGGGTCTGGCAACACCGATGTCGATTATTTCCGGGGTCGGTCGTGCCGCAGAGTTTGGTGTTCTGGTCCGCGACGCCGATGCGCTGCAGCGTGCCAGTACGCTTGATACCGTGGTGTTTGATAAAACCGGGACGCTGACCGAAGGGAAACCGCAGGTTGTCGCCATCAAAACTTTCGGTGATATCGATGAAGCGCAGGCCATCCGTCTGGCCGCAGCCCTTGAACAGGGTTCCAGCCACCCGCTGGCCCGCGCGATTCTGGATAAAGCCGGCGATGCGGCCCTGCCGCAGGTCAATGGGTTCCGTACGCTGCGCGGCTTAGGCGTTAGCGGTGAAGCGGAAGGTCATTGGCTGCTGCTGGGCAACCAGACGCTGCTCCATGAACAGCAGGTGGTCACCACGGAGATGGAAGCTGAAATCACCGCGCAGGCCACTCAGGGGGCGACTCCGGTGCTGCTGGCGATTGACGGCAAAGCGGCCGCACTGCTCGCGGTTCGTGACCCGCTGCGCAGCGACAGCGTGGCGGCACTGCAGCGCTTGCACCGCGCCGGGTATCGTCTGGTGATGCTCACCGGGGACAACCCAACCACCGCTAACGCTATTGCCAAAGAAGCAGGCATCGACGAGGTGATCGCAGGCGTTCTGCCGGACGGAAAAGCAGAGGCGATTAAACGCCTGCAAAGCCAGGGACATCAGGTGGCGATGGTCGGTGATGGGATCAACGATGCGCCAGCACTTGCACAGGCCGACGTAGGGATTGCCATGGGCGGTGGCAGCGATGTCGCCATTGAAACCGCGGCGATTACGCTGATGCGCCATAGCCTGATGGGCGTGGCGGATGCGCTGTCTATCTCGCGGGCCACCCTGCGGAACATGAAGCAAAATCTGCTCGGCGCATTTATCTATAACAGCATTGGTATTCCCGTTGCCGCCGGGATCCTGTGGCCGTTTACCGGTACCCTGCTTAACCCAGTAGTGGCTGGGGCGGCGATGGCGCTCTCTTCCATCACCGTGGTAAGCAACGCGAACCGACTGCTGCGCTTTAAACCCAAAGAGTAACCCTGTGCCGGATGACGCTAACGCTCATCCGGTCTACAAAATGCAGGTGATATCGTAGGCCGGATAAGACGCTTTCGCGTCGCCATCCGGCGATTCACGCATTGCACCTTCCCGGACCACGCGCTAGCATGGGATTTTTCAACGGGAGGTCGTATGGATCTGTTATACCGGGTAAAAGCATTATGGTCTGCACTACGCGGTCACCATTATACCTGGCCTGCTATCGACATCTCGTTGCCCGGCGATCGCCATTTTCATCTGATTGGCAGTATTCATATGGGCAGCCGTGAAATGGCCCCTCTGCCCGCCAAACTCCTGAAAAAGCTCTACCGCGCCGATGCGCTGATCGTCGAAGCCGATGTTTCCGGTGACGATGCGCCGTTTGCTAACCTGCCCACGTTTGCCGCTCTGGAAGACCGCATCAGCGACGAACAGCTCCGCCACGTGCAAAAAGTCAGCGCTGAGTTGGGCATTTCCCCTTCCCTGTTTTCCACCCAACCTTTGTGGCAAATCGCCATGATATTGCAGGCAACCCAGGCGCAGCAGTTGGGGTTACGTGCGGAATACGGAATTGATTACCAACTGCTGAAACAGGCGAAGCAGGTGCAAAAGCCGGTTATCGAGCTGGAAGGTGCTGCCAGCCAAATCGATCTTTTATGTCAGCTACCGGATAACGGTCTGGCGTTGCTGGACGATACCCTGACACACTGGCATACCAATGCCCGTCTGCTGCAACAGATGATGGGTTGGTGGTTAAAAACACCGCCGCAGAATAACGATCTCACGTTACCCAATACGTTCAGTCAGTCGTTATATGACGTCCTGATGCACCAGCGAAATGAGGCATGGCGGGACAAGCTTAACGCGTTGCCCGCAGGCCATTATGTGGTGGCAGTAGGCGCACTGCATCTTTATGGAGAAGGGAATTTGCCGGAGATGTTGCGATAAAAAAATGGCCAATATTTCTATTGGCCCGTCAAAGAGGAATTTCATCATTATTATTATGCCGACGCTTAAAGCATCGGTGTAGGTCGATTGTCGCTCAAAGTCAGCATCCTGCCAATACTATTGCGCAAGATGGTACTATTTTTTCGACCGCCATCAGGCGTATGCTTTAGTCGTATTTTGTCTGAGCCAGGAAAAATTGCTATGACACCCGCCGTTAACTTACTCGAAAAAAACAACATTTCGTTCCAGATTCATACCTATGATCACGATCCGTCAGAGACTAATTTTGGTGATGAAGTGGTGCGTAAACTGGGTCTGAATGCGGATCAGGTCTATAAAACGCTGCTGGTTGCCGTGAATGGCGATATGAAACATCTGGTCGTCGCCGTCACGCCGGTAGCCGGACAGTTGGATCTGAAAAAGGTCGCCAGGGCGCTGGGCGCGAAAAAGGTCGACATGGCCGACCCAATAGTGGCGCAGCGTACCACCGGCTATCTGGTGGGCGGCATCAGCCCATTAGGGCAGAAAAAAAGATTGCCGACGCTTATCGACGCCCCCGCCCGGACGTTTGACACTATTTATGTTTCCGGCGGCAAACGCGGGCTGGATATTGAACTGGCGGCGGACGATTTGGCCAAAATTCTGGATGCGAAATTCGCCGATATCGCACGCCGCGATTAACCTGTTTTGGAATGATTGCCTGATGGCGCGCAGCTTTAAGGCCTACAAACCGCATTGACTCGTAGGCCGGATAAGGTGCTTGCACCGCCATCCGGCACTGCGCTCAGTTATTGCCAGCTAACTTCACCCTTCGGCTCAAACGCACTGGCATCCAACGGTGAATTCTTCTGCACATACTCTTTCAATACTTCCGCATCGATAAACCCGGTATTCACATAACCCGGTTTGTTATCAATTCGCGGATAGCCATCACCGCCGGTGGCGTTGAAACTCAGCGTCGCCATGCGATAGGTTTTGGCCGGGTCGACGGGCTCACCGTTGATTTTCAAATCGTTAAGCTTGCCGTCTTTCGCCACAAAGCTAACGTTGGCAAATTGCGGATAGGCCCCCGAGTCCGGCTTCATTTGCGCGACGGCGGTCAGATAGTCAACCACCTCTTTACCACTCATATCGGCATAGACCACTATGTTGCCAAACGGCTGAACCTTGAGCACGCTTTTATAGGTAATATCGCCGCCTTCAATGGAGTCACGGACGCCACCACCGCTCATCACGCCAAAATCAGCACCGGTGCGCGCCATTTGCGCCGCCAGTAGCAGACGCCCCATATTGGTCTGAACAAAACGGACTTTGCTGCGGTCTCCTTCCAGACGCCCATTAACGCTACCAATTTTGACCTCCAGCTGCGCTTTGCCTTTATTCTGGAACGGCGTTAGCAGGGATAGCATTTGCGGGTTTTCAGCGATTTCCGGGGTGAAAAGTACGCGCTCACTTTTGCCGTTATCCCAGGTCACTTTCTTCTTCAGGTTTACCGGAATGAGCTGGTAGTTGACCATTTTCATTTCGCCGTTGCGGAATTCAAAGTCCGCGCGGCCTACGTATTTTCCCCACTCGTGCGCTTGGACGATCCAGATACCATTTTGTTTATCTGGCGCACACGGGGTACCTGGTACGTAATCCACCTGCTTTTTGTTTTCCGATGCCATGCACACCGGATCCTGTGAGTGACCACCCACAATCATCGCCAGCGCGCCTGCGGGCAGGCTACGCGCCATTTCCACATCGCCTGGAGCGTTGGAGCCGTGGTTGCCGTTGTCGTAATGCCCCATGTGCGTGGTGGCAATAATGACATCGGGCTTTTCACCCATATTGAGTTCCTGAATCACCAGTTTGGCTTCATCCGCAGGTTTACGGAACTCGATGTCGGTGAAGAACTCCGGGTTGCCAATTTTCGCCGTGTCGTCGGTGGTTAAACCGATAACGGCAATTTTTAAATCCTGGCGCTTAAAGATGGCCCAGGGTTTGAATAAACGCTCACCGGTGCTTTTCTGGTAGATGTTGGCGGAGAGGAGCGGGAATTTGGCCCATTTTTCCTGCTGTCGCAACACGGTCAGTGGATTATCAAATTCGTGGTTTCCCACCGCCATCGCGTCATAGCCAATCAGGTTCATGCCGCGAAAATCCGGTTCAGCATCCTGAAGATCGGACTCCGGTACACCGGTATTAATGTCACCGCCGGAAAGCAACAGGACGCTTCCGCCCTCGGCTGCCACCTCATGACGAATACCGTCCACCAGCGTTTTTTGCGCCGCCAGCCCGTATTCGCCGTATTCGCTGCGCCAGAAGTGGCCGTGATGATCGTTGGTATGCAGAATGGTTATTTTATAGGTTTTATCTTTTTCGTAAGCCTGAGCAGGCTGACCTGCCAGCGCAAAGGCGGCAAATAATGCCAGCGCCACGCCCCGTTTCAAAAATTTCATGCTTCTCTCCCTGACCCAATATCAACCGCTGAAATTACAATGATATGAAATAATAGCCGAAAATGTTTTCAGAAATGAGACTTCCTTCAAACACCTTCCGCAGGTATGTTAGTCGGATAATAATTACACCTGTTCCTGTCTCATCATTACTGAAGTGGACCTATGGCTACCAATCAAACCGCTCAACCGCTCCCCGGCTCTGCTGCGCCGTCGCAAAAAGCACGCACCTCGTTTGGCATTTTAGGGGCGATCAGCCTTTCTCACCTGCTCAACGATATGATCCAGTCGCTGATCCTGGCGATTTATCCGCTGTTGCAGTCAGAGTTCTCGCTGAGCTTTATGCAGATCGGGATGATTACCCTGACTTTCCAGCTCACCTCCTCGTTGCTTCAACCGGTGGTAGGTTACTGGACAGACAAATATCCGATGCCATGGTCACTGCCTATTGGCATGTGCTTCACGCTGAGTGGACTGGTATTGCTGGCAATGGCCGGTAATTTCCATATGGTGCTGCTCGCCGCCGCGCTGGTCGGCACAGGTTCATCGGTGTTTCACCCGGAATCGTCTCGCGTGGCACGGATGGCTTCCGGCGGTCGCCATGGTCTGGCCCAGTCTATTTTCCAGGTGGGCGGTAACTTCGGCAGTTCTCTGGGGCCATTGCTGGCGGCTGTCATCATCGCGCCATACGGTAAGGGTAATGTAGCGTGGTTCGTGCTGGCCGCGTTGTTAGCGATTGTGGTACTGGCGCAAATCAGCCGTTGGTATTCGGCCCAACATCGGATGAGTAAAGGTAAGCCGAAAGTCGCCATCGTTAACCCGCTACCGCGCAACAAGGTGGTGCTGGCGATTAGCATCCTGCTGGTGCTGATTTTCTCCAAATACTTCTATATGGCGAGCATCAGCAGCTATTACACCTTTTATCTGATGCAAAAATTCGGATTATCGGTACAAAATGCGCAGTTCCACCTGTTTGCGTTCCTGTTTGCCGTTGCGGCAGGGACGGTTATTGGCGGACCGCTAGGTGATAAAATCGGTAGAAAATATGTCATTTGGGGCTCTATCCTCGGCGTAGCGCCGTTTACCCTCGTTTTACCCTATGCAACGCTGGAATGGACCGGGATTTTAACCGTGATCATTGGTTTTATCCTGGCATCGGCCTTTTCTGCCATTCTGGTATACGCTCAGGAGCTGCTTCCGGGGCGTATCGGCATGGTTTCTGGGCTGTTTTTCGGTTTTGCCTTTGGCATGGGCGGCTTAGGGGCCGCGGTGTTAGGGCTGGTTGCCGACCATACCAGTATTGATTTGGTCTATAAAATATGTGCTTTCCTGCCTCTTCTGGGGATACTGACCATATTCTTACCTGATAACCGACATAAAGCCTGATTTTATGGCGGCCAAAAGTAAACTTTGGCCGCCATCACTTACAGTGACCATCAGCGTTTGCTCTATGCTCCCCCCCGCAGTTATCCGATCCGTGCTTTTTTACGACTAAATTCCTGTTTTCATCAAATTTCAATAATTATTCATAAACATAAACATTAAAATTGTCATAAACTATTACTCGTAATTAGGGTTTTCAGGATCACCACAGCAATCAAAGGAGACGGAATGCATCACGCCACCCCGCTTATCACCACCATTGTTGGCGGCCTTGTGCTCGCTTTTATATTTGGCATGCTTGCCAATAAACTGCGTATTTCTCCTCTGGTGGGATATCTGTTAGCGGGCGTTCTGGCCGGTCCATTTACACCTGGTTTTGTTGCGGATACCAAGCTTGCGCCGGAACTGGCAGAACTTGGCGTGATCCTGCTGATGTTCGGCGTGGGGCTACACTTTTCGTTGAAGGATTTAATGGCGGTAAAGTCCATCGCCATTCCCGGTGCGATAGCCCAGATAGCCGTGGCGACGCTGCTGGGTATGGCGCTTTCAGCTGTGCTGGGCTGGTCGCTGATGGTCGGTATCGTCTTTGGATTATGTCTGTCTACCGCCAGTACCGTGGTGCTACTGCGCGCGCTTGAAGAACGACAGTTGATTGACAGCCAGCGCGGGCAGATCGCCATTGGCTGGCTGATTGTTGAAGACCTGATGATGGTGCTAACGCTGGTTCTCCTGCCAGCCATCGCCGGTATGCTGGAAAAAGACAACGTTGGCTTTGCGTCACTGGCCGTTGATATGGGCATCACCATCGGTAAAGTAATCGCGTTTATCGCCATTATGATGCTGGTCGGTCGTCGCCTGGTGCCGTGGATCATGGCCCGTAGCGCCGCCACGGGCTCGCGTGAACTGTTTACCCTGTCGGTACTGGCACTCGCATTAGGTATCGCGTTTGGTGCCGTAGAAGTATTCGATGTTTCCTTCGCACTGGGCGCGTTCTTCGCCGGTATGGTGCTGAACGAATCTGAACTGAGCCACCGTGCGGCGCATGACACCCTGCCGCTGCGTGATGCATTTGCGGTGCTGTTCTTTGTTTCCGTCGGCATGCTGTTCGACCCATTGGTCCTGATCCAGCAACCGCTGGCTGTGCTGGGCACGCTGGCAATTATCATCTTTGGTAAATCCCTCGCCGCCTATTTCCTGGTGCGCCTGTTCGGTCACTCTCAGCGCACAGCGCTCACCATTGCCACCAGCCTGGCGCAGATTGGCGAATTTGCTTTTATCCTCGCCGGCCTTGGCATGGCGCTTAACCTGTTACCACAGGCGGGACAAAACCTGGTGCTGGCCGGGGCCATCCTGTCCATCATGCTAAATCCAGTGCTGTTCGCCGTGCTGGAAAAATACCTCGCAAAAACCGAAACGCTGGAAGAGCAGACGCTGGAAGAAGCTATCGAAGAAGAGAAGCAAATCCCGGTCGATATCTGTAATCATGCCCTGCTGGTCGGTTTTGGCCGCGTCGGTAGCTTGTTAGGTGAAAAACTGATGGCTGCGGGTATCCCGCTGGTGGTTATCGAAACGTCGCGGACTCGCGTGGACGAGCTACGTGAACGTGGGATCCGCGCGGTACTGGGCAATGCAGCCAACGAAGAGATCATGAACCTGGCACATCTGGACTGTGCGCGCTGGCTGCTGCTGACCATCCCGAATGGTTATGAAGCCGGTGAGATTGTGGCTTCCGCGCGTGAGAAGTGCCCGACGATTGAGATTATCGCCCGCGCGCATTATGACGATGAAGTGGAATACATTACCGAGCGTGGTGCTAATCAGGTGGTGATGGGTGAACGTGAAATCGCGCGCACCATGCTGGAACTTATTGAAACGCCACCAGCGGGTAACGTTGCTACCGCCAGTTAATGTTGTGTGCCGGATGGTGCTAGCGCTTATCCGGCCTGCGGGTACACCGCATTATGCAGGCCCGGTAAGCAATAACGCCACCGGGCAATGTCGCGCAATACCGCTTAACGCTCCCAGTAAGCCTCTTCGAGGCTGTCTTCCTTCTCCGGCAATCCGCGCGTCAGGCGCGGTGAATGCTGGTTCAGCACCTGATAACTCACGCGATTGGCATATTTACACACCTGCGCTAACGAGGAATAGGTCAGCCAGGTGTACTTGTGCTTGCTGGAGTTCGGCACATTGCCGCGATGGTAGCTGTTTGCCGTAATATCATGCAGCAAGGCCGCCAACGCACCGTCACCCGCGCCGTTGGTGTTCATGATTTTCTCAGGGCCACCCATGTACGGGGCAATGTGCGAATAAATGCGCAACGGGTTGATACAGTCTTTATGGCGCATCGCGCGGCTGAACTCGTACTGGTTGAATTCGGCAATAGCGCCCGGCAGCAGCGGATGCTGCGTTTTGCGTTTGACCTCATCTTCCGTAAACCCAGCCATATACAGGCCCACCGGACCGGCGGTACACAGCACCAAATCCACCCAATCCAGCGCTTTGTCAGATGCCAGCAGCGGGTCATTCAGGCCGGTCAGCGCTTCGGCTTCTTCTTCGTTCATCGCCAGAATGGAGACATTCTCTTTCAAGAATTCCTGCCACCACTGCGGGTTATCCGCAATAACGAATTTGGTTCCTAAGGTCAGCACCACCGGGACATTGTGCTTTTTGGCGAACTCAATGGCCTTCATGGTCGCTTCCGGCATCGGCTCGCCCGGTTCGCAGCGCACCAGATATGAGGTCAGCACCAGCGCAGAGGCACCGGCAATCACCGACTCGGGAATGCTGTCTGCCCGCAGTTTGTTCATGTGACCGGGGCTGATGGCGAAGGTACGCTCGCCGGATTCGCCAATCAGCGTGAAGCAGCGACCAATCGGCCCGTCAACGCCCTGCAGGTAGTTCAGATCGGTACGGCTGGAGGTATTGCATAAATAGCGATACGCGTAGCTACCAATCTCAATGTTGCTACACATGACGCCCAGCAATACAGAGCGGTCATCCGCCAGTACCGAATAGTTGTGCATGGTGTTACCGATGGTTCCGCCCGCAAACTGATGGGTGATTAAATTGTCACGCACCAGTTCCTGATAGAGCGCCTCAGCAACATCATCAGCAATCACCAGAGAATGCCCGGCGCTTAATCCATAACGCTTCACAAAGTCGTCATCGACTTTGGCTTCTATATCCACCAGAGTCTGGTCGATACCGACGACCCAGGCGGCGCTGGTCTCGTTTTCAGGCTGAATTTGTTGCAGCAACGGATCGCGCGCGCTGACGGGAAAATAGTGTTTGGATTTGCGTTTGCCGGGAAATTTCATGGTCGATTTTACGGGTGGTTAACTGAGCGATGCATGGTAGCACATTCCCTCCTGCGCGCGCGATGCGGTGCTAATTTTCAATATCGGGCGGCGAGATCGCAGTTTATCTGCCGTTAATTTCTACAATACATCACCTTTTACAAGGAGCGTTTTATGCAGCCGGAAAACAAGATCCCCGTCCTCGACCTTATTTCAGACGAAATGAAAAGCGTGGTGAACTTTCATCGCGATGACCTGCCGCCGTGGCCCGCCGCGGATGATTTCGTTGCCCAACGCCAACACTACGTGCATGAGCGTCAGTTCTGGAATGCCGATGCTCCGCAGATGAGTACCCGGGAGTGCGTCATTTCTACCGCGTGCGGCCCGGTGGCGACGCGGATTTACTCCCCCCAACCCCATAGCCAGGCCACGCTGTACTATTTGCACGGCGGCGGTTTTATTCTCGGTAATCTGGATACGCACGATCGCATTATGCGCTTGCTGGCGAGTTACACGCGCTGCACTGTAATTGGCATCGACTATTCACTTTCGCCGGAAGCGCGCTTTCCACAGGCCATCGAAGAAATTGTCGCGACCTGCCAGTACTTTCATCACCATGCCGCTGACTATGCGCTGAACGTAGAGAATATCGGTTTTGCCGGTGATTCCGCAGGCGCCATGCTGGCGCTTGCCAGCGCACTGTGGCTACGCGATAAGCAAATTGCCTGCGGTAAGGTCGCGGGCGTGCTGTTGTGGTACGGGCTGTACGGTTTACGGGATTCGATCAGCCGACGACTGATGGGCGGAGAATGGGATGGCTTAACGCGAGACGATCTGCAGATGTACGAAGACGCCTATCTGCGCAGCGTCGATGACCGCGAGTCGCCGTACTATTGTTTATTTAACAACGATCTCACCCGCGATGTGCCGCCGTGTTTTATCGCCAGTGCAGAGTTTGACCCGCTGATTGACGACAGCCGCTTACTGTTCCAGACGCTCCAGGCGCATCGGCAGCCCTGTCAGTACAAAATGTACCTCGGCACGCTGCACGCCTTCCTGCATTACTCGCGGATGATGAAAACCGCCGACGATGCCTTGCGGGATGGCGCGCGTTTCTTCAGAGCGCAGCTTTAGCGATAGGCAGCGGTCAGTTTCAGCATCATTTCGATGTGTTCCGGTGCGTCATTCAGCGCCGGAATATATTCGTATTTCTGCCCGCCCGCTTCGAGGAAAATTTCTCGGTTTTGCTCGGCGATTTCTTCCAGAGTTTCAAGGCAATCAGCAGCAAATCCCGGACACATGACCTGGATATGCCGGGTTCCTTTTTCCGCCAGCATTTTGAGCGTTTCGTCGGTATACGGCGTCAGCCATGGTTCCCGACCGAAGCGTGACTGGAAGGTCATCATCACCTTTTCCGGCTGCAGCCCTAACGCCGACACCAGCTCCCGCGTGGTGTCGCGACAGCGTTGCGGGTAATCATCGCCTTCATCAGCGTAGCGCTGTGGAATACCGTGGTAAGAAAGCAGCAGTAAATCGGGTTCGCCGTGCCGGGCAAACGCATCACGGGCGCTTTTGGCCAGCGCATCAATATACGCGCTGTCGTCTGCGTAATCGCGAATAAAGGAGACGCCGGGGATCGCACGCTTGCGCGCTAAAATGCGCGCCAGTTCATCCCACACCGCGGCCACCGTTGAACAAGAGTATTGCGGATACAGCGTTAACACCACAATGTGTTCAACGCCGCTCGCTAGCAGTTCGTCGACCGCGCTTTCCAGCGAGGGGGAACCGTAGCTCATCCCCAGCGCAACCGGCGTATCCGGCAGGCATTTTGCCAGCGCCTGTTGCTGACGGCGGCTGTAGACCATCAGCGGCGAGCCTTCATCCATCCAGACTGACTGGTATAGCTTCGCGACGCGCGGCGCGCGCAGCGGCAGGATCACTCCGCGCAGCAGCGGCCACCACAGCAGACGGGGAGTATCGACCACGCGTGTGTCGCTTAAAAACTGGCGCAGATAACGTTTAACTGCTTCGGGTGTGGGGGCATCGGGGGTGCCGAGATTTGCCAGCAGGATACCGGTTTTCGTCTGACGCATTACCGCCTCGTATTGATTCAAATTGTTGATAATTGTAGCGGAAAAGCGAGGAAGAAGAACTAATTGCTGCGAGAGGTAAGAATATGCCTGATGGCGCTAATGATACCGGTAGGCCGGATAAGGCGTTTACGCCGCTATCCGGCACCGATTGCCTGATGGCGCTGCGCTTATCAGGCCTACGAAATAATGGCAGGCCTGATAAGGGGTTCACAACGCTAAAACTTAACCGAGGATTTTTTCCAGGTCAGCGCGAACAGCGGCAACAGCCTGCGTACCGTCAACTTTCGCGTATTTGGTTTGACCCGCTTCCGCTTCTTTCTGGTAGTAACCAATCAGCGGGGCAGTCATCTGATGGTATTCAACCAGACGCTTACGCACGGTCTCTTCCTGGTCATCTTTACGGGTGGTCAGTTCATCGCCGGTCACATCGTCTTTGCCTTCAACTTTAGGTGGGTTGAATTTGATGTGATAAACACGGCCAGATGCCGCGTGAACGCGACGACCAACAATACGGTCAACGATCAGTTCGTCCGGTACCGCGAATTCCAGAACGTAATCCACAACGATACCCGCTTCTTTCATGGCGTCAGCCTGCGGAATAGTACGTGGGAAGCCGTCCAGCAGGAAACCATTACGGCAGTCTTCCTGTGTAATACGCTCTTTGACCAGCGCGATCACCAGCTCATCGGTCACCAGTTTACCGGCGTCCATGATGTCTTTCGCTTGTTTGCCCAGCTCGGAGCCAGATTTCACGGCAGCACGCAGCATATCACCGGTGGAGATTTGCGGAATACCATATTTCTCCATGATGAACTGAGCCTGAGTCCCTTTACCCGCGCCCGGAGCGCCAAGCAGAATGATACGCATTACGAAAATCCCCTTAAAGGTTGTCGATATTTTAAAAAAGCGCTAAACGATACCACCATCACGCAATTGGCTCAAGAAAGGCGCTTGACGCTGAAACGTTTAACGGTGGGAAAATTGAAAATAAGAAGAGAAAATGCCGGATAGCGGTGTAAATACCTTATCCGGCCTACGGTATACGAGATTTTGTAGGCCGGATAAGCGTTAGCGCCATCCGGCATCACATAACGCAACCGCTATCAGGACACCAGCAGCTGGTTCATGCGACGGATAAACTGGTTAGGATCTTCCAGCGTGCCGCGTTCTGCGAACAGCGCCTGATCCAGCAGCAGTTCAACCCACTCTTTAAACTGCTCATCATCCTGGGTATCCGCCGTGCGTTTAACCAGCACGTGGTCCGGGTTGAGTTCAAAGATGTATTTCACTTCCGGCACGGCCTGGCCCGCAGCGGCAAACAGCTTCGCCATTTGCGTGCTCATTTCGTCCGCATCGGTGGTTACGATAGCCGGTGTGTCGGTCAGACGGTGCGTCAGGCGCACTTCTTTCACGCGATCGCCCAGCAGGTTTTTCACGCGCTCAACGAACGGGGTCAGCGCTTTTTCAGCTTCTTTTGCCGATTCGTCGACTTCATCCGCCAGTTTGTCGATAGACTCGTCAGCTTTAGCAACGGACTGGAACGGCTTGCCGTCGAACTCGGTCAGGTAGTTCATCATCCACTCGTCGATGCGATCGGACAGCAACAGAACTTCGATGCCTTTCTTACGCAGCAGTTCCAGGTGCGGGCTGCTCTTCGCCGCCGCATAGCTGTCAGCGGTGATGTAGTAAATCTTCTCCTGTCCTTCTTTCATCCGCGACACGTAGTCTTCCAGCGACACGGTCTGTGCAGAAGAGTCGGTGTGCGTAGAAGCAAAGCGCATCAGCTTGGCGATGGTTTCCTGGTTGGCGTGGTCTTCCGCCGGACCTTCTTTCAGGACCAGGCCAAACTGTTTCCAGAAGGTCTGGTATTTTTCTGCATCGTCTTTCGCCAGTTTTTCCAGCATCTGCAGTACGCGTTTGGTCAGCGCGCTGCGCAGGTTACGGGTGACGGTGCTGTCCTGCAAGATCTCACGGGACACGTTCAGCGGCAGATCGTTGGAATCTATCAGACCGCGCACAAAACGCAGGTAGTTCGGCATGAACTGCTCGGCGTCGTCCATGATGAACACGCGCTGGACGTACAGCTTCAGACCGTGCTTGTGATCGCGGTTCCACATATCCCACGGAGCCTGCGACGGGATGTACAGCAGGCTGGTGTACTCCTGCTTACCTTCCACACGGTTGTGGCTCCAGGTCAGCGGGTCGGTGAAGTCATGAGCGATGTGCTTGTAGAATTCGTTGTACTCGTCGTCTTTGATTTCCGACTTGTTACGCGTCCACAGCGCCTGCGCCTTGTTGATTTTCTCCCAGGAAACCACGGTTTCACCGTCTTTCTCTTCCTGTTTTTCAATCTCTACCGGCAGGGCGATATGGTCAGAATATTTGCTGATGATGGAGCGTACACGCCAGTCATCGAGGAACTCATCTTCCCCTTCACGCAGGTGCAGGGTGATTTCGGTGCCGCGATCGTCTTTGGTAATGTCGGCCACGGTGTATTCACCTTCGCCCGCAGACTCCCAGAACACGCCGTTCTCCGGCTTGTCGCCCGCTGCACGGGTGCGCACGGTGACTTTGTCAGCCACGATAAATGCAGAATAGAAACCAACCCCGAACTGGCCGATCAACTGGCTGTCTTTCGCCTGATCGGAACCCATAGATTCGAGGAAAGATTTGGTACCGGATTTAGCAATGGTCCCCAGATGATCGATAACGTCATCGCGGTTCATCCCCACGCCGTTGTCGGCGATGGTCAACGTACGCTTATCTTTATCGAAGGAGACACGCACGCGCAGTTCACCGTCACCTTCATACAGGTCCGGGTTAGACAGCGCACGGAAACGCAGCTTGTCTGCCGCATCGGAGGCGTTAGAGATAAGCTCACGCAGGAAGATTTCTTTATTGGAATACAGAGAATGGATCATCAGGTGCAGAAGCTGTTTTACTTCTGACTGAAAACCACGAGTTTCTTGTCCTTTCATGTAGATCTACCTCAACAATGCCATTTTTAATGGTAAAAACACGTTGAGAGTGAAATGGGGACAGGGAATGATAATTTCAAGCGGAAACCGCCGTCGCGGCTTCCGTTTGTTCAGAATTTAATCTTATGACGCCCGGCAAGAGAGTGCGACAGCGTGGTGCCATCGACCATTTCCAGCTCACCGCCAACCGGTACGCCGTGGGCGATACGGCTGGCTTCAACGTCATATTGCATGCACAGCTCGGCAATGTAGTTGGCGGTAGCCTCGCCTTCGACCGTCGGGTTGGTCGCCAGGATCACTTCATTGATGTGCTCAGACGCCAGTCGCTGCTCCAGACGATCAAGCCCGATATCATCAGGCCCGATGCCATCCAGCGGCGACAGGTGTCCCATCAGCACGAAATAACGGCCGGAAAACTGCCCCGTTTGCTCAATGGCGTAGATGTCCGCAGGACTCTCTACCACGCAAATTTGGCCGTTTTCCCGGCGACGCGGATTCGCACAGATGTTGCATACTTCTTGTTCTGTGAAGGTGCGGCAATCAGCACAGTGGCCGATTTCCGACATCGCCTTCGTTAACGACTGCGCCAGACGCATCCCGCCGCTGCGATCGCGCTGAAGTAGCGCGAACGCCATGCGCTGCGCTGACTTCGGGCCAACGCCCGGTAGGCAGCGCAGTGCTTCCATAAGCTGAGTTAACAGCGGGCTGGTTTGCATCAGAACGGCATCTTAAAGCCAGGCGGCAGCTGCATACCAGAGGAAACGGAGGCCATTTTCTCTTTCTGGGTCTCTTCAATGCGACGAGCCGCATCGTTGAATGCCGCAGCAACCAGATCTTCCAGCATGTCCTTGTCGTCTTCCAACAGGCTTGGGTCGATTTCCACACGACGGCAGTTATGCGCGCCGTTGATGGTCACTTTCACCAGACCCGCACCCGATTCGCCGGTCACTTCCAGCTTGGCCACTTCTTCCTGCATCTGCTGCATTTTTTCTTGCATCTGCTGGGCCTGTTTCATCAGGTTACCCAGACCGCCTTTACCAAACATAGGCTTCTCTCTCAATCACGTTAAGGGATGACAACCATAAAACCATGGAAAATGGCTTACGATCAAATGGGGCGAATACTCTCTTCGTCCAGCTCCGCATCGAAGAAACGACGCAGCGTCTGAATGTTATTATCCGCAATAATTGACTCACGCGCCTGCGCAAGTTTTTCTTCATAAATGGCCTGACGCCACTCCAGCGGCGTGCGCACCGCAGGATTATCATCTTCAACGATGGTCAATTCAACCGCTGAGCCCGTTAAGCTGCTCAATGCTTCAGCAAGTCGTTGCTGCGCACCGCTGGAATTGAGGTGCCGCTGCGTGGAACGCAGGTGCAGGCGAACCTCGTTGCCATTCTCTTCTTTCCAGGCATTGAGCGCCACCTGCTCCACCAGCTTAGGCAATGAAAGCTGACTGACCTGCGCGGCCCACGGGTCGCGTTCAATGGCTTCCGCCGCCAGTTTTGCCGCCAGTTCCGGTGTTTTTTCATGTTCCAGCGCTTTTTTCAGCGCCTTTGGCGTGGCAACAACTTCTTTGACTTCTGCAACCGGATTGGTCGTCTTCCAGCGATAGGCTTCTTTTTTCGCCGGTGCCTTCTCCAGCGTAGAGGCCGCCGGGCGCGCCTGAACGCGTTCCGTCACCGACGCCAGTCTTTCCAGCGCAGCATTATTCACCGGCCGCGCGCGGGATGCGGCTGCCGGTTCACTCTTTTTTGCTTTGGTCGCTCCCTGAGCACGCTGCAGCTGACTACGCGCAGCCAGCACCTGGCTGGTTGCCTCAGACAACGGCACGTCCTGATGCGCAGGCGCAGGTTGTTGCTCCGGGGCCTGTGTCGGTGCCATGATCGCGGTAGGAGCCGCGGGTGCAAACGACTGGCGAGGGACTTCGGGTTCCGGTAGCGGGACGCGCGGGTGAAAAGCCAGCGCCCGCAGCAGCGTCATTTCTACGCCCATACGCCTGTCCGGCGCATACGGCAGCTCTTTACGTCCAATTAACAGAGTCTGGTAATACAGCTGAATATCGGTCGGCGGCACGGTCCGCGCCAGTTCGCGCATACGTTGTTCAATGGCGGCCATATCGCTACCGAGCGCGGAAGGCGTGAGCTGAACCATCGCAATCCGGTGCAGCAACGCCAGCATCTCAACCAGCAGCGCTTCCCATTCAATACCACGCGCGGCAGCGTCATTAACCAACGTCATGGCGCGTTCGCCATTCCCGGCAACCACCGCCTCAACCAGAGACAGCGCTTGATCGTCGTCAAGCGTACCGAGCATGGTACTCACCGCCTGAGTTGAGACCTGACCGTCGCCACTGGCAATCGCCTGATCGGTCAGGCTTAGCGCATCGCGCAGGCTCCCGTCCGCCGCGCGCGACAGCAGCTGCAGTGCACGCGGTTCGTGGGCGATGTGTTCCTCATTGAGTATATGCTCAAGCTGATGGCGGATCTGCTCAACGTCCAGCGCTTTAAGATGAAATTGCAGACAGCGCGACAGGATAGTGACCGGCAGCTTCTGCGGATCGGTAGTCGCCAGCAGGAACTTAACGTGCGCTGGCGGCTCTTCGAGCGTTTTCAGTAAGGCGTTAAAACTGTGGCGCGACAGCATGTGCACTTCGTCGATCAGATAGACTTTGAAGCGTCCACGTGCGGGCGCGTACTGGACGTTATCCAGCAGATCACGGGTATCTTCAACCTTGGTGCGCGACGCGGCGTCAATTTCAATCAGATCGACAAAACGTCCCTGCTCGATTTCACGGCAGTTGTCACACACCCCGCAGGGCGTGGCGGTAATGCCGGTTTCACAGTTGAGTCCCTTCGCCAGCAGACGGGCGATAGAGGTTTTACCGACACCACGGGTGCCGGAAAAAAGATAAGCATGATGAATACGCCCTAACGACAAGCCGTTAGCCAGTGCCGTCAGCACATGTTCCTGGCCGACGACGTCAGCAAAGGTTTGTGGGCGCCATTTTCGGGCTAAGACCTGATAACTCATTGGCAGGCTCTGAAAGGCTGGAGGGTGGATTCACAGGGGAGTAATGCTAACACAACCTCGCAGCGACGGCGAGGTTGACACGTTATATTCGGGCGTTATCGTTGCAGTCAGTTTGGTTTCGGGCAGCGCACAGAAACCGGAGCGTACACGTAGTACGTGAGGATTTTGAGCACTGACCGGGGCCAAAATGGCAAAAAAGATAGTCCGACTTAGTGGCCCGGGAAAGGGACCAGGCTGTAGCAGGTCAGCCCTTGTTTTTCCAGGCGCTGTTCGCCACCCAGATCGAACAAATTGATGATGAACGCCGCATCGGTCACTTCACCACCCAGACGGCGGATCAGCTTCACGGTCGCTTCGATGGTTCCGCCGGTCGCCAGCAGATCGTCTACAACCAGAACTTTGTCGCCCGGTTTGATAGCATCAACATGGATTTCCAGCTGATCTGTGCCGTATTCCAGCTCATAGCTTTCAGCAATCACTTCGCGTGGCAGTTTATGGGGTTTACGCACCGGAACAAACCCAACGCCCAACCCCAGGGCGACTGGTGCGCCAAACAGGAAGCCGCGCGCTTCGGTGCCGACAACTTTCGTGATACCCGTATTTTTGTAACGCTCAACCAGCAGTTCAATGCTGAGTGCGTAAGCTTTCGGGTCTTCCAGCAAGCTGGTGACATCGCGGAAAAGAATGCCCGGTTTTGGGTAGTCGTTGATGCTTTTGATGCTATCTTTGAGAAACTCAAGCTGCTGTGCAGTTGCGGTCATAAGTTTGTGCCTGATTGATACGGTATTACTTCACGGCGCACTATATACTTCATCCTCGACGCGTCTTGAATGACTTTGTGTATATATAAAGAGCAAAGGTTACATCTGTTTAACCTTTGACCGCCTGCGCCCGTGCTCGAAAACGGTCAAATTTACTGGCTGCGGGAGACAATTGCAACAGCGATTATTATGCTTCAGTGCTTTTGTTGCTCTTCATCAATCACCGGGATCCGCCACATAAAAATCAACAAGCAGGCGAGAATAACCAACAGCAGTCCGCGTACCCACATCATCTCAACCAGCCACAGCGAAACGCCAAACGTCAGCAAAATAAACACAATGGCGCGCGGCTTTGCCCCTGACGGCATCGCACGGTGTTTCTGCCAGTGGCGCAGATAACCGCCGAACCATGAACGGTACAGCAGCCAGTCGTGAAAACGCGGCGATGAGCGGGCAAAGCACCAGGCGGCCAGCAGCATAAACGGTGTTGTGGGCAACAGGGGCAAAACCACACCCAGTGTGCCTAATACTACCGCTATCCAGCCAATGATGATTAGAATAATGCGTCGCATAATATCAATACTTAACACAGAGAATCGCTACTTTAGCATAACGGTTCTCATTTTCATCGGAGTGTTATCGTGAAAACCGCCCTGCTGCTTCAGACGCTCGAAAGCCAGCTCAACAGCCTGCGGCAGCGTTGCGCCCCTCTTGCGCATCACGCAACGCTTAGCGCCCGCTTCGATCGCCAGCTTTTTCGCACCCGCAGCACACGGTTACAGGCCTGCCTGGATGAAGCCGATGCTAACCTGAGCGCGTTACGCCATGCCGTTGAACACCAGCAGCGTCCCCAGGTAGCCTGGCTGGCTGAACATTTAGCGTCTCAACTGGAAGCCATTTCCCGTGAGACCGCCACCTGGTCGCTCAGAGAATGGGACAGCGCGTCGCCAGGGCTTGCCCGCTGGCAGCGCAAACGCGTTCAACATCAGGAATATGAGCGCCGACTGGTCGAGATGACACGCGAACGTAAGGCTCAACTGGCTCGGGCAACTAATTTTGAGGAGCAGCAGCGCCTGCTACGAGAAGTGGAAGCCTTCGAGGCGCGTCTGGCACGCTGTCGCCATGCGCTGGAAAGAATAGAAAACGTGCTCGCACGTATCACCCGTTAATCGTCGGAGAATGTATGTCACTTGAAAGCGCCCCGGACGAAGTCAAACTGGCCGTCGATTTGATTGTCTTACTTGAAGAGAATCAGGTTGCGCCTGAAACCGTGCTGAAAGCACTAGAGATCGTTAAGCGGGATTATGAAACGAAACAGCTCGCCTCATCCAAAAAAGAACGGTAGCAGGATTGCCTGATGGCGCTGCGCCATCAGGCAATCACATTTCCTATTAGCCTACTGAAGGCGTCGGATCATCACCGTTGATGATATCGCGCTTAACTTCAGTCACAGTATCCCCTTTGGCGTTGTGCAGGTGCACTTCGAGTTGGTTAAAGGCGATATCAATGTTGTTTTCACGGCACAAGCGGTCAACCGCGCGGTTAAGTTCATCAACCGTGTGGCTGCGGTCGCGCAGTTCACGGACATACAGACGCAGTTCGTGATCCAGCGTGCTGGCACCGAAGGCGGTGAAGAACACGGCTGGCTCAGGATCGTGCATCACTTTCGGGTGTTCCATTGCCGCCTGCAGCAGCACTTTCTTCACTTTATCGAGATCTGAACCGTAAGCGACCCCAATGCGGATAACCAGACGCGTGGTGGTATCTGAAAGCGACCAGTTGATCAGTCGCTCGGTCACAAACGCTTTGTTCGGGATGATCACTTCTTTGCGATCAAAGTCGGTAATGGTGGTCGCACGAATACGAATCTTACTGACTGTCCCGGAATAAGTGCCAATCGTGACGGTATCGCCGATACGCACCGGGCGTTCGAACAGAATGATCAGACCCGAGACAAAGTTACCGAAGATTTCCTGTAAGCCAAAACCGAGACCGACCGACAGAGCCGCGGCCAGCCACTGCAATTTATCCCACGATACGCCGAGCGACCCGAAGACCGTCATCGCACCGATAGCAATGATCGCGTAGTTGAGGATTGTGGTGATCGCATACGATGCGCCCTGGCGCATTTTCAGGCGCGACAGCACCAACACTTCCAGCAGACCCGGTAAGTTGCGGATCAGCGCCCAAGCCACCATTGAGGCAATAATCGCAAACAGCAGGCTGCCCATAGTGACATCTTTCACCACCGCGGCACCGGCTTCTGTGCCGTTGTAATGCCAGAGCGTGATACTGTCGAGATAGCTGAACACGGTGATCAGATCGGACCATATAGCCCAGAACAGCACGCCAAACAGGGCCACCATCAGCAGCATGGTAATACGCAGCGTTTGCTGGTTGACCTGCTCCAGCGCAATGGTAGGTTCTTCCTGCGGCTCAGCGCCTTCGGCCCCTTCTTTCACCAGGTTCTCACGACGGGCAAGTGCACGACGCCAGGCAATTCGGCGCGCCGCAACGCTCAATCCGCGCAGCACCGTCTGGTACAGCAGGTTCCAGATGATCACCAGATACACAGTCTCAATCCAGCGACCGGATAAACGCAGCGTGGTATAGAAATAACCGGTCGCCGTCAGCACCATTAGCGCGATCGGAATAATCGACAATACGGTTATCGTCACCAGGCGCAGACCGTGCGATTCCTTATCACGCCAGCTCTCACGACACATTGGCCATACCAGGAAGGCAATAAGTAGCAAGTTAAAGAAAATAACAATCTGCCCAAGCACATCATCCATCAGATTGAGAGGCGAAAGCTCAGCGACCACCGACCAGAAATTCAGCGGCAGCAGTGCCAGGCTAATACGCACGATCTGGCGACGCCAGTGGCTGGTCTGTTTCGCGGGCATGCCGAAGTGGCGGATCGCCACGCCGTCTTTTTCCAGCACCTTCCAGCACAGGCCAAACACCAGCCAGAAGACGGCCATTTTCTTGCTAAATGCCCATAGCAGATCGCTGACGTTCAGTTGCATAGTCAGCAGAATCAAGCCCACGGCAAGGATAATCAGGCATGCGGGCAATGCGCGAATCAGATCGATCAGTATCGCTTTAGGTGTGTTGAGCTGGCTGTCATTGCGCAAGTTACCCACCGCGGCGGCGAGTTTCGCCTGGTACGCTTTCAGCCACTTCAGGCGCCAGCGGATAAGCCCGGCTACCAACAGCAGCGGCAAACCGGCCAGGAATGCGATAAACACCGCCGGCCAGGCTTTTTCCCAGTTCACGGTGATTTTCATCGACTTAAACTGGTCTTTGAGCGTTTGCGGGAAGGATTTCACCCAATCCCAGTCCATTGGGCGGTTGCTGTTAACCCAGAAAATTTGCTGAGTGAGGATGCTCTTGAGGTTCTTCGACACGCTCATTAACTGCTGCTGGTTGATCTGCAGGTTAATCGCCATCATCAGCTGATTTCCCAACTGCTTATTCAGCTGGTCCAGCAGTTCACGGCGCATATCCACAACCTGCAGCAGCGCATCATGAACTTCGCCGTTCACTTCATTGCTGTGCCCTTCTTCCAGTTTGGCAACGAAGGTATCATTCTGGAACAGCGCATCACGCTGCTGGTTGACTTCAAATTGCTCCAGACGCAGATCGGCAATGCGGTTAGTCATATCAGCAAGCTCGTCTGCCGACGGCAGCGTTTGCTGCTGCTGATACAGAATGCGCGATAGCAGCAGACTGCCCTTCAGCACAGCGATTTGTTCTTTAATATTGCGTTCCGATTGCAGCGCACGATCAAGCCAGTTTTTGACTTTAATGTTTTGCTGCATCAGTGAGTTGCCGTTTTCCGTGGCGGAAATCAGGCGCTGGCTAAGCTGATGGTTAATATCCAGTTCCTGTTTTACCAACGGATTGGTCTGGATACGATCCGCTTCATCTGGCGTCACTGCTTCCTGCGCGGTTTTTTCGGTTAACGTCAGACGTTTGCTGTTCACCGCTTCCTGCAGCAACTGGAGCTGATGTTCGAGCCTGTTGGTGTTGGACGTCACGTAATCCCGTTGTTTTTGCAGGGTATCCTGCAAAACCGTGTTGCCCTCCAGGCTTTTACGCTGCTGGTCGATTTGCGCATTCAGCAACGCCTGCTGCGCCTGAAGCAGCACCTGCTGGCTGGGGCGTAATGCCGCCTCGCCAACGCTGGTTCCATCCAGGCGATTGCGGATTTGCTGCATTTGCTGCGAGGCGGTGTACATCGCGTTTTGCACGCGCTCAGGCTGCGTCTGCAACGAGACCAGTTGGCTGTTATAAGCGGCCAGATCGTTTTGCGCGCTTTGCAGGTCATCCAGCACCTGGGCGACGCGCGACTCGAGTTGTCGCAGAGAGAGCGCGCTCAGTGTTTTTCGCGTTTCATCGTCATTATCGACATCGCTGAGCGAATTTAACGCCGCCGTCGCCTCGCGCATTTTTTCCGGCGCCTGGGCCACTTTCTGGCGTAGTTGAACGGTCTCGTCCTTCACGCGTTCAATTTTATCGAGCGTGGCGAGGGTATCGATGAGATCCTGCTGAACCAATTTATCCTGCGCAGAAAGGTCTTTTTGTTTATTCAGCGTGTCTAGCTGGCTCTGAATATCCGCTTTCGTCGGCAGTTCGCCATTCTGTTGCGCTCGCGCAAATGCTGATGACTGGCAAGACAGCAATAGAATGAAGAAAATAATGGTAATAGCAATGAGATGCTGTGAACGTTTATAAAGCTGCAACATAGTCATGAGGATGAATGTTTCTAACCAGAAAAGTGACCGAAAATAGTCAAGCAGCTAGAATATCACGGCTGTGATGGACAAAATAGCGGGGGTGAAAATGTCCAGGAAAATTCCTGGAGTGAAACCCTCTGGTCAGCAGGTCTCAGGCACACGAAGCGTAGGGCACAGCAGACACATTTCCAGCAGCACAGCGACATATTCACGCGCGTCTTTTTTCAGATCAAAAGACTCTGGTGCAAATAACCAGTTTTCTAAAATGCCGGAAAGATAGCTGCGCAGTAACACCGCCACACGACGCGTGTTCAGGTTCTCCGGCAACATTTTTGCGTTCATACAGTTGCGAAGGGTTTGCTCGATGCGATCATAGTTTTCAAGACACAGGCTACGTTGTGCCAACTGAACAGAGGCTATTTCCCCGACAAACTCGCATTTGTGGAATATAATCTCCATCAGCAAACGCCGGCGTTCTTCTGTCACGGTAGCTTCAAGAACGTAAACTAAAATTTCTCTTAATACTGATAGTGGATCGTCAGGGAATTTTGCCTGATACTCAGACTCTAGTTCATCAATATTGGGTTTTGCCAGCTCCCAGATTTCACTGAATAAATCCGACTTGTTTTTGAAATGCCAATAGATTGCACCACGCGTGACGCCAGCGGCTTTTGCGATCTCTGCAAGCGAGGTGGAAGAGACCCCTTGTTGCGAGAACAAACGCAGAGCTACATCGAGAATGTGTTGACGCGTTTCCTGCGCTTGTTGTTTGGTTTTTCGTGCCATATGTTAGTGAATTTACAGGCGTTAGATTTACATACATTTGTGAATGTATGTACCATAGCACGACGATAATATAAACGCAGCAATGGGTTTATAGGCTTTAAGCCATTGATCAATTTGAAATCGGACACTCGAGGTTTACATATGAACAAAAACAGAGGGTTAACGCCTCTGGCAGTCGTTCTGATGCTCTCAGGCAGCTTAGCGCTAACAGGATGTGACGACAAACAGGCCCAACAAGGGGGCCAGCAGATGCCAGAGGTTGGAGTTGTGACGCTCAAAGCTGAACCTCTACAGATAACAACTGAACTCCCGGGTCGCACCAGTGCTTTCCGCATTGCAGAAGTTCGCCCTCAGGTTAGCGGCATCATCCTGAAGCGTAATTTCACAGAAGGCGGTGACATTGAAGCGGGTGTGTCTCTCTATCAGATTGATCCTGCTACTTACCAGGCCGCATATGAAAGTGCAAAAGGCGATCTGGCTAAAGCGCAGGCGGCAGCTAATATCGCTCAGTTGACGGTGAATCGTTATCAGAAACTGTTGGGTACCAAGTACATCAGTCAACAGGAATACGATACCGCCAAGGCCGATGCGCAACAGGCAAATGCTGCCGTTATTGCCGCGAAAGCCGCAGTAGAAACGGCGCGTATTAACCTGGCGTATACCAAAGTCACGTCGCCAATTAGCGGCCGTATTGGTAAGTCTGCCGTTACGGAAGGTGCCCTGGTGCAAAACGGTCAGGCGACCGCGCTGGCAACCGTACAGCAGTTGGATCCGATCTATGTCGACGTCACACAATCAAGCAACGATTTCCTGCGACTGAAACAAGAGCTGGCGAACGGCAAGCTGAAGCAAGAGAACGGTAAAGCGAAAGTGGAACTGGTGACCAGCGACGGCATTAAATTCCCGCAGTCCGGTACGCTGGAGTTTTCTGACGTGACAGTTGATCAGACCACCGGTTCTATCACGCTGCGCGCCATCTTCCCTAACCCGGATCACACCTTACTACCGGGTATGTTCGTCCGTGCTCGTCTGGAAGAAGGGATCAACCCAACGGCAATACTGGTTCCGCAGCAAGGCGTAACCCGTACACCGCGCGGTGAAGCCAGCGCGTTAGTTATCGGTGCTGATGACAAAGTGGAAACCCGCCAGATTGTGGCAGCACAAGCAATTGGCGATAAATGGTTGGTCACAGAAGGACTTAAGCCAGGCGACCGCGTGATTGTCACGGGGCTGCAAAAAGTACGTCCAGGCGCGCAGGTAAAAGCGCAGGAAGTCACCGCGGATAACAACCAGCAAGCCGCAAGCGGTAGCCAGCCTGAACAGTCCAAGTCTTAACTTAAACAGGAGCCGTTAAGACATGCCTAATTTCTTTATCGATCGCCCCATATTTGCGTGGGTGATCGCCATTATCATCATGTTGGCAGGGGGGCTCGCGATCCTCAAATTGCCGGTAGCGCAATATCCAACTATTGCACCGCCTGCAGTGACGATCTCCGCGACCTACCCTGGCGCTGATGCGAAAACAGTACAGGATACTGTTACGCAGGTTATCGAACAGAATATGAACGGTATCGATAACCTGATGTACATGTCCTCCAACAGTGACTCCACGGGTACCGTGCAGATCACCCTTACCTTCCAGTCAGGTACGGATGCGGATATCGCACAGGTGCAGGTACAGAACAAACTGCAGCTGGCGATGCCGTTACTGCCTCAGGAAGTTCAACAACAAGGGGTTAGCGTAGAGAAGTCTTCAAGTAGCTTCCTGATGGTTGTCGGTGTTATCAACACCAACGGCACCATGACCCAGGAAGATATTTCAGACTACGTGGGCGCTAACATGAAGGACGCCATCAGCCGTACTTCAGGTGTGGGTGACGTTCAGCTGTTCGGTTCCCAGTACGCAATGCGTATCTGGATGGATCCGAACAAACTGAACAACTTCCAGCTGACGCCGGTTGATGTGATCAACGCCATTAAAGCGCAGAACGCCCAGGTTGCAGCCGGTCAGTTAGGTGGTACGCCACCGGTGAAAGGCCAGCAGCTTAACGCGTCAATCATCGCGCAAACCCGTCTGACCTCTGCCGATGAATTCAGCAAAATTCTGCTGAAAGTGAATCAGGACGGTTCTCAGGTTCGTCTGCGTGACGTGGCGAAAGTGGAGTTGGGTGGCGAGAACTACGACATCATTGCGAAGTTTAACGGCAAACCGGCTTCCGGTCTGGGTATCAAACTGGCGACAGGTGCTAACGCCCTGGATACCGCTAGCGCCATCCGCGCTGAACTGGCGAAGATGGAGCCGTTCTTCCCATCAGGCCTGAAAATTGTTTACCCGTATGACACCACGCCGTTCGTGAAAATCTCAATTCACGAAGTGGTGAAAACGCTGGTGGAAGCAATCATCCTCGTGTTCCTGGTTATGTATCTGTTCCTGCAGAACTTCCGCGCGACGTTGATTCCGACCATTGCCGTACCGGTGGTCTTGCTGGGTACCTTTGCAGTGCTGGCCATTTTCGGCTTCTCGATAAACACCCTGACGATGTTCGGGATGGTGCTCGCCATCGGCCTGTTGGTGGATGACGCCATCGTGGTGGTCGAGAACGTTGAGCGCGTTATGGCGGAGGAAGGACTGCCGCCGAAAGAAGCGACGCGTAAATCAATGGGCCAGATTCAGGGCGCACTGGTGGGCATCGCGATGGTGCTGTCAGCGGTATTTATCCCGATGGCATTCTTTGGCGGATCTACCGGGGCAATCTACCGTCAGTTCTCCATCACCATTGTTTCTGCAATGGCGTTGTCAGTACTGGTGGCGTTGATTCTGACGCCGGCTCTTTGTGCCACCATGCTCAAACCGATCGCTAAGGGCGATCACGGAGAAGGCAAAAAAGGCTTCTTCGGCTGGTTTAACCGCATGTTCGATAAGAGCACCAACCACTATACCGACAGCGTTGGCGGCATTCTGCGCAGTACGGGTCGTTATTTGGCGCTGTATCTGATCATTGTCGTCGGCATGGCTTATCTGTTCGTTCGCCTGCCAAGCTCCTTCTTGCCGGATGAAGACCAGGGGGTATTCCTGTCCATGGCTCAGCTACCTGCAGGTGCTACGCAAGAGCGTACCCAGAAGGTGCTGGACGAAATGACGGATTACTATCTGACCAAAGAAAAAAATAACGTTGAATCAGTATTTGCCGTTAACGGCTTCGGTTTTGCGGGACGCGGTCAGAACACCGGTATTGCCTTCGTGTCGTTAAAAGACTGGAGCGAACGTCCGGGTGATGAGAACAAGGTCGAGGCAATCACCGCTCGCGCGATGGGGGCGTTCTCGAAGATTAAAGATGCGATGGTCTTTGCCTTTAACCTGCCCGCAATTGTCGAACTGGGTACCGCAACTGGTTTTGACTTCCAGTTGATTGACCAGGGTGGTTTGGGCCATGACAAACTAACACAGGCGCGTAACCAGCTGTTTGGTGAAGTGGCTAAGCATCCGGATCTGTTGGTCGGTGTTCGTCCTAATGGCCTGGAAGATACGCCGCAGTTCAAGATCGATATCGATCAGGAAAAAGCGCAGGCGCTGGGCGTTTCCATTAGTGATATTAATACAACGCTGGGTGCAGCATGGGGCGGAAGCTACGTGAACGACTTCATCGACCGCGGTCGTGTGAAGAAAGTTTACGTCATGTCTGAAGCGGAATACCGTATGTTGCCGGAAGATATTGGAAACTGGTACGTTCGCGGTAGCGATGGACAAATGGTACCGTTCTCCGCCTTCTCTACCTCACGTTGGGAATATGGTTCACCGCGATTGGAACGCTATAACGGTCTGCCTTCCATGGAAATCTTAGGCCAGGCCGCACCGGGTAAAAGTACCGGTGAAGCAATGGCAATGATGGAGCAACTGGCAAGCAAACTGCCGTCCGGTATCGGCTATGACTGGACCGGGATGTCCTATCAGGAACGACTGTCTGGCAACCAGGCTCCGGCCCTGTATGCCATTTCACTGATCGTCGTCTTCCTGTGTCTGGCAGCACTGTACGAGAGCTGGTCAATTCCGTTCTCCGTTATGCTGGTGGTTCCGCTGGGGGTTATCGGTGCGTTGCTGGCCGCGACGTTCCGCGGATTAACTAACGACGTTTACTTCCAGGTAGGCCTGCTCACAACCATTGGGTTGTCGGCGAAGAACGCGATATTGATCGTCGAATTCGCCAAAGACTTGATGGATAAAGAGGGTAAAGGGTTGATCGAGGCGACGCTGGATGCAGTTCGTATGCGTTTACGTCCGATCCTGATGACCTCGCTGGCCTTTATTCTTGGCGTTATGCCGTTGGTTATCAGCTCCGGCGCAGGGAGTGGCGCGCAGAACGCCGTTGGTACTGGCGTAATGGGCGGGATGGTTACAGCAACCGTACTGGCTATCTTCTTCGTTCCAGTGTTCTTTGTGGTGGTTCGCCGCCGCTTTAGCCGCAAGAATGAAGATGTTGAACACAGCCACCCGGTTGATCACCATTGATTCATCGCTAATGAAAAGGCCGCGCAAGCGGCCTTTTTTCTGGAAAAATCATAAAAATCACTTATTGTGATTACGTTTATTTTCTGCCGAGTGAATAAGCGATATAATCCCTGTAGGCTTAAAGGCTATTCTTAAGAATTCTTGAGGTTTCTTATTTTACCTGAATAATTATTAAGATTAATCCTAGCAGCTAATCTGCATTGTTAGAGGTTGCCTTTGATTGCTAAAGCTAACTCCGTTAACCTGATGATTGCCCGAACAATAAAGAAGTTGTTCCATTTCGAATACCTTCATTTTTAAGGTAAAATGTAAAAAGGGTGCCACATCATAATTTTACGCAATTGTAATTTTTCATGATATGACGATGAAATCTTTTTTAGAGTAGATTATAGTTAAATCATCAGGCGTCACGGGCAAGTTTCAGGTAGTTTGTTGTATCCACCCCGAAGGTGTTCGGTTAGTTTAAACCACTAAGAAGGGGATGCGCTATGGACGAGTACTCACCCAAACGGCATGATATCGCGCAGCTTAAATTTCTCTGCGAAACCTTGTATCATGACTGTCTTGCAAACCTTGAACAAAGCAACCATGGCTGGGTTAATGACCCGACTTCAGCAACCAGCCTGCAGCTCAACGAACTGATAGAGCATATTGCAACCTTCGCACTTAATTATAAAATTAAGTACAATGAGGACAATAAGCTGATTGCGCAGATTGATGAATACCTGGATGACACTTTTATGTTGTTCAGCAATTATGGTATTAATACGCAGGATTTGCAGAAATGGCGAAAGTCCGGAAATCGACTGTTTCGCTGTTTTGTCAATGCCACCAGGGCTAATCCTGTTAGTTTGTCTTGTTAAAAAATATTACAATCATAGGTAAGAGTTATGTCTGATAAACCATTAACTAAAACAGATTATTTGATGCGTCTTCGACGCTGCCAGACAATTGACACGCTCGAGCGCGTTATTGAGAAAAATAAATATGAATTGTCCGACAATGAACTGGCTGTATTTTACTCAGCAGCAGATCATCGCCTTGCTGAATTGACGATGAATAAGCTGTACGACAAGATTCCAACTTCCGTTTGGAAATTTATTCGCTAATTGTTCACGAGGTTAAGTCAGGTATCGCGTTAGATTTGTTTGTCTGGCTGACCACCTCCTCATATTTACAATAGTTATTTAATTCAAATCAGGTGACTTCGATCACAATAAGGTAATGGGAACGCTCCCCTGTGCGCATTGCATTTTATTGTTTTGCCATAATGAACGTTCGGCAAACAGAAGATGCAGACTGTCCTGCATAACCTGTTGGGTCAAAAACACCGTTGTAGGCGGCAATCCTGCGCGCCTCATCAAAACGCTATACGTTCAAATGTAACTGTTATGCTAAATTGTGGTTAATCTGTTACTTTTTTCAGGCACTATCCCCTCTTAAAATGGGTCGATCCCACCTGAATATTGAAGACATCACGAAGGCAAGAGATGACAGAAATACAGCGCCTGCTCACCGAAACAATTGACGACTTAAATGTGCGCGAAAAGCGCGATAACAGACCGCGCTTTAGCATCAGCTTCATTCGCAAGTATCCGGGACTGTTTATTGGCATGTATGTCGCCTGGTTCGCCACGCTGGCGGTTATGCTGCAATCAGAAACGCTGGTCGATTCAGTGTGGTTGCTGGTGGTATTGTTTGTCATCCTCAATGGTTTTTTCTTTTTTGACGTCGCGCCGCGTTACCGTTTCGAAGACATCGACGTGCTGGACTTCAGAGTCTGCTATAACGGCGAATGGTATAACACCCGTTTTGTTCCGCCAGCGCTTATCGAGACCATTCTGCATTCACCGCGGGTGGATGGCGAACGTAAAGCCCAATTGCAAAAAATGATGGCGCGGAAAGGCGAACTCTCTTTCTACGACGTCTTCACGCTAACTCGCGCAGAAGCTGCCGGTCAGTAGCTTGCCTACCAGCCAATAAAAAAGTGCGTACCCGCTGGCACGCACTGGTTTCCCTGAAATGTTGGCAAAATGTCTAACGTCTTTTCTTCCTGCCCTGCACCGCTTTAAATCGCGGATTCGTTTTGCAGATAACATACAAACGCCCTTTGCGTTTGACTATCTGACAGTCAGGGTGGCGCTGTTTGGCACTTCGAAGTGAATTAAGAACCTGCATATTAACCTCGCTTAGTGCCAATAAAATGGCCAAAACGTTTCTGGAAGCGCGCCGCACTGCCTTCGTTGTCGAACGTCTTCTGCTTCCCGGTGTAGTACGGGTGTGATTTAGACGAAATATCAAGGGTCACGTAGGGATACGTTTGCCCCTCAAATTCAATCTCACGTTCCGTTTTGATGGTCGAACCGACCTTAAAGTACTCATTGGCACTGGTGTCGTGGAATACCACAGTACGATAAAAAGGATGGATATCCGGCTTCATAGCAACCTCTAATTGTTACATTATAACATAACAATAAAGTACACTACTCTCGTCCCTGGCTCAACCTCATTTACACAGTGGGTAATTAATCTGGAAATACCCCTCTTAAATCTATTAGGTCATTCGAATAGATTTTTCACTTTCGGATATACTTTCCCTACGCTGTGTAAATAAGGATATCACTGTGACAACACGACATTTGATCGGCCTGGTGACCGGAATACTGATTCTGTCCATCCTTGCGCCAGTGGGTTTGAGTCTGTGGCTGGCGTATCGTCAGGTTGAAACTAAATTTATGGACGAGCTTGATTCTTACACCAGCCGGGTTGCTTTGCGCACAGAAAGGGTCGGCGAGCAGGCGAAAAAAGCATTACGCCAGATTGAGACCTTCAAGGGAGAACCTTGCGGAACGGAACATTTACTGGAAATGCGTCGTTTGTCATACAGCTATCGTTACATTCAGGAAGTGGTGTACCTCAAGGACAACGTCCCGCAATGCTCTTCCCTCGAGAATAAAAGCCGTGCTGTCGCCTTCCCTGCGGCGATGAAAGTCACCGAGGATGGCTACCGTGCCTGGTTAACCACGGATAACGACTTAGGTATCCAGCGTTTTATGGCTGCATTAGGCAGCGAAAACTATGTGGTGATGGTCGATCCCGCCACGTTCATTGACGTTGTTCCGTTTGGTTCGTGGCCGATTGATGTCGCCATTATTGGCGCCGATAAAAGCAGGATTGTCACCAGTAGCGGAACGCTACCAGAAGATATTTTGCAAAATTTTCAACAAGATAATGCCACTACGCATTTGCAAAAAGAGGGCGTTATTTACAACGCCCGCCCCTTCCCTGCATTAGGTATTACCGTCGTCAGCTGGGCATCTACGCTGCCGCTGAAAAAAATATGGCACCGACAGGCGCTTATCTGGCTCCCGGCGGGAATTCTTATCGGTCTGCTGACCGCCGCCTTTGTTCTGCGTATTTTACGTCGTTTGCAGTCTCCCCATCATCAGTTGCAGGAGGCTATCCAGCGCCGTGAAATTAAGGTGTACTATCAGCCGATCATTTCTCTTCGTACCGGGAAAGTGGTAGGTGCCGAAGCGCTGGCCCGTTGGCCGCAGCCCGATGGCAGTTTTCTCTCACCAGAGATTTTCGTCGCGCTGGCACAGCAGACCGGCCTGACAACCCCTCTCACTCGCCTGATTATCGAAAGCGTGTTTGACGATCTGGGCAAATGGCTTCATCACCATCCGGAGCAGCATATCTCCATCAATCTTGAAGCCGATAATCTGACATCAGAAACGCTGCCAGGTCTGCTCAGCCGGAAGGTGAATCACTATCAGATAAACCCGTCGCAAATTGCACTCGAACTCACAGAACGCGCCTTTGCCGATCCGAAAACCAGCGCTCCGTTCATCGCCAAGTACCGCCAGGCAGGCCATTCGATTTACATTGATGATTTTGGCACCGGTTATTCCAGTCTCAGTTACTTGCAGGATCTGGATGTCGATATTTTGAAGATCGATAAATCGTTCGTGGATGCGTTGGGATACAACAACGTGACGCCGCATATTATCGAGATCGCAAAAACGCTGAAGCTGGAAATGGTGGCAGAAGGTATCGAGACGAAAAATCAGGAAGAGTGGCTACGACAGCATGGCGTGCAGTACGGCCAGGGCTGGCTATACAGTAAGGCATTGCCAAAGGCAGAGTTTATCCTGTGGGCGGAGACACGACTGTAGCCGACATGCGAAAAGATTGAGATGGCTGGCGGCACGCCGCACAGCCAGTCACGTCAGTCATCCATAATGGGCGAGAATCCACCGTAGATCATGCGCTTGCCATCAAAGGGCATCGATTCGCCAAATTCCTTCATTCGGGGATCGGACATCATCTTCTGATTCGCCGCGTCACGGACTTCTTTTGAAGGATACTCAATCCAGCTGAATACCACTTCTTCATGATCCTGCGCTTTTACCGCCATGCGAAAATCGGTCAATTTGCCGTCAGGGACATCGTCTGCCCAGCATTCCACCACGCGCAATGCACCGAACTCCTTGAAAAGCGGAGCCGCTTTTGCCGCCATCGCGATATACGCCTCCTTGTTTTCAGCGGGTACGGCAACCACAAAACCATCAACATACTTCATGAGAAAAGCCTCCGAAGTTTACTGCGCGGCAAGCCAATTCTGGCCGCGTCAGTCGAGATTAAGTTTAGTCGTCAGCTCGCGATCATGCCGTAGGTTCATTCCGAACCCGAACACGTGACTGCGGCTGATGCCGAAACCACGGCAGACAAAGCTGAATGAGCGGACCAATCGCCAGTGCATACAGCACCGTACCAACGCCCAGGGTTCCCCCGAGTAGCCAACCGATAAACAACACCGACACTTCGATGGCCGTTCGAATTCGCCTCACCGGCCAACCAGTACGCGCGTGAATGCCGGTCATCAGACCATCACGTGGGCCAGCACCGAACCCCGCACCGATATACAGACTGGTCGCTAAGGCGTTCAGTATCACCGCAGATACCAACAGACCGCTGCGGGCAAACAGGGATTCAAATCCCGGGATTACCATCAGCGCCACATCAGCAGCCAGCCCAATCATAATGACATTACTCAATGTGCCAAACCCCGGACGCTGGCGTAGTGGGATCCATGCCAACAGGACCAATACGCCCACGGCAATAATCACCAAGCCGATGTTCATCGACAACAGATTTGCCACACCCAGATGAAAAACGTTCCAGGGATCAGCGCCTAAATCCGCACGCACAAACATCGCCGTCGACACGCCGTAAAGCGTCAGCCCGATAAACAATTGCAGTAAACGACGCAGCATGCTTTTCTCCTCTCCCTGCGCAGACAGTCTTCATCTTCAACGCAATTGGCACTATGATTAATGACCAGTTTCCAAAAAGTGGACTGCAATGTCATCTCGCCGTTATGGAAGTCAGTCTCTCCAGCGCCTGCTCGGGCACTGGCAGGAGAGTCCCTCACGTACCCCAATCTGGCGACAGCTGGCCGAAGCCTTGCGCCTGCTGATACTGGATGGCCGGCTGGCGCTGGATAGCCGGCTTCCCGGCGAGCGCGAACTTGCTACGGTGCTGGAAGTCAGCCGAACAACTATCGCCAGCGCAATGGCACAGCTGCGGGAAGAAGGATATCTGGAAAGCCGCCAGGGTAGCGGCTCACGGGTGATCCTGCCGGAACATATTCGCCATGTACCGACTCGCACCGTCACCGGTACCGCACTCGATCTGTCCACCGCCGCGCTCAGCGCAGGTCCCGAAATTCATCAGGCTTACCAGCAGGCGCTGTTTGCCATACCGCAGCATCTATTAAGTTCCGGGTATCTGCCCCAGGGGCTACCGTCTTTGCGCGAATCCATTGCCCGGCATTACTGCGAACGCGGATTACCCACGCAGCCGGATGAGGTTATGGTGGTCAATGGTGCAGTCAGCGGGCTGGCGCTGATCCTGCGGTTGCTTACCGGTCCAGGCGATCGCGTAGTGGTTGATCATCCTACTTACCCGCTCGCTATTGCGGCGATTCAGGGGGCCTCCTGCCGACCCGTGGGGGTGTCGCTGCCTGAACAGGGATGGGATACTGCGGGTCTTGTCGCCACCATCGCACAAACCGCCCCACGCATGGCCTACCTGATGCCGGATTTTCACAATCCTACCGGACGTTGCATGGACGCCGCCACACGCCAAGTGGTGGCCGATATCGCCGCCAAAACGCACACCACGCTGGTGGTGGACGAAACCATGGTCAATCTGTGGTATGACGCCCCGCCACCACCGCCGCTCGCCGCCTTCAATCGCGATGCACCCATCATTATGTTGGGGTCTGCCGGTAAAAGTTTCTGGGGAGGATTACGTCTTGGTTGGGTGCGGGCGTCATCACGGACTATTGCCGCACTGGTGCAAACCCGCGACACGTTCGATTTAGGCTCACCGGTGCTGGAACAGCTCGCTACCGGCTGGCTGCTGGATAACGCCGCGCAGTTTCTCCCGGACAGAAGACAACTGCTCACCGCCAGACGCGACCAGTGCCATACTCTGATGCGATCGCATTTCCCGGAATGGCAATTTACCCAACCGCAGGGCGGGTTATCTTTCTGGGTAGAATTGCCCGATACGCTGGCGACGCTGTTTGCCACTCGCGCCGACAGCGCCGGTATTCAGTTAGGTACCGGAACGCGCTTTGGGTTAGCGGGTGCATTCGATCGTTTCTTACGCATGCCCTTCGCGCTGCCGGATGACACGATGCGCGCCGCCTTCAACACATTGCAGCCGATCTGGGACACTCTGCGTTCACAGGCAAGTCATGGGAAAATACGTAAAATAATCTAAGTGACGAGGAAAGGTGAAAGAGATTGCCGAACGGCAGAATTGGGTGGGGGCCCTGCCAGCTACATCCCGGCACACACGTCATCTGCCTTGGCTGCTTCCTTCCGGACCTGACCTGGTAAACAGAGTAGTGTTGCGGGAGAACCAACAGAGCCCCCATTGAGAGCGTTGTTAACCAACGCGCAGGCGCATTATCACTGCTGCACCGTGTAATTGCAACCCATCCAGCACCAGATGCTGTTTTCTTGTGCAATGCGGCTTCACTCACCCGCCATTCCAGATTATGCTGGGGAATTAGCGCAGGAATAAATGATGGATATACAAGACTCTTTCCCCCAACGCGTCTGGCAAATTGTCGCCTCAATCCCCGAAGGATTCGTCACTACCTATGGTGATGTCGCCAGACTTGCCGGATCTCCGCGTGCAGCGCGTCAGGTCGGCGGCGTCCTCAAACGGCTTCCCGAAGGCAGCACCCTGCCGTGGTATCGAGTCGTTAATCGCCATGGTGCTATATCGCTGACCGGGCCGGATCTACAGCGCCAGCGTCAGGCATTGCTGTCTGAAGGGGTGGTGGTTTCGGGAAGTGGGCACATCGATTTACAACGTTATCGCTGGGTGTATTAACCCTCCCCTGGCGGAGAGGGTTATGCCAGTCTTAGTACTGCGTAGGTGCAGGGACGGCTGAAGACGGATTCACCTGCGTGGGAGACGTTGACGGCACCGTAGTTGCCGCACCACCGCTGGCCTGAACCGGAACTTCCGTCTGCTGAACAGGAACCAGCGTCAGATCGGCCTTGGTACCGCCCTGGTTGATAACCGGCTGCACGGTGTCCGTAATAAACACCAGTTTGTCGTTCACCATAATGGCTGCACTCAACAAAATACGGGCGTTCGGCTGAATATCTGCCGGGTTAAACGGCAGCACAAAGCTAAATGGCGCCTGCTTCCCTTCAGTACGCACCGCTTTTTGCGACAGGACTTTTGACGGGGCATCCGCCAGCGAAGCGTCCGACAGTGTGACGGTCAGTACGGCATCCGGTGGCAGCGCAACTTTCTGGCGGATCCACACCGTACCAGAAACATTCGGCTGTTGAATTTTTGACTGTGTGTCAGCAATTGACGTAGTAGGGCTTGGCGCAGGTGTCTGAATATCTGCACTTTTATCAGCACAGGCCGCCAGCGCGACCGCAACGGCTAAACCACTTACCATGTGCACGAGTTTCATTAAATTCTCCTTATCGTCAATGCACCAGCGAGAACTTTCCTCGCCAGAAGAGTGGTTAACAAAAACATAACGTGACTAAGTGTGGCACAAAGTAGCTATTTTTGCCTGCAATCGACCGGTAATTCAGACAATTGCACCCATCGGACCACTTTCAAAATTGCGTTATACTCTGCCTACTTCGCTGCGACATCGACATGACCTGGAGAGCACCTATGAGTCTGGCACTAAAAAGTTTGCTGACATTGTTGAATTTGGAAAAAATTGAAGAAGGACTCTTTCGCGGCCAAAGTGAAGACTTAGGATTACGCCAGGTTTTTGGCGGGCAGGTCGTCGGACAGGCGCTGTATGCCGCTAAAGAAACCGTGCCGGAAGAGCGGCTGGTGCACTCCTTTCACAGCTACTTTTTACGTCCCGGCGATAGCCAAAAACCGATAATTTACGATGTCGAAGTGCTGCGCGATGGTAACAGTTTCAGCGCTCGCCGCATTGCCGCCATCCAGAACGGGAAGCCCATTTTCTACATGACCGCCTCTTTTCAGGCGCCGGAAGAGGGCTTTGAACATCAAAAAACCATGCCGCACGCACCTGGGCCCGACGCGCTGAAATCCGAAACCGAAATTGCCCGTTCAGTGGCACATCTGCTGCCACCGCTGTTGAAAGAGAAATTTATCAATGACCGCCCACTGGAAGTGCGTCCGGTGGAGTTTCATAACCCGCTCAAAGGCCATGTCGCCGAACCGGCACGCCAGGTGTGGATCCGCGCCAACGGTACGGTGCAGGACGATCTACGCGTGCATCAGTATCTGCTGGGTTACGCCTCCGACCTGAACTTCCTGCCTGTGGCGCTACAGCCGTACGGAATTGGTTTTTTGGAGAAAGGGATTCAGATAGCCACTATCGACCATTCGATGTGGTTCCATCGTCCTTTCAATATCAATGAGTGGTTGCTGTATAACGTCGAGAGCACCTCTGCCTCCGGTGCCCGGGGCTTTGTGCGCGGGGAATTTTATACACAGGACGGCGTGCTGGTTGCCTCTACCGTACAGGAAGGGGTGATGCGCAATCGCAACTGATGTCTTATCCGGCCTACAGACTACATCTGTCGTAGGCCGGATAAGCGTTTAGCGCCATCCGGCAGAGTGAAATATCAAGCGTTGTAGGCGTTTTCACCGTGGCTGTTCACGTCCAGCCCTTCGCGCTCCTGCTCTTCCGGTACGCGCAGCCCTACCGTCATGTCCGCCAGCTTATAGCCGATGAAGGCCACCACGCCGGACCAGACAATGGTAATCGCCACGCTTTCGAGCTGCACCAGCACCTGATGCCCCATGGTCACGCCCTCAGCAAAGCCTACGCCACCCAGCGAACTGGCGGCGAACACCCCGGTCAGAAGACAGCCGACAATGCCGCAAACGCCGTGCACACCGAACACATCGCACGGGTCATCAACGCGCAGAAAACGCTTCAGCATCGTCACGCCCCACAGCCCCGCCAGACCGGCGATTGCCCCGATGATCAACGCACCGCCGACGCCAATGTAACCACAAGCAGGGGTCACGCCAACCAGGCCCGCAATGGCACCAGAACACGCCCCCAGCAGCGACGGTTTACCGCGCAGCGCCCACTCACCGAAGATCCAGCCGAGAATGGCTGCAGCGGTCGCCACCACAGTATTCACAAAGGCCAGCGCAGCGATTTCATTTGCCGTCCCAGCAGAACCTGCGTTAAAACCAAACCAGCCGATGTAGAGAATCGCGGTCCCGGTAAAGACCATCGGCAGGTTATGCGGTTTGAAAGCCTCTTTGCCAAAACCCACACGCTTGCCAATCAGATAAGCACCCACCAGCCCAGCGATCGCGGCGTTGATATGCACCACCGTCCCGCCCGCAAAATCCAGCGCGCCATGGGAGGCCAACAGACCACCGCCCCAGACCATATGCGCAATCGGAATGTAGGACAGCGTCAGCCATACCACCACAAAAATCAGTACCGCAGAGAAGCGAATGCGTTCAGCCAGCGCCCCAACGATAAGTCCAACGGTGATGCAAGCAAATGAGCCCTGGAACGCAACGTGAATGTACTGGTAGAAACTCCCCGTTACCGCCGTCAGGGCAATGTTTTTCAGCATCACCCAGTTGAAGTTGCCGAAGAAACTATTCCCCTCGCCAAAGGCCAGCGAGTAGCCATACACCACCCATAAAATGCAGACCAGTGCAAACGTCACCGTCACCTGCGTCAGCATCGACAGAACGTTCTTGCCACGAATCAAACCGCCGTAAAACAGCGCGATGCCCGGAATGGTCATAAACAACACCAGCGCGGTACATATCATCATAAAGGCGTTATCAGCTTTGTCCGCGACGGCTGGCGCTGCCATCGCCAGTCCCGGCAGCAGTGCCAGTGAAGCGATACCCGTTTTCATCGTTGCTATCTTCATTTTTTGGTTTCCTATCACTGTGTGCCAGAAGTTACAGTGCGGCTTCGTCGGCTTCGCCGGTACGAATACGAATCACACGTTGCAGCTCGGCGACAAAAATTTTGCCGTCGCCAATTTTTCCGGTATAGGCCGACTTGCTGATGACGTCGATCACCTCATCAAGCTGATCGTCGGCAATCGCCACATCAATCTTCACCTTCGGTAAAAAATTGACGCTGTATTCGGCTCCCCGATACAACTCGGCATGGCCTTTCTGTCGACCAAAGCCCTTCACTTCGGTGACGGTCAGCCCCTGAATACCAATAGAAGACAGTGCTTCACGGACGTCTTCCAGTTTGAACGGTTTGATTACCACGGTAACCAGCTTCATAGATCCCCTCCAGTCAGAATTCAGTAGTGGCTGCAGATACACAGGATGAATATTGCAAGGGGTGTGCCAGGAATGAAAAACGCGGGATGATTCAGGCTCGCAGGGCACGGCCGGGGTAGAAAAAGAAAAAACGCACTATAACGGTGCATAGTGCGTTACATT
This sequence comes from Citrobacter sp. KH_055_1, assembly GCF_057838705.1. Lineage (NCBI taxonomy): Bacteria > Pseudomonadati > Pseudomonadota > Gammaproteobacteria > Enterobacterales > Enterobacteriaceae > Citrobacter > Citrobacter sp. KH_055_1. The sequence continues at coordinate 3,554,817 of NZ_CM174473.1, forward strand.
TTTGCACCAGATTGTTGATGCTTCTCGAACCAATTTAGCCGTAGGCCTGAAACGCACTGCGCCATCAGGCAATAATGGAATCCTCATGCGCACTGGCCGCCAGCTCTTCACCGGCCAGTTGCAGCTGATACATTTGCCAGTAGCGGCCTTGCGCCGCCAGCAATTGCTGATGTGTGCCGCGCTCGACGGCCTGCCCCCGGTGCAGCACCAGAATGGTGTCTGCTTCCACGATCGTGGAGAGTCGATGGGCAATCACCACCAGCGTAGTGTGTTCGCGCACAGCAGCCAGCGCCTGCTGAATGGCCTGCTCCGTGCCGGAGTCAATACTGGCGGTAGCTTCATCCAGAATCAGTACCTGCGGCGTTTCAACCAGAACCCGCGCCAATGCCAGCAGCTGTTTCTGCCCCACGGACAAATTATTGCCCTGTTCGCCCAATCGGGTGTGAATACCGTCACTCAGACCGCGTGCCAACTCAGCCAGCTGTACGGTCTCCAGCGCCTGCCACACTCGATCTTCAGAAATATCGCGGCCCAGCGTGACGTTTGCCAGGAAGGTGTCCGCCATCACAACCGGATCCTGCTGCACCATCGCGACGCCCTGACGTAAGACGCCGTGACTCAACGAGGAGAGGGGGCGCCCGTCCAGACGGATCTCCCCTTGCGTCAGCGGATAGTAGCCCATCATCAGGCTGGCGAGCGTACTCTTGCCACTACCGGTATGCCCAACCAACGCCACAAAACTGCGTGAAGGCACGGACAGGCTGATATTTTTCAGCACCAGATTGTCATCGCGATAAGCAAATGACACGTTATCAACCTCAATGTTGCCACTCTTCAGCGGCTGATCATCATCGCCATAATGCTGACGCGGTCTGTCCATCAGTTCGAAGACGCGCTCACCGGCGACAACCGCTTGCTGCAGCATAGATTGTTGGGTCGTCAGCTCAATCAGCGGCTCGTTCAGACGCCCGAGATAGCTGATAAACGCATACAGCACGCCAACCTCGATGGACGAGCCAGAGGTCACGCTGAACAACATCAGTAAACCACAGAGGATCAGGGCGGAAAACAGGCTCAGCAACGGACGCAGTAAAAAACCGTCCAGCCGCAAGGTCTGCATGCGTGCCATATAGTGCGAACGGCTGGCCTCGCCCATGCGCTCCCCAAAGCGCGCCTGCTGGCGAAACTGTTGGATCACGCTCATACCGTTAATGACTTCATTGAAGCCATCGTTGATATCGGCCAGATAGGCACGAACGCGGCGCACAATCGGCGTGCTGTAGCGCTGATAAATCACCATCACCACCATCACCGCCGGGAATATAGCCATCGCCACCAGCGCCATACGCCATTCGAGGCTAAACATCGCCACCAGCATGGCACCAATCAGAGCCGCACTGCGCAGTACCGTCGCCACGACCGTCACGTACAGGTCGCGGATCACTTCGGTATCGTTGGTTACACGAGAGATAAGCTGTCCGACGGGCTGGATGTCAAATTCACTCAACGGTTGGCGCAGCGCAGCATCCATTACATCCGTGCGTAGCTGTTGCACCACACCGACGGCAGCCTGGTTAAACAACAGTGACTGCGCATAGTGCAGTCCCGCCGCCAGCAGTTGCAGACCGACATAAGCCGCAACCAGACCGGCCACCATCGCCAACGGCAAATTGTTTTTCGCCACCATGTTATCAATAAAGTAGCTTATCAGCAGCGGACCGCTGACTTCTGCCGCCGCCGCCACCCACAGCATCACCACCGCAATGCCCAGTGGTTTTCGCCACGGTGAACCATAGCGCAGCAGCCGTTTCAGCGTCGGCCATAATTGCCCAAAACTACGCATTCGCCGCCCCCTCATTTAACGCCGGGGCATCAGACAGCGCCGCTTCCAGCTGCTGATAGCGATACATATCGCGGTACCAACCGGGTTGCTGGACCAGCGTGTCATGGTCGCCACGCTGGGCAATATGTCCGTGCTGCATCACGATAATCTCGCTGGCTTCTGTCAGCGCCGACAAGCGGTGGGCGCTGATAATAACCGTTCTTCCCTCGCCCCACTGGCGCAGGTTATGCAGGATCTGATGTTCGGTACGGCCGTCTACCGCCGACAGCGCATCGTCAAGAATCAGAATTTCCGCATTAAGCAGCAGCGCGCGCGCAATAGAAATTCGCTGTTTTTGCCCGCCCGAGAGCATCACGCCCCGCTCGCCCACTTCGGTGTCATATCCCTGCGGCAAACGTAAAATATCCTCATGCACGCTGGCGAGGCGCGCCACATGTTCGATTTCGGCCTGCGTCGCCTGCGGGCGTCCAAGTGCAATGTTATTGCCGACGGTGTCCGAAAACAGGAACGGCGTCTGGCTAACAACTGCCAGCCGACTGCGCCAGCTATCAAGCTGTAAGCGCGTCAGCGGAATATCATGAAAGCGCACGTCGCCCTGGGTAATATCAAAGTGGCGCTGGATCAGCGACAGAATGGTACTTTTTCCCGCACCGGTCGGCCCACAAATACCCAGCATCTGCCCAGGCTTAAGCTGGAAATTAACGTTTTCCAACGTCGGGCGCGCCATCAGCGGGTAGCTGAACTCACGAATCGCAACCGCCAGTTCCCCGCGCCCTTCCGGCACGGGTTCCGTGCCATCATTAACCACGGGAGCTTCCGCCAACATGGCGCGAATACGGCTGTAGGCGGCGCTACCGCGCTCGACGATATTAAACATCCACGCCAACGCCAGCATCGGCCAAATCATCAGACCGAGATACATCATAAAGCTGGTCAGCTGACCGAGCGTCAGCGAACCGTGAACCACCATCCAGCTTCCACCACCAATCGCCAGCAGGTTCGCCATACCAATAGCGATATAAATGGTGGGATCGAAGCGGGCGTCGATGCGCGCGACGCGCATATTTTTCTTACCGGTATCCTGCGCATCTGCGGCAAATAAGGCCGACTGCCGGTCCTCCAGACCAAAGGCTTTAATCATGCGAATGCTGGTCAGGCTCTCCTGAGTACGATCGTTGAGGCTGGAGAATGCCGCCTGCGCTTGCTTAAAGCGGTTATGAAGCCGATCGCCGTAACGCTTAATCATCAGCGCCATCACCGGCATCGGTAGCAAGGCAAATAGCGTCAACTCCCAGCTTATTTGCGTAGACATGACGATAAGCACCGCACAGCCCATAACCAGCGAGTCGACCAACGTCAGCACACCTTCTCCGGCGGCGAACACCACCCGGTCAACATCATTGGTGGCGCGCGCCATCAGATCGCCCGTGCGATGGCGCAGATAAAATTCAGGATGTTGACGGCTCAACTGACGGTAATAATCTTCGCGCAGTTCTACTGCCAGCTGGTAGGATGCCCCAAACAGCAGCACGCGCCAGACGTAGCGCAGCAAATAGACCACCACCGCAATCAGCGCAATTGTGCCAACCCACATAAGCAGGCGTTCGGTCGTGAAACGTTGAGCCGTCACGCCATCAACAATAATTCCGACCACTTTAGGCGGAATAAGTTGAAGGATAGCGATGATGATAAGCAGGGCCACTGCCCCGAGGTAGCGACGCCACTCCCGGCGAAAGTACCAGCTTAATTGAGCAAATAATCGCACGCGTTATGTCCTGACATGATTTCCGACAATGAGCGCCGGGAGAATTATTCAATAGGTAGAGCAGTTGTGTATTTAATCTGTTCCATCGCAAAGCTTGAGGTAACGTCCGACAACCCCGGTACGCTGTTCACCAGCCGTTTGTAGAAGTCATCATAGCGTTTCATGTCGGCGACCTGCACTCGCATCAGGTAGTCATACTCCCCGGCCATGCGCCAGAATCCCAGTACCTCTGGCATCCCGGTCACTTCAGTCACAAAGCGACAGTACCATTCACTGCTGTGATGCTGCGTTTTGATCAGCACAAAGGCCGTTAACCCAAGTCCCAGCTTTTCGGGATCCAGCAGCGCGACTTTGCCAAGCAGAACGCCGTCATCCTCAAGTCGCTTGAGTCGTTTCCAGCAGGGGGTGGTTGTCAGATTAACGGCATCTGCGAGTGCCTGCAAAGAAAGGGTGCAATCCTGTTGCAGCAAGCTGAGCAGCTTGCGGTCAATTTTGTCTAACATATCCACTCCACAGAGAAGAATTTTCTCCCTACATTCTATTTTAAAGGCTAAATGGCAACAATTTTTTCCGTGCTTTTCGTTACTCTAGGCACAAAATGACAAATGGATATTAATGATGAATAGCTCCTGGGTTAAAAACGCCATCAATGAAATCAATGCGGATTATCAACGCTCCGCAGATACTCATCTTATCCGCCTGTCACTTCCGGCGTTCCCGGGGATTCAGCTGTACCTGAAAGATGAAAGTACACATCCGACCGGTAGCCTGAAGCATCGACTGGCGCGTTCACTGTTCCTGTACGGACTGTGCAATGGTTGGATCAAAGAAGGCACCACCATTATTGAGTCGTCTTCCGGCTCCACGGCGGTTTCTGAAGCCTATTTCGCCCGCCTGCTGGGGCTACCGTTTATCGCCGTCATGCCGTCCTGCACGGCAAAACGCAAAGTTGAGCAGATTGAGTTTTACGGCGGTCGCTGCCATTTCGTGGAAAGCGCCTGCGAAATTTATGCCGCGTCTGAACAGCTGGCCCGTGAACTCAACGGCCATTATATGGATCAGTTCACCTACGCCGAGCGCGCTACCGACTGGCGCGGCAATAACAATATTGCCGACAGTATCTTCCGCCAGATGTCATGCGAGCCACATCCCGTTCCCCGCCACATTGTGATGAGCGCCGGAACCGGCGGCACGTCAGCAACCATTGGGCGCTACATTCGCTGCCAGGGTTACGACACCAGGCTGATGGTGGTCGATCCGGAAAACTCTGTTTTTCTGCCATACTGGCAGGCGCGTGACGCCACATTACGCAGCCCGGTGGGCAGTAAAATCGAAGGTATCGGTCGCCCGCGCGTCGAGCCCTCTTTCATTCCGGACGTGGTTGATGAAATGCTGCGCGTGCCGGATGCCGCCAGCGTCGCTACCGCGCACTGGCTGGAAACGCAGTTGGGCCGCAAAGTCGGAGCTTCAACCGGGACCAATATGTGGGGTACGCTGCAACTTGCCGCCCGCATACGTGAGGCTGGAGAAACAGGTTCACTGGTAACGTTACTGTGCGACAGCGGCGAACGTTATCTTGAGACCTACTACAACCCAGAGTGGGTTAATGCGCACATTGGCGATTTGACACCATGGAAAGCGGAAATCGCCCAACTGCTGAATACCCAGTAAACCGGCAAAAAAAAGCCAGACCTAATGGTCTGGCTTGCTGGAAGGGATCTCTCATTCGGGGGAATAAGGTAGATGCGGATTATCCAGCCAATGTGTTAAAAAGTGCGATACCGCCTGATTGCGACAATGTCCAATCACCGGTAAATCAGGAAGCTCAGCAATTAATTGCGGCATGGCGTTGCCCATAATCAAACCTCGCCCTACGCTGCCCAGCATCTCGCGATCGTTCATCGCGTCACCAAATGCCATACACTCGGCCATAGAAAAACCTAAATGGTCACTCAGTACCGCCAGCGCGGAGCCTTTGTTACAGCCCAGCGGCAGCACTTCAAGACAGTCTACGGCGGAAAAACAGAGATTTGCCTGCTCACCCAGCGCCTCATTCAATTGAATGCGCAGGCGTATCAGGTCGTCATGATCGCCGCAGAAGCAGATCTTCGTCACCTGATGTGCGGGGATACGTTTCACATCCACGACCTGATAACGGAATCCGCTGTACACATGCGCCTTGAGGATCGACGGGATCTCCTGCCCGGTGAACCATCCATTGTCATTGAAGACATGCATGCTGGCCTGGGTATCCCACTTCTGATGCAGGACGATATCTGCTGCCTCGGGTGCCAGATCCTGACGATGCAGTACATCCCCTTCCAGCGAATGAATACGCGTCCCGTTACCCGTTATCAAAAATGCGTCCAGCGAGAGGGTCCCTAAGATATGACGCATCTCCAGCACATGGCGGCCAGTGGCAAACGTCAGGGTGATGTCGCGTTCACGCAGGCGCGCCAGCGTCGAGAGTGTTTCGTCACCTAAATGGTGATTCGGCATCAGCAGGGTGCCATCCATATCAAATGCAGCCAGACGAGCCATTTCTTTCTCCACACTGTGACGCGGTTAACTTGTGGTTCAGTATCACCTGAGATATACGGAAGTAATAGTGAATAGATAAAACGAATTGTTCCGGGTTTATGTTGCCCGAAGGATGAAGTGCAAATGCGACTTTTGAATCGATTGAATCAGTACCAACGCCTCTGGCAGCCCTCAAACGGAGAGCCGCAGTCGGTCACCGTCGGCGAACTGGCTGAACGCTGTTTTTGCAGCGAGCGCCATGTCCGTACGCTGCTACGCCAGGCACAGGAGGCGGGCTGGCTGGCATGGGAAGCACGCTCAGGACGCGGAAAACGGGGACAATTGCGCTTTTTGGTCACGCCCGACTCGCTGCGTAATACGATGATGGAGCAGGCGTTGCAAAAGGGAGAACAGCGTAGCGTGCTGGAGCTGGCGCAGCTGGCTCCCGGAGAATTAAGAACGCTGCTGCAGCCGTTTATGGGCGGCCAGTGGCATAACGATACGCCAACCCTGCGTATTCCCTACTATCGCCCACTTGATCCCCTCCGCCCCGGCTTTCTCCCCGGTCGTGCCGAACAACATCTTGCCGGGCAAGTCTTCTCCGGACTGACCCGTTTTGACAGTACGACCCAGCGCCCCTGCGGTGATTTGGCCCACCACTGGGATATCTCCGCCGACGGCCTGCGCTGGGATTTCTATATTCGCTCCACGCTGCACTGGCATAACGGTGACGCGCTTAGCACCTCGCAGCTACATCAACGCCTGCAACAGCTGCTGGAGCTGCCCGCGCTCAATAAATTATTTATCAGCGTGAAGCGTATTGAGGTGACTCACCCTCAATGCCTGACGTTTATTTTACATCGCCCCGACTTCTGGCTGGCACACCGTCTGGCCAGCTACAGCAGTCATCTGGCGCACCCGGAACAGCCGCTCGTCGGCACCGGTCCGTTTAGGCTGACGCTGTTTACACCGGAACTGGTCCGTATCGAGAGCCATGACCACTATCACCTCAGCCACCCGTTGCTGAAAGCCATTGAATTTTGGATAACACCGCAGCTTTTCGACCAGGATCTGGGTACCAGCTGCCGCCATCCGGTGCAAATTGCCATTGGCAAGCCTGAGGAACTGCCGATGCTTAGCCAGGTCAGTAGCGGGATCAGCCTCGGATTTTGTTATTTAACCCTCAGGAAAAGCGCACGACTGAACGTGCTTCAGGCGCGTCGGCTGGTCAATATCATCCACCGCTCTTCCCTGTTGCAGACGCTTGAGGTGGAAGAGAATCTGATTACCCCAAGCAATGCGCTGCTGCCAGGGTGGACCATTCCGCAATGGGATCAGTTGGATGAAGTGGCCCTGCCGGAAAAACTGACGCTGGTATATCACCTGCCAGTAGAGTTGCACGCCATGGCCGAACAGCTTCGCCAGGTACTGGCAACGCTGGGCTGCGAGTTAACGCTGATTTTTCACAATGCCAAGAACTGGGACGGTGACCATCCTCTGGCCCAGGCCGACCTGATGATGGGCGACCGTCTGATTGGCGAAGCACCAGAATATACACTTGAACAGTGGCTACGCTGCGATCAGCTCTGGCCGCATGTTCTGGATGCCCCGGCATTCTCTCATCTACAGGCCACGCTGGATGCGCTGCAAACCCAGGCTAATGAGGATCATCGTCACGCGGCGTTACAGCAGGTTTTCACTAACCTGATGAATGACGCCACGCTAACGCCGCTGTTTAATTACCATTACCGCATTAGCGCCCCACCGGGCGTCAACGGCGTGCGGCTCAACCCCAGAGGCTGGTTTGAATTCACCGAGGCCTGGCTGCCGCCGCCTTCATCGTGAAGAAGCTGGTCGACGCCGCGCCCAGGCGCTACCATAGGGTTTTCGTTATTTGTCAGGAAAAACCATGAAACGTGCCGTTGTCGTATTTAGTGGAGGTCAGGACTCCACCACCTGTCTGGCGCAGGCGCTGCATCAATATGATGAAGTGCACTGTGTGACCTTTGATTATGGTCAGCGCCATCGCGCTGAGATTGATGTCGCACGTGACCTGGCCTTAAAACTCGGCGCACGCGCACACAAAGTTCTCGACGTCACGCTGCTTAGCGAACTGGCGGTCAGTAGCTTGACCCGCGATAACATTCCGGTACCGGATTACGAACCGGAAGCCAACGGTATTCCCAACACCTTTGTGCCCGGACGTAATATTTTGTTCTTAACGCTGACGGCGATTTATGCATATCAGGTGCAAGCGGAAGCGGTCATTACTGGCGTTTGCGAGACCGATTTCTCCGGCTATCCTGATTGTCGCGATGAGTTTGTCAAAGCGCTGAATCATGCCGTAAGTCTGGGCATGGCAAAAGATATCCGCTTTGAAACCCCGTTGATGTGGCTTGATAAAGCCGAAACCTGGGCACTGGCCGACTACTGGGGCAAGCTGGATCTGGTGCGTGAAGAGACGCTGACTTGCTATAACGGCGTTAAGGGCGACGGTTGCGGCCAGTGTGCCGCCTGTAACCTGCGTGCCAACGGCCTGAAACATTATCTGGCGGATAAACCGGCAGTGATGGCGGCCATGAAGCAGAAAACCGGGTTAAAGTAATTTATTGCGATGATAATGCCGGATGGCGACGCTAATGCGTCTTATCCGGCCTACAAATCGGTATCATTTGCAGGCCTGATGTTTGCAGGCCCGGCAATCTTCCCTTACTTCACCATCTGCTCCAGCTTTTCGCGCAACTCCCCTTCCAGCGGCAGCGCTTTCTGCGTTTTTAAATCGATACAGACGAAGGTAATCAACGCATCGGCCACTACCTGCCCTTCCGGCTCTAACGTGATGGTCTGGTTTAACACACCGCTTTTGCCATTTAACTGTTGTACCTGACTGGTGACGGTCAGCAGATCACTCAGCACGGCGGGGCGCCGGTAGTTGATATTAATGTTAACCACCACAAAAGCGATGTTGTGCGCGGTCATCCACTGGAAGCTATCACTGTTTTCCAGACCGTCCCAGCGGGCTTCTTCCAGAAACTCAAGGTAGCGGGCATTGTTAACATGTTGATAGACATCGAGATGAAAACCACGAACTTTGATTTGTGTTTGCATAGCGCAGGAACCCTAATTTGTTTTTATAGGAATAGACTTGAGGATAAGGAGGCCATAACTGGTATGACCTCTACAGTCTGGCAAATTTTCAGCGCTCTGCAAGTTATTAAAGTGTTAAAACAGCCAGGTTACGCTCCACCAGTGAACTGCCCATTCCCGGCACCTGTTTTAAGTCATCAACCGTTTTAAACGGCCCGTACTCCTCCCGATAGCTGACAATCGCCTGCGCTTTCTTTAGCCCGACACCATTCATGACCCGCGCTAAATCCTCCGCCGACGCGGTATTGATGCTTACCCTGGTGCCTTCATCATCGCTGGCTTTCGTCGGTACCGTCGCTTTGCTATGCGCCGCACCCGCCCCCTCTGCTTTGGTCTGGACCGCCTGGCTTTTAGCGACCGGTTCCGCGGCTAGGGTACTTTGGCTCACGCCAGCACAGGTTAATGAAAGGGTGATAAGCAGTGCTTTGATTCCATGTTTCATACTGTTTTCTCCTTGTTTGTTAACAGTGGAATCACGATAGCGAGGTGGAGAACAGCAGACAAATGGCAAAATTCAGAAATGGAAAAGGCCGCGAAAGCGGCCTTTGGTGTATACAACTTTTTGCAATTTTTTGCGAAGCGTCTCGATTATTGCTGCTGTTCCAGCGCGTCACCGACTTTAATTTTTGCCGCTTTACGCAGGTTACTCATCAGCGCTTCAAAGACAATCTGCGCGTTGTTCTGAGTAATCCCCTGAACCATTGCTTTCTTCTGCTCTTCTGGCATTGAACCCGCTTTCACCGCGTCGAGCGCCAGCAGAACAACGTTGCCCTGCATATCGTTCGCTACGCCGTAGCTCGGCTTGTCATTCGCCGGCAGCGCCAGACCAAACGCCGCCTGGCTCAGCGGATCCTGACCTGTACGGCTCAGGGTTTTCGCTTCACCAAAACTCAGACCTGCCGCTTTCATTGCTTCATCGCCTTTACCGGCTTTCAGCGCAGCCAGCAGTTTGTCGGCATCCAGCTTCGCTTGCTGCTCTGCTTTGTTATGCTTAACAAGCGCGGTTACCTGATCTTTCACTTCAGCCAGCGGCTTAACAGCTTCCGCTTTGTGCTCAGCAATACGCAGCACAAACGCGCGATCGCCATCCACGGTGATGATGTCAGAGTTGCTGCCCGGAGTGCCATTCTCACCAACCAGGCCACCATTGAAAATGATGTCTGAAACCGGTTTGAAATTCAGCTCTTCAGGCAGGCTGTCACGGCTAAACCAGCCTGTTTCAACGGCTTTCATACCCGCTGCCTGCTCAGCCCCCGCGAGGGATTCGTTATCGTTGCTTGCCGCATCGCTGACTTTCTGCTGCAGCGCATAGTAGGCATCCAGCGCTTTTTCCTGCTTCACTTTCGCCGCAATCTCTTCACGTGCTTCGCTCAGCGGTTTAACCTGCGCTGGCTGGACATCATCAAGACGAGCAACCAGGAAACCCACAGAAGACTTGATCACGCCTGACAGTTGGCCTTTTTCTTTCAGACCCGCATTCTTCAGCTCTTCTGGCGTGGTGGATTCTTCCAGCCATCCCATATCACCGCCGTTACGGGCAGAGATAATGTCGGCGGATTTTTCCTTCGCCAGGGCGGCAAAATCACCACCTTTGTTCAGCGCATCCAGTACCGCTTTGGCTTCATCTTCCGTTTTGGTCTGGATGATGCTGTAGCGATTACGCTGCGGTTGAGTGAACTGATCCTGATGCTGGTCATAATAAGACTGAATATCCGCATCGCTGGCTGTTTCCTGCATAGCTGCAGCATCCAGCTTGATGTAGCTCACACGGAACTGCTCCGGCATCATAAAGTGGTTTTTATTCTGCTCGTAGTAGCTGGCAACTTCCTGCTCGGAAACCGACTGTTTCGCTGCAAGTGCGTTGACGTCAATAGTCGCTTCACGCACGATACGCTGCTGTGCAACCAGCGCCGCCAGTTCGTCCGTTTCCCCCTTCAGCATGAACTCTGTCCCGGCTACGCCGTTGATCAACTGCTGGGTGGTGAGTTGGTTACGCAGCGCCTGAGCATACTGGTCTGCGGTCATCCCCATCTGATTTACAATTGCGTTATAGCGGTTGTTATCAAATTTACCGTCAACCTGGAAAGCAGGCGTTGAGAAGATAGCCTGTTTAACCTGCTCATCGCTGATGCTGAGCTTCAGTTCGCGAGAGTATTGGTCCAGCAGCGCTTCGTCTACCAGACGATTCAGCACCTGCTGACGCAGCGTTTTCATGTAGCCTTCATTCGCCGCCAGCTCAGAGAACTGATCGCCCAGCTGCTGCTGCATGCGATTACGTTCACTGTTAAACGCATTCTCAAACTGCCCGCGGCTAATTTCCTGGCCATTCACTTTTGCGGCGTAGTTGTTGCTTCCGCCAATCAGGTAACCACTCACGCCGGTCAAAATGAACGACACGATAATGATACCGAAAATAATCTTGAGCACGAGACTGTTAGCAGCCGTGCGTAAGCTGTCCATCATGGTGTAACCACACTCCGCTGTAGGTGACTGTATACCTCACGCAGCATAGCGTTTTCTGAACGCTGCGTGGAAAGGTCTATTGTGACAAGAAACAGGGGCGATTGTCAGCCCACAACACGTAGAAAGTCCCGGAATCACAAATAAAAAAGGCACATCTGTTGATGCGCCCTTGTACTTAGTCACATCCCCAAAGGGGGAATCACTTAGTTTACCGCGTCTTTCAGTGCTTTACCTGCACGGAAACCCGGTACTTTAGCCGCGGCGATAGTGATCTCTTTACCAGTTTGCGGGTTGCGACCAGTACGGGCAGCACGCTCTTTAACGGCAAAAGTACCAAAACCTACCAGCGCTACGTCATCACCTTCTTTCAGGGATTCGGTAACAGAAGCAATAATTGCATCTAACGCACGTCCAGCCGCAGCTTTAGAGATATCAGCCCCTGCAGCAATTTTGTCGATCAGTTGAGATTTATTCACTCTTCTCTTCCTCTTTATAATTTATATCGCACCTGAATCCTTCAAAGTGCGAACGCGCAGCAGTTATATCAGGCCTGCCATGCCCTTACAACACCCGTTAATGATGGCAAGCCTAATCCGTCATCTAAATTAGCTATACAAAAAAAGGCTGGCAAGTCCGAAATGGCCTGCCAGCCCTGTTTTTATTGACGCTCTTTGCGCGAGGTCACTATTTTGCCGTCACAACCTGCATACCTGAAGGTTCGTTTTGCAGTGCCAGAGTCAGAACTTCCTCAATGCGCTTCACCGGATGGATGTCCAGATCGGCGAGAACGTTGTCCGGAATCTCTTCCAGGTCACGTTTGTTTTCATCAGGAATTAAGACCGTTTTGATACCACCACGGTGTGCTGCCAGCAGTTTTTCTTTCAAACCACCGATCGGCAAAACCTGACCACGCAGGGTGATCTCGCCGGTCATGGCAACATCCGCACGAACCGGGTTACCGGTCAGGCACGATACCAGTGCGGTACACATAGCAATACCTGCGCTTGGACCATCTTTCGGCGTTGCCCCTTCAGGGACGTGAACGTGAATATCACGTTTTTCGTAGAAGTCCGGGTTAATACCCAGTTTCTCTGCACGTGCGCGTACCACGGTCAGCGCTGCCTGAATGGATTCCTGCATCACTTCGCCCAGAGAACCGGTGTAGGTCAGCTTGCCTTTACCCGGCACACAGGCGGTTTCGATGGTCAGCAGATCGCCACCCACTTCAGTCCACGCCAGACCAGTGACCTGACCTACGCGGTTTTCGTTGTCCGCACGGCCGTAGTCAAAGCGCTGTACACCCAGGTAATCGTGCAGGTTATCGCCATTGATCTCGATATGTTTCAGTGACTTATCAAGCAATAGTTGTTTCACCGCTTTGCGGCACAGTTTGGAGATTTCACGCTCCAGACTACGCACGCCCGCTTCACGGGTGTAGTAACGAATAATGCCCACAATGGCGCTATCGTCGACCGTCAGTTCACCTTTTTTCAGCGCGTTACGCTCAATCTGCTTCGGCAGCAGGTGGCGTTTAGCAATATTCAGCTTCTCGTCTTCGGTATAACCGGACAGACGGATCACTTCCATACGATCCAGCAGCGGTGCCGGAATGTTCATGGAGTTAGAGGTCGCAACAAACATCACGTCGCTGAGATCGTAGTCCACTTCCAGGTAGTGATCGCTGAACGCCACGTTCTGTTCGGGATCCAGCACTTCAAGCAGTGCGGAAGCCGGATCGCCACGCATGTCGGAAGACATTTTGTCGATCTCATCGAGCAGGAACAGCGGGTTTTTAACGCCCACCTTGGCCATTTTCTGGATCAGTTTGCCCGGCATTGAACCGATATAGGTCCGGCGGTGACCGCGGATTTCCGCTTCGTCACGCACGCCACCCAGCGCCATACGGATGTATTTACGCCCGGTCGCTTTAGCAATGGACTGCCCCAGAGAGGTTTTACCCACCCCCGGCGGCCCTACCAGGCACAGGATCGGCCCCTTGATTTTGTTGACTCGGCTTTGAACCGCAAGATACTCAAGGATGCGGTCTTTCACGCGCTCCAGACCATAATGATCGGTATCGAGGATCTCCTGCGCCTGACGCAGGTCTTTTTTGACCTTGCTACGCGCGTTCCACGGTACCTGCACCATCCAGTCGATGTAGCCGCGAACCACGGTCGCTTCTGCCGACATCGGAGACATCATTTTCAGCTTCTGCAGTTCTGCTTCCGCTTTCTCTTTTGCCTCTTTCGGCATTTTCGCCGCGTCGATTTTACGTTTCAGCGCTTCGTTTTCATCCGGCGCGTCGTCCATCTCGCCGAGTTCTTTCTGAATGGCTTTCATTTGCTCGTTCAGATAGTACTCACGCTGGGACTTCTCCATCTGCTTTTTCACGCGATTGCGAATACGCTTCTCAACCTGCAGCAGATCGATTTCAGATTCCATCATTGCCATCAGATATTCCAGACGTTCGTTAACGTCTGACATCTCCAGCACGGACTGCTTATCCGCCAGTTTTAGTGGCATGTGCGCAGCGATGGTGTCCGCCAGGCGTGCAGGATCGTCAATGCTATTAAGCGACGTCAGCACTTCTGGTGGGATTTTCTTGTTCAGCTTGATATAGCCTTCGAACTGGCTGATTGCGGTACGCACCAGCACTTCCTGTTCGCGCTCATCAATGGCCGGCGAATCAAGGTACTCCGCTTTCGCAGAGAAATGCTCACCGTTATCAGACAGCGCAGAAATACGCGCGCGCTGTAACCCCTCGACCAGCACCTTTACGGTGCCGTCAGGCAGTTTCAGCATCTGCAAAATAGAGGCCACGGTCCCGACGGTGAAAAGATCGTTTACACCCGGCTCATCCGTTGATGCTTCTTTCTGTGCGACCAGCATGATTTTTTTATCATGGTCCATGGCCGCTTCCAGACAACGGATAGATTTTTCCCGCCCTACAAATAAGGGTATGACCATGTGCGGATAAACCACCACATCGCGCAACGGCAATACGGGGATTTCAATGCGTTCAGAACGCTCAGGATTCATAGAGCTCTCTCTTAGTTTAGTGTCCGCCAGGTAATCAGGTGGCATTGCTGTGCTTCTTATTACCACCTTTAACATGTATGTCAGTATATGGGGATGTTTCCCACACATTCAACGCCATGTTTACGGAAAAATAAAAGGGGAGATAAAATCCCCCCTTTTTGATTAACCGATTGTATAAAATGGTTAATTATTCGCCAGATGCCTGCTGCGCTTCCGGCTTACCGTAAATCAGTAATGGCTTGCTCTGACCACCGATAACGGACTCGTCGATAACCACTTTTTCGACGCCTTCCATAGAAGGCAGATCGTACATGGTGTCGAGCAGTGCAGCTTCAACGATAGAACGCAGACCACGAGCACCGGTTTTACGCGCCATCGCTTTCTTGGCGATAGCATCCAGCGCTTCGTCACGGAATTCCAGATCCACGCCTTCAAGATTGAACAACGCCTGATACTGCTTGGTCAGGGCGTTTTTCGGCTCTTTCAGGATTTGGATCAGCGCATCTTCGCTCAGCTCGGTCAACGTTGCCACCACCGGCAGACGTCCGATGAACTCAGGGATCAGACCAAATTTGATCAGATCTTCCGGCTCAACCTGCGACAGCAGTTCACCTTCGCTGGCTTTATCAGACTGGGCTTTTACCGTCGCGCCAAAACCAATGCCGGAGCCGGTTTCAACACGGTTAGCAATCACCTTATCCAGACCGGCAAATGCACCGCCACAGATAAACAGGATCTTAGAGGTATCAACCTGCAAGAACTCCTGCTGCGGATGTTTACGTCCGCCCTGCGGAGGCACAGCAGCAACCGTACCTTCGATCAGTTTCAACAGCGCTTGCTGTACGCCTTCGCCGGAAACATCACGCGTGATGGACGGGTTGTCTGATTTACGCGAGATCTTGTCGATCTCATCAATATAGACAATGCCGCGCTGCGCTTTCTGTACGTCGTAATCGCACTTCTGCAACAATTTCTGAATGATATTTTCAACGTCCTCACCCACATAACCTGCTTCGGTCAGGGTGGTGGCGTCGGCCATAGTGAACGGAACGTCCAGCAGGCGCGCCAGCGTTTCAGCCAGCAGCGTTTTACCGGAACCCGTCGGGCCGATCAGCAGGATGTTACTTTTGCCCAACTCGACGCCATTGCTGGTGTCGCCGTTGCGCAGACGTTTGTAATGGTTGTATACCGCGACCGCCAGCACTTTCTTCGCCTGCTCCTGACCGATAACGTAATCGTCCAGGTGGTTGCGAATTTCATGCGGCGTCGGCAGCGCACTGCGTTCACGATGCGGTGCGACTTCCTTAATCTCTTCGCGAATGATGTCATTACATAAATCAACACATTCGTCGCAGATATACACGGATGGTCCGGCAATCAGCTTGCGCACTTCATGCTGGCTTTTGCCGCAAAAAGAGCAGTACAACAATTTGCCCGAGCCATCTTTGCGTTTATCTGTCATGAGTCAAAACCTCTTCTTTGTTCTTTGTGCCGCACACGACGACGCAAATGCCATTCTCAGGCGCAAGCCGCTTGTCAGCGTTGTGCCGCCCTTCATTAGTATATACACAAAATCATTCGAGCTACATCGAGGCGGCAACTAAGCGACTCCCCAGGCGCTTACATAAGTAAGTAACTGGGGGGAGCGCTGGCAGCCAACAAAGAGGTAGCGTGAAGGATGAAGTGTATAGCGACACACTTGCGTCCTGGGCATCAATTACGATGGGTCAAAATCGAGTCGACCAGACCGTACTCTACTGCTTCAGAAGCAGAGAGGAAGCGATCGCGCTCGGTGTCACGTTCAATCTGCTCAAGCGATTGACCCGTATGATGCGCCATAAGTTCATTCATGCGCCCTTTCACTTTAAGGATTTCACGGGCATGAATTTCAATATCCGTTGCCTGGCCCTGGTAACCGCCCAGAGGCTGGTGGATCATGACGCGAGAGTTAGGCAGGCAGAAGCGTTTATCTTTTGCCCCTGCAGTCAACAGGAACGCGCCCATTGAGCACGCCTGGCCCATACAAATGGTGCTAACGTCCGGCTTAATAAACTGCATGGTGTCATAGATAGACATCCCTGCGGTAATTACCCCACCCGGGGAGTTGATGTACAGGTAGATATCTTTTTCTGGGTTTTCCGCTTCCAGGAACAGCATCTGCGCCACGATCAGGTTAGCCATATGGTCTTCGACCTGGCCGGTCAGAAAAATGACGCGTTCCTTAAGTAGACGAGAATAGATATCAAAAGAGCGCTCGCCACGTGAGGTCTGTTCAATGACCATCGGCACCAGCGCCATATGGGGTGCAAAGTTATCTCGTTCGCCGCTGTATGACATTTCCGTCTCCTGGATAAAATTTGAAAAAACCTGCTGTGCTGATTGTAACCTTATGGACGGATTATCAGCTAGTCCCTCAGTAATGGGTACGACATCGCCATAATTCAAGCATAACAATCTTTTGTTGTAACGCTAACACTGAAACGCTGTTTTCGCACCCTTCCCATGCAAAATGCGTGACAAAAAAAAACCCGCCACCGGAAGGTGACGGGCTTATGTGCGAATTTCGTGCTAAAAACGCGACGAATTACGCCTGCTGGTTCATCAGTTCGTTGAAGGTAGTGGCTTTTTCAGTCACTTTTGCCTTCGCCAGAACCGCTTCAACAGCCTGCTCTTCCAGAGCGACGTTACGCATGTTTTCCATCAGCTCTTTGTTCTTGCTGTAGAATTCAACCACTTCTTTCGGATCTTCGTAAGCAGAAGCCATCTCTTCGATCAGGCCTTTTACGCGTTCTTCGTCAGCTTTCAGCTCGTTGGTACGAATAACTTCGCCCAGCAGCAGGCCAACAACAACGCGACGCTTAGCCTGTTCTTCGAACAGTTCACGCGGCAGTTCCAGAGCTTGTTTCTCGTTGCCACCGAAACGCTGTGCAGCCTGACGACGCAGAACGTCGATTTCGTTGTCAATCATGGCAACAGGAACGTCGATGTCATTCGCTTTTACCAGACCTTCGATCGCCTGAGACTTAACGCGGTTACGCACGGCGCCTTTCAGCTCGCGTTCCATGTTTTTACGCACTTCAGCACGCAGACCGGCAACAGAACCATCTTCCACGCCGAAACGCTTGATGAATTCTTCAGTCAGTTCCGGCAGTTCACGCTCTTCAACTTTCTTCAGGTTGATAACGAATTTAGCCGCTTTACCTTTCAGGTTTTCAGCGTGGTAGTCTTCCGGGAAGGTCACTTCGATAGTGAACTCTTCGCCAGCTTTGTGACCTTTAACGCCTTCTTCGAAGCCTGGGATCATACGACCCTGACCCATTGCCAGTACGAAGTCAGACGCTTTGCCGCCTTCGAACTCTTCGCCGTCTACAGAACCGGTGAAGTCGATGGTGACACGGTCTTCTGCATCAGCAGCGCCGTCTTTGTCTTTCCAGGTCGCCTGCTGCTTACGCAGGGTGTCCAGCATGACGTCAACGTCAGCGTCGGTGACTTCAACAACCGGTTTTTCAACTTCGATTGCGTCCAGACCCTTCAGCTCAACTTCCGGGTAAACTTCAAACTCTACCGCGTAAGTAAAATCTTCACCCAGTTTGTATTCGCCCGGAACGTAGTTCGGAGAGCCAGCCGGATTAATTTTTTCTTTGATGATTGCATCAACGAAGTGACGGCTCATCAGGTCGCCCAGAACGTCCTGGCGAACAGAAGCGCCATAACGCTGAGCAACAACATTCATCGGTACTTTTCCCTTGCGAAAGCCGTCAATACGCACTTTCTTCGCTACGTTGACCAGCTCGCTTTTCACAGCGTTTTCGATGCTGTCAGCAGCGATAGTAATCGTTACACGGCGGCCAAGGCCTTGAGTGGTTTCAACTGAAACTTGCATCTTGTTACCTCAAAAAATCACAGTGCTCGGTCAACTCTTCTCCGCAAGCACAGGTTGTTGGCTTCGCGGAACCGGGATGTTCTCAAAATCAATCACATTCCCTGTCGTCAGAATCATCCCGAAGACATTCCGAAAAATAAGACGCGCATTATAGCGGCATCACTTTTATGAGTCGAGAACGGTTATCGCGCGTTGCTGCGGCTTTTTTCACAATTCCCGGCTAATTTTTGTCTGAATACTGTACGACTGACTCAGAATTCAGACAAAATAAAACGGCCCGTAGGCCGTTTTCACATAATCTGTAGCAACATACTGGAAAAGCGCCGGTTGTTGCAAATCCGTTTTTCTACGCGATGCTTCCCGCTCCACGACAGGGAGGCGATGCAAAAATCGTGTCCTGCAACGCTTCCCACTCCTTGGTGGTGTAGGTATGCAGGGCTAACGCATGTACGGTTGTGGAGAGTTCCGCCGTTAACGTACTGTAAATCATCCGATGACGATTAAGAAAACGTTCACCTGTAAAGCGATCGCTGACCAGCACAACCTTAAAGTGGCTTTCAGAACCTGCCGGAACATTGTGACGATAGCTTTCATCCACAACTTCGAGGAACACGGGTTGGAACGCTGCCCTTAATTTTTCTTCTATTTGCTCACGAATCATCATGAAATTTTTCCTCCGACAACGCTGAGATGTCACCCATCCCTTTAAATACTAGCCGCTTTTACCGTTTCCATTACACCTTAGCAACAAAAAATTAGCGTTTATCTGATTTTCTCAGCCAAACGAATGAAGTTCACTGATTCAACTGTCCGGTTTATTGCAAAAAGTCCATTTATGGTCTCATCAAAGTAGATAAACGGACAACGCAATGAATTTACATGCGTTACCCACTTCCCCTCGTCTCTGGCAATGTTATGATGGCGGGAATTTTCTCTAACCATAAAATGTAGATCCACTGAGAACCCCTGGCATGTTTAAAAAAATCCTCTTTCCGTTAGTCGCGCTGTTTATGTTAGCTGGATGCGCAACACCACCGACCACCATTGACGTTTCGCCAAAAATTACCCTGCCGCAGCAGGACCCTAGCCTGATGGGTGTGACCCTCAGCATTAATGGGGCCGATCAGCGTCAGGATCAGGCTCTGGCCAAAGTCACCCGCGACAATCAACTGGTAACGCTGACTGCATCCCGCGATCTGCGTTTCCTGCTGCAAGAAGTGCTGGAAAAACAGATGACCGCACGCGGTTATATGATTGGTCCAAACGGTGCTGTTAACCTGCAAATCATCGTGAGCCAGCTGTACGCCGACGTGTCTCAGGGTAGCGTGCGTTACAACATCGCCACCAAGGCAGACATCGCCATTATTGCTACCGCAGCCAACGGCAACAAGATGACCAAAAACTACCGCGCAAGCTATTCTGTTGAAGGCGCGCTGCAGGCCTCTAACAAAAATATTGCTGATGCCGTTAACAGCGTCCTGACCGATACCATCGCTGATATGTCTCAGGACACCAGCGTTCACGATTTCATCAAGCAGAACGCACGTTAATTTCTGCCCTTATGGCCCGGCGCACGTCGGGCCTAAAGACGCCATGTCCAGTCACTACTTACGTATTTTTCAGCAACCTAAGTCAGCAATTCTGCTGATGCTGGGTTTTGCTTCCGGTTTACCGCTCGCGCTGACCTCCGGTACGCTTCAGGCGTGGATGACGGTCGAGAACATCGATCTTAAAACTATCGGCTTCTTTTCTCTGGTCGGTCAGGCCTACGTCTTTAAGTTCCTCTGGTCCCCTGTGATGGACCGCTACACACCGCCGTTTTTGGGTCGACGTCGAGGCTGGCTGCTGACCACACAGATTTTGCTGCTGATTTCTATTGCTGCAATGGGTTTTCTGGAGCCCGGCACGCAGTTGCGATGGATGGCAGCATTGGCGGTAGTAATCGCCTTTTGCTCAGCGTCGCAGGATATCGTCTTTGATGCCTGGAAAACGGATGTTTTACCCGCCGAAGAACGCGGCACCGGCGCTGCCATCAGCGTGCTCGGCTACCGCTTAGGGATGCTGGTTTCCGGTGGCCTGGCGCTGTGGATGGCCGATCGCTGGCTTGGCTGGCAGGGCATGTACTGGCTGATGGCGGCCCTGCTGATACCGTGTATTATCGCCACCCTGTTAGCCCCCGAACCCACAGATGCGATTCCGGTCCCTAAAACGCTGGAACAAGCAGTTGCCGCGCCGCTGCGCGATTTCTTTGGCCGTAACAACGCCTGGTTAATCCTGCTGCTGATTGTGCTGTATAAGCTTGGCGATGCCTTCGCCATGAGCCTGACCACCACCTTTTTAATCCGCGGCGTCGGATTTGACGCCGGTGAAGTTGGGGTGGTCAATAAAACGCTGGGGCTGCTGGCGACAATTGTTGGCGCACTGTACGGCGGGATCCTGATGCAACGCCTGTCGCTGTTTCGCGCATTGCTGATTTTTGGCATTTTGCAGGGCGCATCGAACGCGGGTTACTGGTTGCTCTCCATTACCGACAAACATATGTTTAGCATGGGTGCGGCAGTATTCTTCGAAAACCTGTGCGGTGGGATGGGGACAGCAGCATTTGTTGCTCTGCTGATGACGCTGTGCAATAAATCCTTCTCCGCAACGCAGTTTGCCCTGCTCTCCGCGCTTTCCGCTGTGGGGCGCGTTTATGTCGGCCCGGTCGCGGGCTGGTTTGTCGAAGCACACGGTTGGCCCACGTTTTATCTGTTCTCCGTCTTTGCCGCGATCCCAGGCCTTATTCTGTTGCTGGTCTGTCGCCAGACGCTGGAACATAGCTGGAAAAACGAAAGTTTTATCCCGCGCACGGAGTTTCGTAGCGCGTACAACCTGGCATTGATGACGCTGGTGGCGGGCTGTTGTTTGCTGGTGGTCTGGCTGTTACTGCTGACAATGAACGCCCTGGATTACACTAACTTCTCCTTTCTGCCGGAACTGCTTGAAGTTGCGGTCGTGGTCGCAGTCTGCGGTGTGGTATTCGGTGGATTGCTGGATTATCTGGCGCTGCGCAAAACGCGTCTGGCGTGATGTTGCACATTTATGCTCTAAATAATTCGAGTTACGGGACAAAAGGCGTGAGCGTTTTGAACAGCGCTTGCGCTGGCCCCGTAGGGGAGAGGCCGAAAGGCCGAATCACGCGGCGACGCAGCAAATCCCCAGGAGCTTACATAAGTAAGTGACTGGGGTGAGCGAGGACAAATTCGTCGGGAACGAATTTGAACGCTGTTCACAGCGCCCGTAAGGGTGAGGCCCAGGATGGGCCGAGTTATTGCCAACACACCCGTAGCTTGAAGTATGACGAGCATATTTGGCCGTTGTAATAACTCTGCGTAATTATAACGGCTAAATAAACAACACTTAATAAAAATATTATTTGTTGTTTTGTGCGCCATAGATTTTGGAAATTATTGACGCCTTTTATAAATTCTATTTTCCTTACTCGATTCAGCCAACGCCATTCTATTTTTTGTTCTCTAATTGTCCTTTTAATGATAATCAATTGTTAATTAATTGTTTTATTTTAGCATTGGTTATACCAATTGCCCTTCGCACTGCCCCCGCATGCCCGCTTTCGTTATAACGTGATGTTGCAACAGGTTCTTAAAGTCAACGCGGTATATATTGCAACATATGTGACATGCACGGCAGAACCCGGTAACACAGATCCAATGATGTTTACAGTAATGTAACCTTCCCGTAAAATGCCCTCACACTTTAAACGCCACCCGGTCCCGTGGAATTGAGGTCGTTAAATGAGACTCAGGAAATACAATAAAAGTTTGGGATGGTTGTCATTAATTGCAGGCACTGCATTACTCAGTGGCTGTAATTCTGCGCTGCTTGACCCTAAAGGACAGATTGGTCTGGAACAACGTTCATTGATACTGACGGCATTTGGCCTGATGTTGATCGTCGTTATTCCTGCCATCTTGATGGCTGTTGGTTTTGCCTGGAAGTACCGTGCAAGCAATAAAGATGCGAAGTACAGCCCGAACTGGTCACACTCCAATAAAGTGGAAGCTGTGGTCTGGACGGTGCCTATCTTAATCATCATTTTCCTTGCCGTACTGACCTGGAAAACCACGCACGCGCTTGAGCCAAGCAAACCGCTGGCGCATGACGAGAAGCCCATTACCATCGAAGTGGTTTCCATGGACTGGAAATGGTTCTTCATCTATCCGGAACAGGGTATCGCTACCGTGAATGAAATCGCCTTCCCGGCGAACACTCCGGTTGAATTCAAAGTGACATCCAACTCCGTGATGAACTCCTTCTTTATCCCGCGTCTGGGTAGCCAGATTTATGCCATGGCCGGTATGCAGACTCGACTGCATCTGATCGCCAACGAAGCCGGTACTTATGATGGTATCTCCGCAAGCTACAGCGGACCAGGCTTCTCCGGTATGAAGTTCAAGGCTATCGCAACAAAGGACCGCGCCGAATTCGACCAATGGGTTGCTAAAGCTAAACAGTCCACGAACACCATGAGTGACATGGCAGCGTTCGAGAAAGTGGCTGTACCAAGCGAATACAACCAGGTGGAATATTTCTCCAACGTGAAACCGGATTTGTTTAAAGACGTTATTAACAAATTTATGGCTCACGGTAAGAGCATGGACATGGCCAAACCAGAAGGTGAGCACAGCGCACACGAAGGAATGGAAGGCATGGACATGAGCCACGCGGAATCCGCTCACTAAGGGGCCGAGGAAGAATACGATGTTCGGAAAATTGACACTGGATGCAGTCCCGTTCCATGAACCAATCGTCATGGTTACGATCGCTGCCATTATCATCGGTGGGGCGGCCTTACTGGGCCTCATTACTTACTTCGGTAAGTGGACCTACCTGTGGAAAGAGTGGCTGACTTCGGTTGACCACAAACGTCTTGGCATCATGTATGTCATCGTCGCCATCGTCATGTTGATTCGTGGCTTTGCTGACGCCATCATGATGCGTAGTCAGCAGGCGCTGGCGTCTGCAGGTGAAGCGGGCTTCCTGCCACCTCACCACTACGACCAGATCTTCACGGCTCACGGCGTGATCATGATCTTCTTCGTCGCCATGCCATTTGTTATCGGTCTGATGAACCTGGTGGTTCCGCTGCAGATCGGCGCACGTGACGTTGCCTTCCCCTTCCTGAACAACCTGAGCTTCTGGTTCACCGTTGTCGGCGTTATCCTGGTTAACCTGTCTCTGGGCGTAGGTGAATTCGCACAGACCGGCTGGCTGGCCTATCCGCCGCTCTCGGGAATAGAGTACAGTCCAAGCGTCGGGGTTGATTATTGGATATGGGCGGTGCAGTTGTCCGGTATCGGTACAACCTTAACCGGTATCAACTTCTTTGTGACCATCATCAAGATGCGTGCACCGGGTATGACGATGTTCAAGATGCCGGTATTTACCTGGGCATCTCTGTGCGCCAACATCCTGATTATCGCCTCCTTCCCAATCTTGACGGTCACCGTCGCGTTGCTAACCCTGGATCGCTATCTGGGCACCCATTTCTTTACCAACGATATGGGCGGCAACATGATGATGTACATCAACCTGATTTGGGCCTGGGGCCATCCGGAAGTGTACATTCTGATTCTGCCGGTCTTCGGGGTGTTCTCCGAAATCGCAGCGACCTTCTCGCGTAAACGCCTGTTTGGCTACACCTCGCTGGTGTGGGCAACCGTGTGTATCACCGTTCTGTCGTTCGTTGTTTGGCTGCACCACTTCTTCACCATGGGTGCAGGCGCTAACGTTAACGCCTTCTTCGGTATTACCACCATGATTATCGCCATCCCTACCGGGGTGAAGATCTTCAACTGGCTGTTCACCATGTATCAGGGCCGTATCGTATTCCACTCAGCGATGCTGTGGACGATCGGCTTCATCGTGACCTTCTCAGTCGGCGGTATGACCGGCGTACTGCTGGCGGTTCCGGGTGCGGACTTCGTACTGCACAACAGCCTGTTCCTGATTGCGCACTTCCACAACGTTATCATCGGCGGCGTGGTATTTGGTTGCTTCGCCGGTATGACCTACTGGTGGCCAAAAGCGTTTGGCTACACGCTGAACGAAACCTGGGGCAAACGCGCATTCTGGTTGTGGATCATCGGCTTCTTCGTGGCATTTATGCCGCTGTATGTGCTGGGCTTTATGGGTATGACCCGTCGTCTCAGCCAGCAGATTGACCCGCAGTTCCATCCGATGCTAGTCGTTGCCGCCTGTGGTGCCGCGCTGATTGCACTGGGTATCCTGTGCCAGCTGATTCAGATCTACGTGTCTATTCGCGACCGCGAGCAGAACCGTGACCTGACCGGTGACCCGTGGGGTGGTCGTACGCTGGAGTGGGCAACCTCTTCCCCGCCTCCGTTCTACAACTTTGCCGTTGTGCCACACGTTCACGAGCGTGATGCCTTCTGGGAAATGAAAGAAAAAGGCGAAGCGTATAAGCAACCTACGCACTATGAAGAGATTCATATGCCGAAGAACAGCGGCGCCGGTATCGTCATTACCGCCTTCGCAACACTGTTTGGTTTCGCCATGATCTGGCATATCTGGTGGCTGGCAATTGCAAGCTTCGCAGGCATGATTATCAGCTGGATCGTGAAAAGCTTTGATGAAGACGTGGATTACTACGTGCCGGTCCCGGAAGTCGAAAAACTGGAAAATCAGCATTTCGATGAGATTACTAAGGCAGGGCTGAAAAATGGCAACTGATACTTTAGCGCACGCGAATGCCCACGCGCACGAACACGGGCACCACGATGCAGGTCAGAACAAAATCTTCGGATTTTGGGTCTACCTGATGAGCGACTGCATTCTGTTCTCTATTCTGTTTGCAACCTATGCCGTTCTGGTGAACGGCACCGCAGGTGGCCCAACAGGTAAGGACATTTTTGAGCTGCCGTTCGTCCTGGTAGAGACCTTCCTGCTGTTATTCAGCTCCATTACTTACGGCATGGCGGCGATTGCCATGTACAAGAACAACAAGAGCCAGGTGATTTCCTGGCTGGCGTTGACCTTCTTGTTCGGTGCCGGATTCATCGGGATGGAAATCTATGAATTCCATCACCTGATTGTTAACGATATGGGCCCAGATCGTAGCGGTTTCCTGTCGGCGTTCTTCGCGCTGGTTGGTACGCACGGTCTGCACGTCACTTCCGGTCTTATCTGGATGGCGGTGCTGATGGTGCAAGTTGCCCGTCGCGGCCTGACCAGCACTAACCGTACCCGCATCATGTGCCTGAGCCTGTTCTGGCACTTCCTGGATGTGGTGTGGATCTGCGTGTTCACTGTTGTTTATCTGATGGGGGCGATGTAATGAGTCATTCAAACGTGAGCGGCGGCGCATCCCATGGCAGCGTAAAAACCTACATGACAGGTTTTATCCTGTCTATCATCCTGACGGTCATTCCGTTCTGGATGGTGATGACAGGTTCTGCCTCTCCTGCCGTTATTCTGGGGACTATCCTCATTATGGCAGTGGTACAGATACTGGTTCACCTGGTGTGCTTCCTGCACATGAATAGCAAATCTGATGAAGGTTGGAACATGACGGCCTTTGTCTTTACTGTGCTAATCATCGCCATTCTGGTTGTGGGCTCCATCTGGATTATGTGGAACCTGAACTACAACATGATGATGCACTAAGAGCGGCGATTATGATGTTTAAGCAATACCTGCAAGTAACGAAACCAGGCATCATCTTTGGCAACCTGATCTCGGTGATTGGTGGATTCCTGCTAGCCTCTAAAGGCAGCATTGATTATCCCCTGTTTATCTACACGTTGGTTGGGGTGTCACTGGTTGTGGCGTCGGGTTGTGTATTTAACAACTACATCGACAGGGATATCGACAGGAAGATGGAGAGGACCAAAAACCGTGTGCTGGTTAAAGGTCTGATTTCTCCTGCGGTCTCGCTGGTATACGCCACCTTGCTGGGTATTGCTGGCTTTATGCTGCTGTGGTTTGGCGCGAACCCTCTGGCCTGCTGGCTGGGGGTGATGGGCTTCGTGGTCTATGTTGGCGTGTACAGCCTGTACATGAAACGCCACTCGGTCTACGGTACGCTGATTGGCTCACTCTCCGGCGCTGCGCCGCCGGTGATTGGCTACTGCGCCGTGACGGGGAGCTTTGACAGCGGTGCGCTGATTCTGCTGGCGATTTTCAGCCTGTGGCAGATGCCGCACTCTTACGCCATCGCGATTTTCCGCTTTAAGGATTATCAGGCTGCCAACATTCCGGTACTGCCGGTGGTGAAAGGCATTTCGGTGGCGAAGAACCATATCACGCTGTATATCATCGCCTTTGCTATCGCCACGCTGATGCTGTCTCTGGGCGGTTACGCCGGCTACAAATATCTGGTTGTGGCGGCTGCGGTCAGCGTCTGGTGGTTAGGCATGGCGCTGCGTGGGTACAAAGTGGAAGATGACAGAGTCTGGGCGCGCAAGCTGTTCGGTTTCTCCATCATTGCCATCACCGCGCTTTCCGTGATGATGTCCGTCGACTTTATGGTGCCAAACTCTCAGAACCTGCTGACTTACGTCTGGTAAGTTAATCGTCACATCTTCTATGCCGGATGGCGGCTAACGCCTTATCCGGCCTACAAAAAGCACATTGCTTGTAGGCCGGATAAACGTAACCCCATCAGGCATCTTCCAGTTTATTATTCGTCCAGATTTCAAACTGCCATTTCCCCGCTTCAGCCGACTCAGCAAACATCCTTACGGTTAACGGTAAACGTGTTGCTTCCACTTCTTCCCGTTTAGCTTTGAACCATCTCGTGAATAGTGGCAGATTGTGCCATGGATAATAAGGTTTCCAGTTCACACATGATAAATCGACTTTGAACTCTTTCTCATATCTATCCAGAGCACTGTGGAGATCATCACCGGGGGCGTCAAACAATTCTGAGTCGAGTTCTAAAGGAACCTCCTTCCAGTTTTCATCCAAAAACCCAGGTATTTCTTCCCTGAAAAGCTTTAACACATCGTCTTGAATACTCATTAGAATGATGTCCACTGAATGCGATCTTTAGGTCGAGCAATTAAATTGTATTTTAGCTGCGTCTTTCTTGATACTTGCACAAGTGCATTTACTAGACCAATCCACCCAAGCCAAGGTATATACCGAGCAATCACAGCAGCAAGTTTGTTAGTGCTTTGTATCCTGAAACCCACTGGGGTGGGGACTTTAATACCAAATGGAACCCGCGCATCTCTCAGAAGCATTCTCCCGTATTTGGAAACAACACTTGTTCCTTCAATAGCCCCAGAAGGTTTCTGTCTTGTCTTCAACCAAGGTTGACCAGCCAGAATAGCGGCTCCCGATTCAATACCAATTCCTAACTCATCACAAAACTGTTCCAGAAAGATGAGATCGAACAATTCCCCAGCTGATAGATTGCTGTGACCGTGATACCAATAGGTACCCTTAGCTTCTTCCGTAGTGTCCATTCAATCACCTATTATGCCGTCTGCCGGTCATTCCATGCATCGGTATAGATAATGTTCCCGTCGCAATGCTTCCAGGTGATTTTTTCGTAGCGTAATTCGATGGTTTCAAGATGGTTATTGTTCATGTCCTTTGGACCAGCCATTGTGGGAGAAACGGAGACAATCCGCACGCCTTCGAGCAGCATATTGAAATACTCCACCTCCTGACCCGCATCATTAATCTTGTACCAACGAATCTCAGCAGACTTAAGATTTTGGCCTGTTGCAACCGCTTTGTATAAATACGGACTAGAGTAGTCGAACTCTTTGACAATCATCATCGGCGAATGCTGGCGTGTGCCTGTTGGCTTACCCGTTGCATTATCGGTAGGGATAGAGAGATTATGATGAAACCCCTTAAATTCAATACTGTTTTCTCGTCCCTTCACGTCGCACCCGCCTTTGATCAGCGCGCCGCCATCGTCATACATCCACATATTGCCCGGAATCGCCATTTTCCCTGTTCCTTATTCCGTAAAAAAAGACCACAAAAAATGTACACTTGAAATTATTGCATGTAAATTAGTTGCCATCGTAACAACAGTTTTTACACCTCTTCACGGCTCCACATATTGTATGTGGTTTACCCCATCCTCTCCCCGCTTTACACTAGGCGCGAAATTAAAACAGAGGTGGGAATGAACGATTATAAAATGACGCCCGGTGAGTTGCGCGCCACCTGGGGTTTAGGGACCGTATTCTCGTTGCGCATGCTTGGCATGTTTATGGTCCTGCCGGTTCTGACCACCTATGGCATGGCGCTGCAGGGCGCCAGCGAAGCGCTGATCGGGCTTGCCATCGGCATTTATGGTCTGGCACAAGCGGTCTTCCAGATCCCCTTCGGCTTGCTTTCCGACCGCATCGGTCGTAAACCGCTTATCGTCGGTGGGCTGGCGATATTCGTTTTCGGTAGCGTGATTGCCGCGCTCTCGGACTCTATCTGGGGAATTATACTCGGACGTGCACTGCAGGGTTCCGGGGCGATTGCCGCCGCGGTGATGGCGCTGCTATCTGACTTAACCCGCGAACAAAACCGCACAAAAGCGATGGCGTTTATTGGCGTCAGCTTTGGTATCACCTTCGCCATTGCCATGGTGCTTGGGCCGATCGTTACCCACGCGCTGGGATTACATGCGCTGTTCTGGATGATCGCCGCACTGGCAACCACCGGCATCGTACTGACCATTTGGGTGGTTCCCAATAGCACCACCCACGTGCTGAACCGCGAATCAGGCATGGTCAAAGGCAGCTTCAGTAAAGTCCTGGCGGAGCCTAAACTGCTGAAGCTCAATTTTGGCATCATGTGCCTGCATATTTTACTGATGTCCACTTTCGTCGCCCTGCCAGGCCAGCTGGCAAAAGCAGGCTTTCCCGCCGCCGAACACTGGAAGATTTATCTGGTGACGATGCTGCTGTCCTTTGTTTCCGTGGTGCCGTTCATCATCTATGCCGAAGTAAAACGCCGGATGAAGCGGGTATTTCTGTCGTGTGTGGTGCTGATCCTGGCTGCTGAGATTGTCCTGTGGAGCGCTAACATTCGTTTCTGGGGGCTGATTGCAGGTGTTCAGCTCTTCTTCCTCGCCTTTAACCTGATGGAAGCACTTCTCCCCTCGCTCATCAGCAAAGAATCACCGGCGGGTTATAAAGGAACGGCGATGGGCGTTTACTCCACCAGCCAGTTCCTCGGTGTCGCCATCGGTGGTTCACTGGGCGGTTGGGTGGTCGAAATGTTTGATGGTCAGGCGGTATTTTTGGCAGGCGCATTACTGGCTGCAATCTGGCTACTGGTGGCCAGCACGATGAAAGAGCCGCCGTATGTCAGCAGCCTGCGCGTGGAGATCCCCCCTGAGATCGCCGCAGATGACACACTAAAACAGCGACTGCAGGCAAAAGAAGGCGTGAGTGAGGTGTTAATTGTGGCAAAAGAGCATTCTGCCTATGTGAAAATCGACAGCAAAGTGACCAATCGATTTGAAATTGAGCAGGCGATAAGCCAGGCGTGAGGATTGCCGGATGGCGACTATCGCCTTATCCGGCCTACAAATAGCGTCTGCGATCGGTAGGCCTGATAAGCGTAGCGCCATCAGGCAGAACGGCTTAGTCGCGGAAGTTCTTGAACTGGAACGGCTGGCCGAGATCGCCGCCACGCACCAACGCCATGACGGATTGCAGATCGTCACGCGCTTTGCCGGTCACACGAATTTCTTCGCCCTGAATCTGCGCCTGCACCTTCAGTTTGCTGTCTTTAATCAGCTTGACGATTTTCTTCTGTACCGCGCTTTCAATGCCCTGCTTCAGCTTCGCTTCCACAAACCAGGTTTTTCCGCTGTGCGTAAAGGTTTCCGGTACGTCCAGTGACGTCCCTTCAATCCCGCGCTTCAGCAGCTTGGCGCGCAAAATATCCAGCAACTGATTAACCTGGAAATCAGACTCGCTCAGCACCTTAATGGTCTTATTGGCTTCGTTCAGCTCAAAAGTGGCTTCAACGCCACGAAAATCGAAGCGTGACTCCACTTCGCGGCTCGCGTTATCGACCGCGTTACGCGCTTCCTGAAGATCAACTTCAGAGACAATATCGAAAGATGGCATCTTTTCCTCTCCCTTCGTTTTTGATGCGAAGCATAATACCTGCAAAGTTACTCAACAGACAGCGCTATACTAGGCTGTATCCCCTAATTGTACGTGCCAATGGTAGCGGCGAACAATAATGGGATGCAGACGATATGGATTAGCACCTGGTGCTGTTGCAGGTGAGGAGGATGAATGAGAATTACCGTACTGGGATGCGGAGCCTTAGGGCAGCTTTGGCTTACCGCGCTATGCAAACATGGACATGAGGTTCAAGGGTGGCTACGCGTGCCACAACCTTATTGCAGCGTGAATTTGATTGACACGGATGGGTCAGTTTTTAATGAATCCCTGACGGCAAACGATCCCGACTTTTTGGCAAAAAGCGATCTGTTACTGGTGACGCTGAAAGCCTGGCAGGTTTCTGATGCGGTAAAAAGCCTGGCAACTATTCTGCCAAAGACCACCCCAATTCTGTTGATTCACAACGGAATGGGCACCATTGATGAGCTGCAAAGCATTACGCAACCACTGTTGATAGGCACCACCACGCAGGCCGCTCGCCGTGATGGCAACATCATAATCCATGTGGCGAAAGGAACAACGCGCATCGGCCCGGCGCGTGAACAGGATGGCGATTTCAGTTATCTGGCTGAGATCCTGCAAGAGGTGCTGCCTGACGTTGCCTGGCACGACAACATCCGCGCTGAACTGTGGCGCAAGCTGGCAGTCAATTGCGTCATTAACCCACTCACCGCGCTGTGGAACTGCCAAAACGGCGAGTTACGCCAGCATCCTGAAAAAATAGCGCAGATATGCGAGGAAGTGGCGGCGGTTATCGAACGCGAAGGCCACCATACATCCGTGGACGATTTACGCTATTATGTTGAGCAAGTAATTGACAGTACGGCAGAAAATATCTCATCCATGCTGCAGGACATTCGTGCTCTGCGCCATACGGAGATTGACTACATTACCGGTTATTTGTTGAAACGTG
This sequence comes from Citrobacter sp. KH_055_1, assembly GCF_057838705.1. NCBI lineage: Bacteria > Pseudomonadati > Pseudomonadota > Gammaproteobacteria > Enterobacterales > Enterobacteriaceae > Citrobacter > Citrobacter sp. KH_055_1. The sequence continues at coordinate 3,586,572 of NZ_CM174473.1, forward strand.
CGCGTGCGCACGGCATCGCCGTCCCGGAAAATGCCCACCTGTTTGAAATGGTAAAGCGAAAGGAAAGTGAATATGAGCGCTCAAGCACTGGTATGTCTCGCCCCTGGTAGTGAAGAGACCGAAGCGGTCACCACTATCGATCTGCTGGTTCGAGGCGGGATCCAGGTGACAACCGCCAGCGTAGCCAGCGATGGCGACCTGACGATTGTCTGCTCGCGCGGCGTCAAGTTGCTGGCGGATGCACCGCTGGTTGAAGTCGCCGACGGCGATTACGACATTATCGTGCTGCCCGGCGGCATTAAAGGCGCAGAATGTTTTCGCGACAGCCCGCTGCTGATTGAAACCGTTAAACAGTTTCATCGTTCTGGGCGTATTGTGGCAGCTATATGTGCCGCAGCCGCCACCGTGCTGGTTCCGCATGACATTTTCCCCATCGGCAATATGACCGGCTTCCCGGCGCTGAAAGACAAAATCCCCGCTGAACAATGGCAGGACAAACGCGTCGTCTGGGATCCGCGCGTCAACCTGCTGACCAGCCAGGGGCCAGGAACATCAATTGATTTTGGCTTAAAAATCATTGATCTGCTGGTCAGTCGCGAAAAGGCTCATGAAGTGGCGTCACAACTGGTGATGCCCGCAGGCATTTATAACTACTACGAGTAACACTTAGGCCACTCCCTCTAAAAGGAACCGTTATGAAAGGATATCTGAGCGGAGTGGTTTTACTGCTCCTTTCCAGCACCACCGCCGCAACCCAGCTTGAAATTAAGAGCCTTGAGTACCGTTATCCCAATAGCACTGAAATGCAGTATCGCGTGCCATGGTTTTCCTCAACGGATAACCCGCAGGTTGCAAAACGTATTAACGATTATATTTTCGCAAGCTTCATCAATCGGTTACCAGGGAATAACCCACAGGCGACAGTGAATCAGTTTGCGAAATCAGAGATGAATTCCACCGCCAACCTTGACTACACAGTCGAATATCGCGACGCCAATGTGCTGACCCTGAATATGTTTGCCGAAGGCTGCGGAGCCTATTGCGAGTCGTATAATGTGCCGATGAGCTTCGATTTAGCCAATGGCGCAGCAATTACCCTTAACGATCTCTTTTCCCGCGCCACGATGGCTGAATTAAACACCCGCATCAGAAAAGATATCCGCAGCCAAATTGATACCTTTGTTGCCGCACAGAAATCACAAAAGTCGGAGCCAATAAAAGAGGAAGACGGTGAAGATTTGGGCTATGACGACTTCTACGCCTCATGCGCCACCTACACCGACGGGTTGTACTACATCGACAAATTCTCCCTGCAAAAAGATCATCTGGCTTTCCTGAACGGACGCTGTAGCAACCACGCCAACCGCGCGGGTGACGAACTGGGCGATTTCACAACAAAAATCCCGACCGCAGAACTGCATAATCAGTTCACGCCATACGGCCAGTATCTGACTGGCGCAAAGGGTACAACACCGGTTGAGCCCGCGCCCGGCATCGACGGCAAGGTGATGTACGGCACGCTGGGAAAAAGCCTGCGTATTGTGTTGAAGGTGGACTGCAAATACGGTGATTATTTTGAAGGGGCTTACTTCTACCAGAAATTTGGCGCACCGATTGAATTAACCGGCAAGTGCGACACTGCCAACAATCAACATTATGAACTGAAGACCTCTGACGCAGAACAGGCGCAAGAGAAGATGACGCTGGAATTGAAAGACGGTGTCTATCAAGGCGTCTGGGAATCGAACGGGAAGACGCTCCCCGTTCGATTTGAATAACGCTTTCGCACAACATTGCCAGATGGCGATGTAAACACCTTATCAGGCCTACAAAGACCTACAGCTTGTAGGCCTGATAAGCGCAGCGCCATCAGGCAGAAGTCACTACGGGCGATACACCTTCACGTTTGCAAAACCCTGCTCGCGCAGATACAGCGCCTGCAGGCGGCTCATCACACCGCGTTCACACCACAGCAGCCAGGTTTTATTCTGGTCCAAATCGCCAAAGTGGGTGCTCAGCTTGTAGAACGGCAGCGAAACCACGTCCACGCCTTCCACTTTCAGCGGCTTATCATCCTGTTCATCCACAGAGCGGATGTCCAGAATCACGTCGTTGGGGCCAAAACCGCTCACGGTTTCAACTTCCACCACGGCCTGCTCGGTCTGCTGAGCGATATCGCGGATATCGATATTATTGGCTTCTTCCACCACTTTATCGAGGATGGCAAAATCGAAGTTTTGTTCTTCGGCTTCAATCTTCGCTTTAATGGCTTTTACCGTCGGGCTTTTTGAGATAACACCGCAGTACTCCGGCATGGTTCGAGCAAAGTCTTCGGTACCAATTTCACGCGCCAGATTAATGATGTGTTCTTTATCGTGCGAGATCAGCGGACGCAGGATCAGCGTGTCGGAGACGTTGTCGATCAAACGCAGGTTAGTCAGCGTCTGGCTGGATACCTGCCCAAGCGCTTCACCGGTCACCAGCGCCTGGACGCCGTAGCGCTCGGCCACTTTAGACGCCGCGCGAACCATCATACGCTTGAGGACCACGCCCATCTGGCCATCGTCAACTTTCTCGAGGATCTCACCCACCACCGGTTCAAAATTGATGGCGACAAAACGTACGCGATGCGAACTCCCGAAGCGGTTCCACAGGTAATGCGCCACCTGACGAACGCCGATTTCGTGCGCCGCACCACCGAGGTTAAAGAAGCAGTAGTGCACGCGACAGCCGCGACGCATCAACATATAGCTGGAAACGCCAGAGTCAAAACCGCCGGAAATCAGCGACAGTACGTCTTCCTGGGTGCCAATCGGATAGCCGCCAATACCTTCGTAGCGACCTTTCACCAGCAGCAGTCGGTCGTTTTCGATTTCAAGATTGACGGTCACATCAGGCTTGGTCAGCTTCACGCGCGCGGATTCAATATGTTGATTCAGCCCACCGCCAACATAACGTTCCACTTCAATGGAGCTAAACTCATGCTTACCACGGCGCTTCACGCGCACGCAGAAGGTTTTGCCTTCCAGTTGATCGCGGTACTGCACCAGCGCTTTCTCGAAGATATCGTGCATATCGGTAAACGGCACGTCTTCCACTTCGAGAATATGGTGGATCCCCGGAATACGGGTCAGCGCGTCACGAATATCCAGACGCTGGGTTTCATCTTTGGCGCGAACCTCAACATGGTCCCAGTGGCGGACGACAGCAAGGTCTTCATCATAGTGTTTTAAAACGTTACGGATGTTCCCTGTCAGAATTTTTATAAAGCGCAAACGCACAGATTGGCTTTTGATGGTGATTTCTGGGAACAATTTAATGATAAACTTCATGGCGGCAATGGTTCTTTGGCAAGCATCAAAGGCTTGTATTGGGGAATAATACAGCAGCCCATACCTGCGGCTGCATCCAGGCGCGGAAGTATACCACTACGCGAGCTTCCTGTGCACATTGCGCATTATTTGATAATTGCCCGAAGTCCGTTACCATGGCTTGGGCTGAAAATATTGAGAGTCAGACATTCATTATGCCGAAGAAAAATGAAGCGCCCGCCAGCTTTGAAACAGCGCTGAGCGAGCTGGAACAGATTGTTACCCGTCTGGAAAGCGGCGACCTGCCGCTGGAAGAGGCGCTGAACGAATTCGAACGTGGCGTACAGCTGGCGCGTCAGGGACAGGTTAAGTTGCAACAGGCTGAACAGCGCGTGCAAATCCTGCTGTCTGAGACGGAAGATGCCGCCCTCACGCCTTTTACACCGGATAATGAGTAAATGGATTTTACGCAGCAGCTACAGGCTTGCGTTGAGCAGGCCAACCAGGCACTGAGCCGTTTTATCGCGCCATTGCCCTTTCAGAACACTCCCGTGGTAGAGACCATGCAGTATGGCGCATTATTAGGCGGTAAACGTCTGCGCCCGTTCCTGGTATACGCAACCGGTCAGATGTTTGGCGTCAGCCTGAGTACGCTCGACGCTCCCGCCGCGGCGGTTGAGTGCATCCATGCTTATTCGCTGATGCACGATGATTTACCCGCGATGGACGACGACGATCTGCGACGCGGCCTGCCGACCTGCCACGTTAAGTTTGGCGAGGCGAATGCGATTTTAGCGGGTGATGCGCTGCAAACGCTGGCGTTTTCCATTATCAGTGACGCCCCCATGCCGGAGGTCGCCGACCGTGACCGCATCGCCATGATCTCTGAACTGGCTCAGGCCAGCGGTATTGCCGGCATGTGCGGCGGTCAGGCGCTGGATCTGGCGGCTGAAGGCCTCCAGGTTGAGCTGGAGGCGCTGGAGAAAATCCATCGCCATAAAACCGGGGCCTTAATTCGCGCCGCCGTGCGTCTGGGGGCATTAAGTGCCGGAGACCAAGGCCGAAACGTCCTGCCGATACTCGACAAGTACGCCGAAAGCATCGGTCTGGCGTTCCAGGTTCAGGATGACATACTGGATGTGGTAGGCGATACTGCAACATTGGGTAAACGTCAGGGTGCCGACCAGCAGCTTGGCAAAAGTACCTATCCTGCACTTCTGGGTCTTGAGCAAGCCCGGAATAAAGCCCGGGATTTAATCGAGGATGCCCGCCAGTCGCTCAGTCTGCTGGCCGCACAGTCACTCGATACCTCGGCACTGGAAGCGCTAGCGGACTACATAATCCAGCGTGATAAATAAACCAACATATCCGATGAGCTTGCGATGAGTTTTGATATAGCCAAATACCCGACCCTGGCGCTGGTCGACTCCACCCAGGAGTTACGCCTGCTGCCAAAAGAGAGCCTGCCCAAGCTTTGCGACGAACTGCGCCGCTATTTGCTCGACAGCGTGAGCCGTTCCAGCGGGCATTTTGCCTCCGGTCTGGGCACGGTGGAGCTGACCGTCGCGCTGCACTACGTCTACAACACCCCGTTTGACCAGTTAATCTGGGATGTGGGACATCAGGCGTACCCGCACAAGATTCTGACGGGGCGCCGCGATAAAATCGGCACCATCCGCCAAAAAGGTGGCCTGCATCCGTTCCCCTGGCGTGGCGAGAGCGAGTATGACGTTTTAAGCGTCGGACACTCCTCCACCTCCATCAGCGCCGGTATTGGCATTGCGGTTGCCGCCGAGAAAGAAGGCAAAGAGCGCCGTACCGTTTGCGTGATTGGCGACGGTGCCATCACTGCCGGCATGGCGTTTGAAGCCATGAACCACGCGGGCGATATTAAGCCCGACATGCTGGTTATCCTGAACGACAACGAAATGTCGATTTCAGAAAACGTCGGCGCGCTGAACAACCACCTGGCACAACTGCTCTCCGGCAAACTGTATTCCTCATTGCGTGAAGGCGGGAAGAAAGTCTTCTCCGGCGTGCCGCCGATAAAAGAGCTGCTTAAACGTACCGAAGAACACATTAAAGGCATGGTGGTGCCGGGTACGCTGTTTGAAGAATTGGGCTTTAACTACATCGGCCCGGTAGACGGTCACGACGTGCTGGGACTGATCACCACGCTGAAGAACATGCGCGACCTGAAAGGCCCGCAGTTCCTGCACATCATGACCAAAAAAGGTCGTGGCTATGAGCCTGCAGAAAAAGACCCAATCACGTTCCATGCGGTACCCAAATTCGATCCGTCCAGCGGATGTCTGCCGAAAAGCAGCGGCGGCCTGCCGAGCTACTCCAAAATCTTCGGCGACTGGCTGTGCGAAACGGCGGCCAAAGACAACAAGCTGATGGCGATTACCCCGGCCATGCGCGAAGGCTCCGGTATGGTGGAGTTTTCACGTAAATTCCCGGACCGCTACTTCGACGTGGCGATTGCCGAGCAGCATGCGGTGACCTTTGCTGCCGGACTGGCAATTGGCGGCTATAAGCCGGTGGTCGCGATTTATTCCACCTTCCTGCAACGCGCCTACGATCAGGTGCTGCATGATGTCGCCATTCAGAAACTGCCGGTCCTGTTCGCCGTGGATCGCGCGGGGATCGTGGGCGCGGATGGACAAACCCACCAGGGCGCGTTCGATCTTTCTTTCCTGCGCTGCATCCCGGAGATGGTCATTATGACCCCGAGCGATGAAAACGAATGCCGCCAGATGCTGTTTACCGGTTATCACTACACTAACGGCCCGGCCGTGGTGCGCTACCCGCGCGGTAATGCGGTTGGTGTTGAGCTGACACCGCTGGAAAAATTACCTATTGGTAAAGGCATCGTGAAGCGTCACGGGACAAAAGTGGCAATCCTTAACTTCGGCACCCTGATGCCAGAAGCCGCTCAGGTTGCGGAATCGCTGAACGCCACGTTGGTCGATATGCGCTTTGTCAAACCGCTGGACGAAACGTTGATTCTGGAGATGGCGGCCCGCCACGAGGTGCTGGTTACGCTTGAAGAAAACGCCATTATGGGCGGCGCGGGCAGCGGCGTAAACGAAGTGCTGATGGCGCATCGTAAGCCGGTTCCGGTGCTTAACATTGGTCTGCCTGACTTCTTCATCCCACAGGGGACACAGGACGAAGCGCGCGCCGATCTCGGTCTTGATGCCGCCGGCATTGAGGCCAAAATCAAGGCCTGGCTGGCATAATCCCCTCCCCGCTCCTGCTATGCTTAATGATTAACACGCTAAGCAGGAGCGGAATATGCAATACAACCTCTTAGGAAAAACTGACCTTCGGGTTTCTCGCCTTTGTCTGGGCTGCATGACGTTTGGCGAGCCCAATCGCGGCAATCACGCCTGGACGCTGCCGGAAGAAAGCAGTCGCCCAATTATCAAATATGCTCTTGAAGGCGGTATTAACTTTTTTGATACTGCCAATAGTTACTCCGCTGGCAGCAGCGAAGAAATTGTCGGTCGCGCCCTGCGTGACTTCGCCCGCCGCGACGAGGTGGTGGTCGCCACAAAAGTATTTCACCAGGTAGATGATTTAGCGGAAGGGTTATCCCGGGCGCAAATCCTGCGTTCTATCGACGACAGCCTGACTCGCCTTGGCATGGACTATGTCGATATCCTGCAAATTCACCGCTGGGATTACAACACGCCTATCGAAGAAACCCTGGAAGCGCTCAACGACGTGGTGAAGTCCGGCAAAGCACGCTATATCGGCGCCTCTTCGATGCACGCCTCCCAGTTTGCGCAGGCGCTGGCCTTGCAGAAACAACACGGCTGGGCGCAATTTGTCAGCATGCAGGATCACTACAACCTTATCTACCGTGAAGAAGAACGCGACATGCTGCCGCTGTGCTACCAGGAAGGCGTGGCGGTGATCCCGTGGAGCCCACTGGCACGGGGACGTCTGACGCGCCCCTGGGGAGAAACGACCGCGCGTGTCGTGTCGGATGAAGTCGGCAAAAATCTGTACCGCGAGAGTGATGAAAACGACGCGACAATAGCGGAACGGTTAACCGGGGTGAGTGAGGAAATCGGCGCTTCGCGCGCGCAGGTAGCGCTGGCGTGGCTGCTGAGCAAACCGGGCGTCGCTGCGCCCATAATTGGCGCCTCGCGCGAAGAACAGCTGGATGAGTTGCTCAACGCGGTCGATTTAACGCTAAAACCGGAACAGATTGCCGAACTGGAAATGCCGTACAAACAACATCCGGTGGTGGGATTTAAATAATCTGGTATTGCCCGATGGCGCTGTGCTTATCGGGCCTACAACATAACCCTGGGAAGGGTTAAATAATGCCAAGCGGCCAGTGATGCCCGATAAAATAGAGGATCCCTGCGGAAAGTATCCCCGCCACAATATCGTCGATCATAATCCCCGTACCGCCATGCACGTTACGATCGAACCAGCGGATCGGCCAGGGCTTCCACATATCCAGAATGCGGAAAATCACAAATCCGGCGGCGACCCACTGCCAGTCGAGTGTCGGCAGAGCCATCAGAGTTATCCACATCCCGACAAACTCATCCCAGACGATACTGCCGTGATCGTGTACACCCATATCTTTCGCCGTTTGATGGCACAGATAGACACCGATACAAATAGCCAGCATGACGACCAGTGAATACAGCTGCCACGGCAGAAACGTCATCAAATACCAAAATGGGATCGCCGCCAGCGATCCCATGGTACCGGGTATAATTGGACTTAATCCGCTGCCGAATCCGGTGGCCAACAGGTGCCACGGATTACGCATACTCAAACGGCTTTTTGCGACATCTTTTTTAAGGCGCAGCAAAATGGTCATATCCTTTCCAGTCAAACGTGACAGGCTTACCGTCACGCGTAAAGTGCATCCCTTCCACGTCCGCACTCATCTGCCCAATGCAGGTAAATGATACGCCAAGATGCCCCAGCGCGACGTCCAGTGCACCACGGTTTATTTCCGGTACGGTAAAGCATAACTCATAATCTTCACCACCTGAGAGCGCCCAGCGCAGCGCCTGCTCCGGCTCAACGTGCTGGGAAAATGCCGTGGAATACGGTAACGCATCGACATTAACGCGTGCGCCGCAGCCGCTGGCATTAACGATATGTCCGAGATCGGAAATCAGACCGTCGGAAAGATCGATAGCCGCACTGGCCAGGTCGCGCAGGGCCTGCCCCTGTAAAATTCTCGGCGTGGGACGCAGGTGACGTTTAAGCAGATACTCCGCGTCTTTGGCATCTGTTACCTGCAATCGGTTTTGCAGAATAGCCAAACCGGCAGCGCTGTCGCCCGGCGTACCGGTAACGTAAATCCAGTCACCCGGCTTCGCACCCGAGCGTTTTAAGGCTCGCCCGACCGGGACGTAGCCATGGATACCCAACGTCATCGACAGTGGCCCACGCGTGGTATCACCGCCAATCAGCTGCATATCATAGTAATTAAGGAGTTCAAACAGGCTGTCACTGAAGGCTTCGAGCCAGGATTCATCAACGTCAGGTAACGTGAGCGCCAGCGTCAGCCATGCCGGGTCAGCTCCCATCGCCGCCAGATCGCTTAAATTAACCGCCAGCGCTTTCCAGGCCAGGTCCGTTGGATCAATATCGGGAAGGAAGTGATTGCCTGCCACCAGCGTGTCGGTGCTGATCGCCAGCGTTTGTTTTTCAGGGATGTTCAGGAGTGCGCAATCGTCACCAATGCCGGTTTCGACGTCAAGACGAGAGCTTCTAACACGGTCAAAATAACGGGCAATCAGGGAGAATTCGCCACATGCCATACGTTATGCCTCAGCAGGAAAAAAGAAAAGGCCGGCGACAGCGGAAATAGATTCCGCCATCCTGCCGGCCTGGCGATCACTTTTTGTTGGGGCGAATCGCAGGTGCTGCTTTATCCAGTACGCCGTTGACGAACTTGTGGCTATCTTCGGCACCGAAGGTTTTCGCCAGTTCAATCGCTTCGTTGATGGCCACTTTATACGGCACATCACTACGTTTAGACAGTTCAAACAGTGCAATACGCAGTACGGCTTTCTCTACCTGACCCAGCTCTTCCAGCAGACGAGACAGGTAAGGCTTCATCAGGCCATCCAGGTACGCGCTGTTAGTCGCCACCCCGGACAGCAGTTCACGAAAATACAGGACGTCGACATCTTTCACGTCCTGTTCCGCCAGGAACTGGTATTCAACATCAGAGATGTCGTTCTGGGACAACTGCCAGGAGTAGAGCGCCTGGACGGCACACTCACGGGCGCGGCGACGAGCAGCAGGTTTCACGGATTTCCCCTTACAAAAATCAGGCCTTAATGGCTTTCAATACATTAATCATTTCAAGCGCGGTCAGTGCAGCTTCTGCGCCTTTATTACCGGCTTTCGTGCCAGCACGTTCGATGGCTTGTTCAATACTTTCGGTGGTCAGAACACCGAAGGCTACCGGAATACCGCTGTCCTGAGCGACGTGCGCCAGGCCATTGCTTGCACCGCCAGCCACATATTCGAAGTGTGCGGTACCGCCACGGATAACTGTACCCAGCGCAATCACCGCGTCATATTTACCGGTTTTCGCCAGTGCATCAGCTGCCAGCGGCAGCTCATACGCGCCTGGAACCCAAACGACGGTAATGTTTTCATCTTTAACCTGGCCAATACGCTTCAGGGCGTCGATAGCACCTTCCAGCAGGCTGTCATTGATAAAGTTGTTGAAACGCGCAATGGTGATGGCGACGCGAGCGTCCGGAGTAGCAACGTTAGCTTCAATAATGTTCATATTCTTCCTTCGGATTCACTAGACCCCGCAGGGGGGCGGATTTTATCATAATAATCTGTGCGCTGCTTCCCTTTCGAACCGGGAGATCATGCGCTCACTAAATGCAGGCAAACGTCCGGACCTACATGGCGTATCTCGTTGAATTTGAAATGGGGGGCATCGGCCAGTTTCTCAAGGCCTGGCAGCACACATAATCCTCGCGCGTCACTGCCTAACAGTTTAGGCGCAACATAGACGATTAGCTCATCCACCACCCCGGCCTGCAATAATGCGCCTGCAAGCGTTGGGCCAGCCTCAACCCAAATGCTGTTAATTTGCTGCTTGCCCAGTTGCATCATCAACACCACCAGATCCAGATTGCCGTTATGCTCCGGCACATTCAGCGTGCGAACACTCTCCGGCCAGATACGCGAATCGTCGCTGCTGCGCGCAATCCAGGTTTCTCCCGGCTGCTGCACAATACGATGTTCAGGTGTGACCTGGTTTTGACGATCGAGAACAATGCGGATTGGCTGACGCAGGTTTTCCTGCGGATACAGCGCCTGGGTCGATTCATCAAGCTCCGACCAACGGACGGTAAGCTGGGGGTCGTCAGCCAGCACCGTGGCGCTGCTGGTTAAAATAGCATGGCTTTGCGCACGCAGGCGCTGCACGTCGCGACGTGCCTGTGGTGAGGTTATCCACTGGCTTTCGCCGCTGGCCATCGCCGTACGGCCGTCAAGCGATGCGCCGAGCTTAAGCTGAACATACGGAAATCCGGTGCGCATCCGCTTGAGAAAACCTTTATTCAGCTGTTCGACGTCGTTCATCATCATGCCGTGGCTGACATCAATACCGGCCTGCTGCAAACGGTAAAGTCCACGCCCCGCCACCTGCGGGTTAGGATCCTGCATCGCGGCAACAACACGCGTCACGCCCGCAGCAATCAGCGCATCGCAGCACGGCGGCGTACGCCCGTGATGACTGCACGGTTCGAGCGTGACGTAGGCGGTTGCCCCCTGCGCTTTAACACCGGCCATACGCAGCGCATGGACCTCGGCATGGGGTTCGCCCGCGCGGTGATGATATCCTTCACCGACGATTTCCCCGTCTTTAACAATGACACAGCCCACGTTGGGATTAGGGTGGGTCGTGAAACGTCCACGCGCGGCCAGCTTCAGCGCTCGCGCCATGTACAACTCATCCTGCATGGCTTAATCCTGTAGGCGAGCAATCTCTTCGCCAAATTCTTTGATATCTTCAAAGCTCCGGTAAACCGAAGCAAAACGGATGTAGGCCACTTTATCGAGCTTTTTCAGTTGCTCCATCACCAGATTACCGATCATTTTACTCGGCACCTCGCGCTCGCCCGTCCCACGCAGCTGTGATTTTATATGGTTTAACGCCATTTCGACGTCATCTGCGCTGACCGGCCGTTTCTCAAGCGCTCTCAGCATGCCGCTGCGCAGCTTCTCTTCATTAAAAGGCTCGCGCACGTCGTTGCTTTTTACAACGCGTGGCATAACCAGTTCTGCCACTTCAAAAGTGGTAAAACGTTCGTTACAGACCAGACACTGCCGACGGCGGCGTACTGAAGAGCCCTCGCCGACAAGACGAGAGTCAATTACCTTTGTGTCTACGGCGAAACAGAATGGGCAATGCATACGGCGTCCTGTACCTCAGTGGTTCATAGAGATCTATTTTACCCTGAACTGGCGCGACAACAAAGGCAGAGCGCTTTTGAGACAAAGGATCGATGCCTTCGTGCTCTGAGCACACTACCATTATGCTATCGCGACAATGTAGGAAGTAATCATAATGACAAGACGTTACCTAAGAATTCTCCTGGTGGGAAGCCTCTTTAGTCTTAATGCCTGCGCACAGCAAGCTGAAGTACGACAGATACATCAAAGCGTAAGTACCTTGAGCAAAGAGATGACCCAGCTCAATCAGGAAACGGTAAAAATAACGCAACAAAATATGTTGAATGCGAAATCCACCCGCGGCGTCTATTTATTACCGGGTTCGAAAACCCCCGCCCGCCTGAACAGCCAGATTGGTACGCTCCGCATGTCACTGGTCAATATTGCACCGAATGCGGACGGTACGCGCCTGACGCTGCGCATTCAGGGAGAATCCAACACACCGTTACCGGCATTTAGCGCCACCGTAGAGTACGGGCAAATCCAGGGCACCACGGACAACTATCAGGAAATGAACGTTAAGAATGAATTGATCAACGCTCCGGCAAGCCTTCTTGCCCCCAGTGATGTAGACATTCCGCTGCAGCTCAATGGCCTGTCACTTGACCAACTCGGCTTTGTACGCATCCATGACATCCAGCCTGTGACCCAATAAACTTTTTTGCGGAGCGTTTTGTGCGTTCCGCAACACCCATCCCCGTCATTTTGTTACTCCGCTGACATCACCGATATTTTTAGTAAAACTTGGCAACATTCATGGGAGTCAGTACAATTCGCCGCCTAAAGTACGCAAACGTGAACGCAATCGATTACGTAAATGATAGAACTGTGAAACAAGACATATTTTTGTGAACAATGATTTTTATAATAGGCTCCGAAGAATTACGAAATATTTAGAAACGCAAATTGCGCCTTTTTCACTCCCGAAAGGGATTTCAAACAGTGGCATACATATGAAAAAAACATTACTTGCAGCCGGTGCAGTGCTGGCGCTCTCCTCGTCTTTCACTGCTAATGCAGCAGAAAACAACAAACCGGAATACCTGTCCGACTGGTGGCACCAGAGCGTTAACGTTGTCGGCAGCTACCACACCCGTTTCGGACCGCAGATCCGTAACGATACCTACCTGGAATATGAAGCTTTCGCTAAAAAAGACTGGTTTGACTTCTATGGTTACATGGATGCGCCGGTATTCTTCGGTGGTAACACCGATGCGAAGGGTATCTGGAACCACGGCTCCCCGCTGTTTATGGAAATTGAACCACGTTTCTCCATCGACAAATTGACCGGTGCCGATCTGAGCTTTGGTCCGTTCAAAGAGTGGTATTTCGCGAACAACTATATCTACGATATGGGTCGTAACAAAGATGGTCGCCAGAGCACCTGGTATATGGGTCTGGGTACTGATATCGACACCGGCCTGCCGATGAGCCTGTCCATGAACGTGTACGCCAAGTACCAGTGGCAGAACTACGGTGCCGCGAACGAAAACGAATGGGACGGCTACCGTTTCAAAGTGAAATACTTTGTCCCGATTACCGAACTGTGGGGCGGTAACCTGAGCTATATCGGCTTCACCAACTTTGACTGGGGCTCCGATCTCGGTGACAAAGACTTCACTGATGTAAATGGCAAGAAAGCACGTACCAACGATTCGATCGCCTCCAGCCACATTCTGGCGCTGAACTACGATCATTGGCACTATTCTGTTGTTGCCCGTTACTGGCATAACGGCGGCCAGTGGAAAGATAACGCGGACGTGGTCTTTATGAACGAAAACGTTCGTTCTACCGGTTGGGGTGGTTACTTTGTTGTAGGTTACAACTTCTAAATTGAGGTTGGTTGTCCCCGGATGGCGCTATGCTTATCCGGCCCAGGTATACAAAAGCCAGCTTAATTGCTGGTTTTTTTTTGTCTAAAGAAAACCCATAGACAATTTGTAGGCTTTCTTCAGGCAAAAAAAATCCCGACCTTGCGATCGGGATTCCTGTGTAACGCCCTGCGTCGGTTAAGGCAGAATAGACGGCTGATCCGCCCCTTCTTTCTCAACTTTCTGCTGCAGCATATGCTCACGCTTCATACCCAGCTTCAGTGCCAGCGCCGATGCCACGTAGATAGACGACGCGGTACCGATGGACACACCGATAAGCATAGTCAGCGAGAAGCCTTCCAGTACCGGACCACCAAAGAGGTACAGCATCAGAATAACCACTAACGTTGTACCGGAGGTAATCAACGTACGGTGCAGCGTTTGGGTCAACGACACGTTAAAGATTTCATAAGGCGTCCCGCGACGGATTTTGCGGAAGTTCTCACGAATACGGTCAGAAACCACGATGCTGTCGTTTAGCGAGTAACCGATAACCGACATCAACGATGCGACGATAGTCAGGTCAATCTCGATATGGAACAACGACAGGATCCCAAGCGTGATGATCACGTCGTGCGCCAGCGAGATAACCACGCCCGCCGCCAGTCGCCACTCAAAGCGGAAACCGACGTACACGAGGATGGAGATCAGCGCCACGATCAGCGCCATCGCACCGTTTTGTGCCAGATCGGCACCGACGCTAGGCCCGACGAATTCGATACGCTTCACCGCTGCATGCTGGTTGGTGGCTTCGTTAATGACGCTCAGCACCTTGCTACCCAGCACTTGCCCACCGTTTTCACCTTCGGTTGGCGGCATACGTACCATAATGTCGTGGCTGCTACCGAAGTTCTGCAGCAGCGGCTCGACGAAGCCCGCTTTCTCCAGCGCATCGCGCATCACGTCCATTTCCGCCGGTTTTTCCAGCGTGATTTCAATTACCGTACCACCGGTGAAATCGAGCCCCCAGTTAAAGCCACGTACGCCCATCACCACGATGGCCGCAATCAGCAGGAAACCAGAGATGCCGAAAGCCCAGTAGTCCCAGCGCATAAAGTCGATGACTTTACGGCCGTGGTTCAATTGTTCAACAGTATATTCCTGTGCCACTTCGCACTCCTCAGATTGACAGCTTTTTGACGCGCTTGCCGCCATACAACAGGTTTACGATGGCACGTGTCCCGACGATCGCGGTAAACATCGACGTCGCCACACCAATACCGGTAGTAATCGCGAACCCTTTAATTGCCCCGGTACCGACTGCATACAGGATCAGAACTTTAATCAGCGTCGTGATGTTCGCATCGAAGATGGAACTGAATGCGCCCGCATAACCTTCGTTGATCGCCTGCTGAATCGAACGTCCGTTACTCAACTCTTCTTTGATACGTTCGTTGATCAGTACGTTCGCATCGACCGCTACGGCAAGGGTTAAGACGATCCCCGCGATACCCGGCATACTTAGCGTAGCGCCCGGCAGCAGCGACATGATACCGACAATCAGTACCAGGTTCGCAATCAGCGCGCTGGTCGCAATCAGACCAAACTTCTTGTAGAAGAAGATCATAAACAGAATAGAAACAGCCAGACCAGCCAGACACGCTTCCAGACCCTGCTTGATGTTCTGCATACCCAGAGTCGGGCCGATGGTGCGTTCTTCAACAATCTGAATCGGCGCAATCAACGCACCGGCACGTAGCAGCAGTGAAAGCTGACGCGCTTCATTCGGGTTGTTGATACCGGTGATACGGAAGCTGTTGCCCAAGCGAGACTGGATGTTGGCGATGTTAATCACCTCTTCCTGTTTCACCAGCACTGAACGGCCATTCGCATCTTTTTTACCGCTGTCTTTATACTCCACGAACAGGGTCGCCATCGGCTTACCGATGTTATCCTTGGTGAAGTTAGACATGATGTTACCACCCGCGCTATCCAGCGAGATGTTAACCTGCGGCTGATTGTATTCGTCCTGGCTGGAAGTGGAATCGGTGATATGGTCACCGGTCAGGATCACGCGTTTATACAGCACAACCGGCTGTCCTTCACGAGACTGTTTCACTTCCGAGTCACCCGGTACGCGCCCGGATGCCGCCGCAGACTGGTCCACGTTGGTGTTTACCAGACGGAACTCCAGCGTCGCCGTTGCGCCCAGAATCTCTTTCGCACGCGCGGTGTCCTGAATACCCGGCAGTTCGACCACGATGCGGTCGGCGCCCTGGCGTTGAACAACCGGCTCAGCGACACCCAGTTGGTTAACACGATTACGCAGAATATTGATGTTCTGCTGTACCGCGTACTCACGGGCTTCACTCAGACGTGCATCGGTCATCACTGCACGCAGCGCATTGCTGCCCTGGCTGGAAATAACCAGATCCTGATGACGCTTGCTCAGATAAGAGATCGCGTCGTCACGCGCCTTGCCATCACGGAAGGTGATGCTCAGACCGTAGTTATCTTCTTTACGAACGGTAGTATAAGGAATGCCTTTTTCACGCAGATCGCTGCGCAGGCTATCGATATTTTGTTCCTGCAGTTTACCCAGCGCGGTGTCCATATCCACTTCCATCAGGAAGTGAACGCCACCACGCAGATCAAGACCGAGTTTCATCGGTTCCGCGTGAATAGCAGCCAGCCAGCGAGGGGTTGCCGGAGCAAGGTTAAGCGCCACGACGTATTGATCACCCAGCACGCCCAGCAGCACTTCACGTGCGCGCAATTGGGTATCGGTGGAGTCGAAGCGCGCAAGAATAGCGCCCTCTTCCAGAGCCACAGACTTAGGTGTGATTTTTTCTTCTTGTAACGTTTTCTGGACCTGGATCAGCGTTTGCTCACTGGCGGCGGCACCGCGCACGCCAGTGATTTGAACAGCCGGATCCTCACCATACAGGTTGGGAAGTGCGTAAAGCAGGCCGACGATAATCACGACGACCAGCATGATGTACTTCCACAAAGGATAACGGTTTAACACGGCAGTTCCCTTTGGGAAAACGGAATATTACAGCGCCTTCATGGTGCCTTTCGGCAGAACGGCAGCTACGAAGTCACGTTTGATAACCACTTCAGTGGTGTCGTTCAGTGCGATAGAGATGTAGCCAGTTTCCGCTACTTTGGTCACACGACCGACCAGGCCACCGTTCGTCAGGACTTCATCACCTTTGGCAATGGAGCTCATCAGATTTTTATGCTCTTTGGTACGCTTTTGCTGTGGACGCAGGATCATGAAGTAGAAAATCAGACCAAACACCACCAGCATCAGAATCAGAGACATCGGGCTGCCCTGCGCCGGAGCACCTGTTGCCGCTACCGCATCAGAAATAAAAAAGCTCATTCAAATTCCCTCATTATTAAAATTAATCAACGTTCACAGGTGGAACAGGTCGACCCTGACGTTGGTAAAAATCGGTTACGAAGCTCTCTAATTTACCCTCTTCAATAGCCTTGCGTAAACCCGCCATCAAGCGCTGGTAGTAGCGAAGGTTATGAATGGTATTGAGTCGCGCGCCCAATATTTCGTTGCAACGGTCAAGATGATGCAAGTAAGCGCGTGAATAATTGCGACAGGTGTAACAATCGCACTCAGCGTCGAGTGGACTGGTGTCGCTTTTATGTTTCGCGTTACGAATTTTTACCACGCCGTCAGTCACAAACAAATGGCCATTACGGGCATTTCGCGTTGGCATCACACAGTCAAACATATCGATACCACGACGCACGCCTTCAACCAGATCTTCTGGTTTGCCGACGCCCATCAAGTAACGAGGTTTATCTGCCGGAATTTGTGGGCAAACATGTTCCAGAATACGGTGCATGTCTTCTTTCGGTTCACCCACAGCCAAACCGCCGACAGCGTAGCCATCAAAGCCTATATCTACCAGACCTTTAACAGAGATATCACGTAAATCTTCGTAAACGCTGCCCTGAATGATGCCAAAAAGCGCATTTTTGTTGCCGAGGCTATCAAAACGGTCACGGCTACGCTGTGCCCAACGCAATGACATCTCCATCGAGCGTTTAGCATAGTCCCAGTCAGCCGGGTACGGTGTACATTCGTCGAAAATCATCACGATATCGGAACCGAGATCGTATTGAATCTCCATCGATTTCTCAGGATCGAGGAAAATCGGATCGCCGTTGATCGGGTTGCGGAAATGTACACCCTGCTCGGTAATCTTACGGATATCGCCCAGGCTGAATACCTGGAAACCGCCAGAATCGGTGAGGATCGGTCCTTTCCACTGCATGAAGTCATGCAAATCGCCATGCAGCTTCATGATTTCCTGCCCAGGGCGCAGCCACAGGTGGAACGTGTTGCCGAGAATAATTTGTGCGCCGGTCGCTTCAACTTCTTCCGGCGTCATACCTTTCACCGTACCGTAGGTACCGACAGGCATAAAAGCAGGCGTTTCCACTACGCCACGATCAAAAACAAGGCGTCCGCGGCGAGCGCGACCGTCTGTGGTATCCAGTTCAAATTTCATCTTAACTCCTGCGTCAGAAAAACAGTCCGACGTAAAATACTCATGCCGGGAACTTACTCCCCGACACGCTCAGAAATAGCCTGCGGATTGTACGTGATAAACATCGCATCACCGTAACTAAAAAAGCGATATTCCGCTTTAACCGCTTCATGATAGGCGTTCATGGTGTTTTTATAACCTGCAAACGCCGAAACCAACATAATCAATGTCGATTCAGGGAGATGGAAGTTGGTTACCAGCGCATCGATGACGTTGTACTGATAGCCCGGGTAGATAAAGATTTGCGTATCCCCGAAGAACGGTTCAATCAGATCATTTTTCGCCGCCTGAGCCGCGCTTTCCAGCGAACGAACTGAGGTCGTCCCTACCGCGATCACGCGATTACCGCGCGCTTTCGCCGCCAGTACCGCGTCGACCACGTCCTGCGGAACTTCCGCATATTCGGAATGCATGATGTGATCTTCAATGGTGTCTACGCGCACCGGCTGGAACGTCCCCGCCCCAACGTGCAGCGTCACAAACGCCATCTCAATGCCCTTTTCACGCAGTTTTGCCAGTAACGGATCGTCAAAGTGCAGACCCGCTGTCGGTGCCGCCACGGCGCCAGGTTTTTCGCTGTATACGGTCTGGTACAGTTCACGGTCGGCGTCTTCATCCGGGCGGTCGATATACGGCGGCAGCGGCATATGGCCGATGGCGTTGAGGATATCCAGTACGCTGCGTTCGTCGTCAAACGCCACTTCAAACAGCGCATCATGGCGCGCAACCATCGTCGCTTTAATGCTTTCATCATCGCCCAGCAACAGCTCAGCACCCGGCTTCGGCGCTTTGGATGCGCGAATATGAGCCAGAATACGTTTGTCATCGAGCATGCGCTCAACCAGCACTTCAATCTTGCCGCCGCTGGCTTTACGCCCAAACAGGCGGGCCGGGATCACGCGGGTATTGTTAAAGACCAGAAGATCTCCGGGGTTGAGCTTGTCGAGCAAATCGGTGAAAGTACCGTGCGTCAGCGCGCCCGTTGGCCCATCCAGCGACAGCAAACGGCAGCTACTGCGCTCTGCTTGCGGATAGTGGGCAATCAGGGATTCAGGAAGTTCAAAGGTGAAATCGGTAACGCGCATGACACTGACTCAGACTAAAATAAGAGGCGGGTAGTCTAGTGCCGGGGCGCTTTCCCTGCAACCTTTACCCCGCTTTTGGACAGATAATCGATAATGAATTTTCTTGCACATTTACATCTGGCGCATTTAGCCGACAGTTCACTCTCCGGCAACCTGCTGGCGGATTTTGTTCGCGGAAACCCGGCATCCAGTTTTGCGCCTGAGGTGGTGGACGGCATTTTCATGCATCGTCGAATCGACGTCATGACCGACAACCTGCCGGAAGTCCGTGAAGCTAAAGAGTGGTTTCGCAGCGAAACGCGCCGCGTCGCGCCGATTACGCTCGACGTGATGTGGGATCACTTTTTATCGCGCCACTGGGCAGAAATCTCGCCCGACTTCCCATTAGCAGCCTTTGTCCGCTACGCCCATACTCAGGTTGCCACAATCTTGCCTGAATCGCCGCCGCGCTTTGTCAATCTGAACAATTACATGTGGTCAGAGAAATGGCTGGAGCGCTATCAGGATATGGATTTTATCCAGGATGTGCTCAATGGCATGGCCAGCCGCCGCCCGCGTCTCGATGCCCTGCGCGACTCGTGGTATGACCTGGACAGACATTACGACGCGCTGGAAGAACGCTTCTGGCGTTTTTATCCGCAGATGATGGAACAGGCCCGCCGTAAAGCACTTTGATCGCCCGACAGCACTGGGCCGAATAAGGTGACGCCACCATCCGGCAAAACATTGATAGCCAAAACCTGTCTCATTGATTGTCAGCGCCTCTTTGTCTTATTCCCGAACACTCTCTATACTGGCCCGCGTTGCGTTCCAAAAAACCCTTAACTTTGCAGGAGAATTATATGGTACTGGTAACTCGTCAGGCTCCGGATTTCACAGCAGCTGCGGTACTGGGTAGCGGTGAGATTGTTGATAACTTCAACTTCAAACAGCATACCAACGGTAAAACCACCGTTCTGTTCTTCTGGCCGATGGACTTCACCTTCGTTTGCCCGTCTGAACTGATCGCGTTCGACAAACGTTACGAAGAATTCCAGAAGCGCGGCGTTGAAGTGGTTGGCGTTTCTTTTGACTCTGAATTTGTCCATAACGCATGGCGTAACACCCCTGTCGACAAAGGCGGCATCGGTGCAGTGAAATACGCAATGGTTGCTGACATCAAGCGCGAAATCCAGAAAGCTTACGGCATCGAGCACCCGGAAGCGGGCGTTGCTCTGCGCGGTTCTTTCCTGATCGACGCGAACGGCGTTGTTCGCCACCAGGTGGTTAACGATCTGCCGCTGGGTCGTAACATCGACGAAATGCTGCGTATGGTTGACGCGCTGCAGTTCCACGAAGAGCACGGTGACGTTTGCCCTGCACAGTGGGAAAAAGGTAAAGAAGGTATGAACGCGTCTCCGGACGGCGTGGCAAAATACCTGACCGAAAACGTCTCCAGCCTGTAATTGGCATGAATTGAACAAGGCCCGCAAATGCGGGCCTTTTTTTATCTCAATGACCCGACCACACCGACGCTGAGATTGCAGGCAACGTCAGTACATCACCCATGACCTGGCCTTTGCCCTCTTCGTGCCGCCACTGCGCGACATTGAGCAACGGCGACGACGGCAGGACCACTTCACAGGCGTGTCCCCGGTTAATCGCCACCAGTACGCGCTGCTGGTTAAGCATCCGAACAAATACCACCACGTTATCTTCGGCGTAAATTACCTGACAGCCGCCGTGGCGTAGCGCCTTGCTACGATGACGTAATTTCGCCAACCGCTGGTACAGCGCCAACAGTTCGCCGTCCTGTTGATCCTTCTGCCACGGGAACGGTTTACGACAGAACGGATCGTTATTTCCATCCAGCCCCACTTCATCACCGTAGTAAATACACGGCACGCCAGGCCACGTAAACAGCCACACCACCGCCAGTGGCAGGCGCGCAACATCTTTGCCCAGTAAAGATTTAAAACGAGCGGTATCGTGGCTGTCGAGCTGGTTGAACATACGCAACTGCTGCTGATGCGATAATCCCGCACGGTAGTTATCCATCCACGCCATGCACGTTTGAGCATCAATAGATTGCGGATCGTAAGAGATGTCGGTGTTGGCGAGAAATCCCCAGAGCGGGAAGGTAAAACCACGGTAGTTCATGGCGGCATCTTCGGCATCGGCCTGCAGCCACTGGCGCGCATCGCCAAAGTGTTCACCGACCACATAGGCTTCTGGCTGCGTTTCTTTCGCCGCCTGGGTGATCCCGGCCACATGCTGCAGGTTATTGCGCGCTCCACCGGCTTCTCCCAGCATGTGCACAACATCAAGCCGCCAGCCGTCCATGCTCCACGGCGCTTTTAACCAGTGACGGACAATGCTGTCCTCGCCGCGATAAATTTCGTTTACCAGGCTTTCCGAGGCAAAATCCAGCTTCGGCAGGCTGGCGTAACCCAGCCAGTCCAATGCGACGCCGTCGTCAGAGAAATGGTACCAGTCGCGCCAGGGCGAGTCCGGGTTATGGCACGCCCCGTCTGTTCCCTGATGATGCCTGTCGAACCAGGCGTGCGAATCGCCACTGTGATTGAATACGCCGTCCAACACCAGGCGCATTCCCTGTTGCTGCGTGTTATGCCGCAGGCGTAATAGCGCCCTGTCGCCACCAAACTGGGGGTCAACATGGCGATAATCTTCGGTATCGTATTTATGCACGCTCGGTGCGGTAAACACCGGGTTCAGATACAGTGCTGTTACCCCTAAGCTTTTCAGGTACGGCAGCTTCTCGCTGATCCCGTCCAAATCACCACCGTAGAACGTCGAGCCTCCGGCCTGTGCGTTCAGCGGTTCATCCCAGTCGCGCTGCACAATATCGTGCCCGGCCGCGTGGTGGTAATAGACGTTATCCTGTTCTGTATCGCGCGACTGACCGCGGGCAAAGCGGTCCGGGAAAATCTGATAGAAAACCTGGTCGGCCACCCATTGCGGACCATTGTCTGGCACATCCACAGCAAACTGTTCCAGCCGCGCGGGCGGAAATCGGCTGAACCCTTGCGGGGTAAACCACAGCTGGCGATCGAGCCACAGCAGCTTAAAGCTATAGCGTCGACGAGGCTGGCCGCAGGAGAGATCGATTGCCGCGCGCCACGCGGTCACGCCAGGCTGCGGCTGGCTGCGCTGCTTATGCATGCCGAGCGAGATCTCTTCGTTATCATTTTCTGCGCGTAACGTGACCCGCTGGGGTTGATTGTCCCCTGCCAGCCAGAGCGTAATCGTCAGTTTATCGTTGTTTTGCTTAACAAATGGGGCAACCGGAAGGTGCCAGGCGTTCAACATCACGTATCCCCTTTGATGAAAATGAAGTCACCTTGCCATAGGAAAGTTAAGGATCACTCATCATCTTAACGTTTATTGGGGGAGGAGTTCGGGGGAGGAGAAAATGCCGGGAGGCGCAAGCCTTACCCGGCAAAAAAATTACTGTGCTTCAGCCAGTTGACGCTCACGGCGGCGTTTGAACACCCACCCCACCAGCAGTAGGGCAATCCACGCGAAACCAACGTACAGCGAAATACGGGTATCCGGATGGTAGCCAATAAGCCCGATGATAAAGACCAAGAAAATCAGGCCAATCACCGTCGTAACTACACCGCCCGGTACTTTAAACGTCAGTGCTTTGACCTCTTCCGGCGGCAGACGACGGCGGAAGGCAATCTGCGACAGCAGGATCATGATCCATACCCACACCGTGGCAAACGTCGCCAACGAGGCGATCACCAGGAAGATGTTCTCCGGCATGATGTAGTTGAGATACACCGCAAACAGCAGGGCAATGGTCATCACCATCACCGTCACCCACGGCACGCCGCGACGCGAGGTTTTGGCGAACATTTTCGGTGCACTTCCCTGCTCCGCCATACCGTGCAGCATACGGCCCACGCCAAAGACATCAGAGTTGATCGCCGACAGCGAGGCGGTCAGCACCACAAAGTTAAGGATACCTGCCGCAAAGGTAATGCCCATATGCTGGAACGTCAGAACAAAAGGACTCCCGTCGGTGCCCACCTGATTCCATGGGTAAATAGACATAATGACGAACAGCGTGCCCACGTAAAACACGAGGATTCGCATCGGCACGGAGTTAATTGCACGCGGGATCGACTCCTGCGGGTTCTTCGCTTCACCGGCAGTAATGCCGATGATTTCAATGCCACCATAGGCAAACATCACCATTTGCAGCGACATAATCATGCCCAACCAGCCGTTACTGAAGAACCCACCGTTGCTCCACAGGTTATGGATGCCGGTTGGTTGCCCACCGTTGCCGATCCCCCAAATGATGATGCCAAAACCGGCGACAATCATAATGATGATGGTGGCGACCTTAAAGAATGAGAACCAGAACTCTAGTTCGCCAAACACCTTCACACTCATCAGGTTGATGGCGCAGATAATCAGCACTACGCTCAGAACCCAAATCCAGTGCGGCACCGCCGGGAACCAGACGCCCATATAAATACCGAAGGCGGTCACGTCGGCAATAGCGACAATCAGGATTTCAAAACAGTAGGTCCAGCCGGTAATGTAGCCTGCCAACGGTCCGAGGTTTTCCTGCGCATAGCGCGAAAACGAGCTGGCTGCTGGGTTATGAACGGACATTTCGCCCAGCGCGCGCATGATAATGTACGCCGCCGCGCCGCCGATAATATAGGCCAACAACACGCTCGGCCCTGCCATTTTGATGGCATCGGCTGAGCCATAGAACAGCCCGGTACCAATTGCCGAACCTAATGCCATAAAGCGGATGTGCCGGGTGCTCAGCCCACGCTTTAGCTTGTTATTACTTTCCATCGATTCCTAACCTGTTAACACAATAAAAAAACCACGGGGCCATATTAATAGCCCCGTGGTTAAAACTTATTGTCAGTGATATTAGTGTGCGCTGGAGGTCACTTGTCGACCTGCTGCGCGGTCCCAAATTACGGCCAGGACCACCATCACGACTGTTGGCATCAACCACGCCAGACCTTGCTCTGCCAGCGGTAAACGCTGGGTCCAGGCCGGTAACACGTCGCCAATTGCAGAAGCTTTAATGCCATCAAGGATACCAAAAATCAGGCTGATAAACATCGCAGGTGCAATGACGCGGGAAGAATTATGCCACCATGAGCGGGTAAAGCTTAATACAACCAGTGCGATACAGGGCGGATAAATAGCCGTCAGGACCGGAATCGAGATCTGAATCAGGTGGCTCAAGCCGAGGTTTGACACCACCATCGAGAAGCCGCCAAGGATAAACACCAGCGTACGGTAAGACAGTGGAATGTACTGCGCAAAGAACTCAGCACACGCACAAGTCAGGCCAACCGCCGTCACCAGGCAAGCGATGAAAATCAACGCGGCCAGCAGCAGGCTACCTGCACCGCCGAAGGTGTGCTGAACATACGCATGCAGAATTGCCGCGCCGTTAGCAGACTGATCGACCAGAATCGCGCTGTCTGAACCCAGACGGAACAAGGCGAGGTACAGCAGCGTTAAGCCGACACCAGCCATCAAACCTGCCCAGACGGTATAACGTGTCAGTAGACGTGCTTCAGTAACGCCACGCGAACGCGCGGCGTTCACGATAACAATACCAAAGACCATCGCCCCCAGCGTATCCATCGTCAGATAGCCGTTCACGAAGCCGTTGGAAAACGCCGCAGTTTGATAGGCTTCCATGGCATTGCTGATCGGACCGGCAGGCCAGATAATCGCAGCAACAGACAGCACAACCAGCGCCAGAATTTTCAGCGGCGCGAGGAAATTCCCCACGGTATCCAGCAGTTTGCCCGGATAGAGCGACACCAGGATGACAATCGCGAAATAGACCACGCTGTAGATAAACAGCGGCAGCGCGGAGTCACCGGTCAGCGGGGCAATCCCCACTTCAAAGGAGACCGTTGCGGTACGCGGCGTTGCAAATAACGGCCCAACGGCCAGATAACAGACGGTAGCCAGTACTAAACCGGCCACTTTGCCGATCGGAGTGCTGAGGCTGTCTACACCACCGCCGACTTTCGCCAGCGCCACAACGGTGAGCACCGGCAGGCCAACAGCGGTAATCAGAAAGCCAAAAGCCGCAGTCCAGACGTGTTCGCCGGCCTGCAAACCAACCATTGGGGGGAAAATAATGTTACCTGCACCTACAAACAGTGCAAATGTCATAAATCCCAGTGCGATGATATCGCGCGATTTTAACTGATGGGTCATAAAGTCTTACAGCCTGTGGATGTGAATGTGGTGTTGTAAAGGTTAAATTTTTGCCCTTCCCTTTTGGGACGATACAGCGGCATTTTTAATCAATTCCAGCGGGAAATTCTCCCAGCCGGGCGCGGCGAAGAATAGTTTTTCGATTTACCGCGTAAATGCAGTCGGTATGACAGCACATGGTGCGCAATTTAAACGCTTATAACGTTTTAAAGCAAGGTGGGATCTAAAAACCAGAACAATATAGCGATATGAAAAATCCAGTTAGAACAAAACACCATTTCCGGGAAAAAGGTATGGGTAATAATGCGAACAAAAAACAATCAGACGTCGTAAAATTCAGGATGACTGTATTGACCCGCGTAAAAAAGCCAGCTTTCGCTGGCTTTTGGAAAGATAATCTTACGGATACGCCTCAATCGTTACTTTTGGCAAGTAAACGTTCCGCTAGCACAAAGCTAAACCGCGTCCCTTTGCCCGGCGTACTCTCGATATTCAATCGGCTGTCGTGATGATTTAAAGCATGCTTCACAATAGCCAGCCCCAGCCCGCTACCGCCCGTTTGCCGCGATCGCGCTTTATCCACGCGGTAGAAACGCTCGGTCAAACGAGGAATGTGCTCAGGCGCAATTCCAGGCCCATTATCTTCGACGCTGAACTCGGCTCCCGCCGTCGCCCGCTGCCAGCGCACGGTGATGTGTGTTCCCGCCGGCGTATGGTTCACCGCGTTATAGATAAGATTCGAGATTGCGCTACGCAGTTGCTCCTCGTTACCCATCACGCTCAGGCGATTATCCACGTCGAAGGTAAACGTGTGTTTATTCTGGCTCAGCGTTTGTGCTTCGTGCTCAGCCACGCGCAGTATCATCGGCACATCTACTTTTTCATTCTGCGGCAGTGTCGGTGCGGCTTCTATTTTCGATAGCGTCAGCAACTGTTTCACCAGCCCTTCCATACGCTGCGTTTGCTCACGCATGGTATCCAGCGCTTTCTCTCGCGTTGCCCCTTCCAGGGGATGCTCCTGCATCATCTCCAGATAACCTTGCAGCACCGTCAGCGGCGTACGCAACTCGTGGCTGGCGTTGGCAAAGAAATTACGCCGCGCGCCTTCCAGTTGGTGCATCTGCGTGACATCGCGCGCCACCATCAGCAACTGCTTGTCGGTATACGGCATCACCCTAATTTCCAGATGCCGCCCGGTATTAAGTACCAAATTAATTGGCCGACTAAAGTCGCGCGTTTTCAGGTATGAGGTAAATTCCGGGTAGCGAAGCAGGTTAAGAATATTTTGCCCACTATCGTCCGGCCAACGCAGTCCCAGAACCTGCTGTGCCAGGCCGTTACACCAGAAAATCCCACCCTCTTCGGTGGTCAGTACCACCGCATCAGGCAGCGATTCAGCCCCGCTGCGAAAACGTTTAATCAGATTACCCAGTTCGCGGCGGCGTTTTTTGTTACGCAGTTGCATTTGATGCAGGCCGTAAAGCAGCGGTTCCCAACTGCCCCGCCCCGGCGGAGGCGTCATACTCCTGTCGACCCACAGCCACCAGGACAAACGCAGTAAATTCCAGAAATGCCAGATAAGCAGACCCGTTACCGATGCCAGTAAAAACCACGGCAGATAACCGAAAAAAGCACTAAGGATAAAAGCCGGAATGCAGCAAAGTATCAGCTCCAGTACCAGCCTTTTCCATGACAATCGTTCCAGCAAACGTCGCACTCCCTATACAACTTGATCTAATGGGCTATTTTCCGTGCCGGTCAGAAGCGGGTTGAAAAACGGTATCCCGTTCCGCGTACCGTCTGCACCATGCGATCGTGGCCGCTGTGCTCCAGCGCCTTACGCAAGCGGCGGATATGCACGTCAACCGTCCGGTCTTCTACGTACACGTTGGTGCCCCAGACATGATTAAGTAGTTGTTCGCGGCTGTAGACGCGCTCAGGATGAGTCATAAAGAAATGCAGCAGTTTGAACTCAGTTGGCCCCATATCCAGCGGTTCTTCGCCGGTCATTACACGATGCGAGGTGGGATCAAGGCTCAGCCCCTGCATCTCAATAACTTCTTCAACCGCCATTGGTGAAATACGACGCAGTACGGCTTTAATGCGCGCCACCAGTTCCTTCGGCGAAAACGGCTTGGTGATATAGTCATCCGCACCGGTTTCCAGCCCACGTACGCGATCTTCTTCATCACCTCTTGCCGTCAGCATCATCACCGGGATGTCCCGCGTCATCGCTTCACGTTTGAGGTGTTTAATGAACTGTAACCCCGAGCCACCGGGAAGCATCCAGTCAAGCAGGATAAGATCCGGCCAGGGTTCATTGAGTTGATTCACCGCACTGTCATAGTCTTCGGCTTCTACAGGTTGGAACCCGTTTTGCTCGAGCACGAAGCAGACCATTTCACGAATTGGAGCTTCATCTTCTACGACCAGAATACGTCTCGCCATGATTTGCCCTGTTTTAATTTAATCGTTCATACCCTCTATACGCCGCCATTATGCGTCAGATTTATGACAGATTTATGAAAAAGATAGTCCAGGCTTAACCAATGTTGTTGAATTATGACAGCCCGGAAACAAGATATTCACGCCATTGCAAGGGTATAATCCCCCTCATTGCTTTTTCGTCATGGAACTCGTATGCGCATCCTTCATACCTCAGACTGGCATCTGGGCCAAAACTTCTACAGCAAGAGCCGCGCCGCCGAGCATCAGGCCTTTCTTGACTGGCTGCTGGAGACCGCACAATCCCATCAGGTGGATGCCATTATTGTGGCAGGCGATATTTTTGATACCGGCTCACCGCCGAGCTATGCCCGCGAGATTTACAACCGCTTTGTCGTCAATTTGCAGCAAACAGGCTGCCACCTGGTGGTGCTGGCAGGCAACCATGACTCGGTCGCCACGCTTAATGAATCACGCGATATTTTGGCGTTTCTGAACACCACGGTGGTCGCCAGCGCAGGCCATGGACCGCAAATACTGAAACGCCGCGACGGCACGCCAGGCGCCGTGCTGTGCCCGATTCCCTTTTTACGCCCACGCGACATCATCACCAGCCAGGCGGGACTCACCGGCAGCGAAAAACAACAGCATTTGCTGGGGGCAATTACCGACTATTACCAGCAGCAGTACCTGGACGCCTGTGAACTGCGCGGTGAACGCAACCTGCCGATCATTGCAACCGGGCACCTGACGACCGTCGGTGCCAGCAAAAGTGACGCGGTACGTGACATTTATATTGGCACACTGGATGCCTTTCCGGCGCAGAATTTCCCGCCAGCAGATTACATCGCGTTGGGACATATTCACCGGGCGCAGGTCATCGGCGGAACAGAACATATTCGCTACTGTGGCTCGCCGATTGCCCTCAGTTTTGACGAATGTGGCAAAAACAAAGGCGTGCATCTGGTGAGCTTCGAAGACGGCAAGCTACATACCGTCGACAATCTCACCGTACCGGTCACGCAGCCGCTGGCAGTATTGAAAGGCGATTTAGCCGCCATTACCGCCCAGCTTGAGCAATGGCGCGATGTAGAGCTGCAAACGCCCGTCTGGTTAGATATTGAAATCACCACCGACGATTACCTGCACGACATGCAGCGCAAAATTCAGGCGTTGACGGAAGACCTGCCGGTAGAGGTTCTGCTGGTGCGCCGCAGTCGGGAGCAGCGCGAGCGTATTATGGCCAATGAGCGGCGTGAAACGCTGAGCGAACTGAGCGTGACGGAAGTCTTTGACCGCCGTCTGGCGCTGGAGGAACTGGAAGCGCCGAGGCGGGAACGTCTTAATCAGCTGTTTAATGACACGTTACAGACGCTTGCCGGGGAGGCTGACGCATGAAAATTCTTAGCCTGCGCCTGAAAAACCTCAACTCCCTGAAAGGGGAATGGAAAGTCGATTTTACGGCAGAGCCTTTTGCCAGCAACGGTCTGTTTGCCATCACCGGGCCTACAGGGGCCGGAAAAACCACCCTGCTTGATGCGATTTGTCTCGCGCTGTACCACGAGACACCGCGCCTGAATACCGTATCACAGTCGCAAAACGACCTGATGACCCGCGACACCGCCGAGTGTCTGGCAGAGGTCGAGTTCGAAGTTAAAGGCGAAGCCTACCGCGCGTTCTGGAGCCAGAATCGGGCGCGTAATCAGCCTGACGGCAATCTGCAGGTCCCGCGCGTGGAACTTGCCCGCTGCGCCGACGGAAAAATCCTCGCCGATAAAATCAAAGATAAACTGGACATGACCGCCACGCTCACCGGGCTGGATTACGGACGGTTTACGCGTTCGATGCTGCTGTCGCAGGGGCAATTTGCCGCCTTCCTTAACGCCAAACCCAAGGAGCGCGCTGAGCTGCTGGAAGAGCTGACCGGCACCGAAATCTACGGACAAATTTCGGCAATGGTGTTTGAAAAACACAAAGCGGCGCGCAATACGCTCGAAATATGCGAAGCGCAGGCGGCGGGTGTCGTACTGTTAAGCGAAGAGCAGCAACAGCAGTTGCAGCAAAGTTTGCAGGTACTTACTGACGAAGAAAAAATTTTGCTGGCGCAGCAGCAACATCAGCAGAAAGATTTTCAATGGGTTACGCGCAGCGAAGAACTGGTTCGTGAACAGCAGCGCGTGGCTAGCTTAGCGCAGCAGGCCCAACAGGCGCTTGCGGACGCCGCGCCTGAGCTGGCAAGACTCCAGCTCGCTCAGCCTGCCAACCAGCTTCGTCCACTGTGGGATCGCCAGCAGGAGCAGACTGCACGCCTGGCGCAAACAAAGCAGCGGATCATTGAAGTAAATACTCGCTTACACGCTAAAACCTCGCTGCGCGCGCGCATCCGCAACGGTGCACTGCGCAGCCACGAGCAACTTCAGACCGAACTTACCGCACTGGCGCAGTGGTTGGCGGAGCATGATCGATTCCGCTTATGGGGCCAGGAGATTGCGGGCTGGCGCGCTCTTTTTTCTCAGCGTAGTCGCGATAAGCATCAGCTTACGGCGCTCGCTGCCCGTATCGCTGAGTTACGCCAGAAACTGGCGGCGTTGCCGGAAAATGCCCTGACGCTCACCGCGGATGAGGTTGCGGTCGCGATGGAACAGCAAGCGCAATCACGGGCTTTCCGTCAGCGTCTGACCTCACTTCATGCTCGCTATCAGCCGTTGCAAAAACGTCTGCGTCAGAACGGTGAAAGCGTGCAAAAAGCGCAGGCGCAGCAGGCCGCGCTCAATGAAACGCTCGCGCTACGCCGACAGCAATATAAAGAAAAAAATCAGCACTACCTGGACGTTGAAACGCTCTGCAAACAGGAAGAAAAAATCAAAAGTCTGGAGGCAGAGCGCGCGCTTTTGCAGGCCGGACAGCCCTGCCCGTTATGCGGCTCTACTGCACATCCTGCGGTCTCGGAGTATCAGGCGCTGGAACTGAGTGCAAACCAGCGGCGTCGCGACCAGTTAGCCAAAGAAGTCACAGCACTGAAAGAGGAAGGTCTGCTGGTTCTGGGGCAGGTCAATGCCCTGACACAGCAAATCCAGCGTGAGACAGAAGAGATACAGACGCTCTCTCAGGAAGAGCAAGCACTCACTAAAGAGTGGCAGGACGTTTGCACCGCTCTGAATATTACGCTGAATATTCAGGAGGATATTACCGGCTGGATGGGCGAACAGGAGCACTACGAGCGCCAGCTTTATCTGCTCAGCCAGCGCCTGACGCTGGAAAACCAGTTACACGATCAGCAACAACAGGAACGCCAGTATCAACAACAGCTGGCGACGACGCATCAGGGGCTGGAAAGCGCCTTGTCCGCGCTGTCACTGACTGCACCGGAAGACGGCACAGAGGCAGCCTGGTTAAGCGCCCGCGAAACCGAATTCGCGCAGTGGCAGGAGAAACAGACGCAGCATGGCGTGATTCAGGAACGCATTCACGCCCTGAAGCCGCTGCTCGACACGCTTCCGGCAACGGACACCGCAGAAGCCGAAACGGTTATCCCTGAAAACTGGCGCGAAATTCACGACGACTGCGTGTCGCTGCAAAGCCAGCTTGCCGCACAGCAACAGCAGGAAACGCTGGAAAGCGAACGTTTGCAACAGTCGCAGGCGCAATTTACCGCCGCCCTGGCGGCCAGTTGCTTTGCCGATCAAGAGGCGTTCCTCTCCGCGCTGCTGGATGACGATACCGTCCGCCGCCTTGAGCAGTTAAAACAGACGCTGGAAAATCAATCGCAGCAGGCAACGGCGCTGTCCGGGCAAGCCAGCCAACAACTGCAGACGCATCAGGCGCTGCGCCCGGAGGGGCTGGACGCCGACGCACAAACCCTGCAAGCCCGGCTGCAACAACTGGCGCAACAACTTCGAGAGAACACCACCCAACAGGGGGAGTTACGCCAGCAGCTTAAGCAGGACAGCGATAACCGCCAGCGTCAGCAGGCATTAATGCAGCAGATTAAAGAGGCGGCCAGCCAGGTCGAAGACTGGGGCTATCTGAATGCGCTAATTGGCTCGAAAGAAGGGGATAAATTCCGCAAGTTTGCCCAAGGTCTGACGCTGGATAACCTGGTGTGGTTGGCTAATAATCAACTGACCCGCCTGCACGGTCGCTATCTGCTACAGCGAAAAGCCAGCGAAGCGCTGGAGCTGGAAGTGGTTGATACCTGGCAAGCCGACGCCGTTCGCGATACCCGCACGCTGTCCGGCGGTGAAAGCTTCCTGGTAAGTCTGGCCCTGGCCCTGGCACTGTCCGATCTGGTCAGCCACAAAACGCGCATTGACTCCCTGTTCCTTGATGAAGGTTTTGGCACGCTGGACAGCGAAACGCTGGATACCGCGTTGGACGCGCTGGATGCGCTAAATGCCACCGGCAAAACCATTGGCGTTATAAGCCACGTCGAGGCCATGAAAGAGCGCATTCCGGTGCAAATCAAGGTGAAGAAAATCAACGGACTGGGTTATAGCAAACTCGACAAGATGTTTGCGGTGGAGTAGTCGGCAGACGGGTGCGGCTTCACAGGCCGGATAAGCGTTAGCGCCATCCGGCACAATATGTAGCATAATATTGCATACTCAGAGACGGATATGAAATGGCATTTCATTTCACTTATCCGCAAGCTATGCTCTTATTGGCGGCGAACGTTCGCCGCTGTGGCGCACATCAGCGCTGATATTGCTGGCAGGTCGTATGAAAAAAGTGATTTTCTCTTTAGCCCTCGGGACGTTTGGGCTGGGCATGGCCGAGTTTGGCATCATGGGTGTGTTAACCGAGCTGGCGCGAGATGTAGGAATTTCCATTCCTGCGGCGGGCCACATGATTTCGTTTTACGCCTTCGGCGTGGTGCTGGGTGCACCGATTATTGCGATCTTTTCCAACCGCTTTTCGCTGAAACATATTCTGCTGTTTCTGGTCACGTTGTGTGTAATAGGTAACGCCATCTTCACCCTCTCCTCATCCTATTTTATGCTGGCGGTCGGCAGGCTGGTTTCCGGTTTTCCGCACGGTGCATTCTTTGGCGTCGGGGCCATAATTCTGACTAAACTCGCACGCCCGGGGAAAGTCACCGCCGCCGTCGCTGGCATGGTCAGTGGGATGACCGTCGCCAACCTGATTGGCATTCCCGTCGGTACCTGGCTGAGTCAGGCATTTAGCTGGCGCTACACCTTTTTGCTGATCGCCGTGTTTAACATTGCAGTCATTGCGTCGATTGCCTTCTGGGTGCCCAACATCAGTGACGAAGCAAAAGGCAAACTGCGAGAGCAATTTCACTTTCTGAAAAGCCCGGCACCGTGGCTTATTTTCTCCGCTACGATGTTTGGCAACGCCGGCGTGTTCGCCTGGTTTAGCTATGTGAAGCCATACATGATGTATATCTCCGGTTTTTCTGAAGCGCTGATGACCTTCATCATGATGCTGGCTGGATTAGGCATGGTGCTGGGCAATCTGCTGAGTGGGCGGATTTCGGGCCGCTATACGCCGCTGCGCATTGCGGTGGTGACCGACTTCGTGATTGTGCTGGCCCTGGTGATGCTGTTTTTCGTCGGCGATATGAAAGCCGCGTCGCTGACCTTCGCCTTTATTTGCTGCGCGGGTCTGTTTGCGCTGTCGGCCCCGCTACAAATTTTGCTGCTGCAAAATGCGAAAGGCGGCGAACTGCTGGGTGCCGCCGGTGGGCAAATGGCCTTTAACCTCGGTAGCGCGGTTGGCGCATACTGCGGCGGCATGATGCTGACGCTGGGTTTTGCCTACAACTACGTAACCCTCCCAGCGGCCCTGCTGTCGTTTTCCGCCATGTCATCGCTGCTGCTGTATGGGCGTCTGAACCGCCCTACGGGCATAAATTGTATGCCGGATAAGCGCCATCCGGCATAGCAAAATTACCCCTGCGGCCACAGCCAGGCCGCACCGCGAACCCCACTGGAATCACCGTGCAACGCCTTGCGTAAAGGCGTTGCACACTCACCGCCAAAGACGAACTGTTTAATCAATGACGGAACGGTCTGATACAACCTGTCGACATTGCTCATCCCGCCCCCCAGTACGATGACGTCCGGGTCAAGGATGTTCACCACATGAGCCAACGATTTTGCCAGGCGCAATTCATAGCGGCGTAACGCCTGTTCCGCCAGCGCATCACCTTCGCTCACCAGCCGAATAATATCGCTACCTTTCAGTTTATTACCGCTCAGGCGATGATAATCCGTGGCGAACCCGGTCCCGGAGATGAAGGTTTCAATACAACCTTGCTTCCCGCAGTAACACGGTACTTCCTGCCGATAGCGCAGTTCATCTTCGTCCATCCACGGCAGCGGATTATGCCCCCACTCACCCGCAGTACCGTTGCCGCCGATATGTGCCCGACCATTGAACGCCACCCCGGAGCCGCAGCCGGTACCGATAATCACCGCGAACACCGTTTGCGCGCCCGCCGCAGCGCCGTCTACCGCTTCAGAGACCGCCAGGCAGTTAGCATCGTTAGCCAGACGGACCTCCCGGTTCAGACGCACGCTTAAGTCTTTGTCAAAAGGCTGCCCATTGAGCCAGGTTGAGTTGGCATTCTTCACCACCCCCGTGTAAGGGGAAATCGATCCGGGGATCCCCATACCAACGGTTCCGGTCTGTCCGGTGGCTTTTTCCGCCATATCCACCAGTGCGGCAATAGTTTCTATGGTTTGCCGGTAGTCATCACGCGGCGTGGGCAGGCGATGGCGGAAAAGTTGCTCCCCCGCATCACTCAGCGCGATAACTTCTGTTTTGGTACCACCTAAATCGATTCCTATACGCACACGCTGGTCCTCATTTTTTGGGAATATCAACAGAGTAGAGGCGAGCATGGTGTTAGGCAATGCACGCCCGCCGACAATTCGTTATTATGCCCGCTGAATTTAACGACAAGGCCGTGGAAATTATCATGCTGTGGTTCAAAAATTTAATGGTTTACCGTCTTAGCCGCGATGTTTCTTTGCGCGCCGAAGAGATGGAAAAACAGCTTGCCTCAATGACGTTTACCCCTTGTGGTAGCCAGGATATGGCAAAAATGGGCTGGGTTCCGCCGATGGGATCGCACAGCGACGCATTGACGCATTCTAACAATGGCCAAATTATTATCTGCGCCCGCAAAGAAGAAAAAATTCTGCCGTCGCCGGTGATCAAGCAGGCGCTGGAAACCAAAATCTTCAAGCTGGAAGCTGAGCAGGGTCGCAAACTCAAGAAGACCGAGAAAGACTCGCTGAAAGATGAAGTGTTGCACTCCTTGCTGCCGCGTGCCTTTAGCCGCTTTAGCCAGACAATGATGTGGATAGACACCGTTAATGATTTGATCATCGTCGACTGTGCGAGCGCCAAGAAAGCGGAAGATACGCTGGCACTGCTGCGTAAAAGCCTGGGCTCACTGCCGGTAGTCCCGCTGACCCTGGAAAACCCGATAGAGCTCACGCTCACCGAATGGGTCCGTTCCGGGACGACTGCGCAAGGATTCCAGTTGCTGGATGAAGCCGAACTGAAAGCCATGCTGGAAGACGGTGGTGTGATCCGGGCGAAGAAACAGGACCTGGTGAGTGATGAGATCGCCGTGCACATTGAAGCCGGAAAAGTCGTCACTAAGCTGGCTCTCGACTGGCAGCAGCGCATTCAGTTTTTGATGTGTGACGATGGCTCGATTAAGCGTCTGAAGTTCTGCGATGAGCTGCGCGACCAGAACGAAGATATCGACAGAGAAGATTACGGTCAGCGTTTTGATGCCGATTTCATCCTGATGACCGGTGAACTGGCAGCGTTGATTAAAAGCCTGGTGGAAGGATTAGGCGGCGAAGCGCAGCGCTAAGCGCACCCGTCTTGCCGGATAACGCCACAAGCGGCTTATCCGGCATATTACGCTTACAGGTAACGGCAAAGATAGGACGTCGGCTCTGCGACCTGCAGATGAAATTCACTGTGCCCAGGCACGTTAAACGTCTCCCCGGCAGCATACACTTTCCACTCAGTTTCGCCCGGCAGCAATACATTCAATGCCCCGCTCACCACCGTCATCTCTTCAGGTGCCGCCGTGCCAAAGGTGTACTCGCCTTCCACCATCACACCCACGCTGGCGCGGCCAGTACTGCTGCTGGTAAAACCAATCGATTTTACTTTGCCGGAAAAGTATTCATTACTTTGAAGCATACCACTGGCCCTATCTCGTTATTAAGTTAACAACCAATATAGGGGCCTGACGTTCCCTCTGTCACGCAAAATTACGCCAGAAGTTCCGAAGCCAGACGGGCTATCAGCACATTCGACAACAGTACCGGAACGTCGAGTGATTTTTGCAGTACATCACGATGACGCTGATTAAACCCCAGGCAGTCGAGCATAATCACGTCGGCACCTTGTTCAAGAAGTTGCTTTCCAGCATCAATCAGTTGTTGTTCAGTGCCATCAATGGGATTGGCCACGGCATAGACTGGCGGCGTTTGTAGCACCTGCCATTTCTGCGTCTGGGCGGCGAGTAATTCAGTGACGGGTACAATCACACCAACCTGATGCCCGTCGACAATCGACGCCACCAGAGGGGGAATAATACGTAAGGGCTCCAGCAGGATGCCGTTTCGGATCGTCAGACGAGTAATGACCGCAGTGCTCATCAATAAAATAACGTCAAAGCCCTGATTATCCAGCACCTCAACGATACCTTGCAGCGCGCGTTCCACTTTCTGGCGCGAAACGTGCGCCAACTGTTGGTCACTGAGCAGCGTTAATAACACATCGTCGCCCGGCGAGATGGCGTACTCGGCCATCACCTCTTCCCGCCGCATCTGCCCTAGCAAACTATGGTGGGTAATGTGTTGCTCATCGATATATTCCGTCAGGAGCGGTAATACCTCACACATCGGCACAACGCCAATCGTGAGGATAGCCAACGACGTACTCATGTGTTGCTCCACCGTCTTCTTACTTTGCTGTGAATTCCCGGATAAATGCCGGGCACTGACCTGCGCTACAAATGTTCAAAAGCGTAGCAGCAGATAAGCAATACATTGTGTAAAGATTCCAAATCATTCTAATAATTTATTGTTATCGTTTACTTTTCATTTTTCGCACTCTCCAGAGACGTGCGAAAAATGTGACACAGACAGCGTCCGACCTCAGGTTTTCTGCGGATCCTCATAGCGTTTTTTGGCATCCATTGCTTCCTGCGCGGACGGATGTTCGCTAATCAACGAATTCGGCTTCGGGTGGTCAGCGCGGAGTTGATACCAGGTGACCGTCTGGCCTGGCGTACCTTTTTCAACAGTAACAATCGTCGCTTTACGTGGATAAGGGGGGTTTGTCGGCATAGCGCTTCCTTTTGAATGGATAAGCGTTAAGTATAGACCCCACCCTGCAACCGCGGCGCAGCCTGGGACATCATCGCCAGGATATCAGCCACAACCTGAGAGGGTTCGTGCGTTGCATCAACAATAAAGTGCGCCGCTTGACGATACAGCTCGTCGCGTTGCTCAAGCACTTCCTGCACCTCTTCGGTCAGCGGTTTACCGGTTAAGGTTGGGCGCAATCCTTCTTCAGGCGCGGCTTCCAGGCGACTCACCAGTACCGAGACCGGCGCGCTTAAATAAATGACCATGCCGTTATTTCGCATGTAGTGACGGTTATATTCGGTAAGAATAATGCCGCCACCGGTCGCAATAACCGTTGAGGGGCCGGTCACGGCCTGCAAAGCGGTCGTCTCCTGAGCGCGAAATCCTTCCCACCCCTCTCTTTCAACGATTTCGGCAACGGTCATTTGCACATGTGATTGCAACCAGCGATCGGTATCAACAAACTGGAAGTCGATAGCTTTCGCCAGCGCCATACCGGTTGTCGTCTTACCACAGCCCCGCGGGCCAACAAGAAAAAGAGGTTGCGTCATCGAAGAAATTCCCCAGAGA
Source organism: Citrobacter sp. KH_055_1 (assembly GCF_057838705.1). NCBI lineage: Bacteria > Pseudomonadati > Pseudomonadota > Gammaproteobacteria > Enterobacterales > Enterobacteriaceae > Citrobacter > Citrobacter sp. KH_055_1. The sequence goes on from NZ_CM174473.1 coordinate 3,624,436, forward strand.
GCCGCCCACAAGCGGGATCTGATGCTGTTAAAGTTATAATCATACCATCAAACTAGTACATCACAAAAACGTAAAGAATAAGTTCCACTACAGACTAAAAAGCCCATTAATTCTCACTATAACAAGATTTCACAATGATGAAAGTGTAAAAAATAAATTACAGTCGTTATTTTCTACGCTGAACTTCCAGCCACCACTTATCCAGTTCAGCAGCAAAATGCTGTCGGTCGCGCGGTGAAAGCGTGTCCGGGCCTCCGGTCTGGATCCCACTGGCACGGAGTGTATCCATAAAATCACGCATCATCAGACGTTCACGGATGGTGGCTTCGGTATAGCGTTCGCCACGAGGATTCAGCGCCGCGGCCCCTTTTTCAATCACTTCAGAAGCCAGCGGTATATCCGCCGTTACCACCAAATCGCCTGCGCTACACTGGCGCACAATCTCGTTATCGGCAACATCAAACCCGGCAGGAACACGTAATGTACGGATAAAACGCGAAGGCGGCACGCGCAAACTCTGGTTGGCGACCAAAATCAGCGGCATCTGCATACGCTCTGAAGCCCGGTACAAAATATCTTTAATCACATTCGGACACGCATCCGCATCCACCCATATTGTCATAACACCTCCTGGTTCCTGTGCAATCGCACATTGTCTCGTGCTTTTACTTTCCGGCAAAGTGCTGTTTCTCCTTCTGAACATATCCATTCCGCGCTAAGCTTAACTTTCCCAGGTATACCCTAAGTAATTCAAAAGTATGACGGGTATAAAACAATGAATATCACGCATAGGGAGTGACAAGATGGACAAGAAAATTGGTTTTATCGGCTGCGGCAATATGGGCAAAGCCATTCTTGGAGGCATGATCGCCAGTGGTCAGGTTCTCCCCGGACAAATCTGGGTCTATACCCCCTCTCCTGATAAAGTCGCCGCATTACACGACCAGTACGGCATCAACGCCGCGCAGTCGGCGCAGGAAGTCGCCCAAATTGCCGATATTGTCTTTGGTGCTGTGAAACCCGGCATCATGGTTAAAGTGCTGAGCGAAATCACCTCCAGCCTGAACAAAGATTCACTGGTCGTCTCTATTGCCGCTGGCGTCACGCTCGATCAGCTTGCCCGCGCGCTGGGTCATGACCGTAAAATTATCCGCGCGATGCCCAACACACCGTCGCTGGTTAATGCGGGCATGACCTCCGTAACGCCAAACGCGCTGGTGACGCCGGAAGATACGGCTGACGTATTAAATATTTTCCGCTGCTTTGGCGAAGCTGAAGTGATTGCGGAATCGATGATTCACCCGGTCGTCGGCGTCAGCGGTTCTGCGCCGGCCTACGTGTTTATGTTTATTGAAGCGATGGCTGATGCGGCCGTCCAGGGCGGCATGCCCCGTGCGCAGGCGTATAAATTCGCCGCACAGGCGGTGATGGGGTCAGCAAAAATGGTTCTCGAAACAGGAAAACATCCTGGAGAACTGAAGGATATGGTGTGCTCACCAGGTGGAACAACCATTGAGGCCGTGCGCGTTCTGGAAGCCCGTGGTTTCCGTTCTTCAGTCATTGAAGCGATGGTTAAGTGCATGGAACAGTCGGAAAAACTAAGCAAATCCTGAGTGGGCAATCGGACGTCAGGCCGCCGCTTCAGTGCGGTTACGTCCGGAATTCTTTGCTTTATAAAGCGCCATATCCGCCGATTTCAGCCATTCTCGATAGTGTTCCGTTTCTGAAGTCAGCGGTGCGACGCCGACGCTGATACGCAGAGCAACCTGCGGAGCACAGGACAATCGCAATAGGCTGAGTCGTTCGTGGACGCGAGACATGGCGGCGATGGCGCTGCTCGCCGGGGTACCGCACATAATCACAGCAAATTCATCGCCACCAAAACGCCCTATGACATCGCTGCCGCGCAGCGTCATCTGCAACTGACGCGTTAGCGCGACAATAGCCTCATCGCCAACGCCATGGCCCCAGGTATCGTTAATACTTTTGAAGTGGTCGATATCGATAATCAGTAACGTGGCGTCGCGCTGATAACGGCGGCAGTTATCAAATTCATTGCGCAGCAAAAGCTCCCAATGACGTCGGTTATACACACCGGTCATACCATCTCGCGTGCTCATCACCTGCAACCGACGCTTGTGCTCAGCCAGTTTGATGACCGTCTTATAGCTCACCCACGCAAACAGCAGCGGATACAACACCAACACCGGCAGCGACAACATCACACTCAGTTGCGTACTGCTAAACACCACGGGGATGTCCGTCAGTTGCAGGGTGACCAGACATGAGACAATCGTCAACACCAGACCGGCGATGAATAACCGTATTCCCCCTGCGCCCATCAGGTTAATACAGATAATCATCAGTAGGGCCGTCGACGGTAGCAGGTTTACCCCCATCAGCCCTATCCATATTCCGGTCAGAATCGCATCGGCTTTTAAGTTGGTGAATTCGCTATGCATCGGGTCATCTGCTTTGCCCGCCAACTGCCATGCCAGATGCGGCCAGACAAAAGCCCATCCTACCAATAAAAGCCACCAGCCTCCGGTGATCGGCTGAGACACCAGGACCGACGCGATAGGGAAAAACATCCCGCCCAATCCCACCGCGCGCGGCAGCCTGATCCGTCGGGCAAATCGCAGTCCGGAGCGCTGATGGTCATTTTGATGAAGCGATAAAACCGCTTCATTTGGGACGACCTTTTTTTGATAGAAACTTTCATCATTCATCGTATTTAGGAACATTCTGAAACAAATTTCCCAAATTATAGAAAGGAGGACGTACGCGGGAGTATGATATTTCGGGTGAGCGAATTTCGCTGCTCACCCTTATGTACTACGCAATTACGCTGCTTTTTTCAGGCAGGCACTCATAAATTTATTGCGATCATCACCTTTCAGCGACTGTTCCGTTGCCTGAACATTACATTCACGCATCTTCTGTTGCTGTGGCGTCAGGCTTTTTTCCTCGGGGGCCGATTTACTGTTTTTCAGGCAATCACTCATATAGCTCTTACGCGCATCCCCTTTTAAGGTCTGCGCTGTGGCCTGCTGGTTACAGGTGGTCATTCGTTGTTGTTGCGGGGTTAGCGTTTTCTCGGCGGCGCCAACAGTCGCTAAAAAAAGCAGACCAAAAAGCAACGTCATGACTAATGATATTTTCATAGCACCTTCCTTTTCTGAACGACGAGACACAGATAAGTCTGGCTGCTAACGATAAAAAAACCACCCGACAGCAAAAGTAATGCCGCCGGGCGTGTACTTATTTCAGCCCTAAGGCCGATTTCATGGTGTAGAACAAATCGGTCTGGTCGGTCAGGCCAACCACATTCGCCGCATGCGGCCCATAGGCAGCAATACGCAGTTGGCTGCCCGTATGCTCCTGAGATTCTTCTTCAGAGTTGCCGTAGCTGATGACCATCACCGCGCCATCTTTGGTGTTCAGCGCCTGAGTCAGGCCCGGCGCTTTGGTATCTGGCGCCACTATCTGGCTGGCATGCGCGTGATCGGCGGTTACCACCACCAGCGTATTACCGTCTTTCTTCGCAAAGGCCAGCGCGCGCTGTACGGCTTCGTCCAGATCGACCGTTTCGCCAATCTGCCCGCACGGGTTAGCAGCATGATCCTGTTTATCGATTGACGCGCCTTCCACCTGCAGGAAGAAGCCTTTTTCATTTTTGCTTAACAGCTCAATCGCTTTATCCGTCATCTGTGCCAGCGTCGGCACCGTGTCGTTGCGTTTGGCATTTGGCGTACAGGTCACAGCCGGCTTATCAATGTTGCCATGATACGAGGCTTTTGGTCCTTCCCAACGCACCGGCATATTACCTTCAGAGAACAACCCCAGCAGCGGTTTATCCTGACTGGCGTCAGTGATTGCCGCAAGCGATGTTGCGTCGCTCACCAACTGATAGCCGCGCATCTGCGCCTGCTCACGCAGCGTCTTGCCCTGCCATTCACCCGCAGCAGCGGTTTCAGCAAACGTTTTTGCCCCGCCCCCCAGCGTGACGTCGGCACGGGCATTCAACAATTGTTCAGTGATTGACCCTTTACCGCCGTTTTCCAGCGCATTAGTCGGGCATTTTTCACGGGTCACGCTCGGACCGTAGCATTTACGTGACGTCACATGCGCAACCAGCGCAGCCGGAGTGGCATCCTGTAATTCAGCTGTAGAAACGTTGCCGGTAGCCAGACCTACGGCTTTTGCCATTTCCAGAATCGTGGCGTGATCTTTTTCATGGATATCAACGCCCAGCGCACCATTATAGGATTTCACCCCGGTGGTCCACGCCGTTGCCGAAGCCGCTGAATCTGTCACGTAATCGGGTTTACCCGTTTTCTTATCCAGCGAATAGTGGGTGTATTGTCCAGTCAGGGGTAGCGCATCAATCCCTTTAAAAAAGCCGCCCGCGCCTTCGGCATAATTTCGCGCTGCAGTAATTTCTGAGTCACCCATACCATCGCCGATCAGCAAAATAATATTTTTAGCCGGTTTATTAATCAGTGAATCACGCAGAGCGGCCGTTTGATCGCCGGCTAATCGGCGAGCGCCACCCGGCGTGGTGATATCCCCCTGAGCGGCGCGATTATCCATAACCGGCACAGCAGATGATTCTGCATAAATAACCGGGGTAAACAGCAAAGGTAACAGGGCAATAGCGAGTGCGCTTTGTTTCACTTTATTTTCTCCATGTATAAATACGGTAAAATTAAAACAAAGCGACTATAAGTATTTGATGTGACACTTTTATGATGATTCAACGTCGTGAGGCGCTACGCAAACCTCAATACGCTTTGGGTACCCTCTCGCCGACGTCATGCAAGGTTGTTAAACAGGCTGGCATGCGGCTTACGCCTGCCAGCGCGCCCTCAATATGACGAATCAGTGTTTGCTGCTCATGCGTCGCCATCGTATGCAGCATTTCCATGATAACGCGCTCTAAGGTTTCTACCTGAGCGGCGAGGTCCTGTGACTCTTCTTCTTTTTGGGCGAGCTTAAGTAACAACTCAGTGACGAGATTTTTCATTTGTGTATTCCCTTAACAAAATATGGGTCACGGTAGCATTATGGCTCCCAACTGCCTAGGGGATGAAAGTTGTATTTTTAGCAGAAATAAAACGTTTTGCGAAAACAATCACACCGCAAAATAAGATGAATTGGGAATTACGACAGAATTATTCAATATAAAAGGGTGAGAAGCTTAATAATCACCCAGTAATATAATACAAACTTATGGATAAACCCCGCTGACAGCCAACGGGGTTTATTCGCCATTCAGCGCGTGCGACGCCGACGTCGTAACGCGACAGCCAGTTGCCAAATGTTGATCAGCACAATGCTCGCGGTCGCGATAAACACCCAGCGAAAACCCGCCATGGCCGACACGGTGGCTCCCATTAACGGTCCGGCGACGTTGCCCAGATACATAAACGACTGGTTATAGCCAAAAATACGCCCGGTTACCTGGTCGCTGGAGTATTTCACCAGTAGCGTTTGCACGGCAGGAAGCATTGCGCCATCGGCAAAGCCTAGCAGGAAACGCAATACCCCCAACTGCAACGGCGTTGTGACCCAGGACATGGCGAAAAACAGCACCACGGCAAAGATAAGCGTCGCCATGAGGATCCGTTCAGTTCCCACCCGATCGCCTAATTTGCCCAGCCGGGGGGCTGAAATCAGCGCCGATATACCAGGCACCGAGGCAATCAGCCCGCTGAGAAAGGCAATATTGCCGCTGTCTGGCACCATCGATTTAATAAACAGTGCCAGAATGGGACCGATTGATCCGTTGCACAACTGGATAACTAGGGTAGTAAAAAACAGGCTGATTACCAGCGCCGGATAAGGCAGCGAGGCGAACACAGCCTTGCCGCTTAAGCGTTCACTTTTTTTAATCGTTGGGCGCACACCCTCTTTAATGAAGAATAGCGTGACCATGAAACTGACCACCAGCAGCCCGGCGGTAATACAAAATACCGCGCGCAAGCCCACGTGGTCGGCAATAAAACCGCCCATCAGCGGCCCACCAATCACCCCGCTAATCTGTGCCGTAGAGAGCGTACTTAGCGCCCAACCGCTGCGTTCACGCGGAACCTGCGACGCCACTAACGCCATCGCATTAGGGATGTATCCCGACGTTAATCCCATCACACCACGCAGCAGGAAAAGCTGCCAGACATTAGTGGCAAAGGCCTGCAATAAAATCGCAATCGCCATCCCCAACGAGGCGCGCAGCAGCATCAGCTTACGCCCTTTACGATCGGCTAAACTGCCCCACATCGGCGAAACAATGGCGGAAATCAGAAAGGTGACGCTAAACGTTAACCCGGACCACATCGATAGCGCTTCATGCGAGGTCACCCCAAGCTGGGAAACATAGAGCGGTAAAAAAGGCAGGATTTGGCTGATCGCCAGTCCGGTAAAAAAGCACCCGAACCAAACGGAAATAAGGTTAACTCTCCAGGATTCCATAGGGACTCATAACGATAAGTAGCTGAAAACTGCGAGCAGCTTAACAAATTACGTGTCCGGACAAGGGCCCAGAGGTGCGATACCTCACAGTTTAGTATTTTATCTCCCCGCTCATCATATTTGTGATATTCATCACACATAACCCCTATTTATTGCAGGGGAATATGCTTTGAGGCTCCAGCGCAGATTTGTGAGTTTCCTTTCCCTGGCGACGCACGAAAACATTCTGCCAGAAGCCGAGGAATCCTGCGTTTTGTCGTGGTAATGTATGTGCTTTGCATTCATGGAATGGGTTTTTAAGATGGCAAAGTTGCGGGTAGGAATCGTATTTGGTGGTAAATCAGCAGAACATGAAGTGTCATTGCAATCGGCAAAAAATATTGTCGATGCCATCGACAAGACTCGCTTTGATGTTGTGCTGTTAGGTATTGATAAAGAAGGGCAATGGCACGTCAGCGATGCCAGCAACTATCTACTTAATGCCAACGACCCGGCGCGTATTGCGCTGCGTCCTTCGACAACCAGCCTGGCGCAGGTACCGGGAAAGCAAGAACACCAGTTGATTGATGCGCACAACGGTCAGCCGCTGCAAACCGTCGATGTTATTTTCCCGATTGTGCACGGTACGTTGGGCGAAGATGGTTCCCTGCAAGGTATGCTGCGCGTGGCAAATCTCCCGTTCGTCGGTTCCGACGTGCTGGGCTCAGCGGCATGCATGGATAAAGACGTGACTAAACGTCTGCTGCGCGACGCCGGATTAAACATTGCCCCCTTTATTACGCTCACCCGCGCTAATCGTAATAGCATCAGCTTCGCAGAGGTTGAATCGCGCCTGGGCCTGCCGCTGTTCGTCAAGCCGGCTAATCAGGGCTCGTCCGTTGGGGTCAGTAAAGTCACCAACGAAGCTCAATATAACCAGGCCGTGGCGCTGGCATTTGAGTTCGACCATAAAGTGGTGGTGGAACAAGGGGTCGTTGGTCGTGAGATCGAATGCGCGGTGCTGGGGAACGATCATCCGCAGGCCAGCACCTGTGGCGAGATCGTTCTGAACAGCGATTTTTACGCCTATGACACCAAGTACATTGACGATAACGGTGCCAAAGTCGTGGTCCCGGCGGCCATTGCGCCGGAGATTAACGACAAGATCCGCGAGATAGCGATTCAGGCTTACCAGACGCTGGGTTGCGCTGGCATGGCACGCGTAGATGTGTTCTTAACCGCGGAAAATGACGTGGTGATCAACGAGATCAACACGCTACCGGGCTTCACCAATATCAGTATGTATCCAAAACTATGGCAGGCGAGCGGCTTAGGTTATACCGATTTGATCACCCGTCTGATCGAACTGGCACTGGAGCGTCACGCAGCAAACAGCGCGCTGAAAACCAGTATGTAAACCCCGCCAGGGTGCCCGATAGCTATTGGGCATCCTGCGTTTCGTCATCTTCCGCGCGGCGGCGGATAATCAATCCGGCAAGCCAAAAGCTAATCACCCAGGTAACCAGCCCCACCGCATAGGTTTGCCACCCCTTCGCTTCAAATCCCAGTAATCCCACCACCCCGTTGAGAATAAAGATAAGCCCAATAGCAAACGCGTAGTAGTGCCAGTCGCGGCGAAGTTTTACAGGCAGGTTCATAACAGCTCCGGGGATCACAACGTTATAAAGACGCATCCTCGCACATTTCTCTCTGGCGGTCTGTGGCGTAGGCAGAATTTCTTAGATGTAATCTAATTTCACTTAAGGTTACATATTTGTGACGACAGGCAAAAAAACGAAATCCAGGAATAATCCCTGGCTGAAATTACCATCATTCTGATATTGACAATCCCGATCACCTGTCAGACTCACTGTCAGTTACTGGCATTACGTCAAGAAAAGCAGGTTGTTGCTGGAGGTCTTTATGGCTGATTTTACGCTCTCAAAATTCCCGTTTAAGGGCAAGCATCGGGATCCCTCCTCGCTGACCGGCAACATTGTCTATGCCGTCTTTGTGCTGTTTTGCTTTTGGGTCGGGGCGCAGGTATTAACCCTACTGGCTCACGCACCCGGTATTTATGAACAGCTAATGCAACTGCAAATGCAGGAGAGCGGACGCCCGCACATCGAGATCGGATTGGGCGTAGGAACAATTTTTGGTTTGATTCCCTTCCTGGTCGGCGGTCTGATTCTTGGCACCATCGCAGCCGTGTTGCACTGGCGCCAACGCCATCACAAAGATGACTGACCCATACATTTTGCCCGTCGCTCATCCACCCGTTTCGCAAACCACGCGGTGGTCAGATTACGGGTAATCTTTGGACTTTCGAGCTGAATACCCGGCAGCATTTCGCGGGGTAAGGTTTTGCCCGTTTTCGCTTCCGCTAGCTTATACACGTTCTTGTACAACGCGGTCTCTTCAAACGCGAGGCTGTCACCTTTTTGCAACTGCCGATGGATATCACTCTCGCTCATGTCCAGCTTCCCGGCCAGCTTACGTACCGCCAGCTCTGTTTTGCCTGGATCGTTGCTGTCGTAGCGAATCAAATCACCGTCCAACGCCAGTTTCACGCCGCTGGCCTTAGTCACCGCGTTCTGGAAAGCCGCATTACGACTGGCGTACCAGCCCGCATTAAAATCAGCGAAACGGAAGATAGGCGCGCTATAGTTCGCCGGGTAATTCAGCAAATGATAGGTCCCGAACCACAGCCCACCACGACGGGTGAAGACTTCCTGACGTACCGTCCCCGCCATTTTCCACGGATAGCCTGAAGCGTGTTGTTCAGCAAACGCGATGCTGACCTGCATCGGACCGCCTGTATGCACCGGATTAAGCGAACCGAATAGCGTCTGCCCCATCGGCACCATATTGATAAAATCATCAAAAATAGCGCTAAGCTGCTTTTCCGTTTTTACCGAATCCAGACGCTCGCTGTAGGTTTTGCCGGTCGGCGAGTTAATCTTCAGCGCGGTGTGCACCACAAACAGCGGAATATGCATGCGCTCAGCGCGGCGGTCGATCTCTTTCCAGGCTATTTTATTTAAGCCCGGTACCGCCGGGTCCGCCTGATAGTTAGACTCCTGCTGCGCTACCGCCAGCACCGAACAGACATTCTCAACCGTCGGTGCCAGCTTCTGGCTTTCAAACGTCCTGGCCAGATCCTGCGCCCAGGCGTCTCTGTCCTTCACGCTGGCCGGCATCTTCTGACGGACCACGCTCGCCACATCGACGGCTTTCTCCCCTTTTTTTAACGGCTGCGAAGACTGGCTACTGCATCCCACCAGCACCAACGCCGCCAGACAAGACCAGGGGTAAAGACGGGAAACCGTCGACATAACATCTCCTTTTGTTAGCTAAGCGTATGGGTTACGGCCTGAATATCCTGACCATCCAGCTCACGTTCGAAGCTGCGCAGACGCTTATAGATAGACATTAATTCCACTAACGTCGTCCAGGAGTTAATCAGATACTGGAACGATCCGCGCACCTGACCAAACACGTTGGTGATTTGCGTCATCAGACCGAGCGTAATCGTACCGGCAACAATTGACGGAAACAGCAGGAACAAACCGAAAACGTTATCCACCTGCAGGTAAAGAATACGGGCGATATTAAAGTACATATAGTGAAAATAGAGGCGGAAATAGTTCTGACGCACCGCGTGAAACAGCTCGCGCACGGTCGGCGGCGTTGCGCGATTAGCATCATCTTCGCCGTAGACCAGTTCTTTACGGTAAGCAGCTTCCACGCGCTGGTTTTTAAACTCCAGACCCGGGAGTTTGATCCCCACCACCGCCAGCAAGCCGGTGCCCATCAACGACCAGACAATGGCAGCAATCACCAGACCATAGGGAACATGGCCAACAATCGGCAGATCAGGGACATGCGCAGACAGCGTGACCAGCACCGGTAAGAAGGCAATCAGCGTCATAATCGCATTGATAAAACTGACGCCCATATCTTCCAGCGTAGAGGCGAAGCGCATGGTGTCTTCCTGCACACGCTGCGCGGCGCCTTCGATATGACGCAGATGCTGCCAGTGCGCCATATAATGTTCGTTCATCGCGGTACGCCAGCGGAACACGTAATGGCTGACGAAGAAATTGTTCATCACCCCAATTACCACGGCAATCAGCGCGATGCCAAGGAAGATCCCCACTTCATGATAGAACTGTTCAATCTTCACCTTATGAGGAGCGCTCAGTGCGGTTTGAATCAGGTCATAGAACGGCGCATACCAGGCGTTGACGGCAACCCCGACTTCAACCAGAAACCAGGTCACAAAGATAATCAGCGACGTGCCCAATATGGACCAATACTGCCAACGGTGTGGACAGTAGATAAACCAGAACGCGGCGAACAGGCCGACGCAGAGAAGGTAATATGCATAAAAAATCAGATAATCCAGCGACCAGAACCGGGCGGCGCTTATAGGCACATCACCCGATGCGCCGGTGATATGTGCAACCCAGGCTCCCCCACCTGCCTGCCAGAATACAACGGCGACCAGTGCCCAAATAAATGCCGAAATAAAGAACGGTCCCGGCTTTGGGAAAAAAGACGTAAACATAGTGCTCTCCTGCTAACTTCTTATCGTTATGACGACTGCTGTGCATTTGCCAGCGTGCAAACGATGGCAAGACGGCTAACGCCCAATAAACACATGCTGAAACCGACAATTGTGACCAGAACCGACGCGCTTAGTTCGCTATCGGCCCTGAAGAATTGTTTCTATGGTTTTCATACCTGACAGCGTTCCGGCATATTCAGATTATCGCAGCGTGAGATCACAAAAGCGAACATCCACTCCGGGGGAAAAGGTAACGTTTACTCATCGTTACGTTTTTCACACTATGATTGGCGTAATAGCACTTTGCAATATGCCGATGAGTAGTATAAATACGCATACGCACGTCATCCTTTTTTACTACCCCTAACTCATGGACACCACCGTTGAAACGTAGTCTGCTTTTTTCTGCCGCGCTGTGTGCGGCGTCATTGACATCTGTCCAGGCGGCACAGCCTATCACCGATCCGGTCTTCGCCTCTGATATCGTCGATCGTTACGCCGATCACATCTTCTACGGCAGCGGGGCGACGGGAATGGCGCTCGTAGTCATTGACGGTAATCAGCGTGTATTTCGCAGCTTTGGCGAAACACGCCCTGGCAATAATGTTCATCCGCAGCTGGATTCGGTGATCCGCATCGCCTCAATTACCAAATTGATGACCAGTGAAATGCTGGTCAAATTACTCGATCAGGGCACGGTAAAACTGAACGATCCATTGAGTAAATATGCACCGCCCGGTGCACGAGTCCCGACCTGGCAGGGAACGCCGATCACACTGGTGAATCTGGCGACTCATACCAGCGCCCTACCCCGCGAGCAGCCAGGCGGTGCGGCAAAACGCCCGGTATTTGTCTGGCCAACGCGCGAGCAGCGCTGGAGTTACCTCTCTACCGCCACGCTGAAAGCTGCTCCCGGATCGCAGGCCTCCTACTCGAATCTGGCGTTCGATCTACTGGCCGATGCGCTGGCAGCCGCGTCCGGTAAGCCTTATCAACAGCTGTTTGAAGAGAAAATCACCCGACCGCTCGGGATGAAAGACACCACGTTTACGCCTTCACCCGATCAGTGCAAGCGCCTGATGGTCGCCGAAAAAGGGGCCAGCCCGTGTAACAATACGCTGGCGGCTATGGGCAGCGGCGGCGTCTATTCGACGCCTGGCGATATGATGCGCTGGATGCAGCAGTATCTCTCTTCAGACTTTTATCAGCGCAGCCAGCAGGCTGACCGGATGCAGACGCTGATTTATCAGCGTACACAGTTAACCAAAGTAATTGGCATGGACGTGCCAGGCAAAGCCGATGCGCTGGGCCTGGGCTGGGTCTATATGGCACCGAAAAATGGCCGCCCGGGGATTATTCAAAAAACCGGTGGGGGTGGTGGATTCATTACCTATATGGCGATGATCCCGCAGAAAAACGTAGGGGCCTTTATTGTGGTTACCCGTTCTCCGCTGACCCGATTTACCAATATGAGCGATGGTATCAACGATCTGGTGAGTGAGTTGAGCGGAAACAAACCCCAGGTTATCCCCGCATCCTGATTTAGTACTCAAAAGGCAAACGGTTAATATTCACCAGTTTGCCTTTATTCATTTCAATGTAGCCGCCTTTACGCAGTGCCGCGAGAATTTCTGCGACGACAGAGCGTGAAATACGTGTTCGTTGGTGGATATAGTTCATAACACCAACGCGAGAGCGCAGTAACTCATCCCATTTCATCATGGATATCAGCGTGGCGCGGATTTGATCGTAGGAGTTATTGCCAATTAATTGCAGGTCGCGTAATTCAAGCATGCAGTGCTGCCATGCTAACCAGCTAAAGGCCTCGCGCCATAGCTGGCATTGTTCAATGATATTAATCGTTTGGGACGCGGGCAGATAATAACCCGTACAGTAACCTTCTGTTATTAATCTATATTGAATATCTGTTTTCATCACACCATCAGCAAGTCCCATAATAAACGGTGCCTGTGTAATGCCAACCAGTATGGTTTCTCCTCGCCTCAGCGAGACAACCCCCTTTAAAACAACAAAAGTGTCGTTTTTATTTACATCACTGGAATATATTATTTGTTTTTCATTTTCATATTCAAAACGCTCGCCATATTTCGACAAACATTTATCCAGCTTACCAAATTCCAGAAAAGGCTTATCTACAGATAACATTTACGCATTCCTTGCATAAAAGCCCGTCAAATCCTTGACGGGCTTATTGGGATTAAAATACCGAGTCCTCTAATAGGGATTCTTACCAGGTATATTTAACGCCTGCATTCGCAGACCAGTCTTGATCGACATCACCACCGCCGAGGTAGCTGGCATCGGTATATGCGCTGAAGTTTTTGGTAAAGCTGAACTGAGTACCCAGTCCAACACGTACCGCAGAACCTTCTGTACCATTGTCGATGGAATCACCGTTGACGTTAGCATCGTTACCCGCATCGTCATAAACGTACGCCAGTTTGAAGTACGGAGTCAGCGCCTGGTCATCGCTGTAAGCGAAGGTATAACCGGCATCAACACCCAGTTCATAACGCATGCTGTCATAAGACTGACCGTCAACTTTCATGTCGTTGCTCAGCTTATAGTCATCACCAGACTGGAACAGACCGGATACGCTACCGTAAGGCGTCACGTAACCTGCGTCACCCAGTTTCAGGTCATAGCCCAGTTTCAGACCGAAGCCCCAGGCATCAGAAGCACTGCTACCGTCAACGTACTGACCGTTGCTCATGTTAGCAGACAGATCGTTGTTGAAATGAGAGTAGTTCAAAGAACCATCAATAAAGAGGTTGTTTGCGAAGCGAGCAGAAGAGTAGATATAGGCAGTCTGGCTATCCTGATCCACCTGTCCGCTGTTATCGCTTACGTCACCTTTCGCAAAGCCCGCTGCGGCACCGACAATCCACTGTGCATTGTTACCGTCAACTTTGGTATCAAGGCCGACCATGATGCCGTTAACGTCCTGATCGTAGTTAATGGTGCCGTTGTCGCCGTTGAAGCTGCCGCCGAAGTAGCTCACCCACGCGCCACCGTTATCCGCCAGACCGTGACGTGCATTGGTCAGACGCGTACCGACAGTATCTTGTTCCAGGTTCCAGATATTGGTGTTAGCAGACGGGATGCTCAGCGCCATGTTCGCGTAGTCTGTCAGTTCCATCTGCTGCAGAACAACGGTGTTACCCTGCTGCTGCGCCTGATAAGTGTAAGCACCCAGGTCAGCTTTGTTAGCCGCAGAGAAGGTCGCGTTGCTGTTCGTGTCGTTAACGTAGATCAGCTCGTTACCTTTGTAATCAGCAACAGAGCCTGCACCAGTGGCGTTATCGATGCGAACTTTATAGTTACCGGTTGCCGCCGCTACGTGGTCACCATAGTTATCAACTTCAGACTGATCGCCTGAAGTGTCAGAATCGCCATTACCGTTGATAGTCAGATGACCATCAGAGTTCATCGCGATCACGCCGTAACCGTAGTTAGACTGGGTAGTGTCGTTGGTGCGATCGTTGGTCAGATCAGCATTCAGCACATAGTTGGTGCTGTTGATATCGAAAACACCGGCATTGACATTGTTGTAAGCGTCGGTGTAACTGGTCAGGTTCAGTGTATCAACTTGCAGTGCATCGCCCGTGCTGTTGCCGACATCCAGAACACCGTTGTTGGTAACGTTAATGGTATTGGCATACAGCGCAGCACTACCTACACTCCAGCCAGCAGCAACATCATCAGCAATCGTTACGGTACTGTTGTCAATAGACAGCGTATCCGTCGCAACATGCCCATCTTCGTTGATGTTCAGTGCTGAAGCACCGGTCAGGGAGAGGGTGTCAGAAATCAGCGTAGAATCACCCACGTTCACAACGGAACCGCTGTTGATGCTCAGAGTATCAATCAGAGAAGTTTTAGTGGTATCCCACTGTGAAGCGCCGTTCAGCGTGACGTTAAACAGACCGCTCTGGTAGACAGAGTTGCCAACCACATGACCATTTTCGTCATAAGAGGTCGTGTCACTATCGACACCGTAGGTTGAATCAGGCCACAGGCTGTTGGCGGTGATGTCGATCAGCGTAGCGGTAGCTTCAGTGCCCGCAGAGTAGCTGTCATAAACACCATCACCATCGGAATCCACCTGGTGTACGGACATTGCCGCACCAACCCACTTGCTGCCGTTGTTCAGGGTCAGATCCAGACGGTCAGTACCATCCCAACCGTTGGTATCCAGGTCGGCATCAGTATCACGGTAAGTATCTGCGCCGTTCGGGAAGAAGTTCTCATCAAAGTTGCTAGAGAACAGCACGTCACCCATCAGCGTAGAATTATTAAACGTGGCAGTGGTCTGCATCGCGTTATCTGCATTTGGATTTGCAATAACCGCTAATGCTACATCATTAGCGTTCCAACCGTTACCATTGTAGTCGCTCGCATTGCTGGTGTTGCCAAACCAGCCGGATGTTCCTTCATCAGACCATGAACCCGAGGTCAGGGTGGAATCGGTAACCGCGATGGTGTTGTTAAACACTTCGCTGCTGTTTACGCCGGTGCTGACGGTGTTATCGTCAATGTCCTGCCACTCATAACCCTGAGTCAGGGTAATACCCGCTACGTGAGAGTTGGCGGAGATAGACAGATCAACTTCTTGATCCAGAGTGATAGCCGTACCCAGGTTGTAAACATCTACAACGTGTGAATCAACTGCGTCATTATAGCTACCGTTGTAGGTATAATGTTCGTAATTGTCATCGATAGTTGAGTTGATAACGCTCATCGCCAGACGATCGTAGTAATAATCGGTACCACTACGGTTAGTACAATCCGTCGTCATACATTCGGATGTTACCATACCGTGAATAGTGCTGTTTTTAATCGTCAGACTATTGGTATTACTGTTAGTCGAAAGACCATCATCCAGATAGTAAGTCGAAATGACACCATTAACGGTGGAGTTATTAATTACTGGGTAAATATCACCGTTATAAATACTATCCGTGTCGTAGTTATTCCAGCCAACATATCCATCATAGTAAACACCATCGCTGTAGGAAGCATCATTGTAATGATTGAACGTGGTATAGGTAGTTCCAGAGATATCAGTTGAAGCATTCGCCTGAGAAGTGATTGCCAATGTGCAGGCTAATGCTAATTGTGAGACTACGAGTTTCTTTTTCCAAGTGTGCATTTGTCATCCCTCCTCAGGGACGTAATATAGTTGATCCATCAATTATTAATGCATAGTAAACATATTATGTTTCGCCGAAAGATTATGCGGTGTCATAGATAAAAGGTTCAATTATTCTTTACTTTAAGTCCGAATGCGGACAATAAACGAAATACAAACAAAAAAAGCATAAACCTTTTACTTTCAGTAAATTATGGGAAAATTAATAAAATAAACCATACAATACAATGATAACTAAAAACAAAACCACAAGGACAGCAAATAAACACACGCACAATGAAAGGTATTTAATC
Organism: Citrobacter sp. KH_055_1; assembly: GCF_057838705.1. Classification (NCBI taxonomy): domain Bacteria; kingdom Pseudomonadati; phylum Pseudomonadota; class Gammaproteobacteria; order Enterobacterales; family Enterobacteriaceae; genus Citrobacter; species Citrobacter sp. KH_055_1. The sequence continues at coordinate 3,640,922 of NZ_CM174473.1, forward strand.
AACGATTAAACAAAATCAAACCCACAGCAAAACCTATTGATATTAAAAATGATAAATTCAATAAAGTATAAATAACGCATATTAAATTTTTAAAAATACGGTACGCGGGTGTCACTCGCATAAGGCCAACTTTCGTAAAACACCCACACACAGGTTGAGGTATACTACGGCCTTCGATTCCACAAACATCAGGCATACCATGACAGACCTAATCCAACGCCCTCGCCGCCTGCGCAAATCCCCTGCGCTGCGCGCCATGTTTGAAGAGACAACACTCAGCTTAAATGACCTGGTGTTGCCGATCTTTGTTGAAGAAGAACTCGACGATTACAAAGCCATCGAGGCCATGCCCGGCGTGATGCGCATTCCAGAGAAACATCTGGCACGCGAAATCGAACGCATTGCCAACGCCGGTATCCGCTCGGTGATGACCTTTGGTATTTCCCACCATACCGATGACACCGGCAGCGATGCCTGGAAAGAAGACGGACTGGTGGCGCGCATGTCACGCATTTGCAAGCAAACCGTGCCGGAGATGATCGTCATGTCCGACACCTGCTTCTGCGAATATACCTCGCACGGTCACTGCGGCGTATTGTGTGACCACGGCGTAGATAACGATTTAACCCTCGCGAACCTCGGTAAACAGGCAGTGGTTGCCGCCGCGGCGGGCGCCGACTTTATCGCACCGTCCGCCGCCATGGACGGTCAGGTGCAGGCTATTCGCCAGGCGCTGGACGCCGCGGGCTTCACTGATACCGCGATCATGTCCTACTCCACCAAGTTCGCCTCCTCCTTCTACGGTCCATTCCGCGAAGCCGCGGGCACCGCGCTGAAAGGCGATCGTAAAACCTACCAGATGAACCCGATGAACCGTCGTGAAGCCATTCGCGAATCACTGCTGGACGAAGCCCAGGGTGCAGACTGCCTGATGGTGAAACCGGCCGGTGCATACCTGGATATTCTGCGTGATATTCGCGAACGTACCGAACTGCCGATTGGCGCCTACCAGGTCAGCGGCGAATACGCGATGATCAAATTCGCGGCCCTGGCAGGGGCAATAGATGAAGAGAAGGTCGTGCTGGAAAGTTTAGGCTCGATCAAACGCGCAGGCGCGGATCTGATCTTCAGTTACTTTGCCCTGGATCTGGCTGAGAAAAAAATTCTGCGTTAATGACGCAGTGTTGCCGGATGGCGGCTTCGCCCTGTCCGGGCTGCACGCCGGGGCCCGGTGGGCAAAGCGCCATCGGGCACGTTAGCTCGCACGATAGTAAGGCTTGTCTCCGAGAATCGTCGCCCGGTGCATAATGCGCCGCTGCGGCAGGTAGTCTGCATTGGCATAATGCTGCGTCACGCGGTTATCCCAAATCGCCACATCGTCAGGCTGCCAGCGCCAGCGTACCTGAAACTCCGGTTTGGTGGTGTGGGCAAACAGAAATCCGAGCAGCGCCTCACTCTCTTTTTCCGTCACATCGACAATTCGTGTCGTGAACCCTTCATTCACAAACAGCGCCTGTTTGCCGCTCACCGGATGCGTTCGCACTACCGGATGCAGCAACGGTGGGTGCTTTGCCACCGCCTCCAGCCAACGCTGATGCTCTTCTTCGGTATTACGGTATTTGAACTCCTGAAACGATTTACGGAAATCATGTTCGGCCCGCAGGCCGCTCAGCAATTGGCGAAAAGGTTCTGAAAGCGCTTCAAAAGCGGCAATGCCGCTGGTCCACAGCGTATCGCCACCTGTTGATGGCAGCTCTTTTGCCGCCAGAATCGCCCCGGCAGGTGGCGTCTCAATAAAGGTTACATCGGTGTGCCAGTTGTCGTTATCCGGCGGATTGTCGTTGTGAGTATCGAGGACGATGATCTCCTCAACGCCCTGCGCATGCGGGTAAACCGGATGGATATGCAAGTCGCCAAAACGCAACGCCAGCGCCCGCTGCTGCTGTGGTGTGATCGCCTGCTCGCGCAGGAACACCACCTGATGACGAAGTACCGCGTGGTACAACTGTTCAAACTGGTTATCGCTCAGCGGTCGCGTCAAATCCGCCCCGGTGACCTGCGCACCTATATAGGGCCCCAGCGGGAAAATGCTCAGACGTTCACTCATTGTACTTCTCCATGCCAGGGCGTCAGACGGCGCTGAAGCGCACGCAAACCCAATTCTAAAATAAAGGCGATCACGGCAATCACCATAATTCCCGCCAGCACCACATCCGTTGCCAAAAACTCACCGGCTGACTGCACCATAAACCCCAGACCTCGCGTCGCGGCAATCAGCTCCGCCGCCACTAATGTCGACCACCCCACACCCAGTCCAATCCGCAGCCCGGTAAGAATTTCCGGCAAAGCACCCGGTAAAATTACAAACCACAATACCTGTGCGCGGCTGGCCCCCAGCGACTGAGCGGCCCGCACCCGCACCTGCTGCACACTTTTGACGCCCGCCAGCGCAGACATCGCCACAGGGGCAAAAATCGCCAGATAGATCAGCAGGATCTTCGAGGTTTCGCCGATGCCAAACCAAATAACCATCAGTGGCAAATAGGCCAGCGGCGGCACCGGACGATACAGTTCGATGATCGGATCGACGATCCCGCGCACCGTCGGACTCAGCCCCATCGCGATCCCCACCGGCACGCCGAGCAGCACCGCGGCCAGCAGAGCAATGACGATACGCGTCAGGCTGGCGGCCAGATGCTGCCACAGCGTGGCATCCATAAAGCCCTGAGGTCCGGCAATGACGATAAGTTTTTGCAGTACCTGCCCCGGCGGCGGTAAAAACAGCGGGCTGATGAATTGCAGTGCCGCCACTGCCCACCACACCACCAGAAGCACGCCCAATGTGCCAACACTTAACGTCATCTGACGTGAAAGCGGCCAGCGCCAGCGCAACGCACGCGGACGGAGTTTATCGTTAATCACCACGCTCATGAGAACGCCTCCCGTTGCGCGAAAACGCGGCCTAGCACGTATTCACGCATGGCAATAAACTGCGGATCGGATTTAATGCTGCGACTCGGCTCCCCGGCCACAAAGCGGCGGGCGAAATTTAGCGGTAAGCGTTCCAGCACCCGGCCCGGTCCCGGAGACAACAGCACCAGTTCGGTCGCCATAAACACCGCCTCTTCGATATCGTGGGTAATCAGCAGCACCTGTTTGCCGGTCTCCTGCCACAGCGTCAACAGCAGGGTTTGCATCTGCTCGCGGGTAAAAGCATCCAGCGCGCCAAAGGGTTCATCCAACAGCAACAGTTGCGGATTTGCCGCCAGCGCCCGGGCAATGCCGACGCGCTGACGCTGACCACCGGAAAGCTGCCAGATAAAGCGCTTTTCCGCGCCTTCCAGCCCAACCTTCTTCAGCATATCCTGCGCGATGCGTTGACGCTGTGACTTCTCTACACCGGCCAGTTGCAGGCCTAATCCGACGTTATCCTGCACGTTACGCCACGGCAGCAAGCCTTCGTTCTGGAACACCACGCCGCGCTCGGCCCCCGGGCCTGTCACTTTTTTACCCGCCAGCACGATGCTGCCGTGCTGATACGGCACAAACCCGGCAATCAGATTCAGCAGCGTGGTTTTGCCGCAGCCGGAAGGCCCGAGCACCACCAGCAGTTCACCGCCGTCGAGCGTCAGGTTGATGTCGTCCAGCACCGGCTTTCCGTCATAGCGGGCGGCAAGATGAGAGATTTGCAGCATCAGCGCCCCCTTATTGCACGAAGCGATCGGTAACGTACTGGCTGTAATCCGTCGCCACAGCGGGCACTTTGCCCTGCTCTTTGAGGAACTGCGCAGTGTCGATAATCGCTTTATTCACCGGTCCGGTCAGCTCGGCGGTTTGCTGCTGCGGTGTCAGGTAGGTGTTACCTTTTACCAGTCCCGGAATATCCGCTTCCGGCACGCCGCTTAAGCGCGACAGCTTGCTGATGTTGTCCGGCTGCTTTAGCCATTCATCGGGATTAGTAATATAGGGCTGTTGGGCATCAATCGCGCTTTTGGCAAAGGCCTTCACCACCTCAGGATGCTGCTCGGCAAAATCTTTGCGCACGACCCACACGTCCAGCGTCGGCGCGCCCCACTCACCTACTTTTTCCGAGTCGGTTAACACCTTGCCGTCTTTTTCCAGCGCGTTCACCGCCGGTGCCCAGACGTAGGCGCCGTCAATATCCCCGCGCTGCCAGGCGGCAATAATCGCTGGCGGCTGCAGGTTCACAATCTCCACCTGACCGGGCTTGATGCCCCAGTGTTTTAACGCGGCCAGCAGGCTGTAATGGGTGGTGGAGATAAACGGCACGGCAATACGTTTACCGATCAAATCCTCAGGTTTGTTGATGCTTTTCTTCACCACCAGCGCCTCGGAGTTACCGAGTTTGGACGCCAGCAGGAACACCTCAATCGGTACCTGTTGGCTGGCCGCAACCGCCAACGGGCTGGAGCCAAGATTGCCAATTTGTACGTCGCCAGACGCCAGCGCCCGGACGATGCTCGCCCCGCTGTCGAACTTACGCCAGTCAACGGTGGCCCCGCTCTCTTTAGCAAATGTGTTATCCGCCTGCGCCACTTTGGCCGGTTCAGCGGAGGTCTGATACGCGACGGTGACGTTCACCGCCTGCGCCTGAAATGCAACCACTGCCAGTACGGCAAGGAGTGTATTACGCGATGATATAGCCATGATTGTCTGCTCCCCTGTCTTGTTATGTGGGGCAGTATTTCGTTACGGCACACTTTGATAAAGGAATTAAAAATTCTGGCTAAGAACAAAGCGTTTTTAGAAAAAAAGCGGCAATAGTTAGCTATTTCGCTCATGACAGATGGAATTCGTAGGCCTGATAAGCGCAGCGCCATCAGGCACTGTTGCCGGATGGCGGCGCAAGCGCCTTATCCGGCCTACAACACCTGCAAATTATTGCGATTTTGTTACATTCGTTACATAACAGCATCCCGGTGATTGCCAGCGTAATGCGGGCAGGCATCATAGACGCCATTGTCAGACAAGAGAGCAAGAAAATGATCCATGTTGTGCTGGTGGATGACCATGTGGTGGTGCGTTCCGGCTTTGCGCAATTACTCAGTCTTGAAGATGACCTGAACGTCATCGGTCAATACAGCAGCGCGGCAGATGCCTGGCCTGCGTTACTGCGCGATGACGTCAGCGTGGCGGTGATGGACATCGCTATGCCGGATGAAAATGGTCTGAGCCTGTTAAAACGGCTGCGGGCGCAGAAACCCAACTTTCGCGCCATAATTCTCAGCATTTATGACGCGCCGACGTTTGTGCAAAGCGCGCTGGATGCCGGTGCCAGCGGCTATCTGACCAAACGCTGCGGGCCTGAGGAACTGGTACAGGCGGTACGTTCAGTGGGCATGGGTGGGCATTACCTGTGCGCTGACGCATTGCGGGCGCTACGCGGCGGCGAACAACCCGCCCAGGTGCTGGAAGTCCTCACCCCACGCGAGCGCGAAGTGTTTGATCTGCTGGTCAAAGGCGACAGCGTGAAAGAGATCGCCTTCAAACTCGACCTCAGCCACAAAACGGTCCACGTCCACCGCGCCAACGTGCTGGGTAAACTGCAATGCCACAGCACTATTGACCTGGTGCATTTTGCGCTCGACCATCAGCTACTGACGGGGCACTGATGTCGCGCTCGGCTCGCCATTGGGTGATCTCCCTGTTTATCCTGCTGGCCTGGGGCTCAGGCTGGCTGATGCTGTGGACGCTGGGATTTTACCTGACCCAAAACGGTCAGCAGGCAACGCTATTTCTGCCGCACGGCGTCTATCTCGCACTCTTGATCCTGCTGTCACGCCGCTACTGGCCCGCGCTGGTACTACCACCGGTGCTAATGCTGTTCTGGCTACACAGCGAACAATTATTAAATGGTTATATTCTGCTGGCCGCACCGTTAATTAGCCTGATCCCGGCCAGTATCGGCCAGTCTTACTGGCACCGCTTCCCACTCTACTGGCAGCGCTTAACGCTGCTACTGGCCGCCGTCACCGTCACCGCATTGCTCAATACCGCCCTCCTGTCGCCCTTTATCGAAAGCCCGGCGATGTTAATTGGCCTGGCGTCGTTTACCGGCGGCGTGCTGTTGACGCCATTTGTTTATTTGATTTACGAATTTCTGCGCCAGCAGCACCGCTATCATTTGCTCGGCCTGGACACCCGTAATCCGCCGCTGCGCACCTCGCTTATCATTTGGTGCAGTCTGTTTTTTATTATCGGCATCGGCACTCAGATGGTGCTGTCACCAGACATTGAGCGCCTGCTGCTGATCGTAGTGTTTCTGCCCAACGTGGTGATGGCATGGAAGTTTGGCTGGCAGGGCGGCGTATTATCCGGGTTGCTTGGCAGCATGATGATCACCATCGCCCGGCAAATCGGTGTGGGGTTCAGCAATTTACTGGAACTGGAAATTTTTCTCGCTACCCAGGCGTTGTTGGGTATTGGCCTGGGTATCGCTATCAGCCGCCAGCAGCATCTGGCGCAGAACCTGCACCACTATCGCCAGCGTCTGGAAGCCGAGCTGACGGCACGACGGGCGTTAACTGAGCAACTGATCCGCAGCGAAGAAAATACGCGCAAGAGTCTGGCGCGGGAGCTGCACGACGAAATTGGGCAAAACATTACCGCCATTCAAATCCACTCTCAGCTGGTCAAGCGAGCACAGGATCCACAGCAAACGCTGGACGCAGCGAATCAGATCAATGACCTTGCCCGGCGCATTCATCACTCCACCCGCCAGTTGCTGCGCCAGCTGCGTCCTCCCGCGCTCGATGAACTGTCCTTTCAAGACGCGCTCCATCATCTGGTGAATGAGTTTGCCTTTGCCGAACGGGGCATCCGCTGCCGGTTTGACTATCGGCTGGAAAATACGCCAGACAATGAAACGGTCCGCTTTACGCTGTACCGCCTGTTGCAGGAGTTACTCAATAACGTTTGTAAACATGCCGACGCCAGCGAGGTGTCGATTACGCTCCGCCAACAGGAGCACAGCCTGGTTCTGCACGTTGAGGACAACGGCGTGGGCATTCTGCCAGAAAAAATCCCCGGTTTCGGTATTCAGGGAATGCGTGAACGGGTAAGCGCACTGGGTGGCGAGCTAACGCTTGAGTCGCACAACGGTACGCGGGTAATTGTTAACCTGCCCACAAATTTGCAACAAACCCATCATTAACCAGGAAAAAGTCTTAGTCACTCTGGACTTTCTCTCATCCCCTTTTGCTTTCACTTTCCTATAGTCAGCACAAATGGAGACCGCCATGCACGCACGCGCATCACGCGAAACAGATCAACGCTACCGGGCGCTACGTCCCCGGCTACTGATGTGCATGGTCATTGGCTACGCCGCGTTCTACCTGACGCGCAAAAGCGTCAACTACGTGCTCCCGGCGCTGCAAACGGATCTGGGGCTGGATAAAAGTGATATTGGCCTGCTGGGTTCGCTGTTTTATCTGACCTACGGCCTGTCAAAGTTCACCGCCGGATTATGGCATGACAGCCACGGGCAGCGGGCGTTTATGAGCATCGGCCTGTTTGCCACCGGCGTCTTAAACGTGGTGTTCGCCTTTGGCGAATCACTGACGCTGCTGCTGGTGGTGTGGACGCTCAACGGGTTTTTCCAGGGCTGGGGCTGGCCCCCCTGCGCCCGCCTGCTGACTCACTGGTATTCGCGTAACGAACGCGGTTTCTGGTGGGGCTGCTGGAATATGTCTATCAACATCGGCGGAGCCATCATTCCGCTGATTAGCGCCTTCGCCGCCCACTGGTGGGGCTGGCAGGCAGCGATGCTGACACCGGGGATAATCAGCATGGCATTAGGGATCTGGCTCACCCTGCAACTGAAAGGCACGCCCCAGGAAGAGGGATTACCGACGGTTGGAGAATGGCGGCAGGACCCGCTGGAACTGCGCCAGCAGCAGCAAAGCCCGCCGATGGGGCTGTGGCAAATGTTACGCACCACCATGCTGAAAAATCCGATGATCTGGCTGCTGGGCGTGTCATATGTGCTGGTCTATGTGATCCGCATCGCGCTTAACGACTGGGGCAACATCTGGCTGACCGAAAGCCACGGCGTGAATCTGCTCAGCGCCAACGCCACGGTGATGCTGTTTGAAGTCGGTGGCTTGCTCGGCGCGCTGTTTGCCGGATGGGGATCAGATGTGCTGTTCAGCGGTCAGCGCGCGCCGATGATCTTGCTGTTCACGCTCGGGCTGATGGTCTCTGTCGCCGCCCTATGGCTGGCACCGGTTCACCACTATGCGCTGCTGGCGGCCTGTTTCTTTAGCGTGGGCTTCTTTGTTTTTGGCCCACAGATGTTGATTGGCCTGGCCGCCGTCGAATGCGGACACAAAGCAGCCGCAGGTTCGATCACCGGTTTTCTCGGGCTGTTTGCCTATCTCGGGGCCGCGCTGGCGGGTTGGCCGTTGTCGCTTGTCATTGAACGTTATGGCTGGTCGGGAATGTTCAGTTTGCTCTCGGTTGCCGCTGTCGTTATGGGTTTATTGCTGATGCCGCTGCTTATTGCAGGCATTACCCCTTCTCTCAGTCAAAGGATAAAACAATGAAAATGACGCTTACCTCTACCCTGATTGCTTCCACCCTCGCGCTGGCGGCGTTAAGCAGCGTTGCCCAGGCTGAAGGTCGTCTGGTGGTCTACTGCAGCGCCACCAACGAAATGTGCGAAACCGAAACCAAAGCCTTCGGTGAAAAATATGATGTGAAGACCTCATTTATTCGCAACGGCTCCGGCAGTACGCTGGCGAAAGTGGATGCCGAGAAGAAAAACCCGCAGGCGGATGTCTGGTACGGTGGAACGTTGGATCCGCAGTCTCAGGCCGGAGAGATGGGCCTGCTGCAGCCATATAAATCACCGAAACTTGACGAGATCATGGAGAAATTCCGCGATCCGGCGAAAGTGAAAGGTAACCTCTCCTCCGCCGTTTACGTCGGTATTCTGGGCTTTGGCGTCAATACCCAGCGCCTGAAAGAGAAAAACCTACCGGTGCCAAAATGCTGGAAAGATCTGACTAAACCGGAATACAAAGGCGAAATCCAGATTGCCGACCCGCAAAGCTCCGGCACCGCCTACACCGCGCTGGCAACCTTCGCCCAACTGTGGGGGGAAGATCAGGCCTTTGATTACCTGAAGCAACTCAATGCCAACGTTTCTCAGTACACCAAGTCTGGTATTGCCCCGGCACGTAACGCTGCCCGTGGCGAAACGGCGATCGGCATTGGCTTCCTGCACGACTACTCGCTGGAAAAAGAACAAGGCGCCCCGCTGGAGCTGATTTCGCCGTGCGAAGGCACCGGCTATGAAATTGGCGGCGTCAGCATCCTGAAAGGCGCGCGTAACCTCGACAACGCCAAACTGTTCGTTGACTGGGTACTGTCAAAAGATGCCCAGGAACTGGCATGGAAGAAAGGCAAATCCTATCAGATCCTGACCAACACCACCGCCGAGACGTCACCGAACTCCCTGAAGCTCGACGACCTGAAGCTTATCAATTACGACATGGATAAATATGGTTCTACCGATGTTCGTAAAGCGTTGATCAATAAGTGGGTTAGCGAAGTGAAGATGGGCAAATAAAACATGATGACCTTCTTCGGATAAGGTTACGTAGGCCGGATAAGGCAACGCCGCATCCGGCAATGATCGTCACCCTGAATGCCGGATGGCGCACAAGCTTATCCGGCCTACATCAGGATTGAACACCGGAACCGCTATGTCACAGACACTTGCACTCCATCCCGTGAAAAAACGGGATGCGATATTCCTTTGGGTTTTACTCGGCTGGCTGGCGTTTGCCCTGCTGCCAAGCTGGAGCCTGGACTATGGACTGCTGGAGTCCACGCGCGAGGAAATACTCGCCGCCTACAGCTGGTCACATTTCAATATTAGCTGGTTGTGGTATCTGCTACCGAGCCTGCTGCTGGTACGTCCGTTCCAGGAAGCCAAACGCGAGCAGCGCAGCCGCCACACTCTCGACGCGAGCTGGTCGCTATTCTGTATGGCCTTTATTGTCGCCAGCGCCACCCTTGAAGGACGCGGCCTAGGCTATGCCACCATCGTACTGTTTGTCGCGCTGGGCGCGATTATGACGCTGGCGCTCACCCGCCTCGAATGGCTGGGTGGCGACCGTTTCGTTATCGGATCGCTCACCGCCATTGTCGCGCTGATCGGGATTTTTATCGTCTGGCCTAGCATCGCGATTTTCATTCCCATGTTCACCAACGACGCCGGAGAGTTTGCCCCGCTGGCGTTTATGAATGTGCTGTCGCAGGCGCATATCATTCAGGTGATCCTCAACTCCATTATGCTGTCGATCGCCGTCGGCGTCGGCTGTACCTTCTTCGGTCTGGTGCTGGCGATTTACACCACTCGTATTGCCAGACGCAGCGCCATTATTGGCCGCATTTTCTCGATCCTGCCGATCGTGACGCCGCCGTTTGTCGTCGGCCTTGGCGTCACCTTAATGATGGGCCGCTCCGGTTACATTACCGAATTAATGGTGGACTGGTTTGGCTTAACCAACACCAACTGGCTGTACGGGTTTACCGGCATCTGGCTGGCGCAGGTGCTGGCCTTCACCCCGATGGCGTTTATGATCCTTGATGGGGCGATCAAGACCATTCATCCGTCGCTGGAAGAAGCGTCGTACACCCTGCGCGCCAGCCGCTGGCAGACCTTTAACGGCGTGTTTGTCCCGCTGCTAAAACCGGCGCTGGCAAACGCCTTTTTGATTGTCATTGTGCAGTCGCTGGCTGACTTCAGTAACCCGCTGGTACTCGGCGGTAACTTTGACGTGCTGGCGACACAAATCTACTTCTACATCACCGGTTCACAGCTCGATTACCAGGCCGCCAGCACGCTCGGCGCGTTCCTGCTGCTGTTCTCCCTGCTGGTGTTCTGCGTGCAGTACATGTGGATCGGCAAACGCTCGTACGTCACCGTTTCCGGTAAATCATACCGTGGCGACGTGCAGCCGCTGCCGGTAACGCTGGTGTGGAGCGTAGTCGCCATTCTGGCGGTATGGATCGCCTTTAACGCCCTGCTCTACGGCAGCATTTTCTACGGCAGCTTCACCGTCAACTGGGGCGTGGATTACACCCTGACGCTGGATAACTTTATCAAGCTGTTCGGCCAGGGAATGAGCGACGGAGCATGGCCTTCCCTGCTCGACACCCTGCTGTACGCCGGGATTGCCGCGCCGATCACCGCCGCCTTCGGGTTACTGATCGCGTGGATCGTGGTGCGCCAGCAGTTTAAAGGCAAAAAGACTATCGAGTTCACCACCATGCTGTGCTTTGCCGTTCCCGGCACCGTGGCGGGTGTCTCGTATATTCTGGCCTTTAACAGCGCCCCGGTGTACCTCACCGGGACGGCGGCCATCGTCATTATCTCAATGGTGATGCGTAACGTGCCGGTCGGCATTCGTGCAGGCATTGCGGGCTTAGGGCAAATCGATAAATCGCTGGATGAAGCCTCGCTCAGCCTGCGCGCCGGTTCCCTGCGCACCATTACGCATATTCTGCTGCCGCTGCTGCGTCCGGCGATCCTCTCGGCGCTGATCTACAGCTTTGTGCGCGCCATTACCACCGTCAGCGCCATTGTGTTCCTTGTCACGCCGGATACCCGCGTGGCGACGGCTTACATTCTGAACCGCGTGGAAGACGGTGAATACGGCGTGGCCATTGCCTACGGTTCGATCCTGATCGTGGTGATGCTGGCGATTATTTTCATCTTTGACTGGCTGATCGGTGAATCACGTACCTCCCGTTCAAAAGCCAAAAACCCGGCGTAATGGAGCGCACTATGACTCAGAAAAATTTCGTTGAACTGCGCAACGTCACCAAACGTTTTGGCAGCAACACGGTTATCGACAACATCAATCTCACCATCCCACAAGGGCAAATGGTGACGCTGCTTGGCCCTTCAGGCTGCGGCAAAACCACCATTTTGCGCCTGGTTGCCGGACTGGAAAAACCGAGCGAAGGGCAGATTTATATTGATGGCGAAGACGTTACCCATCGTTCCATCCAGCAGCGCGATATCTGCATGGTGTTTCAGTCTTACGCCTTGTTCCCACATATGTCGTTGGGTGAAAACGTCGGCTACGGCCTGAAGATGCTCGGCGTATCGCGCAGCGAACTGAAAGCGCGGGTGAAAGAGGCGCTGGCGATGGTGGATCTGGAAGGATTCGAAGACCGCTATGTCGATCAGATCTCCGGCGGGCAACAGCAGCGCGTGGCGCTGGCCCGGGCGCTGATCCTCAAACCGAAGGTGCTGTTATTTGATGAACCGCTGAGTAACCTCGACGCCAACCTGCGACGCAGCATGCGTGACAAGATCCGCGAACTGCAAAAGCAGTTTGATATTACCTCGCTGTACGTGACCCACGATCAGAGCGAAGCCTTCGCGGTGTCCGACACCGTACTGGTGATGAACAAGGGACATATCATGCAGATCGGCTCACCGCAGGATCTGTACCGCCAGCCCGCCTCGCGCTTTATGGCGAGCTTTATGGGCGATGCCAACCTGTTCCCGGCCGCGTTCAGCGAGGCGTTTGTCGATATTTACGGTTATCGCCTGCCAAGGCCGCTGCATTTCGCCACCCAGGGAGAAGGTACGGTTGGCGTGCGTCCGGAGGCAATTACGCTCAGCGATCGCGGCGAGGAGAGCCAGCGCTGTGTGATCCAGCACGTCGCCTATATGGGGCCGCAGTATGAGGTCACGGTAGAGTGGCACGGGCAGGAAATTCTATTGCAGGTCAACGCCACGCGCTTACAGCCAAACGCTGGCGAGCAGTATTACCTCGAAATCCACCCGTACGGCATGTTTGTCCTGGCGGATGCGGCATAATTTGTGCCGGGCTACGATCAAACAACGGACCAGATAAAATTAATTTGATTATAGAGAAGGAAAAATCTTTATAAAATATTTATTAAGTGAATGCATATGAACTTAATTATTTCAAGCCTGAATCATCCTGAATTGGATTCAGGCTTTTTTATTGCTTATGCGATCAGCCGCACAACTTTCACAGAGGAAATAGTATGTCATCATGCTTTCAACGGATGAGAGAGATCCAAAAATGTATTTTCAGCAGGAAGAAAATCAGCACACCCAATATATAAGCGAGCACGAATTATGGGTATTGGGCCGTGTCAGTGGAATATACAACAAAACAACGCATAAAAAAGAAGAAATGTTAGAGCCATTGTGGAGGAGGTACGATCGAAGTATAGAAGGCATTCTAATTTTTTATTCAAAGATGGAAGCATCAATTTACTCCACTTACTTAGAGAAAAAATTCAATGAAAAGTGGAGCGTATATGCACTGGATGATTTTAATATTGAGGAAATGATAAAGAATAATAAAATAATAAAAAATAGCGATGATTATTATCTGCTGTTGAGTGCGGGGTTTTGGGCTGATAAACAATGCAATGTTATATATCATGGTTATCATTTATCTCAAGTTACAATCCCCGTCAAATATACTTTTAGCAGTTTCAATGAAAATGAAAGACTCCCTACCCTAAAAATACCTGAAAAAGTTACAGATAGATTTCATCAAATGTGGAAGAAAAGATTCCATGATTTTCTAAGTCATACTCAATCGCAATGTAATTATCATAATGACTATTTAAAAGAACAAAGTCTAATCGCTTATAATAATATGCAATTCAAAGAATCAAATAAAATCGAAGATTGTGTTTATATGGCAACATGGAAAAATGACTGGTTTTTTTGCAATCCGGAAAGTTTAACTTTATTAAAATGAGAATTGTATGGGAATTGCCTATTTTTTAAGGGTCGGAGATAAAACAACCTGCGGTGGCACTATTTTAACAGGTTGTACTAATCATATACTCGACGGACAGCCAACGGCACGACATGGCGATAGCTATATATGTGGTAAAGATAAAAAACTCTACCACATAGCAGGAGGGCAACCAGGTTATTTTATACATGGTGTTCAGGCTGCCGGAACAGCACATAGCGTTGGCACATGCCCTTGCAAATGCCGATTTATTAGCTCAATTTCAAATGTCAGTTATTTCTATGAGAGTGAAGTTCTCTCCACACCTAAACCAGTCACAAACAGAGTGGTCTCTGTAACGCCGCAGAACGTACCAAAACCGCTCACGATGGCACATGGGCCATATTGTCCGACTGAAGCTGAAGAGGATAAACCGCCTCGTGAGCCTGTAGATGCGGGATTTTGTGTATTGCCCTATGAGGCTAAACCATCAACATATGAACCGTATATTTTTGTTAATCCCCCCGATGGTACGAGAGAGCTATATCACAAACTGAACCCTGATATGAAAAAACAACCTGGTTCAATTCTGATTGTTGTTGATCCTGAAAAACAAGATCAGCAACAGATTGAAGCATTACAAAAAGCACGAGATCGAATTGATAAATCTCTGGCCCCACTTACCTTGCAGGATGCAAAGTTATTGCATGATAACAGAGGAGCCGTGGATGCATTTTCATATCAACTTTTCGGTAATTATTTAGGAAATGCTGGAGATAGTTTTGGATATATTAGTGAGATAGGTAAAAGTTATTACGAAGAAATAAAACAAATATTAATTGAAATTCAGGAGTTATATAAAGATACGTACACCCATAACAAAGGAATCATATCGGGGGAGGAATTTTTTGGTCAACGAGCAAGACTGTTTAAAAAATTAAATGTTATCTTAAATAAATTCTCCAAAACCCATCTTAATCTGAAAGAATATAATAGTATTAAAAAAGCTTTAGGTTTATCAACAAGCTCAATTATGCATAAATGGGATAAAACTGGAGTGGATAATATAGAGGGCTATGCTACATATATTGAAAATTCGGCAAAATTAGTTAAACTGATGAAAACCGTTGGTTTTGTTGGCATAGGTTTAGATTTCGCTGGATATACATCAAATATTTATGATGCCTGTGCAAAAGGCCGTGAAAGTGCATGCAAAAAAGCCGCTATTACTGAATATAGTAAATTTGGATTCAAACAGGCTAGTAGTATGCTTACTGGTCTGGCGGCTGGACGTGCAGCAAATGTGGTTTGTACGTGGGTATTAGGGCTTTCTACTATAGAAGCTGGAGGGGTCGGTGCTGCACTGTGTTTTGCTACAGGGGTTGGTGTTACTATTGCGTCAGGTAAGATTGCAGAAAAATATGGCGAGGACGCTGGTGAAAAATTAGGTAATTATGTAGGAGATCATATTATATATGAAAATATTTTTCATTGAAAATGATGAAGTTATAAAAATCTTAATTTGCCTTTCGTTTGCATTTGATTTTTTAATATTCATGATGTGTTATTTTTACAATAAAAAAGCATACAAAAAAATAGTTGAAATATACGAAAAAGAGATAGGCCCTCTACCGCTTTCAACAAAGTTATGCAAAGATGCAAGTGTTTTTTCTACTCCATATTTATATAATACGAAAGTTAGTTTTATAACTAGAAGCTTAAACTTTAAATACCATAAGCATTTACATTATGGTATAAGCATAGAAGGGTATAATCTAATAAGAAATCTTCCAAAAAAATTAACACTAGGATTTAGAATTGAATCATTGTCATTATTGATTTGCATTCCAATAATGATCGGTTTTTTTATCATTTTCTAAATAAAGGGACTCCATTGGAGTCCCTTTATTTAATTTTATTTCAATGCACCCTATATTTGGTCAACAATCCGGTCGTAAGTAGCAGCAGGTAATAACCCACTCACAAAAACATTTGGATTCACTTTAGCATCGGCTGCTGGCGAGTGTGGCCTGTTACCTAAAATCACAATAGCCATATCGCCACATCATTCACTGTAGGCCCGATAAACTCTCAGCTTTGCGCTTTTAGCGCAGCAATATCCGCAGGCGTGGTGCGACAGCACCCGCCAATCAACCGGGCGCCCGCCGCACGCCACTGGGGTAAATAATCCGCCAGCGTTTTACACGCTTCACCGTGAGTGTGCCAGGTTTTGCTCTGCGCATCGTAATGCTCGCCGGAGTTGGGATAGACCACCAGCGGCAGCGCCGTTAAGCCGTGTAAATGCTGCAACGCCTCGGTAGTGTTTTCCAGCGCAATGCAGTTGATACCAATAGCCAGCACCTGCGGGTAGTTTGCCAGTAACGCCACCACTTCGCGCAGCGGCGTGCCGTCGCTCAGGTGTTCGCTGTCACGTAGGGTAAACGAGAACCACGCACGCGCACGCGGGTATTCCGCCAGCAGTTCAGCCAGCGCCTTAATCTCAGTAAAATTCGGCAGCGTTTCGCAGGCTAACAGGTCAGCTCCGGCGTCCAGCAGCGCTTCAACGCGCGGTCGGTGAAACCCCTGAAACTCGTCTTTGCTGCGCACGTAATCGCCACGGTATTCCGAGCCATCCGCCAGATACGCGCCATACGGTCCCACAGACCCGGCCACCAGCAATGTACCCGCCTGCGGGTTTTCCGCCAGATACGCCTCGCGCGCTTTACGCGCCAGCTCTACGCTTTTGCCAATCAGCGCCTTCGACTGCGCCTCATCCAGACCTCGGGCGGCAAAACCTGCCGGCGTGGCCTGATAGCTGGCGGTGATCGCACATTGAGCACCCGCCCGGTAGTAATCTAGATGGACTTCGCGGATAAGCTGCGGGTTTTCTACCAGCACTTTCGCTGACCACAGGCTATCGGCCAGGTTACAGCCGCGCGCCTCCAGTTCCGTCGCCATCGCACCATCCAGCAACAGGAAATCCTGTTTCTCAAGAAGGGTACGTAACGGATTATTCTGCGACATGGTGTGGCTCCTGTTTTACTTTACGGGGTTGAGTAAGGAAATAAGCACCATAGCACAACGCCACAAACGGTAACCCGCACCACAACGCAATTCTCTGCGCGGGATCGAAGGCCAGGCCGACACAGGCCACCAGGCACAGCACAAACCCCAATACGGGAACCAGCGGATACCACGGCGCACGATAATGCAATTCACTCACAGCCTTTCCTTGCTGTAAGTGACGGCGGCGAAAAACAAAATGCGAAGCGCAGATGCTCAGCCACACCGCCACCACCGCAAACCCGGAGATCGCCGACAGCGCCACAAATACCGTATCCGGGGCGATCACGCTGGAAAACAGCGCCAGCACGCCGCCGAGCATGCTGACCGATATGGCTGTCAGCGGCACGCCGTTTTTGGTTACCCGCGCAAAACAGGCGGGCAGCGTACGTTCATTCGACAGCGACCACAGCATGCGCCCGGAAGCATACAGTCCTGAATTCGCAGCCGAAAGAATGGCCGTCAGGATCACGACGTTAAAAATATCCGCCGCATATGGAATCCCCACCTTCTCAAACACCAGCACAAACGGGCTTTTCTCCACTCCCGCCTGCTGCATCGGGATCAATGCCGCCAGCACAAACACGGTGCCAATAAAGAAAATAATCAGTCGTGCGATAGTGGTACGAATCGCCACCGGAATCACCTTGCGTGGGTTTTCCGTTTCGCCCGCCGCGATGCCGATAAGCTCGGTTCCCGAGAAAGCAAAGTTCACCGCCACCATGGTCATCAGGATCGGTAGGCCGCCATGTGGAAACCAGCCTTCTGCGGTGAGATTGCTCAACCCCGGCGCGGGTGAACCATCCTGCATCGGGATAAAGCCAAAAATGGCCGCCCCGCCGAGGATAATAAAGGCGATGATGGTGATGACTTTTACCAGTGAGAACCAGAATTCCCCTTCGGCAAAAAAGCGCGTAGAAATGACGTTCAGGCCAAAGATAACGACGCAGAAAACCACGCACCAGATCCACACCGGCACCTGTGGGAACCAATACTGCATGCAGAAACCGGCGGCGGTAAAGCTGGAGCCAAGCGCCACGGTCCAGGTCAGCCAGTAGAGCCAGGCTACGGTGTAACCCGTCGCCGGGCCGAGATAGCGCGCGGCATAAACGTGAAACGCGCCGGTTTCCGGCATCGCCACCGACAGTTCACCCAGACATTGCATCACTAGCCAGACCACCAGCGCGCCAATCAAATAGGCCAGCAGCGTCCCCGCCGCCCCGGTGGTGGAGATGATGTACCCGGTATTAAAGAATAACCCTGTGCCAATCACGCCACCTAAAGAGAGCATAATCAGGTGACGCGTTTTCATTGTGCGCTTCAGTGGCGCATTTTGTTGTGTTGTTTGCATATGACCTTCTAAACGTATGGACATCTAAACATCCAAAGAAGGTTTGTTATACCGCGTTTGTAAACACAATGCAAAGTTAGCCCTGCACCAGACGCAGATGCCCGCGCCGGGCGCTCAACATAGGACGAGGATTAACAATAAGATACAAAAAAGGTCGCCAGGCCATAACGCCTCCGCTATCAGGGTTTATTCAACTCTGGCAACGGAGACGTCCAATGACGTTCCCCCGAAAGTAGGAACCGCGCGTCACACCTCATACGTCCGGATGAGCGCACGGTCAGGAGCCGCTGGCTTGAACCTGTATCTGTGATTTACGGCTCATCAGCACAAACACCGCCAGCCCGGCCAGCAAAATACCCGGTGCGGAGGCCGCCATCACGCCTACCGTTCCAGTGCCCAGCGCCAGCATTTTCCCCGCCAACAGTGGACCACTCATCGCCCCTAGGCGCCCAACGGCCACCGCGGTGCCTACGCCGGTGGCGCGGATGGGGGTGCTGTAAAACAGCGGAGCCAGCGCATACAGCACGCTTTGGCCGCCGGTGGCAAACATCCCTGCGACAAATCCGGCCACCAGCATACCGCTCAATGACGACACCGTACCGAGCGCCAGCAGTGAAGCCAGCATCCCGGTGTAAATCAGTAGCGACATCACCACCGGGCGCAGTTTATCCATCAATGCACCGAGGATTAACGTCCCGCTGGCCGCGCCGATTTGCAGGGCAAACATCACGCCCGCCGCCTGTGAGGGACGAAAGCCCTGTTCAACCAGCAGCATCGGCAGCCAGTTGATCAGCATATACACCACCAACAGGGTGAAGAAATAACACAGCCACAGCAGCAACGTGGCGGTCGCGGTGGCAGGGGCAAACAGCGCACGCAACGGTGCGGCGGCGGCCTGCGTTTGCTGGGCATACACATGTGATTCCGGTAGCCAACGCATCAGCAACGGCACCAGCAGCAGCGGGATCACCCCACCAACCCAGAACACAGTTTGCCAGGCGGAGGCCACACCGCTAAAACCCAGCGCCGCCGCCAGCGCTGCGCCAATCGGCACCCCGCAGTACATCAGGCTCACCGCGGTGCCGCGAAAGCGCGGGCCTGCGGCTTCGGAGGTCAGCGCGATCAGGTTCGGCAACGCCGCCCCCAACCCGACACCGGTCATCAGGCGGGCAAACACCAGCGACGAGAAATCCCAGGATATCGCCGTCGCCAGCGAAAACAGGCCAAACAGCGCCACGGAGCCAATAAGGATCCGCTTGCGCCCATAGCGGTCAGCCAGCATACCGCCCACCAGCGCGCCGGGCAGTAATCCCAGAATACCGGCGCTGAAGATCCAGCCCATCTGCATTTTATCTAACGCAAAAGCCTGGGCGATGCCGACGGCAGCGATACCGGCGGCCTGTAAATCCAGCCCTTCCATCAGGGCGACTAAAAAACACAGCCCGACGGTCAGCGTCAGACGGGAGGAGGATGCGGGGGTACGGGTTGTCATGAGGTGTACCTCTGAGGTCACGATGCAGGTGAAGCGCGGCTGATACGTTGCCAGCCGCGTCATTATTTTTATTTGCTGTTGCGCAGATCCAGCGCCACGTCGACGATCATATCTTCCTGGCCGCCCACCATTCGGCGTTTGCCCAGTTCAACCAGTATATCCACCGCGCTCAGGCCATAGCGCGCCGCCGCCACTTCGCAATGACGCAGGAAGCTGGAATAGACCCCGGCATAACCCAGCGCCAGCGTTTCGCGATCCACCCGCACCGGGCGGTCCTGCAGCGGACGGACTAAATCGTCGGCGGCATCCATCAGCGCGTAAAGGTCGGTGCCGTGCTGCCAGCCGAGCTTATCCGCAGCGGCGATAAACACCTCCAGCGGCGCATTGCCCGCCCCTGCGCCCATGCCCGCCAGACTGGCATCAATACGGTCACAACCCTCTTCCACTGCGGCCAGGGAGTTCGCCACACCGAGGCTCAGGTTGTGGTGGGCATGCATCCCGGTTTCCGTTTCCGGCTTCAGCACCGCTTTCAGGGCGCGGAAGCGATCGCGAATGTCCGTCATGTTCATTGCCCCGCCGGAATCGACCACATAAATACAGGTCGCACCGTAGTTTTCCATCAGCTTCGCCTGCTGCGCCAGTTTCTCCGGCGTGGTCATGTGGCTCATCATCAGAAAGCCGACGGTGTCCATACCCAGCTCGCGCGCATACTGAATATGCTGGGCCGACACGTCCGCTTCGGTGCAGTGGGTCGCCACGCGCACCACCCGCGCACCGGCCTGGTATGCGTTTTTCAGGTCATGAATCGTGCCGATACCCGGCAGCAACAGCGTGGCGATTTTGGCGTGCTCCACCACGTCCGCCGCCGCTTCAATCCATTCCAGATCGCTGTGCGCGCCAAAGCCGTAGTTAAAGCTGGAGCCCTGTAACCCGTCGCCGTGCGCCACCTCAATGGAATCGACACGCGCATCGTCCAGTGCTTTAGCGATTTGGCGGACGTTTTCCAGCGAATATTGATGACGAATAGCGTGCATGCCGTCACGCAAGGTCACGTCAGAGATATAGAGTTTTTTACCGTTCATGCTGCTTCTCCTGCCTGACGCGCGAGTGACTGTGCCATCTTTTCAGCGGTCGCCAGCGCGCTGGAGGTCATAATATCGAGATTGCCCGCGTAGGCTGGCAGGTAGTGCGCCGCACCTTCCACTTCCAGATACACCGCAGTTTTCAGGCCAGAGAACTGGCCAATACCTGGCAGATTCACCGGTTTATCCTGTGGGATGACCTCAAACTGCACGCGCTGTTTCAGGCGGTAGCCCGGCACGTACGCGTGTACCGCCGCTGCCATTTGGTTAATCGACGCCTCAATTTCTGCCTGAGAAGCCTCTTCGCTCAGCACATACACCGTGTCGCGCATCATCAGCGGCGGCTCCGCTGGGTTGAGCACAATAATCGCTTTGCCTTTCTCGGCACCGCCCACCACTTCAATCGCCTTCGAGGTGGTTTCGGTAAATTCATCAATATTGGCGCGCGTGCCCGGCCCCGCGGACTTACTGGCAATAGAGGCGATAATCTCGGCGTAATACACCCGCGCCACGCGGGACACCGCCGCCACCATCGGGATGGTCGCCTGGCCGCCGCAGGTCACCATATTGACGTTCAGCCGATCCACGTTGGCCTCGAGATTCACTACCGGCACGCAGTACGGGCCAATCGCCGCCGGCGTCAGGTCGATCAGGCGGATCCCCGGCTTAACCGCGCGTAAGGCGGCGTCATTTTTCACGTGCGCACCCGCGCTGGTGGCGTCAAACACGATGTCGATATCGGCAAATTCCGGCATTGCCATCAGCCCCGTTACCCCTTCATGGGTGGTGGCGACGCCCATGCGTCTGGCGCGCGCCAGACCGTCGGATCCCGGGTCGATACCGACCATCACCGCCATCTCAAGCTGCTTGCCGTGACGCAGAATTTTAATCATCAAATCGGTGCCGATATTACCGGAGCCGATAATGGCAACTTTACGCTTACTCATGACTGACTTCCTTTTGTAACCGCCGCAGAGAACGTGGCGGCGACTGAACCAATACCCTCGATATGGGCCTCAAAACGATCACCCGCATTTACCGCGACCATCGGGCCTAACGCCCCAGTGAGAATGATGTCTCCGGCACGTAGCGGCTCGCCGAGGCTGGCCATTTTGCGCGCCAGCCAAACGGCGGCGTTGATCGGATGCCCCAGACATTCGCTACCGCGCCCGCTGGAAACCTCCTCGTTATTACGCGTCATTTTCATCGTGCAGTTTTTCAGATCTAACCCCGCCGGGCGCTGCGCCGGGCCGCCAACCACGTACACGCCGCAGGAGGCGTTATCCGCCACGGTATCAACAAATTGAATCGACCAGTCGCGAATACGGCTGCCGACCACTTCCATTGCGGGCAGCACCCACTCGATGGCGTTAACCAGCTCATCAAACGTGGTGTCGGTCGCAGGCAGGTCGCGGTTCAGCACCAGCGCAATCTCCGCTTCAATCCGCGGTTGCAGCACGCGCTCAAACGGGATGGTGTCGTTATCGCCGTAACACATGTCGGCAAACAGCGTGCCGAAGTCGGGCTGACTGACCCCCAGTTGCTGCTGGACTTTCGGGTGCGTCAGCCCCACCTTACGCCCAACCACGCGACGCCCCTGCGCCACGTCGTGCTGCACGTTGATGTGCTGAATGGCGTAGGCCGCCTCGGCGTTGTCCACACCAATCAATTCGCGCAGCGGGGCAATCGCGACACCCTGCTCCTGTGCCTGGCGTAAATCAGCGGCTAACTGTTCAAGATTACGATTCGTCATTTCCGTTCCTTAAGGTCGCGCGAGGAAGTTCAGCACCAGCTGATTAAAGGCGTCCGCATGTTCCCACTGCGCCCAGTGCCCGCAGTCGCGGTAAATGTGCAGCTCTGAACCCGCAATTCCGGCGAGCAGGCGCAGCCCGGCGTCCATCGGTACGAAGCGATCGTTGCGTCCCCAGACAATCAGAGTCTGGGCTTTGATCTCCGCCAGACGCGGACTAAAGTCCGGGAACTGTTTTGGATTGGCTTCCAGGCTCTGGACAAAGTTTTCCAGGTGATCGCGACGCGACAGCATGTTATTGAGTCGTGCCTCAAACAGCGCGTCGGTCAAGTCGCTGGTGTCGAACACAAAGATGTCCATCATCAACTTCAGATTCTCGATGGTCGGCTCGCGATACAGCTGGTTCAGGCGCTTGATGCCTTCAGTTGGCATCGGCGTAAACAGGCTCATACCGCCCGTCCCACCGCCCATCAGCACCAGCTTGCCCACGCGCTCCGGCCAGCTCAGGGTGAACGCCACGGCGCTGTGGCCGCCCATCGAGTTGCCCAGTAAGTGGACTTGCTGAAGATCCAGCTGATCGACCACACTTTTCAGGATGCGGGCGTTCAGATCTGATCGCGACCCGCGGTTAACGATCCCATCGCTTTTCCCCCAGCCCGGGCAATCCAACAGGATCACCCGGTAACCGGCCTCAACCAGCGGATCGATATTGCGGCTGAAGTTGGCCCAGCCCGTGGCGCCCGGGCCGGATCCGTGCAGCAGCACAACGGTCTCTTCGCCCTGCCCACAGTCATTGACATGTACGCGTAGGGTTTCGCCAGCTTCCTGCACCTCAAGAAAACGGCTGCTGGCGGCTTCGGTTTGCGGTTGGTAAGTCATGATGTTCTCCTGCATGTTCAGTTCTGTTTCAGTTCTGTGTGGCGGCGCTCAACGAGCCAAATCCGGCGATCCACTCCGGGATCGGACGGTAGTAACGGCCTTCGCTGCGCCAGTGACCAAAAGCAGAAATAGCGGCGAAGGCGGCAACCCAGGTTTTCACTTCGTGCGTCGATTTGCCCGCCATCGCGGACAGCTCTTCGTTGCTGACGCCGTCCAGTTCCGCCAGACGCCCCTGCTCAAGCAGAGTCATAAAGCGGTTATCCCAGACGGGGTTGAGCGGGTGCAGCGTGTTCTGATCTTCAACAAACTTTTCGGCGGCGCTGATCACCCGCTGCTGGCGTAGCTGGCGTTCGTTTTCTGGCAACTGCTTACCGCTGCCAAGCAGACGGTCGCGCATGTGGGCGTCGGCCTTCGCCAGCTCGGGCACCGGCGGCTGGTGCGACAGCCCACCGGAGCCTATAAACAGCACGCGTTTATTCAGTGAGCTGGTGAACCGACCAATCGCCTCGCCGAGCAGGCGAGTGCGCTGGAAGCCCGGCAGCGGCGTAGCGACGCCGTTAATAAACACCGGCAATACCGGGACCTTATCCAGCCCGCCGAGCAAAAACTCCAGCGGCTGAGCAAAGCCGTGATCGACCTGCATGTTGTACGACACGGCAAGATCGATGCCGCTTTTCATCACCGCGTGGGCGCAGGCTTCCGCGAGATCCGCCGGCACCGGCAGTTCTCCCGCCGCGCTGCCAAAATCACCGATCGCCGTGGCGCCAATGCCTAAGCAAAACGGCGGCATCACATCGTAGAAAAAACCGTTGTAGTGATCGGGGGCAAACAGCACCACCAGTTCGGGATCGAACGCCGCAATGCGCGCACGGGCGCTGGCGATCACGCCGTTGACCTCGTCGAGCACGGCCTGTGCCGGGTCGACATAGCCCACCAGCGGCGAGTGGGAAAGACAGTGAAGATAAGCGTGCATATCAGGCGACCTTTTCGACAGGAACCGCGACATGAGTGCGGGTGAGCGTCATCACCGACGCCAGTTTATTCAGGGTGCTGCCCAGGGTTTGCGGAATGGCAACCGCAGCAACGAAGCGATCCGGACGCATCACCACCAGCGCGGCGTTATGTTGGGAAAACCACGCGCGCAGGCGATTTTGCGTATCACCAATACGGATAACCCCGTCGTGGTTATCCTGTGAGGTATTGATCTGCGTGTCCGGCACCACCTGGATAAACCGCGTGCCGAGCGCGCGCCACAGCTGGATTTGCTCGTCACTCATACCCCACAGCGGATTACAGCCCCAGCCAATCACCGCAAAATTCGGCCCGATGACGTTGTCGAGCAGCGTCACGTCACCCGTTTCCAGCGTCACCTTTGGCTGAATAAACATCTTGCCGACCGGGGAGGCTTTCGCGTCGCCTTCACGCACCAGCGCCCCGACGTGATATTGCGGCATCGGCTTGAAGCGCATTTCGAGGAAGTAGCGTTTGACCGGCGGAATGTAGTTCAGCAGCCAGGAAATGCCGTCACGCACCGCGCCATGCCAGCGTTTCGGCGGTGCCAGCACGTTACCCGCAGTCACAGACAAATCAATCATGGCTTTGGCGTGATCGCGGCGTTCCTGCTGGTAGGTGTCCAGCAGCGCATCACCGGCTTTGCCCTCAATGACCAGCGCCAGTTTCCACGCCAGGTTGAAGGCATCGCGCATGCCGCTGTTGTACCCCTGCCCCTGCCAGACCGGCATAATGTGTGCTGCATCGCCCGCCAGCAGCACGCGGTCAATACGAAAACGTTTGGCCAGACGGGCGTTATGGGTATACACGCGCTGGCGGATCAGCTCAACGTTGTCCGGGTTCGGCAGCACTTTGCTCAGCAACTGGCGCATATTCTGCGGCTCGCTAAGCTGCGCTTCGGTTTCCCCCGGCATCACCATAAATTCAAAGCGGCGCACCGCGTGCGGCAGTGCGGCGGAGACATACGGACGCACCGGATCGCAGCACAGATACACGTGTGGGGTACTGAGCGGATCGTTGGCGATATCCACCACAATCCACTGATTTGGCGCGGTTTTACCTTCGAATGGCACATTCAGCGAGCGCCTGACGACGCTGCCGCCGCCGTCGCAGGCCACCAGCCACTGGGCCTGCACCGTTTCACGCTGACCGTCCGGTGCCTTCAGGTTCAGCGTCACTTCGCCATTCTTCTGACTGAACGCCTCCAGCTCGCGAGAGAACAGGCAACGCACGTTGGGAAACCGCGACAGCCCTTCCAGCATCACCGCGTCTACCTGCGGCTGAATAAACGCATTACGGCGCGACCAGCCAAACTCGTCGGTCATTGGCTGGATATCAGCAAAGCAGCGGCCCTTGGGGGTAAGAAAGCGCATCGCATGCCATGGCGTGGTGTGCGGCAGCACGTTATCGACCAGACCGACGGACTGCAGGGTGCGCAGCGCTTCATCGTCAATGCCGATGGCGCGCGGATAGTCGATCAGCGCATCGAGCTTCTCCACCACCAGCACCTCAATGCCCATCTGGCCGAGATAGTTCGCCATCATCAGCCCCACCGGACCGGCTCCGGCAATCGCCACCTGCACGGTGTGTTGCACAGCGGGTTGGATATCCGGGTTTATCGTTGTCATTTCAGAACCTCACTACGCGGACAAAACGTCATGGCAGCCTCTGGAGAGACGCACCTGGCTTTGTTAAAAATATGTGAATAATTTTTTATTGTGCGGTCAGTATAGGAGGGTGTTTTTGCGCTACAATCAAAACATACCTGGATGTGCACTTAGTGCACTACGTTGTTTTATCTGTAGATTTGTCAACGAATATGAAAAGTGACGAGAGTACCGAATACAAAACCGTGCGCGGATTAACCCGCGGGTTAATGTTATTAAATATGTTAAACCGGCTCGACGGTGGGGCCAGCGTTGGTCTGCTGGCAGAGCTGAGCGGCCTGCACCGCACCACGGTCAGACGACTGCTGGAAACGTTGCAGGATGAGGGTTACGTCCGGCGCAGCCTGTCCGATGACAGCTTTCGCTTAACCATCAAAGTTCGTCAGCTCAGCGAGGGATTTCGTGACGAGCAGTGGATTTCCGCGCTGGCCGCGCCGCTGCTGGGGGATTTACTGCGCGAGGTCATCTGGCCGACCGACGTTTCCACGCTCGACGTCGATGCCATGGTGGTGCGTGAAACCACCCACCGCTTCAGCCGCCTGTCATTTCACCGGGCGATGGTCGGGCGTCGTCTACCGTTGCTGAAAACCGCCTCCGGCCTGACCTGGCTGGCGTTTTGTCCGGAGAATGAACGTCAGGAGCTGATCGAAATACTGGCATCGCGACCGGGAGAAGAATTCCAGCTGGCGCGCGAACCGCTGAAGCTGGACGCCATCCTGACTCGCGCGCGCAAAGACGGTTTTGGACAGAACTATCGCGGCTGGGATCAGGAGGAGAAAATCGCCTCTATCGCCGTGCCAATCCGCAGCGAACAGCGGGTGATCGGCTGCCTGAACCTGGTGTATATGGCCAGTGCGATGACCATCGAACAGGCCGCGGAAAAACACCTTCCGGCCTTACAAAAAGTGGCGAAGCAGATCGAAGACGGCGTGGCGTCACAGGAGATTTTGGTTGCCGGGAGGTGAGATGGATCACATTTCCCCTCCCCCTCTGATTAAGAGCCACGTTCACTGCGCAATGTGTCGTCGTTATCTGCCAGCAGAGACGTTCGCGATTTACCGTTTCTGATTTTTCCATCAATACCAGGTTGAGGTTTACCAAACAGATAGCCTTGTGCGAAATCGCAGCCCAGAGCCTGAAGACTTTCCAGTTGTTCCTGTGTTTCAACCCCTTCTGCAACCGCCTTCATATTGAGAGATTTCGCCATACCGGTGATAAGTTTGATGATGTTAAGGGCGTCTTCCTGTGTAGATATCGAATGCACAAAGGACTTGTCTATTTTGATTTTGTCGAAGGCAAGCCTGCTCAGCCGCGAAAGCGAAGAGTATCCCGTACCAAAATCATCAATGGAGATTTTCACGCCCAGGGCTCTGAGCCTGTTAAGCGTATTCATCGGCGTATTGCTGTCAGTAAAGAGAGAGGATTCCGTTACTTCCAGTTCAAGACGATCAGCCGGAAGTCCTGTTTCTTTCAGAATAGACAACACTATTCCGGCAAAGGCTTTGCTGCTTAGCTGGACAGGCGAGACATTGACTGAAATTTTAGCCGGAACCGCCCAGGAAGCCGCTTCCCTGCAGGCCATTTCAAGCACCGATTTCCCCATCTCATTAATCATTCCTGTTTTTTCAGCAACAGGAATAAAGCTATCCGGCGACAGCAGGCCTTTAAGAGGATGTATCCAGCGGATAAGGGCTTCATAGCTGTAAATTTCCCTGCTGAAAGAATCTACAATCGGCTGGTAATAAACCACGAATTCTTTATTCGCTATTGCCATCGCCATATCATGCTCAAGGGTTCTGCTTTCTTGCAACTTATCTAACATTCGTTGCCGGAAGACTTTTATCTTACCAGAACCTTCTTTTTTGGCTTCATATAGGGCGAGATCGGCAAATTTATATAGATAGTCGGAGCGGCGTTCAGTTTCGGAAATAACAATGCCAACGCAGGTGGTAATGTTGATAATTGTGTTATAAATCGTGTAGGGCTGGTTGATAAATTCACATATTTTTTGCGCGCGAGAAACAGCATGACTCTCAGTCAGACCCATCGAGAGAAACGCAAACTCATCCCCACCTAAGCGATAAAGCGTATCTGAAGTCAGGCTCATCGAAACCAGGCGATGGGATATCTGACGTAACAATGAATCACCGACATCATGACCATACGTATCATTGACCTCTTTGAATCGGTCTAAATCAAACAACATCACTGTCACAGAACTATTATTCTTTTCTGCCGTCTCGATGGTTTTATTTAAATCTTCCCAAAAAAGCTGGCGGTTATTCATCTCGGTAAGAGAATCATGGTAGACGTCATATTCCAGTTTTGTATTCTGGATTTGCAGTTTTTCTTTAGATTTCTGCAATTCTTCAGCAAGACGCTTAACCTGAAGATGCGCCTGCAAAATATTTCTGTTCTGATAGAATATCAGCACGCCCAGTATCGCACTCAGTATGATCAGCAGTACTGAGATCGCTGAATAAATATAGTACAGCGCTTGAATTTTGAGGTTTGTACTATTAATCGAGTTAACATCTTTATTTAGCGCACCGGATGAAAGGCGGCCTAGCGGCGCATCCAGCGCATGCATTTTTTTCAAGTATGTCTGGAGCTCTGAACGATTCATTTTCTCAAGATGAACATCCAGATAGTTAAGTGTGTTTTCCAGTTGTAAAGCCAGTTCACCATGCGCTTCATTATTTTGTATATAATGTCCCAACTCACCTTCTTTCATTAAATCATTCTGGCTGAGCATGATGTCGAGGCGCAGACGTACATCATCGAGGTTCATAGAATCATCGATAGTGTAAAGACCAAGCCATGACTCAAAACGGTAGTATTCTGATACCAGTTGTGCAGCGGACCATGAATCGGTGTAGTGAGTCAGTTTCTGTAACTCTTGTTGCCGTTCATGCACGAGGTAAGAGATATACCCGGTAGATATAAAAAGAGAAAATATGATGCCCGCCAGTATTCTGTTCATGATGTTCTTCTGAACTCCTACTCAATATTCATTCTGCTGACCTGCCATGCTGAGCGTGCATAAAAAACCTGATTATTCAGTTCAGGCATGCTGTCATAGGGGTACACAATGAACAAGGGACCTTTATCACGGACGCGAATGTATTTTTCGTTGATTTTTACAGCCAGAATAACATTATATTTTTTGAAATCACTGAGTGGGATAACCGTGGTGTAGTCATTGAGCGCGGTGACCTTAACCACAGAACCTTTCGCGCCAACATAATCCATGAGCTTTTGCAGTGGAATACCCGTAAAGGTAGTGCGTCCATTATACCAGGGCGAGGTGGTCTGGAAACTGACCATGCCCAGCTTCTCAAGGCTGGCAATATCAAAAACGGCTTTCCCGTCTTCATTTGTATTTTCTATATTACCGGACAGCGTTAAAAGGGCTTTACCGGCAGGTTTAGAAAGTTCACCCGCCCAGAGCTGTGTGGAGACGACAAAGCTTAACAACATAACAATTAATCGCATTTTAACCTCGCCTGCCGACCGGATGTAAACGAATTATAATTTAGTTATAATGCTATTTACATATGCTGCCTGGATATTATTGGTGCAATAAACCCATTCATATTTTAAATCATCAAAATCAACAGGTTAGCCATCACTCCATTTTTATACTAATTAATAGCTCAGACAATGTCCGCCTGCCACCATGCAGGCCAAAAAAAACCGAAACCCCGCTCATAAAATGAGCAGAATTTCGGCACACGTTCAGCCTGGAGCGCTTTAGACTTTAAGCAGCTTTACCGTTTCTTCGATGTCTATCTCATCTTCCGAGAAGATCAGCGTCGTACCCTGGAAGGTAGTAATGGCCAGCTTTTTCAGCGAACGCATTTCGCCAGGCTTGACGTCTGACTTCGGCTTAATGCTGTTCATCAGCGCGCCCACGGACAGCACCGCATTTTCTTTATCAATGCGGGTTTCAACCGGCACTTCTTCGCTATACACCACCCAGGACTTGATCGCCGTGAGTTTCAGGCGCTCACCCGCGATATAGATGTATTTGCTGTCGGGCACCACTTTCACCGCATAGGCTGACAGGCCTTTGTTGTTAGTGGTCGGCTCGAAGGTCACCGCCGCGTCTTTCTTGATCAGCTCAGGATTAGCAACCTTAATCACATGAAAATAGCGGTTATCGCCGTTTTCATCTTTGATAAATCCAAAGCCTTTATCTTTAAACCACGTTGTGATTGTTCCGTTCATTGCTGTTTCCGCCTGATTAAAACGTCATACTCGTAAATTTGCGCGCAGTGTAAAACATCGGCCACGTCTTTGGCTACTCGTTGCCCCAGCGGTTGAGGAACTCGGCGATATCATCGATACGCTGTGCGTCGATCCCGGCAACGGTTGCCATCTCCTGCTGCGCGTCTTCGCCGATCTCTTCGTTGTTCATCAAACGGACGATCAGCTGTTGGAAGTAGTGCGCCAGCGCGTCGCGTTCTGCGTCGCTAACCGGCTTTGCGGCCTCGGTCGCGTACTCGTCGGCGATATCATAATATTTTAGCGGAATGTCGTTGTTCATCAGGTGCTCCGGGGTGAATGCGTGTGCCAGCAGTTGTCTGCCGCGTCTGAGGTGAATGATAGCATTCTTATTTCACCGTTAGCGATCTGTTTTATTGACTGCAATATGTTTCATATATCCGAAATATTTTCTGGAGCCACTTCGCATTTAATAAATCTCATTACGTTTAAATGACCCCATTTTTATACTCAGAAAAAAAATAATTAATAACGGATACATTAACAACTCCTGTTTCAAAATAGGAAACAACAGGATTAATAAAAAGTGCAAAAAATGAAATTGAACTCATAGCCATCATCAGAGTAATGAAAACAACGAACCATCGAAAGAAGTTATTTTTCATCCCCAGTTCCTCACTGTAAATTATTAGTAGTTTTAGAACCGCCTTGCCCTGTTGTTTCTGTTATGATTGATGATATAGCGTTACCAGATGTTCCAGGTATTGGTGATAAAGGTAATGGTTTACTTACTCCCATCCCCATATTAACCCACTCGTAATTTTTCCATGTATGAACCCATTTATCTAATGAAATTGGGGCAGCCTTACCTAATCCATATCCGATACCCGAAGCGGCACCACTTATTACACCACCTTTAAATGGATCATCTCCGTTCAGATAACTTGACGTTGCACCACCCGCCGCATTCCAGCCTACTGTTCCCCAGACTCCCGTACTTGCAGTAAATGCTCCAACATAACTGGCAATCAGGACTCTGTTGGATTGACTGTGCCATTGGCAAGATACTGAATACCCGCATTGGCTGTCCCACCAATTCCTGCAGTTAGCTGCATCCCTCCCGGCAGATAAGTCAGCCCTGCTGAGGCCATTGCAAATGCCACTGAATCACGTTTATTTATCGCTTCCTGACAGGCGGCTCCACCAGGATTATCCGAACAACTCGCTATATCTATCCCATACTGACGTATCCATGCTGCCTGCGCATCCTCACTCCCACCCATCAGGTTATTCGTCACAACAAACAGCTATTAAAACCCTTTTAATCCTAAACACCTGGCTATAACACATCCAACACCGATAAATGAGCCAATCACACACCCCATGAATAAAACACGGCTTACACCATTCCATGTAATGTTCAACTTTCCTGTAGCTATCCACTCAAAAATAGAGAAAAGGATATCTATACAAAGAAAAGAAAGGATAATTGATAAAAATGCGATCAAAAAAATAACCGATAAATCAGTTAAACCTGTCTGCCGATTACTCATTTTTTTCTCCCTGAATATGGGATTCGATTCTTTTACTCTCATATTCAGATGCGAAAGAATCTGCTACATCACCAGCAATGCCAGGAATTTGGCTTGGTGTAATTTTCTTCGAAATCCCAAAATCACCTTTTACTTCAGTATACTTCTGAAGTGTCGGGTTAAATTTCGGATCCCAGCCACCTTTCCACCAGTTTGCCCCTGCATTAACCCCCCATGAAAGTCCTTTACCAATACCATAACCGATACCAGAACCGGCACCATTAATAATCGCCCCAGACAGTGGATCTTTGTTGTCAATCCAGTTACCAAATGCACCACCCGCCGCATTCCAGCCTACCGTTCCCACCACACGATTCCCCATACTGAACACATTCACCCAGCCAGCCACTACCGCGCTGGAAGGGTCAACCGAACCATCCGCCAGGTAGCCAATTCCAGCATTTGCCCCCGCGCCAAGTCCCCACATCGCCTGAGCACTGCCAGGAAGCAGAGCCACTGTACCTGTTGCCAGCGCCAGCCCTACCGCATCACGCTCATTTATCGCTTTCTGACAGGCGGCTCCACCAGGATTATCCGAACAACTCGCCATATCTATCCCATGCTGACGTATCCATGCTGCCTGCATGTCTTCACTCCCGTCATCAGGGTATTCGCCACAACTACCCGTCACCAAATTGGCTATTTTTTAATCGAACTAGCAACCCATAACATTAAACCGGCAAAGCTACCGATAACTATACTTATTTTACTTAAAAGTAAAATAATACTTGATGAAAAAGATATTTCTATTCCTTTATAAAAAAAGAAAAAAAGCTCCCCGCATATATATAAAGCGATCCCTGTTAGAAAAATTGAAACCATACTAAATACAATTAAAAAAAACAGAGGAAGAATAAATTTTAGTGCCTTCATTTACCACCTCCTTCTTGGTTCATTTTGTACTCTGTATACTTACCTCCAGCTTCTGAAGTGATACTGCTTCCAATGTCACCAATTGAACTGGGGACATTGCTTGGCTTCATTTCTTTTGAAATACCATAATCCCCTTTCACTTCAATAAACTGTCTGAGGTCAGCATTAAACTTCGGATCCCAACCTCCTTTCCACCAGTTTGCCCCGGCATTAACACCCCATGAAAGTCCTTTACCAATGCCATAACCGATACCAGAACCGGCACCATTAATAATCGCCCCAGACAGTGGATCTTTGTTGTCAATCCAGTTACCAAATGCACCACCCGCCGCATTCCAGCCTACCGTTCCCACCACTCGATTCCCATACTGAACACATTCACCCAGCCCGCAATAGCTACGTTTTCCGGGTCTATAGTGCCATCCGCCAGGTAGCCAATTCCTGCATTTGCCCCCGCGCCCAGTCCCCACATAGCCTGGGCACTGCCAGGAAACAGAGCCACTGTACTTGTTGCCAGCGCCAGCCCTACCGCATCACGCTCATTTATCGCTTCCTGACAGGCGGCTCCACCAGGATTATCGAACAACTCGCCATATCTATCCCATGCTGACGTATCCATGCTGCCTGAGCATCCTCACTCCCGCCCATCAGGTTATTCTCCGCTATTATTTATTTTTTCTATAATTTCGATAATAGAGTAACCAACAGCCACCGCCGCCTATACAACCACAGAATGAACTTACTTTAAAAAGTTTTTCAAAATCATATGTATGCATGTCTAACCTTATACCTTCTGCGATATATAGATATATATCTATTAATAAAGACATAGATAGTATGGTTATAAAAACACCAACAGCACTACCAGTCACCATCCATATTAAAAGGATCAGGATCTTTTTGCGGTCAGAAGAACTCATTTCTTATCTCCTGATTTATCACTCAAAGATTTACCTATTCGATCGTTGATGTATTCTGTAGACGCAGAACCTCCCATATTGCCGATAGCCCCAGGCAGTGGATCTAATGGCATTGGCTTCGATATGCCCATACCAACATCAATCCACTCCCAATTCTTCCAGTTTGGATTAATGAACTTATCGAGTTGCCCCTGAAGAACTTTGCCAGCACCATATCCTAATCCTGACGCCATTCCACCCATTGCCCCACCTTTCAGCGGATCATCACCTTTTAGATAGCTGGATGTGGCTCCGCTGGCCGCATTCACACCCATCGTCCCCCACAGCCCAGTTCCTGCTGTAAAGACTCCCGTCCAGTAACCAAGAATGACATCATTTGGATTCACTTCACCGTTAATCAGTAACCCGATGCCGGCATTCGCTCCTGCACCTATCAGACTTGTAGTGGCTGCCGCCCCTGGCAATAGCGGCCATACCATTGCACTTCCCATCGCTGCGACTGCTGTTTCACACGAAACCGGCGTACCACCACTGCACGCCTCTCTAATCGCAGCCTGCTGCTCTTCCTGCCATTTCTCTGCAGTCCCTGCTTTGTTCGCTTCCGCTGCTGCCAGTACATGCGCCAGCGAGTTATTCTCAACCGCATTCTTCCCGGCCTGCGCACCCGCTGCCGCAGACGACGTACTGTCTCCCGCCAGAGCGCCCGCCATTCCCGCGGACAGACTCGCCAGCATGCCGATGGTCTGCTTTTCCGCTTCGCTCAGCTCACTGACCCGCTTATCCGGGTACATCACCTCCATTATCGCTTTCGCCGCCAGCTCGCCCGTGACGGCCCCTGCCGCTCCCGCCGCCGCGCTGTTTCTCTGCATCGCCGCTGCCGCGCCACCCAGTATCGCATGCGCTATCAGCGCCGCATCATCGCTTAATCCCGAATCATGACCAATAATATTCGCCAGGTACGGGGCCGATGCCCCCGCCAGCGCCGCGCCGGCATCTCCACCCGCCAGCCCCTGAAGCGCTGCCGTCGCCGCCTGAATACCACGCTGAAAATCACTCCCTGTACCATATTCCGCCTGTGCATCACGCCAGGTCTGCGTCTCTTTCAGCTCTTCCGCCGTTTTATCCGGGTAAACCTTCCGCGCTTCCTCCAGCGCATTCAGCTCCCCCTGCGTCCGTGCGATATCTGCCGCCTGGCTGCCCATCTCCCCGATGAGGCTCACTTCCTGCAGCCGCTTCTGCTCTTTCTCTTTGTCAAAAATCGGGCTGATGCTGTCGTTCGCATGCTCCGTGTCACGGCTCAGACCCGCCACATCCTGCTGCTGATTCGCCGTGTCGCGAGCCGTTATCGTCCCTTCCGCTACCGCCGCCTGCGTCGTCCCGTCCGCATGACCGCTGTTGCCCCCGACCGTAACCATCCCGACCGGCATGTTGCCTTTGAACCCGCCGCCCGTGTCTCCACCGCCAGCGCTCACGCTGGCTCCCGCATGGCTGACCGTAAAGTCCGCTTCGTTATGAATATCCCTGAAACCCAGCGTCCCGGTGTCCAGACTGTTTTTATCCGCCGTCGCCGTCGAAGCGATTACCGCGCCGTCCAGCTGCGTGTGCCCGCCCACCGTCACGTCAAATCCACCGTCGCCGGCAAACAGCCCCGTCTGCTCCTGCACCGAGGCATAGTCGCTCTTCATCTGGTCCTGGCTGGCGCTGATATAGCCTGAGCCGGACATGCTGCCGTAGGTAAAGCTGCCCCCGGCCGCCGCGCTGCTCTGCTTCGACCGGTAGTCATTGCTGTCCTGGGCGCTGCTCATCCACAGGTCGCCACCGATGTCAGCCACCACGCTGTCACCGCTGACCTGCGCCCCGTTCAGGATGGCGTCACGCCCGCTGACCAGCGAAACCGTACCGCCGCTGTCCAGCGTGGTCTCCGTCCACGCCGTGCCGTTGCCCTTTTCACTGCCTTTTGCGCCGTTGACGTTGGCGAAGACGCTGATGCCGTAACTGTCTGCGTTGACGCCGATACCGACGCCCACCCCGCCCCCGCTGCTGCTGTTTGTACCGGTCGTCTGCTGGGTGTTTGCCGCACCGCTCAGCACAATATCGTTCGCCGCCACCAGCGTGGTGTCCCCGCCCGCCTTTATCTGGCTGCCGCCGATC
Organism: Citrobacter sp. KH_055_1; assembly: GCF_057838705.1. Lineage (NCBI taxonomy): Bacteria > Pseudomonadati > Pseudomonadota > Gammaproteobacteria > Enterobacterales > Enterobacteriaceae > Citrobacter > Citrobacter sp. KH_055_1. The sequence continues at coordinate 3,676,749 of NZ_CM174473.1, forward strand.
AGGATGTTGCCGCTGTTGCCGCTTTGGCCGCTGCCCGTCGCGGCGATAATCAGGTTATTCCCGGCATTCAGGGTACTGCCCGTCACGGTATCAGTCTGAACATGTTGTTCAGATTTGGCGCTCTGCGACGTCAGCGAGACGCTGATACCCAGCCCGCTGTCCGCTTTGTCGCTGGCCCGGGCAACCGCTGCCGCCTGCACCGCCTGCGCGCCAGAAAGCACCGCTTTGGTGGCCTGCAGCGCCGCCAGACGGTCATCGCTCTCCCCCTTCGCATCCTGTGAGGTTTGCACCGCGCTGTTTACTGCGCTGCCTGCTGCACCTGACAGCGCCACCGTCAAGCCGCTGCTCTTCTGCTCAAACGTCTCATCGCGGGTACGTTTGTCATGGCCGGGCTCAATCACCACGCTGTCGCCGAGCACGGCAATATCTTTCTGTGCGATGATATCCGCGCCGCCGATGTGCACCTGCTGACCGGCGGTAATGCTGACGTTGCCGCCGGTTGACCCGACCGTGCTGAAGCTCTCGCTCTGGGTGGTGCCCTGCTCGCGCAAATCATGCGTGGTTTTACTGCTGCCGATGGAAAAACCGATGCCGCCTGTTCCCATCACGCCGCTTTTTTTCGTTTCTTTAAATCGCCATGCGGTGTCGGTATTGGTTGCGGCAATAATATCGACGTTGTTTCCGGCACCGAGCGCCACATCGCCATCACCGACGACGGCTGAGCCCTGTACCAGAATGTTGTTCCCGGCAGCTACAGTCACATTGTCACCGCTCAGCAACGTGCCTTTTTCACGCGTGGCGCTGTCCTCCTCAATCGTGTGGGTGGTCTTTTTATTGAGGAATCCTTTTTTGGTTTTGGTGGTTTCTTCGTAGTGGTAGTCACTTTCCGTCGCCGTAATGAGATTCACATCCCGGCCCGCCGCTACGCCGATATCCCCCTGAGCAATCACATCGGTTGCCTGCGCATTCACATCGCGCCCGGCGATAATGACCGTGTCGCCACCGCTGGCAACTTCCGTTCCCTGCTGGCGCACGGACTCATTGATGATGGTTTTTTTCTTCGCGCGGTAACTGTCGCCTTCGGCCGTGGCCTCGGCCAGCAAATTGACATCGCGTCCGGCCTGCAGACCCACATCATTTTCCGCCGCCAGGCCCGCCGCGTGGGCGTTAATATCCTGACCCGCGATCAGGACCAGGTTATCGCCCGCAGAAATAGTGGTGCGATCCAGCCCGGAACGGTGCGATTCACTGCCCCCGTCGCGGCTGTTCTCAAGCGTGGTGGCCGCATTCAGGTTGAGATCGTTACCCGCAGTCAGCACCGCACTACCGCCAGCGTTCACGTCGCTTGCCGTCAGGTTGAGATTATTCCCGGCATTGATGCCAAGGTCCCCTCCTGCGCTGATGCTGCTTCCCTGCCAGCCTTGTGATGAACGGCTGGTCTCGTCAGTCCAGCGTCCGGCATGGCTCTGCGCATCGTTAATGTGATTCGCATTCACCGCAATATCTCCCGCGGCATTCATCTGCAGTGAATCGCCCGCCGAAAGCGTTGCGCCCGTGACGGTGATATTCTTGCCTGCCGAGAGCGACAGCCCATCCTGTGCGGTAATCGACGCCGTCGTGCCCAGCAGCGTGTCTTTAAAACTCACATTGCCGTATTTATCCCACGCATTGATGTCTATCTGCTCCACCTGCGTCAGGTTATTAATGCTGCCGTCGAGACTTGCCAGCTGAACCGTTTTTCCGCTAATAGCGGCGCTGATGTTATTGATATCACCAATAGCGCTCAGGTCGAGGTTGCCCCCGGCCTGCATCAGGCCATTGTTGAGATTGTTAATGCTATTCTGGCTATCGAGGGTCAGGGTGTTATTTGCCAGCAGAGTACTGCCGGTGTTAGTGATAGTACCGCCTGCCAGCTGGACGTTATTTCCAGAGATGACGCTCCCGTTATTGACGGTGATATCCTTCGGCGACAGATAGAGCTTCGGTATCATCACCGTTTCACCGTTGACGGTCGCCGCTTCCCACCACAGCATGCTCTGCTCAAGAGAGGCAATTTGCTCCGCCGTCAGGGCCACGCCAAATTTCAGCCCCAGCGACTGCTGTGCGCTAGCGGCACTGTCCATCAGATAACGCATTTGATCCAGATCGGAACCTATACCGTTGATATAACGGCTTCCTGTCTGATTCAGCATCGCATTACTGACGTAACGGGTATCGAACGCCGCGTCACCGAGAAAACGGTAATCGTATTCCGGATTCAGGTTGAGACGGTCCAGCATATACGCCGATCCGAGGAACTGATTTTGATCGGTATAGGCGCGGTTGGTTTCACGTGGGGCATCGCCAGGCGTAATCCCCAGCAGTACGTTCAACTCGGCAAACAGAGCCGGATCCAACTGACCCAGGCCGTTAAGCTTAGGATTAATGTTGATCAGGTACGGGCTTTGCGGATCGTCAGAGACAACAAAGTAGCCGTTTTGACCAAAAGGCAATGGATACGCGCTGGTATCCACCGCTTCCCCCTGATTAATCTGGCTGTTCTTATCGGTAGAGACGGTGTCCAGCGTTGTATCCGCGACATTCCCGGCATCCAGCGTACCGCCGTTAATCTGCTGCAGGGCATCTTGCAGTTGATCGTTCCACTGCGGCGAATTAACGCTAACCGCTTCACTATCTGCCAGTGTCTGCTTTTGCACCCCGGCGTCGATGGTCTGGTTGCTGAGAGTATTCAGGGTTGGGGTAACGAGGGTATTTATCGCCCCACCCGCACTCGGGGTGGTTGTGGTATTGCTGATATCCTGCGAAAAATTAGCCAGAATTGTTCCGCCAGACTGAATAACAGCGCGGTATGCCGTTCCTCCAGAGGTTTCCTCCCGGTCATTACCCTGAGCGATATAGTGAATCGGGCCGCTATTATATCTATCCGCGTCTACCGAAGCGGCAGGGGTCTCCCAGGTAAAACCTGATTGCTCAGCAACATACGTCCGATAACGGGTGATTGTACCGTCAGTCCAGGACTGATTTTGCAGGATTGAACCGGAAAGGGACATATCCCCGCCCGCAAGCAGCGTGCTGGCATTATTTTCCAGATGATCTGCCTGGATTACCATCCCGCGCGCGGCGCTGATGCGCCCGGCACCGCCGTTTGCGGAGACTGAAAGGGTAGAACGTGAAATAGCGATCTCTTTCGCAGGGCTGTTTTTCATCGCCAGGGGTATTGCGACATCGCTACAGTTTGGGCCTGCGCCGTGCCCTGGGCTACCGCCTCCGCTGCAGGATCGACTAACAACATAGCCGTAGTCAGTTCCCAGAATAAGTTCTGACAGAGGAATGTCGGCATATCCCTCATTCAGCCATGCATACTGTTGTGTCAGATCTTCAGTGTTACCATTACTTACCACCAGCCCGTCCCTCTGGTTCAGAAGATGTCCGGTTTTAATCGTGATATCGCCGCTCTGCGTCTCGATGGTGCCGGAGGTGTTGATGACCTCGCGGTTGGCATTTCCCGCCGCATCCTTCTGCATCCACAGACTGTTGCCCGCAAGAATATCGCCGCGCTGATTGGTGATAGAGTCGGCATACAGCGCCATGTTATTTGCCGCATACAGCAGCGCCGTGTTGATGATCGCCCCTGGTGTATTGAGCGTGAGCGTTCCGCGCGTGCCGGTAAAACCGTCTACGGTAATAGTGTCGCGACTGGTGACCATGATGTCACCCCCACCCTGTACCGTTCCGGCGGCATTAAGCGCCACGTTGCTGCCACTGAGGCTGCTCGTACCGCTGCCGGTGGTAATTTGCCCATTGTTGCTCAACTGCCCGCCTGCGGTCAGGTTTACCACCTGCCCCTGCATGACATTGCGGTTGTCGATGGCACCCTCGCTGTTAACAGTGAGCGTGTTGCCCGCAGCAAGCGCACTGTTGGCGGTGAACGCATTCACCAGTTTCAGCGTCAGATTACCCAGCGCAACCACCTGCCCGAAGGCGTCCAGAGATTGGCTATTGAGAGTCAAATCGCCACCGCTGAACAGTTTGCCAGCCGTATTCTGGCTCACCCGATCGGCATTAACGGTCAGTTGGGACGTTCCTAACACCGTACCGTTATTGGTCAACTGCTGGTAATTGAGCGTAAGTTGTCCCGCCTGCGTCATCCCCTGGTTAGTGAACTGACTGCCCGTCAGCGTTGCGCTGTCGGCAAGCCAGTTCCCGTTGTTGGTGGCCGTTGCCGCATTCAGAATGAGATTTGTCGCCTGTAGCCAGCCCGCGCCGGAATACTGCGGCGTGGTGAGTCTCAACTCGGCGCCGGAAAGCAGCTGCCCCTCGTTCAGCGCTCGGGTTGTGGCGTTAAGACGCGTGTTGCCGCCGCCCTGAATCACGCCGTAGTTAAACAGTATGGGCGTGGCAATCGTCAGTCCCTGACGGCTGACAATTTCACCACCCGCCAGGTTCGTCAGGTCACCGCTCAACGCCAGCGTGGCGTCATTATCCCCCTGCAGGCGTCCGCCATTGGTTAACGCGCCGGACGTTATATTTAGCGTCGTCCCCTGAATGCTGCCCGCGTTAGCCACCGATGCCGCATTGAGATCCAATGCGCCGCCGGTGAGCATGCTGCCCGACGCCTGTTGGCTGACCGCGCCATTCATGGCTAACGTCAGGCCATTGACCCCGCTGATTGCCCCGGCGTTATCCAGCGTTGTTCCGTTTAACGTCAAATAACTCGCCGCCCATTGCCCGTTATTCGTCAGGGATAGCGCCTGTAGCGTGGCATTGCCGAGGGCGGTGACTTTGCTGCCCTCGGCAGAAGTGAGATTTTTGACGAGCATAAGCTGTAGCGCGTCTGCGCTTTGGATTGCTCCGCTATTAATCAGCGACTGCGCATTGAGCAGAATCGACTGCCCCTGCCACGTTCCTGCGTTGGTCACATCACCGGACGTCACTTTCAGCATTCCCTGGGTTAGCAGCGACCCGCCCGCCGCATTCATCAGTTCCTGCTGCGGGGCTGCCACCGTCAGGCTTTGCAGACCAATCAATACGCCCTGGTTATGAATACGATCCTGGCTTAGCGTCAGGGTATTTCCCTGTACCACCCCAGTATTTGTAAGCTGCTGACCATCAAGCGTAATGTCACTTTCACTGAGGATGTTTCCGGCATTATTCAACTGCTGTGCAGCTAACGACATGGCTCCCTGACTCATCAAGTCGCCCGGCAGGGCAAATCTGTTACTGATGTCAGCCGTCAGCGCACCAAGGCTGACCAACGAACCCGCGTGCTGCCAGTCATCAGACGTCACCGCGACCTGTTGTCCCTGTAACGTACCTTGCGTAATCATCGTACCGACATCAACGGTCAGCGCGCCGCCGCTCAGCGTCAGAGACGTCGTGCCTGTGCTAAGCGTATCGCCGCGTAAAGCCAGTCCGTTCGCGCCCTGCCACAAGCCATTGTTGCGCAGCGTCGTTGCCGCAAGCATGAGCGAATCCCCCACGATACGCCCGGCGCTGATCAGGTCGTTTGCGGTGAGCGAGAGTCCGCCGCCGCTTTGAATTTGTCCGACGTTGGTCAGTTGCCCGGTCAGTATCCCTTCCAGGCCACGTAAACCGTTGAGCACACCGCTGTTATTCAGCGCATCGGCTGTCAATGTAAGGGTATTCCCCTGCATCACCCCGGCGTGCTCTACCGTACCCGCGTTCACCATCAGCGCATTACCGGTTAGCCATTGCCCCGTCGTCGCAGTCGTCAGAGCACCCGCAGAAATCAATGCGCTGTCATTCCCCTGAACCAGACCACCGTTCTGAACAGTGTTTCCTTCGAGAGTGATAGTATTCGCCACCAGCATGCCGCTATTTTCCAGCGTTTGCGCCGTGAGTTGCGCACTCTGGTGCGCGAGCAGACGCCCAGAATTATTTATCGCGTCGCGCAGTTGCAGCTCAAGCGTGTCGGCCTGAATGTCGCCAGCGTTAATCAACTGAAGACCACCAAGGCGCAGATCGCCATCGGTAGCAATAATCCCGTCGTTAGTCAGGTACGGAATGTCCAGCGCCAGAGCAGTAAGGCTGTAGATCGTACCGCCGCTCAGGTTTTGCAGATTATCGGTACGCAGATTCAACGCCGCGTTACCATGCAGCAGGCCGCTGTTAGCAATATGCTGGCTGTCGAGACTGAGGTTGTCTGCCAACAGCGTGCCGTTTTGAGTGATTGTTTGCGCCACGTTCAGGTTCATCTGCGTGGCACTCGATTTTCCGTCATGGGTGAGGGTGTTTGCCGTCACGGTCAGGTCATTCTTCGCCGCGTGGGTGCCGTTCAGATTTACCATCTCGGCTTGCAGGGCGATATTCTTCCCACTTTGCACCTGAGCATCCGTGGCTGTAGAGATACGCTGGCCTTTAATCGTCAGCGTATCTGCCGCATTGAGCTGACCACTAAGATCAACATCACGCGTGGCGGCAATATCCAGCGATTTCCCCTGCATCACACCGCTGTTGGTCACGCTGCCACCCTGAATACGGGAAGCATCCCCCGCACTCCATTGGCCGCTGTTACTCAGCGAATCCGCCTTCACACTCAGCTGTTTTCCGGCAGTGACCGTTCCCTGCGTGGCAACATGATTGCGCCCGGTCAGCGAAACATTTCCAGCGGCATCTATTTGCGCCGCACGCTGCTGGGCTATATCGCCGGCCGTCAGCACAATATCCTGACCCGCAGTAAGCGCGCCGCCATTCTGCACCAGCGTTCCTTGCGCAGTAAGCTGCAGGTTTTTATCACTGACCAGGGCGCTATCAGTCAGGGCGATAGCACCCTGACTGGTGATGGATAAATTATCCCCCGCTTTATGATCGCCAGAAAGCGCAACCTCTTGCCCTTTCATGGAAACAGCCCCACTGGCCAGGCTGGACTTAACGGTTAATTTTCCATTTGCATCAAGCGTGATATCACCCTGACGGGCGTTCAGATTCCCGAGGTTGACCCCCAAACCTTTCTCGCTGGAAACCAGACGGATCCGGTTGGCATACATTCCGCCTAGCGCACCGGTATCTACCGCGATTTTCGGTACATCCCCTTCGCCTTGCAGTTGACTCACCTGCCCCTTCGCCGTTATGCGGTTAGCTCCGGCTATCACACTGAGATTTTTTGCATGCAGTGCCGCGTTAATTTCCGTGGCGCGGGCAATAATCGACACCGCATCGCTCTGGCTACCATCCAGCCCTTTGCCTTCGATGGTAATGCTGCCTTTGCTTACATCCAGCGACTGCAGATTACCGTTAGCATCTAACACCGGTTTACCGGTAGTCAGGGTGGCGTTAGGCGTGTTGATAAATCCGCACCCGTTACAGGTAATGCCATAAGGGTTGGCGACCATGACGTTGGCGGCTTTCCCCGCTACTTCGGTATAGCCCTGGAGCTGTGAACGGCTATTCCCGGTAACTTCGTTGATGATCCCTGTCGCTTCTTTTCCTGAACGCAGGTTCGGGTTGTTCTGGATAATGCCGCCAAGCTGGGTCTGATTTAATTGCCCGGTGGCGTTGTTAAGAATCAGCCCCTCTTTTCCCACGTTGTAGTCGTTATATTTGTTGTGTGAAATCCCGGACGCGTTCGGCGTAGCGATGTTCACTACCGGAACACCGTTGGCCGCCTTATCCATTTGCGTATTGCCGACAGGGGTGATGGTGGCGGCAATGGCCGGAAACAGCGGCTGCGTGGCCAACAGGGCGCTCAATACCCCACTAAGAACACGCTGAGAGAAACGAATCTGATCCTTTGTCATTATCCTGCTTCCTTAAAATGCCACGGCCACGCGGTAATAAATATTGAGATGATCCGGTGCCAGCCAGTCCGGGTACTTCACCGGCGTTCCAACGGTAAACTGACTGGAGAACCAGCGCCCTGAACTGGTTAATCCCAGCGCAGCGCCCCACAACGTGCCGGAGGCTGAACTATCAAAGCCATCCTGTTTCAGCCAGCCTCCGTCGAATGCCGCCATCGCGCCAATCTGCCCAAATACCGGCAACGTAAAGAGCGAATAATTCACTTCGTTGCGCCAGTAGCCGCCGTTATCCCCGGAAATGTATTGTTCTTTAAAGCCACGAACTGACGTTTCACCGCCCAGCGTCAGGCGTTCGCTGCCGTAAAGGCGGTCCGGTGACCACTGAAAATAGACGCTGCTCAGCCACCACAGATTCTCTGTCAATGGGCGTTGAAAGCTGCCGCTAGCGCTCCATTTGCGAAATTCTGCCTTCGGGACATCACCCTGTTTATTATTGTCATTCTCTGCGCCAAACCACGGCACACCCTGGGTAAACGTGGGGTTAAGCGTGGCAACGCCGGAGGCGATTTTTTGCGTATGGTTGATACCCAGCGAAATACTGGAAAGCTTGCGGCTACTGGTTTCCAGCAGGACATCATTCAATTTGTTACGGTTAATTCGATGCGTCAGGCCCAGCGCTGCCGCGGTTTTGATATCACCATTGCGAAACAGCCCCCAGGTGCCGGTCAGACGATGGGTTTCGCTGTCGCCAGTTGAACGCCAGGCATAGCCATTGTTATCAATGGTGCTGAGGTAATTACTCCAGCTGTAGTTGTAATCAAATAGCCCGTAGCCGTAAGGAATGCTCACGCCCGCAGCAACGTTCTGCGCATCTTTACTGCTGGAAAAATCGCTGCTGCGCCCACCGCTGATAAACCATTTATCCGCCAGGCCGAACGGGTTATTGGCAAATAACGCCCCGCTCAGTTGCCCCGTTCCGGTACTCTTTTGCCCGCTGTTATCAAAACTGACTGAGCCAGTAAGCGGCGATTCAGGCGCAGCCGTCAGGTTTACTATCGAGAAGCCTTGTTGGCTGCCAGGTAAAATTTCTATTTCAACCGGCGTCTGGCGAACCCGGTTCAATTGCTCCATACCCTGTTCAATATCGCGCAGATTGAGAATCTTTCCTTCCAGCCCAGGAAAGGTCATTTTCAGCGTGCGTGACGGGACACCTTCGAGACGAATCTCCTGCAATTTTCCCTCAAGTACCGTAATGCGCAGCACACCGGAGGAGAGATCCTGCTCGGTTAAAAAAGCACGGCTGGTGATAAAACCGCGGCTGATGTACCAGTCAGAAATCGCGTTCGTCAGCGTCGTCAGGCGAGCGATGTCCAGACACTGATTTACCCACGGTGCGGTTAGTTTTCTGGCGGTTTTGGGTGATAACTGGCTTGCGCCCTCAATATCGATACGAGAGGTCGTAAAACAGGCCCCAGAGGGCGTGGCAGGAAGCGTTGCCTTTTCCGATTCAGGGAGGACAACGCTACGGCCTAACTCTTCGCGCTGACGCTGGTTCTCATCAAGTAATTGCTGCTGCTGTTGCTGAACTGAACTGCGATCGGCAGGTGATAAAGGCGCAGCGTGCCCCGTCATGGTCAATGACAGAGCCCACCCTGACAGTAAAAAAGTAATCCCGACGTCCCTGATCTTCACCCGCAGCCCCACTTTCCATAACCCATCATGGCTGTTAAAAAATGAGCAAACTAGGTTAAAAGGCACAAAATGTAAATAAATGACACAGTGACATTCAGTTTGTAACCGTTTTCCTATTGCTTTTTAGGAAAAGTGCCCGGCTTAAATATCAAGTTTTCACCTGGAGGGCTTTATTTTCCCAGCGATTGGCCCAATCCCATCGCTAGTCGCCCATTTGCCCACATTCATCTTCTGGACAACACTCCAGGATGACACCACTGACCCAACACGTGGAGCAAACACCATGAACATCACGCAAATCCGTAATGCCACACTGCACATCACCTTTGGCGGCAAGACCTTCCTCGTTGATCCAATGCTAGCCCCGAAAGGTGCGTATCCGGGTTTTGCCGGAACGGCGCGCGCAGAGATCCGCAATCCGACCGTGGAGCTGCCCGTTGACATCGACACCCTGCTTAACGTCGATGCGCTAATCGTCACCCATCTGCATGAAGATCACTGGGACGAGGTTGCCGCGCGCGTTGTGCCGAAAGACAAGCCGATCTACGTACAAAATGATCAGGATGCGCAGGTGCTGCGAGGACAGGGGTTCACCCAACTGAGCGTATTGACAGAAAATACCGCGCTGGGGGACATCACCCTGCGTAAAACCGGCGGCCAGCACGGGTCAGATCGCGCCTACGCCGTGCCGCAAATGGCAGAACGCCTGGGTGACGCCTGCGGAGTTATCTTCCAGCATACAGCAGAAAAAACGCTGTATCTGGTTGGCGATACTATCTGGCGCGATGAGGTAGAGGCCAATATGCAGACCTTCCAGCCTGATGTCGTGGTACTGAACGCCGGTTTTGCCCACGTCATCGGCTTTGGGCCGATCATTATGGGCGCGGAAGATGTGCTAAAAACCCACTTTGTGCTGCCTGAAGCGCAGATTGTGGCGACCCATATGGAAGCCATTAACCACTGCCTGCTGACGCGCGCGGCGCTGAAAGAATATGCGTTCGACAACCAGATTGCGCAATTCGTCAACGTGCCGGAAGATGGGGAAACCCTGACCTTTTAATGCCAACAGAGGAATCGTATGCGCCCGCTTACCGTCGCCATTGTCGCCGTGGAAGATTTCAGCCCGTTTCATTTTTCGGTGCCGTGCATAATTTTCAGCGACAAAATGGCGGCGAAAAAGCGCTTTGAGGTGCAGATATGCGCCGAAAATCCCGGCATCGTCTCTTCGCAGGATGGCTTCTCCGTCACCGCCTCTCACGGTTATGAGGCGGTGACGGCAGCCGATATTGTGGTGGTCCCCTACTGGGGCACTACCGGGCATCGCCCGCCGCAGGGTCTGCTCAATGCCCTCAATTGCGCGCGGCAAAACGGCGCACAGATTGTCGGGCTGTGTCTGGGCGCGTTTGTCCTCGGCTACGCGGGCCTGTTAGACGGAAAGCGGGCCGCGACGCACTGGGAATTTGAGCAAGATTTTCAGACGCGCTTCCCGGCGGCGCGTCTGGATATCAACGCCCTGTACGTTGATGACGACGGTATTATTACCTCGGCAGGTACCGCCGCCGCACTGGATTGCTGCTTGTACGTCATCCGCCAGCACTTTGGCAGCACGGTAGCGAACCAGATTGCCCGACGGATGATTGTGCCACCGCACCGCGAAGGGGGACAGGCGCAGTTTATTGAGCAGCCGGTGGCGAAAAATACCCAGGATCAGCGCATTAACACCCTGCTCGATTATTTACGCCAGCACCTCCATGAGCAGCATAACCTCGACACGCTGGCGCAGCGGGTGATGATGAGCCGTCGCACCCTAACCCGCCATTTTATGAAGGCCACCGGGTCAAGCGTGGCCGAATGGCTTATTACCGAGCGCCTGCGACGCAGCCAGGAGCTGCTGGAGTCCAGTTCGTTACCCGTCGAACGTATTGCTGAACAGGTCGGTTTTCTCTCTCCGGTCACCTGGCGCCAGCATTTTAAAGCCCACTTCGGCGTCAGCCCGGCTGAATGGCGCAAGACCTTCCGCGGCGCAGCGTAAACAGGCTCAGCCTCTTTTTTGCGCCAGCCACACCGTATGCCCGGTGCACTGTGGGTCTTCCATGATCACGTCAATGACCTCAAAGCCGTGCGCGGACAACAATGCACGGTATTCGTCGGGCGCCAGGCTTGCATGAAACAGCGGCTCACCTTCAAATTGCCCCATTGCGATGCCGTTTCCGGTACCGCTGGTGAACATCAGCGCGCTGCCGGGATGACTGAGCTGGTCAAAGATCGGAAACATCCTGTGTTGGTCCTGCTGGGGTAAATGGAAAAAGCTGTCCCACGCAATCAGGCCATCAAAGGTGCCATCAAGCGCGAGCTCACGCATATCCTGCTCCAGCCAGCACTGGTCGGGAAAAGATTGCCGGGCGCGCGCCAGCATCGCCGCGGAACCATCCACTCCTGTTAGGTGAAAGCCTTGCCGGATAAAATACCCGGCAATCGGCTGACCATTCCCACAGCCGATATCCACAATACTGCCCTTCCCGCCCATTACCGCGATGAACTTATCCAGCCACGGTTTCTCAAACAGCGTGCGTGAACGCTGGCTGGCAAAGGCATCAGCATGGCGTCGGTAGATAGACAGAATGTTCTGGGCCGCAGAGTCGCTCACGATTTCCTCACTGTTTTACTCGTTCTGCCATCATGTTAAGCATAAAGACGCCATGCCCGCTATCACGCGTCACTGGCCCTGGAATGCGCCTCGCAGAACCCAACCACAAATACGCCAAAACCCTACGTGCTGTGGCATGATAGCGCGTAGATAACGTAATGAAGGGTGAAGAATGTGAAACCGGTAACGCTATACGATGTGGCAGACCATGCAGGTGTCTCTTACCAGACCGTCTCGCGCGTCGTGAATCAGGCCAGCCACGTTTCCGCCAAAACCCGTCAGAAAGTTGAGGCCGCGATGGCGGAGCTCAATTACATCCCCAACCGCGTTGCCCAGCAGTTGGCCGGTAAACAAACGCCATTGATTGGTGTGGCGACGGCGAACCTTGCCCTGCACGCGCCCTCGCAAATCGTTGCGGCTATAAAATCCCGCGCCGACCAGTCCGGGGCCAGCGTGGTGATCGCCATGGTCGAGCGTAGCGGCGTAGACGCCTGCAAAGCAGCGGTGCATAACCTGCTCTCCCAGCGGGTGACCGGGCTTATCATCAACTATCCGCTGGATGAAGACGACGCAATTGCCGTCGCCGCCGCCTGCGGTACGGTACCGGTGCTGTTTCTGGACGTCTCTGACCAGTCGCCGGTTAACAGCGTGATTTTCTCCCATGATGACGGCGCACGCCTCGGCGTTGAGCACCTGATCCAGCACGGGCATCAGCGTATCGCCCTGCTGGCCGGACCGCACAGCTCAGTCTCGGCGCGGTTACGGCATGCGGGCTGGCATAAGTATCTGGCGCACTATCAGCAGCAACCCGTCGCGGAACTGGAAGGCGACTGGAGCGCAATGTCCGGCTTTACACAAACCATGCAGATGCTGAACGACGGCGTCATCCCGACCGCCATGCTGGTTGCCAACGATCAAATGGCGCTGGGCGCGATGCGGGCCATCAGCGAGTCCGGCCTGCGGGTGGCGACCGATATCTCGGTGATTGGCTACGACGATACCGAAGACAGCTCCTGTTATATCCCGCCACTCACGACCATCAAGCAGGATTTTCCGACGCTCGGGCAAACCAGCGTCGATAAACTGCTGCAGCTTTCACAGGGGGGTGAGAGCCTCGGCAATCAACTCCTGCCGGTGACGCTGGTCGAGCGTAAAACGGTGCTGCCCCCGAACAGACAACAGGCAACGCCGCAGGCGCTGGCGGAGTCGCTGATGCAGTTGGCACGTCAGGTTTCTCGGCTGTAACGTCTCCACAGCGAGCGCTCACATCTGCTGTTACTGAGCTGAATTACTGTGAGTCAGCTCACTGATTACCCACCCCATCCTTTACAGGATAATCTCAATCCTCGTATGTTCAGTTAAATTGTGAGCGGATAACAAATTTACACAGGATACTGCCATGACCCTGAACACGGATTCACTCGCCGCCGTACTGGCACGTCGCGACTGGGAAAACCCCGGCGTCACTCAGCTTAATCGTCTTGAAGCGCACCCGCCGTTTTGCAGCTGGCGCTCTGCGCAGGACGCCCGTAACAACCACCATTCGGCACAGTTACAGTCGTTGAACGGCGAGTGGAAGTTTGCCTGGTTTGCCTCACCTGAAGCGGTGCCGGAAAGCTGGCTTGCGGGCGATTTGCCGCAGGCCGATAGCGTAACCGTACCGTCTAACTGGCAAATGGATGGTTACGATGCGCCGATCTACTCCAACATTACCTACCCGTTCCCGGTCAATCCGCCGCACGTTCCAACGGAGAATCCGACAGGATGTTACTCGCTCACATTCAAAGTGGATGCCGCGTGGCGACAGACGGGACAGACGCGCATTATTTTTGACGGCGTGAACTCAGCGTTTCATCTGTGGTGCAATGGCCGCTGGGTCGGCTACGGGCAGGACAGCCGCCTGCCGTCCGAGTTTGATCTCAGTGATTTCCTGAGCGACGGCGAAAACCGTCTGGCGGTGATGGTGCTGCGCTGGAGCGACGGCAGCTATCTGGAAGATCAGGACATGTGGCGCATGAGCGGTATCTTCCGCGACGTCTCGCTGCTGCATAAGCCGGACACGCAGATCCGCGACCTGCGTATCCACCCCCGTTTTAACGATGATTTCAGCCGCGCGGTGCTGGAAGCCGACGTCAGAATGGCGGGCGAGCCGCGCGATGATTTACGCGTGACGCTGCAACTGTGGCAAGGCGATACGCTGACCGATGAAGCCACTTCGCCTTTTGGTAGTGAGATTATTGATGAGCGCGGCGCGTATGCCGATCGCACCACTCTGCGCCTGAACGTTGAACGTCCGGCGCTGTGGAGCGCTGAAACCCCGAATCTGTACCGCGCGGTAGTGCTGCTACATACCGCCGACGGCACGTTGATTGAAGCCGAAGCCTGCGACGTTGGCTTCCGCCAGGTCAGCATTGAAAACGGTCTGCTGTTGCTCAATGGGCAGCCGCTGCTGATCCGCGGCGCCAACCGTCATGAACATCACCCACAAAACGGTCAGGTGATGGATGAAGAAACGATGGTGCAGGACATCGTCCTGATGAAGCAAAACAACTTTAACGCCGTGCGCTGCTCGCATTATCCAAACCATCCGTTGTGGTACACCCTGTGCGACCGCTACGGCCTGTACGTGGTGGATGAAGCCAATATCGAAACCCACGGCATGGTGCCGATGAACCGCCTGAGCGATGACCCCACCTGGCTACCGGCGATGAGCCAGCGCGTGACGCGCATGGTGCAGCGCGACCGCAACCATCCGAGCATTATTATCTGGTCACTGGGCAACGAATCCGGGCACGGCGCAAATCACGACGCTCTCTACCGCTGGCTGAAATCCGAAGACCCGTCCCGCCCGGTGCAGTATGAAGGCGGCGGGGCGGATACCGCTGCGACCGACATTATTTGCCCAATGTATGCCCGCGTTGACCAGGACCAACCCTTCCCGGCGGTACCGAAATGGTCTATCAAAAAATGGCTGTCGATGCCCGGCGAGCAGCGCCCGCTGATCCTCTGCGAATACGCCCACGCGATGGGGAACAGTCTCGGGGGTTACGCCAAATACTGGCAGGCGTTCCGTCAGTATCCGCGTCTGCAGGGTGGGTTTGTCTGGGATTGGGTTGATCAGTCGCTGACAAAATATGACGACAACGGCAACCCGTGGTCAGCCTACGGCGGCGATTTTGGCGACACGCCGAATGACCGTCAGTTCTGCATGGACGGGCTGGTATTTGCCGATCGCACGCCGCATCCGTCGCTGTATGAAGCCAAACACGCGCAGCAGTTTTTCCAGTTTACGCTGTTGCCGGGCGACGAACGCCAGATTGAAGTGCGTAGCGAATACCTGTTCCGCCGCAGCGATAACGAAATCCTGCACTGGTCTGTCGCCCAGGACGGCAATCTGCTGGCCACCGGCGAGGTCACGCTGGATATCGCCCCGCAGGGTTGTCAGCGGGTTACCCTGCCGGATCTCCCCATGCCGGACACCGCCGGTCAGCTGTGGCTGACCGTGCGCGTGGAACAACCTCAGGCCACCGCGTGGTCAGACGCCGGGCATATCAGCGCCTGGCAGCAATGGAAGCTGGAAGAGAAACTCAGCCTGACGCTCCCCCCACGCGCCAGCGCCATGCCACAGCTCACCGTCAGTGACGATACATTCGCGGTGACCGTCAGCGATAAACGTTGGGAATTCTGCCGTCAATCAGGATTGCTGACGCAATACTGGCTGGGCGGCGACGCGCAACTGTTAAGCCCGCTCATTGACCAGTTCACCCGCGCGCCGCTGGATAACGACATTGGCGTCAGCGAAGTGACGCGCATCGACCCTAACGCCTGGGTCGAACGCTGGAAAGCCGCCGGCCACTATCGCGCAGAACCTCAGCGGGTGTTGTGCGAAGCCGAATCCCTGTCGGAAAGCGTGCTGATTACCACCGCGCACGCCTGGCAGTATCAGGGCGAAACGCTGTTTATCAGCCGCAAGTCCTACCGTATCGACGGCCATGGCAAGATGCACATCACGGTGGATGTCGATGTCGCCAACGGAACGCCGCACCCGGCACGTATCGGCCTCAGCTGCCAACTGGCGCAGGTTGCCGAACGCGTAAACTGGTTAGGTCTCGGCCCGCATGAGAACTACCCGGATCGCCTGAGCGCGGCCTGTTTTGACCGTTGGGATCTGTCGCTGGATGAGATGTACACCCCTTACGTCTTCCCGAGCGAAAACGGCCTGCGCTGCGGTACGCGCGAGCTGCGCTACGGGGCGCATCAGTGGTGTGGTGACTTCCAGTTCAACATCAGCCGCTACAGCCAAAAACAGTTAATGGAAACCAGCCATCGCCATCTGCTGTCGCCGGAGGCGGGAACCTGGCTCAATATTGACGGTTTCCATATGGGCGTCGGCGGGGATGATTCGTGGAGCCCTTCCGTTTCCCCGGAGTTTCTGCTGAGCGCAGGGCGTTATCACTACCAGGTTATCTGGGGCTAAACATAATAATAATGGGCAGGTTACGACCTGCCCTTATTTTGCCTGAGGAAGTCTATTATGTATTATTTAAAAAACACTAACTTCTGGATGTTCGGTTTTTTCTTCTTCTTTTACTTTTTTATTATGGGTGCTTATTTCCCTTTCTTCCCGATTTGGTTACACGATATCAACCATATCAGTAAAGGCGATACCGGCATTATCTTCGCCTGTATATCGCTGTTTTCGTTGCTGTTCCAACCGGTATTTGGTCTGCTATCTGATAAACTCGGCCTGCGTAAGCATCTGCTGTGGATAATCACTGGCATGCTGGTGATGTTTGCCCCGTTCTTTATTTACGTGTTTGGGCCATTATTACAGTTCAATATTTTAGTAGGCTCGATTGTCGGTGGCATCTACCTGGGCTTTATTTATAATGCCGGGGCGCCTGCGATTGAAGCTTATATTGAAAAAGTCAGTCGCCGCAGCAATTTTGAATTTGGCCGGGCGCGAATGTTTGGCTGCGTTGGCTGGGCATTGTGCGCATCCATTGTCGGCATTATGTTTACCATCAACAATGAATTTGTCTTCTGGCTGGGTTCTGGCTGTGCGGTAGTCCTCGCCCTGCTGCTGTTTTTCTCGCGCACCGATACCTCGTCATCAGCAGAGGTCGCCAATGCCGTCGGTGCAAACCACTCTGCCTTTAGCCTGAAGCTGGCGCTGGAATTATTTAAGCAGCCAAAACTGTGGTTCCTGTCGCTGTACGTGGTTGGCGTGTCCTGCACCTACGATGTGTTTGACCAGCAGTTTGCCAATTTCTTCACCTCGTTCTTTGCAACCGGTGAACAAGGCACGCGGGTATTTGGCTATGTCACCACCATGGGGGAATTACTCAACGCCTCGATCATGTTCTTTGCGCCGTTGATCGTAAACCGTATTGGTGGGAAGAACGCTCTACTGCTGGCCGGGGCGATTATGTCGGTACGTATTATCGGCTCATCATTTGCCACCTCGGCGCTGGAGGTCATCATCCTCAAAACGCTGCATATGTTTGAAATCCCGTTCCTGATCGTCGGCTGTTTCAAATACATTACCAGCCAGTTTGAGGTACGGTTTTCTGCCACCATTTACCTCGTGTGCTTCTGTTTCTTCAAACAGCTGGCGATGATTTTTATGTCGGTGCTGGCGGGCAATATGTACGAAAGCATTGGCTTCCATGGCGCGTATCTGGTGCTGGGTATTATTGCGCTGACTTTTACGCTGATTTCGGTGTTCACACTGAGCGGGCCGGGGCCGTTGTCTCTGCTGCGTCGCCGGGAAAGCCCGGCGCTATAACGCGGGGTTTGCCAGAGGGTGTAATAACAAGCCCGGTAAGCATCGCGCTACCGGGCCGTTTAACGGGGATTATTCTTCGATTGCCTGGCGAATTTGCTGCAACGACGCGGGATCGTCGATGGTGGTCAGATCGCCGGGATCGCGGCCTTCACAGATCGCCTGGATCGTACGCCTTAGCATCTTGCCCGATCGCGTCTTCGGCAATTGTGACACAAACCAGACATGTGCCGGACGGCCAAAGTTACCAATCTGGCTGTCCACCAGCGCCATAATCGCCTTCTCTTCTGAATGCGCAATGTCGCGGTCTTCCAGACTGTCACTCTGTTTCGGGATAACAAACGCCACCGCCACCTGCCCTTTCAGCGCATCTTTCACGCCGACCACCGCCACTTCCGCGACGTTCGGATAGCTGGAAATACTCTCCTCTATCTCACGGGTGCCCAGCCGGTGTCCGGCCACGTTTATCACATCATCGGTGCGGCCTAAGATGAAGTAATAGCCGTCTGCGTCGCGGATCCCCCAGTCGAAGGTGGCGTAAACCTGGCGGGAGAACAGCGACCAGTAGGTGTTCACAAACCGTTCGTCATCGCCCCAGATGGTCTGAATACAGCCCGGTGGCAGCGGCCCTTCAATCACCAGCATACCCTTTTCGTTCGCTTCGCAGGGTTCACCGGTCACTTCGTTGAGCAACTGAACGTTGTAGCCATACATCGGCACACCGGGGCTGCCCAGACGCGACGGCCTGTCGTCCACGCCACGGGCAATTGCCATAATCGGCCAACCAGATTCGGTCTGCCAGTAGTTGTCGATCACCGGCACACCCAGCGTTTGGGTTACCCAACTCGCAGTGGGTTCATCCAGCGGCTCGCCCGCCAGATACAGCACCTCCAGCGAGGAGAGATCGTGATTGCGGATCTGCGCGGTCGGGAACTTCTTCAGCACGCGAATGGCGGTCGGCGCAGAGAACATTCTGCTGACCTGATATTTTTCGACAATCTTCCACCACACACCGCAGTCCGGGTACGTCGGCAGCCCTTCGTACACCACCGTCGCCATCCCCGCCAGCAGCGGGGCATAAACGATGTAGGAGTGTCCGACCACCCAGCCGATATCCGAGGCACAGAAGAACACGCCGCCCGCTTTGCCGCCAAAGATGGTCTCCATCGACGTCGCCAGCGCCACCGCATAGCCGCCAACGTCACGCTGCACGCCCTTCGGCTTGCCGGTCGTGCCGGAAGTGTAAAGTATGCAGGAGGTTTCGTTCGACTCCAGCCACACCACCGGCACGCGCGCCCCGAGATGCTGCTGGCGCAGCGCGGCAAAATCGAGATCGCGCCCCTCGAC
Organism: Citrobacter sp. KH_055_1; assembly: GCF_057838705.1. Lineage (NCBI taxonomy): Bacteria > Pseudomonadati > Pseudomonadota > Gammaproteobacteria > Enterobacterales > Enterobacteriaceae > Citrobacter > Citrobacter sp. KH_055_1. Next base: position 3,695,977 of record NZ_CM174473.1, read on the forward strand.
CCGCGCCATTTTCGCCAGCCCACGATCGACCAGTACCACGTGGTGCGGCTGATGCTGCGCCTGGCCAATAGCCTCATCGAGCAGCTTTTTATACGGCAGGATCTTGCCCCCGCGCGCCCCGGCATCCGCCGACACGATGACCTTCGGTCGGGCATCGTCGATTCGCGCCGCCACGCTGTGCGAGGCGAAGCCGCCGAACACCACCGAGTGGATCGCGCCAATGCGTGCACAGGCCAGCAGCGTAATGTGTGCCTCGGCGATCATCGGCATGTACACCAATACCCGATCGCCGCGCTGCACGCCCAGCGACAGCAGAATAGCGGCCGTCACGTTGACTTCGTCATACAGCTGACGAAAGGTAAACGTGCGCTCTTCTTCGGTTTCCGAGGAAACGGCAATCAGCGCCAGCGCATCGGGCTGCTTCTCCAGCCAACGGTCAATGGCGTTATGGCACAGATTGGTCGTCCCACCGCAAAACCAGCGCGCAAACGGCGGATGGCTATGGTCCAGCACCTGAGTGAACGGCTGCTGCCAGTCAATACGCTGGGCCTGCTCGGCCCAGAATGACTCAGGTTGAGTGATAGATCGTTGATAAAACTCGCTAAAAGACATAATGCTCTCCTGTTGAACTTACGCCTAATGAGTCAGGTTTTAGATAATGAACAAATCCATGTACTCATTAACCGGCATCTGTTCCAGGCGAGTTCTGTCCAGGGAAACATCCAGAATGCGCTGTTGTTGGCGGGTCGGGAACTGGCGCGCCAGGTTGATTTTGAATTTCTCAACCAGCTTCGGCATGCCGTCAGTCCGACGACGCGCGTGGCCGATCGGGTATTCCACCACCTCTTCGTCAAAACGGGAGCCGTCGGTAAACTCCAGGGTGATAGCGTTGGCGATGGCGCGTTTTTCCGGGTTGTGATAATCGGCGGTAAAGGCCGGATCTTCGACGCAGTTAATTTTCTCACGCAGCGCGTCGATGCGTTTATCCTGCGCCACACCGTCTTCATAATCAGCCGCCGTCAGGCGTCCGAACAGCAGCGGGACCGCCACCATGTACTGGATGCAGTGGTCGCGATCCGCCGGGTTATCCAGCGGGCCTTTTTTGTCGATGATGCGAATGCAGGCTTCGTGTGTACGAATCGTCACTTTTTCGATATCGGCAGCCGTCTTACCGGCAGCCAGCAGTTTTTCATGCAGCGTCATGGCGGCTTCTACCGCGGTCTGGGAGTGGAACTCAGCCGGGAAGGAGATTTTAAACAGCACGTTTTCCATCACGTAAGAGCCGTACGGACGCTGGAAGCGGAACGCTTCTCCTTTGAAGGAGACATCATAGAAGCCCCAGGTTTTCGCCGTCAGCGCAGACGGATACCCCATCTCGCCGGTTTTGGCCATCAGCGCCAGACGTACCGCCCGGGATGTGGCATCCCCCGCCGCCCAGGATTTACGCGTACCGGTATTCGGCGCATGACGATAGGTTCGCAGCGACTGTCCGTCGACCCACGCCAGCGAAACCGCGTTGAGGATCTCATCGCGGGTCAGTCCCAGCATCTCGGCGACTACGGCGGTCGAGGCCACTTTCACCAGCAGAACGTGGTCCAGGCCGACGCGGTTAAAGGAGTTTTCCAGCGCGATACAGCCCTGAATTTCATGGGCCTTGATCATACCGGTCAGCACGGTTTTCATAGTCAGCGGCGCTTTACCCGCTGCTACCGCATTGCGCGACAGCCAGTCAGCGGTGGCCAGAATCCCGCCAAGGTTATCGGAAGGATGGCCCCATTCCGCGGCAAGCCAGGTGTCGTTGAAGTCCAGCCAACGGATCATCGCGCCAATGTTAAACGCTGCCTGCACCGGGTCAAGCTGAAACTGGGTGCCCGGCACGCGAACACCGTTCGGCACCACCGTCCCCGGGACAATCGGCCCCAGCAGTTTTTTACAGGCCGGATATTCCAGCGCTTCCAGCCCGCAGCCGAGGGTGTCGAGCAGACAATAATGCGCGGTGTCATACGCCACCGTCGAGGTGATGGCGTAATTCATCACGTAATCAACGATATCAACGATTTCACGGTCAAATTCAGGGCGAACATTCGAAATATGAGCGGACATAGGGTACGTTTCCTGTTTTTTATCTTTAGAGGTTTTGCATTAGCAACGCTTTTCAATAGCGACAAATACGCGATCTTCCGGGCCGGTGTAGTTGGCGGAAGGCCGGATGATTTTATTATCCTGGCGCTGTTCAATGATGTGCGCCGCCCAGCCGGTGACGCGGGCGATGACAAACAGCGGGGTGAACATTTCGGTCGGGACGCCCATCATGTTGTAGGAAACCGCCGAGAACCAGTCGAGGTTCGGGAACATCTTTTTGGTATCCCACATTACTTCTTCCAGACGGTCGGCGATGTTGTACATTTTCAGCGAGCCGCCTTCCTGGGAAAGCTGCTTCGCCACGCGCTTGATCACCTGATGCCGCGGGTCAGCAAGGGTGTAGACCGGGTGACCAAAGCCAATCACCACCTCTTTGTTTTCTACACGTTTACGGATATCAGCTTCGGCTTCATCCGGGGTTTCGTAGCGCTGCTGAATTTCCAGCGACACTTCGTTCGCCCCGCCGTGTTTCGGACCGCGTAGCGCGCCAATGGCGCCGATAATCGCGGAATACATATCCGATCCGGTTCCCGCAATCACCCGTCCGGTGAAGGTCGAGGCATTGAATTCGTGTTCGGCATACAGCACCAGCGAGATGTGCATCGCTTTTTCCCAACTGGCCGACGGTTTTTCGCCGTGCAGCAGGTGCAGGAAATGACCGCCAATGGAATCGTCATCGGTTTCCGGTTGGATACGCTCACCGTTGTGGCTGTAGTGATACCAGTACAGCAGGATCGAGCTGAGCGAGGCCAACAGTTTATCGGCAATGTCGCGCGCGCCGGAGACGGTATGCCCCTCTTTTTCCGGCAGCGTGCAGCCCAACGCAGAAACGCCGGTACGCATCACGTCCATCGGATGCGAAGCGGCAGGCAACGCTTCCAGAACGGTACGCACGTTTGCCGGGAGGCCACGCAGCGCTTTTAATTTAACCTTGTAGGCGTTGAGTTCATCGCGGGTGGGTAATTTTCCGTGGATCAGCAGGTGCGCCACTTCTTCAAATTCGCACTGTTGCGCGAGGTCGAGAATATCGTAGCCACGATAGTGTAAATCGTTACCGCTTTTACCAACGGTGCACAGGGCGGTATTGCCGGCGGTCACGCCGGACAGCGCGACCGATTTTTTTGGCTTAATAACATTCGTACTATTTTGCAGGATCGTTGTGTCGCTCATGTTGTCCTCGTTATTTTTATATATAGGGTATTGAGGGTATGCATCGCGTCGTACGTTGTAGGCCGGATAAACGTAGTGCCATCCGGCATTGCCTGATGGCGGCTGCGCCTTATCAGGCCTACGGCTTCGTGGCGTACAACGCGTCGAGTTTCTCTTCGAACTGGTAGTAGTTGATGCTTTCGTACAGCTCGTTGCGCGTCTGCATGATGTCGATAACGTTCTTCTGCGTGCCTTCCTGGCGCAGCACGTTGTACACCTGCTCGGCGGCGCGGTTCATGGCGCGAAATGCCGACAGCGGATACAGCGCCATTGCCACGTTCGCACTGCGCAACTCATCGGTGGTGAACAGCGGCGTTGCGCCAAATTCAGTAATGTTGGCAAGGATCGGTACCTGCACGGCATCGGCAAATTGGCGGTACATTGCCAGCTCCGTAATGGCTTCCGGGAACAGCATGTCAGCGCCCGCTTCGACATACGCCTGCGCACGATCGATAGCGGCGTCTAACCCTTCCACCGCCAGCGCATCGGTACGCGCCATAACAACAAAGTTCGGATCGGTACGCGCATCCACCGCCGCACGGATCCTGTCGACCATCTCTTCTTTCGATACGATCGCCTTGTTCGGACGATGCCCACAGCGCTTGGCGCCGATCTGATCTTCAATGTGCAGCGCAGCGGCCCCGGCTTTGATCATCGATTTCACAGTGCGTGCCACGTTAAACGCGGATGATCCGAACCCAATATCGGCATCCACCAGCAGCGGCAGCGGGCAGACATCGGTGATACGGCGGATATCGGTCAGTACATCATCGAGGGTAGAGATACCGAGATCCGGTAACCCTAACGACCCGGCAGCCACGCCGCCGCCAGAGAGATAAATCGCCTGATACCCAGCGCGCTGGGCCAGCAGAGCGTGGTTCGCATTGATGGTACCAACAATTTGTAATGGATTTTCTTTAGTGAGCGCGGCGCGAAACGCCAGCCCCGGAGAGTGCAGAGACATATCCCATCCTCTTGTTATCAACTTGTTATCGTTCGTTGATTAACCTAAAGCAAGGGGTATGCCAACGCCTTTATTGAGTGCGTTATTTTTACTTACCTCTTTTAAAACAATTAATTACAATTTTACTCTGCGTTTTTGTCGCACAAAAGCGTGTCAGCACGCGTTTCATGAAACCGGCCTGAACGTTTCATTGCAACATTTATGAAACACAACTAAACCCAATATTCGGTTCTTTAATTTTGGGGTTAGCGATGGCTGAGACACATCTTCCACCACGCATGAATGACGACAAACCGGTTATCTGGACGGTCTCCGTCACGCGCCTGTTCGACCTGTTTCGCGACATCAGCCTGGAGTTTGATCACCTCGCAACCATTACCCCAATTCAGTTGGGTTTTGAAAAAGCGGTGGCCTATATCCGCAAGAAGCTCGCCAGCGAACGTTGCGATGCCATCATCGCCGCGGGTTCCAACGGCGCGTATCTGAAAAGCCGCCTGTCGATTCCGGTGATCCTGATAAAACCCAGCGGATTCGACGTGCTACAGGCGCTGGCGAAAGCCGGTAAGCTAACCCCGTCGATTGGCGTCGTCACCTATCAGGAAACACTGCCCGCATTAACCGCCTTTCAAAAGACGTTCAATTTGCGCCTGGAGCAGCGCAGCTATATCACCGAAGAGGATGCGCGCGGGCAGATCAACGAGCTGAAAGCCGGCGGAACGCAAGCGGTGGTTGGCGCGGGCTTGATTACCGATCTGGCGGAAGAAGCGGGGATGACCGGGATCTTTATCTATTCGGCGGCCACCGTACGTCAGGCCTTTAGCGATGCGCTGGATATGACCCGCCTGACGCTCCGACGCAACGGGCAATACGCCAGCGGCGATACGCTACGCACCCGCTATACGCTGGGTGATATGCGCGGTCATTCGCCGCAGATGGAGCAGGTTCGCCACACCATCATGCTGTACGCCCGCTCGCGCGCACCGGTGCTGATTCAGGGTGAAACCGGGACGGGGAAAGAGCTGGCGGCGCAGGCGATTCATCGGGAATATTTCACCCGTCAGGACTCTCGACGTGGCAAGCCCTCAGCGCCATTTGTCGCCGTTAACTGCGGGGCTATTACCGAATCATTGTTGGAAGCGGAGCTGTTTGGCTATGAAGATGGCGCGTTTACCGGCTCTCGTCGGGGCGGTCGCGCGGGCCTGTTTGAAATTGCCCACGGCGGGACGCTGTTTCTCGACGAGATCGGTGAAATGCCGCTGCCGTTACAGACCCGACTGCTGCGCGTGCTGGAAGAAAAAGAGGTCACTCGGGTGGGCGGGCATCAGCCGATCCCGGTCGATGTGCGGGTGATCAGCGCCACCCACTGTCATCTCGAGCAGGAGATGAAACAGGGCCAGTTTCGAACCGATCTGTTTTATCGCCTGAGCATTCTGCGCCTCACACTGCCGCCACTGCGCGAGCGCCTGCCCGATATCCTGCCGCTGGCAGAAGGGTTTTTAAAACAGTCACTGGCGGAACTCGACGCGCCGTTTTCTGATACGGTGCGTAAGGGACTCGGGCTGAGCCAGCAGACGCTGCTCAATTATGGCTGGCCGGGAAATATTCGCGAGCTGCGTAATATGATGGAGCGTCTGGCGCTGTTTTTGAGCGTGGAACCGCAACCTGAACTGAACATCCATTTTTTGCAGCAGTTGTTACCGGAGTTAGCCGTTACCTCCGAAGCTCCTCAGGTGGCGTCATCACTGACACCGCAGCAGGTGCTGGCGCAATGTAATGGCGATAAAACCGCAGCCGCGCGGTATTTAGGTATCAGTAGAACCACATTCTGGCGGCGATTAAAACAATAACCCGCCGGTACGATGACCAGCGGGTTGTTTGTCTTTCAGTTCAGCGCGTTATTTTTTCTTGTAAATATTAGCCGTGCCATGGATTTTATTGTCCGTTTGACCGGAGGTTAATACCAGGACGTCTGCGCCTTTCTCATCGGCTTTCTTAATCAGGTCTGCTTTAGCATCTGCGGCAGACATTTCATTGCTGGTAGAAATCGTGCCAATCTTGGTGTACTGAGACTCAACCTTATCAAAATCGACCTTCATCATCAGTTCCGCGGCATAGGCGTTGGAAACGACAAAAGCTAACGCACCAATTAATACCTTATATCCAGTTTTCATATAAAAGCTCCAATTTTTATGTTTTTACGCCATCATCGACCCCTGAACATCGATAGTGCGAGTCAAGGATGATTAATAAGTAGTTCAGCTTGTTCAAAAAATCCAGAGCTAACGGAAATATAAAGAGATTTTGCGAAACGGAGATAACCGACGATCCTACGCCGTTGCGTTCCCCGCCGCACCTGGCCGCGAATAATCGCCTGACATACCCGCTTGCAACAGCGCTATTGTTTCATAATACAGTGTGAGTAAATCCTCAGAAAAATGTACGCTGAAAACGTAGAGTAGCTGACGACGCAGAATAGTCTTAATCCAGACTGCGCATCACATACCCCTCTATTCTCACTGATGGAATCGTTGTTTATGGAACCTCTACACGCCGTCGTACTGACCGTCAGTTTGTTCGTGTTAACCTTTTTTAATCCCGGTGCAAATCTGTTCGTGGTGGTGCAAACCAGTCTGGCATCGGGACGCCGGGCGGGCGTGATGACCGGTCTGGGGGTGGCGCTAGGCGATGCGTTCTATTCTGGCCTCGGGTTGTTTGGCATGGCGACACTTATCACCCAGTGTGAAGGCGTATTCTCACTGATTAAAATTGTCGGCGGCGCGTATTTACTGTGGTTCGCGTGGAACAGCATTCGACATCAGGCGACACCACAAATGCCAACGTTACAGCAGCCGATTTCTGCACCCTGGTACGTCTTCTTCCGGCGCGGGCTGTTAACGGATTTATCCAATCCACAAACCGTGCTGTTTTTTATTAGTATTTTCTCGGTCACGCTGAGTGCAGACACGCCGACATGGGCAAGGATGATGGCGTGGGCGGGGATTGTGTTGTCTTCCGTTATCTGGCGTATTTTTCTCAGTCAGGCGTTTTCTTTACCTGCAGTTCGCCGCGCATATGGGCGGATCCACCGGATTGCCAGTCGGGTGATTGGTGCCATTATCGGAGCCTTCGCCCTGAGGCTGATTTACGAAGGCATCACCCATCGTTAACGCACCTGAAACACAGTTTCGCTTGACCATCGTGACGTAATTGTCCGTAATACCGCCTGGATTTTTAAACGTATTTTTGAGTGGCTGTGAGATGGAACAGGTTGCCCCCGCAAACGACACATTACTACTGACTGAATGGCAGGCGCTGCTGCGCCAGACGTCTCCTGACGTCCATACGATCCTGACTTCGTTAAGCGATGAGGAGATCCGCCATTTAGTGACCGTGTTTTATGACTACATGCTCTCCCATGCCGAGAGCGCATTGTTCCTGAATACTGAACAAGTCAGCACGCGGCTCAGCGGCAGCATGTTTAACTGGCTGCGCAGCGTGCTGGGTAGCGCGCAGGAAGACCTCTCACAGTTGCTGCTCAAACAACGCGAAATCGGCGTGGTGCATGCGCGTATCGGCCTGCCCATCGATCTGGTCAATCGCGGCGCGCGCAAGCTGAAAGATGAGTTGTATCGGGTGCTGAAAAAGAAAGCAGACTACCCGCCTCACCTGTTGAGTGACGCTATCTGCTTTAGCAGCCTGGCAATGGATACCGCACTGGAGGCGATGACCGTCTCCTATTCGCCAAGCTATCAAAACTCCCTGAACACGCAAGAACAGTATCGCCTGCAAACGATTTATGACGACGTCAACGTCGAGCGCGAGCGGCAAATCCGCTCGTTTACCGACTGGGAAAATCAGTTTATCTACAACATTGCCACCGGATTACCCGTTGGGGAACTGGTCTTTCTGGCAAACTCCGATTTTGGTATGTGGTTCTCCCATAAGGGAAAACATATATTCGGTAACAGCAATCTGCTTGCCGAAATGGAATCTGTGATTGCAGAAATTGATAACCGTCTGACCCAGACACTGTTGAATCTACAGCAACCTGCAGAAGCCGTACGGATGAGTTTATTACAGGATGTCCGCCAGCTGTCGGCAAAAATCCATTACCTTCTGGCCTCGATGTTTGAAGCGCTGGTCAAACAGGAAAACGGTAAAGACTCGCTGACCCAACTGCTTAACCGCCGCTTTATTCCAACCATTATGCGGCGCGAAATTTCGCTGGCATTACATGCGCGCAAGCCGTTCACCCTGGCCATGTTAGATATTGATTACTTCAAACAAATCAACGACAGCTATGGGCATAACACCGGCGACATGGCGCTGAAAAGCGTGGCGGCGGTGATTTATGAGCATATCCGCAGCAGCGACTACGTTTTCCGCTACGGCGGTGAAGAGTTTATGATCCTGCTGGTCGAGTCAGAGGTTTCACAGGCCAGTATTATTCTGGAAACCCTGCGTAAAAAGATTGCCGACCTGCGCATGGCGGCCTCGGCGACGGAATCCTTCTCGATTACCGTCAGTATCGGTATCGCCGAATATGACTACCATCCGGACTACAAACAGTTGGTGGATAAAGCCGACCGCGCACTGTATCTGGCAAAAAGCCGTGGCCGTAACCGCGTCGAAACCTATCAGGAATAACTTTTCCCTTTCCGCAGAAATAAATACCCCCTTCAGGGTATTTATCTGACCCGTGTTAATACTCGTGCTGTTATTTTTAATAGGGCTTTTGCCTGACGCAAAAATAACAGCCGCCGAATAAGATGCAAATCAAATACATGATATCTTTATCGCGTTAGCATATCCCGGTGATGCGTCCTCCTGAATGCGGGAAGGAAACGATGAGGGATAATAAAATCATGAACGGGAATAAGAGAACACGCTGGCAGCGCCGTCCAGGCACCACCGGAGGAAAACTGCCATGGAATGACTGGCGGAATGCCAGCACCTGGCGAAGAGCCACCCAGTTTCTTCTGCTGGCGATTAATATCTATATTGGCGTGACCTTTTATTACTGGGTCCGCTATTTTGAGACCGGCGGCACCAGCGTGTATATTCCCAGACCGGGAGGGATTGAAGGGTGGCTGCCTATCGCCGGGCTGATGAACATCAGGTATACGCTGGAAACCGGATACCTTCCGCCGATCCACGCCGCCTCCATGCTGCTGCTCGTCGCGTTTATTCTGATAAGCCTGCTGTTAAAAAAATCATTCTGCTCGTGGCTCTGTCCGGTGGGGACGCTGTCAGAGTTGATTGGCAATCTGGGTAAAAAACTCGTTGGCCGCCATTTCACACTGCCGCGCTGGCTGGATCTGCCGCTGCTGAGCCTGAAATATCTGCTGCTGAGCTTCTTTCTGTATATTGCCCTGTCGATGCCCGCGCAGGGGATCCAGTACTTTTTGATGTCGGCCTACGGCATGATTATCGACGTCAAGATGCTCGATTTCTTCCGCCATATTGGCACAGCGACGCTGGTTTTCGTGGCGATTATCAGCATCATGAGCCTGTTTATTCGTAACGCCTGGTGTCGCTATTTATGCCCGTATGGTGCCCTGCTCGGCCTCTTCTCCCTGCTCTCTCCATTTAAAATCCGGCGTAATGCAGACAGCTGCATCGACTGCGGAAAATGCGCGAAGAACTGCCCGTCAAACATTCCGGTGGACAAGCTTATTCAGGTCCGCACCGTTGAATGTACCGGCTGCATGACCTGCGTTGAATCATGCCCGGTCGCCTCAACGTTGACGTTTTCACTGCAGAGACCGACCGGCAACGCTGCACCTAAACCGTGGTGGCAACGCGTCGCTTTACCTGGATGGGGAATGACGCTACTGCTGCTCGGTATTCTATTTGCCGTCATTGGCTATGCGATGTATGCCAACGTCTGGCAGACGCCGGTACCGGAGCATATGTATTTCCAACTGATACCGAAGGCCAGAATGATCGGGCATTAACGTTTACCGCCTTGCAGACCATCAAACACCCTGCCAATTCTGGCAGGGTTTCCGCCTTTTCGACCATTTTAAGATTAATGAACTTGTGCCATCGGCGTCCCGTTTATACAACCTTAAATAGCCTCTGGAATAATTCTATTTTTATTTCATGTTCGGCAATAAGGGACCTCAATAATGCGCGGGAATAAAACCATGACTAAAATGAAACTGGCACTGTTATTACCTCTTTTTCTGGCTGGCTGTTCAATGAGCGACGGGGAGTTAAGAAACGCCTACGCTCAGCATTATCAGCAGCCGACGGCTTATGTTGAGGTCTATAAGCAAAAAATAGCCAGTATGGACATTAATGCACTGGCGCAATATGCCGCCACAGAAGATAAGAAGAAAATGCGCGGACAGCCGCGGCTGAAAATAGACAACTTCATTACCATTGAGAACGTACAGGCGAAGGGAAATCGGGTGGTATACGATTACTCGTTGTCAGAAAGCTGGCAGGCGTTACCCGCCGATAAGCAGCGTGAGAAGCAAACTAATATGAACAGGGATTTGATTTATCGTACCTGCTCGCTGGAAACAGTGCGTCTGGCACAGGCGAAAGGGCTGGAAGAGGAGCATAACTACTACAGCCAGTACCCGGACAAGCTCGCCTTTACCCTGAGAACCAGCGCCCAGATTTGTATCCAGAACGGCTTTACGCAATAACCGGTCTGGCCATCAACGGGCCATCAATGCCTGATGGCGCTTCGCTTATCAGGCCTACATGAGTGTGCACCCCGTAGGCCGGATAAGGCGCCAGCGCCGCCATCCGGCTAAAAACCGATGGTTAACATCAGAATTTCCACGACACGCTGCCAACGATACTGCGCTCCGCACCGAAGTAGCAATACGAGAGCGAGTTACAGGCCGCCACGTAGCGTTTATCGGTCAGGTTGTTGACGTTCAGTTGCGCACTTAAACCCTTAATCCCAATATTCGTTAAGTCGTAGCCTACCGCCATATCCACCAACGTGTACGACGGCAGAGTATGGGTATTCAGGCGATCGCTGGTGATCCCGTTGACGTAGCGCACGCCAGATCCCAGCGTCAGGCCGTCCAGCGGACCACTTTTCACATCGTAGCTCAACCAGGTGCTGGCCTGATTACGCGGGGCGTACACCGCACGCTTACCCTGCTCCTCCGGACTGCTCTTCTTGTAGCGAATGTCGGTATAGGTGTATGCCGCCTGCAGGCGGAAGCTCTCCGTCAGTTGGCTGATCGCCTCCAGCTCGACCCCTTGCGATTCAATTTCGCCAATTGAGCGGTACGGGTCGGTCGGTTCTTCTTTGGTGGCGATATTGGTCTGATTGATACGGAATACCGATGCGCTAAACTGGCTGTTCAGCCCCTCCGGCTCATACTTCAACCCGGCTTCCCACTGCTTGCCTTTCATTGGCTCCAACAGGTTGCCGTTTTCGTCGGCAAAGCTGGTCGGTGTGAACGCGGTGGAGTAACTGATGTACGGCGCAAAACCGTTATCGAACAGATAGAGCAGCGCGGCACGAGTGCTGAAGTTGTTTTTATCCAGATCGCTGCGGGTATCGTTTATCTTATCAATGTTCGACACGCTGACCTGATCGTAACGGCCACCGAGCGTAATGCGCCAGCGATCCCATGACATCTGATCCTGCAAATAGTAGCCCGTCTGGCGCAGCTTGTGTTTTTCACGCGCGTACATGTTGATGTAATCCGGCTTCGCGCCGTACACCGGGTTAAAGGCGTCAATCGGCGGGAAAGCACCGTAATAGCCGGTGGTGTTGTTGCTGCGACTCTGATAGTCAATGCCCACCAGCAGGCGGTGGTTCACCTGCCAGGTATCCACGCTGCCGTCGAGTTGGTTATCCAGCGTAATGGCCGACATATTCTCATCGGAGCCGGAATAGCCGCGGTTGAGTTCAGTGTCATTCAGCCAGCCCGCCGCATACACCTGATTAAGTTCAACATCGGTATGCAGATAGCGCAGCTTTTGTCGTACCGACCAACCGTTGTCGAACATGTGCTCGATGTTGTAGCCCACCATGTTCTCGCGACGATCGTATTTGTCGTAGTCATCCTCACCTTCAAAGAAGGTATTGGAAATCTTTTGCCCGTCGTGCGGCACCACGGTGCCATCATATGGCAGACCCGAGTGGCTGCCACCTTCCGGATCGCGGTGCAGGTAGGCCATCAGGTCGAGACGCGTCTGGTCGGTGATACGCCAGGTCAGGCTGGGCATCAGCGCGTAGCGTTCTTCCTTCAGCGGACCAAACTGCGAGTCCGCATAGCGCGTCATCCCGCTCAGACGCGCCGCCACGCGATCGTTATCGTCCAGTGCGCCGGTGACGTCAAAGGCGGCGCCACGCTGGTTGTTATTGCCGGCAAACAGCTTCACTTCGCCCCCCGCATCAAACGACGGTTTACGTGAGGTCAGCGCCACAATGCCACCCGGTGAAGAACGGCCATACAGCACCGAAGCCGGACCGCGCACCACTTCAATATTGTCGAGGAACCACGGATCGACCACCAGTGAGCTGTGCGAGTTGGTATCGCCCATCATCTTCAGGCCATCGAGATAGACGTTATCGAGGCTGCCGTCGGAGAAACCGCGCAGCACAATATAGTCAAAGCGGTTAGAGGCACCAATCTGATTGCTGTACACCCCTGGCGTGTAGCTGACGGCCTGGCGCACGCTGGTGGCTCCCTGCTCTTCAAACTGTTCACGAGTAATGATGGACACCGACTGCGGGGTTTCAATATCCGGCGTGGCAAGCTTGGTGGCGCCGCTCTGCATTTGCGAGGTGACCACCACCGTATCGTTTTTTGTTGTTTCCTGCGCCAGCAGAGGAAAAGCCACGCTGCCGGTCACCCATCCCACCAGCAGCGCCAACCGAGTCTTCGCGAACATGAACATCTCCCAAGGCATTTCTAATTGTAAATGAGAATTATTGCGCTTTTTATACCAGAGATAGCTATGCCGGATGCCAGGTTACGTATGCGCAGCGCCAAAATGCGATTCAGACGCGCGCATAAAACGGAGAAATGGATTAGCAAGGTTTGAGGATATCGCCAGGCGAGAAACCGTAGCGGCGACGAAAGGCGGTCGAAAAGTTGGTGGCGTGCTGGTAGCCCGACATCCATGCCGCCTGCTGTACGCTGTACCCTTCTAATAAATACCCCCGCGCCCGTTCCAGACGGCAGTCGCGCAGGTAGTCAAATACGGAGCAGCCATACGCCGCACGAAACTTGCTGCGCAGGCTACTGGGGCTCATCGCCGCACGCTGGGCCAGTTCGCTGAGGGAGTAGTCATTTTCCGGCGTCTGTTCCAGCAAACGACGCACAATCTCGAGGCGTTGCTGTTCGCCGCTGGCAGCCTGGCGTCTGCTGCTCTCCACCTGACAGACGCTGAGACCGTGGCCGAACAGTTGCAAAATAAGCCCTTCCAGCATCAGCTGGCGGGATACATTACTGAGCGTGCTCTGCTGGGCGTACTGTAATCCACTGAGCAAAAAGCCCGGCACTTGCCAGATAAGCGTTGGTGTCTGGCATCTTTCCCATTCAACCATTAACGACTCCAGCAACCCCGTGCGCCACGCGCCGTCCGGATACAACCCCAGCGATAACGTTCGCAGCTTGCAGTCCGCGGAGTGACGGGCGCTCATGGTCTGGTGCTCGCTGAGGCGCGAACTAAACGCCATGCCGGAACGCACCACATGCTGCTGCCCATTGAGAGTCAATGTCACACAACCTTCCAGCACCACCAGCATATACAGGGGAGTGCTGTGGCGGGAGGTGGTTTCGTAGGGTTGCAGCACCTGCACATCGGAGTGGGTAACACACATCCCGCAGGGCAGCGTCATCTCTTCGACTTTGCCCTGTAGCACGGGGCTGGCATGGGGGAAATCCAGCTGTTGCGAAAGCTGCGGAAAGCGGTAATCAATGCCGTAACGCTCACCAAAATCCATAAACTCACTGACGGAGAAGGTTCGTGCCAGCCGTGCGGCTGTATTTTGGCCGGTGGTGTTGTTCATACAGTTTTCTGCACAGGGAATGGGGTTCGCTATTTCGGGTTGGTGGCAACATTACCATTACCTACAGAATGCAACAATAATAATGAGAATTATTATCAATAATAATCTTAAAGATAAGGCTGAGAGATACCGCTAAGGTTGACCGCCCTACCGTCGGTATAGCCGAAGCGGTTATACCGACGTGCAGATTTACCGGTCAGTTACTTCATTAATACATCAACAAATTTGGCCAGCCATTCAGGATGTGCAGGCCATGCCGGTGCGGTGACCAGATTGCCGTCAACGTGAGCCTGGTCAATGCCGATATCCGCGTAATGCCCGCCACTCAGGCGAATTTCAGGCGCGCAGGCTGGATAGGCGCTACAGGTGCGGTTTTCTAACACGCCGGCCGCGGCTAACAGCTGTGGACCATGACAGACGGCGGCAATCGGTTTGCCCGCCGCGTTGAAGTCCTGAACCAGTTGAATAACATCCGGGTTCAGCCGGAGATACTCCGGGGCGCGTCCACCGGGGATCAGCAGCGCGTCATAATCGGCCGCCCGCGCGTCAGCAAAATTAGCATTCAGGGTAAAACGATGTCCGGGTTTTTCGCTGTAGGTCTGCGCCCCGTCAAAATCATGAATGGCGGTCTGAACATAGTCCCCTTCACGTTTATCCGGGCAGACGGCGTCCACGCGGTGACCTAACATTTTCAGCGCCTGAAAAGGCACCATCGTTTCATAATCTTCGACATAATCTCCGACCAGCATCAGTATTTTTTTCATCAACGTCCCCGCCCATAGCGATTAAGTGCAGAAATAACGGCCCTTTTTACTATAGTTCACGCGCTATACGTCATTAATAAATACCGTAGAATAATCGGCCGGATCACAGTCTGCACAGGGGCACGTCAGAAGGTCGCATTCATCTTAAGCGCAAGGGAAAGCGCTACTAATAAATATAAATTATCTATAAATATATAATTGAGAAATTTTAATACCAGCCTGTTACGCCCATTAATTAAGAGTGAATGAATTGCATGTAAGAATTCCTGTGTTATATTTCGACTGAACTTTCACGACATATAATTATTTATTATTTAATAAATAAATGCTGCCTATTATTTATCATCTATTATTATTCTGTTCAGCGTAAATCGGCGAATAGACAAAAAAGGTTTTCCCATGATCACAAGACGTTCGTTCGTCAGACAGAGTCTGGTGACGTCAACGAGTATGTTACTCGCCAGTATAACGGGTATCGGCTTCAGTAAATTGGCCAGCGCAGCAGAAACCCACCGCTGGCTAATGCCAGATGAAGGTGCGCCCCATGCGGCAACCTGGATGGCATTTGGCGCCAGTGCAGAGATCTGGGAGCCTCACCTGCTGCCGGTAGTCCAGGGAAACCTGGCCCTGATCGCCAAAACCATCGCCGCATTTGAACCGGTAAATATGCTGGTTCGCGAAGAAGACAGCGACCTCGCGGCAAAGCTGTGTGGGCCATCGGTCAATGTGTTGGTGCAGTCAATTGACGATCTGTGGATCCGCGATACGGGGCCGGTGTTTGTGAAAAACACTGCCGGCACACTCGGCGGAGTCGGGTTTAATTTCAACGGTTGGGGCGATAAGCAGCAACATGCACGCGACGCCGACGTCGCAGAATTTGTCACCGACGATGCTAAGGCCGAATTTATCCGCTCGTCGCTGATCCTGGAAGGCGGCGGTATTGAAGTCGATGGCGAAGGCACTGCGATTATTACCGAGAGCTGCGTTCTCAACCCGAACCGCAATCCCGGCGTGAGCAAAGCGGAATGTGAATCCGAACTGAAACGCCTGCTGGGGCTGGACAAAATCATCTGGTTACCGGGCATTGCCGGGAAAGATATTACCGATGGCCACACGGACTTTTATGCGAGATTCGCGCATCCCGGCACGGTAGTGGTGGGACTTGAGCAGGATGCTTCCTCATTTGATTACGCCGTGACCCGGCGACATCTGGCAGTCTTACACACCGCGACGGACGCGAAAGGACGCCGCCTGAACGTCGTCGCGCTGGAAGGACCGTCTACCCTTCGGCAAACCTATGCCAACGATGATTTTGCCGCCGGTTATATCAATTTTTATCTCTGTAACGGCGCCGTTATCGCGCCGGAGTTTGGTGACAAACGCACCGATCGTAATACCCGTGCGATTTTGCAGGCGCTGTTTGCTGAGCGTGAAATTATTCAACTGAATATCGACGGTATCGCGGCGGGCGGCGGTGGTATTCACTGCGCGACGCAGCAGCAGCCTCATTAAAGCGCAGCGTATTACAGCTTACGCGATCGCCTTGGGGTTTAAGTTCTTGGGCTGTAAACCCGACGCACAGGGCGATCCCCCTGTGCGTTTTTTTATTTCTGGAACACGGTGATGGGCAACGTTCGTGAAGTACTACAAAAATAAACGGCAGGTCATTTTTTGGCATCAATAATCAATAAAAGCATGCCCTGTACTGTTCCGGCATGCCGGAATCTCCCTTCACACACGCACAGGACGGGATCATGAAAATGCAATTTGCTACAAAATATCTGCCGCTGATTTGTCTGGTCTCAAGCGGGCTGCTCTATTCAGCTTCGGTAAACGCCATGGGAAATGACGATACCACGACGCCAACCTGCCCGAAGGGCCAAGTTTACGACAACAAAACCAAAAACTGTTTACCAGAAAAAAGCAGTATGATCGACGATCAGGATAAAACACAGTATGCGTATCACCTGGCGAAAACCGGTCACTATCAGGACGCTATCAATTTACTCGATACCTTACAGCAACCCAATACGCGTGAGGCCTGGAACTATCGGGGTTATGCCACCCGCAAACTGGGTCGTACGGATGAAGGGATTGGCTATTATCAACGCTCGATTGCCCTTGATCCACATTATGCCAAAGTACGCGAATACCTCGGTGAGGCATGGATGGTTAAGGGTCGCCCCGATCTGGCAAAAGCGGAACTGGCCACCATTAAAACCCTCTGCGGCACTCAATGCGAAGAATATCGCGACCTTAAAGCCGCGATCGACGGACACCCCGAGTCATAGGCCAGAGAGGAACGAGAAATAGCGGCAATGGCGTGCGTTTAGCTTCATTGGGGGCATCTTTCTGAACCGAACACAGAATGCCCCCATTAATGCCACCAACAGGAACGTGATGTCTGTTGAGGCCGATTAACGCTGGAGATTTAGAAACATGTCAGAAGCGGAAAAATACGGGCTTTAAGTTGATTTCGGTAGACTTGAGAAGAGTTTGAAATGGTGCCGATAATAGGAGTCGAACCTACGACCTTCGCATTACGAATCCAGAATCTGGTGTTTTCATGATGTTTCATCACCTTGCATAAATCACCACAAAAACAATTAATATCACCAAGTTACATAGTTAACTTATTCTAAATTGTTCCACCTTATTTCACCCTATACAATGCTAAACAAGTACGCGAGAATGAGATGGAACAGCCAAAAACAATCACCCAAGACCGACAAGTTGCCAGCCTAAAACCAGCTGATGGCAAAGACCGTATCGTTGTTAAAGTGCAGTCAAAAGCAAGTCCGGGGCTGTCAGTCGAATCCCGAAATGGGAGCCAAACCAAGAGTTGGCTTTACCGCCCCTATCTGAACGGTAAGCAGATTAAAGTGACACTAGGTGCTTATCCTGCAATGTCGCTCGCTCAAGTACGTGAAGCGCATGCCAAAGCGGGGCGGTAAATGTAAGGAATTCCTGAAAATCTTCACAGCGTCATCAAAGTTGAAACGACTGCCGGGCAGCCAATTCAGATTAAAGTTACAAACGTTAGTTGGAATGGGCATGACCCGATCCCAAATGAAGTCCTTTTTTTCGAACTACCCGCTGATTCAACAGAAAGACAAATCACTGCGCAGGTAAGGAAGCTACTGAAAAGGAAAACATTTATTCGACTTTGCGAACACTGCAATCAGTTCAACATCAACGGTTGGATGCAGAGCAACTCATGTTGCCAGTCTTGTGCTGAAAAATACTTTGGTGTTGTTTATTGAATGTGGCTTAGGCAGCACGATGCTTCCGCTGCCTCATCCATTTACTTACCCACTCTAAGGAAGATTGCGTCATCCTTCCTGCATGATTGCTGCATGGCGTTTTGCAGTGTCGACTCTGCGTTCGTACTCCTCGCTCGTAATGTTTTCATAACAACAGTCTGCCTCATCCCGACGAAATCGGTTACAGCCATAAAAAGCGCCGCCGTCTTTGTTCTTACGCTTCACCATGGTGCCAAGACCGCAGCGCCGACAGACAATTTCTATCTCCAGACATTCCGGATTTGCACATATTCTTTGCATGCCATTGTGCATCACCATCGGTGAGCTGCATTGCTTGCAGGAACTGGCCATGTAATCACAAGCTGGTGAGTGAGAGCAGACATAGAATTTCTTATCATAGCGACTCACTTTGCCCGTTAAGGAGCCGGACTCACAATCTGGACAGCTCCATTGACCGACTTCAAGAGAATCACTTTTCGTAATGAGCTGTTTACCCATTTTTGCAATTTCCTCAACAAAAGCAGAGGTATTCTGGCTATCAAAGATCATAAACACATAGTGTCGGGCACGAGTAACGGCGACATAAAATAACCGACGCTCTTCGGCAAACAGGTATGGCTCTTGCTCTGGGAGAAGAAGGTCTATCAACTCATCATTTTCTTTGGCTGATGGAAAACTCCCCTTTTCGAGCCCCAGCAGGAGCACGTAATTTGCTTCCAGGCCTTTACTGGCATGCGCCGTCTGGTATTGAATATCAAGAAGTGGAAACTCGGACATTAGCGCCTTCAGATCCAACTCCTTAAGATCCCTCATATTTTCCAGACGATAACGACCAATAAGCATGACGGGGGCCCGACGGGTACTGTTGAGCCTCACTTCCCGGCTATGGCAACGAGCAAGCGCTCTCCTGATTTGCTGACGATAAGCCTCAGCTTTTCTTTGATTGCGATCGGCAATGTGGATATTAGCGATTTGTTCCTGAATATCGAGGAGTTGGACGGCCGCATGTTCCACCTGTACGTGGGTCGTAATATCTTTCTTCAACTGCGCCGGGTTGCGAGTGACAAAGGAGGAACTGAGCTCATGAATGCGATTATTAAATCGATAACTTTTGTCCAGAGGTAACATTTTTGCAGGCGAAAATTGATGATCAAAACGGGTAAAAAAGCGGAGGTCTGAGCCATTGAAACGATAAATAGCCTGCCAGTCATCCCCTACTGCAAACAGCCGCATATTATCCCGGGTTGCCAGTAATGCCTTTAACAACTTCCCTCGGCCACCTGAAAGATCCTGAAACTCATCAACCAGAACATAGTCATAACGATGATGAAATTGCCCTTCCTGAAGTGCCGTTGTTGCTTCCGCGATCATATCGCTGAAGTCCATTTCTTGTTGCTCTTTGAGATGGGTTTCATAGGCATCATAGACGGGTTTAAATAACGCAATAAATGCCTGGGTGCGCCCCATATCTATACGTTGGGGTGACGCCAGCAGATCTGAGAACGAAAATTGCCCTTCCTTGAAAAGACTAAGGAAACGGAGCATCAAATCGATAAAGCCTTGCCACGGCGATGAACCCGAGCTTTTAAGCTCATCCAGCAGTGTGTCTGTGTCACGTAAATGCTGCGGCTCCTCTACCCGATTAAGTAAATTGAGGATATTTTCTTCCAGCGTTCCTTCACTCAACTGGTAGCTGTATAACTCTTCCAGTCGGGTTTTGTGCTGTTGATGCAGTTTCCGCTTCCAGGCTAATCCTTCAAGATATGCGGCCTGATCAACAAAGGGGGCCGTTCTCATCTCTCGATCTATGCCAAGATATTCAATATAGGTCTTACTGACTGGCAAGTAGAAGTCAGGCTTATACTGGCGGCGTTCGATGGTTGCTGTATTAACCTCATAATTCGCTTCATAAGCAAAGGGGACTGAATACAAATAGAGATAGTTGGCAACCCGTAACTCGCCGACACTTTTAACCCATTGCCCGGTCAGGGTGATCAGGCGGCAGCTTTGGAGAAACTCATGATATTCTTCAATGGCATTGAAATCATATTCACAACGCCCAGGTGTACTGTAACAAACAAAATATTTAACCAGTTGGGTTTTATAATCATCGCTGAGACTTATTTCTGCTTCTAAAGTCGCTTCAATAAATTGTCGTAGCTCATTATTTTGCTCAGCAAAACGCGTAAGTGAACGTTTGACGCCAACACTTTGAGCGACGATACGATTGCCGAACGCATGGAAGGTAGTCGCTTTTAATTTATCCCCACTTTCCGGCAGCCGCTCAGAAATACGTTCAGCCATTTCTCGCGCGGCCTTGTTACCAAAGGCCAGCATTAAGATGTTTTCCGGCTGAGCTAAACCCGCCTTCAAGAGATACCCGGCTTTACCAATCAGTGTCGACGTTTTCCCCGTCCCGGCACCTGCAACAACTAAAGTATGATCTTCATTCGTGACACAAGCTTTACGCTGAGGGGAACTCAGGGGTTGTGATTCGATATTATCAAAGAAGGTTTGATACGATGAGACTAGCTGCGGGACGACCCGTTCGTTAAAGTGCTGCCGTCCCGATTCTGATACATCATCCATGGATAACTTCAGTGCCAGTTGCACAATGGGGTTATCATTTTCCTGGGCAATAAAATCGGCGTCAATATCAAGGTCATACAGACGATTTTTGACCAACGTGAGTTGTGACAAAGCGCGCCACTCCCACGAAGAGAAATAGTGATTACCTTTCTGATAGAGTTGGACAACCTCAAGCAGCTCCCGCCACTCAGCGCTATGCTGAAAAATATCCAGCGCTGCACGTTGAATCTTTTGAATAAGTGTTTCGAGCTGCTGAGCATTGAAACCATTAAGCCGATAGGTTTCACCGTCTGTCCCAATAGAGACATTAGAATACAGCCAACTTCGTCTGACCTTAATATTTCTAATCGCATCGATCGACAGTTGCACGCTCACATTTTGGTGCCTGAATGCCAGCAGGCCTGAAGACAGAGTTATTTTATTTGAGCGTCGGCGAATAAGGCCCCACAAATCATACAGTGGATGCGTACTGAGGTTCTGTTCACTTTGCAACTGTGGGGTCAATTTGTTCATTCTTGATGGAAAAATCGGAAATGGAGAAGTTTAAAAAATAACTGAATCAAAAGGAGCATTCAGTACCGCCGTTGATTCCTGGTAGTGAGGTTCTCGCCTGCTTAATCAGAACTATTTTCACTCTTCAGGTACAACGGAGGGCGATACTCTGCCCTCTCTATCAAAAGTTGGACGTCGCTATGACGTCCAGCTGTTCGACACCACTTCCGCCTGCTTAAGGATCAGCTCTACTGCACCCGCTGTTTTATCCGGCGGATACTTATATCTACGCAGCGTCTGGCGCACCAGAATACGCAGCCGTGCGCGCACGCTTTCACGTACCTGCCAGTCGACGGTGGTGGATTTCCGCAGCTGTCGCGTGACCTCGATAGCCAGCTTTCTGAGCGTCTCGTCACCCAGTTCACGCACCGCGCTTTCATTTTCCGCCAGCGCATCGTAGAAGGCGATTTCATCCGGGTTTAAGCCCAGCGCATCATCGCGCGCCATCGCTTCCTGGAACGCTTTCGCCATCTGGATCAGCTCTTCAATCACCTGCGCGGTTTCAATCGCCCGGTTATTGTATTTCAGCAGCACGGCTTTCAGGCGGTCGGAATATTTCTTCTGCTGTACCACGTTATAACCAGAACGGGCATGAATACCGTCATTCAGCAGTTTTTCCAGTAATTCTACAGCCAGATTGCGCTGCGGCATTTCCCGCACTTCTTCCAGGAATTCATCTGACAGCAGCCCGATATTGGGTTTATCTAACCCCGCCAGGGCAAACACATCCTCAACGCCGGTTGCGACAACGGCGTTATCGAGAATCTTGCTCAGTAGAGAGTTCTTTTCTGACTGGCTAAACTTCTCTTTGGGATCCAGCTTGATAAGTCCTACTCTGACGGCAGAAAGAAACGCGAATTCTTCTTGCAGGGGTTTGGCTTCGTCCAGGGTGTTACAGAGTGACCAGGCTTTACTCATCGCCAGTGAGACGTCGAGGTAGCGTTTTTTACCGTCATCCAGCCCAAGGATGTAGTTCACCGCTTCTCGCAGGAAAGCCAACGGATCGCGGGAGAACCCTGAGTAATCAAACCCTGGCTTGCCCGCTGAAGGTGCGAACATCCCGTGAATGACGTCGATTTTTTCCAGCAGAATGGCAAAGGCTTCCCGCGCATCTACGGTGGTCTGCCCTTTTCCTTTCGAATCGGTGTACGTTTTCAGAGCCTGCTTCAGTTCGTTGGCGATACCAATGTAATCCACCACCAGCCCGCCGGGCTTATCGCGGAATACGCGGTTAACGCGCGCGATGGCCTGCATCAGGTTATGCCCGCGCATCGGCTTGTCGATATACATGGTGTGGCAGCACGGTGCATCAAATCCGGTCAGCCACATATCACGAACAATCACCAGCTTCAGCGGATCGTTCAAATCCTTAAAACGGGCTTCAAGACGCTTTTTGGTCTGCTTGTTGTAGATGTGCGGCTGAAGATGGTCTTTGTCTGATGCTGAGCCGGTCATAATGACTTTGATCGCGCCTTGTTCGACATCCGCGCTGTGCCATTCCGGACGGATCTCTGTGATGGCGTTATAAAGCTTCACGCAGATATCACGGCTCATGGCGACAATCATCGCCTTGCCGTTCATGGCTGCATTGCGCGTTTCAAAATGTTGAACCAGATCGGCAGCAACCTGCTTGATACGCGGCTCTGAACCTACCAGCTTTTCCAGACGACTCCAGTCACCTTTGGTTTTCTCCTGCTGGCCCGTCTCTTCATCTTCCACCAGCTCATCCACCTGGTCGGAGAGCGTTTCCAGCTCCTCATGATTCAGGTCGAGTTTTGCCAGTCGGGATTCGTAGTAAATCGGCACCGTGGCGCCGTCATCCACCGCATCCTGAATATCGTAGATAGAGACGTAATCGCCGAACACGGCACGGGTATCTTTATCTTCCGACGCAATAGGCGTGCCGGTGAAGCCCATAAACGACGCATTCGGCAGCGCGTCGCGCATGTGTTTGGCGTAACCGTATTTGTAGACCCCGGTTTCGCGGTCCAGCGTGGCACTCAGGCCATACTGGCTGCGGTGCGCTTCATCGGAAATCACCACGATGTTGCTGCGCTGATTGAGAGCCGGATGGCTCTGCTCACTGTCCAGCGGCGCAAATTTCTGCACGGTGGTAAAGATAATACCGCCGGATTCACGGGCATTAAGCAGCTCGCGCAGCTCGTCGCGGTCGTTGGCCTGTAAAGGCGTTTGCTTCAGTAAATCCTGCGCCTGGCAGAAGGTCGCATAGAGCTGCCCGTCCAGATCGTTACGATCCGTCACCACCACGATGGTCGGGTTGTTCATCTCCGCCTGTTGCAGCAGCTTTCCGGCGTAGCAGCACATGGAGATACTTTTGCCAGAACCCTGGGTATGCCACACCACGCCCGCTTTTTTACTGCCGGGGGTAATGTTACTGCGTAGCGGCAGATGTTTGCCGGTAGACGCCACAATCGTGGCCGCAACCGCCTCACGCACCGCGTGGAATTGATGATAGGCGGCAATCTTCTTGATCAGTCGTTTGCCGTCAGACTCAAACAGCACAAAATAACGAATGTAATCGAGCAGAAGCGCACGGTTAAAGAAGCCCTTCACGACGGTTTGCAACTGCCAGTCAAACTGTGGTTTATCGTCTTCGTTAGCCACGGTTTTCCACGGCAGGAAGCGTTCTTCATCGGCGGTCAGCGAGCCAATACGCGCGTTCTGCCCGTCGCTCACCACCAGCGCTTCGTTGCAGATAAACAGGTCGCTGAGTTCGTTTTTATAGGTCTGCAGCTGGTTAAACGCAGCCCAGATATCGGCATTGGCATCAATCGGGCTTTTTAGCTCAATCACCGCCACCGGCAGGCCGTTGATATAGCCAATGATATCCGGACGACGAACCTGTTTTATCCCCTGAATAGCCACCTGGTTCACGACCATAAAGCGATTATTGCCGGGATGGTTAAAATCCATCAGCAACGCTTTGTCGTGAACCGTCTTGTCTTCACGTTTGTACTCAACGGGCACACCGTCGAGCAACAAGTGATGGAATGCTTTATTGCTGACGACCAGATCCGGGCTTTCGGGGCGGGTAATACGCAGTATCACCTCTTCCAGCACGGAAACAGGGAGATGGGGGTTGATGGTTTGCAGCTGCTCCAGCATCACCGGGCGCAGAAACACATCATGGAATGAGGCACGCAGCGGATTGTCGCCATCCGGCGCGATATCGGGCCCATGCAGCACTTCCCAGTCCTGTTCAGCAAACCATTTCAGGCATTGCTGTTCTAAATCGTCTTCGCTCAGCATTACTCTTCCTCTCCCTCGGTGATCATACCGGTCTGTTTCAGCTCAATCGCCAGCTCCAGCAAACTCGGGCGGATCGCCTTTTCCAGACGGTTCATGCTATCCATCATCCAGTCGATAATGGCAGGCCAGGCCTCTTTATTGCCGCCATCAAACGCCTTTGAACAGACGATCTGGCAGCTTTTTCGCTCTGGCAGTAAACGCCAGTCGAGCGACTCGCCAAACAGCGATTCAATGTGCGTTTTACGTTCCTGAAGGCGTTCAAATAACCAGGTGTTTTCCAGCGCATCCCCACGCGAAATATTGAGCTGCACGCGAGCATCTTTCTGGGAAAAGATCAGTTCAAAGGGCACGCCGCTGACCCCCGATCCGGCGGCCAGCCAGTGATCGGTTGAGGGAGCGCGGTTATTAAACAGTGAGCAGGGGCTGGTGCGGAATTTTTCCAGCGCCATCGTCCAAAAATCGCGGCGCAGATAATGGCGCTGCTGCAGTTCGCTACTGCTGGAGGTGGACTGCTCTTCCGCCTCTTTTTGCGCCATGCCGATCATGTACGACTCCGCTTCCGGGGTAGGGATAACCTGGCGGATATCGACAAACACGTCTTCACCGAAACGGTAGGGGGTTACTTTGAAGCACTGCGCCCGGATACCAAACTGCATCAGCCACAGCGCGGTATTGGTGACCTCTTTACGAAAATTGGCCGCGACCATGATGACCCGCTGGGTGCCTTTACGGTTGAGCACCCCTTCTTTCAGGCTTTCCCAGCCCATAAATTCGGCGATGACGTCTGCGGCCTGGCGGTTCTCGTTGGGCTCATATTGGTCAAGATAGAGCTGGAAGATTTCAACCACGCTTTCCTGACGGAGATTGGCGCAGTAACCGGCATATTTCAGCGCCTGCCAGACGACGTCGCGCCCGGAATCATCGAGCTTGTTTTCGATGATGACCAGATTGCCTTTTTTATCGATTGCCAGCAGGTCGAGGCGCTCTTTGGTGTCGTCAAAGCCGGCGAACTCTTTCTGGATAATCAGCAGTTCGTCTTCTTTGTCGTCTTTTTTGGTCAGCGTCTGAGGATTTTTCGCCAGCCACTCCTGCAGGTGATCGCGTTCACGGAAACCGAGGCTGCTAAAAGACACCTCCTGCAGCGAGTGCAGGCTGTTGGTCGGCGTATCGACTTTATACATTTTCCGCCTCGCTTATCACCAGCTCGGCTTCCGGCAGGGTGATTTCGCCGGAAAGGAGTTTGGGGAGAAGGGTGTCGCGGAGTGTAGTCAACGTTGCTGTTGATAAATTATTTTTCTGAATCATATTCCTGATAGCCGAAATATGATTATTGAATTTATTCAAAATGGATTGAATCGGTTTCAATACTTCTAGTCGATAGACATTATCTCGATTTAATCCAGGCACTGCCGCGTCAGTATTCATACTTGAAAGATTTAACGTTTCCATTAGATAATATAGATAACTTAGTGGAACCCCATCCTTGTTAGAAACGTAATAAACGGTATCAATTGGATGGAACTTCTCATCCTCCCAATACAGAGTACCGATAGAACCTTTTCTTCCAACTATAATACTTGGACCTTCAACGAGATAACTGATATGTGAGCCAGTGATGCCACCTGAACCATAGACTGGATAAGGTCCTTCTATACGTTCTGTCTTTTTAAGCGCTTTTCCGTAATGAAGTGTTGCGATATTAGACAATCGCTGTGAACTCCATCCCTCTGGAATCTCCCCCAACTCACTCTCCCGCATCGCAGACGGGAACAGCTCTGCCGTGGTTTTTAATTCGGCATAATATTCAGGGTGTTCACGCTCAAAAACTACCAGTGTATCAGCATCTTTCCCGGAAATTGCGGTCATTGCAGCAAGCGTCGCATCTTCCTGCGAACCGCCCGCTTCCAGTACTGCCATTTTGGCTTTTACCGGTTCAAAATCAACAAACCAGCTTTTGAACAGGGCTTGTGCCATTTGTTCGAGAGTCTGGTTGATTTTTTTGTTGCTTATTATTTTAGCATCCAAAGAGGATAAAACATTGCCAATTTTTTTCTGTTGTTCAAGTTTTGGAGCATGAAACTCAATTTTTTCGAACAATGACTTTTTTAATATTGGAGTTCTTGTCGCTGTCGCACCGAGATTGAATATCTCCATTCTTTTCTCACTAAGTGTATAGTATAAAAAATCTACATCAATCAAGTCACCATTTGGAATAATTGTATTAATTTGTTGGTTCGTAACGGCTGTATTTCTGACAATTGCGGCCTTTCCCATTTGCCATCCAATGCAAGAAACAACTATCCCACATTCAAATTTCTGTTTTGCAAGTTTAGCTTCCCCCTCATCAGATAAGGTTCTTTGGGTTAGTTCAATGTATTTGTTATCTCCCATATCTGTTGGGGTTACAAAGAGTACTTCGCCACCAAAGTACTTATCTAAGGTTCCTGGGGGCGTTTTCCCTGTAATAACTTTCTTTGACACGTCAGCGATAGTATATTTTTTCCACTCAAAACTCATAACCCAGCCCCCCCAGATTCGCCTTAATCTGCTTCTCCAGCTCAGCACTCTCTTCCAGCTGATCTTTAAGCTGTGCAGTCAGCCGTGCCATCTTCTCGGCAAAGGGCTCATCATCTTCTTCCTGCTCGGCCGCACCCACGTAGCGCCCTGGGGTCAGCACAAAGTCGTTTTTCTGAATATCTTCCAGCGTTGCCGAGAAGCAGAACCCGGCTTCATCTTCGTACTCTTTATCTGCCTGCCATTTGTGGAAGGTGTCGGCAATTTTGGCAATATCTTCACGGCTGAAATCACGCAGTACGCGGTCTTTCATATAGCCAATCTGGCGCGCGTCGATAAACAGCACTTCGCCTTTACGGTGTGCTTTGCCGTTACCACCGGATTTGTCTTTGGTCAGGAACCAAATACAGGCCGGGATTTGAGTGTTGGTAAACAACTGGCCTGGCAGCGCGACCATGCACTCCACCAGATCGGCTTCAATCAAATTGCGGCGGATCTCGCCTTCGTTGTTGGTATTGGAACTCATCGAACCGTTGGCCAGCAGCAGCGCCATCGAGCCTTTCGGGGCCAGGTGATGGATCATGTGCTGCATCCACGCAAAGTTGGCATTGCCCTGCGGCGGCGTGCCGTATTTCCAGCGCACGTCGTTTTCCAGCTTCGCGCTCCACCACTCCTTCATGTTGAACGGCGGGTTAGCCATCACGAAGTCTGCACGCAGGTCCGGATGCTGATCGTCCAGCAGAGTATCGGCGTTTTTACTGCCGAAGTTAAAGTCGATGCCACGGATTGCCATGTTCATCGCCGCCAGTTTCCAGGTAGTCGGGTTGGACTCCTGACCGTAAACGGAAATCTTCTGCTTTTGCTCGGCAGCGTTGTAGTGTTTCTCGCCTGCGTGCTCTTCAATAAAGCGATCGCTGGAGACGAAGAACCCACCGGATCCCATCGCCGGGTCATACACGCGGCCGTTATACGGCTGCAGCATTTCGACGATCAGGGTCACGATGCTTTTTGGCGTGTAGTACTGACCGCCTTGTTTACCTTCTGCCAGCGCGAACTGGCCGAGGAAGTACTCGTAAACGTGACCGAGAATATCTTTGCTTTTTAAGTTGAGCTTCTCGCCGTTATATTCCGGGTTGCTGAAGTTGGCGTCAGAGAAGGTGTTAATCAGCCCGGTTAACACCTCGTTGCCCAGCTGATACTGGCTGATGCGGTTCAGAATACCTTTCAGTTTCGGGTTGGTTTTTTCGATTTCATCCAGCGCGTTATCCACCAGCCAGGACACGGAGCGCAGTGTTACATCCTTTCCGGTGGTTTCATCCACCCACAGTACGGTGCCGGTTGGCAGCATGGCTTTGTTTTTCAGCGTGTCCCAGCGCGCGGCTTTTGGCACCCAGAAGATGTTCTTTTCGGTGTAGTAATCTTCCACTTCCAGTTCATCAATAATCGCCTGCGCATACTCTTCATCAGAGTCGTAACCGTCGCGCGACATGGCGTAGATGTTGTCCGGGTTGCCGACATCCCGGAACAAGGTAATCAGCTCCTGCTGGCGTGCCTCAAAGGCATCGGACACATACTTCAGGAAGATAAGCCCCAGCACCACATGCTTGTAGTTGGCGGCATCCATATTGGCGCGCAGCTTGTCGGCGGCCTTCCAGAATTTGTTATCCAGCTCGTTCAGGAACTGTTGTTCGGCGTTGTTCATGAAAATCCTCGAGGTCGATCGCAGCGAAAGTGCACAAATGCCTTATCGCATATTCATTTTTGGAATGCAGTTCGCAAAATGATACCCGGAACGACAATGATTACAAACGACACAACGTAAAGAAATTTGCATTTGAGCAGTAAATAATAGGAAACTAGCCTGCCATTCCTTTTTATGCACTTTGATATCACCGTTCATCCCCTGAACGGCTGGGGTGTTTTGCAGGTCACGGCGCGGCGATGGCTATCACAACATATAAACATTGATTAAAAGTAATCAAAATGTTGTCGATGGTAATTTGAATGCTGATTAATATATTCAACGGGTAAAAATATGTCCTGGCTAAATTCCTTCTTAGTGACGCTTACATCTGTGGATCCCCATAATGTGCCCTTCACTGTAATCAGTATCGTGAGCCTGGCCGTTGCCTGCTTTATTTTCTTTTATTTGTTTCGGGCCATTAAAATTGTTAACAGCCTGAAAAAATATACCCAATCAATTAATAGTATTGAGAGCAGCGCCCCAGAGGCTCAGTTAGAGCATTTACAGAATCTGTTTAAGAGCCCTGAACTCAAGCACGCGTGGAATGAGTTTGAAGAGTCGTTACACCCACAACGCGAGCTGGAAGGCGGGGAAGAAAAAATCGTCCGTATTCGCGCCACTGCGCCAAGCTCGAGCTTCTTCTCTGAGCAACAGTTAGTTGATATTCCGCTAAATACTGAATTCTTCAAACACTTGCCCGGTATTCTGACCGGTGTGGGGATTATCGGCACGTTTTACGGCCTGATGATTGGCTTGAATCACTTCGACCCAGGCACCCCAGAGCAGGTCACCAGCAGCGTCAATAATTTACTGCGCGATGTGTTATATGCATTCCTCGGTTCAGCCGTAGCTATTTTCGCCTCCATTTTGGTCACCTGGCTGGAAAAACTGTCCATAGCCAAATGCTATAAGTATCTGGAAAAGTTTACCGCCTCCATCGACAAGCTCTATATCAGCGGCGTTGGCGAGGAATACCTGGCCTCACTGGTGAAGTCCAGTAACGAAAGCGCCACTCAGGCTCGCCATCTCAAAGAGAGCCTCGTCACCGATCTTCGCGATATGCTGCTGCATCTCGCTGAAAGCCAGAAAGTTGAGAATGAACGCCTCGCGAATACATTGAGCAACACCTATCGCGAATCAGGCGCACAGTTTGCTGACCAGGTGAGCGGCGCAATCGAGAACAGCCTCAAGTCACCACTGGATAAAATTGCTGGGGCGGTTCAGACCGCCAGCGGCGATCAAAGCGGCATGGTACAGAACATGCTGCAGGATGTTCTGACCGCATTTATGGCGAAGCTTGATACCACCTTCGGCCAGCAATTTACGAATCTCAACGAAATGATGGGGCAAACCGTAGGTGCTATCCAGACGATGCAAAGCGGGTTCGCCACTCTGCTACAGGATATGCGTCAGGTCAGCGATGACTCCCGACAGGGCAGCGCACAACTGATTGAACAACTGCTCTCTGAAATGAAATCAGGCCAACAGGCCATGCAGGCTGGCATGAATGACATGCTCAGTAGCCTTCAGGCATCCGTCGCAAAAATTGGTGCTGAAGGAGAAGGCGCCGGTGAACGTATGGCACGCCAGCTTGAGAAAATGTTTGCCGACAGCGAAGCGCGAGAAAAAGCTCAGGCAGAACATATGTCCGCCTTTATTGAAGCCATTCAGAATTCAGTACAGCAAGGCCAAAGTGCCACAATGGAAAAAATGGCGGCCTCTGTCGAAGCACTCGGGGATCAGTTGGGCAGTCTGTTTGGTCAGATTGATAAGGGTCAGCAACAGATATCAGCGAACCAGCAGGCTAACCAGCAGTCCCTGCACGAACAGACGCAGCAGGTGATGAGTGAGGTAGACGGTCAGATCAAACAGCTGATTGAAACGGTAGCCAGTCAGCATCAGGGCACGACTGAAACACTGAACAAACTCGCAGAACAGACCAACCGACAGATTCAGGATATGCAAAACGGCGCGGAAAAAATGCGTGTTGCCGCCGAGCGTTTTGAGCATGCAGGCGATAAGGTATCGGAAGCGAATCACCTCACGGCTGACGTACTGAATAAAGCCCAATCGGCGGGATCATCGCTCTCCCTTGCCACCAGCGAACTCACGTCTGTGGTGGCGGATTACCGTAATAATCGGGAAGCCGTTAGCAAATCCATTGCCATGCTGGAAGTGCTCGCAGCAAATACCCAGTCTGAACAAACCACCCGCAGCCAGTTCATCAACGATCTTAAGCAGCATGGGGAGCGCTTGCAAAGCTATAACCGTGAAGCGCAGACCTTTATGGAGAATGTCAGTGACGTGCTCGGAAAAGGGTTTGAAGACTTCTCAGAAGGTGTTTCTCGCAGCCTGGATAAGACCCTGGGCAAACTGGACGTCGAAATGGCGAAAGCCTCTAATCTGCTTGCAGGCTCTGTAGAACAGATCGGAGAAAGCGTCAGTGAGCTTGACGATATTCTGTCACGCGTTCGTGCCTGAGGGGTGACGGCTGATGTTTGGTAATGCATTTGGCGTTAGAAAACGCCGCGGTGATGAAGCAGAGAAACCCTTTTGGATTTCCTACGCGGATCTGATGACCGCCATGATGGTGCTATTTTTAGTCGTCATGGTGGCTTCACTGAGTTCCGTGACGCAGCGTATCCAACGTGCAGAGCAAGGGGAAAAAGTCAGAGGGCAGGATATCTCCCGATTGTGTGAGCGCCTGGAGCTGCATGCCCGCAGTGTAAATAAAACCATCGTGGTGGATTGCCACGATAACCGTATCAGTTTTGGTGAGGCTGGGCGTTTCGATCACAACCAATTTTTCCTGAATGCAGAAGGGCAAAAAGCATTGCAGGATGTCGTTCCGCTGGTGCTGGAGGCCTCTGACAGTGAAGAGGGTAAAAAGTGGTTTAAGCAAATCGTCATTGAAGGTTTTACCGACACCGATGGCTCCTACCTTTACAATTTACATCTCTCCCTGCAGCGCTCTGAGTGGGTGATGTGTAGTTTGCTCGATAGCCGTAGCCCGTTGCAAAGCAGCATCTCTGCGGAGCAGCAGATCCAAATTCGTAAGCTTTTCCTGGCAGGGGGAGTCTCGTTTAACAACGCGAAAGAGAGTAAAGAGGCCAGCCGCCGCGTCGAGTTACGTATGCAGTTCTTTGGGCTTAAGGATAAACGTGATGGGGCCGAAGAGGTAGATTTCCCTCCGGTCGTTAATAAAGAAGTTTGCCAGTTGGTAATGCCGCAATGACGCCCGCGCTCAATTCTTTATCACAACGTATTGCAGCGAAGCTCTCTTCCAGCCAGCAAGAGGACCATTATCTGCGCAATGATTTCCACGCGCTGGCTTCTGCTAGCCGTGAGATGGAAAAGCGATTTGATAAAGCAGAGAAAATTCCCATGCCTCCACATGAAATGCGGTTGGCAGCCCTGCGTCGTTTTCGTCTTGCGGAAGAACTGACTGAACGTGAATGGCGGATGGTGTTTTATGGCCTCGCCGATACCGATCCGCTCTACCCTGACCGGCCAGTATTACTGGAGGATGATACATTCTTCCCCCATGTCGACAGTGCTATCAAAAAACAGATTGAATCCAAGACACTAAAACGCAAGGACTGGGCAGCACTTTGTTCAAGTTATTTTGCCTACAAACACGAATCGCCAGAAATAAACCCGCACTGGTGTGTACTGCGTGGTCATATCGCCAGGGGGTATCCCGTGGTAAAAGCCGCTATCCGCAGAGAAAAGTCGTGGATGAAAACCATTGAGTTTTATCACGACATTTTTACGTCTCAGGCTGGCGGTGTGATATCCCAGCAGCTCCTTTCTGGTGAGAGTAACTCTTTATCATCATTAGAAAAAATAGCGCAAATCCCCGATAGCAGCTGGTTGTGGAAGCGTATTTTCACGGTGTTGCTGGCGCAGCTTGATACTCTGGACGATCCTCAATATCTGGACAAAATCAGTTGGCTATTAGGCTTGGCGGCGCAGTGGGTACGTTTTCGTGATGACATTATGACGGCGACACTGACCCGTTACTATCATTCTACCTATCGCGACCAGGCGCATTCCGCCCTGAAACAGGCCGCACTGGAATACTGGGATAACCCGCAGTTGAAAAGCCAACAGAACAAGTGGCATCAGTATGTTTCTGAACCTGTCGCGGCAATGGTGCGTGGCTGGTTAGCAAAACAGGACCTGATGCACTTCTTTGAACTGCTTCGCGGCAATGGCGATGTCGATCAGGCACGACTGCACTATTGGCTGCGTTTTGCGAATCAGATGGGGTTCACCCGCATCGTGATGGGACCAGACGCTTGGCACGATCGCGATAGCGATTTTGTGAAATTCCGCGAGGAGAATCGTGGGAGGCTAAGTCATCTGCGCGGTGGGCGTAGTTTCGACAACGCCATGATCATGCAGATTAACGATTACATTTTCGTTGAGTTTTCCGGAACGGGGAACGCGATGTATGCCTATCGAGTGGGCCAGGCTCCATTTAACCCAGAGTCACACTCATTGGATATCAATATCCAATTAAAAGACAAATACCGTAATGTTCTTCGTCTTCCACATACTCCACGAGCAGAAGGGTACAACAAGACCCAGATCACCGGCTGGATGCTGAAATACGACGATGAACTGCGTCAGTTGGGTATCCGCTGGATGGCTGAAGAGCCCGTCAAATTTGTTGATAAAAAAGCGCCCTCACCCGCCCCGGTATCTGACATCAAAATCATCAATCCATTGCGGGATACAGCAATACAGCGCCTGGTTGAAAACACCGCATGCATCGTCAGCGATAACCGACAAAAAGGTGGCGTGCTGTCTATACAGCTCAAAGCACCGGATGACACAACGGAAAGAGAGTTACTCCGACTCGGCTTCGCTCCCGTAACTAAAGAACCGCATCGCTACTGGATCAAATAATGCTGAAACGTCTGTTAAGTAAGCTGACGGGTGACCGTCAGCAGATAGAACACCACCTGAAGAATCAGTACCAGGCTGAAGAAAACGGGCTTAGTTTTCCGCACTCGTTGGTTGATGACCCGGGGCTTTGGGCGCTGGCATCCTGGCTTGAGCAACTGGCGGAAGAAGACTATCTGATATCACTCACAGACCGATGGTTGCTGAGCTGGGAGTCGCTGTATCGCCTACTGGAAGATGAAGAACATGCCAGCAGTCTGCCTTTGATTGGCGTGCCTGAGGTTTTGCCCCTACGTGCAAGTTTGAGTTCTCGAGGAGCGCTAAGCGATAATGATTTCCGCGTCTGGATTACTGAATGGGTTACGTGTCCCACGCGTAAATCGATCCGTCTTAGCCGTACCGGCGCAATTTTTACTTATGAAAATCAGCAGTATCTGTTATCACGAGAAAACTGGGCGCTCTTGCAGGCAACCGAGCAACTCAGTGCGCAGCAATTACAGTCTCCCGGCGAAACCACTAACCAGCTGGGATGGGCCACAATTCGCAAATGCGCGAAACAGGCCGCTGCAAAATTTGATGATTATTTAGAAAAAACGCACGTCATCAAACCCACTTCATTGTCGTTACGCCTGCGTAAGGCAACGATTGCTGATACTGCCGTTATCGAGATTGAGCCACACTTCGAAGACCAACCCGCTAACTGGCTGGGCAGTTTTGACAAGAACTCACAGGTCCACGATAGCTATCGCATTCCCGGGGAGAACGGCGAACTCAGCCATGTCATCATCCCACCCGAAGTAAAAGAAGTCCTGAATTCAATACACTCAATTCCTGGCCGCCGGGTTGCCGGAAGTGAAGCACTTTCCTTTGTTCGCAATCCCTATACTTTCCTGGGTGAAGATGCCGCCAGTGTTATTGCCCCCGAGGAACATGAGCAGGCACTGTTTGATGCCCATATTTTCTTCCATCATTTCAGACTTCAGCCCCGTGTAAATGATGAGAACAAGATAGAGGATATTACGTTGGTTCTGGAGCCCGTCTCGCCAGTACCACAACCGGAAGTCACCTTCCTTTTTTCCACCCCTTGGGAGCTGGATAAATTTGTACAGGCAGTGGGGATCAGCGTTGCCGCGCATATGCCAGCAGGTTCCTGGCAGGGATACGAGCTGGAATTGAGTCAATTCACTGAACAGCAATGGCATGATTGCCAGTCGCTGCTGTTGCGTTGGCAACAGGAAGCCGAAGGTAACGAATTTAACGATGTCCTGGATCTTGGTAAATATGGCGATCGCGTCATTGGCATCGGTGAGTTCGAAAAAATATCCTCTCCCTGGCTGACCAAGGCGCAAAGCGAAAACTGGCTCCCTGATGGCATCGACTTCTCCGAATTTTCGGTAGAAACACTGGATGGCTGGCAACCTGATAACCTAGAGCATTTCGATGAACTGCAGGAGAGAATTACCCAGGCAGAAGCAACTGGCGAAACGCATATCATCTCTCCCTGGAACGACTCTGAACTGCCACTGGATGCGGCGAAAACCTTCAGTAAGAACTGGGAAAAACAGCAAAATTCAGCACATGAATCAGAGAGCAATGTTGCTGAAAAAGCAGCCCGGGCAGTGCTCAAAATTGAACAGAATATTGAAGAAGCGGTTTACATTAAACAGCGCCGAAATTCACTCCTCAATGCACGCCATGCTGAACCTGAAATTCCACTGAGCCTGAAAGAGCACATCCGACTCAAAGACCACCAGCGTGAAGGTGTGGCCTGGCTTCAGCAGCTTTTCCTTCGTTCACCTCAGGAAACTGCAGGTTGCCTGCTCGCGGATGATATGGGGCTGGGGAAAACGCTACAGATCCTGAGCTTCCTGGTGTGGTTCATTGAAAAATTCCCTGACGAGCCACCAAGTCTCATCGTTGCCCCCGTCTCTCTTTTGGATAACTGGGAGCGTGAACTCGACAATTTCTTCTACACCTCCGGGATTTCGGTGATGAAATTGTATGGCGACACTATCAAAGCGGTGAAATACCCGAAACAAGCTATTCCTGCTCATCTACAGTCTCAGGGGATCAAAAATTTGCTCAAACCCGGCTGGCAGGGTGAGGCGAAAATCATTCTGACAACCTACGAAACGCTTCGCGATCAGGAGTTCTCCCTGGCACGCCAGTCATGGTCCATCATGGTCTGCGACGAGGCACAAAAAATAAAGAACCCGGCGGCATTAATCACTCATGCAGCCAATGCGATACAAGCAAGATTCAAAGTGGCATGTACCGGCACGCCTGTCGAAAACACGCTTGTAGACCTGTGGAGCCTCTTTGATTTCGCTCAGCCGGGCCTCTTAGGCGCACTCAATGAATTTGGCAAACACTATGTTCGCCCGATAGAGAACGAAGCGGGTCGGGACACAGGGCAGCTTGAAAGTTTACGAACGTTGATTGAACCACAGACATTACGCCGGACTAAAGAAGAGGTTGCGCGTGATTTACCGCAAAAAATCGAAGTCGTCAGCTGTAAACAACTGCCGCTTTCTGGCCCTCAAAAGCAACTGTATCTTTCTTCGATAGCCAACTGGCAGCAACAGCAGGCACTTAGTGAAGGAATGCAGCAAGCAGGCGCGGGGATGCTGGGGTTATTACATCGTCTTAAACTGATTTGTGCGCACCCGGCAGTCGTTAACCCTGAGCCTCGATATCGGGAAGGGTCGCCAAAGCTAAACTGGATGTTGAAAACGCTGGATGAAATTAAGCACACCAGCAAAGACAAAGTAATCATCTTTACTGAACTGCGCGATCTCCAGCGCGAGATACAGCATGCTATTCAACAGCGATTCGGTTTCCGTCCGGTGATCATCAACGGCGACACCAGTACTAAAAGTCATAGCCAGAATAGCCGCCAGCGATTGATTGATGATTTCCAGTCCCAACCCGGCTTTGGCGTGATTATTCTCTCTACCGTCGCAGTTGGATTTGGGGTTAACGTGCAGAAAGCGAACCACGTTATTCATTTCACCCGCTGCTGGAATCCGGCAAAAGAAGATCAGGCAACTGACCGCGCTTACCGTATCGGCCAGACAAAGGATGTGTATGTGTATTATCCGACGGTAATGGACTCTGAAATCACGACGTTTGAAGAAACGCTGGACGAACTCCTTCAGCGGAGACGGACATTGGCCAGAGATATGTTGTGCTCTACACCGGATCTAAGCAGCGCTGATTTTGAGAACATTTTAAAAGGGACATAACTGATCAAGGACCGAACACAGAATGCCCCCACTTATGCCCCCAACTGCGACTTGATTTCGGTTGAGTCCAGTTGATAACAGGAGATAAGATACGGGCCGTAAACCGCAGTATACGGGCTTTTAGTTGATTTCAATAGACTTGAGAAGAGTTTGAAATGGTGCCGATAATAGGAGTCGAACCTACGACCTTCGCATTACGAATGCGCTGCTCTACCAACTGAGCTATATCGGCACTGATAAAGACATGCCCACGATTGTGAACACGGGGTAGAAGGTTAAAACTAACCGGGCGACGCGTCAATGGCCTTGCGAATCAAACGCCTATTTTTGCATCACCCGGTTTCAATTACGCACGAATCGTGTCGTCACCGAAGCCGATCCACTTGTACGTGGTCAGTGCTTCCAGCCCCATCGGTCCGCGTGCGTGTAATTTCTGCGTACTGACTGCCACTTCCGCACCCAGTCCAAACTGGCCGCCGTCGGTAAAACGGGTGGAGGCGTTAACGTACACCGCAGACGAATCCACCTCGTTAACGAAGCGGTTGGCGTTGTGCATATCGCGCGTCAGGATCGCATCGGAATGCTGGGTGCCATGTTCGCGAATATGGCCGATGGCCTCATCCAGGTCGCTGACAATTTTTACGTTCAGATCCAGCGACAGAAACTCATCGTCGTACTCTTGTGCTTTTACCGCCACCACGTTGGCCGGACCGGCCTGCAATTGAGTCAGCGCGGCCTCATCAGCATGCAGCGTGACGCCGCTTTGCGCCATCTGCTGGCTCAGCACGGGCAGGAAGCGTCCGGCGATATTCTGGTGCACCAGCAGCGTCTCGACGGTATTACAGGTGCTCGGGCGTTGGGTTTTGGCGTTAACGATAATCCGGAGTGCGGCGATGATATCTGCGCTTTCATCCACATAGATATGACAAACACCAATACCGCCAGTGATCACCGGAATAGTCGACTGTTCGCGACACAGTTTGTGCAGGCCAGCGCCGCCGCGCGGGATCAGCATATCGATGTACTTATCCATGCGCAGCATTTCGCTGACCAGTGCGCGGTCCGGATTATCAATCGACTGCACGGCGGCCGCCGGTAAACCACAGGCCTCCAGCGCCTGCTGAATCACTGCCACAGTTGCCGCATTTGTCCGGTACGTCTCTTTGCCCCCGCGCAGGATCGCCGCATTGCCGGTTTTCAGGCACAGGGAGGCGACATCAACGGTGACGTTAGGACGCGCTTCATAAATCACGCCAATCACGCCCAGCGGGACGCGACGACGCTCCAGACGCAGGCCGCTATCCAGCAGACCGCCGTCAATCACCTGCCCGACCGGGTCGGCGAGGTTGCACACCTGACGTACGTCGTCGGCGATGGCTTTCAAACGTGCCGGGGTCAGCGCCAGACGGTCAAGCATTGCTTCACTCAGACCGTTTTCCCGCGCCTGCTCAACGTCTTGTGCGTTAGCGCTGAGGATGCTTTCGGTTTGTGCTTCCAGTTCATCGGCAATCTTTTCCAGCACACGGTTTTTTTCGCGGCTGGAGAGTAGCGCCAGCTTATACGACGCTGCTTTGGCAGCAATGCCCATTTGTTCCAGCATATGCCTGCTCCTTAACGGGTGATCATGTCATCGCGATGGACGGCAACCGGGCCATATTCATAGCCGAGGATCGCGTCAATCTGTTGAGAGTGGTGTCCGGCAATACGGCGCAGCGCGTCGCTGTTATAGCGAGTGACGCCGTGGGCAATATCGCGCCCTTCAAGATTGCAGATACGAATCACTTCACCACGAGAGAAGTTGCCTGTCACGCTTTTAATGCCTTTGGGCAATAACGAACTGCCGCGTTCCAGAATGGCTGAGGTTGCGCCTTCATCGACGGTGATTTCCCCGGCGGGCGGTGCGCCGAAGATCCAGCGTTTGCGGTTCTCCAGCGGAGAAGCCTGAGCATGAAAACGCGTCCCCACGGACACGCCTTCCATTACATCACCAATCACGCCAGGCTTGCTGCCTGCGGCAATAATGGTGTCGATACCGGCGCGGCAGGCCACGTCTGCCGCCTGCAGTTTGGTGCCCATACCGCCGGTGCCGAGGCCAGAGACGCTGTCTCCGGCGATAGACCGCAGCGCGTCATCAATCCCGTAGACATCTTTAATCAGCTCAGCCTGCGGATTGGTACGCGGGTCAGCGGTGAACAGGCCCTGCTGATCGGTGAGCAGCAGCAGCTTATCGGCCCCGGCCAGAATCGCCGCCAGCGCCGACAGGTTGTCGTTATCACCGACTTTGATTTCGGCGGTTGCCACCGCGTCGTT
The DNA here is from genome assembly GCF_057838705.1 of Citrobacter sp. KH_055_1. Taxonomy (NCBI): domain Bacteria; kingdom Pseudomonadati; phylum Pseudomonadota; class Gammaproteobacteria; order Enterobacterales; family Enterobacteriaceae; genus Citrobacter; species Citrobacter sp. KH_055_1. Next base: position 3,735,454 of record NZ_CM174473.1, read on the forward strand.
CTCATTGATGACAGGAACGATGTTGTTATCCAGCAGCGCACGTAACGTGTCGCGAGCGTTAAGGAAACGTTCTCTGTCTTCCATATCCGCACGCGTCAGCAGCATCTGCCCGACATGAATGCCATAAATGGAGAACAGCTGTTCCCAGAGTTGAATCAGTCGGCTCTGCCCTACCGCCGCCAGCAGCTGTTTAGAGGCGATAGTTGCCGGGAGTTCAGGGTAACCAAGATGCTCACGCCCGGCGGCAATCGCGCCCGAGGTAACAATAACAATGCGATGCCCTGCGGCATGGAGCTGCGCGCACTGGCGGACCAGTTCTACGATGTGGGCACGGTTCAGGCGGCGCGATCCGCCCGTTAGCACACTGGTGCCTAGTTTTACCACCAGCGTCTGGCTGTCACTCATGATTCTCTGCCATTCAAGATTGGGGAAATGATATCAAACGAACGTTTTAGCAGGACTGGCCCCGGTTGCCAACAGCCAGCGCACAAAGCATGAAATTTTATTGCGCAGGATCAGCAAGCGTAGCGGCAAGTTTTGACGTTTTTATGACAGAAACAAATAAACATTCTTTTTTAAAAATATTCTTACTTTGTCATAAAACGTTCATTGCCAGACGTTAAAAACCCTCCTGTCTTTGAACGGGGAACACACCCAGTAAATATTCGCGCGTACTTTAAATCAGGAATGAAAATGAAAAAGAGCACTCTGGCATTAGTGGTGATGGGTATTATGGCATCGGCATCCGTACAGGCAGCGGAAGTGTATAATAAGAACGGAAATAAACTGGATGTGTACGGCAAAGTTAAAGCCATGCACTACATGACCGATAATGACAGCAAAGACGGCGACCAAAGCTATATCCGTTTTGGTTTTAAAGGTGAAACTCAAATTAACGATCAGCTGACCGGTTATGGTCGTTGGGAAGCAGAGTTCGCAGGCAATAAAGCTGAAAGCGATTCTAACCAGCAAAAAACACGTCTGGCCTTCGCGGGTCTGAAATTGAAAAACCTCGGTTCCTTCGACTACGGTCGTAACCTGGGTGCGCTGTACGACGTTGAAGCGTGGACCGATATGTTCCCGGAGTTCGGCGGGGACTCTTCCGCGCAGACCGATAACTTCATGACCAAACGCGCCAGCGGTCTGGCGACGTACCGTAACACCGACTTCTTCGGCGTCGTTGATGGCCTGGATCTCACCTTGCAATACCAGGGTAAAAACGAAGACCGCGATGTGAAAAAACAGAATGGCGACGGTTTTGGTACGTCGGTGACCTATGACTTTGGCGGCAGCGATTTCGCCATCAGCGGCGCCTATACCAATTCCGATCGTACCAATCAGCAGAATCTGCAAAACCGTGGCGCGGGCGATAAAGCCGAAGCCTGGGCAACCGGTTTAAAATACGATGCCAACGATATTTATATTGCCACGATGTACTCTGAAACGCGCAAAATGACGCCTATATCCGGTGGCTTCGCCAATAAAACACAGAACGTCGAAGCAGTGGTTCAGTACCAGTTTGATTTTGGTCTGCGTCCGTCCCTGGGATATGTGCTGTCGAAAGGCAAAGATATTGAAGGTATCGGTAATGAAGATCTGGTGAATTATATCGACGTTGGCGCGACCTATTATTTCAACAAGAATATGTCAGCATTTGTTGATTATAAAATCAACCAGCTGGATAGCGATAATAAGCTGGCCATCAACAATGATGATATCGTCGCAGTGGGGATGACCTACCAGTTCTGATCTAACATAAAAAATGCCGGATGGGGTTGCGCCGCCATCCGGCATTTTGCTGTTCACTATGCCGTTAATTTAACCGGCTGATCTTTAAAGTCGTCCGCAGGTTCCAGCGCCAGATTCAGCGACGTTAGCAACCCACGCAATTTTTCATGGAACTCACGTAAGGTGTACTCCAGTCGATCTACCACTTCAGTCTCTTTGATGGGCACGGCGGTCCAGTTGCCGTCTTGATCAAACAAACCAAACTGGTAGCTGTACGTGAAGCGTTTTTCCTGTGCTTCTAACTCCATCCACCAGCCCCAGAATTCACGCTTCTCCGGCGCGGGTTTCACGTTGACGCAAACAGCCAGACAATCGAAAAAAAATCGATTATCTTCGCACTGCCCTTCCCGGATGTAGGGGCCAAGCGCGGTGAATTTCTTGATCAATCTGCTTTTCGGGTGTCCACTCGGTAACGTCATTGCGATCTCCTTAGGTGAAGCAACTGTTTTACCAAATCAATAAAATTTAGCAATCTATTAACACAATCTCTGATTGATCCATCCGGTTATTTCTTGCAGCGCTTTATCAAAATTGCGATACACCGGGTTGAACGGGATCTCCATTAGCTTACCGTCAGAGGATGACGATGTGATTAAGCGGGACTCCTCTTCCGGACTAAACGGATCGTTTTTCCAGAAGCCCGACAGCATCGGCGTTGGACAACGTCGGCCCAGCAGGCCTTGTACCTTTAATGAATAGCGATTGAGCTCGACACGCAGCGCGTCATCGGAGGCGTCGTGCATACCCAGACGGCTGGCCAGTACATCAAGATACATTTCCGGGACGCTTGCCTGCCGCTGCGGGTCGCTGAGCAGCGCATGCACTACCGGCCCCAGACACGCCACCGCTTTCAGGCGCGAAGATTCGAGATACGCCAACCGTACCGCCACGTTGGCGCCAAAGCGAAAACCAAATGCCGCGACGCGGGTGTGATCGACCCAGGGAATGTTGGGCAGTGCTTTTAATACGTGCTGATGCAGCAGGCTGGAATCCTGGGTCAGTTTCCATTTCGACGAAAACCCGACCGAAGGCATGTCCAGCGTCAGCATGGCAATACCACGCGGGGCAAAATAGCGTTCATACAGGGTGTAGTAATCCGTTTGCATGGAATCCAGCCCCCCGCACATCAGCACCGTCGGGAACGGGCCGTCACCTTTTGGCATATGCAAAAAACCGGTGATCGGCGCACCGCCGGGAACCGTGAATTCCAGTTCGCGCAGCTTACCGGGCAAGCGCTGAGCCGCCTCTTCATACGCGCGATTCGCCAGGGCCTGCGCCTGTTCAGCCAGCTCGTCGCCTTTCAGATGCGGATACGCCGCAATGTTGTACAGCGTAGAGGCGTGCAGCCAGTGGCGTCCGCTAACTTGTGGGTCCTGTTCTGCCATGGCCTTCTGTTGCCAGTCCATCGCCTGCTTCGCCCACTCGTAGATCCAGTTCCCGCCACGATAGCCAATAACCGTGTCATAGAGCTCTTTATCTGTACGCTCTGCTTCGCTCATGACGATACGCGCCTGCACCTCAAGGATTTCGCGCGGATCGACGCCGCGCCAGATCCACATCAGGCGATTCACCATGCGGTACCAGTGCGGGATGGTTGTGCCATCCAGGGCAGATTGCACAGACGGCTGCGCGCCGTGATTAAATCGACGAACCAGCGTTGACGTTTCAGGGTGTTTGAAGCGGGGTTTAAACAGGACTTCGCTGAGGTTAGCCTGTGACATAATTACGGCCTCCATGAGTACTCACTAAGGCATAGTGTAACCTGACACGGCACAAAAAGAACAACGCCCGGCATAGCCAGGCGTTGAAAACGATTTAGATTAGCGGCCTGAAATCGGCGGGACGAACACGACGCCCATATCCCACGGCTGCTCGATCCAGGTATCCTGAGGGATATCAACAACATAATCATTCACCAGCGGACGGCCTGCCGGTTTAGCGAAGATGGTGACGAAATGCGCTTTAGGGTACATTTCGCGAATCGCAACCGCGGTACCACCGGTGTCAACCAGGTCATCGATTACGATGAAACCTTCACCGTCACCTTCGGCACGTTTCAGAACGGTCAGTTCGCGCTGATTGTCGTGATCGTAGCTGGAGATGCATACGGTATCGACATGACGAATACCCAATTCACGCGCCAGCAGCGCGCCTGGCACCAGACCACCACGGCTAACGGCAATGATGCCTTTCCATTGTTCAGAAGGCATCAAGCGGCTTGCCAGTTTACGTGCATGGATCTGCAACATGTCCCAGGTGACGACGTATTTTTCGCTCATGTGAAGTTGTCCCAGCCTGTTTATCTACGGCTTAAAAAGTGTTCGAGGGGGAAATAGGTTGCGCGAGATTATAGAGATCTGACGCGCTAAAAACCAGTGTTAAGCGGAATCCAGGCCTCTTTTTGCATGCTTTTTGCTAGCCGTGAGCAGAGAAAGTGGTATTCTCAATTGCATCGCGCAAGCCTGACTTGTGGTGTTTTTAATTCTGCTAACCCCGTGGCCTGTAAGTCAATTTTGCAGGGCATCGCCAAGGAGACTCAACGTGTCTGAACTGTCTCAATTATCCCCGCAACCGCTGTGGGATATTTTTGCCAAAATCTGTTCTATTCCTCATCCGTCCTACCATGAAGAGCAACTCGCTGAACATATTCTGAGTTGGGCCCAAGAGAAAGGTTTCCACGTCGAGCGCGATCAGGTGGGTAATATCCTGATTCGCAAACCCGCTACCGCAGGAATGGAAAACCGCAAGCCGGTTGTTCTGCAGGCGCACCTGGATATGGTGCCGCAAAAAAACAACGATACCGTTCACGACTTCACCAAAGATCCGATCCAGCCTTATATTGACGGCGAATGGGTGAAAGCCCGTGGCACCACGCTGGGTGCGGATAACGGTATCGGTATGGCCTCTGCGCTGGCCGTTCTGGCGGATGACAGCGTGGTTCACGGCCCGCTGGAAGTTCTGCTGACCATGACCGAAGAAGCGGGCATGGACGGTGCGTTTGGTCTGCAGGCTAACTGGCTGCAGGCAGATATTCTGATCAACACCGACTCCGAAGAAGAAGGTGAGATCTACATGGGTTGCGCGGGGGGGATCGACTTCACCGCCAATCTGCCGCTGTCTCGTGAAGCCATTCCTGCAGGTTTCCAGACCTTTAAGCTGACGCTGAAAGGCCTGAAAGGCGGTCACTCCGGCGGCGAAATCCATGTTGGCCTCGGTAATGCCAACAAGCTGCTGGTACGCTTCCTGGCTGGCCACGCTGAAGAACTGGATCTGCGTCTGGTTGATTTCAACGGTGGTACGCTGCGTAACGCGATCCCACGTGAAGCCTTTGCTACCCTTGCTGTTGCCGCAGATAAAGTCGATGCGTTAAAAGCGCTGGTCAGCACTTACCAGGAAATCCTGAAAAACGAGCTGGCAGCAAAAGAGAAAAATCTGGCACTGCTGCTGGATACCGTCACTAACGACAAAGCCGCACTGACCGCTCAGTCCCGCGATACCTTTGTTCGTCTGCTGAACGCGACACCAAACGGCGTGATCCGCAATTCAGACGTGGCAAAAGGCGTGGTGGAAACCTCCCTGAACGTCGGTGTTGTCACCATGACTGACGACAACGTGCAGATTCACTGCCTGGTTCGCTCGCTGATCGACAGCGGTAAAGACTATGTGGTGAGCATGCTGGATTCTCTGGGCAAGCTGGCAGGCGCTAAAACCGAAGCCAAAGGCGCGTATCCGGGCTGGCAGCCGGACGCGAACTCGCCGGTCATGCACCTGGTGCGCGAAACCTATCAGCGTCTGTTCAACAAGACGCCAAACATCCAGATTATCCACGCGGGTCTGGAATGCGGTCTGTTTAAGAAGCCGTATCCGGAAATGGACATGGTTTCCATCGGGCCAACCATCACAGGTCCGCACTCCCCGGATGAGCAGGTTCATATCGAAAGCGTTGGCCATTACTGGACGCTACTGACTGAACTGCTGAAGTCTATTCCGGCGAAGTAAGTCCCTGCAATAAATGCCGGATGGCGCTGCTGCTTATCCGGCCTACGATCGCGTAGGTAAGCCGGATAAGGTATTTATGCCGCTATCCGGCAATACATCCAACTCAAAGCCCCAGTACCAACTGCCTCTCCAGCTGTGGATCCAGCAGCGTGACGTGTAATCCCACCAGCCTGACCCCACGTCCTCCCCGACGCTCATCCCAGGTTTTGCGCGCCGTGGTAATCAAATCGTCTTTACTTAAGCGCGGCCAAACGTGCTCCTGAGTGGTCTGCTGAAAGTCATTAAACTTTAATTTAATGCCCTGGCGAGCAATACATAAATCCGGTTTTACCTTTGCCAGACGCCGCTCCAGCTCCGGATAAAGCCGCTCGATAATCGCCTCACATTCTGACCACTCATGAATATCCTCTGCCAGCGTGCGTTCAACACCGACGGATTTGCGCATTCTGTCGTTATTCACATCCCGCTCGTCAATACCCTGGCTGCGCTCCCACAGCACGCGACCAAATTTACCAAAACGCTTAAGCAATATCGCCAGGTCGCACTGTTGTATATCTTCACAGGTACGTAATCCCATGGATTCCAGCTTGGCGGCGGAAACTTTGCCGACGCCGGGGATTTTCCCCAGCGGGAGCGTTCTGATAAATTCCGGCACATCATCCGGTGTGATCACATATTGCCCGTTGGGCTTATTGAGATCGGAGGCGATCTTGGCCAGAAACTTGACCGGTGCAATCCCCGCGGAGGCGGTGAGCTGTAGCTCGTCAAAAATCGTCTGGCGAATTTGCTGGGCAATCAGTGTGGCCGATCCGTGACAGTGCGTGCTGTCGGTGACGTCCAGATAGGCTTCATCCAGCGAAAGGGGTTCGATAAGCGAGGTGTAGCGTGCGAAGATCGCCTGAATCTGGCGAGACGCTTCTTTATACGCCTCATAACGACCGGGTAATAAGGTGAGATGCGGGCACAGTTTTAGCGCCATCCCCGTGGGCATCGCGCTGCGTACGCCAAATTTCCGCGCCGGGTAATTGGCGGTGCTGATCACCCCCCGGCGTTCACGGCTGCCACCGATAGCGATCGGGATATCACGCAGCGCGGGGTTATCACGCATTTCCACCGCCGCGAAAAAGCAGTCCATATCGACATGTATAATTTTACGCATCGCCCCTCCCATAACACTGTTTAAGTATACAGTATCTTTATGTAATGAGAAGTCTGAACACGTATTACGGTACTGCGGGTCCATTCATGACGAAACGGGCATCACACAGATAACGCACAACCTCTTTTGACGCATGCTCTGCAGGGTTACCCGCCGTACTGACAAACAGCTTATTCACTTTTCGCACATTCGCCTTAAGCAGATTTTCAATGGTCATCCGGCGAAAGGCATCATTTTCAACGCAGAAAAGTTCATAGTCTCCCAAACGCTCGCCGCAAATTTCACAATGGTTCATCCAGTAGCGTAGTCCGGTGGTTTTACTCTTATCCAGGTAGTAATTGCTGGCCTTGATGTTCTTCATTATCTCTTCTGGCAGCGCATTAATATGGAACAGAAACGTATTCCGCCTGACGGACAGCCAGCCTTCACCATCCTGTATTTTTTTAATATAACGGGTAAACATAACCCCATGGATTCGGGTGATTTGATGGCAGTTCCAGCAGTGCATCTTTGAGGTAATGACCAGATAGTAGGGCGCTATGATGTTGTAACTATCCATAGTGTAGGCATAGTCCAAAAGCCCCTCCTTTAGCCCATCAGGCTCGGTGTACCAGATCCCTGATACATTATCGAAATGCGCGCCCTGACAGGCCACATCTGTAACATTATCTGATTGAATATTCAGTGGAATAATTTGAGTTACAGCTATCACATTACCTTCCTTAGCAATAATATGCCCCCACGTTGCGTGGGGGACGAGAGAACAGAATTAATGAGGCACAACAACGGGGGGTTGACGTAAGGAAGTCACCTGCTTTTGTTTATCCAGCTTATCCACCAACGGCTGCACGACCTTCTCGCCGTGCTGGCCAAAGTATTGATACAGCGTGTCGGATGCACTTTGCGTTAACACCATAATCTCAATGCGGCGGTTACCCGCGCTCTCTGGATTTTTCGCATCCAGCAGCATCTGGTCCGCCATGGCGCTGACCTGCATGACTTTATCCTGCGGCATCCCCGCTTCTTCCAGCACGCGGCGGGCGGAGAGCGCCCTGTCACCAGACAGATTCCAGTTGTTATAAATATTATTTTTATAGCCCATCGCATCTGTGTGACCGGTGATGATGATCTTATTGTCCAGCGTGTCAAAAACCGGTGCCAGTTCAACCAGTAACGATCGGAAGAAAGGCATGATCCGCGCGCTACCGCGTTCAAACATATTGCGGTTCTGGTCATCTTTAATCAGCACGCGTAACCCTTGAGGGACGATCTCCATCTCCAGGTTAGTTTCCATATGCGCATTGCGAGCGATGGTGTTGATGTTAGTCGCCAGCTCTCCCAGTTCAGTCGCGGACTTTTTCTTCAGCAACGCCGTCTTCTCATTCACATCCATGACTTTTTTGGCCGTTTCTTCCGTCACTTTAGCCGTTTCCTGCGGTAGCGCTTGTTTATCTGACTTGCTGCGAGTGACATTTTTACTGCTGGCCCCCGGTGCAATCGGCTGTTTGCCAATTTTATTTAACGGTGCGAGCCCTCCCCCGTTGAAGATGGACTGGCCGTGCAGCGCCGCAACGATATTTTCGCGATCGGATTTACTGACGCTGTTGACAATCCACAGCGTCATAAACAGCGCCATCATCGCCAGCGTAAAGTCGGCAAATGCCACCTTCCACGCACCGCCATGATGACCTGCATGATTCTTTTTAATTTGTCGCCGAATAATGGTGGTCTTCGCACCACGGTCGCGACGATTTGGCGCCTTCCTCATGCTTATTCCTGCTCCAGCATCGCATTCACCCACGCGTCCAGATTGGCAAACGTTGGTTTAGATGCCAGATGCAGAAGTTTACGTCCTGCATCCACCGCCAGCAGCGTTGGCTTACCGCCAGCATGCGCCACCAGCACAGTACGCACACATTCCAGCAGAGAATGTTCCGCACGCGCCTGTTGCTCCATCGAGTTCGCCAGCGGATCCATCAGGCAGTAGCAGATAAATACCCCCAGGAAGGTCCCTACCAGCGCCGCTGCTACTTTCAGGCCGATCAGTGCAATGGAGCCATCAATAGATTGCATGGTAATAATGATGCCAAGTACCGCAGCGCAAATACCGAATCCCGGCATAGCTTCAGCCGTACGCTGTAATGAACGAGACGGTGTCAACAGCTCTTCTTCTACGGTATCCAGTTCCTGATCGAGGATCCCTTCCAGTTCGTGGGCGTCAATTTTGCCCATTGCCATCAGGCGGAAGTTATCAGCGATAAAGGTCACCAGTCGCTCTTGAGTCAGCACCAGCGGGTACTTTTGGAAAATGGTACTTTCAGCCGGTTTTTCAATGTGCTGATCCAACATGCGTAAGCCGCCGTTTTGTACCAGCTCCAGCAGTTCAAACAGGCACATTAATAGTTGGCGCTGAAACTCTGGCCCCAGCTGTTTCTTGCTGAGGACACCTTTCAACTGATGGCCGATCTCTTTCAGCACGTGCTTCGGGTTGCCGATAATCATGGCGCCAAATCCGGCGCCGAGAATAATAACAATTTCAGCAGGCTGCCAGATGGCAATTAATTGTCCACCCGCTTCAAAATAGCCGCCAAAAACACAGCCAATAACCACCAACAAACCTAAAATCTTTTGCATTCACTTCTCCGCATTTCAATTCGAAATTGTTAATCTTGATATAAACAATCACGAATTTTGTGCGTGATTTTTTTATTCATTTGACAAATTCTGGCTTCAGTTACGCCTAACACCAGCGCAATCTCTTTTAAATTCATATCGTGTTGGTAATACATGGAGAGCACGAGGCCCTCTTTTTCACTGAGTTGACCGAGGGCATAGCTCAGCATCTCTTGCGTCACAAATTGTTCTTCCAGCCCCCGCCCTTCAAGCGGTGCAATTGGCAGGTCGCCATTCAGTAACTCATCCAGGCTGGCCAGCGTTTCGGCCCCTTCCAGCTGTTGAAATTCCAGGTAATCCTCAGACGATAGCCCCCATTGCGAAAGCTCCTCCCGGGTGGGTTCGTGTCCGAGTTTTGTGCGCGCTTCACGAATCACATCCTTAATTTGATGATATTTCTGCCGTAACTGGCGCGGCCGCCAGTCAAGACTGCGCAATTCATCCAGAATAGCCCCGCGAATGCGGTGTACAGCGTACCCCGCAAAGCCTTCATCGGGCAGGCCGTAGCGGCGAATCGCATTCAGCAATCCCATCAGCGCCGTTTGCTCCATGTCCTGCCGGTCCATTACGCAGGTACATTGCGGCGCGAGTTGGCGCACGACTTTGCGCACCAACGGAAGATAAGCCTGTAAATAATGACTCTCTTGCTGTGGGGTGAGCACCGGTGTCGCGCTGAATTCCTCTGACTCGTAAGCGTCTTGCATCATTTAAATTCCTGACTCATCGCTTACTGGAACACGACTTTTTTCACCAATATATCTTTATACGGTGCGGCTATTTTTCGATTCTTTAATTCTTCCTTCAACGATTCAGCGATTAACGCCCTTATTTGCGATATTTTCATCGCGCGAACTTCTTCATATTTCATTTCAGACAGTCGCTCAACGGCAATGCTCTGATACAGCGGCTCTTGCTGTTTTATTTTCTCCGATTCTTTTTCAGTGGCGACAACCAGCACTAATTCCGCTGACATATAGTGATCGGCACCTTCATTATCGTGCAGGGTGACAATCGTCTCCTGCAACGAAACAAACAGGCTGTTACTTTCATCCATTGATTCCACGGCATCAGTATGCGCGGCTGCCGCAGGTTTTCCATTTCCGACGAAATGGTACATCCCCCATCCAGCCCCGCCACCCACGACGAGGGCCAGGACAGAGCTAATTACACTCGCTATCACGATTTTCTTCATTTGGCTTTTACACTTTGATCAGAACGGATTCATTCCGTTGAAATTGAGGCTCGTCATTAAGCATTAATGCCGATGTCACCTCGTCCTGTTGATGACCAGACTGCTGTTGTTGTTGCTGCTGCGATTGCCCCTCGGAGGAGACCTGAACATTGACCTCCATGAAGTTCTGCGCCGTCAGATGCTGGCGTAAGTTCTCGCTAAATTGCTGCAGCGAACGGCAAACATCGCTTTGGTTTGCGCCGATGTGCACCATGAGTTTTCCCGCATCCAGCTGTACGGCAATTTCCAGTTTGCCAAGCGAAGGTGGGTCAAGACGGATGGTAGACACTTGCTGCTGCTGGCCGAGCTGGAATTGGATCCGGTCTTTCAGTAGCGCCGTCAGTTTTTCACCGAGTTCATCAGGCGACATCTCCACCGGCTGCGCGGTGTGCGTGGTGATTGCGCTCGTATCCGCTATCGCACTAACCGACTGATTACCTTGTACCGCCACGTTGACCAGGTTTTGAGCTACTGCCGGCTGGGTCACGTTAAGGGCGGCGTTCTTTTTCACCACCAGCGGGCGCGGGGCAACGTGACTTTCAGTCTCTTTCACTCGCGCGGTAATTTGCTGAGAAGTCGACAGCGTCGGCTGCTGGGGTGCAATGGCGCGTAAATCCTGCGCCGAAAAGGTCGCCAGTTTCGCCTGTTGCTCAGGTGTGGCCGATTGCCCTGCCGTCGCCTGCTGCGTCAATGCCGACAGCGCACTCTGTAATTTTGCCGGTAGCGACGACAAATCCGCCGCATCCAACTGGGCTGGCGTCGTGCCATTGGCCTTCTGTTCTACCGCGCTCGACAACTGACGCAGGGCCGGTGACCCTGGGTTTGCGGACCGTGCCGCGATCAGCGCTTTCAACGCATCACCATCCGGTTGTTTTTGCAAACCAGCAGACACCGCTGACTGCACCGGTTGGGCCAGAAAAAGCGCCATCAACGCCTGCATCGCCGCCGGATCGTTATCGTGCTTTTGTGCCGCTGATGATTGCTGCTGGTTGGTTTTCGCACTATGGATACGTTCAGCCACCGCGTTTAGCGCCATTTGTGGCAAGGTAAACGCCCCACCGCTTTCGGCTGCCACCGGTGCTGAAATCGTGGCGTTTTCCGGCGTGGCATCGGTCAACGCACTGGCCGTGGCCAGCAATACAGGGTTCATGCCTTCTCCGAAATAATATTAACCATTGAATACGCCAGCACGCCTTCCTGATTTCGCTGATGCGTATCCATACGCGCTTTCAAGATTTCTGCACGCCGGGTCCGCCGTTCAATGAGGGCGGCAAACCCGGTGCGCAATGTCGCTTTTACCTTCCGCAACTCTTCTGCTGACGTCTCTGCGACTTCATATTCATGAAATAAACGCATCAACTGCTGATGCTGCGCGGGCAATCGTCGCCAGCGCTGCTGATCCAGAGATTCGTTCATCGCGTCGATCAGGGCGAAAAGCTGTTGCTGCTGGCCGTGTCTGTCCATTGACTTACCCGAGCTTGGCTGACAGGCCATCCCAGCCTTCACGCAAATTCGTCAGAATGACAATCACCTCATCGATCTTCTCAATCGATAATTCCCCGCTGGCTTCATACAGGCGGTAGACACAGTGGTCGTAAAGACGTGACAGATTCACCACCAGCTCGCCGCCGGTTTCAAACTCCAGCGAGCTGGTTAAGGCATTGAGAATATCGATGCATTTGTTGATGCTTTGCGCCTTCTTCTCAAAGCGCTTGTTTTCGATATGGCTTTTGGCGCGTTCCAGCTCGTCCATCAAACCAGAAAACAGCACCAGCACCAGTTCAAGAGGCGAGGCCGCCGCCGTGCGGGCGGCAAGATCGATCTCTTTATATTGCGAATAACCATCCTGTGTTTCGTACATATTTACAGTAAATCCTTGAGTGAACTCGGTCGGTTACGAGAATGCAGCCATGCTCATTTTCATGGTGTACACCTCAATAATGGTGTTGGTGTACTCCGTCACATAGCGGTCGTAGTTGGTGTTGTAGGTCTCGGTCAGCTGGTCACTTCTGTCATCAATGCGGGTCTGATCGTCATCCAGACCTTGTTGACGTTGGGCGATGATGCCGTTGCTGGAATCGAGATAGCTGTCCATCAGGTTATCGAGTTGGGCGACCATGCTGTCATCACCCACAAAGATTGAGGTCAGACCGTCCGGATTTTCTTCCATGGCGTCATCGAAGGTGTCAGCGTCGATCTGCAAATGGCCGTCGCTGTCCAGCGTGATGCCGTAATCCACAATCGAGGAGCCGTCGTAGTAAGAGTGAACAATGTCATCCATCTGACTGGTGAGCGATTTGAGACCAGCATCACCAGCGAATACACCTGCCGAGGTATCGTCGTCCCCGTAGGTGGTCAGCGAGTCAATGGTATCGACCAGCGAGTTATAGGCGTCGACAAAGGTCTGGACCTTGGCTTCAGAGGCAGAAGAATCTTCAGCAACCGTAAAGGTGGTGAGATCCGTCGGATCATCCAGATCGCTGACTTCACTGAACGTCATCGTGACGCCCGGGATGACATCATCAAATGTATTTGTGCTGTTGGTAATCGTCGGCCCCGTTGAACTTCCCAGATGAATAATCGCATCCTGCGATTCGGTCAGGGTGTCCAGCGTGGGTACCGTCGTACTGGTGTCATTGGTCGGATCGTGATCGATAACCGACACCGAAAAAGCGCTCTGCTCGCCGGTAGTGTCAGAGGTGAGCATGATGGTCGTCGTACCGTCCGTTTTCACCAGCGCGGCCGACACGCCAGGGTTATCGTCGGAATCATTAATCGCGCTGACCAACTCGCTGGCATCGATAAACCCATCACCATCGCCATTGGCATCTGCTGACGCCAGGTCGATGTCCATGGTGCTGTCACCCATCGTCAGTTCAAACGTCCCCGTCGCGGAATAGGTGTCATCAGTCATATCAAAAGTCGACTGCTGCGCTTGCGCTAACTGCTCAACGAAAAAAGAATAGGTTCCCGGCTGGGCCTCTGAGTTGGCAGAAACGGTTGCCGAGTCATTATTGCTCGTTGCAGAAAACACCACCGGCCCGTCGGTGTCGCTATTGAGCGCATCCACCGCAGACTGAAAATTCGTCAGCGCCGTGCTGAGCGAATCAAGCCCATTGCTTTCCGCAGTCAGATCGCTCTGCTGCTCTTGCAGGCTCGCGACCTGATTCGAGATGTCGGCATATGCCATTTTCTGCGCCATTGCTTGAACAGCACTTGTGTAACCCATGATGATTGACTCCGTGCAACGTTATTGAGGTAACAGCAAAACTCATGCCAACATTTTATATGTTGATAAATCAGTTAGTTATAAATGTGATGGAAGCTAAACTTCCGTTTATCAGGAAGGTTTGCCAAAAAATATCGCGCCGCTGAAAGCACAACACCGCCAGCAGGCGGTGTTGTGTATACGTGGCTTCACCACTAAACAGAGATTACTGCAGCAGGCTGGAAACCATGCTGGACATGCTGTTGGACTGCTTAAGCATGGTGATGCCGGTCTGCGACAGAACCTGCTGTTTAGTCATGTTGGACGCTTCCGTCGCGTAGTCGGTATCCATAATGTTACCGATAGCCACTTCCGTGTTGTCCTGCATGCTGGTCAGGTTGTTGGCGGTGTCGTTCAGACGGTTGATAGACGCCCCCAGCTTGGACTGGATCTTCGACACGTCGTCCATCGCAGTAGAAATGCTGTCAATCATGGTGTTCGCGGAGCCAGAAGCGGTCAGCTCAGTACCGCCAGAAACACCTGCGGTGCCGGTGGTATCAGCCTGGTCAGCAGAGAAAGAGGCACTGATGCCTTTCAGATCGGCGGTCAGATTACCCAACTGGCTGGAGATATCGACGGTCATGGTATCAGAAGATTCTGCGCCGACCTGGAAGGTGACAGAGCCCTGGAACAGGCCATCTTCACCGGTGTTGCTGGTGCCGGAGGTACCAAACAGGTTGGTGCCGCCGTAGGTGGTGTTTTGCAGCATGTCAGACATCTGCTGACCCAGTTCGTCGTATTCGTCCTGCATCGCCTGCAGGTCGTCGTCGTTGTAGGTTCCGTTCGCTGCCTGCGTGGCCAGGTCGCTCATGCGGCCCAGTACGTCGGTCATTTCATCAAAGGTGCTGTCAGCAGTTTGCAGCATGGCGGTCGCATCATCGATGTTGCTCAGCGCAACGCCCATACCGCTGGACTGTGCAGTCAGACGGTTAGCAATCTGTTTGCCCGCAGCATCGTCAGAAGAAGAGTTGATGCGGTTACCTGTCGCCAGACGTTCCATTGAGGTGGACAGAGAATCCATGCTGGTGTTGATGGCGTTAACGGCGGCCATTGAGGCGCTACTGGTATTAATAGATAACATGATACTGCTCCTTGGGATTAATCGTCTTTGTTTCGATACTCTGTAAAAACGACCATCCGTTTGGAAAACTTAACGCACCCTAAAAAATTTTTTTACGCCTCCCCCTCTCTTTATTGCCTCCATATAAAATCACTTACCCGCATTAATTTAGCTTTGCGTGCTCATCTCCTTCATTAACCCACCACTACAGTAAGATCTCAATCAAGTTTTAATTAAAAGATTATTAGAAATATCTAATAATGCTTTAACAACCCGCCCCATCAAAGGTTTAAGATTATGAATCAAATGAGATTATCCTTAATCCGACACATTCTAAATTCATCATTTAATCCGTTATTTTACATTTAGTTGCAAATACCATCAGCCTTGTATGTTGTGAGTTTCAGGCTCTTTCGCTACATTTCAAATCCGATTTCGGACTGCAAAAAAAACAATACTGATTATGCTGTCACTTCCTCATCCGAACAGCCAGAAAGACATCGCAGTTCATTTATGATTCTAATACGTTGATTTTTAACAGCGTGACGCAAAGGATCTAAAAAACCTTGCATGGGCAAATAACACTATGAGTATTGTTGTCAACCACTGGCGGATGGATTCTTCGCTTAATGCATTAATCCATTGTGAGACAGGTGAAACCCGTCGTCTCGGCGAGTACCATTTTATTCTGTTAGAAACATTAGCTAAAAATGCCGATACCGTTTTAGCGCGTTCGTTTTTAATGACCGAAGTTTGGAAAAACCGCATCGTCGGGGGAAATAGTCTTCCCACTGCTATTCATGCTTTGCGGGTCGCTATCGATGATGATGGTAAACAACAGGAAATCATTAAAACCATTCCCAAGAAAGGCTATTTATTTAATAAAAATTACCTCACTGAAACTGTTAACAACAATAAGTGCAATGTTAATAATGACAACATTGAAGCGGTGGCAGAGCACGCTGCACTCCCCGAGAGCACAACGGAGGATAAGCAGCAAAATGGCAATCAGGTGCTGATGTCCCCGGCATTCGACACCGCTACAGACACACTAAAAACGCCACGCACTGCGGTTAAAAAACGCCCTTATCAGGCAGCTATGATGGTAGGTTCGGTTATCGCCATTGCCTTATTTTTGTTCACATTTATGTATTACTTTAACGCACAGCCAAAAATGACAACCGCTGAAACACCACAATTAATAAAAGAAAACCTGAATAACGCTAAACGTATTACCGTTTACCACCTTTACGATCCTGATACCCAACCGGCCGCCGTTACGCCATTTTCGCAGCATATGTCACCGGGTATTCAAGGGATTAATCAGTTGCTGGACACGCATAATGCGTCAATGGAACTGTATTACCGGGTATCGCTGAATAAATTTGTTTTGGATATAGTGCTGAGTAACCAATGCAATGACAGTTGGCAGTTAGCTTTGAGCTTTGAACGCTGGCAAAACAAAGATAATGAAATGAATAATGTTATGTATAAAGAAGTGGAGAAAGTGTTGAATGAAATGCCAAAATGCAAATAATTACTTTTTCTATGCCCTTCCTGTTATTGCAGCATTTACCATCTTTACCGCCAGTGCGCGTATTGAGAATACGATTATTGCGAACTATGACCTCGAGGCGGGAACCAGCGCACATTATGAAATGATGGTCAGCCCACCGGGCAAAAACACCACCGTGACCTTGATTCCTCTCGATACCAATAAAAAAACGCCGTCCATTTTTAAAATCTCGGCCTGCGTTAACCGCTACTCTGGAGCTGTTAAACAGGGGGAGTTTCGTTTCAGTGGTGCTGAAACCGACCAGAATGATTCGCGTTTATCAAATTTAGGTTCATTCGTTAATGAACACAATCTGCGAACGTGGTGGATTCATTTAAATAAACAACAAAATTTACTGTTTAATCAAGATGTCGGTGGCCTGATTGTTTCAGACCCTTCCTCATTTTCCTTCACCGCAAAAGCCTGCCAGCCTGACTAACGTAATAAACTACGGACGGTTTGGCTGGACAGTCGAGCCTGGCCGTTAACCGCTTGCGCTAACACCTGATAATTATGATTGGCGTGATCCAACACCCCGCCAAGTGTTTCTGACGCTTTGACCGCGCTTTCGGCCTGCGGGAAACGCGCCATCCCGTCAATCAGCTGCCGGGCCTTCTCCTGCTGCGCCGCCATTTGTGAGCGCTGTTCACCAATGGTGTCCAGCGCCTGCTGAATCCCCTCCAGGCTACGGGAACTCCCCTGCTGCAAGGTTTGCAACAGCGCATCCGTACGTGAAGGATCGGCGAAAGTTTTCAGCGGGGTAAAGGTGGAGGGTTTATCACCCTCTTCATGCACGCTCAGCGTCTGTGCCAACTGCGCCCATTGTGTTTCGGTGGTGGAGAAGGTGATAGCCCCCTGATTCTCATGCGTTTGCACACCAACACGGCGTAGCGCGTTGCCGATCATCATTTTATATTGCCCAGAATCAGCATCCTCCCCAACAACCACGGCAGAGAGCTGCGTCTGACGACCGTCTGACACACTGAACATTTTCGCCCCGGTTGAACGCTGCTGGAACATTTTCTCCAGTTCGGGCGACTGGAACGTCACCCGCGCATCTCCCTGCAATACCGATTTCAGTTGCCGATCGACGGCGCCTCCTGACAAGGTTGAACGCTTATCCAGCCACTGCGCCACATCGGCCCTTTTCTGCTGCTGCGCCTGGCCGCCGCGTCGTGAGGCATGACGGTAATCCAGCAACTGCTGCTCAAGCTGCCCCAGATAGTGGTCAGCCTGTTGCAGCGTGGTGAGCTGATCGTTTAGCTGAACGCTGTAACGCTGTGGGCGTGTAGTGATCAGCGGCGAAGCCGGATAATCACTCGCCGTTGCGGGTAACTTTTGACGAACCGGGGCGTTCTGCGCAACAGCATGCTGCTGCACCGAAGGATTGAGCGCTCCGCTACCGGAGAGGGATGTTGTATTTAAACCGACCTGCATAGTATTCCTGAACTGCTGTTGACTATTGTTGCCGGATGACGGCGCACACGCCTTATCCGGCCTACAAACTCATCGGGTATTTAAGAGACTTAAAGCTGACTAAAGAGGTTTAACTCACTCACCTGCGAGTACGTTTTTAAGGTGGCTTCCATTGCCATCTCCAGACCGGTAAAGGTAATGGAAGCCGGACCGTAATCGAGATCGCTCAGCGAGCTCATTAACTGCTCGTTAGAGGTGGAAATATCCGTCTGCGCGTCACTCATCATCGTCATCGTGTTCTGCGACTCGCCCAGTGATGCGATAGAAGCGTTCAGTGAATCCGACGCGTCGTCAACCACGTCAATGGCACTGGAGATGTCGCTTTGCACCTGCGGATCAGCCGGGTCGACTGACGGATCCTGCAACTCCTGCGACAACGAGGTCAGCGTGTTAAGCACATCCAGATTGTTGCCAAAGAAATCGCTCACTGCCACGTTGGTATCCACCTCAACACCATTCGACACGGTGGTCTCGCGATGATCGCTGTTGCCCTGATAGCTGTAGCTGTCGGTGACGCCGTCGCCATCATCGTCCACCGCCACAATAGGCGGCTGGTCGTTTACCGTCCCACCGAAGACATAGTGGCCGTCTTCATCCTGGTAATTTAACGCCGCGACCATCGATTCTGTCAGGGATTGAATATCCTGACCGAGGCTGGACAGCGAGTCAGCGGTATTGGTGCCGTTAGCCGCCTGCAGCAGATCGTCACGCACAGCCAGCAAACTGTCATTGACGCCATCGAGGATCGACTCCTGCTGGCTCATCCCCGCCGAGGCGGAATCGATATTCGTCTGATACTGTTCAATCGCTGACTGCTGGCGATCCAGCTGCGTCATGCGGGTATAAGCAATCGGATCGTCCGAGGGCAGCAGAATGCTTTTTCCCGTCGCCATCTGGGTAACAACGTGTGCCAGGTCGGTGGAAAGCTTATCAAAGCTCTGATTCATGGATGTATAAGATTGTTGCGCAGTCACTCGCATGATAACTCTCCAGGTTAGCTACACATTTCCAGTACGGAATCGAAAATATCCGCACCGGCGGAAATCACTTTCAGGTTGGCCTCATAAATTTGCTGATAGGTAATGAGGTTCACCGCTTCTTCGTCCATGCTGACGCCGCTGACGCTGCTTTGCTGATTCTGCGCTTCGGAATAGACGTTGGCTGCCGCTTCCGCCTCGGTCTGGTTTTGCTGGCTATAGATGCCGATATTGCTGATGATCGACGAACACGCTTCCCCTACCGTCACGCTTCCGAGTCCGTCAATCTCCAGCGGTTCGGTGGAGATGTTGATCAACGCCTGCAGGTTATCGCTGTTGCCGCTTTCGTCCGGTGAGCTGGAAAATGCCAGTTCATCGGCGGTGATATCCGGGTTGACCTCCAGCGGGCCATCGGCTGAATTTTCATCATAAATAAACAGCGGCTCCCCGGGATTACCGTTCAGATCGTAACCCTGGGCCAGTTGGGTGTTGACGGCATCGGCAAACTGCGACGCCATGCTGTTGATGGTATCCGTCAGCGGAGTCAGCACGTCATTTTGATAATCAAACAGCGCCCCCATTGATCCACCGGTATCGGTATTCATGGTGGAGGTGGTGCCGGCGAAGGTCAGCGACATCGTTTGTGAGCCATCGGCATTGGTTTCGAGCGCAATGGTCGAACTCTCTTGCCCGCTAACTAACGGCTGACCGTTTTTCAGCGTTACGTCGTAGTTACCCTGATCGTCAGTGTTGACCTGTACGTCCATGATGCCGCTGAGCTGTTCGACCATCTGATCGCGGGCGTCATACAGCGCGGAAGCGTTATCGCCGTTGGCTTCTGCCTCGGCGATTTGCTGGTTGTAGCTGGCAATCCCACTGGTCAGGGTGTTGACCTGCGCCACCATCGCTTGCTCCTGGCTGACGATTTCACTGCTTTGCGAGTCAATATAATCCAGCGTGTTATTGACTCGCAGCGCCAGCGCGCCGGATTCGCTGATCACCTGCTCGCGCAGGGCTGAGTCATCGGGGCTGGAGGTCGCGGCATTGAGCGCGGCAAAAAAATCATCAAAACCGCCGCTCAGACTGGTGTTGTCGTCGCTGAGCACCGTTTCCAGCTGAGTTAAATATTCCTGCTGGGTGCTGTAGTAGCCGTTATCGCTGGCGGCGTACCACACCTGGCTGACCTGATACTGGTTGGACACACGGCGAATGCTGTCGACCTGCACCCCGTTACCCGCGCTGTTTGACGAACCCGAGCTGGCGCCAATGCTGCTGATCATCGCCACCTGGCGGGTATAGCCATCCGTCATCGCGTTAGCGGTGTTTTGCGCCGTTACGTTCAGCTCTACCTGCGCCGTACTGGCGCCGCTGTAGCCGATACTAATCATATCCATCAAAAAATCCTCGCCGGCCTGCTGCCCGGTGTCTCGTTAACAACCTTGCTGATAAAGAGCGGCAAAAACCTGACGGTTCTTAAGTCGCCGCCGGGCTTTACCCTTTGTGATGGGGCGACAGCTGCTTCACAATCATCGCCGCAATCCCGATACCGTGCTGCTGCGACAGCGAGTTACACAGTTGGTCATCATAAAAACCCTGCATCATGCGTACCGAGTCACTGTTGAGCGGGTTATCTTTTGAATCAAAGATTTCGTTGGTTTTACGCATCTCTTTCAACATATTGCGTAAGAAAATCGCCTCAAACTGCTGTGCGGCTTTCTGCAAATCGTTGCTTTTGATTTTGGGACCCATTAAGGCATCGCTGCCATCCGTGCCGCCGCTGCGATTCACTTTGATATCTGTCATTAAATAACCTCCAGATCGGCATCCAGCGCACCCGCTTCATGCAACGCCTGCAAAATAGACATAATGTCGTCCGGCGTGGCCCCGAGGCTATTTAGCGCATTAACCAACGTTTTCAGGCTGCTGGATTCGGGCAGAGAGATGATGCCAGGGCGCGCGTGGTTAACCGAAATGTTGCTCTGCGGCGTGACGGCAGTACGTCCTCCCGCCAGTGCGTTCGGCTGACTGACGTTGCTGGATTCATTGATCGATACCGTCAGGCTGCCGTGAGATACCGCCGCCGCATGCAGCGCGATCCCCTCACCCATCACCACGGTGCCGGTACGCGAATTGAACACCACACGAGCGCGGACTTTCTCAGCCTGCACCTGCACATCATCCAACTGCGACATAAACGCCACGCGCGCACCGGGACTGGTCGGGGCGGTGACGACGACGTTGGTCGAGCTTTGCGCGGTAGCAATGCCGCCAAACGCCGCATTGATCGCCCCGGCAATATTATTGGCGTCTTTAAAAGAAGGGCGTTTCAGGTTTAGGGTGATAGTGTTGCCCAACTGGAAGTCGCTGGGAATTTCACGTTCCACCGACGCCCCATTGGGGATAAGTCCGGCGGTAGGCGTATTCACCGTCACGCTGGAGCCACTGGCGCCGGTCGCATTCATCCCGCCAACCACCACACTTCCCTGCGCTAGCGCATAAACTTCACCATCTGCACCATGCAGTTGGGTTAACAATAAGGTGCCGCCACGCAGGCTTTTAGCATCACCAATAGACGAGACGGTGACATCAATGGTCTGCCCGCGTGAGTACATCGGCGGCAGCACGGCGCTCACCGCCACCGCCGCGACGTTTTTCACCTTCGGATCGATCTTGCTCGGCAACTGCACGCCAAATTGACGCAGCATGTTGGTAATGGTCTGGTTAGTGAACTTCACCTGGTTTTTATCACCGGTTCCGTCCAGCCCGACCACCAGGCTGTAACCCACCAGTTGGTTGGTCCTGACGCCCTGCACATTGACCAGCGATTCAAGAGATTGCGCCTGCGACGTGCCCGGTACCACCAGACACAGAGCGATCACGACGGCGTTTAACGCTTTCATCCAGCGCCCGCGTAAGTGTTGCATAGTAAAATCCTGCATTAGATCGGGAACAGTGGATGGTTAAACAGACGCGTCAGCCACCCCGCCGCGTTGGCATCGCTTAATGCCCCGCGTCCGGCGTAGGAGATGCGCGCATCCGCAATCCGTTGTGATGACACCGAGTTGTCGTTCTGAATATCGTCAGCGCGTACCAGGCCACTCAGTCGAATGTATTCATCCCCCTGGTTAAGGGTGAGCCACTTCTCGCCGCGAATTTCCAGAATGCCGTTCGGCTGCACAGAATGGACTGACACCGTAATCTCGCCGCGTAAGCTGTTCTGTTGCTGCGAGGTGGCGCTGCCGTCAAAGTCACGGTTGGCATCTATCGAGCCGGACAGCTTGTCTTTGGTATGCCCAAAGATGGTCGGCGCGCCGATGTCGACGGTATTGCTCTTACCGAAGTTGGTTTTCGCCTGCTTGCTGGACTGGGTAGATTCTTCCAGGATAACGGTCAGGATATCGCCCACCCGATAGGCGCGTCGGTCCGCCGTCAACGACCAGTTATAGCCTGTTTCAAACACACCGCCCGCACGACCATCCGCCGGAGCCGGGGCCTCTGTTTTGGGGGGCGCAAAGAATTCGTCATTTTTTTTGACTAGGATAGCCTGCGATTCACACCCACTGAGCAGGGGAAGCAGCACCATCAGCCAGAGATAATTTTTCACGTTCTGCCTATTTCGTTTAAACCTTGCCGGATGGCGCTGTGCCATCCGGCATTTCACGTTGTTGCGTTACAGCGTCTGACTAATAAACTGCAGCATGTCATCTGCCGCAGAGACCATTTTGGCGTTCATCTCATAAGCACGTTGCACCGTGATCATCGCCACCATTTCGTTGACGATATCCACATTGGAGCCTTCCAGTGCCCCTGACTGCAGCGTGCCAAGCCCATCTTCACCTGGTACCCCTTCCGTTGGCTGGCCGCTGGCGGCAGTCTCCAGATACAGGTTGTCCCCTTCGGCAGAAAGCCCGGCAGGGTTAGCGAAGTTCACCAGCGTCAGCTGGCCCAGTTCAGTGGTGTCAGTATCGCCAGGTAAGATGGCCGTCACCGTGCCATCCTCACCAATTGACACGCTGGTCGCGCCGGACGGCACGTCGATTTCCGGCTGCAACGGCAAGCCCTGGGAGTTGGTCATTACCCCATCAGCATTGACCTGTAGGTCGCCGTCGCGGGTGTAGGCAATATCGCCGTTGGCCTTCTGCACCTGCAAAAAACCCTGTCCCATAATGGCGACATCCATCGAGTTCTCGGTCGTTTCCACATTGCCTTCACTGAAGGTTTTCTGGGTTCCGACAATTCGCACACCGCTGCCGAACTGCATGCCGGTCGGCATGATATTGTTTTGATCGAGCATCGAGCCCGGCGCTTCCTGAGTCTGATAGAACAGATCCTGGAACATCACGCGGTCACGCTTAAAGCCTGTGGTGTTGACGTTGGCGATGTTGTTGGCAATCGCACTCATCTCAGCATCCTGTGCCGACAGGCCGGTCTTACTGATCCATAACGCTGCATTCATAATGCTTTATTCCTGATGGGTCACGGCGGCTCAGGAGCCGGTTAACAAACGGTTGCCCGAATCACTGATCTCTTCGGCGGTTTTCATCATCTTGATTTGCGCTTCAAACTGGCGGTTCATCGCAATGGAGGACATCATTTCACTAACCGCCGACACGTTGCTGCTCTCAAGAAAGCCCCCGCTCACTTTGATGTTTTCATCGCGCTGGGCTGGAACGCCATCGGCGGTGATCAGCATGCCCTGCGCGTTTTTCGCCAGATTGTTCACTGGTATATCCACCAGCTTCAGGCGGTCAATGTCCATGGTAGCGGTGACATCACCGTCGTCTGGCGTCACCGAGAGCGTGCCGTCGCTGCCAAAAGACGCAATGGCATTCGGCGGCAGGATGATCGGGCCGTTATCGCCTAACACCACGTTACCGTTGATGGTGAGCTGCCCCTGATCGTCCTGCTGGATATTGCCGTTGCGGGTATAGACTTCGTTACCGTCTTTATCCTCAACCGCGATATAGCCAGTGCCCTGCAAGGCTACGTCGAGTGGACGCTCCGTTTTCTCCGCGATACCGGTGCTGTCGTTCACCCCGCTTGGACTCTCCTTCGCCATATAGCGCGTATCGAATCCGCCGCCTTTCACTTTGTCATTACTCGCCATCGCCATATCCGCGCGAAACCCCGTGGTGTTGACGTTAGCGAGGTTGTTGGCGCTGATTTGCTGCTCTTGCAGCGTCTGGGTGGCCCCGCTCAGGGCGGTATATATCAAGCGATCCATTTATCCGCGCCTTACATTGCCTGGAACAGCGCATCATCAAGCTGCGTACTGGTGGAGATCACTTTCGTGTTCGCCTGGTAGTTACGCTGGGCCGTCATCAGGTCAACCAGTTCAGTGGTGATATCAACGTTGGAGCTTTCGAGCATGCCGGAGGAGAGCGTGCCGCAAGAACCGGAACCCGGTGTACCAATCAGCGGCGTGCCGGATTCCCCCGTTTGCACCCAGGCGGTGCCGCTCACCGCTTCCAGCCCATTTTCGTCGGGGAAGGTCGCCAGCACGACCTGACCTTGCAGCATGCGTTCACCGTTGCTGTAGGTGGCGTAAACTTTTCCGTCGTCATCAACCTGCACGCCGTTTTGGGTTGCAGACGCATAACCATTCGCGGAGTTGGTGGTGACGGAGAAATCAGAACCGTACTGGGTGCAACTGGAGTAATCGACGGTCAACTCAATCGGCGCGGCCGCATCGGTAGTGAATTCAACGGTCTGCGGCGTGGTCGGTGAGGTCAACTTGCCGGTGTTCGGATCGAACGTTAAGGTGGTTGGTGCTGCGCCGTCCTGAGCAGCACCATCAAAGGTATAATCAACTTCCCAGGTGTTATCCGAGGTTTTAGTAAAGTACTGGCAAACCGAGTGCTCGTTACCCAGTGAGTCATAAACTGTGGTGGTATAGCTGTCGGAATAAGACGCGCTGTTGGTGGGATCAAACGCGACCGTGGAACGATCAATGGTGGCATCACTGGCGTCAAAGTTAGCCGTAAAGGACAAGCTGTCTGACGCTTCTGCCGGAATGTTACCGGTCTGAATTTGGATATCGGACACCGTCCCGGTTTGCAGCGTACCGCTGTCATCAACCGGATAGCCCTGCAGGTAATCACCGGACGCATTGACGATATAGCCATTTTTGTCCGTTACGAAGGAACCGGCGCGGGTATAGGAGATGTTCCCGGCGCTGTCGCACATCACGAAAAAGCCATCATCGTTAATGGCCAGATCCAGCGCATTGCCCGTTGAGACCATAGAACCACCGGTGGAGATACTTTGCGCTGAACCCGCCACGCTCACGCCCATGGCCTGCGTCCCGGCATACATCGCAGAGAATTGGGTGGTCATCGATTTGTAACCCACCGTACCGGAGTTAGCGATGTTGTTACTGATCCCATCCAGTTGTTCGTTAACGGCGTTTAACCCCGTCGCTGCAATTTCATAACTCATTATTTATTCCTGTAATGTAAAATCAGATAACGTTATCGCTGTCAGAATTATCACTGCCGCCGTCGGTATCAGGTGGCGTGGTGTCATCGGAACCGCCGCTGCCATCAGTGCTATCCGGCACGCCGAACTGGGTGATCATGGTGAAAGGCACTTCCCCGACGCCGTCCACGTTAAGAACCGGTGTGCTGCCATCGAGCGGAATACGCACATCCTCAACCTCACCGGTGACTTCAATAGGTACTTCCGCTTCCCCGGTGTTGGTCACCACCGACACGTTGTAATCACCCGCCGGAATACCGTAATCAGCGGGATTAATATCGAAATCCACCTGCCCAGGTCCGACGGAGGTTTCCCCTTCCGGGATCAGCGATACGGTGTAGTCATCACCGGCGGCGTCAGTGAAATGCAGATCCACATCGGTACAGCTGTCGTCCAGCGTGACGCGCCCCTGAATCTCTTTGGTGTTGTCGGCAATATCCAGCGTGGTGGTTTGCACCATAATGTCGTCACCCACCAGATTCCCTAACGCCATGACCTGAATGTTGCTCATCAGCACGGCGTTGGTATTGGCCTGAACGCTCATCTCTTCCATCATCGCCACCTGCGCCATTGAGGCGAGCTGGTCGATATAGTCTGTCGGGTCCGCTGGATCGGTGGGATCCTGATTCTCAATCTCCGCCACAAACAACGTCAGGAACGTGTCCACGCCAGAGGAGTCCGTGGAGGTGGTTGTGGTTGTCGTAGTGGATGACGTGTCGCTGGTATCCGTGGTGGACGACGTGCTGCTGCTATCACCCAGGTTACTCGTGGAACCGACATTGTTCTCCGCCACCGCTGTCGGCTCTTGGGAAGAAGCCAGCGACTGCGATTGGGCATACAGAGCCAGGGCGTTCATTATGCTTCTCCTAATTTGAGTAAACTTTGCTGCATACTTTTGACGTTATTCAGCACATCAACATCCGTTTCAAAGTCACGGGACGCAGACATCATGTCAGCCATTTGCTCAACCACGTTGACGTCCGGGTACCAGACAAAACCATCCCGGTCTGCCATGGGATGGTGAGGCTCATAACGCTTCACCGCCCCGCCGCTTTGCATGACGTCCTGCACCTGAACGCTGGCGCCATCAATCGCGTGGCGGTTATGCGCACCAATCAGGCTATTGTGGTAAACGGCGGCAAAGACTGGACTACGCGCTTTGTAAGCCTGCGCCTCGCTGCTGGCGGGCGCTTCGGCGTTCGCCATGTTACTGGCGACGGTATTCAGGCGAATGGTTTGCGCCGTCATCGCCGAACCTGAAATCTGATAAATATCAGTAAACGACATGGTTATTTCCCTTCAATGGCCTCGTTGATACCGCTAAGTTGCAGGTTCAAGAAGGTCAGACTGCTTTGATAATCCATACTGTTTTGTGAGAACCGAGCCTGCTCGGTATTCAGCTCTACGGTATTGCCGTCCTCTGAGGGTTGCATCGGCACGCGGTACTTCACATCAACCTCTGGCATTACATTTGTTCGACTTGCCCGTTGCATCTCAGCGGCAAAATCAATATCTTTAGCTTTGAAATTTGGCGTATCGACGTTTGCCAGATTCGCAGTCAGTAACTCGGTCCTCTCAAGACGTAATTTCACTGCCTGCGGATGTACTCCCAACGCTTGCTGAAAACTGATTCCCATTTCTCGCATCACTCCTGCATCAATATCGCTGTTATAAGCAATATGTATGCCAACTTTTAAGTGATTGATGAGAAATGATTTTATGAAACTATCGTCCCGCAGCAGGAAGCCTTCCTTCCCCTTTGTCGCAATAACCCTGCTGGCATTAAGCATTGCCTTACCACTGCATGCCGCCGTCCATCCCGTTCAGCACAGCGCCCGGGAGCAGATCAACGCGCAGGTCCTCACTGCAGCAAGTCAGCAGATCGACGCCCTGGCACAAAAACAGCAGTGGCATGACTACCGCTATACCTTCAATGTCTATATCCCTTCGATGGTTGCGACCGCCCCACTCTGTCCTTCTGAGCCGCACATTAGCGCGTCATCTCCCGCCGAAACGGCCTTAAGCCGGATGAATTTTGAAGTGAGCTGTCCAGGCCACACAGGCTGGAAGGTCAGCGTGGCGGTGCGCCCGGATGTGTTTGTGCCAGTAGTGATGCCGAAATCGTTGATTGAGCGCGACACCGTGCTGACGGTGGATGATTTACAGTTGAAGAAATATCACATCAGCGGGCAGAGAAATGAGCTGTTGATGCAACTGGACGATGCCGTCGGGCTCACCAGCAAACGCACCCTGCAGCCAGGTAAACCGCTGACTCGCGCTGAATTAGTACAACCCATTCTGGTTAAGCGCGACCAGCCGGTAACTATCGTGTCGCATATGGCGGGGATCACCGCATCAATGCCCGGCGTAGCGTTGAAAAACGGCCGTAAAGGAGAAGTGATTAAAATCCGTAACACGAGCAGTCAACGGGTGATTAGCGGCGTGGTGGATGATACGGGCATCGTCAGCACGCTAACGGCAACGCAGTAACGGGATTTTTTGTGATGGAATTAAAGTTTTCTCCTTCACGGTCGCTTTTAGCAAGTAACAGAAGAATACGCACGAGGTTGCTATGAAAATAACCCCAACGCTGTCCGGTAACCGCCCTACGCCAACGACGTCCGGGAACAGTGCTGCCGACAAAAGCACAACGAAATCCAGCACCGTCAGCACCACGTCACTAACGGCTGATGATGTGACTCAGGCCGGGCTGCAGTCCGCTCAGCAGACGTTGAATGAAGACACGCAGGGCGATGTTGATTACGACAAAGTCGCACAAATGCAGGCTGCGCTGGCCAATGGCGATCTGCAGGTTGATACCGATCGGCTGGCAGGTGACATGCTCAGTTTTTTCCAGAAATAAGAGGTCAGAACCGTGAGTACTAAGCTGCAACAGGTGAAATTGTTGCTTCAGGGCATTCGGGAAGACGAAACGCTGTATGACACACTGCGAACTCAGTTGGAACAGCAGCGTTTGTGTATGATTCGTCGAGCCAGTGACGAGCTGTTGAGCGTCAATGAAGTCATCCAACAGCATTATGAACAGTTAAATAGCAGTAGCCTGCAGCGCCGCGCGATCCTGCAACAGCTGGGCGTGAGCGTCAATCGTCGCGGTCTGGAACAGGTATTTAGCTGGTTGCCCGGCCCACAAAAAAACGCCGCGCAAAGCTGGTGGCAGCGTCTGGAACAAAAAGCGGAACGCTGCAAATCCTATAACGAAAAGAATGGCGATCTGCTGATTCGCCAGTGCGAGTTCATTCAGTCGTTTTTGGGCACCGAGCCTGATTTTATTTACCAGCCTTAATCCTGCCACCTTCCGTTTTTAACGGAAGGCGCCTTTCCCCTGCAAATCTAACCCATTGATATATTAATTAAAAAAAACAGGCACGCAAATTGCAATACAGTGCCCAGATTTGAATATTGGAATTTCTGAGAACACGTTATGAGTACGATTAATTGCTACGAGCCTGACTTTGTCCGTGCATTTTTAGCCCACAACCCGGACTCTCCCTTGCATGTCCAGATGACGTGGCAACATGAAATCCGCCAGAGCCTGGCGTTAACAGACATCGCCAGTTGCACAGCCGCCCTTGGCGATGCCAATGCTTTTGTATTGCATGTCACCCAGAGTGATTGCAACTCACAGAGCGCCCTGTTATCACCACGCGATCGGGTGCTGAATCAGGCCGCACTCAATGCCGTAACGATTGCCGGTTTAACGCCAGACCTGCGTCTGTACGCGCTGGGCATTATGCTTTCGTGGTCCGAAAAGCTGCCGGGCGACGACGCCGACACGCTGGCAAAAATTGCCTCACAGCCCAACGTCCTTGCTGACTATGCCGCAACGGGAAAATTGCAGAATCAATTTTCACGTCTACCGGCCCTGCCACAATTGCAATGCCATTTGCTGTCTCTGATGGGCGGCTTGACCTTCGACTGGGAGATCCTGCCCGAAAGCCCGCGCAAAATGACGCTGCCGCTGCAGTTGAGTTTGCTCATGATGCAGGATGCCAACAGCGAAGCTTTGCTGCTCCAGCAATTACAGAAACAGTGGCATAAAGCCCATCAGCAGTACTTTGCCGAGGAAGCCTGGATTTTCAGTAACTATCTGATCTATCGCCTCTACCATGACACCTTCCCGCAGCATGAGAGCGCCAGCATCACCCAACGTCTGTTTGAGCTGGTCACCGATTTTTACCTGATCCGTACCCTACTGAGCCTGTGGACGCTGGACGGCTCGCCGCTGAGCCAGGCTGACATTTTCGCGCTGTTTACATTGCTTGAGCGCTGGCGCCACAGCGAGGAATCAGCCTCAGTACGCCAGCAGGTGCAGGCCATACTGCCAGCGGATTATCTGCTGTCTGCTTTTTCACTGCTTATTTGTTAGCGCCCCTTGGCCGGGAATCTACCGGCCCTTTTTTCCGTGAAGTCATCATGTCCAAATCCGCTAAAACTCGCACTATTTTGCCTGGCGTCGTTAAGACTCTGGATACCGGTCGTGAAAAACCGTTTGTCAGCGTCGTTACGCCGACCTGGAACCGTGCCGCTTTCTTGCCCTGGCTACTGTATATGTTCCGCTATCAGGATTATCCGGCGGATCGCAGAGAGCTGGTGATCCTCGATGATTCACCGCAAAGCCACCTGCCGCTTATTGAGCAACTGACGCAAGGCAAACCTGGCGCATTTAATATCCGTTATATCCACCATCCGGAAAGGCTGGCGCTGGGTAAAAAACGCAATATGCTCAATGAACTGGCGCAAGGTGAATATATTCTGTGTATGGACGATGATGACTTTTATCCGGCGGATAAAATCACCTATACCCTTGCGATGATGCAGCGCCATCGGGCGCTGATTTCCGGTTCAGACCAGATCCCTATCTGGTACAGCCACATCAATCGTATTTTTAAAACCCACCGTTTTGGCCCACAAAATATTCTCAACGGGACCTTCTGCTATCACCGTAACTATCTGAAAAAACACCGTTATGATGATGAGTGCAACCTAAGTGAAGAGGCGGGGTTCACCCATAATTTCACCGTTAACCCGCTGCAACTCCCTGGAGAACGCACCATTCTGTGTATTTCACACAGCCAGAATACGTTTGATAAAGATTTTGTACTGGGAGCCAGTGAACCGTTGCAGACCAGCCTCGAGCAGGCAATCCCCGATCCGATGCTGAAAAACTGGTATCAGAGCCTGCATAACGCCACCCACCATCAGCCGATCCACTGGGATGCCATCGATCAGGTGGTGATCGTCAACCTTGATGCGCGCGCGGATCGTCTGGGACAGATCCAACAGGAACTTGCCCGACTGAATGTCCCGGCGGAAAAAATCACCCGCCTGGCCGCCTGCGAAGACGTAAATGGTCAGTTGGGCCGTCGCCAGTCTCATTTGCAGGCATTGCATCTGGCACAACAGCATGGCTGGAAAAACTACCTGTTACTGGAAGACGATACCGTTATTCTGAAGCAAGAGAAGCACATCGGCGTGCTGAATGCGCTGCTCAGCGCCCTGCCAAAATTACCCTGGGAAGTGATCCTGCTCGGCGGTGAAATCAAACAGGGCACGGTTTTGAAAAGCCTCAACGGGATGATCCATGCCCGCGATTGCCGGAAAGTGTGCGCCTACCTGGTTAACGACCATTATTACGCCTCGCTTGCAAGGCAGATGGCGCAGGATCCGTCCGAGTCGCTGGAAGCACAATGGCAGCCCCTGCTGCGCGACGGAAAATGGCTGGCCTGCTATCCGAGCATTGCCTACCAACGCGCGGGCTATAGCGACATCGAAAAGCAGGAAACAGATAATATTCGTTTTTATTTCAATAAAATAAATAAAGCCCCCGCTAACTTTCAATCGGTAACTAGCGCACCATCTCAGCCCGTTAACGCGATAGATAATACGATCGCCTTCTTTATGGAGACCTCATTTCATTATGCCGTCTATCAGCCAATCATTGCCGCACTGCAAGCAATGGGGCATCCATGCTCGTTGCTGGTAAACGATCGCATTCACAAGCCTTTCCTTGATGAAATGGCGGCAACCATTAACGCTATCAACGACCCAACATTGGGTGGCGCACGTATTTCTGAAGTTATTCAGCAACGTAAACGTTTCAAATGTCTGGTCAGCCCCTACTACACGCCGGCTCTGAAAGATTTGGCCGATATTCACGTTCGCGCCATGTACGGACTGGCAAAAGAAGAGTGGAATCATGCCTGGTGGAATACGTTCTACCACCGTATTTTGTGTTACAGCCATTACAGCAAACAAGCGCTGGATATTAACGACAGCGCGAAGGTGGTTGGAAATCCCCGCTTTGATCGCTGGCATCAAGGACACGTTGAGACATCTCTCCCGGCATCGCTGAAATTTGATGCCAAAAAACCGACGCTACTGTATGCCCCAACCTACGGCGCATTAAGCTCACTACCGCACTGGGCGGAAAAGCTGAGCCATTTAAGCCATGACTTCAATATCATCTGCAAATTGCACCACGGTACCAGCTCTCGACCGGAAGAGGCCGCTTCGCTGACGTTGGCGCGCAAGTGTTTTAAAAACCGAACAGATGCGCCGGATCACGTCCTTCCGCTGCTCGCGAAGGCCGATTACGTCCTCACCGATAACAGCGGATTTATCTTCGATGCCCTTCATGCCAACAAGCGCGTCATCCTCCTCGACTGGCCGGGTATGCAGGCGTTACTGGATGGGCAGAAAAGTTTCTCCAGCCCCCGCAGTGCCGACCAGCAGATCCGAGCGATTTTACCGGTCGCCAGCGATATGGTGGAACTCAGAAACCTGCTGTCCAGCTCAAACAACTGGAACGCGTTACAGGCGCCATTGGACGAGATCCGCCAACATTATTGCGACGCGTTTATGGATGGTAAGGCGGGGAAGAGAGCGGCCAGTGAGATTGCAGAGGTGCTGGAAAACAGCTCTCTGGTGTCAATGAATACGCTACTGCTCAGTCTGCAGAAAAAATTATTCCCATGATGCTTCCAGACTTCACAGGATAGAGATAAATGACCAGCCCATTAGTGAGTATTATCGTCACCAGTTATAACCACGCTCAATATCTTGAAGAGGCACTGGAAAGTGTTTACAAACAAACATGGAAAAATATTGAGGTTATTATTGTTGATGATGCCTCTACCGACAACTCTCAAAAAATCATCAAGAAATACCAAAAAAAACACCAGTGTAAAACGATTCTGAGAGAAGAAAATTATTACTCCCAACACATTAAAAAAGGTGAAAAACCAATAATACAAGCAATGAATCTTGCACAAGGAAAGTACATTGCTGTCGTCGACTCAGATGATCTAATCATGCCCACAAAAATCTCGCATCAGGTAAACATGATGGAGAAAAATACCAACTGTTCAATGTGTTACAGTGCTGTGCAAGTTATCATGCCTGATGGCTCGATCTTTCCATACAATAATATATTCCTCAATGGCGATGTGTTCGAACATATGCTCATCACGGGTAATTTAAGCCTCTATATTGGCTCACTTATCCGCCGAGATGCTTATTTAAGAATTGAACGTTCCCCTCCTGATTTAGTACAGGAGGACTGGGACATGTTTTTAAAGCTTGCGAAACAAGGGGAGTTTATATCTTCTGAGCGAGTCGTGGCCAAGTATCGTCGCCATAATAATAACACATGGTTCAGAAGAGATAATAGCAAGTTAATGTACCGTAACAGAATGATGATCCTCAACCAATGGAAGCATGAACCTGCATGGGTAAAAGCAATAGATAGCCGTTGGAAACAATATGCGCATCCAGATCATACATTGTTAAATAAAGACATTGATGACTTACTTATTGACGATCCGACTGATGCTCTTTTACATTACCAAGGGTATTTAGTTGCCTTAAATCATAATAACGTTAACAAAATAACATATCACATCGTACAGGCAATTATCCATTGCGATTCACGCTTACAGATCTTGCCAGAACTTTATCGCATAGCGCTTCGTCATATTGATGACCAGAAAATCAGAGAACTCATTATTTTAAGTATCAAGTCGAGATTACCTGACTCTTATCAAACAATAATCAATAACTTATCTCAGGAACATTAATAATGAAATCTTTGCAGCAGAATCCCATTACGGTTACAAAACCCTTTATGCCTCCGCTTGAAGAGTTTTTACCTTATTTAGAGGATATTTGGTCATCACGACAATTAACTAACAATGGCAGCATGCATCAGCGACTTGAGGAGCACTTAGCCGCTTATTTGAACGTCCCGTATATTTCATTATTTTGTAACGCAACAATCGCACTCATTGTAGCGATGCAAGCACTAAGAATTAAAGGTGAAG
Organism: Citrobacter sp. KH_055_1; assembly: GCF_057838705.1. NCBI lineage: Bacteria > Pseudomonadati > Pseudomonadota > Gammaproteobacteria > Enterobacterales > Enterobacteriaceae > Citrobacter > Citrobacter sp. KH_055_1. The sequence continues at coordinate 3,769,456 of NZ_CM174473.1, forward strand.
TCATTACCACCCCTTACTCATTTGTTGCAACTACCCATAGTATACTCTGGAATCAATTAACACCGGTATTTGTTGATATTGATCCTGAGACTCTTAACATTAATTCCAGGCTCATTGAATCCGCAATCACCAAAAACACCGGATTAATAATGCCTGTTCATGTTTATGGACAGAGCTGCAAAACTGAAGAAATAGAAGAAATATCAAGCAATTATGGCATTCCTACCCTCTACGATGCTGCGCATGCTTTTGCGATCGAAGATGTTGGTGGCAGCATCCTGCGCCATGGCGATCTTTCAGTACTCAGTTTTCATGCAACAAAAGTTTTCAACACGTTTGAAGGCGGCGCAATCGTTAGTTACGATAAAAAGACAAAGACACGAATTGATTACCTTAAAAACTTTGGTATCGCCGACGAAGTCACTATTGTGGCTCCCGGTATCAATGGAAAAATGAATGAGATACAGGCTGCATTCGGTTTATTACAATTGAATTATGTAGATGATGCTATCGCTAAACGTAAAAAAATCGATCAGCTATATCGTCAAAACCTGGTCGGTATCAAAGGTATAAGAATACTGAATAATACCAATTATAAAAGCAACTACAGCTACTTTCCGGTATTCATCGAATCAGACTATAAAATATCCAGAGACGAACTTTACACACGCTTAAAGAACAATAATATCCTGACCCGACGATATTTTTATCCACTACTGTCTAATTTGATGATGTATCAAAAAATGCCCGGAGCACAAAAAGAAAATCTACCGGTAGCAAACTATGCTTCGGAACACATCCTGTGTCTACCAATCTACCCGGATATGACATCTGAGGAGATTAATACAATTATCGAGTTTATTGCAGCATGACTAATATACTTATATTTCCGGCAGGGACAGAAATTGGTAAGGAAATCTATTACGCCTTACGCCATGATAAGCACATCAATATTACACTGGCCGGGTCTGATTACGACAGCCACGCCCGTCACTGTGCTTGCGCATATCATGTCATTCCGGACATAGCGCAACCGAATTGGCTGGATGCCTTGCAGCAACTACTCCAGTTAGAAAAGATCGATTATATTTTTCCGGCACATGACGATGCTCTACTTGCACTCTCTGAAAAAAGAGATGCTCTTTCAGCAACGGTGTTGTGTCCCCCCCATGAAACCTGCCACACCACCCGTTATAAAAGCAAAACATATCAGTCTCTTAGAAAAATATTACCTGTTCCTGCGGTGTATACTGACAGTAACAAAATTACGCAGTGGCCGGTTTTTGTGAAACCCGATCGTGGACAGGGAGCGCAAGGCGCCAGCTGTATTGAAACGCCAGAAGCCTTAGCGTCGCTTCTTGCCCAACAAAGTGATCTGATCGTTTGCGAATACCTTAGCGGGGATGAATATACCGTTGATTGCTTTTCCGACCGCGACCGGGGATTGCTGTTTTGCCAGCCGCGCACCCGCTCACGGATTCGTGCTGGAATTGCGATGACGTCGAGGCTGGTCACGCTTGAACACGTCGAGGAATATGCTCGTGCTATTTCAGATCGATTTCACATGCGTGGAGCCTGGTTTTTTCAGCTAAAACGCGCCGCGACAGGTGAGTTGACATTATTGGAAGTCGCTCCACGTATTGCCGGTACAATGGCGCTAAATCGCGTGAATGGCATCAATTTTCCTCTACTTACTGTCTATGAAGCAATGCGGAAAAAGATTGCTTTGCTCCCCGTCTGTAAAGAACTGCAGATTACCCGTAGTCTGTCTAATCAATACAAGCACAGCATACAATTTCAGCATGTTTATATCGATTATGATGATACCGTTATTATTAATGACAAACTCTGCCTGCTTGTCATTACCTTTTTATATCAATGTATTAACCACGGAATATCAATCCACTTAATCACTCGTCATGCTGGAGATATCCATCTCGAACTTAATACACGTCGTATTAGCATGCTTTTTGATTCAATAATACATTTAGATAAAGATGCAAAGAAAAGCGACTGGATTAAACAGCAAAACTCTATTTTTATCGATGATAGTTTTTCAGAACGGATGGAAGTCTTTAACGCTAAAGAAATCCCAACCTTTGATATAAACATGCTTGAACTCTTAATTCGTGATTAAAAAATGAATAAAAACATCATATTTCTACATCTTGAAAGTCTCAATCAGACAATTTTTAGCCACAGGGAATGGTTTCCATTCCTTAGCAAAGTAAATTCGAAATCCATTAGGTTTAACAACTTCATATCCAGCGCGACATCTTCACTTATGGCCTTTAGCGACCTGTTACATGGCGAAGACAATACGCTTGAGCATAATACTCACCTCGAGACAAATATTACCCTTAAGCGTCGCTGCCCGCCACTTTTTGATACCCTGAAACAACATGGTTATCGTACAGCAGGAATGGGATATCCTAAAAACTGGGCCAATGTTGATTCAATATGGAGCGAAATAGACTCATTCAACTGGTACGACACATCGGCGACCATGCTCGCTGAAATGCGCCAGGTCGTGTCACAGACTGAGCCTTTTGCTTTATATTTATGGAACTTAAGCAGCCATCTTTGTTACCACGATGAGATAAAAAAAGGCGGTAAAAACAGTCTCGACAGATGGCAACGCGGATACCAAAGTATGGATATAATGATTGGCCAAACGATTAAAATACTACTCGATGCAGGAAAACTGGACAATACTATTATTGTCGGGTTCGGCGACCATGGTGATGATTTCTGGGGGCATGGATTTAATGGTGGATACGCCCATGGAATAGAGCCATATACTTCATTAGTGCACACCCCCGCGTTTATTTTCTGTCCGGGAATGAAATCTTGCGATATAAATCACATGGTTAGCATGGTTGATCTGCATAACACTACTTTAAATTTACTGACGATTCCTACAACACCTTGTGAAGATAATCAATTTTTCGCCTTAACGCCCAAACGTAAGGTCTGTTTTAGTCGTAATCTCTTTTCCCAACAAAAAAGTCTGCACAATGGTAGCCCATTAAAGAAGGGGTATGCTGCCACTAATGAGTATTTCCATTTATTGAAGGTGGATAAAAAATATCAGATGTTTTTATGGAAAACTGACCCAACAAACCAGCTTGATATTTTAAGTTTATTAAAATATAACAAATCTGCAATCCCTTTTATCGATCTTGAAAAAGTAAACCGACAGCGAGTGGGAGGAGCACACCCACATATCACACATTTTTTCTCCCCCGATATGGCACAGGTTATCGCTGATAATTTTCATGATTTGCAGCAACAACTTGAATTATGGATTGGTGGAAAGAAAGTCCTGCGATAATAAACATCAATCATTAACCTATTTTTTATTAAGAAAATAATGAAATTACATACTACTTCATCACCACATTGCAAAATTTGCGATACTGAAGCTGATATTTATGGCGTAACTGACTTTAATGTTTCTTGCTATGGAAACAACGTTCACCGATATAACTATCCGCTAAGCGGCCATGCCATCTATTATTATAAATGCAAGAACTGTGGATTGATATACAGCCACGCCTTTGATAAATGGTCTGATGCAGATTACTCCAGATACATTTACAATGACGAATATATAAAACATGATCCTAATTTTATTTGCAAAAGATCTCTTCACAACTTCAACTTACTTCGCAATGCATTCAAAAATCTACAAAATTTCCGTATGCTAGATTTTGGTTGCGGTGACGGACAGCTGGTACAGTTATTACAAGAATATGGCACAGATGTGGTTGGTTGGGACCCCTTCAATAATTCAGCCCCCATACCAAATGAAAAGTATGAGTTTATAACGTCATTTGAAGTCATGGAGCATACACCAACGCCAGTAAAGACTATGGAGATGATAGACTCTCTTTTAGATCAAAATAATGGTAAATATTTCTTTTCAACACTGACTAACGATTTCCATCTAAATAAGCTGATGAATTTTTGGTATATAGCGCCACGTAATGGACATATCACCATCTACTCTAACAAATCCCTCGATATACTTTTTTCCAAATTCGGAATGAAAGTAAAGCATATTTCAGAGCTTTATCACTTGGCTTACAAGCATAGTGAATAAATAGAAAATCATTGTATTCCATAGCAGAATAATGCCTTGGCACATATGTCCTACTTATATGTCTTGACCACCTCAATAATCGTGGTGGTCGAAATGGCCGGTGTCCGAGGGAAATAAACGACGTCACAAAGATACGAGAAGCTATCAAAGCGGCCGGCCCAGTCATCCCCCATCACTAACATGTCGGCATTGAACTGGCGGATATAATCGGCTTTTAGTTCCAGCGACTCTTCGAGAAACACGCGATCCACGCATTTTAACCCCGCCACAATTCCCATCCGGTCAGACTGGCTGTACACCGGTGTCCGCCCTTTCTTAGCGATATTGAGCGCATCAGAAGAGACCCCTACCACCAGTTTCCCGCCTAACTGCTTCGCCCGTTGCAGGATATTGAGATGACCAACGTGAAATACATCAAAGGTGCCAAACGTGATGATTGTTTTCATTCTTGCCGAAAGACCTTATTACGTAACCAACACTGCGTGGCAATCTCATCCACGACCTTCTGTTCCTTGATAGCGACTTCGTCCTGCAGATCTTGCCGTTTTTCATCCAGCGTCATGGCAACGATTTTTTCCTGGCAGGCTGCTGCGATCAGGTTTTTCTGGATACGCACTTCTTTAATTTTCGCCAGCGTCTTTTCCTGCTCTTGCCAGGCAATCACCTTGCGCAGCGTGCTTTTATAGCCGGACACATTTTTGAGAGATTCAATGCCAGGAGCATCAACGCCGGGACCGGTTTTTTGCACCAGGTAGCCTAGCGCTTTGATGTTGTTTTCATAGCCAGAGCACAGCTGTTGTTGTTTCGCCAACTGCACCGTGATGTCTTTTACTGATTTATCCCGCAGGCGCTGGAGTTGCGCCAGGGTATCAAGAATCTGTCGCACGGTTATTTACCTTCTGCTTTCGATTTGACGACCGGGAAAAGAGCCTGCAGACGATTTTGTACCAGCTCCAAAGAGGCGGGTTCGCTCACCTCCTGACGCAGAAAACGCTCAATCGCCGGGAAAATTTTGACCGCTTTGTCAACGCCGGGGTCAGCGCCTGCAACATAGCCACCGAGCGGAATCAACGGTTTGATTTCCATGTAGGCGGCGTAGTTCTGTTTTAGCGCCCGGGCGGCCTGCTGGTGCTCCGGGCGGGTGACCTGGGTCATGCAGCGACTGATCGACTGGGCAATATCGATAGCGGGGTAATGCCCGCCTTCCGCCAGCTTGCGGGTCAATACGATATGCCCATCCAACACCGCGCGCGCGCAGTCAACGATCGGATCCTGCTGATCGTCCCCTTCCGCCAGCACCGTATAAATAGCGGTCATCGATCCTGTGCTTTCGCTGTTGCCCGCGCTTTCAACCAGCTTTGGGATCATGCCAAATGCCGACGGCGGATAGCCTTTGGTCGCCGGGGGTTCCCCCAGAGAAAGCGCTATTTCGCGCTGCGCCATGGCGTAACGGGTGAGCGAATCCACCAGCAGTAAAACGTGGTGGCCGCGGTCACGAAACCAGGCGGCGATAGAGTGGCACAGCTCGGTGGCTTTTAAGCGCATGAGGGGGGATTCATCCGCCGGGGCGGCGACGATAATCGATTTTGCCAGTCCTTCTGCCCCCAGCGAGTGATCGATAAATTCTTTTACTTCACGGCCGCGCTCGCCGATAAGCCCAACCACCACGATATCAGCCTTGGTCTGGCGGGTGATCATCCCCAGCAGCACGCTTTTGCCGACGCCACTCCCCGCCATTAACCCAACACGCTGGCCCTTACCGATAGTTAGTAATCCATTGATGGCCTTCACACCGACATCCAGCGGTTGATTGACCGACTGGCGGGTAAGCGGGTTGATTGACGGGGCTTGAGATGGCAGTACGTCATTGCCGGTCAGACGCCCTTTGGCATCCAGCGGTTCGCCGAGGCCGTTGACCACCCGACCCAACCAGCTTTCGCTAATCAAAATTTCCTGGGCTTTTTCTTCGGGGAACACGCGTGCACCTGCCATCAGCCCGACTGGATGTTTGAAGGGCATCAGGTAGGTAATGTCACGATTAAACCCCACTGCCTGCGCATCAATTAACGTATGGTTGGCACTTTCAACGCGGCACAGTTGGCCGGTCATCAGCGGGCATCCCACGCTCTCGAGCAAAATACCGTTCACCCGCACCAGTCGGCCGGCAACCCGGGCAAGCGGAATCGACTCAATAGCGCGCAACGCGTTGTCAAAGAATGAAGGGTCACTCACCCTGCGACTCCGGCAGCAACGTCTCTTTCAGTGCCGACATGCATTGATCGAGCCGGTGTTCGCAGCCGATATCCAGCTCGGACTTATCGGTAATGACCCGGCATTCGCCCGCCTGCAAATCGGCTGAAGGCGTCAGCCCCCATTCATTCACCTTTTCCGGCGCAGCATCTTTGATGCGATTAAACTCGTCGTTACTCAGCAGCACCTGTAACGACTCGGGCAGGGTCGGAAAGGCCGAGATCGCCTCTTCGACCAGTGAGAGGAGTTGCGTCGGTTGCAGCGCCAGTTCACAGCGAATCACCTGACGGGTCACCTTTTCAACCAGTTGCAGCAGGTCTTCCCGTTGTTTACGCTGAATGTGCGCCAGATAGTCATTCACCCGGCCAGAAATACCGTCCAGCGGTTGTGCCGCGAGGGCAAATTGTTTGCGCCCTTCCTGCTGCCCGGCGAGGCTGCCTTCGGTATACCCCTGACGAGAGCCCTCTTCCTGGCCCTTTTGATGCCCTTCCTGAAAGCCCTGTTCATGACCTTCAGTCATTCCCTGTTCAAAGCCTTTTTGCAGCCCTTCCTGGAAACCGTCCATTAACTGGCGTTGATAATCCGCCGGGGTAATCCCCGGCGTGAGCTGCTCTGTTTGCAAATGGCGCTGACGCGGAGGAAAGCGGTGCAGTCGGTAACGACCACGAATGGTTTCAATCGCCATGGTTTACTCCGCCGTCTGTTCAGCAAACAGCTGTAGCTGAATTTCACCCGCTTCTTCAAGTTCACGGGCAATCCCCATGATTTCACGGCGGATTTGTTCAATGCGACTCACCGGCACCGGGCCAAGACGCGAGGTGATCGCTTCCAGTTGCTGCGCCTGACGCTTCGGCATAACCGCATAAATAGAACGACGTAGCAGCGTCTCGGTGCCTTTCAGCGCCACCGCCCAGTCTTCCATCGGCACTTCATCGAGCAAGCGACGACGTACCTCATCAGTTTGACGGCTCAGAATAAAGAAGTCGTACATCTCATCCTGTAGCTGTTCCAGCACATCTTCATCGCGTTCACGCAGCTGGTCGAGGATCACCTGCTGGTTGCCCTGGAAGCGGTTGACGATGTCGGCAGCCTGTTTGATGCCTTTCACTTTCGAGCCATGTTCGGACAGCACCGATAAACCACGTTCAATCAGACGATCCAACTCATCGACGACGTCCCGATTCACGTCATTCAGTTTCGCCACCCGATAGAGGATCTCATTCTGCACCGACTCGTTCATATACGAGAGCACCGTGGCCGAAATTTCCGGTGTCAAAAAAGCGAGAAATACCGCCTGCAATTGCAGGTGTTCTTCCGAGATCAAGATCGCCAACTGACGCGGCTCGACCCACTGCAAACGCGCCATACGTGAGCGGATCTCATCGCCATAGATCCCATTGATTACGCTACTGGCGATTTCAGTGCCCAGCGCTTTATTTAAAATACCTTGCAGCATCGAGCGCGATGCACCATTGATGCCACTCTGCTCGCGGAACTCATCAAAGAAATTATTGATGACCTTTCTCGCCATGCTGGTTTTTACCCCGGACAGACGCGCCATATTTTCACTCAGGCGAACCACCTCTTCACGGCTGAGCTTTTGCATCACCGTCGCTGCCGCTTCCTCTCCCAGACACAACAATAGAATTGCGGCCTGTTCCAGGTAGCTGTTGGTACTGCCGTTACTTGTTGTCAATTCGCTCATTGCTGGTAATCCATTGTCTGAGAACTTCAGCTACGCGATCGGTGTCGCTCATCGCCAGTTTTTGCAGGAACTCCAGCTTCACTTCCAGACCGGAACTCTGCGAAGGCAGGCTGTCGTCGCCAGGGAAAGAAGGCAGTTCAATATTTTTGCGTTCATCATCCGCAGCGGTAAGTTGCGCTGCCGGGACAGGCATTACATCCACATCCATCACAGGCTCATGAGGACGCGGTTTTTGCCGTATCGCCGTCAGACGCTTCATCACCGGGCGCACCACGAACAACAGGAGCAGCAGCGCTAGCAGGCCGCAGCCGATCATGCGTACCCAGGCCAGAATGCTGTCATCCTTCCAGAACGGGATAACCGGTTCTACCGGGACCGCCTGCGGCACAAAGTTAAGCAGGGACAGAGACAGATTATCGCCGCGCTGGGCGTCGATACCCGCCGCATTGTTCAGCAACGCGGTCAACTGCGCGGTTTGCTCAGGCTTCCAGCCTTTCAGCGCCGGTGCGCTCTGATTAAGCACTACCGCCACATTCAAGCGGTTAACTGTAAATCCAGGACGCTGGATGTGCTGCACGCTGCGGTCATAGGAGTAATCGCGCTTGCTTTCGCTGTGTTTTGACAGCGCGGCAGGATCGCGTGAGTCGGCAGTGGTATCAGTCGCTCCAGTCGCAACCTGATTGGGGGCCAGCGGCGGACGATTGCTGAGTGAACCCGGGATCCCCATCGCGATTTGGTTGGTATCGCTATCCAGAACATTCTCTTCGCGGTTGAGTTTCGGATCGTTGCCGTAATGCTCTTTTGTTTCGTCAATATTGCTCAGATCGAGATCGGGCATCACGCTCACCCGGTAATTACCTGCCCCCACCAGCGAATCGAGCACGTTCGCCAGGCTGGCACGCGTTTTATCCTGAATGTCTTTGAGGATCTGATCGTGTTTGCGGGTCGCGGCTGAAACGGCCTCGCCCGAGGCGATCCCGTCAGTCAGCAGATTACCGGCCTGATCGACGACGCTAACTTTCGACGCATTCAGACCCGGAATACTCCCGGAAACCAGATGCACAATGGCATTGACCTGATCCATATTCAGCTTCGCGCCATAGTGCAGTCGCACCACCACCGAGGCGCTGTTTTGCGGCTCATCGCTGACGACAAACGAACTTTCTTCATTCAGTGCCAGATGCACGCGCGCGCTTTCGACAGAATCCAGCGTCATGACGCTTTGCGCCAGTTCACCTTCAAGGCTGCGCTTATAGCGGATGTTCTGCACAAATTGGCTGCTGCCCAGCACTTCGTCTTTGTCCATCAGCTCGTAGCCGCTGGGCAACATCGCCTGCACACCTTTGGCGGCAAGGGTCATTCGCGTTTTGGACAGCGCATCGTCAGGAACCAGAATCTGCCCACTTTGCGGATCGATACGGTATTCCAGCTTTTCGCCATCCAGTACGGTGACTATCTGGGATACCGGCAGGTTTTCCTGTCGACCGTACAGCGAAACGTAGCCGTGATTCCCATTCCACAGCACGCTGACAATTATCGCCGTAGCCGCAATGGCCGCTGCTGCCAGTAACGCCCAGCGCTTATTGCCGTCCAGTTTGAACGACACGGCCGGGAAGGATTGCGTTATTTTTTTTATTAATTCATTCATAGCGTTAGACTGACATACTCATCAGGTCATTGAATCCAGAAGCGACTTTATTTCTGACCTGAACCAGCGCGGAGAACGACAGCGATGCCTGTTGGCTGGCGATCATTGCCCCCGCCAGATCATCGCTTTTGCCCATCTCAACGGCCGTTTGTTGTTGCTCGGCGACCTGCTGATATTGATCAACATGATTCAGCGCCCCTTGCATAATCTGGCCAAAGGAGACCTGAGATGATGCCGACTGCGCACCAACACGGTTAATCTGCATCGGCGAGAGGATGGGCGACTGCGCGACCTCCTTCATCTGCTGCATGTCCTGCATCATTTGCGTCTGCATCGTACTGGCTGGGGCTAGGATATTTATGCTCATGACCTACTCTTAAAATGAAAAAAGTGCTCGCTGCACGACCAACGGATTCAGGAGAAGATTTCGATTCCCTGTTTTCTCATTGACGCCAGACGATAACGAAGCGCACGTGGGGTAATGCCTAGTAAATCCGCAATTTTGGTTTTATTGCCCTGATATTTGCGCATCAAGTCAGCGATATACTGATATTGCGCGCTGCGGCCATGCTGGCCCAAATTATCGCCTTCGCTTATTTGCGGACTGGGCTTAGGTTGCCATTCAGGCTCGCTCCAGGAATCGGATCCCACAGACGGAAGCCCCAAGGTATCGGGATAAATTACGCCATCTCGATTCAAAATCATGCCACGTTGAATGGCATTTTCGAGCTGGCGTACATTGCCCGGCCAGGCGTAGCTGAGTAATGCTCGCCGCGATGACTCCGAGAGTTTGATATTCTTCGCCAGTACCGTGGAGTATTTTTTGATAAAGGATTCAGCCAGAGGAATAATGTCTTCCATCCGCTCGCGCAGCGGCGGCATCGTCACCGGGATAACCGACATGCGATAATAGAGATCTTCTCTGAAACGTCCTGCGGCAACTTCGGCTTCAAGATTTTTATTGGTGCAGGCAATAAGGCGGAAGTTAAGTTTAATTAAACGATTACTGCCCAGACGTTCAACCTGTTGTTCCTGCAAAACACGCAAAATCTTCGCCTGTAGTGCTAACGGCATGTCGCCGATTTCGTCGAGCAGCAAAGTGCCATTATTGGCTAATTCCATTTTTCCCGGTACGGTCGCGACGGCCCCGGTAAATGCACCTTTGTCATAACCAAATAACGTAGCTTCGAGCATATTTTCAGGAATAGCAGCACAGTTAACGCCGATATAAGGCGCCTGAGAGTCCTGTGCAAATGCAATAGAATGTATAAATTTCGCAACACATTCTTTACCTGTCCCCGTTTCACCATGAACAAGGACAGGAACATTAAAAGCAGCAATACGCTTAGCTAGTGCAAATGCATTGATGCTGGAGGTTGCTTCGGCAATAAGTTCAAACATGATTATTTTACACTTAGAAGTAAAGTTAACATCCATAACGAGAAATATACAAAATATTCCAAAGCGAGCACATTATCGAATAATAGATATCGCCCGTGCCATGTTTTTCATCCAGTCCCTGTTCATGTTTTACTGCCCTTCCACATGGCAGCCCCTTCGAAGACTATTTTCAAATAGGTTTTTTCCTAAAAAAAGATTACCACTGGTGCTATTAACAATCTTAAATTAAAAGATAATAAAAATATTATTCATTTAAAAACAATGGGTTACAATGATTTGCGTGTAGAAATTAAGCATGGGAAAGGCATTTATAGCGCTGCCGCTAACTGGTGAGAATGTCACAGTTATATGATTAATAATTTTTTAATTATAGAACCACATCATTAATAACTTGCAGAAGAGAGGGGTAGAATATTTAATATCCAGCCCGAGATTATCGATGTTCCCATGCACCTCATTTTATAGGTCATGGTCCCCAACAAAAGAGAATAGCGTCAAGGATGCTCAAAAAATTAAATGGATTTGTATTTTCTTTGATAACGTCGGGATGTGATATTTATTCATCCACCAACAAAATTACGGCTGAGAACGTGTACCATGCTGAAATATAGTCAAACACCCGGAATCTTTAAGCTTGAAGGAAACCGGCTTGGGCGTCCATATCATCGTCTGCCGACTATGTTTACGGGTAATTTTGATACAATTGAATCACATCTCGGAAACTATTTCCTGAAGAAACACCGCACAAATATAACACTCAAGAAGATACACTGCGAGATGGATGTTATTAACAAGAGTGCTGAGTTATTAATTTCGCAAGTTGGCCATTTGGCATTTGATATTGACCGCACATTATTGTTAATGCTGCTAGGTAACTTCTATGGTCTGACGTCATCAATGATTGACGAAAAGTCATCAGAAGATTTACCTACCAAAACCGAAACCCGGTTGAAAAGTCGGCTGGCACTTGATACCTGTAATATCATTTTTAATAAAAACATATCCGGTATCCCACTCACGCTTAAGCCCGACAGCAGCACCGTCCAGACCCACTGGGCTTATCAACTGGTATTTATACTAGGCGATGATGAGAACGCCAGTTTCAGGATCTTACTCGATGATTCACATACTGATTATATTTTGAATTTGATTCGTCGTAGTGAACATGGTGATAAAAAAAAGCTGGTTGATAAACCCCACGCCCAAGCGCGTAAAAAAATACTGATCAAAGAGATTATTAATACGCTGCCGCTGACCATGAACGTGAAGATAGCCGAGATCCCGCTCAATGTTGCCGACCTGACGACCATTAAGCCGGGAGATATTTTACCCATTGCGATGCCAGATACGTTCCCGGTTTATATCGGGAAGTCCGAATTATTTAACGCCCTGATCGTCGAAGATAAAGACAAACTGTTTTTGTCCGAGTTAACGAGTAAGACTGAGAAATCCTATGAGTAAGCAACAAGATATTTTAGAGCAAGGCTTCGAGTTAACCCCGGAAGCCACCACAGCGTCTGCGGTGTCGGTCACCGAAACACTGGTGACGCGGTTAGAAGATCGTTTTTCCGAATCCATGACCCTCCTCAAGCGTATTCCGGTAACGTTAACGCTGGAAGTCTCCTCGGTAGAGATCATGCTGTCTGACCTGCTGAACATTGATGATGACACCGTCATTGAGATGGACAAACTCGCAGGGGAGCCGCTGGATATTAAAGTGAATAATATCCTGCTGGGTAAGGCCGAAGTGGTGGTAGTGAATGAAAAATATGGCCTGCGGGTCCTTGAATTCAACACGCATGAAATCAACGATCTGGCCCCATGAAACGCGCACCTACCTTCACTCTGGTACTGGGTATCTCGTTGCTCATCCTTTCTCCCTTTGCCTGTGCGCAAGGGGGAGATATCCCGTTGCTGAATGTGATTTCACACGGTAATAGCCAGGAATACAGCGTCAAGATTCAGGTTCTGCTACTGATGACGCTGGTGGGCATTCTGCCTACGCTGGTGCTGATGATGACCTGTTTTACCCGCTTTATTATTGTCCTCTCGTTGCTACGTCAGGCGCTAGGGCTGCAGCAAACGCCGCCCAACCGCATCCTGATTGGCATCGCACTGTCGTTAACCATGCTGGTAATGCGGCCCATCTGGATCAACATCTACGATCATGCCGTGGTGCCTTTTGAAAACGACCAGATTACGCTTTCTGACGCGCTAAGCACCGCCGCCTCACCGCTAAAACGCTTTATGTTGGCGCAGACCAACAAAAAAGCCATTGCGCAGATCATGACCATCGCCAATGCGCACGGTAACGCGGCAGATCAGGATCTCTCCATTGTGGTTCCCGCCTATGTCCTGAGCGAGCTGAAAACGGCCTTTCAGATAGGCTTCATGATTTACATTCCGTTCCTGGTGATCGACCTGATCGTCGCCAGCGTGTTGATGGCAATGGGCATGATGATGCTGTCACCGTTGATCGTTTCACTCCCCTTTAAGCTGATGCTCTTCGTGCTGATCGATGGCTGGGCGCTGACCGTCGGGACGCTCACCTCCAGTATTCGTGGCCTGGGGCTGGGATAATTATGTTAACGATTGATGTAGCAGCCGATATTGTCGCCAGCGGCATAAAAGTCGTGATTATCCTGGTCTGCGTGCTGGTCGTGCCCAGCCTGTTGGTCGGCCTGTTGGTCAGCATTTTCCAGGCGGTGACGCAGATTAACGAACAGACCCTCAGTTTTTTACCCAGGCTGATTGTCACGCTGGCAGTATTGGGGATTGCCGGGAAATGGATGATCGTCCAGTTGAGCGATCTCTGCGTGCATCTGTTCACTCAGGCCGCCATTCTGGTGCACTGACATGCGCGAAACCGATATCACACAGCTAAGCAGCCTGATCCTGGGCATGTGGTTTCCCTTCGTGCGCATTATGGCGTTTATACACTATGCGCCGGTGCTGGATAACGCCGCGCTGACGGTCCGCATACGTATCGTGCTGTCACTGGCGCTGGCATTCATCATTACGCCGTTGATCCCCCACCCCGTCCCCAGCAGCCTGCTGTCAATAAACAGCATCATCCTGACCGCAGAACAGTTTCTGTGGGGTATGTTGTTTGGCCTGATGCTGCAGTTTCTGTTTTTAGCACTCCAGTTAGCCGGGCAGATCCTCTCGTTTAATATGGGGATGAGTATGGCGGTGATGAACGATCCCAGCAGCGGCGCATCGACGACGGTGCTGGCGGAAATGATCAACATTTACGCGGTAATTCTGTTCTTCGCGATGGATGGACATCTGCTGCTGGTGAGTATTTTATTCAAAAGCTTTACCTACTGGCCGATTGGCAATGCGCTGCATCCGCAATCTCTGCGCACTATTTCCCTGGCGCTGGGCTGGGTATTTGCAGCCGCCACGCTGCTGGCGCTACCAACCACGTTTATCATGCTGGTTGTTCAGGGCTGCTTTGGTCTGCTGAACCGCATTGCGCCCCCACTCAACCTTTATTCCCTGGGCTTTCCTATCAATATGCTGGCGGGTCTGGTCTGTTTCGCCACCCTGCTATACAACCTGCCCGACCACTATCTGCACCTGGCGAATTTCGTCCTGCAGCAGCTCGACGCGCTAAAGGGACACTATGGCGGATAGCAGCAGCGAAGAAAAAACAGAAAAACCCTCGGCGCAAAAACTTCGCAAAGCCAGAGAGGATGGGCAGATCCCGCGTTCAAAAGACATGGGGCTTGCCGCCAGCTTGTTTGCCGCATTTATGGTGATCTCCAGCAGCTTTCCCTGGTATGAAGATTTCGTGCGCGAAAGCTTCATCAGCGTGCATCAGTACGCACAGAATATTAATGACCCGGATATCATCGGACAGTTCCTCGAACATCATCTGCTGATTCTGGCGAAATTTATTCTGACGCTGTTGCCGATGCCCGTAGCCGCCCTGTTTGCCTCGCTGGTGCCGGGTGGATGGCTGTTCCTGCCGAAGAAAATTTTACCGGACTTCAGCAAGTTAAGTCCGATTAAGGGCATAGGGCGTCTGTTCTCCACAGAGCATCTGGTGGAAACCGGAAAAATGACGCTGAAGGCTATCGTGCTTTTAATCATGCTGTGGATAACCCTGCGCAATAACTTTGCCTCGTTTCTCGGGTTACAAGAGCTATTTTTTAAACAGGCGATTAGCGATGGTCTATCACTCTACAGCAGCGTGATGCGCAACTTTGTCATCTTGTTTATCTTTTTTGCTCTCGTGGACGTTCCTCTGGCGAAAAAAATGTTCACCAAAGGGCTGAAGATGACCAAGCAGGAAATAAAAGAAGAATATAAAAACCAGGAAGGTAAACCAGAGGTTAAAGCGAGGATCCGGCGTTTGCAACGGCAAATGGCGATGGGCCAAATTCGCAAAGTGGTACCGAAGGCCAACGTAGTGATCGTCAACCCAACGCACTACGCCGTCGCCTTACAGTATGACCATGCTCGCGCCGCCGCGCCGTTCGTTGTCGCCAAAGGCACGGATGAAATTGCACTGTATATCCGCCAGGTCGCTGCAGAGAACAACATTGAAGTCGTTGAGTTTCCCAAGCTGGCACGCTCTGTTTATTACACCACCCAGGTGAATCAGCAAATTCCGTTTCAACTTTATCGGGCGATTGCCCACGTCCTGACCTACGTCCTGCAAATGAAACACTGGCGTGACGGAGCACAAGCACGCCCTTCACTGAACAGACATATTTCCATTCCAAAAGAGGTTCTTAAACTGGATGCCGAAAATAACTAAACAATTCATGGCGCTGCTGCGTAACGGCAATATCGGCGTGCCGCTGGTGATCCTGTGTATTCTGGCGATGGTGATCCTGCCGTTACCACCTGCACTTTTGGATATTCTGTTCACCTTTAACATCGTGCTGGCGGTGATGGTGCTATTGGTGGCCGTTTCCGCAAAACGACCACTCGAATTCAGCCTGTTCCCGACCATTTTGCTGATTACCACCCTGATGCGACTGACGCTAAACGTGGCGTCAACGCGCGTGGTGTTACTGCATGGCCATATGGGTGCCGGTGCCGCCGGTAAAGTGATCGAGTCCTTCGGTCAGGTGGTGATCGGCGGTAACTTCGTAGTCGGCTTTGTGGTGTTTATCATCCTGATGATCATCAACTTTATCGTGGTCACCAAAGGTGCTGAACGTATCTCCGAGGTGTCCGCCCGCTTTACGCTGGACGCGATGCCCGGTAAACAGATGGCGATTGATGCCGATCTGAATGCCGGGTTGATCAACCAGGCGCAGGCGCAAACACGACGCAAAGACGTGGCGGGTGAGGCAGATTTCTACGGTGCGATGGATGGTGCTTCAAAGTTCGTGCGTGGGGACGCTATCGCCGGGATGATGATCCTGGCCATCAACCTGATCGGCGGCGTCTGTATTGGGATCTTTAAATACGATTTAAGCGCTGAGGCCGCGTTCCAGCAATACGTGCTGATGACCATCGGTGACGGCCTGGTCGCGCAAATCCCGTCTTTGCTGCTGTCGACGGCGGCGGCGATTATCGTCACGCGCGTCAGCGACAGCGGCGATATTGCTACCGACGTACGTAGCCAGCTGCTGGCCAGCCCTTCGGTGCTCTATACCGCCACCAGCATTATGTTCGTGCTGGCCGTTGTGCCGGGCATGCCACATTTCCCGTTCCTGGCTTTTACGGCGCTGTTAGGGTTCACCGCCTGGCGCATGAGCAAGCGTCCGAAAGTCGCCGAGACTGAAGAGAAAAATCTCGAAACGCTGACCAAAACCATCACCGAAACCACCGAGCAGCAGGTCAGTTGGGAAACCATTCCGTTAATTGAGCCCATTAGCCTGAGTCTGGGCTATAAGCTGGTGGCGCTGGTCGATAAATCGAAAGGTAATCCGCTGACCCAGCGTATTCGTGGCGTGCGGCAGGTGATTTCTGACGGCAACGGCGTGTTGTTGCCTGAAATTCGTATCCGCGAAAACTTCAGACTGAAACCCACGCAGTACGCTATTTTCATCAATGGGATTAAAGCGGATGAGGCGGATATCCCCTCAGATAAGCTGATGGCGCTACCCTCCAGCGAAACTTACGGCGAAATAGATGGCGTGTTAGGGAACGACCCGGCCTACGGGATGCCCGTTACCTGGATTGTGCCGGCGCAAAAAGCCAAGGCATTAAATATGGGGTATCAGGTTATTGACAGCGCCAGCGTCATTGCCACGCACGTGAATAAGATTATTCGTCGCTATATTCCCGATCTGTTTAATTACGATGATATTACGCAGTTACATAACCGCCTGTCGTCCATGGCACCGCGTCTGGCGGAAGATCTCAGTGCAGCGCTGAATTACAGCCAGTTATTGAAGGTTTACCGGACGCTGCTTATCGAAGGCGTTTCATTACGCGATATCGTTACCATTGCCACCGTGCTGGTTGCCAGCAGCGCGACCACCAAAGATCCCATTCTGCTGACGGCAGATGTCCGTCTTGCGCTGCGTCGCAGTATTACTCACCCGTTTGTACGCAAAGATGAGCTGGCGGTCTACACGCTCAATAGTGAACTGGAGAATTTACTGGCAAACGTGGTCAATCAGGCACAGCAAAGTGGCAAAGTGATGCTCGACAGCGTACCGGTCGATCCGAATATGCTTAATCAGTTCCAGACCAATATGCCGCAGATAAAAGAACAAATGAAAGCCGCGGGGAAAGAACCGATATTGTTGGTCGCTCCACAGTTACGTCCGCTGCTCGCTCGCTATGCTCGTCTGTTCGCGCCGGGGCTACAGGTGCTGTCTTATAATGAAGTGCCGGATGAGCTGGAATTAAAAATTATGGGCGCGTTGAGCTAACGCGTGATGAGGCGGTGCTGAAAGTACCGCCTGACTATTACAGAATTGTATTTTCCGTCAGAATTCGTCGGGCACCGAGATAATGATCCTGCCAGAAAGGTTCGGACAAGGTGCTGACCCGGATCGTTTCGCCGGTACGTGGCGACTCAATAAATTGCCCCTGCCCCAAATAGACCCCCATATGATCGGCAATATCCCGGCTGTGAATATGGAAAAACAGTAAATCACCACGACGTAAATCGCGATTAGAGACAATTGTCGCCCGCCGATAGTGATACATTTCATTGGCAGTACGGGGCAGTTTCGCCGCCAGAATTTTATTGTAGGCATAGAAAACGAGCCCGCTGCAGTCAAAGCCTTCATCCGGACGGGTTCCCCCCCACAGATACGGTTTACCTAACTGTTGCTCAAGGCGATGAATCGCCACTTCGGTGATGTTGTGCAGGTGATCGCTACTGAGAAAATGAGGATTTTCGGCGAGTTCCTGCCAGCGATGATCGCTGGCTTTAAGCGGACCTGGGAACCACTCCGGGTGCTGTTTAATCTGCACGCGATTCTGCTGGCGCAGTGCCTTTTTACTTTCCGCATTACCTTCTACCACGTAGCTGGCCTGCTTTTTTACCTGCACATGATACTGCTTGAGTAACCGGGCACGATTACGCATACGCAACTGCGCCGCATAGTTTAAGGGGGTATTTGATAAGACAGGCTGAACTTTGGCGATACACGGTAATGACAACACGACACACAAAGACAGCAGGCCCGGCAAAAGGCGTCGGGGTGCAGTGGCAAAAGACATGAAAAAAGAATACCTGGTCAAACACGTTCGGCGCAGTGTACTGCTATTGGCGGGATATCTTTTTTAATATTTGATTATTAATAGATTAATTTTTTAAATTCAATAGATTAGAAAGTCAGTATTAATCTTATGCAATGGACGGATAGCAGCGACAAATTACGCCGCTGTCTGACTGCCTTTAAGTCCAATGTTGCGTATAAAGAGAAACTAAAGTGTAAACGCAGCACGAGAGACTTGCGAAAAACTTTCTTGGTGCTAATGTGAGCGCTCCAAATCCAGATTTATCCGATTTGGCGACTCTATTTGCCGTCCTGGCGTGTGTAACCGTTTTATCAAGGAATAAGCAGTATGCGTAAAATCGCATTTTTTCTTGCGATGCTTTTATTACCGTGCGTTTCATTTGCCGGTTTGCTGAGCAGTAGCAGTCCAACTGCACCTGTCAGCAAAGAATATAAGCAGCAATTGATGGGATCTCCTGTCTATATTCAGATCTTTAAAGAAGAACGCACGCTGGATCTGTACGTCAAGATGGGCGAACAGTATCAATTGCTCGACAGCTACAAGATCTGTAACTATTCCGGCGGGTTAGGACCCAAGCAACGTCAGGGCGATTTTAAAAGCCCGGAAGGGTTTTACAGCGTACAACGCGGTCAGCTCAAACCGGATAGCCGCTTCTATAAAGCGATTAATATTGGCTTTCCCAACGCCTATGACCGCGCGCACGGGTACGAAGGTAAATACCTGATGATCCACGGCGCCTGCGTTTCTGTCGGCTGCTATGCCATGACCGACAACGGCATTGATGAGATTTTCCAGTTTGTCACTGGGGCGTTAGTATTTGGCCAGTCCAGCGTGCAGGTCAGCATTTACCCGTTCCGCATGACCGATGCCAACATGAAGCGCCACCAGAACTCGTATTACAAAGAGTTCTGGTCACAGCTAAAACCGGGATACGACTATTTTGAACAGACGCGTAAGCCACCGACTGTTTCCGTGGTCGATGGTCGTTACGTCGTTAGCAAACCGTTGAGCCATGAAGTGATTCAGCCACAGCTGGCGTCAAACTACACGCTCCCCGAGACAAAATAGCGCCCATTCACCTGGCATAATCTTTTGCCAGGTTTCATTGCCCGTCAGCGGCTGCGTAGCGATCACGGTGACCACATCATTGGGTGTGGTCTCGGAGCTAAAGTCGATTTCTACATCCTGATCCAATAACGTCGCCACGCCGAAAGGTGCGCGGCGGGTGATCCAGAACAGATTGGTCGAACAGAACGCCATCACATAGCGCCCGTCGGACAACAACATGTTGAAAACGCCCTTCTCACGCAGTTCCCCGGCCAGGACGGCAATATATTTAAACACCGCAGTCATGTTGCCCGGCGTACGCGGATAACGTTCAACCAGCTTATGTAGCAGCCAGCAGAACGCTTTTTCGCTGTCGGTTTCTCCGACCGGACGAAAATTACCGGTTTCCAGCGATTTATAACCGCTTAGCTGTCCGTTATGGGCATAGGTCCAGTTGCGCCCCCACAGTTCACGCGTGAACGGATGGGTATTTTCCAGCGCCACTTCTCCCCGATTCGCCTGACGAATATGAGCAATCACGGAACAGGATTTGATGGGATAGTCTTGTACCAGTTTGGCGATAGGCGAATTAAAGCTGGGTTGCGGATCTTTAAATGTACGGCAACCCTTACCTTCATAAAACGTAATCCCCCAGCCGTCTTTGTGCGGCCCGGTACCTCCCCCGCGCTGAACCAGCCCGGTGAAGCTAAAGCAAATATCGGTTGGCACGTTGGCGCTCATCCCGAGCAGTTCGCACATATATCACCTACCTTAAAACGCTGAACTGCCTGATGGCGTTACACTTATCAGGCCTACGCAAAACGCAAGTAGGCCGGATAAGGCTTCAGCCGCCATCCGGCAATAGCCTTCTTACTTAACCATCTCTTTTTCGATCAGCTGAATCAGAATATGAATCACTTTAATGTGAATTTCCTGAATACGGTCAGCATAGCCAAAGTGCGGGACGCGAATTTCAATGTCGGCGCTGCCGGCCATTTTGCCGCCATCTTTCCCGGTCAGGGTGATGACTTTCATTCCTTTCTCACGTGCAGCGGCAATGGCTTTAATCACGTTTGCCGAGTTACCGGAGGTCGAAATGCCTAACAGGACATCCCCTTCACGCCCTACCGCTTCAACATAGCGAGAGAAAATATAATCGTAACCGAAATCATTGCTGACGCAGGAGATATGGCTGACATCAGAGATAGCGATCGCCGGATAGCCCGGACGGTTTTCACGGTAGCGCCCGGTCAGCTCTTCAGCAAAGTGCATTGCGTCGCAATGGGAGCCGCCGTTACCGCAGGAAAGTACCTTGCCACCCGCTTTAAAACTGTCTGCCAGCAGGACCGCCGCGCGCTGAATAGCGTGAATATTGGCGTCATCTTTTAAAAAATTAGCCAGCGTTTCCGCCGCTTCGCTCAGTTCGTTACGAATAAGATCCTGGTACATGAGGATATCCTTCAGCATGAATGTAAATGACAAGATGCAGTGTACCGGATAGCACTACAGGCGAGAAGCATAAGCCACAGGAATGGCTGTGGCTTTTGATTTTTTGTGCCGGTGAAAACAACAACAATGTGAGCTTTGTTGTAATTATTTTGTAAACACATTGCTAAAAGAATTTACATCCACTACAACCATATCATCACAAGTGGTCAGACCTCCTACAAGCAAGGGAGCTTTTCGATATGATGATTTTGAGTATTCTCGCAACGATTGTTCTGCTCGGCGTATTGTTTTATCACCGCGTGAGCTTGTTTCTCAGCAGCGTAATTTTGCTCGCATGGACGGCTGCGCTCGGCGTAGCTGGCCTGTGGTCGGTCTGGCTGCTGGTTCCTCTGGCCATTATTCTGGTGCCGTTTAACTTTACGCCGATGCGTAAATCCATGATCTCTGCGCCAGTGTTCCGCGGCTTCCGTAAGGTTATGCCGCCGATGTCGCGCACCGAGAAAGAAGCAATTGATGCCGGTACCACCTGGTGGGAAGGCGATCTGTTCCAGGGCAAACCGGACTGGAAGAAATTGCACAGCTATCCGCAGCCACGCCTGACGGCAGAAGAGCAGGCCTTTATTGACGGTCCGGTCGAAGAAGCGTGCCGCATGGCAAACGACTTCCAGATCACCCATGAATTAGCGGATCTGCCGCCAGAACTGTGGGCGTATCTGAAAGAGCACCGCTTTTTCGCGATGATCATCAAGAAAGAGTATGGCGGTCTGGAATTCTCTGCTTATGCACAGGCTCGCGTACTGCAAAAACTCTCCGGCGTCTCCGGGATCCTGGCGATCACCGTTGGCGTACCTAACTCATTAGGCCCGGGTGAACTGCTGCAACATTACGGCACCGAAGAACAGAAAAACCATTATTTGCCGCGTCTGGCGCGTGGTCAGGAAATCCCTTGCTTTGCGCTGACCAGCCCGGAAGCGGGCTCCGATGCAGGGGCGATTCCGGATACCGGCGTAGTTTGCATGGGTGAATGGCAGGGTCAGCAGGTGCTGGGTATGCGCCTGACCTGGAACAAACGCTATATCACGCTGGCCCCTATCGCCACCGTGCTGGGCCTGGCGTTTAAACTCTCCGACCCGGAAAAACTGCTGGGCGGCGAGGAAGATCTGGGCATTACCTGCGCGCTGATCCCCACCTCAACACCGGGCGTAGAAATTGGTCGTCGCCACTTCCCGCTGAACGTCCCGTTCCAGAACGGTCCGACGCTGGGTAAAGATGTTTTTGTACCGATTGATTACATTATCGGTGGCCCGAAGATGGCCGGTCAGGGCTGGCGTATGCTGGTGGAATGTCTGTCTGTGGGGCGCGGCATTACGCTGCCATCTAACTCGACAGGTGGCGTGAAATCGGTTGCCATGGCAACAGGTGCCTATGCGCATATTCGTCGCCAGTTCAAAATCTCTATCGGCAAGATGGAAGGTATTGAAGAACCGCTGGCGCGTATTGCCGGTAACGCCTACGTGATGGACGCCGCGGCGTCGCTGATTACCTACGGTATTATGCTCGGCGAAAAACCAGCGGTACTTTCCGCCATCGTGAAATATCACTGTACCCACCGCGGGCAGCAGTCAATCATCGATGCGATGGATATCACTGGCGGTAAAGGCATTATGCTGGGCGAAAGCAACTTCCTGGCGCGTGCTTACCAGGGCGCCCCGATCGCCATCACCGTTGAAGGTGCCAATATTCTGACCCGTAGCATGATGATCTTCGGCCAGGGGGCAATTCGTTGCCATCCGTACGTGCTGGAAGAGATGGCGGCGGCGCAGAACAACGATGTGAATGCGTTCGATAAGCTGCTGTTTAAGCACATTGGTCACGTCGGCAGCAATAAGGTACGCAGTTTCTGGCTCGGTCTGACGCGCGGGCTTACCAGCAGCACGCCAACCGGTGATGCCACCAAACGTTACTACCAGCACCTGAACCGTCTGAGTGCCAACCTGGCATTACTCTCAGATGTCTCCATGGCCGTGCTGGGCGGTAGTCTGAAGCGTCGCGAGCGTATCTCCGCGCGTCTGGGCGATGTGTTAAGTCAGCTGTATCTGGCTTCCGCCGTGCTGAAGCGTTATGACGACGAAGGCCGCCATGAAGCCGACCTGCCGCTGGTTCACTGGGGCGTACAGGATGCGTTGTATAAAGCGGAACAGGCGATGGACGATCTGCTGCAAAACTTCCCGAACCGTTTCGTTGCCGGGCTGCTGAATGTGGTTATCTTCCCGACCGGTCGCCACTACCATGCGCCTTCTGACAAACTGGATCATAAAGTTGCCAAGATTTTGCAGGTGCCGAGCGCAACCCGTTCACGCATCGGTCGCGGTCAGTACCTGACGCCAAGCCAATACAATCCGGTCGGCTTGTTGGAAGAAGCGTTGCTGGACGTGATTGCCGCCGACCCTATCCACCAGCGTATCAGCAAAGAGCTGGGTAAAAACCTGCCGTTTACCCGCCTGGATGAACTGGCGCGTAACGCGCTGGCAAAAGGGTTGATTGATAAAGACGAAGCCGCGATTCTGGTGAAAGCGGAAGAGAGCCGTCTGCGCAGCATCAACGTGGATGATTTTGACCCTGAGGAGCTGGCGACCCAGCCGGTAAAGTTGCCAGAGAAAGTGCGTAAAGTCGAAGCGGCATAGCGATCGCGCACGACTTCCAGCCCCGCTTAACGCGGGGCTTTTTATTGCCACATTTTCGGTAATGCTCATGCTACAGTGTCAAAATGCTGTTCAACGAGGAGCCTCGATTGTGCCTGGTTTGAAAATTACCCTACTGCAACAACCACTGATCTGGATGGATGGCCCGGCTAACCTGCGCCATTTCGACCGACAGCTTGAAACCATCACCGGACGAGACGTCATTGTATTGCCCGAGATGTTTACCAGCGGCTTTGCGATGGAAGCGGCCAGCACGTCGCTTACGCAGGAAGAGGTTGTTCGCTGGATGCACGCCAAAGCGCAGCAGACAAATGCGCTAATCGCCGGCAGCGCCGCGTTACAGTCAGAACGTGGCCCGGTAAATCGTTTTTTACTGGTAGAACCCGAAGGATGCGTTCATTTTTATGATAAACGCCACCTGTTCCGCATGGCGAACGAGCACCAGTATTATCAGGCTGGAGAAGAACGCGTCATTGTTCAATGGCGCGGCTGGCGTATTTTACCGCTGGTCTGTTATGACCTGCGGTTTCCGGTATGGTCACGCAATCGCGAGGATTATGACCTGGCATTATATGTCGCAAACTGGCCTGCACCACGCTCACTGCACTGGCAGGCACTGCTGGTCGCCCGGGCAATTGAGAACCAAGCTTATGTAGCAGGATGTAACCGGGTTGGTAGCGATGGCAATGGCCATCATTATCGCGGGGACAGCCGGGTAATTAACCCGCAAGGGGAAATTATTGCCACCGCCGAGGCGCACCAGGCCACGCGGATTGATGCTGAGCTGTCGCTTACAGCATTGCGGGAGTATCGCGAGAAGTTTCCAGCCTGGCAGGATGCCGACCCGTTTACGCTATAGAGATATATCTTCTCTCCCGTTACGGAACGGTTTCCCCGTGGCGGGATTGTTTCACTCCGTAACTAACCGCAAAACAAATTCGCGTGGCGACATGCCTCAGGCAACGTATTCTGAAAATGATAATCACACGTAAATTCCCTTATCAGGATATCAAAATGAAGAAATTTGTACGCATGACTTTGCTGGCTGCTACCCTGGCGGGTGCCTCCTTTAGCACACTTGCAGCAAACGTATCCAACGTTCCGGCCCCGGCCCAGGATCCAGTGGTACAGCACCTGAAACTGAGCAATGACCAGGTGGCGCAGATTAAAAAGCTGCACCAACAGCTGGAAACCAATGTCAGCCAGATTTCGGTGAACGACGTTAAAGACGGCGTGCTGATTGACGTGATCAAGTCCGGAAAATGGGATGATGCCGCTGTTAAGAAACAGCTTGCCGCGTTCAGCAACATCGAACAGCAGGCACGTTACTACCGCGTGAAATACTACTTTGACCTGAGCAAAGTCCTCACGCCTGAGCAGCGTAAGCTGGTGCAAAAAGATATCGCACAGACGCTGGGCGAGTAATGGCATAAGCCTGAACCAGCAATGGTTCAGGCTGTCAGCTCAGGCATTATTTCTTGCGCAAACAGAAATCCCTGCACAGCATCGGCACCGCTTACGCGACAGATGGCATAATCCTCCTGCGTTTCCACCCCCTCGATCACCACCCGCTCGCCCAGCCCGCGAAACTGGTTGATGAGAACTCTCAGCTGCCACTCCGATTCTCTGAACTGATGAAACATTCCGCTTTCAATTTTGATGGCATCGAACCGAACCCCAGACAGTCGCCAGACAAAAAATAGCTCGGGCGATACATCATCCAGCCAGACGCGGAACCCGTGGCGCACCAGGGCTCTTATCGCAATACACACCGCCTGCTGTTCTGACTTTTCCAGACGCATCATGGTGCCTGGGTCCTGAATTTCGATCACAATACGCCCTTGATGCGCCCGTTTAATCAATCGTGTCACCCACGACATGCAGGTCAGCATCCGGACAGACACATTCAGGGAGTAGCTTCCCGGCAGCGCCAGTACCCGCTGCATTTGCCAAAGAAAGAGTTGCTGCTTCGCGGTTGTGGAAAGGTGCTTGAAAAAGAGATCCAGCGGTAACGACGTCCGAACCTGACTCAACACCTCACGGACATCCAGCGAGGCGTCATCAAAAAAATGAATGCGCTGTAAACGGATCCCGGTTATCCGCAGCAGCTCGGCATTGCGGGGACGTGCGGGTAGATATTGAGCCTGTTCGTTTGGTCTGTTCATGTCATTCCATTTTTTGATTAAAAGGGCGTCGGGCATCCTGCAGCCAGGGGATACGGCGATCGTTCGGGTATTCACGATAAAAGCGTGCCGCCAGACGACGTGCTGCGGGCATGTCGCGCTGCTTGAGCGCCAGCAAGATTTGGATGTAGGAGACGTTCGGGTCAGGATGAACACGTACATAGTCAGGCGCCCAGCGTTGAACGTGCGCCAGCCAGCGGGTATCCCGGGTTCGCTGATAACGTTGCACATCGCCCATTGCAACATCAAACCGGTAGCGACTGACCAGCAACCAGCCCCCTACCGGGATCGATTTGGCCAGTCGCCACTGCTCTGCCCGCCGCTCCACCATCGTCAACTGCTGCTGCGTTTGTAGCGTGAGGAGCAATACCGGTGTTAAAAGCAAAAATGTAATAAACGCGGTCACGCACATCCCTTTCGTCACCGACAGCGCCAGCCGATACGCGTTTTCCGTGCGATCCGCACAACGTAGCAGCAGGATCAGCAGCAGCCAGTGAGGCGTCGACTGCCTGACGGGATATTCAGTCAGCATATGAATCGCCACCGGCAGCGCCGCCACCATGCAGGCGCGGTGCCAGCGATCGCCACGCCGCCAGAGCCAGAACCCTCCGGCAATAAAACAGAGCGTGCCCGCCAGTCCGACCATGCCGCCTTCGACCATCCATAGCACCAGCTCGTTGTGCGGGTGCGACATGCTGCTCAGTCCCAGATGGCCCGCGCGGTCAAGAAACAGAGCGGGAAAGCTGCCGATGCCCCAGCCCGTCCACGGTCGCGCCATAAACAGGGCCAGCGACGTTTTCAATACCGTCCAGCGCACCTGCGATGACGTCAGGTGCTCGACCGTCGCAACGGACATAACATGGCGCGCGGCCGCTCCTGCTAGCATTCCGACCACCAGCGGCAGCACAAGAAGCAGTAACGTCCGCCGCCGGGCGGGGAAAATCACCAGCAGCAGCGCTTCACCGACGAACAGTGACAAATACCCGGTTTGCGACTGTGATTCATGCAGCACAAACCCCATCACACCAAGGGCAAACACCATGGCGATTCTCTTTCTGCCGCGTAGTCGCAGGGCCAACACTACCGACAGCAGGGTGCCGCAGGCGGTGAAGCTGGCCATCAGGTTAACCTGCTGAAAAATGCCGTAGGGCCGCGTACTGCGCCACCAGGCAAACTCCCAGTAGCCCACGCCCGGTAGATGCCAATACTGATAGACGAAGACGAGGCACTCGATAAGGCTGGCTCCCCATAACAGCGCCAGTAATGTCGTCAGGGTGTTCGCCGCCAGCGGAATTTGCAGCACCACCAGATAAACCAGCACACCGCCCAACAGCGCCCCAGCCACCAGCAGTGACTCAGGTTGCCAGACAGCGGGCGTCATCAGACAGAGCAACGTCAGAATAAGTGAGCCTGCGATAAACCCGACGGCAGGCAAGGTGACGCGCCAGACCTGGCGAGGGGGTCGTACGGATACGCAGCCGGCTAATACAACCGCGTAGATCCATGCCAAAATATTGAGCGGTAACGACAGGCTGCTGCCGCCATTATTCGGCCAGTAAAGGTGCATTGCCCCGCACCAGTAAAACAGGCTGAGCCCGAGAAATACTCTCTGCGCAGGCAGCGGGGCAAGGCGATTCAGTGTGTTTTTCATACTATTGATAGTTCAGCGTCCAGGTCCCACTGGCGCTAAAAGGACCGTACTCAAGGGACTGATTTTTCAACGCTGTCGGCTGGGCCTCGACCCACGCCAGAAAATTCAGCGTCATCGATCCTTTGGTAATGTCTGTCACTGACGTACTCTCATCAAGCCGGATTGCCGCGCCGTCTTCTTCGCTCATCCCTATGCCGATCCCTGATGCGCCCCCCTGCTCGTGACTATCCAGTGCCAGATGATCGGGCAGTTCCGCATCTTCAGTGCCGCCGAAGGTCACGGAGATCCCACGAAAGACATCAGGATCGCAATCACGGAGCTGAATACTGAATTTTTCCGGCTTACCGCGCCCGGCAAGATAAAGCTCCTGGGTCGCGATTTGCCCGAAATCGACCTCGATTTTGTCGCCACCCGGCGCAATACTACAGGCCAGCGCCCTGATGGTGCCGTGGAAGTGCATATCGCCGCCGACCAGTTTGGTGTCGGCCTGCACCGTACCGCCGATCAGCAGCGCGCTGAGCGTGATTAACGTCCTGAATATCATGGCATTACCTTACTGAAACTGCGCAACAACGGTGGCCGAAGCTTCAAACTCCCCCACCTTAACGCTACCCACGCCTGGCTTCGCTACCGGCGCGGCGGTGAGGTTCCAGTCGCCCTGATTCTGGTAAAAGCCCTTGACGTTATAGAACTGATTCGGCACCACAATGCTTCCACTCTCATCCTTCAGGACAATACCGAGGTCGTCGCGTTTTTCTCCGCTGCTGAGGGTGCCGAGGAAATGATCGTTAAACCCCGCCGTGCCTGAAGCCGTGGTGGTTTGTACGCCCAAATTGATGTTCAGCGCCCCTTGATCAAAACTGCCGCCTTCGCAGGACACATGAATCGGGATCGACTTGCTGAAATTGGAACCATTGAGCCGGGCGGCAGAACCGGGCAAATCGCCAAATTCGATACTGATTTTATCGCCCCGGTTAAAGGTGCATTTATCCGGCACGGTAATCAGCCCGGATTTAATCACCACGCGGGAAATCGCCGTTGTGGGTGTGGGTCCACCGCTTCCCATGCGCCCGGCGACCTCCAGCAACGACTGAGAAGTGATACTGATACCGTTAATAATGGGTTTGGTGACAATAAACGTCACTTTCCCTTTCGAACCACTTTCAACATTACTGGCGCGCACGTAGCCCTTTCGCTTTTTGCAGGTGTTGCTGTTGTTGCGGTTTGAAACATTGGTAAAGGGAGCCTGGACATATTTCTTATAGCCCCCGGCGACCCATACCTGAACATCGACATCCAGATACTCATTGAGTCGGAAACGGTTCGCCCCCTGACTTGAAGGTGGCATCGTGGTGGTGGTGGTGTAGTAAATAGGTTCTCGTGAGATATCGGCCTGCTGGCAATAAAAATTCACTACATACCAGCTCCCCAGATTCCATGGAAACGGCTCCGTTCGACCACCAACGTGGTTTTTGCTGACATCCAGCGAACTCAGTTCAATATCGTACTGATGCGGTGCCCCGCCCTCTGGTTCACCCTCTCCCTGGCTAAATGCGTGCGCCGTCAGCGGACAGCAAGCCAGCGCTGTCCAGAACAACGTTTTATGCCAAACGCTCATAGATACTCCAGCTTAAGTCTCACCAGACCGCGAAATTCACCAGCGCTGACCTCGCGCCCGATAGACTCCAGCGCGGCAAGAAAGTGAATAGCGTTATCTCCAGGTTTGAGGATCCACATGCGCTGCGGTTGGCTTAGATGGATCGGTTGCTGACGTTCGGTCATCAGCCGAATGCCTGCTCCTCGCACATTGCCATGGATCCGGGCCAGATCGCTGTTTCCCGGAGAACTGTCGGCCATCAGCGTCAGCGAGACGCCACGCTCCACCGTGCTGTGCGCCAGCTTAGGCATTTCGCTGGCCTGCCCGGGAAAATCCTGCAGGGCATGACCTGAGCCCTTTAAGCAGTCGTTCAGATACAGCGTGACCAACACCGAATCGCTACGATCGCCTCCCTGGTGAAACCGGCGGGCAGAAATATCGCCAAGGTTGATGGTTTGATCGCGCGATGCCATATCCAGCACGCACGGTGAGACATAAACACGACCGTGAAAGCGAACGTTGCCATACTCGCCGGACACATGGCTCATATCCTGACGGCCGCTTTTGGCCTGAACCATCCCGGCCACTCCCAGCATCAGCAGGGCGCAAAGCATTTTTTTCATTTACCGAGTCCTGTTACCGGGGCTGTTGCTCCATCGGCAATGCCTGACACACATTGCCTGTACAGCGGTATTTCAGTTCGGGATGGCCGCCAAAATCGTTCACGTACATCATGCTGAACTGGCTGACATCGCCCTCTTTCACGCTGAAATCGAGAGACGACTTAGGCGAGATCATTATTCCGGGGAAGTCAGTCAGCCTGCCGCCGCCCTGCGCTTCCGGCTTGCGGCTCAAGCCAATTAAGGTCACGAAGTAAGGCGTCGGGTTATTCACGGTCCAGCGGGCACCCTGCTTGTGGAACACCAGCTGGTTTTGCCATACCGCTCCGGGTGTTTCAGGCACAATTGCCGACGGACGGTAAAACAGTTTGATGCGTGACTGCATCGCCAGTTGCAGCACGTTTGGCTTATCTGGCTTAGGTGGAATCTCACGAACATTCAGATAGAACAGGCTTTCGCGATCCTGCGGCAATGCGTTAATGCCGCCGGTTTTTGTTACCCGGGCAATGCCCTTTTGCCCGCCATTAATGCGCTGCAACGGCGGCAAAACCATCAGCGGCGAGGTGATTTTTGTCCCGCTCGCGTCCTCCACCCATGACTGCGCGAGGAATGGAATGCTCGGGCTCGTATTGCTTAAGTTCGCACTAACAGAGCGCGCATCGCCGGTGATGATCAGCCGGGTACGGTCAAGCGCAATGCCCGCCCACGCGGAATGGATGTCCGCGGCAAACAGCAAACCGCAGGCGACCGGCTTCAGCCAGCGCTGCACGGAGTAAATAGCTTGGTTATTCATGGTTCGCTTCATTCAGGTAGTTAATATTATTCACAAGGCAACAGGACGTTACCTTCCGGGTTAGGTTGCAAAGGCACCGCCAGATAGCACTGCGCGCGCCCTCCCCAGGCAACGGAAAGGCGTTCGGCAGGTTTCACACCAGCAATCCAGGCCTCACCGTTTTCCATCACCATGGCGACACTCACGCCGTTGGCGTTAAACACCTCGGCGCCAAACGGTGGTACCGAGCCATCTTTCATACGCAGTTGGGCCATCATTTTTAGCCCCTGTGCGACGGCAAAGCGCTGATAGCCAATCGCTCCTTCGGTCAGGGTGTTGGTGACGATGGCTTTGGCTGCGGAAATATCCTCATCCATTGTGTCCACGTCGATACGGGTATCAAAGCTGTGGTAACTCACGACATCCGGTACCACGGCAATGCCAAAGCGGTTCGAGTGTGCCTGTTCGCCGTTCAGCGGCACGTTAGCGACGCCGTCGGTGTCAACCATTACGCGGGCGGTATTCATCGATGCCTGGCTATTGTGGAGCGCCGCGCCGTGACGGGTTGCAGTAAAACCACCACGCAAGGTGCCGCCCACGGAGAAGTAGCGTGACTGCTGCCAGCTGACATTAGATTCCAGCTCGGCCATCATGCTCCGGTGCTGGTAGTAGCCGTCAAAGGCGGTATGGCCTTCGCCGGAGAGTCCGGCGCGCAGGCGCCACGGATTATTTCGGTCACGGTTATCGGAATACGAAACCATCTGGCTGGTTTGGTTGCCGTTGTTCTGCAGCTCATAGTCCATTGAGCGGCTATCGCTCCACGGAATAGACAGCGAGAGCGAGAGGCTGTCATCCCGTTTTCCCTGGTACTCGGAGCGATATGCGGCAAGGTTGGTGCTGATCCCCTGAATGCCTGCAAATGAAAAGCTATGACCCACCGACAGCCCATAGCGATCCTGCGAACGGCGATCCCAGTAGTTCTGGTGGGTATAGGTCAGATACAGCGTCGTGGAGAGGCGCGGATCGTCTGCAAAGAAGGTCTTATTACCGGTGATGGTGTACATCTCTTTCTCGTTCCCGGCGCTGTTATTATTTTTATATTGCTCATCGAGAAACTGCGAGAAAGAACGGAAGCTACGCTGTGAAAAACGATAACCGGCAAAAGTGATGGCGCTGTTGTATTCATCGAAGGTTTTGGCATAGCTCAGCTTAAAGGACATGCCTTTTTGTTCGTCCTGATGCTTCACCCGGCTGACGGATTGCGTCGCATCAGCCGACAACGCACCCAGCCAGCTCAGATCCCGCCCGATGCCCATCGACCAAGCGTTGTAGCGTTCACCTGTTAGCAGTGCCCCGCCGTACAGGGACCAGGCATTACTCACTCCCCATGAAAAATCACCGCTGTAAAATGCCGGCCCCTGGACATCATGGTTATAGAGTGAAGGCTTACCGACGGCGGTGTTGTAGCGAACATAGCCCGGACGTGTCAGGTAAGGAATATCAGCGGTATTGACCTGAAAAGTTTGCACGCTGCCATCTTGCTCTTCTACCCGCACATCCAGCGTGCCGCGTACCGAAGCATGCAGATCCTGAATATTAAACGGCCCCGCAGGAACGGTCGTTTGGTAGATCACGCGCTTCTGCTGGCTGACGGTCACTTTGGCGTTACTGCGGGCAATGCCGTGAACTTCAGGCGCGTAGCCTTGCAAATTTGGCGGTAGCATACGCTCGTCGCTGGCGAGGTTAACCCCGGTAAAGCGAACAGAATCAAAGACCTGAGAATTCAGATAGATTTCACCCACCGTCAGCTTCGCAGCCTGCATGGGCAATGGACGATAGGCGTAGATCTGATCCCAGTTAATCTGCCCGTGCTGATTATCAGAAGAGTAATCGGCCTGATACTGCCCGCGAAAACGCCAGCCACCAAGGTTGAACCCCGTTTGCCCATAGCCCGACAGCGAGCGGTAATGACCTCCGCCTTGTTCGTAGTGGGTGGCCTGACCCGACACGCTGTAATCAAAAATCAGCCCCGCGACGCCATTATCCCAACGTTCCGGCGGCGTCCAGTCAGGATCGGTATATTTCATCCATGCCTGCGGCACGGTAATGTCCAGAAGTCCGGCACTGTTATTCAACACCACGCCCGGCAGGCGGGATATGTCATGACAGGTCGCGGTAATCGGATGAATATGCGCCAATGCGTCTTCTTTGAGCGCAAGTAATTCGAGCTGTAGTGGTGACAGGCACGCCAGAGATTTATGTTTATTGTCAGGATCGGTGATATAGCGAATCGACTGCTGTGGGATCTCCTGCCCGTTAATACGAACATCCAGCAAATATTCCCCGGGGGTGACAAAGTTGCCTTCAGAAAAGCGCTGCAAATCTACGTTTTGCCTGTCGCTGGCATCCAGGACGTCGGTATTAAATTCAATAGCCTCATCCGCCTCAGCCCATGAAGCGCTGCAGACCAGAGCAATAATAAGCGCCAGACGTTTTTTATCTGTTTTCAGCGTAATCATTTTCGTTCGCAAACCTTCAGATACCCAAATTGCCGGAGCAGCTCAGAGATAATTCACAACAAAATGCGTAACCGCAGTAAATTCGCCGGATGTCATTCGTCCGTCGCGGGAGATTAAATAAGCTGTAAAATTGAGCGTATTTTTTCCAGGGTTTAGGACATAATCCGGAGAAGGCTCCCCCAGATGAATTTGCTGTCCGGTGCTATCAAATATTT
Source organism: Citrobacter sp. KH_055_1 (assembly GCF_057838705.1). Taxonomy (NCBI): domain Bacteria; kingdom Pseudomonadati; phylum Pseudomonadota; class Gammaproteobacteria; order Enterobacterales; family Enterobacteriaceae; genus Citrobacter; species Citrobacter sp. KH_055_1. Next base: position 3,802,985 of record NZ_CM174473.1, read on the forward strand.
CTATCGCTAAATCTTCAGTCGTCGACTGCACGCTCAGATAATCAGGGTTGTCGCGATCGGGCATGCCGGAAAAAGTGATATTTGCGCGCTGAAACACATTCTCTGAATGTCGAGAATCCCCTAATGAACATCCCAGCAAATGAATACTGAAACCATGCGCAGAGACTTTTTCTGGTCTCCCGGATATATCCCGAGCGGAGATATCATTAAATTCAACCAACAACGAACGATCGCGCGGTTCGACATAGCAAGCAGCCTCAATAATATGTCCCCGCATGCGCATTTTTCCGGGCGTGCTGGCGACAGGCGCAGTGCCAGCCATGACCCACGCAGGCGAGATAAAGATAAAAAGCAGTAACGTTCGCCATCCAGGCATAACCGCATTTCCTTTCATTTATTCGCGGGAAGGCGTAAGCAGGCGCATTAATGCGCCTGCTGCAGACCATTACTGGTAGTCAATCTGGAAATTAACGGTAGATTCAAAATCACCCGGTGTGACCGCTGCGGAGGCATTATTTGCCTGCAGGTAAGCCACAAAATCGATGTCACTTTCACCATCGGTAATATTAACCTGAGAGGCAGCTTCACCCCATTTTACATCCTGGTTGCCGCTATCAATCATACCGATGCCCGCACCCTGTGCAGTACCTGAAGTAAATGCAGCCAGCGCGCTATTGTCCTGGTCAATTGTTGCTGGGGTATATGTTACGGTTGCGGTTTTGGCGACAGTGGTATCACAGCCCTGCAGAACGATTTTGGCGTGTTTAACACCAGCACGCTGGTTGTCTTTTAACTGAGACGTTGGGATTTCACCAAAGTTTACCTGTACCGGGCTGGATTCCGGTGCCAGGCCACATGCTGAATTCACCAGTGAACCGGTGAAATGAATTTTACCGTTGGTCGGCTCTACACTTTTTGCAGCGAAAGCAGAAGAGGCAGTAAAAGTCATTCCTGCCATCAGTGCACAGACGACGGCCACATTTTTCATTTTCATATTACTTCTAAACCTTATTTCTGTTCTGGTTATTTTGACGTGCTATTTCCACAGGCTACTTTTCCTGGGAAATATGGGTCTTCAGGTGGTAGACGCGCATTACCTTGCAAACATTCCTTCTCGAACCACCCTTGATTTTGAACGTTACTGGCATTTCATCCGAAATACCCTCCGCAGCCGTTCACGCTGTTTCGGGGCTTATATTAAATCGGCAATAAAATGAGACAACGAAAAATCGTGCTTTCAATCAAACTCAGGGAATCATGTTGCCTCCCCGCTATCACACCGATCTATCGCGCAAAAACCGCCTAAAATCGCAAGAAAACCAGTGTTAATACCTATCATTTATATCTTTTATAGTGTTTTTATCTATTGGATATTTTTTTATTTAGCTTAAAAAGGAGGAGCAATGTATTTATGAAAGTTTTGTAAAAATGCCAATGGATATCAAAAACGAGGAATGACAATAAGATAGGAGAAATGGGAAAGGATAATAGCGCACGTTCAGATAAACATTGAAATATTGTTATAAAAACATTAATAAAACGTTCAATAACACAGTCATTTTTCATAAATAAATTATGTTATGCTATTGCTTCAACCACTCGACTGTGAGATTCCATGCTTTGTTGCATCAAAGGAGATATCCGTGATTTCTCATATACCAATAAATAAGATTAAATCCGTAATTATTGGTGATGGATTAGTATTTAAACCACATAAAAATACGCTAAAAGATATCTCATCTGGTGAGATAGCCACATTGAATAATGTAGCAGTACAATTACTGATGTATTTGTTGCAAAATGGTAAAGATATCTCCACGCGCGACGAGATTCTACTCAATGTATTCCAGCATAATGGCGCTAGAGCGACAGATGCTAATCTCAATCAGCACATTTCATTTCTGCGCAAAGCAATAACGTCGACGGGGCACCCGGCAGAATACATCGTAACGATTCCGCGTACGGGATTTCGAATGGGTGACGTCAATATCAATATTCAGCAGCAAGAAGAAAAAAAGCCCCTCACCAGTACCGCTTCTTTTACATCGGTACGAAAGACAAAAAAACAAAACCGATGGCCTATAGCAATCACCGCATTAATTACCGGCATCGCCGTACTGGCAACAGCCTGGTTAACGTGGATACCAAATGAAATTGCCATGACCGATGCCTCTATTTTGCGTACCATCGATTACGAGCAATGCCGGGTACATATATTAGGGAATGCCCTCACAGACACCATTACTGAAAAGAAGGCGCTGGATATTTTTAAATCCGTCGGCATTAACCCGAACTGTTCAACCCCAAAAGAGCTGTATCTCAATACCTGGTCGAGCAACCATAATCTGGTTGACTGGTCGTTTGCGGCAGAATGCGGACTCAACCTCGGCTACTACCATTGCATCAGCCAGTATCGCCATCATGAGGAATAATATGAAACAGGAAAGCGATCGCTCTCCATTATTGTGGTCCGTCATGATTGCCATTTGCGGACTGGCGGCTATCGCTTTTCTCGTCGTCGCCGGAGATGCTAAGAAAAAGGAAATCAGTTTTTCCTGTTCCTCGGAATTCACGTCGATACTCGACATTCATAATACAAAAAAGGAGCTCAATGGGATCCTGCTGATAACCAGCTACAATTCCGGGCATCTCTCATTGTCCGTACAAGGGAAATTAAAAAGTGATGAAGGCGAGTTCAGCGTTAACCGCAAACTGTTCTTCCGTTACGCACGGCCGCTCGGCCATACCGCGGGGGTCTTCATGCTAACGCCCGAGGGACGTGAGAAATCGCCTGATGATAACGCAACGGATGCTGTGGATTATCTCTTCTTCGATGCCTACGAACGTACTGACAAACTGTATATGTTGAAGCACCTGAATAAAGAGACGGTTCTGATTGGCGATAATTTTTCACCCCGCTTTGCCTGCGTAATGAATCGCTTCTCCAGTTAAGCACACTGCGCTATTCATCAGGTTAAGGATGACCTGATGTGCTGCCGGGATCGACAGGACAGGGAGATTGATAGCCAGCCAGGGGGGGATGGGTATTTTGGGCGGATTAAAACGACGAAAGCCTGAATCATTGCTGATTCAGGCTTTCTGAATAGTGGCGGAATGGACGGGACTCGAACCCGCGACCCCCTGCGTGACAGGCAGGTATTCTAACCAACTGAACTACCACTCCGCGTTGTGTTCCGCTTGGGAACGAAGCGAATATTACGGATTGCCTCGCCCCTCGTCAACGCTTTTTCTCACGTTTTTAATCGTTTGCTGCAAAAATCACCCGAATAGCCATTTCTGCACGGTAAACGCGCAAACTATGCCCGCCAGAGGCAACTTCCGCCCTTCTTCTGAACCAGGTCAAGGCGCGACTCATGGGCCGCTAACTCTTCATCAGTGGCGAAAACAACACGTAACTTGCCGGACTGACGCATAATCCGTTGGATCCCGGTATCATTCTGCTGCTGGCTGTCACCTTCCATGGAAAATGCCATCGTGGTCTGCCCACCGGTCATCATCAGATAAACGTCGGCCAGAATCTGAGCATCGAGCAATGCGCCGTGCAAGGTACGCTTGCTGTTGTCTATCTCATAACGCGAGCATAGTGCATCAAGGCTGTTACGCTTGCCAGGAAACATCTTCCTCGCCAGCGCCAGGCTATCGGTCACTTTACAGAAGGTGTTCGTTTTCGGGATATCGCGATGGAGCTTTGCAAACTCATAATCCATAAAGCCGATATCAAACGATGCGTTATGGATGACCAGCTCCGCACCGCGGATGTAGTCAAGAAACTCATCGGCAACATCAGCAAAAGTGGGCTTATCGAGCAGGAATTCATCCGCGATGCCGTGTACGCCAAACGCTTCCGGGTCCACCAGCCGATCGGGCTTCAGGTAAACGTGAAAGTTATTGCCGGTCAGGCGTCGGTTCACCACTTCAACCGCACCGATCTCAATAATCTTGTGGCCTTCGTAGTGGGCACCGATCTGGTTCATACCGGTGGTTTCGGTATCGAGGACGATCTGCCGTGTAATTCCAGTGCTCATAGCGGTCATTTATGTCAGACTTATCGTTTATATCGATCTCTAAAACAGGAAGTCTACCAGAGATGCTTAAACAGGTAGAAATTTTCACCGACGGTTCTTGCCTGGGAAATCCAGGGCCCGGCGGCTACGGGGCAATTTTACGCTTTCGCGGGCGAGAAAAAACCTTTAGCGAAGGATACAACCTCACCACCAACAATCGCATGGAGCTAATGGCGGCTATCGTCGCGCTGGAAGCACTTAAAGAACAATGTGAAGTGGTGCTCAGTACCGATAGCCAGTATGTGCGCCAGGGTATCACCCAGTGGATCCACAACTGGAAAAAACGCGGCTGGAAAACCGCAGACAAAAAACCGGTCAAGAATGTCGATCTCTGGAAACGCCTGGATGCGGCGCTGGGTCAGCACCAAATCAAGTGGGAATGGGTCAAAGGCCACGCGGGCCACCCGGAAAACGAACGCTGCGACGAGCTTGCCCGCGCCGCGGCGATGAGTCCTACACAGGATGATGTTGGGTATCAACCCGAAGCTTAAGCGTCCGGTTTACGGTATTGCCGGGTTGCACCAACGGCCTGGCGGATACGCGCTTTGCTTTTGTTTTGTTTCATTGGGTTAAGCGTAAGCGGGATAGTTCGCTTGCGCGCGACCACCAGTTGCATACATCCCAACGCCGGAATATGCGCACTTAACATTTTTCCCCCGTGCTTCTTCCAGGGCAAAACGTGAAAACGGCTGACGTGCAGCACTTCGAAATTCAGCAACGAAAGCCAGTCCAGCTGGCGCATCAGCGTAAACATCCGGCTGTTGTAAGGTGATGTTTTACGTAATACCGGTACCAGCTTGCGCAGGCCCATCAGGCTGACCGGATTGAATCCGCTCAGTATTAACCAGCCGTCATCGATAAGCACACGATCGGCCTCGCGCAGTAAGCGATGCGGATCGAAACACCACGGCAGCGTATGCGCCAATAGGCAGACATCAACAGATTTATCGGCAAAGGGAAGATGCAGAGGATCCGCCAGCACCTGCATCGGCGAGCCTTGCGAAGAAACATTGACTTGATGAGAAACCGCGCACGCTTCGGAATTGATTTCTGCGCTTAAATTACCAATCTTAAGCAGATGAAAACCGTACATTTTTGCAAACCACGGGTTAAGCTGATACTCCAGCGCCTCACGATAGTGTTCGCCCCAGGGTAAATCATCCCAGCTCACGGGCGCTACGACAGTTTGAGGGAGCCTTGCCGGTTTCATCACAACCTTCCGTTTCGCATTGAGAGGTAATTTATGAATCTTAACAGTATTCCCGCCTTTGATGACAATTACATCTGGGTCCTGACCAATAATGAGAATCATTGCCTGATTGTCGATCCTGGCGAGGCGGCTCCGGTGCTACAAGCCATTGCTGAGCACAACTGGGTGCCAGAGGCTATTTTACTTACCCACCACCATCATGATCACGTTGGCGGCGTGAAAGAACTTGTGCAGCGCTTTCCACAAATAGTGGTCTATGGACCTGCTGAAACACAAGATAAGGGAACCACACGTGTAGTCGAAGAGGGTGATATCGCACTCGTTTTAGGGCATGAATTTAGCGTATTTGCCACGCCGGGTCACACTTTAGGACATATCTGTTACTTCAGCCACCCTTATCTGTTTTGCGGCGACACGCTGTTTTCCGGCGGCTGCGGCCGGCTTTTTGAAGGCACAGCATTACAAATGTATCAATCACTTAAAAAAATAAGTGCCCTTCCGGATGATACGTTAATTTGTTGCGCACATGAGTACACTTTAGCAAATATGAAGTTTGCCTTAAGCATTCTCCCGCACGATCCGTCTATAAATGATTATTATCGTAAAGTTAATGAGTTACGCGTAAAAAACCAAATGACACTACCCGTAATTCTGAAAAATGAGCGCAGAAATAATATTTTTTTAAGAACGGAAGATATTGATTTAATTAATGAAATCAACAAAGAAACAATATTGCAACAACCTGAAGCGCGTTTTGCGTGGTTAAGGTCAAAGAAAGATACGTTCTGACAATTCCGGGTTGCCTTTTGAAAACTTCGCCGTTATGATCGGTCGTCTTTTAAGCAACTATTGACACACACATGAAGGCAAAAGCGATATTACTCGCCTCTGTCCTGCTTGTTGGGTGCCAGAATACTGGTAACGTCCAACAACACGCACAGAGCCTTTCTGCAGCTGGTCAAGGGGAAGCAGGAAAGTTTACAAGCCAGGCGCGCTGGATGGACGATGGGACATCTATCGCCGCCGATCAGGATTTGTGGGCTTTCATTGGTGACGAGCTAAAGATGGGAATTCCGGAAAACAACCGGATTCGCGAACAGAAACAGAAGTATTTACGCAATAAGAGCTATCTCCACGATGTAACGTTACGGGCAGAGCCGTATATGTACTGGATAGCCGGGCAAGTTAAGAAACGTAACATGCCGATGGAGCTGGTACTCCTACCCATAGTGGAGAGCGCTTTTGATCCTCACGCAACGTCTGGCGCCAATGCCGCAGGCATTTGGCAGATCATTCCGAGCACGGGGCGCAATTATGGTTTAAAGCAGACCCGCAATTATGATGCACGTCGCGACATTGTGGCTTCCACCACTGCCGCGTTGGACATGATGCAGCGTCTGAACAAGATGTTTGATGGCGACTGGCTGCTGACCGTTGCTGCTTATAATAGCGGTGAAGGTCGCGTGATGAAGGCAATGAAAGCGAACAAATCTCGTGGCAAGCCCACCGATTTTTGGTCACTCCCTCTGCCTCAGGAAACGAAGCAGTATGTGCCCAAAATGCTGGCATTGAGTGATATTCTCAAGAACAGCAAGCGTTATGGCGTGCGTCTGCCAACCACAGACGAAAGCCGCGCGTTGGCACGTGTTCGCTTGAACAGTCCGGTTGAGATGGCTCAGGTTGCCGATATGGCGGGTATTTCCGTCAGCAAGCTGAAGACCTTCAATGCTGGCGTGAAAGGCTCCACGTTGGGTGTCAGCGGCCCGCAATATGTGATGGTGCCAAAGAAGCACGCGGAGAAACTGCGTGAGTCCCTGGCGTCAGGCGAAATTGCAGCCGTACAGTCAACGCTGGTCGCGGATAACACGCCGCTGAACAGCCGTAGCTACAAGGTTCGCTCTGGCGATACGCTTTCCGGCATCGCTTCACGTCTTGGCGTGAATACGAATGAGCTAAAGCAGTGGAATAATCTGCGTAGTTCGACTCTGAAAGTGGGCCAAAGCTTGACCGTAGGTGCAGGCACCAGCGCGCAGCGACTGGCTAAAAACAGCGATAGCATTACCTATCGTGTACGTAAGGGCGATTCGCTTTCGAGCATTGCTAAACGTCACGGGGTCAACATCAAGGATGTGATGCGCTGGAATAACGATACCGACAATCTGCAGCCGGGCGATCAGCTGACGTTGTTTGTGAAAAACAACGGTATGCCGGACTCCTGATAGCAGTATAAACATTAAGGCACTGGTTTCCCCCCAGTGCCTTTTTTATTTATGCCGCTTTATGCGCCTCAACCATAATCGTGTCACTGGTGAACGACCCGTCCTGCTGTAACGCGAAGTAGGCCTGCACTTCGGCAGACGCACTCTGCTGGTATAAACGAACCGCGTCAATCAACACCTGCGGGGTACGCATCCGCGCGACCCATGAGCTAAACGCCAGCGGCAGGCGGTCCGTCAACACCGTATCGGCAATCAGATTGGCATCATTCATCAATGACAGCCACTCACCGCTGGAATAGTTGCGCACATGTGAGGTATCGCGTAACGCTTCAACGGTTTGCAGCCAGATGTCCCGCACCGGGTGCCCAGGTGACATGACATCCATCACAATCACCACACCGCCAGGTTTCAATACACGATTCACTTCTCGCAGCGCGCGTCCGACATCATGCCAGTGATGCGCAGAATAGCGGCTAATCACCACATCAAAAGAGCCATCCTCAAACGGCAGGCTTTCGGCATATCCTTGCCGGGTAGCGATATTGTCTAATCCCTTCTCTTTTGCCGCCTGCGCGACCACGTCGAGCATCTGCGCCGATAAATCATACGCCACGACCTGTTTTACCTGATGTGCCGCCGCAAAGCTGGCGTGTCCCGCACCACATCCCATGTCGAGAACGCTGGCCTGTGGAAATGCCGACAGCCTTTCCGCCAGCCGTTGTAAATCACGGCCAGAGGCGTGTACCGTGCTGGTTAAATAGGCATTCGCTTGCGAGCCAAACTGCTTTTCGACGTTGTCATGATGAGAGCGTGTAGTCATTGTGTTGTCCTTCGGTTGTGGTGAAAGATAAAGGACAGCACCCTAACAGGCCTGCCCCACGGCAGACCTGACACACCTTTATTGTTCAGGCTTGCCGGGACTAAATTCAACGAGTAGTGGATTGTGATCGGATGCGCGCGTCACCAGCACAGAGGCTTCACTGACGTTCAAACCACGATAGAACACAAAATCGAGCGGGCGACCAAACGCACGTCGGCGCTGATCGTCGGTAAAGCGCACCTGGCGTAGCGACATTTCACGGGCGAAACGGTACAACGCATTCATCCGTCGACGGCTCCAGGCGTTGAAATCACCGGCCATAATCACCGGGCCGCTGTGATGAGCAATCTGATCGCCAATGGGAAGTAACTGCTTACTATAGACATCCACCCCGAGGCTGAAGTTAACCGCGTGGATGTTCACCACCATCAATAAACGTGAGTCTGGCAGGGGATATACCGTCACCAGCGCCGACTTTGCCAGCCGTAAAATAGGCTCACGTTCGCGTAGAGGGCAGCAGTAAACAGGATGTGCCGCCGACAGCGTCATGACGCCAGAGGGGTGCTGAGGCAGCACAAAGGCGGGAACCTGATCGGCAGCAAGATAGTTAGCGGTCGCAAACTGCACCAGTTCCGGCGTGGTTTGGGCTTCCTGCAATAACACCAGATGCGCGTCTTTGCCAAAGTTCTTCAGCACCGACAACCATTCTGCCCGCTGCTGTTTAAAAATATTCCACACCAGCACGCGAATACGGTCTTCACTGCTTAAGGGAACGCCGGCGGGTAATGCCTGACCAATATGCGCAAACGACCGTGGCGGTAAGATCCGCTCAACGGGTTGTCCGGCAACATAGCGCATAGCATAGGTGTTTTTTCGCACTGTAGACTTTCAAACCTCTGTAACGTCAACCAGTCCGCAGCCGGACTGGTTCTTCAGTTATAGGGACTTTAAGGCTTACTTTCAACGAGCAATTGCAGTTTGTTTTGTAAGTGGGTACTTACATCAATGAGTTATCCCAGCGTGATCCGCGCAGGTTTATCAAGACGACCGCTGATGCCCATCAGTAAGAAAGCAGCCAGTACGATAAGCGCGCCAATCCACGGCGTCTGCGCTAAGCCATAATGCTCTACCGTTTGCCCGCCAATCACCGAACCCAGTGCAATACCGACGTTAAACGCCGCAATGTTCAGTCCGGAGGCGACATCAACTGCATTGGGGGTAAATTGTTCCGCTTTCTGCACAACATAAACCTGTAATCCCGGTACGTTACCGAAGGCAAAGATCCCCATCACCAATATCGTTACCAGCGCCGCGTACTGCGTGGATGCCGTTAACTGGAATAGCATCAGCAGAACAAACAGTGCAGCAAAAATGAACTTCAATGCAGGGACTGCACCATGTTTATCCGCCAGTTTACCGCCCCAGATATTACCGATAGCCACAGAGACGCCGTATCCCAATAAGATCCAACTTACCGCTGTCGGGGAGAATCCGGCCAGATCCTGCATCATCGGTGCAAGGAAGGTAAACGCCGTAAAGACGCCACCATAGCCCAGCGCCGTAACCGCATAAATCAACAGCAGACGAGGATGGGTTAAGACTTTCACCTGATCGCGGATGCTGGCGGCAGCCCGACCTGGAATATTCGCCGGGATCAGCAACTGGCTGCTAATTAGCGCAATGACGCCCAGCATTGAGACTGCGAGGAAGGTTTCACGCCAACCAAAATGCTGACCGATAAATGTGCCCAGCGGGACGCCCGTCACCAGGGCCACCGTTAAACCGCCAAACATAATGGCGATGGCCGAAGCCGCTTTCTCTTTAGGCACCAGACTTGTTGCAATGGTTGAACCAATCGAGAAGAACACGCCGTGTGCAAGACCGGTCAACAGACGGGCGACAATTAAGGTCATATAGCCCGGAGCCTGCCAAGCCAGCAAATTACCGGCAGTAAACAGCACCATCAGCGCAACCAGCAGCTGTTTACGCGGCAGGCTCCCTGTCAGAGCGGTCAGCACTGGTGCGCCAATCGCCACCCCCAGCGCATAAATTGAAACCAGCATCCCCGCAGAAGGCAAAGAGATGGCCAGTTGTTCAGCAATAGTCGGTACCAGGCCGACAATCACAAATTCGGTCGTGCCAATGGCGAAGGCACTTATAGTCAGTGCGAATAAAGCGAGTGGCATAAATAAACTCCATATCATCAGTAATCAGATGACATGCAGTATGCCGGGATGCTTTAATAACAAAAATATTCAAAATCTCAATATAATTTTGCTTCAGGTGCAAAAATGAAAGCAACCTCAGAAGAACTGGCGATTTTTGTGGCTGTCGTGGAAAGCGGTAGCTTTAGCCGCGCCGCAGAGCAGTTGGGACAGGCCAATTCTGCCGTCAGTCGGGCCGTAAAAAAACTGGAGATGAAACTGGGCGTCAGCTTGCTCAATCGGACCACCCGACAGCTAAGCCTGACTGAGGAAGGTGAACGTTACTTCAGGCGCGTACAGCTAATCTTGCAGGAAATGGCCGCCGCAGAGACGGAAATTATGGAGTCTCGCAATACGCCGCGTGGCTTGCTGCGCATTGACGCCGCAACGCCGGTTATGCTGCATTTCCTGATTCCGCTCATCAAGCCCTTCCGCGAACGCTATCCTGAGATGACGCTGTCGCTGGTCTCTTCAGAGACGTTCATCAATCTTATTGAACGAAAAGTGGATGTAGCTATACGTGCAGGCACGCTGACTGACTCGAGCCTACGCGCACGTCCATTGTTTACCAGCTATCGTAAGATTATTGCTTCGCCTGACTATATTGCGAAATTTGGTGTTCCAGAGAGCGTCGAAGCGCTTAAGCAGCACCTGTGTCTCGGTTTTTCTGAACCGGTTTCACTCAATACCTGGCCGATTGCCTGCAGCGATGGGCAGCTTCATGAGGCTGAATGCGGACTATCTTCTAACAGCGGCGAAACGCTAAAACAACTTTGTCTGAGCGGAAACGGTATTGCCTGTCTTTCAGATTATATGATTGATAAGGAGATCGCACGAGGTGAACTGGTCGAATTGTTGGCGGATAAACGCCTGCCAGTAGAGATGCCGTTCAGCGCTGTTTACTACAGCGATCGGGCAGTAAGCACTCGCATTCGGGCATTTATCGACTTTTTGAGTGAACATATAAGAACAGCTCCCGCAGGAGCTGTGAAAGAGGGTTAAAGGGCACAGAGGGTCGCTGGGTCAGGTCATTAGTCCCACTCGGGTGCCAGACCTTCCGGGCTAACCAGACGATCGTTGCAGTCCAGCGCCGCGATCGCCGCGTTGTCTTCAGCATCCAGACGCAGATCCAGCGCCAGCAGGTTACTGGCCAGGTTTTCTCGCTTGGTCGAAGAAGGGATCACCGAGTATCCCTCACCCATCGCCCATGCCAGAATCGCCTGAGCCGGTGTCGCATTATGTTTCGCGGCAATACCGGCAATGACTTCATCTTTCAGTGCCTTACCGTATGCCAGCGTCATGTAAGACGTGATGTGGATACCGTGCGCTTTGGCCCAGTCAACCACCTGACGGCTTTGCAGATACGGGGACAGCTCAATCTGGTTGGTCGCGATGTTCTCTACGCCCACTGCAGCAATGGCTCTTTTCATTAGCGGAATGGTAAAGTTAGAGATACCAATTTCGCGAGTCAGGCCCTGTGCTTTAGCTTCCAGTAATGCATGCATAAATTCTTCAACAGAAACCGCATCGTTTGGTGAAGGCCAATGGATCAGCGTCAGATCAACGTAATTGGTACGCAGTTTCTTCAAACTCTCTTTCAGGCTCGGGATCAGTTTTTCTTCGCTGAGATTCTCAATCCAAATCTTGGTGGTGATATACAGCTCACTGCGCGGCACACCACTTTCAGCAATCGCCTGACCAACCGCGGCTTCGTTATCATAGATTTGTGCGGTGTCGACGGCCCGATAGCCCAGTTCCAGAGCCGTTTTAACAGAAGCGATAACGACGTCGTCTTTCAGGCGAAAAGTACCTAAACCGAATGCAGGGATAGTCATAAATGTCCTCTTTTTAATCACAGTCTTCGTTAGTCGGAGGAGTATGGCCTTCTAACGTGTAGATAAAAAGAGCGTATAACGCAGAGGATTTTTGCAGATTTAGCAATAATTGAATGACAGCAAAAGAAAAAGCCCTGAGCGTTAACTCAGGGCTTTCAATAAGTGGCGGAACGGACGGGACTCGAACCCGCGACCCCCTGCGTGACAGGCAGGTATTCTAACCAACTGAACTACCGCTCCACCGAATTTCTTTGTCACTACCCGGATTTTTCATCCCGGTTTACTGCAATTTGATGCCTGGCAGTTCCCTACTCTCGCATGGGGAGACCCCACACTACCATCGGCGCTACGGCGTTTCACTTCTGAGTTCGGCATGGGGTCAGGTGGGACCACCGCGCTACAGCCGCCAGGCAAATTCTGTTATCAGACCGCTTTTGCGTTCTGATTTTATCTGTATCAAGCTGAATTTGATGTCTTTCTTTCGCCAAAACATCTTTGGCGTTGTAAGGTTAAGCCTCACGGTTCATTAGTATCGGTTAGCTCAATGTATCGCTACACTTACACACCCGACCTATCAACGTCGTAGTCTTCAACGTTCCTTCAGGACTCTCAAGGAGTCAGGGAGAACTCATCTCGGGGCAAGTTTCGTGCTTAGATGCTTTCAGCACTTATCTCTTCCGCATTTAGCTACCGGGCAATGCCATTGGCATGACAACCCGAACACCAGTGATGCGTCCACTCCGGTCCTCTCGTACTAGGAGCAGCCCCCCTCAATTCTCCAGCGCCCACGGCAGATAGGGACCGAACTGTCTCACGACGTTCTAAACCCAGCTCGCGTACCACTTTAAATGGCGAACAGCCATACCCTTGGGACCTACTTCAGCCCCAGGATGTGATGAGCCGACATCGAGGTGCCAAACACCGCCGTCGATATGAACTCTTGGGCGGTATCAGCCTGTTATCCCCGGAGTACCTTTTATCCGTTGAGCGATGGCCCTTCCATTCAGAACCACCGGATCACTAAGACCTGCTTTCGCACCTGCTCGAGCCGTCACTCTCGCAGTCAAGCTAGCTTATGCCTTTGCACTAACCTCCTGATGTCCGACCAGGATTAGCTAACCTTCGTGCTCCTCCGTTACTCTTTAGGAGGAGACCGCCCCAGTCAAACTACCCACCAGACACTGTCCGCAACCCGGATTACGGGTCTACGTTAGAACACCAGCCATTAAAGGGTGGTATTTCAAGGTTGGCTCCATGCAGACTGGCGTCCACACTTCAAAGCCTCCCACCTATCCTACACATCAAGGACCAGTGTTCAGTGTCAAGCTATAGTAAAGGTTCACGGGGTCTTTCCGTCTTGCCGCGGGTACACTGCATCTTCACAGCGAGTTCAATTTCACTGAGTCTCGGGTGGAGACAGCCTGGCCATCATTACGCCATTCGTGCAGGTCGGAACTTACCCGACAAGGAATTTCGCTACCTTAGGACCGTTATAGTTACGGCCGCCGTTTACCGGGGCTTCGATCAAGAGCTTCTCCTTACGGATAACCCCATCAATTAACCTTCCGGCACCGGGCAGGCGTCACACCGTATACGTCCACTTTCGTGTTTGCACAGTGCTGTGTTTTTAATAAACAGTTGCAGCCAGCTGGTATCTTCGACTGATTTCAGCTCCACGAGCAAGTCGCTTCACCTACCATCAGCGTGCCTTCTCCCGAAGTTACGGCACCATTTTGCCTAGTTCCTTCACCCGAGTTCTCTCAAGCGCCTTGGTATTCTCTACCTGACCACCTGTGTCGGTTTGGGGTACGATTTCGTGTTACCTGATGCTTAGAGGCTTTTCCTGGAAGCAGGGCATTTGTTACTTCAGCACCGTAGTGCCTCGTCATCACACCTCAGCGTTATACAGAAGTCCGGATTTACCTAAACTTCCCGCCTACATGCTTAAACCGGGACAACCGTCGCCCGGCTAACATAGCCTTCTCCGTCCCCCCTTCGCAGTAACACCAAGTACAGGAATATTAACCTGTTTCCCATCGACTACGCCTTTCGGCCTCGCCTTAGGGGTCGACTCACCCTGCCCCGATTAACGTTGGACAGGAACCCTTGGTCTTCCGGCGTGCGGGTTTTTCACCCGCATTATCGTTACTTATGTCAGCATTCGCACTTCTGATACCTCCAGCACCCCTCACAGGACACCTTCAACGGCTTACAGAACGCTCCCCTACCCAACAACACATAGTGTCGCTGCCGCAGCTTCGGTGCACAGTTTAGCCCCGTTACATCTTCCGCGCAGGCCGACTCGACCAGTGAGCTATTACGCTTTCTTTAAATGATGGCTGCTTCTAAGCCAACATCCTGGCTGTCTGTGCCTTCCCACATCGTTTCCCACTTAACTGTGACTTTGGGACCTTAGCTGGCGGTCTGGGTTGTTTCCCTCTTCACGACGGACGTTAGCACCCGCCGTGTGTCTCCCGTGATAACATTCTTCGGTATTCGTAGTTTGCATCGGGTTGGTAAGTCGGGATGACCCCCTAGCCGAAACAGTGCTCTACCCCCGAAGATGAATTCACGAGGCGCTACCTAAATAGCTTTCGGGGAGAACCAGCTATCTCCCGGTTTGATTGGCCTTTCACCCCCAGCCACAAGTCATCCGCTAATTTTTCAACATTAGTCGGTTCGGTCCTCCAGTTAGTGTTACCCAACCTTCAACCTGCCCATGGCTAGATCACCGGGTTTCGGGTCTATACCCTGCAACTTAACGCCCAGTTAAGACTCGGTTTCCCTTCGGCTCCCCTATACGGTTAACCTTGCTACAGAATATAAGTCGCTGACCCATTATACAAAAGGTACGCAGTCACCCTGATAAATCAAGGCTCCCACTGCTTGTACGTACACGGTTTCAGGTTCTTTTTCACTCCCCTCGCCGGGGTTCTTTTCGCCTTTCCCTCACGGTACTGGTTCACTATCGGTCAGTCAGGAGTATTTAGCCTTGGAGGATGGTCCCCCCATATTCAGACAGGATACCACGTGTCCCGCCCTACTCTTCGAGTTCACAACACATGCGATTTTGTGTACGGGACTATCACCCTGTACCGTCGGACTTTCCAGACCGTTCCACTACCACACATGCTGATTCAGACTCTGGGCTGCTCCCCGTTCGCTCGCCGCTACTGGGGGAATCTCGGTTGATTTCTTTTCCTCGGGGTACTTAGATGTTTCAGTTCCCCCGGTTCGCTTCGTTAAGCTATGTATTCACTTAACGATAGTGTGTCGAAACACACTGGGTTTCCCCATTCGGAAATCGCCGGCTATAACGGTTCATATCACCTTACCGACGCTTATCGCAGATTAGCACGTCCTTCATCGCCTCTGACTGCCAGGGCATCCACCGTGTACGCTTAGTCGCTTAACCTCACAACCCGAAGATGTTTCGTAAAACACATCGTGTTGCGAAAATTTGAGAGACTCGAACACACCATTTATCTGTTCTTATTACGGAGAACAGACACAGTGTGTCGTTTCAATTTTCAGCTTGATCCAGATTTTTAAAGAGCAAATATCTCAAACGTAACTCACTGAGTTAGTTTTGAGATATCGATAGGTTGTGCCTTTCACTCACGACCAGCAAGTGGCGTCCCCTAGGGGATTCGAACCCCTGTTGCCGCCGTGAAAGGGCGGAGTCCTAACCGCTAGACGAAGGGGACACGGAGTGTCACGACTTCGCAGCCGTCTTGCTTCTTTACTTTTCATCAGACAATCTGTGTGAGCACTACAAAGAACGTTTCTTTAAGGTAAGGAGGTGATCCAACCGCAGGTTCCCCTACGGTTACCTTGTTACGACTTCACCCCAGTCATGAATCACAAAGTGGTAAGCGCCCTCCCGAAGGTTAAGCTACCTACTTCTTTTGCAACCCACTCCCATGGTGTGACGGGCGGTGTGTACAAGGCCCGGGAACGTATTCACCGTAGCATTCTGATCTACGATTACTAGCGATTCCGACTTCATGGAGTCGAGTTGCAGACTCCAATCCGGACTACGACATACTTTATGAGGTCCGCTTGCTCTCGCGAGGTCGCTTCTCTTTGTATATGCCATTGTAGCACGTGTGTAGCCCTACTCGTAAGGGCCATGATGACTTGACGTCATCCCCACCTTCCTCCAGTTTATCACTGGCAGTCTCCTTTGAGTTCCCGGCCGAACCGCTGGCAACAAAGGATAAGGGTTGCGCTCGTTGCGGGACTTAACCCAACATTTCACAACACGAGCTGACGACAGCCATGCAGCACCTGTCTCAGAGTTCCCGAAGGCACCAAAGCATCTCTGCTAAGTTCTCTGGATGTCAAGAGTAGGTAAGGTTCTTCGCGTTGCATCGAATTAAACCACATGCTCCACCGCTTGTGCGGGCCCCCGTCAATTCATTTGAGTTTTAACCTTGCGGCCGTACTCCCCAGGCGGTCGACTTAACGCGTTAGCTCCGGAAGCCACTCCTCAAGGGAACAACCTCCAAGTCGACATCGTTTACGGCGTGGACTACCAGGGTATCTAATCCTGTTTGCTCCCCACGCTTTCGCACCTGAGCGTCAGTCTTTGTCCAGGGGGCCGCCTTCGCCACCGGTATTCCTCCAGATCTCTACGCATTTCACCGCTACACCTGGAATTCTACCCCCCTCTACAAGACTCTAGCCTGCCAGTTTCGGATGCAGTTCCCAGGTTGAGCCCGGGGATTTCACATCCGACTTGACAGACCGCCTGCGTGCGCTTTACGCCCAGTAATTCCGATTAACGCTTGCACCCTCCGTATTACCGCGGCTGCTGGCACGGAGTTAGCCGGTGCTTCTTCTGCGAGTAACGTCAATGAATGCGGTTATTAACCACATCCCCTTCCTCCTCGCTGAAAGTACTTTACAACCCGAAGGCCTTCTTCATACACGCGGCATGGCTGCATCAGGCTTGCGCCCATTGTGCAATATTCCCCACTGCTGCCTCCCGTAGGAGTCTGGACCGTGTCTCAGTTCCAGTGTGGCTGGTCATCCTCTCAGACCAGCTAGGGATCGTCGCCTAGGTGAGCCGTTACCCCACCTACTAGCTAATCCCATCTGGGCACATCCGATGGCAAGAGGCCCGAAGGTCCCCCTCTTTGGTCTTGCGACGTTATGCGGTATTAGCTACCGTTTCCAGTAGTTATCCCCCTCCATCGGGCAGTTTCCCAGACATTACTCACCCGTCCGCCACTCGTCACCCAAGGAGCAAGCTCCTCTGTGCTACCGTTCGACTTGCATGTGTTAGGCCTGCCGCCAGCGTTCAATCTGAGCCATGATCAAACTCTTCAATTTAAGTTTGATGCTCGTGAATTAAACTTCGTAATGAATTACGTATGTTCACTCAGAGACTTGGTATTCATTTTTCGTCTTACGACGTTAAGAATCCGTATCTTCGAGTGCCCACACAGATTGTCTGATAAATTGTTAAAGAGCAGTGCAACACGGCTTTCGCTCACTGTTGCGAGGTGGCGTATACTACGCTTTCCTCTTTCAGAGTCAACCGTTTATTTTCAGGTTTTTCTCTTCAACCGAACCGGCTGTTTGTGTGAAGTGATTCACATCCGCCGTGTCGATGGAGGCGCATTATAGGGAGTCGACTCAGGAAGACAAGCGGAAAAATGCATTTTTGTTTCAACCGCTCACCTTTTATCCATAACGCTTACTTTTGCTGCTTTTTTATCGCCAATGGCAGGTCAGCCAGGCTATTTATCACTAAATCAGCCGCATTTTCTGCTTCTGGCGTGACAGGCTTACCCGTGCGCACCAATACTTTGGTCCCAACGTTAGCAGCGGCTGCTGCCTGCATATCTTCTATTTTGTCGCCCACCATATAGGAAGCCGCCATATCTATGTGCAGGAACTCTTGCGCAGAGAGAAGCATTCCTGGATGCGGTTTACGACAGTCGCAAACCTGGCGGTACTCTTCTACCGTTCCCTGCGGGTGGTGAGGACAATAGTAGATGCCATCCAGATCAACATCACGATCGGCCAGCGACCAGTCCATCCACTCCGTCAGCGTTTCAAACTGCGCTTCAGTAAATTTACCGCGGGCAATACCCGACTGGTTAGTCACGACGATAAGTGCATAGCCCATCTGTTTAAGTTCACGCATGGCATCAATAACGCCGTCGATAAACTCGAACTCGTCGATCTCATGTACGTAACCGTGGTCCACATTAATGGTACCGTCACGGTCGAGAAAAATTGCAGGTACAGACTTTGCCACCTTTTATAGCTCCTGAATAAGGCATGTTGCTCTAGTATCGCATGTTTCGGCAGGCAAGAAAGTGCTCATCGTGCAAAGCCAGATTGATTTAGACGTCTGGATGCCTTAACATCCATCTTATTAACGACGTCGACCGTACCAGACAGACGAAAATGCCACGGCTAACTTAATTACGATAATAAATAACCCATGATTAAACTTTCGAATATCACCAAAGTGTTCCAGCAGGGGACGCGCACCATTCAGGCATTGAACAATGTCAGCCTGCATGTTCCTGCCGGACAGATTTATGGCGTTATTGGCGCCTCAGGTGCCGGTAAAAGTACGCTCATCCGCTGCGTTAACTTACTTGAACGCCCAACGGAGGGCAGTGTACAGGTCGGCGGTCAGGAGCTCACTACGCTTTCTGAATCCGAGCTGACCAAAGCTCGCCGTCAAATCGGCATGATTTTCCAGCACTTTAACCTGCTGTCTTCCCGCACGGTATTTGGTAACGTCGCGCTTCCACTGGAGCTGGACAACACCCCAAAAGAAGAGATCAAACGTCGCGTTACCGAGCTACTGGATTTAGTGGGCCTTGGCGATAAGCACGACAGCTATGCCGCCAACCTTTCAGGCGGCCAGAAACAGCGTGTCGCCATTGCCCGTGCTCTGGCAAGCCAACCGAAGGTATTGCTGTGCGATGAGGCCACCAGCGCACTCGATCCGGCAACGACCCGTTCGATTCTGGAATTACTGAAAGACATTAACCGCCGTCTTGGGTTAACCATCCTGCTGATTACCCATGAGATGGACGTCGTAAAACGTATTTGTGACTGCGTGGCGGTTATCAGTAACGGTGAACTGATCGAGCAGGACACGGTGAGTGAAGTGTTTTCACATCCGAAAACGCCGCTGGCGCAGAAATTCATTCAATCCACGCTGCATCTGGATATTCCAGAAGATTATCAGGAACGCTTAAAAGCAGAACCAGAAGCCGATAGCGTCCCGATGCTGCGTATGGAGTTTACCGGCCACTCTGTCGATGCCCCACTGCTTTCCGAAATTGCTCGCCGCTTTAATGTGAACAACAACATTATCAGTGCGCAGATGGATTACGCCGGTGGCGTCAAGTTCGGCATCATGCTGACTGAAATGCACGGCGCACAAGAAGATACACAAGCGGCCATCAACTGGCTGCAGGAACACCATGTAAAAGTAGAGGTACTGGGTTATGTCTGAGCCAATGATGTGGCTGCTAGTTCGCGGCGTATGGGAAACGCTGGCAATGACCTTTGTGTCCGGTTTTTTTGGCTTTGTGATTGGCCTGCCCGTCGGCGTACTGCTGTACGTCACGCGTCCGGGGCAAATCATCGAGAACGCGAAGCTCTATCGTACGCTGTCAGCGCTGGTCAATATTTTCCGCTCCATCCCATTCATTATACTGCTGGTATGGATGATTCCATTTACCCGCATGATTGTCGGCACCTCGATCGGTTTACAGGCCGCTATCGTCCCGCTGACCGTGGGTGCCGCACCGTTTATTGCCCGAATGGTAGAAAATGCGCTGCTGGAAATCCCGACCGGGCTGATTGAAGCCTCAAGAGCGATGGGCGCTACGCCGTTACAGATCGTGCGTAAAGTGTTACTACCAGAAGCGTTGCCAGGCCTGGTGAATGCGGCAACGATCACGCTGATTACCCTGGTCGGTTACTCAGCAATGGGCGGGGCCGTCGGTGCGGGCGGTCTTGGGCAGATTGGCTATCAATACGGTTACATTGGATACAACGCTACCGTGATGAATACAGTACTGGTATTACTTGTCGTTCTGGTTTATTTAATTCAGTTATCCGGCGATCGCATCGTCCGGGCGGTCACGCACAAGTAACGTTACACACAACACAGAAAAACTCATTAAGAAAAGGAAATAAGCATGGCGTTCAAATTCAAAACCTTTGCGGCAGTTGGAGCCCTAATCGGTTCTCTGGCACTTGTGGGTTGCGGTCAGGATGAAAAAGATCCAAACCACATCAAAGTGGGCGTTATTGTTGGCGCAGAGCAGCAGGTTGCCGAAGTCGCACAGAAAGTGGCGAAAGAAAAATACGGTCTGGACGTTGAACTGGTCACGTTCAACGATTACGTCCTGCCTAACGAAGCGCTGAGCAAAGGCGATATCGATGCCAATGCCTTCCAGCACAAACCATACCTGGATCAGCAGATCAAAGATCGCGGTTACAAACTGGTTGCTGCAGGCAATACGTTCGTCTACCCAATTGCTGGCTATTCCAAAAAAATCAAATCACTGGATGAACTGCAGGACGGTTCTCAGGTAGCGATTCCAAACGACCCGACTAACCTCGGTCGTTCCCTGCTGCTGCTGCAGAAAGTGGGCCTGATCAAACTGAAAGACGGCGTTGGCCTGCTGCCAACCGCGCTGGATGTGGTTGAAAACCCGAAAAACCTGAAACTGGTAGAGCTGGAAGCACCACAGCTGCCGCGTTCACTGGACGACGCACAGATCGCGCTGGCGGTTATCAATACCACCTACGCCAGCCAGATCGGCCTGACCCCGGCAAAAGACGGTATCTTTGTTGAAGATAAAGACTCCCCGTACGTAAACCTGATCGTAACTCGCGAAGACAATAAAGATGCTGAGAATGTGAAGAAATTCGTTGAGGCGTATCAGTCTGACGAAGTTTACGAAGCGGCAAACAAAGTCTTCAATGGCGGCGCTGTTAAGGGCTGGTAATTTTAGGCTGTTTCCAAAATCTGTAATATCATCAGGACGGGCGCTTGCCCGTCTTGTCATTTATGCAAGCACCTGATTCAATATCTGACGTTTAGATCATTCATTGAGGAAATATTATGCGTGCTTTACCGATCTGTTTAGTAGCACTCATGTTGAGCGGCTGTTCTATGTTAAGCAGATCCCCTGTTGAACCCGTTCAAAGCACTACGACCCCGCCGAAAGTGGAGCCAGAAAAACCAAAAGCACCGCGTGCCACACCGGTAAGAATTATCACCAACGCTGAAGATCTGGTTGGTAAACCATTCCGCGATCTGGGTGAAGTCAGCGGTGAATCCTGCCAGGCATCAAACCAGGATTCTCCTCCAAGTATTCCAACCGCACGCAAACGCATGCAGATAAATGCCTCTAAAATGAAAGCGAATGCGGTATTGCTGCACAGCTGCGAAGTGACCAGCGGAACACCGGGTTGCTACCGTCAGGCGGTTTGCATTGGTTCTGCACTGAATATTTCGACGAAATGAGCCACTTTCAGTTCGAGCAAATAGGCTTTATCCGCTCTCCCTATAAAGAAAAATTCGCCGTTCCACGCCAGCCAGGTCTGGTGAAAAGTGCCAACGGCGAACTGCATTTGCTCGCACCGTATAACCAGGCCGATGCCGTTCGCGGCCTGGAAGCGTTCAGCCATTTGTGGGTGATTTTTGTTTTTCACCAGACAATGGAAGGTGGATGGCGGCCAACCGTACGCCCGCCCCGACTTGGCGGCAACGCCAGAATGGGCGTCTTTGCTACACGTTCGACCTTTCGCCCTAACCCTGTCGGCATGTCGCTGGTCGAACTAAAAGGTATTGTCTGCCAGAAAGATAACGTCGTCCTACAACTGGGCAGTCTGGATCTGGTCGACGGAACTCCGGTGGTCGATATCAAGCCCTACCTGCCGTTTGCTGAAGCACTACCCAATGCCACCGCCAGCTATGCACAGCATGCGCCAGTCGCGGAAATGGCGGTCGGTTTCACCCCTGAGGTTGAGCAACAACTTCTGATGATGGAAAAACGTTATCCGCTGCTAAAAACATTTATTGGTGAAGTGCTGGCACAGGACCCGCGTCCTGCGTATCGTAAGGGTGAAGAGACAGGCAAAACGTACGCCGTCTGGCTACACGATTTCAACGTGCGCTGGCGCGTGACGGCAGAGGGTTTCGAAGTCTTTGCGCTCGAACCCCGGTAATTTCGCACCCTTCTCTTTTGACATCCCTTTCTCGCTGGTAAACTAAACCACTTTTTTTGTGTCAGGCTCGCGTTGAGCCTGTTCGATCGTTCAACTGGAACCGTAACAACATGCGTACTAGCCAATATCTGCTCTCCACTCTGAAGGAGACACCTGCCGACGCCGAGGTTATCAGCCACCAGCTGATGCTGCGCGCCGGGATGATTCGCAAGCTGGCCTCCGGGTTATATACCTGGCTGCCGACCGGCGTGCGCGTCCTGAAAAAAGTCGAAAACATCGTGCGTGAAGAGATGAACAACGCCGGTGCTATCGAGGTGTTAATGCCGGTAGTTCAGCCTTCTGAACTGTGGGAAGAGAGCGGCCGTTGGGAACAGTACGGCCCGGAACTGCTGCGTATTGCTGACCGCGGCGATCGTCCATTCGTACTCGGCCCAACGCATGAAGAAGTGATCACCGACCTGATCCGTAACGAGCTCAGCTCCTACAAACAGCTGCCGCTGAACTTCTACCAGATCCAGACTAAATTCCGTGACGAAGTGCGTCCGCGTTTCGGCGTCATGCGCTCCCGTGAATTCCTGATGAAAGATGCGTACTCTTTCCATACGACTCAGGAATCTTTGCAAGAAACCTACGACGCAATGTATGCCGCGTACAGCAAGATCTTCAGCCGTATGGGTCTGGATTTCCGTGCGGTACAGGCTGACACCGGTTCTATCGGCGGTAGCGCTTCTCACGAATTCCAGGTTCTGGCGCAGAGCGGCGAAGATGACGTGGTGTTCTCTGACAGCTCCGACTTTGCTGCCAACATCGAATTTGCAGAAGCCGTAGCACCAAAAGAACCGCGCGGCGCCGCCACGCAGGAAATGACGCTGGTCGATACGCCAAACGCGAAAACCATCGCTGAGCTGGTTGAGCAGTTCAATCTGCCGATCGAAAAAACCGTTAAAACGCTGCTGGTGAAAGCGGTCGAAGGCAGCAGCTACCCGCTGGTTGCGCTGCTGGTTCGTGGCGATCACGAACTGAACGAAATCAAAGCAGAAAAACTGCCGCAGGTTGCCAGCCCGCTGACCTTCGCCACCGAAGAAGAAATTCGTGCCGTAGTCAAAGCAGGTCCTGGCTCGCTCGGTCCAGTGAACATGCCAATCCCGGTAGTTATCGATCGTACCGTTGCGGTCATGAGCGACTTCGCAGCAGGTGCTAACATCGACGGTAAACACTATTTCGGTATTAACTGGGATCGTGATGTCGCCACGCCAGAAGTGGCTGACATCCGTAACGTCGTTGCCGGCGACCCGAGCCCGGACGGCAAAGGCACACTACTGATTAAACGCGGTATCGAAGTCGGTCACATCTTCCAGCTGGGTACCAAGTACTCTGAAGCAATGAAAGCTTCCGTTCAGGGCGAAGATGGTCGTAACCAGATTCTGACCATGGGCTGCTACGGTATCGGGGTGACTCGCGTTGTTGCTGCCGCTATTGAACAGAACTTTGACGATCGCGGCATTGTCTGGCCGGACGCCATCGCGCCGTTCCAGGTGGCGATTCTGCCGATGAACATGCACAAATCCTACCGCGTACAGGAACTGGCTGAGAAGCTTTACGCTGAGCTACGCGCGCAGGGTATCGAAGTGCTGATGGACGATCGTAAAGAACGTCCAGGCGTGATGTTTGCCGATATGGAACTGATCGGTATTCCGCACACCATCGTGCTGGGCGACCGTAACCTCGATAACGATGATATCGAGTACAAATACCGTCGTAACGGCGAGAAACAGCTGATTAAAACCGGCGACATCGTCGACTATCTGATTAAAGCCATTAAAGGCTAATACAGCAAAAGGCCCTGATCATCAGGGCCTTTTTTTCAGAGATTAATTACACCCTTTACCGGGTATAAACTTCGCGTCTTTATCCGCCATCAGCGTTTTCACCTTCTCGCCCGTATCCGGGTTCGCCTCCTGCGTGAAATGTCCTTCAAGGGTCAACAAGACCGATTGGCCAGTTTCCGTGCGAGCAGCTAAATAGCCGCGTTCAAGCTGGGCATTATTTGCTACCGGCATACGCTTGCCCGTCGCACAGTCGGTAAAGACAGCCGCATCCGCCATGTAGAAATACATCCCACGCATCGGCATTGGCGTGACGGGCAAACTGGCTGACACCGGCTCAAGGGTATAGTTGAACTGCGATTCGATCGGATTACCTTCACGATCGAGCATTTCCAGCGCCTCACCTTTTGCCCGGTAGTAAAACTTCTCACCTTTGCTGTCGGTCAACACCAGCTTATCCGCCGTGCGTGCCCAGGTGCCATAGGAGGCAAAGGAAGACGGTTCATCCCGTACGCCCTGATACCGTTCGTTCATCACCCAGGTCCCGTCTTTTTCCAGGAACAGCGAGGTTTCAATCCCTTCGCAGTCGGCGCAGGGCAAGATGCCACGCCAACTTTGCTGCATCGGTTTTAATTCTGCCGCCCGCGTCGACTGCAATGCTTCGACGTCAGTACGATTATTACAGCCGATCAAGGAAAAGAGCGTGCATACAGCGACCACTGACAATATTGCTGTTTTCACTATAAAATCCTTATGATTTTTTTATTCCTGTTCGTCAGTCCTGCGAACGACGAACTTTCCCGCGCAGCGCCTTCACGGTGGATTTTTGCGCCTTCGATGACAACCGGCGCTCTTTCGAAGCGCGCGTAGGACGCGTTGCCTGGCGGCTTTTTTGCACTGCGGTTAATTCTTTAATCAACGCCACCAGCCTGGCCAGAGCCGCTTCCCGGTTGAGTTCCTGACTGCGATATTCCTGCGCCTTAATGATGATGACGCCATCGGCAGTGATCAGATGATGACTGGCCGCCAGCAAGCGTTCCTTGTAATACTCTGGCAGGCCAGAGGCCCGAATGTCAAAGCGCAAATGGATGGCGGTCGAGGTCTTATTAACGTGCTGCCCACCCGCACCCTGTGCCCGGATAGCCGTGATTTCCAGCTCATTATCAGGGATAGAGACGTTTCGGGAGAGAACGATCATCAACGCTGCTGCCACGCGGTCAGATGAATTTCCAGATTGTTCTGAGAGTCTGACAACCAGATAGCCCCATCCTGGATGGTCGCCTGCAACGTCATAGTACGCCCGGCAAAGTCGCTCAGCTGCGCCAGCTGTTCGTCATCCAGATACCAGACAGTCAAATTTTTAAACTGTGCGCACTTATTCTGGTTTTGCTGCCACCAGATTTGCGCCGCCCGACTGTTATAGGTAAACAGAGCAACTTCCCCAGACTGAGTACAGGCCTTCTTAATCCGACGCTCATCCGGCAGGCCGAGTTCAATCCATAAATCAATGCCCAGATGATCGTTACGCAGCCATGCTTCTGGCTCATCTTCTGCGCTCAAGCCCCGCGTAAACTGTAACCGCTCATTGGCATATTTAATCCATGCCAACAGGCGCAGCATCATGCGTTCCTGGGTTTCAGAAGGGTGACGCGCCAGCGTCAATGCCGCGTCAAGAAACTGGTTGCGGTCAAGATCCGCCACGTTGACAACGGCTTTATAAATTGTCGCTTTAAGCGCCATGAGAGAACTCCTTTCGAATCAGGCGCACATTGTAGCGAAAACTACGCCAAAAGGCTGCTAACAGCTCTTCTATCAAGGCGCTGATATTGCTTGAATGAGTATGGTATAGTCACCTTGCTAAACAGAGTTTATCTTCGTAGGCTTAGACTTGCATCCACGGTTAAGTCAGAGTACTGACAGGAGGGCATGTGGAAAAATATTGTGAGTTAATACGCAAGCGGTACGCGGAAATCGCCAGCGGAGACTTAGGGTATGTCCCGGATGCGCTGGGTTGCGTATTGAAAGTGCTGAATGAAGTGGCGGAAGACAGCGCCCTTTCAGAGTCGGTCAGAGAAAAAGCGGCCTATGCTGCCGCGAACTTACTGGTGAGCGATTATGTCAATGAATGAAACGTATCAACCCATTAACTGTGATGATTACGACAATCTTGAGCTCGCCTGCCAGCACCATTTATTACTGACGCTGGCGCTGAAAGATGGCGAAGTGCTGCAGGCGAAAGCCAATGACCTGGTTTCACGCAAAAATGTGGAATATCTGGTTGCAGACGTCTCTGGAGAATCACGTGAGCTTCGTCTCGACAAGATTGCCAGCTTCAGCCACCCGGAAATCGGTACCGTGGTGGTTAGCGAATCCTGATTATTTTGTTGCCGGATGGCGGTGCAAGCACCTTATCCGGCCTACTTTCCATGCGATACGTAGGCCTGATAAGCGCAACGCCATCAGGCATGCCATACCAGATTCACGCCTTCTTCCCCTTCCGCCAGTCCTTCCCGCGTAACAAAGACACCGGCTGCCGCAATCAGCGTTTCGCCGTAAAACAGTAACGGCGTGGTATCGCGTCGCCAGGGCGGAATTCCCTGCTCCTGCCATATTTTTTTGAGCTTACGCCCACCGTTACGCCCGACAATGTGTAATAACCCGGGCGCTTTAAAGCGAATACTGACCGGTTCACCCACGTGCGGCATACGTAATTTTCCCGTTGGGAGTAACTGTACGTCTCCCAGCCCGGCAGGCAGCGTCAGCGGTGTTTGCCAGCATGACCACGGGATGGCAGTTTCACTTTGCCCGGTAACGGATTTCACCCACCACAGCTGTGACTGATAGCGGCGGATTTCATATTCGCCTACGCACAAGCACGGCGCAGCATCTTCCCGTGCCAGCACCACTTCCTGCCAGATTCGCGCCAGCGCATCCCGGGATGGCATCGGTGCATTCAGCCCTGCCAGCCAGCGACGAAGCAGCGCTGCACGTCGTACATCGCTCATCGTCATTAATGGCTCAACTAAAAGGGTGTCCTGCTCGGTGACACACTCCGCTAAATCATTGGCAAGTAACTCATCCAACAAACGTTCCTGCTCGGCACACAGCACCGCACTGCGGGCCGCCGCGTCAGCAAAGTGCGGCCAGCGCTGTTGCAGTTGCGGGATTATACGTAGCCGCAGAAAATTGCGATCGTAGGCATCATCCTGATTACTTTCATCTTCAATCCAGCGTAGTCCATGCTCCAACGCCCAGCGTTCAAGCGCGTCACGCGTTTGCGCCAATAGCGGGCGAATAAGCTGGGTCCCAGCAAACGGTGAACTTTCCCCCATTGCAGAAAGTCCGGCCGGGCCGCTGCCGCGTTTGAGCGCCAGCAAAAAGGTTTCACACTGGTCATCAAGATGCTGGGCGGTCATCAGCACTTCACCCGGCAGCAGCGTCCGGGCAAAAGCCTGATAGCGCGCCCGCCGGGCCTGCGCCTCTATCCCCAGCCCGTCATCCTGAAGATGCACCCGTTCAACCACCAGCGGCACCTGCCATTGTGCACAAACCGATTCGCAGTGCGTCACCCATTCGTCTGCGTGCGGACTCAATCCATGGTGGATGTGGATAGCGCGTAGCACGACGTCGGGGTGTTGTTTTCGCCACAGCACCAGTTGGTGCAACAGCACGGTCGAGTCGAGGCCACCGCTAAAGGCCACCAGGATATGGGGAGATGTCAGAAGTGAAGTGTTTAGTGTGAGTGTCGTCATGATGAGTACTTACTAGGGTATTGCCCGGCACGTTACCGGGCTACCGTTACAATGACAAGCCTTACTGCTCGTATAATTCAAGTGGTAATCCATCCGGATCGTTGAAAAAAGTAAAGCGTTTGCCGGTAAAGGGGTCGACACGTACTACCTCACATTTCACATTATGATTTTCCAGATGGGCTATCGCCTTTTCCACATCATCCACGCTGAACGCCAGATGGCGTAACCCGCAGGCTTCCGGTCGACTGGGACGGCAAGGTGGAAATGGAAAAGAAAAAAGCTCAATCACGTACTGCCCGTTCAGCGCCAGATCGCCTTTCCAGGAGTCGCGCTCTTCCCGGTAGACCTCGCTCATCAGCGTAAAGCCCAGCACGTCGCAGTAAAATGCCTTACTCACCGCGTAGTCCGTCGCAATAATGGCAATATGGTGAACCTGTTTTAATCCCAGCATAGCGTCTTAGCCTCTTTAGTTTTCTTTTCGCACGTTACTCGTCCACGGTCGGTTCAGGCAAGCTGCGATGCCATTTTTAGGACTCTCACACGGTACACGCCGTCCTCACCCAGTTTAGCGCCATGAATATCCGTGTCGAATCCGGGATAATGATGGCCGACAGAACACAGCATCAACAGGAAATCGAGCACCGCCCGGCTGTCTTCGGTGATCATTTCCCCCGGCATCAGCAACGGTACGCCGGGAGGATAAGGCAGGATCATATTTGCAGAAATGCGCCCCACCAGTTGGTCAAGCGTCACCGTCTCCACCTCGCCTTTGATCTGCCGCTGCCAGGCCTGATGTGGCGTCATTTTCATTTCCGGTAGGGTGTCAAATGCCCGTAGCATTAGCCCGGAGAGATCGTGTTGGCGGATCAGATTATGGATCCCCTGTGCCAGATCCTGAATACGCATATTGCGATAGAAATCCGGATCTTCAGCATACAAATCTGGCAGCATATTCTTCACACGCAAATTCAGATCGTACGAACGTTTGAACTCTGTCAGCCCGCGCAGCAACCCCATCGCCCGGGTTTTATCAATGCCAATGCTGAACAAAAATAACAGATTATACGGACCCGTTTTCTCCACCACGACACCGCGTTCGTCGAGGAATTTCGCCACCAGCGCCGCCGGGATCCCTTCGTCACTCATGTTTCCCTGTTCATCCATCCCCGGTGTCAGAATAGTCACTTTCACCGGATCGAGGAACATGTGGTCGGCGTCGGCATCGGTAAACCCATGCCAGTCTTCACCCGGCGCAACGGGCCAGCATTCCGCTTCATCCACCTTTTCCGGCTGCCAGATATCAAAGAACCAGCCGTCCGATTCTTCCCGCAGTCGCTGTACTTCTTTGCGAAAATGCAGCGCACGCTCAACGGAGCGATTGATTAAGCGCTTGCCTGAGTTGCCGCGCAGCATTGCCGCCGCCGTTTCTATTGACGCGACAATCGGGTAGCTCGGCGACGTCGAGGTATGCATCATAAAGGCTTCATTAAAGGTCTCTTCATCGTAGTCACCTTTAATGTGGATCAGAGAAGCCTGCGACAGCGCCGCCAGCATCTTATGGGTCGACTGGGTTTCAAAGATAACCTTACCAGGTACTCGTTCGCCGCTCATGCCGCTTTTCCCCTGATAGATCGGGTGAAAATGAGTGTATGGCACCCAGGCCGAGTCAAAATGAATAGACGGCACGTCCAACGTCTGTTTGATCCAGTTGGTGTTATACAGCAGACCGTCGTAGGTAGAGTTGGTGATCACCGCATGTACTGGCCACTGGGCCTGGGCGGTCTCTCCGACTTTGCGCTCAATACTCTCACGGGTAAATTCACGCTTAGGGATACCGCCAAGAATACCCAGCGCATTACGCGTGGGCTTCAGCCAGATGGGTACCACGTCGCTCATCATCAGCAAATGCGCCAGTGATTTATGACAGTTACGATCGATCAGTAGCGTACTTCCGGTCGGGGCTGCATACATACCGACAATTTTATTCGACGTCGAGGTGCCATTCGTCACCATATAGCTCTGCTCTGCCCCAAAGGTGCGGGCGATATATTCTTCGGCCTCCAGGTGCGGGCCAGTATGGTCCAGCAGCGAACCCAATTCGGTCACGGAAATGGAGACGTCGGCCTTGAGCGTATTGCCGCCAAAAAAGTCATAGAACAGGCAGCCCACTGGGCTCTTTTGGTATGCCGTCCCCGCCATGTGCCCCGGCGTACAGAAGGTATACTTCCCTTCTTTCACGTAGGTGAACAACGCCCTGGTAAACGGCGGAGTGATGTTATCGAGGTATTCATTGGTGTACTGGCGAATACGGGTGGCAATATCGTCAGACTGGCCTAGAGCATACTCGAAAAACCACAGCGCCATGCGCAGGTCGTGTGCGCTGACATCCATCGTCGAATGGGTATTGATAAAGGCGTAAAGTGGCAGGTATTCGTTAAGCTGGTTGATATCGCTACACAGCTCCAGGCTGTACTTATCCCAGTCAAAAATGACGCCGCAAATTCGCGGGTTATGCTCAATAAATTTCAGCAGGTCGACGCTATTCTGCGGCCAGATAATCTGAAATCCCTGCTGCAGTAGTGCACGTTCAAGTTCCTTGATGGGCTCATCTTTATAAAAGACGCCATGCGGTCCCATGATGGCAATGATATTCATGCGTTCCTCCTGGAAAAACCTTAGTTAATCATAGCCTGGTCAAACCGCAGGTAAAAAAAAAGGGCCACAGCGTTGTGGCCCTTTTCAGAATATATGCAGTTTACGCGTAACCGTAGCTCATCAGTCGCTGGTAACGGCGATTTTTCAGCTCTTCCGTACTTAACACATCGAGATCGGCCAGATCGGCCAGCAGCTGTGCTTTCAGCGACGCAGCCATGACTTCTGGATTACGATGCGCCCCGCCCAGCGGTTCCGGTACGATAGAATCGATCAGCTTCAGCTCTTTCAGACGCGGGGCAATAATGCCCATCGCTTCTGCCGCCAACGGCGCTTTGTCTGCGCTTTTCCACAGAATGGATGCACAGCCTTCCGGGGAGATAACAGAATAGGTGCTGTATTGCAGCATATTCACTTTATCGCCCACGCCGATCGCCAGCGCGCCACCGGAGCCACCTTCGCCGATAACGGTGCAGATAACCGGTACGCTCAGACGTGACATTTCACGCAGGTTACGCGCAATCGCTTCAGACTGACCGCGTTCTTCCGCGCCCACGCCCGGATAAGCCCCAGGGGTGTCAATGAAGGTAATGATCGGCATCTTGAAACGTTCGGCCATTTCCATCAGGCGCAGCGCTTTGCGATAGCCTTCCGGTGCTGGCATGCCGAAGTTACGACGAATTTTTTCTTTGGTCTCGCGGCCTTTCTGATGACCAATGATCATCACTGGACGACCATCAAGACGCGCGATGCCGCCGACGATAGCTTTATCATCCGCGTAGGCACGATCGCCCGCCAGCTCATCAAATTCATCAAACGCCAGGCGGACGTAATCCAGGGTGTACGGACGCTGTGGATGGCGAGCCAGCTGGGCTACCTGCCATGCGCCAAGATCGGCAAAGATTTTGCGCGTCAGTTCTACGCTTTTTTCACGCAGGCGATGCACTTCTTCATCGATGTTAATATCCAGTTTCTCATCCTGACGGCTCACCGCAGTCAGAGAATCGATTTTTGCTTCCAGCTCTGCAATCGGCTGTTCAAAATCAAGGAAATTCAGACTCATAGTATTCCTGTATTAGTCAAACTCCAGTTCCACCTGCTCCGAACCAATAAGGCCACGGAGATCGTTCAGTAAACGATCGCTCGGAGAGACACGCCACGTTGCGCCAAAACGCAACCGCGCACGTGCATCCGCCCTCTGATAGTAGAGATGTACTGGAATTGTCCCCGAGCGGTGGGGTTCCAGAGACTGACGGAGTCGGTTTAAAAGCTGGTCATCAATTTGCCTGTCCGTCAGCGAGATAGCAAGCCCGCGAGCGTATTTTTCCCGGGCTTCGTCAATATCCATGACTTCACGGGCCATCATTTTAAGCCCACCGCTGAAGTCATCAAAGCTGACCTGTCCGCTGACGATAAGTATGCGGTCTTTTTCCAGCAAATGCTGGTATTTATCCAGGGCATCGGTAAATAACATCACTTCCAGACGCCCAGAACGGTCATCCAGCGTGCAGATGCCGATACGATTGCCGCGCTTGGTGACCATTACCCGCGCAGCAATGACGAGCCCCGCAGCCGTGGTAACTTTACCACGTTCTGTCGGATGCATGTCTTTCAGCCTGTGGCCTCCGACATAGCGCTCAATTTCTTTTAAATACTGGTTGATGGGGTGTCCCGTCAGGTAAAGCCCTAACGTTTCACGCTCACCATCTAATACCACCTGCTCCGGCCACGGCGTGCAGTTGGCATAGGATTGTTCAATTTGTTCCGGCTCTTCGGCCAGAACGCCAAACATATCGGCCTGACCGATGGCTTCGGCTTTTGCGTGCTGATCGGCGGCTTTAAGCGCGTCGTTCAGCGAATTCATCAGTGCGGCGCGATGCGGGCCAAGGCGGTCAAACGCCCCGGACATGATCAGTTTTTCCAGCACCCGGCGGTTTAGCTTTTTGATATCCGTACGGGCACAGAGATCGAACAGCTCGCGGAAATAGCCACCTTTGTTACGCGCTTCAATAATAGCTTCAATGGGGCCTTCACCCACGCCTTTTATCGCGCCGATGCCATACACAATCTCGCCATCATCATTTACGTGGAAATGATACAGCCCGGAGTTGATATCCGGCGGCAGGATTTTCAGCCCCATACGCCAGCATTCATCCACCAGCCCGACCACTTTCTCAGTGTTATCCATATCGGCGGTCATTACCGCGGCCATAAACTCGGCGGGGTAATGCGTTTTCAACCATAGCGTCTGGTAAGACACCAGCGCATAGGCTGCGGAGTGCGATTTGTTAAACCCGTACCCGGCGAATTTCTCCACCAGGTCAAAGATTTTGATCGCCAGCTCACCGTCTACGCCGCGCTTTCTCGCCCCTTCTTCAAAGGTGCCGCGCTGCTTGGCCATTTCTTCCGGCTTTTTCTTACCCATCGCACGGCGCAGCATATCCGCGCCGCCAAGAGTATAACCAGACAGCTCCTGGGCAATCTGCATGACCTGTTCCTGATACAGGATAATGCCGTACGTCGGCTCCAGAACAGGTTTCAGGCACTCATGCTGCCATTGTACATCCGGGTAGGATATCTCTTCTCGCCCGTGCTTACGGTCGATAAAGTTATCTACCATTCCCGACTGCAGTGGGCCTGGGCGGAACAACGCCACCAGGGCTATCATATCTTCGAAGCAGTCAGGCTGCAGGCGTTTGATCAGATCCTTCATGCCGCGAGATTCAAGCTGGAAGACGGCGGTTGTCTCCGAGCGCTGCAGCATATCAAAACATTTTTTATCGTCGAGCGGGATGGCGGCGATGTCAATCGGCTCCAGTCCCTGCTTTGCCCGACGCGGGTTGATCATTTTCAGCGCCCAGTCAATGATCGTCAGCGTACGCAGACCCAGGAAGTCAAACTTAACCAACCCGGCGTATTCCACGTCGTTTTTATCAAACTGAGTGACCGGATGAAGACCTTCTTCATCACAATAGAGCGGAGCAAAGTCGGTAATTTTAGTGGGCGCAATAACCACGCCGCCCGCATGCTTACCGGCATTACGCGTGACGCCTTCCAGCTTACGCGCCATGTCGATCAGCGCCCTGACCTCTTCGTCCGCTTCGTAGATCTCTGGCAGCTGCGGCTCTGCCTCAAAGGCTTTTGCCAGCGTCATCCCCGGATCGGGTGGCACCAGTTTAGAAATCCTGTCGACAAACCCGTACGGATGCCCCAGTACGCGGCCCACGTCGCGGATAACCGCTTT
Source organism: Citrobacter sp. KH_055_1 (assembly GCF_057838705.1). Classification (NCBI taxonomy): domain Bacteria; kingdom Pseudomonadati; phylum Pseudomonadota; class Gammaproteobacteria; order Enterobacterales; family Enterobacteriaceae; genus Citrobacter; species Citrobacter sp. KH_055_1. The sequence goes on from NZ_CM174473.1 coordinate 3,837,056, forward strand.
TGCGGCCATTGTACCAAAGGTAATAATCTGTGATACCGCGTCTCGACCATACATTTCCGCCACATGTTCAATCACCTGGTCGCGTTTCTCCATACAGAAGTCAACGTCGAAGTCAGGCATCGAGACACGTTCCGGGTTAAGGAAACGTTCGAACAGCAGGTCAAATTCCAGCGGATCAAGATCGGTAATTTTTAGCGCATAGGCCACCAGTGAGCCGGCACCGGAACCACGGCCAGGTCCGACCGGCACGCCGTTGTCTTTCGACCACTGGATAAACTCCATGACGATCAGGAAGTAGCCCGGGAACCCCATCTGGTTGATAACCTGAAGTTCAATGTCCAGGCGTTCGTCGTAAGGTGGGCGCTTCTCTTTGCGTTCGGCTTCATCCGGGAACAAAAACGCCAGACGCTCTTCCAGACCTTCTTTCGATTTTTTAACCAGATAGTCTTCGGTGGTCATATCTCCGGTCGGGAACTGCGGCAGGAAGTATTCACCCAGACGCACCGTCACGTTACAGCGCTTGGCTATCTCGACGGTATTTTGCAGCGCTTCCGGAATGTCGGAAAACAGCTCGCACATCTCTTCTTCGCTGCGCATATACTGCTGCGGCGAATAGTTGCGCGGACGTTTCGGATCATCGAGTGTGAAACCATCATGGATCGCCACGCGGATCTCATGCGCGTCAAAATCTCCGGTTTCAAGGAAGCGAACATCGTTGGTCGCCACCACCGGCAGACCCCGCGTTTCGGCCAGCGCCACTGCGGCATGCAAATAATTCTCTTCGTCCTGCCTGCCGGTACGGATCAGTTCCAGAAAATAACAATCGGGGAAATGTTCTTCATAAAACGTGACGCACTCATCAACCAGCGCGCTGTTACCGCGTAGCAAGCTCCGTCCGACGTCGCCCATGCGACCACCGGAAAGTAAAATTAAACCTTCTTTTAAATCAAGCAACCAGTCTCTGTCGATGACCGGTCCTTCGGATCCATAGCCACGTTGATAGGCTTTTGATATCAACAACGTCAGATTCTGATAGCCCGTATTATTGGCCGCCAGCACCGTTAGTTGCGTCAACTCGTCGCCAAACTGCTCGCTACGGACATGAAAATCAGCACCAACAATCGGTTTAATGCCCGCACCGTGACCCGCTCCGTAAAACTTCACCAGACCACACAGGTTGGTAAAATCGGTGATCGCCAGTGCAGGCATGCCCAACGCGGCCGCCTTTTTCACCAGCGGCCCCGTTTTTGCCAACCCATCAATCATGGAGTAGTCGCTGTGCACCCGCAGGTGGACGAAACGTGGTTCAGACATCTTCAGATTCCGGTTTACTTATTCTTGCCACAAGAATCAGGACGTGAGTCCCAGTGCGCGTTTAACAGGGCCAAAGCTGCGACGGTGGTGTTCTGTCGCGCCATGCTCTATAAGCGCCGCCAGATGAAAAGCTGTTGGGTAGCCTTTGTGCTGCGCAAAGCCGTACTGCGGGAAAACCGTATCCAGCGTCGCCATCTCCGCATCGCGGGTGACTTTCGCCAAAATAGACGCTGCGCTGATTTCCGCCACGCGACTGTCCCCTTTCACCACCGCCATCGACGGCATCGGCAATACCGGGCAACGATTACCGTCAATCAGCACGTATTCAGGCGTAATGTGCAAACCGGCCACCGCGCGCTGCATGGCCAGCATGGTGGCATGCAGAATATTCAGCTCGTCAATTTCATGCGGTTCCGCCCGTCCCAGGCTCCAGCTTAACGCTTTTTCTTTGATTTCATCGTAAAGCGCCAGACGACGCTTTTCAGAGAGTTTTTTGGAGTCGTTCAGACCGACTATCGGACGCGCTGGATCAAGAATAACAGCAGCTGTCACCACAGCCCCGACCAAAGGGCCTCGTCCTACTTCATCCACACCCGCCACTAAATGCGTATGTGGATAAACAAATTCAATCATTGTGCTAACTCCAGGACTGCATCCGCCGCCTGCTCATCGGCATTACAACGGATCTGCTGGTGCAGGTCGCGGAACGTATCGTGCATCGCATGGCTGGTTTTGCCATTCGCCAGCAACGGCTGCAGCGCTTTCGCCAACGCCTGCGGTTCGCATTCATCCTGCAACAGCTCTTTGACTAATTCTCTTCCCGCCAGCAGGTTCGGCAACGAAACATAATCGGTTTTCACCAGACGTTTCGCCAGCCAGAACGTGAAGGGTTTCATACGGTAGCCGACAACCATCGGGCACTTCGCCAGCATACACTCCAGCGCTGCCGTGCCTGAAGCCAGCAGCGCTGCATCGCTGGCAACCATCGCTTCGCGTCCCATCCCATCAAGCAGATGTACGGAAAGTTCCGGTGCTACCTCAGCTTTAATGCGCTCAAACTGTTCTCGTCGTTTGGCATTCACCAGCGGCACGACCACTTCGAGATCGGGATACTGCTGGCGTAGCAACTGTGCTGTTTTCAGAAAATCAGCGCTAAGCATCTCCACTTCAGCGCCCCGGCTTCCTGGCAATAGTGCCAGGCAGTGCGCATCATGGGGAATACCCAGCACGTCGCGAGCCGCGTTTTTATCCGGATCCAACGGCATGGCGTCCGCCATGGTGTGGCCGATAAAGCGGCACGGGACATTAAATTTGTCATAAAACGCTTTTTCGAAAGGCAGAAAGGCCAGCACCATATTGGTGGATCTGCCTATTTTGAAAACGCGTTTCTGTCGCCATGCCCACACGGAAGGGCTGACGTAATGAATGGTTTTAATGCCCTGTTTTTTCAAGTTCCCTTCAAGGGTAATATTAAAATCAGGTGCATCAATGCCAACGAAAACGTCCGGCTTGAGATCGGTCAAACGACGAGTCAGATCGGCGCGAATATGCAGTAAACGGCGCAGGCGTCCGAGCACTTCAACAATGCCCATCACCGCCAACTCTTCCATTTCGTACCATGCTTCACAGCCTTCGGCCTGCATCAGCGGACCTGCCACGCCAACAAAACGGGCATTGGGTACACGCGCCTTGAGTGCGCGAATTAATCCTGCACCAAGAATATCGCCGGAGGTTTCTCCGGCGACGAGGGCAATCGTTAATGGACGCTGCTCAGTCATTAACGAATCAGGCCACGCGTTGAGCGCTCAAAGAAATCACTGAAAGCCTGAACATCCGGGTACTGCTTCGCCAGCTCGGCGATTTCCGGCTTCACTTCTTCCAGAGTTTTACCACTGCGATACAACGCTTTATAGGCGTTACGGATCGCGGTAATCGCTTCACGGGTGAACCCGCGACGCTTCAGACCTTCGATGTTGACGCCAAATGGCGTGGCATGATTACCTTGGGCGATAACGTACGGCGGAACGTCCTGAGCAACACCAGAACAACCACCAACCATCACATGTGCGCCGATGATGCAGAACTGATGCACCGCCGTCATCCCGCCGATGATAACGAAATCATCCAACGAAACGTGTCCGGCAAGCGTGGCGTTATTCGCCAGAATACAGCGATTACCAATCGTACAATCATGCGCAACGTGCGCGTTGATCATCAGTAGGTTATCGCTGCCCACCTTCGTCAACCCACCGCCTTGCACTGTGCCACGATGAATGGTGACGCTTTCGCGGATGCGGTTGCGATCGCCAATTTCCACGCGGGTCGGTTCGCCAGCATACTTCAGATCCTGGTTTACTTCGCCGATGGAGGCAAACTGATAGATCTCGTTATCGCGACCAATTTTAGTATGGCCATTCACGACAACGTGAGACTTCAGTACGGTACCCTCACCAATTTCAACATGGGGTCCAACAATACAAAAAGGTCCAATGTGGGCATTGGCACCAATACTGGCGCCCTCTTCCACAATGGCGGTCGGGTGAATAAAGGCGGATTTATCAATCACGTATTAGGCCTCCCGGCTACGGGCACACATCATCGTTGCTTCGCACACAACTTTACCGTCAACCAGTGCAACCCCTTTAAAACGGGTCAGGCCACGGCGCGTTTTCTCGAAAGTGACTTCCATGATCATCTGATCGCCAGGTACGACAGGACGCTTGAAGCGTGCTTCATCGATACCAGCGAAATAATACAGCTCGCCTGGCTCCAGTTTTCCTACGCTTTTAAACGCCAGAATACCCGTTGCCTGGGCCATTGCTTCCAGAATCAGCACGCCAGGGAAAATCGGTTTACCCGGGAAGTGGCCCTGGAAGAAAGGCTCGTTAACGGATACATTTTTCACTGCGCGCAGAAAACGACCTTCTTCAAAATCCAGCACACGATCAACCAGCAAAAACGGAAAACGGTGCGGCAGAAGTTCTAAAATCTCTTCAATTTGCAGAGTATGAGTGTTAGTAGTCAAAATACTCTTCCTGTCAAAATATACTAAAAGGCAATAATAACACGGCCTGTCGCAATCGTATGAATGGGACAGGCCGAAAAGTCAGACGTGCAAAAAAGGTGCTTTAGTCTTGTTGATTAACCTTGCGCTCAATCGCTTTGAGGCGCTTGCTCATATCATCAATATTCATCACCAGTGCAGCTGTTTTACGCCATACCTTGTTGGGCTGTAGCGGAATGCCTGAGGAATAGACGCCTGGTTCGGTGATAGGACGCATCACCATACCCATACCAGTGACCGTGACTTTGTCGCATATTTCCATATGCCCATTGATCACACTGGCGCCGCCAATCATGCAGTAACGGCCAATCTTCAGGCTGCCCGCCATAATGACGCCACCGGCTACCGCCGTATTGTCGCCAATCACAACGTTATGCGCAATCTGGCACTGGTTATCAATGATAACACCATTGCCGATCACGGTATCGTCCAGAGCGCCACGATCGATGGTCGTGCAAGCGCCGATCTCGACACGATCGCCAATAATTACGCGACCAAGCTGTGGGATCTTCACCCAATTACCACGATCGTTCGCATAGCCAAAGCCGTCAGATCCGACAACGGTGCTGGACTGGATCAGGCAATGTTCACCGATCTGGATATCGTGATAAATCGTCACATTCGCCCACAAGCGTGAACCTGCGCCGATTTTTGTGTTTTTTCCGACGAAACAGCCTGCACCGATAACCACGTTATCGCCCAGTTCTACGCCAGACTCGATGACCGCATTTGCGCCAACAGAGACATTGCTACCCAGCTTTGCCGTCGCATCAATCACTGCACTGGGTGCAATGTTCTGTGCCGGCTGAGGCGTGGTATCTAAAATTTGCGCCATTCGCGCATAGGTCAGGTAGGGGTTCTTCACTACCAGCGCAGCACTCTTAGCAAAAGGAAGATCGTCCTGCGTCATCACAACGGCAGAAGCCTGGCAAAGGCTTAAATGCTCACGGTACTTAGGATTCACCATGAACGTAATATTGCCAGTTTGCGCAGATTGCATGGACGCTACGCCGGTGATGACGATATCGCCATCACCGTGTAATTCTGCATCCAACTGCTCTGCTAAATCAGCCAGTCGAATTGAAGGCATTACTTATTTAACCTGTTTCAGTACGTCAGCGGTGATGTCTTTAACATCGCTGCTGTTGTAAGCAACGGTGTTTGCGTCAACGACCAGATCGATGCTCTGGCTGCTAGCGACAGATTTCACGGCTGTCTGGATACGCGTAACCAGTTTGCCACGTTCTTCGTTGGAACGACGTGCACGATCCTGCTCAAAAGCTTGCGCTTTCTGAGAGAAAGTCTGGCGCTGAGCCATAACGTCTTTTTCCAGCTTAGTACGATCGCTACCTGCTTTCATGGATTGCAGACGCTGCATTTTAGATTGCAGATCGGATTCCATGCGCTGCAGTTCGCTGGCGCGGCCTTTGAACTCGTTTTCCAGCGTATTAGAAACACCAGTCTTCTGTGCAACCTGTTGGAACAGGCTACCCATATTGACGATTGCAATTTTGTCAGCAGCCTGTGCGGACGTTGCCATCGCTAAACCGAGACCTGCAGCTAATAACCACTTTTTCACAATAAACTCCTTACCATCCCATTTGCACCCGAAGGTACAGTTCTTTGCGTGGCCAGGCGACCCCATGCAGGATCGCCTAAAGTCATCGCTACACTACCACTACATTCCTTTGCGCAGAACAATTACCAGGTTTTACCAATGTTAAACTGGAACTGTTCTGATTTGTCTCCATCGTACTTTTTGAACGGCTGGGCGTAGGAGAAGACCAACGGCCCTAATGGGGACATCCATTGTAACGCGATACCCGCAGACATACGGATATTGTTCGGATCGCTGTAGTCTGGATAGCCAGAATACTTCGCAGAATCCCAGTTGGTATCCCAGACGGTACCCATATCCCAGAAGAAGGAGGTACGGACTGAGTTAGCATACTTGTCGCTAATAAACGGCGTTGGGGTAATAAACTCCAGGCTGGCGACAGCCATGGCGTTACCGCCCACTGCATCGTCTGATTCACACGGTGACTTATTGGTGGTGTCACATTCGTTGTCATAATCGTCATCATCATTATAACGATTTGCCGGTAAATAGACGGCTTTTGGACCAATGGTGTTGGACTGGAAGCCACGCACGGTGCTGGAACCACCGGCATAGAAGTTCTCATAGAACGGCATTTCTTTGCCGCTTAATCCATCACCATAACCCCACTTGGTACGACCCAGAACAACCCATTTATGGTCGTCATCAATCGGTACGTAGGTCGCGGTATCCAACGTCGCTTTGTAGTATTCGTTATCAGAACCCGGAACGGTGACTTTACCGTTCAGGTTAATACGCGTACCTTCCGTTGGGAAATAGCCACGGTCCAGCTTGTTATACGTCCAACCGTAGTTGAAGGTGAAATCGTCTGATTTGAAGCTATCCGCATCAGGATCTTCACCCATGGAAACCAGATAACGTTGCATTGCAACCTGTGGATCCATGTTAGACAAGGAGTTATGCACGTAACCCAGGCCCGCACGCAACGTGTTGTATTCGTTGATCGGGAAGCCCAGCGTGACGTCTGTACCATAACTTTTGTTGGTGTAGTCAGACAGGTCTGCATCATCCGCTTCAAAGTCGTTATAGAAGACGCGGCCACCAAGGCTCACACCATCCACGGTGAAGTACGGGTTGGTCACAGACAATTCAGTATAGGTCTGGTAATCGTTTTTGGTGCCGTTAATGCCGACAGAATACCCGGTACCTAACCAGTTATCCTGCTGAACGCCCGCCTGGAAGCTCACGCCGCTTTCGGTACCGTACCCGACGCCGAAGTTAAAGCTACCGGTGTTACGTTCTTTCACCTTGTAGACCACATCAACCTGATCCGGACTGCCCGGAATACGCTGAGTATCGGTGTCGACTGTTTCGAAATAGCCCAGACGATTCAGACGCTCTTTACCTTGATCGACCAGATCGCTACCCAGCCAGGCACCTTCCATCTGGCGCATTTCACGACGCAGGACGGAGTCTTTAGAGGTATCGTTACCTTCAAAGCGGATCTTACGCACATAGAAACGGTTACCCGCATCCACGTTTACGCGCAATTTAACCGTCTTATCGGCATCGTTGATTTCAGGCTGCGACTGTACGCGCGGGTAGGCATAACCATAGCGACCCAGAAGCTTCTTGATATCATCTTCCATTTTGGTCACTTTGGTGCCGTTATAGAGTTCACCCGGTTCGATTTTCGTCAGGCTCTCAATTTCGGCAGAGTGTCCAGCCAGGTTACCGCTCACCTGTACCCCAGAAAGCTTGTACTGCTCGCCTTCTGTAATGTTGACGGTGATGTAGATACCTTTCTTATCCGGCGTCAGGCTGACCTGCGTGGAGTCGATATTGAAGCGAGCATAGCCGCGATCCAGATAGTAACTACGCAGGGTTTCAAGGTCGCCCGCCAGTTTCTGTTTCTGGTATTTACGATCGCCCACCACGTTCCACCACGGCACTTCATCGCGTAGTTGGAAGTGAGAGATCAATTCGTCGGTTGTAAAGGCATGGTTACCGACGATATTGATCTGTTGGATCTTCGCCGAGACACCTTCCTGGAACACCAGTTTGAGGTCAACGCGGTTACGCGGCAACGGCGTCACCACCGCTTTCACACTGGCGCTGTACTTACCGACGCTATAGTAAAAATCTTCCAGGCCTTTTTCGATATCGGCAAGCGTGGTGCGATCGAGAGACTCGCCAACACGCACGCCAGACGCCTCGAGGTTTTGCTTCAGCATGTCATCTTTAACCGATTTGTTACCGGAGAAAGTGATGCTGGCAATCGTCGGGCGTTCTTTTACCTGAACCAGAAGGGTATCACCATCGCGCAGGACGCGGACATCCTCAAAGTTACCGGTGGCGAACAGAGCACGAATGGTATTACTGATATCTTCATCATTAACCGTGTCGCCTGTGCGCACCGGCATACTGAGGAGAGCCGCACCAACGGCGACTCGCTGTAGGCCTTCGAAATGAATGTCCTTCACGACGAACCCTTCAGCACCGTATACGGTGGCGCTGCTAAACAGCAGCGACGCTATGAGCAACTTTTTCATCGCCATCGTTATTATGCGTTCTTCCTAACACTCTCTTACAACCGAGAGAAATCATTGAAAAGTGCAAGCCCCATTAACAACACTAGCAAAATCGAGCCAATGCGATAACTAAAGTCTTGAACCCGCTCGGATACCGGACCGCCCTTCAGCTTTTCAATCGCCAGGAACAGCAGATGCCCCCCGTCAAGAACGGGCAACGGAAACAGGTTAATTATCCCTAAGTTCACGCTGATAAGCGCAAGGAACATCAGGTAATAAATCCCCCCGAACTCCGCTGACATCCCAGCCCCCTGGGCGATAGAAATCGGCCCACTGAGGTTGTTCAGTTTCACATCACCGGTAATCAATTTTCCCAGCATACTGACCGTCAACTTCATCAACTGCCACGTTTTATCCGAGGCTTCGAGGATGGCGCCGAATGGTCCATACTGGCGTACAGTCTTATACTCATCAGGCAGAGGAATAATTTTAGGCACGACACCCGCAAATCCCTCTTCCTGACCGTTACCCGGTTTTGAGTCCGGAGTTAACGTCAAAGACAAGGAACTCCCCTGCCTTTCAATTTCTAGCGCTAACGGCTTATTCGGATTATCACGCACCAGCGTCACGAACGTCATCCATTGCGTGAGCGGCTGACCATTGACTTTAACGATCCTGTCGCCAGCTTGCAAACCCGCCTTACTTGCTGCGGAGTTAATCTGTACTTCTGACAGCACCGGTTCAATCTGCGGACCGCGTGGACGAATCCCTAAACTCGTAACGGGATCCTGTTTGTCTGGCTCAAATGCCCATTGGCGCAAATCCAGCGTTTTGTCCTGTCGCTGGTTGCTGCCAAACGGCGCCACGCTAAGAATGGTCTGCTCATCGCCAATTTTAGCGACCAGCTGCAATCTCACGGTATCCCAATCAGGGGTTTCGATACCATCAACCGCTTTTAGTTCCGTACCTGGCTGAATTTGCGCCTGTGCGGCAATCGAGTTGGGTGTTATTTCACCCACAACCGGACGAACACCAGGGACGCCGATGATAAACACCAGCCAGTAAGCAAAAATAGCGAAAAGGAAGTTTGCAATCGGACCTGCGGCAATAATGGCCGCACGCTGCCCAACCGTTTTGTTGTTGAACGCGTGGTGGCGCAGTTCCGGCACCACCGGTTCTGCACGCTCATCCAGCATTTTGACGTAGCCGCCGAGAGGGATCAGGGCGATGACGTATTCGGTACCCAATCTATCAGTGCGCCGCCACAGCGCCTTTCCAAAACCAATGGAAAAACGCTCAACGCGAACACCACAGCGCCGGGCAACCCAGAAATGACCAAATTCATGCACGGTGATAAGCACACCGAGTGCGACGATGAATGCAGCCAGATTCCAGAGAATACTCAGCATAAGACCATCCGTTAAAGCGTCCTGAAAACCAGTAACAGCAAGCAAGCAAAGACCGGTACCGCAGCCGTCAGACTATCAATACGATCCAGAATGCCGCCGTGCCCTGGGATTAAGTGGCCACTGTCCTTAATACCTGCTTCACGCTTAAACATACTCTCAGTCAAGTCACCCAGCACCGAAGCCAGGACCGCAACAATAGAGCAAATGAGCAAGGTGACAGGCGCGACATCAAGATTCGCCCACATACCATAACCCCATGAGATCACAGCCGCAGTGGCGAGTCCGCCAATAAAACCTTGCCAGGTTTTACCCGGAGAAACCTTCGGCGCCAGTTTATGTTTACCAAATAACTTGCCAAACATATACGCACCGGAATCCGCTCCCCAGACGAGGATCATGACATACAGCAGCCATACTGCGCCACTATAATGATTCTCATCATAATGCCAGGCACGTAGCGCCAGCATTCCCCAAAAGAAAGGGATAATGGTTAAGATGCCGAAAATGATGCGTAATATCTTTGAATTACGCCAGACAGTCGCCGAACCTGGGTAAAATAACACCAGCAATAGTGCAACGCCCCACCAGCCCAACGACGCCCAAAGCGACACTTCGACCAACGGTTGATGAATATTATGATGATATTCAGGCAGTAAAAACAGCATCAGTGCCAGCAAAAGCCCGCACAGAACCGCCAGCCAGACTCGCTGTGTGCGAGTGGTGAAACCGCTTAACTGTCCCCACTCCCACGCGGCCAACATACATACGACCAGCGTAACAATGGCGAACCCCACCGGCGGCAATAAAAACAGCGCCGCGATGACAACGGGTATTAAAACAAAAGCAGAAATCAGGCGATACTTCAGCAAAAGCGACCCCCATCAGGCTTTTTCATCACCGGGTTCGGTCCCGCCGAAACGACGCTCTCGATTAGCAAAGGCATGCAGCGCACCTTCAAAGTCTTGTTCATCGAAATCGGGCCAGAGAACATCCGTAAAGTAAAGTTCAGCATAGGCAATTTGCCACAGCAAAAAATTACTGATGCGATGCTCTCCCCCAGTCCTTATCACTAAATCCACAGGAGCCAGTTCATTCATACAAACTTGCTGACCAAGCATTTCTTCGTCAATTTGCTCAGGGCGCAGCAGACCGTCTTGCACCTGTTGCGCCAGTTGCCTGACTCCCTGGACAATGTCCCAACGTCCGCCGTAATTCGCAGCAATATTCAGCGTTAACCCCGTATTCTGGGCTGTAAGCGCTTCCGACTTGCGAATCCGTTCTTGCAAACGTGAGTTAAATCGACTGATATCCCCGATAATACGCAGACGAACGTTATGGCGATGCAGGTTTTTCACTTCACTATCAAGTGCCCACACGAATAATTCCATTAACGCGCTCACTTCCTGCGCAGGTCGGTTCCAGTTCTCACTGCTAAAGGCATACAGCGTTAACGCATCAATACCGTTATTGGCAGCAAAAGAGACAGCCCGGCGGACGGATTTTGCTCCGGCCTTATGCCCAAAGGCGCGAATCTTCCCTTGCTTTTTCGCCCAGCGGCCATTGCCATCCATAATAATGGCTACATGGCGACAGCCATGTGCTGGCAAATTTTCGCTTAATGGTTGAGTTGCAGACAACATAACGCGTTTTTAGTCCCTGAAAGGATTTAACGGTACTCAGGAATACTGAAGCCTCTACACAAAAAAGCCGTGTCAAACCACGGCTTACCCGACCGAAAAAATGCCAATACCTGTGATCGGGTGGCGCAGACTATATCACTGAAGCCCAACGCTAACAAATAGCACGAATCTCTGTAGAGGGATTATCATCAGCTTGAGAGTCGCATCACTTGTTTTCTGGCGACGTCCCGTGCAACGGCATCAACCCTCAACACGTCATCAACGTTCTGGGGTTCCTGCAAATCCATCTTATCCAGTACGGATAAATTGAGCTCGGCAATATCGGTAAATCGAATTTGTTGCGCCAGAAATGCGGCAACGGTAATTTCATTCGCAGCGTTCAGCGCGGTAGTCGCCGCTTGCCCTTGCTCAAACGCATCCATCGCCAGTTTCAGGCACGGATAGCGTTGGTAATCCGGCGCGGAAAACGTCAACGCGCTCAGTTTGCAAAAGTCGACAGGCTTCACACCAGATGTGACGCGTTCCGGCCATGCCATAGCATGGGCAATAGGCGTGCGCATATCAGGCTCACCCAGTTGTGCCAGAACGCTACCATCCTGATACCGAACCATCGAATGAATCACCGACTGTGGATGAATCAGCACTTCCATCTGGCTTGCACTGGCATTAAACAACCAGCGCGCTTCAATGTATTCCAGACCTTTATTCATCATAGTGGCAGAGTCGACGGAGATTTTTCGTCCCATCGACCAGTTCGGGTGACGGCATGCTTGATCGGGGGTCATTGACACCAGATCGTGCAATGGCGTTTCACGGAAAGGGCCACCAGACCCGGTAAGCAGAATGGACATGACGCCATTTTGCTCAAGGTCAGCGTATCCCAGATTGTGCTGAATAGGTTGGGGTAAACTCTGAAAAATCGCGTTATGTTCGCTATCTACCGGCAAAAGCTGCGCTTTGTGGCGCTTCACGTCATCCATAAACAAACGACCGCAGGTCACCAGCGACTCTTTATTCGCCAGTAAAATGCTTTTGCCTGCACGGATTGCCGCCAGCGTAGGCAGCAGCCCCGCCGCGCCGACAATCGCGGCCATCACCTGATCGACATCATCCAGCGCAGCCATATCACAGGCCGCCTGTTGTCCGCTCATCACCTCGGTACGACTTCCCTGCTCCAGCAGAGCCGCTTTCACCTGCGCAGCGCTTGTTTCATCATCCATTACTGCATAGCGGGGAGAGAACTCCAGGCACTGCTCGACCATACGGGCAACATTTTTACCCGCGACCAGCGCAGTAACACGAAACGTTTCCGGGTTATGGCGTAAGACATCCAGCGTACTGCAACCAATAGAGCCGGTTGAGCCGAGAATGGTTAATTGCTTCATCAGACATCCTGAAGAATTTTACCCTTTAGGGGATAGACAGAAAAAAGCAAAACGCCGCCATCCAGCCTTTGCAGACCTTCTGAGCGGCGTTTTAAGCGTACAGGCGAATCAGAACTGCATCAGTTCCGCTTCTTTCTCTGCCAGCGCCGCATCCACTTTCTTGATAGCGGCGTCAGTCATTTTCTGCACGTCGTCCTGAGAACGGCGATCGTCATCTTCGCTGATCTCTTTATCTTTCAACAGCGCTTTCACTTTGTCGTTAGCATCACGACGAACGTTACGCACGGCAACACGCGCGCCTTCTGCTTCGCCACGCACGATCTTGGTCAGATCTTTACGACGTTCTTCGGTCAGCGGCGGCAGCGGAACGCGGATGTCAGAACCCGCAGAGCTTGGGTTCAAACCGAGGTCAGAAGCCATAATCGCTTTCTCAACGGCCGGGCCCATAGAACGGTCAAACACGTTGATTTTCAGAGTACGGGAATCTTCAACCGTTACGCTTGCCAGCTGACGCAGCGGAGTTGGCGTGCCGTAATATTCCACGATAATGCCATCCAGCAGGCTGGGAGAAGCACGACCCGTGCGAATTTTGCTGATTTGATTTTTGAATGCTTCGACGCATTTGTCCATGCGTACTTCAGCATCTTTTCTGATTTCGTTGATCACGTTACGAATCCTTGAAAGCTTGTTTCAGTCAGACCATATCCACCACGCAAGATGCGACAAGTATAGTCTTGATTAATTTTGAGGGACGTATCCCGCGACATTAAAGCAGAATATTACCTGCATTTAGCCGCAACGGGAATTATTCCGTGATTAACGTCCCTTCTTTTTCACCCATCACCACACGGCGCAGCGCACCCGGTTTGTTCATGTTGAAGACACGAATAGGCAATTTGTGGTCACGAGCCAGCGTGAACGCCGCCAGATCCATCACTTTCAGTTCTTTATCCAGAACTTCAGTATAGGTCAGTTGTTCGTACATGGTCGCGGTTGGATCTTGCGCCGGATCTGCGGTAAATACGCCGTCAACTTTGGTGGCTTTCAGCACTACATCAGCTTCAATTTCAATACCGCGCAGGCAGGCTGCAGAGTCTGTCGTGAAGAACGGGTTGCCGGTACCGGCCGCCAGGATAACAACACGGTTGTTGCGCAGCAGGCTGATAGCCTCCGCCCAGCTGTAGTTATCGCACACACCGTTCAAAGGAATTGCGGACATCAGGCGAGCGTTCACATAGGCGCGGTGAAGCGCATCGCGCATTGCCAGACCGTTCATTACGGTGGCCAACATGCCCATGTGGTCGCCCACAACGCGGTTCATTCCCGCTTTCGCCAGACCAGCACCACGGAACAGGTTACCGCCACCAATCACTACGCCAACCTGAATACCCAGCTCAACCAGTTCTTTGATTTCCTGAGCCATACGGTCAAGTATGCTTGCATCAATACCGAAGCCTTCTGAACCTTGCAGCGCTTCGCCACTTAACTTAAGCAGAATACGTTTGTAGACGGGTTTTGCATTGGTAGCCATGTTTCTTTCCTGAGACTGTCAACGAATGAGATGAGTTAATACCAGCGACATTGTATGTCGCTTTTCAACGTAGCCACTATAGCGGTTCGCTGAATTTACAAGCCAGACACAAAAAGAAGCCGCCCTCAGGCGGCTCCTTTAAAAAATTAAGACTGCTTGGACATCGCAGCAACTTCTGCTGCAAAGTCAGTCTCAACTTTCTCGATGCCTTCACCCACTTCAAAGCGGATGAAGCCTGTTACGTCAGCGTTGTGCTCTTTCAGCAGCTGAGCAACAGATTTGCTCGGATCCATAACGAAAGGCTGACCCGTCAGAGAAACTTCGCCGGTGAATTTCTTCATGCGGCCTTCAACCATTTTCTCTGCGATTTCTTTCGGCTTACCAGACTGCATCGCGATATCCAGCTGAACCTGGTATTCTTTCTCTACCACTTCAGCAGATACGTCTTCTGGCTTAACGAATTCAGGCTTGCTTGCAGCAATGTGCATTGCCAGTTGTTTAACCAGCTCTTCGTCTGCGCCTTTAGCCGCAACCAGAACACCGATACGCGCACCGTGCTGGTATGAACCCAGTACGTCGCCTTCGATGGAAGCAACACGACGGATGTTGATGTTCTCACCGATTTTAGCAACCAGCGCAACACGTTCTTCTTCGAACTGTGCTTTCAGAACGTCAACGTCAGTGATTTTGCCCGCGATTGCAGCATCCAGAACTTTGTCTGCAAATGCCTGGAAACCACCATCTTTAGCAACGAAGTCAGTCTGGCAGTTAACTTCCAGAATGATGCCGTAGTTGCCGTCGATTTTGGTTTTGATCACGCCGTCAGCAGCAACGTTGCCTGCTTTTTTCGCCGCTTTGATCGCACCAGATTTACGCATGTTTTCGATTGCCAGCTCGATGTCGCCATTAGCTTCAGTCAGTGCTTTTTTGCAATCCATCATGCCTGCGCCGGTACGCTCACGCAGCTCTTTTACCAGGGATGCGGTAATTTCAGCCATTCTAAAATCCTCGGAAGATTTGATCTGCCCGGCGTCAAACCGCACAGATTTAAAAGTGAAAAAGGGGCCTAAAGGGCCCCTAACCAAACGTGATACAACCTGGTTTATAAGGGGGCTCTAACGAGCGTGCCTTATTATTCAGCTTCTACGAAGCTTTCTTCCGCCTGGGAAGCCAGATCCTGAGAACGGCCTTCACGAACGGTAGTAGCTACAGCGCCCAGGTACAGGGTCACAGCACGGATTGCGTCGTCGTTACCCGGGATAACGAAGTCAACACCGTCCGGATCAGAGTTGGTATCAACGATTGCAAATACCGGGATACCCAGGTTGTTTGCTTCTTTGATAGCAATGTGCTCGTGGTCAGCATCGATTACGAACAGAGCGTCCGGCAGACCGCCCATGTCTTTGATACCGCCCAGGCTGTTTTCCAGTTTCTCAAGCTCACGGGTGCGCATCAGCGCTTCTTTCTTGGTCAGCTTTTCGAAAGTACCGTCCTGAGACTGAGTTTCCAGATCTTTCAGACGTTTGATGGACTGACGAACGGTTTTCCAGTTAGTCAGCATGCCGCCCAACCAGCGATGGTTCACGAAGAACTGGTCGCAGTTGTTAGCAGCTTCTTTCACCGCTTCGCTTGCAGCGCGTTTAGTACCAACGAAAAGGATTTTACCTTTACGAGCAGAGATCTTGTTCAGTTCAGCCAGAGCTTCGTTGAACATCGGTACAGTTTTCTCAAGGTTGATGATGTGAACTTTGTTACGCGCACCGAAGATGAAAGGCTTCATTTTCGGGTTCCAGTAACGGGTCTGGTGACCGAAGTGAACACCAGCCTTGAGCATGTCGCGCATGGAAACAGTTGCCATGATTAAAACCTCTATATATAAAAGTTGGGGTTAAGCCTCCACGCATCCCATATTACCGACCCAAAAGGGCACCCCGGAATATGTGTCGATACGTGTGTGTTGTTACACAAAGTGAGATTTGTCGCTCCCGTCCATCGTGTGTAGTCTTCGAATGGATCGGAAGTCCGGCGCGCTTTATACCACAAATACGCCATAGACACCAATAATAGTTGGCGGTCTGTGCTGTTAATGATTCTCAATTTGGCAGGGTACACCCCTGACTGATACCATTAGCAGCACTTACACAATTATTGTCGAAATCATCGACACTGATGGACAGAATTTATGGCTATCTCAATCAAGACCCCTGAAGAAATCGAAAAAATGCGCGTCGCTGGTCGTCTGGCCGCCGAAGTGCTGGAAATGATCGAACCGTTTATCAAACCGGGCGTCAGCACCGGCGAATTGGATCGTATCTGCAATGACTACATCGTGAACGAGCAGCAGGCGATCTCCGCGTGCCTGGGTTATCACGGTTATCCGAAATCCGTCTGCATCTCCATTAATGAAGTGGTATGCCACGGGATCCCGGACGACGCCAAGCACCTGAAAGACGGCGATATCGTCAACATCGACGTTACCGTGATTAAAGACGAGTTCCACGGTGACACCTCCAAAATGTTTATCGTCGGCAAGCCGACGATTCTGGGCGAGCGTCTGTGCCGCGTCACGCAGGAAAGCCTGTATCTGGCGCTGCGGATGATAAAACCGGGTATTCGTCTGCGCACACTAGGCGCAGCCATTCAGAAATACGCGGAAGGCGAAGGCTTCTCTGTGGTACGCGAATACTGCGGCCACGGCATCGGTCGCGGCTTCCATGAAGAACCTCAGGTTCTGCACTACGATGCAGACGATGGCGGCGTAGTGCTGCAACCGGGCATGACCTTCACCGTTGAACCGATGCTCAACGCCGGTGATTATCGTATCCGCACCATGAAAGACGGCTGGACGGTAAAAACCAAAGACCGTAGCTTGTCTGCACAGTACGAGCATACTATTGTGGTGACGGAAAACGGTTGTGAAATTCTGACGTTACGCAAGGATGACACTATCCCGGCGGTCATCACACACGGCGAATAATGTTTTGCCTGATGGCGCTGTCGCTTATCAGGCCTACAAATGGCACTCTCCCGTAGGCCGGATAAGCGTAAGCGTCATCCGGCTTTTTTATGGGTGGCGCACAATGAATACTCTTCCTGAACAACACGCAAATACTGCCCTCCCCACCCTGCCGGGCCAACCGCAAAACCCGGGAACCTGGCCTCAGCACGATCTCAACTGTAGCGGCATTAAAACGCATATCGATTCGTTTCAGAACTGGTTAGGTGAAGCCTTTGACAGTGGTATTTCCGCAGAGCAGTTGATCGAAGCGCGCACCGAGTTTATTGACCAACTGCTGCAACGCCTGTGGATTGAAGCCGGTTTCGGTCAAATTGCCGATCTGGCGCTGGTCGCCGTCGGCGGCTATGGCCGTGGCGAACTGCACCCGCTTTCCGATATCGACCTGCTGATTCTGAGTCGTAAAAAACTGCCTGATGCGCAGGCCGAGAAGGTCGGCGAACTGCTAACCCTGTTGTGGGATGTGAGACTGGAGGTGGGGCACAGCGTGCGTACGCTGGAAGAGTGTCTGCTGGAAGGCCTGTCCGATTTAACCGTCGCCACTAACCTGATTGAAACACGCCTGCTGATTGGCGACGTGGCGCTGTTTCTTGAGCTACAAAAACATATTTTTAGCGAAGGCTTCTGGCCCTCCGATAAATTTTACGCCGCCAAAGTGGAAGAGCAGAACCTGCGCCACCAGCGCTATCACGGCACCAGCTACAATCTGGAACCGGATATCAAAAGTAGCCCCGGCGGCCTGCGCGATATCCACACCCTCCAGTGGGTAGCCCGCCGCCACTTTGGCGCCACGTCGCTGGATGAGATGGTTGGATTCGGCTTCTTGACGCTGGCAGAACGTGCTGAACTGAATGAGTGTCTGCACATCCTCTGGCGCATTCGCTTCGCACTGCATCTGGAAGTCACGCGTTACGATAACCGTCTACTGTTTGACCGTCAGCTTAGCGTCGCGCAACGGCTACACTACGGCGGTGAAGGCAACGAGCCTATCGAACGGATGATGAAAGACTATTTTCGCGTCACGCGCAGGGTCAGTGAGCTGAACCACATGCTACTTCAGCTGTTTGATGAGGCCATCCTCGCTCTATCCGCAGATGAAAAGCCGCGCCCGATCGATGACGACTTTCAGCTACGCGGCACGTTGATTGATTTGCGTAACGACGATCTGTTTATCCGCGAACCGGAAGCCATTCTGCGGATGTTTTACACCATGGTGCGCAATAGCGCGATCACCGGGATTTACTCCACTACGCTGCGCCATTTGCGCCATGCCCGCCGCCATCTGACACAACCGCTGTGCTACATCCCGGAGGCGCGTTCGCTGTTTCTCAGCATGTTACGCCATCCGGGGGCGGTGAGCCGTGGCCTGCTGCCGATGCATCGTCACAGTGTGCTGTGGGCCTATATGCCGCAGTGGTCGCACATTGTCGGCCAAATGCAGTTTGACCTGTTTCATGCCTATACGGTGGATGAACACACGATTCGCGTGATGCTAAAGCTGGAAAGCTTTGCCAAAGAAGAGACCCGTCAGCGTCACCCGCTGTGTGTCGATCTCTGGCCGCGTCTGCGCCAGCCGGAGCTGATTCTGATTGCCGCGCTGTTCCACGATATCGCCAAAGGTCGCGGCGGCGACCACTCGGTTCTCGGTGCTCAGGATGTCCTCAAGTTTGCCGAACTGCACGGGCTGAATTCCCGCGAAACACAGCTGGTCGCCTGGCTGGTCCGCCAGCATCTGCTGATGTCGGTTACCGCCCAGCGCCGCGATATTCAGGACCCCGAAGTCATCAAGCAGTTCGCCGAAGAAGTGCAAACGGAACACCGCCTGCGCTTCCTGGTGTGCCTGACGGTGGCGGACATTTGCGCCACCAACGAAACGCTGTGGAACAGCTGGAAACAAAGCCTGTTGCGCGAGCTGTACTTCGCTACCGAAAAACAGCTACGTCGCGGCATGCAAAACACGCCGGATATGCGCGAACGCGTGCGTCATCACCAGCTGCAGGCGCTGGCGCTGCTGCGCATGGACAACATTGATGAAGAAGCGCTGCACCATATCTGGTCGCGCTGCCGCGCCAACTATTTCGTGCGCCACAGCCCAAACCAGCTGGCCTGGCATGCGCGCCATCTACTGCAGCACGACATGAGCAAGCCGCTGATCTTACTCAGCCCACAGGCCACACGCGGCGGAACGGAGATTTTCATCTGGAGTCCGGACCGTCCCTATCTGTTTGCCGCGGTTTGTGCTGAACTGGATCGGCGAAACCTTAGCGTCCACGATGCGCAAATTTTCACCACTCGCGATAACATGGCGATGGATACATTTATCGTGCTGGAGCCGGACGGCAGTCCGCTGTCGTCAGACCGCCACGACGCCATCCGTTCAGGGCTGGAGCAGGCGATCACCCAACGCAGTTGGCAGCCACCACAACCGCGCCGCCAACCAGCAAAACTACGTCACTTTACCGTCGAGACCGAGGTGACTTTTCTACCGACTCATACCGACCGAAAATCATTCCTCGAGCTTATCGCGCTCGACCAGCCCGGCCTGCTGGCGCGGGTCGGACAGATTTTTGCCGATCTGGGAATTTCGCTGCATGGCGCCCGAATTACAACCATTGGCGAGCGAGTAGAAGATTTATTCATAATCGCAACGGCCGACCGGCGCGCCCTTAATAATGCGCTGCAGCAGGAAGTACATCAACGGTTGACAGAGGCCCTCAATCCAAACGATAAAGGGTGATGTGTTTATTTATTATGGAAAGAGTTTAACAATGCAGCAGTTACAGAACGTTATTGAGTCCGCTTTCGAGCGCCGCGCCGAAATTACTCCGGCAAATGTAGATACCGTAACCCGTGAAGCGGTAAATCAGGTTATTTCTCTGCTGGATTCCGGTGCGCTGCGTGTTGCAGAAAAGATTGAGGGTCAGTGGGTCACACATCAGTGGCTGAAGAAAGCGGTACTGCTCTCTTTTCGTATTAACGACAACCAGGTTATCGATGGCGCAGAAAGCCGCTATTTCGATAAAGTCCCGATGAAATTCGCCAACTACGACGAAGCGCGCTTCCAGAAAGAAGGCTTCCGCGTAGTCCCCCCTGCTGCCGTGCGCCAGGGTGCCTATATCGCACGTAACACCGTCCTGATGCCGTCTTACGTCAACATCGGTGCTTACGTTGATGAAGGCTCCATGGTGGATACCTGGGCAACCGTCGGCTCATGTGCGCAAATCGGTAAAAACGTTCACCTGTCCGGTGGCGTTGGCATCGGTGGCGTGCTGGAACCGTTACAGGCGAACCCAACCATCATCGAAGACAACTGCTTCATTGGTGCGCGTTCTGAAGTGGTAGAAGGCGTGATCGTCGAAGAAGGCTCCGTTATCTCCATGGGCGTATACCTGGGCCAGAGCACCAAAATCTACGACCGCGAAACCGGCGAAGTTTTCTATGGCCGCGTTCCGGCGGGTTCGGTTGTGGTATCGGGAAATCTGCCGTCGAAAGACGGTAAGTACAGCCTGTACTGCGCGGTAATCGTCAAGAAAGTCGACGCCAAAACGCGTGGCAAAGTCGGAATTAACGAGCTATTGCGTACCATCGACTAACGGCAATTTGAAAAAGCGGGCTTAGCCCGCTTTTTTTACATCTGCGAGTGGCATAAACAAGGCTTTTCGTTAATTATTCAATGGTTATAGTGAGCTTAAGGGTACCGCTATGTATGACAATCTGAAAAGTCTGGGCATTACCAATCCTGAAGAGATCGATCGTTACAGCCTGCGGCAAGAAGCCAACAACGATATCCTGAAAATCTATTTCCAGAAGGATAAAGGCGAGTTTTTTGCCAAGAGCGTTAAGTTTAAGTATCCCCGTCAGCGTAAAACCGTGGTTGCCGATGGTATCGGCCAGGGTTACAAAGAGGTGCAGGAAATCAGCCCGAACCTGCGCTATGTGATTGATGAACTGGATCAGATCTGCCAGCGCGATCGCAGTGAAGTCGATCTCAAACGCAAGATCCTCGATGACTTACGACATCTGGAAAGCGTCGTCACCAACAAGATCAGCGAAATTGAATCCGATCTGGAAAAACTGACGCGTAAATAACCGTGGGTGGATGTATTCGTAGGCCGGGTAAGGCGAAGCCGCCACCCGGCATTTTGCCTGATAAGCGTAGCGCCATCAGGCAATCAATCAATGCTGTTCATCCAGCTGTAACGCCACATACAGCAATAACCTGTCGTCGAAATTTCCCAAATCCAACCCGGTAAGCTCAGAGATACGATTCAGACGATATTCCAGCGTATTGCGGTGGATAAACAACGCTTTTGACGTCGCCAGCGGCTGCACGTTATGGCGAAACCATGCCGCTAACGTCCGACGCAGTAACCCATTATTATCCATTGCTTTTAGCCGTACCAGCGGACGCGCCAGCTCGTTGGCCTGCCAGCCGCCGCGCAGGCTGTCCAGTAACACCGGCAGCATCAAATCCTGATAGAAATAGCTGCGGTTTTCCGGCATACGCTGCTTACCGACCATCATCGTCGTCCGCGCCGTGCGGTAAGAACGGGCAATGCTGCCTGGTCCAGTAAAGAAGTTACCCAGCGACACGCGAAAACGCAGCTGTCCGTTCTCTTTCATGCGAGCGATAAGCTGCTCTACGCGCTTGCGGTGATCTTCCGCGTCCCAACGGCCAAACTGATTAAGAGCGGGTTTCAGCACCACCATCTCGGTCAGTGACACAATCGCAATCAGGTTGTTACGCTCTGGCGTGGTCAATGCATTCTGTAGCTGCTGCAGTTCTGCCATCGCGCTGTCAACGCCCAGTTGGCCGCTATCGACTTCCAGCACCGCTACCACGCGCGGCTGGTTCAAATCAATGCCTAAACGCTGTGCCCATTCCATCAGCGCGGGCGTATTTTCCTCCGCCTGAATCAGGTTCATGACCAGCTCTTCACGCAGACGGCTGTCCTGCGCCAGCAGGTGCATCAGACGCGACTGCTCCAGCATCATTTCGGCGGTCATACACACCAGCTCGCCGTATTTGCGCAGATGCTCCGGCTCGCCGGTTAAGCCAATGACGCCAACAATTTCACCTTCTAGTCGTAGCGGCAGGTTTATCCCCTGTCGTACGCCGTGCAAATGCTTCGCGACCGCATCGTCAATGTCTACCACCCGGCCCTGTGAAAGCACCAGCAGTGCACCTTCGTGCAATTCACCAATACGCTCGCGATCGCCGCTACCAATGATCCGCCCACGGGCATCCATTACGTTGATATTGGTATCGATGATGCGCATCGTGCGCGCCACAATATCCTGCGCCATTTTGGTATCAAGATGCCAGCCAGCCATAAACCCCTCCTGTGAGCAATGCTCAGCATAAGGAAGATAATAATCGGCGGCATTGTGCAGATGCACAAACTGAAGGAGAGAAGTATGGAGTTGTGGGAGGGTTCACAAAAAGAAACCCCTCCCCGCTGCCGGGAAGGGGTTTAGAGAGGCTTACTGCATCAACAGATAGATGGAGCTGTCACCACGCTGAATATTCAGCGCCAGAACAGCCGGTTTGCTGTCGAGGATTTTGCGCAGTTCGGCAATGTTTTTCACCGGCTGCTGGTTAGCTCCGATAATTACATCCCCTTTCTTCAGGCCAATCATCGCTGCCGGCGTTTTTGGTTTTACATCGCTGACCACGACACCTTTGTCCTGGCCTTTGTTGCTCATATCCGCCCCTTCAATACCTTTGAAGATGGAGCTGGAATCAACCTGAGTCTGGCTGCTCTGCTGCAGTTCCAGATTCACCGTCACAGGTTTACCGTCACGCAGCAGGCCAAGGCTGATTTTGCTGCCTACCGGCATCGTACCCACCTGCGCACGCAGCGCGGCGAAGCTGCTGATCGGCTTACCGTTCAGCGAGGTAATCACGTCACCGGCTTTAATACCCGCCTTCGCTGCGGAAGAGTTCGGCATCACCTGGCTGACGAATGCCCCACGCTGGGCATCCACTTTCATCGCTTTCGCCAGCTCAGAGCTCAGCTCAGTCCCCATAATTCCCAGCTCACCGCGTTTCACCTGACCGAACTCAACCATCTGCGAGGTCAGGTTTTTCACCATGTTGCTTGGGATAGCAAAACCGATACCGATATTGCCACCGTCCGGCGCGAGGATCGCGGTGTTAATACCGATCAGTTCACCGTTCAGGTTGACCAGTGCGCCACCGGAGTTACCACGGTTGATCGCCGCATCGGTCTGGATAAAGTTTTCATAGTTTTCTGCGTTCAGGCCGCTACGACCCAGTGCAGAAACAATACCGGAGGTCACCGTTTCACCGAGTCCAAACGGGTTACCAATCGCCACGGTATAATCACCCACGCGCAGCGCATCGGAGTCTGCCAACTTGATTGCAGTCAGGTTCTTCGGATCCTGAATCTGAATCAGCGCAATGTCAGAACGCGGGTCTTTGCCGACCATTTTCGCGTCAAATTTACGCCCGTCGCTCAATTGGACTTTAATCACTGTGGCGTTATCCACCACGTGGTTGTTAGTCACAACATAACCTTTTGCAGCATCGATAATCACGCCGGAACCCAGCGCCATAAATTTCTGCTGCTGACCGCCGCCATTACCCGCGCCCGGTGCGCCTTCCTGACAGAATGGGGAACTCTGGAACGGAGAACCGTCCTGGCAGAACGGGGAGTTATCCCCAAAGAACTGCTGGAAATTACGCGGCATACGCGGCGTATTCACCGTCGTGCTCCCCTCGACATTAATACTCACCACCGATGGCATCACTTTTTCGAGCATCGGGGCCAGACTTGGCATCTGTTGAGCCGTGGTTGCTGAAGACGCAGTCTCAGCCGCCGTTGCAGACAGAGGGGACAACGCCAAACCTAAACTCAGAGCCAGTGCACTCATTGCTAATGTGGTTTTTTTCATGTGTTTCATTCTCGATTAACTGATAACGCAAAATTGCTGTATACGTCAGAGTCGTTTTATCGCGCTAAGTTCCAGAATAAACTTTAAGGAAAAAGTAAAATTTTATTGTCCGTCTTTACAAATGGATGTTTATTGTTCTACCGCCATCAACCGTCGATATTCATCCCAGGCATACAAATCGGTCATCCCGCTGATATAATCCTGGATCAGGCGGCAGCGATAATAATATTCCAGTACCGGGTACTCGGCAGACGTCGGAGATATTTTACTGACCACTTCGACATAAGCAAGTCGATGGCGCGTAGAGAGCTTTTGAAATAATCGTGACTCAATGGGGAACTGTTTTAATCTTTCGTTTTGAACAAGTGTAGAAAAATCGGCAAGTGCCATCTTTAATAACGGCTGATAGATCTCCAGCAGGCCACTGATCACCCGATACCCCTGTAATTCCAGTTGCTCTACATCAGGATGGCTAAATACATGTTTCATCGCCACATTTTTATAGACTCCCAGCAATTGGCTGAAGCTGCTGGCGTCTTCTAACAGGGCGTGATTAAAGCTACCCTCAAAAATCTGCGGCAAATTATCAATAAAACGCTGCGCGGCGTAGGGCACAAGTTTATTTAGCGTGTTGACCCGCAAATACATAAAGAACTGATCTTCTGTACTACGACTTAATGTATTTGAACGCGATTTTTCCCACGCGTTCTCCACGACCTGACTAAACAGGGAGCCTTTTTCATGTTGTCCCCAGGCCTCATACAGATGATGATACAGTTGCTCGACACTGAAGATTCTTTTCTCCACGGCATCTTCAAGATCGGCCACGCAATAAGAGATATCGTCAGCGGCTTCCATAATCCAGGTTAATGGAAAACGACTGTAAGGTGCTAATGATAACTCTTTACGTAACCGCTCAATATACGGTTCCTCGGAAAGGTAATAGCCCGGTTTCTTCATTAAATAGTTATGCGTTGCTGGCGTCTCTCCACGCCACCACGCCGGACGAGTATATTTTAAAATACCGCCGACCTGCGCCCACGTCAGATTCATTCGCATCAAAGTGTGCACAAGACGAATACCCTGCGCATTTCCTTCAAAATGGCACAGATCCTGACGCACCTTGCGGCGAATGTCATTAAGCGACTCTTCACCTTCACGCAAACGTAGCGCCGCGATCAGGCAGCGATCGTCGCTGAGAGGCTGGCTTTCCGCATCGGCGGGGAAAAGGCGCTGGCGAAACCAGTCGTTAATCGCCGCTTCACCAAAGTGACCAAACGGTGGATTACCGATGTCATGCATCAGGCAGGACATTTCGACCACGCTTTCAAAAGGACCAGTTAATTCATCCAGGCCGTACTGCTCTAACAGTTTTAGCTCTTTCAGTCGGCTGAGGATCTCTTTGGCGATGTAGCGCCCTACCTGCTGAACTTCCATCGAGTGCGTCAGACGTGTCCGCACTGCGGCGTTGCGCTCCAGCGGAAAGACCTGGGTTTTTTGCTGCAGTCGGCGGATAGCCGGAGAATTGATAATACGTCCACGATCGCTTTCGAAAATTCGCAGGATCTCATGCTCAGATTTTGCGCCCTGCGGCGAACGGTAACGACGATGCCAGTTTATTTTTTTTCGAAAATCGATCTGTGCCATGTCCTCTCCCGCCTGAGAAATGCGCTACCCCTTAAGCGCATGATAGACTATGCCCTCAAATCTGGCTTATCGCGAGTAAATCTATGAAAATCGGCATCATTGGTGCAATGGAAGAAGAAGTTACGCTGCTGCGTGACAAAATCGAAAACCGTCAGACTATCACCCTTGGCGGTTGTGAAATTTACACCGGCCAACTGAACGGGACTGAGGTTGCGCTACTGAAATCGGGCATCGGTAAAGTGGCTGCGGCGCTGGGCGCCACGCTGCTGCTGGAACGCTGCAAACCGGATGCCATCATTAATACGGGTTCTGCGGGCGGCCTGGCTTCTACGCTGAAAGTCGGCGATATCGTGGTCTCTGACGAAGCGCGTTATCACGACGCTGACGTCACTGCATTTGGCTATGAATTCGGTCAGTTACCGGGCTGCCCGGCAGGTTTTAAAGCCGACCCTGCGCTTATCGCCGCGGCGGAATCCTGCATTGCAGAACTGAACCTTAACGCCGTTCGTGGTCTTATCGTTAGCGGCGACGCCTTCATTAACGGCTCTGTTGGCCTGGCAAAAATTCAGCATAACTTCCCGCAGGCGATTGCCGTAGAAATGGAAGCCACCGCGATTGCACATGTTTGCCATAACTTTAACGTTCCGTTCGTGGTGGTTCGTGCCATCTCCGACGTTGCCGATCAGCAGTCCCACCTGAGCTTTGACGAATTCCTGGTGGTTGCCGCGAAGCAGTCAAGCCTGATGGTCGAAGCGCTGGTACAGAAACTGGCGCATGGCTAAATTCATCTCCAGGGCGCTGGTCGCCCTGCTTTTTACGCTTCCGGCGTGGCTTTATGCCGCTCCGCGTGTGGTTTCCCTCTCCCCTGCTAACACCGAACTTGCCTTTGCCGCCGGCATTACGCCCGTTGGCGTCAGCAGCTACTCAAATTATCCGCCCGAGGCCGAAAATATTGAAGAGGTCTCCACCTGGCAAGGCATGAATCTGGAACGCATCGTGGCGCTCAAACCGGATCTGGTCATCGCCTGGCGCGGAGGCAATGCCGAGCGGCAGGTGAATCAGCTAACCGCATTGGGGATTAAGGTTATCTGGGTGGATGCCGTCACCATCGAGCAGGTTGCCGACGCACTGCGCCAATTGGCACCGTGGAGCCCCAAGCCTGAGCAAGCAAAACAGGCCGCGCAAACATTGCTTGATGAGTATGCTTTACTAAAATCTCAGTATGCCAAAAAACCGAAAAAACGGGTGTTTCTCCAGTTTGGTGCAAATCCTCTGTTTACCAGTGGAAAAGGCTCCCTTCAACACCAGGTTCTTGAGGTATGCGGGGGAGAAAACATCTTTGCTGGCAGCCGGGTTCCCTGGCCACAGGTCAGCCGTGAACAAGTACTGGCAAGAGCCCCCCAGGCAATCGTCGCTACAGGTGGTTCGGGCGAAAATCTTAAAATTGAGCAATACTGGGGAGAACAGTTAAAAATCCCGGTTATTATCCTTAATAGTGACTGGTTTGAACGCGCGAGCCCGCGTATTATCCTCGCCGCAAAACAACTCTGTAATGCGCTTTCACAGATAAATTAGCGTCGGCCCCCCACCAGGTGTGTTGTGAGGATTTAAGCATGCTCGTCTATTGGCTGGATATTGTCGGTACCGCGGTATTTGCTATCTCTGGCGTATTACTGGCCGGGAAATTACGTATGGATCCGTTCGGCGTTCTGGTCCTCGGGGTGGTTACCGCAGTCGGCGGCGGCACGATCCGCGATATGGCCCTGGATCATGGGCCGGTATTCTGGGTTAAAGATCCTACCGATCTGGTGGTTGCCATGATCACCAGTATGCTAACGATCGTATTGGTACGCCAGCCCAGACGTTTGCCTAAATGGATCCTTCCGGTGCTGGACGCCGTGGGTCTGGCGGTGTTCGTCGGCATTGGCGTCAATAAGGCGTTTCTCGCCGGAACCGGCCCGCTAGTGGCGATTTGTATGGGGGTCATTACCGGCGTCGGCGGTGGGATCATACGCGACGTGTTGGCCCGTGAAGTGCCGATGATATTACGTACAGAAATTTATGCCACGGCCTGCATTATCGGCGGCATTGTTCACGCAACCGCGTTTTATACTTTCGCAATACCGCTGGAAAACGCCAGTATGATGGGGATGGTTGTCACGCTGGTTATTCGACTGGCCGCTATTCGCTGGCACTTAAAGCTACCGACATTTGCGCTGGATGATAACGGACGTTGATGTAACGATGCAGAACATGTAGGCCGGATAAGGCGTTTACGCCGCCATCCGGCACATTGCCCGGTGGCGCTACGCTTACCGGGCCTACACCATCAGACCATCGGTATTGCAGACAGCAATCAGATGCTGAAAGAGGAACCACACCCGCAGGTGCTTTTGGCGTTAGGGTTAGTCACCACGAAGCGGGAACCTTCCAGACCTTCGGTATAGTCAACCGCGCCGCCCACCAGATACTGCAGGCTCATCGGGTCAACCACCAGGCCAACGCCCTGTTTCTCAATAGTCATATCGCCATCATTCACCTGATCATCAAAGGTGAAACCATACTGGAAACCGCTGCAACCACCGCCGGTGATATATACGCGCAGTTTCAGATTCGGGTTATCTTCGTCAGCGATCAGGCTTTTTACTTTATTGGCTGCTGCTTCAGTAAATTGCAGTGGCAGCGCTACATCATCACTCATATTTTGCTCCAAACGACATTGGCAATTGGGCAAATTATAACCCAATAGTTAAGGCCATTATCTAATACCCTGGTATTTCGTTCAAGTATTCTCGCCAGCGGCTGTACTCTGGCTTTTCGCCGCCTGCTCCGCTTCCTGTTTTGCCAGCGTACGGGCAAGGATAGTCGAGTATAGCGGCTTTCCGCCCATAAATTGGGCTAATAGTGTTGCGCCAAGACAGGTAATAATCATTGGCAAAATGAGCTGATAGTTATCGGTCATCTCCAGCACCAGCACGATGCCGGTGAGTGGCGCACGTACCGACGCCGCCAACAACGCCCCCATTCCGGCAATGGCAAACGTCCCAGCCTCCAGATGATACTGCGGAAATGAGGCCGCGGCCGCCATGCCGAACGCGGTACCGAGCAGTGTCCCCAGCGCCAGCATCGGGGCGAAAATCCCGCCCGGCGCACCGGATGAGAAGCACAGCAGCGTGGTGATAACCCGGGCAATAAAAATAAACAGCAGGATACCGACGCTGAAATTGCCCGCGGCGGCGATAGGAATCAGGTTGAACCCACCGCCTGCGGCTTCCGGTTTAATTAAGCCCAGGATCCCACACAGGCCGCCAATCGCCCCGCCCATCAGCACCCATTTTTTAATGTCACCACCGTGAAACCGCTGAAACATATCCTGGGTGCGTAACACCAGGGTATTGAACAACGGTCCGACACAGCCAAAAATAATCCCAAGGATCAGATACAGCCACAGGGTATTCACCGGCGCATTGGAGAGCTTCCCAACTTCAATAATCGGGGCCTCGCCGTTGAAAATACGAAATACAATGCTCGACATGATCACACCGGTAAACACGGCTTTGATCGATACAAGGTTATAGCGAAACTGCGGACGCATCTCTTCCAGAATGAACAGGATGCCGGCCAGCGGCGCATTAAACGCCGCCGAAAGACCGGCAGCCGCACCGGTTGCCAGCAGGGTATGCCGCGCTTCGGCGCTGCGCATACGAAAGACATCCAGCACCATGCGCCCGATGTTACCGCCAATTTGCACCGTCGGCCCTTCACGACCGAGCACCATACCGGCCCCCAACGTCCCCATGCCGCCGATAAATTTTACCGGCAATACGCGCCACCAGCGCACCGGGCGCAGCTCTTCCAGCGCACCTTCAATTTCAGGGATCCCCGAACCACCGGCCTCGGGTGCAAATTTACGCACCAGAAAATAGCCCACCATGGCCAGCAGCGCCGAGAGAATAAAGGCCAGCGGCCATACCAGAATGGCATGATCGGCAACCTGTACCAGTGCGCCAATGCGCAGGTTCTGTACCCAGGTGACAGATTTCTCAAACGCCACGCCCACCAGCCCGGTCACGGTGCCGACCACCGCAGCCATAAAGAGGATCGCGAGCGGTGTCTTGTCCCGATCAAGGAGTCGACGGATCTGATCCCTGCGCCGTAACCGCACAATTTGCTGTGCTTCAAAAGAGGGAGAGTCTGTTTTCATCAGATGATCATTAATTGGTAATACAAATACGGAGTCGGCATTCTACTCGCTCATTTTGTGAAAATCCCCTGCAAATCGTATTGTTTCCAATGCACAAAACTTTCATAACCTTCACTGAATAACTAGAATAGCCCGCATTCACTTTTTCTACGAACCAGGACCCCATCCATGAGTAAGTCTGAGAACCTCTACAGCGCAGCACGCGAACTGATCCCCGGCGGCGTTAACTCCCCTGTTCGCGCCTTTACCGGCGTGGGTGGTACTCCGCTGTTTATCGAAAAAGCAGATGGCGCGTATCTGTATGACGTCGATGGTAAAGCCTACATCGATTACGTCGGATCCTGGGGCCCGATGGTGCTGGGTCATAACCACCCGGCGATCCGCAATGCAGTGATCGAAGCCGCCGAGCGCGGTCTGAGCTTTGGTGCACCGACCGAGATGGAAGTCAAAATGGCGGCGCTGGTTACCGAGCTTGTGCCCACCATGGACATGGTGCGTATGGTCAACTCCGGTACCGAAGCGACGATGAGCGCCATCCGTCTGGCGCGTGGCTTCACCGGGCGCGATAAAATCATCAAATTTGAAGGCTGCTATCACGGTCATGCCGACTGCTTGCTGGTAAAAGCAGGTTCCGGTGCGCTGACGCTGGGCCAGCCGAACTCACCGGGCGTTCCGGCAGATTTTGCCAAGCACACCCTGACCTGTACCTATAACGATCTCTCCTCGGTACGGGCAGCATTCGAGCAGTATCCGCAGGACATTGCCTGCATCATCGTCGAGCCGGTCGCGGGCAACATGAACTGCATCCCGCCGCTGCCGGAATTCCTGCCTGGCCTGCGCGCACTGTGCGACGAGTTCGGTGCGCTGTTTATCATCGACGAAGTGATGACCGGTTTCCGCGTCGCGCTGGCTGGCGCGCAGGATTACTACGGCGTAGTGCCGGACCTGACCTGTCTGGGCAAAATCATCGGTGGTGGCATGCCTGTTGGCGCATTCGGCGGTCGTCGTGATGTGATGGACGCACTGGCACCTACCGGCCCGGTTTACCAGGCGGGAACGCTGTCCGGTAACCCGATAGCCATGGCAGCAGGATTCGCCTGTCTGAACGAAGTTGCTCAGCCGGGAATTCATGAGACCTTAGATGACCTCACCACGCGTCTGGCAGAAGGTCTGCTGGAAGCCGCTCAGGAAGCCAATATTCCGCTGGTGGTGAACCATGTGGGCGGGATGTTCGGGATTTTCTTCACCGATGCCGAAACCGTGACCTGCTATCAGGACGTGATGGCATGTGACGTTGAGCGCTTCAAGCGCTTCTTCCACATGATGCTGGATGAAGGTGTTTATCTGGCACCGTCCGCGTTTGAAGCGGGCTTTATGTCCGTGGCGCACAGCATGGAAGATATCAATAACACTGTCGACGCCGCGCGCCGGGTGTTTGCGAAGCTGTAAAAGATAACGTCCAGAAACAACGTAGGCCGGGTAAGGCGAAGCCGTCACCCGGCTTTTTTATTGCCGGATAGCGACGCAAAGCGTCTTATCCGGCCTACATGAAAGGGGTCCGTCCATAGGCCGCCATCCGGCAAACTCAGCGACTCTGCTTTCTCAACAAATAGATAAAATACGGCGCACCAATAAACGTCGACAGTAATCCCGCCGGGATCTGATACGGAAACAGCACCATTCGCCCGCACCAGTCGGCAAACACCAGCAACACGCCTCCCGCCAGCGCCGAGATGACCATATGCGGCATCGTGCGCCGGAAACCTAACATCCGCGCAATATGCGGCGCCATAAGCCCAACAAAGCTCAGCGGCCCGATGGTCATGGTGGCTGTCGCCGTCAGACCCGCAACCAACATCAGTAACGCCACGCGCGACGGCGTCAATGCGATACCCACCGCCCGCGCAGTTTCTCCGCCCAGCGGTAAAATCGTTAACCAGCGACGGCACAGCGGCGTAACCGCCAGCAGAATCACCATCACGATCCCGGTCCGTAGCACCTGTTCGCCAGTGGCGTTGTAGGTCGAGCCGGAGATCCAGGTCAGCACGCTTGCCATCCGCGGATCGCCGCTGGCCTGCAACATCATCAGCAGCATCGTGAACGCGGTGCTGAGCGCCATCCCCGCCAGCAGCATGCGTTGCGGCGAGAAGCCGCCGCGCCCGGCGGCAATCATAATAATCAGCAGCGTTACCGCCGCCCCGAGACTTCCGGCGGGCAGCAGCCAGCCAAACGCATCACCCGGTACGAGGAACAGCATCAACACCACGCCAAACGCGGCACCGGAGCTAATCCCAAGGACTTCCGGACTGGCCATCGGGTTACCGGTCAGGCGCTGAATAATACAGCCCGCCACCGCCAGCATCACCCCGGCAATCATCGCCGCCAGAATACGCGGCCAGCGCCAGGGCATCAGTTCATCCAGCATTGCGCCGCTGGCCCAGGTCCAACCGTGGGCATCACGACCAAACGAGAGCGCCACGACGGCAGTCAGTAGCAATATCGCTCCACCCGCCAGCGCGAACATCAGCACGTTCTGACGTTCTGCTGCGACGTGGTTATTGGCATTCATATCCGGCGCGCTCATGCTGCGCAGGCGCGGCAGCAGCCACAGCAGCAGCGGCGCACCAATCAACGCGGTCACCGAACCGGTGGAGACTTCCATCCACACGCGGGTCAACCACAGAATAATTTGATCGGAAAGCCAGAGGATCAGGGCCCCAATCAGCGGGGCCAGCATCAGGCGCGCCAGCAAACGCCGTGCGCCGAGCATTTTCGCCAGCAGCGGGGCAAACAGGCCGATAAAGCCGATAATCCCCACCGCGTTAACCAGCAAGGCACTGAGCACAATCGCCAGCGTTAACGCCGCCAAACGCGCCAGCGACAGCGCCAGCCCGAGATTACGCGCTACCCCGTCATCCAGTCCCATCAGCGTCATTGGACGCAGTAACAGCAGGGTCAGCATCACGCCACCCAGCAGCTGTGGCCACAGACGCTGCACGCCGTTCCAGTCGGTTTGGGTGAGCGTCCCGCTGCTCCACATAAACATGCTTTGCAGCTGATCGTGATGGAAGAGGACCATCAGCTGGTTAATCGCACCGCAGTACAGGCTGACCACCAGACCAGCAAGGATCAGCGTCACAGGTGACAAACGCTTGCCCCAGGCAACGCCAAACACCAGCGCCCCGACGATACACGCTCCGGCCAGCGCCGCGAATTGCGTGGTCAACGCGCCGGGAATGGCCCACAGCGTGGTGACCGTAATGCCCAGTTGCGCACCGGTTGCCACACCCAGCGTGGTCGGCTCCGCCAGCGGGTTACGTAACACCTGCTGAAACAGCACGCCAACCAGGCCCAATCCGGCACCGACCAGTAACGCAATCGCCAGTCGTGGCAGCAGGCTGTAATGGAAAACCATCTGTTCGATGGCGTCGATATTCGGTGACCAGATAGCCTGCTGCCACTGGTCACGCGGCAGGGCAATGGAGAAATTAATCCAGGTCAGCCAGATCGCAACAATAAACAGCGCCACCAGCAGCAACGCCGGATGGCGGCTTCGTCTTATCCAGCCAACAACGCGCCCGAACCGTAGGCCGGATAAGGCGCTTTTAGCGTCGCCATCCGGCATTTCAAGTTTCCTGCTCACGCTTTGCCTCCCAGCGCAGTGTCCAGAATGCGGGCAAAATGCATCGCCGACAGCGTGGCGCCATAAAACCAGACCGCGGGTACCCGCTGAAAGCGACCGGCGCGAACAAACGGCATCGCCTGCCACAGCGGCGTGGACATCAGCGCGTCCATTTCTTTATCGTTACCATGATCGAAGCACAGCACATCAACATCTTTATACGCGGCAAGCCGGTCAATCCCCACGGCAGTGCTGCCCCAGAAGTTGGTTTCTCCCTGCCAGGCGTTAGGGATCCCGTATTCGTCCAGCACGTCCTGGAACAAACTGTTCGGGCCAAATACCAGCATATGCCGCGAGTCAAGCAGGGATGTCAGGAGCACGGGACGCGCGCCGCGGTGAATAAAGCGCGGTTTCAGGCTGGCAATCACGGTATCGTATTGCGCCAGATGACGTTCAGCAGCCGTTTGCAGATTCAGCAGTTGCGCCATCTCCTGCAACGACTGGCGAGCGACCGCCAGCGGTTTTTTGCCGTCGCTGAAGCTAAATCCGCGACCCGGCGCAATGCGCGCCAGTTTTTCTGGCGCGGGGCCATAGCCTGCCGACCAGACCATAAACGAGGGTTTCATTTCGGTCAGCAGTTCGAGATTGGGTTCTGTGCGTAACCCGACGTCAATCACCGA
Organism: Citrobacter sp. KH_055_1; assembly: GCF_057838705.1. NCBI lineage: Bacteria > Pseudomonadati > Pseudomonadota > Gammaproteobacteria > Enterobacterales > Enterobacteriaceae > Citrobacter > Citrobacter sp. KH_055_1. Next base: position 3,871,575 of record NZ_CM174473.1, read on the forward strand.
GTCCGGCAACGGGGGTTGATTGACCCACAGCCTGTAGTTAGGAACATCGGCGACGCCATAGGGGGTGATTCCCAGCGCCAGCAACAGTTCTACCGGCAACCATTCCAGTGCCACAATACGTTTTGGATCAACCGCTGCAGCCTGCGCCGAATTCATCTGCCAGAGCAGCGGTGACAGCGCCATCGCCGTTAATAAACGTCGACGGGTGATATGATGTAATCCGACCATTAATAGACAAAACTCACGGGTGCGGCACCGCCCGGATGCGGCAAAATGCCCATCGGGATGCCATAAATCAGTTCCAGGGTTTCACTGCGCATCAGCTCCGCGGGCGTTCCCTGAGCAATCATTTCGCCACCGCGTAGCGCCACCAGATAATCGCAGTAACGGGCCGCCATATTGATATCATGCAGTACGGCGATCACCGTCAGTCCGCGCTGCTGGCTTAAGCGGTGCACCAGCGCCAGTACATCAACCTGATGCGCGATATCCAGCGCCGAAGTCGGTTCGTCAAGCAGCAGGCAGCGACTGTCCTGCGCCACCAGCATGGCGATCCACGCGCGCTGACGCTCGCCGCCTGACAGGCTATCAACCAGTCGATGCGCCAGCGGCTTTAACCCCACAAGCGTGATCGCCTCTTCCACTTTTTCTCTGTCAGCCACGCCAAAGCGTCCCAACGCGCCGTGCCACGGATAGCGACCAATCGCCACCAGTTCACGCACCGTCATCCCTTCCGCCTGCGGCAACTGTTGCGGTAAATAGGCGACCTTACGGGCAAATGCTTTACTGTTCCAGCTCTCCAGCGGCTGCTCGTCGAGCAGGATTTCGCCGTCTGACGGCGGCTGATGACGTCCGAGCATTTTCAATAAGGTTGATTTACCGGAGCCGTTATGACCGATAAGACCGGTCACTTTTCCCACGGGAAACGTTAACGAGAGGGGATGTAAAAGCGTGCGGCCAGGCACACGAAAGGAGACGTTACTTAACGCAAAAGTGGTGTCGGGATGGGATCTGTTTTCCTGCATAGCGGCCAACTTGTAAAACGGGCACGCAAAGCGTGCCCAAAGAGAAATTAGAAACGGAAGGTTGCAGTTGCAACGACCTGACGTTCCGCGCCCCAGAAGCAGCCATAGGTCTGGAAGCAACTGGCGACATATTCACGGTCAAGCAAGTTGTTAACGTTAACCGCAATGCTAGAGCCAGCCATACCGAAACGTGCTAAATCGTATTTTACAACAGCATCCATAACTGCTGCGCTACCCACTTTAAAGGTGTTTGCTGGATCACCGTAGCTGGAGCCAATAAAGCGGCCGCCGGTGCCCAGGGTCAAGCCAGATAACGGACCTTCATAGAAGGTGTAATCTCCCCACAGAGAAGCCATTTGTTCTGGCACCTGCTCAGGCGTATTCCCCTTAAGCTTGGTATCTTTCGTGTATTCCGCATCAGTATAGGTGTAAGAAGCCGTCATATTGATATTTGCGGTAAGTGCCGCTTTGGCTTCCAGTTCAACACCACGCGCGCGAATTTCACCTGCAGGAACCTGAGCCAGCGGATTATTAGGATCAGCAGTCAGGTTATTGGTTTTCGTCAGCTGATAAACCGCCCCGGTTACGACAATCGGCAGATCTTTCGGTACATACTTAATCCCGGCTTCATACTGCTCGCCTTTCGAAGGCTCGTAAGAAACGCGTGGAACGCTCCACAGGTCAAATGAACTCGGTTCAAACGACTGGCTGTAGCTGATATACGGCGTAATACCATTATCAAACAGATAGTTTACACCGCCGCGCCAGGTGAACTGATGATCATTACGCTCAATGTATCCTTCTGTTGGCGTATAAGAGTTCTGACGTATCGTTGTGGCTTGCTGAGACCAGTCGTAGCGACCACCGAGGGTAAACACCCACTTATTCCACTCAGCCTGATCCTGAACGTAGATACCGGTCTGTTTGGTTTCATTCATCTGATACGGTTCGGTATCACCGAATGCAAAATACTCAGGGTCGTAGTTGCCGTTAAGATCAATCGGTGGCGCACTACCAAAAGCAGCATTGATATCATTACGCATGCGCATGAAATCAACACCGGTTAACAACGTGTGTTCAACAGCACCAGTTGCGAATTTGCTTTCCAGTTGTGTATCGACACTGAAGTTTTGCAGGCGCTCATCATCCACGACCGTCCCACGGTTCAATGTATGTCCATCGGAAGCAATCCCGGTACCGTACACACTCTGCTGCGACGTCTTCATTTCAGTAAAGCGCAGGTTCTGGCGAACGGTGAAGGTATCGTTAAAGCCATGCTCGAAGCTGTATCCCACCATTTTCTGATTGCGGGAATAGGTGTTGTTTGAAGCACCTTCATTGAAATCGGTCGGCAAACGCTTGCCATTTGGCAGAGGCTCAACGGTACCTTCTTTCGGTAACCAACCGTAGTAACCCGTTTCTGGTTCGTTCTGGAAATAGGACAGGAACGTAAAGTTGGTTTTGTCATCCGGACGCCAGGAGAAGGACGGAGCGATCGTGTAACGCTGCGATTCGGACCCTTTCTGCTGCTCGTTTGTTGAGCGCGCCAGCCCGGTTAAACGGTAGGAAAACTCACCGTTGTCATCCAGCGCATCGCTAAAGTCAAAACCGGTCTGGAACAAATTGTCCGACCCCATTTTGAACTGAATTTCTTTTAGTGGCTCGGTGGTCGGGCGCTTGCTGACCATAGAGATAATGCCACCAGGGTTGCTCTTACCGTAGAGTACAGACGTTGGGCCACGCATCAACTCAACACGCTCAAGCATGTAAGGATCAATAACCGCATCGTTGTAGAAGTTACCCTGCAATTTCAGTCCATCCAGATAGTTATTCTGGCTCAGACCGACGGAAGAGAACCCACGGATAATAACAAAATCATAGGTGTTAGATGCACCACGACTGTTAACAGTAACACCTGGCGTATAGCCCAGTGCTTCTTTCACTGACTGGAATTGATGCATTTGCATCTCTTCGTTGGTCACGACCGAAACAGACTGTGGGGTCTTTTCGATAGGCGTATCAGTCTTGGTTGCCGTGGCGGAACGCTTGGCAGCGATGGTTGGAGCAGGTCCCCATGCGCTTTCTTGTGCGGCGGGTGCTGCGGTGACAGTGATGGTTTCTTCTTTTGGTTCAACCGCCGCCTGTGCATAGACAGACATGCCGCTAACCGCTGTGGCTACCAGCACTGCCATTTTACGCAGCGAGGAATTTGGCTGAGCAGTTTTATAACGCGCCATTGGTATATCTCTGATGAAAGTGAATGATAACGTAAACGAGAATTATTATTATAACGGCAGCATAATATTCGAAACGCTGGCGAGATAGCAAGCGATACACATCCCTACTAAAACTGAGGGGTCAAGAAATAACCAGATGAAAAGAAAGGGTTAATGAATTACGCTGAAATGTTGTTTGGTCGGAGTCTGGGATGAGAAAAGAAAAACCCGCCGAAGCGGGTTTTGGGAGAGATTAGTTACTGCCAAACATATCTTTGATCCAGCCTGCGACACCGTCGCCGTCTTTCTTCTCTTGCTGCGGCGGTTGTTGCTGTTGCTGCTGTTGAGGCTGCTGCGGCGGCGTTGACTGATCAAACGGATTGCCAGACTGTTGCAGCATCTCACCTTGCTGACACAGCGAATCCGGATCGCTGGTCCACACCGGGAGGGTACGCATCCCGCCGCTGCACACGAAGTTGCCGTCGTAATCCACGCCCATGTCGACAATATCTTCCGGCGGCGTCAGCGTTAGTGGCGTTGGCGTCTGGTTTGCCAGATAGCGCTGGTAAATCGACATCGCCCCGCTCGCACCGTACAACTTGGTAGGCTGGTTGTTATCGCGACCCACCCAGGTAATGGTCACCTGACTGCCGTCAATACCGGCGAACCAGGTATCAACGTTGTTGTTGGTGGTCCCGGTTTTCCCCGCCAGATGCAGCCCCGGATACTTCGCGCCAAGCTGACGGCCGGTACCGCGTTGCACCACCTGCTGCATGGTCCACAGCGTCATGTACGCCGCCTGTGCTGGCACAGCGCGTTCGGCCTGCGGGAAGCTTTGATACAACACCGTACCGTCTTCGGCAATTACCGAGCGCAACGCTGATAACGGCGCGCGGTTACCGCCGCTGGCGATGGTCTGGAACGCCTGCGCCACTTCAATTGGCGTCAGGTTCAATGCCCCCAGCAGCATAGCTGGCACCGGGTGCAGCTGATCTTTCGGCGCGCCCAGTTTTTCCCAGGTCTCGGTGACCGCTGGTAGCCCCAGCGCCATGCCCAGATTGACGGTCGGCACGTTCATGGAACGGGTTAACGCATCCACCAGCATCACTTTACCGCTTTCGCTGTAGCGACGGTCATCGTTCTGCGGGGACCACACCTGACCGTTTGGCTGACGCAGCGCAATCGGCGCATCGGCAATCCAGGTATTGAGGCGGTACAGCTTCGGCTGGCTCAGGGCGGTCAGATAGGTCGCGGGCTTCGCCAGAGAACCAATTGAACGACGCGCCTGCATAGCACGGTTGTAGCCTGCGAACTGCGGCTCCGACCCACCGACCATGGCGCGAACCTCACCACTAAAGCGGTCCACTACCACAATCGCCGTTTCCAGATCGCTCAGCTTACGCTGTTTCTTCAGCACCGGAATGCCTTCCACCGCCGCTTTTTCTGCGGCGTCCTGCGCCACGGAATCAAAGGTGGTGAAAATCTTCACGCCGGAAAGATCTTTAACTTTGTCGCCCAGCTTAGCCTGTAGCTCCTGACGCACCATCTGCATAAACGCGGGCTGTGGAGAGATCACCCCACCGCGCGGCTGCACGCCTAGCGGACGCGCGCTCAGCATTTCATACAGTTCCTGGTCGATAATCTGCTGCTGTTGCAGAAGACGCAGCACCAGGTTACGTCGCTCCAGCGCCAGTTTCGGGTTACGCCACGGGTTGTAGATCGACGCCCCTTTCACCATCCCCACCAACAGCGCCTGCTGATCGAGGCTCAACTCTTCAACCGGACGGCCAAAGTAATACAGGCTCGCCAGCGGGAAGCCGCGGATCTCGTTGTCGCCGCTCTGGCCGAGATAGACTTCGTTCATGTACAGCTCAAGGATCCTGTCCTTGCTGTAACGGGCATCCATCAACACGGCCATGTACGCTTCGTTGGCTTTACGCCAGTAAGAACGTTCGCTGGAGAGGAACAGGTTTTTCACCAGCTGCTGGGTCAGCGTACTGGCGCCCTGCACCGTGCGACCTGCCGTCAGGTTCGCCAGCACCGCACGACCAATGGAATACAAGCTAATGCCGTCATGCTCGTAGAAATGACGATCTTCGGTTGCCAGCAGCGTGTCCACCAGCAGATCCGGGAAACCGCTACGCGCCACGAACAGACGCTGCTCGCCATTTGCCGAAGAGAGCATGGTGATCAGGCGTGGATCGAGACGGAAGAAACCGAACTGACGGTTGTTATCCAGATTCTCGATGGTGTCCAGATGATCGCCGTCAAAGGTCAGACGCGCACGCACCTGCCCTTCTTTACTATCCGGGAAGTCAAACGGACGACGGATCATCTCAATGCTGTTCGCCTGCACGGTAAACTCACCGGGCCGCGTCATCTTCGAGACCTGACGATACTGCGTAGCCTCCAGCAGCTTCACCATCTCTTTTTTGCCGATGGGCATTTCTGGCTCGAGGTTAACCATCCGGCCATACACGGCCGCAGGCAGCTGCCAGACTTTGCCATCAATACGGCTACGGATTTTTTGATCCAGATAGACGCCGTAAATGGCAATCAGCACCAAAAAGACAATCGACAGTTTTACCAGCAGCCAGAACCAGCCGCGTTTACCACGAGGCTTACGCCCTTTGCCTTTACCTTTACGCGGCATCGGTTCTTCATCCTCATAGTCATCATCATAATCGTCGTCATACTCATCATCTCTGAGCTGACGACGGCTCACCTTTTGTTTCGCCGGACGCGTCGGTTTCCCTTTACGTCCAATTGGCTCGCGGTCATTCCCCGCCATGCTTTTTCTCCGCAACATTCAGGCGCAAAGACCTGATTCTCTGTTCTTCCGTCAAGCGACAGAAGAAGAAATCTCTCAATTTTTTTGCCTGATGGCGCTTCGCTTATCAGGCCTACCACTACAACTCATGAATACTTTTTGGTGCGCCGCGTCGGCGCGGTATTCGCCGGGTCGTCCGGCCAGACATGTTTGGGATAACGCCCTTTCATCTCTTTTTGCACCTCACGGTACGCCCCCTGCCAGAACGCGCTCAAATCACGGGTGATTTGCAGCGGTCGCTGCGCCGGGGAGAGCAGTTCCAGCACCAGCGGGACGCGCCCCTGTGCGAGGGTCGGCGTATTGGCCTCGCCAAACATTTCCTGCATCCTGACCGCCAGCGCCGGTGGGTTATCCTCGTGATAGCGAATGGCTATCCGGCTTCCCGTCGGCACAGTGTAATGTGTGGGCAATTCACTATCCAGACGTTGCAGCATTGACCAGTCCAGTAATCCGCGCAATGCCTGGCCCACATTTACTGCTTTAAGCGCGCGTAAAGCGTGCACACCGCTCATATGCGGCAGCAGCCAACTCTCCAGCGTCGCCAGCAACGACGCGTCGTCCATGGCAGGCCAGTCGTATTCCGGTAGCCATTTTGCCGCACATTGCAGACGCAGTCGGAACTGCTCTGCTTCCGGCGTCCAGTTGAGCACACTTAGCCCTTTATCGCGAATACCATTCAGCATCGCCTGATGCAGTTCCTCTTCCGAGGGTTTGGCCAGCGGCTGCACTTTTAGCGTCAACTGACCTACCTGCGTGCGGCGCAATGCCTTTAGTGTCCCCTGATTTTCATCCCATTCGATAGTGTCGGACTGCTGCAGCAACTCAGGAGATGATTGTATCAGCGCATCGATATCCAGCGGCAGGGCCAGCAAAATACGCGCATCCGGCGAGGCGCTGCCTTGCAGCAATAGAGGCGCAATAATCCATTCATGACGCCCTGATGCGTCGTCGGCATCCAGCATCGCCCCCATCCCGTTAGCCAGCTGATACCGCCCCTCCTGACCACGACGTCGGGCAATGCGATCGGCGAAAGCCGAAGCCAGTAACGGGGCGATCAGCGCGCTATCAGGCTGCCCACCTCGAATGTTCAGGCGCTTCAGCAATTGCTGGCTACGCTGCTGCCAATTCGGCTGATTGCGTGAAAACGCCACCGTCAGATCGGTACTGCCACCGCGCGGGGGCTCTTCGAGAATCGCCGCCAGTTTTGCTGCCGTTGCCGCTTCGTTGTCATCTGTGGCACGGACCAGCATCGCCGCCAGACGCGGATCGTTGCCGAGCGCCGCCATTTTCTGCCCCGCCGCACTGAGCCTGTCGCCCTCAAGTGCGCCCAGCATGTGTAGCAGCCGTTTTGCCGCCTGCAAATTGACCGTCGGCGGCCTATCCAGCCAGCTTAACTGCGCTGGGTCAGTGCATCCCCATTGCAGCAACTCCATTAGCAAGCCGGACAAGTCGCTTTGCAGCATCTCCGGCTCGCCCTGCGCCGCCGCTCTTTCGGCCTGCTCTTTCGCCAGCAGATGCAGGCAAATACCGGGTTCCAGACGGCCTGCTCGCCCGGCTCGCTGGGTCATCGACGCCTGGCTAATACGCTGGGTAATCAGGCGCGTCAAACCGGTGCGCGGGTCGTAACGCGCCACGCGCTCCTGCGCACAGTCCACCACCAGCCGGATACCTTCGATAGTTAAACTGGTCTCGGCAATATTGGTGGACAGCACCACTTTGCGCGAGCCTGGCGGCGCGGGCAAAATCGCCTGACGCTGTTCGGTAAGCGATAACGCACCGTATAGCGGGCAAAGCAGAACATCATTGCCTACGCGCGAGGTCAGCTGTTCCTGCACTCGCTGAATCTCCCCCACGCCCGGTAAAAAAAGCAGCAACGAGCCGCTTTCCTGGCGCAATAGCTCCGCCGTTGCCACCGCCACAGCTTCATCAAAGCGCTGATGCGCCGCCAGCGGCTGATAGCGTCGTTCTACGGGAAAGGCGCGGCCTTCAGAGACAATCGTCGGCGCATCGGGCAACAGCTGCTGTAAACGCCCGTTATCCAGCGTTGCCGACATGATCAGCAGTTTTAAATCATCCCGCAGCCCTTGCTGTACATCCAGCAATAGCGCCAGCGCCAGGTCAGCCTGCAAGCTGCGCTCATGAAATTCGTCGAGGATCACAAGGCTAACGCCGTTTAGCTCGGGATCGCGTTGGATCATGCGCGTGAGCACACCTTCTGTTACCACTTCGAGCCGGGTATGCGGTCCAACGCAGTGTTGAGCACGCATGCGGTAGCCCACTGTCTCACCGGGCTTTTCGTTCAGCAACTCGGCCAGACGCTGCGCCACGTTGCGGGCCGCCAGACGACGCGGCTCCAGCAGAATAATCCGCCCCTGAATGCCATTGTGCGCAAGAAGCTGCAACGGCAGCCAGGTCGATTTCCCGGCGCCGGTCGGTGCGGTCAGCAGAACCTGCGGTGAGGTATCAAGGGCGGTAAGCAGTTCAGGCACTACGGCGGCAACGGGCAACGTCGTCACAAATGGCTCCAGAGGGTTAACATTCTTCGCGCTGCATTGTAGCATCGCGTTAATTCATAACCGAGTATCCATCATGTCTGAGCCAAAAAGGCTGTTCTTTGCCATTGAATTGCCAGCCGAGGTTCGGGAGCAGCTTATCCACTGGCGAGCCGCACAGTTCCCGCCTGAAGCGGGTCGCCCCGTCGCGGCTGACAATCTGCACCTGACACTGGCCTTTTTAGGCGAGGTCAGCGCTGAGAAGCAGCAGGCGCTGTCACAACTTGCCGGGCGTATTCGCCAGCCGGGTTTTACGCTAACACTGGATGACGCCGGACAATGGCTGCGCTCACGCGTGGTCTGGCTAGGAATGCGCCAGCCGCCACGCGGGCTGTTGCAATTGGCGAGTATGCTGCGGGCGCAGGCCGCGCGCAGCGGGTGTTACCAAAGCCCACAGCCGTTTCATCCGCATATCACGCTGTTACGCGATGCCGGCCATGCGGTCACGATCCCGCCGCCGGGTTTTTGCTGGTCATTTCCGGTCACCGAGTTTGCGCTTTACGCCTCTTCATTTGCACGCGGTCGCACACGCTACACGCCACTACAGCGCTGGACGCTTGGCGAAAAATAAAAGGACATTTCCATGGAATTTTCTCCGCCACTTCAGCGCGCGACTTTAATTCAGCGCTACAAGCGTTTTTTAGCGGATGTGATCACACCCGACGGTACAACCTTAACGCTACACTGCCCGAATACCGGCGCGATGACCGGATGCGCTACACCGGGTGACACCGTCTGGTATTCAACATCAGAAAATACTAAACGGAAATACCCGCATACCTGGGAATTAACGCAAACCCAATCCGGTGCGTTTATTTGTGTTAACACCCTGTGGGCTAACAGATTAACGAAAGAAGCTATTCAGAATGCGTTAATTTCAGAACTTTCGAACTACAGCATATTGAAAAGTGAAGTAAAATACGGCGCCGAAGGCAGCCGCATTGATTTTTTGTTACAGGCGGATTCCCGCCCTGACTGCTATATTGAAGTGAAATCAGTCACGTTGGCGGAAAAAAATCAGGGTTATTTTCCCGATGCCATCACTGAACGAGGTCAGAAACACCTTCGGGAATTGATGAACGTAGCGGCCGAAGGCAAGCGAGCGGTGATATTTTTCGCAGTGCTGCATTCAGCCATTACACATTTTTCACCCGCGCGCCATATCGATGCAAAATATGCGCAATTATTAGTCGAAGCACGGCTTAAGGGGGTAGAAATTCTGGTATATAAAGCGGAACTTTCTGCCCACGGAATGACTCTTAAAGAGCCATTAGCCATTACGTTGTAATGGCATATACAAACGGGTTAATTAGTATTCTGGCCGCGTGCGCAAATACGCTTTTCCTCACAGGGTTGTCAAGTGTAACGTTTAGATAATTGCTATCCGGAAAAGCATCTGCTATTTATAGCGACCTGATTTTTCCCCCGAACATGGGGATCGATAGTGCGTGTTAAGGAGAAGCAACATGCAAGAAGGGCAAAACCGTAAAACATCGTCCCTGAGTATTCTCGCCATCGCTGGGGTGGAGCCGTACCAGGAGAAACCGGGCGAAGAGTATATGAACGAAGCCCAGCTGTCGCACTTCAGGCGTATTCTTGAAGCATGGCGTAATCAACTCAGGGATGAAGTCGATCGCACTGTGACTCATATGCAGGATGAAGCAGCTAACTTCCCCGATCCGGTTGACCGTGCCGCACAGGAAGAAGAGTTCAGCCTTGAGCTGCGTAACCGTGACCGTGAGCGCAAACTGATCAAAAAGATCGAGAAGACGCTGAAGAAAGTAGAAGACGAAGATTTCGGCTACTGCGAATCATGCGGCGTAGAAATTGGTATTCGCCGTCTGGAAGCGCGTCCGACAGCCGATCTGTGCATCGACTGCAAAACGCTGGCTGAGATTCGCGAAAAACAGATGGCAGGTTAATACTGTCATTTGTACCACGTTGACTACAGGCGGGAGTTTCTCCCGCCTTCTTCTTTTATGCTATCCACCGACATGACTGACAAACGCTATATTGGCCGTTTCGCCCCATCCCCTTCCGGCGAACTGCATTTTGGTTCATTGATTGCCGCTCTCGGCAGCTACCTACAGGCTCGCGCACAGCACGGGATCTGGTGGGTGCGCATTGAAGATATCGATCCCCCTCGTGAAGTTCCCGGTGCTGCAGATACAATTCTGCGTCAGCTGGAACATTACGGACTGCACTGGGATGGCGAAGTGCTGTGGCAATCTCAGCGCCATGACGCGTACCGTGAAGCGCTGGCCTGGTTACAAAAGCAGGATCTGAGCTATTACTGCACCTGCACCCGTGCCCGCATTCAGAGTATTGGCGGCATTTATGACGGCCACTGTCGCACATTACGCCACGGACCGGACCACGCGGCGGTGCGTATCAAGCAACGCCACCCGGTCATGCAGTTTAACGACCGACTGCGCGGCGAGATTCAGGCCAACCCTCAGCTTGCTCGGGAAGATTTTGTCATCCACCGACGCGATGGGCTGTTTGCCTATAACCTGGCGGTGGTGGTTGATGACCATTTTCAGGGCGTGACGGAAATCGTGCGTGGCGCGGATCTTATCGAGCCCACAGTGCGCCAAATTTCGCTGTATCAGCAGTTTGGCTGGCCGGTACCGGACTATATTCATCTCCCGCTGGCGCTCAATGAACACGGGGCTAAACTTTCTAAGCAGAATCATGCGCCTGCCCTGCCGCAAGGCGATCCGCGCCCTGTTCTCATCGACGCGTTGCGCTTCCTCGGACAAGACATAGCAATACCGTGGCAAGCGCTAAGCGTGGAAGAATTACTGCAAACTGCGGTGCAAAATTGGGTGCTTACGACGGTGCCGGGTTCAGTGAATGTAAATCCGGCATTCTCAAATGCCTCTTGCTGAGCTATGATTAGCCGCTATTTTTACACAGCAACACTTGTTCTGACTGAAGTTTGACACTACCGAGGTGTACTATTTTTACCCGAGTCGCTAATTTTTGCCGCAAGGTGCTAAGCCGCGAGGAGCGCGAGGCCGAGCTTGCCGTCGCCCGTCCACATATGACGGTAATCCCGCGTGAGCAGCACTCTATCTCCCGCAAAGATATCAGTGAAAATGCCCTGAAGGTAATGTACAGGCTTAATAAGGCTGGATACGAGGCATGGCTGGTCGGCGGGGGCGTACGCGATCTTTTGCTGGGCAAAAAGCCGAAAGACTTTGATGTCACGACCAACGCGACTCCCGATCAGGTTCGGAAACTGTTCCGTAACTGCCGTCTGGTAGGACGTCGTTTCCGTCTGGCCCATGTGATGTTTGGCCCGGAAATTATCGAAGTGGCAACCTTTCGCGGACACCATGAAGGCAGCGAAGCCGACCGTGCAACCTCACAGCGCGGTCAAAATGGTATGCTGCTGCGTGACAACATCTTCGGTTCCATCGAAGAAGATGCGCAACGCCGCGATTTCACCATTAACAGCCTTTACTATAGCGTAGCGGATTTTACCGTTCGCGATTACGTCGGCGGGATGCAGGATCTGGAAGACGGCGTCATTCGCCTGATCGGTAATCCTGAAACTCGCTATCGTGAAGATCCCGTGCGTATGCTACGCGCCGTCCGCTTTGCAGCAAAACTCGACATGCGTATCAGCCCGGAAACCGCCGAGCCGATCCCGCGTCTGGCAACCTTGCTGAACGATATTCCGCCGGCACGCCTGTTTGAAGAAGCTCTCAAACTGTTACAGGCGGGCTACGGCTACGAAACTTATAAGAAACTGCGTGAGTACAGCCTGTTCCAGCCGCTGTTCCCGACCATTACCCGCTATTTCACCGAAGAAGGTGACAGCGCAATGGAACGCATTATTGCCCAGGTACTGAAGAACACCGATACCCGTATCCACAACGATATGCGTGTCAATCCGGCGTTCCTGTTTGCCGCCATGTTCTGGTACCCGCTGCTGGAAGCCGCGCAGAAAATTGCTCAGGAAAGCGGTCTGGCCTACTACGATGCTTTCGCTCTGGCGATGAACGACGTGCTGGACGAAGCGTGCCGCTCGCTGGCGATTCCTAAACGCCTGACATCGCTCACCCGCGATATCTGGCAGCTTCAGTTACGCATGTCCCGTCGTCAGGGAAAACGCGCCTGGAAGCTGATGGAGCATCCGAAATTCCGCGCAGCCTACGATTTACTGGCGCTGCGTGCCGAAGTGGAAAACAACGCCGAACTGCAGCGTCTGGCGCAGTGGTGGGGCGAATTCCAGGTTTCCGCGCCACCAGAGCAAAAAGGCATGCTGAACGAGCTGGATGAAGAGCCAGACGCACGCCGTCGCCATCGTCGTCCGCGTAAACGTGCGCCGCGCCGCGAGGGAAGTGCGTGACCCATCGCGTATACCCAACGGATTTCGGGTTGCATCAAGACGGCGACACAGCGAATGCCCAGGAGCGTACATCAGTACGTGACAAGGATGAGCGAGGAAAGCCAACACAGATGCAGCCAGAAAGACGACGGGTATATATCGCACTCGGCAGCAATTTAGCCTCTCCGCTGGAACAGGTTAATGCTGCCGTACAGGCACTGGGAGAAATCCCGGACAGCCGGATCGTCGCCGTATCCTCCTTCTACCGCACGCCACCATTGGGTCCTCAGGATCAACCTGATTACCTGAACGCTGCCGTTGCGCTGGAAACCACGCTCGCGCCTGAAGAGTTGCTCAACCACACGCAGCGTATCGAGTTGCAGCAAGGGCGAGTACGGAAAGCCGAACGCTGGGGTCCGCGCACGTTGGATCTCGACATCATGTTGTTTGGCAACGACGTGATTAATACCGACCGTCTGACCGTTCCGCATTACGATATGAAAAACCGGGGCTTTATGCTGTGGCCGCTGTTTGAAATCGCGCCGGAACTGACTTTCCCGGACGGTACCCACCTGCATCAGCACCTCACCCTCCTTGGCGCAGAAAAACCTGCCCACTGGTAAATTTTCCCCTCCCCTTTAGCGTTTACTGCTTTCGCGCCAAACGGTTGCTTAAAACCATTGCCCCCCTGAATGTGACTGCTAGAATGCCGGTAAATATGACTTTCACACTCAGGAAATGTTATGAAACCGACGACCATTTCCTTGCTGCAAAAATGCAAGCAAGAGAAAAAGCGCTTCGCGACGATTACGGCCTACGACTACAGCTTCGCTAAACTCTTTGCCGACGAAGGCATCAATGTGATGCTGGTCGGCGACTCACTGGGAATGACAATACAAGGGCACGATTCCACCCTACCGGTCACCGTTGAAGACATCGCCTATCATACCCGGGCAGTACGTCACGGTGCGCCAAACTGCCTGCTGCTTGCCGATCTACCGTTCATGGCCTACGCCACGCCGGAGCAAGCCTTTGCTAACGCGGCGGTGGTGATGCGCGCTGGCGCAAACATGGTCAAGATTGAAGGCGGCGCGTGGCTGGTTGATACGGTGAAAATGCTGACCGAACGTGCGGTCCCGGTGTGCGGTCATCTGGGCTTAACACCCCAGTCGGTGAATATCTTTGGCGGTTATAAAGTGCAGGGCCGTGGCGATGCTGGCCAAACGCTGCTCGACGATGCCCTGGCATTAGAAGCCGCAGGTGCGCAGCTGCTGGTGCTGGAGTGTGTTCCGGTTGAGCTGGCAAAACGCGTGACCGAAGCGCTGTCCATCCCGGTCATCGGCATCGGCGCAGGCAATGTCACCGACGGTCAGATCCTGGTGATGCATGATGCGTTTGGTATTACCGGCGGTCATATTCCGAAATTTGCCAAAAATTTCCTCAATGAAGCGGGCGACATGCGCGCCGCGGTGCGGCAGTATATTACCGAGGTTGAATCCGGCGTTTACCCGGGTGAAGAACACAGTTTCCATTAAGGAGTCAAGGTGTGCTAATTATTGAAACCCTACCGCTGCTGCGCCAGCACGTTCGTCGTCTGCGTCAGGAAGGTAAGCGCGTCGCGTTAGTTCCCACCATGGGCAACCTGCACGATGGTCATATGAAGCTGGTCGATGAAGCTCGGGCTCGAGCGGATGTAGTGATCGCCAGCATTTTCGTTAACCCGATGCAGTTTGACCGCCCGGACGATCTGGTGCGCTACCCGCGTACGTTGCAAGAAGATTGCGAAAAGCTGAACAAACGTAAAGTCGATTACGTCTTTGCTCCAGCCGTAGAAGAAATCTACCCTCAGGGTCTGGAAGGCCACACTTTCGTTGATGTTCCCGGCCTCTCCACCATGCTGGAAGGTGCAAGTCGTCCAGGTCACTTCCGCGGTGTTGCCACCATCGTTAGCAAGCTGTTCAACCTGATCCAGCCTGATATCGCCTGCTTTGGCGAGAAAGACTTTCAGCAGCTGGCGCTAATTCGCAAAATGGTGGCCGATCTGGGTTACGACATTGAGATCGTCGGTGTGCCGATTATTCGCGCCAAAGACGGTTTAGCCCTCAGCTCACGCAACGGCTACCTGACGGCTGAGCAGCGTAAAATCGCCCCAGGCTTGTACAAAGTGATGAGCCGCATTGGGGAAAAATTACAGGCCGGTGAGCGCGATCAGGAAGAGATCATTGCCATTGCAGAGCAGGAGCTGAACGAAAAAGGATTCCGTGCCGATGACATTCAGATTCGCGATGCCGATACTTTGCTGGCGCTAAGCGAAACCAGTAAACGTGCAGTAATTCTGGTCGCTGCATGGCTGGGCCAGGCGCGTCTCATCGACAATCAAAGCGTTACATTAGCCCAGTAGACAGGGGCTAAAAATCGGGCAATACTGCCTAAAAATTTCTCAAAGCAGGTCGTTTTTGCCTGCTTTGCCAAGGTAAACGACAGGGTATAGACGTTATGATTCGCACCATGCTGCAAGGCAAGCTTCACCGCGTGAAGGTCACTCAGGCGGACCTGCATTACGAAGGCTCCTGCGCTATTGACCAGGACTTCCTCGATGCTTCCGGTATTCTGGAAAACGAAGCGATTGATATCTGGAACGTGACCAACGGTAAACGTTTCTCTACGTATGCCATTGCGGCTGAACGCGGCTCGAAGATCATCTCCGTGAACGGTGCTGCGGCGCATTGCGCTGAAGTTGGCGACATCGTGATTATCGCCAGCTTCGTGACGATGTCTGATGAAGAAGCGCGAACCTGGCGCCCGAAAGTTGCCTACTTCGAAGGCGATAACGAAATGAAACGTACTGCGAAAGCGATTCCGGTACAGGTTGCCTGATAATATAATAGCCTTGAAATATTTTTTAGGGCTATTATTCATAAAATATATAAAAAGCGCAGAATAATAAATATCACAAAATATATTATATTTTATTAATTAATCCTGTAAAACTTATTTTCGATTTTAACATATTCACCTAAGTCATTCAAACGCTCAATTCTACATTCATTATCAACAATTCTTAATTCCCCCTACAGTCCTTTCAAGAATAAAATGCCCAGACCTAAAATTCTTTAGGCTCCCTCCATTTATTGCCGGGAATATTTAATTTTATATGGATGTTAACAAATGAATAAGTTGAGCATTGCTGCGGCAGCAATTGTTTTCGCACTGGGTTCAGCATCTGCATTCGCAGATGATGTAGGTCTGATCACTTTTGATGGTGCCGTTACTGACACTGGCGGCGTTGGTTCCAAAGAATTCGAACTGCATCTGAGCGGTTGCCCGACAACGCTGACCAAAGCGTCAGCCACCTTCACCTCTCAGCAGTTCGCTGAACTGTCTAACGGTACCCTGAAAACCGATCCGAGCGTTGCTGGACATGCCGATAACGTAAGCCTGGCGCTGTATAACAACGGTTCCAGCAACACTGACCGCATCGAGGTTGGCCTGCCGGCGAACAACACTCAGACAGCAACGCTGGACGAAGGTGTTGGCGTACTGGCTTACCGCGTGGCTTACGTTCCAAGCGCAGACTGGGTGAAAGGGACGACTGATATCACCGCCGGTAAAGTCAGCAGCAACGCTACCTTTACTATGTCCTACGAGTAATCACGCCGTAGTTGGATTATGCGCCTGCCTTTTCCGCAGGCGCATCGCAGGGAGCATATATGCATCGTTACACCCAATTGACCCTCGCTGCTCTGGTATGCGCCAGCGCTGCGTTAAGCACATTTAGCGCCAGTGCGGACATCGTTATCTCCGGCACTCGCGTTGTGTATCCACAGTCATCCAAAGACGTTACCGTCAAGATGGAAAACCGTGGCAACAAACCGCTGCTGGTGCAGTCCTGGCTGGACGACGGTCGTGATACGGTTAATCCACAAGAGCTGAAATTACCGTTTATCGTCACGCCACCGGTCTCGCGCGTTGATCCGTCAAAAGGCCAGACCGTCCGTATTACGTGGACCGGGCAGGCCCTGCCTCAGGATCGGGAATCTCTGTTCTGGTTTAACGTGCTGGAAGTTCCACCAAAGGCAAAAGACGCCAATGCCCAAAACGTCCTGCAGCTCGCGTTCCGCACTCGTATTAAGATGTTTTTTCGCCCGGACGGTTTACAGGGCGATCCGGCCACCGCGGCGGGAAATCTGAAATGGTCACAGCAGGGCGGAACACTGGTTGCCAATAATAGCAGTCCTTATTACGTATCGATGGCAAGCGCCACTATTACGGCAAGCGGTAAGAAAATAAATGTCGATTCCCATACGATCTCACCGCTATCAAGTGAAGTTATTCCGCTAAAAAACACGCCTAATATATCAGGTGGAAAAATAGAATATGCCGCAATTAATGATTTCGGTGGGATAGAGAAGCACCAGGCCAGCATTAATTAATTACCGCGCTGAAGGATATCAGCATCCAGAAGAGATAAGGGAACTATGCTTTTTCGTCGATCATTATTGTGTACAGCTATTTATATTGCACTCCAGTCTCCAGTAATGGCAGAAGAAGCATCTCCAGTTTTAGCGGATGATGTTGAATTTAACGATCAATTTCTCTTCAATACTGGCTCAAACATCGACGTAAGTCGTTATTCAAAAGGCAACCCAGTCCCACCGGGTACCTATAAAACGCAGATCCTGCTGAATGGTCAGCGTAAATTGCTGGGCGATTTTACCTTCAACGATAATGGCACGCCACGCGCTACGCCCTGCTTCACTAGCAAGTTATTGACGCAAATTGGCGTCAAAACAGCAGGGATGGATCTCGAGTCTGCTGAATGTGTCGATCTTGCCAAACAGTTCCCGCAGTCCTCATGGAATTATGATATCGGCACTCAGGAACTGTCACTCTCCATGCCGCAGATTTACGTCCTCAAAAACCCTAACGGATACGTCGATCCTTCGTTATGGCAGGATGGTATTCCGGTGGCAATGTTTTCTTATGATCTCAACAGCTGGCATTCGGAAAACAGCGGTAGCAGCTCTGACTCGGCCTATGCCGGATTAAAATACGGTGCCAATTTTGGCGCATGGCATCTGCGTGCCAGAGGTAACGCGAACTGGGACAAAGACAACGGCAGCGAATACTCTAGCCAGGATATTTATCTACAGCGTGATATCACGGCATTGCGCTCGCAGTTTCTGGTTGGCGACTCCTTTACCCGCGGTGATGCCTTTGATTCCTTCAGCCTGCGCGGCGTTCGTTTTTATAACGATGACCGTATGCTCCCCGGCGGGGCGTCAACCTTCGCCCCGGAAATTCGCGGCGTGGCAAAAAGCAACGCCAAGGTCACGATTAAGCAAAGCGGCAGTAAAATTTATGAAACCACGGTGCCGCCCGGCCCCTTCGCTATCAATGATCTCAGTACCACCGGCTATGGCAGCAATCTGGATGTTTCTATTGAAGAAGCCGACGGCAGCGTGCGCACCTTCTCGGTGCCCTACTCCTCCGTCACACAGATGCTGCGTCCTGGCTATGGTCGCTGGGACGTTGGCGCAGGCGAACTGCACGACAATGGCTTAAAAGAGAAGCCTCGACTGGGCTACGCCAGCGGCTACTACGGCCTGAATAATACCTTCACTGTTTACACCGGTGCTCAGTACATGGACGTCGGCTATTACGCTGGCTTGCTGGGTATCGCCACCAATACGCCAGTGGGTGCCTTCGCTTTTGACGTTACGCACTCAAATACATCGGTCGACGATCTGGACACCCTCACCGGGCAGAGCTATCGCATCACCTGGAGTAAGCTGATTGAAGATTCGCAAACGTCTTTCAACATTGCCGCCTACCGTTTCTCGACTGAAAACTACATGTCGCTGCGCGATGCCGCCACGCTAAACGATAACGTGAAGCACAACGGATCGGATGCAAACAATGAGTTCAGCAATTTCCAGCGCATGAAAAACCAGTTCCAAATCAATATCAGCCAGCCGGTCTCTCTGTGGGATTCCAGCAGCGGGAACCTGTATGTGAACGGGAGTTGGGAGGACTACTGGAACAAGTCGTCATCGACCTCGCAATACAGCATCGGCTACAGCGATTCCTTCTCGTGGGCCAGCTACAGCCTTTCCGTTCAGCGCACCTATAACGAATACGGTGATAAAGACGACAGCGTTTACTTAAGTCTGAGTATTCCGCTGGAAAACCTGTTCGGTCGTAACAAAAGGCCGCTCGGTTTTTCCACCGTCAACATGAGCGTCAACAGTGATCTGAAGTCGAACAATAACTTCGCCACCAGCGCCAACGGTAACACTGACGACTATCGCTTTAACTATAGCGTTAACACCAGCGCCAGCCGTAGTGACAGCGGCTCAATTAACCAAGTTGGCGGCTACGGTAGCTACAACAGCTCACTGGGGCCACTCAGCGTGTCGGCTTCCGCATCCGACGATAATAGCCGTCAATATTCATTAAGTTACAGCGGCGGCATGTTGCTGCACTCCGGCGGCCTGACGCTGGCGCCGAACAGCATCGGCGATACCGACACGCTGGCACTGGTTCACGCTTCGGGTGCCAAAGGCGCGCGCTTAACCAATGGCGACGGCGAAATTAATCGCTTTGGCTATGCCATCCAGCCTTATCTGTCCGCTTACCGGGAAAATAATGTAGGCATCAATATCGACAAAATGGAACACGACGTCGAGGTGAAAAACACCAGCTCCGTGGTGATTCCGCGCAGCGGCGCCGTGGTACGGGTGGATTTCGAAACCGATGAAGGACGTTCACTGCTGCTGGAGTTGCAACGTACCGATAACGGCTTTATCCCGCTCGGCGCGGATGTGCAAAACGAAAAAGGTGAATCTATCGGGACCGTCGGGCAGGCCGGTATGGCGTACGTTCGCGGTGTCGTTGATAGCGGAAAACTGCTTGTCATCTGGGGCAGCGGCAGCGACGGACGCTGCACCGTCAACTATCAGCTCGATAGCGAGAAAGCTGAACAGAAAGTTGGCCTTACCCGTCTACTGAGTAACCAACGTTGCCAGATGTAATGGCATTATTTTTACAGGGATTATGAAGATAATGAGACTGAAAAAACTCTACCTACTGGGCTGTAGCGGACTGCTGTTCGCAACCGCATACCCAACCCAGGCGACATCACTGGATGTCACCTTTACCGCAACGCTACGCGAAACCACCTGTGATATGGCTATCGAAGGCGGCAGTGGTACTGGTCTAGACAACACCATTCCCATTGGCTCGGGAGGAACCGTCAGCCTCGATAAAATCGTCAACGGCGACAGTGCAGCACAAGCAACTTTTAAGCTGAAAATCAACGAATGCCCGGACAGCTTACAAGGGCTAAAAACCACCATAACGGGCACCAAGTCTGGCTATTCCGACTACATCATTGTTAACGGAGCAGGAACGGCTGATGCCGCAAGCTACCTCGGTCTTACTATCGCCAGGGGTTCCGCAACCGATGCGCCTTTCATCATTAACGCCACTACTGATACGGGCCGGATAGTCTGGAGCAGCGCGGAAATCAGCGCTAAAGAAGTGTCGTTAGTCGCCGCATTAGCGGAAACCAGCAAAGGCAAAGGCACCACAGGTGACTTTAGCGCCGTGGCGACCTTCAACTTCACCTACGAATAATCATCAGAAAAGGGATCTCTTGATGAAAAAATTATCATTTCTGGGCGGCGTTGCCGGTGCAGTGCTTTTTTCTGCTCACTCTTTTGCCGCAATAACCGGTACCGCCAGCGTTTCGGCAACCTTTACCACGACCGTCTCGGCAGGCACCTGTACGGCACAAATTCAGAACACCGGTGGTCAGGCTATCAGTACGTTGGATTTCGGCGAGGTCTTTAAGTCAGATCTGGTCAATCAAAGCCGCAGCGAGCCGTTCAAAGTGGCCTTTACCGACTGCGCGGGCGTCAAAACCGCCAGCTATCAGGTCGTCTCCGGTACCGGGGGCGGGTGTTCAGGGCCAAGCACTAACGGAGATTCATTCTCTGCTGGTAACGCCACCGGTTTTGAAGTCTGGCAAGGCGTAGCCGGAACAGGAACGCTGCTAAGCTGCAATACCAAGCCCGCGCAAACGCTCACCATGAGCGGCAGTACGCTCGATGTTGCTTTTGCCTCCCGTATTGTTATCGCCAAGGATAGAACGATTTCCAACGTCACGGCAGGCAGCGTCAGCGCGCCGGTCACGTTTGTTGTCACCTATCAGTAAACCTAGAGGAGTAGAGCCGTCATGCCATTCAACATCCAAATACTCTCTTCACTAGGGAGAGCACTACTGATAATGGGAGTGACTGGCGGACTCTACACTGCCCCCTGCTTTGCGGATGAGGACGCGGGAGGTCTGGACGTCACTCTCACGGCTAACGTCGTGGAGAACACTTGCCAGATCTCCCTCTCAGATAACGGATTGGTTCATTTACCGATCGTTTCACGGGGTTGGTTTTACAACGGCGACGGCACAACACGTCTGCAGCCGGGCGATGCCGACAGCGGCACGCAGTTTAGTGTCAACGTTGAAAGCTGCACTAATGATACGGCAACGGTTAACGCAATGGTGTTCCGCTTTCAGCCGCAAAACGGCACCTGGCCTGCCGAGAGCCAGCAGGTATTTATCAACGACACACCCGCGGCCACTGGCGGGGCGGAAAACGTCGGCATCGTGATTTTCTCCAGCAGCGATAACCGTAACGTCGTCAATAGCGACGGCAGTTCATCCGTCGCCATTGATGTTTCAACATCAGCCAACTATCTGACCCGTTACGACTTTTACGCCCGCTACCAGAATACCGGCATCGTGAGCGCCGGAAAGATCACCAGCCATGTGCTGGTTGATGCTATTTATCAATAATCAAGGAAGATGACATGATTAAATATCTACTACTCCCGGTAGCGCTATTGGCCCTGAGTTTTAATGCCAGCGCAAGCACAGAATGCCGCCTCTCACAGAGTGGCAAAAGTGGCACTATGGCGCTGAATGGCGGAGGGACAAACCCGATTTCATTTCACTATGTGAGCGACGACGTCTCAGGCTCCATCTATGAACTCACCTATTTTGATCCCTCGCTTGACCGTGATCTCTGGACCTATTGCAATAACGGAAAGGACGGCGTGGCATTTTATATGAATACCACCGAAGCCTCGAGGGTCAATATGACCGATGGCAGAGCGCTTTATCCTACCAATGTCGACGGTATTTACTATGCGGTAAAAATGTATAGCACCGGCGGAGGCGGCGGTTATTTTCCGTCGTCTAGTGGAGGCTCGTGGGTCATGGTCGACAGCGGTAGCATAGACTACTGGGACAGCAAGCAAATGAAAGCTACCGTAACGCTATATCAGGGTAGCGGGTTTGCTGGAAATGTTAACAACGTCAGCGCGATTACACCAAAAGATTCACGCACGCTGGGGCAAATTCGCATCGGCACCGCAGATTCTGATGATAACAACCCGTGGACCATCAACGTTACGCCGACCAGCTTTAGCGTGCCGGTTTACGCAGCAACCTGCACCGCGGTATCGGCCAATAACGGCACCAATAACGTTGATTTTGGCGAGATCATGATGTCATCGCTCAGAGATGGCTACTGGCCATATCAGAATTTTACGTTGCAGATGAAGTACTGTACCAACACCGTGTGGATGCGTTTTAAACTGACTTCAACGGCCAGCACCACCAATGGCACTGGTTATATGCTCCTCAAAAACACGCTGAGTGGCAGCAATGCGGCGAAAGGGATTGGCGTTTACGTGCAAACCAATGTGATAACTCGCGAGGGAGACGGAGGCTTTAAACCCGGAGCTGAAATCTGGAGTCCAATGACGAGCGTCGCGAATAGCCTCTCCCTCGACCTGCCTTTTTATGCACGTATTTACGAGCTCGATGATGGTAGTACAGTGACCGCCGGTGAATTTAAGGCCATTGGCACCTTCACCATCGACTACTTTTGATTTTACCCCTGCGGCTGGTTACTGATCAGCCGCGACATCGTCTCTAGCGAATCCGTTCTTAAAATATACAGTCTTTTCAATAAGAACGGATTATCCCCCGGTTTCACCTTCCCTTTCACCGTCGTCACCGCTAAGTGAAACCCCGCCTCTCCTGCCGCTGTCACCGCCGTAGCGTTATAACTGCCAAAGGGGTATGAGAGGTACAGCACATGCGGATTAAACTGCGCCAGCGCGCGCCGCGAACGGGCAAAATCAAACAGGATATTATGGTGGCTACGACTCAGCAGGATCGGCCGACGGTAACCATCTACCCGATGTAAAAAATGGGTATGTGACTGAAAGTCAAACACATCCCTGATGCCATTCAATTCGGAGACGCTCATAAACTGCAGCGATTTTGGATCCCACTTTTGCGGATGCCGCTTAATACGCGATGAGATAATAAACGCCGTTGCTTTCATGCCGTATTGTTTCAACACCGGATACGCATAGCGGCTGACCGACTTCAGGCCATCGTCAAAGGTTACCACCACCGCGCGCGCGGGCAGATTAGCGCGGTTACGCACGTAGTCTTCTAACTGGTACATCGTCAGCGTGGTGTAGCCCATATCACGCAGCCAGGTCATCTGGTTGCTGAAAGCACGTACGGAAGTGGTCGTCGAGGTATGGCGAAAACGGGTGTTCTCTTCATCACGCAGAATGTGATGGTAAGTCAGCACCGGGATCCCATTATCGGTCTGAGCATCTAAGGCGCTGATATAAGCCAGCCGGTCGCCAATACGGATTTGAAACCACGTCTGGTTCAGCCTGTCTTTCAGCTTGTTTATTATGGGATAGCGCAGATTGTCCGCCAGCACGCCAAACGGCGCACTCCCGGCGTCGGGGGCGTTATAAACCGGCGTATCTTTCCAGGTGATCAGGTTCTGATTGCTCAGGGGCTTATTGAGATCGCCCAGTCCATCTTCGACCTTCTGCCGCCCCTGAACGCGCTCCAGATGGCCTTTATCGATAAATCCCTTACCGAAGCCAAAGGTAAACGCGTAATAGTCTTCGCCACCGGGAATGACCGAGAGGATCTGGCCCGCACGAATATTCCCTACCGTCACCATTTTATTGCCAACCTGTGCCCAGACAGCAGCATCTTCAGTGGTTTGCATATAGCGCGCAGGCAACGCCGCAACCGCAAAACCAGAAAACAGGAACATCAGAATAAGCAGAGCACGCATAACCATATGGGATAACCGAGGCGAAAAACCTCGGTTATTGTAGCAAAAGCATCATCAATACCAATGCTTAATACTCATACAAATCATGCTTCAACACAAAGGGGGGATTTTTCTGTTGCTGATGCCACAGGCTGGTGACATCAGGACCGCCGAGGGAAACAATTTGATTGCGAAACGCCGCGCTGCTCATCGATTCTCGCGACAAAAGCATTCGCTCAAGCAATGGATACGTCACGCCTGAGATCACTTCACACTGGGAATGTTTATGGCTCATCAATGCCGCCGCGCGATAAGGCGCAGCACCTGGAATATCCGTCAGGAATATCACACCCTCGCCAGAATCTGTGTCATGCAGGGCATCGCACATCATCCGACTTAACATATTTGAACTCAGTCCACGCCAAAACCCTACCGCCCGGCATTGCGCCTGCGGGCCGAACTTTTTTTCCAGACGATGCAGCATATCCTGTGCCGTATCGTCATGACAGGTAATCACCCAACCTAACATTGCCTACCTCCTTAGCAGACAAGTAGTTTATCAGGGTGATAAATACATAACGGTGATAAACATCAAAAGTCTTCCTCTCCCGGTCTGGGAGAGGAAGAAAGAATCAGCTACGTAACCCACGTCCGCGTTGAATCAGATACCAGCAGAGTAAATAAAAGGCGGCAATAAACACCACCAGCACGCCAAAGGTCGTGACCAGCGGTACATCATGAATGCCGAGGAAACCGTAGCGGAAACCACTGATCATGTAGACAATCGGGTTCAGGTGCGACAGTCCCTGCCAGAACGGCGGCAGCAGCGTTAGCGAGTAGAACACGCCGCCCAGATAGGTCAGCGGTGTCAGCACAAAGGTCGGGATCAGGCTGATATCGTCAAAGGTTTTGGCAAAAACCGCATTCAGCAATCCGGCCAGCGAGAACAGGACCGCCGTCAGCACCAGCGTAAGCGCCACAAAGACCCACGAATGTACCTGAAACGGCACAAAGAACAGGGAGATAGCGGTCACCAGAATACCTACGCACAGCCCGCGCGCCACGCCACCACCGACAAAACCGGTAATAATGACGTGCGTCGGTACCGGCGCGACCAGCAGTTCTTCAATGTTGCGTTGAAACTTGGCGCTGAAAAATGACGACGCTACGTTGGCGTACGAATTGGTAATGACCGCCATCATAATCAGCCCCGGTACGATGAACTGCATATAGCTAAAGCCGTGCATTTCGCCGATGCGTGAGCCAATCAAATTACCGAAGATAATAAAATACAGCGTCATGGTAATGACCGGTGGGACCAGCGTCTGGATCCAGATCCGCATAAAACGGTGGATCTCTTTCGCCCAGATGCTTTTCAGTGCGACCCAGTAAAGCTGCATCATGTGCGATCTCCTTGTTTGTCATGCACCAGAGAAACAAACAGCTCCTCCAGTCGGTTCGCCTTGTTACGCATACTCAATACCTGAACGCCCTGGGCGCTCAGCTGGGAAAACACGCTGTTTACCCCCTGCTCTCTCAGCACTTCGACTTCCAGCGTGGAAGTATCAACCAGACGGTATTGATAGCCCTCCAGTTTGGGCAACGGGCTTTTCGCTGCTAAATCGAGAATAAAGGTCTCGGATTTCAGTTTGGAAAGCAGGTTTTTCATCGACGTATTCTCCACCAGCTCACCATGCTGAATAATACCGATATTACGGCACAGCATTTCCGCCTCTTCGAGGTAGTGGGTGGTCAGAATAATCGTCGTGCCTTTGTCGTTTAAATCTTTTAAAAATCCCCACATTGAACGACGCAGTTCGATATCAACGCCCGCCGTCGGTTCATCGAGGATCAGTAGCTTCGGCTCATGCATCAAGGCACGGGCGATCATCAAACGTCGCTTCATACCGCCGGACAACATACGCGCCCGTTCGTTACGTTTTTCCCACAGATCGAGCTGTTTTAGATAAATTTCGCTGCGTTTTACCGCCTCTTTATACTCAACGCCGTAATAGCCCGCCTGGTTCACCACGATCTGCTGCACGGTTTCAAACGGGTTAAAGTTAAACTCCTGCGGCACGAGCCCAAGCTGGCGTTTAGCGTTAACCGTATCTTTTTCAAGATCGTAGCCAAAGACGCTCACCCGCCCTGAGGATTTATTCACCAGCGAGCTGATAATCCCGATGGTGGTGGACTTTCCTGCGCCGTTAGGACCTAAAAGCGCATAAAAATCACCCGCTTCGACTTGCAAATCTATGCCGCGTAGCGCCTGAACGCCACCGGGATAAGTCTTTTTAAGTTGTTGAAGTTCCAGAGCAATGGTCATGGTTTTTTACTTACCTTACATTCTAATACTTGATATTTGGTTTTAATAAATCAGGAGTTACCCTATATTAGCGCAACGCAATTTACTGGGTTACAGCCTCCATGAAAGACATAGATACACTTATCAGCAACAATGCACTATGGTCAAAGATGCTGATAGAAGAGGACCCCGGATTTTTTGAAACGCTGACGCATGCGCAGAATCCGCGCTTTCTATGGATTGGATGCTCCGATAGCCGCGTTCCCGCGGAACGTTTAACCGGTCTTGAACCAGGCGAATTATTTGTTCACCGTAATGTTGCCAATCTGGTAATTCATACCGATCTGAACTGCCTCTCAGTGGTTCAGTATGCGGTTGATGTGCTGGAAGTGGAACACATTATTATTTGTGGGCACTACGGTTGCGGTGGCGTACAGGCCGCCATTGAAAATACAGAATTGGGACTGATTGATAACTGGTTGCTGCATATCCGCGATATCTGGTTTAAACACAGCTCACTGCTCGGGGAAATGCCGCCGGAGCGTCGTATTGATACACTGTGCGAGCTGAATGTCATGGAGCAGGTCTACAACCTGGGCCACTCCACCATCATGCGTTCAGCCTGGAAGCGTGGTCAGAAGGTCACTATTCACGGATGGGCCTATGGTATTCATGATGGCCTACTTCGCGATCTGGACGTGACCGCCACCAGCCGTGAATCCCTGGAACAGCGCTACCGACAGGGGCTGTCAAACCTCAGCCAAAAGCACAGTAACCATAAGTAACGCAACATTGCCGGGGGGCGGCTACGCCTTACCCGGCCTACAAAACGCTCACCATCAGGTACGTTCGCAGTTTTACTCGTCCAGCAGTACCACTTTGCCAACATACGGCAGATGGCGATAACGCTGGGCGTAGTCAATGCCATAACCGACAACAAACTCATCCGGAATGGAAAAGCCGATAAATTCGACTGGAACATTCACTTCACGACGGGAGGGTTTGTCCAGCAGCGTACAAATAGCCAGAGATTTCGGCTCGCGCAGGCTGAGGATTTCACGCACTTTTGACAGCGTGTTACCGGAGTCGATGATATCTTCGACAATCAGTACATCTTTACCACGAATGTCTTCATCCAGGTCTTTGAGGATTTTAACATCACGGGTAGTCGACATGCCGCTGCCGTAGCTTGAGGCAGTCATGAAGTCGACTTCGTGGGAGACATGCACTTCACGGCACAGGTCTGCCATAAACATAAATGAGCCGCGTAACAGACCAACCAGCACCATGTCACTGCCGCTGTCCTTGTAACGTTCGTTAATCTGACGCCCGAGTTCAGCAATGCGCGCTTTGATCTCCGCTTCCGGGATCATGACTTCTACAGTATGTTTCATATCTCTAACCATATGATTTAAAAACAAATCACTCAATGCTCACTCTTAATAAGACAGCATCTAAGCGCAAGGTACGAAGTATACCAGTAAAAGCCTTTATTCGCGGCATCTGTTGTCCTATGACGGTATCTTTACCCCACATCAGAACAGAGAACATGGGTCTTCCCTGGCCGCCCTGGGCAAGACTCAATAAAAATACCCGCTATTTACTGCGGGTATTTTATTGCTCTCAGATTTTTGACAACAATCACTTATCAAATTTAAGCGACATTAACGATGCTTTCGCCACATCCTGATATTGTTCAACCAAATCTTTGGTCATATTAAAAGCGACCTGCACGGCTTTATCTTTTTCCGACGTTACCAGCATCATATTCAGGATTTCGGTATCCGGCGCCTGGGAGCGGAAGGTAATCAGCCAGGCTTTATGCCCATCCACGGTCACGGCTTCCGCCTGCGGTTTGAAGTTAGTCAGCATTTTTAGCATCGCATCTTTCGCTTGATCCAACTGTGATGCGGGCAACGCGCTGCGCCCGGCGGTCATCCCTAAAGAGGCCTTGCCACGCTCGTCGCCATAAATAACCTGCGGACGATTTTCCGAAGGGTATTTAATTTTCGCCATTTCGTCGGACATTGGCGTCAGCGTTTGCGGAATTTCGATACTCAAATTGAGCTGCGGGATATTCTGGCGTTGCATTTTCATTTCGGCATGCGCTGAAATCGCCACCATCATGACAAAAGATGCGGTGAGTACCTTGCGGAAAAGATCCATTCTAACCTCATGATTTATTATTAATCATATCAGTATATCCGCCGCGCTAATGAATGAAACGGTAAATGCCCATTTTAAGAACATCCTGTTTTACCGGATGGCAAAAATGCCATCCGGTCATTTTGTTACACGGTAAAGCCGAGCATCATGCCGGTGTCTTCATGCTCTAACAGATGGCAGTGCGCCATATAGGCATGCTCTTTCGGTGCATCGTGATCAAACTTCACTAATACTTCGCTGACGCCGCCTTCAACACGAACAGTATCCTTCCAGCCCGCACGATGCGCGGCCGGTGCTTTACCGTTCTCAGACAGAATGCGGAATTGGGTGCCGTGAATATGGAACGGATGCAGCATCATGTCGCCCTGCCCGGAAATCACCCAGCGTTCGTGCTGACCTTTCGTCGCGGCAAACATCGGTTTATTCATATCAAATGCCTGGCCATTAATGCGGTTGGCATTATGGAAATCGAACGTCCCGCCGTGGTCCATGCTGCCCATATTGCCGTGATTCATATTACCGTGATTCATGTTGCCATGATTCATTTTACCGTGGCCCATCTCGCCATTATTCATATGCCCCATCATCTGCCCATGCCCCATGCCTGCCATGGCCTGGTCGCCATATTTCTGCATCAGCATCTGCATGCCCATCATGTCGAGCATCGGGTCCATAGACAGCTGCAGCCTGCGCACCGTCAGTCCTTCCAGTGAAGGCAAGGCTGGCAGGGTGGTCAACGTGTCCGGCAGCGTACCGGAAGCGGTGATACGCAACGGCTGAATGCGCATCACCGGATGCGGCTTATCAAAGGGCGCAATCGCCATCCCCATCTGGCTCACCGGCAGCGTGACCAGATCAAAAGCTTTGCCATCGCTGATATCCACCAGCACTTCAAACCGTTCGCCCATCAGCATGGGCAGCTCGGAGACTTTCACCGGCTCTGCCAACAGTCCGCCGTCGCTGGCAATGACGTACAGTGGACGGTTGTCGCTGGCCGCCACGTTAAGTGAGCGGGCGTTACAGCCATTCAGCAAACGCAGACGCAGCCAACCGCGCGGCGCGGCATGCTGCGGATACATCGCCCCGTTAGTCAGCAGCGTATCGCCAAACCACCCGACGGCGGCGGTCATCATATCCAGCTGATAGTTAATTTGTCCGTCTGCGGAGAACTGTTTGTCCTGAATAATCACCGGAACATCATCAATGCCCCACTGTTTCGGCAACAGCAGTTTGTGGATGTCCTCATCTTCAATCAGCACCAGTCCGGCCAGCCCCATCGCCACCTGACGACCGGTTTTGCCGTGCTGATGTGGGTGGAACCAGCAGGTCGCTGCCCGTTGTTCGGGCGTGAAGGTCACAGAACGTTTCCCGCCCGCCTGAATAACCCCTTGCGGTCCGCCATCGACGTCGCCGGGAATTTCCAGGCCGTGCCAGTGCAGCGTCGTCTCTTCGGCCAGCTGATTATGGATATCAACGGTGACCGCTTTACCTTTCTGCAGTTTCAGCGCCGGTCCCAGTAAATTACCGTTATATCCCCAGGTGGTCGCGGTTTTACCTGCAAAGGTCGACTGCCCGGCTTGAACGATCAACTGTATACGATCGGCAGCATCTGTCGTTAACAGATCAGGGATAGGTAAAGCAGGACGCTCAGCAGCGAAAACCGAACGGCTCCAGAGAGGTAACGCTGACGCGACGCCCAGCGCCACGGAGTACTTTAAAAAGTCACGACGTTGCATAATCACTTCCTTATATTCAGCAGCTTAAGCAGGCTATCTTTTAAGCATAAGCCTTCCCCTTACGGGAAGGTCAAGTGAACCGCTGATAATAAAGGTCGTCGCTTCGCTCGCAGTGTGCTAACGTTTAAATTCCGTGATGCAGTGGTAGAAGCAATGAAGACGTTTTTCAGAACAATTTTGTTCGGCAGCCTGATGGCCGTATGCGCAAATAGCTACGCGCTCAGCGAGTCCGAAGCCGAAGATATGGCCGATTTAACGGCAGTGTTTGTCTTTCTGAAAAATGACTGTGGATACCAGAATTTGCCCAATGGGCAGATCCGTCGCGCACTGGTCTTTTTTGCCCAGCAGAACCAGTGGGACCTCAGTAATTACGACACCTTCGACATGAAATCACTCGGTGAAGACAGCTATCGCGATTTAAGCGGTATCGGGATCCCGGTTGCCAAAAAGTGCAAAGCGCTGGCGCGTGACTCCCTGAGCCTGTTGGCCTACGTTAAATAATGTGATGCCGGATGGCGTTGACCGGCAGCGTCAGCAAAACCGACTTCACCGCGTTATCCCCCTGTGTCACCCGTAGTACCGCTTCGCCCAACTGTCGCCCGACCTCTTCGTGATCGACGGTAAACAGGCAGGCGGACGACATCACCCGTGACGAAAAGTCGCTGCTCGCCGTGGCGCACAGCATCGACTTTTCATCCAGACCGCAATCAGGCAATCCAGCCAGATAATGGCAGGCGCCCATCAGCAGAAAGTCGTTAATAAAAATAATAAAGTCAGGCTTTGCATTTTGCTGCATAAACTTCTGCATGGCCTCCTCACCAGATGACTCAGCAACGGCACCAAAGAAAATCAGCCCGTCGTTCGGCGTTTGTCCACTTTCACGCATTTCCTCCAGACAGCCGTCAAGAAACTGCAGCCCATGCATGCTGTCAGCACCTAGCGTCGCAACAGCAATACGCTTTGCCCCCTGACGCAGCGCAAAACGCACGCACTGCCGCCCCATCTCTTCATGGTGGAAATCGACCCAGTTAAAATGCCCTTTCAGCACCCGACTTTGTCCCATCGTGACGAAAGGAAACCGTCGATCGTTCAGCAATAAAATCCGCTCATCATCAATACGCGTATCCGTCAGGATGACCGCATCCGCACGGTTTTGCTCAATGATTTTTTGCAACAGTTGCTGCTCCCCCTGCCGATCTGTGGTGATGTGGATGACAGGATCGATACCGCTGGCTTTCAAGCTGGACTGTAGCCCTCTGGCAATACGCATAAAAAATGATGCGGTATGAACGTTGCCGCCGTCTGCGGCAGGCAGCAGCAGCGCCACGGCCCCCACCTTACCGCTGCGCAGATGCCGGGCGGAAGCATTCGGCCGATAGCCCAGTTTTTCCGCCGCCTCCAGCACTTTTTTCCGCGTATGGTTACTGATATCGCTTTTGTTATTCAACGCCTTCGAGACCGTCGCCGTAG
Source organism: Citrobacter sp. KH_055_1 (assembly GCF_057838705.1). NCBI lineage: Bacteria > Pseudomonadati > Pseudomonadota > Gammaproteobacteria > Enterobacterales > Enterobacteriaceae > Citrobacter > Citrobacter sp. KH_055_1. Next base: position 3,903,376 of record NZ_CM174473.1, read on the forward strand.
AAAGATTCAGAAACTCAGCAAGTTCTTTAATATTCATTTTTCCGCATGGACTAAATTGCTTCAGACAAGGATATTTCTGCAATCTAAACCATTAATTTCCCGATGACAATAAAAAATCATTTTAACACAACATGATTATGTTGAAGAGATCACAATTACGTAGGAAAAGCCATTGCTATCGTTATTTTTCAGATCTAGCATAAAATAATACGAAATCGATTAAGTATTTTTTAAAGACACCTACAAACAAAACTAACAAAGGTAATCCCTATGCAATTAGATAGCCCGCTTCCTGTTGCGGCATCCGTCAATAAAACACGGCCACAGGTGATTTGGATTTGTCTGTTAGCGGCTCTCGCCGGTTTGTTATTCGGCCTGGATATTGGCGTCATCTCCGGCGCACTCCCGCTTATCGCCAAAGAATATCATCTACTTGATAACCAACAAGAATGGATCGTCAGCTCAATGATGGTCGGTGCCGCAGCTGCAACCCTGTGCAGCGGCTTTCTGGCGTATCGATTAGGGCGTAAATATGCCCTGCTCATTGCCGCTGGCTCATTCTGTATCGGTGCCATTATCTGTACCTGTGCCGTCAGCGCGGATATGTTGATCGCCGGTCGCTTAATTCTCGGTGTTGGCCTCGGCGTCGCCTCTTACGCAACGCCGCTTTATCTTTCTGAAATCACGCCAAAAAATATCCGCGGTGCGATGATTTCCGCTTATCAGTTAATGATTGCTCTCGGAATTTTAATCGTCTTTCTGACCAATACCGCCTTCAGCTACAGCGGCAACTGGCGTGGAATGCTGCTGGTTGTGGCTATCCCATCACTGGTTTTCCTGTTTGGCGCTTTGTTCCTGCCTCGTAGCCCACGCTGGCTGATGATGCATGGCAGAGAAGAGGATGCCAGAGCCGTATTGCTGCGCCTGCGCAACAGCCGCGAAGAGGTTGAAAGCGAGCTGCAGGAAATTAAAGAACAGCTTAAAGTTAAACAACACGGCTGGCATTTATTTAAAGAAAATAAACACTTTCGCCGTAGTGTCGGATTAGGGATCGTCCTGCAAGTCATGCAACAGTTCTCCGGCGTCAATGTGATGATGTACTACGCGCCGCGTATCTTCCACGAAATTGGCTTTAGTTCTACAGCAGACCAAATGTGGGGAACGGTAATCGTTGGCCTGGTGATGACGGTGGCGACCTTTATCGCCGTCGGTTTTGTCGACCGTTGGGGACGTAAGCCTATGCTGTATGTTGGTTTTATCACCATGGGCATTGCGATGAGCGTGGTAGGCTCACTACTGGGTGGTGATGCGTTATCGGTGATGGAGAAAGGCGTCACCGTGGCGATGCTGCTACTGTTTATCGTCGGTTTTTCTATGTCAGCAGGCCCGCTAATCTGGTTATTATGCTCCGAAATTCAGCCATTAAAAGGGCGTGAATTTGGCATTACCTGTTCCACATTTACCTGCCATATCGCCGGGATGATTGTCAGTGCAACCTTCCTGTCGCTACTCAATACATTAGGTAGCGCCCACACGTTCTATCTATATGCCTTATTAAACCTTACTGCCATTATCATTATTTATTTCTTTGTTCCTGAAACAAAAAACATTTCACTAGAAAAAATTGAACAGAATCTAATGGCAGGAAAAAAATTACGCAACATTGGCCGATGATAAAATGGAGTATCGGACATGAGTTTTATAGAATTTACTGAAGATAATTTGTATATTTCTTTTTCGCTTAATGAAAAACAGCAAATTTATATTAGCCGGTTTTCAACAACCAGAGATTGCGCGGTGCACGGGGAGTTTCCGCTGGTACAGGTACATGCCAGCGGCTACAACCAAAACGATCACCATGCCCGCAAACATACCGGCAGCGAGCCGGGTTCATCGTTACGCTACCAGTCCCATTGTTTTAGCGAAAATGAGCGGGGAAAGAAGCTTGAAATCAGCCTTAACGGTGATGCGATAGCCGTAAGCTGGCACCTTCAGCATTTTCGCGACACGCGTACGGTGCGAGTCTGGTGCGAGGTACGCAATGATTCCCCTGAGCACCTCGGACTGGAATATGTCAGCTCCTTAACGCTGTTTGCCATCAATAGCCAGCAATGGGAAAAAACAGCACTTCTGCACTTGCCGCATAATAACTGGTACGGCGAGGCACAGTGGAAGAGTCGCTCACTGCCGGACCTCGGACTGGATAAAGTGAACCATTTTTCACTCGATCGTCTCTCGGTTGAGAGTACCGGAACCTGGTCCAGCATTGGCTATTTGCCCTGCGCCGCTTTTGAGGATACCGCAGCTGGCACCACGCTACTATGGCAGATTGAACACAGCGGCTCATGGCAGTGGGAAATTGGCGATTTCCGCGACCATCTCTATTTGCAAGTCAGCGGCCCCACCGAGAATGAAAGTCATTGGTGGAAAAATCTCGCTCCGGGAGAAACCTTTACTTCCGTACCGGTCGCCGTTGCGCTGGTTCAGGGAGGGTTGCAAGAAGCGCTACGGGAAATTACCCGTTATCGACGAAAAATACTACGCCCGTCGGCGGATAACCAGTGGCTCCCGGTGATATTCAATGACTATATGAACTGTCTTTCCGGCGATCCAACCACCGCGAAGCTGCTGCCACTCATTGACGCCGCCGCAAATGCGGGATGTGAGTACTTTTGTATCGACTGCGGCTGGTACTCTGATGGTGAATGGTGGGACGGGGTCGGCGAATGGCTTCCCGCACCAACACGCTTTCCCGGAGGGATCCGTGAACCGCTCGATTATATTACCGCCAAAGGCATGAAATCGGGGTTGTGGCTGGAACTGGAAGTGATGGGGATTGCCTGCCCGCTGGCGCAATCCTTACCTGATGCGTGTTTTTTCCTGCGCCACGGCAAACGGGTTATTGACCATCAGCGCTATCAGCTGGATTTTCGCCATCCTTTAGTGCTGGAGCATGCCGATCGGGTTATTTCCCGTCTGGTCGAGGAATATGGCATCAGCTATATCAAAATGGATTACAACATTAATGCGGGTATCGGGACAGAGTACGCAGCCGACAGCCCCGGCGACGGATTGCTACAGCACAATAGGGCTTATCTTAGCTGGCTGAAAAACATCATGGCTCGCTACCCGCAACTGGTGATTGAAAACTGCGGCAGTGGCGGCTTGCGCATGGACTATGCGCTTTTGCAGCAGCACAGCATTCAATCCGTTACCGATCAGACCGACTATCGCTTAATGGCCTCGATTGCCGCCGCTGCGGCCTCGGCGGTAACGCCTGAACAGGCCGCCATTTGGTCTTATCCCTTACGTGAAGGCGACCGTGAAGAAGTGGTGATGAACATGGTGAATAGCCTGCTGCTGCGGGTTCATCAAAGCGGGCATCTGGCGGAACTGAGCGAAGAGCGTTTCGAACTGGTTCAGGAAGGGATCGCACTGTATAAATCGTTTCGCCAGCAGATCCCTCACCTCGAGCCGTTCTGGCCTCTTGGCATTCCCTCTTTCGCGTCACCGTGGCTGGCATTTGGTCTGCGTAACGAAAATGAAGCCTGGCTGGCGGTCTGGCGTATGGAAAGTGAGCAGAGTTCAATCACGCTACCACTCGGTGGCGTCACGCAGGCAAGTTGCGTTTACCCGCACTTCGCCAAAGTGCTCTGTCAGCCAACGATCAACAAACATGAATTAATGATTTCACTACCGGAGAAACTGACCGCCAGATTGTTTCATCTCACTTTTGCCCACTAAATGAAAACCGCCTCCCGACAGGGAGGCAGTCATTATTTCTGCTGAACAAACTCGCGGTATGCCGCCACCACCTGCAGGAAATCTTCGACGCCGCACAGAGACAAACTCTCTTCGTCGTAGTAGTTCATCCCTTCTTCCATTTCGTCGCCCGTAAACTCCAGTTGATTGGCACGCACCATGACTTCTTCGCCATCCAGCCAGAGCGTGTACTCATGCCCTGCCCGCTGCCAGGAACGCTCACTGCCTTTTACCGCACGCGCTGCCTGTTCCACTTCATCCAGTAAGGCCAGGTTCTCTTTCACTTCTTCATTAAACCAGTGCCCTACCACTTCGTGGCCCATGGACATTCGCACTTTTACCACTCCGGTAATATCGCGCAGAAATTCGTAATCCATAATGTGTTCCTCTGCTCCCGGCAGTGCGCCAATACCGCACTGCACCTTGCTGTAATTATCGCAGCAGCGCGGCAGAAAAAAAGCGTAACGGGTATAAGGAATAGAAATAAAAATGCCCGAAGAAGCTGACCTCTCCGGGCATTGATGCGTTTTTGTGCAAAATCCGCTAGCGAATTATACCGCCGTCTGGAAAATCACGCTGTCCGCTTTCTCGGTGTACTGAGAGAGCTGGTCAAAGTTCAGATAACGGTAGGTATCCACGGCGGTTTTATCCACCTGGGCAACATAGGTCTGATACTCTTCCGCCGTTGGCAGCTTACCAATCAGCGCCGCCACGGCCGCCAGTTCCGCAGAAGCCAGATAAACGTTCGCGCCGGTACCTAAACGGTTCGGGAAGTTACGCGTTGACGTTGACACCACGGTCGCACCGTCGGCCACACGCGCCTGGTTACCCATGCACAGTGAACAGCCCGGGATCTCAATACGCGCCCCGCTCTTACCAAAGACGCTGTAATAGCCCTCTTCGGTCAGCTGTGCGGCATCCATACGGGTTGGCGGTGCCACCCACAGACGGGTCGGCAGCTGGCCTTTATGCGCATCCAGCAGCTTACCTGCGGCACGGAAGTGACCAATGTTGGTCATGCAGGAACCGATGAACACTTCGTCGATCTTCTCACCCTGCACGTCAGACAGCAGACGCGCGTCGTCAGGATCGTTCGGCGCACACAGGATTGGCTCTTTGATATCCGCCAGATCGATGTCGATCACTGCCGCATAGTCTGCGTCAGCGTCGGCTTCCAGCAGCTGTGGATCCGCCAGCCATTTTTCCATGCCCTGGATACGACGTTCCAGCGTACGGCGGTCACCGTAACCTTCTGCGATCATCCACTTCAGCAGGACGATGTTAGATGTCAGGTACTCAACGATCGGCTCTTTGTTCAGCTTAATGGTACAGCCAGCAGCAGAACGCTCAGCGGACGCATCGGTCAGTTCAAATGCCTGCTCGACTTTCAGATCCGGCAGGCCTTCGATTTCCAGGATGCGGCCGGAGAAGATGTTTTTCTTACCTTTCTTCTCAACGGTCAGCAGGCCCTGCTTGATCGCGTACAGCGGGATCGCGTGGACCAGATCGCGCAGGGTGATACCCGGCTGCATTTTGCCTTTGAAGCGCACCAGCACTGACTCCGGCATATCCAGTGGCATCACGCCAGTTGCAGCGGCAAACGCTACCAGACCAGAACCCGCCGGGAAGGAAATACCGATCGGGAAACGGGTATGCGAGTCACCACCGGTACCGACGGTATCCGGCAGCAGCATGCGGTTCAGCCACGAGTGAATAACACCATCGCCCGGACGCAGCGAGACGCCGCCACGGTTCATGATGAAGTCAGGCAGCGTGTGGTGCGTGGTCACGTCAACCGGCTTCGGATAGGCGGCGGTATGACAGAACGACTGCATCACCAGGTCTGCGGAGAAGCCCAGGCACGCCAGGTCTTTCAGTTCATCACGGGTCATTGGACCGGTGGTGTCCTGAGAACCTACAGAGGTCATTTTCGGTTCGCAGTAAGCACCCGGACGAATACCGGTAACACCGCAGGCACGCCCGACCATTTTCTGTGCCAGCGAGTAGCCGCGGTTGCTTTCCGCCACGTCTTTCGCCTGACGGAATACGTCGCTGTGCGGCAGACCCAGCGCTTCACGCGCTTTGGTGGTCAGGCCGCGACCGATGATCAGCGGAATACGGCCACCGGCGCGTACCTCGTCAATCAGCACATCGGTTTTCAGCTCAAAGGTCGCCAGCAGTTCATTGGTTTCATGGTTACGCACTTCACCTTTGAGTGGGTAAACGTCAATCACGTCGCCCATGTTCAGGTTGTTTACGTCCACTTCAATCGGCAGCGCGCCTGCATCTTCCATGGTGTTGAAGAAGATTGGCGCAATTTTACCACCGAGGCACAGACCACCGCCGCGCTTGTTCGGCACGTTCGGGATGTCATCGCCCATGAACCACAGTACGGAGTTGGTCGCAGATTTACGTGAAGAACCGGTGCCGACAACGTCGCCAACGTAGGCCAGTGGGTAGCCTTTCTTCTGCAGTTCTTCAATCTGTTTGATCGGACCAACGGCACCCGGTTGATCCGGCTCAATGCCTTCGCGGGCGTTTTTCAACATCGCCAGCGCGTGCAGCGGGATATCCGGACGCGACCATGCATCCGGAGCCGGAGACAGGTCGTCGGTATTGGTTTCGCCGGTCACTTTGAACACGGTAACGGTCATTTTCTCAGCGAGTGCTGGACGGTTCAGGAACCATTCGGCATCGGCCCAGGACTGCATTACCTGCTTCGCGTAGGCGTTGCCCGCTTTGGCTTTTTCTTCTACGTCATAGAAGTTATCGAACATCAGCAGCGTATGGGACAGTGCTTTAGCGGCAATCGGCGCCAGTTTCGCATCGTCCAGCGCGTCAATCAGCGGATGAATGTTGTATCCGCCTTGCATGGTGCCCAGCAGTTCAATGGCTTTCTCTGGTGTCACCAGCGGGGACATAGTGTCGCCTTTCGCGACGGCAGCAAGAAAACCCGCTTTAACATAAGCGGCTTCATCTACGCCAGGAGGAACGCGGTTGATCAACAGGTCTAACAGGAATTCTTCTTCGCCCACAGGCGGGGTCTTCAGCAGCTCGACAAGTGCGGCCATTTGGGTTGCGTCTAACGGTTTTGGCACAATCCCTAAGGCGGCACGCTCAGCTACGTGCTTACGGTATTCTTCTAGCACGACGGTATCTCCTCGCTCTCATTGTCATATGCGGTAGGCGATTCTCTTCACGCTCCTGTGAGACAGCAGTTTGTAGGGTAAATGCCCGGTACCGCATAAGGCACAATAACAGGATTTTCACTAAGTGTTAATCCGTTTACAAAAAAGCAACATAAAAAATTGGCTGAATCGTTAAGAATGGTATAGCAAGGAGGCGAGGCAAATTTGTGTCCCCTCCCACTCTCTTAAAGCGATTGATTTAAAACGGCCGCATCAGAATATTTCAACGCGTTTTCAGGCATCAGATATAATTGTGTAATAAATGTTCACACTCTTTTTCCGGACATACCGGGCGGTTACCCAATAAAAGTCAAAACTGTAAAACACGGGTGAATAATACTCGCGGCAACAGAAACGCCTTACGGCACAGCGCTTGTCTCGTTGGAGTCATTTTATGAAGTTGCCCTTTAAGCCACATCTGCTCGTCCTTCTGTGCAGTGCCGGGCTGTTTGCCGCCTCTGGCGTGATGTTCGTCAAAAGCCGCACAACGGAACCCGTTGCACCGGCCCCTGTCGCACAACAACCTTCAGCACCTGCTCCAGCGCCCGTAGCTGCACCTGCCGTGCAATCCGCGCCTGCTGTCGCACCAACATACACTGCCGCACAAATCGATCAGTGGGTTGCGCCAGTCGCGCTGTACCCGGATGCATTGCTGTCGCAAATTTTGATGGCGGCGACCTATCCGGCCAACGTTATCCAGGCCGCGCAGTGGTCTAAAGACAATCCTAAAATGCAGGGTGACGCCGCTATTCAGGCCGTTGCCGGGCAGCCCTGGGACCCTAGCGTAAAATCACTGGTCGCGTTTCCTCAGTTGATGTCACTGTTAGGTGAAAATCCTCCGTGGGTACAAAGCCTGGGGGATGCTTTCCTCGCGCAACCACAGGACGTGATGGATTCGGTTCAACGCCTGCGCGCACTGGCGCAGCAAACCGGGGCATTACAATCCACACCACAGCAGACGGTCACAACTAGTGTGAAAAATGTGCCCCCACCTCGTACCCAAACTCAAGAAGGTGTAACAGTTCAATCGACGGCCCCACCGGCTCCAACGGTTATTAAAATTGAATCTGCCGATCCACAGGTGGTTTACGTTCCGACCTATAACCCGAATACGGTGTACGGCACCTGGCCAAATACCGCCTATCCTCCCACCTATCTGCCGCCATCGCCCGGTGAGCAATTTGGCAGCAGCTTCGTTAACGGTTTAGGCTTCAGTCTGGGGGTAGCGACAACCTATGCCATCTTCAGCAACATCGACTGGGATGACGACGACGACTGGGACCACCACCATAATAATGATGACTGGGATAATCATGGCGGTTATAACCGCAACGGCGATAACAACATCAATATCAACGTTGATAACTTCAATAAAATCAGTGGTCAACGGCTGACTGACGCCAACCGTACCTGGCAGCATAACCCGGCCTATCGTGAGGGTGTGCCCTATGCAAATAACCAGCTCAATAACCGCTTCCACGCCACAAACACGGCAACCGGGCTCAGTGCGACCCAGCAAAACCCGCAAAGAGCGGTCAACCGCGATAGCCAGCGTCAGGCAGCCATGAGTCAGATGGAGAAATCGACGGGTAAAACGCTTTCTCAGACCGCGCGTCCGGGAACGAAAGATGCTCAGCGCCAGGCATCAAATCAACAGTTGAAGCAGATTTCTCAGCGCAACAACTACCGTGGCTATGACACAAAACCACAAACCGCGAAGCGGACAAGCACGCAACAACGAGAGACTCGCCAGACGACCGCGCAGAGACAGGAGAAACGGGTTTCGCAACCTGCACAGCAACGCAACGTGCAACAGCGAAATACTCAACAGCGCACCAGTCAGCCGCGCGCCAATGCGCTGAGCGGTAACGATAGTCGCTCAGGCAGCTGGCAAGCACAGCAGCAGCGAGGCGCTCAGAGCAGGGAAATATCCCGCAACCAACCATCGCGCCAGGCATCCGGCGGGCGCGCTGAACACCGTGAACTCCGTCATCGTTAAGGGAACCGACATGAAAATGAAATTACTCAGTGGAATGGTGTTGTTCATGGTTTCGGCCACCGCGATGGCACAGCAATCTTTCAGTACACCAGACCAGGCAACCGACGCACTGGCCAGCGCGATAGGTGAACAAAATGAAAGTGCGATGAACAACCTGCTTGGAGAAGACTGGCGCGATTTTCTGCCGCCAGAAGGTGTCGATCCTGATGCCGTTGATCGCTTCCTGCGTGACTGGAAGGTCCATCATAATACCGTCGTCGAGGGCAATACCGCGCACCTTGTTGTCGGGGACAGCGGCTGGCAGTTGCCAATCCCGGTGATCAAAACCACATCCGGCTGGCAATTTGATATGCAGCAAGCCGCCGAAGAGATCCAGACTCGCGAAATTGGCCGCAACGAACTCGCCGCCATCGAGGCATTACACGCCTATGTGGATGCTCAGCAGAGCTATTTTGCGATGAACCAGAAGTATGCGCAGAAGGTTGTCAGCACGGAAGGGAAAAAGGATGGCCTGTACTGGCCCGTTGCACCAGGCGAAGCGCCAAGCCCTCTGGGACCGGCCTTCAGCCCGCAGGAGCCTGGCACGGGTTATCACGGTTATCGTTTCCGCATCCTTCCCGACAAAACCAGCGGCTTTGCGATGGTGGCCTGGCCCGTCAGCTACGGTCATACGGGCGTGATGAGCTTTATGATTAACGGCGATGACACCGTCTACCAGGCAGATCTTGGTGAAGCATCACAAGAAAAAGCGCAGGCGTTGACCACCTACGCCCCGGATAAAAGCTGGCATCCCGTCGCGCAGTAAAACGGGGGAAAACCGAAGGCCGGGTCAGCGCGAGTGCTACCCGGCAGGTTATCTGAGATTACAGGTCGTTACAGGCAAAAAAAACGCCTCCGAAGAGGCGTTTCTTACAAAGTCAGAAAATTACTTCTTCTTCGCTTTCGGGTTCGGCAGGTCGGTAATGCTACCTTCAAAGATTTCTGCCGCCAGGCCCACGGACTCGTGCAGAGTCGGGTGTGCGTGGATGGTCAGCGCGATGTCTTCCGCATCACAACCCATTTCGATCGCCAGACCGATTTCGCCCAGCAGCTCGCCGCCGTTGGTACCGACAATCGCACCACCGATAACACGGTGAGATTCTTTGTCGAAAATCAGTTTAGTCATACCGTCTGCACAGTCAGAAGCGATAGCACGGCCAGAAGCAGCCCACGGGAAGGTGGCGGTTTCGTAGCTGATGCCTTTTTCTTTCGCTTCTTTCTCGGTCAGACCGACCCAGGCAACTTCTGGTTCAGTGTAGGCAATGGACGGAATCACTTTCGGATCGAAGTAGTGTTTCTTACCAGCGATAACTTCAGCGGCAACGTGGCCTTCATGAACACCTTTGTGCGCCAGCATCGGCTGACCGACGATATCGCCGATAGCAAAGATGTGCGGTACGTTGGTACGCAGCTGTTTGTCCACGCGGATAAAGCCACGGTCATCAACTTCAACGCCCGCTTTGCCTGCATCGAGGTTTTTACCGTTCGGTACACGACCAATAGCAACCAGTACGGCGTCGTAACGCTGTGCTTCAGCAGGTGCTTTTTTGCCTTCCATGGAAACGTAAATACCGTCTTCTTTCGCTTCAACGGCAGTCACTTTGGTTTCCAGCATCAGGTTGAATTTCTTGCTGATACGTTTGGTGAAGACTTTTACCACGTCTTTATCGGCAGCAGGGATAACCTGGTCGAACATTTCAACCACGTCAATCTCTGAACCCAGCGCATGGTAAACGGTCCCCATTTCCAGACCGATGATACCGCCACCCATAACCAGCAGGCGTTTTGGTACGGTTTTCAGTTCCAGTGCGTCGGTGGAATCCCACACACGCGGGTCTTCGTGCGGAATAAATGGCAGTTCAATCGGACGGGAACCCGCCGCGATGATAGCGTTGTCGAAGTTGATCACGGTTTTACCGTTTTCGCCTTCAACTTCCAGGGTGTTAGCCCCAGTAAATTTACCCAGACCGTTTACCACTTTCACTTTACGGCCTTTAGCCATACCAGCCAGACCGCCGGTCAGTTGAGTGATAACTTTTTCTTTCCAGGTACGAATCTTGTCGATATCGGTTTTCGGCTCACCGAAGACGATACCGTGATCGGCCAGTGCTTTCGCTTCTTCGATAACTTTTGCTACGTGCAACAGCGCTTTAGAAGGGATACAGCCGACGTTCAGACAAACACCACCAAGGGTGCTGTAACGTTCTACGATGACGGTCTCCAGACCTAAATCTGCGCAACGGAAGGCAGCAGAGTAACCTGCCGGGCCTGCCCCAAGTACCACGACTTGAGTTTTGATTTCAGTGCTCATCATGACCTCTTAATTTATACCCGTCGTCCACCGGGTCGTTCTATCCGCCGGTATTTTACAAAATTGTTAACAATTTTGAAACAACAAACGGCAACCGATTTGTCTTTCGCACAATAACCTCACTGACTTCATGAGATTACCAGAAAAAAGCCGGCCGTCGGGCCGGCTTTTTCGCTTACATCACCAGACGGCGAATGTCAGACAGCGTGTTGTTGATGATGGTAATGAAACGAGCACCATCAGCACCGTCAATCACGCGGTGGTCAAAGGAGAGAGAAATCGGCATCATCAGACGCGGAGTAAACTCTTTACCATTCCACACCGGTTCAATAGCCGACTTGGACACGCCAAGGATAGCCACTTCAGGCGCGTTCACAATCGGTGCGAAGTGGGTAGTCCCCAGGCCGCCGATGCTGGAGATAGTGAAGCAACCGCCCTGCATTTCGCCAGCCGTCAGCTTACCATCACGCGCTTTCTTAGAGATCACCGTCAGTTCACGAGACAGCTCGGTAATGCTCTTCTTGTTCACATCTTTAAAGACCGGAACAACCAGACCATTTGGCGTATCGACCGCAACACCGATGTTGATGTATTTCTTCAGCGTCAGCTTCTGACCATCTTCGGACAGGGAGCTGTTGAAGCGTGGCATCTGCTCGAGAGCCGCTGCGACCGCTTTCATGATGAAGACTACTGGGGTGAATTTCACATCCAGTTTACGCTTCTCAGCTTCGGCGTTCTGCTGTTTACGGAACGCTTCCAGATCGGTGATATCGGTTTTATCGAAGTGGGTAACGTGCGGGATCATCACCCAGTTACGGCTCAGGTTAGCGCCAGAGATTTTCTGGATGCGACCCAGTTCCACTTCTTCGATTTCACCAAACTTACTGAAGTCCACTTTCGGCCAAGGCAGCATGCCCGGGATACCGCCGCCAGCCGCAGCTGCCGGTGCAGATTCAGCGCGTTTAACCGCGTCTTTCACGTAAGCCTGAACGTCTTCGCGCAGGATACGGCCTTTACGGCCAGACCCTTTCACTTTCGCCAGATTCACACCGAATTCGCGCGCCAGGCGACGAATCAGCGGCGTTGCATGGACGTAAGCGTCGTTTTCTGCGAAGTCAGATTTGCCTTCAGCTTTTGCGGCCTGAGCCGGAGCTGCGGCAGGTGCAGGTGCTGCGGCCTGAGCCGGAGCAGCCGCTTGCGCAGGGGCAGCAGCCGGTGCCGCGCCTTCAACTTCGAAGACCATAATCAGAGAACCGGTTTTCACTTTATCGCCGGTGCTGATTTTGATTTCTTTCACGGTACCCGCGAACGGTGCCGGCACTTCCATCGACGCTTTGTCACCTTCAACGGTGATCAGTGACTGCTCAGCGGCAATTTTATCGCCCACTTTGACCATCACTTCAGTGACTTCAACTTCGTCACCACCGATGTCCGGCACGTTAACTTCTTTAGAGCCAGACGCTGCCGGAGCCGCTGCGGCTGCCGGTGCAGCAGCCTGAGCTGGTGCCGCGGCTGGCGCGCTACCAGCGACTTCGAAGACCATAATCAGGGAGCCAGTAGACACTTTGTCGCCGGTGTTGATTTTGATCTCTTTCACGGTACCCGCGAACGGTGCCGGGACTTCCATAGAGGCTTTGTCGCCTTCTACGGTGATCAGAGACTGCTCAGCCGCAACGGTGTCGCCGACTTTGACCATAATCTCGGTGACTTCAACTTCGTCGCCGCCGATGTCCGGTACGTGTACGTCTTTCGCTGCTGCCGCAGCAGGTGCAGCTGCCGGAGCGGCTGCTTGCTTCTCTTCTGCCGGAGCAGGTGCAGCAGCTGCTGCACCGTCGGCGGAATCGAAAATCATGATCAGTTTGCCGGTCTCAGTTTTGTCGCCAACAGAGACTTTGATCTCTTTAACGATACCCGCCTGAGGGGACGGAACTTCCATAGAGGCTTTATCGCCTTCTACGGTGATCAGCGACTGTTCAGCTTCAACTTTGTCGCCTACTTTGACCAGGATCTCGGTGATTTCAACTTCATCAGCCCCGATGTCCGGTACATTGATTTCGATAGCCATGTTTCTTTTACCTCTTACGCCAGACGCGGGTTAACTTTATCTGCATCGATATTGAATTTGGTGATAGCGTCAGCAACCACTTTCTTATCGATTTCGCCACGTTTAGCCAGTTCGCCCAGTGCCGCTACAACCACATAGGAAGCATCAACTTCGAAGTGGTGACGCAGGTTTTCACGGCTGTCAGAGCGACCGAAGCCGTCAGTACCCAGTACGCGATAATCATCAGCCGGTACATAAGTACGAACCTGTTCGGCAAACAGTTTCATATAGTCAGTAGATGCTACAGCCGGTGCGTCGTTCATCACCTGAGCGATGTACGGAACGCGCGGAGTTTCCAGCGGATGCAGCATGTTCCAGCGCTCACAATCCTGGCCATCACGCGCCAGTTCAGTGAAGGACGTGACGCTATACACGTCAGAACCTACGCCGTAGTCGTTCGCCAGGATCTGCGCTGCTTCACGGACGTGACGCAGGATAGAACCAGAGCCCAACAGCTGAACTTTACCTTTCTTACCTTCGAGGGTTTCGAGTTTGTAGATACCTTTACGGATACCTTCCTCAGCACCTTCCGGCATTGCCGGCATGTGGTAGTTTTCGTTCAGCGTGGTGATGTAGTAGTAAACGTTCTCTTGTTTCTCACCGTACATACGCTCCAGACCATCGTGCATGATGACCGCAACTTCGTACGCGTAAGACGGATCGTAAGAGATACAGTTCGGAATAGTCAGAGACTGAATATGGCTGTGACCATCTTCGTGCTGCAGACCTTCACCGTTCAGCGTCGTACGACCAGAAGTCCCGCCGATCAGGAAGCCGCGCGCCTGCTGGTCACCCGCCTGCCAGCACAGGTCACCGATGCGCTGGAACCCGAACATGGAGTAGTAGATGTAGAACGGGATCATCGGCAGATCGTTGGTGCTGTAAGAGGTCGCAGCCGCCAGCCAGGATGCACCAGCACCCAGTTCGTTGATACCTTCCTGCAGGATCTGACCTTTTTCGTCTTCTTTGTAGTAAGCAACCTGCTCACGGTCCTGCGGGGTGTACTGCTGGCCGTTCGGGCTGTAGATACCAATCTGACGGAACAGACCTTCCATACCGAAAGTACGTGCTTCATCGGCGATGATCGGCACCAGACGATCTTTGATCGACTTGTTCTTCAGCATCACGTTCAGGGCACGAACGAAAGCGATAGTGGTGGAGATTTCTTTGTTCTGCTCTTCCAGCAGTGCACCGAAGTCTTCCAGCGCCGGCAGCTCCAGCTTCTCAGTGAAGTTAGGCTGACGAGCCGGCAGGTAGCCGTGCAGTTTCTGACGCTGAGCGTGCAGATAGGTATGCTCTTCAGAACCTTCCGGGAAGGTAATGTAAGACAGGTTTTCAACCTGCTCATCGGTAACTGGAACGTTGAAACGGTCGCGGATGTAACGCACGCCGTCCATGTTCATTTTCTTAACCTGGTGAGCGATGTTTTTACCTTCGGCGGTGTCACCCATGCCGTAACCTTTGATGGTATGGGCGAGGATTACAGTTGCTTTGCCTTTGGTTTCCTGCGCTTTTTTCAGTGCAGCGTAAACTTTCTTCGGATCGTGACCGCCACGGTTCAGCGCCCAAATCTGCTCGTCAGTCCAGTCAGCAACCAGTGCTGCGGTTTCCGGGTATTTACCGAAGAAGTGCTCACGAACATACGCGCCGTCTTTGGATTTGAAGGTCTGGTAGTCGCCGTCAACGGTTTCGTTCATCAGCTGGATCAGTTTACCGCTGGTGTCTTTACGCAGCAGCTCATCCCAACGACCGCCCCACATGACTTTGATAACGTTCCAGCCAGCACCTGCGAAGATGCCTTCCAGTTCGTTAACAATCTTGCCGTTACCGGTGACCGGGCCGTCAAGACGCTGCAGGTTACAGTTGATAACAAAGACCAGGTTGTCCAGTTTTTCACGGGTCGCGATGGTGATAGCGCCTTTAGATTCTGGCTCATCCATCTCGCCATCGCCCAGGAAGGCATAAACGGTCTGCTTAGAGGTATCTTTCAGGCCACGGTGTTCCAGATACTTCAGGAATTTAGCCTGGTAGATAGCACCGATTGGACCCAGACCCATGGATACGGTCGGGAACTGCCAGAATTCCGGCATCAGTTTCGGGTGCGGATAGGAAGACAGGCCTTTGCCATGAACTTCCTGACGGAAGTTGTTCATCTGCTCTTCAGTCAGACGACCTTCCAGGAATGCACGTGCATAGATGCCCGGAGAGATGTGGCCCTGGAAGTAAATCAGGTCGCCGCCATCCTGCTCGTTGCGTGCACGGAAGAAATGGTTGAAGCACACATCATATACCGTTGCGGAGGACTGGAAGGATGCCATGTGGCCACCCAGCTCGAGGTCCTTTTTAGACGCACGCAGTACGGTCATGATGGCGTTCCAGCGGATAGCAGAACGAATACGACGTTCCAGCTCCAGATTGCCCGGGTATTCCGGCTCATCTTCAACGGCAATAGTGTTTACATAATTGCTGGCCCCTGTACCTGCCGCTACTTTCACGCCGCCTTTGCGGGCTTCTGAAAGCAGTTGGTCGATCAGATACTGAGCACGCTCAACACCTTCTTCACGGATGACCGATTCGATCGCCTGTAGCCAGTCGCGAGTTTCGATCGGATCCACGTCATTTGGGAAACGTTCTGACATGGGGGTATTCCTTATCTATCTAATACGTTGAGTTATCTGGAACCTGTCCCATTACGTTCTCGCCAGAGAGCGTAATAAGACAGGTTCTGCGTTTAGTTGCCGCGCACTTTAAATGGCGCTTGATTTACAACATCTTCTGGTTAACTTGCTGCCAGAAAAATCACTAATTCTTTCGTTGCTCCAGGCGGCGTAAGGCGCGTTCACGACGGCTTTCCTCACGGCTTCTGTCCAGGAGAATTTCTTCGATAAACGCCAGGTGACGGTGGGACGCTTCGCGTGCCTCTTCCGGCTTCCCGGCGATAATCGCTTCAAAAATACGCGTACGGTGACTGCTTACCAACGGCAGCATATCCCGACGCGAATACAGCAATTCAAAGTTTTGACGAACGTTCTGGGCCAGCATCGGCTCCATACAACGGAGCAAATGGAGCAGTACCACATTGTGCGCCGCTTCGGTGACAGCAATTTGATACTGGAGAACGGCATCAGATTCGCCGTCAAGATCGCCGGACTGTTGAGCAAGCTCGATCGCATGGTGGAGTTCACGGATACGCGTTTTATCTTCATCCGTGCTGCGTAGTGCGGCGTAATAAGCAGCAATACCTTCCAGCGCATGGCGCGTCTCAAGCAGGTCAAACTGGGATTCAGGATGGTCGGAGAGCAACTCTACCAGTGGGTCGCTAAAGCTCTGCCACAGGCTGCTCTGAACAAAAGTGCCACCGCCCTGACGACGAAGCAGCAAACCCTTCGCTTCGAGACGTTGGATCGCCTCGCGCAAGGAGGGACGGGAGACGTCGAACTGTTTTGCCAGTTCACGTTCCGGTGGGAGTTTTTCTCCGGGGCGAAGTGTCCCCTCAAGAATTAAAAACTCCAGCTGCTGCTCAATCACATCGGAGAGTTTTGGTTGGCGGATTTTGCTGTAGGCCATGATTTCCTGTCTTAAGCCATTTGCCCGGAGTCAATTGGTCTTACCAATTTCATGTTCTTGACGCTAAAGTAACAAAGTATTCACCTTCTGTCCATACAGGTTTTGATTGAAATCAGTAAAGGAGGCATATTTTAACAACATTACAGAAATAACGTTTCAAACATGTAACTATGCACAAATGTTAAATTTACCCACCACGAGGTAGTTTTAACGTAATTGAAACGAAAAATTATCCCATCTGAACCGATTCACCTGCTTAAATATCGATTTAAAAAGCAAAATTAACGAATAAAAATTCAAAATGGAAATTTTGTGGTAGATAAGCTCGCGCTTACAAATGGTTTCTTTTTATTCAACTCGTCATCCTCCCTTCATAAAGCAGGTGCATTCGCGCTCGCATAACATTATTCTGATCAAGACAAAAGTATTTAGGCAACATTTTACTAAGCATCACCGTAAACAAATTAATACAACAAACGGAATTGCAAACTTACACACGCGTCACTGCGTGGTTCAAAATATAAGTACTCGAAAGATGAAGAGTAAAACCACACACGAGGTTTCATGATGGAAAGTCAACAGCATGGCGATCAGCTAAAACGCGGTCTTAAAAACCGCCATATACAGCTTATCGCGCTGGGTGGCGCGATAGGCACCGGGTTATTCCTCGGTAGCGCGTCCGTTATCCAGTCTGCAGGGCCAGGGATTATCCTGGGTTACGCTATCGCCGGTTTTATCGCCTTTTTAATTATGCGCCAGCTAGGTGAAATGGTGGTTGAAGAGCCGGTAGCCGGTTCCTTCAGCCACTTTGCCTATAAGTACTGGGGCGGTTTCGCTGGATTCTCCTCCGGCTGGAACTACTGGGTGCTGTACGTTCTGGTTGCCATGGCTGAGCTGACTGCCGTCGGAAAATACATCCAGTTCTGGTACCCGGAGATCCCTACCTGGGCCTCTGCCGCCGTCTTTTTCGTGGCCATCAACGCTATCAACCTGACCAACGTAAAAGTATTCGGTGAGATGGAGTTCTGGTTTGCAATTATTAAGGTTATTGCGGTCGTGGCGATGATCCTGTTCGGTGGCTGGCTGCTATTTAGCGGCAACGGTGGCCCGCAGGCCAGCGTCAGCAACCTGTGGGATCAAGGTGGCTTCCTGCCACATGGCTTCACCGGTCTGGTGATGATGATGGCCATTATCATGTTCTCCTTCGGCGGGCTGGAGCTGGTCGGAATCACTGCGGCAGAAGCGGATAACCCGGAGCAAAGCATTCCGAAAGCGACCAACCAGGTTATTTACCGTATCCTGATTTTCTATGTAGGTTCACTGGCCGTCCTGCTCTCCCTGATGCCGTGGACGCGCGTAACGGCAGATACCAGCCCATTTGTCCTTATCTTCCACGAACTGGGCGACACGTTTGTGGCTAACGCACTGAACGTCGTGGTGCTGACCGCCGCCCTGTCTGTCTATAACAGCTGTGTGTATTGCAACAGTCGTATGCTGTTCGGTCTGGCTCAACAGGGCAACGCGCCAAAAGCGCTGATGAACGTGGATAAACGTGGCGTTCCGGTGAATACCATCCTCGTCTCCGCGCTGGTCACCGCCCTGTGCGTCCTGATCAACTACCTGGCACCGGAATCTGCCTTTGGCTTACTGATGGCACTGGTGGTCTCTGCGCTGGTGATCAACTGGGCGATGATCAGCCTTGCACACATCAAGTTCCGCAAAGCGAAACAACAGCAGGGCGTCGCCAGTCGTTTTCCGGCGCTATTCTATCCGCTGGGTAACTGGGTTTGCCTGATTTTCATGGCGGCAGTGCTGGTGATTATGCTGATGACGCCGGGCATGGCAATCTCCGTTTACCTGATCCCGGTGTGGATTGCTATTCTTGGCGTCGGTTATCTGTGTAAGCAGAAAACAGCCAGAGCGGTTAAAGCACATTAATTTTCACCCCCTGCCTGCAAAGGCAGGGGGTGTTACCTGCCTCACACTTTCCCACAGACGACTATTTCATCCATATCAGCGGCGCTATCCTGCAACGCAAAAACACGTTCACCAGACAATAATTCTCTCCATATCTTATTTATGGAGCGCAGTTGATGGAAACCAGTAAACTGTCGGTGAAAGAAAAAATCGGCTATGGTATGGGCGATGCCGGATGCAACATCATATTTGGCGCTATCATGCTGTTTGTTAACTATTTTTATACTGACATATTTGGCCTCGCCCCTGCATTGGTCGGCGTTTTATTACTCTCAGTTCGCGTTATTGATGCCGTAACTGACCCTATAATGGGCGCAATGGCCGATCGCACACGCAGTAAATATGGTCGGTTTCGTCCATGGCTTTTATGGATGGCTTTCCCCTACGCATTATTCAGCGTACTGATGTTTACCACCCCAGAGTGGACGTACAACAGCAAAGTTATCTATGCGTTTGTCACTTACTTCCTGCTGTCTATCACCTACACGGCGATCAATATTCCCTACTGCTCACTCGGCAGCGTCATCACCAACGACCCGAAAGAGCGTGTCGCCTGCCAATCTTATCGCTTTGTGCTGGTGGGCATTGCCACTCTGCTACTTTCTCTCACTTTGCTGCCGATGGCTGACTGGTTCGGTGGAGAAGACAAAGCGAAGGGCTATCAGATGGCGATGGCCGTGCTGGCCTTTATTGGCATGTGCATGTTCCTGTTTTGCTTTGCGACAGTACGCGAGCGCGTGCGTCCTGCCGTCCAGACCAACGACGATTTAAAAGCCGATCTGAAAGATGTCTGGAAGAACGATCAGTGGGTAAAAATCCTGTTGTTAACCCTGTGCAACGTCTGCCCGGGCTTTATTCGCATGGCTGCCACCATGTACTACGTCACCTGGGTTATGCAACAAAGCACGCACTTTGCCACCTTGTTTATTAGCCTCGGCGTTGTCGGCATGATGATCGGCAGTATCCTGGCGAAGGTGTTAACCGACCGCTGGTGCAAACTGAAAGTGTTCTTCTGGACCAATATCGTACTGGCGATTTTCTCTGGCGCGTTTTACTTCTTCGATCCAAAAGCTACCGTGATGATTATGGTGCTCTACTTCCTGCTCAACATCCTTCATCAGATCCCTTCTCCGCTGCACTGGTCGTTGATGGCCGATGTCGATGACTACGGCGAGTGGAAGACCGGAAAACGCATCACCGGTATCAGCTTCTCCGGCAACCTGTTCTTCCTGAAACTGGGTCTGGCGATTGCCGGGGCGATGGTCGGATTCCTGCTCTCCTGGTACGGTTACGACGCAGGTGCTAAAGCACAAAGCGAGTCCGCCATTAACGGTATCATGCTGCTGTTCACCCTTATTCCGGGCGTGGGCTATCTGATTACTGCTGGCGTAGTTCGTCTGCTGAAAGTTGACCGCGAGTTTATGCAGCAAATCCAGTCAGACCTGGAAAAGCGTCGCGCCAACTACCGTGAATTGAATGAGTATCACGACATTAAATCTCCTGAAAATGCAAGGAAAGCCTGATGAATCAGTGGCCTAACCCCTTTATCGAACAGCGTGCCGATCCGTTTATTCTCCGTGACGGCAGCCACTATTATTTCATTGCTTCTGTACCGGAATACGATCGTCTGGAGATCCGGCGGGCTGACTCCCTGGAAGGACTACGCACCGCCGCTGCGGTGGTTGTCTGGCGCAAACCAGACAGCGGCCCGATGAGCGAACTGATCTGGGCACCGGAGATCCATCATATTGCTGGCAAGTGGTACATCTATTTTGCCGCTACGCACACTCAGGCACTCGACAAGCTGGGAATGTTCCAGCACCGCATGTTCGCCCTCGAGTGTGCTGATGCCGACCCGCTAACCGGCACCTGGACAGAGAAAGGCCAGATTAAAACGCAGTTTGATACCTTCGCCCTGGACGCCACCACTTTTAACCACCAGGGAAAGCAGTGGTATCTGTGGGCGCAAAAATCCCCCGATATTGCCGGGAATTCCAATATTTATCTCGCGGAGCTGGAAAATCCGTGGACGATTAAAGGCGAGCCGGTAATGCTCAGTCATCCAGAGTACGACTGGGAGTGCCGTGGCTTTTGGGTCAACGAAGGCCCTGCCGTGATGGTGCACGGCGACAAACTGTTCATCAGCTATTCCGCCAGCGCCACCGACGAAAACTACTGCATGGGGTTACTGTGGATTGATCTCAGTGCCGATCCACTGAACCCGGATAACTGGCACAAATCTCCGCGTCCTGTCTTTACCACCAGCTACGAGAATCGTCAGTTCGGACCGGGACATAATAGCTTTACGCAAACGCCGGAAGGGGAAGATGTGCTGGTGTACCATGCGAGGAACTACACCGAGATTGAGGGCGACCCGCTATACGATCCCAACCGCCATACACGTTTGAAACTCGTACGCTGGGACGAAAACGGCATGCCGGATTTTGGCATCCCGCCTGCTGATACATTCTAAAACCATTGCCCGGTGGCGCTGCGCTTACCGGGCCTACATATGGTGTAGGCCGGATAAGCGTTAGCGCCATCCGGCATAACGCTATACTAATGTCCCATAAATGGTCAGTAACGCAATAATCACCACCACCACAAACGATGTCTTTTTCGCCAGCGCCACGGCGGCTTTTGGCGTTTCGACTTTATCGGTGTGCGGTTCGCGCGCCAACGAGAACTGCGCCAGACGTGTTAACACCTGATACTGCGAAGTATGCAAATCCGCCAGAGAAGCAAACCACGCAGGCAGCGCCTTCTCACCATGCCCCAACAGCGCATAAACCACACCCGCCAACCGCACGGGGATCCAGTCCAGCACATGCAGGATCGCATCAATTCCTGACTGCAAACGCTGATGCGGGGTCTGATAGCGTGCCAGCCAGGACTGCCATGCACGTAAAAAGGCATAACCGACCAGCGTCACCGGACCCCACGCGCCGCCGACAATCAGCCAGAACAGCGGTGCCAGATAAAAGCGAAAGTTATTCCACAACAGCGCATTTTGCAGCTCGCGTAAATACTCACGCTCATTGCACTCCGGCGGGACGCCATGGATCAGCGTTAACTCACTGGCCATCGCCTCACGGGCATGGGCATCATTGCGCAACGCCGCATTCAGGTACGCATGATAATGCAGACGCACCTTACCCGCGCCGATGCACAGCACGCCAATTAAGATCCACACCACCAGCAGCGGAACGTTAAACAGCAGCCCGTACAGCGCACGCAGCAGCAGGAATGTCACCCCCATCGCTATCATTGTCATGCCAAGGGTTCGGGCCATAGAAAAATGCTTAATCCGGCGAAAAAAGGCTTCCGTTCGGTGATCGAGCTGCCAGTGTTCACCCAGCTTAAACAAGCGCTCAACGATCAGCACCAGTAATGTTGTAAACAGCGTCATGTCATCTCCTTGTGTGACGAGGGGGTGACCAGAGCGCGAAACCTTTCCCAGTCAAAAGACGCGCCAGGATCGGTCTTACGCTCGGGCGCAATATTGCAATGCCCAGTTATGTTATTGGCAATCGCCGGATAACGCTGAATCAGGACATGCGTTACAGCCGCCAACTGCTGGTACTGCGCATCGGTATAGGCCAGCGTATCCGTCCCTTCCAGCTCAATACCGATCGAAAAATCATTACAACGCTCACGTCCCTGATAGTTCGACACGCCCGCATGCCAGGCACGTTTATCAAAAGGGACATACTGGACGATTTCACCATCGCGGCGAATCAGACAATGGGCCGAAACGCGCAAATGGGCGATTTCAGCAAAAAAAGGATGGGCGTTAGGATCAATTGTTCCCGTGAATAACGCGTCGATCCACGGACCACCAAATTCACCCGGCGGCAGGCTAATATTATGCACTACCAGCAAAGAAGGGTTTTCGTCATCCGGGCGGCAATCATAATGAGGAGAAGGAACGCGTCGCGCCTCCGCCAGCCAACCCTTATCTAACAACATGCAGAATCTCCTTATTGGTGGTGCTCATATCGGGTTCAGGGTAGCATGTTTCTCTCTTATGATTCGTTAGCTATTTGGAGTTTTATCATGCCGCCTCGCCGCTATAACCCTGACTCCCGACGTGACGCGCTGTTGGAACGCATCAACCTGGATATCCCTGCCGCTGTCGCTCAGGCGCTGCGTGAAGATTTAGGCGGCGACGTTGATGCCAGGAACGATATCACTGCACAACTTTTGCCAGAGGATATGCGCTCCCACGCCACCGTGATTACCCGCGAAGAGGGCGTTTTTTGTGGAAAACGTTGGGTGGAAGAGGTCTTTATTCAACTTGCTGGCGATGATGTAAAAATCAGCTGGCACGTTGAAGATGGCGACAGCCTTAAAGCGAGTCAGCCATTGTTTGAACTGGACGGCCCCTCCCGCGTATTGCTGACCGGCGAACGCACCGCCCTTAACTTTGTGCAAACGTTGTCCGGCGTCGCCAGTGAAGTACGCCGCTACGTCGACCTGCTCGCAGGGACAAAGACGCAGCTACTGGATACGCGTAAAACCCTGCCAGGGCTACGTACCGCGCTAAAATATGCCGTGCTGTGCGGCGGTGGCGCGAATCACCGTCTGGGACTTTCTGACGCTTTCCTGATTAAAGAAAATCACATTATTGCCTCTGGCTCGGTGCGTCAGGCCGTAGAGAAAGCCTTCTGGCTGCATCCGGACGTTCCTGTTGAAGTGGAAGTGGAAAGTCTGGATGAACTGGACGACGCGCTGAAAGCCGGGGCGGACATCATCATGCTCGACAATTTCGAGACCGACCAAATGCGCGAAGCGGTAAAACGGACCAACGGCCAGGCGCGTCTGGAGGTTTCAGGAAACGTCACCTATGAAACGCTGCGTGAGTTTGCCGAAACCGGCGTGGATTTCATCTCCGTCGGTGCTCTGACCAAGCATGTGCGCGCGCTCGATCTCTCCATGCGTTTTCGTTAATTGCTCATGGTAATGCCCGATGGCGCTTCGCTTATCGGGCCTACAACCCCAGCCGGATAAAGCATTTACGCTGCCATCCGGCAGTTTCTTCGCATTCCCTCGCAAATACGTTGTCTGCTTGTGTAATTTCGTAAAAACCCTCTGAACCTGCCTTCCCGTTCTATTTTTTGCCCCTCGCCTAAGTACCTTCCGGTTTGCCACAGTAGCGTCAGCTAACTCAAGGAGCGAACTATGGACAAGCAACGAGGCTTCACGCTTATCGAACTGATGGTGGTCATTGGCATCATTGCCATTCTCAGCGCCATCGGTATTCCGGCTTATCAGAACTATCTACGTAAGGCGGCACTGACCGACATGCTGCAAACCTTTGTCCCCTATCGCACTGCTGTCGAGCTCTGCGCGCTGGAGCATGGTGGTACGGATACCTGTGATGCCGGGGCCAATGGTATTCCCTCTCCTGCCACCACGCGCTATGTCTCCGGCATGAGCGTCGAAAAAGGCGTCGTCAGCCTCACCGGGCAGGAAAGCCTCAACGGTCTGAGCGTCACCCTGACGCCCAACTGGGACAATGCCAACGGTATTACCGGCTGGAGCCGTAATTGCAACATCCAAAATGACGGTGCTTTGCAGCAGGCCTGTGAAGACGTTTTCCGTTTTGATGCCAACTAAGGAACAACGATGAATACCACGCAACTGACGGCACTATGCCAACGCTATCAAGGAATATTACTGGATGCAGACAATGACGTGGTTCACATCGCCGTCGTGGATGCGCCTTCCCACGAACTGCTGGATGCACTGCATTTTGCCACGACCAGACGCATCGACATCGTGTGCTGGACGCGCCAGCAAATGGAAGGTCATGCGCACAAACCGCGGCAAATGCTGCCAGCGGTCATCCCTGAAAGCAGCGCGACAGCAGCAGAATTACTCACACAGACGCTACAATCCGCGCTGGTAAAACGGGCATCTGATATTCACATTGAGCCCGCACAACATCACTATCGGATACGGCTACGCGTAGATGGCGTGCTGCACACGTTACCGGAGGTGTTGACGGAGAGGGGTATTGCGCTCACCGCAAGGTTAAAAGTGCTGGCCAGTCTGGACATTGCCGAGCACCGACTACCGCAGGATGGGCAATTTACCGTTGAGATTTCAGGTGCCCCCATCTCATTTCGCATTGCGACACTCCCCTGTCGCTACGGAGAAAAAGTGGTGTTACGCCTGCTGCATCAGGTTGAGCAGGCGTTGGAAATTAACGCGCTGGGTATGCAGGACGCGCAGATGGTCGCCTTTGCGCAAGCCTTACAGCAGCCTCAAGGGTTGATTCTGGTCACCGGTCCGACCGGAAGTGGCAAAACGGTCACGCTTTACAGCGCGCTACAAACCCGAAATACCCCGGAGGTGAATCTGTGTAGTGTAGAAGATCCGGTAGAGATCCCGATTGACGGGGTAACTCAGACGCAAATTCACCCGCGCGCAGGCCTGACGTTTCAGGGTGTATTACGTGCACTGCTGCGCCAGGATCCCGACATTATTATGGTGGGTGAAATCCGCGACGGTGAAACAGCAGAGATCGCCCTTAAAGCCGCGCAAACCGGTCATCTGGTTCTTTCAACGCTGCATACTAACTCCACCAGTGAAACACTGGTACGCCTGCAGCAAATGGGCGTCGCCCGATGGATGATCGCCTCCGCGCTGACGCTGGTTATCGCCCAGCGATTAGTCAGAAAACTGTGCCCCCATTGTCGGCAGCGCCTTGATGTCCCGGTCACGCTGCCAGCATCGCTCTGGCCCACGCCGCTTCCGCGCTGGCAGGCTCCAGGCTGCGAACACTGCTATCAGGGATTTTATGGCCGCACGGCGCTGTTTGAAGTTCTGCCCATCACACCCACAGTACGCCAGCTCATCGCTAACGGTACCACTGCTGACATAGTGGAATCCGGCGCCCATCAGGCGGGAATGAATTCACTTTTCGAGAACGGATGTCAGGCGGTTGAAAGAGGGTTAACGACGTTTGAAGAGCTCATCCGTGTACTGGGCATGCCCCATGCCCGTTAAGCAACTCTGGCGATGGCAAGGCATAAACGCTCAGGGTCAGCCCGCAGAAGGTGCGCTATGGTCGGACGATCGCCCCTCGCTGGTCTATGCGCTGCAACAACTGCACATTACGCCAATTCGTATTAAGAGTATGCGTGTTAAAAGCTCGCACTGGCGTAGAGAACAAAGCACGGAAGTCATACACCAGTTAGCCACATTACTGAAAGCAGGGTTGACGCTTTGCGACGGATTAACACTGCTTGCCGACCAGCATCCCAGCAATCAGTGGCAGGCACTACTGCGCTCGCTGGCTTACGACATGGAACAAGGTATGTCACTGTCCGCCTCGCTGTCGCGTTGGCAACACGTTTTTCCGCCACTTTACCAGGCGATGATTCGCACCGGAGAGCTTACCGGCAAACTGGACGTCTGCTGTTTTGAACTGGCCCGCCAGCAGACACAACAGCAGCAGCTGACCGATAAAGTTAAAAAAGCACTGCGTTACCCAGTCATCATTCTCACCATGGCGGTAATGGTCGTCATCGCGATGCTGCACTTTGTACTACCTGAATTTGCCGCCATCTATCGTACGTTCAACACCCCGCTACCGGCGTTAACGCAGGGGATTATGACCCTTGCCCATTACAGCAGTCGATGGGGATGGATGATCGGATTACTCGGCCTGGTGCTGGGGGTGACATATAGCCTGATACAGCAAAAACCGTCCTGGCTTATTCTGCGTCAGCGTTTTTTGCTGCGCTGTCCGGTTATGGGACCGCTGGTCAGGGGCCAAAAACTCACGCAGATCTTCACCGTTCTGGCGTTGACGCAAAACGCGGGAATTCCCTTTCTACAAGGTCTGGAGAGCGTAGCGGAAACCCTCGCCTGCCCTTTCTGGTCACAACGATTAGCGCAGGTACACCGAGACATCAGTGCCGGAAAACCGGTCTGGCAAGGGCTGAAAAATGCTGGAGAATTTAGTCCACTGTGTTTACAGCTGGTGAGAACCGGTGAAGCTTCCGGCTCGCTGGATGCGATGCTGCATAATTTGGCCCGGCATCATAGCGAAAACACAATGTCTCAGGCCGAGAATCTGGCTGCACTGCTTGAGCCTGCATTGCTTGTGATTACGGGATTAATTATCGGCACGCTGGTAGTGGCGATGTATTTACCGATTTTTCATCTGGGAGATGCGATGAGCGGAATGGGGTAAATTCAGATGCCGGATGGCGGCGTAAACGCCTTATCCGGCCTACGAAAATCATGAACGTAGGCCTGATAAGCTGAGCGCCATCAGGCATTTTACAGCGTGCTATGTGTTCTTACAGGCTATTGAAAATACGGTTTTCTTGTTCCTGCACACGAATAAAGGTTGTACGTTTGGTCAACTCTTTCAGACGAGACGCACCGACGTAAGTGCAGGCAGAACGCAGACCGCCGAGGATATCACGGGCGGTATTCTCAACCGGACCTCGCAGTGGCAGCTTAACAGTTTTACCTTCAGCTGCACGGTACTGGGCAACACCACCCACGTGACGCGTCATGGCGGACTCAGAGCTCATACCGTAGAACAGCATAAATTTCTCACCGTTCTCTTCCACCACTTTACCGCCGCTTTCTTCGTGACCGGCCAGCATACCACCCAGCATGACGAAGTCTGCACCGCCGCCAAACGCTTTTGCCACGTCACCCGGCATCGTGCAACCGCCATCGCTGACAATCATACCGCCCAGACCGTGTGCAGCATCCGCACATTCGATAACCGCTGACAGCTGCGGATAGCCCACGCCGGTTTTTACTCGTGTGGTACAAACAGAACCTGGACCAATGCCGACTTTGACGATATCCGCGCCAGAAAGCACCAGCTCCTCACACATTTCACCGGTCACCACATTACCGGCACAGATTGTTTTCGTCGGCCATGCTTCGCGTGCTTTCGACACAAACTGAACGAAATGCTCTGAGTAGCCATTTGCCACATCAATGCAAATGAAGTTCAGCGCAGGATTCAGCGCCAGAATTTGTTTGGTTTTTTCGAAATCGGTGTCAGATGTCCCAGTCGAAACCATCACGTGTTTGATGACATCAGCAGATGCATTCGCAACGAAAGCAGACCAGTCTTCTACGGAATAGTGTTTATGTACAGCAGTCAGAATGTCGAAAGAGGCAAGCGCGGTTGCCATAGCAAACGTTCCGACAGTGTCCATATTTGCGGCGATGATTGGCACGCCGGACCATTTCTGACCTGAATGTTTAAAGGTAAATTGACGTTCCAGCTCAACATCGGAACGGCTTTTGAGAGTAGAACGCTTAGGGCGGATAAGAACGTCTTTGAAACCTAACTTCAGATCTTCTTCGATACGCATGTGCGGATTCCTGGGGTTAATGGCGAAAAATCGAAACTCACAACTCCAGTGACGCTATCATACGCACTAATCAATACCGCGCAAGACTGCGAAATTCTCTTTTTTTACGCTACAATCCCATAAATTTACCTGGCGCAGAGTAGGTCAATCCTGCAGCAGCCTCGCCTTCGCATGCTTAACTTTTAACTGTTTGATAATCAAACTTAAACTCCAGGATCCGGATCTATGAGGTATACGGTAGCCTTAACTGGCGGCATTGGCAGTGGTAAAAGTACCGTTGCCAATGCGTTCGCTGACCTCGGAATAAACGTGATTGACGCCGATATTATTGCGCGTCAAGTTGTTGAGCCTGGTACGCCTGCCCTTAACGCGATTGCTGAACATTTTGGCAGTGAACTCATCGCCGCAGATGGCTCGTTGCAACGGCGAATTTTACGCGAACGTATTTTTTCCGATCCTGATGAAAAATCCTGGCTGAACGCCCTGCTCCATCCACTGATTCAACAGGAAACTCAGCGCCAGTTTCAGCAAGCGACATCTCCTTATCTGTTATGGGTTGTCCCCCTGCTGGTTGAAAACTCACTGTACAAAAAGGCCAATCGCGTACTCGTGGTGGATGTTACTCCCGAGACCCAGCTCAGACGAACCATGCAGCGTGATGATGTGACACGCGAACATGTTGAACAAATTTTGGCAGCCCAGGCAACACGTGAAGCTCGTCTTGCCGTGGCTGACGATGTTATTGATAATAATGGCGCACCGGATGCCATCACCTCGGATGTCGCCCGCCTGCACGCGCGCTATTTGCACTGCGCGTCGCAGTTTGTCTCACAGGAAAAACCGTAATGCACACCCAGGTCCTTTTTGAACACCCTCTCAATGAGAAGATGCGTACATGGCTGCGCATTGAGTTTCTGACTCAGCAACTCTCCGTTAACTTACCCATTGCCGATTATGCAGGCGCACTGCATTTTTTTAGAAATATTGGGGATTTACTGGATGTATTTGAACGCGGCGAAGTCCGTACCGAACTCCTCAAGGAACTGGAACGACAACAGCGTAAACTTCAGGCCTGGGTTGAAGTTCCCGGCGTCGATCAAAGCAGAATAGATGCCCTGCGCCAGCAGTTAAAAAGCGCAGGCAGCGTTTTAATTTCAGCACCGCGTATTGGACAAACACTACGTGAAGATCGCCTGATTGGTCTTGTACGCCAGCGTTTAAGTATTCCTGGTGGATGCTGCAGTTTTGATTTGCCAACTCTGCATATCTGGCTGCATCTGCCTCAGTCGCAGCGAGATGTGCAGGTTGAAAACTGGCTTGCCAGCCTGAATCCACTGACTCAGGCGCTGACGCTGGTTCTGGATCTAATCCGTAATTCGGCACCGTTCCGTAAACAAACTAGCCTGAACGGTTTTTACCAGGATAACGGTGACGATGCGGATTTGCTACGTTTGCATCTGCCGCTTGATTCACAGCTCTACCCGCAGATATCCGGTCATAAAAGCCGTTTTGCCATTCGTTTTATGCCGCTGGATAGCGAAAATGGCCAGGTACCAGAACGCCTCGATTTTGACCTGGCGTGCTGTTAAGGAGTAAACATGTCTGAACAAACCATCGTCAACTGCCCAACCTGTGGTAAACCCGTCGTCTGGGGAGACGCGAGTCCGTTTCGCCCATTTTGCTGTAAACGCTGTCAGTTAATCGATTTGGGCGAATGGGCCGCAGAAGAGAAGCGTATTCCCAGCTCCGGCGACTTATCAGAAAGCGATGACTGGAGTGAAGAGCAGAAGTAATTCTGCTAAAGCGTAGGCCGGATAAGGCAACGCCGCATCCGGCATTTTTATGTCATTCTGCCGGATGACGCTGCGCTTATCAGGCCTACGAATACCGTTCATTATCCCGCAATCAGCTTGTTAATCACCGGTTCATTGGCCGGCGGAAAATCCTCTGCATTCAGTGCAGACTGCGCAACCCACTGCGCCGGTTGTCCCTCTTTACCCCATGGCTCACCTTCCCAGCTGTCGACCAGCCAGAACCACAGCGTGATGTGTCGGTCCGGGAACGCGTACTCCAGCTTTTCGAACAGCGTACTATGAACGGGTGTAATCCCGACTTCTTCCTGTAGCTCTCGAATCAGCGCCTGCTCAGGGGTTTCGCCTGCTTCAATTTTGCCACCGGGGAATTCCAGCTTATTCGCCATGTGGGCATCCGCGGCACGCTGAGTAATAAAAATCTCTTTTTGCTGATTACGAATAATCCCAACGGCAATTTGCAGTATTTTCATTTTGTTTATCCATAAAAAAGGCGCAGAATTCTGCGCCTTTTCAGTGAGTTATTTGCTTAGCTCAATCGACCATGGCACTGCTTGAATTTTTTACCGGAACCGCAAGGGCACGGATCGTTACGACCGACTTTACGATCGCCGGTCTGCGCAGCAAGTTCTTCTGCTACAGCAGATTCATCATCTTTGTGGCTCAGTTGCTGCATCTGCGCTAAACGCTCAGCATCTTCGCGACGCTGCTGCTCCATTGCTTCGACTTCTTCAGGCATACGCACCTGAACTTTGCTCAGAGTACTGATCACTTCATATTTCAGCGACTCCAGCATCGATGCAAACATAGAGAAGGATTCACGCTTGTATTCCTGCTTCGGATCTTTCTGCGCATAACCACGCAGGTGAATACCCTGACGCAGGTAGTCCATTGCTGCCAGGTGCTCTTTCCACAGGGAATCGAGGGTTTGCAGCATCACGCCTTTTTCGAAGTGGCGCATCATTTCTGCACCCACAACCTCTTCTTTACGCTGATACACTTCAATGGCGTTAGCCAGAATACGTTCACGCAGCGTCTCTTCATGCAGCTCAGGTTCTTTATCCAGCCACTCTGAAATCGGCATCTCAAGGTCGAAATCGTTTTTCAAACGTTCTTGCAGGCCCGGAATATCCCACATTTCTTCCAGCGACTGAGGCGGAATATAGGCATCAATAGTGACTTTGAAGACGTCTTCACGGATGCTATTAATCGTTTCGCTAACGTCAGTCACATCCAGCAGTTCGTTACGCTGGGTGTAGATGGCGCGACGCTGATCGTTGGCAACGTCATCGTATTCCAGCAGCTGTTTACGAATATCGAAGTTGCGGCTTTCTACTTTACGCTGCGCGTTGGCGATGGCTTTGGTTACCCACGGGTGCTCGATCGCTTCGCCCGGTTTCATACCCAGTTTACGCATCATTCCTGACACACGGTCAGAGGCAAAAATACGCATCAACGCATCTTCCATCGACAGGTAGAAACGAGAAGAACCCGCATCCCCCTGACGGCCAGAACGACCACGCAGCTGGTTATCGATACGACGAGATTCGTGACGTTCGGTACCAATGATGTGTAAACCACCGGAGGCTAATACCGCGTCGTGACGCATCTGCCAGTCGGCTTTAATCTGCGCGATTTGCTCTTCGGTCGGGTTCTCCAGCTCGGCAACTTCTGCCTGCCAGCTCCCGCCCAGCACGATATCCGTACCACGACCCGCCATGTTGGTGGCAATGGTCACGGCTGACGGATAACCCGCCTGTGCAACGATCGCCGCTTCGTTGGCGTGGAACTTGGCATTCAGCACGTTGTGCTTAATACCGGCTTTGGTTAGCTCGTTAGAAACCACTTCAGATTTTTCGATGGAGATAGTCCCCACCAGCACCGGCTGACCGTTAGCGGTACGCTCTTTAATATCTTCAATAATAGCCTGAATTTTTTCCGCTTCAGTCATGTATACCAGATCCGGTAAATCCTTACGGATCATCGGACGGTTGGTCGGCACGACAACGGTATCCAGTTTGTAGATAGAGCTGAACTCAAACGCTTCGGTATCCGCTGTACCGGTCATACCGGCCAGTTTTTCGTACAAACGGAAGTAGTTCTGGAAGGTGATGGATGCCAGCGTCTGGTTTTCATTCTGGATATCCACGCCTTCTTTCGCTTCAACGGCCTGGTGCAGACCATCGGACCAGCGACGGCCCTGCATGGTACGTCCGGTGTGTTCGTCGACAATGATAACTTCGCCGTCTTTCACAATGTAATCAACATCGCGAGTAAACAGGACGTGCGCGCGCAGCGCGGCGGTTACGTGATGCATCAGCATAATGTTGCCCGGAGAGTACAGTGACTCGCCTTCATCCATGATGCCTTCATTCACCAGCAGTTCTTCGATCAGTACCAGACCTCGTTCGGTCAGGTTCACCTGACGCGCCTTCTCATCGACAGAGAAGTGGCCTTCGCCCTGGAAGGTGTCAGAATCGTCTTTCTCCTGACGCACCAGATGCGGGATGATTTTGTTCACTTTTTTATACATTTCCGAGCTGTCTTCAGCCGGGCCGGAAATGATCAGCGGCGTACGCGCTTCATCGATCAGGATGGAGTCAACTTCATCCACCAGCGCATAGTGCAGTTTACGTTGAACGCGCTCTTCCGGGCTAAACGCCATGTTGTCGCGCAGGTAGTCAAAACCGTATTCGTTGTTGGTACCGTAGGTGATATCGGCGGCATAGGCTTCACGCTTAGCAGGCGCGGGCAGGCCAGACATGTTGATCCCTACGGTCATACCGAGGAATTCGAACAGTGGGCGGTTATTCTCGGCATCACGCTGTGCCAGATAGTCGTTGACGGTCACCACGTGTACGCCTTTACCGCTTAACGCGTTCAGGTATGCCGGCAGCGTCGCGGTCAGCGTTTTACCTTCACCGGTACGCATCTCAGCGATGCAGCGCTCGTTGAGTACCATGCCGCCCAGCAGCTGCACGTCGAAGTGGCGCATACCAAATACGCGTTTACTCGCTTCACGTACCACCGCGAATGCTTCAGGGATCAGGCTCTCAACGGTCGCGCCTTTTTCCAGACGCGCGCGGAACTCAGCGGTCTTCGCTTTCAGTTCATCATCGGAGAGTTTTTCCATCTCCGGTTCCATGGCATTGATGACGTTGACCACTTTGCGCATACGACGCAGTGTACGTTCGTTACGACTACCGAATACTTTCGTTAATAATTTGATTAGCATAATAAAATCTCAAACGCCCCGCAGCGCGGAGTCAAAAATTATAGTTGGAAGGTTCTTTTTTTAGCTGAGGCGTTGAGGACCGGCGCGGATCCCCTGCAGCTGGCTTATCCAGACAGGAACGCTAAACGCGGCTTGAGAAGTAAAATGGGCATACGTCACGCGACTTACGGTCGCCGGCGGGTTGCCTTCCTGCGTCAGCATCGCGCTGAGCGTATTCAGTAAAGCAAGATGATGCGCCTGATTCGGCAATGGATCTTCGGCAACGGGTAACGCCTGAGGAGCCATGGCAAAAGAAAGGTGACGGATAACCGTACGAATAGCATGCTGATGCCAGTAATCGACGGTAAAATTCGGGCGACGATTGCTCGCCTCCAGCAACGCCAATTGGCTAAAGTTGACCTTAGCTGATTGATCGTGATTACGGGTGGTCGCCTTGGCGGGGGTATTCGGTTCAGCGGCATTACCGATCGCGGGCAGGCCAAAACTCGCCGCGACCATCCCCAATAAGAGATGCGGCCAGAAGTACCGTCTGCCTAACTGTCGCCAGCGCGTCAGTATTCCACTCACGTTTTTGCCACCTGATATACCCTGCATTTGGGGTTATAAATTCAAAACGATTTTTGCGCACGGATCTTATCATTAAAGCGACCGCTCCACAGCAGTAATGACAACCCGCCATGGGAAAATATGCTCAACAAAGCAGCGATCGCACACTATTTTAACGTTACGGCAGGGAAAAGTTTGCGTTGAGAAAGGCTGCGTTAGTGAGTATATAAAAAAAACGACTGGCTTACCTGGCCGGAGAGAGTACCAGATTTACCAGTCGAATTTTGCGACAACGGGTGTCGTTACGCCAGTACGGTCGAAGGTGCTTTGAACGCCAGCGGCAGTTCTGCATCGTCCTGGAAGGTCACAAATTCCCAAGCTTCCTGTTTTGCCAGGACAGCCTGCAACAATTTATTATTCAATGCATGACCGGATTTATACGCGGTGAATGCACCAATAATGTTGTGACCACACATGAACAAGTCACCAATCGCGTCGAGCATTTTGTGACGAACGAATTCATCTTCAAAACGCAGGCCGTCTTCGTTCAATACGCGATAATCGTCAACAACGATGGCACAATCGAAGCTACCGCCCAGGCACAGGCCACGGGACTGCAGATATTCGATATCACGCATGAAGCCGAAAGTACGCGCACGGCTAATCTGGCGCATAAACGCATCCGCAGAGAAGTTCATCGCATAGCGCTGGGTGCTGGAATCAATCGCCGGATGGTTAAAGTCGATGGTAAAGTCCAACGAGAAACCATTGTACGGTTTGAATTCAGCCCACTTGTCGCCATCTTCGACACGAACGGTCTCTTTGATGCGTACAAATTTTTTGGCGCAGTTCAGTTCTTCAATACCTGCGTCAAGCAGCAGGTAAACGAACGGAGCAGCACTGCCATCCATGATCGGGATTTCCGGGGCATTAACCTCAATAACGATGTTATCGATGCCTAAGCCCGCCAGAGCAGCGTTGAGGTGCTCAACGGTTGAAATCCGTACATCATGCTCATTGACCAGACACGTACAGAGCATGGTATCACGCACAGATTTGGCATCGGCCGGGAAATCTACCGGAGGATTCAAGTCGGTGCGACGATAGATGACCCCGGTGTTGGCCGGCGCAGGGCGTAATGTCAGGGTGACTTTTTTGCCGGTATGCAAACCGACGCCAGTCGCCTGAACGATACGTTTAAGAGTCCTTTGTTTGATCATCGTATAATCTCGCCAAATTACCTATCCAACCGAAGTGTACTATACATTCGGTGGGCCAGTTTAGCACAAAGAGGCACAATTCCCAAATTCCAGCTAATTCTTAATCAGCTTGCTTACGCAGGAATGCGGGGATATCCAGATAATCCGGCTCTTTGGTGGTCTGCGGCGTATTGTCGTTGACCACTTTTGCTACCGGTTTCTGCTCTTGCGTCAACGGCGCCATACCGTGCTGCTGGTAACGATCCATTACCGGCTGCTGTACCTGCTTGTTGGTCACCAGGGTGATTTCCGGACGCTTGTCCATACCAATTCCAGTGGCAACCACGGTGACGCGCAGTTCGTCGTTCATATCCGGGTCCAGAGAGGTACCGATAACCACGGTCGCGTTATCCGAAGCAAATGCACGGATGGTGTTGCCCACGGTTTCGAACTCATCCAGACGCAGGTCGAAGCCCGCAGTGATGTTGACCAGCACGCCGCGTGCGCCAGACAGATCGATGTCTTCCAGCAGCGGAGAAGAGATCGCCATTTCAGCGGCTTCTTCTGCACGGTCTTCACCGCTCGCCACGCCAGATCCCATCATCGCGTAGCCCATTTCGGACATCACGGTGCGTACGTCTGCAAAGTCAACGTTCATCAGACCCGGACGGGTGATCAGCTCAGCGATACCCTGAACCGCGCCTTTCAGCACGTCGTTCGCTGCGCCAAACGCGTCCAGCAGTGAAATACCGCGACCCAATACTTTCAGCAGTTTGTCGTTCGGGATAGTGATCAGAGAGTCCACATGTTTGGACAGCTCGGTGATACCCTGCTCCGCGAATGCCATACGCTTCTTGCCTTCAAAGTTGAAAGGCTTAGTCACGACAGCAACGGTCAGAATACCTAAATCTTTTGCTACTTCAGCAACCACTGGCGCTGCACCGGTACCGGTACCGCCGCCCATGCCTGCTGCGATGAACACCATGTCTGCGCCGTCAAGCGCTGCACGCAGAGCCTCACGATCTTCATCAGCCGCATTGCGACCGACTTCCGGGTTTGCACCCGCGCCCAGACCTTTGGTAATACCGCTACCAATCTGAATGGTCTGTCCAACCGCAGTCTTACGCAACGCCTGAGCGTCGGTATTCACCGCGAAGAATTCAACACCTTCGATGCGCTCGCGCACCATGTGTTCAACGGCATTACCGCCGCCGCCACCGACGCCGATGACTTTAATCACCGCGTCGTTGGTTAGTTCCATAGGTTCAAACATAGTTTCTCTCTCCGTTTTACACTTCATCCTTCAAGCCGCCTCTTTGTTGGCTGCCTTCACTCACTCCCGTCACATAGTAAACTATGCTCCAGGTGATTCGCTCAGTTGCCGCCGCGATGCAACTTGAATGATGTTGTGTATGTGCCTGTCGCCTGAGACCGTAATTGTTGCCGGTCTCATAAAAATTAAAACTCTTTTCGCAGCCAACTGTTGAGTCGTTTGATCCACGATCCAACCGATGCTGTTACACGTTTTTCAACTTCAGCCTCACCACTCAAATGGGATTCTTTCCCGTAGTGAAGCAACCCCACTGCCGTTGAATAATACGGCTCTTGGGCATAATCTGTCAGACCGGTAATGTTCAGCGGTGCACCAATTCGCACCTGCGTGTGGAACACGCGTTGAGCGCAGGCCGCAAGACCTTCAATTTGTGCCGCACCACCGGTTAATACAATCCCCGCCGCCAGATGATGTTTCACACCCTGCTGGCGAAGCTGTTCCTGTAATTGCAAAATCTCTTCGTTGACCAGGTTGAGCAGCTCGGTATAACGCGGCTCAATCACCTCTGCCAGGGTCTGACGCTGCAGACTGCGCGGCGGACGACCGCCCACGCTTGGCACCTCAACGCTTTCATCTTTACCGACGATAGATCCCAGCGCGCAGCCATGGCGCACTTTGATGGCTTCGGCATCGCTCGGCGGCGTACCAAAGGCATACGCGATATCGCTGGTTACCACATTCCCTGCGTAAGGGATCACTTTGGTGTGGCGCAACGCGCCGCCAGTATAAACGGCGATATCCATTGTACCACCACCAATATCGACTACGCAGACACCCAGCTCACGTTCGTCTTCCGTCAAGACAGAATAACTGGCTGCCAACCCGGCAAATATGAGTTGGTCAACTTTCAGGCCACAACGTTCAACAGCTTTAACAATATTCTTCGCCATGTCGTTGTGGCAGGTAATCAGATGCACTTTAGCCTGCATGCGTACGCCGGAAAGCCCTACCGGATTTTTAATGCCTTCCTGGTAGTCAATGGCGTATTCCTGTGGAATGACATGCAGAACACGATGCTCATCGCGTACGCGTACGGATTTCGCCGTATGCACCACGTTCTCTACGTCTTCCTGTGTCACTTCCTCTTCGGAAATGGGCACCATACCAATTTCATTCTGACAGCTAATATGTTTACCAGAAAGCGCCAGATACACCGAGGAAATCTGGCAATCCGCCATCAGTTCAGCCTGGTCAATGGCGCGCTGTACGCATTTCACCACTGACTCAAGGTCATTCACCCCGCCTTTATCCATACCTCGCGATGGGCAACTGCCCACGCCAATGATATTGACCATACCGTCGGGCAGAACTTCCCCTACTAAAGCGGCTACCTTCGCGGTGCCTATCTCCAGTCCAACTACCAGTTTTCTGTCCGTCGCCTTGATCATTGTTGTTCTGCCTGTGCCTGATTCTGTTGCTGATTAGATTCCTCAGGAGGCAAGGGAACCCAGCCTACTGCCGCTCCTGAGTCATAACGCAAATCAACGTAGCTAATCCTTTTGCCATCGGTTTGCGCCTGCTGCTGTAAAACCGGGTAGAGTTCCACAAAGCGAGCCAAACGTTTTATCGTGTCGCCCCTGCCCAGATTCAGCTTAATATCGTTATTCAGCGTCAACTGCCAGGAACGACGCGCGGTCATTGCCGCTTCCTTCAGGGTGAATCTGTCCTTAGCCAGCACCTGCCCCATATCGCGGAACCCTTGCAGCACTTCACTTGCGCTACCTTCCGGGCCATACAACATCGGTAATACCTGCTTGTTGGAGCGACCCGTCGGTATGCTGAACGTATTTCCGTCTGCATCGACCATATGCTGATCATTCCAACGCGCTATTGGCACATATTCAACCAGATGAATCTTCAATTCATCAGGCCATTGCTTCCTGACGCTCGCCTGTTTAATCCATGGCAGGCGTTCAATCTGGCTCTGGATGATGTTGACATCCTGAGTCATAAAGGTTCCTGGTGCGCCCAGCGCCAGGATGGACTGACGAATATCATCGTTGCGCGTGTAGTGACGCTCGCCGGTCAAAACCAGTTTTGACAACGGCAAACGCTGCGCATCTTCCATCCATCCCAACACTACCCAGCCGCTGACAAACACGGTGCACAGCACTGTCAGCAGGAAAATAATTCCTGCAAGACGCGTTCCATTGTTGCGGCGTGAGGAGAGAGCTTCTTCTTCATCATCACCGTTTCGCGTGTTCAGCGCAGCCTGCGACATATCAGTCCGCCAACTCCAAAATTCGTACCACCAACTGCGAGAAGCTCAGGCCCGCCTGACGTGCCGCCATCGGCACCAGGCTGTGGCTGGTCATACCCGGAGAGGTATTCGCTTCCAGCAGATAAAACTGGTCATCACTGTCCAGCATGACGTCAATGCGACCCCACCCCTTACAGCCCAGCGCGGTCCATGCTTTCAGGACTAACGCC
This sequence comes from Citrobacter sp. KH_055_1, assembly GCF_057838705.1. Classification (NCBI taxonomy): domain Bacteria; kingdom Pseudomonadati; phylum Pseudomonadota; class Gammaproteobacteria; order Enterobacterales; family Enterobacteriaceae; genus Citrobacter; species Citrobacter sp. KH_055_1. The sequence continues at coordinate 3,942,236 of NZ_CM174473.1, forward strand.
TGTAAAGCAGCCTCTTGTTCAACTTCCAGACCAGCAGGGCAGAAATATTGTGTCTCATCAGACAGATACTTCGCCTCATAATCATAGAAGGTTCCGGCCGGTTGGATACGTATTGACGGTAAAATTTCTTCGCCAAGTATTGCAACGGTAAATTCCGGGCCACTCAGCCATTTTTCAATCAGTACTTCTTCATCATGCTGAAAAGCCAATGCTAATGCAGCCTGCAAAGCATTTTCTTCTTCAACTTTTGACATCCCAACGCTGGAGCCTTCGCGGCTTGGCTTCACAATCAGCGGCAAGCCTAACGCAGAAATCTGCGTAACCACTTCATCGCTAAGCCCTTTTTCAAACTCAGCGCGGGTCAACGCCACCCATGGTGCAACAGGTAGCCCTGCCCCCTGCCACAGCAGCTTGCTGCGCAGTTTATCCATTGAGATAGCGGAAGCCATCACACCACTCCCGGTATAGGGCAAGCCTATCAACTCCAGCATGCCCTGCAAGGTACCATCTTCCCCACCACGGCCGTGCAGTGCAATAAACACCTTCTGAAAACCCATTGATTTCAGAAGCGTGACATCGACCTCTTTTGGGTCAACCGGGTGCGCATCCACGCCGCCTTCGCGTAAACCGGCTAGCACCGCTGCGCCTGAATTCAACGACACTTCTCGTTCTGCGGAGGTTCCGCCCAACAGGACCGCGATTTTATCAGCCATGTTGCTCTTCCTCCGGGTTTTGCGGCTTCAGTTTGATTTCAGCTAAGGAACGCGCGATTTTGCCGATATTTCCAGCGCCCTGCACCAAAATCAGATCGTTACCCGTTAACACCGATGCCAGCATTTCAGCCACCTGTGCCGGATCGGACACCAGGATCGGGTCAACCTTGCCGCGGCCACGAATGGTACGGCACAGCGAACGGCTGTCAGCCCCCGGGATCGGCGTTTCACCTGCGGCATACACGTCCAGCATCAACAGCGCGTCAACCTGTGTCAGGACGTTAGCAAAGTCATCGTACAGATCGCGGGTACGCGTATAGCGGTGCGGCTGGAACAGCATCACCAGATTTTTGTCCGGCCAGCCCGCACGTGCGGCTTTGATCGTGGCATCCACTTCCGTCGGGTGATGCCCGTAGTCATCCACCAACATTGCGCTACCGGCTTTACCGTTGACGGGCTCCAGCGGGAATTCACCAAGGAAGTCAAAACGACGCCCAGTACCCTGGAAACTTTCCAGCGCGCGCAGAATAGCGTCGTCCTCAATACCCTCTTCGGTCGCTACCGCAACCGCGGCTGCCGCGTTCAGCGCATTGTGACGGCCTGGCGCATTTAACGTAACGCGCAGATCGGCCATCCCCTGACGCAACAGCGTAAAGTGACCCTGCGGGCCAATCTGCTGGTAATCTTCTATGCGTACGTCAGCATCATCGCTGAAACCATAGGTTGTAGTCTGACGACCGACGCGCGGTAACAATTCACGGATCACCGGATCGTCAACGCACATCACTGCACGACCATAAAACGGCAGGTTATGCAGGAAATTAATAAACGTCTGCTTTAAATTTTCGAAGTCGCCCTGGTAGGTATCCATGTGGTCAGCTTCGATATTGGTGACAATCGCCACCATCGGCTGCAAATGCAGGAACGACGCATCGCTCTCATCCGCTTCCGCAATTAAATAACGGCTATGGCCTAAGCGCGCATGTACGCCCGCCGCCTTCACCAGCCCACCGTTGACAAACGTCGGATCCAGCCCTGCTTCTGCGTAAATGCTGGAGACCATCGCGGTGGTCGTGGTTTTACCGTGCGTCCCGGCAATGGCGATACCATGACGAAAACGCATTAACTCAGCCAGCATCTCTGCGCGACGAATCACCGGAATACGCGCTTCATGCGCCGCCACAATTTCCGGGTTATCCGCAGAAATGGCGCTGGACACCACCACCACGCTCGCATCACGCACGTTTTCCGGGCGATGGTTGAAGAAAATCGTCGCGCCCAGATTACTCAGCTGTTGCGTGACCGGATTCGGCGCTAAGTCAGAACCGCTGATCTGATACCCTTCATTGGCCAAAACTTCGGCAATACCACCCATACCAGCACCACCGATGCCGACAAAGTGAATGTGCCGAACGCGACGCATTTCGGGCACGATGGAACGCAGTTTTGCCAATTGTTGTGTATTCATTCTTTAGCCATTAACTTCTCAGTTCATGCGATGCAAAAGGCATCGCCACAATTACGCCCGGGCAGCCCGGCTCACTGCATTTGCAACCCATTCGGTGGAATTCGGTATGGATGCATTGCGAGCACGTTCTGCCATGGTTAATAAGGTTTCTCGCGACCACCCTTCAAGGGTGCTGGCGACGGCATCCACAGTAAACTGCGGCTGCTCTAAAATTTTGGCGGCGCCCGCTTTTTCCAGCGGCAACGCATTCCAGTACTGCTGTCGGTCTTTATGCTGGAACGGCACAAAAATCGCTGGCAGGCCCGCTGCTGCGATCTCGCTCACCGTTAGCGCGCCGGAGCGACAAACCACCACATCTGCCCACGCATAGGCTGCGGCCATATCATCAATAAATTCGGTGACCTTATGCTGCGGCTGTCCGGCATCAACATAGGCCTGTTCCACGGTCTGCTGTGCGCCTTTACCGCTCTGATGCCAGATAGTCACCGCGTCGCCAAGCTTTGCAGCAACCTGCGGCAGCGTTTGGTTCAGCACGCGCGCGCCCTGAGAGCCCCCGACCACCAGCACGCGAACCGGACCTTCACGTCCAGCCAGGCGTTCTTTAGGTAATGGCAGCGCCAGCACATCGGTACGTACCGGGTTGCCCACCACTTCCGCATCCGGGAAGGCGCCGGGAAACGCCTGCATCACCGTCGTGGCAATCTTTGACAGCCATTTATTGGTTAAGCCTGCGATGCCGTTCTGCTCGTGCAGCACGACCGGAATGCCTAACGACCAGGCCGCCAGACCACCGGGGCCCGAGACATAACCGCCCATCCCCAGCACCACGTCAGGCTTAAACTGCTTCATGATGGCGCGAGCCTGGCGCCAGGCGTTAAAAATACGCACGGGTGCGGCCAGCAGTGCGTTGAGGCCCTTGCCACGCAAACCGGAGATACGAATAAAATCAATGTCAATGCCATGCTTCGGCACTAAGTCCGCTTCCATACGATCGGCGGTGCCCAGCCAACGAACCTGCCAGCCCTGGGCCATTAAATGGTGCGCAACCGCCAGTCCCGGGAACACATGCCCACCGGTACCGCCTGCCATCACCATTAACCGCTTCGGTTGACCACTCATCGTGCACCTCGTGTAAACGCCTGTGCTTTTTCCAGACGCGTTTCATAATCAATACGTAACAAAAACATGATGGCCGTCGACATGATCAACAGACTTGAACCACCATAACTAATCAGCGGCAGCGTCAGACCTTTCGTGGGCAGCATACCTGCCGCAGCCCCAACGTTAACCAGCGCCTGAAAACTAAACCAAACCCCAATCGAGCAGGCTAAAAAGCCAGAAAAACGGTGGTCAATTTCCAGCGCTTTACGGCCAATCGACATCGCGCGAAAAGCGACGAAGAATACCATTAAAAGTGCCAGTACCACACCGATATAACCCAGTTCTTCCCCAATAATGGCGAAGATAAAGTCAGTGTGCGCTTCCGGCAAATACTCCAGTTTTTGTACCGAATTCCCCAGCCCCTGCCCCCAAATCTCACCACGACCAAAGGCCATCAGGGATTGCGTCAGCTGGTAGCCGCTACCAAACGGATCCTCCCAGGGGTTCCAGAAAGAGGTTACGCGACGGATACGATACGGTTCGGCGAGGATCAGCAGCACCACCGCCGAGATCCCCATGCCGATGATGGCGATGAACTGCCACAATTTTGCACCGGCCAGAAACAGCATCGCCAGCGTGGTAACAAACAGCACCACCACAGTACCGAGGTCAGGCTGCGCCAGCAGTAGCACCGCCAGCACCAGGATCACGCCCATCGGTTTTAAGAAGCCGCGCAGGTTGTTACGCACCTCATCCACCTTACGTACCAGGTAGTTGGCGAGATAACAGAACAGCGACAGCTTGGTAAATTCCGCCGGCTGAATACGCAGCGGGCCCAGTGCAATCCAACGCGATGCCCCGTTAACCGAGCTGCCTACCACCAGTACGATCAGCAACATGATGATCGAGGCGATCAACATGGTGGTGCTGTACTTTTTCCAGAATTCCATCGGCAGACGTAGCGTGACCATCGCCAGACAGAACGCCAGGAAGATATACAGCGCATCACGTTTGGCGAACAGGAAAGGATCGCCCGCCAGACGTTGCCCAACGGGCATTGACGCCGATGTCACCATCACAAAACCAATCGCTGCCAGACCAAACGTCAGCCACAGCAACATGCGGTCATACATGATCAGGCTGTCCGCGTCTTTATCACGCGACGCCATCACCCAGCCTTTAAGCGCCGCGAAGATCCACGCCAGGACACCCCATCCCGGTATGCGCGGCATTCTCAGACGAGGGAGAGATAAACGCATCAACCCAACTCCTTCGCCAGGCGGGTAAAGACATCGCCACGCTGCTCAAAGTTTTTAAACTGGTCGAGGCTGGCGCAGGCCGGCGACAGCAACACCATATCGCCCGGTTTAACGCGCGGCGCGAGCAGACGCATCGCCTGCTCCATGGTTTCAGTTTGCTCGGCAACGTCTGGTCGCAGAGCGGCAAGCTGCGCCCCATCGCGACCAAAACAGTAAAGACGAATACGATCGCCAACCAGATAACGACTGAGCGGAGAAAAATCAGCGGATTTCCCGTCCCCGCCCAGCAGCAGATGCAGCGTGCCGTCAACGTGCAGGCCATTCAGCGCCGCTTCAGTACTGCCGACGTTGGTGGCTTTAGAATCGTTAATCCAGCGTACGCCGTTATGTTCCAGCACAACCTGAAAACGATGCGCCAGTCCGGTAAAGGTGGTTAGCGCTTTCAGGCTGGATGCCCGCGGCAGGCCCGCAGCATCCGCCAGCGCCAGCGCTGCCAGAGCGTTGGTATAGTTATGCTGACCGGAAAGCGTCATCTCTTTCACGTTCAGCACTTTTTCGCCCTTCACGCGCAGCCAGGTTTCGCCCTGCTGACGATTCAGGTGATAGTCACCCATATTGATGCCAAAGCTCACGCAGCGTTCATCAGCTCCGCGAACCGGCATCGTCAGCGCATCGTCGGCGTTAACCACACACACTTTCGCGTTCTCATAGACGCGCAGTTTCGCTGCACGGTACTGCTGCAACCCAAACGGGTAGCGATCCATATGATCTTCAGTCACGTTCAGAATAGTGGCCGCCACAGCCTGCAGGCTGGAGGTGGTTTCCAGTTGGAAGCTGGATAGCTCCAGAACGTACAGCTCGCGTTCAGCATCCAGCAGCATCAACGCAGGCAAACCAATATTACCGCCGACGCCGACATTCACCCCGGCCGCTTTCGCCATTTCACCGACCAGCGTGGTGACGGTGCTTTTACCGTTAGAACCGGTAATCGCCACGATCGGTGCCTGCGCTTCGCGACAGAACAGCTCAATGTCACCCACAATTTCAATACCAGCATCAGCGGCCGCGCTCAGCGCTGGATGCGCCAGGGCAATACCTGGGCTGGCGACGATCAGATCGGCGGCCAGCAGCCAGTCATCATTCAGGCTGCCAACATGGCGCTCAACCGCTTCCGGTAATTTATCCAGCCCCGGTGGCGTCGTGCGGGTATCCATCACCCGCGGCGTAACGCCACGCGCGAGGAAAAAATCCACGCAGGACAGCCCAGTCAGCCCCAGACCGATAATGACGATTTTTTTACCCTGGTAATCAGCCATGATTAACGTACCTTCAGCGTTGCCAGGCCAATCAGCACCAGCATCAGCGAAATAATCCAGAAGCGCACGATCACGCGCGGCTCCGGCCAGCCTTTCAATTCATAGTGGTGGTGGATCGGCGCCATACGGAAGATGCGCTGTCCGCGCAGCTTGAAGGAGCCAACCTGCAGAATCACCGACAGGGTTTCCACCACAAACACACCGCCCATAATCACCAGCAGGAATTCCTGGCGCAACAGCACGGCAATAATGCCCAGTGCGCCACCCAGTGCCAGCGAACCGACGTCGCCCATAAAGACCTGCGCCGGATAAGTGTTAAACCACAGGAAGCCTAATCCTGCCCCGACAATCGCCGTGCAGACGATCACCAACTCCCCCGCATGGCGTAAATACGGAATATGCAGATAGTTGGCAAAGTTCATGTTCCCGGTCGCCCACGCCACCAGCGCAAAGCCAGCAGCAACAAACACGGTCGGCATAATAGCCAGGCCATCAAGGCCGTCGGTCAGGTTGACCGCATTGCCGGTACCGACAATCACGAAGTAGGCCAGCAGAACGTAGAACAGGCCCAACTGCGGCATGACGTCTTTAAAGAACGGCACGACCAGCTGCGTGGCGGGCGTATCTTTGCCCACCAGATACAGCGCGAAGGCCACGCCTAATGCAATCACCGACATCCAGAAGTACTTCCAGCGGGCGATCAGGCCTTTGGTGTCTTTACGCACCACTTTGCGGTAGTCATCGACAAAACCGATAATGCCGTAACCCACCAGCACCACCAGTACGCACCAGACGTAAGGGTTAGACGGGTAGGCCCACAGCAGAACGGAGATAACAATCGCGGTGAGGATCATAATGCCGCCCATGGTCGGCGTACCGCGCTTGCTGAAATGCGATTCTGGGCCGTCGTTACGCACAACCTGACCAAAAGACATTTTTTGCAGGCGGGCGATCATGCGCGGGCCCATCCACAACGAGATGAACAGCGCGGTCAGCAGGCTGACGATGGCGCGAAACGTCAGATAAGAGAAGACGTTAAAGCCGGAATAATATTTGACCAAATGTTCGGCCAGCCAAACTAACATGTTGCATTCTCCTGTAATGCGCGTACTACCTCTTCCATAGCGGCACTACGTGAACCTTTCACTAAAATCGTCATCACCTGATGCTCGGCAATCAATGTCTTAAGATGCGCGGCCAGCGCGGGTTTATCCGCAAAATGTTCGCCAACACCGCTGGCATCGCTGATTGCCTGACTCAGTTTCCCTGTACTCAATACGCGGTCGATACCCGCCGCCTTCGCAGCCTCTCCTACCTGTATGTGACAGGCTTCGCTTTCCGCGCCAAGTTCTGCCATATCGCCCACCACCAGCACGCGATAGCCCGGCATTTCAGACAACACCTGTACCGCGGCGGTCATCGAACCGACGTTGGCGTTATAGGAGTCATCCAGCAGCAGCTGATTTTCGGCGAGCGGGATAGGGAACAGGCGTCCCGGCACTGCGTGTAAATCTTTCAGGCCGGTTTTAACCGCCTCATGCGTCGCGCCAACCGCCATAGAGAGCGCGGTGGCAGCCAGGGCATTGGCAATGTTGTGACGCCCCGGTAACGGCAGCAAAACATCAATGCTGCCCGTCGGCGTGTGCAGCGTAAACTCGGTGCCGTGTGACGTAACATGAATGTTGGTAGCAGAAAAGTCGCTGTTGGCCGCATTCGGCGAGAAGCGCCAGACGGTGCGATCGCCAATAATGCTCTGCCAGTTCAGCCAGTCGTTGTTATCGGCATTCATAATGGCGATACCGTTTTCCGCCAGGCCGGTAAAGATTTCGCCTTTTGCTTTGGCGACACCCGCCAGAGAACCAAACCCTTCCAGGTGAGCCGCCGCCAGGTTATTCACCAGCGCCGCTTCCGGTCGAGTTAATCCGACGGTCCAGGCAATCTCGCCCTGGTGGTTGGCACCAAGCTCAATCACCGCATAGTCATAATCGTTGTTCAGTCGCAGCAGCGTCATTGGTACGCCGATGTCGTTGTTCAGATTGCCCGCAGTGTATAACGTGTTCCCACACTGGCTGAGAATCGCGGCTGTCATCTCTTTGACAGAGGTTTTACCGGATGAACCGGTCAGTGCCACCACACGGGCCGGAACCTGAGCGCGCACCCACGCCGCCAGCTCGCCAAACGCCAGGCGTGTGTCCTTCACAATCACCTGCGGCAGAGAAACATCCAGCGGACGACTGACCAGCAGCGCTCCCGCCCCGTTCTCCTTCGCCGTTTCGGCAAAATCATGGGCATCGAAGCGTTCGCCTTTCAGCGCCACAAACAGGCAACCCGGCGTGACTTTACGCGTATCGGTGGTCACCGCATCAAGGGTCAGATCGCCCCCTTTCAGTTCGCCACCGAGGATCTCCGCCAACTGGCTGAGCGTTACGCTAATCATGCGATCACCCCCAGCAAACGAGCGGCCGTCACGCGGTCAGAATAGTCGAGGCGATGCGCGCCGACGATCTGGTAATCTTCGTGGCCTTTACCGGCCACCAGCACAACGTCGTTTTCTTTCGCCTGCATAATGGCGTTGGTGACCGCTTCAGCACGACCTTCCATCACCTTCGCGTGCCCGGCATCCAGCATACCTGCCAGAATGTCGTTAATGATGGCGCGCGGCTCTTCAGTGCGCGGGTTGTCATCAGTGACCACCACAATATCCGCGAACTCTTCCGCGATGGCGCCCATCAGCGGACGCTTGCCTTTGTCACGATCGCCGCCGCAGCCAAAGACGCACCACAGCTTACCGGTGCAGTGCAGACGTGCCGCCTGCAGCGCTTTTTCCAGCGCATCCGGCGTGTGGGCATAATCCACCACCACCGTTGTTTTGCCCGGCGCACTGAACACTTCCATACGCCCGCAAACTGGCTGCAGACGTGCCGCCGTTTTCAGTAAATCCGCTAACGGGTACCCTAATGCCAGCAGCGTTGCCAGCGCCAGCAGCAGATTGCTGACGTTGAAGGCGCCCATCAGGCGGCTTTCAATTTCACCGTCGCCCCAGGATGAGGTAAAGCGGATCGTCGCGCCGCTGTCGTGATAATTCACCTCAACCGCTTTCAGCCAACGACCGTGGCAGTTCGGGTTAATATGGTCTTCCATCGAAACGGCGACCGCATCCGGCAATTTTGCCAGCCAGCGACGGCCGACTTCATCATCTGCATTGACGATGGCCTGACCGCAATGGTGCGTGGAGTACAGCAGCCACTTCGCGGCTTCGTAATGTTCCATATCACCGTGATAGTCGAGATGGTCACGGCTTAAGTTGGTAAATACCGACGCGGCAAACTTCAACGCTGCCACGCGATGCTGAACCAGACCGTGGGATGACACTTCCATCGCGCCTAACGTGGCCCCCTGCTCAACCAGCCCCGCCAGCACATGCTGGACGTCAACGGCTGAACCGGTGGTATTTTCGGTCGGGATCACTTTGCCCAGCAGGCCATTGCCAACGGTCCCCATTACGGCGCTGGTTTCGCCCAACAGCTGGCTCCACTGCGCCAGCAGTTGGGTGGTCGTGGTTTTCCCGTTGGTGCCGGTGACCCCCACCAGACGCATAGTGTCAGAAGGCTCGTGGTAAAAGCGGCCCGCCAGTGCTGATAAACGTTCGTTAAGCTGGCTCAGATAGATAACCGGTACGCCGTGCATTTCACGGATTTCACCGTCGGTTGCCTCATCTTTTGCCTCTGCAATAATGGCAGCCACACCTTGCGCTATCGCCTGCGGGATATATCGACGCCCGTCCGCCTGATGACCTACCACTGCCACAAAGAGATCGCCCGATGCAGCCACACGGCTGTCGAGCGTCATCTCCCGCAGTGCTCGCTCCGGTGCACCCGGCACCCATGGAGCAAGAAGGTCGCGCAAATTACGATCTGCCACCTGTCGCCTCGCCTTGATTATTCACAAAATCACTTTTATCGCTCGTTGTCAGCGCATCCGGCTCGATGTTCATGGTGCGCAGTACGCCGCCCATGATGGCACCGAAGACCGGCGCGGAAACGGCGCCACCGTAGTATTTACCCGCCTGCGGATCGTTGATAACAACCACCAGCGCGAAGCGCGGCTGACTCGCAGGCGCAACGCCTGCGGTATAAGCAATGTATTTGTTGATGTAGCGACCATCCGGCCCTACTTTTTTCGCCGTACCGGTTTTAATGGCGATGCGATAGCCTTTAATCGCCGCCTTCACGCCGCCGCCGCCGGGCAGCGCCACGCTTTCCATCATATGAACGACGGTACGTACGGTAGATTCCGGGAAGATACGCTCACCCGGAACAGGAGGATCAACTTTGGTAATCGACAGCGGGCGATAAACGCCATAGCTGCCGATCGTTGCGTAGACTCGCGCTAACTGTAACGGGGTTACCATCAGCCCATAGCCGAAAGAGAAGGTGGCCCTCTCTATGTCAGACCACCGTTGTTTTTGAGGATATAAGCCACTGCGTTCTCCGACCAACCCCAAATTGGTCGCTTTTCCCAGCCCAAAACGTGAGTAAGTATCTACTAACGCTGAGGACGGCATCGCTAACGCCAGTTTGGAAACACCGACGTTACTCGACTTCTGTAGTACCCCGGTCAGGGTCAATTCGCTATAACGCGCCACGTCTTTGATTTCGTGGCCATTAATTCGATAGGGAATGGTGTTCAGCACGGTGTTTTCACGCACCACGCCGCGCTGCAGTGCCGTCATCACCACCATCGGTTTAACCGTTGAGCCCGGTTCAAATACGTCAGTGATGGTACGGTTACGCATGACATCTTTTTGCGTACCGGAGAGATTGTTTGGGTTGTAGGATGGGCTATTCGCCATCGCCAGCACTTCGCCGGTGTTGACGTCTACCAACACGGCGCTACCTGATTCCGCTTTGTTAAACGCGACGGCGTTGTTCAGTTCGCGATAGACCAGTGCCTGCAAGCGCTCATCAATACTCAGCGCCAGGTTATGTGCCGCCTGACTGTCTGTTGAAGAAATATCTTCAATCACGCGGCCATAGCGGTCTTTACGCACCACGCGCTCGCCCGGCTGACCGGTGAGCCATTTATCAAAACTCTTCTCAACGCCTTCAATGCCCTGGCTGTCGACGTTGGTAAAACCGATGAGGTGAGCGGTCACTTCCCCGGAAGGATAGTAACGGCGGGATTCTTCGCGCAGATGAATCCCCGGCAGCTTGAGTTTTTTGATGTAGTCGGCCATGTCAGGGTTGACCTGGCGTGCGAGGTAGATAAAACGCCCTTTCGGGTTGGCATTGATGCGAGAAGCCAGTTGGTCGAGCGGGATGTTCAGCGCAGTCGATAGCGCTCGCCAGCGTTCGCCAACGCTTACGCCACCCGCATCATGCACTTCTTTCGGATCGGCCCAGATGGCCTTCACTGGCACGCTCACCGCCAGCGGACGGCCGGAACGGTCGGTAATCATGCCACGTGACGTGGAGACTTCCTGGACGCGCAAGGAGCGCATGTCGCCCTGACGCACCAGCATGTCAGGCGCAATAATTTGCAGCCACGCAACGCGTCCCAGCAGGAAGCACAGCGCCAGCAAAATACAGCCGCACAGTAACGCAAAACGCCAACTGATAAAGTTGGCTTGTTCTTCCTGGCGTTTTGGTTTGAGCGTCTTTGCCGCTGCTTTCATGCGTCGCGTTTATCCTTATTTTTGTACAACGATATTTTCTTGTGAGGGATCGACATGCTGCAACTGCAGCTTTTCCGTTGCGATCCGTTCAACACGGCTATGGTCACCGAGAGCGTTCTCTTCGAGGATCAGGTTACGCCATTCGATATCCAGTGCATCGCGTTCCAGAACTAACTGTTCACGCTGTGCGGTCAGTAACCGCGTATGGTGCGCGGTCGTCACGACGGTGACCGCCGTCAAAATAATGCAAATGAACAGGCAGAGTGGCAGCTTCCCGAACCGCAAAAGATCGTCACCGATCACGCCAGGCAAAGCATGGCGCTCGTTACTTCCTATCGATCCTTTAACTTTGCTGAGGGCTTCTGTCACTCTGCTGATCATGCGTTCGTCCTCTCTGCAATGCGCAGAACTGAACTACGGGCACGAGGATTTTCTGCGACCTCTTCTTCACCCGGCATCAACTTGCCTAATGCTCTCAACTCACGGCCGCCCAGCTTTTGGATCTGCGCTTCGGTCATCGGGATCCCCGCCGGAACCTGAGGACCGCGACTTTGTTCGCGCATAAAGCGCTTCACAATACGGTCTTCAAGCGAGTGGAAACTGATGACAGAAAGGCGACCACCTGGAGCCAGCACGCTGAGCGAGCTTTTTAGCGCCTGCTCTATCTCCTCCAGTTCACTGTTCACCCAAATGCGCACCGCCTGGAAGGTACGGGTCGCGGGATGTTTGAATTTGTCTTTTACCGGCATGGCCGCCGCAATGACTTCCGCCAGTTGTTTGGTGCGGGTCATCGGTTCAACGCGGTTACGCTCGACAATGGCGCGAGCAATGCGTTTGCCAAAGCGTTCTTCGCCAAAGGTTTTAATCACCCAGGCAATATCCGCTTCATCTGCCGTTTGCAGCCACTCGGCGGCTGACTGGCCGCGCGTTGGGTCCATACGCATGTCCAACGGACCGTCACGCATAAACGAAAAGCCGCGCTCCGCATCGTCTAATTGCGGAGAAGAGACGCCAAGATCGAGAAGGATGCCATCGATCTTACCGGTTAGCCCGCGCTCACTCACGTACTCAGCCAGCGCGGAGAAAGGTCCATGAATGATGGAGAAGCGGGGGTCGTTAATGCTCTGAGCCACCGCAATGGCCTGCGGATCGCGATCGATAGCCAGCAAACGCCCCTCTTCGCCAAGCTGCGAGAGGATCAGTCGTGAGTGACCGCCGCGACCAAATGTCCCGTCAATGTAGATGCCGTCCGGACGAATATTCAGACCGTTTACGGCCTCATCCAGCAACACCGTTGTATGTTTAAAATTTTCCATCATCTTATAGAGACAAATCCTGCAATCGTTCCGACAGCGCGCCGGTAACAGATTGCTCAGCGTCGATATCTTCCTTGACCTGTTGATACCAGGTCGTTTCATCCCACAGCTCAAATTTGTTGAACTGCCCAACCAGCATCACTTCTTTTGTTAACCCTGCATGTTGCCGCAAAATGGGTGCTATCAGTAATCGACCGGCGCTATCCATCTGACATTCACTGGCATGCCCCAACAGCAGGCGCTGTACGCGGCGCTCGACCGGATTCATGCTGGACAGACGAGATAGCTTCTGCTCGATAATTTCCCATTCAGGCAGGGGGTAAAGCAGCAGGCACGGGTGATGGATGTCAATGGTGCAAACCATTTGACCGGTAGCACTCTCGAGCAGTTGATCCCGATACCGGGTAGGCACTGATAAGCGCCCTTTACTGTCGAGATTAACTAACGTCGCTCCCCGGAACATGCCCGTCTCACCCCCGATTACCACTTTGTCCCACAAAATCCCACTTATAAGGAGTTTACGGAGCGGAGGAAAACCTTGTCAAGCAAGTCACGGCGCTTAGCGGAGCAAAAAACCCAATGTTTACGGCCAATATCAGCGTTGAACAAATTCCGTACAGCTAACGAAGCAAATTAACGTCATGAATATTTGTAAGAAAAAAATCCAACAACTCATCATTGTTTAAAACAACTCAATATCATCTCGAGAAAATATAAAGTGTCAGTTTGCGACGCGAGCGGCATTTTAGGACAATATGCAGCGAGATAACAGTACCAGTTAATCGGTCTGTATGCCTTGTACGACCAAGGCAGGCGAGAAAAATCTGCAATACAGAAGCAAAGTGTTTGTTAATTCGGCAATTCCCTACAACGATGTAACAAATTAATACAATCGTAACGCGTCGTTACGTATCAATAACGTAAAAATGGTGGGTTGCGTTTTTAATCAAGATATATAGAAATTGAATTTCAGACAATTCTAAAGAATATTCTTAAATATAATGAGGTTATTTCTGATAATTGAATAAATGACCGCGCCAGAAGGTTATCGCCTTCCAGCGCGTCCAGCAGAACACCTTAACTCCGACTGAGAATACCGCGGCGATACAGGTTACGCTTGATGCGCGTTAAGCCTGGTTTTGGCTTACGCGGCTCATCCAGACTGGCCAACACGATTTCCAGTACGCGCTCTGCAACGTCGCGATGACGTTGCGCCACCGCCAGTACCGGGCACTGTAGGAAGTCGAGCAATTCATGATCGCCAAAGGTAGCAATCGCTAAATCAGACGGTAGCTGCCCGTCACGACGTAATGTCACATCCATCACGCCCTGTAAAAGCGCAAAGGAAGTGGTAAACAACGCCTGTGGCATCGGGTGCGTTTCCAGCCATTTATCAAACAGCTGCGCGGCGGCTTCCCGCTCATAACTGTTGGCATACAGGAAATTCACTTCACGCGGATCGTCCTTCCACGCGGTACGAAAACCCTGCTCGCGCAGGAAACTCACAGATAATTCCGGCAACGCACCGAGATAAAGGACGGTATCAGCCGGGAACTTACGCAATTCTTCCGCCAGCATTTCTGCATCGTCCTGATCGGCCCCGACAACGCTGGTGAAATGTTCACGATCCAGCGCGCGGTCTAACGCCACAATCGGGAATGCGCTGTTAGCCCAGCGCTGGTAAAACGGATGCTCTGGCGGCAAAGAGGTCGACACAATAATGGCATCAACCTGGCGTTGTAATAGATGTTCAATACAACGCATTTCGTTATCTGGCTGATCTTCAGAGCAGGCAATCAGCAGCTGATAGCCACGCTGACGCGCCTGGCGCTCCAGATAGTTGGCTATCCGGGTATAACTTGTATTCTCCAGATCCGGGATCACCAGCCCGATAGAACGTGTGCGTCCAGCACGTAGCCCGGCTGCCACAGCATTTGGGTGGTAATTATGCTCGCGCACCACCGCCATGACTTTTTCAACCGTTTTGTCGCTTACGCGATATTGCTTTGCTTTGCCATTAATAACGTAGCTTGCAGTCGTTCGCGAAACGCCGGCCAGCCGAGCGATTTCATCCAGTTTCACAATTGCCCCTTGCGTAAAATGTACCAACCATAACCTTTGAGATGGCATGGGTTAAACTATTAACATCTAAGCGCAGAATAATGACCGCGGCAACCGCTTTTGTCTCTGGTTACCGCTGATTTCTCAAAAAAAAGCCCAACCGGTAGCATTGGGCTCACGAATTAATAACTGGGCCATGATTAGCGCATGATTTTATCACCGCGAGAAAGCCCCACCACGCCGGAGCGCGCAACCTCGACGATTTTCGCCACTTCACGCAATGTAGCCAGGAAAGCATCGAGCTTATCGCTGGTACCTGCCAGTTGTACGGTGTAGATGGACGGCGTGACGTCAATGATTTGCCCGCGGAATATTTCCGTATTGCGCACCACTTCTTCACGACCGTAACCGCTGGCCTGAATTTTCACCAGCATGATCTCTCGTTCAACATGAGCCCCCTGTCCCAACTCGCTTACGCGCAGGACATCCACCAGTTTGTGCAGCTGCTTTTCGATCTGCTCAAGGACCTTTTCATCACCCACCGTCTGGATCGTCATTCGCGATAACGTCGGATCGTCCGTCGGTGCGACGGTCAGGCTTTCAATGTTGTAACCGCGCTGAGCGAAGAGACCAATCACTCGTGACAATGCACCCGACTCGTTTTCCAGTAATACTGATAATATCCGGCGCATAATCAGGTCCTCTCCGTTTTGCTTAACCACATTTCATCCATACCGCCTCCGCGAATCTGCATCGGGTAGACATGTTCACTGCCATCAACGGTGACATCGACAAACACCAGACGATGGTTACGCACGTGTTCCAGCGCCTCAGCCAATTTGCTCTCGAGTTCATCCGGATGGTTTATCTGGATACCAATATGACCATATGCCTCGGCAAGACGTACAAAGTCGGGCAGCGACTGCATGTAAGACTGCGAGTGACGCCCGGAGTAAATCATGTCTTGCCACTGTTTAACCATGCCGAGGTAACGGTTGTTAAGATTGAGTACCAGCACCGGCAGCTCATATTGCAACGCCGTCGACAGCTCCTGGATATTCATCTGAATACTGCCATCGCCGGTGACGCACACCACCGTTTCATTCGGTAGCGCCATCTTTACGCCTAACGCTGCAGGTAAACCGAATCCCATGGTGCCGAGGCCACCGGAGTTAATCCAACGACGCGGCTTATCAAACGGGTAGTACAGCGCGGCAAACATCTGGTGCTGACCAACGTCCGAGGTTACATACGCATCCCCTTTCGTCAGACGCCAGAGGGTTTCAATGACAGCCTGCGGCTTAATGCTCTCACTTTGCGTGTCATATTTCAGACACTGGCGCGCACGCCACTGTTCTATCTGCTGCCACCAGTCGCGGTTATCATCAAGCGGTTGCTGCGATTTCTCCTGCGGTAGCAGTTCCAGCATCTGATCCAGCACCAGTCGGGCGTCGCCGACAATCGGAATATCCGCAGTGACGGTTTTCGAAATAGAGGTCGGATCGATGTCGATATGCAGTACGGTCGCATTTGGGCAATATTTTGCCAGGTTATTGGTTGTGCGATCGTCAAAGCGAACACCAACGGCAAAGATCACGTCGGAATGATGCATGGTCATATTGGCTTCGTAGGTGCCATGCATCCCCAGCATGCCCAGCGCCTGACGATGCGTGGCCGGAAACGCGCCCAATCCCATCAACGAAGAAACAACCGGCAGGTTAAGCGCTTGTGCAATCTGGCCAAGTTGTTCATGACAGGCCGCATTGACCGCACCGCCGCCAACATATACCACCGGTTTTTTAGCCGCGACCAGCGTTTGTAGCGCGCGCTTTATTTGCCCCTTATGTCCGGTTGTCGTCGGATTATACGAGCGCATACTGACCGACTCCGGCCAGCTATACGGCAGTTTCTTTGCCGGATTCAGAATATCCTTTGGCAAATCCACGACCACAGGGCCTGGGCGACCGCTTGCCGCCAGCCAGAAGGCCTTTTTCAGGACCTGAGGAATATCTTCCGTTTGCTTAACGAGGAAGCTGTGCTTCACCACCGGACGAGAGATACCGACCATGTCGCACTCCTGAAAGGCATCATAGCCAATCAGCGACGTCGCCACCTGCCCGGAGAGGATCACCAGCGGAATGGAATCCATATACGCCGTAGCAATACCGGTTATCGCATTGGTTGCGCCCGGCCCGGAGGTCACCAGAACTACGCCGACGTCACCCGTGGCACGCGCCAGACCATCGGCCATATGTACGGCGGCTTGTTCATGACGGACCAACACATGATCGATTCCCCCGACCGTATGCAGCGCATCATAAATATCGAGGACCGCGCCCCCAGGATAACCAAATACCTGCTTCACACCCTGATCGATGAGCGATCGCACGACCATCTCGGCTCCAGACAACATCTCCATGGCTTGCCTCCACTCTTATAATGAATAACGGTTTAACAACACATTAACCGCTGAGGATGACGCATGGCAATTGACACCTAAGAGGGGGAATTCGCATGAATAAGAATAAAAAGGAGGTAAGCGCAGAATAAATGGAGATTTAAACCAGCATCCGTTAATGAAATGAGAAATAATCGCTTAAAAATGGAGACTTACAGCGATTAGTCTATTTTTTTACACTTTTGGACAGATGCAGAAAGACAAGTTCAGCACAAAATCTTAGATAAAAAGCCAAAAGCAGAATAAACCAGACGTCTTGCCCGATTTATTCTGCCGAATACTACTGCTTACAGACGGAGACTAACAACTCTTCCATCCATTGGTGGCCTTTATCCCTGCCCGCAGCTTCATGCCAGGAAAGATAGCATGTACGGCTATTCAATTTTAACGGTAAAGGCAATATCTGCAGATCTAACTGCTCAGAGAATTCTTCCGCTAACCAACGTGGTGCAATAGACACCAGATGCGTTTGCGAAACAATATTCAACACGCTGATTAACGCCATACCTTGATAAGCGACACAAGATTGTTTATCCGCAGTGTCATACCAGGGTTGGCTAAATGATGCAAAGCGATCGAGAGATACCACCGCATGCTGTTCATTATAAACATCGTTTTCCAATAATGGACCACTAATACGGGGGTGTTTTCTGCTCGCGACTAACACCATCTCGTCATTGAACAAGGGAATACTGGTGAATTCAGGGCGACGGAACTCTTCATAACTAATAACGAACTCCGTTTCCTGATAGCGTAATTGATGTTCGGTATTTTGATTGAGTGAAGATTTAAATGCGACATTAATGTTTGGCGCAACTTGCTCAACCCGATTATAAATCAAGGAGGTCAGAATATTATCCAATGGGCTGCATACGCAGAGGTTGAATACGCGCTCGCTACTGGCAGGCTCAAACCCCGAACCCGGCAGTTCATTCTGTACCAGTTGCAATGCCTGACGGACGGAGCCAAAGAGTTGGAAGGCCCGCGCTGTCGGCTGGATCCCACGGCCATAACGAACAAAAAGTTCATCATTGAACATAATTTTCAAACGCGCCACAGCATTACTGACTGCAGGTTGCGACATCCCCAGAGTATGCGCAGCGCGGGTAATATTTTGTTCCTGCATTACCGCGTCAAAGACGGTTAATAAATTAAGATCAACCATGCGAAGCTGCGGCTTTCCCATTGTTATAGGATTTGGTTTATCTATTATTTTCACTTCTGGCATATTTAACTCCACTGTCACTCTAAACTCCCTTTTCCCAGACGGAGTGAAGAAATAACCTCCGTTAATATGATTTACCATGCATATAAAATAAGAAAAAGGAAAAACATTAAAATTAGGAAAACATAAAGGTACGAACCTAAATGAACAGAAACCCAATGCGAGCGCAGTGTGGCGGATGTCACTGCACGATGATTCATATGTTTAAATTTCACGAACAATATAACCATAAGCACGACGAATACACAATCATACGTACGGTGAATATATATTTAAGATTTGATTAAATGTTTATATTATTAATACATTAAAAGTTAACATTAATTTATCAATCATTGAGAAGCGTGCCCCCTGTACTCATTCATGGTCACTATAAAAACTGATAAATCATAAAGATAAAAAGTGTATCTACACCCCATCTCATCAGCATGCTGTCACAATAGTTGCAAACAAATATGCTCAAATATGTCAAAGCATGAAAAGTATGTACGAACGCACACTAATTTATTTTATGCTTCTCTAAAAATTCAGCACAATTCGCTTAGATTGCAGAGGTGTTTTTCTTCTGAATACGGACGTTTACGGGGAGCGGGGTTGACATCAGCTTTCATATCCAGTACCACTAAAAGCATATCGCATTCGCCTGGAGCCTGATTGATGACTTACATTGTTCGTTTTAACGGTCTACTACTACTAAACGCATCTTCGTTGCGCGGTAGACTGGTGAACGACATTTAGCATTACGTCAGCTCCAGTTAAGACAAAAACCCGCGCCGCTGCGCGGGTTTTTTTATGCTCGAAGCAAGGCGCCAAAAAAGACAAAGGACCTAAACCATGAGCCAGCAAGTCATTATTTTCGATACCACCTTACGCGATGGTGAACAGGCGTTACAGGCAAGCCTGAGTGTGAAAGAAAAACTGCAGATTGCTCTGGCTCTCGAGCGTATGGGCGTTGACGTGATGGAAGTCGGTTTCCCTGTGTCTTCGCCAGGTGATTTTGAGTCGGTACAGACCATTGCCCGACAGGTTAAAAACAGCCGCGTCTGCGCCTTAGCCCGCTGTGTGGAAAAAGATATCGATGTGGCCGCTGAATCCCTGAAGGTGGCTGAGGCTTTCCGCATTCATACGTTTATCGCCACCTCGCCGATGCATATCGCCACCAAATTACGTAGTACGCTGGATGAGGTTATCGAGCGGGCTGTCTATATGGTTAAGCGTGCGCGTAATTACACGGATGACGTGGAATTCTCATGCGAAGACGCCGGCCGTACCCCTATTGCCGATCTGGCTCGCGTGGTAGAAGCGGCGATTAATGCCGGTGCCAAAACCATTAATATCCCCGATACCGTCGGGTACACCATGCCCTTCGAATTTGGCGCAATCATTTCCGGCCTGTATGAACGAGTGCCGAATATCGACAAAGCGATCATTTCCGTGCACACCCACGACGATTTAGGTCTGGGCGTCGGTAACGCGCTGGCCGCTGTTCATGCCGGTGCGCGTCAGGTCGAAGGGGCGATGAACGGGATCGGTGAACGCGCCGGTAACTGCTCGCTGGAAGAAGTGATCATGGCGATCAAAGTCCGCAAAGATATTCTGAACGTACAGACCCGCATTAATCATCAGGAAATCTGGCGTACCAGCCAGTTAGTCAGCCAAATCTGCAATATGCCGATTCCGGCCAACAAAGCGATTGTCGGTAGCGGCGCCTTTGCCCACTCCTCCGGTATTCATCAGGACGGCGTACTGAAAAACCGTGAAAACTACGAAATTATGACCCCGGAGTCCATCGGTCTGAACCAGGTGCAACTGAACCTGACGTCCCGTTCCGGACGTGCTGCGGTCAAACACCGTATGGATGAGATGGGCTATAAAGAGAGTGAATACAGTCTGGACAACCTGTACGACGCCTTCCTGAAGCTGGCGGATAAAAAAGGTCAGGTATTTGATTACGACCTGGAAGCGCTGGCCTTTATTAACAAACAGCAAGAAGAACCCGAACATTTCCGCCTGGATTACTTCAGCGTGCAGTCTGGCTCCAATGATATTGCCACCGCCTCCGTCAAGCTGGCCTGTGGCGAGAATGTGAAAGCCGAAGCCGCCAACGGTAACGGCCCGGTCGATGCTATTTATCAGGCCATCAACCGTATTACCGACTACGACATCGAACTGGTGAAATACAGCCTGACCGCAAAAGGCCACGGTAAAGATGCGCTGGGTCAGGTAGATATCGTCGCCAACTTTAACGGCCGTCGCTTCCACGGCGTAGGCCTGGCAACGGATATTGTCGAGTCCTCCGCGAAAGCCATGGTGCATGTACTGAATAACATCTGGCGCGCCGAAGAAGTCGAAAAAGAATTGCAACGCAAAGCTCAAAACAACGAGAACAACAAGGAAACCGTGTGATGTCGAAGAATTATCATATTGCTGTTTTGCCGGGTGACGGTATTGGCCCGGAAGTGATGGCGCAGGCTCTGAAAGTACTGGACGCGATTCGCACCCGTTTCGCTATGCGCATTACCACCAGCCACTATGACGTGGGCGGCGTTGCCATCGACAATCACGGTCAGCCGCTGCCACCCGCAACGGTTGACGGCTGTGAGCAGGCCGATGCCATTCTGTTTGGCTCCGTGGGCGGCCCGAAATGGGAAAATCTGCCGCCAAACCAGCAGCCGGAGCGTGGTGCCCTGTTGCCGTTGCGTAAACACTTCAAATTATTCAGCAACCTGCGCCCGGCTAAGCTGTACCAGGGGCTGGAAGATTTTTGCCCGCTGCGCGCCGATATTGCCGCCAACGGTTTCGACATCCTGTGCGTACGCGAACTGACGGGTGGGATCTACTTCGGTCAGCCAAAAGGCCGTGAAGGTAGCGGTCAACATGAAAAAGCCTTTGATACCGAGGTCTATCACCGTTTCGAGATCGAACGTATTGCGCGCATTGCATTTGAATCTGCCCGCAAGCGTCGCTGTAAAGTGACGTCGATTGATAAAGCCAACGTGCTGCAAACCTCGATTCTGTGGCGTGAAGTGGTCAATGAAATAGCCAATGAATACCCGGACGTTGTCCTGACGCATATGTATATCGACAACGCCACCATGCAGTTGATTAAAGATCCGTCTCAGTTTGACGTGCTGCTGTGCTCCAACCTGTTTGGTGACATCCTGTCCGATGAATGCGCGATGATCACCGGCTCCATGGGCATGCTGCCGTCTGCCAGCCTGAATGAGCAGGACTTTGGCCTGTACGAGCCCGCCGGCGGCTCAGCACCGGATATCGCCGGTAAAAACATTGCCAACCCGATTGCCCAGATTTTGTCACTGGCGCTGTTGCTGCGCTACAGCCTGGACGCCAATGATGCAGCAGCAGCCATTGAAAGCGCCGTTAACCGCGCATTAGCAGAAGGTATTCGCACCGGTGATTTAGCCCGTGGCACAGCAGCAGTCAGTACCGATGAGATGGGCGATATCATTGCTCGCTACGTCGCAGAAGGGGTGTAATCATGGCTAAAACGTTGTATGAAAAGTTGTTCGATGCGCACGTCGTGTATGAAGCGCAGGACGAAACGCCGCTGCTGTATATCGACCGCCATCTGGTGCACGAAGTGACCTCACCGCAGGCATTCGACGGCCTGCGGGCGCATAACCGTCCGGTTCGCCAGCCGGGTAAAACCTTCGCCACCATGGATCATAACGTCTCGACGCAAACCAAAGACATTAACGCCTCCGGTGAAATGGCGCGCATCCAGATGCAGGAGCTGATCAAAAACTGCAATGAGTTCGGCGTCGAACTGTACGATCTGAACCACCCTTTTCAGGGTATCGTCCACGTGATGGGACCCGAGCAAGGTGTGACCTTACCGGGTATGACCATCGTCTGCGGTGACTCCCACACCGCCACACACGGTGCGTTCGGCGCGCTGGCGTTTGGTATCGGGACCTCCGAAGTCGAACACGTGCTGGCCACGCAAACCCTGAAGCAAGGGCGCGCCAAAACCATGAAGATCGAAGTTAATGGCACGGCAGCAACAGGAATTACTGCCAAAGATATCGTGCTGGCGATTATCGGTAAAACCGGTAGCGCAGGCGGTACCGGGCACGTGGTTGAGTTTTGCGGCGATGCCATCCGCGCCCTGAGCATGGAAGGTCGTATGACCCTGTGTAACATGGCAATCGAAATGGGGGCCAAAGCGGGTCTGGTCGCTCCGGATGAAACCACCTTCAACTATGTACAGGGACGTTTGCATGCCCCTAAAGGTCAGGATTTTACCGATGCCGTCGCCTGGTGGAAAACGCTGAAAACCGACGACGGAGCGACGTTTGATACCACCGTCACCCTGCAGGCAGAAGAGATTGCTCCGCAGGTCACCTGGGGTACTAACCCAGGCCAGGTAATCTCCGTAAACGATAACATTCCCGACCCCGCGTCGTTTAGCGATCCGGTTGAACGCGCATCAGCGGAAAAAGCGCTGGCCTATATGGGGCTGAAGCCGGGCATTCCGTTGACGGAAGTGGCTATTGATAAAGTGTTTATCGGCTCTTGCACCAACTCGCGTATTGAAGATTTACGTGCCGCAGCTGAAATCGCCAAAGGCCGCAAGGTCGCGCCGGGCGTGCAGGCACTGGTGGTACCGGGTTCAGGTCCGGTTAAAGCCCAGGCTGAAGCAGAAGGTCTGGATAAGATTTTCATTGAAGCCGGTTTTGAATGGCGCTTACCGGGTTGCTCAATGTGCCTGGCGATGAACAACGATCGTCTGAATCCGGGCGAACGCTGTGCTTCCACCAGCAACCGTAACTTTGAAGGTCGTCAGGGCCGCGGAGGGCGTACGCACTTAGTCAGCCCGGCCATGGCCGCCGCGGCCGCCGTTACCGGTCATTTTGCCGACATTCGCCGCATCAAATAAGGAAACTACCATGGCAGAGAAATTTACCCAGCATACCGGCCTGGTTGTCCCCCTGGATGCCGCCAACGTCGATACGGATGCAATCATTCCCAAACAGTTTTTGCAGAAGGTGACGCGTACCGGTTTTGGTGCGCACCTGTTTAACGACTGGCGCTTTCTCGATGAGAATGGTCAGCAGCCTAATCCGGAATTCGTACTGAACTTCCCGGAATATCAAGGCGCGTCGATTCTGCTCGCGCGAGAAAACTTTGGCTGCGGATCCTCGCGCGAACATGCGCCGTGGGCGCTGACCGATTACGGTTTCAAAGTGGTGATCGCCCCAAGCTTCGCTGACATTTTCTACGGCAACAGTTTTAATAACCAACTGCTGCCGGTGAAATTAAGCGACGACGAAGTGGATGACCTGTTCACGTTGGTACAGGCCAATCCGGGGATTCGTTTTGAGGTGGATCTGCAGGCACAGGTGGTGAAGGCTGGCGATACAGCGTATCCGTTTGAAATCGACACCTTCCGCCGCCACTGCATGCTGAACGGTCTCGACAGTATTGGTCTGACGTTGCAACACGAAGACGCGATCTCGTCTTACGAGAACAAACAGCCCGCGTTTATGCGCTAGTGCTTGTTGTTGCCGGATAAGCATGCCGGATGACGACGCAAAAGCGTCTTATCCGGCCTACGGAAAGATTTGTAGGCCGGATAAGCGCAGCGTATCCGGCACACCCACTACACATCCTTCACTCGCCCGGTCATCACCAGGGTAACCACCGAAATTCCCGCAATCACCCAGTAGACGGCATAATG
Organism: Citrobacter sp. KH_055_1; assembly: GCF_057838705.1. Classification (NCBI taxonomy): domain Bacteria; kingdom Pseudomonadati; phylum Pseudomonadota; class Gammaproteobacteria; order Enterobacterales; family Enterobacteriaceae; genus Citrobacter; species Citrobacter sp. KH_055_1. Next base: position 3,966,528 of record NZ_CM174473.1, read on the forward strand.
CCCATAACTTTGCGCCACCGCCCCCTGAATTACCCCCGCCAGAATCACCCCCGTGGAGATACTGTTGGTAAACAAGGTGGTAGCTGAACCCGCCCTGCCCGGCATCAGATCCTGAAACCACAGCATGCCTATTCCGGCAACAATCCCGATGAATACCGCATTAAACAGCTGCAGGACCAGTAGCGCCGTATGGCTATGGAAGAAGATAAGCCCAAGGTAAAACAGCACGCCTGCCGCCACAGCGGTTATCATCATCCGCCGCTTACCAAAACGCTTCACGTAGTAACCCGCCAGAATCATTGCCGGAATTTCCAACCCGGCGGCGGTGCCCATCAGGATCCCGGCCAGTTTGTCCGGTAGTCCCAGTTCAAGGCTAATCCACAGCGGCATATCGATAATGTACATGGTGTTGCAGGTCCACATCAGCGTGGAGGCAATAAACAACATGCGCACATTTTTGTCCTGCCAGCCGCCGGTCTGCTCAAGCGGGACATCGACAGGCTGCTCGACCCGCGCCACCGACGGCAGTATCAGCGCGATCAGCACCAGGCTAACGGCAAATATCCCGGCAGCAATCGAAAACATCATCGTGAAGCCGTAATTTAACGCCAGCATAAACGCCAGCGGCGGCCCAATCACCCACGCCAGCGAAAGCTGCGCACGCATCACCGAGCTGAACATCACCACTTCTCGCGCCGAGTTATCGGCATACTCCCGCGCCAGCGCAAACAGCTGCGGCATGGCGGTATTTGCCAGCGAAGCCAGCAGCACCCCGCAGGTGATCAGCGTTAAATAGTGGCGGTTAAAGGCAAACAGCAACGCATTGCCAATCGCCATCAGACAGCAGAACATGATCAGCTTACGCCGATCGCCCCGACTGTCGGATCGTTTCGCCAAACCAAGGCTGACCGCGATCCCTGCGATCGCATTGACGGTGTAAAACAGCCCAACCCAAAATGGCTGTGCCCCCACCTCGCGACTCAGAAACAGGCTCAGCGTGGGTGCCTGTAACGCGCCCGCTACGCCCATCATAAAGGCAACCAGCATAAACGCCGCATACACGCCGTTAAGGCGCCGTCCCATGGTCATAATCCAGAGCATATCTTTCCTTTTAAGCGCAGCGGAAACGAAAAAAGCCAGCAGATAATACCTGCTGGCGCGGCGATTAACACCAATACTCAGTCACACATGATGTCTGCAATTCCCAATTCAGAGGTCAGTCTTGCAACTCCCACTGCATCAGTTCATCGAGCATCTTTAAGCGCTGCGGCGCACTCAGGCAAGCCAACCAGGACAAACGCGCTGTCGAGGTAAAGTACTTTAAATAGAACTGACGCATAGATGACCCCTTCGTTGTCTCATCGCTTCATCGGAATTCATTATTGGCTTAATATGGGGATAATAAAATTGCTGAGTTTTCCGTGGGAGTTCCCCTTTTATGTCTTCTGGTCGTTTGCAACAACAGTTTATCCGCCTGTGGCAATGCTGCGACGGCAAAACGCAAGACACCACGCTGAACGAGTTGGCAGAGTTACTCAGTTGCTCGCGCCGCCATATGCGCACCCTGCTCAACACCATGCAGGAACGCGGCTGGCTAACGTGGGAAGCCGAGGTCGGTCGCGGCAAACGTTCACGCCTGACCTTTCTCTACACCGGGCTGGCGCTCCAGCAGCAGCGGGCGGAAGACCTGCTGGAACAGGATCGCATTGATCAACTGGTGCAACTGGTCGGCGATAAAACAGCCGTGCGACAAATGCTGGTTTCTCATCTGGGCCGCAGCTTTCGCCAGGGGCGGCACATCATGCGCGTCCTTTACTATCGCCCGATGCGCAATCTGCTCCCCGGTACGGCGCTGCGCCGTTCCGAAACCCATATCGCCAGGCAAATCTTCAGCGCCTTAACCCGCGTAAATGAGGAAAATGGGGAACTGGAAGCCGACATTGCCCACCACTGGCAACAAATTTCGCCGCTGCACTGGCGGTTTTTCCTGCGTCCTGGGATCCATTTTCATCATGGTCGCGAGCTGGAAATGGAGGATGTGATCGCCTCACTGAGGCGGATCAACAGCCTGCCGCTGTACTCGCACATTACGCAAATTGCCTCTCCCACGGCCTGGACGCTGGATATCCATCTGGCGCAACCTGATCGCTGGTTGCCGTGGCTACTGGGACAGGTCCCCGCCATGATCCTGCCGCGCGAATGGGAAACGCTGAATAACTTTTCCAGCCACCCAATTGGCACCGGTCCCTATGCGGTCGTCCGCAATACGAGTAACCAGCTAAAAATTCACGCTTTTGATGATTACTTTGGTTACCGGGCGCTGATTGACGAAGTGAACGTGTGGGTGTTACCGGACATCGCCGAAGAGCCCGGCGGCGGACTCACGCTCAAAGGCCCGACGGAAGATGAAAAGGCTATCGAAAGCCGGCTGGAGGAAGGGTGTTATTACATGCTGTTTGATTCCCGCGCCCATCGCGGAGCCAATCAGGAGGTGCGCGAATGGGTAAGCCGCATACTCTCGCCGACGAATTTAATTTTTCAGGCTGACGAGCAGTATCAACGACACTGGTTTCCCGCGTACGGATTACTGCCTCGCTGGCATCATGCCAGGCCAGGACTCGGTGAAAAACCGGCGGGACTGGAAACACTGACGCTCACCTACTATCGCGATCATATCGAGCATCGGGTGATTGCGCAGATCATGAAAACATTGCTGGCGGAGCATCAGGTACAGCTGAATATTCAGGAGATCGACTACGATCAATGGCACGCAGGCGAGACCGTCAGCGATATCTGGCTCAACAGCGCCAACTTTACCTTACCGCTGGACTTCTCGCTGTTCGCCCATTTGTGCGAAGTCCCGCTGCTGCAAAACTGTCTTTCTCTGGACTGGGAAAGCGACGCCGCCCGCTGGCGCACCGGCGAGATGAGCCTCGCAGCATGGTGTCAGCAACTGCTTGCCAGTAAAGCCATTGTACCGCTGATCCATCACTGGCTGATCATTCAGGGGCAGCGCAGTATGCGCGGATTACGCATGAATACGCTTGGCTGGTTTGATTTTAAATCAGCATGGTTTGCACCACCGGATCCTTAACGCCTTGTTCAGTAGGAGTAATCGGTGAAGACAGTTTGAACACGGACAGCGCGGAAAAACCGGAGCGTACACGTAGTACGTGAGGATTTTGAGCACTGCCCAGGTTCAAACTGGCAAACAAGATAGCCTAATGGACAAGGCTCTTGATTGCCGCATAGCAACAAAATCATTACACTAACGCCGTTCTCAACGGGGTGCCAATAAAAAACATACACAACATCATTCATGATGCATCAAGGCGGCAAGCAAACGCAGCCAACGCAGAGGCAGCGTGAAGGATGAAGTGTATGAGGCTGAGAGATACCCGTCGAACCTGATCCGGATAATGCCGGCGAAGGGATTTGAGGCTGTAGCTCAAGTCCTTTGCCACCTAACTCGTCATACTTCAAGCTGTAGATGCGTTGGCTTTCCTCGCTCACCCCAGTCACGTACTACCTGTACGCTCCCGGGGATGCGCTACGTCGCCGCCTTCCTGCAACTCGAATTATTTAGAGTTTTACTTTATGAGGTGCAAAGTGTTTAAAAAATGTCTTCCGCTTTTACTGCTGTGCGCAGCGCCTGCCTTCGCCAAACCCGTTCTGACCGTCTATACCTACGACTCGTTCGCCGCCGACTGGGGCCCCAGCCCAACCATCAAAAAAGCCTTTGAAGCCGACTGCAACTGCGAACTAAAGCTGGTGGCGCTGGAAGATGGCGTCTCGCTGCTTAATCGCCTGCGCATGGAAGGAAAAAACAGTAAAGCCGACGTCGTGCTCGGACTGGATAACAACCTGCTCGACGCGGCAATGCAGACCAAACTGTTTGCCAAAAGCGGCGTGGCGAGCGATGCCATCAACGTCCCTGGCGGCTGGAAAAACGACACCTTTGTACCGTTTGATTACGGTTATTTCGCCTTTGTGTATGACAAAAACAAGCTGAAAAACCCACCGAAGAGCCTGAAAGAACTGGTCGAAAGCGACCAGAAATGGCGCGTAATTTATCAGGACCCACGCACCAGCACGCCGGGTCTGGGACTGCTGCTGTGGATGCAGAAAGTGTACGGCGATAAAGCGCCGGAAGCCTGGCAGAAACTGGCGGCTAAAACCGTCACCGTCACCAAGGGCTGGAGTGAAGCCTACGGTCTGTTCCTGAAAGGTGAAAGCGATCTGGTGCTGAGCTATACCACCTCTCCGGCGTATCACATCATCGAAGAGAAGAAAGATAACTACGCCGCCGCCAATTTTAGCGAGGGACACTATTTGCAGGTGGAGGTCGCCGCACGTACCGCCGCCAGCAAACAACCCGAACTGGCGGAAAAATTCCTGACATTTATGGTTTCTCCGGCGTTCCAGAACGCAATCCCCACCGGCAACTGGATGTATCCGGTAACCCAGGTCACGCTTCCTCCTGGCATTGCACAACTGGAAAAACCGTCCACCGCGCTGGAATTCACCCCACAACAGGTAGCAACTCAACGTCAGACATGGATTAACGCATGGCAACGCGCCGTCAGCCGTTAATTCCCGGCTGGCTGCTCCCAGGGCTTTCGGCCGCTACGTTGATAGTGGCCGTCGCCCTGGCGGCGTTTCTGGCGCTGTGGCTGAACGCCCCTCAGGGAGACTGGCTCACGCTGTGGCAGGACAGCTACCTGTGGCACGTGGTGCGTTTTTCCTTCTGGCAGGCATTTTTATCCGCTGCGTTGTCGGTGATCCCGGCAATCTTCCTCGCCCGGGCGCTTTATCGTCGCCGTTTCCCTGGGCGTATAGCGCTGCTGCGCCTGTGCGCAATGACGCTGATCCTGCCGGTGCTGGTCGCCGTCTTTGGCATCCTTAGCGTCTACGGTCGTCAGGGCTGGCTGGCCTCACTTTGGCAGGCTCTCGGCCTGGAGTGGACGTTTTCACCGTACGGTCTGCAGGGCATTCTGCTGGCACACGTCTTTTTCAACCTGCCGATGGCCAGCCGTTTACTGCTGCAGTCGCTGGAGAATATTCCCGGCGAACAGCGGCAGCTCGCCGCGCAGCTAGGTATGCGCGGCTGGCATTTCTTCCGCTTCGTTGAATGGCCGTGGCTACGCCGCCAGATCCCTCCGGTAGCGGCGCTCATCTTTATGCTGTGCTTCGCCAGTTTTGCTACCGTGCTGTCGCTCGGCGGCGGGCCGCAGGCGACCACCATCGAGCTGGCTATCTATCAGGCGCTGAGCTTCGACTACGATCCCGCCCGCGCCGCCATGCTGGCACTGATCCAGATGATTTGCTGCTTAGGACTGGTGCTGCTCAGCCAGCGCATGAGTCGAGCGATAGCCCCCGGCACCACGCTGGTACAAGGCTGGCGCGATCCCGACGACCGCCTGCACAGCCGAGTGACCGACACCCTGCTGATTATTCTGGCGCTGCTGCTGTTACTCCCGCCGCTGCTGGCGGTGATTGTCGATGGTGTTAACCGTCATATTCTGGACGTTCTCGCGCAGCCTGTATTGTGGCAAGCCCTGTGGACTTCGCTGCGTATTGCGCTGGCGGCAGGCCTGCTGTGCGTCATTCTCACCATGATGCTGTTGTGGAGCAGCCGCGAGCTGCGGGCACGGCAGCAAGTTTTAGCCGGTCAGGCGCTGGAACTGAGCGGCATGCTGATCCTCGCAATGCCGGGCATCGTGCTGGCAACCGGGTTCTTCCTGCTGCTCAATAACAGTATTGGCCTGCCTGACTCTGCCGACGGCATTGTGATTTTTACCAATGCACTAATGGCCATCCCTTATGCGCTGAAAGTGCTGGAAAACCCGATGCGTGACGTAACGGCGCGCTACGGCATGTTGTGCCAGTCTTTAGGCATTGAAGGATGGTCGCGGTTGAAAGTGGTTGAGCTGCGTGCGTTGAAACGCCCGCTGGCGCAAGCCATGGCCTTCGCCTGCGTCCTGTCGATTGGCGATTTTGGCGTGGTAGCCCTGTTTGGCAACGAGGACTTCCGCACGTTACCGTTTTACCTCTATCAGCAGATTGGCTCCTATCGCAGTCAGGATGGTGCAGTCACCGCATTATTGCTGCTGATCCTGTGCTTTACGCTGTTTACTGTTATTGAGAAATTACCGGGTCGACATGTTAAAACTGATTGATATCACATGGCTGTATCACCATTTACCCATGCGCTTTACGCTGTCGGTCGCGCGCGGTGAACAGATCGCCGTGCTGGGACCCAGCGGCGCCGGGAAAAGTACGCTATTAAACCTGATTGCCGGTTTTCTGGCTCCGGCCAGCGGTACAATGATGATAGGCGGTGAGGATCATACCCGCACGCCGCCTTCTCGCCGCCCTGTCTCCATGCTGTTTCAGGAAAACAATCTGTTCAGCCACCTGAGTGTGCAACAGAATATCGCCCTCGGCCTTAACCCTGGGTTGAAACTGAACGCGCAGCAGCAGGAGAAAATGCGCCACATTGCTCAACAAATGGGACTCGACATGTTGCTGGAAAGGCTTCCTGGCGAGCTTTCTGGCGGGCAACGCCAGCGTGTAGCCCTGGCGCGCTGCCTGGTGCGGGAACAGCCCGTGTTGCTGCTTGATGAACCGTTCTCCGCACTCGACCCCGCCCTGCGTCAGGAGATGCTCACACTGGTGGCCGACGTGTGTCGTGAGAAGCAGCTGACGCTGCTGATGGTGTCCCACAGCGTAGAAGACGCCGCGCGCATTGCGCCACGTTCAATCGTAGTCGCCGACGGGCGCATTGCGTGGCAAGGTAAAACAGATGAGCTGTTGAGCGGTCACGCCAGCGCCTCGTCGCTGTTGGGTATTAAAGCATAGTGGCGCAATTTGCGGCCCGTAGGCCGGATTAGCGCCAGCGCCATCCGGCAAAATAAGCCCTAATAGCCCACCACTTTGCGCAGGATATCGATATACACCGGCATCAGCGGATGGCGGATCAGTGCGACCAGCGCCACCACGCCGATCCCGAGAACAAGCGGCGCCAGATACAGCAGTCGACCTCGCGGCAAATAAACGGTTAAGCGATCAACAGCCGCTTTGCCGCTACGCCATAGCCGCCAGCACAGCCATCCCCCGACCCACAGCAATAGTGCGGTCGCCAGCAATAGCCATTTGAAATCGCCGCTCTGTACATCTGAGGGAATATCAATTGCCGCGCCCGCCAGGATACCCGGCAGAAAATAAAACGGCGGCCACAGTACGCAGCCAATGATATTAGGCACAATAAATTTGGCGACAGGCAGATCAAGCATCCCCGCCACCATTGGCACCAGCGGACGCGTCGGACCAACAAAACGACCTACCAGAATAGTAAACATGCTGTGCTGATGAAGCGCATGTTCAGTTTTATCCAGTAACGCCTTGTTCTTTTTCATAAAAGACCAGCGATGCAGCGGCTTTTTAAAACGCCAGCCCAGCCAGAAGGAGATCCAGTCACCCATCAGGCAGCCGACAATGCCCGCAAGCCAGGCATGCCAGAAGTTCAGTTCACCGCTACCAATCAGCGCACCCAGTCCGGCCATCAGCACGGTACCGGGTAAAATTAAGCCCACCAGCGCCAGCGACTCCAGAAAAGCCACCAGCAGTACGGCTATCAAAGAGTATACGGCGGACTGGAGAATAAAATGTTCCAGCAATGCTTGCATAATGTGTCCGTCAGATTTACGAAGCAAGGATTCTGATAACCCTTCTCAACTTCGTCAAGCCATCATTCGTATGAATAGTTTGCGAGATATGACAACTTTTCGGACACATCATTCACTTTTTATTCACAGCCAGCGCGAAACTCGCTCGGGCTGGCGCCGGTACATTTTTTGAAAACGCGGGAGAAATAGAGCTGATCGTCAAACCCGACGTTGCGCCCGACGGTGGCGATCGGCATGCGCGTGGTGCTCAACAGGAGCTTCGCCTGGCTGATTCGCTGATCCTCACGCCAGCTGAGTACGCTGATGCCGAGCTGCTGGCGGAACAGGTGCGACAAACGAGACGGCGACAGGCAGACATGCTGCGCGACGCTGGCAATATCAAAATTGCTGTCCGCCAGGTGATCGCTGATGTACTGACAGGCATCACGCACGCGGTTATCCATGGGGGGATGCAGCGATTCATTAATTGCTTCCATACGTCTGAGCAGCAGTTGTTCCAGCAAATTGATCGCCAACAGCTCAGAGTAACGACCCTCCCGCTGCCCGGCGCTGATTATCTGGCCAAACAGTTCGTTGAAGTGTGGCTGATGCGCTTCATCCGGGCGGAAAAAACCCGTCTGTGCAAAAATCGCCGGCCAGGTAAGCCACTCCTGCCAGTAGGCGCGAGGTCGAAAGTAGACCCACTGGTGGTACCATTCACTGGCATCGGGATGGCGGCCGTAATGGTGAACTTCACCCGGCGGAAACAGCAAAATATCACCCGGTCGGCAAACAAACTGCTTACCTTGATTGTTGATGACCCCTTCCCCGCGAATGGTCAGGTTCAAGATATAGCCCTTCATTCCCAGCGGTCTGTCGATAAAAAAATCCAGGTACCCGTTCGCCTCAATAGGGGTTAATCCCGCCACTAAATGCGCGTTAAACGAGTAGCCCGGCAACAGGGGATCGTTTTGCGGTTCAGCCATAAATTCAATACTCCCGGTGTTCTGATAAGAAACAAATCGTCCATATTATGCAAGATATCGTCACCGTCGCCCCTGTAGACCGTTATGGTTTCAGTGATGGACCATCAACCCCGCATGCGAAAAGCATTTTGTAAAAAACATGTCCTGCGCCAACGATAAAAACGGCTAACAAAAGTGTCTATAACTACGGCAGAAATGTCCACATTGAATATTTGCACAGCGTCACACTTTGTGATGCCACAGCATTTTAGTCCATAAGATTAGCGGATCCTGCCTGACGGTTTTCACCCCCATTATCTACTGTTTATCCATACCCGTATTTTTGGATGGAGTAAGACGATGGCGATTGCAATTGGCCTCGATTTTGGAAGTGATTCAGTACGCGCTTTGGCGGTGGAATGTGCCACCGGCGAGGAGATTGCCACCAGCGTAGAGTGGTACCCACGTTGGCAGGAAGGGCAATATTGCGATGGCCCAAACAACCAGTTTCGCCATCACCCGCGTGACTACATTGAATCCATGGAAGCCGCACTGAAAACGGTCCTCGGCGAACTGAGCGCAGAACAGCGTGCGGCAGTGGTCGGGATTGGCGTTGACAGCACCGGTTCAACCCCTGCGCCTATTGATGCCAACGGCAACGTCCTCGCACTCAGAGAAGAGTTCGCCGAGAACCCGAACGCGATGTTCGTCCTGTGGAAAGACCACACGTCAGTCGAAGAAGCCGAAGAAATCACCCGCCTGTGTCATACGCCGGGCAAGGTCGATTATTCCCGCTATATCGGCGGCATTTATTCCAGTGAATGGTTCTGGGCAAAAATCCTGCACGTTACCCGCCAGGACAACGCAGTCGCGCAGGCTGCCGTGTCCTGGATTGAGCTGTGCGACTGGATCCCCGCCCTGCTCTCTGACACCACGCGCCCACAGGATATTCGTCGCGGACGCTGCAGCGCCGGTCACAAATCCCTGTGGCATGAAAGCTGGGGTGGCCTGCCGCCAGCCAGTTTCTTTGATGAACTCGACCCCCTCATCAACCAACATCTGCAATACCCGATGTTTACCGATACTTTCACCGCAGACCTGCCAGTGGGCACGCTCTGTGCGGAATGGGCACAGCGCCTGGGTCTGCCGGAAAGCGTGGTCATTTCCGGCGGTGCATTCGACTGCCATATGGGCGCTGTCGGCGCGGGCGCACAGCCAAATACGCTGGTGAAAGTCATTGGCACCTCGACCTGCGATATTCTGATTGCCGACAAAGCCAGCGTCGGCGAGCGCGCAGTGAAAGGCATATGCGGCCAGGTTGATGGCAGCGTGGTGCCGCACTTTATTGGCCTGGAAGCCGGTCAATCCGCCTTCGGCGATATCTATGCCTGGTTTAGCCGCGTGCTGAGCTGGCCGCTGGAGCAGCTTGCTGCGCAGCACCCGGAACTCAAAACGCAGATTAAAGCCAGCCAAAAACAGCTGCTGCCTGCGCTAACCGAAGCATGGGCAAAAAATCCGTCTCTGGACCATCTGCCAGTAGTACTCGACTGGTTCAACGGGCGTCGTACACCCAATGCCAACCAACGTCTGAAAGGGGTCATTACCGACCTTAACCTCGCGACCGACGCACCAGCGCTGTTTGGTGGATTGATTGCCGCAACGGCGTTTGGTGCACGCGCCATTATGGAATGCTTTACCGAACAAGGCATCGCAGTGAATAACGTGATGGCGCTCGGCGGCATCGCACGTAAAAACCCGGTCATCATGCAGGCCTGTTGTGACGTCCTTAATCGTCCGCTGCAGATTGTCGCCTCAGACCAGTGCTGCGCGCTTGGTGCGGCAATTTTTGCCGCCGTTGCCGCAAACGTGCATGCCGATATCCCCGCCGCCCAGCAAAAAATGGCGAGTGCCGTGGAAAACACACTGCACCCTCGCCCGGAGCAGGCTCAACGTTTTGAACAACTGTATCGCCGCTACCAGCAGTGGGCGGTAAGCGCCGAACAACAATACCTTCCGACTGCCGCACCGGCGCACAAAGCCCCGGTAGATCTGGCAACCCTGACACATTAAGGACACGACAATGACGATTTTTGATAACTATGAAGTGTGGTTTGTGATTGGTAGCCAGCACCTGTATGGCCCAGAAACCCTGCGTCAGGTAACCCAGCACGCCGAGCACGTTGTTAACGCACTGAATACTGAAGCTAAACTGCCCTGCAAACTGGTGTTAAAACCGCTGGGAACATCGCCTGACGAAATCACGTCTATTTGCCGCGATGCCAACTATGACGATCGTTGTGCGGGCCTGGTGGTCTGGCTGCATACCTTCTCACCGGCCAAAATGTGGATCAACGGCCTGACCATTCTCAACAAACCGCTGATGCAGTTCCATACCCAGTTCAACGCCGCCCTGCCGTGGGATAGCATTGATATGGACTTTATGAACCTGAACCAAACTGCACACGGCGGCCGTGAGTTTGGCTTCATCGGCGCGCGTATGCGCCAGCAGCATGCCGTGGTCACCGGTCACTGGCAGGATAAGCAAGCGCACGAGCGTATCGGTTCCTGGATGCGCCAAGCCGTGTCCAAACAGGATACCCGCCATCTGAAAGTATGCCGTTTTGGCGACAACATGCGTGAAGTTGCAGTCACTGACGGCGATAAAGTAGCTGCTCAGATCAAATTTGGTTTCTCGGTGAACACCTGGGCCGTGGGCGATCTGGTACAGGTAGTGAACGCGATTAGCGATGGTGAGATCAACGCGCTGATCGACGAATATGAAAGCACCTACACCATGACGGCAGCAACGCAAATCCACGGTGACAAGCGTCAGAACGTGCTGGAAGCCGCCCGTATTGAACTGGGCATGAAGCGTTTCCTCGAACAGGGTGGATTCAATGCCTTTACCACCACGTTTGAAGATTTGCACGGCCTGAAACAACTTCCGGGTCTGGCCGTACAGCGTCTGATGCAGCAGGGCTACGGCTTTGCAGGCGAAGGTGACTGGAAAACTGCCGCGCTGCTTCGCATCATGAAGGTGATGTCAACCGGTCTGCAAGGCGGCACTTCATTTATGGAGGATTACACCTACCACTTCGAGAAGGGCAACGATCTGGTGCTCGGCTCGCACATGCTGGAAGTGTGCCCGTCGATTGCCGTAGAAGAAAAACCGATCCTCGACGTGCAGCACCTGGGCATTGGCGGTAAAGACGACCCTGCTCGTCTGATCTTCAACACCAAAACCGGCCCGGCCGTGGTTGCCAGCCTGATCGATCTCGGCGATCGCTATCGTCTGCTGGTCAACTGCATTGATACAGTACAAACCCCGCACGACCTGCCGAAACTGCCGGTGGCGAACGCGCTGTGGAAAGCCCAGCCGGATCTGCCTACCGCGTCTGAAGCCTGGATCCTGGCCGGTGGCGCACACCACACCGTCTTCAGCCATGCGCTGGATCTGAATGACATGCGCCAGTTCGCTGAAATGCACGATATCGAGATCGCGGTGATCGACAACGATACCCGCCTGCCGGCCTTTAAGGACGCGCTGCGCTGGAACGAAGTGTACTACGGGTTCAAACGTTAATTATCGAAACGGATTGCCCGGTGGCATTTCATTTACCGGCCTACAAATCACCGTAGGCCGGATAAGCGTAACGCCATCCAGCATTCAGGAGTTAACATGCTAGAAGCTCTTAAACGTCAGGTCCTGGAAGCGAATCTGGCGCTGCCAAAGCACAACCTGGTGACCCTCACCTGGGGGAATGTCAGCGCCGTCGACCGTGAACATGGCGTATTCGTGATCAAACCTTCCGGTGTTGATTACAGCGTAATGACCGCGGACGATATGGTAGTGGTCAGTATTGCCACCGGTGAAGTGGTGGAGGGGCAGAAAAAACCGTCTTCCGATACGCCCACTCACCGTCTGCTGTATCAGGCTTTCCCGAGCATTGGTGGTATTGTCCACACCCATTCACGTCACGCGACGATCTGGGCACAGGCGGGTCAGTCGATTCCAGCCACAGGAACGACCCACGCAGACTATTTCTACGGCGCTATTCCCTGCACGCGAAAAATGACCGATGCAGAAATTAACGGTGAATACGAGTGGGAAACCGGGAATGTGATCGTTGAATCCTTTGAAAAACAAGGTATTGATGCGGCACAAATGCCAGGCGTACTGGTACATTCTCACGGCCCGTTTGCATGGGGTAAAAACGCCGAAGATGCCGTTCATAACGCGATTGTGCTGGAAGAGGTTGCCTATATGGGGATCTTCTGCCGCCAGCTCGCACCGCAGCTACCGGATATGCAGCAAACGCTGCTGGACAAGCATTATCTGCGTAAGCACGGTGCTAAAGCCTACTACGGACAATAATCTTCTTTTATAAGCGCGTAGATAAACTACGCGCTCCAGTATCATTATTCGCTGAAGTATTCAGCAAAGGAAGCTTGATATACGCAATCATTTGAGCAGAGATAGTCAATTACAGTATCACAATGCCCATTATCTTGATCGCCCTCCACACAATGGAAAAAGACATAATCTGAAATTGTAGTCTGCCACTTCTGACCATTCACCACGTAATTAATAACCGTATCACGATGACCGTTGCTTTTATCACTACCCTGCCAATGGAAAAAAGCATTGCCATCATCAATAACTTCAGCATTCCACAGTTGACCGCTCCATGTTTTATATAAAATAAATTTACTCACGGTCTTTACAGCAGGGTTAGCCAGCAATGTATTAACAAACATATAGTTACTGTACTTGACGCTAAGTTGCTGTTTAGAGAAAATATTCATAAAGACTCCATTCTCATATTAATTACATGAAATATAATAAACATTTGAAGTATCCCAGTTAGCGCTAGAAATAAAATTATATTAAAATAAAAATCAAATAACACAGAGAGATAACCCGACGAAATCGAACTGAAATCCGTTTTTATTCAACAATAGAATCCCAGTTAAATATATTATATTTAACCTACTAGCCCGAACACTTCGAATAAAATTCTTACACCAACCTGTAATAAACACAAATAGAAAAAACATAATTTTCCATTTCCGAGAAATTAGTTGCATAATTAAATAAGCACAATTCCTAAAAATCGACAAAAATCCGGAAATGGACTTGAATTCAACTCGCAATATATAAATCAGATAAGTAATAAAAAATTAAAAAGTAAGCCTACGAATAAAATAATTCATCCACCCAAATCTTCATCCTCGTATTCATGAATCAAATTCGTCATAAGCTGTATAAAAAAACAGTACAACCAGATAAAACAGGCTATAATCATGCCGGGTTTTTTGATGGGTACGCAGCGTGGCGCAGGCAGGTTTTATTTTAACCCGGCACTGGCGGGATACCCCACAGGGGACAGAGGTTTCATTCTGGCTGGCAACGGACGACGGGCCATTGCTGGTCACGCTTGCGCCGCAGGAGTCAGTTGCCTTCATCCCAACCAGCCAGGTTTCCCGCGTTACTTCACTATTACGCGCAGAAAACGGCTTTCGGCTGGCTCCGCTTAACCTGCAGGATTTTCATCGCCAGCCCGTTTCGGGGCTGTACTGCCGATCCCATCGCCAGTTGATGCGTCTTGAGAAGCTGCTACGCGAAAATAGCGTCACAGTCTATGAGGCCGACGTGCGTCCGCCGGAACGTTATCTGATGGAGCGCTTTATCACCTCCCCCGTTTGGGTGGATGGCGATCGGTATAATGACACGCTGATCAACGCGCGGCTGAAGCCAAACCCGGACTATCGCCCCCCCTTAAAATGGCTATCGCTGGATATCGAAACCACGCGGCACGGCGAGCTTTACTGCATTGGTCTCGAAGGCTGCGGACAGCGTATTGTCTATATGCTCGGCCCGGCCAACGGTGATGCCTCACAGCTTGATTTTGAACTTGAATATGTGGCGAGCCGTCCGCAGTTGCTGGAAAAGCTCAACGCGTGGATAGCCCACCACGATCCTGATGTCATCATCGGCTGGAACGTCGTGCAGTTCGATTTACGTGTCCTGCAAAATCATGCCGAGCGTTACCGAATTCCCCTGCGTTTTGGCCGTGACAACAGCGAACTGGAATGGCGCGAGCACGGTTTCAAAAACGGCGTTTTTTTCGCCCAGGCCAAAGGCCGCCTGATCATTGACGGCATTGAGGCCCTCAAATCCGCGTTCTGGAACTTTTCCTCGTTTTCGCTGGAAACGGTGTCGCAGGAGCTACTGGGCGAAGGGAAATCAATTGATAATCCCTGGGACCGCATGGACGAAATTGACCGCCGATTCGCTCAGGATAAGCCCGCGCTTGCCACTTATAATCTCAAAGACTGTGAACTGGTCACGCGCATCTTTCATAAAACCGAGATCATGCCGTTTCTGTTGGAGCGCTCAACGGTCAACGGCCTGCCGGTCGACAGGCACGGTGGCTCGGTTGCGGCATTTGGTCATCTCTATCTTCCGCGCATGCACCGTGCCGGTTACGTTGCGCCAAATCTCGGGGAAGTCCCCCCCCATGCCAGCCCCGGCGGCTATGTGATGGACTCGCGTCCTGGTTTGTACGACTCGGTGCTGGTTCTGGATTACAAAAGCCTGTACCCGTCTATCATCCGCACCTTTCTGATCGATCCGGTGGGACTTATCGAAGGTATGGCGCAGCCGGATCCTGAACACAGCACTGAAGGATTCCTTGGTGCCTGGTTTTCGCGCGAAAAACACTGCCTACCGGAAATAGTGACCCAGATCTGGCACGGGCGTGACGAAGCAAAACGCCAGGGAAATAAGCCGCTCTCGCAGGCGCTCAAAATCATTATGAACGCCTTTTACGGCGTGCTAGGCACCACGGCATGTCGATTTTTCGATCCCAGACTGGCCTCGTCGATCACCATGCGCGGGCATGCGATCATGCGCCAGACCAAAGCGCTGATTGAAGCGCAGGGTTATGACGTTATCTATGGCGATACCGACTCAACGTTTGTCTGGCTCAAAGGCGCACACGCGGAAGAGGATGCGGCAAGGATTGGTCGGGAGTTGGTCCATCATGTCAACACCTGGTGGGCGCAGTCGCTGCAACAACAAAACCTGACCAGCGCGCTTGAACTGGAGTTTGAAACCCATTTTCGCCGCTTTTTGATGCCGACCATTCGCGGAGCGGATACGGGCAGCAAGAAGCGCTACGCCGGACTCATTCAGGACGGGGACCAGCAGCACATGGTCTTCAAAGGACTGGAAACCGTACGCACTGACTGGACACCGCTGGCACAACGGTTCCAGCAGGAACTCTATTTGCGGGTCTTTCGCCAGGAGCCGTATCAGGATTTTGTCAGGGAAACCATCGACCGCCTGATGGCCGGTGAACTGGACGATCAGCTGGTTTACCGTAAGCGCCTGCGCCGCCCGTTAAGCGAATATCAGCGTAATGTCCCGCCCCACGTTCGCGCCGCGCGGCTTGCCGATGAACAGAACGTCAAGCGAGGCCGTCCGCCGCAGTATCAAAACCGTGGCACCATAAAATATGTCTGGACGATAAACGGCCCGGAACCTGTGGATTATCAGCTCTCTGCGCTGGATTATGAGCATTATCTTACGCGCCAGATACAGCCGGTTGCCGAGGGAATTCTTCCCTTTGTTGATGATAACTTTGCTACACTACTCACAGGGCAACTGGGGTTATTTTGACGCGTGACGAAACCGTCGCCATCCAGTACCATAGCGCCCTTTCCATTCCTGGACCCATTTAACACCACTACCACTGATTCACTAGCCTGGTAGCGGGGTCGTATGCTCTGAAAACTCGGGTTACCCGATACATGACGAGTATTGCCTGCAATTAAAGATATAGAGCCGAACACATATGCCTTTTACACTTGGTCAACGCTGGATCAGCGATACAGAAAGCGAATTGGGACTTGGTACCGTTGTCGCCATGGATGCGCGAACCGTCACCTTACTTTTCTCATCGACGGGTGAAAACCGTCTGTATGCGCGCAGTGACTGCCCTGTGACCCGCGTGATGTTCAATCCTGGTGATACGATCACTAGCCATGAAGGCTGGCAATTGCATGTCGATGAAGTAAAAGAAGAAAACGGACTGCTTGCCTATATCGGAACCCGCCTTGATACCGAAGAAACCGGCGTCGTGCTGCGCGAAGTCCTGCTCGACAGCAAGCTGGTGTTCAGCAAACCTCAGGATCGTCTGTTTGCTGGCCAAATCGACCGTATGGACCGCTTTGCGCTGCGCTATCGTGCGCGTAAATTTCAGAGCGAACAGTATCGTATGCCGTGGAGTGGTCTGCGCGGTCAACGTACCAGCCTGATCCCCCACCAGCTTAATATTGCCCATGATGTCGGTCGTCGCCATGCCCCTCGCGTTTTGCTGGCAGATGAAGTGGGCCTGGGAAAAACCATTGAAGCCGGGATGATCCTGCATCAGCAACTGCTGTCCGGTGCCGCCGAACGCGTGCTGATCATCGTCCCTGAGACGTTACAGCACCAATGGCTGGTCGAAATGCTGCGCCGTTTCAACCTGCGCTTTGCGCTGTTTGATGATGAGCGCTATGCCGAAGCGCAGCACGATGCCTACAACCCGTTTGAAACCGAGCAGCTTGTCATCTGCTCTCTGGATTTTGCGCGTCGTAGCAAGCAGCGTCTGGAGCATTTGTGTGAAGCAGAATGGGACCTGTTGGTGGTCGATGAAGCTCATCACCTGGTGTGGAGCGAAGATGCGCCAAGCCGCGAGTATATGGCGATCGAACAACTGGCCGAGCGCGTACCGGGCATCTTGCTGCTGACCGCAACGCCGGAACAGCTGGGTATGGAAAGTCACTTTGCGCGTTTACGCCTGCTGGACCCAAGCCGTTTCCACGATTTCGAGCAGTTTGTTGAAGAGCAAAAAAATTACCGTCCGGTAGCCGATGCCGTCGCCATGCTGCTGGCAGGCAACAAACTGAGCAACAATGAGCTGAACATGCTCGGCGATCTGATTGGCGAGCAGGACATCGAGCCGCTGCTGCAAGCTGCTAACAGCGATCGTGAAGATGCCCAGAGCGCGCGCCAGGAGCTGGTTTCCATGCTAATGGACCGCCATGGCACCAGCCGCGTACTGTTCCGTAACACCCGTAATGGGGTGAAAGGTTTCCCGAAACGCGAACTGCATACTATTAAGCTGCCGCTGCCGACCCAATACCAGACAGCAATCAAAGTCTCCGGCATTATGGGCGCACGTAAAAGCGCAGAAGAGCGCGCCCGCGACATGCTCTATCCGGAGCAGATTTATCAGGAGTTCGAAGGCGATACCGGCACCTGGTGGAACTTCGACCCACGCGTTGAATGGTTGATGGGCTACCTGACCAGTCATCGTTCGCAGAAAGTACTGGTTATCTGTGCGAAAGCGACCACCGCGTTGCAGCTGGAGCAGGTGCTGCGCGAGCGTGAAGGCATTCGCGCTGCCGTATTCCATGAGGGTATGTCGATCATCGAACGTGACCGTGCTGCCGCCTGGTTTAGCGAAGAGGACAGCGGTGCGCAGGTGATGCTGTGCTCGGAGATCGGTTCTGAAGGCCGTAACTTCCAGTTCGCCAGCAACCTGGTGATGTTTGACCTGCCGTTTAACCCGGATCTGCTGGAACAACGTATTGGACGTCTGGACCGTATTGGTCAGGCGCACGATATTCAGATCCACGTCCCGTACCTGGAAAAAACCGCCCAGTCCGTGCTGGTGCGCTGGTACCACGAAGGTCTGGATGCGTTTGAGCATACCTGTCCGACCGGGCGTACGATTTATGATACGGTCTATAACAACCTGATTGGTTATCTGGCGGAGCCGGAAAACAACGAAGGATTTGATGATCTGATCAAAGCCTGCCGTGAACAGCATGACGCACTGAAAGCGCAGCTGGAACAAGGGCGCGACCGTCTACTCGAGATTCACTCCAACGGCGGCGAAAAAGCGCTGGCGCTGGCTGAGAGCATTGAGGAGCAGGATGACGACACCAGTCTGATCGCCTTCGCCATGAACCTGTTTGATATCGTCGGTATTAATCAGGACGATCGCGGGGACAACTTAATTGTGCTGACGCCGTCCGATCATATGCTGGTCCCGGATTTTCCGGGGTTGCCTGAAGACGGCTGCACCATTACCTTTGAGCGAGATATTGCACTGTCGCGTGAAGACGCCCAGTTTATCACCTGGGAGCATCCGCTGATCCGTAACGGTCTGGATCTTATCCTGTCTGGTGATACCGGCAGCAGCACCATATCTCTGTTGAAAAACAAAGCATTGCCGGTTGGTACCCTGCTGGTTGAACTGGTGTACGTGGTCGAAGCGCAGGCACCGAAGCAACTGCAGCTCAACCGCTTCCTGCCACCGACGCCGGTGCGCATGTTGCTGGATAAAAACGGTAACAACCTCGCCGCTCAGGTGGAGTTTGAAACCTTTAACCGCCAGCTCAGTGCCGTTAATCGCCATACCGGTAGCAAGCTGGTCAACGCCGTGCAGCAAGATGTCCATGCGATTCTGCAGTTGGGTGAAGCGCAGGTTGAGCAATCTGCCCGCGCGCTGATCGACGCCGCACGTAAAGAAGCGGATGAGAAGCTGTCTGCAGAACTGTCGCGTCTGGAAGCGCTGCGCGCCGTTAACCCGAACATCCGTGATGACGAACTTGCCGCGATTGAAAGCAACCGTCAACAGGTGATGGAAAGCCTGGATCAGGCCGGCTGGCGTCTGGATGCCTTACGCCTGATCGTCGTGACGCATCAGTAACGGAGCCATACATGGGGATGGAAAACTACAATCCGCCGCAGGAACCCTGGCTGGTTATCCTGTATCAGGATGAACACATTATGGTGGTCAACAAGCCGAGCGGCTTGTTGTCCGTGCCGGGTCGCCTTGAAGAGCACAAAGACAGCGTGATGACGCGTATTCAACGCGACTATCCACTGGCAGAATCAGTGCATCGCCTGGACATGGCCACCAGCGGCGTGATTGTAGTGGCGCTGACCAAAGCGGCAGAGCGCGAGCTAAAGCGTCAATTTCGCGAGCGCGAACCGAAGAAGCAATATGTCGCACGCGTGTGGGGGCATCCCTCACCCGCCGAGGGACTGGTGGATTTACCGCTGATTTGCGACTGGCCGAACCGACCAAAACAGAAAGTCTGTTATGAGACGGGCAAAGCCGCGCAGACTGAGTATGAAGTCGTGGAATTCGCGGCGGATAATACCGCGCGGGTGGTGCTGAAACCCATTACCGGGCGTTCTCATCAGCTACGCGTGCATATGCTGGCGTTAGGGCATCCGATTCTGGGTGACCGCTTCTATGCCCCGCCGGAAGCCCTGGCGTTAGCGCCACGCCTGCTGCTGCATGCCGAGATGCTCACCATTACTCATCCCGAGTACGGCAATAGTATGACCTTTAAAGTCCCGGCAGATTTTTAAATTTTGTGCTGATCTGTGCCGGGGGCGCTACGCTTGCCCGGCCTACATTCTTCAACGTAGGCCGGATAAGGCGCTAGCCGCCATCCGGCAACTTATTCTGCCGCTTACTTGAAGCCTTTCTGTTCTTTAATTAACTCATAGGCCTTTTGAATTTCCTGCGCTTTCTGCTTGGCCATTTCCATCATCTCCGGCGGTAGTCCTTTCGCGACCAGCTTGTCGGGATGGTGCTCGCTCATCAGTTTACGATAAGCGCGCTTAATAGTAGTGGCATCGTCGGTCGCTTTAACACCCAGCACATTACACGCATCTTCCAGCGTCGGACCACGCTGTGCCTGCTGCCAGCCACCGCCAGACTGTTGCTGATATCCACCACCAAACTGCGCACCACCCTGCATCATGCGCAGATACTGATCAAATTGCGCGCGCGAGATCCCCAGCTCTTCAGCAATCACATACAGCACTTCACGTTCGTTAGGATGCAGCGACCCGTCCGCAAACGCCGCCTGGATCTGGATCTCCAGAAACATACGGATCAGGTCGAAGCGGCCAAAACAGACGCTGCGAAACTGGCGCATTTTTTCACGTAATGGGTAATTGTCTGATTTTCCCACCCGGAAGGCATGCTGCGCAGCGGTTCGTGAGTCACCGTGTAAATTCATCCGGTCCATCAGCTGGCTGGCGATATGAATATCGGCTTCCGTGACACGTCCTTTTGATTTGGTCAGGTGTCCCATCACCTCAAAGGTGGTGGCAAAAAACAGTGCCTGACGTTCACGTTGATTGGCAAACCACGCCATTTTGCGCATGCGGGCTTTGTCGAACATATGACCCACAAGCAGACCTAAAACCACGCCCCAGAAGCCGCCGCCCATCATTAAGGCCACGGCGACACCAATAATCTTTCCCCAATACTGCATAGACTCCCCAAATCTTTACGCTGCCAGCCGGGCTATGTACCACAATATAAGGTGCTTTTACCGTTTTACGGCAGCGGTCAATTGTGGGACATCGCCTATAATTTGCATTATCATACCTGTCATTCAATGCCGTGCCTAACACCACGGATGCCTAAATGGGCAGGATTAACACTAGCGCAGTGAAGATGAGATAAGTTAGGCTGTGACCGTTTGTCACGCGCGACGCTACTGATGATGGAACAATAAATACAACGTATGAAAAAACGTATTCCCACTCTTCTGGCCACCATGATTGCCAGTGCCCTTTATAGTCAACAGGGTCTGGCAGCCGATCTCGCCTCACAGTGCATGTTGGGCGTGCCAAGCTATAACCGTCCTCTGGTGCAGGGCGAGACCAATGAATTACCTGTTACCATCAATGCCGATCACGCGAAAGGGAATTACCCGGATGACGCCGTGTTTACTGGCAACGTGGATATCGCACAGGGTAACAGCCGCCTGCAGGCTGACGAAGTGCAGTTGCACCAGAAGCAGGCCGAGGGTCTGCCGGAGCCGGTCCGTACCGTCGATGCGCTGGGTAACGTCCACTATGATGACAATCAGGTCATTCTGAAGGGGCCGAAGGGTTGGTCAAATCTGAATACCAAAGATACCAACATCTGGGAAGGTGACTATCAGATGGTCGGTCGTCAGGGACGCGGTAAAGCCGACCTGATGAAACAGCGGGGTGAAAACCGCTACACCATTCTGGAAAACGGGAGCTTCACTTCCTGTCTACCGGGTTCCAATACCTGGAGCGTTGTCGGTAGCGAAGTGATCCACGATCGCGAAGAACAGGTCGCGGAAATCTGGAACGCCCGCTTTAAACTGGGTCCGGTTCCGGTCTTTTACAGCCCGTATATGCAGCTGCCCGTCGGCGACAAACGCCGCTCCGGTTTCTTGATCCCGAACGCAAAATACACTAGCAATAACTATTTTGAGTTCTACCTACCGTATTACTGGAACATCGCGCCCAATATGGACGCCACCATCACCCCGCATTACATGCACCGTCGTGGCGGCGTGATGTGGGAGAACGAATTCCGCTACCTCAGCCAGGCGGGTGCCGGTTTGATGGAATTCGACTATTTGAACTCCGATAAAGTCTACGAGGATGAAAACTCGAAGGATGACAACTCACGCCGCTGGTTGTTCTACTGGCGACACGCTGGCGTGATGGACCAGGTGTGGCGCTTCAATGTCGACTACACCAAGGTCAGCGACTCTAGTTATTTCAATGACTTTGATAACAAGTACGGTTCCAGTACCGACGGCTACGCCACGCAGAAATTCAGCGTCGGCTACGCGGTACAGAACTTTGATGCGACAGTTTCCACCAAACAGTTCCAGGTCTTTGGCGATCAGAACAAGAGTAGCTATTCCGCCGAGCCACAGCTAGACGTTAACTTCTATCAGAACGATGTTGGTCCGTTTGATACCCGCGTTTATGCGCAGGCAGTGCATTTCGTCAACACGACCGACAACATGCCGGAAGCAACGCGTTTACACCTCGAACCGACCATCAATCTGCCGTTGTCCAATCAGTGGGGGAGTATCAACACTGAAGCCAAAATGCTGGCTACGCACTATCAGCAGAGTAATCTTGACGATTACCCTCAGTATGACGAGACCGTAAACCGTGTGATGCCGCAGTTTAAAGTCGACGGTAAGATGATCTTTGAACGCGATATGGCAATGCTGGCACCGGGTTATACCCAGACGCTGGAGCCGCGCGCGCAGTATTTATATGTGCCATACCGCGATCAAAGCAACATTAATAACTACGACTCTTCCCTGCTGCAAGCTGACTACAGCGGCCTGTTCCGTGACCGCACCTATGGCGGTTTGGACCGTATTGCCTCGGCCAACCAGGTAACGACCGGGGTCACATCTCGCGTATATGATGACGCCGCCGTTGAACGTTTTAACATTTCTGTGGGTCAAATCTACTATTTCACCGAGTCTCGCACCGGTGATGACAACATAGAATGGGAGAATGATGACAAAACCGGTTCACTGGTGTGGGCAGGCGATACCTACTGGCGTATCTCCGAACGCTGGGGTTTACGCAGCGGGATCCAGTACGATACCCGTCTGGACAGCATCGCGACCAGCAACAGCAGTATCGAATACCGTCGTGACGAAAACAGTTTGCTGCAGTTGAACTACCGTTACGCCAGCCCGGAATACATCCAGGCCACACTGCCGAATAACAGTGCTGATAAAAATAAATGGAATCAGGCACAGTATGAAAACGGGATTTCTCAAGTGGGCGCCGTGGCCAGCTTGCCGATTGCTGACCGCTGGTCAATTGTCGGGGCTTATTACTTCGATACGAACGTCAATAAACCTGCTGACCAGATGCTGGGCGTGCAGTACAACTCCTGCTGTTATGCCATTCGCTTTGGCTACGAGCGTAAGCTGAACGGTTGGGATGATACGCAAAAACACGCGATTTATGACAACACGATCGGCTTTAACATCGAACTCCGCGGTCTGAGCTCTAACTATGGTCTCGGCACCAACCAAATGTTGCGTTCGAACATTTTGCCGTATCAAAGCGCTTTATGATCTGATTGATTTAAAACGTAATCCGCATTGCGGTTAATTAATAATGGAAAAAGTATGAAGAACTGGAAAACGCTGCTTCTCGGTATCGCCATGGTCGCGAATACCAGTTTCGCTGCCCCACAGGTAGTCGATAAAGTCGCAGCCGTCGTCAATAACGGTGTCGTTCTGGAAAGCGACGTTGATGGCTTAATGCAGTCAGTAAAACTTAATGCGGGTCAGGCGGGTCAGCAATTACCCGACGACGCAACGCTGCGCCATCAGATCCTCGAACGTTTGATCATGGATCAAATCGTTCTGCAGATGGGTCAGAAGATGGGGGTGAAAATCACTGATGAGCAGTTGGATCAGGCCATCGCCAACATCGCTAAGCAGAACAATATGACGCTGGACCAGATGCGCAGTCGTCTGGCCCACGATGGTCTGAGTTATTCGACTTATCGTAACCAGATCCGTAAAGAGATGACCATCTCTGAAGTGCGTAACAATGAAGTTCGCCGTCGCGTCACCATTCTGCCGCAGGAAGTGGATGCTCTGGCTCAGCAGGTTGGCAACCAAAATGATGCCAGCACTGAGCTGAACCTGAGCCACATTCTGATTCCGTTACCGGAAAACCCATCCTCCGACCAGGTTAATGAAGCAGAAAGCCAGGCGCGTGCTGTCGTCGAAGAAGCACGTAACGGTAGCGATTTCGGTAAACTGGCGATTACCTATTCCGCAGACCAGCAGGCGCTGAAAGGCGGCCAGATGGGATGGGGACGTATTCAGGAACTGCCGGGCATCTTTGCGCAGGCACTAAGCACTGCGAAAAAAGGCGATATCATCGGCCCGATTCGTTCAGGTGTCGGCTTCCACATTCTGAAAGTCAACGATATGCGTGGCCAGAGCCAGAGCATCTCCGTAACGGAAGTTCATGCCCGCCATATCCTGCTGAAACCGTCTCCGATCATGACCGATCAGCAGGCGCGTCTGAAACTGGAGCAAATCGCGGCTGATATTAAGAGCGGTAAAACGACCTTTGCCGCCGCGGCTAAAGAGTTCTCTCAGGATCCTGGTTCTGCAAACCAGGGCGGCGATCTGGGTTGGGCGGCAGCGGATATTTTCGATCCAGCCTTCCGCGATGCGCTGACCCGACTGAACAAAGGTCAGATGAGCGCTCCGGTGCACTCTTCTTTTGGCTGGCACCTGATCGAACTGCTGGACACGCGTAACGTTGATAAAACTGACGCCGCGCAGAAAGACAGAGCCTACCGCATGCTGATGAACCGTAAGTTCTCAGAAGAAGCGGCGACCTGGATGCAAGAACAGCGTGCCAGCGCGTACGTTAAAATTCTGAGCAACTAATGGTCCGTACTCGACGCGTTGTCATCACTCCCGGCGAACCCGCCGGGATTGGTCCGGACCTGGTGGTCCAGCTTGCGCAGCGTGAGTGGCCGGTTGAACTCGTCGTCTGCGCCGATGCCGCATTACTTTCGAACCGAGCAGCTATGCTCGGTTTACCGCTTTCGCTCCTCCCCTACTCTCCTGATATCCCAGCCAAACCACAAGCAGCGGGCACATTGATGCTGTTACCGATTGCGCTGCGGGCACCTGTCATTGCGGGGCAACTGGCGGTAGAGAATGGACCGTATGTGGTTGATACGCTGGCTCGCGCATGCGACGGTTGCTTACACGGTGAATTCGCCGCGCTGATTACTGGCCCGGTTCACAAGGGCGTGATCAACGATGCCGGCGTGCCGTTTACCGGACACACTGAGTACTTTGAAGAACGCTCGCAGGCGAAAAAAGTCGTGATGATGCTGGCGACCGAGGAGTTGCGCGTTGCCCTGGCAACCACGCACCTGCCGCTCAGAGACGTTGCCGATGCCATTACGCCCGCGCTACTGCGGGAAGTGATCGGCATTCTGCACCATGATTTACGTACCAAGTTTGGCCTGAACGATCCGCAGATTCTGGTCTGCGGCCTGAACCCACATGCGGGGGAAGGCGGTCATATGGGGACGGAAGAGATCGATACGCTCATTCCAGTACTGGATGAAATGCGTGCTCAGGGAATGAAATTACGCGGTCCACTGCCCGCAGATACCCTGTTTCAACCTAAATATCTCGATAGCGCGGATGCCGTGCTGGCAATGTACCACGATCAGGGTCTCCCCGTGCTAAAATACCAGGGATTTGGTCGCGGTGTGAATATCACACTGGGCCTGCCCTTTATTCGCACATCCGTTGATCACGGCACCGCACTCGAACTTGCGGGTCGTGGGCAAGCAGATGTCGGCAGTTTTATTACGGCGCTTAACCTCGCCATCAAAATGATTGTTAATACTAATGAATAATCGAGTCCATCAGGGCCATTTAGCCCGTAAACGTTTCGGGCAAAACTTCCTCAACGATCAGTTTGTGATCGAAAGTATTGTCTCTGCGATCAACCCGCAAAAGGGTCAGGCCATGGTCGAAATCGGCCCGGGCCTTGCGGCATTAACCGAGCCGGTAGGTGAACGTCTGGACAAGCTCACGGTCATTGAACTGGACCGCGATCTGGCCGCACGCCTGCAAACGCACCCGTTTTTAGGGCCGAAGCTGACTATCTATCAGCAAGATGCCATGACCATGGACTTTGGCGAGTTGTCGCAAACCCTGGGTCAGCCGCTGCGCGTATTTGGTAACCTGCCATACAACATCTCCACACCGCTGATGTTCCATCTTTTTACCTATACTGATGCCATTGCCGACATGCATTTCATGTTGCAAAAAGAAGTGGTCAACCGTCTGGTTGCAGGGCCAAACAGTAAAGCGTATGGTCGACTAACCGTTATGGCACAATATTACTGCCAGGTGATCCCGGTACTTGAAGTACCGCCATCCGCGTTCACGCCTGCGCCTAAAGTTGATTCCGCCGTTGTACGCCTGGTCCCTCACGCGACGATGCCGTACCCGGTCAAAGACGTTCGCGTCCTGAGCCGCATTACGACCGAAGCGTTTAACCAGCGCCGTAAAACGGTACGTAACAGCCTCGGTAATCTGTTCAGCGTTGAAGTGCTGACGGAACTGGGTGTTGATCCGGCGCTGCGAGCGGAAAATATCTCTGTCGCCCAATACTGCCGGATGGCTAACTATCTGTCAGAAAAAGCGTCATCGAAGGAGAGTTAAGCATGATCAATTCGCCCCGAGTGTGTATTCAGGTACAAAGCGTCTATATTGAGGCGCAATCCTCACCTGATGATGAACGTTACGTTTTTGCCTATACCGTAACCATCCGCAATTTGGGGCGAGCGCCGGTGCAACTGTTGGGACGTTACTGGTTGATTACCAATGGTCATGGCCGTGAAACCGAAGTTCAGGGTGAAGGTGTGGTTGGCGTTCAGCCCCACATTGATCCCGGTGAAGAGTACCAATATACCAGCGGCGCGGTGATTGAAACCCCGCTGGGCACCATGCAGGGTCATTACGAAATGATCGATGAGAAAGGCGTTGCCTTTACCATCGACATTCCCGTATTCAGGCTCGCCGTTCCAACGCTCATCCACTAAAACAATAGCTATGGCAACATACCTCATTGGCGACGTTCACGGTTGTTACGACGAACTGATCGCATTGCTGCATCAAGTCAATTTTGCCCCTGGGAAAGATACCTTATGGCTCACAGGCGACCTGGTCGCGCGTGGCCCCGGCTCGCTTGACGTACTGCGTTATGTCAAATCGCTCGGCGACAGCGTAAGGTTAGTCTTAGGTAATCACGATTTGCACCTGCTGGCCGTATTTGCAGGCATCAGCCGGAATAAACCCAAAGACCGGCTCACGCCGCTACTCGATGCCCCGGATGCGGATTCGCTGCTGAACTGGCTACGTCGCCAACCTCTGTTACAGGTTGATGAAGAGAAGAAGCTGGTGATGGCGCATGCCGGGATTACACCACAGTGGGATCTCCAAACCGCGAAAGACTGCGCCCGCGATGTCGAAGCCGTGCTGTCGAGCGACTCGTACCCGTTCTTTCTTGATGCCATGTATGGCGACATGCCAAATAACTGGACGCCGGAACTGACCGGATTGGCACGCCTACGTTTTATTACTAACGCCTTTACCCGCATGCGTTACTGTTTCCCGAATGGCCAGCTGGATATGTACAGCAAAGAGTCGCCGGAAGACGCGCCCGCTCCACTGAAACCGTGGTTTGCCATCCCAGGACCGGTCAGTGACGCCTATAGCATTGCCTTTGGGCACTGGGCCTCGCTGGAGGGTAAAGGGACGCCGGAAGGGGTTTACGCGCTGGATACAGGCTGCTGTTGGGGCGGGGATCTCACCTGTCTGCGCTGGGAAGACAAACAGTACTTTACTCAGCCGTCAAATCGCCATCTGAAGCTGGATCCCGGCGAGGCGGTAAACGCCTGAAATGTTTATGCCTGATGGCGCTACGCTTATCAGGCCTACTCCAGTGCCGGATGTAGGCCTGATAAGCGTAGCGCCATCCGGCAATTACATGCTTAACGACGTTCCAGAACTTCGAAGCAATAGCTGTGTGAGTTTTGCGCGTCGGCATCGTGGAATTCGCTAAAGACGGATTCCCAGTCATCCGGCTCGTAGTCCGGAAAATGCGTATCCCCTTCGACTTCTGCATCGATATGCGTCAGATACAGCTTCTGTGCTTTAGGCAGGAACTGCTCATACACGCGCCCACCGCCAATCACCATAATCTCGGGTTCATCGCCACAGGCAGCAATCGCCTCATCAATAGACTTCACCCACTGCACGCGATCGTCGGTGCCCGGCTTGCTGCTGATGACGATATTTTTACGCCCTGGCAACGGTCGGCCGATGGATTCCCAAGTATGGCGCCCCATAATAACCGGCTTATTTAAGGTGTTACGTTTAAACCAGGCGAGATCGGCAGGGAGGTTCCACGGCATGGCGTTTTCCATACCGATGACGCGATCTACCGCTAACGCCGCAATCAGACTGATCATTGAATAATTCCCGGATACAAAAAAATTGTCGCCACTATACGGAAAGCGCATTCTTTCGTCGACTAGCCAAAGGAAGATGTGCAGGAAAATTTTCTGTTCTGCTGGCGAGTCCATGACTTCTTAGTGGGCTGCCAGCATTACAGTAGTTCAAAAACAGTCAATTAGCAGTAAAGTTTGCAGAACATCACATTTTTTACCCTATGTTGACGGTTTCACTTCCGGCTCATCTGCGACGTCTCCCGTATGTTTACCTTCATCCGTGCCTTGCCAGCCATGGCGTTGAATCAGAGACAAATGCTGACGATCCTCGGTAATAATTTCACTCAACATGGCGCTGGTGCGCTTATATACCGCCGCGCGTGAAATCGCGTCGTTTTCACCTTTCACCATTTCCTCAACCATCAGCGTATTGAAACGACGGAATAAATCGGCCCGCTCACGTGCTTCATAGCGCCCAAGCCCCAGACCTTCCAGCGCCAGGCGCCCGGTTTTCAACGCGCCTTCAAAGGTTTCACGCTCAGGCATCTCAACCCCCGCCTGACGCAAGCGAATGTAATGATCAACATCGCGCGCCCGGGCAATAATTTGCAAGTGCGGGAAATGTGCTTTCACCATTTCGGTCAGTTGCAGACTGGTTTGCGGATCGTCAATGGCATTAATGATCACCTCCGCTTTCGCGGCCCCCGCAGACTCCAGTAGATCCATCCGTGTGGCATCGCCATAAAAAACCTTCATCCCAAATTTGCGCAGCGTTTCGATATGGTCCGGGTCATGATCAAGTACCACCATCTTCACCCCGCTCGACAGCAGCAAGCGACCGGTTATCTGGCCGAATCGACCAAACCCGGCGATAATCACCCGGGGTTGCTCCTCATCGATTTCATCCGCCTCACGCGCTTCACCGGTGGACGATTTTTCCAGCCGCGTCAGGACAACCAGCAAAATGGGCGTGGCCGCCATCGACAGTGCCACCGCCAGCGTCAGCGCTTTTGCCCATTCAGGATCAAGCACATTGGCCATTTGCGCCGCACCAAACACCACGAAAGCAAACTCACTCCCTTGTCCTAATAATACGGCAAACCAGCGACGTTGCTTGTTCGGCACCTGCAACGGCTTAGCAATCACCCACAGCATGATGATTTTGATTGCCAGGAACCCCGCCAGCAGAATAATAATACGTAGCGGATTATCAATTAGCGTGCCGAAGTCGATAGACATCCCGACGCCGATGAAAAACAGCCCCAGCAACAACCCTTTAAACGGTTCGATATCACTTTCCAGCGCATGACGATACTCCGAGCTTGCCAGCAAAACGCCCGCCAGGAATGCGCCCATCGCCATCGACAGGCCCACCTCTTCCAGCAATAAACCGAATCCAAAAACCAGGAACAGGGCGACGGCGCTGAACACCTCCCGCAGTCCGGAGCGCGCGACAAAACGCAGGGCCGGTCGTGTGACATAACGGCCCAGAACCACCACCAACGCCAGTGCACCGGCCACTTTCAGCGCCGACAGCGCAAACGCTCCGAGCGTGGTTGACGCCCCGCTCGCCGCCAGCAGCGGGATCATGGCAACCAGCGGAATGGCGGCAATATCCTGGAACAACAGTACGGCAAACGCACTGCGGCCCATTTGCGACACCATCAGGTTGCGTTCATTCATCGCCTGCATGGCGATAGCCGTCGAGGAGAGAGCCAGCGTCATGCCAATAAGTACAGCCACCTGCCAGCGCAGGCCGAGGAACATACAGAACAAACCAATTAATCCGCCGCAGACCACCATTTGCAGCGCGCCACCACCAAACACCGAGGCCCGCAGCTTCCACAAACGTTGTGGATCGAGTTCCAGACCGATGACAAACAGCATCAGCACCACACCGATTTCCGCAAAGTGCAGGATTGATTCGGCGTCCGTCACCAGCCTTAAGCCCCACGGGCCGATGATGCACCCTGCAATGAGATACCCCAGTACCGACCCTAACCCCAGCCGGACCGCAATCGGCACAATCAACGCCGCTGAACCAAGATATATCAGCGCCTGTATCAGCGTGTGGCTATCCATGATGTGCCTCCTGCCACTCCATTAAGCGCTGCTTGTAATGCCGCGCCTGAGCCTGTAGCGTTTCGTCGTCACAGATGAACGTACAGTGCATCGCAAACGGCGGTAACCACTTCAGGCCGCAATATAACGCCGTGGCCTGCAACGGTTGAGAAAGCACGTCAAAACCTGGGTGTGAGCCGATATCAAAATGATTTTCACCGCCACCGGTGGTGACCGCCCACAACAAATGTTTACCGCGCAGCGCAGTGCCACCATGACCATACGCCCAGCCGTGGGCGAGGACTTTGTCCATCCACAGTTTGAGGAGAGGCGGTGTGCTGTACCACTGCATGGGATGCTGCCAGACGATGAGGCTCGCGCGTGAAAGCGCGTCCTGCTCCGCGGCGATGTCGATATTGAAGTCGGGATAAAGCTGGTAGAGCGAACGAACCTCTACGCCCTCCAGCGTCCTTGCCTGCTCAAGCATCCGCTTATTCGCATGCGAGTGCTGCGGATAGGGATGTGCATAAATGATGAGAATCATGATTAGCCTGCTATCACTGCATTATTGTAATACCAGTGAGTTTAGTCAGTTAATCAGCAGGCTAAAAGTCAATATTATTGAGTAGCTGAATGGAGAAAACTGAATTAGTTGTCGAGTTCGCTCATATCTTTCACTTGATCGCGGTTAATTTGTTCCGTTTTACCGGTTTCCGCATTTTCATACGACACCAGGCCTGTATCATCATCCACCTGCGGCTTGCCGTTGGTGACAATGGTTTTACCGTCGGTTGTTTTAACCGCCTGGTTGGAGGAACAACCGACGACGGTGAACAGCGCTGCTGCGGTAAAAATGGAGGTGATCAGAATATGTTTTTGCATGGTGTTCTCCCTGCTTTTCAGTCATTTTCAGTGATATACCGTTTAAGTTTAGGCTAACTGACTGAGTAAAATGGAAAATACAGAACACTCCTAATGGCTGGCTCTCGACGCTGGCTTACTGCGGATCGTCATTTGGCTGGTCTGAGCCAACGTCAGCCCCCGCGTTTCTGGCGCAAAAGCAATGGAAACCAGCAGGCCAATCAGCGAAATCCCGGCCCCCATCAGCATCACATGGCTGATCCCGTATTTGGTGATGAATACTGGCAGCGCCCAAGTAGACACAATGGTTCCTACCCGGCTTAGCGACATGATCACCCCGACGGCGGATGCGCGAATATCGGTGGGGAACAGCTCGTTGGGGTACAACCACTGAAGGTTCCCCGGTCCTCCCGAGAAAAACGCATATACGGCAAACGCCAGCACCACCAGCCAGACACCCATATCAGGAATCAGCCCTAACACGGCCAGCGCCAGCGTCATCATAATAAAGCTGCCGATTAACAGCGGCCTACGACCAGCACTGTTGAGCCAGAACATCGGTGGAATACAGCCCAGCATAAAGCACAGGCTAATCACCACGTTGCCCAGTGCGGCGCTTTTCCCAACGCCGAGGCCGAGCAATCCGACAATCTGTGGACCAAAGGTATAAATAGCGAACATCGGGATCACCTGGCAGGTCCAGATGGCGGCGACAAATAAGACAAACGGGAAATGGCGGCGATTAAACAACTGAAGAAAGCGTGTTTCCTGCGGTGCTTCTTCGTCGAACACCACCGGCTCGCCGAACAGCTTGATCATCATCGCGTCACACTCTTTTACCCGCCCTTTACGCAGTAGCCATCGCGGTGACTCGGGAAGATCGAAACGACCAATGAGGATCAATATACAGGGGATCACCGCACTCCCCAACATCCAGCGCCATCCACCCTCGACATCATACAGCCAGTAGCCGACCAGATCGGCGCAGGTCGCACCGACATACCACATGGCAGCGATAAAACCGATGGAAAAGGCGCGCTGTCGGGTATTGGAGAACTCGGTGATCATGGAAGTGGCTATCGGATAATCTGCGCCGATGACCACCCCGATCAACACCCGCATCACCAGCAGCTCTACGGGAGAAGAAACAAACATCGTCGCCGCCGATATCACGCCAATGGCGATGATATCGATGATGAACATTTTGCGCCGCCCGACTTTATCGGAGATGTAGCCAAACAGCGACGTGCCGACAAACAGCCCGGCCAGCGTCCCGGCACCTAACAGACCAATCCACTCCGCATCCAGCTTCAATGCCGGTGTGAGCTGCTCCAGTGCAACGCCAATCATCACCAGCACATAGCCATCCAGAAACGGTCCACCGCTTCCCCACAGCATTATTCGCCGGTGAATGGAGGTGAATTTGATGTCATCAAAGTTCTTGGGCTGCTGCATGGTGATGTCCTGTTTTATTTAACTTAATGCCTGATGGCGCTGCGCTTATCAGGCCTACGTACTGTGCCTGTAGGCCGGATAAGGCGAAGCCGCCATCCGGCACCAGGTTTAGCCGTAGCGGAACTCCACACCAAAGGTGCCGCGTGGGTATTCCCATTTCTCCAGCGCCGTATCGAGTCCGAGAATTCGACAAGTGCCGCATTCCAGGCAACCGGCGTAATCAAAGCGCACGCTGCCGTCATCCTGTTTTTTGTACAAGCCGGCCGGGCAGGTTTTGATCAGCACCTCCAGCACCTGTTTATCGGGCTGAGTTTTCAGAATGATGTGCGGGCTTTCTTCATCGACATTGAATTTATTGACGCCCAGTTTGACGTCTACATTGACGGGAGAAGTCATAATACGGTCACTCCTTTAAGGCCATCCTTCATCAGGTTGATGAAGCCCACTTTCTTCGCATGACGCAGCAATGTTTTACGCATCGGGACCGGCGCTGAACCATCCACGGTAAACAGGTCGCGGGCGATATTCACTACCATTTCTGGATAGGCGGTAAGCATGCGGGGGTTATCGAGGAACGCAGGCAGCTTCTGATACATGCGCATATCGCGCATCGGGCCGTCGTCCAAATGCTGGTGATATTCGGCAAGCGCTTGCTTGCTAAAGTCGTCACGCTTCATGGCTGAAAGTACCGTTTTAGCGGCCGCTTCGCCTGCCGAGATAGCCAAATCCATACCGCGAATGGTGAAGCCAAGGTTCATACACATTCCGGCAGCATCACCAGCAATCAGTACACCGTCGCCCACCAGTTCCGGCTGCATATTCATCCCGGCTTCCGGCACTACGTGAGCGGCATATTCCACCAGCTTGCCACCAGCAATCAGTGGGGCAACGGCCGGGTGCTGTTTGAAATCTTCCAGCATTTGCGGAACCGATTTTTTCGCGTCCTTCAGGTGATGAAGGCCGCATACCAGCCCTAAAGAAACAGTGGTTTCATTAGTATAGAGGAAGCCACCGCCCATCAGACCGTCGGTTGGCGACCCAGCAAACAGACAGGCTGCGCCTTCGTTACCCTGCAGATGAAAGCGGTCTTCAATCACCGATTTCGGCAATTCAATAAGCTCCTTCACACCAACGGCCACATGTGCCGCATCAACGCGCTTGGCCATACCCAACTTTTCTGCCAGAAGAGAATTCACGCCGTCAGCGAGGATCACCACTTTTGCTTCAAGAATATCGCCATCGGCCTCCACACCCACGACCTTGCCATCACGCTGGACGACATTATCCACGCGGATACCGGTAATCAGCTGGGCGCCCGCCTCTTCAGCCTGCTCCATCAGCCAGGCGTCAAATTTACTGCGCAATACGGAATAAGAAACCTGCGACGCCGCCGCCTCTTCTCCGTTGCAATAATCCATCGTCATCGCCCCTTTTTCAGTCATAAAGGCGAGTTTTTCGTGGGTGATCATGCGTTCAATGGGAGCATGCTCAGCAAAGCCGGGGATGATACGCTCCAGGCTGTGCGCATACATGCGCCCACCGGTGACATTCTTCGCGCCAGCAGAATTGCCGCGCTCGATAACCAGCACCTGTGCACCTTCACGAGCGAGCACCAGCGCCGCAACCGAGCCGGCCAGCCCTGCACCCACGATGATGGCATCAAAGATATCTTCGGACATATACAACTCCTCTCAGCGGCAGAGTACTTTCGTACTCTGCCCGGAATGGTTTAGCGCGCTAATGCGGCCGTCAGCGCAGGCAGGATCTTCAGCGCATCGCCAACGATGCCAAAGTCGGCGTACTGGAAAATCGGGGCATTCTTATCTTTGTTGATGGCAAAAATCGTCTGTGCGCCGTTCGCGCCAACCATGTGCTGGATCTGCCCGGAGATCCCCACCGCCAGGTACAGGTCGGGCTTGAGCATCAAGTTGGAGATCCCAACGTAGCGTTCGTGCTCCATCCACTTCTCGTTTTCAGCCACCGGACGGGAGCAAGCCAGCTCAGCGCCCATGGCCTGGCACAGCGCTTCCGCCAGCGAGATATTCTCTTTGCTGCCAATACCGCGCCCCACGCTGACCACCAGTCGCGCTTTGTCGAGATCGACGCTGTTGCTCTTGCGCGCTTGCGTGGCGGTACGGGTGACCGCGACGGCCGGAGCCTGCCACTGCACCTCATGCTTCTCACCGATACGGGATGCCTCTGGCTGCATCGCGTCAAACGTTCCGCTGCTGAGCGTGATCACCGCAAATGGCGAGGCGATAGTTTCCGCCCCCATTGCCAGACCGCCATACACCATATGTTTGACCGCCACATTGCCGTCCTGCAACGTCACCGAGCTGGCATCGTTAGACACCGCAGCCGACAAACGAAAGCCCAGCTTTGCTGCCAGCAGTTTGCCGCGACGAGTATTCGGCAGCAGTACCGCGCCACCTTCACTGTGCTGACGAATGGTCTGGGCCATCACATCCGCATAATCTTCGATCATACGGTCATCTGGTTTACCGCTGAGCAGCCAGACATGGTTGGCGCCCAGCTGGATTGCTGCCGCACTGTCAGCCTCGCTCAGTACGAACGTGTTGATTGACTCACCTAAAGCCTGCGCACCATTCATCAGCTCCGGCAGACGAGAAGGGGTATCGCTGAATACCCAGACACTGGAAAACTTGTTCATAACATCCCCTGATAATTAAATGATTTTGCGCAGGTTCTCGACAAACGCGGCAATCTGTTCTTCACCGTCACCTTCAATCACAACGCGCTGACGCTCGCGTTGCTTCGGTGCAGCAACCTGTTGGGCGGAATACACATCCACGCTATTTAGCGCAATATCCGCTGGCGACCAGACCTGAACCGGTTTTTTCGCCGCGCCAAGAATGGCTTTCATGGAAGGGATTTGTGGGGTGTTGATGTCGGTAGAGACCGCAATCACCGCTGGCAGCGGGATGCTCAGAGTTTCAATTTCATCTTCCAGCTCGCGTTCTACCGTGAGGGTGTTATCCGCCAGTGAGAGGATCTTGCTCACACCGTTAATCGCCGGGATATTCAATGCTTCGCCCACCAGCAGACCGACCTGCTGGGCATAAAGATCGGAAGATCCATCACCGCAGATAATCAGATCAAAACCGGATTTTTGTGCCGCGGCAGCCAGTGCTGTCGCCGTCTGCTGAGGCAGCGCCTGTTCGAATTGATCGTCAATCACCACGATCAGCTCATCCGGACCGCGAGAAAGCACATCTTTGCGCCCTTTAGCATTGGTCAACGCTTTGCCACCCACGCTCAGTGCAACAACCAGAGCCTCTCCCAGCTGCTGTTTTAACTGGCAAGCAGCCTCAATCGCATTCAGGTCGTACTGACTGATTTTGGCATCAGCCTTGCTGAGATCCAGCGAACCATCAGCATTATTAATCGCAATATCCTGTTCGTCAGGCACGCATTTGTAGCAAGTAATTATCTTCATTGCATCTCCAGAAATCATGAAGGAAACGTTATTCATATCGGCTGTGTTAAATACAGATATCACGCTCTTTAATTCGGAAATAAAACATTAATCACCAATATTGAAAATGTCACACATTCATATTTGTAACTTTCAATAGTGTTATGCATCTCAACAATATTGAAAATCACCTGTCAAATATGAAAGTTTTCAATATTGTTTGCTGGTTCAACAATATTGAAAGACAACGACTTATAAAACTTAAAAAACCAACATCAAGATACTGATTTAAAACAATAAATAACAAAAAATCCAACAAAATAGCCAGCATAAAAAAGTGTGACACACATAACAGAACCACCGCTAACGAATACCCATTATGAGTTACTCACAGAGGCGCCCCAGAGGTTAAATAGTTATCAACAAATTATTAATAATAAATATACAAAACAGCACAATCGGGAACGCTAAATAAATTTCGTTTTCACACTGGAGTTCACTTATGAAAAATGAAAAGAAGAAATCGGGAATAGAACCAAAGGTTTTTTTCCCGCCATTAATAATTGTCGGAATACTTTGTTGGCTAACAGTAAGAGATCTTGATGCCGCGAATGTGGTTATTAATGCGGTATTCAGTTACGTCACCAATGTCTGGGGCTGGGCATTTGAATGGTACATGGTGATCATGCTGTTCGGCTGGTTCTGGTTGGTCTTTGGCCCGTATGCCAAAAAGAAATTAGGTGATGAAAAACCGGAGTTTAGCACCACCAGCTGGATATTTATGATGTTCGCCTCCTGTACATCGGCTGCCGTGCTGTTCTGGGGGTCAATAGAGATTTACTACTATATCTCCACCCCGCCCTTTGCTCTCGCTCCTAATTCTACCGGCGCGAAAGAACTCGGTCTGGCGTACAGCCTGTTCCACTGGGGGCCGCTGCCGTGGGCAACCTATAGCTTCCTTTCTGTGGCCTTCGCCTACTTCTTCTTTGTGCGCAAGATGGACGTCATCCGTCCCAGCTCCACACTGGTACCGTTAGTTGGCGAGAAACACGCTAAAGGGTTATTCGGCACCATCGTCGATAACTTCTATCTGGTCGCGCTGATCTTCGCGATGGGGACCAGCCTCGGTCTGGCTACACCGCTGGTGACCGAGTGTATCCAGTATCTGTTCGGCATTCCGCATACCCTGCAATTAGACGCCATCATCATTACCTGCTGGATCATTCTGAACGCCATTTGCGTGGCCTGTGGTCTGCAAAAAGGGGTGAAGATCGCCAGCGACATTCGTAGCTACCTGAGTTTCCTGATGCTGGGCTGGGTGTTTATCGTCAGCGGTGCCAGCTTCATCATGAACTACTTCACCGACTCCGTCGGCATGCTGATGATGTATTTACCGCGCATGCTGTTCTATACCGACGCTATCGGTAAAGGCGGCTTCCCGCAGGGCTGGACTGTCTTCTACTGGGCATGGTGGGTGATTTACGCCATCCAGATGAGCATCTTCCTCGCCCGTATTTCTCGCGGCCGTACCGTACGTGAACTGTGCTTCGGCATGGTACTGGGTCTGACTGCTTCCACCTGGATCCTGTGGACGGTCCTTGGCAGCAACACGCTGCTGTTGATGGATAAAAATATTGTCAACATCCCACAACTGATTGAGCAACACGGCGTGGCGCGCGCCATCATCGAAACCTGGGCCGCATTGCCGTTCAGCACCGCCACCATGTGGGGATTCTTTATCCTCTGCTTTATTGCCACCGTCACGCTGATTAACGCCTGCTCTTACACCCTGGCGATGTCCACCTGCCGCGAAGTTCGCGACGGTGAAGAACCGCCGCTGTTAATCCGTATCGGCTGGTCGGTACTGGTCGGCGTCATCGGTATTGTTCTGCTGGCGCTGGGCGGACTGAAGCCCATCCAGACGGCGATTATTGCCGGAGGATGCCCGCTGTTCTTCGTCAACATTATGGTCACGCTGTCCTTTATTAAAGACGCCAAAGTGCACTGGAAAGACAAGTAAGTTTAATTAACCCATTACTGAAGAGGCTTGAAGATGGATTTCAATTTGAATGACGAGCAGGAACTGTTTGTCGCAGGTATTCGTGAACTGATGGCCAGTGAGAACTGGGAAGCTTACTTTGCCGAGTGCGATCGTGACAGCGTCTACCCAGAACGTTTTGTAAAAGCGCTGGCGGATATGGGCATCGACAGCCTGCTGATCCCGGAAGAACACGGCGGTCTGGAAGCCGGTTTCGTCACCGTTGCCGCGGTGTGGATGGAATTAGGTCGCCTTGGCGCACCGACTTACGTGCTGTATCAATTGCCGGGAGGTTTTAACACTTTCCTGCGTGAAGGCACCCAGGAACAAATTGATAAAATCATGGCGTTCCAGGGCACCGGTAAGCAGATGTGGAACTCCGCTATCACAGAACCGGGAGCTGGATCGGATGTTGGCAGTCTGAAAACCACTTATACACGCAAAGATGGTAAGGTTTATCTTAATGGCAGTAAGTGCTTTATCACCAGTAGCGCCTATACCCCGTATATCGTGGTGATGGCTCGTGATGGTGCATCGCCGGATAAACCGATTTACACCGAGTGGTTTGTTGACATGACGAAAGCCGGTATCAAAGTCAATAAGCTGGAGAAACTCGGCCTGCGCATGGACAGTTGCTGTGAAATTACCTTTGATGACGTCGAACTGGATGAAAAAGACATGTTCGGTCGGGAAGGTAATGGCTTTAACCGCGTGAAAGAAGAGTTTGACCACGAACGTTTCCTCGTCGCCCTGACCAACTACGGTACAGCAATGTGCGCCTTTGAAGATGCGGCGCGCTACGCCAATCAACGCGTCCAGTTTGGCGAAGCAATTGGTCGTTTCCAGCTCATTCAGGAGAAGTTTGCGCATATGGCGATCAAACTGAACTCCATGAAAAACATGCTGCTGGAAACCGCGTGGAAAGCAGATAACGGCACCATTACCTCGGGTGATGCAGCAATGTGCAAATACTTCTGCGCTAACGCCGCGTTTGAGGTCGTGGACACCTCCATGCAGGTACTCGGCGGTGTGGGTATTGCGGGCAATCATCGCATCACGCGCTTCTGGCGTGACCTGCGTGTTGACCGTGTTTCCGGTGGCTCTGATGAAATGCAGATCCTGACGTTGGGTCGTGCGGTACTCAAGCAATACCGCTAAGTGGGATGCCGGATGGCGCTTCGCCTATCCGGCCTACAACTAACTGCCAAGAGTTACATTATGGACCATTTACCAATGCCTGCATTTGGGCCGCTTGCCGGCGTACGCGTTGTCTTTTCAGGAATCGAAATCGCCGGGCCGTTCGCCGGACAGATGTTTGCCGAATGGGGCGCTGAGGTTATCTGGATTGAAAACGTCGCCTGGGCCGATACCATCCGCGTGCAACCCAACTACCCGCAGCTGTCACGCCGCAACCTGCACGCCCTGTCACTCAATATTTTCAAAGATGAAGGCCGGGAAGCGTTTCTGAAGCTCATGGAAACCACCGACATTTTCATTGAAGCCAGTAAAGGTCCGGCCTTTGCCCGCCGCGGTATTACCGATGAGGTTTTATGGGAGCATAACCCGAAGCTGGTTATCGCTCACCTCTCCGGCTTCGGCCAGTATGGCACCGATGAGTACACCAACCTCCCGGCGTACAATACCATCGCCCAGGCGTTCAGCGGTTATCTGATTCAAAACGGCGACGTTGACCAGCCGATGCCAGCCTTCCCGTACACCGCCGATTACTTCTCCGGCATGACAGCCACCACGGCAGCCCTGGCTGCTCTGTATAAAGTGCGCGAAACGGGTAAAGGCGAAAGTATCGATATTGCCATGTACGAAGTCATGCTGCGTATGGGCCAGTACTTCATGATGGATTACTTCAACGGCGGTGAAGTTTGCCCGCGCATGACTAAAGGTAAAGACCCCTACTACGCCGGTTGCGGCCTGTATAAATGCGCCGACGGCTACATCGTGATGGAGCTGGTTGGCATTACGCAAATCAACGAATGCTTTAAGGATATTGGTCTGGCGCACATTCTCGGAACGCCAGAAGTTCCGGAAGGCACACAGCTCATCCATCGTGTTGAGTGCCCGTACGGCCCGTTAGTCGAAGAGAAACTGGATGCCTGGCTGGCAGAACACACTATTGCAGACGTTCAGGCGCGCTTTGCCGAACTGAATATCGCCTGCGCGAAAGTACTGACGATCCCGGAACTGGAAGACAACCCGCAGTACGTAGCCCGTGAATCCATTACCCAGTGGCAAACGATGGACGGTCGCACCTGTAAAGGCCCCAACATCATGCCGAAATTCAAAAATAACCCAGGGAAAATCTGGCGTGGCATGCCGTCACACGGCATGGATACCGCCGCCATTCTGAAAAATATCGGTTACAGCGAAGCAGACATTAATGAGCTGGTCGGCAAAGGTCTGGCCAGGGTTGAGGATTAAACGCGATGCGCTGACCGGCTTTGCGGGTTAGCGCTCACGCCTGATTTCAGTGGATAAGGTAAAATGGATATCGTTGGCAGACAAAACTTACGTCAGATGTGGGACGACCTGGCCGGGGTGTACGGAGATAAAGCAGCACTTATTTTCGAATCCTGCGAAGGAAACGTTCGGCAGTTTAGCTATGCCTCGCTTAATGAAGAGATTAACCGTACGGCGAACCTTTTTCATTCATTGGGCATACGCAAAGGCGATAAGGTCGCATTACATCTGGACAACTGCCCGGAGTTCATTTTTTGCTGGTTTGGGCTGGCAAAAATTGGCGCCGTGATGGTACCGATTAACGCCCGCTTGCTGGGGGAAGAAAGCGCCTGGATCCTGCAAAACAGCCAGGTCAGCCTGCTGGTCACCAGCGCTCAGTTTTATCCAATGTACCGCCAGATAAAACGGGAAAATACCACCCCGCTTAATCACATTTGTCTCATCGGAGAGCAGGTTCCGGCTGACGATGGCGTGAGCCATTTTTCTCAGCTCAAGGACCAGCAGCCGACAACGCTGTGCTATACACCACCGTTATCCACTGATGACACGGCAGAAATTCTGTTTACCTCAGGCACCACCTCGCGTCCCAAAGGGGTGGTGATTACCCACTATAACCTGCGTTTTGCCGGTTACTACTCCGCCTGGCAGTGCGCCCTGCGCGATGACGACGTCTACCTGACGGTCATGCCCGCTTTCCATATTGACTGCCAGTGTACGGCAGCCATGGCGGCTTTTTCCGCAGGCAGTACCTTTGTGCTGATAGAGAAATACAGCGCCCGGGCCTTCTGGGACCAGGTACGTAAATATCAGGCGACGGTGACGGAATGCATTCCGATGATGATCCGCACCCTGATGGTACAGCCCGCAAGCCCGACTGACAGGCAGCACAAGCTGCGCGAAGTGATGTTCTACCTCAATTTATCGGTGCAGGAAAAAGATGATTTTATCACGCGCTTTGGCGTTAGGCTGCTGACCTCCTACGGCATGACGGAAACCATCGTCGGTATTATTGGTGACCGCCCCGGTGACCAACGGCGCTGGCCTTCCATTGGCCGCGTGGGCTTTAGCTATGAAGCCGAAATCCGCGACGATCATAATCAGCCG
The DNA here is from genome assembly GCF_057838705.1 of Citrobacter sp. KH_055_1. NCBI lineage: Bacteria > Pseudomonadati > Pseudomonadota > Gammaproteobacteria > Enterobacterales > Enterobacteriaceae > Citrobacter > Citrobacter sp. KH_055_1. The sequence goes on from NZ_CM174473.1 coordinate 4,008,491, forward strand.
TTACCTGCCGGAGAGATTGGCGAAATCTGCATTAAAGGCGTGCCGGGTAAAACGATATTTAAAGAGTACTACGCACAGCCACAGGCCACGGCCAACGCGCTGGAGCCGGACGGCTGGTTGCATACCGGTGATTCCGGCTACCGGGATGAAGACGGCTTTTTCTATTTCGTTGACCGGCGCTGCAACATGATTAAACGCGGTGGGGAAAATGTTTCCTGCGTCGAGCTGGAAAATATAATCGCTGCTCACCCTAAAATTCAGGACATTGTCATTGTCGGTATTAAAGACGCTATCCGCGATGAGGCGATTAAAGCCTTTATCGTATTGAATGAGGGCGAAACATTAAGCGAAGCGGAATTTTTCAGTTTCTGCGAAGGCAATATGGCGAAGTTTAAGGTTCCCTCGTTTTTGGAGATAAGAACCGACCTGCCGCGTAATTGTTCCGGAAAAATAATCAAAAAAAATCTGAAATAAATCCTCCGCCAGGAATGCCTCCTGTCGGCAAATCTATTTTTTGGAGATGAGCTATGAGTGAATCATTACATCTGACCCGTAACGGCCCGATTCTGGAAATTACATTAGACAGGCCCAAAGCGAATGCCATTGACGCCAAAACCAGTTTTGCCATGGGTGAGGCTTTTCTTCATTTCCGCGATGACCCGGAATTGCGCGTGGCGATTATCACCGGCGGCGGCGAGAAATTCTTTTCTGCGGGCTGGGACCTAAAAGCGGCAGCAGAAGGTGAAGCGCCGGATGCCGATTTTGGTCCCGGCGGTTTTGCCGGTTTAACGGAAATATTTGATCTCGACAAGCCGGTCATCGCCGCAGTAAACGGCTATGCCTTCGGCGGCGGATTCGAGCTAGCGCTGGCGGCAGATTTTATCATCTGTGCGGAAAACGCCAGCTTTGCGCTACCGGAAGCCAAGCTTGGTATCGTGCCAGACAGCGGCGGCGTGCTGCGTCTGCCGAAGCTGCTGCCGCCTGCTATCGTCAACGAAATGGTGATGACCGGCAGACGAATGAGCGCCGAAGAAGCACTGCGCTGGGGGATTGTGAACCGCGTCGTCAGCCAGGTTGAACTGATGGACAGCGCCCGCGAACTGGCGCAGCAGCTGGTGAATAGCGCCCCGTTGGCCATCGCCGCGCTGAAAGAGATTTACCGCGCGACCAGCGAAATGCCGGTAGAAGAAGGCTACCGCTACATCCGCAGCGGCGTGCTGAAGCATTACCCATCCGTACTGCACTCTGAGGATGCGCTCGAAGGACCGCAGGCATTTGCTGAAAAACGCGATCCGGTGTGGAAAGGTCGTTAATGTGCTGAGGCCGGATGGCGCTTTGCTTATCCGGCCTACAAAAAATGCACACTCGTAGGCCGCGTTATCCGGCAAAAACAACTGAGGAATATCGTGAGTTATTATGCGTTTGAAGGCCTGATCCCGGTGGTACACCCACAGGCGTATGTCCATCCTAGCGCAGTGCTGATTGGCGATGTGATCGTCGGTGCTGGCGTATATATCGGTCCTCTTGCCTCGCTGCGCGGCGACTATGGCCGCCTGATCCTTGAAGCAGGCTCGAATCTTCAGGATGGTTGCATCATGCACGGCTACTGTGACACCGACACCATCGTGCATGAGAATGGACACATCGGACATGGTGCAATCCTGCACGGCTGCGTCATTGGCCGGGACGCGCTGGTTGGCATGAACAGCGTCATAATGGACGGCGCAACAATTGGCGAAGAGAGCATTGTCGCCGCCATGAGCTTTGTTAAAGCCGGATTTACCGGCGAGGCAAGGCAAATGCTGGTCGGTTCACCTGCCCGCGTGCTGCGAGAGGTGACAGACCAGGAGCTGCACTGGAAGCGGCTGAACACCAAAGAGTATCAGGATCTCGCGGTTCGCTGTCGGGTAGGGTTACGCGAAACACAGCCGTTAACGCAGATTGATAAAAACCGCCCGCGTCTGAAAGGCACAACGGATGTGAAGCCCAAATCAGCACAGTAATTGATGCCGGATGCGCTCACGCTTATCCGGCCTACGAGTCAATTACCGTTTATGCCGCCATCAGGCAAACTTACAATTAGCGACGCATACTTTTTGACAGCATCATCTGCCATTTCTGCTCGCGATTAAGCTCTGTTGGCGGTACAGCCGACATACGCGGCATTTTCCCTACGCTCACTTTTTTATCCTGCAAATTGTGATTCAATCTGCTGTAGAGATGAGAATCAATACTCACGACTTTCACCAGACGCTGGCACTGACAGCCCCGGCCTGCAATCTGGTTAGGGATCATCTTAACTTCACAAACAATTTCTCCCACTTCAGACAGAATATAGGAGAGCGTATTAATTGCTTTGCAGTGTTCAATATTAAAATGGAGGGAGATTTCTTTTGCCGTGACCCAACGATCTTCAGCCCTGATCCAATCAGCAATTAACAAATAAAGCGGTCTTTCAACATATTCTTCACACATAAGCACACCATTTCACAAATTAAAAATCTGGCTACGGCCTGTCTGGATAAATAAAAACAAAGCCCTATTAAAATTGTGTATATGAGAGATAGTATGCGACTTGAATGTTGATTAGTGTGAGCAACATCTTGCTTATTACATTGAAAATGTGGTTATCACAGCGCTATTTGCCTGTAATGACCTTAATAGATAAAAAAAACGGTTTCTTTACAGAAACCGTTTCTTATTAAATTGCAGACCCGACCCGCTCAGAAGCGGGTGGGTCATTGTCGATTACTTCGCGATCTGTGCGTGCATTTCCTGAACGGAGGTCACCTTCTCGGTAGCATCCGCATTCAGCGCCATCGCCGTGGCGAAACCGCCGTTCAGCGTGGTGTCATAATGAACTTTGTACTGCAGCGCGCTGCGGCGAATCAGCTTGGAGTCTTCAATCGCCTGACGACCTTCAGTGGTGTTGATGATATAGGTATATTCGCCATTCTTGATACGGTCCTGAATATGCGGACGACCTTCATGCACCTTGTTTACCAGACGCGGGTTGATACCGGCTTCCCCCAGTACAATTGCCGTACCGTGGGTGGCGTCCAGCTCGAAACCAAACTTCAGCAGCTTCGCCGCCAGGTCAACGACGCGCTCTTTATCGCCTTCACGCACGGAGAGCAGTGCGCGGCCCTGTTTCTTCATGGTGGAGCTGCTGCCCAGCTGCGCCTTGGCGAATGCTTCCGCAAAGGTGCGGCCTACGCCCATCACTTCGCCGGTAGAGCGCATTTCTGGCCCTAACAGGGGGTCAACGCCCGGGAACTTGTTAAACGGCAGCACCACTTCCTTCACCGAGTAGTACGGCGGGATAATTTCTTTGGTGACGCCCTGCTGTGCCAGCGTTTGACCGACCATCACGCGCGCCGCCACTTTTGCAAGCGCAACACCGGTGGCTTTGGAGACAAACGGTACGGTACGCGCCGCACGCGGGTTGACTTCAATCAGGTAAACTTCGTTGTTCTTCACCGCAAACTGGACGTTCATCAAACCACGAACCTGCAGTTCGAAGGCCAGTTTCTGCACCTGCTGGCGCATCACGTCCTGAATTTCCTGGCTCAGCGTGTAGGCTGGCAGGGAACACGCGGAGTCACCGGAGTGAACGCCCGCCTGCTCAATGTGCTCCATGATGCCGCCAATCAGCACCCTTTCGCCGTCGCAGATAGCGTCCACGTCCACTTCTACTGCGTCATCCAGGAAGCGGTCCAGCAGCACCGGCGCGTCGTTGGAGACGCTGACCGCGGTCTGGAAGTAGCGACGCAGGTCGGCTTCGTCGTACACAATTTCCATTGCCCGACCGCCAAGCACGTAGGACGGGCGCACCACCAGCGGGTAGCCAATCTCTTTTGCCTTCTCGACCGCCATTTCAATGGCGGTAACGGTGGCGTTGGCCGGTTGTTTTAGCTTCAGACGGTCAACCGCCTGCTGGAAACGCTCACGGTCTTCAGCGCGGTCAATCGCGTCCGGGCTGGTGCCGATAACCGGCACGCCTGCGGCTTCCAGCGCACGCGCCAGCTTCAGCGGAGTCTGCCCACCGTACTGCACGATAACGCCTTTCGGCTTCTCGATACGCACGATTTCCAGCACGTCTTCGAACGTTACCGGTTCAAAGTACAGACGGTCGGAGGTGTCGTAGTCGGTAGAAACCGTTTCCGGGTTACAGTTGACCATAATGGTCTCGTAACCGTCTTCGCGCAGCGCCAGCGACGCATGTACGCAGCAGTAATCGAATTCGATACCCTGACCGATACGGTTCGGGCCACCGCCCAGCACCATAATTTTGTCGCGATCCTGAGTCGGGTTCGCTTCGCACTCTTCTTCATAGGTGGAGTACATGTAGGCAGTGTCGGTGGAGAATTCTGCGGCGCAGGTATCCACACGTTTATAAACCGGGTGCAGCTTATACTGTTCGCGCAGTTTGCGGATTTCCGCTTCGCGCACGCCAGCCAGTTTTGCCAGACGCGCATCGGCAAAGCCTTTACGCTTGAGCTGGCGCAGGAAATCAGCGTCGAGGCCGTTAATCCCCAGCTCTGCAACTTTTTCTTCCAGACGCACCAGTTCTTCAATCTGTACCAGGAACCAGCGGTCAATGTTGGTCAGGTTGAAGACGCCATCAACGGACAGACCAGCACGGAACGCATCGGCGATGTACCAGATACGCTCAGCGCCTGCATCTTTCAGCTCGCGACGAATTTTGGTCAGCGCTTCCGGGTCATCCAGGCTCACTTTCGGGTCGAAACCGGTGGCGCCCACTTCCAGACCGCGCAGCGCTTTTTGCAGCGATTCCTGCTGTGTGCGGCCAATCGCCATCACTTCGCCGACGGACTTCATCTGCGTCGTCAGACGGTCGTTAGCACCGGCAAACTTCTCGAAGTTAAAGCGCGGGATCTTAGTCACAACGTAGTCGATAGACGGTTCGAACGACGCCGGAGTACGGCCGCCGGTGATGTCGTTCATCAGCTCATCGAGGGTATAACCGACCGCCAGTTTCGCCGCCACTTTGGCAATCGGGAAACCGGTCGCTTTCGAGGCCAGCGCCGAGGAGCGGGAAACGCGTGGGTTCATTTCAATGACAATCAGGCGGCCGTTTTTCGGGTTCACCGCAAACTGCACGTTAGACCCGCCGGTTTCTACGCCGATTTCACGCAGTACCGCCATCGAGGCGTTACGCATGATTTGATATTCTTTGTCGGTCAGCGTCTGGGCAGGTGCCACGGTAATGGAGTCACCGGTATGAATGCCCATGGCGTCGAAGTTTTCGATGGAGCAGACAATAATGCAGTTATCATTTTTGTCACGTACCACTTCCATCTCGTACTCTTTCCAGCCAATCAGCGATTCATCAATCAGCAGCTCTTTCGTTGGGGAAAGATCCAGACCGCGTTCGCAAATCTCTTCAAACTCTTCGCGGTTATAGGCAATACCGCCGCCGGTACCGCCCATGGTGAAGGACGGGCGGATGATGCACGGGAAGCCGACGTCAGCGGCAACCGCCAGCGCTTCTTCCATGGTGTGGGCGATACCAGAACGCGCGGTGTCGAGACCGATTTTCTTCATTGCGATGTCGAAGCGACGGCGATCTTCTGCTTTATCAATCGCATCGGCGGTGGCACCAATCATGGTCACACCGAACTCTTCAAGTACGCCCTGACGCTCCAGCTCCAGCGCGCAGTTCAGCGCCGTCTGGCCGCCCATGGTAGGCAGTACCGCATCCGGGCGCTCTTTTTCGATAATTTTGCGTACCACTTCCCAGTGAATTGGCTCGATGTAAGTGGCATCGGCCATTTCCGGGTCGGTCATGATGGTCGCCGGGTTGGAGTTGACCAGAATAACGCGGTAACCCTCTTCACGCAGGGCTTTACACGCCTGCGCGCCGGAATAGTCAAACTCACACGCCTGGCCGATAACAATCGGACCCGCGCCCAGAATCAGGATACTTTTTATGTCTGTACGTTTTGGCATGGCTCTTTTAACTCCTGATTATTTCGCGGACTGACGGTATTGCTCAATTAACTCGATAAAGTGGTCGAACAGCGGCGCAGCATCGTGCGGCCCCGGGCTCGCTTCAGGGTGGCCCTGGAAGCTAAACGCCGGTTTGTCGGTGCGATGGATACCCTGCAGGGTGCCATCGAACAGTGATTTGTGTGTGACGCGCAAGGTAGCAGGCATCGAGGCTTCATCCACCGCAAAACCGTGGTTCTGCGCGGTAATCATCACGGTGTTGTTATCGATATCTTTCACCGGATGGTTGCCGCCGTGGTGGCCAAACTTCATCTTGATGGTCTTCGCACCGCTCGCCAGCGCCAGCAGCTGATGGCCGAGACAGATGCCAAACACCGGAATATCGGTTTCGAGGAATTTCTGAATCGCGGCAATCGCGTAGTCACACGGTGCCGGGTCGCCAGGACCGTTGGACAGGAAGATACCGTCCGGATTCATCTTTAATACGTCTTCTGCGGAGGTCTGCGCAGGCACAACCGTCAGGCGGCAGCCGCGATCCACCAGCATACGCAGAATGTTGCGTTTCGCGCCGAAATCGTAGGCAACCACGTGGAACGGGAGTTCTTCAGCGGATTTTGCTTCCGGCAGGTCGCCTTCCAGCGTCCAGCTTCCCTGTGTCCAGCCATACGGTTCTGCCGTAGTGACTTCTTTCGCCAGATCCATGCCGTTCAGGCCCGGGAAGGCTTTCGCTTTTTCCAGCGCCAGCTGTGCATCCAGGTTATCCCCTGCGATGATGCAGCCGTTCTGAGCGCCTTTCTCGCGCAGCAGACGGGTCAGCTTACGGGTATCAATATCGGCAATCGCCACGATGTTATGGCGCTTCAGGTAAGAAGAGAGGTCTTCGGTATTGCGGTAATTGCTGGCAATCAGCGGCAGGTCGCGGATGACCAGACCTTGCGCATGTACCTGAGAAGATTCTGCATCGGCTTCATTGGTGCCGACATTGCCGATATGAGGATAAGTAAGGGTGACGATTTGGCGGGAATAGGAAGGATCAGTGAGGATTTCTTGATAACCGGTCATTGAAGTATTGAAAACGACTTCCCCAACCGCCGAACCTGTTGCCCCTATGGCCCGACCGTGAAACTGGGTTCCGTCTTCCAGAACCAATAGCGCTGACTTAATCAAAACACCCTCCAGAGAATATTCACTCACTTTATTTGCATATTAATTCATTAACGCAGTATGAATCAATGCAAATTTGCTTACCTATGGATTTCTGGCAAACGGCGGCATTCTAGAGACAGCCCGGGAAAAAGTCTACCCAAAAGGGGATTTTTTATTATTATTTTACGCCACTGGGACAAATCATGTGATTTAACAGGCAAAAAGATCAGCTAAGTAACGGTAGAAAACGCTTGCGGGAGGTCAAGAATGTAAAAATGAATCATGGCAGACAAAAAAGTGGACCATTTGGTCAAAATTTACATTGAGGCAACAAAAACACATTACAAAACATCTTAAAATAAGTGTTTTAATTGAAAACTATAAAAACAATGGAAAAATAAAAGGGCAATAAAATATTGCCCTATGTAATCAATAAATTATGATTACAATAACCACATCACGAAGGGTAATAAAACCTTATAAACCGCCTAAATCAAGCACATCTTTCATATCAAAAAGACCATTTGACTTACCTTTCAACCACATCGCCGATCTTACCGCACCGTTGGCAAACGTCATACGGCTGGACGCTTTGTGCGTAATCTCGATACGTTCGCCAATATCGGCGAACATCGCCGTATGTTCCCCGACGATGTCACCAGCACGCACCGTGGCGAAACCGATAGTGCCAGGCCCACGTTCACCGGTGTAACCTTCACGCGAGTAGACGGCACAGTCCTTTAAATCTTTGTCCAGCGCCCCGGCAATCGCCTCCCCCATCGCCAGCGCCGTCCCTGACGGTGCGTCGACTTTATGACGGTGGTGCGCTTCAATAATTTCGATGTCGGTGTAGTCGCCCATCACCTTCGCCGCTTTCTCCAGCAGTTTAAGCATCACGTTCACGCCGACGCTAAAGTTGGCGGCAAACACAATGCCGATATCCTGCGAGGCATCGCGAATGGTCTGCTTACCGGCATCATCAAACCCGGTCGTGCCAATCACCATGCCTTTTGCATGCTGCCGACAAAATGCCAGATGCGTCAGCGTGCCTTCCGGGCGGGTAAAATCGATAAAGACATCGAAATCGTCTTTTACCGCTTCGAGGCTGCTCTGAACGGTTACGCCAGATTTTCCAACGCCCGCCAGCTCACCAGCATCGCTGCCCAGTAAAGAGGAGCCGTCACGCTCTAGTGCCGCCCCCAGTTGTACTCCTTCCATCGCCATCGCAGCCTGAATTAACTGCCGTCCCATGCGGCCACCGGCGCCTGCAATGGCGACGCGGATTTGTGCATCATGCATAGCTATTCTCTTTTGTTAAAATTGCGTAAATCGTTTTCAGAGTAACCAGCCCGCGACAGGGTCGCCAGCCGAAAACGTCCATAATTAGAAATTAATGATAAACAGAGAGGAATATCAGTAAAAGACATGATTCACCCCGCAGGATGAATCATTGCCGCAGTCGGGGAAAGAAGTCAAACTCGCTCAGAATGGCGACAGACGATAAGAAAAGCACTTTAAAACCCAACGGTAGGTAGCCAATTCGCGTGACCGTTTCTGCCAGCCCATTTTCAGGCCGCTAGAGTATAGCTCACCACCATCTGCCCTTTTTTCAGCTTAACCTGTGTAATGATCACCTCACCCAGCTCGGATAAACGGGCCACGTGCGTACCGCCACAAGGATATCCCGGTAGGTCACCAAAACCGACCTGGCGTAAGCCGCCGTCAAAGGTAATTCGGCGCGCAAGATTGTCGGTCTGCCATTGGCCAATTTTCGCCATCAGTTGTGTTGCTTCCGGCAAAGTGCTGCCCTCACCTATCGCAAAAGTAATGCGCCCTTCATTCGGCCAATGGTGCGCTTTAACCGGTCGCCAACCAAATATTTCACCGGCCTTACCAATCATGTGCCCGGCTGAGTGCAGACGGGCGTGAAGATGGCGGACAGCAGCATCAATATGCAGCGTCGTTTCGCCAGGCGGCAGCGGTTGCGCCACAATATGCACCACCTCTTCACCGCGCGTCATCACGCCTTCAACCGGGACGCCACCGATCGCGCCACTGTCCGAGGGTTGTCCGCCGCCCTGTGGATGAAACAGCGTGCTATCGAGCGTAATCGCATAGCGCCCATCGGGTTCTGCCGTGCAGTGTGTGATCGTCGCATGGCCTCGGGTGTCATCGCTGGTGTAATAAAGACGTTCAGTCATGGTTGTTCTCCTCTTGATGAGCAGAGTATATTCACTTTACCAGCACCGATAATCCCATCAACATTCAATGCATCTTTGCCCGGTACGCACAAATGAATCCCAACCTGCTTCCTGACCTTGCCACCTTTGTGTTGATTGTCGACCAGGGGAGTTTCTCCGCCGCCGCCAAAATATCCGGCGCAACGCCTTCCGCTATCAGCCGCAGCGTCTCGCGGCTTGAGCAGGCATTAGGCAGCAAACTGCTGCACCGCACCACCCGTAAGCTGGCGCTAAGCGAGACCGGGAAGATGGTTTATGAACACGCGCAAGAGATGCTAAACGCCGCGCAAATGGCGGTAGACTCCGGCAGCAGCCGCCAGGCTATTGCCCAAGGGAAGCTAACGGTCAGCGTGCCAAAGGCGGTCGGGCGTTTTGTTATTCACCCTTTAATGGCGGAGTTTTTCACCCGCTTCCCGGACGTGGATGTCTGTCTGAGGCTGGAAGACCGCTATATGGACTTGATTGATGATGGCGTGGATCTGGCACTGCGCATCAGTCAGTCGCCGTCGCCGGGTTTGTACGGCAAGCCGCTGATGCCGGTCAGTCACGTTATCTGCGCCACGCCGGAATATTTGCGCCAGCACGGTACGCCCGATACCCCACAAGCCCTACGCGATCATAGCTGTATTAGCCTTGGCGAAACGCCCGCCGATTCGCGCTGGAAGTTTCGCCGTGGGGATAAAATTGAAACTCTGCAAACTCATGGGCGTTATGCTGCCAACCATACCGGCGTGCGGCTGGACGCGGTAAAGCATCATCTGGGGATTGGCAGCCTGCCGCTGTTTACCGCCCGTGAAACGCTTGCCAGCGGCGAGATTGTCCAGGTATTACCGGAGTGGGAGTTTATCAGCGATTACAGCGGCGATCTGTGGCTCTTATGGACACGCAACCAACATATGCCCGCCAGAATGCGGGCCATGATTGATTACCTTAGCGAGAAATTGCCTCAATCTGGCCGTTGATTATGGCGCGCGTGACAGCACCTCAGCGACCCACTGGCGGAAGCCGTCAACATCCAGCGCCAGCGCGACCTGCGCGTTGGCAGGCTGCCCAAGGCGACCCTCGATATCCACTACCGTCGTTCCCGAGGTGTATTCCCCCTGGGTTTCCACCGCCACAAAGCAGGGCTGGAGCGTGAACAGATCCGGGCGGACCAGCCAGGCAATGGCGCAGAGATCGTGCATACGCAGACCGGTATTCATGCTGCCGCTACGATAATGACTGAACAGCGCATGCAGCATTTTCCCCGTCTGATTACGTGCGGGTAATGTTGCCAGGTACTCTGGTGCCAGCATGGCCTGGTTGGTGACATCCAGCCCGCACATGACTATCTCCAGCCCACTGCAAAAGACCTTCGCCGCCGCTTCGGGATCGACAGCAATATTAAACTCCGCATTGGGCGTAAAGTTACCGCGCCCGGCTGAACCGCCCATCATCACCAGGCGGCGTATATTGAATACGCATTCAGGATAGTGGGTAAGCAACAGAGCAATATTGGTCAACGGGCCAATTGCCACCAGCGTAACGGGCTGCGGGGCATGCATCAGCGCATCTCGAATTGCCTGGAAGGCGGGTTTCGCCAGCGGCTGCCGATTGTGTTCGACAAAATCATACCCTGCCATACCGGACTCACCGTGCACTGAAGCCGCATCACGCAGCGGCCGCACCAGCGGCATAGCGGCCCCCTGCGCCAACGGAATATCCGCATTCCAAAAGTGCAGCAACTGCAACGCATTACGGGTCGTTTTTTCCACCGACACGTTGCCTGCCACCGTCGTCATCAGCTGCAGATCCAGCTCAGGGGAAAACAGTGCAGCGGCAATCGCCGCCGCATCATCAATGCCGGGATCGGTATCAAGAATGATCGGTAAGCGCATGGTTTCTCCAAAAAAATGCCAGACGTTAAGTCTGGCATCTTCTCATAATCATGACGCGAAAGAGTTACTCTACTTCACGAACATCCACACGCAGCTCTTTCGGCACTTCGAAAACGATGTTCTCTTCACGGCCTTCCAGTGGGATAGCATCCCCACCGCCGAGCTCCTGCAGACGGACAATCACGTTCTGTACCAAAATATCCGGCGCAGAAGCACCGGCCGTCACGCCGACGCACGCCGCATCTTTCACCCAGACTTCCTGGATATCGGTCGCATCGTCAATCAGATACGCGGCCTTGCCCATACGCTGGGCCAGTTCTGCCAGGCGGTTGGAGTTCGACGAGTTTTTCGAGCCGACAACCAGTACCACATCCGCTTGCTCCGCCAACGCACGAACCGCTTCCTGACGGTTGGTGGTGGCATAGCAGATATCGTCTTTGCGCGGCCCAACAATTTTCGGGAAGCGTTGACGCAGGGCATCAATCACATCAGAGGTGTCATCAACCGAGAGCGTAGTCTGGGTCATGAAGGAGAGCTTACCTTCATTTTTGACATTCAACGTCAGAACGTCTTCCGGCGATTCCACCAGGTACATCCCCCCCTGCGGGTTGCTGTACTGGCCCATCGTACCCTCAACCTCCGGGTGTCCGGCGTGACCAATCAGAATCGACTCTTCGCCACGGCGGCTGGCGCGCGCGACTTCCATATGCACTTTGGTCACCAGCGGGCAGGTGGCATCAAAGACCGTCAGATCGCGGCCTTTGGCTTCGTTACGCACGGCCTGAGACACGCCGTGGGCGGAGAAAATCAGGATCGCACCGTCCGGTACTTCACTGATTTGCTCAATAAAAATAGCGCCGCGCTCGCGCAGGCTATCCACCACATAGCGGTTATGCACCACTTCATGACGGACATAAATCGGCGCGCCGTAGATAGCCAGCGCGTTTTCCACAATGCTGATAGCGCGGTCTACGCCAGCGCAAAATCCGCGCGGGTTAGCCAACAGGATCTGCATTTTACGCCTCCAGTGCCGGTTCGACTTCCAGCACTTCAATATCAAAATGAACGGTATGCCCAGCCAGCGGATGGTTGAAGTCAACCGTGATGGAATCACCGTTGATTTCGCGGATCACGCCAGGCATCTCACTGCCGTCCATTGCGGTAAAGAGCATGATAGCGCCAATTTCTGGCTCACCCGCGTCCATAAACTCCCGACGCGAGAAATACTGAATGAGGTCCGGGCTTGATACGCCAAAAGCAGCATCAGGCTCCAGAGCAAAAGTGGTTTTATCGCCCTCTTTTAACCCCAGCAGGTGTTGTTCCAGTCCTTCAGACAGAGAACCGTCGCCCAGGCGAAACAGCGCAGGCTTGCCGTTGCTGCGGGTTGACTCTGCGGTGGAGCCATCGTCGAGCTTTAAGGTGAAGTGCACCAGCACCGCACTGTTACTCTGTACTGATTTAGACATGCAGATTGCTCTTTAAAAGTGCTGCCGCCTGTTTGCCCGGTGGCGCTACGCTTACCGGGCCTACAAGATTCGCAGTAGAGTGTAGGCCGGATAAGCATAGCGCCATCCGGCATATTTTTATGCGGCTTTTTTCTCTTTCGCCGGTAAGAAGCCTTCCAGCACAATCAACGCCGCACCGATACAAATCGCCGTATCGGCAAGGTTGAAGGTGGCGAAATGCCAGTCACCGACGTAAAAGTCAATCATATCCACGACGAAGCCGTGCCACAGGCGGTCAAACAGGTTGCCCAGTGCACCGCCAATGATTAACGCATACGCGATGTTATTCAGCTTCTGCGTCGCCTTCGAGCGATACATCATCACCATTAGAATGACGCAAATACCGATCGCGATACCGGCAAAGAACCACCGCTGCCAGCCACCGCTGTCAGCCAGGAAGCTAAACGCCGCGCCATAGTTACGCGCATAGTGCAGATTCAGTGACGGGAACAGCGACACCGTATCCCCCAGAGCAAAATTCTGGAGGATCAGGTACTTGCTGCCCAAATCAATAATCAGCACGACTACCACCAGCCACAGCCAGCGGAGTCCTGTTGAACAAAGAGGCTGACTCATCAGGCAAACTTACGTTGTTCGCCATCACCGGCGATGTTGCTGACACAGCGTCCGCAGATTTCTGCGTGTTCCGCCACCTGACCCACGTCGGTCGTGTAATGCCAGCAGCGCGGGCATTTCTCGCCTTCGGCTTTGCTCAGAGCAATTTTCAAGCCTTTGAGCAGTTCGCTCTGCTGAGCATCGGCCGGTGCTGCAGCATAGTCCGCAACGGTCGCACCCGAGGTCAACAGAACAAAGCGTAACTCTTCGCCCAGCGCTGTCAGCTTGGCAGCCAGTTCAGGTTCAGCGTACAGGGTCACTGCCGCTTCCAGAGAACCGCCCACTTTCTTGTCTGCACGTGCCTGCTCGATGACCTTGTTCACTTCGCCACGCACTTTCAGCAGCTCGTCCCAGAACGTATCGTTCATCGCTTCGGTATCGGCCAGGCCAAACAGCCCCTGATACCACTCACCGGTGAAGACGTATTTTTCACGATCGCCCGGCAGGTAGCCCCAGATTTCATCTGCGGTGAAGGACATGATCGGCGCCATCCAACGCACCAGCGCTTCAGCAATATGGAACAGCGCGGTCTGGCAGCTACGACGCGCCACGCTGTCCGCTTTCGCGGTGTATTGACGGTCTTTGATGATGTCAAGGTAGAACGAACCCATTTCGACGGAGCAGAAACGCATCAGGCGCTGTACCACTTCGTGGAAGTCATAGGCTTCGTAGGCTTTGAGGATCTCGTCCTGCGCCGCTTGCGCACAGCCCACAGCCCACCGGTCCAGAACAACCATCTCTTCCGGTTTCACCATGTCTTTCACCGGATCAAACCCGTTCAGGTTTGCCAGCAGGAAGCGCGCGGTGTTACGGATACGGCGATAGCTGTCAGCAGCACGTTTCAGGATTTCGTCAGAAACAGCCATTTCACCGGTATAGTCGGTAGACGCCACCCACAGGCGCAGAATATCCGCACCCAGCTTGTTCATCACGTCCTGCGGAGAAACGGTATTACCGATGGACTTGGACATCTTGCGGCCCTGACCATCAACGGTGAAACCGTGGGTCAGTACCTGACGGTACGGCGCTTTGCCCTTCATCGCAGTGGAGATCATCAGCGAAGACATGAACCAGCCACGATGCTGGTCAGAGCCTTCCAGATACATATCTGCCGCATGCCCCGAAAACTCAGGACGCACGTCGACGACGGATGAGTGGGTAGAACCGGAGTCGAACCATACGTCCAGGGTATCCGGTACTTTGACGTACTGATCGGCTTCATCACCGAGGATATCTTTGGGATCGAGATCCCACCACGCCTGGATACCGTCAACTTCAACGCGTTTAGCCACTTCTTCCATCAGTTCGATGGCGCGCGGATGCAGCTCTTCAGTGTCTTTGTGGACAAACAGAGACATCGGCACACCCCACGTACGCTGACGGGAGATACACCAGTCAGGGCGGTTGGCGACCATCGATTCAATACGCGCCTGGCCCCAATCGGGGATCCACTGCACGCCTTTAATCTCTTTCAGCGACTGCGCACGCAGGCCTTTCTGATCCATGCTGACAAACCACTGCGGGGTGGCACGGAAGATGATCGGTGACTTGTGACGCCAGCAGCACGGATAGCTGTGCTGCATCTTCTCAACGTGCAGCAGTGCACCTTTTTCAGTCAGCAGCGCCACGACAACATCGTTCGCTTTGAAGACGTTAACTCCATCCAGGGTCGGGTACGTACCCGGCAGATAGGTACCATCTGGCCCTACCGGGTTTGCGACTTCCAGGCCGTATTTCTGACCAATCACGTAATCATCCGGACCGTGGCCAGGTGCGGTGTGTACCGCACCGGTACCGGCATCCAGCGTCACGTGATCGCCCAGGATCGCCGGAACATCAAAGCCAATGAACGGATGGGTAAAGCGCAGCAGTTCCAGCTCAGCGCCTTTTACCGTGCCCAGAATGGTGTAATCCGCCGCGCCGAGACGCTGCATCACACTTTCGACCAGATCTTTTGCCAGAATCACGGCCTGACCGTCAATCTGCACCAGTGCATAGTCAAAATCAGGGGCCAGAGAAATCGCACGGTTAGCCGGCAGGGTCCACGGAGTGGTGGTCCAGATAACCAGAGAGATCGGGCCATTCACGTCAGAAACGCCAAATTTCGCTTTCACCGCATCCTGATCGGCGGCGTGGAACGCAACGTCGATAGACGGGGAGGTTTTGTCGTAATACTCAACTTCCGCTTCCGCCAGCGCGGAACGGCAGTCTACACACCAGTGCACCGGCTTCGCGCCTTTATGCAGATGGCCGTTACCGATGATTTTACCCAGCGCGCGAATGATGTTGGCTTCGGTTTTGAAGTCCATCGTCAGGTACGGCTTCTGCCAGTCACCCAGCACGCCCAGACGGATAAAGTCTTTACGCTGACCGTCAACCTGCGTTGCGGCGTATTCGCGGCACTTGGCGCGGAACTCTGCGGCAGTGAACTTTTCACCCGGCTTGCCGAACTCCTGCTCTACTTTCAGTTCGATAGGCAGGCCGTGGCAGTCCCAGCCAGGGATATAAGGGGAGTCGTAACCGGAAAGCCCTTTGGACTTCACGATAATGTCTTTCAGAATCTTGTTAACGGAGTGACCAATATGAATGCTGCCATTCGCATAAGGAGGGCCATCATGCAGAATAAAGGTTTTTTTGCCTTTTTTAGCCGCACGAATGATGCCGTACAGGTCATCATCGGTCCAACGCGCCAGCATTCCCGGTTCACGCTTGGCGAGATCGCCGCGCATCGGGAACCCTGTTTCCGGCAAATTCAGGGTTGATTTAAAGTCACTCATCAGATTCTCGGTTCCGTATTTAAAACTCGTATAGGCGTTAAGCCGGTTTTGATAGCCCAAAAAATTCGCGGGCAGTTAACTCATCACGCGCAATCTGCGCTTTTAGTTCATCCAGCGAGGCAAATCGCTGCTCGTTGCGTATTTTTTTACGCAGCACGACATCTATATGGCGACCGTAGAGGTCCATTACAACATCCAGTAGATGCACTTCTAACTGCTGGCGTACACCGGCCACCGTTGGGCGGGTTCCGATATTCGCGACACCGGGTAAAGGCGTTTCGCCCAAGCCCATCACCTCAACCGCGTACACCCCTTTAACTGGAGAAACCTGGCGACGAAGCGGTAAATTCGCCGTGGGGAACCCGATGGTCCGCCCTAACTCGTCGCCGTGTACCACCCGTCCTGAAATGGTAAACGGATGGCCCAGTAAGCTTTCGGCTAACAGCAGATTATCTTCTGCTAGCGCCTGGCGCACAGCAGTGCTGCTGATTCGCACCCCGCCCTCACAGAAGGTCTGGGTGCTGGTGATATCAAAGCCATACTCCGCGCCCGCTTCCTGTAATAACAAGAAATCGCCCGCGCGGCTAGCGCCAAAGCGGAAATCATCACCTACGGCAAGAAATTGTACGCCAAGGCGCTTCACCAACAGGTCGCTGATAAAGTTCTGCGCCGTTAATGCGGCAAAACGCCGGTCAAAACGCACGCACAGCACGTAATCAACACCACATTCCGCCAGATAACGCAGCTTTTCCCGCAGGCGGGTCAGTCGCGCAGGTGACTTTTCAGTCGCAAACAGCTCCAGCGGCTGCGGCTCGAAAATCATCACCATGACCGGTAAATTTCGTTTGCGCCCTTCTTCCTGTAAGCCCTGCAACAACGCGCGATGACCACGGTGCACGCCGTCGAAATTACCAATAGTCAGCACACACCCATGCGGGGCCTGACTGAGATTATGTATGCCTCGTATCAGCTTCATGTCTGGCTCAAAACAGTGAAAATCGTGAAAGTATACCCTGTACCGCGGTCAAGGTTAACCGGCGATTGGTTCTGCGAAACAGAAAGAAGATTGTTTTCATTGTTATGAAACAAAATGCGGTCCTCCGCTGACCAATCAATTCAACTTTTCTCGTGGAAAAGCTGTATTCACAGCACGCAAGCTGGTAGAATCCTGCGCCATCACTACGCAACGAGTGCTGCATTTTAAACGGCGCTTATTTGCACAAATCCATTGACAAAAGAAGGCTAAAAGGGCATATTCCTCGGCCTTTGAATTGTCCATATAGAACACATTTGGGAGTTGGACCTTGGCTAATATCAAATCAGCTAAGAAGCGCGCCGTTCAGTCTGAAAAGGCCCGCAAGCACAACGCTAGCCGTCGCTCTATGATGCGTACTTTCATCAAGAAAGTATACGCAGCTATTGAAGCTGGCGACAAAGCTACTGCACTGAAAGCATTTAACGAAATGCAACCAATCGTGGATCGTCAGGCTGCTAAAGGTCTGATCCACAAAAACAAAGCTGCACGTCATAAAGCAAACCTGACTGCACAGATCAACAAACTGGCTTAATCGCCTGCTTGCTGTCGCTTTGTGAAAAAACCCGCGTAAGCGGGTTTTTTTATGTCTGTTTACTTACTCCCCGGCGCAAACAATGCCGAGTAGTTAGCATTGCAAATACGCTGCACCGCCGGATGCTGGATCATCCTCTCCGCAAAAATGGCATGGTACTCCTCCATCACATTCTCCACGCGTCCAATCTCAATGATGGAATCATCAGCGTAGAAATTGTTCGAATAGAGCGTAGGGGCGACGAAAATAGCATTGTGCGTAGCGCCAAAGGCTTTCATCAAGGCGGCATCGTCAAACTCTCCGAGGATCTCAACGTTCAGTCCCTGCGAGTTAATCCAGTTCAGCAGCTTGCGCCCGAGCATTGAGCGACGTCCTGGTATCAGCAGGCGACGCTCCTCAAGGCAGGCTGGAAACGGCTTCTCCGGCAGCGGATTGGTGCACCAGAAACTCACGCAACACTCGCCGATTTTTACCGAGAACAGCCCTTCCTGCTGCGTTGAGTCGATTGGGCAGTCGGAGATAATCATATCCAGCTTGTGCTGGCTGAGCTGCTCCAGCAGCATCTCATGCGTGGATTCAAAGCAGCGTAGATGGATTTGTTCATCGTCAACGACGGCAGCGTCGAGCACGCTACTGACCAGCTGTTTAGATAACGCATCCGCCACGCCCACATCGAACAGCAAGTTAGACTCTTTGCGGTAGTTCACGATATCCAGCATCTCCTGGCTTAAAGTGAACATTTTGTCCGCATAACGAAAAACTAATTCGCCTAGCTCACTAGGCTCCAGCCCTCGCCCCTTACGCTTAAACAACTTCCCCTGTAAGCGTTCCTCCAGCGCTTTGATCTGCCCGGTAATGGTTTGCGGTGTCAGATAAAGCGCTTCTGCGGCCCCCACCACCGAACCTTCTTTATACACATGCCAGAAGTAATACAGGTGGTTGTAATTTATATGAGACATACTCTCTCCCTGAAAATTGTCACCAAAGGGTTATCGGCTCAGGCTGACGCGTTTAACCGGGTACGCAGCCAGCTATAACCGATCACCGCCGATAGCAGAGAACCAATCAGGATCCCCAGTTTCGCCCAGTTAATCAGCTCCGGATCAACGTTACCAAACGCTAGGCTGGCGATGAAAATAGACATCGTAAAGCCAATCCCGCAAAGAATACCCACCGCCATGATTTGCTGGAAGTTCGTGCCTTCAGGCAGCTGCGCCACCTTGAGGCGTAACGCCAGCCAGCAGAACAGGCTAATCCCCAGCGGTTTACCGATAAGCAGGCCGGCGATAATCCCCAGCGGCAGGATGGAGGTCAATCCGTCCATCGTCACACCCTGCAGTGGAACCCCCGCATTGGCGAAGGCAAACAACGGCAGAATCAGATAGGCCACCCACGGATGCAGCACATGCTCCAGACGTTTCGCCGGAGAACGGCCATGCTTTTCCTTCAACGGGATGAAGAAACCGACAATCACACCCGCCAGCGTCGCATGCACCCCTGACTTCAGCACTGCGGTCCATAACACGACGCCCACCAGGATATAAATACCGGTACGTCTGACACCACACAGGTTCAACGCCGCCAGAATAAGAATCGCTAATGCGGCAACCCCCAACGACAGCAGAGAGAGATCGCTGGTATAGAACAGTGCGATGATCACAATCGCGCCAAGATCGTCAATAATCGCCAACGCCATGAGAAAGATTTTCAGCGCCAGCGGAACACGGCTGCCCAGCAGCGCCAGTACGCCGAGCGCAAAAGCGATATCCGTTGCCGCCGGGATCGCCCATCCTTCACGTGTGATGGGGTCGGCATAGTTGAATGCCAGATACAACAGCGCCGGGACAATCATCCCGCCAATCGCGGCAATCACCGGAAACGCAGCCTGGCGTAAACTGGCCAGCGATCCCTGCATCAGCTCACGCTTAACTTCCAGACCAATCAGCAGGAAAAACACCGCCATTAAGGCGTCGTTGATCCACAGCAGCATATTTTTATTGATCTCAAGCGCGCCGACCCGCAGTTGAACCGGGGTCTCCAGAAAGTCGTGGTACCATCCACTGGTTACGCCGATATTGGCCATCAACATTGCTACTACCGCAGCGATGATCAAAATAATGCCTCCCGAGGCATCGCTACTAAAAAAACGATGTAGATGTTTCACTTTTATTCTCTCTATTGGGTGAATACTTCGTAATTACTATCTTACTCCGCATGACTCATCGTTAATATTAGATTATTCATGATAAATAGATCGGTTTTTACGATCTAACAATCTGGATTGTTTCGTTCCTGTTCAGGACGGATCCGAAAAAATAAAAAAGCCTGAGACTCTTCAGTCCCAGGCTTTTTATCAAATTTATGGCGGTAAATTAACGCGTCAGGTCGTCAAAGAATTTCTTCACGCCGTCGAAGAAGCTTTTAGAACGCGGGCTGTTTTGTTCGCCCGTTGGGCCGCCAAAACTGTCCTGCAGATCTTTCAGCAACTGTTTCTGCTTGTCGTTCAAACCAACCGGGGTTTCAACCACCACGCGACACAGCAGATCGCCCTGAGCACCACCGCGTACCGACTTAACGCCTTTACCACGCATACGGAAAAGTTTACCGGTTTGCGTTTCGCCAGGGACTTTTAACTTCACCCGGCCATCCAGCGTCGGGACTTCAATCTCGCCGCCCAGCGCAGCCATCGCAAAGTTGATCGGCACTTCACAGTACAGGTTATTTCCTTCACGTTCGAAAATCGGGTGCTGTTTCACCTGCACCTGAACGTACAAATCGCCTGACGGTGCGCCATGCTCACCCGCTTCGCCTTCACCAGATAAACGAATACGGTCACCGGTATCAACCCCTGCCGGGATTTTAACGGACAGTGTTTTGCTCTTCTCTACGCGGCCATGCCCGTGACATTTGTTGCACGGATCTTTAATCAGCGTACCGCGGCCCTGACAGTGTGGACAGGTCTGCTGTACGGCAAAGAAACCCTGACGCATCTGCACCTGACCGGAACCGTGACAGGTCGGACAGGTCTGCGGCTGAGTCCCGGATTTCGCGCCGCTGCCGTGGCAAACGTCACACTCTTCCAGCGTAGGAATACGGATCTCTTTGGTGACGCCACGCACGGCTTCTTCCAGAGTGAGATCCATGTTGTAACGTAAATCCGCACCACGTGAGGCGCGCTGACGGCCACGACCACCGCCAAAGATATCGCCAAACACGTCACCAAAGATATCGCTGAAGTCAGCACCGCCGCCGAAACCGCCACCGCCGCCCATACCGCCTTGCTCAAACGCAGCATGACCGTACTGATCGTAAGCCGCGCGTTTTTGCGCGTCGGTCAGGATCTCGTAGGCTTCTTTGATCTCTTTGAATTTGGCTTCGGCCTCTTTATCACCCTGGTTACGGTCCGGGTGAAATTTCATGGCCAGGCGCTTATAGGCCTTTTTGATTTCACGCTCTTCCGCTGTTTTGGAAACGCCCAAAATCTCGTAATAGTCTTGCTTAGCCATCTCTTTTTATCTGCCCCTAACATGCGTGCACGGGCGGAGAGGAAACCTCTTCGCCCGTGCCAGTGTTTTACCCGTTCAAAGGGCGATTATTTTTTGTCTTTCACTTCTTCAAACTCAGCGTCGACAACATCGTCATCTTTCGCGTTGTTCGCGGAAGCATCAGCTGAACCCGCCTGCTGCTGTGCATGCTGCTGCTGAGCGATTTCCATCAGTTTCTGGGAAACCTGTGCCAGCGCCTGCATTTTCGCTTCGATATCTGCTTTGTCTTCGCCTTTCAAAGACGTTTCCAGCGCAGTCAGAGCGGACTCGATAGCAGTTTTGTCGTCAGCCGGCAGTTTATCGCCTGCTTCTTCAACCTGCTTGCGAGTGCTGTGCAGCAGATGGTCACCCTGGTTACGGGTCTGGACCAGCTCTTCAAACTTACGGTCAGATTCTGCGTTCGCTTCTGCTTCGCGAACCATTTTCTGAATTTCTTCTTCGTTCAGACCAGAAGACGCCTTGATGGTGATCTTCTGCTCTTTACCGCTGTTTTTATCTTTCGCAGAAACGTGCAGGATACCGTCAGCATCGATATCGAAGGTCACTTCGATCTGCGGCATACCGCGCGGTGCCGGGCTGATACCATCCAGGTTAAACTGACCCAGATCTTTGTTATCAGCAGCACGTTTACGTTCACCCTGCAGCACATGGATGGTTACCGCGGACTGGTTGTCTTCAGCGGTAGAGAACACCTGGCTGTGCTTGGTCGGGATAGTGGTGTTTTTCGCGATCAGCGGTGTCATCACGCCGCCCATGGTTTCGATACCCAGAGACAGCGGGGTAACGTCCAGCAGCAGTACGTCTTTAACATCACCGGTCAATACACCACCCTGAACAGCAGCACCGATTGCTACAGCTTCGTCCGGGTTAACGTCTTTACGCGGTTCTTTACCGAAGAACTCAGCAACTTTCTTCTGTACCATCGGCATACGAGTCTGACCACCGACCAGGATAACGTCCTGAACGTCAGAAACAGACAGACCAGCATCCTGCAGAGCAACTTTCAGCGGCTCGATAGAACGGTTAACCAGGTCTTCTACCAGGCTTTCCAGTTTCGCACGAGTCACTTTGATGTTCATGTGTTTCGGACCAGACGCATCTGCAGTGATGTACGGCAGGTTAACGTCGGTCTGCTGCGCAGAAGACAGCTCAATTTTCGCTTTCTCTGCGGCTTCTTTCAGGCGCTGCATTGCCAGCGGGTCGTTACGCAGGTCAATGCCCTGATCTTTCTTAAATTCATCAACGAGATAGTTGATCATGCGGCTATCGAAGTCTTCACCACCGAGGTGGGTATCACCGTTGGTTGCCAGAACTTCGAAGGTTTTTTCACCGTCAACTTCGTCGATTTCGATAATAGAGATATCGAAAGTACCACCACCGAGGTCGTAGACCGCGATAGTACGGTTGCCGACTTCTTTGTCCAGACCGTAAGCCAGTGCAGCAGCGGTCGGTTCGTTGATGATACGTTTGACTTCCAGACCTGCGATACGGCCGGCGTCTTTCGTTGCCTGACGCTGAGCATCGTTGAAGTATGCAGGTACGGTGATAACCGCTTCAGTTACCGGTTCGCCCAGGTAATCTTCAGCCGTTTTCTTCATTTTTTTCAGCACTTCAGCAGAGATCTGCGGCGGTGCCAGTTTCTGACCTTTTACGTCAATCCATGCATCACCGTTGTCAGCACCGATGATTTTGTACGGCATGATGGCTTCATCACGCTGTACTTCTTCGTCCTGGAAGCGGCGGCCAATCAGGCGTTTAATCGCAAACAGGGTGTTTTGCGGGTTTGTCACTGCCTGACGTTTAGCCGGCTGACCAACCAGAGTTTCACCATCCTGGGTATAAGCAATGATAGAAGGCGTGGTGCGATCGCCCTCGGCGTTCTCCAGCACACGTGCAGTAGTGCCATCCATAATCGCTACACAAGAGTTGGTAGTACCCAGGTCGATACCAATAATTTTACCCATCTAAACGTCTCCACTAAAAATTCTGTCATCAGGTGGTTGTGAATCTGTAATAAGGGCGAAACGTGCGGTTTCAACTACCCTGAATCGTTTTTTTTCAGACTCACCACTGCGGTTGTCTACAAGATGGGGTCGTAACCCACGTCATCAAGGGGGGCATGCAAATTTTTTTTAGCCCGATCGTAATAAAATGAGAGATAACGGGCAGAAAAACAGGAAAGTAAATAGTCACCACCCCAAAATAATTCATAAAACCAATATTAAAAATACCAGTCATTCACTTGAAAATTGTAATAAAAAGAAAAGATTACCTGCATGAACCGTTTTTCCAACGGCGGTATTATGGTCACTGGTCACTCACTTTTGAACCCGTCAAAGAGAAATTTCATGAAATCCCTGTTTACCCTTCCCACCAGCCTGTTGATAGGCCTGCTGCTGAGCAGCGCTGCACAGGCTAACGATCATAAAGTTCTGGGAATGATTGCCATGCCCAGAAATGCAACCAACGATCTCACGCTAAGAATCCCTGTTTGTCGTGTCGTGAAGCGTATTCAACTGACGGCAGACCGTGGTGATATCACACTAAATGGCGCTTCCGTTTATTTTAAAGCCGCGCGCATGTCCAGCCAGAGCCTGAATGTTCCGTCCTCCATCAAAGAGGGGAAAACCACCAACTGGATTAACATCAATAGCGACAACGACAACAAACGCTGTGTGTCTAAAATCACCTTCTCTGGCCAGTCAGTAAACTCCTCCGACATGGCGACCTTAAAAGTCATTGGTGATGACTAACCCCCTGACTTCTCGGCCATGATATTCAGTACTGGGGAAAAAAATTCATTTTCCCCTCATCAGATCATAGACAGCCCCCTCTCCCCTGATTATCATGCCGCGCCCCGAAGTCCGTGATCGTTTTTCGGGGAAATTATTTCACCATTCAATCAATGATGATTTTGAGGAATTATGGGCAACACTAAGTTGGCTAATCCGGCACCGCTGGGCCTGATGGGCTTCGGCATGACCACCATTTTGCTTAACCTGCATAACGCGGGTTTCTTCGCCCTTGACGGTATTATCCTGGCGATGGGACTGTTCTACGGCGGTATCGCGCAAATTTTTGCCGGTCTGCTGGAGTACAAAAAAGGCAATACCTTCGGCTTAACCGCCTTCACCTCTTACGGCTCGTTCTGGCTGACGCTGGTCGCGATCCTGTTAATGCCGAAAATGGGCCTGACAGAAGCACCGAACGTGCAGTTCCTCGGCGTGTATTTGGGTCTGTGGGGCGTGTTCACCCTGTTCATGTTCTTCGGCACACTGAAAGCAAACCGCGCGCTGCAGTTTGTCTTCCTGAGCCTGACCGTGCTGTTCGCCCTGCTGGCTGTGGGCAATATTGCAGGTAACGAAGCGATTATTCATGTTGCTGGCTGGATTGGCTTAGTGTGTGGCGCAAGCGCCATTTACCTGGCGATGGGTGAAGTGCTGAACGAACAGTTTGGCCGCACCATCCTGCCAATTGGTGAAATGCACTAATTCTGTCTGTATCCCCCCGCAAGGGGGGATAATCCTTACAGACGCTGTAATTCTCCCTCAGCGTCCGTATCACGATGATAAATATCCTGTCGTAGCCAAATCCCCAGCCCTAAACCCACCAACGAAAGCGCCAGCACATACCAGGCCGGAGCCATCGGCGACACACTCATCAACATCGTGACCGCGATTGGCGTCAAACCACCGAAAATGGCATACGAGACGTTATAGGAAAAAGAAATACCAGTAAAACGGACTTCCGCCGGGAACGCCCGTACCATCACGTAAGGCACCGCGCCAACCACGCCAACGCAAAGCCCAACCAGACCGTACAACAGGAACAGGTGCTCAGGATGACTGCCGATCAGGTGATAGAAAAACCAGCTGGAACAGGCCAGCAGCAGGCTACCGACAATAAAGGTTTTGCTGGCACCCACTCTGTCGACCACGAATCCCGCCAGCAAGCACCCGATGCACAGCATAATGGTGGCCACGCTGTTGGCCTGTAACGTCAGCGCAGGTGCAAAACCATACTGTTTTTGCAGCCAGACGGGCGACATCAGGATCACCACCACAATCCCAGCTGAGAGCAGCCAGGTCAGTAGCATCGACACCGCCACTGCTTTTTTATGCTTGCTGACGACCGACTTCACCGGCAGTTCCTGCGCCAACGCTTTGCGCTGCTGCATCTCGAGAAAGATCGGCGTCTCCTGCAACCAGCGGCGCAAATACATTGCCACCAGCCCAAACGCACCTCCCAGCAAGAAAGGTATACGCCAGCCGTACTCATGTACCGCCTGCTGCGTCAGGCTGGTATTCACCAACGTGGCCACCACCGAGCCCAGAAGGATCCCCACCGTTAACCCGGCGGTCAGCGTTCCACAGGCAATGCCGATACGGCGCTCCGGCACGTGTTCGGCAACAAACACCCAGGCCCCCGGCACTTCTCCTCCAATGGCGGCACCTTGCAGAATACGCATCAGCAACAGCAACAGCGGGGCCAGGATCCCCATCGAGGTATACGTCGGCAGCAGACCTATCGCCAGCGTCGGTATCGCCATCAGTAAAATGCTCAGAGTGAACATTTTTTTGCGCCCGACCAGATCGCCAAAATGCGCCATGATGATGCCGCCTAACGGGCGCGCCAGATAGCCCGCGGCAAAAATACCGAAGGTTTGCACCTGACGTAGCCATTCGGGAATGTCCGCGGGGAAGAACAGCTCACCCACAACGGCGGCAAAGAAGACAAAGATAATAAAATCATAAAACTCGAGCGCCCCACCGAGAGCAGCGAGCGAAAGGGTTTTATAATCCTGGCGATTCAGCGGTCGAGAATGTTGTGACATAGCAAACCATGCGTCAGTGGAGTGATTGAAGGTGTTTAGCGATACGTGTAAATCAAAAATTACTATATCGTAAACAATTCAATACTCCACCGGCATTGCGCTTTATGTCACGAAAAGGCTACTTTCAGGCATTTGTATCGCGTATCGCGCTTTTAGGCCGAAAAGATGCTACCACTTCCGGGGCGGTTTCCACATACGGTCCATCCAGCAGCTGTATACAATATGGTACACTTGCAAAAATACCCGCCACAATAACGTTACCGTCGGCGTCTTTCACCCCTTCCAGCGTTTCTTTGATCGATTTCGGCTGGCCAGGCAGGTTGAGGATCAGTGCCTGCTTGCGAATAACCCCAACCTGACGGGAGAGGATCGCCGTCGGCACAAAGTGCAGGCTAATCTGGCGCATTTGTTCACCAAAGCCGGGCATCTGCCTGTCGGCTACCGCCATCGTAGCATCTGGGGTTACATCACGACGCGCCGGGCCGGTGCCGCCGGTGGTCAGCACCAGGTGACAGCCCATTTCATCAACCAGTTCACACAATGTTTGTTCAATGATCGCCTGCTCATCCGGGATCAACCGGGTTTGCAGTTCAAAAGGCGTTATCAGGGCGGACGCTAGCCACTCTTCAAGTGCGGGAATACCCTTATCCTGATAAACACCGCTGGAGGCACGGTCAGAAATAGAAACTAAGCCAATGCGTAAAGTATTCATGATTATTCCGTTTAAACAGTCTCGTTAAACAGAATGATACACTGCGAAGGGAAGGACAGACAGATTTCAGAAGAGGTAGCGTGACCCCCGTCAGGGCCACGCGCAAATGATTACAGCAGATCGCCGATCATTTTTTCCAGTTTGCCCTGGTCTACAGCAAACTTACGGATACCGTCTGCCAGTTTGTCTACAGCCATCGGGTCCTGGTTGTGCTGCCACAGGAACTCAGCTTCAGTGATACGTGCAGGACGCGCTTTCACTTCGCCAGAGAAGGACAGTTTACGTTCGAGCGCGCCTTCGCTTTCAGCCAGCTCTTTCAGCAGTGCCGGGGCAATAGTCAGACGATCGCAGCCCGCCAGCTCAATGATTTCGCCAATGTTACGGAAGCTCGCGCCCATCACCACGGTTTCGTAACCGTGCTGTTTGTAGTACTCATAGATTTCCGTGACGGAAACCACACCCGGATCTTCTGCCGGTGCGTACTCTTTCTTATCGGTGTTGGCTTTGTACCAGTCCAGAATACGGCCAACGAACGGAGAAATCAGGTAAACGCCTGCTTCTGCACATGCACGCGCCTGCGCGAAGGAGAACAGCAGAGTCAGGTTACAGTTGATGCCTTCTTTTTCCAGCTGCTCCGCGGCACGGATACCCTGCCAGGTAGAAGCCAGTTTGATCAGAATGCGATCGTTGCTGATGCCAGCATCGTTGTACATTTTGATCAGACGTTTCGCTTTCGCGATAGACGCTTCGGTGTCGTAGGACAGGCGCGCGTCAACTTCAGTAGAGATACGACCCGGGACCAGTTTCAGGATCTCCAGGCCGATGTTTACCGCCAGTTTGTCCGTCGCGTCGACGACCTGCTGCGCGCGGTCGTTGCTCTGCTGCTTAGCCCAGGCCACAGCGTCATCAATCAGCTTGCGGTATTCCGGGATCTGCGCTGCGTTAAGAATGAGAGAAGGGTTAGTTGTGGCATCCTGAGGCTGATACAGCTTCATTGCCGCGATGTCTCCGGTGTCGGCCACTACAGTGGTGAACTGACGAAGGGAGGTCAATTTGTCCGTCATGATAGCGTTTCTCTTTAAACAGCGTGTTAGGGGGATGTAACCGATCTTTCCTGATGATAGCACGACGCACTCTCAGCGCAACCGCCGGGAGTGCCTCACCTGCCGTTCAGCCCTGATTACGCATCTCAGAGCCTATAGTGCGCAATTAAAGAGTCGACCTGATGTTATGGTAAACTCCCGCTATCAATCTCATTACAAGGTTTATACTGTTCGATAATTGGTAGCGCTTACATCAGGATATTAGCGCGTGCCGGCATCAACAAGAGGGATGTTAATGCCTGATTTTTTCGCATTTATTAATGAAATACTGTGGGGCTCGGTGATGATCTATCTCCTGCTGGGCGCAGGATTTTGGTTCACTTACCGTACCGGTTTCGTCCAGTTCCGCTACGTTCGCCAGTTTGGCAAAAGTCTTAAAAATAGCATCAACCCACAACCTGGGGGTTTAACCTCATTTCAGGCTCTGTGTACCAGCCTCGCCGCCCGTATCGGCAGCGGAAACCTGGCAGGCGTTGCCCTGGCTATCGCGGCTGGGGGGGCGGGTGCCGTCTTCTGGATGTGGGTCTCGGCGGTGATCGGCATGGCAACTTCATTTGCCGAATGCTCACTCGCCCAACTGTATAAAGAACGCGACAGTAAAGGCCAGTTTCGCGGCGGACCCGCGTGGTATATGGCGCGCGGGCTGGGCATGCGCTGGATGGGCGTTCTGTTCGCCATCTTTTTACTCATTGCCTATGGCTTAGTTTTTAACAGCGTCCAGGCGAACTCGGTCTCGCGTGCGCTGGAGTTTGCTTTCGACATCCCCCCCCTCGTATCCGGGATCTCGCTGGCAGTGCTGTCTTTGCTCGTCATCGTCGGCGGTATTAAAGGCGTTGCCCGCCTGATGCAATGGATCGTGCCCTTAATGGCCCTGCTGTGGGTCGGCTGCAGCATCGTCATCTGCCTGTGGCATATCGGGCAGATCCCTGAGGTCATCGTCACCATTGTGAAAAGCGCGTTTGGCTGGCAGGAAGCCGCCGCCGGCGCCGCCGGGTATACGCTAAGCCAGGCCATTGCCAGCGGCTTTCAACGCGGTATGTTTTCTAATGAAGCGGGCCTGGGTTCAACGCCTAACGCCGCGGCCGCGGCCGCGTCATGGCCTCCGCATCCCGCCGCACAAGGCATTGTGCAGATGATTGGCGTGCTGGGCGATACGTTGGTTATCTGTACGGCCAGCGCAATGATTATTCTACTGGCAGGCAATGGCACCACGTACGTTCCAATGGAAGGTATTCAACTGGTCCAGAAGGCTATGGTAACGCTCACGGGGGAATGGGGTGCCGGGTTCGTTGCGCTGATTGTGGTTCTGTTCGCCTTCAGCTCTATTGTCGCTAACTACATTTATGCAGAAAATAATCTGATCTTTCTGAAACTGGACACCATTCGCATCATCTGGATTTTGCGTATTACCACCGTCTGCACCGTGATCGGCGGAACACTACTCCACTTTCCGCTGGTGTGGCAGCTCGCCGACATTATTATGGCCTGCATGGCCATCACGAATCTGACGGCGATTTTGCTGCTTTCCCCGGTTGTTCATACTCTTGCCAGCGACTACCTGCGCCAGCGAAAACTCGGCGTGCGACCGGAATTTGATCCGCAGCGTTATCCTGATATCAGACAACAGCTTGCACCTGATACCTGGGATGAGCCGCCGCGCAGCTAGCGCGGCAATCGCAACCATCGATCAATTCTGTCGTTTTTTTTGCTACAG
Organism: Citrobacter sp. KH_055_1; assembly: GCF_057838705.1. Taxonomy (NCBI): domain Bacteria; kingdom Pseudomonadati; phylum Pseudomonadota; class Gammaproteobacteria; order Enterobacterales; family Enterobacteriaceae; genus Citrobacter; species Citrobacter sp. KH_055_1. Next base: position 4,038,100 of record NZ_CM174473.1, read on the forward strand.
TCGCAGTAAATCTCCCGCAAGGACTGGATATGCTGATTCTGATTTCACCTGCAAAAACGCTCGACTACCAAAGTCCACTGGCCACCACGCGCCATACGCTGCCCGAGCTGCTGGACCATTCCCAGCAGCTTATCCACGAAGCGCGTCAGCTGTCTGCACCGCAAATAGGTAAGCTGATGGGGATAAGCGACAAGCTGGCGGACCTGAACGCCACCCGTTTCCACGACTGGCAGCCTGACTTCACGCCCGATAATGCGCGTCAGGCCATCCTGGCGTTTAAAGGCGACGTCTACACTGGGCTGCAGGCAGACACCTTCAGCGAGGCCGATTTTGATTTCGCCCAACGGCATTTACGCATGTTGTCCGGGTTGTACGGCGTGCTGCGCCCGCTGGATCTGATGCAGCCTTACCGCCTCGAGATGGGCATTCGCCTTGCCAACACCAAAGGCAAAGATCTCTACCAGTTCTGGGGGGACATCATCACTGACAAGCTGAACGAAGCGCTGGAAGCACAAGGCGACAACGTGGTGATTAACCTCGCCTCGGATGAGTATTTTAAGTCCGTGAAACCGAAAAAACTGAACGCGGAGCTGATCAAACCGGTCTTCCTCGACGAGAAAAATGGCAAATTCAAAGTGATCAGTTTCTATGCTAAAAAAGCGCGCGGTCTGATGAGCCGCTATATCATTGAAAACCGCTTAACCCAGCCAGAACAGCTGACCGCCTTTAACAGCGAGGGCTATTTCTTTGATGAAGAAGCTTCCGGTAAAGGCGAGTTGGTGTTTAAACGTCACGAGCACTAGTGTACATGCCGGATGGCGGCTAACGCCTTATCCGGCCTACGACACAAAACGAATGCCCGTAGGCCGGATAAGACGCGCTAGCGTCACCATCCGGCACAACAATTATCCGCGGGTCATCATCAGTTGACGCAGCGCGGCAAAATCAGCCGGTAGATGATGCGACAGCAGCGGCAAGTCCGCACGCTCCGCCAGCTCTTTTGGTAGATCCAGCGTCACATCAAGGATCTGTTCAACGCTTTCTTTAAACTTCGCCGGGTGCGCGGTCCCAAGGAACAGGCCATATTCGCCTGGGTTCAGTTGATCACGCAGCGCGCGGTACGCCACCGCCGCGTGCGGCTCTGAGGTGTAGCCAATCGCCTGCAGCTCACGCATCGTTTCCTCAGTGGTCGCATCGTCAACGGCCGCATAGCCCAGTTCGTTCAGACGCCAGATTTTACGACGGAACAGCTCTTCCACGCGCGGCCAGTTGTTCGGCTGGCTGACATCCATGGCATTCGATAAGGTCGCCTGGGTGGCTTTCGGCGCCCACTCGCCTTCTTCAAGGAAACGCGGAACCGTATCGTTGACATTGGTTGCCGCGATAAAACGCTTCACCGGCAAACCGAGTGATTTTGCCAGCAGTCCAGCGGTCAGATCGCCAAAGTTGCCGCTCGGTACAGAAACCACCAGCTGATTGCGCGCCTCCTGCGGCAGTTGCGCCACGGCCTCAAAGTAGTAGCAGATTTGCGCCAGCAACCGGCTGATGTTGATCGAGTTAGCCGAATTTAATCCCAGCGCCACCTTTAGTTCTTCGTCATCAAACGCCTGTTTCACCAGCGCCTGGCAGGCATCAAAATCACCGTCAATGGCGACAGTTTCAATGTTTCCACCCAGCGTACAGAACAGTTTTTCCTGTAACGGGCTGATCTTACCGTTAGGATAGAGGATCACCACGCGCACATTTTTCAGGCCATAAAAGGCATGCGCGACCGCCGCCCCGGTATCGCCGGACGTGGCCGTCAGGATGGTTACCGGCTTGTCGCCGCTGATGTGCGTCAGCATCTGCGCCATAAAGCGCCCGCCAAAGTCTTTAAAGGCCAGCGTCGGGCCGTGGAACAGCTCCAGACAACCGACATCCCCCGTCACCTGAGCAACCGGCGCAGGGAATGCAAACGCCGCGCGCACGCGATCTGCGAGGACGTCATTCGCTATTTCATCACCAATAAAGGCGGACAGGATCTTTGCGCTACGGCTGACAAAATCCAACTTCAGCATTTCATCGATTTCGGTCAGGCTAAATTCCGGCAGATCGTGCGGAAAAAATAACCCCTGTTTTCTACCCAACCCTTGGGTGACGGCCTGCGCGAAACTGACCTGCTCGTTATGATCTTTTAGATTGTAGAGTTTCATTTATTTTCCCAGTACCCGTGCGCCCGCCGTGTCCAGCCGGCAAATATGAACAAAGCCTTCCTGATTTTGCAGGTAATTTTTACCCAGCCAGTCTGCAACCCGCTGCGCCGTCTCCGGTTTATCGCACAGGGCAAACAGCGTCGGTCCAGAACCGGAAATACCACTGGCCACCGCGCCGATTTCCGCCACTGCCTGACGCGCCTGGCTGAAGCCGGGCAGCAAGCGGGTGCGATATGGCTCGGCAATCACATCTTTCATCAGCTTTGCCGCTAACCCTGGCTGACGGGAATAGCAAGCATGAATGAAGCCCGCCAGATGTCGCCCGTGGGCGATACAGTCCTGGCGACGGTATTGCGCCGGTAAAATCGCCCGCGCTTCAGCCGTTGAAACCTTAATTCCCGGATAGGCCAGCACCCACAACCACTCATCAAAGCCTGGCACCTGTTGGCTGATAATGCCGTTTTCCTCAATCATCAACTGCATACCGCCCAAAAAGCAAGGCGCCACATTATCGTAGTGAACACTGCCGGAGATACGCCCTTCCAGCTCACCCATGATCGCCAGCAGGCGGGTGTCGTTGAGCGGTTTACCGCAGTGCTCATTCATTGCCACCAGCGCGGCCACAACAGAACAGGCGCTGGAGCCTAAGCCGGAGCCAATCGGCATATTTTTTTCCAGCGTCATCGTCACCGGAACGGCTTTCCCCAGCTCCTGACAAAATCGCTCCCAGCACTGGTAGACGATATTTTCCCGCGGCTCTGACGGCAGTTTGCTCGCAAAGCGCCCCAGGTTGTTGAGGCTAAAGCTGTCAGCGGCTTCCACAGAGACAACATCACCTAACAAAGAACCATCAACGGGCGTGACCGCCGCCCCAAGCACATCAAACCCGACGCTCATATTGGCACTGGAAGCCGGGGCATAAACTCTCACCATGTTAAACTCCTAACTTCCATGAAAGGGTGCGTAGCAGATCGGCAAAGACGCCCGCCGCCGTGACATCATTACCTGCACCGTAACCACGCAGTACCAGCGGTAATGGCTGGTAGTAGTGACTGTAGAACGCCAGCGCGTTTTCGCCATTTTTCACTTTATACAGCGGATCGTTGCCATCCACTTCGGCGATTTTCACCCGACACACACCGTCTTCTTCGATATTGCCAACATAGCGCATGACTTTCCCCTCATCACGGGCTTTCGCCACGCGCGCGGCAAACGCATCATCGAGCTGCGACAGCTTAGCCATAAACGCAGAGACATCGCCAGAATCATCAAAATCTTGCGGTAACACCGGCTCAATAACGATATCGCTAAGCTCCAGCTCGCGACCGGTTTCGCGGGCGAGGATCAGCAGTTTGCGCGCCACATCCGTCCCGGAAAGGTCATCGCGTGGATCGGGCTCGGTATAGCCCATTTCGCGTGCCAGCGTGGTGGCTTGCGAGAAGCTCATGCCTTCATCCAGCTTGCCAAAAATAAACGACAGCGAACCGGACAGAATCCCCGAGAAGCGTTGCAGTTCATCACCTGCACTGAGCAGGTTTTGCAGGTTTTCGATAACCGGTAATCCCGCGCCAACGTTGGTGTCATAGAGGAATTTACGTCGGGACTTCGCGGCGGCAAAACGTAGCTGATGGTAGTAATCCATCGACGAGGTATTCGCCTTTTTATTCGGCGTCACGACGTGGAAGCCTTCGCGCAGGAAGTCCGCATACTGATCTGCCACGGCCTGACTTGACGTACAGTCCACAATCACCGGGTTAAGCAGATGGTATTCTTTCACCAGGCGAATTAAGCGACCGAGGTTGAAAGGTTCCTTGGCTTCCGCCAGCTCCGCCTGCCAGTTTTCCAGATTCAGACCGTGAACATGGGTCAGCAGGGCCTTCGAATTCGCCACCCCGCAAACGCGTAAATCAATATGCTTGCTCTTCAGCCAGGTTTGTTGCCGCTTAAGCTGTTCAAGCAGCGCAGACCCGACGCCACCGACGCCTATGACAAAGACTTCTATCACCTGATCGGTATTGAACAGCATCTGATGCGTCACGCGCACGCCGGTGGTGGCATCATCATTGTTCACCACCACCGAAATAGAGCGCTCAGACGAGCCCTGGGCGATAGCCACGATATTGATGTTGGCACGGGCCAGCGCGGCAAAGAATTTCGCGGAGATACCGCGCAGCGTACGCATACCGTCGCCAACTACTGAGATGATCGCCAGGCGCTCAGTGACCGCCAGCGGCTCCAGCAGCCCTTCTTTCAACTCGAGGTAGAATTCATCCTGCATCGCACGCTGTGCACGCGCACAGTCGCCCTGCGGGACGCAGAAGCTGATGCTGTATTCAGAAGACGACTGGGTGATCAGTACCACCGAAATCCCTGCGCGAGACATCGCGGCAAACACGCGGGCCGCCATGCCGACCATCCCTTTCATTCCAGGGCCCGACACGCTGAACATCGCCATATTGTTGAGATTCGAAATGCCTTTTACCGGCAGATCATCTTCATCGCGGCTGGCGCCAATCAGCGTACCCGGCGCTTGTGGGTTACCGGTATTTTTAATCAGGCAAGGGATCTGGAACTGGGCAATCGGGGTAATGGTGCGCGGGTGAAGCACTTTGGCGCCGAAATAAGACAGCTCCATCGCTTCCTGATAAGACATTGACTTCAGCAGTCTGGCATCGGGGACCTGACGCGGGTCGCAGGTATACACGCCGTCAACGTCCGTCCAGATCTCACAGCAGTCTGCACGCAAACAGGCAGCCAGCACGGCGGCGGAGTAATCAGAGCCGTTACGTCCCAGCACCACCAGCTCACCTTTTTCATTCCCGGCGGTAAAGCCTGCCATCAACACCATATGGTCTGCCGGAATACGGCTGGCGGCAATTCGACGCGTAGACTCGGTAATATCAACGGTCGATTCGAGGTAATGACCCACCGCTAACAGTTTCTCAACCGGATCAATAACCGTCACTTTGTGGCCACGTGCTTCCAGCAGCCCGGCCATAATTGCGATCGACATTTTTTCACCACGGCAGATAAGCGCGGCGTTGATGCTGTCCGGGCACTGTCCCAGCAGGCTGATGCCGTGCAGGACATGCTTAATTTGGGCAAATTCTTGTTCAACAAAGGCTTTGAGTTGCGCCAGCGGGAAAGCGGGCTGAACCGCGGCAAGACCGACCAAAAGCTCAGAGAAAATACGTTCAGCGTCGCTGATATTGGCTAAAGCATCCTGGCCACCGATGGTCTTCTCAATCATCGCCACCAGATGGTTAGTGATTTTTGCCGGGGCAGAGAGGACGGTCGCAACCTGCCCCTGCCTGGCATTGCTTTCCAGAATATCGGCAACCCGCAGAAAGCGCTCTGCATTTGCCACTGATGTACCGCCAAACTTCAACACTCGCATGGTTTACCTCGTTGCCTCTGGTCGAAAAAAAAGCCCGCACTGTTTAGGTGCGGGCTTTTTTCTGTGTTTCCTGTACGCGTCAGCCCGCACCGTTACCTGTGGTAATGGTGATGGTTGTAGTAATGGTGGTGCCGATGCGTTTCATGATGTTGTGTGCTCTGTAATTATTATCTGTCTGTGCTCTATTCTTTTAGGGTTAATGTATCTCGTGACCTAAGTCAATAAATTTCTAAATTGATCACGTTCCGAAACTTGTTCACGAGTCACTGCTTACCGTTTTACTTTCAACCAATACGGCGCGTCAGGCACGCTTGAAGTTAGAATAAAAAACCCACAAAGAATAGATTGGCAATATTTTATTTTGTGATATTTTTTTCAATATCATGTAAAAAACGGTGCAACATTGCCGTGTCTCGCTGTCCTAACAGGCCCATTCGTTGTTGCAACCAGTCCGTGAGTTTGATGTCATCGGCAACATCCAGCGTGGTCAATAAACGTAAAACACGCGTCCGTAATGCCTGGAGCTGAAGCTCATCCGTCACCTCAGCGGTTTTAGCGGGCTGTTGTATTAAACCGGCTAATTGATAGCAATACACCATCACCGCCTGCCCCAAATTCAGTGAAGGATAGTCAGCCACCATCGGTACGCCGGTCAACACGTCCGCCAGCGCCAGTTCTTCATTCGTCAGGCCAGAATCCTCACGGCCAAAAACCAGCGCAGCGTGATCCATCCACGCCGATTTTTCCTCCAGCAACGGAACCAATTCGACCGGAGTAGCGTAATAATGAAACTTTGCGCGACTGCGCGCCGTGGTAGCAACGGTAAAATCCACGTCGTGCAGCGCCTCGGCTAACGTTGTAAAAACGTTAATATTATCAATAATGTCACCCGAACCGTGGGCCACCCAGCGCGTGGCCGGTTCCAGGTGTGCCTGACTGTCAACGATCCGCAACTCGGTGAATCCCATGGTTTTCATCGCACGGGCTGCCGCACCAATATTTTCCGCTCTGGCAGGGGCCACCAGAATAATTGTTAAACGCATTTTGCTACTCTTTTTGGTCAGTTTGCCGATAATAATGTGATGCACATCAACATATTACGCAGCGCGAATTTACATATTTTTAACAGAGATCACTGAAAAAGCATTTTACATTAAGTAAAAAATGCTAAACTGTTTCGTACCTGTACTATTGCTTTTTATGTTAACAGAAGTTGCATATCCTTCTGTTTATTCATGATAATTTAATTTAAAATGGATCTCATTCGTAGGATTCATTACATTTATTAGTTAGCACGTGCAACTAGTTGTATTATTGCAATTTTGTGATGAAAGCTAACATTTGGATACGATGATTTCATCAAACTGTTAACGTGCTACAATTGAACTTGATATATGTCAACGAAGCGTAGTTTTATTGGGTGTCCGGTACGTCTTAGCCTGTTATGTTGCTGTTAAAATGGTTAGGATGACAGCCGTTTTTGACACTGTCGGGTCCAGAGGGAAAGTGCCCACGACCAAGCTAATGATGTTGTTGACGTTGATGGAAAGTGCATCAAGAACGCAATTACGTACTTTAGTCATGTTACGCCGATCATGTTAATTTACGACATGCATCAGGCAGGTCAGGGACTTTTGTACTTCCTGTTTCGATTTAGTTGGCAATTTAGGTAGCAAACATGCAGACCCCGCACATTCTTATCGTTGAAGACGAGTTAGTAACACGTAACACGTTGAAAAGCATTTTCGAAGCGGAAGGCTATGATGTATTCGAGGCGACAGATGGCGCGGAAATGCATCAGATCCTCTCTGAATATGACATCAACCTTGTGATTATGGATATCAATCTGCCAGGTAAAAACGGTCTTCTGTTAGCGCGCGAACTCCGCGAACAAGCTAACGTTGCGCTGATGTTCCTGACGGGCCGCGATAACGAAGTCGATAAAATTCTCGGCCTCGAAATCGGCGCGGATGATTACATCACCAAACCGTTTAACCCGCGTGAACTGACTATCCGTGCTCGTAACTTGCTGTCCCGTACCATGAACCTGGGCACGGTCAGCGAAGAACGTCGTAGCGTCGAAAGCTACAAGTTCAATGGTTGGGAACTGGACATCAACAGCCGTTCTCTGATCGGTCCTGACGGCGAGCAGTATAAACTGCCACGCAGCGAATTCCGTGCCATGCTTCACTTCTGTGAGAATCCGGGCAAGATCCAGTCTCGCGCAGAACTGCTGAAAAAAATGACCGGTCGCGAACTGAAGCCGCATGACCGTACCGTTGACGTGACTATCCGTCGTATTCGTAAGCATTTCGAATCTACGCCGGATACGCCAGAAATCATCGCCACCATTCACGGTGAAGGCTATCGTTTCTGCGGCGACCTGCAGGATTAATCTCATCCTTGCGGGAACAAAAACGGCGCGTAAAGCGCCGTTTTTCATTTTATCTCCACCCTACTTCCACAAACGAAATTCATCGTTTTCCACGGGTTGCGTCTCTTTTGCTTTGGGCCGAGCCAGTGCGTGCCAGTCAAGATGACGCGTCAGGAACATAATCCCGCACAGTGCCAATAACAGCACGCCGGTTCCCAGTAGCAAAGAACTGTCCTGCGAACGCAGTAACACCCACATCACCCCGTCCAGTGCCAACAGCGCCAGGGTGAACAGAATACTGTTACGCCACCCTTGTAATACCGCCTGTAAATACACGCCGTTCATCAGGGCACCAATCAGGCTGGCAATAATCCACGCCGCGGTAAAACCAATATGTTCTGACAGTGCCAGCAACAGCAGATAAAACATCACCAGCGATAACCCTACCAACAGATACTGCATGGGGTGCAGGCGCAGACTGGTCATACTCTCAAGCACAAAGAAAGACATAAAAGTCAGTACGATCAGTAAGATGGCATACTTCGTTGCTCTGTCGGTCAGCTGATATTGATCGGCCGGTGTAGCTACCGCCACGCTAAACGCTGGCATTCCCTGCCAGCCAATTTTTTCCCCATCAAAACGATCACCGAGGTTATTGGCAAACCAGCTGCTTTGCCATTGGGCCGTAAACCCTGATGCACTAACTTCACGCTTCGTGGGCAAAAAATCCCCCAGAAAATTGGGATGCGGCCAGTTACTGGTTAGGGTCATTTCGCTGTTACGTCCAATGGGGACAACGGAAAAATCCCCGGTACCGTTCAGATTAAGCGACAGCGCCAGACTAAGGTTTTGCTTCGTCCATTCCGCATCCGGCAGCGGAATGTGGATCCCCTGCGCACGCCCATCAAGCCCCGTTCCCGGCTCAACGGCCAGCGACGTCCCGTTAATCTGCGGCACTTTCACCACGCCAATCCCGCGTGCGTCGCCGACGCCAACCACAATAAACGGTTTCCCTAACGTTATATTAGGGTGATGCAATTCACTCAGCCGTTCCGCATTGAACTCCGCGTTCAACGACACATCGTTATGCCAGACCTGGCCCTCATAAATGCCGACTTTACGTCCTTCAACATTTTGATTGCCCTCAACCATCAACGACTCCGGCAGCCAGAAATGGATATAGCTGCGCTTTTGCGAGACTTCTTTACCGTCTTCCAGCGAGGTATAAAGTTCGGTCACGGGGATAGCAATTAGCGGCCCAACTAACTTCTGCGGCCCACTGGTACTCTGCCGGATAGCATCTTCGACCTCATTACGGTAATCCGATCGCTCAACGATTATCTGCCTGACCATCGTCAGAGGAATTAACAGCAACAGCATGGCGCCACCTAAGGTGACGATTTTCCAGAACAGGGGGGATTTCAACATAGCGTTCTCCTTTGCAATGACGACAAGGTAGAACGGCTATGTGCGCAGAATTTGAAGTTATGTGAAGTGACGGTGAAGTGTGAACGACGCCTGTACTCCGCCTTCGGGGCGATTACTCAGTGTCACATCGCCGTCAAACAGACGGGCGACTTCGCTGACAAACGCCAGCCCCAGACCGCTGCTCTTGTGACCATTCTCGCGGGGCAGTGAATAAAATCGTTCAAAAATGCGCGGTAACGCAAAATCAGGGATCCCGCTGCCGCTGTCCGTCACCTGCAACGAGACTTTTTCTCCTTGCTGCGGCGCACTCAGGACAATGGTCCCCTGTTCAGGAGTAAAGTCGATGGCGTTATCCAGCAGATTGCCCATGGCCTGCTCCAGCAGCGCAGGTTCAGCCGCAACCACCCATGATGAGGGCTCAATGTTGAGCGTGATATGTTTAGCAGACAACTGGACGCTACGCGACTCGCGCAACTGGGCAAACAGTGCATCAACCGCAACGGGCGTAAACGCAACATCCTGCCGGTTTTCCAGCCGCGCCTGGCGCAACAGGGTTTCGACCAGTGCCTGCATACGCGCATTTTGCGTCAGAATATTTTCGGTAAAACGTGCCACCACGTCAGGTGGCGGCCCTTCACGTAAAATCTCCGCCGCGCCACGAATAGCCGCCAGCGGGCTTTTCAGTTCATGGGTTAAGGCATACACATACTGCTCAATGTAATTCTTACCCTCCAGCTTCAGGCGCATACTTTCCAGCGCCTGCGCCAGTTTTCGCAATTCACTGCTGCCTAAATCCGGTAACGCGACGGGCCGATTCTCCGTCACCGAGTCAGCATAGCGCGCCAGCCGGGCAATAGAGCGGTTGATCCACCATACCATTCCCACGCCAATCACTAATGCGATCCCCAGCAACACCGCGCTCGCCCACAGCATCCGCCGCTCGCTGCGTTTAATTACCGGTGCCATTGCCGCATTGGGCTTCCCGACGCTAAGCACCCCAATAATGCGCTCACCGTCGATAATCGGTGCCGCAACGTACATCACCGAGCTTTCCGGGTCAGCCGGATTTTGCAGCGTACTGCGCGCGCCATATTGCCCGCGCAGCGTTAACCACACGTCGTTCCAGCGGGAATAATCTTCCCCTACTGCTTTATTGGCGGAATCAAACAACACCTTGCCCTGAGCATCTGTCATGTAGACGTGATACTCATTGCGCACTTTGTTAATGCCGCTGATGTTGGCACGAAAAGGGCGGTTATGCAGTTGCGAGAAGGCCTGCGCCAACTTGCCGTTGGCAGCAGAACCAGAAAGTACGTCGTCGCGTGCCAGCGCCGCTAACAGCGTGGCGGTGTCAATCAGCGTGCCTTCGGTGGCCCGGCGTACGCCAGGTTTAATCTCCTGCACAAAAATAGACAGAACAAACCAGGCGGCAACGGCGACAATCAAAAAGTAGCCCAGCAGCAGTCGCATGCCAATGCGCATCAGGCGTTCCTCAGGCTGTATCCCATCCCGCGATGCGTGTTAATCGGCGAGAGATCCGGATTAATAGCCCGCAGTTTGGCGCGCAGTGTTTTGATGTGCGTGTCCACCGTTCTGTCGTAGGTATCCTGCGCATCGGCCCAAACTAAATCCATCAGTTGCTGGCGCGAGTAGATACGCCCCGGCGACATCAGCAAGGTTTTCAGCAACAGGAACTCATAGCGCGTCAGGTTTAACGGACAGCCAAACCACGCAATCTGCGCGGCGGGTTCATTGAGTTCAAAATTGCCAAAACGCGCTGCCGATGGCGGTGCTGCAAATTTCCTCACCCGCCGCAGCAGCGTGCGCACCCGGGCGCACACCTCGCGCGGCGAGAAGGGTTTGGCGACGTAATCATCCGCGCCAATCTCCAGACCTAACAGGCGGTCCACTTCATCGCTGCGGGCGGTCAGAAAAAGAACCGGCAGCGCCGGGTGGCGCTCCAGCAGACGTCGGCACAGTTCAAAACCGCTGATATCAGGCAGTCCGACGTCGAGGATTATCGCATCCGGGCATCGCTGACGCGCGCTTTCCAGCACCGGCAGTCCACGCTCAAACGCTTCCACGCTAAAACCTTCCTGTTGCAGCATGTAGATAAGCGTATCCGCGATACCCTGCTCATCCTCAACCAACCAGATCAACGCCTGTTGCATTTTGCTTCCTTGTTACTGCCGCCACGGCATGATGGGCACCGCGCTGATGGCATTTTTCGGCGAACCGTCGACAACCTTGTCGGAATAGGCCAGATACGCCAGCGTGTTGCGTTTTTCATCATAAAAACGCACCACCTGTAATGATTTAAACACCAGCGACGTCCGTTTCTTAAAGACGACTTCGCCCTGCGCTTTACCGTTCTTGATTCTGTCGCTTAGCTCAACCGGCCCCACCTGCTGGCAGGAAATGGCGGCATCGGAGGTATCTTCAGCCAGCCCTAACCCGCCCTTAATGCCACCGGTTTTTGCGCGGCTAACATAGCAGGTCACATTGGTTACATCGGGATCGTCAAACGCTTCGACGACGATTTTATGATCCGGTCCAAACATTTTAAATACCGTATCGACAGAACCAATCTGCTCCGCATGGGCCACCTGCGCCAACAACAGCAAAATTGAGGAAATGACTAAGCTCTTATATTTCATATTGTTACCATTTTTAAAAGTTGCCCTGAGCAATTATTCAACATTCTAAAATAAAATGTATACAGATCACAGGATTACAATAATCACGCTTTCGTATGTCCGAAAACAGCATTTATGAGCAAAAAAAACACTGAATGCTAAAACAGCAAAAAATGCTATTATCCTCTTACCTGACGTCAGGTACTCGCTGTTGAAAGGATGAGGATATTTTATGGATCAGGCTGGCATTATTCGCGACCTATTAATCTGGCTGGAAGGTCATCTGGATCAGCCTCTGTCGCTTGACAATGTGGCGGCAAAAGCAGGCTATTCCAAGTGGCATCTGCAGAGAATGTTTAAGGACGTGACGGGCCACGCTATTGGTGCCTACATCCGCGCCCGTCGTTTATCGAAGTCCGCTGTGGCGCTACGCCTGACTGCGCGTCCGATTCTGGATATTGCCCTGCAATACCGTTTTGACTCTCAACAGACGTTTACCCGTGCGTTCAAAAAACAATTCGCTCAGACGCCTGCACTGTACCGCCGCTCGCCGGAATGGAGCGCTTTTGGTATTCGCCCACCGATGCGACTCGGGGAATTTGCGATGCCAGCGCATCAGTTCGTGACGCTGGAAGACACGCAGTTGCTCGGCACCACGCAAAGCTACTCTTGCTCGCTGGAACAGATTTCCGACTTCCGTCATGAAATGCGTATTCAGTTCTGGCGCGACTTCCTGAGCCAGGCTCCTGCCATTCCGCCGGTGCTGTACGGACTCAACGAAACGCGTCCGAGTTTTGAAAAAGATGACGAGCAGGAAGTCTTCTATACCACCGCACTCACGCCAGAACAGGCCAGCGGCTATGTACCGTCCGCGCAGCCAATCCTGTTGCAGGGCGGCGAATATGTCATGTTTACCTATGAAGGCCTGGGAACGGGCGTGCAGGAATTTATTCTGACAGTGTATGGCACCTGTATGCCAATGCTGAACCTGACCCGTCGTAAAGGTCAGGATATAGAGCGATACTACCCGGCAGAAGATGCCAAAGCAGGCGATCGCCCTATTAACCTACGCTGCGAATTCCTGATTCCTATTCGCCGTTAGCGCTGTAGCTCATCCAACGCAGGGGCGTCCAGATGCGAGATGTCCCCTGCCGTTTCGACCACCCAACCCGGCGCAAGCCATAAACTTTCCTGATAATCGACGCGGGAAATCGAGCAGTTGCGCAGACGCAGCCGACGCTCAGCCCAGGCGGGCAGTCCCAGAATCGTACTCACCAGGCAACCCAGCGCAATACCGTGGCTTACCAGCAATGGGCGGCTCCCTTGCGGCAGTTCCAGACAAGATGCCAGCGCGGCGTTAACACGATCGGCCAGTTCCTGCATGGATTCCCCATCCGGAATACGACCATCAACCGTGCCGTTGACTAACTGGCGACGCCAGCCCTCTTCCTCTGGCGTCAGAGAGTCGATGTGGCGCTTTTCCAGCACCCCCATATTCAGCTCGCGCAGGCGGGCGTCGAAGGTGATATCACAGCCACACGCCTGGGCGATGATTTCTGCGGTGCGTCGTGTACGACCTAAATCGCTACTGATGACGTGAGTAATGCCAAGCGAGCGGGCGCGTTCGCCAACCTGCATAGCTTGCTGTTCACCTTTAGCGGTCAGCGGGCTGTCTGACTGGCCTTGAATACGTCGCTCGGCGTTCCACTGCGTTTCACCGTGGCGAACAAGGTATACCTGTAACATGCGTTTTTTCCGTTATACTGCGATGCGATGAATTTTCAAACTGAGCTTAATTATGCACAAGGTTATCTCTGCGACCACCAATCCTGCCAAAATTCAGGCAATTCTTCGGGCATTTGAAGAGATTTTCGGTGAAGGATCCTGCCATATTGAACCCGTCGCCGTCGAGAGCGGTGTGCCGGAACAACCTTTTGGAAGTCAGGAAACGCGCACTGGCGCACGAAATCGCATAGATAACGCACGCCGCCTGCATCCGCAGGCCGATTTCTGGGTGGCCATTGAAGCCGGCATTGACGATGACGCGACCTTCAGCTGGGTGGTGATTGATAATGGCGTTCAGCGCGGTGAAGCGCGTTCCGCTACGCTGCCGCTGCCGGCGGTGATTCTCGACAGAGTCCGTCAGGGAGAAGCGCTCGGTCCGGTGATGTCACAGTACACTGGCATTGACGAGATAGGCCGTAAAGAAGGGGCGATTGGCGTGTTTACCGCCGGGAAGTTAACCCGTGCCAGCGTCTATCACCAGGCGGTGATCCTGGCGCTCAGCCCGTTCCATAACGCGGTGTATCGGTAATTATTTGCGCTACGTTGTAGGCCTGATAAGCACTGCGCCATCAGGCAATTCAATCTTTTCCGAGCAGCACCTGTTCCAGCCACTGACGCAGCTCGACCGGCGCAGTTTTGAGGCTATTGGACCCACGCGTTATGGTCGCAATACCGGCCCCAAGCTCGTTTTTCAACTCGCGTTGGCTCATCTCGCCGCGCAGCAGTTCTTCAATAATGCGCACGCGAGTCCCCAGCGCTTCGCGCTCATCAGGCGTTAACATCAAATTGAGCAATGGCTGGTGTAAATCTTGCTCATAAGCGTGTTTAAGCAGGTCGACAAAACGTAACCACTCCTGGTGACGCTGTTCTGCCATCTCTGCTGAATAGGGTGATTGCTGAGTCATAAGATATCGCCATCGTTGCGGGGGAGGCGCGATTGCCTCCCCCTTTGTACTCTTTAACGAGTACGATAGCATAACACACTCACCACGATCAGTAACGGCGTTGCCATTCTGCGTCGTTCATCAATTCCGGCTTATCACCGAGGAAGTAACGATAGTAGGCATCGTAAGCCAGCACGTTTTTCACGTACCCACGGGTCTCGGAGAACGGGATGCTTTCTACAAAGGCCACCGCGTCAATGCGCCCTGCACTGTTGCCAAGCCAGGTACGAACGCGACCCGGTCCGGCGTTATAGGCTGCTGAAGCAAAGATGCGGTTATTGCCAAACTGTTGATACACATACTGTAAATAGCTGGTGCCGATGTTGATATTGGTCTCAGGATCCAACAGCTGATTCGGACTGCTGTAACCCGGAATCGAGAACATCTTCACTGTATGCGTCGCCGTACCCGGCATTATTTGCATCAACCCGCTGGCACCCACCGGCGATTTTACCTTCGGGTTCCAGGCACTTTCCTGACGGGCAATGGCCATCGCGTAGCTTGGCTGAATGTCTTTCCCGCTGGTGTAACGGGTAAACAGATCTTTGTAGGCCAGCGGGAAACGCTCTTCCAGATGATCCCAGAGTTTGCCAGCGATCGTGGCCTGCACGCTCAGATCCCACCAATGGTTGTTAAACGCATAACGCGCCAGCTGCGCCTGCTCAGACTTGGTGCGGCTGGTGACCAGATTCGCCCACTCGCTGCGCGCGGTGTTGTCCATGTTCCAGTACATCAACTCACGTACGCGCGCCATCTCCGGTCCCTGCGTCAGGGCAGCGTCAACATCCGCAGGCGCTTTGTCGATTTTCAGCGTGTATTCTTCACCAAGGCGCTGTGCTGCCACCATCGGATAGAAGCCACGCTGCTGCATCAGCGCATGCAGGATCTCTTTCGCTTCGGCGTCACGTCCGCGCTCCAGCAGCAGATCCGCCTGCCAGTAACGCCATTCATCTTTTTCCTTCGCGTCCATCGGCAGGCGCGCCAGCCAGGTATTCAGCCCTCGACGATCGCCAGTTCCCAGCGCCATCCGCACGCGGCGCTCCACAAGCGTGGTGGATTGTGAGCGCATAATCGCATCATCGCGCCATTTGGCCTGCTCGTCAGTGACGTCGTTGCCCATCAGACGCCAGGCGACGATATCTCGCAGCTCCTGAGTTTGATCGTCATTTAACTGCTGCGCCTGCGCCAATGATGGGATCATCAAACGTGCATTTTCCGCGTCCTGACGCGCTACGCTGGCAAACGCCACCGCCGCCATCTGACGGGTAAAATCCGTAGCGCCGGTGGTGCGCGCAAACGTCATCACCGAGTTAGGGTTGTTTGCCAGTGCAATAATCGCTGAAGCAATGGTCTGATAATCCGCTGGCATTTGTCCGGCCAGCGCGGTAACCAGTCCGGTATTACCCGCCTTCATCGCCAGGCGAATACGTTCAAGATACGCTAACGGATCCTGAGTCCCCGATGCCCGCCATACGCCGAATAATTTGTCACAGGCGTTGGGCTGACTCTTCCCGGTCAGCCAAAGATCTTTTGCACCTTGCCAGGCTTCTTCGGCCTGCCCGGTACTCCATTTCGCATAGTAGTAATTACATTGCGCTTCGGTGGTGCCGGGCTTATCCGGGCTGAATGCTAACAACCCTCGCCAGTCTTCCCGACGTGCCAATTCGTTCACGAAGCGCGATTGCAATGTGCGTGCAGGCGGCAGCGTTGGATTAGCGCGCACAAAATTGGTGACGGTAACGGTGGGCTGATTCATCAGATCGTCAGTAATCTGGCGATATTCAAGGTAGGGATACAGAGGATAGCTTTTCAGGCCCGGCATCATCTGCTCGACGACGTCCATCTGCCGGTTATCCCAGGCCTGCTTAATTTGTGCATAGCGATTGCGCTGTTCATCCAGAGAATCCGCTCGCGCCACTTGACTGATCGTCAGCAGACATACGCTGGCTGCCAGCAGGCGCCAGGCTACGTGTTTGGCTTTGTCCACAAGCTCTTCCTCTTATCGTGTTACGACTGTGCAGCATCATGCCGCTTAATAGATTCATGCTAATCAGACATTGCAGAAAGTGCCACGTTCCGGACACTTTTTTACTTTTGTTGCGAGTGAGATCTGCTGGCTGGGATTGAGCAATGAAAAAGGCTACACTTCGCCTTTGATAACTATTCATCACCCTACTCAAAATCATTCTGGCTGCATCAAGGCGGCAAGAGAGAAAATCCCTGCGAGCATAGATGGCTATGTGACCAGGGTTTTCGAATGCAGCCAACACAGAGGCAGCCTGAAGGATGAAGAGTATATAAAAGAGGCGAAGTCCAACGTGGCTCAATTCGTTTATACCATGCATCGTGTCGGCAAAGTCGTTCCGCCGAAACGTCATATTCTTAAAAACATCTCTCTGAGCTTCTTCCCGGGTGCCAAAATCGGTGTACTCGGTCTGAACGGCGCGGGTAAATCCACCCTGCTGCGCATCATGGCCGGTATTGATACCGACATCGAGGGCGAAGCTCGTCCACAGCCGGGCCTCAAGATCGGTTACCTGCCTCAGGAGCCGAAGCTGAATCCGGAACATACCGTGCGTGAGTCCGTTGAAGAAGCGGTCGCCGACGTGGTTAACGCCCTGAAAGGCCTGGATGAAGTGTACGCGAAGTACGCCGAGCCGGATGCCGACTTCGATAAGCTTGCCGCACAGCAGGGTAAATTCGAAGAAATTATTCAGGCACACGACGGCCACAACCTGAACGTGCAGCTGGAGCGCGCCGCTGACGCACTCCGTCTGCCGGACTGGGATGCCAAAATTGAGAAGCTGTCCGGGGGTGAACGCCGCCGCGTCGCACTGTGCCGCCTGCTGCTGGAAAAACCAGACATGCTGCTGCTCGACGAACCGACCAACCACCTGGATGCAGAATCCGTGGCATGGCTGGAACGCTTCCTGCACGACTTCGAAGGGACCGTGGTGGCAATTACCCACGACCGTTACTTCCTCGATAACGTGGCTGGCTGGATCCTGGAGCTTGACCGCGGTGAAGGTATTCCGTGGGAAGGTAACTACTCTTCCTGGCTGGAGCAGAAAGATCAGCGTCTGGCGCAGGAAGCCTCTCAGGAAGCGGCTCGCCGTAAATCCATTGAGAAAGAGCTGGAGTGGGTACGCCAGGGTGCAAAAGGCCGTCAGTCGAAGGGTAAAGCCCGTCTGGCACGCTTTGAAGAGCTCAACAATACCGAATACCAGAAGCGTAACGAAACCAACGAACTGTTTATCCCACCAGGACCTCGTCTGGGCGATAAAGTCGTTGAGGTTACCAACCTGCGTAAATCCTACGGCGACCGCGTCCTGATCGACGACCTGAGCTTCTCGGTACCGAAAGGCGCTATCGTCGGGATCATCGGTCCGAACGGCGCGGGTAAATCCACCCTGTTCCGCATGCTCTCCGGTGAAGAACAGCCAGATAGCGGCACCATTGAACTGGGTGAAACCGTGAAACTGGCCTCCGTTGACCAGTTCCGTGACGCAATGGATAACAGCAAAACCGTGTGGGAAGAAGTGTCCGGCGGGCTGGATATCATGAAGATCGGCAACACCGAAATGCCAAGCCGCGCTTACGTAGGCCGCTTCAACTTCAAAGGTGTTGATCAGGGTAAACGCGTCGGCGAGTTGTCCGGTGGTGAGCGTGGTCGTCTGCACCTGGCGAAGCTGCTGCAGGTTGGCGGCAACATGCTGCTGCTCGATGAACCGACCAACGACCTGGATATCGAAACCCTGCGCGCGCTGGAAAACGCCCTGCTGGAGTTCCCGGGCTGCGCAATGGTTATCTCGCACGACCGTTGGTTCCTCGACCGTATCGCCACCCACATTCTGGATTACCAGGATGAAGGCAAAGTCGAGTTCTTCGAAGGTAACTTTACCGAATACGAAGAGTACAAGAAACGCACGCTGGGCGCAGATGCGCTGGAACCGAAGCGTATCAAGTACAAGCGTATTTCTAAGTAATTGCCGTTAAGTGCCGGATGGCACTGTGCGTGTCCGGCCTACGAGGTGAGTGCAACTTGTAGGCCGGACAACGCGTTTACGCCGCCATCCGGCATTAAAATCTATCCCTGCTCACCCATCAATTCTTTCACCAGCTCCACGCAGCGCAGGAAGCGGCCGTCATAGTCAGGCTCCTCGACGTGGACAAAATCGATGTTATTTTCCTGCAGCATTTCCACCAGCAGCGACTGAAACGCCTTACGGTCAACCGAGCTGCCCAGACTGCGTAGCCCATCTGCCACCCACGGCGTGTTATTTTCCAGCAGAATCACCAGGTCAAAGCGGTACTCGTCGATCAGCGCCTGCACAAACGGGTGCTCACGCCCTTCGTACTTTTTACAGAACGCCTGCGTCGTGACAAAGTCGGTGTCGATAAATGCCACTTTATTGGCATATTTAACTGCAAAATCAATGTATTGTGCTTGTCCAAGCGCGATTTTATCGTAATCGGAATACTGCAGCGCCATCTCATCGCCGCCCAAATGGGAGAAGACGTAATCACGGCCATATTCCCACGCACTGGTGGTGTTGAAGATATTGGCGAGTTTGTTCACCAGCGTCGATTTTCCGCTCGACTCACCGCCGAGGATCGCCACGGTGCGCACGAAAAACGGTTTCACCTCGGTGGGAATATACTCCCAGTAGCGAAACGGGTTCTCACGGATTTGCCCGCCGCTGATGCTCATGAATGTGCGCTTGGGATCGACCAGCACCGTTTCGATTCCCAGATGTTCCAGATACTGCGGCGCATCGGCTTCTTCAGAGGTGTAGATCCAGTTTGGCTGGATCCCTTTCTCCTGCATAAACGTTTTTATGCCGTTACTCCAGACATCCCAGCCGTGCGGATAGGGCTCCATGCCTTCTTCATTAAAGGCATGAATACGGATATTTTTCTGATATTTGAAGGTTTGCAGCAGCCAGCGAAGACGGTCAGAAACTGTGGGCTGCTGTGACATGGCGCTGTCTTCAAACAGGCTACGGTCGCGCGTTTCGTCATAGCCCATGATGATATGCAGCTCGTCAACCTGGCTACAGGCGCGCTGGATCAGATAAATATGCCCGGTATGCAGCGGATAAAACTTACCGAATACCACACCGATATTTTTCTGCTGACGGGGAAACTCAAGCCCGAGAAAACGGTGCAGCGCCTCCAGCTTTTGCGCGCTGGGGCTTTTGATTTTAGCATTCAGCAGTTGGCTTAAATATCCCTTGGTCATACCACTGGCATCCGCCACCTGTTGCAAGGTACAGCCCTTTTGCTTAATGGCGGTTTTGAGATAGTCGAACGATGACACAAGAGCCTCCTGCTGGAAAAATCGCGTAACACTGCCTGATGGCGCTTCGCTTATCAGGCCTACAGGGTGAAACAAATAATTACCCTATGGATTTCTGGTGGCAGCCAACACACCTGCCGACAGAAAGACGACGGGTAATGAATTATAAGTCGTCAAACACGTTTAACGCATCCGCGAGCTTTTTAACGCCAAAAACCTGCATTCCTTCCGGCACCTTTTTCGGCACATTGGCGGCAGGGACAATCGCCCGACGGAAACCGTGCTTCGCCGCTTCAGAAATTCGCTCCTGGCCGCTGGGAACCGGGCGAATCTCCCCCGCCAACCCCACTTCGCCAAAGACCACGAGATCGTGCGGTAGCGGCCTGTCGCGCAGGCTGGAAACCATCGCCAGCAGTAACGCAAGATCGGCGCTGGTTTCGGTGACTTTGACGCCGCCAACCACGTTAACGAACACGTCCTGGTCAGACATTTGCAGGCCGCCGTGACGGTGCAACACTGCCAGCAAGATCGCCAAACGGTTTTGTTCCAACCCGACAGCTACGCGCCGAGGATTCGCCATCATCGAGTGATCGACCAGCGCCTGAATCTCCACCAGCAGTGGACGCGTCCCTTCCCAGACCACCATCACCGAGCTGCCGGAGGTCACTTCATCGCCACGGCTTAAGAAAATAGCGGAAGGGTTGCTGACTTCGCGCAGGCCCTGTTCGGTCATGGCGAAGACGCCAAGCTCATTCACCGCACCAAAGCGGTTTTTATGGCTACGCAGGGTACGGAAACGAGAATCCGCATCGCCGTCAAGCAGCACCGAGCAGTCAATGCAGTGCTCCAGTACTTTTGGCCCAGCCAGAGAGCCATCTTTGGTGACGTGACCGACCATGACAATCGCCACGCCGCGCGTTTTAGCAAAGCGCGTCAGGTATGCGGCGGTTTCACGCACCTGCGCCACGCTGCCCGGCGAAGACTGAATATCCGCCATGTGCATCACCTGAATGGAGTCGATGACCATCAGCTTTGGCTGCTCTTCCTCTGCAATCAGGCAAATCTGCTCAATGCTGGTTTCTGACAGCATATTCAAATTTGCCGTCGGCAGACCGAGTCGATGGGCGCGCATCGCCACCTGTTGCAGCGATTCTTCCCCGGTGACGTACAGGGTCTTCATCTGCTCGGCAAGCTTGCACAGCGTTTGCAGCAGCAGGGTGGATTTCCCGGCGCCTGGATTACCGCCGATCAGAATGGCACTGCCGGGCACCACACCGCCGCCCAGCACGCGGTCAAACTCTTTAAAACCGGTAGAAAAACGCGGCAGCTCTTCCAGACTGATATCCGCCAGCTTTTGCACCTTAGCGACGCCTGCATTACCGGCATAGCCGCTGAGGCGCTCGTTACGTGCCACCGTCGGTGACGCCGCAAGACGCACCTCGGTGATGCTGTTCCAGGCCTGACAGGCGCTACATTGCCCCTGCCAGCGCGGATAATCGGCCCCGCATTCATTACATACAAAGGCGCGTTTAGGAGCTTTTGCCACGTTTTACCTCGTTATTTCTGGTTCATGCTACCGGAGAGAATGCAGAACACCCCCATCAGGTCAGCGTGACGGATAGTAATCTCTGTCTTTTCATTCACTTTCGGCTTAGCATGGTAGGCGATCCCCAGCCCTGCCGTTTTGATCATCGGCAGATCGTTAGCGCCGTCGCCAATCGCCACCGTTTGCGTCATTGGGATTTCATATTCCTGCGCCAGTCGGGTCAGGGTGGTGGCCTTGTACTGAGCATCGACGATATCGCCAATCACGTTGCCGGTAAATTTCCCGTCCATGATCTCCAGCTCGTTCGCCACAACCGCCGTCAGGCGCAGCTTTTCGCGCAGATATTCAGCAAAGAAGGTAAAGCCACCGGAGGCTATCGCGACTTTCCAGCCCAGCGTTTCCAGCTTCAGCACCAGTTGCGTTAAGCCGGGCATCAGCGGGAGATTTTCACGTACCTGCATCAAAATATTGGCATCCGCACCCTTCAGCGTGGCGACGCGGCTGCGCAGGCTGGCGGTAAAATCCAGCTCCCCACGCATCGCGCGTTCCGTCACTTCTGCGACCATCTCGCCGGTTCCGGCCAGTTTAGCGATTTCGTCAATGCACTCGATCTGGATCGCCGTCGAATCCATGTCCATCACCAGCAGGCCTGGCGTGCGCAAATGCGGGATTTTCCCCAGCGGGGCAACATCCAGTTTGGCATCATGCGCCAGTTTTGTTGCCCGCGGCGTTAACGATCCCGCGAGGCGAATCACCTGATAATCCTCGACGCACCAGGCCGCCACAATCACCATCGCCGCCCCCAGTTTGCTCTGGTATTGCGTTAAGCGTTGTTTATCCAGCCCACGACCATACAGCAGCCAGCCGCTACGGCCCGCGTGGTAATCCAGTGGCATCACTTCATCACCACTTAAAGAGAGGGGCAGACCTGGCCACAGAGAGACATCTTCAGGTAGATCGCACCAGGTAATGTTAGGCATTAAAGCTCCTGTAAAATCGTTCGGGTCGGAATCATCAGGGGAAAATAACGCATGAGGCTACCCTGTAACCAGCGCTTCTGGCAACATTAAGTCTCAAATTTTCAGCAGGTGGAATATGGCTCGCGCAAAACTGAAATTCCGACTTCATCGTGCAGTGATTGTATTGTCCTGCCTCGCGCTGCTCGTCGCCCTGATGCAGGGCGCGTCGTGGTTTAGTCAAAACCATCAACAGCAGCGAAATCCGCAGCTGGAAGAGCTGGCCCGCACGCTGGCCCGCCAGGTTGCATTAAACGTCGCGCCGCTGATGCGTACCGAAACGCCGGATGAAAAACGCATCGCTGTCGTGCTGCGCCAACTCACCGACGAGAGCCGTATTCTCGATGCGGGCGTCTATGATGAACAGGGCGATCTCATTACGCATGCCGGTGAGAGCGTGAATGTTCGCGACCGGCTGGCGCTGGACGGTAAAAAAGCCGGGGGCTATTTTAATCAGCAAATTGTCGAACCCATTCAGGGCAAAAATGGTCCGCTGGGCTACCTGCGCCTGACGCTGGATACCCACACCCTTGCCACCGAGGCCAAACAGGTGGATAACACCACCAACATTCTACGCCTGATGCTGCTCCTGTCACTGGCGATTGGCGTGGTATTAACCCGGACATTACTGCAAGGTAAGCGCACCCGCTGGCAACAATCGCCGTTCCTGCTGACCGCCAACAAACCGGTGCAGGAAGAAGACAGCGAGAAAAAAGAGTAATTCACCAGGAAGGAAATCAACCATGACCACATTACGCCTGCTTATCTCCGACTCTTACGATCCGTGGTTTAATCTGGCGGTTGAAGAGTGCATTTTTCGTCAAATGCCCGCCACGCAGCGCGTGCTGTTTTTATGGCGCAACGCCGATACGGTGGTCATAGGCCGGGCGCAAAACCCGTGGAAAGAGTGCAATACCCGACGCATGGAAGAGGATAACGTCCGGCTGGCTCGCCGTAGCAGCGGCGGCGGCGCGGTGTTTCACGATCTCGGTAATACCTGCTTTACCTTTATGGCAGGCAAACCGGAATACGACAAAACCATCTCCACCACTATCGTACTCAATGCCCTGAACGCACTGGGCGTCAACGCTGACGCCTCCGGGCGTAACGATCTGGTGGTCAAAACGGCCGAAGGCGATCGCAAAGTTTCAGGTTCGGCGTATCGAGAAACCAAAGATCGCGGGTTCCACCACGGTACGCTGTTGCTGAATGCCGACCTCAGTCGTCTGGCGAATTACCTCAACCCTGATCAGAAAAAGCTTCAGGCGAAGGGGATCACCTCCGTGCGTGGTCGGGTCGCGAATCTGGTTGAACTGCTACCTGAGATCACTCATGAAAAAATCTGTGAAGCCGTGACCGACGCCTTTTTCCAACACTACGGCGAACGCGTAGCGGCTGAAATTATTTCCCCGGATAACACGCCGGATCTGCCCAACTTCGCCGAAACGTTTGCCCGCCAGAGCAGTTGGGAGTGGAACTTTGGTCAGGCCCCTGCCTTCTCTCATCTGCTGGATGAGCGTTTTACCTGGGGTGGCGTCGAGTTACATTTCGACGTGGAGAAAGGCCATATCACCCGCGCGCAGGTCTTTACCGACAGCCTCAATCCCGCGCCATTAGAAGCGCTGGCGGGCAGCTTGCAAGGGTGTCTGTATCGGGCGGACAGGCTGCAACAGGAGTGCGAGGCGTTGATTAGCGATTTCCCGCAACAGGAAAAAGAGCTACGAGAACTGTCGGCGTGGATAGCGAGCGCGGTACGCTAATAAAAAAGCCCGCTGGCGCTGTGCTTAGCGGGCCTACAAAACCGTAGGCCGGGTCAGGCGAAGCCGCCCCCCGGCACTAAAGATATTACTCTTTATCGCCCAGCAGCACGGATTCCAGCGCGATTTTGATCATGTCGTTGAAGGTCGTCTGACGTTCAGCAGCCGTGGTCTGCTCGTGAGTACGGATATGGTCGGACACGGTGCAAATGGTCAGCGCTTTCGCACCAAACTCAGCCGCAACACCGTAGATACCCGCCGCTTCCATTTCCACGCCCAGCACGCCGTATTTTTCCATCACGTCGAACATTTCGCCGTCCGGAGAGTAGAACAGGTCAGCGGAGAACAGGTTCCCCACGCGCGCGTCTACGCCCAGCGCTTTGGCCGCATCAACAGCATTACGCACCATGTCGAAGTCAGCAATAGCGGCAAAGTCATGATCTTTAAAGCGGATACGGTTAACTTTGGAGTCGGTGCAAGCACCCATTCCAATCACCACGTCACGCAGTTTGACGTCCATACGCACAGCGCCACAGGAGCCTACGCGGATGATTTTCTTCACGCCGAAATCGGTGATCAGTTCTTTGGTGTAGATGGAACAGGATGGGATACCCATACCATGACCCATGACGGAGATCTTACGGCCTTTGTAAGTCCCGGTGAAACCTAACATGCCGCGAACGTTGTTCACTTCACGGACATCTTCGAGGAAAGTTTCAGCAATGTGCTTCGCACGCAGCGGGTCGCCAGGCATCAATACGACGTCAGCGAAATCACCCATTTCTGCATTAATATGTGGAGTTGCCATCTTTTATCCTTATTTCGTTGTTATTGCCTGATGGCGGCTACGCCTTATCAGGCCTACAAAACCGTAGGCCCGGTAAGCTTGCGCCACCGGGCAATTGCATTACAGCATGTTTTTACCGTAGTCCATCGGCGACGTGCCAAAGTAGCTCGCCAGCGTCTGACCGATATCCGCGAAGGTTTCGCGGTGACCCAGTGAACCCGGTTTGACTTTCGGGCCATAGATCAACACCGGAATGTGCTCACGAGTGTGGTCAGTGCCCGGCCAGCTTGGGTCACAGCCGTGGTCAGCGGTCAGGATCAGAATGTCATCTTCCCCCACCAGCTCCATCAGCTCAGGCAGGCGGCGGTCGAACAGCTCCAGGCCTGCGGCATAGCCGGCGATATCGCGACGATGGCCCCAGGAAGAGTCGAAGTCGACGAAGTTGGTGAAGACGATGGTCTCATCACCCGCTTCTTTCATCTCTTTGATGGTGGCGTCGAACAGCGCGTCCAGACCGGTCGCTTTCACTTTTTTAGTGATACCGCAGTTCGCGTAAATGTCAGCAATCTTACCTACAGAGACAACATGGCCTTTTTTCTCGTCGACCAGTTTCTGCAGAACGGTCGCCGCTGGCGGTTCTACGGCCAGGTCGTGACGGTTACCGGTACGTTGGAAGTTACCGGCTTTATCACCAATAAACGGACGGGCGATCACGCGACCAATGTTGTAGCCGCCTTCGGTCAGTTCTTCACGGGCGATTTCGCACAGCTCGTAGAGTTTATCCAGACCGTAGGTCTCTTCGTGACAGGCAATCTGGAACACGGAGTCAGCGGAGGTATAGAAAATCGGCTTGCCGGTTTTCATATGTTCTTCGCCCAGTTGATCCAGAATGACCGTACCGGAAGAGTGGCAGTTGCCGAGGTAGCCCGGCAGGTTGGCGCGCTTAACCAGTTTGTCCAGCAGCTCCTGCGGGAAGCTGTTTTCATGATCGGAGAAGTAACCCCAGTCAAACAACACCGGCACACCGGCGATTTCCCAGTGACCAGACGGCGTGTCTTTGCCGGAAGAGAGTTCATGCGCCCATGCGTAGGCACCGATCACTTCTGCATTACCGTCCATTCCGGCGGCAATTTTACCTGTAGAACCTTCGTGAGCTTTCACCAGGCCCAGACGGGTCAGGTTAGGCAAATTCAGCGGACCTTTGCGACCATTGTCAGCTTCGCCTTTCGCACAGGCTTCTGCAATATGCCCCATAGTATCGGCGCCAACATCGCCAAAGCGGTCAGCGTCTTCAGTCGCACCTATACCAAAGGAGTCCAGCACCATAATAAATGCACGTTTCATATTATTCTCCGTACCTTTTGCGCCGCAAAAAAGCGATCAGATCAGTATACAGTTATTCGGTTATACGACGATAGACTGTCGGTGTAATTTCTGGCGCTTTGTCGTCAAGACTGATTGCCGCTTTGACCGCTTTCGCCGCTTCCTGCCAGCTGGCTTCATCTTTGGCATGGATCACCGCCAGCGGACGCTGCCCGTCTACGCTGTCGCCCAGACGCGCCATGTCGCTAAAGCCGACGCTGTAATCAATGGTGTCCGATGCCTGACGACGACCGCCGCCCATGGAAACTACCGCCATCCCCAGCGCACGGGTATCCATTGCGCTAACAAAACCTTCGGTATCAGCATATACAGCTTTGCTGAGCATTGCCGTCGGCAGATACTTCGCATAATTTTCCACGAAGTCGGTCGGACCTTTTTGCGCCGCGACCATGCGACCAAAAATTTCCGCCGCTTTACCGTTATCCAATACCGCCTGCAGCTTGGCGCGGGCTTCGGCATCGTCTTTCGCCAGTTTGCCGGAGATCAGCATTTCCACACTCAGCGCCATGGTGACGTCTAACAAACGTGGATTGCGGTATTCACCGGTCAGGAACTGCACGGCTTCGCGGACTTCTACTGCGTTACCGGCGCTGGAAGCCAGCACCTGGTTCATATCGGTTAACAGTGCGGTGGTACGCACGCCTGCCCCGTTCGCCACGCCGACAATTGCTTCAGCAAGGGCTTCTGAAAGTTCGTAGGTTGGCATAAAGGCGCCGCTACCAACTTTCACGTCCATGACCAGCGCATCCAGCCCTTCCGCCAGCTTTTTCGCCAGGATCGAACCGGTGATCAGCGGAATGGAATCCACCGTCGCGGTAATGTCACGGGTGGCATAAAAACGTTTATCCGCCGGTGCGAGCGAGCTGGTTTGCCCAATAATCGCCACACCCACGTCTTTAATAATTTCACGGAAACGCGCGTCATCCGGGAAGATGTCAAATCCCGGGATCGCTTCCAGTTTATCCAGCGTACCGCCGGTATGACCCAGACCCCGCCCGGAAATCATCGGAATATAGCCGCCGCATGCTGCGACCATTGGACCTAACATCAGTGACGTTACATCACCCACGCCGCCGGTAGAGTGCTTATCCACAATCGGGCCGTTCAGCTGCAGACTCTTCCAGTCCAGCACGGTTCCTGAATCACGCATTGCCATGGTCAGCGAAACACGCTCAGGCATTGTCATATCGTGGAAGAAAATGGTCATCGCCAGGGCGGCGATTTGCCCTTCAGAGATGGTGTTGTCGCGAATACCGTTAATAAAGAAACGAATTTCTTCATCACTCAGCGCATGACCATCACGTTTTTTACGAATAATTTCTTGTGCGAGAAACAAGGGAACCTCCCGATTATGGGCCGGGTAAGCAATGCGCCACCCGGCAAGTCGTATTCATGCCGGATGGCGGCTTGCGCCTTATCCGGCCTACGATGGGCAATAAAAACTTAGTAGCTGCTTGCGCTCTTACCGTCGCCGTGACCCAGCGCCTTCAGCAAGCTTGCCAGCAGGCTGGATGCGCCAAAGCGATAGTGACGGGAATCCGCCCAGTCTGCGCCAAACAGTTCATCAGCAATGGCGAGGAATTGCTGCGCGTCTTCCGCAGTACGCACGCCGCCAGCCGGTTTGAAACCAACGGTTTTCGAAACGCCCATATCGCGGATCACTTCCATCATGATGCGTGCGCTTTCCGGCGTCGCATTAACCGGGACTTTACCGGTAGAGGTCTTGATGAAATCAGCCCCTGCTTTGATGGAGATTTCAGATGCTTTGCGAATCAACGCTTCTTCTTTCAGTTCACCGGTTTCGATGATCACTTTCAGCAGCACGTTTGCCGCTGCACACGCCTCTTTACAGGCTTTCACCAGGTCAAAACCGACCTGCTCATTACCGGCGATCAGCGCACGATACGGGAATACCACATCAACTTCGTCTGCGCCGTAGGCAATCGCTGCACGGGTTTCTGCCAGCGCAATATCGATGTCATCGTTGCCGTGCGGGAAGTTGGTTACCGTTGCAATACGGATATCCGGCGTGCCCTGCTCGTTCAGCGTTTTACGCGCAATAGGGATGAAACGCGGATAGATACAGATTGCCGCCGTGTTACCCACTGGGGTTTTTGCCTGATGACACAGCGCGATCACTTTTTCGTTGGTGTCGTCATCATTCAGGGTGGTCAGGTCCATCAGTTTCAGGGCACGCAGGCTGCTTGCTGTTAAATCGGTCATAACATTCTCCAACGGCATCGCCGTATAAAATTTCACCTTGCGAGTTTGTTAGTATTCTAACATCCACTCGCTATTACACTTCGATATACATCACAGTTAATGAAAACCACATACAGATTTGCATTACTCTAATGAGATCTACTTCAAATAATCGAGCTTTACTGGCGCGAAGCGATGGCATCAGGCGCATCCGGATCAAAGGTTGAGGATCGGTTGCTTCCTACAATGTTGCTTAACCTTCGGCACATAAAGGAATCGACGATGCCCACTTCAAGCGAACTCGCGCTGCAACAGCGCTGCCAACAAATCGTGACCAGTCCGGTGCTCAGCCCTGAGCAGAAACGCCACTTTCTGGCGCTGGAGGCAGAAAACGCACTGCCTTATCCGCAGTTGCCTGCTGAAGCACGCCAGGCGTTGGATGACGGGGTTATCTGCGATATGTACGAAGGTCATGCCCCGTTCAAACCACGTTATGTTTTGCCCAATTATGCGCATTTTCTGGCCAACGGTTCAGCCTGGCTGGAGCTGGAAGGTGCACAGGATCTTGATGACGCTTTATCCTTGCTCACCATTCTGTACCACCATGTTCCGTCAGTGACGTCGATGCCGGTGTACCTTGGTCAGCTCGATGCCCTGCTGCAACCATATGTTAGAATTCTAACACAAGAAGAGATCGATATTCGAATAAAACGTTTCTGGCGGTATCTCGACAGAACCCTGCCAGACGCCTTTATGCATGCCAATATTGGCCCGGCCGATACGCCGATCACCCGCGCCATTTTACGTGCAGATGCAGAGCTAAAGCAGGTCTCGCCTAATCTTACCTTTATTTATGATCCACAAATCACACCTGACGACCTGCTGCTGAACGTGGCACAAAATATTTGCGAATGCAGTAAACCGCATATTTCCAACGGTCCTGAAAATGATAAAATTTTCACAAAAGGCCATTATGGCGTCGTCAGTTGTTACAACTCGCTGCCGCTGGCGGGCGGCGGAAGTACGCTGGTTAGGCTGAATCTGAAAGCCATCGCAGAGCGCAGCACGTCTGTCGATGACTTCTTTACGCACACCCTACCGCACTATTGCCAGCAGCAAATTGCCATCATTGATTCACGGTGTGAATTCCTCTATGAGAAATCACATTTCTTTGAGAATAGCTTCCTGGTGCAGGAAGGGTTGATTGATCCCGAACGTTTTGTGCCGATGTTTGGTATGTACGGCCTGGCGGAGGCGGTAAACCTGCTGTGTGAGAAGGCCGGGCTGAACGCACGCTACGGCAAAGATGAGAGCGCTAATGAGATGGGCTATCGGATCAGCGCCCAGCTTGCCGACTTTGTGGCCAACACACCGGTGAAATACGGCTGGCAGCAGCGGGCGATGCTGCATGCGCAGTCGGGGATCAGTTCAGACATTGGCACCACGCCGGGCGCGCGTCTGCCGTATGGCGACGAGCCGGATCCTATTACTCATCTGCAAACCGTGGCCCCGCATCACGCGTATTATCACGCCGGGATCAGCGACATCCTCACGCTGGATGAAACCATCAAGCGTAACCCACAGGCGCTGGTACAGCTTTGCCTGGGCGCGTTTAAAGCCGGAATGCGTGAATTTACCGCCAACGTCAGCGGTAACGATCTGGTCCGCGTCACCGGTTATATGGTGCGACTGTCGGATCTGGAAAAATACCGTGCCGAAGGCTCACGCACCAACACCACCTGGCTGGGCGAAGAGGCCGCTCGCAATACTCGCATTTTGGAACGTCAACCTCGCGTGATGAGTCATGAACAGCAGATGCGCTTCAGTAAGTAGGCTGATCCCTTTCTCCTGCGTCGACGGGCCGGGCAGTCGCCTGGCCCTGTTCCTGCAAGGGTGCAATCTGCGCTGTAAAAATTGCCACAATCCGTGGACGATGGGGCGATGCAACGATTGCGGGGAGTGCGTACTGCATTGTCCACATGACGCCTTAAGTCTGAGTGCGGGAAAAGTGTGGTGGCAGTCCGATGTTTGCCAGCAGTGCGACACCTGCCTACAAATGTGCCCGCAGCAGGCCACGCCAATGACGCAGACGATGAGCGTCGATGAGGTGCTGCATCACATTCGTAAGGCATCGTTGTTTATTGAAGGGATAACCGTGAGCGGCGGTGAGGCGACAACGCAGCTTCCTTTCGTGATTGCGCTGTTCTCAGCGATCAAAGCCGATCCGCACCTGCAACACCTAACCTGCATGGTGGACAGCAACGGCATGCTGCGTGAAACCGGCTGGGAGAAGCTGCTGCCGGTTTGCGATGGTGTCATGCTAGATTTAAAAACCTGGGACAGCGCATGTCATTTACAGCTCACCGGGCGCGATAACGCGGCAATCAAGCGCAGTATTCTCTTTCTGGCCGAGCGGGGAAAACTGGCGGAGCTTCGCCTGCTGGTCATTCCCGGACACGTTGATTACCTGCAGCACGTTGATGCGCTGGCCGCGTTTATTCACCGCCTGGGCAACATTCCCGTGCGGCTTAACGCGTTTCATGCGCATGGCGTGTATGGTGAAGCCAAAGCCTGGCCGAGCGCGACGCCAGAGGACGTGGAAGAATTGGCAAAGGAATTACGGGCACGCGAGGTTGATAACCTGATTTTCCCGGCGTTATATCTGTGACTTGCCGGATGCGACGCCAAAGCGTCTTATCCGGCCTACAAGCGGCGTCGCCCGCAGTCAAACATTAAACAACGTCGTCGTATTGCGATACAACGCCTCGGCGATGACCTCTGCGGGCTCCGGGCGCAGCTCACATAATACTTCAAACACCCTGGTGACCTGCTCCGGGCGATTGGGCTGACCCTGAAAGCCGTTGAGCGGCATATCCGGCGCATCGGTTTCCAGCAGCAAGGATCCCAGCGGCAGCCGCGCCATCACCTCGCGCGTTTTGCTGGCACGGGGATAGGTAATGGTTCCGCCCACGCCAATTTTATATCCCAGCTGCACAAAGCGTTCCGCCTGCTGCAAGCTCCCGGCAAAGCCATGCACTACGCCGGTACGCGGTAGCGCATGGCGCTTAAGGTGCATCGCCAGTTTGTCATGAGTACGTCGTGAATGCAGGATCACCGGCAGTTCGTAGCGCTTCGCCAGTTGAAGCTGCGCGTCCAGCATCCTTTCCTGCTTGTCGAACTGCGGATCGTCACGATACAAATCCAGTCCTATCTCCCCTACCGCCACCACCTTCTGTACACGCTTTTCCAGCGCCTGTTGCAACTGGTCCAGGGCATCATCGTCATGATGTTCAATCACAATCGGATGTAAACCCAAAGCTGCAAATAGCGGGGGGTAGGTTTGCGCCAACGCCAGCACGCGGGAAAAGTTCGACGCCTCGGTCGCCGGCATAATAATGCGGCTCACACCGGCTTCAATTGCCCGCTGAATGCTGGCAGGTTCGTCGCCGGTGAACGGCGGAAAATCAAAATGACAATGCGTATCGATAAACCGATAGCTCACGCCAGATCCTCATGGCTAAACGTCGTGTCGTTGGCCTGAGGTGCATCGGCCACCACCGGTATAAGGGCATCGTTGGCAACCGGTGCCGGAGGGACCACCACCGGTCCAGGCACCATAATCTTCGGCGTCTGGCGGGGCAACGGTGTGTTTTTCGCCAACAGTTTACCGACGGTCGCCAAAAAGTAACGTCCGCACAGGCGTCCGGTTTTATAGTCTTCCCGCAGGGCCGGAATTCGGCTTCCCAGCGCCATACTGTGGAGCGGCTTGGGCGGATAGATCTCAAAGATACGCAGTTTACCCGGCGGTTTTTCAATAAAACTCTGAATGGCGCGGTAGCTGGCCTCATGATGCTGCACCAGATTGACCAGCGGTTGCAGGCTGCTTTCCCCCAGCCAACGTTCCATGCGTTTGAACCACTGCGGGGTGTAGTACATTTGCGAGGGCACGGTGCGGATCACCACCAGCGTTTTCGCCCCCTGCTTTACCGCCTGCTGAACGGGGATGGCGTCACTGACCCCACCATCCAGATAGTTCACGCCGTCCAGCACTACCCCGCTACGATAAAATCCAGGAATGGCGCTGGACGCACGCAGAAGGTCGAGCCAGTTTTGTCGGTTCGGCGAAAAATAACCCGGCGTGTAGTCATCTCCGCGACAGGCGCACATGTAAAACGCTTTTCCCGCGGCAAATAACTGTTCGGCATGGTCTATCGCCAGCGGCATCTGCGCGGCGGTGGCCTCTACCAGCCAGTCGAGATCGATGAGATTTCCCCCGCGCACAAACCGCACCGGGTCAAAGAATTCACGTCGGGTGGTGTAGCGCATAATCACTTTGCGCCCGTAACCTGGCTGGTTACAGAGATAGGCCGACAGGTTTTGCGCACCAGCGGACGTCCCGTAGAAGAGATCAAAAGGATTAAACTGCGCGCGCATAAACTCGTCCAGCACGCCCGCGGTAAAAATGCCTCTTTGCCCTCCGCCCTCGCACACCAGCGCCATGCTGCCGGGTTGAAACGGACGTAACGATAACGGCGCAATATTACCGAGCGTGACGGGTATTCTCTGCCCCACCTCTGCCTTCCTGTTTTTTTTATGATAGAGCGACAAAGTAACGCAAATTACGTATCACTAAAACCGTAAAAGCCAGTCCGCTGGACTGGCTGAGTAGCAATTTTTCTTTACGGTTTACCAACTAGGGTCGTTTACGCCCGGTAAACAGGCTGACCAGGAACAAGATAATCCCCACCACGAAGACAATTTTCGCTGCACCTGCAGCGGTACCCGCCAGTCCACCAAAGCCCAGAGCGGCGGCAATTAACGCGATAACCAGAAATATGATGCCCCAACGAAACATACGCTTCTCCTTTACCATAGTTAATGTCAACCGCTTGATATGGGCGCTCAGGCCGCCCATTGCGATATTTTAGTGTGGTGCACAACGCGCCTTCCGACAAATATCAGGTTGGCGAATTAAGTCGAATTACTGAGTTTTGAGGTCGTTTTTAACGCTTTTCACGCCATCAACGGCTTTGGCGATACTCTCAGCGCGCTCGATTTGCGCCTGTGAGTCAACGGTGCCTGAAAGCTGAACCACGCCATCGGTGGTCTCCACTTTCACTTTGCGAGAAGGAACGATGTCATCAGCCAGCAATTTGGCTTTGACTTCACTGGTGGTTGCCGTATCGCCCGCATAGCCTTTTACAGAAGTGCTTTTGCTGTCACGCACGTGCAGTTTGTCGCTCACGGAGGTAACTCCCTCAACGCCTTTCGCCACTTTTACCGCTTCTTCTGCCTGCGCCTGGCTTTCAACAAATCCGCTTAACGTGACCACTTTCTGGTCTGTTTTAACCGAGATATCGGTGCTCTTAATGCTTTCGTGATCGACCAGCGCGGCTTTCACTTTTGCAGTAATGGAGCTGTCATCCATGAAATCGCCGACTTTATTCATCGAGCTATCAACTTTCTGCCCTGCGCTTTCAAGACCGGATTGCCCTTTATCGGTGGTCGCGTTTTCTGCAAATGCAGACCCCGTGGCAACAGCAGACGTCAGCATCACAGCCAGCAGCGTTTTTGAGATCTTCAGTTTTGTCATTGTCATCGATTTAATCCTTTTTTTGCTCATATCGATGCTCTGCCGCTTATCGGGCTGAGCCAGCAACTAATCTCGTAATCAAAATAAATATCAGCTAAAACAACTAAGATGAGAAAGTAACGTAGAATTTAAAGCCGATATTTATGTCATCACATTGTTAAATATAGATCACAATTTTGATACCGCAGGCAAATACGGTCAAAAAATAGGCAAAATGAGGAAAAAGTGCGGGATTTAAGAACATTCCGTAAGGGATTAATAAGGCAGGGAAAGTCGCAGGGCACGGCATAAGCCGCACCCTGGAAGGTCGATTAGTGTTCGCGAGTTTTACGGAACGTCACGTCCGGATAACGTTCCTGGGTGAGGTTCAGGTTAACCATGGTCGGGGCGATATAGGTCAGGTTATCGCCGCCATCCAGCGCCAGCTGAATTTCGTTTTTACGCTTAAACTCTTCGAATTTCTTCACGTCTGAGCATTCTACCCAGCGCGCGGTCGCCACGTTGACCGATTCGTAGATCGCTTCAACGTTGTATTCGCTTTTCAGGCGGGAAACGACGACGTCAAACTGCAGCACACCAACGGCACCGACGATCAGGTCGTTGTTGGCAATTGGACGGAAGACCTGCACCGCACCTTCTTCAGACAGCTGTACCAGCCCTTTCAGCAGCTGTTTTTGCTTCAACGGATCTTTCAGGCGAATACGACGGAACAATTCCGGCGCGAAGTTCGGAATACCGGTGAACTTCATCATCTCACCCTGGGTAAAGGTGTCGCCAATCTGAATAGTGCCGTGGTTGTGCAGACCGAGGATATCGCCCGGGTAGGCTTCTTCCACGTGAGAGCGGTCACCCGCCATAAAGGTCAGCGCATCAGAGATCACCACGTCTTTACCAATACGTACCTGACGCATTTTCATGCCTTTCTCGTACTTACCGGAAACCACACGCATGAACGCCACGCGGTCGCGGTGTTTCGGGTCCATATTGGCCTGAATTTTAAACACAAAACCGGTGAATTTCTCTTCAGATGCCTCAACGATGCGGGTGTCGGTTTTGCGCGGCATAGGCGCAGGCGCCCACTCCACCAAACCGTCAAGCATATGGTCAACGCCGAAGTTACCTAACGCGGTTCCGAAGAACACCGGAGTGATTTCACCGGCGAGGAACAATTCCTGGTCGAACTCGTTAGACGCGCCCTGCACCAGTTCCAGCTCGTCACGCAGCTGCTGCGCCAGATCTTCACCGACGGCGGCATCCAGCTCCGGATTATTCAGGCCTTTAACAATACGGACTTCCTGAATAGTGTGACCTTTACCGGTCTGGTACAGATAAGTTTCGTCTTTATACAGGTGGTAAACACCTTTGAACAATTTACCGCAGCCAATCGGCCAGGTAATTGGCGCGCAGCCAATTTTCAGTTCGTTTTCGACTTCATCCAGCAGCTCCATCGGATCGCGGATATCACGGTCGAGTTTGTTCATGAACGTCAGGATCGGCGTATCGCGCAGACGCGTTACTTCCATCAGCTTACGGGTACGGTCTTCTACACCTTTCGCGGCGTCGATAACCATCAGGCAGCAGTCCACCGCCGTCAGCGTACGGTAGGTATCTTCCGAGAAGTCTTCGTGCCCTGGGGTATCCAGCAGGTTTACCAGGCAGTCATGATACGGAAATTGCATCACAGAGGTGGTAATAGAGATACCACGCTGCTTTTCCATCTCCATCCAGTCTGATTTCGCGTGCTGGTTAGAGCCGCGGCCTTTAACGGTACCGGCGGTCTGGATTGCCTGTCCGAATAACAGCACCTTTTCGGTGATCGTCGTTTTACCGGCATCCGGGTGAGAAATAATGGCAAAGGTGCGGCGTTTGGCCACCTCTTGCAAATAAGGAGACAACGTCATAGTTCAATCTTCTTGAGTAAGCGCGGCTCTACGTCACGCATGTTGAATACGAAAAATTGCGGCTATTTTACCCATCAATGGGGGGGAGGCAATCAGTGTTTACACAGGAGTTGTTCCAGTTCGCTTAATGAAGCCACGGTCCAGGTCGGTTGAATGCCCACCAGCTGTTCGCGTTGGTGCGCATTTAGCCAGCAGGTTGATAGCCCGGAATTGATGCCACCCAGAATATCGGACTCCGCCGTGTCACCCACCATCAGCACGCGGGAGCGTTCGGGATTGCCCGCCTGCTCCAGCGCATAATCAAAAATACGCGGGTCGGGTTTTGCTACACCAATCTGCTCAGAAATAACCATCAGGTCAAAATAATCGCGCAGACCGGTGCGCTCAAGACGGATTTGCTGCAACGCGGTAAACCCGTTGGTAATAATACCGATTTTCGTTTTGCCACGAATCGTATTCAGCAGCGACACCGCACCTGGCAACGGAGAGCAGATTTCTGCCATCGCATTAATAAACGCATCATTGAGCGACCCAGGCGGCACGTTCAGACGCTCAGCCCAGCTCAGGAAACGGGCATGCTGCAGTTGTAATGAGGTGATCGCACCGTTTTGATAATCCACCCACAGCGGTTTATTCACGGCCTGGTAGTCCTGAAAATCCTCAGCGGTAAAGGTAATGCTGTAGTCAAGAAACATCCGCTGTAGGCCGGTAAACGCGTCAAATGTGAACAGCGTTTCGTCGGCATCAAAGAAAATCCAGTCCCACTTCTTCATCATTACACCTTGTCTTACATACTGATTGGCAATGCCATAATAATGGCGTCTTCGTGGCCGTCGGCTGTCGGGTAGTAATTGCGGCGGATCGTCGCCTCGTTAAAGCCCAGGCTTTCGTACAGCGCAATCGCCGCAGCGTTCGAGGCGCGCACTTCTAACCACAGCGTCAGAATGCCGCGTTTTTCCAGCTCGTCGATCAGGTACTCCAGTAGCTCACGTCCCAGTCCCCGTCGCTGAAAATCAGGATCGACGGCAATGTTGAACAGCGTGGCTTCATCCAGCACGACCTGCGTTATCGCAAAGGCGGCCATCGTTCCATCAACGGTTAACTGATAGTTGAGATAGCGATCGCCCTGGTTGCTGGCAAATGTTTTTTCGCTCCATGGAAAAGCATGGGCGCGTTTTTCAATCTGAAATGCTGCGGGTAAATCAGTCGGATTGAGGGAAGAAATCGTGTTCATATGCGCAGATTTGTTGCCATAAAGCGGCGCGTGCCGCTGGGTTTTCCCGTAATTCATTAAACGCAGGACTGGTGACCTGAGCGCCATCCAGTTGCAGAGGCTCTTCGGTTCCCAGCCGCCAGCTATTACAGCGACTGCCTTGCGGCAGCATGGCGACACGGTCTGGCGTCAGTTGTAAAACCTGATCCGCACTGACGGTCAATGCGCGTAAAATATCGTTCATCAACGGTTCGGTTAATGCGGGTAGCTCCGCCGCGACCATCACCAGACGGACGTGCGCAGGAATGGAAATCGCGATCTCCCCTTGCAGTGCGCCAGGACGGCGCAGCGACCACTGCGTAATGCCCAGTTGCTGTAACTGCCAGTCTCGTCGGGATGTCATAGCGAAACACTCCTGTCTATCAGGGGCGCAAATATAGCAAATCTGTCGAATCTACGCCAACAAACAACGATACACGACATCCCGCAGGCCGCCTTGATTCAGCTTGACTGATTTTGTGTATATAATCGCAACCTGTATAAATTGAGGAGCATTCCATGTCTGCTTTTACCCCGGCAAGTGAAGTCTTGCTGCGCCACAGTGATGATTTCGAACAAAGCCGTATTCTGTTTGCCGGTGATTTGCAGGATGACCTGCCTGCCCACTTCGAAAGTGCCGCCAACCGCGCACATACCCAACAACTCCACCACTGGCAGGTGTTAAACCGCCAGATGGGCGATAACGTACGCTTTAGCCTCGTAGCCCAGGCCGAAGACGTTGCGGACAGCGATACGCTGATCTATTACTGGCCGAAGAATAAGCCGGAAGCCCAGTTCCAACTGATGAACATTCTGTCGCTGCTGCCAGTCGGCACCGATATTTTTGTCGTTGGCGAGAACCGCAGCGGTGTACGCAGCGCGGAGCAGATGCTGGCCGAATTCGCGCCACTGAATAAAATCGACAGCGCACGCCGCTGTGGTCTCTATCACGGTCGCCTGGAAAAACAGCCGGTCTTTGATGCCGAAAAATACTGGGACGAGTACAGCGTCGACAACCTGACCATCAAAACGCTGCCGGGCGTGTTCAGCCGTGACGGCCTGGATGTCGGCAGCCAACTGCTGCTCTCAACCCTGACGCCGCACACCAAAGGTAAAGTGCTGGATGTCGGTTGCGGGGCGGGTGTTCTCTCCGTAGCCTTAGCCAGTCATTCACCAAAAGTGCGACTGACCCTGTGTGATGTCAGTGCATCCGCGGTTGAAGCCAGCCGAGCTACGCTTGCGGCAAACGGAATTGAAGGCGATGTCTTCGCCAGCAACGTTTTTTCTGACGTGACCGGTCGCTTTGACATGATCATCTCCAACCCGCCGTTCCACGACGGGATGCAAACCAGCCTCGATGCCGCACAAACCCTGATTCGCGGCGCAGTGCGTCATCTGAACAGCGGCGGTGAACTGCGTATTGTGGCCAACGCCTTCCTGCCGTACCCGAAAATTCTGGATGAGATGTTTGGCTTCCATGAAGTCATCGCCCAGACCGGTCGTTTTAAGGTGTATCGCACGGTAATGACCCGCCAGGCAAAGAAAGCCTAACGGAAATCACTCACGGCCATGTACGTGGCCGTTTTTGCGCCAATCAACCCAGACCGCGCAATTAGCTATTGACGAAAAGTTGAAAACCACTAGAATGCGCCTCCGTGGTAACGATACTTTTTGAGTGTCGATGGTATGCGAAGGTGGCGGAATTGGTAGACGCGCTAGCTTCAGGTGTTAGTGTCCTTTCGGACGTGGGGGTTCAAGTCCCCCCCCTCGCACCATAATCCACGTTTGATATTGCTCGCACTGGGCGAAGGTGGCGGAATTGGTAGACGCGCTAGCTTCAGGTGTTAGTGTCCTTAGGATGTGGGGGTTCGAGTCCCCCCCCTCGCACCAACGAGGCGATATCAAAAAAAAGTAAGATGACTGTGCGAAGGTGGCGGAATTGGTAGACGCGCTAGCTTCAGGTGTTAGTGTCCTTAGGATGTGGGGGTTCGAGTCCCCCCCCTCGCACCAATTATCTTATTTTCCTCTCGATTATCTTCCTTGCTTTGTTCATCCCTGATTCCAGTTCATCATCATCAGAACCACACCGGCGATCACTGCTGCGCATGAAGGCAGTAAAACAAAATGCCGTAAACGCTTGTGGTACAGCATCAGTGAAGTTAACAGTAATCCTAATACAATCATCGCTTTCCATGCGTGAACTGACAGGTCAGTAAAAGCCAGACCCGCAATGAATATCCCCGGCAGCAGCACACCCCATCCACTGCCCAGCGCACGTTGCAACATGGTTTCACCTATGACATTGATAATGATAACCAATATCATATGATATATTTTCTCATTTGTCAGCGGGGAGGTACTATCAATTATATGAGTTTTACTTAACGATTGATGACATGAATAATTTAAGGTGATAAATTGCTCGCCGGTTAGCTTTTCAACTAAAAACAATAAAGACCCCGGCTAATGATACCTCGTTCGTTATTTGTTTTATTTACCAACACACCTTCGTATATAGCAGATAAATAACAACATTTACCTATGACAGTACAATCCTGGCGAACGCTACGCACCAAAAAATATCAACTCTCTTTACGACTGTTTCTGCTGCTCAACGCAGTCTCCGCACTGTTTACACTCTTTTTTCCACTTTTTGCCGTTAAAGCGTTATCAGAACCGGCGTTGACGATACTCGTGATGAGTACACTGTTGCTGGCATGGCATGGGAAATATGCGGATAAACGAATTAATCTTCCTTTTATTTCACTCGCTTTTGGCTTGTTGTGGGCATTACATATTTCCTTGAAATATAACGCACTAGGTCATAATGATTATTCTTTTCTATTGATAGCGCTGCTCAGCGTACTGTTTATTGGATCAATTGCTTTTGCCAATAATATCATCGCCTTTACCTTCCATTCACTCCCCTCCGTTGCCGTCTGCTTGTGGCTGAACGGCAGCGAACATGGACTGCGCGTGATCTATTTTATGGCGCTGCCGATGGCCGGGATCGCCATTCAGCACGTGATACAAAAGCGCTATGACGGTTTTGCTCAGCAACTGATGTACAAGCTACTGGAAGAACGGGAAACGCTAAACGGTCTCAGTATGCTCGACCCGTTAACCGGGTTGTATAATCGCCGGGGACTGCAACACCGACTCGATACGCTGCTGGCCCTGAGCAACGCGAAGCATTACGTGCTGCTGCTGGATATCGACCATTTCAAAGCCTATAACGACCATTACGGGCATATGATGGGTGACCAGGCGCTGATCCGTGTTTCCGCCGCCATTCGGGATTCCGTACGCTCACGAGATGTGGTGGCACGCTTTGGCGGCGAGGAATTTATGGTTTTACTGACAGCAGTCGATCCGCAGCAGGCACAGGCCGCCGCCGAGCGTATTCGCCAGAAAGTCTACGATCTTAAAATTCCCCACATGTTTAACGAAAACGTGGCCACCAACGTGACCGTCAGCATCGGCATTGCGCCGTTGGTGGATCAGGATATTGATGCCGCAATAAGCAAAGCGGATAAAGCCCTTTACGAAGCCAAAAATCAGGGACGCAATAACACGCTAGTCAGCGATGAACTGCGGATAAACTAACCCCTGCCTACGCTATCCGTGCGCTGCCTCCCGACACCACGACAAAGATCTTGCCATCGCCAGCCCTCGTCTATAGGATTAGCAATCATTATCATTTAGATTAACATCCTTATATAGCTATGGCTTATCGTTCCGCACCGATCGTTGAAATCGTTGAAGATGTCATCTGGCGCAGCCACCTCCCTACGGAGATGCCGTCGCTGGCCGATTCAGTGCGTGCAACCATTGCTCAAACCCGTGAGCACCTACTGGACTTCATTCGTCTCGATGAAACACCGCCACAAGGTGCCATGACGCTGCATGAATGGGCCCAACCCGCCACGCTGCGTTCACTCCTGGCAGTTTATTCCGATCATATCTATCGCAATCAGCCCACGTTAACTCGTGAAAACAAACCGCTGATTTCACTCTGGGCACAGTGGTATATCGGCCTGATGATGCCCCCGCTGATGGTGGCGCTGCTGACGCAAAAAGACGCCATTGATGTTGCACCCGAACATATGCACGTCGAGTTTCACGAAACGGGTCGTGCAGCCTGCTTCTGGATAGACGTTCACCCCGACAGGCAGATCACCGCCTGCTCACCACAACAGCGGATGGAAACACTGATTCTTTCTGCACTGACGCCGGTTGTCCGGGCGCTGGAAGCAACGGGAGAGATTAACGGCAAGCTTATCTGGAGCAATACCGGATACTTAATTCACTGGTATTTGACAGAGATGAAGCCGCTGCTGGGTGATGAACTACTGGCAGCGTTGCGCCAGGCCTGCTTCTTTGAGAAACAACTCACCTGTGGCGAAGATAATCCACTCTGGCGCACCGTGGTGCCACGTGACGGGCTGTTAGTCCGCAGAACCTGCTGCCAGCGCTACCGTCTGCCAGACGTCCAGCAATGCGGCGACTGTACGCTGAAATAAGCGAGAATCCTCCCCCTCGCCGCTCGTCTTAAACGTCCTGCTGATGTTGCTTTGTTGTAACAATAAAATATTTACAGCCACGCTTCCCCTGTGACAAATTACGCCATGCGGTTTTCTGCCGTGCAGAACTGCGCGTACGCTATCGGGAGAGAAGAATGAGTTTGCAATCAGTACGGCAATTTTTGGCGGAACATGCCCCGGATATTGAAATCATTGAACTGGACCAGAGCACGGCCACCGTCGATCTGGCAGCGAAAGCCCACAATGTCGAACCCGGACAGATCGCTAAAACGCTTTCTCTAAAGGTAAAAAATGACATTATCCTGGTCGTCGCCAAAGGCGATGCCCGTCTGGATAATAAGAAGCTAAAAGGTACGTTTGGCGCGAAAGCCCGCATGCTGAGTAGTGATGAAGTGGTCAACGCAACGGGACATCCGGTTGGGGGCGTCTGCCCTTTTGGACTGGAGACCCCCATTTCAGTCTACTGTGATATCTCCCTGAAGCATTACGCTGAAGTCCTACCCGCAGCTGGAGCCACGCACAGCGCAGTGCGTATCACGCCAGACAGAATGGCTGAACTGACTTCTGCTACTTGGGTTGATGTCTGTCAGTAACGAATACCCACCCAGGTGCCGGAGAGTGAATCCGGCACACGCGTAATCGCCCCGTTACGAAACCGCATGGAGAAAAGGCGCTGGCTCCCCGGCACGCAGGTACAGCAGAATATCAGCGGCATCCAGGAGTCCGGCGTCAGAATTCACACCCAGTTTAGACATCACGTTAAATTTATGCGCCCGAATGGTTTTAATGTTCCGTTCAAGCTGAATGGCGATCTGCGGCATCGAGTATCCATTCGACATAAAACGCAGTATTTCGCGCTCAGTAGGGCTTAACATACGGTTTTGGTTAACAAACCAGTGATTTTTTGTCCCTTCGACTCCCCGTTTGGCGCAATTCAAGGCTGCGAGTAGCCCTTCCTGTAATACATCCAATGATGATGCTTTGCTGATGACCCCATCCAGCGGCAACGGGGAAAGCGAGCTAATTAATCGCACTTCAGCATCATCATCAGCGATCACCACGCGCCGGATACGCGGGTAATTGACCGCCAGTTCCGTCAGGTAGACCAGCCCTGCGCGGCGATCCGCTCTTAACGCTGAAAGTGAAAAAATGACCGCAGAAAAAGACGTTTTTAACATTTCCTGGCTAAAGGTCGGCTGATTAGAAAACTGATAAAGATGGTATGGGCTATCTGGCATGGTATTAAATAAACTCTTAATACCTACACGACTCATTGCGCACTTTTCTACCAGTGCGACATTGCTTTTGTTATTTCTGCTTTCCATTCCGTGGTCTCTCCATAAACTGAAGGTAAGTTCAGCTCTCGTGCTCCTTGAGAACTGTTTATCCATGCATACATTTCTGCATTGCTATGGATTGATAAACGACGCATCGCGCTATTTTTTTGCGCGCTAATTGTTTTATTACTTTTCTTTAGTAACATCGCAATCTGGTTAATTCCCCAACCTTTTCCGAGTAGCCGTAACACTTTTCTTTCAGAAAGGGTGAGCACAATTGACCGAGCGCTGTGATCCTGTAATTCAGGGATAATTGGCGGAGAGAGCAGCACCTTACTGATTCTCTCGGCCCGGGTATTTCCCGAATGAATAACATTCACCAGACTCTCAATGGGTTCCGCATCAGATAAGAGTGAGCTGACAGGACACATGAGCAACTCAACAGCCAGAGGATAAAACAGGCGTGAAACGAGAAAAACCCAGTGGATATCGCGATATTGAGA
Organism: Citrobacter sp. KH_055_1; assembly: GCF_057838705.1. NCBI lineage: Bacteria > Pseudomonadati > Pseudomonadota > Gammaproteobacteria > Enterobacterales > Enterobacteriaceae > Citrobacter > Citrobacter sp. KH_055_1. The sequence goes on from NZ_CM174473.1 coordinate 4,081,916, forward strand.
CAGTAAAGAATAGTATTGATCGCAGATTGCACGCGGATTACTACAGTCCCTGGTTAAGTCGGCTATCACCAGGTCAGAGCAGCGCAACTGCAGCAAAGTTAGTTCTTCTACGGAGCGACAATACGTCAGTTCATAATCAGAGAACTGCCCTTGCATCACCCCTTTAAGCCCAGTTTGTATGATTGGTAATTTACTAATGATAATTGCGTTCTTGCAGCGTCCTGGCAACATAAATCCTCCATATTCACCTGTCCGCAATCTTGTTCACCTGAAATTCTTTCATAAATAAAAAAACAATAAGACAGCAGGTAAAAAAGATAGACAGTATGAATTGTTTATCCTTGGTTTTTATTTTAAATATATGAAAAAGTGATGACACTACAATCCTAATAGCATCACACTATAAAACCATCCTGACATAATCACTTAGAGGAACATTAATTGTACAATTAAAATATCTACATTAATTTATTAGCGCTACTTACGTAATTGCTGCACACAGGAATAACCGCACCAGGGAAGTTAACCCTATAGCATAGAAAAGAGAGCCGTACATCGGCAAAACTCACCGCTCTGCCTCTTTTTTCAACACAAAGATTGATCTTAGCCAGAGCCAGCGGGATCATGCTTCATGATAAAAAGAAGACAGTCGTTATCCAGAGTGCATCTTTTCAGTCAGAGCGAGCCATGCAAACAGAGCAGTCGTCACAGCGAACGGTTACACGGTTATGTATACAATGCGGACTATTTTTATTGCAACACGGAGCGGAAAGCGCGCTGGTTGACGAACTCTCTACCCGCCTCGGCCTGGCGCTTGGTATGGATAGCGTAGAAAGCGCCATCTCCTCTAATGCTATCGTCCTGACCACCATTAAAGACGGACAATGCCTGACATCGACCCGAAAAAATCAGGATCGCGGCATCAATATGCACGTCGTAACCGAAGTTCAGCACATCGTCATTTTGGCCGAGCATAAGCTGCTGGACGGCAAAGGCGTGGAGAAACGCTTTAGTCAGATTAAACCGCTGCGCTACCCTCGATGGCTGGTTTCATTGATGGTCGGCCTGTCCTGCGCCTGCTTTTGTAAGTTGAACAATGGCGGATGGGATGGGGCGGTTATTACCTTTTTTGCCAGCATGATTGCCATGTATATCCGCCAGATTCTGGCCTCCCGGCATTTGCATCCGCAAATTAACTTTTGCGTCACCGCTTTTGTCGCCACCACCATTTCCGGTCTGCTGCTGACGTTGCCGACGTTTAATCACACGCCGACGGTTGCCATGGCGGCCAGCGTGCTGCTGCTGGTTCCAGGTTTCCCATTGATTAACGCGGTCGCAGATATGTTTAAAGGGCACATAAATACCGGGCTGGCGCGCTGGGCCATTGCCAGCCTGCTCACGCTAGCAACCTGCGTTGGTGTAGTGATGTCGATGACTCTGTGGGGGTTACGCGGATGGGTGTAATTGATTTCATTTTTGCCCTGCTGCAGGACATGATCCTGTCTGCAATTCCGGCTGTCGGATTCGCCATGGTCTTTAACGTACCGCATCGGGCGCTCCCCTGGTGTGCCCTGCTCGGCGCGCTTGGGCACGGTTCACGCATGGTGATGATGACCGCGGGGCTCAATATCGAATGGTCAACCTTTATGGCATCATTACTGATTGGCTGCATCGGGATCCAATGGTCACGCTGGTATCTGGCGCACCCGAAAGTCTTTACCGTCGCGGCAGTAATCCCCATGTTTCCGGGGATCTCTGCATACACGGCGATGATCTCTGCGGTAAAAATCGGTCATTTCGGTTACAGCGAAGAGCTGATGATTACCCTGCTGACTAACTTCCTGAAAGCCTCGTCCATCGTGGGGGCTCTGTCCATCGGGCTTTCCGTACCGGGATTATGGCTGTATCGCAAACGCCCGCGCGTGTGACGGTGCACCTGCTTAATACCATAGCGGATGGGGAATCACCCTCATCCTGCTGCTCTCCTTCTTCTCTGTGTTACTATAAAAGCAGTCCCCTTCTCGGTTGTTGTTCAGTATTGAGAAACATTATGCCCTGTAAAATTTTGACTCCGGACGTCGTCGGTATTGACGCCTTATTACACGATCACCAGGCCGTGCTGGCAAAGTCAGCAGGTGGCGCAGTGGCCGTTTTCGCCAATAATGCGCCCGCGTTTTATGCCGTAACCCCTGCGCGTCTGGCCGAACTACTGGCGCTCGAAGAGAAGCTGTCACGTCCGGGAAGCGATATCACGCTGGATGCGCAATTTTACGAAGAGCCGCAAGCGGCACCTGTTGCCGTACCGATGGGGAAATTTCCGATGTACGCTGACTGGCAGCCCGATGCTGACTTTCAGCGACAGGCCGCGCTATGGGGCATCGCGCTCAGAGAACCGGTCACCGCCGAAGAGCTGGCCGCGTTTGTGGCCTACTGGCAGGCAGAGGGCAAGATCTTTCACCATGTTCAGTGGCAGCAAAAACTCGCGCGTAGCGTACAAATTGGCCGGGCCAGCAATGGCGGAATGCCCAAACGTGATGTTAACAGTGTCAGCGAACCTGACAGTCATATTCCACCGGGTTTTAGAGGATAACGATGAAAAACGTTGGCGACCTGATGAAACGTCTGCAAAAAATGATGCCGCCCAATGTCGAGCCCGCATTCAAAACGGGCGAGGAACTGCTGGCGTGGCAAAAGGAACAAGGTGAAATTCATGCCGCGGCGCTGGCGCGCGAGAACCGGGCCATGAAAATGCAGCGCACGTTTAACCGCTCCGGTATCCGTCCGCTGCACCAGAACTGCTCGTTTGAGAACTATCGGGTCGAGTGCGAAGGACAAATGAATGCCCTGAGCAAAGCCCGTCAGTACGTCGAAGAGTTTGATGGCAATATCGCCAGCTTTATCTTCTCCGGCAAACCTGGCACCGGAAAAAACCATTTGGCTGCCGCTATCTGCAACGAACTGCTGCTGCGCGGCAAGTCAGTGCTGATCATTACCGTGGCAGACATTATGTCGGCAATGAAAGAGACGTTCAGCAATCGTGAAACCAGCGAAGAACAGCTGCTCAACGATCTCAGCAACGTAGATCTGCTGGTGATCGACGAGATCGGCATGCAGACCGAATCGCGCTATGAAAAAGTGATCATCAACCAGATCGTCGATCGCCGCTCTTCCTCCAAGCGACCGACCGGCATGCTGACAAACAGCAATATAGATGAAATGAACAAACTGCTGGGTGAGCGCGTGATGGATCGTATGCGGCTCGGCAATAGCCTGTGGGTGATTTTTAACTGGGAAAGTTATCGCAGCCGAGTGACAGGCAAAGAGTATTGAGACCATTCCTAACATCAGCAGCGCTATACTGCGCTGAAAAGGCATAACACGAGTTACCTATAATGATAATGATGAAAGCAACAAAACGATTTCTGTGCTGTGCGGTTGCCGCCAGCACGCTGATCTCCACCAGCGTTTTCGCCGCCTCCTGGCAGGATTCACTCTCCAGCGCGGCTGGCGAACTGAGTAAGCAAACCTCTGGCTCTCAGAGCAGCAGCTCACTTTCTTCCCTGACCAGCCTGCTCGGCAGTAATCAGTCGCTCACGTCCAGCAGTATGAACAACGCAGCCGGGATTCTGGAATATTGTGCGAAACAGAAACTGGCTTCGGTCACCGATACCGAAAACGTCAAAAATCAGGTGCTGGATAAACTAGGCCTGGGCGCAACGGAGCAGAAAAAAGACACCAACTATCTGGACGGCATTCAGGGCATGCTCAATGCCAAAGATGGTCAACAGCTAAATCTGGATACGATTGGTAACAGCTCGCTGGCAAAGCAAGTCAAAACCAAGGCCTGCGATCTGGTGTTAAAACAGGGTATGAACTTCATTTCCTGATGCACAAATGCCGCGCACGGTTTTTCACAGCCTGCGCGGTATCAATTTATGTCCCGCAAACATTCCTCAAAATAATCAGTAATCCCCTTCAACACCCTGCATATCTAAACCAATTCTGAATAACAACGTAATTAAATGTCACTACAATTGCAGCAATGTAACAACGCTATTACATTGTACTTTCCAGAAATGATTAGCCTGCCAGGTATTTACCCGGCTTACTGAGGATCGTCCGTTGTCTGAATTATTCTCCATCACTCTGTTTCTCGCGTCGGTGTTGATTTACGCCTGGAAAGCGGGTCGCAACACCTGGTGGTTTGCCGCCACGTTAACGGTGCTGGGGATTTTTATTGTCCTGAATATCACGCTGTATGCCAGCGACTATTTCACCGGCGACGGCATCAACGATGCAGTTCTGTACACGTTGACCAACAGTCTGACCGGCGCGGGCCTTGGCAAATATGTTCTGCCAGGCATTGGGATTGCACTGGCGCTGGCCACCGTGTTTGGCGCGCTGGGTTGGGTGCTTCGCCGTCGTCGCCACCATCCTCATCACGTGGGTTACAGCCTGCTGGCTCTGCTACTGGCGCTGGCGTCGGTGGATGCCAGCCCGGCGTTTCATCAGATAACCGAACTGGTGAAATCCCAGTCGCGCGATGGCGACCCGGATTTTGCGGCGTATTACAAAGAGCCGTCAAAAACCATTCCCAACCCGAAGCTGAACCTGGTATATATCTACGGCGAAAGCCTGGAACGCACCTATTTTAACAATGATGCATTCCCGGATCTGACCCCGGAGCTCGGGGCATTAAAAAACGAAGGGATGGATTTCAGCAATACTATGCAGCTGCCGGGAACGGATTACACCATCGCCGGCATGGTCGCTTCACAGTGCGGCATTCCGCTGTTTGCCCCGTTTGAAGGTAACGCCTCGGCATCAGTTTCCAGCTTCTTCCCAAACAATATTTGCCTGGGCGACATCCTGAAGAACTCCGGCTATCAAAACGTCTTTGTACAGGGCGCAAATCTGCGCTTTGCCGGGAAAGACGTGTTCCTGAAATCCCATGGTTTTGATCATCTGTACGGCGCTGAAGAGTTAAAAGGCGTAGTAGCGGACCCGGCCTATCGTAATGACTGGGGCTTTTACGACGATACCGTCCTTGATGAAGCGTGGAAAAAATTCGAAGAGCTTTCACAGTCTGGTCAACGTTTTTCACTGTTTACCCTGACGGTCGATACTCATCACCCGGATGGATTTATTTCGCGCACCTGCAACCGCAAACGCTATGACATCGATGGCAAAGCCAATCAGTCATTTAGCGCAGTCAGCTGTAGTCAGGAAAACATTGCCGCGTTTATTAAGAAGATCAAAGCGTCACCGTGGTTTAAAGATACCGTTATTGTAGTGTCCTCCGATCATCTGGCGATGAACAACACCGCCTGGAAATACCTGAACAAGCAGGATCGCAACAACCTGTTCTTCGTGCTACGCGGCGACAAGCCGCAGCAGGATACGCTGGCGGTGAAACGCAACACGATGGATAACGGCGCGACCGTCCTGGATATTCTCGGCGGCGATAACTTTATCGGTCTAGGACGCAGTAGCTTGTCGAGCGAGTCGGTGTCAGAAGTATTCCTGAACATCAAAGAGAAAATGCTGGCCTGGAAGCCCGATATTATTCGCCTGTGGAATTTCCCCAAAGAGATGAAAGCATTCACCGTCGACACGGACAAAAGCATGATCGCGTTCTCCGGCAGTCACTTCCGCCTGCCGCTGCTGCTGCGCGTGTCGGAGCAACGCGTTGAGCCACTGCCGGAAAGTGAATACTCTGCCCCGCTGCGCTTCCAGCTGGCGGATTTCGCCCCGCGCGATAACTTTGTCTGGATAGACCGCTGCTACAAAATGGCCCAACTGTGGGCACCGGAACTGGCGCTCTCCACCGACTGGTGTGTATCACAAGGGCAACTGGGCGGGCAGCAAATTGTACAACACGTCGATAAAGCCAAATGGCAAGGTAAAACCGCGTTTAAAGACACGGTGATCGACATGGAGCGCTACAAAGGTAACGTCGATACGCTGAAAATTGTCGATAACGATATTCGCTACAAGGCCGACAGCTTCGTCTTTAACGTGGCCGGCGCGCCAGAAGAGGTGAAACAATTTAGCGGGATTTCGCGCCCCGAATCCTGGGGACGCTGGTCCAACGCACAGCTGAGTGACGAGGTAAAGATCGAATACAACGCCCCGTTACCGAAGAAATTCGATCTGGTGATCACTGCCAAAGCGTTCGGTGACAACGCCAATCGTCCCATCCTGGTACGCATCGGCAACGAGGAACAAACGCTGGTGTTAAGCCATGACGTCAGCACCACCACGCTGCATTTTGATAACCCAGCAGACGCCGACACGCTGGTCATTACCCCACCCGATCCCGTCGCTACCAACGAGGGCAACATTCTGGGCCACTCTCCGCGTAAGCTGGGGATCGGAATGGTTGAAATCAAAATCGTGGACCTGCAAGGATAAAAAAAGCAGCGCCCAACACACCTCCGGGCGCTGCATGGCAACCTTATCAGAAGGTGATCACGCCCTTAATCAGTTCACGGTTGTTGATCACATCCCGCTCGTAGATCTCTGCAAGCGTGGCAAACGCGTAACGGTGAGTCAGCATCATGTCCGCCGTCAGCTTACCTTCCGACATCAGGCGACCGACTTTGGCAAAGTCTTCCGGCGTGGCGTTGCGACTGCCCATCATGGTGGTTTCTTTCTTGTGGAATTCTGGGTCAGAAAACTGCAAATCACCTTTGAACAGCCCAACAAACACAATGCTGCCGCCGTGACGAATCAAATTCACCGTGTTGTTCATTGCATGCTGATTCCCCGTCGCATCAATCACTTTTTGCGCCAGAGAACCGTCAAACTGCGCGCGTAGCTGCGCGTCAAAATCCTCAGCAGAGGGATCGATAACCGGTAATCCTAAGCGGGAGACTACATGCTCCCGCCTGGCAGGGCTGGTATCCGCCACCACCACCTGTGCACCATCGGCTTTGGCAATCGCCGCTGCGCCAAGACCAATCGGCCCCGCTCCCACCACCAGCACCTGCTCGCCAGGCACCACGGCAGCCCGACGCACAGCATGCGCACTGATGGCATACGGTTCGATCAGCGCCGCCGCCTGCGGATCAATGCCCTGCGCATCCAGCAAGTTGGTCTCCGGCACGGACAGGTATTCGCTGAAGCCCCCATCCTGGTGCACGCCAATCACCGAAATCTTCTCGCAGCAGTTGGTGCGCCCGCTCTGGCACGCCGGGCACTGTTGGCACGCAACGTAAGGAATAACCGCAACCTGCTGGCCTATTTCCAGATTTTGTATATTCCGCCCCAGACTGACAACTTCCCCACATATTTCATGGCCTAATACGCGTGGATAGCTGAAAAAAGGTTGATTGCCACCCCATGCATGAATATCGGTCCCACAAATCCCGACAGACTTTATTTTTATTAATGCTTCGCCATTACCCGGAATAGGTATATCACGTTCTTTCCAGACTAATTTTTTGGGTTCCTGGCAAATCAGTGTATTCATCGTAGACATGATTCTGCTCTCCTGTTTTTTTGTTGCCTCAGATATCGATGAAAATAAAAATACTGGCGCAAGCAGAAACATAATCTGTGAAACCCAACGCATAAAAATGTTTTAAATCGGGTTTTAATAGGTAAAAAGGAGACGCCATGAGCCGTTCACAGAATCTACGCCACAATGTGATTAACCAGATAATTGATGATATGGCGCGGGGTCATATTCCTTCCCCACTTCCTTCGCAAAGCGCGCTGGCAGAGATGTACAACATCAGCCGCACCACCGTGCGCCATATGCTGGGCCATTTAGCTGAATGCGGTGTGCTGACTCAGGTGGGTAGCCACTACGTAATCGTACGCAAACCGGATCATGACGACGGTTTTGATTGCACTACGGCCTCCATGGCTGAGCAAAATCGTATTTTTGAACAGGCCTTTTTCACTATGATTAACCAGCGCCAGTTGCGCGCAGGCGAAACGTTCTCCGAGCTGCAGCTTGCCAGAGCAGCGGGCGTCAGCCCGGTCGTTGTGCGGGAATACCTTTTAAAATTCGAACGTTACAACCTGATTAAAAACGAAAAACGCGGTCAGTGGAGCATGAAGCAGTTCGACCAGGCCTATGCCGAACAACTGTTCGAACTGCGCGAAATGCTGGAAACGCATTCTTTGCAACATTTCCTGAATCTGCCCGACAACGACCCGCGCTGGCTACAGGCCAAAACGCTGCTCGAGCGCCACCGGATGCTGCGCGACAGCATTGGCAGTAGCTTTCGTATGTTCTCGCAGTTAGACCGCGAGTTCCACGCCCTGCTGCTTTCCGCTGCTGATAATATTTTTTTCAATCAGTCACTTGAGATAATTTCTGTGATTTTCCACTTCCACTATCAGTGGGACGAAAGCGACCTCAAGCAGCGCAACATCATTGCCATCGATGAGCATATGACCATTCTCAGCGCGCTGATCTGCCGCAGCGACCTGGATGCCACCCTGGCACTCTGTAACCATTTGAATTCAGCCAAACAATCGATGATTCGCTCTATCAATCAAACCAGTGACAGCACCCATTAAGAACGGATAAAAAACAGCAAACCACTACCGGGAGCACGATTTTATAAAAATAAAAACGCCAGAAAAAACCTCTTGCCTATGCTCACGCTAAGTCGACTGCATTAAAAAAATTTCGTGAGCGGTGATGAATAACGTGATTTATCACTGGTATTTTTCAATACAGCACGGTCTGGCACCGTGTAAAAATAAATTATTGAGGTTCAGGAGTCCGGCGTGGAAAAAAATAATATTACCCTCGACCCGAGTTCTTCGTTTGGCACCTCGTCATCTGCGGATATTAATGTCCCGCCAGACGGCATGGTGCAACGCAGCAGTCGAATAAAACGTATTCAGACCACAGCAATGATTTTATTATTTTTTGCGGCGGTCATTAATTATCTCGACCGCAGTTCACTGTCAGTAGCTAACCTGACAATTCGTGAAGAACTGGGACTCAGCGCAACCGAAATCGGCATCCTGCTGTCCGTGTTCTCTCTCGCTTACGGTATTGCGCAACTGCCCTGCGGTCCGCTGCTGGATCGCAAAGGCCCGCGCATTATGCTGGGGCTAGGCATGTTCTTCTGGTCGCTCTTTCAGGCGATGTCCGGCATGGTACATACCTTCACTCAGTTTGTGCTGGTACGTATCGGGATGGGGATTGGTGAAGCGCCAATGAACCCGTGCGGCGTGAAGGTGATCAACGACTGGTTTAACATTAAAGAGCGCGGCCGCCCGATGGGATTATTCAACGCTGCCTCAACGATTGGTGTCGCCATTAGCCCACCGATTCTGGCCGCGATGATGCTGGTGATGGGCTGGCGCTGGATGTTTATCACTATCGGCGTACTGGGTATTTTCCTCGCCATCGGCTGGTACATGCTGTATCGCAACCGCGAGCAGATTGAACTGAGCGCCACCGAACAAGCGTACCTGAACGCCGGTAGCGTCAATGCCCGCCGCGATCCGCTGAGCTTTGCCGAATGGCGCAGCCTGTTCCGTAACCGTACCATGTGGGGCATGATGCTAGGCTTTAGCGGCATCAACTACACGGCATGGTTGTATCTGGCCTGGCTGCCGGGTTACCTGCAAACATCCTATAACCTGGATTTAAAAAGTACCGGGCTCATGGCCGCGATCCCGTTCCTGTTTGGCGCCGCTGGCATGCTGATTAACGGTTTTGTCACCGACTGGCTGGTGAAAGGCGGCATGGCGCCGATTAAGAGTCGTAAGATTTGTATCATTGCCGGGATGTTCTGCTCTGCTGCATTCACCTTCGTGGTACCGCAGGCGACAACCTCAATGGCCGCAGTGTTACTGATTGGGATGGCGCTGTTCTGCATCCACTTCGCCGGCACGTCCTGCTGGGGTTTGATCCACGTCGCAGTGGCTTCCCGTATGACCGCGTCCGTGGGCAGTATTCAGAACTTTGCCAGCTTTATCTGTGCGTCGTTCGCACCGATTGTCACCGGATTTATCGTGGATACCACCAACTCTTTCCGTCTGGCGCTGATTATCTGTGGTTGCGTGACGATGGTAGGGGCGTTCGCTTATATCTTCCTGGTTCGCCAGCCGATTAGCGACCCGCGTCAGGAGTAATGACGTGTAGCCCGATAGCATCGGGCTACACATACCTTCCCGGTAAGCCGGATGAGCAATAGCACCATCCGGCATCACAGGCTTAGAACGTTTCCCAGTTCTCACCCGCATCCGTCGCCACGGCTTTACGCGGCTGGGTGGTTGTCGATGCCGGTTTTACGGCAGCAACATCACGCGGACGCTTTTGATCGTGCTGAATACGGAACACAGCAACGGCCTGGGTCAAACGGCTGGCTTGTTCTTCCAACGCCGCCGCGGCGGCAGCGGACTCTTCCACCAGCGAGGCGTTCTGTTGGGTTACACGATCCATCTCGGCAACGGCCAGACCGACCTGATCGATACCGCGGCTCTGCTCGTCAGATGCTGAGGCAATTTCCCCCATGATATCGGTCACGCGGGTCACCGCATTGACGATCTCATCCATGGTTTCACCGGCGCTTTCAACCAACGTTGAACCGACATCCACGCGGCTGACCGAATCTTCAATCAGGCTCTTGATCTCGCGCGCGGCCTGCGCACTACGCTGGGCCAGGTTACGGACTTCACCGGCGACCACCGCAAATCCACGGCCCTGCTCACCTGCGCGTGCCGCTTCTACTGCGGCGTTCAACGCCAGAATGTTAGTCTGGAAGGCAATACCGTCGATCACGCTAATAATGTCGGCAATTTTCTGCGAACTGGAGGCAATGTCACGCATGGTTTGTACCACGTTATCCACCACTTTGCCGCCTTTCTGCGCCGTTTCAGAGGCACTCAGCGCCAGATGGCTGGCCTGACGGGCGTTTTCGGCGTTCTGCTTCACGGTTGCCGTCAACTCTTCCATGCTGGCCGCGGTTTCTTCCAGCGAAGCCGCCTGCTGCTCAGTACGTGACGAGAGATCGTTATTGCCCATCGCAATCTCGCTGGCACCGCTGTAAATGGCGTTAGCACCGTTACGCACATCACCCACGGTGCTCATCAACTCACTCTGCATGTGGCGCAGGCTCTCGGCCAGTTGCCCAATCTCGTTGGAGCCTTCCACGTCGATGCGCTTCACCAGGTCACCGCTGGCAATATGACGAATGCTGTCAATCAGGCGGTTCATCGGGGCGATCAGCGAGAACTTAATTCCAAACCAGACGGCGATAATGGCCGCCAGCACGGTAATCAGCACGCAAGCCAGCACCCACATCGCCTGGCTGTAAGAGCTGTTGTTATCTTCAACCGCAATGTCATACAGACGATCGTTCTGCTGCATGTAGTTCATATACTGCTTCTCAAAGCCATCCTGATAGCTTTGTGTCGGCTGATCAAAGAACGCATTGATCTTGCCGTCGCCCAGCAACTGGATCAGCTCTGCCAGCGCACCGTGGTAGATGTCATAGGTACGATTGATCTCCTGGAACGCAGCTTCGCTTTGACGCGGATCGCGCGGCAGCGATTCATAGGTTGCCCAGTTTTTCTCGGTCATTTTCAGCGCAGTGCTCGCCACCTGCATCAGCTCTGCCACGGTGGCACCGCTGCCGATATTGCTCTGATCCATCATGTAGCGGATCCCTGCCCTGTTCAGGGTATTTCGCGTTTGCAGCAGTTCAACCCAGGTCGCATTCAGCGCAGACTGCTGCTGGCGAATGGTTTGCAGAACGGTAAAGTTCTCCTTGTCATTCTTCAGTGAATTAAAGAACAACCCGCCCGAGGCCAGTTGTAAAAGGCCAAACAGCGCCAATACCAGCAGTAAGCTGGTAACAATCTTCATTCGTTTTAACATGTTTTCTCTTTCCGCTAGACAGATGTCAGAATTTTCGGCCTGAAAAGAGAAAACTTTACGGAATTCGTGCTTCCTGAATCGATCGCAGCATCGACGAATCGGCGATACCGCCTTCCGTAAGGGCTCTAAAAGAGTTTTTTAGTGATCTCAATCACATAATCATCCCCGTTTACCGCACCCCGGAACCGCTCGCTGACACTTGGGACCGCTTAAGCTGACATATAACCACTCACATATTTACCTTACTTTACGCGCGTAATTCTCTGGCAAGATCCTCCCAACATAGCAGTCAACTTATCTCCTCAAACACACACTCAAACCCACGCGGCTTCGGCCAATTATTAATCGGTACCCTAGATAATTCGAGTTGTAAGAAGGCGGCAAATGAGAGAATCCTCAGGAGCTTACAAAAGTAAGTGACTGGGGTGAACGAATGAAGCCAACGCACATACAACTTGAAGTATGACGGGTAAAAAACCAGGTTTTACTATGGATACGAAAAAGATATTCAAGCACATACCCTGGGTGATTCTCGGAATCATCGGTGCATTTTGCCTCTCGGTAGTGGCATTACGTCGGGGTGAACACATCAGCGCCCTGTGGATCGTGGTCGCCTCTGTCTCTGTTTATCTGGTGGCCTATCGTTACTACAGTCTGTACATCGCCCAGAAAGTGATGAAACTTGACCCCACGCGTGCCACGCCGGCGGTCATCAACAACGACGGTCTGAACTACGTCCCAACCAACCGTAACGTCCTGTTCGGTCACCACTTTGCTGCTATCGCCGGGGCAGGTCCGCTGGTTGGACCGGTACTGGCCGCGCAAATGGGCTACCTGCCGGGTACGCTGTGGTTGCTGGCGGGCGTGGTGCTGGCCGGTGCAGTGCAGGACTTCATGGTGCTGTTTATCTCTTCTCGTCGTAACGGCGCGTCTCTCGGTGAGATGATCAAAGAAGAGATGGGCCCGGTACCGGGAACCATCGCACTGTTCGGCTGCTTCTTAATCATGATTATCATCCTGGCAGTGCTGGCGCTGATCGTGGTGAAAGCGCTGGCGGAAAGCCCGTGGGGTGTGTTCACCGTCTGCTCAACCGTACCGATCGCGTTGTTCATGGGGATCTACATGCGCTTCCTGCGCCCGGGACGTGTGGGCGAAGTGTCGGTGATTGGTATTGTTCTGTTGGTTGCCTCCATTTACTTCGGCGGCGTGATTGCCCACGACCCGTACTGGGGCCCGGCACTGACCTTTAAAGACACCACCATTACCTTTACGCTTATCGGCTACGCATTTATCTCTGCGCTGCTGCCGGTATGGCTGATCCTCGCCCCGCGCGACTATCTGGCCACCTTCCTGAAAATCGGCGTTATTGTTGGTCTGGCTGTCGGTATCGTTATCCTGAACCCAGAGCTGAAAATGCCGGCGATGACCCAGTACGTTGACGGTACCGGTCCGCTGTGGAAAGGGGCACTGTTCCCGTTCCTGTTCATCACCATCGCCTGTGGCGCGGTGTCTGGCTTCCACGCGCTGATCGCCTCCGGTACCACACCGAAGCTGCTGGCCTGTGAAACCGATGCGCGTTTCATTGGTTATGGCGCAATGCTGATGGAATCCTTCGTCGCAATTATGGCGCTGGTTGCCGCCTCCATCATCGAACCGGGTCTGTACTTCGCGATGAACACCCCGCCTGCGGGCCTTGGCATCACCATGCCAAACCTGCATGAAATGGGTGGCGAGAACGCGCCGCTGATTATGGCGCAGCTGAAAGACGTGACCGCGCAGGCAGCGGCAACCGTCAGCTCCTGGGGCTTCGTGATTTCGCCTGAGCAGATCCTGCAAACCGCGAAAGACATTGGTGAACCGTCCGTTCTGAACCGCGCCGGTGGCGCACCGACGCTGGCTGTCGGTATCGCGCACGTGTTCCACAAAGTGCTGCCGATGGCTGACATGGGCTTCTGGTACCACTTCGGTATTCTGTTTGAAGCGCTGTTCATCCTGACCGCACTGGATGCCGGTACCCGTTCTGGCCGCTTTATGCTGCAAGATTTGCTGGGTAACTTCGTCCCGTTCCTGAAGAAAACCGACTCCCTGGTTGCCGGTGTTGTGGGTACTGCGGGCTGCGTAGGCCTGTGGGGCTACCTGCTGTATCAAGGCGTGGTTGACCCGCTGGGCGGCGTGAAGAGCCTGTGGCCGCTGTTCGGTATCTCTAACCAGATGCTGGCCGCCGTGGCGCTGGTTCTCGGCACCGTGGTACTGGTTAAAATGCAGCGCACCAAATACATCTGGGTCACCGTGGTTCCGGCCGTATGGCTGCTGATCTGCACCACCTGGGCGCTGGGTCTGAAACTGTTCAGCACCAACCCGCAGATGGAAGGCTTCTTCTTCATGGCAAGTCAGTACAAAGAGAAGATTGCTAACGGCGGTGAACTGACCGCGCAGCAGATTGCCAACATGAACCATATCGTCATCAACAACTACACCAACGCAGGCCTGAGTATTCTGTTCCTGGTGGTGGTGTATAGCATCATTTTCTACGGGTTCCGTACCTGGCAGAAAGCCCGCGCCATCAACGGCCGCTCTGATAAAGAGACGCCGTATGTACCGGTGCCGGAAGGCGGCGTGAAGACCTCTTCACACCACTAACCTGATGCCGGGTGGCGCGCAGCGATCCCGGCCTACAGAATGCAGTTAACGTAGGCCGGATAAGGCGCAAGCCGCCATCCGGCTTTATTCATTAACAGGACGGCAGAATGTTTGGTACTTTAGGTCAGGCAAAAAAGTATCTCGGTCAGGCGGCAAAAATGCTGATTGGTATTCCGGACTACGACAACTACGTCGAGCATATGAAGACCAACCATCCCGATAAGCCGTACATGACCTACGAAGAATTCTTCCGCGAGCGCCAGGAAGCCCGCTACGGTAGCGGCGGAAGCAGTTGCTGTTAGAAGGAGAAATGAATGACCCCGATTGCAGTCACCCTACTCACCGGTTTTCTCGGCGCGGGTAAAACCACCCTGCTGCGCCATATTCTCAACGAGCAGCACGGTTACAAAATTGCCGTTATCGAAAACGAATTCGGCGAAGTCTCGGTGGACGATCAGCTAATTGGCGACCGCGCCACGCAGATCAAAACCCTGACTAACGGCTGCATCTGCTGCACCCGTTCCAGTGAACTGGAAGACGCCTTGTTAGACCTGCTCGACAACCTTGATAAGGGGGCGATCGATTTTGACCGTCTGGTGATTGAGTGCACCGGCATGGCCGATCCCGGCCCGATTATTCAGACCTTTTTCTCCCATGAAGTGATTTGCGAACGCTACCTGCTGGACGGCGTGATCGCGCTGGTTGACGCGGTGCACGCCGACGAACAGATGAACCAGTTCACCATCGCCCAGTCGCAGGTTGGCTACGCCGACCGCATCCTGCTGACCAAAACCGACGTAGCAGGTGAAAGCGAGAAACTGCGTGAGCGCCTGGCGCGCATCAACGCCCGCGCGCCGGTGTATACCGTCACTCATGGCGACATCGACCTCGCGCAGCTGTTCGACACCAACGGTTTTATGCTGGAAGAGAACGTGGTCAGCGCCAAACCGCGTTTCCACTTTATCGCCGACAAACAAAACGATATCGCCTCGATCGTCGTCGAACTGGATTACCCGGTGAATATCAGTGATGTGTCCAGGGTGATGGAAAACCTGCTGCTGGAATCTGCCGAAAAACTATTGCGTTACAAAGGCATGTTGTGGATCGAAGGCGAACCCAACCGCCTGCTGTTCCAGGGCGTCCAGCGTCTGTACAGCGCCGACTGGGACCGCCCGTGGGGCGACGAACAGCCGCACAGCCAGCTGGTGTTTATCGGCATTAATTTGCCGGAAGATGAGATTCGGGCGGCGTTTGCGGGGTTGAAGAAGTAATCCCCTGCTGAATTGCCCGGTGGCGCTACGCTTACCGGGCCTACAAAGCCTTCTCCCGTAGACCGGATAAGGCGCAGCCGCCATCCGGCACTCACAACCTCGGTATAGGGCTATTTCTTGTTTTGCTCTCTCAGCATAGCCTCGCGCAAAATAGCATTTAGCCGCGTCTGGTAACCCTTCCCGGGGCGCTTTAACCACTCCATCACATCGGCATCAATGCGCACCGATGCCTGAGTTTTCAACGGACGGAAAAACGTACCGCGATTAGCCTCTGACCACTGCTCATCTTCAGTCACCGGAATGTCGCTATAATCAATATCATCATCCGGTTTATTCGCCAGCGCCTTCAGTTCCGCCTCATGCTGAGCACTCAGCGCGGATGCGCTGCCACGTTTATGTTTAATCATGCTCATAACGATTCCCCGGCTTACTTTGTGCCTTGTTTGCATCCCACTCAAACTCCATTGGCATGTATTTTATCCCTAATTGTATATACAAAAATGTATCTACAATTATCTTACGATTATACCTGGATTGTTGGAAATAGCTTCACAACTTGACGATCAGGGATTGAATTTTGTAGGCCGGATCAGGCGCAGCCGCCATCCGGCACTGGCAGTTTTCATCCCGATAAGTGATTCATCCCATGGAATTTTTCATTTGCTGTGGCAAGCTATTGCCATTGCACTCGTTAAGGGACCAACGTGAAAAATTACAAAGTAATTACCCCGCTTTTTCCGACCTACGCCCAGGTAAAAGCGATGATGAAAGCCGTTTCAGGCTATTCCCTGAAAGCAGTGCGCGATATGATTACCGCCATTCACGAGCAGACCGGCACACCGCAACAACCCGTTGACTGGTCAGAACCAGATCTGTGGATCAGTGAGCGCTTGTCAGGTGAAGATGCCGAAATCGCCCGCCGTATCTGGGATACCGATAACCATATCCTGAACCCACGCCACAGCTACGGCTGCTATCTGTTCCTCAACTACCCTCAGTTTGACCTGATGAAAAGCACGCCAGATGATGTCTGGCAACCGACTACTCGTGGGCAACAATTTCTGCACGATGACGAAAAGACATTGCGTTCGTTAGACGATCAGGAAGGCATCCTGCAGCTTCTGGAGCTACTGGCAGGCCGGGAAATGTCGCGTCGCGCGGATTTACTTCCCGAATGGCAGGCCTTTTTGCACCAGCACTCCAAATTCGCTTCTGCCAGTTCCGTTAAAAGCACACTCTACTCCCGCCTCAATAACCTGATCGACCGCGAAATGGTTAACCGCGAAGGTATGAGCTATCGCATCACCGATGCCGGGCGAGCCTGGCTCGGAAAAGCGCTGCCAGCGCGAAAAAGCGATCCGCGTAAAGAGCTTTTGGAAGCCGTGAAGCGCTATAACGAACAGCAAAAAGAACTGCTGCGCGAGCAAATCAGCACCATGAATCCATACAAGTTTGAGCATCTGGTCGGGCAATTGCTGGAAGCGATGGGCTACGAACAGGTTGAAGTGACCAAAGCCTCAGGTGATAAAGGCGTGGACGTGATTGGTAAGGTTCAGGTGGGCATCACCACCATTACCGAAGTGGTACAGGTAAAACGGATGCAGAACACCATTACTCGACCATATATCGATCAGCTACGCGGCGCACTGCCCTACCACAAAGCCATTCGCGGCACGCTGATCACCACCGGGAAATTTGCCGCCAGCTGCCCGGAAGCCGCATTATTCCCCGGCGCCGCGCCGATTACGTTAATCGACGGCGACCGCCTGCTGGAGCTGTTGATTGAAAATAACGTCGGCATCCGGCGCAGCAATGCGGTCGAGTTGCTGGACGTGGATTTGCAGCTGTTTGACGAGCTGGAGATTGAGTAATAAGCACGAAAGGTCGCGGCCAGTAAGGTCGCGCCCTCTTCTTCTCATCACTCAGACATCATCACTATCTACAAATTACCCATCACTCCCATTCTTTAGCCTTTTTAAAGTGTTACACACAACATCCTGCCCTTATAACGCTTGATAAAAAAACGTGCAGCGTTATGATTTTGGAAGACGTCTCGCAAAACGAACCTTTTCACCCTTTGCAGTTTCAGCAATACGCTGCGGGTGATCGCTGCAAGGAGCTCAATCTTTGACAACCGCTAGCCCAACTCAGCCAACAAACTTTGATTTCCTGGCAGAATACGATCCGCTATTGGTTCAAATCACTGCCACAGCAGAACGGCTATTCTCCAGCGATCCCAATACCACGCTAATGAAGCTGCGCCAGTTTGGTGAAGCGCTGGCACAAAATATTGCTGCCCGGCTGAATATTAGCCGGGAAGATAATCCAAACCAGCAAGAATTGCTCTACCGACTGGACAGGGAATTACAGTTTGATCCTGCCATCCGTCAGTTATTTCATACGCTGAGAATTGAAGGTAACAAAGCGACGCATCAGTTCCAGACCCGGCACCGTGAAGCGATGGATGCGCTAAAAGTCGCCCGTGCGCTGGCAATCTGGTTCCACCAGACATTTGGTGATGCGGGTAGTCAGTTTAATCCGGGCCCTTTTGTTCCGCCGCATGACCCGAGTGAACAGCTCAATAAATCTCAATCTGCCATCGAACAACTCAAACAAACCTTATTGGCAGCGAACCAAAAGCTGGAATCCAGCGAGCAGCTTCAGACTTTACTTAAACAGCAAAAAGAAGAATATGAACAGCTGGCTCATGCGATGGATATTGAGGCCAGAGAACAGCAGCAATTGCTGGAAATAAGTCAGCAGGATCTACAAACGCTCCAGCAAAATTATGAAGCGAAGCTCACCGCCTTGCAGGCACAGCTTGCCCAGCAAACACAGCAAGCCATTACGGCCCAGCGCAAAGAATTTGGCCGCAAGTCCAGCTATGCCCGCAAGTACATCATTACCGAAGAGCTGACCCGGATCCTGATTGACCAGCAGCTCAATGAATGGGGCTGGCTGGCGGATACCCAGGAAATCACCTGGAAAAAGGGCTCCCGCCCCGAAAAAGGGGTCAACAAAGCCATTGCAGAATGGCCTACCTTTGCCGATGACGAACATGGCCGAGCGGATTACGTCCTTTTCTGCGGGCTCACACCCGTCGCAACCGTTGAAGCGAAAAGAAAAAACGAAAACGTTGCTGGTAAAATCCCCCAGGCCGAGCGCTACAGCAAAGGGTTTCAGTTCGACGCGTCCATGACTCCCGCCTGGTCTGAAGAAGGGCGCGTTAAAGGCTGGGAAGATGGCGTGAATAGCGTGTATCAAATTCCTTTCGTCTTCTCCTGCAACGGTCGGCCTTATATCAAACAGTCCGCCGAACATTCCGGCACGTGGTTCCGCGATGTTCGCTCGCCTGACAATACCCGCTATCCGCTGGAAAGCTTCATCACGCCAGAAGGCCTGATGGACCGCCTGCATCGTAGCCGGGCGCAAGCAGAAGCCAGACTGCATCAGGAACCGTTTAGCTATCTTGGCTTGCGTGATTACCAGGTCAACGCAGTTAAGGCCGTCGAGTCCGCGCTGGAACAGGGTTCGCGTGAAGCGTTGCTGGCCATGGCGACCGGGACGGGGAAGACACGTACTATTATTGGCTTAATTTACCGCTTCCTGAAGGCCGAACGCTTTAAACGGATCCTCTTTCTCGTCGACCGCTCTGCGCTGGGCGAACAGGCGCAGGATGCCTTTAAAGAAGCTTCGCTGGAACAGAACCAGACGCTTTCACAAATCTATAATGTCGCCGAACTGGGCGACATGGCGGCAGAAGCGGAAACCCGCGTACAGGTTGCGACGGTACAATCCATGGTTAGCCGCATCTATCGTTCCGGCACGCCGCCTGCGGTAGATACCTACGACTGCATCATCATCGACGAAGCGCACCGTGGTTACACGCTGGATCAGGAGATGACCGAGGGCGAGCTTTCCATTCGCGATAACGCCCAATATCTCTCCAGCTATCGTCGGGTGCTGGACTACTTTGACGCGGTGAAAATCGGGCTAACCGCCACCCCAGCTAAACATACCAGCGAGATTTTTGGTCATCCCGTGTATATCTACTCCTACCGGGAAGCGGTGGCGGAAGACTGGCTGATTGACCACGAACCGCCGGTTCGCTATGAAACCCAGCTCAGCAAATACGGTATTCATTTTGAGGCTGGAGACACCGTCAGCGCCGTGGATGCAGAAACAGGGGAAGTCGATACCAGCGAGCTGGAAGACGAGCTGAATTTCGACGTCGACGCCTTCAACCGTAAAGTAATCACCGAAGATTTTAACCGGGTAATCTGCGAAGAGCTGGCGAAAGAGATCGATCCTTCCGGCGATGAAAAAACGCTGATTTTCTGCGCCACTGACGCCCACGCCGATATGGTGAAGCGCCTGCTCGATGAGGCCATGGGCGCGGTCAACCCCGACTTTAATCAGGCCGCGATTGAGAAGATCACCGGCAAAAGCGATCAGGTCAGCAAGCTTATCAAACGCTTTAAAAACGAACGCTATCCCAGCATTGGCATCACCGTGGATCTGTTAACCACCGGCATTGACGTTCCGGCAATCACCCACCTGGTGTTCCTGCGTCGGGTGAAATCGCGCATTCTGTACGAGCAGATGATCGGCCGCGCCACCCGTCGTTGCGACGATATCGGCAAAACCGTCTTCTGGATCCACGATCCGGTGGATATCTACGCCACGCTTCAGGATGTGAACACCATGAAGCCGCTGGTGAAAAACGCGGGCGTCAGCATCGAGCAACTGGTTGAAGAGCTGTCGAATGACGATGTACTGGAAACGGCGCTGAACAATCCAGGCGATAGCCCAACGGAAACCCAGGCGGATAGCTTACTCAATCAGCTCAGCCAGAAAATTATGCGCGTCCTGCGTAAAGCGGAGAAAAAGGCCGAAAAACGCCCGGAAGTCCGCCAAAAACTCAATGAACTGGAAGAACTCTGGGGCGTGGAGCCAAAACAGTTGCACCAGCACCTGCATAAGCTTGGCCCGCAGCAAGCTTCGGCGTTTCTCAAGCAGCATCGCAATCTGATCCGCCAGTTAAGCGATGTCGGTACCCTGCTGGGCAGCGAGTACCGCCCGGTGATTTCAGACCATGATGATGAACTCATCAGCAAAGAGCAGACCTACGGGCGCTACCAGAAACCCGCCGACTACCTGCAAAGCTTTAATGAGTTTATCTCCACGCAAATCAACCAGTCCGCCGCGCTATCGGTGGTGATTAACCGTCCGCGTGACCTGACGCGTGAGCAGTTAAAAGAGATCCGCCTTTTGCTGGATGAAGCGGGCTACAGCGAGGCCAGCCTGCGTTCGGCGGTACGCACCCAGAGCAGCCAGGATATCGCCGCCACCATCATCGGGCATATTCGCCAGGCCGCGCTCGGCGAAC
This sequence comes from Citrobacter sp. KH_055_1, assembly GCF_057838705.1. NCBI lineage: Bacteria > Pseudomonadati > Pseudomonadota > Gammaproteobacteria > Enterobacterales > Enterobacteriaceae > Citrobacter > Citrobacter sp. KH_055_1. The sequence goes on from NZ_CM174473.1 coordinate 4,103,073, forward strand.
CGCTTATTCCGTTCGAGGAACGCGTGAAGCTGGCGCTGGACAAAATCTATGCCCAGCATAGCTGGAGTAAAGTGCAGAAACGCTGGCTGGAGCGGCTGGCAAAACAGCTGGTCCATGAAGTGGTGCTGGATAAAAACTTCGTTAACCACCTGTTCTCCGCCGACGGCGGAACGAAGAAGCTCAACAGCCTGTTGGACAACCAACTGGACACCATTCTCGACCAGATGAGCGATGCATTGTGGGCACCAAAATCCGCCTGATCGTGATACCCTTCCCCATCATTTTTTGACAGACAGGCCGGGTAACCGGCCTTAACCGGAATAGCTATGAGTAACAACGAAATCGTTCAGAAACTCTGGAATCTTTGTGACGTCCTGCGTGACGATGGCATCAACTACAGCGATTACGTCACCGAGCTGGTGTTACTGCTGTTTATCAAGATGGTGCACGAAAACACCGAAGCGGAAACGCTGGATAAACACATCCTGCCAGAAGGGTGCCGCTGGAGCGATTTAAACAGCAAATCCGGTCTTAACCTGCTGAACGACTACAAACAAATTCTGCTGAAACTCTCTACCGGGAAAGACGCCGAAGGCAAACTGGTCCACGCCGACCCGCTGATCACCGCGATTTATGCCGATGCGCAAACGCGCCTGCGCGAGCCGCGCCACCTGGAGCAGCTGATCCGCTCGCTGGATCAGATCGACTGGTTCAGCGCGCAGAAAGACGGTCTGGGTGACCTGTATGAAGGGCTGCTGGAAAAGAACGCTGGTGAAACCAAGTCCGGTGCCGGGCAGTATTTTACCCCGCGGGCGCTGATCAACAGCATGGTGCGCTGCATTAAACCGCAGCCGGGCGAAGTGATTCAGGATCCTGCCGCCGGTACCGCGGGCTTTTTGATTGCCGCCGATCAGTACATCAAGGCCAACACCGACGATCTGTACGATCTGTCGGACAAAGAGCGCGTGTTCCAGAAGAATAAAGCCTTTATCGGCGTTGAGCTGGTGCCGTCCACCCGCCGTCTGGCGCTGATGAACTGCCTGCTGCACGGCATGGAAGGAGATGAAAAAGGCGTGGTGCATCAGGGCAACGCGCTGGGTAAAGCCGGGGAGTCGCTGGCAAAAGCCGATATTATTTTAGCCAACCCGCCGTTTGGTACCTCCAAGGGCGGGGAAGCCAGTATTACCCGCGACGACCTCACCTACAGCACCAGCAATAAACAGCTGGCATTTTTGCAGCATATTTACCGCAACCTGAAGCCGGGCGGTCGTGCCGCCGTTGTGCTGCCTGATAACGTGCTGTTTGAAGCAGGCGTCGGCGCCGACGTTCGCCGCGACCTGATGAACAAATGCAATCTGCACACCATTCTGCGTTTGCCGACTGGGATTTTCTACGCACAGGGCGTGAAAACCAACGTGCTGTTTTTTACCAAAGGCACCGACGCCGATAAATACCAGGAAGAGAACTGCACCGAAAATGTCTGGGTGTATGACCTGCGTACCAATATGCCAAGCTTCGGTAAGCGTACGCCGTTTACCGAGCAGCATCTCAAGCCGTTTGAGGATGTATTTGGCGACGATCCGCACGGTAACAGCCCACGCAGCGAAGGCGAGTGGAGCTTTAACGCCGAAGAGAGCGAAGTCGCCGACAGCGCAGAGAATAAAAACACCGACCAGCATCAGGCCACCAGCCGCTGGCGCAAATTCAGCCGCGAGTGGATCCGTAGCGCTAAATCCGATTCGCTGGATATCTCCTGGCTGAAGGATAAAGACAGCATCGACGCCGACAGCCTGCCGGATCCGGACGTACTGGCGGCAGAAGCCATGAGCGAGCTGGTACAGGCGCTGGGCGAGCTGGATGCGCTGATGCGTGAGCTAGGCGCAGGCGATGAGGCGGATACACAGCGGACGTTGCTGAATGAAGTATTTGGTGAGGTGAAGGCATGAGTGCGGGGAAATTGCCAGAGGGGTGGATTGATACTCAATTAGGCAATATTGTTGACTATGGTAAAGCGACCAAAAGAGTTTTATCTGACGTTAATGATGACACATGGGTACTTGAACTCGAAGATATTGAAAAAGAATCATCAAAGCTATTAAGTACTATGAGAGCAAGCGAGCGTCCATTCAAAAGTACTAAAAACAGCTTTAAAAAAGGTGATGTACTTTATGGAAAGCTACGCCCTTATCTCAATAAAATTATTATCGCAAAAGAGGATGGTGTCTGTACTACCGAGATTATTCCCCTAAGTGCAGAACCTTCATGCTGCAATAAGTACATTTTCTACTGGCTTAAAAGTTCAACATTCCTGGGATATGTTAATGACGTCAGTTATGGCGTAAATATGCCCCGCCTAGGAACGGCAGATGGCCTTAAAGCACCATTAAGGCTGGCCCCACTCGCTGAACAAAAAATCATCGCCGAAAAACTTGATACGCTGCTGGCGCAGGTAGACACCACCAAAGTACGTCTTGAGGAAATACCACAAATCCTGAAACGTTTTCGTCAGGCGGTGCTGGCTATGGCGCTAAATGGGAGTTCAGAACAATCACGAAACCCTGCTAAAATAGTTAAACTCATAGACGTCACCAAAAAAATTACTGATGGGGAACATCTTACACCTAAAACAATTAATAGCGGCATTCCACTATTATCAGCTAAAGATGTGCAAGAATATGAATTGTTATTTGATAATGTCAAATATGTATCAGATACCATTGCAGCTAAGGCACTGAATCGATGCAAACCAGAAAAAAATGATATTTTAATTGTAAGTAGGGGAGCAACTGTTGGCAGAACACATTTAGTTTCAACGAGTAAAACATTTTGTCTGATGGGTAGTGTTTTACTTATTAAATTGGACACAGAACAAGTAGTACCGGAATACATGAAATTAATATTTAATGATATTTCTGGGCAGCAACAGCTGGTCTCTGCCTCTGGAGCAACAGCCCAGCAAGCGATTTACATTCGTGATGTCAAAGAATTCAGTTTCAAACTTATATCGCTTCATGAACAACACGAAATCGTCCGCCGCGTCGAACAACTCTTCGCCTACGCCGACAGCATCGAAAAGCAGGTTAACAACGCCCTGACCCGCGTCAACAGCCTCACCCAGTCGATCCTGGCAAAAGCCTTCCGCGGCGAGCTTACCGCCCACTGGCGTGCGGAAAACCCGGATCTGATTAGCGGTGAAAACAGCGCCGCCGCCCTGCTGGAAAAAATTAAGGCCGAACGCGCCGCCAGCGGGGGTAAAAAAACCTCGCGTAAAAAAGCCTGACGCTTATTTCAAGCGCACCTGGCCGGTGCGCTTTTTTACACTTCATCCTTCAAGTTACCTCGGCGTTGGCTGCGTTCGCTCACCCCAGTCACGTATTTATATACGCTCCTGGAGACTCGTTCTCTTGCCGCCTTGATGCAACTCGAATGATTTTTTGTATATTATTTTTCGTAACCATAACCATCAAAAATATATCCAGTTTCTTCCTGAACATTCCCATTACAGTCTATTTTCAGCTGGACTTTCCTTCTATTTCCTGATGATATATACAGGTATTTATCGCAAGACGCCCGTGCTGCAACACGAGCGCCTCGCTAATCACAATCACTATTTAACGAGAATAGCCATCATGACTACCCCGCATTCTATTGCAGAATTCACCGATCCAGAAGTCTCCCCGGCAAATAATCGTCTGGGCACCGTCAGCTATGCGAGCCGTTATCCGGATTACACGCATGTACCGGCAATTATAATGAAAGGCCAGTGGCTGGAAGCCGCCGGTTTTACCACCGGCACCCCATTCGATATCAAAGTGATGCCCGGCTGCATTGTATTAACGGCAAAGCTGCCGGAGCCGGAAGAACCGGCGTTATTGCAGTCGTTGCGTCGGGTGTGCAAGCTGTCCGCGCGTAAGCAGCTTCAGGTGCAGGAGTTTATCGACGTGATTTCGGCAAAACCTCTCAGGCAAAAATAATCTCCCTGATGCCCGGTGGCGCTACACAAAGCTCTCTCCCGTAGGCCGGATAAGGCGGTTACGCCGCCATCCGGCACTACAGCCTCTGTCGATGAAAGAGCAATTACTCCACCTGATCGCGCCGCAACCCGACATCCTTTAGCCGCTCATCGCTCATCTGTTGCAATACACGCCGCGTTTGCGCCCGCAGATACCAGCGTTTGATCGCCCTCCACACCTGCACCAAACCAATAAATGGCTGCTTTGCTCTGTTCTCATGAAATTCCATACCCGCCTCCCGTCTTATCAGAGACGTTATCTTCGCGGATTCAGGGATATACATTACAGACTCACAAAGTACTTTTATTTAACATACAGATTGGTTAAAAATGATTCTGCATTCCATTTATTCCACCATTCTGTACTGGTTTTTTAATCTGTATGGCACCCATGAGGGATACAGCATGACGCGTTACCAACATCTGGCCAATCTGCTGGCCGAACGCATTGAGCAGGGACTGTATCGCCATGGCGAAAAGCTGCCGTCGGTGCGCAGCCTGAGTCAGGAACATGGGGTCAGCATCAGCACCGTGCAACAGGCGTATCAGACGCTGGAACAGCGGCAGCTGATCACCCCACAGCCGCGATCCGGCTATTTTGTTGCGCCGCAAAAAGCGCAGCCGCCGGTGCCGCCAATGTCGCGCCCGGTACAGCGTCCGGTGGAGATAACCCAGTGGGATCAGGTGCTGGACATGCTGGCAGGCCACGCAGACACATCAATCGTCCCTTTCAGCAGCGGCGTTCCCGATATCAATCAACCCAGCCTGAAACCGCTGTGGCGCGAGCTAAGTCGCGTGGCGCAGCATAATCTGCGCGCGGTACTGGGTTACGACGAGCTGCCCGGCTGTCGGGAACTGCGCCAACAGATAGCCCGGCTGATGCTGGACGGCGGTTCGGTGGTCAGTGCGGACGATATAGTAATCACCAACGGCAGCCAGAGCGGAATGTCGCTGGCGCTGCTGACGGTCTGCCAGCGCGGCGATATCGTCGCCGTGGAATCCCCCGCCTATTACGGCACAATGCAGCTGCTACGAGGTCTCGGTATCAAAGTCATTGAGATCCCAACCGATCCGGATACCGGGATCAGTATTGAAGCTCTGGAACTGGCACTGGATCAGTGGCCGATTAAAGGGGTGATCCTGGTCCCCAACTGCAATAATCCCCTCGGATTTATTATGCCGGATGCGCGCAAGCGGGCGGTACTCACCCTCGCCCAGCGTCACGACATTGTGATTTTCGAAGATGATGTGTATGGCGAACTGGCTACAGAGTATCCGCGCCCGCGCACGATCCACTCCTGGGATATCGACGGTCGGGTGTTGCTATGCAGTTCGTTTACCAAATCCGTGGCACCGGGTCTGCGCGTGGGTTGGGTCATTCCTGGCCGCTACCATGACAAACTGCTGCACATGAAATACGCCGTCATCGGCACCAACGTTCCCGCTACGCAGCTGGCGGCGGCAACCTTTGTACGCGAGGGTCATTATCATCGCCATGTCCGTCGTATGCGCCAGATCTATCAGCGAAATATGGAGATCTACACCTGCTGGGTACGGGAATACTTCCCCTGTGAGATCTGCGTCACCCGACCAAAAGGTGGCTTTATGCTGTGGGTTGAATTGCCGCCGCAGGTCGACATGGTCTGCGTCGCCAAACAGCTCTGCCGCCTGAAAATCCAGGTTGCGCCGGGTTCACTGTTCTCGGCGTCAGGAAAGTATCGCAACTGCGTACGCATCAACTGCGCACTGCCACCAGACGAAAAGCACCGGGAAGTGATGCAGAAACTCGGAGAGGCGGTGATGATCGCGATAGAGTAAATCGGCACACCCGGCTTCGCCTCTTTCTAATGGCTTAAACCCTGGATATCCTCAGCGGACAGTCGGGTAATTTTTTGTACCGTACTGATATCAATACCGTCTGTCTGCGTATTAACTCGCTAAACTCGTTTAATTAATATCCAATCCGCATTACACTGCGGATGGTTATTCCCCGTTCAACTTACTCTTCCTGAGGTGCGATGTGCTGATTGTTACCTGTAATCGTTACGTTTTCTGACCTGAGTCAGAGAGGCGTATTTCCTGTTTGCGTTTCACGCAGGCAGCGTTTTTGATTACATGAAATTCAGTACATCTGCAGTCTGTTTTTTTCTGGCACCAGCCTGACGTCTGTAAGCCGGTATTGAATTTCGCTATTCCCGTTGAGGGTTCTCTCCCGACAAGGAGCTGTTTTATGCAACGGATTTTCGCGTTTTTCTCGCAACGCGCCACGACGCTGTTTTTCCCCATCGCGCTGATTCTGTACGACTTCGCCGCCTACCTGTCAACGGACCTGATCCAACCCGGCATCATTAATGTCGTGCGGGATTTCAACGCCGATGTCAGCCTGGCTCCGGCTGCGGTTAGCCTGTATCTGGCGGGTGGGATGGCGCTACAGTGGTTATTAGGGCCGCTTTCCGATCGAATTGGTCGCCGACCGGTGCTAATTACCGGCGCGCTCATCTTCACCCTTGCCTGCGCGGCTACACTGTTCACCACCTCAATGACGCAGTTTCTGATTGCACGCGTTGTGCAGGGCACCAGCATCTGCTTTATCGCCACCGTCGGCTACGTCACGGTGCAGGAGGCATTTGGCCAGACAAAGGCCATCAAGCTGATGGCCATCATCACCTCCATTGTGCTGGTGGCACCGGTAATTGGCCCGCTCTCCGGGGCGGCGCTGATGCACTTTGTCCACTGGAAGGTTCTGTTTGCCATCATTGCCGCGATGGGCCTGGTCGCCTTTATTGGCCTGCTGTTGGCGATGCCAGAAACAGTGCAGCGCGGCACGGTGCCGTTCAGCGCACGCGGCGTACTGCGGGATTTTCGCGATGTATTTCGCAACCGGGTGTTCCTGTTTGGGGCCGCCACGCTGTCGCTGAGCTACATCCCGATGATGAGCTGGGTGGCGGTATCGCCGGTGATCCTGATCGACGCGGGCGGCATGACCACCTCGCAGTTTGCCTGGGCGCAGGCTCCGGTATTTGGAGCGGTTATCGTCGCCAATATGGTGGTGGTGCGATTTGTGAAGGACCCGACAAGGCCGCGCTTTATCTGGCGGGCAGCACCTGTCCAATTGAGCGGGCTGGCGATACTGATTGGTGGCAATTTACTCTGGCCGCACGTCTGGCTGTGGTCGGTGCTGGGCACCAGTCTGTATGCATTTGGTATCGGGATGATTTTCCCGACGCTGTTCCGTTTTACGCTGTTTTCCAACAACCTGCCGAAGGGCACGGTCTCCGCATCGCTGAATATGGTGATCCTGACGGTAATGGCAGTTTCTGTCGAGATCGGGCGTTGGCTGTGGTTTAACGGCGGCAGGATTTCGTTTCACCTGTTGGCGGTTGTCGCAGGTATTGTCGTGATATTCACGCTCGCCGGATTGTTGAAGCGGGTACGTCAGCACGAGGCCACGACGTTAGCCACGGAAAACTAACCTGCCATGCTTATTCGGCCTACGACATCGTGGTAGGCCGGATAAGGTGCTGGCACCGCAGCCGGCATTTATCACATCACATTACGCGATACGCGCGAACCCGGCGTCCAGATCGGCAATCAAATCACCGACATCTTCCAGGCCAATATGCACCCTGACCAGCGTGCCGCTGAAGTCGACATCCCCGGCCGGGCGAATGCTGTTCAGCTCCTCCGGCTGGTTAGCCAGAATCAGTGACTCGAATCCGCCCCACGAATAGGCCATATGGAACAGCGAGAAGTTATCGAGGAAATTCGCCATCTGTTCATCTGTCAGGCGCTTTTTCAGGATAAACGAGAACAGGCCCGAGCTACCGGCAAAGTCGCGCTGAAAATACTCATGGCCCGGACACTCCGGTAACGCCGGATGATTCACCCGCGCCACCTCCGGTCTTGCCGACAGCCAGCGGGCAATATGGATACTGCTTTCCTGATGCTGTTTCAGACGTACCGCCAGCGTGCGCAGTCCGCGGCTGCCGTTATACGCCGTGTCGGCATCCAGCGTTTGCCCCATCAAATACGAGTTCTCACGCAGACGATCCCAGCAGCGGGCGTTGGACACCGCCGTGCCCAGCATGCCGTCCGAGTGGCCAATGGTGTATTTCGTCCCCGCCTGAATGGAAATATCCACGCCGAAATCCAGCGCCTTAAACAGTACGCCCGCCGCCCAGGTGTTGTCGATCATGATGACTATGTCCGGGTTCACTGCGCGGATCGCCTTCACCATTCCCGGCACGTCCTGGACTTCCATGGTGATTGAACTGGGCGATTCCAGAAACACCACTTTCGTCTCAGGGCGCAGAAAATCGACGATACCTGCGCCAATCAGCGGATCGTAATAGGTGGTTTCCACGTTGAATTTACTCAGGATCTTATTACAGAAATCCTGGGTTGGCTCATAGGCCGCGCCGGTCATCAGGATATGATCGCCGCTTTGTACAAACGCCAGAATCGCATTGGTAACCGCCGCGGCCCCGCACGGGTACAGCGCACAGCCCACACCGCCTTCCAGCTCGCTCATCGCCTTCTGAAAAGCGAAGTGGGTATACGTACCGCGACGACCATAAAACAGTTCCCCGTTAGCGCGATTGGCGGTGGCGAATTTTTTATCCTTCACGGTATCAAACACCAGCGAAGAAGCGCGTTGGATAACCGGATTCACCGCCCCCTGGGTGTAACGTTTGTCACGTCCGGCGACGACCAGTTGGGTTTCAATCTTCATTGCGTCTTTCATAACATCTCCTGTTTCTTAATCCGTGTGCAAACCTATACCGCAGCGGCGGTCGCGTTGATTTCAGCGTCGGTCTGCTTTTTTCCTGCAAACCGCTCAACAATTTGTGCCGCGTTCAAATCATGGATCACGTTGATAAGCGTGGCGGGCGCATCGGTAATCGTACCCAGCACCACCAGCATCGGGATCGCTTCCATCGGCAACCCGAGCGTGGTGACAATAAAGATCTCACCCAGAAACGCACCGCCCGGTACGCCGCCGACGATAATGGCGGAGAGCACGGCAATCAGCATGGTCAGGAAGAAGGTCTCGGTGGTGAACGGTATGCCGAGCACGGAATAAATAAAGACAATTTTCAGCGCGGCAATCATCGCCACGCCGCCTTTGTTCAGGTTAACCAATAACGGAATAGAGACATCGACGATTTCCGGGTTAATCCCCATCGCCTTACCAGCACGCAACGTGACAGGTAATGTGCCCAGTGAAGAACAGGTTCCCAGCGCGGTGGCGGAAGGTTCAATCGCATTACGCCAGAAGGCTCTGACCGCCGGAACACCGCCACCAATATACGAATAGAGAGTTGAGCCGAAAACAAAGTAGACCAGCGTGGCGACCATAAACAGGCCAATGGCGCGGGCAAAGGTTAACAGCAGCGCGGAGTCCTGGCTGGCCATGGTCGCAGCGAAATAGCAACCAAGACCAATCGGCGCCACTTTCATAATGATAGAGACGATCTTCATGATCACGGTATTGGCATCTTCCAGCAGTGACGCAATGCGTTTCCCCGCCTGATCTGATTGCCCAATCGCCACACCGGCAATGATCGCCATGACGATCAGCGCCAGAATATTGGACTTCGAAAACAGTCCGATAAAATCATTGGTGGTGATCATGCTGACAAAATCCATCTTGCCACTGCCCGCCTGCACGGACTGCGAGAGATCGATAGTGACGCCCTGCGCCGGGTTGTACCATAGCGCCAGCGCCACAATCCCGGCAGCCGGAATAAAGGCCATCGCGATCGAAACAATAAAGATAATCGCCATAATGCGTCCCAGCCTTTTCAGGTCGGTCATACTGGCGATAGAAGACATGACGCTGATCCCCACCAGCGGCACGATGATCATAAATAACAGGTTTAAGAATATCTGACCGACTGGCTGGAGTGTGCTGGCAAACGTCGGGGCATAAATACCTAATAAGCCGCCAATAACCAGAGCAAATAATAAAATAATCGACGATCTGTAGGGTTCGAGTCGTGACCACATAATGGGTACCTTTTAAATTATATAATTTTTAATGAGACTACATTCACAACTTGATGCGTTTCAGGCCTGCCTCCTTATATTTTGTGATGCAACTCACTTAACCTGTTATTTTTTCATTTTGCCAGCGAGTTGTTTCCTGTGATTCAATAGTTGCATGTTTAAAATGCGAATGTAACGGCCTATTCGTACCGTTTTTGCAAATCACTTGTGAATTAAAGGAAATTATGGGTACGCCGATTTCACTCAAGCATTTGGAATTTTTCGTCAAAATCGTTGACTGCGGAGGGTTATCGGAGGCTGCCGCGCAGCTCAACGTCTCGCCTTCCGCGGTGAGCAAAAGCCTGACGGCGATGGAAGACACGCTGGGGACAACGTTAATTAAACGCACCACCCGCAGTATTACCCTGACCGATGCCGGGCAATATTTATTTAACCGCGCCAATAAGCTACTGACAGAGTTTGATGAAACGCTGAATACTACCTCCGGTTATTACCACAGCCCGCAGGGCGAATTACGCATCACCTGTTCCATTGCCTTTGGTTATTCGCGACTGGTAAACCTGGTGGATAAATATCGCACCCAGTTCCCGGATGTGAATCTGTACATCGATCTCAACGATAACTTCGTCAATCTGAACGAAACCGATTTCGACATCGCCCTGCGCATCTCCACCGCGCCGCCGCAGAATTACGCCATGCGTAAACTGGTCCCTATCCGCTGGGCGTACTGCGCGTCGCCGGGATACCTCGCAAAAAAAGGGATGCCCCAGCGTCGCAGCGACTTGGTGAATCATGATTGCCTGGTTTACCCCGGCCTCACGCCAGTGCTTAAAGTGGCAGACGAGCAGGATCGTTTGCACCAATTGAAGCTGCATATGCCGATCCAGGCCAACAGCAGCCTGGTGCTATTGAAGTCGGTGTTAGAAGATCAGGGCGTGGCGTATTTACCCACCTATCTGATTGGCGATCATATTCAAAAAGAAGAGGTCACGCCGCTGATGCTCGACGGCACCATCACCTGTGAAACCCACGCCCTGTATGCGCTGTATTTTCCCAGCAAGTACAGTAATCCGAAGGTACGATCGTTTATCGATTTTCTGGTGGCGGAACTCGGTCCGTTACCCGCGTGGGACAACTGGATCCCAGGATAAGATCATTCAGTCTAAAAATGGGAGGCGTGCCACAATTTTTGCACGTTCCCCCCGTCTGGCTCTATCCTTAAGTCTATGAATAAAATTGCTGAACTCAAACGCGCCAAGCGACTGGCGCTCTCTCTGCTGCTGATTGCTGCCGCGACCTTCGTCATCACGTTGTTTCTGCCACCCAACTTCTGGGTGCTCGGGATCAAAGCGATTGCCGAAGCGGCGATGGTAGGTGCGCTGGCGGACTGGTTCGCCGTGGTCGCGCTTTTTCGCCGGGTACCGATCCCGTTTATCTCGCGCCATACGGCGATTATCCCGCGTAATAAAGACCGCATCGGCGAAAACCTGGGTCAGTTCGTGCAGGAAAAATTCCTCGACACCCAGTCACTGGTGGCGCTGATTCGCCGCCATGAACCGGCGCTGCTCATTGGCAACTGGTTCAGCCAACCGGAAAATGCCCGGCGCATCGGCCAGCATCTGCTGCAGATCATGAGCGGATTTCTCGAACTGACCGACGACGCCCGCATCCAGCGGCTGATCAAACGCGCGGTGCATAAGGCTATCGACAAGGTCGATCTCTCCGGCACTAGCGCATTAATGCTGGAAAGCATGACCAAAAACAACCGCCACCAGGTGCTGCTCGACACGCTGATTACGCAGCTGATCGCCCTGCTACAGCGCGACAGTTCGCGGGCGTTTATCGCCCAGCAGATTGTGCGCTGGCTGGAGACCGAACATCCGCTCAAAGCGAAGATCCTGCCAACCGAATGGCTCGGTGAACACAGCGCCGAGCTGGTCTCTGATGCGGTCAACTCCCTGCTGGATGACATCAGTCACGATCGGGCGCATCAGATCCGCCACGCCTTCGATCGCGCCACGTTGAACCTGATCGATAAGCTCAAACACGATCCTGACATGGCCGCACGTGCAGAAAGCCTCAAAAGCTACCTGAAAGAGGACGAAGCCTTTAACCGCTATCTCGGCGAGTTGTGGGCGGATCTGCGTCAATGGGTGAAAACCGACATTAACGCCGATGATTCTCGCGTGAAACAACGCATTGCCAGCGCCGGACAGTGGTTTGGCGAAACGCTGGTTGCCGATGGTGCCCTGCGTGCGTCGCTGAATGAACACCTGGAGCAGGCTGCGAAAAAAGTCGCACCGGAGTTCGCTACCTTCCTGACGCGCCACATCAGCGACACCGTCAAAAGCTGGGATGCACGGGAGATGTCGCAACAAATTGAGCTCAACATCGGCAAAGATTTGCAGTTTATTCGCGTCAACGGCACGCTGGTTGGCGGTTCTATCGGGCTGGTGTTATATCTGTTGTCGCAACTACCGTCTCTGCTCACGCTGCCGAATTTTTAAGGAGAAAAAATGGCTGAAATCACCCTGTCATCCGCGGAGCGCGATCGCCTGCGCAACGAACTGGAAACGTATTGCAGCGACCACTTCGATCTCGACCTTGAGCAGTTCGATGCCGAGTTCTTTATTGATTTTATTATCGAAAAACTGGGACCTGCGTTTTACAACGCCGGTATTGAAGAGGCGATCCGCACCCATATCGCCTACAGCGAACGGATCCAGGAAGAAATGGACCTGAAGAAAATCCTCTGACGGTAACCTCGCATCATTTAACTTTAAATTATCATTTGCATATGTAATATAACAAATATCCACATAACAGCGTGAAGTGAGCGTCTGCATGCCGCAGGGAAGTCCTGGTTCAAATCATCATTCCATCCGCATCGCGCTGTTTGGCCTGCTGGTCTTGACGCTGGGCATGGGGATTGGCCGCTTTCTGTATACGCCAATGCTGCCGGTGCTGCTGACTGAAGGTCAGTTTACCTTTAGCCAACTCTCGTGGATTGCCAGCGCCAACTACGCCGGGTATCTGGCAGGCAGCCTGCTGTTTTCCTTCGGTTTGTTCCACCAGCCCTCACGCCTGCGTCCGATGCTATTAGCCTCTGCGCTCGCGACCACCGGACTTATCCTGGCGATGGCATTTTTTACCCAGCCCGCACTGATGATGGCGATCCGCTTTCTGGCAGGTGTCGCCAGTGCCGGTATGATGATCTTTGGTTCGATGGTGGTTCTGCAGCATACCCGTCATCCGTTTGTGATTGCGGCCCTGTTCTCCGGCGTCGGGACCGGCATTTTTCTCGGTAATGAGTATGTCATCGCTGGTTTACGCTTTGCGCTGTCATCGCATACGCTGTGGCTGGGTGCCGGAGTCCTTTCTGGCTTACTCCTTCTGCTGCTGGTCGTGCTGCTCCCCTCTCGTGACCGCGTGCTGCCCGCCGTACCACTAGCAAAATCCGCGCATCAACCGATGTCATGGTGGCTGCTGGCGTTGCTTTACGGGCTGGCCGGTTTTGGCTACATCATTGTCGCCACTTACCTGCCGCTGATGGCGAAAAATGCCGGTTCGCCACTGCTGACCGTACACCTGTGGTCGCTGGTTGGCATCGCAATCATTCCGGGGTGTTTCGGCTGGCTATGGGCGGCGAAACGTTGGGGAGTCCTGCAATGCCTGACCGCCAATCTGCTGACCCAAAGCGCCTGCGTGGTGTTAACACTTGCCAGCGACTCGTTGTTCCTGCTGGTTCTCAGCAGTATCGGTTTTGGCGCAACCTTTATGGGAACCACCTCACTGGTGATGCCGCTCGCCCGCCAACTCAGCGTGCCGCGAAACATTAACCTATTGGGACTGGTGACGCTGACGTACGGCATTGGGCAAATTCTCGGGCCGCTATTAACCAGCCTGCTGGGAAGCGGTGCTGTCGCCATTATCAACGCTACGCTGTGTGGTGCAGCGGCACTATTTTTTGCTGCACTGATTAGTGCAGTACAATGCTATAAACAGCGTTCTCTTACACCTAAAGAAGTATAAGTGCCCCCCTCTAAAAAATCTTAAATTCGGATTACTCCGCAATTAAATGTCAACATTTCATAATCCACAAATAACCAATAATTCATTTTCCAGACACTTTATAATCCGTCTTAACTCATTTGTAGAATAAACATAAAATGAGTAAAAATGGACATATCCATACAACATCAACAGCATATTCAGGAACAGTACATGTCGTGGTTTAAAAAAATCATACTTGGGTTAATTATTATCATCAGCTTATTTAGCACCATGAAGGATTATAAAGACTTCGGCTTTTTCGGGGCCGCAGGGCTGTTTATTATATTTGTACTCACCACGATTTTTCTCTGGCAGTGGGCTGCCGGAAAGTGGCCAGAGATAGGCACCGTCAAAGCGATTCTTATTTTGCTGGCCAGTACCATTGCCTCTATATTCGTCATTAATATGGCCATCGCCGGAAATTTACATGTAGATCTGATGGAAGTAATGCGCGTTTCGATTACGCATAAACCCCTTTTTTATCTCATTTTCTGCGTGGTGGCATGGGTAAAAGTGGGGATCTGGAAGTGGTTATTTAGCGAAGTGCGTGGCAACCCACAGCAGCCAGTCTGACAGGAAAAGCAATGTAAAAAAGGCGTCTGACTAGAGACGCCTTTTTCATGACATAACAAAAACTTAGAACTGGTAGGTCAGGCCAGCAACAACTTCGTTGTCACCGTCCTGGCCATTGAGCAGGTTAAACTTGTAACCCACATCGGCCACGATGTTTTTGTTGAAGTAGTAATCGGTACCCAGCGCCACGTACTCGGTCAGGTCAGTGTTGTCAGTGTCACGTGAGTGGACGTAAGCCACGTTAGGACGCAGACCAAAATCAAACACATAGGCCGCCATCGCTTCAAAGTGCTGCGCTTTGTTGGCATTCTGGATCAGGTTGTGGGATTCACCGTACATCGTCGCCACATAGACAGCATTGGCATCATACTTCAGGCCCGCACCCCAGAATTCAGCGTTATCACCTTCCCAGCCCTGCTGTTTCTGCTCAGCAGTTACCGCGCTGGTAGAGTAAGCCGCGATGGCAGACACGCCAGAGTCCGCGATGTTGTCATAACCCAGAGAGAAGCCGTAGCCATTGCCGTGCTGTTTAGCCGGGTCTGCATCGGTATCATCCTGACCCTGGTATTGCGCCGCCAGGTTTACACCATCAACGGCACCAAACAGATTTTTGGTACGGAGTGTTGCAACGCCAGAAGTGCGTGTAGTAAGGAAGCGGTCAGTATTTTCATAGGAATCACCGCCGAACTCTGAAAGAACGTCAGTGTAAGATCCCACGTCATAAGCGACACCGTAGTTACGACCGTAGTCAAAGCTAACGTCGTGACCGTAATCCAGGCCAGCAAACGCGAGACGTGTTTTAATACCATCCTGAGAACCTTCTGCTCCAGCGGCATCAAACTGACTTTCAAAGTGGCCATAACCGGTCAGCTGATCGTTAATTTGTGTCTCACCACGAAAACCCAGACGCGCATAAGTACCGTCGGCGTCGGTGCCGTCAGTCCAGGTATGTACGGCTTTAACTTTGCCGTACAAATCCAGTTTATTGCCATCTTTGTTATAAATTTCCGCTGCATGAACGGACGTTACCCCTAATGCCATCACGGCTAATGCCACTGCTGTCTTTTTCATTTTTTTACTCACTTTTAATTGTGAATTTTGCTATCAACTTTGTTATGCGGGCGCCGCGCCAACATAAAAAAGCCCCCTATTGAACAAGGGGAAAACAAATAACACACCAGTAAAATTATTAAGGACGTAGCAAGGCATATATCATTATTGGGAATATAAATAAAACCCAGACAGAGCGTGATAGCATGTATTACTGAGAGTCACTCTCATTAATAGAGCGATGTAGCATTAATGCTTCAGCAATAATATCTTGTTTGCTTTTTCGTGTTTCAAATGCCAGCGTGCGAACGTATTCCCACAAAGAGGTATCGACACGCGCACTTAAAAGAACCATATCTTTCGAGCGGGTACCTCTGGCTTTTCGACTATCGGGATAATCTCGAGAAGGCATTGTCATCTCCTGAACGCAATAATACGCTTATGGCGATGAAATATGCATCCAGTGTAAAAACATGTCAACGGCAAAAAAAATGCACAATAGTAATGAAACTGTTAATAAATCACTTAAAAGTGGAACGCTATTTCAAATGAAAGATAACTTGATTGTAGAATAATGTGTAATTTTTACTTTACGCACATTCATTGTGACTCATTAGATTAAAAAAAAGACGTCTACCGCGTGGCTAACAATGTGCTATCAAAACATCATTCCAGCCAATAGGTTACATAACGTGTTTAATGTCTACTTTTACCTAAAACCCCTGTTTTTATATGCCTTTTTGCGTTGATTTTCGGTGCTATCCGCTGCGTAAATCGCGTTGATTCTCACTGCGTTGTCGCCTGCGTTGTCGAAAAATAAGCACGGAAAGGTAAAATTTTAGTAAACATTGCATTCTTTCGCTTTTAAAAATAAGTCGATTTAAATTGATTTAGATCAATTTTACCAGCCGCGTAACGGCGTAAAAATCGCCACTTGCGGTGACTGGAAACAATGTTGTACGCCGATTTTATCAGCAGAAAAAACAGGTGCAGGAACGTTAAACCGCAGAGGAAAGCGCGGACCAGGACGCCATTTTCAGGCGATCCCTTGCGAAAGGAGAGTCCGCAGAGTGCGGAATGTCATCCCGCTCTGGGCTACAACGCCAGAGCGGTCTTATTCACGAATCTCAACAATCTTCAATAATCAGATACACCGCCTTCACCGGACCATGCACCCCGACCACTTTGATAAGCTCAATATCCGCCGTTGAGCTGGGCCCACTGATGATGTTAATGCACGACGGCATACGCTCACCGGCCTGCGCTTTCTGATGCAGAACCTGCGCCAGTTGCGCCACACGCGGTAGGATGCTGCTTTTACGCAGCACGAAAATAGAGGACTCGGGCAACAGGCTGATTGAACGCCCGCGCTCCGGAGCGGAAAACAGCACCACGCCCCCGGACTCCGTCAGGCCATACTCGGCATACACCACGCCAACTTTCGCCTGCTCGGCCTGAACAATATTCTCGGCTCCACGCACCGGATCCCAGACCACAGCATTACACTCTCGCTGCAAACGCTCGGTTATCCCCAATTCTGCCAGCCGACTGTCGCCGCTAACCACCACCGGCTGCTGCCCCAGCTGTTGGCACAGACGTAACGCCACCTCAGGGGCCTGCACCTCATGGGTCAGTTCGCACTGCGCCAGCATCACCTCGCTGGCAAACTGCACAAACGCGTCGCAGCGCTGCTGCGGGCTGAGTTCGGTCAGCCGCTCGTTCGCATAGTTGTTCACCGGCGCGGCTTCGGCCTGCGGTTCCCGCCGCAGCGGACGGCCCAGCGCCTGGGCAACGGTGTTTAAAAACGCGGTACGGTTATCCATTCTTTTTCTCCTGCGCCTGATGTTTCTTAAACCAGCTACGGAAACTCTCTCCGTCAGCATCAGGAAGATCGCGCGCTTCCATCCAGTCGCCAATCGCGCCAACCTTGAGCGGCGTTTTACCGCCATTGATAAACCAGCTCGCCGCGTGGGCACCGGCCATCATGCCGACCTTCCACAACCCTGGATGGCTGTTGGCATAAGCGAACATTTTGATCGCCCGACGTTCCGCTTTCGGGGTAATCCCTTCCTCGGCCATTACCCGGCGATGGCGCAGGATCAGTTTTGACAGCGGGATCTGCACCGGACAAACGCTGTCGCAGGCCGTGCACAGTGAACAGGCGTAAGGCAGGTCTTTAAAATCTTTATAGCCGCCGAGCAGCGGAGAGATCACCGCCCCGATAGGCCCTGGATAAATAGAACCGTAGCCGTGCCCGCCAATATGGCGATACGCCGGGCAGGTGTTCATACAGGCTCCACAGCGGATGCAGCGCAGCACATCGCGAAACTCAGAACCCAGCACCTGCGAGCGACCGTTATCCACAATCACCAGGTGAAACTCTTCCGGCCCGTCGACGTTATCCGCCTCGCGCGGCCCGGTAAGCCAGGTGTTATAGCCCGTCAGACGAGCGCCCACCGCACTGCGTGCCAGCATAGTGATCAGCACGTCCACGTCGGCAAACGTCGGCGCGATGCGCTCCATGCCCATCACCGCAATGTGCGTTTTCGGTAACGTGGTACACATCCGCGCGTTACCTTCGTTGGTGACCAGACAAACCGAGCCGGTCTCCGCCACCGCGAAGTTACAGCCGGTAATGCCAATTTCAGCGCTGAGGAAATCCTCGCGGATCTTCTGGCGGATGAACAAGGTCATCGCTTCCGGCGTTTCCGGACCGTCATAGCCCATCTGCTCATGCAGCACGCGACGGATCTGATAGCGATCTTTGTGGATAGCCGGGACCACCACATGCGAAGGCGGATCCTGATCTAACTGGAGAATATATTCGCCCAGATCGGTTTCGATCACCTGAATACCGGCATCCTGCAGCACGTGGTTAACGCCGATCTCTTCGGTCACCATCGACTTGGACTTCACCACCTTCTTCGCATTTTTCGCTTTTGCGACCTGCAAAATGTAGCGGGTAGCCTCTTCCTTGGTCTTTGCGAAAAACACCTGACCGCCGTTTTCCGTCACTTTCTCGGAGAGTTGATACAGGTAGGCGTCGAGGTTACTCAAAACGTGGTCGCGGATCTGGCTGGCACGGTCGCGCCATTCTTCCCAGTGCCCTAGCTCATCGACCATTTTTTGCCGGTTCGCGCCGATGCGCCCCTGCGCGTTCGCCACGGCTTTGCGCATAATCGGATCGTCAATTTGCTGGCGAATGCGCGTTTTAAACTCTACATCGCTGGTTTTTATCGACATCTCTTTCCCCTCAGCGGCTCATCAGCACTTCAGCAATATGCATTACTTTGACCGGCTGGCCTTCACGCTGCAGTCGGCCGCCAATGTTCAGCAGGCAGCTGACGTCGGCACCAATCAAATACTCCGGTTTCGCATCCATGAGATGCAGGACTTTCTCTTTCACCATCTCGCCGGATATTTCGGCCATTTTGACCGAGAAAGTGCCGCCGAATCCGCAGCAGGTGTCCTGATCGGCAAAGGTTAACAGCTCCAGACCGCGTACGTTTTTCAACAGCGTGAGCGGCTCTTCTCTCACGCCCAGCTTGCGAGTCAGGCTGCATGAAGGGTGATAAACCGCTCTGCCCTGCAGGCTGGCACCGACGTCCACGACGCCCAGTTTGTTGACAATAAAAGAGGTGAGATCCTGCATACGCGCGGCAACCTTTTCGGCGCGCAATGCCCATGCAGGTTCATCGGCCAGATACGTCGGGTAGCTTTTGACCGCGTAGGTGCACGAACCTGCCGGAGAGATAATCGGATCGTCGTTATCCTCCAGCGCAGCGATCATGTTTTTCATCCCCGGGATGGCTTCTTTGATATAGCCACTGTTAATGGCGGGCTGACCGCAGCACCCCTGCTTCTCGGGGAAATTAACGCGGCAGCCGAGCTTTTCCAGCAACAATACGGAATCGCGTGCCATCCGTGATTTCAGCGCGTCACCAATACAGGTGACAAAGAAATTTACATTCACAATAAATACCCCATTGCTTCATTGCCTTTTAAAACCGGCGACACATCGCCGCCCGGTAATAATTCAATAATAAAAACTGGCCATTAATAAAACGGTGATACCTGACCTTTACTGTTTTATTGTCTTTTCGTCAGGCCCAGTTTTTACGTTTACTGGTTTTACCAATGCCCGGGTTCATGCTGTTGGTCGGGTCATTTTCCTGATAAAACCGCGCCAGATTTTCAGGCGCTTTATAAAGGTGGCCAACATTATGTTCTGCCGGATATTGCGCCCCGCGTTGGCGCAACAGTTCGAGCATCTGTTCTTTTAACGCGTGCGCATCAACGCCTTTTTTAACGATATAATCCTGATGGAACACATGGCACATAAAGTGGCCATAATAAAGTTTATGCACCAGCTGACTGTCAATTTCAGCCGGCAGATGTTCATACCACTCGGTATCATTGCGGCGTAGCGCAATATCCAGCGCAAGAATATCCTCAACCTCATCAGAATGAACGGCCTGATAGCGAATGGCGGCTCCCGCTGCAGCAAAGCGGTGCAGAAACGCCTTGCTGCCCTCTTCCGGGGTACAAGCAAAGAAATCTCCGTCTGCCGTTTTAAAGTACTCGGTTAACCACGCCTGCGCTTCGCCGATGCCGTCCCCTGCCATTTTCAGCATCAGATGATGCTCGTAGTTGTCACGCCAGGTTTTCATGCGTGGCGGGAGATGGCTCGGGAAAAGATGACTGAATGTCTGCATTGCGCGGTCGGTAAAGTGCGGGCGGAAAATCTTCACCTTCTCCAGCATGGCCTCCGTGCGCCCCTTCAGATTAAAGAAAAACGGCATTTTGTCGGTGCCGAGTTTGTCGATCATCAGGAAGGTGTCTTTGCTGTATTTCTCTGCAACATCATAGATATCACGATGCATATACTCACCGGCGACCGGTAAGTGTGTAAACGTCGCCAGCATATGGCGGCGTATGTCCGTCAACACCGAGGTCTGATTGGTACCAATGTAGAACACCTGCTGATTCTTCTCAGCTTCAAAGGTGTCCAGACGCACGGCAAACACCGCCAGTTTCCCCGCGCAGCCTGAGGATTCGAACAGGCGGTCCGGGTCGGCGTTGTAGCGCGCCGGGGTGTCGGCATCAACGTCTCTGACGCGGGTCACGTAGTCGTGGTCGTGCGCGTGACGCCCGTCATGACTGACGTCAGCACGCGCAATCGCGTTGTTATCCAGGCGGGCGAGGATCTGTTCCGGCGTCTCGCCCAGTTCGATGCCCAGATGATTAACCAGTTGTAGCTGTCCCTGTTCATCCACGCGGGCAAACAGTGACATCTCGGTGTACGCCGGGCCACGCTGAACCAATGCACCACCAGAGTTATTACAGATACCGCCAATCACCGACGCACCAATGCAGGAAGAGCCAATCACCGAATGCGGCTCGCGGCCAAACGGCTTCAGCGCCTTCTCCAGCGAATACAGCGTGGTGCCCGGATACGCCAACACCTGCTTGCCCTCATCCAGCACATGCAGACTGTCGAGGCGCAGCGTGCTGATGATAACGATGTCGCGATCGTAGCCCTTGCCGTTCGGCGTGGAGCCTTCCGTCAGGCCGGTATTTGAGGCCTGCATCAGAATGATTTTATCGGCCTCCACGCAGGCCTTGAGCACCTGCCACAGTTCAAGCAGAGAGCCGGGGATCACCACCGCCAGCGCCTCGCCCTGACCCGAGCGGAAGCCCTTGCGATAACGCGCCGTTTTGGACGGATCGGTAAGGACGTAGGCGGGGCCAACCCGTTGGGTAAGTGCAGTCAAAAAGGATTTATTATCAGTGTTTTTCATGGAGGGCGGCTCTCCGCTCCTTATATCAGGGCAATCGAAAATGGCGATAGATTCATTTGTATGACAAAACAAAATAATCCCCCAATCATTACTTACATGCAATACCCTGGTTTATTTCTTTCGGCCTCGCTCACATTTTTATATTGAAAACCACAATTATCAGAAATCAAAAAACCGTTTAAAACGACTTACCCGCCCGTCTCTATCATTATTACATAGACCATTATATAACTATTTATAGGTACCCATTTTGCGCCCAAAGATATTTACAGAGCATTATTTCTCAATTAAAAGCTTACAATAGTTACAAAACCATTAATCATAATTACTTTATCCACTGAAGCGATTCAGTTTGCATATTTTATTTATCCAGCCATGTAAGTTTCCCGCCATAAATACAAATAAGGTTTAATAAACCCATCAGGAATAGTAATGAACGAATATATTATGTTTGTTTTAGCCCTCTCTCCTTTGCTGCTTATGGTATTTTTAATACTAAAATTAAAAATGCCGATTCATTATTCAGTCTTGATTACGCTGGCCTTTACCATCGCGCTGTCGGCGATATTCTGGGATATGCCGTTACAGAATCTGAAAACCTCCGTGGGCTATGGTGCCCTCAAAGGGTTATGGCCGATTGTGATTGTGATCCTCGGTGCGATATTCAGTTATAACGTGATGCAGGCCACCAAAGCGCTGGATATTCTGCGCGATATTCTCGCCAGTATTAGTGAAGATAAACGCATCCAGGTACTGCTTATTTCGTGGTGTTTTGGCGGGTTTCTTGAGGCCGCCGCTGGCTACGGCACCGCGGTTGCCATTCCTATCGGCATCCTGATCGCACTGGGATTCAATCCGCTCAAAGCGGCCATCGCCTCACTCGTCGCCAATACCGTGCCGACGGCATTCGGCGCGGTGGGTATTCCGGTTTCAATTCTCGCTGAACAGGTTAACCTGCCGGTTTTCACCCTCGGCGGAACCATTATTATGCAGCTGGCGCTGTTTAATATTCTGCTGCCGTTTGTGATTATTTGTATTATCGGCGGTGGCCTGAAGGCGATTCGCGGCGTGTTCTTCATCACACTAATTTGCGGTATTACCACGCTGGTGCCGCAGTATTTTGTCGCTATCCACCTTGGCGCAGAACTCCCTGCATTTGCCGGCAGCCTGGTCAGCCTGTTTGCCGTCGCCATTCTTGGTCGCCTGCGCAACGGCAAAACCGCTCCCGAATGGCGCATTGAAACCAGCCATACCCGGGAAACCACACCGCGCTCGGCGAAGGTGCTGTTCCGGGTCGGCTCCATCTACCTGTTTATTTTTATCTTTATTCTGCTGTGCTCGCCGCTGTTCCCGGCGGTAAAAGCGGCAGCATCGCAGCTGGCTTCGGTGCTGCATTTCACCCTCGCCGACGGTAAAACGCTGGCGCTGAAAATCGAGTGGGTCACCACGCCGGGGATGCTGATCATCTTTGCGACCCTGATCGGCGGTTTTATCCAGGGGGCTTCGGCGCGCGGGATGCTGGAAGTGTTTGTCAAAACCATTTTCCAGTTGAAGAATTCGATCGTCGCCATTATGGCGATTGTTGCGCTGGCCACGGTGATGGATCTCAGCGGTATTATCGCCACGCTGGCTCAGTCGATTGTTGACCTGACCGGCGGCTCGTATGTCTTTCTCGCCCCGGTCATTGGCGCGCTGGGTACGTTTGTCACCGGCAGCGACACCAACTCGAATATTCTGTTTGGTAAACTGCAAACCATTGCTGCCAGCAAGTTGAATATTGACCCTAACTGGCTGGCGGCGGCCAACACCTCCGGCGCGACGGGCGGGAAAATGATCTCCCCACAGAGCATCGCCATTGCGGTTTCCGCCACCAAAATGGAAGGCCAGGCGAACCAGATTATGTCTGGCACCATGAAATACTGCTGCGCCTACATCGTGATCCTCGGCTTAAAGGTCGGCCTCTTCTACTACTGGTTTATGGCGTAACGCATTGTCAACCCCAGCCATATTCTGGCAAGCGTGTTTGACAAGACAGTGAACAAAAAGGTTTACAGCCACCCGGTCAGGAGAACGCCGCGGCTGGCTTTACGATTTGTCGGCGCTGACTAAAATAGCGCCGATATTTCAAAGAGAGGATTGTTGTTATGTTGTTCTGGAAAAAGATGGTGAAGAAGTTCGACGCCTTTTCTGCGTTGATCCCACCACGCTACTTCCGCGTGTAATGCCTGGCACTTATGCCTGATGGCGCTTCGCTTATCAGGCCTACGTTTCACGCACATTTGTAGGCCGGATAAGGCGCAAGCGCCGCATCCGGCTGCTACAGCAGAGTAAAACACTCACCCCTTTCTCTTACGCATTCCGCACGTTCTTAACACCACCACCCGTAAACGCAGCCACGCAAAGCGATAAACCAGCGGATGCTGAAACCGTAGCAATGTTAAAAACATAGCGCCTCCCGTTACCGGAACGTAGGCAGCAGGCCAAACACGTCCAGCACCACCGTCAGATAGACAACCGCCCCGCAGACGATCACCAGGTTAAGCACCGTGTTATTGCAGGGTGCAGTGTAGCTGGCCGTAGGGAAACGCTTACGCGCCGCTTTTACCAGGAACGGTGGCAGGATCACGCTCCAGATGGTGAAGGCCAGACCGGCATAGCCAATCGCGTGAACAAAACCATTCGGGAAGAAAAAGCACACGGCAGCCGGTGGGAAGTAGGTTACCAGCGCAGTTTTCAGACGACCGACGCCGTTATCCGGGAAGTGAAACAAGTCAGCGATATAGTCAAACAGGCCGAGGGTTGCCGCCAGCAGGGAACTGGCTACCGCAAAGTTGCCGAAGAAAGTCAGGATCAGATCCATATAGCGGCTGGTAAACAGCCCGCTGATGGCCTCGACAAACACGTCGATATTGCCGCCTTTAGCGATAATCGGCGGGAATTCCGAACGGCTGATGTTGCCCATCGTCACGCCCAGCCAGAAGACATACAGCAGCAGAGCAAACAGCGTGCCGATGATTATCGAACGCGTAATATGCGGGATCCCACTCTTACCGTACAGTTTGACCAGGCTCGGCACGTTGCCATGAAAACCAAATGAGATAATACAGAACGGCAGCGTCATCAGGATATACGGCAGGTACTGCGACCCTGGGATCGCCACCGCGACACTGTCGACCAGTTTCGCCACTTCAATATGGCCGACCAGCCCGGAGAATGTGGCAAAGAACGCGATAAACTTACCGATGATCAAAATAGTGGTGATGCGTCCGACCAGCAGCGAACTGTACCAGGCAATCGCCCCGACCAGCATACTGACAATCACCACCGAGACATTCGCCGGAAAGCGCACGCCGCTGTATTTGAACACAGTTTGCGCCATCACCGCCGATGACCCGGAGATATAGGCGTAGGTCAGAATATACAACACAAAGCCAAACGCGATACCGACCACGATATTCCACTTCTGGCCTAATAAATCCTGAGTAAAGGTATTAAAACTGGCACCTGCGCCGTAATGCAGGTTAACTTCAACCAGCATCAGGCCGGTTAATAACATCATGATGGCAACAAAAAGCAGAATGACAGAGGCGCCGGGAAACCATACGCCGGCCATCGCAATCGGCAGGGAAAACATTCCACCGCCCACGACGGTTGCGATAACCAACATGGTTCCGCTAATCAGTCCGGGGGTACTACTCTGTCGCTCAATGGCATTAATATCCATGATAAATGTTCCTGTAGACTATTCGTTATAATTACAGCTGTCATTTGTACATCATGCGGATAATAAAAATGTCGGAGTCAGGGTTTGCAATTTTTTCGTTATATTGCGGTAACGGGCACCGCAAAGGCTTCCTGTTCATGGAAAAGGAATACAAAAAAGCCCCATCACAAGATGGGGCCTGAATAACATTTAAATATAGTCAAAGCGTGCGGTAAAGAAGCGCAACTGCTTCGGCTCGTAAATAAACTTCAGCCCGCGAATATCTTCTTTATGCTGGTAAAGTTTAATGATGCCGTCTGCCACAACATCCATATGTGCATAGGTATACACGCGGCGTGGAATAGTCAGGCGTACTGTTTCCAGTTTTGGTCTGTGGTGCTCACCGGTGGCATTATTACGGCCCGCAGAGATAATACCGCGCTCCATACTGCGCACGCCGGTCTCGACATAAATGCTGGCTGCCAGGCTCTGCGCCGGGAACTCGTCCTGGGTCAGATGTTCGCAGAAGCGACGCGCATCGAGGAATACCGCGTGTCCGCCCACTGGCTCAACAATCGGCACACCGGCAGCTTTCAGCTTGTCGCCGAGGTAGCGAACTTGCTTCACGCGGTGCTCGATGTACTCATACTGCATGGCTTCGCGCAGGCCAATCGCCATCGCTTCCATGTCGCGTCCGGCCAGACCGCCGTAGGATGGCATGCCTTCATAGACCACCACTAACTCTTTGGCAGAAGAGAACATTTCGTCGTCGTTCATGCACAGGAAGCCGCCGATGTTCACCAGACAGTCTTTTTTACCACTCATGGTACAACCGTCGGCATAGCTGAACATTTCATGGACGATCGCGGCGATGCTCTTGTCCTCAAAGCCCTGCTCTTGCTCTTTGATAAAGTAGGCGTTTTCTACGCAGCGGGTGGCATCGTAGAACACTTTAATGCCGTGAGCTTCCGTCAGCTCGCGCACCGCACGCATGTTAGCCATCGAGACCGGCTGCCCGCCCGCGAGGTTAACCGTCACCGCCAGGCAGATATACGCAATATTCTCTGCGCCTTTTTCATCAATCAGCTTTTGTAATTTTTTAAGATCAATATCACCTTTAAAAGCAATATTCAGACCAGCATCGTGTGCTTCGTCACGCACGATATCCACGAAGATGGCACCGTTTTTTTCCTGGTGATAACGCGTGGTGGTGAAATACATATTCCCGGCAACATATTGCCCCGGCTTAATGGCCAGCTGCGATAACAGGTTTTCTGCACCGCGTCCCTGGTGAGTCGGAACAATATGTTTAAAGCCAAACAGTTCCTGCACGGTTCTTTCCAGATGATAGAAGTTTTCGCTGCCCGCGTACGCTTCATCACCCATCATCATTCCGGCCCATTGCTTGTCGCTCATCGCGTTAGTGCCGCTGTCTGTCAGCAGGTCAATATAAATATCTTTCGAATTTAACAGGAAAGTATTGTAACCCGCTTCTTGCATTTTTATCAGGCGTTCATTACGCGGGATCATAGATACAGTTTCAACGCTTTTAATACGGAAGGGTTCTGCCGGATAATTCATGTTGTTTCTCCAGTAACAGTGGTCGTGTACGTATTAATGTGAAGTAAATCATATCGAGTTCATCAACAGAGGCTGATGAAATATTACTATTCTCCGCCTGATACAGGGGGTGAAATAATGTGGAAGCACTATGCAAGATTTGATTGATTATGGAAATAGCCCAATCAACATTAATCACTGCCAATAATTTAAAAAGCTGTAAATGTGAGTGATGCAAATCACACGTCTTTTTTTTACCCGTTCATATTCAACAAGTTTTTTTCTGCGTATTGATTTGCTGTTTGCCGTTGTGTGTCTGTGGAAAGTGGAAATACTGAAAACTTAACTTTCCACGCTGTTCTCACAATCTACGGGTGAATAAGTACACGCCATTTTGTGAGAGTCGGATCACTTCACGGGGTTATATTTGTGATTCATATCACTAAAAGTGTAAACCAAAGTGTACAAACCAGTGTAGTTTCAGAGTTTGCTATTTGCTTCAGTGATTTAGATCGCATTTTTAGCCCGACTCAGGGCCATGATATTTTCTGGAAATAATCGGTCTTTGACGGATGGAATGAGAATGAATTTATACGCTGAATAATACTGGTTTTGTTGGTGCAGGGAGATGTTCTGTTTATTCCGAATAGCACGCTAATCGCGCTTATTTCATTATATTTACATCTGGACTTCCCCCATTCTACTGGCGTAATTTACAGGGGTTTTATTAGCGCGACACGAAGGTGCTACCAACACCCTCGCATCGCTAATCGCAGTAACTATTATCGGAGAATAGCCACCATGACTGATACGCATTGTATTGCAGTTTCGTTTGATCCAGAAGTCCACGCCGCCGATAACCGCCATTTGAAGGTGGGATATGCGAGTCGTTATCCCGATTACAGCCGTATTCCGGTGAAGTACGTTCGCTTTCCGTCCATCGTGATGAAGGGGATGTGGTTAAAAGCCGCCGGATTCGACACCGGCACCGACGTAAAAGTACGGGTGATGGAAGGCTGCATCGTGCTCACCGCCCAAACGCCCCAACCCGAAGAGTCAGCGCTGATGACGTCGCTGCGCAAAGTGGAAAAACTGTCGGCGCGCAAACAAAAGCAGGTGCTGGAGTTTATCGCGGTAATTGCGGGGAAAGCGTCGAAGGGGTAACGGTCTTGCTAAAGGCGCCTGCGGGCGCCTTTTTAGAGTGGGCTGCGCCATCATTCCATTATGCCGCGGGTGTTCGTTCCTGGCGTCGGTATAATTAACGGGTACAGCCATTTTTAAAACTCACTAAAATCAATTATATAACCAGCGACCTGCTCTGGCTGATTCGGCGAACATACGCACAGTAAGTGGTTTTGACACTTGCTTGATGGGTTCTTTGGTAAACCACTTTCGATAGACCGATTCCCTTTCCCACGGGTAATAGGCTTCGAAATCAATGACTGAAACATCAACGTTATATTTCTCTCCAAAATCTTCAATGGCATACGGTAATTCATCCCATTCAGCGTAACCTTGCAGCGGCGTATCAAGTTCAATCGGGATAGGCTTGAAAGTAAACGTTACCGCGAGAGATAACTCCCCCCGAAAAAATTCTAATACCTCGTTATCAGTCACCATACGCGATTTCCCTCTCTGCATAGATCCTGGCAAGGAGACATTACGCGCAAAACACAGTATGAAAAAAAACACGTGACAAAAAACCTATAACAGGAGGGACATTATCCCGCCTGTTATAGCGATAATTATTTCACTAACGCAGATATATCCTTGAAAAGTGAATGGGCGATTTCCACACCGTCTCGAATTGTACGCGTACGGGAATGGTAGCGACGCTCACCCGGCAAACGCGCCCCTTGCCGCTGCATCCCGGCAAAGAGCATCTCGGCACGCGCCAGATGCCGCGGGGCGTCCGCCCCCAGGAAGCGGACAGGATCCAGTGCCAGGATCAGCTCACCACCATAGGGCAACCCGCCAGCGCCGTTATCCCACGCCAGTGATTCCGCACTGGTCATATCACCGATTAGCGGTCCGGCAAGCAGTTCCACCATCGCCGCCAGAGCTGACCCTTTATGCCCGCCAAACGTCAGCATCGCACCGTCGAGGATCGCCTGCGCGTCGGTGGTGGCCTGACCGTCACCATCGATACCCCACCCTTCCGGCACCGCTTTTCCTGCCCGTTGATGGAGCTGGATCTCACCCCGTGCCGCTGCACTGGTCGCCATATCAAAGATAAACGGTGGTTTTTCTTCACGCGGCCAGCCAAACGCTATCGGGTTAGTGCCAAAAAGTGGCTGCGTCCCGCCAGCAGGGGCAACCCATGCATGGCTGGGCGTCGTCGCCAGCGCCACCAGCCCAGCCTCCGTGAGCGGCTCAACATCGGCAAACAGCGCCGAAAAGTGCACGCAGCGGTTAATCACCAGTGCTGCAATACCACTGTGGCGCGCCTTTTCCATCAACAGCGGAAGCGCGCGCTCGAACGCCAGCAGGGAAAATGCCCCACCGGCGTCCACCTTCACAATGGCCGGCGCGGTATCGGTGATAACTGGCTCGGCGTCGGGTGACACCTTCCCTTTACGTAGGGTCGCCACAATCCCCAGCAACCGCCACAGACCATGCGAGGCACAGCCATCACGCTCGCCGTGGGAAACGTTTTTCGCTACCACAGCGGCATGCGCTTCACTGAATCCGTTCCCGCGCAGCACCTTATATGCCAGCGCATAAGCCTCTGTTAACGAGAGGTTTACCATCTCCATGACCGACTCCTTTACTCTTCTTCATCACCGGTAAAGTTAGCCTGCGGCAGACAGCTTCGCTCGCCCCAGTAGTAAATCCCCAGCGACATCACCGCCACCACGACCGTATCCCACGGATGACCAATAACCCCTGTGCCGCCAAAACTGCCCAGCCAGGAGAAGAGCATAATCAGCGCGTAGAAGGCGATAAGCCACAGAGACGATTTCACCTGTTGTGCCAGACTCACGGTGTGCACCGGCACTTTTGACTTGCACAGCACATAGACGACAAACATCACAATCTGCAGCCCCAGCAGCCATGACAGCGTGCCCCAGCCGGACCAAAATACAATCAGCGCCGAAATCACAAACGACACCGGGCCGATGATCCCGAAGGCACGCACGCGGAATGGGCGCGGCAAATCCGGCGCATTACGACGCAGCCCCGCCGCCGTGACCGGAGCAATGGCGTAGCTCAGCACCAACGCCGCCGACACCACGCTAATCAACTGTTCCCATGACGGGAACGGCAATGTCCAGAAGATAGACAATGCGAAGGTCAGCCACAGCGCCGGACGCGGAATGCCAGACTCTTTATCAATGTGGGTAAACGCCTTAAAGAAGGTGCCCGCTTTGGCCCAGCCATAAATCACACGCGGCGTGGCGTTCATGTAGATATTGCCGGTACCACTTGGGGAGACAATCGCGTCGCACACCACCATAAACGCCAGCCAGCCCATACCGAGCGTAATGGCGATATCTCGGTACGGCAGCGAGAATTGCTTGCTGATTTCCGCCCAGCCCCCTCCCAGCATATCGGTCGGAATACTGCCAAGAAACGCCACCTGCAGCAGCACGTAAATAATCGTCGACAGCACCACAGATAAAATCAGCGCCACCGGAATGGTACGCTGCGGATTCTTTACTTCACTCGCCACCGAAATAATTGGCGTCAGCCCCAGGTAGGCAAAGATGATCCCACCGGCGCTAATCGCGGCCTCAACGCCCGACATGCCAAAAGGGGCAATGCCCTGAACGTGCAAGTTCTCCGGTTTGAAAAAGGTAAAGAGCGTCACAACCACCGCCAGCGGTACCAAAAACTTCAGAATACTGATGATGTTATTGGAGCGGGCAAACGTTTTTACACTGTAGTAATTCAGCGCGAAGAATAAACACAGCAGCAAAAACTGCACCACCCATCCCAGCAGCGTTGGGTCGCTCGAGCCAGGTTGAGTCAACATAGGGAACCAGGCTGCCGCATACTGCCGTGCGGCAACAATCTCAATGGAGATGAGGCTTGAGAACGCAATCAGCGTAATAAATCCAAGCAGGTATCCCATCAATTCACCGTGGGAAAAGACCGGATAACGGATAATCCCCCCGGCGCGAGGCAGCGCAGCGCCCAGTTCACAATAGACAATCCCCAACAGCAGAACGGCAATCCCGCCGATGACCCACGAGGCAATGCCCGCAGGTCCGGCAATGGATGCGACATGGCTTGCGGCAAACAGCCAGCCGGAACCGAAGATGGCCCCGAGCCCAATAAACGTCAGGTCGGTTAGCGTAAGCTGCTTTTTAAATTTCCCCACCTCGACAACGCGGGACTGTGTTTGGTGCGTAGAGTGAATCGTCATGGTCATGCCCTTCAGTCAACAGAGGGGGAAATGGCTTCCCGGGTCCACTGCCCGTTAATCAGGCGCAGCAGGTTCAGAGGGTTGTCATCCTGGACAGCAGGCGGAAGCAGCGCGGCAGGCACATTTTGCAGGCATACCGGACGTAAAAAACGATCGATAGATTGGGTTCCTACCGAGGTACCACGAGCGTCGGTAGTGGCAGGCCACGGGCCGCCGTGCACCATGGCATCACAGACCTCGACACCTGTCGGATAACCGTTGAACACAACGCGTCCCGCTTTTTCACTGAGGGCGGGCAGCAGGCGTTGCGCCAGCGGCCCATCATCAGATTCAGCGTGAACCGTTACCGTCAGCTGGCCCGGAATGGCGCGCAGAATGGACTGCAATTCCCCCTCATCAGCCACCTCGACCAACACCGCCAGCGGGCCAAACACCTCATGCTGCAGAAGTGGATCCTGTGCCAGCAGCAGCGAAGCAGGTGCCTGATACAGCCGGGCCTGCGCGCGACCGATAACCCCTTCGTCCGATCCTGCCAGACGCTGAATATTCGGATGCGCCTCAAACGCGCTGACCCCTTCTTCGTAATGGGCAAGCGTCGGGGCATTCAGCATGACTTGTGCCGGCACCTGGCCCACCGCGTCTTTCAGTGCCTGGATGAAGCGGGAAATACCCTCGCCGCGCAAGGCAAGGATCAGCCCCGGCTTGGTACAAAACTGGCCACATCCCAGGGTGAAAGAGGACACCAGCTCATGTGCCAGCGTTTCTGCCCGGGCAGCGACGGCCTGCGGCAGAATAATCAGCGGGTTAATGGCAGACATTTCCGCAAAGACGGGGATCGGCTGTGGACGCTGCTGCGCCAGTTGCCAGAGCGCCTTGCCACCGCGCAGCGAACCGGTAAACCCCACCGCCTGAATCGCCGGATGGCGAACCAGCTCCGCGCCAATATCGGTGCCGAAAATCATGTTAAAAACACCCGCAGGCAGGCCAGAGGCCGCGACCGCACGCACTATCGCCTGGGCAGTCAACTCCGCCGTCGCCATATGCCCAGGATGGGCTTTCACCACCACCGGGCAACCGGCCGCCAGCGCGGAGGCGGTATCGCCCCCCGCCGTAGAGAAGGCCAGCGGGAAATTGCTGGCACCGAACACCGCCACCGGGCCAAGCGCGGTCAGATACTGACGCAGGTCCGGGCGCGACAGAGGCTGACGCTCAGGGAGCGCGGTATCAATGCGTACGCCAAATGCATCGCCCCGACGTAGCACCCCGGCAAACAGACGCAGCTGATTGCTGGTACGCGAGCGCTCTCCCTGTAACCGTGGCAGCGGCAGCGCCGTCTCCTGATGGGCAATCGCGAAAAAGTCCTCACCGAGCAGATCCAGTTCGTTGGCAAGCGTGTCGAGAAAGTGGGCACGCACATCGGGCGATGTCTGTGAATAGACCGGGAATGCCTGCTCAGCCGCCACCGCGGCGGCGGCGGCCTCCTCGCGGGAGGCCGGGTAAAAATGGTATCCAGTCAGTTCGCCATCAGCGGCGCGCAGGCTCGGCAATGTCGCCTCACCGCTTGCCACCCGGCGACCGGCAATAAACTGCTGCCCCGATACAGAGAGAGGTAATGTCATCATCGCTCCTTTACTTAAAGGCCGACATCCGGCAGCTGTGGTCGGGTCGCCAGCGCCTTCTCAACAATCGCCACCACTTGCGCACGGGTATCCCCTTCCAGCGCCAGACGCGGTGGGCGGGTAATGGCGCTACCGCGCCCCAGCAATTCTTCACAGAGCTTGATGCACTGCACCAGATCCGGACGCGCATCCAGATGCAGCAGCGGCATAAACCAGCGGTAGAGCGCCATCGCTTCCTCATAACGCTGCTGTTTTGCCAGGCGGAACAATGTCTCTCCTTCACGCGGGAAGGCGTTTGACATCCCGGAGATCCAACCTTCTGCCCCAACGGCGATGCTCTCTACCACCACATCATCCAGCCCGGCGAACAGCACAAAGCGGTCGCCAACGGAATTACGCAGGTCGATAAAACGGCGGGTATCACCGGAGGAGTCTTTGAAGCAGACGATGTTGTCGCAGTCGGCGAGCGTGGCCAGAATGTCCGGCGTCACGTCGTTTTTGTAAATCGGCGGGTTGTTGTACACCATGATCGGCAGGTCGGTAGCCATAGCCACACTGCGGAAGTGGGCCGCCGTTTCATGTGGTTTTGAGGAATACACCAGCGCAGGCATCACCATAATGCCGTCAACGCCTACGTGCTCAGCCTCTTTCGCCATCTTTTGTGCAAACGCGGTGGTGAATTCGGCCACCCCCGCAATGACCGGGATCTGACCGCCCGCAGCGTCTTTCGCCACTTCGATGATCTGCAGCTTTTCCTGCGTGGTCAGAGAGGTGTTCTCCCCCACGCTGCCGCACACCACCAGGCCAGAAACACCATCCTTGACCAGGTTTTTCATCACCGTGTGGGTGGCATCCAAATCCAGGGAATAATCGCTGCGAAACTGGGTGCTGACTGCCGGGAATACACCGCTCCAGTGAATGGCTTTCTTGCTCATGTTCGGTTCCTTGTCGTCAATTTGTTAATTTAAAGTGAATGAATGGTGAATATTCACTGACAGATTGACGTTTCAGGCGACCGACTGCTTGGTGGTTTTCTTCCTCTTTGATGACGAAATTAGCACAGTGAGCGTGTTTTACCCGGCGAGCGTGAGGCGGAAATCACGCGGTGTAGAGCCCGTCATCGCCTTAAACTGGCGGCTAAACGCGCTGTGATCGGTATAACCACACTGCAACGCAATATCAGTAATCGGCGTATCGCCCGCCAGCAGTTCGGTGGCTTTTTCCAGTCGAACTTTGTGGATCATCTGGCGCGGTGTGAGATGAAAAATACGCTTGCAGTAGCGTTCAATTTGCGCGACCGACATGCCACTCAGGGCGGTTAGCTCTTCCATCGCAATGGGCCGGTGGTAATGGTTGCGGATATGATCATCGACGATCGCCAGCCGCTGCCACGCCGGGTGACGCGCCTGCGCTTCCTGCAGATCGTGTGAAATTCCTGCCATACCGATGACCTGGCCCTGCGTATCCCGCAACGCCAGCTTCTGGGTCAAACACCAGCCACGTTCACGACCGTTGTAGAGATGCATTTCCAGCTGATCGCGCAGCGTTACCCCTTCGCGCAGCACCCGCATATCCTGCTCGGTATAGCCCAGCCCAAGCGCCGAAGGGAAAACATCGGCAGAGGTTTTGCCCAGCAGAGAGACCACGGTCTTAAACCCGCAGCGACGTGCCAGGGTCATATTGACCATCAAATAGCGGGCCTGCACATCTTTGATAAAAAAAACCACATTCGGAATGGCATTAAGCAGTGGCGCAATCAATGCCATCGCATGGAGCAACGTCTGGATATTGTCCGGACGCTGGCGCGCCAGCCCTTCACATATCTGGCTAAGTTCAGCCACTTCCAGCACCGGCGACGGGGCCCGCACATCATCAATCACACAGGACATCATGCTTCCTCCCGATTAGTGACCTGAATATTTATTAACTTTTTGTTAACTGAGCAAGTGTCCTTACCGCGTTTTGCGATCCTGCCGTAGGTTTATAATTTCCCCTTTTCCAACCACTGGCGCGGTTGCCTTTTTTGGTTTACCACACCACTAACCAAATGATTAATAAAAAATAAATATGACAAAGCCATAACAATGATGCCGGCCATTATGCTGATTTCGTCATTTGGCGTGACGAAAGCGATCAAGCAGGAACGCAAGGCTTGCGTCAGCATTTAGCAACAAAGTATTAACCTTCCGGAGATCCTATGACAGCGCAGTACAGTGAACTGAGAGTGATTGATTCCCACACCGGCGGTGAACCCACTCGCCTGGTCATCGACGGTTTTCCGGATCTGGGAACGGGGAACATGGCCGAGCGTCGGGCGCGTTTTTCCCGCGACTACGACGACTGGCGTAAAGCCATTATTCTAGAGCCACGCGGTAACGACGTCCTGGTCGGCGCATTGCTCTGTGAACCTGTTTCGCCACAGGCCACGGCGGGGGTCATCTTCTTTAACAACTGCGGCTTTCTGAATATGTGCGGCCACGGCACCATCGGGCTTATTGCCTCGCTGGCATGGCTTGGCCGCATTCAACCCGGTAAACATCTGATTGAAACGCCGGTGGGCGATGTAACCGCCACGCTGCACGAAGATGGCAGTGTCTCGGTCGAAAACGTTCCGGCATACCGCTGGCGTAAGCAGGTACAAGTTGAAACCGTTCACGGTACGGTAACGGGTGACATCGCCTGGGGCGGCAACTGGTTCTTCCTCGTCAACGATCATCCGTTCGCGGTCACGCCGGACAAGATCCCTGAATTGACGGCATACGCATGGGCAATCCGTGAAGGGTTAGATCGTGCAGGCATCCGTGGCGAACATGAGGGCATTATCGATCATATCGAACTGTTTGCTGAGGATGATCACGCGGACAGCCGCAACTTTGTACTCTGTCCAGGTAAAGCCTGGGATCGCTCCCCCTGCGGCACCGGCACCAGCGCCAAGCTGGCCTGCCTGGCAGAGGACGGTAAACTCAAATCCGGAGAGTCCTGGCGGCAGGCAAGCATCATCGGCAGTGAATTTACGGCGCATTTCGTGCCGCATGGCGACAAGATCGTCCCGACGATCCGCGGAGAAGCATGGGTCTGCGGTGATAACCGGCTGATCCTCAATCCTGACGATCCGTTCTGCTGGGGGATCGTGCTGTGACCGAAAGTGACGTTATTGTCATCGGTGCCGGGATTATCGGCGCCGCCTGCGCCTGGCAGTTGGCCGCTCGCGGGCAGCGCGTCACGCTGGTCGATGACGGCAACCCGGGCGCGACGGCGGCAGGCATGGGCCACCTGGTGTGCATGGATGACGATCCTGCGGAGCTCGCCCTCTCCGCCAGGTCTCTGGCGAGCTGGCGTAAACTGACGCCCCGGATGCCGGAAAGCTGCGCCTGGCGCGGATGCGGCACGCTGTGGCTGGCAGAAACGCCGCAAGAGCTTGCGCTGGCAGAAGAAAAGAAACAACGGATGGCACAATACCAGGTTGTCAGCGAAATGCAGACCCGCGATCAGCTTGCCGCACGCGAACCGCTGCTCACCGCCGGGCTCACCGGCGGGCTGTGGGTCCCCGACGACGGGATAGTTTACGCCCCAAACGTCGCCCGCTGGTTTATTGACGATGCCGATTTAACCCATCTTCGTGATAGCGCCCTCTCTGTTGATGCCCCCTACGTCACCCTAAACAGCGGCAAACGACTGCGCGCACGCGCCATCGTCATCGCCAATGGTCTGGGGGCCAACACGCTGTTGGATGAACACTGGCTCAGGGCAAAAAAAGGCCAGTTGGCGATCACCGACCGTTACGGCCCCTTGCTCAGCCACCAACTGGTAGAGTTGGGATACGGTGCCAGCGCCCATGCAGGCGGCACCTCTGTGGCATTTAACATTCAGCCGCGCCCCACCGGACAGTTGCTGATTGGCTCCTCCCGCCAGTTCGATAACACCGACCGCGAGGTTGATCTCCCCTTGCTGGCACAGATGCTGGCGCGAGCACGCCATTTTTTACCGTCTCTGGAGACGCTTAATATCATCCGCTGCTGGAGCGGTTTTCGGGCAGCATCCGCTGACGGCAACCCGCTGATTGGCCCACACCCCACACGTCCGGGTATCTGGCTGGCGCTGGGGCATGAAGGTCTGGG
Source organism: Citrobacter sp. KH_055_1 (assembly GCF_057838705.1). Lineage (NCBI taxonomy): Bacteria > Pseudomonadati > Pseudomonadota > Gammaproteobacteria > Enterobacterales > Enterobacteriaceae > Citrobacter > Citrobacter sp. KH_055_1. Next base: position 4,139,940 of record NZ_CM174473.1, read on the forward strand.
CGTCACGACCGCACCGGCAACCGCCGAGTTACTCTGCGCCCAGATCCTGGGTGAACGCCCGGCGATATCTCCGGATGCCTGGCTCCCCGCACGCCTGCACAAGCAGGAGGCCATCGCATGACAACTCTGAACGTGATAATCGACGGCCAGACCTGTGAGGTTCCCGTCGGAATAAGTATTGCGGCAGCACTGGCCCTGGTGGGCAATGGCGTGATCCGCCGTTCGGTCAGCGGCAAACTGCGCGCGCCCTTCTGCGGAATGGGTGTGTGTCAGGAGTGCCGCATCACGGTGAACGGGCGCCGGGTGCTGGCCTGTCAGACGGAATGCCAGCCCGAAATGGTGATTGAAAGGAGCCATCATGCAAAACGTTGACTGTGAGATCCTGATCCTTGGCGCAGGGCCAGCCGGATTGTCGGCGGCACTGGCTGCCGCACGTTGTGGAAAATCGGTGGTGATCCTCGATGACAACCCGCGCCCCGGCGGGCAAATCTGGCGCGACGGGCCGCAGGTTTCGCTACCCAAGCACGCCCGGCAGCTTCGTCAGGCGGTGGCGGAACACCCCCGCGTTACGCTGCTGAACGGTGCCCGGCTCATTGCCCGTCCCGCCCCACATTCCGTTGTCTTCGAAACCGCAGACGACTGCGGCGAAATCCGCTGGCAGCGACTGATTTTATGCTGCGGTGCCAGAGAACTCTCGCTGCCTTTTCCCGGCTGGACGCTACCCGGCGTGACGGGTGCCGGAGGCCTGCAGGCCCAGATAAAGCACGGCCTGCAGCTCAAGGGGGAGCGCGTGGTCATTGCCGGCAGCGGTCCACTTCTGCTGGCGGTCGCCAGTACGGTGAAACGCGCTGGCGGGAATATTGTGGCCATCATCGAACAGGCACCGATGACCGCACTGGCCCGTTTCGCGACAGGGCTCTGGCGTTGGCCGGAAAAATTGCACCAGTTGGGCGAGCTCTTTCCGGCCCGCTATCACCCGGCAAGCCAGGTCATCCATGCGCAGGGGGATTCCTGTCTTCAGTCAGTGACCGTACGCTACCAGGGAAAAACCCGGGAGATCGTCTGCGACAGGCTGGCTATCGGCTACGGACTGGTACCGAATATTGAACCCGGCGCAATCTTTGGCTGCAAAACAGAAAATCAGGCGATTTGGGTCGATGCAGAGCAACGCACCAGTGTGCAAAATATCTATGCGGCAGGGGAATGCACAGGTTTTGGCGGCAGCGAGCTGGCGTTAGCCGAGGGAGAAATTGCCGGCTACGTCGCAGCAGATTGTCCACAAAAGGCCCAAGCCGCCATAGCCGCGCGCGCGCGCTGGCAGCGTTTTGCCCAGGCACTGCATGCGACGTTTGCGCTGCCGGAGTCGCTCAAAGCCGCGATCACCGCGGATACGTTGCTGTGTCGCTGTGAAGATATTCGCTGTGGAGATGTACAAAATGCCGAAAGCTGGCAGGCGGCTAAGCTCGCCTCACGCTGTGGAATGGGTGCCTGTCAGGGAAAAGTCTGCGCCACCAGCGCCCGCTGGCTGTACGGCTGGCCGCTACCGCAACCGCGCGAACCGCTCTCCCCCGCGCGAGTCGACACGCTTATCCATCTCGCAAAACCAGAGAGCTGATTTATTTGTTCCCGCGCTTTGCATTATGGCGATGCCGAGCGCGATAAAGGCTTTGCGCAGTACTGCCTGTGCACTAATGCTGGGTAGGATCAGGCAACTGATTCACCGGCCAGGCACAGACACTGACAGAAGGCGGATGATACGCTGTCGTTACAAAAAATACTCGTTATCTGCAGTAACATGTAGATTATAATTACTGGATATCTAGCAAGGCGGTCATCCATGATAGTGAATCCTTAGCTGACTGAGATATCACTCGACCCGCCTTTCGCTCACAGCGGACTTTCAGCTCAGTTAACGTGTCCGTTCCGTGCCAGAAGCTGATATCACGAACGCTATTGATCGTTAGGTCAGAACATGTGCCCGCTTGGGTGAGATACTTAGAACATCTTACACCCAAACTAAACCATCTAGAAATATAGTGAATAAATAAGTTATTCATATTTTTTGACATGCAAGCGAGATATTACAAAATCACCGGAGGATTCAACTTTCGTAGTTTCATTTCGAATATATTCAGAGTATAGGCAGGTAACATTAGGATAATTAAAACTACATAATATCGCCGCTAAAATATGTGGCTTTGGCCCAAATGGAATAATGGAGACGTTATATTCAGACCTAAGAGGGGAGAGCATTTGTGACATATTATCATAACATGTAGCAATACTATTGATTGGCAACTTTATGAGTTTATCTTCACCACCAAGGCAGTGTAAAATAAAGTCTTTGTTTTTTTCTAAACAAGTGTTTTCATAGTCATAGCTTGCAGCTGGTGCAGCCATGATACCAAAGCATCTGTTTGGGTTTAATAAGTTGTACAAACGTTGAGGACCATATCTATCAAATCCCAACATAAATATTGCTGCATTATGTCTTTTGGTTAATGAAATACCTTCACATCCCGGAATTATGCGTAACTCACCTAGTTCAACGTTGAGATCTAAATTTTTATACACTGCAGTTGCGTATATCAAATCTACTGTTACTTTTAATTCACAAAAATTGACTAGGTAGTTTAAAATTGCTGCATACCAAGCTCGAGACATCGAAGTGTAGTCAATTAGTATTTTTAATTCCCTAACATTAACTTTGTTAATTATTTCACTTAGTGCTTTTTGTATTTCAGAAATTTCTCTTTGTGAAATCTCTAGCAATTTGAAGCCAGTCCAGCTTTTTGAAAAATAACTCAAACTATCGATACGAACTGTATCTTCTTTATGTTGGTCAAAAGCTAAAACAATCACATTGTCGATATTATCCTTATTCAATCGTGTAGCTACATCAATACAGCGTTCTTCGTATCCACAAGAAAATAATGCTATATCATATTTTGATTGACTTAGCTCACCTATTGATAAGTCATCTACATGTAATTTATTCATCATCCCCCTCCCAGTCTAGACTATATTGCCCATCATCATTGTTTTTATTTATAGCTTTAAATCGGCTATAAGAAGAGTTGTTCATTATCACAGATAATTTGATTGAGTTTCCTTTTCTTGGCATTAAGTAAAAATGAGGTGACAGACAAAAGGCCAAAGAAAATCTGCCTTTTCTATTTGGCATTTTGTTATCGTTGTCCAACCCTCTAAAATCTGGGTAAATTAAACCTAGATCTACAGCTGTTTCTATATATTTCCATACGTTATCATCTTCAACATCGAATGAGAATGAGTTGTATGTATCTGTATTTATTTTGTCTGTATGAAGTTTGTCTTTTAAAAACCTACCAATTGTTGTAAACAAATCGAAAGCTTTCTTTCCGTCCACCTCTAGGTTTAAACCATCTAGCTCTGAGTATGAAAACTCTTTTAGTTTCGCACCTTGTTCCTTGTCTGATAGAGGCTTAAGTTCAGTACAAGACTCAATATTCTTTGAAAAAAGATAATTGAATAACCGTAATAGTCGACGGGGGTTTCCATCAGAACACCTTACTATCAGTGAATACCCGGAAAATATAAATGGCGAAGCATTTCCTTTATAACGCTGAAAGGAATCTTTTAATATCAGAGTCCCTCTCAATTTCCTTGATACTGAGCTTTCAAAAAGAGAATAGTCTTGTTCCAATAACCTCTCCGCTCTTTTGATCGTACTGGAATCACAATACTCTCTCACCTTCTCCATAAGTTTATCATCAGGGAGTACATCTTTAGGAGAGTCAACTAATATTGAATTACCCAAAAGAATCTCAAGTGTGATATCTTTATTTATAATAGATGAATTGTTTATTCTCTTTCTAAAAAGTTTATCTGCGAAATTTTCAAAGAAATCATGAGAGTTATTATTTGAACTACCATGGAGGCCTTGCTTATCAATATTTAAATAATCAAAGTCGTGCCCCATGTTTAACGGAGTGCCAGTAACAGTTTCCAGAGTGTAGTGCCGGTATGGCATTGTTGTTATTTTGAATACGATTTCATTATATGATCTCATATGCGTGTTCAAAATCCTATGATGATCTTTAGTTAAGAACTCAGCCTCATCAATACAGACACAGAATGTAGATGAATTAGAAAGTCCTATTTCTTTCCTTACCGTGGATAGTGCCATTATTAAAGGTTTGAATAGATCGGTATTAAAGTTAAGCCCAACCATAAGATCATCATCACTTAATCCAAGGCCTAATTTCATCTTGTTAAATATAATATTTTTTTTGTATTCGGTAATCTCTAACTCGTCATAAATATCGGTAATTGTATTTAACTTCTTAGATAACCATAATTCTGATATTTTATTACAAATGGACTTTTCTTTGATAATCCTATCTATTTCATCCTCAACATACGAATGAAGGCAGCTTCGTATGGTATCTAGAAACCTTGCGCATGAAGATAGGTTCAAACTCCACTTAAAAAGCTGGTTATTATCATCAATATCACCAATAGAGTTTACCCATTCAACTTTCAATGGAATATACGTCGCAATAAATGAACGTTGCTCTATTATTTTTCTTGCTTTTTCATCATTTAATTTAGTAAGACATTCATGAGAAAGCATTTTAATCAAAGCAGTCTTACCCGAACCTCGAGAACCTAGTATTATATGATTTTTGTTAGATATTAGAGATTCAAATGCTGGAGTCCAAACAAACTCTTCAGCTAGTTGGTCTGAAGTGAAGTATCTAGCATTAGAGTGTTCAAATATATTATTAAACCCAAATAAGTTATGCATGTTATTTTCCCTTCAGCAAAATGAACAACTCATCTTGTCCTGGAGTTTTAAATATTGTAAAGCCAATCTCATCCGATAAATCTACAATGGTTTTTTCAAGTAGCTTTCTCGAAGTATATATTATATCAGCATAATGATTAGATAGTTCACTCCACTTTACATGTGTCTGCGTCTCGAAAAAACTCTCAATAGATTTTTTTAGCTGATTTTTTAGTTCAATAGGTAACATGCGATTACCAAAAAATTCTTTATGCGGTATTCCGTTAATGGACTCATCTTTTGTCCACCCATGCCCTGTGTTGTGTGACCAAGTCACTACCTTCCCTAAAGGTGTTTTGTTTACATCACAAATTTTATCAACTTCAATTTGATGGATAGTATTCGGTACCCCTTGGAACCATCTATCATCTAAACGCGCAGAGAAACTGCCAGCACAAAGTATATTAATAGGGTGCTGATAGTCATCAGAATACTGTGCAAGCCTAGGTATATGTTTATGTCCATGTACGATAAAATTAATGTTATGCTTAGACGCAATATCCATCAGGATAGCTGCATTTTGTAAGATGCTATGGTCAGCGGCATCAAAAGGTAAATCAGGCTGCTGGATTGGATGGTGATGTACAACTAGCAGATTAATCTTCTCGCTATATGCAATCTTCAGTTCTTGAAGCTTTCTATCCAGTTCTGTTAGATCCTGTTTGCGAATAATGCCATGATGAGGTTTTCTATCATAGTGGTCATAAACCGAACTGTTCACACCAATTATATTGAGGTTCTCATCACTCCAAATAGCAAAATATGGTTCATTGTAATAACAGCCAAAATGAGCTCGGTCTAAACATTGTTTAAAAAAGTCATTGAAGCGTAAGTTGCTATATTTGCGTTCAATTGTTATATTAATGTTTTCTTTTGAGGACATTGAGAGTTCTTCCTCAATCCAGTTACCATCGTGGTTCCCTGGAACAAAAAAGACTTTTTCTTGCTCTACTCCCACAATCATCGCTATTTCTTTCAAGCGTGTAGATGCAAGTTCAAATTCTTCTCTGGTTGCTCTGTTAGTGATGTCACCCGCGACAACAAGATAGTCAGCTCGTATATCCTCTTGTTTAGCAAGATGTCTTAATTCATTTAGAAACTGATTTTTTACAGCGTTGTTAGAGCTCCCTACTGCAAACTCAGTTGAAACAGCTGCGTCACCAACATGTAAATCACTAATGATTATTATTTTCATATGCCAGATACCTATAGGTATACTAATACTGTTGTATGATATCACAGTTGGGTAAGTATCCAGTTTTAAAGGATAAATCATTTTTAGTGGCCTTTCACTTCCTCCCAGAGATAAATGTCCATAGACCGCTGTGAGTTCAACGGGTCGATGCAACGCTATCCTTAATCAAGGGGGGCGTTGCCATGAAACGAAGAACTCGGATTAACTACACGCCAAAGCAGGCGTCCTACTCCTCAGTTTGTCCCCCTTTGAACCTAGGGTGTAGATCCGGACTCTTGGGCGCATTAGAGTGGTGATGTATGTAATGGTCAACAAAAACCGGACACGGCGCCACAGTCGCCTCGGCGGCGTCAGTCCGGAGGCCTTCGAACAGGCCTCGTCGTGAGGACAGAATTTGTCTACGGGCGTGGGGTCAGTCCAAAAAGCTATTGCGATGAAACATATCCATAAGATATATATGGCATTACTGCTAAATATGTGTAAAAAATAGTGATACCGATGCAACCCTTTTCTCTGCTCTTTCAAGGACAAATCTCAGGTCAAGAGAGTCATAAGATGCTAAATCATATTTATGGAATTGTTGGTATAGTTGGCACACTAGTTACAATTGTGACGAGCTACATCAGAAATCAAGAATTGTCGCAATGGCTACTTGTATGTTCTGGTTGGCTTGCGGCTCTATTGATAGGTTGGTTCACGCATAGAACTATTAAAGTTCTAAGCAAAAATCACAAAGAAACCATCATTAGTAACGATGGTGTTAAGCAAACGCTCATAGAACGGAATGAAACATTAACCACACAACTTACACATGCATTAGAACAAAAAGAAAAAATGGAAGGAATCGCGGCTTATTTAGCCACTCAGAACCCACAAATTAACGCCATGCCTAGAGCCATCGCGCGACAAGAGAATACTGAGCCAGGAGGTAATTAAGATGAAAGTAAATTTTGATAGTTATTCATATTATCCTGCATTAAGGACTCGTGCTGCTGAAATTCTTGGGTTGAGTCAACTTGCTCATGATAAGAAAGAGAAAATACTTCCACTTATAACTTTAGGAAAATGGCCCCGTTCAGATGAAATTCAAGTTTCTCTTGATAAGAGTCTGGAAGCAATGAATAACTTGCCTTTTATACTGGATGTTACTCAAGAGAACAAGCATCATTGCGCATCAAGCTTTGACCTTCTATCTTCAGAAAATAATTTTTCAAACTGGATAGCTTTTTGCTCTAAGAATGAAAATATTATCCCGATAGTTCAAATGCCAGAATCTGCAAGATTAAGGGATATAGTACAGCAGGCAAGAACACTTGAAGAGAATAAAGGCTCCATTGCATTCCGCATAAAGAATCTTAACTCTGATATAAATAAAACAATAGCATCACTCGTGTCTCTCGACTCCCCTGAAAATGCAGTTATATTCATAGACTTAGGCTACATTCGCGGCCACGTCTCAGCAATGACGTCTGCTGCCATAAGTGCAATAAACCAAATAAGGACAGAAATTCCTGAGGCTATAATAAGTGTACTGTCGACTAGTTTCCCAAGTTCAGTCGCAAACTTTGCAGGAGAAAATGGTCAATCTGGTTATATTGATATTATGGAAAGAGAATTCCACCAAACTATCGGAGGGCGAGGAGTTTCTATATACGGAGATCATAGTTCAATTCACTCTGTTGTATATGATGATGTTGGTGGGCGTTATGTTCCTAGAATTGATATTGCATTAGATGATGCTTGGTTTTTTGAGAGAAGGCCAGGGCTTGATAGTAAAGGCTATATCGAAGCGGCAAGAGCGATTCTTAAAAGATACCCTAATTATCTTGAAGAGGAATCTTGGGGGGCGCAGATGATTAAAAACGCAGCATCAGGCGATATTGCTGGTATGGGGAGTCCTGCTAAATGGATTTCTGTGCGCGTGAACCTTCACATAACAAAGCAAATTGAGCTATCAGAAGCACTTAAAACAGATTACGATCCTGAAGAGGATTTCTTCTAAAAAATAAGGGAGGTCTCCCTCCCTTATCGCACGACCCTTTTCAAAACCTTGATAGGAGTGATGCTCCCAACTTCGCCGTGCTTTCTCATAAACCCCTCAATATCAACCGTATAAAAATCATTTAATCTTTCTTCAGTATTATCTTCGAAATCTTTAAAGTGGTTATGTTCCCGCTTCTTTTTTGATTTACTTAACAAAGTCAAATCATTAGCACTCGATAATTCACTCCCTGCTAATTTCTTCATATAATCATCAGAAGTTTCTTTATAGCGCTGCTTAATTGCATTAAGGGCGAATTCTCTAATTCTAGATAAGGGGATTTGCTCAGCTATCCGCTCTAAAGCCTCACGACCAGACTCAAATAAAAACTTTTTCCCGTTTTCAACAAGAAGTAACTGCAACTCTTTTTTCAATAAGAAATTAATATATACCTTCTTATTCCCGAGAACTGCCGTACGCCCACGTTGAACTATTTTAAAACGAATGCCTTTACTAGTATTTAGGTATTCAATAACACCAACATCTGATGTTACTTTCTTCGCTATTTCATAGGTAAATTTTGGGGCACAAACAACCGTTACCTTTTCAAAACGAGATGTAAAGGTTTCTAACTGACCGTCCAATCTTTTAAGAGAATCAAAATCACTTTTTATTTCAAAAGCTTGCAAGTGACCATTAGCCACGGCCAAATCAGCGCGGCGACTCCAATTCGCCACAACCATTTCATTAATAATAGTTGCGTTATCCAACAACCCCTTTCTAAAAAGCCAGTCAATAAATGCGACTTTTACATCTTGCTCTCTTAATAAAACTGACATAATCTCGCCACACTTTTAAAAATTATTAAATATTATAGCAAAAAAAACAAATTCTATCCATCAATCTATTTGAAATGATTTTTTGATAAAGAGCTAGATCTCATTTACTTTATTCCCACAGTCATAGGGCGATATATACTCCTTGTTATTCAATTCTAAATAATCAGCCCACCACTGAACCATTTTGCGCCTTTCATCTAAATGTTCTGATGTATGAATATAAGCAGCCCTAACGCCATTACGTTCTGTGTGACTCAACTGACGTTCTATCGCATCATCACTCCACAATCCTGACTCACCCAATGCACCACGCGCCATCGTCCTAAATCCATGCCCGCAGACCTCGGTTTTCGTGTCATATCCCATCGCACGCAATGCGCTGTTTACCGTGTTTTCACTCATAACCTTAGTTGAGTCATGATCACCCGGAAAAAGCAGCTCTTTATCACCACTAATCCGCTTTAACTGTTCTAACAAATTCATCGCCTGACGACTAAGCGGAACGATATGCTCCTCTTTCATTTTCATGCCGCGATACGAGTAACGCACCCCTTTGATTTCTTCTCGTTTAGCAGGCACGCGCCAAAGAGATTTATCGAAGTCAAACTCATCCCAGCGCGCGAAACGTAACTCACTGGAACGCACAAAAGTGAGTAAGGAAAGCTCGACCGCGATCCATGTCATTACGCGGCCACGATATGCAGCAAGACGTGCAAGAAACTCAGGGAACCGGCTGGAGGGTAAGGCGGGGTAATGTCGCGCTTTGGTTGTTGATAGCGCACCGGCCATGTCACTGGCTGGATTAGAGTCAATGTAATCGTTCTGTACAGCATAACGCATAATAGCCGTGACACGCTGCTGAAGACGCTGCGCAACATCATGCTTACCACTGGCATCAACTTTTTTAATCGGGGCTAACAGGTGGCTAGTTTTGAGCTGGCGAATGTCGGACGAACCGATATGAGGGAAGATATAAAGCTCAAGATAGCGAAGAACGCGCGATCGATGGTCTTCACTCCAGCGCTTGTTACTGGCATGCCATTCACGAGCAATGGTTTCGAAAGTATATGCCCCCGAATTCTCGGCCTGAGCTTCTTTCTGTTCGGCTTTTGGATCAATGCCCTGCACTAACAGCTTTTTAGCTTCGTCGCGCTTCGCTCTTGCCTGAGCAAGCGTCACAGTCGGCCAAACGCCAAAAGCGAGGCGATCCTCTTTTTTGTCAGAGGGGCGTCGGTATTTCATGCGCCAGTATTTAGAACCCTTGGCCGAAACCTCGAGATACAAACCGCCGCCATCGGCCATTTTGTAAGTTTTGTCTTTTGGCTTTGCGGTCTCGACCTGTCTAGCGTTGAGCTTCATTTTGGGGGCACATTTCTAATCGAAGTTAAGATGCCCCCAATTATGCCCCCAATGACATCCGGATTTCAACGGACAACCTCGGACGACTCAGGACGTAAAAATCGCTGCAAGCATTGATTTTTAAGGGATAATTGGACTTTCTCGGATGGTCTTGGAAGTACTAATGGTGCCGAAGGCCGGACTCGAACCGGCACGTATTTCTACGGTTGATTTTGAATCAACTGCGTCTACCGATTTCGCCACTCCGGCACGGAAGGGATGCGGAAAACGTTGTGGATTATACCTGTCGCACGCCACCATGCAAGCGGCAGCGCACGATAGTCGCGCTAAGTGTTGAAAAAAACAGCGTCATTGCGGTTCGATCGCCCATACGCCCTTCTTCCTCCCGCTATTCTCATCTCTAAAACCTGAATTTTTCCGGAATTTACCTCGCAAAAAAATGCAACGTGACCCGCTCGGTTTACATTTGCTGCTGTTTACTATGAGATGTCGTTACTGAATCCAGTAATAGCAGTTACCAACCGTTCTCAGGACACCGTTATGCGTTTCTATCAGGTTGAACCCACGCTGGAAAACTACTGGCGTGGGATTATCCTCTTTGGCAAGAATGTGGCTTCCTACAAGTTTGCGCTCGCCCATGCATTGCACGAACTCAAACCTGATGGCAGCGATCTCATCACGCTTGAAGATCTGGCTGTACCGTTCAGCAGCCATTTATGCCGCCATCTCAGACATGCGCCAAAGCAGATAACCTCACGCAGCAGCCAGTTTATTGCCGCCTGTACGCAATTTAATAACGGCGAGATCACGCGTGATGAACTCACCCCCATCACGGTCCGGCAGGGGTTTAATAATGTGATTGATGCCTTTCACAATGTGAATCAGGGCGAAATTGAAAAACGCTTTTTTATTGATGAGCGTAAAACGCATAAAGGCATCCGGATGACGGATAATTTCTACAATCTGGGTGAACGTCTGCAATACCGAAACCTTATTTTTGAAACAGATGCGCGCTGGAGCCTCGTCGAACAAGCCTGGGCAATGAATATCTCCAGCCACCTGATAAATGTCGAGTATGACAACGATGACCAAATGCTGTTTAGCAGGAACAGTGACCGGCGGGTGACGATCTCCAGCTGTCGGGACAGCCTTAACGGTTATCAGAAGGGGCGCTGCTTCTACTGTTTTGCGCCTATTAGCTTGCTCCCTGGCGACGACACCTTTGCCGATGTTGATCATTTTATCCCGTGGAAAGCTCGGGGACAGGTCGCAAATATCGATGGCGTCTGGAATCTGGTACTCGCCTGCAAAGAATGTAACCGGGGTGGGAAAGGCAAATTTGCCCAACTTCCCTCACCCAGGCTACTTCAGCGTCTTCGGGACAGAAATGAATATTTCATAAACAGCCATCTCCCACTGCGTGAAACATTGATTCGCCAGACGGGCGCGACCCCGACGCTGAGAAACACATTTTTGAACGACAGCTGGAACGAGGCGCTTAAAATACTCTTTCACCAATGGGAACCCCTTGCACAAGGAACGGATACATTCTGATGACTCTCGAATATTACCAGCGCCACGCGCAGGATTTTTTTAGCTCTACAGTTAATGTCGATATGGAATCGCTTTATCTCCCCTTCCTGCGACACCTCCCGCAGAGCGGACGTATTCTGGATGCAGGCTGCGGCTCCGGCCGTGACAGTAAGGCCTTCCTGGAAAAAGGTTATCAAGTCGAAGCATTCGATGCCTCTGCAGAAATGGTTAACCTTGCCAGCCAGCATACCGGACTGTGCGTCAAACAGATGACATTTAACGATATCGCCGACACCGAACGCTATGATGGTATCTGGTGCTGTGCATCGTTGCTGCATGTGAGCGCCGAAGCGTTACCCGGTGTAATGAGCAAACTCGCCCACGCGCTTAAAACCGGGGGAATATGGTATGTCTCGTTCAAATACGGCGAAACAGAAAGAGTGAAAGACGGCCGTCACTTTACCGATCTCACCGAGCAGGGACTGGAAAAGCTGATCGCACCGCTGAGCGATATCACGCTAATCAGCAGTTGGACGACGCTCGATAAGCGTCCTGACCGCGACGAAATGTGGCTCAACGCATTGCTGCAGAAAAGGCCCTAATCCCCCCTTCTGCGAAGCACCCTATTTCCCCATGCTCTACACTTCCTGTTCAACACCACACTGAGGGAAACACGATGTCGATGATAAAAAGCTACGCCGCAAAAGAGGCGGGCAGCGAACTCGAACTCTATGAATATGATGCGGGCGAGCTAAAGCCGGAAGATGTCGAAGTACAGGTCGAATACTGCGGTATCTGCCATTCCGATTTGTCGATGATCGACAACGAATGGGGGTTCTCTCAGTATCCGCTGGTTGCCGGGCATGAGGTGATTGGTCGCGTGGCGGCGCTCGGCAGTGCGGCGCAGGATAAAGGCCTGAAGGTCGGCCAGCGTGTCGGCATCGGCTGGACGGCACGCAGTTGCGGGCACTGCGATGCCTGTATCAGCGGTAATCAGATTAACTGCCTGGAAGGTGCCGTTCCCACGATCCTCAATCGTGGCGGCTTTGCCGAGAAGCTGCGCGCAGACTGGCAGTGGGTGATCCCGCTGCCGGAGAGCATCGATCATGCGGCTGCCGGTCCATTGCTGTGCGGCGGCATCACGGTGTTCAAACCGCTGCTGATGCACCACATCACCGCCACCAGCCGCGTCGGGGTGATTGGTATCGGCGGCCTGGGGCATATCGCCATTAAGCTGTTACACGCGATGGGGTGCGAAGTCACCGCGTTCAGCTCCAACCCAGCGAAAGAACAGGAAGTTCTGGCGATGGGGGCCGATAAAGTGGTTAACAGTCGCGATCCGGAGGCGCTGAAAGCGCTGGCGGGCCAGTTCGATCTCATCATTAATACGGTTAACGTCGATCTCGACTGGCAGCCCTATTTTGAAGCGCTGGCCTACGGCGGTAATTTCCACACCGTCGGCGCGGTGCTGAAGCCGCTGCCGGTGCCGGCGTTTACTTTAATTGCCGGCGATCGCAGCGTCTCCGGCTCGGCAACCGGCACGCCGTTCGAACTGCGCAAGCTGATGAAGTTTGCCGGGCGCAGCAAGGTGTCGCCAGTCACCGAGCAGTACCCGATGTCGAAAATCAATGAAGCTATCCAGCACGTGCGTGATGGCAAAGCCCGTTACCGCGTGGTGCTAAAAGCCGATTTCTGATGCGGTGGCTCAGTCCCGTAAGGGGCTGAGCTTATTGCCCATGACGAAATGCGAGCACCGCCTGGCGGCACTGTTCCGTCACATGCTCGATGTCATGGTTCACGTCGATGCGGGCAATATCGCGTTCATCTTCCTGCGGGCACTCCAGCGCGTCGAACTGACTTTTTAGTAATCCCACCGGCATAAAATGACCTGCCCGACGCTGCATGCGCGCCAAAATAGTCTCGTAATCGCCATCCAGCCACAAAAAATGCACATTCGGGCTGCCCTGGCGCAATATATCGCGATACTGTTTTTTTAATGACGAGCAGACAATAAATCCGGTTTCATTCTTTTTATACAGGCTGTATGACGCGTCATTTAACCGTTCTAACCACGGCAGCCGGTCTTCATCAGTTAATGGAATACCTTCCGACATTTTATCAATATTTTTGGCGGGATGGAGATCGTCACCATCTATGAATTTAGCGGATAATACGGCGGCAACTTTGCTGCCAATGAGTGATTTACCGCTACCAGAAACGCCCATCAAAATATAACTTTCCCCAGCCATCTAAAAAACTCCAGATTCATATTCCATGGCGCGATATTACGCCTTGCTGATGGGGAAATTCACGCTTTTTCAGTACCACGGAGCAGATTTACAAGGCGCATCACGTTATGCGTAACATTGTAGTGTAACAATTTTCCAGCGTGATCTTCATCACAAATAATAACAATTAAAACCGTTTAAATGCTGCCGAGGTTACTACCTGACCAGTGAGGAATTTATGCAAGTCAAAACCCAATCCTGCGTTGTCGCGGGTAAGAAAGCTGTTGCCATTACCGACCAAAATATTGAATGGAATAATAAAGGAACGTTAGTGCAAATTACCCGAGGGGGAATTTGTGGTTCCGATTTACATTATTATCAGGAAGGCAAAGTCGGTAATTTTACCGTTAAAGCCCCGATGATTTTAGGCCATGAAGTTATTGGTAAAGTGGTCCAGAGTGATTCACCTGAATTACATGAAGGTCAGTCGGTGGCGATTAACCCGTCGAAGCCCTGCGGCCACTGCAAATACTGTCTGCAGCATGAAGAAAATCAGTGTACAGAGATGCGATTTTTTGGCAGCGCCATGTATTTTCCCCATGTTGACGGCAGCTTTACCCGGTTTAAAACCGTCGATACCGCGCAGTGCATCCCCTACCCGCAGCAGGCCGATGAAAAAGTCATGGCCTTTGCCGAACCGCTGGCGGTAGCAATCCATGCCGCGCATGAAGCGGGCGACCTGCAGGGTAAACGGGTGTTTATCTCCGGCGTTGGGCCAATTGGCTGCCTGATCGTCAGCGCAGTGAAAACGCTCGGCGCAGCAGAAATCGTCTGTGCAGACGTCAGCCCGCGTTCGCTTTCGCTGGCGCAACAGATGGGCGCAGACACGTTGATTAATCCGCAACAAGACTCGCTCGACGCATGGAAAAAAGAGAAAGGCTATTTTGACGTCAGCTTCGAAGTCTCCGGCCATCCTTCCTCAATCACCACCTGTCTGGAAGTCACCCGCGCGAAAGGCGTGATGGTGCAGGTCGGCATGGGCGGCGCGGTACCAGAGTTCCCGATGATGATGCTGATCGGCAAAGAGATCGCGCTTAAAGGCTCGTTCCGCTTTACCACCGAATTCAATACCGCGGTGTCGTGGCTGGCAAATAACGTTATCGATCCGCTGCCGTTACTCAGCGCCGAATATCCGTTTACCGACCTTGAACAGGCGCTGATCTTCGCCGGGGATAAAACCCAGGCGGCGAAAGTCCAGCTCGTTTTTGAAGACATAAAATAAGGAATAGCATGATGAACGATCTTTTTTCACTGGATGGCAAAAATATTCTGATCACCGGTTCGGCGCAGGGAATTGGTTATTTACTGGCGACCGGGCTGGGCAAATATGGCGCGCAGATCATCGTCAATGACATTACGCCGGAACGCGCAGAAGCCGCCGTGGCAAAACTGCAGCAGGAAGGGATCCGCGCCGTTGCCGCGCCTTTCAATGTTACGCATAAACAGGATATCGACGCCGCCATTGACCATATCGAAAAAGATATTGGCCCGATTGATGTGTTGGTGAATAACGCCGGTATTCAGCGCCGTCATCCGTTCACCGAGTTCCCGGAACAGGACTGGAACGACGTGATTGCGGTGAACCAGACAGCAGTATTCCTGGTGTCGCAGGCGGTCACTCGTCGCATGGTGGAACGCCAGGCCGGGAAAGTCATCAACATCTGCTCCATGCAGAGCGAACTGGGCCGCGACACCATCACGCCATATGCCGCCTCAAAAGGGGCGGTAAAAATGCTCACCCGTGGGATGTGCGTTGAGCTGGCGCGCCACAATATCCAGGTGAACGGCATCGCGCCGGGCTACTTCAAAACCGAGATGACCAAAGCGCTGGTCGAAGACGAAGCCTTCACCGCCTGGCTGTGCAAACGGACGCCTGCCGCACGTTGGGGCGATCCGCAGGAGCTAATTGGTGCGGCGGTTTTCCTCTCGTCCAAAGCATCCGATTTTGTTAACGGACACCTGCTGTTTGTCGATGGCGGCATGCTGGTCGCCGTCTGATACAACACAACGCAACATCACGCAGCGCCCTGGCGCTGCATTTTTGGCACACCACTCTACATAATTTATAAGAGAAAAGATTATGCCATTAATTATTATTGCGGCAGGCGTCGCGCTGCTCCTGGTCCTGATGATTGGCTTTAAAGTTAACGGCTTTATTGCTCTGGTCCTGGTAGCGGCGGTCGTCGGTTTTGCCGAAGGGATGGATGCCCAGGCCGTTCTGCACTCAATACAAAATGGGATCGGCGGGACGCTCGGCGGGCTGGCGATGATCCTCGGGTTCGGCGCCATGCTCGGAAAGCTAATCTCCGATACCGGCGCAGCCCAGCGTATCGCCACTACGCTGATTGGCACGTTCGGTAAAAAACGCGTGCAGTGGGCGCTGGTCATTACCGGGCTGGTCGTCGGTCTGGCGATGTTCTTCGAAGTCGGTTTTGTTCTGCTGCTGCCGCTGGTGTTTACGGTGGTGGCCTCATCCGGACTGCCGCTGCTGTACGTCGGCGTGCCGATGGTGGCGGCGCTGTCCGTGACCCACTGTTTTCTGCCGCCTCATCCGGGACCAACGGCGATTGCCACCATTTTCGAGGCCAACCTTGGCACCACGCTGCTGTACGGCTTTATCATTACTATCCCGACGGTGATTGTCGCCGGGCCGCTGTTCTCCAAGCTGCTGACCCGCTTTGAGAAAGCGCCGCCGGAAGGCTTATTTAACCCTCACTTGTTCACCGAAGAAGAGATGCCGTCGTTCTGGAACAGTATCTTTGCCGCGGTTATCCCGGTCATACTGATGGCGGTCGCCGCAGTGTGCGAAATTACGCTACCGAAGACCAACAGCGTGCGGGTGTTCTTTGAGTTTATCGGTAACCCTGCTGTCGCCTTGTTTATTGCCATCGTCCTCGCCATTTTCACCCTTGGCCGTCGTAACGGACGTACGATCGAGCAAATAATGGATATCATTGGCGACTCTATCGGTGCCATCGCCATGATTGTGTTTATCATCGCCGGCGGTGGGGCGTTTAAGCAGGTGTTGGTCGACAGCGGCGTGGGCCAGTATATTTCGCACCTGATGACCGGTACCTCACTCTCTCCGCTGTTGATGTGCTGGACGGTCGCGGCGTTGCTGCGCATCGCACTCGGTTCAGCCACCGTGGCGGCGATTACTACCGCGGGCGTGGTGCTGCCGATTATTAACGTCACCCATGCCGATCCGGCGCTGATGGTGCTGGCAACCGGTGCGGGCAGCGTGATTGCTTCCCACGTTAACGATCCGGGATTCTGGCTGTTTAAAGGCTATTTTAATCTCAGCGTCGGTGAAACGTTGCGCACCTGGACAGTCATGGAAACGTTGATTTCCATTATGGGACTCCTTGGGGTTCTGGCGCTTAACGCCATTCTGCATTAGTTCGGCATTACCGGGGAGCACAAGCCAGCGCTCCCCAGCTCAGGAGAGAAGATGAGGAACCACAGAATTTCTTTGCAAGATATCGCCACCCTGGCGGGTGTGACCAAAATGACGGTGAGTCGCTACATCCGCTCGCCGAAAAAAGTCGCAAAGGAAACCGGCGAGCGCATCGCGCAGATAATGGAGGAGATTAACTACATCCCCAACCGCGCGCCGGCAATGCTGTTGAACGCGCAAAGCTATACGCTCGGCGTGCTGATCCCCTCGTTTCAAAACCAGCTGTTTGCCGACATTCTGGCGGGGATTGAATCCGTGACCTCGGACCATAACTATCAAACGCTGATCGCCAACTACAATTACGATCGGGAGTCCGAGGAAGAATCGGTTATCAACCTGCTGTCGTACAACATCGACGGCATTATTCTTTCCGAGAAATATCACACTTTACGTACCGTGAAGTTTCTGCGTTCAGCGACTATTCCGGTGGTTGAGCTGATGGATATCCAGGGCGATCGTCTGGATATGGAGGTGGGATTCGATAACCGCCAGGCGGCGTTTGATATGGTCAGCACCATGCTGGATAAACGCCCGCGCCACAAAATCCTGTATCTGGGTTCGAAAGACGACGTTCGTGACGAGCAGCGCTATCGCGGCTATTGCGATGCCATGACCCGCCGGGGTCTGGAACCGCTGCGCGTGAATCCGCGCGCCATCTCCTCCATCCATCTCGGTACCCAGATGATGCGTGACGCGCTGGCTGCGCACCCGGATGTAGACGGCGTGTTCTGTACCAACGACGATATTGCGATGGGCGCGCTGCTGCTGTGCCGCGAGCGCAATCTGGCTGTGCCGGAGCAGATCTCGATTGCCGGATTCCACGGGCTGGAAATGGGCAGGCAGATGATCCCAAGCCTCGCGAGCGTGATCACCCCACGTTTCGACATTGGTCGCATGGCGGCGCAGATGTTGCTCAGTAAAATCAAGAACAACGACCATAACCACAACACCGTAGATTTGGGATATCAGATTTATCACGGCAATACGCTTTAAGTCATTTTCTCTCCCCTGCGCATATTCTCTTTCATCGACATTGCCTATACTCCAGGCAGGATAAATGGAGGAAATCTCAATGAGCGCACCCCTGTTAATTGCCCGCACGCCGGACACCGAACTGTTTTTACTGCCTGGCATGGCCAACCGCCACGGGCTGATTACCGGCGCGACCGGGACCGGTAAAACCGTCACCTTGCAGAAGCTGGCCGAATCGCTGTCGGAGATCGGCGTGCCGGTGTTTATGGCCGATGTTAAAGGCGACTTAACCGGCGTGGCGCAGGCTGGACTGGCGTCTGAAAAGCTGCTGACCCGTCTGAACAACATCGGTATTACCGACTGGCAGCCGCATGATAATCCGGTCACGGTGTGGGATATCTTCGGTGAGAAAGGTCACCCGGTGCGCGCCACGGTATCGGACCTCGGCCCGCTGCTGCTGGCCCGCCTGCTGAACCTGAACGATGTGCAGTCCGGCGTGCTGGATATTATCTTCCGCATTGCCGATGACCAGGGGCTGTTGCTGCTCGATTTCAAAGACCTGCGGGCCATCACTCAGTACATCGGCGATAACGCTAAATCCTTCCAGAATCAGTACGGCAATATCAGTAGCGCCTCGGTCGGGGCTATCCAGCGCGGGCTACTGTCGCTGGAGCAACAGGGCGCGGCGCATTTCTTTGGCGAGCCGATGCTGGATATCAAAGACTGGATGCGCACCGACGCCAGCGGCAAGGGGATAATCAACATCCTTAGCGCAGAAAAACTGTACCAGATGCCCAAACTGTACGCCGCCAGCCTGCTGTGGATGCTCTCCGAGCTGTACGAGCAGTTGCCGGAAGCGGGCGATCTGGAAAAACCCAAGCTGGTGTTCTTCTTCGACGAAGCCCATCTGTTGTTCAACGATGCCCCGCAGGTATTGCTGGATAAAATCGAACAGGTGATCCGCCTTATCCGCTCGAAAGGCGTCGGCGTGTGGTTCGTGTCGCAAAACCCCGCCGATATTCCGGACAACGTGCTCGGTCAGTTGGGTAACCGCGTGCAGCACGCCCTGCGCGCATTTACCCCCAAAGACCAGAAGGCGGTGAAAACCGCGGCACAAACCATGCGTGCCAATCCGGCATTTGATACCGAAAAAGCCATTCAGGAACTGGGGACCGGCGAGGCGCTAATCTCGTTCCTCGATGCCAAAGGCAGTCCGTCGGTGGTGGAGCGGGCGATGGTGATTGCGCCGTGCTCGCGCATGGGACCGGTAACCGACGATGAGCGCAACGGGCTGATTAATCACTCCGCGCTGTACGGCAAATATGAAGAAGAGGTTGACCGTGAGTCGGCCTATGAGCGCTTACAGCAAGGCGTGCAGGCCTGTACTGAGCAGCAAAACACACCACCCGCCAACGGCAAAGCGGTCGCAGTGGACGACGGTATTCTCGGCGGGCTGAAGGATATCTTGTTTGGCAGCACCGGGCCGCGCGGCGGCAAGCGTGATGGTGTGGTGCAGAGCGTGGCGAAAAGCGCGGCGCGTCAGGTCACCAATCAGATTATTCGTGGCATGTTGGGAAGTTTGATGGGCGGAAGAAAACGCTAGTACCTGTGTTACTTTGCCAGATAAGGCATTAACGCCTTATCTGGCCTCCGGGTCCTGAGTAGGCCGGATAAGCGCAGCGCCATCCGGCACTGCGTGTGACGTTGCCGGATGGCGGGCTGTAATTACGATTTACGCAGCATCAGCCACAGGCTTATCAGGAAGAAGCTGGCACTTGGCAGCAGCGCCCCGATAATCGGTGGAATACCGTATACCAGCGTCAGCGGACCAAAGATCTGGTCCAGCACGTAGAACACGAAACCGAAGCTAATCCCCGTCACTACACGCACGCCCATCGGCACACTACGCAGCGGGCCAAAGATGAACGACAGCGCCATCAGCATCATCACCGCCACGGACAGCGGCTGGAAGACTTTGCTCCACATGTTGAGCTGGTAGCGTCCGGCGTCCTGGCCGCTGGACTTCAGGTACTTCACGTAATTATGCAGACCGCTGATCGACAGCGCATCCGGATCCAGCGCCACGACACCGAGTTTGTCTGGCGTGAGGTTGGTCTTCCAGGTGCCGCTCACCGTTTGTGAACCGGTAACCTGCTTCGGATCCTGCAGGTTGGACTCATCCACCTGCGACAGACGCCAGACCTTATTGTCTTTATCAAATTTGGCAGACGCCGCATAGCGCACGGACTGCAAACGACGCTGGTCGTTAAAGGTATAAATACTGATACCCCCTAACTCTTCGTCGCCCTTCACCCGCTCAATGTAGACAAAGCTGTCGCCGTCTTTCGCCCACAGCCCTTGCTGGGTAGACAGCAGCGAGCCACCGTACATCTGCTGTGCGCGGTAGTTACGCGCCATCTGTTCACCCTGCGGCGCAACCCATTCCCCGATGGCCATCGTCAACAGCACCAGCGGAATAGCGGTTTTCATCACCGACAGCGCAACCTGCATGCGGGTAAAACCGGACGCCTGCATCACCACCAGTTCACTGCGCTGGGCCAGCATGCCCAATCCCAGCAGCGCGCCGAGCAGCGCCGCCATCGGGAAGAAGATCTGAATGTCTTTAGGGGCACTGAGCAGCGTATACAGCCCGGCCCCCATCGCGTCGTAGCTCCCCTGCCCGGCCTTTTTCAACTGGTCAACAAACTTGATGATGCCGGAGAGCGACACCAGCATGAACAACGTCATCATGATGGTGGTAAAAATGGTTTTACCGATATAGCGGTCAAGTACACCAAAGGGCTGCATTATACCGCTCCTTTACGCAGAAAACGGGCACGCAAGCGGCGCACAGGCACCGTATCCCACAGGTTAAGCGCAATCGCCAGAGCCAGATAACTCAGGTTAACCGTCCACATCCAGAACACTGGATCCAGTTTCCCTTTGCCGCCGTTCGACTTCAGTGAGGTCTGGATCAGGAAGAACATCAGATACAGCAGCATGGCGGGCAGCATCGACAGTACGCGTCCCTGACGTGGATTCACCACACTCAGCGGTACCACCATCAGCGCCATCATCGCCACCGTGAATACTAACGTGATACGCCAGTGCAGCTCCGCACGGGCGCGATCGGTGTCAGTCGTCCACAGCGTGTGCATGTCCATCTGGTCGGTGTCGTTCGGATCCAGCGCCACGGCCTGATGGCCGATAATCGCCTGATAGTCCTTGAAGTCGGTAATGCGGAAGTCACGCAGCAGCGCGGTCCCTTCAAAGCGCGTACCTTCGTTCAGCGACACCACCTGGGAGCCATCGCGCAGTTGCGTCAGATGTCCGGAATCGGCCACGACCACGGAAGGACGGGCGTTACCTTTTGGGCGGATCTGCGCGAGGAACACATCTTTGAAATTACTGCCATCGACGCTTTCGATAAACAGCACCGAGCTGCCGTTAGTGGCCTGCTGGAACTGTCCCTGCGCGAGTGCCGCCATGCCGGGGTTCGCTTTCGCTTCCGCCAGCACTTCGTCCTGATGCTTTGAAGACCAGGGCCCCGCCCACATCACGTTGATCGCCGCAAAGATACTGGTAAACAGCGCCAGCACCATCGCCGCTTTCACCAGTACGGCCTTACTCAGCCCGCAGGCGTGCATCACCGTAATTTCACTTTCGGTATACAGTTTGCCCAGCGTCATGAGCAGCCCGAGGAACAGGCTTAATGGCAAGATAAGTTGCGCCATTTCTGGCACGCCCAGCCCCAGCAGCGAGAGCACCAGATTTGCCGGGATGTCACCGTCAACCGCCGCACCGAGGATCCTGACCAGCTTTTGACAAAAGAAGATCAACAGCAGGATGAATAGGATCGCAAGTTGGCTTTTGAGCGTTTCCCGTACCAGATATCTTATGATTATCACTTTAAATACGCCCGTAAAAACCCGTCTTTTGCAGGAAAATAGCTTGTTTCATGGCTTAAACGTCATTTATTCTCTTGAGTCGTCGAAATCGTCGCTAAGATCATTATACTCAACGGATCCACCTCTCAGAAATTGTTCTGACGTGCCAATGCCGTAATAACGTTAAGATTAACACGAAGTCACCGCAACAGCGGGTATGAGTTACGAAAGCTTGCAATTCTATCCGTAGCCACCGCCGTTGTCTTTAAGATTCAGGAGCGTAGTGCATGGAGTTCAGTGTAAAAAGCGGTAGCCCAGAGAAACAGCGGAGTGCCTGCATCGTCGTGGGCGTCTTTGAACCACGCCGCCTTTCTCCGATTGCAGAGCAGCTCGATAAGATCAGCGACGGGTACATCAGCGCCCTGCTGCGTCGTGGCGAACTGGAAGGCAAACCGGGTCAGACCCTGTTGCTACACCACGTTCCTAACGTTCTGTCTGAGCGCATTCTTCTCATTGGTTGTGGCAAAGAGCGTGAGCTTGATGAGCGCCAGTACAAGCAGGTTATTCAGAAAACCATCAATACTCTGAATGATACCGGCTCCATGGAAGCCGTCTGCTTCCTGACCGAACTGCACGTTAAAGGCCGTAACAACTACTGGAAAGTGCGTCAGGCTGTCGAGACAGCACAAGAGACCCTCTACAGTTTTGATCAGTTGAAGACCAACAAAAGCGAGCCACGTCGCCCGCTGCGTAAAATGGTGTTCAACGTCCCTACCCGCCGTGAACTGACCAGCGGCGAGCGCGCCATTCAGCACGGCCTGGCGATCGCCGCCGGTATTAAAGCCGCGAAAGATCTCGGCAACATGCCGCCGAACATCTGTAACGCAGCGTACCTGGCTTCTCAGGCGCGTCAACTGGCCGACAGCTACAGCAAAAATGTCGTCACGCGCGTCATTGGCGAGCAGCAGATGAAAGAGCTGGGTATGCACTCTTATCTTGCCGTCGGCCAGGGTTCGCAGAACGAGTCCTTGATGTCGGTTATCGAGTACAAAGGCAACCCGTCAGAAGACGTGCGCCCGATTGTGCTGGTCGGTAAAGGGCTAACCTTTGACTCCGGCGGTATTTCCATCAAGCCTGCCGAAGGCATGGATGAAATGAAATACGACATGTGCGGCGCGGCGGCAGTGTACGGCGTGATGCGCATGGTGGCGGAACTTCAGTTACCCATCAACGTTGTCGGCGTGCTGGCGGGCTGTGAAAACATGCCAGGCGGGCGCGCGTATCGTCCGGGTGATGTGTTAACCACCATGTCCGGTCAGACTGTTGAAGTACTGAACACCGATGCCGAAGGCCGCCTGGTGCTGTGCGACGTGTTAACCTATGTCGAGCGTTTCGAACCTGAAGCGGTCATCGACGTCGCCACCCTGACCGGTGCCTGCGTGATTGCGCTGGGTCATCACATCACAGGCCTGATGTCGAACCACAACCCGCTGGCGCACGAGCTGATTGGCGCGTCCGAACAGGCGGGCGATCGCGCATGGCGTTTACCGCTGGGTGATGAGTTCCAGGAACAGCTGGAGTCCAACTTCGCAGATATGGCGAACATCGGCGGACGCCCTGGCGGCGCGATTACCGCTGGCTGCTTCCTGTCGCGCTTTACCCGTAAGTACAACTGGGCACACCTCGACATCGCGGGAACCGCCTGGCGTTCAGGAAAAGCCAAAGGTGCAACCGGTCGTCCGGTGGCGCTGCTGTCGCAGTTCCTGCTCAATCGCGCCGGGTTTAACGGCGAAGAGTAAGTTTGCTTGATTGCCGGATGGCGCCGCATACGCGTCTTATCCGGCCTACAGTGAGTATTTAACCGTAGGCCGGATAAGCGTAGCGCCATCCGGCTTTGCATTTAAATCCACAACAAGAAGCCCCATATTATGAGAAACGCAACGTTCTATCTTCTGGATAACGACACACAACAAGATGGCTTAAGCGCCGTTGAACAACTGGTGTGTGAAATTGCCGCAGAACGTTGGCGCGCGGGCAAGCGCGTACTGATCGCCTGTGAAGACGAAAAACAGGCTATTCGGCTGGATGAAGCGCTGTGGGCAAGACCGGCAGAAAGCTTCGTGCCGCATAATCTGGCGGGGGAAGGTCCGCGTGGCGGTGCTCCGGTCGAAATTGCCTGGCCAGAAAAACGCAACAGCAGCCCACGCGATCTGCTGATCAGTTTGCGTGTCGGCTTTGTAGATTTTGCCACCGCTTTCACAGAAGTGGTAGACTTCGTCCCTTATGAAGATTCTTTGAAACAATCGGCACGCGAGCGCTACAAAGCTTACCGCGTGGCTGGTTTTAACCTGAATACGGCAACCTGGAAATAATGGAAAAGACATACAACCCACAAGATATCGAACAGCCGCTTTACGAGCACTGGGAAAAGCAGGGCTATTTCAAACCTAACGGCGATGAAAGCAAAGAGTCCTTCTGCATCATGATCCCGCCGCCGAACGTCACCGGCAGTTTGCATATGGGTCATGCTTTCCAGCAAACCATCATGGACACCATGATTCGCTACCAGCGCATGCAGGGTAAAAACACCCTGTGGCAGGCCGGTACCGACCACGCGGGTATCGCCACCCAAATGGTGGTTGAGCGTAAGATTGCCGCTGAAGAAGGTAAAACCCGTCACGACTACGGTCGCGATGCGTTTATCGATAAAATCTGGCAGTGGAAAGCGGAATCCGGCGGCACCATTACCCGTCAGATGCGCCGTCTGGGCAACTCCGTGGACTGGGAGCGCGAGCGCTTCACCATGGACGAAGGTCTTTCCAATGCCGTGAAAGAAGTCTTTGTTCGCCTGTACAAAGAAGACCTGATTTACCGTGGCAAGCGCCTGGTAAACTGGGACCCGAAACTGCGCACCGCCATCTCCGATCTGGAAGTAGAAAACCGCGAGTCAAAAGGCTCAATGTGGCACATCCGCTATCCGCTGGCTGACGGCGCAAAAACCGCAGACGGGAAAGATTATCTGGTGGTCGCCACCACGCGTCCGGAAACCGTGCTGGGCGATACCGGTGTGGCCGTCAACCCGGAAGATCCGCGTTATAAAGATCTTATCGGCAAATTCGTTATCCTGCCGCTGGTTAACCGCCGTATTCCGATTGTTGGTGATGAACACGCCGATATGGAAAAAGGCACCGGCTGCGTGAAGATCACCCCGGCGCACGATTTTAACGACTATGAAGTCGGTAAACGTCACGGCCTGCCGATGATCAACATCCTGACCTTTGACGGCGACATCCGCGAAACCGCGGAAGTGTACGACACCAAAGGCGAAGAATCTGACGTCTATTCCAACGCGATCCCGGCTGAGTTCCAGAAGCTGGAGCGCTTTGCCGCACGTAAAGCGGTGGTTGCCGCTATCGACGCGCTGGGCCTGCTGGAAGAGATTAAACCGCACGACCTGACCGTGCCTTACGGCGACCGTGGCGGCGTGGTTATCGAACCGATGCTAACCGACCAATGGTACGTCCGTGCCGACGTGCTGGCAAAACCGGCGGTAGAAGCGGTTGAGAACGGCGACATTCAGTTCGTGCCGAAGCAGTACGAAAACATGTACTTCTCCTGGATGCGTGATATCCAGGACTGGTGTATCTCCCGTCAGCTGTGGTGGGGTCACCGCATCCCGGCCTGGTATGACAACGACGGCAACGTCTATGTCGGCCGTACCGAAGACGAAGTGCGTCAGGAAAACAACCTCGGCGCCGACGTTGCGCTGCGTCAGGACGAAGACGTTCTCGACACCTGGTTCTCCTCCGCGCTGTGGACCTTCTCTACGCTGGGTTGGCCGGAAAACACCGACGCGCTGCGTCAGTTCCACCCAACCAGCGTGATGGTTTCTGGCTTCGACATCATCTTCTTCTGGATTGCCCGCATGATCATGATGACCATGCACTTCATCAAAGATGAAAACGGCAAGCCGCAGGTTCCGTTTAAGACGGTCTACATGACCGGTCTGATTCGTGACGACGAAGGCCAGAAGATGTCCAAGTCCAAGGGTAACGTTATCGACCCGCTGGATATGGTTGATGGTATTTCCCTGCCGGACCTGCTGGAGAAACGTACCGGCAACATGATGCAGCCGCAGCTGGCTGAGAAAATTGCTAAACGTACCGAGAAGCAGTTCCCGGACGGCATCGAGCCGCACGGTACCGACGCCCTGCGTTTCACCCTTGCGGCACTGGCCTCAACCGGTCGCGATATCAACTGGGATATGAAGCGTCTGGAAGGTTACCGTAACTTCTGTAACAAGCTGTGGAACGCCAGCCGCTTTGTGCTGATGAACACTGAAGATCAGGATTGCGGCTTCAACGGCGGCGAAATGACCCTGTCGCTGGCGGACCGTTGGATTCTGGCGGAATTCAACCAGACCATCAAAGCGTACCGCGAGGCACTGGATAACTTCCGCTTCGATATCGCCGCGGGCATTCTGTACGAGTTCACCTGGAACCAGTTCTGCGACTGGTACCTGGAGCTGACCAAGCCGGTCATGACCGGTGGTTCTGAGTCTGAGCTGCGCGGCACCCGCCATACGCTGGTCACCGTGCTGGAAGGTTTGCTGCGCCTGGCGCACCCAATCATCCCATTCATCACCGAAACCATCTGGCAGCGTGTGAAGGTCATTTGCGGTAACACTGCCGACACCATCATGCTGCAGCCGTTCCCGGAATACGATGCGGCGCAGGTTGATGAAGCCGCGTTGGCCGATACCGAATGGCTGAAGCAGGCAATCGTGGCCATCCGTAACATCCGTGCGGAAATGAACATCGCGCCGGGCAAACCGCTGGAGCTGCTGCTGCGTGGTTGCAGCGAAGCCGCGATGCGTCGTGTGAACGACAACCGTAGCTTCTTGCTGAACCTGGCACGTCTGGAAAGCATCACCGTGCTGCCTGCTGATGATAAAGGTCCGGTTTCCGTGACTAAAATTATCGACGGCGCCGAGCTGCTGATCCCGATGGCTGGCCTGATCAATAAAGAAGATGAGCTGGCACGTCTGGCGAAAGAAGTGACCAAAATCGACGGTGAGATTGGCCGCATTGAAGCCAAACTGTCCAACGAAGGCTTTGTCGCACGCGCGCCGGAAGCGGTGATCGCTAAAGAGCGTGAGAAGCTGGAAGGTTACGCGGAAGCGAAAGCGAAGCTGATTGAACAGCAGGCGGTTATTGCCGCGCTGTAAAGCTGTTTGCCGGATGGCGCTACGCTTATCCGGCCTACAGACACCGTCATCGTAGGTCGGATAAGCGTAGCGCATCCGACACCGCAGACGATAAAAGCCTCTGACGCACTCGCCCAGAGGCTTTTTATTGAATTATCCTCGCTTGCGCTTTCCCTCTCCGCAGTGGTATTAACTGCATATGTCCCACTTTTACGTCATGAGTTCGCT
The DNA here is from genome assembly GCF_057838705.1 of Citrobacter sp. KH_055_1. Lineage (NCBI taxonomy): Bacteria > Pseudomonadati > Pseudomonadota > Gammaproteobacteria > Enterobacterales > Enterobacteriaceae > Citrobacter > Citrobacter sp. KH_055_1. The sequence continues at coordinate 4,167,713 of NZ_CM174473.1, forward strand.
ATGAGTGTCATTACACCTGTCTCGGCGACGCTGCGTCGCATTGCTGCCGACGATAACACCGCCATTGCCCACGTGATCCGCCAGGTCTCCGCCGAATACGGTTTGACCGCTGATAAAGGTTACACGGTGGCTGACCCTAATCTCGATGAGTTATTCCAGGTATACAGCCAGCCGGGTGCGGCCTATTGGGTGGTTGAACAAAATGGGCAGGTCGTCGGTGGCGGTGGCGTTGCGCCATTAGGCTGTAGCGAGCCGGATATTTGCGAATTACAGAAGATGTACTTTCTGCCGAGCGTGCGTGGTCAGGGACTGGCGAAAAAGCTGGCGTTGATGGCTCTCGATCACGCCCGTGAGCAGGGATTTAAACAGTGCTATCTGGAAACCACCGAATTTCTGACCGAGGCGATTCACCTCTACGAACGTCTGGGCTTTGCGCATATTGCCGAGCCGCTGGGCTGCACGGGGCATATAGATTGCGAAGTGCGGATGCTAAAACCCCTCTGACGTTAGGCAAAGGGGCAATACTGCGTTATTGCATTTCGACTGAGAGCATCAGACGAATCACGCCGGCGGCGCGAGCGGTCGGCAATTTGAGAACCTGCGTCCACAGATCCTGAACCATATCGCAAGCCAGTTGCTCTTTACCCACGCCTTTATTCGGGTCGGCCATGATTTGAATATCCGGCCCATAGCGCTGCACCAGTCCCGGACTAATGGCTTGCAGATCCTGAAGCGCCAGCTCTTTTTCTTCCGCCGTAACTGTATGTTTTCCCGGGCCGTAAGCCGCCTGCAGCATCGTCATGTCATTCGCCATACGGCGACTCATAATTTCACGTGGAATAAGCTGTACCGGGTTGATACCGCCCTTTACCGCCGGGAACAGGAAGCGAAAGCATTCGTCACCGCCTACTTTCGCTATCGCGTCAATTTGCGCGAGGTTCACCTGCATATAGGCAATCACGTTGGCATCGGGTGCCTGCTGTAAGCGCGCCATCTGGAACGTCAGGATCTGCGGCTGTATGGTGTCAATAATCTGCTGCTCGCTTTTCCCCGCCGTTTTCATCTCCACCGCCTGGTTGAGAATCGTCTGCCATAGCGCGGGTTCCTGCTCCTTAATGACCTCATAGACGGGCATTGTCAGCATTGCTTTCTCGAATTTCTGCGTTTCAGTCAGCCCATAGTCCGGACTTTCGCGCGGGATGAGATAGTGCGTATCAAACAGATTCCAGCCGATAATCGCCACGACAAAAATCACCGCACCGGAAACCTTACCTACCCAGCCCTTTTTACGACAGACGCCCACCACGGTCGCAATCACCGCCCCGATATAGCCTGCCAACAATACGTGTGCCCAGTTCATTCACCATCCTTTTTCATATCAATGCATATGGCGAGGATATATTCCCCCTTCAAGTGGTTTGATTATTGCGGCAGGCGCGATCGATTTCTAGCCACCAGATTTTAGCTACCGGGAAGGAGGAAGAGAGACACCGTACCAGAGAGTGGAGCTAGGCTGGCACGCCGCTATGAAAACGAAACTCATCGTCCGGCGATAAGATCAGGGATGCTTCCACCTCACCAAAAAACCGTACCCGGTCACTGATGTCATGGTCGGCCGCCTGCTGTGCCAACGCCAGATAATCCTGATAATGGCGCGCCTCTGAGCGCAGCAGCGACAGATAAAACGCCTGTAATTCATCATCCAGATACGGTGCCAGCGCGGCAAAACGCTCGCAGGATCGCGCCTCAATGTAGGCGCCGCAGATCAGCTTATCAATCAGCGTTAACGGCTCATGGGTACGGACTTCTTTAAGCATGCCCTTGGCGTAACGACTGGCGGTCATTTTGATATACGGAATTTGGCGGCTTAGCATCGCTTCACGCACTTGCCAGAAGTGGTGTAGCTCTTCTTTGATCAGCAGCACCATGCTGTCGATAAGCTGTTGCCCCCACGGGTCGTCAGTCTGGGGCATGATGCTTTTGCTGATCTGCTTGTTCAGCAAGGTGAAATCCGGCTCTTCCCCTTCCCGGAAGGCAAAGGCTTCATAGGGTTTCAGCCACTCCAGCATCGCCTGCGATCCCTGCTTATCCGCAACATATTTACGCACCAGCAGCATCGCGGTTTGCGCCGCTTTCAGCTCGCAGACCAGATGGTCAGTCAGCAGCAGGGGAAGATTTGCCGGGTCGCGCGCTTTATCAAGCCAGGCCTCGGGCGTTTTGCAGTGCAGGAAATCCAGAATCGGGGAGAGTATTTGCGGGTAATCCATACGTTGTCCTTGCCCTACGGCAGCATGCGCCGCCGTAGGTCAGCAGATGACTTAGTGACGCACGCCGTCATCATCTTCGTCGACGAGATCGTCATCGTCGCCGTCTTCACCTTCTTCGCCGTTAGGGTCTTCAAAATAAGTGCCCCATCCGTCGTATTCCACGTCAAATTTTTCAGCCAGGTTCATCAGTTGTTCAACCTGAGTGTCAATCAGCTCGGCGTTCAGCGCACATTCACTGAGGATGTCACAGCAAATGACCGTGTCGCCTTCTTCCACTTCCAGCTCTTCCGGCTCGGTGACTTCATAACCCAGCTTGAAGGCTTCTACCGCTGCTTTTTCCAGGGTTTCAAAGTCATCCGCGGAAAGGTGATGCTCAATGGTATACAGCGCGTCAGGATCGCTACCATCTTCAAGTAACTCTTCAATAATCAAGCGTGTTTCTTCACGCTGTTCTTCCAGGTGTTCCGGGTTTGCCATGGCTCATATCCTCATAATGTCCTGCCGATACTCTTATTGTCACATACCGCTGACATTGCCTCCACCTTTCCAGGAAAGATTTGTTAAACAAGGTTGCAAATGAATAAACATACATATAAATTGAATTTTAATTCAATAAATGGCCTAAGCCATGTGAGGGAACCATGTCTGCATTTTATCAGAAGCACTTCTTGAAACTGCTCGATTTTACCTCTGCTGAACTCACGTCACTGCTGCAGCTCGCCGCCCGGCTCAAGGCGGACAAGAAAAACGGCACAGAGGTCGCTATGCTGACCGGTAAAAATATTGCGCTCATCTTCGAAAAAGACTCGACCCGTACTCGTTGCTCTTTCGAAGTTGCCGCTTACGATCAGGGCGCGCGTGTGACCTATCTCGGGCCAAGCGGCAGCCAGATTGGCCATAAAGAGTCGATAAAAGACACCGCCCGCGTACTGGGCCGCATGTATGACGGTATCCAGTATCGCGGCCACGGTCAGGAGGTGGTGGAGACGCTGGCCGAATATGCCGGGGTTCCGGTATGGAACGGATTGACCAACGAATTCCACCCCACCCAGTTACTGGCCGATCTGCTAACCATGCAGGAACACCTGCCGGGCAAAGCGTTTAATGAGATGACGCTGGTGTACACCGGCGATGCCCGTAACAACATGGGCAATTCAATGCTGGAAGCCGCCGCGTTAACTGGGCTGGATCTGCGCCTGGTGGCACCACCGGCTTGCTGGCCAGAAGAGAGCCTGGTAGCCGAATGCAAAGCGCTGGCACAGAAAAACGGCGGTAATATCACCCTGACCGACGATATTGCGACAGGCGTGAAAGGTGCGGACTTCATTTATACCGACGTCTGGGTATCCATGGGTGAAGCCAAAGAGAAGTGGGCCGAACGAATTGCCCTGCTGCGTAACTATCAGGTCAACAGCGCGATGATGGCGCTAACCGGCAATCCGCAGGTGAAATTCCTGCACTGCCTGCCAGCATTTCATGATGACCAAACCACGCTGGGTAAACAAATGGCGCAAGAATACGGTTTGCACGGTGGGATGGAAGTAACCGATGAGGTCTTTGAGTCACCTGCCAGTATTGTCTTTGATCAGGCAGAAAACCGCATGCACACCATTAAAGCGGTGATGGTGGCGACATTAGCGAAGTGAGTACGTCGGTAAAAAGAATGCCGGATGGCGATGCTACGCATCTTATCCGGCCTACAACCGTGCTCCCGTAGGCCGGATAAGACGCTATTGCGTCGCCATCCGGCATCATAAAATCACTTATTCGACCAGCATTTTTACCACGGCTTTGCGCACCAGCGCAGGCGTACCTACCGCGCACAGCGGCTTATGCACTTCGCCCGGATAGAACACCACAAAATCACCTTCATTCAGCACTACCGTCTTCTCTTCCGCCCCTTCCGGCAAGAAAGCGATATCTTTGTCCGCCAGCCAGTCGGTTTCCGGTGCGCCCGCAGGCAGCGTACTGAAGGTCATCCCTTCCTGGCCTTTTAGCAGGATCTGAATATCCAGATAACGGGCATGATACTCGGCGCGACGCTGCTCAAACGGCTCGGTCATATCTTCGGCGATCAGATAAAACAGGCGGTTACCGTCGATATCATGTTTCCCTTTTTCGGTTGTGTCCGTCACGTGCGCTTTAATGTGTTCAATTGCCTGACGCAGCTCTTCCGGCAGCCATGCTTCCAGGTGATGAATATTGCCGATAATCATTTCAAACCCCTTAATTAAAACATTGTTTCATTTTAATTGTTATACGAAAAATCCGTCTGCCATACCACTGCTATTTACCGATATTTTGCGTCAACGCATGTTTATCGCCTGCGGCGGTCCCCGCGGGCTTGGGTGAATGAATATTCATGAGAATCGTTTGCGATGAATAATTTGTGCATTATTCGCTTGATCCTATAACGTAGCTGAGTATAATCGCCGACAATTTGCCGGGAGGATCTATGGTTCAGTGTGTACGACATTTTGTCTTACCGCGTCTGAAAAAAGACGCTGGCCTGCCGTTTTTCTTCCCGTTGCTCATCATTCTAAGCCCCTCAATTGAGGGGCTTTTTTTTTGCCCAGGCGTCAGGAGATAAACATGGCTAACCCGCTCTATCAAAAACACATCATTTCCATAAACGACCTCAGCCGCGATGACCTCAATCTGGTACTCGCGACGGCGGCGAAACTAAAATCCCACCCGCAGCCGGAGCTGTTGAAGCATAAGGTGATCGCCAGCTGTTTCTTCGAAGCCTCAACCCGCACCCGTTTATCTTTTGAAACCTCGATGCACCGTCTGGGCGCCAGCGTGGTGGGATTCTCTGACAGCAGCAACACCTCACTGGGCAAAAAAGGTGAAACGCTGGCTGACACCATTTCAGTGATCAGCACCTACGTCGACGCCATTGTAATGCGTCATCCGCAGGAAGGCGCCGCGCGTCTGGCCACGGAGTTCTCCGGCAATGTGCCGGTACTGAACGCGGGAGACGGCTCTAACCAGCATCCGACCCAGACGCTGCTGGATCTGTTCACCATTCAGGAAACGCAGGGTCGCCTGGACAATCTGCAAATTGCGATGGTAGGCGATCTGAAATATGGCCGTACCGTTCACTCTCTGACTCAGGCGCTGGCGAAGTTCGAAGGCAACCGCTTCTACTTTATCGCCCCGGATGCGCTGGCAATGCCGCAGTACATTCTGGACATGCTGAATGAAAAAGGTATCGCCTGGAGCCTGCACGGCACGATTGAAGAAGTGATGGCGGACGTAGACATCCTCTACATGACCCGCGTGCAAAAAGAACGCCTGGACCCGTCCGAATACGCCAACGTGAAAGCACAGTTCGTTCTGCGCGCCAGTGACCTGGAAGGTGCCAGAGAGAACATGAAGGTGCTGCACCCGCTGCCACGCATCGATGAGATCACTCCCGACGTCGATAAGACGCCACACGCCTGGTATTTCCAGCAGGCAGGCAACGGCATCTTCGCCCGCCAGGCGTTACTGGCACTGGTACTGAATAGCGAACTGGCACTGTAAGAGGACATGACGATGACACACGATAACAAACTGCAGGTTGAAGCCATCAAACGTGGCACCGTGATTGACCATATTCCCGCACAGGTGGGTTTTAAGCTGCTGACGCTGTTCAAACTGACAGAGACCGATCAGCGTATCACCATCGGCCTGAACCTGCCGTCCGGTGAGATGGGGCGTAAAGACCTGATCAAAATTGAAAATACCTTCCTGACCGACGAGCAGGTCAACCAGCTCTCGCTGTACGCCCCGCAGGCCACGGTAAACCGCATTGATGACTATGACGTGGTGGGTAAATCACGTCCCAGCCTGCCTGAGCGTATCGATAACGTGCTGGTGTGCCCGAACAGTAACTGTATCAGTCATGCCGAGCCGGTTTCCTCCAGTTTTGCAGTGAAAAAGCGTGCCGATGACATCGCACTCAAATGCAAATACTGTGAAAAAGAGTTTTCCCATTATGTGGTGCTGGCCAACTAATTGGGGTTGGTTATGAGATCCCGGCTCCCTATAATGAGCGGGAACATTCTATTACCGCTGTAATTCAGGAGAAATCATGAGCAAGACTATCGCGACGGAAAATGCACCAGCAGCAATCGGCCCATACGTTCAGGGTGTTGATCTGGGTAGCATGGTAATCACTTCCGGTCAGATCCCGGTTGACCCAAAAACCGGTGCCGTATCGGAAGACGTGTCCGCTCAGGCGCGTCAGTCGCTGGAAAACGTTAAAGCTATCGTAGAAGCAGCAGGCCTGAAAGTAGGCGACATCGTAAAAACTACGGTCTTCGTTAAAGACCTGAACGATTTCGCCACCGTCAACGCCACCTACGAAGCGTTCTTCGCCGAGCACAACGCGACCTTCCCGGCACGCTCTTGCGTGGAAGTGGCCCGTCTGCCAAAAGACGTGAAAATCGAAATTGAAGCGATCGCCGTTCGTCGCTGATTTTTAGCGCAGAGATAATCCAGGCGATGTTCTGGATTATCTCCAGGTTGACCGCGCCATAGAGGGCCGGTAATGGCAAAAGCTCGTTTTACCGCAGAACAAATCGCCGATTTTCTTCAGCAGTCTAAAAGTGGCGTATCAAATAAGGTATTGTGCGAAAAATACGAATTTAGCGTCAGCACGCTCCGTCGTTGGCAGGAGCAGCACGCCGAAGGCGTTCGCCGCGAGTTAAAACAATTAGAATCGACTGGCTTAATCGTATTCTTATGCTTCTTCATTTCCACCCCATTACTCACCGTTATATTCTCTAAACTCCTCGGCGCAGGTGTAATGTTCTTTTTCCTTGTGTACTGCGTTGGCTACATCCACCAATTTCGCAAGGTATCTGCAAAACATATCCGGGAAGAGAATATCTTTCTCTCCCGCTCCGGGCGCGGAGCGCGAAATGCGTTTTATCATTTCTGTTGGGCCTTCATCGCTCTTTTTGTCTTTGCCGTTGGATATATGATTGTGCATCTGGTCTGAAAGATTATCGGCCTGGGGAAGCGTAGTTTGCAGGCCCGGTAAGCGCGAGCGCCACCGGGCATTTATCACATTACACCAAACAGTTTCGGCAGGAACAACGAAATCGCCGGAATATACGTCACCAACATCAGCACCAGGAACAGCACCGCATAGAACGGCAGCATCGCCTTCACCACCTGCTCAATCTTCTGCTTACTCACCGCACTGGCGACAAACAGCACCGATCCTACCGGCGGCGTAATCAGGCCAATCCCTAAGTTCACCAGCATGATCATGCCAAAATGCACCGGATCGATACCCAACGCGTTGGTCACCGGCAGCAGGACCGGAGTCAGGATCAGGATCAGCGGCGCCATGTCCATTAGCGTACCGATCAGCAGCAGCATGATGTTAATGCACATCAGAATGACGTATTTGTTGTCCGAGATGCTGGTAAAGGCTTCGGTGATACGCATCGGCAGCTGCATATAGGTCATTACCGCGCCGAAAGCGGCGGCAAAGCCGATCAGGATCATCACGATAGTGACCGTTTTCACCGTGCGGAACATCAGCTTCGGCAGCTCAGACCATTTGTAGTCACGATAGATAAACATGGTGACAAAGAAGGCCCACAGACAGGCGATCGCCGCGGATTCCGTCGCGGTGAAGATACCCGAGAGGATCCCTCCCATAATGATCACCACCGTCATCAGGCCCCACAGCGTGTCGACAAAAATCTTCAACGCCTGGCGAAACGGTACGCGCTCCCCTTTTGGATAACCGCGTTTGTGCGCAAACGCTACGCACATCACCATCAGGCTAAAGCTCAACAGCAGACCCGGTAAGATGCCGGCAATGAACAGCGCGGCAATAGACACCGTACCGCCGGTCGCCAGCGAGTAAATCACCGAGTTATGGCTGGGGGGCGTCAGGATCGCCTGTACCGATCCGCTGGCGGTCACCGCCGCCGCAAAGTCACGCGGGTAGCCTTTTTTGTCCATCTCCGGGATCATCACCGAACCAATAGAGGCGGTGTCGGCTACGGACGATCCGGAAATTGCACCAAAAAAGGTGGAGGCCACAATATTCACCAGTGACAGTCCGCCGCGAATAAAGCCCACGAATATGTAGGCAAAATTCACCAGCCGACGCGCAATCCCGCCTTCGGCCATAATCGCTCCGGCCAGAATAAAGAACGGGATCGCCAGCAATGAAAATTTATTCACCCCACTGGTCAGTTGGATCATCACCGCTTCCAGTGGAATATCAATGTACCAGGCGCCAATGATCGCGCTAATACCCACCGCGTACGCTACCGGTACCCCAATCGCCAGCATAATGCCGAGCGTAAAGACGAGAATAAATGCATCCATCTGCTTTCCTTTCTGAAATGGGGGCGGTAACTAGCTGGTCGAACCCAGCATGACAACAGGACGTTGGTACTGCGGACCACGGCAGATCTTCTCAACAATAAAAAGCAGCGTGATGGCAGAGCCAATCGGTAACGGCAAGTAGTTTTGCCCGGCGCTTAACAGCGGGAATTCCGCAACGGGTTGTTCCCACAGTTCAAGACACAGCGTGGTGCCGTACCAGAGAATAAACAGGCTAATCGCCGTCAGCATAATATCGGCGATAAGAGAGCAGTAACGGCGGGCGGTTTCACCCAAACGATCGGTCACCATGCTTACCGCGATATGCGAACCTGCGCGATAACTCACCGCGGCGCCAATAAAGGTGAATGTCACCATACAGAGAATAGCGACAGGCTCAGGCCATGACAGGGCATTGTTCAGAACATATCGTGCAAATATCCCAATTGGGATGATGGCGACCATCACTAATAATGCCATCCCGGCAATCCACATTGAGACCCGGTAAAAAAAATCCATTACCGATGAATAGCATTCACCCATAATCATCACCTCGAATTAATCAAAAGACTCAGGCAGATGGTGGATGCCATCCGCCTGATGAACTACTTCACATCCTGAATACGTTTGATCAAATCTTGGTGATCTTTACCGTAATTATCCCTTACTGACTGCGTGGCTTTATAGAAAACATCAGTATCAATATCATGGAACTGAACACCATTGGCTTTCATAGTTTCCAGTGATTTCGCATTATAGGCTTCCCACAATTTACGCTGTTCTACCTGCGCTTCTTTCGCGAGCTTAATAATGAGATCCTGATCTTCTTTTTTCAATTTATCCCATTTCGTTTTCGAGAACAGGAATAGCTCAGGAATAATAAAATGTTTGCTCCAGGTGTAGTTTTTAACCACCGGTAAATAGTTGTGCGCCACAAACGTTGGCGGGTTATTTTCCGTGCCATCAATTACGCCGGTCTGCATGCCGCTAAACACTTCGCTGACCCCCATCACAATGGAGTTCGCGCCCATCGCTTTTAAGGTATCCAGCGCGATTGGGCTGGCCTGCACGCGGATTTTCATCCCATGTAAATCTTCTGGCTTGATAACCGGATTTTTAGTGATCAGGTTGCGCGTACCTGCATCCATCCAACCAAGGAATACCAGTCGTGATTTACTGTTTGCGGTCAGACGGTCGCCAATCTCCTGGCCAATCATCCCGTCCAGCACCTTATGCATATGGTCTTCATCGCGGAAAATATACGGCAGGGTAAAGACATTAATTTCAGGGAGTATGGCGGCAACTGGGGTCATTGAGACGCGAATAATATCGATGGCGCCTAATTGCGCTTGCTCAATCATCTGTTTCTCATCGCCTAATACGCCACCGGGAAAGGTTTTAATCTCCAGACGCCCGTCGGTCGCTGCACTGAGTTTTTCCCCCATGTGCTTCACGGCAACAACGTTCGGGTAATCAGCCGGATGCACATCAGCGGCGCGGAAGGTTTGGGCTAACGTGGTATGGCTGGCCAGCAAGACTGACGCGCCAATACACAGGCTTAACAGGTTTTTTGTCAGTTTCATTTGTCCTTCTCCAGAAGTTCATAATTTCCATTAATAGAAATGGTATGCAGAGCAAATGACTGCCGGAATTAAAAATGGGCAGCGAGAAACTTTTTTAACGACGTTACCTGCGCAGACTAGCTGGTGTAACAATTTATTTCGATGACTGCCTTCACAAAAAAACGTCAATGCTAATAATTTTTAGCACACTGTTTCATTTTTGCAACGGAGATCGTTTTATTGAGAAAAAACAAAAGGCGAGAACGGGATATGTTAATACTTTACCCCGTTAGTATTTCAATAAAATTAAAACAAAAATATTGCGAGGGAATATCTTCGAATGAAAAAGAAAAATGCCGAATGGCTGTACCCGCACCATTCGGCAGAGAAACGAAACGGTTATTGCCAGCCGTAACGGCGGCTATAAAAACCTTTCACTAATTGGGTCAACGTCATGTAACCCGCCAGAATCGCAATCAGCCACGGGAAGTAGCTCAGCGGCAATGCCTGCAATTGCAGGTAGCTCGCCAACGGGGAGAATGGCAGCGCAATCCCCACCACCATCACCACCAGCGTCATCAGCATCAGCGGCCATGCGGCGCGGCTCTGGATAAACGGTACGCGGCGGGTACGGATCATATGCACAATCAGCGTTTGTGACAGCAGCCCCACCACAAACCAGCCCGACTGGAATAACGTCTGATGCTCTGGCGTATTGGCATGGAAGACAAACCACATCAGGCAAAAGGTCAGAATGTCGAAGATCGAGCTAATCGGTCCAAAGAACAGCATAAAGCGCCCCAGTTCGGCGGGATTCCAGCGCTGTGGTTTTTTGATCTGCTCTTCATCGACGTTATCAAACGGAATTGCCACCTGGGATACATCATACAGCAGGTTCTGGATCAGTAAGTGCAACGGCAGCATTGGCAGGAACGGCAGAAATGCGCTCGCCACCAGCACGCTAAAGACGTTACCAAAGTTGGAGCTGGCCGTCATTTTGATGTACTTCAGCATGTTCGAGAAGGTTCGACGCCCTTCGATCACCCCTTCTTCCAGCACCATCAGGCTCTTTTCCAGCAGGATGATATCCGCCGCTTCACGGGCAATATCGACCGCACCATCGACGGAGATACCAATGTCCGCCGCGCGCAGCGCCGGGGCATCGTTGATGCCATCGCCCATAAAGCCGACCACGTGGCCTTCGCGTTTGAGCAGGGTCACTATGCGTTCTTTGTGCATTGGCGTCAGGCGGGCAAACAGCGTGGTGCGCTGGGCAAGCCGGGCCAGCTCGTCGTCGCTCAACCCTTCAATGTGGCTACCAATCACCACCTCACCCGCGTCCAGACCGACTTCATGACACACTTTTGCCGCCACCAGTTCGCTGTCGCCGGTGAGGATTTTTACCGTAATGCCGCTGGCCTTCAGCGCCTTCAGCGCCGGGGCGGTAGTCTCTTTCGGTGGATCGAGGAATGCGATGTACCCTTCGAGGATCAGATCGGACTCATCAATACGCTGGTAGTCCCCTTCACGCGCGGGCAGGTATTTGGTTGCCACTGCCACCACGCGTAGCCCCTGACGGTTCAGCGTGTCGGTCACGCGCTTCACCCGACGCAGCATGTTGTCGTCCAGCGGAACAATTTCACCGTTGTGGCGCACCTGGGTACAGACGTTGAGGATCTCCTGCAGCGCGCCTTTGCACACTAACTGGTGAACATCGCCCACTTCTGCCACCACCACCGACATGCGGCGGCGTTCGAAATCAAACGGGATCTCATCGATTTTCTGCCAGCGGGTCGAGAGTTGACGCGCCGATTCTTCATCCACACCGTCCAGCACCGCCGTATCCAGCAGGTTCTTCAGCCCGGTCTGATAATGGCTGTTCAGCCACGCAGAATGCAGAACGTGCTCGCTGGGTTTACCGGAGATATCGGTATGATTCTCCAGCACAATTTTATCCTGGGTCAGCGTACCGGTTTTATCGGTACACAGAATATCCATCGCACCAAAGTTCTGGATGGCGTCGAGGTGCTTAACGATAACTTTTTGTTTTGACAGCTTCACCGCCCCGCGCGCCAGCGTTGAGGTGACGATCATCGGCAGCATTTCTGGCGTTAAGCCTACTGCCACGGACAGGGCAAACAGCGCCGCTTCCCACCAGTCGCCTTTGGTGTAACCGTTGATAATCAGCACAATCGGCGCCATCACCAGCATAAAGCGGATCAGCAGCATGCTGACGCGGCTGATCCCTTTCTGGAATGCATTCTGCTCGCTATCCTGCTCGGTCACGCGACCCGCCAGCTGTCCAAACCAGGTGTTCGCCCCGGTAGAAATGACGATCGCCTGCGCCGTACCGCTCACCACGTTGGTGCCCATAAAGCACAGGGTATCGCACTCCAGCGGGTTGCTTTGCTGCGGGTCACGGCTGGTCGCCACCTTCTCAACCGGCAGTGACTCACCGGTCAGCGAGGCCTGCGCGACAAACAGATCGCGCGCCTGAACGATGCGTAAATCCGCCGGGATCATATCCCCCGCCGCCAGCTTGATAATGTCGCCGGGCACGAGCTGATCGATAGGCAGTTCAACCCAACCGTTTTCGCCGGTCTCGTTAATCACCCGCAGGACCGTGGCGGTGTTGCTGACCATCGCTTTTAGCGCATCCGCCGCTTTGGTGGAGCGCGCCTCCTGCACAAAGTTCAGCAGCGTCGAGATAATCACCATCAGGGCAATCACGCCTGCGGCAAACAGATCCTCGGTGGCATAGGAAATCCCGCCCAGAATGGTGAGCAGAATATTAAACGGGTTGCGGTAACAGACCCACAGATGTACCCACCACGGCGACGGTTTCTGCGCCGGCAGCTGGTTTTCGCCATGCTGCTCACGGGCGCTTTCCACTTCCGCGGCGTTCAAGCCTTCAGGGTGGGTATTAAAGGTTTTCCACAGCGTCTCTTCGTTCATCAGCGCCATCTTCAGGCAATGTTCACTCAGAGAAGGCGGAATAGGCGTGCTGGCAACGGTCTGGGCGTTTGGCAGCGGATCACGATGCACCAGACGATGCGGTAAATGGCGGTTCAGCCGGGCAAACAGCTGGCGGGTGATATTTTTAAACATAGGCAGTCCCTCTGCGCCGGTATCAACAGGCGCAGTGAATCCTTCAGGCGTGGCAAAGCCTTGCCTGATGGCAATCATAAAATCACAACAGGGACGTCAGAACGTCACTGTCTTACGTTTCCGGTAAGACAGTGAATGCAGGCTTACCGGAAAGGGGTTTTTCTCCGTTTCGGGAGAGGGGTGGGATCGGGATCCATACAGCCTCCGGTAAGTGAATGATTTGCCCCGCGCATTATAGGGATAAATCTATAAGGTTCGTGGCAATTATGGCGGTATGATAAAGCACAGAAACTAAACCAAACGTATACCAGACTTTGCCCATTGCGCTGAGCATGAGTAAAGTTATTCTCTTTTGGCATAACTTCACACGCGACACGGGAATACAGGATGCAAAATCGGCTGACCATTAAAGACATCGCCCGCTTAAGCGGTGTGGGAAAATCAACCGTTTCCCGCGTCCTCAACAATGAAAGCGGCGTCAGTGAGCGCACCCGCGAACGCGTTGAAGCGGTGATGAATCAGCACGGTTTTTCCCCTTCCCGCTCTGCCCGTGCCATGCGTGGGCAAAGTGACAAAGTGGTGGCGATTATCGTCACGCGACTGGATTCGCTTTCCGAGAATCTGGCCGTGCAGACCATGCTGCCCGCCTTCTATGAGCAGGGCTACGACCCGATTATGATGGAAAGCCAGTTCTCGCCGGAGCTGGTGGAAGAACACCTGGGTATGCTCCGACGCCGCAACATTGACGGCGTGGTGCTGTTCGGTTTTACCGGTATTACCGAAGCGATGATCGCCTCCTGGCAGGACTCCCTGGTGCTGCTGGCAAGGGATGCTAACGGTTTTGCCTCGGTTTGTTATGACGATGAAGGCGCAATCCATACCCTGATGCAGCGTTTATACGATCGCCAACACCGCCATATTAGTTTTCTTGGCGTTCCCCACAGCGACGTCACCACCGGTCAACGGCGTCATGCCGCCTACCTGGCCTTCTGTAAAAAACATCAACTACATCCTGTTGCGGCCCTGCCGGGTCTCGCCATGAAGCAGGGCTACGAACACGCTGCCGATGTCATTACCCCAGAGACCACCGCCTTAGTGTGCGCCACGGATACTCTGGCTCTTGGGGTCAGCAAATATTTGCAGGAGCAGCGCATTGAACATCTGCAGCTGGCGAGCGTGGGCAGCACACCGCTGATGAAATTCCTCCATCCGGAGATCGTCACCGTCGATCCCGGTTACGCCGAAGCCGGTCGACAGGCGGCGTTGCAGTTGATCGAGCAGATCAACGGCCGCAGCGAACCCCGACAGATCGTCATTCCCGCCACCCTTTCCTGATCGCTTTCTGAGCGCTAATTTGTGATCTTCGCTGCGTTTCGGGAACGTTCCCATTTTTAAATATCCAGCGAAGATATACTCTGGCGCCAACAACAAGAACGTTGCCGGATGGCGACGCTAACGCCTCTTATCCGGCCTACGGGGAAGACACTTCATCATGAGCAAAGTAAAACAAGCAGACATCGACCGGCTGGTAGAGCTGGTTGGCGGGCGCGACAATATCGCCACGGTGAGTCATTGCATCACGCGCCTGCGTTTTGTGCTGAATCAGCCCGCGAATGCCAGACCGAAAGAGATCGAGCAGCTGCCGATGGTCAAAGGCTGCTTCACCAACGCCGGGCAGTTTCAGGTAGTGATTGGCACCGAGGTGGGCGACTACTACAAAGCGCTGCTGGCCACCACCGGACAGGCCAGTGCCGACAAAGAGCAGGCGAAAAAAGCCGCGCGACAGAACATGAAATGGCACGAGCAGCTGATCTCACACTTCGCGGAGATCTTCTTCCCCCTGCTGCCCGCGCTGATCAGCGGCGGCCTGATCTTAGGTTTTCGCAATGTGATCGGCGATCTGCCGATGAGCAACGGTCAGACGCTGGCGCAGATGTACCCGTCGCTGAAAACCCTCTATGACTTCCTGTGGTTGATCGGGGAAGCGATCTTCTTCTATCTGCCGGTCGGCATCTGCTGGTCAGCGGTGAAGAAAATGGGTGGCACGCCGATCCTCGGCATCGTGCTGGGCGTCACGCTGGTTTCACCGCAGCTGATGAACGCGTATTTGCTGGGCCAGCAGGTGCCGGAAGTGTGGAACTTCGGCCTGTTTACGATCGAAAAAGTCGGCTACCAGGCGCAGGTTATTCCTGCTCTGTTGGCAGGTCTGGCGCTGGGATTGATTGAAACGCGCCTGAAACGCCTCGTCCCGGATTACCTGTATCTGGTGATCGTCCCGGTGTGCTCGCTGATCCTCGCGGTGTTCCTCGCCCACGCGTTTATTGGTCCGTTTGGTCGCTGGATTGGCGATGGTGTCGCCTTTGCCGTGCGTCATCTGATGACCGGCAGCTTTGCCCCGATTGGCGCAGCGCTGTTTGGCTTCCTGTACGCCCCGCTGGTGATCACCGGCGTGCATCAAACTACGCTGGCCATTGATATGCAGATGATCCAAAGCATGGGTGGCACGCCGGTGTGGCCGCTGATTGCACTGTCAAATATCGCCCAGGGCTCGGCGGTAATAGGGATTATCATCGCCAGCCGCAAGCAAAACGAACGTGAAATCTCGGTACCTGCCGCTATCTCCGCCTGGCTCGGCGTGACCGAACCGGCAATGTACGGCATCAACCTGAAATACCGCTTCCCGATGCTGTGCGCAATGATCGGTTCCGGCCTCGCCGGTCTGCTGTGCGGCCTGAACGGCGTGATGGCGAACGGGATTGGCGTCGGCGGTATACCTGGCATCCTCTCCATCCAGCCGACTTACTGGCAGGTATTTGGCCTGGCGATGGTCATCGCGATTGTTATCCCGATGGTACTGACCTCGTTCGTCTACCAGCGTAAATACCGTCAGGGTACGTTACAAATTGTCTGACTCTTTTTTGGGGTGCCATTGCACCCCTCCGCATTTGCAGGAAACCACAATGACTATTCCACACTGGTGGCAACACGGCGTTATCTATCAGATTTACCCCAAGAGTTTTCAGGACACCACCGGCAGCGGCACCGGCGATTTGCGCGGCGTTACGCAGCGTCTCGACTATCTGCAAACGCTGGGCGTTGATGCAATATGGTTGACGCCGTTCTACATTTCGCCACAGGTTGATAACGGCTACGACGTTGCAGATTATATCTCCGTTGACCCGGCCTACGGCACGCTAGATGACTTCGACGAACTGGTGGCGCAGGCGAAAGCGCGCGGCATACGCATTATTCTTGATATGGTGTTTAACCATACATCGACGCAGCACGCCTGGTTTCGTGAAGCGCTGGATAAAGACAGTCCGTATCGTCAGTTCTATATCTGGCGTGACGGTACGCCTGAGGCCTGCCCGAACAACTGGCGCTCCAAATTTGGCGGCAACGCCTGGGACTGGCACGCCGCAAGCGAACAGTATTATCTACACCTCTTTGCCCCGGAACAGGCCGACCTGAACTGGGAAAATCCGGCGGTTCGCGCCGAGCTGAAAAAAGTGTGTGAGTTCTGGGCCGATCGCGGCGTAGACGGACTGCGCCTCGACGTGGTGAATCTGATCTCCAAGGATCAGGACTTCCCGAGCGATCCTGACGGTGATGGCCGCCGTTTTTACACCGATGGTCCGCGCGTGCATGAATTCTTACGCGAGATGAACCGCGATGTCTTCACCCCACGCAGCCTGATGACAGTGGGTGAAATGTCCTCCACCACGCTCGAACATTGCCAGCAATACGCCGCACTGGACGGCAGCGAATTGTCGATGACCTTTAACTTCCACCACCTGAAAGTCGATTACCCGAATGGTGAAAAGTGGTCGTTAGCCAAACCGGATTACGTGGCGCTGAAAACCCTGTTCCGCCACTGGCAGCAGGGGATGCACAACGTCGCGTGGAACGCGCTGTTCTGGTGTAATCACGATCAGCCGCGCATCGTTTCACGTTTTGGCGATGAAGGACAATATCGCGTACCGGCCGCCAAAATGCTGGCGATGGTGCTGCACGGGATGCAGGGCACGCCTTATATCTATCAGGGCGAAGAAATTGGCATGACCAACCCACATTTTCGCCAGATTACCGATTATCGCGACGTCGAAAGCCATAACATGTTTGCCGAGCTGAATGCTAGCGGGCGTGATGCCGACGAGCTGTTGGCGATCCTCGCCAGTAAATCCCGCGATAACAGCCGCACGCCGATGCAGTGGGACGGAAGCCAACACGCGGGCTTTACCCAGGGGGAGCCGTGGATCAACCTGTGCGACAACGCGGCGGAGATCAACGTTGCTGCAGCGCTAAGGGATTCCGATTCGGTGTTTTACACCTATCAGAAGCTGATTGCCTTACGCAAAACAGAACCGATTCTCACCTGGGGCGATTATCAGGATCTGTTGCCGGACAGTCCGCATGTCTGGTGCTATCAGCGCGAATGGCAGGGACAACGGCTGCTGGTCGTTGCTAATCTGAGCAACGCCTTCCAGCCCTGGCAACCGGCGAACACTCGCGACAACTGGCAGGTGTTGATGCACAACTATGACGAGGTCGCCCGCCAGCCCGGCGCGATGACGCTACGTCCTTTTGAAGCTATCTGGTGGCTGCAAAAATAGCTTGCAATTAGCATCAAGCCCGGCGCGTATAGCGCTGCCGGGCTTCACGGCATACGCTCAACTTACCCGTCTGTTTTTGCTGAATAATTAATCAGAATTTTCTACGGGCAATTTACAATCGCTGTACTGCCCGTCATCTGTACGCTCTGGTTTTTACTTTGAGCTACATCAATAAAATCGCAAACATCCTTGATGCAAATCACTACATATAGAACTTAAAATGCACGCCGACCCAATATGTTGTATTAATCGACTACAATTGCTACAACGCCATTTCCCTCGGTAGCGGTGGAAATGTGGATAAATGGGGTCTGAATTACGGGAAGTCATTGACCAGAGAGATGAATAAACCAGTGAGTGCTTCCCCCCCTCTGTGGATAACCTGTTCTTATAATGTTCTTATAAATATGGAGTGATCATGACACCGCATGTGATGAAGCGTGATGGCTGTAAAGTGCCGTTTAAATCAGAGCGCATCAAAGAAGCCATTCTGCGTGCAGCTAAAGCAGCGGGAGTCGATGACGCAGATTACTGTGCCACCGTCGCAGAAGTCGTTAGCAGCCAGATGAATGAGCGCAGCCAGGTCGATATCAACGAGATCCAGACAGCGGTGGAAAACCAGCTGATGTCTGGCCCGTACAAACAACTCGCCCGTGCGTACATCGAATATCGCCACGACCGTGATATCCAGCGTGAAAAACGTGGCCGCCTGAACCAGGAAATTCGGGGTCTGGTTGAGCAAACCAACTCCGCGCTGCTGAACGAAAACGCCAACAAAGACAGTAAAGTGATCCCAACCCAGCGCGACCTGCTGGCCGGTATCGTCGCCAAACACTATGCGCGCCAGCACCTGTTGCCGCGTGATGTAGTTCAGGCACACGAGCGCGGTGATATTCACTACCACGATCTCGATTACTCGCCGTTCTTCCCGATGTTTAACTGTATGCTTATCGACCTGAAAGGCATGCTGACGCAGGGCTTTAAGATGGGTAACGCGGAGATTGAGCCGCCAAAATCCATCTCCACGGCGACCGCGGTCACCGCGCAGATTATCGCCCAGGTTGCCAGCCACATTTACGGCGGCACCACCATTAACCGTATCGATGAAGTTCTCGCGCCTTTCGTCACCGAGAGCTTTAACAAGCACCGTAAAACCGCAGAAGAGTGGCAGATCCCGGATGCCGACGGCTATGCGCATTCCCGTACCGAGAAAGAGTGCTACGACGCATTCCAGTCCCTCGAGTATGAAGTGAACACGCTGCATACCGCCAACGGCCAGACTCCATTCGTCACCTTTGGCTTTGGCCTGGGGACCAGCTGGGAATCACGGTTGATCCAGCAATCTATTCTGCGCAACCGCATTGCCGGTTTGGGTAAAAATCGTAAAACCGCCGTGTTCCCGAAACTGGTGTTCGCGATTCGTGACGGTCTGAACCACAAGTTTGGCGATCCAAACTACGACATCAAACAGCTGGCACTGGAATGCGCAAGCAAGCGTATGTATCCGGACATCCTGAACTACGATCAGGTCGTAAAAGTGACCGGTTCGTTCAAAACCCCGATGGGCTGTCGCAGTTTCCTCGGCGTATGGGAAAACGAGAACGGCGAACAGGTTCACGACGGGCGTAACAACCTTGGCGTGATTAGCCTCAACCTGCCGCGTATTGCGCTGGAAGCACACGGTGATGAAGCCACCTTCTGGAAACTGCTCGACGATCGCCTGGTGCTGGCGCGCAAAGCGCTGATGACCCGTATCGCGCGTCTGGAAGGCGTAAAAGCGCGCGTGGCGCCAATCCTGTATATGGAAGGTGCCTGCGGCGTGCGTCTGAAAGCCGACGATGATGTGTCTGAAATCTTTAAAAACGGCCGGGCGTCGATCTCTCTGGGCTACATCGGTATTCACGAGACCATCAACGCGCTGTTTGGCGAAAAGCATATGTACGACAGCGAGCAGCTTCGCGCCAAAGGCATCGCCATTGTTGAACGCCTGCGTCAGGCCGTCGATAAATGGAAAGACGAAACCGGCTATGGCTTCAGCCTGTACAGCACGCCAAGTGAAAACCTGTGCGACCGCTTCTGTCGTCTGGATACCGCCGAATTTGGCGTAGTGCCGGGCGTGACCGACAAGGGCTACTACACCAACAGCTTCCACCTCGACGTGGAGAAAAAGGTTAACCCGTACGACAAAATCGATTTCGAAGCACCGTATCCACCGCTGGCGAACGGCGGCTTCATTTGCTATGGCGAGTACCCGAACATTCAGCACAACCTGAAAGCGCTGGAAGACGTCTGGGATTACAGCTATCAGCACGTGCCGTATTACGGAACCAACACGCCGATCGATGAGTGCTACGAGTGCGGCTTTACCGGTGAATTCGAATGCACCAGCAAAGGCTTCACCTGCCCGAAATGCGGTAACCACGACGCTGCCCGCGTGTCAGTCACCCGTCGCGTCTGCGGTTATTTAGGCAGCCCGGACGCACGTCCGTTTAACGCCGGTAAGCAGGAAGAAGTGAAGCGCCGCGTGAAGCACTTAGGTAACGGGCAGCTCGGTTAATTTCCGTTTACAAAGACCGTAGGCCTGATAAGACGCAATCGCGTCGCCATCAGGCATCACAATGTTGCCGGATGGCGGTGCAAGCACCTTATCCGGCCTACATTCTTTCTGGACATCCTCTATGCGATATCATCAATATTACCCCGTCGACATCGTCAACGGCCCCGGTACGCGCTGCACCCTGTTTGTGTCTGGATGCGTGCATGAATGCCCAGGCTGCTATAACAAAAGCACCTGGCGTCTGAACTCCGGCGAGCCGTTTACCAAAGAGATGGAAGATAAGATCATTGCCGATCTCAACGATACGCGGATCCCTCGCCAGGGGATCTCGCTGTCCGGCGGCGATCCGCTGCATCCGCAAAACGTGCCGGATATCCTGAAACTGGTGCAACGCATTCACGCTGAGTGTCCGGGGAAAGACATCTGGGTATGGACCGGCTACAAGCTTGATGTACTTAACGCCGCGCAAATGCAGGTGGTGGATCTCATCAACGTGCTGGTCGATGGCAAATTTGTACAGGATCTGAAAGACCCGGCGCTGATCTGGCGCGGCAGCAGCAACCAGGTGGTACATCACTTGCGATGATCGCTAAAGCCGTTTGTTTGCATCGTGATAGACGGCTGAATGTTCTCGCTTGCCTACCGCGACAACAAACACAATCACAACTTCATCCCGAACCTGGTACACCAGACGATAGCCGGACGATTTAAGCTTAATTTTATAGCAGTCAGGAAGACCGTTTAAACGGGCAGAGTCAATTCTGGGGTTCAATAGCACATCAGCCAACTTTTTCTTAAGCTGAGCCTTCACTGTATCGCCCAGCTTATGCCACTCTTTTAAGGCCCTCGGGTCGAATTCCAGTTCATAAGTCATCCAGACTAACCTTGATTCCCTTTTGCGGACTAGACAGCCTCTCCCGAACTGTCTGAATCAGTGCATCTTCACTATCGCTAAGAGTGACGGTTTTCACTGGCATGCGCCCCGTTTCTGCGACGTACTGGAACAGTAATCGCACGGCTTCCGTTGGAGTAATGTTCAGTTTATCCAGCACGGCATAAGCCTCATTTTTGAGTTTGTCATCCAGACGGACGTTCAGCGTGGCCATTATGCCTCCGGTAGAATCGAATGTGTAATGCAGTTTAGCATTACATTCGCATTACATCGAATTATGGATAACACCTCTCAAAAACGACTGACGCACTCCATGGCAACCGTTTTGAACTCGGTAAAATTCTGACACGCACAGAGCCGCGTCATGGCGCGTTCACGCAGGAAGGTGACGAAAATATCGTAGATGGCCATCGCTTCTTCATACTCGCTTTTACTAATGGCCAGCAAGAAGATCACATGTGCGGTTTCGTCTCCCCAGGCGATGCCCTGCGGGGCGAGCACCGTATAGACCACCGTTTTTTTAGCCAGCAAACCGAGGGAGTGCGGCAGCGCAATGCTATCACCCAGCAGGGTGCTGACGATGGCCTCGCGCTCAACGACGGAGTCGAGAAACTCCGCATCGACAAAGCCTTCATCGTGCAGCTGGCCGCATAACGTGTTGAACAGCGTCTGTTGATCCATCGGTTCGTCAATAATGCGAAAATGGGCGGCGTCGAAGAACTTGTTCAGCATCCACGGGCGGGTGCGATCCACCAGCACCAGCTTACCAATTTGCTCCAGTTGATAATCAGTGGGGAACGGGGCGATCATCACCACGGGCTTATCTTTTTCATTTATTCGTGCGGTAGAAATCACGAAGTCTTCGCTGATGGCGTCCCGTTGTTCGTAGTCGCGCAGCGTCACGGTGCCGACAATCTCAATCTGCGGATATTTACGCGCCAGCACCGCTTCAATCATGCGCGCCATGGCGTTTCCTGCGTCACAAACCAACAGCACACGAGGCTGTCGCTGGTAACCGATGTTGTAACTACGTTCCAGCCCAACGCCAATGTGCAGCACGAGGAAGCCAATCTCATTTTCGCTAATGGTATACGGGGTGTATTTCCCCCACCCCGACACGGCGGCCAGCGTCATATCCCATGCCATCGGATAGTGCTGTTTAATATTTTCCAGCAGCGGATTGGGGATCATGATCTGGTAGCGTACCCGGGTGATCATGGTCTTAATATGAGTCAGTAGATCGGCATGCAGTTGCCGATCGTTCATCAGGTTGTAATTGTACTGCGTGTTGATAAAACGCAGGATGTAATTGACCAGCGCTTCGTCATCGTCAGCGTTAATCGTGCTGGGGGCGATATCCTGTACCTGACGGGCGGCGATATGTACCTTCAGCCAGTTCTCCTCAAACACGGAGAGTGGTTTGTCTGCCAGTTGGTGCAGGACCGAAGCAATTTCCCGCGTCGCCAGGCACACCTCATGTTCCACCTCTTCTGCGGTAAATTCCGGCAGCGGATAGCCCTCGCTAATCCGGCGTACCGCCACCGCACAATATAAGCGCAGAAAGAGCTCTCCTTCGTCGGTCAGGCGAATATGAAAGCGGGTGAAAATATCCTGTAAAACCGGCTGCAGCTGTTGCGGGACGCCCGCATTGAGCGCCTCTTCCATCACCAGTGGATGGGCCGGGTCCTGCTGCGCCAGCGTCCACAGAAGATCGGTCAGACAGGCGCGGATCGCCATCTCACTGCCAAACAGCTTCATCCCATGTCGGGGGCGCGTTTCCAGCGTCAGTCGATAGCGTTGCAGGTGCTCACGCACGTCTGCCATGTCGTTTTGCAGCGTCGCCCGGCTGATGAACCATTCATCAGCTAAATCTTCCAGCTTCAGCGAAAAAGCCGATGTCAGAAAACGAACCACCAGCCAGTGTACCCGCTCCTGGCTGGTACGCGGAATGCGCAGCAACCGCTCGGGCTGCTGCGTTTGTAACGTCTGGTAGCGTGCCGGATCGTCAATTTTCAACTGATAACCGTTGCCCCGGCTAAGGACAAACTGCGCGCCATACGGGGTGAGAAGCGCGTTCAGCGCGGTAATATCCGCCCTGACCGTGCGTGTGGAAACCGACAACCGCTGCGCCAGCTCATCCTGCGGCAGCGCCTCGCTTTGCAGCATGCCAAACAGCTGCGCTAAACGTTGGTTGGGGAATCGCACGTCAGTTTCCTCACTAATCAGTTAACCTACGCAGGCCCGGGTCATTGCCAACAGCTGGCGCACATCGTCAGGCCGGGTGTTGCCGCTCACCTTATCAATAATAGAACTATAAATGTGAGGAATGATTTTGCTCACGCCGGCATCAAGGGCAATCTGCAGAATCTCAGTAAAGTTGTCCAGGTCGATACCGCCCGTAGGCTCCAGCCAGAAGTCATGCCGGGCGCAGGCTTCAGCCACCGCCTGATATTCGTCGCGGCATTGCAGACCGCCCATCGGAAAGTATTTAATCGAGCTGCCGCCCATGTCTTTCAGCAGTGCAATGGCGGTTGCCACCGGTACCACACCATCTGCTGACTGGCTGCTGAGCGGGCCGGTGGAGATCTTCACCCAGCCCGGCGTACCGGTTGGCGAAACCAGACCGTTGACCACCGTTTGAGATTGCCCCAGCAGCGCCCGACTGGTCGCCACGCCGGTAAACACCTGATTGACGTGCTGCGGCTGCACCTGACGGGAAATTTCACTAACCATCGCCGACTGGTTCGGATCGCCCGCCCCGAGACCAACGGACAGCGCATTGTCGATAAGCGCCGCGTATTCACGCATATCCGCCACCGCGCTTTCAACGCTCGGGTAATTTTTGGACAGCACACCGACCAGCACATGGCCTTCGGCCGCCGCGTAAATATCACTGGCGTTCTCTTTTGACCCCGCCAGCACGTTCAGGCAGACGCGATCGCGATAAAAGTTAGGCGTCAGTTTCATACTTTTTTCTCCTGCCCGGTCACGTCCGCAATACGACGCGCCACTATCTCCAGCTGCGCGCGGTCTACACTGCGCACGTCCGCTTCAATAATGCCTTCGTTGGCTTTGTAGCCGCGGAAGTAGATCGCATACTCGCCCTGCTTAAGCGCCTCAACCAGCTCGCCGGTGGCGATCCCGGTTACCGCTTCGTCAAACTTAATTTCGGTACGCGCAATGTCGCGCCCTGCGCTGTCCCACACCACCCGCGCACTGACGCCATTGAAGGTATTCAGCGTATTAATAAACGGCGTCATTTTTTCGACCATCTCCGCGCCGCTCTCTTTCTGCGCGCTGAGGTACAGTTCAATGGCGCAGGTCAGCCCGAGAATGCCCTCTTTGCCGACCTTCATCGCCCGGCCAATACCTGCCGTCTGGCGTTTCACCCACTCCACATATTGTGTTTTACCAATCACCAGGCCGCTGGTTGGCCCTTCGATCGCCTTGGCGCCGCTGTAAATCACCAGGTCCGCACCGACACGGTAGTAGCACTGCAAATCTTCTTCCGCCGCTGCATCCACAATCAGCGGCAGATTATGCGTACGTGCGACCACGGCGGCCTGCTCTACGCTGAGCATGCTTTTTTGTACGCAGTGGTGCGATTTGATATACAGAATGGCCGCCGTGCGCGGCGAGATGGCGGCTGTCAGCTGCGCCGCCGAGCATTCATTGGCGTAGCCGGCCTCGACTAACTTGCCACCGCCAAGCGCCACCATGCTGCCAACCGGTGCGCCAAAGTTGACGTTATGGCCGCGAGGCAGCACGATTTCGTTGTTGTCGATTGGTGTGGCGTGCAGGTTTTCCAGCAGCCAGTCGCTGTCTTTTACCAGCACAGCCGCCACTGACAGGGCAATCCCCGCCGAGGCACAGGACACCACCGTGGCGCCTTCCACCTCGAGCAACTTCGCGATGTAGTCTCCGGTTTTATTGACCAGATCTTTCATTTCGAAGTACTGATTCATCCCCGCCATCGCGGCCTGTACCACTTCGGGTCGCGGCGTAGAGACCCCAAGCGCAGTCATGCGCCCAGAGGTATTAATAACCTGTTTTAAATGGTATTTCTCAAAAATCGAAGGCATGTTCCACGCTCCCTTGTTCGGTCATATAGCCCTTGCCTGCACGTATTGCAGCAAGCGGTACCAGCAGTTGTTCAGCCTGCAGGCTGTCGTTTTCGGCATCGACCAGCACGGCGGGCTGGCGCTTCAGCGTAAAGAGGGTGAGATCGGCATCCAGACCGACCTGAAGTCGGCCTTTATTTTTCAGGCGCAGGCCGTCGGCGGCACTGGCGGTCACGCACTCAATGACCTGCGGGAGCGACATACCGATGGCGAGAAATTTCGACATCACGTTGGCCAATGAATGCACCGGGCCGCTGATGCGGTTGCGGCAGTAAATATCTGAGCTGATGGTGTGCGGCAAAATGCCTAAGCTGATGGCGCGTTTCGCCACCGCAAAGCTCAGACTGGCGGTACCGTGTCCAACATCGAGGCGTACGCCGCGCGAAATCGCCCGCGTTACCGAGGCCCGTAACTCGCCTTCTGGCGTCAGAATACGGTTCGGTTTGCCGTTATAGCAGTGGGTAATAATGTCGCCCGCCGTCAGGCGTTCGGCGACCTCATCCAGATCCGGCGGGTTGTTACCGATGTGCACCATTAGCGGCAGGTCACCATTCTGCGCTTGCATCGCTTTGGCGTGGTCCAGCGGGATAATGCCATTTTCACCGACCACGCTGCTGCTCATCCGCGCCTTCAGGCCGACAATAAAATCCGGGTGACGTTGCACCGCCTGCTTCACCGCGTCAGCGTCGATATTAGCCATATTGGCCAGCTCGTTTTGCGCAATCAGCCCCACGCGGGAAATATTCAGCAAGGCATAAACATCGGTGGTCGCTTCACGGGTTAAGGTATAGAAATCATCAATATCATCAGCGCCGGTGCTACCGGCATCCACCACCGTGGTGACGCCGGTGGCAATCCCGATGCTGTCAGGCTGGTCATGATAAATCGGGGATTTCGGGTAGCAGTGGACGTGAGAATCAATCCACCCGGCGCTGACGTAGCACTCACCGCGTAAATTGACGGTTTTCACCGCCGGATCGGTTATCTCGCCCAGCGCCGCAATTTTGCCGTCCTTGACCGCAATATCGCTCACCGTATCGTCTACCAGACGCGCATGGCGCAGGAGTAAATCAAACATCACACTCTCCTGTAGAAAGAGGAAATCGGTTGCCGGATGGCGACATAAATGTCTTATCCGGCCTACAACGAGTACGATGCTGTAGGCCTGATAAGCGCAGCGCCATCAGGCAATTAGCTAATCGCAATCGGGAAGATGGAACCGAGGATCATGGCCCCAAGGATCGCACCGCCGGTGATCGGTTTCTGCCACAGGTAAAACAGCAGCGCCCCGGCCAGAGAACCGACGCCGATAGGGATGGAAGCCGTCATCGCGCTGAGGATGATCAGCGGTCCAAGGAAGCGACCTGAGGCGTTACCGGCTCCCATCATCACGTCCGCCCCGTAGGTCGAATCGCTCTGATTGATGGTGAACTTACGCGCCAGAATGATGATGTAGCCAATTGCCAGGCCAATCACCAGACCGGTGACCAGCGAGGCAGCAAAGTTAGCGACCGGGAAAATAATGCCAGCCCCCAGCAGCAGTGCCGGCACGCCCAAACCAACGCCGGTCTGGATGGCCCCGCCGATGTCCAGGATACCCACCAGCGAACCTTCAATAATGCGGGCAAACAGGAAGCTCGCACCAAACGCCGCTACCGCCCCGTAAGAACCGGTGTCCATTCCCGCTTTCAGCATTGCCACAAAGGCCACTTCGTTAAACGCACCGATGCCATACAGGTAGTACATGTGCGTGCCGGCAAAGACGCCGGAGGAGAGCAGTCCCACGAAGATCGGGAACGACCAGTCGGCGAACCAAAAACCTTTATTCTGTTCCATTGTGGCCTCCGTTATTTGCCGCTGAGTGAGTTGTGGATCAGTTCCAGCCAGTTAGGCACGGTCAGATGGAAGGATTCGATCATCTTCATATCGAAGCCGCGGAAGAAACCACTCAGCACGAACAGCGCCACGATCGCCACCATCATCACTTTAGTGACGTGGTTCCAGCCGCTCTCTTCGACGCCTTTACCAATCAAAATACCGAGCACCAGACCCGGTACGGCGTTGCCCATTATCAGCTGCGCCGCGCCGCCAAAGACGGTCGCCCAGAAACCCGATTTCTTCCCGGCATCGATTGCCGCCAGCCAGAAGATCACCGGCATCACGGTGTTGACCAGCAGGTTTGCCGCCGGTACCAGCACCTTCACGGCAGTAACCTGCAGCGCCGCCGGTACGGATGACGCGGTCAGGTTCAGGAAGGTCACGACAATCATGCCAATCACGCCACAGGCAATCGCCATGCGTCTGGGGTCATGCAGCGTCTCACCGACATTACGGTTTTTGAGCATCAATGCCGCCGCACCCCAGTTAGGGATGATGCGGTGGTCAACGTCCTGCGTGAACGCCCCCGCCGCAACGGATGAAGCCCAGGCGTTAAAGAAGAAGCCCAGGCCGAATGAGAAGTGAGAAGCAGGATCCCCTTCACAGGAATTCAGCTCCCCCAGAGTACGAAACGCGCCCATCCCCTGAGAGGTAGGCGCATGAAACATGCGTGCAGCCCCAGCGCCGACACCTACGCCAACCAGCGCGCCGATGATGAGCGATTTTATTAATATTATCAGGAACATAATTATGCCTTTTAATAGTGAATCAGCGTTGCGTGACGAAATCCACCTTCTCAAGATTGATGGCAGTCACGTTGACGGTCACATCCAGCTCCACGCTGAAAGTGCGTCTTTCGCGGCGCAAAAATAGGAATAAAAACGCCTCTTTACGCACCGTTTCACGCGCTTGAACAACCTGCACATCCTGTGGCTCAATACGCAGTAAGATATGCGGTGACCCTTTCATCACCGCGGCCTGAACGTGGTTCAGGGCATCGGCAAAGGCGCGCGCTTTGGCGTCACCCTTACCCGTGACTCTCACCGTTGTGGTGAATTGCTCTTTCATACTTAAGCGCCGTATTTCTTTTGCCACGCCTGCACCAGGCGCTCGCCGAGCTCTTCTTTGTCCATAAAGCCGAATCCCAGCACGTTACAACCTTCGTTGATGGCGGTGACGCCCTCTTCAACCGAGCGCATACCGTATTTGGCTTTGTAACCATATTTGGTCTGCGCGGTGATAGCCCCCGCGCCGCCGCTGCCGCAAAACGAAATGCCAAAGGTGGCATTTTCCGCTTTCATCATGTCACCCAGCTTCATATCTGCCGCCACGCCCGGTACCACGACCGCACGTCCGCCTGCTTTCTCAACGCCTGCCGCCACTTTCTGGCCTTTACCCAGACGATCGCCAATCACCACAGTAATCTGTTCCATCTTGTGCTCCTTAAAGGTTCTCTTTTGCGACTTCGAAATGTACCGACAGCAGCCAGGCCTCTTCTTCAGGAAGGTTGCCAAACTCCGCCACGATGTCGCGGGCAAGTGCCATTGATTCGGCTGAAATTTCATCAAATAAGCTGGCATCAACGTCGGGTAAAGGCTCACCCGTCACCGAGCGGTGCGCCATGGCGCGAACATGCGATGTCAGCATTTGTTCCTGTACGGCATTGGGAATGATGTGGCGTGCGCGCAACAGGGCATACACCTGCGCCAGCATGCGTTCGGCCAGTTCACCAGACGGTGTCACCGATTCCCCCCTGTCATTCATTACCGCTCCGTTATTCACTCGTCATACCCCACTAATGGCTCTAAGCGTAAACTAACGGTGGAGGTTAAAAGTTTGTAGCGAGTTGTTTTCCACTTCGAAGTGGAAAGACGGGTGGGGATGGCGATCTGTGTCGCATTTTGGGGAAGTATCGAAACACTATAGGTACTAATGATAGAAAAACAAAAAAACATAGTTTTATTGAATTCATTAATCCATTAGTTACCTTGAATATTATTGCTCTTTCATCGGGCATCAACAGATGATATATTTTTGACAAATGGTAAAAGGAGTTAACATGAAAACATTATCACCTCGACATTCATCAGGAAAGGCTAAACCATCTAAAAATGGTGAAGTTAATACTGTAACTGTACAAATCAGCAGAGAAGATAAATATATATTAACCGTTGGCTTTGAAGTTAATTACCCTGAGGCATTTCATAATAATGTACTTAATCTGTCTGTAGATTTTGGACATGCCTTCTTTTATGTCACCAGACGCCCAACCCTGTCTGACTACGATATCGTTGATACATTTTTCAGTTTTGGTCCGGCAGAACTCGGCGAGAGTGGAAAGATAACTGACGAGTATAATGGAGAAAGACCGGGAAATACAAAATATGAAATCACAGAAAAAACCAAAATGTTCCGACTGCGTATTTCTAAAGAGCAGGCGGAAAAAATAAAGATGAACAGCACTGAATTCACTAAAAAAGTCGATAACAAAACCATTTTTTATGATACATCGTTAAACAATACCTGTGCAGAAACGGCAAGAGATATTCTATCAACCAGTCGTGTATCAACTCCTGATGGTCATGGTTCGGTTATTGGGACAGGTAATAACGTTGTCGATATAGCGGCATACAGCCTTGCGCTGGTTAATCCTTATATGTGGTTTAAAAATTTTCAGGCGACCTGGGGCGATCCTATTTCCTGGTATGAAAAAACAGGAAAAATAAAAGCTCAACAAGGCGAAGAAAAAGATGAAGACGGATACAGGATTAAACTATATAAATCATGGGTTCTTTCTCCCGGTGATTCAGATCTTTTACCCGAAGATAAAAGGCAGGTAATACATGATGATATAAGGGAGTAATCAACATGCGCCTATTACTTTTGTTCATATTATCACTCCCATTTTTCTTTTCCGCAGTTCATCGTCCAAAAGAAAACGCATTAGAGGAAATTAATGATGAGGTGCTCAGACCAAAGGAGAGCAAAGAACAATATATTTTTAGTGCACAGGAAAAAGATGAACTTATCACAGGAATAAACCTGTGGATTGATCTTATCGCCAACAAGTCTCCAATGATAACTCAGGAACTCGTTTCATTTTTTGATGAAATAAGGAAAACATATCCTAAAAAAGGTCCCTCTGATGGTATTTCGGCTGAGAAATTAACGAAGTGGGGAAGGATATATTTATTCCTAAGGATGGATAAAAATCTGAAAGGGAAAAACTCTGGTAACATCTCCATTTCTGATACAGAATTTAACATTATTTTCCCCAATTTTAGTCAGGATAACTTTAGAAAAGATCTTGGATTACGATTTATAAACAAAAATAAAAAAGTAAATAGCGACTGTGCCA
Organism: Citrobacter sp. KH_055_1; assembly: GCF_057838705.1. NCBI lineage: Bacteria > Pseudomonadati > Pseudomonadota > Gammaproteobacteria > Enterobacterales > Enterobacteriaceae > Citrobacter > Citrobacter sp. KH_055_1. Next base: position 4,198,408 of record NZ_CM174473.1, read on the forward strand.
GACTACAAAAAGATGGAACCTGCATAAATACCTATACCAGTATTTATTATGAATATAAATACCAATCGATCAAACACCCAAACATTCTTATTACCTTTGGCATGGGAGATAAAGTTGAGAAGAACAACGATGGTGGCGTGTACCCCAAAAAATTTTCCAGCATCTTTATTGAGATGAAACCCAACCAATAAATAAGAACATTAAGTATCCTGAGTTCATATTATAAAATCCCATCAGATGCTCACCATTAAGAGCACCTGATGGGGATAGATAATAATAAATTAGCGGAACTTCTTGTGGTTTTCGTTGCGCGTGGTTTTCAGGTCTTCCGCAACGGCTTTTGCCTCTTTGACTTTACCTTCGTTCGCCAGTTTTAACGCGCCGTCGATCTGGCCGATCAGCGTGTCAAAGCCGTGACGGAAATCTTTCATCTCCGGGCTGTCCGGGGATTTAGTTTCCAGCTTCGGTGGCGTTCCTTTTTGTGCATCCTGCGCGGCTGCACGCATTTTGGTTAACGCGTCTTTCAGTTCAGTTGCGTTATCCGTTTTTTCCACGATTTTCAGGTTGTCGTTGAGGATCCCCATATCGTCTTCGAGATCGGCTGCAAACGCAGATGAACCTAAAACCAGCGTTGAAGCCGCGACGATCGCTAACAGGTGTTTACGCATTGCTCACTTCCTTTTTTATTATTAAGAATAACGCCAGATACCCGTAATAATTCACGCCGCAGCTCGAAGTATGACGGGTATTACTGCCCGGCGATTTTCATCTCCGGCAGTAGCACAGAACCACACTGTATATTACTGCGCGTTTCAATATCGTTACCGACGGTGACAATATTGCGCCACATGTCTTTCAAGTTACCGGCGATGGTGATTTCACTCACCGGGTACTGAATTTCACCGTTTTCGACCCAGAAGCCAGCCGCGCCGCGCGAATAATCGCCGGTGATACCACTCACGCCCTGCCCCATCAGCTCGGTTACGACCAGACCAGTGCCCATCTCTTTGAGCAACTGCTCGAAGCTTAGACCTTGTCCGGGAATACGCCAGTTATGAATACCACCGGCATGACCGGTGCTTTTCAGTCCCAGCTTGCGGGCAGAATAGTTGGTCAGCAGCCACTGAGTCAGGACGCCGTCTTTGATAATATCGCGACGTTCCGTACGCACGCCTTCGCTGTCGAACGGCGAAGAGGCCAGCCCTTTCAGCAGATGCGGGTGTTCTTCAATGGTCAACCATTCCGGCAGAATTTGTTGGCCCAGCGAGTCCAGCAGGAAGGTAGATTTACGATACACCGAGCCACCGGCAATGGCCCCGACCAGGTGTCCGAACAGGCCGGTCGCCACTTCATTGGCGAAAATAACCGGTGCTTTCATTGTGGACAGTTTACGCGGTGACAGACGGGATAAGGTGCGGCGCGCACAGTCGGCCCCCACCCATTCCGGCGTTTGCAGATCGCCGATTGCGCGGCCAATGGTGTAGGCGTAGTCGCGTTCCATATCGCCATTTTCTTCGGCGATCACGCAGCTGGAGAGAGAATGACGCGTGGAGCAGTAGCCCTGCAGCATACCGTGGCTGTTACCAAACACTTTGATGCCGTAGTGGCTGTTAAAGCTGCCACCTTCGGTGTTAGTAATGCGCTTATCGGCCTGCAACGCCGCTTGTTCAGCACGTGCCGCCAGTTCGATGGCTTCGTCAGGCGAGACTTCCGCCGGGTGGAACAAGTCTAAATCTGGCGCATCAAAGGCCAGCAGTTCTTTATCCGCCACGCCTGCGCACGGGTCCGGCGAGGTGTAACGAGCAATATCCAGCGCAGCCTGCACGGTACGCGCAATCGCCTGTGGACTTAAATCGGTGGACGACGCACTACCTTTACGGTTCTGGTGATACACCGTAATGCCCAGCGCCCCGTCGCTGTTGAATTCTACGTTCTCCACTTCACCATAACGGGTGCTGACGCTAATACCCGTCGTCTTGCTTACGGCGACTTCTGCACCGTCCGACTGAGCTGATGCTAATTCCAGTGCTGTCGAGACTGCTTCTTCCAGAATCTTACGCTGCGCTTCAACTTGTGAGATTACTTTCATCGCAAATGCCATAATGTAGAGAGAGTTTCTCTGAAGTCTAACAGAGAACCGTTTTTCAGTGCGCATCTTAACTGGTAACATTAGCCTCTTTTTTTAAGGAGCCTGACATGACTAAGCAGCCCGAAGACTGGCTCGACGACGTTCCCGGTGATGACATCGAAGACGAAGACGATGAAATTATCTGGGTCAGTAAAAGTGAAATAAAACGTGACGCCGAGGAGTTAAAGCACCTGGGCGTGGAACTGGTAAAACTGGGGAAAAACGCGCTGGATAAAATCCCGCTCGATGCGGATTTACGTGCCGCCATTGAGCTGGCTCAGCGTATTAAGATGGAAGGCCGTCGCCGCCAGCTGCAGCTGATTGGCAAGATGCTGCGTCAGCGCGATGTCGATCCTATCCGTCAGGCGCTGGATAAGCTGAAGAACCGTCACAACCAACAGGTTGTAATGTTTCACAAGCTGGAGCAGCTGCGCGATCGTTTGATCGTTGAAGGTGATGATGCGGTAGCGGAAGTCCTCAGACTGTGGCCGCACGCCGATCGCCAACAGCTTCGTTCTCTGGTTCGCAATGCGAAGAAAGAGCAGGAAGGCAATAAGCCGCCGAAATCAGCACGTCAGATTTTTCAGTATTTGCGTGAGTTGGCAGAAAACGAAGTCTAATTTCTCCGTATGCTGAAAGTGCCGGATGGCGGCGTAAACGCCTTATCCGGCCTACAGTCGATCGTAGGCCCGGTAAGCATTGCGCCACCGGGCATTTTTTTACTCTTCGGCTTGTGTTTGCGCTTTCTTCGCCAGGCCGTCCAGCAGTTTTTGATGAATACCGCCAAACCCGCCGTTGCTCATCACCAGAATGTGATCGCCAGGCTGCGCGGTTTTCACCACCATGTCCGCCAGCGCGTCAACATCACCGCTCCAGTGAGCAGGCTGCACGCAGGCTTCCGCGACTTCCGATACCAGCCACGGAATGTGCGGCGGTTGCAGCAGGAACACTTCATCTGCACGACCTAACGACGGCGCCAGATCGTCTTTGCACAGTCCCATTTTCATGGTGTTAGAACGTGGTTCCAGCACGGCAATAATGCGCGCCGTGCCACCGACTTTTCCGCGCAGCGCGGCGAGCGTTGCCAGAATCGCCGTCGGGTGATGGGCGAAATCGTCATACACCGTCACGCCATGGGCTTCGCCGCGCAGTTCAAGACGTCGACGTGCGTTAATGAACGAGCCCAGCGCATTGGCGGCATCCGCAGGCTGAACACCAACGTGGCGAGCGGCAGCAATGGCCATCAGGCCGTTGTGCATGTTGTGTTCGCCGACCAGGCCCCACTTCACTTCGCCCACTTTTTCACCGTCTAACAACACTTCCCATTCGGAGGCATCGGTCGTCAGTTTCTTCGCCTGCCAGTGACCTTGCTCACCAACCAGTTCCTGTTCGCTCCAGCAGCCCATCGCCATCGTCTGTTTCAGATTGATGTCGTTTTCCGGGTAGATGATGCGTCCCTGACCCGGCACGATACGTACCAGATGGTGGAACTGTTTCTGAATGGCTTTCAGATCGTCAAAGATATCCGCGTGATCGAACTCAAGGTTGTTGAGGATCAGCGTACGCGGGCAGTAATGTACGAATTTGGAACGCTTATCGAAGAATGCGCAGTCGTACTCGTCCGCTTCAATAACGAAAAAGTCGCTTTCACCCAAACGCGCAGAAACCTCGAAGTTCCCCGGCACACCGCCGATGACAAAGCCTGGCTTATAGCCGCAGACTTCGAGGATCCAGGTCGCCATTCCAGCCGTGGTGGTTTTGCCGTGAGTTCCCGCCACTGCCAGCACCCAGCGATCGCGCAGCACAAAGTCATGCAGCCACTGCGGGCCAGACATGTACGGAATGTTCTTCTCCAGCACCGCTTCCACGCACGGATTACCGCGTGTCATGGCATTGCCGATGATCACCAGGTCCGGTTGCGGGTCGAGCTGGCTGGCATCGTAACCCTGAATCAGTGAGATGCCCTGCTTCTCAAGTAAGGTGCTCATCGGCGGATACACATTGGCGTCCGAACCCGTTACTTCATGACCGAGCGAGCGAGCCAGCATCGCCAGACCGCCCATGAAGGTGCCACAAATTCCCAAAATATGAATGCGCATACGTCACTATCCTTTTTTAATCTGGGGGTCATTTTACGCACATGTCAGGCAACTGAGAAACGCATTTCAGGATAATCCGCAGTTTGCTGGCGCGATTCACCTAAGCGCGAGGGCTGAAATATTTGTTAAGATTATGGCGGTCGCTTTACTCCATACAATTTGCAGGGAAAGTGTTATGAAAACGTTAGGTGAATTTATTGTCGAAAAGCAGCACGAGTTCTCTCATGCTACCGGTGAGCTGACTGCTTTGTTATCGGCAATAAAGCTGGGCGCCAAGATCATCCACCGCGATATCAACAAGGCCGGCCTGGTCGATATCCTGGGTGCCAGCGGTGCTGAGAACGTGCAGGGAGAGGTTCAGCAGAAGCTCGATCTGTTCGCGAACGAAAAACTGAAAGCTGCACTGAAGGCACGCGATATTGTGGCGGGCATTGCCTCTGAAGAAGAAGATGAAATCGTCGTCTTCGAAGGCTGTGAACACGCAAAATACGTTGTACTCATGGATCCACTGGATGGTTCATCGAACATCGATGTTAACGTCTCTGTCGGCACGATCTTCTCGATTTATCGTCGTGTCACCCCTGTCGGTACGCCGGTAACGGAAGAGGATTTCCTGCAACCGGGCAACAAGCAGGTGGCGGCGGGCTACGTCGTTTACGGTTCATCCACCATGCTGGTGTATACCACCGGTTGTGGCGTACATGCGTTCACCTACGATCCTTCTCTGGGCGTATTTTGCCTCAGCCAGGAGCGCATGCGTTTCCCGGCAAAAGGCAGCACCTACTCCATTAACGAAGGCAACTACATCAAATTCCCGAATGGCGTGAAGAAGTACATTAAGTTCTGCCAGGAAGAGGATAAAGCCACCCAGCGCCCGTATACCTCGCGCTACATTGGCTCTTTGGTGGCGGATTTCCACCGCAATCTGCTGAAAGGCGGGATCTATCTGTACCCGAGCACGGCCAGCCATCCGGATGGAAAACTGCGCCTGCTGTACGAATGCAACCCAATGGCCCTGCTGGCCGAGCAAGCGGGCGGCAAAGCAAGTGACGGTAAAAACCGTATTCTGGATATCATCCCGGAGAGCCTGCACCAGCGTCGTTCATTCTTCGTCGGTAACGACCATATGGTTGAAGACGTTGAACGTTTAATCCGTGAGTTCCCGGACGCGTAAGACTCAGACGCCGGAGCAATCCGGCGTCCTTTACGTGCTTAGTTGACGAAGGTCAGTTTGACCCGTTTTGATACGCGGAAATACGGTATCCAGATAAGGATCTGGGCCGCGCAGGAGACAAACGCTTTTATATCGTCAGTGCTCAACCCCACGCCATAGAACATGGCACCCAACCAGCTGTCCATCGCGTAGTAAAGCGTGGTGCCTAAAATGAAGGCAGTATAAAACTTGGGTAGCTGACGTTTCTTTTTGAAAAACAAAAACGTCGTGTAAACCAGCAGCATTAAGAGAACAGCCATACAGACGAGTTCAAAAATAACCAGCGCACTCACGTCCGTTTCAGTGTGCAAAACAAACATCGCCACACCGAAAAAGCCAATGACCCCAGAAATGACGGACATCACCAGCGTCACCGCCGGTAAATAAAGCCAGCCGCCAATTCCCGTATATTTTTTATTCTCACAACGCGTGCAGTGGGTATCCGGAGGCAGTACGTTCTCCCCACAGCTGGCGCATGCTGTCGGTAGCCCTTCGCCTTCGATTCCTTTCATGCTTTTGATTCCATTAAGTAAGTGTAGCCTCCTAGTGTATACGCATTACCCGCTATACGCGAAAAACAGCCCACGACATCATTTTGACGCGCTCGTGGTATTCACCCGTGTGACCGGTGAACTTTGGCGGTTTTCCCATAGCACCGTCAGACCGCGCTGTAAGGCGATAAAAACAAACAGCAGAATACCGATGGCGATCTTCGTCCACCATGAGCTTAATGTGCCGTCAAAGTTAATGTAGGTCTGAATCAATCCCTGGATTGCCACGCCAAACAGGGTGCCCAGCACCGTGCCCACGCCACCGCTCAGCAACGTACCGCCGATCACCACCGAGGCAATGGCATCCAGTTCAACGCCGACGCCTGCCAGCGCATAACCGGCCTGGGTATAAATGGAGAAGACAATCCCGGCCAGCGTCGCCAGCCCAGTAGAAAGCATATAGATGCGGATTGTCGTGCTGCGGGTCGAGATCCCCATCAGGTTAGCTGACGTCGCGCTACCGCCAATGGCGTACACCTGATTGCCAAAGCGTGTACGGTGCGCAAGGAAGATACCGATCACCACTACGCCCAGCATCAACAGTCCCATAGCGCTCAGACGACCACCGCCGGGGATCTTCCAGGCAAGGCTGGAGAGCGTGTCATAAATCGGGTGGTTAATGGGGATAGACTCTTCGGAGACCAGATAGCTGACGCCACGCAGAAAGAACATTCCCGCCAGCGTAATAATAAACGCCGGTATCTTCAGGGCATCAATCAGTAACCCCATAAAGGCGCCAAACGCGCAGCCCATCGCCAGAACCAACGGGAACGCCAGCAGCGGGGAAATCCCCCAGTAACCAATGGCTTTTGCCAGAAATACGCCGGTAAAGGCAATCACCGAACCGACGGAAAGATCGATGCCGCCGGAGAGGATCACGAAGGTCATACCCACAGCGATAATGCCTAAAAAGGCGTTGTCGGTCAGGATATTGCAGATCACGCGCGTCGAGGCAAAGGCCGGGAACTGCGTCAGGCAGTAGAGGTAGCCCAGCACAAAGACGCCAAGGGTGATCATCAGCGGTAAGTTACGTTTTATCATGACCACGCACTCCTTTTATCAGGCTGATAAAGCGTTGCGACTGGACGACCAGCACGCACAGCACCACGATGGCTTTAACCACCTGGTTGAGCTCCGGCTGGAAGCCGGACAGTAAAATCCCGGTGTTCATGCCCTGAATAATCAACGCCCCTACCACCGACAGCAGCAGGTTAAATCGCCCGCCCATCAGCGAACCGCCGCCGATCACTACCGCCAGAATGGCATCCAATTCCAGCCATAACCCGGCGTTGTTGGCATCGGCTCCGCGAATATCCGCCGTGACGATAATCCCGGCAATGGCCGCGCACAGACCGCTCAGCACATAGGTGAGCATCACGATAACGCGGGTATTCACACCGGCATTTTTCGCCGCCCGAATGTTGATGCCGACCGCCTCAATAAACATACCCAGCGCCGTTTTACGCGTCAGCAGCCAAAAAGCGACCAGCGTTAGCAGCGCGATGATCACCGGCGTCGGGAACAGCAACAGCGATCCGCTACCGAACCATGACAGATCGGGCGAGTTAAACGTGACGATCTGCCCGGAGGTGATCAACTGCGCTACCCCACGCCCGGCCACCATCAGGATCAACGTGGCAACAAACGGTTGGATCTTGAGGATGGCCACCAGAATCCCATTCCACAATCCCGCCAGGATACCGGAGCCTAACGCCGCAAGCAGGACCACCGGGAGGCTGTGCCCGGCAACCGTCATCGCGGCGGTGGTTGCCCCCGCAATGGCCATCACCGCGCCAACGGAAAGATCGATACCGCCGGTGGCAATCACCAGCGTCATGCCAATCGCCAGCAGCGCCACGGGCGCGGCGCGGTTGAGAATATCAATCGGGCTGCCGAACAGACGGCCATCCTGCAAAATCACCTGATAAAAGTGCGGGGCGACCAGGCTGTCAACCAGCAGCACCAGCAGCAGCGCCACCAGTTGCGGCATGCCCTTCGGCCAGCGAAATCGTCGTTTCGTGGTGTTGGATTGAGGGAGAGATTGAGGCATCACAACAGTCTCCTTAGGCCGCAATGGCGTTCATGATTGCCGGTACGGACAGTTCAGCCAGCGGGATCTCGGCCACCTGTTTGCGATCGCGCATGATAATGACCCGATCGGCGTAACCCACCAGTTCTTCCAGTTCAGAAGAGATCACCAGCAGCGCCAGACCGTCGGCGCACAGTGTCTCGATCAGGCGAATAATCTCGGCGTGCGCCCCAACGTCGATCCCACGCGTGGGTTCATCGAGGATCAAAAACTGCGGTTTAGTCAGCAGCCAGCGCGACAGCAGAACTTTTTGCTGATTACCGCCGGAGAGAAACTCGATCGGCTGTTCGGCGTTGGGGGTGCGGATACCCAACTGGCGGATAAAACGCTCGGCAATGTCATTTTGCTCTTTGCGCGGAATCGGCCGCAGCCAGCCGCGCTGTGCCTGCAGGGCCAGGATGATATTTTCCCGCACCGAGGCGGCAGCAATAATGCCGTCCGTTTTCCTGTCTTCCGGGCAGAAGCCGATCCCCAGACACGAGGCCTGATGCGGCGATCGCAGGGTCTGCGGTTTGCCTTTGATCAGCGCACTGCCGCTGTCGGCAGGTTTAATGCCAAAGATCACTTCTGCGGTTTCTGTACGTCCCGATCCCAGCAACCCCGCCAGGCCGACGATCTCGCCGGGACGGACCTGCAGATCGAACGGTGCGATCGTGCCTTTTTTGCCAAAACCACTGAAGGCAGCCACCGGTTTGTCACTCAGCAACGTGCGGCCCGCACGCTGCAACGCGTGGGTATCTAGTTCCCGACCGAGCATCATCTTCACCAGTTCGATCTGCGGCAGTTCGCGGGTTTCGCGACAGCCGACAAAGCCGCCGTTACGCAGAACGGTGATCCGATCGCTGACTTGATAGACCTGATCGAGAAAATGGGTAACGAAGATCAGGCTGACGCCGCGATCGCGCAGATGCCGCATCAGACCGAATAGCATCTCGACTTCCTGGGTATCCAGGCTGGCGGTGGGTTCGTCGAGGATCAATACTTTCGCCGACAGATCGATAGCCCGGCAAATGGCGACAATCTGCTGCATCGCCACCGAAAAACGGTTTAACGGCTCGCGCACATCAAGGGAAAAACCGTAGGAGGCCATCAGCTCCGTAGCACGCTTTTCCATTTGCTTGCGCTGCAGCAGGCCAAAGCGTCGCGGCTCGCGGCCAATAAACAGGTTATCTGCCACCGACATATTGGGCAGCAGGTTCACTTCCTGATACACGGTGCCAATCCCCAGTTGCTGGGCATGGGCGGTATTCTTGGGTGAGATAGCCTGGCCTTCAAGCCAGATGGTGCCGCGATCGGCGTGGTAAACGCCGGTCAGCGCTTTGATCAGCGTCGATTTACCGGCTCCGTTTTCACCGAGCAACGCCATAATCTCGCCACGCCGCAGGCTGAAATCCACGTTATCCAGCGCTTTGACGCCAGGAAAAAATTTACTTAACCCTTCGGTGCGAAGGATTTCCTGATGTTGGTCGGTGGTCATGGTATTCCTCCGGCATTACGCCGGATGGCGCTACGCTTATCCGGCCTACAAAAGCGCTTAATGTAGGCCGGGCAAGCGCAGCGCCCCCGGCATTTTCATGAAGGCTTAGTAGCCCATGTTTTTCTTCTTCTCTAGCTCTTCTTTCGCGGTATCCGGCAGATAGAGGATAGATTTGGTAATGGTCAGCTTCTCAGGCATGGTGCCGTCTTTTTTGAATTTCTCCAGCGCGTCAAAGGCTGGACCGGCCATGTTTGGCGTCAACTCGACGCTGGCGTTGGCTTCCCCGTCAATCATCGCTTTATAGATATCCGGCACGCCGTCGATAGAGCCAGTCAGAATGTCTTTGCCCGGTTTCAGACCCGCTTCTTTGATTGCCTGAATCGCCCCGATCACCATGTCATCGTTGTGGGCGTAAACCATACAGATGTTCTTGCCGTTGTTTTCCGCTTTGATAAAGCTCTCCATGACTTCTTTGCCTTTACTGCGGGTAAAGTCGCCGGACTGAGAGCGGATAATTTTGATGTTTGGTGCCTTGGCAATGGCTTCAGCAAAGCCTTTTTTACGGTCAATCGCCACGCTGGCACCGACGGTTCCTTGTAGCTCCACAACGTTACACGGCTTGCCGTTCACTTCTTTAATCAGCCAGTCGCCAATCAATTTGCCTTCCAGCACGTTGTCGGCCGTCACGGTGGTCATATAGAGAGATTTGTCTTTAACATCGATGGAACGATCGAGCAAAAAGACCGGGATCTCGGCATCTTTCGCTTCTTTTAATACCGGCTCCCAACCAGTTGCTACCACTGGCGCAATGAAAATAGCATCCACGCCCTGCGCCACGAATGAACGTACCGCTTTAATCTGGTTTTCCTGTTTTTGCTGGCCGTCGGCAATTTTCAGCGTAATGCCGCGCTTCTCGGCCTCGCTTTTCGCTACGTTGGTTTCTGCTGCACGCCAGCCGGATTCAGACCCGACTTGCGAAAATCCTACGGTTAAAGGGGCGGCCATCGCCATAGATGACATGGCTGCCGAAACTGCTGTGACTAAAAGTAAGCGCTTCCACATAAGTGCGTCCTCGTAGGGTGATTATTGTTGATTAATAAACCGTCGCGAAAAAACTATAGACAATCGAGCATGTAACGGATTGCGTTACATCACACTTCAAAAAAGTAAATAAAACGTTAATCACAAGTTTGTAATCGCTTTCATTACCCTATGAAAAATGCAGCTGAAGTTATGGATTTTTCTGTCATCAAGACAGGGAGAAAAAGCGAAAATCCGAGGTGGCAAATCGAAAACAAGCGGAGACATTCAGCGCGAGTTGGCTATAATACCCGCCACTTGTTTGCCATAGCATATTTAAAGGAAACAGACATGAGCTTACTCAACGTCCCTGCCGGTAAAGATCTGCCGGAAGATATCTACGTTGTTATCGAGATCCCTGCGAACGCAGATCCGATCAAATACGAAGTTGACAAAGAGAGCGGCGCCCTGTTCGTTGACCGCTTCATGTCCACTGCGATGTTCTATCCGTGCAACTACGGTTACATCAACCACACCCTGTCTCTGGATGGCGACCCGGTCGACGTTCTGGTCCCGACACCGTACCCGCTGGAGCCAGGTTCAGTGATCCGCTGCCGTCCGGTTGGCGTACTGAAAATGACCGACGAATCCGGTGAAGATGCGAAACTGGTTGCGGTACCGCACACCAAGCTGAGCAAAGAATACGCTCACATCAAAGATGTGAACGACCTGCCGGACCTGCTGAAAGCGCAGATCACTCACTTCTTCGAGCATTACAAAGATCTCGAAGCAGGCAAATGGGTGAAAGTTGACGGTTGGGACAACGCTGAAGCCGCTAAAGCTGAAATCGTTGCATCCTTCGAGCGTGCGAAGAAATAAGTTCGCCTGAGCTCAAAACCCTGAACGCCAGCGTCTGGTTAGTAAGGGTTTTTTACTTCTCATTTTCCCTCTCTTCGTTTTTCCTTTCTCCGCTGTTTTCTTTTTGACCTACCAGATTGGGTAGTCACATTTTGCTCATCTTATTTGCGAATGAGACTAGATCTCATTATCATTCGCAACACGTAAATAAATGTGAATAAACGTCAATGAACCTCCACACTGTGAAGTCCCTGAAACACTATTCCGCCGTGGCCCTCGCCACAACATTGTTATTTACCAGCCTGCCCAGCGTGGCAGAGATGCTGTCTGAGAAAGATTTCCTGACCCGCGACGTCGGTAACGGGGTGTATGAGTTGGCGGTTGATGGCCAGCAGAAGGCGCTTTTTGCCGCCTCTTCACCGTCGTTTGATAAAGACAAAACCCGCGGGGTTATCTACAAACTCGATCTGGAGAAACTCACCACCACCGAAGTCATCGAAACCAGCCGCCGGGCGTTTGCTACCGCGCTGGATGAAGAAAATCAGGTGCTGTATGTCGGTAATACGCTGGAAGGTTCGGTGACGATTATCGATACCCGCAGCGGTAAAGAACGGGCGATACTGCAACTGAGCGATACCAGCAACCCGAAGGAAATCATCCATACGCGTGAAATGGTGCTGGATAAGCAACATCACCGCCTGTACGTTTCCGGCGTGGCTGAAAAAGGCGTTATCTGGGTGGTGGATACGCAAAAGCGTGAAAAAATAGCCACCCTTGAAAATATGGGCGAATACCCGACCGGCATGGCGATTGATGCTACAAACGATCGTCTGTACGTGGTGAACGGCAGAAACGAGCTGATTACGCTGGATACCACCCGCCACAAAATAATTAACCGTTTTTCCGTTGAACCCGCTAAAAAGCATTTCTTCCTGAATATCGCCCTTGATAGCAAAAATAATCGCGCGTTCCTGACCGATCCTGATTTAGCCGATGTTCTGGTTGTCGATATTCATACCGGAAAAGTCATTGCCCCAATCAAAGTCATTAATTCACTGGCCGTTCTCTATAACGAGACGCGTCAGGAAGTTTATATTACACACCGCAATGCCAAGCAGGTCAGCATTGTCGATAGCAACACCTATCAGGTAAAACACAGCATTGAAACCAATGCTTTACCTAACAGTCTGGCGCTTTCACCGGACGCTAACACCTTGTATGTCAGCGTAAAACAGCCGGAAAAAATGATTGGCGTCAAGCCCGACTACGTGCTGAAAATCGATTTATCTCAATACTAATAATCAAAAACTATTTTGCACCTTGTCGCCATGTTGCGCGGCAAGGTGGCGCTTTTATTTTTTACTTTTCAGGTGTCTTATATTATGAAAACGCGTCAACTTATTACGCTGACAGGGATCGTTGCATTCTCAGGCGGGGTTATTTTTCCCGCGCAGGCCGAAGAATTAACGGAAACCTCACGCAATAGCGAAGATGAAATGGTGATTACGGCGTCCGGTTTCTCGCAGCAAAAGCGTGAAGCCCCGGCGACTATTTCAGTTATCGACCGTAAAACGCTGGATATTCAGCCGGACCGCAACGTGGGGGAAGCCATTAAAAATATTCCCGGCGTCTCGGTGTCGAACAGCAGCGGCATGAATGCTGGCAGCATTATGATCCGCGGCATGGACCCGTCCTATACCGCCTTCATGGTGAACAGCGTCAAACAAAATACCGGCCAGTCACGCCCCTATGGGCACGACATCGGCACCGAAGCCAACTTCTTACCGCCAATGGAAGCCATTGAGCGCATCGAGGTTATTCGTGGGCCGATGTCATCATTGTACGGTTCCGATGCCATCGGCGGCGTGGTTAACGTCATCACCAAAAAGCCGTATGGGGCGAAAGACTGGACGACGGCAATTGCCGCGAATACCTGGCTTCAGGAACACCAGTATCTCGGCAATACCAGTCAGATGAATCTGTTCACCATGGGGCCAATTATTCCCGATGTTCTCGGCTTAAGCGTGGCTGCCGACTGGCTCGACCGTCGCGACGACGATCGGAATAATTACTTCGGCAAACATAACCGCAAATCCGTGGATATGACGCTGGGTCTGGCCGCCAGCGAAAATAACCTCTTCGATCTCAACGTTGTCACCGGCGAGCAGGAAAAAAACCGCACCCAGAAACGCGGTGCGCCGTGGTCATGGTTATATGATCGTAACGCCGCCACCCTGACCCATACCGGCTGGTATGCCGATGATACTATCGCGACAACTAACTACATTAACTACGAAAAAGGCCGCTCAAAATACGTTTATGACGGGCAGTCACCGCAGTATGTGCAGATGGAAAACTACGTCGCCAATTCACAAACCACCTTCACGCTCGACACCCATAAGCTGACCGTCGGGGCGAACTTCACCCGCGAAGAGTTAAACGACCGGTTTGATGTCGCCAACAAAACGCTGCCAGGCTCGGAGCCTGTTACCAAAATCAGCCGCAACGGTTGGGCGTTGTTCGTGGAAGACGGCTGGAGCATCAACGATTTCATCCTGACGACCTCCGCGCGTATGGATCAGGACGATAACTTTGGTACGCACATTACGCCGAAAATGTACGGCAACTGGGCATTCAACGATGCCTGGGCGCTGAAAGGCGGCGTCTCCGCCGGGTATAAAAAGCCGGAACTGCGAGCCACCTCCAGTAACTTCGTCACCCCTTACGGTTCAACCGTGCCCTATCCCTTCCTGACGGTCGGCAATGACGACTTAAAACCGGAGAAAAGCGTTAACTCTGAGCTGGGTCTGTACTGGACGGGCGATGTGTTGTCGCTCGATGGCACCGTGTTCTATACGCAATTCAAAGACAAGATTGCGGAACAAACCATTTGTGAAACCACGGCGACCAACCAGTGCTCAGTCAATGGCTACAACGCCGACTCGGTGAGTAAATACTTTAACGTCAGCGAAGCCGATGTGTACGGCGTCGAGCTCAACGCCGACTGGCAAATTAGCACCGACGTCAAAGCCAATGCCAACTACACCTACAACCACAGCGAGCAGAAAAGCGGCGTCAACAAAGGCTACGCGCTGAACGATTACCCACGCCATATGGCGAACCTTTCACTGAACTGGACGGCGACGCAAAGCCTCGACGTGTGGAGTACGGTGAACTACCGCAGCAGCAACCGCAACAGCGGTAATAACAACAAGTACGATGATTACACGATGGTGGATGTGGGCGTACGCTACCAGTTGAATAAGCACACACAGCTGATGGCGGGGGTCTACAACGTGCTGGATGAGGATCCGAAACTCACGACCGCATGGAGTGAGTCCGCTCAGGTGGAAGGACGCCGCTATAACCTTGGCGCGCGCGTGGAGTTCTAAATCCTAAAAAACAACGCCACCCGAGGGTGGCGTGTTATACCTGTCGTCTTTCAAACTGCCTCTGCGTTGGCTTTCCTCGCTTACCCCAGTCACGTACTGATGTACGTGACTGGGGATTCCTGCGTCGCCGCCTTGATGCAACTCGAAATCCATCAGGTATATGTTAGTACTTGTCGCGGTCTAACCAGTTACCGCTTTCTATCAGCGTTAACCCATCTACCGGACGTTGATATACATACATCCATGCACTTCCGTAAGGCGTCTGAATTAACTGGCGTGCGTACTCTCCGCCGCGCGAGCGCAGCGCATCAAGCTCTGCCAGCGTGGCGTTATCAATACGATAAACTTCCCCGTGTACCGTTCCGTTTCCCGGAACCGCGCCTGGATAGTGGCCCAGACTGTACAACTGGTAGTTATCGATGCTGAAATTACCCAGCAACTGGGCGTTGGTCATCCAGTGGCTGTTACCTTGCTTGGTACGTAAACTACCATAAACAAATATTCGCATTGCTAAAACTCGAACTGATAGAGCAAATCAAGTGCCTGATCAACGCCAGACACAGCTTCCAGATATAGCTTAGGCATCAGACGATAACGTAGCGTGAGTGTCGCTAAAGAGTCAAATATACCCACACCATATTTCACCTGCAGACCTGGCAGTACATATCCGCTGACAACCACCTGAGATGAATCGCCCACCCCTTGCGTGTCCAGCGCCAGATTGCTTACGCCAAACGTCTCCCCGATTTTACCCACAATCTGACCACTTTGTGCAACCCCTAAGCCAATAAGCATAGACGTCATTGCCGCACTATCGCTCTGTTCGCTGTCCAATCCTTGCCCGCGCAGCAGGTAAGAGAGTGCCATTTGCTGCGACATCGCCGGGTCGGAGAAGATTTCCGCTTTCGGTTCATCTGCCGTACCCGTTACGCGAACACCGGCGATCACGTCGTCTTCGGTGGCATCCGGGTTACGAATAGCCTCGATATTGAGCAACGGCTGATCCGGTGGACCGGAGAACAACAGCTCACCTTTACGTACAATCAAATCCTGACCATACGCATGGAAGCGGCCGCTTGGGATATTAATCTGCCCGTTGAGGCCCAGCCCCTGCTTATCCTGTGCCACTTTGAGATCGCCCGTCAAACGTGCTTTCAGACCAAAGGCATCGATACGCACGTTGTTGCCGACGTGGATGTTCAGGTTGCTGTTGATCGGGATCCCGGCGCTCTGCGGTTTCTCCGGCTGTAGATTGTCATTGAGCATCACCATATCACTGGAAACACCGACTGCGCTTTCCGGCAGGTCGTGCACCACAATACGCGCCCACGGCACATCAACATTGCCGTTCAGAGTAAACAGGTTCGGCGTGGCTTCAAATTCCACATCCGGCGAGACATCCAGGCGCACCATTGGCGGCACGGTGATACGCACCCGGCTGCCTTTGGCCGCAATGCGCGCTCGCCAGTTGTCTAGTTGACTCCAGTCGGCGTCACCGCTCAGGTTTATCTCTCCCTGCTGCGTGCGCACCACGCCCGCAATTGTCGAACGGGTCCCGGTGAAGTTAACGGCCAACTGGCTGGGTTGCATGTCGAACGGCATAAAGTTGCCGTCAACGTCCAGGCCGCTCAGCTGCAACTGGCCGAGCAATTGTGGACTTTGCAGGTCACCTCCGAGGCGCAGGTTGGCGTTTAGCATTCCGGCGGCTTTTTCGCCGCGCGAGAAGATAGGATTCACCATCGCTAAATTGAAATTGCGGATATTGACGTTCCCGCCCAGATTGCGTCGTCCTTGCGGGTCACTTATCTGCACCTGACCGTCAAACTGGCCGTTATTGGTCAGGCGGATCAGCCAGCCCAGTTCGGCACGGTTGTTGTGCAGGTCGGCGGTGAGATTCAGCGTGTCAAACGCCACCGGCAGCGGGGCATCGTTGACGCTTTGTGTCACCTTCACATTACGTCCATTCAGCGTCACCTGCCCCTGCGGCAGTCCTTCTTTGGTGGTGTCCCAGCTCACATCGGCCTTGCCTGTAAACACGCCGCTGGCCTGGGTGGCATCCGGCATAAACGGTTTCAGCATCGCCAGATCGAAACGGTTAAGGCTCACCACTGCGCGACCTTCCGCTCCGGCATCTATCGTCTGCGGTACGCACAGTTCCGCATTTGGGTTGTTCCAGCAGTGCGGCCCGATGCTGATTTTCTGTTCCTGATTGCGGTAATCCAGCGCAATGGCGCGGTTCAGCGACCACGGACCAACCGGGGTCTGGAAGCGGGTATTGCTTAATTCCCCTTTCCAGCGCTGCTCTTTGCGATCAAAACTCCCGGCCAGATCAAGCTGTCCCGAAACCGGCTCGCCCTGAATACGTAGCTGCAGCTCATGCTGCTTTTCGCTTCCTTTGGCGTTCAGCGTAACCAGATTGATGTTCACATCAGGTTGCACAATCCGCTCAACGCGCACGTTGAGGTTACCGGCAATCTGCTCCGCTGATTTCACATCGCCTTCAACACGCACCTGAGCCACGGACAGTTCCTGCCAGCGCAGGCCACGGGCGGTGATATCCGCCAGCAGTTCCGGCGCCTCTACCGTACCACGCACCTTGACCTGCCCCTTCGCCGTGCCGCCCAGCCCCGGCAGCGCGTTATCCAGACTTGGGGCATCAATCGTCGCGTCGAGATTGAGATCTTTGACGCCCAGCTCACCTTTCACCTCAGCGCTGTTGCGCCCCAGTTCCAGATGCAGGCCGGGGATGGTCCACTGCAGGTAGCTGTTACCCTTCAGCGAGCCGTTCACATTGACCTTGTTCTGCTTCACGTTACCGCTCAGCTTCAGCTCTGGCACCTCCATCTGCCAGCTTCCGCCGTACAGGCTACCGCGGGTTTTGATCACACCATTCAGTTTCGAGGGCCAGTCCGGCACCTCTTTCGCCGTATTGATGCCGTCCAGCGTCAGCTCCCCGCGCCAGCTAATGGCTTGCTGCCAGTCCACCAGCGCTTTCAGCTCGGTTTTACCTTCCAGCGCGGCAACGCTAAGTTTGTCGAGATTGATCTGCTGCTCATTGCCTTTGGCATCCAGCGTGATGATCGCCGGAGGAATATCCTGGCCTTTCACGGCGGCGTGCATCGAGAGCGTATAGTCGGTCATCTTACCAGTCAGCTTGAGCTTGATGTCATCGGCCTGGAACTGCTTATCGCCGGTAAATGGCCAGTAAACCTGCTTACTCACCACCTCCAGATTGAGCGGTAATCCCGCTTCCGCCAGACGTGTCTGTGCACGCAGATCCATGTCCACCGGACCAGACAGATTGACACCCACTTCCAGCTGGTCACGCAGCGCGCCGCCAACCTTCAGCTTCACCTTCTCGCCTTTTAACGGTTCGATGTTCAGCGTGCTGTTGAGGGTAATATCAACCGGCCATTTGTCGGTCAGTTGCGCCGTACCGCTGGCCTTCACTGCCCCCTGGCTGGAGTCGATATCCAGCGCGTCGAGCTTCATGTTGCCGTCAATGCTGCTCACCTTCAGCAGCATGCTGTGCACCGTTAAATCCGTATCACCAGTGACGCGCAACTGCTCACCGCGAAATTCTTCGATATTAAGATTCAGCGGCAGATGAACGTCGGTCATTTCCGGCAAAACAGGTTTTGAGAACAGATCTTTCAGCGTTTCGCCCAGCGGTTTTTCATCCGGCTGCGGGTTTTGGATCTTCGGTTCCACCACCTCTTCCTGCGCCACGTCCGCCACTTTTGGCAGGGCGATTAACAGCCCCTGCAATGACGTAGGTTTCAGGGTCAGCGTTTTTTCCTGCCAGTTCAGTCCGGAGGTAAAATCCAGCACCGACACCGTGGTGTCATCGATTTTGATATTGATGTTGTTAAGCGCCACGCGGGAAAGCGTGATCGGGTAAGGCGTGGAGAGGTTTAGCGGGCCGCTGTCTTCTTCCTCAACCGGCGCAGAAGGCGGCATCTTTTTGCTGTCGATCGCCACGTTGATGTCTTTCAGCGACAGATCGTTGACGCACAGGCTGCTGTCCCACAGGCAGTTAAGACCAACGGCCAGATGCACTTCACCGGCATTCACCGCCACACCAGGTTGGTCGTAGCGAATATTTTTAAGCGACAGATCCCGCCAGCCGCCGGTGACCTGGCCAATCTCCAGCCCTGGAACCCAACGATTAGCGGCCTTGAAGACCAAATGCAGGCCCGAGGTCGTGCCGACGAGGAACGCCACGGAGCCCAACAACAGCAGGATAACAATCAATACGCCGAGGCTTATCTTCTTCCATAAACTCATAATTCAGGCCCCAGACCGATGTAAAACTGTAAACCATGTTCATCTTTGTCGCCGATCGGCGCAGCTAAATCGAGCTTGATCGGCCCGACCGGTGACTGCCAACGAACGCCAACCCCAGCACCGGTTTTGAAATCGCTTCGGCGGATATCGCTCACCGCTTCACCGCTATCCACAAACATCGCCCCCCACCATTTACCGGTTACGTTGTACTGGTATTCCAGCGATCCTGTCGCCAGCTTGGAGGCCCCTTTCAGCTTGCCGTCACTCCCTTCAGGCGAAATAGATTTGTATTTATAGCCGCGAATACTGCGATCGCCCCCGGCGAAGAAACGCAGGTCCGGCGGGACTTTGTCGAAATCGCCGGTTTCAATCCAGCCGAGGTTGCCACGCATCACAAAGCGATGGCTGTCGTACAGCGTACGGATCCAGACGTTTTGCGCCTGAAAGACGGAGAAGTCGACGTCAGAGCCCCAGGCAGTATTGGAGTAATCAATGGAATAGCGCTGGGAATCGCCCCAGACGGGCATCAGGCCGCCGCGCGAGCGCGTCCGGCTGATCATCACGCCCGGATACAGCAGCATCGTGGTGTTGGTGACGTTACCCTGAGTAAAGTGGTCAAGACTCCAGCGCAGGTTGATCGCACGCTGCCAGCCGCTGGAGAGGTCCCAGTAGCGGGAGACGGCAAGCGTTGTTGAGTCCTGCTCGGTGTCGTTTAAATCGGTACGTTTAAAGCCCCCCTGCACCAGGTAATACTGCTCCAGCGGGTTCTTTAACAGCGGCATTTTATAGCTGAAATCCAGGACCTGCTCCGGCGCAGAGATACTGGCACTGGTGGTCAGGCTATGGCCGTAGGAGTTCATCCACGGCTTTTTCCACGTGGTTTTTAACCGTGGCCCGACGTCGGTTGAATAGCCCACCCCGGTTTCAATGGTGTTTTCCGTGCGTGGTGAGACCACGCCTTTCAGCGGTAACACTTTGGTTTCGCGGGCTTTGTCGAACTCTGGTGCCACAACGACAGAATTAAACCAGCCGGTTGCTGAGAGACGGCGGTTCAGCTCCGCCAGGTCCTTGGATTCGTACTCTTTGCCCTCTTTGAACGGCACCAGGTTTTGCAGGTACTCATCGCGAATTTGCGAACCTTCAAAGGTGACATGACCAAAGCGATAGCGCTCACCGCTGTTGTAATCGATATCCCAGAACGCCTGGCGACGATCGAGCGCAATCCCCAGCTGGCTTTTATTAAATTCACTGTCAAAGTAGCCTTTGCGCAGCGCCACGCTGGTTAATGACTTTTTGAAGCTGTCATAGTCTCCTTGATTGAGCACCGTGCCGATTGCCGGACGCGTTTTCAGCAGATCCAGGTAATCGCTATCGGTGCGCGCCCCGCCGCGTAAAACAACGTCGGTGCCACCAATAAGTACCGGCTCTCCGGGCGTCACTTTAGCGATTAATACCTGACGTCCCTTCGCCGGCGGCGGACGCAGTTCAAAATCAATGGTCGGCTCAAAATAGCCCAGCGCTTTTAACCCTTCGCGAATAGCGTCATCAACGCGCGCACGAAAACGTCGGTCCGGTGTGACTTCATCACTTTGAATCGTGGACAACTGCGCACGGACGTTTTTCTCCAGCGGTCCCGATAATCCTTCGACCTGTAAGCGAACATTTGCGGCGACGGCCGGGCCGCTTAAGCACAGCAACCCCACCCAACACAACTGACGGATATGTGGCACATTTTCTCCTGAATATCCTTTTTTCCCACCCCTGGAAAAAAATACTCTGCCGTTCCTCGGCTTAACAAAAAATCAACAATAAGAGTTGAAAAACAGACGGCAACCCAAATATTTCTTATGTTTAACTCTAGACGTATTCACGCCAGTTATTGTGGGCAAAGACGCGTCTTGTTACAACCTTAACCCAAATGACTGATTTCGGGAGAACGGCCATGAGTTTATTTGATAAAAAGCATCTTGTTTCTCAAGCAGATGCTCTACCTGGACGCAACACCCCGATGCCCGTGGCAACGCTGCATGCGGTGAACCAACATTCGATGACCCACGTACCCGAAGGGATGGAAATCGCCCTGTTCGCGATGGGCTGTTTCTGGGGCGTGGAGCGTTTGTTCTGGTCTTTACCCGGCGTTTACAGCACGGCTGCCGGGTATACCGGCGGCTACACGCCTAACCCAACCTATCGGGAAGTCTGTTCTGGCGAAACGGGCCATGCCGAAGCGGTGCGTATCGTTTATGACCCGCATGTTATCAGCTACGAGCAACTGCTGCAGGTGTTCTGGGAGAATCACGACCCGGCGCAGGGCATGCGTCAGGGCAATGACCAGGGCACGCAGTATCGTTCGGCCATTTATCCGCTCACGCCGGAGCAAAAGAGTGCCGCAGATGCCAGCCTCGCGCGTTTTCAGGCGGCGATGACCGCTGCGGGCGATGACCGCCACATCACGACAGAGATTAATACCGCCACGCCGTTCTATTATGCCGAGGACGATCACCAACAATATCTGCATAAAAACCCTTATGGATATTGTGGTATTGGCGGCATTGGCGTGTGCCTGCCGCCGCAGAACTAATCTGCTGCTGCCCGATGGCGCTACGTTTATCGGGCCTGTCGGGTCAACTATTGCTCCCGCGCCAGCGCGGCATGGCGCGTGGCATTGGCGACGGTTCCCCTTTCCGTCACTTTGCCCTTGAGCAGCAGATTAAACACCGGCGCAGCCGGGCGATTGAGGCGGTTTTGCAGCAAATGCACCGCTTCTACGCCTAATGCCCGACAGGGAATGGTAATGCTGGTGACCGCAGAAACCACATGGCCATCCAGTTCTTTGACGTCCGTGGTCATCAGCGAGATATCATCGGGAATGCGTACCCCCAACGCTTCCAGCACGCGACGAACGCCGCTGGACATTGACGCCCCGGCACAGAAAATCACTTCCGGCCATTCGCTCTGCGGCAGTTCACGTAGCCGGTCGCTAATCGCCTGTATCGCCTCTGGTTCAGAAAATCCTTCCGTCACCAACAGATCGCGCCGGGCATCAAACGGCACCTGATACTGCCGATAGATCTCCTTTATGCCTTCCAGACGCCAGTACAGGGTTTCACGTCGTAGGCTGGTGACGTGGAGAATGCGCCGATGCCCCTGCTCAAAAAGATACTGCACCGCCTGGTTGCCAATCGATCGGTGATCGGGCGAGACCGCGTCCAATACCCCTTCTTTATCCTGTGAGTTGATCAGCACGCAGGGTTTTCCCAGCGACTGCGCCAGCTTATGCACGGTGGGGTCATCAATGCCGATGAGAATAATAGCGTTGATATTCTTACTGTTGGCCTTTTGCAGAAAGAGCTTGATGTCGGCTCGCTGCTCATCTAACCCGCAGTAGCTCAGATAGACATCATGCGGCGCAATAGCTTCAGCAATACCGCGCGTCACTTCGAGGTAAAACACATCGCCCTGCGCAATGAATGTGCGCTGTGGAGCGAAGACCGCAATCCCGTTGATCAGCAGCCGCCCGCAGGCCAGCGTATCAAGCACCCCTAGCTGGCGCGCGCATTTCACGATGGCTTCCCGAGCTTTATCGCTGGTACAGGACTTCCCGCTCAGTACCCTCGACACGGTACTCACGGAGAACCCGGTTAAGGCAGCGATTTCATCCATTTTTAGCTTGCCTGACATTCTGTGACCTCGCTCGCAATCTATTTTTGCAAGTTTTTGCAAACCTAGTTCATTGACTCTAAAACACTTTTTTAATATCTGTGCGAACTTCTTCCTCATCCTGCAACCGCTCTCACAAAATCACATTGTCGATATTCCAGGCGTTTCTTATGGTCCGCTTATCCCTTATTTCTGATGAAAAGGCCTGACATGAAAAAATTACGCTTTGGCATTATTGGCGTGGGAAATATTGGCACCGTCCACGCCCGCTATCTGCTGGCTGGGACCGTAAAGGACGCCTGCCTGACGGCGGTCTGTGATAATAACGCCGACAAGCATGCCGCTATTCGCCAGTTAGTAGGCGATGCGGTTGCACTGTTTATCAGCGCTGAGGAGATGCTGAACAGTGGGCTTGTCGACGCGGTTATCGTCGCTACGCCGCACTATGCGCATCCGGGTTTATCGATGATGGCGATGCGTCTTGGCATTCATACGTTGTGCGAAAAACCGGCCGGGGTCTGTACCGCGCAGGTCCACGAGATGAACACCTGCGCCCGTGAATGCGATGTGGTGTTCGGCATGATGTACAACCAGCGCCCGAACCCGCTGTATCAGAAAGTAAAAGATCTGATCGACAGCGGCGAGCTGGGCGAATTGCGCCGCTCCAACTGGATAATCACCAACTGGTATCGCTCACAGAGTTACTACAACTCCGGCGGCTGGCGCGCGACATGGAAAGGCGAAGGCGGCGGCGTGCTGCTCAATCAAGACCCGCACCAGCTTGATTTGTGGCAATGGCTGGTCGGTATGCCCATACGCTTGCGCGCGTTTTGCCAGTTTGGCAAACACCGCCAGATTGAAGTAGAAGATGAGGTCACCGCCTACGCGGAATACGCCAACGGTGCAACCGGCGTGTTCATCACCACCGTCGCCGAAACCCCCGGCACCAACCGCCTCGAGATCGTCGGCGATCGCGGAAAAGTGGTGGTGGAAGAAGGCCGCCTGCGCTTCTGGCGACTGCGTGAATCCGAAACCGACTTCAACGCCCGCTGGCAAAACGGCTTTGGCGAGCCGGAGTGCTGGGAAGTGACTATCCCTACCGCACCAGAATGCAGTGAGCATCATGTCATCACCGCCAATTTCACCGCCGCGGTCCTGCACGGCGAACCGCTCATCGCCCCTGGTCTGGAAGGCATTCGCGGCCTGACGCTGTCCAACGCCATGCACCTCTCCACCTGGACCGATGACTGGGTTGAGCTGCCAATTGACGAGCAGCGCTATGCCCGGTTGTTGCAGGCGCGTATCGACTCATCGGTCGAGAAAACCACCGCCAGCCGCACGCTGGACGCCTCCGCAAGCTGGCAGCGTTAAGGGGATGACCATGCTGAATATTGCCATTGTCGGCACCGGAAACATCTCCCATAACCACATTCAAAGCTATTTACAGTTTGCGGATCGCTGCCGGATCGTCGCGCTGGTCGACATCTGGCCGGAAAAAGCCGAAGAGAAGAAAACGCGCTACGGCCTAAGCGAAGCACGGGTCTACAGCAGCCATCAGGCCATGCTGGACGCGGGTATTAATGTGGACGTTGTCGACGTCTGTACTCCGCCGTACGTCCACGCCGACATCAGCATTGATGCTCTGCACGCGGGCAAACACGTGCTGTGCGAAAAACCGATGGCCGCCTCGCTCGCAGAGTGTGATGCGATGATTGCCGCGCAGAAAGCCAGCGGAAAAATGTTATCGGTCATCGCACAAAACCGCTTTACCGATGCCTTCTGGCGCTTAAAAGCCGCCGTTGATTCCGGCCTTGCGGGCAAAATTTGCCACGCACAGGTGGACTCGTTCTGGTGGCGCGGGCATTGCTATTACGATCTGTGGTGGCGCGGCACCTGGCAGAAAGAAGGCGGCGGCTGCACGCTGAATCATGCGGTACACCACATCGATGCAATTCAGTGGATGCTCGGCTTCCCGAGCGAAGTGGTAGCGATGATGAGCAATGTCGCCCATGACAACGCGGAAGTGGAAGATCTCAGTGCGGCCATTTTCAAATATTCAGACGGGGCGCTGGCTCAGCTCACCGCATCCGTTGTGCATCATGGTGAAGATCAGAAAATCGTTATTCAGGGCGAAAAGGCGCGGATCTCCGCCCCGTGGAAGGTGTATGCCAGCCAGTCGGCGGATAACGGCTTTCCACAAGCGGACAATAATCGCGAACTGGAAGAGCAACTGGACGCGCTGTTTCATGCCATGCCTGCGCTTCAATGGACGTTGCATAGCGGACAAATCGACAACCTGCTCAGCGCTATCGAACAACAGACGCCCCCACTGGTCGACGGGGAACAGGGTAAACGTTCGCTGGAGCTGATTACCGCTATCTACAAATCCGCCATTATCCGCACGGTGGTAACGCTGCCCATCCCCAGCCACGACGATTTTTATCGTACCGGCGGCCTGATGGCAAAAGCCCCGCATTTTTATGAGAAATCCGCCTCCGTGAGCAATTTCACGGAAGTCGGTGCTATCCCTCTGGGTAAAGACTTAGATTCAGGAGCAGAGTAATGAACAAGACAGATGGAATGAACTACGCCCCGACCGGCAAACCGCAGCCGGTGGTAAAACCTGGTGAGTTTGTGATTGCCGCTGCCACGCTCGACCACGGTCATATCTACGGGATGTGCAACGGGCTGATCGAAGCCGGAGCCACCCTGAAGTGGGTGTACGACCCGGACCCGGCGAAAGTGGAGAAATTCCTGCAACAGTACCCGCAGGCGCAGGTGGCTGACTCACTGGAGACCATTCTCAACGACCGCGATGTCAGGCTGGTCGCCGGGGCGGCAATCCCCTCTGAACGCTGCCCGCTGGGACTAAAGGTGATGGCGGCGGGTAAAGATTATTTCACCGACAAAGCACCGCTGACTACTCTCGAACAGCTGGAAGACGCCAAAGCTATGGTGGCCAGGACCGGGCGCAAGTACGCGGTTTACTACAGCGAGCGCCTGCACGTTGAAAGCGCAGTTTTTGCGGGCGATCTGGTCAAGCGGGGGGCAATTGGCCGGGTGATCCAGACCCTGGGCACCGGCCCGCATCGTGAAGGCAGCGGACGTCCGGACTGGTTCTACGATCGACGCTATTTCGGCGGCATTCTGTGTGATATCGGCAGCCATCAGATTGAGCAGTTCCTGTTTTACACCGACAACCTCGAGGCGCGTGTGGTCGCAAGCCAGGTGCGCAACGTTAATCATCCACAGTATCCACAGTTTGAAGACTTTGGCGATGCGATGCTGGCGGGCGAGAACGGCGCAACGGGCTATTTCCGCTGCGACTGGTTCACGCCGGACGGCCTCAGCACCTGGGGGGACGGACGCCTGACGCTGCTGGGCACCGAGGGCTATATCGAGATCCGCAAGTATGTCGATATTACCCAAGGTGAACAGGATGTAGTGTATCTGGTTAATAAAGAGGGGGAATTCCGCTATCCGGTCGCCGGTAAGGTAGGGTTCCCGTTCTTCGGCGAGTTTATTCTCGACTGCCTGAACCGTACCGAAAACGCCATGACCCAGGCCCACGCGTTTAAAGCCGCCGAGCTGTGCGTGAAGGCGCAAATGCTCGCCAATGCGCATGCATAATGGGGGCAGCATGAAAACGTTAAATGCCGCCATTATTGGTGCCGGTGCCATCCACCGTAGTCACGTCAACGCCCTACGGCTCTTGCCGGGGGTGACGCTACGCGCGCTGGTCGACACCGACAGCGTCAACGGGCTACAGCAGGCGATGACCTATAACTGCCGCTTTTATCCCAATTACCGGGAAATGCTGCTGGATAACGACATTGACGTCGTGCATATCTGTACGCCGCATTTTGAGCATAAAAATATGATTCTCGCCGCCCTTGCTGCCGGGAAGCATGTGTTTTGCGAAAAACCGGTAGGCATGAATGGAGGGGAAGTTGCCGACATCGCTGACGCCGCAGCCTCGGCGCCGGGACTACTGGGCGTGTGTTACCAAAACCGACTGAATCCCACCAGCCTACGCATACGCGATGAACTGGCGAAAAATACGCTTGGCAAAATGCTCAGCATGAAAGCCGTGCTGACCTGGTCACGCTCCGGGGCGTACTACAGCGACAGTCCGTGGCGCGGGCGTTTTGCCCGCGAAGGCGGCAGTTTGCTGATTAATCAGGCCATTCATACTCTCGATCTGATGCAGTGGTTCGCCGGGGGCGTCACACGCTTAAAAGGCGTGGTGGATAGCAGCGAACTGGCAGCGGTGACGGAAGCAGAAGACAGCGCGATGGCAACGCTGCATTTTGCCAACGGTGCACGTGGCCTGTTTTACGCCAGCAACTGCAATACGCTCGATTCGCCGCTGCTGCTGGAGATCCACTGTGAAAACGGCATGCTTCAGCTAACTGACAACGCGCTATGGCGCGTCACAAAGGACCAGCGCCTGAAGCTGGAAAGCGATGGTTCACCAGACGGCAGCGCCAAAAGCTACTGGGGTCTTGGTCACCAACTGGCCATTCGCCAGTTCTATCATGCTATTACCCATCGCGGTCAGACAGAATATATCGATATCCATCAAGCCCAAAAATCGCTGTTGATGGTGGACGCTATTTATCGTTCATCTCTGACGCGACAATGGATAAATATTAATAATTAAAATTCATTAAGCATTCCATAAGTAAATAAATAAGCCGGGTAATACCGGCATACAGATACCCTATACACAAAATCATTCAAGATGCTTTAAGGCGGCAAGTCTGGTAACGCCCAGGCGCTTACATAAATAAGTGACTGGGTGAGCAGGCGTAGCCAACAAAGAGGCTGCTTGAAGGATGACGTATATATACACTGGAAAAATAATTATGGTTAAACCAACTGAACGCAGAGTCGGTTATGGTGTAGCAATTGGCTACGGCATCACTGATTTATTTGGCGGCGGGGCTTTCGCTATTATCGGCACCTGGCTGTTATTTTTTTACACTACCTATTGCGGTTTAAGCGTCCTGGAGGCAGGTTCCATATTTGCTATTGCCCGCGTGATTGATGCTTTACTCAGCCCGATTATGGGCTACGTCACCGATAATTTTGGCAATACCTGGCTTGGGCGGAAATTTGGCCGTCGCCGCTTCTTTTTATTACTCAGTTCGCCGCTCATGTTTCTCTATGCCCTGCTGTGGCTGACCGATATGGGTTACTGGTATTACCTGGGAACCTATTTGTCGATTGAATTGCTGTCGGCCATGGTACTGGTACCGTGGGAAACCCTGGCAGCAGAGATGACTAACCGTTACGAAGAGCGTAGCCGCCTTTCCGGCGTGCGCATGATCTGCTCGCAGCTCGGCGGCTTTCTGGCCGTCTCAGTTCCCGGCATTCTCATGCAGTTTACGGGCAAAGATAATCCGTTTACCTACACCCTGACCGGGATTATCTTTTCCGTCGTTTTCTGTATCGCCGTGTTTATTACCTGGCGCTGCACATGGGAGGCCAAAGATGTGCAAGAGGAGACATTTAAAACGGACCTTCAGCGCAGTAGCGGATTGTTCAATCATCTGAAGTACCTGGTACTCGATCTCTTCTCCTCGTTCAAAATTCGCGCCTTTCGTTTGCATATTATTATTTATATTTTCTCTTTCACCGCGATGGATGTATTCGGTTCAGTATTTACCTTTTACGTTATCTATTGTTTGAATCAGGATGCTGCATCGGTTTCCGGCTGGTTAAGCATTGCCGCGTTTGCGTCGGTGTTTGGCACCTATGGTTTTATGCTATTACTGAATAAACTCAATATTACGCCGTCCGCGGCGCTGCGACTCTCTTATAGCTGTATATTTGCGGTGCTGGCATTTTTATTTATTATCTATTACACCCAAACTCAGGTCTCCAACGTGTTGTTCTCCGCCGTCTTTATTCTGCTCGGCATGGCGCGCTCGGGTCTCTATTATATTCCGTGGAATATTTACAGTTTTATCCCCGATATCGACGAGATGGTGACCCAACAGCGGCGCGAAGGCATTTTTGCGGGCGTAATGGTACTCACCCGCAAAAGTACCGTGGCTATCGCTATCCTGCTGATCGGCATGGTGCTGGAGGAGTCGGGTTTTGTGAAAGGCAGCGGCGCCCAGCCTGCAATGGCGCTGCACGCCATTATCGGCTTGATGATCTTTGCTACCACCGCGCTGCTGGCCGTCAGTTTCTACACCACCTACAAATTCAAGCTTACGCGTGAGACGCATAAATTGCTGCTCAAAGAGATAGCCCGCCGCAAGCTGGGAGGCAACTATCGCGACTGCGATGAGGAAACACGGGTGGTGATAAAGCAGCTCACCGGCTACGAGTACGATGAAGTCTGGGGTGGCAGTGCAACGCAGCGGGCCACGGGGCGCGTCAGTCTTTCAGAAGCAGAATAAGGAGCGCATCATGTATAAACCCTGGAGCAAAACGCAGGCACAGCGCTGGTATCAGCAGCAACCTTGGGGCTGTGGTTTTAATTACTTACCACGTACTGCGGTCAACTGGCTCGACATGTGGCAAGCCGAGAGTTTCGATATCCACACCATCGAACAGGAACTTCGCTGGGCCAGCCAGTACGGCTATAACCAGCTGCGAACGAACTTACCGTTTACCGTCTGGCAGCATGACCGCGATGGCCTGATTGGCCGTATCGACACCTTTCTAAGCATTGCACACACCCACGGTATCAAGGTGATGTTGACGCTGCTCGACGACTGCGCCTTTTCCGGCGATGAACCGTTTATCGGCCTGCAAAAAGCCCCGGTTCCCGGCGTGCATAATAGCCAGGCGGCGGGCAGTCCGGGACGGGCCTGCGTAATGGACAGAACATGCTGGCCGCACATTGAAGCCTACGTTCGCGATATCATTCGATACTATCGTCATGACTCGCGCATCTGCGTCTGGGATCTCTACAATGAGCCCGGCAATGGCGGGATTTTCTGTAGCACAGGTGAATTTGCCCGTTACGACGACCGGCTGGAAATTTACGCCTTGACCCTGCTAACTCACCTGTTTAGCTGGGCGCGACAGGAGTCGCCGTCTCAGCCCCTAACCGTCGCCGCCTGGCATATTGACGATCGCGCAGCATGCGGGAACGCCTTTACCCATCCGATAGATGTTGCCGCACTGCGACTTTCAGATGTCATTAGCTACCATGCGTATGTTGATACCCCAGGCCAACTGTCTCTTTTGTCACAGCTCGCTGAGTTTGGCAGACCGGTTTTCTGTACCGAATGGCTGGCCCGCCACGTTGGTAGCCGAATAGAAGAACAGCTGCCGCTGTTTAACGCGCAGCGCGTTTCCAGCTATCACTGGGGGCTGGTGCAGGGCAAAACGCAAACCTGGCTACCGTGGCCGGATATCGCGCTCAACGACAAGACCGCACAGCTATGGTTTCATGATGTCCTGAAGCCAGACGGTTCACCCTATTGCGAACAAGAGATGCAGACCGTACGCCGGATTAACGCCGTTGGATAAGCCGCAATAATCCCCCTCTGGCGACTTTACAGTACCTTACGCTATACTAGCTTCTGAATTTACCGGCTCACTTCCACGAGCCGGTCTTTAGTTTGAATTCAATATAGATTCATACGGATTTATCCATTTCCCTTCCGAGGATCTGGCCTTAACGGCTGGATAAGATATGTTAAACAGTATTTTAGTCATTCTCTGCCTGATCGCCGTGAGTGCGTTTTTCTCGATATCCGAGATCTCGCTTGCCGCATCACGCAAAATTAAACTTAAGCTGCTTGCCGATGAAGGCAACATTAATGCGCAACGCGTAATGAAGATGCAGGAAAACCCCGGCATGTTCTTCACGGTGGTGCAAATTGGCCTTAACGCCGTCGCCATTCTTGGCGGTATCGTGGGTGATGCGGCATTTTCCCCGGTCTTTTACGGCCTTTTCTCAAAGTACTTTGCTCCAGAACTGTCCGAACAACTGAGCTTTATTTTGTCGTTCTCGCTAGTAACGGGTCTGTTCATCCTGTTCGCGGATTTAACCCCGAAACGCATCGGTATGATTGCGCCAGAAACTGTGGCTTTGCGCATCATCAACCCGATGCGCTTCTGTTTAATGGTGTTCCGTCCGCTGGTGTGGTTCTTCAATGGGCTGGCAAACAGTATTTTCCGGCTGTTCAAGATCCCAATGGTGCGTAAAGATGACATCACCTCCGATGATATCTATGCCGTATTTGAAGCCGGTGCGCTGGCGGGTGTCTTGCGTAAGCAGGAGCATGAGCTGATCGAAAACGTGTTCGAACTGGAATCCCGTACCGTACCGTCATCCATGACCTCACGTGAGAACGTCATCTGGTTCGATCTGCACGAAGATGAGCAGAGCCTGAAGAACAAAGTGGCGGAACATCCACATTCCAAGTTTCTGGTGTGTAACGAAGATATCGATCACATCATCGGCTACGTGGACTCCAAAGATCTGCTGAACCGTGTGCTGGCCAACCAAAGCATGGCGCTGAACAGCGGCGTGCAGATCCGCAATACGCTGATCGTCCCGGATACCCTGACGCTGTCTGAGGCGCTGGAAAGCTTTAAAGCCGCAGGCGAAGACTTTGCCGTTATCATGAACGAGTACGCGCTGGTGGTGGGCATTATCACACTGAACGACGTGATGACCACGCTGATGGGTGACTTAGTCGGTCAGGGTCTGGAAGAACAGATTGTAGCGCGTGACGAGAACTCCTGGCTTATCGACGGCGGTACGCCCATTGATGACGTGATGCGCGTACTGGATATCGACGAGTTTCCGCAGTCTGGCAACTATGAAACCATCGGTGGTTTTATGATGTTTATGCTGCGTAAAATCCCGAAACGTACCGACTCAGTGAAGTACTCAGGCTATAAATTCGAAGTGGTGGACATCGATAACTACAAGATCGATCAGCTGCTGGTGACGCGTCTGGACAGCAAACCCACCGTTCTGGTGCCAAAGCTGCCGGATGCGAAAGAAGACGGCGCGGCATAAGTTTGCCGACCTGAAAACATCAACGGCTCCTGTTACAGGAGCCGTTTTTTTATAGACTACTTAAACTACCGCATAGCACTTTGATCAAGCCATCTCAGTTTGCAGACGCAAGACCTGACGGTTAACTTCGGACATAACAGAAAAATGCAGTTTGTCCTTCACTTTTGGGATAAGAATCTTACCCTTATCAAATTCAAAAGCGCCTACGTCCTTGATATATAACCGTCCACGAAACAGGATCTTCACGTACTTCGCCACCTGCAGCGGGTTGTACCGTTGGAAAATTTTCATTGTTGTCTCCTGCTGAGCATTACGCCTTTGCGGTACCACAATCGGTCCGACAATCCTCAGGCGCAAATTTTAATGCCATATGACTATAGACTATCTCTACGTTGTTTCCAGCGTGTATAAGTTTATTTACCTTCAGGTTACAATTATTCAGAATTATCTTTTCAACGTTTCGCTGTCCTCAGTATAAGCCTTCATTTTTCACAGGATTTGTGCGCTCGTCCGCAAACTGGCATTGCGCTTGCGGGAAAAAGCATCAATCGCACATATGCTTAAACTCCACACCCAAGTGGTCGGATCACCTGCAAAATAAGAAAGAAGGAAACACCATGACCTTACAAAAACTGCTGGCACTGTCGTGCCTGTTGCTGCCGATGATGGCCTCTGCCCATAAATTTGAAACCAACCAGCGCGTGCCGCCGGTCGGGATCGCCGATCGCGGCGAACTGATTCTTGATAACGATAAGTTTAGCTACAAAAGCTGGAATAGCGCGCAGTTGCCGGGGAAAGTTCGCATTGTGCAACACATCGCCGGACGCACCTCAGCAAAAGAGAAAAACGCCACATTGATTGAGGCCATCAAAGCGGCGAACTTGCCGCACGACCGCTATCAGACCACCACCATCGTTAACACGGATGATGCCATTCCCGGCTCCGGCATGTTTGTACGCAGCAGCCTTGAGAGCAACAAGAAGCTTTACCCGTGGTCACAGTTTATTGTCGACAGCAATGGCATCGCGCGTAAAACCTGGCAACTGGACGAAGAGAGCTCAGCCATCGCGGTCCTCGACAAAGACGGTCGCGTTCAGTGGGCGAAAGACGGGGCGTTAACGCAAGAAGAGGTGCAGCAGGTTATCGCCCTGCTGCACAAATTGCTCAGTAAATAGAGACCCGGAAGCCGGGGTTAAGGAACGATTCACGCGGGGTGTAATCCAACGGTTTACCCTGCCAGTCGTGAACGTGCGCTCCGGCTGCCGCGGCAACGGCGTGGCCTGCTGCGGTGTCCCAGACGTTGGTCGGCCCAAAACGCGGGTACAGCTGTGCCTGCCCTTCTGCCACCAGGCAGAACTTCAGCGATGAGCCAATCGACGTGGTCTGGTGCTCACCGAGCTGTTGCAGATACTCTTTTAGCTCGTTGTCGGCATGCGAACGGCTTATCACCACCAGCGGTGGACGCGCGTCGCGCACCTGGATTTGTTTGTGCACGCCGCACTCTTCTTTCCAGGCTTTACCTTCGGCCGCGCTGTACATCACCTTCATTACCGGGGCATATACCACGCCCAGTACCGGTTTTCCTTTCTCGATCAGCGCGATATTAACGGTAAATTCACCGTTACGTTTGATGAACTCCTTGGTACCATCCAACGGATCAACCAGCCAGTAACGCTGCCAGTGCTGGCGGATATCCCAGCCCGGCGGGTCCTCTTCTGACAACACCGGAATATCTGGCGTCAGCGCCTGTAATCCTGCAAGGATCACCGTGTGCGCGGCAATATCCGCCGCCGTGACCGGAGAATCATCCTGCTTGCTGGTGATTTCTATCGGTTTGATTCCATCGTAGACCTGCATAATGGCATCGCCCGCGTTCCGTGCAAGCTGGCATACATGTTCTAGCATTCTCCACCTCATTTATAGCAGCGGTGTTAACTCGTTGTTTTACTTATACCCGATCGTCAGAGGATCCGCCAACTGTGATAGCGCCTGCGGTTTTAAACGCTCTATTCATGGCATGATTCACACTTCTGTAAGCAATAAGCTGTATATACATTTTCTTTTGTGGCCTGGTTCTAAAAAGGATGCCCTCTGATGATTAAGTTTAGTGCAACGCTTCTGGCCACGCTGATAGCGGCCAGCGTGAATGCCTCAACCGTCGATCTGCGCATAATGGAAACCACTGATTTGCATAGCAATATGATGGATTTCGATTATTACAAAGATACGCCAACGGAAAAATTCGGCCTGGTACGTACGGCAAGTCTGATCAATGCCGCCAGAAATGAAGTCAAAAACAGCGTACTGGTCGATAACGGCGATCTGATTCAGGGCAGCCCGCTCGGGGATTACATGGCGGCGAAAGGGCTGAAAGCCGGCGAAACGCACCCGGTTTATAAGGCGCTGAATACGCTGGATTACGCGGTCGGCAACCTCGGCAACCATGAATTTAACTACGGTCTGGACTATCTGCATAAGGCGCTCGCAGGCGCGAAGTTCCCTTACGTTAACGCCAATATCATCGACGTTAAAACCAAAAAACCGCTTTTTACCCCCTATTTGATTAAAGACACCGAGGTGGTCGACAAAGAGGGTCACAAGCAGACGCTGAAAATTGGCTACATCGGTTTTGTGCCACCGCAAATCATGACCTGGGATAAAGCCAATCTCAGCGGCAAAGTGACAGTGAATGACATCACCGAAACCGCACGTCAATACGTACCGGAAATGCGGGCCAAGGGCGCGGATGTGGTCGTCGTGGTGGCTCACTCGGGCCTTTCTGCCGACCCGTATCAGGCTATGGCGGAGAACTCGGTTTATTACCTCAGCGAAGTACCGGGTGTTGATGCCATCATGTTTGGTCATGCTCACGCCGTGTTCCCGGGGAAAGACTTTGCCAACATCAAAGGCGCAGATATCGCTAAAGGTACCCTGAACGGCGTTCCGGCAGTAATGCCAGGCATGTGGGGCGATCATCTGGGCGTGGTGGATTTGGTGCTGAATAACGACAGCGGGAAATGGCAGGTCACCCAGGCGAAAGCTGAAGCCCGCCCGATTTATGATGCGGCGGCAAAAAAATCCCTGGCCGCTGAAGACACGAAAATCGTTGAGATCCTGAAAGCCGACCATGACGCCACGCGCGAATTCGTCAGCAAACCAATCGGTAAATCGGCCGATAACATGTACAGCTATCTGGCACTGGTGCAGGACGATCCAACCGTGCAGGTGGTGAACAACGCGCAAAAAGCTTACGTTGAACGCTTTATTCAGGGCGATCCGGATCTGGCGAAACTGCCGGTACTTTCCGCCGCCGCACCGTTTAAGGTGGGCGGCCGTAAGAACGATCCGGCCAGCTTTGTTGAGGTGGAAAAAGGCCAGCTCACCTTCCGCAACGCCGCCGATCTGTACCTCTATCCCAACACGCTGGTAGTGGTAAAAGCCAGCGGTAAAGAGGTGAAAGAGTGGCTGGAATGTTCCGCAGGACAGTTTAATCAGATTGATATTCACAGCAGCAAACCGCAGTCGCTGATCAACTGGGATGGCTTTCGTACCTATAACTTCGACGTGATCGACGGCGTAGACTATCAGATTGATGTGTCACAACCCGCCCGCTACGACGGCGAATGCCAGACGATCAACCCGCAGGCAGAGCGTATTAAGCATCTGACCTTTAACGGTAAACCTATCGACCCGGACGCTACCTTCCTGGTAGCAACCAATAACTATCGCGCCTACGGCGGTAAGTTTGCCGGTACCGGCGACAGCCATATCGCCTTTGCCTCACCGGATGAAAACCGCTCGGTGCTGGCCGCATGGATAGGGGCCGAGACGAAGCGTGCCGGTGAAATTCACCCGGCGGCGGATAATAACTGGCGTCTGGCGCCGATCCACAGCGAGACGAAGCTGGATATTCGTTTTGAAACCTCGCCGTCCGATAAAGCCGCCGCGTTTATCAAAGAAAAAGGACAGTATCCGCTGCAAAAAGTCGCCACCGACGATATCGGTTTTGCGATTTATCAGCTGGATTTGAGTAAGTAATTTTAGTGCCGGATGCGACGCAATAGCGTCTTATCCGGCCTACGCATGAAGCCGACTTGTAGGCCGGATAAGCGCAGCGCCATCCGGCACATCGTTCACGCCGGGATCCGCTGCGCCAAAACCTGCGGTAAATTCATTTCGATCCAGTCCGCCAGTGCGGCAACTTTATCACTCACCTGCTCACCCAACGGCGTCAAACTGTATTCCACGTGCGGCGGTACCACCGGATACGACACCCGGTTGATAAACCCGTCCTGCTCCAGCGCCTGTAAGGATTGCGCCAGCATCTTTTCACTGACACCGCCCATCTTACGGCGCAGATCGCTAAAACGGTGCGTGCCGTCGCGCAGCGCCACCAGAATCAATACTCCCCAACGGCTGGTAACGTGTTTTAACACCTCGCGGGAAGGACACTGTTCAGCAAATAAGTTGCCGTCGCGCAGTTGCTGAGAAAGCGTCGAATCTGTCATTTTCATACTTACCTTTTTGTGCGTACTTACTAAAAGTAAGTTTAGGTGTTAGCGTGAGTCAACACAAGACAAAAACCTGGAGTTCCTCATGATTGCGATTACCGGCGCCACTGGCCAACTGGGCCAACACGTTATTGAAAACCTGCTGAAAACCGTTCCCGCCAGCCAGATTGTGGCGATTGTGCGTAACCCAGCGAAAGCCGCTACCCTCAGCCTGCAGGGTATTACCGTCCGCCAGGCGGATTACACCGACGAAGCCGCCTTTACCACCGCGTTGCAAGGCATCGACAAACTGCTGCTGATCTCCTCAAGCGAAGTCGGACAGCGTACCCCACAGCACCGCAACGTGATCAATGCGGCGAAATCTGCACGTGTGAAATTCATCGCCTACACCAGCCTGCTGCATGCCGATACCTCCCCGCTGGGGCTGGCAGATGAACACGTGGCAACCGAGAAGATGCTGGCAGAATCCGGCCTCGATTACGCGCTGCTGCGTAACGGCTGGTACAGCGAAAACTATCTCGCCAGCGCCCCCGCAGCCCTCGAGCACGGCGTGTTTATTGGTGCCGCCGGAGACGGCAAAATCGCCGCCGCCACCCGCGCGGACTACGCTGCTGCCGCCGCGCGCGTCATCAGTGAAGAAGGCCATGCCGGGAAAATCTACGAGCTGGCGGGAGATGAAGGCTGGACGCTGAGCCAATTGGCCGCCGAACTGGCTCAACAGAGCGGCAAAAAAGTGGTGTATCAGAACCTTAGCGAGGCCGATTTTGCCGCCGCGCTGAAAGGGTTTGGCCTGCCTGCCGGACTGGCAGAGATGTTGGCCGACTCTGATATCGGTGCCTCAAAAGGCGGGCTGTTTGACGACAGCCATACGCTGAGCACACTGATTAAACGCCCGACCACATCGCTGGCGGAGAGCGTCAGCGGCATCGTAAACTGTTAAAATTTGGTTAATTACGGTGGCATCCCCGCGCATCCTCTCTGATAATGATAAGACGATGTGTGGGGAGAGATAACGTGCAGGGTGTACCTGAGCAGTTTATTGATGAGAAAGACAGCGCCCGTTTTCGCCATCTGGCGCAGATACCGGGCGTTGAGCTGTATCATGCGCATATCTCGCGTTACGCGTTTGAGCCTCATACCCACGAAGCGTTTGGCATTGGCGCGATCGAAGCCGGCGCCGAGCGTTTTCGCTATCGTGGCACCCAGTACGTGGCACCGGCCCATTCCGTCGTGACCATGAATCCCGATGAGCTGCACACCGGCGAGGCTGAAACCGCCGACGGCTGGCGCTACCGGATGATTTATCTCGACCCCTCTCTTCTGCAAGAGGTCACCGGGATCCGCCACTGGTGGTTCCATGATGTGACGCGCCACGATCCCCACCGTTCACGCCAGATCTGTTCGCTGATCCACGGGATGTGGAACACCGAGGATCCGCTGGCACAAAAAGGATTGCTGCTCGATCTGATCGACACCTTCCAGCCACTGGCTCGTCATGCGCCGGTGTCGCGGGAAGGCGCGCATCGCTTTGATCGCGTGCGCGAATATCTGCATGATAACTACATGCACCCGGTTACGCTCGACGAACTGGCTCGCGTGGCTGCGCTCAGCCCCTGGCATTTTCAGCGCCAGTTCAAACTGCACTTTCACGTCACCCCGCATCAGATGCTCATGGCTGTTCGCCTGTGGCGCGCCAAAGATTTTCTCACGCGCGGTATGCCCGCCGCCGACGTTGCTGCGGCAACCGGCCTGACCGACCAGTCTCACCTCACCCGCGCGTTTACCCATCGCTACGGTATTACGCCTGTGCGTTATCAGAAGCAGGTTTATTCGCGCTAATGCGCAATCTCATACAATACAGCGGCATTTTCCCTGCCTACACTCGGCGCAATGTTCAATGATGTGGATGTCAAAATGATTAGCGGTGTGTTGTACGCCCTGCTGGCGGGGTTGATGTGGGGGCTGATTTTTGTCGGGCCGTTGATCGTGCCGGAATACCCGGCAGTATTACAGTCGATGGGGCGCTACCTGGCGCTGGGGCTGATTGCCCTGCCGCTGGCCTGGCTGGGTCGCGGACGTCTGCGTCAGCTATCGCGCAAAGACTGGAAAACCGCGCTGGCTCTGACGATGATGGGCAACCTGATTTATTATGTTTGTCTGGCCAGCGCCATTCAGCGCACCGGTGCGCCGGTCTCGACGATGATCATCGGCACGCTACCGGTAGTGATCCCGGTCTTCGCCAATCTGCTCTATAGCCAGCGTGACGGTAAATTATCCTGGTGGCGCTTGGCCCCGGCGCTGGTGCTGATCGGCATTGGCCTGCTGTGCGTGAATATTTCTGAGTTGAATCAGGGGTTACCTGATTTTAGCGGCTGGCGCTACGGGTCGGGTATCGCCCTGGCACTGGTTTCCGTGGTGTGCTGGGCATGGTATGCGCTGCGTAATGCCCGCTGGCTGCGTGAAAACCCTGATAAGCATCCGATGATGTGGGCCACCGCCCAGGCACTGGTGACGCTGCCCGTTTCTCTGCTCGGTTACATTGCGGCCTGCCTGTGGCTGAACGGGCAAACGCCGGACTTCTCCCTGCCCTTCGGCCCGCGTCCAGGCGTATTTATCGGCCTGATGGTCGCCATTGCGGTGCTGTGTTCGTGGGTGGGGGCATTGTGCTGGAACATCGCCAGCCAAAAGCTGCCAACGGTGATCCTCGGGCCGTTGATTGTATTCGAGACGCTGGCGGGACTGCTGTATACCTTTATCTTGCGCCATGAAATGCCGTCGGCGCTGACGATTAGCGGCATCGCGTTATTGGTTATCGGTGTGGTTGTGGCCGTCAAAGCCAAGCCGGAGAAACCGAGCGTCGTCGTGGTTCCACAATCATAATGTGCCGAATGGCGCTGCGCTTATCCGGCCTACGCGATAATAGGCCGGATAAGGCGTTTACGCCGCCATCCGGCGCGACACTTTAAACACCGCAACGGTCTGATTCAGGCGTGCCGCCTGTTCTTCGAGCGCAGCCGCCGCTGACGCGGATTCTTCCACCAGCGAGGCGTTTTGCTGCGTCACGCGATCCATCTCGGCAACGGCCTGACCAACCTGATCGATTCCCCGACTCTGCTCATCAGAGGCCGAAGCAATCTCACCCATGATATCGGTCACGCGGGTGACGGCGCTGACGATCTCCGCCATTGTTTCACCCGCCTCATGCACCAGTGCGGTACCGGCGTTGACCCGATGACCAGAATCATCAATCAGGGCCTTAATCTCTTTAGCCGCCTGCGCGCTGCGCTGCGCCAGAGTGCGCACTTCTCCTGCTACTACCGCAAAACCACGCCCCTGTTCACCGGCGCGTGCGGCTTCTACCGCCGCGTTCAGCGCCAGAATATTGGTCTGGAAGGCAATACCGTCAATAACAGTGGTAATTTGCGCGATTTTGCTGGAACTGGTGGCAATTTCATCCATGGTACGCACCACGCCATCAACCACCGTGCCGCCTTTTTGCGCCGTCTGCGAGGCATTTTTTGCAAGGCTAGTCGCCTGTCGTGCATTATCCGCATTCTGTCTCACGGTAGCGGTGAGCTGTTCCATGCTGGCTGCCGTTTCCTCCAGCGATGCGGCCTGCTGTTCGGTACGCGAGGAGAGATCGTTACTGCCCGCGGCGATTTCACCCGCCCCGGTGTAAATGGTATCGGCCCCATCACGCACCACGCTAACCGTGTTCGCCAGCGACTGCTGCATATCGCGGACGTTACGTGCCAGCAGCGCCATTTCATTGCTGCCGTCAGCACTGATGCTGTGGGTCAGGTCACCTGCGGCAATATGGCGAATATGTTCCATCACCTCGCGCAGTGGCTTCAACAACACGCGCTGCATGGCTATCCAGCTAACGACAATCACCGTGATCACAATCAGCATGACGGCAGACAGCAACCAGATAATTTTCTGGTAGTCATTCTCGTTATCCTGCACGCCCGCATTTGCCAGCGCGGATTGTGCCGCACGCCATTCCTGATACACACCCTGCATTGCCGTCTGCTTTTGTTCAGCATTCTGTTTGAACATCTCTTCCAGTTTGCCTTCCGCCAGCAGCGCGTTCATTTTGGCAAGCGTGGTCGAATAAATGCCGTACTGCTCTTCCAGTCGATCAGCCAGATGTTCATCCAGACCCGGCGTTTCCGGCAACGCATAGTATTTATCGTAATGCTCTTTCGCTTCTGCCAGCAGTCGATTTGCCGTGCTTACCAGCTCTGTTAGCTGCCCGCCGTTCACCTCGCTGGCCATCGTGCCCTGCAGACGCAGCATGCCCCGGTTGAGCGTGACGCGCGCCTGGTTCAGGCTAATCCACGCATCGGTAAACTCGGCCACGTTCTGGCTGGAAAGCTGAGACACGTTAAAATTTTGCTTATCGTTGTTGAGTGCGCCAATAAAAACGCCTGCGGAGATGAGCTGCATCGCGCCCAGGGAAAGTAACACGGTGATAAGTAAGGTTATCACTTTGATTCGTTTGAACATCTGTTGCCTTTTTATTATGCAGGTATTGTCTGAGGTCTAACTATCGGCAGCCGCGCCCGCTTATTTAATCTTCTGACGCGGCTTTTTTCGCCGTTTTGCGCCTTTTCAATAAGATTCAGCAGGTTAACGGTATAAGAAATTTTCGTGACAGCCATCACAAATCCCACCACCCCGAAAGGGGTATATCCTTCGCTATAAGTTGCATTTAAAATACATCTTATATTATTGAGAATGAGGTAACGGCTATGTCTTATCGCGATCAACCTTTAGGTGAACTGGCGCTCTCTATTCCTCGCGCTTCGGCACTGTTTCGTAAGTACGATATGGATTACTGCTGCGGCGGTAAGCAAACGCTGGCACGCGCTGCCGCACGTAAAGAGCTGGATGTCGAGGCTATCGAAGCCGAACTGGCAAAACTGGCTGAGCAACCGTTGGAAAAAGACTGGCGCAGCGTGGCACTGGCAGAAATTATCGACCATATCGTCGTTCGTTATCATGACCGCCACCGCGAACAGCTGCCGGAACTGATCCTGCAGGCCACCAAAGTTGAACGCGTGCACGCAGACAAGCCAAACGTACCACGCGGTCTGGCGAAAAACCTGACCATGCTGCATGACGAGCTGTCCAGCCACATGATGAAAGAAGAGCAGATCCTGTTCCCGATGATCAAACAGGGAATGGGTAGCCAGGCGATGGGGCCAATCAGCGTGATGGAAAGCGAGCATGACGACGCCGGTGAGCTGGTCGAAGTGATCAAGCACATCACCCAAAACGTGACGCCGCCGCCGGAAGCCTGCACCACCTGGAAAGCCATGTATAACGGCATTAACGAACTGATCGACGACCTGATGGAACACATCAGTCTGGAAAACAATGTGTTGTTCCCGCGTGCCCTCGCTGGTGAATAAAAAGGGCGCCTGAGAGCGCCCTGATTGATGAAGCATTAGAGCCGCGTCGCGGCTCTTTTTTTATTAACGTACACCTGCCATACGTTTCTTACCGATAAACAACCAGCCCAGCCCCAGCGCAATGAACCACAGCGGCGTGACGATCAGCGCCTGACGGGTATCTTCTTCCAGCGTCAGCAGTACCAGCACGAACACGAAGAACGCCATGCACACCCAGCACATCACCTTGCCCCACGGCATTTTGTAAATCGACTTCTCATGCAGCTGCGGACGCTGTTTGCGGTACACCAGGTACGAGCAAAGAATGATGGTCCAGACAAACATGAACAGAATCGCCGATACGGTGGTGATCATGGTGAACGCACCGATTACGCTCGGATTAACGTACAGCATCACCACACCGCCCAGCAGGCAGATACAGGAGAAGGTTAAGCCTTTCGCCGGAACAGCACGTTTGGACAGCTTGGCGAACGCTTTCGGTGCCACGCCTTCCTGCGCCAGACCGAACAACATACGGCTAGTCGAGAACACACCGCTGTTCGCAGAAGACGCCGCAGACGTCAGAACCACAAAGTTAATCAGGCTCGCCGCCGCCGGCAAGCCGACCAGCACGAACAGTTCGACAAACGGGCTCTTGGTTGGAACCACCGAGCCCCACGGGGTGACAGACATAATCACAATCAGCGCGAACACGTAGAACATGATGATACGGATTGGAATCGAGTTAATCGCACGCGGCAGGGATTTCTCCGGATCTTTGGTTTCCGCCGCTGTCGTCCCGACCAATTCAATACCCACGAACGCAAACACCGCAATCTGGAAGCCCGCAAAGAAGCCGCTCAGACCTTTCGGGAACCAGCCACCGTCATTCCACAGGTGGGTGAACGATGCCTGAACGCCAGTAGGTGACTGGAAGTGCGTCAGCACCATCACCAGACCAACCACGATCAGGCCGACGATGGCGACAATTTTGATCATCGCAAACCAGAATTCCATCTCACCAAACATTTTCACCGTGGCGAGGTTGAGGACCAGCAGCAGAATGATTACCGCCAGCGATGCCACCCAGTCGGATAGCCCAGGGAACCAGAATTGCGCATACGCGGTAATGGCAACGACGTCCGCCATTCCGGTCACGACCCAGCAAAACCAGTAGGTCCAGCCGGTAAAATACCCAGCCCACGGCCCGAGCAGGTCGGAGGCGAAATCACTAAAAGATTTGTATTCGAGATTCGAGAGCAGCAATTCTCCCATTGCGCGCATCACGAAAAACAGCATAAAACCGATGATCATATAAACAAAGATGATCGACGGCCCGGCGAGGCTGATGGTTTTCCCGGAGCCCATAAACAGGCCGGTACCGATAGCGCCACCAATGGCAATAAGTTGAATATGACGGTTTGTGAGATTGCGCCGCAGCGACTGTTCAGACGAAGCCTCTTCGTCGGCAACGACTTTTACCTGATCTACCATGTTTTTTTCTTCCTGTACCTGTCTGTGTTGTTCAGGCTCTACGGCCTTTGGTGTGTCTATGATACGACGATCCCGTTATCAGGACTCATCGATATTAGGTAAGAATTGGCGGGATGAATACTAAGATTTAGATATAATGTTAATTTTATGTTTAAAGTGAGTGTCATATCACTCTGATAGCGCGAATCAGCTCACAAAAATACGCGCAAGTGCGCTATTTGCAAGATAAAATATCGACATCGGTATAACTATAGCTTTTCACGCTATTTCTCTGCTCCCCCCAAGGCTGAGGGGAACAGAAGTCACTGCTTACAGGATTTCAAGCAGCTCAACGTCGAATACCAGCGTGCTGAACGGAGGAATGGACGCACCCGCGCCACGCTCGCCGTAGGCCAGTTCCTGAGGGATAGTCAGCTCCCATTTGGAACCCACCGGCATCAGGGTCAGCGCTTCAATCCAGCCAGGGATAACGCCGTTAACCGGGAATTCAGCCGGTTCACCACGGGCAACGGAGCTGTCGAACACGGTACCGTCGATCAGTTTACCGGTGTAGTGCACGCGTACACGGTCGGTACGTGCCGGGATAGCCCCTTCGCCCTGCGTCAGAACGCGGAACTGCAGACCGGATTCAGTGCTGTTTACACCGTCTTTCTCACGGTTTTCTTCCAGATATTTGACGCCATCAGCAGCCATAGACTGGAAACGCTCGCGACGGACCGCATCAGCACGTTCGTGGATTTCACGCAGCGCACGGTGCACAACGTCAACCGGCACAGCTGGATGTTTGCCTTCCAGCGCGTCAGCAATACCCGCAACCAGCGCTTCAGGCAACAGCCCTTCCAGACCGGATTCGCTCAGCTGCTGTCCTACCTGCAAACCAATGCCGTAGCTTGCTTGCGCTTCGATAGTGTCAAAAGTCGGGGTGGCCATCATATTTCCTTTCATCGGAGGTAAAGTAGCGGGCAGCATAGCAGCCATGCCGCATCCGGTAAAACTTTGTCTCGGGAACAGATGACAAATCGCGAGGAAACATAAACAATAGGAATATCCCGCGTTGACGTCACGAAAGCGGGCATGAAGGCAAATATCATAGAATCAGGCATCTATACTCTATGATTCAGGAACGAGACGCGGAGCAGGAGGAAA
The DNA here is from genome assembly GCF_057838705.1 of Citrobacter sp. KH_055_1. Classification (NCBI taxonomy): domain Bacteria; kingdom Pseudomonadati; phylum Pseudomonadota; class Gammaproteobacteria; order Enterobacterales; family Enterobacteriaceae; genus Citrobacter; species Citrobacter sp. KH_055_1. The sequence continues at coordinate 4,242,727 of NZ_CM174473.1, forward strand.
GCCATGCCCGGGCGCTTTGAATTAAAACCAACCCTGGCGAAAATCTGGCATGCACCGGACAATTTTCGCATTATGGACCCGCTACCGCCTATGCATCGCCGCGGCATTATTGCTGCCGCCATCGTGCTGGTGATAGGTTTCCTGCTCCCTTCCAACGATACCAGCGATACTCCTGCGGTCACACGTGATGCCCAGTTGGATCTCCAGTCGCAATCGCAGCCACCCACTGAAGCTCAGCTGCAGGCGCAGCTGGTCGCCCCGCAAAACGATCCGGGTCAGATGGCACCGGTCGCACCGGAACCCATCCAGGAAGGCGATCCCGATGCGCAGCCGCAAGCCCAGCAGTCCCAGCCTCAGACGCAGCCTTTTCAGCCCGATAGCGGGATTGACCAACAATGGCGTACCTACCGTGTAGACTCCGGAAAAACGCTCGCCCAGGTGTTCCGTGACCATAATCTTCCACCGACCGATGTGTATGCCATGGCGCAGGTTGAAGGTACCGGAAAACCGCTGAGCAACCTGAAAGACGGTCAGATGATACAAATCAGGCAGAATGCCAATGGCGTGGTCACGGGGTTAACCATCGATACCGGCAACGGCCAGCAGGTGCTGTTTACCCGCCAGCCTAACGGCAGCTTTATTCGCGCACGTTAAATGTACTGATTGCCGGGTGGCGACTTCGCCTTACCCGGCCTACGGCTCCCGCGATTGTAGGCCTGATAAGCGGTAGTGCCATCAGGCGTTACCGCTTCACCTTATTCACCCACCAAATCCCCGAACAGACCAGCACCAGCGCCACTGCGTATTTCCATTCGAGAATGTTCTCACCAAGAAAAATCGACGACAGCACCGCACCAGAGACCGGGATCAGGAAGTTAAACGGCGCGATCATTCCCACGCGGTTGTATTTGAGCAGAATACTCCACAGTGCGAACGCCACTGAGGAGAGCAGCGTCAGGTAGCCCAGAATCGCCACCGATGCAGAGCCGTGGACGGTAAGTGTTCCGCCAAAAGCGTAGCCACCGATAACCAGAGCCAGACCGCCCATCCCCAGCTGATACCCCGTCATTACCGTCGGGTCAACCGTCTGCGAAATACGTTTTCCGTACAGCGTAGCGGCAGAGAGAATAAAGGCCGCCAATACCACTGAACCGTCTCCTAACAGGGTAAAGCTAAAATCCATCAGCCCACTGTTAAAATTCACCACCATCACGCCAGCAAAGCCCAGAATGCAGCCCAACGCTTTGTTGTAGCTCAGCTTGTCGTTCTGATAGATAAAGTGGGCCAGCAGCACACTAAAGAACGTTCCGGTGGCGTTCATGATTGAGCCTTTCACACCCGTGGTGAAGGCCAGACCAATATAGAAGAAGATGTATTGCAGCGAGGTTTGCGTCAGCCCCAGCAGCGTAAGCTGACCAAATTGACGCGGACTTAACCTGCCAATGGCTTTGCGCTGCGCCATCGCCAGCAGTAGCAGCAATAACCCCGCAAACAAAAATCGGTATCCGGCAAAAACAATCTTTGACGGAATATCATCGGTGGCAATCTGGAAAATCTCATATCCGCTTTTAATCGCCGGATAGGCGCTCCCCCACAGCAGGCAGCAAAATGCCGCGCTCAGGTAGACCACGTTTTTACGCGCGAACAGAGGTTGGTGCGTTGTGTCCATGCCATCACCGCTTTGAAATTGTGTTTTATTTTTATGATTATCGCGAAAAGGATAAAGAATAGCCAGAGCGAAAAACAGGAGGGCAGAAAAGCAAAACGCCGGCACAAGGCCGGCGCTTTTACGCGGTTTTTAGAATAAAAACTTATTCTGCAACTACGTTTACAGTCAGCTTAGCAAACACTTCGCTGTGAACCTGGAAGCTCACTTCGTGCTCGCCAGTGGTACGCAGAACGCCGTTCGGCAGACGAACTTCGCTCTTAGCCACTTCAACGCCAGCTGCAGTTACAGCGTCAGCGATGTCGCGAGTACCAATGGAACCGAACAGTTTACCTTCGTCGCCTGCTTTAGACGCGATGGTTACGGTTTCCAGTGCATTGATTTTCTCAGCGCGAGCTTCAGCAGCAGACAGAACGTCAGCCAGTTTGGCTTCCAGTTCAGCGCGACGTGCTTCGAAGAATTCAACGTTTTTCTTGGTAGCAGGAACAGCTTTACCCTGTGGTACCAGGAAGTTACGAGCGTAGCCCGCTTTAACGTTAACCTGATCACCCAGGCTACCCAGGTTTGCTACTTTATCAAGCAGAATAACTTGCATTACCTTATCCTCTTAAAGTCGTTAATAGACAGCGGCCGATTACTGATGACGATCGGTATACGGCAGCAGGGACAGGTAGCGAGCGCGCTTGATGCAGCGAGCCAGCTGACGCTGGTATTTTGCACGAGTACCGGTGATACGGCTCGGGACAATTTTACCGCTTTCGGTAATGTAGTTTTTCAACGTTGCGATGTCTTTGTAATCAATCTCAACAACGCCTTCCGCGGTGAAACGGCAGAACTTGCGACGACGGAAATAACGTGCCATATGGCTAGTCTCCAGAATCTATCAATTCAATCTGCTCGGCATGCAGAACCATTTTGCTCAGGCCGTTCTTTGCCTTGTGGCAAGAAATGAACCCCTGAACAGTTACTGCGCTACCGACCGTTATACTGTGAGTAATGGCCTGGTTTTCGTGTCCGCTAATAATAACGGGCATTTGGCACCACGCCTGCCGGTGGAAACCGGCTTCCTCCTGCACAGAACGATGCTCAAGCACGAACTGGCAATGAGGAATTCCTGATGGGCTGACCTTGCGAAGCGGCGTCCTGCACACTGTGCCAGATAACACCAAACGGTTGGTCATCAGAAATTACTCTTCAGAATCCCCAGCTTCAGCATCATCTGCGGTTTCGTTAGCGAAATCATCGCGACGTTCACGACGCTCGTCTTTCGCTTTAACCATCGGAGATGCTTCGGTAACAGCGTGCTTAGTACGCATTACCATGCTACGGATAACGGCATCGTTGAAGCGGAAGTTTGTTTCCAGCTCATCGATAACTTCCTGCGGCGCTTCAACGTTCAGCAGAACGTAGTGAGCTTTGTGCAGTTTGTTGATCGGGTAAGCCAGCTGACGGCGGCCCCAGTCTTCCAGACGGTGGATCGTGCCTTCTGCTGCAGTGATTGCACCAGTGTAGCGTTCGATCATACCCGGAACCTGTTCGCTCTGGTCAGGATGGACCATAAAAACGATTTCGTAATGACGCATCGAATTGCTCCTTACGGATTATTCAGCCTCCTGTCTGGGTCAGCCGAGGCCCATGGAGGCAAGGAACGTGTTAAAGGTCGGCTGAAAAATGACGCGTCATAATACTGGCGGTAGCAGGTAAACTCAAGGTGATTGTATGAATATTTATCAAACCGTCATTAATACATATCCACCAGCATTTTGACACTGATGCAAATCGAGACAATCACAATCATCGGTCGGATGACTTTCTTCCCACGCGTCAGTACCACCGAGGCTCCAAGACGCGCACCGAGAGATTGCCCAACGAACATCACCAGTCCCAGCGACCAGATCATTTTACCGCCGAAAATGAAGAACAGAATCGAGGCGATGTTCGACGCCAGGTTAATAAAGTTGGAGTGAATTTGCGCCTTATCGATGCCGTATCCCCATAACGTGATATAGCAGAGCGTATACAAGGAGCCGGCCCCTGCGCCGAGAAAACCGTCATAAAAACCTACGCACCCACCGCCGATAAGTGAAAAGAGAAACAGCGATACCTGCTGCTTTCTTTTTGGTTCGCTCAGGTTAGGGGCAAAAATAAAGTAGATGGCGACGGTAATTATCAGCACCGGCAGCAGCTTTTTTAGCAGGTCCGGCTCAATGAACTGAATCAGTGTGGTACCCAGCGCGGAACCGATAAAGGCAGATAAGAACACATACTTGTGTTCCTGCACGTTGATATGCCCCCGGCGCAAAAAGTAAATCCCAGAGGTGAGTGAACTACCCAAGGCCTGAATTTTATTGGTCGCCAGCGCATTGGCCGGCGGTAAACCGGAGATCAACAATGCGCCAATTGAAAGAAACCCACCGCCCCCTGAAACCACATTAATAAAACCCGCCACCAGCGCAACCATAAACATAATCACGAAGTAGCTGAAATCCATGAATGAAGTATCCATAAGCTTTTGCCTTATAATCATGAAGTTATATTCTTTTTCAGCTCACTATAAACGGCGTACCCTTCCGGTTAAATTGACCATTTGGTAAGAGCTTATGCCGGGCAAACAGGAATTTTTTAACCGTAGCGGAAGGTATCAGTTGATTGTTAATTAAAGAAAAGACGGCTATGCGGTAATTTTTTGAACAACTGCATCAGAAATGGTCGCTATCGACTCTGTCGGTTGTGGTTAAAATTAAATCAGAAGTTATCCACTCACAGGAGAGCGCTAACCAGAGACCGCGGTCGAGGAGGTACCTATGCGAACCCGTGTGTTGACCCTTTTGGCCGTGCTATTGCTCAGTGCAAATGCAATGGCAGCCATTGAAATTACCCACCGTCAGGCCAGGAATATGGATGATGTGCAGAGCTTAGGCGTGATTTACATAAACCATAACTTCGCCACTGAAAGTGAAGCAAATCAGGCCCTGAATGAAGAAACAGATGCGCAAGGCGCCACCTACTACCACGTGATCCTCACCAGGGAACCCGGAAGTAACGGAAATATGCACGCCAGCGCGGATATTTATCGCTAGCTACCCAGAAATAACCAACGAGAACATTGCCACAGTTTGACTTGCCCCCTTGATTGGGGGCTTTTTTTTGCAGTAAAACGCCGCCGAAGCCAGACCGATAACATCCCCTTAAAGATTTAGCTCCGGGGCATTTTTCTTACTTCTGCCCGTAATAGGCGTTCGGACCGTGCTTACGCATGAAGTGTTTATTCATCAGGTAATCGTCGATGGGGTTAAGCCCGGGGTTAATGCCGCGCGCAATCCACGCCATCTTTGCCACCTCCTCCATCACCACCGCATTATGCACCGCATCCTCGGCATCTTTACCCCAGGCAAACGGGCCGTGCTGATAGACCACAATGCCCGGCGTATGTAACGGCTCAACGTCGGCTAGCGTTTCTATGATCACCTTTCCTGTGTTCAGCTCATATTCGCCCTGCACTTCTTCTTCCGTTAATGCCCTGGTGCAGGGAATATCGCCAAAAAAGTAATCCGCATGGGTGGTTCCCAGCGCCGGGATCGCCTGCCCCGCCTGCGCCCATGCTGTGGCGTGGGTAGAGTGGGTATGCACTACGCCGCCAAGCGATGGATAACGCTGATACAGCGCCAGATGAGTCGCGGTATCAGAGGAAGGGCGATAGCCACCCTCCACCACTTTCCCTGACATATCCACCACCACCATATCGTCTACTGTCATATGCGTATAGGCGACACCGCTGGGCTTGATTACCACCTGCCCGCGTTCACGGTCGATAGCGCTGACGTTGCCCCAGGTAAAGGTCACGAGGCCATAGCGCGGCAGATCCATATTGGCTTCGAACACCTGCTGTTTGAGTTTTTGCATTACGCCGCCTCCACCAGACCTGCGCTTGCCATTCGGGCCTTCACCCAGTCACGCGCTTTCGCCACTTCCGCCGCCGGGTCGTCAGTGGTTTCACTCCACATCTCAATCAGATAGGGTCCGCAATAGCCACTCTGCTTGAGCGTCTCAAAACAACGCTCGAAATCGACAACGCCCTCGCCAAACGGTACGTTCTTGAATACGCCGGGTTTAGTGTCTTTCACGTGTACGGCGACGATGTGTCCGATTCCGGCCTGTAGCTCCATCTGTACGTCGTTATCCCACGCCGACAGGTTGCCGATGTCTGGGTAGAGCTGGAACCACGGGTTATTCAGGTAGTGCGCGTAGCCTAGCGCCTTGCTGATCGAGTTCATCAGCGGGTAATCCATGATCTCCATCGCCAGCGTCACCTGTGCGCGGCTCGCCATCTCGACGCTCTCTTTCAGCCCGTCACGAAAACGCCGACGCGTCTCGTTGTTGGCTTCTTGATAGTAAACGTCATAGCCCGCCAGTTGGATGACTCGAATGCCGACGTCCTGGGCGAACTGGATCGCTTTACGCATGATCTCCAGCCCCTGCGCACGTACCACGTCATCTTCACTGCCGAGCGGGAAGCGACGATGGGCGCTCAGGCACATCGACGGTACCCGCACGCCGGTTTCGGCAACGGCGTTAACCAACGTCAGACGCTGCTCACGGCTCCAGTCGAGACGCGCCAGGCGAGCGTCGGTTTCATCTACTGACATCTCAACGAAGTCAAAACCCAGCGTTTTCGCAAGCTGTAGCCGCTCTATCCAGCACTCTCCGGCGGGGAGTGCTTTCTCGTAGATGCCGAGCGGAATTTGTTTCGACAGCATAATTGCTCCTTAGCCCCACAGCTGGGCAATAGAGCGTTTAAACTGACGCGCGGCTTCAACCGGGGAAGCGGCATCGCGAATGCTGCGACCCGCGATAAAGACGTGAATCGGAATGCCTTTGAACAGCGGCAGATCTTCCAGCGCCAGGCCACCGGTCACCGTGACCTTAAAGCCCATATCAGACAGACGTTTGATCGCGCTGATATCCGCGTCACCCCACGCCACACCTGCAGCCTGTGCATCGCGACTGCGGTGATACACCACCTGTTGAATGCCCGCTTCACGCCACTCCTGCGCTTGCTCCCAGGTCCAGTAGCCGGTCAGTTCAATCTGCACATCGCCATTGAACTCTTTCGCCACGTCCAGCGCACCTTTGGTGGTATTGATATCTGCACAGCAGATAACTGTCACCCAATCCGCGTTGGCTTCAAAACACATGCGGGAGAGAATTTTTCCCGCGTCGGCGATTTTGGCGTCTGCCAGCACGATTTTATGCGGATACAGCGCTTTCAGGTCGCGAACCGCACGCACGCCTTCGGCAACGCAAAGAATGGTACCCACTTCAATAATGTCTACTTCATCGGCAATCAGGCGTGTCGTTTCATACGCGGAAGACATGGATTGGTTATCCAGCGCAACCTGCAACATAGGTAATGACATTTTGGTGTTCCTTTTAAACAGCCGCCGCGGTGGCGTTATCAATTAAATCAAGCACTTCCTGCGCGGTACGGCAGGCACGTAAACGGTCGAAGTTAGCTTCATCGTCAAACAGGTTAACGATCTGCATGATGCCCACTTCTTGATGGGTGTTGGCGTCAACAGCCGCCATCGTTATCAGGATATCGACAGGGTCGTTATCTTCATGGTTGAAGACCAGCGGCGTTTTCAGGGTCACCAGCGCAAAACCGGTTTTCTTCACACCTTCTTCTGGGCGCCCGTGCGGCATCGCCAGACCCGGCGCTATCACAAAATAGGGACCATGTTGGGCAACGCCATCCAGAATGGCCTGGTAGTAGCGCGGCTCAACCACATCAGCCTTAACCAGCAGATCAACGCCCAGCTTGACCGCCTCCTGCCAGGTGCTGGCCTCGGCCTGTAATAGGATCGCGTTATTGTCCGCCAATGAATCTCGTAATTTCATATGGCGTCCTTACTTCACATCTTGTGGGAAATGCGCATTGATCACTTCCAGCAGCTTTGGACCAAAGTCAGCGGGCGACAGCATGTTACGTACACCCACCACGTATTTATTGCCGGTAACGGTAATCTCACCGGCGATGTGGGTGGAGGCGATGATGATATCCGCGCCGCTCAGTTCACTTTTGTATTCACCCACCGCGCAGCTGTTCACCGTGTGGTCGATATTTGACTGGGTTAAAAACTGGTCCACTTTCATTTTCATAATCATGGAGCTGCCTTGCCCATTACCACATACAGCCAGAATACGTACGGTCATAATCGGAACTCCTTATTAAGCAGACTGTTCTGCCAGTTGTTTTTCTGCGTCTTCCTCAGCGCGCAATGAGCGTCCTGCGAAAAACATATAAGCCAGTGCAATCACAATAATGACGGCCATAAAAATCAGCCCTATGGAGGCGAAGCCCTGCATCATCGGCGGTGCCAAAATTGACCAGTCCGCCATACCCATCCAGGCGCTCATACCGGTGAGTTTCACCGCCCAGACGCAGCCGAAGATTTCAATCATCCCCATCACCAGGCAAATCTTGAGCGCAGCACGCCAGCCGCCAAAGTGATTAGCAAACACGCCGATAGTGGCGTTAGAGAAGAACATCGGGATAAAGCCCGGAATGATCAGAATGGAGGAACCTACGCCGACAAGGATGCCGACGGCGATCAGCTGACCGATAGTGCCCCACATAAAGCCCCAGACCACGGCATTCGGCGCGAAGCTATAAATAGCCGCACAGTCGATGGCCAGTACCGCCCCTGGGATTAGACGCTGGGAGATACCGTTAAAGGCTTCAGAGAGTTCGGCGACAAACATGCGCACGCCCTGAGTAATAATGAAAATGGCCACCGCAAACGAGAAGCCGGTTTGCAGGATATAGACCGTCCAGTGGGTTTTCCCCGCCATCGCCTGCACCACATCGATACCGAAAGAGAGCAGGATCGCACCGAAGAAAATGGTCATCACAATCGCTGTCGAGACGATGTTGTCGTGGAAGATATTCAGCCAGCCTGGCAGCTTGAGGTCTTCAACGCTTTCCTCCTTTTTGCCCAGATACGGTGCGATTTTATAAGCAATCCACGACGCAAACTGCTGCTGGTGCCCGATAGAGAAGCCGCAGCCATCAGTCACTTCCTGCGTCGGCTTGTACATCATGTTTGAAGTGATGCCCCAGTAAAGCGACACCAGCACCGCAGTGCAGATAATGGTGGTCCACATGGAATAGCCGAAGATATAAAACGAGACCGCAATCAATCCCGCCTGCTGAAACATAATGTGCCCGGTCAGCATGATGGTGCGAATCCCGGTAACCCGTCGTAGCAACACGTAACAGATATTCAGCGCCAGCGCTAACAGCACCGCATAGCCCACCCAGCTATAAGCGTCGCCCATGCGTTCGATGGTTGCCATCATTGAGGCGTAGGTATCGGAAATCGCCCCGTTGATGCCATAAACCTCAGACATCTTCGCCACTACCGGTTTGAACGTGCTGGTGAGAATGCCGGACCCGGCCTGCAGCAGCATAAAGCCGATGATCGTTTTGATAGTGCCCTTGATGATAACGCTGACACTTTTACGCAGCAGGATGTAACCGAGGCAGGTCACAATACCCAACAGCAGCGGGGCGTTGGTCATGACCTGATTAAAGAACACGGTAAAGATGTTGTAGAGGATCTCCATAACGATCTCCAGTAGACGAAGTTGCTGAACATTCATTACAGATGCCCAGGATATTGTGCCCTCACTTTAGTTTTCAAAAGTAATCACATCAAGATTGAATTTGATTAAATGTGATGCAGTACGCAAATTATTCACTTACGAATGAAATGGTTTTTCCCACATTCAATCAAACGAAAATAAAATCAATAAAAACAATTAAATATGATTATTAATTAATGAGAGGGCACTTTATCTTATTGCAATAATTATCGAGAGCGTCTCTTTTTGTTGAAAAAACACGCATTGCCATTTTGATAAAATGGTGTCAGGATTAATCAAAATAAGTCACAATTTGATTCAACTTGAACAAACCTGAAGGTAAATGCGATGAGTAAAGTAAAAAGTATCACGCGTGAATCATGGATCCTGAGCACATTCCCGGAGTGGGGCAGCTGGCTAAACGAAGAGATCGAACAAGAACAGGTTGCACCAGGCACCTTTGCGATGTGGTGGCTGGGCTGTACCGGAATTTGGCTGAAATCGGAAGGCGGGACTAACGTCTGCGTTGATTTTTGGTGCGGAACAGGCAAGCAGAGCCACGGTAATCCACTGATGAAAACAGGCCATCAGATGCAGCGTATGGCAGGCGTGAAGAAACTCCAGCCAAACCTGCGCACCACGCCGTTTGTTCTCGATCCTTTCGCTATTCGCCAGATCGATGCCGTTCTCGCCACGCACGATCATAACGATCATATCGACGTGAACGTTGCTGCCGCCGTCATGCAGAACTGTGCCGACGATGTGCCGTTTATCGGACCACAAACCTGTGTGGATCTGTGGGTGGGTTGGGGCGTGCCAAAAGAACGCTGCATCGTGGTGAAGCCAGGCGACGTCGTTAAAGTAAAAGATATTGAAATCCATGCGCTCGACGCGTTTGATCGTACGGCATTAATCACCTTGCCTGCGGATCAAAAAGCGGCAGGTATCCTGCCTGACGGCATGGATGCACGTGCGGTTAACTACCTGTTCAAAACGCCGGGCGGTACGCTATATCACAGCGGTGATTCTCACTACTCCAACTATTATGCAAAGCACGGCAACGAGCATCACATCGACGTCGCACTTGGCTCCTACGGTGAGAACCCGCGCGGTATCACCGACAAAATGACCAGTTCCGATATGCTGCGTATGGCAGAAGCGCTGAACACCCAGGTGGTTATCCCCTTCCACCATGATATCTGGTCAAACTTCCAGGCCGATCCACAGGAGATCCGTGTTCTTTGGGAGATGAAAAAAGACCGGCTGAAGTATGGCTTCAAACCGTTTATCTGGCAGGTTGGCGGCAAGTTCACCTGGCCGCTGGACAAAGATAATTTTGAGTATCACTACCCGCGCGGCTTTGAAGACTGCTTTACCATTGAACCGGATTTACCGTTTAAATCCTTCCTGTGATTGCAGTTAAAATGCCGGGTCTTCCCGGCATTTTTACCCATTTATCTTAGTATTTTCAGGCTATTTCAAATATCATCTTTTCAAATCAATTTGTATCGGAATAGCTCATGACTGAAGCACAAAGACATCAAATATTGCTGGATATGCTGGCGCAATTGGGCTTTGTTACCGTTGAGAACGTGATTGAACGTCTGGGAATCTCACCCGCCACAGCGCGCCGGGATATCAATAAACTCGACGAAAGCGGCAAGCTCAAGAAAGTCCGTAACGGTGCAGAAGCCATTACCCAGCAGCGCCCGCGCTGGACCCCAATGAATCTGCATCAGGCGCAAAACCACGACGAAAAAGTGCGGATTGCCAAAGCCGCTTCCCAGTTAGTGAACGCGGGTGAAAGTGTCGTGATCAACTGTGGATCAACGGCGTTCCTGCTTGGCCGCGAAATGTGTGGCAAACCGGTGCAAATCATCACCAACTACCTGCCGCTGGCGAATTTTCTGATCGACCAGGAGCATGAAAGCGTCATCATCATGGGGGGACAGTACAACAAAAGTCAGTCCATCACGCTGAGCCCACAAGGCAGCGAGAATAGCCTGTATGCCGGACACTGGATGTTTACCAGCGGTAAAGGACTGACCGCTGACGGACTGTATAAAACCGATATGCTCACCGCGATGGCTGAACAAAAGATGCTTAACGTGGTCGGCAAACTGGTGGTGCTGGTCGATAGCAGCAAGGTCGGTGAGCGCGCGGGCATGCTGTTCAGCCGTGCCGATCAAATCGACATGCTGATTACCGGCAAAAATGCGAACCCTGAGATCCTGCAACAGCTGGAAGCACAGGGCGTGACTATTCTGCGCGTTTAGAGGTGTTGGCGGAAAAACGCGACTGTCGCCGCCAGCGCTTCTGGCGTGATGCGATGCCGTACGCCTGCTTCCCACAGGCAGGTCAGCGAGTTGTCCAGACCTGCCTGGATTAGCGCCTGTTGTAAGCGGAAGGTTTCCACTGCCGGCACCACGTCGTCATCCTGGCCATGCCACAACAGCAGCGGTCTGTCGGCAAGGCGCTCCAGTTGATGCGTTACCTCCCAGTCAGCCAGTGGCGCGACAATCGCATCAAATTCCGCCTGCTGCTCCGTCGTCTGTACCAATACTGGCGGAAAAAGCGTATGGGCAAGTCGGGTAAAATAGCCCGATCCCATCAGGCAGGCTGCACATTTCACCTCGGGATGGCGCGCCATAATGCCCAGCGTTGTCATGCCCCCCATAGATGCCCCTGCCACGGCAAGACGTTCATCCAACAGCCAATTTTCAGCCACCAGCGCCGCACGTAACGCCGTAAATTCCTGCATGTTTTGCTGCAATATCTGCCAGAAGCGGTGCATTCTTTCCTGCGCATTACCGTGGAAGCGCGTGCCATGATCGGGCGCATCGGGCATGATGACCCGAAACCCGGCCTGTGCCAGTGCAACGGCAAAATAGCTGTAGACCAGACTGGAAGAGGTAAACCCGTGATAGACGATAACGCAGGGGAGTGAAAGGTCGTGTTTATTCGTGGGAAATGCGTGCAGGACAGGGATCCCCGCCAACTGTCGTGTTTCAATTTCTATCATATGTCGCCTCTTTTTTTCTGGTATGCCATGGCGAAATACTTAACGCAAGTGAATGTGTGCGGCAATGATTCATAATGTTGAGAACTGGGTTACGCTTTCGCAACATTTTCATTCGAAAATCGCGTGAGAGATAACAATTCGGGAACATTCCCCCTAAAGGGAAATTAATAAGGCACTACACTATGGCTATCAGGAAACGAGATAGAGTTATGCGTCGGTTTGCCTCTTTGATGCTGGTGATGTTGTTAAGCGCCTGTAGCGTGCTGCAGGGCACGCCACAACCAGCACCGCCCGTCGCCGATCACCCACAAGAAATCCGCCGTGACCAGAGTAATGGGTTACAGCGATTGGGGGTTGTGAGCGCGTTGGTAAGAGGTTCTCCAGATGATGCGCTGGCAGAGATCCGCGCCAAAGCCGCTGCGGCTAAAGCTGATTATTACGTTGTCTTATTAGTCGATGAGACCATCGTAACAGGCCAATGGTATTCACAAGCCATTTTGTATCGTAAATAACATTGGGTTGAAATTTAGTCAGTTTTACATTGCTTTGCGCCCCTATGCGTTTTCCTGTGCACAATAAACCAACAGCAGGGAGCTGGAGGTTTATTCTCGCGATGGAATGCCCTGCCACGTGTAGGGGTACGAATAATGGAGCTGACGATGAAACAATCACTAGCCTTATCCTCACTGCTGCTTTCTGCTGGAATGGTGGATACCACGGCACAGTCTGCCGAGTTCGCCAGCGCTGACTGCGTAACGGGTCTCAACGAAATTGGCCAGATATCTGTCAGTAACATTGCGGGAAATCCGCAGGATGTGGAGCGTGTTGTGGCGTTAAAAGCGGATGAGCAAGGTGCCTCATGGTACCGGATTATTCAGATGTACGAAGAACAGCAGCCCGATAACTGGCGCGTACAGGCCATACTTTATGCATAACAGATTGCCGGATGGCGTAAACTTATCCTACCTACAACGAACGTAGGCAGGATAAGACGCGCCAGCGTCGCCATCAGGCATATTATTACCGTAATCCCCCCGTTGCCCGCAGTAGCAAATCATTCTGTACCTGTTCAGACAACTTCATCCCGCCGCGCGTATCCAGCATCATCTGACACCAGGACTGCGCCACGGGCGGAGACGCATAACGCAACATCTGCGTCCCGCAGCCGAGCAGGAACAGTTGCTGGGTAATTTCCCGTCCCAGCGCTTCACTGGGTTTGTGTAAATGCGGCTGTAGCTTACGCACCATTCGATCGTAATGCCTGTCTTGCCCTTTGACCTCGGCAAAGGCCTCGCTGAGCATGTCGACCATACCAGGTTGTTTCGCCAACACCCGCAGCACATCAAGGCACATAATGTTGCCAGACCCTTCCCAGATGCTGTTGACCGGCATTTCACGGTATAAACGCGGCAGCTCACTCTCTTCGCAATAGCCTGCACCGCCGAGGACCTCCATGGCCTCTGCAACAAATGGCATACCGCCTTTGCAGATGGAAAACTTGGCTGCCGGGGTGAACAACCGGGCCCACAACGCTTCTTTCGCATCCGTTCGACGATCCCAGGCCCGCGCCAGGCGAAACAGTAGCGCGGTTTGACCTTCCAGTTGAAGCGCCATGCGGCTTAATACCTGTCGCATCATCGGTTGCTCAATCAACGGCTTGCTAAATACCTGGCGTTGATGCGCATGATAAATGGCGACAGAAAAAGCGCGTCGCATCATACTGTGGCTCCCCAGCGCACAGTCAAAACGCGTCATGCCGCCCATTTTCAGAATATGGCGAATACCTTCACCTTCTTCTCCCAGCAGCCAGCCCATCGCGTCCTGAAATTCAACCTCACAGCTGGCATTAGAGCGATTGCCTAGCTTATCTTTCAGGCGCTCAAGACGGATGGAGTTACGCTGGCCATCAGGTAAAAATCGCGGCACAAAAAAGCAGGATAAGCCGCCTCTGGCCTGCGCCAGCACCAGATGGGCGTCACTTTGCGGTACCGAGAAGAACCATTTATGCCCCACCAGCCGATACGCACCATCCGCCAGCCGTTCTGCCTGAGTGGTATTGCTCAGCACATCCGAGCCACCCTGCTTTTCCGTCATCCCCATACCAATCAGCAGGCCGCGTTTTTGCCCGCCGGGCAGAAGATGAGAATCGTAGCGATCGCTACGCAGCGGCGTCAGCCAGTCATGAAATTGCGAAGGTAACATCTGGAGTAACAACGGCGTAGCGGCAAAGGTCATGGTCACCGGGCATAAGGTTCCCGCTTCCACCTGTGCATGCAGCATAAAACGTGCAGCTCGGGCAACAAACGTTCCCTGCCGCGCATCCTCTTCCCAGGCAAGATTATGCACGCGGTTGGCGCACAATCCCTGCATCAGTAAATGCCAGGCGGGATGAAAGCGCACATCATCCAACCGCTGCCCCTGCGGATCGTATCGCAGCAGTTCAGGCGGATACGCGTTAGCCAACCTACCCAGTTCAAGCGATTCTGCAGTGCCTAATTGCTGACCAATACTGGCGAGGAGATCGCTATCCCAGGCAGCGCCTTCGCGGTTGACTGCTTCACACAGTGCTCCATCCGATAGGTATAAGTTGCTGTTATTGAGTGGTACAGGTTGGTTAAAAACGGTATGCGTTTGCCAGTGCATTGTGTCTCCCTCCATCAATGGCCATCGCCTTAAGTATGGTCAGAACCACACTCTCTGCGAAGGAGGGAGATCACAAAAGTACGTTTAGCCAGCAATGTAATGAGGAATAAAACGAGAAGTATCTTTCGTAATCAACGTATTGTCTTCACGGATCCCCATGCCGCAGGCTTCATCGTCGACGATCCAACTACCAATCAGCGTGTAGCTATCGCCAAAACGCGGCAGCGGCTGAAACGCCTGATAGATCATCGGTTCTTCTGCGTAGTCGCCATCAGCATGTTCAACAATCTGCTGCTGACCATTAAAAATGGTGACGTTGCCCCCCTCACGGGAAAATATCGGTTTGCGTACATAGCTTTCGCCGGGTGCAATTTTTGACGTTTCACCTTCGAACCAGGCTGGCAGGAGGTTTGGATGGTTGGGGAAGTATCGCCACAGCAGAGGCATCAACCCTTTGTTACTGAGCACGCTCTTCCACAGTGGTTCGACCCACTGTTCCCGGCGATGACGTAGCAACGGACCGTTATCGTCACGCATCATCCACTCCAGAGGATAGAGCTTAAAGGCGCGACGAATGACGTTGTCATCAAGATCCGTCAGCACACCGCCGACGCCAAGCCCCAGATCCTCAACATAAATAAACCGCGACGCTTGACCTGCCTGCTGCGCACAATCCTGCAAATACAGCACGGTGGTGCGATCTTCGTCGGAATCTTCACAGCAGCAGAAGTAAAACGGCTCCGGACTGTAAAGCTCACTAAAACGGGCGATCAGACGTTCCTGGATAGCGTTGTACTGGTCAGTGTCCCGCGGGATCGCCCCACTGCGGCGAGCATCTTCCAGCCATAGCCACTGGAAATACGCCGACTCGTACAACGACGTTGGTGTATCAGCGTTGTATTCCAGCAGCTTGACCGGCGCATTGTTGCCACACCAGACAAAATCCATTCGCCCATACAGCGAAGGATCGCGATTGCGCCAGCTCTCAGCAATAACATCCCAGTACAGTGGGGGAATGGCCAATTGCTGAAGAATCTGCTCGTCCTTAACTGCTCGCTCAACGACGTCCAGACACATTTGATGCAACTCAGCAGTAGGCTTTTCGATCTGCTCTTCAATTTGCCGTAGCGTAAAGCGATAAGCCCGGCTTTCATCCCAGTAGATTTCGTTGTCGATAATGTGAAAATCAAAACCATGATCGTAGGCGATCTGGTCCAGATCCTGGCGAACAGGAATATCATGTCGTAACATCGTTAGCCTCCCCAGTGCCCGCGCGCGCTGGACGAACGCCCGTAACCCCCGCGAGAAACCGTCGAGACTTTCTTCGTCGTGTAGGCATGCGTCGTGGCGGTATCGTTTTTTCCGCTACCGGAACGCCAGGCATAGTCGCCTGAGGTCGTACGCCAGACGGGGCGGGAAACGTATGAAGAGCCGCCACTGCTGTAAACATACTGCTCGTCACGATCTTTGCGAATCACCCGACTGAGCAAAAACCCGGTAAACACCGGCACCCAACTATGATCGGTACTGTCGAGATAGCATTCGCCAAACTGGGTCTGACAACTCGCCTTACTTAATTGCGTTGGCACTTTGCCATAGAACTCTGTCTTGGCATTGTTCCAGCCGTCCGCACACACGGTAGCGGTATTACCGTCATCAATACATTCGCTCACCGTGGAGTAAAACCGGCCGTCGCCGTCGTTGTCCGAGCCTGTATCATCCCCGCATCCCTTGAGGATAAAAAATGCTGCGCCGCCCATAATCGCCAGCGTCAGATACTTTCCACTGTAGCGACTGCGTTTTTTCTCAAAGGGATTCACCGGGCGATTCATTCGGGCGATCGCCGAATGACCTGTTCCCAATTTCTTTTGTCCGGATTTACGTTTTCTAGCCATGATCGTCCATTACCATGTCATACAGGCGGCATTAAAAATCCCGCCAGCCAGCGCAGCGGTTCCCATAAACAGTCCCGCAGCGGTGTTGTGGTTAATAATTTTTTCACTCAATGCTGGCATATATAAGCGTACACCACCGTAGATAATAAGCTGTATCACCAACGCAATACCGCCCCAGGCAAAATAATCAGGAATACTGACCGCGTTGATTGCTGCGCTGGATAAAGGAATAACATAGCCCAGCAGCGTGCCGCTAAATGCCAGAGAGGCTGCCGTATTGTTATTTTTAATCAACTGCCATTCATTGTGCGGTGTTATCTTTGAATAGATAATAAGAAAAATTATCACCATGGCCGCACCAATAAAAAAATAGGCACAAAAGGCCAGTAATGATTCCAGGATATGCATTGTTTTCGTCCCTGACGTTAACCAATAATATTAAGAGATGTTAATGGGATATCGACACCCAGCGCCCGTGAGAATATCCACTCTGGCTCGCCTTGTTCATTGAACGACTCTTCGCCGTTCAACAGCAGATATTCCCAGGTATCTGCTGTTACCTGTCGTTGGTAGCCCATGGCAAAGTTATGCACTTCCCACTTTGCATGCTGCTGATTCTCGACCTTTTCCAGCATGTAGACTGGCTCAATATTCCCCGGTTCTTCGTCATTAAAAAAACGCTGCCAGTGCTGACCCTGCCAGAAAAGCGCTGGCATGCCGATCTCTGCCGGGCTAATGGCGGACTGCCAGTGTTTTTTCTGAGTTAAGCCATAGCTTTCTTCATACACAAACAGTTTGATATCGTCGATATCATCCATATCTGACCCGCCGGTAGTATTGATTTGCAGAAATTCCTCGCCCGAGGTGTAGTAGCGGAAAATCTGGCTTCCACCGCCCAAATTAATATGGCTGATTGCCGCAACGGTATACTCCTCGCCGGGCAACACCACCAACAAATCCTCTTCTAACAGGCGAAACGCCAGTGTGTCGAGCGTAAACCCTGCGCTCAAATGTAGGCCCAATGGGCCACGAACGGGCGTAGCGGCCTCTGCTGTGCCAAATATACGCTGTAAAAAAGTCGACATCGTTATCCCTTACTAACCTGCCAGCTAGCAATCTTTGCGGGCAGGCTTTGCCGTATAATTACTCGCCTTGCTGGCGTTGTAGTCGCGCCAGCACATCCTGGGCAGAACTTTTGTTGGCAGCGCCAATGCCGACTTCAGCCAGTTTCTCGTCCAGATCACGTCCGTCAGCCACTTTCTCCAGCTGTGTTGCCGCATCCAGCCGGGCCTGTCGCTCTGCCTGACGTGTTTGCAGACGTTTAAGTGACTCTGCTGCCGTCGATACGCTGGAAGAAGCCCCGACTGTAGATGTTGTCACGGCCTGTTGAGCGCGCTGCATCGCTTCCGTTGCCTTAACCACCTCAAGCTGCTGTTCAAACTGGGCAATCCGCTGGCCCGTTGCGGTAACAGCCTTTTCAACGCCATCACGTGAGATTTCTAAGTTAGTAAGCACTTGCTGTTCAGCCGCAATCACGTTCTCCAGACGCGCGATCTCTTCGGCGACTTCGTTAATTAACGACGGATTGACGTTTTTACTTAGCGCTTCCAGCGCCCGCGCTTCAAGAGTGGACTGACGTTCGCGCAGATCTTTCAGTTTGTCATTGCTCAGTTTCACGCGTGCCAACAGGTCAACTCGCGATTTCCCGGCTTTTTCCAGTTCATTTCTTGCGTCACGAATGTGTTGCTCCAGCATTCTGACGCCCTGTGCTTCTTCGATTGACTCTTCTGCCTGAGAAAGCACAGATTTGCCGAGGGTAAACAGGCTTTTCAAGATTCCCATCAACAGCGTTCCTTGTTATTTGTGAGTATATTCTTCAGTGATTTCCGCCAGATCTAGCGCGTTATCCACGAGCGTTGTCATTTCAAGCACCACGTCCTCTAATGTGGAGTTCAGCGACAGCGCACCAAATGCGACGTAGTATTCATCCTGCCGCACACGAGAAATGCCTACAGACGACAGTGGAAGCAGCTTTTGATTGCGTAATAAGAAAAGATTAAATGCGTCCTGATGCTGAATATTATTCACTGGGCAAATAACAGTTTCGATAATCATCTGGCGGGAGGTAAATAGAATACTGAGAAGTAAGTCTCCATAATCATTCATTTTAATAATCAATGACTGCTCATTACTTATAATATCTATATTTAAACCATGAAAATTAGTGAGCGCTTTAGTCAGCACCTGCGGGGTCCATGCCATATATAAATCCTGTATGTTATACTTAAATAAATATAAAAATATTTTCCTTCTCTTATTAGAATATCAGTTTTAGATAAAAAAAAACCATCCGAAATTGGATGGCTTTTTCTGAAAATTAACGTTTATCCACGCTGGCGGACGGCCTCAAACAGGCAAATCCCCGTCGCAACAGAAACGTTAAGCGATGAAACGCTCCCCGCCATCGGAATACTGATCAGCTCATCACAATGTTCGCGGGTCAGACGACGCATACCTTCGCCTTCTGCGCCCATCACCAATGCCAGACGACCGGTCATTTTACTCTGGAACAGAGTATGGTCCGCTTCACCGGCGGTTCCGACGATCCAGATATTCTCTTCCTGCAGCATACGCATGGTACGTGCCAGATTGGTCACGCGGATCAGCGGTACGTTTTCAGCAGCACCGCAGGCTACTTTTTTCGCCGTGGCATTCAGCAGCGCAGAACGATCTTTCGGTACGATAACCGCGTGCACACCGGCAGCGTCTGCACTACGCAAGCAAGCACCAAGGTTGTGCGGATCGGTGACACCATCGAGGATCAAAAAGAACGGTTGATCAAGTGAGGCAATCAGATCCGGCAGATCGTTCTCCTGATACTGACGACCCGGTTTCACGCGGGCAATGATTCCCTGATGAACTGCACCCTCACTTTTCTCATCCAGGAACTGGCGATTCGCCAACTGGATGACAACACCCTGGGCTTCCAGGGCATGGATCAGCGGCAGCAGGCGTTTGTCTTCACGCCCTTTGAGAATAAAGACCTCCTGAAAGCGCTCAGGCGCACGCTCAAGCAGGGCCTGCACCGCATGGATGCCGTAAATCATTTCACTCATGAATGTACTCGTTAAGATAGTTTAAGTGTAACGCCGGGCAACGCGTGGCCGCCCGGCTTACGGTTTATGGCTGTTATTGCGCGACGTTCTTTTTCGCCGCGCGTTTGGCTTTGGTGGCGGCCGCGATTTTAAGCGTTTTTGTCGAAGGCTTTTTCGCTTTTTTATCGCCTTTTTTCTCAGCCGTTTTTTTATCCGCCTGAGGTTTAGCTTTGCCTTTTTTCTCGCCGCGGAATGCGCTATCCGGTTCGAAATTCACCTTTTTTCCCGCCTGACGACGTCGGCCGGTGCTTTTACCCGTATCGCCTTTCTTCGCCTTTTCACGCGCAGTTTTACCCTCGTTGCGCGGGGCACGTTCGCTGGAGATCAGGCTAAAGTCGATTTTACGCTCGTCCATGTTGACGGCTTCCACACGCACTTCGACGCGATCGCCCAGGCGATACATCTGACCGCTTGATTCACCGGTCAGGCGTTGCCCAACCTGATCGAAGCGATAGTAGTCGTTATCCAGCGAGGAGACATGCACCAGGCCGTCAATAAACAGTTCATCCAGGCGGACAAAGAAGCCAAAACCGGTCACACTGGCAATGACGCCTTTAAAGACATTACCGACCTGATCCAGCATGAAGTCACACTTCAGCCAGTCAGATACATCGCGCGTAGCTTCATCAGCACGACGTTCTGCCATAGAACAGTGCTGACCCAGTTGCAGCATCTCTTCCATCGAATAGTGGTAGCCACCGGTTTCCGTGGTATTGCCTTTGTGGCCCTGCTCCTGCGCCAGCAGATACTTGATCGCACGGTGCAAAGAGAGGTCCGGGTAACGACGGATCGGCGAGGTAAAGTGGGCATAAGACTGCAGCGCCAGACCAAAGTGACCGCGGTTTTCGGGATCGTAAATCGCCTGCTTCATCGAGCGCAGCAGCATAGTTTGCAACATTTCTGCGTCAGGTCGATCGGCAATCGACTCCAACAACTCGGCGTAATCGCGCGGCTCGGGTTTGTTACCGCCCGGCAGCTCCAGTCCCAACTCCGCCAGCACGGAACGGAAGGAGGTAATCGCTTCAGTCGTCGGCTTGTCGTGGATACGGAACAGTGCCGGCTCTTTGGCTTTCTCAACAAAACGTGCCGCTGAGATGTTCGCCAGGATCATGCACTCTTCGATCAGCTTGTGTGCGTCGTTACGCTGAGTCTGCTCAATGCGTTCAATACGGCGTTCGGCATTGAAGATAAACTTCGCTTCTTCGCTCTCAAACGAGATACCGCCGCGCTCTTCACGGGCTTTATCCAACACTTTGTAGAGATTGTGCAGCTCTTCAATGTGTTTCACCAACGGTGCGTATTGCTCACGCAGTTCCTCATCACCCTGCAGCATGTGCCAGACCTTGGTGTAGGTCAAACGCGCGTGGGAGCTCATCACCGCTTCATAGAATTTGTAGCCCGTCAGACGCCCTTTCGTGGAGATGGTCATCTCACAAACCATGCACAGCCTGTCTACCTGCGGGTTCAGCGAGCATAACCCGTTGGAAAGGACTTCCGGTAGCATCGGTACAACCTGCGACGGGAAGTAGACGGAAGTCCCGCGGCTGCGCGCTTCCTGGTCCAGCGGGGTAGGCGGACGCACGTAATAACTGACGTCAGCGATAGCAACCCACAAACGCCAGCCACCGCCGCGTTTCTTCTCACAGTAGACTGCGTCATCAAAGTCACGCGCATCCTCACCATCAATTGTCACCAACGGCAAATCACGCAGGTCAACACGACCGATTTTGGCCTCTTCCGGTACTTCTTCTTTCAGCCCGGCGACCTGTTTAACGACTGCATCAGGCCAGATATAAGGGATTTCGTGCGTACGCAGGGCCATATCAACGGCCATGCTGGTACCCATGTTGTCACCCAGCACTTCAACAATTTTACCCACCGCTTTAGTTCGACGAGTCGGGCGCTGGGTCAGTTCAACCACCACCACGAAGCCCATGCGGGCGCCCATCACCTCTTCTGGTGGGATCAGGATATCAAAGCTGAGACGGCTGTCGTCCGGGACGACAAAACCTACGCCCGCATCGGTAAAGTAACGACCGACAATCTGACTGGTTTTCGGCACCAGTACACGCACAATACGCGCTTCGCGGCGGCCTTTACGATCCGCGCCCAGCGGTTGCGCCAGTACTTGATCGCCATGGATGCAGGTTTTCATCTGCTCACTGGAGAGATACAGATCGTCTTTACGTCCTTCGACGCGCAGAAAGCCGTAGCCATCACGGTGGCCAATAACGGTACCTTTCAGCAGGTCAAGACGCTCCGGCAGTGCGTAACACTGCCGGCGGGTGAAGACCAGTTGCCCATCACGCTCCATCGCGCGCAGGCGGCGACGAAGCGCTTCGAGCTGCTCTTCGCCTTCAATGTTGAGTTCAACGGCCAGCTCATCGCGGTTGGCCGGTTTTTCACGTTTAGTTAAATGTTCGAGGATAAATTCCCGGCTCGGGATGGGATTCGCGTATTTTTCTGCTTCGCGTTCCTGGAAAGGATCATGTGACATCGAGGTTCCTCCATTGTCAGCTCTGATGAAGATTTTCGTCACTCCACCAGCAATAATTTATATAGCGGTTGATTCTTTTCAACCAAATCAGCAAGTGTGTAGTTGTCCAGTTCCGTGAGAAAACTTTGCACTGCCTTAGAAAGCGCCTGTTTGAGTCGACAGGCAGGGGTAATGTGGCAAAACTCGCTGCTGCAGTTGACCAACGTCAACGGCTCCAACTCGCGGACCACATCACCAATACCAATATCCTTTGCCGCTTTACCCAAGCGGATACCGCCATTTTTTCCACGGATAGCAGTAACGAAGCCAGCCCGGCTAAGTTGATTAATTATTTTGACCATATGATTACGGGACACGCCGTAGACTTCTGTCACCTCAGAAATACTGGTCATACGTCCTTCGGGTAGCGACGCCATGTAGATTAGCGCACGTAATCCGTAATCGGTGAAACTCGTTAACTGCACATCAACCTCTGGAAAAAGGATAAAACGGATAAGCCTGGTAGTATTAATTATATTGATGATAAACCAGCCACCAGCCAGGTCGCTAATTTATTTCAATTCGGGAAGGAAAAAAGCGAGGAACCTACATGATTTTAAGCCAGATACTGATACAAAGCCTTGCATCCGGCTTGCTTTAAAGCAAGCGCAGCGCCATCTGACGCTACGCTACAACCTACATTATGCGTCGAACGGGTCGCGCAGAATCATGGTTTCAGTACGGTCTGGGCCAGTTGAAATGATATCAATCGGCACACCGGTCAGCTCTTCAATACGCTTGACGTAGTTCAGCGCTGCCTGCGGCAGACCGCTACGCTCTTTCACACCGAAGGTGGACTCAGACCAGCCAGGCATGGTTTCGTAGATCGGCTCGATGCCTTTCCAGTCGTCAGCTGCCAGCGGGGTAGTCGTGACTTCACGGCCATCCGGCATACGGTAAGCGACACAGATTTTCACTTCTTTCAAACCGTCCAGGACGTCCAGTTTGGTCAGGCAGAAGCCAGACAGGGAGTTAATCTGTACTGCACGACGCACAGCAACGGAGTCCAGCCAGCCGGTACGACGACGACGACCGGTGGTTGCGCCATATTCGTTACCCTGCTTGCACAGGAACTCGCCGACATCATCAAACAGTTCGGTCGGGAACGGACCTGCACCTACACGAGTAGAGTAGGCTTTGATGATACCCAAAACGTAGTCCACATAACGCGGGCCCAGGCCGGAGCCGGTCGCCACGCCACCTGCGGTGGTGTTGGAGGATGTTACGTACGGATAGGTACCGTGGTCGATATCCAGAAGCGTACCTTGCGCACCTTCAAACATGACGAAATCGCCACGCTTACGCGCCTGGTCCAGCAGATCGGAGACATCAACAACCATAGAGGTCAGGATGTCGGCAATCGCCATCACATCATCCAGCACTTTCTGGTAGTCAACGGCTTCAACTTTATAGAAATTCACCAGCTGGAAGTTGTGATATTCCATCACTTCTTTCAGTTTTTCAGCGAAGGTTGCTTTATCAAACAGATCGCCAACGCGCAGACCGCGACGTGCTACCTTGTCTTCATAAGCTGGCCCGATGCCACGACCGGTGGTGCCGATCGCTTTCGCGCCACGTGCTTTCTCACGCGCATTATCTAACGCAACATGATAATCAAGGATCAGCGGACACGCTTCAGACAGCAGCAGGCGCTCACGGACAGGAATCCCGCGGTCTTCCAGTCCTTTCATCTCTTTCATCAGCGCGGACGGAGACAGCACAACACCGTTACCGATGATGCTGATGACGTTTTCGCGAAGAATACCTGATGGAATAAGATGGAGGACGGTTTTTTCACCGTTGATTACGAGAGTATGGCCTGCGTTGTGACCACCCTGGTAGCGCACAACATATTTAGCCCGTTCAGTCAGGAGATCGACGATCTTCCCTTTACCTTCGTCACCCCATTGGGTGCCCAGTACGACGACGTTGTTACCCATTTTTCAAAATCACCGTTTGCTTAAAAATGGATTCTACCACCGCTTTTTCAGATATACAGCACTTTTTGCATGCGGAAATCCGTAAATTAGTCTACTTATTGGTCAGCCAATCGTTTTCTTCAACATGTAGTAGACCACCACGCCTGCAACCACAAGACCTCCACCAAAACGCCGCAAAATATTTTCAGGAAGTTGCGCCATTGCCCCGATCATTTTCTTCCAGGCACTGGGATAAAGCATCGGACCCAGTCCTTCCAGCACCAAAACCAGCGCGAGTGCCAACAAAATTGTTGAGTTCATCCGTTGTCCTTATCTAAAAAGAAAACCACCGCATCCTTGGGGATGCTGGTGGTTTTGCTGGTTTAAAACCGCGGGTGCGAGTTTAGCGTGTTGCGTTGCTCGGCGTCTTCATGTAGCGGAAGAAATCGCTGTCCGGGCTCATGATCATCACGTCCTGATTGCCTTCGAAGCTCTTCTCATAAGCACGCAGGCTACGGATGAAGGCGTAGAAGTCAGGATCCTGACTGAATGCATCAGCAAACAGTTTAGCGGCTTCTGCATCGCCTTCACCGCGCATAATACGGCCCTGACGCTCAGATTCTGCCAACGTTTTGGTGACTTCATAGTCCGCTGTTGCACGCAGTTTTTCCGCTTCTTCCTGACCCTGTGAACGATGGCGACGTGCTACGGCTTCACGCTCAGCACGCATACGGTTGTAGATCGCCTCAGACACTTCAGCAGGCAGGTTGATTTGCTTAATACGCACGTCAACCACTTCGATCCCCAACGCCGCCATACTGTTCGGGTTGATGACCGGTACTTTACCGTTGGTTTCAGCCTGAACACGCTCAGCCGCTTCGGCAATCGCGCTATCCGCTGCCGGCGTTGCGACTTCGTCTTCCGTACCTGCAGAACCCGAGTTCAGCGCGTCACGGACTTCCAGCGTTAAGCGACCACGAGAGTCGGTAACGATGTCTTTTACGTCCAGACGACCAATTTCAGAACGCAGACGGTCAGAGAACTTACGTTTCAGCAGAACTTCTGCCTGAGAAACATCGCCACCGCCCGTTGCCAGGTAGTAACGGCTGAAGTCACTGATACGCCACTTGATGTAGGAATCAACGATCAGGTCTTTCTTCTCTTTGGTGACAAAGCGATCGGCCTGGTTGTCCATGGTCTGAATACGCGCATCAAGCATCTTCACGGATTCAATAAATGGAATCTTGAAGTGCAGGCCCGGTGCAACAACCAATGGTTTGTTGTCATCGTCACGTAAAACTTTGCCAAAGCGCAGAGTAATACCACGCTCGCCTTCTTTGACCACAAAGAGAGACATGAACAGCACTACCAGAACGATGATGATAATCGCAATAACTGACTTACGCATCGTTATTCCCCCTGACGCTGGTAGTCGTTACGCTGCGCGTTAACGCGGCGTTGGTCCATAATATCGCCCTGACTGGTGGACGAAGTGTTGCTTGCTCCCGTGCTGGAAGAGGATGCTGGCGGCAGAGTCAGCAGGTTTGAGCTGCTCTGACTCTTGGCTGCCGGAGCGTTGCCGCCTTTTAGCATTTGATCCAACGGCAGAACCATCAGATTGCCACCCTTGTCGTTAACCAACACCTTACGGGTATGGCTCAGCACTTTTTCCATGGTCTCGATATACAGACGCTCGCGAGTAATTTGCGGTGCGGCTTTATATTCCGGCAGGATTTTGGCAAAACGCGCCACTTCACCCTGAGCTTCCAGGATGGTTCGTGTTTTGTATGCACGCGCTTCTTCAAGAATACGCTGCGCCTGACCATTAGCACGCGGCTGTACTTCGTTGGTATACGCTTCTGCTTCACGAATGTACTGCTGCTCGTTTTCACGCGCCGCAATGGCATCGTCAAATGCCGCTTTCACCTCTTCCGGCGGACGAGCAGCCTGGAAGTTGACGTCCAGCAGGGTAATACCCATGTTGTATGGACGAATGGTCTCTTCCAGTTCACGCTGGGTATCGCTACGAATAACGGTACGCCCTTCGGTCAGGATACGGTCCATGGTGTATTTACCGATAACCCCACGCAGTGCACTGTCGGTTGCCTGACGCAGGCTGTCATCAGCACTGGTCACGCTAAACAGATATTTCTGCGGGTCGGTCACGCGGTACTGCACGTTCATCTCAACGCGCACGACGTTTTCGTCAGAAGTCAGCATCACACCGGAGGCTGCCAGTTCACGCACGGCTTCAACGTTTACCGGCGTAACGGTATCCACAAATGTCGGTTTCCAGTTCAGACCCGGCTCAACCAAATGGCTGAATTTACCGAAGCGTGTCACTACGCCGCGTTCCGCTTCTTTAATGGTGTAGAAACCGCTGGCTGCCCAGATAATGACAATAGCGGCAGCAGCAATAGTAAAGACTCGACCGCCCAGTTGCGGACGCGGGCCTTGCGATGAACTACCGCCACCACCAGAGCCTGTACCTTTACCGCCACCCAGACCACCGAGTTTTTTACTCAGCTTGCGGAAGATATCATCAAGATCGGGAGGCCCCTGCTCGCGACCACCTTTGTTTCCATTTCCCTCAGGGTTGCCGCCAGGTTTGCTGCTTCCCCAGGGGTCGCGGTCTTGTCCGTTATTACCGGGCTGATTCCACGCCATGTTTGTGCTCCATATTTGTTATGCGATGCTATACCTGCGTCTTTTGCGTTGCAGATGCGTTGGCTACGCCCTTCACCCCCAGTCACATAGTTGACTATGCGTTTGGGGATGCCGGGACTTGCCGCCTTCCTACCGTACAAAATCCACGAGGTATAGAGGCGAAAAAATCTTCAGGCCATATCCGACAGGTCAGACAACATAGTCTTCCAGTGCCGGTTCTTGTTTACAGAGGCGACGCCAGTCAACGATCGGCATACGTACTTGCAGACCTACGCTGCCGTCCTCCTCCATCCACTCTCTTTCTATTGCCTGAAGTTGGTAAAACCGGCTTCTCAGACGCCCTTCCTGCGGCGGCAAACGCAGCGTATGCTGCGCAACCTCACCAGAAAGACGCTCTGTTAAAGCCTGAAAAAGCTGTGGTATGCCAATACCGGTTTGCGCTGAAACCCAAACGCGGATTGGTTTATTTTCTTCATCTCTGTCGATACGCGGTTCAAAATCGTCCAGCATATCGATTTTATTCATTACCAGCAGAGTCGGGATCTCATGCGCATCGATCTCTTCGAGTACCGTATCGACGGCCTCAATGTTTTCCTGCACACGAAAATCTGCCGCATCAATAACGTGCAGCAGCAATGTCGCCTGACGAGTTTCCTGTAAAGTGGCTTTAAATGCCGCTACCAGGTCATGCGGTAAATGACGGATAAACCCTACGGTATCCGCCAGCACGGTTTCGCCGACGTCCGCTACGTCGATACGACGTAGCGTCGGATCCAGGGTCGCAAACAGTTGATCTGCTGCATAAACCCGGGCTTCGGTTATCTGGTTGAACAGGGTGGATTTTCCGGCGTTGGTATATCCCACCAGTGATACGGTTGGGACATCCGCTTTCTTGCGCGACTGCCGCCCCTGCTCACGTTGCTTTTCAACTTTTTGCAGGCGCGACTGGATCTGCAAAATACGATTACGCAGCAAACGACGGTCGGTTTCGAGCTGGGTTTCACCCGGACCGCGCAAACCAATCCCGCCCTTTTGCCTTTCAAGGTGGGTCCAGCCACGGACCAGACGCGTAGCCATATGGCGCAACTGCGCCAGCTCAACCTGCAACTTACCTTCATGGGTACGCGCACGCTGGGCAAAAATATCTAAAATGAGACCGGTCCTGTCGATAACAAGACACTGGCATAACTGTTCCAGGTTACGTTCCTGGGCAGGGCTCAAAGCATGATCAAAAATCACCACCGCAGCGCCAGTCGCTTTTACGGCTTCCGCAATTTCGATTGCCTTACCTTCACCAACAAAAAACTTCGGGTGCGGTGCTTTACGGCTCCCGGTAATCACCTGCATTGCTTCGACACCGGCGGAAGAAACCAGAGATTCAAACTCCTGGAGGTCTTCCATATCTTTGTCTTGCGAAAAATAGATGTGTACCAGTACCGCCTGCTCACCGGCATCATAACGGTCAAACAAGCGTCAACCCCTTAATATATATCAACGGGGAACGCAGGATCTCTGGCTCCCCGTGTGTAAAACAGCCCAAAACCTTATTCGGTTTCTTCGCTGTCCTGTTGCGCAGAAGAACCCTGCGCGCTGCTACCATGATGGTAGTTACTGCTACCTGTGCCGCCGGTGGCATTATTGCTGTGATGAGATACCGGGCGAGACGGGACAACAGTAGAAATCGCGTGCTTGTAAACCATCTGGCTGACCGTGTTTTTCAACAGGATCACGAACTGATCAAAAGACTCGATTTGACCTTGCAGTTTAATACCATTCACCAAATAAATAGAAACTGGAACACGTTCCCGACGCAATGCGTTCAGGAACGGATCTTGTAAAGATTGCCCCTTAGCCATTCTCTCTTTTCCTTATATGCTTATTTGTACTTTGAACCTTTCGATTCTGAAAAATTGCGCACGATACGTTTCAATTGTACACATTCAATTCGCGATAGCACCAACAACCTGTAATACTTCGTTTCGCGCCTGGTCAGGCTTTTCACTGTCAAGCCAGTGCACCCCTTCCCAACCACGTAACCAGGTTACCTGCCGCTTCGCCAATTGCCTCGTGGCGCAAACACCTCTATAAACCATTTCATCGTATGAAATTTCGCCTTCAATGTACGACCACATCTGGCGATACCCAACACAACGAATGGAAGGCAAATCCGTATGCAAATCTCCTCGGGCAAAAAGCGCCCGGACTTCTGCTTCAAAACCTGAAGCTAACATCTGATGAAAACGCTGCTCAATTCGCTGATGGAGCAGTTCACGGCTCGCCGGGGCGATTGCAAACTGATGCACCTGATACGGCAAAGCATCTCCTGACGTTTGCGTCAGCTCCGTTAAAGTTTTACCCGAAATGAAAAAAACTTCCAGTGCCCGGGAAAGTCTTTGCGGATCATTTGGATGAATCCGCGCCGCAGCAACCGGATCGATCTCCTGAAGCTGTCGGTGTAACGCATCCCATCCACGCTCTGCCGCCTGCTGCTCAATGCTGGCTCTGACCTCCGGGTCCGCCGACGGTAACGGCGACAACCCTTCCAGCAAGGCTTTGAAATATAACATTGTGCCACCCACTAACAGCGGAATTCGTCCCGCTGCGGTGATATCGGCCATCTCCGCTAGCGCATCGCGACGAAAATCCGCCGCAGAATACGCCTGTGCTGGGTCGCGAATATCCAGCAATCGATGCGGCGCAGCCTTTAACTCTTCAGCATCCGGCTTAGCTGTACCGATATCCATCCCCTTGTAGATAAGGGCGGAATCAACGCTTATCAACTCTACTGGCAAAACTTTACGCAATTCAATTGCTAATGCTGTTTTACCGGAGGCCGTCGGCCCCATCAAAAATAGTGCCTTTGGCAGGCTCGCCTTACTGATATCACTCATGTTTCAGGGCGTTCATTACCGAATGTAAGTCAACAGGTTGTAACAGACCACCCGGCGGCGCCTTCACTAATTGTGGGCATAGCCGCTCAACATCCGTTAACAGCGTAATGGCCTGAGCCATGCTCCACTGCGGATGTTCACTCGTGACGTTTCGCGCAATCCACTGTGCAATATCGCCAGGTTCGGATACGGACTGCAGCGCCAGGTAGCCTATCAGTTCAGGAATCAAGATTTGTAAATTTTGTTGGCGTAAGGGTAAAGGCACCGCTCGGATGGTCACATGCTGCGCATCCAGTTGAAATTCAATGCCCAACTCAGCCAACTGACTCTGTGCTTTTTCCAGTGCCGTCTTCTCATCATCGGTCACTTTCAAACGCAAAGGGATCAGTAACGGCTGGGCGCAAACGGGTCCTTGCGCTGGCGTTAACTGCGCCTGACGCAGCCAGCGCTCGGCCACCGGCAACGCCAGCAGGCGAATATGACCGTCACATTCCAGTAATGCACAGTCAGCCCCCACGATCGTCAATACACGACCAAAACTTTGGCTATTTCCGGTAAGCGGTGCCGCGGGTGTTTCAGGCATCGTGGTTTTATGCGTTGGCGCAGGTGTCTGCAGCAGTTGCTGATAAACTTCCCCCTGCTGCTTTTGATACCCAGGCTGAGCATGTGGCCAACTGGCACTCGCCTGACGGCCACCACCACCACCACCGCCTGCCGATACGGAATAACGCGGCGTAGCCGGTTCACGCGCGGGGGCAGGTTCGGCAAAGTGGTTTCGTCCAGCCGCAACCCGGTTCTCCGGGATATGCCTTGGCGCAGGCGTGTCGTCATCGGCCAACGGCAGCGACGTTTCAAGCTGCTGTTGCAATACGCTCAACACCCCCTGATAGATAAAGTCATGCACCAGCCGGGACTGATGGAAACGGACTTCATGCTTGGCTGGATGCACGTTAACGTCCACCTGATGCGGGTCGATTTCCAGGTACAGGACAAACGCTGGCTGTTGATCGGCCCCAAGTTTGTCTTCACAGGCCTGACGGATAGCATGGTTGATCAGCCGATCGCGCATCATACGGCCATTCACATAGCAGTACTGTATTTCGGCCAGCGCCGTCGTGGTGTGATTCGGGTCAGCGACCCAGCCACGCAGCGTTAAATCTCCATGCTGCCACTCAATCGCCAGCGCATGCTCCAGAAACGGCGTGCCGCAAATCGCGCCCAGACGACGCTCTTTCTGTCCATCGGCGGCGACTGCGCGGTACTGACGCACCATTTTACCGTTGTGCGACAAATTTATGGTCACATCAAAACGCGCCAGCGCAATGCGGCGGATTATCTCGTCGATATGGTTAAATTCGGTTTTCTCGGTGCGCATGAACTTACGCCGTGCTGGCGTGTTGTAGAACAGATCCAACACTTCCAGCGTGGTGCCCACCGGATGTGCGGCAGGTTTAATCGTCACATCCATATCGCGCCCTTCGGCATAGGCCTGCCAGGCTTCGGATTGTTCTTGCGTACGTGACGTCAGGGTTAAACGAGAGACCGAGCTGATGCTGGCCAGCGCTTCCCCGCGAAATCCGAGGCTAACAATAGCTTCGAGATCGTCAAGGGAGGCAATTTTACTGGTCGCATGACGCGCCAGCGCAAGCGCCAGCTCGTCT
Organism: Citrobacter sp. KH_055_1; assembly: GCF_057838705.1. Classification (NCBI taxonomy): domain Bacteria; kingdom Pseudomonadati; phylum Pseudomonadota; class Gammaproteobacteria; order Enterobacterales; family Enterobacteriaceae; genus Citrobacter; species Citrobacter sp. KH_055_1. The sequence goes on from NZ_CM174473.1 coordinate 4,274,426, forward strand.
TTTTTAATGCCACAGCCGTTGTCACGAATACGGATCAGCTTGGCGCCACCACGTTCGATATCAATATCAATGCGCGTTGCACCCGCATCGATACTGTTTTCTAGCAGTTCTTTAACCACTGACGCAGGCCGTTCTACCACTTCACCTGCGGCAATTTGGTTCGCCAGCTGTGGCGGTAGAACCTGAATCGGCATGGCTAATCCTTAATTGGTTAACGTGTCGCCCGGCGAAATGGCACTGGCAGTTTGCGCCGGTGCGCCCTGTGGCCCGGTTTGCATCGGATGCGACTGGAAGTAATTACGCAATCCTTTGTAAATCGCCTCGGCCAGCTGCTGCTGATAATCATCGCTCGCCAACAATCGTTCTTCGCTGTTGTTACTGATAAAGCCGGTTTCAACCAGCACAGACGGGATATCCGGCGAACGCAATACGCCAAGACTGGCGTGCTCCGGACGACGCTTATGCATCGAACCAATGCGCTCCAGCTGGCCGATCATACTGGTTGCCACATCATACCCTACACGCTGTGAATGACCGAACTGCAGGTCCAGCACCGCCTGACTCAAATACGGGTCGGACTGACTGTTGGCCAGCACATCACCCGCGCCACCCAACAGCTCCGATTGCTTCTCGTGCTGTTCCAGCCAGCCAGCCATTTCAGTGTTGGCTCGACGGTTTGACAACACCCAAACGGAAGCACCCGTGGCATCCCGGTTGGGTGCCGCATCAGCATGAATGGAGACCAGGAAGTTGGCATTTTGTTTACGCGCCACGTCAGAACGGCCCATCACCGAGATGAAGTAATCGCCGTCACGAGTGAGTACGCCCTTAAACATCGGATCGTCATTGAGCAGACTGCGCAGCTTACGCGCGACGGCGATGGTGACGTTTTTCTCACGCGTGCCGCCAGGACCAATCGCGCCAGGATCTTGTCCACCGTGCCCGGCATCAATCGCAATGACCACTTTATCGCCATTATTGTTGCTCACCGCCCGAGCGGCAGGCCGCGTGGCCGTATTACTGTTGATGACGGCTGTCGTGCGATTATTTTCCGTTTTAAACGGGTTACGCGCAGGTTCTGACGGACGCGGAGCGACAACGGGTGCTTCAACGCGCTTCACCACCACAGGAGGTGGCGGTGGCGGCGGAGGTGCATCAGCATTGATGGTAAACACCACGGTATAGTTACCGCCGTTTTGCCGTTTTACAGCGGCGGCTTTTCCGTTCTCGGTTAAATCGACAACCAGTCGCAAAGACTGTGGATCGTTCGGTGTACCCGCACGGATGGCCTTAACCAGGTTATTACCGCTAAACAGCAGCGGCAGTCCCTGAATCACGCCGGTTTGTTTAATATCCAGCGCAACGGTGCGCTTCCCGTCCTGCGAAACAGCATATTCAGGCTCGCCAATAAAACTGAGCGTAATCCGCGCCTGCTGTTCGCCGTTAGAAACCTGAAGATCGGAAAGGCTGGCGGCCCCTGCCTGCGCGCACAGCAGGACCAGGGTTGCCATCAGCCAATTTCTGATGCGATAAATCATCCCGCCACCCTTTAAGGTTATTCGGCTAAACGCGCCAGCAATAAATTACCCGATGAGGAGACGGCACTTACGCGCGCCTCTCGACCTTGCGCCTGGTATTCGATGTGTATTTCGACGTCCGGGTCCGGGAGCACACCTTTACCTTGTTGTGGCCATTCCACCAGGCAAATTGCATCATTGGCAAAATAATCACGGATCCCCATAAATTCGAGCTCCTCGGGGTCCGCAAGTCGGTACAGATCGAAGTGATATACCATTAAGTTTTCAAGCGAATAGGGTTCGACCAGCGTATAGGTGGGGCTTTTTACATTGCCTTTATGACCTAGCGCCTGCAGGAATCCCCGGCTGAAGGTGGTTTTACCCGCACCTAAATCGCCGTACAAATAAATAACCGTTGCGCCGTCACAGGCCTTCGCGACCCGCAGTCCCAGGTCTAACGTCGCCTGTTCATCCGGTAGCGGAATTACTCTATTCATCATGATAAACGTCAATCACATCAGGGTTAACAATACGCTGTAGCGTGGTAAAGAGATCTGTCGCCAGCATGCCGCGCGTACCAAATCGCGCCGCCAGCACATCCGCTGCCGCGCCGTGCGCCACACATCCCGCACACGCAGCATCATACGGGGTAAGCTTCTGTCCGAGCAATGCGCCAATGATTCCGGAAAGGACATCACCCATACCGCCGCTGGCCATTCCTGCGTTACCGGCATCGATAATGGCTAATGCATTGTGCTCCGAGGCCACTACCGTACCCGCGCCTTTCAGCACCACCACACCTCCGTACCGTTTTACCAGACGTTGTGCAGAAAGTAAGCGATCGTCTTCAATTTCTGTAATGGAGCAGCCCAACAGTCGCGCAGCCTCGCCCGGATGCGGCGTGATCACGCGATTGTGACGTTTATCGGGATTGATTGCCAGCAGGTTAAGCGCATCGGCATCCCACAGCATCGGTTTGCGAAAATTCTCAACTTTTTGCAGTGCTTTTTTTCCCCACTCTTGCTGCCCAAGTCCGGGACCGATGACCACGACATCCGCCCACACCAGACTTTCCTCCACCGCGCGAGGCGTCAACTCATCGACCATCAGTTCCGGACGGGCGGTCAGGATCGGTGCAATATTTTCACTGCGCGTGAGCACCTTAACCAATCCGGCACCAGCGCGAAGCGCCGCTTCACCGGCCATGCGTATGGCGCTTGCTGTGCCATAGTCACCCCCGATGATCGCCAGTCGACCATGGTCACCTTTGTGCGATGTTGCGCGGCGTGGTGTCAGCCAGCATCTAAGCTGTGAGGCATCAACGCGCTGAATGGGCGCGTCCTGCCCCGCCAGCCAGGCATCCAGCCCGAGCGCGTTAAAATGGATACGCCCTGTGACATCACGCGCTTTGCCCGTGATCAGACCGGGCTTCAATGCAATAAAGGTAACGGTATGGGTAGCATGAATCACCGCTCCGGGCGTTCCCCCCGTCTGCGCCAGCAGACCGGAAGGAATATCAATAGCCACTGTGGGAGCAGAATGCGCATTCGCCTGTTTGATTAATGTCGCCAGTGGGTCGCGAGGTGCATGTTTTAAGCCGGTGCCGAGCAGCGCATCGATAATCACATCCACCTCTTGCGGCCAGATAATATCCGGGGCGTGGATAACGCCACCTGCGTTCAGCCAGGCATGACGAGCATGTTCTGCCTCCTGTGGGAGCGGTTTGTCGCTTTCTTGCGCTAATAGCGTGACGTGAATCCCCGCGGCTTTGGCAAGTCTCGCCACGACATAGCCGTCGCCGCCGTTATTACCGTGGCCACAGAGCACCAGCCAGTGCCGAGCGGCAGGATATGCATTGCGAGCAACCTGGAACGCCGCCTCTCCCGCACGTTGCATCAGCTCATACAGCGTCAGCCCAAGGCTGTCTGCCGCCTCATGCTCCATCCGTTTGATGTCATCGGCGTGCCAGATGGAGTGTGGTATACTTGCGGGGTTTTTCTTCATTGTATGGTCCGTCATGTCAGAGCCCCTCGATCTCAATCAGTTAGCACAAAAAATTAAGCAGTGGGGGCTGGAACTTGGCTTTCAGCAGGTCGGTATTGCCGATACAGACCTTAGCGAAGCCGAACCCAAACTGCAGGCCTGGCTGGATAAACAATACCATGGCGAAATGGACTGGATGGCCCGTCACGGTATGATGCGCGCCCGCCCCCACGAGTTATTACCCGGAACTTTACGCGTCATCAGCGTACGGATGAATTATCTCCCCGCCAACGCCGCGTTTGCCAGCACGCTAAAAAATCCGTCGCTGGGCTACATCAGCCGTTATGCACTGGGCCGTGACTACCATAAGCTGCTGCGTAACCGTTTAAAAAAGCTGGGAGAGTTGATCCAGCAGCATTGCGTTTCGCTGAATTTTAGACCTTTTGTCGACTCTGCGCCCATTCTGGAGCGTCCGCTGGCGGAAAAAGCCGGACTTGGCTGGGTTGGCAAGCACTCACTAATTCTTAGCCGTGAAGCCGGGTCATTTTTCTTCCTTGGTGAACTGCTGATCGATTTACCGCTTCCTGTGGATCAGCCTGTAGAAGAAGCCTGCGGCAAATGCGTGGCCTGTATGACCATTTGCCCCACGGGCGCCATCGTTGAACCCTACACCGTTGATGCCCGCCGCTGTATTTCCTATCTCACGATCGAACTAGAAGGCGCTATCCCGGAAGAGTTTCGCCCACTGTTGGGCAACCGAATCTATGGCTGCGATGACTGCCAGCTCATTTGCCCCTGGAATCGCTATTCGCAGCTCACTGTAGAAGATGACTTTAGCCCAAGAAAACAACTGCATGCCCCGGAACTGATTGAGCTGTTTGGCTGGAGCGAAGCGTGGTTTTTAAAAGTGACGGAAGGTTCGGCTATTCGTCGCATCGGACACCTGCGTTGGTTGCGAAATATCGCCGTCGCGCTGGGAAATGCCCCGTGGGATGAAACCGTAATAAATGCGCTGGAAAATCGCAGAGGTGAGCACCCACTTCTCGACGAACACATAGAATGGGCGATTGCGCAGCAGATTGAGAAAAGAAATGCCTGCGTGGTTGAAGTGCAGTTACCGAAGAAACAGCGGCTGGTCAGGGTGATTGAAAAAGGTCTGCCGCGTGATGCTTAAGTCATCCACAGCTTGTGCATAAAAATAAAAACACATTGATATTCAAGAAGGAAAAAATCGTCAAGTGATCACATTAACAGTTTGAAATGATAATTAATTCATTAAATTCAAATGGTTATAAAGATACTATTCACCAAGCGAAGTTTTTTGCATTCCAGGAATATTACTCTGACCTGTGGATAAGTCTGTTTACAAGAGTATGTCAAAGACAAAAGAAAACAGCCCCAACGCGATTATTCGTTGTGGATATGTTTATTGAGATAAGAATTTGGAGCGGGAAACGAGACTCGAACTCGCGACCCCGACCTTGGCAAGGTCGTGCTCTACCAACTGAGCTATTCCCGCTTGGGTGGTGCGTATCTTGCGATACTTTTCAAATTTTGGAGCGGGAAACGAGACTCGAACTCGCGACCCCGACCTTGGCAAGGTCGTGCTCTACCAACTGAGCTATTCCCGCTTAATCTTCGTCTTTCGAAACGCTACTGCGTTGGCTGCCTTCATTCACCTTAGTCACTTACTCAAGTAAGTTCCCAAGGATTCATTCAGTTGCCGCCTTGTCGCAATTCGAAATCCTGCGATTGGTGGTCTGTGCTTAGAAAGCACTTTTCAAATTTTGGAGCGGGAAACGAGACTCGAACTCGCGACCCCGACCTTGGCAAGGTCGTGCTCTACCAACTGAGCTATTCCCGCAAATCTGTACTGCTTTTGTTGCTGTCGTAACGCGTAAATCTCTGTCGTTACGGGAGGCGCATTATACGAGAAATTCGTTTAGCTGCAACCCCCTTGAATACGATTTTTTTGAAAACTCGTTCAAGTGATTACTTTACAATCAAGCTGGACAATTTAGCGTCAAAAAGCCGGTGACGCAAGCCACCGGAGAACAAAATCAAAGCTTAATAAAATGCTCACGGTAGTAAGCCAGCTCAGCGACGGACTCACGAATGTCGTCCATCGCCTGGTGTGTCCCCTGCTTCGTGAAGCCATCGAGGATCTCCGGCTTCCAGCGACGGGCCAGCTCTTTCAACGTGCTAACGTCCAGATAGCGATAATGGAAATACGCTTCCAGTTCCGGCATGTATTTGAACAGGAAACGACGATCCTGGCCGATGCTGTTGCCACAAATCGGGGATTTCCCTGCCGGAACCCACTCTTTTAAAAATGCCAGCGTCGCCAGCTCCGCTTCACGATCGCCCATGGTGCTCGCCTTCACGCGCTCCACCAGACCACTTCCGGTATGCGTACGCACGTTCCAGTCATCCATTAGCGCCAGCTGCGCGTCGGACTGGTGGACGGCAATCGTCGGTCCTTCAGCCAGAATATTCAGATTGGCGTCAGTCACCAGCGTCGCGATCTCAATAATGCGATCGCGCTCGGGATCCAGACCTGTCATCTCCAGATCGATCCAAATCAGGTTGTTTTCATTGCCACTCATGCTATTTTCCACCCTTCAGACGTCACATTCAGTGTGACTATATTCATCTAAAATTGCGTGTATCATAAATGTTTTGCCCATCATGGGCGACCAGGAGTCAGTACGATTGAGTAAAAATAAACTCTCCAAAGGCCAACAGCGCCGCGTGAACGCCAATCACCAGCGTCGTCTTAAAACGTCCACGGAGAAGCCCGACTACGACGACAACCTGTTTGGCGAGACCGCTGAAGGTATTGTTATCAGCCGCTTTGGCATGCATGCCGACGTGGAGTCTGCCGACGGCGATGTCCACCGTTGCAACATCCGTCGCACAATTCGTTCGCTGGTAACCGGCGATCGTGTAGTCTGGCGTCCAGGTAAGGCCGCAGCCGAAGGCGTGAACGTTAAAGGGATCGTTGAAGCGGTACATGAACGTACCTCGGTGCTAACGCGTCCGGACTTTTATGACGGTGTAAAACCCATTGCGGCCAACATCGACCAAATCGTCATTGTCTCAGCCATCTTACCCGAGCTGTCACTCAATATTATCGACCGATATCTGGTTGCCTGCGAAACGTTGCAGGTTGAGCCCATTATCGTACTCAACAAAATCGATCTGCTCGACGATGAAGGCATGGTCTTCGTGAATGAGCAGATGGATATCTATCGCAATATTGGCTATCGCGTGTTGATGGTCTCCAGCCATAAAAAAGACGGCCTGCAGCCGCTTGAGGAAGCGCTGACCGATCGCATCAGCATTTTTGCTGGTCAATCAGGCGTGGGCAAATCCAGCCTGCTCAACAACCTGCTCGGCCTGCAGAAAGAGATCCTGACCAACGATGTCTCCGATAACTCCGGTCTTGGGCAACACACCACCACGGCCTCTCGCTTGTACCACTTCCCGCACGGCGGTGACGTCATTGACTCCCCCGGCGTACGTGAATTTGGGTTGTGGCATCTTGAGCCGGAACAAATCACCCACGGGTTTGTCGAATTCCATGACTTCTTAGGTCATTGCAAATACCGCGACTGTAAACATGATACGGATCCAGGCTGCGCTATCCGTGAAGCAGTAGAGAAAGGGGCTATCGCCGAAACTCGGTTTGAGAATTATCACCGCATCCTTGAAAGCATGGCGCAGGTAAAAACGCGTAAAAACTTTTCTGATACGGACAACTGACAACTAAGCTAAGCATCGCTAGAATCGTCCCCCTTTTTTCAGGATCCGGCCCGCATGCCGGATCGGGAACAAATTATGGCCTGGAGGCTACCTTGTTAAATTCATTTAAGCTTTCGCTACAATACATTCTGCCGAAACTATGGCTCACTCGCCTGGCGGGTTGGGGTGCAAGCAAACGAGCAGGATGGCTAACTAAACTGGTTATCGATCTGTTCGTGAAATATTACAAGGTCGATATGACAGAGGCGCAGAAGCCGGATACCGCCAGCTATCGCACCTTTAACGACTTCTTCGTGCGCCCACTGCGTGACGATGCCCGCCCAATTAATACCGACCCGAATGTTCTGGTTATGCCAGCTGACGGCGTGATTAACCAGTTGGGGAACATCGAAGAAGACAAACTGTTGCAGGCCAAAGGGCACAGCTACAGCCTTGAAGCACTGCTGGCAGGTAACTACCAAATGGCGGACAAGTTCCGTAACGGAACGTTTGTCACGACGTACCTCTCACCGCGTGATTACCACCGCGTACATATGCCGTGTAACGGTATCCTGCGGGAAATGCTGTACGTGCCCGGCGATCTTTTCTCGGTCAACATTCTGACCGCGCAAAACGTGCCCAACCTTTTTGCCCGTAACGAACGTGTTATTTGCCTGTTTGACACTGAATTTGGCCCGATGGTGCAAATTCTGGTCGGTGCAACCATCGTCGGTAGCATCGAAACTGTCTGGGCTGGCACCATCACGCCACCGCGTGAAGGCGTAATTAAGCGCTGGACATGGCCTGAAGGTGAAAGTGAAGGTTCAGTGGCGCTGCTGAAAGGCCAGGAAATGGGCCGCTTTAAGCTTGGTTCAACCGTCATCAACCTGTTTGCGCCAGGCAAAGTTAATCTGGTCGAGCAGTTGCAGGATCTTTCGGTCACCAAAATCGGTCAACCGATGGCAATCTCTACCGAAACGTTCGTGACGCCAGAGGCCGAACCCGCCCCGCTTGCGCAAGACGAGATCGAAGCAGAACACGCTGCCAGCCCGCTGGTTGACGACAAAAAAGACGAAAGTTAAACATAGGAATCGCTGCTGTGCGCCTGATTATCACTTTTCTGATGGCCTGGTGCCTCAGCCAGGGGGCGTACGCTGCGACGGCCCCCGATACCAAACAAATCACCCAGGAACTGGAGCAGGCCAAAGCGGCAAAACCCGCTCAGCCAGAAGCCGTCGAGGCGCTCCAGTCCGCGCTGAATGCCCTTGAAGAGCGTAAAGGCTCTCTCGAGCGCGCCGAACAGTATCAGCAGGTTATTGATAACTTCCCCAAGCTGTCCGCGACGCTACGCGCGCAGCTTAGCAACCTGCGCGATGAACCTCGCAGCATCCCCACGGACCTCTCGGCTGACGCCTTAAACCAGGAGATCCTGCAGGTCAGCAGCCAGTTGCTGGAAAAAAGCCGTCAGGCCCAGCAGGAGCAGGATCGCGCCCGCGAAATCGCCGATTCATTAAACCAGCTCCCTCAACAGCAAACCGATGCTCGCCGTCAATTAAATGAAATTGAACGACGCCTTGGCGCAGCCAGCGGTAATACGCCGCTCAATCAGTCGTTGCAGGCTGAATCCGCCAGACTCAAAGCGCTGGTCGATGAGCTGGAGCTGGCACAACTTTCCGCTAACAATCGTCAAGAACTGGCGCGTATGCGCTCCGAACTGGCCGAAAAACAGAGCCAGCAGCTCGACGCTTACCTGCAGGCATTACGAAATCAGCTCAATAGCCAGCGGCAGCGTGAAGCGGAGCGGGCGTTGGAAAGCACCGAACTGCTGGCAGAAAACAGTGCAGGACTGCCGGAAGGCATTGTCGATCAGTTTAAGGTCAACCGCGAACTGTCACAGGCGTTAAACCAACAGGCACAACGTATGGACCTGGTGGCGTCTCAGCAGCGTCAGGCCACCGGTCAAACGTTGCAGGTACGTCAGGCATTGAACACGCTGCGCGAGCAGTCACAGTGGCTGGGGGCGTCGAATATGCTGGGCGAAGCGCTTCGCGCGCAGGTTTCCCGTCTACCTGAAATGCCTAAGCCGCAACAGCTCGATACCGAAATGGCGCAGCTGCGCGTACATCGCATGCGCTATGAAGACCTCCTCAACAAACAGCCGCAGCTGCGCCAGATCCATCAAGCGGATGGACAGCCGCTTACCGCAGAGCAGACCCGTATTCTCAATGCCCAACTGCGTACCCAGCGTGAGCTGTTGAATTCCCTGCTACAGGGCGGCGATACGCTGATACTCGAGTTAACCAAGCTGAAAGTCTCCAATAGTCAGTTGGAAGATGCGCTGAAAGAGGTTAACGAAGCCACGCACCGCTATCTGTTCTGGACCTCTGACGTCAGCCCGATTTCACTCTCCTGGCCGGTCGATTTGGTTCAGGATCTGCGTCGTCTAATCTCATTAGATACGTTTAATCAGCTTGGTAAAGCCAGCGTCATGATGCTCACCAGTAAAGCCACGCTGCTGCCGCTGTTCGCCGCGCTGGTGCTGGTAGGGTTTAGCCTCTATTCGCGTAAGCACTTCACCCGCTTTCTTGAGCGATCGTCTGCGCGGGTCGGTAAAGTCACCCAGGATCACTTCTGGCTGACGATACGAACGGTATTCTGGTCAATTCTCGTTGCCTCGCCGCTGCCGGTGCTGTGGGCGACGCTGGGTTACGGCCTGCAGGAAGCCTGGCCCTATCCGCTGGCCGTCGCCATCGGCGATGGTGTGACCGCCACGGTGCCTATGCTGTGGGCGGTGATGATTTGCGCTACCTTTGCGCGGCCGAATGGTCTGTTCATCGCGCACTTTGGCTGGCCGCGCAACCGCGTCGCTAAAGCTATGCACTATTACCTGATGAGCATCGGACTGATTGTTCCGCTGATCATGGCGGTGATCATGTTTGATAATCTCAATGACCGGGAATTCTCCGCTTCATTAGGACGCCTGTGCTTTATGTTGATTTGTGGCGCACTGGCCATCGTCACTCTGAGCCTCAAGCGCGCCGGGATCCCGCTGTACCTCGACAAAGAGGGCAACGGCGACAACATGGTCAACAGCATGCTGTGGAATATGCTAATGGGTGCCCCGTTAGTTGCCATTCTTGCGGCCGCGGTAGGTTACCTGGCCACAGCACAGGCGCTGCTGGCCCGCCTGGAGACGTCTGTTGCTATATGGTTCTTGTTGCTGGTGGTTTATCACGTCATCCGCCGCTGGATGCTTATCCAGCGCCGTCGTCTGGCTTTTGACCGCGCCAAACACCGACGCGCAGAAATGCTGGCGCAGCGTGCACGTGGTGAAGAAGAACCCGCGCACTCCACCAGCCTGGAAGGAGCGATAGATATCGATGAAAGCGAAGTCGATCTGGACGCGATAAGCGCGCAGTCGCTGCGCCTGGTGCGGTCTATCCTGATGCTCATCGCCCTGCTTTCAGTCATCGTGCTGTGGTCAGAAATTCATTCCGCGTTCGGCTTCCTGGAAAATATCTCACTATGGGATGTGACGTCCACGGTGCAGGGCGTAGAAAGCTTAGAGCCGATTACGCTGGGCGCAGTGCTTATTGCCATTCTGGTGTTTATCATCACCACCCAGCTGGTGCGTAACCTGCCTGCACTGCTGGAACTGGCGCTGTTGCAGCACCTGGATTTAACACCAGGTACCGGTTACGCCATCACCACTATAACCAAGTATCTACTGATGCTAATTGGTGGCCTGGTGGGCTTCTCAATGATTGGTATTGAGTGGTCGAAACTGCAGTGGCTGGTTGCTGCTCTCGGTGTTGGTTTGGGCTTTGGTTTGCAAGAGATCTTCGCCAACTTTATATCCGGCCTGATCATCCTGTTTGAAAAACCAATTCGTATTGGCGACACGGTGACCATTCGCGACCTCACCGGCAGCGTGACCAAGATTAACACCCGCGCGACCACCATCAGCGACTGGGATCGTAAAGAGATCATCGTGCCCAACAAGGCGTTTATCACCGAGCAGTTTATCAACTGGTCGTTATCCGACTCAGTGACTCGTGTGGTATTGACCATTCCTGCACCGTCAGAAGCCAACAGCGAGGAGGTCACGCAAATCCTGCTCACTGCCGCCCAGCGCTGCTCACTGGTTATCGACACACCGGCGCCGGAAGTCTTCCTGGTTGACCTTCAGCAGGGGATTCAGATCTTTGAGCTGCGTATCTATGCCGCAGAGATGGGACACCGTATGCCATTGCGCCACGAGATCCACCAGCTGATTCTGGCGGGCTTCCGTGAGCACGGTATTGATATGCCATTCCCACCGTTCCAGATGCGTCTGGAGAGCCTCAGCGGAAAGCAAACGGGGAGAACGTTAAGTTCTGCGGGCAGAGGTAAGCGCCCGGCGGGAAGCTTGTAAACGTGAGTGGTGCCTGATGGCGGCTTCGCCTAATCCGGCCTACGAAGATGCTTCTTTAGTAGGCCGGATTAGGCAGGTCGTTTATTCAACCGCCCATTCAGGCTCATTGGCTATACGACGGCTGTAGTTCTGGTAAATCGCCATGGCTAACAACGAGAAGAAAATCGGCCCGCCGGTCATCCACAGTGCACTGTTCCAGTCGCCAGCTTCAATCACCGGCTGGATAATGGTGAACACGTTGGCGAACGTCACCACCAGCACCACGACACTCGTTGCCAGTAGCGTTGCGGCTCGGGTTTTAAATATCACAAACGGTCTTTCCAGACCGACGCGAGATTTAAAGAAAGGGAACGCCAGCGCGAGGAACAGATACGGCAGCGTCATCGAGACGTTCGCCATCAGCGTCAGCTTGTTATAGAACGCTGAGGCCGTATCGCCGCCAAACGACACCAGAAGAATAAACAGGCTCACCAGCAGACACTGCATCCACATCGCCGTCGTCGGCATCCCCATAGCGTTCAGTCTGGTCATCGGTGCAGGCCACAGTGCTTTTGGCGTCCCCTGAATAATCGCTTTCAGCGGCGAGTAGCTGAGCGTGAAGAATGCCCCGGTATAAGCAAGGAACATAGACAGGCCGGTAATACGCGCAAACCAGACGCCCGTAGTGATTGCCGCCTCAGGTGAAAGATGCAGCGCATGGCCCAGCGTCATCCCCAAACTCTTCATCAGGATATAAGTAATATTACCCAAGTTCACTGAACTATTACTTAATACATCCTGCCAGTTGGTACTCACGCCCCATAAAAAGATGGCCAGCGAATAACCCACTGAAATGACAATCGCCGCGAAGACAATGCCTTTCGCGAAGTTCTTTTCAGGTTTCTCTGTTTTATCAACCAGTCCACCCACGGCTTCTATTCCGCCATAGGCAAAAATAGCAAACACCACAAATGACAGCATGGCCAGACCGGACTGATATCCCGGATTCGGTGAAGAGACAAAATTAATATCCTGTGCAAAGTGGCCACCGGTTAATAACAAAATAGCGATACTCACTAACAACAGAACTAAATTAAGACACATGACGGCAATTCCGCCAACCGCCGTAATGCGAGCAATCTTATTAATACCCCGTGACGCTACGCCAGTCACCAACACCATCCAGCCAACAGCAAGCAGTCCGACGACCTGCGTGGGCTCAAACCCGGCGATACGCCAGGTCTGCGTCATATCCGCGCCGAATATAAAGGTGGAAAAAGGCACCCAGACTTTCGCCGCGGTGCTCACCATCCAGATAACGTAGGAAGAGAACCACATAAAGGTGCCGATAAACGCATAACGAGGTCCGACGCTATTATTCATCCACGAATAGATCCCACCCTCTTCTTTCCGATAGGCAGACCCCATTTCAGCCATCATTAAGGCAAATGGGATAAAGAATAATAATGCAGAAAATACATACCATGGAATGGCACTGTATCCCATTAAATAGAAAGCCGAGGGGCTATTAGCAAATCCAAAAACAGACGTAAATATCATCAGGATGAGACCAGTCAGGCTCATCTTTTTTATTGTTTGGGTCATTAAACTATCCCTTACTCTGGAGAGTGTTTATCAAACACCACTCACCGGTGAATACTGCCCCCTTGCAGAGATCAGCAATAAGAAAATCAACACAGGATTGATACCTGAATGCTAACAAAATTCCAGAGTTAAATTGTGGCTATTAGAGGGGAAATGAAAAAAGATGCTACAAAGTGGCGACTATGCGCCACTTTGCAATGCGGAGACGTGAATTACGCACGATCGACGGTAAAGGCGATAACATCAGCGAGGCTATCGGCCCCCAGTGCCAGCATAACCAGACGGTCGACGCCCAGCGCCACGCCTGAGCAATCCGGCATCCCAACTTTTAGCGCTTCAAGCAGATTGTTATCGATAGGCTGTTGCGGTAAGCCACGGGCGGCTCGTTTGCGGTTATCCTGTTCGAAGCGTTGCTGCTGCTCGCGTGCATCGGTCAACTCATGGAAACCATTCGCCAGCTCAATACCTTTGTAGTACACCTCAAAACGTTCGGCCACGCGGTGGTCTTCAGTACTGATTTGCGCCAACGACGCCTGGCTGGCCGGGAAATGATATACAAACGTCGGTTTATCTTTGCCAATGTGCGGTTCGACGCCCATCGCAAACAGCAGTTGCAGCAAGGTATCCCGGTCTTCTTCGGTGTCCGCGATATTGCTGAGATCCAGCTTAGCCGCCGCTTCGCGCAACTGTGTTTTATCCGCTGACAGCGGGTCGATTTCAAGATGACGCTGGAAGGCTTGCTGATAAGAGAGGCTTTCCGCCGGAGAGCAGTCCAGCACTTGCTGGAGCAAATCATCCACTTCATTCATCAGACGGTACATGTCGTAATGAGGACGGTACCACTCGAGCATGGTGAACTCGGGGTTATGGTGACGCCCCATCTCTTCGTTACGGAAACTGCGACACAGTTGGTAGACCGGACCACACCCTGCAACCAGCAGGCGCTTCATATGGTATTCCGGGCTGGTCATCAAATAGAGGTTCATGCCCTGAGAATGACCCGGGCCAACGAAACGCGTTTCGAACGGGAACAGATGAATATCCGTAACCGTCGCCTGACTCATACAAGGTGTCTCAACCTCAAGCACGCCACGGTCGGCAAAAAAGCGGCGGATTTCCGCTATAATTGCTGCACGTTTTAACAGATTGGGGATGGACGCGCTCGGCTGCCAGGTTGCCGTTTCGCTCATGGTTGTTTCTCCGATTTAAGACAAGGGCACGAAGTCTACTCGTAACGCGTTAGCGAGACAAATTTCGGGAGGGAATAACAAACACGGACAAGTTGATAAAAAAAGCAACATTGGGTGGTTTAGTAATTAAATTAATCAAAATCAATGATAATTCCCCCCTGTGATACGCTAAAAAAATCGAACACGTCAAATTTCCCGCTCCTCCCTGAGACTATACTATTGTACCTATAAAGGAGCAGTGGAAACGCGTTCATAACCCGTTTGACTCAGATGAAGCATCTGATTACGGGCGGGGATGAAATAACAACAATCTGGAGGAATGTCGTGCAAACCTTTCAAGCCGATCTTGCCATTATAGGCGCCGGTGGCGCGGGATTACGTGCTGCAATTGCTGCCGCACAAGCAAATCCCAACGCTAAAATCGCACTGATCTCAAAAGTGTACCCAATGCGCAGCCATACCGTTGCTGCCGAAGGCGGCTCTGCTGCTGTCGCGCAGGATCATGACAGCTTTGACTACCATTTTCACGATACGGTAGCTGGCGGAGACTGGCTGTGTGAGCAGGATGTCGTGGATTACTTTGTCCACCACTGCCCAACTGAAATGACGCAACTGGAACAATGGGGTTGCCCATGGAGCCGTCGTGAAGACGGTAGCGTCAACGTACGTCGCTTCGGCGGTATGAAAATTGAGCGCACCTGGTTTGCCGCGGATAAGACCGGCTTCCACATGCTGCATACGCTGTTCCAAACGTCTTTGCAGTTCCCGCAAATTCAGCGTTTCGACGAACACTTCGTCCTGGACATCCTGGTTGATGACGGTCAGGCTCGCGGCCTGGTTGCGATGAACATGATGGAAGGCACGCTGATGCAAATCCGTGCTAATGCGGTTGTCATGGCAACAGGCGGCGCTGGCCGTGTGTACCGTTACAACACCAACGGCGGCATCGTTACCGGCGACGGTATGGGCATGGCACTGAGCCACGGCGTTCCGCTGCGTGATATGGAATTCGTTCAGTATCACCCGACTGGTCTGCCAGGCTCCGGTATCCTGATGACCGAAGGCTGCCGCGGTGAAGGCGGTATTCTGGTCAACAAAGATGGCTATCGCTATCTGCAGGACTACGGCATGGGTCCGGAAACCCCACTGGGCGAGCCGAAGAACAAATACATGGAACTGGGTCCGCGCGACAAAGTTTCTCAGGCCTTCTGGCACGAATGGCGTAAAGGCAACACCATTTCCACACCACGTGGCGATGTGGTTTACCTCGACCTGCGTCACCTCGGTGAGAAAAAACTGCTCGAGCGCTTACCGTTCATCTGCGAACTGGCGAAAGCCTACGTGGGTGTCGATCCGGTTAAAGAACCGATCCCGGTACGTCCGACCGCGCACTACACCATGGGCGGTATTGAAACCGATCAGCACTGTGAAACCCGCATTAAAGGTCTGTTCGCCGTTGGTGAATGTTCCTCTGTTGGTCTGCATGGCGCTAACCGTCTGGGTTCTAACTCTCTGGCAGAACTGGTGGTCTTTGGCCGCATGGCGGGTGAACGTGCAGCAGAACGCGCTGCAACGGTAGGCGCAGCAAACGGTGCCGCACTCGACGCACAGGTTGCTGGCGTTGAAAAACGTCTGAAAGATCTGGTGAACCAGGAAGGTAACGAAAACTGGTCCAAAATCCGCGACGAAATGGGTCTGTCCATGGAAGAAGGTTGCGGTATCTACCGTACGCCGGAACTCATGCAGAAAACCGTTGATAAACTGGCCGAACTGCAGGAACGTTTCAAGCGCGTACGTATCACCGATACCTCCAGCGTCTTCAACACCGACTTGCTGTACACCATCGAACTGGGTCATGGTCTGAACGTTGCTGAATGTATGGCGCACTCTGCGCTGGCACGTAAAGAATCCCGCGGCGCGCACCAGCGTCTGGATGAAGGCTGCACCGAGCGTGATGACGTTAACTTCCTCAAACACACTCTCGCCTTCCGTGATGCTGACGGCACAACTCGCCTGGAATACAGCGACGTGAAAATCACCACTCTGCCGCCAGCTAAACGTATGTACGGTGGCGAAGCGGAAGCAGCCGATAAGAAGGAGAAGGCGAATGGCTGAGATGAAAAACCTGAAAGTTGAGGTGGTGCGCTATAACCCGGAAACCGATACCGCGCCGCACAGTGCTTTCTATGAAGTTCCTTATGATGAAACCACATCTCTACTGGATGCGTTGGGTTACATCAAAGATAACCTGGCACCGGACCTGAGCTACCGCTGGTCCTGCCGTATGGCAATCTGCGGCTCCTGCGGCATGATGGTCAACAACGTGCCTAAACTGGCGTGCAAAACCTTCCTGCGTGAATACACCAACGGTATGAAGGTTGAAGCGCTGGGCAACTTCCCGATCGAACGCGATCTGGTCGTCGATATGACGCACTTTATCGAAAGCCTGGAAGCGATCAAGCCGTACATCATTGGTAACCCGCGTACTCCGGATCAGGGTCCAAACACCCAGACTCCGGCGCAGATGGCGAAGTATCATCAGTTCTCCGGTTGCATCAACTGTGGTCTGTGCTATGCCGCGTGCCCGCAGTTCGGCCTGAACCCAGAGTTCATTGGACCGGCTGCAATCACCCTGGCGCATCGTTATAACGAAGATAGCCGCGACCACGGTAAGAAGGAGCGTATGGCTCAGTTGAACAGCCCGAACGGCGTCTGGTCCTGTACTTTCGTGGGCTACTGCTCCGAAGTCTGCCCGAAACACGTCGATCCGGCTGCGGCCATTCAGCAGGGTAAAGTTGAAAGTTCAAAAGACTTTCTTATCGCTACCCTGAAACCACGCTAAGGAGTGCACGATGACGACTAAACGCAAAGCCTATGTGCGGCCAATGACGTCCACTTGGTGGAAAAAACTGCCATTTTATCGTTTTTACATGCTGCGTGAAGGCACGGCAGTTCCGGCAGTCTGGTTCAGCATTGAACTGATTATCGGCCTGTTTGCACTCAAGCATGGTGCAGAGTCCTGGATGGGTTTTGTCGCCTTTTTACAAAACCCGGTGGTGGTAATTCTTAATATTATCGCCCTGGCTGCAGCGCTGCTGCATACCAAAACCTGGTTTGAGCTGGCGCCAAAAGCTGCCAACATCATCGTAAAAGACGAAAAAATGGGGCCAGAGCCGATCATCAAAGGTCTCTGGGCAGTTACTGTGGTTGCGACAGTAGTAATACTGTTTGTTGCCCTGTTCTGGTAAGGAGTCCGGAATGATTAATCCAAATCCAAAACGCTCTGACGAACCCGTATTCTGGGGCCTGTTTGGTGCAGGCGGTATGTGGAGCGCTATCATTGCGCCGGTGATGATCCTGTTGGTAGGCATTATGCTGCCGCTGGGCTTTGTTCCTGATGCTTTCAGCTATGAACGCGTACTGGCATTTGCTCAGAGCTTCATCGGACGTGCGTTCCTGTTCCTGATGATCGTTCTGCCGCTGTGGTGTGGTTTACACCGTATGCACCACGCGATGCATGACCTGAAAATCCACGTGCCGGCTGGCAAGTGGGTATTCTACGGTCTGGCTGCGATCCTGACCGTTGTAACGGCGATTGGTATTCTGACCATCTAATCGCTCCGCCCTCTTATCATCCGGTAAGAGGGCGTTTTTTCGCTCTCTCTTCCCTTAATTCCCCGCCAGGTTCTACACTTAGGAAAAACCTTAAAAGGAAAATCCTATGCGCTTGCTGCCTGTAGTTGCTGCCGTTACGGCTGCATTTCTGGTTGTCGCTTGCAGCTCCCCTACGCCGCCTGCAGGCGTGACCGTTGTCAATAACTTTGACGTTAAACGCTATCTCGGAACCTGGTACGAAATCGCGCGCTTCGATCATCGCTTCGAACGAGGACTGGAAAAGGTCACTGCAACCTACAGCTTACGCGATGACGGGGGTATCAACGTCATCAACAAAGGCTACAACCCCGACAGAAGCATGTGGCAAAAAACGGAAGGCAAGGCTTATTTCACTGGTGATCCTACGCGAGCGGCGCTGAAGGTGTCGTTCTTCGGTCCATTCTACGGTGGGTATAACGTGATTGCTCTCGATCGGGAGTATCGCCACGCGCTGGTTTGTGGCCCGGATCGCGACTACCTGTGGATCCTCTCACGTACCCCCACTATTTCAGACGAGATGAAACAGCAAATGCTGGCAGTCGCGGCCCGGGAAGGGTTTGAAGTGAACAAGCTAATTTGGGTAAAACAGCCTGGCGCCTAGTGGGTACTGAGCTTCAGACCAATAATTCCGGCGACAATCAGACCCAGACTCAGCAAACGTGCCGGACTGGCGGATTCCCCCAGCAGCAGGATACCGGTAATGGCCGCCCCTACCGCACCAATACCGGTCCAGACCGCATAAGCTGTTCCAACGGGCAACGTTCGCATCGCCCAGGAAAGCATGGCGATACTGACGATCATGGCCACAATGGTAATAATGCTCGGCGTCAGACGGGTAAAACCGTGGGTATATTTCAGGCCAATTGCCCATACGACTTCAAGCAGGCCAGCAATCAATAAAACGATCCAGGACATGTCAGGCTCCAGAATAACAATGGGGCCGTCCCCGGTGAGAGAAGCGTTTGCAGGTCGTCCTACAACGCTGAAGTATGAAAAAGCATTTTTGCCCGAAAGAAAATGAATTTCAACATTTTTATCCATTGCCTGCTTAAAGCAAGAATTGAGCACAAATAGCAGCGTAGTTCCCGCATTTGGCTGCCATTGGTCTTATCTATGATAAATGGCTTTCTGAAGTCAGGAAGCCGTTTTTCCCACTTCTGAATGCGAAAAGTTTATGCATAAAATTTTAGTGATTGACCGGTGCCACTTTACCCGTACAGGGGTCGAGGCCTTGCTTAATCATTCTGGTAGGTTTAATTCGTCGTTTCTGGTATCAGGAATCAATAACCTCTTACTGGCAAAAGAACATATTTCGCAGTGGAAACCGCATCTGGTGATCGCAGATTTATATGGTTTTCTCAGCGATGTACATGCCAGTCCGCCTATTGCGCCTTTTTTTATGAGCTGTGGTCTGATCCCCCTGATTTTACTGCAATCAGGAGACAGAAAGCCTGTACCCGCTCACAACCCGCAATACGCCGTCCATTCGGTATTATCCAAACGCACTACGCTCTCTGAGTTGTCAGACAGTATTCAGGATGCTCTCTGCGTTCGTCCTGCGCTAAAGACCACTAAAAACGCGACACCGCTGCTTACGCCGCAGGAAGAGAAAGTACTGTCGATGTGGATGGATGGCGTGAGTAACACTGCGATAGCCTCGGCACTCGGCATTCATGGCAAGACGGTTTACACCTATAAACGCAACATTCGCATCAAGCTGCATTTAGGAAACCGCTTTTCACCGTTTCTGTCGCTACCCGAGAAAATGAATTAACGGTACGACAGAGCGTCGTACCGTTCATGATTATTGCTGAGCTTTTGTCGCTGCACCAGAGATTGCGCTACCGCCTTCAGAAATATCCTGCCCAACACCTTTTGTTGTATTACACGCAGTCAACACTGAAGAAAGAACCAACACAGAAAAGAGCGCTGCAATTGTCTTTTTAACCATAACGTCTTCCTTTTCTAGCCAATATTGTTTGTGTATAGCTACTTAATGATAGACAAGATCCGGAAGGATGACGGAAAAACGCATATTTTTAAGACAATATGACAGGCTCAACTGGCCGCGTGAGAGATGGAATTACCAAGATGTTTGATGTCTTCACCGAAGCCACGTGCGGTATTACAGCCCGTCAGGAGTGTGCTGGTGAACAGGATAAGCATTACAAGACCGAGAAGACGTTTCATCATTCCTGCCCTGGAAAAGTATGGCGCAGCAGCCTGCGCCATCGATCAAATAGGATGTATTACTTAACGCGGGAAACGTATTCGCCTGAACGCGTATCCACTTTGATCACTTCGCCGATCTGTACGAACAGCGGAACTTTAACAACTGCGCCGGTAGACAGCGTCGCTGGTTTGCCACCCGTACCCGCGGTGTCACCTTTCAGACCCGGGTCAGTTTCAACGATTTCCAGCTCAACAAAGTTCGGTGGGGTCACGGAGATAGGCTGACCATTCCACAGGGTCACGATGCACTCAGCCTGATCCAACAGCCATTTAGCGCTATCGCCTACCGCTTTCGCGTCAGCAGCCAGCTGTTCGAAAGTGGAGTTGTTCATGAAATGATAGAACTCACCGTCGTTGTACAGGTAAGTCAGGTTCATATCTACAACGTCTGCGCCTTCAGCGGAGTCGGTGGATTTGAAGGTTTTCTCTACACGAGTACCGGTCAGCAGGCGGCGCAGCTTAACGCGCGCGAAAGCCTGGCCTTTACCCGGTTTAACGAATTCACTGGCTTCAACCGCATAAGGTTCGCCGTCCATCATGATTTTAAGACCGGCACGAAAATCGTTGCTATAGTAAGTCGCCATAAGGCCCTCTGAAATTGTTAACTGGTAGCTTAGCCACAAAATGGCGCATATTGTAACCCTAAACACCCCATCCAGAGAAGATTGGTTAGTACAACTTGCCGATGTTCTCACCGATCCGGATGAACTATTACGTCTTTTGAATATAGACGCTGATGAAAATATGCTCGCAGGTCGTGAGGCAAAACGTCTTTTTGCCCTGCGCGTCCCGCGATCGTTTATCGCGCGGATGGAAAAAGGCAACCCCAACGATCCGCTGCTGCGCCAGGTACTCACCTCCCAAGATGAATTTGTCGCCGCGCCAGGATTCTCGACCGACCCGCTGGAAGAACAGCACAGCGTCGTGCCGGGATTACTACATAAGTATCGCAATCGGGCGTTGCTGCTGGTAAAAGGCGGATGCGCGGTCAACTGTCGCTACTGCTTCCGTCGCCATTTCCCTTATGCCGATAACCAGGGGAATAAGCGTAACTGGCAGATTGCGTTAGATTACATCGCGGCGCACCCGGAGCTGGATGAGATTATCTTCTCCGGCGGCGATCCGTTAATGGCCAAAGACCACGAACTGGACTGGTTGCTCACGCAACTGGAAGCCATCCCACATATTAAGCGCCTGCGTATTCACAGCCGTTTGCCGATTGTCATCCCGGCGCGAATTACCGACGGATTGGTCGAGCGTTTTGCTCACTCTTCTCTGCAAGTTCTGCTGGTGAATCACATTAACCACGCCAACGAAATTGATGAGACATTTCGTCAGGCGATGGCAAAACTGCGTCGGATTGGCGTCACACTGCTCAACCAAAGCGTGTTATTGCGCGGCGTGAACGATAACGCCCAGACGCTGGCGAATCTTAGCAACGCGCTATTTGATGCCGGCGTGATGCCCTATTACCTGCACGTGCTGGATAAGGTGCAAGGGGCCGCACACTTTATGGTCAGCGACGATGAAGCGCGTCAAATCATGCGAGAACTGTTGACGCTGGTGTCTGGCTATATGGTCCCCAAACTGGCGCGTGAAATTGGCGGAGAGCCCAGTAAAACGCCGCTGGATCTGCAATTACGTCAGCAATAATCCAAATGAGTGTCCGTTTTCGGACACTCACTGCCAAATAATATAATTTCAATTTATTCAGTCCTTCTCTGACTTTTAATTTATGTTATTTTAGCGATAGCTATCTTTTAATATATTTATAAATCATATAAATAGATCAATATTTAGTTTTCCGTTGAATATTAGGTGAGAGAGAGAACCGCCGTGGCTATAACGATTAAAGGTATTAATACGGGCATTATTCGTCAAAAAAATGAGTTCATTGCGCTGGCATTAAAGATAAAGGAACCCAGAAATAAAGAGTCGCTGTTTTTTCTGTCACCATTCGGGCTACGAGACCTGCTTATCGCGCTGGAGAGCAGACTGCATACCAAGCACCTGTTGGGCGAGGATGCGCGTCTGCAGTATGAAAAAGCACGTGACAAAGTCAGTCAAAAAATGCATGAAAACATGCCATTAATTCAGGAGGATGAACTTAAAAATGCGGATATTAATCGTCGGATAAATTCACTGGTATTAGTAAGCGACGAAGGCGAAAACTTAACGCTCTCTCTTACACTGCATAATGGTCGAGTTTGCGAGCTATTAATTAATGAACTACAAATTACGGTACTGGCACATGCAATTATTCACGCAATAAATAATGCAGGGATGCGCGAATTAGCACTGCGTATCACATCGTTATTAGATTTCCTGCCTCTGTACGACATTGATTGCCTGGATAACGATAATCTTGAATACGATGCCTATACACAATCAGAATGGAAACATAATCTGTTTAATCATTATCTGGCTGTCATCTATCGCTATCAAGATAAAGCAGGGAAAGTTCGGTTCTGTGGTTCAGTGGTGAAAACTCGAGCCCCTTCGGATGATAAAGACGTAGAAGCGATCTCTCGTCGGCTTATCGACTTCAGCCCACGGCTAAAAAAACTGGCCGGTGTACCGTGCAAAGTGTTTGTCAGAACACTCACGGGGGATAAAACACAAAAGCTGACACAGGATCAGTGCCTGCGCGCGCTGCATCATTTACGCCTACAGTCTGCCAGTAAAGCGCAGAATGCCTGATGGCGCTGCGCTTATCAGGCCTACGCTCATGTGTACCGTAGGCCGGATAAGACGCTTCAGCGTCGCCATCCGGCATCAACAGCGTTTATCAATTAGGGCACTTATAAACCTGACCAATCATCTCGCTGGCGGTTGGGACAAAACTCGACAACATACCTTGTGATGGGCTGCTTACACCATAAATCACATTACCGCCCATTGCCGCAGCCTGGTTACGCAGATCGTTCGCCGCGCCGCGCATAGAGCCGCCCTCTTCGCCGTGCTGACCAGAAAGCCAGTTGCTCTGCTTACCTGTTGCGGTACCAATCAGCTGGCACTCGGCACCTGGCTTCTCTTCAACGAAGCGTACGCTTTGTCCGGCTGAACTCAGTTCGTTGCTGGAGCTACAACCCGCCATCAGTAGCGCGGCACCAACGATCCCTGCTAAATATTTCACGTGCATGTTATTCCCCATAATCAATGCGCTGGACGTTTTGTCCGTAGCTGAATCATATACTAAAAAGATGACCAAAAGAAAAACCCCCGGACATTTCTGCCCGGGGGTTTCTCATTTTTCGCGAGATGCGTATTTAATCAAATAATTCAAGTTGCAGCCAACGAACCTGCGGCTTGAAGTATGAAGATTAAATTACATCATGCCGCCCATTCCGCCCATGCCGCCCATACCACCAGCAGCACCTAAGTCAGCGGAATCGCCTTTCGGCAGGTCGGTTACCATGCACTCGGTGGTGATCATCAGACCCGCAACAGAAGCCGCGTACTGCAGAGCAGAACGGGTTACTTTAGTCGGATCCAGGATACCCATGTCGATCATGTTGCCGTATTCTTCAGTTGCAGCGTTGTAACCGTAGTTACCGTCACCCGCTTTCACGGTGTTAGCGACAACAGACGGTTCTTCGCCGCAGTTCAGAACGATCTGACGCAGCGGGGATTCCATTGCGCGCAGCGCAACTTTGATACCCACGTTCTGGTCTTCGTTCTGACCACGCAGTTCGCTCAGTTTGGATGCTACGCGGATCAGCGCAACACCACCACCAGCAACCACGCCTTCTTCTACCGCAGCACGGGTCGCGTGCAGGGCATCTTCAACGCGTGCTTTCTTCTCTTTCATTTCAACTTCGGTAGCAGCACCCACTTTGATGACTGCAACGCCGCCTGCCAGTTTCGCTACGCGCTCCTGCAGTTTTTCACGGTCGTAGTCAGAAGTTGCTTCTTCGATCTGCTGGCGAATCTGGGTTACACGACCCTGGATTGCCGCTTCTTCGCCCACACCATCGATGATGGTGGTGGTGTCTTTGTTGATCACAACGCGTTTTGCCTGGCCCAGATCTTCCAGGGTCGCTTTTTCCAGCTCCATACCGATCTCTTCAGAGATAACGGTACCGCCGGTCAGGGTCGCGATATCCTGCAGCATAGCTTTACGGCGGTCGCCGAAGCCAGGTGCTTTAACCGCAGCCACTTTCACGATGCCACGCATGGTGTTAACGACCAGGGTAGCCAGCGCTTCGCCTTCAACATCTTCAGCAATGATCAGCAGCGGTTTGCCTGCTTTCGCAACGGCTTCCAGAACCGGCAGCATTTCGCGGATGTTGGAGATTTTCTTATCAGCCAGCAGGATGAACGGCGTTTCCAGTTCTACTGCGCCCGTTTCCGGCTTGTTGATGAAGTAAGGAGACAGGTAGCCACGGTCGAACTGCATACCTTCAACTACGTCCAGTTCGTCCTGCAGACCGGTACCGTCTTCAACGGTGATCACGCCTTCTTTACCGACTTTGTCCATCGCTTCTGCGATCAGTTTACCTACGGTTTCGTCGGAGTTAGCGGAGATGGTACCAACCTGAGCAATCGCTTTAGAGTCGGAGCACGGTACGGACAGGGCTTTCAGTTCTTCAACCGCAGCAGCGACAGCTTTGTCGATACCACGTTTCAGATCCATCGGGTTCATACCCGCAGCAACAGCCTTCAGGCCTTCAGTGATGATGGACTGAGCCAGTACGGTCGCAGTAGTCGTACCGTCACCTGCAGCGTCGTTCGCTTTAGAGGCAACTTCTTTCACCATCTGCGCGCCCATGTTTTCGAACTTGTCTTCCAGCTCGATTTCACGTGCTACGGAAACACCATCTTTAGTGATAGCTGGGGCACCGAAAGATTTATCCAGAACCACGTTACGGCCTTTCGGACCGAGGGTAACTTTTACTGCGTCTGCCAGTACGTTCACGCCGCGCAGCATTTTCACACGAGCGTCGTTACCGAATTTTACGTCTTTAGCTGCCATTTTCTCTTTCCCTTAAATTCGTATGTTCAGTGTCGTTCGCGGATTAAGCTTCAACAATCGCCAGGATGTCACTTTCAGACATGATCAACACTTCTTCATTGTCGATCTTCTCAGATTTAACACCGTAGCCATCGTTGAAAATGACGATATCGCCAACTTTCACGTCCAGCGGCTGTACGGTACCGTTGTCCAGGATGCGACCCTTACCGACAGCGATGATTTCGCCACGAGTTGATTTACCCGCTGCGGAACCGGTCAGTACGATGCCGCCAGCAGATTTGGATTCAACTTCTTTACGTTTGACGATCACACGATCATGTAACGGACGAATACTCATTGATAGCTCTCCTTTGAGAAAGTCTTTATCAGTTATGGGTGGCGCCGGCCCGTGAACGGTTTACCGGCTAGTGACCAGAGAGATGGGGATGGGGTTTTCTCCCTTCAAGGGGGCAAGCGAAAAATTTTTTTTATCAGGAGAAAATCCCGCCAAAACACCGACACACCTCACATTTAATACCGATTTCAGTCACGTCGTCATAAGCAAATCCGATTGTGATACCATCGAAAATCTGCGCTGTAGCCTATTTAACGGGCATAATCGGATAACAATTTATGAGTGGACTGAAGCAAGAGCTGGGGCTGGCTCAGGGCATTGGCCTGTTGTCGACATCATTGTTAGGGACAGGCGTTTTTGCTGTTCCCGCATTGGCTGCCCTGGTGGCGGGTAACAATAGCCTGTGGGCCTGGCCGGTCCTCATTCTTCTAGTCTTCCCCGTAGCGATTGTCTTTGCCGTGCTCGGTCGCCATTACCCCAGCGCCGGCGGTGTGGCACATTTTGTCGGCATGGCCTTTGGCTCTCGCCTGGAGCGTGTTACCGGCTGGCTGTTTTTATCGGTGATTCCGGTCGGGCTGCCAGCGGCATTGCACATTGCCGCCGGATTCGGTCAAGCCATGTTTGGCTGGCATGGCTGGCAGCTTTTGTTGGCAGAACTCGGTACGCTGGCGTTGGTTTGGTATGTGGGTTCCCGCGGTGCCAGCTCCAGTGCAAACCTGCAAACGGTTATCGCCGGGCTGATTGTTGCCCTGATCGTTGGCATCTGGTGGGCGGGTGAACTTAAACCCGGCGAAATCCCCTTTCCTGCCATTACCGATGTTGAACTGCCTGGGCTATTCGCGGCGCTGTCGGTGATGTTCTGGTGTTTTGTCGGTCTTGAAGCATTCGCACACTTGGCCTCGGAGTTCAAAAAACCGGAGCGAGACTTTCCCCGTGCACTGATGATCGGCCTGCTACTGGCCGGTTCAGTCTACTGGGCATGTACGGTCGTGGTACTACATTTTGGCGCCTATGGTGAGCAAATGGCTGCGGCAGCATCGCTACCTAATATTGTCGTGCAACTGTTTGGCGTACAAGCTCTGTGGGTAGCCTGCATCATTGGTTATCTGGCCTGCTTTGCCAGCCTGAACATTTATATTCAGAGTTTCTCCCGCCTGGTGTGGTCGCAAGCGCAATATAAGCCGGAGAGTTACCTGGCTCGCTTGTCCCCTCTCCATCTTCCGCGCAATGCTTTGAACGCGGTGTTAGCTTGCTGCGTGGTCAGCACATTGTGCATCTATATACTGCAAATCAACCTTGATGCATTAATCATCTATGCCAACGGCATCTTTATTATGATTTATCTGCTGTGCATGCTGGCAGGGTGCCGACTGCTAAAAGGACATTATCGTGCGTTGGCGGTGATTGGCTGTCTGTTGTGCCTGTTGCTGCTGGCAATGGTTGGCTGGAAGAGTCTGTATGCACTGGTTATGCTGGCTGGACTGTGGTTGTTACTGCCAAAAAGGAAAGTGGCTGAAAATAGACTGTAGGCCGAATAAGCATTAGCGCCATCCGGCAAAAAAGCCCGGTGGCGCTATGCTTACCGGGCCTACGGAATCAATCCCGACGGTCGTCGTCTTTATGATCAAGGCGGTTGCGCTCATCATCTTTACGCTGGAACTCGCCGTCAAAGGTCTCGCCCCCACCAGTTCCTGCACTAAAGCCGCCCCCCGGCATACGAGAAAAGCGCAGGTGCGGCAGCAGCTTCATGGTCAGATGCTTCTGCACCGGAGGTAATAAAAGAAGAAGACCAAGGAAATCTGTGAAGAAGCCCGGCAGCACCAGCAGCAAACCAGCAATAATCAGCGACACGCTCTTTATCATTTCTTCAGCAGGACTTTCACCCGCCGCCATTTTTTGTTGCATCAACAAAAAGTTCTTAAACCCTTGGTTACGAACCAGAGACATACCGATAACCGAGGTAAAAATGACCAAAATCAGCGTCATCAGAACACCCATAACATGGGCAACCTGAATGAAAATAGATATCTCTATGTAAACATAGAGAAAAATGGCAAGTAATGGTATCCAGCGCAAAGGACTCTCCTGTAAATAACAGCCGTTTTCGCCACGTCTGTCCGAATGGTTATGTGACTCGCATCGGAAAGATGTGGGGGGAATTAGCAAAATTTCAAGCGGGTTCTACACTTATTTTTGGTATTAATCCTAAAGGGGTGATCTATTTCACAGAATAATAATTAAGGGGTAATTTCCGCGTTTTAAGTGATCCAGATTACGGTAGAAATCCTGAACCAGCATATGATCTCGGGTATCAGACCGATGCAGGGGATAATCGTCGGTCGAGAAACAATCGAAATCACATATATCCTGTGTGTTTAGTAAAAAATCATTGGCAGCTTGAAAAAGAAGGTTCACATGTTAAACAACATTCGTATCGAAGAAGACTTGTTGGGTACCAGGGAAGTTCCAGCGGACGCCTACTACGGTGTTCATACTCTGAGAGCGATTGAAAACTTCTACATTAGCAACAACAAAATCAGCGATATCCCTGAATTTGTTCGCGGTATGGTAATGGTGAAAAAGGCAGCGGCCCTGGCCAACAAAGAGCTGCAAACCATTCCTAAGAGTGTGGCAAATGCCATCATCGCAGCATGTGATGAAGTTCTGAATAACGGAAAATGCATGGATCAGTTCCCGGTAGATGTTTACCAGGGTGGTGCGGGTACCTCCGTCAACATGAACACCAACGAAGTGCTGGCCAATATCGGTCTGGAACTGATGGGTCACCAGAAAGGTGAATATCAGTACCTGAATCCGAACGACCACGTGAACAAATGTCAGTCTACCAACGACGCTTATCCGACCGGCTTCCGTATCGCTGTTTACGCATCCATCATCAAACTGATTGATGCCCTTAACCAACTGCGTGAAGGCTTCGAACAAAAAGCTGTTGAATTCCAGGACATCCTGAAAATGGGTCGTACCCAGCTGCAGGATGCTGTACCGATGACTCTCGGTCAGGAATTCCGTGCTTTCAGCGTTCTGTTGAAAGAAGAAGTGAAGAACATTGGCCGTACTGCTGAGCTGCTGCTGGAAGTTAACCTCGGCGCAACCGCAATTGGTACAGGTCTGAACACCCCGAAAGAGTACTCTCCGCTGGCTGTACAGAAACTGGCTGAAGTGACTGGTTTTGCCTGTGTTCCGGCTGAAGACCTGATTGAAGCAACGTCCGACTGTGGCGCATACGTTATGGTGCACAGCGCACTGAAACGCCTGGCTGTTAAGATGTCCAAAATCTGTAACGACCTGCGTTTGCTCTCCTCTGGCCCACGTGCCGGCCTGAACGAGATCAACCTGCCGGAACTGCAGGCGGGCTCTTCCATCATGCCAGCAAAAGTAAACCCGGTTATCCCGGAAGTCGTCAACCAGGTGTGCTTTAAAGTCATCGGTAACGACATCACCGTCACCATGGCGTCTGAAGCAGGTCAGCTGCAGTTGAACGTTATGGAACCGGTTATTGGCCAGGCGATGTTTGAATCTATCCACATCCTGAGCAACGCTTGCTATAACCTGCTGGAAAAATGCGTTAGTGGCATTACGGCTAACAAAGAAGTGTGTGAAGCATTCGTGTATAACTCTATCGGTATCGTGACCTATCTGAACCCGTTCATCGGTCACCACAACGGCGATATCGTCGGTAAAATCTGTGCCGAAACCGGTAAGAGCGTGCGTGAAGTTGTCCTTGAACGTGGCCTGCTGACCGAAGCTGAGCTGGACGATATCTTCTCTGCTCAGAACCTGATGCACCCTGCTTATAAAGCAAAACGTTATACTGATGAAAGCGAACAGTAATCGTGTAGGGTAGTACCAGAGAAGGCACGTCAGATGACGTGCCTTTTTTCTTGCACGAAGTTACTTAAAAACAACAATTTAATATCAACTTGTTAAACAACAAGGAAGGCTAATATGATAGTTTTAGAACTTATCATCGTTTTGCTGGCAATCTTTTTAGGTGCCAGACTTGGGGGTATCGGTATTGGATTTGCAGGTGGGCTGGGTGTTCTGGTTCTCGCCGCTATTGGCGTAAAACCGGGTAACATTCCGTTCGATGTTATTTCCATTATCATGGCGGTCATCGCTGCCATTTCTGCTATGCAGATTGCAGGTGGTCTGGACTATTTGGTTCACCAAACTGAAAAACTGCTGCGTAAGAACCCAAAATACATCACGATCCTTGCACCGATTGTGACCTATTTCCTGACTATCTTTGCAGGTACAGGCAACATCTCTCTGGCAACGCTGCCGGTTATCGCTGAAGTAGCGAAGGAACAAGGCATCAAACCTTGCCGTCCGCTGTCTACTGCAGTGGTTTCTGCACAGATTGCGATTACTGCGTCGCCAATCTCCGCAGCTGTGGTGTACATGTCTTCCGTCATGGAAGGTCATGGCATCAGCTACATCCACCTGCTGTCCGTGGTCATTCCGTCCACGCTGCTGGCGGTACTGGTGATGTCCTTCCTGGTCACTATGCTGTTCAACTCCAAGCTGTCTGACGATCCGATTTACCGTAAACGTCTGGAAGAAGGCCTGGTCGAACTGCGCGGTGAAAGACAAGTTGAAATCAAAGCGGGCGCAAAAACCTCCGTATGGTTGTTCCTGCTGGGCGTAGTTTGCGTGGTGGCTTACGCCATTATCAACAGCCCAAGCCTCGGTCTGGTCGCTAAACCGCTGATGAACACCACCAACGCCATCCTGATCATCATGCTGAGCATCGCGACGCTGACCACGATCATCTGCCGCGTTGAAACGGACTCTATCCTGAACTCCAGCACCTTCAAAGCCGGTATGAGCGCCTGTATTTGTATACTGGGCGTTGCATGGCTGGGTGATACTTTCGTCTCTCATAACATTGACTGGATCAAAGAGACTGCAGGTAGCGTCATTCAGGGTCATCCGTGGCTGCTGGCTGTCATCTTCTTCTTTGCTTCTGCACTGCTGTACTCTCAGGCAGCAACGGCAAAAGCTCTGATGCCGATGGCTCTGGCACTGAACGTTTCTCCGTTGACCGCTGTCGCATCCTTCGCGGCTGTTTCTGGCCTGTTCATTCTGCCAACTTACCCAACGCTGGTTGCGGCGGTTCAGATGGATGACACCGGGACAACCCGCATCGGTAAATTCGTCTTTAACCATCCGTTCTTCATCCCGGGTACGCTGGGTGTGGTACTGGCTGTCTGCTTCGGCTTCCTGCTGGGCAGCTTCATGCTGTAAGTTTTACCTGCAGGGCGCCTGTGCGCCCTGCAGTTCCTCTCTCCCGTCTCGCTTTGACTAACATCCTTCTTCCGTCCGTTGTATAGTGACTCCTCTCTTGCTGGTTACTCTGTGCTTTCGAGGTGTTTATGCTTGATGTAAAGAATCAGGATATCTCCATCCCCGATACCGTTGTCGTGCTCTGTACCGCCCCGGATGAAGCAACCGCTCAGGATCTGGCCGCTAAAGTGCTGGCGGAAAAACTGGCTGCCTGCGTCACACTGCTGCCCGGCGCTACCTCCCTCTATTATTGGGAAGGCAAGCTGGAGCAGGACTATGAAGTCCAGATGATCTTAAAAACCGCAGTTTCACACCAGCAAGCACTTCTCGATTGCCTGAAGTCACATCACCCGTACCAAACACCTGAACTTCTGGTTTTACCCGTCACTCACGGAGATTTTGATTACCGCTCATGGCTCAACGCATCCTTACGCTGATCCTGCTGCTCTGCAGCACATCAACTTTTGCTGGCTTATTTGACGCACCAGGTCGCTCGCAGTTTGTCCCGGCCGACCAGGCATTTGTGTTCGATTTTCAGCAAAACCAACACGTTCTGAACCTCTCCTGGCAGGTCAAAGACGGCTATTATCTATATCGTAAACAGATAAGCATAACCCCATCTCAGGCCGAGACTGCCGAGGTAAAATTGCCGCCCGGGGTCTGGCATGAAGATGAGTTTTACGGCAAAAGTGAAATTTATCGTCAGCAGTTGACTATCCCTGTCACCGTCAAGCAGGCTGCTGCGGGTGCGACGCTAACGGTTACCTACCAGGGCTGTGCCGACGCCGGGTTCTGTTATCCGCCTGAGACAAAAACCGTGCCGTTACGTGAAGTGGCGGCCAGTGCAGAAACACCACCAACGACCTCTTCAGCAACGGTATCGCCAGAAGAACAACCACAACCCACGATCCAACTGCCGTTCTCCGCATTGTGGGCACTGCTGATCGGGATTGGTATTGCCTTTACACCTTGCGTCCTGCCGATGTACCCGCTGATTTCCGGTATCGTGCTAGGTGGAAAACAGCGCTTATCAACCGGACGAGCACTACTGCTAACCTTTATCTATGTCCAGGGAATGGCGCTCACCTACACCGCGCTGGGTCTGGTGGTTGCCGCTGCGGGGTTACAGTTCCAGGCGGCGCTACAGCATCCTTATGTCCTGGTTGGCCTTGCTATCGCCTTTACGCTGCTGGCTTTATCGATGTTTGGCCTGTTCACGCTACAGCTGCCTTCATCACTGCAAACACGCCTCACGTTAATGAGTAACCGTCAGCAAGGCGGCTCTCCCGGCAGCGTATTTACAATGGGGGCGATTGCCGGTCTGATCTGTTCGCCTTGCACCACCGCCCCACTGAGCGCAATTCTGCTGTATATCGCTCAGAGCGGAAACATGTGGCTAGGCGGCGGCACGCTGTATCTGTACGCGCTGGGAATGGGACTGCCCCTGATGCTCATTACCGTCTTTGGTAACCGTCTGCTACCGAAAAGCGGCCCGTGGATGGAGCATGTCAAAACCGCCTTTGGTTTTGTCATCCTGGCGCTTCCCGTATTTTTACTGGAACGTATTATCGGTGACGAGTGGGGGATCCGCTTGTGGTCGTTACTCGGCGTCGCGTTCTTTAGCTGGGCCTTCATTACCAGTCTGCAAGCCAAACGCCCATGGATGCGCCTTGTGCAAATAGCCCTGCTCGCCGCCGCTCTGGTGAGCGTACGTCCCTTGCAGGACTGGGCATACGGTACGCCGCATGCACAAACGCAGGCACATCTGAACTTCAAACCCATCGCGACGGTCGATGCGTTAAATCAGGCGCTGGCAGAGGCAAAAGGTAAGCCGGTGATGCTGGATCTGTATGCCGACTGGTGCGTAGCCTGCAAAGAATTTGAGAAATACACCTTCAGCGATCCGCTGGTTCAACAGGCATTAAGCAACACGGTATTACTGCAGGCGGACGTCACGGCAAATAATGCCCAGGATGTCGCACTGCTGAAGCATCTGCAGGTTTTAGGGCTGCCAACCATTTTGTTTTTTGATGCTCAGGGTAAAGAGCAGCCAAACGCGCGGGTAACAGGCTTTATGGATGCCGCAACATTTAGCGCACATTTGCACGATCGCCAACCGTGAGCGACACTTGCAAAAGGAAAACGGAGGAGAATACCGTGCAACGTGAAGATGTCCTGGGAGAAGCCCTGAAATTACTTGAGGTGCAAGGGATAGCCAATACCACGCTGGAAATGGTGGCCGACCATATTGATTATCCGCTTGATGAGCTGCAGCGCTTCTGGCCCGATAAAGAGGCCATCTTGTACGATGCCCTGCGGTACCTTAGCCAGCGGGTAGATATCTGGCGGCGTCAGCTTCTGCTTGATGACACCCTGAGCGCTGAGCAGAAGTTACTGGCTCGCTATAACGCCCTGGCCGAATGTGTGAGCAACAATCGTTACCCCGGCTGCCTGTTCATCGCCGCCTGTACCTTCTACCCTGACCCTGGCCACCCTATCCATCAACTTGCGGATCAACAAAAAAAGGCGGCACATGATTTTACCCATGAACTGCTGACGACGCTGGAAGTTGACGACCCGGCGATGGTCGCCAAACAGATGGAACTGGTGCTTGAAGGTTGCCTGAGCCGCATGCTGGTCAATCGTAGCCAGGCCGACGTGGAAACGGCACACCGGCTGGCGGAAGACATCCTGCGCTTCGCTCAATGTCGTATGGGCGGTGCGCTGACCTAAGCAAACATCCCCGCCCATGCGGAGATAAGCAGACACAGCGCCATCACCCGTTGAAAACGCACCATCGCCGTGGTGGTGCGAAACACCCTGTTTACCGCCTTACCCAGCCACGCCCAGCACAACAAGCACGCCACAGATATCAGTAAGAACCACAGCGCCATTAGCGCGACATCCCGCAGCATATGCTCACCCGTAGGGGCAAACAGACTCACCACCGCCAGCGCCATCATCCACGTTTTGGGATTGATAATCTGCAACAGTGCCGCTGCTTTGGCAGTAAAGCGATGGCGCGTTTGCCCAGCAATATTCGTTGCCGGAGCACAAAACAGCTGCCAGCTCATCCATGTCAGCCACAGTACACCCGCCCAGCTCATCACCTGGCGTACCAGCGGATACTGGCGCAGCAGTTCACCTGCACCGGCTCCAGATATCAGCACAATGGCGCTGGCGGCCACACAGCCGCTGACAAGCGCAGGCAGTGTGGCTCTCACGCCATAATGCTGACTGCTGGTCAACACAAGAATATTGGTGGGGCCTGGCGTTATCGAAGCAACAAAAGCAAACAGCAAGTACGGCATAATATTCACAGGTGACTCCTTATTATTGGAGTCCTGACTGTGCCGTTATTTATTGGAAACGTCTGGAAGGTTTGTGCACAACTTACGGTAATGTGCAGGCGTAATCCTGTACGCCCGCTGGAACCAGCGCCCAAGATGACTTTGATCGGCAAAGCCCAGCGTTGTCGCCACAGCGACGGGCTGTTCCCCTCGCGCCAGGAGCTGACGTGCTTTTGCCAGCCGCAACTGGATAAGCCAGGCATGCGGTGCCATATGGAATTCTCGCTTGAAACTGCGGGTCAGGGTAAAGCGGTCTGTCCCTGTCTCCCGTGCCAGATCGGAAAGGCCGATATTGTCGCCCATATGCGCATGCATATAGTCCCGCGCTCGATGCGCCATTGCACAACCCTGTATTTGTGATGGCAGACGCTTACGCCACCGACAATGTGCCGTGAGCTGAGTCAGCAAATTATCCATATTGCTTTGCTGCACGATACGCATTTCATCGGTATGCAGTGAACCAAATGTCTCACCAATCGCCCGAACCAGATGCGGCTCACGGGTCAGCGTTTGGTTAAAGTGCAGTGAATAGCTACCCGGAGTAGCCTCGTACAGCCCATGTAACGTGTGGGTCAGCCACTGTTCATCAAGGTAAAAGGTCAGATAGGTAAAACCGCCTGCAACCGGGGCATCACCATCATGGATTTCACCCGGTTCTAGCAGAAACGCATCACCCGGCTGGCTGTGATGACGCTCCCGGCGACAGTGAAACTGCTGGGTACCGGAAAGGGTGATCCCCACCAGATAGCTGTCATGCCAGTGCGGGTCAAAGGCATGGCCTTCAAAGTGCGCCTTAATAGTCTCAATACCGGTATCGGCATGCTGTCGTAGTTCAAGCCAGTCGTTTGCCATACTGCCCTCCTCTCGCTGCCAGCATTGCCTGGTTAAATCACACCTGTCTGGAAGATTTGTGCAAACGTCAGGCATAAACGTACAGACTGCCGTAATATTAAGCGGTTGAACAGCTTTTCACGATATTTGATTGACTGCCAGGCGTGAATGCGGTTTAATGCGCCCCGTTGCCCGGATAGCTCAGTCGGTAGAGCAGGGGATTGAAAATCCCCGTGTCCTTGGTTCGATTCCGAGTCCGGGCACCACTATTTAGAAAAACCAGCCTAAGGGCTGGTTTTTTGCTTTCTGGGGTTACGGTAGATTTCTGGTCACTTTGACCGCTGATGTCATTACCTAGCTTCCGCCATCCAGTCTGAGGATGTTGATGGCACTGAAAAATTTGTGACCTTTTTTAAGTTGTCCACTCAGGATTTCTGTAACTTCTTTGCGCTTCCTTGTGGCTCATTCAGATTTAATGGAGAGCATTAAACTATATTGCTTTCGGAATAAAATAATCCTGAACGCCTTATCTTGATAGCCTCGGTTTTGGGTATAGAACCTATTCACATCGGTAGAGGCGCCAGCATAAGCAAATGGATAACGCGACTAAAAAAACAGCGTTATAAAGGTAGCTTTCGTTCCCTTTAATAACTTATTTAGTGTTGTTGCCGTATGCTGGCGCGACATCGTCGTCTCCTTATCCGATTAGAATAAAATCATCAATATTGACGCTTTTAGAGTTTACGTTTTCTAAAGTAATGACATTGGCATAAACAGGATCGCCGATGGTAATTACGGTACTGTTACCGGTTCCCCCGGCAATCTTGACGCTGCTGGCAAAATTCGCCACACCAATGCCGAATAAACTCACATCGAGGTAATCCTGTCCGCCGCTGGGGTTACTGTCGAAGCCGCTGGTAATACGGTCTCGCCCAAAGCCTGCGCTAAAGACGAAGGTGTCATTTCCGGCACCACCGGTCATGATATCGTCACCCTGGCCCCCCTCGAGTCTGTCGTTACCCGCTCCACCTGTCAGTTTATCGTTACCGGCCCCGCCCTGAAGGTTATCGGCACCGTCACCCCCATCAAGGGCGTCATTTCCTGCGCCACCGTAGAGCGTATCGTTTCCTCCCATCCCATACAAAAAGTCATTACCGCTGCCACCGGTGATGGTGTTGGCAATGGCATTACCTCTGCCGGTAAACGCGCCTGTCCCGGTGAACACCAGGTTTTCAACGTTATTGGTCAACGTGTAATTGTGGAGGGTGGTCTGGACAGCATCTGTCCCGCCATTAAGACCTTCTGTGACGACGTCTCCATTA
This sequence comes from Citrobacter sp. KH_055_1, assembly GCF_057838705.1. Lineage (NCBI taxonomy): Bacteria > Pseudomonadati > Pseudomonadota > Gammaproteobacteria > Enterobacterales > Enterobacteriaceae > Citrobacter > Citrobacter sp. KH_055_1. The sequence goes on from NZ_CM174473.1 coordinate 4,310,863, forward strand.
TTATCAACAATATAGGTGTCATTGCCGAGGCCGCCCACCATCACATCAGCCCCTTCGCCACCGTCAAGTCTGTCGTTACCCGCTCCGCCTGTCATTTTATCGTTACCGGTCCCGCCCTGAAGGTTATCGGCACCCTCCCCTCCATCAAGGACGTCATTTCCTGCCCCACCGTTGAGCGTGTCGTTTCCTCCCATCCCATACAAAAAGTCATTACCGCCACCACCGGTGATGGTGTTGGCAATGGCATTACCTCTGCCGGTAAACGCGCCTGTCCCGGTGAACACCAGGTTTTCAACGTTATTGGTCAACGTGTAATTGTGGAGGGTGGTCTGGACAGTATCTGTCCCGCCATTAAGACCTTCTGTGACGACATCGCCATTATTATCAACAACATAGATGTCATTTCCGGCACCGCCCACCATCACATCGGCCCCGAGGCCACCGTTGAGAATATCGTTGCCAGCCCCACCGTTGAGCGTATCGTTGCCGCCCCCGCCATTCAGGACGTCGTTGCCGAGCCCACCATTCAGGATGTCAATGCCGTTCCCACCATTCAGGACGACGTTATTGTGGGCAATGACCGGCGGTTTATCGAGCTGACTCGTCCCGAAGATGTTCTCGGGAAGATTGGTCAGGCCCGTGTTGCGTGCCACGATCCCGGCAAAACCCTGTTCCTCGATAACCTCGTAGAGGTCCAGATGCTCCACGCGATCGAGATAATACAGCCGGTCACCTTCCTGGATGCGGTCAAGTTGTTCGTGGATGATGACCCAGAAGGTCTGGCCAACCACACCACCATTGATGTGCTTCTCGGCGAGTCCGCCAACGAACAGATCCACTCTGTCGATACCTTTGACGGTGTTTCCGTTGACCAATTTATAGCCAGGATTCGCCGCCAGGAAGTCTGCAATTTGACTATCCTCTAGTACGAGGTCGGGATAGGCCTTCTTGAATTGCGCAATGACGGTGTCGCTGAGATTGTTCCGTGCCTGGAAGTCTTCCCATGAACCGTAGGGTGTGAGATCACCAGCAAAGCTGACCGCCTCTTTGACGTACGGATCGAGAGAGGCCATCAGGTCGGCCCGGATCTGGTTCATCGAACCCAGACCAACGTCCCACTCGCGGGCGACGTCGAAGGCGAACACGTCAGCACTCATACGAACAAGGTCGTTGCGCACAGCATCGACGATATTGACGTCGACTTCTTCCGCAGGCTGGACAACACCCCCGGCAATGATCCCGGCGGCACCCAGTTGCTCATAGCCTGGCTGTGGAGAGTAAGGCAATTGCGATTTGGGGAAGTTAAACGCGCCCGTATCGTTGGTCGGGTTGAGGAACGCGTCGAACAGCGGCACCTGCGTTGCATTGCCCTCAGCGTCGAGCACCGTCAGCGTCTGCCCTATCAGCGAATGCCCGAACCGGTAAGCGGCAACCGCGAACTCGTGCGAGACTCGTGCATCCACTTCCGGATTGTACTCGGCGAAGCCGTGATCGCCCTCACCTCTCATGCCACCAAGCAACTTGTCGGCAAAGTCGGTGTAAATAACGCGCTGATATTCAGCTTCGTTAATGATCTTGGCAGCCTGGAACAGCTCTTCAGCTGTTCCATTAAATCCGGCTTCGAGCAATGCGTTGACATGGAAGTTGTGATTCCGTTCCCAGATGTTGTGGATCGCGGTTAGTGCGATGTTTTCGTTCGCACGTCCATCACCCGCCACGTAGTGGTCGAGCAGGTTGATAAAGGGGTTGGTGTCGAGCAGCAGCGCAAAGCCACTTCCCATGAAATTAGAGGTCATGGCAGGAAGCATCGCTTGGTTGATAACGCCATTACTGTCGACCAGTCCGGCGAAGTACTCCCGGAAGGCTACGCGGTGGTCGCCCGGCAGCGAGCTGTCGGTGAACAGCGTGTTGTTGTTCCAGTGATGCAGGATCAGTTCACTCAGCGTGGGCAGTAGCTTGAAATTTGGATTTGATGGATCCAGTCCGCCCTCTAACAGCTTGCCCGTAAACCCGCCCAGTCCATCACCTTCTCGCAGGAACTGCCCGACGAGTTCGTTAGAGCCATAAGTTTGGTTCTGGTCAGCGAATGGCGATGTCTTATTGAGATGCTGCGGGATTCCATTGGCATCAATACTGTCAACGGTGCCACGAGTCAGGTCCGCGGGGTTTGGAACCGAGCCCGGAGTGCCAATCTGGATCGTTCCGTTACCTCCCTTACCGAGGAAATCGAGACCGTGATCGAAGTACTGACCGAAGGCCGTAAATAAGCTGTTCACGCCAGCGGCATTGCCGGACAGGTTTGCTTCCTGTGCACCAAGGGCATCGCTGATGGCTCGCGGATCCAGCCCGGAGAACAGGGGGTTGATGTCGCGGTTTTGGGTCGTCTCATTCCAGGCACCGTAGTGCGCGTCGGTGAGCCGTATGAACGGCTGATCGGCTGATCCATAGTCAAGGTGAACCCGGTTATTACCGGTGCCTTCGAGATCTCGGATCCCGAGCGCATCGTTGTCTTCCCCTCCTTCAAGCCCGTTGACGAGATTCTTCAGGTTGGCGACATCACTGGCGGTGAGAGGGAAAGCACCGTCGCCGCCGACATCGTCATTGTCATTGTCATTGTCATTGTCATTGTCATTGTCATTGTCATTGTCATTGTCATTGTCATTGTCATTGTCATTGTCATCGTCATCGGCTTCCGTCGACGTTTCCTTGCGTGCTAAGACAATGGGATCGGTAGGTTTCAACTTGGTGTTTATGCCATCATGCACCGTGATCTTATCCTGAGTTAGCGTAGAAGCCTTGGATCTCGGTGCCAGCTCAATCACCTCCTGCGGCGTCGGCGTGCCAAACACATCATCCAGACTTATGCCGAGCACCGGATCGGTCTCTTTGTTCACTTCAACTGCGGATAAGAAATTGGCGGTCCGGTTGCTGATAATCCATGACGGCGGATCTATAACCGACCATATCCCAGCGTATCCCGCCTGAAATGAGGAATCAAAAAAGCGCAGGAAGGAAAAGTCTGTAACACCAAACTTGCCTTGCCCTGTGACCAGGTTGTTAAAGCTAGCATCGAAGGTTCGCATACTGAATGGCACAAGATGGTTAGATAATATATTGAAGTTGAGATCGTCGACATCCATTTGTGCTATAGATATTTGTTTGAGGGTATATTTCAGGTCAGGTTTTATGACATTCTTCATTTTCATTTCTCTCAGTAATGATTATGAAAGGCACGAAAAGGCGAAGCCGGTAAGCGGCACTCGAATTACGCGCCTGGAATTGCTAACTGAGCGAATAGGTAGAGCGACTTCGAGCTCCGGGTGGACGCACAACCTATATATCACCCTTTAACGTCACAAAAGACCCTATGATAGATATGCTCAGCCCCCACTGGAAAATCGCGACGACTTACTTTGCCAAACTGATAGCAGGCTTCAGACAAGCGACCCCTTAATATTGAATAAAGCCAAAAAAATAACATCCGTCAATTAGTAGCAACTATTTTTAAATTTCGAATGGCAAAAAAATCATCAATATTACATAGCTAATACATCACCCAGAATTTAATCGATCATCACTGTGTTAACAGTCGCACATTAATCTACTTTAAATTCAACACCCTACAAAAACCCATTCAGACAAGTATTGAATAAATCATAAAGAAAAAATTGAACACCCATCAAGCCGCACTAATAAAAATGATATAAAAGTTTAAATGGCGACAATAAAAATAATACATCCTCATTACCGCGCCGCTGAAATTCCGGAGCTAAACTATATTAATATATCATTACCAACATAAATGAAGTCATTATATGTAATGTTAAATTTTCTTATGCGGTTTAAATTATGATGTTCCTGACTGGATATACGGAATAGCCTCGGATTTCCTGGAGGTTTTACTGGATAACTCCGGAATGTAAGGACGCGCGGAAAATTCAGATGACTTCCTTGAAAGAAGTTATTTCGCGATAGGATCGAAGCTAAATAGGGTACACTGGCAAGATGGACATTTAACAGCCAAATTTGACATGAGTTTTGATAATCCCCGTGTCCTTGGTTCAATTCCGAGTCCAGCACCACTATTTAGAAGAACCAGCCTACGGGCTGGTTTTTTGTTATTGTATTTCCCAAGGCTTTTCAGCCAATCCCAAGCCATCTCCTTATCAATTACCCGCAACCGTCGCTGCTACCCCCAATAAATTAATGGGCAGTTAGATTTTATAATTAAAGAAGAATGCTTAGTCGTTTACGGGCAGGATAAAGGACATTTTACGCGGACAGAAGAGAGGTTTTCGCTGGACAGATAAGGCGCTGACGCGGCTATCCACCCGCTTTCACATACAACAGACGTAAAAAAGCCCATCCGTCAGGATGGGCTTCTTCACTTGTTTGATGCCTGGCAGTTTATGGCGGCCGTCCTGCCCGCCACCCTGCGGGCCGTTGCTTCGCAACGTTCAAATCCGCTCCCGGCAGATTTGTCCTACTCAGGAGAGCACTCACCGACAAACAACAGATAAAACAAAAGGCCCAGTCTTTCGACTGAGCCTTTCGTTTCTATTTGATGCCTGGCAGTTCCCTACTCTCGCATGGGGAGACCCCACACTACCATTGGCGCTACGGCGTTTCACTTCTGAGTTCGGCATGGGGTCAGGTGGGACCACCGCGCTACAGCCGCCAGGCAAATTCTGTTTATCAGACCGCTTTTGCGTTCTGATTTTATCTGTATCAAGCTGAATTGATGTCTTTCTTTCGCCAAAACACCTTTGGCGTTGTAAGGTTAAGCCTCACGGTTCATTAGTATCGGTTAGCTCAATGTATCGCTACACTTACACACCCGACCTATCAACGTCGTAGTCTTCAACGTTCCTTCAGGACTCTCAAGGAGTCAGGGAGAACTCATCTCGGGGCAAGTTTCGTGCTTAGATGCTTTCAGCACTTATCTCTTCCGCATTTAGCTACCGGGCAATGCCATTGGCATGACAACCCGAACACCAGTGATGCGTCCACTCCGGTCCTCTCGTACTAGGAGCAGCCCCCCTCAATTCTCCAGCGCCCACGGCAGATAGGGACCGAACTGTCTCACGACGTTCTAAACCCAGCTCGCGTACCACTTTAAATGGCGAACAGCCATACCCTTGGGACCTACTTCAGCCCCAGGATGTGATGAGCCGACATCGAGGTGCCAAACACCGCCGTCGATATGAACTCTTGGGCGGTATCAGCCTGTTATCCCCGGAGTACCTTTTATCCGTTGAGCGATGGCCCTTCCATTCAGAACCACCGGATCACTAAGACCTGCTTTCGCACCTGCTCGAGCCGTCACTCTCGCAGTCAAGCTAGCTTATGCCTTTGCACTAACCTCCTGATGTCCGACCAGGATTAGCTAACCTTCGTGCTCCTCCGTTACTCTTTAGGAGGAGACCGCCCCAGTCAAACTACCCACCAGACACTGTCCGCAACCCGGATCACGGGTCTACGTTAGAACACCAGCCATTAAAGGGTGGTATTTCAAGGTTGGCTCCATGCAGACTGGCGTCCACACTTCAAAGCCTCCCACCTATCCTACACATCAAGGACCAGTGTTCAGTGTCAAGCTATAGTAAAGGTTCACGGGGTCTTTCCGTCTTGCCGCGGGTACACTGCATCTTCACAGCGAGTTCAATTTCACTGAGTCTCGGGTGGAGACAGCCTGGCCATCATTACGCCATTCGTGCAGGTCGGAACTTACCCGACAAGGAATTTCGCTACCTTAGGACCGTTATAGTTACGGCCGCCGTTTACCGGGGCTTCGATCAAGAGCTTCTCCTTACGGATAACCCCATCAATTAACCTTCCGGCACCGGGCAGGCGTCACACCGTATACGTCCACTTTCGTGTTTGCACAGTGCTGTGTTTTTAATAAACAGTTGCAGCCAGCTGGTATCTTCGACTGATTTCAGCTCCATGAGCAAGTCACTTCACCTACCATCAGCGTGCCTTCTCCCGAAGTTACGGCACCATTTTGCCTAGTTCCTTCACCCGAGTTCTCTCAAGCGCCTTGGTATTCTCTACCTGACCACCTGTGTCGGTTTGGGGTACGATTTCGTGTTACCTGATGCTTAGAGGCTTTTCCTGGAAGCAGGGCATTTGTTACTTCAGCACCGTAGTGCCTCGTCATCACACCTCAGCGTTATACAGAAGTCCGGATTTACCTAAACTTCCCGCCTACATGCTTAAACCGGGACAACCGTCGCCCGGCTAACATAGCCTTCTCCGTCCCCCCTTCGCAGTAACACCAAGTACAGGAATATTAACCTGTTTCCCATCGACTACGCCTTTCGGCCTCGCCTTAGGGGTCGACTCACCCTGCCCCGATTAACGTTGGACAGGAACCCTTGGTCTTCCGGCGTGCGGGTTTTTCACCCGCATTATCGTTACTTATGTCAGCATTCGCACTTCTGATACCTCCAGCACCCCTCACAGGACACCTTCAACGGCTTACAGAACGCTCCCCTACCCAACAACACATAGTGTCGCTGCCGCAGCTTCGGTGCACAGTTTAGCCCCGTTACATCTTCCGCGCAGGCCGACTCGACCAGTGAGCTATTACGCTTTCTTTAAATGATGGCTGCTTCTAAGCCAACATCCTGGCTGTCTGTGCCTTCCCACATCGTTTCCCACTTAACTGTGACTTTGGGACCTTAGCTGGCGGTCTGGGTTGTTTCCCTCTTCACGACGGACGTTAGCACCCGCCGTGTGTCTCCCGTGATAACATTCTTCGGTATTCGTAGTTTGCATCGGGTTGGTAAGTCGGGATGACCCCCTAGCCGAAACAGTGCTCTACCCCCGAAGATGAGTTCACGAGGCGCTACCTAAATAGCTTTCGGGGAGAACCAGCTATCTCCCGGTTTGATTGGCCTTTCACCCCCAGCCACAAGTCATCCGCTAATTTTTCAACATTAGTCGGTTCGGTCCTCCAGTTAGTGTTACCCAACCTTCAACCTGCCCATGGCTAGATCACCGGGTTTCGGGTCTATACCCTGCAACTTAACGCCCAGTTAAGACTCGGTTTCCCTTCGGCTCCCCTATACGGTTAACCTTGCTACAGAATATAAGTCGCTGACCCATTATACAAAAGGTACGCAGTCACCCTGATAAATCAGGGCTCCCACTGCTTGTACGTACACGGTTTCAGGTTCTTTTTCACTCCCCTCGCCGGGGTTCTTTTCGCCTTTCCCTCACGGTACTGGTTCACTATCGGTCAGTCAGGAGTATTTAGCCTTGGAGGATGGTCCCCCCATATTCAGACAGGATACCACGTGTCCCGCCCTACTCTTCGAGTTCACAACACATGCGATTTTGTGTACGGGACTATCACCCTGTACCGTCGGACTTTCCAGACCGTTCCACTACCACACATGCTGATTCAGACTCTGGGCTGCTCCCCGTTCGCTCGCCGCTACTGGGGGAATCTCGGTTGATTTCTTTTCCTCGGGGTACTTAGATGTTTCAGTTCCCCCGGTTCGCTTCGTTAAGCTATGTATTCACTTAACGATAGTGTGTCGAAACACACTGGGTTTCCCCATTCGGAAATCGCCGGCTATAACGGTTCATATCACCTTACCGACGCTTATCGCAGATTAGCACGTCCTTCATCGCCTCTGACTGCCAGGGCATCCACCGTGTACGCTTAGTCGCTTAACCTCACAACCCGAAGATGTTTCGTAAAACACATCGTGTTGCGAAAATTTGAGAGACTCGAACACACCGCTTATCTGTTCTTATTACGGAGAACAGACACAGTGTGTCGTTTCAATTTTCAGCTTGATCCAGATTTTTAAAGAGCAAATATCTCAAACGTAACTCACTGAGTTAGTTTTGAGATATCGATGGGTTGTGCCTTTCACTCACGACCAGCAAGTGGCGTCCCCTAGGGGATTCGAACCCCTGTTGCCGCCGTGAAAGGGCGGAGTCCTAACCGCTAGACGAAGGGGACACGGAGTGTCACGACTTCGCAGCCGTCTTGCTTCTTTACTTTTCATCAGACAATCTGTGTGAGCACTACAAAGAACGTTTCTTTAAGGTAAGGAGGTGATCCAACCGCAGGTTCCCCTACGGTTACCTTGTTACGACTTCACCCCAGTCATGAATCACAAAGTGGTAAGCGCCCTCCCGAAGGTTAAGCTACCTACTTCTTTTGCAACCCACTCCCATGGTGTGACGGGCGGTGTGTACAAGGCCCGGGAACGTATTCACCGTAGCATTCTGATCTACGATTACTAGCGATTCCGACTTCATGGAGTCGAGTTGCAGACTCCAATCCGGACTACGACATACTTTATGAGGTCCGCTTGCTCTCGCGAGGTCGCTTCTCTTTGTATATGCCATTGTAGCACGTGTGTAGCCCTACTCGTAAGGGCCATGATGACTTGACGTCATCCCCACCTTCCTCCAGTTTATCACTGGCAGTCTCCTTTGAGTTCCCGGCCGAACCGCTGGCAACAAAGGATAAGGGTTGCGCTCGTTGCGGGACTTAACCCAACATTTCACAACACGAGCTGACGACAGCCATGCAGCACCTGTCTCAGAGTTCCCGAAGGCACCAAAGCATCTCTGCTAAGTTCTCTGGATGTCAAGAGTAGGTAAGGTTCTTCGCGTTGCATCGAATTAAACCACATGCTCCACCGCTTGTGCGGGCCCCCGTCAATTCATTTGAGTTTTAACCTTGCGGCCGTACTCCCCAGGCGGTCGACTTAACGCGTTAGCTCCGGAAGCCACTCCTCAAGGGAACAACCTCCAAGTCGACATCGTTTACGGCGTGGACTACCAGGGTATCTAATCCTGTTTGCTCCCCACGCTTTCGCACCTGAGCGTCAGTCTTTGTCCAGGGGGCCGCCTTCGCCACCGGTATTCCTCCAGATCTCTACGCATTTCACCGCTACACCTGGAATTCTACCCCCCTCTACAAGACTCTAGCCTGCCAGTTTCGGATGCAGTTCCCAGGTTGAGCCCGGGGATTTCACATCCGACTTGACAGACCGCCTGCGTGCGCTTTACGCCCAGTAATTCCGATTAACGCTTGCACCCTCCGTATTACCGCGGCTGCTGGCACGGAGTTAGCCGGTGCTTCTTCTGCGAGTAACGTCAATGAATGCGGTTATTAACCACATCCCCTTCCTCCTCGCTGAAAGTACTTTACAACCCGAAGGCCTTCTTCATACACGCGGCATGGCTGCATCAGGCTTGCGCCCATTGTGCAATATTCCCCACTGCTGCCTCCCGTAGGAGTCTGGACCGTGTCTCAGTTCCAGTGTGGCTGGTCATCCTCTCAGACCAGCTAGGGATCGTCGCCTAGGTGAGCCGTTACCCCACCTACTAGCTAATCCCATCTGGGCACATCCGATGGCAAGAGGCCCGAAGGTCCCCCTCTTTGGTCTTGCGACGTTATGCGGTATTAGCTACCGTTTCCAGTAGTTATCCCCCTCCATCGGGCAGTTTCCCAGACATTACTCACCCGTCCGCCACTCGTCACCCAAGGAGCAAGCTCCTCTGTGCTACCGTTCGACTTGCATGTGTTAGGCCTGCCGCCAGCGTTCAATCTGAGCCATGATCAAACTCTTCAATTTAAGTTTGATGCTCGTGAATTAAACTTCGTAATGAATTACGTATGTTCACTCAGAGACTTGGTATTCATTTTTCGTCTTGCGACGTTTAAGAATCCGTATCTTCGAGTGCCCACACAGATTGTCTGATAAATTGTTAAAGAGCAGTGCAACACGGCTTTCGCTCACTGTTGCGAGGTGGCGTATGTTACGCTTTCCTCTTTCAGAGTCAACCGTTTATTTTCAGGTTTTTCTCTTCAACCGAACCGGCTGTTTGTGTGAAGTGATTCACATCCGCCGTGTCGATGGAGGCGCATTATAGGGAGTTCTCTGGCGCCCGCAACCCTTAAATTACAGAAAAATGACTGACTGCTGCATTCCACAGCAAAACCCCGCCTTATACCCATTTACACACAGAGTTATCCACAAAGCCGTCAGAATCTCTAACCTCATATTACGGAATCCCATGGAAATCGACCTGGAATTCCCTATCCTATAGAGAAGAAACCAACGCATACCCGTTTTCTACTCTATATATAAGGAGAGCAAACGGCAGTAGCCCCATAATCCCCTACCATCTTTGAATTACGTATCCCATCAGGTGATAATAACCACACAATCAGTCATTCCAGGACCGTGATGAGAAACGCTCTGCAACGTACTGCTATACGCAAACGCCCGATGAAGCTCGGCACCACCGTGATCCTCATGGTCAGTGCTGTACTTTTCTCCGTGCTGCTCGTCGTTCATCTGATTTACTTCTCACAAATTAGCAATATGACGCGCGATGCCTTAGCGGACAAAGCCCTTGCAGTGGCCCGAACGCTGGCTGACTCCCCGGAGATCCGCCAGGGTCTGCAGAAAGCGCCTCAAGAAAGTGGCATTCAAGAGATTGCCCAGGCGGTGAATAAAAGCAACGACTTCCTGTTCATCGTCGTCACGAATATGCAAAGCATCCGTTATTCACATCCCGAGGCCCAGCGAATCGGCCAGCGGTTTAAAGGCGACGATATTTTGTTGGCCCTGGAAGGGAAAGAAAACGTCGCAATTAATCGTGGCTTTCTGGCTAAAGCACTGCGTGTGTTTACCCCCATCTATGACGAAAACCACCGCCAAATTGGCGTCGTGTCGATTGGCCTTGAGCTCAGCAGAGTCACTGAACAGATTAATAACAGTCGCGACAGTATCTTCTGGTCCGTCTTATTTGGTGTTCTGGTTGGCTTGTTGGGTACCTGGGTGTTGGTCAAGGTGCTCAAACGTATTCTGTTTGGCCTCGAACCCTATGAAATCTCCAACCTGTTTGAACAGCGCCAGGCGATGCTGCACTCTATAAAGGAAGGCGTAATTGCCGTTGACGACAGTGGTGAAGTCACGCTGATAAACCAGGCGGCCCAGGAACTGCTGGATTACCGCAAGTCACAAGACGATGCACAACTCTCCACGCTCAGTCATGCCTGGTCACAGGTGGTCGATTTTTCTGAAGTCTTACGTGATGGAACACCACGGCGCGATGAAGAAATCACCGTGAAAGACCGGCTACTGCTGATCAACACTGTGCCGGTCATCAGCAACGGTAAAATCATCGGTGCTATTTCAACGTTCAGGGATAAGACGGAAGTCCGTAAACTAATGCAACGCCTGGATGGTATGGTCAACTATGCCGATGCACTTCGTGAACGATCCCACGAATTCATGAATAAGTTGCACGTGATTCTGGGATTATTGCATCTGAAAAGTTATAAGCAGTTGGAAACTTATATAATTAAGACAGCCAACAACTATCAGGAAGAAATCGGCTCATTGCTGGGAAAAATAAAGTCCCCGGTTATCGCGGGATTTTTACTCAGTAAGATTAATCGCACATCCGATTTAGGCCATACCCTTGTCATTAGTAATGAAAGTCAATTACCGGAAAACAGCAATGAAGATCAAGTGACCGTGCTGATTACCGTTCTGGGGAATTTGATTGAAAACGCACTGGAAGCGTTAGGTCAAGAAGCCGGTGGTGAGATCAGCGTATCCTTACACTATCGACACGGCTGGTTACATTGTGAAGTTAATGACGATGGTCCGGGGATCGCTCCCGATCGCATTGACCACATATTTGAGAAAGGCGTCTCGTCAAAAGGAAGCGAACGGGGCGTTGGTTTAGCGCTTGTTAAACAGCAGGTTGAAAGTGTTGGCGGCAATATCGCCGTCGAATCTGAACCTGGGATCTTCACCCAATTTTTTGTACAGTTACCGTGGAATGGTGAGAGGGCCAGCAGATGATCAATGTCTTAATTGTCGATGACGACGCAATGGTAGCGGAGTTAAATCGCCGATATGTGGCGCAGCTCTCCGGTTTTCATTGCTGTGGGACAGCGTCTACGCTGGAGAAAGCCAAAGAAATACTTTTTCATGGCGAACATCATATCGACCTGATTTTGTTAGACATTTATATGCAAAAAGAGAACGGTCTGGATCTGCTGCCCGTTCTGCATAGCGAAGGCTGCAAATGTGACGTCATTGTCATCTCTTCCGCCGCCGATGCTACCACCATTAAGGACTCGCTCCACTACGGGGTCGTCGATTATCTGATAAAACCTTTTCAGGCTTCCCGTTTTGAAGAAGCGCTTACCGGCTGGCTGCATAAAAAGACGGAGATGGAAAAACATCAGTACTATGAACAGTCGGAGCTTGATCAGTTGATTCACGGCAGTTCCTCTACCGAGCAGGAAACACGTCGCTTACCCAAAGGATTAACGCCTCAAACGTTACGTACCTTGTGCCAGTGGATTGATGAGCACCAGGATCAAGAGTTCTCTACTGATGAGTTGGCGAACGAAGTCAATATCTCGCGTGTGTCCTGTCGCAAGTACCTCATCTGGCTGGTCAATTGTCATATCTTATTTACCAGCATTCATTACGGCGTGACTGGCAGACCGGTGTATCGTTATCGCGTTCAGGCTGAGCATTATTCGCTGCTAAAACAATACTGCCAATAAACAGCATTACGGGGATTATTCGTTATATAAAAGTAACAGTTATTAAAATAATGAAAAATCCCCCTACTGCTGTCTTAGACAGCAAAATACTGAATTTGCGTTAGATCAAATATAATTGTATCCAACATGTTAACGCTCTATTTTATTATTGACAAACATCACACTGTTTTTAATTTCAAAATCACTAACAAAAGTTAATTAAGTATTATCTAACTCGCAGAATGTGTATTTTTACCCCTAAAGGATTAGTCTGATTTTAACCAGACATAAAAATCTATATCGGTAGCAATGGAGAACATGCTACGTACTATGGACACCGTACATTTTTGTGAGCAAATAAAAGAATCCGTTCGCCAACCTCATAGCATCATGAATTGGCGTGAGCGTGATCACATAAATAATACACTCACCTATCCTGCCGGTGGTTCACGTAATAGTAGAATACGTAAAGCTGACGATAAGTTTCCGGTTAACCGGGACAACGTACCTACACTACAACATCAGCCAATGCTCTTCATAACATGCTCTGCTTCCCATCGCCTGAGGATTCTCTCCTCAGAACAAAGTCACAGAAAAAAAGTTAAATATTTCCAATAACGTTTAAAAATTTTCTAGAAAGATATTTGAACATTAATCACAAATACGGACATACCGAATATTGACCGCTTTCTGATGCTTATTACAGCATAAAAGAGTGTGGCACAGATCCATTTATCAAAAATTGACTGAGTTTTTTGCGAGGGTAAATAAAATGTTATTTAGTATACAGCTTCTTATAATATTAATATGTTTGTTTTATGGTGCCAGAAAGGGCGGTATCGCACTGGGTTTGTTAGGCGGTATCGGTCTGGTCATTCTGGTTTTCGTGTTCCATCTCCAGCCGGGTAAACCGCCAGTAGACGTTATGCTGGTCATTATTGCCGTGGTCGCTGCTTCCGCAACTTTGCAGGCCTCCGGCGGTCTTGATGTTATGCTGCAAATTGCTGAAAAGCTGCTGCGTCGTAACCCAAAATACGTTTCCATCGTGGCACCGTTTGTCACCTGCACCCTGACTATCCTGTGTGGTACAGGTCACGTGGTGTACACCATTCTGCCTATCATCTATGACGTTGCGATTAAGAACAATATTCGCCCGGAACGTCCGATGGCGGCGAGTTCTATCGGTGCGCAGATGGGTATCATTGCCAGCCCGGTTTCCGTGGCCGTCGTGTCACTGGTCGCGATGCTGGGTAACGTAACGTTTGAAGGCAAGCACCTCGAATTCCTCGACCTGCTCGCTATCACCATCCCCTCTACCCTGCTGGGTATTCTGGCGATCGGTATCTTCAGCTGGTTCCGTGGTAAAGATCTGGACAAAGACGAAGATTTTCAGAAGTTCATTTCCGTTCCTGAAAACCACCACTATGTCTATGGCGACACCGCTACGCTGTTAGACAAAAAACTGCCTAAGAGCAACTGGCTGGCAATGTGGATCTTCCTGGCCGCTATCGCTGTCGTTGCCGTCCTGGGTGCGGTATCTGAACTGCGTCCTTCTTTTGGTGGCAAACCGCTGTCAATGGTTCTGGTTATCCAGATGTTCATGCTGCTGACTGGCGCACTGATTATCATCCTGACCAAAACCAACCCCGCATCTATCTCTAAAAATGAAGTCTTCCGTTCAGGTATGATCGCGATTGTAGCGGTGTACGGTATTGCCTGGATGGCGGAAACCATGTTCGGCGCACATATGTCTGAAATTCAGGGCGTACTGGGCGAGATGGTGAAAGAATATCCGTGGGCCTATGCGGTTGTCCTGCTGTTGGTCTCCAAGTTTGTAAACTCCCAGGCTGCGGCGCTGGCGGCTATCGTGCCGGTCGCGCTGGCTATCGGCGTTGATCCAGCGTACATCGTTGCCTCTGCTCCGGCATGCTACGGTTACTACATTCTGCCGACCTACCCAAGCGATCTGGCGGCCATTCAGTTTGACCGTTCCGGCACCACCCGCATTGGCCGCTTCGTCATTAACCACAGCTTCATTCTGCCTGGTTTGATCGGCGTAAGCGTATCCTGTGTATTTGGCTGGGTGTTCGCTGCAATGTACGGTTTCCTGTAATCACACTTCGCGTGCCGTCCACTTTTGTACGGCACGCTACTCATAAGATGCAGAACAATTTACGTTTCTGATAAAAAAGAAAAGGCTGGAAGCAAATGTCAAAAGTTGAATTCACTTACCAGGCGCCTTTCCCGCTGGGGGAAGACAAAACTGAGTACTATCTGCTGACATCCGATCACGTCAGCGTCGGCGAGTTTGAAGGCGAGACAATCCTCAAGGTAGAACCAGAAGCACTGACGCTCCTGGCCCAGCAAGCCTTCCACGATGCCTCCTTCATGCTCCGCCCGGAACACCAGCAGCAAGTCGCCTCCATTCTTCACGATCCAGAAGCCAGCGAAAACGATAAGTACGTGGCGCTGCAATTCCTGAGAAACTCTGAAATCGCCGCCAAAGGCGTGCTGCCAACCTGTCAGGATACCGGCACGGCTATTATCATGGGTAAAAAAGGCCAACGCGTCTGGACCGGTGGCGGGGACGAAGCCGCGCTCTCCAAAGGTGTCTTTAATACCTACATTGAAGATAACCTACGCTATTCACAAAACGCCGCACTGGATATGTACAAAGAGGTCAATACCGGGACGAACCTGCCCGCGCAAATCGACCTGTACAGCGTGGATGGTGACGAATACAAATTCCTGTGTGTGGCCAAAGGCGGCGGCTCAGCAAACAAAACGTACCTCTATCAGGAAACGAAAGCACTGCTGACCCCCGGCAAGCTGAAAAATTACCTGGTTGATAAGATGCGCACGCTGGGTACGGCGGCCTGCCCGCCTTACCACATCGCCTTTGTCATTGGCGGCACCTCAGCAGAAAGCACCCTCAAAACGGTGAAACTGGCCAGCACGCACTACTACGACGCGCTGCCGACCGAAGGTAATGTCCATGGTCAGGCGTTCCGTGACGTTCAACTGGAACAAGAACTGCTTGAAGAAGCACAGAAACTGGGTCTCGGCGCACAGTTTGGCGGCAAATACTTCGCACACGATATCCGCGTGATCCGCTTGCCTCGCCACGGTGCATCTTGCCCGGTAGGCATGGGTGTATCCTGCTCTGCCGACCGTAACATCAAGGCCAAAATTAATCGCGACGGTATCTGGATTGAAAAACTGGAGCATAATCCAGCCCAGTACATTCCTGAATCGCTGCGTCAGGCTGGTGAAGGTGAAGCGGTTAAGGTTGACCTGAACCGCCCGATGAAAGAGATCCTCGCCCAGCTTTCTCAATACCCGGTATCTACGCGCCTGTCGTTAAGCGGCACCATCATTGTGGGTCGCGACATTGCCCATGCGAAGCTGAAAGAGCGTATTGATTCCGGTGAAGGTCTGCCGCAGTACGTGAAAGATCACCCGATCTACTACGCGGGTCCGGCAAAAACACCAGCGGGTTATCCATCAGGCTCCTTAGGCCCAACCACCGCGGGTCGTATGGACTCCTACGTTGATCTGCTGCAATCCCACGGCGGCAGCATGATCATGCTGGCGAAAGGGAACCGCAGCCAGCAGGTGACCGACGCCTGCCATAAACACGGCGGCTTCTACTTAGGCAGCATCGGCGGTCCGGCGGCAGTACTGGCGCAGCAGAGCATTAAGCATCTGGAATGCGTGGAGTATCCGGAACTGGGTATGGAAGCTATTTGGAAAATCGAAGTTGAAGATTTCCCGGCCTTCATCCTGGTCGATGACAAAGGCAACGATTTCTTCCAGCAAATTGTCAGCAAGCAATGCGCTAACTGCGCGAAGTAACCTATCTGGCCCGGCACCGGACTGCTCCCAATCGTTGGACACCCAACCGTTGAGGACAGCCCGGTGATCCCCCCGGGCCACTCTCCCCCCTCAATAACGGGTATTGAATTTTTATCACGCCCGATAAATAGTAGCCTTTTCGACTACTCGCTAAATCATCATGATCCGCACACTGAATACTTCGATGCTGAATACTGGCGCACTGGTGCTGGCGCTCATTCTTGCCTACACCGGCTTCTGCGCCACAGAAAAAATCACCTGGCTGATGGAAGTCACGCCGGTCATTATTGTCGTCCCGTTGCTGCTGGTGACCGTTAAGCGCTACCCGCTGACGCCGCTGCTCTACACGCTGATATTCTTGCATGCCATCATTCTGATGGTGGGCGGTATGTACACCTACGCTAAGGTGCCGATTGGCTTTGATGTTCAGGAGTGGCTGAATCTGAGCCGCAACCCTTATGACAAGCTGGGCCACTTCTTCCAGGGGCTGGTACCTGCCCTGACGGCCAGAGAGATTTTAGTACGCGGCAATATTGTCCGTGGGCGTAAGATGTTGGCGTTTTTAGTCTGCTGTGTCGCGCTGGCGATCAGCGCCACCTATGAACTGATTGAATGGTGGGCGGCGCTGGCGATGGGTCAAGGTGCAGATGATTTCCTTGGCACGCAGGGCGATCCGTGGGATACCCAGTCAGATATGTTCTGCGCCCTGCTCGGCGCATTAACCACGGTGATACTGCTGGCGCGGGTTCATTGTCGGCAGTTGCGCCGCTATGGGTTAATCACCGTGAACTGATTGCCGGATGTCGCTGACGCTAATCCGGCCTGTACGTTACGCCTTAGCTTCACTGGCGGTTGCTACCGCAACCACCGGTATATCCAGTTGCTCATCCACCGAAGGCACCTTGCGGTACTTATCCAACAAGTGGATCTGGATCCGGCGCAGCGTATCGCCGTTCAGTCGGTAGAAACGGAAGTAGAGGATTAGCGTGACCATAAAAAAGAGGGCCGGTAGCGCTATCATAATGAATTGCATACCCACGATGGTTTCGGCAGACTGCTCAACGTTCGGCAGATAGCCAATTATCCCGAGCACCAGCGCAATAAAGAAAGCAGCAAACGCTGATCCCCCTTTGACCACCATGGTTTGTACCGAATAGGCAATGCTTTCACAACGTACATTGAGCTTGTATTCACCGTAATCGACGGTGTCCGCGACCATAATGACCTGCAGCACCCAGAAAAGCGCCGAACCAATGTTCAGTAAAACCCCGGCAATCACAATCAGCAGGGTATTATGAAAACCCGCTAATGCCATCGCCAACAGCACGCCGCAGCTAAGTACCGGCATTATCGATGCCCCAGCCCATAAGATCCGCCGGGACAACGCTTTCACCAGTCGAGGAAAAAGGATCAGCGTCAGCAGATTAGCCGCACCGGCGTAGGACATGTAGTACGGGAAGAGGGCCGCATCGCCAATTACGTAGGTAAAATAGTAAATAGCAAAACCCGCAATAATATTGGCCGCGATATTGTAGGCCAGCGCCATGCCCAGCAAGCAGGAAAGCTGGTCGTTTTTATAGATAAGCCCGACGATCGCTTTCAAACTCAGGCGACTGCTGTCGGCTGTTGCATCGCTGTCCGACGAATACACCTCATGCACATTACGTAGCGTCACGAATGTCGACACGATAAAGAATGCGATCAGCACCAGCGTAAACATCTGGAAACCAAATCCGCGATCGGCCCCGCCAACATAGCTGACAAAGGGCAACGTTACCCCGGCGGTCACAAACCCGGACAAGCTGGCGAAAAAGCGGGGAAACGGCACCAGTTGCTCACGTTCGCGTTTATCTAGCGTAATGGTCGGCACCAGCGACCAGAAGGGAATATCCATAATGGTGTAGGTCATCCCCCACAGAATGTAGGTGACACATACAAAGACAACCTGCGTTGTCCCTTCGAACAGATGGGCGCTAAATAGCAAGAACAGCACCAGCGAGTTCGCCAGGGTGCCGAGTAGAATCCAGGGTTTAAACTTTCCCCAGCGTGAGCGGGTGGCGTTAACAATCCAGCCCATGATCGGATCGTTAATCGCATCCCAAATCCTTGCCGCCAGGAACAATGTCCCGACCAGTCCCACTGATAATCCCACCACATCGGTGTAGTAATACATCAGGTACATGTACACAATACCAATAGCGAAATCCTTACCAAACGCTCCAAATCCATAACTGAGTTTTGTTGTCAGAGATATGCTCATAGGGTATCGGGTCACTGTTACCAGCGCCCGCCTTCTGTAATAGGAAACGTGAGACGTCGGGCGCCGGACATGCTGCCGGCGCGCAAGGGGCTTATCGATGTAACCAGGCCGGTAACCAGTCGCCATGTGAAGCGATCAGGTCGTCCACCAGCGCATAAATCTCCTCAATGCCCAATACTGCCGCGGTATGGGGGTCCATCATTGCCGCGTGATACACCCGATCGCGGTTTTCCGTCAGGATGGCTTCGGTCAGCAGGGTCTGCACATTGATATTGGTTTGCATCATTGCCGCCAGATGCGATGGGAGAGTGCCCACCTTCGTCGGTTGAATGCCATTGGCATCAACCAGACACGCCACTTCCACACAGCAGCCCTGTGGCAGGTTATCGATCAGGCCGTCATTACGCACATTGCCATAAATCACACTCGGCTCACCGGTCCAGATGGCATTCATGATCGTGCTGGCATATTCCCGCGACGGTTTAATATCAATCCGCGCCGCCGTTTTGTACTCCTCCAGCTCTTTATGCCAGTTCGCCAGTTGTTCCACGCAACGTTTCGGGTATTCATCCAGCGGCACCTTGTAGCGCTCAATCAGGTCTTCACGTCCCGGCTTAATAAACCACGGCGTATATTCAGCAAAATGTTCTGAAGACTCAGTAACGAAGTACCCCAGTTTTTTGAACATCTCATACCGCACGATGTTCTGGCAGCGGCTATTCCCGTGAATGTTAGGCTTCGGCGCCTGACCGGCTTCATAAGCAGCCAGCAGTTCCGGGTACAAATCCACATAGCTGCCCTCTGCTGTTTTTCGTTCCAGCTCCAGGTAAAACGCCATATGGTTGATCCCGGCGCTACGGTAGCGCAACGTGGCGGGATCGATATTCAAATCACGCGCCAACTCCTCCGCCGTCCCCTGAACAGAGTGGCACAGCCCAACCTGTTTAATCTGCGGATACCGTGCATACATAGCCCAGGTGTTCATCGCCATCGGATTGACGTAGTTAAGCATCGTGGCATGCGGGCAAACTTCGGTCATGTCTTCACAAATCTGCCATAAATGCGGGATGGTGCGCAGCGCGCGCATAATGCCGCCCGGCCCCAGCGTATCGGCAATGGTTTGTTCCAGACCATGACGTTTACACACGTCAAAATCAGTGACGGTACACGGCTCATAGCCGCCAATCTGGAAGGCGACAACCACAAAATCGGCATCCTGCAACGCCGCTTTCCGATCGGTATGGCAGGTAATGTGACCGGATGCGCCCGCTGAATCCATCAGTTTGCGCACCACAATATGCGATTCTTCAAGGCGTGTGGGATCGATATCCATTAAGGCAATATGCGCAGATTTCAGTGCATCGCGGTGAAAGACATCCCCGAGAATATTTTTGACGAAAATCGTGGAACCGGCGCCGATAAAGGTAATTTTGGGTGCAGACATCATCACTCTCCAGAACGTTGTTGGTCATCGTCAGGATGGCACGCGATGGCGATGAAAGCCTCCGGCTTCTGTAATGAGCATTCCCAAAAACTCAGATCACCTTTCTGCCCACGCAGAATCTGAGTTAATGGGATTAAATTAGCCGAAAAGCAGAGTATGTGGCCCAAAAACTCTACTATGCTGAGGTCTAATGACTCAATTTGCGTCCCAATTCGCAGTCTTATCTGTATACAAATGGCATGATTCTGAGCATTCAGGAAATGGAGTGACCATGACGACGTTACCGATACCGCTTCTCCCTCCCGATCCACACATGTGCAGTAGCGATGAACAGCAGACCCGCAGCCCGCTGACGCTGTACTCAGAGTATCAACGCATGGATATCGAGCTGCGCCCGCCGCATGCCATGGACTCCAGTCACTGGCACGGCCAGGTGGAAGTGAATGTACCGTTCGATGGCGACGTTGAGTATGTTATCAATAACGAAGTGGTGCAGATAAAACAGGGACATATCACATTATTCTGGGCCTGTACGCCGCACCAGCTCACCCGTCCGGGTACCTGCCAGCAGATGGCGATTTTCAATTTACCGATGCACCTGTTTCTCTCCTGGCCGCTGGATCGCGAACTGATCAACCACGTCACGCATGGCATGGTCATTAAATCACTGGCGACGCAACAGCTCAGCACCTTTGAAGTTCAGCGCTGGCAGCAAGAGGTGAACAGCCCGAACGAACAAATTCGCCAGTTGGCGATCGACGAAATTGGTCTGATGCTTAAGCGCTTTAGCCTGTCGGGCTGGCAGCCAATTCTGGTCAATAAAACCTCGCGCACGCACAAAAACAGCGTTTCCCGACACGCTCAGTTTTACGTCAGCCAGATGCTGAGCTTTATTGCCGACAACTACGATCAGGCGCTCACCATTAACGACGTCGCGGAGCATGTGAAGCTCAATGCCAACTATGCGATGGGAATTTTCCAGCGCGTAATGCAGCTCACCATGAAGCAGTACATTACCGCGATGCGGATCAACCACGTCCGCGCGCTGCTAAGCGATACCGATAAAACAATTCTGGACGTGGCGCTGACCGCCGGATTCCGCTCCAGCAGCCGCTTTTACGACACCTTCAACAAATTTGTCGGCATGTCACCACAGCAATACCGCAAACTGAGTCAGCAAAGACGACAGTCCTCAGCCCTCTGACCCCGGCAATATCACTATCAGCCAAAAAAATAATTCCCCTGTCGATAAACGACGGGGAAAAATCGCCAAATGCACCAATCAACCATTTGTTTTTAAAAAATAAAAACACAAAATCGCCTAATTTTCGCCCCCTTTACTCCCGTATTTATCAGGTAAATACTTGCCCTCGTCACACATCCTCCACTACGGGAAACAGACGATGAAAGTATTAATTGTTGAAAGCGAATTTCTGCATCAGGACACCTGGGTCGGCCACGCGGTCGAACGTCTGGCGGACGCCCTGAGTCGGCAAAATGTGACCGTCATTAAGTCCACATCATTCGATGATGGTTACGCCATCCTGGCCGCCAATGAGGCCATTGACTGCCTGATGTTCAGCTACCAAATGGAACAACAGGACGAACACCTCAACGTCAGGCAATTGATCGGCAAGCTTCACGAACGCCAGCAAAATGTTCCCGTTTTCCTGCTGGGCGATCGGGAAAAAGCTACCGCATCGCTGGATCGCGATCTGCTGGAGCTTGTCGATGAATTCGCCTGGATTCTGGAAGATACTGCCGACTTTATCGCCGGGCGCGCCGTTGCGGCAATGACCCGTTATCGCCAGCAGCTTCTGCCGCCACTGTTCAGCGCATTGATGAAATACGGCGACATCCATGAATATTCCTGGGCCGCACCAGGCCACCAGGGCGGCGTCGGATTTACCAAAACCCCTGCGGGTCGTTTCTACCATGATTACTACGGTGAAAATCTGTTCCGTAGCGATATGGGTATCGAACGCGCCTCTCTCGGCTCACTGCTTGACCACACCGGCGCATTTGGCGAGAGTGAAAAATATGCCGCCCGCGTCTTTGGCGCTGACCGTTCGTGGTCCGTAGTGGTCGGCACATCCGGCTCTAACCGCACCATCATGCAGGCCTGCATGACCGACAACGACGTGGTCGTTCTGGACCGAAACTGCCATAAATCGATCGAGCAGGGGCTGATCCTCACCGGGGCAAAACCGGTGTATATGGTGCCAAGCCGTAACCGTTACGGCATTATCGGGCCTATCTACCCGCAGGAAATGCAGCCGGAAACGTTGCAGAAAAAAATCAGCGAAAGCCCGCTGACGCAAGGTAAAGCCGGGCAAAAGCCATCTTACAGCGTGGTCACTAACTGTACCTACGACGGCGTCTGCTACAACGCGAAAGAAGCGCAAGACCTGCTGGCACAAACCAGCGATCGTATACACTTCGATGAAGCCTGGTACGGTTATGCGCGCTTCAACCCGATTTACAACGACCACTACGCCATGCGTGGAGAGCCAGGCGACCATAACGGCCCCACCGTATTTGCCACGCACTCCACCCACAAACTGCTGAATGCGCTGTCACAGGCCTCTTACATCCACGTGCGTGAAGGCCGTGGAGCGGTGAATTTCTCCCGCTTTAACCAGGCGTATATGATGCACGCCACCACCTCACCGCTGTATGCCATCTGCGCCTCAAACGACGTGGCGGTCTCAATGATGGACGGTAATAGCGGCCTGTCGCTCACTCAGGAAGTGATCGACGAAGCGGTTGATTTCCGCCAGGCAATGGCACGGTTATACAAAGAATTCACCGCCGAGGGCGACTGGTTCTTCAAACCGTGGAACAAAGAGGTGGTCACCGATCCACAAACCGGCGAAACCTACGACTTCGCGGATGCACCGACCCAACTGCTGACCACCGACCAGAATTGCTGGGTGATGCGCCCGGGTGAATCCTGGCACGGCTTTAAAGACCTGCCGGATAACTGGAGCATGCTGGACCCGATTAAGGTCAGCATTCTGGCACCGGGAATGGGCGACGACGGCGAGCTGGAAGAAAATGGCGTGCCGGCCGCGCTGGTCACCGCCTGGCTTGGACGTCACGGTATCGTACCGACCCGCACCACCGACTTCCAGATTATGTTCCTGTTCTCAATGGGGATCACCCGCGGGAAATGGGGCACGCTTATCAACACGCTGTGTTCCTTCAAGCACCATTACGATACCAATACCCCGCTGTCACAGGTGATGCCGGAACTGGTAGAGGAACATCCTGACACTTACGCCAACATGGGCATTCACGATCTGGGCGACACCATGTTCGCCTGGCTGAAAGAAAATAACCCAGGTAGCCGCCTCAATGCGGCCTATTCCGGCCTGCCTGTCGCTGAAATCACCCCGCGCGAAGCCTATAACGCGATCGTGAGCGACAACGTTGAGATGGTAGCCATCGAAAATCTGCCGGGCCGTATTGCCGCCAATTCCGTTATCCCTTACCCACCGGGAATCCCGATGCTGCTGTCCGGGGAAAACTTTGGCGATGCCAATAGCCCACAGATAAGTTACCTGCGTTCGTTGCAATCCTGGGACCATAACTTCCCTGGCTTTGAACATGAAACCGAAGGAACGGAAATTATCGACGGCATGTATCACGTCATGTGCGTGAAAGCATAATGTCGCTTTATAGATAGTCCGATGTTTAAGGTAGACATGTCATGCTTGAGTAATTCCTGAGTATTGCTGCAAAACAATAACATTGTCATACCTTTTGCGCGGGGCCACCCCGCGCTTTTTTTATGCAGCGAAAACACGTTGCCACTCGCGTAAATTATTATGTACACCCCAATAATCCCCACAGATATTGTAATTCCTTTGAATCACGCTATTTTATCGCAGGTTTTGATTCATCATACAATTCTATTTAACCGGTATTACTCACCCTTCGGCGAGCGACGGTATTTTATATTCATATTCCAGGAGTTCGGGTATGAGGGTTTGCAGCAAAGAAGCTTGTGTTGTTGTATTAACGGAGAAAGATGTTTGGTTAAGGATTAACGGTAAAGAAGCCATCAGTTTAAAAGCCAACCACATGGCACTGGTGGCATGTGATAATAATATTATCGACTTCTCTTCACTCAATAACGCCCTGGTGGTTCACATCAGTCGCGACATTATTAAAGATTACTTACGATTTTTAAATAAAGATCTCTCACAAATCCCCCTCTGGCAACGCAGTGCCAGCCCGGTAATGACCGCTGCCTGCCTGACGCCGGATGTGTTTCGGGTCGCCGCCCAGCACAGCGTGATGGAAACGCTGAACGAAGGGGAGGCAGAACGGACGCGTGCACTGCTGTTCACCGTGCTATCACGCTTTCTCGACAGCAAAAAGTTTCTCCCGCTGCTGATGCATATGTTACGCAGCCGCATTAGAGACAGCGTTTATCACATCATTGAGAGTGATATTCATAAAGACTGGAACTTGAGTTTGGTCGCCAGTTGCCTGTGCCTGAGCCCCAGTTTGTTAAAGAAAAAGCTCAAAAATGAAAATACAAGTTACAGCCAAATAATTACCACCTGTCGCATGCGTTATGCCGTCAATCAATTATTGATGGACGGAAAAAACATATCTCAGGTGTCGCAACTGTGCGGATATAACAGTACGTCATACTTCATCTCTGTATTCAAAGAGTTCTACGGGATGACCCCACTGCATTATGTTAGCCTGCACCGGGAACAAACGGCCGCCTGATTTTTAATCATTTAGCAATAAGCCATAATAATATCAGCATTGGCGATACTCACCTTTCGCCATAATTCAATCATCTTCTGCGGAGGTATGATACGTCGTCATTTATCCTTATCAGGAGTTAAGAAATATGTCGACGGATGCTGATGCTCACAAAGTGGGCTTAATCCCCGTCACCTTAATGGTGTCGGGGAATATTATGGGTTCCGGTGTATTCCTGTTACCCGCCAATCTGGCGTCAACTGGCGGGATTGCAATCTACGGATGGCTGGTCACGATTATCGGCGCGCTGGCGCTGTCGATGGTGTACGCCAAAATGTCGTCCTTAGACTCCAGTCCCGGTGGTTCTTACGCGTATGCCCGCCGCTGCTTCGGTCCCTTCTTAGGCTATCAAACCAACGTCCTGTACTGGCTGGCCTGCTGGATCGGTAACATCGCGATGGTGGTCATTGGCGTGGGTTACCTGAGCTACTTTTTCCCCATCTTAAAAGATCCGCTGGTGTTGACGCTGACCTGCGTCGCCGTACTGTGGGTCTTCGTGTTGCTGAATATCGTCGGGCCGAAAATGATCACCCGCGTGCAGGCCATTGCTACCGTGCTGGCACTGGTGCCCATTGTCGGGATTGCCGTCTTCGGCTGGTTCTGGTTTCGCGGTGAAACCTATATGGCAGCCTGGAACGTCAGCGGCATGAACACCTTCGGCGCGATCCAAAGCACCTTGAACGTCACCCTGTGGTCATTCATCGGGGTAGAAAGTGCTTCTGTGGCTGCGGGCGTGGTCAAAAACCCTAAACGTAACGTTCCTATCGCCACCATTGGCGGGGTACTGATTGCCGCTGTCTGCTACGTGCTTTCTACCACCGCGATTATGGGCATGATCCCTAACGCGGCGCTGCGCGTTTCGGCTTCACCATTCGGCGATGCGGCACGCATGGCATTGGGTGACACCGCAGGCGCGATTGTCTCCTTCTGCGCAGCGGCCGGGTGTCTCGGCTCACTGGGCGGCTGGACGTTGCTTGCCGGGCAAACCGCAAAAGCGGCGGCCGACGACGGTCTGTTCCCACCGATTTTCGCTCGCGTCAACAAAGCCGGTACGCCGGTTGCCGGGTTAATTATCGTCGGGATCCTGATGACTCTCTTCCAGTTCAGCAGCATGTCACCGAACGCCGCCAAAGAGTTTGGTCTGGTCTCTTCTGTCTCGGTCATCTTCACGCTGGTGCCTTACCTGTATACCTGTGCCGCCCTGTTGCTGCTGGGCCATGGTCACTTTGGTAAAGCACGTCCTCTGTACTTGCTGGTCACCTTCGTGGCATTTATCTACTGCATCTGGGCAGTGGTCGGCTCGGGCGCCAAAGAAGTGATGTGGTCATTCGTGATGCTGATGATCATCACCGCGCTGTATGCCCTTAATTACAACCGGATCCATAAAAATCCGTATCCACTGGATGCCCCAGTTAACAATAATTAATGTAAGCAGCAGGGGTGCATATAGGCCGGACAAGGCATCGCAGCCATCCGGTATTAAGCCAATCTTAAGTTCTTAAGGTTGGCTTAACTTTACTTTGCGAGGATCTGCCCCACTTAGTCGATGGAATTTCCTCTTCATGTTAAAGCACCTGTTTAAAAGACCGACTCTCGGGCACATCAGCTGGCTGCTGCTGATCTCTTTTTATCTGGCCACCTTTCTGAACGTCGCGTTCTATAAGCAGGTGCTGCAAGACCTCCCGCTGGACTCCCTGCGCAACGTGCTGGTGTTTCTCTCCATGCCGGTGGTGGCCTTCAGCGTCATGAACATTGTGCTGACGCTGGCTTCATTCCTGTGGCTTAACCGCCCGTTGGCCTGCATTTTCATTCTGGTGGGTGCCTCTGCCCAATATTTCATCATGACCTACGGCATCATCATTGACCGCTCGATGATCGCCAATATGATGGATACCACGCCCGCTGAAACCTTCGCCTTGCTGACGCCGCAAATGATCATCACGCTCGGGATAAGCGGTATTCTGGCGGCGATCATCGCCTGCTGGATCAAAATTAAGCCAACGACGCCGGTGTTGCGTAGCGTGCTGTACCGGGGGGCAAATATCCTGGTCTCGGTACTGCTGATCGTACTGGTCGCCACCTTCTTCTACAAAGATTACGCCTCACTGTTTCGCAACAACAAAGAGCTGGTTAAATCCCTCAGCCCGTCCAACAGCATCGTCGCCACCTCGTCCTGGTATTCACACCAGCGCCTGGCCGATTTGCCGCTGGTGCGTATTGGCGAAGATGCCCACCGCAATCCGTTAATGCTGAAAGAAAAGCGTAAAAATCTCACCATCGTGGTGCTGGGAGAAACCTCGCGCGGGGATAACTTCTCGCTGTCGGGGTATTCACGCCAGACCAACCCGCAGCTGGAAAAAGATGACGTGGTCTATTTCCCGCACACCACGTCCTGCGGGACGGCGACGGCGGTGTCCGTCCCCTGCATGTTCTCCGACATGCCGCGCGCGCACTACGATGAAGAGCTGGCACACCACCAGGAAGGCGTACTTGATGTCATTCAACGGGCGGGAATCAACGTGCTGTGGAATGATAACGACGGCGGCTGTAAAGGCGCATGCGACCGCGTACCGCATCAGAATATGACCAAGCTAAATCTGCCGGGGCAATGCATCGACGGTGAATGCTACGACGATGTTCTGTTCCACGGACTGGAAGAGTACATTAACCATCTTCAGGGCGACGGCGTGATTGTGCTGCATACCATCGGCAGTCACGGCCCGACCTATTACAACCGCTATCCGCCGCAGTTCAAGAAATTCACCCCAACCTGCGACACCAATGAGATCCAAACCTGCTCGCAGCAACAACTGGTGAATACCTACGACAATACCATCCTGTATGTTGACTATATTGTTGATAAAGCAATCAATATACTGAAAGCGCATCAGGACAATTTCACCACCAGCCTGGTCTATCTTTCCGATCACGGTGAATCGTTAGGGGAAAACGGCGTCTATTTACACGGCCTGCCGTATTCCATTGCGCCAGCAACACAAAAGCATGTACCGATGCTGCTGTGGTTGTCAGAGGACTACCAGCAACGCTACCAGATCTCGCAAACATGTTTGCAAAAACGGGCCAGCGCAGAAGACTTCTCACAAGATAATCTGTTCTCCACCCTGCTGGGATTAACGGGCGTACAGACCAGGAATTACCAGGCGGCAGATGATATTCTGCACCCATGCCGGGGAGGCTAACTGAATGAAAATTCTGATTGTTGAAGACGATACGCTGTTATTACAGGGACTGATCCTTGCCGCCCAAACGGAAGGCTATGCCTGCGACGGCGTGTCAACCGCCCGTGCCGCAGAGCAATGTCTGGAGACCGGGCATTATAGTCTGGTGGTACTGGATCTCGGTTTACCTGATGAAGACGGCCTGCACTTTCTCAACCGCATCAGGCAGAAAAAATACACGATTCCGGTACTGATCCTCACCGCCCGCGACACGCTCAAAGACCGGGTTGCCGGGCTGGACGTCGGTGCCGATGACTATCTGGTCAAACCGTTCGCGCTGGAAGAACTGCATGCCCGTATTCGGGCCTTGCTGCGCCGCCATAACAATCAGGGCGAGAGCGAGTTGACTGTCGGTAACCTGATGCTGAACATTGGTCGTCGCCAGGTATGGATGGACGGGCAAGAGGTTATCTTAACGCCGAAAGAGTACGCGCTGCTGTCGCGCTTGATGCTCAAAGCGGGCAGCCCGGTACACCGGGAAATCCTGTATAACGATATCTACAGCTGGGATAACGAACCGTCGACCAATACGCTGGAAGTTCACATTCATAACCTGCGCGATAAAGTGGGTAAAGCCCGTATTCGCACGGTCAGGGGATTTGGCTACATGCTGGTCGCCACTGAGGAAAACTAAGTGAAGCTGATACGTTATTTAAAACAGCCGCTGCCGCTGCGCCATCGTTTGATGATAACGATCGGCCTGATTCTGGTGGTCTTTCAGCTGATTAGCACCTTCTGGCTGTGGCATGAAAGCACCGAACAAATACAGCTGTTCGAACAGGCGTTGCGCGAAAACCGTAACAACGATCGCCACATCATGCATGAGATCCGCGAGGCCATCGCCAGCCTGATCGTCCCCGGTCTCTTTATGGTCAGCCTGACGCTGCTGATTTGCTATCAGGCAGTGCGACGGATCACCCGCCCGCTTGCCAACCTGCAAAAAGAGTTAGAAGCGCGCACGGCCGATAATCTGACCCCTATAGAGATCCGCAGCTCTACCGTTGAGATACAGGCGGTCGTCACGGCACTGAATCAACTGGTGACGCGACTCACCAACACTCTCGACAATGAGCGTCTGTTTACTGCCGACGTCGCTCACGAGCTGCGCACACCGTTATCTGGCGTTCGCCTGCACCTGGAATTACTATCAAAAACCCACAACGTGGACGTTTCACCGCTTATTGCCCGCTTAGACCAAATGATGGACTGCGTGTCGCAGCTGCTGCAGCTTGCCCGCGTGGGTCAGTCGTTTTCAGCGGGGAATTACCAGCATGTCAAACTGCTGGAGGACGTCATACTGCCTGCCTACGATGAACTCAGCACCATGCTGGATCAGCGGCAACAAACGCTTCTATTACCCGAGAGCGCTACCGATGTCGTGGTGCGTGGCGACGTTACGCTGTTGCGTATGCTGCTGCGTAACTTAGTCGAAAATGCGCATCGTTACAGCCCGGAGGGCAGTAATATTAGAATTAGCCTGCATACTGACCCGGAGGCGCAAATGGTCATTGAAGACGAAGGGCCGGGCATTGATGAAAGTAAATGCGGGGAGTTAAGCAAAGCGTTTGTGCGCATGGACAGTCGTTTTGGCGGTATTGGACTGGGGCTGAGCATTGTCAGCCGCATAACCCAGCTCCATCGCGGGCAGTTCTTTTTGCAAAATCGCACGGGAGCTACCGGCACCCGAGCCAGCGTAGTACTGGAGAAAGATCAGTAAGAGCTCACCCACACGTACACAAAGCTGCTCACAATCAGCAGGCTGCACACGGTGGTTAAACTTTCATAGATACGGGTTTTCATGACACTCTCCTCCGATAGTATGGAGGAGAGTTTGCCTGACAGAGATTAAGCCAACCTTAAGGCCACGCGCCGGATGGCGGCTAACGCCTTATCCGGCCTACTGAGTACAACGCTACCCGTAGGCCTGAAAGCTGCGCGCCATCAGGCAATAACACGATTACTCATCAATACGCGGATGCTGCTGGACTAGGCGTGAACGCTTAACCTGCAAATCCGCAATTTCCTGATCGATATCTTCAATCTTCTGCTCGATATTATCGTAGTGCTCGCCGAGGATTTCTTTCGCTTCCTGAATATCCGAAGCGGCAGGCGTCGCCCCTTTCAGCGGCTGGTTAGCGGTCTCTTTCATGGTTATACCGGTAATTAAACCGACCACCGCAACCACCATCAGATAGTAAGCCGGCATCATCAGGTTCTGCGAACTTTCCACCAGCCAGGCGGCCAGCGTCGGTGTCAGACCAGCAATCAGTACCGAAATATTAAATGCCGCAGCCAGCGCACTGTAACGAATGTGCGTCGGGAACATTGCCGGTAACGTTGACGCCATCACCCCGGTAAAGCAGTTGAGGATCACCGCCAGCATCAGTAAACCGGCAAAAATCAAGCCGATGACGTTACTGTTAATCAGGATGAAGGCCGGGATGGCCAGCACAAACAGCGCAATACTGCCCATGATCACAAACGGTCGACGCCCGAAACGGTCACTCAGCAGCCCCATTATCGGTTGCACAAACAGCATACCAATCATAATGGCGATAATAATCAGCACACCATGATCTTCAGAGTAATGCAGGTTATGCGACAGATAGCTCGGCATGTAGGTGAGCAGCATGTAATAGGTGACGTTGGTGGCAATCACCAGACCGGTACACGCCAGCAGACTACGCCAGTGTTTAGTGGCGATTTCTTTAAACGAAACCTTCGGCCCTTCCTGCAGCCCCTGGCGATCGCCCTGTTCCAGCTTATCGACATGCTGCTGAAACGCCGGGGTTTCTTCCAGCGCGTGGCGCAGATACAGACCAATCAGTCCTAACGGCAGCGCGATAAAGAACGGAATACGCCAGCCCCACTCAAGGAAGTTTTCCTCACCGACGACGGTCGAGATCAGCACGACTACGCCCGCACCCAGCACAAACCCGGCAATCGAGCCAAAGTCCAGCCAGCTGCCCATAAATCCGCGCTTACGGTCCGGGGAATATTCCGCGACGAAAATCGAAGCACCGGTGTATTCCCCGCCCACCGAGAATCCCTGCGCCATCTTACACAGCAACAGCAATATTGGCGCCCAGATACCAATCGAGGCATACGACGGGATAAGCCCAATACAGAAGGTGCTTATCGACATAATGACAATGGTGATAGCGAGGATCTTCTGGCGACCGTATTTATCGCCGAGCATACCGAAGAACAGTCCGCCAAGCGGTCGAATCAGAAAGGGAACGGAGAAGGTGGCGAGTGCAGCAACCATCTGCACGCTGGGGTCAGCCCCCGGAAAGAACACTTTACCTAATGCGTAAGCAACAAATCCATAAACGCCAAAATCGAACCATTCCATCGCATTACCCAGCGACGCTGCGGTAATGGCTTTTCGCAGTTTACCGTCATCAATAATGGTGACGTCGCGAAGCGTAATGGGTTTTATTTTTTTCCTTTTTAGCATACCAGTCCTCATAGACTTAGCCCTGTCGCGCACGAGACTCTCCCAACGCAGCATGCGCTAAGGTCATCGCCGAGCGGGGAATGCACAGGCGCAATCCCTGTAACAAGCGTAGCAGGTTTACTTACACTGAACGGCAATGCGCAGTACAACCGAACCTGTTGACGCCTGATTGGGCGGTTAATGACCTCTTTACCCTAACAGTGTTTAAATCTGTGATCAACTTCACACATAGTATTTCATTTCGTCAACCTGCGTAAATAAGGTCATTCTTAGTCAACTTTTTTACACACCAGGGTTGCGATTAATTCCCTATTTACTACAAGTAAAAATCGCTTTTCAGCATCAACAATCACGATCGTCATTATTACCCTGCCAGGCAAAAAAACACCTAATCCCGTCACAACTTATTCACAGGTTTTTTAATAATCGGAAGCTTTAGGAATTTTTGCGTGAAATATGTGATGAAGATAACTAAAACGCTGTTTTATTTTGATTGAATCATCGTTCTTATGAATGCACACTAATTCCAGACGCACTATCCCTGGGGGCAATGACACGCTCAACGTATGCCGCGTTAGATTTTAAAAAACAAAGAGATAGCTGTTTTTCTTTGTTAAGACTTACGAATAACCTGTTGAATTTAAATAATATTTTGTTTTCTTGCGCATTTATCATCGGCGACAAGATATGAGGACGTTTATGAAAATTAAGGCCACGATTGAACGCATCCCCGGCGGAATGATGTTGATTCCTCTGTTATTAGGTGCGGTGTTAAATACGTTAGCTCCCGATACCGGTGCGTATTTCGGTTCATTTACTAAAGGGATGATTAGCGGCACCGTTCCCATTCTGGCCGTGTGGTTCTTTTGTATTGGTGCTTCTATTGATTTACGGGCAACCGGCACGGTATTACGCAAGTCCGGTACGCTGGTATTAACCAAAATCGCCGTGGCCTGGGCAGTGGCAATGATCGCCGCATCATTCATTCCTGATACCGGTATTCAAACAGGATTCTTTGCGGGTCTTTCTGTCCTGGCAATTGTCTCTGCAATGGACATGACCAACGGCGGTCTGTACGCCAGCCTGATGAACCAGTACGGCACTAAAGAAGAGTCCGGCGCATTTGTCCTGATGTCTCTGGAATCCGGCCCGCTGATGACCATGGTCATTCTGGGTTCTGCAGGTCTCGCCTCCTTTGAGCCACACCATTTCGTTGGCGCCGTATTACCGTTCCTGATTGGTTTTACGTTGGGTAACCTGGATCACGACCTGCGTACCTTCTTCAGCAAAGCGACGCCGGTACTGATTCCGTTCTTCGGTTTCGCACTGGGGAACACCATTAACCTGAGCGTTATCGTTGATACCGGTCTGCTGGGTATCCTGCTGGGTGTCGCGGTCATCGTGATTACCGGTATCCCGCTGATTATTGCTGACCGTGTGATTGGTGGCGGGAACGGTACGGCGGGCGTAGCGGCTTCTTCTGCAGCCGGTGCTGCGGTAGCAAACCCGGTCATTATCGCCCAGATTAACCCGGCATTTGAACCGGTTGCCGCCTCCGCTACCGCGTTGGTTGCCGCCAGCGTGATTGTCACGGCGATTCTGGTCCCGATTATCACCGCCCTGTACGCCAAACGTTTTAACAAAACACCGGTCGTCACAGAATCGACAACCGCGCCGGCAGACTCGTTACACCACTAAGTCCGCTGCGTACTCACCGTCCCTTTTCAGCCTCTGCGAGGGGACGGTGCAAAAATCTCCTCAACCATCGCATCCACCAGTCGCTTCGCCGAACACAGTCGCGGCATCCCCAGCGCCACATTTTGCCAACGCTGCGTCACCGACCCGCTCACCGGATGCTGCTCCATATCACACCAGTCGCCCAACCAACTCAGCATATCGTTATGCTCGCGTGATCCCCCAGCGGTAGGTGAACTGAGCCATTGATGATAATAATGACGCGTGGTGGGTGCGGCATTCACACTGTGCGCCAGCGCCTGGGTCGCCATAGTGCGTAGATTATCTGTGAGCATCGCCACCACATCGGCATTGCCCAGCCGACAAGCATCACCAAACGCGCCCCAGCGCAGCTCTTCCAGCGCGACAAAACAACGCCCCGGCAGCGACCAGCCGTCATACGCCCCCGCCCGCCAACGGGTAAAAATTTGTTCGCTGTGTTCACCCGCCTGAACGGTCAGCCCGCGCTGCGTCAGCGCCTTCTCTTTATAAGCACTGCGTTGGCTAAACCAGCTGGAGAGCGTATTGATCTGCTGCATAATGCCGGGCGTGGATTGCCCGCGCGGACGTTCCGTCTCTTGCAGGAACGCTAATCCTTCGGTAATACGCACCAGCGCCAGATGACCGGGGTCAATCATGCTCGCCAGTTTTTCCACCAGCTTCAGGCGCATCATCAGATTCTCGCTGGAGACGCCCGCCAGAACCCACGCCCGCAGCTGTGTCTGGGATAACACTTCCTGCGTCAGGCGCGCGCGCATACGCTGCTGCTGTTGCAGAAAACCGCCGGAACGTTTGGTTTCATCTCCCTGAACCAGATCGACCATAAACTTTGGGTAGACGCACTCCAGCGCCCGCCCGGGGCCTTCCAGTAACACGTTAGTCATGTATGCTCAGCTGCAAAAAGGGTATGGATATCATCACGTAGCAAGCGGGAGTCTTCATAAATCCATGACGCAATCGTAATACGGTGCTGCAGTTGTTCACTCAATGCGCTCACAGCAGATTCATTTTGCTGACGCAGGATCAGACTCTCACGCAGGCTCGCCTGCAATTGCGTCAGACACAGCGAAAAATCGGCAAAAAACGTCGCCATGCCAGCCGTAACAGAAATATCGACCTGCGCCACTAAAGCTTTACGAATTTGTTGGCAAAACAGCGTAACGTACTGCCCAAGGCTGTTGTGCAGTGCGTTGATATCAATCAGGTACCGCGTTTTTGCGGCGACATCATCATTCCATCCCCAGTTCGGCTGATTCAGCCAACGTGAGAACGTATCCCGCACTCCGCCTGCGGAGGATGTGCCTTCATCCAACGGCGTATCCTGCTCAATCGCTTCGTTAAACAACTGGCGGGTATTGAAGTTAAACATCGCCGAATGAAACGCCGGAAAGCGGATCCGGGCACGGAATCCGGCATGGCTTAACTCCTCTTTCACCCGCTGCTCAATGGGTCGTATGGCGTCATTTAACGCCCGCGACAACGTCGACTCAAGTTGCTCAAAGCGCAGGGCTAAATCGCGGCTGATACTCTCCTGTGCCGCCAGCAGGACGACTTCACAGGCGGAACGAATTTTATCTAACACAATTTTCGCTTGCCCTTCATCATGCAGCACCAGCATTTCTCCGGCCATTTCCGTCGCCGCAACGCCCGACCCCATACCGTGTCGTGACATCCTCAGCACGCTTTCTTTTTCAAACAGCCTATCGATACTGCCCAGGATCTCAGCCTGCTGCTGATTGAGAAACGCGGTGGTCGCCTCCAGTGCCAGATCAACTTCGTGTTTAACCTCATCGCTGACCTGCTCCTGACCCACCAGGATCTGCTGCATATCCTCTTCAATATGGTCGATGTTCAGCTGCAGCTTGTCACACGCGACCGTTAATCCGTGATAGCGAAACTCAAGGTATTCGTGTGCGCTTTGCGCATAGTTCAACAGCTTATGGGACGCGGAGCGGAGCGCATAGAGCGAGGCATTCGCGTAGGCGGCATAAATAACATTCTGAATCGGCTGCTCAAACAGCGAGTCTTGCCACAGTAAATCGGCAGCATGCCGAATATGCTCGGTATCATCCAGATCGGCGGTACGCCAACGCCGACCCAGCGCCGCTTCGGCAAAATCCTGTACCCAACGTTGTTGCTGGTGATCCGGCAGCCGCCCGTGAGTCATCAGTTCATGACGTGCGCGGTTCGCCAGATACCCCCACATGGAAGACACCGGATAAATACGCTCAGGCGTAATACAGCCCTTCATCAACGTGCCAGAAATCAGCGCCCGCACCTGCTCTTCATCATCGCTATTACGGTCTTTTTGATCGAATTTATTGACCAGGGCATACAGCGGTACCGATTTACCCACCGCGGTGATCGCCTGGCGCACTTCCTCATCCGAAATCGACTTCAGTTGGGTATAGTCCATCACCGCCAGTACCGCAGACGCCCGCGCCAGCTGTTCCTTCAGCATCTTTTGTAAGTGCGGCTGTCCGGCTTCATTCGGCCCCGGCGTATCCAGCAGGGTTAACTGCCCCGGATAATTTTCCTGCCCGGCCAAATGCACAAACTCAATCTCAATCACCGGAATATGCTCAATGGCGGCATACGCAGAAAAAGGAAAATCAACCTCCAGCGCTTTTGACAGACGCACCAGATCGTTCAGGCTCTTGAGGCACTGGAAAATAGGTTCGGCACCTAAATAGGTGCGCTCGAACGCCACACCGTTTTCAATACGTAGCAGCAGCGTATTCATATCTTTATCAATTTCCAGCTCATGGCTAAGAGACTGGCGATCGCACTCGCGCACACGCTGCTGCAAGGTTTTCATTAAGGCATCAATCGGCGCGACATGAGAAAAATACAACACCGGATCTTTCTGGCCTGGCGTATGGCGGATCAGCGTCGGCAGGGCCGTCATCGGACGATTACGATTGGGTAACACTTCCGTCCCCACAATCGCATTAATCGTCGTCGACTTTCCCGCTTTCATCGTGCCGACAATGGCCAGTACCATTTCCAGACGCGTGACCTTCCGTAGCTCATTATTGAGCGTTGCTTGCTGGACATCCATGCCACGCGCAGTGAAATGCAGGGGCTGTACGTGCCCGCTATGCTCACCTTTTTTCAACGCGACATCATCCAACGACGTCGTCGGCAATTTTTTCAACTGCCTGAGATGGTCAAGAGAGAGCATCAGCAAGCGTTCAGCTTCCTGACTTAATTCATATATTGTCTGTGTGTACATGGAAAATTTTTCCTTAACGCAAATAATCTTACTTTTATTCAGCCAAATCTTTTTATTTATGAATTTTCGGCTTTTATCATTACGTGTGGAAATAATTAAAATCAAAATAACTAATTGATATTATTAAATTAAATTTATTTTATAACCGCTGGCCCGATGCCTCTCCCTTACTGTAATAAGTAAGAAAGATAAACAGAGTAGTTCAGTTTTGAAAAATGCCAGTTTAATTCCCCTACCTAAATTAAGGGGGATGCGATATCCACTTACAATAACTAAGCCATTCTG
The DNA here is from genome assembly GCF_057838705.1 of Citrobacter sp. KH_055_1. Classification (NCBI taxonomy): domain Bacteria; kingdom Pseudomonadati; phylum Pseudomonadota; class Gammaproteobacteria; order Enterobacterales; family Enterobacteriaceae; genus Citrobacter; species Citrobacter sp. KH_055_1. The sequence goes on from NZ_CM174473.1 coordinate 4,347,710, forward strand.
AGAGCCATGTTATCAATGAATATCAGGTGGTTCGCCTCACCTTAACTTAAATAACAAAGCGGAGCAATTTCCCTTAAAAAATATTCCGCCAAACGTGCAAGTAGTGGAAAGTACAGGTATTGAGGCCTTTATCTGCGCCGTGCCTCAGCGCTTAATCAGACAGTAGTCCCGACAACCGCAGGGATTTTATGTATAATTGCGGCCTTTTTCGGCAATCTGCCATTTTTTGGGCGCTTTTGCCCCTGCTGACTTTTGAGGAAATCCACATGTCATTACCACACTGCCCACAATGCAACTCCGAATACACCTACGAAGATAACGGCATGTTCATCTGCCCGGAATGCGCTCACGAATGGAACGATGCTGAACCCGCGCATGACGGCGACGAACTGATCGTGAAAGACGCTAACGGTAATCTGCTGGCCGACGGCGACAGCGTAACCGTCGTGAAAGATCTGAAGGTCAAAGGTAGCTCTTCCATGCTGAAGATCGGTACCAAAGTGAAAAACATCCGCCTGGTGGAAGGCGACCACAACATCGATTGCAAGATTGATGGATTCGGACCGATGAAACTGAAATCCGAGTTTGTGAAAAAGAACTAATTTTGTTGGCCGGATAAGGCGTTAGTCGCCATCCGGCTTTTATTGCCCGGTGGCGCTTCGCTTACCAGGCCTACGCTAACTACACTTAACGGGCTTCTTTTACCTGAGGTAAAGATCATGTCGTTAAGTCCCTACATCTCTTTTGCAGGCAACTGCGCTGACGCCATTGCGTACTACCAACAGACGCTGGGCGCAGAACTGCTCTACAAAATCAACTTCGGTGAAATGCCCCAGTCGGCGCAGGACAGTGAAGAGGGTTGCCCTTCTGGAATGAAATTCCCTGATACCGCCATCGCCCACGCCAACCTGCGCGTTGCGGGCAGCGACATCATGATGAGCGACGGCGTCGCGACGGGAAAAGCCCATTACTCCGGCTTCACGCTGGTCCTCGACACGCAGGATGTCAACGAAGGGAAGCGCTGGTTTGACAACCTGGCAGCAACAGGTCAAATCGAAATGGACTGGCAGGAAACATTCTGGGCGCACGGTTTCGGTAAAGTCACCGACCAGTACGGTGTGCCGTGGATGATCAACGTCGTCAAACAACAGCAGCCCCCCACGGAGTAATCCTACGGGAGGCTTGTCCTCCCGTACTGTCATCAAATATCGCTCAACTCTTCATCTTCGAGTAACCATCCCTTAACGAAAATGTCACATTAATCCGCCACGATGGGGCCACTTTTTTAGGGAGGCCGCATCATGCAAACGGTTATTCGCGTCGAGAAACTCTCCAAATCATTCAATCATCATCAGGCGCTGAATGCGGTTGATCTGACTATCCATTCCGGTGAGATGGTGGCTCTGCTTGGGCCATCAGGTTCCGGCAAATCCACCCTTTTACGTCATTTAAGCGGGTTGATTACCGGTGATAAATCGCCAGGTAGCCACGTCGAGCTATTAGGCCGCACGGTACAACGTGAAGGCCGACTGGCGCGTGACATCCGCAAAAGCCGTGCCCATACGGGCTATATCTTCCAACAGTTCAATCTGGTGAACCGTCTCACCGTGCTGGAGAACGTGCTGATTGGCGCCCTCGGCAGCACGCCGTTCTGGCGCACCTGTTTTAGCTGGTTTACGCCACAGCAGAAGCAACGGGCGTTACAGGCGCTGACCCGCGTTGGCATGGCGCACTTTGCCTACCAGCGCGTTTCTACGCTCTCCGGCGGACAGCAGCAGCGCGTCGCCATCGCCCGCGCCCTGATGCAACAGGCAAAAGTGATCCTCGCCGATGAGCCGATTGCCTCGCTGGACCCGGAATCTGCACGCATCGTGATGGACACCCTGCGCGACATTAACCAGACCGACGGCATCACCGTCGTGGTCACGCTGCATCAGGTGGATTACGCCCTGCGCTACTGCGAACGCATTGTTGCGCTGCGCCAGGGACACGTCTTCTACGACGGCAGCAGCCAGCAGTTTGATAACGAACGTTTTGACCATCTCTACCGCAGCATGAACCGCGTCGACCAGAACGCACAGGCTGCCTGACATCCCCACAATGAGGAATGGAAATGAGTTATAAGACAGTTGCCGCGCTGGCCTTCACCAGCATGTTTAGTCTCAGCACCTTCTTAAGCCCGGCATATGCCGAAGAACAGGAAAAAGCGCTGAACTTTGGCATTATTTCGACCGAATCACAGCAAAACCTGAAGCCACAGTGGGAACCGTTCCTGAAGGACATGGAAAAATCGCTGGGCGTAAAAGTGAATGCCTTCTTCGCCCCGGACTACGCCGGGATCATCCAGGGCATGCGCTTTAACAAAGTCGATATCGCCTGGTACGGCAACCTCTCGGCGATGGAAGCGGTGGATCGCGCCAATGGACAGGTCTTCGCCCAGACCGTCGCGGCAGACGGATCGCCGGGTTACTGGAGCGTATTGATCGTCAATAAAGACAGCCCGATCAACAACCTGAACGATCTGATCGCCAAACGTAAGGATCTAACCTTCGGTAACGGCGATCCAAACTCCACCTCGGGCTACCTCGTCCCCGGTTACTACGTCTTCGCGAAAAACAACATTGCTGCCAGCGACTTCAAGCGCACCGTTAACGCCGGGCATGAAACTAACGCCCTGGCCGTCGCCAACAAGCAGGTGGATGTTGCCACCAACAACACCGAAAACCTCGACAAGTTAAAAACCTCTGCACCAGAAAAATTGAAAGCGCTGAAGGTGATCTGGAAATCGCCGCTGATCCCAGGCGATCCGATCGTCTGGCGCAAAAACCTCTCCGAAACCACCAAGGACAAGGTGTACGACTTCTTCATGAGTTATGGCAAAACGCCGGAAGAGAAAGCCACGTTGGAACGCCTGGGCTGGGCGCCGTTCCGTGCCTCCAGCGATCTGCAACTGGTACCGATTCGCCAGCTGGCGCTGTTTAAAGAGATGCAGGGCGTGAAGGACAACAAGAGCCTGAACGCGGAAGAGAAAACCAGCAAAACCTCGGTGATTAAAGCACAACTGGATGATCTCGACCGCCTGACCGCCGCGCTGGGTGCCATGACCAGCGTAAATAAAGCGGTGCAGTGATTTGTAGGCCTGATAAGCGCAGCGCCATCAGGCAATCGCGTAAATGCCGGATGGCGGTGCAAACACCTTATCCGGCCTACAACGCAAACACCTGTTCCAACGGAGCCAAATATGCAAACCATCACCGTCGCCCCGCCCAAGCGTAGCTGGTTCTCGCTGCTGAGCTGGGCCATTCTTCTCGCCGTGCTGGTCGTATCATGGAAAGGGGCCGAAATGGCTCCACTCACGCTGATCGAGGATTCCGGCAATATGGCGACCTTCGCCGCTGACTTCTTCCCGCCGGACTTCAGCCAGTGGCAGGACTATCTCAGCGAAATGGCCATCACCCTGCAAATCGCCGTCTGGGGGACAGCCCTCGCCGTGGTGCTGTCGATTCCTTTCGGCCTGATGTGCGCCGACAACCTGGTGCCGTGGTGGATTTACCAGCCAATGCGTCGCCTGATGGACGCCTGCCGCGCCATCAACGAAATGGTCTTCGCCATGCTGTTTGTGGTTGCGGTCGGTCTCGGGCCGTTCGCCGGGGTGATGGCGCTGTTTATCCACACCACCGGGGTGCTCTCCAAACTGCTTTCCGAGGCGGTAGAAGCCATTGAGCCGGGTCCGGTCGAAGGCATTCGCGCCACGGGTGCTAACAAAATTGAAGAGATCCTCTACGGCGTTCTACCGCAGGTCATGCCGCTGCTCATCTCCTACTCGCTGTACCGCTTTGAGTCCAACGTCCGCTCCGCCACGGTGGTCGGCATGGTTGGCGCAGGCGGCATCGGCGTGACGTTATGGGAGGCGATTCGCGGCTTTCAGTTCCAGCAAACCTGCGCCCTGATGGTGTTAATCATCGTCACCGTCAGCCTGCTGGATTTCCTCTCTCAGCGTTTGCGTAAGCACTTCATCTAATCAGCGAGGCATTGATTGCTATGCACTTGTCTACACATCCGACCAGTTATCCGACGCGTTATCAGGAAATTGCCGCCAGACTTGAGCAGGAGCTTCGTCAACATTATCGCTGCGGTGACTACCTTCCGGCCGAGCATCAGCTTGCCGCCCGCTACGCGGTCAACCGCCACACGTTGCGCCGCGCCATTGACCAGTTGGTCGAACGCGGCTGGGTGCAGCGTCGTCAGGGCGTCGGCGTGCTGGTGCTGATGCGCCCGTTCGATTACCCACTGAATGCCCAGGCGCGCTTCAGTCAGAACCTGCTGGACCAGGGCAGCCATCCCACCAGCGAGAAGTTGCTGGCGGTGCTGCGCCCGGCCTCGAGCCATATTGCCGACGCGCTCAGCGTCACTGAGGGTGACAACGTCATCCATTTGCGCACCCTGCGCCGGGTGAACGGCATCGCGCTCTGTCTTATCGACCACTATTTTTCCGACCTCACCCTCTGGCCGCTGTTGCAGGGCTTTAACCACGGCTCACTGCACGACTACCTGCGCGAGCAGTTGGGTCTGATGTTACTGCGCACGCAAACACGCATCAGCGCCCGCCGCGCGCAGGCCAAAGAGAGCAAGGTACTGGAAATCCCCAACATGGCGCCGCTGCTGTGCGTGCGCACCCTGAACCACCGTGAAGGCGAAGAACACGCGACGGAATACTCCGTCAGCCTGACCCGCGCCGACATGATCGAATTCACCATGGAGCACTGAATGCACCTTGATACCGCCACCCGCCAGCGCTGGATGCGCGCGCTGGCTTACAGCAACGCTGAAGACCTGAATGCGCGCGTCAACGCGCTGAAACTGACACCAGAATATGAACTTATCCGCGCACCTGAAAGCGGGCTGATGCAGATCCAGGCCCGCATGGGCGGCACCGGCAACCGTTTTTTTGCCGGTGATACCACGATAACGCGCGCCGTCGTACGCCTGAAGAGCGGCACGCTGGGTTATAGCTACCTGCTGGGACGCAACAAACCCCACGCCGAGCAGTGCGCCGTGATTGACGCACTGCTGCAGGAACAGACGTATTTCCAGAGCGTAATGGAAACCTTAATTACCCCGCTGGAAGCGGAACGCGATGCGCTAATTAACGCTCGCCGTGCCGAAGTCAACGCCAGCCGGGTCGACTTCTTCACACTGGTACGCGGAGATAACGCATGACACGATCTACGGCACTACAGAGCGCCTTTAATTTACCCGTCCAGGATGCGCAGCAGTGCTTTCGTCGCCTGCTGAAGGCCATGAGCGAACCGGGGGTGATTGTCGCCCTGCATCAGCTGAAACACGGCTGGCAGCCGCTGGGTCTGGCGACCACCAGCGTGCTGCTGACCCTGGTCGACGGTGACACCCCGGTGTGGCTGGCTCCAGCCATGGATAACGACATTGCCCGACAGAACCTGCGTTTTCACACCAATGCCCCACTGGTAGAACAACCGCAGCAGGCGGCCTTTGCCATCGCCGACAATCGCATTAGCAGCGAACAGCTCAACGCCCTCTCTTCCGGTTCCGCCGTAGCACCAGAGACCAGCGCGACCCTGATTGTGCAGATCGCGGGCTTAAGCGGTGGACGCATGCTGCGCCTGACCGGGGCCGGTATCGCCGAAGAACGGATGATCGCCCCGCAGTTACCGGAATGCCTGATTCATGAACTGACCGAGCGCCCGCATCCGTTCCCGCTGGGGATTGATCTGATCCTCACCTGCGGCGAACGGCTGCTGGCTATTCCGCGAACCACCCACGTGGAGGTGTGCTGATGTACGTTGCCGTCAAAGGGGGCGAGAAGGCAATAGCCAACGCCCACGCGCTGCAGGATAACCGACGCCGAGGCGATGCGCACATTGCCGAACTGAGCGTGGCGCAAATCGAACAGCAGATGAACCTCGCCGTTGACCGGGTCATGACTGAAGGCGGTATCGCCGACCGTGAACTGGCGGCACTGGCGCTCAAGCAGGCCAGCGGCGACAACATTGAAGCCATCTTTTTGCTACGCGCTTACCGCACGACGCTGGCAAAACTGGCGGTGAGCGAGCCGGTCAACAGCGCAGAGATGCGCCTGGAACGGCGTATTTCCGCCGTCTACAAGGATATTCCCGGCGGGCAGTTGCTGGGTTCAACTTACGACTATACCCACCGCCTGCTTGATTTCACTCTGCTGGCCAACGGCGAGACGCCGCCGCTGCGCGCCGCGGAGAGTGAACAGGACGCCGCCCCGCACGTCTTCTCCCTGCTGGAAAATCAGGGGCTGGCGAAGCACGAAGAGGACGACGGCGCTCAGCCCGATGACATCACCCGCACGCCGCCGGTGTACCCCTGCTCGCGCGCCTCGCGCCTGCAACAGCTAATGCGCGGCGACGAAGGGTATCTGCTGGCGCTGGCTTACTCCACCCAGCGCGGCTACGGGCGCAATCACCCGTTTGCCGCCGAGATCCGCAGCGGCTATGTGGCGCTGGAAATAGTAGCGGAAGAGCTGGGATTTGCGGTAAACGTCGGCGAACTGCTGATGACCGAATGCGAAATGGTGAACGGCTTTGTCGCGCCAGAAAATGACTCTCCCCATTTTACCCGCGGCTACGGGCTGGTGTTCGGCATGAGCGAACGCAAAGCGATGGCAATGGCGCTGGTAGACCGCGCCCTACAGGCACCCGACTACGATGAAACGGTCACGGGACCGGCGCAGGACGAAGAGTTCGTGCTGGCGCATGCGGATAACGTCGAGGCGGCGGGTTTTGTTTCCCACCTCAAACTCCCCCACTACGTCGATTTCCAGGCCGAGCTGGAACTGCTCAAACGCCTGCAACAGGAGGCCGTCCGTGACCGCTAATCTTTCCGGCTACAATTTTGCTTATCTCGATGAACAAACGAAACGCATGATCCGCCGGGCACTGCTGAAAGCGGTCGCCATTCCGGGGTATCAGGTGCCGTTCGGCGGGCGTGAAATGCCCATGCCCTACGGCTGGGGCACCGGCGGTATTCAGCTTACCGCCAGCGTGATAGGTGAAGCTGACGTGCTGAAGGTCATCGACCAGGGCGCGGATGACACCACCAACGCGGTGTCCATTCGCAACTTCTTCAGGCACGTAACCGGGGTAAACACCACCGACGCGACCTGCGACGCGACGCTTATTCAGACCCGTCACCGCATCCCGGAAACGCCGCTCAAGGAAGATCAGATTATTATTTTCCAGGTGCCGATCCCCGAACCGCTGCGCTTTATCGAGCCACGCGAGACGGAAACCCGCACCATGCACGCGCTGGAAGAGTACGGCGTGATGCAGGTGAAGCTGTATGAGGATATCGCCCGCTTCGGCCATATCGCCACCACCTACGCCTATCCGGTCAAGGTCAACGGGCGCTACGTGATGGATCCGTCACCCATCCCAAAATTCGACAACCCAAAAATGGACAGGATGCCCGCGCTGCAGCTGTTCGGGGCCGGGCGTGAAAAACGTATCTACGCCGTACCGCCGTATACCCGAGTCGAGAGCCTCGATTTCGACGATCACCCGTTTACCGTGCAGAGCTGGGATGAACCCTGCGCCATCTGCGGTTCCACCCACAGCTATCTCGACGAAGTGGTGCTCGACGACAGCGGCAAACGGATGTTTGTCTGCTCCGACACCGACTACTGCCGCCAACAGAGTGAGGCCCTTAGCCAATGACGCAACCGCTGCTTTCCGTCAATAACCTGACCCATCTCTACGCGCCGGGCAAAGGCTTCAGCGATGTCTCTTTTGACCTGTGGCCTGGCGAAGTGCTGGGCATTGTGGGCGAGTCCGGTTCCGGCAAAACAACCCTGCTGAAGTCGATTTCCTCGCGCCTGACACCGCAGTCTGGCGAAATTGTGTATCAGAACCGTTCGCTGTACGGCATGAGCGAAGCCGACCGTCGCCGCCTGCTGCGCACCGAATGGGGCGTGGTACATCAGCACCCGATGGACGGCCTGCGTCGTCAGGTTTCGGCGGGCGGTAATATCGGCGAACGCCTGATGGCCACCGGCGCACGCCACTATGGCGACATCCGCGCTACCGCGCAGCGCTGGCTGACCGACGTCGAAATTCCCGCCTCGCGCATCGACGATCTGCCCACCACCTTCTCCGGCGGCATGCAGCAACGTTTACAGATTGCCCGCAACCTCGTCACCCATCCCAGGCTGGTATTTATGGATGAACCCACCGGTGGGCTGGACGTCTCGGTACAGGCCAAACTGCTGGACCTGCTGCGCGGCCTGGTGGTGGAACTGGATCTGGCCGTGGTGATTGTCACCCATGATTTGGGCGTGGCGCGCCTGCTGGCAGACCGTTTACTGGTGATGAAACAGGGTCAGGTGGTGGAAAGTGGATTAACCGACCGCGTGCTCGACGATCCGCATCATCCGTACACCCAACTGCTGGTGTCGTCGGTGTTGCAGAACTGATTTTTTGTTGTGCCGGATGGCGGCTTACGCCTTATCCGGCCTACAGGTGCGTTTTTTGTAGGCCGGATAAGCGCAGCGCCATCCGGCAATAAGAACCATGAGGCTCAAATGATCCGCGTAGAAAATGTCAGTAAAACCTTTGTACTGCACCAGCAAAACGGCGTGCGTCTGCCGGTGTTGCACAACGCCACTCTGGACGTAAAAAGCGGTGAGTGCGTGGTGCTGCACGGTCACTCGGGCAGTGGGAAATCAACGCTGCTGCGTTCGCTGTACGCCAACTATCTGCCGGACACCGGCCATATTCATATTCAGCACGGCGACGAGTGGGTGGATCTGGTGCAGGCTCCGGCGCGGAAAGTGCTGGAAGTGCGCCGTTCCACCATCGGCTGGGTCAGCCAGTTCCTGCGCGTGATCCCCAGGGTCTCGGCGCTGGACGTGGTGATGCAACCGCTGCTGGATCTGGGCGTCTCCCGCGACATGTGTGCGGCCAAAGCGGCGCGCCTGCTGGAACGTCTGAACGTCCCGGAAACGCTGTGGCATCTCGCCCCATCGACCTTTTCCGGCGGTGAGCAGCAGCGCGTCAACATTGCGCGCGGGTTTATCGTCGATTACCCAATTTTACTGCTCGATGAGCCCACCGCGTCGCTGGATGCCAAAAACAGCACCGCCGTAGTGGCACTGATAGAAGAAGCCAAAGCGCGCGGCGCGGCAATTGTCGGTATTTTTCACGATCAAACCGTTCGCGACCGCGTGGCGGACCGTTTGCACCTGATGGGAACCACAGCATGATTATCAATAACGTAAAGCTGGTGCTGGAAGACGAAGTGGTACAGGGATCGCTGGAAATGGAGGGCGGCGTGATTCGCGCCTTTACCGAAAGCCAGAGCCGTCTGCCCGAGGCGCTGGACGGTGAAGGTGGCTGGCTGCTGCCGGGGCTTATCGAACTGCACACCGATAATCTCGACAAATTCTTCACCCCGCGCCCAAAGGTGGATTGGCCCGCGCATTCGGCGATGAGCAGCCATGACGCGCTGATGGTCGCCAGCGGCATCACCACCGTGCTGGATGCAGTAGCGATTGGCGATGTTCGCGACGGCGGCGATCGCCTGGAAAATCTGGAAAAGATGATCAATGCGGTGGAAGAAACGCAGAAGCGCGGGGTCAACCGCGCCGAGCATCGTCTGCATCTGCGTTGCGAACTGCCGCATCACACCACCCTGCCGCTATTTGAAAAACTGGTCGGGCGCGAACCAGTGACGCTGGTTTCACTGATGGATCACTCGCCGGGCCAGCGCCAGTTCGCCAACCGCGAAAAATACCGGGAATATTATCAGGGCAAGTATTCACTCACCGATGAGCAGATGGCCCGCTATGAAGAGGAGCAGTTAGCCCTCGCGGCGCGCTGGTCGCAGCCCAACCGGACCGCCATCGCGCAGATGTGCCGCGAACGCCATATTGCGCTGGCAAGCCACGACGACGCTACCCATGACCATGTTCTCGAATCACATCAACTTGGCAGCGTGATCGCCGAGTTTCCCACCACCTTTGCAGCCGCAGAGGCTTCACGCCAGCACGGCATGAACGTGCTGATGGGCGCACCCAATATCGTGCGCGGCGGCTCGCACTCCGGCAACGTCGCGGCGCATAAGCTGGCTGAACTGGGGCTGTTGGATATTCTCTCCTCTGATTACTACCCCGCCAGCCTGCTCGACGCCGCGTTTCGTGTAGCGGACGACGATGCCAACCGCTTCACGCTGGCGCAGGCGATTCATCTGGTGACCCGTAATCCGGCGCGGGCGCTGAATCTCGACGATCGCGGTGTTATCGCTGAAGGTAAACGCGCGGATCTGGTGCTGGCGCACCGCAAAGGCGATCACGTGCATATCGACCACGTCTGGCGGCAGGGAAAAAGGGTGTTCTGACTATGGGAAAACTGATCTGGCTGATGGGGCCGTCCGGCTCCGGTAAGGACAGCCTGCTGGCCGAACTCCGCCAGCAGGAACAGGCGCAACTGCTGGTGGCGCATCGTTACATTACCCGGGCCGCCAACGCCGGGAATGAAAACCATATTGCGCTGAGCGAACAGGAGTTTTTTACCCGCGCCGGACAGAACCTGCTGGCGCTGAGCTGGCATGCCAACGGCTTGTACTACGGCGTCGGCGTGGAGATTGACCTCTGGCTACACGCCGGGTTTGATGTGGTGGTAAACGGCTCCCGCGCCCATCTGCCACAGGCAAAATCACGCTACGGCGCGGCGCTGCTGCCGGTCTGTTTGCAGGTATCACAAGACGTGTTGCGCCAGCGCTTACTGGCGCGCGGGCGAGAAAATGAAACGGAGATTGTCGCCCGTCTAGAACGTGCAGCCCGCTATGCACCAGAGGACTGCCATACGCTAAACAATGACGGTAGTCTGCTACAGTCAGTGAATACATTGCTCACACTGATGGGACGTAAGCATTCTTATGCCTGAGAGCGCACGGACCCGTAGGCCGGATAAGACGCCTGCGTCGCCATCCGGCTATACATGACCTGGGGAGCAACAATGAGCTTAACGATCACTTTAAGCGGCACCGGCGGCGCGCAACTGGTGCCGGTTTTTGGCTGCGACTGCCCCGCCTGCCAGCGGGCGCGTATTCAATCGCAATATCGCCGCCGACCCTGCAGCGGCGTGGTCAAATTCAACCATGCCGTGACGCTGCTCGACGCGGGGATCCCGCATCTGATGGACGACTGGCCCGCCGGCAGCTTCCGCCAGTTTCTGCTCACCCACTACCACATGGATCATGTTCAGGGACTGTTTCCGCTGCGCTGGGGCGTGGGGAAAACGATCCCGGTATATGGGCCGCCGGATGAACAGGGCTGCGACGATCTGTTTAAGCATCCCGGCATTCTCGACTTCAGCCACACCGTCGAACCGTTTGTGGTGTTTAATTTGCAGGGGTTGCAGGTGACACCGCTGCCGCTCAACCACTCAAAGCTGACGTTTGGCTATCTACTGGAAACTGCGCACAGCCGCGTGGCGTGGCTCTCTGATACCGCCGGGCTGCCCGACAAAACGCTGAAATTTCTGCGCAACAATCAGCCGCAGGCGATGATCATCGACTGTAGCCATGCCCCGCGCACGCAACCGCCGCGCAACCACTGCGATGTAAATACCGTGATTGCGCTCAATGACGTTATCCGCTGCCCACGGGTGATTCTGACCCACATCAGCCATCAGTTCGACGAGTGGCTAATGCATAATCCGCTACCGACAGGCATCGAAGCCGGGTATGACGGCATGGAGATTGTGCTGGATTAAGCGGAGACACTTCATAATAAGACTTGTTAACAGGTCTTTCCCATCCTATATTAAGACCAGTTAAATGGTCTTAAGGAGCGATTATGCCACATATCATTTTAAGCGACACCACCGCCAGCGTGAGTGAGCTAAAAAAGAACCCGATGGCGACTGTTAGCGCAGGGGATGGGTTTCCGGTCGCAATCCTGAACCGTAACCAGCCTGCCTTTTATTGTGTTCCCGCTGAGCTTTACGAAAAAATGCTTGATGCGCTGGACGATCAGCAACTGGTTAAATTAGTCCATGAACGGAACCAACAGCCACTGGTGGATGTTGATCTGGACAGCTATTTATGAGTTATACGGTAAAGTTCAGGGAAGATGCGCTGAAAGAATGGCAAAAATTGGATAAAACCATTCAGCAGCAGTTTGCCAAAAAACTCAAGAAATGCGGTGAAAATCCGCATGTCCCCTCCGCGAAGCTCAGGGGAATAAAAGATTGCTATAAAATCCAACTACGCACTTCAAGGTTCCGTCTTGTTTATCAAGTTATTGACGACACCCTGGTCATCGCTGTCGTTGCCGTCGGTAAACGCGAGCGTAGTGAAGTTTATAATCTTGCCAGCGAAAGACTACGTTAACGATCGTAATCGTCTTCCATTCTACGTTCTTCATCTTCCAGCTGACGCCGTTCCTGATCGAGCCGACGCTGGCGGTCATCCAGCTGCCGACGGCGGTCTTCAAACTGGCGACGACGATCGTCATATTGCCTGCGGCGATCGTCGCTTACCTGGCGTTGCCAGCTTTCGTCGCGCGAGTCGTCGTAATCCCGATTATTATCAGGCTTATAGGCATCGCTGACGGCGCGTTGAATATTGCCAATGGCGTCATCAATAATATCCGCCTGCGCCGACACGGTGGTCAGCATCAGCAAACTGAAAAAAAAGATCGTCGGGGAGCGTGTCATAAACCAGCCTCAAAAAGAAACTCGCCCCACGGTAATCAAAGCGCTTGCTCACGAGTAGCGGAGGAATCTCAATTGCGCGGATGACGCAGCGCCTGCGCCAGCTCCCCGCGGGTAAACGGTTTTCGCAGTAGCGCCACCTCCGGCAGGGCCGGGTTGTGTGCCGGACGCAAATCCTGACCGCTGATCAGAAGGATACTCAACTGCGGGTAATGCTTTAGCGCATGGTTAACCACATCCACGCCGCTTAATCCACCGGGCAGCATGAGGTCGCTGATCAGAATGTCGATCTCTGAAGATGCGGCAAGCAAGTGCATCGCCTGCTCGCCGTTGGCGGCCTCCAGCGTCAGATAACCCAGCAGATGAAGCTGCTCACACAACGTCTGGCGCACATCGGCCTCATCTTCGAGCACCAACACCAGTTTCTCACCGCTGTTCGCCGCATGTTCCACCACAGGGATGTCCTGAGGCTGCACCGGCACAATAGCGCGCGGAAGCTGTAACCGGACCGTGGTCCCTTGCCCCGGCGCGCTCTCAATTTCCACCCGACCACCAGACTGACGCACAAAACCGTACACCATCGACAGCCCCAGTCCGCTGCCGCTGCCGGTCTGTTTGGTGGTGAAGAACGGTTCAAAGACCTGCGCTTTGATCTCCTGCGACATCCCACAGCCCTGGTCGGCCACCTCCAGCATCACCATGTCCTGCTTGCGTCCGTCGCTGCGCGTGACCCGCTGATTCCAGCTGCGAATTTTAATCGTACCCGCCTGCCCGTCCATCGCATCACGGGCGTTCATCACCAGATTAATAATGGCGTTTTCCAGCTGGCTGACGTCGATCCACGCCGGCCAGGCGGGTGACTGCGCTTCAATCTCCAGCGTCATCGTCGCCGGTAGCGAATGGCGCATCAGCTCCCCCAGGTTCTCCAGCAACGTTTTCAGCTCCACCGCATGTGGGTGCAGCGATTGCTTGCGCGAAAAAGCCAGCAGTCGCTGGGTCAGCAGCGCCCCGCGCTCGGCGGCTTTTAGCGCCCGGTTGATGCGCGGCGCATCGGGCGAGTCCGGACTGACCAAATCCAGACTGCCAATAATCACTGCCAGCAGGTTATTGAAATCATGCGCTAATCCACCCGTTAACTGCCCCACCGCCTTCAGCTTTTGGCTGTGCAGTAACGCTTCTTCCAGCCCCTGACGCTCGGTGCGGTCGATTTCCATCTGCGTCGTTTTTTCTTTCAGCAGCCGAGTGGTGTGTTCAAGCGACGCCGTATTGCGGGCAAACACGCTAAAGGCGCGCGCCAGCTCTCCCAGCTCATCGCGCCGCTGCAGGGCCGGCACGCTGACGTCCGATTCGCCATGCGCCAGCCGGGTCATCGCCCGCGAGATAGCCGTCAGGTTCGAGCCTAAGTTGCGGTAGATATACCAGCCGGCAAAGCCGGTGATCACCACCGCCAGCAGCGCAAAAATCATGATAAACAGCACGCCGGACTGTAGTTCCTGATGGCTTTGCGCCACCCGCTGTTCGGAGATACTCGCCACCTGTGAGACATACTGGTTGATATCGCTGTTGAGGATCGCCACCAGCGCTTTGATATGGAACATATACCAGCTGATTGCCAGGTCACTCTGCTCCAGCGCGGACGAAAGCGGCTCCAGCTTATGCAGTTCCAGGTTGAAGTCGCTAAGAATACGACTCACCAACTGGCTGGGGTTTTGCAGAACAAGCGCGGGCATCACGCCGCCCAACTGTTTAATTACCGAACGCGGCGTCGGCGTTTCAATAGCGGCAACGATCAGGCGGTCCATCTGCCTCAGCAGCGCGTCATCCTGCGCACCGGTGAGTTTTTGTAGATGGCGTAAATAACTTTGATTCTGGTACAACGAACTGAGCAGAGCATTACGTTCCAGATGCCGCAACTGCCCGCGCTGCAGCATGCCTTCAACACTGCTTTGCAGTTCGTTACTGCGCTGGATAATGCGCTCGACCAGCCCCGGTTCCTGCTGCGCCAGCGGGGCGCTGGCCAGCTGTTCCAGCGAATGCTTGAGCGCGCGCTGGGTCTCCTGTAGCCGTTCCGCTTCACCTTTGTATTCCAGCGCCCCCACGACCTGTGAGAGCCGCACCGCCGCCGTCGCGACGTTCGCCGTGTCGCGCGCCAGATTCATGCTGCCGGTCATGTCATCAACGGTTTGCTGTTGCACCTGTTCCTGGATCTGGCTGGCGTGCTGAAAGCCCAGCACCGCCACCCCGCTGACCATCAGCGTGACCGCCACCACCAGCAGATTGAAGAACAGCAATCGCCCGCGCGCACTGGCGAAAAAGTGACGTCCAGGTTGCGGCATATCACGCTCCATGAAGAAAAATCGCAATATGACAAATATGAACGGCTTCTGACATTTTGCATTTACATTCCTGTGATGGACTGCTGATATCGGCCACCCCGCAGGAGATCCGTTATGAGCAAGACACCGGTTCTGGAGATGCGCAACATTGCCAAAGCATTCGGCAAATTTTACGCGCTGAAAGGGGTCGATTTAACGGTGTGGTCCGGCGAAATCCACGCCCTGATGGGTGAAAACGGCGCCGGGAAAAGCACCCTGATGAAGATCCTCGCCGGGGCCTATACCGCCACCAGCGGTGAGATCTTAATTGACGGTCAGCCCTTTCATATTCGCGGACCCAAGGATGCGCTGAGCGCTGGCATCACGCTGATTTATCAGGAGATGCAGCTCGCGCCAAATCTGACGGTAGCAGAAAATATCTTTCTTGGCAGCGAACTGTCGCGCGGTGGTCTGGTACAGCGCAAAGAGATGGTGATGCAGGCGCAAAAGGTCATCGACCGGCTCGGGGCACAGTTTAAGGCCAGCGATCGGGTCATGACGCTGACCATCGCCGAGCAGCAGCAGGTCGAAATCGCCCGCGCCCTGCACCGTAACAGCCGCATCCTGGTCATGGATGAACCCACCGCCGCCCTCTCTTCACGTGAAACCCACCGCCTGTTTGAGCTGATCATGCGCCTGCGTGATGAAGGGATGGCAATTATCTACATCAGCCACCGCATGGCGGAAGTATATGAACTTTCGGATCGCGTCAGCGTGTTGCGCGACGGGCAGTACGTCGGCAGCCTGACCCGCGACAAGCTTAACGCCTCTGAACTGGTGCGCATGATGGTCGGCCGCCCGTTAAGCGATCTGTTCAACAAAGAACGCGATATCCCTTTAGGCAAGGCGCGCCTGAACGTGCATCACCTGACCGATGGCAACAAAGTCCAGCCGTGCAGTTTACTGGTGCGTTCCGGGGAGATTGTCGGCCTGGCCGGGCTGGTCGGCGCCGGTCGCTCCGAGCTGGCGCAGCTGATATTTGGCGTGCGCAAAGCCATCAGCGGCATGATTGAAGTCGACGGCGAGCCGGTGGTGATCCACTCCCCGCGTGAGGCCATCGATCACGGTATCGGCTTTCTGACCGAGAACCGCAAAGAACAGGGGCTGTTTTTAGAGCTGGCGGCGGCTGAAAACATCACCATGGCCACGCTGGAGCGTGACGCCAACTGGGGCATGCTCAACCGCAAAAAAGCGCAGACCATCTCCGATGACGCCATTCAGTTGCTCAACATCCGCGTACCCCACTCGCAGGTCCGCGCGGGCGGACTATCCGGCGGCAATCAGCAAAAATTACTTATCTCGCGCTGGGTCGCGATTGGCCCACGCATTTTGATCCTCGACGAACCCACGCGCGGCGTGGACGTCGGCGCCAAAAGCGAGATATACCGGATCATGAACGAAATGGCGCGCAAAGGTGTGGCTATCTTAATGATCTCCAGCGAACTGCCGGAAGTGGTCGGCATGAGTGACCGGGTGTACGTGATGCGCGAAGGCAGTATTGCCGGTGAGCTGAACGGACAAAGCATTACTCAGGAAAATATTATGACGCTGGCAACCGGCGTGAACGACTCCCATCATCAGGCGGTGTCCCATGAATAATCCAACCCCTTCCCAGCCGGTGGCCAAATCCGCCTCGGCGAAAAAAATGTTGATGGGCGATCTGATGCAAACGGTCGGTATCTTGCCCATTTTAATCCTGATTGTGGCGGTATTTGGCTTTATCGCACCCAACTTTTTTACCGAAAGTAACCTGCTCAACATCACCCGTCAGGCGTCGATCAACATCGTGCTGGCAGCGGGGATGACCTTCATCATTCTCACCGGTGGGATCGACCTTTCCGTCGGTTCCATTCTCGGCACCACTGCGGTGGCGGCGATGGTCGTGTCGCTGATCCCGGAGCTGGCACTGTTGTCGATTCCGGCGGCATTGATGCTTGGCCTGGCACTGGGGCTGTTTAACGGCGCACTGGTCGCCTTTGCCGGACTGCCACCGTTTATCGTCACCCTTGGCACCTATACCGCGCTGCGCGGCGCGGCTTACCTGCTGGCGGACGGCACCACGGTTATCAACTCCAATATCAGCTTCGAGTGGATCGGTAACAACTACCTCGGGCCGATCCCGTGGCTGGTGGTGATTGCGTTGGCGGTCATTGCGGTGTGCTGGTTCATTCTGCGTCGCACCACGTTGGGCGTTCATATTTACGCGGTGGGCGGCAACATGCAGGCCGCGCGGTTAACCGGTATCAAAGTGTGGCTGGTGCTGCTGTTCGTCTACGGCATGAGCGGGCTGCTTTCCGGCCTCGGCGGGGTGATGAGCGCCTCGCGACTGTACAGCGCCAACGGCAACTTGGGCATGGGCTATGAGCTGGACGCCATCGCCGCGGTGATCCTCGGCGGCACCAGTTTTGTCGGCGGGATCGGCACCATCACCGGCACGCTGGTGGGGGCGTTGATTATCGCTACGCTCAATAACGGCATGACGCTAATGGGCGTGTCTTATTTCTGGCAACTGGTGATCAAAGGGGCGGTGATCATCATAGCGGTGCTAATCGACAAATACCGTACCCGACACCATCAAAGTGCATAGACAAGCTTACTGGCCTACATATTCGTAGGCCTGATAAGCGCAGCGCCATCAGGCGTATAACAACAATACCCTACGTGAGGAAACGAGTATGCGTTTGAAGCCATTAGTTACCGCGCTCTGTGCTGGCGCACTGCTTGCCGCGACGCCGTATGTGCAGGCAAAAGAACTGAAATCCATCGGCGTAACGGTCGGCGATCTTGCTAACCCGTTCTTCGTGCAGATAACCAAAGGTGCAGAGCTGGAAGCGCGCAAGCTGGCGGGGGATAATGTCAAAGTGACGCTGGTGTCCAGCGGCTACGATCTCGGTCAACAGGTGTCGCAGATAGACAACTTTATTGCCGCTAAAGTCGACATGATCATTCTTAACGCGGCAGATTCCAAAGGCATCGGCCCGGCGGTAAAACGGGCGAAAGACGCGGGGATTGTGGTCGTCGCCGTTGACGTGGCAGCGGAAGGCGCTGACGCCACCATCACCTCCGACAACACCCAGGCCGGCGAAATGGCCTGTAAATACATCACCGACCGCCTGAAAGGGAAAGGCAACGTCGTTATCATCAACGGGCCGCCGGTTTCCGCCGTGCAGAACCGCGTAGAAGGCTGCCAGACCGAGTTCAAACGCCACCCGGACATCAAGGTGCTGTCGCATAATCAGAACGCGAAGGGCAGCCGTGAAGGCGGGCTGGAGATCATGACAGCTCTGCTGGCGGCCAATCCGAAGATCGACGGCGTGTTCGCCATTAACGATCCGACAGCGATCGGGGCCGATCTGGCTGCAAAACAGGCGCAGCGTAGTGAATTCTTTATTGTCGGCGTCGACGGATCGCCGGACGGCGAAGAGGCGCTGAAGCGGGAAAACTCATTATTTGTGGCGACCCCGGCACAAGATCCGCAGGTGATGGCAGCCAAAGCGGTCGAAATCGGCTATGACATATTGCAGGGTAAACCCGCGCCGAAAGAGCCCGTGCTGATCCCGGTGACGATGATCGATAAGAACAACGTCGGCAGCTATAAGGGTTGGACGGTGAAATAAGTCGCCACAACAACGCCGGATGGCGGCAAAAATGCCTTATCCGGCCTACAAGATCGCTATGAATTTGTAGGCCGGATAAGCGCAGCGCCATCCGGCATTATATTAAGGAGAATTCTGTCCATGAAACGCTCCGCAATAAATGAGATTCTGGGTCACACGCGCCAGTTTTTTTCCTTGCACGACGTGCATCTCCCACCCTTCGCCAGCTTCCCACCCACCCAATGGCGCAAACTCGACGCCGGAGCCTGGAGTGAAGTCTTTGACCTCAAACTCGGCTGGGACGTCACCGCATTCGGCGGTGATAACTTTGCCGCCCTGGGCTTAACGCTGTTTACCCTGCGTAATGGTTCACCAAAAGGCATGCCCTATGAGAAATGCTACGCCGAAAAAATCATGCACGTCCGCGATGGCCAGGTGACACCCATGCATTTTCACTGGCGCAAACGCGAAGACATTATCAATCGCGGCGGCGGTAATTTGATTGTGGAACTGTGGAACGCCGGAGTCAGAGAACAAACGGAAGACAGCGACGTCAGCGTAGTGATTGACGGCTGCCGGCAAACGCACGCAGCGGGCAGCCAGCTGCGCCTGACGCCAGGGGAAAGCATCTGCCTGACGCCCGGTCTGTATCATAGCTTCTGGGCCGAAGAAGGGTTTGGCGACGTGCTGGTTGGCGAAGTTTCTTCGGTTAACGACGACGATCACGATAACCATTTCCTACAACCCATCGCCCGCTATAACGACATTGAAGAAAACGAACCGGCGCTGCTGGTGTTGTGTAACGAATATCGCCTGTTCCGCTAACCAAGGAGCGCATTATGCCGTTGATTTCCCTCGCCGATGGCCTCGCCCATGCCCGCGAGCACCGCTATGCCTTAGGCGCGTTTAACGTTCTGGATTCGCACTTCCTGCGTGCGCTGTTTGCCGCCGCGAAGCAGGAACGATCGCCATTTATTATCAACATTGCCGAAGTGCATTTTAACTATATCTCGCTGGATTCTCTGGTTGAAGCGGTAAAGTTCGAAGCCGCACGCCATGACATTCCGGTGGTGCTTAACCTCGATCACGGCCTGCATTTTGAGTCGGTGGTGCGGGCGCTGCGCTTAGGCTTCAGCTCGGTGATGTTCGATGGTTCTACGCTGGAGTACGAGGAGAATATTCGCCAGACCCGCGAGGTGGTGAAGATGTGCCACGCCGTCGGCGTGTCGGTGGAAGCGGAGCTGGGGGCCGTCGGCGGCGATGAAGGCGGAGCGCTGTACGGCCATGCCGACGAGTCGCTGTTTACCGACCCGATGCTGGCACGGGATTTCGTCGACAGAACCGGCATTGATGCCTTAGCCGTCGCCATTGGCAATGCCCACGGCAAGTACAAAGGCGACCCCGAACTCGACTTCCCGCGGCTGGACGCCATTCGACAGCAGGCGGCAATCCCGCTGGTACTGCACGGCGGCTCCGGCATTAGCGACGACGATTTCCGTCGCGCCATCGAGCTTGGCATCCACAAAATCAACTTCTATACCGGTATGTCACAGGCGGCGCTGGCGGCGGTGGAGTCGCGGATGAACAACCGCCAGCCGCTGTACGACGAATTTGCTGAGCTGCTGTTGGGTATCGAAGAGGCCATTACCGATACCGTTTCCGAACAGATGCGCATCTTTGGCAGCGCGGGGCAGGCCTGATGGAACGCAGAGGCATTATCGCCGCAGGCAACATGCTGGTCGATCATGTGCATCAAATTGTGCAGTGGCCGGAGTGCGGCTGGCTGGCGGAGATCACCCACAGCGAACGCGCTACCGGCGGTGCGCCTCTGAACGTGCTGCTGACGCTGGCGAAAATGCACACCGGGCTACCGCTGCAGGCGGTGGGATTGATCGGTCAGGACAGCGATGGCGACTACATTATGGCGATGCTCGAGCAGTATCACGTGAATCGCCAGCACGTGCAGCGCACCACATCCGCCCCCACCTCGATGTCGCAGGTGATGACCGACCCGAGCGGCCAGCGCACTTTTTTTCATTCTCCCGGCGCAAACCGGCTGCTGGATCTGCCCGCCTTTGAGCAGCTTGATAGCACGATGAAAATTTTCCATCTCGGCTATCTGCTGCTGCTCGACAGCCTGGACAAGCCGGATGATACCTTTGGCACGCGCAGCGCTCGGCTACTGGTGCAAATGCGCGATAACGGGTTTGAAACATCGCTGGACCTGGTGTCGCGCAAGGGCGATCCGCGCTATCAGCCGCTGGTAATGCCAGCGCTCCGTCATCTCGATTATCTGGTGATTAACGAGCTGGAGGCCGGGGAATTCAGCGGGCTGGCGATCCGCCAGCCTAACGGTGAGCTGCATATCCCGCACATCGCCAGCGCTGCACGTGAGCTGCTGGACGCGGGCGTGCGCCAGCGGGTGGTGATCCACTGCCCGGAAGGCGCCTGGGGCGAAACGCCGGATCGAGACGGCACATGGATCCCTTCGCAGTATCTGGCGCAGAAGGAGATCGTCGGCAGCGTCGGTGCGGGGGATGCATTTTGCGCCGGATTTTTGTACGGCTGCCATGAGCACTGGTCGCTGGAAGAGAGTATCCGGCTGGCGCACGCCTGCGCGCGGGCCAGCTTGCTGTGCGCCAATGCCATCGATGGCGCGAAAACGCTGGCAGAGTTAAAAGCTGGGATGGCTGATGCCTGATGCGCTGCGCTTATCAGGCCTACGTAGCCATTATCGCTTTTGTAGGCTGGATAAGGCGTTTACGCCGCATCCGGCAACTGCACACGATCACGCCGCTTTTTCGTGATGCTGGACGTCAGCGGCAAACACGTACCCTAACCCGCGCAGGGTTTTAATCAGCATAGGCTGATGCGGGTTGGCTTCTATTTTGCGCCGCAGTCGCATGATTAACACGTCGATGGTGCGATCAAACACCTCGACGCTGTCGCTGCGCGTCAGTTCCAGCAGCTGCTCGCGGCTCAGCACCCGCCGGGCATTTTGTGCCAACGCCAGCAGCAGGCTGTATTCGCCCTGCGTCAGGTCGACTTTCAACTGCTGGGGATTACGCAACTGGCAGCCCGCGGTATCCAGATGCCAGCCATTAAAGGAAAGCCCGGTGGTTTGCGCACCCGAGCCTTCAGGCGTGAGCACGCCTACGCGTCTGAGCACCGCCTTCACCCGCGCCACCAGCACCCGCGCATTGAACGGTTTACCAATGTAATCATCAGCGCCCATTTCCAGCCCGACCACCACATCCGACTCACTGCCCATTCCTGTGAGCATCACTACCGGCAGGCCCGGCCTCATCTTTTGCACCTGTTGCAGCACCATCAGGCCGTTGGTGTCGGGCAACACCATATCCAGTAAAACCAGCGCAATATCCGGCTGAGTCTCAATGCAGCGCAACGCCGCCTGTCCGGTATGACAGGCCGTCACGGCAAAGACGTGTTCGCTCAGCACATCCTCCAGGAGTGCGCAGATTGTTACGTCATCATCCACAACCAGTATCGCCGGCTTCATTGTTTTTCCCCATCTCGCGCCAACTCAAATGAGTGTGAATGATTCTGCACAGAGTGACAGCGATAAGGCACAAGGACGTGCGGGAAACATAGCCCCGGTCACACTGCCGGGCCGTCACACTTGTAGGATTCGTCACGTCAAATATGACGACAGCCTGTTTTTCGTCAGGGTTTTGCGCAAATGATGCCCGTATTATCGGCCAATGCCCCTGCTAAAAACATGGCATAAAAGATGCATAACAAAAACGACAAGCGCGTATGCGCGATTTGATTAACTGGAGCGAGACCGATGAAAAAAGTCGTCACGGTTTGCCCATATTGCGCATCAGGTTGCAAAATCAACCTGGTGGTCGATAACGGCAAAATCGTCCGGGCTGAGGCGGCGCAGGGGAAAACCAACCAGGGTACCCTGTGTCTGAAGGGCTATTATGGCTGGGATTTTATCAACGATACCCAGATCCTAACCCCTCGCCTGAAAACCCCAATGATCCGTCGCCAACGTGGCGGCAAACTGGAATCTGTTTCCTGGGATGAAGCGCTGGATTACGTGGCAACTCGCCTGAGCGCCATCAAAGCGAAGTATGGCCCGGATGCTATTCAGACGACCGGTTCATCTCGCGGAACGGGTAATGAAACCAACTATGTAATGCAAAAATTCGCACGCGCCGTTATTGGTACCAATAACGTTGACTGCTGCGCTCGCGTCTGACACGGCCCTTCGGTTGCAGGTCTGCACCAATCGGTCGGTAACGGCGCAATGAGTAATGCGATTAACGAAATTGATAACACCGATTTAGTGTTTATTTTCGGGTACAACCCGGCGGATTCCCACCCTATCGTGGCGAATCACGTGATTAACGCTAAACGTAACGGGGCGAAAATTATCGTCTGCGATCCGCGCAAAATTGAAACCGCGCGCATTGCCGACATGCACATCGCGTTAAGAAACGGCTCGAATATCGCGCTGCTCAACGCTATGGGTCATGTCATCATCGAAGAAAAACTGTACGACCAGGCGTTTGTGGCCTCACGTACGGAAGGCTTCGAAGAGTACAGCAAGATTGTCGAAGGCTATACGCCGGAGTCCGTCGAAGACATTACTGGCGTGAGCGCACAGGAAATTCGTCAGGCTGCGCGTATGTATGCATCGGCAAAAAGCGCGGCTATCCTGTGGGGCATGGGCGTGACCCAGTTCTATCAGGGCGTGGAAACCGTGCGTTCACTGACCAGCCTCGCCATGCTGACCGGCAACCTCGGTAAGCCAAGCGTGGGCGTTAACCCGGTTCGTGGCCAGAACAACGTTCAGGGCGCGTGCGACATGGGTGCGCTGCCGGATACCTATCCGGGCTATCAGTACGTTAAATTCCCGGAAAACCGCGAGAAATTTGCTAAAGCCTGGGGCGTAGAAAGCCTGCCTGCCCATACCGGCTACCGCATCAGCGAGCTGCCGCACCGTGCGGCGCATGGCGAAGTGCGCGCGGCGTACATTATGGGTGAAGATCCATTACAGACCGATGCTGAACTGTCCGCAGTGCGCAAAGGTTTTGCGGATCTGGAACTGGTCATCGTGCAGGATATCTTCATGACCAAAACCGCCGCTGCCGCAGACGTTATTTTACCGTCTACGTCATGGGGTGAGCATGAAGGCGTCTACTCTGCGGCTGACCGTGGCTTCCAGCGCTTCTTTAAAGCAGTTGAGCCGAAGTGGGATCTGAAAACGGACTGGCAGATTATCAGTGAAATTGCTACCCGTATGGGCTACCCGATGCACTACAACAACACCCAGGAAATCTGGGATGAGTTGCGCGGCCTGTGCCCGGATTTCTACGGCGCCACCTACGAGAAGATGGGCGAACTGGGCTATATCCAGTGGCCTTGTCGCGACACCTCGGATGCCGATCAGGGCACGTCTTACCTCTTCAAAGAGAAGTTTGACACCCCGAACGGTCTGGCACAGTTCTTTACCTGCGACTGGGTTGCGCCAATCGACAAGCTGACCGACGAGTACCCGATGGTCCTGTCGACGGTGCGCGAAGTCGGCCACTACTCTTGCCGTTCAATGACCGGCAACTGTGCGGCGCTGGCGGCATTAGCGGATGAACCGGGCTACGCCCAGATCAACACCGCCGATGCTGAACGTCTGGGCATTCAGGATGAAGAGCTGGTGTGGGTTAACTCGCGTAAAGGTCGTGTCATCACGCGTGCAGCAGTCAGCGATCGTCCGAACAAAGGCGCGATTTACATGACCTACCAGTGGTGGATTGGGGCCTGTAATGAACTGGTCACCGAGAACCTGAGTCCGATTACCAAAACGCCAGAGTACAAGTACTGTGCCGTCAACGTTGAGCGCATTGCCGATCAGCGTGCTGCCGAGCAGTATGTGATTGATGAGTACACCAAGCTGAAAGCCAGTCTGCGCGAAAGCGCGATGGGCTGATCTGTCGGATGGCGGCATGAATGCCTTATCCGGCCTACGACCTGTTTCCACTGTAGGCCTGATAAGATGCGTTGGCATCGCCATCAGGCATTTTCCTTACAACGGTCTCCATTCGGAGGCCGTTTTTTTATGCAAATAATCTCTCTATACTGTTCGTTCCCTACTCTAAATCTAAAAATAAGATGAAACGACTTTTCGCCTTGATGGTGTTATTGACATGTTTTGCCCATGCCGAAGAACCAGGTAGCCAGTTCCTGAAGGCCGCAGAGGCTGGAGACCGACGCGCACAATATTTTCTCGCCGATACCTGGTTTAGTTCAGGCGATTTGAGTAAAGCCGAATACTGGGCGCAAAAGGCTGCCGACAATGGCGATTCGGACGCCTGGGCTCTGTTGGCACAAATTAAAATTACCAATCCAGTCAGTCTGGATTATCCGCAAGCCAAAACGCTGGCTGAAAAAGCGGCCCAGGCGGGCAGTAAGAGCGGCGAAATTACACTGGCACGTATCCTGGTCAATACCCAGGCGGGGCGTACCGATTACCCCAAAGCCATTACGCTGTTACAAAACGCCTCGGAGAATCTGGAGAGCGACTCAGCCGTTGATGCGCAGATGCTGCTCGGCCTGATTTACGCCAACGGCGTGGGCATTCCCGCAGACGATGACAAAGCCACCTGGTATTTCAAACGCAGCTCGGCCATTTCGCGTACCGGGTATTCCGAGTACTGGGCCGGGATGATGTTCTTAAACGGTGAGCAGGGTTTTATTGAAAAGAATAAACAGAAGGCGCTGCACTGGTTGAATCTGAGCTGTACGGAAGGGTTTGATACCGGCTGCGAAGAGTTTGATAAGTTAACGAACGGGTAGTGAAGGTGGATTGCCTGATAAGCATAGCGCCATCCGGCAATCCAGAGCGGGTTGCCGGATGGCGGCGTTGCCTTATCCGGCCTACACGGCGGTCTTATCAAATTTGCCCAATACTTCGCGCTCATAGGCCAGCGCTTTTTTACGGTCAAATTTGTGTTCCCACTTGGCGATAACCAGTACCGCCAACGCGTTACCCACCACGTTCAGCGCAGTACGCGCCATGTCGAGGATACGGTCAACACCGGCGATAAATGCCAGACCTTCCAGCGGAATACCCACGCTACCCAGCGTAGCCAACAGCACCACAAACGACACACCCGGCACACCCGCGATCCCTTTCGAGGTCACCATCAGCGTCAGCACCAGTACGATTTCCTGCCACAACGACAGGTCAATGCCGTACAGCTGGGCGATAAAAATCGCGGCGATACTCTGGTACAGCGTCGAACCGTCAAGGTTGAACGAATACCCGGTCGGCACCACAAAACTGGTGATGGAGGCCGGTGCGCCATAGGCTTCCATCTTCTCAATAATACGCGGTAGCACGCTCTCAGAGCTGGCGGTAGAGTAGGCCAGAATCAGTTCGTCTTTCAGGATACGAATCAGGATCCAGATGCTCAAACCGCACACGCGCGCCACGATACCGAGCACCACCAGCGCGAAGAACAGGATGGCGAAATGCACCAGCAGCACCAGCTTCGCCAGCGGCCACAGGGAGGCAAAACCGAAGTTCGCCACGGTGACGGCGATCAGCGCAAAGACACCGACCGGCGCATAACGCATCACCATGTGCGTCACTTTAAACATCGTTTCAGAGATGGAACGGAACACGGTCACCAGCGGTTCGCGGTGAGTGGCCGGCAGTGAAGACAGGCCCAGACCAAACAGCACCGAGAAGAAGATAATCGGCAGCATGTCGCCTTTCGCCATCGACGCAACGATGTTGGTCGGCACCAGTGACAAAATCGTACCCATCAGGCCATGCGCGTGGCTCTGCACTTCTGCGGTTGTACTTTGATATTTCGAAATATCCACGGTCGCCAGCTGCGACATATCGACACCGGTACCAGGCTGGAACACATTCGCCAGCGTGATGCCGAGGATAATTGCCACGGTGGTGATCACTTCGAAATAGATAATGGTTTTGGCGCCAATACGACCCAGCTGTTTGGCATCACCGACCCCGGCAATACCGACGATCAACGTGGAGATAACTATCGGCACAACAATCATTTTGATCAGGTGGATAAAGATATCCCCTGCCGGAGACAGCAGGTTAACTACCAGCCATTCGCGGCTGTCACTGTGATAATGCAGGTAACTCCCCAGCAAAATGCCCAGCACCATGGCGATCAAAATCTGCCAGGCCAGGCTGACTTTCAAATTTTTCATAACAACGGACTTCCTCGATGGAGCGCTATTTCACATATAACCTATGGGAATAGTACATACTGAAAGGGTATGAATTGTGTTGCGTTCGTTTATGGAATTTTTTAACGCTTATTATCATTATCATTTGCATGGCATTCAGCGCAACCCTTTAAGAACAGGGCCTTTAGCTGATTTTATGCATAAAAACGCGAGTTTATGCGGGTCATCATGAATAACTTTTTGTTATAAAAGAATATTCATTTGATAAAAAATGAAGAATTATGACTGTGCGTTTTTTTCGCTAATTTGTTCAACTGCTGTTTTTTTGCACAGCAAAAACGACGCAAATCACAAAAAAACAAAAATTATTTTTGTCGATTCTGCAGCAATTTCGCCATATTGATTGAGTCAATCAACTGAGCACGATCCACCCTCGGCGAGTTTAAATCGAGAACTTTTTGCCACTGCAAAATAGCCTGTGCATAGTCGGCCTGCATAAACGCATCAGCAGCCAGCAGCATCAGCGCGGTAACTTCTGTCGGGTCCAGCGCCAGCGATTTCTCAATCATCTCACGGGTTTGCGGCGTCATATGCTGCCCGGACTGATAGTACAGCACCGTCGCCAGTGCCGAATAGATCTCGGCGTTTTCACCGCGCAAACGCAGCGCCTGCTCATAGGCCAGTAGCGCATTATGATACGCGTTTTGCCAAAGATAATACTCACCCAGTTGCGCCCATTGCGTGCTGTCTTGCGGGTTGGCACGTATTTTTGACTGCAGCGAAAGCAGCTGTTTTTCCTGCATATTTTCATCAGAAAACGCATGTAACGGGTCAGCCAGTCGCGCCTGCTCCTGCTGGACCGCCTGCCATTTTGGCGACAACAAATACCCTCCCGTGCAGGCAATCACCATCAGCACAGCTATAGCGGCCAGGCGTTTTACCGGCATCGGACGCAACGGTGCACAACATTCAGGCTGACTCATCGTTCATCCTCTTCTACGCGCTGATGCGTTCTCACCCGCCAGATAATCACGCCCACCAGCAGCAATAACAGGCACGGCAGTGCCCACAACAACAGCGTCTGCTTATTGAGCGGCGGGTTATAGCGGACGAAATCACCGTAACGATCGGTCATCCACGTGGTGATCTCATGTTCACTTTTGCCCTCTGCCACCATGCTATACACCTGATGACGCATACTGACCGCCACCGGCGCATTGGATTCCAGTAAGTTTTGATTCTGGCACTGTGGGCAGCGCAACTGGCTGGCAATAGACAGCGCTTTTTCCTGCTGTTGCGGGTTGTCAAAACGCCAGGTGTCGACAACCTGGGCATGCGTAGCGAAAGTGATGAAAAACAAGACGATCGTTAAGAGTAAAAACTTTCTGCCGGATGGCGCTGCGCTTATCCGGCCTACGGTTTGCGTACCCTGTAGGCCGGATAAGGCGTTTACGCCGCCATCCGGCAACGCTGTGATTAATTTACGCATCGCGCTTTCTCCCCCGCCAGCCGCTGAGCAGCGCGCCGAATACCATCAGCAGCCCTCCGCCCCAAACCCAACGCACACCACTTTGCACGTACAAGCGCATGGCATAGCGCTCCGGTCCGGTTTTTTCGCCGATCACCGCGTACCAGTCGTGCAGCAGGTTCCAACGGATACCCGGCTCCATCATTTGCTGGCGACGCGCGGAATAGAAGCGTCTTTCGGGCTGCAGGCTGCCGATGCGTTTCTCATCCTGCCAGAGCGTAATCAGCGCCTTTTCACTGGTGTAGTTTCCTTTTGCTTCCAGAGAGAGGTGCTCAAAGCGGAAAACATAGCCTGCCAGTTCAACCTGCTGCCCAGGACTCAGATTCAGGCTCACTTCCTGGCGGCTCCCGCTGGAGAACACGATCCCTGCAGCAAAAACCAGCACGCCAGCATGCGCCAGCAGCGCCGGAAGCTGGCTTCGCAGCGGCACCTTCCGGCTTCTGATCGTCGCTATCACGATGACCACCAGCATCAGCAGGCCAAACGGCAGCGTTGCACGGTTGAAGTAAGGCGCGCCAACGGAGAGTCGTCCCCAACCAAACAGGCCGTAAATCATCGGATACAGCGTGCCAATCAACACGATAAGCAGCACCGCGCAAAACAGCAGCAGCGCGACCAGAATCATCATCTCACGCGACCAGCCGCCAAAACGTACCGTGTGACCGACGTCCCGCGCCCGCCAGGCATACAGACCGAGCGATGCCAGGCTTAACACGGTAAACAGCGCAAACAGCGGCGCAGCGCGGACGTTGTCCAGCGCAAAGGCATGAACAGAAACCAGTATGCCGGAACGCACAATCAGCGTGCCCAACAGCGATAAAATCAGCGTGACAATCGCCAGCAGCAGCGACCAGTGCGGGAAACCTCCACGCTGCCGTGAGACATACAGGCTATGCAGTAACGCACTGGCGGAAAGCCAGGGTAATAAGGAAGCGTTTTCTACCGGGTCCCAGAACCACCAGCCGCCCCAGCCCAGTTCACAATAAGCCCACCAGGAACCAAGGATGATCCCAAGCGTCAGGGCGCACCAGCCGGGCAGCGCCCAGCGCCAGCACACCCAGGCAGTCCGCGCGTTAAAGCCGCCGCGCAGCAGCGAAGCCAGCGCCACGCCGGCCGCCACCATCAGCCCACCGTAGCCCAGATACAGCAGCGGTGGATGCAGAATCAGCCCCAGGTGTTGCAGCATCGGGTTCAGGTCGCGCCCTTCAATTGCCGGCGGGAAGATGCGTACGAACGGATCGGACCACACCACCACGAACAGCAGCAATGACGCGGTCATCATTGACAAGACACAGAGGGTTAACGGAAATAGCGCGTCCGGCTCACGCCTGGAGCGCCAGGCGAACAGTGCGCTCCAGGCAGAAAGAAACAGCACCCACAGTAGCAGCGATCCTTCATGACCACCCCACACCGCCGCCAGCTTTAATCCCCACGGCAGCAGGCTATAGCTGTGCTGAGCTACGTAAACAACGGAGAAATCACTGGTCAGGAAACAGAACACCAGAATGGCAAAGGCCAGCAACAGCAGCGCAAACTGCGTCCACACGCCCACGCAGGCCAGACGCATAACGCCCTGCCAGCGCTGACGTACGCCCGTCAGCACGGCAAGCGGGGTCAACACGTTGACCCCGAGACTTAACAACAATGCCAGAAAACCGGCTTCAGGAAGGAGTACGTCCAGAAATCACCTTGCCCTACGCAACCGTCAGTTGCCCTGCATACAGAATGAAAAAGCGCAGCAGCAGCACGCCGGTCAGGCTGGCACCACACACTGCCAGCACACCGTGAAACGTCGGGCTGCGATTCGCCCACGGTTTCAGCAGCATCGGCAGGATCAGCCCCAACCCGGCCACGCCCAGCCAGAACCACCAGGTCCAGAAACCACCGCCCAACGCCGCAACCAGCGCGCGCATTTTGCCGTCATCGCCCAGCGCCAGCCCGATAAAGAACGCCGCCAGCAGGAAGATTTCCAGCCACACTACCGGGGTTTCCATGCGGTGTACAAAATGCGCCTCGGTGGTGTGCGGGTTACCGCGATGGCGCAATGCCATGGCGATCAGCGCCACCGCCGCACCGGACGAGATCCCGGAAAACAGGAACAGCACTGGCAAGATCGGGTTATTCAGGAACGGATAGGATTTCAGCGCCGACAGCAGGAACCCGGTGTAGGCCCCGAGCAGCACCGCCAGCACCAGCATCACTGTTTCCAGCAGACGATGGAACGGCGCGATCAGCGCCAGCAGTTTTGGCACGATCGTCAGACGAGGCACGAAGCGCTGTTGCAGGGCAATAACCTCTTTATCAAAGATTTTTGCCAGCCACAGCACCAGCACCACCATATACAACTGGAATAGCATGACCCCCATCGACATCACCGAGGTGAAGCTGTAGTGGAACATCAGTTTCCAGAAGGTCCATGGACGCGTCAGGTGCAAGACCAGGATCAGCAGGCCGAGAATAATCGCTCCCGGCCCGAGTACCAGCGTGGTACGCAGTAACGTACTGTCTGAACCGCCCGCTTCCGGATGCAGCCGTCGAAGCAATACCGACAGCGTCACCAGTCCGGCGGAAATACCGATCAGGAACAGATAGATGGCGATGGGCCAGTCCCACACCAGTGATTCAAAATGGAATGCAGAAGCGGGTGTCATTGGCTCACCTCCCCGTATTTAAAGGGAACGCGGTAGACCTTCGGTTTGGTGCCTAACGCCAGCTTGTAACGGTAGGTATTTTTCTGGTGCAACAGACGAGAGATCTCGCTGTTGGGATCGTCCAGATTACCAAACGTCAGCGCTTTCGTCGGACATGACTCAACGCAAGCAGGCTGCTTGCCCGCTTTCAGGTTGGTTTTACGGCAGAAGTCGCACTTATCTGCCGTCTTGTTGACCGGATGAATAAAGCGCACGCGATACGGGCAGGCGGCGATGCAATACTGGCAACCGACGCACAGATCCGGGTTCACATCCACAATGCCGGTGGCAGCATCGCGATACGATGCCCCCGTCGGGCAGACGTCAACACAGGGGGCGTGATCGCAGTGCTGGCACGAATGGCGGAAGAAGCGGTACTTCACATCAGGAAACGTCCCCAGCGGCTCGCTGCGAATAATCGTCAGACGCGATACGCCTTCCGGCACGTTGTTCACTTCCCGACAGGCATCCATGCAGGCGGTACAGCCGATGCATAATGATTCATCATGTATCATGCCGTAACGCACGCCGTTAATGTTTAACGTCTTCGCCACGACGCGTCCCGCCGTCCCGCTAACAGCCACCAGCGCGCCGACGCCGGTGATAAACTGGCGACGAGAGCAACTCATGGATGCTCCTTAAGCAAGGGAATCGACGCCGGATTAAAGTTTGGATTATTACGCTGATCGCTGTGGCAATCGACGCAAATCTTGATCCGTCCTTTATCGCTTAGCGTCTGCATCGTGTCTTGCTTCGGATGCAGTGAGTGACAGCTGGCACACGCTACTTTCGTCACGTGGACATCGTGCGGCCAGAACGCTTTTTGCAACTGCTCAGGCAGGTGACAGGACATACAGACGCTGTTCTGCTGCTCCACGTTGTACATCGGCTCATTAAAGCGCATCACATCCTTCACCCCTTCGCGGTGATTGGGTGACGGCTGGCCGTGACAGTTGGTGCAGGTAACCGGCAGTTTATTATTTGGGTTGATGACTTCGGCATGTTTACCATGCATGCCTTCGGTGTCTGGCTTGTGACAATCCAGACAGGCGGCATCCGGATTACGCTGTTGGGTGACCGTAAAGCGTTGATCTGAGTCCTGTGGCGTGGGGGTCGCGGCATTCCCGCACAGGCTCCAGAACAGGCCTGACGCCAGCACCCCAGCAGTTAATAACGAACGTAATACGCTCATATTCACTCCGTTGAGTTATCCGCCCCTTGCGAGGCGGAAAGGGGTTATTGGCTTAACAGACCGTTTTTACGCGCCTGGTCTTCCCACTGCGGAATCACCGTTTTGATGAAGTCCTGCTTCTCAGCATTGATTTGCTGCATGTTCAAACCGATCGCCTTCTGGGCTTTCTCTTTCGTCGAGATATCCGGCAGCGGAATTTCATGGGTGATGCCTTTGGTCGCCAGCAGACGGACCAGTTTGGTACGGGCATCGGCCGCTTTATCCATCGCGCTACCCAACATACGCAGACCTTCTTCCGGCGCGTGCATGTGAATCCCGTGCGAGGCGATAGACAGATCCCAGCGCCATTGCGCATGGCGAATATCTTCCAGAATCGGCTTCATTTCAGCTTCCGTTGCGCCCGCATCCCATGCAGCTTTCGCTTCGAAGTGGGCATGTACCAGCTGATCTTCAACCTTGATTTTCAGGTCATGAATCGCTTGTTTACGCTCGGCAACCACTTTTTGCAGGGACGCTTTGTCCTGGGTGTGACAGTTGGCGCAGGTCTGAGGGAAGTTATCGAACGGGTTACCAATTTTATGGTCGGTGTAGATCTTGCCTTCAGCGTTTTGCACTTTCGGCATATGACAGTCGATGCAGGTCACATTGTTCTTGCCGTGAATGCCCGCAGTCCAGGTTTCATATTCCGGGTGCTGCGCTTTCAGCATCGGCGTTTTAGACAAGGAGTTGGTCCAGTCGGAGAACGCAATGGCGTCGTAGTATTTCTCCATGTTCTCAACTTTCATCCCCTCGTCCCACGGGAACTTAACGGCTTTGTTTTTACCGTCGAAGTAGTACTCCACGTGACACTGGCCGCAGACCATGGACTGCTGGTCAAAGCGACCGGCTTTATCAAACGGTTTACCGATGCTTTCCATCGCGCGTTCTGCATAAGGGCGGGACAACGTCAGCTCGGGCTTCCCTTTGGCGAAATCTGCCGAGGCGGTGTTATGGCAATCCGCACAGCCTAAATTGTTAACAATTTCCGGGCCGCCGCGCGCCCATTTACCGTGGAAATAACCGTCTTCGCCGTCTTTCTGGATCAGGCGCGCCACGTCAGGGCTTTTACAGCTCCAGCAGGCCATCGGCAGCGGACCATCTTCTGCAGTTTTTGGCGCGC
The DNA here is from genome assembly GCF_057838705.1 of Citrobacter sp. KH_055_1. Lineage (NCBI taxonomy): Bacteria > Pseudomonadati > Pseudomonadota > Gammaproteobacteria > Enterobacterales > Enterobacteriaceae > Citrobacter > Citrobacter sp. KH_055_1. The sequence continues at coordinate 4,381,159 of NZ_CM174473.1, forward strand.
CGGTACGTAATGTTTCACGGACATCGGTCACCGCGTAGGCATGCCCACGCGGTTTGTTGTAATCACGCGAGAAAGGATATCCCGCCCACAGAATCACCAGTCGTGGATCCTCTGCCAGCGCATCTTCACGTGCGGACTGCTCCGACGTGGCTTTCCATGAGAGGTATTGATCGGGATGCTGAGGGGCGAAGGTTTCATTCTTCGCTTCAACGGTGACGGTTTTTGCGGGTACTGGGGTTTGTTCAGCGTGAACGGCAGAGATAAATAAAAACGGTAATATCAGGCTGAAGAAACGGAGTACGGGTGATTTTGTCCTTGCCATAGGGGGGTCTCATCCAGATGACGCCATTGTCTGCAATGGCGATTCTTTTATTGTTTTCCATAACAGCAACCACACGTATACTGTCATGACATTGCTCCACCCTCTTTTTATCAAAAAACCACACTTAGAATGTTGTTTTTAATCAATTGTAAGTGCATGTAAAATACCACTTTAGAGTTAGTAAACCCCTCCAGCCTCTCACTCTTTGGTCTATTCCCAACACCGATCACCTTTTTCAAACTTCTTCATATAACTGCATGTTATCTCGAGATTTAATCAATTTTTGCTAGTTCTCTTCAAAAATCAGTTTGCCGCTAATTTGCACAATTCGCTTATTGCGTGATCTGCCGCTCAAATCCCAAACAAAACTCCAAACGCCCCTACATTTAACGTTTATGAGACATATTATTAACATCCTACAAGGAGAACAAAAGCCATGAGCCAAATACATAAACACGCTATTCCCGCAAATATTGCGGATCGTTGCCTGATAAACCCGGAGCAGTACGACGCGAAATACCAACAATCTATTACCGACCCCGACACATTTTGGGGCGAGCAGGGAAAAATTCTCGATTGGATGCAACCTTATAGCCTGGTAAAGAACACCTCTTTTGCGCCCGGCAATGTGTCCATTAAATGGTACGAAGACGGCACGCTGAATCTGGCAGCGAACTGCCTTGACCGTCATCTACAGGAAAACGGCGATCGCACCGCCATCATCTGGGAAGGCGATGACGCAACTCAAAGTAAACATATTACCTATCGCGAACTGCATCGCGACGTTTGCCGTTTTGCCAATACATTGCTGGATTTAGGCATTAAAAAAGGCGATGTGGTGGCGATCTATATGCCAATGGTCCCGGAAGCTGCGGTGGCGATGCTGGCCTGCGCCCGTATTGGTGCGGTGCATTCGGTGATCTTTGGCGGGTTCTCGCCGGAAGCCGTTGCCGGACGTATCATCGACTCAAACTCGCGCCTGGTGATCACCGCCGATGAAGGTGTGCGTGCTGGACGCGGCATCCCGCTGAAAAAGAACGTGGATGATGCGCTGAAAAACCCGAACGTGAAGACCGTTGAGCACGTGGTGGTCCTCAAACGTACCGGCGGAAAAACAGACTGGCAGGAAGGCCGCGACCTGTGGTGGTCCGACCTTATTGAGAAAGCGAGTCCTGAGCATCAACCGGAAGAGATGAACGCGGAAGATCCGCTGTTTATTCTGTATACCTCCGGTTCAACCGGTAAGCCAAAAGGCGTGCTGCACACCACCGGCGGGTATCTGGTTTACGCGGCGACCACCTTCAAATACGTGTTTGATTATCATCAGGGCGATATCTACTGGTGTACCGCTGACGTCGGCTGGGTAACCGGGCACAGCTATTTGCTGTACGGCCCGCTGGCCTGCGGCGCTACCACGCTGATGTTCGAAGGCGTACCCAACTGGCCAACGCCTGCGCGTATGTCGCAGGTCGTGGATAAGCATCAGGTCAATATTCTCTATACCGCACCCACCGCGATCCGTGCCCTGATGGCAGAAGGCGATAAAGCGATTGAAGGCACCGATCGTTCGTCACTGCGTATTCTGGGCTCTGTCGGCGAGCCGATTAACCCGGAAGCCTGGGAATGGTACTGGAAGAAGATTGGCAACGAAAAATGCCCGGTCGTCGATACCTGGTGGCAGACCGAAACCGGCGGTTTCATGATCACCCCGCTGCCGGGCGCTACCGAACTGAAAGCCGGTTCGGCAACACGTCCGTTCTTCGGCGTGCAGCCGGCGATTGTCGATAACGAAGGCAACCCGCTGGAAGGCGCGACCGAAGGCAACCTGGTGATCACCGATTCCTGGCCAGGTCAGGCGAGAACCCTGTTTGGCGATCACGATCGTTTTGAGCAGACCTACTTCTCCACCTTCAAGAATATGTACTTCAGCGGCGACGGCGCGCGTCGTGACGAAGACGGCTACTACTGGATAACAGGACGCGTGGACGACGTGCTGAACGTTTCCGGCCACCGTCTGGGGACGGCTGAAATCGAGTCGGCGCTGGTGTCGCATCCGAAGATTGCCGAAGCCGCGGTAGTGGGTATTCCGCATAATATTAAAGGCCAGGCCATCTACGCCTACGTCACGCTGAACCACGGCGAAGAGCCAACACCTGAGCTGTACGCTGAAGTGCGCAACTGGGTGCGTAAAGAAATTGGCCCGCTGGCAACGCCAGACGTGCTGCACTGGACCGACTCACTGCCAAAAACCCGCTCCGGCAAAATTATGCGCCGTATTCTGCGCAAAATTGCGGCGGGCGATACCAGCAATCTGGGCGATACCTCGACCCTCGCCGATCCTGGCGTGGTAGAGAAACTGCTCGAAGAGAAGCAGGCTATCGCGATGCCATCATAACCCTAACCGTGAAATGCCCGATGGCGCGCTGCTTATCGGGCCTACAGGTTCAGCATCCCTTGTAGGCCGGATAAGGCGTTAGCCGCCATCCGGCAAAATAAAAAATCCCCCTACCCTCTCTTCATCGGGAGGGAAATTATAAAACCTCCCCCAAAGGATTTCGTGTTGCCGGACTGCGACAGCTAACAGGTCATGCCTGCAGTGTGAAAGACAAAGGGGACCTCTGGAGAGCTCTGCGATGAATGACAATATTTATCAGCGGATAGAAGACAGTGCGCGTTTCAGGGAGTTAGTTGAAAAAAGGCAACGGTTTGCCGCTGTACTATCCATCATCATGCTGGTGGTTTATATCAGCTTTATTTTACTGATTGCCTTTGCGCCTGGCTGGCTGGGGACGCCGCTACATGCGGGAACCAGCGTCACCCGGGGTATTCCAATTGGGGTGGGCGTGATCCTCATCTCCTTCCTCCTGACCGGAATCTATATCTGGCGGGCTAACGGTGAATTCGATCGTCTTAACAATGCGGTTCTGCACGAGGTTAAAGCATCATGAAGAGAGTCCTGACGGCGCTAGCCGCCACGCTGCCCTTCGCCGCAAATGCGGCGGATGCTATTAGCGGTGCAGTCCAACGCCAGCCAACCAACTGGCAGGCGATTGTTATGTTCCTGATTTTCGTCATCTTTACGCTCGGCATTACCTACTGGGCGTCTAAGCGCGTGCGTTCGCGTAACGACTATTACACCGCGGGCGGTAACATCACCGGTTTCCAGAATGGGCTGGCGATTGCGGGCGACTATATGTCGGCGGCGTCGTTCCTCGGGATTTCCGCGCTGGTCTTTACCTCTGGCTATGATGGGCTGATTTACTCACTCGGCTTCCTGGTCGGCTGGCCAATCATTCTGTTCCTGATTGCCGAACGTCTGCGTAACCTCGGTCGCTACACCTTTGCGGACGTCGCCTCTTACCGTCTGAAGCAGGGGCCTATCCGTATTCTGTCGGCCTGTGGTTCACTGGTGGTGGTCGCGCTGTACCTGATCGCCCAGATGGTGGGTGCCGGGAAGCTTATCCAACTGCTGTTCGGTCTGAACTATCACATTGCTGTGGTGCTGGTTGGCGTACTGATGATGATGTACGTGCTGTTCGGCGGCATGCTGGCCACTACGTGGGTGCAAATCATCAAAGCCGTGCTGCTGCTGTTCGGCGCCAGCTTTATGGCCTTCATGGTCATGAAGCACGTCGGCTTCAGCTTCAACAACCTGTTCACCGAAGCGATGGCGGTACACCCGAAAGGCTCGGCGATTATGAGCCCGGGCGGATTGGTGAAAGACCCAATATCGGCGCTATCGTTAGGCCTCGGACTGATGTTCGGAACCGCGGGTCTGCCGCACATTCTGATGCGTTTCTTCACGGTCAGCGATGCCCGCGAAGCGCGTAAGAGTGTGTTCTACGCCACCGGCTTTATGGGTTATTTCTACATCCTGACCTTTATCATCGGTTTTGGCGCAATCATGCTGGTCGGTGCAAACCCGGCATATAAAGACGCGGCTGGCGCACTGATTGGCGGCAATAACATGGCGGCGGTGCATCTGGCCAACGCGGTGGGCGGTAACCTGTTCCTCGGCTTTATCTCCGCAGTGGCCTTTGCCACCATTCTGGCCGTGGTTGCTGGTCTGACGCTGGCGGGTGCCTCGGCGGTCTCTCACGATCTGTACGCTAACGTGTTCCGTAAAGGTGCTACCGAGCGTGAAGAACTGCGCGTGTCGAAAATCACCGTACTGGTACTGGGCGTGATTGCCATCCTGCTCGGCGTGCTGTTTGAAAACCAGAACATCGCCTTTATGGTCGGCCTGGCGTTCGCTATCGCGGCAAGCTGCAACTTCCCAATCATCCTGCTTTCCATGTACTGGTCACGACTGACCACGCGTGGTGCCATGCTGGGCGGCTGGTTAGGTCTGATAACGGCAGTGGTGCTGATGGTGCTTGGCCCAACGGTATGGGTGCAAATTCTCGGTCACGAAAAAGCCATTTTCCCGTATGAATACCCGGCGCTGTTCTCCATTAGCGTGGCGTTCCTCGGTATTTGGTTCTTCTCTGCCACCGATAATTCCGCAGAAGGTAATCGCGAGCGTGAGCAGTTCCGTGCTCAGTTCATCCGTTCCCAGACCGGGTACGGCGTAGAGCAAGGTCGCGCGCACTAATAGATCTCCTCCCCGACTTCACCGGTCGGGGAGTGTTCGGCACAGATTCAACCTGCGGTAAAACTCGCCACCAGACGGAGTTTTCCATCAATTAGCTTAAACAAATATGACGATGCTCCGTCACAAGACTCTGAGAGGCCAGGCCGTTGTTTATTCGCATCGGTACCCTGAGAAAGCCTTAAAACGCCCTCGTCAAATTCCCCCATAGCAGCCGTGTCGCAGGTTCCGTCAACCACGTGACGCTGACCGTTTTCTTCATAATAAAACGTGCCGTCTTCATCACCCGGAAAGTATTTCCGTTTCTGCTCTTGTGCCGATAGCGCGTTTATCCGGTGTTCTTTGATTTCCAGAGTGTCAGGGTTAACATCAAGACTACTCAAGATGTGTAAACCCTTAATAATCTGCGACGCATTTTTATCAAACACCGCCTCGGTAAGCTGATCCGACTGAGATGATTGTGATTCATCGTAAGGAATAAAATCATCAAGGCTGCCCGGTAATGGGAATACAAAATAAGACTTTAATGCGGCAACGTTTTTCTCACTCAGCGCCTGCTGGAACTGTTGAAACTGAATCAGCGCGCTTTTCTTTTGTTCGGGCGTGTTGAGGGGGGTAACATCTTTCACATCATCAAGGATGAGCAAGACAGAGGTAAAGTGGAGGCCAGTTTGGGCATACATCGTTTTCCCGGTCAGGATGACATCTTTTCCCAGAGAAGGAGCAAGATCGGCGTAACCAGGCTTACTTTTTCCCATCAAAATAAGCTGTACTAGCGGTACACTTTCACTCTCACCGGTAATATCACACTCAAAAGGTTGATCCAACTTTAGATAATCATAAGTTACCGCTTCATCGCCGTCCTTGATGCTTTCGTAATTTGGCGGGCCGGGTAGCGTCTGTTGTATCAATGTTCCCTGAAGTACCACCTTTTGGTCCTCATCAGGACACCAGGCCATAACGACCTGGCTGAACAGGAGAGCAGATAACCACAAATATTTCACACTGAATATCCTTACACTGGCCAACGGAATTAATAACGATTGTAAAATATGAGCGTAAGGCTAAAAAGCGTTCATGGGAAAATCAGAATATCGACATCTTCTCCGGTCTTTTTCGCTGGGGATCACAGTTTTCTCTCTCCAACGTATCCATCACTGTTGATAGCGCTACAGTACCAAAATGAAATTGAAACACTGTTTTTATTACATAAACACGTTAATTCATTTTGAGAAAAGAGGATGCGATGAAGAAATATGCCCTGGTAGGAACCGGCGGGCGAGCGGGCCTGTATATCTCAGCGATTGGTGGGCAATGGAAGGAAAACGCCCGGCTGGTCGCCTTTTGCGACACCAACCAAACCCGTATGAACTACGCGAATCAGCTATTAAAAAATGAGGGGGCCGCTCCGGTATCCACCTGGAAAGCCGCACAGTTTGAAGACATGATCCGCGAAACCCGCCCCGATGTCATCATCGTGACCACTATGGACCGCACCCACGATGACTATATCGTGCGGGCGCTGCACGCGGGCTGTGATGTGATCACTGAAAAACCGATGACCATCGATGAGAAGCGCGCCCTGCGTATTCTCGACGCCATTGAAGAGACCGGACACGAGGTGCGCGTCGCCTTTAACTATCGCTATGCTCCGCATCACAGCAAGGTACGCGAGCTGCTGATGAACGGTGCCATTGGCGACGTCTTTTCGGTTCACTTTGAGTGGTTACTGAATACCGAACACGGCGCCGATTACTTCCGCCGCTGGCATCGGGAAAAGCGCAACAGCGGCGGCCTGCTGGTGCATAAATCAACCCATCATTTTGACCTGATGAACTTCTGGCTGGACAGCTATCCACAGCGTGTTTATGCCGAAGGCAGCCTGCGTTTCTACGGAAAAGAAAATGCCGAACGCCGCGGTGTGACGCAGTTTTATCCACGTGCTCATGGCTATGCGCAGGCCAAGGACGATCCGTTTGCACTGCAAATGGCGGAGAATCCGCAGCTTAAAGCGCTGTATCTGGATGCTGAACACGAAGACAACTATTTCCGAGATCAAAGCGTATTCAGCGATGGCATCACCATTGAAGACACACTGTCGGTGCTGGTGAAGTATCAAAACCAGGTACAGCTCACCTACTCGTTGAACACTTATCTGCCGTGGGAAGGACTGAACGTGGTGTTTAACGGTAGCGAAGGTCGCCTGGAGATGAAGATCGTGGAGAAATCATACGTCAATGCAGGCGGGGCGAGGGAGAACGAAGGCAGCCTGGAAAGCTGTGATATTACCGTTTTCCCGATGTTCGCTGCGCCCTGGCAGGCCGACTTCACGCTGGGCGAAGGTGGCCACGGCGGCGGTGATAACGCGATGCTGGCCGATCTGTTTGGCGAGCCGCGACACGATCCGCTGCAGCGAGCCGCCGACCATCGCGCGGGCGCCATGTCAATTCTGACCGGCATCGCCGGGAATCGCTCCATGCAGCAGCAGCGCCCGGTAAATTTTAAAGAGTTTGAACTGATTTCACGGCTGAAATAGCGTACGGGCCGCTGGTCAGAACATCAGCCTCGCGACCAGCGGTGCCACCAGCACCATCACCACGCCGGAAAGCATCATTACCAGGCTGGCAATCACCCCTTCCTGTTGGCCAAGCTCATAGGAGCGCGCGGTGCCTGCGCCGTGCGACGCCGCACCAAACCCAGCCCCTTTCGCCATTCCTTCACGGATGGAAAGGCGCAAAAACAGCATGTCGCCCACCGCCATACCGAATACACCGGTGATCACCACAAACAGCGCCACCAGATCCGGTTGCCCGCCCAGCGGCTCGGCCGCCGCCAGCGCAAATGGCGTGGTTACCGAGCGCACCGCCAGGCTGCGCTGGATTTCATCGGGTAACATAAACAGACGCGCCAGCCATACCGAACTGGTGACGGCCACCAGCGTTGCCGTCACCACGCCTGCCGTCAGCGACATCCAGTGACGCTTAATGACCGCGAGGTTATCGTAAACCGGCACGGCAAATGCGATGGTCGCCGGGCCCAGAAGCCACATCAGCCAGTGCGATTCACCAATATAGTTTTGCCAGGAGATATGCCCGAACACCAGCATCAGCACCAGCAGCGCGGGCGTGAGGACCAGCGGCATCAGCGGCAATGTCCGAAAACGACGATACAGGCGCTTGTTGGCAAAATAGATACCCAGCGTAATCACCAGACACAACACGCTTAACTGGAAATTACTCACGGTTTAACCTGCTCATTTCATAGCGATACACTTTATCAACCACCCACGCAGTGGCACCGAGCACCATCAGCGTGCTGATGGCAATAACGGCAAAAATGCGCCAGCCATCCACCAGCAACAGGTGCGTATAGTTCACCACGGCAACAACCGCCGGGACAAAAAACAGCAGCATTTCAGCCAGCAACCAACGGGCGCCTGCGCGTATCCAGCTAAGCGGGATCACCCTGCACACAATCAGCGCCAGCATCAGTACCATCCCGACCAGGTTGGCGGGAAGCGGCAAATGTAGCCAGGAGACAAGATATTGAGCAAAAACAAATAAACCTGCGTACAACAGAACCTGAACGGGGACCTGGAGTCGATGAATAACCGCAGGCGTCACGCGGCTAATCGCCACAGCCATGAGGGAATGTCCGTAAAAAAGAGAGAGCGCCAGTATAGAGACCCTCCCCCAAGGACTGAAATGAATTAAACTCATTGCAGGCATAGTCTTAAGGAATAATCATGGATATCAGAACGCTGCGATATTTTGTTGAGGTGGTTCGCCAGCAGAGCTTTACCCGCGCGGCAGAGAAGCTGTTTGTCACCCAGCCGACCATCAGCAAAATGTTGAAGAACCTTGAAGACGAGCTGAACTGCACGCTGCTAATCCGCGACGGGCGGCGATTGTTGTTGACCGATACCGGACGTATCGTCTTTGAACGCGGCCTGGCAATCCTCGCCGAATTCCGCCAGCTTGAGGCAGAACTGAGCGATATTAACCATCTGAATAAGGGGATCCTGCGACTCGGTATCCCCCCGATGGTCGGCATGTTAATGGCCGGCCCCATCAGCCTGTTTCGCCAGCGTTATCCCGGCGTTGAGCTGAAAATATCAGAATTTGGTGGCTTAACCGTCCAGCAGGCAGTGATGAACGGCGATCTGGATGTGGCGATGACGGCGCTACCGGTCGAAGAAGAGAGCGGTCTGGCGACCTTGCCGCTTTTCAGCCATCCACTTTGCGTGCTGGTGCCGCGCTCCGGCCAGTGGACAACCTGTGATTCTATTTCCCCCGAGGCGCTGGCCGAGCACCCGCTGCTAATCTACAACGAAGATTTCGCCCTAAGCCGTCAGTTGCTGGAGTTGTTTAGCCAGCACCACGTCAAGCCACGCATTGCGGTACGCAGCGGACAGTGGGATTTCCTCGCTGCGATGGTACAAGCCGGGGTTGGGATCGCCATTTTACCAGAACCCATTTGCCAAAAACTGGATAAGCAGACGCTACGCTGGATCCCGCTGGAAAGCCATTTACGCTGGCAGTTGGGCATGATCTGGCGCGAAGGCGTGTATCTGTCGCACAGCGCACAGGCGTGGCTAAAATGCTGCGAAGGGTTTTGGTTAACGCAGGAGACGTAAGTTGCCGGATGGCGGCGTAACCGCCTTATCCGGCCTACAATTGCGTTCCGTAGGCCTGATAAGCGTAGCGCCATCAGGCACGTTCACCAGCACGGAGGTCCGTTATCTCACCTGCCCAGTTCTCCGGATACAACCCCAATTTAACATCACGATGAAACGTTGAAAAAGGCCATGACTTCACCTGCTGCGCCCAACCATGTTTCACAGGATTAATATAAATGTAATCCACATGCTGGCAATAATCGCGCACATCCCGGATGGTATGCTCCCAAAAGCGAGGCTGCCAGACATGCTGTGCAGACAACGATCGGGTGAAATGCTTCTTAATCTCCCGCCAGCGGGACGAAAAATCAGCGTCATTTTCAGGCAACGTCCAGATACAATGCATATGCTCAGGCAAAACGACCCACGCATTGATATAAAAAGGTTTAACCTTGTTTACCTCGGAGATAGCACTGCGAAGATGATAGATTTTTGATGTCAGAAGATGGCTTCCGCGGTCTTGTAGATTCACCGTAAAAAACCATGTCCCACCGTTGATGTAGTGACGCCGATAATCAGACATGTTTCCCCCTTTTCTTAACCGTATGGAGAAAAGAGGGAATCGACAAGACAAACAGATCAGTTCAGGAAAGCGGCTCGCAAATTCCGTAATGATAGATTTGCCGGATGCGGCGTAACCGCCTTATCCGGCCTACAATTGCGTTCCGTAGGCCTGATAAGCGTAGCGACATCAGGCGCTACCGTTTATTGATTCTCTATCAGCAGTGCTTCCAGCAAATCCAGATCGTGCAGCAGTTTCTGCAGCGTTTCATTGCTGATTTCACGCGTGGCGCGCAGATGATACAGCTCTGCACGCTCCGAGCGCAGCGCCGCCAGACGGAAACGCCGTTCGAGGTTTTCTTCCTGCATCGAGCTTTCCACGTCGTTTCGCCCATCGGCACGACGGCGCAGGTTACCAATCACCCGCGAGCTCACCTCGGTCAGCAGCTGATTATCAATATTCTCTTCGCTATCCGCAGCCAGACGCTCTTCCATTTTCTGGATGGCCACAATCGCCACTTCCGCCGTCGCGGCACGGGCAATGCGGATCTCTTTTTGCTGCTGCGAGTGATCCGCCACTTCAAGATGCTGCAGCAGGATCGGCAGCATCACCACGCCAACAAACAGCGAGAACAGAATCACACCGGCGGCAAGGAAGATCAGCTCATAACGTGCAGGGAAGCCGCTGCCGTCAGGCAATAATAGCGGAATAGAAAGGACACCAGCCAGCGTGATCGCCCCACGCACACCCGCAAAGGATGCGATCAGGATTTCGCGCGTGGTCCACGAGCCAAACTCCATCGGCTTCTTCTTCAGAAAGCGCATGCTGAAGTTTTTCATGGTCCACAGCCAGCCAAAACGCACCAGCATCAGTGCCGCATAGATCAGCACGATATCGGTAAACAGCATCCACATTTCGACATTCGGATCGGCGTCTGCCGCCGCCAGCGAAGACTCCAGAATACCCGGTAACTGCAGCCCTAACAGCAGGAAGACCATGCCGTTAAACACGAACTCGAGCATGGCCCAGGTACTGTTTGCACGTAAGCGCATCGCCAGCGGAGCACGGCGCATGACACCTGAACGGGTAATCGTCATCCCGGCCGCCACCGCCGCGAGGATCCCGGAAACACCGATATGTTCCGCAATCAGATAAGAGGCAAACGGCAGCAGGAACAACAGGACGATTTGCGTGGCTGGCTCATCGCCACCCCAGCGGCTGAGAAAACGCAGGGAGCGACCGTACAGCCAGCTGACAACAAACCCAGCCAGGATACCGCCGATTGCCACCTTGAAGAATTCAACCGTCGCGCCGCCGACGGTAAACACCATCGTGCCCATCGCCACCGCGACAGCAAACTTGAGTGAAACCAGGCCGGAGGCGTCGTTCATTAACGCTTCGCCCTGCAGGATGCCCATGATTTTCTTCGGGATGCGGCCTTCACCGACAATGCCAGAAAGTGCCACGGCGTCAGTTGGCGACAGCACGGCGGCCAGCGCGAAAGCCGGGATCAGCGGAATACCCGGCACCAGCCAGTAAATCATAAAGCCTATTCCGACCACCGTGACCAGCACGAGCGCCAGCGCAAGGCCGAAAATCTCTCGCCCATGCTCGAGAAACTCACGCGTTGGCGTCTTCCAGCCATCGGCAAACAGCAGCGGCGGGATAAACAGAACCAAAAACAGTTCAGGGTCGAACTCCACATGCAAACCAAACGTCGGCCACGCCAGCAAGGCGCCGATGGCGATCTGCATAAGAGGTAAAGGGAGTTGGAAGGGCAATACGCGAGTCACTACCCCCGACAGCGAGACCACAAGGGTCATGATGAGTATGGTAAAAAAGATTTCCATGCGTTCCCTGTTTGCGATGTTTCTTATGATATGCGACGAGAGGCGTCGTGCCTCAATTCTATCTTCCTCAGAGTAACGCAAAAGACAACGGGATGTGTTCCGAAAATAAAAACGGGCGGCAAAAGCCACCCGTTTTCAGGATCATCATGATGTGAGTATCAGATTGCCCAGCCGCCGGCATAGAAGGCCACCAGCGCGATAGAAATGACTACGGTACCGATGTTCAGCTTACGCCATTCACCGGAAACAATGCGTCCAATCACCAGCGTAGCAAAGCCGATCATAATGCCGGTAACGATGTTACAGGTCAGCACGATGAACACAGCAGTCACCAGACCCGCCATCGCATCCACAAAGTCTGCGAAGTCAATTTTCGCTACGTTGCTCAGCATCAGCAGGCCGACATACATCAGCGCCGGTGCGGTCGCGTAGGCAGGAACCAGATAAGAGAGCGGAGAGAGGAACAGGATCAACAGGAACAGCACGCCGACGGTGATCGCGGTCAGACCGGTTTTACCACCCGCCGCCGTACCCGCTGCGGACTCAATATACACTGCCGCAGGAGCCGCCCCCACCAGACCAGAGAACACGCTGCTCAGGGAGTCGGTGGTTAACGCTTTACCGCCATCAATAATCTGTCCGTCTTTATCCAGCAGATTCGCCTGCCCCGCCACGGCACGGATAGTCCCGGTCGCATCGAAGACGGCGGTCATCACCAGCGCCAATACGCTCGGCAGGACGATCGGGTTCAACGCCCCCATAATGTCCAGGCTGCCGATCAGGGAATTCCCTTCCGCATCGCTCAAAGAAGGCATGGCAAAAATACCGGAAAAATGCACGGTAGGGTCGAAAATCAGGCCAACAACAGAAATACCGATGATGGTCAGCAGGATGCCGCCCGGTACTTTCAGTTTTTCAAGGCCGATAATGACCGCCAGGCCAATCAGCGACATGATCACCGGGAAGGTATCGAAATCGCCCAGAGCAACCGGCAGGCCGTCCAGTGGGTTCTTAATCACCAGCCCAACGCCGTTTGCCGCAATCAGCAGCAGGAACAGGCCGATACCAATCCCCGTGCCGTGCGCAACGCCCTGCGGCAGGTTGCGCAGGATCCAGCTACGGATACCGGTCGCAGAAATAATGGTAAACAGGACGCCCATCAGGAACACCGCACCCAGCGCCACTGGCACGCTAATATGCTGCCCCAGCACCAGGCTAAATGCGGTAAACGCCGTCAGCGAGATAGCGCAACCAATCGCCAGCGGCAGGTTTGCCCACAGGCCCATTACAATAGAACCCACGCCTGCTACCAGGCAGGTCGCTACGAAAACTGCAGCCGGTGGGAACCCGGCTTTACCCAACATCCCCGGAACCACAATGACGGAGTAGACCATTGCCAGAAACGTCGTTAATCCGGCAACGACTTCCTGACGAACGGTACTGCCGCGGTGCGAAATTTTAAACCAGGCGTCGAGTGAGCCGCCGGTACGCGCTGAAGGCGTAGACATAGAAAACATCCCCTGAGAGTTTATTTTTCGTCAATATGCGTGATGGACAATCCACTGCCTGCTAAACGTTTTCTCCATGTGCCAGGTTTGCGCCAAAAGGGGTGTCGCAAAAAAGCAAACGTTTAGCTTCACGCATAAAAAACGGGTGGTAAAAAAAAGCAAACGATTATCCTGCGATCATACGGCGGTTTTCAACAGAACTTTGCCGCTTTTTATGCATTTCTTCTTATAGCGCACAAGAAATAGCCAACCGATGCGCAAACGTTATCGTTAATGCGCAATCTGGCAACAAATTTCGCTGGGTTATTGCAACATGCGCTACTATTTCAGGCGCAAAGTCGCACAGGAAAACAGGTGAAGATGCAGGAAAAATTTCGGCTAAAAAACCGCCAATTGACTGGCAATTGTCCTGGGGTGACTTACAATTACTTTATCAACACAGACCGGAACCTCCACTACGTGCTCGACTGAGGGGTGTTGATGTCGGGGGAAACCCTCCCGTGAACCAGCGGGATAGAGTGAAAGACAAAGACCGGAACCAAACTAAAGCGCCCAGTTGTGGCGCTTTAGTTTTATACCCATCACCGGTTTCAAACTCATCAATCATCTTCCAGCAATCGCGCCCCAGTCCCCTGCTCACCAAGCTGATCGCCTGGGTTACGCAACGGACAATCACTGCGTGACAAACAGCCGCAGCCAATACAGCCGTCCAGCTCATCGCGTAGTGCCACCAGAGTATGAATGCGTCGGTCAAGCTCTTCGCGCCATTGTGAAGAAAGCTGCCTCCACTCCTTCGCACTGAGCGAGTGGCCTTCGGGTAATACGCCCAACGCATCACCAATTGTTGCCAGCGGAATACCAATCCGTTGAGCAATCTTGATGATGGCCACATAACGCAGCACATCTCGTTTGTATCGACGCTGATTACCGCTATTGCGCATGCTGCTGATTAACCCTTTGCTTTCATAGAAATGCAGGGTCGATACTGCCACGCCGCTACGCTTTGCCACTTCACCAGGGGTGAGCAGCGCTTTAATCCGGGGTAATTTCTTTTCCATAAATCGCTTTACCTCAAGTTAACTTGAGGAATTATACTCGCCGACAGACAAAACGACGAATCGAATACTGAGAAAGAGGCTGCCATATGTCCCATCAGCAAATTATTCAGACACTTATTGAATGGATTGATGAACATATCGACCAACCGCTGAATATCGAAGCGGTCGCGAAAAAATCAGGTTATTCAAAGTGGTATTTACAGCGAATGTTCCGTACGGTGATGCGCCAGACGTTAGGCGACTATATTCGTCAGCGTCGACTGCTGCTGGCCGCCGTTGAGCTACGCAATACTGAGCGACCTATTTTTGATATTGCGATGGATCTCGGCTATGTATCGCAACAAACATTCTCACGTGTGTTCCGCCGCGAGTTTGATCGAACCCCCAGCGACTATCGCCATCGTTTGTAGAATTATTGCCCGCCCTGCGTCAGTATGGCGGGCGAGCGCTTAACCCAGTGCATGAACTCCTGCGGCGGCAATGCTTTCGCAAAGTACCATCCCTGACAAAACTGTACGCCGCGCTCCAGCAGCCAGCTGATTTGATCCGCTGTTTCGACCCCTTCTGCAATTGTCTTCAGGTGTAAACTTTGCGCCATTTCGATGATATGTTCGGCAATCATGTGGCTGGTACTGTTGGTGGTCAGCGTACTGATAAACGATTTATCGATCTTCAGAATATCCACATTCAACGAAGACAGATTGTGCAGATTGGAATACCCAGTCCCAAAATCATCAAACGCGACTTCATAACCCGCCTGACGAAATGCCTGAATAACCGGGGTCATCTTCTGCAAATCAATAAATCCGCGCTCGGTGACTTCAACCTTAATTTGCTGCGAACGTACAGAGTAGTCGCGTGATTTTTCAGCAATCAGCGCGATCAGCCGGGATGAATGAAAGTCGGAGGCAGAGAGATTTATTGAGATGTAAAGCTGAGGGTGTGCTGACAGAAAATAGCCCAAATCGTTGAACACTTCTTCGACCACATAATCCGTTATCTTCTCAATCATCCCTTCCTTTTCCGCCAGCGGAATGAATTCTGTCGGACTCATGACCTCACCTTTGCAACCGGGCCAGCGCAACAGCGCCTCGGCCCCAACGCATTGACCATTTTTGATATCAATGATCGGCTGGTAATGCAGGCAAAGCTGGCGTTTTTTGAGCGCGCGTTTTAACAGACGGCGAGGAGAATAGTATTGTTGGCGCGTACGCCACCACATCAATAGGATCAGGATGCTACAGATCACGCCGAAAGGGAGCGTTAATACAGCTTCATGATAGAAATTCTGATCAACGCGATCGTCCGTGGTCGACACAATAACCGCAATGGGCCGCTTTTCTGAATGCACGATGGTATAGAAACGATCGTCTTGCTGGAATGTCGGGGCATCGCCGCGTACCAGCGGCAGTAATTGCGCAACGTTTGACCCTTCACTGGCAGAGAAAAAGCTATCTGTTACCGTATCATAGACACCCCAGGCGAGGTCCGGATCATCAGACATGACCTCGCTGTAGGATAAAGGATTGATAACGACAACGTAGTTTCCTCTTTGCATATACGTCATTCTGTAGCCAGAAAAAAACGGCGTATCGCGATAGTAATAAATGGAGATGTCCGGCGTCCGCTTATAGTCAGCGGTGGGCATAATATATGAGGCTGGCGGCACCATCGACGTTGAGCACAAAAAATGATCGCCCTGCGCATAAATGAGATCGCTGATATATAAACGCCCACGAATAATATTCAGCATACTTTTTTGATGCGCCGGGGTACACATCTCCCCTTGATACAGTTGTGCCATATCACGCGCGAGATCGGCTTGCTGGATCACCAGCTCTGTTTTATTGAGGGCCAGCTGCGCAAAAGTGCGGAGTTGATTGCGGGTTTCGGACGTCGCCCTGACATGAGCAAACCATAACGCCAGTACCACGGGGAGCAATACCACCGTGAGTGTTCCAAGGAACCTCAGCGTCTTACGTCGCGCACTGTGAGTCATGTCAGCCCTATTTCCCTGTATCGTATATGCCAGTACCCATCAAGGCAGGATGCTATAAACGCCGGCTAGTTAAGTTGTATGAATCTATCAACATTCGCAACCGCCGTCTCTATGTAAAAGTCTGATAATAGCGGATGATGATATTCTTTTTCCGTAAGGCAAACTTAAAGTTAAGCTTATTTGAAAATAGCACACTGTAAAAGTCGTAATGTTTTATACGCGTTATACGGGCTTCGCATAAAAAATACATAAATTTTTTTAAAGATTAATTTAGGATAAAGATAACAAGCAGCGTAAATACACCTTCTATTACGAATGATGCATTCGCTCACCACATCCTATAACCACAATTAAATAAAGGCTATTAACCAATAAAAAGAGCGTCCCGCACTGGTGAACAAACGAACAGATGTGATATAGTTCACAAAAATCATGTAACAGAAACAGTGTTTCATTGATGTGCATGCCCGCCGATAGCCAGAGTGCCACACCTGTTGTGAACAACCCCGTGCTGTCCTGGGCATCAAGACTTTTTGAGGACGTTTTTCATGGCAACAATAACAACTGGCGTAGTTCTTCTGCGGTGGCAACTGCTGAGCGCAGTGCTGATGTTTTTAGCCAGCACGCTCAATATCCGTTTTCGTAAATCAGATTATATTGGCCTGGCCGTTATCAGCAGCGGTTTAGGGCTGGTTTTCGCCTGCTGGTTTGCAACCGGATTGCTCGGCATCACCCTGATGGACGTGTCCGCTATCTGGAATAACATCCAGTCTGTGATGGTAGAAGTGATGAGCCATACGCCGCCAGAGTGGCCGATGGTATTAAACTGATCAAAAGAAAGCGTCCGACTGAACTAAAATTTCAATCGGACGCTTATTTTTAGGTTAAGTGAACCCATTCAAAGCTATGAACTACCACTCCATACGGAAACCCGCGTTAACCTGCCAGTTCATATCAATGTCACCTCCCGCCGATCTTTCCAGATCAACATACAACCGGGAGTTATTGTTCTGAGTGAGATGGATATTGGTACCTATACCATAGTTGATCCAGGAGTCACTTCCCCCTTCGCTCACTTTCAGTGCGGCATCTTTACCCCAAACGGTGACATCACGATCGCCAGCAAACTCATGCAGCAAATCCAGCTTCACGTAAATATCGCTATCCGGGCGCGATTCAAACCGATAACCTCCGCGCAATCCAACACGGCCAATAACGCTGTCTATATCGTTTTGACGGACTTTCAACCCACTACTGGTGGTGTAACTGGCCTCATCCAGATAGGTATACACGAGCTGACCTTGCGGTTCGATAAACGTAGAGTTTCCTAAGCTAAACTCGCGACCGTATTCTGCGCTGGCACTGATTGACCATGTGCTGCTATCTGCAAAGCCAGAGTTGCCGTATGTGTTCCTGTAATTGAAGTCACTTTCATGGCGGCTATATTTCAACACCAGATCCAGGTAATCTTGTTTCTCTGGGCGATTCCATGCAGCATAAAGTGAACCACCGTAGTTCTTGTTATCGCCAGTACCATAAGTGAAGTCGGCATTGCCTCTCATGTAATGCGCGGCAATCCCTCGCGTCCAGACAGACGATTCGCCTTCGTCTTTGTTGTCATAACCGAGTTGCCAGAAGCTATACAGGTTTTTGAAGTAGCTCCCAGTATCACTCTCTATTTCACCACCTTTATAGCGTATCCACAGACCATTTTGCTGCTGATCCTGGCGGAGTTCGCCTAAACGCTTATTCAGGCTGTCGATTTCAAGACGAGCGGTCGCCATTGCGTAGTTCAGCCCAGCATTGGCGATCACGGTGTTACTACCTGCGCTGGCTTTCGTCGAAACACCCGTGATATACCAGTTGGTACCGTACTGGCTTTGCGGATCGCCTTCACGGATATCAGAACGCAGCAGTGGTTTATAGTCATACACATACTCGTTCGTAATATCGACTTTATCGTACGCTTCGAATGTCACATTACTTGCCGCATCGGCAACCCAGATATCTTCCTTCAAATCAGTGAGCTTGTTGATATTCAACGCTTCAATCGCATGTGTACCGCCGGTACTACTTTTGACAACTTCAATGAAGTCGCTGCCGTTACGTCGCTGCTCATCCGTTTTATTGGTATTGACATCAATCAGGAAAATACCGTTGTTCCCTTTCAAATCATGAATTTTAACGGTTTCGTTGATACTCTGATTGGTGTGCAGGTTAAAACCATGCAGGTTTACCGTACCGCCGTCTTTCAGGGTGATGGCACTGATTTCCGCATCTTTACCATCGGGGATCCAGTGGGCGTTATTCGCCAGCGTAAGGTTGAGATCGCCGCTCCATTTCCCGGTTGTTGCGTCAAAGAAGTTTGCTTCATGCCCATGCCAGTATGAATCTGCCCCATTAAGCGTAATATTCATCTGGCTTGTATTAGAATAAAGCTTATCACCGAAGTCGAGGTTACCTAATAGATTAACCTTGTTGCCTCCGGCCTGATTAATATTAACGACACCACCGTCTTTAGCACTGACCGCATCACTTTTTGATGAGCCTTCCGGGTAACCGCTATTGTTCTCCAGGAGTTCTTTAAAGTTACTGGCATAGGTATTAATGTAAACATCTCCACCGTTTGCCGTAATGGTTGAACCCGCACCCCGAGCATAGACTCCGTTATTAGCCAGCGTTGCATCTTCGCCCTGTTTGGTGTGCTCAACTTCAGAACGAATGTACACATTGCCGTTCACAGACACATCCGCGCCACCGCCTACATATAACGCAGTATTGTTGTGTGTATACTTATTGCCAATTAGGAAATTATTTTTAAGACTAAAATTGTCGACAGTCACTTTGGTGTCACTGCCTTCTGCAGACAACCCAAAGAAGGCTAACCCGGCACGATGATCCTGCTCCGTGGTCCCGCTAATATTGACGTTGTAATTACCAATATGATACTCACCGCCCTGATCACTCGTGATGTTGCCAATCTTGACCTCAAGACCGTTACCTTCGCCTCGCACAGGATTATCAATTTTAACCGTAAAATCGTAGTTGTTGTCGCCGGCAATCGTATCTTTGATGCTGATACCAGGGAGCTCGGGGTCCTTACCGATATAGTTCAGTGTATAATCTTTAGCGAATGCTGCCCCAGAATATAGCGCATTACTAATGCTCACCGACAAGGCTAAAGGCAATATTACCTTAGCGTTATTCTTCCATTGATACATATATAGACTCCGAAGTACAAAAGAATATAGAAATATCAAGACGACTATCAAATCCTCATTAATAAAAAGAGATCGGAGAGCAATACACTTGTATCAATGATGAATTGACAATCTCAGAGCATTATTTAATGCGGTACATCACGCTGTCAATATTTTTTGAATCATGAAACAAATAACTTCGCAATAGTTTATTTAAATTTGATTACTATCAATGTTATTAATTGCATATATTAAAATAGTAATTATAAACAATGATTATATTTCGTTTTTTCCTTGCAAAATATTCGAATATTATATGTGAGAAGATCGCCAAATACAAAAAAGCCCCAAAATGGGGCTTTTCATTCATTACGGTAATAATCGTTAAATCACGATCAGAATGGAATGTCGTCGTCAAAGTCGATTGGCGGTTCGTTAGACGGCGCTGCCGGAGCGGACTGCTGCGGACGAGACTGTTCACCGCCGCTGAACTGGTTGCCACCCTGCGGCTGCTGAGGCTGACCCCAACCACCCTGTTGACCGCCACCTGCATTACCGCCCGCCGGTGCACCGCCGCCCTGGCGACCACCCAGCATTTGCATGGTGCCGCCGACGTTCACAACAACTTCAGTCGTGTACTTCTCGACACCTGACTGATCGGTCCATTTGCGGGTACGCAGCTGACCTTCAATGTAGACCTGAGAACCTTTGCGCAGATATTCGCTGGCGACTTCCGCCAGTTTGCCAAACAGCACAACACGGTGCCATTCAGTCTGCTCTTTCATCTCGCCGGTCGCTTTATCACGCCAGGATTCGGAAGTAGCCAGCGTAATGTTGGCAACTGCACCACCATTCGGCATATAGCGTACTTCCGGGTCCTGGCCCAGATTACCGACGAGAATCACCTTGTTTACGCCTCTGCTGGCCATGATCGTGTCTCCTGAAAAACGTTTCTTAATAAGTGTAAGCGCGGGATTGTAGCATTTCCAATAGCGCTTTTACTACGTTGAGAGGTGGATTCCAGTAAACAACCTCAGCCAGACATTGTTACACAGACACCTGCGTTTTGCATTCCAATACTGTATATCCATTCAGGTCAGGTTGTGTCATAATTAACCGTTTGTGATCGCCGGTAGCACCATGCAGCCAGGCAAAAAAGCGTTTAATCCGGGAAAGATGAATGGATAAGATCGAAGTTCGGGGCGCCCGCACCCATAATCTCAAAAACATCAACCTCGTCATCCCGCGCGACAAGCTGATTGTCGTCACCGGGCTTTCGGGCTCAGGCAAATCCTCGCTGGCTTTCGACACCTTGTATGCCGAAGGGCAGCGTCGTTACGTTGAATCGCTTTCCGCGTATGCGCGTCAGTTCCTGTCGCTGATGGAAAAACCGGATGTCGACCACATTGAGGGGCTGTCGCCAGCCATCTCAATTGAACAAAAATCGACATCCCATAACCCGCGATCCACGGTAGGTACCATTACCGAAATTCACGACTACCTGCGCCTGCTGTTTGCCCGCGTCGGTGAGCCGCGCTGTCCGGATCACGACGTACCGCTGGCAGCGCAGACCGTTAGCCAGATGGTGGACAACGTGCTGTCACAACCGGAAGGCAAGCGCCTGATGCTGCTGGCACCGATCATCAAAGAGCGCAAAGGCGAACACACGAAAACGCTGGAGAATCTGGCAAGCCAGGGTTATATCCGCGCCCGTATTGACGGTGAAGTGTGTGACCTGTCCGATCCACCAAAGCTGGAGCTGCAAAAGAAACATACCATTGAAGTGGTCATCGACCGCTTTAAAGTCCGTGACGACCTGTCACAGCGTCTGGCGGAGTCTTTTGAAACCGCGCTGGATCTCTCCGGTGGCACGGCGGTGGTTGCGGATATGGACAACCCGAAAGCGGAGGAGCTGCTCTTCTCCGCCAACTTTGCCTGCCCGATTTGCGGCTACAGCATGCGCGAGCTGGAACCTCGCTTGTTCTCGTTCAATAACCCGGCGGGCGCATGTCCTACCTGCGACGGTCTCGGCGTGCAGCAGTATTTCGACCCTGACCGCGTGATCCAAAACCCAGAGCTGTCGCTGGCTGGCGGCGCGATCCGTGGCTGGGATCGCCGTAACTTCTATTACTTCCAGATGCTTAAGTCACTGGCAGAGCATTATAAGTTCGACATAGAAGCCCCATGGGCCAGCCTGAACCCAACGGTTCACAAAGTGGTGCTGTACGGTTCCGGCAAAGAGAATATCGAATTCAAATATATGAACGACCGCGGCGATACTTCCGTACGTCGTCACCCGTTTGAAGGTGTGCTGCACAATATGGAGCGCCGTTATAAAGAGACGGAATCCAGCGCGGTACGCGAAGAATTATCTAAGTTCATCAGCAACCGACCGTGCGCCAGCTGTGAAGGCACGCGCCTGCGTCGTGAAGCGCGCCACGTGTTTGTTGAGAACACACCGCTGCCTACTATTTCTGACATGAGCATCGGTCATGCGATGGATTTCTTCAACAATCTCAAACTTGCCGGTCAACGGGCGAAGATTGCGGAGAAAATCCTTAAAGAGATTGGCGACCGCCTCAAGTTCCTGGTTAACGTCGGTCTGAACTACCTGACGCTGTCGCGTTCGGCCGAAACGCTCTCCGGCGGCGAAGCCCAGCGTATCCGTCTGGCAAGCCAGATCGGTGCGGGCCTGGTCGGCGTAATGTACGTGCTGGATGAACCGTCCATCGGTCTGCACCAGCGCGATAACGAACGCCTGCTGGGTACGCTTATCCATCTGCGCAATCTGGGTAATACCGTGATTGTGGTTGAGCACGATGAAGATGCGATTCGCGCCGCTGACCATGTGATCGATATCGGTCCAGGCGCGGGCGTCCACGGTGGACAGGTGGTGGCGGAGGGTACGCTCAATGACATTATGGCAGTGCCTGAGTCACTAACCGGCCAGTATATGAGCGGCAAGCGCAAGATTGAAGTGCCGAAACAACGCGTGCCCGCTAACCCGGAAAAAGTGCTGAAGCTCACCGGTGCGCGCGGCAACAACCTGAAAGATGTCACCCTGACGCTGCCGGTTGGCCTGTTTACCTGTATTACCGGCGTATCCGGTTCCGGTAAATCAACGCTGATAAACGACACGCTGTTCCCGATTGCTCAGACCCAGCTCAACGGCGCCACGCTGGCTGAACCTGCACCTTATCGCGACATTCAGGGGCTGGAGCATTTCGATAAAGTTATCGACATCGACCAGAGCCCCATTGGTCGTACGCCACGTTCCAACCCGGCAACCTATACCGGCGTATTTACGCCCGTCCGCGAACTGTTTGCTGGCGTGCCGGAATCACGCGCGCGCGGCTACACGCCGGGGCGCTTTAGCTTTAACGTGCGCGGTGGACGATGTGAAGCCTGTCAGGGCGACGGCGTAATCAAAGTTGAGATGCACTTCCTGCCGGATATCTACGTGCCGTGTGACCAGTGCAAAGGCAAGCGCTATAACCGCGAAACGTTGGAGATCAAGTACAAGGGCAAGACTATCCACGAAGTGCTGGATATGACCATTGAAGAGGCGCGTGAGTTCTTTGATGCCGTCCCGGCGCTGGCGCGTAAACTGCAAACGCTGATGGACGTTGGCTTGACTTATATTCGCCTTGGGCAGTCCGCAACAACCCTTTCTGGCGGCGAGGCCCAGCGCGTGAAGCTGGCGCGTGAGTTATCAAAACGCGGTACAGGACAAACGCTGTACATCCTCGATGAGCCGACTACCGGTCTGCACTTTGCGGATATTCAGCAGTTGCTGGACGTGCTGCACCAGCTCAGGGATCAGGGCAACACCATCGTGGTCATTGAGCATAATCTGGACGTGATTAAAACGGCCGACTGGATTGTCGATCTCGGTCCGGAAGGGGGTAGCGGCGGCGGAGAAATCCTGGTTGCCGGTACGCCGGAAACGGTTGCAGAGTGTGAAGGCTCACACACCGCCCGCTTCCTCAAACCACTGCTGTAGTTACTCATGCCCGATGGCGCAAGCTATCGGGCCTACAGGATAGACGTATTGGGTTGTAGGCCAGATAAGGCGCTTACGCCGCATCCGGCAAAAAGGCTCAGAACTGCGCCAACATCCTGCGTTTATCTTCTGGCAGCGTCTTGATAGCCTGTTGATAAGAGGCGTCCACCAAATAGTAAATTTGTGAATCTGGCAGCGAACCATCCAGGTACACCGTGCTCCAGTGCGCCTTATTAAGATGTCGGCTTGGCCGGACATCGCTATGCTGCTGGCGCAATAACTCGGCCAGTTCAGGGCTGGTTTTCAGCGACACAGCAGGGCGTTCTTCCACCTCTTTTACCATCGCAAAAAGCACATCTTCGACTTTAATTTGCGTGGCTTTCCAGTCGCTGTGCACGCTCTGTTCGGCACCTGTTTTCGCCATGCAGTATTGCAGCAACTCCGAGTTCGTCATCTTTATTCCCCTTACCAGCAGCTCGCCTAATGAGAACATCTTTTACTCAGTGTGCAGCAACTCTGCCAAAGGTAAAAGCCAGCAACGCAAATTTGTTTAAAAAATCACCAATAAAGAACCTGTACCCTCAGTATTCTGAGTTTACAATCACCTCTTCGCCATATGCCCCGGCCTGCGGCAGTGGTTTATAGGTGGAGTTGGAGGCGCGCAAAATGCGAATACCGCGAATACCTACGTCGCGCGCGGCGGTGATGTCATTGTCGGAATCGCCGTAGAACATGCGGATGTTTTTATCCTGTAACCACTGCGTTTTGGTGTTCTGCCCGGCTTTATCACCGGCAAAGATAACCGGATTCATATTAGCGGATGGAATGTGGAAGTTATCGGACAGTGTTTTAGACACGGTTTCGGTTTTTGTCGGGCTACGTCCCGTGACAAAAAAGATGCTGTCACCGCGACGAACATGCATATCAATCAACTGACGCGCGACTTCTTTTGGAATACTAAATTCATCCCAGCCATTGTTCATTTTTTCCCAGAACGCCGGATTCTTCAGGTAATCCTCACTCTCCGGGGACCAGGTTTTTTTGCCACGCCAGAAACCCGGGCTGGAAAAAAGAACGGTGTCATCAATATCGAATCCGACGGCCATTGGCGGGCGTCCGGTCAGGCTGTTTTCAATCTGAGCAACAGAGACCCAGTGAACCGGAGACTGCTCAGCGAGTTTTGCAACGTTGGTGCCTGGATTAAGCTGCGAGGGGGAAGAAACTAAAGCCTGGGCGGAATGGTTTAACGTGAACAATAAGCAAACGGCACTAAGTGCCAACGTAATCTTGCGCATATTTTTCCCTAAGTAGTCAGCTAGTTATCATTTTTTTATTAACAACTGGTCAAAAAACTATCTGACCTTACCCCCTGGGGAAGGTGAAAGGAAGGGGTTTCTCTCGTTTTGTTACAGAAAAAGAGGATGATCACACAGAAAAAGCGTGCCTGATGGCGCGACACTTATCAGGCCTACAAACGAAAAATCCAATGCTTTGTAGGCCGGATAAGGCGTTTACGCCACCATCCGGCATCACTGTGCGAGAAATGACAAATCCGGTTACATGACAGCAGCAAACGCTTTTGCCACACGCTGGACGTTACCGTGATTCAACCCGGCGACGCACATGCGGCCGCTGGCGATCAGGTAAACCCCGAATTCATCACGCAGGCGATCGACCTGGGCGGCACTCAACCCGGTATAGCTGAACATACCGCGCTGTTGCAGAAGGTAGTCAAAGTTACGGCCCGGTATCTCGGCATGGAGAACATTGACCAATTCCTGACGCATCGCCAGGATGCGGGTACGCATCGCTTCTACTTCCGCCAGCCAGTTGGCTTTAAGCGCATCATCGCCCAGCACGGCGGCAACTACCTGCGCACCAAAGTTAGGTGGGCTGGAGTAGTTACGACGCACCGTGGCTTTTAACTGCCCCAACACGCGGCCCGCAGTCTCAGCGTCTTCGCACACCACGGAAAGGCCGCCGACACGCTCACCGTATAAAGAGAAAATTTTAGAGAACGAGTTGCTGACCAGGGCAGGCAATCCAGCGCTGGCAATGGCGCGGATCGCATAGGCGTCGTCTTCCATTCCCGCGCCAAATCCCTGATAGGCAATATCAAGGAAAGGGATTAGATCGCGCGCTTGCAGAATCTCGATAACCGCATCCCACTGCGCAGGCGTCAAGTCCGCACCGGTCGGGTTATGGCAGCACGGATGCAACAGTACAATGCTGCGAGCCGGTAAGGTGTTCAAGGTTGCCAGCAGGTCGTTGACGCGCACGCCGTTAGTCGTGTTGTCATACCAGGGGTAAGTACTTACTTCGAATCCAGCCCCTTCAAAAATCGCGATGTGGTTTTCCCATGTCGGATCGCTGACCCAGACGCCAGAATCAGGGAAGTAACGCTTCAGAAAATCCGCACCTACTTTTAGCGCACCTGATCCTCCCAGCGTCTGAATCGTCGCCACGCGCTGCTGCTGAAGAACCGGGTGTTCTGCGCCAAACAGTAGTGGCGCAATGGTGTGGCGATAGCTGTTCAGGCCTTCCATCGGTAAATACAGTGACGCACCCTGCGGCTGAGCATTGAGCCGGGCTTCCGCTTCGCTTACGGCGTTAAGCTGAGGGATTATCCCGTCTTCGTTGTAATACAGACCGATGCTGAGATTCACTTTGTCACGACGTGAATCTTCCTTGAAGCGCTCCATGAGCGATAAAATCGGGTCGCCGGCGTAGGCGTCAACTTTTTGAAACACGTGGTGGTTCTCCAGGTTTACAGAAAGGGGATAAGAACACAATAAACCGGAAGCGGGAGAAGATCGAGAGGATGTTGAGAGGATTATTGCCGGATGGCGGCAGAACCGCTTTATCCGGCAGACAGCCAGATTCAGTCCACGTACTTCATCGCTACCCTTGATGTCAGGCGCGTGATAAGTTCGTAAGCACTTACTTTCGTTATTTCAGCAATGCGTTCAACGGGTAGACCATCGCCCCACAGAATCACCGGATCGCCGGCTTTTTCCTGCGCTTCTGGTCCCAAATCAACGCAGATCATGTCCATTGCCACACGACCAACAATCGGCACTTCCCGACCATTGACCAGTACCGGCGTGCCGGACGGCGCTGCACGCGGATACCCGTCGCCATAGCCCATCGCCACCACGCCCAGGCGCGTGTCACGCGCGCTTTCCCACGTTCCACCATAGCCAACAGGTTCGCCCGCTTTGTGCTCGCGCACGGCGATCAGGCTGGAGGTGAGCGACATCACCGGCTGGCAGCCAAAATCAGTCCCGGCGGAATGATTCTCCAGCGGCGATACGCCATACAGAATTAGCCCCGGACGCGCCCAGTCGAAATGGGACTGCGGCCACAGCAGGATACCGCCAGATGCGGCAATAGAACGCTGTCCCGGCTTGCCTTCACAAAAACGATTGAAGATATCGAGCTGCTTTTCCGTCGCGCCGCATTCGGGTTCGTCTGCACGGGCAAAGTGGCTGACGATGTTGACCGGCTGACGCACGTTTTTACAGTGGGTCAAGCGTTGATAAAACGCCTCAGCCTGCTCCGGACGTACGCCCAGACGGTGCATCCCGGTGTCGAGCTTCATCCAGACGGTGACGGGTTCCGCCAGTTCAGCCGCTTCCAGCGCCGCAAGCTGCTCCTCATTGTGCACGGCAGTATGCAGCCGCTGTGCGGAGATGGTCGGCAGATCGGAGGCATCGAAAAAACCCTCCAATAGCAGGATGGGTTGCGTGATCCCACCCGCGCGCAGTCGCAGAGCTTCTTCAAGACGAGCGACACCAAAAGCGTCCGCATCAGGGAGCGTTCGCGCGGTCTCTAACAGACCATGGCCGTAAGCGTTCGCTTTCACCACCGCAACCAGTTTACTGGCAGGTGCCAGTTCACGCAGACGTTGCAGGTTGTGTCGCAGAGCGCGGCGGTTAATGACAACAGTTGCCGCTTGCATTTGTGTTCCTTAATAAATGGACGACGGAGCGTTACTCATCGTCATACTGTGGTCCGGCATAATTATCGAAGCGTGACCACTGGCCGTTAAACGTCAGGCGCACCGTACCGATTGGGCCGTTACGTTGCTTACCAATAATAATTTCCGCGATGCCTTTTAAGTCGCTGTTTTCGTGATAAACCTCGTCACGATAAATAAACATGATTAAGTCGGCATCCTGCTCGATAGACCCCGATTCACGGAGATCCGAGTTGACCGGACGCTTGTCGGCACGTTGTTCCAGAGAGCGGTTAAGCTGCGACAGCGCCACCACCGGCACATGCAGTTCTTTTGCTAATGATTTCAGCGAGCGCGAAATTTCAGCAATTTCCAGCGTACGGTTATCGGAGAGCGACGGCACCCGCATCAGCTGCAGGTAGTCGATCATAATCAGTCCGATACCGCCGTGTTCACGGGCGATACGGCGTGCGCGCGAACGCACTTCCGTTGGCGTCAGACCGGAGGAGTCATCAATGTAGATGTTTCGTTTCTCCAGTAAGATCCCCATGGTGCCGGAAATTCGCGCCCAGTCTTCGTCATCCAACTGACCGGTACGGATTTTAGTCTGGTCTACGCGCGACAGCGATGCCAGACAACGCATCATGATCTGTTCGGAGGGCATTTCAAGACTGAAGATAAGTACCGGCTTATCCTGCAACATCGCCGCATTTTCGACGAGGTTCATTGCAAACGTCGTTTTACCCATCGACGGACGCGCGGCGACGATAATCAGGTCCGACGGCTGTAGACCGGCAGTCTTTTTGTTGAGGTCGTCGTAGCCGGTATTCACCCCGGTGACGCCGTCATGCGGCTGCTGGAACAGCTGTTCGATGCGCGCGACGGTGGCGTCGAGCACCTCGGTAATATTTTTCGGGCCTTCGTCTTTATTGGCGCGGCTTTCGGCGATTTTAAAAACGCGGGATTCCGCGAGATCCAGCAAATCTTCACTGGAACGCCCTTGCGGATCAAATCCGGCCTCCGCGATTTCATGGGCTACCGAAATCATGTCGCGCACGACGGCGCGTTCGCGGACGATATCCGCATAGGCGCTTATGTTCGCCGCACTTGGCGTATTTTTAGATAACTCAGCCAGATAGGCAAAACCGCCGACGCTGTCGAGTTGCCCCTGCACTTCCAGCGACTCGGCTAGGGTTATCAGATCGATGGGTTTGCCCATCTCCTGCAAACGATGCATTTCGGTGAAGATATGCCGGTGCGGTCGGGTGTAAAAATCCTCCGCGACGACACGCTCGGCAACATCGTCCCAGCGTTCGTTATCCAGCATTAAACCGCCCAACACCGACTGTTCCGCTTCAATCGAGTGCGGCGGTACTTTCAGCCCGGCGACCTGCAGATCGCGGTCACGAGCATCAGTCTGTTGTTTGTTGAAGGGTTTATTTCCTGCCATAGTGAATGGAGTTACCGAGATAATGATTGGGTCGAAAGATTACCACATTTCTGGAGGAAGCATGGCAACACGTATTGAATTTCACAAGCACGGCGGCCCTGACGTACTGAAGGCTGTGGACTTTACGCCCGTTGATCCGGCCGAGCATGAAATCCAGGTCGAAAACAAAGCGATTGGTATCAATTATATCGATACCTACATCCGCAGCGGACTGTATCCGCCCCCTTCTCTGCCCAGCGGACTCGGCACCGAAGCGGCCGGCGTGGTCAGCAAAGTCGGTAGCAAAGTAACCCACATCAGCGTTGGCGATCGCGTGGTCTACGCCCAGTCAATGCTCGGCGCCTACAGTTCCGTACATAATGTCCCCGCCGATAAAGCCGCCATTTTACCTGATGCCATCTCGTTTGAGCAGGCTGCCGCGTCCTACCTGAAAGGGTTAACCGTTTTCTATCTGTTGCGTAAAACCTATGAAATCCAGCCTGACGAGCCGTTTCTGTTCCATGCCGCCGCAGGCGGCGTTGGTCTGATTGCCTGCCAGTGGGCAAAAGCATTGGGGGCGAAGCTAATTGGTACCGTCGGCACTGCGCAAAAGGCGCAAATTGCATTACAGGCCGGCGCATGGCAGGTGATTAACTATCGCGAAGAGAGCATTGTCGAGCGGGTTAAAGAAATTACGGGCGGTAAAAAAGTCCGGGTAGTTTATGACTCGGTGGGTAAAGACACCTGGGAAGCCTCGCTGGACTGCCTGCAACGCCGGGGATTGATGGTGAGTTTTGGTAATTCTTCCGGGCCGGTGACCGGCGTTAACTTAGGTATTCTGAACCAGAAAGGCTCGCTGTACGCCACACGCCCTTCTCTGCAGGGTTACATCACCAACCGCCATGAATTGACCGAAGCCAGTAATGAGCTATTTTCACTGATTGCCAGCGGCGTGATTAAAGTCGATATCGCGCAAGGTCAGACGTTTGCGTTAAAAGATGCCCAGCGGGCGCATGAAGTACTGGAAAGCCGGGCCACGCAGGGGTCGAGTTTGCTGATCCCGTGATACTTCTCCCTTAAATAATTCAAGCAGCCAATACGCCTGCGGTTTGAATTATGACGGGGAAGAAAAGAATTAGGGCTTCCCGTAGGAAGCCCTTTCTTTTTTTAGTTCGGCTGTATGTAGGGTACAGCTCGATGAATTCGTTAACCGCGCAATAGTGACAGATTTAATAATCAATTCCTATTTGGTTCTAAAGGCAATGTTGCAGGTTGTGATGTACCGCTCAATACCTTAGTAAAATCGACGGTTATTGCGCTGATAGTGCGGGACTTTTGGCGCTTTTATGGCCTTGATAACCCACACCACGGCGACAGCCAATAACAGCCATGGCAGCAGTTTTATCATCAGCGCAAACATCCCGCCGAGGAACATCACGGCGGTCGCCACCATCAGCGCAGCCAGAATCCCCAGCAGCGACACGCCGGTGACCATCAGCATGACAAAAAAGCCAATCACAAAAAGTAGTTCCAGCATGATGCTCTCCCATAATGAATTTCTGCTTAAACCATTACAAAAATCATGCCAGAATTAATTGATTGATTTATAAAGAAAACGCCCCGCGACAGTGCGCAGGGCGTGGTGAAATTGACTAACTTTTGGTGAACAATTAACGTTTGTCTGCTACCAGCTTCAACGCATGTTCCAGCACGTTGATATCCGCACCGGCTTTGTGCGCATTTTCGCTCAGGTAACGACGCCACTGACGTGCGCCCGGAATGCCCTGGAACAGCCCCAGCATATGGCGGGTAATATGTCCCAGATACGTTCCCTGGCTCAGTTCCCGTTCAATATACGGGTACATGGCGCGCACCACGGCAACAGGGTCCACGTCAGCACCCGTTGAACCGAAAATTTCGCGATCCACGGATGCCAGAATACCGGGGTTCTGATAGGCTTCACGTCCCACCATCACGCCATCCATATGTTCAAGGTGCGCTTTCGCTTCTTCCAGCGATTTAATGCCGCCGTTGATCGACATGGTCAGCTGCGGGAAATCACGCTTCAGCTGGTACACGCGGGCGTAATCCAGCGGTGGGATTTCACGGTTTTCTTTCGGGCTCAGTCCGGACAACCAGGCCTTGCGCGCATGAATGATAAACATCTCACATTCTCCTTTGCCGGAGACCGTGTTGATGAAATCACACAGAAATTCGTAGCTGTCCTGGTCATCAATGCCAATACGGGTTTTGACCGTTACCGGAATTGACACCACATCGCGCATCGCCTTGATGCAGTCGGCAACCAGCTGCGCATTGCCCATCAGGCAGGCACCAAACATCCCGTTTTGTACGCGATCAGAGGGACAGCCCACGTTGAGGTTTATCTCGTCATAGCCCCGTGCTTCCGCCAGCTTCGCACACTGTGCCAACGCGGCCGGGTCGCTACCACCAAGCTGTAAGGCTATCGGATGCTCTTCGTCGCTATACGCCAGATAGTCGCCTTTACCATGAATGATTGCCCCGGTGGTTACCATCTCCGTATAGAGCAGCGTCTGGCTGGACAGTAAGCGCAAAAAGTAGCGGCAGTGTCTGTCCGTCCAGTCGAGCATCGGCGCGATAGAAAAACGATGTGCAGGGAAAGCGGTGGACTGAGATTCAGGCAGCATGGCGAATAATTAAGCATCCGGTTAAAAAAGGGGCGCCACTATAGCATAGACCGCGACGATAGTGAGCCACATCGTCACGGCCCCCCTCATGCTATTTCGATCCGGGTTTACCGTCGTGGGAACCAAAAAACTGTGGTGGATGGTCAACCCAGCGATCCTCGCGCGTGGCCGCATACACCGGATTCAGTGGGTAATAGATACGATTGAATTTTTTATTTGCCTCGCCGACGACCAGCAGTCGCACCTCTTCACTGGTGTTATTGATAAAGGTGTGACACACGCCGGTTCCCGCTGGAAATCCGACGCTGTCCCCCGGTTCCAGCTTCCATAAATAGCCGTTAATCCAGGCCTCCGGATACCCTTCCAGCACGTAGATAAACTCTTCTTCGTCGCTTTCGGCGTGAGGGTACGAGGTGCGACGGCCCGGAGGCAGGCGTTCATGGTGAATGCCGAGGCGACCCAAGCCCAGTTTACGAGCAAGCGGTGCGCCGATAGAAAACAGCTCATCGCTTCCGGGATAGGTAGCGTCGTCAGCCCCCTCCACCTCACGCCAGTGGCGAATACAATCCGGTCTTTTCATTTTATATTTTCCAGTATTGCGATGCGTCAGGTATAGCACACCACGGCTGATCTCGGCGTTTTATGCAGAACATGATAAAGTAAGGGATTAACCTTCCACGCAAATCGAGGCGCAAAAATGGAAAGAACCCCTACGCAGGAGTTGCTGGCTCACGCTGAAAAACTCTGTGCGCAACGTAACGTGCGACTCACGCCGCAACGCCTCGAAGTGCTGCGCCTGATGAGCCTCCAGGAAGGGGCAATCAGCGCATATGACCTGCTGGATCTATTACGGGAAACTGAACCACAGGCTAAACCGCCTACCGTCTATCGTGCGCTCGATTTTCTGCTCGAACAAGGTTTTGTCCACAAGGTAGAATCCACCAACAGCTACGTGCTTTGCCATTTGTTCGATCAGCCCACCCACAGCTCCGCGATGTTCATTTGTGACCGCTGCGGCGTGGTGAAAGAAGAGTGTGCGGAAGGCGTGGAAGATATCATGCATACGCTGGCGGCCAAGATGGGCTTTGCTCTACGTCATAACGTAATTGAAGCGCATGGCCTGTGTCAGGTCTGTGTGGAAGTTGAAGCCTGCCGTCATCCTGGCGACTGCCAGCATGATCATACGATTCAGGTAAAAAAGAAGGTCGGGCGTTAAGCGAGAGAACGTACATCCTTGTACATTCAGGCGGGAGGGGATAATTACCAACGGTAGTCGTTGCGGGTTTCCCAATCCTTCACTTCTTTCTCCGCCTGATCTTTCGCATAACCGTAACGTTCCTGGACTTTACCCACCAGCTGGTCACGCTTACCTTCAATGACCGTCATATCATCATCGGTCAGTTTGCCCCATTGCTCTTTCACTTTACCTTTCAACTGCTTCCAGTTACCACCGACTTCGTCTTTATTCATCATCAAATCCTCATCGTTAGGTTGTGAATAGCGAGAGTGCTGCGTCCAGACACGCTATGTTTTTGCTGGACGTGAGAATAAGTGTAGTCAGTGATTCTGAGTTCTATTTATTATTCGGAATTTTTAACCATACGACTCAGGCAAACCAGGTGCCATTTCGCCAGTGACGCTGCCAGATAAAAGCCAGCGAGAGTCCGCGCAGCGCCAGAAAAACGGCGAGTGCCAGCCACAAACCGTGGTTGCCTAACAGCGGTAACGTGAATAAGGTTAAGCCGAATCCCGCAGCGGCAACGGCCATACTGTTACGCATTTCCGCAGCACGCGTTGCGCCAATAAACATGCCGTCCAACAGGTAACACCAGACGCCCACCAGTGGTAACACCACCTGCCAGATAAGGTAACGATCGGCCAGTTGCTGAATCTGCGGTAGTGAGGTCAACGACGCAATAATGTGCTCGCCAAACAGGGCATAGACCAGTGAAAAAAGGATCGCCACAATGCCCGACTGTCGACACGCCGCGCGCCAGACATCCAACAGTTGGCTGCCATCCCGCGCACCATAAGCCTGACCAGAGTGCGCTTCCACGGCATAGGCAAATCCGTCCAGCGCATAGGCGGTGAAGGTCAACAGGGTCATCAGAACGGCGTTGACCGCAATAATATCGCCCCCGAGACGCGCCCCGAGTACCGTAATCGCACCAAAACACAGCTGCAGCAACAGCGAACGCAGCATGATGTCGCGGTTAAGCGCCATCAGACGGCGGAAGTTTCCGCGCCATGCCTGTTTCAGCATCATGAGCGAAACACCGCGCAGGTGGAGAACCTTGCGCACCATCAGCAGGCCAATCAGCAACGTGGCATATTCGGCAATCACCGTCGCCAGCGCGGCGCCCTGCACGTTCATATGCAGCCCCATCACCAGCCATATATCGAGCACAATGTTGAGGATATTGCCGACAATCAACAGGATCACCGGTGCTCGCGCGTACTGAACGCCCAGCAGCCAGCCAAGCAGTACCAGGTTCGCCAGCGAGGCAGGCGCGCTGAGCCAACGGATTTCAAGAAAGCGCCGGGCCTGTTCCAGTACCGCTTCGCTCCCCCCCACGATGTGTAACGCCAGATCGATAATCGGCGTACGAAATAGCGCAATTGCCGCCCCCGCCCCCAAAGCCAGAATCAGCGGCTGCACCAGTGCTCGGGCCAACGCCTGCGGATTTTTTGCGCCAAATGCCTGAGCCGTCAGCCCGGTGGTACTCATGCGTAGAAAGAGCAGCAGCATAAAGAGAAAACTGGTTGCCGTCGCCCCCACGGCGACACCACCCAAATAGACCGGGCTATCCAGATGACCAATCACAGCCGTATCCACCAGTCCCAGCAGGGGAACGGTGATATTGGAGAAAATCATTGGCAGGGCAAGGTGCCAGAGTGCTTTATCAGAGGAGGTAAAAAAAGGCATACAGGAGAGCCTGAGAAGACGTTAGAGATACTGGAAAAAATCGTACAGGCCCGGTAAACAGAGTGCCACCGGGCACGTTGCCGGATGACGACGTAACCGTCTTATCCGGCCTACAGGAAATCAACAGACCGTTACAGCCATTCACCGTTACGGATAACGCCGACGGCCAGTCCTTCAATGGTGAAGTTCTGCTCACGCAGGTCGACAACGATCGGTTTGAACTCGCTGTTTTCTGGCAGAAGCTCGACCTTATTGCCCTGTTTTTTCAGGCGTTTAACCGTCACTTCATCATCAATGCGGGCAACAACCACCTGGCCGTTACGCACGTCCTGTGTCTTATGCACTGCCAGCAGATCGCCATCCATAATACCAATGTCTTTCATTGACATACCGCTGACGCGCAGCAGGAAATCAGCATTAGGTTTGAACAGGGATGGATCAACCTGATAGTGGCCTTCGATGTGCTGTTGCGCCAGCAGCGGCTCACCTGCAGCAACGCGGCCTACAAGCGGTAATCCTACCTCTTCTTCATGCAACAGACGAATACCACGCGATGCGCCAGAGACGATTTCGAGCACCCCTTTACGCGCCAGCGCTTTAAGGTGTTCTTCAGCCGCGTTTGGGGAACGGAATCCCAAACGCTGCGCGATCTCCGCACGCGTCGGTGGCATACCTGTCTGGCTGATGTGATCCCGAATGAGATCAAACACCTCTTGCTGCCTGGCCGTTAACGCTTTCATTCCGCCCCCTGGGTGTATATACAGTTATGCTGTGAGTATATACAGCTAAAGGCGATTTTGGAACCGCAAACTGCACAAAAAACAGGAGATTTATGAAGTTGTGGAATCCTTATCGAAAATGGGACCACAACAGGATGCCCCAGGTGATCAGGGCGACAAAAATAGACAGCAGAACAGCCGCCGACCCCATATCTTTCGCTCGACCGGAAAGTTCGTGATACTCCGATCCAATACGGTCGACCACTGCTTCAATAGCGCTGTTTAAGATTTCAACGATCATCACCAGCATTACTGAACCAATCAACAACACACGGGTAATGGCGTCGACGTCCAGCCAGCAGGCGATGGCGACGCCCAGCAGTACGGCAACACTTTCCTGACGAAATGCCGCTTCATTTATCCATGCGGCGCGAAAACCTTTCCACGAGTAGCCAGCAGCTTTGATAATTCGGGTGAATCCAGTGGTATTATTGGCCATCAAAAGAACCTTTTTACATTATTAGCGTCAATGTCATTGTAACGTTACCCCGTTTGTTTCAGGGTGTGGCAAAGCAGCGCGAAGTATGACGGGATACACCAGAAATTCACTAAACTTTCTGATATCCTTGCAGCGCATTTGCATTATTAACCAGAGGCTTTACATCGTTTATGTCCGGCTGGCCACGAATTTACTACAAATTACTGAATTTACCATTAAGCGTCCTGGTAAAAAGCAAGTCTATTCCGGCAGAACCTGCCCCGGAGTTGGGGCTCGATACGTCTCGTCCCATTATGTACGTCCTACCGTACAACTCAAAAGCAGACTTGCTGACGCTACGTGCCCAATGTTTGGCGCACGATCTTCCCGATCCCCTGGAACCGCTGGAGATAGACGGGACTTTACTGCCGCGCTACGTGTTTATTCACGGCGGTCCGCGTGTGTTCACCTATTACACACCAAAAGAAGAGTCCATCAAGCTGTTCCATAACTATCTCGATCTGCATCGCAGCAATCCTGACCTGGATGTGCAGATGGTGCCGGTTTCGGTGATGTTTGGCCGCGCGCCTGGCCGCGAAAAAGGTGAAGTCAACCCGCCGCTGCGCATGCTGAACGGCGTACAGAAATTCTTCGCCGTTTCCTGGCTCGGTCGCGACAGTTTTGTCCGTTTCTCGCCGTCGGTCTCTCTGCGCCGCATGGCAGACGAACACGGTACGGATAAAATCATCGCTCAGAAACTGGCGCGCGTGGCGCGTATGCACTTTGCCCGTCAGCGTTTAGCTGCTGTTGGCCCGCGCCTCCCTGCCCGCCAGGATCTGTTTAATAAGCTGCTGGCCTCAAAAGCAATCGCCCGTGCGGTAGAAGATGAAGCCCGCAGTAAAAAAATCTCCCACGAAAAAGCGCAGCAAAATGCCATTGCGCTGATGGAAGAGATCGCCGCCAACTTCTCCTACGAGATGATCCGCCTGACTGACCGTATTCTGGGATTCACCTGGAACCGACTGTATCAGGGTATTAACGTTCACAATGCAGAACGCGTTCGCCAACTGGCGCACGACGGACATGAAATTGTCTATGTCCCCTGCCACCGCAGCCATATGGATTACATGCTGCTGTCGTACGTTCTGTATCACCAGGGGCTGGTTCCTCCGCACATTGCGGCCGGGATCAACCTGAACTTCTGGCCGGCTGGCCCGATTTTCCGCCGCCTGGGTGCGTTCTTTATTCGTCGTACCTTCAAGGGCAATAAGCTCTATTCCACCGTCTTCCGCGAATACCTCGGCGAGTTGTTCAGCCGCGGTTATTCGGTTGAGTACTTTGTCGAAGGTGGGCGCTCACGTACCGGTCGTTTGCTGGATCCGAAAACCGGCACGCTATCGATGACCATCCAGGCAATGCTGCGCGGCGGTACGCGTCCTATCACCCTGGTGCCGATTTACATTGGCTACGAGCACGTGATGGAAGTCGGCACCTACGCGAAAGAACTGCGTGGCGCGACAAAAGAGAAAGAGAGCCTGCCGCAGATGCTGCGTGGCTTAAGCAAGCTGCGTAATCTGGGTCAGGGCTACGTCAACTTTGGCGAACCGATGCCATTGATGACCTACCTCAATCAGCACGTGCCGGAGTGGCGTGAGTCTATCGATCCTATCGAGTCGATTCGCCCTGCCTGGCTGACGCCGACGGTCAATAACATTGCCGCCGATCTGATGGTGCGCATTAACAACGCCGGTGCGGCCAACGCCATGAACCTGTGCTGTACCGCGCTACTGGCATCCCGCCAGCGTTCCCTGACCCGCGAGCAGTTAACTGAGCAGCTTGATTGCTACCTCAGCCTGCTGCGTAACGTACCGTATGCATCAGATGCAACGGTTCCGACGCAGAGTGCCAGTGAGCTTATCGATCACGCCCTGCAGATGAACAAGTTTGAGGTCGAGAAAGATACCATCGGTGACATCATCATTCTGCCGCGCGAGCAGGCGGTATTGATGACTTACTACCGCAACAATATTGCGCATATGCTGGTACTGCCGTCACTGATGGCGGCGATTGTGACTCAGCATCGCCGGATTTCACGCGTCGCATTGCAGCAACATATTGATGCACTGTATCCGATGCTGAAAGCCGAGCTGTTCCTGCGCTGGGAGCGCGATGAGCTTACAGGGGTGATCGACGAACTGGCTGGAGAAATGCAGCGTCAGGGTCTGATTACGTTGCAAAACGATGAGCTGCAAATCAACCCGGCACGCTCCCGCACGCTACAGCTGCTGGCCGCAGGTGCGCGTGAGACTCTGCAGCGCTACGCCATCACCTTCTGGCTGTTGAGCGCGAATCCGTCGATCAACCGCGGTACGCTGGAGAAAGAGAGCCGCACCGTCGCTCAACGTCTTTCCGTACTGCACGGTATCAACGCACCGGAATTCTTCGATAAAGCGGTGTTCAGTTCCCTGGTGCTGACCCTGCGTGACGAAGGCTACATCAGCGACACCGGAGATGCCGAGCCGGAAGAGACGATGAAGATTTACCAGATGCTGGCCGAACTGGTGACGTCGGATGTCCGTCTGACCATCGAGAGCGCCACTCAGGGTGAGTAAGCATAAAAAAACCGGTCGAAATGACCGGTTTTTTTTTATCGCAGACTAAAACTCAAAGATGCCAGTAACTCATCGCAAGGCCTAAGAACAACACCAGGCCCACGTAGTTGTTATTCATAAATGCTTTAAAGCAGGCATCCCGCTCGCGGTTAACGATCAGCTTCTGCTGATACACAAACAGCGCCCCTGCTACCAGCAAAGACCAGTAATAGCCCAGCGCCAGTCCGTTCAGCCAGCCCACCAGCGCCATCAGCACCAGTACGCCCACTTGCAGAAGACCAATAATCAGTTTGTCGTTTTGGCCGAACAGGATAGCGGTCGATTTAATGCCAATCTTCAGGTCATCATCGCGGTCGACCATCGCATATTGGGTGTCATAAGCCACTGCCCAGAGAATATTGGCCAGAAACATCAACCAGCAGCTGAGCGGTACCGACTCGCTCACGGCGGCAAACGCCATCGGGATAGACCAGCCAAACGCCGCACCCAGCACCACCTGCGGCAGGTGCGTATAGCGCTTCATGAAGGGATAAACCCACGCCAGCGCCAACGCGGCAATCGACAACAAAATGGTCATCGTGTTGAGCGTCAGGACCAGCAGGAAGGCGAGCAACACCAGCACAACAAACAACGTGCGGGCTTCTTTCTCCGTCACGGCACCGCTTGGCAGCGGTCGGTTCGCGGTGCGTTTCACATGACCGTCAAATTTGCGGTCAGCGTAATCATTCACCACGCATCCGGCGGCGCGCATTAACCAGACGCCAGCCACAAACACCGC
The DNA here is from genome assembly GCF_057838705.1 of Citrobacter sp. KH_055_1. Classification (NCBI taxonomy): domain Bacteria; kingdom Pseudomonadati; phylum Pseudomonadota; class Gammaproteobacteria; order Enterobacterales; family Enterobacteriaceae; genus Citrobacter; species Citrobacter sp. KH_055_1. The sequence continues at coordinate 4,420,439 of NZ_CM174473.1, forward strand.
CAGGATCCTCAATTGCGGAACCCCAGGGGTCGCCACCCACAACGCCCACAGCGTTGGCCAGAGCAGCAGTAAGGCGCCGATTGGCTTATCCGTACGCATCAAGCGGTGAAACGCCAGCAGCTTATTCTGCGTCAGACTCCACTCCATCTTTATCTTCCTCTCAGTACAACGGCGATGCAGGTAAAAAAAGCTCGGTAAGCATCAGTGGCTTACCGCTCAGCCGCAGGCGGGAACGACGCCCCCACAGCTCTGCATCGCGGCCAATCTCAATAAAATCTCGGGTCAATGTCGATGACGTAAACAGGTAGCGCCCGAGCGGGGTTTTCCCCAGATTTTGCAAGGCCAGTTCAGGGCCACACAATGTCGATTCCGGCACCACGGTGCGCCCGGCAAGCCAGGGTTCACCATCCGCGCAGAGCAGGATTTCACGTAACCAATAGCGGGATTCTGTCGGCAGCAGCGTCAGTTCTTCGGCCACCTCATTTTGCCCAACAAATCCTTCTCGTATCAACGTTACGCTGACCTGCTTTCCCTGCTGCTCAAAACGTTGGGTCATGGAGTCTTCCAGTAACAACCAGTCAAGCAGTTGGGGGTCCAGCGTCGGGATCGCATCAAAATAACGCAGCGCACGCAGTTGCGTTAACGCAGGGTGTGGCATGCCTTACTCTCCGATTTATCACGTTCAGGCATTGTATCGCAGAAAAGGCATTACGGGGTGAGCAAACATGATTAAGTGATCGGCGGAGCAACACAAGCATAACAAGTAGCATGGAAGGATAAAAAAAGGTGCGCCAGGAGACGCACCAGTTGTTGCAAAATCAGCAATGTGGGGAGACGGTTACCCCTTGCCTTTTACACTGCTGATAAAGGTGGAACGGGCAGATTTGGATCCCAGACGTTCAGCTTCATCAAGCAGCTTCAGCGCTTTATCGACATCGCCTTTCGCCACAGCATCCTTAATCGCCTGGTTAAAATAGCTTTCCGTGTCGTTCAGCATCGGCTCGCTTTTCTGCGGGGCTGGTGCGGCGACCGGGGCAGCTGCCACCGCAGCCGGAGCCGCATAGGCCGCTGCTGGTGCGGCAGTGTTGCCCACCGTCACCGGTCCCGGACCGGATGAGCCAAACAGCGGCCCGACCAGCACGCTGGAGGAGGAGCTGGTTTTGACTTTTAGTTTCAGCAAGCCATCTGTGGTATGACGGGCGATCGGATCCGGGATATCCGGCACGGCGTTACCCACGCCCTTGGCATAGGCTTTTGCCGGGTCAAGCAGAGTCGTGGTCTGCTGGAGATCTTTCTCGGTGGTGAAGACCAGAACATAGAGCTTCTGCTGGCCCAGCGCTGGCGTCAGGCGCATGACCCCTTCCAGGCGATCCGCGCTCATCACGCCGGGCTCCTGATAGGTGAAATAGCTGCTGGGGAAGAAAGCAGATGGCGTCATGTTCTGATCAAGAATCAGGACGTTTGGCGCAAATACGCTGGTTTGTTTGTTAACTTCACTGGAGAGCGTCAGAGTCAGCTCACCAATATTGGCCGGTACGCTATAGGCGGCAACCGGACCGCTAATCCCCGCCACGTCCAGACGCTGACCGGCAGTCGCAAGCTGTGTGGACTGAACCTTGGATTGATCAACAGGCGTCCAGGCTAATTGTTGCAGTGCGGCAGTGGGGATTGCGGGTGCACCGGTGGTGTTCTGCGGCACAAAATTCACATCGGCCAGGCTGATGCCGGGCGCACTGGCAAATAACCCTGCAGATAAACAAAGGGCAACGAGACTTTTCTTCATTTTCATTGTTATCACCTCAGATAGCATGGGTTCAGCGGTGGCCAGGCAATAGCGCGCTAAACCTTAAGTAAGAGGGGCTTACGCCCCTCTTTCGGTCTTTACGTCAGGTTAATGCTGGATTACCACCAGATTTCCATCTGGGCACCGAAGGACCACTCGTCGCTGTCGCCACGGCTGGTGGTGCTGATACCGGAGTTAGTTGCTGCCGCGAATTTGGTAACGTCGTTACCATTTTTCACGTAGCCCCACTCTTCATCCCATTTGGCATAGGTTGCGAAGACGCGGATTGCCGGACGAGACCAGATGCTGTCGCCAGCCTGCCATTGTTGCGCCAGGGTAACTTTGTACTGGCTGTTGCGATCGCTGGTCTGCTGCGATTTCACGTTGTCATAGCCCACTTCCAGCAGGGTGCTCATGATCGGCGTCCATTTGTACATCGGACGGATACCCACGGTGTACCATTCGGTACCCAGGTCGTTATCCATGTCGAGGTTCTGGTACATACCGACGTACATCAGGTCCCATTTGTCGCCCAGCGAGATAGCACCGTGGTCCAGCACGCGGAACAGGCTACCGTTGTTATTCACCACGTTATTGGCGAAGTTAGTCTTAGTACCATCTGGATTGGTAATGGTTGTCGTAGAAGAACCGTAAGAGCCCTGGTTCAGGCCTTTACCCTGCGTGGTCATGGAGTCTGTCGCATACTGAACAACAAACTTGTTATAGCCTTTCAGCATGCTCTGGGTATGTTCAGCGGTGAACATCCAGCCATCTTTTGATGCGCCGTCTGCCAGGTGGTAGTCATCGGTGGTATTAGCACGACCGTAGTCCACACCCAGTTCCAGCATACCGTCCGGGTTAATCGCCATTTGCGCTAAACGCACGTCGAACACGTCGTTGGCGGTGTCTTTGGTACGATCATAAATATTCTGGCTGCTGAACGCGTAAGAGCCGCCCGCTTCCTGAGAACGGGTCGCTGCCAGCGCCAGTTTACCGAAGCCCAGATCGATGTTTTCAATACCGGCACCAGGACCTGAAATATCCCAGTAGTAGAAGTCGATCATGTGCACATCATGACGCTGGTAGAAGCGCTTACCGGCCCAAATGGTGGAACCTGGCAGCCATTCAATCAGGTTTTTACCCTGCACGTTTGCTTCACGGAATGCCGGGTCAGTTCCTTCCCAGTCATTCTGCTGTGCGACGGAGTAGGCGACGTTAGTGTCGAAGTAGAAGCTCTTATCGCCCTCTTTCCACACTTCCTGACCCAGTTTAATTTCCGCATAGGTTTCACATTCGTTACCGAGACGGTATTTACTTTGTGCACCGGTTGCCTGGAAACACTGTTGTTCGCCGCCACTACCCGTCCAGCCGATACCGGAACGAGCATAACCATGGAAATCCACGGCCATTGCCTGAACAGACATAATGCCTGCTGCTACAGCAACCGCCAGAGGGAGTTTGCGCAGAGTAATCATCATTCTATCTCCTGAGATCATTGCTTTTCTTTGAACGCTTCACCTTGACGGATTTGCGCTTTTTTTTAATGGGACACCTTAAACGCCCGGCTCTTGATGCAACCGACGACATGCAGTGCCATCTTCACGGAACAGATGGCAACGCTCTGGCGGCAGGCCGATAGCGAATGTGGCACCCTCTTCTACCAACACCACGTCATTCTGGCGGTACACCAGGTTTTGACGGATGGCGGGGATCTGGATATGAATTTGCGTTTCGTGGCCCAACTGCTCGACCACCTGAACTTCACCTTCGAGGGTGACGTCAGCGATATCGCTGGGCAGCAGATGTTCCGGGCGAATACCTAAGGACATGTTGGCGCCAACCTGCACGGCACGGCTTTCTACCGGTAGCCAGATTTGCTGGCGGTTAGGTAATTCAACCTGCACTTGGTCGATTGCGGTTGCGGTGACTTTCACCGGCAGGAAGTTCATCTTCGGTGAACCAATAAAGCCCGCCACAAAGCGGTCGGCTGGGTAGTGGTACAGCTCCAGCGGCTTGCCGACCTGCGCGACGCGGCCCGCATCCAGCACCACGATTTTGTCGGCCAGCGTCATCGCTTCGACCTGATCGTGGGTGACGTAAATCATCGTGCGGCCCAGACGTTTATGCAGGCGGGAGATTTCAATACGCATCTGCACACGCAGTGCTGCATCCAGGTTAGAAAGCGGTTCATCGAGCAGGAACACGCGCGGTTCAGCCACCAGCGTACGGCCAATCGCCACGCGTTGACGCTGACCGCCAGAGAGTGCTTTTGGCTTACGCTCAAGCAGGTGCGCCAGCTGCAGGACTTCAGCGACCTGATTCACACGCTGGTTCATGACGTCTTTTTTGGCACCGGCCAGTTTGAGACCGAAAGACATGTTCTCGGCGACGGATAAATGGGGATACAGCGCGTAGGACTGGAAGACCATACCCACGCCGCGTTCGGCGGGCGGGATGTCGTTCATTCGGGTGTCCCCGATAAACAGGTCGCCGCTGGTGATGGTTTCCAGCCCGGCGATCATACGCAGCAAGGTCGACTTACCGCAGCCTGACGGTCCGACAAATACCACGAACTCTCCTTCGTGAATGTCGAGATTGATATCCTTCGATACCACCACGTCACCCCAGGCTTTCGTTACATTTCGCAGCTGTACGCTCGCCATGCCCTTCTCCCTTCGTTACAACCTGTCATCGACAGCAACATTCATCATGGGCTGACTATGCGTTATCCATTAGGAGCGTGAATCCTCCACCCCCCAGCTTTTTTATGGGGGAGGAGGCGGGAGGATGAGAGAGTCGCGTCTGAGACCCGGGCCGTACGCCGCCAAGGAATTTCGTGATGTCGCCCGCAAAAATCAGTGGGTTTTTATGTGCGCCAGCACGCATTACTCACATTTCTGTAACACAGATCACATAAAGAGTGGGTGGGGCGTAGGGGTAAGGAGGATGGAAAGAGGTTGCCGTATAAAGAAACTAGACACCGTTAAGCCACCTCTGTGTATCCAAGCGCACATCACCAAAAAGGATGGGGAATATGAAAATCAAAACCGGCGCACGCATCCTCGCATTGTCTGCATTGACGACGATGATGTTTTCCGCCTCGGCTCTCGCCAAGATTGAAGAGGGCAAACTGGTTATCTGGATCAACGGCGACAAAGGCTATAACGGCCTCGCTGAAGTGGGTAAAAAATTCGAGAAAGACACCGGCATCAAAGTCACCATTGAACATCCGGATAAGCTGGAAGAAAAATTCCCGCAGGTTGCCGCGACCGGTGACGGCCCGGACATCATCTTCTGGGCACATGACCGTTTTGGCGGCTACGCGCAATCGGGTCTGTTGGCTGAAGTTACGCCAGACAAAGCGTTCCAGGACAAACTGTTCCCGTTCACTTGGGATGCCGTACGTTACAACGGTAAACTGATCGCCTACCCGATCGCCGTTGAAGCACTGTCGCTGATTTACAACAAAGACCTCGTGCCAAACCCACCGAAAACCTGGGAAGAAATTCCTGCACTGGATAAAGAGCTGAAGGCGAAAGGCAAATCCGCCCTGATGTTCAACCTGCAAGAACCGTACTTCACCTGGCCGCTGATTGCTGCCGACGGCGGATACGCGTTCAAGTTTGAAAACGGCAAATACGACGTCAAAGACGTGGGCGTGGATAACGCTGGCGCGAAAGCGGGTCTGACCTTCCTGGTCGATCTGATTAAGAACAAACACATGAACGCGGATACCGACTACTCCATCGCTGAAGCGGCCTTTAACAAAGGCGATACCGCGATGACCATCAACGGTCCGTGGGCCTGGTCGAACATCGATAAGAGCAAGGTGAACTACGGCGTAACGCTGCTGCCAACCTTCAAAGGCAAAGCGTCTAAACCGTTTGTCGGCGTACTGAGCGCCGGTATTAACGCCGCCAGCCCGAACAAAGAACTGGCGAAAGAGTTCCTCGAAAACTACCTGCTGACCGATCAGGGTCTGGATGAAGTGAACAAGGACAAACCGCTGGGTGCCGTCGCGCTGAAATCCTTCCAGGAAGAGTTAGCGAAAGATCCACGTATCGCGGCCACCATGGGTAACGCCGAGAAAGGCGAAATCATGCCGAACATCCCGCAGATGTCTGCATTCTGGTATGCCGTTCGTACCGCAGTGATCAACGCCGCCAGCGGTCGTCAAACCGTTGATGCTGCGCTGAAAGATGCACAAGGTCGTATCACCAAGTAATGCTGTAGCGCACGTGCCGGATGGCGGCATGAATGCCTTATCCGGCCTACAAATCACTGTAGGCCTGATAAGCGCAGCGCCATCAGGCATTTTTGCCGACAGATGTTCAAAGTTGTAGAGGAAGATCCCCATGGATGTCATTAAAAAGAAATACTGGTGGCAAAGCGACACGCTGAAATGGTCAGTGATGGGTCTGCTGGGTCTGCTGGTGGGCTACCTTGTTGTTTTGATGTACGCTCAGGGGGAGTACCTGTTTGCCATCATGACGCTTATTTTAAGCTCTGCTGGCCTGTATATTTTCGCCAACCGTAAAGCCTATGCCTGGCGCTATGTCTATCCTGGCGTGGCTGGTATGGGGTTATTTGTTCTGTTTCCACTCATTTGCACCATTGCAATTGCCTTTACCAACTACAGCAGTACCAACCAACTGACCTTTGAACGCGCCCAGGAAGTCCTGATGGACCGTTCTTATCAGGCGGGTAAAACCTACAACTTTGGTCTGTATCCGGCGGGTACGGAATGGCAACTGGCCCTCACCGACGGTGAAACAGGTAAAAATTATGTCTCCGACGCCTTTAAATTTGGTGGCGAGCAGAAACTACAACTGAAAGAAGCCGAAGCGCTGCCAGCAGGTGAACGTGCCACGCTGCGTATCATCACGCAAAACCGCCAGGCGCTGACCCAACTGACCGCCGTGCTGCCGGATGACAGCAAGGTTATTATGAGCTCGCTGCGCCAGTTCTCCGGTACGCAGCCGCTGTATACGCTTGCTGATGACGGCACGCTCACCAACAATCAGAGCGGCGTAAAATACCGTGCCAATAACGATATTGGTTACTACCAGTCACTCGCGCTAGACGGTAGCTGGGGTACAGAGAAACTCAGCCCAGGCTATACCGTCGCCATCGGCTGGGATAACTTCACCCGCGTCTTTACCGATGAAGGCATTCAGAAACCGTTCTTCGCGATCTTTATCTGGACCGTCGTCTTCTCGGTGCTCACCGTCATCCTGACCGTTGCCGTCGGTATGATTCTGGCCTGTCTGGTGCAATGGGAATCGCTGAAAGGCAAAGCGATTTATCGCGTGCTGCTGATTCTGCCTTACGCCGTGCCGTCGTTTATCTCGATACTGATTTTCAAGGGGTTATTTAACCAGAGCTTCGGTGAAATCAACATGATGTTGAGCGCGCTGTTCGGCATCAAGCCGGCCTGGTTCAGTGACCCAACCACCGCGCGTTCGATGATTATCATCGTCAACACCTGGCTGGGCTATCCGTACATGATGATCCTGTGCATGGGGCTGCTGAAGGCGATTCCCGACGATCTGTATGAAGCCTCGGCAATGGATGGCGCTGGCCCATTCCAGAACTTCTTTAAGATTACGCTGCCGTTGCTGATCAAGCCGCTGACGCCGCTGATGATCGCCAGCTTTGCCTTTAACTTTAACAACTTCGTGCTGATTCAGCTGTTGACCAACGGTGGCCCGGACCGACTCGGTACCACCACGCCAGCCGGTTATACCGACCTGCTCGTCAGTTACACCTACCGTATCGCCTTTGAAGGCGGCGGCGGTCAGGACTTCGGTCTGGCGGCGGCGATAGCCACCCTGATCTTCCTGCTGGTCGGTGCGCTGGCCATTGTGAACCTGAAAGCTACACGTATGAAGTTTGATTAAGGGAGATAACGACAATGGCTATGGTCCAACCGAAATCACAAAAGTTACGTTTATTCGCAACGCACTTAGGTCTGCTGATTTTTATCGCGGCAATTATGTTCCCGCTGCTGATGGTCATTGCCATCTCGCTGCGCGAAGGTAACTTCGCCACCGGCAGTCTGATCCCGGAAAATATCTCCTGGGAGCACTGGAAACTGGCGCTGGGCTTTAGCGTGGAACACGCGGATGGCCGCGTGACGCCGCCTCCGTTCCCGGTGCTGCTGTGGCTGTGGAACTCGGTGAAAGTGGCCACCATTACCGCGATCGGTATCGTGACCCTCTCCACCACCTGTGCTTACGCCTTCGCCCGCATGCGCTTCCCAGGTAAAGCCACGTTGCTGAAAGGCATGCTGATTTTCCAGATGTTCCCGGCGGTACTGTCGCTGGTGGCGTTATATGCCTTGTTTGACCGTCTGGGCCAGTACATTCCGTTTATCGGTCTGAACACCCACGGTGGCGTGATCTTCGCCTACCTTGGCGGCATTGCGCTGCACGTCTGGACAATCAAGGGGTATTTCGAAACCATCGACGGTTCACTGGAAGAAGCGGCCGCGCTGGATGGCGCAACGCCGTGGCAGGCATTCCGCCTGGTGCTGTTGCCGTTGTCGGTGCCGATTCTGGCGGTGGTGTTCATTCTGTCGTTCATCGCCGCAATTACCGAAGTCCCGGTCGCCTCACTGTTGTTGCGTGATGTGAACAGCTATACCCTGGCAGTCGGTATGCAGCAGTATCTCAATCCACAGAACTATTTGTGGGGCGACTTTGCCGCTGCAGCCGTGCTTTCTGCTATTCCGATCACCCTGGTGTTCCTGCTGGCCCAGCGCTGGCTGGTTAACGGCCTGACGGCAGGCGGTGTGAAAGGCTAAGTTTCATCGATGTACCCGCCCGGCAACGGGCATGCCACTGCAACCCTCAACTTATGTTATCCCAACCTGTGACTGTTTTTCGGCGCTCTACGGAGCGCCCTTTTTTTATGTAATTTTGCATTGCTGTTACGATTATTTTCTTTCGTGCTCGCCATCACTGCAATTTTATTTCTCGCCTGAGCGGACATTAATTAAACAGAGTGAAGATCACAGAAAAGACAAAACGTAATTGCAATGTAAAAAATGATAATTGTCATACCTGCCTGTTAAATCCACCATCACAACACTGATAAAAAGAGCTGTATCTTCTAAGGCAGGTCTGAATGAATACCCAATATAATTCCAGTTATATTTTTTCGATTACATTAGTTGCCACATTAGGAGGACTGTTATTCGGCTACGACACCGCCGTCATCTCCGGTACCGTCGAGTCCTTAAATACGGTTTTTGTCGCCCCACAACATCTGAGTGAATCCGCCGCAAACTCACTGTTAGGCTTCTGCGTCGCCAGCGCGCTAATTGGCTGTATCATCGGTGGTGCGCTGGGTGGCTATTGCAGTAACCGCTTTGGTCGTCGCGATTCACTCAAAATCGCCGCGATCCTGTTCTTTATTTCCGGCATCGGTTCCGCATGGCCGGAATTAGGATTTACCGCCATTAATCCGGATAATGCTGTTCCTGTTTATTTAGCCGGATACGTCCCCGAATTTGTTATTTATCGCATTATTGGTGGTATCGGCGTCGGTTTAGCCTCCATGCTCTCACCGATGTATATCGCAGAACTGGCCCCGGCACATATTCGTGGAAAACTGGTTTCCTTTAACCAGTTCGCGATTATTTTCGGGCAACTGATGGTCTACTGCGTAAACTATTTTATTGCCCGTTCCGGCGACGCCAGCTGGCTGAATACCGATGGCTGGCGTTATATGTTTGCCTCTGAAAGCATTCCCGCCCTGCTGTTTTTAATGCTGTTGTATACCGTACCGGAAAGCCCACGCTGGCTGATGGCGCGCGGCAGACACGAGCAGGCGGAAGGTATTCTGCGCAAAATTATGGGCAGCAATCTTGCTACCCAGGCGATGCAGGAGATCAATCAGTCACTGGAGCACGGTCGCAAAACAGGCGGGCGTCTGCTGATGTTTGGCACTGCGGTCATCGTCATCGGCGTCATGCTGTCCATCTTCCAGCAGTTCGTCGGCATCAACGTTGTTCTCTACTACGCGCCGGAAGTTTTTAAAACCCTGGGCGCCAGCACCGACGTCGCGCTGTTGCAGACCATCATCGTGGGCGTAATCAACCTGAGCTTCACCGTGCTGGCGATCATGACGGTCGATAAATTTGGCCGTAAACCGCTGCAAATTATTGGCGCGCTGGGTATGGCCATCGGCATGTTCAGCCTCGGTACTGCGTTTTATACCCAGGCTTCTGGTCTGGTGGCGCTGCTGTCGATGCTGTTTTATGTTGCGGCATTCGCCATGTCCTGGGGCCCGGTGTGCTGGGTACTGCTGGCTGAGATTTTCCCCAACGCGATCCGTGGCAAAGCGCTCGCCATTGCGGTGGCCGCCCAGTGGTTGGCGAACTACTTTGTCTCCTGGACCTTCCCGATGATGGACAAAAATTCGTGGCTGGTTGCCCATTTCCACAACGGTTTCTCCTACTGGATTTACGGTTGCATGGGCATTCTGGCGGCGCTGTTTATGTGGAAGTTCGTACCGGAAACCAAAGGCAAAACGCTGGAAGAACTCGAAGAGCTGTGGGAACCCGCAGCAGAGAAAACGCAGCCCGCGTCTGCGCAGTAATCAACGTAAACAACACGCCGCAGCCCAATGCGGCGTGTTATTTTTTACTCACGCTTCAACCGTTTGGAATTACACAGCCACAGCGTGATCACCAGCAGCAGGATCGCTGCGGAATAGATCAACACGTCCATGGGAGCTTTATGATCGACGATGATCAACCGCACAATCGCCGTGATCCCGATATAAACAAAGTAGCGCAGCGGAAAGTGAAAACCTGACTGAAAGTACTTCACAATCAGCGCGATAAATTCAAAGTAGAGGAAGTAAACCACCAGCCCTTCCACCAGCTCATATTTGCTGGTTTGTTCCGGCGCGAACAGCACATCCGCCAGATGCAGCGTCTCTTTGCCGAGGAATACCACCAGAATCAGCCCCAGACTCAGTAGCCCAAGATTCAACACAGTCTGTAACATCGTGGAGATAAACTCCACGCGCGGACGAGATATCGGCGTCATAGCAGCCCCTTTTGCTCAATGGCGAAGTTCCTGTATAACGCAAAAATGTGACGGAGATCTACATTTTTTGTTTATGTTTTGTTCACTCAACGGTTCTTGCCGGATGGCGGCTTTGCCTTATCCGGCCTACCGTAGGCCCGGTAAGCGTGGCGTCACCGGGCGATCAACATTCACATCAACGGAAGTTCTCACTCCTGTCACTGGTCATATCGTACAAACCAAACTTACGCCCAAGCTGCTGACCACCGTCGCGCGTCAACGGCGTCCAGCCAATTGCCGCACGGCTGCGGGTTGGTCCCGAGGAGAAGAGATCCAGCGGCACGGAGACATACACGCCTTTGGTGAAATCACCTTCCCCATACTCATCCGGTGATGCATCGGTGAGGGTTGCATAACCGCCGACCACCACGCCGCTGTCGAAGCGTTTGGCGATTTCAAGGGTCCCGCCTTTATCGCCCGCCAGGTACTGCCCCACGCTGGCTTTTACCAGTACATCCTGGGCAAACGACGGGTTCCAGTACGCCGTCAGATGTCCGGTCTTCACGCTGTAGTCGGTGAATTTCATCATGTCCTGCGCACTGCGCCAGTCACGCTGCTTCACATAGTTGGCGTCAACGCCAAACGCCCAATTGCTGTCCAGTGGACGGTACAGCACTTCAGCCCCTGCGCCGCCAAACATGGTTTCCAGATAGCCACCGTACACTTGTCCGTAAAACCCGTTGCCGAGTGACTGGAAGTAGTTGGCCTGCAGGTTATTCACATACACATCGTTCTGCACGTAGTCACGGACGTGAGTACGGACCCGCGGCAAATGTGAATCACTGGGCGGATTGGTGTAGTTAAACTTGTCGTAGTTATTGGCCAGGTTAGCAAACAGACTGCCGGTCGTGAGCAGATGGTCTGTCACCCACAGATCTGCCGTTCCCATGACACCCAGCTGATACATATAGAAGTTTTCCGGGCCGCCCACGGACTGGTTGAGTACCGGATCAATGTGAAAATCAAAGCGTGATTTATCGATATACCAGCCCTGCTCGGTGGTCTGCGGCACCACGGGCTCCACGCGCTTTTGCACCAGCGGTGTTTCATGGCCCAGCGGCTCGCCTTGCAGATGATCCTGCAGACTCGCAACATCTGTTTCGGTGGTGACCTGCGGTAAATTCAGGCGATTTTCCGTAATACGGATCGTACGAATCCCCTCAGGGAGATCGTTCATTACGATCCGATTTGCCCGTTCGATCCCTTCCCGCGAGTCACGGTATTTCACCTGTTCGCCGGTCACGTACAGCGTATCGCCCTGCACCTGGAGTTTCGGATCCGCCAGCCCGGCGTTGTATTTCAGTAGCGTGAGCTGATTCGCCACCACCGAATGTTGCAGGATGGCATCCTGCGGCTGGGGCTGATATTGCGGTCGCGCGTTGTCGTTATACGTTGGTCGCAGATCGTTGAAGTTCGTGCGTAGCGTGACACCGAACATAAAGGTATTACCGCGCTCGTAGCTGAGGTTAACGTCGGCCCAATCGGTGACGCGGTAAATGGCGCCGACGTTAAACTTGCTCTTCTGATCCAGCTTGCCGGCAAAATCCTGCTGGTAGTTGTTACCCTCATATTCCAGCTTCAGGCGCAGCGGCTGCCAGGGCGTCTGGTATTCCACGCCGCCAAACAGTGACGCAGGGCCGTGGAACATCTGGCTACCGTCGATGGAGCCCGCCTGTTTATAGCTGTTATCGCGATAACAGAATTTATCGCTGTACGAGCACAGCGGATTACTCACATTACCGCTGGTACCAAGATATCCCCAGCCAAGACCAAGCGAGAAATCAAACGGCCCCCAGGCTTTGTTGGCCACGATGTATTCCGCATCAAACAGACCGGTTCCGCCGATATCCCGTGCGCCAACCGCGACCTGCGGCATCCAGTAGCTCTCTTCCCACAATCGCAATTTGAGATCGAACGCTTTGTCTTTATACGTCTGATCGCCTGAAAATGACTCCACGCTACTGTATTTTTTGGTGCGCACATCGGTATAGCGTAAGGTCGTTTCCAGCCACGGGAACAACTGCACCGACGCGGAGTAGTAACGGTACTGATCGTTATCGCGGTAGTTGAGGCTCATTTCCCCTTCACGCGCCATCCGCGCGGTTGGCGTTTGCAGCAGCCCCACACCGCCAAAGTCAGACTGGGAAGGCCCAATCGGCGCAGGGTACGTTTCACCGTGGCAGGCCGTGCTGATACCCAGCGCCAGCAGGCTGAGCAGATAAGTTTTTCTCATTATTCAGGTATCCGCTGGGTCAGAGTACGAAGAATGTCGGCATTGATTTGATCCGGGGCGCGGCTCCAGACAGAGTCAGACAGCCCAACAAAAATGATGCTGCCGGGCATCGGCTCAACGTGACGTTTATTCCAGTAAGCGACCGGTACTTTTTGCGTGCGTCCATCGGGATAGACCACCCACGCATAGCTGCGATCTGCACCGCTCAGCAGACTTTGTCCGGCGAGATAGCTGGCGATATCACGCCCTGGCATAAACGGCTGTTTACCCGGATGATTGATCGCGCCAAACAGGGTGATTTCCGTTGGCTGAGGCCCAACCCACAGCGTGTAGTTGCCCTGCAACGGCGGATTCCCCCGTTCACTCACCCGCACCGCGTCCGGGTCGAGATTCACCCGCTGTCTGCCGGTTACCTTCAGGGTCTGAATTTGCTGGCGTAGCGTGTTGATAGCGGCTGCATCGTCGCCGCCTTCTTCTGCACTCAGCGCCGCCAGCCGTCCCAACAGCGTCTGTTGCTGGCGCTGCGCGGTAACCGTCGCCAGCTCTTCCCCGATCACCGCCGCGGGCCACCAGCTATTCGCCAGCGTGGGTTGACCCACCAGATCGATAAGATGTTCCGCGCCGGTCAGCGTTTTCGGTTCTGCACTGCCTGAGGTGATCACTTTTACCGTTCCTGCGGCAAAAACAGATGCCGCACAAAGGCTAAAAGTCAGCGCGGTAATCATTCGTTTCATCATGATTTTGCCGCCTTGATCAGCGTGGTCTTCACCGGGAAATAATTCGCACCCAGATACTGCTCTGACTGGCGAATCATCCCGTCACTGTCGATCCAGTAACGGTTATGCCAGCGAGTCCGATCGGTGGTGACTTCTTCATCCAGTACGCGTACCGGGGTATCTTCGCTGGCAACCCGAATGCTGTCAGTGCCGTCCCATCTGAAGACCGAACGGGCAGTGGCGTAGCGCACCTGCTTATGCTCGGTCCAGCCCATCGTGCGGGTCCAGGTGACGCCATCAACAATCTGGTTTGGTTTGATAAGCGGGTCCGCCGCCAGATTATTCACCGCGATCAGGTTGTCTCCGCCCAGCAGCGTTTTCACCAGACGCCCGTGTTGCGTTACGAGCATGGCCTGGTCCTGGGTGACCCATTTCTGCTGCCCGTTTTCAGCGAAAGCGAGCACCACAAACAGCTGCGGACCGCCGTTAAGCTGCATGTACTGGCTGGCGTAAGGCATGTTGTGGATATCATCATCCGTCATCTGTACGCCGGGAGTACCCAACACGCTTTGCCACAGCGAATGACCCAGCCCTTCGGTGGTAGCTGAACACGCCTGTAATAACAGACAAACCAATATGAGCGCTGGTCGCATCACGACGTTTCTCCGCATTATTGCCGGGTGGCGCGACGCTTACCCGGCCTACAAATCCCACAGGCTTTTGGAAATTCAAAATAACCACACCGAAGTGTGGTTATGGTTAATCCCCTTCATACTTCAGGGGCTACGTACCGGAATTACTGGGTACTGGTGGTCGTGGTGGTGGTGGTTCCGGTATTCGAACCATCGCCACCGCCGGTTGCCGCCAGGGCGACCCCCACCGCGGAGCTTACGGTGCTCACGCTGGTTGCGGAGGAACTTCCTGCCGAAACCGACGCGGCTGCCGACCCTGCCGCCTCCCCCACCTGAACGGGGGCAGCATAGACAGAGGTCGTCGCAAGCGCAGATATAGCCAACAGGCCATACAGTACTTTTTTCATCACAATATCCCTTCATTGTATGAATGGAGATTTACCCAAAAGAATTTCGGGCGAGATCGAGTATACACAACCGAAAGTGTGTAAATTACGCCGCGCAGGAATTTAGGATAATTAGAAAAAAGTGGGAGATAACATTATTAAAAAATACACAAATCAATATAAATCAATCACATGTAATAAATACATAAATAATGCAATATCCGTAAAATCTGAAAATCATTGTGTTAAATCTAACGTGGTATAATTATTTTAGGATTAAACTCAATTAAATCCCATGTAATGCGGAAGACAAGATAAATTATCTTATAAAAAAAGCCGATAATAATATCGGCTTTTTTTATAAGTAATCAGTAAATTCATTCGAATTGCAGCAAGGCGGCAAGCCCGTTAATCCCCGGGAGCATAGATTACTATGTGACCGGGGTTAACGAACGCAGCCAACACCGCTGCGGTTCGAAGGAAGAAGCTGATTAACGCCAGGACTTATAACGGTTAATCAAACCGTTAGTCGAGCAATCATGGCTGTTGATCTCTTGATCATCGTTCAACTCAGGCAGAATGCGGTTCGCCAGCTGTTTGCCCAGCTCTACGCCCCACTGGTCGAAGGTGAAGATGTTCAGGATAACGCCCTGAGTAAAGATTTTATGCTCATACAGCGCAATCAGTGCACCCAGGCTGTACGGAGTGATTTCGCGCAGCAGGATAGAGTTCGTAGGACGGTTGCCTTCGAACACTTTGAACGGCACAACGTGGTCCAGCGTCGCCGGATCTTTACCCTGGTCGCGGTATTCTTGTTCAACCACTTCACGAGACTTGCCAAACGCCAGCGCTTCGGTCTGGGCGAAGAAGTTAGACAGCAGCTTCGGATGGTGGTCAGACAGCGGGTTATGCGTGATAGCCGGAGCGATGAAATCACACGGCACCATTTTGGTCCCCTGGTGGATCAACTGATAGAACGCATGCTGACCGTTGGTCCCCGGCTCACCCCAGATGATTGGGCCAGTCTGGTAATCCACCGCATTGCCGTTACGGTCAACGTATTTACCGTTGGATTCCATGTTGCCCTGCTGGAAGTAGGCCGCAAAGCGGTGCATATACTGGTCGTACGGCAGAATGGCTTCGGTTTCGGCACCATAGAAGTTGTTGTACCAGATACCGATCAGCGCCAGCAGTACCGGCAGGTTTTTCTCCGCTGGGGTAGTGGAGAAATGTTTATCCATGGCGTGCGCGCCGGACAGCAGTTCAACGAAGTTGTCGTAGCCCACGGACAGGATGATCGACAGACCAATCGCTGACCACAGGGAATAACGACCGCCAACCCAGTCCCAGAACTCGAACATGTTGGCCGTATCGATACCGAACTCACCGACTGCTTTCGCATTGGTGGACAGCGCCGCGAAGTGTTTTGCCACGTGTTTTTCATCACCGGCGGTCGCCAGGAACCAGTCGCGCGCGCTATGGGCGTTGGTCATGGTTTCCTGGGTGGTGAAGGTTTTAGAGGCGACCAGGAACAGCGTGGTTTCCGGATTCACTTTCTTCAGTACTTCGGCGATGTGCGTACCATCGACGTTAGACACAAAGTGCATATTCAGGTGATTTTTGTACGGACGCAGCGCTTCGGTCACCATGAACGGACCGAGGTCGGAGCCACCGATACCGATGTTCACCACATCCGTAATCGCTTTGCCGGTGTAGCCTTTCCAGCTGCCGGAGATAATCGCTTCAGAGAAGGATTTCATCTTCTCCAGCACCGCATTCACTTCCGGCATCACATCTTTGCCGTCCACGATGATCGGGGTATTGCTACGGTTGCGCAGCGCCACATGCAGCACTGCACGATCTTCCGTACGGTTGATCTTCTCACCGGAGAACATGGACTTGATAGCACCGCTCAGGTCGGTCTCTTTTGCCAGGTCCTGCAGTTTCGCCAGCGTTTCTTCGGTGATGCGGTTTTTGGAAAAATCCACCAGCATCAAATCGTCAAACGTTGCGGAAAACTTGACGAAACGATCGCTATCTTTCGCGAACAAGTCCGCGATCGTAACGTCTTTCATCTCTTCAAAGTGTTTTTGTAGTGCCTGCCAGGCTGAGGTCTGCGTTGGATTGATGTTTTTCATTAGCAATACTCTTCTGATTTTGAGAATTGTGACTGAGATCGATTGTAACGCCAGTCACAGAAAAGTGTGATTGTTTTAGTGCCGTTGTCCTGGCGTCCATCAAACAGGGGTAATTATAAGCTCGGTTACTCAGGGCTACAGCAGCATGAAAAATCCGCATAATCCCAGCATTGACAGTATCCCTCACACCTTTTATTTATAAATACGGTATTTGCGCCTGCACCGGTTTCCGTTCTGCCCTTGTGCCATGGTCGCTCTATTCATTCCCTGACACGAGGTAGTTATGACTGATGTAGTTGTCTCCAAGTTTGGCGGTACCAGCGTCGCGGATTTCGACGCCATGAACCGCAGCGCTGATGTGGTGCTTTCCGATGCTAACGTCCGTTTAGTGGTGCTTTCCGCTTCAGCGGGTATTACTAACCTGCTGGTCGCTTTGGCTGAAGGGCTGGAGGCAACTGAACGCTTCGAGAAACTCGACGCTATTCGTCAGATCCAGTTCGATATTCTGGAGCGTTTGCGTTATCCAAACGTGATACGCGAAGAGATCGAACGTCTGCTGGAAAATATCACCACGCTGGCGGAAGCGGCTTCGCTGGCGACCTCAACCGCGCTGACTGACGAACTGGTCAGCCACGGTGAACTGATGTCCACCCTGCTGTTTGTCGAAATCCTGCGCGAGCGTAATGTTCAGGCGCAGTGGTTTGACGTGCGTAAAGTGATGCGTACCAACGATCGTTTTGGTCGCGCAGAACCAGATGTCGTGGCGCTGTCTGAACTGGCCACGCTGCAGCTGGCACCGCGCCTTGAAGAAGGTCTGGTGATCACCCAGGGCTTTATCGGCAGCGAAAGCAAAGGCCGCACTACCACGCTGGGGCGCGGCGGCAGCGACTATACCGCCGCCTTGCTGGCAGAAGCCCTGCACGCCACGCGCGTCGATATCTGGACCGATGTACCGGGCATTTACACGACCGACCCGCGCGTGGTGCCAGCCGCAAAACGCATTGATGAAATTGCCTTTGAAGAGGCCGCAGAACTGGCGACCTTCGGCGCAAAAGTCCTGCACCCGGCGACGCTGCTCCCTGCCGTGCGTAGCGATATTCCGGTGTTTGTCGGCTCCAGCAAAGACCCCAAAGCAGGTGGCACACTGGTGTGTAATAAAACCGAGAATCCACCGCTATTTCGTGCCCTGGCGCTGCGTCGCAAGCAAACGCTGCTGACGCTGCATAGCCTGAATATGCTGCATTCTCGCGGGTTTTTAGCGGAAGTGTTCGGCATCCTGGCGCGCCACAATATCTCGGTGGATTTGATAACAACCTCAGAAGTCAGCGTCGCACTGACGCTGGATACCACCGGTTCAACGTCCACCGGCGATACGCTGCTCACGCAATCCCTGCTGATGGAGCTGTCTGCGCTGTGCCGGGTCGAGGTAGAAGAAGGTTTGGCATTGGTCGCCCTGATCGGGAACGACCTGTCTAAAGCCTGCGGCGTGGGAAAAGAGGTGTTCGGCGTGCTGGAACCGTTCAACATCCGCATGATTTGCTACGGCGCATCCAGCCATAATCTGTGCTTCCTGGTGCCGGGCAGCGAAGCCGAGCAGGTCGTACAGAAACTGCATCATAATTTGTTTGAGTAATACCAGCCGGATGGCGGATGCGGCGAAACGCCTTATCGGGCCTACGGTGAATTCGGAGGCCCGATAAGAGGCCATACCATCGGGCAACACAGTCATGACATCACTGTCTCATATAACAGTCGGTCCAGTTCCCTGACATCGCCTTCCCGGCTATCCGGTAACACCGGTGGCGTTTCGCCTCGCGCCAGCTCCTCGCGGATAAACGCATGCAGCAGTGGGCGACGCAGTCCATATTCCGCTTCCCCTGCCCGCTGCTTGCGTTCCAGCAGGTCGTCTATCTCCTGACGCAGCGGCGCATCCAGCTCGCTCCCCGCCAACAGTTCGGCAAAGCGCATGGGTGGCACGCCTTTTCCCGCTTCGACCCAACGCACGGCCAGCAACGGACGCAGCACGTAGAAGTATTTTTTTAGTCGCACTTCATTGCCTTGCAGATAGCCACGGAAGTTTTTTCGCGCCATCGAATAATAGTGCCAGCGGGCACGCACAGGCGAAAACCATTTTGGCACCAGCGCTTTCAACGCAGACACCGTCGCGTCATCCTGCTGATAAACCACCGGCGAATCCAGCCACTCGATAAGCGTCGGGTTAGCCCCTTTCAGCAGACCCAGCGCTTTTCGCCACTCCCAGCCACACACGTCCAGTTCATCGTCTATGGGCAGTTCAATAACATCACGCGGCGCTTCCACCCGCAGATACCATTCTGGCGGATGAACGTACAAAAATCGCACGTCGTAATCACTGTCCGGAGAGGCGAATCCCCAGCCACGGCTGCCAGATTCACAGGCGTACAGCACCTTCACGCCATCGCGCTGTTCCACCTTTTTTAGCTGGCGCACTACCCGTTCGCGCATCGCAGCGTTCACTCCGTTATTGCTCATTTTACTTATCCTTTTATATTCACCAGACCGTGAAGAACCTGGTCCAGACCGCCAAATACCGAGATTTTATCGATACGCTCCGCCACTCTCTCGAGGGTTTCCAGCTCTTTTAAACGCAGCGCCACCGGGTTGTTTTCCATCACTTTCGCTGTGTTCAACAACGAGCGCGTGGCGGCCGTTTCTTCACGTCGACGAATGACGTTGGCCTGCGCCGATTTTTCGGCCTCCACCAGCTGCGACAGGATGGTTTTCATATCGCCGGGCAGCACGATATCCTTCACGCCCAGCGAAGCGACCTCAATGCCAAACGGCGTCATGCGGTTTTTCACCTGCGTGCTTACCACGTCGTCAATCACCTGCTTATCTTCCAGCAGTTCGTCCAGCGTTCGGGTACCAACCGCCTCGCGCAGCGCAAACTGCAGCTCACGGTACAAGTGATCCAGTGGTTTTGTCAGTTGGCCAAACGCCTGTAACACACCGCTGTAGCGCCAGTTCGCCGCCAGATTCAGACGCAGGTTAACCTTATCTTTGGTCAGGATCTCCTGCCCGCCGACCTCCAGAACCTGCAAGCGGGTATCAACGACTTCCGCTTCCACCAGATGATTCACCTTCCAGTACGCACTCAGCCCCGGCGGTAACAGCGCCTGCGTCTCACCATCAATTTTCAGCACACCGACGTGCCAGGCCGGAACCTGCACCGTTAAGATCGCATCACGACCTTTTACCGCACCGCTACGGCGTGGCTGTAACACGGCATTCATCACGTCCGTTGGGACCTGGACCTGACGCGTATCCATGCGTACCAACGTTAACGCCTCCTCGGCTCGCCAGTACAGGCGACGGGTTGAAGGCGGTAAAATTTCCTGCAAGACGCCGTTCACATACAGCGCACCGGCTTCGGTATCGGTTAAATCTGACGCCACACAGTACTGTTCCACCCACGCAGGCTGGAAGCGACGCAGGTACTCTGCCAACGCCTCAGGAACATCGCTGCCATCGGCATTTACCACCAGAACATCCGGTGTGTTAAACCACGGCAAACGGTGTTCACCTGCATCCAACACCTTGTAGTAGTCACCCTGGCGGGATAACAGACCAAGCTGGCCTTTACGAATAGTGATTTTCTTCATCATTTATTATTCCTTATTGTGAGTCAGGCGCGGGAGCAGGGGCGAAGCGGCAGGGGAATTCCCTTTTGCCTGTCGCACGGCGTCATTACCGGCAGCCTGTTTTTGGGCGGTGCTGACTGCGCACGAACCCGTTTTATTTCTATGATTAACAACCAGTTTTCATTTGGAGGATGAAATTGGGAATCGAACCCACTTGGTGGTCATCGGCTGACGGAACACCCCGGGAAAACAGCCTGTGCCGTTCCTGACGTGCCGGCGGGGTTTAACCCCCTGCGTTTTCAGCGTTGTTGACGTATCAGGTATTGCCATAAGCGTGCCAGAAAGAAAAATCATCAAATTTATTTTTTATTCCATTGATTAATATAGTTTTTATTTTTAACCCTCAGATTAATGATTGCCGTTGCGCAGAGATTTTTTTATCTTTCAATATCGATATTTATCTTTATGGATAAAGTATGAAAAAAAGGCGGGTGGTGATTGGCGTTCTGGGCACGGTGCTGGATAAGCGCGGTAAACGGGCGAATCGGTTTAAGAAATGGCGCCCTACGGTTGGACTGTGCCAGCAGGCTGATTTCCCCATCGACAGACTGGAACTGCTCCACCAGCCGCGCGACGAAAGCATGGCACAGCGGCTGATTGAAGATGTCGCCCTGCTCTCTCCTCATACCGAGGTGCGCCCGCATGCGGTGACCATTAACGACCCGTGGGATTTTGAGGAGGTTTACGCCGCGTTCCTCGACTTCGCCACCCACTACACATTTGATACTGAAAACGAAGAGTATCTGGTGCATATCACCACCGGCACACACGTGGCGCAGATTTGTTGGTTCCTGCTGACGGAGGCGCGCTATCTGCCGGCCAGCCTTTTGCAATCCAGCCCGGCACCGCGAGGTTCATCTGATGAGGCCGTCGCCGCAGGCGTCTGCTCGGTTATCGATCTCGATTTAAGCCGCTATACCACGCTGACCAGCCGCTTTCAGCGTGAGCAGCAGCAATCGGTCTCCTTCCTGAAAGCCGGTATTGATACCCGTAATGCCACGTTTAATACGCTCATCGACCGTATTGAGCGCGTGGCGCTGCGCTCGACCGATCCGATTCTACTGACAGGTCCCACCGGCGCGGGGAAATCGTTCCTCGCCAAACGGATTTTTCAGCTACGCCAGTCACGCCATCTGGTGGCCGGTAAACTGGTAGCGGTTAACTGCGCCACACTGCGCGGTGACAACGCGATGTCGACGTTATTTGGACACGTCAAAGGCGCGTTTACCGGCGCGCTCACGCCACGCACCGGGCTGTTGCGCGAGGCTGACGGTGGCGTGTTATTTCTCGATGAGATTGCCGAACTGGGGCTGGACGAGCAGGCTATGCTGCTGAAAGCGATTGAAGAAAAAACCTTTTTCCCGTTTGGTGGCGACAAAGAGGTGCACAGCGATTTCCAGTTGATTGCCGGGACGCATCGCGATATGCAGCAGTGGGTGGCAGAAGGTCGTTTTCGCGAAGATCTCTACGCGCGCATCAATATGTGGCGCTTTGCCCTGCCCGGTCTGGCGCAGCGGCGGGAAGATATCGCACCCAACGTGGAGTATGAGCTCCAGCGCTTTTCCAGCCTCAAACAGGCGCAGACTCGCTTTGATAAAGAAGCGCGCGAGCGCTATCTGGCTTTCGCCTGTTCACCAAAGGCGCTATGGCGCGGCAACTTTCGCGAGCTGAGTTCATCCGTTGCACGCATGGCGACGCTGGCCGAACAGGGGCGCATCACGCTCGCGCTGGTCGAAGAGGAGATCGCGTTATTGCAGGAAAGCTGGCAGCTCACCGATTCACAGCCGGAATTCGATCTGGACATTGACCTGTTTGATAAGCGTCAGTTAGAAACGGTGATCGATGTCTGCCGACGCAGCGCATCGTTGTCTGAAGCGGGCCGCGAGCTGTTTGCCGTTTCCAGGCTGAAGAAAGCCAATCCTAACGACGCCGACCGCCTGCGCAAATATCTGGCCCGTTTTGGGCTGAGCTGGGAAAACGTCCGTAGCCAATCATAAAATTAAAAAAAGTACCGGGTGACGCATGCTTACCCGGTCTGGATGCTATCAGCCAGCCCAGGATTACCGTACACTGGGTTAATCGGCAAACTGAGGGCAACCGTATGGCACTCCCCCGCATTACCCAAAAAGAGATGACCGAGCGCGAACAGCGCGAACTGAAAACGCTGCTCGACCGCGCGCGTATTGCACACGGTCGACTGCTAACCAACGCGGAAACCAACAGCATTAAGAAAGAGTACATCGATAAGCTGATGCTGCAGCGCGAAGCTGAGGCTAAAAAAGCCCGCCAGTTGAAGAAAAAGCAGGCTTATAAACCGGATGCGGAATCCTCGTTTTCCTGGTCAGCGAATACGCCAACGCGCGGCAGACGTTAACGCCCTTTCTTCTTACGCCCCGGCTGAACAAAACGTTTACCGTTGGATGCCGGGCGCGCTTTCTCTTTCTCAGCAGCTTTTTCGATTTTCACCACCGGGCGCTTAATGCCTGCAGTTTTTGGCTTCGCTTTCGGCTTCGGTTTCGCTTCCGAGGAAGAGTTCTCAATCAGCTTGAACAGATCGATCAGCTCATCATCGGTCAGGTCACGCCATTCACCCAGCGGCAAACCAGACAAGCCGATGTTCATGATCCGCGTACGTTCAAGTTTTACCACTTCATAGCCAAAATGTTCGCACATCCGACGGATCTGACGGTTCAGGCCCTGCACCAGGGTGATACGGAAGACAAACGGTGCCTCTTTCCTGACCTTACATTTCTTGGTGACGGTACCGAGAATGGGGACGCCCGCCCCCATGCCACGAATAAAGTCATCGGTTACGGGTTTATCGACCGTCACCAGATACTCTTTCTCATGATCGTTACCGGCACGCAGGATTTTATTCACCAGGTCGCCGTGGTTAGTGAGAAAGATCAGCCCCTGGGAATCTTTGTCCAGACGACCAATCGGGAACACGCGCTTACTGTGGTTAACAAAATCAACGATGTTATCGCGCTCACCGTCTTCAGTGG
This sequence comes from Citrobacter sp. KH_055_1, assembly GCF_057838705.1. Taxonomy (NCBI): domain Bacteria; kingdom Pseudomonadati; phylum Pseudomonadota; class Gammaproteobacteria; order Enterobacterales; family Enterobacteriaceae; genus Citrobacter; species Citrobacter sp. KH_055_1. The sequence continues at coordinate 4,444,110 of NZ_CM174473.1, forward strand.
TGCTGACAATACCGACCGGTTTGTTCAGCGCGATAAAAACCAGATCTTCCGCTTCACGCGGCTCAATCAACTGACCGTTCACTTTCACGACGTCGCCAGGCATCACCTGATCGCCAATGGCGGCGCGTTTGCCATTCAGGAAGACATTCCCTTGTTCGATAAAGCGATCCGCTTCGCGACGCGAGCAGATTCCGCTTTCACTGATGTATTTGTTTAATCGGATGGATGAGTCGGGCAGCATAATTTCTCCTGTATACACTTCATCCTTCAAGCTGTCTCTGCGTTGGCTGCCCTCACTCACCCAGGTCACATAGCAATCTATGCCCCCAGGGATTCGCTCCCTTGCCGCCTTGATACAACTTGAATGATCTTGTGTATTAAAAGCGAAATATACCCTACCTTGCGGGCGATAAAAATAATCGTGAACGCCAGTCCCGACACTATTTGCGATCTGTCACGCCTTTCAACATAATCAGCCCCGTCATAGCGCTCTAATAACCATTAATCAGAAAATCAATTGCATCTCGAAGTTCAGCCCTGTTTGCGGTCAGGTCTCCCACACAGTTACCCATATTTTTCAAAGGGATGCCTGTCATCATGTGCGTCATCACCACATAGGCTTGCCCACCAATACTAACAACAGGACAAATTTTAGCTGGAGGTACTTCGTCAGGGAACTGACTGAGCGCTATAACGGGTGCAACCAGTACATGCCGCAAAACAGCGGCCACCGGATGCTGTAAGCTAATTAAAAACGGATAAACACTTTTTCCACTTCCAGTGTTCTCATAAGCGCAATACTGCTCCATCAGAATGTCCTTTGAAAATCACTGAACGAACCGTTTTCTTCCACCCATTGATTTAATACTTCTATCGATTTTTTATTATCCCGCAACCATTCTTCGCGTCTGTTCTCACGAAATTTTTCGATTAGGGCTTCGGTTAAAACAGCTGACAGATTGATTTTAAGCTTACGTGCCTCTTCCAGTATCTCTGGAGCCAGAGAGACATTAACTGATTTTTTTACCTTAGATACAGTGCGCATGATAACCCCCATAGTAATGCGCATGACGTACCTAAGGTTAGCGTAATAAGCGAGCATTTTCTATTCCCCGACCAGCAAATCATCATGTCACAGTAGGGTGGTTGCACAGACCCGTCACGCCCCGAAGAAGAAGTCTGCGAGGCGCTTTCCAGATTAGTTTAGGGGATCGCGAGCAAACAGCTGCTGGTCCGCTTTCGCTTCCAGCTGTGCCAGTGCAGGAATCAACTGGCTGATGTTCACCAGACTGTGTCCTAACTGACATACGCTTTCATACGCAAAATGTTCCTGACCTTCACCCGCCATAGTCAGCAGGCTTTCGCCCATAAAATTCAGCGTCTGGTACAACCCTGCCAGCGCCTCTTCGCAGCCAAACGATAGCACCAGATTTTCTTCGGTGGTGAGATGGCTACAATCAAGATGGCGGAACGCCTCGGCAAGAGGAAAATGAAGCAGGTCAGCCTGCGAAACAGGAGAAAAAGACGCGGAACAGGCGTTAGTGGTACTATTAGCATCAGCCATAGCATTACCTCGTATAATGTTGTGGTGAGAAGCTCGGTATGTGTTCGCGCACTGCCGGGCTTCGTTGTTTCTGTAAGACAATTGACTTACACTTGTCTTACGACCATCAATGTAAGTCAGGTGTCAGACACATGTCAACGGTAGAGTTTAAAAAGAAAGGTAACAAACAAATCGCTTTACGTGTCGAACCGGAACTGGAAGCAGGGATCCAGAAAGCACTTTCAATGGATGGTGATGCTTCAATATCCGCATGGATTAAGCGCATTATCAGGAAAGAGCTGAAGCAGAAAGGGATTGAAGTGTAAGTGGCAGTGCTTGGTATCGTTTTTCTGTAGGTCTGTTTAGAGCGATGAGCCGACATGCAATTCAGAATAAGATGTAGTTATTCAAACCATCACAGGTATATCGCTGCTTCATCGCATCAATAAACATTCAGGAAAGGTCAATGTCTTCAGTTTTACAACATCGTTTCATTCTTACAGGTGGCCCAGGATCAGGCAAAAGCACGATAATTGATACGATGATAAAACGAAGATTTGGGTGTTCTAAAGAAGCTGGAAGAGGTGTGATTCAAGACCAGGTTAACATCGGCGGCGATGCATTACCGTGGGCTAACCAGAGTGCATTTGCAGAACTGATGCTATCTTGGGAAATGCGTTCGTGGCATGAAGCGGAAGGGCAAACACAACCCTGCTTCTTCGACCGTGGTGTTCCTGATGTTGTGGGTTATTTACGTTTTTCTGAGCTTACCATACCGAGGCATCTGGAAAACGCTATCGAGAAATTTCGCTATAACCGAATCGTATTTATTGCACCCCCGTGGCGTGACATATATGTACAGGACACAGAGCGCAAACAATCTTTCGATGTTGCCATCGCGACATATCACGCCATGGTGAAAACATATCGTATGTATGACTATCAGTTGATTGAATTACCATGTGATTCAGTAGAGGAACGTGTGGATTTCATCCTTTCCAGGATAGAGCATATCAAATATAGCCTAAATGTTTAAAAATTCTCTGATAGATATCGTGTACCACTTTACTTTTATTTTCATGATATTTTTGAATGTTAAAGCTGCAACCTTTGATTGCCTCAAATTTGGTATCAGCATAAAGTTTGCAGTCTTTTTCTGACTGTCTAAGCCAATCTCGGAAAAGCAAATGCCGAGCTGTTTCAGGGGTGTCTTGAGTAAAAATATGTAGGTTAACTCTAGGATTTTCATGATGAAAAAGACGATGACCATGAAAGCGAGGTTCACGAACAATTAGTCTATACCCAAGGTTTTCAAGCGCTAACAAATATATTTCTTCATCCGCGGCATCGGCAACCGTCACGTCAATATCAATAACGGGTTTAGCTGCCAGGCCAGGTACTGCCGTAGAACCCACATGATCAATTTTTAGTAGATTCGACCCTAATTTATGCTTAATTTTAGATTCCAGTGCTGAATATATTTCCGGCCACGAGGGATCATAAGCAACGACCGCAATATTCTCAATCGGCGGTACACCATTAACAAAGTAGCTATCCTGAGGATTGATGACATAATGCTCCATCATCTCTTTTTTGCTAACCATGAACTGATATCCATAGATCATTCAAATTATGAACGATAGTGTACAGGAGATGGGGTTGGATGTCTCTCAAACGTCGGCTCCTGGCACAAGAGGACAAGTTAACTGAGCTGAAGGTCCGCTGTGAGCGAAGAGCGGACACGCTAGGTATTAACTCGAGCAGTAATACCCTTACTTGTCATATCGCTGCGATGCGAAACCCCACAATCTAGGGCCTGCTGTGTTTTAATACTGCTGCGGTTCATCATTTAAAGGACAAATTATGCTATTTATCTTCAGTGGATTGCCTGGTAGCGGGAAGAGCACGATCGCTCAGGCTTTGGCAAAGCAGTTAAGCGCATTTTACTTGCGAATCGACACGATTGAGCAAGCCATACTCAAAGCCGAAGAAGATGACCATGAAATGGGTCCTGCTGGTTATTTTGTCGCTTACTCACTCGCCAGAGAGAATCTGCTATTAGGAGCAACAGTAATCACTGACTCAGTGAACCCACTGGCGTTAACCCGTGATGCCTATCGAGAAATCGCTTTATCCGCAAGCACCGGCTTTTTAGAAATTGAGATTGTATGCTCCGATGAGATAGAACATCGTAAACGAGTAGAAACCAGAGTATCTGAAGTAGAGGGGTTAACCCTGCCTGACTGGAAAGATGTCACAGATTTGACTTATGAACCATGGAACAGAGAGCACCTCATTTTAGACTCATGCAGTTTATCCAGTGATGAATGTGTCTCGCGGATCATCGACGTTCTTTCCCAATGACTCAGTCTTGAGAAACACTCCAGCGAGGATTTAGCAATGTCCGTTGTTGGCACAAAGCAGCCCCTCTTCCCTGTTATCGTTTCCCGAACCAACCGTAGCATTCTAGAAAATGACACCGTCTTGCGAGGCGCATTCCAGAACCTCACTTCCAACATCGTGAGCCATATCAGTGAGGCGTTATACTGACGGTGGTAACATGACCGCGGTTTGTAATTTTTTGATTACATGGAGAAATGATGGAACTGCTTTTATTGAGTAACTCGACGCTGCCGGGCAAAGCCTGGATGGAACACGCGCTACCGCTGATTGCTGAGCAACTGAACGGTCGCCGTACTGCGGTGTTTATCCCGTTTGCTGGCGTGACGCAAACCTGGGATGAGTACACGGCGAAAACGGCCGCCGTCTTTGCTCCCATGGGCGTCGACGTCACGGGTATTCATACCGTTGCCGATCCGGTGGCGGCAATTGAAAATGCAGACGTGGTGATTGTCGGTGGTGGTAACACCTTCCAGTTGCTGAAAGAGAGCCGCGAACGCGGGCTGCTGGCGCCGATTGTTGACGTGGTCAAACGCGGCGCGCTGTACATCGGCTGGAGTGCAGGTTCCAACCTCGCCTGCCCAACCATCCGTACCACTAACGACATGCCGATTGTCGATCCAAAAGGCTTTGATGCCCTGGGCCTGTTCCCACTGCAGATTAACCCGCACTTCACCAACGCGTTGCCGGAAGGCCACAAAGGCGAAACGCGTGAACAGCGTATTCGCGAGCTGCTTGTGGTTGCGCCAGAGCTGACGGTAATTGGTTTGCCAGAAGGCAACTGGATCAAGGTGAGCGATGGTCAGGCGGTTCTTGGCGGCCCGAACACCACATATATCTTTAAAGCGGGTGAAGACGCGGTTGCCGTTGAAGCAGGCCACTGCTTTTAGTGGATTTGTTGTCTGATGCCGGATGGCGGCTGCGCCTTATCCGGCCTACAAGATTGACGACAAAATTGACGGTTATCCGTAGGCCCGGTAAGCGTAAGCGCCACCGGGCAACATTTCACCTGTCCCCGTTAGTAATCATCCCGTTCGTCGTCTTCGTCCGGTTGCTCCAGCACGCTGTAGGCAACGGAGCAAAATAACGAGTTCAGACGCTGCATGTCGCCTAACAGCGCGAGGTGCAGGGAACTGGTTTCGATGCTCTGCACGTTTTGCTGATGCAGGCGATCGACGTGTGCGTGCGAATAACGACGGTTAAGAATACGAAAACGGTGTTTGCTGCGACGCAGTCGACGGGCGCTGGTCACGTCACCAGAGAAGAACACTGACATCGCCAGCTTCAGGTTGTTGAGCAGCTGATCGTAGAGCGCATCCAGCTCTTTCAGACCTTCCAGAGAAAAGGCCCGGCGCGCGGCCAGCGACTTATCGGCAATCTCGCTCCCCATGCGTTCGACGATATCGGAAGCCTGCTCCAGGTTGAGCGACATCTCGATAATCTCCGCCCAGCGCTTTGACTCCTCTTCCGCCAGCTCATCTTTTGGCATCCGCGCCAGGTAAAGTTTGATCGCGGTGTACAACACGTTGATATCGTCGGCCATCCTGCGCAGCTCTTTTTCCTCGCGCGGCTCACCGTGCATCACCCGCTTCAGCCCCTCCATCATCTGCTCCATGGCGTCACCAATACGCAGGGCTTCGCGAGCCGCATTCGCCAGTGCGAGCGTAGGGGTATCGAGTGCGCTGACGTCCAGATGCTTGGGCTTCAGATGGCCGTCCAATTCCGGCTCATCGCGGATAATACGTTTGCAAAAGCGCGCCATCGGTTCGGCGAACGGCACCATTGCCACGCAGCGCACCAGGTTGTAGAAGACGTGGAAGTAGATAACCAGTTCGGATTTTGGCAGCGGCAGTTCATCCATCAGATTCGCCAGCGGATGCACAAACGGCAGAATAATCAGACTGCCCACCAGCTTAAACAGCAGGCTGCCGAGCGCCACGCGGCGGGCGGCAGCGTTGGCGGCACTGTTATTGAGCATCGCCAGCAGGCCGGAGCCGAGGTTCGCACCAATCACCAGACACAGCGCTACCGGGAACGAAATAATACCCGCGGCTGTCAGCGTTGCCGTCAGCAGGACCGCCGCCAGGCTGGAGTAACTGATAATCGCGAACATGGCACCAATCAGCGCATCGAGCATGATATCGCCGGTGAGCGAGGCAAAAATGACCTGCACCCCGTTGGCCTGAGTGATCGGCGTGACCGCCTGCACAATCAGCTCCAGCGCCAGTAAAATGAGCCCCAGCCCGATGCCTACGCGCCCCAGTTGCCCAACGCGGGACTGCTTACGCCCGAGGAAGAAAACAACGCCAATGAAAATCAGCAGCGGCGACAGCCACGAGAGGTCAAAGGTCAGGATACGCGCCATCAGCGCGGTCCCGACGTCAGCGCCAAGCACAATCACCAGCGCAGGCGTCAGCGCCACCAGATCCTGGGCGACAAACGACGTCACCAGCATGGTGGTGGCGTTACTGCTTTGCACCAGAGCAGTAACGCCAATGCCCGCGCAAAAGGCGAGCGGCTTCTTTTCAACGCTACGGCTGAGCACGGTACGCAGGCGTGCGCCAAAGACGCGCATCACGCCGGTACGCACGATATGGGTACCCCAAACCAGCATCGCCACAGCAGAAAGCAGGTGTAACAGAGTTAGCACGGAATCAGGTTCTCCTTATCGTTATATGCTCCTGAGGCTCATGACACCAACGCGCACAAGTTCCCTTCAGTATAAGGGTTTAAACGTAATAAAGAGACAGGGCACTCATTGAGCGCCCTGTTTGTTGTAAAGAAAGATAACAGTTTTGTGAATCAGTCGGCGTCGTAGCCTAAGTTAGGCGCTAACCAGCGCTCAACCTCTGCCACGCTCATGCCTTTACGGAAGGCATAATCTTCAACCTGATCGCGTTGAATTTGTGCGACGGCGTAGTACTTGCTGTCAGGATGACTGAAGTACCAACCGGAAACCGATGCACCAGGCCACATGGCAAAAGATTCAGTGAGTTTCATACCGGTGTGCGTTTCTACATCCAGCAGTTCCCAGATGGTCGCCTTCTCGGTGTGCTCAGGGCACGCCGGATAGCCCGGAGCCGGACGAATACCTTGATAGTTCTCGCGGATCAGTTCGTCATTACTGAGGTTCTCGTTCGCCGCATATCCCCAGTAAACTTTACGCACCCGTTCATGCAGATATTCAGCGAAGGCTTCCGCCAGACGATCGGCAATCGCTTTCACCATAATTTTATTGTAATCATCATGCTGTGCGTCGAACGCGTCAGCCAGCGTGTCTTCTTCCAGGCCGCCGGTGACGGCGAAAGCGCCAATGTAATCCGCTTTGCCGGAGGTTTTCGGTGCCACAAAGTCAGACAGGCAGTAGTTAGCAAAACCAACCTTCTCCGTCTGCTGGCGCAGATGGTGGCTGACGGTCAGGACGTGCGTCCGCGTTTCATCCCGGTAGATCTCAATGTCATCACCTACGCGGTTAGCCGGGAACAGGCCAACGACACCACGCGGGTTCAGGGTTTTCTCGGCGCTCAATTTATCCAACATGTCGTTGGCATCTTTGAACAGGCGTTTAGCCTCTTCACCCACCACCTCATCTTCCAGAATGCGCGGATATTTCCCGGCCAGCGACCAGGTCATAAAGAACGGTGTCCAGTCGATGTAGTTGCGCAGCGTTTCAATGCTGGCTTCAACTTCCTGCACGCCCAGGCGGTGCGCCACTGGCGGGGTATAGTTTTCCCAGTCGAAGGCCAGGTCGTTATCACGCGCGGCCTCCAGCGTCACCGGCGGGGTACGCGGTTTTTTACGCGCATGCTGAATACGCACAGTTTCGTACTCTTTACGCGTGCGGGCGACAAAGTCATCGTGTTGGGTATCAGACAGCAACGCAGCCACCACGCCGACGGTGCGCGAGGCGTTCTGCACATAGACCGTCGGGCCGCTGTAGTTCTGCTCGATTTTCACCGCCGTGTGCGCTTTTGAGGTGGTCGCGCCGCCAATCAGCAGCGGAATAGTAAAGCCCTGGCGCTCCATCTCTTTCGCTACGTTGACCATTTCGTCCAGCGACGGGGTGATCAGCCCGGAAAGGCCAATCAGGTCAGCATTCACTTCGCGTGCGGTGCGCAGGATTTTCTCTGCCGGCACCATCACGCCAAGATCGATAATTTCGTAGTTGTTACACTGCAGCACCACGCCAACGATGTTTTTACCGATGTCGTGCACGTCGCCCTTGACGGTGGCGATCACCATCTTGCCGTTGCTGGAGCCTTTCTCTTTGCTGGCTTCAATGTACGGTTCAAGGTAGGCCACCGCCTGCTTCATCACGCGAGCAGACTTCACCACCTGCGGCAGGAACATTTTACCGTCGCTGAACAGGTCACCAACCACGTTCATGCCGTCCATCAGCGGCCCTTCGATAACCTCAATCGGGCGCGCAGCCTGCTGACGGGCTTCTTCGGTATCCTGCTCGATAAACTCGGTAATGCCTTTCACCAGCGAGTATTCCAGGCGTTTTTTCACGTCCCAGCTGCGCCATTCTGCCAGTTGCGTATTAGCTGTTTCGTCAGTTTTGCTGCCGCGATATTTCTCTGCCAGCTCCAGCAGGCGTTCGGTACCGTCATCGCGGCGGTTGAGGATCACGTCTTCAACCGCATCGCGCAGTTCGGCAGGCAGATCGTCATAAATCGCCAGCTGACCAGCGTTCACAATGCCCATGTCCATGCCGTTGCGAATGGCGTAGTACAGGAACACTGCGTGGATCGCTTCGCGCACCGGGTCATTGCCACGGAACGAGAACGACACGTTGGAGACACCACCGGAGATTAGCGCATGCGGTAGTTCGCGTTTGATGTCTTCACAGGCACCGATAAAGTCCTGTGCGTAGTTGTTGTGCTCTTCGATGCCGGTCGCGACGGCAAAGATGTTCGGGTCAAAGATAATGTCTTCCGGCGGGAAGCCCACTTCTTCGGTGAGAATTTTGTACGCCCGGCGGCAAATCTCAATTTTACGCGCGCGGGTGTCGGCCTGGCCCTGTTCATCAAAGGCCATTACCACCACGGCAGCACCGTAGCGACGGACCAGTTTTGCATGGTGGATAAACGGCTCAACGCCCTCTTTCATCGAGATGGAGTTAACGATGCCCTTACCCTGAATGCACTTCAGCCCTTTTTCAATGACGTCCCATTTCGAGGAGTCGATCATGATCGGTACGCGAGCAATATCCGGTTCACCGGCGATCAGGTTGAGGAAACGCACCATCGCCGCTTCGGCGTCAAGCATCCCCTCATCCATGTTGATATCGATAATCTGCGCGCCGCTTTCCACCTGCTGGCGAGCAACATCCAGCGCTTCGCTGTATTTTTCTTCTTTAATCAGTCGCTTAAATTTGGCAGAGCCGGTGACGTTAGTACGTTCACCGACGTTAACAAACAGGCTGTCATCACCAATGTTCAGCGGCTCAAGGCCTGAAAGACGGCAGGCAACCGGCAGTTCCGGCAGTTGACGCGGCGGTAAACCTTCAACCGCACGGCTCATGGCGGCAATATGTTCCGGCGTGGTGCCGCAGCAGCCGCCGACGATGTTCAGGAAACCCGCTTCAGCCCATTCGCGGATTTGCTTCGCCATGGTGTCAGCGTCGAGATCGTATTCGCCGAAGGCATTTGGCAAACCGGCATTCGGGTGCGCGGTGACATAGCAGTCGGCAATCCGCGACAGTTCCTGTACGTACTGGCGCAGCTCGTCCGGGCCTAACGCACAGTTGAGGCCGAAGGTCAGCGCGTCAGCATGGCGCAGTGCGTTATAGAAGGCTTCGGTGGTCTGCCCGGAGAGCGTACGCCCGGAAGCGTCGGTGATGGTGCCGGAGATCATAATCGGCAGCTCAACGCCCAGGGCTTCAAATTCGGTTTTTACCGCAAAAATAGCGGCTTTGGCATTAAGCGTGTCAAAAACGGTTTCGATCAGGATCAGGTCGCTACCGCCTTCCACCAGCGCTTTAGTGGATTCACGGTACGCGGCCACCAGCTGATCAAAAGTAATATTGCGGTAGGCGGGATCGTTGACGTCCGGTGAGATAGACGCGGTGCGGTTAGTCGGACCGAGAACACCCGCGACATAGCGCGGTTTATCCGGCGTACGCGCTGTCCATTCGTCGGCGCAGGCGCGCGCCAGTTTTGCCGCGGTGAAGTTGATTTCCGCCGACAGGGATTCCATCTGGTAATCCGCCATGGCGATAGTCGTCGAGTTGAAGGTGTTGGTTTCAATGATATCCGCGCCCGCTTCAAAGTAGGCATGATGAATCGCGGTGATAACCTCCGGCTTGCTCAGCACCAACAGGTCGTTGTTGCCTTTCAGATCGCTCGGCCAGTCGGCAAAGCGTTGGCCGCGGAAATCGTCTTCACTCAAACGATAACCCTGGATCATGGTGCCCATACCGCCGTCCAGCACCAGAATACGTTCTTTTAACTGCTGACGTAATTGTTCAACTTTGCTGCTCACACTCACTCCCGACAACGCTCAACCAGACCGAAAAAAGGCCAACAAAGCATACTGGCATAAACCAGTGAGGTGGAAAAGCAAACAACGACCAACATGAGACATGTTCAGCTTCACTCATCCGATCAGTACAGGAACTCTTGCATTATAATTGAATAAAACGAAAATGATTTCCACGATACAGAAAAGGAGTCTGCCATGGTTGCCACTGTCCCCGCGAAACGCGGTAGAAAACCCGCCGCCACAACTACGCCTGCAACCGGGCAGGTTCAGTCTTTGACCCGAGGTCTGAAGCTGCTGGAATGGATTGCGGAATCCAACGGCAGCGTAGCGCTGACCGAGCTGGCGCAGCAGGCCGGTCTGCCCAATTCCACCACGCACCGTTTATTGACCACCATGCAGCAGCAGGGTTTTGTGCGTCAGGTGGGTGACTTAGGACACTGGGCCGTGGGCGCCCATGCGTTTATCGTCGGTAGTAGTTTCCTGCAAAGCCGCAACCTGCTGGCAATCGTCCACCCGATTCTGCGCAAGTTGATGGAAGATTCCGGTGAAACAGTGAACCTGGCGGTGCTGGATCACAGCGACCATCAGGCGATTATCATTGATCAGGTACAGTGCACACAGCTGATGAGAATGTCTGCCCCTATCGGTGGCAAACTGCCGATGCACGCCTCTGGCGCGGGGAAAGCGTTCCTGGCGCAACTCAGCGAAGAACAGGTTACCAGCCTGCTGCACCGCAAAGGCCTGCACGCGTATACCCACGCCACGCTGGTCTCGCCGGTGCATCTGAAAGAAGATCTCGCCCAGACCCGTAAGCGCGGTTATTCGTTTGATGATGAAGAACACGCGCTGGGCCTGCGCTGTGTGGCGTCGTGCATTTACGACGAACATCGCGAACCGTTCGCCGCCATTTCGATCTCCGGCCCGATCTCCCGCATTACCGACGACCGCGTCACCGAGTTCGGTGCGATGGCAATCAAAGCGGCCAAAGAGGTCACACTGGCATACGGTGGGATTCGGTAAGATGGGACTGCCGGGTGGCAGCTACGCCTGGCCCGGCCTGCTATCCAAGGTTGGGATGATTTGTAGGTCTGATAAGCGCAGCGCCATCAGGCACGGCGCACATTGCCGGATGGCGGCGCAAAGGCCTTATCCGGCCTACGGTCGGTTTCATAACGCACGCTAAACCGCTGGCGGCGCCGATAGGCGTAAACGTCTTCCACGTGCCCTTCACGGATCCGCGTTTGCAGACCTCGCCAGTAGTCGGCGCAGAACAAATCGGCATGCATCTCTTCAAATAACGGTCCAATACGCGGATCGGCGCACAGCCAGTGACGAAATTCTTCCGGAAATACATCTCCCGGCGAGACGCTGTACCACGGTTCGCTGGCCAGCTCATCCTCCGGGTAACGCGCGGGCGGGATATGGCGGAAATTCACCTCCGTCATGTAGCAAATTTCATCATAGTCGTAGAACACCACCCGCCCGTGTCGGGTCACGCCGAAGTTTTTAAACAGCATGTCACCCGGGAAAATATTGGCGGCAGCCAGTTGGCGAATAGCGTTACCATATTCTTCTATCGCATCCCGCAGCTGCTGGCCTTCGACCTGCTCCAGCCAGATATTTAGCGGCACCATCCGCCGTTCGATATACAGATGACGAATCACGATCTGCTCGCCGAGATCGGTCATTTTTTCGGGTACTTCCTGCTGCAACAACGCCATCAGCGCCGGGGAAATTTGCCGTTTATCCAGCACAAAATTTTCGAATTCCTGGGTATCGGCCATGCGTCCCACGCGATCGTGCTCTTTGACCAGTTGGTAACAGGCGCGGACGTGGGCCGCAGACATCTCTTTTTGCGGCGCAAATTTGTCTTTAATAATTTTGAAGACCCTATCGAATCCAGGCAGAGTAAACACCAGCATCACCATGCCGCGTATTCCCGGCGCTTCGATAAACTGTTCATCGCAGTCGGCCAGATACAGCAGATATTCACGGTAGCTTTCGGTTTTCGCATGCTTCTGACAGCCAATCGCCATATACAGCTCGGCGGTGGTTTTACCGGGCAGGATCTCACGCAGCCACTCGACCAGTGCCGCAGGCAACGGCGCGTAGACCATAAAGTAAGAGCGGGCAAAACCAAACACAATGCTGGCTTCCGCCGTAGTCGTCAGACAAGTATCGACAAACAATTCGCCTTCGTCAGTGCGGTGAATAGGCAGTAAAAACGGCAGCGTGACCTCTGGTGTGATCAGTTTTCCCACCAGCCAGGCGGCCTTATTGCGATAAAACAATTCGTTCGCCACCTGCAAATGGCAGCGCGCCAGCACCGCTTCGCCAACAATTTCCGTCAGGTGCTCGATGATGTAGCGAATATCACGCTGTTTATTCTGCCATGGCAGACGAAGGGGGAGATCGCTGAGCACGCGCGTGAGCAGCCCTTCCCAGCCTGAATCTGGGAAAAAGTCTTTCGCCAGCGGGCGCGGGATAGTACGAAATCGACGTTCTGACTGAGAGCTGAAAATAAACAACCGCTCGGGCGTCAGCGAGCGGTGATCAAATAACCGGCAGTACACGGAGTTAAAAAAGCTCTCGGCAATCTCAAAGCGCGGATAGTCCGGCAGCAGCTGGGTGTAATGCTCTTTTACACGAAGTAAAAATGCCGCATCGGTACTTTTGCCGTCGGTAATGCAGCGCAACTGTTCCACTACCAGACCAACGTGATGATCGTAGAGATGGATACGGCTTTTCATCGCCTGCTGCACAGCATGCCAGTCAGCGTGTTCAAAACGCTGCTGCGCGCCGGACGTCACTTCCAGAAACCGGCCATACTGCGCATCAAAACCTTGCAGGATGGTTTGGGCAATCAGCAATTCCAGGCCACGCGACATCTTTTGCCCTCGTTCAGAATCGAATAATGCCGGATGGCGCATTCGCGTATCCGGCCTACACAGAACTGTAGGCCCGGTAAGCATTACGCCACCGGGCATCAGGTCGATCAGAACTGTGATTCTTCAGTGGACCCGGTCAGCGCAGTAACGGATGACGCGCCACCCTGAATGATGGTCGTCACTTTGTCGAAATAACCGGTACCCACTTCCTGCTGGTGGGATACGAAGGTGTAGCCATCTTTCGCCGCCGCAAATTCTGGCTGCTGAACTTTCTCAACGTAGTGGCGCATGCCTTCGCCCTGTGCATAGGAACGCGCGAGGTCAAACATGTTGAACCACATACTGTGGATGCCCGCCAGGGTAATGAACTGATATTTATAACCCATATCGGACAGCTGTTGCTGGAAGCTGGCAATGGTTTTGTCATCCAGGTTCTTCTGCCAGTTAAACGACGGCGAACAGTTGTAGGCCAGCAGTTTGCCCGGATATTTAGCATGGATGGCATCGGCAAAGCGGCGCGCCAGTTCGAGATCCGGTGTGGAGGTTTCGCACCACACCAGGTCAGCATACGGGGCGTAGGCCAGTCCGCGACTGATCGCCTGCTCAATACCCGCATGGGTACGGTAGAACCCTTCGCTGGTGCGCTCGCCGGTAATGAACTCGCTGTCGTAAGGGTCGCAGTCAGAGGTAATCAAATCCGCTGCGTCAGCATCGGTACGGGCAATAACCAGCGTCGGGACGCCCATCACGTCTGCCGCCAGACGGGCCGCCACCAGTTTCTGGATAGCTTCCTGAGTCGGTACCAGCACCTTGCCGCCCATGTGACCGCATTTTTTCACCGAGGCGAGCTGATCTTCGAAGTGAACCGCCGCTGCACCGGCTTCAATCATCGACTTCATCAATTCAAACGCGTTCAGGACGCCGCCAAAACCGGCTTCGGCATCGGCAACGATCGGCAGGAAGTAATCCACATAGCGCGGATCGGTTGGCTCAATGCCGGTTGACCATTGGATCTGATCCGCCCGACGGAAGGTGTTGTTGATCCGATCCACCACGGCGGGCACAGAGTTCGCCGGGTACAGCGATTGATCCGGGTACATGCTGGAGGCCAGGTTGGCGTCTGCCGCCACCTGCCACCCGGAAAGGTAGACCGCTTCAATACCGGCTTTCGCCTGTTGCAGCGCCTGACCACCAGTCAGTGCACCGAGGCTGTTGATATAACCTTTCTTCGATCCGCCGTGCAGCAAACGCCACATTTTCGCTGCGCCAAGCTGCGCCAGCGTACATTCCGGGTTGACCGAGCCACGTAACTTCACCACTTCCTCCGCGCTGTACGGGCGGGTAATGCCTTCCCAGCGTGGTTGTGTCCATTCTTTCTGTAAGTCTTCGATTTGTTGGGTACGGGTTTTCATGTGCAGATGCTCCATATTATTCTCCTGGCTTCCCAGGCGTTATTGGTGAAGGCAGTTTGGTCACGGCCAGCGCGCAAAAACCGGAGCGTACTTATAGTACGTGAGGATTTTGAGCACTGCCCGGGGCTAAAATGGCGAACAAAATAGCCTGGGCTGTTAAGCCAGTAAGCGGTAGCCTGGCAAGGTAAGGAAGTCGATCAGTTCGTCAGAGGTGGTGATTTGCTCCATCAGGCGTGCGGCGTCATCAAAGCGCCCGCTGCTGTAGCGGTGTTCACCCAGCTCGTCCTGAATCACCCGCATTTCTTCGGCCAGCATCTGACGGAACAGCGGTTTGGTCACCGGCTTACCGTTGCTGAGGGTTTTCTGATGGTGGATCCACTGCCAGATGGAGGTACGGGAGATTTCGGCAGTTGCCGCATCTTCCATCAGGCCATAAATCGGTACGCAACCGTTGCCAGAGATCCACGCTTCGATGTACTGCACGGCAACGCGAATATTGGCGCGCATGCCTTCTTCAGTACGTTCCCCTTCGCACGGAGCCAGCAGTTGTTCTGCGGTAATCGGCGCATCCTCTTCTCGGGTGACAAACAGCTGATTTTTGTTGTTGCCCAGCACGTCGTTGAAAATCGCCATGGCGGTATCTGCCAGTCCAGGGTGAGCAACCCAGGTCCCGTCATGACCGTTATTGGCTTCCAGCGCTTTATCCGCTTTAACTTTTGCCAGCACCTGATTGTTGCGCTCAGCGTCTTTGCTGGGGATAAACGCCGCCATACCGCCCATCGCAAAAGCACCGCGTTTATGACAGGTTTTAATCAGCAGACGCGAGTAGGCGCTGAGGAACGGCTTATCCATCGTTACCACCTGACGATCGGGCAGAACACGATCCGGGTGATTCTTGAGGGTTTTGATGTAGCTGAAAATGTAATCCCAACGACCGCAGTTGAGGCCGACAATATGGTCACGCAGCGCGTGCAGGATCTCATCCATCTGGAAAACGGCTGGCAGTGTTTCGATCAGCAACGTGGCTTTTATCGTGCCGCGTGGCAGATTAAATCGGTCTTCTGTATAGCTGAAGACTTCACTCCACCAGGCCGCTTCTTGCCAGGCCTGCGTTTTCGGCAAATAGAAGTAAGGACCACTGCCTTTAGCCAGCAAGGCTTTGTAGTTGTGGAAGAAATAGAGGGCAAAGTCGAACAGACTGCCGGGAATCGCTTCCTCACGCCAGGTGACGTGTTTTTCCGGCAGATGCAAGCCACGTACGCGACAAACCAATAACGCCGGATCGGGCTTCAGCTGGTATATCTTGCCAGCTTCGTTGGTGTAACTGATGGTACCGTTCACCGCATCGCGCAGGTTGATTTGCCCGTCGATCACTTTACTCCACTCGGGAGCCAGTGAATCCTCAAAGTCAGCCATAAAGACTCTAACGTTGGCGTTGAGCGCGTTAATCACCATCTTGCGTTCAACGGGTCCGGTGATTTCCACGCGACGATCCTGTAAATCATCAGGAATACCGCGAATCTTCCAGCCACCTTCACGAATGGAAGCTGTTTCCGAAATAAAATCAGGCAACTTACCGTCATCAATATCCTGCTGCTGCTGAATACGCGCGGCGAGAAGTTTATTGCGTTTTGGCGTAAATCGAGTCACCAATTCGGTCAGGAATTCCACCGCCTCTGCGGTCAAAACCTGCTGTTCCTGCTCGCCATGCGGCCTGGTAAAAACCAGCTCATCGGTTGTTGTTGCCTGTTGATTCATTGCGTAGTTCCTCGTCATTGATCCAAACACATCCCCAATGCGAACGAAGGATCGTTGTGCGGTTTTCGTTCAGCACAACTAAGACTACCCATTTAAATTTCAAAATCAAAAACAATTTCCATTTTTAATTTAATTATCAATTAACTTATTGATAACAATCATAATAAAAATTAATCACACAGTGAGGTGCGTTTCGGAAATAAAAAAAGCACCCGAAGGTGCCTGATTCAACATGCTGAAACGCTTAAGGATCGTTTGCTACAGAAGATTAATCCAGCGTTGGATTCATGTGGCGCAGATCGTATGGCGTGATCTGGTAGACGTAATAGTTGAGCCAGTTAATAAACAGCAAATTGCCATGGCTACGCCAGCTTGCCCGAGGTTTGTTTTGTGGGTCATCTTGCGGGAAATAGTTGTACGGAACGTCCGGGGTCAACCCCGCTTCGGCGTCACGAAAATATTCACCGGCCAGCGTATCGGCGTCATATTCCGGATGACCCGTCACGAACGCAATACGTTTATCTTTACTGGCAAACAGGTAGGCATCGCCCTCTTCCGTCTCGGCAAAAATCTCAAGATCGGTGTAATCCCTGATCAACGCAGCAGGGAAATCAGCATAGCGTGAGTGCGGCGCAAGGAAAGCATCATCAAAACCACGCGTCAGCAGGGCATGAGGATGAAGGATATGGTGTTCGTATACACCTGAAAGCTTGTCGTTGCGGGTTTGCTTGGGGATGCCATAAAGGATATTCAGTGCGGCCTGCACCGCCCAACAGACAAACAATGTTGATGTGACGTGGTCTTTCGCCCACTCCAGTACCTGTTTGATCTGCGGCCAGTAGGCCACATCGTTAAACTCAACCAGGCCTAACGGTGCCCCGGTGACGATCAGTCCATCAAAGTTCTGATCGCAAATATCCTCGAAATTACAGTAAAAGTTATTCAGATGCTCCGTCGGCGTATTGCGCGACTCGCGGGCATCAATGCGTAATAGCTGAACGTCTACCTGCAGCGGTGAGTTCGACAATAACCGGAGAAACTGGTTTTCCGTTTCGATCTTCTTCGGCATCAGGTTGAGGATAAGCACCTTCAGAGGACGAATTTCCTGACCGGATGCGCGGGATGTCGTCATGACAAAGACGTTTTCCTCACGCAAGAAATTGACGGCGGGTAGCTCGTCCAGCACGCGAATTGGCATAACCTGATAACCTCACAACATACGTTTAAACGTTTAGACATCCAGATAGCTGACAATAACCAGGAATCGTGTGAATGTCGAGCCTGCATGCTCAAGGTGAGAAAGTTTCACGACTCACTCGCTGTAGAATAGTGCAGTAAGAGTCAAAAGGAGAATGCTTTGTCGTTCACGGGCAGGATAAAGGACATTTTACGCGGACAGAAGAGAGGTTTTGCTGGGCAGATAAGGCGCTGACGCGGCTATCCAACCGCTTTTACATACAACAGACGCAAAAAAGCCCATCCGTCAGGATGGGCTTCTTCACTTGTTTGATGCCTGGCAGTTTATGGCGGGCGTCCTGCCCGCCACCCTGCGGGCCGTTGCTTCGCAACGTTCAAATCCGCTCCCGGCGGATTTGTCCTACTCAGGAGAGCACTCACCGACAAACAACAGATAAAACAAAAGGCCCAGTCTTTCGACTGAGCCTTTTGTTTCTGTTTGATGCCTGGCAGTTCCCTACTCTCGCATGGGGAGACCCCACACTACCATCGGCGCTACGGCGTTTCACTTCTGAGTTCGGCATGGGGTCAGGTGGGACCACCGCGCTACAGCCGCCAGGCAAATTCTGTTATCAGACCGCTTTTGCGTTCTGATTTTATCTGTATCAAGCTGAATTTGATGTCTCTTTCGCCAAAACATCTTTGGCGTTGTAAGGTTAAGCCTCACGGTTCATTAGTATCGGTTAGCTCAATGTATCGCTACACTTACACACCCGACCTATCAACGTCGTAGTCTTCAACGTTCCTTCAGGACTCTCAAGGAGTCAGGGAGAACTCATCTCGGGGCAAGTTTCGTGCTTAGATGCTTTCAGCACTTATCTCTTCCGCATTTAGCTACCGGGCAATGCCATTGGCATGACAACCCGAACACCAGTGATGCGTCCACTCCGGTCCTCTCGTACTAGGAGCAGCCCCCCTCAATTCTCCAGCGCCCACGGCAGATAGGGACCGAACTGTCTCACGACGTTCTAAACCCAGCTCGCGTACCACTTTAAATGGCGAACAGCCATACCCTTGGGACCTACTTCAGCCCCAGGATGTGATGAGCCGACATCGAGGTGCCAAACACCGCCGTCGATATGAACTCTTGGGCGGTATCAGCCTGTTATCCCCGGAGTACCTTTTATCCGTTGAGCGATGGCCCTTCCATTCAGAACCACCGGATCACTAAGACCTGCTTTCGCACCTGCTCGAGCCGTCACTCTCGCAGTCAAGCTAGCTTATGCCTTTGCACTAACCTCCTGATGTCCGACCAGGATTAGCTAACCTTCGTGCTCCTCCGTTACTCTTTAGGAGGAGACCGCCCCAGTCAAACTACCCACCAGACACTGTCCGCAACCCGGATTACGGGTCTACGTTAGAACACCAGCCATTAAAGGGTGGTATTTCAAGGTTGGCTCCATGCAGACTGGCGTCCACACTTCAAAGCCTCCCACCTATCCTACACATCAAGGACCAGTGTTCAGTGTCAAGCTATAGTAAAGGTTCACGGGGTCTTTCCGTCTTGCCGCGGGTACACTGCATCTTCACAGCGAGTTCAATTTCACTGAGTCTCGGGTGGAGACAGCCTGGCCATCATTACGCCATTCGTGCAGGTCGGAACTTACCCGACAAGGAATTTCGCTACCTTAGGACCGTTATAGTTACGGCCGCCGTTTACCGGGGCTTCGATCAAGAGCTTCTCCTTACGGATAACCCCATCAATTAACCTTCCGGCACCGGGCAGGCGTCACACCGTATACGTCCACTTTCGTGTTTGCACAGTGCTGTGTTTTTAATAAACAGTTGCAGCCAGCTGGTATCTTCGACTGATTTCAGCTCCACGAGCAAGTCGCTTCACCTACCATCAGCGTGCCTTCTCCCGAAGTTACGGCACCATTTTGCCTAGTTCCTTCACCCGAGTTCTCTCAAGCGCCTTGGTATTCTCTACCTGACCACCTGTGTCGGTTTGGGGTACGATTTCGTGTTACCTGATGCTTAGAGGCTTTTCCTGGAAGCAGGGCATTTGTTACTTCAGCACCGTAGTGCCTCGTCATCACACCTCAGCGTTATACAGAAGTCCGGATTTACCTAAACTTCCCGCCTACATGCTTAAACCGGGACAACCGTCGCCCGGCTAACATAGCCTTCTCCGTCCCCCCTTCGCAGTAACACCAAGTACAGGAATATTAACCTGTTTCCCATCGACTACGCCTTTCGGCCTCGCCTTAGGGGTCGACTCACCCTGCCCCGATTAACGTTGGACAGGAACCCTTGGTCTTCCGGCGTGCGGGTTTTTCACCCGCATTATCGTTACTTATGTCAGCATTCGCACTTCTGATACCTCCAGCACCCCTCACAGGACACCTTCAACGGCTTACAGAACGCTCCCCTACCCAACAACACATAGTGTCGCTGCCGCAGCTTCGGTGCACAGTTTAGCCCCGTTACATCTTCCGCGCAGGCCGACTCGACCAGTGAGCTATTACGCTTTCTTTAAATGATGGCTGCTTCTAAGCCAACATCCTGGCTGTCTGTGCCTTCCCACATCGTTTCCCACTTAACTGTGACTTTGGGACCTTAGCTGGCGGTCTGGGTTGTTTCCCTCTTCACGACGGACGTTAGCACCCGCCGTGTGTCTCCCGTGATAACATTCTTCGGTATTCGTAGTTTGCATCGGGTTGGTAAGTCGGGATGACCCCCTAGCCGAAACAGTGCTCTACCCCCGAAGATGAGTTCACGAGGCGCTACCTAAATAGCTTTCGGGGAGAACCAGCTATCTCCCGGTTTGATTGGCCTTTCACCCCCAGCCACAAGTCATCCGCTAATTTTTCAACATTAGTCGGTTCGGTCCTCCAGTTAGTGTTACCCAACCTTCAACCTGCCCATGGCTAGATCACCGGGTTTCGGGTCTATACCCTGCAACTTAACGCCCAGTTAAGACTCGGTTTCCCTTCGGCTCCCCTATACGGTTAACCTTGCTACAGAATATAAGTCGCTGACCCATTATACAAAAGGTACGCAGTCACCCTGATAAATCAGGGCTCCCACTGCTTGTACGTACACGGTTTCAGGTTCTTTTTCACTCCCCTCGCCGGGGTTCTTTTCGCCTTTCCCTCACGGTACTGGTTCACTATCGGTCAGTCAGGAGTATTTAGCCTTGGAGGATGGTCCCCCCATATTCAGACAGGATACCACGTGTCCCGCCCTACTCTTCGAGTTCACAACACATGCGATTTTGTGTACGGGACTATCACCCTGTACCGTCGGACTTTCCAGACCGTTCCACTACCACACATGCTGATTCAGACTCTGGGCTGCTCCCCGTTCGCTCGCCGCTACTGGGGGAATCTCGGTTGATTTCTTTTCCTCGGGGTACTTAGATGTTTCAGTTCCCCCGGTTCGCTTCATTACGCTATGTATTCACGTAATGATAGTGTGTCGAAACACACTGGGTTTCCCCATTCGGAAATCGCCGGCTATAACGGTTCATATCACCTTACCGACGCTTATCGCAGATTAGCACGTCCTTCATCGCCTCTGACTGCCAGGGCATCCACCGTGTACGCTTAGTCGCTTAACCTCACAACCCGAAGATGTTTCGTAAAACACATCGTGTTGCGAAAATTTGAGAGACTCGAACACACCGCTTATCTGTTCTTATTACGGAGAACAGACACAGTGTGTCGTTTCAATTTTCAGCTTGATCCAGATTTTTAAAGAGCAAAACTTCTTAATGCACTCGGAAGTACATTCAGAAGTTCATCATTCATCAGACAATCTGTGTGGACACTACAAAGAACGTTTCTTTAAGGTAAGGAGGTGATCCAACCGCAGGTTCCCCTACGGTTACCTTGTTACGACTTCACCCCAGTCATGAATCACAAAGTGGTAAGCGCCCTCCCGAAGGTTAAGCTACCTACTTCTTTTGCAACCCACTCCCATGGTGTGACGGGCGGTGTGTACAAGGCCCGGGAACGTATTCACCGTAGCATTCTGATCTACGATTACTAGCGATTCCGACTTCATGGAGTCGAGTTGCAGACTCCAATCCGGACTACGACATACTTTATGAGGTCCGCTTGCTCTCGCGAGGTCGCTTCTCTTTGTATATGCCATTGTAGCACGTGTGTAGCCCTACTCGTAAGGGCCATGATGACTTGACGTCATCCCCACCTTCCTCCAGTTTATCACTGGCAGTCTCCTTTGAGTTCCCGGCCGAACCGCTGGCAACAAAGGATAAGGGTTGCGCTCGTTGCGGGACTTAACCCAACATTTCACAACACGAGCTGACGACAGCCATGCAGCACCTGTCTCACGGTTCCCGAAGGCACTAAAGCATCTCTGCTAAATTCCGTGGATGTCAAGAGTAGGTAAGGTTCTTCGCGTTGCATCGAATTAAACCACATGCTCCACCGCTTGTGCGGGCCCCCGTCAATTCATTTGAGTTTTAACCTTGCGGCCGTACTCCCCAGGCGGTCGACTTAACGCGTTAGCTCCGGAAGCCACTCCTCAAGGGAACAACCTCCAAGTCGACATCGTTTACGGCGTGGACTACCAGGGTATCTAATCCTGTTTGCTCCCCACGCTTTCGCACCTGAGCGTCAGTCTTTGTCCAGGGGGCCGCCTTCGCCACCGGTATTCCTCCAGATCTCTACGCATTTCACCGCTACACCTGGAATTCTACCCCCCTCTACAAGACTCTAGCCTGCCAGTTTCGGATGCAGTTCCCAGGTTGAGCCCGGGGATTTCACATCCGACTTGACAGACCGCCTGCGTGCGCTTTACGCCCAGTAATTCCGATTAACGCTTGCACCCTCCGTATTACCGCGGCTGCTGGCACGGAGTTAGCCGGTGCTTCTTCTGCGAGTAACGTCAATGAATGCGGTTATTAACCACATCCCCTTCCTCCTCGCTGAAAGTACTTTACAACCCGAAGGCCTTCTTCATACACGCGGCATGGCTGCATCAGGCTTGCGCCCATTGTGCAATATTCCCCACTGCTGCCTCCCGTAGGAGTCTGGACCGTGTCTCAGTTCCAGTGTGGCTGGTCATCCTCTCAGACCAGCTAGGGATCGTCGCCTAGGTGAGCCGTTACCCCACCTACTAGCTAATCCCATCTGGGCACATCCGATGGCAAGAGGCCCGAAGGTCCCCCTCTTTGGTCTTGCGACATTATGCGGTATTAGCTACCGTTTCCAGTAGTTATCCCCCTCCATCGGGCAGTTTCCCAGACATTACTCACCCGTCCGCCACTCGTCACCCAAGGAGCAAGCTCCTCTGTGCTACCGTTCGACTTGCATGTGTTAGGCCTGCCGCCAGCGTTCAATCTGAGCCATGATCAAACTCTTCAATTTAAGTTTGATGCTCGTGAATTAAACTTCGTAATGAATTACGTATGTTCACTCAGAGACTTGGTATTCATTTTTCGTCTTGCGACGTTTAAGAATCCGTATCTTCGAGTGCCCACACAGATTGTCTGATAAATTGTTAAAGAGCAGTGCAACACGGCTTTCGCTCACTGTTGCGAGGTGGCGTATATTACGCTTTCCTCTTTCAGAGTCAACCGTTTATTTTCAGGTTTTTCTCTTCAACCGAACCGGCTGTTTGTGTGAAGTGATTCACATCCGCCGTGTCGATGGAGGCGCATTATAGGGAGTTCTCTGGCGCCCGCAACCCTTAAATTACAGAAAAATGACTGACTGCTGCATTCCACAGCAAAACCCCGCCTTATACCTATTTGCACACAGAGTTATCCACAAACATCCCCATCATTTCGGCGATCCTTTCTACCTATATACGGTTTTAAGCTCTCGAAATAAGGGTCAACATTGAAAAAGAAAAATTCGCGAGCGTTGCGCAAACGTTTTCGTTACAATGCTGCGGCAAAACAAGGATGCCCCGTAAGGGGCGTTAGCTGAGTTTTTACGCAAAAACTCAGCTAACGCTCTCTGTTATAGTCAAATCCAGGGGATTTACCATGCAACAACGTCGTCCAGTCCGCCGCGCTCTGCTCAGTGTTTCTGACAAAGCAGGTATTATCGAATTCGCTCAGGCACTTTCCGCACGCGGTGTGGAGCTGCTGTCTACAGGTGGCACTGCGCGCCTGTTAGCAGAGAAAGGTCTGCCAGTGACCGAAGTTTCCGATTACACCGGTTTCCCGGAAATGATGGATGGACGCGTGAAGACCCTGCATCCAAAAGTACACGGCGGCATTCTTGGCCGTCGCGGTCAGGATGACGGAATAATGGAACAACACGGTATCAACCCTATCGATATGGTGGTTGTTAACCTGTACCCGTTTGCCGAGACCGTGGCTCGCGTTGGCTGCTCGCTGGAAGATGCGGTAGAGAATATCGATATCGGCGGCCCAACCATGGTGCGCTCGGCTGCCAAGAACCATAAAGATGTGGCTATCGTGGTAAAGAGCAATGACTACGACGCCATTATTAAAGAGATGGATGCCAACGAAGGTTCTCTGACCCTCGACACCCGTTTCGATCTCGCCATTAAAGCGTTCGAACACACCGCCGCCTACGACAGCATGATTGCCAACTACTTCGGCAGCATGGTCCCGGCCTATCACGGTGAAAGCAAAGACGCTGCAGGTCGCTTCCCACGAACCCTGAACCTGAACTTCATTAAGAAGCAGGATATGCGCTACGGCGAAAACAGCCACCAGCAGGCTGCCTTCTATATAGAAGAGAATGTTAAAGAGGCGTCCGTTGCCACCGCTACGCAGGTCCAGGGCAAAGCGCTCTCTTATAACAACATCGCCGATACCGACGCCGCGCTCGAGTGCGTGAAAGAGTTCAACGAGCCAGCCTGCGTTATCGTTAAGCACGCCAACCCGTGCGGCGTGGCAGTCAGCTCCTCTATTCTTGATGCCTATGACCGCGCGTACAAAACCGATCCAACCTCCGCGTTCGGCGGCATCATCGCTTTTAACCGCGAACTGGATGCTGAAACGGCACAGGCCATTATCTCCCGCCAGTTTGTTGAAGTGATCATCGCCCCGTCAGCAACTGAGGAAGCGCTGAAGATTACGGCGGCTAAGCAGAACGTTCGCGTCCTGACCTGCGGTCAGTGGGCTGAGCGTGTTGCGGGCCTGGATTTCAAACGCGTGAACGGCGGACTGCTGGTTCAGGATCGTGACCTGGGTATGGTCACCGAGGGTGAACTGCGCGTAGTGTCCAAACGTCAGCCTACTGAGCAGGAGCTGCGTGATGCGCTGTTCTGCTGGAAAGTCGCGAAGTTCGTGAAATCCAACGCCATTGTCTACGCCAAAGAGAACATGACCATCGGCATAGGTGCAGGCCAGATGAGCCGCGTTTATTCCGCGAAGATCGCCGGGATTAAAGCCGCCGACGAAGGTCTGGAAGTCAAAGGTTCGGCAATGGCGTCTGACGCCTTCTTCCCGTTCCGCGACGGGATTGATGCCGCAGCAGCCGTTGGCGTGAGCTGTGTTATCCAGCCAGGCGGTTCCATTCGTGATGACGAGGTGATTGCCGCTGCCGACGAACACGGTATTGCGATGATCTTTACCGACATGCGCCACTTCCGCCATTAATCCACGGAGCAGACGATGAAAGTATTAGTTATTGGCAACGGCGGGCGCGAACACGCGCTGGCCTGGAAAGCAGCCCAGTCACCGCAGGTTTCAACCGTTTATGTCGCACCGGGCAATGCGGGTACCGCACTGGAACCGACGCTGCAAAACGTGGCTATCGGTGTAACCGACATTCCGGCACTGCTGAGCTTTGCCCAGAGCGAGAAGATCGATCTCACTATCGTTGGTCCGGAAGCGCCGCTGGTGATTGGCGTGGTCGATGCCTTCCGTGCCGCCGGTCTGAAAATCTTCGGCCCAACCGAAGGTGCTGCGCAGTTGGAAGGTTCTAAAGCGTTCACCAAAGATTTCCTCGCGCGCCATAATATTCCCACGGCGGAATACCAGAACTTCACTGAAGTGGAGCCCGCGCTGGCCTATCTGCGTGAGAAAGGCGCGCCGATCGTCATTAAAGCCGACGGCCTGGCTGCCGGTAAAGGCGTTATCGTGGCAATGACGCTTGAAGAAGCTGAAGCCGCCGTGCACGACATGCTGGCAGGCAACGCGTTTGGCGACGCGGGCCACCGCATCGTGATCGAGGAGTTCCTCGACGGCGAAGAGGCAAGCTTTATCGTGATGGTCGACGGCGAGCATGTCCTGCCGATGGCTACCAGTCAGGACCACAAACGTGTGGGCAATGGCGATACCGGTCCGAACACCGGCGGGATGGGTGCATACTCTCCAGCGCCTGTTGTAACTGATGACGTTCACCAGCGCACCATGGAACGCATCATCTGGCCAACCGTAAAAGGCATGGCGGCAGAAGGTAACACCTACACCGGTTTCCTGTACGCAGGCCTGATGATCGACAAACAGGGCAACCCAAAGGTTATCGAGTTTAACTGCCGCTTCGGCGACCCGGAAACCCAGCCGATCATGCTGCGCATGAAGTCGGACCTGGTGGATCTGTGTCTCGCCGCCTGCGACGGTAAGCTGGACGAAAAAACCTCCGAGTGGGACGAGCGCGCCTCGCTGGGCGTGGTAATCGCCGCCGGGGGTTATCCGGGCGACTACCGTACCGGAGACGCGATCCACGGCCTGCCGCTGGAAGAAGCCGCTGACGGCAAAGTGTTCCACGCCGGCACTAAACTCGCCGCCGACGACACGGTATTGACCAATGGGGGCCGCGTCCTGTGCGCAACCGCACTGGGTCATACCGTTGCAGAAGCGCAGAAGCGCGCTTACGCGTTAATGGCCGACATCCGCTGGGAAGGCAGCTTTAGCCGTAACGATATCGGCTGGCGCGCCATCGAACGCGAGCAGCGCTAACGCGAAATTTTCGCCAATAGCGTTTTGCGCGTGATGCCTAACTGACGGGCGGCTTCAGTTTTGTTGCCGCCCGTTTTTTCCAGTGCTGCCAGAATCACCTCTTTTTCAACATCCACCAGCGGTTGGATCTCCGGACTGTTCTCTGCTTTTATTGGCGTCGCGGCAATCGCCAACGGCAGCTCGCGTTCAGAAATGTATTCTCCCGTCAGCAGAACCACAGCACGCTCAATCGCATTTTCCAGCTCACGAATGTTTCCCGGCCAGTCGTAATGGATCAGCAGATCCATTGCCTGCGGGGTAAAACCTTTCACCGCTTTGCGGTTACGCTCAGCAAAGCGCTGGAGAAAATGCCCGGCCAGCAGCGGAATATCTTCCCGGCGTTGACGTAATGCGGGCATCTCGATAGTGACGACGTTCAGGCGATAGTAGAGATCCTGGCGAAAACGTCCGGCGTTGACCTCTTGCGCCAGATCGCGATGGGTGGCGGCAATCAGCCGGACATCCACAGCAATAGTCTGATTACTGCCTACCCGCTGAACTTCACGCTCCTGAATCGCCCGCAGCAGGCGCACCTGCATCAGCGGCGAGATATCGCCAATCTCATCAAGAAACAGCGTACCGCCGTCGGCTTCCACAAAGCGCCCTTCCCGGCGTTTATCGGCACCCGTAAACGCGCCTTTTTCATGGCCGAACAGTTCAGACTCCAGCAGGGATTCATTCAGCGCCGCGCAGTTGAGCGTCACCAGTGGTTTATCACTGCGCGCACTGCTGGCGTGAAGCGCCCGGGCGACCAGTTCTTTGCCCGTTCCGGAGTCTCCGTGAATAAGCACCGTCGCATCCGACGGCGCAACCATCGCAATTTCGTTAAGCAGGTGCTGCATCGCCGGACTGTTGCCAATCATGCCAAACTGCGCTGCCGGGGCTGCTACGGGGTCGACGCCGGTCGCCCGGGTATGCGCCAGCGCCTTTTCCAGCGTGTGCTGCAGACTGTCAAAATCCAGTGGTTTGATTAAGTAATCCAGCGCCCCGGTTTTTAACGCTTCCACCGCGGTCTCCACGCTAGAAAAAGCGGTCATAATCAAGACCGGAATCGCCGGATTCAGGGCTTTGATCTCTTTCAGCGTTTCAATGCCGTCCATCTCCGCCATACGCACATCGCACAATACCAGATCAAAGACGTGTTCACGCACCTGCGCCAGCGCCTCTCGTCCGCTATAGGCAAGCGCAACGTCATAGCCCCAGCCACGCAGCAGCGCTTGTAGAATAGTGCAGTGGCTGACGTCATCGTCCACAACCAGAATATCGATTTTTCCGTGTGTCATCCTTGTCAATCCTGTGGTTTCGCATTGATCGGCAGCCAGAGAGTAAAGACGGTGCCTCTACCTTCCACGCTGGTCACCTGAATGGTTCCGCCGTGCTGCTCAATGATGTTTTGCACCACCGCCAGTCCCAGCCCGGTACCGTCTGCCTTCGTCGTAAAGTAAGGAGTAAAAATAGCCTCCAGCTGGTCGGGCGCAATTCCCTTTCCGCTGTCGGTAACCCTAATTTTAACCCGTTCGGCGCTACTTTCACTCGCTGAAACCGTAACCGTCCCCTGATGTCCGATAGCATGAATGGCGTTGAGGTATAAATTCAGCAGGACCTGCGTGAGTCGGTCGGGATCGGCTTGAATAGCGGGTAACGCAGCATTCGGCGTAAACTGCAGTTGAATTTCCCGGCTCTGAGCATCCTGGCTAACCAAATGCAGCGAGTGGGTGATGACTTCATTAAGATCGACCCGCTGCAGCGTCAGGTGCGCGGGCTTCACCAGCTCCAGCAATTCACTCACCACCCGATTTAAGCGATCGGCCTCTTTCGCCATCACCTGCGCCAGTTCATGCGACTCGCCCCCCGCCGGAGTGCGTTCGGCAAAATATTTCGCTAACCCCTTGATGGATGACAGTGGATTACGGATTTCATGCGCGACTCCCGCCGCCAGATGTCCGAGCGCCATCAGCTTTTCTTTACGCTTCATCGCGTCCTGTAGCTCTTTATAAGAACGCTGATAGCGTTGGTACCAGAAAAACGTCAGCACGGTAGCCAGCAGCACCGCCGCCAGAGCAGACAGAACGATCAGCGTATTACGCCACTCTCTGGCCTGAGTCGCGGCCAGGTCGCTGGCATCAAAAGCGATAAAGATGGTTTGCGTAGGCGTATTCGCATGATCGTCATTACCGGAGCAGCGTGCCATACCGTGCCTCCCGGCCCCATACAACGGCTGGAACTGGCGATAAATTTCCAGGGCTGGTATTTGATCATGCCCATCGGGCGATGAGTCGATATTCCGCCAGCGTTCTTGTTCCCCAGGATTTAACTGACGCAGGACATCCGGCGAGTAGAGGGATTTACCAACCATAGAGGAATCACTGTGGGTGATGATCACGCCATGCTCATCGACAACGGCAAACCAGAGTACGCCCGGCTGTACCGCCATTTGCTCCAGCAGCGTTTGTTGCTGCGCATGATGCATACGCATTCCCATGCCCACACGCGTACCGGACTCAAGGGCGCGGATCAGCACGCTTCCCTTTTCCAGTAACGTTTGTCGAGCGGCATCACTTTCCCGGCCGTAGTCCCGAATGGTCATGATGGAAAACCACCCCACCAAAATCAGGATCGCCGCCGGTAATAACCGGCTCAGCCACTTTGCTGCCGTATCCTTATCAAGACGCATACGTTCTCCCTTTCCCGCCGTTCCTTTCTTCATTTCAGGTATACAGCAGAAATCATGCCATCTTTTCACCCTGATAACCCTGTTCTCAGGCACAAACCCTCACAACGGGTGGGTAAAAATGACCCACCGGGCTGTTCTGGCGAGTCATTTTTACTCGCTTACGCCCGGGCGGCAGCCGCGCGATCCCCGCAGCATAAGGACGTCCAGGTTGGCACGGAAGATGCAAAAGAGAAAGTAAGCTAACCAACAGGAGAACGAACGATGAAACGGAATAATAAACTGGCGCTAATGGTCCTCTCGCTGATGGCTCTGGGTTCCACCCCGGCACTGGCGCAACATCACTGGGGCAATGGTGAGGGAATGTGGCAACAGGGTGGTACGCCAATGACCACCGAGCAGCAGGCCGCAGCCCAGAAAATCGCTGATGATTACTACACGCAGACCCGCGCATTGCGCCAGCAGTTGACGTCTAAACGTTATGAGTACAACGCGTTGCTCACCGCCAGCCCGCTGGACAGCGCAAAAATTAATGCCGTCGCAAAAGAGATAGAATCTCTGAATCAGGCGCTTGATGAGCAACGGGTGAAACGGGATGTCGCCATGGCGGAGGCGGGCGTGCCTCGTGGTGCCGGCATGGGTTGCGGTGGCGGCAGTTACCATCGTGGCGGGGGTCATATGGGTATGGGCCACTGGTAAAGAACTTAATGCCTGATGGCGCTACGCTAATCAGGCCTACAGATGGATACCGTAAGCCGGATAAGACGCTTTTGCGTCGCCATCCGGCGTTAAAATGTTTTATCTTTTGGCTGCCAACGACAGAAATCAGAATTCGCGACCAGCAACAGCTGAGATCCCTCAGGCGCTTCCAGCCATGCCACGCTCACGTCGACCGACGAGCGGCTCTGGCGGCGCTCGATATGGTTTATCGCCCATGAATCTAAATCAGGTTTGATCGTCTCGCCTTCACACGTAGTGACCGTGCGTTCGGCGGCATGCCAACGCCCCTGCCGTAATACCACACGCCCCTGGCGCAGCGCATCGCTGGTCTGACGGGTTTGATCGGCACGGTAGCGGTAGAGCGCAATTTGATCGCTGGAAAGCTGCTGCTTTTGTCCATCGACTTCACGCTGCATAAAACTCAGTTCACCCCGATCGTCGAAACGGATGCGAACATGCTCCGGCGGTTGGCTGTATACGTTGAGTTCTATCAGAGAGAGGGTGTCACCCTGCCAGCGGTACTCACTGGTGGTTGTGTCGCCGCTTCGCCACGGACTAAAAACGGAGAGCAGATGCACATCATTGTTGGAATCTTTACGCCAAACGCGTACCGCTCCGTGATCGCCAACATAACCGCTGGCCGTGAACGGAGGAAGCTCAGAGTGGCGACTGCAGGCAGACAGCAACAGAACACCTGAAAGCCAAAGCGTATGACGCCAGATGGACAAAAGGGGCGAAACCGCCCCCTCGTTAAAACTGTTCACTGCCACGCGAATTACTTAACCGCGTCTTTCAGTGCTTTACCAGAAACAAATGCCGGTACGTTAGCTGCGGCGATTTTGATTTCTTGACCGGTCTGCGGGTTGCGGCCAGTACGCTCAGCGCGGTGGTTCACTTTGAAGGTACCGAAACCAACCAGTTGTACAGCATCGCCTTCTTTCAGAGACTCAGTAATAGCAGCCAGAGTGGATTCCAGAGCAGCTTTAGCCTGTGTTTTGGACAGTTCTGCTTTGTCTGCAATTACATCAATCAGTTGAGTCTTGTTCATAAGTTATCCTTACAATGTGTTTATCGCTTGCTAAGCATCGAGTGCGACGGAAATGCCAGAAAAGCACTCTCCTGCATACACGCACCGATAGCCACTTTTCTTCGCCCCCCAAATGTAGACCAGACGGGGGGCGGATGGGAAGCCTTCAGGCACGACAAATCAGGCGTTAAATCACGTTTTGTGGTGTCATTGCTGAAAAATTATACCAATATTGCTCTCGCCAGCCTCGCGCAGGTCTGCACGCAGCCCTTTTATCAGCTCAAGATCGCGTTCTTCGCAATCGGCTAAAAGTCGGAATATTTCCCACTGAATATCCCATTCTTGCTCAACGGCAGGGTTCTCTTTCAGCTCTTCATCGGTCATTTCGCGACCCGCTTGCGTCATTTCCAGCATCGCGACGCTGGTAATCGAAGCCTTACTGACTTCAATCGCGTGTTCCAGCGTTTCACCGCTCAGACGAGAATGCATGACTTCGCTCAGGGCAACACAAGCGTCAATAGCCGGATAAACGCCGTACAGATCGTAGTCATCTGCGGACGGAATAGCCTCTTCAAACTTCTCCAGCTGGCTGTCAAAATTGATTTTCGCATCCTTGACGGTCAGCACTTCCCAGACTAAATCCAGGATTCGGCGGTAAATCTGCCCATCACCAAACTCCGTTTGCTTGCAGAACATGGCGTAGTTTGGGTACATGCGCTCACACAGACAGGCCATAAAGGTGACGTGCTGCCAGCTTTCCAGCTTCTCCAGACGCAGATGAATCGGGTTTTGTAACATGATGAGTTCTCGAATACGGAAATTAGTCGCAGTTTACCCGATATGGGGCGTTTTTGCTGCAAGCCGCGTAAAAGCCGGGCGTTCCGATGCCACCGCATCCGCCCAACGTGTCGGTTCCGGCAGGCGATAGCCGTTCATACAACGCTGCACCCACGCCAGCGCGCTATCCATGCCCACGCGATGTCCGGTAGAGATAAACAGTGGATTACAGCGTGCTTTGCTGCGCCAGACCCACGCCAGCTGCTCGCCTTTATCCAACAGTGGCGCTAGCGCCCCGGGTTCAGCAGATAAGGGTTCAAACTTGCCGCACAGCCGTTTTTTCGCCACGCCAATCGTCGGGATATCCACCAGCAGACCAAAATGGCTGGCAACGCCAAGACGACGCGGGTGGGAAATACCGTGACCATCAACGAACACTAAGTCAGGCTTCTGCGATAATTGTTCCCAGGCAGCCAGCAGCGCAGGATATTCGCGAAAAGAGAGAAAACCGGGGATATACGGCATGGTGGTGGCGATACGCGCCACCTTATATTCAACCAGCTCAAGAGAAGGATACTTCAGTAGCACGATGGCGGCTCGCGTCACCTCTCCGCCCTGCTCAAACCCGACATCTGCCCCAGCGATCAGATCCGGCGGATCGCTTTTAAAGCGATCTTCACGGATCACCGCAGAGGCCAGTTCAAGCTGTTGGGCGCGTAGCGACGCGAGATCCATCGTGACTCCTTAGCGGTGGTACTGCTCAGACAAGCGATGTACCGCCTCCACAAACACCCCGGCATGTTCCGGCGGCACATCCTGGTGGATACCGTGGCCCAGGTTAAAGACGTGGCCTTCCCCTTGACCGAAGCCCGCCAGTATCGTGGCGACTTCTTCTTCGATACGCGGTGCCGGTGCGTAGAGCATGGACGGGTCCATATTGCCCTGTAACGCCACTTTATGACCGACACGACGACGCGCATCGGCAATATCTGTCGTCCAGTCGAGACCCAGCGCATCACATCCAGTTTCCGCCATCGCTTCCAGCCACTGTCCGCCGCCTTTGGTGAACAAGGTGACCGGCACGCGGCGGCCGTCGTTTTCACGCAGCAGACCATCGACAATTTTGTGCATGTAATAGAGAGAGAACTGCTGATAGTCGCGACCGGTCAGCACGCCGCCCCAGGTGTCGAAAATCATCACCGATTGCGCGCCGGCTTTGATCTGCGCATTCAGGTATAGCGTGACGCTTTTCGCCAGCTTATCGAGCAGCAGATGCAGCGACGTTGGATCGGCGTACATCATCTTTTTAATCACGGTGAAGGCTTTGCTGCTGCCGCCTTCCACCATGTAAGTCGCCAGCGTCCACGGACTGCCAGAGAAGCCGATCAGCGGCACGTCGCCCTTCAGCTCGCGGCGAATAGTACGTACCGCGTTCATCACGTAGCCCAGTTCCCCTTCCGGGTCCGGGATCGGCAGCTTATCCACATCGGCCTTACAGGTGATGGGAGAGGTAAAGCGTGGGCCTTCGCCAGCTTCAAAGTACAGCCCAAGTCCCATCGCATCCGGGATGGTCAAAATGTCCGAAAAGAGGATCGCCGCATCAAGTTTATACCTGCGCAGCGGTTGTAGCGTCACTTCGCAGGCCAGCTCGGCGTTTTTGCACAGCGCCATGAAATCGCCCGCTTGCGCACGAGTGGCTTTGTACTCCGGCAAATAGCGGCCCGCCTGGCGCATCATCCATACCGGAGTAACATCAACGGGCTGGCGCAGCAGCGCACGCAGGTAACGATCGTTCTTCAGTTCGGTCATTTTTATCTTCCTTTTAGCGTCAGGCCGTCAGTGTATCATTACTCGTTCTTTACTCGTACTCAACCCGACACATCGCCACAGTATCTTCGATCAGTCGACGTGCGACGGTACCCGGCGGGGGAAGTAGCGGTAAGTCATCGTAGCGATACCAGTTCGCTTCCAGCAGTTCTTTCGGGTCGATGACGATCTCCCCGCTATCATATTCCGCCATAAACGCGGTCATCAAAGACTGCGGAAACGGCCAGGGCTGGGAGGTAACGTAGCGCAGGTTTTTCACCTTAATGCCGCTTTCTTCCATCACTTCTCGCGCTACCGCTTGTTCTAACGTCTCCCCCACTTCAACAAAACCGGCCAGCACGGTATGCACGCCGTTGCGGTGGCGAACATGCTGAGCCAGCAGCAGGGAGTCTTCACGACGGATGGCGACAATAATGCAGGGGGCAATTTGCGGATAATAACGTTCACGGCAGTGGCTACACAGCATTGCCCATTCGGTTTTGCTTGGGTGCATCGGATGGCCACAATAACCGCAGAATTTATGCGAACGGAAAAACTCAGCCAACTGTACGCCGCGTCCGACCAGTTGAAACAGTCCCACATCCTGATCGAGGATCTGGCGCACTGAGCCCATATCGTGGCGACGCTGCTGCTGCACCAGCCAGACGGTTTCACCTTCCCACTCGCCTATCGGCAACCCGCGCTGACCCAGCAGATCAAAACCAGCCGCGTCACCATGTGGCAGCTCTCCGTGAGGCAACCACAATTTTTGTTCATGACTGACGATCCACCAGCCGCTGTCTAATTTTTCAATAATACGATCCATATCTCTTGCGCAACCTTTGCTTCACAGGCATGTTGTTTACATTATTTTTACATTTATCGGTGAGCCGTTTTTCAACACCACCTTGCGGAGTCAATCATGCTAAACCAGCTGGAAAGCCTGACGGAACACGTCGGAGGAAGTAATAAACTGGTTGATCGCTGGCTACATGTACGTAAGCACCTGCTCGTGGCTTACTACAATCTGGTTGGCATTAAGCCTGGCAAAGAATCGTACATGCGGCTCAATGAAAAAGCGCTGGATGATTTTTGTCAGAGCCTGGTCGACTACCTCTCCACCGGACACTTCAGTATTTATGAACGTATTCTGCATAAATTGGAAGGGAACGGGCAGCTTTTAAAAGCCACAAAAATTTGGCCTCTTCTGGAAGCCAATACACAACAGATTATGGACGACTATGATTCCAGTCTGGAAAACGCCATTGACCACGATAATTTCCTTGAATTTCAACAGGCATTGTCGGATATCGGCGAGGCGCTGGAGGCCCGGTTTATGCTGGAAGATAAGTTGATTATGCTGGTGCTTGATGCGGTACACGACAGCGCAATGATCAAACGCCCTGCTTGAGATTTGCGCGAGTAACAGGTAGTTTACAACCATTCCTCCTCGCCAGAGGGGGAATTATCTTGTCGGAGTGCTTATTTTCCACATCAGCATGAGTGGAAAAGGCTGAGACCGTTAATTCGGGATCCGCGGAACCTGATCAGGCTAATACCTGCGAAGGGAACAAGAGTAAATCTACAGTTGTATCGCCCATGGGCGATCTTCCCTCTTGCTTCATCCGTCGTCTGACAAGCCATATCCTTACTTTTTGGAATGAGCTATGTCTGCCACTACTAAACCATCCCGCCGCGAACAGCGCGCCCAGGCCCAACACTTTATCGACACCCTGGAAGGGACCGCCTTTCCTAACTCAAAACGCATCTATATTGCTGGTTCACAGCCAGATATCCGTATTCCTATGCGTGAAATCCAGCTCAGCCCGACGCTCATTGGCGGCAGTAAAGATACCCCGCAGTACGAAGAGAACGAAGCCGTGCCGGTATATGACACCTCTGGCCCGTATGGCGATCCTGATGTGGCGATTAACGTCCAGCAGGGTCTGGCAAAACTGCGCCAGCCGTGGATATCCGCACGTAATGACAGCGAAGAGCTGGACGACCGTAGCTCCGCCTACACCAAAGAGCGCCTGGCCGATGATGGCCTGGACGAGCTGCGTTTCAACGGCTTGCTGACGCCTAAGCGCGCCAAAACCGGCCGCTGCGTGACCCAGTTGCACTACGCGCGCCAGGGCATCGTCACTCCGGAGATGGAGTTTATCGCTATCCGCGAAAATATGGGCCGCGAGCGCATTCGCAGTGAAGTGCTGCGCCACCAGCATCCAGGCATGAGCTTTGGCGCCAGCCTGCCGGAAAATATCACGGCGGAATTCGTGCGTGATGAAGTCGCTGCCGGGCGCGCCATCATCCCCGCCAACATCAACCACCCGGAATCAGAGCCGATGATCATCGGACGTAATTTCCTGGTGAAGGTCAATGCCAACATCGGTAACTCAGCGGTCACTTCCTCCATCGAAGAAGAAGTGGAAAAGCTGGTGTGGTCCACGCGCTGGGGGGCGGATACGGTGATGGACCTGTCCACCGGTCGCTATATTCACGAAACCCGCGAATGGATCCTGCGAAACAGCCCGGTGCCGATCGGCACCGTACCGATCTACCAGGCACTGGAGAAGGTCAACGGGATCGCCGAAGATCTCACCTGGGAAGCGTTCCGCGATACGCTGCTGGAGCAGGCCGAACAGGGTGTCGACTATTTCACTATCCACGCGGGTGTGCTGCTGCGCTATGTGCCGATGACCGCTAAACGCCTGACCGGAATTGTCTCGCGCGGCGGTTCCATCATGGCGAAATGGTGCCTCTCCCATCACAAAGAAAACTTCCTGTTCGAGCACTTCCGCGAAATCTGTGAAATCTGTGCCGCCTATGACGTTTCCCTGTCATTGGGCGACGGCCTGCGTCCGGGTTCCATTCAAGATGCCAACGACGAAGCGCAGTTCTCTGAGCTGCATACGCTGGGCGAGCTGACCAAAATTGCCTGGGAATATGACGTGCAGGTGATGATTGAAGGCCCTGGCCACGTACCGATGCAGATGATTAAGCGCAACATGACCGAAGAGCTGGAACACTGCCATGAAGCGCCGTTCTACACTTTAGGGCCATTAACGACCGATATTGCGCCGGGCTATGACCACTTCACCTCCGGTATTGGTGCGGCAATGATTGGCTGGTTTGGCTGCGCGATGCTGTGCTACGTCACGCCAAAAGAGCACCTCGGCCTGCCGAACAAAGAAGACGTGAAGCAGGGGTTGATTACCTACAAGATTGCCGCGCATGCCGCCGATTTAGCTAAAGGGCATCCGGGTGCGCAGATCCGCGATAACGCCATGTCAAAAGCGCGCTTCGAATTCCGCTGGGAAGACCAGTTTAATCTGGCGCTCGACCCGTTCACCGCCCGCGCCTACCACGATGAAACCCTGCCACAGGAGTCCGGCAAAGTCGCTCACTTCTGCTCAATGTGCGGGCCGAAATTCTGCTCGATGAAAATCAGCCAGGAAGTGCGCGACTACGCTGCCGCACAAACCATCGAAGTGGGGATGGCGGGTATGTCGGAGAACTTCCGCGCCAAAGGCGGTGAAATCTACCTGAAAAAGGAGGAAGCCTGATGTATCAGCCTGAATTCCCAACGGTACCTTTCCGCCTCGGGCTGTACCCGGTGGTCGACAGCATTGCGTGGATTGAACGCCTGCTTGATGCAGGCGTACGTACTATCCAGCTGCGAATCAAAGATAAACGCGACGAAGAGGTCGAAGCCGACGTGATTGCCGCTATTGAACTGGGGCGTCGCTACGATGCCCGTCTGTTTATCAATGACTACTGGCGACTGGCGATTAAACACCATGCTTACGGGGTACATCTGGGCCAGGAAGATCTTGAAACCACCGACCTAAAGGCGATTCAGGCCGCAAGGTTACGTCTTGGGGTATCCACCCACGATGATATGGAGATTGACGTGGCGCTGGCCGCGCGCCCTTCTTACATCGCACTGGGTCACGTCTTCCCGACACAAACCAAGCCGATGCCATCTGCCCCACAGGGATTGGTACAACTCGCCACGCATATCGAACGACTGGCTGACTACCCTACTGTCGCCATTGGCGGTATCAGCCTTGAGCGGGCACCGGCTGTGCTGGCGACCGGGGTGGGCAGCATTGCGGTAGTCAGCGCCATCACGCAGGCCGCTGACTGGCGAGGTGCCACGTCACAGCTGCTTTCAATTGCAGGAGCAGGCGATGAATGATCGCGATTTTATGCGCTATAGCCGCCAGATTTTACTCGGTGATATTGCGATAGAGGGCCAGCAGACACTGCTCAACAGCCACGTGCTGATTGTTGGCTTGGGCGGATTAGGCTCCCCTGCCGCGCTGTATCTGGCGGGTGCGGGAGTAGGCACATTGACGCTAGTGGACGACGACGACGTGCATCTGAGTAATCTTCAGCGCCAGATCCTGTTCACGACTGATGATATCGCCCGGTCAAAATCCCAGATGGCCCAACAGAGACTGACACGGCTCAACCCGGATATCGAACTGGTCGCGCTACAGCAGCGCCTGAAAGGCGATGCGCTCAGGCACGCGGTGGCGCGCGCTGACGTGGTGCTCGACTGCACCGACAATATGGCGACGCGTCAGGCGATCAATACCGCCTGCGTCGCCCTGAATACACAACTTATCACTGCCAGCGCTGTTGGCTTTGGAGGCCAATTGATGGTGCTGACGCCGCCGTGGGAACAGGGCTGCTACCGCTGTCTGTGGCCGGATGACATCGAGCCCGAACGCAACTGCCGTACCGCAGGCATTGTCGGTCCGGTCGTTGGCATCATGGGTACCCTGCAGGCGCTGGAAGCCATCAAACTTCTCAGCGGTATTGAAACCCTAAGCGGTGAATTACGCCTGTTCGATGGTAAAACCAGCCAGTGGCGTAGCCTGGCGTTACGCCGCGCCCGCGGTTGTCCGGTATGCGGAGGGCAACATGCAGATCCAATTCAATGATGAGCCAGTACAGTGTGCCGAGGGGCAAAATATCAGCGCGCTGCTGGCAGAGCTTAATCAGCTCAAGCCGG
Organism: Citrobacter sp. KH_055_1; assembly: GCF_057838705.1. Classification (NCBI taxonomy): domain Bacteria; kingdom Pseudomonadati; phylum Pseudomonadota; class Gammaproteobacteria; order Enterobacterales; family Enterobacteriaceae; genus Citrobacter; species Citrobacter sp. KH_055_1. The sequence continues at coordinate 4,482,750 of NZ_CM174473.1, forward strand.
GGATAGCGCTGGCGCTGAATCAGCAGATCCTGCCGCGCGAGCAGTGGGAACAGCAAATCGTGCAGGAAGGCGACCAGATCCTGCTTTTTCAGGTTATTGCAGGGGGTTGATATGCTACGTATTGCCGACAAAACGTTTGATTCACATCTGTTCACCGGCACGGGGAAATTTGCCTCATCGCAACTGATGGTCGACGCCATTCGCGCCTCCGGTAGCCAACTGGTGACATTGGCAATGAAGCGCGTGGATTTACGCCAGCACAACGATGCCATTTTGGTGCCACTGGTCGAGGCAGGGGTAACGCTGCTGCCGAATACCTCAGGGGCGAAAACGGCGGATGAAGCTATTTTTGCCGCGCAGTTGGCGCGCGAAGCGCTGGGGACGCACTGGCTGAAATTAGAAATACATCCTGACGCTCGATGGCTGTTACCAGATCCTATCGAAACGCTGAAAGCCGCCGAGGCGCTGGTGAAGCAGGGTTTCGTGGTGCTGCCCTACTGCGGCGCGGACCCGGTGCTGTGCAAGCGGCTGGAAGAAGTGGGCTGTGCGGCGGTCATGCCGCTCGGTGCGCCCATTGGCTCAAATCAGGGCCTGGAAACCCGCGCCATGCTGGAGATCATTATTCAGCAGGCCACCGTCCCAGTGGTGGTTGATGCCGGGATCGGTGTGCCCAGCCATGCCACGCAGGCGTTGGAAATGGGGGCCGACGCGGTGTTGGTCAACACGGCGATTGCCGTAGCGGACGACCCGGTAATGATGGCGACGGCGTTCCGGCTGGCGGTTGAAGCGGGCCTTCTGGCACGTCAGGCCGTTCCGGGGAGCCGAAGTACCAATGCTTGCGCCACCAGCCCATTGACCGGATTTCTGGAGGTCTCAGCATGAAAACCTTCAGCGATCGCTGGCGACAGCTGGAGTGGGATGATATCCATCTGCGCATTAACGGCAAAACCGCCGCCGATGTCGAGCGCGCACTTAACACTGCACAGCTGAGTCGTGATGACCTGATGGCGCTGCTCTCGCCAGCCGCCGCTGATTATCTGGAGCCGCTGGCGCAGCGAGCGCAAAAGCTGACCCGCCAACGCTTTGGTAATACCGTCAGCTTTTACGTACCGCTGTATCTTTCGAATCTGTGCGCCAACGACTGCTCTTACTGCGGCTTCTCCATGAGCAACCGCATCAAGCGTAAAACTTTGGATGAATCAGAGATTCAACGGGAGTGTGCGGCGATCCGCGAGCTGGGTTTTGAGCATCTGTTGCTGGTCACCGGCGAGCATCAGGCGAAAGTCGGCATGGACTATTTTCGCCGCCATTTACCCGCCATCCGTCGTCAGTTTTCTTCGCTACAGATGGAGGTACAACCGCTGTCAGTTGCTGAATATGCTGAGCTAAAGATACTCGGTCTGGACGGTGTGATGGTGTATCAGGAGAGCTACCATGAGGCGACTTATGCCCGGCACCATCTGAAGGGAAAAAAGCAGGACTTCTTTTGGCGGCTGGAAACGCCGGACCGACTTGGTCACGCCGGTATCGACAAAATTGGCCTTGGGGCACTGATTGGCTTGTCTGACAGTTGGCGGGTTGATTGCTATATGGTAGCCGAGCATTTGCTATGGATGCAGCAACATTACTGGCAAAGCCGTTATTCAATCTCGTTCCCACGCCTGCGCCCATGTACCGGAGGTATTGAACCGGCATCGATTATGGATGAGCGTCAACTGGTACAAACCATTTGTGCGTTTCGCTTGTTGGCGCCGGACATCGAGCTGTCGCTCTCCACGCGTGAATCACCGTGGTTTCGCGACCACGTCATTCCGCTAGCAATCAATAACGTCAGCGCCTTCTCAAAGACGCAGCCCGGCGGCTATGCCGACAATCACCCGGAGCTGGAACAGTTTTCTCCGCATGATGATCGGCGCCCTGAAGATGTTGCCGCAGCACTCAGTGCGCAGGGTTTACAGCCCGTGTGGAAAGACTGGGATAGTTTTCTCGGACGTGCGTCACAGATGTAGTGAATCCGGATGTAAAAACGAAAAAACCCGCTTTCGCGGGTTTTTTATTCACTATCACTTATCTGCTCAGGCTCTGGCCTTCATCGCTATCGTAAGCGTTCGTGAGATTATCGGCGATTACAGCGCGATAACGTTAACAGCAGACGGGCCTTTCGCGCCGTTCTCAACGGAGAACTCGACTTTTTGGCCTTCGTCTAAGGTTTTATAATCGTTGCTCTGGATAGCGGAAAAATGCACAAACACATCTTTGCTACCGTCCTGAGGAGTGATAAAGCCGAAGCCTTTCTCAGAGTTAAACCATTTTACTAAACCAGTCATTTTGTTAGACATAGATACTTCCTTTCATATTTTGAGCCGCTTATGCAGCGAAGATGGCCTGTTTTGCAGAAATTAACTTATTGGGCACTTAGGAGGAGGCTCATGAAGAAGAGTATCTGAGGATAACGCTTGAACTGAGAACTGCTTTACTAAAACTGCTTTCATAAGGTCTGTGTTCCAAACCGATGCAGCTATAGTAGCCTTACTTCTAATCATTACGCAAGCATTAATTTATTTAATGCCTTTAACTGGTGAAATGTTGAGCTGATTTGGTTAAGAGCCTAAGATAACACCTTGATGTATATATAATAAAAGCCCTGACCGTTGCAGCCAGGGCTTTAAGTTACTACAAACTTCAGATTTAACATTAATTGACTTACAATTTGATACTGCTGTTTGTACTACATTTTAAATGTACACGTTTACCACAGATAATATTGGAGAATGCTACTAACGAACCTTCCTCTATTTACCGTTAAACATATTTCGCCAGCTTGATGAATTCACTCAAGAATGGCGGCCTAAACAAGTACACTTCCCCTCGCGACATATACTCTTTGATGCGTTGCCTGACTTCCCTTGCGATTGCTCAATAATGGAAACCGCAAACATTAACTTTTAAATCATGGCCTTACATCGTCGCGCTTACTTAACTTTTTGCGATTACATATATCAACTACGTAGCCTTAAAGCATCGTCGATGTGAAATAAAATAACTTCAACGTCGACTACCCCATACAACAAAATACTTCGTGGCCTTTATCGCAATCCCCCTATCGAACTCTACTAACTCTTACTGCTTTAACAGCTAACTACTCTTTCGCTGCTGTTAAGTATTAACATACGGATTTTAAAAACAGTGTCAATACTGTTTTTAATGACATGTCTTTATTGACAGTATTCATAAGACTGCATGTCAGGCAAAAAAAAACCCGCCGAGGCGGGTTTTTCATTACGGTCAGCAACGATTAATCGTTGTTAGAACCGCCCAGACCTGCGTTCAGCAGTTCTGCCAGGCTGGCAGATGCATCTTCCGCAGTAACCTGAGGCGCTGCCGGCTGTTCGCCCGCTGCGCGACGGCGCATACGATCCTGGTGGTACGCATAACCGGTACCGGCAGGGATCAAACGACCCACGATAACGTTCTCTTTCAGGCCACGCAGTTCGTCGCGTTTACCCGCAACGGCTGCTTCGGTCAGGACACGCGTGGTCTCCTGGAACGATGCGGCAGAGATGAACGATTCGGTTGCCAGAGACGCTTTGGTGATACCCAGCAGGTCGCGAGAGTAAGTTGCCGCAACTTTGCCGTTCGCTTCCAGATCGCGGTTAGCAATCTTGACGCGGGAGTATTCAACCTGTTCGCCTTCCAGGAAGTCGGAGCTACCAGCACTGTCAATGGTCGCTTTACGCAGCATCTGACGAACGATAACTTCAATGTGTTTATCGTTAATCTTAACGCCTTGCAGACGGTAAACGTCCTGAACTTCGTTGGTGATGTAACGCGTTACCGCGTGTACGCCACGAAGACGCAGGATGTCGTGCGGTGCTTCCGGACCGTCGGAAACAACGTCACCACGTTCTACACGTTCACCTTCGAACACGTTGAGCTGACGCCATTTCGGAATCATCTCTTCGTACGGTTCGCTGCCGTCTAACGGGGTGATAACCAGACGACGCTTCCCTTTGGTTTCTTTACCGAAGGAAATGATACCGCTGATTTCCGCAAGGATAGCTGGCTCTTTCGGACGACGTGCTTCGAACAGATCCGCAACGCGTGGCAGACCACCGGTGATGTCCTTGGTACCGCTTGATTCCTGAGGAATACGCGCCAGAGCATCACCCGCACTGATCTGGATACCATCTTCCAGCTGGACGATTGCTTTACCCGGCAGGAAGTACTGCGCAGGCATATCGGTACCTGGGATTAGAACGTCGTTACCGTTAGCATCAACAATTTTCAGTGCCGGACGCAGGTCTTTACCACCTGCAGTACGCTCTGCAGAATCCAGAACCACCAGAGAAGACAGACCGGTCAGCTCGTCGGTCTGACGAGTAATGGTCTGGCCGTCGATCATGTCAGTGAAGCGGATGAAACCACTTACTTCAGTGATGACAGGCATGGTATGTGGATCCCAGTTTGCTACGGTTTCGCCGCCAGTAACCTGTTCGCCATCACCTTTCGCCATAACAGCACCGTAAGGCACTTTATAACTCTCTTTGGTACGACCGAATTCGTCGATCAGTTTCAGCTCGGTGTTACGCGAGGTCACTACCAGCTTACCGGCAGAGTTCACAACCGACTTCGCATTGCTCAGACGGATGCTACCTTTGTTTTTCACCTGGATGCTGGATTCAGCAGCCGCACGAGATGCCGCACCACCGATGTGGAACGTACGCATCGTCAGCTGTGTACCCGGTTCACCGATGGACTGTGCCGCGATAACGCCGATGGCTTCACCTTTGTTGATGATGTGGCCACGTGCCAGGTCACGACCATAGCAGTGCGCACATACACCAAAGTCGGTGTCACAAGATACAACGGAACGTACCTTGACGGAGTCAACGGAGTTCTCTTCCAGCAGGTCACACCAGTGCTCGTGCAGCAGCGTGTTGCGTGGAACCAGAATATCCGCGGTGCCCGGCTTCAGAACGTCTTCAGCAGTCACACGACCCAATACGCGATCGCGCAGCGGCTCTTTAACGTCACCACCCTCGATAACCGGGGTCATGGTGATGCCTTCCAGTGTGCCGCAGTCATCTTCAGTCACAACCAGATCCTGCGCGACGTCAACCAGACGACGTGTCAGATAACCGGAGTTTGCTGTTTTCAGTGCGGTATCCGCCAGACCTTTACGCGCACCGTGAGTAGAGATGAAGTACTGGAGTACGTTCAGACCTTCACGGAAGTTCGCGGTGATTGGCGTTTCGATGATGGAGCCATCCGGCTTCGCCATCAGACCACGCATACCTGCCAGCTGACGAATCTGTGCTGCAGAACCACGCGCACCGGAGTCGGCCATCATGTAGATGCTGTTGAAGGAAACCTGCTGCTCTTCGACGCCGTCACGGTTAATAACAGTTTCGGTTTGCAGGTTGTCCATCATCGCTTTGGATACACGATCGTTCGCCGCAGCCCAGATATCGATAACTTTGTTGTAGCGTTCGCCCGCGGTAACCAGACCAGACTGGAACTGCTCCTGGATCTCAGCAACTTCAGCTTCCGCTTCAGAGATGATCTCGTATTTCTTCTCTGGGATAACCATGTCGTCAATACCAACAGATGCGCCTGAGCGCGCTGCATAGGCAAAGCCGGTGTACATGGTCTGGTCAGCGAAGATAACGGTCGGCTTCAGGCCCAAAATGCGGTAACAGGTGTTCAGCATTTTGGAGATAGCTTTCTTACCCAGCGCCTGGTTGACGATGGAGAAAGGCAGACCTTTCGGTACGATCATCCACAAAATAGCACGGCCAACGGTCGTGTCTTTCAGGCTGGTATGCGCAACGAATTCGCCGTTTTCATCTTTTTCGTATTCGGTGATACGCACTTTAACGCGCGCATGCAGAGAGGCCAGGCCAGCGCGATAGATACGCTCAGCTTCTTTCGGGCCAGTCAGCACCATGCCTTCGCCTTTGGCGTTAACACAGTCACGGGTCATGTAGTACAGACCCAATACAACGTCCTGAGACGGAACGATGATAGGTTCGCCGTTCGCCGGGGACAGGATGTTGTTGGTAGACATCATCAGCGCACGCGCTTCGAGCTGGGCTTCCAGCGTCAGCGGTACGTGAACAGCCATCTGGTCACCATCGAAGTCGGCGTTATATGCCGCACAAACCAGCGGGTGCAGCTGGATAGCTTTACCTTCGATCAGTACCGGTTCAAATGCCTGGATACCCAGACGGTGCAGTGTTGGTGCACGGTTCAGCAGTACCGGGTGTTCGCGGATAACTTCGTCCAGGATATCCCAAACGACAGCTTCTTCACGCTCAACCATTTTCTTAGCGGCTTTAATGGTGGTGGCGAGGCCACGCAGTTCCAGCTTGCCGTAGATGAACGGTTTGAACAGTTCCAGTGCCATTTTCTTCGGCAGGCCGCACTGATGCAGACGCAGGTATGGACCTACGGTGATAACAGAACGACCGGAGTAGTCAACACGCTTACCGAGCAGGTTCTGACGGAAACGACCCTGCTTACCTTTGATCATATCGGCCAAAGATTTCAGAGGACGTTTGTTAGAACCGGTGATCGCACGACCGCGACGACCGTTATCCAGCAGGGCGTCAACCGCTTCCTGCAGCATACGTTTTTCGTTACGTACGATGATATCTGGCGCCGCCAGATCCAGCAGACGTTTCAGACGGTTGTTACGGTTAATGACGCGACGATACAGATCGTTCAGGTCAGAAGTCGCAAAACGACCACCATCCAGCGGAACCAGCGGACGCAGATCTGGCGGCAGAACCGGCAGAACGGTCAGGATCATCCACTCTGGCTTGTTGCCAGACTGTACGAACGCTTCCAGCAGTTTGATACGCTTGGTCAGCTTCTTACGCTTGGTTTCGGAGTTGGTTTCGTTCAGCTCTTCGCGCAGAGTTTCACACTCTTGCTCCAGATCCATGCTCTTCAGCAGGGCCTGGATAGCTTCCGCACCCATCTTCGCGTCGAATTCGTCACCGAACTCTTCCAGCGCGTCCAGATACTGCTCTTCAGTCAGGATCTGTTGACGTTCCAGATTGGTCATACCGCCTTCGATAACAACATATGATTCGAAGTACAGTACGCGTTCGATATCACGCAGCGGCATATCGAGCAACAGACCGATACGGGACGGCAGTGATTTCAGGAACCAGATGTGCGCAGTCGGAGACGCCAGCTCGATGTGGCCCATACGCTCACGGCGTACTTTAGTCTGGGTCACTTCAACGCCGCACTTCTCACAGATCACACCACGGTGTTTCAGGCGCTTGTACTTACCGCACAGGCACTCGTAATCTTTTACTGGCCCAAAGATACGGGCGCAGAAAAGGCCGTCACGCTCAGGTTTGAACGTACGGTAGTTAATGGTTTCCGGCTTCTTAACTTCACCGAAAGACCATGAACGGATCATGTCTGGCGAAGCCAGAGCAATTTTGATCGCATCAAACTCTTCGGTTTTAGTCTGCGCTTTCAGAAACTTTAATAAATCTTTCACGGATTTGCTCCCGTCGGAGTTAGCACAATCTGGCGCCGGGTCTTACCCCGGCACCAGTGACCTGTTTGAGCGAGAGTTACTCGTCTTCCAGCTCGATGTTGATACCCAGCGAACGAATCTCTTTCAACAGTACGTTGAAGGATTCTGGCATGCCTGGTTCCATCTGATGGTTGCCGTCCACGATGTTTTTATACATCTTGGTACGACCATTCACGTCATCAGACTTAACGGTGAGCATTTCCTGCAGGGTGTATGCCGCGCCATATGCTTCCAGCGCCCACACTTCCATCTCCCCGAAGCGCTGACCACCGAACTGAGCCTTACCACCCAGCGGCTGCTGAGTAACCAGGCTGTAAGAACCGGTAGAACGCGCGTGCATCTTGTCATCAACCAAGTGGTTCAGTTTCAGCATGTACATGTAGCCAACGGTAACCTGGCGCTCGAATTGCTCACCGGTACGACCGTCGAACAGTGTGATCTGACCAGAAGTCGGCAGGCCACCCAGCTGTAACAGTTCCTTGATTTCAGACTCTTTCGCACCGTCGAAGACCGGCGTTGCGATCGGCATACCTTTTTTCAGGTTTTCAGCCAGACGCAGAACTTCTTCATCACTGAAGGTATTCAGGTCAACTTTCTGACGAACGTCGGTACCCAGATCGTAGGCACGCTGGATGAATTCGCGCAGTTTGGCGACTTCTTCTTGCTGCTTCAGCATGGCGTTGATTTTCTCGCCGATACCTTTCGCAGCCATACCCAGGTGGGTCTCAAGGATCTGACCGATGTTCATACGCGATGGTACGCCCAGCGGGTTCAGTACGATATCAACCGGCGTACCGTTAGCATCGTGTGGCATATCTTCGATCGGGTTGATCTTAGAGATAACACCCTTGTTACCGTGACGACCTGCCATCTTATCACCAGGCTGGATCCGACGTTTAACCGCCAGATAAACCTTAACAATCTTCAGCACGCCTGGTGCCAGATCGTCGCCCTGAGTGATTTTACGGCGTTTCGCTTCGAGTTTTTTCTCGAATTCGTGTTTCAGTTCGTCGTACTGCTCAGCCAGCTGTTCCAGCTGATTTTGTTTCTCTTCGTCGGTCAGGCCGAGTTCCAGCCAGCGATCGCGCGGCAGTTTGTCGAGCTTCTCAGCTTCAACGCCACCGGCAACCAGCACCGCGTAGATACGGCTAAACAGGCCAGCTTCGAGGATCTGCAGTTCTTCAGACAGGTCTTTCTTCGCCTGCTTCAGCTGCATCTCTTCGATTTCCAGCGCACGTTTGTCTTTTTCTACGCCATCGCGAGTAAAGACCTGAACGTCGATAATCGTACCGGAAACACCGTTTGGTACACGCAGAGAAGAGTCTTTAACATCAGACGCTTTCTCACCGAAGATGGCACGCAGCAGCTTCTCTTCTGGGGTCAGCTGGGTTTCACCTTTCGGCGTTACCTTACCTACCAGAATGTCGCCACCGGTGACTTCTGCACCAATGTAAACGATACCGGACTCATCCAGTTTGGAGAGCGCAGCTTCACCCACGTTCGGGATATCAGCGGTGATCTCTTCCGGCCCCAGCTTGGTGTCACGGGACACACATGCCAGTTCCTGAATGTGGATGGTAGTGAAACGGTCTTCCTGAACAACACGCTCGGAAACGAGGATGGAGTCTTCGAAGTTGTAACCGTTCCATGGCATGAATGCCACGCGCATGTTCTGACCCAGAGCCAGTTCACCAAGGTCGGTGGACGGACCGTCTGCCAGCACATCACCACGTTCAACCGGCTCGCCCAGAGAGACACAAGGCATCTGGTTGATACAGGTGTTCTGGTTAGAACGGGTGTATTTGGTCAGGTTATAGATGTCGATACCCGCTTCGCCCGCATGCATCTCGTCTTCGTTAACTTTGATAACGATACGGGAAGCATCAACGTACTGAACGGTACCGCCACGCTTAGCAACAGCAGTAACACCGGAGTCAACGGCAACAGCACGCTCCATACCGGTACCAACCAGCGGCTTATCAGCACGCAGAGTCGGAACCGCCTGACGTTGCATGTTCGCACCCATCAATGCACGGTTGGCGTCATCGTGTTCCAGGAACGGGATCAGGGACGCACCGACGGATACCACCTGCTGGGTGGATACGTCCATGTAGTCAACCTGGTCACGGCTGAACAAGCTGGATTCGCCTTTGCTACGACATGTTACCAGGTCTTCTACAAAGTGGCCTTCGTCATCCAGGTTGGAGTTCGCCTGAGCGATAACGTAGTTGCCTTCTTCGATAGCAGACAAGTAATGAATTTCGTCGGTAACAACACCGTCAGTCACTTTACGATACGGCGTCTCAAGGAAGCCATATTCGTTAGTCTGTGCGTACACGGACAGGGAGTTGATCAGACCGATGTTCGGACCTTCAGGGGTTTCGATTGGACATACGCGACCGTAGTGAGTCGGGTGTACGTCTCGAACTTCGAAGCCTGCACGTTCACGGGTCAGACCGCCTGGGCCGAGGGCAGAGATACGACGCTTGTGCGTAATCTCAGACAGCGGGTTGTTCTGGTCCATAAACTGAGACAGCTGGCTGGAACCGAAGAACTCTTTCACTGCGGCAGAAATCGGCTTGGCGTTGATCATATCCTGAGGCATCAGGGTATCCAGATCGCCCAGAGACAGACGCTCTTTCACCGCACGCTCTACACGTACCAGGCCAACGCGGAACTGGTTTTCCGCCATTTCGCCAACGGAACGGATACGACGGTTACCGAGGTGGTCGATATCATCGACTTCGCCTTTACCGTTACGGATATCGATGAGCTTCTTCATCACTTCGATGATGTCGTCTTTGCTCAGGATACCGGAACCTTCGATCTCGTCACGCAGCAGAGAACGGTTGAACTTCATACGACCAACCGCAGACAAGTCATAGCGGTCTTCGGAGAAGAACAGGTTCTCGAACAGGCTTTCAGCAGCTTCGCGAGTCGGCGGCTCACCAGGGCGCATCATGCGGTAGATTTCTACCAGCGCGCTCAGACGATCGTTGGTTGGGTCGACGCGTATAGTTTCAGAAATATACGCACCGTGATCCAGATCGTTGGTAAACAGCGTTTCGATACGCTTGTGACCAGACTGGCTCAGCTTCGCCAGTAGATCCAGGCTCAGCTCCATGTTCGCTGCGCAAATCAGCTCACCGGTTGATGCGTCAACGTAGTCTTTAGCCGCAACTTTGCCCGCGATGTATTCAACTGGAACTTCGATAAGCTTGATATCGTCTTTTTCCAGCTGACGAATATGGCGCGCAGTGATGCGACGACCTTTTTCGACGTAGATTTTGCCGTTGGCTTCGATATCAAAGGAGGCGGTTTCACCACGCAGGCGTTCCGGCACCAGTTCCATCTGCAGCTTGTTGTCACGAATTTCGAAGACAACTTTCTCAAAGAACAGGTCAAGGATCTGTTCAGTGGTGTACTGCAGCGCACGCAGAATAATGGTCGCTGGCAGTTTGCGGCGACGGTCAATACGTACGAACAGGTTGTCCTTCGGATCGAATTCGAAATCCAGCCAGGAACCACGGTAAGGAATGATACGCGCGTTATAAAGCACTTTACCCGAAGAGTGGGTTTTACCCTTATCGGAGTCAAAGAAGACGCCTGGGCTACGGTGCAACTGGGAAACAATAACACGCTCGGTACCGTTGATGACAAAGGTACCGTTGTCAGTCATGAGTGGAATTTCACCCATGTAGACTTCTTGTTCTTTAATGTCTTTTACGGTGCCTTCCGGCGCTTCGCGCTCGTAGATCACCAGACGCAGTTTGACGCGCAGCGGTGCGGAATAAGTCACGCCACGGATCTGACATTCCTGAACGTCAAAAACAGGTTCGCCAAGGCGGTAGCTGACGTACTGCAGCTCAGAATTACCGCTATAGCTTTTAATAGGGAAAACGGAACGGAAAGCTGCTTCCAGACCATACTGCCCTTCAGGATCTTGCTCGATGAACTTCTGAAACGAGTCAAGCTGGATAGAAAGGAGATAAGGTATGTCCAACACTTGCGGACGTTTACCAAAATCCTTACGAATACGTTTTTTCTCGGTATAGGAGTAAACCATTAGGGTTCCTCAGCTCGCTGACAAGTCGACCCATCTGTCCGACGAAGGGACAGTTTGTGCAACACTATTTTGTTGACCGGAAAATCGAATACTTTCCGCAATGCCTGTTGCTATCACGCTTAAACCATTTCGTTGCGATTTACACAGAGCGGAGGCTCTGTCGCAATATATTAAGGCGTCGATAGAAACAAACATTGAAAGGCACAACAGTAGTCAAACAGTGTGAAATGCTACTGGCGCCTTACAGCGCAAAAAGGCTGGTGACTAAAAAGTCACCAGCCATCAGCCTAATTTCTTAGGCTGCAACTAGAAAAGTTGGCTTATTTAACTTCAACTTCAGCGCCAGCTTCTTCCAGAGATTTTTTCAGTGCTTCAGCGTCATCTTTGCTCACGCCTTCTTTCAGAGCGGCCGGAGCAGATTCTACCAGGTCTTTAGCTTCTTTCAGACCCAGGCCAGTTGCGCCACGTACTGCTTTGATTACTGCAACTTTGTTCGCGCCGATACCTTTCAGAATCACGTCGAATTCAGTTTTTTCTTCAGCAGCTTCAGCCGGGCCCGCAGCTACAGCTACAGCAGCAGCAGCAGAAACACCGAATTTTTCTTCCATTGCAGAAATCAGTTCTACAACGTCCATTACGGACATAGCGGATACTGCTTCAATGATTTGATCTTTAGTGATAGACATTTAAATTGTTCCTGAAAATCAGAATAAGTTTATACGTAAGCAGATGCTTGATAAAGATAACTGCGATTAAGCAGCTTCTTTCGCATCGCGAACAGCAGCCAGAGTGCGAACCAGTTTGCCAGCCGAAGCTTCTTTCATGGTTGCCATCAGGCGTGCAATTGCTTCTTCGTAGGTCGGCAGAGTTGCCAGGCGATCGATTTGCGATGCCGGGATCAATTCACCTTCAAAGGCTGCGGCTTTGACCTCAAATTTTGCATTCGCTTTCGCGAAATCTTTGAACAGACGAGCAGCTGCGCCCGGGTGTTCCATAGAATATGCAATCAGGGTCGGACCAACGAACGCGTCTTTCAGGCACTCGAACTGAGTACCTTCAACAACACGGCGCAGCAGAGTGTTACGAACAACACGCATGTATACGCCGGCTTCGCGACCTGCTTTACGCAGTTCAGTCATTTTGTCTACAGTAACGCCACGGGAATCCGCAACTACTGCAGACAGCGCGCCTTTGGCTACTTCGCTGACTTCAGCAACAATCGCTTGTTTGTCTTGAAGATTTAAAGCCATTAGCTTTGCTCCTGGATGTTTGCCGGGACTCATGTCCCGGAACTCACTTCACTCTTCCCAACGGACAGAGCGTCTTAATACGGTGAGCAGAAACAAGCCAGAGTATCAGAAATAATCTTAGCGTTCTGTCACCGTCTACGCAGGGCATTAAGCTTCTTTCGAAACACCTGCGGTCTTCGACGGAGGCCTGGATAGGCCAGGCTCCAACGAACAAATCTTGTCTATCTGTCGCTATTCAATCTGTGACGGCGTTGACTGCCTTCGTTCACACCAGTCACATAGTTAACTATGCTCCTGGCGATTCACTCAGTTGTCGCCTTGCCACAGCCTGAATATCTTGGATATACGTCTGCAATTAGCAGAAACGTGGGGGTAAGATTGTAGACAAAATCACCGCCCACGTAAAGGCGAATATTAGTTCGCCACAGTCGCGGTCAGACCGGACTGATCAACGGCAACACCAGCACCCATGGTGGTGGAGATGCTAACTTTCTTGATGTACACGCCTTTAGCCTGAGTCGGTTTCGCTTTTTTCAGCGCAACCAGCAGAGATTCCAGGTTTTCTTTCAGTTTGTCAGCGTCAAAATCCACTTTACCGATGGTAGTGTGGATGATGCCGTTTTTGTCGTTACGGTAACGAACCTGACCCGCTTTAGCGTTCTTAACCGCTTCAGCAACGTTAGGGGTTACAGTACCAACTTTCGGGTTTGGCATCAGGCCACGCGGACCCAGAACCTGGCCCAACTGGCCAACAACGCGCATTGCATCCGGGGAAGCAATAACAACGTCAAAGTTCATTTCGCCTTTCTTGATCTGGTCAGCCAGATCTTCCATACCTACCAGTTCAGCGCCAGCAGCTTTAGCAGCTTCAGCGTTTGCGCCCTGGGCAAATACGGCTACGCGAACGGAACGGCCAGTACCGTGCGGCAGTACAGTTGCACCACGTACGTTCTGGTCAGATTTACGAGCATCGATACCGAGGTTAACGGCAACGTCAACGCTTTCTACGAATTTAGCAGTGGCCAGCTCTTTCAGCAGAGCAATAGCTTCGTTGATATCATACTGTTTAGTTGTATCAACTTTGTCACGGATCACGCGCATACGCTTGGTCAGTTTAGCCATTTCTTAATCCTCCACTACCAGGCCCATGGAACGTGCAGTACCTTCAATGGAGCGAGTCATCGCTTCAATGTCGGAACCAGTCATGTCGGCAGCTTTGGTCTGCGCGATTTCCTGCAGCTGGGCGCGGGAAATTTTACCCACTTTGTCTTTGTTCGGCTTACCGGAACCAGACTTGATACCTGCCGCTTTCTTCAGCAGAACTGCTGCCGGAGGCGTTTTGGTAACGAAAGTGAAAGAACGGTCAGCGTAAACGGTGATAACAACCGGGATCGGCAGACCTTTCTCCATGGAATCAGTTTTTGCGTTAAACGCTTTGCAGAATTCCATGATGTTCACGCCTTGTTGACCCAGTGCTGGACCTACCGGCGGGCTCGGGTTAGCCATACCAGCTGCAACCTGCAGCTTGACATAGGCTTGGACTTTCTTAGCCATTCTAAATTCCTCTAGTTGGGTTATAGCGCCTCAAAAAGGCTCCCCGTGATAAAATTCGTTTTACGGATGCTATCCATAAAAACAAAAGGCGCGAAATTGTATTCCAATCTCGCGCCTTGTGCAACGATTAAATCGCCGCTTTTTTGATCGACTTGTTAGGCTTTCTCAACCTGAGCGAAGTCCAGCTCAACCGGCGTTGCACGGCCAAAGATAGATACGGAAACCTTCAGACGAGACTTCTCATAATCCACTTCTTCAACTACGCCGTTAAAGTCAGCAAACGGACCGTCGCTAACGCGAACCATTTCGCCCGGTTCAAACATCGTTTTCGGACGTGGCTTATCGCCAACCTGCTGCAGGCGGTTCATGATCGCATCAACTTCTTTGTCGCTGATCGGAGCTGGACGGTCAGAAGTACCGCCAATAAAGCCCATCACACGCGGCACGCTACGCACCAGGTGCCAGCTCGCATCGTTCATGACCATCTGGACCAGTACATAGCCCGGGAAGAATTTACGTTCGCTTTTGCGACGCTGGCCGCCACGGATTTCGACCACTTCTTCAGTCGGCACCATGACTTCGCCAAACAACTCTTCCATATTTTGTAACTTGATATACTCACGCAGCGATGTGGCTACGCGGCCTTCAAAACCGGAAAACGCCTGAACGACGTACCAGCGCTTTTTAGGAGCTTCAGACATCTTAGAACCTCAGGCCAGTGATAAAGGATACCAGGCGAACCAGAATACCATCCAGTCCCCACAGGATCAGTGACATTACCGCAGTGACCGCAGCAACGATCAGCGTGGTGTGCAGCGTTTCCTGGCGAGTTGGCCAAATGACCTTACGGACTTCGGTACGCGCTTCACGGGCAAAAGCAACGGTCGCTTTACCTTTTGTCGTCAACAGCGCGACACCGCCCGCTGCAGCAATCAGAATCACTACGGCTAGCGCACGCAACGGCAGCATCATGTCACGATAGAGGTAGTTGCCAACGATAGCGACAAGCAGCAATACAGCGACAACAACCCACTTCATCGCTTCCAGGCCGCGCCCGCTTCCTTGAGCTTCGGTATTCGCACTCATAAACCAACCTGTCAGAAGTATTCTACAAACATTTTCACCCCGCGTACGCGAGGCGATCCAAACCGAAATGCTCTGGTGCGTTTCGGACTAAACGCCCTCTTCAGAGCCTGTCTCAGCAATGATTATGGCAAAAAAAATCACTGATGAGCCAGGTTCTGGTTCGACAGCGTATAAAAAGGGCATCAAATGATGCCCTTTTATTGCGCATTGCGTCAAATAATATCAGCAATTAGCTCAGAACTTTAGCAACAACGCCCGCACCAACAGTACGGCCGCCTTCACGGATTGCGAAACGCAGACCGTCGTCCATCGCGATCGGGTGGATCAGGGTAACAACCATTTTGATGTTGTCGCCCGGCATTACCATCTCTACGCCTTCCGGCAGTTCGATGGTACCCGTCACGTCAGTAGTACGGAAGTAGAACTGCGGACGGTAGCCTTTGAAGAACGGAGTATGACGGCCGCCTTCGTCTTTGGACAGGATGTAAACTTCAGATTCGAATTTGGTGTGCGGCTTGATAGAGCCCGGCTTAGCCAGTACCTGACCACGTTCGATTTCTTCACGTTTGATACCACGCAGCAGAACACCAACGTTCTCACCAGCACGGCCTTCGTCCAGCAGTTTGCGGAACATTTCAACGCCAGTACAGGTAGACTTAGCAGTCTCTTTGATACCAACGATTTCAACTTCTTCGCCAACTTTAACGATACCGCGCTCTACACGACCGGTAACAACAGTACCACGGCCGGAGATGGAAAATACGTCTTCGATAGGCAGCAGGAACGGCTTGTCAATCGCACGTTCTGGTTCCGGGATGTAAGAATCCAGGTAGCCAGCCAGTTCAACGATTTTAGCTTCCCACTCAGCTTCGCCTTCCAGCGCTTTCAGAGCAGAACCACGAACGATCGGAGTATCGTCGCCCGGGAAATCGTACTGAGACAGAAGTTCACGAACTTCCATTTCTACCAGTTCCAGCAGCTCTTCGTCATCAACCATGTCGCATTTGTTCAGGAACACGATGATGTACGGAACGCCAACCTGACGACCCAGCAGGATGTGCTCACGAGTCTGCGGCATCGGGCCGTCAGTCGCAGCAACAACCAGGATCGCGCCGTCCATCTGCGCAGCACCGGTGATCATGTTTTTAACATAGTCGGCGTGGCCCGGGCAGTCTACGTGTGCGTAGTGGCGAGACGGGGTGTCATATTCAACGTGAGACGTGTTGATGGTGATACCACGTGCTTTTTCTTCCGGTGCGTTATCGATCTGATCGAATGCACGAGCAGAACCGCCGTAGGTTTTAGCCAGTACGGTAGTGATTGCAGCAGTCAGCGTTGTTTTACCATGGTCAACGTGGCCGATAGTACCGACGTTAACGTGCGGTTTTGTACGTTCAAATTTTTCTTTAGACATCGATTGTCCCTCTAAGACACGGATAAATCGGTGATATCACCACATCAACCAGGCAATATACCTGAACTGTTGAATGCTTTTAAAAGTAAACAGAGAGAAACGGGAAGGAGAAGTGAAGTGGTGCTGATACCCAGAGTCGAACTGGGGACCTCACCCTTACCAAGGGTGCGCTCTACCAACTGAGCCATATCAGCACGTCTGGAGCGGGCAGCGGGAATCGAACCCGCATCATCAGCTTGGAAGGCTGAGGTAATAGCCATTATACGATGCCCGCATCCTGAAACTCGGCTACCCAGTTCTTTCTGTAACAAAAAAGAGATTTCTCTCTTTTCTGTTTGAGCTGGTTAATTTTTCTAACCAACCCAGGCGGCGATAACGCTGCCAGAAAGTGGTGGTGGGGGAAGGATTCGAACCTTCGAAGTCTGTGACGGCAGATTTACAGTCTGCTCCCTTTGGCCGCTCGGGAACCCCACCGGACTTGATGGTGCCGACTACCGGAATCGAACTGGTGACCTACTGATTACAAGTCAGTTGCTCTACCTACTGAGCTAAGTCGGCATCAAGTAGCGCGCATTTTATGGAGACCTGCGCTTTCATGCAACTAAAAAATCGCATAAAACGTTCTATCGCTCACATTTTACACTATACGGCCGATAAATAATCTATTCTCGCGCCTGACTGTACAAATTTACAACGTTTCACGACCGTCCAGGAGGTGTTTTACTCCATCATATGTATACCAACTGATGCAAAGTGCCTCTTTTTACATCTGGAATACCCGTCACATTGCTTTTCAGGGGATGATTTTTTCTTATTATTCCCTCCCATCTGGTGTTACCCTCCTGCCCATTGTCCAAATTAACTGAAATGTGACGTGCCATTGCGTGCCAGGGATGAATTCATTTTTTATTACTGACCTGATATCGCAATGACAGCCAGACCATGCGTATGAGTATAAAAGAGCAAGCGTTAATGACGCCTTACCTACAGTTTGATCGCAACCAGTGGGCTGCGCTTCGTGATTCCGTGCCGATGACCCTGACCGAGGAAGAGATTGCTCGTCTGAAAGGCATTAATGAAGACTTATCGCTGGAAGAAGTTGCCGAGATTTATTTGCCCTTATCGCGTTTGCTAAACTTTTACATCAGTTCAAACCTGCGCCGTCAGGCTGTGCTGGAGCAATTTTTAGGCACCAACGGCGAGCGTATTCCTTATATCATCAGTATTGCTGGCAGCGTTGCGGTAGGAAAAAGTACCACTGCGCGCGTCCTGCAGGCATTGTTGAGTCGCTGGCCTGAGCATCGCAAGGTTGAGTTGATTACCACCGATGGCTTTCTTCACCCTAACCAGGTGTTGAAAGACCGTGGACTTATGAAGAAGAAAGGCTTCCCTCAGTCCTACGATATGCACCGTCTGGTAAAATTCGTTTCCGACCTCAAGTCAGGTGTCCCTAACGTCACGGCGCCGGTTTATTCACATCTTATCTATGATGTGATCCCTGATGGAGACAAGACCGTCGCACAACCCGATATTTTAATTCTCGAAGGATTAAACGTATTACAAAGTGGGATGGATTACCCTCACGATCCACATCATGTATTTGTTTCTGACTTTGTCGACTTCTCTATTTACGTTGACGCACCAGAAGAATTACTCCAGACGTGGTATATCAATCGTTTCCTGAAATTCCGTGAAGGGGCATTTACCAACCCCGACTCTTATTTCCATAACTACGCCAAACTGTCTGAAGATGAGGCTATCAATACCGCCACAACACTTTGGAAAGAAATTAACTGGCTGAATTTAAAACAAAATATCTTACCAACGCGTGAGCGAGCCAGCTTAATCATGACTAAAAGCGCCAACCATGCTGTTGAACAAGTGAGATTACGGAAATAAACAAAAAGGGGAGCTATCGCTCCCCTTTTTATTACCCTGCGCTTCTGAGTGATATTTCTCCACCCATCCACGGTTTGATCACGCCATCCTGTTCAAGTAATAGCGCACCTTGCGCATCTATTCCCCGGGATACACCAAATATTTCTTTATCGCCGATAATCAATTTAACGGGACGATTGATAAAATTATCCAGCGTCTTCCAACGTGGTAAATAAGGCGTTAGCCCTTCTTGCTCAAACAGTACGAGTGCTGCACGCAGCTCACGGATCAACCGAGCGGCAAGGGTGTTACGATCAATGTTAATTCCCGCTTCCTGCAGGTTAATCCAGCCCTGATTAACCACACTCTCTTCCACCCGACGCATTGCCATATTAATACCCGCGCCAATAACAATTTGCGCAGCGTCACCCGTTTTACCGGTAAGCTCCACCAGAATGCCGGCGAGTTTACGATCGAGCAGATAGAGGTCGTTAGGCCATTTCACGCGCACCTTATCGGCACCCAGATCGCGTAATACTTCTGCCATGACGATACCAATGACCAGGCTCAGGCCAATCGCAGCCGCCGGTCCCTGCTCCAGACGCCAGAACATTGAGAGGTAAAGGTTTGCTCCAAACGGAGAAAACCATTTACGCCCACGACGGCCACGTCCGGCCTGCTGATATTCAGCGACGCAGGCATCACCTGATTCCAGTTGCCCAATACGATCCAAAAGGTATTGGTTGGTCGAATCAATGACCGGCAGGACGGTAATATTTCCACCACCCAGTTGGGAATGAATAACTGATGAATCCAGGAGCTGAATAGGTTCCGGTAAGCTGTATCCTTTACCGGGAACGGTAAATACATCAACACCCCAGTCACGTAACGTCTGGATGTGTTTATTGATAGCCGCACGACTCATGCCTAGCTTTTCACCTAGCTGTTCACCCGAATGAAATTCACCATCAGCCAGCAATGAAATAAGCGTCAGAGGTACAGTATGATCCTTCATGCTATGATCTCCACGGCGTTCATTTCCCCCTGAGGTCCAATAAATCGGACCTCAGGCTCAAGCCAGACATTAAATTTCGCACCCACTTTCTGGCGAACGTGATGGGCAAGCTGCACCACATCCTGGCTTGTTGCATCGTTGGCATTAATGAGTACCAGCGCCTGTTGCTGATGTACCGCAGCACCACCTATACTCGCCCCTTTTAGCTGACATTGATCGATAAGCCAGCCAGCAGCCAGTTTCACAGAGCCATCTTTTTGAGGGTAATGAGGCGCTGTTGGGAATTGTGACAGCAGCACCTGAGCAACTTCTGCGGTAACGACGGGATTTTTAAAGAAGCTCCCCGCGTTACCCTGTATTTTAGGGTCGGGTAGTTTAGTTGTACGCATATGACAGACGGCATCAAACACTTGCTGCGGCGTCACCGTCGAGGGATCCAGGCGAGTTAAGTCGCCGTAGGTCAGCACCGGCTGCCATTGTTTTGGCAGTTTCAGCCCAACTGCAACGATCGCAAAGCGATCCTGGTATTCATGTTTGAAGATACTATCACGATAGCCAAAACGGCATTCCGCTGCTGCGACGCGTAAATGTTTACCCGTCGACAGTTCAACGCAATCAACATATTCACAGACACGCTGTAGTTCTACGCCGTAAGCACCGATATTCTGGATCGGCGATGAACCGACACAACCGGGGATGAGCGCAAGGTTTTCCAGCCCTGGCATGCCCAGTAGCAGAGTATGCTGTACCAGATGATGCCAGTTTTCCCCCGCACCTACGTGCAAATGCCAGGCATCAGGTTGTTCTGTGACCTGAATGCCCTTAATACGGTTAACAATCACCGTTCCATAGAAGGCATCAAGAAACAGGACGTTACTCCCTTCACCGAGGATCAGCACTGGATGTTGTAATGCATTGGCTGATTGCCAGGCATTCAGTAATTGTTGCTCATTTTCGGCGCAGACAAGTTCATTAGCATACTGATCAATACCGAAGGTGTTCCAGACTTTAAGGGAGTGATTCATAGACGCTTTCCTGATGCAAAATCGTGCTTAGTTTACCGCATATGCCTCAGGATGGCTTGTGTTATGGAAGAGTGGGATATTGAGCACTCACCGACAAACAACAGACGCAAAAAAGCCCATCCGTCAGGATGGGCTTCTTCACTTGTTTGATGCCTGGCAGTTCCCTACTCTCGCATGGGGAGACCCCACACTACCATCGGCGCTACGGCGTTTCACTTCTGAGTTCGGCATGGGGTCAGGTGGGACCACCGCGCTACAGCCGCCAGGCAAATTCTGTTTATCAGACCGCTTTTGCGTTCTGATTTTATCTGTATCAAGCTGAATTGATGTCTTTCTTTCGCCAAAACACCTTTGGCGTTGTAAGGTTAAGCCTCACGGTTCATTAGTATCGGTTAGCTCAATGTATCGCTACACTTACACACCCGACCTATCAACGTCGTAGTCTTCAACGTTCCTTCAGGACTCTCAAGGAGTCAGGGAGAACTCATCTCGGGGCAAGTTTCGTGCTTAGATGCTTTCAGCACTTATCTCTTCCGCATTTAGCTACCGGGCAATGCCATTGGCATGACAACCCGAACACCAGTGATGCGTCCACTCCGGTCCTCTCGTACTAGGAGCAGCCCCCCTCAATTCTCCAGCGCCCACGGCAGATAGGGACCGAACTGTCTCACGACGTTCTAAACCCAGCTCGCGTACCACTTTAAATGGCGAACAGCCATACCCTTGGGACCTACTTCAGCCCCAGGATGTGATGAGCCGACATCGAGGTGCCAAACACCGCCGTCGATATGAACTCTTGGGCGGTATCAGCCTGTTATCCCCGGAGTACCTTTTATCCGTTGAGCGATGGCCCTTCCATTCAGAACCACCGGATCACTAAGACCTGCTTTCGCACCTGCTCGAGCCGTCACTCTCGCAGTCAAGCTAGCTTATGCCTTTGCACTAACCTCCTGATGTCCGACCAGGATTAGCTAACCTTCGTGCTCCTCCGTTACTCTTTAGGAGGAGACCGCCCCAGTCAAACTACCCACCAGACACTGTCCGCAACCCGGATTACGGGTCTACGTTAGAACACCAGCCATTAAAGGGTGGTATTTCAAGGTTGGCTCCATGCAGACTGGCGTCCACACTTCAAAGCCTCCCACCTATCCTACACATCAAGGACCAGTGTTCAGTGTCAAGCTATAGTAAAGGTTCACGGGGTCTTTCCGTCTTGCCGCGGGTACACTGCATCTTCACAGCGAGTTCAATTTCACTGAGTCTCGGGTGGAGACAGCCTGGCCATCATTACGCCATTCGTGCAGGTCGGAA
The DNA here is from genome assembly GCF_057838705.1 of Citrobacter sp. KH_055_1. Lineage (NCBI taxonomy): Bacteria > Pseudomonadati > Pseudomonadota > Gammaproteobacteria > Enterobacterales > Enterobacteriaceae > Citrobacter > Citrobacter sp. KH_055_1. The sequence continues at coordinate 4,504,907 of NZ_CM174473.1, forward strand.
CTTACCCGACAAGGAATTTCGCTACCTTAGGACCGTTATAGTTACGGCCGCCGTTTACCGGGGCTTCGATCAAGAGCTTCTCCTTACGGATAACCCCATCAATTAACCTTCCGGCACCGGGCAGGCGTCACACCGTATACGTCCACTTTCGTGTTTGCACAGTGCTGTGTTTTTAATAAACAGTTGCAGCCAGCTGGTATCTTCGACTGATTTCAGCTCCACGAGCAAGTCGCTTCACCTACCATCAGCGTGCCTTCTCCCGAAGTTACGGCACCATTTTGCCTAGTTCCTTCACCCGAGTTCTCTCAAGCGCCTTGGTATTCTCTACCTGACCACCTGTGTCGGTTTGGGGTACGATTTCGTGTTACCTGATGCTTAGAGGCTTTTCCTGGAAGCAGGGCATTTGTTACTTCAGCACCGTAGTGCCTCGTCATCACACCTCAGCGTTATACAGAAGTCCGGATTTACCTAAACTTCCCGCCTACATGCTTAAACCGGGACAACCGTCGCCCGGCTAACATAGCCTTCTCCGTCCCCCCTTCGCAGTAACACCAAGTACAGGAATATTAACCTGTTTCCCATCGACTACGCCTTTCGGCCTCGCCTTAGGGGTCGACTCACCCTGCCCCGATTAACGTTGGACAGGAACCCTTGGTCTTCCGGCGTGCGGGTTTTTCACCCGCATTATCGTTACTTATGTCAGCATTCGCACTTCTGATACCTCCAGCACCCCTCACAGGACACCTTCAACGGCTTACAGAACGCTCCCCTACCCAACAACACATAGTGTCGCTGCCGCAGCTTCGGTGCACAGTTTAGCCCCGTTACATCTTCCGCGCAGGCCGACTCGACCAGTGAGCTATTACGCTTTCTTTAAATGATGGCTGCTTCTAAGCCAACATCCTGGCTGTCTGTGCCTTCCCACATCGTTTCCCACTTAACTGTGACTTTGGGACCTTAGCTGGCGGTCTGGGTTGTTTCCCTCTTCACGACGGACGTTAGCACCCGCCGTGTGTCTCCCGTGATAACATTCTTCGGTATTCGTAGTTTGCATCGGGTTGGTAAGTCGGGATGACCCCCTAGCCGAAACAGTGCTCTACCCCCGAAGATGAGTTCACGAGGCGCTACCTAAATAGCTTTCGGGGAGAACCAGCTATCTCCCGGTTTGATTGGCCTTTCACCCCCAGCCACAAGTCATCCGCTAATTTTTCAACATTAGTCGGTTCGGTCCTCCAGTTAGTGTTACCCAACCTTCAACCTGCCCATGGCTAGATCACCGGGTTTCGGGTCTATACCCTGCAACTTAACGCCCAGTTAAGACTCGGTTTCCCTTCGGCTCCCCTATACGGTTAACCTTGCTACAGAATATAAGTCGCTGACCCATTATACAAAAGGTACGCAGTCACCCTGATAAATCAGGGCTCCCACTGCTTGTACGTACACGGTTTCAGGTTCTTTTTCACTCCCCTCGCCGGGGTTCTTTTCGCCTTTCCCTCACGGTACTGGTTCACTATCGGTCAGTCAGGAGTATTTAGCCTTGGAGGATGGTCCCCCCATATTCAGACAGGATACCACGTGTCCCGCCCTACTCTTCGAGTTCACAACACATGCGATTTTGTGTACGGGACTATCACCCTGTACCGTCGGACTTTCCAGACCGTTCCACTACCACACATGCTGATTCAGACTCTGGGCTGCTCCCCGTTCGCTCGCCGCTACTGGGGGAATCTCGGTTGATTTCTTTTCCTCGGGGTACTTAGATGTTTCAGTTCCCCCGGTTCGCTTCATTACGCTATGTATTCACGTAATGATAGTGTGTCGAAACACACTGGGTTTCCCCATTCGGAAATCGCCGGCTATAACGGTTCATATCACCTTACCGACGCTTATCGCAGATTAGCACGTCCTTCATCGCCTCTGACTGCCAGGGCATCCACCGTGTACGCTTAGTCGCTTAACCTCACAACCCGAAGATGTTTCGTAAAACACATCGTGTTGCGAAAATTTGAGAGACTCGAACACACCGCTTATCTGTTCTTATTACGGAGAACAGACACAGTGTGTCGTTTCAATTTTCAGCTTGATCCAGATTTTTAAAGAGCAAAACTTCGCAGTGAACCTTTTCAGGTACACTCTGAAGTTTTCTTGTGTTTTTGCAGTAAAGGATGGTGGAGCTATGCGGGATCGAACCGCAGACCTCCTGCGTGCAAGGCAGGCGCTCTCCCAGCTGAGCTATAACCCCATCGTAATACTATTCTCTGTTACCCTAATTCGTTTCCGGGCAAGGCGCGGTGATGCGAAGCATACATCAGTATGTGAGCATCGCCGTAACACAGCACGGAGGCGAATTTGGTAGGCCTGAGTGGACTTGAACCACCGACCTCACCCTTATCAGGGGTGCGCTCTAACCACCTGAGCTACAAGCCTGCAGAGATTTTTACTGCTAATTTTTCATCAGACAATCTGTGTGAGCACTACAAAGAACGTTTCTTTAAGGTAAGGAGGTGATCCAACCGCAGGTTCCCCTACGGTTACCTTGTTACGACTTCACCCCAGTCATGAATCACAAAGTGGTAAGCGCCCTCCCGAAGGTTAAGCTACCTACTTCTTTTGCAACCCACTCCCATGGTGTGACGGGCGGTGTGTACAAGGCCCGGGAACGTATTCACCGTAGCATTCTGATCTACGATTACTAGCGATTCCGACTTCATGGAGTCGAGTTGCAGACTCCAATCCGGACTACGACATACTTTATGAGGTCCGCTTGCTCTCGCGAGGTCGCTTCTCTTTGTATATGCCATTGTAGCACGTGTGTAGCCCTACTCGTAAGGGCCATGATGACTTGACGTCATCCCCACCTTCCTCCAGTTTATCACTGGCAGTCTCCTTTGAGTTCCCGGCCGAACCGCTGGCAACAAAGGATAAGGGTTGCGCTCGTTGCGGGACTTAACCCAACATTTCACAACACGAGCTGACGACAGCCATGCAGCACCTGTCTCAGAGTTCCCGAAGGCACCAAAGCATCTCTGCTAAGTTCTCTGGATGTCAAGAGTAGGTAAGGTTCTTCGCGTTGCATCGAATTAAACCACATGCTCCACCGCTTGTGCGGGCCCCCGTCAATTCATTTGAGTTTTAACCTTGCGGCCGTACTCCCCAGGCGGTCGACTTAACGCGTTAGCTCCGGAAGCCACTCCTCAAGGGAACAACCTCCAAGTCGACATCGTTTACGGCGTGGACTACCAGGGTATCTAATCCTGTTTGCTCCCCACGCTTTCGCACCTGAGCGTCAGTCTTTGTCCAGGGGGCCGCCTTCGCCACCGGTATTCCTCCAGATCTCTACGCATTTCACCGCTACACCTGGAATTCTACCCCCCTCTACAAGACTCTAGCCTGCCAGTTTCGGATGCAGTTCCCAGGTTGAGCCCGGGGATTTCACATCCGACTTGACAGACCGCCTGCGTGCGCTTTACGCCCAGTAATTCCGATTAACGCTTGCACCCTCCGTATTACCGCGGCTGCTGGCACGGAGTTAGCCGGTGCTTCTTCTGCGAGTAACGTCAATGAATGCGGTTATTAACCACATCCCCTTCCTCCTCGCTGAAAGTACTTTACAACCCGAAGGCCTTCTTCATACACGCGGCATGGCTGCATCAGGCTTGCGCCCATTGTGCAATATTCCCCACTGCTGCCTCCCGTAGGAGTCTGGACCGTGTCTCAGTTCCAGTGTGGCTGGTCATCCTCTCAGACCAGCTAGGGATCGTCGCCTAGGTGAGCCGTTACCCCACCTACTAGCTAATCCCATCTGGGCACATCCGATGGCAAGAGGCCCGAAGGTCCCCCTCTTTGGTCTTGCGACGTTATGCGGTATTAGCTACCGTTTCCAGTAGTTATCCCCCTCCATCGGGCAGTTTCCCAGACATTACTCACCCGTCCGCCACTCGTCACCCAAGGAGCAAGCTCCTCTGTGCTACCGTTCGACTTGCATGTGTTAGGCCTGCCGCCAGCGTTCAATCTGAGCCATGATCAAACTCTTCAATTTAAGTTTGATGCTCGTGAATTAAACTTCGTAATGAATTACGTATGTTCACTCAGAGACTTGGTATTCATTTTTCGTCTTGCGACGTTAAGAATCCGTATCTTCGAGTGCCCACACAGATTGTCTGATAAATTGTTAAAGAGCAGTGCAACGCGGCTTTCGCTCACCGTTGCGAGGTCCCGTATAATACGTTTTCCTCATTCAGAGTCAAGCATTTCTTTCCGCTTTTCTCCGCAGGGTTCTCAGTGGAACCCCGCTGACCCGGCGGCTTGTAATCCGTTGTTCCGTGTCAGTGGAGGCGCATTATAGGGAGTTATTTCAGGCTGACAAGGGGAAATTTAAAATAATTTTCCGAGTGCGCATTATTTCACCAAAACTGATTAAACTGCCAGTTTTTCGAGCGTTTTGAAGCCATAACGCTGGAGGACTGGCAGTAATTGTTCAGCTTCAGGCGTCATTGCCATACAAAAAGCAATATTCTCGTCAGCTGATTTTGCGTCAGGTGCTTCATGTTCTAACAACCAAGCCGTGCGACGCGCAATCGCGGCACCGGAATCCACCAGTCGCGTCCCTTCAGGTAGAACCTGTAAAAGTTCTTCCTGTAATAGAGGGAAATGCGTACATCCGAGAACAACCGTATCCGGCGGTTCCGACATCCGCAACCATGGTCGCAGAATGCGGCGCAACTCATCCAGAGGAACTGCTTCTCCGTGCAGCTTCGCTTCCGCCAGTTCCACCAACTCAGCGGAACCCAACATCGCGATCTGACACTCGTTCGCAAAGCGCGCAATCAACTCATGCGTATATGAACGCTTCACCGTCGCTCGCGTCGCCAGCAGCCCCACTACACCGTTAGCCGTAAGGCGCGCCGCCGGTTTAATTGCAGGTACCACGCCGACGACCGGGAAAGCGAACTTTTCGCGTAACGCAGGGAGTGACACCGTGCTGGCGGTATTGCAGGCGATAACAGCCAGTGAAAGGGGGTAGCGCTGCTGAACGGCAGTCACAATCTCAACAACACGCTCGACAATAAATTCCTCGCTCTTCTCTCCATAAGGAAAGGCAACGTTATCGAAAGCGTATATATAGTGGAGATCCGGCAAGAGGTTGCGGATCTCATTGTAGACCGACAACCCACCGACGCCGGAATCAAACACCAGCACGGTGGGACGTGGATCAGAAAGTGTAGCTGCCAGACAAGGTGTATTCCCGTCCTGCAGTTGGGTAGCCATAAACTGTCTCGTAATCTTTATCGAACAGGTTGGCGATTTTACCACGAACTGTCAGCTGTGAGGTGATCGGATATGACACCGCCAGATCCCACAAACTCACTCCACCCAATTTTACCGGCTGGTTAGTGACATAGTCCTTGTCATATCGTGTTCCCAGATATTGATACGTCAGGCCCCAGTCAAAATCATAGACCTGCCAATCGAGCTGATACTTCACCTGCTGTTTTGAACGGCGGGCCAGCGGCTTGTCCGTAATCGCATTACGCGCATCGACATAGTCATAGCTCAGCGTATGCGCCAGCGGACCCGTATCGAAACTCGCCGTCGCTTCAACGCCTTTAATCCGCACTTTCCCTTCGTTATAGTATTTCAGAGTGTGGGGGTCATAATCGATCATGTTATCGATATCGTTGCGATATCCTGACAAACGCCAGTTTACATCCGCCGTTAACCCTTCAAACGCCCCTTCCCACTGCTTGCTCTCTTCAGGATCAAGGTTTGCATTGCCATACATACCGTACAGCTGCCCCAGATTAGGTGCTTTATAAGAGGTGCCATAAGAAGCAATGAAACGATAGCCGTCAATGAACGCCCATCCGGCGCTGGTTTGCCATGTGCCATGCCGACCAAACTGGGAGTTGTCGTCACTGCGCGCCGCGCCTTCGAAGGTGAAGTCGCCAAGCTGTTGCAACCCGGTCAGATAAATACCGGTATTACGCTGATCGTAACCGTCCGTAACATACCCGGTGCCTGGCTCTGTGGTTTGCTTTTGCCAGTCGACGCCAGCGCCCACATTGCCGTGGCCAACCACCATACTGTTTGACCACTGCACGTTATATTGCTTCATCTCATCCAGGGTTGCCGAGGAGTCGTAGCGACCATAGTCCGGGTCATAGTTGTAGTCTTTGCTATGGCTGTAGCTGGAAACCAGTTGTGATTGGATTTGCTCGCCATTAAAGCGCAGTCCGGCATCCCAGCTTTGGCTATAGAGCTTACGGGTATCGACTAACGGCGTGCCTGGATAGTAGTAAGAATCATAATTGGTGCGGTTATCATAGCCATAGCCGCGCACAAACCCGCTCCAGGTGTCGGAGAAGTTATGTTCCAGTGCGCCGTACAGCGTCTTACTTAAAAAACCATCTTTATCGGGCTGCGCTTGCTCACCAGTGCTACCGTAGGCGACAACGTCAAAACCTTTGGTATAGGCATAATCCCCCATCAGCGTCACGCGCGTATTCTCACCGAGCTGTTGCTGCGTCGAGATGTCGTAATTCTGATAACCATTACTGCCCACACCGGCGGTCAATTCCGTCCCCGGTTTTTCTCGCGTGGTAATGATATTCACCACACCGCCGATCGCATCAGAACCATAAACAGCGGAACGCGGCCCACGAATGTATTCAATACGTTGCACCAGTGATACCGGGAACTGGCTGAGATCGGCGGCACCACTCACCCCAGCTAAATTCAGGCGCACGCCGTCAATCAGCACCAGTACATGGCTGGCGTTGGTCCCACGAATAGAAATAGACGAATTTTGTCCCATACCACCGTATTGCGCGATATCGACACCCGGCAGGCGGCGAAGAACGTCATTCACAGAGGTAGATTGCCAGCGATCGATTTCCTGGCGCGTAACAACGGTGATGGGAGCAAGCACTGCACTAAGGGGTTGCTGAAAACGGTTAGCCGTAACGACGAGAGTATCCGGGCTAGCATCCTGCGCCCAACCAGAAAATGCCGCGACGGAAAGTGCCGTCAGCAGCAATGATTTTTTGATCATTGTAAAGCATCCACAATATAAGAAGGATGCCGCAGGTCCCACCGATAGTACGCGATGATGAAAACCAGATGCGACGTTAGCCGGCAGGTCTTCGGGCTTGGAAGGTTATTCAATATAGCGAATAAAAAGAAATGAAGACTTCCCACCCAAAGGCAGTGTCTGCTTACGCTCTCATTTCACCTTTCCTTACCGCTGCGCGTCAGCTCCAGATTTACACTGGATTCCCTTTTAACTCACAGGACCGGAACGCGGATGCTACAGTTTGTTATTACCGACTGTCCAGACTGCGTATCACAATATTAGAAATCATCAATAACTGGACATCTACTGAGCAATCCCTACAATCCCCGCGTACTTTTATTTTTCAGGACGCATCATGACCCCCGAACACCTCCCGACAGAACAGTATGACGCGCAGCTAGCCGATAAAGTGGCTCGTTTACAGAGCTTAATGACGCCATTTACTGATCAGGCTCCGGAAGTGTTTCGCTCGCCGGTCAGTCATTACCGCATGCGCGCTGAATTCCGCCTGTGGCATGACGGTGACGACCTGTATCACATCATGTTTGAAAGCCAGACCAAAAGCCGTATTCGCGTCGACAGCTTTCCGGCAGCCAGCGAACTCATCAACACGCTGATGACAGCCATGATTGACGGCGTTCGTCACAATCACGTCCTGCGTCATAAATTGTTCCAGATTGATTACCTCACCACCATGAGCAATCAGGCGGTGGTATCCATGCTGTACCATAAAAAGTTAGATGACGAATGGCGTCAGGAAGCCGAAGCACTGCGGGATGCGCTACGCGCGCAAAACCTGAATGTGCATCTGATTGGCCGGGCGACCAAAACCAAAATCGCGTTGGATCAAGATTACATCGATGAACGTTTGCCGGTTGCGGGTAAAGAGATTATCTACCGCCAGGTTGAGAACAGCTTCACGCAGCCGAATGCCGCCATGAACATTCAGATGCTGGAATGGGCGATTGATGTCACCAAAGATTCGCAGGGCGACCTGCTTGAATTGTACTGTGGCAATGGCAACTTCTCGTTAGCGCTGGCGCAGAACTTCAACCGCGTACTGGCCACTGAAATCGCTAAACCGTCCGTGGCTGCCGCGCAGTACAATATTGCGGCTAACCATATTGATAACGTGCAAATTATTCGTATGGCTGCAGAAGAGTTTACTCAGGCGATGAATGGGGTGCGCGAGTTCAACCGTTTACAGGGCGTCGACCTGAAGAGTTACCAGTGTGAAACCATTTTTGTTGATCCACCGCGCAGCGGCCTGGACAGCGAAACAGAGAAGATGGTGCAGGCGTATCCGCGTATTCTGTACATCTCCTGCAACCCGGAGACACTGTGTAAGAACCTGGAAACGTTGAGCCAGACGCACAATGTGTCACGTCTGGCGCTGTTCGATCAGTTCCCGTACACGCACCACATGGAGTGCGGAGTATTACTGACCGCGAAGTGATTTTTTTGTAGGCCGGGAAAGCAAAGATACCCCCGGCCTACAAATACTATTCCGCAATTTCTTGCTTACGGTTACGCACCTTAAAGCCGATCCAGAACACCAGAATCACTGACAGGACCGCTGGGAAGAAGTTCGAGCCGATATCCGGGTATTCCGCGCGCACCACGGTGCTGTACAACAGAACGCCAAGAATAAAACAGGCCGCAGCCAGACCCGGCAGCCCCACAGGCATTGTGCGATTCTGGTAACGTTGATGCAGGCAGTAAACCGTCAGCACCAGCGAAATAATCGGGAATACAGAGAATGGCACAATGGAGCTAAACAGCGCCGCAAATGTACCATTGATCGATAAGCCAGCAACCAGCGCCAGCAGCAGCGTACCTTTATCTTGACCTGACTGTTTCATTGCTCGTCCTTCTCGTTACTCGGAGTGATGCGTCATCTTCTCTTGTTCACGGCGATACCAGTAAAATGCGCCTTTGGCGATCATGCGCAGTTGCAATACCAGCCGCTCTTCCAGTTGTCGACGCTGTTCGGCGCCAACATCCAGCGCTTCTGCCCCCGCACTGAAAACAATCGTCACCATGGCTTCGGCTTGTGCTTCAGTAAACGCACGAGGCATATGGTTTTCGAGTTCCAGATAGTCCGCAAGTTCCGCAATGAAATGCTGAATTTCGCGAGCCACGGCGGCACGAAACGCCGCGGAGGTACCAGACCGCTCGCGCAATAATAAACGGAAGGCGTTGGGATTGTTGCCGATGAACTCCATAAATGTTGAGACCGAGGTGCGGATCACACTGCCGCCCTTGGCGATACGCTGACGCGCCTGGCGCATCAACTGGCGTAGCATCAGGCCGCTCTCATCCACCATCGTCAGGCCGAGCTCATCCACATCGCGAAAATGGCGATAAAATGAGGTTGGCGCAATGCCCGCTTCACGAGCAACTTCACGTAAACTGAGGCTGGCAAAACTGCGCTCTGCACTCAATTGACTAAATGCGGCCTCAACCAGCGAACGCCGGGTTTTTTCTTTTTGTTGCGCTCTAACGCCCATCACGATGTCTGAATCCTTCCTTATACCTTGCTGGCACTATACCAGAGATTAGGCGGTTGGCATGGCTTTGTGAATGATTGTTTACGCGCAGTTTGTGCTTCGACTTCGCAAAAAAGCACAACGATAATTGGGTTATCCTGACAACGATGTTACTATTCTGTTGCTTTTATGTATAAGAACAGGTAAGCCTGACCATGTCACATTCCTACGATTACGATGCAATAGTAATAGGTTCCGGCCCCGGCGGCGAAGGCGCTGCAATGGGTCTGGTTAAGCAAGGCGCGCGCGTCGCCGTTATTGAGCGCTATCATAACGTCGGCGGCGGTTGTACCCACTGGGGCACCATCCCATCTAAAGCACTCCGCCACGCCGTCAGCCGTATCATTGAATTCAATCAGAACCCACTCTACAGCGACCATTCCCGGCTTCTTCGCTCTTCTTTTGCCGATATTCTTAACCATGCCGATAACGTCATTAATCAGCAAACGCGTATGCGGCAAGGATTTTACGAGCGAAACCACTGTGAAATTTTGCAGGGGAATGCCCGTTTTGTTGACGAACACACCCTCGCTCTGGAGTGCCACGACGGTACGGTGGAAACGCTCACGGCAGATAAATTTGTTATTGCCTGCGGTTCGCGTCCCTACCACCCAAATGATGTCGATTTTTCGCATCCGCGCGTTTACGACAGTGATTCCATACTCAGCCTGCACCATGAACCTCGCCACGTTCTGATCTATGGCGCGGGCGTCATTGGCTGTGAATATGCGTCGATCTTCCGGGGAATGGACGTCAAAGTTGATTTGATCAATACCCGTGACCGTCTGCTGGCGTTTCTTGATCAGGAGATGTCCGACTCGCTGTCTTATCACTTCTGGAACAGCGGCGTGGTGATTCGCCATAACGAAGAATACGAGAAAATTGAAGGCTGCGATGATGGCGTCATCATGCACCTGAAATCCGGAAAGAAACTAAAAGCCGACTGCCTGCTGTACGCCAACGGTCGTACCGGTAACACCGATTCATTAGCGCTGGAGAATATTGGCCTGAAGACGGACAGCCGCGGCCAGCTAAAAGTGAACAGCATGTACCAGACGGCGCTGCCGCATGTGTATGCCGTAGGGGATGTGATCGGTTATCCGAGCCTTGCTTCCGCAGCCTACGATCAAGGCCGTATCGCCGCCCAGGCGCTGGTCAAGGGTGAGGCCACCGCGCACTTGATCGAAGATATTCCGACAGGCATTTACACCATTCCCGAAATCAGCTCCGTCGGTAAAACTGAACAGCAACTGACGTCAATGAAAGTCCCTTACGAGGTTGGCCGCGCGCAGTTTAAACATCTGGCACGCGCACAAATCGTCGGGATGAGTGTCGGAACATTGAAGATTCTGTTCCATCGGGAGACCAAAGAGATTTTAGGGATCCACTGCTTTGGCGAACGCGCTGCCGAAATTATTCATATCGGTCAGGCAATAATGGAGCAAAAAGGTGGTGGTAACACCATCGAGTACTTCGTTAACACCACCTTTAACTACCCAACCATGGCGGAAGCCTATCGGGTAGCTGCACTGAACGGCTTAAACCGCCTGTTTTAACGTGTTGTCGAAATGGCCATCCATTGCACCACGGATGGCCTCTGCCAGCTGTTCATAACGGCTGCGCAGCGGCGAACCCGGACGGTACACCAGACCAATGGTACGACGCGGTTCTGGCTTAATGCACGGCACATAGACCACACCATCACGCTTACGCTCCGGTGGGACAGCCAGCGCGGGCAGTAAAGTAATCCCGCTGCCTGCTGCCACCATGTTACGCAACGTTTCCAGACTGGTTGCCCGGAAATGGGTGTCTTCATCAGCACCGGCTTCAAAACAAAAGCCCATCGCCTGGTCACGCAAACAGTGACCATCTTCGAGCATCAACAGTTTTTCACCTGCCAGATCGGACATCGGTACGCGGTCGCGATTTGCCCATGGGTGATCTTCATAGATCGCCAGCATCATCGGCTCATCAAACAGCGGTACCTCGATAAACGCTTCACTCTCTTTCACCAGCGCCAAAATCACGCAGTCGAGTTTACCGCTGTCCAGTTGCGCCAGCAGCTGATGCGTTTGCGCCTCATGCAGGTACATTTCCAGTTTCGGGAAGGTCTGGTGCAACATAGGAATAATATGCGGCAGCAGGTAAGGTCCTACCGTTGGGATCAAACCAATATGTAGCGGGCCAGACATTGTCTCACCCTGTTGGCTTGCCATCTCCTTGAGCACTTTGACCTCGCGCAACACGGTGCGCGCCTGATCCACCAGCAGTAAACCCGCTTGAGTGAACAGCACTTTACGACTCGTCCGCTCCAGCAGCATAACGCCAAGCTCATCTTCGAGTTTGCGGATTTGCCCACTCAGCGTTGGCTGGCTGACGTGACAGGAGTCTGCCGCTCGTCGGAAGTGACGGTGTTCGGCAAGTGCTACCAGGTATTCAAGATCACGAATATTCATTATTCATCCTCCATTGCCACGATAGTTCGTAGCGATAGGTAGCATAGCAACGAACGATTATCCCTATCAAGCATTCTGTTTAATAATGCACCACAGAAACGGAACGGTACCCCTTTAACCCTTGAAGCTACTGTCCGTTCTCATACTCGAAATAACTAAAGCCAACGTGAACGTTTGCGGACCTCTGGTCCGCTTTTTTTTGCATAAAAAAGCCCGGCTTGATGCCAGGCTCAGATAACTATTTGCCGGATGGCGACGCGAAGGCGTTTACCGCCATCGGGCAAAACACACGTTACGCCAGGCGCGCCTTCGCGTAGTCGATCGCCTGCGCTACCTGCTGCGGTGAAACGCCCCCTTTCGCCACACGCTTATCGAGGCACGACTGTAGCGAGAGGATCGGGTACACGTCATCGCCAATCACGGCGCTGAATTTTTGCAAATCAGCCAGTGACAGTGCTTCCAGCGGTTTGCCCTGACGAATCGCCTCAACTACCGTTTCACCCACGATATGGTGTGCTTCACGGAACGGGACGCCTTTCGCCACCAGATAATCGGCCAGCTCCGTAGCGTTGGCATAGCCCTGCTGCGCGGCTTCCTGGCAACGTGGGCGTTTTACCTGAATACCGTCCAGCACCAGCGCCGCCATATGCAGGCAGTCCAGCCAGGTATCGAGTGCATCGAACAGCCCTTCTTTGTCTTCCTGCATATCCTTGTTATACGCCAGCGGCAGTCCTTTCAGCGTCATCATCATGCCAGTCAACGCACCTTGCACGCGGCCACATTTGCCACGAATCAGCTCTAATGCGTCCGGATTTTTCTTCTGCGGCATTAATGATGAACCGGAGGTTACGCGATCGGACAGTTCCACAAAACCGGCTTCCCCGGTATTAAAGAAAATCAGATCTTCAGCAAAGCGTGACAGGTGAACCATACCGATAGAGGCATCAGAGAGGAGCTCCAGCACATGGTCACGATCGGATACGCTGTCCAGACTATTGCGGGTCGCCGAGGCGAAACCCAGCCAGCCAGCCAATTGCTCGCGATCGATTTCATAGGCAGTACCCGCCAGTGCACCGCAGCCTAACGGGCTGACATCCAGACGCTTGAGCGCATCCTGCAGACGGCTCTCATCACGCGCCAGCATTTCAACATAGGCCAGACACCAATGAGCAAACGTCACCGGCTGGGCACGCTGCAGGTGGGTATAACCCGGCATGACGGCATCCTGATTATTCTCTGCTGTCACCACCAGCGCGCTTTGCAACTGACGGTTAGCAGACAACAATTCAAGCACCGTGTCTTTGCACCACAGTTTAAGATCGGTTGCTACCTGGTCATTACGGCTACGCCCGGTATGCAGTTTTTTACCCAACGGCCCGACTTTATCGATGAGCTTGCCTTCTACCCAACTGTGAATATCTTCCGCATCGCTTTGCAGGATCTGTTGCGGGTCGAGGCGTACTTCTTCCAGCAGAGTATTCAACGCCTCTTCCAATTGACATTGTTCATCAGCAGTCAACACACCGACCGTGACCAGCGCTTTGGACCAGGCCACAGAGCCGACGATATCCTGCTCGGCCAAGCGGTAGTCGAAGCGCAAAGAGTCGTTGAACTGTTTGAACCGCTGATCTGCTGCCTGTGTAAAACGCCCACCCCAAAGTGCCATAACGAATTTCCTTAATATGATATTTTGCCCGGTGGCGCTACGCTTACCGGGCCTACAAAACCCATGCAGGCCGGATAAGGCGACGCTGCCATCCGGCACAATAATAGTTAAGCCAGAATACGCGTACCGATCGGCGTGCCGTTAAACAGCGCCGGGAGTTGTTCAGCATGACGCCAGGAAGCGATATCCACTGGACGTCCCAGCGTACGTGCCGCGTCCAGCGCCGCGTTCACCTTCACAATCATGCCATCGGTGATAATACCCTGCTCAATCAGCTGTTCTGCTTTGGCTGCGGTCATTTCGGCAATCCGCTGGCCTTTACCATCCAGAATACCGCTGACGTCAGACAACAGGATCAGATCCGCACCCAGCGTTGCCGCCAGCACCGTCGCAGCCTGATCGGCATTGACGTTCATCAGTTGCCCTTCTTCCGTGACGCCTATCGAGCTGACGACCGGTAGAAAACCGTTTTCCAGTAGCGTGTTAATCAGCTTAGGAGAACCAGGCTGTGCCAGTCCAACATGACCTAACGCTACATCGAGCTGGGTCACTTTTACGCTGTCGCCATCGCCAAGGTACAGACCAACAGCGTCAATATGGTGTTTCTTCGCCCACGCCAGCAGCGTTTTATTCGCCGTTCCGGCCAGGGCACCGGTAATGATGTCGATCTGGTCGGCTGGCGTCACGCGCAGACCATTTTTCTTTGTCACCGGCAAGTTGAGCCCTTTCATCAGCTCGTCAACCACGCAGCCGCCACCGTGCACAATGACCAGCGGACGCTGGTGCGACTCGCGATAATTGACCAGAGCGGTAAACAAACGCTCCAGCGCCTCTTCGCTATCCAGTAAAACGCCGCCCAGCTTGATAATTAATGGATTCATCATTGCACCCTTAAAGAAGAGACTGCGTTTCAGCAAAGCCGAAACGGATATTTGCGCACTGCATCGCCTGTGCGGCAGCGCCTTTCAATAAATTGTCTTCGGTTGCCACCACAATCAGGTGCTCGCCCTGAACGGCAAAACCGATATCGCAGAACGGTAAACCCACCACATTTTTCAGGGCCGGGACACCGTTGTCATACAGACGAACCAGCGGTTTATCACCATAGGCCTGCTGCAGTGCTTGCGCCACCTGCGCATGGGTCACGCCCGGCTTCAAACGACAGGTGATGGTTTCTAAAATGCCGCGCGGGAAGTTTCCCAGATGCGGAGTGAAAATCACGTCCACCCCCAAATGTGTGGCGATTTCCGGCTGATGGCGGTGGGTAAATACACCATACGGTTGCAGGCTCACTTCACAGAAGCTGTTCGAGATGGCAGCTTTACGTCCTGCTCCACTCACACCACTGGTGGCGTTAATTACCGGCCACTGGCTGAGATCAAGCAGATTGGCATCAATCAGAGGCTTAAGCGACAACTGCGCCGCCGTAGGATAGCAACCCGGTATGGCAATTAGATTCGCGTCTTTAAGTTTGCTTGCACTCCACTCCGCCAGCCCGTAGACCGCTTGCTCCAGCAGCTCAGGATGCTGATGAGTAAAGCCATAATACTTTTCATAGAAGGCGCCGTCGTTAACACGGAATGCACCAGAGAGGTCAAACACCACGCAGCCCGCTTCCAGAAACTGTGGCGCCAGGTCATGACTAACCTCATGGGCCGTCGCCAGAAACACAACGTCTACCCCTGCGCTAAACTCGCGGATATCCGACATGGGTTGCAACGGCAAATCAACAATGCCCTTTAACTGCGGATGTAAATCAGAGATTAATTTTCCTGCATCATTGCTTTGCGCTGAGACAGTCAAAGCGGTTATGTTCATATCAGGATGGCGATTTACATAGGTCACAAGCTCTGCACCAGCATAGCCACTGGCGCCCACAATCAGCGTATTCAACATCGGGGCTGTTCACCTTCTTATATTCGGTTGCCAGGTATAAGCCTTTATCACCTCACCTTACACTTGGTGGGTTTTATTTCGCTCAACATTATTGTATTTTTATTCACAAATACTGCATGAATATTGATACTATCATGACCCGAGGTGTGTCAACAATGAAAAACAATTTACCGCCATTTATCGAGATTTACCGCGCTCTGATTGCCACACCATCGATCAGCGCCACCGAAGAAGCGCTCGATCAAAGTAATGCAGGTTTAATCACTCTGCTGGCGGATTGGTTCAAAGATTTAGGCTTCAGCGTTGAGGTACAACCGGTTCCCGGCACCCGTAATAAATTCAATATGCTGGCAAGTACAGGCACCGGTGCAGGCGGCCTGCTGCTCGCCGGTCATACCGACACCGTACCGTTTGACGACGGACGTTGGACGCGCGATCCGTTCACCCTGACCGAACATGACAACAAGCTCTACGGACTGGGTACGGCGGATATGAAAGGTTTCTTCGCGTTTATTCTCGATGCACTGCGTGATGTCGATGTGAAACAGCTGAAAAAGCCGCTCTACATCCTGGCCACCGCCGATGAAGAGACCAGTATGGCGGGCGCACGCTACTTCTCTGAAAATACGGCGATTCGCCCGGATTGCGCGATCATCGGTGAGCCAACATCCCTGCAGCCAATTCGCGCACACAAAGGCCATATCTCCACGGCGGTGCGCGTGCTCGGCCAGTCTGGCCATTCCAGCGATCCAGCGCGCGGCGTGAACGCCATTGAACTGATGCACGATGCCATCGGCCATATTATGCAGTTGCGCGACTCGCTGAAAGCACGCTATCACCACGATTCATTCACCGTGCCTTACCCGACGCTGAACCTCGGCAGCCTGCATGGTGGCGATGCCTCCAACCGTATTTGCGCCTGCTGCGAACTGCACATGGATATCCGCCCGTTGCCGGGAATGACGTTAAGCGACCTGAATGGCTTACTGACGGACGCGCTGGCCCCGGTGAGCGAACGCTGGCCTGGCCGACTGACGGTTTCCGAGCTGCACCCGCCGATCCCAGGTTACGAATGCCCGCCGGATCACCAACTGGTCGAGGTGGTGGAAAAACTGCTCGGCGAGAAAACCGATGTGGTGAACTACTGCACAGAAGCACCGTTTATCCAGACGCTGTGCCCGACGCTAGTACTGGGACCAGGTTCCATTAATCAGGCACATCAACCAGATGAATATCTGGAAACACGCTTCATTAAGCCAACCCGCGAATTAATTACCCAGGTTGTGCATCATTTTTGCTGGCATTAACCGAACGTCGCCTTGCTAATCCTTTAGTGGTAAGCAAGGCGATTCTTTTAACATTTGCATAAGCAACGCTTATTTGACGCGATGTGAATTAAATAACGTAAATTCCCGCCATTTTTTCGTTTGCTGAACCGATTTCGCAGCAATTGACGTCAGGTGTTTTACGTGGCTTTATAAAAGACGACTAAAAAGTTAAGTCCGAAAGATTTCGCGTTGCAGCCAATGCCGCTGGGACGCGAAAGATACAGGACATATTCAAAACAGATGGGGTGTCTGGGATCATATGAACGAACAATATTCCGCGTTGCGTAGTAATGTCAGTATGCTCGGCAAAGTGCTGGGAGAAACCATCAAGGATGCGCTGGGAGAGAACATTCTCGATCGCGTAGAAACAATCCGTAAGCTGTCTAAATCATCCCGCGCTGGCAATGAAGCGAACCGTCAGGAACTGCTCACTACGCTGCAGAATCTGTCTAACGACGAGCTGCTGCCAGTTGCCCGTGCGTTTAGTCAGTTCCTGAACCTGGCCAATACCGCCGAACAGTACCACAGCATTTCGCCAAAAGGCGAAGCTGCCAGCAACCCGGAAGTGATTGCCCGTACCCTGCGTAAACTGAAAGACCAGCCTAACCTCGATGAAGCGACAATCAAAAAAGCCGTGGAATCGCTTTCTCTGGAGCTGGTCCTGACCGCACACCCAACCGAAATCACCCGCCGTACGTTGATTCATAAAATGGGTGAGGTTAACGCATGCCTCAAGCAGCTTGATAACAAAGATATCGTCGATTACGAACGCCACCAGTTGATGCGCCGCCTGCGCCAGCTAATCGCCCAATCATGGCACACGGATGAAATCCGTAAACTGCGTCCCAGCCCGGTTGATGAAGCCAAATGGGGCTTCGCCGTGGTTGAAAATAGCCTGTGGGAAGGTGTACCGAACTATCTGCGTGAACTGAATGAACAGCTGGAAGCGCATCTGAACTACAAGCTGCCCGTCGATTTTGTCCCGGTCCGATTCACCTCGTGGATGGGCGGTGACCGTGACGGTAACCCGAACGTAACGGCAGATATCACCCGCCACGTGCTCCTGCTCAGCCGCTGGAAAGCGACCGATCTGTTCCTGAAAGACATCCAGTTTCTGGTTTCTGAACTGTCGATGGTCGAAGCCACGCCTGAGCTATTAGCACTGGTGGGTGAAGAAGGCGCGGCAGAACCCTATCGCCATCTGATGAAAATGCTCCGTTCGCGTCTGATGACGACCCAGGCCTGGCTGGAAGCGCGTCTGAAAGGCGAAAAATTGCCGAAACCTGCAGGTCTGCTGACACAAAACGAGCAGCTATGGGAACCGCTGTACGCGTGTTATCAGTCACTGCAAGCCTGCGGTATGGGCATCATCGCCAATGGCGAACTGCTCGATACCTTGCGCCGAGTGAAATGTTTTGGCGTCCCGCTGGTGCGTATCGATATTCGTCAGGAAAGTACCCGTCATACCGAAGCGCTGGGCGAACTGACCCGTTACCTGGGCATTGGCGACTACGAAAGCTGGTCAGAAGCAGACAAACAGGCCTTCCTGATCCGAGAACTGAACTCCAAACGTCCACTGCTGCCGCGCAGCTGGGAACCGAGTAACGATACCCGCGAAGTCCTCGATACCTGTCGGGTGATTGCCGAAGCACCTCATGGTTCTATTGCTGCCTACGTGATCTCGATGGCAAAAACACCGTCGGATGTGCTGGCCGTTCACCTGCTGCTGAAAGAAGCTGGCATTGGTTTTACCATGCCGGTAGCGCCGCTGTTTGAAACGCTGGACGACCTCAACAATGCTGACGATGTAATGACTCAGTTGTTGAATATCGACTGGTACCGCGGTCTGATTCAGGGCAAGCAGATGGTCATGATTGGCTACTCTGATTCCGCAAAAGACGCAGGCGTGATGGCGGCGTCCTGGGCGCAATATCAGGCGCAAGATGCGTTGATCAAAACCTGCGAAAAAGCCGGCATTGAACTGACGTTGTTCCACGGCCGGGGGGGTTCAATCGGCCGCGGCGGCGCTCCGGCCCATGCGGCACTGCTCTCACAACCACCTGGCAGCCTGAAAGGCGGACTGCGCGTCACTGAGCAGGGTGAGATGATCCGCTTCAAATACGGTCTGCCGGAAGTGACCATCAGCAGCCTGTCTCTGTACACCGCCGCGATCCTGGAAGCCAACCTGCTACCACCGCCGGAACCGAAAGACAGCTGGTGCCATATTATGGATGAGTTGTCAGATATCTCCTGCAAGCTGTACCGTGGCTACGTGCGTGAGAACAAAGACTTTGTACCTTACTTCCGCTCAGCAACTCCCGAGCAGGAACTGGGTAAATTACCGCTCGGCTCACGTCCAGCTAAGCGCCGTCCGACCGGTGGGGTAGAGTCTTTGCGTGCCATTCCATGGATCTTCGCCTGGACACAAAACCGCCTGATGCTCCCGGCCTGGCTGGGCGCAGGTACCGCACTGCAAAAAGTGGTTGAAGACGGTAAACAGAGCGAACTTGAAGCGATGTGCCGCGACTGGCCATTCTTCTCCACGCGCCTTGGCATGCTGGAAATGGTGTTCTCGAAAGCGGACCTGTGGCTGGCAGAATACTACGATCAGCGTCTGGTCAAAAAAGAGCTGTGGCCGTTAGGTGAAGAACTGCGCCACCGTCTGGAAGCCGACATCAACGTGGTACTGGCAATCGCCAACGACTCACATTTGATGGCCGACCTGCCGTGGATTGCCGAGTCAATTCAGTTAAGAAATATTTATACCGATCCGTTGAACGTGCTACAGGCTGAACTGTTACACCGTTCGCGTCTGGCAGAAGAACAAGGTGAAGCCCCCGATCCGCGCGTTGAACAAGCGCTGATGGTCACCATCGCCGGTGTCGCAGCGGGTATGCGTAATACCGGTTAAGTAAGCCCCCCCTGTCACCCTCGTACAATTGCGCGGGGGTGACCTCAAAAACGCTTGTCATAACCGTTTCATTTCAAATATATTCTTGCCTTGATTCATTTATTTTATGAATGAATCATCAACGAAACGCGATCTTAACGTCGCGACGCTTCAGATCTCCTTAAGATTTAGCCGCTACTCTTGGCGACACGATTAATGACAGGCTCACACTATGCAATCCTTACAACTCCAGACTAAACCCCCGTTTAGCTGGAAAGCCCTAGGTTGGGCACTTCTCTATTTTTGGTTTTTTTCTTCATTACTGCAGGCCATTATCTATTTTAGCGGTTATAGCGGATCGACCGGATTACGTGACTCATTATTATTTAGTTCGCTATGGTTGATCCCGGTATTCTTATTCCCTAATCGTATCCGTATTATTGCCGCCGTCATTGGCGTCGTGCTGTGGGCCGCGTCGCTCGCCGCACTGAGTTATTACGTCATTTACGGGCAGGAGTTCTCACAGAGCGTGCTGTACGTGATGTTTGAGACTAATGCCAACGAAGCCAGCGAATACTTAAGTCAGTATTTCAGCCTTAAAATTGTCTTCATCGCGCTGGCCTATACCGCCGTAGCGATTCTGCTGTGGACGCGCCTGCGCCCGGTTCATATTCCCTCCCCCTGGCGTTATCTGGTGTCGTTTGCGCTGTTATACGGCTTGATTCTGCACCCGATGACCGTCAATACATTTATTAAGCATAAACCTTTCGAGCAAACGCTGAACGGTCTTGCTGCTCGTATGGAGCCCGCCGCACCGTGGCAGTTTATTTCTGGCTATTATCAGTATCGTCAACAACTAACCTCATTGAACAGTCTGCTGAATGAGAACAATGCGCTACCGCCACTGGCGCACTTTAAAGACAACTCTGGCGATGCTCCGCGCACGCTGGTGCTGGTGATTGGTGAGTCAACTCAGCGTGGGCGCATGAGCCTGTACGGCTATCCGCGTAAAACCACGCCGGAACTGGACGCGCTGCACAAATCCGATCCTAACCTGACCGTATTCAATAATGTCGTGACCTCTCGTCCTTACACTATTGAAATCCTGCAGCAGGCGCTGACCTTTGCTAACGAGAAGAACCCGGATTTATATCTGACACAGCCGTCGCTGATGAACATGATGAAGCAGGCGGGGTATAAGACCTTCTGGATCACTAACCAGCAAACCATGACCGCCCGTAACACCATGCTGACCGTATTTTCCAAGCAGACGGATAAGCAGTTCTATATGAACCAGCAGCGAACGCAAAGTGCGCGCGAATATGACAGCAACGTGCTGGCACCGTTTAAAGAAGTGCTGGCCGATCCGGCGCCGAAAAAATTCATCATCGTTCATCTGCTGGGAACACATATTAAGTACAAATTCCGCTATCCGGATGGTCAGGGGAAATTCGACAACAATATCGACCACGTTCCTGCAGGCCTGAGCAACGATGAGCTGGAAGCCTATAACGATTACGACAGCGCTAATGTGTATAACGACCACATCATTGCCAGCCTGATTAACGACTACAAAGCCACCGATCCGAACGGCTTCCTGCTCTACTTCTCCGACCATGGCGAAGAGGTGTATGACACGCCGCCGCATAAAACGCAGGGGCGTAATGAAGACAACCCAACGCGTCATATGTACACGGTGCCGTTCCTGCTATGGACGTCTGAAAAATGGCAGGCTGCACACCCGCGTGACTTCTCACAAGATGTCGATCGTAAGTACAGCAGCTCTGAACTTATTCATACCTGGTCTGATTTAGCGGGCTTTACCTACGATGGATTCGACCCGACACGTGCCATTACCAACCCGCAGTTCAAAGAGACAACCCGCTGGATTGGTAATCCGTACAAGAAAAACGCCCTGATTGATTACGATACTCTGCCTTACGGCGATCAAATCGGTAATCAATAACAGGCTGCCGGATGCGCTACGCTTATCCGACCTACAGCTCGCAATGACTTGTAGGCCGGATAAGGCATTAGCCGCCATCCGGCAATAATCACTTGAGGGCGGTTGCTTTCAACGTTACTGTGGCCCTGTCTGTTGCCAGCAAGGGATTCACATGTATCACGACGTCAGCCACCTTCTCTCCCGCCTGATTAACGGTCCCCTCCCGCTGCGGCAGGTGTGTTTCGCCAGCACCAACGGTTCAATGCCGGAATTAGCCTATCAGGTTGATTTTCCCCGTCTGGAAATTGTACTGGAAGGCGAGTTTGCTGATGTCAGCATCGGAAACAAACTTACCTCTGGTGATGTGCTGTACGTCCCGGCAGGTGGTTGGAATCTCCCGCAGTGGCACACGCCGGTCACCACGCTCAGCATCCTGTTCGGCAAACAGCAGTTAGGTTTCAGCATCGTTCAGTGGGATGGAAAACAATGTCAAAACCTCGCCAAACAACACGTTGCGCGGCGCGGACCGCGTATTGGCTCCTTCCTGCTGCAAACGCTACATGAGATGCAGATGCAGCCACAGGAGCAACAAACGGCCAGGCTGATCGTCGCCAGTCTGTTAAGCCACTGTCGCGATCTGCTGGGCAGCCAGATCCAGACCGCGTCGCGTAGTCAGGCGCTTTTCGACGCTATTCGCGACTATATCGACGAACGCTACGCCTCGCCGCTGACCCGCGAATCCGTCGCCCAGGCATTCTACATTTCACCGAATTACCTCTCACACCTGTTTCAGAAAACCGGGGCGATTGGTTTTAACGAGTATCTGAACCATACGCGACTGGAACACGCTAAGGCGCTGCTGAAGGGTTACGACCTGAAGGTGAAAGAAGTGGCACACTCCTGTGGATTTGTCGACAGTAACTACTTCTGTCGCCTGTTTCGTAAGAATACAGAGCGTTCTCCGTCAGAGTATCGTCGGCAATATCACAGCCAGTTAACGGAAAAAGAGGCACATCGGCAGTGAAGCCGTTGCGTAGCGACACAGACTGAGCACAAATCCATCATTTACTGGATTTTTGTAATATTCAAGAACCCTCAAAACTCTCTATACCCCAGAATAAACCCATAGCTAATTAACATGTGATGTATCTCTCACTTTGACAGACACATTACATTTATCCAGTTTTTGGCAGATTTGTCAGATAGCGCACGACTGTAAAACGCTCTTATCCTGTACGCAGAACAGCATTCCGGCAACGGGCGGCTAACCGAATATTAAGAGGGTGTTTTGTATGGAACTGTACCTGGATACCGCCAACGTGGCGGAAGTTGAACGTCTGGCACGCATCTTCCCGATTGCTGGCGTCACTACCAACCCAAGCATCGTGGCGGCAAGTAAAGAGTCCATCTGGGAGGTACTGCCGCGTCTGCAAAAGGCAATGGGCAAAGACGGCATTCTGTTCGCGCAGACCATGAGCCGTGATGCGCAGGGGATGGTGGAAGAAGCTAAGCGCCTGAGCCTCGCCGTACCAGGTATCGTCGTTAAAATCCCGGTCACCGCCGAAGGTCTGGCGGCCATCAAGCAACTGAAAAAAGAAGGTATTACCACCTTAGGCACCGCCGTGTACAGCGCAGCGCAAGGACTGCTGGCCGCGCTGGCGGGAGCAAAATATGTCGCCCCTTATGTGAACCGTGTTGACGCCCAGGGCGGAGACGGTATCCGCACGGTACAGGAACTGCAAACATTGCTGGAGCTGCATGCGCCAAGCAGCATTGTGCTGGCAGCCAGCTTTAAAACGCCACGCCAGGCGCTGGATTGCTTACTGGCAGGATGTGAAGCAATCACCCTGCCATTAGATGTAGCGCAACAAATGCTCAATACCCCTGCGGTAGAGTCTGCAATAGAGAAGTTTGAGCAGGACTGGAACAACGCATTTGGTCGGATCACTCTTTAAGGAGATAACGTATGGATCGCATTATTCAATCACCGGGTAAATACATCCAGGGTGCCGATGTTATTACTCGTCTTGGCAGTTACCTCAAACCGCTGGCGGAACGCTGGCTGGTTGTTGGAGACAAATTTGTCTTAGGCTTTGCCCAACCCGCCCTGGAAAAAAGCTTCCAGGATGCCGGTCTGGCGCTGGAAATCGCCCCGTTTGGCGGCGAATGTTCACAAAACGAAATCGATCGCCTGCGCGGCGTCGCGGAACAAGCGCAGTGTGGCGCGGTATTAGGCATTGGTGGCGGTAAAACGCTGGATACCGCCAAAGCACTGGCCCACTTTATGGGCGTGCCGGTTGCCATTGCACCGACCATTGCCTCAACCGATGCCCCCTGCAGCGCGCTGTCGGTAATTTACACCGATGCAGGTGAGTTCGATCGCTATCTGCTGCTGCCGAACAACCCGGACCGGGTCATTGTGGATACCAAAATTGTCGCGGGGGCACCGGCTCGTTTACTTGCCGCCGGCATTGGCGATGCGCTGGCAACCTGGTTTGAAGCCCGCGCCTGTTCACGCAGCGGCGCCACCACCATGGCCGGTGGTCAGTGTACTCAGGCGGCACTGGCGCTAGCCGAGCTGTGCTACAACACGCTGATCGAAGAAGGCGAAAAAGCGATGCTGGCCGCCGAGCAGCACGTGGTGACCCCAGCACTGGAGCGCGTGATTGAAGCCAACACCTACCTGAGCGGCGTCGGTTTTGAAAGCGGTGGGCTGGCCGCAGCACATGCTATTCACAACGGCCTGACGGCCATCCCGGATGCACATCACTATTATCACGGTGAAAAAGTGGCATTCGGTACGTTAACGCAGTTAGTACTGGAAAATGCGCCGGTAGAAGAAATTGAAACCGTGGCGGCACTGTGCCACTCCGTTGGTCTGCCAATCACCCTTGCCCAACTGGATATCAAGCAGGATATTCCGGCCAAAATGCGCATCGTGGCCGAAGCAGCCTGTGCCGAAGGCGAAACCATTCACAACATGCCTGGCGGAGCCACGCCGGATCAGGTTTACGCCGCGCTGCTGGTGGCAGATCAGTACGGTCAGCGATTCCTGCAAGAGTGGGAATAAGCACGGTTTGACCGGATGGCGGCTTCGCCTTATCCGGCCAACAAAATCCACATGCCTAACGGCCAATAAAAATCCCCGCAATTGCGGGGATTTTCTGTATGCCATCCGGCCTATTGCTTTACAGCAGGTCGAAACGGTCCAGATTCATCACTTTCACCCATGCCGCGACAAAGTCTTTCACAAACTTCTCGTGGGCATCGCTGCAGGCATACACTTCAGCCACAGCACGCAGGACCGAGTTAGAACCAAACACCAGGTCAGCGCGGGTTGCCGTGTACTTCACTTCGCCGCTCAGACGGTCGCGACCTTCAAACAGCTCCTGTGACGCATCAACCGCCTTCCACTCATGACGCATATCCAGCAGATTGACAAAGAAGTCAGTGCTGAGCACGCCTGGGCGATCGGTAAAGACGCCATGCTGGCTACCATCGAAGTTTGTTCCCAGCACACGCATACCGCCCACCAGCACGGTCATTTCCGGCGGGGTTAACGTCAGTTGCTGCGCTTTATCGATCAGCAGCGACTCGGTGGTCGAAACCTCAGGACGGGAACGATAATTACGGAAACCATCGGCAATCGGCTTGAGCAGTTCAAACATCTCAATATCAGTCTGATCCTGACGCGCATCCACACGACCCGGCGCAAAAGGTACATTGATACTGACACCTGCCGCGCTTGCCGCCTTCTCTACACCAACGACGCCTGCCAGCACGATGATATCGGCTAACGAGGCGGTATGCGCCGATTTATAAATACCTTCCAGCACCGGCAGAACACGGGCTGCCGTCGCATTCACATCCCAGCCGCGTTGCGGATTCAGCGCCAGACGCGCCCCGTTAGCCCCGCCGCGTTTATCGCCCCCGCGGAACGTTGACGCAGAAGCCCATGCCACCGACACCAACTCACCCACGGAAAGCCCGGAAGCCGCAATGGTCGCCTTCAGGTTAAGGATATCTTCTTCGCTTGGGTTGAAGAACGCGTGCGGCAGCGGATCCTGCCAAATCAGATCTTCCTGCGGGACTTCTGGTCCAATGTAACGTGATTTTGGCCCCATATCCCGGTGCGTCAGCTTAAACCACGCGCGAGCAAAGGCTTCGTTAAACGCCTGCGGATCGTTGAGGAAACGACGGGAGATCTTCTCGAATTCCGGATCAAAACGCAGCGTCAGATCGGTAACCAGCATCGTCGGCTTACGTTTTTTCGACGGATCAAACGGATCCGGAATAATTTCAGGGGCATCGACCGCTTCAAACTGGATAGCACCGGCCGGGCTGCGGGTCTGTACCCATTCGTATTTGAACAGGTTCTCGAAGAAATAGTTGCTCCACTGGGTCGGCGTTTGCGTCCAGACCACTTCCAGACCGGAGGTGATGTTGTCTGCGCCCACACCGCTACCGTAGCTGCTGGCCCAACCTAAGCCCTGGGCCTCAATCGGTGCCGATTCTGGATCGGGGCCGACGTGCGATGCAGGACCTGCACCGTGGGTTTTACCCAACGTATGACCACCGCCAATCAGCGCCACGGTTTCTTCGTCATTCATCCCCATGTTGCCGAAGGTGGCACGAATCGCTGCTGCCGCGGAAAGCGGTTCGCCGCTGTGATCCGGCCCTTCCGGGTTCACGTAGATAAGTCCCATCTCAGTCGCACCCAGCGGGGCTTTCGCCAGCTCTTCCGGATGGCGGTGCGTCAACCAGGCTTTTTCGTCACCCCAGTTCACATCAAGATCCGGTTCCCATACGTCTTCACGACCGGCACCAAAGCCAAAGGTACGGAAGCCGGAGTTTTCCAGCGCCACGTTACCCGCGAGGATAAACAGGTCGGCCCAGGAAATTTTCTGACCATACTTTTGCTTAACAGGCCACAACAAACGACGGGCTTTATCCAGGCTCACGTTGTCCGGCCAGGAGTTCAGTGGTGCAAAACGCTGCTGTCCGCGACCTGCGCCACCGCGTCCATCAATGGAGCGATAGGTCCCTGCGCCGTGCCATGCCATACGGATAAACAAACCGGCATACGTGCCCCAGTCAGCGGGCCACCACGGTTGAGATTCGGACAGGAGGGCTCTGAGATCCCCTTTCAGGGCAGAATAGTCGAGTTTGCTAAATTCTTTGCGGTAATTGAAATCTTCACCCAATGGGTTTGAACGGTTGGAGTGTTGGTTCAAAAGGTCTACGCGGAGTTGATTCGGCCACCAGTCGCGGTTATTTCTTCCTGCTCCCGCGCTGGGATCGTGACCGCCTTGATGGAAAGGACACTTACCGGCAGTTGATGCGTTTTGGCTATCGTCGGACATGCTCATCTATATGCTCCCTTTACAGTGTTCTAGCTACGATATACACCACCAGAGATAAGATATAGTCGAAAAAACCCACAGATTCGATAGCTAAATCCTTTTATATTTTTAGTTACAGAGATGTAGATCAAAATGATCAACAAAAAGCCCTCCGTAGAGGGCTGATGTTACAATTAAGCAGGCCTAACGCCCAGCGTATGGCATATTGCGTAGCTCATCTCGGCGCGATTGAGCGTATAGAAATGGAAATCTTTCACCCCTTCACGGCTTAAAATCTTCACCATGTCCATGGCAATGTTAGCGCCCACCAGCTTGCGGGTTTCCGCGTCATCATCCAGACCGTCAAACATCGTCGACATCCAGGAAGGGATGCGCACGTTGGTCATGTCAGCGAATTTTTTCGCCTGCTTAAAATTAGAGACCGGCAGGATACCCGGGATAATTTCCACATCGATACCTGCGGTTACGCAGCGGTCACGAAAACGCAGATAGCTTTCCACGTCGAAGAAAAACTGGGTGATCGCGCGATTCGCTCCGGCGTCGACCTTACGCTTCAGGTTGAGCAGATCGGCCTGGGCGCTTTTCGCTTCCGGGTGGACTTCCGGATAGGCCGCAACAGAGATATCAAAGTCTGCCACTTCTTTGAGTAACCCAACCAGATCGGCGGCGTACATATCCGGTTTGCCACTGCCTGGCGGCAGGTCGCCGCGCAGGGCCACAATATGACGAATCCCGTTGTTCCAGTAATCCTGAGCGATAATTCGCAGCTCGTCGCGAGTAGCATCAATACAGGTCAGATGCGGGGCCGCTTCAAGACCGGTGCGATCCTTAATCCCCTTAATGATGCTGTGCGTGCGGTCACGCTCACCGGAGTTTGCGCCGTAGGTCACGGAGACAAACTTGGGCTTCAGACTGCTCAGGCGATCGATTGAGTTCCACAGTGTTTGCTCCATTTCACTGGTGCGCGGCGGGAAAAACTCAAACGAAACGTTAATCTGACCCTGGACTTCAGCCAGGCTCTGATTCAGGGCTTCCCGCTGGTTGGCGTGAAAAAAGCTCATACCTTACCTCATCAATCTTTTGTCGTTATATGTTGTGTTGTGAACTGCTATACGTTTAGACGTCTAGATGTAAAAATGACGGAAAAGCGCCGTAACGTCAACATAAAAATCATCGTGAAAGGTGAGGAATACTCAGTGAAGATGAAAATAATTCACTTTAACGTGCAGAAAGGAAGGACGCCGAGAGTAATAAAGGAAGCCATTGCAGGCGAGATTCTTGTTCAGTCGGTAATACCAGTCCGACAGTGATGCACAATTCCGTGTCGCATAGCGGACGAAAAACCACCCCCTGCCGCTGGATAGCTGCAAACGATGCCGGAAACAGGCTCACCCCCTCGCCACGCGCAATACGCGCAAGCAGAACATCATGCTCCAGCGGCTCTTCAATGCAGACAGGCGAGCGGGATCACGGTGAGTCCAGTAGCCTCCAGCGGCAGCGCCACACTAGCCGCGTCCAGTTTTCCACGCCGCACCTGGCGCGTTAGGTAACGCCACACCGCAGCTAAAGGTGCACATTGCCGCCGCACTGCACGTGGGGTTAACGCAGGAGGAGATTACTGAAGTGATTATACAGATGGCAGTATACGCAGGCTTTCCCGCTGCGCTGAACGGGCTGTTCGCCGCAAAAGAGGTGTTTGCGAAACAGTAAAGATGCCGGATGGCGATGCTTGCGCATCTTATCCGGCCTACACAGCATTACCCTTACTACGTAGGCCGGATAAGCGTAGCGCCATCCGGCAACACACACCCTACAGCAACTGCGCCAGACGATTAATATCCGACTGAATCGCCCCGGCGGTCACATCACGACCCGCCCCCGGCCCACGGATCACCAGCGGGTTATCGCGGTACCAGCGGCTTTCGATGGCGAACACGTTATCGCACGGCAGCAGCGCCGCCAGCGGGTGCTCAGGACGGACCGCTTCCACCCCCACACGCGCTTTGCCGTTGGCATCGAAACGTGCCACGTAGCGCAGTACCAGCCCCATTTCACGGGCGGCCTCCAGCCGCTGAACCATCTGCTCATTCAGCTCATCGCCATTTTCAAAGAAATGGTCAATAGAGCCTTCTTCACAGTGCGCAGGTACCAGTGACTCCACGCGAACCTGGTCCGGCTCGATGTCGTAACCCGCTTCACGCGCCAGGATCACCAGCTTGCGCATCACATCTTTACCAGAAAGGTCAACGCGCGGATCCGGCTCAGTCAGCCCCTGCTGCCACGCTTGATCCACCAGGTCGGTAAACGGAACAGAACCGTCAAATTGCAGGAACAGCCACGACAGCGTGCCGGAGAAGATCCCGCTGATCGACAAAATGGTGTCTCCGCTGTCAATCAGATCCCGTACGGTATGATTGATCGGCAATCCGGCACCGACAGTGGCGTTATACAGCCAGTGACGACCGGTTTTCTCAAAGGCGTCGTGGATTTGGCGATACTTATTACTCGTGCTTGCGCCAGCCAGTTTATTGGCGCTAATCACGTGAAAACCGTGGCTGGCGAAATCCAGATACTGATCCGCCAGTTGTTCACTGGCGGTGACGTCCAGCACGACTAAATCGTCATACGGGTGCGCGCGCATCCACAGGAACAAGGATTCTTCATCCTGTTCTACCGCTTCATCATCAAAGAAGGCTAACGCGCGGCTGGCGTCCAGTCCTTCGTAATTCAGCAGGCTACGGCGGCTATCCACCACGCCTGCCAGCACGAATTCAAAACCGGTACGCGCAGACAGCGTGCTCTGCTCACGGGCAAACAGCTCCAGCCAGCGAGAACCGATATTCCCCTTGCCAAACAGCACCAGGCCGATGCGTTTTTCAGCGCGGAAAATTGACTGGTGCAGACCCTGGATCAGGCTTTCGGTCGGGCCAGTACGCAGCACGGCAACCAGGCTGATACCCTCTTCTGACTGCCAGGTAAACTCAACCGGCTGGCCCTTCAGTTGTTGCCAGAAACGGTGGCAGTGCAGCGGGTTACGCGTCACCCCAGCACCCACCATCGCCACCAACGCCAGGCCTTGACGCAAACGCAGCTCGCCCGGCAGGCCTGCTTCATCAAGAATTTTCAGCGCGCCGTCAGCGACTTCAGAGGTGTAGCAAAATTGCAGCAGTTGGCGATCAGGATGCACACCTACCGCCAGCGGACGCACCTGTGCACGTTTTAAAATCTGGTCGATATCTTTGTAAGCCAGCTTAAAGTCCTGACCTGTGGGCACCTGGAACTCAATCAGGCAAACGTCGTCATGGCTGGTGACAATACGCGCCCCGGTACCGGAAGCTAGCACGCGTTCAATGCGCGTCGATCCTTGCTCCGGCGTATAGCTACAGCGCAACTGGAGATCAATATCGCTGCCGGAAACCGGCTGTAAGGTACGGGCATGGAGAACCGGTGCCGCCAGACGCGCCAGTTCGCTGGCTTCATCAAGGCGCAGCAACGGCAGCAAACACGCATCTTTTACTTTGCGCGGATCCGCGCTGTACACCCCGGCGACATCGCTCCAGATAGTCACGCGGGAAACACCCGCCAGTGCGCCAACCTGGGTCGCGGAGTAGTCAGAACCGTTACGCCCCAACAGCACCGTTTCGCCCGCATTACTGCGGCTGATAAATCCGGTCACCACCAGGCGTTTCCCCGGATGCTGCGCCAACAGCTGTTGCAGTAAGGGATACGAAAGGCCTTCATCCACCTGCGGTTGAGCGCCGCGTTCCGCGCGCAAAAACTCGCGCGCATCCAGCCAGGCAGATTCCAGACCCTGCTGGTTAAGTACGGCAGACATCAGACGCGCTGACCACACTTCACCATGCCCGACTACTTCAGCGTAGACCGTATCGTTGATGCCGCCGTCGAGTAAACCGGCCAGGCGCTCCAGATCGTGAATAAACTCGCCAATCAGCCCATCGGCCACGTCTGGTGGTAACAGACCGCTAATAAGCTCGCTCTGATAGCGGCGTAACGCCTGCTGAACCTGATGCGCAGAAAGGCGATCGGTCTGGCTTAACTTCAGCCAGCTAATCAACTGGTTAGTGGTACTGCCCGCCGCGGAAACAACCATCATGTCGTCAGGCTGAGAGTACTCAGCCATAATGCCTGCGACACGTAAATAACATTTCACGTCAGCCAGACTACTACCACCAAATTTGTGCAGTTGACGACCCTTCGCCCCTGCCTGCGCAATCACACTCATGTTTACCCCTTGTTTGCAGCCCGGAAGCCATTTTCCAGGTCGGCAATTAAATCTTCGCCATCTTCAATACCGGTGGAGATACGCAGCAGCGTCTCAGAAATGCCGGCAGCAGCACGTGCTTCTGGTGCCATCCCCGCGTGGGTCATGGTCGCGGCATGGGAGATCAGGCTTTCGACGCCCCCCAGTGATTCTGCCAGCGTAAACAATGATAACCCGCCAAGGAAGTCGCGCAGCGTTTGCTCATCACCATCCAGTTCAAAACTCAACATCGCGCCAAAGCCTTTTTGCTGACGCGCGGCAATTTCATGCCCCTGATTATCCGGCAGTGACGGGTGATACAGTTTTTTCACCAGCGGCTGGGTTTGCAAATAGTCGACAATCGCCTGGGCGTTGCGTTGTGCCACCTCCATACGAGGTGACAGCGTACGCAGGCCGCGCAACAGCAGATAACTATCAAATGCGCCGCCGGTGACGCCAATATTATTCGCCCACCATGCCAGCTCAGTGACCAGTTCTGGATCTTTTGCAATCACCACGCCAGCCACGACATCTGAGTGACCATTTAAATATTTCGTGCATGAATGCAACACCAGATCGGCGCCTAATGCCAGTGGATTTTGCAGTGCTGGGCTTAAAAACGTGTTATCAACGACGCTTACCGCGCCAGCCTCACGCGCCAACTGGCAGATTTTCGCAATATCGACCACGCGTAACAGCGGATTACTTGGGCTTTCTACCAGCACCAACGTCGGTTTCTCCGCTAACGCGGCCTTCAGCGCGGCTTCATTGCCTTGATCGACAAACAGCACGCGATAACACCCACGCTTCGCCAGACTGTCAAACAGGCGATAGCTGCCGCCGTAACAGTCGTGCGGCGCCACCAGCAGGTCGCCCGGCTTCAGGAACACCGTAGTTACCAGATGAATTGCCGACATACCGGTACTGGTCAGCACCGCGCCCGCACCGCCTTCCAGCTCCGCCAGCGCACGCTGGACAACATCACGCGTCGGGTTACCGCGACGTGAATAGTCATGGGCCCGAGGCTCGTTGAATCCGGTAAAATTATAGGTGCTTGAAAGGTGAATCGGCGGGACAACGCAACCGTACTGCTCGTCGTCATTTAATCCGCTACGCACTGCGATGGTGGCCTGTTTACGCGTCATATTGAGGAGTTCCTGGCTGAGCCGGTGAATAGTCAGACCCCAGAGTAATCATTGTTACAATAGCCGTCAATACATCTGGACATCTAAACTTCTTTGCGTATAGATTGAGCAAATTCAAAATAGCCGTTAAAATTATATGCATTAGCGTACATCTGCGTCGGCTAACTTCGTGTCAGGGCCGCGCCACTACGATAAACTACGCACAGTTATGGTCCGGGCTCAGGTTCTGGCCTCAAATTTAATGACAAAGAGGATTAAGTATCTCATGGCTGAATGGAGCGGCGAATATATCAGCCCATACGCTGAGCACGGTAAGAAGAGTGAGCAAGTCAAAAAGATTACGGTTTCCATTCCTCTGAAGGTGTTAAAGATCCTTACCGATGAACGCACGCGTCGTCAGGTGAACAACCTGCGCCACGCCACCAACAGCGAGCTGCTGTGTGAAGCGTTTCTGCATGCCTTTACCGGACAACCGTTACCCAACGATGACGATCTGCGCAAAGAGCGCAGTGATGAAATCCCGGAAGAAGCCAAGGTAATTATGCGTGAACTGGGGATCAACCCGGAGACGTGGGAGTACTAACTAGTTAAAACGGCGGCTAACGTTGCAAAAGATGAGAAGACGCGGGACTGCTCCCGCCTCTTCTCGTCCTGTTTCTCCTAACGCATAACGCGCGAGACAGAGCCTCATACCTTCACGACGTTACTTACTAATACCATTGAGCTTGTTCAATGTTTCTTCCATTTTGAGCGTTTCTTTACGGTTCAACGGATAGAAATAAATCAGCACGACCGCCGCCAAAAACAAGCATAAAGCCGGCAAGAGATTCGCCATCGTATAAATATTTTCCTGCACAATGCTGGTTTGCACCGCACCGCCGGTTGATGACGATTGATAACCAATGATCGCCAGCATAAAGCCGCCAATGGCCCCTGCGCACGCCTGACCCACCTTGCGGGCAAAGAAGTTCACGCCATAAACGGTACCATCCTCACGATCGCCGGTGACATACTGGTGGTAGTCGCAAACATCGGTCATGAACGCCCAAATCATCAGGTTGAATAACCCCGCCCCCAACGTCGCCAGGAACAGGAAAACCAAATAGACTTTCGCGTCGGTGATATGGGTGAAGTACATGATCACGTACATGACCACCGAAAAGAGCAGCGCACCTACGCTAGCTTCTTTCTTACCAAATCGCTTCGTGAGCCAGGATGCCGAGGGTGCCAGCAAAATCAAGGAACCAAAGGTAAACAGTAACGCGACAGACATCGCCTCTTTATTGTGGAAATAGTCATTAAACAGGTAGGTCATATTGGTGCCGGAAAGTCCCTGATTAATCACGATCAGCAGATCCACAACAACTAAAACAATCAATGCTTTATTGCGTATCAACCCTTTCAGAAGCACCGACACGGGCATGCTATCTTTTCTTTCCACCCGCACGCGTTCCGTCGTTAAATGGCAGGTCAGCGTTAAAAAGATAAAGCCCAGTATTGCGCAACCAATGGCGATCCAGAAGAAGTGCTGCCCGGAAATCACCTGGCTTCCGTCCACCAAAGTGGTGTACATCAGGATAGGAATAAAAAATCCGGTTGCCCCGCCGCCGATTGCGGACCCAACGCTGCGATAGGTTGAAAGCGATACGCGATCTTCCGGGTTAGAGCTAATCGCCGCAGACATGGCACCATAAGGAATACTCACAGTCGATAGCAGTGAGCCGTAAATGAAATAGGAGACGCAGATGTAGATAATTTTCGCCGTATAAGAAAAGTCTTGTACAAACGGCAGAAACAGGACGACCGCAATGATACAGAATGGATACTTCATGCGGCGTACCCAAGGGTTAAAACGCCCGTACGCCGTCAGTTTAGACGTATCACATAAGCGCCCTACGCCAACATCGACAAACGCATCAAAGAGTTTGGTCACAAAATAAAGTGAGCCAACAATAACGCCAGAAACACCGAGTACGTTGGTGTAATAAATCATTAAAAAGCTATTCACTAACCCAAGAATAAAACAGGTTCCCAGGTCACCACATAAATAACCAATTTTATCTCTGAATCCGAAAGGTCTGACGGCAATACTGCTATTGCTTCTAATCATAGTTCCATCATTGGACATGATGTCAACTCCTTAGATACACTATTCACGCAAATTATGCTTATATCCCGATACTCAGCGTAATAAACCGATGAGAAGAGTATTAGCGATCAGAAGTTATAACCGAGACCGACACGATAACGGGTCTGACGATCGTCTGTCGTTGTTGTGTTATAACCTGATGAAACATTACCGATTTCAACAAAAGGAACCCAGGAACCTATGTTATAAGCAACCCGGAAGTTATACTCATAATCTTCGCTTTTGTTGTTATATAAATCTTCACTATCGGCAATTTTATAAATGCCGTTCAGTTCAAACATCCAGTTATTGATGTTATAACCAACCCAGGCTTCAGGGCGATAAACCATACGGTCATCTTTACCCTCCGTATTTCTACGCATGTACTCTTGACGATAGCGGAACGCGGTCCACCAGTTGTCATTGATGTTATACTGCACGCGAATATAAGGCTTATAAATCGTGATGTTATCACCAGTCTCGATTGCAATACCCGGCTGCCAGGTAAGCCCCTGCGAAGTAAATTGATAGCTTGCTGTATACTCATTGCCGTTACTTTCCATATTGTTCCACGCATCATTCGATTGCGAGTCATCGGAACGTGAGATAGCTTCGACTGCCACACCAAAACCGGTAGCAAAACGGTGAGACATATAAACACGGTCATAGTTACGGCCATCGTCATAATATTCATGGCGGTAATCAACATAGCCTGCGTGTGCAGCTGCAGAGAATAATGGAATAAGTAATAATGCGGAGTTTAATTTCATAAACGTCCCTTCCCATAAACAATTAAGGAATGAATCCATATGATCTCCCTAAAAAGGATAATCAAATTGGATCTATGAATAATTTTAGATTTCCCAAAAATTGTATTTAAGCTGGAGGGACAAAACCTTTTAAATTTTGCCAAAAACTCAAATCAGTGGCAAAGACGTAAAGATAAAAACGATAAAGATCACCAATAGAAACATTTTACCGATAAAATAAAAACACCGTTTTATTTATGCATTGGTTTTACATTCACCGCAAACATACATATTTCAGCACTGATTCACAGGTACAAAAAAAGCGCCTTACGGCGCTTTTTTCCGACAGCAAAAAACTTATTTGCTGGTACCCGGTACGCTGAAACGCTTGTTGAAGCGGTCAACACGGCCACCGGTAGCAACATCACGCTGTTTGCCAGTATAGAACGGGTGGCATTTACCGCACACGTCGAGGTTCAGATCGTGACCAACGGTAGAGCGGATTTTCATGACGTTACCGCAAGAGCAGTTTGCAGTAATTTCTTCGTATTTCGGATGAATATCTTTTTTCATGGGGAGAACCTCAGTTAAGGCCGCGTCGCTCTTCCAGCCCTAACGCCAGACACCACGCGATGTTAATTATTCCCCGTCACCTTTCACACTGCTGATGCGTTGCCTGCGTTCACTCACTCTGGTCACATAGTTCACTATGCTCCCAGAGATTCGTTCGCTTGCCGCCTTCCAGCCGCGCGAAACTCTCGGGTAATGGTCAGTATTTGACGCAATCAATTTGCATCAAAGGCGGCGAATCATACAGAAATTAGCCTGCTCATGCAAACTGATCCGCATTCCGCTCCCCACTAATGTGTATACTAACCCGCCAGAATTCAAGTCAGGATGATTCAATGCCCGTTGCTCACGTTGCCTTACCTGTCCCGCTACCCCGCACCTTTGACTACCTCTTACCGGAAGGTATGAGCGCCAAAGCCGGGTGTCGCGTGCGTGTACCCTTTGGCAAACAGCAAGAACGCATTGGCATTGTCCTGTCAGTTAGCGAGAACAGCGAACTGCCGCGGAGCGAACTAAAAGCGGTCATTGAGGTGCTGGACAGCGAACCGGTCTATTCGACCTCCGTCTGGCGCTTGCTGCTGTGGGCCGCAGATTATTACCATCATCCCATTGGTGACGTGCTGTTTCACGCCCTGCCGATGCTACTGCGCCAGGGGCGTCCCGCCACCAACACGCCAATGTGGTACTGGTTTGCCACCGAAGAAGGCCATGCCACTGACCTGAACAACCTGAAACGCTCACCGAAGCAGCAGCAGGCGCTGGCAGCACTGCGACAGGGAAAAATCTGGCGGGATCAGGTGGCCGACCTCGAATTTAATGATGCGGCATTGCAGGCGCTACGCAAAAAAGGTCTGTGCTCCCTGGCAAGCGAAACGCCTGGATTCAGTGACTGGCGCACGCACTACGCCGTCTCTGGCGAGCGTTTAAGGCTGAATACCGAACAAGCCACCGCCGTTGGAGCTATTCACAGCGCATCGGACAGCTTTAGCGCCTGGCTACTCGCCGGCGTCACAGGTTCTGGCAAAACGGAAGTCTATTTAAGCGTACTGGAAAATGTCCTCGCTCAGGGCAAGCAGGCGCTGGTAATGGTGCCGGAGATCGGCCTGACGCCGCAAACCATCGCCCGCTTTCGTGAACGCTTCAATGCTCCGGTCGAAGTCCTGCACTCTGGTTTAAATGACAGCGAACGTCTTTCTGCATGGCTGAAAGCAAAAAACGGTGAAGCAGCAATTGTCATCGGTACCCGCTCATCGCTGTTCACCCCGTTTAAAAACCTCGGCGTAATTGTCATCGACGAAGAACATGACAGCTCCTATAAACAGCAGGAAGGCTGGCGCTATCACGCCCGCGACCTGGCGGTTTACCGTGCGCACAGCGAGCAGATCCCGATTATCCTCGGCTCAGCCACACCGGCGCTGGAAACGCTGTGCAACGTACGACAAAAAAAATATCGCATGTTGCGCCTGACGCGTCGCGCCGGGAATGCCCGTCCCGCGACGCAGCACGTGCTGGATCTGAAAGGTCAGCAGGTACAGGCCGGACTGGCCCCGGCGCTGATCGCCCGCATGCGTCAGCATCTGCAGGCTGATAACCAGGTTATCTTGTTTCTTAATCGCCGGGGTTTTGCCCCTGCGTTGTTGTGCCACGACTGCGGCTGGATTGCTGAATGTCCACGCTGCGATCACTACTACACGCTGCATCAGGCACAGCATCATCTGCGCTGCCACCACTGCGACAGCCAGCGCCCGATACCGCGTCAGTGCCCCTCCTGCGGCTCTACGCATATGGTACCGGTTGGACTCGGCACTGAGCAGCTCGAACAGGCCTTAGCGCCGTTCTTTCCCGGCGTGCCGATTTCACGTATCGATCGCGATACCACCAGCCGTAAAGGGGCGCTTGAGCAGCATCTGGCAGAGGTCCATCGCGGCGGAGCACGCATTCTTATCGGGACGCAAATGTTGGCGAAAGGCCACCACTTCCCGGACGTCACGCTGGTGGCGCTGCTGGATGTGGATGGGGCATTATTCTCTGCTGATTTCCGCTCCGCAGAGCGCTTTGCCCAGCTCTATACCCAGGTATCCGGGCGCGCAGGACGTGCCGGGAAACAGGGCGAAGTGGTATTGCAGACGCATCACCCTGAACATCCGTTGCTGCAAACCTTATTGCATAAAGGCTATGACGCCTTTGCCGAGCAGGCACTGGCCGAGCGACAAACATTGCAGCTCCCACCGTGGACCAGCCACGTGATCGTGCGGGCTGAAGATCACAACAACCAGCAGGCACCGCTGTTTTTACAACAGTTACGTAATCTGATTCAGGCCAGCCCGCTGGCCGACGATAAGCTGTGGGTATTGGGCCCGGTTCCCGCGCTGGCGCCCAAACGTGGCGGTCGCTATCGCTGGCAAATTTTGTTGCAACATCCGTCACGGATTCGACTGCAGCATATCGTCAGCGGCACGCTGGCGTTGATCAATACCCTGCCCGAAGCACGCAAGGTCAAATGGGTGCTGGATGTCGATCCCATTGAGGGATAACCCCCCATGATGCGAGGCGGATCGTAAAATTAAATATCCATCACACTTTTTATGAAAATTCTGTAACTGCTTCGATTCACTATCTGATAAAAATGTTTCAGATGAAGGTTACCCAGGGACAGATCTGCACCAGCAGCGCCCTGGCGAGGAGAAAGAGTGAAACCGAACAAGCAGGTCACTGCCGCAACGATGAAAGATGTT
Source organism: Citrobacter sp. KH_055_1 (assembly GCF_057838705.1). NCBI lineage: Bacteria > Pseudomonadati > Pseudomonadota > Gammaproteobacteria > Enterobacterales > Enterobacteriaceae > Citrobacter > Citrobacter sp. KH_055_1. The sequence continues at coordinate 4,543,660 of NZ_CM174473.1, forward strand.
GCCCTGAAGGCGAAGGTCTCCACGGCAACCGTTTCCCGTGCATTGATGAATCCAGACAAAGTCTCTCAGTCAACCCGTAACAAGGTTGAGCAGGCCGCTCTGGAAGTAGGATATTTACCGCAGTCAATGGGCCGCAACGTTAAGCGTAATGAATCACGTACCATCCTGGTCATCGTCCCGGATATTTGCGATCCCTTTTTCAGCGAAGTCATTCGCGGCATTGAAGTCACCGCCGCCGAGCAGGGTTATCTGGTGCTGATCGGCGATTGCGCGCATCAGAACCAGCAGGAAAAGACCTTTCTTAACCTCATTATTACCAAGCAAATTGACGGCATGGTGCTGCTCAGCTCACGCCTGCCATTTGATGCCAGCGTAGAAGAACAGCGCAATTTACCGCCGATGGTGATGTCCAATGAATTCGCGCCTGAGCTGGAACTGCCCACCGTTCACATTGATAACCTCACCGCCGCCTTTAACGCGATGAACTATCTGCTGGAGTTGGGGCACAAACGCATCGGCTGTATCGCCGGACCAGAAGATATGCCACTGTGCCACTATCGCCTGCAAGGTTACGTTCAGGCGTTACGTCGCAGTGGGATTACCGTCGATCCGCATTTTATTGCGCGCGGCGATTTTACCTACGAAGCGGGGGCTAACGCGCTAAAACAACTGCTTGAACAGCCTCAACCACCGACAGCCGTCTTTTGCCACAGCGACGTCATGGCGCTGGGCGCACTTTCCTACGCCAAACGCCAGGGACTGAAAGTGCCTGACGACCTGTCGATTATTGGCTTTGATAACATTTCACTGACGGAATATTGTGATCCACCGCTGACAACCGTCGCACAGCCGCGTTTCGATATCGGACGTGAGGCTATGCTGTTACTGCTCGATCAACTCCAGGGGCAAAATGTCAGCAGCGGGTCACGTTTACTGGACTGTGAACTCATTATTCGGGGCACCACCCGGGCACTGACGTAAAGTAAAGTGCTTTCGGACTCCCCTGTCTGGTCAAAGGCCCGCCGCTTAAGTAACATGGCGGGCTGACGAACGAATAAATACAGCGAAACGATAGTGGCACAACGAGATTATGTACGTCGCGGCCAACCGGCACCTTCGCGGCGCAAAAAGAGCACCTCACGGAATAAGCAACGCAATACGCCTGCGGTTTCACCCGCGATGGTCGCTATTGCAGCAGCCGTACTCGTGACCTTTATCGGTGGTCTGTACTTCATTACGCATCACAAGAAAGAAGAGTCCGAGACGCTGCAAAACCAGAAAGTTACCGGCAATGGCATTCCGCCGAAGCCGGAAGAACGCTGGCGATACATCAAAGAACTTGAAAGCCGTCAACCAGGCGTGCGTGCACCAACCGAACCCTCTGCGGGCGGTGAAGTGCTGAATGCCGATCAGCTGACCAATGAGCAGCGCCAGTTGCTGGCGCAAATGCAGGCTGATATGCGTCAGCAGCCTACTCAGCTCAACGAAGTTCCGTGGAATGAGCAAACGCCTGCGCAGCGCCAGCAAACGCTGCAGCGTCAGCGTCAGGTGCAGCAACAGCAATGGAGCAACGCGCAGCAGCAGGCTCAGCAGCCACGCCCTCGGGCAACGGAGCAGCCTCAGCAGCAGCAAACGCGTACCGCACAAGCCGCGCCGGTGCAGCAACCTCGTCAAACGCAGCCCAAACCTGCGGCCCAACAGCCATACCAGGATCTGCTGCAGACGCCTGCACATACCGCTGCCGCTCAGCCGAAGACGCAGCCAGCAGCACCGATTACCGAAGTGCCGAAGCAGACTGCTGAGAAAAAAGATGAGCGCCGCTGGATGGTGCAGTGTGGGTCGTTTAAAGGGGCTGAACAGGCAGAAACCGTACGTGCACAGCTGGCTTTTGAGGGCTTTAACTCCCGTATTACCACCAACAACGGCTGGAATCGCGTGGTTATTGGCCCACTCAAAGGCAAAGAAAACGCTGACAACACCATCAGCCGTTTGAAAGTAGCGGGTCACACAAACTGTATTCGACTGTCTGCCGGGGGTTGAAACCCCCAAAATCCCCCCCATCTATACTTGCATTACGCCCCGTACATCTGTGCGGGGCCTGAATTCCGTATTTGTAACCAAGGGGTCTGCTCGTGACAACAATAGTAAGCGTACGCCGTAACGGCCATGTGGTAATCGCCGGTGATGGTCAGGCCACACTGGGTAACACCGTAATGAAAGGCAACGTGAAAAAAGTCCGCCGTCTGTACAACGACAAAGTCATCGCGGGCTTTGCGGGCGGCACTGCGGATGCATTCACGCTGTTTGAACTGTTTGAACGCAAACTTGAAATGCATCAGGGTCACCTGGTGAAAGCTGCCGTTGAGCTGGCGAAGGACTGGCGTACCGACCGTATGCTGCGCAAACTCGAAGCGCTGCTGGCTGTTGCCGATGAGACTGCATCACTCATCATTACCGGTAATGGCGATGTCATTCAGCCAGAAAACGATCTGATTGCCATCGGATCCGGCGGTCCCTACGCCCAGGCTGCGGCACGTGCTCTGCTTGAAAACACCGAGCTTGGCGCCCGCGAGATTGCTGAGAAAGCGTTGGATATTGCAGGGGATATCTGCATTTATACCAACCACTTCCATACCATCGAAGAATTGAACTCCAAAGCGTAAGGATCCCCCATGTCTGAAATGACCCCACGCGAAATTGTCAGCGAACTGAACAAACACATCATCGGCCAGGATAACGCCAAGCGTTCCGTGGCGATTGCTCTGCGTAACCGCTGGCGCCGCATGCAGCTCGACGAAGAGCTGCGCCATGAAGTTACGCCAAAAAACATTCTGATGATTGGCCCAACCGGCGTCGGTAAAACCGAAATCGCCCGTCGTCTGGCAAAACTAGCCAACGCACCGTTTATCAAAGTTGAAGCCACGAAATTCACCGAAGTCGGCTATGTGGGTAAGGAAGTTGACTCCATCATCCGCGATCTGACCGATGCTGCCATTAAAATGGTCCGCGTCCAGGCGATCGAGAAAAACCGCTTCCGCGCCGAAGAAATGGCGGAAGAACGTATTCTCGACGTACTGATCCCACCAGCTAAAAATAACTGGGGACAGTCTGAACAGCCTCAGGAACCTTCCGCTGCACGTCAGGCATTCCGTAAAAAACTGCGTGAAGGCCAACTGGACGACAAAGAGATTGAAATTGATCTCGCCGCTGCGCCGATGGGCGTAGAAATTATGGCACCTCCTGGCATGGAAGAGATGACCAGCCAGCTGCAGTCCATGTTCCAGAACCTGGGCGGCCAGAAACAAAAACCGCGTAAGCTGAAAATCAAAGAAGCCATGAAGCTGTTGATTGAAGAAGAAGCGGCGAAGCTGGTAAACCCGGAAGAACTGAAGCAAGACGCTATCGACGCCGTTGAGCAGCACGGGATCGTGTTTATCGACGAAATCGACAAAATCTGTAAGCGCGGTGAATCCTCCGGTCCGGACGTGTCCCGTGAAGGCGTGCAGCGCGACCTGCTGCCGCTGGTCGAAGGCTGCACCGTCTCGACCAAGCACGGCATGGTGAAAACAGATCACATTCTGTTTATCGCTTCCGGCGCGTTCCAGGTGGCGAAACCGTCCGACCTGATCCCGGAACTGCAGGGTCGTCTGCCAATTCGTGTAGAATTGCAGGCACTGACCACCAGCGATTTCGAGCGTATCCTGACTGAGCCTAACGCCTCCATCACCGTCCAGTACAAAGCACTGATGGCAACTGAGGGCGTTAATATTGAGTTCACGGAAGATGGCATTAAGCGCATCGCTCAGGCCGCCTGGCAGGTCAACGAAACCACCGAGAACATCGGTGCCCGTCGTCTGCACACCGTGCTTGAGCGTCTGATGGAAGATATTTCCTATGATGCGAGCGATTTAAACGGCCAAAGCATCACAATTGATGCCGAATATGTGAGCAAACATCTGGATGCGCTGGTCGCAGATGAAGATCTGAGCCGTTTTATCCTATAATCGCGTTCAATGCATTTTCATCACTGTTGATGGGGCTGATAAAGCCCCATTTTTATTGGCGCTAAATATGACTGAACAACAACAAATTAGCCGCTCACAAGCCTGGCTGGAAAGTTTACGACCTAAGACCTTACCGCTCGCCTTCGCGGCGATCATCGTCGGTACGGCATTAGCATGGTGGCAAGGGTATTTCGATCCGCTGGTGGCTCTGCTGGCATTGATAACGGCGGGGCTGCTGCAAATCCTGTCCAATCTCGCAAACGACTATGGCGATGCTGTCAAAGGCAGCGACAAGCCTGACCGCATTGGACCGCTGCGTGGCATGCAAAAAGGGGTGATCACCCAACAGCAGATGAAGCGCGCATTAATGGTCACCGTGGCCTTAATTTGCCTGTCCGGCCTGGCACTAGTTGCGGTGGCCTGCCACACGATGGCTGATTTTATCGGCTTCCTGGTGCTCGGTGGCTTGTCGATTATCGCGGCGATCACCTATACCGTCGGCAATCGCCCCTATGGCTACATCGGCCTCGGTGATATTTCCGTGCTGGTTTTCTTCGGCTGGCTGAGCGTGATGGGTAGCTGGTATCTGCAGGCCCATACGCTGATCCCCGCGCTGATCCTGCCAGCCACCGCCTGCGGTCTGCTGGCTACCGCCGTGCTCAACGTCAATAACCTGCGTGATATCAACAGCGACAGGGAGAACGGTAAAAACACGCTGGTGGTGCGTCTGGGGGCCGTGAATGCACGTCGTTACCATGCCTGCCTGCTGATGGGGACGCTGGTTTGCCTGGCGCTGTTTAATCTGTTTTCGCTGCAAAGTCTGTGGGGATGGCTGTTCATCCTGGCTGCTCCGCTGCTGATTAAGCAGGCGCGATACGTAATGCGTGAAATGGATCCGGCAGCAATGCGTCCGATGCTGGAACGCACCGTAAAAGCGGCACTGTTAACTAACCTGCTGTTTGTGGTTGGAATTTTCCTAAGCCAGTGGTCTGTTTAACTGACAAATATCAATTAACAATTGATGATTTTGCCAACAGTACACATAGCGCGATATACTAAAAATTCTCGCAGCAACTGAACGTTGAGCCTATGAAATACGATACATCCGAGCTTTGTGACATCTACCAGGAAGATGTCAACGTCGTGGAACCACTGTTCTCTAACTTTGGGGGACGGTCGTCGTTTGGCGGACAAATCACCACGGTAAAATGTTTCGAGGACAACGGGTTGCTGTACGATCTGCTCGAACAAAATGGCCGTGGTCGCATTCTGCTGGTCGATGGCGGCGGCTCTGTCCGTCGTGCGCTGGTTGATGCCGAACTGGCGCGCCTGGCGGTACAGAATGAATGGGAAGGTCTGGTCATCTACGGTTCAGTACGCCAGGTAGACGATCTGGAAGAACTGGACATCGGTATCCAGGCAATTGCCGCTATTCCGGTGGGTGCCGCAGGTGAAGGCATTGGGGAAAGCGATGTGCGCGTCAACTTCGGTGGCGTGACGTTCTTCTCCGGCGACCACCTGTACGCCGACAATACCGGGATGATCCTCTCCGAAGACCCGCTCGATATCGAGTAATCGAAAAAGGCACCTTACGGTGCCTTTTTTATGCGTTATCGCCGATCGCCGGATGGCGGCTTGCGCCTTATCCGGCCTACACGCAGAGCCAATTACGCGAGAGATTTCGTGTTGTAGCAAGGCGGCAAACGAAGATATCCCCAGGAGCGTAGTAAACTACGTGACTGGGGTAGCTGAGCACAGCCAACGCTGCTACGGCGCGAAAGATAAAGCGTAATTAGACTTCTTCCATACGCCCCAGGAGAGCATGCAGACGATCCTGCCAGCCGCTCTGCTGTTCTTTCAGGCTGTTGTTCTCACGCTCCAGCTCTTCACGCTGCTGCTGTGCAGACTGAACTTCCTGCGACAGTGAGTTGTTTTTTTCTTTCAGCTCTTCGATTTCCATCTGCAACAGCGTGATGGTATCAATCGCCTGCTGTACTTTTGCTTCCAGTTTCTCAAACACTTCTAATGACATCGTCATACCTCTCCTGAATTGCAAGGCGTTGATGGATATAAATCCTCGTCCCGATAACGGTGACGCCTTAATAAAAACGCGCGTTCTCTACTTAGCACCGATTGTATGAAGCCGCGCCATCCCTGTCCAGCAGCATCCCGCGTAGATTGCGGTTTGCAACACTTTTAATCCTTGTCCTGGCAACAAATACCCTATAGCTCAAAAGTGTTAACATATTGGTTAATGAAATGATTCAGCTCACACTAGTTATGTATTACAAATACCTCGTTATGGCGCGCAAACGCTCATTTTGTTGATGCAGCACACACATTTTAATTTCGATATTTCTCGTTTTTGCTCGTTAACGATAAATTAACAGTGTGCCTACCGGGCTCCGGGGATGTCAGTGACCTTCTCGCACACAATAAACATTAATCTCTCTTCAGGATCCGATTATGAGTCAAACATCAACCTTGAAAGGCCAGTGCATTGCTGAATTCCTCGGTACCGGGTTGTTGATTTTCTTCGGTGTGGGCTGTGTTGCTGCACTCAAAGTCGCTGGGGCGACTTTTGGGCAGTGGGAAATCAGTATCATCTGGGGTCTGGGGGTAGCGATGGCTATCTATCTGACGGCAGGCGTTTCTGGTGCACACCTGAATCCGGCGGTCACAATCGCACTTTGGCTGTTTGCCTGCTTTGATAAGCGTAAAGTCGTACCTTTTATCATTTCACAAATTGCCGGCGCCTTTTGCGCAGCGGCTTTGGTTTACGGGCTTTATTACAATCTTTTCATCGATTTCGAACAAACCAACCATATCGTGCGCGGTAGCGCTGAAAGCCTCAATCTGGCAGGGACATTCTCAACATATCCAAACCCGCATATCAATTTTGTGCAGGCCTTCGCAGTTGAAATGGTCATTACCGCTATTCTGATGGGGCTGATTTTGGCACTGACCGACGATGGTAACGGTGTGCCACGTGGTCCACTGGCGCCGCTGCTGATCGGTTTATTGATCGCAGTTATTGGTGCCTCTATGGGACCACTGACCGGTTTTGCAATGAACCCGGCACGTGACTTCGGACCGAAACTCTTCGCCTGGATGGCTGGATGGGGTGAGATTGCCTTCACGGGCGGTCGCGATATTCCTTACTTCCTGGTACCGGTGTTTGGCCCGATTACCGGCGCGATTTTGGGCGCATGGGCATATCGCAAACTGATTGGTCGCCATTTGCCGTGCGATGTCTGCACGATTGAAGAGAAAGACGTCGCGGCCAACACTCAACAAAAAGCTTCGCAGTAATGTGACTACGGGACAAAAATCATGACTGAAAAAAAATATATCGTTGCGCTCGACCAGGGCACTACCAGCTCCCGCGCGGTCGTAATGGACCACGATGCAAATATTGTTAGCGTTTCACAACGCGAATTCGAGCAAATCTACCCGAAAGCCGGTTGGGTAGAACACGACCCGATGGAAATTTGGGCGACTCAAAGCTCTACGCTGGTAGAAGTGCTGGCGAAAGCCGATATCAGTTCCGACGAAATTGCCGCGATCGGGATTACCAACCAGCGCGAAACCACTATCGTCTGGGAGCGTGAAACCGGTAAACCTATCTATAACGCCATTGTCTGGCAGTGTCGTCGTACCGCGGATATTTGCGAGAAACTTAAGCGCGACGGTATGGAAGACTATGTCCGTAACAACACCGGGCTGGTCATTGACCCGTACTTCTCTGGCACCAAAGTGAAGTGGATCCTCGACCACGTAGAGGGCTCGCGTGAGCGCGCTCGTCGCGGCGAACTGTTGTTTGGTACCGTGGACACCTGGCTTATCTGGAAAATGACTCAGGGGCGCGTACACGTAACGGATTACACCAACGCCTCACGTACCATGCTGTTCAACATCCATACCCTGGACTGGGACGACAAAATGCTGGACGCGCTGGACGTCCCGCGTGCCATGCTGCCGGAAGTGCGTCGTTCTTCTGAAGTCTACGGTCAGACCAACATTGGCGGTAAAGGCGGCACGCGTATTCCTATCTCGGGTATCGCGGGTGACCAGCAGGCCGCACTGTTCGGTCAGCTGTGCGTGAAAGAAGGGATGGCGAAAAACACCTACGGCACCGGCTGCTTCATGCTGATGAATACCGGCGAGAAAGCCGTGAAGTCTGAAAACGGGCTGCTGACCACCATCGCCTGCGGTCCGACCGGGGAAGTAAACTATGCGCTGGAAGGCGCGGTGTTTATGGCCGGCGCATCCATTCAGTGGCTGCGTGATGAAATGAAACTCATCAGCGATGCGTTCGACTCCGAATACTTCGCCACCAAAGTGAAGGACACCAACGGTGTGTACGTCGTTCCGGCATTCACCGGTCTGGGTGCGCCATACTGGGACCCGTATGCGCGTGGTGCCATCTTTGGCCTGACCCGTGGCGTTAACTCCAACCACATAATCCGTGCAACGCTTGAGTCTATCGCTTATCAGACCCGTGACGTGCTGGAAGCAATGCAGGCCGATTCCGGTATTCGTCTGCACGCGCTGCGTGTCGACGGTGGCGCGGTCGCCAACAACTTCCTGATGCAGTTCCAGTCCGACATTCTTGGCACCCGCGTTGAGCGCCCGGAAGTACGTGAAGTGACTGCACTGGGTGCCGCATACCTGGCAGGTCTGGCCGTTGGCTTCTGGCAAAACCTGGATGAACTGCAGGAAAAAGCGGTCATCGAGCGTGAATTCCGCCCGGGCATCGAAACCACCGAACGTAACTTCCGTTACAGCGGCTGGAAAAAAGCGGTTAAACGCGCCCTGGCGTGGGAAGACCACGAAGAGTAACCCGTCATTGCCGGATGGCACGGCCTACTGATACGAATCTGACGTAGGCCGGATAAGACGCGTTAGCGTCGCCATCCGGCAATATCTTCGTGCGGGGCAATCCCGCACACACATCAATAATCCCGCCCTCTCCCCTGTGCTACACTTCGCGCCATTCCTTTCTGCTACGAGTTTGCAATGAGACGAGAACTTGCCATTGAATTTTCACGCGTAACCGAAGCGGCAGCGCTGGCTGGCTATAAATGGCTGGGACGCGGCGATAAAAATACCGCCGACGGCGCAGCGGTGCACGCCATGCGTATTATGCTCAACCAGGTCAATATTGACGGCACCATCGTGATTGGCGAAGGTGAAATTGATGAAGCGCCGATGCTGTTTATCGGCGAGAAAGTCGGTACCGGTCACGGCGATGCCGTAGATATTGCGGTCGACCCTATCGAAGGTACGCGCATGACGGCAATGGGCCAGGCGAATGCGCTGGCGGTCCTCGCAGTTGGTGACAAAGGCTGTTTCCTCAACGCGCCAGATATGTACATGGAGAAGTTGATTGTAGGCCCTGGCGCCAAAGGGGCTATCGACCTGAACCTGCCGCTGGAAACAAACCTACGTAATGTCGCCGCCGCACTCAACAAGCCGCTCGGCGATCTGACCGTGACGATTCTGGCCAAACCTCGCCACGATGAGGTGATCGCAGAGATGGCGAAACTGGGCGTACGTGTTTTCGCCATTCCCGATGGCGACGTCGCAGCCTCCATTCTGACCTGTATGCCAGACAGCGAAGTTGACGTGCTGTACGGCATTGGCGGCGCACCGGAAGGTGTCGTTTCTGCCGCCGTCATCCGCGCGCTGGACGGCGACATGCAGGGTCGTTTGCTGGCACGTCATGACGTCAAAGGCGACAGCGAAGAAAACCGCCGTATCGGCGAACAGGAACTGGCCCGCTGCCAGGCGATGGGCATTGAAGCCGGTAAAGCGCTGCGTCTGGACGAAATGGCACGTAGCGATAACGTTATCTTCTCCGCCACCGGGATCACCAAAGGTGATCTGTTGGATGGAATTAGCCGTAAGGGCAATATCGCCACCACCGAAACGCTGCTGATCCGCGGCAAGTCGCGCACGATCCGTCGTATTCAATCCATCCACTACCTTGATCGCAAAGATCCTGATGTGCAGGCGCATATCCTGTAACAAATTTGTTTGATTGAGCCTTCCAGTCCTTCGGGGCTGGAAATCTTTCGTGCAACGAACGAAGATAAGGCAATCAAAGCAGACAGGAGGACACCATGGCAGATTGGGTAACAGGCAAAGTCACTAAGGTACAGAACTGGACCGACGCCCTGTTTAGTTTGACCGTGCGCGCACCGGTTCTCCCCTTCACTGCGGGTCAGTTCACCAAGCTTGGTCTGGAGATCGACGGCGAACGCGTCCAGCGCGCCTATTCCTACGTGAATGCACCAGACAACCCCGATTTAGAGTTTTATCTGGTGACAGTGCCTGACGGAAAGCTGAGTCCACGTCTGGCCGCGCTAAAACCTGGCGATGACGTACAGGTGGTCAGTGAAGCCGCGGGTTTCTTTGTGCTGGATGAAGTCCCCGATTGCGATACGCTGTGGATGCTGGCAACCGGCACGGCGATCGGCCCGTACTTATCCATTCTGCAACTGGGCAAAGATGTCGATCGCTTTAAAAATCTGGTGCTGGTCCATGCTGCCCGTTATGCCGCCGATTTAAGCTACCTGCCGCTGATGCAGGCGCTGGAAAAGCGTTACGAAGGGAAATTACGTATTCAGACCGTCGTCAGCCGTGAAACAGCTGCAGGTTCGCTTACTGGCCGCGTTCCCGCACTGATTGAAAGCGGTGAGCTGGAAAAAGCAGTCGGTCTGCCGATGGATACCGCCACCAGCCATGTGATGCTCTGTGGGAACCCACAGATGGTACGCGATACCCAGCAGTTGCTGAAAGATACCCGGCAGATGACCAAACACCTGCGTCGCCGACCGGGCCATATGACCGCTGAGCATTACTGGTAAGGGTGTTTGCCTGAAGTCACTTTTGCCGGATGGTGGCTTCGCCTTATCCGGCCTACGGGTGACACTTTCGCCATCTGGCATTGTATTCACGCTTTGTACTTCACGTCCTGCGTATCCTTACCAAACTTATTCTCGCCCTGGGTGCCAACAAACGCGCCCAGGTCAATCAGCATGCCGACCAGAATCAACGTGGGGACAAAGCGTCCGACGACCCACGGCAAGACGCTGGGTAACATCGTCCAATTTCCTGCCAGCAGCATCCACGCCAGAATCATCAATAGCGCCCATGCGCCAGAGCGTCCTCGGTCATGCAGGCGTTTTACCGTCACCGCCGCTGTCGGCCATAACAAGCACACCAGGCAAAAAGCCGCTGTCTGAATATCGAGAAGTTTTTTACTCGCCAGCGAGAACAGAACCAGCATACCGAAAATCCAGAGGCCGACCCAAATCCAGAAATCACGGCGTCCAATACGCCCTTTAATTGAGAATAACCACTGCTGTATGGTCATGTAAGTTCCTTTATTATTACCTTCAAGAACAGCTTACCCTTTTGACAAGCCCGACGGTTTTGCTCTATGGATTTCGAGTGGTGGGAAGGCGGCAAGTGAATGAGTCCCGATGAGCTTACTCAAGTAAGTGATTCGGGTGAATGAACGCAGCTAACGCACCTGCCACTTGAAAGACGACGAGTATATCGTTTTAATCGTGGTCAGTCATAATGAAAGGTACGATTGATGAAGCAAGGATTTACTCTGTTTTTATTATTGTTTTCAGCCCTGTCCGCAAGCCCTGTGGCTCGGGCGGAAGCGCCCTCGACGGCAACCACTGCCCCCTATCTGCTGGCGGGCGCGCCGACGTTTGATCTGTCGATCAGCCAATTTCGTGAAAACTTTAATACGCAGAATCCGAAGCTTGCATTAAATGAATTCCGCGCCATCGACAGCAGCCGCGATAAGGCAAATCTCACCCGAGCAGCCAGTAAAATCAATGAAAACCTGTATGCGTCATCAGCCCTTGAGCGCGGGACGTTGAAAATTAAAAGCATGCAGATAACCTGGCTGCCGATCCAGGGGCCGGAACAAAAGGCAGCCAAAGCCAAAGCGCTGGAGTACATGAGTGCCGTCATCCGCACCGTAGCCCCCTTACTGACCAAAGAACAAACTCAGAAAAAACTGCAAAAATTGCTCACTGCAGGCAAAAGTAAGCATTACTACGCAGAAACCGAGGGTGCAATTCGCTATGTAGTGGCAGATAACGGCGAAAAAGGGCTGACCTTCGCTGTTGAACCGATTAAGCTGGCGCTATCTGAAAATCTCGAAGGGTCGAATAAATGACAAAAAGCAAAGCCTTCATGATGATCAATCTCTATACTGTTTCACAGACCATGCTGCCCTGACGGGCGGCCATCTTCCTTAATTCGCTGACAAGCGTGGAGAAATGAAATGCGACATCCTTTAGTGATGGGTAACTGGAAACTGAACGGCAGCCGCCACATGGTAAACGAACTGGTTGCTAACCTGCGTAAAGAACTGGCTGGCGTTGCTGGCTGTGCAGTAGCAATCGCTCCACCGGAAATGTATATCGACCTGGCGAACCACGCTGCTGCCGGTAGCCACATCATCCTGGGTGCGCAGAACGTTGACCTGAACCTGTCTGGCGCATTCACCGGTGAAACCAGCGCTGAAATGCTGAAAGATATCGGCGCGAAATACATCATTATCGGTCACTCTGAGCGTCGTACTTACCACAAAGAGTCTGACGAACTGATCGCTAAAAAATTCGCCGTGCTGAAAGAGCAGGGTCTGACGCCGGTTCTGTGCATCGGTGAAACCGAAGCAGAAAACGAAGCGGGCAAAACTGAAGAAGTGTGCGCACGTCAGATCGACGCAGTACTGAAGACTCAGGGCGCAGAAGCATTCGAAGGCGTGGTTATCGCTTACGAACCTGTATGGGCTATCGGTACCGGCAAATCTGCAACTCCGGCACAGGCTCAGGCTGTTCACAAATTCATCCGTGACCATATTGCTAAAGCTGACGCAAAAATCGCTGAACAAGTTATCATCCAGTACGGCGGTTCCGTAAACGCAGCTAACGCGGCAGAATTGTTCGCGCAGCCGGACATCGACGGCGCGCTGGTGGGTGGTGCTTCTCTGAAAGCCGACGCCTTCGCCGTGATCGTTAAGGCAGCTGAAGCCGCTAAACAGGCTTAAGTTGTTGTAAGGGGGGCATTGCCCCCCTTGTCATCTCCGCGTTACCAATATCCCAGCCAGTGCCACCAGAAGGCACCCGTTACCCCCCAGATAGTCAGGTTGGCCACACTCATCACCAGCCCTGTTTTCCACCACTCAGCCAGCGTAACGTAACCCGAGCCAAAAATGATGGGCGCAGTACCTGTGCCGTAGTGCGTGAGCGACATCATCAACGAGGATGAGAATCCCAGCATCAGGCCAAGCAGCGCCGGAGGCGCACCGAGACCTAATCCCGCCGCGAAGAACGCCGCGAACATCGCCGTAATATGCGCGGTAGTGCTGGCAAAAAAGTAGTGCGAATAGACGTAAAGCAGCACCAGCAGCAGTGTGGCGATACTCCAGTGAACGCCGAGATGATCGATGGCACTTCCGACGCTGGTCGCCAGCCAGCCGACCAGGCCCAGTTTGCTCAGGAAGTCCGCCATCATTACCAGCGCAGCAAACCAGACTATCGTATCCCATGCCCCACGGCATTTGAGAATATCATCCCAGCTGAGTACCCCGGTCACTAACAAAATTGATAAGCCGATTAACGCCGCGCTGGTGGGGTTGACGGTCCAGGCACTGCCCATGATCATCGCAGGAACACCCGCCCACAGGCAGAGCAGCAAAACGAAAACCGCGAGGGTGATTTTCTCTGCCAGCGCAAGCGGGCCAAGCGCATCGAGCTTTTGCCGGGCGAACTGCGGCGCGTTCGGCGTGCGGGTAATGGCCGGCGGGTAGAGCCACCAGATAATAATGGGCATCACGATCAGTGAGACGACCGCAGGCAGAAGCGCAGCGATGGCCCACATTCCCCAGGTCATATTCAGTACCCCATCCGTCCCTTTGGTCAAAAAGCTGACAATCAATGGGTTAGGCGCGGTCGCAGTAATAAACATCGCCGAGGTAATCGGGTTAATGTTGTAGTTCACCAGCGCCAGATAGCGGCCGGTAGAACCGTTTTCCTTATCTCCCGGCTGAGACCCGAGGCTTTCGGCAATCGCCCGCATGACCGGGTGAATAATCCCACCACCGCGCGCGGTATTGCTTGGGGTTACGGGGGCTATCAGCGTTTCCGCCAGGGTTAACGCCCAGGCAATACCCAGCGTCCGTTTGCCAAACAGGGCAATGAACCCATAGCCAATGCGCGCGCCCAGCCCCGTTTTCAACAGGCTTTGCGACAGCATGATGGAGATACCGATCAACCAGATCAGTTGGTTAGAGAAACCGCTCAGCGCATCACTCAGCGCCGCAGTCGGTTTACCAGGGTGAGTGACGCCGGTCATTGCCACCAGCATAATCGCGACAATCGCGATAGCGCCAATAGGCATGGCTTTGCCAATGATGGCCGCGATAGTGCCAATAAACAACGCCAGCAGATGCCACGCTTCGGGGGTAACGTCAGGAGGGCAAGGGATAACAAACCAGATAGTCAGGGTAATCACGATCGAGATAATGGCAGGCCAACAGCGTATAGGGGTCAATCTGTCCATGAGACAATCCTTGAGTTTCCAGCACGCAAGTATGCACATCGATATTACCCGGTATCGACATGCAGAATGCGATTCACCTTCTCAATACATAAATTTTTACGATTACAAGACGTTATAGTTTCCCCAGTACGCTAAACCACAGATAATCCAGCGGCAGCAGAACCAGATACGTTGCCATAGCCAGCGTAATGCACAGCAGCATTCCTGCCCGTGCAGGCACTTTGCCTAGCGCCATCGCCACCACAATTGGCGATGCCTGATACGGCAGCAACGGAGTGGAATAGCCCAACACCTGAATCATAATCACCGACAGCAGCGGAAACCCGGTCGCATCGGCAAAGCTCTGTGCCAGCGTGGTATACAGCGCCGGAACGCCGTTGGCGGTCATAATAAAATTGAGCGCCGTGGTAATACCGGTTAACGCCAGAAAGCTTGTAAAGGGTTTATCCGCGTCCAGCGGCATCACGTGTAGCAACGCCTCCCCCACCGCGCTACCGATACCGGTTTGCGTCACGGTGATCGCCAGCCCCAGGATCCCCGCCACGTAAATACAGGTGCGGATGTTCACCCCGCTGGAAAACTCGTCCCCGTTAATAAAGCCTACCCGTGGCAACAGCGTAATGATTGCCGCCGCCAGCCCAGTCCAGGCCGGACCAATACCGTGCCAGCTTTCGCTGCCCCACATCAGCAACACCACCGCTAACATCCAGGCCAGCCGTTTTTCATCGCGACTCATCGGCGCAGGTGGCGTCACATCCATAGGGGCATGGGGCTTGCCGGGGAACAGCCAGCAGATCAGTCCAACCAGCAGCGCGCCTTTTAGCCAGCCGAGGACCGGCGTATGCAGCAATAAATAGGGTAGATAATTCAGATGGATACCGTAAGAACCTTCCGTTGCGCCGCTCATCACCAGATTCGGTACGTTGGCGGGTAGGATGGTAGCGGAAAGCTGGAACGTCCCAAAACCCACGGCTAACGCCAGACCGTACCAGGCACGGGTACCGTCGACAATGCCAGCGCGTTTCGCCATCGCCGCGACAATCGGCATCAGCAGCGCAATACGCCCCATATTGGACGGCATCACAAACGCCAGCGCATAGCTCAGCAGCACTACGCTTGCGACCATTAACGGCCAGGAATCGGTCAGCCGGGACGACAACGCCCGCGCCGCCCTGTCCGCCAGTCCCGTTTTACGTATCGCGATGCCCAACACGAAACCGCTGAAAACCAGCCAGAACGCCGACGAAGCAAAGCCGCCAAAAATCACCTCCGGTGGGGCGATTTTCGCCACCATTGCGACAGAGAAGAATATCAGCGCCGTAATGAACTCCGGTAACAGCGACGTAGCCCAGAGCAGAATGGTGATGCCAACCACCAGTGAAGGGATAAACAGAGGGTGCGTAAGCCAGAGCGACATGCCTGTCTCCTGTTGTTTTTTTCAACAAGAATACGGGGACAGGCACAGAGAGTAAACGCCAGATTAGGTGGGGTTACCGCAGGATCTGGCACTGATGATCCTGAATTTCCTCGGCGGAGGCGAGATTCAGCGACAGCAGATCGCGCTGGGTCGCCAGCAGGACAAAGGACTCATCACTCTGACGCACCATCGCCAGCGCATAGCGCCCCATATGATCACGCGCATCCGGCACCTCTTCCGCCAGCATCATAAACGGGCTGCGCTGTGCCAGTTCGTTTTCCGTCACGCGGCGCGCCAGATACTCGTGCCCACGTAATCCCCCCGGCAAAGGCAGCCAGCGGGTGCTGATTTTCGCCAGATTGTCATCCAGTTGCGTTCTAACGTCAGGACGCAGGCAAGAGATATGAATGTGGAAATGGTTTTGCGTGCGGCCAGACGGCGAGTTGATCGTGAGCGATACCGCTTTATCAGGAATTTCCTGGCCGTATTTTTGGCTCATAAAACCGCGCGCTTGCCAGGCGAGCCAGAAAAAATTCGGCGTGCCTGATTGCAACAGCAGCGGGCTTTCCGTGCCGTTAATGCGGTAAGTGGGCATCAATAAGTATTGCAGAGGGCCGTTACGGTCTTTGAACACCACATACCCGGCATCCGGTTTCACCTCCGCACACGGCGCAGGGTTATGCCGTTGCAGCTGGTTCGGCAGGCATTGCTCAAGAACAATCTGGCGTAATGCATCCGGGTTACCGTTGAGTTTCCAGTAACCTATGCCCGCAGCGGCAGCGATAATCATCACCACCAGTAAAAAATAGCCTGCTTTTTTCATTACGCGTTTCCTGTATCCCATTGAAGGGTAAGCGTAACGTAAAATGATGACAAATAAAAAAGCCCGGTCGCGTTATGCCACCGGGCCTGCAAACACATCTGCGTTAGCGTTTACTGATTTGGTCAAACGTACCGCCGTTAGAGAAGTGCTCTTTCTGCGCTTTGGTCCAGCCACCAAACTCGTCGTCGATGGTGAATAACTTCAGCTTCGGAAAGGCATTTTCGTATTTCTTCGCCACGTCAGCATCACGCGGGCGGTAATAGTTTTTCGCCGCAATTTCCTGACCTTGCGGAGAATAGAGATACTTCAGGTAGGCTTCGGCCACCACTTTGCTGTCTTTCTTTTCTACCACTTTGTCGACAATAGACACGGTCGGTTCTGCGAGAATAGATTCGCTTGGCGTGACGATCTCAAACTTGTCTTTACCCAGTTCGTTCGTCGCCAGCAGCGCTTCGTTTTCCCATGCGATCAGCACATCGCCAATTCCGCGTTCAACAAAGGTATTGGTAGAGCCGCGCGCGCCGGAATCCAGCACTTCCACGTTTTTAAACAGAGCTTTGACGAAGTCCTGAGCTTTGGCCTGATCGTTGTTATTGTGGTGCAGGGCATAACCCCATGCCGCCAGATAGTTCCAGCGTGCCCCGCCGGAGCTTTTCGGGTTTGGCGTAATGACTGACACACCCGGTTTAACCAGATCGTTCCAGTCATGAATCTGCTTTGGATTGCCTTTGCGCACCAGGAAGACGATGGTGGAGGTGTAAGGTGCAGAGTTGTCCGGCAGGCGTTTAATCCAGTTTTTATCGATACGGCCACGCTCAGCAATGGCGTCCACGTCATAGGCCAACGCCAGGGTAACCACATCGGCTTCGATACCGTTGATGACTGAGGTTGCCTGTTTACCGGAGCCACCATGTGACTGACGGATCACCACGTTATCGCCCGTTTCCTGTTTCCAGTGCGCCGCGAAGGCTTTGTTGTACTGTTCGTACAGCTCACGCGTTGGATCGTACGATACGTTAAGTAACTGAATATCCTTTGCCAGAACGCTGGTCGATGCCAGCAATAATGTTAACCCTACGCCCCATTTGTTCATCGCCCAGCTCGCTTATTTAATGTTGTGATGAGCAGAGCGTGCCAGAAAGCGAACCAAACTTTAAAGAATAAAAAAAGATTTGCTATAACGCGGGGGAATATATGGAGTCGGGTGTTTGCCTGATGGCGCTACGCTTATCAGGCCTACAATTTGCATCATGTAGGCCGGATAAGGCGCAAGCCGCCATCCGGCAATTGCAATCAGTACAGTTTTTTCGCGCAGTCCAGCCAGTCACCTTTGAACGGACGCTTCATATTCTCGATAGCGTCGATTATGTCGTGGTGAACCAACTGTTCGTTCTGAATACCGACGCAGCGACCGCCATGACCTTCAAGCAGCAGATCAATGGCATACGCCCCCATACGGGATGCCAGAATACGGTCGTAAGGCACCGGGGAACCACCACGCTGGATGTGACCCAGTACGGTTGAGCGCGTTTCACGGCCGGTTTCTTTCTCGATGTAATGCGCCAGTTCATCAACGTCACACATGTGCTCGGTGATCGCCACAATCGCGTGTTTCTTACCTTTGGCGATGCCCGCTTTGATTTCAGCGACCAGATCGTCACGGCTGAATTCAACTTCCGGAACGACGACGAATTCGCAGCCACCGGCAATTGCTGCCGCCAGAGTCAGGTCACCACAGTAGCGCCCCATCACTTCAACGATAGAGATACGCTGGTGAGAAGAAGAGGTGTCACGCAGACGGTCAATCGCTTCTACCACGGTACCCAGTGCGGTGAAGTAGCCGATAGTGTAGTCGGTGCCTTTAATATCGTTGTCGATAGTACCCGGCAGGCCAATGCACGGGAAACCCATTTCAGTCAGACGTTTTGCACCCAAGTAGGAACCGTCACCACCGATAACAACCAGGGCGTCAATCCCACGCTTCTTCAGGTTTTCGATAGCCACAGCGCGCACGTTTTCGTCGCGGAATTCCGGGAAGCGAGCAGAACCGAGGAAAGTACCGCCACGGTTGATCATGTCGGACACGCTATAACGGTCGAGCTGAACCATACGGTCTTCATACAAACCCAGGTAGCCATCATGGATCCCCATGACTTCCAGTCCTTCCGTCAACGCTGCACGTACAACACCACGGATTGCTGCGTTCATGCCCGGCGCATCACCGCCGCTTGTCAACACACCGATTTTCTTAATCATGACTACCTCTGAACTTTGGAATGCAAAATGAAATCTGCTGCCGGAAGTCGATTCCGCATATCGAAACGATCCAACGAATATGCAGATAGTATAACAATCACTTCCTGCTGAATTGATTCAGGTCAGGCCAAACGGTGGTAATTTATACACAAAATGCTGGCCCTGCTCACTTTTTTACAACGAATTATGAAAGCTCAAACATCTTGCCTTCCTTGGGTACGACTGAACAGGGATCCTGATGAATAATCACATCCGATCCCGGGAAACGCCGCAAAATCGCCTGCTCAACCTGTTCAGCCACTAAATGCGCCTGAACGAGCGGCAGATTATCTTCCATTTCCAAATGAATCTGAATAAAGCGGGTCGGCCCTGACTGCCGCGTGCGAAGATCGTGAGCGCCGCTGACTCCTGGCCATGACGTCACTATATCAATAATTTCCTGACGTTCTTCATCGGGCAAGGCGCGATCCAGCAAGGATTGCACCGCCTCGTAGCCCATACGCAATGCGCTATATAGAATATAGATGCCAATCCCGAGCGCAAACAAGGCATCCGCACGATGCCAACCGTACCAGGCCAGACCAAGCGCGACGAGAATAGCGCCGTTCATCATAACATCAGACTGATAATGAAGCATATCTGCCCGAACGGCCTGACTTTGCGTACGCTTAACGACCCAACGCTGAAACGTGACCAGTATGATAGTACAAATTAACGCAATGACGGTGACGATTACCCCAACGCCCGGATCTTTCATCGGCGTCGGTTGAACAAGATGCTGAATGCCGGTCAAAAATAAGAACAGCGCCGAGCCAGAAATAAACATACTTTGCGCCAGCGCCGCCAGCGATTCTGCTTTCCCGTGCCCGAACGTGTGTTCATCATCGGCTGGCTGTAAGGAATAGCGCACCACCAGCAAATTGGTTAACGACGCGGCAATATCGACCAAAGAGTCCACCAGTGCAGCCAGAATACTCACCGACCCGGTGTACCACCACGCAAAAATTTTGATCAAAAGTAACAGCGAAGCCATCACGGTCGCCGCGATAGCCGCCCGGCTCACCAGCCGCCCATAAGTTTGATTCATAAGCACTCCCATCAGGATATGCCGCTAGTATAACGGATGAACTAAAACAGTCAGGCAATAAGAAAGTGTCAAATTTCGGGCAAAAAAAACCCCCACATCATGTGGGGGAAGACAGGGATGGTGTCTATGGCAAGGAAAACAGGGTTACTACTGGGAACGTGAGTTGCTACTACTCAATAAATTCAACGATGAGCTTTTTTGCCATTGCGCGACATCGCGCAGCTGCTCCATTCGTTGTTCATGTTTCTCATTTAAAACCGCTTGCTGCTCGGGCGTTAACAGGCGATACATCTGGTTGCGGACCTTGGCGATTTCAACCTGGCGGGCAACCTGCTGTTGTGCCATCTTTTCTGCCTGAGCGCGCACAGCGCTTTCATCAAAATTCTCTGCGGTGACAAGACGATGCATTGTCTCCATTTCGCTAACATTAACAGGAGGCTGCTCATGTCTGGCCTGCTGCATTAAATCTCGCATCTGTTGACGTTGATGTTCGGTTAAACTGATACCGTCAAACATGTGGCTCTGCGCATTACGTTGCGAAGAGCTTTCACCCAGGTGCCAGTGATCGCCTGTGACGACTTCAGCTGCATGGCTAAACGTACTGAGTGCCAGCGTTGAGGCCATGACGGCAGCGGTAACTTTGCCCATCACTTGCTCCCAAAATCTTTTCTGTCGCGATTCAACGAGAGACAGTTTACGATTCGGGCTGCAAACATGCGTCAGGGGGTGTAAAACAACGTAAAGTCATAGATTAGCGCCGCCTGATGTCGTAATTTCTGCCTCGGAGGTACGTAAAAAATGAATAAAATACTGCTAGTTGATGATGACCGAGAGCTGACATCCCTGTTAAAGGAGCTGCTCGAAATGGAAGGTTTCGATGTGCTGGTTGCCCATGATGGGGAGCAGGCACTGGAGCTTCTGGATGACAGCATCGATTTACTTTTGCTCGACGTCATGATGCCGAAGAAAAACGGCATTGATACACTGAAAGCACTTCGCCAGACACACCAGACCCCCGTAATCATGCTGACCGCCCGCGGCAGCGAACTGGATCGCGTACTCGGCCTTGAGCTGGGCGCGGACGATTATTTACCCAAACCGTTTAACGACCGCGAACTGGTCGCGCGTATCCGCGCCATTCTGCGCCGCTCCCACTGGAGCGAACAGCAGCAGAACAGCGATAACGGCTCGCCGACGCTGGAGGTGGATGCGTTAAGCCTCAATCCGGGTCGCCAGGAAGCCAGCTTTGACGGGCAAACCCTGGAGTTAACCGGTACCGAATTCACCCTGCTGTATTTGCTGGCGCAGCATCTCGGCCAGGTGGTTTCTCGTGAGCATTTAAGCCAGGAAGTGCTGGGCAAACGCCTGACACCGTTCGATCGTGCTATCGACATGCATATCTCGAACCTGCGTCGTAAGCTGCCGGAGCGTAAAGACGGGCACCCGTGGTTTAAAACCCTGCGCGGTCGCGGCTATCTGATGGTCTCCGCTTCATGATAGGAAGTTTAACCGCACGCATCTTTGCCATCTTCTGGTTAACGCTGGCACTGGTGCTGATGCTGGTGCTGATGTTACCCAAGCTCGACTCACGCCAGATGACCGAGCTACTGGATAGCGAACAGCGCCAGGGGTTGATGATTGAGCAGCACGTTGAAGCTGAACTGGCGAACGATCCGCCCAACGATTTGATGTGGTGGCGTCGCTTGTTTCGTGCGATAGACAAGTGGGCGCCGCCGGGACAGCGGTTATTACTTGTTACGACGGAAGGACGCGTGATCGGCGCAGAACGCAACGAAATGCAGATCATTCGTAACTTTATTGGTCAGGCCGATAACGCCGATCATCCGCAAAAGAAAAAATACGGTCGTGTTGAAATGGTTGGGCCTTTCTCCGTCAGAGATGGCGAAGATAACTACCAACTGTACCTCATTCGGCCTGCCAGCAGTTCACAATCTGACTTCATCAACCTGCTGTTTGACCGACCGCTGTTACTGCTGATCGTGACCATGTTAGTCAGCTCTCCGTTGCTGCTTTGGCTGGCCTGGAGTCTGGCAAAACCGGCACGTAAGCTGAAAAATGCGGCGGATGAAGTGGCACAGGGCAACCTGCGTCAGCATCCTGAACTGGAAGCCGGTCCGCAAGAATTCCTGGCGGCAGGTGCCAGCTTTAACCAGATGGTGACGGCGCTGGAACGCATGATGACCTCACAGCAACGCCTGCTGTCGGACATCTCTCACGAGTTGAGAACGCCGTTAACGCGTCTGCAATTGGGGACCGCGCTGCTGCGCCGTCGTAGCGGCGAGAGCAAAGAGCTGGAGCGTATTGAAATGGAAGCGCATCGACTGGACAGCATGATCAACGATCTGCTGGTCATGTCGCGCAATCAGCAGAAAAACGCGCTGGTCAGTGAAACCGTGAAGGCGAATCACCTGTGGGGTGACGTGCTGGATAACGCCGCCTTTGAAGCCGAGCAGATGGGCAAATCGTTCACAGTTAACTTCCCGCCAGGGCCGTGGCCGCTGTACGGTAACCCGAATACGCTGGAAAGTGCGCTGGAGAACATTGTTCGCAACGCCCTGCGCTACTCACACACCAGGATTGAAGTGGGCTTCGCGGTGGATAAAGACGGGATTACCATCACCGTGGACGATGATGGTCCGGGCGTGAGCCCCGAAGACAGAGAACAGATTTTCCGTCCGTTCTATCGTACCGATGAAGCGCGCGATCGCGAATCTGGCGGTACTGGTCTGGGTCTGGCAATTGTTGAAACCGCTATTCAGCAGCATCGTGGCTGGGTCAAGGCCGAAGACAGCCCATTGGGTGGTCTGCGCCTGGTGCTGTGGCTGCCGCTGTATAAACGTGCGTAATTGTGCCTGTTGCGCCGGATGACGATGCTAACGCATCTTATCCGGCCGACAGGTTCAATAATCGCCTTATTTTCCCCACAATCTCCGCGAATTATCTTCGATCTTGCCGCTTAAGCGGCGTTTCTGCATGGTTCTGGTCCAGCTCTTTGACAGCCCCGCCGCCGACAGCAAACGGTGATACTGGTCGTCATCAAACGGCATATGCCAGGCAATGGCGATGGCCTCTTGCACGCTAACGTCACTCACACGAGACGCCAGTACCAGCGGCGCATCCGCCGATACCATGCCGGGTGCGATAACGCTGCACAACCAGCCGGTCTTGCCCGCATCCTGCATCTGGCTTGCCATGTCGCTAATAGCAAAATGAAAATTCAGCTTAAAACACGGCGAGCGTGGCTGTGTGACCTGAATCAGCGCCTCACCCCACTGGAAGATATCACCAATAAAAACATTCTCTTCCGTCATGCCCTGCGTTGACAGGTTCTCGCCAAAAGCGGGCGCGACAAACAACTCTGCCTGTTCAGGAAAAGCCTGTCGCCAGTGTAGGTAGTGTTCACGCGGATAGTGGCACAGCGCGCGGTCCGGCCCACCGTGAATTTTCGTTTCTGCCTGTTCATCCCCTGCCAACCCTAATTCGGTCAGCATCAGCTCGCCATCGACCTGAACTTTCGCAATCGCACTGGGGCGGCTTCCCGTGTAATCCCGAATCTTGCCTGCAAATACATCAACCGGATATCGCATCTGTTCCCTCTCCCGATAACTTTTCCCCATTACACCCTATTTATTCTACCCTATTCGCTCAAAATGAGAGCACGGTTGGTGTGAAACGTAGGGACACATGCTATCAATGTAAGTTGGTTTTGAAACAACATTTCAATTAAGGAGTCGACAACGTGACGGGTCAATCGCAATTTGCTGGCGTCTGGTGTCCTTCCATTACGCCAATGGACAATGACGGCAAGATCGATTTCAACGGTCTGAGCCAGCATCTCAAACGCCTTACCGAGGCACAGATCGACGTTATTTTGCTGATGGGAAGCATTGGGGAATTTGCCTCCTTTACGCTCGACGAAAGGCTGCAGTTGATCCGTGAAGCCCGAGCTATGAGCTCGCTGAAGATGGTCGCCAACGTCTCATCCACCTGCCAGAATGATGTGCTACTGATGGCGCAGGAAGCGTATCACGCGGGATACGATGCCGTCATGATCCTGCCACCTTACTATTACGGACAAACGGCAACGCAGCTGCTGAGCTACTTCCGCCAGTTAGGGCAACAACTCAGCGGTCAATGGTTTGCCTATAACTTCCCGGCCCGTACCGGCTGTGATTTAACACCTGAGCTGGTTGCTACCCTGGCCGGGGAATTCCCGAACTTCGCCGGTATCAAAGACACCGTGGACTGCCAGTCCCATACCCGCAGTATGATTCAGACCACCCGCGCTGTACGCAAAGATTTTGCCGTACTCTCCGGCTACGACGAATATTACATCCCCAACCTGCTGGCAGGCGGCGCGGGGATTATTTCTGGCCTAAATAACGTGATGCCTGAGCTGTTTGTCCACGCACGCGAGGCGTTTAAACAGGGCGACCTGGCGGCGTTGCGTGATATTCAGGATAAGATTGGCACGTACATGTCCATCTACGCTATTGGCGAGGATTTTGTCACCACCATTAAAACCGTGGTGTCGCGTAAGTTTGGCTATTGCACCGGCGTTTCGCGTAATGCAGGTGGGGAGTTAAACGAGGACCAATGCCGAATAATTGATGAGGTGTTTGGGCGTTAATATTACCCGGCCCGCATCATGATGTGGGCCGGGTAAGTGCATCAGGCAATACAGCGTTACCGCTCTACGCCATCAGGCTGTATGGGGCTTATTTTTTCGCTGCGAAACGCGCGGCAGCTTCGTCCCAGTTAACCACGTCCCAGAATGCTTTGATGTAGTCCGGGCGACGGTTCTGGAATTTCAGGTAGTAAGCGTGTTCCCAAACGTCCAGGCCCACGATCGGGAAGCCGGAAGCGCCAGAGATAGCCTCACCCATCAGCGGGGAATCCTGGTTGGCAGTAGAAACCACAGCCAGTTTGTCACCTTTCAGTACCAGCCATGCCCAGCCAGAACCGAAACGGGTTGCCGCTGCTTTTTCAAATTCAGCTTTGAAGTTATCAACAGAGCCAAAGTCGCGTTCGATAGCCGCTTTCAGGTCACCCTGCAGCGTAGTACCGGTTTTCAGACCTTTCCAGAACAGGCTGTGGTTAGCGTGGCCGCCTGCGTTGTTACGCAGTACGGTTTTCTTATCCGCTGGCAGCTGATCCAGTTTAGTGATCAGCTCTTCAACAGGCAGGCTAGCGAATTCAGGCAGGCTTTCCAGCGCAGCGTTCGCGTTGTTTACATAGGCCTGGTGGTGCTTGGTATGGTGGATTTCCATCGTCTGCTTATCAAAGTGCGGTTCAAGGGCATCATAAGCGTACGGCAGGGATGGCAGTGTATAACTCATAATCATCTCCAGTATTGTCGGGCGGCCAGTGTTAACGCCGCGTAAGCAGTTGAGTCATTATAGTTAATTAAATGATATTGAAAATGATTATCAATGCCGCACTTTTTACAGGGCTATTGCAAGATGAAAATGTGAGCGCCACCGGGAAAATCAGGCGAATTTTGCCAACCTGCGTAGGAAACAGGCAGCGACATAAAGGACATGGGAGACAAAGCACGAGATAGTCTGCGGATTATCTCACAAGGAAATATTGCTATGTCTGTCAACATCGCCCTTTTCGGAATCGGCCTCGACACATACTGGCCCCAGTTTGCTGGCCTGGAGTCACGCTTGCAGGGTTACCTGCAAACGATTGATGAGCGTCTGACGGCGCAACAGGCCACCGTCATTAATGGCGGCCTGATTGATAACGTCGATAAAGCCGATGATCTTATCAGGCGATTACAACAGCAGCCGGTCGATGCGGTCTGTCTTTACATTAGCACCTACGCACTCAGCGCAACGGTTCTACCCCTTGTACAGAGTATCAATAAGCCAGTTATTATTATGGCCCTACAGCCGGAGCCTGGTCTGCCCTATTCGGCAATCCGCCAAATTCCCGATCGGGGCGGACGTACTGGAGAGTGGCTGGCGCACTGCCAGGCCTGCAGCGCGCCCGAACTGGCAAACGTATTTAATCGTGCGAATATCCGCTTTCAGTTGATTGTTGGTGCGTTACAGGGCGATGAGTACGTCTGGCAACAAATGGCACAGTGGCTACAGGCCCTTAATGCCCGCCAGATGCTGGCAAACTGTCAGGTCGGCGTACTCGGACACTATTATGACGGCATGGTGGACGTTTACAGCAATATGACGAACCTGTCCGCCAAATTGGGCGTACGCTTTAAGCCACTGGAAATGTGTGAGCTGGCGGAATACCGCGAGCAGGTCAGCGAGACAGATCTCAGCGTCAAACAACAGGAAATGTACCGTGTGCTTCAGCTGGATCCGACATGCGAACCGGCAGAGCTTGATCGCGCACTCACCACCGCCTGCGCCATGGATAAACTGATTGCCCAGAACACACTCGGTGCACTGGCCTACTACTACGAAGGTAGAAACGGCAATGCTTACGAGAACATCATCACCTCAATCATTCTTGGCAACACACTACTCACCCACCGTGGTATTCCCGTGGCAGGTGAATATGAAATCAAAAATGTACTGGCGATGAAAATTCAGCAGCTTCTGGGGGCGGGTGGTTCATTCTCTGAGCCATATGGAATTGAATTTATTGATGATGTTGTATTGTGGGGACATGATGGCCCGGCGCACCCGCTGATGGCCGATGGTCCGGTGCGTCTGGTTCCGCTGCCGGTTTATCATGGTAAACCGGGTAAAGGTGTGTCTATCCAGATGACCGTGAAACCGGGCCCGGTAACCTTTCTTTCGGTCATTGAAGATGCCGAAAACGGGGTGCGTTTGCAGTATGCCGAAGGGGAAGCAGTGGCAGGTGAAGTCCTGGATATCGGCAATACCAACAGCCGCTATCGCTTCCCGTTATCGGCTCGCGATTTCACCACACAATGGTGCATGGGCGGTCCAGCCCATCATTGCAGCATTGGCCTTGGTCATCATGGTGAGGTACTGGAAAAACTCGCCTGGCTACTGGGTATTCAGACGGTAAAAATCTGCTAACCCTTAATATTATCGCCCTTCTCAAAAAAGAGGGGCGGATCAGCATTTGTGATCAACATCCTTTTCATCCCCTGAATTTTGCCAGCATTGCCCATCCTACGGCAGCATGCTGAAGGTTAATTCATTGCTCACTCTTTAGACTTTTGAATATCAAAACGGGTGATTTTCATCCAGCCAGAACGACAATTTAAAAGGAACCAGAATGGGTAACGCAATTACGATGGGGATATTATGGCATCTTATCGGTGCCGCTAGTGCCGCTTGTTTTTATGCCCCTTTTAAAAAGGTACAACACTGGTCCTGGGAGACCATGTGGTCCATAGGCGGTTTTGTTTCATGGTTGATCCTGCCCTGGCTCGTCAGCGCAATCCTGCTGCCAGACTTCTGGGCCTATTACAGTTCATTCAGCGCATCCACACTACTGCCGGTATTTTTATTCGGCGCAATGTGGGGGATCGGTAATATCAACTATGGCCTGACCATGCGCTATCTCGGCATGTCGATGGGGATCGGCATCGCTATCGGCATTACGCTGATTGTTGGCACCTTAATGACACCAATCATTGCCGGTAAATTTGACGTGCTCATCGGCACTCCGGGTGGGCGTATGACCCTGCTTGGTGTGCTGGTCGCGCTGATCGGCGTGGCGATAGTCACTCGAGCAGGACAGTTAAAAGAACGCAAGATGGGTATCAAAGCCGAAGAGTTCAACCTGAAAAAAGGTCTAATACTGGCGGTGATGTGCGGCTTTTTCTCCGCAGGGATGTCCTTTGCCATGGATGCGGCTAAACCGATGCACGAAGCCGCCGCTGCGCTCGGTATCGATCCTTTGTATGTCGCTCTGCCAAGCTACGTAGTCATTATGGGAGGCGGTGCGGTGATCAACCTGGGATTCTGCTTCATTCGTCTGGCAAAAATGAAGAACCTGTCGGTAAAAGCCGACTTCTCGTTAGCAAAACCACTTATTATCAGCAACATCCTGTTCTCGGCCCTTGCCGGTCTGATGTGGTATCTCCAGTTCTTCTTTTACGCCTGGGGCCATGCCAAAATTCCGGCGCAGTATGACTACATGAGCTGGATGCTGCACATGAGTTTCTACGTCCTGTGCGGCGGTATCGTCGGCCTGATCATGAAAGAGTGGAGCAATGCGGGAAAACGCCCTGTCAGCGTGCTGAGCCTCGGCTGCGTGGTGATTATCCTTGCCGCAAACATTGTCGGTCTGGGAATGGCCAGCTAGTCCTGCGGATTACTGAGATGACGCCACTGGCTCGGCGTCATCCCGGTTTCTCGCGTAAACACCACCGAAAAGTAGTTACTGTCCTCAAAGCCACAACGCATAGAAATCTCACCAATCATCAACTTGCTATGTTGCAGCAAATACTGAGCGTGGCAGACCCGCACCTGTCGAAGATACTGGTTGATGGTCATTCCAGTCTGGCTGCGAAACTGCTGACGCAGCACGCGCTCGCTGCACTGCTCCCGTTGACAGAATTTATCCAGTTCAAAGGTATGCTCATGGCTGCCGGCCAGCGCAGTGATCAGCTTATCCAGCAGTGTCTCACTGGTGGTGGCCGGGAGCCTATCCGTGGCATAACGATGGCGCTTGAGAAGCGTCACCAACTGTCCGAACAACAGCTCCGCCATATCATTACATAACGGATCGCGCTGCTGGCTTTCGTGTTCCAGTTGGCTAATCACCTGTCGAGCCTGAGCCATACCGGCACTGCCCAGCCGCCAGTGGGGCTGGCACGGCGTGCCGTTGTTAAAACCGGGGATCACATCTTCCCATCCCAGATTCAGCGTCAACCGCTCAGGGCAGTAGATAATATTCTGCAGGACGAGGTCGTTAACAGAGGTGTACGAGTGTTTGTCTGCGGCGCGAATGTAAAACAGATCGCCACGGGTTATTCGATACGGCCGATCGTTGAGAACATGCAGACCATTGCCACGCCAGACCATCACCAGCTCACAAAACTCATGAGTATGTTCGGCAAACACATCCTGCGGATAGCGATCGGCGACGGCGACGGCCTGCTGTTCGCTCGCAAAAAAGTCTGATTTCAGAAGGACTAGCTGATTCGCCACCACATCACCTCAACCTGAACGCTTGCCGGATGCGCTGCGCTTATTCGGCCTACAGGGCATTCATGTAGGCCGGACAAGGCGCAGCCGCCATCCGGCATTAAAGGGTATGATTATCAGCAAACGGACGGTAAAAAACGTTGATAGCTTTCGCGTTACTGGAGGCTGCTTCCGGCCATGACGTCGCGGCCCTGGCGAATATCGCGCGGTGACCAGTTAAACTCCCGGCGAAATAGCGTCGAAAAGTGGTTACTGTCGCCAAAACCGCAGCGATAAGCGATGTCCGTAACGCTGTCATCGCTATGGCGCAATAAGTGCCGTGCTTTGATTAGCCGCAGGCGATTGAGATAGCGCTGCGGCGTCAGCCCGGTTTGCTGTTTGAGCTGGCGGTGCAAGGTGCGTAAAGAGAGCGAAAACTGCTCAGCCACCGCATCCCAGCAGACTTCGTCGGCAAAATTATCTTCCAGCCACGCCATCAGCCGGTTTAGTCGCGCATCGTTATCCGCTGCCGCTTCCATCAGACTACTTTTGCGTAGCAGCACCAGCAGTTGCATAAACAGGATCTCGCGATTGGCCGCCGTCGGCGTATCCATCTCCTCACCAAGATGCTCTATTTGCCCCACCAAGTGACGGACCTGCTGCAGTACGCCCTGATTCACGCGCCAGTGGGACGGATACTGACCGTTCTGCTCCTGAGGTAACAACTGGTTTAACCCGGCCAGAAACTGAAACGCATCAGGGGAACGATACAGTACATTTGTCAGGCACAGGTTGTCAGTATGTTCATATAAGTGTCTGTCATGATCGCGGACAAAACAGACCGTCCCGCCGCTAATGGTGTAGGGCTGTCCATTGAAAACATGAATACCTGTTCCATGCTCAACTATCACAATTTCATGAAAATCATGATGATGCTCGGGAAAAGCAGTCTGGGGCAGTCGCGGTTCGATCGCCACAGGCGCTTTACCTGTCGGAAAAAAATCCACGCAATGCAGTACGGTCATGATGACTTCCTTCCAGATCAAATGAACATGGCTGCATAGTAATTAAGGGTTATGACCCTCACCTTAAATTTTTGACGCCAAAGTGCGTAAACACGGTTAATTCTTCAAGAAACGACAGGAAAGATCGGGAAATGCGGAAGGGGTCACATCAGACAAAATCCCGCCCATTACACGAAACTGTGAACAGCATCACGTTCACCTTTGCCATGCTGCCAGCGGCTTATTGTGACTGTCACTAACAAGAAGGTACGCCGTTCCAGGGGTTCTTAGACTGAGTGCAATAAAACTCAGAAGGACCTCGCTATGACTCTTCGCCATTGTGTCGCTGTCGATCTCGGCGCATCCAGCGGACGCGTAATGCTGGCACGTTACGACAGTGACCACCGCACCCTGACGCTGCGTGAAATCCACCGTTTCGCGAACTGTCTGCAAAAAACAGACGGTTTTGACACCTGGGATATCGACAGCCTGGAAAACGACATTCGCCTGGGGCTGAAGAAGGTCTGCGATCAAGGCATCCTGATTGACAGCATCGGGATTGATACCTGGGGCGTGGATTACGTCCTGATCGGTAAAGACGGTCAGCGCGTCGGTCTGCCGGTCTCTTACCGCGACAGCCGCACTACCGGCGTGATGTCGCAAGCCTTAGCGCAACTGGGTAACAGCGAGATCTATCGTCGGAGCGGCATTCAGTTTCTGCCCTTTAACACCCTGTATCAGCTCCGCGCGCTGGTCGAACAGCAGCCAGAGCTGGTCCCGCAGGTGGCGCATGCCCTGATGATCCCCGACTACTTCGGCTACCGCCTGACCGGCGAAATGAACTGGGAATATACCAACGCCACCACTACGCAGTTGGTCAATATCAACACCGACGACTGGGATGACACCCTGCTGGCATGGACCGGCGCAGACAAAGCCTGGTTTGGTCGCCCAACGCATCCGGGGAACGTGATTGGTCACTGGATCTGCCCGCAGAAAAATCAGATCCCGGTGGTTGCCGTCGCCAGCCACGACACCGCCAGCGCGGTCATCGCTTCACCGCTGGCCGATAACAACAGCGCTTATCTCTCTTCCGGCACCTGGTCCCTGATGGGGTTTGAGAGCAAAACACCGTATGCCAACGAGGCCGCGCTGGCGGCAAATATCACCAACGAAGGCGGCGCGGAAGGACGTTACCGCGTGCTGAAAAATATTATGGGATTGTGGCTGCTGCAACGCGTATTAAAAGAGCGGCAGATTACCGACCTGCCCGCGCTGATCGCGAAAACCGAAGCGCTACCGGCCTGCCAATTCCTGGTCAACCCGAACGACGATCGCTTTATCAACCCAGTTGATATGAGCGCAGAAATTCAGGCCGCATGCCGCGAATCCGGTCAACCCGTTCCGGTTCAGGATGCTGAGTTGGCGCGCTGTATTTTCGACAGTCTGGCGCTGCTGTATGCCGACGTCCTGCAGGAACTGGCACACCTTCGTGGTCACGCCTTCAACCAACTGCACATTGTTGGCGGCGGCTGCCAGAACGCCCTGCTCAACCAACTGTGCGCGGATGCATGCGGTATCCGCGTCATGTCCGGGCCTGTTGAGGCCTCTACGCTCGGCAATATTGGCGTTCAGCTGATGACGCTGGACGAACTTAACAACGTCGATGATTTCCGCCAGGTGGTGACCGCTAACTACGACCTGACAACCTTCATCCCAAATACTGACAGTGAAATTGCCCGCTACCAGGCGCAGTTTCAATCAACACGACAGACAAAGGAGCTTTGCGCATGACCACTCAACTTGAACAAGCCTGGGAACTGGCAAAACTGCGTTTCGCCGCGGTAGGTATCGATGTCGAGGAGGCATTACGCCAGCTCGATCGTCTGCCGGTCTCCATGCACTGCTGGCAGGGCGATGATGTCGCCGGATTCGAAAACCCGGAAGGTTCGCTCACCGGCGGCATTCAGGCCACCGGTAACTATCCAGGTAAAGCGCGTAACGCCGTTGAACTGCGCGCCGATCTGGAGCAGGCACTGAGCCTGATCCCGGGTCCTAAGCGTCTGAACCTGCACGCTATCTACCTGGAATCCGATACCCCGGTATCCCGTGACCAAATCAAACCTGAACACTTTAAAAACTGGGTGGAATGGGCGAAAGCGAACCAGTTAGGTCTGGATTTCAACCCGTCATGCTTCTCGCATCCGTTGAGTGCCGACGGTTTCACGCTGGCACATGCTGACGACAGCATCCGTCAGTTCTGGATTGACCACTGCAAAGCCAGCCGTCGCGTCTCCGCGTACTTTGGCGAACAGCTGGGTACGCCGTCGGTGATGAACATCTGGATCCCGGATGGCATGAAAGACATCACCATTGACCGCCTGGCACCACGCCAGCGCCTGCTGGAAGCACTGGACGACGTCATCAGCGAGAAGTTCGACCCGGCGCATCATATTGATGCCGTCGAGAGCAAACTGTTTGGTATCGGCGCAGAAAGCTACACCGTTGGCTCCAACGAGTTTTACATGGGCTACGCCACCAGCCGCCAGACCGCACTATGCCTGGATGCAGGTCACTTCCATCCGACTGAAGTGATTTCCGACAAGATCTCTGCCGCCATGCTGTACGTGCCGCGCCTGCTGCTGCACGTCAGCCGTCCGGTGCGCTGGGACAGCGACCACGTGGTATTGCTGGATGATGAAACTCAGGCGATTGCCAGCGAGATCGTACGCCATAACCTGTTCGACCGCGTACACATTGGCCTCGACTTCTTCGACGCTTCCATCAACCGCATTGCCGCATGGGTGATCGGCACCCGCAATATGAAGAAAGCCCTGCTGCGTGCGCTGTTAGAACCCACTGAGCAACTGCGCCAACTCGAAGCTAGCGGCGACTACACCGCCCGCCTGGCCCTGCTGGAAGAACAGAAATCGCTGCCATGGCAGGCCGTCTGGGAGATGTATTGCCAGCGTCACGACACCCCAGCCGGCAGCCAGTGGCTGGACAACGTCCGCACGTATGAAAAAGACGTACTGAGCAAGCGTAACTAAAGGCGTTGTCTGCCTTGTAGGCCGGATACGGTGCGTTAGCGCCGCCATCCGGCAACGTACAAAACACTACGCCGGATGGCGCTGCGCTTATCCGGCCTACGTAAGACCCGACACCCGTTCGGGCAATAAACAGGAACACCGACCATGCAAAACATTACTACCTCCTGGTTCGTCCAGGGGATGATCAAAGCCACTTCTGATGCCTGGCTGAAAGGTTGGGATGAGCGTAACGGCGGCAACCTGACGCTGCGCCTGGATGAGGCTGATATCGCCCCCTTTACCGCTGATTTCCACGAAGAACCGCGCTACATCGCGCTGAGCCAGCCGATGCCGCTGCTGGCTAACACGCCGTTTATCGTTACCGGTTCCGGCAAATTCTTCCGCAACGTCCAGCTCGATCCGGCAGCCAATTTAGGTGTGGTAAAAATCGACAGCGACGGCGCCGGCTACCACATTCTTTGGGGGCTGACCCACGAAGCCGTACCGACCTCCGAACTGCCCGCACACTTCCTTTCCCACTGCGAGCGCATTAAAGCCACCGATGGCAAAGACCGCGTGATCATGCACTGCCATGCCACCAATCTGATTGCTCTGACCTATGTGCTGGAAAACAGCACTGCGCTGATCACCCGCAAACTGTGGGAAGGCAGCACCGAATGTCTGGTGGTGTTCCCGGACGGCGTCGGCATTCTGCCGTGGATGGTGCCGGGTACCGACGAAATCGGTGAAGCGACGGCAGTTTCAATGCAGCAGCATTCTCTGGTGTTGTGGCCGTTCCACGGCGTATTTGGCAGCGGCCCGACGCTCGACGAAGCGTTCGGTTTGATAGATACCGCAGAGAAATCGGCCGAAGTTTTGGTCAAAATCTATTCGATGGGCGGTATGAAGCAAACCATCACGCGTGAAGAGCTCATTGCTCTCGGCAAACGTTTTGGCGTGACCCCACTGGCCAGCGCATTAGAGCTGTACTGATACCTCCCTCATTCAACGCCGGATGCGGCTTTGCCTTATCCGGCCTACATGACGGTCCCTATTTAACCGTAGGCCCGATAAGCGAAGCGCCATCGGGCACCAGGGATTTATTATTCAGGAGAATACTTATGAGCTTTATGTTGGCACTGCCAAAAATCAGTCTGCACGGCGCTGGTGCGATTGGTGATATGGTCAACCTCGTGGCGAACAAGCAATGGGGTAAGGCGCTGATCGTAACCGACGGTCAACTGGTCAAACTGGGCCTGCTGGACAGCCTGTTTACCGCCCTTGATGCGCATAAAATGTCGTATCATCTGTTCGACGACGTATTCCCGAACCCAACGGAAGAACTGGTCCAGCAAGGTTTTGCCGCATACCAGGACGCTGAATGTGATTACATCATCGCTTTCGGCGGCGGCAGCCCGATCGATACCGCTAAAGCGGTGAAAATCCTGACCGCCAACCCTGGCCCGTCTACCGCCTATTCCGGCGTGGGCAAAGTTAAAAATGCCGGCGTACCGCTGGTTGCCATTAACACCACCGCGGGTACGGCCGCAGAAATGACCAGCAATGCGGTGATCATTGATTCCGCACGCAAGGTGAAAGAAGTCATCATCGATCCGAACATTATTCCGGATATCGCCGTCGATGACGCCAGCGTGATGCTGGAAATTCCTGCCTCAGTCACCGCCGCTACCGGTATGGACGCCCTGACCCACGCGGTGGAAGCCTATGTTTCTGTTGGCGCGCACCCGTTGACCGACGCCAATGCCCTGGAAGCGATTCGCCTGATCAACCAGTGGCTGCCTAAAGCCGTCGACGAGGGTCACAACCTCGAAGCCCGTGAGCAAATGGCATTTGGTCAGTATCTGGCGGGGATGGCATTCAACAGTGCAGGTCTGGGTCTGGTGCATGCGCTGGCACACCAGCCGGGCGCGACACACAATCTGCCGCACGGCGTCTGCAACGCTATCCTGCTGCCGATTATCGAAAACTTTAACCGTCCAAACGCCGTGGCACGCTTTGCCCGCATAGCACAGGCCATGGGGGTTGATACCCGTGGGATGAGCGATGAAGTAGCAAGCATGGAAGCCATCAACGCGATCCGTGCCCTGAGCAAGCGCGTGGGCATTCCGGCAGGCTTCAGCCAGCTAGGCGTGACCAAAGAGGACATTGAGGGGTGGCTGGACAAAGCACTCGCCGATCCGTGCGCACCATGCAATCCGCGCACCGCCAGCCGCGAAGACGTCCGCGCGCTGTATCTGGAGGCGTTATGATCCGCAAAGCCTTTGTGATGCAGGTGAATGCCGACGCGCACGTTGAGTATCAGCGTCGGCATAATCCCATCTGGCCGGAGCTGGAAGCCGTACTGAAAGCCCACGGCGCGCATCACTACGCGATTTATCTCGACCAGGAGCGCAGCCTGCTGTTTGCCACCGTTGAGATTGAATCCGAAGAGCGCTGGAATGCCGTCGCCAGCACCGACGTGTGTCAGCGTTGGTGGAAGCATATGCGTGACGTGATGCCCACTAATCCGGACAACAGCCCGGTGAGCGCGGAATTAAAAGAAGTGTTTTATCTGCAGTAGTATTGTTGGCCGGATAAGGCGCTAACGCGCCGCATCCGGCACAACGCAACATAACAGTTAGTTCTGCTCAGAAACCAGAATCGCCTGGGTATCCGGTTCCAGCGCTTTAAAGATATGTGCCTGGTCAGCGGGATAACAGATATAGTCGCCCTCGCCCAATTCTTCCGGTGCTTCAGTCAGTCCTACCAGCGCCTTCCCCTGCGTCACAATAATATGCTCAACGGACCCCGGCGGATGCGGGTGTGAGATGCGGTCAGCACCCGGTTGCGTCAACAACAGATAGATATCTCGCCGCGCCCCCGGTGGACAGGCCGCCAGTAAAATAGCCTGATAATGGGCCTGCTCCGCCACCACTTTGGTCCCTTCACCCCGGCGTATCACCTGGGTTTTTTGCTCCTGCGGCTCCAGCAATCGCGCAAAGGGAATATCCAGCGCCACACACAGCGACCACAGCGTTTCCAGGCTAGGATTGCCATTGCCCGCCTCCAACTGCGAGAGCGTCGATTTTGCAATGCCCGCGCGGCGGGCGATTTCTGCCAGCGACAGACCGGTACGCTGACGTTCACGCACCAGGCTTTTCGCAATCATACTGATGGGTTGGGTCATACATGACTCCATGTTCTTTATATCGAACGAATCGTTCGACTTGTAAAGCAATCTTGTTGCGTTCATTATAATGGAAATTCGTTCGATATGGCTAAAGCAGGATGAAACATTATTTTTCCAGTCTCAAAGGCGACACGATAAAAGCAATATTTTTAGTCTGTCTGGCTGTCGGCGTAGTCGGCATGTCATACGGCTCGCTGGCGATGGCTTACGGCTTCCCGCTGTGGGTGCCGTTTGTGCTCTCGATTACAGTGCTGGCGGGTGCGTCTGAGTTTATGTTTATCGGGATTGTTGCCAGCGGCGGTAATCCTCTGGCTGCTGCAGCAGCAGGGTTGCTGGTGAATGCCCGCCACGTGCCGTTTGGCGTGACGGTACGCGATCTGGTGGGAACGCGGGCCGCCAGTTTCCTCGGCTGCCATATCATGAACGATGAAAGCGTGGTGTTTGGCCTGTCGCAAAAAACGCCGGAGCAGCGCAAAGCCGCCTACTGGCTGTGCGGACTGGGCGTAGCCATTGTCTGGCCGCTGGGCACGCTGCTTGGGGCGATGGTTGGCAAGCTACTGCCCGCACCGGAAACCATCGGCCTGGATGCCGTTTTCCCTGCCATTCTGCTGGCCTTAGTGGTCCCGGCATTTAAAAACCGTACCACGCTGGTTCGCGCCTGCAGCGGTGCTGCGCTGTCGCTCGCCGCCGTCCCGTTTGCGCCGGTGGGCCTGCCGGTACTGCTTTCACTGTTTGGCTTACTGACGAGGAAAAAATAATGGGCAACATGACGCTGTTTATCGTCGGTATCGCCGTACTCTCTCTGGGAACCTATTTAATGCGTTTAGGTGGAGCAAAGTTGGGGAGCCGTCTGGCATTTTCCACGCGCTCGCAGGCGCTGCTTTCCGATGCCGCGACGGTATTACTGTTCTCCGTCGCCCTGGCGACCACCTTTTACGAAGGCGAACATTTTGCCGGCATGGCGCGCGTTCTCGGCGTGGGCTTTGCAGTGTTCCTCGCCTGGCGCAAAGTGCCATTGATTATGGTGATTATCGCCGCTGCTGTGGTGACGGCGTTGTTAAGGATGGCGGGAATAAACTAAAAAAGCGCCTCAAGGGCGCTCTTTCGACAGTATTGAGGTCACTTATTTCAGCAGTTCAGCGGTCATGTGCACACGGTTACCGCTGTAGGCCTGAGTGATTTTATAATCGCTTGCGCCAGCACGTTCCGCCTGAGCGGCAATTTTTGCTTCAGTGCTTTCCAGAGTTGACCCGGTAGCGGTAACAGACTGAGCAGCGAAAGAACCGAAAGAGGTAGCAAGAGCGATAACTGCGACAAAAGTTTTGATGCTTTTCATGATGTAAACCCTTTAATTTAGTTGTTTGAGTAAGGCACCGTGCCTTGATGTGATAAATAATAGCCCTCACACCGCACAACTAAAAGCGGAAGGTTTTGCCTGTCTTATTCAAATTATTTGAGAGATAACATGTCAGCCGAATACGATCAAAAATTGCTGTCAGGCTCGCGAAAAAAACCACTCTCTGCGGGCAGTTGGTTACTGCGTCAGGGTGAAAGGCAAAGCAAAATTTATTATTTACATCATGGCGTTGCCCGTGCGGTGTATCACTCACCCAACGGTTCAGAACGGGTGAAAGAGTTTTACTTCCCGGGTGAATATTGTTTTCTGTACCTGAACTGGCTAACCCACACCTCGGCAGATTACAGCCTGCAAATGATCACCCCGGGCGAAATCAGTGAAATCTCGCTGGCATTGCTGGATGCACCGGAACATCAGGACATCAAGACACAGCTCCTGGTCCAGCAGTTGATCTACAAAGAGAAAAAAGAACAAATGCTGCTGCTTAATACGCCAGAACAACGCTACCAGTATGTTCAGACACACTTTCCCAGTTGGGAATTGCAGCTCACTCAGCGGGACCTCGCCCACTACATTGGCATTACGCCCGTTAGCCTGTCTCGCATTCGCCAGCGTCTTAACAAAGGTTAACGCATTCGCTTTTTGCATAGATTATTGTCCCGCCACTCTTCACAAGATGGCGCGCATGATGAACGCATTTTTTCTCTCTCAGCTGCTGGCCTGCATCAGCTTTGTGCTGGATATTTCAGCCTTTCATTTCCGGCGTCGGGCGATGACGTTAGTGCTGTTGACCAGCTCAACCAGCCTGCTGGCCATTCATTTTTATCTTTTGCATCAACCCGCCGCCGCAGGATTAATGCTCATCGCCGCCTGTCGTTATGCGATAGCCATCGTGACGCAACGCCGCTGGGCCATGTGGGGATTTATGATGGGGTCACTGCTGTGTAGTGCTTATCTCTGGCAGGGAATGTGGGGCCTGCTGCCGCTCGCAGGAAGCCTGCTGATGACCTATGCGTCGTTTCAGACACAGGGTGGAAAATTACGTGGATACACATTGTGCGGCAGCCTGTGCTGGCTACTGAACAATGCCATCGTCGGCTCGCCCGCTGCTGTAATGATGGAGCTGGCATTCTCAGGCAGCATTGTGGCAGCCTGGTGGCGTTACTCCGCCACCAGACGTTCCGGATGCGTATAAATCGTTGCCCTGCCCGGTTTACAAAAACCCACCAGCGTCAGGTTACAGCGTTCGGCTACTTCTACGGCCAGTGTCGTCGCGGCAGAGACAGCGAACAAGATCTCCACGCCGCACATCGCCGACTTTTGCACCATCTCATAGCTGGCGCGACTGGAGACTAAAACGGCTCCCTGCCGCCATGTTTCGCCTTCAATTGCACGCCGCCCGAGCAGTTTATCCAGCGCCACGTGACGGCCCACATCTTCATGCCCTCCCGCCAGGTTCCCCGACGGCTGGACCCAGGCCGCTGCGTGCGTACAGCCCGTCAGTTGCCCCACGGGCTGGAAGTCATGCAAATGCTTTAACGCGCGATCGAGGTCCGCCAGGTTAAACGTCTGGGTAAACGCCAAAGGCTGAACCGGCTTGCCAATGTCATTGAGCTGTTCCACGCCGCAAACGCCACAACCGGTACGACCGGCCAAAGCTCGACGGCGCTCTTTCAATCCCATAAAACGACGGCTGGACAGCTCAACCTGAACTTCTAATCCGTTACAAGAAGGCACCACTTCCATGCCGTAGATATCCTGCGGGGACTCAATAATGCCTTCAGAAAGTGAAAAGCCCATCGCAAAATGCTCAAGATCTTTCGGTGACGCCATCATCACCACGTGCGAAATCCCGTTGTACACCAACGCAACGGGCACTTCTTCAGCGACGACATCCGGCTGAGGATGTTGCAAATCCTCGCGTTTCCAGAGGGTCAACTGGCGCGATCCCGTCAAAGCCGTCACATTTTCGATGTTTTTTTGAATAATCTTATTCACTTTCTTTTAACCATATTGGAACACACATACCAACATTGTGGTATTCTTTACAAATCCCTCCTGGACGGAGGGAAATTCACCCAATTCTGGACCTTTGCGGTCCCGTCCGCAAAGAAAAATAACAACCACTTCCCTCGCGATCGCGATACACCTACGCGAAGGGAACGTGACAATGTCGAAACAAGGAGCGAACCATGCAGGTCAGCAGAAGGCAGTTCTTTAAGATCTGCGCTGGCGGTATGGCAGGCACCACGGCAGCGGCACTGGGTTTTGCACCCGGCGTAGCGCTAGCGGAAACACGGCAATATAAACTGCTGCGTACCCGCGAAACCCGTAACACCTGCACTTACTGTTCCGTTGGCTGTGGACTGTTAATGTACAGTCTCGGTGACGGTGCGAAAAACGCCAAAGCATCCATCTTCCATATCGAGGGCGATCCGGACCATCCGGTGAACCGTGGCGCACTGTGCCCGAAAGGGGCTGGTCTGGTGGATTTCATCCACTCCGAAAGCCGGCTGAAATTCCCGGAATACCGTGCACCAGGCTCCGATAAGTGGCAACAAATTAGCTGGGATGAGGCATTTGACCGCATCGCGAAGCTGATGAAAGAAGACCGCGACGCTAACTACGTTGCGCAGAACGCCGAAGGCGTCACCGTTAACCGCTGGCTTTCCACCGGGATGCTGTGTGCTTCCGCCTCCAGTAATGAAACCGGCTATTTAACGCAAAAATTCTCCCGCGCGCTGGGTATGCTCGCGGTCGACAACCAGGCGCGCGTCTGACACGGACCAACGGTAGCAAGTCTTGCTCCAACATTTGGTCGCGGTGCGATGACCAACCACTGGGTCGACATTAAAAATGCCAACCTCGTTGTGGTGATGGGCGGTAACGCCGCTGAAGCTCACCCGGTCGGATTCCGCTGGGCGATGGAAGCCAAAATTCACAACGGCGCGAAGCTGATTGTGGTCGATCCTCGCTTTACGCGAACCGCAGCGGTGGCAGATTTCTATGCACCCATTCGTTCCGGTACTGACATTGCCTTCTTGTCAGGCGTCTTGCTGTACCTGCTGAATAACGAAAAATTCAACCGCGAATATACCGAAGCCTACACCAACGCCAGTCTGATTGTGCGTGAAGATTATGGCTTCGAAGATGGCCTGTTCACCGGCTATGACGCGGACAAACGCAAGTACGATAAAACCAGTTGGAACTACGAGCTGGATGAAAAAGGCTTCGCCAAACGCGATGTTACGCTGCAACACCCGCGCTGCGTGTGGAATCTGCTGAAACAGCACGTTTCCCGCTACACGCCGGATGTTGTCGAAAACATTTGCGGTACGCCGAAGGCTGATTTCCTGAAAGTCTGCGAATACATCGCTGAAACCAGCGCCAAAGACAAAACCGCGTCGTTCTTGTACGCGCTGGGCTGGACGCAGCACTCCGTGGGCGCGCAGAACATTCGTACCATGGCGATGATCCAGCTGCTGCTCGGCAATATGGGGATGGCAGGCGGTGGCGTTAACGCCCTGCGCGGTCACTCCAATATTCAGGGTCTGACTGACTTAGGACTGCTGTCGCAGAGCCTGCCTGGTTACATGACGCTGCCAAGCGAAAAGCAAACCGACCTGCAAACTTACCTTGCGGCCAACACGCCAAAACCGTTGCTGGAAGGTCAGGTAAACTACTGGGGCAACTACCCGAAATTCTTCGTCTCGATGATGAAGGCCTTCTTTGGTGATAAAGCGACAGCGGAAAATAGCTGGGGCTTCGACTGGCTGCCGAAGTGGGATAAAGGGTACGACGTGCTGCAGTACTTCGAGATGATGAACCAGGGCAAAGTGAATGGCTACATCTGCCAGGGCTTCAACCCGGTCGCCTCATTCCCGAACAAAAACAAGGTCGTGGCTTCACTTTCAAAACTGAAGTTCCTAGTGACTATCGACCCACTCAACACCGAAACGTCCACCTTCTGGCAAAACCACGGTGAGTCGAACGATGTGGATCCGTCAAAAATCCAGACCGAAGTGTTCCGTCTGCCGTCCACCTGCTTCGCCGAAGAAAACGGCTCAATCGTTAACTCCGGACGCTGGCTGCAGTGGCACTGGAAAGGCGCGGATGCCCCAGGGATTGCCGCCACCGACGGTGAAATCCTCGCCGGTATCTTCCTGCGCATGCGCAAGATGTACGCCGAACAGGGGGGAGCGAACCCGGAACAGGTGCTGAGCATGACCTGGAACTACTCCACGCCGCATGAACCTGCTTCAGAAGAAGTGGCGATGGAGAGCAACGGTAAAGCCCTGGCTGATATCACCGACCCGGCAACCGGTGCGGTGATCGTCAAGAAAGGCCAACAGCTTAGTTCATTTGCCCAACTGCGCGATGACGGCACCACTTCCAGCGGCTGCTGGATATTTGCCGGTAGCTGGACACCGGAAGGCAACCAGATGGCGCGTCGTGATAACGCCGACCCGTCGGGCCTGGGCAATACGCTGGGCTGGGCATGGGCATGGCCGCTCAACCGCCGCATTCTGTATAACCGCGCCTCCGCTGACCCGCAGGGGAATCCGTGGGATCCAAAACGTCAGATCCTGAAATGGGATGGGGCGAAATGGAGCGGGATGGATATTCCGGACTACAGCGCCGCCGCACCGGGCAGCAACGTCGGGCCGTTTATCATGCAGCCCGAAGGGATGGGACGCCTGTTTGCTATCGATAAGATGGCGGAAGGGCCGTTCCCGGAACACTACGAGCCGTTTGAAACGCCGCTGGGCACCAACCCGCTGCACCCGAACGTTATCTCTAACCCGGCTGCCCGTATCTTTAAAGGCGATGAAGAAGCACTGGGCAAAGCGGATAAGTTCCCGTACGTCGGGACGACCTACCGTCTGACCGAGCACTTCCACTACTGGACCAAGCACGCGCTGCTAAACGCCATCGCTCAGCCGGAACAGTTTGTGGAAATTGGCGAGAAGCTGGCGAACAAGCTCGGCATCTCCCACGGCGATACCGTTAAGGTCTCTTCTAACCGCGGCTACATCAAAGCCAAAGCGGTGGTGACCAAACGTATTCGCACGCTGAAGGCCAACGGTCAGGATATCGACACCATCGGTATTCCGATCCACTGGGGCTACGAAGGTGTGGCGAAAAAAGGCTTTATCGCTAACACGTTAACGCCATTCGTCGGTGATGCGAACACGCAGACGCCGGAATTTAAGTCCTTCCTCGTGAACGTGGAAAAGGTGTAACGGAGACGACCTATGGCTTATCAATCGCAAGACATCATTCGTCGATCCGCCACTAACGGTTTCACCCCCGCACCTCAGGCGCGGGATCACCAGGAGGAAGTGGCCAAGCTCATCGACGTCACCACCTGCATCGGTTGTAAAGCCTGTCAGGTGGCCTGCTCAGAGTGGAACGATATCCGCGATGAAATCGGTAGCAACGTTGGGGTGTACGACAACCCCGCCGATTTGACCGCCAAATCCTGGACGGTGATGCGCTTCTCGGAAGTGGAACAAGACGACAAACTGGAGTGGCTGATCCGCAAGGATGGCTGCATGCACTGTGCCGATCCGGGCTGCCTGAAGGCGTGTCCGGCGGAAGGGGCAATCATTCAGTATGCCAACGGCATTGTCGACTTCCAGTCCGAGCAGTGCATTGGCTGCGGCTACTGCATTGCAGGCTGTCCGTTCGACGTGCCGCGCCTCAACCCGGAAGACAATCGCGTCTATAAATGTACGCTGTGCGTTGACCGTGTTGTGGTAGGACAAGAACCGGCCTGCGTGAAAACCTGCCCAACCGGCGCGATTCATTTCGGCACCAAAGAGTCGATGAAAACGCTGGCAGGCGAGCGCGTGGCAGAGCTGAAAACCCGTGGCTACGATAACGCCGGACTGTACGATCCGATAGGCGTTGGCGGTACGC
Organism: Citrobacter sp. KH_055_1; assembly: GCF_057838705.1. Lineage (NCBI taxonomy): Bacteria > Pseudomonadati > Pseudomonadota > Gammaproteobacteria > Enterobacterales > Enterobacteriaceae > Citrobacter > Citrobacter sp. KH_055_1. The sequence goes on from NZ_CM174473.1 coordinate 4,587,443, forward strand.
ACGTTATGTACGTACTGCATCATGCCGACAAGCCGAATCTGTACCATGGCCTGCCGGAAAACCCGGAAATCAGCGCCACCGTGAAGTTCTGGAAAGGCATCTGGAAACCCCTCGCAGCGGTCGGCTTTGCAGCGACATTTGCGGCCAGCATCTTCCACTACGTCGGCGTAGGTCCGAACCGTGCGGAAGAGGAAGAAGACAATCTGCATGAAGAAAAAGACGAGGTGCGCAAATGAAACGACGTGACACCATCGTGCGCTATACAGCGCCGGAACGCATCAACCACTGGGTCACCGCCTTCTGCTTCATGTTGGCGGCGATAAGCGGGCTGGGCTTTTTCTTCCCATCCTTCAACTGGCTGATGCAAATCATGGGCACCCCGCAGCTGGCGCGAATTCTGCACCCGTTTGTCGGCGTGATTATGTTTGCCTCGTTTATCATCATGTTTTTCCGTTACTGGCACCACAATCTAATCAATCGGGATGATATCTTTTGGGCGAAGAATATTCGTAAGATCGTCGTCAACGAGGAAGTAGGTGACACGGGACGTTATAACTTCGGCCAGAAATGCGTATTCTGGGCGGCGATTATCTTCCTGGTCCTGTTGCTGGTGAGCGGAGTGATCATCTGGCGCCCGTATTTTGCGCCTGCTTTCTCAATCCCGGTGATCCGATTCGCGTTAATGCTGCATTCATTTGCCGCAGTAGCGTTAATTGTGGTTATCATGGTGCACATTTACGCCGCCCTTTGGGTGAAAGGCACCATTACCGCGATGGTGGAAGGATGGGTCACCAGCTCATGGGCGAAGAAACATCACCCACGCTGGTACCGTGAAGTCCGCCAGAAACAGGAAAAGTCATCTGAATGAGTATTCGCATAATCCCGCAAGATGAGCTGGGTTCGAGCGAGAAACGCACGGCGGATATGATTCCGCCGTTATTGTTCCCCAGACTCAAAAATTTGTATAACCGCCGTGCTGAGCGTCTGCGCGAGCTGGCGGAAAACAACCCGTTGGGTGATTATCTGCGCTTTGCTGCGCTGATCGCTCATGCGCAGGAAGTGGTGCTGTACGACCATCCGCTGCAGATGGACCTGACCGCGCGCATCAAAGAAGCGAACGATCAGGGCAAACCGCCGCTGGATATCCACGTTCTGCCACGCGATAAGCACTGGCAAAAACTGCTGCAATCGTTAATTGCTGAGCTGAAACCAGAAATGAGCGGCCCTGCGTTAGCGGTGATCGAGAATCTGGAAAAAGCCTCCGAGCAAGAGCTGGAACTGATGGCCAGCGCGCTGTTTGCTTCTGATTTTGCGTCGGTCAGCAGTGATAAAGCGCCGTTCATCTGGGCCGCGCTGTCGCTCTACTGGGCACAAATGGCCAGCCTGATCCCCGGCAAAGCCCGAGCGGAATACGGTGAACAGCGCCAGTTCTGCCCGGTGTGCGGTTCGATGCCAGTCTCCAGCATGGTGCAAATCGGTACCACTCAGGGGCTGCGCTATCTGCACTGCAACCTGTGTGAAACCGAGTGGCACGTGGTGCGCGTGAAGTGCAGCAACTGCGAGCAAAGCCGTGATTTGAACTACTGGTCACTGGATAACGAACAGTCTGCGATTAAAGCTGAAAGCTGCGGCGACTGCGGGACTTACCTGAAGATTCTGTATCAGGAAAAAGACCCCAATGTCGAAGCCGTTGCCGACGACCTCGCCTCGCTGATGCTGGACGCGCACATGGAGCAAGAGGGCTTTGCCCGCAGCTCCATCAACCCGTTCCTGTTCCCGGGTGAAGGGGAGTAAGTCTACTCACAACCCGGTGAGCATTTCACGCTGCCGGGTTGTCCTTTAGACGCTTAATGCCTGAATAACACGTCTGGGATCGTTAGCAATAGCGAACGGGGTAGAATGAAAAACAGGGATTTGCCCCTACTCCTCTTCGTTTCCACCTTCTTCGTAGGCACCAAACGGTTTTGCGGGTAGCACAATGTAGGTGCCTTCAAACACCACACCTGCCGCGTCATCGCCAAAGACCTCTACCTGCATCTGGACACGCGCCTTACGGCCTCTCGCCAGACGGTCAAGATCGCCACTCAGCGAACCCAGATCGGCAATGGCCGTCGGCTTGCCGGTGATCGGTCTGCTGTAGCGGATATGCGCATCGGCGAGGATAATCGTTCCGCCCAAATGGCGCTCGCGCAGCATTAGCCAGATCAGCCCCCAACCGGTTAACGTAGCCAGAGAAAACAGGCTCCCGGCAAACAGGGTATGGTGCGGGTTTTGATTGCCAGTTTCGGGCATCGTGGTAATGAATTTTTGCCCGGTATACTGCTGAATACGCACGCCCATTTTCTCGCTCAGCGGAATATGTTCGTACCAGGCTTGCTGAAGCTGTCCACACCAGTCACCGCGATGAAGAATATCATCCAGCGTGGCAATGGGCTTGATCATCAAAAAGTGGCGTACCGGCGTGGTTTGCGGCGTGGTGATTTCACCCTGGCTCACAAAACCCAGCTTGGCAAAAAATTCGACCGCATCTTCACGGGCGCTACAGGTTACGCGCTTGACCCCTTCCTGACGCGCCACAGATTCCAGGGTCATCGCCATCAGCGTGCCTAAGCCCTTCTCCTGCACGGACGGGTCTACAGCCATAAAGCGTATGGAGGCTTCGTTATCCGCATTGATATACAAACGCCCTACCGCGACCAGATTGCCCTCTTCATCCACCACCATCTGGTGGTGCGCCATCGCATCCCAGGCATCCCGCTCGGAGCCTTTTGGCTGATGCAGCGGTTTACGCAACATCTCCCAGCGAAACTGGTAGTAACGCGCCAATTCTTCTTCTGTTTGCGGCACTCGAAGGTGATACATAGTTGTATTCTCTCTTGTTACCCGCGACCACGCCGGAAGCTGGTTCATACCTGTAACCAGAACGTCACGGGGCCATCATTAACCAGTGAAACCTGCATATCCGCAGCGAATCGTCCGGTTTGCGTATTCATCTCCTGTTGGCGACAGCGCTCAACAAAGTATTCATATAACGCTTCTGCACGATCGGGCGCAGCGCCCTTTGAGAAGCCCGGGCGCATGCCCCGTTCGGTATCTGCCGCCAGCGTAAACTGTGAGACCACCAGCACGCTGCCACCCGCCTGTTGTACATTCAGGTTCATCTTACCTTCGGCATCGCTAAAAATTCGATAGCCGAGCACGCGCTCGCAAAGGCGGTTCGCTTTCTGTTCGTCATCATCCCTTTCGACACCTAATAAGACTAAAAGTCCTGGGCCAATTTCACCCGTCACCTCATCCTCCACGGTGACGCTGGCACGGGTTACGCGCTGAATCAATGCAATCATATTTATTCTGCTTCTTCTTGTTCTGCGGCTTGTTTGAGTTTGCGGTATTCACCGAGAGTGACAGTTATTTCCGCGCCTAGCAAGACGATACACCACGTCCAGTATACCCAGACAAATAAAATGGGGATCACCGCCAGCACGCCGTAAATCAACTGATAAGACGGAAACATCGTGATATAGAGCGCAAATCCTTTCTTCCCAGCTTCGAACAACACCGCGGCGACAAAAGCGCCGATCACCGCATCGCGATTGGGTACGCGCGTGGTAGGTACAATGCTGTACAGCAGCCAGAATGAGAGCCAGGAGAGCACCAGCGGCAATACCCTCAGGACGTTATCAATAACGGTATTGAGATCGCTGGCCCAGCGCAGGGACAAAAGATAAGAGCTGATCGCCAGACTGGCACCCGCCAACAACGGGCCCAGCGTTAAAATCATCCAGTACACCGCAAACGAATACACTTTGGGCCGGGTGCGTTTGCTGCGCCAAATGGTATTCAGTGCGCTGTCGATGGCATACATCAGCAACAGAGCCGTCACAATCAGCCCACATGCGCCGACGGCGGTCATTTTGTTCGAGTTCGCGACAAACTGTTCGATATAGCGCTGAATAACATCGCCGGTGGCCGGAATAAAATTAGCGAATATAAAATGTCGCAGCTGAATGCTGACGTCGGAAAACATGGGAAATGCGGCGAAAAGCGCAAAAACAACGGCGATAAGCGGCACTAACGAAAGCAACGAGACGTAAGCCAGGTTGCCCGCCAGTGTCGTCATGTTGTCCTCATCAATGCGTTGCCATAATAACTTCAGCCAGGCCCGTACAGGACGCGTATGGTGCCTGGCTTTTTGATGCACGTTTTTTAGCATAACACCGTCGCGAAATAGTCAGGTATGGTCGTTTTATCAACGACCAGGATGCTGGTGATCCCTAACTGGTTAGCCCCTTCAATATTATCGGCGTTATCATCAAAAAAGACCGTATCTGCGGCAGAAAAACCTTCGGACTGCAGAACATGCTGGTAAATCCGCGCTTCGGGTTTACGCATGCCGAGTTCCTGGGAAAGATAGATATGGTCCGCAGCCTGGCGAACTTCTGGGTACTCATCCGGCCAAAATGTCGTATGCAGGCGGTTGGTATTCGACAGCACCACGACACGATGCCCCTGCTCACGCAGTTTATGCATGATGTCGATGACGTCGGGGCGTAGCGCAACAAAAACGGCCTGCCAGCCATGGGAAAACTGTTCGTAACTCAACGGCAGCGCCATGTCGTGACACAGCGCCTCGGCAAACGCCTCATCGGTTATTTCACCCCGCTCATGTTGGCGAAAAGCCTCCCCCATGGTGAAACTTTGCTTTAGCGAAGCCAGCGGGACACGGCTCAGATCGCTCCATGTGCCTAACACGCGATTGAAGTCGATATCGACAATCACATTACCCAAATCAAAGATATAGAGCATGTCCTTCTCCTTACTCGCCATGGATGAATAACTGTAGCGGGAAAGGAGAAGTTTGACTATGCGTGCGTGATGGCTTTGACGTTTCCGAGTCACCACTAGAGGGGATTACATTGCCAGAGCGTCATCCTGGGAGGGACTCACCTGCACAATTTCCACCTGCTGCGACTGGAGCAGGTTGTGCAATGCCGGACCGGGATACTCATCGGTAAACAACGCCGTCACCTGAGACACGTTACCAATCTCTACCGCTGCGGAAGCCGTGTATTTCGTATGATCGGCAGCCAGCAGAATATGCCGCGAATGGGCCATCATCGTTTTCACCACGCTGGCTTCGTTGACATCAAATTCCAGCAGCGCGCCATCGTTTTCTATCGCCCCGACGCTGGTCACCAGATAATCTGCCCGAAAATCAGCCACAAACGCGGTGGCTGAAGGGCCGATAATCCCGCTGTTGTGCGGGCGCAGCGTCCCGCCGGGCACCATCACCTCGAAGCGCGGATTGTTATACAGAATATGCGCCACCCGCAGACTGTTGGTGATAATGCGCAAATGGTTATGGTTTAACAGCGCCCGCGCCACCTGTTCAACGGTGGTACCGATGGTAATAAACACCGTTGAACCATCTGGAATATAGTCAGCCACCGCTTCTGCGATGGCTTTTTTCTCTTCCGTCCAGGAGACTTCACGCTGCTCGAACGCCGTATTAACCACGCTCGACGCTCTGCCCGCCCCACCGTGGTGACGCGTAATCAATCCCTGTTCGCTTAGTTTACGAATATCGCGACGCACGGTCTGCGTGGAAACATCCAGCAGGCTGGCTAGTTCGTCAATATTCATATAACCGCGCTCGCTAATCAGCATCAGCAGCTGATCGTGCCGCGGGTTACCGGTCAGTTCGGTAAGACTCATGAAATTTCCTCGAAAAACCATTGCCCTGGCATTTTATACAAAAAGTGACAGAAAAGATCGGGTTTGATCACAGTCAGGAATACCCGCACGTCCACCTGGCCGCGTACATTTCAGTGCCGCAACCCCGCTGGCGAACCTGACAGCGTCGTCCTGCGCGCTGCCGGAAGCCAGACTGAAGGCTAGCGCACCGTGAAACACATCCCCAGCCCCCGTCGTATCGACCACCTCCACGGCGAAGCCAGGCTGATGCTGTAACACATTATTTTTTATCCAGTCGCAGCCTTCCCCGCCTCGCGTCACATAGACATGTCCATTTGTGAGCGTTTGTGCTTTTTTCAGTCCAGCCTCAGGTTCTTCTATCCCTGTTAGACGCGCCAGACCCGGTTCTGAGAATGCCGCATGATCGCTTAACGCCACCAACTCGCTAATGTCCTGAGGCGTAACGTCACCATCCAGCACGGTGATGACGCCCGCCTGACGCGCAAGAGTAAATGCCTGCTCTGCGCCTTCGTGCCAGCGAACATCTGCCAGCACCACGTCCCACTGGGAAAAATCAATCGCATGCAACCAGTCGGCATTCGGCAGTAAGTCCGGGCTGGGGTAGTTGACGATAATCCGCTCCCCTTTCGCATCAACCATGATTGCCGATTGCGAAGAGTTTGCTTCTGTATAGCGCCGGGTGTAGCGGGTATTTACCCCCAGGGATTCAAGCTCCGCCAGCAAGCTATTTCCGGTGTCGTCATCGCCCACACGGCCAATAAAGTCCACCTGCGCGCCCAACTTCGCCGCAGCCACTGCCGCCGTTGCGGCAGGCCCTCCCCCCACTTCCGTATAGCGCTTCGCCACATATTTCCCCCCTTCAGTCGGTAAGCCTTCTACGTAATAGATGCGATCCATCACGGCAATACCTACACAAGCAATACGAATCATGGTCATTCCTCAAATGTTTTGGATGGGATCATTTTAATTTCACAAAATGTTTAAAAAGTGACGGCTGTCAATTTTTTGACCATAAATTACAAATACGATCAAAAACAGACAGAAAAGACCGATTTTAAATGACAAAAAATGACATCCACATCTCAGGAGAAGGTTATGGCAGTTATAGCATTTATCGGATTAGGTCAGATGGGTTCACCAATGGCGAGCAACTTGCTGAAGCAGGGCCATCAGCTCAGCGTCTTTGACGTTAACCCGGATGCTGTTCAGCGCTTGGTAACACAAGGCGCACAGCCTGCCAGCACGCCAGCTCAGGCCGCAAAAGACGCAGAGTTTGTCATCACCATGCTGCCAAACGGCGATCTGGTACGCGGCGTTTTATTCGGTGAACAAGGCGTTTGTGAAAGCCTTTCCCCGCAGGCGCTGATGATTGATATGTCGACCATTCATCCACTGCAAACCGACAAGCTGATTACCGATATGCGTGCCAGGGGCTTGTGCATGATGGATTGTCCGGTCGGACGCACTTCCGATCACGCGGTCGCGGGGACATTGCTGCTGCTGGCGGGTGGTACGGCAGAACAAGTCGAACGCGCTACTCCAGTGCTGATGGCGATGGGCAGCGAACTGATTAACGCAGGCGGGCCGGGCATGGGCATCCGCGTGAAGCTTATCAACAACTATATGAGCATTGCGCTGAATGCGCTGTCTGCCGAAGCCGCCGTGCTGTGCGAGGCACTCGGTCTCTCCTTCGATGTGGCCTTGAAAGTGATGAGCGGGACCCCCGCCGGAAAAGGCCACTTCACCACCTCCTGGCCTAACAAAGTGCTGAAAGGCGATCTTTCCCCGGCCTTCATGATCGAGCTGGCCCACAAAGATCTTGGTATCGCGCTGGATGTTGCCAATCAGTTGCATGTGCCGATGCCGCTGGGTGCCGCCTCCCGCGAGGTTTATAACCAGGCGCGTGCCGCCGGTCGTGGTCGTGAAGACTGGACCGCCATTCTTGAGCAGGTGCGCAACAGCGCCGGACTAACTGCCAAAGTAAAAATGTAACGACTGTATAAAGGAAAATTGAATGAACAATTACACCATCAAAGATATCACGCGCGCATCCGGCGGTTTTGCCATGCTGGCCGTCGACCAGCGTGAAGCCATGCGCTTAATGTTTGCCGCTGCGGGTGCGAAATCCCCGGTCAGCGACAGCGTGCTGACCGATTTCAAAGTGAATGCGGCAAAAATCCTTTCTCCTTATGCCTCGGCCATTCTGGTCGATCAGCAATTCTGTTACCGCCAGGTGGTGGAGCAAAACGCGGTAGCCAAAAGCTGCGCCATGATTGTTGCCGCCGATGCGTTTATTCCGGGCAACGGCATTCCTGTTGATAGCGTAGTGATTGATAAAAGTATCGATCCGCAGGCCGTTAAGCAAGACGGCGCCAAGGCGTTAAAACTGCTGGTGCTGTGGCGTAGCGATGAAGATGCCCAGCAGCGTCTGGATATGGTGAAAGAATTTAATGAGATGTGCCACTCCAGTGGCTTGCTGAGCATTATCGAACCGGTCGTACGTCCGCCGCGTCGCGGCGATAAGTTCGATCGCGAGCAGGCCATTATCGATGCCGCTAAAGAGCTGGGTGACAGCGGTGCCGATCTCTACAAAGTCGAAATGCCGCTCTACGGTAAAGGCTCTCAGCAAGAGCTTCTCACTGCATCACAGCGGCTGAATGAAAACATCAATATGCCGTGGGTCATTCTCTCCTCCGGTGTGGATGAAAAACTGTTCCCTCGCGCGGTCAGCGTGGCCATGACCGCAGGAGCATCCGGCTTCCTGGCCGGGCGCGCGGTCTGGTCATCGGTTGTGGGATTACCGGATACCGAACTGATGCTGCGCGATGTTTCTGCACCGAAGTTGCAGCGTCTGGGCGATATCGTCGATGAAATGATGGCCCGCCGCCGTTAATACGAGGATCGAAGAATGAAATGGTTTAACACCTTGAGCCACAACCGCTGGCTGGAGCAGGAAACCGACCGCATCTTTAACTTTGGCAAGAACGCGGCGGTACCGACCGGATTTGGCTGGCTGGGAAACAGTGGCCAGGTCAGAGCAGATATGGGAACGCATTTGTGGATCACCGCCCGCATGCTGCACGTCTATTCCGTTGCCGCGTCCATGGGTCGCCCCGGCGCATATCAGTTGGTCAGTCACGGGATTAACGCCCTGAACGGCGCACTGCGCGACAAACGCTACGGCGGCTGGTACGCCTGCGTCAATGACGAAGGCGTAATGGATGCCTCCAAGCAGGGCTATCAACATTTCTTTGTGTTACTCGGGGCAGCAAGCGCCGTCACTACCGGTCATCCGCAGGCCCGACAGCTGCTTGATGACGCCATCGAAGTGATTGAAAAATACTTCTGGAGTGAAGATGAGCAGATGTGCCTGGAGTCCTGGGACGAAGCCTTCAGCCAGACGGAAGATTATCGCGGCGGCAACGCCAACATGCACGCAGTTGAAGCCTTCCTGATCGTTTACGACGTCACCCACGACCGTAAATGGCTGGATCGGGCGCTGCGCATCGCGTCGGTGATTATTCACGACGTGGCCCGCAGCGGCGAGTATCGGGTCAACGAACATTTCGATTCGCAGTGGAACCCGATTCGCGATTACAACAAAGACAACCCTGCTCACCGCTTTCGCGCCTACGGCGGTACACCGGGCCACTGGATTGAGTGGGGCCGCCTGATGCTGCATCTGCATGCCGCGCTGGAAGCGCGCTTCGAAACGCCACCCGCCTGGCTGCTGGAAGATGCTAAAGGTCTGTTCCACGCCACCATCCGCGATGCCTGGGCTCCCGATGGCGCTGACGGCTTTGTTTACTCAGTGGACTGGGACGGCAAACCGATCGTCCGCGAAAGAGTGCGCTGGCCGATAGTCGAAGCCATGGGCACCGCCTACGCCCTGTATACCCTCACTGGCGAGAGCCAGTACGAAACCTGGTACCAGACGTGGTGGGATTACTGCATCACCTATCTGATGGATTACGAGACCGGCTCATGGTGGCAGGAACTGGACACCGATAACAAGGTGACCACCAAAGTCTGGGACGGCAAGCAGGATATTTATCACCTGCTGCATTGTCTGGTGATCCCACGCCTGCCACTGGCTCCGGGACTTGCTCCAGCGGTTGCTGCCGGTCTTCTGGATATCAACGCAAAATAGGTCATAAGGATAGCAGCCATGCATAGCGGCGGAAAAACCGTTCATCTTCGGGCGGGTCATTACCAGGCAAAAATCGTGACGGTTGGCGCTGGGCTGGCGGAACTGACGTACCACGGACGCCATATTGTCGTCCCACATAAGCCGGAAGAGATGCCGTTGGCACATCTGGGGAAAGTGCTTGTCCCGTGGCCTAATCGCGTGGCAAACGGCTGCTATCAGCATAACGGCAAGAGATTGCAGCTTGCCGTCAACGACCTTGCTTCGCAGAGCGCGATTCATGGCCTTTTAGCCTGGCGGGATTGGCAGATTAACCAGAAGTCGGCATCGGAAGTGTCGCTGACAATTTTTCTGCCGCCCTCATATGGCTACCCGTTTGCACTGGTATCAGAGGTAATTTACCGGCTGGATACTACCAACGGGCTGCACGTTTCTATTTGTACGCAGAATGTGGGCGAGGACACGGCGCCTTATGGTGCAGGAGCGCACCCCTATTTGACCTGCAATCTACAACACATCGACAGCTGTGAATTAACACTGCCGGCGAGCGAAGAAAGGTGTGATGAACGGGATTTCACTACGCCGCATTTACTCGCGCAAACCGTAATTGATCATACGTTTAGGCCCCTGTCACCCGACGCGGGATGGGAAGTCAGAATGACCAGCCGCTCGCAAAATATGTCCACCTTTTTACGCAGCCACCAGCCCTGGCTGCAGGTGTATACCGGCGAGAAATTAGCAAGGTGTGGCCTGGCAGTAGAACCCATGACCTGCCCGCCCGACGCCTTTAATTCTGGGATTAGCCTGATTCATCTCGCGCCCGGAGAAAAACACCAACTGAATTTTTTAATCGGCAGTGAATAACAGATTTCCGACAAATTACAGAATTACCCTATGTTTACGGAGACGATAATGAATTCGCTACAACAACGGTCAACCGCATTAGAAATCACCACGTTACAGGATGGCTTTGCGCTTATGTACCATCAGCGCCTGATTCTGCGCCATACCTCGCAAACCCCTTGTCTGTGGATCGGCGCAGGCGTTGCCGACATTGAGATGTTCCGCGGCAACTTCAGCATTAAAGACAAACTCAATGAGAAGATTGCCCTCACGGAGGCGACGGTCAACGAATCACTTGATGGCTGGCGGGTACATTTCAGCCGCGGCGGCGCCATCGCGGCCAGCCTGCACATCTCCACCGATGAACAGGGCCGACTGAAGCTGGATCTGCAAAACGACGATCTCAGCCACAATCGCATCTGGTTACGTCTGGCCGCCAATCCGAAAGATCATATCTACGGCTGCGGCGAGCAATTTTCTTACTTTGATTTACGCGGTAAACCGTTCCCGCTGTGGACCAGTGAACAAGGCGTGGGCCGCAACAAGAACAGCTATGTGACCTGGCAGGCAGACTGCAAAGAGAACGCCGGCGGCGACTATTACTGGACTTTCTTCCCACAGCCGACCTTCGTCAGCACGCAAAAGTACTACTGCCACGTTGATAACAGCTGCTACATGAATTTCGACTTTAGCGCGCCGGAATATCACGAGCTGGCGCTGTGGGAAGACAAAACCACCCTGCGCTTTGAGTGCGCCGACACGTATATCGCCCTGCTGGAAAAACTGACCGCGCTGTTAGGCCGCCAGCCGGCGCTGCCGGACTGGATTTACGACGGCGTCACGCTGGGTATTCAGGGCGGCACCGAGGTTTGCCAGAACAAACTGGACACCATGCGTAATGCGGGCGTGAAGGTGAATGGCATCTGGGCGCAGGACTGGTCCGGGATCCGTATGACCTCGTTTGGCAAACGCGTGATGTGGAACTGGAAGTGGAACAGCGACAACTATCCACAGCTGGATAGCCGCATTAAACAGTGGAAAGAAGAAGGCGTACAGTTCCTCTCGTATATCAATCCGTACGTTGCCAGCGATAAAGACCTCTGCGCGGAAGCGGCGGCTCGCGGCTATCTGGCAAAAAACGCCGCTGGCGGTGACTATCTGGTTGAGTTCGGCGAGTTCTACGGCGGCGTGGTCGATCTGACCAACCCGGAAGCCTACGACTGGTTCAAAGACGTCATCAAAAAGAACATGATTGAGCTCGGCTGTGGCGGCTGGATGGCGGATTTTGGCGAATATCTGCCGACCGATACGTATCTGCACAACGGCGTCAGCGCCGAGATCATGCATAACGCCTGGCCTGCACTGTGGGCGAAGTGTAACTACGAAGCGTTACAGGAAACCGGCAAGCTCGGCGAAATCCTGTTCTTTATGCGTGCGGGTTACACCGGTAGCCAGAAATACTCCACCATGATGTGGGCGGGTGACCAAAACGTCGACTGGAGCCTTGATGATGGCCTCGCTTCGGTCGTCCCTGCGGCGCTGTCGCTGGCGATGACCGGCCACGGCCTGCACCACAGCGATATCGGCGGCTACACAACCCTGTTTGACATGAAGCGCACGAAAGAGCTGCTGCTGCGCTGGTGCGACTTCAGCGCCTTCACGCCAATGATGCGCACCCACGAAGGCAACCGCCCGGGCGATAACTGGCAGTTCGATGGTGATGCAGAAACCATCGCCCATTTTGCCCGCATGACTACCGTGTTCACCACCCTGAAACCGTATCTCAAGCAGGCCGTCGCGCAAAACAGCGCCACCGGACTGCCGGTGATGCGCCCGCTGTTCCTGCATTATGAAGACGATGCCACCACCTACACCCTGAAATACCAGTACCTACTGGGTCAGGATCTGCTGGTTGCGCCGGTTCACGAACAGGGTAAGCGCGACTGGACGCTGTATCTGCCAGAGGACAGCTGGGTCAACGTCTGGACCGGGGAAACTTACCAAGGTGGCGAAATTACCGTTGATGCGCCTATTGGCAAACCTCCGGTCTTCTATCGCGCGAAGAGTGAGTGGGCATCACTGTTTGCAACTTTACGCAGTATCTAATCAGGCTCGCCCGCGCGGAAACACGCGGGCAAATGAGGGATAATCATGAGTCAGAATACAGCCAATCCGGCAACCCTACGCTTACCTTTTAAAGAAAAACTCGCCTATGGGATGGGTGATTTAGGTTCCAATATCCTACTGGACATTGGCACGCTCTATTTACTCAAGTTTTATACCGATGTCCTTGGTTTACCAGGTACTTACGGCGGTATCATTTTCCTTATCGCCAAGTTTTTTACCGCGTTTACCGATATGGGTACCGGGATTATGCTCGATTCGCGACGTAAAATCGGTCCGAAGGGCAAATTCCGTCCGTTCGTGCTTTACGCAGCTTTCCCGGTTACGCTCCTGGCTATCGCCAACTTCGTCGGTACGCCATTTGAAATCACCGGAAAAACGGTGATGGCAACGGTGCTGTTTATGCTGTACGGACTGTTCTTCAGTATGATGAACTGCTCTTACGGCGCGATGGTGCCCGCAATAACGAAAAACCCGGATGAACGAGCTTCCCTTGCCGCCTGGCGCCAGGGCGGTGCCACGCTCGGCCTGCTGCTGTGCACCGTCGGCTTTGTGCCGGTGATGAACCTGATCGAAGGTAACTCGCAGCTGGGTTATATCTTCGCCGCCACGCTATTCTCCCTGTTCGGCCTGCTGTTTATGTGGCTGTGCTATGCAGGTGTGAAAGAGCGCTACGTCGAAGTAAAGCCGGTAGATGCAACGCAAAAACCGGGATTACTGCAATCCTTTCGCGCCATCGCCGGCAACCGCCCGCTGTTTATTCTGTGCATTGCCAACCTGTGCACGCTCGGCGCGTTTAACGTCAAGCTGGCGATCCAGGTCTATTACACCCAGTACGTATTGAACGACCCGATCCTGCTCTCCTGGATGGGCTTCTTCAGCATGGGTTGTATCTTCATCGGCGTATTTTTGATGCCGGGAATGGTCAGACGCTTTGGTAAGAAGAAGGTCTATATCGGCGGTCTGCTGATTTGGGTGGCGGGCGATCTGCTCAACTACTTCTTTGGCGGCGGGTCGGTGAGCTTTGTCGCCTTCTCCTGTCTGGCCTTCTTTGGTTCGGCGTTTGTTAACAGCCTGAACTGGGCGCTGGTCTCTGACACGGTGGAATATGGCGAATGGCGCACCGGCGTGCGCTCTGAAGGGACGGTATACACCGGATTCACCTTCTTCCGTAAAGTCTCGCAGGCGCTGGCGGGGTTCTTCCCCGGTTGGATGCTGACGCAGATTGGCTACGTGCCTAACGTGGTGCAATCGGCGGGTACCGTCGAAGGTTTACGCCAGCTGATTTTTATTTATCCGTGCGCCCTGGCAGTCATCACCATCGTGGCAATGGGCTGCTTCTACAACCTTAACGAGAAGATGTATGTCCGTATCGTTGAAGAGATAGAAGCGCGTAAACAACCCGTTTGATAATAATAATGAATAGCGCCCTACGGGGCGTTATTAAGGAGCGATTATGTCTGACCATGATCCGCTAACGTTAAAACTGAGCCTGCGTGAAAAACTCGCCTACGGAGTGGGTGACTTCGGCTCAAATTTGATGCTGTGTATCGGCACGCTGTATCTGCTTAAATTTTATACCGATGAGCTTGGGATGCCTGCATATTACGGTGGGATAATCTTTCTGGTGGCGAAGTTCTTCACCGCCTTCACCGATATGCTGACCGGCGTATTACTGGACTCACGGCGTAATATTGGCGTAAAAGGGAAATTCAGACCCTTTATTTTATATGCGTCGTTTCCTGTCGCCCTGGTTGCCAGCGCGCAGTTTTTAGCCACCGATTTTACGCTAACGGTAAAAACGGGACTGGCAACGGTGCTGTTTATGCTGTTTGGCCTGTTCTATAGCCTGATGAACTGCTCTTACGGGGCGATGGTTCCCGCCATCACCAAAAACCCGCATGAGCGCGCCCAGCTTGCAGCCTGGCGTCAGGGTGGTGCCACGGTCGGACTGCTGCTGTGTACCGTGGGCTTTATGCCGATTCAGGCGCTGTTTACCAGCACACCTTCGCTTGGCTATCTGATTGCTGCGCTGATCTTCTCGGTTTGCGGTTTGTTCAGTATGTGGTGGTGCTTTAGCGGGGTGAAAGAGCGCTATATCGAAATCATGCCGGACCATCATAAGCCCAGTATTCTCAAATCGTTCCGCGCGATTTTCCGTAACCCTCCCCTACTGGTGCTGTGTATCGCCAACTTGTGTACGCTGGCGGCATTCAACATCAAGCTGGCGATTCAAGTTTATTACACCCAGTACGTGCTCAACGATATCCATCTGTTGTCATGGATGGGTTTTTTCAGTATGGGATGCATTCTGATTGGCGTACTGCTGGTGCCTACAACCGTGAAACGCTTCGGTAAAAAACAGGTTTATCTCGGCGGCCTGGCATTGTGGGCCCTCGGCGATGTGCTGAACTTTTTCTGGGGCGGGACGTCGTTCTTGTTTGTGACTTTCTCATGCATGGCCTTCTTCGGTACCGCTTTTGTTAACAGCCTGAACTGGGCGCTAGTCCCAGATACCGTTGACTACGGTGAATGGAAAACCGGGATTCGTGCCGAGGGGTCGGTCTATACCGGTTATACCTTTTCACGAAAAATTTCTGCTGCGCTGGCGGGTTTCTTGCCGGGTATTATGCTGACGCAAATCGGCTATGTCCCCAACATAGTCCAGAGCGAGGCCACCTTGCTCGGTTTGCGCCAGCTTATTTTTCTCTGGCCATGCGGGCTTGCCATCATCGCAGCCTTCACCATGGGTTTATTTTATAAACTCAATGAAACTCGCTTTGCTTTTATTATCGAGGAAATCAGTCAACGGAAGAAAAGCAATTTCAAACCTGATACTGAGAGTCATAAAAAGAATACCTCTGTTGTAAACGTATAAAAATAATTGCCGCTTTCTCCATCTCTATGGATGGCGGCTTCCCTACGCTTATAAAATGGATTTATTATGAAAAAGTTGAATACAATAATTCTTTTATCCTCTGTCGTCTCCACCTCTGTTTTTGCCGGTGCCTATGTGGAAAACCGCGAGGCATATAATCTGGCATCCGATCAGATGGAAGTCATGCTGCGCGTTGGCTATAATTCCGATATGGGTGCGGGTATCATGCTCACGAATACCTACACCATGCAACGCAAAGATGAGTTAAAACATGGCTATAACGAAATAGAAGGCTGGTATCCATTATTCAAGCCGACAGATAAACTGACTATTCAACCCGGTGGACTGATTAACGATAAGAGTATTGGTTCTGGCGGCGCAGTATATCTGGATGTGAATTATAAGTTTACGCCCTGGTTTAACCTTACGGTACGTAATCGATATAATCATAACAACTACAGCTCAACCGATTTAAACGGCGATCTGGATAACAACGATACCTATGAGATCGGTAACTATTGGAATTTTAGCATTACGGATAAGTTTTCTTATACGTTTGAACCACACTACTTTATGCGAGTAAATGATTTTAATAGTAGTAATGGTAAAGACCATCATTGGGAAATTACCAATACCTTTAAATATCGCATCAACGAGCACTGGCTGCCCTATCTTGAATTACGCTGGTTAGATCGTAATGTGGAACCCTACCACCGGGAACAAAATCAGATTCGTGTCGGGGCAAAGTATTTCTTCTAGCTCCCTCTATTGATAAAAAAGCCGCTGACAGTCCAAGTCAGCGGCTTTTTCATACTACCTGACGTAAACGCGCATCACGCCTGTTCCGCTTGCAGCATTTTCTTTCTTTCACTGATTCGCTTAACCAGCAGAACAGATGCAATCGCCCCACAGAAAGCGAAGCAGGCCATAATACCAAACACAATTTTGTAGCCGATGAGCCCTGGGTTCAAATCCAGAATATATCCGTACATACTGAAGCAGAACATCGCCGGGGCATAACCGATAAAGCTACCCAGCGCCATTGCTGCACCCGTTTGATTCTCTGCGATTTTGGCCTCACCAATCGGGGCAAAGAATACAGCGCGCTGAGTAAATACGATGGCGCCGAAGCCCAGCGTACACACCATGCCTAAATAAACGGGCATACTTTCATGCGGCAGAACGATCAGCAGCAACAGTGCCACTGTGCTGAGCATAAATGTGTAGCATAAATATTTACTCGGTGATTTCAGGATTTTATCTGAGATCAGTCCACCAATCGGGCCACCAACCATTTTCAGGCAATATTGGTTAATAATCCCATAAGCCCCCACCAGCGCGACGGGCAGCATATAAATGTTTTTCAGGAATGGGATAAAGAACGTCAATCCACAATACACGGCATAAACAAAGAAGACGTTAAACGCGATTAACCAAATAGTCTTATCTTTCAGAACTGACGACATGCTTGGATTTTTCGGCGCATCTTCAGCATCATGGATTTTTGCGGCGGGGATTTCCTCTTTATCGTTCAGAACAAAGAAGATGATGATCCCGACCATAATGACAATTGCAGAGTAGAACCAGATACCGGCCTTGAACCCCAACAGACCACTGCCAAACCAGGCAAAGACGGCCAGTGCAGAAAATGCGACAACCGTATCCACAATACCGCGGCCCGTTTCAAAAAAGCCGAACAGACGCCCTTGTTGTTCGCTGTTGCCGAGTCGGCTAACGGATTTTAATAACACCGGCCAGTTCATCATGTCGCAGGTAACACCAAATAACGCCCAGACAAAGAGGATCCCCCAATAGCCAGGCATGGTGGTCAAATAAACCCCCAGCAGCCCCGTAGCAATAAGGGAAAGAGACATAGTGTATTTACGTGGAAGTTTGTCTGCAAAATAAATAGATAAGAAAAAACCTATGGTAGTTACAAATGAGTTCACTGACATCGCGTTACCAATCTGACCGTTAGTCAAATGGAAGTATTCTTGCATCGGAATATAGAACGCATCTTTCAGTGAGGGTAATTTGTAAATTGTACCGCCACACAGCGTTAACAGGCTAAAAAGCGCCCATTTCTTTTTTGTGAGCATAGCATCCCCTAAATGATTTATTTAATCATTTGTTTTAAATATAAAAATACGCCCATTCATCAGAAATGGACTATGAATTCTAAATAAAGGCGTTAGATATTAATAATGAGTTAGAATGTGATGCGCCTCATTTTTAATTTGTTGTAGCACGCTACGCACAAATTGTATTTGTTGGATGGCATCATTTTTTTCTTTAATCAAACGTTCTTCGAGAAGTTCTGGCTCCGGTAGCGGTGTTTCGCTCATCTGGCGCCATGGGATCCAGGGGTTATCTCCTTCATTGTCGAAACGAAATGCCGGGGCGTAATAATCCACTTCTTCTTCCAGCCCGTAAGCCGTTACCTGCGGCTTCTCATCACCTAAGCAAATAAGTTTGGTCAGCAGATCTTTAAACGGCATATCCCCTTGACCCGAAGTACAGGCTTTATGGCCCAGTCCCGCATTCTCATTTACAATTAATGCATCTTTAATATGCACCTGGGTAATATGCGGAGACATTGTGTCTAACGCCGTTAACGGATGCTCATTGGCATTGATCATATTAGCAAAATCAAACAGTAAAGAGAGCGACTCCATATCACTGCTCTGAACTAACGATACCAATTCATGACTCTTTAAATCCTCATGCTGCTCTAAGGTAAAGGTCAGTCCGCTATCCTGATAGCAATCGCGCAAATATTTGATATCTTGCGTAATGATTGCAAGCACTTCTTGAAGATTACCTTCGTAGCGCGGGTAAAACCTCACCGAAGAGGCGCCTGTTTTTAATGCGATAGCGACAGCCTGGTCAATAGCTTTTTTATCAGAAGAACTGGTCTCGATATGCAGATCAAGCTGTAGCTGACGCGCTTTGTCGCCAAATGCTGACAGTGCTTCATCATTCATATTTTCAAGAGAATAGCGTTCACCATCAAGGACGTGGATTTTCACCCCACGCAGATTATTTTCACTGGCGATATCTAATAAATCATTCGGTAATATGCGTTCAACGCGCATATTCAAATGATAAGCATAAGCGTGAAGATAAAGAGGAAGATTATCTACCCGCGCCAGAATTTTATGTGCATTGTCTTTAGTGACCATAAACGTACCTACAAGTTAATGAAGAGATCAACTGCTTCAAATCGCCAATACTCAATATCTATTTGTACGATATTGCCATCGCTGTCAGCCCGGTGTTTTTCAATAAGAATGGCGGGCATTCCAGTCGAACCGCCAATAAACTTGCTAATGTCGCCGGCCATTCTGACAGGTTTAAAAGCCAGTTTTTTGATTACCGTTTCTTTTTTATATTCATTTTCCCATACCGAAGAAAATGACTGGCTTTCAAGCTGCTCAATAAATCCCGGAGCGACCTTCGGGTTGATAAACGTTTCATGATAGAAAACTTTATGCCCTTCCAGCGCTCCCCAGCCCGTTATCCGATACAGTTCATCAGACGGTGTTGCTGACACCAGCGGCGCGGCAACGTCCGGGTACTGAGAAACCCGGCTTTTCTCGATAAATCCCCAGGAAGGCTCTCTACCCTGCTCAAGCGCGGCGCGCTGAAAGCTTGCTGACAATTCCGGGCTGTAGTTAAAGCGTGCCTGGGTAACGAACCACCCTTTGCGATCCTTACGAAAGATTTTGGATTCAGACTCCAAGTTTAATAGCGCCTGACGTAACGTCATGCGCTTGATCCCCAGCAACTCTCCCAACTCCCTTTCCGAGGGCAGTTTTCCGCCCGGAGTGGTGATCCCATCTTTTAACCAACGATCTAACTTCTCTTTCGCATTCTCAACGGTCGACTGATTACTCGTCATTGTTTAATTCACTTGGTTTAAACCAGATGGTTTAATCATACGCTGACGATGAAAAAGAAAGCAAACACCCGCGTTGAGCTTTAGAAAAATTTGTGACCAAGCTCTCTTAAGCCAGACATCTTGAGGGGAGAGTATTTCTTGAGGCAGGGAATCAACGTAATCCCGCCGGGGACCAGGGATTGCAGGCAAAAAAAACCCCACCTCTTAAGGCAGGGTCTTGTCATTAAAGCGCGTTAATTAGTCTTCTTTCGGACCACGCATCGCACGTTTACGATCGTTTTCAGTCAGGTGACGTTTACGAATACGGATAGACGTTGGTGTTACTTCTACCAGTTCGTCGTCATCGATGAATTCCAGAGCCTGTTCCAGAGTCATTTTCTGAGCTGGAACCAGGGTGGTGGCTTCATCAGTACCGGAAGCACGCATGTTGGTCAGTTTCTTACCGGTCAGGCAGTTTACAGTCAGGTCGTTAGAACGACTGTGAATACCGATGATCTGGCCTTCATAAACTTCTGCGCCGTGACCCAGGAACAGCTTACCGCGGTCCTGCAGGCTGTACAGTGCAAACGCAACAGCTTTACCCTGACCATTGGAGATCAGCACGCCGTTCTGACGCTGGCCCACTTCGCCCGGACGAACATCGTCGTAATGGCTGAAGGTGGAGTACAGCAGACCGGTACCGGAGGTCATGGTCATGAATTCTGAACGGAAGCCGATCAGGCCACGGCTTGGGATCACGTAGTCGAGACGTACGCGGCCTTTACCATCTGGATTCATGTTTTTCAGGTCGCCTTTACGCTCACCCAGTGCCTGCATAACAGAACCCTGGTGCTGCTCTTCGACGTCCAGCGTTACGTTTTCGAATGGCTCTTGTTTACGGCCATCGATTTCGCGGAAGATAACTTTCGGACGGGAAACCGCCATCTCGAAACCTTCACGACGCATGTTTTCAATCAGAACGGACAGGTGCAGTTCACCACGACCAGACACGCGGAATGCGTCTGCATCCGGAGTCTCTTCAACACGCAGTGCAACGTTGTGTACCAGTTCTTTTTTCAGGCGGTCAAGGATCTGACGAGAAGTAACGTACTTACCTTCTTTACCGCAGAACGGAGAGGTGTTTACGTTGAAGAACATGGTCACGGTCGGCTCATCAACAGACAGCGCCGGCAGCGCTTCAACATTCTGCGGATCGCAGATGGTGTCGGAGATGTTCAGTTCGCCCAGACCAGTGATCGCGATGATGTCGCCCGCTTCTGCAACGTCGCTCTCGATACGCTCAAGACCCAGATGGGTCAGAACTTTACCGACTTTACCGTTGCGAGTTTTGCCTTCGCTATCAATGATAGTGATCTGCTGGTTCGGTTTAACTTTACCGCGCTTGATGCGACCGATGCCGATAACACCCACGTAGTTGTTGTAGTCCAGCTGAGAGATTTGCATCTGCAGCGGGCCATCAAGGTCAACGTTCGGAGCCGGTACACGGTCAACGATGGTCTGATACAGCGGGGTCATGTCTTCCGCCATATCTTCGTGATCCAGACCTGCGATACCGTTCAGCGCTGAAGCGTAAACGATCGGGAAGTCCAGCTGTTCGTCGGTCGCGTCGAGGTTAACGAACAGGTCGAATACCTGGTCAACAACCCAGTCAGGACGCGCGCCAGGACGGTCAACTTTGTTGATAACAACAATTGGCTTCAGGCCATGAGCAAAGGCTTTTTTAGTCACGAAGCGCGTCTGCGGCATCGGACCGTCCATTGCATCAACCACCAGCAGCACGGAGTCTACCATGGACATTACACGTTCAACTTCACCACCGAAGTCGGCGTGTCCCGGGGTATCAACGATGTTGATACGGTAGTCATTCCACTTGATAGCGGTGTTTTTAGCGAGGATGGTAATCCCACGCTCTTTCTCCAAATCGTTGGAGTCCATCACGCGCTCTTGGGTTTCGGCACGAGAGTCGAATGTACCGGATTGTTGGAGCAGCTTGTCTACCAGGGTGGTTTTACCATGGTCTACGTGCGCGATGATGGCGATGTTACGCAAATTTTCGATCACAACTTTGCCTCAGGCATTTTAGAAATAGCGCGTTATTGTACACGGATTAATCGCAGTACAAAACAGGATCACAAACATCCTCCGCAAACAAGTATTGCAGAGTTTCTTTGTGATCACATTCACGGAGCGTTAAAAGGGGTAATCTCATGTCAATTGCACCATTATAGTGCTTAATGTTCACAAAGAGGCACTATAATGGTGCAATACAACCTTCATGGTGCAACCCCTTTGCACGATGATGCGCATGATAACGCCTTTTGGGGGCAATTTAAAAGTTGGCACAGATTTCGCTTTATATTTTTTACGGCGACACGGCCAATTTTTGCAGAATTGAAGACCTCGTTACCACGACGACAATGACCAATCCGGGAGAGTAAGTATGTCCGCTGAACACGTTTTGACGATGCTGAACGAACACGAAGTGAAGTTTGTTGATTTGCGCTTCACTGACACTAAAGGTAAAGAACAGCACGTCACGATTCCTGCTCATCAGGTAAATGCCGAATTCTTTGAAGAAGGCAAAATGTTTGACGGCTCCTCAATCGGTGGCTGGAAAGGCATTAACGAATCAGACATGGTTCTGATGCCAGATGCTTCTACTGCACTCATTGACCCGTTCTTTGAAGAGTCTACTCTGATCATCCGTTGCGATATCCTGGAACCGGGTACGCTTCAGGGCTATGACCGCGACCCGCGCTCCATCGCAAAACGCGCTGAAGAATATCTGCGTGCTACCGGCATCGCAGACACCGTGCTGTTCGGGCCAGAGCCAGAATTCTTCCTGTTCGACGACATCCGTTTCGGCAGCTCTATTTCCGGTTCCCACGTCGCTATCGATGATATCGAAGGCGCATGGAACTCCTCCACCAAATATGAAGGTGGTAACAAAGGTCATCGTCCTGGCGTGAAAGGCGGTTACTTCCCGGTTCCTCCGGTCGATTCTTCCCAGGACATCCGTTCTACCATGTGTCTGGTCATGGAAGAGATGGGCCTTGTCGTTGAAGCGCATCACCACGAAGTGGCGACTGCGGGCCAGAACGAAATCGCTACCCGCTTTAACACTATGACCAAAAAAGCGGACGAAATTCAGATCTACAAATACGTCGTTCACAACGTCGCGCACCGCTTCGGTAAAACGGCGACCTTTATGCCAAAACCGATGTTCGGCGATAACGGTTCCGGTATGCACTGCCACATGTCTCTGTCCAAGAACGGCGTAAACCTGTTCTCCGGTGACAAGTATGCAGGTCTGTCCGAGCAGGCGCTGTTCTACATCGGTGGTGTAATCAAACACGCTAAAGCGATCAACGCCCTGGCGAACCCGACCACCAACTCCTACAAGCGTCTGGTCCCGGGTTACGAAGCACCGGTTATGCTGGCGTACTCTGCCCGTAACCGTTCTGCCTCTATCCGTATCCCAGTCGTTGCCTCTCCGAAAGCACGCCGTATTGAAGTACGCTTCCCGGACCCGGCGGCTAACCCGTACCTGTGCTTTGCAGCACTGCTGATGGCTGGTCTTGATGGTATCAAGAACAAGATCCACCCGGGCGAAGCAATGGACAAAAACCTGTACGACCTGCCACCGGAAGAAGCAAAAGAGATCCCACAGGTTGCTGGCTCTCTGGAAGAAGCACTGAACGAACTGGATCTGGACCGCGAGTTCCTGACTGCAGGCGGCGTGTTCACCAATGAAGCGATCGATGCGTACATTACGCTGCGTCGCGAAGAAGATGACCGCGTGCGCATGACCCCGCACCCGGTAGAGTTTGAGTTGTACTACAGCGTTTAATCGTTTGAGTTGTACTTTCCAGATAAGGTCGCGTCACGCGCTGGCGCGATAACCTGGAATTGAGTTGCCGTGGAAACTTTCAGCCCATCACACGATGGGCTTTTTTCTCCGCCAACGAACTGATCCTTCGCGCTTTTTCTACGTGAAAGCTATAATGCACTAAATTGGTGCAACCTTTTTCAGGAGACTGCTGAATGGCAACCGGCACGCTGCCCGATGCTGGGCAGATCCTCAATTCGTTAATTAACAGCATTTTACTTGTCGACGATGAGCTGGCGGTGCATTACGCCAACCCCGCGGCACAGCAGCTGCTTGCCCAAAGTTCCCGCAAACTGTTTGGCACGCCGCTTTCTGAACTGCTGAGTTATTTCTCATTAAACATCGGGCTGATGCGAGAGAGCCTGGAAGCGGGTCAGGGCTTTACGGACAACGAAGTGACGCTGGTGATAGATAGCCACTCGCATATCCTCTCTGTGACCGCCCAGAGGCTGCCTGATGGCCTTATTCTGCTGGAGATGGCGCCCATGGATAACCAGCGCCGTCTGAGTCAGGAGCAGCTCCAGCATGCCCAGCAAATAGCCGCCCGCGATCTGGTACGTGGTCTGGCGCATGAAATTAAAAACCCGTTGGGTGGATTACGCGGTGCAGCACAACTGCTCAGTAAAGCGCTACCGGATCCAGCCCTCAAGGAATATACCCAAGTCATTATTGAGCAGGCAGACCGCCTGCGTAACCTGGTCGACCGCCTGCTGGGGCCGCAGCAACCCGGTATGCACATCACGGAAAGTATTCACAAGGTGGCAGAACGCGTTGTGGCACTGGTGTCGATGGAACTCCCGGAGAATGTCACGTTGATCCGCGATTACGACCCGAGTCTGCCAGAAATACTGCACGATCCTGACCAGATAGAACAGGTTCTGCTGAATATCGTGCGTAATGCGTTACAAGCGCTGGGACCGGAAGGTGGCGAGATTATTCTGCGTACCCGCACCGCGTTTCAGCTCACATTGCACGGCATGCGTTACCGCCTGGCGGCGCGTATTGACGTTGAGGACAACGGTCCGGGTATTCCTCCACATTTACAGGATACGCTGTTCTACCCAATGGTCAGCGGTCGCGAGGGGGGAACCGGGCTGGGATTATCTATCGCCCGTAATTTGATTGATCAACATTCCGGCAAAATTGAATTTACCAGTTGGCCGGGTCATACCGAGTTCTCGGTTTACCTGCCTATCAGGAAATAGAGGTGACGTTTATGCAACGAGGAATAGTCTGGGTCGTTGATGACGATAGTTCCATCCGTTGGGTGCTTGAACGTGCGCTCGCAGGGGCAGGACTCAACTGCACCACATTTGAAAGCGGTAAAGAGGTACTGGACGCGCTCGCCAGTAAAACGCCGGACGTGCTGTTGTCGGATATCCGCATGCCGGGGATGGACGGCCTGACGCTGTTAAAACAAATTAAACAGCGTCATCCGATGCTTCCGGTCATCATCATGACCGCGCACTCCGATCTGGACGCCGCCGTCAGCGCCTACCAGCAAGGGGCGTTCGATTACCTGCCCAAGCCGTTTGATATTGACGAAGCTGTGGCGCTAGTCGAACGCGCCATAAGCCATTATCAGGAACAGCAGCAGCCGCGTAATGTTCAGATCAACGGCCCCACCACCGACATCATCGGTGAAGCCCCAGCAATGCAGGATGTCTTTCGCATAATTGGCCGGCTTTCCCGCTCTTCAATTAGCGTCTTGATCAACGGTGAGTCCGGGACCGGTAAAGAGTTGGTCGCTCATGCTCTCCACCGTCACAGCCCGCGTGCCAAATCGCCATTTATCGCCCTTAACATGGCGGCAATTCCGAAGGATTTAATCGAATCTGAACTGTTTGGCCACGAAAAAGGCGCCTTTACCGGCGCCAATACCATTCGTCAGGGACGCTTCGAGCAGGCGGATGGCGGCACGCTGTTTCTCGATGAGATTGGCGATATGCCGCTGGACGTGCAAACGCGATTGCTGCGTGTATTGGCCGACGGACAGTTTTACCGCGTCGGCGGCTATGCGCCGGTGAAGGTGGACGTACGCATTATCGCGGCTACGCACCAGAATCTGGAACTGCGGGTACAGGAAGGCAAGTTCCGCGAGGACTTGTTCCACCGACTGAACGTCATTCGCGTTCATTTACCACCGCTGCGCGAGCGACGGGAAGACATCCCTCGCCTGGCGCGTCATTTCCTGCAGGAAGCCGCTCACGAGCTGGGTGTGGAAGCCAAGCAGTTACACCCTGAAACCGAGGCCGCACTGACGCGTCTGGCCTGGCCGGGTAACGTTCGTCAACTAGAGAACACTTGCCGCTGGTTAACCGTGATGGCCGCCGGGCAGGAAGTGCTGATTCAGGACCTGCCGGCTGAGCTATTTGAAGCAAGCGTTCCAGACGCGCCCTCACATATGCAGCCTGACAGCTGGGCAACACTGCTGGCACAATGGGCTGACCGGGCGCTACGCTCCGGTCATCAAAACTTACTCTCTGAAGCGCAGCCTGAAATGGAACGCACGCTGTTAACCACCGCGCTGCGCCATACTCAGGGCCATAAACAGGAAGCGGCGCGCTTACTCGGATGGGGGCGTAATACCCTGACACGTAAGTTAAAAGAGCTTGGCATGGAGTAAGGGATTTTCGCTGTGTAAAGATTGATAATTGAGCGCAAAGCGCTGCTATTTTGCGCTTTACTGTTCCGATGAGTTAAGTATGATCGTGCCCGGAAAACGGGGGAAGTCATCATGCTGGAATCAATTATTAATCTGCTGTCGAGCGGCTCGGTTGAAAGCCATACGCCGCAAACTGCGGTTGCCGCGGTGCTGTGTGCAGCGCTGGTTGGGCTGTTTAGCTAGCGGGTTTGTCGGGTGGCGCTTCGCTTACCCGACCTACATATTGAGATGTCGTAGGCCCGGTAAGCGAAGTGCCACCGGGCAACGTCATTAGATGACCCGCGAGAACTGCTGCATCCGTGCTTTCTGGCGCAGGTACGCATCAAAGCACATGCAAATATTGCGGATCAGCAGACGACCTTTTGGCGTCACCTGAATCCCCTTCTCATTCACATCCACCAGCCCATCTTTCGCCAGCGGAGCCAACAGCTTCAGGTCTTCAGCAAAATAGTCAGCAAAGTTCAGATCCCATTGCTGTTCTACGACGGCGTAGTCGAGGCGGAAGTTGCAGATCAGTAGTTTAATCACATCCCGGCGAATACAGTCATCTTGGGTCAGTGCAATACCGCGCCACAGCGCATTTCCCTGCTCATCCACCTGCTGATAATAGTGCTTCAGCTCTTTTTGGTTCTGCGCGTAGTTGTCGCCAATCATACTGATGGCGGAAACGCCCATGCCCAGCAGGTCGGTATCGCCCTGGGTGGTATAACCCTGGAAATTACGGTGCAGAACACCCTCGCGCTGGGCAATCGCCAGCTCGTCATCCGGACGGGCAAAGTGATCCATCCCAATGAACTGATAACCTGTTTCGGTCAGCGAGGAGATGGTCTCCTGCAAAATATCCAGCTTCTGTTGTGGGCTGGGCAGGTCAGCATCTTTGATTTTACGCTGCGCGGCAAACAACGTTGGCAGGTGCGCATAGTTAAAGACACTCAGGCGGTCGGGATTGAGCTCAGCCACCCGCTTCAGGGTAAAGGCAAAGCTTTCCGGCGTCTGTTTTGGCAGACCATAGATGAGGTCAATGTTGGTCGAGGTAAAGCCAATCTCACGCGCACGATTAATCAGTGCAAAGATAAACTCCTCGTCCTGCTCACGGTTTACCAGGCGCTGAACTTCTTTATTGAAGTCCTGCACCCCCATGCTCAGGCGGTTAAAGCCTTCAGCACGTAAATGATCGAGAACATCGAGCTCGATTTCACGCGGATCAACTTCGATCGAGATTTCTGCATCCGCGTTAAAATCGAAGTTATCACGCAGCAGCGTCATTAAGCGGCTAATCTGCGCTTTATTCAGATAGGTTGGCGTACCACCGCCCCAATGCAACTGGCTAACATGACGGCCAGCAAACAGCGGCGCGCGATGAATAATCTCTTGTTCTAAAACGTCCAGATATTGATCGGCCTTATGCTGCTGACGGGTCACAATTTTGTTGCAGCCGCAGAAATAGCACAATTTATGGCAGAACGGGATATGGACGTACAAAGAGAGTGGACGTTCAGGGTAACGCGCTACGGCTTGCAGAAATGCTTCAGCACCGTAGTCTGCAGAAAACTCCAGCGCGGTCGGATACGAGGTGTATCGTGGCCCGGAATAGTTATATTTCTGGATCAGGGCCAGGTCCCAGTCGATTAGCTGCTCAGACATGCTCACTCCTTCCGATGGCGTTTCTGGCGGGTACGGCGTACCGGCTTACCCCCACTGCGAGTGATAAGCCGGTTGCGCAGCCACTTTTGGCGCCGCGACAATCGCTGTAGTTTAACGAATAACCACACCAGATAACATATAACCGGAAGGGTTATAAGCAGGACGGGAAGACCCACGGTACAAAACCGTTAGTTACCGCCCTTCAGCAGGCGCATCATGTCTTCCTGCTTTTCTTCTTCTTCGTCAATTTCTTCGTCATCATCGTAAGAGAGCCCCAGTTTCTGCATCAGCTCATCGATGCGATCCAGCTTGGCATCCACCCAGGACTGATCTTCAGCACTCAGGATCTCTCCCGCTTCAAGACGTTCCAGCAGCGCATCCAGGCGCTCATCCGTTTCCAGTAAATCCAACTCAGCCTGTGGTGAAAGCATAGGTTTCTCACTCTTCGGTTTGTGCTGTTTGGTGACTTTTTCAGTCACACCCAATGCAATGGGAGTTTTACTGCCAATACGAGGATCTTTGTGTTTGTTTTGGTTTCCGCCACCTGATGCACCGTCGCTGCCGGTCGCACGGCTGCCCGCCGCAAGACCACGGTGTTTTTTCTGACGCTTACGGTCGCGAGCTTCCAGGTTAATTTCTTCGCGTGTCTTACGACGCGCCTTTGCAGGACCTTTCCCGCGAGGTGTAGAAGTTGTTTTCATCATGATTCGTCTTTGGCTGTTTTTATTCAGTATATAATTGCGCCGGAATCTAGCAGAAATAAAGAAAAAAGGCGACAGAGTAATCTGTCGCCTTTTTTCCTGACTCTCAACCCTTAACGGGCCCTACAATCCCTGTCGGCTATCAACACACCCTGTTTTTCCCTTAGCCAGAAACATTCCGTGTTGTTTCCATTTCCTTTTACTAACGTCTCCGGACGTTTGTCTTCCTGACAATCCTGCGTCTTCGCCTCCTGGCGCTCCTGACCCTCATCCTGAGTCGTTTATCCTGTTAGCTCCCTTGCTATGGACGCTACTTTACTCTTTTGGGTAACACGCACAAGTAACCGACTTAACAGTTTCAGTTTTTCAGAATATTTCTTAATGGTAATTATATGATTTATTTAATTTATATTGTTATGCACTCTCTCATCTCGCATAAATACTATCGGCAATGTCTCACAAAGCCCGCGCTTTTAACTTACATAACCCGCGCGTCGAAAAATCCGCCTTTTGCTGGTGTTCAGGTATAATCGCTGCAAAGCCTTGATTGATGGAGACGACCACGTTGACTAACTTGAATTATCAACAGACGCATTTTGTGATGAGTGCGCCTGATATTCGCCATTTACCTTCCGATACAGGAATTGAAGTGGCTTTTGCTGGCCGTTCCAACGCAGGCAAATCCAGCGCACTAAATACCCTGACAAATCAAAAGGGTCTGGCACGTACATCTAAAACGCCGGGCCGTACTCAGCTCATCAACTTGTTTGAAGTGGTTGACGGTAAACGTCTGGTTGACTTGCCGGGGTACGGGTATGCAGAAGTTCCGGAAGAGATGAAGCGCAAATGGCAGCGCGCGCTGGCAGAATATCTGGAGAAACGTCAAAGCCTGCAAGGCTTGGTCGTACTGATGGATATTCGCCATCCACTGAAAGATCTCGATCAGCAGATGATTTTGTGGGCCGTAGAGAGCAACGTCCAGGTGCTGGTATTACTGACCAAAGCGGACAAACTGGCCAGCGGCGCACGCAAAGCACAGTTGAATATGGTGCGTGAAGCAGTGCTGGCGTTTAATGGCGATGTACAGGTAGAAGCATTCTCATCGCTGAAAAAGCTGGGTGTGGATAAACTGCGTCAGAAACTGGATACCTGGTTTAGCGAACTGGCGCCTATTGAAGAGATGCAGGACGGGGAATAACCTACCGATATGCCGGATGGCGCCGCTGCGCGTCTTATCCGGCCTACAGCATGTGCGAAACCTTTCTTTCGCACAATAAAAAACGCCCCAGTCATTACTGACTGGGGCGGCTAAAATATTCAGCCAAATCCGATTACGTGAAGTAAAAGGTCTGAAAGATAGAACATCTTACCTCTGTACCCTACGAGAATAACTTTACTCTTTTTTGAGCAGCGCAGAAAGCACTTTTTGTAATTTTTTTTCACTCCCGGCATAGGAAATTTTAATGGTCATCACAAAAAGCGCTAACTTATGTTGCTTAGTTACGAAAAGAGCGCGTTATTCAGCAAACCCTTAGTGCGCTTGATCCCAGTTTTCACCGCTTCCGACTTCCACCAGCAACGGCACATCAATTCGCGTTCCGTTCTCCATCAGCTGATGGATTTTTTTCGAGACGCTATCGAGATCATCTTTGTGCACTTCAAACACCAGTTCATCATGTACCTGCATGATCATACGTACGCGAGGCTGTTCGGTTTGCAGCCAGTCGTCTACGGCAATCATAGCGCGCTTAATAATGTCCGCAGCGGTGCCTTGCATCGGGGCGTTAATCGCCGCACGTTCCGCACCTGCACGACGCGCACCATTACTGGATTTGATATCCGGTAAATAGAGGCGACGTCCTTCCAGCGTTTCAACGTACCCTTGCTCTTTTGCCTGCGCACGCGTGCGTTCCATATATTCCAGTACGCCCGGGTAGCGTTCGAAATAGAGATCCATGTACTTCTGCGCTTCTTTGCGTGGAATATTGAGCTGGCGTGCAAGACCAAAGGCGCTCATGCCGTAGATCAGACCAAAGTTGATGGCCTTCGCGCTGCGGCGCTGTTCACTGGTCACGGAATCAAGAGGTAAGCCAAAGACCTCTGCAGCCGTGGCGCGGTGAATGTCCTTGCCTTCGGCAAAGGCGGTAAGCAGCCCCTTATCACGCGAGAGGTGCGCCATAATGCGTAGCTCAATCTGCGAGTAGTCCGCCGAGACAATGACATAATCTTCTGGTGCAATAAATGCCTGGCGAATACGGCGTCCTTCCTCATTACGCACCGGAATATTTTGCAGGTTAGGATCGGTAGAAGACAAACGCCCGGTCGCCGTAACGGCCTGATGATAAGAGGTATGCACACGGCCAGTTTTAGGGTTGATCATCAGCGGAAGTTTATCTGTATAGGTAGACTTCAATTTTGCCAGCCCACGATATTCCAGAATCACCTTCGGCAGCGGATAATCCAGCGCTAACTCTTCCAGCACCTCTTCTGACGTTGACGGCGCGCCGCCCGGCGTTTTCTTCAGCGGCTTGATGCCCTGCTTTTCAAACAGAATGGTTTGCAGCTGTTTAGTGGAAGAGAGGTTAAAGGCTTCCCCGGCAATCTCGTGCGCTTTTTGCTCCAGCTCGTTCAAACGCAGCGTCAGCTCTGCTGAATGCTTGTGCAACACGGCAGGGTCGATTTTTACACCGTTGCGCTCGATGCGGGACAGGACCGGGACCAACGGCATATCGATATTCTCGAAGACGTTTAGCGGTCCTTTATGTTTTTGCAGCTCTGGCCACATTTTCAGATGCAGCTGTAGCGTGACGTCGGCGTCCTCCGCGGCATAACGACCAGCCTCTTCCAGCGCAATCTGGTTAAAGGTCAGTTGGTTTTTACCTTTCCCGGCGATCTCTTCGAAGGTGATCGTTTTATGTTTCAGCCAGCGGTCAGACAGGCTGTCCATATCGTGTCGCCCGGCAACGCTGTTAAGAATGTAGGATTCGAGCATGGTATCAAAGACGATACCGCGCAGTTCGATACCGTAGTTCGCCAGGATGCCACGGTCATACTTCAGGTTTTGCCCAACTTTATGCGCTTTTTCGTCTTCCAGTAGCGGCTTCAGCAGCGTCAGTGCCCGATCACGGGAAATTTGGTCAGGGGAATCCAGGTAGTCATGCGCGACAGGAACATACGCCGCCACACCCGGTTCAATAGCGAAAGAGAGCCCCACCAGATTCGCGGAGATATTGTCCAGGCTGTCGGTTTCGGTATCAAAAGCAAAGACCGGCGCTTTTTTCAGCTTCGCAATCCACGCTTCCAGCGTCGTCTCGTCCAGAATCGTCACATAGTTATCGTATGAGAGAACCGTGGCGGGCTCCTCAGGCGTTTCATCAATAACGATGGTTTCCTGTGGTTTTGCCGCAGGTTTTGTGCCTTTTGCCTGCAGCCATTTCCCGGCTTCAACGTCGGTGACCCAACGTTTGAACTCATATTGTTTGAACAGATTTAACAGCTCGTCCGCTGCAGGTTGTCGTACTTCCAGCTGCTCGCAGGTTAATTCCAGCTCGACATCCGTTTTGATGGTTGCCAGCTTATAAGAGAGGTAAGCCACCTCTTTATTCTGCTCGAGCTTGCCAGCCATGGTTTTTGCGCCACGGAACGTCAGGCCCGCTATTTTTTCTGATTCAGCATAGAGCGTATCCAGCCCGCCCAGCCCCTGGAGTAACGCCTGAGCCGTCTTTTCACCCACGCCCGGCACGCCAGGAATGTTATCAGAAGAGTCGCCCATCAGCGCCAGGAAGTCGATAATCAGTTCCGGCGGCACGCCATACTTATTTACCACCTCATCCGGGCCGAGGATCGTATTGGTCATGGTGTTGATGAGGGTGATATTCGGCGTCACCAGCTGAGCCATGTCTTTATCACCGGTACTGATCAGCACCGGACGGCCAATTTGCTCTGCTTCACGCGCCAGCGTACCGATAACGTCGTCCGCTTCTACGCCTGAAACAGCCAGCAGGGGTAACCCCATGGCTTTTACCATCGCGTGCAGCGGTTCAATCTGCGCGCGTAGATCGTCTGGCATCGGCGGACGATGCGATTTGTAGTGCTCGAATAATTCATCACGGAAGGTTTTACCCTTGGCGTCGAATACCACCGCCGCATGCGTCGGCTTATATTGCAAAATCAAGCTACGCAGCATGTTGAGGACACCGTACATCGCGCCCGTAGGCTCTCCTGCGCTGTTGGTCAGCGGTGGGAACGCATGGTATGCGCGATACAGGTAAGATGAGCCATCTACAAGGATAAGTGGGTTTTCTGGGATCTGAACCATAATGTCCATGCCTGTTTATCAGATTATGGGTAAAGGATGCCACAGACAGGATGAAAACATGAGTTTTTCGCCGCATTTGTCGAAAAACTTTTGTAGATCTTCTGCGTTGTTCGCAATGTGAGCTGTGGATAAGTTTGTGAATAAATAATTTTCAGCCCTTTAAATACAGCAAGATAATTTATGAATCATAATAATTCTGCATATTTTTCATTATGTTATTTCATGACGCAGAATTTTATATCATCTTTTCAGCTTATAGCTGGATGTGGATAGATATTCCCTTTTTTTCTATTCAGCGAAGATCCATCATTTGGTTCGTTTTCTGATAAAATTAGCCCCTTGCGCCCTTTTAGCGCACTATTTATGGCTAACCTTTTGAATAATTTAATTATGGCGAGAATACTCGCCGCGATAACGCTGCTGCTGAGTATCGCATTGACCATATTGGTCACGATTTTATGTTCCGTGCCAATCATCCTGGCCGGAGTTGTAAAACTGCTTTTGCCTATTCCTTTCGTCTGGCGCAAGGTATCCCTCTTTTGTAATTTCATGATGTACTGCTGGTGTGAAGGTCTGGCGCTATTGCTACACCTTAATCCACGACTGGAGTGGGATGTTGAGGGGCTGGAAGGTCTGAGCAAGAAAAATTGGTATCTGCTCATCTGTAATCACTACAGCTGGGCCGACATCGTTGTGCTTTGCGTTTTGTTTCGTAAGCATATCCCGATGAATAAATACTTTCTTAAGCAGCAGTTAGCTTGGGTGCCTTTTATTGGTCTGGCATGTTGGGCGCTGGATATGCCATTTATGAAACGCTATTCGCGCGGTTATTTGCTCCGTCACCCTGAACGACGTGGTAAAGATGTGGAAACAACACGTCTTTCTTGTGAGAAGTTTCGTGTGCATCCAACAACGATCGTGAATTTTGTCGAAGGCTCACGGTTCACCCACGAGAAATGCCAGCAGACCCGATCTCCCTATAAAAACCTGCTGCCACCTAAGGCTGCCGGTATTGCGATGGCGCTGAATGTCTTAGGATCGCAATTCGATAAGTTGCTGAACGTCACGCTGTGTTATCCGCAAAACAGCAGCCATCCTTTCTACGACATGCTGAGCGGTAAGTTAACACGCATTGTAGTACGAGTGAATCTGGAGCCGGTGAAAGAGGAATTACACGGTGATTACGTCAACGATAAAGGGTTTAAGCGTCGGTTCCAGCTGTGGCTGAATACGCTCTGGGCCGAGAAAGATGCGCAAATAGATGCGATTAAAGCCTCAACTAAAAAAGCCGGTCTCTGACCGGCTTTTTCGTTTACTTCTGGCCTACCAGATATTTCACGGTATCGGCATACTGCTGTACAAAGATATCCATGCTGCTGGTATCCATGCCTTGCGGATTCACCTGATATTTGCCATTCACAAACATCGCCGGAACCCCCTGCAGTTGCAGATCGGCAGCCGCTTTTTCCTGCTGCGCGACCAGTGATTTCACCACGAAGCTGTTCCATGCCGCATCATAATCTTCACCTTTAATACCCGCATCAACAAATACTTTACGGATATCAGCGGTAGACTGGACGGTCTGAGTTTTCTGCACCGCTTCAAACAACGGTACTGTGACCTTATCTTCTACGCCCAGCGCCAGCGCAACCGCCCACGCCTGAGTCAGATCTTTGCCCAGAGGTCCCAAAAACTCAACGTGGTATTTGGTCATCTTGGTGCCTTCAGGCAGTTTTTTCTTCACGTTATCAGACACGTGAAGCACTTCTTCAAACTGGTAGCAATGCGGGCAGTAGAAGGAGAAGAACTCCAACACCTGCGGTTCACCCGCAATAGGCTTTTCCAGTGTGATGTACTGCTTACCATCCTGGAACTGCGCTGCCGATGCGCTAAAAGCTAAAACCATACCAGCCAGCGCCAGCCATATTTTTTTCATGTCCATGTCTCTCCGATTAATACATTGGCGTTAATTGTAAGGGGGGTTGTTGCAGAATTTTTGCCTGCTCAATAAAGGTCGCCGTCTGACGGTGCCAGTAATCTTCTCCGGTTAACCACGGGAAGTTTTTTGGAAACGCAGGATCATCCCAACGTCGAATCAGCCAGGCTAGATAATAAACTAAACGCATGGCGCGTAAAGGTTCTATGAGTCCTAATTCAGCGACGTCGAACTCAGTAAACTCTTCATAAGCCTCGATAATGGTTTCAAGCTGCATGCGCTGCTCGGCTTTATCACCATTAAGCAGCATCCATAAATCCTGAATGGCCGGGCCATTGCGGGCATCATCTAAATCGACAAACATCGGACCATCGCGCCACAGAATATTTCCGGCATGACAGTCACCGTGCAGGCGCAGAGTGTCAAAACGCGTATGCCACCGTTCGGTAACCACGGTGATAAGCGCATCCGTTGCTTTCAGAAATGCCGCTTTTTGCCCTGATGGAATAATCGATGCACTGTCGAAAAGTTTACGCGGTTCAATCAGATACTCGTCGAGGCCAATGGTCGGTCGAAAAGCAAAAGGCTGTTTTCGCCCGGTTTGATGCAGACGTCCGAGATAGCGGCCAACCGACTCCATTTGATCGATATTGTCGGCTTCAAACTGCCGACCTCCTACGCTGGGGAATATCGCATAGTGGAACCCTTGATGCCCCAGTAACGTCTGGCCATCAAACACCATCGGCGCCGCAACCGGCACGTCATCACGCACCAGTTCCAGTGCAAACTGATGTTCTTCCTGTATTTGATCGACGGACCAACGCTCAGGGCGGTAGAACTTTACGACAAAGCGTCGACGGTCTTCGTCCTGGAATTGGTAGACACGGTTTTCATAGCTGTTGAGCGGGGTAAGCCCGGAATCCACCCGGATCCCCTGCTCAAACAGCGCATCCATGATGGTATCCGGGTGTAGCGTTTGGAAAGTAAAAGCGTTGTTATTCATCCCATCATCCGGAAATTACTACGAATGATTCAGGATATCATTTCGCAGCACTTTCGGTGGCGGCGATTACAAGCTTTTACTCTTTAATTACGCCACGAGCGCGCAGTAATGCTGTTTTAAAGTCTTCTTCATAATCTTTCTGAATACCTGGGATCACCGCATCCTTCGCTGAGTCACGCATTTTCAGGTGATAGATCAGAATGTCATCAGTTAAATCCGCCAGTTCTCCGTCAAAACCTGACTCTTTCGCCAGTTTCTGTAAAAATTGCATCAGGTTAAGATCGGGTTCTTTCTGCCAGGCTGGCTGGAGGAGTTCAATAACTTCATTCAGACGTTTACATTTCATGGTTGTGCTCCTTACGCTTAATACAGATACGTTAGCAGGGTCAATCCCACATTAAAAGAGGCGATATCAGTGATTCTGGATAGTGCAATTACAGGGGTTGTCCTGGCGGGCGGTAAGGCCAGGCGGATGGGGGGTGCAGATAAAGGACTGCTTGAGCTAGACGGCAAACCTTTGTGGCGGCACGTCGCCGATGCGCTCGCCTTACAGGTCGAGACCGTCGTGGTTAATGCCAATCGCCATAAGGATATTTATCAGCAAAGTGGTCTGAAAGTTATCCCTGATTCATTACCTGATTTCCCTGGCCCGCTGGCCGGAATGCTGTCGGTATTTTTACAACTGGCAGGTGACTGGTTTTTATTCTGCCCCTGCGATATGCCCTATATTCCCCACAACCTGGTCGCAAGACTGGCAGAACAGCGCCAAAATGCGCCAGTGGTGTGGGTACATGATGGGGAGCGGGATCACCCGACAATTGCACTGATGCACAGAGCAATGCAGCCGTTACTGCAGGAGTATCTTCAGGCAGGTGAACGACGGGTGATGGTCTTTATGCGCCAGGCCGGCGGACACGCCATCGATTTTAGCGATCATAAAGATGCGTTTGTGAATGTGAACACACCTGAAGAATTGGCCAGATGGCAGGATAAATCATGATCCCATTGCTCGGTATTGCCGCATGGAGCGGCACAGGAAAAACCACACTGCTCAAAAAACTGATCCCGGAACTGTGCGCCAAAGGCATTCGTCCAGGATTAATTAAGCATACCCACCACAACATG
This sequence comes from Citrobacter sp. KH_055_1, assembly GCF_057838705.1. Taxonomy (NCBI): domain Bacteria; kingdom Pseudomonadati; phylum Pseudomonadota; class Gammaproteobacteria; order Enterobacterales; family Enterobacteriaceae; genus Citrobacter; species Citrobacter sp. KH_055_1. The sequence continues at coordinate 4,624,332 of NZ_CM174473.1, forward strand.
GACGTCGATAAACCCGGCAAGGATAGCTATGAGTTACGTAAAGCTGGCGCAGCGCAAACACTGGTTGCCAGCCAACAACGCTGGGCGTTAATGACGGAAACGCCGGCAGAACCTGAGTTAGATTTAGCCTATCTGGTGAGCCGAATGGATGCTACAACACTGGATTTGGTACTGGTTGAGGGTTTTAAACACGAACCTGTCGCCAAGATCCTGCTTTTTCGTGAAAATTGCGGGCATAGTGCACAAGAATTGACGATTGATGAGTATGTTGTTGCGGTTGCCAGTGATGTTCCACTTGAAGTGGATGTCCCACTTTTAGATATCAACGACGTACAACAAATTGCAGGGTTTGTTGCACAGTGGCTGGGACGTTAACCAACCGGTAATCTGCAAAATTGTGCCTGATGACTTTGCGCTTATCAGGCCTACCATTCCGGCAGCGAGCAAGCACTTCCCAAAAACACAGACGCAAAAAAGCCCATCCGTCAGGATGGGCTTCTTCACTTGTTTGATGCCTGGCAGTTCCCTACTCTCGCATGGGGAGACCCCACACTACCATCGGCGCTACGGCGTTTCACTTCTGAGTTCGGCATGGGGTCAGGTGGGACCACCGCGCTACAGCCGCCAGGCAAATTCTGTTATCAGACCGCTTTTGCGTTCTGATTTTATCTGTATCAAGCTGAATTTGATGTCTTTCTTTCGCCAAAACATCTTTGGCGTTGTAAGGTTAAGCCTCACGGTTCATTAGTATCGGTTAGCTCAATGTATCGCTACACTTACACACCCGACCTATCAACGTCGTAGTCTTCAACGTTCCTTCAGGACTCTCAAGGAGTCAGGGAGAACTCATCTCGGGGCAAGTTTCGTGCTTAGATGCTTTCAGCACTTATCTCTTCCGCATTTAGCTACCGGGCAATGCCATTGGCATGACAACCCGAACACCAGTGATGCGTCCACTCCGGTCCTCTCGTACTAGGAGCAGCCCCCCTCAATTCTCCAGCGCCCACGGCAGATAGGGACCGAACTGTCTCACGACGTTCTAAACCCAGCTCGCGTACCACTTTAAATGGCGAACAGCCATACCCTTGGGACCTACTTCAGCCCCAGGATGTGATGAGCCGACATCGAGGTGCCAAACACCGCCGTCGATATGAACTCTTGGGCGGTATCAGCCTGTTATCCCCGGAGTACCTTTTATCCGTTGAGCGATGGCCCTTCCATTCAGAACCACCGGATCACTAAGACCTGCTTTCGCACCTGCTCGAGCCGTCACTCTCGCAGTCAAGCTAGCTTATGCCTTTGCACTAACCTCCTGATGTCCGACCAGGATTAGCTAACCTTCGTGCTCCTCCGTTACTCTTTAGGAGGAGACCGCCCCAGTCAAACTACCCACCAGACACTGTCCGCAACCCGGATCACGGGTCTACGTTAGAACACCAGCCATTAAAGGGTGGTATTTCAAGGTTGGCTCCATGCAGACTGGCGTCCACACTTCAAAGCCTCCCACCTATCCTACACATCAAGGACCAGTGTTCAGTGTCAAGCTATAGTAAAGGTTCACGGGGTCTTTCCGTCTTGCCGCGGGTACACTGCATCTTCACAGCGAGTTCAATTTCACTGAGTCTCGGGTGGAGACAGCCTGGCCATCATTACGCCATTCGTGCAGGTCGGAACTTACCCGACAAGGAATTTCGCTACCTTAGGACCGTTATAGTTACGGCCGCCGTTTACCGGGGCTTCGATCAAGAGCTTCTCCTTACGGATAACCCCATCAATTAACCTTCCGGCACCGGGCAGGCGTCACACCGTATACGTCCACTTTCGTGTTTGCACAGTGCTGTGTTTTTAATAAACAGTTGCAGCCAGCTGGTATCTTCGACTGATTTCAGCTCCACGAGCAAGTCGCTTCACCTACCATCAGCGTGCCTTCTCCCGAAGTTACGGCACCATTTTGCCTAGTTCCTTCACCCGAGTTCTCTCAAGCGCCTTGGTATTCTCTACCTGACCACCTGTGTCGGTTTGGGGTACGATTTGATGTTACCTGATGCTTAGAGGCTTTTCCTGGAAGCAGGGCATTTGTTACTTCAGCACCGTAGTGCCTCGTCATCACACCTCAGCGTTTAATAAGAGTCCGGATTTACCTAAACTCTCCGCCTACATGCTTAAACCGGGACAACCGTCGCCCGGCTAACATAGCCTTCTCCGTCCCCCCTTCGCAGTAACACCAAGTACAGGAATATTAACCTGTTTCCCATCGACTACGCCTTTCGGCCTCGCCTTAGGGGTCGACTCACCCTGCCCCGATTAACGTTGGACAGGAACCCTTGGTCTTCCGGCGTGCGGGTTTTTCACCCGCATTATCGTTACTTATGTCAGCATTCGCACTTCTGATACCTCCAGCACCCCTCACAGGACACCTTCAACGGCTTACAGAACGCTCCCCTACCCAACAACACATAGTGTCGCTGCCGCAGCTTCGGTGCACAGTTTAGCCCCGTTACATCTTCCGCGCAGGCCGACTCGACCAGTGAGCTATTACGCTTTCTTTAAATGATGGCTGCTTCTAAGCCAACATCCTGGCTGTCTGTGCCTTCCCACATCGTTTCCCACTTAACTGTGACTTTGGGACCTTAGCTGGCGGTCTGGGTTGTTTCCCTCTTCACGACGGACGTTAGCACCCGCCGTGTGTCTCCCGTGATAACATTCTTCGGTATTCGTAGTTTGCATCGGGTTGGTAAGTCGGGATGACCCCCTAGCCGAAACAGTGCTCTACCCCCGAAGATGAGTTCACGAGGCGCTACCTAAATAGCTTTCGGGGAGAACCAGCTATCTCCCGGTTTGATTGGCCTTTCACCCCCAGCCACAAGTCATCCGCTAATTTTTCAACATTAGTCGGTTCGGTCCTCCAGTTAGTGTTACCCAACCTTCAACCTGCCCATGGCTAGATCACCGGGTTTCGGGTCTATACCCTGCAACTTAACGCCCAGTTAAGACTCGGTTTCCCTTCGGCTCCCCTATACGGTTAACCTTGCTACAGAATATAAGTCGCTGACCCATTATACAAAAGGTACGCAGTCACCCTGATAAATCAGGGCTCCCACTGCTTGTACGTACACGGTTTCAGGTTCTTTTTCACTCCCCTCGCCGGGGTTCTTTTCGCCTTTCCCTCACGGTACTGGTTCACTATCGGTCAGTCAGGAGTATTTAGCCTTGGAGGATGGTCCCCCCATATTCAGACAGGATACCACGTGTCCCGCCCTACTCTTTGAGTTCACAACACATGCGATTTTGTGTACGGGACTATCACCCTGTACCGTCGGACTTTCCAGACCGTTCCACTACCACACATGCTGATTCAGACTCTGGGCTGCTCCCCGTTCGCTCGCCGCTACTGGGGGAATCTCGGTTGATTTCTTTTCCTCGGGGTACTTAGATGTTTCAGTTCCCCCGGTTCGCTTCATTACGCTATGTATTCACGTAATGATAGTGTGTCGAAACACACTGGGTTTCCCCATTCGGAAATCGCCGGCTATAACGGTTCATATCACCTTACCGACGCTTATCGCAGATTAGCACGTCCTTCATCGCCTCTGACTGCCAGGGCATCCACCGTGTACGCTTAGTCGCTTAACCTCACAACCCGAAGATGTTTCGTAAAACACATCGTGTTGCGAAAATTTGAGAGACTCGAACACACCGCTTATCTGTTCTTATTACGGAGAACAGACACAGTGTGTCGTTTCAATTTTCAGCTTGATCCAGATTTTTAAAGAGCAAAACTTCGCAGTGAACCTTTTCAGGTACACTCTGAAGTTTTCTTGTGTTTTTGCAGTAAAGGATGGTGGAGCTATGCGGGATCGAACCGCAGACCTCCTGCGTGCAAGGCAGGCGCTCTCCCAGCTGAGCTATAACCCCATCGTAATACTTCATCTCTGTACCGATAATTTGTCCTGAGACAAGGCGTGGAATGACGAAGCATACTGAAGTATGCGAGTCGTTTCACAACACAGTATCAGGGCAAATTTGGTAGGCCTGAGTGGACTTGAACCACCGACCTCACCCTTATCAGGGGTGCGCTCTAACCACCTGAGCTACAAGCCTGCAGAGATTTTTACTGCTAATTTTTCATCAGACAATCTGTGTGAGCACTACAAAGAACGTTTCTTTAAGGTAAGGAGGTGATCCAACCGCAGGTTCCCCTACGGTTACCTTGTTACGACTTCACCCCAGTCATGAATCACAAAGTGGTAAGCGCCCTCCCGAAGGTTAAGCTACCTACTTCTTTTGCAACCCACTCCCATGGTGTGACGGGCGGTGTGTACAAGGCCCGGGAACGTATTCACCGTAGCATTCTGATCTACGATTACTAGCGATTCCGACTTCATGGAGTCGAGTTGCAGACTCCAATCCGGACTACGACATACTTTATGAGGTCCGCTTGCTCTCGCGAGGTCGCTTCTCTTTGTATATGCCATTGTAGCACGTGTGTAGCCCTACTCGTAAGGGCCATGATGACTTGACGTCATCCCCACCTTCCTCCAGTTTATCACTGGCAGTCTCCTTTGAGTTCCCGGCCGAACCGCTGGCAACAAAGGATAAGGGTTGCGCTCGTTGCGGGACTTAACCCAACATTTCACAACACGAGCTGACGACAGCCATGCAGCACCTGTCTCAGAGTTCCCGAAGGCACCAAAGCATCTCTGCTAAGTTCTCTGGATGTCAAGAGTAGGTAAGGTTCTTCGCGTTGCATCGAATTAAACCACATGCTCCACCGCTTGTGCGGGCCCCCGTCAATTCATTTGAGTTTTAACCTTGCGGCCGTACTCCCCAGGCGGTCGACTTAACGCGTTAGCTCCGGAAGCCACTCCTCAAGGGAACAACCTCCAAGTCGACATCGTTTACGGCGTGGACTACCAGGGTATCTAATCCTGTTTGCTCCCCACGCTTTCGCACCTGAGCGTCAGTCTTTGTCCAGGGGGCCGCCTTCGCCACCGGTATTCCTCCAGATCTCTACGCATTTCACCGCTACACCTGGAATTCTACCCCCCTCTACAAGACTCTAGCCTGCCAGTTTCGGATGCAGTTCCCAGGTTGAGCCCGGGGATTTCACATCCGACTTGACAGACCGCCTGCGTGCGCTTTACGCCCAGTAATTCCGATTAACGCTTGCACCCTCCGTATTACCGCGGCTGCTGGCACGGAGTTAGCCGGTGCTTCTTCTGCGAGTAACGTCAATGAATGCGGTTATTAACCACATCCCCTTCCTCCTCGCTGAAAGTACTTTACAACCCGAAGGCCTTCTTCATACACGCGGCATGGCTGCATCAGGCTTGCGCCCATTGTGCAATATTCCCCACTGCTGCCTCCCGTAGGAGTCTGGACCGTGTCTCAGTTCCAGTGTGGCTGGTCATCCTCTCAGACCAGCTAGGGATCGTCGCCTAGGTGAGCCGTTACCCCACCTACTAGCTAATCCCATCTGGGCACATCCGATGGCAAGAGGCCCGAAGGTCCCCCTCTTTGGTCTTGCGACATTATGCGGTATTAGCTACCGTTTCCAGTAGTTATCCCCCTCCATCGGGCAGTTTCCCAGACATTACTCACCCGTCCGCCACTCGTCACCCAAGGAGCAAGCTCCTCTGTGCTACCGTTCGACTTGCATGTGTTAGGCCTGCCGCCAGCGTTCAATCTGAGCCATGATCAAACTCTTCAATTTAAGTTTGATGCTCGTGAATTAAACTTCGTAATGAATTACGTATGTTCACTCAGAGACTTGGTATTCATTTTTCGTCTTGCGACGTTAAGAATCCGTATCTTCGAGTGCCCACACAGATTGTCTGATAAATTGTTAAAGAGCAGTGCAACGCGGCTTTCGCTCACCGTTGCGAGGTCCCGTATAATACGTTTTCCTCATTCAGAGTCAAGCATTTAATTTCTGCTTTTCTCCGCAGGGTTCTCAGTGGAACCCCGCTGACCCGGCGGCTTGTAATCCGTTGTTCCGTGTCAGTGGAGGCGCATTATAGGGAGTTATTTCAGGCTGACAAGGGGAAATTTAAAATAATTTTCCGAGTGCGTATTTTTTATTCTTTACGTTTATTTTAACGACGCTTTGTTGGTTAATTGCGCTATTTCTCGCGCAAAACTCGCAACCTGTTCCCAATCGGTATAGACCACTTCTTTATTCGTATCCGTTTCGCCACCGGACATCTTCATAATCAGTTGGATCATGACGCGGTCATACCAACGATAGCGAGGATAAAGCAGTGCGCCAGCGATCACCGCGCTACGATCGGGTCGCCACGGCGAGGTCATCAGAAACTTGCGCGCATAGCTGTTGGTTTGCGGGGTACGTTTTTCCGGCTTACGGGCGACCAGATTAACGGAGTAGAACGCACTCGGCATCGCGTTCAGCCGCGTAGCGTGCTTCTTCACAAACGTCTGAAAAGCAGAATGGTAGTGACCGTAGCGAATCGAGGCACCGATCACCACGCTGTCATAGTGCTGCCAGTCAGGCTCTTCGGTGCGGTGCAGATTCATCACATCCGCCCAGATGCCCAACTCTTTGAGCTCAGAAGCCAGATACTCGGCGATTTCGCGCGTTTGTCCATCCCGGGAAGAAAAAAGAATCAGTGTTTTCACGTGTTACTCCATTATTCACGCCAGAAGGTAGGGGTAAAGAGTACCAGCAGAGTAAAGACCTCCAGACGACCAAACAGCATATTGGCAATCAGGATCCATTTCGCCACCGGGTTCATACTGGCAAAGTTGTCGGCAACCACACCCAGCCCTGGCCCCAGGTTATTCAGCGTCGCGACAACGGAAGCAAATGCAGAGAAGTCATCCACGCCGGTCGCGATAATCGCCAGCATACTGATAATAAAGACCAGCGCATAGGCCGAGAAGAATCCCCATACTGCTTCGAGGATACGTTCTGGCAGTGCACGGTTACCTAGCTTAATACTGTAAACCGCGTTCGGGTGGACCAGGCGCTTCAACTCACGGTTACCCTGCTTGAACAGCAGCAGAATACGAATCACCTTCAAGCCACCGCCCGTTGACCCGGCACAGCCACCAATAAAGGCAGAACACAGCAACAGCACGGGCAGGAACAACGGCCAGCGAGCAATACTGTCCGTGGTGAACCCCGCGGTGGTCGCCATCGACACCACCTGGAAAAAGGCCTGATTGATTGTCGTTAGCGCCGAACCGTAGGTATTGTGGATCCACAATACTAGCGTACAGATAGCCACCAGCGTCAGCTGTACCCCAATGAACATCCGAAATTCCGGATCGCGCCAATAGACCTTCAGACTACGCCCGCTTAATAAAGAGAAGTGCAGGCCATAGTTACACCCGGAGATCAGCAGGAAGATTGCAATAATTGTGTTGATAGTCGGACTATCGAAATAACCCACGCTGGCGTCATGCGTTGAAAAGCCGCCGATAGCAATGGTCGCAAAGCTGTGACCGATAGCGTCAAACGCAGGCATGCCGGCAAACCACAGCGCCAGCGCACAGGCCACTGTCAGCAATACATAGATAAGCCACAGGGTTTTCGCCGTTTCGGCAATACGCGGACGCATTTTATTGTCTTTCAGCGGCCCAGGCATTTCTGCCCGGTAAAGCTGCATACCGCCGACGCCAAGAATGGGCAGAATAGCCACCGCCAGCACGATGATCCCCATCCCGCCAAACCATTGCAGCATTTGACGATAAAAGAGAATCGCATGTGGTAATGAATCCAGCCCCACCAGCGTGGTTGCGCCCGTCGTAGTTAAGCCGGAGAAGGATTCGAAAAACGCATCGGTGATCGTGAGGTTTGGACTTTCAGCAAAGATAAACGGTAGCGCACCCACGCTGCCCAGCACGGTCCAGAACAAGACCACGATAAGAAACCCTTCGCGGGATTTCAGTTCGCCCTTTTCTTTACGGTTCGGCCACCACAGCATGGAGCCAATCGCCAGCGCGACAAAGAAAGTTTGCGTAAATGCACGACCCGCCCCATCACGGTAGATGAGCGCTACCAGTCCGGGGATGATCATTGTCCCCGAGAATAAGATGACCAGTAGTCCAACGATTCGGGTAATGGCGCGAAAATGCATCTCTGCCGCTTCCTTAGTTCTTTAAAATGAGGTGGGGATTATTCTTCAATCGCTAACAATTGCAATGAACCTCGACTAAAATCCGCCAGCCTTGCTGAAAATTCATTCACTTTCGTGTAAGGAAGCGCTACCCGTAGCTGAACGAATGCCTGGTAATCACTGGCTATGATTTTACCGTCGAACTGCCCCAACAGTGCTTCAATACCTGCCAGTTGGCCGTACTCACACTGCAAAGTATATTCGGTAAGCGGCGTCTTGCGCTGCGTTGTTAATTGCCGCAATGCCTGGCTCACCCCACCACCGTAGGCTTTGACCAGTCCACCTGTACCGAGAAGAATACCGCCGTAGTAGCGCACCACCACCGCGGTAATCTCGCCAACGCCACTGCCCATTAGCTGCGCAAGCATCGGTTTACCTGCCGTCCCCGCCGGTTCGCCGTCGTCCGAAAAGCCCAGCTGTTGCGAGTCATCCGGCGCACCCGCTACCCACGCCACGCAATGGTGGCGGGCGTCCGGATGCTCTGCCCTGACTGACTCGACAAACGCTTTTGCCGCCTCTACGCCGTCCGTGTGGGCAAGCAACGTAATGAAGCGGCTTTTTTTGATCTCTTCAACGACGCTAACCGGCGCCGCAGGGATTAACCAACTGTCCATTACGCCAGTTTCAAATCCCGGGTCATGTTTTCGATATGATTCTCATGGACGACCACGTTGTCTTCAATACGAATACCACCGAACGGCTTCAGCGCGTCAATCTTCTGCCAGTTGAAGTGTTTGCTGAATTGCCCTTCACGCCACGGCGCTAACAGGGATTCGATAAAGTAAATGCCCGGCTCAATGGTCAGGACCATGCCCGGTTGCAGCACGCGAGTGCAGCGCAGGTACGGATACTTCGACGGTGCGGCAAGATGCGTACCGCTATCATCCTGCATAAAACCAGCGACATCATGCACCTGTAATCCCAGCGGGTGACCAATACCGTGCGGCATAAACGGCCCGGTAAGATCGTTTTCCACCATCGCCTCTTCACTCATGTCGGTGATGATTTGATGTTTACGCAGCAGCTTCGCGATGCGCTGATGGAACTGAATGTGATAATCCACATAGTTGACACCCGCTTTCATGGTTGCAATTAGCGCCAGTTCTTCTTCATTAACGTCTTTCACCAACTGTGCATAGTCGTTGTCGCTTTTCGCCGACCAGGTCCGCGTCAGGTCTGCCGCATAGCCGTTATATTCCGCCCCGGCGTCCAGCAGGAAGCTGCGGATTTCTGACGGCGGTTGATGATCCAGCTTGGTGTAATGCAGTACAGAGGCATGTTCGTTAAGCGCAACGATGTTGCTGTAAGGCACGTCGGTATCGCGATGCCCCGTGGCTGTCAGGTACGCCAGGTTGATGTCGAACTCGCTCATCCCTGAACGGAACGCTTCTTCGGCTGCACGATGTCCACTTACCGCCATTTTCTGCGCTTCGCGCATGCAGGCCAGCTCGTAATCGGTTTTATACGCACGGTAATAGTGAAGATAGTCGATCACCCCTTTCGGGTTGATGTTGCTGGCAGCAATGTCCAGCTGCAGCGCACGTTCCGGTACCGGGCCGATGTACCCGATATTGCCGCGGGCAGCAGGCAACTGGCTACCAATACCGTCGGCTTTTGGCAACGCAATGATTTCAACTTCTTCGGTCCAGAAAGAGGTCGGCAGCGGCTCAACGTTGTGCCAGTAATCCACCGGCAGGTAGAACCACAACTTAGGCTTATTAACACCATCCACCAGCAACCAGCAGTTGGGAACCTGCGTGACGGGTACCCAGGCTTTAAACTGCGGATTGACCTTGAACGGATACGGATGGTCGTCGAGAAAAACGTTAACCAGCTCACCGGAGTGAATAAGTAACGCATCCAGCTTAAAACGCGCCAGCGCATCGCGGGTCCGTTCCTGTAAGGTAACAATATGATTTTTATAGAGTGCGGCCAGTGATTCCATTATTTACCCTTCTGTTTTTTTGACCTCAAGTCTCCGCATCTTAGCACATCGTCCTGTGACTGCGTGATTTCTGCCGAGCGTGATCGGCCCGTCATTTCTTTAATCATTCATTTGCATTTTATTAACATAAAACACACACTTCGATTCATCTGGTATGACCAGATCACCTTGCGGATTCAGGAGACTGACATGCTTTACAAAGGCGACACCCTGTACCTCGACTGGCTGGAAGATGGCATCGCCGAACTGGTGTTCGATGCCCCTGGCTCAGTCAATAAACTCGACACGGCAACCGTAGCCAGCCTTGGCCATGCGCTGGATGTGCTGGAGAAACAACATGATTTAAAAGGGCTGCTGCTGCGTTCTAACAAAGCAGCCTTTATTGTCGGTGCCGATATCACCGAATTCCTTTCACTGTTCCTTGTTCCTGAAGAACAGCTAAGCCAGTGGCTGCACTTTGCCAACAGCGTCTTTAATCGCCTGGAAGATCTGCCTGTCCCAACCCTGTCTGCGGTCAACGGCTATGCGCTGGGTGGCGGCTGCGAGTGCGTCCTGGCGACCGACTACCGTCTGGCAACCCCGGACCTGCGCATCGGTCTACCGGAAACCAAGCTGGGCATCATGCCGGGCTTTGGCGGTTCCGTGCGTATGCCACGCATGCTGGGTGCAGACAGCGCGCTGGAAATCATTGCTGCGGGTAAAGACGTCGGTGCCGAGCAGGCACTGAAAATCGGTCTGGTTGATGGCATTGTGAAGCAGGAAAAACTGCTCGAGGGCGCAATGGCGGTACTGCGTCAGGCAATCAACGGCGACCTCGACTGGCGGGCCAAACGCCAACCAAAACTGGAGCCGCTGAAACTCAGCAAAATTGAAGCGGCCATGAGCTTTACCATCGCCAAAGGCATGGTTGCGCAGACGGCAGGGAAACATTACCCAGCCCCGATTACCGCTGTGAAAACGATTGAAGCTGCCGCCCGCTTCGGTCGTGAAGAAGCGCTGAACCTGGAAAACCAAAGTTTTGTCCCGCTGGCGCACACCAACGAGGCGCGTGCGCTGGTCGGTATTTTCCTCAACGATCAGTACGTCAAAGCGAAAGCGAAAAAACTGACGAAGGATATTGAGACACCGAAGCAAGCCGCAGTTCTGGGCGCAGGCATTATGGGTGGCGGTATAGCCTACCAGTCTGCCTGGAAAGGCGTGCCGGTTATCATGAAAGATATCAACGATAAATCGCTGACGCTGGGCATGACCGAAGCCGCCAAGCTGCTGAATAAGCAACTTGAGCGCGGCAAGATCGACGGTCTGAAGATGGCGGGCGTGATTTCCACCATCCAACCAACCCTCGACTACACCGGCTTTGAGCGCGTGGACGTGGTGGTGGAAGCGGTTGTTGAAAATCCAAAAGTGAAAAAAGCGGTGCTTGCAGAGACCGAAGATAAAGTGCGCCCGGATACCGTGCTGGCGTCAAACACGTCTACCATTCCGATTAGCGAACTGGCCAGCGTTCTGAAGCGCCCGGAAAACTTCTGTGGCATGCACTTCTTTAACCCGGTGCACCGGATGCCGCTGGTTGAGATCATCCGCGGTGAGAAAAGCTCGGATGAAACCATCGCTAAAGTCGTCGCCTGGGCAAGCCTGATGGGCAAAACGCCGATTGTGGTCAACGACTGCCCTGGCTTCTTTGTAAACCGCGTGCTGTTCCCCTACTTCGCCGGTTTCAGCCAGTTACTGCGCGACGGCGCGGACTTCCGCAAAGTCGATAAGGTGATGGAGAAACAGTTCGGTTGGCCAATGGGTCCGGCGTATTTACTGGACGTAGTCGGTATTGATACTGCACATCACGCGCAGGCAGTGATGTCCGCAGGCTTCCCGCAGCGGATGCAGAAAGATTATCGCGACGCGATCGATGCCCTGTTCGATGCCAGCCGCTTTGGACAGAAAAATGGTCTCGGGTTCTGGCGTTATAAAGAAGACAGCAAAGGCAAGCCGAAGAAAGAAGAGGATGCTGCGGTCGATGGCCTGCTGGCAGACGTCAGCCAGCCGAAGCGCGATTTCAGTGATGACGAGATTATCGCCCGCATGATGATCCCGATGGTCAACGAAGTGGTGCGCTGCCTGGAAGAAGGCATCATTGCCAGCCCGGCGGAAGCCGATATGGCACTGGTTTACGGTCTCGGCTTCCCTCCGTTCCACGGCGGTGCGTTCCGCTGGCTGGATACGCTCGGCAGCGCCAAATACCTCGATATGGCGCAGCAATACCAGCACCTCGGCCCACTGTATGAGGTGCCTGAAGGATTGCGTAATAAAGCGCGTCATAACGAACCGTACTATCCCTCGGTTGAGCCTGCCCGCCCGGTTGGCGACCTGAAAACGGCTTAAGGAGTCACAATGGAACAGGTTGTAATTGTTGATGCGATCCGTACCCCGATGGGCCGTTCGAAAGGGGGCGCGTTCCGTCACGTGCGGGCAGAAGATCTCTCCGCACATTTAATGCGTAGCCTGCTGGCGCGGAATCCAGCGCTTGAGCCCGCGGCTCTCGATGACATTTACTGGGGTTGCGTACAACAGACGCTGGAGCAAGGGTTCAATATCGCCCGTAACGCAGCACTGCTGGCGGAAGTCCCACACTCCGTCCCGGCTGTCACCGTCAACCGCTTGTGCGGTTCATCCATGCAGGCCCTGCACGATGCGGCGCGCATGATTATGACCGGCGATGCTCAGGCTTGCCTGATTGGCGGCGTGGAGCATATGGGTCACGTGCCAATGAGCCACGGCGTAGATTTTCATCCGGGAATGAGCCGCAACGTGGCAAAAGCCGCGGGGATGATGGGCCTGACGGCGGAAATGCTCTCTCGTATGCACGGTATCAGCCGTGAAATGCAGGATGCCTTCGCCGCACGTTCACACGCTCGCGCCTGGGCTGCCACCCAGTCTGGCGCATTTAAAAATGAAATCATCCCGACTGGCGGTCACGATGCCGACGGCGTGTTGAAACAGTTTAACTACGACGAAGTGATCCGTCCGGAAACCACCCTCGAAGCGTTGTCTACCCTGCGTCCGGCGTTTGATCCGGTTAGCGGTACGGTCACTGCCGGTACCTCTTCCGCGCTTTCCGACGGTGCCGCTGCTATGTTGGTAATGAGCGAGAGCCGTGCCCGCGAACTGGGCCTGACGCCGCGCGCGCGCATTCGCTCAATGGCGGTGGTCGGTTGCGATCCGTCAATCATGGGTTACGGCCCGGTTCCAGCCTCAAAGTTGGCGCTGAAAAAAGCTGGGCTTTCCGTCAGTGACATCGGTTTGTTTGAAATGAACGAAGCCTTTGCTGCGCAGATCCTGCCATGCATTAAAGATCTGGGCTTGATGGAGCAGATTGACGAGAAGATCAACCTCAACGGCGGTGCGATCGCCCTGGGCCACCCGCTGGGATGTTCCGGTGCGCGTATCAGCACCACCCTGCTGAACCTGATGGAGCGTAAAGACGTGCAGTTTGGTCTGGCGACGATGTGTATTGGGTTGGGTCAGGGTATCGCTACGGTATTTGAGAGAGTGTAATCACAGAGTGCCGCATCTTGTAGGCCGGGCAAGCGAAGCGCCCCCGGCAACGATGCCGGATGGCGACGTAAAAACGTCTTATCCGGCCTACAAAATGTTATCTCAAAGCTATTGGTGCCAATGGCGAAGAGAGAAGGTTTAGTTGCCGTTCTTCCCGCCTGTCAGGGGCGGGTTTTTTATTTTTAAATAAAAGCGAACGCATCACCAAACAGGCGATCTTCACGTGCCTGACGCTCATTACAGAACAGATCGCGCGCGATTTTTGCCATCTCAAAACGCCCGGCAATGTAGATGTCATGCTCAGCCAGCGTGCCGTGATCCTGCAATACTGCCGTTAGTACGGTACCCGTACGACCACGCCAACCTTCTTCAGGCTGTTCGACCACGGGCTCAACGCGCAGGTTCGGGTGATTAACAGACAACGCTTCCAGTTCACCGAGATCGTAGAGATGCTTCTCTTCACGCCCGCCCCAGTAAATCGTCACGTCACGGTTTGGGTTGCGCGCCAGCGCGGTCAGTAAAATCGAGCGCGCATAAGAGAAGCCGGTGCCGCCAGCAATCAGGATCAGCGGTCGGTCTTCATCGTCACGCAGCCAGGCTTCGCCGTGCGGGATATCCACGTTGATTTCTCGATCCTGGAGAATGCGATCCATGACGGCCATCGCATACAGGTTAAGCTCAGAGGCACCCACGTGCAGCTCAATGAACCCGTGCTCATCCGGCGTTGAGGCCATGGAGAACGGACGCTTATCTCGTTCATCCATCACGACCATTAAATACTGACCAGCACGAAAGGAAAACGCCGCGTCTGGCACTAAACGGACGCGATATACGGTGTCAGTGATAGCTTCTACCGAGGTCACTTTACAGCTTAAGGTTGTCATGCGCTCTCTCTGTCGGATCAATAGGCAAAACGATCGCGCCTCAGGCGCTTTTGCCGTCATTAAAGATGGCCAGCTCATCCCAAATTGCGTCAATGCGCGCAGTCACTTCGGGATCTTTTTTAATCGGACGTCCCCATTCACGTTGGGTCTCACCCGGCCATTTATTGGTAGCATCCAGGCCCATTTTTGAACCAAGGCCGGAGACCGGCGAGGCAAAATCCAGATAATCAATCGGTGTATTCTCTACCAACACCGTATCCCGGGCCGGGTCCATACGGGTGGTGATCGCCCAAATCACATCATTCCAGTCACGTGCGTTGACATCGTCATCGCAGACAATAACAAATTTGGTGTACATAAACTGTCGTAAAAACGACCAAACACCCATCATGACGCGTTTGGCATGACCGGCGTACTGTTTTTTGATCGTGACAACCGCCAGTCGATACGAACAACCTTCCGGTGGCAGATAAAAATCGACGATTTCCGGGAACTGCTTTTGCAGAATCGGCACGAACACTTCGTTCAGCGCCACGCCCAGCACGGCAGGTTCATCGGGTGGACGCCCGGTGTAGGTGGAGTGATAAATAGCATCTTCACGCTGGGTAACGTGCGTGACGGTGAAGACCGGAAAGCTATCCACTTCATTGTAGTAACCCGTATGGTCGCCGTACGGACCTTCCGGCGCTAACTCCCCCGGCTCGATGTAGCCTTCCAGCACGATCTCTGCGCTGGCTGGGACTTCAAGATCGTTGGAAATACATTTGACCACTTCGGTCTTGGTACCGCGCAACAGTCCGGCAAACGCGTATTCCGATAACGTGTCAGGTACCGGCGTTACCGCGCCCAAAATCGTTGCCGGATCGGCCCCCAGCGCTACCGCAACTGGAAAACGCTCACCAGGATGGGCTGCACACCACTCCTGATAATCAAGCGCGCCACCACGATGGGAAAGCCAGCGCATAATAAGCTTGTTTTTGCCGATCAGCTGCTGACGGTAGATGCCCAGATTCTGCCGTTCTTTATGCGGGCCACGCGTCACGGTGAGCCCCCAGGTGATCAGCGGGGCGGCATCTTCCGGCCAGCAGGTCATGATGGGAATACGGTTGAGATCGACGTCATCGCCTGACGCGATTTTTTGCTGACAAGGTGCACCGCGCAGCCGTTTGGTCGGCATATTCAAAACCTGCTTGAACTGCGGCAGCTTATCAAACAGATCGCGGAACCCTTTTGGCGGCTCCGGCTCTTTCAAAAACGCCAACAGCTTACCCACTTCCCGCAGCGCAGAGACATCTTCTTGTCCCATCCCCATTGCAACACGCTTAGGCGTGCCAAACAGGTTGCACAGCACCGGCATCGAATAGCCTTTAGGGTTCTCAAACAACAACGCAGGCCCGCCCGCACGCAGCGTGCGATCGGCAATTTCAGTGATTTCCAGATGAGGATCCACTGGAAGCGTAATGCGTTTGAGCTCACCCTGCTGTTCAAGCAGCGTCAGGAAGTCGCGTAAATCGTTATATTTCATGGCGTCCATTGTGGCCTCTTCGTAAGCGCCTCATTATACGGCGTTCATCATTGCGATGCTGTATTTTTGTTAAATTAGCGTGAACTCTGGCGGTACATGCAAGCGCAGGGATTATATACCCAATGCGTTTCGGGTTGCGTTGAGGCGGGTATAATTAACTTAGTGCATGGCTTTTGTTATGCTTACGCTCAGAACAAGCGGATAAGAGTTATTATGCAAGCCTGGTATTTACTGTACTGCAAACGCGGGCAACTTCAGCGTGCCCAGGAACACCTGGAAAGACAGGCCGTGAGCTGCCTGACGCCCATGATCACCCTGGAAAAAATAGTGCGTGGAAAACGTACTACAGTCAGTGAGCCACTTTTCCCTAACTACATGTTTGTCGAATTCGACCCGGAAGTGATCCACACCACCACCATCAATGCCACGCGTGGCGTCAGCCATTTCGTCCGCTTTGGTGCAACACCCGCAACAGTTCCGTCTTCCGTTATTCACCAGCTTTCCATCTACAAACCAGAAGGGATTATTGACCCTGAAACCCCGTATCCAGGAGATAGCGTGATTATCACCGAAGGTGCATTTGAAGGGCTGAAGGCAATTTTCACCGAACCAGATGGCGAGGCACGCTCCATGCTGCTGCTTAACCTGCTGAATAAAGAGGTTAAGCAGAGCGTGAAAAACACCGGTTTTCGCAAAATCTAAATCCGCCTCAGAAGGTGACTTCGAAGAGTGTCCTGACATTGGCGTCGATAGCGGCTGCCAGGCGCTGAGGATCGTCTCCACGCCAGTGCGCAACACGCTCAAGAATGTGCGGCAGGTGCGCAGGTTCATTACGACGTGAAGCCGGTTTCGGTGTTAAATCGCGGGGGAGTAAATAAGGGGCATCGGTTTCGATCAGGAGCCTTTCCACCGGGATAAACGGCAGCAGTTCCCGGAGTTCCATGCCCCGACGCTCATCGCAGACCCATCCGGTGATGCCAATATACAGCCCCCTGTCTACGCAGTCCTGCATCTCCTGGCGTGAGCCGGTAAAGCAGTGCAATACAGCGCCTGGAAGGCTGTCCAGCCAGGGTTCGAGCAGCGTCAGAAAACGGTCATGTGCGTCGCGGCAATGCATGAAAACCGGCATCTGCAACTCGGCGGCGATACGCAGTTGTGCCTCAAACGCCCGCTCCTGCTCCTGCGGCGTGGAGAAATTGCGATTGAAATCCAGCCCACATTCGCCAATGGCGACCACTTCAGACTGGTTTGCCAGCGCCACAATCGCCTCTTCCGTTGAGGGTTGCCATTGACTACTGTCATGCGGGTGAACACCCGCGGTGGACCAGCAATGTGGATAATGCTGTGCCAGTTTTAACGCCTGCTGGCTTTCGTGCAGGTTAGTTCCGGTCAAAAGCATGCCATTTACGCCGGCAGCAAAGGCACGCGCGACAACCTCATCCCTGTCTTTTGCAAATTGCGTACTGGTTAGATTAACGCCAATATCAAACATGCTTCCTCCCATATGACAACCGCCCTTACGGGCGGTTGAATTTATTCTTCGGTTTTATCGGCAGCTTCAGCTTTTTCGTTCTCCGCCTCGTTATCTTCGTCTCGCGTACGTCGCTTACCGACATAGAAACGGGAGAAGAAAACGCCGACTTCAAACAGGCAGTACATCGGTATGGCCAACAGCGTTTGCGAGAAGACATCCGGCGGCGTCAGTAACATCCCCACGACAAAGGCGCCGACGACAACATAAGGACGTTTTTTACGTAATTCGTCAGGCGTCGTAATACCCATCCAGCACAGCAGCACAATGGCAACGGGAACCTCGAAAGAGACCCCAAAGGCCATGAAAAGTGCCATTACGAAGCTGAGGTAGCTGGCAATATCCGTCGACACCTGTACGCCCTGCGGAGCCGTATTGGCAAGGAAACCAAACGCCAGCGGGAAGACGACAAAGTAGGCGAATGCCATGCCGATATAGAACAGCAGCGAACTTGAAACCAGCAGCGGCACAACAAGACGGCGTTCATGCTTATATAACGCGGGAGCAATAAATGCCCATACCTGGTACAGGATCACTGGCGCTGACAGGATCAGCGACACCATAAAGGTGAGCTTTATCGGGGTAAAGAACGGCGAGGCCACATCTGTGGCGATCATCGTCGCACCCTGCGGC
The DNA here is from genome assembly GCF_057838705.1 of Citrobacter sp. KH_055_1. Classification (NCBI taxonomy): domain Bacteria; kingdom Pseudomonadati; phylum Pseudomonadota; class Gammaproteobacteria; order Enterobacterales; family Enterobacteriaceae; genus Citrobacter; species Citrobacter sp. KH_055_1. Next base: position 4,642,540 of record NZ_CM174473.1, read on the forward strand.
ATTTGCTTGATCAGCGGTGCCGCAACCATATGGTAAATGTCGTTGGCAAAATAAACCAACGCCAGAAAGATCACCAGAACCGCAATAATGCAGTTCAGGAGTCGCTTACGCAGCTCAATCAAATGCGTGATGAGCGGTTGAGTATCTTCTACAGCCATGTTTACGGTTTATCACTCGACGAAGGGGAGGATTCGACAACAGGCGCGGCGGATTTCTTTTCTGCGTCCATCAACGTTACGGAAGCGGCTTCCGTCGGTTCCGGCGTACTAGCACCCGTGGATTGCGGTTTTTGCTCTGGCGAGCTGGCCTGCGCTTCAGCCGTAGCCGGGGTAACCCCCTCATGCTGCGCTTCGCTCCCTTTCACTACCGGATTATGGATAGTGTGGGCTTCATCGCTGGCTTTCTCAGGGTCGTTAGCGCTGTAAGAACGCTTCATCGACTCCGCAGCTTCACGCAATTCATCCATCGAAGCTTTCAGCTCCGGCGTCAGATTTGTCAGGCTCGCTTTCTCAACTTTTTTCAGGCTGTCCTGAAACTCCTGAAGCTTAAGCTCCTGGGTCAGTTCATTCTGAACCGTCGTTGCAAGAGAGCGCAATGCACGAACCCAACCCGCGACCGTTTTTACCGCCACCGGCAGTCGTTGTGGCCCCAGAACAATGAGGCCAATCACGAACACCAATAGCAGTTCGCTAAAACCGATATCAAACACGGATTATACCTGCTCTTTATCGTGGCTTTTGGCGTCTTCTTTTTTCACTTCACCCTGCTTATCGGTGATGGATTTAGCAGTAAAATCAGCGTCCTGGCTGGTTTTATCTTGCTTAGGTTCATCATCACCCATCGCCTTTTTGAAGCCTTTGATTGACGCGCCAAGATCGGAACCGATGGAGCCGAGTTTCTTGGTGCCGAATAGCAGTACAACGATGACGGCAATGATCAACAACTGCCAGATACTGATACCACCCATACATGTTCCTCTGTTATAGATGATGAATTAATAAGACCGTAGTATACGTTACACGACCTGCCTTGAGCGATGAAAAATTCAGCGCATTTTGCGCCAGCCTATCAGCCAGGCAATGACGCCACCCGCCATTAGCCAGCCAGGCATCAAACCCCACTCAGGACGGCTTACCAGCAAGAATGTCCCACTTAGCAGCAGCGTTGCGCCAATACCCAATAAATAACGGGATTGTCCCTGACGAACATGATTCGCCTGAAGCTCGCGCGCAATCTTATCAACACTGTGTTGTAAATATTTGCCCTGGCGCAAACTGTCATACACAAGTTCAGGTATTTCTGGCATTTTTTCGACCCAGAACGGTGCTTTTTCTTTAAAAGCCCTGACAAGCGCAGGAATACCGACCTGATCTTTAATCCACGACTCCAGAAATGGCTTGGCTGTTTTCCATAAATCTAACTGCGGATACAGCTGTCGACCAACGCCCTCAACATACAACAATGTCTTCTGTAACAGCACCAGTTGCGGCTGGACTTCCATATTAAACCGACGTGCGGTGTTAAACAGGTTCAACAGCACGTGACCAAATGAAATCTCCGACAGCGGTTTTTCAAATATCGGTTCACACACGGTACGAATAGCAAATTCAAATTCTTCGACGTTGGTGTCCGGCGGAACCCAGCCAGAATCTACGTGCAACTCGGCAACCTTGCGGTAGTCGCGGTTAAAGAACGCGATAAAGTTTTCCGCCAGGTAGCGCTTATCTTCTTTATTCAACGAACCGACAATCCCGCAGTCAATGCCAATATATTTCGGGTTCTCAGGGTGTTCATAGCTAACAAAAATATTCCCAGGGTGCATATCCGCATGGAAAAAGCTGTCGCGGAATACCTGAGTAAAGAAGACCTGAACGCCACGCTCAGCCAACAGTTGCATATTGGTGCCGTTCTTCTCAAGCGCGGCAACATCTGAAACCGGGATACCGTAAATACGCTCCATCACCATCATGTTCTGACTGCAATAGTCGGAATACACTTCCGGGATGTACAGCATCGGGCTGTCTTCAAAATTACGCCGCAGCTGAATCGCGTTCGCCGACTCGCGCAGCAGATTCAGCTCATCGATCAGCGTTTTTTCATATTCACGCACCACTTCCGTTGGCCGCAGGCGGCGACCATCCGGCAGCAAGCGAGGCACCCAGCGAGCTAGGCGATAGATCAGTTTTAAATCGGCTCTGATGACCGGCAGAATATCCGGGCGAATGACCTTGATCACGACCTCTTTGCCGTTCGATTTCAGTCGCGCAGTGTGAACCTGTGCAATAGACGCAGATGCCAGCGGGGTGATGTCAAAATCATCAAACCATTCTTCAACAGGGAGTCCGCCCATTGCTTCTTCGATTTGTTGTTTTGCGCGTTGCCCATCGAATGGGGCCACCCGGTCCTGCAGCAGTGCAAGCTGATCGGCGATTTGCGGAGGAAAAAGGTCGCGGCGGGTGGAAAGCATTTGACCAAACTTGATCCACACCGGTCCCAGCTCCTGCAAAGCCAGTCTCAGCCTTTCACCCAGCGGTTTATCTTTATGCCGGTTTGGCATCCAGAACAACGTGTAGCGCCACAACCTAAGCGGCAGCGTAATACGCATTTTGGGGATGAGTTCATCAAGACCGTAGCTTAAGAAAGTGCGAATGATGAAATAAAGGCGCCGTACTTCACCTGGCGTCATTTGGCCTCCAGTTTTTCCAGCCGTTTGGCCAGGGAGTCGACCGCACGCTCAACGGCAGCGGTTTCTTCGGCAAACCATGCAACTTCCAGCGGGCCCGGGGCCATGCGCCACTCTTCGGTGATCGCTTCGGCAACATAACGCTGCTGACGTTGAACGGTACGGCATAAAAACGTAGCCCCACCGCGCAGGGTCTTGCTGATCCCTTCTGCAACAATATCGCCAGTATAAGGGGCAAGCAGTTCTGCGGGATCGAACTCCGCCAGGTCTGCCAGCGCGACAACGTTCTGCACCACTTGAATATCGCCCTGCACTTCCAGCTCGCCGCTGCGGATAAGCGCCGTGAGCTGCTGGCGATCGCGCAATTTTGGTAACACGCTGGCATGCGTGATCACGGTGCAATCAGCTTCGCCTTCCCATGCCCCCAGTACATCAACCTGGCGTTCGCTAAACACCAGGACTAGCGGGGTCGAAAATCCTTTGAGATCTACACGCAGCACCTTGCCCTGCAAACGCGTTCTGGCTGATTTCAGTGCCGGTGAACGATACAGAAAGGTGTTGAGCAGATTTTCAACGCCTGCGGTCACTAAGGGTTTAAAAGGCATCCCCGATCTCCTGTCAGAACTTGTAACCACGATGCAGCGCAACAACACCTGCCGTCAGGTTGTAGTAATCAACGCTTTCAAACCCGGCATCTTGCATCATTGCTTTTAACGTGTCCTGATCGGGATGCATACGGATGGACTCCGCCAGATAGCGGTAACTATCGGCATCGCTTGCCACCATTGAACCGATACGCGGCAGAATATGGAAAGAGTATGCGTCATACGCTTTGCTCAGCGGCTCGATAATCGGCTTGGAAAATTCCAACACCAGTAAACGTCCACCAGGCTTCAACACGCGATACATAGAACGCAGTGCTTTGTCTTTATCCGTGACGTTACGCAGGCCGAACGAAATGGTAATGCAGTCAAAGGTGTTGTCCGGGAACGGCAATGCTTCCGCGTTCGCCTGGACATACTCGACGTTGCCAATCACGCCAATGTTGCGCAGCTTTTCGCGACCCATTTTGAGCATTGAGTCATTGATATCCGCCAGAACCACTTTCCCGGTTTCACCGACCATGCGAGAAAATTTCGCCGTCAGATCGCCCGTACCACCGGCTAAATCCAGGACAGTCTGCCCACGGCGCACGCCACTGCAATCAATGGTGAAGCGCTTCCACAAACGATGAATGCCAAATGACATTAAGTCATTCATAACGTCATATTTAGACGCCACAGAATGAAAAACGTGGGCCACCATGTCAGCTTTCTGCTCTTTAGCGACGGTCTGAAAGCCAAAGTGCGTCGTTTCTTGTGAATTATCCACCATCTCAGTGCCTGCTCATCCAAAAAATGTTCGAGAAGTGTAACAGATTGGGCCAATTTGCCCTACCCTTCTACCGGGTTCAACTAACCCAAACGGGCTAGTTTGATTGCTGATTTACCGCCTCTCCATCGGGGTAAGTCTCGTCTTGTTGCGCCTCGGGGACCGAACGTAAACGAAACTCTTCATCCTGGCTCGTGGCTTGTTCAGCCAGTTCAGGATTAATCTCGCGCTTAATTTCTACACCCAATCCACGAAACGCTTCTGCCTGAGCCAGAACGTTTCCACGCCCTGAAGACAATTTTTTCATCGCCTGCCGATAGTTATCTTGTGCCTTGTCCAGGCTCTGACCAATTGCTGACATATCATCGACAAACAGCCGCATTTTGTCATAAAGCTTGCTGGCCCGGTCCGCGATCTGCTGCGCATTACGACTTTGATGCTCATACCGCCACAGATTAGCAATGGTGCGCAATGCCACCAACAACGTGGTCGGGCTTACCAGCATAATATTATTTCTGAGTGCTTCTGTAATCAGTTCGGGCTGCCTGTCCAGCGCCAGCAGAAAAGCGGGCTCAACCGGGATAAACATCAGCACATAATCAAGCGTACGTAATCCCGGCAACTGCTGGTAGTCTTTGCGGCCCAGCAGACGAATATGGTTACGCACGGAGGCGATATGTTCCTGTAGCGCACTTTCGCGGGTGTAGTCATCCTCTGCATTAAAGTAGCGTTCATAGGCCACCAGCGTCATTTTCGCATCGATCACCACGTCTTTGCCCTGCGGCAATCGGACAATAACATCCGGCTGCATCCGCGATCGTGCGTCATTTTCTATGCTGACCTGAGTTTCATATTCATAGCCTTCGCGCAGACCGGACGCCTCCAGTACCCGCGTGAGTACGACTTCTCCCCAGTTGCCCTGGGTTTTGTTATCGCCTTTCAGCGCCCGTGTCAGGTTAACCGCTTCTTGCGCCATCTGCGCGTTCAGTTGCTGGAGGTTACGAATTTCGTGCGCCAGGGTATGACGCTCTTGCGCCTCTTTGCCAAAGCTATCCTGCACCTGGCGGCGAAAACCGTCCAGCTGTTCACGTAATGGTGTAAGCAAGCTATTCAGGCTTTGGCGATTTTGCTCATCAACGCGACGATTGCTGTGTTCAAAAATACGGTTTGCCAGGTTTTCGAACTGTTCGCTCAGACGCTGTTCGCTGTTGATCATCTGGCGGATTTTATCTTCCGCATGCTGTTGCGTCGCGTCGAGTCGCGTGGTGACTTCCCGGAGATCGGCTTCCAGAGAGGTGTTAATACTCTGCAGGCTGCGAAGTTCGTTGTTGAGTAGCTCGCACTCGTCGCGCCAGTGGGCTTCCTGCGCCAGCTGTTGACGTGCGGCGCTTAGCGCAATATCCAGTTCACGCCGTTCTTCGATAAGATCCGCGCGGATTTGGTCGGCACGCGCTTTGGTCGCCAGCCAGCCCACAAGCAGCCCTGCAGCTAACGCCACGACGGCACTTATCATTATCGAAATATCCACTACGCCCCCCTTACAGCAACGACTTACCCGCACAAAATAGAATTGTGCTGTATAAACGTCCAGTTTAAAAGGAATTTCCTGCGAGGTACTGCGCAAAATAAAAAGGCCGAACATGTCGGCCTTTTCAGAAAGGAGAGAAAATTACAGCAGGCGACGTGCAGCCTCTACCACGATTTTCACCGCGTGGCTTTCCGTTTGCTTCATGGTTTCAGCATTCGGGATTTCTTGCTGAGTACGGTTAACGATAACACCCGCAACCATACCGGCACGCAGACCCTGGCTTGCACACATGGTCAGCAGCGTAGCGGATTCCATTTCGTAGTTCATGACGCCCATGGACTGCCACTCTTCCATCGAGCCTTTGAAACGGCTCACCACGCGACCAGAGAAGGTGTCATAACGCTCCTGGCCTGGGTAGAAGGTATCTGAAGAGGCGGTCACGCCGACGTGGGTAGTCGCGCCAATAGATTTCGCGGCTTCCACCAGCGCGGTGGTACATTCGAAATCGGCAACAGCCGGAAATTCCATCGGTGCAAAGTGCAGGCTCGCCCCGTCCAGACGGACAGACGCGGTGGTAACCAGCACGTCGCCCACGTTGATATGCGGCTGAATAGCGCCGGTCGTACCGATACGCAGGAAGGTACGAATGCCCAGTTGCGCCAGTTCTTCTACGGCGATAGAGGTCGACGGACCGCCGATACCGGTAGAGCAGACAATCACAGCTTTACCATCCAGCTCAGCACGCCAGGTAGTGAACTCGCGATGAGATGCCAGCTTAACCGGCTTGTCCATCAGCGCGGCGATCTTTTCCACACGCTCAGGGTCGCCAGGGACGATAGCAAGCGTAGCCCCTTGTAAATCGTTCTTGGTGAGGCCGAGATGAAAAACATCAGACTTAGACATAAAAACTCCTCTGTGAATCGGTTTTGTCAGAAGAAGCAAAAACACACTTTACCGAAGGCATAAACATATTTTCGTGACAGCCATCACTTTGATGTAAATCAATTGCATTTCATTACCGTCAAATAGTGATGAACGTCACATTAACTGTTCGATACAGGCAAGCCTTGCACAAAAGATAGACCGTTTAAGGCAATGTGGTTCGTTGCACGCGTCTATAGTTAATGATGCGCTATTTGGCTAAATACTTAAGGGTACGGAGAATACCATGGCAACAACACGACAATCTGGCTTTGCACCTGCAGTATCCCCACCCGCAGCAACGGCGGTTCACACCCCGGATAACGAAATCATCGCGGGAATAACGTCGATTCCGTCTCAAGGCGATGATATGCCTGCGTATCATGCACGCCCGAAGCACAGCGAAGGTCCGCTACCGGTTGTTATCGTCGTGCAGGAAATTTTTGGCGTTCATGAACACATCCGTGATATTTGTCGCCGCCTGGCGCTGGAAGGGTATCTGGCTGTCGCTCCAGAGCTTTACTTTCGCGAGGGCGATCCGAATGATTTTGCCGATATTTCAACGCTGTTAAGCGGCCTGGTGGCCAAAGTCCCGGACTCTCAGGTTCTGGCCGATCTGGACCACGTCGCCAGTTGGGCCTCACGCAACGGTGGTGACGCACACCGACTGATGATCACTGGTTTTTGCTGGGGTGGACGCATCACCTGGCTGTATGCCGCACACAACCCGCAGTTAAAAGCGGCAGTGGCATGGTATGGCAAACTGGTCGGCGACAAAACGCTGAACTCGCCCAGGCATCCTGTCGATATCGCTACCGATCTTAACGCCCCCGTGTTGGGGCTTTATGGCGCGCAGGACACCAGTATTTCGCAGGAAAGCGTGGAAACCATGCGTCAGGCATTGCGCGCGGCGAATGCCAAAGCAGAAATCGTGGTGTATCCCGATGCCGGGCATGCTTTTAACGCGGATTATCGCCCGAGCTATCACGAAGAGTCCGCCAATGACGGCTGGCAAAGAATGCTGGCGTGGTTTGCGCAATATGGTGGGAAGAAATAAATGTTAATCGCCCGGTGGCGGCTACGCCTTACCGGGCTTACAACGACTTGCACGTTCCTGTTGGCCGGGTAAGCGTTAACGCCCCCGGCGATCGGGCACCTAATTAAGCCTGACGCAGGTTCTGCGCCGCTTTCACCATGTTCGCCAGCGCTGCGCGGGTTTCCGGCCAGCCACGCGTCTTCAGCCCACAGTCCGGGTTCACCCACAGACGCTCAGCCGGGATACGCTGTTCCGCTTTCTTCAGCAGGGCTTCAATCCATTCCACGCTTGGCACATTTGGCGAGTGAATGTCGTACACGCCCGGCCCGATTTCGTTCGGGTAGTCGAACTCTTCGAACGACTCCAGTAACTCCATGTCGGAACGCGAGGTTTCAATGGTGATCACGTCGGCATCAAGCGCAGCGATGGAATCCATGATGTCGTTGAACTCGCAGTAACACATGTGGGTATGGATCTGCGTTTCGTCCTTCGCCACCGCGGCGTTGATACGGAAGGCCTCGACACCCCATTCCAGATACGCCGCCCAGTCGCTACGACGCAGCGGCAGACCTTCACGCAGCGCCGGTTCATCAATCTGGATGATGCCAATACCGGCGGCTTCCAGATCGGCGACTTCGTCACGCAGTGCCAGCGCAATCTGCTTAGCGATGGTTTCGCGGGTCACATCTTCGCGCGGGAATGACCAGCAAAGAATGGTCACCGGGCCTGTCAGCATGCCTTTGACCGGTTTGTCAGTCAGCGACTGGGCGTATTTTGCCCACTCAACGGTAATCGCTTCCGGACGACTCACGTCACCAATCACTACCGGCGGCTTCACGCAGCGGGAGCCGTAGCTCTGTACCCAACCATTCTGAGTAAAGACAAAACCGTCCAGATGCTCGCCAAAGTATTCAACCATGTCGTTACGCTCGGCTTCGCCGTGTACCAGCACGTCCAGGCCTAAACGTTCCTGCTCAGCGATCGCCTGTTTGATGTGCTCGGCGATACCGGTGCGGTAGTTGCCCGCATCCAGGTTACCCTTTTTAAAATCCAGACGCAGGCCGCGGATTTCCGTAGTTTGCGGGAAGGAACCGATAGTGGTGGTCGGCCACGCTGGCAGGTTAAAGCGCGCACGCTGGGCTTCGGCACGTACCGGGTAAGCGTGAGTACGCTGGCTGTCCTGCGCGGTGATAGCCGCCAGACGTTTTTCCACTGCCGCATTGTGGACGCGGGTTGACTGACGACGCGCCTGAATTGGCGCACTCCACGTGACCAGTGCAGTAGTATCACCGCTGTTCAGCGCATCACGCAGCAGCGCCAGTTCACCGCACTTTTGCAGGGCGAAGGCAAACCAGCTTTTCACTTCGGCATCCAGGCGGGTTTCGACACTCAGATCGATAGGACTGTGCAGCAGGGAGCAGGAGGAGGCGACCCACAGCTCACGTTTCCCGACAATGTCTTTAATCTGTGCATATTTCTCAGTCAGATCGGCGCGCCAGACGTTACGGCCGTTAATCAGGCCTGCGGAAAGCAGCCAGTTAGCGGGCAAACGCGAGTGCAACTCGGCTACGTCATCTTTACCATGAACCAGATCCACGTGCAGACCCTGTACCGGCAGCGCGGTGATGGTACCCAGATTCGGCGTCACGCCTTCGAAATAGGTAGTCAGTAGCAGCTTCACCTGCCCGGTCAGCGCATCGTACGCCGGTTTAAAGGCGTTCAGCCATTCCTGGGGCAACTCCAGCACCAGCGCAGGTTCATCAATCTGTACCCACTCAACACCGCGTTTCGCCAGCTCAGCCAGCACCTGCTGGTAAACCGGCAGGATGTCGTTCAGCAGACTCAGGCGATCAAACTGTTCACCCTTCACTTTCCCCAGCCACAGGTAGGTGACCGGACCCAGCAGGACGGGCTTCACTTCGTGGCCCAGCGCCAGCGCTTCGTCCACTTCATCCAGCAGTTGAGTCCAGGTCAGTTTGAACTGCTGACCTTTGGTAAATTCAGGCACCATGTAGTGATAGTTGGTATTAAACCATTTGGTCATTTCTGCCGCTGCCGCCGGTTCACCGGTCGGTGCGCGACCACGGCCAATGCGGAATAAGGTGTCGATATCGACAGAGCCATCTTTGTTCTGATGACGGGCCGGAACGTTACCCAGCAGCAAACTGGTGGTCAGCACATGATCGTACCAGGCGAAATCGCCCACTGGCAGCAGGTCAACGCCAGCTTGCTTTTGTTGATCCCAGTGACGAGCGCGCAATTCGCGACCCGTTGCCAGCAATTCTTCACGAGAGGCGTTACCCGCCCAGTAGCTTTCTTGCGCTTTTTTCAACTCGCGACGCAGGCCAACGCGAGGGAAACCGAGGGTGTGATTCAATATTGTCATTTTTCTTCCTCTAATTATATGTAAATCCTATGGATTTTGAATTTAGGGAAGGCGGCAAGTTTGCTCATCCCCAGGAGCTTACTGAAGTAAGTGACTGGGGTGGGGAAACGAAGCCAACGCACCATAAATTTAAAAGACGAAGGATTTTAGCCGTCCAGATGTTTACACATCCATAATTGGCGGTTACTGTATATTCCTCAAGCGCAATTTATTCATGCCGAAGTGAAGGACTTTCATGATCGAGATTAAGCATCTGAAAACGCTACAGGCGTTGCGGAACAGTGGGTCGCTGGCAGGCGCCGCAGCGACGTTGCATCAGACCCAATCCGCCCTGTCTCACCAGTTCAGCGATCTGGAACAACGCCTCGGCTTTCGGCTATTTGTGCGTAAAAGCCAGCCGCTACGTTTTACGCCACAGGGTGAAATTTTGTTGCAGTTGGCCAATCAGGTGTTGCCACAAATCGGTCGCGCGCTTCAGGCATGCAACGAACCGCAGCAAACCCGGCTGCGCATCGCCATTGAATGTCACAGCTGTATTCAGTGGCTGACCCCCGCGCTGGAGAATTTCCGTGCTAACTGGCCACAGGTAGAGATGGATTTTAAATCCGGCGTGACTTTCGATCCGCAACCAGCCCTGCAGCAGGATGAGCTGGACCTGGTGATGACATCCGACATTCTGCCGCGCAGCGGCCTGCACTATTCACCGATGTTTGATTTTGAAGTCCGTCTGATACTGGCGCCCGATCACCCACTGGCCAGCAAAACGCAGGTAACGCCGGAAGATTTAGCCAGCGAAACCCTGTTGATTTATCCGGTACAGCGCAGCCGACTGGATGTCTGGCGGCATTTCCTGCAGCCTGCTGGCGTTAGCCCGTCGCTGAAGAGCGTGGATAATACCCTGCTGCTGATCCAGATGGTCGCCGCCAGAATGGGTATTGCAGCGCTGCCGCACTGGGTAGTGGAGAGTTTTGAACGCCAGGGCCTGGTGGTGACCAAAACCCTGGGTGATGGATTGTGGAGCCGACTGTACGCCGCTGTGCGCGATGGCGAGCAGCGTCAGCCGGTCACGGAAGCATTTATTCGCTCAGCGCGGAATCACGCCTGCGATCACCTGCCGTTTGTGCGGAGTGCGGAGCGACCCACTTTCGATGCACCCACAGTGAGGCCACTATAACAGCCGCACCAATGATGAAGCTTGGCCAGTGAGGCTGCTGGTGCCAGATGGCCAGATTAACCAACAGCCCCGCAGGCACATGCATATTGTTCATGATACCCAGTGTGCCTGCATCTACCTGCGTCGCGCCGTAGTTCCACATAAAGTAACCGATGCCCGATGCTGCCACGCCAAGGAACACCAGAATCCCCCACTGCAGCGAAGTTTCAGGCATTTTTTGCGCATTCCCTACTATAAGCCAGGCAACGACCGCCACCAGTAATGCCCCCATATAAAACCAGGCAAAGGCGTTGTGCTGCGGCATGGGACGGGTTTCCATCAGACGCTTATAGCCCACCATGCCGATGGCAAAGCTGATGTTGGAAAGCTGTACCAGCAGCAGACCGGTCCAGAAATGACTGGTCACCTGATCGTAACGAATGATCCCCGCCCCAATCACCGCCAGCAGTGCGCTAAACGCGTAGCTCCAGCGTAAACGGCGTCGGCTCATCAGGTCATAAATCAGTGTGATATAGAGCGGTGTCAGGACGGTAAATAACAGCAGCTCGGAAACCGTCAGGTACAAATAAGCACGGAAACTCAGCATATACATGATGCCAAGCTGCATGGCACCCACCAGCATGTACAGACCAATAGTTTTTACGCTGTGGCCGCGGGTACGCAGAAATGGCAGGAACACCAGCGCAGCCAGTCCGACCCGCACCAGCACGGCAAAATAGCTATCGACATGACCAGCAAGGTACTCGCCAAACAGGCTAAAGGAAAAGGCCCACAGAATAGTGGTAATGATGAGTAGCGCCACAATAGATGTCTCTGAACAAAAGATACACCCATTGTAGCGAAGTTCACGGTTGACAACTGACTAACTAATGAGCGGTTCCGTTACTGTAAAAACAGTTCTCGCAGATAATGCGGCACAGCATCGTCGGCATTAAGCCCAATCACGTCCAGCTCCGGGTGCAGATCCTTCAGGCGCTGATGTGCATTACCCATAATGCAGCCTTTTCCCGCCATCGATAGCATTTCGGCGTCATTCATGCCGTCACCAAAGGCGATACAGTCTTTCAGGCTGAAGCCCATCGCTTTTGCCACCGCTTCCAGCGCATGGCCTTTTGATACGCCACCCGCCATCACTTCCAGACAGGTCAGCGTGGAGAAACTGACGTTCACACGATCACCCCAACGGGCGTTAATCGCCTGCTCCAGCGGCAGCAGGATTTCGTGAGAGTCGGTGGTGAAAAACACTTTACTGACGCCTTCCGGCTCCAGCAGCGCAGGTTCAAACAGTGAGTAGTTAAACACCGCTTCTTTAAAGAAACGCATTTCATCCGGGCGATGGCGGTTCATAAACCACTCATCGTCGCGATACACGTTGGTCACGATATCCGGGTTCGCATTCACCACACCAAACAGATCGCTGGCAATGTCGCGATCCAGGTTATGCGAGAACACAAGATTCCCGTCAGTATCATGTACGCGCGCACCGTTGGAGGTGATCATGTAGGACTTAATGCCGAGATTGTCGCGAATTTGCCCTACATCAATATGATGACGGCCGGTCGCAAACACAAAATTCACACCACGAGCCGTCAGCAGTTTCAGCGTCTCTTTGGCATACGGGGACAGGGTATGGTCGGGGGAAAGCAGCGTACCGTCTAAATCAGATGCAACTACCTGATACATAAAAAATTAAACCTCTAAGCAAAGCGGTGTCCGCTGGATGAGTTATGCCTGTCGAAAAATTCAACAATGGCGTTGAGCGCGACTGAGCGCATTGCGTCCTTTTCAAAAAGGATCTCATGGTAGGCGCCTTTTATGACCAGCGGTTGACCTCCTTCTACAGGATGGCCCGCTGCAGCGCGGAGTTCACAAAAACGATAGTGCATGCGGTTATCCACCACACGCTCTTCTTCAGCCTGAATAAGCAACGTCGGGGTCGCATCATCTCCGGCCCCGGCCAACACCTGCTCCCCCGCCAGAATGCCTTCACGCACCCAATGATAGGTCGGACCGCCTACGCGCAACTGCGGATCATCAGCATAGAAGCGCAGATTACGCCGATAGCGCTGTCGGCTATGGGTGAGCGCATTCATCCCAAACGGCAACGCCCGCCAGCGACCGGTCCCCATGGCATAGCCTTCGCGAATGCGCGGATACCCTTCAGCCCAGTCAAGAATATGGCGCACCATCCAGTCAGGAAAGCGCATCACGATCCCGAACATCGGGGCGCTGAGGGCAATAGCATCACACTGATTAGGGTGGCGCTGCAGGAACAGCGTGGCAATAGCGCCTCCCATGGAATGCGCCAGTATATAGCGTTTTCTCCATGGACCTGGCTGCACTTCCTGCTGCCAGAAGGCGGTCAAATCGTCGACATAGTCATTAAAGTTATCCACATGGCCACGGTGCGGATCCGAGAGCATCCGCCCGGAACGCCCTTGGCCACGATGGTCGATAATGAGGACGTCAAAACCAGAATAAAACAGGTCATACGCCAGTTCAGCGTATTTTACGTAGCTTTCTATACGCCCGGGACAAACGACGATGACGCGATCGTTTTTTTCTGCACGAAAGCGAACAAAGCGTACGGGAACATTATCTACGCCAGTGAATTCCGCTTCCTCCCGCTGACGCCAGAAATCTGTCAGTGGCCCCATGGAAAAAGCGGCAAACGCGTTTTCTCTTGTTTCCCAGTCTTTTTGCTGCTGAAACATCGGGTATCCAGCCTCGTTGACCAAGTAAAATCGTTTTTTTTGCCGAGCCTGTTACAACGCATCGGCAGTAGCGTATTGTGGCATAAAAATAGACAAGTCGGGAGTTTCTCATGACCTTTGAATGGTGGTTCGCCTACCTGCTGACGTCCATTGTTTTGAGCTTGTCGCCAGGTTCAGGGGCGATCAACACCATGACAACCGCCATCAGCCATGGTTATCGGGGAGCAGCGGCGTCGATTGCCGGTTTGCAGACCGGGCTTGGCATTCATATCGTGCTGGTCGGTGTTGGGCTAGGAACGCTATTCTCACGGTCAGTGATCGCCTTTGAGGTACTGAAGTGGGCGGGGGCAGCCTATCTTATCTGGTTGGGCATTCAGCAATGGCGCGCGGCGGGTGCCATCGACCTGAACACCATCGCCAATACGCAATCACGCAGTCGCCTGTTCAAGCGCGCCGTCTTCGTCAACCTGACCAACCCAAAGAGCATTGTATTTCTCGCCGCCCTGTTCCCGCAGTTCATCATGCCGCAGGAGCCGCAGTTGATGCAGTACGTGGTGCTGGGCGTGACCACCATCGTGGTCGATATTATTGTGATGATCGGTTATGCGACGCTGGCTACCCGCATTGCGGGCTGGATTAAAGGGCCAAAGCAAATGAAGGCGCTGAACAAAGTGTTTGGTTCGCTGTTTATGCTGATAGGTGCCCTGCTGGCGTCAGCACGGCATGCCTGAGATCAGTGCCGGATGACGCTACCGCTTATCCGGCCTACTGGTAAGTTAACGCGAAATAATCAGATGAATGCCGAAGCCCGCGAATAACGCGCCGGCAAAGCCGTCAATCCACTTCGCCAGACGCTGATAGCCACGACGCATTTTCGGCAGCGCAAACAGGCTGGCGACCACGGTAAACCACGCCAGCGTCTCGACGATAATCAGCGCGAAAATACCCCAACGGGCAGCGGTACCGACGTTGTCGCCGACAAACAGCGAAAAGACGGAGCCAAAATAGATAATGGCTTTGGGATTCGCCAGGTTGGTCAGCAGACCTTTTAAAAAACTGCGACCGCTCTGCGCCAGCTCAACCTGCGGCGCAGGTGCCGCAACGTCCTGTTTTTTAAACGCGCCGCGCAGCATCTGATACCCCATCCAGCACAGATACAGACCACCGCCGACCATAATAATAGTGTGCAGCCAGGCCATTTTTTCGATGATCAGATGCAGACCGAGCAGTGCCACGCCCGCCCAGACCATGACGCCGCAGGTAATACCCAGCACACCCATCATCGCCTCTTTGCGCGAGCGGCTAACGGCCGTTTGCGAAACAAAGAAAAAATCGGGGCCAGGACTCATCAGCGCTACGATGTGTACCAACGCAACGGTAAAAAATAGCGTTAACATAAAAATGACTCGCGGGGAAATAGTTCAGAGAGTCACCATCCTGGCACTTTTTTGCCTGGCTGACTACTCTTCGTCGTCACCATCAACATGTGCGCGGATAAGTGCCATAAACTCTTTGCCAAAACGCTCAAGTTTACGCATTCCCACGCCGTTGACGCTCAGCATTTCGCTCGGTGACACCGGCATTTGCTCGGCCATTTCAATCAGCGTGGCGTCGTTAAAGACCACATACGGCGGGATATTCTCTTCATCGGCAATGGCTTTACGCAGCTTACGCAGTTTGGCAAACAGCTTACGATCGTAGTTACCGCCAAAGGATTTCTGCATTGCTCGTGGTTTAAGCGCCACAATACGCGGCACGGCAAGCTGTAGCGGCACAACGCCGCGCAGTACCGGACGCGCAGCTTCGGTTAACTGCAACGCGGAGTGGTGGGCAATATTCTGCGTCACCAGTCCGAGGTGAATCAGCTGGCGAATGACGCTCACCCAATGTTCGTGGCTCTGTTCACGACCAATACCGTAGACCGGCAGCTTGTCATGCGCCATCTCACGAATGCGCTGGTTATTCGCCCCGCGCAAAACCTCGACGACATAGCCCATACCAAAACGTTGGTTAACGCGGTAGATCGTCGACAGCGCTTTACGCGCATCCATTAAGCCGTCGTACTGTTTTGGCGGATCGAGACAAATATCGCAGTTGCCGCACGGCTCCTGACGCCCTTCGCCAAAATAGTTCAGCAGCACCAGACGACGACAGGTTTGCGCCTCGGCAAAGGCCCCCATCGCATTGAGCTTGTGACGCTCGATATCCAGCAGCTGTCCGGCGGGTTTCTCTTCGAGACAACGGCGGAGCCACGCCATATCGGCCGGATCGTAAAACAGCATCGCTTCCGCGGGCAGGCCATCACGCCCGGCACGCCCGGTTTCCTGATAGTAGGACTCGATATTACGCGGGATATCAAAATGCACCACGAAGCGCACGTTGGGTTTGTTAATTCCCATGCCAAACGCCACGGTCGCGACAACGATTTGCAGGTCGTCGCGCTGGAATTTCTCCTGCACGTCGGCGCGCACGTTGTTGTCCAACCCGGCATGATAGGCCCCGGCGCTGATCCCGCGGCTTTGCAGACGCGCCGCGGTGTCTTCAACCTTCGCGCGGCTGTTACAGTAAATAATGCCGGACTTTCCGCGTTGTTCCTGCACGTAGCGCATCAGCTGATCGAGCGGCTTAAACTTCTCCATTAGCATGTAGCGGATATTGGGACGGTCAAAGCTGCTGATCTGAATGAGGGGATCGTTAAGCCCGAGCAGACGCACAATATCCAGCCGGGTGGTGTCATCGGCGGTGGCCGTGAGCGCCACAAACGGCAGCGCAGGGAAACGCTGACGCAGCTGACCCAGCGCGGCATATTCCGGGCGGAAATCATGCCCCCACTGGGAAATACAGTGCGCTTCATCTACCGCCAGCAGTACCGGGTTCCAGTGCGCCAGATTATCAAGGAAGTTATCCAGCATCAGGCGCTCGGGCGCAATGTACAGCAGGCGGATTTGCCCGCTACGGCAGCCTGCCATCACCTCTTGCTGCTGTTCACGGCTCTGGGTGGAGTTCAGACACGCCGCCGCTACACCGTTTGCCAGCAGCTGATCGACCTGGTCTTTCATCAGGGAAATCAGCGGTGAGACAACAACGGTGAGGCCGTTCAGCAATAATGCGGGAATTTGATAACACAGGGATTTACCACCACCGGTTGGCATAACGACCAGGCAGTCGCGGCCAGAGAGCACGGTGTCGATGATTTCTTCCTGACCAGGGCGAAACTGTTGGTAGCCAAAGGTTTCCTGCAAAACCTGTTTAGCGCCCATTTCCAGATTCAACACTTCCGCCTGCGCCACATTAACCCCGTTAACCTTAAATAAAAACAGGCGCTATTTTCAGCGCCTGAGAGAGAAACTGCAATGATTAAAATACTCTCAATGCCGATCAGAAGATATCGTTGAGCATTACGCCCACGCCAACGCGCGTCTGATTAAAGTTATAGTCAATCAGCGACTCGCCATAACCACTGTAGACCTGGGTATAAAGACGAACATGTTTGGTGATGGGGTAGCTGACACCCAACTCAGCGCCGCCGTAGCCGGTATTCCAGTTGTACTGACCTTTCGCGCTTAACACGGCGTCACCGAGGTGGTAACCCAGTTTGAGCTGATAGTAGCCCATATATTTAGTGATATCAGGGTTATCGCCAGTGCTGCCGATGACGTACCACGGCTTCACTTCTACCAGCCAGTTACCGTTTTCTGCCATCAGGCGGGTATACAGGCGGTTCCAGCTGCGCGAGGTCGGTTCGGAACGACCGTTAGAGTCGTGGTTGTATCCCATTTCCACATCACGTAGCGTCCAGCCGGCAACGCGGTAATCGGTGGCGAAACCGAGGAATAGTTGTGGTTCGTAGTTAGTTTCGCGAAACGGTGCCGATTCTTCGCTATTAGAAAGCTGCCACCAGGATTTCTGGGTATAGGAACCACCAAGCACGGAGTTCGGGCCTAAAATCCCGCGCCACAGCGGAAACGCCAGGCTCAGCTGAAACTTCACCTCATCTTTACGCGCATTTTCAGACCAGCTATAGCTGCTGATGGCCTCTTTATTCATGTCGCTGGTATTGGTGTAGATGAGGTAGTTGGTGTCATAAGGGTAAAGCGTGAAAGGATTGTCATGCTCTTGCAGCATGTTGGCAATAATACTGCCGCGCACAGCGGGTGCATCATGAATCTCTTTCACCGTCGCTTCCTGCGCATACACGGTCAACGGCAGCATAACTGCTGGTAGTAACCATCCCAGAATCGCCCGCATCGGTCATGTTCTCCTGAACTAAAATATTGATGAATTGTAAGATTTTATTGATAGCATTTTACATACTTAGTGCGCTCTTCGTTAGTTATCCCGTCCCAAAGTAGAAAACAACAATTAAGAAGCATAATATCAACACCTCATTAACCATCGAGAGTTAGGGATTGTATGTCTGCCGTACTGACTGCTGAGCAAGCACTGAAATTAGTGGGCGAAATGTTTGTCTACCATATGCCGTTTAACCGGGCGCTGGGGCTGGAGCTGGAACGTTACGAAAAAGAGTTTGCCCAACTGGCCTTTAATAACCAACCGATGATGGTCGGCAACTGGGCGCAAAGCATCCTGCATGGTGGCGTGATTGCCTCAGCATTGGACGTAGCAGCCGGACTGGTGTGCGTGGGCAGTACGCTGACCCGTCATGAAACCATCAGCGAGGACGAGCTGCGCCAGCGGATGTCGCGCATGGGAACCATCGATCTCCGCGTCGATTATCTGCGCCCAGGCAGGGGGAATCGCTTCACAGCTACCAGCAGTTTGCTGCGGGCAGGCAATAAAGTTGCCGTTGCACGCGTGGAGCTGCATAACGAAGAGCAGCTTTATATCGCCAGCGCCACCGCAACGTATATGGTGGGGTAAGCGCCTGAAACAAGGTAAACTGCCGTTACATTTCTGAAATGAGTTTTCCCGATGGATGCTAAGCAAACGCGGCAGGGCGTATTACTCGCTCTTGCTGCCTATTTTATTTGGGGCATTGCACCCGCATATTTCAAGTTGATTTACTACGTCCCCGCAGACGAGATCCTGACGCACCGTGTGATTTGGTCATTTTTCTTTATGGTGGTGCTGATGAGCATCAGCCGCCAATGGTCAGGGGTCAAAACGCTGCTGCAAACGCCAAAGAAGGTTTTCCTGCTGGCGCTTTCCGCGGTGCTCATCGGCGGAAACTGGCTGCTATTCATTTGGGCGGTCAACAACCACCATATGCTGGAAGCCAGCCTCGGCTACTTTATTAACCCCCTGGTGAATATTGTATTGGGCATGATTTTCCTCGGTGAGCGCTTTCGCCGCATGCAGTGGCTGGCCGTGCTGCTCGCCGCCTGCGGCGTGCTGGTACAGTTGTGGACGTTTGGATCACTGCCAATCATTGCGCTAGGACTGGCTTTCAGCTTTGCTTTTTATGGCCTGGTGCGTAAGAAGATCGCCGTCGAGGCACAAACCGGCATGCTGATCGAAACCTTGTGGCTGTTACCGATTGCGGCAATCTATCTGTTTGGTATTGCCGACAGCCCAACCAGCCATATGGGACAGAACCCCATGTCGCTCAATCTGTTGCTGATTGCAGCAGGGGTCGTGACCACCATTCCACTACTGTGCTTTACCGGTGCAGCGACCCGTCTGCGTCTGTCCACGCTGGGCTTTTTCCAGTATATCGGGCCGACGCTGATGTTCCTGCTGGCGGTAACATTCTACGGCGAAGTACCGGGCGCAGATAAGATGGTGACGTTCGCCTTTATCTGGGTCGCGCTGGCGATATTCGTGATGGATGCGATTTATACCCTACGCAGAACGCGAAGGGGGTTGTGATTGCGCCTGATGGCACTGATTTTGTAGGCCGGATAAGACGGTTACGTCGCCATCCGGCATCTTTCTGCCTGATGGCGCTGCGCTTATCAGGCCTACGGGAGCGTTAATAATTCTCTGCTACAGCCAGTTCTTGCGCTTAAAGTACAAATACGGCGCCAGGCCCGCGAGCATCATAAAGACAATCGCTCCGGGATAACCGAAGCTCCAGTGCAGTTCCGGCATGAACTCAAAGTTCATGCCGTAGCTGGATGCCACCAGCGTCGGCGGCAGGAACACGACGGAAACCACCGAGAAGATCTTGATGATGCGGTTCTGTTCGATGTTGATAAAGCCCATCGCCGCCTGCATCAGGAAGTTAACCTTCTGGAACAGGGATTCATTGTGCGGCAGCAGGGATTCGATATCTCGCAGGATCTCGCGCGCCTGCTCCAGTTGACCGCCCGGCAGTCGCGCCTTACGCACCAGGAAGTTTAATGCGCGCTGGGTATCCATCAGACACAGACGAACTTTCCAGCCGATATCTTCCAGTTCCGCCAGCGTGGAGAGCGCTTCGTCATATTCATCGCCCTGACGCCCTTCCATAATCACGCGGCTGAGTTTTTCCAGATCGCTGTAGATATTTTCTATTTCATCCGCCAGCTGTTCAATTTTCGTTTCGAACAGATCGAGTAGCAACTCGTAAGCGTTGCCGTCGACCATCGACTGGCTGCGCGCACGCATACGGTACAGGCGAAACGCTGGCAGTTCGCGCTCGCGCAGGGTAAACAGACGACCTTCGCGAATGGTGAATGCCACGGTTGAGTTGCCCGCATGATCGTCGGCATCTTCATAGAAGAAGAAGGAGTGGATGTGCAGGCCGTCTTCGTCTTCAAAAAAACGTGCGGATGCTTCGATGTCTTCCAGTTCAGGGCGCGTAGCCAGGTTCTGGCCCAAGTCCTTTTGCACACGGTTTCGTTCATCGTCATCCGGCTCGACTAAATCGACCCAAACCGAACTGGCGAGATGATCAATTTCATCCGCCTCAAGACGTATTAAACGATTGTTTTCCAGTTGAAATGCGCTCAGCATGACCGGGACTCCCAATGCAAAAAATTATCGGACAGTTCGGTGGGCACACAGAAACAAATTGGGTTTCAGACCATTAAACAGCCTGACTCGGCGCGACGAGAAAAAACAGAAGGTCGCTGACAACCGCGAAGGCTATCAGCAAAAAGGGATAGCCTTAGGAGTTGATCCTGGATGACAGGATAATGAGCCAGTATCTACTGGGTGTGTCCAAGGCGAATGTCCTCTTAGCGTAATCGTGCGCGCATGTTACGCCAGCAAAATTTTGACGTCAACACGCAACAGATGGCGAAAAAGTAATAATTTCCCCTCATGCTGCAAGGTTAGCAGAACGGGGGGATTTATCTATGATTTCAGAATATTAACCGAAAGATTGCCGGATGGTGGCTTCGCCTTATCCGGCCTACAAATCATAATATTAAGCGACATGCAGGCCTGATAAGCGTAGCGCCATCAGGCGATCAAACGGTTTCTAGCCTGGCGTAGGCGGCAACCAGCCATTTGATCCCCTGCCCCTGGAACGCGACCTGCAAACGACTGTGTTCACCGCTACCTTCCAGGTTGACGATGGTGCCCTCGCCAAATTTGGCGTGACGCACACGCTGACCGAGCTTATAGCCGGTGTCGTTCTCCGCCATCGGCGTACCCATCCGTTGATGACTTACCGGACGGCTGACCGTGGCGCGCAGGCGAACCTCTTCCACGCAGGTCTCTGGTAATTCACCAATAAACCGGGATGGACGGTGGTAAACCTCTTTGCCGTACAGGCGACGCGTTTCGGCGTAGGTCAACGTCAGTTTCTGCATCGCACGGGTAACACCCACATAGGCCAGGCGGCGTTCCTCTTCGAGGCGCCCGCCTTCATCGAGTGACATCTGGCTGGGGAACATGCCCTCTTCCATTCCGACGATAAACACCTGCGGAAACTCCAGACCTTTGGCCGAGTGCAAGGTCATTAGCTGGACCGCATCCTGCCAGGTATCCGCCTGCCCTTCGCCCGCTTCCAGCGCTGCGTGGGAGAGGAACGCCTGTAGCGGCATCAAGTCTTCGTCTTCTTCGTTGTAGCTGAACTGGCGCGTTGCCGTCACCAGTTCCTCTAAGTTTTCGATACGCGTCTGGCCCTTCTCACCTTTTTCCTGCTCGTACATCATGCGCAGGCCGGAGTCTTTTATTACCCGGTCGGTCTGCACGTGCAGCGGCATATCGGCGGTTTCCTGCGCCAGTGCGTCGATAAGTTCCATAAAGCGCTGTAGTGCGCTGGCGGCACGCCCGGCCAGGGCTTTTTCCTGCAGCAGTTCACGACACGCCTGCCACATTGTCAGCTGGCGGTCGCGCGAGGTCTGCCGCACCACGTCCAGCGTACGATCGCCGATACCGCGCGTGGGGGTATTCACCACACGCTCGAACGCGGCGTCGTCGTTACGATTAGCTATCAGACGCAGGTAAGAGAGCGCGTCTTTGATTTCCTGACGCTCGAAGAAGCGCATTCCACCGTAAATACGGTACGGCATACTAGCCTGCAACAGCGCTTCTTCCAGCACGCGCGACTGGGCGTTGCTGCGATAAAGAATGGCGCACTGTGTCAACTGACCGCCATTGTCCTGCCAGGCTTTGATTCGGTTAACCACAAAACGCGCTTCATCGAGTTCGTTGAACGCGCAATAGAGTGAGATCGGCTCACCGTCGACGCCCTCGGTCCACAGCTTTTTGCCCAAACGCCCGTTATTGTTTTCAATCAGGGCGTTAGCCGCGCTAAGGATATTATTGGTCGAGCGGTAGTTCTGCTCCAGACGAATAGTTTCGGCACCGGGGAAGTCGTTGAGGAAGCGCTGGATGTTTTCCACCTGCGCCCCGCGCCAACCGTAGATTGACTGATCATCATCGCCGACGATCATCACCTTGCCGGTGTCACCCGCCAGCAGGCGGATCCAGGCGTACTGGATATTGTTCGTATCCTGGAATTCGTCCACCAGGATGTTGGTAAAACGTTCGCGGTAGTGCTGCAGAATGTGCGGTTTGTTGAGCCACAGTTCATGCGCGCGCAGCAGCAGCTCGGCGAAATCCACCAGCCCGGCGCGATCGCACGCTTCCTGGTAGGCCTGGTAAACCTTCTGCCAGGTTTGCTCGACCGGATTGCCGTAGCTCTGCAAATGGTGCGGGCGCAGCCCTTCGTCTTTCTGGCTGTTGATAAACCACATTGCCTGGCGCGCTGGCCACTGCTTCTCATCGAGGTTCATCGCTTTGATCAGACGCTTCAGCAGGCGCAGCTGGTCTTCGCTGTCGAGGATCTGGAAATCCTGCGGCAGGTTGGCATCCATATGGTGCGCACGCAGCAGGCGGTGTGCCAGACCGTGGAAGGTACCGACCCACATACCGCCCTGGCTGGTTCCCATGATTTGACCAATACGGTGGCGCATTTCTGCCGCCGCTTTGTTGGTAAAAGTCACCGCCATAATCGAGTATGGCGAGTTGTTTTCAACCGTCAGTAACCAGGCGATGCGGTGTACCAGCACGCGCGTTTTACCACTCCCCGCGCCTGCCAGAACCAGCATGTTGCTGCGTGGCGCAGCCACAGCCTGGCGCTGTTCGTCATTGAGGCTATCGAGCAGGTAAGAAACGTCCATTGGCACCGCCGGAATCAACAGGGCCCAGCCGGACCCCTGGGAATTTATACAGAGTTGTTGATGATTATATCAGTGAGGTCAGAGATGCCAACTGTGAAATTTCGATATGCGGCAGTAAACGGCTGTCAGCGGTTTGCATCAGGTCGGCATTTTCCGGCTTGATCCAGCAGGCCTGCATGCCACAGCGGATGGCCCCGGCGACATCTGTCGTCAGGTCGTCACCGACGTGCAGGATCTCACCCATGGGCATATTCAGTTTTTCCGCCGCCAGCAAATACATGTCGCTGAACGGTTTTGATCGCCCATCGGGGCCGGCACGCAGCACAAACTCAAAATATTCGCCCAGACCAAACAGCTCCGGCTGCGCGTTACCGTTGGTGATCGCCACCAGCGGCCACTTGCGGGCCAGTACCTTCAACGTGTCATGCGTAGATTGCGGGACGTCGATGCGGCTGCGCCATTTGGCGAAGTTCATCATCGCCGCGTTTGCCCCCATTTTCGCCTCTGCCGCCGACAGGCCAGCCTCCAGCATAGCGCGCTCTACGGCACGATGACGCCATTGGGTGACGTCATGGTAAATATCCGGCTCGGCGTCGCGCACAGCCTGGCGCAGGCGCTGCAGGTCGGTATTTTGTAAGGAGCTCAGCGCCGGGTGATAATTTTGCACAAACGCGAGCGCTTCCTGCTCGGTGCGCGTGATAACGGGACGGTTATCGTAAAGGGTGTCATCAAGGTCAAAGGTGAGCGCAGAAATACGCCCCAAAGGCCGGTAAAAACGCATTATTTCCCCCGTTTGGCGCGCGGATGCGCCGCATCGTACACTGAAGCCAGGTGTTGAAAATCAAGATGGGTATAGATTTGCGTGGTAGAGAGGTTGGCGTGTCCCAACAGCTCTTGTACCCCGCGCAGGTCGCCGCTCGACTCCAGCATATGCGTCGCAAACGAGTGGCGCAGTTTATGGGGATGCACATGGCTATTCAGCCCCTGCTTGATACCCCATTCGGCAAAACGTTTCTGCACGTTACGCGCGGAGATACGTTTGCCCAGTTTTGACAGAAAAAGCGCGTCTTCGTCACTGCCGAAAAGCCCGCGCAGATCCAGCCAGTGTTCAATCCAAGCCACCGCATTGCGGCCAATTGGCAGGCGGCGCTCTTTGCTGCCTTTACCCATCACCCACACTTCGCCGGTGTCGAGATCGAGATGTTTAATATCCAGGCCAACCAGTTCCGACAAACGCAGTCCCGCGCCGTACATCACCTCCAGCATAGCCCGGTCGCGCACGGCGAGGGGATCGTTGAGATCGATATCCAGCAGTCGGTTAACGTCATCCACATCAATATTTTTCGGCAGATGCCGCGGTGCCTTCGGCGCAGAAATACCTTTTGCCGGGTTGGCTTTCAGCTCACCCTGATTCACCAGCCAGTCGAAGAAACTGCGTAAGGCGGAGAGGCGCAATGCCAGGCTCGCCGGTCCCAGACCGTTGCGGCGACTGCGCACAGCAACACTGCGCACCCTTGCTGCATCACATTGTTGCCAGCTTTGCAGGCCGGTTTCTTCGGCTATCGCGATGATGGCATCCAGCTGACGCCGATAATTGAGTAACGTGATGGGACTAAGCTGACGCTCCACGCCCAGATAGCGTAAGAAGCGTGCAACGTCCTGAGAAAGCGGTGAGTCGGTCATACGCGTTCAATCCAGCGCTCCAGCAGTTCCGGCAACATCAGCGAGATTTCCTGCAATAGCTGCGTGCCTTGCCCTTGCTGGTAATGATTAACATCACGGCTGCTGAACAGCATGACGCCAAGGGAACCATCTTGCCCCAACATCGACATGGCTACCGAACCAATCGCTTTCGCCTCCGGCATCATCACCAGCAGTTCCGGGCCATTGAGCGGACCCAGATAGTGCTGTGACTGCCCGAGACGCTGAATACGCAGCGGCTCGAAGGCCTGACGACTTAATGCCAGATGGGTAAACTTTGAAGGGGCGCCAAGCCGCCAGCGATCCGGGAACAGACGAACCGTCGCGCCAGCCAGCCCCAGCTCACGTGCCCAGCGATGAAATCGCATCAGCATATCGTCGAGGCTGCTGGCCGCCGCCAGCCGTCCTTGCAGATTTAACAGGCGATAAAACAGACTTTCGTTGGCGTTAGCCTGTTCCATCAATAGCGTCATGTTCTCTTCAAGCACGTTGATGTGATTACGCGCTCGAGCCATATGCCATTCAACTAAAGAGATCGTACCCCGCACCGGGTGCGGGACGCGCATCGCTTCAACCGCTTGCGCATTACGGATAAAAAACTCAGGGTGACGTTGTAGATATTCGACGACCGCCCGATCGTCAAGCTCCATGAGCGTTTCCTGTAGTTCTTCCCCTGGTTGCTTCATAGATGAATAAATCCGTCGTAGACATGTGCCGCCGGGCCAGTCATATACAACGGATGACCCGGGCCTTTCCAGGCGATATCAAGGCGACCGCCCGGTAGTTCCACGCGCACTTCTTCTGCCAGCAGGCCCTGCTGAATACCAACAGCGACAGCAGCGCACGCTCCGCTGCCACAGGCCTGCGTTTCACCCGCCCCACGTTCATAGACGCGCAGCCGGATGTGTTCGCGTTTCACCACTTGCATAAATCCAATATTGGCGCGCTCAGGAAAGCGTTCATGGCTTTCCAGAACCGGTCCCAGCGTTTCCACCGTGGCCGTATCCACATCATCAACCTGAATGACGCAGTGTGGATTCCCCATTGATACCACGCCGCACAATACTGTCTGCTCGGCCGCCCGCATAATATAGGTCTTCTCTGCTTTATTGGCGCGAAAAGGCACCTGCGAGGGTTCAAAATTGGGCTCGCCCATATTGACCCGCACCAGCTCATCGTCCGTCACAGTTAATACCATGCGGCCATTCGCCGTACTGACGCGGATATCACGTTTATTGGTCAGCCCTTTCAGGCGTACAAAACGCGCAAAACAACGGGCACCGTTACCGCACTGCGACACTTCGCTACCATCAGCATTAAAGATACGGTAATGGAAATCCAGTTCCGGATCATACGGAGGCTCAACCACCAGCAGCTGATCAAATCCCACACCAAGATGCCTGTCGGCCAGGCGGCGGATCAGCTCAGGTGAAAAAAAGACATTCTGCGTTACCGCGTCGACGACCATAAAATCGTTGCCAAGGCCATGCATTTTAGAGAATTGCATCGTTCACTCCGTTCACGCGGGTACAGAGACTTCGCTTTAGTAGTTTACCTGGGAAGGCCCATCTCCCGTTGCTCGATCGTTTCGATCGGGCACTGTGGACTGCGATTGCGTTTCAACTGGCTTCGTCGGTGGCGGCGCGGTTTTATCTGCTGGCGGGAAATAGAGTGGACCTTTCAGACCACAGCCCGTCAGGCTGAACAGAGTAAGAAGTACAGCGAGTGCCTGAAACACGTTTTTCATTATGGATTGCCCGTAAAGTTCATACTTTCTGTTTTCTATCATCGCAGGAGAAGACGTAAAAGCAAGAGTTTGGCTAAAACTGCAACGTGAATTCTTTCAGGTTATACTCTCGCCATCATGAAAAAACGGAAAAACACCAATGAACGACAGTGAATTTCACCGCCTTGCCGACACCCTGTGGATGACCATTGAAGAGCGTCTGGACGACTGGGACGGCGACAGCGATATCGACTGCGAGATCAACGGCGGCGTGCTGACCATCAGCTTTGAAAACGGCAGCAAGATTATTATTAACCGTCAGGAGCCGCTGCATCAGGTGTGGCTGGCGACCAAACAGGGTGGCTACCATTTTAACTTGAAAGGTGACGAATGGATTTGCGACCGTAGCGGTGAACGCTTCTGGGATCTGCTGGAGCAGGCTGCAACGCAACAGGCGGGAGAAGCCGTGAGCTTCCGTTGAGGTTTTGTGCCGGATGCGCTTTGCTTATCCGGCCTACCCGTTTCGCGTCAATTGTAGGCCGGATAAGATGTTTACACCGCCATCCGGCACAATAATCACGAAAAATACTGCTGCAACATCGGCGTGTCATTATCCTGATTAGCCGGCGGGACCGGGTTAATCGGCTGGGTACGGAACGGGATAACCTGCGCGCGACCATCGGTTTTCACAATCTGATAGAACTGCGGCAGATTAAAGTTAATGAAGCTGGAGCCGTAGGTAAAGCGATCGTGCGACGAGGAGTAGAAGCGGCTAACATCGCGAACCAGCTCTTCTTTGCTGCCTTCGCAATGGTGATACACCTCGACCCGATTACTCTCGTCCAGAATGTAGATATTAAAGCCCTGTTCATCACCCGTTTCTTCGAAAAAGAACTGGATGATCCCTTCACTGGCAAAACCATCCACTACAGACGGTAATTTCACGTGATTGGTCTCAACCTGAACGGAAAGACCGTGCAGCTTGTTGTGTGAAATTGCGCCGTAGAATTCAATGGCGTTTTCCAGTTTCTGTACCGACACATTCAAACGCTCAAAGAACAGTCCCCACGTCTGCCCGGCAACGCGCAGCGCTTTGAAGCGACCGGTTTCATGGCGTGTACTGGAAAGGCGCAGCTCAATGCACTCGGACACCAGTTGCTGGACGCGTGTACGGATCAGGCCACGTAAATGCTGGCTATAACAGAAGACCTCGACGCTGTCCGGCGGTGCCGCATCTTGATGCATTTTGCCGAGAATCGTTTTTAACGCTTCAATCATCGCCTGCTCGCCGTTGAAGTGCAGCGTACGTACTTCGTTCCACGAGTTGCGGTACAGCAGGTCTACGCTACCGACCAGGCAATTTTGTTCTTCGCCAAAGCTGAAGACGTCCAGCTTACGGAAATCAAAATGCACCACCTGATTGCGGAATGCCGCCGTAGGGTCGTATTCAAGGTTGACGATAATCGCCAGATGGCGAATCTCGCACGGGCTGTACAGCGCTTTCGGCGTAGGTGCCGGCAAGCGCAGCGGGAAGTGGTGCGATACGTCAGCGACCATCTCCTGCAGCTTCGGCAGATCGACAATGCCGTTGCCCTTAATAAACAAATGCGTACGTGATGTCAGCAGACCGTTAAACCACGCCCACGCCACCAGTTTGTTCAGGTAGCGGTTATATTCCAGCGGCTGATGGCTGATGATCGAATCCATGTTGGGCGCACGGTTGTAGAGATACCAACCTGAACGGTTAGCACGACCCGGCGGCACATGGATAAAGGTCAGATACGGTTCCGAGAGGTCCGGTGAGATCTGCGGGTTCACCAGCGTCACTTTGCCCGGCAGGGCCTCAAACGCAGCGTACAGCTTACGAGTCAGCACGCCAATGTCCTGCGGGCTGGCGCTGACGCTGAGGTTGTTACGACGCGCGAAGCGGATCAGGTTACGGTAGCTCTGCATCATCGCATCGAGCAGTTCGTTGTGCGCTTCACGAACCTGGTCAATCTTCCAGTTGGCGCGGTTATCCAGCATGGTCAGACGGGCGTCGTCCCAGCCCCACTCTTTCACTAACTGACTTAGCACTTCACGACGCCAGCCCACGCAGGCGCGCTCGCGGCTCAGTTTCTCGCACACTTTTAAGTAGAAACATCGACGAACTAAATCGAGGCGCGTCGGATCTTCGATTGCCGTGAGGTACTCGGTCACGCGCTCCAGCATCATGCAGTACGGATCGAGACCAAAAGAGACGATCTCGCCGTCGTGCAGGCGCTGTTTAATGTCTTTCGCCAACAGGCGTGGATTGGGGTATTCCCAGGAATACGCTTCCAACAGCAGCGTTTTCAGCACCGCTTTGTACGGGGAGTCGATACTCTTGTACAACTGCCAAAGGCTGGCGCCAAAGTACTCTTCGGCGGAAAGCGAGCTGAGCCCACCCAGATCCAGCCATTCGTTTGGCGTTAACACCCCCTGTGCGTAGAGCGTCATAACGTAATCGTCGTAATGCTCTTCTTCGTCGCCCGGCACCATATTCCATAGAATACGTTTGCCCGCGAGGCGCACGGCGGTGCGATAAAATTCATCAAGCAACAGGATGTGCTGCGTTGAGCCACAGTCTTCACCACCCAGACTGCCGCTTTCATTGTGACGGAAACGGTTTTCATCAATCAGGAAGAAACTGACTTCCACGCCCAGCGAGGCGGCCCAGCTTTCCAGCAGGCTGCATTTACGCTGCAGCAACTGGCGCTCTTCGCTATCCAGCCAGGATTGATGGCAGACCCAGATATCCAGGTCAGAGGAACAGCTTTGCCCGACTGAAGAGGTGCTGCCCATCGAGTAAACGCCGGTAATCGGCAGTTCACCCTTCGGGGGGTCCTGCGGCGACATGCCGCGGTACAGCTCCAGCTCATTCAGGTAGTGACGTTGGGTTTCATCAGGCGTGTAAAAGCATATGCCTTTGGGAACGTTACCATCGAGGTAACCCGGCATCAGCGGATGGTGGTAGTGCAATAATGTCGGCAGCAGACTGTATACCTGCTGGAAAGCAGGGCCCATGGCAGCAAGCGCGCGATCGACACGCAGTTGATTTATGGCATCCAGTCTCTGTTTCAGAGTCTCAATATAGAGGTACAAGACGTATCGCCTGATTTTGCTATCCGTCATGGTGTCGACTGCTGCAGCGCATGCGCTTACCAACACTCTTCAGCAATTCGGATAAACCGTATGTCAAAAATAACCGTTACCTTTTTTTCTCCGCACTTTTTTTAGGGAGTACAGCCGAAAAAATGGTCTAAAACGTGATCAATTTAACACCTTGCTCATTGACCGTAAAGAAAGATGCGCTACATACAAGTGTAGCACCGTTCGTTGCGTGTAAATTCCTTCATACGGTCGGGAGGTATCTCGTCATTAATCACTGCCAGTGATGATGCAGCGCCTTTTCGTCTCACTACGTTTGAGCGTAACGCTGACATCCCTTTGATAAGGATGTTAGGATGGTTAATGATTGATAATGACGGTAACAAGCATGTTAGACAATGTTTTGAGAATTGCCACACGCCAAAGCCCCCTTGCGCTCTGGCAGGCACATTATGTCAAAGACGCTTTAATGGCAAATCACCCCGGTCTGGTCGTTGAACTGGTCCCTATGGTGACCCGTGGCGACGTGATCCTGGATACCCCGCTGGCGAAAGTCGGGGGGAAAGGTTTATTTGTCAAAGAGCTGGAAGTCGCGCTGTTAGAAAAACGCGCCGATATCGCCGTGCATTCCATGAAGGATGTGCCGGTCGAGTTCCCTGAAGGACTTGGGCTGGTTACTATCTGTGAACGCGAAGATCCACGCGATGCGTTTGTCTCAAATAAATTTAACTCACTGGATGACCTCCCGGAAGGCAGCATCGTTGGGACGTCGAGCCTACGTCGCCAGTGCCAATTGGCGAAGCAGCGCCCGGATCTTGTTATCCGCTCATTGCGTGGCAACGTGGGCACACGCCTGAGCAAACTGGATAACGGCGACTATGACGCCATTATTCTTGCCGTCGCCGGGCTAAAGCGTTTAGGGCTTGAGTCACGCGTCCGGACCGCGCTGCCGCCAGAGGTCTCTCTGCCAGCTGTCGGGCAAGGTGCTGTGGGCATAGAATGTCGACTTGACGATCTACGTACCCAGGCGCTGCTGGCCCCGCTCAACCATGAAGAAACCGCCCTGCGCGTCAAAGCGGAACGCGCCATGAACACCCGCCTGGAAGGGGGCTGTCAGGTGCCTATTGGCAGCTATGCAGAACTCATCAACGGTGAGATTTGGCTACGTGCGCTGGTCGGTGCACCTGACGGGTCGCAGATGGTGTGTGGAGAGCGTCGTGGTGCACCGCAGGATGCCGAACAAATGGGCATTTCCCTGGCGGAAGAACTGTTAGAGAACGGTGCGCGCACCATTCTGGCTGACGTTTATAACGGAGAAGCACCGGCATGAGTATTCTGGTCACCCGCCCGTCTCCCGCAGGGGAAGAGTTAGTGAGCCGTCTGCGCACACTGGGGCAGGTGGCCTGGAGTTTTCCGCTTATCGAGTTTTCGCCCGGTCGGGAACTGGCAACGCTAGCCTCCCGACTGTCGGCGCTCACGGAAAACGATCTGGTCTTTGCTCTCTCGCAGCATGCCGTCAACTTTGCCGATGCCGAGCTTTCGCAGCAGGGGGCAAACTGGCCCACTCTCCCGCGCTATTTTGCTATCGGTCGCACAACAGCGCTGGCATTGCATACCGTGAGCGGATGCAATATTCACTATCCGCTGGATCGGGAAATCAGCGAAGTCTTGCTACAATTACCTGAATTACAAAATATTGCGGGAAAACGCGCGCTTATTTTACGCGGCAACGGCGGTCGTGAGCTGATAGGCGAAACCTTAACAGCTCGTGGTGCAGATGTTGATTTTTGTGAATGTTATCAACGCAGTGCAAAACATTACGATGGTGCAGAAGAGGCGATGCGCTGGCATTCACGCGGTGTGACGACGGTGGTTGTCACCAGCGGAGAGATGCTGCAACAGCTCTGGTCTCTTATTCCGCCATGGTATCGCGAGCACTGGTTACTACGCTGTCGGCTGCTGGTCGTCAGTGAGCGTCTGGCGCACCTCGCCCGGGAACTGGGCTGGCAAGATATTAAGGTCGCTGATAACGCCGACAACGATGCGCTACTGCGCGCATTACAATAACTCTCATAATGGGATGCCATAATGACGGAACAAGAAAAATCCTCCGCCGTGGTTGAAGAGACCAGGAAGGCCGTGGAAACAACGCCACAGCCAGTCAAAGCAGAAAAAAAGAACCACAACAACACCGCACTGATCCTGAGCGCAGTGGCAATTGCGATTGCACTGGCGGCGGGCGTGGGTCTGTATGGCTGGGCGAAACAGCAGGCAACAACGCAAACAGCAACCAGCGATGCGCTGGCGACTCAGCTCATCGCGCTACAAAAAGCGCAGGAAAGTCAGAAGAGCGAGCTGGAAGGCATTATTAAACAGCAGGCCACACAGCTGGATGAAGCCAGTCGACAGCAGGCCGCGCTGGTCAAACAGCTTGATGAAGTCCAGCAGAAGGTCGCCACCATCTCCGGCAGTGATGCAAAAACCTGGCTGCTGGCACAGGCTGATTTCCTGGTGAAACTGGCCGGACGTAAATTATGGAGCGATCAGGACGTTACGTCTGCGGCAGCGCTGCTGAAAAGCGCCGATGCCAGCCTGGCAGACATGAACGATCCCAGTTTGATTACCGCCCGTCGCGCCATCACCGATGATATCGCCAGCCTGTCTGCGGTTTCACAGGTCGACTACGACGGCATTATCCTCAAGGTAAATCAGCTCTCTAACCAGATTGATAACCTACGCCTGGCGGACAACAACACCGACGATTCACCGATGGATTCCGACAGCAGTGAGCTTTCCAGCTCTATTAGCGAATGGCGCGTCAATCTGCAAAAAAGCTGGCAGAACTTTATGGACAGCTTTATTACCATTCGCCGTCGCGATGAAACTGCCGTTCCGCTACTGGCACCAAATCAGGACGTTTACCTGCGCGAAAATATCCGTTCTCGCCTGTTAGTGGCCGCACAAGCCGTGCCACGTCATCAGGAAGAAACCTATCGCCAGGCGCTGGAGAATGTCTCCACCTGGGTACGCGCCTATTACGACACCGACGATGCAACCACCAAAGCGTTTCTTGATGAAGTGGATCAGCTGAGCCAGCAAAGCATCAGTATGAACGTGCCGGACACGTTGCAGAGCCAGACCATTCTCGAGAAGCTCATGCAAACCCGCGTGCGTAATTTACTGGCACAGCCAACAACCTCTCCAGCCGAGGCTGAAACTGCACCTGCACCTGCACCTGCACCTCAGGCTGACACGCCGGCAACCGCGCCGCAGGGAGAATAATGATGCTAAAAGTATTATTGCTCTTTGTGCTGCTGATCGCCGGGATCGTCGTCGGCCCAATGATCGCCGGTCATCAGGGATACGTGCTGATCCAAACAGACAACTACAACATTGAAACCAGCGTGACGGGTCTGGTGATCATCCTGATCGTCGCCATGGTCATTCTGTTTGCGATTGAATGGCTGCTGCGCCGTATTTTCCGCACCGGTGCGCATACGCGCGGCTGGTTTGTGGGTCGCAAGCGCCGCCGTGCACGTAAGCAGACCGAGCAGGCTCTGCTCAAGCTGGCAGAAGGCGACTATCAGCAGGTTGAAAAACTGATGTCGAAAAATGCCGATCACGCGGAACAGCCGGTAGTCAATTATCTTCTGGCAGCAGAAGCGGCTCAGCAGCGTGGTGATGAAGCTCGCGCTAATCAGCACCTTGAACGTGCAGCTGAACTGGCCGGGAACGATACAATCCCGGTGGACATCACCCGTGTTCGCCTACAGTTGGCCCGCAATGAGGACCACGCCGCGCGCCACAGCGTCGACAAGCTGCTGGAAGTGACGCCGCGTCACCCGGAAGTTCTGCGTCTGGCTGAGCAGGCTTACATTCGCACCGGTGCATGGAGTTCCTTACTGGATATCATTCCTTCTATGGCCAAAGCACGCGTGGGTGATGAAGAACACCGTGCCATGCTGGAACAACAAGCCTGGGTGGGCCTGATGGATCAGGTTCGCGCCGATCAGGGTAGTGAGGGTCTACGCGCATGGTGGAAAAACCAGAACCGTAAAACCCGTCATCAGGTTGACCTGCAGGTCGCCATGGCTGAGCATCTGATTGAGTGCGACGATCATGATACGGCACAGCAAATCATCATTGAGGGTCTGAAACGCCAGTATGACGACCGCCTGGTACTGCCTATCCCGCGTCTGAAAACCAACAACCCTGAGCAGATAGAAAAAGTGCTGCGCCAGCAGATTAAAGCCGTGGGCGATCGCCCGCTTCTGTGGAGTACGCTTGGTCAGTCGTTGATGAAGCACGGTGAATGGCAGGAGGCAACGATCGCCTTCCGTGCGGCCCTTAAACAGCGTCCGGATGCCTACGACTACGCCTGGCTGGCCGACGCGCTGGACAGACTGCATCAACCAGAAGAAGCCGCCACGATGCGTCGTGATGGCCTGATGCTGACGCTACAGAACAACAATCCTTCGCAGTGATTCCCTCTTGCCCGGTGACACTTCGCTTACCGGGCAATCGTATACACAAAATCATTCAAGATGCATCAAGGCGGCAAGTCTGAGAATCCACAAGCGCTTACATAAGTAAGTGACTGGGGTGACAAATCTGTCAGGAACAGATTTGAACGCTGTTTGCGGCGGCCCCGTAGGGGTGAGGCCCAGGGATGGGCCGAATAACTCAGGCGTAGCCAACAAAGAGGCAGCTTGAAGGATGACGTGTATATGCATAAAAAAACGCCCGCTCTTTTGGAGCAGGCGTTAAACAGGTCTGTATGACAACATAAATGGGTGCTTCACTCAACGTTATGTCCATGGTGTTTGATGAGGCTAACGCGACATCTGTCAGTGGACGATAAGCACCGGAAACGGCTCTGCGTCATTCCTGAGTTTATGAGGCCAGATGGCGAACATAAGAGATGGAATGAGCATCTACACGCATATTATTGCACAAGGCATGCCATGATTGCACTGCAAAAACTAGTTATTCGGACTTTTTAAGACATCAGGTAATTCGGGACATGGCAGCGATATCACACAGGTCTTTCTTTGTGTAAGTGCCTGAAAGAAGAGAAAATCAGAAAACAAAAAACCCCGCCGAAGCGGGGTTCAAAATTGGTCGGCGAGAGAGGATTCGAACCTCCGACCCACTGGTCCCAAACCAGTTGCGCTACCAAGCTGCGCTACTCGCCGTTTTACTGCTTTTTGAATTTTTAGTTCAATTCTTTAAGTCGTGGTGCGAGGGGGGGGACTCGAACCCCCACATCCTAAGGACACTAACACCTGAAGCTAGCGCGTCTACCAATTCCGCCACCTTCGCATTTCACAACTTTAAATTAATGGGGTGGCTAATGGGATTCGAACCCACGACAACTGGAATCACAATCCAGGGCTCTACCAACTGAGCTATAGCCACCACTGCAAATCTTTTACGCGGTATTAAAACCACCGCAGCTCTGGCACCCTACTAAATGGTGCGCCCGACAGGATTCGAACCTGAGACCTCTGCCTCCGGAGGGCAGCGCTCTATCCAGCTGAGCTACGGGCGCTTAGCGCCGTTGCGGGGCTGAATATTACGGAGGTCTCGGTCTGCTGTCTAGTGCTTTTTTAAAATAAATTACCGTTTGGTCACGGAATGTGCGTTTTGTCGCTTATTCCTCCAGTTTTTGGCTTTCCCCATGCCGATTCAGACCAAAAACCTTATAAATGAGCGTCACAGCCAGTATGAAGCCCATACCCACAAACAGCGACATTCGGGTATCTTCATTAAAATACATGCCGATCAATACGCAAATCAGGAACGCCATCGTCAAATAATTCGCCCACGGGAACAGAATGGAGCGGAAAGGATGGCTGGCAATCGCCTCTTTGTGTGCCTGACGAAAACGTAACTGGCTAATCAGGATAACAAACCACGGCACCATCCCCGGCAATACACTGGCGCTATAGACATACACAAAGACACGCTGCGGATTCGGAATAACGTAATTCAGGCATGAGCCAATCAGCAAGATGGCGATAGAAATCGCTACGCCAGCAACCGGCACGCCATGACGAGAGACTTTTCCAACAACGGCAGGTAGTTGACGGTTCTTCGCCAGCGCGTACAGCATACGACCACAGCTATACATCCCGCTGTTGCAGCCAGACAGCGCGGCGGTCAGGACCACGAAGTTGATAATCCCGGCCGCAGCGGTAATTCCAATTTTGGCAAACGTGAGAACGAACGGGCTGCCGTTGCTGCCAATCTCATTCCACGGGAAGATAGTGACGATCACAAATATCGCGCCGACGTAGAAAATCAGGATACGCCACAGCACTTTCCCTACCGCGCTACGCAATGTGACCTGCGGATTTTTGGCTTCACCCGCCGTGATGCCGATCAGCTCCACCCCCTGGTAGGAGGCCACCACGATACATAACGCGGTCAGGAAGCCTTTCCAGCCACCGGCAAAAAAGCCGCCGTGCTCGGTCAAGTTGCCGAAACCAATCGCCTGGCCACCATTACCAAAGCCAAAGAAGATAACGCCGACCCCAATGACGATCATCACAATGATGGTGGTCACTTTGATCATCGCAAACCAGAACTCAATTTCACCGTACAGCCGAACCGCCGCCAGGTTTGCCAACGCCACTAACCCGACTGCAATCAGCGCGGGTATCCACTGTGCCATATCCGGGAACCAGAACTGCACGTAGACGCCAATGGCGGTAATTTCCGAGATCCCCACCGCCATCCACATAAACCAGTACGACCAGGCAGTGAGATAACCAAAGAAGGGGCTCATATAACGGTGGGCATACACCGCGAATGAACCGGCAACCGGCTCCAGAAACAGCATCTCGCCCATGGAACGCATAATGAAAAAGACGAACAGCCCGGCGACAATATAGGCCAACAGAACTGATGGCCCCGCCCATTTGAGGGTGCTGGCGGCGCCCATAAACAATCCAACGCCAATAGTGCCCCCAAGGGCAATTAATTCGATATGACGAGCCTCCAGCCCACGCTGTAGCTCAGGTTTACTTTCTGCCATAAATCCTCTTGTTGTGTTTGTATGCTTTCCGGTATGACCGGTTATCGTTATGGGTACATCGTTTTTTTGCCATAACAGGCCATACGGCGCCGACCGCTTGACGGTTGGCACCCAAAACACCACGGCACTATCATGATTGTTGCGAATGGTTTCCTAAAATCACTTAAATGGCAATTAAAGCATTCAAAAAATGAATAGATTGTTTGAGAAAGCAGCGATTATGTTGTGAATAAGTAGCGCACTCAGCAGAATGCGCTACATACCAAAGAAGGGAGGAGATCAGAGATTGCCGGTATAGTGCCAGCGCAGATAACGTAATAAGCGAAGTTGACGCGTGATACGGCTCGGCTGCGACAGCAAGCGGTACAGC
The DNA here is from genome assembly GCF_057838705.1 of Citrobacter sp. KH_055_1. NCBI lineage: Bacteria > Pseudomonadati > Pseudomonadota > Gammaproteobacteria > Enterobacterales > Enterobacteriaceae > Citrobacter > Citrobacter sp. KH_055_1. The sequence goes on from NZ_CM174473.1 coordinate 4,679,836, forward strand.
CACTCCAGCCCGAGGTTTTGCCAGACTTTAGGCGCACGCTTTACATGGCCGGTAAAGACGTCGTAGGTGCCACCCACGCCCATATACAGCGCATCGGGATGAACCTGGCGGCAATCACGCATAAAGATTTCTTGTTTCGGTGACCCCATCGCTACGGTAACAATCTGCGCACCGCTGGCGTGAATCCGCTCGAACAGCGCCTGACGCTGCTGCGGCGTAAAATAGCCGTCCTGGCTGCCCACAATGTTCACGTTCCATTGTGTGCGCAGTTTTGCTTCCGTCTGCGCCAGCACCTCCGGCTTGCCGCCAATCAGGAAGACCGGCGTTCCTTCCCGGCCTGCTCGTGCCATTAAGGCCTCCCACAGATCGGCACCGGCCACACGTGAAACCTGGGCCTGTGGAAATTTTTTTCGCACGGAACGCACGACGCTGATCCCATCGGCGTATTTGAACTCAGCGGCATCGATCAGCGCGCGTACCTCAGGGTTATCTTCCGCTGTCAGCATCTTCTCAGCATTGATCGCCACCAGCGTCCCCTGCCTAAGATGCCCTTCTGCAAACAGGTAATTCAGCGCATGCTGCATATCGCGCCAGCCAATCAGTTGTAATCCGCGCAGTGAATACAACGGCGCAGTGGTGTTATCAGTCATTACTATCCTTCAACCTGTGTCCGGGGCAGCGATTTTATGCGTTTATGAATCAGTCCGGCACTGTCAAACAGCCAGAACAACAGTTTTGCCACCAGCAAACAGACACCAAAAATCACGAGGAAAAAGACCACTCGCGAGACAAACGAATCCAGTCCTTCACGTGCTAACACGATCATATTGAAAATGGCACCGAAACAGAAACTGTGCAAAATAGCCGACTTGTAGCGGTTTGTTTCCCGGTTACCTAACTCGTACAGCCAGTCGAACCATTTGATGATAAGCCCAACCACAATCGCGCCTAACGGGATAAACAACGCCCCGCCCATCACCACCAGCGAGCCAATTAATGTTGGCGAGATAGCCAACCCCGAGTGGTTGTTCAACACTTCCCAGGTAAAGTAGTTCGCCGAATTGAGTACGATGCTCGGTCGCCCAGGCCACAGCCAACTGGGGATAAACACATAGAAGTCACGCACGATCGGCGCCAGACCCTGGAACTCAATATTGTGGTAATTCTGCAGCAATAATGCCAGGTTTTCCCACGGCGAGAAGGTGTCGCGCGTCAGATACAGGAAAGTATAGAACGCTTCGTCTCCGCTGACGTTCATGCCGTAGCGCTTCAGCGCCAGCCAGAACATCCCCACAATGCCCAGCACGCCAGCGGCCGCCAGCATCCACAGCGAAATCCAGCCGCGAATAATGCCGATAAACAGGAAGATGGCAAAGGCGATGATGATATTGGCGCGCGTGCCGCCCACAATCATATAGGTCAGCAAGCCAAACGCGACGGTGCTTACCAGAAAAAACAGCCACGCTTTGCTGTCCTGACGCAGGAAGTACACCACCAGCATCGCTGGGATGAAGAAGTAGAAGAAGCGCTTCAACGCCACACCGGAAACTTCACTGGAGAAGATCTGGCTGTAGGACTGCAGTCTGAACAGCAGGAAGCCGTTGTGCATAAAGAATATGCCCACGCTCACTAGCGCAATCGCCATCAATATTATCCACGTCAGATGAGCCTCAACGCGGTTGATAGTAAACAGTGGCTTACGCGGTCTTTCCGCCGTTCGCCTGCGTAAACGGGTTTTATAGGTCACGTAATAGACAGCATAGAAACAGGCGGCTGACAGCAGCGCCTGCAGCAGAATTTCCGGCGGGGCCACCGCCACGTCGAAGCGGAATACCAGCACGCTAGTCAGCGGAAAGCCAAAGAAAAACGTCAATAAAAACAGCAATGAGAAGAACACATTGAAGTTAAAGCGTACCCGTCGGAACTCAAACCAGGTCAACGTGGCGATAAACAGTGTGGAGAGCAGCCACACCACCAGCAGACCGCTGAATTGCATCAGGCTCATACCGTTTCTCCGGAAGCAATTTTCAGCGCGTTATGCCACGGCTGTAGGTAATTCGGGCTAAAGAAGGTAATGGCGCTCTTATCGACCGAGGCCAGCTGACGCTGCGCTTCGCACACAATACCTTCATTGAGTTCATCGGTGGTAAACAATACCGGCAAGTTTTGCTCTGCCATATCCTGCCAGAAGGGGTTTTCGCGGTTAAGCACACACGGAATGCCGGCCTGGATCAACAGACACAAGGTGCCGATCCCCTGCTGACGAGCAAAAATAAAGTAGCCCAAATCGCACTGACGCAGTAACGCCAGATAAGCCTCAAATTCCAGCTTTTCGCTGAGAATGTGCAGGTTTTCCGCACGAAATAATGCCAGTCCAGCCTGACGAACGTCATCGATATACGCCGCATTATTGGCAGGGTAACCCATGGGCACAATCACGTTCACCGTATCGCCAAACTGCTGATGCACGGCGCGCAGCGCGGCAATATGTTCATTGCTGCGGTCGCCGGAGTTTCCCACCAGAATGGTCATTTTCCCGCTGCGTTCACGCCCGTCGCTCATCGTATTGAGCGATGGATCCATGCGCGTCGGGAAATACAGCAGCTCACCGCGCACGCGCGGATGCAGCCCAGCGAAATAGCGCAAATCACCCCGCGTGGCAAACACGCAGCCCACGCGGTTTTGCGCCAGCCGACGAAGCGGATAAAACAGGCGGAATTTCAGTCCACTGGAGACTTCATACAGATCGGCGCCCCAGATGTGCCAGTAAAACTGCTCGGGTTTAATTCCCCCACTCAGCAGTGCCAGCCATAAGCTGGTATTGAACTGACCGTGAAAGAAGAAACGCTGTTGACGATCCGCTTTCGCTTTCTTAATAACCGCCTCTGCCAGCGCCTTTTTCCCGCTATAGAAACTCAGCGATAACGCCGGGCAACTTTCGCTGAATCCCGCATCCTGACCGGCAACCATAAACACGCGCGCGTGCTCGCTCGTCGCAGCCAGCGAGTCGTTGAAAAACCGCAATACGGTTTGGTTATGGTGAGGGATATCCGATCCCAGAACGTGAATCAGTACTGTCATGCCCGCCTACGCCAGAGTAAAAATACGCCGCAACAGAGAGAAAAATAGACCACATAGGTTGCCATATATGCCTGGGCTGCTCCCAGAGCGCCATGCGCAGGGATCAGCCAGTGGGCAAATGCCGTCAATAACGTGAACTGGCTAATTTCAGCCAAAATATAAAACCGTAGCGACGCTTTCGCGATCACCAAATAGCCAAAAACGTAAGCCCCTACTTTCAGGACATCGCCCACCAGTTGCCAGGCAAATAGATCGCGCATCGCGGTAAATTTAGCCGAAAACAGCAGCCAGATAGCAAAGTCACGCAGCAGCCAGACGGTGAAACTCGCGGCAGCAACCGCCGGTAGCACAAACTTCAGCGACTTTACGACCTCGCGCGAAATGTCATGCTTTTCAGTTAAGCGCGACAGCGTCGGCAGCAAGTAAACGCTGAATGAGGCGGTGATAAATTGCAGATACGCATCGGAAATACTGCTCACCCCCTGCCAGATCCCCACGTCATCCCAGCTGTAATGGGCTGCCAGCAGGTTTCGCATCATTACGTACGCCACCGGCAGCGTCACGGAGGTGACCAACGCCATCAGCGTGAACTTGCTTAACTGCCCGGCCAGACCGTTATCCCAGCAGGGTTTCAGGTAGCGCAGTGGGATAGTTCCACGCTTAATCAACATCGCAGCAGCGGGGATCACTACCAGCGCAGGCACCAGCGCCAGCCCTAACAACGCACCTTCGTAACCCCCGAGACGATAGCAACCATAATAGGCCACCACGCCCACCAGGCTACCGACAATCAGCGATAGCGCATTGCCGGCAGCATCGCGAAAACCTTTCATCAGCGCCAGCAGCAGGTTCGCCCAGGCTATGCCCATCTGTACCAGTGCAACCAGCCGCACTAACCCTTGATAATGCGTATGACCAAATAAACCCTGGCTGATCGGCGCTGCTGCCAGCAGAAAAAGGGCGGCCATCAGCGTGGAGAATCCCAGCACCATCGCCGAAGAGGTACCGACCACACGGCGTAACTGCGCCGGATCGTCATGATGCTGTGCGACGTACTTCGTGACGCCGTTGAATATTCCGGCCCCCGCCAGTACACCGAGCACAGTAACCATCTGGCGGAAGTTACCCGCCTGCCCCACACCGGCCGGGCCAAATGAAACCGCCAGCAGTTTCACCACCAGCAGGCCCGCACCAATTTTTACCAGCGTACTGGCTGCCGTCCACAGGGACGCTTTAGCAAGCGACATATCAGGCGAAGTAGTTCAGTAAGGTCGTAATCACTGTGCGCTGGTTGACCGGCGACAGATTGTAAAACAGCGGCAGGCGCAGCAGACGTTCGCTCTCCTGAGTGGTGTAACGATCAACTCCGGCAAACTCACCAAATTTATCGCCAGCCGGGCAATCGTGCAGCGGGATATAATGGAATACCGCCATGATTTCGGCTTCTTTCAGGAAGTTGATCAGCGCACTGCGATCGTCGATATCGCGCAGCTTGATATAAAACATATGGGCATTTTGCACGCAATCCTGCGGGATGGAAGGCAGTTCAATACGCCCGGCGCGTGCCAGCGGTTCCAGCGCATCATAATAATTCTGCCACAGCGCCAGACGCTGCTGGTTGATACGATCCGCCGCTTCCAGTTGTGCCCACAGATAGGCGGCCTGCAGATCGGACATCAAATAGCTGGAACCAATATCTCGCCAGGTGTATTTATCCACTTGGCCACGGAAGAACTGACTACGGTTGGTCCCTTTTTCGCGGATGATCTCAGCACGTTCGATTAATTTTTTATCATTAATCAGCGTGGCTCCACCTTCGCCACCCGCGGTGTAATTTTTGGTTTCGTGGAAGCTAAAGCAGCCAATATGACCAATCGTTCCCAGCGCGCGGCCTTTGTAGGTCGACATCACGCCCTGAGCTGCATCTTCCACCACGAACAGGTTGTACTTAGCCGCCAGTGCCATAATGGTGTCCATTTCGCAGGCAACGCCCGCGTAATGCACCGGTACGATAGCGCGGGTTTTGTCGGTGATCGCCGCTTCAATCAGCGTCTCGTCAATGTTCATGGTATCCGGGCGGATATCGACAAAGACGACTTTGGCCCCACGCAGCACGAAGGCGTTGGCGGTGGAGACAAAGGTGTAGCTCGGCATGATCACTTCATCGCCAGCCTGGATATCAAGCAGCAATGCCGCCATCTCAAGCGAGGCGGTACAGGAGGGTGTCAGCAGCACTTTCGCGCTGCCAAAATGTTGCTCCAGCCACTGCTGGCAACGACGGGTAAAGCCGCCGTCACCGCACAGTTTTCCGCTGCTCATCGCAGACTGCATGTATTCAAGCTCGGTGCCCACCACCGGCGGTGCGTTAAATGGGATCATGTTGTCACCTGTATAACCAGTACGCGGTGCTTTCTACATTGGCACCGCTCTGTATGTAACGTTTAAGCGCGGCGATATTGCCCATCTGGGTCGCCACGCGCAATGTTGTTTTACCGCGAGCCTGCGCCCAGCACAGCGCAGCCTGCATCAGTTCTGCGCCCGCACTGCGACCAGCCAGTAGGCCAATACGCGCATCGGTCTCATTCAGTTCACGCAGTGAGACATAGCCACGAATATCGCCAGCCTGTGTGCGAAAAACGAGACACTGATGGTCGAACGTGCCCAGTACGGCATTTTCAATCCACTGCGCGTAGAAACGCGCGCTGGCATCGGGCGCATACCACGGCGCACGAAAACGGCTTTGCGCGAACGCCTGCCCCGCCAGCTGGCGTAACGCCGGGATATCTGCAGTTTGTGCGACCTGCGCGCTAGGATTGTCATAAACGCCCGTGACCGACAGCGCTAAATCCACTTCCCCTTCGACCAGCGAGAAACCCAGCTGCTGCAATGCATCTAACTCCTGGGCGTTCGCCGCAGGAATTTTCGCCTGTACCCGCTCCCAGGGCTGCAACGAATCCGCAGTCAGAACCGGCGCATGCGGGTCAACACGCACAATGGCGCTCTTCACGCCAAAGAACGTATTCTCCCAATTCAGCGGCTCAATACTGGCGCGGACGAGCACGGAGTAGCTCCAGCAGATATTGACCATAACCGGTTTTAGCCAGAGAACTGGCGGCACGCTTCACGCCTTCATCATCCAGCCAGCCGTTGCGCCAGGCGATTTCTTCCAGGCAGGCAATTTTAAAGCCCTGACGTTTCTCAACCGTCTGTACGAACATACTCGCTTCAATCAGGCTGTCATGCGTACCGGTATCCAGCCAGGCAAAACCACGGCCGAGCAGTTCCACCGTCAGGTTACCCGCGTCAAGATACATCTGGTTGATGGAGGTAATCTCCAGCTCTCCACGCTCGGAAGGCTTCACGCGTTTTGCGTACTCCACCACCTTACTGTCGTAGAAATAGAGTCCCGTCACCGCCCAGTTAGATTTCGGTTCTTTCGGCTTCTCTTCCAGCGAGACGGCGCGGAAATTGTCGTCAAACTCCACCACGCCGAAACGCTCAGGATCCATAACCTGATAGCCAAATACCGTCGCCCCTTCCGTTCGGGCAGCAACGTGGCGCAGTTTTGGACTAAATCCCTGCCCAAAGAAGATGTTGTCACCTAAAACCAGACAGGAAGGCTCACCGTTAAGGAACGTTTCGCCGATGATAAACGCCTGCGCCAGTCCGTCCGGGCTTGGCTGCTCGGCATAGTGCAACTCAATGCCAAACTCAGAGCCATCGCCCAGCAAACGCTGGAAATAGCCTTTATCTTCCGGCGTGGTGATAATCAGGATTTCACGGATCCCCGCCAACATCAGCACCGATAGCGGGTAGTAAATCATCGGCTTGTCGTAAATCGGTAATAGCTGTTTCGATACGCCACGCGTAATGGGGTGCAGGCGAGAACCCGACCCTCCCGCCAAAATGATACCTTTCATGCGTACCTCCTCCGGAAATTAACCCTTCAGACCTAAACGTTCACCCTGGTAGCTGCCATCCTGCACGGGCTTCCACCACGCCTCATTCGCCAGATACCATTGCACGGTTTTGCGCATGCCGCTCTCAAACGTTTCCTGCGGCATCCAGCCAAGTTCACGTGCAATCTTCGACGCATCAATGGAGTAACGTTGATCGTGGCCAGGACGATCGTCAACAAAGGTGATCAGTGAGCGGTACTGCGCAAGGCCCTGTGGCTTGTTGGGGGCCAGTTCTTCCAGCAGACAGCAAATCGTCTCGACTACGTCCAGATTCTTACGCTCGTTGTGCCCGCCGATGTTATATGTTTCACCCACGGCCCCGGTGGTCGCTACGCAATACAACGCGCGGGCATGATCCTCCACGTACAGCCAGTCGCGGATCTGCTGCCCGTTGCCGTATACCGGCAGCGGTTTGCCCGCCAACGCGTTAAGAATCGTCAGTGGGATCAGCTTTTCCGGGAAGTGGTACGGGCCGTAGTTGTTGGAGCAGTTGGTAATCAGCGTAGGTAAACCGTACGTACGTAGCCAGGCACGGACCAGATGGTCGCTACTGGCTTTCGATGCGGAATAAGGACTGCTTGGTGCATACGGCGTGGTTTCAGTGAAAAAATCATCCGTAGAATGGAGATCGCCATACACTTCATCGGTCGAAATATGATGGAAACGAAACGCCGATTTTTTCTCATCGGTTAATACGTTCCAGTAAGCGCGCGCCGCTTCCAGCAGGGTGTAGGTACCCACAATATTGGTTTCGATAAATGCAGCCGGACCATCAATGGAACGATCAACGTGGCTTTCCGCCGCCAGATGCATGACGCAGTCTGGCTGATACTGTTGAAAGACACCGTCAAGCGCAGCCCGATCGCAGATATCAACTTTCTCAAAGGCAAAACGGTCATTCTGTGCGACCGGCGTTAGCGACATCAGGTTGCCGGCATAGGTCAGTTTATCGACCACCACCACAGCATCCTGCGTCTCGTTAATGATATGCCGTACAACCGCGGAGCCGATAAATCCGGCGCCACCGGTGACCAGAATTCGTTTCATTATCGCCAGACTCCTTTGGTATCAACCACGTACTGCTGGTGTACCGCATCGCCTTTAATCGCTTTAAATTCATTATGGTCGACCAGCATCACCAGCACATCAGCGCTTGCCAGTGCGTCGTCCAGTTTCGCCAACATACACAGGCCATCCAGTTTTTTTGGCAGTTGATGAACATTCGGTTCCACCACCAGCGTTTCACCGCCGTGCCACTGGGCGATACTCAGCGCGATACCCATCGCCGGGCTTTCACGTAAATCGTCAATATTCGGTTTAAATGCCAGGCCAAAACAGGCAATTTTTACCTCGCTGGCGCGTTTGTTTGTCTTCGCCAGACAATCCGCTACGGCGGCTTTTACCCGATCAACAACCCAGTGAGGTTTGCCATCATTGACTTCACGGGCGGTGCGGATCAATTTCGCCTGCTGCGGGTTCTGCGCCACAATAAACCATGGATCGACTGCAATACAGTGACCGCCAACGCCGGGGCCAGGTTGCAGGATATTGACGCGCGGGTGTCGGTTCGCCAGGCGAATCAGTTCCCAGACGTTAATCTCCTGTTCGGCGCAAATCAGCGACAGTTCATTGGCAAAGGCGATATTCACGTCGCGGAAGCTATTTTCAGTAAGTTTACACATTTCCGCCGTGCGGGCGTTAGTCACCACACATTCACCTTCAAGGAAGATGTTGTACAGCTCGCTGGCGCGCGCGGAACAGACGGGCGTCATCCCGCCAATCACGCGATCGTTTTTAATCAGCTCGACCATCACCTGGCCCGGCAGCACGCGCTCTGGACAATAGGCAATATTGACGTCTGCCTGTTCCCCAGCCTGTTGCGGGAACGTCAGATCAGGCCGAATTTCGGCAAGCCATGCGGCCATCTGCTCGGTCGCCCCGACGGGTGACGTTGATTCGAGGATCACCAGCGCGCCTTTTTTAAGCACCGGTGCCACTGACTTCGCCGCCGCTTCGACGTACACCATATCGGGTTCATGCTCCCCTTTGAACGGGGTAGGCACAGCGATTAAATACGCATCCGCTTCCGTGGGTTTGGTGGTCGCCCGAAGATACCCCTCTTCTACAGCTGTTTTCACCACCGCACCGAGGTCGGGTTCAACGATATGGATCTCACCACGGTTAATGGTGTCCACCGCATGCTGATTAACATCTACGCCAATCACGTGTTTTTGACGGGAAGCAAAAGCAGCTGCGGTTGGCAGCCCGATATAACCCAGCCCAATGACAGAAATGGTCGTAAAACTCATAGCGATATCCGATTGTTTTTTAACGCGTCTAAAATGCGACCACACGCTTGCCCATCGCCATACGGATTATGGGCTCGGCTCATGGCCTGATATTCATCTTCGTCATGCAGCAAGCGCGTGACTTCTTCCACAATACGCTGCGGATCGGTCCCCACCAGCCGCACCGTGCCTGCAGTAATGGCCTCCGGGCGCTCCGTCGTTTCGCGCATCACCAGCACTGGCTTGCCCAGAGATGGGGCTTCTTCCTGGATACCGCCAGAATCGGTCAGGATCAGCCAGGCGTGGTTCATCAGCCAGACAAACGGCAGGTACTCCTGCGGCTCGATCAAAATCACATTGTCAACGTGACCCAGGATGCGATTAACCGGTTCGCTGACGTTAGGGTTCAGGTGCACCGGGTAGACAATCTGCACATCCTGATTCGCCGCTGCAATTTCTGCCAGCGCATGGCAGATTTGCTCAAAACCGCGACCAAAGCTTTCCCGACGATGACCGGTCACCAGGATCATCTTTTTATCCGCGCTCAGGAAAGGATAATGCTCGGCCAATTCGGCCCGCAGTTCATCGCTCGCCAGTACGCGATCGCGAACCCAGATCAACGCATCAATCACCGTATTGCCGGTGACAAAAATGCGGTTATCGGCAATGTTTTCGCGTAACAGGTTCTGCCGAGAGTTTTCAGTAGGTGCAAAATGATACATCGCCAGACGCCCGGTCAGCGTGCGGTTTGCCTCTTCCGGCCACGGAGAATAGAGATCGCCGGTTCGCAACCCGGCCTCAACATGTCCGACAGGAATACGCTGATAAAACGCGGCCAGACTGGTAGCAATGGTCGTTGTCGTATCACCATGTACCAGTACGACATCCGGTTTAAACTCAGCCAGAATCGGCTTTAACCCTTCAAGGATTCGGCAGGTAATTTCGGTGAGTCCCTGACCGGGCTGCATAATATTGAGATCGTAGTCAGGCACAATGGAAAAGAGGTTCAACACCTGATCAAGCATCTCCCGATGCTGCGCTGTGACGCAAACTTTCGCCTCAAAATCAGGATCTTTTGCCAACGCATGAACCAGAGGTGCCATCTTGATGGCCTCCGGTCGCGTGCCAAATACAGTCAGTACTTTCACATCGATTCTCTTCGGATTGGCAGCGAGGGCCCAGCCCCTCACTGCAACGGTATTGCTAAATCGGGCGGCGACGGGTTAACGCAACACCGGCACCGATCAAGGCCCCGACAATGCCCCACATAATCATCAGGAAGGCACGGCGCGGGCTATCACGTTTTACCGGTTCTTCCGGCGTCCGCAAATAACGATAGGTCTGAAAACGTGGGTCCAGAGTAGGACCGACGTTCAGCGTATTGAGCATGGCTCTGTTTTGGAAATAATCCAGATCGAACTCTGGACCAACGGCCTGCAAGTTTTCGAGTCGCGCCTGCAGCATAGGACGTCCGAGCAAAAACAGCTCAGAGTCCGGTAATTCATCCGCAGGTACATCGGTTGAAGAGCGAGAAATATTATGTTGCTCGGCTATTTTGAGCGCTTGTTCAATGTTGTGAGCGCGACGAGAAAAGAGTGATTTCGCCACCTCTTCCTGGCGTTTAACCTGCGCTTTCATCTGTACCGTGCGCGCAGCCCACGCGCCTTTTAACTCATCGTTCAGATGGCGTGCTGCACGCTGGCTGGCAAATGCCACATACTGGCGCAGCAGGTTGTTAGCATCTGGAGCCGTTTCCGCAATCAGCTTCACGCTGTCATTGGTGTTGCGCTGTACATCACCAGGTATAAACTGAATGTTATTAATCAGCTCATCCAACAAAGCCGCATCGGCTTTACTGTTGCCGACCATCCGTTGCTTAAAGTAATCGGTCTGCTGCCAAAACTCACGGCGCGTATCCCACGAGGCAACCTGCATGACAAATTCTTTATACGCTTCGTCCATCACCGACGGTTGATCCGCCGGAGCCAGGCTAGCCTTAATATCCAGGTTACGTAAAAACTGCTGCTGAGAGTAATAGCCCCCCAACATATTCACCGTAGGTCGGTCAGAAATGGCGGTCGCACTCCACTCCTGACGCGCAAAAAACGTATAGGCGAGAGCAACAAGCGCAAAGACGAGGGCCATACCGACAATCCACACCTTCCCTGCCCATAAGGTCCGAAACAACCCACGGATGTCCAGTTCATTTTCAGTGTTCACGGCACGCTCTCCCGGTAATGGCTGTGTCATCGCATCCTCATTTACTTGGTTAAGTTTGGTTTGTTTTCGCGGTTTCTTCGTAGCCTGCGTTTCATACGTTTGATAAATCTTGCCACCTTCCAGGCACGCTTGATGCAATAACCGTAGAAGAAGAATGCTAGCAAAAACAGCACCAGCATGACCCATTCAGGGACAAAATGAGAATATTCTGCCAGCACGCCAATGGCGGCCAGAATCGCAGCAGCCAGCGTAATCAGGACAAACGCTTGTCGGGAAGTAAACCCGGCACGCATGATCAAATGATGAATATGCTGGCGATCCGCAGAAAAAGGACTCATCCCCTTACGCAAACGACGGTACATGATGGCTACCATATCCATCAGAGGAATGGCGATAATCCACAGCGCAGTGACCGGGCTAATAGGATGGGTTTTACCCTGTGTGGTTTCCAGCAGGATCCAGATAACGGTGAAGCCAATTAGCGTACTGCCCGCATCGCCCATAAACACCTTGTAGCGACGACCTAACACACCGAGGTTGAGCAGAATATACGGCAGAATGGCGGCAATCATCGCGAAGCACCAGATTGCCAGGCTAGTTTGTCCATCAAACCAGAGGATCAGGCCCATTGCGGCAAAGGATACGCTGGACAGCCCGCCAAGCAGGCCATCAATACCATCAACCATATTGAAGGCGTTAATTGCCGCCCAGACGGCGAAGAGCGTCAGGAAATAGCCGAACGGACCGAGGACCATCTCCCAAGGGCCAAAGATGTAGCCCAGACTGCTGAGATAGAGTTTACCAACCACCATCATAATGACGCCGATGGCCGCCTGAATTGTGGCGCGAATTTTTACGCTGATATCATAACGATCGTCCAGCGCGCCAATAAAAACCAGCACACCGGCACAGGCGAGGTAGAGAGAAGCATGTGGGATGTAATAATCTGCGATTAAGAACATAAAGCAAATACCGGCGTAAACCGAGATCCCCCCAACCAACGGTATCAGCCCCTGATGACGTTTACGATAGTTGGGCTTATCCACTAAACCGATCTTTTTTGCGACCTTACGCGCAAAAAAAAGGAACAGTGTCGTGAATAGAAAAATACTGATGAGATCAGTACTTGCTGTCAGTAAATTCACAATGCGTGCTCTCAGAGAAAATTATTAGCAGAAGTATAACCACGAAGACCTTTATTCAGAAGGGAAACTCCGTTCCGAAATGCCTGTTTTGTATAATTATTAATCACACAACACGAATGACGTATCGAGCGCAAAATAAAGGTGAGTGACATCACTATTGCTTATGTGTCGCTTAGGTTACAGGCATAAAAGCAAAACGCCACGTAAAACGTGGCGTTTTCAGAGGATGCCCGACTTAAGAGCGCTTCATCATATCGAAGAAGTCGTCGTTGGTCTTGGTCATCGCCAGCTTGTTAATGAGGAATTCCATCGCGTCGATTTCACCCATCGGATGAATGATTTTGCGCAGGATCCACATTTTCTGCAGCTCTTCCTGAGTGGTGAGCAGCTCTTCTTTACGGGTACCGGAACGGTTGTAGTCGATAGCCGGGAAGACGCGTTTTTCAGCAATCTTACGCGAGAGGTGCAGTTCCATGTTGCCGGTACCTTTAAACTCTTCATAGATAACTTCATCCATTTTAGAGCCGGTATCGACCAGCGCAGTCGCGATGATGGTCAGGCTGCCGCCCTCTTCCACGTTACGTGCCGCACCGAAGAAACGCTTCGGACGGTGCAGGGCGTTGGCATCAACACCACCAGTCAACACTTTACCGGAAGCCGGTACCACAGTGTTGTAGGCACGCGCCAGACGGGTGATGGAATCAAGCAGGATGATAACGTCTTTCTTGTGCTCAACCAGACGTTTCGCTTTCTCGATAACCATTTCCGCAACCTGAACGTGGCGAGATGCGGGTTCGTCAAAGGTGGAAGCAATCACTTCACCTTTAACCAGACGCTGCATCTCAGTCACTTCTTCCGGACGTTCGTCGATCAGCAGTACCATCAACACGCAGTCTGGGTGGTTGTACGCGATGCTCTGTGCAATGTTCTGCAGCAGCATGGTTTTACCGGCTTTCGGTGGTGCCACAATCAGACCACGTTGGCCGCGACCGATCGGAGACGCCAGATCCAGGACACGAGCCGTTAAGTCTTCTGTAGAACCGTTACCACGTTCCATACGCAGACGTGAGTTTGCGTGCAGCGGGGTTAAGTTCTCGAACAGAATCTTATTACGCGCGTTTTCCGGCTTGTCGTAGTTAACTTCGTTAACTTTCAACAATGCAAAGTAACGCTCACCCTCTTTAGGAGGACGAATCTTACCGGAAATGGTGTCACCAGTGCGGAGGTTGAAACGGCGGATTTGGCTAGGGGATACGTAGATGTCGTCTGGGCCTGCGAGGTAGGAACTGTCTCCAGAACGAAGGAAACCAAATCCATCCTGCAATATCTCCAGCACACCGTCACCAAAGATATCTTCGCCACTCTTTGCGTGCTGCTTCAGGATGGCAAAAATAATGTCCTGCTTGCGCATACGAGCCAGGTTTTCCAGGCCCATATTTTCGCCGAGAGTGATCAGCTCAGAAACCGGCGTATTCTTTAATTCGGTAAGATTCATAATGGTGTGAGTTCTTAAACTTGGGGTAAATCTCGAACTTAATGTTGTGAATGGTATGGCAGGGTCATCCATGCCTGTTTACGGCCATCGACTCATGTCTGTTCGCTGTCTGGTCACAGGAAAGTACGCAGAACTGAAACGACAAGACGGATTGAGCGACAAGCCAGGAATCTGTCCACTTCTCGCGCGAGAAACAACGGGAAGCATTGGATAAACAAGATTCAAACTTAATAAGGTATGTTTAATACGAAGTCAACACTAACTTAGCACGACTCAAGTCGGGCGTCCAGTCATCCGAAGAATTTTGGAATCAGGTCGCCCGAACTTGATAATTCCATCTTACGCCAGGTTAGCGTCGAGGAACTCTTTTAGCTGACCTTTGGACAGTGCGCCGACTTTTGTCGCCGCAACTTCGCCGTTTTTAAACAGCAGCAGGGTCGGGATACCACGGATACCATATTTCGGTGCGGTGCCTGGGTTTTGGTCAATGTTCAGTTTCGCAACCGTCAATTTACCCTGATACTCGTCAGCGATTTCATCCAGAATTGGAGCGATCATTTTGCACGGACCGCACCACTCTGCCCAGAAATCAACGAGGATAGCTCCGTCCGCTTTGAGTACATCCGTGTCAAAACTGTCGTCTGTCAGGTGAATAATTTTATCGCTCATAATAACTCCACAGGAAAAAGCCTGGTGTGTTGGTGTAGCATTAACCAACTAAAGGTTGACTTTATTTCACCGTATACGCTTTCGTAAAGCAATAGTAAGCTGATATTCTACCACACTATGAGCAAAACACATTTAACAGAACAGAAGTTTTCCGACTTCGCACTGCACCCACAGGTGATAGAAGCCCTTGAAAATAAAGGGTTTCATAATTGCACGCCCATTCAGGCACTGGCCCTCCCGCTAACGCTGGCAGGTCGTGATGTCGCAGGACAGGCGCAAACCGGAACCGGGAAAACGATGGCGTTTCTGACGTCAACGTTTCATTATCTTCTCTCTCATCCCGCGATTGCCGATCGCAAGGTGAACCAACCGCGTGCGCTAATTATGGCGCCAACGCGTGAGTTAGCCGTGCAGATCCATGCCGATGCGGAACCGCTGGCGCAAACTACCGGTCTGAAATTAGGCCTGGCTTATGGCGGCGACGGTTACGACAAACAGCTGAAAGTGCTGGAAAGCGGCGTCGATATCCTTATCGGCACCACGGGCCGTCTCATTGACTACGCAAAACAGAACCACATCAACCTGGGTGCCATTCAGGTCGTGGTACTGGATGAAGCCGATCGCATGTACGATCTGGGCTTTATTAAAGATATCCGCTGGCTGTTCCGTCGGATGCCGCCAACCAACCAGCGTCTGAATATGCTGTTTTCCGCGACCCTCTCTTACCGCGTTCGCGAACTGGCGTTCGAACAAATGAACAACGCCGAGTACGTAGAAGTCGAACCGGAACAGAAGACGGGCCACCGTATCAAAGAAGAGCTCTTCTATCCTTCAAACGAAGAGAAAATGCGTTTACTGCAAACGCTGATCGAAGAAGAGTGGCCAGATCGCGCCATTGTTTTTGCAAACACCAAGCACCGTTGCGAAGATATTTGGGGCAGCCTTGCCGCTGACGGCCATCGCGTCGGTCTGCTGACCGGTGACGTGGCACAGAAAAAACGTCTGCGCATTCTGGAAGAGTTCACCCGTGGCGATCTCGACATTCTGGTTGCAACCGACGTTGCCGCGCGTGGTCTGCATATTCCGGCTGTTACGCATGTATTTAACTATGACCTGCCGGATGACTGCGAAGACTACGTACACCGTATTGGTCGTACCGGTCGTGCAGGCGCAAGCGGACACTCCATCAGCCTGGCCTGCGAAGAGTACGCGTTGAATTTACCTGCTATCGAGACCTATATCGGCCACTCGATTCCGGTCAGCAAGTATAACCCGGATGCACTGATGACCGATTTGCCGAAGCCGCTTCGCCTGACGCGAACGCGCCCTGGTAATGGCCCACGCCGCACCGGTGGTGCTCCGCGTAATCGTCGTCGTTCAGGTTAAGAAACGTTATGCCATACACAAAATCATTCAGCCTGTATCAAGGCGGTGAGAAAACGCAGCCAACACAGATACAGGTTGAAGGATGAAGTGTATGAATTCTACCTCGTTGTATGCAGCAATCGATCTCGGCTCCAATAGTTTTCATATGCTGGTTGTACGCGAGGTAGCGGGAAGCATCCAGACGCTCACGCGGATTAAACGCAAAGTGCGTCTGGCCGCTGGCCTGAATAGTGATAATGCGCTCTCTGCTGAAGCCATGGAGCGCGGTTGGCAGTGTCTACGGCTGTTTGCAGAGCGCCTGCAGGATATTCCTCAGCCACAAATTCGCGTGGTTGCCACGGCGACACTGCGTATCGCCACCAATGCCGACATTTTTATTGCCAAAGCGCAAGAGATCCTCGGCTGTGCCGTTCAGGTTATTAGCGGTGAAGAAGAAGCCCGGCTGATTTATCAGGGGGTTGCCCACACCACCGGCGGTGCCGATCAGCGTCTGGTCGTCGATATCGGCGGAGCCAGTACCGAACTGGTCACCGGCTCAGGTGCACAAACCACCTCCTTGTTTAGCCTGTCAATGGGCTGCGTCACGTGGCTCGAACGGTACTTTACCGATCGAAATCTGGCGCAGGAAAACTTTGACGAGGCAGAGAAGGCAGCGCGTGAAGTCTTGCGTCCTGTCGCTGACAATCTACGTTTTCACGGCTGGAAAGTGTGTGTCGGGGCTTCTGGCACCGTACAGGCACTGCAGGAAATCATGATGGCGCAGGGCATGGACGAGCGCATTACGCTGGCAAAACTTCAGCAGTTAAAGCAGCGCGCCATTCATTGCGGACGTCTTGAAGAGCTGGAAATCGAAGGGTTAACGCTGGAACGTGCGCTGGTGTTCCCCAGCGGGCTGGCAATCCTGATCGCCATTTTCACTGAGCTCAATATCCAGTGTATGACCCTTGCTGGCGGCGCATTACGTGAAGGTCTGGTCTATGGCATGCTGCATCTGGCCGTGGACCAGGACATTCGCAGTCGCACGTTGAGAAATATTCAGCGTCGATTTATGGTCGATACCGATCAGGCGCATCGTGTCGCTAACCTGGCAAGTAAGTTCCTCGATCAAGTAGATAAAAAGTGGCATTTGGAAGCTATCAGCCGCGAACTACTGATTAGTGCCTGTCAGTTGCATGAAATTGGACTTAGCGTCGATTTTAAGCAAGCGCCGCAGCATGCGGCCTATCTGGTGCGCAATCTCGATCTTCCGGGATTTACCCCCGCACAGAAAAAACTGTTAGCCACGCTGTTACTCAACCAAACCAACCCGGTCGATCTCTCTTCGCTCCACCAGCAAAACGCGGTGCCGCCGCGTATTGCGGAACATCTTTGCCGTTTGCTCCGTCTGGCGATCATTTTTGCCAGCCGTCGCCGGGACGATTTAGTTCCGGAAATTCATCTCGAAGCAAAGAATGAACATCTTACGATAACACTGCCTGAAGGCTGGCTGGTGCATCATCCGCTGGGTAAAGAGCTTATCGATCAGGAAAGCCAGTGGCAAAGCTATGTCCATTGGCCTTTAGAAGTGCACTAACCCTCAAGTATTGCCGGATAGCCTACGTTTATCCGGCCTACAAAAACCTACTTCTCTTTTGCTTTCGCCATCATTGCCCGAATATTCGCGATGCTGGCTTGCCCTTTCTGCATCCGCTCCTCAGCGCTGACCACTTTTCGCTCCTGCTCCCAGATAATATCGTCCTGCGGTAATTCCAGCAGAAAACGACTCGGCTCCGGGCGCACCAGTTCACCGTACTGACGACGCTCTTTACACAGTGTAAAAATCAGTTCTTTCTGCGCGCGAGTGATGCCAACATAGGCCAGACGACGTTCTTCATCGATGTTATCTTCATCAATGCTGCTCTGATGTGGCAAAAAGCCTTCTTCCATGCCCACCATAAACACGTACGGGAACTCCAGCCCTTTGGAGGCATGTAACGTCATGAGTTGTACCTGATCCAACTCTTCTTCACTCTCGCCACGTTCCATCATGTCGCGCAGGGTAAAGCGGGTAACAACCTGGGTCAGCGTCATCGGTTCATCAATATCACTACCTTCCAGCATTTCCGTCATCCAACTGAAGAGTGTATTGACGTTTTTCATACGCATTTCGGCAGCTTTCGGGCTGGGTGAGGTTTCATAGAGCCACGATTCGTAGTCAATGCCGTGGATCAGATCGCGCACAGCCGCAATCGGGTCACGCTCGGCCAGGCGCTGAATTTCACCCAACCACTGTGTAAAGCGGGTCAGCGACTCATAGCCGCGCCCGGTTAGCGTCTGGCTAAGCCCCATATCAAAGCTGGCGGTAAACAGGCTTTTATTACGCGTCATCGCCCACTCGCCCAGTTTTTGCAGCGTCGCTGGACCAATTTCACGTTTTGGCGTATTCACAATACGCAGAAATGCGCTGTCATCATCCGGGTTACTCAGTACCCGCAGATAGGCCAGCAGATCTTTGATCTCCGGACGGGAGAAAAACGACGTGCCGCCAGAAATTTTGTACGGGATGCGGTTCTGCATCAGGAATTTTTCGAACACCCGCGACTGATGATTACCGCGGTACAGAATCGCGTAATCTTTATACTGCGTCTTGTTAACAAAGTGGTGGGCAATCAGTTCGCCGGTCACGCGCTCTGCTTCATGTTCTTCGTTATTGGCGCTTAATACCTTAAGTTCGACACCGTAACCCAGCTCGGAAAAAAGTCGTTTTTCAAAAACATGTGGGTTGTTGGCAATGAGGATGTTTGCCGCTTTCAGGATACGTCCGGAAGAACGGTAGTTCTGTTCCAGCTTAACCACCTGCAACGCCGGGAAATCTTTGCTCAGCAGCACCAGGTTTTGCGGACGTGCACCGCGCCAGGAATAGATAGACTGGTCGTCATCGCCCACCACGGTAAAGCGCGCACGGCTACCCACCAGCAGTTTTACCAGCTCGTACTGGCTGGTGTTGGTATCCTGATATTCATCCACCAGCAGATAACGAATCTTGTTCTGCCAGCGTTCACGGACCTCTTCATTGCGCTGAAGCAGCAGCGTAGGCAGCAAAATCAGATCGTCAAAATCGAGGACGTTACACGCTTTCATGTGCGCGTCGTACAAACCGTAGCAGTGGGCAAAAATACGATCGCGCTCGCCTTTGGCGCTGGCTGCCGCCTGTGAGGGCGTCATCAGATCGTTTTTCCAGTTGGAGATCGTCGAGATCAGCTGTTGGAGGATCAACTTATCGTCTTCGATGAGCCCTTCGGTCAACTCCTTCAGCAACGCCACCTGGTCGGTGTCATCGAACAATGAAAAGTTCGACTTCATGCCCAGCGCTGCGTATTCACGCTTGATAATGTCCAGCCCTAGGGTGTGGAAGGTGGAGATCATCAGCCCGCGCGCCTCTTTACGGCCCAACGTCTGCGCCACACGCTCTTTCATCTCACGCGCGGCCTTGTTGGTAAAGGTCACCGCCGCAATATGCCGTGCCTGATAGCCGCAAACGCGGATTAGGTGCGCAATTTTGTTGGTGATCACGCGGGTTTTGCCGGAGCCAGCACCCGCCAGCACCAGGCAGGGTCCGGTGACGAATTCGACGGCTTGTTGTTGTCCGGGGTTTAAACGCATAAAGATCACTCAATGAAAGTCGGGAGGGGAGATTTAGAGCATGGTAGTATAGCCAGCCTCAACTACCCCACTCAAGGCACGATCATGGCAAAAACAGCAGCAGCACTGCATATCCTTGTTAAAGAAGAGAAACTGGCACTGGATCTTCTGGAGCAAATTAAAAATGGTGCCGACTTCGAGAAGCTGGCGAAGAAACACTCCACCTGCCCGTCAGGTAAGAAAGGCGGCCATCTGGGTGAATTCCGTCAGGGCCAGATGGTTCCGGCGTTTGATAAAGTGGTCTTCTCCTGCCCGGTGCTGGAGCCAACAGGCCCGCTGCACACCCAGTTCGGTTACCACATCATTAAAGTGCTGTACCGCAACTAATAGAAAGCCCGGAGTATAAACCTCCGGGCTTTTTTGCCTGATGACGCTTCGCTTATCAGGCCTACTAAATTCTATAAATATGACATTCTTCTATGCATTTCGTCTTAGCGGAAGGCGGCAAGGAAGTTCATCTCCAGTCACATAGATAACTATGTGACTGGGGTGTACGAATGTAGCCAACGCATCAACAAGTTGAAAGACGACGGGGAGTTAGCCTGCGACAGCGATACGCTTCATGTCAGTCATGTAGCCGCGCAGTTTCTGGCCAACTTCTTCAATCGCATGGCTACGAATAGCATCGTTGACGTCACGCAGCTGAGCATTATCTACCGCACCTTCAGCAATGGCTTTGCCCAGGTCACCAGTTTGCAGCGTGGTCATGAACTCTTTCAGCAGCGGTACGCAAGCGTAAGAGAACAGGTAGTTACCGTACTCAGCGGTATCGGAGATTACCACGTTCATTTCATACAGACGCTTACGGGCGATAGTGTTGGCAATCAGCGGCAGCTCATGCAGTGATTCGTAGTAAGCCGACTCTTCGATGATGCCGGAATCCACCATGGTTTCGAATGCCAGCTCAACGCCCGCTTTCACCATCGCGATCATCAGAACGCCTTTATCGAAGTACTCCTGCTCGCCGATTTTACCGTCGAACTGGGCAGCGGTTTCGAACGCGGTTTTACCGGTCTCTTCACGCCAGGTCAGCAGTTTCTTATCGTCGTTAGCCCAGTCAGCCATCATGCCGGAAGAGAATTCGCCGGAGATGATGTCGTCCATATGTTTCTGGAACAGCGGCGCCATGATTTCTTTCAGCTGTTCGGACAGCGCGTAAGCACGCAGCTTAGCTGGGTTAGACAGACGGTCCATCATCAGGGTGATGCCGCCCTGCTTCAGCGCTTCGGTGATGGTTTCCCAGCCGAACTGAATCAGTTTTTCCGCGTATGCCGGATCAGTTCCTTCTTCCACCAGCTTGTCGAAGCACAGCAGAGAACCGGCCTGCAGCATACCGCACAGGATAGTCTGCTCGCCCATCAGGTCAGATTTCACTTCCGCGACGAAAGAGGATTCCAGCACACCCGCACGGTGACCGCCGGTTGCGGCTGCCCAGGCTTTAGCAATTGCCATGCCTTCGCCTTTCGGATCGTTTTCCGGGTGAACCGCGATAAGCGTCGGTACGCCGAAACCGCGTTTGTACTCTTCACGCACTTCGGTACCCGGGCACTTCGGCGCAACCATCACGACGGTAATGTCTTTACGGATCTGTTCGCCCACTTCCACGATGTTGAAACCGTGGGAATAGCCCAGCGCAGCGCCGTCTTTCATCAGCGGCTGTACGGAACGCACCACGTCGGAGTGCTGTTTGTCTGGCGTCAGGTTAACCACCAGGTCAGCCTGCGGAACCAGCTCTTCGTAGGTACCGACTTTAAAGCCGTTTTCGGTCGCTTTACGCCATGAGGCGCGCTTCTCAGCAATCGCCTCTTTACGCAGTGCGTAGGCGATATCCAGACCGGAGTCACGCATGTTCAGGCCTTGGTTCAGACCCTGAGCGCCACAGCCGATGATGACCACTTTTTTACCCTGAAGGTAGCTCGCGCCATCGGCGAATTCATCGCGGCCCATAAAGCGACATTTACCCAGCTGTGCCAGCTGCTGGCGCAGGTTCAGTGTATTAAAGTAGTTAGCCATGATGGTGTACTCCGTGATGTTGTGTGTCTTATTGTTCGGTTCGCTTTTGCGAGAATGAACCCACTATATGACAGGAAATTTATTGCGGAAATTGATATATTCACAACGTCACGTTGCAATTTATGCAATGTAAAATCGTGGAGTGCGAGCCGTGGATTTACGCGATCTAAAAACCTTCCTGCACCTGGCGGAAAGCCGCCACTTTGGCCGCAGCGCGCGGGCGATGCACGTCAGCCCCTCCACGCTTTCCCGGCAGATTCAGCGACTCGAAGAGGATCTTGGCCAGGCGCTGTTCGTGCGGGATAACCGCACGGTCACGCTGACCGAAGCGGGCGAAGAGCTGCGCATTTTTGCCCAGCAGACGTTATTGCAGTATCAGCAACTGCGCCACACCCTCGATCAGCAGGGACCCTCGCTGTCGGGCGAGCTGCATATCTTCTGTTCGGTCACCGCCGCCTACAGCCATCTGCCGCCAATCCTTGATCGCTTTCGCGCAGAACACCCGTCGGTCGAAATTAAACTGTCTACCGGCGATGCCGCCGATGCGATGGAAAAAGTGGTCACCGGAGAAGCGGATCTGGCAATAGCCGGGAAACCGGAAACCCTGCCTGGTGCGGTGGCATTCTCTATGCTGGAAAATCTGGCGGTGGTGTTAATTGCTCCGGCATTGCCGTGCCCGGTACGCAATCAGGTGTCCATCGATGATCCCGACTGGTCCACTGTGCCGTTTATCATGGCCGACCAGGGCCCGGTACGCCGCCGCATTGAGCTGTGGTTCCGCCGTCATAAAATCAGTAATCCATCAATCTATGCCACGGTCGGCGGTCACGAGGCGATGGTCTCGATGGTGGCGCTGGGCTGCGGCGTGGCGCTGCTGCCGGAAGTGGTGCTGGAAAACAGTCCGGAGCCGGTGCGTAACCGCGTGATGATTTTAGAACGTAGCGACGAGAAAACGCCGTTTGAGCTGGGCGTTTGCGTACAAAAAAAGCGGCTGCATGAGCCGCTGATTGAGGCATTCTGGAGCTTGCTGCCTGGCCACTAATGCCGGATGGCGGCACAAGCGCCTTATCCGGCCTACCCTGCCAGAAAGAACCTGAACGCCGGGTTATGACTCTCATCATGGCAGTCGTAGCCCAGTTCGTTGATCCGCGTTTCAAAATCCGGCTCATGATCGCCCAATTCAAACGCCGCCAGCACGCGACCATAGTCGGTGCCGTGACTGCGATAATGGAACAACGAGATATTCCAGTGGGTCCCTAAGGTATGCAGGAATTTCAGCAGCGCCCCTGGCGACTCGGGGAACTCAAAGCTGTAAAGACGTTCCTGTAGCGGTTTCGAGGGGCGTCCACCGACCATATAGCGCACGTGTAGCTTGGCCATTTCATCATCGGACAGATCCACCACGCTGTAACCGCCGTCGCTAAGCAACTGGAGGATTTCTTTGCGCTCTTCCAGACCGCGGCTCAGGCGTACGCCGACAAAAATGCAGGCATCTTTCGCATCGGCAAACCGGTAGTTAAATTCGGTCACCGAACGTCCACCCAACAGCTGGCAGAATTTCAGGAAACTCCCCTTTTCTTCCGGGATTGTCACCGCCAGCAGCGCTTCACGTTGTTCACCCAGCTCGCAGCGTTCAGACACATAGCGCAGGCCGTGGAAATTGACGTTGGCACCGGACAGCACGTGCGCCAGACGTTCACCACGAATATTGTGCTGGGCGATGTATTTTTTCATCCCCGCCAGCGCCAGTGCACCAGACGGCTCCGCCACCGCACGCACGTCTTCGAACAAGTCTTTCATCGCCGCGCAGATTGCATCGCTATCAACGGTGATAATGTCGTCGAGGTATTCCTGACACAGGCGGAAGGTTTCATCACCGATGCGTTTCACCGCCACGCCTTCAGCAAACAGGCCTACGCGCGGCAGATCGACCGGGTGGCCCGCATCCAGTGCCGCCTTCAGGCAGGCTGAGTCTTCGGCTTCCACGGCAATAACTTTGATTTGTGGCATCAGCTGTTTAATCAGCACCGCCACACCCGCCGCCAGACCGCCGCCGCCAACCGGAACAAATATCCGATCGAGATGCGCATCCTGCTGCAGCAGCTCAAGCGCCAGTGTGCCCTGCCCGGCAATCACCATCGGGTGATCGAATGGCGGAACCCAAGTGAAACCTTGTTGCTGTGCCAATTCAATCGCTTTGGCTTTCGCTTCATCAAAATTGGCACCGTGCAGCAGCACTTCGCCACCGAAACTGCGAACGGCATCGACTTTGATATCCGCGGTAGCCGTTGGCATGACGATCAGCGCCTTCACCCCAAGGCGCGCAGAGGAGAAGGCCACGCCCTGAGCATGGTTTCCTGCCGACGCGGTGATCACGCCCTGCGCTTTTTGCGCTTCAGTCAGGCCCGCCATCATCGCGTAGGCCCCGCGCAGCTTGAAACTGTGTACCGGCTGTCGGTCTTCGCGCTTCACCAGGACCACGTTATCGAGGCGCGAAGAGAGTTTTTCCATTTTTTGCAGCGGCGTAACCTGCACCGCTTCATAGACCGGCGCACGCAGCACCGCCCTGAGATATTCTGCCCCCTCAGGGGAGCCGGACAGGGGTTGTGAATCAGCCATGGTATTAGCCCCCCAGCTTCGATTTATCGCGCACCGCGCCTTTGTCAGCGCTGGTTGCCAGGCTGGCATAGGCACGCAGCGCGAAGGAGACCTGACGCTGGCGATCTTTTGGCGTCCAGGCTTTGTCACCGCGAGCATCCTGCGCTTCACGACGGGCCGCGATCTCCGCATCGCTCAACAACAGCTCAATGCCACGATTCGGGATATCAATCGCAATCATGTCGCCATCTTCAATAATCGCGATGTTACCGCCGCTCGCCGCTTCCGGAGAAACGTGACCGATAGACAGACCTGACGTCCCGCCGGAGAAACGACCGTCGGTGATCAAGGCACAGGCTTTACCCAGCCCCATGGATTTCAGGAAGGTGGTTGGGTAGAGCATTTCCTGCATCCCTGGTCCGCCTTTCGGCCCTTCGTAGCGAATCACCACCACATCACCAGCAACCACTTTGCCACCGAGGATGGCTTCAACGGCATCGTCCTGGCTTTCGTAGACTTTCGCCGGGCCGGTGAATTTCAGAATGCTGTCATCCACGCCTGCGGTTTTTACGATACAGCCGTTTTCCGCAAAGTTACCGTACAGCACCGCCAGACCGCCGTCTTTGCTGTAAGCGTGTTCCAGCGAGCGGATACAGCCTTCAGCGCGATCGTCATCCAGCGTGTCCCAGCGACAATCCTGCGAGAACGCCTGGGTGGTACGAACGCCCGCCGGGCCGGCGCGGAACATGTTTTTCACCGCCTCATCCTGGGTCAGCATGACATCATAGCGATTCAGGGTTTGTGGCAGGGTCAACCCCAGCACGTTTTTCACATCACGATTCAATAACTCGGCACGATCCAACTCGCCTAAAATCCCCAGCACACCGCCCGCGCGGTGAACATCTTCCATATGGTATTTCTGGGTGCTCGGCGCGACTTTACACAGCTGTGGCACTTTGCGGGACAGCTTGTCGATATCACTCATGGTGAAGTCGATTTCAGCTTCCTGTGCAGCCGCCAGCAGGTGCAGAACGGTGTTCGTGGACCCCCCCATGGCGATATCCAGTGTCATGGCATTTTCAAACGCCGCCTTGTTGGCAATATTGCGCGGCAGCGCAGAATCATCATTCTGTTCGTAATAGCGTTTGGTCAGCTCAACGATACGTGAACCCGCATTGAGGAACAGCTGTTTACGATCGGCGTGGGTGGCCAGCAGCGAACCGTTACCCGGCTGCGACAGGCCCAGCGCTTCGGTCAGACAGTTCATCGAGTTAGCGGTGAACATCCCCGAACAGGAACCACAGGTCGGACAGGCGGAGCGCTCAATCTGATCGCTTTGCGAATCAGAGACTTTCGGGTCCGCACCCTGAATCATCGCATCCACCAGATCGAGTTTGATTATCTGATCTGAGAGTTTGGTTTTACCGGCTTCCATCGGGCCGCCGGACACAAAGATCACCGGGATGTTCAGGCGCAGGGAAGCCATTAACATCCCCGGGGTGATTTTGTCGCAGTTAGAGATACAGACCATCGCATCGGCGCAGTGGGCGTTCACCATGTACTCCACCGAATCGGCGATCAGCTCACGTGACGGCAGGGAATACAGCATGCCCCCGTGGCCCATGGCGATACCGTCATCCACGGCGATAGTATTAAACTCTTTGGCTACGCCGCCGGAGGCTTCGATCTGTTCGGCAACCAGCTTACCGAGATCGCGCAGATGCACGTGGCCCGGCACGAACTGGGTAAACGAGTTTACGACGGCGATAATCGGCTTACCGAAGTCATCGTCAGTCATCCCGGTGGCGCGCCACAGCGCGCGGGCTCCCGCCATATTGCGGCCATGTGTTGTTGTGGCGGAACGATACTTAGGCATGCTTTATTTACTCCCGTCTGACTATTTAAATGGGACGGTGCGTGCCGTCCCAAATTTATACTTAGTGATTAACCTGATCCAACCAGCCGTATTTATCTTCCGTTTCACCGGTGAAGAGGCCAAAGAAGGCCTGCTGAATGCGCTTGGTGACCGGGCCACAACGGCCTTCACCCACCTGGATACCGTCAACGCTGCGCACCGGGGTAATTTCTGCCGCCGTACCGGACATGAACACTTCATCGGCCAGATACAACGACTCGCGAGACAGCACCTGTTCACGCACTTCGATATCGAGGTCTTTCGCCAGTTTGATAATCGCATCACGTGTGATGCCCGGCAGCGCGGAAGAGGTAAACGGTGGAGTAAACAGAATGCCGTCTTTAACTTCAAACAGGTTTTCACCCGCGCCTTCGGAGATGTAGCCGTTCACATCCAGCGCAATACCTTCCTGATAACCATGACGACGCGCTTCGCTACCCACCAGCAGTGAAGACAGGTAGTTACCACCCGCCTTGGCGGCGGTAGGAATGGTGTTGGGTGCGACACGGTTCCAGGAAGAAACCATCGCGTCGATCCCCTGATCCAGGGCATCAGCACCCAGGTAAGCCCCCCACGGGAACGCAGCAATGATCACATCCGTGGTGTATCCCGCCGGTGGGTTAACGCCCATGCCGACATCGCCAACAAACACCAGCGGGCGGATGTACGCACTGGTCAGGTTATTTTTACGGATCACTGCACGGCAAGCTTCCATCAACTCATCAACGCTCTGAGAAACCGGAAAACGATAAATTTTGGCTGAATCACGCAGACGCTGCATGTGCTCGCGATGACGGAACACCACCGGCCCTTTGTGAGAATCATAGCAACGGATACCTTCAAATACTGATGTACCGTAGTGCAGCGCATGGGACATCACGTGAACCTTCGCGTCTTCCCAACGAATCATCTCGCCATTAGACCAAATGAAATCAGCTTTTTTCGTCGTCATTTCTCTTCCTTTTGCGCTCAGGCGCGAATTTGTTGTGATGTGGTTGTGCTCTGGCAGATAGCAACATGTGCAACATCGACCAGTTTACTTAACTGACTAAACAGTAAGTCGACCGACCGTGGGCTGGCAACGGTCAATTCAATATTTATATTCTGCGCATCGCTGGCAGCATTCATATTCATGGAGCACACCTGAAAACCACGATGGCGTACCACGCGCAAAACACGTTCTAACGTTTCCGGATTGAAACGAGCCTCAACGGCGACCTGATGTTGCATCATGATGATTTCTCCAGCATTTCTGAGTTACTGGCACCAGGAGGTACCAGAGGCCAGACATTCTCAACTTCGTCGATTGAGACATGAAGCAGGTATGGCCCATTACTGTTCAGCATGGTGTCGAGAGCCGCTTCAACCTGGTCTTTACGGGTGATGTGTTGGCCAGGGATGCCGAAGGCGCCGGCCAACATAAGGAAATCGGGATTATCGGTCAGGGTAGTTTCGCTATAGCGTTCCTGGAAAAACAGCTGCTGCCATTGTCGCACCATGCCTAACCGCTGGTTGTCGAGTAAGACGATTTTCAGCGGCAACTGCTTGCGTTTCACGGTGCCCAGCTCCTGCACATTCATCATGAAGGAGCCGTCACCGGAGATACAGATGACCGTATCATTCGGACGGGCCACCTGCGCCCCCACTGCTGCAGGTAAGCCAAAGCCCATCGTCCCCAGGCCGCTGGAGGTGATGAAGTTCTCCGGGCGAGTGTAGGTCATGTGTTGTGCTGACCACATCTGATGCTGACCAACATCCGTCGTCACCACGCTATCCTTATGTTTCCTTTCGGACAGCTGTTTTAACAACAGCGGAGCGTAAATAGCCTCCCCCGGATGATCATAGCGCCAGGCATGTTCTGCACGCATGTCGGCGGCATACTGGCACCATTCGTTGATGGCCAGCGGTTGTTGCAATGCAGGTAACAGCGTATTTAAATCGCCTTGCAGCGCAACGTGTGCCAGGCGCAGTTTGTTCATCTCGGCCGGATCGATATCCATGTGGATCACGCTGGCATTGGGGGCGAAAGTGTTCAGCTTGCCAGTCACCCGGTCATCAAAACGCGCACCGACGGCGATCAGCAAATCGCACTCCTGCACCGCAAAGTTTGCCGCTTTGGTGCCATGCATGCCCAGCATACCCAGATAGTACGGGTAATCTGCATCCACCGCGCCAAGGCCTTTCAACGTACAAACCACCGGCACATGCGTTGCGGCGATAAACTCACGCAGCGCTGGAACTGCCTGCGCCATCCCTACGCCACCACCTACGTACAGCACGGGTTTCTGTGCCTTCGCCAACATCTTGCGGGCTTGTTCAATCTCAGCATGTGGGAAAGCAACTGCGTTTTCGACGGTGGTGAAATAGGGCTCCAGCGTACCACTGGCTAACTGAATGTCTTTCGGGATATCAACCAGAACCGGACCCGGACGACCAGAGTTCGCCACGTCGAAGGCCTCGGCCATGATACGCGGCAACTCTTCCAGCGACTGCACCAGGAAACTATGTTTGGTACATGACAGCGACATGCCGAGTACATCCACTTCCTGGAACGCATCGGTGCCGATAAACGGGGAAGATACTTGACCAGTGATCGCCACAACGGGAACGGAATCTAACAGCGCATCTGCCAGGCCAGTGATCAGATTGGTTGCACCAGGACCGGAAGTCGCGATACAGACACCGGTTTTACCGGTTGAGCGGGCATAGCCAATAGCCGCCATCGCCGCCCCCTGCTCGTGTCGACACAACAGGTGTTCTACGCCGCCGTCGTACAACGCATCGTAAACCGGCATAATTGCGCCACCGGGATAGCCAAAGACGGTTTTCACCCCTTGTGCACGCAACGCATGTACCACCCACTGTGCCCCATTCATAGTTACATCCCCGCCGTAAATCTTGAGAAACAGAATTTTATGCTAGTGTTCACTTTCTGCTCCTCGTTTAAGTTTTTAAGGTCAAAAAAAACCCCCGAACCTTTCGGTGCGGGGGTCTTAGTTCGTTAAGGCTTGTTTTTTAAGCCTTTCCTCGTCCAAGTGCAGCCCCGCACGGTGGGATAATAATCACCACCACGCTAATCACGACCAGGCTAATCACTCGTAGAAGGGCTGTCATTTTTGTATTTTCTTGCATCTTGTTCGAAGGAATACCTAAAGAGTTACCATAGAGTTTCACTATGGCACAAGATATTTCTGCATTCATTTTTCTGACACGGTTAACGGTTTCTATAAATCGCGTTGTTTTTTATACAAAAAATAGAAAATGAAAATATTTCACGTTATTCAGTAAACACGATCATGTTTTCCCTCTGCAGGCGGCACTTTGAGCGGCGCTTGTGAGCGTTGTTCCAGAGGTTACGTAAAATATTAACCCTTGCATAAAAATACATGAATCAGCATCTAAAAGTATCAATCAAGCAAGATATCGTCGCCATCTATTAAGACATAATGCCTGCATCAGGAGGGGTTATGTCACTGTCGATAGTCCACACGCGCGCCGCATTAGGCGTCAATGCACCACCCATTACTATTGAAGTCCATATTAGTAATGGCTTGCCCGGTTTAACCATGGTTGGACTACCCGAAACCACCGTGAAAGAGGCTCGAGATCGAGTTCGCAGTGCGATTATTAATAGCGGGTATGAATTTCCGGCCAAGAAGATAACCATCAACCTTGCCCCGGCAGATCTGCCTAAAGAAGGAGGGAGATATGATTTACCTATCGCCATTGCGCTTCTGGCTGCGTCAGAGCAGCTTACAACACATAATCTCGATACTTATGAGTTAGTCGGTGAACTAGCGCTTACAGGTGCTCTACGTGGCGTTCCCGGAGCAATATCCAGCGCAACTGAAGCAATTCGCGCAGGTAGGCGAATTATTGTCGCAAAAGAGAACGCTGCAGAAGTGGGGCTAATACACGGCGAGGGCTGCCTGATTGCCGATCACCTGCAAGCCGTGTGCGCATTTCTCGAAGGTAAGCATGAATTAGAAAGGCCTGTTTGCGTAGAGATTCCACCTTCAGGCTCATCTGATGACCTCAGTGACGTCATCGGCCAGGAACAGGGCAAGCGAGGGCTGGAGATTACCGCTGCAGGCGGCCACAATCTCTTGCTCATCGGCCCGCCGGGTACGGGAAAAACGATGCTTGCCAGTCGCCTTCGCGGATTGTTACCACCGTTAAGTAATGATGAGGCTCTGGAAAGCGCGGCAATTCTCAGCCTGGTCAATTCCGACACCATACAAAAACAGTGGAAGCAACGCCCCTTTCGCTCACCCCATCACAGCGCGTCCTTAACCGCAATGGTAGGAGGAGGATCGATACCGGCACCGGGTGAGATTTCTCTGGCACATAACGGCATATTATTCCTGGATGAATTGCCCGAGTTTGAACGCCGTACGCTGGATGCCCTGCGTGAGCCTATTGAATCCGGACAGATTCATTTATCACGCACCCGGGCAAAAATAACCTACCCGGCACGCTTTCAATTGATAGCAGCAATGAATCCAAGCCCAACAGGGCACTATCAGGGAAACCACAACCGTTGTACCCCAGAGCAAACGCTACGTTACCTCAATCGCTTATCTGGCCCTTTTCTCGACCGCTTCGATTTGTCCCTCGAAATACCCCTTCCACCGCCCGGTATACTCAGTCAGCGAGCAGCAAAGGGAGAAGACAGTGAGACGGTGAAGAAACGGGTTATGGCCGCGCGTGAGCGCCAGTATCAGCGGCAAAATAAGTTAAATGCGCATCTGGGCAGCCAGGATATACATCAATTCTGCGTCTTACACAGGGATGACGCACGCTGGCTGGAGGAAACGTTAGCACATCTTGGATTGTCCATCCGCGCATGGCTGCGCTTGATAAAGGTCGCTCGCACAATTGCGGATATTGAGCAATGTGACCAGATCACCCGTCAACATTTACAGGAAGCCGTTGGCTATCGGGCAATAGACAGGTTGTTAATCCATTTACAGAAACTACTGGCATAAAAAAAGGGCTTTCGCCCTTTTTTTATTAATCCTCTGACTCGGTGTAATCTTCCGCACCTTCTACCTGAGGTTTGCCGCCAGACAGCGTGTGGAAACGTTTTGGACGCTTAATACGCGTCATGTATTTAGACCACACACGTTCCGCTTCGGTAACCGGCTCTCGTTCACCACGGCATACCGCCACAAACAACTTCTCTTCTTCAGTTACCGGCTCACGCTTGCCCAGATCCAGCTCATTAAAGGCATAACCGTGACGCTCAAGCAGCTGTGCCTCTTTAATGGTGAAATCACCATGACGGGAGAATCCGCGGGGGTAATATTTATTGTCGAAATATCGATTAGTCGTCGTAAAGCTTTCCGCCATCCTGCACGCTCCTAATTCTTTGGCCGAGCTATTTATGGCGCGGAGTATTAGTTACGCTTGACAGAGCGTCAAACAAAAGATTTAAATCATAACGACAAATAATTTTATGGAGTGAGTTGTGGATACGGAATTGTTAAAGACTTTCCTGGAAGTTAGCCGAACGCGCCACTTTGGCCGGGCAGCTGAAGCGCTCTATTTGACCCAATCGGCGGTCAGTTTTCGCATCAGACAACTGGAAAATCAACTGGGTGTGAACCTCTTCACCCGACACAGAAACAATATCCGTTTAACCGCTGCGGGTGAAAAATTATTGCCATATGCTGAAACGCTGATGAATACGTGGCAAGCAGCACGTAAGGAGGTCGCAAATACCTCACGCCATAATGAGTTCTCTATCGGTGCCAGCGCTTCCCTTTGGGAATGCATGCTCAATGGCTGGCTGGGTCGTTTATATCAGTCGCAGGTGCCGCAAACCAGCCTGCAGTTTGAAGCCAGGATCGCGCAGCGCCAGTCGCTAGTAAAGCAACTCCATGAACGACAGCTTGATCTGCTGATTACTACTGAATCCCCAAAAATGGACGAATTTAGCAGTCAACTACTGGGGTATTTCACGCTGGCGCTCTATTGCAGCGCTCCATCACAAACAAAAGATGAACTGAATTATCTGCGTCTGGAGTGGGGACCTGATTTTCAACAACACGAAGCGGGATTAGTTGCCGGCGACGAAGTACCAGTGCTAACCACCAGTTCTGCTGAGCTAGCAAGACAGCAACTTCCTGTACTGAAGGGTTTTAGTTGGCTTCCCGTGTGTTGGGCGAAAACAAAAAGCGATCTCCATATAGTTTCTGACAGCACGACACTTTCACGTCCGTTGTATGCGGTCTGGCTACAAAATAGCGATAAACATACGCTTATCTGCGATCTGCTGAAAACGAATATTCTGGATGATTAAAATGGACGCTGGCAAGGATGCCGGAAACAGGAAATAAACAGTATGAAGGTGGCGTGATTTTCAGATAAAAAAAATCCTTAGCAAAAATGCTAAGGATTGTTTCTGGCAGGGGCGGAGAGACTCGAACTCGCGACACCCGGTTTTGGAGACCGGTGCTCTACCAACTGAGCTACGCCCCTATATTTCTTATCATTAAGCCTGCTAAGGTAGCAGGCTTAATTTTCTAATAAGTGGCGGAACGGACGGGACTCGAACCCGCGACCCCCTGCGTGACAGGCAGGTATTCTAACCAACTGAACTACCGCTCCACCGAATTTCTTTGTCACTACCCGGATTCTTTATCCCGGTTTACTGCAATTTGATGCCTGGCAGTTCCCTACTCTCGCATGGGGAGACCCCACACTACCATCGGCGCTACGGCGTTTCACTTCTGAGTTCGGCATGGGGTCAGGTGGGACCACCGCGCTACAGCCGCCAGGCAAATTCTGTTATCAGACCGCTTTTGCGTTCTGATTTTATCTGTATCAAGCTGAATTTGATGTCTTTCTTTCGCCAAAACATCTTTGGCGTTGTAAGGTTAAGCCTCACGGTTCATTAGTATCGGTTAGCTCAATGTATCGCTACACTTACACACCCGACCTATCAACGTCGTAGTCTTCAACGTTCCTTCAGGACTCTCAAGGAGTCAGGGAGAACTCATCTCGGGGCAAGTTTCGTGCTTAGATGCTTTCAGCACTTATCTCTTCCGCATTTAGCTACCGGGCAATGCCATTGGCATGACAACCCGAACACCAGTGATGCGTCCACTCCGGTCCTCTCGTACTAGGAGCAGCCCCCCTCAATTCTCCAGCGCCCACGGCAGATAGGGACCGAACTGTCTCACGACGTTCTAAACCCAGCTCGCGTACCACTTTAAATGGCGAACAGCCATACCCTTGGGACCTACTTCAGCCCCAGGATGTGATGAGCCGACATCGAGGTGCCAAACACCGCCGTCGATATGAACTCTTGGGCGGTATCAGCCTGTTATCCCCGGAGTACCTTTTATCCGTTGAGCGATGGCCCTTCCATTCAGAACCACCGGATCACTAAGACCTGCTTTCGCACCTGCTCGAGCCGTCACTCTCGCAGTCAAGCTAGCTTATGCCTTTGCACTAACCTCCTGATGTCCGACCAGGATTAGCTAACCTTCGTGCTCCTCCGTTACTCTTTAGGAGGAGACCGCCCCAGTCAAACTACCCACCAGACACTGTCCGCAACCCGGATTACGGGTCTACGTTAGAACACCAGCCATTAAAGGGTGGTATTTCAAGGTTGGCTCCATGCAGACTGGCGTCCACACTTCAAAGCCTCCCACCTATCCTACACATCAAGGACCAGTGTTCAGTGTCAAGCTATAGTAAAGGTTCACGGGGTCTTTCCGTCTTGCCGCGGGTACACTGCATCTTCACAGCGAGTTCAATTTCACTGAGTCTCGGGTGGAGACAGCCTGGCCATCATTACGCCATTCGTGCAGGTCGGAACTTACCCGACAAGGAATTTCGCTACCTTAGGACCGTTATAGTTACGGCCGCCGTTTACCGGGGCTTCGATCAAGAGCTTCTCCTTACGGATAACCCCATCAATTAACCTTCCGGCACCGGGCAGGCGTCACACCGTATACGTCCACTTTCGTGTTTGCACAGTGCTGTGTTTTTAATAAACAGTTGCAGCCAGCTGGTATCTTCGACTGATTTCAGCTCCACGAGCAAGTCGCTTCACCTACCATCAGCGTGCCTTCTCCCGAAGTTACGGCACCATTTTGCCTAGTTCCTTCACCCGAGTTCTCTCAAGCGCCTTGGTATTCTCTACCTGACCACCTGTGTCGGTTTGGGGTACGATTTGATGTTACCTGATGCTTAGAGGCTTTTCCTGGAAGCAGGGCATTTGTTACTTCAGCACCGTAGTGCCTCGTCATCACACCTCAGCGTTTAATAAGAGTCCGGATTTACCTAAACTCTCCGCCTACATGCTTAAACCGGGACAACCGTCGCCCGGCTAACATAGCCTTCTCCGTCCCCCCTTCGCAGTAACACCAAGTACAGGAATATTAACCTGTTTCCCATCGACTACGCCTTTCGGCCTCGCCTTAGGGGTCGACTCACCCTGCCCCGATTAACGTTGGACAGGAACCCTTGGTCTTCCGGCGTGCGGGTTTTTCACCCGCATTATCGTTACTTATGTCAGCATTCGCACTTCTGATACCTCCAGCACCCCTCACAGGACACCTTCAACGGCTTACAGAACGCTCCCCTACCCAACAACACATAGTGTCGCTGCCGCAGCTTCGGTGCACAGTTTAGCCCCGTTACATCTTCCGCGCAGGCCGACTCGACCAGTGAGCTATTACGCTTTCTTTAAATGATGGCTGCTTCTAAGCCAACATCCTGGCTGTCTGTGCCTTCCCACATCGTTTCCCACTTAACTGTGACTTTGGGACCTTAGCTGGCGGTCTGGGTTGTTTCCCTCTTCACGACGGACGTTAGCACCCGCCGTGTGTCTCCCGTGATAACATTCTTCGGTATTCGTAGTTTGCATCGGGTTGGTAAGTCGGGATGACCCCCTAGCCGAAACAGTGCTCTACCCCCGAAGATGAATTCACGAGGCGCTACCTAAATAGCTTTCGGGGAGAACCAGCTATCTCCCGGTTTGATTGGCCTTTCACCCCCAGCCACAAGTCATCCGCTAATTTTTCAACATTAGTCGGTTCGGTCCTCCAGTTAGTGTTACCCAACCTTCAACCTGCCCATGGCTAGATCACCGGGTTTCGGGTCTATACCCTGCAACTTAACGCCCAGTTAAGACTCGGTTTCCCTTCGGCTCCCCTATACGGTTAACCTTGCTACAGAATATAAGTCGCTGACCCATTATACAAAAGGTACGCAGTCACCCTGATAAATCAAGGCTCCCACTGCTTGTACGTACACGGTTTCAGGTTCTTTTTCACTCCCCTCGCCGGGGTTCTTTTCGCCTTTCCCTCACGGTACTGGTTCACTATCGGTCAGTCAGGAGTATTTAGCCTTGGAGGATGGTCCCCCCATATTCAGACAGGATACCACGTGTCCCGCCCTACTCTTCGAGTTCACAACACATGCGATTTTGTGTACGGGACTATCACCCTGTACCGTCGGACTTTCCAGACCGTTCCACTACCACACATGCTGATTCAGACTCTGGGCTGCTCCCCGTTCGCTCGCCGCTACTGGGGGAATCTCGGTTGATTTCTTTTCCTCGGGGTACTTAGATGTTTCAGTTCCCCCGGTTCGCTTCATTACGCTATGTATTCACGTAATGATAGTGTGTCGAAACACACTGGGTTTCCCCATTCGGAAATCGCCGGCTATAACGGTTCATATCACCTTACCGACGCTTATCGCAGATTAGCACGTCCTTCATCGCCTCTGACTGCCAGGGCATCCACCGTGTACGCTTAGTCGCTTAACCTCACAACCCGAAGATGTTTCGTAAAACACATCGTGTTGCGAAAATTTGAGAGACTCGAACACACCGCTTATCTGTTCTTATTACGGAGAACAGACACAGTGTGTCGTTTCAATTTTCAGCTTGATCCAGATTTTTAAAGAGCAAATATCTCAAACATGACTCGAAAGTCAGTTTTGAGATACTGAGGCAGGTGACTTTCACTCACGAACCAGCAAGTGGCGTCCCCTAGGGGATTCGAACCCCTGTTACCGCCGTGAAAGGGCGGTGTCCTGGGCCTCTAGACGAAGGGGACACTGAAGTCTCAATCGCAAGACGCCTTGCTATTTACTTTTCATCAGACAATCTGTGTGAGCACTACAAAGAACGTTTCTTTAAGGTAAGGAGGTGATCCAACCGCAGGTTCCCCTACGGTTACCTTGTTACGACTTCACCCCAGTCATGAATCACAAAGTGGTAAGCGCCCTCCCGAAGGTTAAGCTACCTACTTCTTTTGCAACCCACTCCCATGGTGTGACGGGCGGTGTGTACAAGGCCCGGGAACGTATTCACCGTAGCATTCTGATCTACGATTACTAGCGATTCCGACTTCATGGAGTCGAGTTGCAGACTCCAATCCGGACTACGACATACTTTATGAGGTCCGCTTGCTCTCGCGAGGTCGCTTCTCTTTGTATATGCCATTGTAGCACGTGTGTAGCCCTACTCGTAAGGGCCATGATGACTTGACGTCATCCCCACCTTCCTCCAGTTTATCACTGGCAGTCTCCTTTGAGTTCCCGGCCGAACCGCTGGCAACAAAGGATAAGGGTTGCGCTCGTTGCGGGACTTAACCCAACATTTCACAACACGAGCTGACGACAGCCATGCAGCACCTGTCTCACGGTTCCCGAAGGCACTAAAGCATCTCTGCTAAATTCCGTGGATGTCAAGAGTAGGTAAGGTTCTTCGCGTTGCATCGAATTAAACCACATGCTCCACCGCTTGTGCGGGCCCCCGTCAATTCATTTGAGTTTTAACCTTGCGGCCGTACTCCCCAGGCGGTCGACTTAACGCGTTAGCTCCGGAAGCCACTCCTCAAGGGAACAACCTCCAAGTCGACATCGTTTACGGCGTGGACTACCAGGGTATCTAATCCTGTTTGCTCCCCACGCTTTCGCACCTGAGCGTCAGTCTTTGTCCAGGGGGCCGCCTTCGCCACCGGTATTCCTCCAGATCTCTACGCATTTCACCGCTACACCTGGAATTCTACCCCCCTCTACAAGACTCTAGCCTGCCAGTTTCGGATGCAGTTCCCAGGTTGAGCCCGGGGATTTCACATCCGACTTGACAGACCGCCTGCGTGCGCTTTACGCCCAGTAATTCCGATTAACGCTTGCACCCTCCGTATTACCGCGGCTGCTGGCACGGAGTTAGCCGGTGCTTCTTCTGCGAGTAACGTCAATCACTGTGGTTATTAACCACAATGCCTTCCTCCTCGCTGAAAGTACTTTACAACCCGAAGGCCTTCTTCATACACGCGGCATGGCTGCATCAGGCTTGCGCCCATTGTGCAATATTCCCCACTGCTGCCTCCCGTAGGAGTCTGGACCGTGTCTCAGTTCCAGTGTGGCTGGTCATCCTCTCAGACCAGCTAGGGATCGTCGCCTAGGTGAGCCGTTACCCCACCTACTAGCTAATCCCATCTGGGCACATCCGATGGCAAGAGGCCCGAAGGTCCCCCTCTTTGGTCTTGCGACATTATGCGGTATTAGCTACCGTTTCCAGTAGTTATCCCCCTCCATCGGGCAGTTTCCCAGACATTACTCACCCGTCCGCCACTCGTCACCCAAGGAGCAAGCTCCTCTGTGCTACCGTTCGACTTGCATGTGTTAGGCCTGCCGCCAGCGTTCAATCTGAGCCATGATCAAACTCTTCAATTTAAGTTTGATGCTCGTGAATTAAACTTCGTAATGAATTACGTATGTTCACTCAGAGACTTAGCATTCATTTTTCGTCTTGCGACGTTAAGAATCCGTATCTTCGAGTGCCCACACAGATTGTCTGATAAATTGTTAAAGAGCAGTGCAACGCGGCTTTCGCTCACCGTTGCGAGGTCCCGTATAATACGTTTTCCTCATTCAGAGTCAAGCATTTCTTTCCGCTTTTCTCCGCAGGGTTCTCAGTGGAACCCCGCTGACCCGGCGGCTTGTAATCCGTTGTTCCGTGTCAGTGGAGGCGCATTATAGGGAGTTATTTCAGGCTGACAAGAGGAAATTTAAAATAACTTTCTGAGTGCGCGTTATTTCACCAAAACTGTCTTTAACATGCCATAAAATAAGCAATCTGCCGTTTTTGCAACCGCAATCACACTTCCTGATGGCATACTAATGAATAAGAGAAAGAGTAAGGAAGAACATTCATGCCTTTAAATGCCCAACAGCTAGCCGCACAGAAAAACCTTTCCTATGTTCTGGCCGAAAAGCTGGCTCAGCGAATATTAAAAGGTGAGTACGCGCCAGGCGCCATCCTACCAGGTGAAATAGAACTGGGCAGCCAGTTCGGTGTGAGCCGTACAGCGGTAAGGGAAGCGGTAAAGACATTAACGGCAAAAGGTATGGTATTACCGCGCCCGCGTATTGGTACTCGCGTTATGCCACAAGCAAACTGGAACTTTCTCGATCAGGAACTGCTCACCTGGTGGATGACGGAAGATAATTTCCCTCAGGTCATCAAACATTTTCTGGTGATGCGCATTAGCCTGGAGCCTCAAGCCTGTTTACTGGCGGCGACTATCGGCACAGCAGAACAAAAAGCACATCTGACTACGTTAATGGAAGAGATGGTCGAGCTGAAAAGGAACTTTAAGCGCGAGCGCTGGATTGAGGTTGATATCGCCTGGCATGAGCACATCTATGAAATGAGTGCGAATCCATTTCTGATCTCCTTTGCCTCGTTATTCCATTCCGTCTACCAGACCTATTTTACCTCTATTACCTATAACGACGTGGTAAAGCTGGATTTGCATCAGGCTATTGTCGATGCCATAGAGGAGAGCGATGGCGATCGCGCCTTCACCGCCTGCCAGGCATTGCTGATAGCTCCTAACGATCTCCCGGATAAATAACATGCCTGAAAAGAAATCGCGCAGTATGGCCGGACTGCCATGGATCGCAGCCATGGCCTTTTTTATGCAGGCATTAGACGCCACCATCCTTAATACTGCGTTACCCGCCATCGCGCACAGCCTCAACCGCTCCCCACTCGCCATGCAGTCTGCCATTATCAGCTACACTCTGACGGTAGCGATGTTGATCCCGGTAAGTGGCTGGCTGGCTGACCGCTTCGGCACCCGACGTATCTTTATGATTGCCGTGAGTCTGTTTACCCTGGGTTCACTTGCCTGTGCACTCTCCGGCTCTTTAACCCAACTGGTTATTTTCCGCGTGATACAAGGCATTGGTGGCGCAATGATGATGCCGGTTGCCCGCCTGGCGCTATTACGCGCCTACCCGCGCAGTGAGCTGCTCCCGGTCCTTAACTTCGTGACTATGCCGGGACTGGTGGGACCCATTTTAGGTCCGGTCCTGGGCGGAGTACTGGTCACGTGGGCCAGCTGGCATTGGATCTTCTTGATTAATATTCCGATTGGCATCGCCGGCATCTTCTACGCCCGCAAATATATGCCTAACTTCACGACGCCGCGCCGCCGTTTTGATATGACTGGCTTCTTTCTCTTTGGTCTGAGTCTGGTACTGTTCTCTAGCGGAGTAGAGTTGTTCGGTGAAAAGCTTGTCGCCAGTTGGGTCGCTCTCAGCATTATTCTTGGCAGTATTTTGCTGCTGCTCGCTTACATCCGCCACGCGCGCCGCCATCCCACACCGTTAATTTCTCTGCCAATCTTTAAGACCCGCACCTTCTCGGTCGGTATCGCGGGAAACCTTGCCACACGTCTGGGAACGGGGTGTGTCCCTTTCTTAATGCCGCTGATGTTGCAGGTAGGCTTTGGCTACCCGGCGCTAATAGCCGGTTGCATGATGGCGCCGACGGCGCTGGGATCTATTCTGGCGAAATCGATGGTGACGCAGGTTCTGCGTCGTCTTGGCTACCGCACCACGCTGGTCGGCGTCACGGTATTTATCGGCCTGATGATTGCGCAGTTCTCTTTGCAATCTCCCGCGATGCCAGTCTGGATGCTGATCCTGCCGCTGTTCATTTTAGGTATGGGAATGTCCACCCAGTTTACTTCAATGAATACCATTACCCTTGCGGATCTAACCGATGATAATGCCAGTAGCGGCAACAGCGTGTTAGCCGTCACGCAGCAGCTGTCGATCAGCTTAGGGGTGGCGATTAGCGCCGCCGTACTGCGTGTCTATGAAGGCATGGAAGGAACCAATACGGTAGAACAGTTCCACTATACCTTTATTACGATGGGCGCGATTACGGTGATATCAGCGCTGATGTTCATGCTGCTAAAAGCCAAAGATGGCCGCAACCTGATCAATGATCGGCATAAGTCTAAACCGACCCCCGCACCATCAGAACAGGAGTAAGCTGCAGGCGCTGTTGCTGTAAAGCGGGCTGCGCCATGCGGTGGATTAATACGTCGATGGCCAGCTCACCCAGTTCATCTTTCGGTTGATGAATTGTGGTGAGCGGTGGCGTCATGTAGCGCGCCAGTTCGATATCATCATAGCCCACGACCGCCATATCCTGCGGAATGCGCAATCCTGACTGATACAGAGCCTGATACGCCCCCACAGCCATTGCATCATTGCCCGCAAAAACAGCCTGTGGTCGCTGGTTATGTGACAACAGCGTTTGCATGGCTTCAAACCCACCGCCGAACTCAAAATCACCGGTGATCTCATAGCCCTGAGGAATATCCAGCCCTGCACGCTTCATCGCTTCCCGGTAT
This sequence comes from Citrobacter sp. KH_055_1, assembly GCF_057838705.1. Lineage (NCBI taxonomy): Bacteria > Pseudomonadati > Pseudomonadota > Gammaproteobacteria > Enterobacterales > Enterobacteriaceae > Citrobacter > Citrobacter sp. KH_055_1. The sequence goes on from NZ_CM174473.1 coordinate 4,720,970, forward strand.
CCCTCCAGCCGCAAACGTGCCGGCGTTTTATCCAGTGGACCGGTAATACAAGCTATGCGCGTAAAACCCTTATCAATGAGATGCTGAGTTGCCAGATCGCCACCCAGTAGGGAATTGTCCTGAATCAGGTCACTTTCCCCTTCAAAGGGTGACCAGTCCATCATCACGGTGGGAATAGAAGGGTAGCGCTGCATGATCTCCATGGAAGGCTGATGGGTTTCGGTGCAGAGCAGCAGTAAGCCGTCCACCCGCTTTTGCATCAGTGTCTCCAGATTACGATTCATGCGCTGTTCATCGCCTTCGGTGTTGCACAAAACCAGACTGTAGCCGCGCTCAAAACAGCTGCGCTCAACGCCGCGTACCAGTTCTGAATAGAAGGGATTGGTACTGGCTGTGATTAACATGCCAATGGTGCGAGTCTGATTCAACTTGAGGCTACGCGCCAGCGCGGAAGGCGCGTAGTTAAGCTCTTTAATCGCAGCGTCAACTTTGCCGGTGATAGCCTCGCTGACAAAGCGATCTTTATTAATGACGTGAGAAACCGTCGACGTGGAAACACCCGCCAGGCGGGCAACGTCCTTCATTGTAGCCAAGCGTTACCTCTGCTGACCTAAAAACGCCTCAATTTCTTCGCGCCACGGAACGGAAGGTTGTGCACCTTTACGCGTTACCGCAATCGCCGCGGCCGCATGCGCAAAGCGAATCGCCTCAGGCAACGGTGTCTCTTCCAGTAACGCGGTAATTAACGCACCGTTAAAGGTATCACCGGCAGCGATGGTATCAACGGCGTCCACTTTAAAACCAGGAACACGATGACCTTCACCGTTTACGCTAGCCCACACACCACGACTTCCTAAGGTAATCAGTACGGTGTGAATTCCCTTTGCGTGCAGCGCCAGCGCTGCTTTAGCGGCATCTTCATCGTTTTCTACCCGGATCCCGGTCAGCTTTTCAGCTTCCGTTTCATTCGGGGTAATGATATCTACCAGCGACAGCAGTTCGTCAGGGAGTTCACGAGCCGGAGCCGGATTAAGCGCGACCGTCGTATTATGTCGACGCGCAATTTTTGCCGCAGCCAGTACGCTTTCAATGGGCGACTCTAACTGCATCAGTAAGGCCGAGGCCTGCGCAATACGGTCATGTTGAGCTTCCACTAACGCAGGAGAAAGTGCGGCATTCGCCCCGGCATGAATTGCGATAACATTCTCGCCTTCTGCGTTAACAAAAATCAGCGCCACGCCGGTCGCTTCGCCAGAAATCACGCTAACAGGCGCAATATCGATGTTATCGCTGGCTAATTGTTTACGTACACGCTCACCAATATCGTCATCTCCTGTACAGGCAATGAAGGCGATATTCGCACCACTACGACCCGCAGCAACCGCCTGGTTCGCGCCTTTTCCGCCAAATGCGACCTGATAGTGGCTACCGGTTACGGTTTCGCCAGGTGTCGGAAAAGAGTTAAGGTTAAGGATGTGATCGGCATTAATGCTGCCAAGTACAACGAGGTTGCCTGCGGTTTTCATGTTCGGAATTCCAAGTCAAAGTGCGCCACCGGGTTAGGGTGGCGCGTGCCCTGCTTTTCTTTTTACGCTTTCATCTTCAACGCTCTGAGGATGGCGTATTTATGTCGCCATCAGGTCGCGAGCGGCCTGAATCGCTATTACTGCTTGATGACCAGCTTCAGGTCAACCGGATATTTAGCCTGAACCTTCTCGCCCTTCAGTACCTTATCCGCAATATCAACGCCTTTCGCACCAATCTGATCCGGTAACTGAGCGATGGTCGCAGCCAGTTTGCCATCATTTACCGCTTTTTCGCCATCAGGCGTGCCGTCAAATCCAACCACCATCACATCAGATTTACCCGCCGTTTGCAGAGCACGCAGCGCGCCCAGTGCCATTTCATCGTTCTGAGCAAATACGGCCTGCACATCAGGATGCGCGGTCAGCAGGTTCTGCATAACGTTCAGACCTTTAGTACGGTCGAAATCTGCCGGCTGGCTAGCCAGCACGTTAAATTTGTGTGCCGCAACGGCCTGCTGGAAACCTTCGCCACGCTCACGCGCCGCCGATGTTCCGGCAATACCCTGCAGTTCGATAACTTTCGCACCTTCGCCTGCTTTCTTCGCGATGTAGTCACCGGCAATTTTACCGCCCAGCACGTTATCAGACGCAATATGGCTGACAACGTCCCCTTTGGTTGCCTGACGGTCCAGGGTGATCACCGGAATTTTCGCCTGGTTAGCCATCTTCACGGCATTACCCACGGCATCGGAGTCGGTTGGGTTAATCAGCAGAATTTTGGTTCCACGCACGGTTAAGTCCTGAACGTTCGCCAACTCTTTCGCCGGGTTGTTCTGCGAGTCCAGAATCACCAGGTTATAACCTAGCTTATCGGCTTCTTTTTGCGCCCCATCCTTCAGAGAGACAAAGAACGGGTTGTTAAGGGTAGAGACCACCAGCGCAATGGTATCTTTTGCCATCGCATTCGCGCTCACGGTGGCACTCAGCGCAACAGCAGAAACCAGGGTAGCCAGTTTTTTCATGTTCATATTTAAGATGTCCTGTAGTCGTTGTTACTGCTTTTTGTTGTCTACCAGTACCGCCAGCAAAATGACCACTGCTTTAACGATCATCTGGTAATAGGAGGAAACACCTAACAAATTCAAACCATTATTGAGGAAACCGAGAATCAGTGCGCCGATCAGCGTACCAACAATACGTCCTTTACCGCCAGCCAGGCTGGTGCCGCCTAATACCACCGCCGCGATAGCATCCAGCTCATAGCCGGTACCCGCCGTCGGTTGCGCTGAGGAGAGGCGCGCCACTTCGATGATGCCTGCCAGCGATGCCAGCAGCCCACAGAGTGAATAAACGATAATTTTGATCTTATTGACGCTGATACCGGACAGACGCGTTGCCGCTTCGTTACCGCCCAGCGCATAAATATATCGACCCAGACGGGTATGGTGCAGCATGTACCACGCGGCCAGGAAGACAATCCCCATGATCCATACTGGCGTAGGGACGCCTAACGGACGACCAATACCAAACCAGCCAAACAGATCGGCATTGTCGGTAAAGCCGGTGTTTACCGGACTGCCGTTGGTGTACACCATGGTGACGCCGCGCAGCAGCAGCATCATCACCAGCGTGGCGATAAACGCCTGGACGCGGCCTTTTGCCACAATAACGCCAGTCACGGCACCAACCGCCGCACCTAACGCCAGCGCAGCGGCAACGGCCACCAACGCGTTGACTTCAAGACCCACAATCGAAGCAGCAACGGCACCGGTAAGCGCCAGTAGCGAACCCACAGACAGATCGATACCCGACGTCAGAATAACCAGCGTCATACCAACGGCCATGATGGCGTTAACCGACGTTTGCTGGAGAATGTTGAACAGGTTATTAACGGTAAAAAAGTTGGGGCTCATGGTGGAAACAATCGCGATCAGCACTAACAGAGCGATGAGCGACTTTTGCTCCAGAAGCCATGCTTTAGTGAAATAACGGCGACCAGAAACAGCCTGGGTAGTCATCTTTTTTACTCCTGATTCACGCGATTAAGCTTGCCCACAGCGGCAGCCATTAATACTTCCTGAGTGGCCTGCTCGCGAGTGAATTCACCGCCGAGATGCCCTTCATGCATGACGATAATGCGATCGCTCATGCCCAATACTTCTGGCATCTCCGAAGAGACCAGAATGATGCTCAGCCCATCAGCCTTAAACTGGTTGATTAGCTGGTAAATCTCTTTTTTAGCCCCAACGTCCACGCCGCGCGTGGGTTCATCGAGGATCAGCACTTTGGGCCGGGTCATCAAACCACGCGCAATCGCCACTTTTTGCTGATTGCCACCGGAGAGCAGGCCGATTGCCTGTTCCATCGAGGGCGTTTTCACATTGAACAGACGGATAAAATCGCCCACCGCCTGCTGCTCATCTTTGTGTTTCAGACTGCCGCCCGCACGGCTGAAGTAACGCAATGCGGTCAACGACATGTTCTCTTTCACCGACATGCCCAGCACTAAGCCGTCGCGTTTGCGGTCTTCAGAAATATAGACGATGCCGTTGGCCAGCCCATCCTGTTCAGAACGCGTAACCACTTCATGCCCGTCAAGCGTGACGTAACCACTGGTGCGCGGCAGCGCGCCGTACAGCACTTTCATCAATTCGGTACGTCCAGCACCCATCAGACCCGACACGCCAAGGATCTCACCTTTACGCAGCGTGAATGACACATCATGCACTCCAGGGCCGCACAAGTTATCGACCTTCAGGCGCACATCACCAGGTGCTTTATCCAGCCGCGGGTACTGATCTTCCAGCTTACGTCCCACCATCATTTCAATGAGTGAATCTTCGGTCAGTGAGGCCACTTCACGTTCGGCAATAAACTGCCCATCGCGGAACACCGTCACATCATCACAAATTTCGAAAATCTCTTTCATGCGGTGAGAAATATAGACAATGCCGCGTCCCTGAGATTTCAGTTCACGGATCACGCGGAACAGGGATTCGGTTTCGGTATCCGTCAACGCATCCGTCGGTTCATCCATAATGATGACCCGGGATTCAAAGCTCAGCACTTTGGCGATTTCAACCATCTGCTGATCGCCAATCGATAGCTCACCGACCAACTTGTCGCTTTTAAAACGCAGATTAAGTTTAGCCAGCAACTGGTCTGCTTCGGCATACATCTTCTTCCAGTCGATTTTGCCAAAGCGATTCACAAACTCACGGCCGAGGAAAATGTTCTCGGCGATGGTGAGTTGCGGGATCAGGTTCAGTTCCTGGTGAATGATGCCGATCCCTGCTTCCTGAGAGGATTTAGGACCGTTAAAGGTGGTTTCTTTCCCCAGCCACAATAACGAACCGGCATCACGAGTGTAGATACCAGTCAGGACTTTCATCATGGTGGATTTGCCCGCGCCGTTTTCGCCCACCAGCGCCATAACGCGGCCGGAGTAAACATTCAACGCGGCGCCGGATAGCGCTTTAACGCCCGGGAACGCTTTATCGATCCCTTTGAGTTGCAGTAGTGCGTTCATGATGGCCTCAGAACGTGACGCCAGCACAAAGAATGATATTCGCATACGGAGAACATTCTCCGCTGCGAATTACCGCCTGACTGTCTGCGGTTTGTTTTTTGAATTGTTCATGCGTGGTGTAACGAATTTCTATGGTATTTCCCTGGTGTTGTTGCAGTTGCTCAATGTGGCTGAGCAACGTTTCGTGGAGTTGCGGATTATGTTGTTTGATTTCCGTCGCGAGAATGGCCGACTCGACCTGCATTTCACGCGTGACCACGTCCAGTACCTGCATAAAAGAAGGTACGCCCTGGGTTAATGCCATATCGATACGCGTAGTACTATTTGGGATGGGTAAACCCGCATCACACACCACCAGCGTATCGGTATGCCCCAGACGGGAGATCACCGATGAAATTTCAGAGTTGAGTACCGTGCCTTTCTTCATTTTCTTTCCCCACTAGCGAAACGTTTCGCTGGTGATAAGTTTAGTCTGAAGAATGCACATAAAACCACCATGACGTTACGAAAATGTGATCGTCATCGAAACGTTTCGCAAGCCGTATCATCAGAAGAAAGGAAAATGTGAGGGGGAAAACAAAACGCCCCCTTTCATGAAGAAAGAGGGCGTCGGTAACGTTAAATCTCGACCTGCGTCCCGAGCTCAATCACCCGGTTAGGTGGGATCTCAAACTGGTCCGGTGCACGTAGCGCATTGCGCTGCAACAGCAGATACAATTTGCCGCGCAGGCGTAAATACCACGGACGTTTGCCGACAATCAGCGACTCGTGCGACATGAAGAACGAGGTTTCCATCATCCGACAGCTTAGGCCTTCCAGCCCGCAGCGATGGAACACTTCCTCTACGTTTGGTGTTTCGCGCCAGCCGTAGCTGGCCACCACGCGCCAGAAGGTCGGCGACAGCTGCTCAATTTGCACCCTACGCACATTATGAACATACGGTGCATCTTCTGTACGCAGCGTCAGCAGGATCACGCGTTCATGCAGCACCTTGTTATGTTTGAGGTTATGCATAAGCGCAAACGGGATGACATTCATGGCACGGGACATATACACCGCTGTGCCAGGCACGCGTACCGGCGGCGATTTCTCCAGAGAAGCAATCATCGCCTCCAGAGAATTACCGTGTTCATGCATACGACGCAGCAGACGGAAGCGCTCGCTTTTCCAGGTGGTCATGATGGTGAACATCACCAGACCCAGAGTCAGCGGCAGCCAACCACCAGAAATCAGCTTATCAAGGTTCGCGGAGAACAGCGGGATATCAATGCACAGGAAGGCCACCAGAATCAGGAACACAAAGTATTTATTCCAGTGCCAGTTTTTGCGCGCCACGGTTGTCGACAGAATAGACGTCAGCACCATCGTCCCCGTTACCGCAATACCGTACGCGGCAGCCAGGTTACTGGAGTGCTCAAAGCTGACGATCACAATCACCACGGCGATGTACAGCATCCAGTTGACGAACGGAATATAGATTTGCCCTGACTCCATCTCTGAAGTGTGGATGATACGCATCGGCGACAGATATCCCAGACGTACCGCCTGCCGCGTCAATGAGAATACGCCAGAGATCACCGCCTGCGAGGCAATAACCGTGGCCAGCGCGGCAAGGATCAGCAGGGGAATCAACGCCCAGTCCGGTGCCAGCAGGAAGAACGGGTTTTTGATCGCTTCCGGATGTTTTAACAGCAATGCACCCTGGCCAAAATAGTTCAGCACCAGCGAAGGTAACACTACAGAGAACCACGCCAGGCGAATGGGGAACTTACCAAAGTGGCCCATATCCGCGTACAGCGCTTCAACGCCGGTGATCGACAGCACCACCGCGCCCAGCGCAATAAACGACAGCGTTTTATATTCGAGGAAGAAATGCACCGCCCACATTGGATTTAACGCCTGCAGCACTTCCGGGTTAGCAATAATGCTACGTACGCCCAACACCGCCAACACCAGGAACCAAACCAGCATAATAGGTGCAAAAAGCTTACCCACGGTACCAGTACCGTGCTTTTGAATCATAAACAGCAGTGTCAGGACAATAATAGAGAGCGGAACAATCCAGGTATCCAGTTGCGGTGCCACGATCTCCAGACCTTCGATCGCCGACATCACCGAAATAGCCGGCGTAATCACCACCTCACCATAGAAGAAGCTGCCGCCTATCAACCCCATAATGACCAGCATTGAGGTCGTTCGCGCCGACGTATTACGCCCGGCCAGTGACATTAGCGTCAGGATCCCGCCTTCTCCGGCGTTATCCGCACGCATGACAAACGTCAGGTACTTGATGGAGACAACAAAGATCAGCAGCCAGAAAATCAGCGAGAGAAAACCAAACACGGCATCACGTTCAACGCCAAAACCGAACTGCCCAGACAAACATTCACGGAGTGTATAAAGTGGGCTGGTACCAATATCACCGTAGACAACCCCAATCGCTGCAAGGGTAATCGCAGACAATGATTGCTTATTATCAGTGCTCATAGACTCGTCTTTCGTTTATACACGTCATTCTTCAGGCCGCTTCCATTGGCTTCACTCGTTATTCCGCCCATCCCAGGAGATAACTCATTTACCGTCTTCGTGCAGCTTGATTGATTTGGTGTATATATAAGAAATGTGTGCGTAGTCCCTTGGCCCACAAAAAGGCGCACAGTATGCACGATTAATCGCAAAATCGTACCCCTAAATGAGACCAGATTAATCTGGCTCAAAGAAAAATAAGCGCACCTTCAGTCTATTACTGCACTGGTGTGAAGCATCTATACTCGCAGTTTACGCAGTACATTTGGCGAAAGGACGCCACTTCATTATGGCTCACCCACATTTATTAGCGGAAAGAATTTCCCGTCTGAGCAATGCGCTGGAAAAGGGACTCTATGAACGTAGCCACGCCATTCGTCTGTGCCTGCTGGCGGCGCTTAGCGGTGAGAGTGTGTTCTTACTCGGCCCGCCAGGGATCGCAAAAAGCTTAATTGCACGTCGGCTGAAGTTTGCGTTTAAAAATGCGCGCGCTTTCGAATATTTGATGACGCGCTTCTCCACGCCAGAAGAAGTCTTCGGCCCGCTATCTATTCAGGCCCTGAAAGATGAAGGGCGCTATGAGCGCTTAACGGCGGGTTATCTTCCCGAAGCTGAAATCGTTTTTCTGGATGAAATCTGGAAGGCGGGCCCGGCCATCCTCAACACCCTGCTGACCGCCATTAACGAACGCCACTTCCGCAACGGCGCGTTTGAGGAAAAAATCCCGATGCGTCTGCTGGTGGCGGCCTCCAACGAACTGCCTGAAGCAGACAGCAGCCTGGAAGCACTGTACGACCGTATGCTAATTCGCCTGTGGCTGGACAAGGTGCAGGACAAGGCCAACTTCCGCTCCATGTTGTTAAGCCAGCAGGATGAAAGCGACAACCCTGTTCCGGCAACGTTACAGGTGACCGATGAAGAGTATTACCAGTGGCAAAAAGATATCGGCACCATCACGCTTCCCGATCGCGTCTTTGAGTTGGTCTATACGCTGCGCCAGCAGTTGGATGCACTACCGAACGCTCCTTACGTCTCTGACCGTCGCTGGAAAAAAGCGATCCGCCTGTTGCAGGCCAGCGCCTTCTTTAGCGGACGTGATGCGGTTGCGCCTATCGATCTTATCCTGTTGAAAGATTGCCTGTGGTACGACGCACAAAGCCTGAAACTGATGCAGCAGCAGATTGAAATATTGATGACCGGACACGCCTGGCAGCAGCAATCAATGCTAACGCGCCTCGGCGCGATTGTGCAGCGCCGCCTCCAGTTACAGCAGCAACAGAGCGATAAAACCGCCTTTACCGTTATTCGCCAGGGTGGGATGTTCAGCCGTCGTCCACATTATGATTTACCTGCAGACGTTAATACGGCGGTAGTGACGTTGCTGCTACAAAAGCCTTTAAAACTGCATGATATGGACGTTATTCATATTGCGTTTGAGCGTAGCGCGCTGGAGCAGTGGCTGACCAAAGGCAGTGAGATCCGCGGCAAGCTAAACGGCATAGGCTTTGCCCAGATGCTGAATATGGAAGTCGACAGCGACCAGCACCTGGTCGTGCGCGACGTCAGCTTACAAGGCTCCCGCCTGGCACTTCCGGGTTCATCGAAAGAGAATATGCCCAGCGAGATAAAAGAGCAGCTTGAGGCGCTCGATACCGAGTGGCACCAGCAGCACCGCGGGTTTAGCGAACAGCAAAAATGTCTGTTTATCCATAGCGACTGGTTAGGCCGGATTGAAGCCAGCCTGCAAGACGTTGGCGAGCAGATCCGCCAGGCACAGCAATGCTGACGCTTGATACGCTGAATATCATGTTGGCGGTAAGCGAAGAGGGGATGATCGAAGAGATGATCCTCGCGCTGCTGGCCTCCCCACAGCTGGCGGTTTTTTTTGAAAAATTCCCCCGGCTAAAGAAGGCGATAGCCAACGATCTTCCCCGCTGGCGCGAGGCATTACGCAACCGTCTGAAAGATACCCGCGTACCGCCGGAACTGACGGAAGAAGTGATGTGCTACCAGCAAAGTCAGCTCCTTTCCACCCCGCAGTTTATCGTCCAGTTACCGCAAATATTAACGCTACTGCACCGGTTACATTCCCCCTATGCCGGGCAAGCCCAACAATTGGTTGATGGCAACAGTACATTCACTCCCGCGCTGCACACGCTGTTTTTACAACGCTGGCGTTTAAGCCTGGTGATTCAAACCACCACGCTGAATCACCAGTTGCTGGAAGAAGAACGCGAACAGTTGCTCAGTGAAGTTCAGGAACGTATGACGCTGAGCGGACAGCTGGATCCGGTGCTGGCGGAAAACGACACCGCCGCAGGCCGTTTATGGGACATGAGCGCAGGTCAAATCAAGCGCGGCGATTACCAGTTGATCGTGAAGTACGGTGATTTCCTGACGCAGCAGCCCGAACTCCAACGCTTAGCCGAACAGTTGGGACGCTCCCGGGAAGCCAAATCGGTTCCGCGGAAAGATGCGCCAATGGAAACCTTTCGCACGCTGGTACGCGAACCCGCCACCGTCCCGGAGCAGGTTGATGGCATCCAACAAAGCGACGATATTCTGCGTTTACTCCCTCCGGAGCTGGCGACCCTTGGCATCACCGAACTGGAATATGAGTTCTATCGGCGGCTAGTGGAAAAACAGCTGCTGACATACCGCCTGCATGGCGAAGCCTGGCGTGAAAAAGTCACCGAGCGCCCGGTCGTGCATCAGGATTTTGACGAGCAGCCTCGCGGACCATTTATTGTCTGCGTGGATACGTCGGGTTCAATGGGAGGATTTAATGAGCAGTGCGCGAAAGCCTTTTGTCTGGCGCTAATGCGCGTGGCCCTTGCCGATAACCGCCGCTGCTACATCATGTTATTTTCGACTGAAGTTGTGCGCTACGAACTGTCTGGTCCACAGGGCATTGAGCAGGCGATCCGTTTCTTAAGCCAGCGTTTTCGCGGCGGTACGGATATTGCCAGCTGTTTTCGCGCCATTATTGAAAGGATGCAGGGACGGGAGTGGTTTGATGCTGACGCGGTCGTGATTTCGGATTTTATCGCTCAGCGATTGCCTGATGAAGTAGTGAGTAAAGTTGGGGAGTTACAGCGGGTGCATCAACACCGTTTTCATGCGGTTGCGATGTCAGCCCATGGCAAACCCGGCATCATGCGCATTTTCGATCATATCTGGCGCTTTGATACCGGGATGCGAAGCCGCCTGCTCAGACGCTGGCAGCGTTAATACTTACAGCAGGGAGTCGACGCTTTCACGGACCTGCGCCGGCCATACGCCGCACTGTACCTGACCAATATGCGGCAACTGCAGCAACAACATGGTCAAACGTGACTGACCAATACCGCCGCCAATGGTCTGCGGCATTTCGCCACGCAGCAGCGCCTGGTGCCATTCCAGACTCAGGCGATCTTCGTCGCCCGTCAGGGAAAGCTGGTGTTTCAACGCATCGGCATCCACACGGATCCCCATGGAAGACAGTTCAAACGCATCTTCAAGAACCGGGTTCCAGACCAGAATATCGCCGTTCAGACCGGCGTAACCCAGCTCGGAAGCCGAACTCCAGTCATCATAATCCGGCGCACGTACGTCATGACGATGACCATCGCTGAGCTTGCCGCCGATCCCCACCAGGAATACCGCACCCAGATCTTTCGCGATGGCACGTTCACGCCCTTTGGCATCAAGATCCGGATAACGCGCTAACAGCTCCTGGCTGTGAACAAAATGGATCTGCTCTGGCAGGAACGGTGCCAGACCAAATTCTTTGCTTACCGCCGCTTCGGTCGCCTTAATTCCCGCCCAGATAGCCTCTACCGTGCTTTTCAGGGTGGAGAATTGACGCTCACCATCGCCCATAACGCGCTCCCAGTCCCACTGGTCCACATAGACCGAGTGAAGCGGAGAGAGACGGTCTTCATCCGGGCGCAGGGCTTTCATGTGCGTGTACAGCCCCTCACCCGCGCTGAAGTCGTGTTGTCCCAGCGTTTGACGCTTCCACTTCGCCAGTGAATGCACCACTTCGAACTGGGCGTCTGGCAAAGCTTTCACTTTCACCTGCACCGCTTTTTCACAGCCCGACAAGTTATCCTGCGTGCCATCTCCTACACGGCTCAGGATCGGTGCCTGGACTTCAATCAGCCCCAGACGCTCTTCCAGTTGGCGAGAAAAGTGAGATTTCACGAAGCTAATTTGACGTTGTTTGGCAATGTAAGCGGTTTTCATTATGTTTACTCCTGTGTCCTGTTGCCTATGATTAAGCAACAGAATGCGGTCAATATTCAATAATCAACAAACAAAAAGCCTCATTAGATTTTAATTCGTTAAAATAAACCGCTAAAATAGAGCGAATCATCAATCTACATAAGAAAAACCTATGGAAAATTATCAGATCGACAATCTGGACCGCGGCATTCTCGACGCCCTAATGGAAAATGCCCGTACAGCCTACGCTGAACTGGCTAAACAGTTTGGTGTCAGCCCGGGGACGATCCACGTGCGCGTAGAGAAGATGAAACAGGCTGGGATCATTACCGGGGCGCGCATTGACGTCAGCCCCAAACAGTTGGGCTATGACGTTGGCTGTTTTATCGGCATCATCCTGAAAAGCGCGAAGGACTATCCGTCCGCATTGGCCAGACTGGAAAGCCTTGATGAAGTAACCGAAGCGTATTACACCACCGGGCACTACAGCATCTTTATTAAAGTCATGTGCCGATCCATCGACGCCTTACAGCAGGTACTTATCAACAAGATCCAAACAATCGATGAAATTCAGTCCACTGAAACCTTGATCGTCCTGCAGAACCCGATCATGCGGACCATCAAGCCGTGAAACCAGGTCTGTTACTACGTACTTGTACTCAGCGTCTGCGTCATCCCAGTCACTAAATCCTGAACCTTATGAACTTCACCTTTATAAGCAGTTTTTGGTTCAACCAGATAAATAACGCGGTTGGATGTAGGTTGCGCACCAATGACTTTGCCTTCCGCTGAGATCAGTTGCAGCTTTTTATTCGCTAAATTTCCGCAGTAGATCATACGGTAGCGGAAATAACCTCCCCATGGTTCACGCCCACCAAGCGCACTTTGCATAAACCATGCTCGGGAATCGTGAATCTGATCGTCATAAAGGGCCAGTAAATCAGCTCGAGGTGGGGTACGAATGCCAGTTCCAAGCGTATCGATAAATAGCTGGCAATATAAACGGTCACCGTCCTGCTTAATTTCCTGATATTCAGCGTCTTCATCATCACCATTAATCAGGAAGACCGCATGTTGGGGAATAACATCAAGAACAATCTGTTTGGTTTTTTCCATGAAGCTGCCATTAATATCGCGTCCCCACTGCTTATAGTCGCTCTGGAATTCACGGGCTGCCTCTCGCAGTTGGTACTGTGCGTTAGTCGGATCAAGATCGGGGATGCCTTGATCACTTTCATCCTCGGTCTGTTTACCTGCCCGCTTTTCTTTAATATCTTTCATTTTGTCATCATGCGTTTCAGCCTCATTTTCAAGTCCGGCTTCATCCAGCTGAGGCGCATTTTTATAGAAATATTGCGCGGTAAGGCTGCCATTAGCATAACGACCAATACGCCAGGCGGTTATCCAGCCTATTTGTTCAATAACTGCGCTTTCAAGCGTCTGGGAAAGCTGATAGGGGTGATAACCTTCCTGATTTTTATCTGCCTCTTCAGTTCCTTGTAAGGTGGTGTTTAGTAGGGTTTGTCGCCAGATGTTGAAGCGTTTTGCAAGTTCAGAATCAACGTCAAACTCCAAAAGTGAATTACCATCCATCACCCTTAATGGTGATATATCTTTTATTAACTTGGAGACAGAAGATGGTTGAATAGCGAGTGGAGCACCTGCATCAAATGCAGCAAGATACATATCATGCAAAACAACCTGAGAAAGAATTTCGCTTGTGCCACCACACGATTTTCCCTGATCACGAGCTGGGTAGCCACCTCCGACATCAGAATGCATACCAGGGTAAACGACCTCTAGAGTATTAGAGTGATAACTGCCATCTGGGCGACGAATAGAGTCCAGAGGAAAGCACAAACGCTGCTCATGGGCAGCCACAAAGTGGCGACAACATTTAATCAGACCAGAAAATTTGCTTTCATCAGGCAGTTGCTGGGTATTGTCAGCCCATCCCATATGGCCAGCAGCTCCTGGCAATACGTGAGCAGCACCGACAGAAGCAACAGTATCCAGCAAACCTAAAAATTCGATGCTGACTGGCAATCCTGCCAGCGTTAATTGCTGGCTTTCACTCTGCATTGTTGGCTCTGGCAACTGAGTTAACCAGTTAACAAAAGTCCGCGCTTCTGCAGCTCCACGGGAAAAACCGTAAATAAATAACTTCATATTTAGAAGGTGCGGTTTAGCTTGCTCAAGCTGCGCCTGTAATTTTTTAAGGAACGGGTTAATAACATTACGGCGGTTCACCTCACCGGTAATTGGCCAGTGAGCACGCATATCCGGCAGAAACCCTTTAGCAACACTATCATCCAGTCGCTTATGCGCAGGATCGATGGCGTAACTCATCGCATCAACCAAGCGCAATAACCCCCAGTTAATTCGATCTTCACCGCCTGTAGCTAATGCCAGACCATCGCTACTGTAATCCATCTCTCCAATCTTCGGAAAAGGAGTACCCACGCCCGGAATATAGTAACGAAAGTATCCATCGCCATCCGCGTCCTGATATGTTGCATGATAAAGTTTGGCTATGTTCGTTGGGTGTGGTGGTTTAGCCTTATGAGTGTCATTATGTTCATTATTCCCCGTCCCATCAAAAAATAGGCTAATATGCAAATTCTGACTGCACGTAAAGCCCAGCCTGACCCCAACCTGAGCACTAAGTCGATTATTAAAATCCTCAGTCTCTTTGATCTGTTTTTTATAATTCGCATTTACCTGTTCTTCAGACAGTATCAATCGCCCATCTTCAGGAAACTCAGGTGGTGCGAAGCAGGGAAAAACCAGATTTATTTCACTGGACATATTGCAGGTTCCTTCATATTTCTAGGCTCTTTGATTGGATAGGTAGGGGTGCCATACCCCTCACAAACTGTTGTCACTTTGACCTGATGACATGGCAGAAAATGCACTGTTAATCCGCAACGTTCAGCACCATATTTAGGGATATTAATAATCGCATTGTACTTTTGAAAACTATGTTCAAGAGTCTCTTTCCAAGCATTATATTTTTCTCTATCTTTGTAACCGGGAAATTGAGAAGCAGTACGAGGATCAACCTCCCACTCAATATGAGCTTTTAAATCTGGAGTCCATTTTTCTGGTAACAGAATGCAGCAGTACCCCCCCCCTAAACCGGGAACATAGTAACCATTCACCGAAAAGCCATTAATGCCGATATCTTTAACATGATTGATAGCACGAATATCACCAGCGGTATAACCCTCATTATCCGCCCGTGAACATCCTGAAACCACCATTAAAATAAGCCACAAAAAACCTGTTATGACTGACTTCATATTCGAAAAATGGATTAATTCATCAGACATATTGCAGGCCTCTTCATATTTAAAAGTTCTTTTATAGAGATAATTCATTCCCGCAATAGCCAGAATGAAATCTAGTTACCCTAATTGGTATAAAATAAATAAAATACATGGTTACTCTTCGAAATCCCGCAGCGCACCGAAATATGCGGTATCATTAGCCCTGATGGCAATATCCAGACAACACAAAAAATATTTCTCCTGACTAATTTCTCTAACCGCTTTCTCTCTCATCAGAGTCTCGGCATCACTAATGCACCCCATAAATCCCACCTGAGTATCATCAACTCTGCTTATATCCGGTTTGTCAGCCAGCATTCGCTCGGGTAAATAACTCCCCACTTTCCATGCAATTTCGCCATCACGGTTTATCCAAGTCCAGAACAGCGCAATATCCGTAAAGGCCTTCTGCTGCTCGTCAGTCAACACGTGTGTAAACAGAGAAGGAAAAACCCGATTATCGTAGTAACGTAGCAGCCCAGTCTGCTCTTCCCACTGAACCTGCGATAGCGCCTGAAGATGGCGACTCAATAGATCAAAAGCGAGGGGAGATATCAGTAAAGTAAAGCGCGGTGTAGAGGGTGAAGCTGACGACGGCGGTTGCCGTCTCCGCTAATCCGTCCACTTCCAGCGTAAAGCGCAGTCCTTCCAATGGCATAAAATCCTCTCTAACGTGTGGCAATGAAATAACAGTGCAGTTCTATACTTGTCTTCCAGAGTCCACTCCCCCAAATCATAATCCTGTACGTACCGCCACGATGCTTCTCTCACCAACTGAGTAACATCAGGGAACTGACAAATTGGTTGGAGAAGTAGAGGATATTTTGTACGATTGTTTTTTGATGTAGATCACCTATTCTGAATATCAGATCTATTTAATCCATATATTTCAAATAATTAATAGCCTGCATAAATTGATAATTGGGATCAATTTCGTTTGATAATGGCTGTTTCATTTTCCCCCATTGCCCTAAATGGTAACAGGTAGGTCGATCCCATCTGAAGCTAGCAGTAACCATCAAGCACTCCCCTGTCACTTCATTTACGTTTTCAAATAATAGGAGATTAAAGCATCTGATCTTATTGAGGCGCAGCACTATGACTAGAACGAGATCAACAAACCAAGCTGATAATTATTGATTTCTTATCCCCTACTTTTCCACAGGTAGATCCCAGCTCGCTCACAGCGTACAATACGCACTCTTTATAGAGGTGGGCGAGCATGGCAGACATTACTCTTATCAGCGGCAGTACCCTTGGCGGTGCTGAATACGTTGCAGAACATCTGGCTGAAAAGCTGGAGGATGCAGGTTTTTCAACCGAAACCTTGCACGGCCCGCAGGTCGAGGAGCTTTCAAGCTGTGGCATTTGGCTGGTGATCAGCTCAACTCACGGTGCGGGAGACATTCCGGACAACCTGCTTCCCTTCTATAACGATCTTCAGTCTCAGAAACCCGACCTTTCGCAGGTTCGTTTTGGTGCAATTGGCATTGGCAGTCGCGAATATGACACCTTCTGTGGCGCGATCGATAAATTACAGACTGAACTGACCGCGTCTGGTGCAAAACAGATAGGCGAAACACTCAAGATCAACGTCCTCGAACACGACATTCCGGAAGATCCAGCAGAAGTTTGGCTCGGATCCTGGATTAATTTACTCAAAAACGTGTAAAGATCGTGCGATCGAGTGTGGATAACTCTGGTAGTAAGCTTGGATTAACCGGTAGTTATCCAAAGAACAACCGTTGTTCAGTTTTTGAGTTGTGTATAACCCTTCATTTTGATCCCAGCTTATACGGACCAGGATCACCGATCATTCACAGTTAATGATCCTCAGCAACGTGTTGATCTTATTCAGAGGATCGCCCTTATCCACAGAACATCGCGATCCTAATAAGAGATCACAATAAAACAGATCTCTAAATAAAAAGATCTTCTTTTTAATACCCAGGATCCAAGGTCTTTCTCGATCGACTAAAGTTGAGTAGAATCCACGGCCCGGGCTTCAATCCATTTTCACACCGCGTTATGCGAGGCAATTACCATGTTTTATCAGGATCCTTTTGACGTCATCATCATTGGCGGGGGTCATGCAGGCACCGAGGCCGCGATGGCCGCGGCGCGAATGGGTCAACAGACCCTGCTGTTGACACACAATATCGACACTCTGGGACAGATGAGCTGCAACCCGGCGATCGGCGGTATTGGGAAAGGACACTTGGTAAAAGAAGTGGATGCGCTCGGTGGGCTGATGGCCAAAGCGATCGACCATGCAGGCATTCAGTTTAGGATACTAAACGCGAGCAAAGGACCGGCGGTGCGCGCCACTCGTGCTCAGGCAGACCGCGTGCTGTATCGCCAGGCCGTTCGTACTGCTCTGGAGAATCAGCCAAACCTGATGATCTTCCAGCAGGCGGTTGAAGATCTGATTGTGGAAAACGATCGTGTTGTCGGGGCAGTGACCCAAATGGGACTGAAGTTCCGTGCCAAAGCCGTGGTCTTAACGGTCGGAACCTTCCTCGACGGTAAAATTCATATCGGTCTGGACAACTACAGCGGTGGCCGTGCAGGCGATCCGCCGTCTATTCCGCTGTCACGCCGCCTGCGCGAACTGCCGCTACGCGTCAGCCGCCTGAAAACAGGTACACCACCGCGAATTGATGCGCGTACTATCGATTTCAGCGTGCTGGGTCAGCAGAACAGCGATAACCCCATGCCGGTCTTCTCGTTCCTTGGCGACGTCTCTCAACACCCGCGCCAGATGCCGTGTTATATCACGTATACCAACGAGAAAACCCATGACGTGATCCGCAATAACCTCGATCGTAGCCCGATGTATGCTGGCGTGATCGAAGGAATCGGCCCACGCTACTGCCCGTCGATCGAAGACAAAGTGATGCGCTTTGCCGACAGGAACCAGCATCAGATTTTCCTCGAGCCGGAAGGACTGACGTCCAACGAAATTTACCCGAACGGTATCTCCACCAGCCTACCGTTTGATGTGCAGATGCAAATTGTCCGCTCAATGCAGGGGATGGAAAACGCCCGAATCGTCCGCCCTGGCTACGCGATTGAGTATGATTTCTTCGATCCGCGCGACCTAAAACCGACTTTGGAAAGCAAATTTATTCAGGGCCTGTTCTTTGCCGGACAAATCAACGGTACAACGGGTTACGAAGAAGCCGCTGCGCAAGGTTTACTTGCGGGCCTCAACGCTGCTCGCCTGTCAGCCGACAAAGAAGGCTGGGCGCCTGCGCGTTCACAGGCCTATCTCGGCGTGCTGGTGGACGATCTCTGCACGCTGGGTACCAAAGAACCGTACCGCATGTTTACCTCACGAGCGGAATACCGTTTGATGCTGCGTGAGGACAATGCCGATCTCCGTCTGACCGAAAAAGGACGCGAGCTGG
Organism: Citrobacter sp. KH_055_1; assembly: GCF_057838705.1. Classification (NCBI taxonomy): domain Bacteria; kingdom Pseudomonadati; phylum Pseudomonadota; class Gammaproteobacteria; order Enterobacterales; family Enterobacteriaceae; genus Citrobacter; species Citrobacter sp. KH_055_1. The sequence goes on from NZ_CM174473.1 coordinate 4,739,496, forward strand.
GTCTGGTGGATGATGCACGCTGGGCGCGCTTCAATGAAAAACTGGAGCGCATTGAACAAGAACGTCAGCGTTTGAAATCGACCTGGGTGAACCCATTAGCCGAGACTGCTGCAGAAGTGAACGCTTACCTGGCTACCCCGTTGTCACGTGAGGCCAGCGGTGAAGATCTCCTGCGTCGCCCGGACGTAACCTACGCGCAACTGACGTCGTTGTCAGCGTTTGCACCAGGCCTTGACGATGCTCAGGCCGCTGAACAGGTTGAGATTCAAGTTAAGTACGAAGGCTATATCGCTCGCCAGCAGGACGAGATCGAAAGACACCAGCGTAATGAAAACACCCTGTTGCCTGCGACCCTGGATTATCGCCAGGTATCCGGCTTGTCGAATGAAGTCATTGCCAAGCTGAACGATCACAAACCGGTGTCTATCGGTCAGGCATCGCGCATATCTGGCGTTACGCCTGCCGCCATCTCCATTTTGCTGGTATGGCTGAAAAAACAAGGTATGCTGCGCCGCAGCGCTTAATGACACACTATTTTGGCGGGGGCGCTTTGCTTGCCCGCCCTACAAATTTGTAGGCCCGGTCAGCGTTAGTGCCATCGGGCAAATTATCATCAACAGGTAACGACCGTGCTCAACAAACTCTCTCGTCTGCTGGCCGATGCCGGTATATCTCTTACCGATCACCAGAAAAATCAGCTGATAGCGTATGTCGATATGCTGCATAAATGGAACAAAGCGTACAACCTGACGTCGGTGCGTGATCCCAACGACATGCTGGTACGTCATATTCTGGACAGCATTGTCGTTGCGCCACATCTGCAGGGGGAGCGTTTTATTGACGTTGGTACGGGTCCTGGACTGCCGGGTATTCCGCTCTCCATTGTACGTCCAGAGGCGCATTTCACTCTGTTAGACAGTTTGGGGAAACGCATACGCTTCTTGCGTCAGGTGCAGCATGAACTCAAGCTGGAAAACATCACCCCGGTACAAAGTCGGGTTGAGGATTTTCCTTCGGAACCACCTTTTGATGGCGTGATCAGCCGTGCTTTCGCTTCGCTGAACGATATGGTGACCTGGTGCCATCATTTACCGGGTCAAAACGGACGCTTTTACGCGTTGAAGGGGCTGTTGCCTGAGGATGAAATTGCCTCTTTGCCTGCTGAGTTCAGCGTCGAGTCGGTTGAAAAATTACGCGTTCCACAACTGGATGGCGAACGTCATCTGGTGGTGATTAAGCCAAACAAAATTTAATATTTGTCAAAAAAAATAGAAATAAAACGGTGCGTCAGGCGTTAAAAAATAGGGGTGATCGTGTGGTTAAATGTTGTTACATTTCACCGGTGACTTACTGTTTTGCATCATAACTATAACGTACCGTTTTTTGTTAAAAGTGAAACAAGTCAACTGTGAAAATATCAGGCTGCTAAAAATAGAACCTAACAATCATCGGTGTGTGTTAATTTTTTATTATAAATGTCAATGAGTGGTGTTTTTGTTGTTAGGCGCTATTTTTAAAAGAGTGATGATTTTTAGGCTTAAATATCAAAAAGATGAAAAGGCATCATTTGCCACGCAATTTAATTATGCGAAGGTGAATATGTTCAATATGTGATCTGTCGCACGCTTTGCAGCCAGTGTTTACGCGGTATTTGCAGTTTTGCATGATCGTTCACAGTTTGCCAAAAAGTAATAAATGTGGCCCAGAGAAAAATATTTAAACATTTATTCACTTTTTAGCTACTTATTGTTTGAAATCACGAAGGCGCACCGTATAATTTGTCCGCTTTTTGATGCTTGACTCTAAGCCATAAAGAACGTTTTATACGACACGCGGCGTACCTCGAAGGGAGCAGGAGTAAAAACGTGATGTCTATGTCGCTCTTGAGTCGAAACGTTGCACGTAAGCTTTTGCTCACACAGCTTCTGGTGGTAATGGCAAGTGGATTGCTGTTTAGCCTCAAAGACCCTTTCTGGGGCATCTCCGCATTGTGCGGTGGATTGGCAGTGTTACTGCCTAATATGTTGTTTATGATATTTGCCTGGCGTCACCAGGCACATACACCAGCAAGAGGTCGAGTGGCCTGGTCGTTCGCCTTCGGCGAAGCCTTCAAGGTGTTAGCGATGCTGGTTTTGCTGGTGGTGGCGTTGGCGGTTTTGAAGGCGGTATTTACGCCGCTGATCGTTACGTGGGTTTTGGTGCTGGTGGTTCAGATACTGGCACCGGCTGTAATTAACAACAAAGGGTAAAGGCATCATGGCTTCAGAAAATATGACGCCGCAGGATTACATAGGACACCATCTGAATAACCTTCAGTTGGACCTACGTACATTCTCGCTGGTGGATCCGCACAACCCCCCAGCCACCTTCTGGACGCTCAATATTGACTCCATGTTTTTCTCGGTGGTTCTGGGTCTGTTGTTCCTGCTTGTGTTCCGTAGCGTGGCCAAAAAGGCAACCAGCGGCGTACCGGGTAAATTTCAGACCGCGATTGAGCTGGTAATCGGCTTTGTACATGGTAGCGTGAAAGACATGTACCATGGCAAAAGCAAGCTGATTGCTCCGCTGGCCCTGACGATTTTCGTCTGGGTATTCCTGATGAACCTGATGGATTTACTGCCTATCGACCTGCTGCCGTACATCGGCGAGCATATCTTTGGCCTGCCGGCTCTGCGTGTGGTTCCGTCTGCTGACGTGAACATCACCCTGTCGATGGCACTGGGCGTATTTATCCTCATTCTGTTCTACAGCATCAAAATGAAAGGCATCGGTGGCTTCACGAAAGAGTTGACGCTGCAGCCGTTCAATCACTGGGCGTTCATTCCTGTCAACTTAATCCTTGAAGGGGTAAGCCTGCTGTCCAAACCAATCTCTCTTGGTTTACGACTGTTCGGTAACATGTATGCCGGTGAGCTGATTTTCATTCTGATTGCTGGTCTGTTGCCGTGGTGGTCACAGTGGATCCTGAATGTGCCATGGGCCATTTTCCACATACTGATTATCACGCTGCAAGCCTTCATCTTCATGGTTCTGACGATTGTCTATCTGTCGATGGCGTCTGAAGAGCATTAATTTACCAACACTACTACGTTTTAACTGAAACAAACTGGAGACTGTCATGGAAAACCTGAATATGGATCTGCTGTACATGGCTGCCGCTGTGATGATGGGTCTGGCGGCAATCGGTGCTGCGATCGGTATCGGCATCCTCGGGGGTAAATTCCTGGAAGGCGCAGCGCGTCAACCTGATCTGATTCCTCTGCTGCGTACTCAGTTCTTTATCGTTATGGGTCTGGTGGATGCTATCCCGATGATCGCTGTAGGTCTGGGTCTGTACGTGATGTTCGCTGTCGCGTAGTAAGCGTTGCTTGAATTAAGAGCAATATCAGAACGTTAACTAGATAGAGGCATTGTGCTGTGAATCTTAACGCAACAATCCTCGGCCAGGCCATCGCGTTTGTCCTGTTCGTTCTGTTCTGCATGAAGTACGTATGGCCGCCATTAATGGCAGCCATCGAAAAACGTCAGAAAGAAATTGCTGACGGTCTTGCTTCTGCGGAACGAGCACATAAGGATCTTGACCTTGCAAAGGCCAGCGCGACCGACCAGCTGAAAAAAGCGAAGGCGGAAGCTCAGGTAATCATTGAGCAGGCGAACAAACGTCGCGCTCAGATCCTGGACGAAGCCAAAACTGAAGCAGAGCAGGAACGTACTAAAATCGTGGCACAGGCGCAGGCGGAAATTGACGCCGAACGTAAACGTGCTCGCGAAGAACTGCGTAAGCAAGTCGCTATCCTGGCTGTTGCTGGCGCCGAGAAGATCATCGAACGTTCCGTGGATGAAGCTGCTAACAGCGACATCGTGGACAAACTTGTCGCTGAACTGTAAGGAGGGAGGGGCTGATGTCTGAATTTATTACGGTAGCTCGCCCCTACGCCAAAGCAGCTTTTGACTTTGCCGTTGAGCACCAGAGCGTTGACCGTTGGCAGGATATGCTGACGTTCGCCGCTGAGGTGACGAAGAACGAACAAATGGCAGAGCTTCTCTCTGGCGCGCTGGCGCCGGAAACGCTCGCTGAGTCGTTTATCGCAGTCTGCGGTGAGCAGCTGGACGAAAGCGGCCAAAACCTGATTAAGGTAATGGCTGAAAATAACCGTCTGAATGCGCTCCCGGATGTTCTTGAGCAGTTTATTCACCTGCGTGCAGCCAGTGAGGCTATCTCTGAGGTAGAAGTCACTTCTGCCAATGCACTGAGTGATGAGCAGCTTGCGAAGATCAGCGCCGCGATGGAAAAACGTCTGTCACGCAAAGTTAAGCTGAATTGCAAAATCGATAAGTCTGTAATGGCGGGCGTAATCATCCGTGCGGGTGATATGGTCATTGATGGCAGCGTACGCGGCCGTCTTGAGCGCCTTGCAGACGTCTTGCAGTCTTAAGGGGACTGGAGCATGCAACTGAATTCCACCGAAATCAGCGAACTGATCAAGCAGCGCATTGCTCAGTTCAGTGTTGTGAGCGAAGCTCATAACGAAGGTACTATTGTTTCTGTAAGTGACGGTGTTATCCGCATCCACGGCCTTGCCGATTGTATGCAGGGTGAGATGATTTCCCTGCCGGGTAACCGTTACGCTATCGCACTGAACCTGGAGCGCGACTCCGTAGGTGCAGTTGTGATGGGTCCATACGCTGACCTCGCCGAAGGCATGAAGGTTAAGTGTACGGGTCGTATCCTTGAAGTTCCGGTAGGCCGTGGCCTGCTGGGTCGTGTGGTGAACACTCTGGGTTCCCCAATCGACGGTAAAGGTCCGGTTGATAACGATGGCTTCTCGCCAATCGAAGTTATCGCACCGGGCGTAATCGAACGTCAGTCCGTCGATCAGCCGGTACAGACCGGTTATAAATCCGTTGATGCCATGATCCCAATCGGACGTGGTCAGCGTGAGCTGATCATCGGTGACCGTCAGACCGGTAAAACCGCGATGGCGATCGATGCGATCATCAACCAACGTGACTCCGGCATCAAATGTGTGTACGTGGCTATCGGCCAGAAAGCGTCCACCATTTCTAACGTGGTTCGTAAACTGGAAGAGCACGGCGCACTGTCCAACACTATCGTTGTTGTGGCTACCGCGTCTGAATCTGCTGCACTGCAATATCTGGCACCGTATGCTGGTTGCGCAATGGGCGAATACTTCCGTGACCGCGGTGAAGATGCACTGATCGTTTACGATGACCTGTCCAAACAGGCTGTTGCTTACCGTCAGGTTTCCCTGCTGCTGCGTCGTCCGCCAGGACGTGAAGCATTCCCAGGCGACGTATTTTACCTCCACTCCCGTCTGCTGGAGCGCGCATCCCGCGTTAACGCTGAATACGTTGAGAAGTTCACCAATGGTGAAGTTAAAGGTAAAACCGGCTCCCTGACCGCTCTGCCGATTATCGAAACCCAGGCGGGTGACGTTTCTGCGTTCGTTCCGACCAACGTAATCTCAATTACCGATGGTCAGATCTTCCTGGAAACCAACCTGTTTAACTCCGGTATTCGTCCGGCGGTTAACCCAGGTATCTCCGTATCGCGTGTAGGTGGTGCAGCGCAGACCAAGATCATCAAGAAACTGTCCGGTGGTATTCGTACTGCGCTGGCACAGTATCGTGAACTGGCCGCGTTTTCTCAGTTCGCTTCCGACCTGGATGAAGCTACGCGTAAGCAGCTGAGCCATGGTCAGAAAGTCACTGAGCTGCTGAAGCAGAAACAGTATGCCCCAATGTCTGTTGCACAACAGGGTGTGGTGTTGTTTGCGGCTGAACGCGGTTACCTCGAAGATGTGGAACTGGCGAAAATCGGTAGCTTTGAAGCCGCTCTGCTGGCTTACGTCGACCGTGATCACGCTCCGCTGATGCAAGAGATTAACCAGTCCGGTGGCTATAACGATGAAATCGAAGGCAAGCTGAAAGCTATCCTCGATTCCTTCAAAGCAACCCAGTCCTGGTAACGTCTGGCGGTCTGTCCTAGGGCGGACCGCAAGGCATTGAGGAGAAGCTCATGGCCGGCGCAAAAGAGATACGTAGTAAGATCGCAAGCGTCCAGAACACGCAGAAGATCACTAAAGCGATGGAGATGGTCGCCGCTTCCAAAATGCGTAAATCGCAGGATCGCATGGCGGCCAGCCGTCCTTATGCAGAGACCATGCGCAAAGTGATTGGTCACCTTGCGAATGGTAATCTGGAATATAAGCACCCTTACCTGGAAGAACGCGACGTTAAACGCGTGGGCTACCTGGTGGTGTCGACCGACCGTGGTCTGTGCGGCGGCTTGAACATTAACCTGTTCAAAAAACTGTTGGCGGATATGAAAGCATGGTCCGATAAAGGCGTTCAGTGCGACATCGCAATGATCGGCTCTAAGGGCGTGTCTTTCTTTAACTCTGTTGGCGGTAACGTGGTTGCTCAGGTAACCGGTATGGGGGATAACCCTTCCCTGTCCGAACTGATCGGTCCGGTTAAAGTGATGCTGCAGGCCTACGATGAAGGCCGTCTGGACAGACTGTACGTTGTCAGCAACAAATTTATTAACACCATGTCACAGGTTCCGACCCTGACTCAGATGTTGCCATTACCGGCATCAGAAGATGAAGAGTTGAAACAAAAAGCCTGGGATTACCTGTATGAACCAGACCCGAAACCGCTGCTGGATACCCTGCTGCGTCGTTACGTTGAATCTCAGGTTTATCAGGGCGTGGTAGAAAACCTGGCCAGCGAGCAGGCCGCACGTATGGTGGCGATGAAAGCCGCGACCGACAATGGCGGCAGCCTGATTAAAGAGCTGCAGTTGGTATACAACAAAGCTCGTCAGGCCAGCATTACTCAGGAACTCACCGAGATTGTCGGTGGTGCATCCGCGGTATAACCAGGTTAATTCGTAGAGGATTCAAGATGGCTACTGGAAAAATTGTCCAGGTAATCGGCGCCGTAGTTGACGTCGAATTCCCTCAGGATGCCGTACCGCGTGTGTACGAAGCCCTTGAGGTTCAGAATGGTAATGAAGTTCTGGTGCTGGAAGTTCAGCAGCAGCTCGGCGGCGGTATCGTACGTACCATCGCCATGGGTTCTTCCGACGGTCTGCGTCGTGGTCTGGAAGTAAAAGACCTCGAGCACCCGATCGAAGTCCCGGTAGGTAAAGCAACACTGGGTCGTATCATGAACGTATTGGGTCACCCGATCGACATGAAAGGCGACATCGGTGAAGAAGAGCGTTGGGCTATCCACCGCGCGGCACCGTCCTATGAAGAGCTGTCCAGCTCTCAGGAACTGCTGGAAACCGGCATTAAAGTTATCGACCTGATGTGTCCGTTCGCGAAGGGCGGTAAAGTCGGTCTGTTCGGTGGTGCTGGTGTAGGTAAAACCGTAAACATGATGGAGCTGATCCGTAACATCGCGATCGAACACTCCGGTTATTCTGTGTTTGCGGGTGTAGGTGAACGTACTCGTGAGGGTAACGACTTCTACCACGAAATGACCGATTCCAACGTTCTGGACAAAGTATCCCTGGTATATGGCCAGATGAACGAGCCGCCGGGAAACCGTCTGCGCGTTGCACTGACCGGCCTGACCATGGCTGAGAAATTCCGTGACGAAGGTCGTGACGTACTGCTGTTCGTTGATAACATCTACCGTTACACCCTGGCCGGTACGGAAGTATCCGCACTGCTGGGTCGTATGCCATCAGCGGTAGGCTATCAGCCGACTCTGGCGGAAGAGATGGGTGTTCTTCAGGAACGTATCACCTCGACCAAAACCGGTTCTATCACCTCCGTTCAGGCGGTATACGTACCTGCGGATGACTTGACTGACCCATCCCCAGCCACCACCTTTGCTCACTTAGATGCAACCGTGGTACTGAGCCGTCAGATCGCATCCCTGGGTATCTACCCGGCCGTTGACCCGCTGGACTCCACCAGCCGTCAGCTGGATCCGCTGGTTGTTGGTCAGGAACACTACGACACCGCGCGTGGCGTACAGTCCCTGCTGCAGCGTTACCAGGAACTGAAAGACATCATCGCCATCCTGGGTATGGATGAACTGTCTGAAGAAGACAAACTGGTGGTAGCACGTGCGCGTAAGATCCAGCGCTTCCTGTCCCAGCCGTTCTTCGTTGCGGAAGTATTTACCGGTTCTCCGGGTAAATACGTTTCCCTGAAAGACACCATCCGTGGCTTTAAAGGCATCATGGAAGGCGAATACGACCACCTGCCAGAGCAAGCGTTCTACATGGTTGGTTCTATCGACGAAGCCGTGGAAAAAGCGAAAAAACTTTAACGCCTTAATCGGAGGGTGATATGGCAATGACTTACCACCTGGACGTCGTCAGCGCAGAGCAACAAATGTTCTCTGGTCTGGTCGAAAAAATCCAGGTAACGGGCAGTGAAGGTGAACTGGGTATTTTCCCGGGACACGCACCGCTGCTCACCGCCATTAAGCCTGGTATGATCCGCATCGTTAAACAGTTCGGTCATGAAGAGTTTATCTATCTGTCCGGCGGCATTCTTGAAGTGCAGCCTGGCAACGTGACCGTACTGGCTGATACCGCGATTCGCGGGCAGGATCTCGATGAAGCGAGAGCCCTGGAAGCGAAACGTAAGGCAGAAGAGCACATTAAGAGCTCTCATGGTGACGTGGATTACGCTCAGGCATCTGCGGAACTGGCCAAAGCGATCGCCAAACTGCGCGTTATCGAGTTGACCAAAAAAGCGATGTAACACCGGCTTGAAACACAAAAACCAGTCTGATTTCAGGCTGGTTTTTTTATGCCTGTGTTTTAGATAATTTGAAACTGAAAAGGTATTTTAAAATTTATGTGATATTCATCACATAAATATTGATCGATTAAAAAATGAAGCGTAGACTCTTTTTTGTGATGAGTGTCACATAATTAACTCAGATAAAAACGGGATACCAACATGAAACTGATCAACAAAATCATCGCCCTTTTCAGCAGCATGAACGTCTCTTTCGGCACGTTCAACCTGTAATACCTGCTTTAACGTGGCGCGATGCTTTGCGTAATTTATAAGCTAGCGCCATCTGTTCTCCTGTCGTTTTCGCACTATCCCCCGCCTCGATCCACTCCTTCTATTACTCCCTGAATTCGATAAATAAAATTGAGTCCGGACACTGAATTCTTTATTCATGGGGCAAAAAAATAGCAAAAACATTAACCTAAGGCTTTAATAAGAGCAGTCTCCTGTTTTTGGGAAGACAAAAGGCGTAGATATCGACGAAAATAGTGGGCTAAACGATAGGTATTTTCCCCTATTGAACGTTTTATCTTCGGCCCATTTCACGATGAAAAAAATGTAGTATTTTCAATGTGAAACGGTATAAATTCGTTCTTAAATTACAGTCAGGACGTGTATGTTGAATAGTGCTATGAGCGTCGTGATCCTTGCCGCAGGCAAAGGTACACGTATGTATTCCGATCTTCCTAAAGTGCTGCATACCCTCGCGGGCAAATCGATGGTCCAGCATGTCATTGATGCTGCTAATGAATTAGGCGCAACTCGCGTACATCTGGTCTACGGACACGGTGGCGATCTGCTTAAACAAACGCTGAAAGATGACAACCTGAACTGGGTTCTGCAAGCAGAGCAGTTAGGTACCGGTCATGCTATGCAGCAGGCGGCGCCATTCTTTGGTGATGACGAAGACATTTTGATGCTTTATGGCGATGTTCCGCTCATCTCCACCGACACCTTACAGCGTCTGCGCGATGCAAAACCGCAGGGTGGCATTGGCCTGTTAACGGTGAAACTGGATGACCCAACCGGCTACGGGCGTATTACGCGTGAAAACGGCGCGGTAACTGGCATCGTTGAGCATAAAGATGCCACCGACGAGCAGCGTCAGATTCAGGAAATCAATACCGGTATTCTGGTGGCTAACGGTGCAGACATGAAGCGCTGGCTGGCAAAACTCACCAACAACAATGCGCAGGGTGAATACTACATCACCGATATCATTGCGATGGCCTATCATGAAGGACGTGAGATTGCCGCAGTACATCCGGCGCGTATTAGCGAAACGGAAGGCGTCAATAATCGTCTGCAGCTTTCCCGCCTGGAGCGCGTTTATCAGTCCGAGCAGGCAGAAAAACTGCTGCTGGCTGGCGTGATGCTGCGCGATCCGGCGCGTTTTGATCTACGCGGTACGCTTATTCACGGGCGCGATGTTGAAATTGATACTAACGTTATCATTGAAGGTCACGTGACCCTCGGCGATCGCGTCAAGATTGGCGCAGGTTGCGTCATCAAGAACAGCGTGATTGGTGATGACTGTGAGCTTAGCCCATACAGCGTTGTGGAAGATGCACGCCTCGATGCGGCATGTACTATCGGTCCGTTTGCACGTTTACGTCCCGGCGCTGAGCTGCAGGAAGGCGCACACGTGGGTAACTTCGTCGAAATGAAAAAAGCGCGTCTGGGTAAAGGCTCCAAAGCCGGTCATCTGACGTATCTGGGCGATGCAGAAATTGGCGATAACGTGAACATCGGCGCAGGGACGATTACCTGCAACTACGATGGCGCCAATAAGTTTAAAACCATTATTGGCGACGATGTGTTTGTTGGTTCTGATACTCAACTGGTAGCGCCCGTCTCCGTGGGTAAAGGCGCGACTATTGCCGCCGGGACCACCGTAACGCGTGATGTCGCGGATAACGAACTGGTTATCAGCCGGGTACCGCAGGTCCATAAACAGGGCTGGAAGCGTCCGGTGAAGAAGAAGTAATTAATTTTTGCTGGATGGCGACTTTGCCTTATCCGGCCTACGTGCGGTGACGTTCAGTAGGCCTGATAAACGTGATTGCCATCAGGCAGACAAGAGATGAGGGGATAATATAATCCTCCGCTCAACACGCAGTACCATAAAAATAACCCCACTCTCTACAAGGCTCGGGGCGCCCGGAATACGGGTATTACCCAAAGTATTTCACGCTGTAGCAAGGCGGCAAACTTGGGAATCTACGGGAGCTTACTAAAGTAAGTGACCGTAGTGAGCAAGTGTAGCCAACGCAGCTACGGCGTGAAAGACGAAGGGGAAACAGGTTGACCGACAACGACAGGCACAATGCCTAAATTCGGAATCTAAAAATATGTGTGGAATTGTTGGCGCTATCGCGCAGCGTGATGTTGCTGAAATCCTTCTCGAAGGTTTACGTCGTCTGGAATATCGTGGTTATGACTCTGCCGGTCTGGCAGTTGTCGATGCTGAAGGCAAAATGACCCGTCTGCGTCGTCTGGGCAAAGTACAGATGCTTACCGCGGCTGCGGAAGATCATCCGTTACATGGCGGCACCGGTATTGCTCACACGCGTTGGGCAACGCACGGCGAACCTTCAGAAGCGAACGCGCATCCGCATGTTTCTGATCACATTGTGGTGGTGCATAACGGCATCATCGAAAACCATGAACCGCTGCGTGAAATGCTGAAAACACGTGGCTACACTTTCGTGTCAGAAACCGACACCGAAGTGATTGCTCACCTGGTGCACTGGGAGCTGGAGCAGGGCGGTACTCTGCGTGAGGCCGTACTGCGGACTATCCCGCAGCTGCGCGGTGCATACGGTACGGTGATCATGGATACCCGTAACCCTGAAATCCTGCTGGCGGCGCGTTCTGGTAGCCCGCTGGTAATTGGTTTGGGCATGGGTGAGAACTTTATCGCTTCCGATCAGCTGGCGCTGCTGCCGGTAACCCGTCGCTTTATCTTCCTGGAAGAAGGCGATATTGCGGAAGTGACTCGTCGTTCAGTGACCATTTTCGACAAGTCTGGCGTGGAAGTTAAACGTCAGGATATTGAATCCAGTCTGCAATATGACGCGGGCGAAAAAGGTATCTATCGCCACTACATGCAGAAAGAGATCTACGAACAGCCGAATGCGATCAAAAATACTCTGACCGGGCGCATCAGCCACGGTGAGGTGGATTTAAGCGAGCTGGGTCCGCATGCCAACGAGATGCTGTCTCAGGTGGAGCATATTCAGATCATCGCCTGTGGTACGTCGTACAACTCCGGTATGGTGTCTCGCTACTGGTTTGAGTCGCTGGCGGGTATTCCGTGTGATGTAGAAATCGCCTCTGAATTCCGTTACCGCAAATCAGCTGTGCGTCGCAACAGCCTGATGATCACCCTGTCCCAGTCTGGTGAAACGGCGGATACCCTGGCGGGTCTGCGCTTATCAAAAGAGCTGGGTTATCTGGGATCGCTGGCGATTTGTAACGTACCGGGTTCTTCGCTGGTGCGTGAATCCGACCTGGCGATGATGACCAACGCCGGTACCGAAATCGGCGTGGCCTCCACGAAAGCATTTACCACCCAACTGACTGTACTGCTGATGCTGGTGGCGAAACTGTCACGTCTGAAAGGCCTGGATGCGTCTATTGAGCATGACATCGTTCACGGTCTGCAGGCGCTGCCGAACCGTATTGAGCAGATGCTGTCTCAGGACAAACGCATTGCTGCCCTGGCAGAAGATTTCTCTGACAAACACCATGCGCTGTTCCTCGGCCGTGGCGATCAGTATCCGATTGCGCTGGAAGGCGCGCTGAAGCTGAAAGAGATCTCTTATATTCACGCGGAAGCCTACGCAGCTGGCGAGCTGAAACACGGCCCGCTGGCGCTGATTGATGCGGATATGCCGGTTATCGTCGTGGCACCGAACAACGAACTGTTGGAAAAACTGAAATCCAACATTGAAGAAGTTCGTGCCCGTGGCGGCCAACTGTACGTCTTCGCCGATCAAGATGCGGGCTTTACCAGCAACGAAAACATGCACATCATTGAGATGCCGCATGTGGAAGAGGTGATTGCTCCGATCTTCTATACCGTTCCGCTGCAACTGCTGGCGTATCACGTGGCGCTGATTAAAGGCACCGATGTCGATCAGCCGCGCAACCTGGCGAAGTCGGTTACCGTAGAGTAACGCGCCACGCGATTTATCGCGGAGATAGCGCTAAAAATCCGGCGTGCTGTTACGGCACTCCGGATTTTTTTATGTCTAAAATCAGTATATTAAATGAGGCAGAAGATGACGCAGGACTATCGTAAGTCGGTGTTCAGGGCAATGAACTACATCAGCCAGCATCTGGATCTTAACCCGACTCTGGAAGAGGTCTCGCGTGAGGTCGCTGTGTCCTGCTATCACTTTCATCGCATCTTCAAAGCACAGGTTGGCGAAACGGTCGCTGAATTTACCCGTCGTCTGCGGATGGAAAAGGCCGCTATGAGCCTGATTGACGCACCGCATAGCGATATTACCGGGCTGGCATTACAGGTCGGATTTTCCAGTTCGCAAAACTTTGCCCGGGCATTTCGCCGTCATTTTTCCGTATCGCCAGGCGAATTTCGTCGCTCCCTTCGGGAGGCAATAAAAAGCAAGACAGGACACGTCTCTCAGCAAAAAAGCACCTATTCTCAGTGCGATACTACCCAAGCACACTGGCATACAGCAGGCTTTTTGGGCGCAAAAGTCATTGCGCTCCCCACGCGTAGGGTCGCATTTATGCGCCGATTTGGACCATACGGTAAAGAGACCTGCCAACAAACGCATCAGGACTTGTTGACCTCGTTGCCCGCCAGAACGCCGTTACAGCCTGCCGGAATGCTATGTGTTTACTGGGATCCGCCAGATGTGACGGCAGAACAGCATTGCCGCACGGATGTTGGTTTTGAACTCAGCGAGGGGGAGCAGGTCAGTCGACATATCGCCGTGCAGACAATAGCCGCCGGAAATTATCTGGTATGCAAGTGCGCAGCTTGGGGAGATCAGGTTGATAACACCTGGGCGCTCGCCTTTGCCTGGATGCGAACGAAAGGGCTGATGAAAAGCGATAAACCTTGCTACGAAATGTATTACAACGAAACCAATGCCGCGCATGATTATTATGTCTATGACATTTGCATCCCTTTGAATTAACGCCAGAAAAACAGCTATCTACACAGCATCGAATACGTTTATTCGCAACGCAATGGAGTTAATTTTTCATGAGAATTTCAATGCTCTTTCTGGCATGTTCACTGGCCGTCACGTCTTCCACGGTCTCTGCTCTGGAAGGTAATAAAATGATTATCTTTGGCGGGGAAATCTACAGCGCCGATCCAAATAATCCCTCTCCACAAGCCATCGCTATTGAAGGCAAAAAAATCATTGCCGTGGGAACGTTCAACGATGTGCTGAAGAAGGCCGGTTCTGATGCTATTCGCATTGATTTGCAGGGTAATTACCTGATGCCGGGGTTGATCGACAGCCACGCCCATGTTGCTGATGGCGGATTTAAAACGATCACCGTCGAATTTCCTGAAGGGATGACAAAAGCGGCAGCGATTAGAGCGTTTGTCGATAAAAATAAGCGTAACCCTCAGCGCGATCTCCATGGCGTCCAGTTTTACAGCAATGTACCCCTGGATTACTGGGACAATATTAGCCTGCTGGATAGCGTATTTAATGCGCCAGAATATCAGGATACGCCGGTGGTGCTGGCTGGATCGGATGCCCATACCGGCTGGGTTAATAACGCCATGTTACGTAAAGCCAAGTTGGATCCCCAGGCCATTGCTGACGCTGGCAACAGTATAAGAACCAATGTTGGGCTAACCCCCAATGGAAAACTCAACGGCTTTGTCTCCGAAGGCGCATGGGATCGGGTGCTCGGTGCCATTCCTCCCGTCGATAACGACAAAATTGCGCAGTCGATTATCGCTGGATCAAAGGTGATGAACCGCTATGGTATCACCGCCTGGATGGAGCCGCTGAGCAACCTGCGCCCGCTGGCACCGTCATTTGATGCTCACCCGGGACGCAACGATGAAGGGCTACTTCCGGCGTACAGTTCTCTGGCGAAGGACGGAAAACTCACCGCCCACGTAACCGGTCTGGCATTGGTCAATATTAACGCTTCTCCAGCAGCCATTGATGACGTAGTGGCTATCAGGGATAAATATGCCGGAATACCCGATATCAAGCTGGCTGGGATTAAAATCTTTCAGGACGGAGTGATTGAATATCCGTCCCAGACGGCGAAGTTGAGTCAGTCATACCTGAATCGACTTGGCTACAGTGGTAGTAACTCGCTGGATAAAGTGACGTTCTGTTCGCTGGTGGCCAAAGCGGATGCCGAAAAATTGATTGCCCACTTTCATGCTATCGGCGATCGCGCCGTGCAGGAGTCACTGGATGCGGTTGCCTGTGCGCGCGAAAAGAATGGCAACAGCGGCATATTGCACAGCATTACCCACCTGGAAATCGTTAACCCGCAGAGCCTCCCTCAATTTCAGCAGTTGAACGTCGCAGCGTCTATGCAGTTGCTGTGGGCGGGTAAAGACGGTGCAACGACAACTCTGCTGGATGGCAAAGTGCCAGCGCCGTTACTCCAACACCTTTATCCTGCTGGCGATCTGTTCCGCCATCACGCGCTGATTGCGGGGGCCAGCGACTGGCCGGTATCTAGCCCCAACCCGCTGTTTGCCATTTACACGGCAGTTACGCGGATGGGGGAAGAGGGCGAACTGCCACCTGAGAGTGAAAAAATCAGCCGTGCCGCGATGCTACAGGCTTACACCCTGAATGCAGCAAAAGTTATTGGCCGCGATAAAGAAACGGGCTCAATTGCCGTAGGGAAAAGTGCTGACCTGGTGCTGTTCGATCGCAACCTTGAGAAAGTGAGTATTGAAAAGCTACGGGATGCCACGGTGCTTTGGACGATGTTTGCCGGAAAAAAAGTCTATAGCGGGAAGTAAACTGCTGCTGAAAGGCCACCGGGAGGTGGTCTTTTACATTACGATAGCCTGTTTTTTGAACCGTTAGAAAAGAAATACATCACGGCATTTTGATGAAAAATAGTCATCCTTGGCTACGCTTTTAAGTGTCATAAAAATAAAATTTTCGCGAAATGTTATTGTTATGAAATGCGTTAATAACTTGTTTTTGCAGTATTTTTTAAATTCTGTATTTCACTTTTTTCCATTGTCATAAAACTGTCATATTTCGTACATTTAACTGTCACCTGTTTGTCCTATTTTGCTCACAGTAGCAACTCAAACAATGATTTACGAAAACCGTGCAGGAGACATTATGAAAGTTATGCGTACCACTGTCGCAACTGTTGTCGCCGCGACCTTATCCATGAGCGCGTTCTCTGTATTTGCCGCAGCGAGCCTGACAGGTGCAGGTGCAACTTTTCCTGCGCCAGTGTATGCCAAATGGGCTGATACTTATCAGAAAGAGACCGGTAGTAAAGTCAACTACCAGGGTATCGGCTCCTCCGGTGGTGTAAAACAAATTACGGCAAATACCGTTGATTTCGGCGCTTCTGATGCACCGTTGTCTGATGAGAAACTGGCACAGGAAGGCCTGTTCCAGTTCCCGACCGTGATCGGCGGTGTCGTGCTGGCTGTAAATATCCCTGGCCTGAAATCCGGCGAACTGGTGCTGGACGGTAAGACCCTGGGTGATATCTACCTCGGCAAAATCAAGAAGTGGGATGATGAAGCCATCACCAAACTGAACCCAGGGCTGAAACTGCCTTCGCAGAACATCGCCGTTGTGCGTCGTGCTGATGGTTCCGGTACCTCTTTCGTGTTCACCAGCTACTTGGCAAAAGTGAACGAAGAGTGGAAATCTAAAATTGGTGCAGGCTCTACCGTTAACTGGCCAACCGGTCTGGGTGGTAAAGGTAACGACGGTATCGCCGCGTTCGTACAGCGTCTGCCAGGCTCCATTGGTTACGTTGAATATGCTTACGCTAAGCAGAACAACCTGGCCTATACCAAACTGATTTCTGCTGACGGTAAACCGGTAAGCCCGACCGAAGAAAACTTTGCAAATGCGGCAAAAGGCGCTGACTGGAGCAAAACCTTCGCCCAGGATCTGACTAACCAGAAAGGTGATGAGGCGTGGCCGATTACGTCCACCACATTCATCCTGGTTCACAAAGAGCAGAAGAAACCTGAGCAGGGCGTTGAAGTGCTGAAATTCTTTGACTGGGCGTACAAAAATGGCGGTAAACAGGCGAATGACCTGGATTACGCCAGCCTGCCGGATAACGTGGTTGAGCAGATTCGTGCTGCATGGAAGACCAACGTGAAAGACAGCAGCGGTAAAGCACTGTACTAATAGAATATCTTTGACGAATTGGCGGATGGCGCTACGCTTATCCGCCCTACGGTAGAAACCGTAGGCCCAGAGTGTAGGCCGGATAAGCGTAGCGCCATCCGGCATGGGCAACTGAGTAAACGAGTTTAACTTAAAGAGTGATTTATGGCTGCAACCAAGCCTGCTTTTAACCCACCGGGTAAAAAGGGTGACATGATATTCAGCGTGCTGGTAAAACTGGCTGCGCTGATTGTGCTATTGATGTTGGGTGGCATTATTGTCTCTCTGATCATCTCCTCCTGGCCAAGCATTCAAAAATTTGGTTTCTCATTTTTGTGGACCAAAGAGTGGGATGCGCCAAACGATATCTACGGTGCGCTGGTACCGATTTACGGAACGCTGGTGACCTCGTTTATCGCCTTGCTGATCGCCGTTCCGGTGAGCTTCGGCATCGCTTTATTTTTGACTGAGTTAGCACCTAACTGGTTACGTCGCCCGCTGGGCATTGCAATTGAACTGCTGGCGGCGATCCCGAGTATTGTTTACGGCATGTGGGGCCTGTTTATTTTTGCCCCGCTGTTTGCTACCTACTTCCAGGAGCCGGTGGGTAACATCCTTTCCAATATTCCGTTTGTGGGTGCCCTGTTTGCGGGTCCGGCCTTTGGTATCGGTATTCTGGCAGCCGGTGTGATCCTGGCCATTATGATCATCCCGTACATTGCGGCGGTCATGCGCGATGTGTTCGAACAAACGCCGGTACTGATGAAAGAGTCAGCCTATGGCATCGGCTGTACTACCTGGGAAGTCATCTGGCGCATCGTCCTGCCGTTCACCAAAAATGGGGTGATTGGCGGCGTGATGTTGGGTCTTGGCCGCGCGCTCGGTGAAACCATGGCGGTGACCTTTATCATCGGTAACACCTACCAGCTCGACAGTGCATCGCTGTTTATGCCGGGTAACAGTATTACCTCTGCGTTGGCGAATGAATTTGCCGAAGCGGAATCTGGCCTGCATGTGGCTGCGTTGATGGAACTGGGGCTGATCCTGTTTGTGATTACCTTCATCGTGCTGGCAGCGTCTAAGTTCATGATCATGCGCCTTGCGAAGAACGAGGGGGCACGCTAATGGCTACGCTTGATATGCAAAACACCGCCGCGCTGGCGGAGTCTCGTCGTAAGATGCAGGCGCGTCGCCGCTTGAAAAACCGCATCGCACTGACACTCTCAATGGGGACGATGGCGTTCGGTCTGTTCTGGTTGGTGTGGATCCTGTTCTCAACGGTGGTTCGCGGTATCGACGGTATGTCGCTGGCGCTGTTCACTGAAATGACGCCGCCGCCGAATACGGCGGGTGGCGGTCTGGCGAATGCCCTGGCGGGCAGCGGGCTGTTGATCCTGTGGGCGACCGTGTTGGGTACGCCGCTCGGTATTATGGCGGGCATCTATCTGGCCGAGTACGGGCGTAAGTCCTGGCTGGCTGAGATTATCCGCTTTATCAACGACATCCTGCTGTCTGCGCCGTCGATTGTTGTGGGTCTGTTCGTTTACACCGTGGTCGTCGCGAAAATGGAGCACTTCTCTGGCTGGGCGGGCGTGATTGCGCTGGCGCTGCTGCAGGTGCCAATCGTGATTCGTACCACCGAAAACATGCTCAAACTGGTGCCGGATAGCCTGCGTGAAGCGGCCTATGCGCTGGGTACGCCGAAGTGGAAGATGATTTCAGCGATCACCCTGAAGGCGTCTGTCTCCGGCATTATCACCGGTGTCTTGCTGGCGATTGCGCGTATTGCCGGTGAAACCGCTCCGCTGCTGTTTACATCGCTCTCCAATCAGTTCTGGAGCACCGACATGATGCAGCCGATAGCCAACCTGCCGGTGACCATCTTTAAGTTTGCGATGAGCCCATTTGTGGAATGGCAGCAACTGGCCTGGGCCGGGGTGCTGATTATTACCCTGTGCGTACTGCTGCTGAACATTCTGGCACGAGTTATTTTCGCGAAGAAGAAACACGGTTAAGACGAATTGCCGGATGGCGGCGTAAACGCCTTATCCGGCCTACGGTCGAACATATTTGTAGGCCTGATAAGCTGCGCGCCATCAGGCATGATAAGGAATAGATTGAAATGAGTATGGTTGATACTGCCCCAGGTAAGATTCAGGTTCGTGATTTGAACTTCTACTACGGCAAATTCCATGCCCTGAAGAACATCAACCTGGATATCGCTAAAAACCAGGTCACGGCGTTTATCGGGCCATCAGGCTGTGGTAAATCAACGCTTCTGCGTACCTTCAACAAAATGTTTGAACTGTATCCAGAACAGCGTGCGGAAGGTGAAATCCTGCTGGATGGCGACAATATTCTCACCAATACCCAGGATATCGCGCTGCTGCGTGCCAAAGTAGGGATGGTGTTCCAGAAGCCGACGCCGTTCCCGATGTCCATCTACGACAACATCGCGTTTGGTGTCCGTCTGTTTGAAAAACTCTCGCGTGCAGACATGGACGAGCGCGTGCAGTGGGCCTTGACCAAGGCCGCATTATGGAATGAAACCAAAGATAAACTACACCAGAGCGGGTACTCTCTCTCCGGTGGTCAGCAGCAGCGTTTGTGCATTGCGCGTGGTATTGCCATTCGCCCTGAAGTGTTGCTGCTGGATGAGCCGTGTTCGGCGCTCGACCCGATCTCTACCGGGCGTATTGAAGAGCTGATCACCGAGCTGAAAGAGGATTACACCGTCGTTATCGTTACCCACAACATGCAGCAGGCTGCGCGTTGTTCCGACCACACGGCGTTTATGTACCTGGGCGAGTTGATTGAGTTCAGCAACACGGACGATCTGTTCACCAAGCCCGCGAAGAAACAAACAGAAGATTATATCACCGGCCGTTACGGTTGATTCAGGAGCGCGTTATGGACAGTCTGAACCTTAATAAACATATTTCCGGCCAGTTCAACGCAGAACTGGAAAGCATCCGCACCCAGGTAATGACCATGGGCGGCATGGTGGAGCAGCAGCTTTCTGATGCCATTACCGCTATGCACAACCAGGACAGCGAGCTGGCGAAGCGCGTCATTGAGGGTGATAAGAACGTCAACATGATGGAAGTGGCGATTGATGAAGCCTGTGTGCGCATAATTGCCAAGCGTCAGCCGACGGCGAGCGACCTGCGCCTGGTGATGGCAATCATCAAAACTATCGCCGAGCTGGAACGTATTGGTGATGTAGCGGATAAAATTTGCCGTACCGCGCTGGAGAAATTCTCCCTGCAGCATCAGCCGTTGCTGGTAAGCCTGGAATCACTGGGTCGCCATACGGTGCAAATGCTGCATGATGTTCTGGATGCATTTGCGCGGATGGATCTGGACGAAGCGGTGCGTATTTACCGTGAAGACAGGAAAGTTGACCAGGAATATGAGGGCATCGTACGCCAACTGATGACCTATATGATGGAAGACCCGCGCACCATTCCGAGCGTGCTGACCGCACTGTTCTGCGCCCGTTCTATCGAGCGTATCGGTGACCGTTGCCAGAATATTTGCGAATACATCTTCTACTTCGTGAAGGGACAAGATTTCCGTCACGTCGGCGGCGATGAGCTGGATAAGCTGCTGGCGGGTAAAGACCCGAAGGAATAAGCGGCTTGTTGCGTTCGCCGGAATCCCCGGCGTCGCTATTGTAGGCCGGATAAGGCGTTACGCCGCATCCGGCATTCTGCGCCATCCGCTTGATGGCGCTTTGCTTATCAGGCCTACTGTTTAATCGACGATATTCCAACCCCGCGCCTTCCACAATGCCGGCAATTGTGCCAGATCGGTAAAGGTCGTCACTTTAGGATGATCGATCGGTTTGTTGTGCGAATCGGCGCAGAAGTAGAACACCTCCATCCCGGCATCAATCCCTGACTGCGCACCCGCTGCAGAATCATCCACCAGAATGCAGTTTTGCGGATTGACGTTCATGGCTTTTGCCGCATGGAACATCAGCGCCGGATCGGGCTTCCAGCGTTGGATATCATAGCCGCTGAACAGTAAATCCGGGAAATGATGCAGCATGCCTAGCTTGCCCAACGAGTGCTGCATTTTGCTGACCGGACCGTTCGACACCACGCACATCGGCACTGCCATGCTATCCAGCAGCGCGTTGGCACCCGCAATCACCTCCAGTTCCGTATCGAACAGGCGTGCGACCTCGGCGCGGTAAATCGGTTCTAGTTCGGCTTTTGCCAGTTCGACACCGTGCTCGTCGTTGATAATGTCGATGATCTCGTAGAGCTTTACCCCCTTGAAGCGTTTAAACGTCTCTTCAAGATCGAGCGTAATGCCAAACGCCTGGAACATGCTGACATACGCGCGAGAACAAATGACTTCACTGTCGACGAGGGTTCCGTCACAGTCAAAAAATACAGCTTCTATCTGGGACATGTCATTTCCGTTTTAACAAGTTTAACGTTTACGTACAGCATTATTGGGCGACGCAATCGTTGCCGTATAAGCAAAATCAATGGAAAAAAATCGCTCATAACCCACCCTATTGTCGCATTTTGGTATAGGATAGCGACGAATTTTCCCTCCTTGTTCGGAAATTGATAATGAGTCAACAACACACAACCCAGGCTTCTGGCCGGGGCATACTGGAACGCGTGTTTAAACTGCGCGAACATGGCACGACGGCACGGACCGAAGTGATCGCCGGTTTCACCACGTTCCTGACGATGGTCTACATCGTTTTCGTCAACCCGCAAATTCTGGGCGTAGCCGGAATGGACACCAGTGCCGTCTTCGTGACCACCTGTCTGATTGCGGCGCTGGGCAGTATCCTGATGGGCGTATTCGCTAACCTGCCGGTGGCGCTGGCGCCAGCGATGGGGCTGAACGCCTTCTTCGCGTTCGTCGTGGTACAGGCAATGGGCCTGCCGTGGCAGGTAGGTATGGGCGCTATCTTCTGGGGTGCGGTGGGTCTGCTGCTGCTGACTATCTTCCGCGTGCGTTACTGGATGATTGCCAACATTCCGGTCAGTCTGCGCGTGGGGATCACCAGCGGTATCGGTCTGTTTATCGGCATGATGGGGCTGAAAAATGCCGGCGTTATCGTGGCGAACAAGGATACGCTGGTTTCCATCGGTAACCTGACTTCTCACAGCGTGCTGCTGGGGGTCTTGGGCTTCTTCATTATCGCTATTCTGGCGTCCCGCAACATTCATGCGGCGGTGCTGGTTTCGATTATCGTCACCACCCTGCTGGGCTGGATGCTGGGCGATGTGCACTATAACGGTATCGTTTCTGCACCACCGAGCATCACCACCGTTGTGGGCCATGTTGACCTTGCCGGGTCGTTCAACCTGGGGCTGGCGGGGGTGATCTTCTCCTTCATGCTGGTTAACCTGTTCGACTCCTCCGGTACGCTTATTGGTGTGACGGACAAAGCGGGTCTGGCCGATGAAAAAGGTAAGTTTCCGCGCATGAAGCAGGCGCTGTTTGTGGATAGCGTCTCCTCGGTTGCCGGGTCCTTTATCGGTACTTCTTCGGTGACTGCGTATATCGAGTCGTCTTCCGGGGTTTCAGTTGGTGGGCGTACTGGCCTGACGGCTGTCGTGGTGGGGATCCTGTTCCTGCTGGTGATTTTCCTGTCGCCGCTGGCGGGAATGGTGCCGCCCTATGCGGCAGCAGGTGCGCTGATTTATGTCGGTGTGCTGATGACCTCCAGCCTGTCACGCGTGAAGTGGGATGACCTGACCGAAGCGGTCCCGGCGTTTATTACCGCCGTGATGATGCCGTTTAGCTTCTCGATTACCGAAGGTATCGCGCTGGGCTTTATTTCCTACTGCGTAATGAAAATCGGTACCGGACGCTTCCGCGACCTCAGCCCATGCGTGATCGTTGTGGCGCTGCTGTTTGTGCTGAAGATTGTGTTTATCGACGCACACTAAAATATCGGTATTCTCTACAGCCCGCCCGGCATTACTGCTGGCGGGCTTTTTCTTTTATGCTTTTACGCGCTGAATATAATCCCCGAAGGCGGCTAACTGGCCCGTCAGGTGATCCAGCGTGCTTTGATCAATCACTTCGCCGGTTTGTGTATCCACTTTATTCTGAATGACACCGCCCATAAACTCCGGTTTATTCATGACCATGGCGTCAAGGAACACCAGAATCTGGCGCAGATGGTACTGACAGCGGGCACCGCCAATCGCGCCCATTGAGCTGGTCTGGATCAGCACCGGTTTGCCTGCCAGAGGCTGATCGGGTAGACGGGACAGCCAGTCGATGGCGTTCTTCAGTCCACCTGGTACCGAATAGTTATATTCTGGTGTGACAATCACCACGCCATCCGCTTTTCTGATCTGCTCAGCCAGCGCTTCTACGCTTGCCGGAAAACCTTCTTCCTGCTGTAGATCGGCATCGTACAGTGGAATATCGCCAATCGACGGTAATGCGTTGACGTCCATCCCTGCCGGGGCAATTTTTGGCAGCGTACGGGCAACCATTCCATTAAATGAGCCTTTGCGCAGGCTCCCCAGTAACGTAACAACATTCAATGTTTCGGACATGGTTACTCCTGTTTCATCATGAAGGTTAAATCAGTTAAGCGTGTAGCTCTTCGCTGCGGATAATTGAGAGAAGCGGATCAGGCGGCCCGTTGGCTCATTGGCGCGAGTCTGGATATCGGGCAAACTTTTCCAATCCTGCTTACCATCAAACTCCCAAACCTTGAGTTTTTCAATGGCTGGCGTCACCGCGACCGACCACACCAGCACATCTTCCGCATCGCAAATGGCTTCGATCTGCGCCGTATGGGCGCATTTCAGGCGTCCGGCGCCGGGTAACAACTGGAGTTCGCGCGGATCGTCATTGCTCATATCACCGGTAAGTTTGAGTACGCTCTGGCGCAGGGTAATGAGCTGTGCGCGTGCTTCATTCGGATCGCTTTGGTTGTTGATCCACAGGTTTTCGTTGCTGGAAAAGCGCCTGGTGTCCGTCGAATGTGGATAGTTAAACCCACGGATTGCTCGCTGAAGTTCCATATCCAGGCCGCAGCTGCCTTCTGTCGTCAGCGCAACGCCGACGATATTTCCGGCATAGGAAATGGAAAATCCGGGCAGATTTTTATCGCGAAAGACCGGTTTGCCTTTGGCATGTTGCACGATTTCGGGCAGCGAGCTGGTGCCGTAAAGCATAAACATCAGTTCAGCGAGGAGGCTTCTGGAGGCCAGAAAGCGTGTTCGGCGGTGAGTTGGGAGGCTGTTTGCTTCGATATGACATGGAGAAGGGAGGCGAACTGAAATCAGGTGTCCCTCCGTAAGAATCCCTCTGGCAAAATGTGTCGCCATTTTTCGCTCCGTGATTAATGGTCCGTGATTATTACCAGAGTAACATTTACACGGCGTCCAGGCAGGCTTTGCTGCCTAAAAATCAGGCGAAAACGGGATACATTACGCGACATTTACATTTCTGACACTATCATGGTTAATTTAGCAACAATTTGGGCGCGCAGTGTCAGGACATATCACGATAGAGCGTCTTGATCGTGTCTTTCAGCCAGACGATCTTTGGATTGTGGCTGTTACGTTTATGCCAGAGCAGGGTGAACGGTACGCGCATTTTTTCCAGCTGTGCGGTATCAAAGGGCAGCGGGCGTGCCACCAGTGGAAGCTGGTGGAGTTGATTATAACGCTGACAGTAGACTGGGGCAGTGGCTATCAACGCGTGATCCGGTTGGGCGGCCATAAACAGAGACTGCTCAAACCCCGGTAGGCTCAGGGCGATAGTGCGTTTGCGTCCCATCTCCTGCAGCACATCGTCCAGCGCCCAGGTATCGCTTTGTTCCCAACTGATGCTGATATGCGGATAGCGCAGGAAGGTCTCCAGGTTCCACTCTTCTCGTAACGCCGGATGATCTTCGCGCAGCCAGACGCAGGGGAGATCGGAAAACAGCACCTCATGGTCGATAGATAACGGCAGCAGGCTCAGCAACTCGCGTGAGCGCGGGTGGCTTTCGCGCCCGGTAAACCCGATATCCACCTCACCGCGAATAATGGCGTCCAGCGAATCGTAATCCCAGTTGCGCACTTTGATGGACGCTTGCGGATAGCGTTGATAAATCTGCTGCGAGAGTGCGTTGAACATGATCATCACCAGCGGCGTCTCGGCCACCAGATCAAACTTCAACCCGCGCGGTGCTTCGTGATGCGGCTTATCGAGCAACTGATTGCCCATCTGCATCCACTCCGCCAGGTTCTGTTCCATACTGACCATCAACGGCGTCGGCGTCAGCCCCAGCGGGGTGTTTACAAACAGCGGATCGTCAAACCAGGATCTCAGCTTCGCCAACGATTTACTGACCGCCGACGGCGTGACGTTCATCCGTTTGGCGGTTTTGGTGACGCTGCGCTCCTGCATCAGGAGCTGCAGGCAGAGCAGTAAATTAAGATCGAGACTGCTGAGGGATTTCTTCATGAGTAGGCGCGGACCGGTTAGGAGCAACAGTGATAATCAGCATGATGCTCACTATGCTACAGCCAATCAGAATCCCGATCAGCATATTCAACGCGTCAAGCCCGAGGACAGCCGCCAGCCAAATCCACAGCGATGAGCCACAAACCTGGGCGATGCCTAGCGTTGAGCTGGCGACGCCCGCTCGCAGCGAGAACGGTCCCAGCGCCTGGCTCATGGCAACGCCGAAACCGACCGAGAATCCGGCACAGATTAACGTCAGGCCAAACAGTGTAACTGCATGCGAGCTGGCAAGGGTTAACACCACGCCTGCGCTCAGGAACAGCACCTGCGAGGCCAGCATCAGGGTACGGGGCTTAAACAGGCTCAGGGCGAACGGTGTGGAGAAAGAGACCGCCATACTGACCCCTGCGGTCATCGCCATGGTCGTGGCGTATTCACCGCGGTCAAAACCCATTACCTCCATCAGTAGCACCGGCGAGGTGTTGACGAAGGTAAGGATCACCGACACGCTGAGCGTGGTAATCGCCAGTCGGCTGAGGAAAAAGCGGTTTACCAGCGATTCGGTGCGCTGCTCAACACCCGCAGACCTTGAGAGCGTCGCTGGGCGCGATTCTCGCAGGATAAACACCGATAGCAGGCAAACTGCCACGCCCATACCAATCATTGTGTAGAACAGGCTCTGCCACGGGTATTTGAGCATAATCAGATGCCCCATTACCGGGGCCAGAACTGGCACGATACAGGTGATACCGTTCAACAGAGACAGCACCTTCGCCCGGCGGCGATCGTCGAGCGTATCGCGCAAAATCGCAAAGGCCACTACATAACAGCAGCCTGCGCCAATTCCCTGAATAAAACGGCCCACCAGGAACGGCGTACCGCTCTCGGCGAATGAACACAGGGCGGAAGCAAAAATAAAGATCAGGGCGCCGACAATCGCGACCGGTTTACGACCCGACTGGTCGGCAATCTTACCGGCGAACAGCATCGCCGCGGCCATTCCGGCCAGATACACCGAAAATGCGATATGCAGCTGTGCTTCGCTGGCGTTAAGGTCGGCGGCAATACGCGGTAACCCCACCAGATACATATCAATACCGGCAGGATAAAGCAGAACCAGAGCAAAACTGCAGATTAAAAAGCGTGTCATAGCGACCTCATGAGGAATGTGGCGCTAAGAATACGGGGACAGCGTCAGTAGCACGAGTTGCCATTCGGACAACAGTGATTTCCTGTGAGGAAATCACTTGTTGCCGGATGGCGACTTTGCCTTATCGGGCCTACGGGTCCTGTAGGCCCGGCAAGCATCGCGCCACCGGGCAACACAACGTTACTTACCGATACAGAAGCTGGAGAAAATCCGTCCCAGCAGATCGTCGGAGGTAAACTCCCCAGTGATCTCACTGAGATTCTGCTGCGCGAGGCGTAGCTCTTCTGCCAGCAATTCTCCGGCCCTGGCGCCCAACAGCTGAGCTTTGCCCTGCTCGAGATGCTCTGCCGCTTCTGCCAGTGCCTGCAGGTGACGACGGCGCGCCAGGAAACCGCCTTCCATATTGGTTTCGAAGCCCATACTCTGCTTGAGATGGTTACGCAGCACGTCCACGCCTTCGCCGGTACGCGCGGAGAGGCGAACCAGTGAGTGGCCATTTACTTCGCTAAGGCCCAGCGTTTCTCCGGTGATATCCGCTTTGTTGCGTACTACGGTGATGGGTAACTTCGTCGGCAAACGTGCGATAAAATCAGGCCAGATATCGGCCGGGTCGACGGCATCGGTGGTGGTGCCATCCACCATAAACAGCACGCGGTCGGCCTGTTCGATTTCTTGCCAGGCGCGTTCGATACCAATGCGTTCGACTTCGTCACTGGCGTCACGCAGACCGGCGGTGTCGATGATATGCAGCGGCATACCGTCGATATGAATATGTTCGCGCAGCACGTCGCGGGTGGTGCCAGCAATGTCGGTGACAATCGCCGCCTCACGGCCCGCTAAGGCGTTCAGCAGGCTTGATTTCCCGGCGTTAGGACGTCCGGCGATCACCACCTTCATCCCTTCACGCAGCAGGCTACCCTGACGCGCTTCGGCCCGTACGGCATCGAGATCGGCGATGACGTTATTAAGCAGGCCTTCAATTTTACCGTCAGAGAGGAAGTCGATTTCCTCATCCGGAAAATCAATCGCCGCTTCCACGTAGATGCGCAGGTGAGTGAGTGCTTCCACAAGGTGATTTACGCGGGCGGAGAACGCACCCTGCAAGGAGTTCAGCGCGGAACGTGCGGCTTGTTCTGAACTGGCATCGATCAGGTCGGCAATGGCTTCTGCCTGGGCTAAATCGAGTTTATCGTTCAGGAACGCGCGCTCCGAGAACTCACCGGGTCTGGCAATACGCAGGCCGGGAATAGTCAGAATACGTTTTAATAGCAGGTCGAGAATGACCGGGCCGCCGTGGCCCTGCAATTCTAAAACGTCTTCACCTGTAAAGGAGTTTGGACCGGGGAACCACAGGGCAATGCCCTGATCCAGCGTGCTACCATCGGCATCTTTAAACGGCAGGTAGTCGGCATAACGTGGTTTTGGCAGTTTGCCCAGTACGGATTCTGCAACCTCGCGGGCTTTCAGGCCGGAGATGCGCAGAATACCCACACCACCACGTCCCGGTGGGGTGGCCTGAGCGACGATGGTGTCGTTATGGCTCATGATATGTCTCTTAAATACCAATAATAAAAAAGGCGGTCAATCGACCGCCCTTTAATTTATGTTCCGTTTGCCGGATGGCGGCTTCGCCTTATCCGGCCTACAACCGAATCAGGAATTCTTTTTCTCGCGGCTATGCAGGCCACGCTTCTCCAGACCACGGTAAATCAGCTGCTGCTGAATAATGGTTACCAGGTTGCTGACGATATAGTACAGCACCAGACCTGACGGGAACCACAGGAAGAACACGGTGAAGATGACCGGCATAAAGGTCATGATCTTCTGCTGCATCGGGTCGGTCACGGTGGTCGGCGACATCTTCTGAATGAAGAACATCGTTACGCCCATCAGGATCGGCAGGATGTAGTACGGGTCCTGTGCAGACAGGTCATGGATCCACAGTGCGAACGGCGCATGGCGCAGTTCAATGGAGCCCATCAGCATGTAGTACAGTGCCAGGAAGATTGGCATCTGGATGATCAGCGGGAAGCAGCCGCCCAGAGGGTTAACCTTCTCAGCTTTGTACAGGGCCATCATTTCCTGGCTCTGACGCTGTTTGTCATCGCCCAGACGCTCACGCATTGCCTGAATCTTCGGCTGCAGCATACGCATCTTCGCCATGGAGGTGTACTGCGCTTTAGTCAGCGGGTACATGATGCCACGAACGATAAAGGTGATAACGATGATAGAGAAGCCCCAGTTACCCAGGAAGCTATGGATCCACTTCAGCAGTTTGAACAGCGGCTGAGAGATGAACCACAACCAACCGTAGTCGACGGTCAGATCCAGGTGCGGTGCAACGGCCGCCATTTTATCCTGAATTTCCGGGCCAACCCACAGGGTGCTGGTCATCGCGCTTGTCTGGCCCGGTTGAACCAGTACCGGCTGAGATTTATAGCCGATAGCGGCAATGCCGTTACCCAGATTTGCGGTATAGAAGTTATTGGTGCCGTCGTTACGCGGAACCCATGCCGTGGCGAAATACTGCTGCAGCATTGCGACCCAGCCGTCTTTAGCGTTGACGTTCAGGTTTTCGTTTTCAGCAATGGTGTCGAACTTGTATTTCTCATACTTCTCATCAGGCGTGGAGTAAGCCGCGCCACGGAAGGTATGCAGCGCAAAGTTGCTGCTACCAGTGTCGAGATGAGAGGGCAGATTGATGGATTGCTTCAGCTGACCAAAGGTGGAGATTTCCAGCGGCTTCTCGCTGGCGTTCTGCACGCTGTAGTTAACGCTTACCGCATACTCACCGCGCTTGAGAACAAACGTTTTGGTAAACGTGTTGCCAGCGGCGTCTGTATAGGTCATCGGGATCTGCAGTTCATTTTGACCGTCAGCCAGTACAAAAGCGTCTTTGTCGACGTTGTACAGCGGACGCGGGCCGTTAGCCGGGTTATCCGGGCCGTCACGACCTGTCAGGCCACTCTGTGCCTGATAGATGAACTGTGGCGTGGTATCCAGTAACTGGAACGGTTCGGTAGAACCGAGTTCTTTCGGGTAAGCTGGCAGTGAAGCCTGTTCCACATCACCACCACGGGTGTTGATGGTCAGATCAAGCACGTCAGTCTTAACCGTAATCAGTTTCCCCTGGCCACTGGCCGGTACGCCCTGGTCGGCGGCGCTACCCGCTGCGGTGGTCGTTGTCTGCGTGGTCTGTTGAGCCTGAGGTTGCGGATTTTTATCCTGCTCCCAGGCTTGCCAGATCATGAAAGACACGAACAGCAAAGCGATGACTAAAAGATTGCGTTGCGAATCCATCGTTAGTGTTCTCTGGTATCAAATGGTCCGGGTGGGACGGGATCGTCACCACCAGGGTGTAAAGGGTGGCATTTTAATACGCGTTTCACCGTCAACCAACTGCCTTTTATCACTCCAAACCTGCGCAATGCCTCAATTCCGTAGCTCGAACAGGTTGGAGTGAAACGGCAATGCGGCCCAAGCAGCGGACTGATCAGGCGTTGATAGACCCGAATGAGGGCTATCAGGACCCGCGAGCCAGGCGACAATGGCGACGCCATAATTTTTCCAACGCTTCCGAGAGAGCACGGTTATCGAGGTCGGCAACCCCTTTTTTAGCCACCACTACGAAATCCATTGCTGGAAGTTCGTGCTGACGTAAACGGAAGCTTTCACGCGTCAGGCGTTTAATCCTGTTGCGTTCATGCGCACGTTTAACATTTTTCTTGGCGACCGTTAGACCGATGCGGGGATGCCCCAGCGAATTTTGGCGGCCGAGAATGGTGATTTGCGGCGTGCCAGCCCGTTGTGGCTGCTGGAAGACGAATGTGAAATGAGTGGGAGTTAACAAACGTAACTCCCTGGGAAATGCGAGCTTAACCACTCAGGGGCTAGCTTTTATTACTTAGAAACGGTCAGACGAGAACGGCCTTTAGCACGACGACGTGCCAAAACCTGACGACCATTTTTATTAGCCATACGAGCACGGAAGCCGTGAGAACGGTTGCGCTTCAGTACAGACGGTTGAAAAGTGCGTTTCATGGCGATTTCTACCTAAACTTGAATAAATTCACTGACTTTTGCGTATACCCGAACGAACTTCGAACGACTTACGCCACAGTGTGGGTGATTAAAGAGGCCGGATTGTAATAATTGTACACTCCGGAGTCAATTCTCTTTCCTTAATTCCCGCTTTTTTCCGCATGGTTTCGCGTAAAAAACAGGCAGCGTTGACGCCGTGAGGCGACCTTTACTCGCTGGGGGTAAGAATTATACGGGCTGGTGGATAAAGCGCAAGGATCGCACGGGATCTTTATTAGATCGTTTTCGCAGTAAAGCATCTTTACTCATTAATTTTTTCAATATGCGCGCGAAAACCTGCAGCACTTCTCCAGGATCGTTTACACTTAGCCGATTCTGGATCATCCTGTGGATAAATCGGGAAGAATCTGTGAGAAACAGAAGATCTCTCGCTCAGTTTAGGCTATGATCCGCGGTCCTGATCGTTTCAATGGATCCTGATCAGGCATATAACCGCAGACAGCGGTTCGCACGTCACCCTCATGCAGGGTCTTTTCGACGTGCGCCAACAATCATGAATGTTTCAGCCTTTGTCATTTATCGACTTTTGTTCGAGTGGAGTCCGCC